>NZ_RPOC01000010.1 GCF_003946915.1 Flavobacterium ustbae
GCCTTCTCTTTTGGCCGTTTCGAATCTTCCGACTCTACTGCTCTTATTTCTTTTGTTCTGAAATCTCTTTCAGAACGGCTGTCAATTCAATATGTCTACGAACGTGTCTTTTTTCTGTTTCGCCTGTATCTCAAAGCGGGTGCAAAACTAATGATTCTTTTTGTTTCCTGCAAGAAAAATTTAAAAATTTTTGAAACTTTTTTTTTCGCCTCTCTTTTCTATTTTTCTCAGCAATCTCTCAAGGAACTTTCAGTGTTTTGCGGGGTGCAAATGTAAAAAGCATTTTCAAATCTCGCAAGCTTTTCAGGATCTTTTTTTTTTAGAAAATCGCTTTTCTTTTGATTCAGTGCCTGCCACTATTTTGATGAACGTTTTTCGCTGTTGCGGGTGCAAAAGTAGAACCTTTATTTACATTTACAAGCTTTTATTTTACATTTTTTCCATCTTTTTCTTAACGCGCTCATAACCCATCCTTTACAATTCAACTTTTTCTGCTGAGCTGTGGGGTTTTTCTGCGTTTTTTTCTTTTTTGATGGTTTTCGGCTCTTTTCGCATGTCGTTTTTATTGGTTTTTGACTTTTTTCGAGCCTTTTTTGTTCTTTTTGCAGTATTTGCTTCTTCCGAAAACAGCTGCCCTAGCCCCGATAGCAGCGGAAATCCTTTTGTCTGGTTTCTTTAGCCAGACAAAAGATTGAAGCGGATAGCGGGAAACAGCTCCCTATTAATATTTAAATTCCAAGTTTCAAATTCCAAGTTTCAAATTCCAAGTTTCAAATTCCAAATTCCAAATTCCAAATTCCAAATTCCAAATTCCAAATTCCAAATTCCAAATTCCAAATTCCAAACCCTAAAGGCTTCGCTGAGCTCAGCCAGACAGGACCGTTCTTTTATGCGTGGCGTGAGACGCACTGCGGTGCGTCTCTACGGAAGATTGGGGGTTATGAATAATGCTGCACCTATATAATACAGAAACCCGACAGGTTTGGAAAACTGTCGGGTTTAGTTGTAAATAATTACTCTTATATATATAGTGTAAAACTACCTTAATATATTATTCATTTATCGCATCTATAACTTCTTTTGTGATTTGGATGCTTTTTAGTTTTGCCTGATGATCAAAGATTGGACTTGTTACCATTAATTCGTCGATTCTTGCGTAGTTGATAAACTTTTTAAGATCTGTAACTAACTGTTCCTTGTTTCCTGTAAAGGTTCCAGCGGTCATTTGGTTTACATGAAAACGTTCTGCTTCATTCATGATATCGTCTAATGATGAAACTGGAGGCTGCAATCCTTTGCGATCATTTCTGATTAAGTTTAAAAACATTTGATACAAACTTGTAGAAAGCAATTCTGCTTCTTCATTTGTATCAGCAGCAATTACATTGAGACAAGCCATAGTTTTAGGTTTATCTAAAAATTCAGACGGCTGGAAATTTTCTCTATAAAATTCAAATGCCTGAATCATCAATTTTGGCGCAAAGTGTCCGGCAAATGCATAAGGTAGTCCGTACGCTGCTGCGAGAGCCGCGCTGTCCATACTTGATCCCAAAATCCAGATTGGCACTTTTAAACCTTCGGCTGGAAATGCACGGACTTTTCCTGTGGCATTTTCTACTGAAAAGTATTCCTGAAGCTTGCTCACATTCTGCGGAAATCGCTGTGCTTGCTCAAAAAAGTCTTTTCGAATCGCTTCGGCTGTTGGCTGATCTGTTCCTGGGGCTCTTCCTAATCCTAAATCGATTCGGTTTGGATAAAGTGTTTCAAGTGTTCCGAATTGCTCGGCTACTACTAAAGGTGAATGATTTGGCAGCATGATTCCGCCAGAACCTACTCGGATGTTTTGTGTTTGACTTGCTATATAACCAATTAAAACTACCGTTGCTGTACTGGCAACGTGTGCCATATTGTGGTGTTCTGCGAGCCACATTCTTTTGTACCCGATTTTGTCGGCAAGTTGGGCTATTTCTTTTGTTTTTTGAAATGTTTCTGTTGCGTTGCTATCTTGGGTGATAATCGCAAGCTCTAATATTGAGACTGAAATTGGGTTTTTCATATATAAATAAGGCTAAAATGCAAAATTAAGTCATTTATGTGAATGCCTCTTATTTCTAATGTTAATAGAATTATAATGTTTGTAGATACAAATGTCTTTATCTTAATTGAAGTATAATCAAATCGTGGTTTGTTTTGCCGTTGTGTTTTATTTTGGCATCTTTATCTGTTTCTACTTCAAATTTTGACGAATTTTCTACATTTAATGAAATATCACGATTTCTAAAACTTTTAGGAATTTCTGGAAGCTGAATCGTTACCGTTACTTCTTTATCTTTCTGAACGAAATCAACTTTAATCCTATCTCTCAGCCAAATGTATTCGTAGACTTCCTGCCATGGCGCCATCCAAATTGAATCGTTTCCATTTGCTCCATATTTATTGGCAAGTTTTGTCATATAATATTTAAAATCAGGAAAACGCATACTAAGATTCCAAAGATTAGTATTTCCAGTTCCGTGTGTGAATTCGTTAAACCAAACTGCATCTTTTTGTTTTACAATAGAATCTATCATTTTTAAATATTTATCCATTGTTTTAAAACTTGTTGTATCTTTTGAACTCTGCACAAAAGTTCTGGCAGAAATCAATTTATCTAAATCAACTTTTTCATTGACTTTATAAACTGGCCCTTTTCCATAGTATGAAGCCACCGAAAAATGACCGTTTTGAAGTGCCTCTTTTTCGTACTCTAAATAATATTTTTCATCACCTTCTCCGCCTGGAACTACAAAATGTGACATTGTGAAGTTCAGATTTTCTTTTATCGATTTTGTATTATCTGTTACTTCTGTCAAATAATTGGTGCCGTGTTTTGTGGCGTGATGAAAACTGTGATTGAGAATATCCCAACCTGCATTGTACATTTCACGAACTTCACCCCAAGAAAGATGTCCACGATTAGGCAAATTATTTAAAGATGCTCCGTTTATGGCTAATGCTAATTTGAACGGAATTTTATTCCCCAATCCGTCTGTATAAAAAAGACCTTTTGAAGTTGTTCCGTCCCCACCCTGATCTATTTTCCATCCATTTTTATTTGAAGCACTAATTTTTCCTCCATTTAATAATGGAAATGCTGTCAAATAAGCCGATCTGTAACCATCGTCAAGCGTAAAACTATAAGCAAAATGTTTGTTGTATTTTAATGGAGAGATGGAAATTTTTACTTTATCAGCCGATTTCAATTTTATTTTGAATGAAATAGTTTTCCTTTTTGAAGAATCTTTTTCAATTATTCCGTTTGAATAACCATTGAAACTGCTAAAAATTATAGCAGTTAATATAAGGAGAATTTGTTTTGACATAAATTTTTAGTGGTTCATTTTTCGAACTAAAAGTACATTTCTTTTTGAAGATAATATTTTAAAACTGATTATACTCTTAAAAATAATTTCGACCGAATTAAAAAAGCGAACTGGTTTTACACCTAAATTTGTACATCAAATATCAAAATTTGATTTAGCATAACTGCAAATGATACACAAAATTTTAATTATAGACGACGAAGAAAAACTGAGAAGTCTTTTAGTACGTATTGTAAAATCGGAAGGTTTCGAAGTTTTTGAAGCCAAAGATTTAAAATCGGGTTTTAAAAAACTAGAACAAAATGACATTGAAGTGGTTTTGTGTGATGTAAAACTGCCTGACGGAAACGGTGTCGATTTTGTACAAAATATAAAAGGTAGTTTTCCTTTAACAGAAGTTATTCTCCTAACCGCTTTCGGAAATATTCCCGACGGTGTTCAGGCGATGAAAAACGGCGCTTTCGATTATATTGTAAAAGGCGATGATAATGACAAGATTATTCCACTTTTGTACAAAGCGGTTGAAAAAGTGCAATTGCAAAAAAAAGTGCAGCAACTCGAAAAACGTATTGGCGATAAATATTCGTTTACTACAATTATAGGTAAATCAAAAGGAATTGAGCAAGTAATCGATCTGGCACAAAAAGTAGCTAAAACTGATTCGACTGTTTTATTAACGGGAGAAACAGGAACTGGAAAAGAGGTTTTTGCTCAGGCGATTCATGAAAATAGCAATCGTGTCGGAAAATCTTTTGTGGCTTTAAATTGCAGTACTTTTAGCAAGGAAATTTTGGAAAGTGAACTTTTCGGGCACAAACAAGGTGCTTTTACTGGAGCTTTAAAAGATAAAAAAGGTTTTATTGAAGAAGCAAACGGCGGTACTTTATTTCTGGATGAAATTGGTGAAATGCCGATTGATCTTCAAGCAAAATTATTACGTGTTCTGGAAACCAATGAATATATTCCAGTTGGCGATACGACTTCAAAAAAATCTAATTTCAGGTTAATTGCCGCCACAAATCGTGATTTAAAAGAAGAAAGCGATGCACACCGTTTTCGTTCTGATTTGTATTTCCGTTTGAATATTTTCGAAATCAAACTTCCTTCGCTTCGTGAAAGAATAAAAGATATTCCGCTTTTGGTTAATTTTTTTGTGAAACAGTTTTCTGAAAAAACAAATAAAAAGATGTTATCGGTTTCGGATGATTTTGTTCAGAAATTAGAAAATTATTCATGGCCGGGAAATATCCGTGAACTTAAAAATATTATCGAAAGATCGGTTATTTTAAGTAACAGTGACATTTTGACTTCTGATGTTCTTCCGTATGAAATGCAGCATCAACAGGAAAAAAACAACAAATCGATGTCGGCTTTTTCTATGCAGAGTATTGAAAAACTGCATATTCAGAAAGTTTTAAATTATACGAAAGGTAATAAAGCAGAAACGGCTAGACTTCTTGAAATTGGAATTGCGACTTTGTATAGAAAAATTGAGGAATATAATTTATAGCGTTCCTGCAAGGTTTCCAAAACCTTGTAGGTTTGATTATAAGTTTAGACCTCATCACAAATACCTACAAGGTTTTGGAAACCTTGTACGAGCCACCTACACTAAAATCATATCATTTCAATAAAAGCTTATCATTTTGATAGGCTTTTTTTATGCCGAAATTTTGGCACGAAACAATAACCTTTTATTTTACAATGCTTTACACATTACTCATCATTTTCGGAATATAATTTGGCATAAGGCGGGAAAGAACATTTAAAATCATTTCTCATGAAAAATAAAGTAAATACCATCTACAAACAAGCCGAACGGTTTGCTGAGATTACCAAAAAATCGATTATTAGCGGTAATATCGTTCGGGCAAAAAAATGTTTAGCACTTGCTGAACGGCTATTCATTAGCGGAAGCTTAGAAACCAAAAATGCAATTTCAAACGTCTATGTTTTCTCCGTTTCTTCTTTTATGGAAATGCGCCACTGCAATATTTCGCATCTTTTTCCGCAAACTCTAAAAGCAGAATACATAAAACAGGTTAATGCTTCAGGAGTTTAAAAAAGTTTAATCGCTAAACTGGTTAATTGGTTAATCGTCAAAAAGCACAATCTAAAATCTTAAATCTAAAATTATCATGGTCACATTTCTTTTGCTTGGGCTTGCAGTTTTACTCTTTGCTATCTGTTTCTTATCTGTCGAATTTTTTGAAAAAATCTAAATCATGACTGCACTATTTATTATTTCCATCGCCGTTTTCCTGTATTTGGTTTATGTACTAATCAAACCTGAAAAATTTTAATTGTGTGAAATGTCAAAAGCGAAATGTTAGATGACTTCATTTCTCAAATCACATCTCGCTTTTTACAATTCACATCTCACATCTTACAAAATATAAAATTATGAACACAGAATTACTAGGTGTCATCGGAATTTTTATCCTGACCATTGTTTTAGCAATTCCATTTGGGAAATATATTGCTAAAGTTTTTACGGGAGACAAAACACTTCTTGACCCGATTTTCAACCCGCTTGAAAAATTTATTTTTAAAATCAGCGGCATCAATCCAGCTGAAGAAATGAACTGGAAACAGCATCTTAAAGCACTTTTAAGCATTAATATGGTTTGGTTTTTTCTTTGCTTTTTTGTGCTGATGTTTCAAGGTTCGTTATTCTTAAATCCGGATAATAATCCTAATATGTCGCCAGATTTGGCTTTTAATACTGCCATTTCATTTTTAGTGAATTGTGATTTACAGCATTATTCCGGCGAAAGCGGTGTTTCTTATTTGTCGCAAATGGTTTTAATGTTTCTGCAGTTTGTTTCTGCCGGAGTCGGAATCGCAGCCGCGGCAATGGTTTTTACCGCTATGCGCGAAAAAACCACAGAAAAACTGGGGAATTTTTATAACTATTTCGTAAAAAGCTGTACCCGTATATTATTACCGCTTTCTGCAATTGTAGCAATTGTTTTGGTTTTCAGCGGAACGCCTATGACTTTTGAAGGAAAAGATGCGATTACCTCTTTACAAGGCGACCAGGTAGAAGTTTCACGCGGACCTGCCGCGGCTTTCATTGGAATTAAACATATTGGTACAAACGGCGGTGGATTCTTCGGAGCCAACTCTGCGCATCCTTTAGAAAATCCGACTTATTTCACCAATGCGGTTGAACTTTGGGCACAACTTATTGTTCCGTTTGCAATGATTTTCGCACTTGGATTTTTCTTGAACAAAAGAAAATTCTCTTACATCGTTTTTGGTGTAATGACAATTGGTTTTTTACTTCTCGTAATTCCAACAATTTCAAGCGAATTAAATGGAAATCCTGCCATCGAAAAAATGGGAATTGCTCAGACAACCGGAGCAATGGAAGGAAAAGAAGTCCGATTTGGCCCTGCTATTTCAGGATTTTGGAGTATTGCTACAACGGTAATTTCAACAGGTTCTGTAAACAGCATGCACGATAGTTCGATGCCTATCTCTGGAGCTATGCAGTTATTAGCTATGATGGTCAATGCCTTTTATGGCGGATGTGGTGTGGGGTACCTCAACTTTTACATCTTTATTATTTTGGCTGTATTTATTTCAGGTTTAATGGTTGGTCGAACTCCTGAATTTTTAGGAAAGAAAATTGAAGCTCGGGAAGTTAAAATTGCTGCTTTTATCGCTATTCTTCATCCGTTATTGATTTTATCAGGAACTGCTCTAGCATCTTATCTTGCTGCAAACGATACTGCAATGGGGTATTGGTTTAGCGGAAATGCAACTGGCTGGCTGAACAATCCGGGAAATCACGGTTTCTCTGAAATGTTATATGAATATACTTCGAGCGCCGCCAACAACGGTTCTGGGTTTGAAGGTTTAGGTGATAATAATCCGTTTTGGAATATCTCTACAGGAATTGTTTTATTGTTAGCTCGTTTCATTCCAATTATTGGGCCTTTGGCAATCGCAGGTTTATTGGCCAATAAAAAATACATTCCGGAAAGTGCAGGAACTTTAAAAACGGATACTTCAATTTTCGGAATCATGATTTTTGCTGTTATTGCGATTATTGCTGCACTTTCCTTCTTTCCTGCTTTGGCGCTTGGGCCATTGGCTGAATATTTTACTCTTTAATAATGCTGATATTTTTTAAACACATAGAAACATAGGAATTCAATATCCAAAAAAAGGAATTAGAAAAAACTAGTTTTCACACATAGCCCCGAGACTTCGGGATGAATATAAACATTCACGAAATGTTTTTCAAACATAACCCACGGTTTCAACCGTGGGGACACAGATTGAGAAAATACATTGCGTACCCACGGTTGAAACCGTGGGCTATGTTTAACATCAAAATCAATAAAAAAATCTATGTCTATGTGTTTAAAATCAACTCATAACATTTAACAAATAACATTTAACTTTTTACAAGAAAATGACAACTAATAAATCCACATCATTGTTTGAAAGTCAGCAGGTAAAAGAGGCTTTATGGCAATCTTTTGTGAAGCTGAATCCAAAAATGATGATTAAAAATCCGGTAATGTTTACAGTAGAAATCGGAACTGCAATTATGTTTGTGGTTTGCATTTCGATCTTAATGGGTGCCAACGATCAGGGAAGTTTTATTTACAACTTAATTATATTCTTAATATTACTGGCTACACTTTTGTTCGCCAATTTCGCCGAAGCTATTGCCGAAGCCCGCGGAAAAGCACAAGCCGACAGCTTAAGAAAAACCCGTGAAGAAACGCCTGCAAAATTAGAAAACGGACAAACGATCTCGTCGTCACAATTAAAAAAAGGAGACATTTTTGTCTGCGTTGCTGGAGATGTTATTGCAACTGATGGTGAAATTATTGAAGGTTTAGCAACTATCGACGAAAGCGCCATTACAGGAGAAAGTGCTCCAGTTATTAGAGAAGCTGGCGGAGATAAATCTTCTGTTACGGGCGGAACAAAAGTTTTGTCTGATAAAATCAAAGTACAGGTAACTTCTGAACCTGGTGAAAGTTTCTTAGACAAAATGATTGCTTTGGTTGAAGGTGCGAGCCGTCAGAAAACACCAAACGAAATTGCTCTGACTATTTTATTTGCTGCTTTTACATTGATCTTCGTGATTGTCTGCGTGACTTTAAAACCTTTTGCAGATTATGCCAATGCGCCAATTACCATTGCAGCTTTTATTGCTTTATTTGTTTGCTTAATTCCAACCACAATTGGAGGTTTGCTTTCTGCGATTGGGATTGCGGGAATGGACAGAGCGTTGCGCGCCAACGTAATTACCAAATCAGGAAAAGCGGTTGAAACTGCTGGAGATATTGACGTTTTGCTTTTGGATAAAACGGGAACAATCACCATTGGAAACCGAAAAGCAACTAATTTTTACCCAACCAAAGGAATCGCTTTTGAAGATTTTGTGAAATCTGCCGTTTTGAGTTCGCTTGCTGATGATACTCCTGAAGGGAAAAGTATTTTGGAATTGAGTGAAATGTTAGAGGTAAAAAATGAAAGCAAACCAAGTGTTTTACAAAATACTTCTGAAATCTCACAAACTATAAAATTTACTGCCGAAACCAGAACATCTGGCGTTATTTTAAAAGACGGAACTAATATTCGAAAAGGTGCGCAAGATGTTGCTAAAAAAATCGCAGAACGAGCTGGAAATGCTTTTCCTGAAGATACTGCACAACAAGTGATCACTATTTCTTCTAACGGAGGAACGCCTTTGGTTGTCCTAAAAAACAATCAGGTTCAAGGTGTTATCGAATTACAGGATATTATCAAAACTGGAATGAAAGAACGTTTTGAGCGCTTACGCCGAATGGGAATCAAAACGGTTATGGTTACGGGTGATAATCCGCTGACGGCAAAATTTATTGCTGAAAAAGCAGGTGTTGATGATTTTATTGCTGAAGCAAAACCTGAGGATAAAATGAATTATATCCGAAAAGAACAGGAAGAAGGTCGTCTCGTTGCTATGATGGGTGACGGAACAAACGATGCTCCTGCCCTTGCCCAAGCCAACGTTGGTGTTGCGATGAACAGTGGAACGCAAGCTGCAAAAGAAGCTGGAAATATGGTCGACTTAGATAACGATCCAACAAAATTGATCGAAATTGTAGAAATCGGAAAACAGCTTTTAATGACACGAGGAACGTTGACTACTTTCTCTATTGCGAATGACGTTGCGAAATATTTTGCGATTGTTCCGGCACTTTTTATTACCGCGATTCCAGCCTTGCAAGGTTTAAATATTATGCATTTGCATAGTCCTGAAAGTGCGATTTTATCTGCTGTAATTTTTAATGCGATTATTATTCCGATCTTAATTCCGCTTGCGCTGAAAGGTGTTGAATACCGCCCGATTGGAGCGAGTGCGATTCTGAAACGTAATCTTTTGATTTATGGTTTAGGTGGGTTGATTGTGCCTTTTATTGGGATAAAAATAATTGATTTAGCGGTTGCTCTATTTATGTAAGCTCCTAAGGTTCTAAGTCGCTAAGGTTCTAAGTTTTTTTCTTATCGATTTAGTCTTTTATTCAAATTAAAAAATCAAAATAATAAATTTCTAAGGTGGTTAAGAAAGCTCAGAAACTTAGAATCTTAGCACCTTAGAACGTTAAAAATAAAAAAAATGAAAAATATATTTTCTATACTAAAACTTACCGCAGTGACTTTGGTTTTGTTTGCGGTTATTTATCCTTTATCGATTTATGGAGTGGCTCAATTGGCTCCGAATCAAGGAAAAGGCGAAACACTTTCGGTTAACGAAAAAGTGATTGGTTATCAAAAAATCGGACAGAAGTTCGACAAATCGAATTATTTCTGGGGAAGACCTTCGGCTGTGGATTATAATGCTGCGGGAAGTGCAGGAAGTAACAAAGGTCCAAGCAATGCCGAATATCTGGCTTTGGTTCAAAAACGAATTGATACTTTATTATTGGTTCATCCGTATTTGAAAAAAGCGGACATTCCATCAGATATGGTTACGGCTTCAGGAAGCGGATTGGATCCAAATGTTTCTCCACAAGGTGCTTTGATTCAGGTAAAACGAATTGCTAAAGAAAGAAAATTGGATGAAGCTAAAGTCAAAGCTTTGGTAGAATCTAAAATTAATACGGCTGTTGTTGGCCCAGAAAGTGTGAATGTTTTGGAATTGAATATTGCCCTTGATGGATTGAAATAATAAGATTTTAAACCTGACAGGTTTTTTAAAACCTGTCGGGTTTGACAAAACTATTCAGCGATTTTGTGCGATTTCTCCTTTCAGTCGAAATGACAAACAGAAACTTTAAAACTAATACCTACAAGGTTTTGTCCCGAAGTCTCGGGATTGCAGGAAAGAAAACGCCTTTTTACCCCAAATCTCCTAGCCCCGATAGAAGCGAAAATTCTTTTTCTGGCTTCTTTAGCCAGGAAAAGATTGTAGCGGATAGCGGGATTAGCTCCTAAAAAATCTACTACTAATTTAATTACCCTAAATCGGTTTAAATACCACAAATACAAATGAAAAAAATAATACTTACCGCTTTAATCGCTTTTGGTTTTAGCAATTTACATGCACAAGAAGAGCCTAAAAGTCCGTTTACTTTTTCGGGATATGTTGATGTTTATTACAGTTATGATTTCGGAAAACCTGAAGATCATACGCGCCCAGGATTTTTTTACAGTTATAATAAAAGTAATGAAGTGAACCTGAATATGGGAATGGCAAAAGTGAATTATTCTAAAGAAAATATCCGAGGGAATTTTGCTCTTATGGCGGGAACTTACGCGCAATATAACATGTCGGCTGAACAGGATTTACTGCAAAATGTGTATGAAGCCAATGTTGGTGTGAAAATTTCCCGAAACCATAATTTATGGATTGATGCTGGAATTATGCCTTCGCACATTGGTTTTGAAAGCGCGATCGGGAAAGACTGCCAGAATCTAACGAGAAGCATTCTGGCTGAAAATTCTCCGTATTATGAAGCGGGAGTTAAAATTGGCTATACGTCTGAATCCGGAAAATGGTATTTGGCAGGAATGTATTTAAACGGCTGGCAGAGAATCCAGAAAATTGAAGGAAATCAAACTCCGGCTTTTGGAACGCAAGTTACGTATAAACCTTCGGACAATGTGACTTTAAACTGGAGTACGTATGCAGGAAACGAACAGCCTGATATCGACAAAAAATGGCGTTATTTTAATAATTTCTACGGACAGTTTAAAGTGTCTGAGAAAACAAATATAACAGCTGGTTTTGATGTGGGTTCGCAACAATCGGTAAAAGGAAGTGAGAAATATGATGTTTGGTTTTCGCCAGTTTTGATTCTGCAATACAAACCGACAGATAAGATTCAGCTTGCGGCGCGTGGTGAATATTACAGTGACGAAAAAGGTGTAATTATCGCAACAGAAACTCCAAACGGTTTTAAAACTTACGGATTTTCGGCTAACTTTGATTACTTAGTTACTGATAATGTTATGTTTAGAATTGAAGCGAGAAATTTGTCAAGCAAAGATGAAATTTTCACAAAAAACAATCTCCCAACGGATACAAATACGTTTGTAACGACTTCGTTGGCTATTAGTTTTTAAAAAATTATTTCACGCAGATTCCACAGATTTTAGCAGATTTAGTTTGATTTTTATTTAATAATCTGCGTTATCTGCTTAAATCTTTTTAAATCTGCGTGAAAAAAACTCTACGTCCTGGACTTTGCGAGATTTTTTCTCCCGCAGATTTGGCAGATTTAGCTGATTTTAAAATAAATCTTAGTGTCTTAGCGCCTTCGTGGCAAAAACCTATGAAAGAGGAAAAAGAAAATAATGCACAGCACTTTCTGGATTTGATTCAGAAATCACGGAAAGGAAAATTTAAAATCTACATCGGGATGAGTGCCGGTGTGGGTAAGACTTTCCGTATGCTTCAGGAAGCGCATTCGTTGTTGCGAAACGGAATCGATGTGAAAATCGGTTATATCGAAACGCATAATCGGAAAGAAACACATGAATTATTAACTGGTTTGCCTCTTATTCCGAGGCGAACCATTTTTTATAAAGGTAAACAACTCGAAGAACTCGATGTTCAGGCAATTATAAATTTACGTCCAGAAGTTGTGATTGTAGACGAATTGGCGCATACCAACGTCGAGGGAAGCAAAAACGAAAAACGCTGGCAGGATGTTCTGGAAATTCTCGAAGCGGGAATTAACGTCATTTCGGCGGTTAATATTCAGCATATTGAAAGTCTAAACGAAGACGTAAAACGCATTACAGGAATTGATGTTCAGGAGAGAATTCCAGATAATGTTTTGCGTCTGGCAGATGAAGTCGTAAACATCGACTTGACTTCTGAAGATTTGATTGCGCGTTTGAAAGAAGGAAAAATTTACACGCCAGATAAAATTCAAACCGCTTTGGCAAACTTCTTTAAATCGGAACAGATTCTGCAATTGCGCGAATTGGCTTTAAAGGAAGTAGCGAGTCAGGTCGTTCGGAAGGTCGAAAATGAAGTTCCGAATCTGCATGCTTTACGACATGAAAAATTATTGGCTTGTATTAGCAGTAATGATAAAACAGCCAAAATTGTGATTCGAAAAGCGGCGCGTCTGGCGAGTTATTACAACGGAATCTGGTATGTTTTATACGTTGAAACTCCAAAAGAAAGCACTACAAGAATTGCTCTCGATAAACAACGGCATTTAATTAATAACTTTAAACTCGCTGTGCAACTCGGCGCCGAAGTTATAAAAGTAGAAAATGAAAATATTACCAATGCGATTTTAAAAACCGTCGAAGAAAAACAAATCACAACTGTCTGCATCGGAAAACCGCATTTGAATTTATTTAAAGTAATTTTGTCTACAACAATTTTCAGACGCTTGCTAAATAAACTGTCTTTATCAAACGTCGATCTTGTTATTTTGTCTTAAAGGTTAAACCATATAAGTCATATAAGAAAATGTAAGCGGATTGTGTTTAAAGTTTAAAAAGCTTATCCGTACAACCTTTTAAATGAACTTATATTACTTATATGGTGAAAAAAATATTTTTATGAGAATTAAAACCAAATTGAATCTGGGTGTCGGATTGTTATTTTTGATGATAATCATCCTTTCGCTGGTGAGCGCTTATTCTGTTTTTTTGATTAAACAGGATACGGAAAATATTCTGAAATCAAATTACAATACGTTGGAATATTCGCGAAATATGATTTTTGCTTTGGATGGAATGAAATCAGATTCGAAAGAAACGATTCGAAATTTTGAGGAAAATCTTCAAAAGCAAACTCGAAATATTACCGAGCCAGGCGAAAAACAGGCAACAGAAAAACTGATGGCTAGTTTTGCTCTTTTAGAAAAGAATAATTCGGACGAAAATCTAAAAGCGCAGATTCGTCAGGATATTTTTGCGATCATGAAACTGAATCTTGATGCCATTAAACAGAAAAGTGACATTGCGAAACAATCGGCTGAAACGGCTAATTTATCTATTGCTATCGTTGGAACTTTATGCTTTTTGATCGCTTTTAATTTATTAGTTAATCTTCCAAACAATATTGCCAATCCGATTAAGGAACTGACTTTTAGTATTAAAGAAATTGCGAATAAAAATTATTCGGAGCGTGTGCATTTTACAAGCCACAGCGAGTTTGGAGATCTGGCCAAATCGTTTAATACGATGGCGCAGAAACTCGAAGAATATCACGATAGTAATGTATATAAACTTCTTTTTGAGAAAAAACGTCTGGAAACGCTTATCAATAACATGAATGATCCAATTATTGGTCTGGATCATGACGGAATTGTTTTGTTTGCTAATGATGAAGCGCTGAAAATTATTGGGCTAAAATCGGAAGATGCAATTGGAAAATCGGCTTCGGAATTAGCTAATACAAATGATTTAATTCGTTCTTTGATTTTAAAAGATACTGATGGGAATTCGAAGAAACAACCTTTAAAAATCTTTGCAAATTCCAAAGAAAGTTATTTCGAAAAAGAAATCCTCAACATCACGATAACACCAACAGGCGAAGAAAAAGAAATCAATATTGGCGATGTAATTATTCTGCGAAATATTACGCTTTTTAAAGAATTGGATTTTGCTAAAACTAATTTTATTGCCACCGTTTCACACGAATTAAAAACGCCGATTGCTTCTATAAAACTGAGTTTGCAATTGCTTGAAAATGATAAAACTGGAGAAATGAACGAAGACCAAAAACAATTGGTAGAAAGTATAAAAGATGATAGTCAAAGGTTATTAAAAATTACGGGCGAATTACTCAATTTATCACAACTGGAAACCGGAAATATTCAATTAAATATTGAAAAAAGCAATCCGTACCAAATTGCAAATTATGCCGTTGAAGCAGTAAAAGTTCAGGCAGACCAAAAGCAGATTCAATTGATTATTGATGCCGACGAAAACCTAAAAGATGTAAAAGCCGACAGCGAAAAAACAGGCTGGGTTTTGATTAATTATTTATCGAATGCGATTCGGTATTCATCAGAAAAAAGTACGATTCTTATCAAACTAAAAGAAGAAAATAATCAAATCGTTTTTCAGGTAATCGACACCGGAAAAGGAATTGATACGAGATATAAGGAGAAAGTTTTTGATAAATATTTCCAGATTCCGGGAAGTCCAAAAACAGGAACGGGATTGGGTCTGGCGATTAGCAAAGAATTTATTGAAGCCCAAAACGGAACGGTTGGCGTTGAAAGTAATTTAGGATTGGGGAGTACGTTTTGGTTTGCATTAAAGGTTTAGATTTTTTCCGCCACAAATTCACGAATTTTGATTTTAAATAATTCGTGAATTTGTGGCGGAAAAAAATCATTTTAATTATAGATTCATCTCCATAATCGGCATAAATCTGTTTTTGATTGACGTTTCAAATTCGCCCACTTTTTTAAATCCTAATTTCTGGTAAAACTGTTCTGCATTTGGTTCAGAATCAAGAATGATTTTTTGGCATTTTTCATTTCGCATTCTTTGTAGAAAATCATTCATTAATAAAGTCCCGAATCCTTTTCCGATGTATTCTGGCAAAAGAAATAAATTGTCCAATTTTACCTGATTATTTTCTTCTTTTAAATAAGAGTAATAACCGATGATTTGTTTTTCTTCGACTAAATTAAAAACAGGATTTTTTTGAATATAAGCTGAAGTAATTGTTAGATGTTTATCCCAAGCCAAAATTTGTTCTTTCGAATATCCCCAAAAGGCTTTTGATTTTTTGGTGATTTCGGTTAAGATTATGTGGTCTTCTGGTTTGGCTTTTTGGATGTTCATTTAAAAGATGCTTTTTAAAAGAGCCATCGGCTCGAATCATTTTGTAGGACCGGATTTTAATCCGGTCAAGATCGATACGCAGAGAATTCGGAGAACCATAGGTTCGACACATATAAAAACGTCAAATATGTATCGTTCCTACGGAACTTTTAAATTGACCGTCCAATTTTCAACGGATTAAAATCCGTTGCTACAATATCAATCATTCCTACGGAATTTTAAAAATTGAAATTGTCATTGCAATTGATATTGCTTTTTATGCATTCGAAGTATTATTCTTAATTTCCCTAACTTCACGTTTCAATTCCAAAAGCAAGTCTTTCATTGCTCCAGTTTCTGTTATTTCCTGTTTTTTATCCGAACGGCCGATGTTGCATTCGTATTCCCAAATCTCCAAAATATCAGAAGCTTTCACTTCATAATTCGGATAAAAACTATTATCGGATTCGAGAACCAAAGCGTTCTTTTTGTTTTTATTGAGACGTTTGTAGACCATTCCTTCGTTTTTAGTAATCAGGATATAGGTTTTCCCATCCATCACTTCGCCTAATTTTTCTACGTAACGTCCAATAATAATCGACCCATCTTCATGCGGTGGCATTGAATCACCTTCAACGGGAAATCCGCGGTGTTTTCCTGGTCCTAAAAATGGAAGCGTAATCTGCTGTAAACTTTCAATATATTCCGGATCGGCATATCCGTTTAGATAACCCGCTTTTGCTTTTTGAGATACGATTTCGATAAAATTTTCTCCAAAACTATCCACTTGTATGGGCAAAATAAGTCGGTTGCCTTCTAGTTTTATCAAATTTTGCACGTCAATTTTACGTATATCGACCGATAATATCAAGTCAATACTCATATGAAAATATAATGCAATCTTCTTTAGAATATCATACGGAGCTTCCGAAGTTCCATCTTCGTATTTCACGTATCTTCCTCTGGTAATGCTAAGGTTTTCAGCTAATTTCTCCTGTGATATTTTATGCTTAACCCTTAACGCTCTGATGTTGTCTGAAAATAAGGACATAATAAATTTGTTATAATTTGGAACAGCAAATATACAAAAAATGTTATTATCTGTACTAATTTTGTTTCATACAAAAACAAGGAAATGGCACGGGCAATTGTACATATGGATTTGGATACCTTTTTTGTATCCTGTGAACGACTCACTAACTCCGAACTCAATGGTATTCCGCTTATTGTAGGTGGTGGAGAACGCGGGGTGGTTGCTTCTTGCTCATATGAAGCACGTACATTTGGAGTTCGTTCTGCAATGCCAATTGCCATGGCAATGAAACTTTGTCCGCAAGCGAAAATTATCAAAGGCGACATGGAATTATATTCGAAAATGTCTCATGATGTTACCGAAATTCTTCAGGAAAAAGCGCCCGTTTTAGAAAAAGCGAGTGTCGATGAATTTTATCTGGATATTACCGGAATGGACCGTTTTCACGGAAGTTATAAATGGACAGATGAATTGGCTCAAAAAGTAATTAAAGAAACCGGGCTTCCTATTAGTTTTTCGTTATCGATTAATAAAACGGTTTCTAAAATTGCTACTGGAGAAGGAAAACCTGTTGGGAATCTTGAAATTCCGGAACATAAAGTGCAGACATTTTTAAATCCGCTTTCGATTCAGAAAATACCAATGGTCGGAACGGTGACTTTTCAGCTTTTGTCCCGAATTGGCGTTCGTAAAATTCAGACTTTGGCCGAAATGCCCGCCGAAGTTTTACAGCAAATGATTGGCAAAAACGGGCTTGATATCTGGAAAAAAGCCAACGGAATCGATCATACACCTGTAGAACCTTATAGCGAACGAAAATCTATTTCGACCGAACATACTTTTTCACAGGATACCATTGATATTGCAAAACTGAAAAGAGTGCTTTTGGGAATGGTTGAAAAACTGGCTTTCCAGCTTCGCTCAGAACAATGGCTGACCTCAACCGTTACAGTAAAAATTCGTTATGCCAATTTTGATACCGAAACCAAACAATGCCGTGTTGCTTACACTTCTGCAGATCATATTTTGACCAAAAATGTAATGGAACTGTTCGAAAAAGTGTATCAGCGCCGAATGCGTCTCCGTTTGATTGGTGTTCGCTTCAGCGGATTGGTTCGCGGCACGTACCAAATCGATCTTTTTGAAGACACTCAGGAAATGCTTTCGCTTTATGAAGCGATGGATAAAATGAAAAGCCGTTACGGTTTTGATGCCGTAATGCGTTGTGCAGGAGCTTCATTCAAACCAAATAATAAAGATGAAATTTTAAAACGCAACAAATAATGTATCTTAATTGTCATTCCTATCATTCTTTGCGTTATGGCACGATTCCGCTAAAAAATTTAGTTGAGAATGCCGTTTCTTATGGCATAAAAGCAATGGCTTTGACAGATATAAACACAGTTACCGGAATTTATGATTTTATAAAATTATGCGGCGAAAAGAATATTAAACCTCTTATCGGAATGGAATTTCGCTGTAATCATCAATTCCGATACATTGGTTTAGCCAAAAATGCCAAAGGTTTAGGCGAAATGAATCGTTTTTTAACCGAACATAATTTCAGCGGCGAACCTTTGCCTTTGCAAGCACCCAAATTTAAATCGGCTTTTGTTATTTATACTTTAGAAAATGCTCCTGAAATTCTTCATGAAAATGAATTTATAGGCGTTCGTCCAGAAGGAGTTACAAGTCTTCTGACTTCAAAACATAAAAATAAAATCTCCAAAATGGTGGTTTTACAGCCTGTAACTTTTTCGATGAAAAAAGAATACAATCTGCATAAAGTCTTGCGTGCTATTGATACCAATATTATTTTATCAAAACTCACAGAAGCGGACTTTTGCAAGACTTCAGATTTTATGGTTCCGACAGAATCTCTTATTCCTTTTTATGAAAATTATCCGGAGATTTTATTCAATACACAAAAGATTATTGACGACTGTAATTTTGAATATGATTTTTCAATTAAAAGAAATAAAAAATTCTTTACCGGAAGCCGTGAAGGAGATATAAAAAGACTAACCGAATTAACACTAGAAGGCTTTGAACACAGATATGGAAAAGAAAATAAAATTGCTGAAGAACGAGTTAAAAAAGAGCTGAAAGTTATTGATGAATTAAAATTTAGCGGTTACTTTTTAATTACCTGGGATATTATTCAATACAGCAATAGTCAGGGATTTATGCATATTGGTCGCGGAAGCGGTGCCAACAGTATTATTGCTTATTGTCTCGGAATCACCGACATCTGCCCTATTGAACTCGATTTATATTTTGAACGTTTTTTAAACCTGAACCGCAAAAGTCCGCCCGATTTTGATATCGACTGGAGCTGGCAAGAACGTGATGTGATTTTGAAATACATTTTTGGAAAATATGGTAAAGATCACGTGGCTTTCTGCGGAACGAATGTGGAATTTAAATACCGCTCTATTTTTAGAGAAGTCGGAAAAGTTTTTGGTCTTCCGAAAGAAGAATTAGATGTTTTAGCTAAAAATCCTGAAAACCTGCATCCGACAAATAAAATTGTAAGACTGGTTCAGGAATACGGGCATATGATGGAAAAATATCCCAACCAGCGCAGTATGCATGCCTGTGGAATTTTGATTTCTGAAGAACCAATTACGAATTATACACCTCTGGAAATGCCTCCAAAAGGATTTCCGATTGTACTTTTTGACATGCACACTGCAGAAGAAATTGGCTTTGACAAATTTGATATTTTAAGTCAGCGCGGAATCGGGCATATTGACGACAGCGTAAAACTAATTCAGAAAAATCGTGGTATAAAAATCGATATTCGTGATACTTCTATTTCAAAAGATGAAAAGATCTGTAATATTCATTTAGCAAAAGGAGATACAATTGGCTGTTTTTATATCGAAAGTCCGGCGATGCGTGGTTTGCTTCGTCGTTTGAATTGTGATAATTATAAAGTTCTCGTGGCGGCTTCGTCTATTATTCGTCCCGGCGTGGCGCAATCGGGAATGATGAAAGAATATATTTTCAGACATAATTATCCAACGAAGTTTGACTATTTTCATGATGTTTTTAGGGAACATCTCGGTGAAACTTACGGCATTATGGTGTATCAGGAAGATGTGATCAAAATCGCTCAGCATTACGGCGGACTTCCCGCTGCAGACGGCGATATTCTGCGCCGTGCCATGTCTGGAAAAGGACGTTCTCTGGAAGCGCTTCAAAAAGTAAAGGACAATTTCTTTGCGAGTTGTGCTCAAAAAGGACATCCATTAGCTTTAAGTCAGGAAATTTATCGTCAGATAGAATCTTTTGCGGGGTATTCTTTTTGTAAAGCACATTCGGCTTCTTATGCGGTAGAAAGCTATCAGAGCTTGTATTTGAAAGTGAATTATCCTGTCGAATTTATGACGGCGGTAATCAACAATCAGGGCGGTTTTTACAGAACGGAGGTTTATGTACACGAAGCGCGTATGTCTGGCGGAACAATTCATAATCCGTGTGTGAATAAAAGTGAATATCAAACGACTTTGTACGGAACTGATATTTATCTCGGTTTTATGCATTTGCAGAGTCTGGAATCTAAAATCGCTTTTTTAATTGAATCTGAAAGAAACGAAAACGGTGATTATAGTTCTTTAGAAGATTTTATCAACCGCATTCCGATTGGAATTGAAGGCATTAAAATCCTGATTTTTATTGGCGCTTTCCGCTTTACAGGAAAAACTAAAAATCAGCTTTTGGTGGTTGCCAGTTTACTTTTAAATAATTACAAACCCGAAAACCGAAATTTAAAACTGCTTCAGGAACCTGCTAAAGAATACACGCTTCCTGTTTTGGAACGTTCTGTTTTTGAAGATGCTTTTGACGAAATTGAATTATTAAGTTTTCCGGTTTCGTGTACTGTTTTTGATATTTTACAGACCAAATACCGAGGTGCTATTATGGCCAAAGATTTAGTAAAACATCATAAAAAACAAGTGAAAATGCTGGCGTATCTAATTTCTAGGAAACACGTTCCAACAAAACGAGGTGCTATGTATTTTGGAACCTGGATTGATCATGAAGGCACCTATTTTGACACGGCACATTTTCCTGATTCGTTAGAAAAAAATCCATTTCAAGGCGGAGGCTGTTATCTTTTGCTGGGAAACGTAGAAGTCGATTATCATTTTCCAACGATTACGATTATCCGAATGGCAAAAATGCCTTTTATTCCGGATCCGCGTTATATGGATACAAAAGATCAGTATAAAACGCAGGGTCAGATTAGAGAAGATGTGAGTATGACAAATAGAAAACCGTATCCGCAGGAACATGAAATTAATATGCCAAGACACAGAATGAAGTTTTGATTTTTTTTTGAGCCACAAAGACGCAAAGTTTTATATAAAGACTTAAAAAAGAAAAGCTTTGCGCCTCTGCGTCTTTGCGAAATTAAAAAATAATGCATCGAATGAGTTGAATTTGCGCGCAAAGTCACAGAGTCGCAAAGTTTTATTCAAAGCCTTAAAAAAGCTTTATAAAAAATTAAATAACAGAAATAGAACATTTTACGTTATATACAAATGAAAAAGCAGGAATATGCCATAGTAGATATTGAGACCACCGGTGGCAATGCCAGTCACAGCCGTATTACCGAAATCGCGATTATTATTCACGACGGAATAACTGTACTCGATCGTTATGAAACGCTTGTGAATCCGGAAAAAGATATTCCGCCTGCGATTTTTGGGTTAACCGGAATTAATAATGAAATGGTTGCTCATGCCCCAATCTTTGATGATATTTCTGAAAAAGTGCTGGAAATGCTCACAGATCGTATTTTCGTAGCGCACAATGTCAATTTCGATTATTCGTTTGTACACCATCAGCTGGCTCAGGCAGGATTTAAGTGGACTGCTAAAAAACTCTGTACGGTTCGTGCTGCCCGAAAAATCAAACCCGGACTGGGTTCTTATAGTTTGGGAAATCTTTGTAATTCCTTAAATATTGGTTTAGAAAACCGACACCGCGCGGGCGGAGATGCCGATGCAACTGCGCAATTATTCTCGCTTTTACGCGAATGGGATGATGAAGGCATTATTGATAAAATGATCAAAAAAACGGCTCCAGATCAGCGTTTACCTCCAAATTTACCGCCGGAAGATTTTAATGCTTTGCCCGAAAAACCGGGAATTTATTATTTCTATAATCAGGCGAAAAAAGTGATCTATGTTGGAAAAGCCGTTAATCTTAAAAAACGCGTTACATCGCATTTTACAGGAAATAACATCAATCCGCAGCGACAGCATTTTCTACGGGATATTTACGGAATTTCTTTTGAAGTTTGTGCTACCGAATTAATGGCGCTTCTGTTAGAATGTACCGAAATCAAAAAACTCTGGCCAACTTATAACAGAGCCTTAAAACGTTTTGAAGCCAAATTTGGAATCTATCAATACGAAGCGAGAAATGGTTATAAATATCTTGCAATTGGCAAAGTGAGTAAATTTCAAATCTGTATCCATGAGTTTAACAGCCTTCATGTTGGGATTAATTTATTGAGAAGTCTTGCCGAACAATTTGAAATTGATCATCGGTTCTGCAAATATTCCAGACCCGAAGAAGGGGAATTTTTCTATACTCCAGAAGTTAAAGAGCTTCCAGATGTTTTATTGCATAACGATCAAGTCGATAATGCAATTGATTTTCTATTGAATAATAGACCGAGTTTTGCCATTATTGACAAAGGAAGAACTTCAGATGAAAGAAGCTGCATATGGATCGAAAACGGCCGTTTTCATGGAATGGGTTATATTCCGAGAGATGTTGCTATCAATGATCCAGAAGATGTAAAAAGTTATGTTACGCTTTATAAAAGCAATCAATATATGGAGCAGTTAATTTTTGCTTACGCCGAAAAATATCCAGGTAAAGTGTTCTTTAACAAACACTTTCTAAAGTAAATAAGAAATTATATAAGATCTAAAATTTGAAAAAGCTGTAAATTTATGTTATAATCATTTTTAACACATAGTCCCGAAGCTTCGGGATAGATTTTATTATTAGTAAAAGAGATTAATGAAAGAAACTCTTTTCTAACACATAGTTATAGCTATGTGTATTTAATTTTTTAAGCTAAAAAAACTATCCCGAAGCTTCGTGACTATGTGTTTAAAATTTAGCACTAAGCAGTTTAAGACAACTAATTAAATCTACTATGAAAATAGCCACTTATAACGTAAACGGAGTCAACGGACGATTGAATGTTTTATTACAATGGCTCGAAGAAGCAAAACCCGATATTGTATGTCTTCAGGAATTAAAAGCGCCACAGGACAAATTTCCAATAAAGGCTATTAACGACGCGGGATATAATGCTATTTGGCATGGGCAAAAACAATGGAACGGCGTTGCAATCTTAGCCCGAAACATGGAAATTGAAGAAATAACACGCATACTTCCGGGCGATAAAGACGATGTACAAAGTCGTTATGTAGAAGCTTTAATTGACGGAATTGTAATTGCTTGTCTGTATCTCCCGAACGGAAATCCTGCTCCGGGACCAAAATTAGAATACAAAATGAAATGGTTTAATCGTCTGGCGCATCGCACTGAAACTTTATTAAAATTAAAAGTTCCCGTGATATTGGTTGGCGATTACAATGTTATGCCAACAGAATTAGATGTTTATAAACCCGAAAAGTGGGTAAAAGACGCTCTTTTTTTACCCGAAGTCAGAAAGGCTTTTGCATCTATTGTTGCTCAGGGATGGACAGATGCGATTCGAACATTGTATCCTAATGAAAAAATATATACGTTTTGGGATTATTTCCGCAATGCTTATCAGAGAGATGCCGGTCTTAGAATTGATCATTTTTTATTAAGTCCGCAAATTGTTAAAATGCTGCGTTCTGGCGGAGTTGACCGACATGTTCGCGGTTGGGAAAAAACAAGTGATCATGCGCCTGTTTGGATTGAAATTGAAAAAAATAAAAAGAATCATGACATTATTTAACGACACCGAATTGTTTACAACAGGTTTGGGAGGAAAAAAAATATTTGACATCCCAGATTCTGAATTGATTTTAATCGATAATTTCTTTACCAAAGAAGAATCTGATATTTTTTATGAAAGAATTCTTCGTAAAACAAAATGGAGAGAACATCAAATGGAAATTTATGATAAAACGTATACTGTTCCGAGAATGATTGCCTGGTACGAAGATAAAGATAATGTTGGCGCAGACCCAAAAGGTCCAGATTGGACTTACGAGTTATTAAAAATAAGAGGCCGCGTTGAAAAAGAAACGCAACTTGATTTTAACACCGTACTTCTAAATTTGTACCGGGATGGAAATGATGGCGTGGGCTGGCACAGCGACAAAGAACACAATACGGGACCCGATCCTATTATTGCTTCGGTTACTTTTGGAGAAACTAGAATGTTTAAACTTCGTCATAAATACAGTAAAGAAATTCCGCAAATCGAAATTCCGCTGCATCATGGATCTTTTTTATTAATGGCTGGAACTACTAATAGTTTTTGGCAGCATCAAGTTCCAAAAACAGCTCGAAATGTTTTGCCAAGGATCAATCTTACCTTTAGGAGAACCAATCGAAATATTTGATTTTTATCGAATTGGGTTTGTTTTTTTAATACTTTTTTTATTTAATAACCGTAAGATATTACTTAATCTAAAAGTTAAAACACACACTGTATGAAGCTTTTATTAGGCAGAACCTATCTTTTTTACTATTTTTGCAACCTTTTTTTAAATACAATACCGTAATGGCTTATTCGAACAATGATTTAGCGCGTTTCTTAGACGCACAGAACAAACTTTATCTTACTGCTCTTTCTGAAATCAGCAAAGGAAAAAAAGAAACACACTGGATGTGGTTTATTTTTCCGCAAATAAAAGGCTTAGGAAAAAGCGATACTGCAAATCTTTATGCCATTAATGACTTAAAAGAAGCTTCTGATTATTTGGAACATCCCATTTTAGGAAAACATTTAATTGAAATTTCAGAATTATTACTAACCTTTAAAATGAAATCGGCTGACGGTATTTTTGGAGATTTAGATGCTCGAAAGTTGCGTTCATGCATGACTTTATTTTCTTTGGTAGAAAATGCAAATCCGATATTTCAGGAAATTCTGGACGCTTTCTTCTCTGGAGAAATCGATCCGCTAACTTTGTCTATTATTAATTCAACTATAAAATCTGTTGATGAACCGGTTGTATTATAGCCGAGTTTACAGCGATTATTTACATG
This sequence comes from Flavobacterium ustbae, assembly GCF_003946915.1. Lineage (GTDB taxonomy): Bacteria > Bacteroidota > Bacteroidia > Flavobacteriales > Flavobacteriaceae > Flavobacterium > Flavobacterium ustbae. The sequence goes on from NZ_RPOC01000010.1 coordinate 24,898, forward strand.
TAAAAGACACTAATTCTAGTGTCTTTTTTTGTTGGTAGATATGCTCTTGAATAAAATCTAAAGAGGAAATTCTTCATTTAAAAAGAATTAGCCTTAACTTGCATACGATCAATCTCAAATCTACCCCAATCATGACCGAAAAAATCAAAACTTTACAAATTATCCATCTTGCCATTTGCGCAGGAACCATTATAGCTTATTACATTGTAGGAGATCTTTCTTTAGAAACATTAAATATTCCTACTATAAATTCGACTTCAATTATATATCTTGCCATTCCTGTTTTGGCCTTTGTTTTGAGCAGTATATTGTTTAAAGCACAATTAAAACAAATTGACCCGAAATTAAAACTTGAAGATAAACTACCTGTTTACCAAGCAGCTTCTATTATGCGTTGGGCAGTTTTAGAAGGTGCCACTTTTCTGATCTTATTTGTAACGCCTGAATTTATACTATTCGGAATATTTATTCTCGTTTATCTTGTTTTTCTAAGACCGACAGAAGAAAGAATTATTAATGATTTATCTGATCGTTAAAATAAAATGCAACAAATAAAAAAAGCATCTTGAAAGAACAAGATGCTTTTTTTATGAAATCGTTTTAAGATAAAAATATTATTCGCTTGGTTTTGTTAAATAGTAAACTGGAATTCCGGTTAACATAATTAATACTCCCCATCCGCAAGTTGAAAATTTTGTAATTAATAACGAAATACAAATTGCTGATGCTACAATGATATATACCATTGGTAAAAATGGATAACCAAATGCTTTATAAGGTCTTTCTGCATCTGGCATCTTTTTTCTTAGAATAAAAATTCCGTAAATGGTCAAGATATAAAAAATCAGAACGATTATAATTACAAAGTCTAGCAAATCGCCATACTTTCCTGTCAGACACAAAGCCGAAGCCCATATACATTGTGCCCAAAGTGCCCATGCAGGCACACTGGAACTATTTAAAACTGCCGCTTTTTTGAAAAACAAACCATCTTTTGCCATTGTATAATATACTCTTGCACCCGCCATAATTAATCCGTTGTTGCAGGCAAAAGTCGAAATCATAATCATTATTGCTATAATCAAAGCTCCGATATTTCCAAAAATATAATCTGAAGCAACAACTGCAACACGATCAAACTTTGCTGTTGCCATTTCGTCAAACGGAATTACTGCCAAATACATCAGATTGGTCAGCACATAAATAGAGGTTACAATAAAAGTTCCTAGAAACAAACTAAGACCTACATTTCGTTTCGGGTTTTTAATTTCTCCCGCTATAAAAGTTACGCCATTCCAGGCATCACTAGAAAATAATGATCCAACCATTGCTGCAGAAATTCCAGAAATTAAAGCCGTTCCGCTAATTGGTAGCCATGAACCGCTGTCTTTGTCAAATGTTCTTGTGCTCCATCCGTCTGCCCAGTTTGCATCCCAAACAGAAGCTTTCGCGGCAAGCGTTAATCCAAAAATGACTAATCCGAGCAGTGATAGAATTTTGATTATAGTTAAAACTGTTTGCAGAATTTTTCCATTTTTAACACCACGGCTGTTGATAAAAGTCAGTATGATAATGGTAAGAATCGAAACCAGCTGTGCAGCATTCAGTTTAAAAGCACCTAATTCGTATAGGATATTCTCATCACTTAGAGGTTCATACAAATAAGCAGCAAATTTAGAAAAAGCCACTCCTACTGCTGCAATAGTTCCAGTCTGAATAACAGCAAAAAAACTCCAGCCGTACAAAAAAGCAATCAGTTTGTTGTAGGCCTCTTTTAGGTAAACGTATTGTCCTCCAGCTTTAGGAAACATTGCACTCAATTCGCCGTAACTAACAGCTGCGACAACAGTTATAAAACCGGACAAAAGCCAGATTAATGTAAGCCATCCTGCCGACCCAACTTGTCGGGCGATATCGGCACTTACAATAAATATCCCGGATCCTATCATAGAGCCTACCACAAGCATGGTTCCGTCTAAAAGGCCGAGTTCTCTTTTAAAATTTTCTTGGTCGTTTTCTTGCATTTTTATTGGTTTAGGTTGGCTAAAGGTATACTTTTTTCTGAAATTTTAATCTTTACTGATAATTTAAAAATAAAAAACATAACTAAAATTAATGCTTTACGGCTTCACGTAATGTTGTAATATTTATTTTACATAAATTTGAATTAAAACAGTAATATATATTTGATAAAAATTCAATTATTATCAATAGAAATTTAACCTAACGTTTCAGTAGTAATTGCGGGTACTTTGATATAACCGCAAATAATTCGATTGAGCGGATTGCAAAATCTAAAGTTAAAATCTAAAAGGCGGAACAAATTAACCCAAATCTAGTACCTAAAGTTTTCGTCTATAAAGGCAGTTATGCTAAAAAAGGGAAGTAAAAAAACATGAAAAATTTTAAAGCTTATTTCAGTATTTTTCTCATTTCATTAGTATCGAGTACAGTTTTTTTCGCTTGCTCAAACGATGATAACCAGCAACAACAGATTATAAGTTCTTCAAAAAAAGAATCTATAAATAAAACAACTAACAAATCAGCCTTAGTTCAAACGGTATGTAACGTAAACGGTCCAACGCTTGTCAATACAAATACTCCTATCACTTACACTTACACAAATGATAGTGGAACACCTGCCAATATTACTTGGGTAGCAAATCCTGCAAACCTCATAACAATTAATGGAAGCGGATCCACTATTACTGCCACATTCGCACCAAATTTTGTAAGTGGCTCAATAACTGCCACAGGTTATAACGGAACTGCATTAATTTGCGCATCAAAACTAAATATAACTAAGCAAGTTCCAACATGTTGCACTCCAGTGTTGTCTGCTTCATACATTTGTAGAGGTAGTGGATCAGGAAGCGCTGGAGGAGCAGTAGACATATCTATCCCAACGGGATGCAATATTGATTGGTCTTCAATTTCTAAAATTGACGTTAGTCTTTCTAGTGGAACAAGATTTACAGCAACTTATCCTAGCAGCTTATACAATCAGAGTCAAGGAACTTTGACAGCTCCATATAATATTAATAGTAACAAAATTCGTCTACCTTTCATTAATCCAGAATGCGCTCCAGATGTCGCATGTACTGCAACATTTTATTTCAATAATGGCTGCCCAACAGTTACAGCAACTGTAGTTACATTGGGACCACTTGAAACATCTGAATAATTTTAACTATGTATAAAAAACTGCAAAAATATTTTTGCAGTTTTTTTATACATTACAAAAGTTTTATTTTTTTGCCTTTAATACTATAAGTTCTAAAAAACAGGTGGAAATATATCAAATCTAAACATCTTCACTTTTACAAGATTTACAGGAAAATAAAATGGAAATTATCTTTAATCCTAAAAACACATGAAAAAAATTACTTTTTTGCTCTTATTCTTTTTTGCTTCATTGGGCATCTTTGCTCAAGATAACAACGGTGATTGGAAAGGTTTACTCAAAGTTCCAGGCGCCGAACTAAACCTTGTTTTACATATCACAAAAACTGAAAACGGTTTAAGTGCAACACTTGATAGCGTTGACCAAAAAGCGTTTGGGATTCCTGTAACTGCAATAAGCTTTGAAAACTCCACTCTCAAATTTACGATCACAAATCTACAAATAGAATATCAAGGCGTTCTTCAAAAAGATCAAACCATTACAGGAACTTTCAAACAAATGGGACAATCCTTGCCATTAGTTTTGAAGCGCTAGAAATTTTGTTTATTTTTAAATAAAAACAATATCATGACTTGGGATCCGAAAAAATATAACGAATTTAAAACAGAACGTTCTAAACCTTTCGATGATCTTATAAGTCATATTGTTGACAAACCCAATCTAAAAGTTATAGATCTCGGATGCGGAACTGGAGAACTTACTCAAAAATTATCTCAAAAACTTACAAATCCGTTTGTTATTGGCATTGATAATTCTGCTGAAATGCTGGCAAAAGCTCCCACACAAAACAATCTTGAATTTAAAGAAAAAACTATATTAGAACAGATTGATGAAGAAACTAAGTGGGATTTAATTTTCTCTAATGCTGCATTGCAATGGATTGACAATCATGAGGAACTTTTTCCGAAAATTATCTCGCGTATAAATCCAGGCGGACAACTGGCAGTTCAGATGCCGCAGCAAAACGAAAATATCCTTAACAAAATACTCTTCCAATTAGTTCAAGAAGAACCTTTTGCATCTTATCTAAAAAATTGGACACGACCTTCTCCAGTATTAACTTTAGATGAATATGCTAAAATTCTTTTCGAAAATGGCGGTAAAGATTTGACTATCTATGAGAAAGTTTATCCTTTAATTTCTAATAAAAAGCATGACTTTTTTGATTTCATTTCTGGATCAGCTTTAACGGTTTACCAAGAAAGGTTGAAAGAAGAAGAATTTGGAGCATTAACAGTCGAATTTAAGAAAAGAATAGATGCCTATTTTCCTGTCGTTCCCTCTATTTATGCATTTAGAAGGCTGATTATTTATGCTCAATTTTAAACAAACTACTCATAAATAAAGTATTCAATTACAGAATAATAAGGCTTACTGTTTATATTTTAGTTTATATTTTAGTTTATATTTTAGTTCCTATTTTTTACTCCTTTTTTCACTTCAAATTCAAATTCAAAACATACTTTTAAAGTTTCCAGACAACTAAATCTCTTTTTAAAAATCATAAAAAAAGACCTAACAACAACTTAAACAAAACACACTTAAATAAATATATTTTTGCTTAAAATATATTTATTCTACTAAATTCATAAGATAAATTTTACTATATTTGAAATAATCATTTTAAAAGCACTAAGTAAAGCAATACACATTAACAAGTGTTTAAAGTTTAGCTAAATTAATTTACCCCAACATTTTATTCAAACTTTAGTAAAAACACATAACAGGCACTTTATTATTAACCTACTAATTTTAAGATTATGTCTAAATTGCGGGCTTTAAAAAACTTTCGTTTCCCTAATGTTTTCATTCTTATCTTAATCGTTTTCATTTCGTGTGCATTATTAATCTGTATCAATTTTTTTACTATTAAAATTTTATCTGCCAACAGAGCTTACGCAAATGGCGAATCCCATTATTCTAAAGGACAGAAAGATGCTTCGAGACATTTAATTACTTATTTGTTTACCAAAAACCCTTTACAATGGAAATTGTTTCTTGAAGAGCTAAAAGTTCCACAAGGAGATGGCATTGCAAGAGCTACTCTTTTAAAGGCTGGAGATAATGAAGTTGCTAGAAAGGGATTTCTTATTGGCAGAAATAACGAAGATGACCTAGACGATCTTATCTGGCTTTTTGAAAATTTCAAAAATGTAAGTTTTTTATCTAAAGCTATAGACGAATGGGGACAAGGAGATAAACTTATTTTTGATTTGTTTATTATTGGTCAGCAGATCAATGCAAAAATCGAACATAATATATTAACAGCAGCAGACCAGAAAAAACACTTAAAGCAAATCAGTTCAATAAGCGACCGATTAACGATTAATCAGCGTAATTTTTCAAATACATTAGGAGACGGAACCCGTAAAATAAAAGATTTGCTAATTATAACAAACATCTTTTTTATTCTGATCATCATCTTAAGCGTTTGTCTTTATTATTCGATAATGGTAAAAAGACTGTTGCTTTCGAAGAAAGAGACTGAGGTGAAAAATGAAAATCTTATTTTGGTAAATCGCGAATTGGATCGTTTTGTGTACAGTGCTTCACACGATTTGAGGTCGCCAATTACTTCTCTAAAGGGCCTCATCGAAATAACAACATTGGAAGATGATGTACAGCAAGTTCGAAATTATTTACAAATGATGCACCACAGTCTAGAAAGACAAGACCAATTTATTAGCGATATTATTGACTATTCTAAAAACAAAAGAAAGGAAATAATCATAGAGCCTGTTAGCCTTAAAGAACTGTGTAATGAAGCCATTCTACAATTAATGCATATTGAAAATGCAGACAGAATTAAATTTACACAAGAACTTTTGATAGATCAAATTGAAAGCGATGGATTACGTTTAAAAATCATAATTAATAATTTGCTTTCTAATGCTATTAAATATGCAGATTGCAATAAGCAGGAAATGTTTATTACGATTAAAACGTATTTGAGCGAAGGTCTCAATAAAATTGAAGTAACTGACAATGGAATAGGAATTCATGATGATCATAAAGCCAATATTTTTGATATGTATTTTGGAACAAACAAAAACAAAGGCTCTGGATTAGGCTTATACATCGTAAAAGAAGCTGTTGAAAATATTAAAGGAGATATTTCTGTTTTTTCTGAAAACTGTGTTGGAAGTAAATTTATAGTAACAATACCAAAATCATATGCCGTATAGATCTCAATTTATAATTATAGAAGACAATCTGATCGATCAATTTGTAACTAAAAAGCTTCTTAAAAAAGGGCTTGACATTAATCCTATTTACATCGCTAACAATGGAAAAGAGGGAATGAACTGGCTTTTAAAGAATCAAAACCAAAATCCGCTGATTATTCTTTTAGACATTCAAATGCCAATTATGAATGGGTTTGAATTCTTAGAAGAGTTTGACAAGCTGCCAGAAAATATAAAAGAAAATATAGAGATTTTTGTGCTATCTTCGACTCTAGACATAGACGAAATTAAGAAAGTCAAAGAGAATAAGTATGTATCAGAGTTTTGGAGTAAACCTTTTAGGTTAGAAATACTGCAAAATGCTTTTCTTCACGCTTAGTTCAAGATACGATTTACTTGAGAAAAAGCTCTTGTGTAGTACGGTTCTTTTGTAGAAGAAATAATTACTCCGCCGTGTGTTGATGAATGCACAAATTTAATTTCACCTTCTGCTACTTCTACAATCATTCCAACATGATTGATATGGCGTCTTCCATTAGTTCTAAAGAAAATCAAATCTCCTTTCTGAGCTTCATCGGCACTCACTTTTGTACCAACACGGGATTGTTCGATCGAACTTCTGGGCAATTTAATATCAAAATTATTAAAAGTACAAATCATTAGACCCGAACAATCAAAACCAGCTTTGGTTGTTCCACCCGATCGGTATCTTGTTCCAATATTTTCAGTGGCATTTGCAATAAGCTGATCTATTAACTCCGAATTAGTTCCCATTCGGACCAAAGTGGAATCTCTTTTTATTTCTGAAACCGCTTCAACTGTTGCATTTACAGGTGAAGAAGAAGAGGCAATTGCATTTTCATTATTAGATCCTTGAAGAGCTTTTGAAGCTTGAATAGCATCTGCTTTTTCTTTAGGAATTCTAATTTTCAGAAGATAACCAACTGGTACTTTTCCTTTTATTGATGGATTTTGGCGTTCCAGTTCTGCAACTGTAATTCCATATTCTTTAGAAATACCGTATTTTGTTTCTTTGGCTTTGACTTCTCTAAAAAGTTCTACATCTGTCGATACTACCTCTACAGAAGTTTCTGGTTGTTTTTCTTTAATAACAGCTTCGTCAGTAGGAATAACAATTTGTTGTCCAATTTTTAATCCTTCTGTTTCTAAAAGCGGATTGGCTTTTTTTAAGTCATTAACAGAGACATTATATTTTTTAGAAATTCCCCAAAGTGTTTCTTTAGATGCCACTTCATGAATTCCAGAAGTATTTGAAGGGGTGTTATTTACTGCAACTTCAGCATTTTTATTCTTTGACTTTACAGTATTTTTATTTGGAATTAAGAGCGTTGAATTTAGTTTCAATATTTTAGGAGCGTTCGGATTCGCATCTGCTATATCTTTAACTTTAACTCCATATTTTTTAGCAATAACAGAAAGGTTTTCTCCTTGCGAAATTTTGTGCTTAATATAATTATCTTGTGCAAAAACTCCAACACTGAAAAAAAACATTACTATTATTAACCTGTAAACCATATTTACTCTTTAAAGTTATTAAATTCTCTCTTTTTAAGCTCAGTTACATAATTAAACTTAAAAATTACAAATATATTACCTCAAAGGCGAATTTAATTCTTAAAACAGTAAAAACCATAATTTTTAACAATTATTTTACCTCAAATTAACAGCATCGGCATAGAAATTGAGCCAACATTTTGAAATACAATTTTTTATAGAAAGGTATTTTATTTGACCTTAATCTCAATTTTACACTTTATTACAGGGCAAAAAAGTACTTTTCACCACCTCATACTTTCCTTTTCATCAACAACAAAAACAATCAAAAACTTCAAAAAAAGAAAATAAAAACTTTTCACTATAATAACTTTCAATAAAAAAGCCCTGTAAATACAGAGCTTTTTTCATAAATATTTACTGAAACATTAAGCTTTTCCAGCAGCAATTAAGTTTAATGCAGAACCAGCAACAAACCATCCAATTTGCCCTTCATTGTACGTATGGTTGGCCAATATAATATCTTTTGAACCATCTGCGTGAACAAATTCTAATGTTAAAGGCTTACCTGGAGCAAATTCTGTTAAATCTAAGAAGTTAATTGTATCATCTTCTTGAATTCTATCATAATCTGTTTCGTTTGCAAATGTCAATCCCAAAAGACCTTGTTTTTTAAGGTTGGTTTCGTGGATACGTGCAAAAGATTTCACTAACACCGCTTTCACTCCTAAGAAACGAGGCTCCATGGCAGCATGCTCACGAGAAGAACCTTCTCCGTAGTTATGATCTCCAACTACAATAGATGGCACTCCAGCTGCTTTGTATGCACGAGCCACCGCAGGAACAGCGTCATAATCTCCAGTTAATTGGTTTTTAACTGAATTAGTTTTTTGATTGTAAGCATTAACAGCACCAATCAGCATATTGTTTGAAATATTATCTAAATGTCCGCGGAAACGCAACCAAGGTCCAGCCATAGAAATATGATCTGTAGTACATTTTCCAAATGCTTTAATTAATAATTTAGCTCCTGTAATATTTTTACCATCCCAAGCATTAAAAGGAGCCAATAATTGCAAACGTTCTGAAGTTGGATCCACCACAACCTGAACATTTGAACCATCTTCTGCCGGAGCTTGAAAACCTGGATCTTCAGCGTAGAAGCCTTTTTCAGGAAGCTCGTCACCCGTTGGCTCATCCAACATTACTTCTTCCCCATCTTCGTTGATTAATTTATCTGTTAAAGGATTAAAACCTAAATCACCTGCAATTGCAAGCGCCGTTACTAATTCTGGAGAACCAACAAACGCTAAAGTGTTTGGATTACCGTCTGCACGTTTTGAGAAGTTTCGGTTAAAAGAGTGTACAATCGTGTTTCTTTCTTCTTTTTCTGCTCCTTCTCTATCCCACATACCAATACACGGTCCACAGGCATTTGCAAATACAGTAGCATTGATTTTATTGAACGTATCGATAAAGCCGTCTCTTTCTATTGTAGAACGCACTACTTCAGAACCTGGAGTAATAGTAAACTTTGCTTTTGTTTTTAGATTTTTAGCCGCTACTTGTCTTGCCAATGAAGCTGCACGCGAAATATCTTCGTAAGAAGAGTTTGTACAAGAACCAATTAAACCAACCTGAATTTGTAGTGGCCAATTGTTTTTAACCGCTTCTTCTTTCATTTTAGAAATTGGAGTAGCTAAATCTGGTGTAAAAGGACCATTCAAGTGTGGCTCTAATTCAGACAGATTAATTTCTATAACTTGATCAAAATATTCGTGCGGATTTGCGTATACTTCTGCATCTCCAGTTAAATAAGGAGCAATTTTATCCGCAGCATCAGCCACGTCAGCTCTGTTTGTAGAACGAAGGTAACGACTCATTGAGTCATCATAACCAAAAGTCGAAGTTGTCGCTCCAATTTCGGCACCCATGTTACAAATAGTTCCTTTACCAGTACAAGACATTGCTGTTGCACCTTCTCCAAAATATTCTACAATTGCACCAGTACCACCTTTTACAGTTAAGATACCAGCAACTTTAAGTATAACATCTTTAGGAGCTGTCCATCCAGATAATTTTCCGGTTAATTTAACTCCGATAAGTTTAGGAAATTTAAGCTCCCAAGCCATTCCAGACATAACATCTACAGCATCTGCTCCACCGACACCAATCGCAACCATTCCTAGACCGCCTGCATTTACAGTATGAGAATCTGTACCAATCATCATTCCGCCAGGGAAAGCATAATTTTCAAGTACAACTTGGTGAATAATTCCTGCTCCTGGCTTCCAGAAACCGATTCCGTATTTATTAGAAACAGAAGATAAGAAGTCGAAAACTTCATTACTTTGTGTTTTTGCTCGAGCCAAATCGGTTACAGCATCTACTTTTGCTTGAATCAAGTGATCGCAGTGAACCGTTGTAGGAACTGCTACTTTAGATTTTCCAGCGTGCATAAACTGTAATAATGCCATTTGTGCGGTTGCGTCTTGACAAGCTACGCGGTCTGGCGCAAAATCAACATAATCAACCCCTCTTCCAAACGCCTTTGTTGGATTTCCATCCCAAAGGTGATTGTATAAAATTTTCTCTGTTAAAGTAAGCGGACGACCTACAATCTCACGCGCTTTATCAACTCGCGCTGGCATGTTTTCGTACACTTTCTTAATCATTTCGATATCAAAAGCCATAGATTTTTTGTTTTTTATTATTCTTTTTTGAACATCACAAGTTACAAAAAATAGAATAATTATTACTAAAAAAGCCCGAGTTTTATGACTCGGGCTTTCAAAATATTATTAAATAATCTATAGATTACATAACTAATTGTTTGTTAGAAGGCGCAAACTTAGTTAAGTTAATACCATCTACCGCAGCAGTATATTCTTCCATAGTTGGAGTTCTACCTAAAATTGTAGAAAGAACCACAACTGGCGTAGAAGAAAGCAATGATTCTCCTTTTTTACCTTCTGTATCTTCTACAACTCTACCTTGGAAAAGACGCGTAGAAGTAGCCATTACAGTATCTCCTTTAGCTGCTTTTTCTTGGTTACCCATACAAAGGTTACATCCTGGACGCTCTAAATAAAGCATGTTTTCATATTCTGTACGTGCTGCGCCTTTTGGAGCATCATCATTAAATTCGAAACCAGAGTATTTTTGTAAAACTGCCCAATCCCCTTCAGCTTTAAGCTCGTCAACAATATTATAAGTTGGCGGCGCTACTACAAGTGGAGCATTAAATTGAACTTTACCATTTTGAGCTTCAACGTTTTTCAACATTTGAGCAAGGATTTTCATATCTCCTTTGTGAACCATACAGGAACCGATAAATCCAAGATCTACCTTTTTCACTCCACCATAGAAAGATAATGGTCTAATCGTATCGTGAGTATATCTTTTAGAAACATCAATATTATTAACGTCTGGATCAGCAATCATTGGCTCAGCAATCTGATCTAAGTCAACAACAACTTCAGCATAATATTTAGCGTTTGCATCTGGAGTTAAAGCTGGTTTTTCTGCAGATTTAATTTCAGCAATACGTTTATCTGCTTTATTGATTAATCCTTGAAGAACTTGTCTTTCGTTATCCATTCCTTTTTCGATCATAATCTGAATTCTGCCTTTAGCAATTTCCAATGATTCGATCAAAGTATCATCTTCAGAAATACAGATAGAAGCTTTCGCTTTCATTTCTGCAGTCCAATCTGTAAATGTAAAGGCTTGGTCAGCTGTAAGAGTCCCAATATGAACCTCGATAATTCTACCTTGGAATACGTTCTCTCCACCAAACTGATGTAACATTTGAGCTTGTGTAGCGTGAACCACATCACGGAAATCCATGTAACCTTTCATGTCTCCTTTGAAAGTTACTTTTACAGATTCTGGAATAGGCATAGAAGCTTCTCCAGTAGCCAATGCAAGTGCAACAGTTCCAGAGTCAGCACCAAAAGCAACACCTTTTGACATTCTTGTATGAGAGTCACCACCGATAATGATTGCCCATTCGTCGATAGTAATATCGTTAAGTACTTTATGGATAACGTCTGTCATTGAGTGATAAACACCTTTAGGATCACGAGCTGTGATTAAACCAAAGTTGTTCATAAATTTCATCAATTTAGGAATATTAGCCTGCGCTTTTTTATCCCATACAGAAGCTGTGTGACATCCTGATTGGTAAGCACCGTCAACAATTGGAGAAATTACTGTAGCAGCCATAGACTCTAATTCTTGAGCAGTCATTAAACCTGTAGTATCTTGAGAACCAACAATGTTAACTTCTACACGAACGTCTGAACCAGCATGTAAAACTTTTCCTGGAGTGATACCAACAGCATTTTTATTGAAGATTTTCTCTACAGCAGTAAGTCCTTGTCCTTCAATAGAAATTTCTTTTGATGGAGCAAATACTAGCGGAGCTTCAATATCTAAAACTTTTGCTGCGAATGTCTGTAATTTTTTACCAAATACAATAGCATAAGATCCTCCAGCTTTAATGAATTCCATTTTTTGCGGAGTGAATGACTTAGACATGTCAATCAATTCTTGATCACCGTTGTATAGTTTTTTTGTTTTTGTATTAATTGTCAGAACTGTTCCTGTAGCAACAGAATAAGTTTGCTCAAGGATTGGTTCGTCATTTTCGTTACGAATAACATTTCCTTCTGCGTCCGTTTTTTTAACCCAGTTTTTAAGGTCAACACCGATACCTCCGGTAACGTCAACCGTTGTAAGGAAGATTGGAGAAATACCGTTTGTACCTCCAACAATTGGAGCAATATTTACAAACGGAACATATTTACTTGCTTGTTTACCAGTCCAAAGAGCCACGTTGTTTACACCTGACATTCTAGAAGAACCAACACCCATTGTACCTTTTTCAGCAATTAACATCACGCTTGCGTCTGGATGTTTTGCCTGTAAAGCCTGAATTTCAGCTTGCGCTTCTGGCGTGATCATACATTTACCGTGAAGTTCACGATCTGAACGTGAGTGAGCTTGGTTTCCTGGAGATAATAAATCTGTAGAAATATCACCTTCTCCAGCGATAAAAGTGACCACTTTAATTTCTTCTGCTACTTCTGGAAGTTTAGTAAAGAATTCTGCTTTTGCATAACTTTCTAAAATATCTTTAGCAATTACACTTCCACTTTTATATGCTTCTTTTAAACGATCTGTGTCTGCATCATAAAGGAATACTTGCGTTTTAAGCACTTTAGCCGCTTCTTGCGCAATAGCAACATCATTTCCTAATGCCAAATCAAGTAAAACCTCTATTGAAGGTCCACCCTTCATGTGTGATAATAATTCAAAAGCAAAATCAGGAGTAATTTCTTTTACTACAGATTCGCCTAAAATAATTTCTTTTAAAAACTTTGCTTTTTCACCTGCAGCACTTGTAGTACCAGGTAAAGTATTGTAAATAAAAAACTTAAGAGAGTCTTCGCGGTGTGCGTTATCAACATCTTTAATTTGGGCAATGATTTCGCTTAATAATTCAGCTCCATCAATTGGTTTAGGGTGTAACCCTTGATTTTTTCTTTCTTCAATTTCTTGAATGTAATCCTGATAAATATTCATAATAAAAGCGGATTTATTTTTTTGAGGCAAATTTAAGCATTAAAGACGATAATTAAAAAAAATTTAATAGAACTAGCCTTTTCAAAAATTATTATTGTTAAAAAACGATTTTCACTCCTTGTTTTTATCAATAAATCAATTTAATATTAAAATAATGAATTATTAACATTTAAAAATCTTTTCTTTAACAAAGTCGAAATTCATTGTTAAAAGCGAAGTAAGTTTTTACCTCTATTTTCACTAAGAATCTTTCTAAATAAGCAATTATAACGTTATAGTTGAGATTTTAAAAGTCGTTGAAGGAGAATTTTCTACTTCTAAAAAAACAAAAAATCCTGACAATAAATTATCAGGATTTCTATAAAGTATTTTTAGTTTTTACATTAATTTTTTAATAATAACTTCTTCCGTTATTCCTTCAGCATCTGCTTTGTAATTTTTAATAATTCTGTGTCTCAAAATACCTGTAGCAACCGCTTGAACATCTTCAATATCTGGTGAAAATTTTCCATTAAAAGCGGCATGCGCTTTTGCTGCCAGAATTAAATTCTGTGAAGCTCTTGGCCCTGCACCCCAATCAAGATAATTTTTCACAAAATCGGTAGTTAAACTATTGTCTGGACGTGTTTTACTTACTAGAGTAACTGCATATTCGATAACATTATCTGCGACAGGAATTCTGCGAATTAAATGCTGAAAATCGATAATTTCCTGTGCATTAAACAATGGATTAATGTCTGTTTTAACATCAGAAGTTGTTCGTTTTACTACTTGAACTTCTTCTTCAAAGGTTGGATATTCTAATTTAATAGCAAACATAAAACGATCCAATTGCGCTTCTGGTAAAGGATAAGTTCCTTCTTGCTCAATTGGATTTTGAGTTGCTAAAACAAAATAAGGCAAATCTAATTTATAATGCTGGCCTGCAATAGTTACCGATCTTTCCTGCATGGCTTCTAACAAAGCTGCCTGCGTTTTTGGTGGCGTTCTATTGATTTCGTCAGCCAGAATAATATTAGAAAAAATTGGTCCTTTTATGAATTTGAAATTTCTATTTTCATCCAAAATTTCGCTACCTAAAATATCAGAAGGCATTAAATCTGGCGTAAACTGAATTCTTTTAAAATCTAGCCCCAAAGCCTGAGACAAAGTATTTATCATTAAGGTTTTTGCCAAACCAGGAACACCAATTAAAAGTGCGTGTCCTCCAGAAAATATACAAAGTAAAATTTGATCTACAACGGCATCTTGCCCTACAATGATTTTCGCTATTTCTTTTTTTAATTCGTTTCTTTTTTGAACTAAATTGTGAATTGCTGTTACGTCAGACATTTATGAATGTATTTAAAATTAAAAAGAGTTAATTCTATGAATTCATAAAACTAACTCTTTTTATTTATTTATTAAAACTTATTTTTTCAACCAATTGTTTGCAAAAGTACAGTCTTTATATTCTCCAATAATTTTGATATAAGTGTCTTTAATCTTAGTATCAAACCATTTTGCAATTGCATTAATCTGCTTTTCTTTTAGTGCTAATTCTTTAATCTTAGTATAATCTTTAGCATAGTCTGCAGTATGTTCGTCAATTCTGTTGGTAACGGTAATTAGCTTATATGTTTTTTTACCTTTATCATCTGTATTTAAAAGTGGCTGAGAAATTTCGTCTCCTTTTAAATTTGAAACTTGACTATATAAAGTCGGATCCATTTTTGTTAACTCAAATCGAGTATCTTGAGTTGTTGGGTTTACCAATGTTCCTCCGTTTGCTCTTGTTTCTTTTTCATCAGACTCTGTTCTCGCTGCTTCGGCAAAAGTGATTTCTTTATTGATAATTTTAGCTCTAATATTAGCAATTCTCTCTTTAGCTTCTTTTAAAGCCGCTTCAGAAACTGTTGGAGCAATCAAAATATGACGGAGCTCAACCTCTTGCCCTTTAATTTTTTCTACCATAATAATATGGAAACCAAAAGTAGTTTCAAATGGCTCAGAAATTTCTCCAGCTTGCAAACTAAAAGCCACATCTTTAAACTCTTTTACAAAAGGAGTTTTTCTTGTCATTTTATAATAACCTCCATTTGGTGAAGAACCTGGATCTTGAGAATATAAAACTGCTTTTGTTGCAAAACTAGAACCTTCAAGAACGTCTTTTCTAATTGCATTCAGCCTATCTTTAACTTTTTGTTTGTCTTCTGCAGAAATTTTAGGTTCCACAACAATTTGCGCTACTTCCATTTCAGCTCCAAAAGTTGGCAATTCATCTTTTGGTATTTTTTTAAAGAAATTACGAACTTCTTCTGGAGTAATCTCAACATCTTTAATGATCTTATCTCTCATTTCAGAAGCTAATTTCTGCTCCTTTAAGATATCCGAAAAATAAGTTTTAAATTCTTCTACAGAACTTTTTTTATAGTATTCTACTACTTTATTAATATCACCAACTTGCTGCGTCATGTAGTTTAGACGATCTTCCATCATACCTCTAACTTCGGCATCACTCACAATAATACTATCCTGAATGGCTTGGTGCGCATATAATTTATCTTCTAGAAGTTTACCAAGCATCTGGCATCTTGTAATATCTTTCACAGATCCGCCTTGCGCCGTAATTTCTAAAAATCCTTTATCGATATCCGAATCTAAAACGATATAATCTCCTACTGTCGCAATAATTCCGTCAATTTTCAATTTTCCGCCAGAAGGAACTTCTACTGGTTTTTGAGCAACAACATCAGAAATAATTTCTTGCGCTGTGATAATTGGAGTAAAAAAAAGAAAAAAACAAATTGGTAGTGCAAACTTGAAATCAATTGTTTTTAGCTGTAATTTTTTTAATAGCATTATTTTAATTTTTATTTGAATGTAAGCCTGTTTTTAGATAATCTTCTAAAATTATTGATGCTGAACTTGTAACATAAATAATTAAAGTATAGTTCTTTCGTAACTTATAACGAACAAAAATAACAATTCAATTACATAATCCAACTATCCAGTATACTATTAACAAAAAATTATAGGATAGTTTTATATCGGAGTATAGAATAGTCTCTTTTTAATTTCTCAATTCAGTGAAATACAATTTAATAATAGTTTTCAAAATTTAAATTTCTGCCCAAATAAAAACTTAATTATAAGCTTCATAATAAAAAGTTCTTAACACTACAACGTTTTCGTAATAACTTATTTTCTTACAAATTAAAATTAAATCAAAAAACAATTACTTTAGATGCATAATTAATAATTTATAGCTCTAAAAAATATAAATATATGATTTTTGGAGTTTAAAATTTAGTAATTACAAAATACAACTATTTAACTTAACCACATCTATTATGAAAAAACCTATTTTAAAGTTATGTCTTATTACAGCATTTACTGGACTGCTGTATTCGTGTTCGACAAATGAAATCAGCGAATCTGATGCAATAGCGGAAAGCCAACAATTTAAAGTTATTGATGTTACGCATCACGATGGAAAACCTTTTAGTACAGGAGTTTCCAGTGCTTCTGTAACGGGAAAATATGTAGATAATCCTGGTGGTGGCGTTATGATGCAAGCGTTCTATTGGGATGTGCCTGCTGGTGGAAATTGGTGGAATACTGTTAAAGGAAAAGTAACTGCATGGGGAAATGCAGGAATTGGTTCAATTTGGCTGCCTCCAGCTTCAAAAGCACAAAATGGAGCTTTCTCAATGGGATATGATCCAACAGATTACTTTGATTTTGGAGACTACAATCAGAACGGAACTACAGAAACGAGATTTGGATCAAAAACCGAATTAGTGAGTTTAATAACTGCGGCTCATAATGAAAATATAAAGGTATATGCAGACATTGTAATTAACCATAACAGTGGAGGGCAATCTGAAGCCAATCCATTCACAGGAACCAATACTTGGACTAATTTCACAGGAGTTGCTTCTGGTAAATTTCCTCGTACCTATAATGATTTTTACAAAAATAGTTACGGAAATAATGACGAAGGATCTTTTGGAGGATTTCCAGATTTATGCCACGCTGCCCCAAATGTTCAAAACTGGCTTTGGCTTAGAGCCGATGGTGTTGGAAAATATTATAAAAATACTATGAAATTTGATGGTTGGAGATTTGATTATGTAAAAGGTTTTGGTGCGTGGGTTGTAAATGCATGGAATGCCAATGTTGGCGGATTTTCTGTGGGAGAATTATGGGACTCCAATGTAAATGTATTAAATGACTGGGCAAACAATGCAAACAGTTCTGTTTTTGATTTTGCTTGTTATTATAAAATGAATGATGCCTTTGATGGAAACAATCTGGCACTTTTGAATGATGACATGATGTGGAAACGTAATCCGTACAAAGCGGTAACTTTTGTAACCAATCATGATACAGATGAAATTTGGAGCAAAATGTTAGCTTACTCTTATATATTAACTCATGAAGGATATCCAACCATTTTCTACAGAGATTATGAAGAATGGTTAGACAAAAATAAATTGAATAACCTGATCTGGATTCATAATAATAAAGCAACTGGAACAACTTCTATTTTATATTCTGATAATGATGAATATGTGGCACGAAGAAACGGTTACAACGGAAATCCTGGATTGGTGGTTTACATTAATAATTCAGATGTTTGGCAAGAAAGATGGATTCAAACCAATTGGGCCAATACTCAAATTAAAGATTTTACAGGAAACTCAACTTGGTACCCAACTACTCAAGCAGACAAATGGGTAAAGATACAATGTCCTCCAAAAGGATATTCAATTTGGTCAATTAATCAGTAATTTAAAATGACTATTCTAAAGGCTGTTCTAAATGGAACAGCCTTTTCTTTTTACCACAAATTTCACAAATTATCACAAATTAAATATTGCAAATTCGTGAATTCGTGGCTAAAAAAAATATTTGAAATTGACAACTATACCTTTTAACACTTTAATTTGCGAACTGAATATTTTTATTAAGCCGTAATTAATAGTACTTTTGCAACCTATTTATACAAAATATGAGCTTTTTAAAAGAAATACAACGCAGAAGAACATTTGGAATTATATCGCATCCCGATGCCGGTAAAACAACATTGACTGAGAAGTTATTGTTATTTGGAGGTGCAATTCAGGAAGCTGGTGCGGTAAAAAGTAATAAGATTAAAAAAGGAGCAACATCTGATTTCATGGAAATCGAACGCCAAAGAGGTATTTCGGTTTCTACCTCTGTTCTTGCTTTTAATTATAAAGACAAAAAAATCAATATCCTTGATACTCCTGGACACAAGGATTTTGCTGAAGATACATTTAGAACTTTAACTGCAGTTGATAGCGTAATTGTTGTAATTGACGTTGCAAAAGGGGTTGAGGAACAAACTGAAAAACTGGTTTCTGTTTGTAGAATGCGTAATATTCCGATGATTGTTTTCATCAACAAATTAGACCGTGAAGGTAAAGATGCTTTTGATCTAATGGATGAGGTAGAACAAAAATTAGGTCTAAAAGTTACGCCATTAAGTTTCCCAATCGGAATGGGATACGATTTTCAGGGAATTTACAATCTTTGGGAAGAAAACATCAACCTTTTTAGCGGAGACAGCCGTAAAAATATAGAAGAAACAATCGCTTTTTCTGATGTTCAGAATAATCCGGAACTGGATAAAATTGTGGGCGAAAAAGCAGCGGCTAAACTTCGTGAAGAATTAGAATTAATAGACGAAGTATATCCAAAATTTGATCGTCAAGATTATTTAGACGGAAAAATTCAGCCTGTGTTTTTTGGTTCTGCATTGAATAATTTTGGAGTTCGCGAATTGTTAGATTGTTTCATTACAATCGCTCCTTCGCCAAGAGCAAAAGATTCTGAAACTCGTTTGGTTGATCCAACAGAAGAAAAAATGAGTGGTTTTGTATTTAAAATTCACGCTAATATGGATCCTAAACATAGAGATCGTTTAGCTTTCATCAAAATTGTTTCGGGAACTTTCGAAAGAAATAAACCTTACTATCACGTCCGTCAGAAGAAAAATTTAAAATTCTCTAGCCCTAATGCCTTTTTCGCTGAGAAAAAAGAAATTGTTGACGTTTCTTATCCTGGTGATATTGTTGGTTTGCACGATACTGGGAACTTTAAAATTGGTGATACTTTAACTGAAGGTGAAATTATGAGTTTCAAAGGAATTCCAAGTTTCTCTCCAGAGCACTTTAGATATATCAATAATGCCGATCCTTTAAAAGCAAAACAGCTTGATAAAGGTGTCGATCAGTTAATGGACGAAGGTGTTGCTCAGTTATTTACCTTAGAAATGAACAACCGTAAAGTAATCGGAACTGTTGGAGCGCTTCAATATGAAGTTATTCAATACCGTTTAGAGCATGAATATGGTGCAAAATGTACTTATGAAAATTTCCCAGTACATAAAGCATGTTGGGTAAAGCCAGATGATGCTAAAAATGAAGAATTCAAAGAATTTAAACGTATCAAACAAAAATTCTTGGCTCACGACAAATATGGCCAATTGGTATTTTTAGCCGATTCTGATTTTACAATCCAGATGACACAAAGTAAATATCCAACTGTAAAATTATATTTTACGTCTGAGTTTGATTAATCTTTTCTTTTACAAAGATATAAAGGCTGTTTAATGATTTTTAAACAGCCTTTTTTATTTCTAATTTCTTTATCGCGAAATACTATTTCATCAAAATATAATTTTAATCGGAAACGAAATTTTTTACGCAATATATACTGAATAAAAAAAACGCTAAAAATTAGCGCTTTTTTATAACTTGAATTAAATCAACCTTTACTAAGTCATTATATTTCAAAATTCAATCTTTTTTAGGCAACACCAAATTAAAATAATACTCTGTTGAAAAGAAATTTTGTCGACTAAAGTAAATTAAATCAGATTAACTACATTTTATTGACGTGCATTACAAAAAAAAGCCCCTTTAAAAAGGGGCTTTAAAATTTATGCTTGTCCTGTTGGACCGAAATTAAGCGGAATTGGCGCCTGTTCCGTTTCTTTGATTTCGCCATGAGCGGCTTCAAATCTGTGGATATTTTCTCCAATTGCTCTCAATAATCTTTTAGCATGTTGTGGTGTCAAAACAATTCTTGACTTTACCTTGGCTTTAGGAATACCTGGCATAATACTCACAAAATCTAAAACAAATTCTGATGATGAGTGATTGATAATTGCCAGATTAGAATAAATTCCTTCTGCAATAGTTTCGTCTAACTCAATGTTAATTTGCTCTTGTTGTTGTTTCGGATTACTCATAGTTTCCTAATTAATAAATGTATTCTTCTTTATTAGCCATCATTTCGTTGTAATCATCTTTAGATCCTACGATAGTGTTATCGTATTCTCTCATACCAGTTCCCGCAGGAATTCTGTGTCCAACAATTACATTTTCTTTCAATCCTTCTAGATCATCTACTTTACCAGCTACAGCAGCTTCGTTAAGTACTTTCGTTGTCTCCTGGAATGAAGCCGCAGAAATGAATGATTTAGTTTGTAGCGAAGCTCTTGTAATACCTTGTAGAACTGGCGTTGCAGTTGCAGTAATTACGTCTCTTGCTACAACAAGATTTTTATCTGTACGTTTTAGTAATGAATTTTCATCACGTAATTCACGAGGCGTAATGATCTGACCTGGTTTCAATACTGAAGAATCTCCAGCATCTTCAACCACTTTCATACCGTATAATTTATCGTTTTGAACGATGAAATCTTTAGTATGGATTAATTGGTCTTCTAAGAATAAAGTATCACCTGGATCCTGAACTCTTACTTTACGCATCATTTGACGAATAACTACCTCAAAGTGCTTATCATTAATTTTTACCCCTTGTAAACGGTAAACCTCTTGAATTTCATTTACCAAGTACTGTTGAACAGCAGCTGGCCCTTGAATTCTTAAGATATCATCTGGTGTAATCGCACCATCAGATAATGGAACTCCCGCTCTTACGAAGTCATTTTCTTGAACTAAGATTTGGCTTGAAAGTTTCACTAGATACTTTTTAACCTCACCAAATTTAGATTCGATAACGATCTCACGGTTACCTCTTTTGATTTTACCGAAAGATACAACACCATCAATTTCAGATACAACTGCTGGGTTAGAAGGGTTACGAGCCTCAAGAAGCTCAGTAATTCTTGGTAAACCTCCCGTGATATCGCCCGCTTTAGAAGAACGACGTGGAATTTTTACTAATACTTTACCTGCTTTAATTTTCTCACCATTCTCAACCATAAGGTGTGCACCTACTGGTAAGTTGTATGAACGAATCAATTCACCTTCTTTACCGTAAACCAATAAAGTTGGGATTAATTTTTTGTTTCTAGCCTCAGAAATTACTTTTTCCTGGAAACCAGTCTGCTCATCAATCTCCACCATGAACGATTGTCCTTGCTCTAAATCTTCGTAAGCAATCTTACCGGTAAACTCAGAAACAATTACACCGTTATATGGATCCCATTTACAGATTACAGTTCCTTTAGCAACAGTATCTCCGTCATTAACAAAAATACTAGATCCGTAAGGAATGTTATGTGTATTTAAAACAATTCCAGTTTTCTCGTCAACCAATTTCAACTCAGTTGAACGTGAAACTACGATGTCAACAGAGTTTCCTTCTCCATCTTCTCCTTTAACTGTTTTTAAATCTTCAATTTCAAGTCTACCGTTGAATCTTGTAATAATACTAGACTCTTCAGAAATACCTCCAGCAACCCCTCCAACGTGGAACGTACGAAGTGTTAACTGTGTACCTGGCTCACCAATAGACTGAGCTGCAATAACTCCGACAGCTTCACCTCTTTGTGTCATCTTACCAGTAGCTAAGTTTCTACCGTAACATTTAGCACAAATTCCTTTTAAAGCTTCACAAGTTAATGGAGATCTAACTTCTACTTTCTCAATTGGAGAAGCTTCGATCGTTCTCATAATTGATTCTGTGATTTGCTCTCCAGATTTAACCATTACTTCGTTAGTAAGAGGATTAATAACGTCTTGTAATGCAACACGTCCTAAAATTCTCTCTCCTAAAGATTCAACGATTTCCTCATTTTTCTTCAATGCTGCAACTTCAACACCTCTTAAAGTTCCACAATCCTCGATGTTAACAATAACATCCTGAGAAACGTCATGAAGTCTTCTTGTCAAGTAACCAGCATCGGCTGTTTTAAGAGCCGTATCCGCAAGACCTTTACGAGCACCGTGAGTAGAAATGAAATACTCAAGGATCGAAAGACCTTCCTTAAAGTTAGAAAGAATCGGGTTTTCAATAATCTCACCACCACCGGCAGTAGATTTTTTAGGCTTAGCCATCAAACCACGCATACCTGTTAACTGACGAATCTGCTCCTTAGAACCCCTCGCTCCAGAGTCAAGCATCATATATACAGAGTTGAAACCTTGCTGGTCTTCTCTAATATTTTTCATTGCTAATTCTGTTAACTGAGCATTCGCAGAAGTCCACACGTCAATAACTTGGTTGTAACGCTCGTTATTGGTAATAAGACCCATGTTATAGTTGGTTGAGATACCTTCAACTTGCTCTCTGGCATCTGCAATCAATTTCGTTTTTTGTTCTGGAATTCTAATATCACCTAAAGAGAATGATAAACCTCCTCTAAATGCGAATTTATATCCCATATCTTTCATATTATCCAAGAAAGCTGCTGTTGTAGGTACATCAGTCACACTTAAAATGTGTCCGATAATATCTCTAAGGTTTTTCTTAGTCAATACGTCGTTGATATATCCGGCTGCTTCCGGTACCACTTCGTTAAATAATACACGTCCAGCAGTTGTTTGGATAATTTTGTACACTAATTCTCCAGCTTCATTAAAATCTTTTGCACGGATTTTCACACGAGCATTCAATTCTAATCTTCCTTCGTTTAATGCAATATTTACTTCTTCAGCAGAGTAAAAAGTCAAATCCTGACCAATAATTTTGTGATCTTCTGTAGAAATACGCTCTTTGGTCATATAGTATAGACCCAAGACCATGTCCTGAGAAGGTACAGTAATTGGAGCACCATTTGCAGGGTTCAAGATATTATGAGAAGCCAACATTAATAATTGTGCCTCTAAAATAGCCTCTGGTCCTAATGGTAAGTGAACCGCCATCTGGTCACCATCGAAATCGGCGTTGAATGCCGTACATACTAATGGGTGTAACTGGATTGCTTTTCCTTCAATTAATTTTGGCTGGAATGCCTGAATACCAAGTCTGTGCAAAGTAGGAGCACGGTTAAGTAATACTGGGTGTCCTTTAATTACGTTTTCAAGGATATCCCAAACTACAGGCTCTTTTTTGTCAATGATTTTCTTAGCAGATTTTACTGTTTTAACAATACCCCTTTCAATCAACTTACGGATTACGAAAGGTTTGTATAATTCAGAAGCCATATCTTTTGGCAATCCGCACTCATATAATTTTAACTCCGGACCAACGACGATTACCGAACGGGCAGAATAATCCACACGTTTTCCTAAAAGGTTTTGACGGAAACGTCCTTGTTTACCTTTTAATGAGTCAGATAATGATTTTAATGGTCTGTTTGATTCTGTTTTGACAGCAGAAGCTTTACGTGTATTATCGAATAATGAATCTACAGATTCTTGTAACATACGTTTTTCGTTTCTTAAGATAACTTCTGGAGCTTTAATCTCCATTAATCTTTTCAAACGGTTGTTACGAATGATTACACGACGATATAAATCGTTCAAATCTGAAGTTGCAAAACGACCTCCATCAAGTGGCACAAGCGGACGTAATTCTGGCGGAATAACTGGAACCACTTTCATAATCATCCATTCTGGACGATTTTCACGGTTTTCGTTAGACTCACGGAAAGATTCAACAACTTGTAATCTTTTTAAAGCCTCAGTTTTTCTTTGCTTAGATGTTTCGTTGTTAGCACTGTGTCTTAATTCATAAGATAATGCATCAAGATCAATACGAGCTAATAAATCCATAATACACTCTGCTCCGATTTTGGCAACAAATTTATTTGGATCTAAATCATCTAAATATTGATTTTCCTGCGGAAGAGTATCTAAAATGTTTAAGTATTCTTCTTCAGTTAAGAAATCTAATCTTTGTAATGATTCTCCATCTGCATTTTTAGCGATACCAGCCTGGATTACTACGTATCTTTCGTAGTAAATGATCATATCTAATTTCTTAGATGGAAGACCAAGGATATAACCAATTTTGTTTGGAAGAGAACGGAAATACCAGATGTGAGCGATTGGCACAACAAGGTTGATGTGTCCTACTCTATCACGACGTACTTTTTTCTCAGTAACTTCAACACCACAACGGTCACAGATGATACCTTTGTAACGAATTCTTTTATACTTACCACAAGCACATTCGAAATCTTTTACTGGTCCGAAGATTCTTTCGCAGAAAAGTCCGTCACGCTCTGGTTTGTGAGTTCTATAGTTAATTGTTTCTGGCTTTAAAACCTCTCCTCTTGATTCTTTTAGGATAGATTCTGGTGAAGCCAATCCAATAGAGATTTTGTTAAATCTTTTTACTGGATTTTTATCTTTATTGTTTCTGTTATTCATCATAGTTTTTACTATTGATTTATTTGCAATTAAAAAATTGATTTTAGATTTATAATCTACTCTTCAAAAAATTAAAGAGTTAATCATTCAGCTACTACCTCGGGTTACTTCTCTAAACCTCAAAATTTTATCTGAAGTGCTAGTTATAAAATGCTTTGCATTATTATAAAAAATCGGAACGGTTTACGGGTATAAATCTTTAAAAACTTCTAACATTTAGTAACAGTTTCAGTCCCAGTTTTCAGGGTAAACTGAATACTGAGACTGTGACTGAAAACTTTTATTTATTCTTCCAAACGAAGATCTAATCCTAGACCTTTCAATTCGTGCATTAATACATTGAATGACTCTGGTAAGCCTGGTTCTGGCATAGTTTCACCCTTAACGATAGCCTCGTAAGTTTTAGCTCTACCAATAACATCATCAGACTTAACAGTTAAGATTTCACGTAGTGTACTAGAAGCCCCATAAGCCTCAAGTGCCCAAACCTCCATCTCTCCAAAACGCTGACCTCCAAATTGAGCCTTACCTCCAAGTGGCTGTTGCGTAATCAATGAGTATGGTCCGATAGAACGTGCGTGCATCTTATCATCAACCATGTGTCCTAATTTAAGCATGTAAATTACACCCACAGTCGCTTTTTGTGCAAAACGCTCTCCAGTACCACCATCGTAAAGGTGAGTATGTCCGAAACGTGGTACTCCAGCCTCATCAGTCAAAGCATTGATCTCGTCTAAAGAAGCACCGTCAAAAATTGGAGTAGCAAATTTTCTACCCAAGTTCATACCAGCCCAACCTAATACAGTCTCATAAATCTGACCAATGTTCATACGTGAAGGTACCCCAAGTGGGTTCAACACGATATCAACTGGCGTTCCGTCTTCAAGGAAAGGCATATCTTCATGACGAACGATTCTAGCAACAATACCTTTGTTACCGTGACGTCCTGCCATTTTATCCCCTACTTTCAACTTACGTTTCTTAGCAATATAAATCTTAGCTAATTTTAAGATACCAGATGGTAACTCATCTCCAACAGTGATCGTAAATTTCTCTCTTCTTAAAGCCCCTTGTAAGTCGTTCAGCTTAATTTTATAGTTATGAATCAAATCATTAACCATTTTATTAGTAGCATCATCAGCAACCCATTGACCTTTACTTAAGTGAGCAAAATCTTCTACAGCGTAAAGCATTTTTTGAGTATATTTTTTACCTTTTGGTAAAACTTCTTCACCCAAATCGTTCATTACACCTTGAGATGTTTTTCCGTTAACGATCAAGAATAATTTCTCTACTAATCTGTCTTTTAATTCAACAAATTTAGTTTCGAATTCCATTTCAAGAGCTCCTAAAGCATCTTTATCTTGAGTACGTTTACGTTTATCTTTTACGGCTCTTGCAAATAATTTTTTGTCAAGAACTACACCATGTAAAGATGGAGACGCTTTTAATGAAGCATCTTTTACGTCACCCGCTTTATCTCCGAAGATTGCACGAAGCAATTTCTCCTCTGGAGTTGGATCTGATTCTCCTTTTGGTGTAATTTTTCCGATTAGAATGTCGCCAGGCTTAACCTCTGCTCCAATTCTGATCATACCGTTTTCATCTAAATCTTTAGTAGCTTCTTCAGAAACGTTAGGAATATCGTTTGTTAACTCTTCATTTCCTAACTTAGTATCTCTAACCTCTAATGAATAATCATCAACGTGGATAGAAGTAAAAATATCATCACGAACTACTTTTTCAGAAATTACAATCGCATCCTCAAAGTTATACCCTTTCCATGGCATGAACGCAACTTTTAAGTTTCTACCTAAAGCTAATTCTCCATTTTGAGTAGCATATCCTTCAGACAATACTTGTCCAGGAACAACTCTGTCACCTCTTCTTACGATTGGTTTCAAGTTAATACTTGTTCCTTGGTTTGTTTTTCTAAATTTAATTAAGTTGTATGTTTTCTCATCAGCATCAAAACTAACCATTCTTTCATCTTCAGTACGGTCGTATTTGATAGTAATGATATTAGCATCAACGTATTCTACAGTACCATGACCCTCAGCATTAATCAATACTCTTGAGTCCGAAGCAACCTGACGCTCTAAACCTGTACCAACAATCGGAGCTTCAGGACGAATCAAAGGAACCGCCTGACGCATCATGTTAGATCCCATCAACGCACGGTTCGCATCATCATGCTCCAAGAAAGGAATCAAAGATGCAGAAATCGAAGCGATCTGGTTTGGTGCAACGTCTGTATAATGAACAACATTTGGCTCAACAACTGGGAAGTCACCTTCCTCACGAGCAATAACATTGCTAGCTGTAATTTTACCAGTTTCGTCCATTTCAATGTTTGCCTGAGCAATCATTTTTCCTTCTTCTTCTTCCGCACTTAAATAGATTGGAGTACTTTCTAAATCAACTACACCGTTAGTAACTTTACGGTAAGGAGTTTCGATGAATCCCATTCCGTTTACTTTCGCGTAAACACCAAGAGATGAAATCAAACCAATGTTTGGTCCCTCTGGAGTTTCAATTGGACATAAACGTCCGTAGTGCGTGTAGTGAACGTCACGAACCTCGAAACCAGCTCTTTCTCTCGAAAGTCCACCTGGTCCAAGTGCAGATAATCTTCTTTTGTGTGTAATCTCAGCAAGTGGATTCGTTTGATCCATAAATTGAGATAACTGGTTAGTACCAAAGAAAGAGTTAATAACCGAAGATAATGTTTTAGCATTGATCAAATCGATTGGTGTAAACACCTCGTTATCTCTAACGTTCATTCTCTCACGAATAGTTCTAGCCATACGTGCTAAACCAACACCGAATTGTTGGGACAATTGTTCACCAACTGTTCTAACACGACGGTTTGATAAGTGGTCGATATCATCAATCTCTGCTTTAGAGTTGATCAACTCGATCAAATATTTAACGATTGTAATGATATCCTCTTTAGTAAGCACTTGCTTATCCATAGGGATATCTAAATCTAATTTTTTGTTCATTCTGTAACGACCTACTTCACCTAAGTTGTAACGTTGGTCAGAGAAGAACAATTTATCTATAATACCACGAGCAGTTTCCTCATCAGGCGGTTCAGCGTTACGCAACTGACGGTAAATGTGCTCTACAGCTTCTTTTTCAGAGTTTGTTGGATCTTTTTGTAGCGTGTTGTGGATAATAGCATAATCTGCTTGGTTATTATCCTCTTTGTGTAACAAAATAGATTTAACGTTAGAATCGATGATCTCTTCAACATTATCTTTATCGATAATTGTATCACGATCAAGGATGATTTCGTTACGCTCGATAGAAACTACCTCTCCAGTATCTTCATCTACGAAATCCTCATGCCATGTGTTCAAAACACGTGCAGCAAGTCTTCTTCCAATATATTTTTTAATTCCTGTTTTAGAAACTTTAATTTCTTCCGCTAAGTCGAAAATCTCTAAGATATCTTTATCTCTTTCGAATCCAATAGCACGGAATAAAGTTGTTACAGGTAATTTTTTCTTTCTATCGATATAAGCGTACATTACGCTGTTAATATCTGTAGAGAATTCTA
This sequence comes from Flavobacterium ustbae, assembly GCF_003946915.1. Classification (GTDB taxonomy): domain Bacteria; phylum Bacteroidota; class Bacteroidia; order Flavobacteriales; family Flavobacteriaceae; genus Flavobacterium; species Flavobacterium ustbae. The sequence continues at coordinate 53,515 of NZ_RPOC01000010.1, forward strand.
TCCAAGAACCTTTAAAAGGAATTACTCTTGCAGAATAAAGTTTAGTTCCATTTGCGTGGAATGACTGTCCAAAGAAAACTCCTGGAGAACGGTGTAATTGAGACACTACAACACGCTCAGCACCATTGATTACAAAAGTACCACTTGGAGTCATGTAAGGAATTGTTCCAAGATAAACATCTTGTACAATCGTTTCAAAATCTTCGTGTTCTGGATCTGTACAGTATAGTTTCAACCTAGCTTTTAATGGCACACTATAAGTAAGACCTCTCTCTATACATTCTTGAATTGTATAACGTGGCGGATCAACAAAATAATCTAGGAATTCCAATACAAAGTTGTTTCTTGTATCTGTGATTGGAAAGTTTTCCATGAAGGTGTTGTATAACCCTTCGTTGCCTCTTTCGTCAGATTTCGTTTCTAATTGAAAGAAATCTTTAAAAGATTTAACCTGTACATCCAAGAAGTCTGGATAATCAGGGATATTTTTTGTAGAGGCAAAATTCAATCTTTCAGTCTGATTTGTTATCATCAATGGACAAAATTTTGATTAAAAAAAAGTAATTTTTTTGTGTAAATACACACTGTTTAATCTATACTTTCTTATTATAATCAATACATCTTTAAAAATTAAAACTTAAATAAAGTTCAATTTTCTTTCTTCGTATTGATCAAAAACTTTTTCGTATTTTAAACTATGGGATAATAAAATTGATATATTTTATTATACGAAAAATGGTTTAGGCCTTTGAGTGTTAACTCAAGACCTAAACCTAGTTCTTAAACTGAGTTTAATTATTTAAGCTCAACAGTAGCTCCAGCCTCTTCTAATGATTTTTTAAGACCTTCAGCCTCTTCTTTAGAAACACCTTCTTTAACGTTGCTTGGAGCACCGTCAACTACGTCTTTAGCTTCTTTAAGACCTAAACCAGTTAATTCTTTAACTAATTTTACAACAGCTAATTTAGAAGCTCCTGCATCTTTCAATACAACTGTAAATTCAGTTTGTGCTTCTTCAGCAGCACCGTCTCCTCCACCAGCAGCAACTACTACAGCAGCAGCAGCAGGCTCGATTCCGTACTCATCTTTTAATATTGTTGCTAATTCGTTAACTTCTTTAACTGTTAAGTTAACTAATTGTTCTGCGAATTGTTTCAAATCTGCCATTTTTTCTATCGTTTAAAATGATTTGTGTAAAAATATAATTTAATTATTGTGCGCTAATTAAGCAGCAAGGAAGCAAACTTCCTTACGTTGATTACTCTGCTCCTTCTTCTTCGCTTCCAGCGAATTTGTTTTGTAAAGCAGAAATAATTCTTTGAGCAGGAGATTGTAATAATCCAATGATTTCTCCAATAAGCTCTTCTTTAGATTTAATTGTAGCTAATGCATCTAATTGGTTATCCCCAATGTATACTTCAGAATTGATGTAAGCTCCTTTTAAAACTGGTTTATCAGATTTCTTACGGAAATCTTTAATGATTTTTCCAGGTGCGTTAGCAACATCAGAAATGAAGATAGCACTGTTACCAGATAAAACTGTTGGTAAATCCCCATAATCATTATCAGAAGCTTCCATTGCTTTTGCAAGCAAAGTGTTTTTAACAACCTCTAATTTGATACCTGCTTTGAAACAAGCTCTACGTAAGCTTGAAGTTGTCTCTGCGTTTAAACCAGAAATATCAGAAATGTAAATGATATTTGTACCAGCTAACTGCGCAGTTAAATTTTCAATCGCGATTGATTTTTCTTCTCTAGTCATACTAAAAATTTTTAACTACCAATTATACTGCTTTTGGGTCTAATGCAATAGCAGGACTCATTGTGCTTGTAAGGTGAATACCTTTAATGTATGTACCTTTAGCAGCAGTTGGTTTAAGTTTTATTAATGTTTGAATAATTTCGTGTGCGTTGTCAACGATTTGTTCAGCTCCGAAAGAAACTTTACCAATACCCGCGTGAACGATACCAGTTTTATCAACTTTAAAGTCAATTTTACCAGCTTTAACTTCTTGAACAGCTTTAGCAACATCCATAGTTACTGTACCTGTTTTAGGGTTTGGCATTAAACCTCTAGGTCCTAAAATACGACCTAATGGACCTAATTTACCCATAACAGCAGGCATAGTAATGATCACATCAACATCTGTCCAACCGTCTTTAATTTTTTGTAAGTAATCGTCAAGACCAACGTGATCTGCTCCAGCTTCTCTAGCTTCCGCTTCTTTGTCTGGAGTAACCAATGCTAATACTTTAACGTCTTTTCCTGTTCCGTGAGGTAATGTAACTACACCTCTAACCATTTGATTCGCTTTTCTTGGATCAACACCCAAACGAACTGCGATATCAACAGACTCATCAAATTTTGCAGAAGCAACAACTTTAATTAATGCAGCAGCATCTTTTAAAGAGTATAATTTGTTCTTTTCAATTTTTGAAGCAGCCTCTTTTTGCTTTTTTGTTAATTTTGCCATTTCTTTTTCTTAATTAAAAAGGAGCATCTCCTGATACAGTTATACCCATAGATCTAGCTGTTCCAGCAACCATACTCATAGCTTTCTCAATTGTGAAAGCATTTAAGTCCGGCATTTTGTCTTCAGCAATAGTTCTAATTTGTTCCCAAGTAACGCTAGCTACTTTTTTACGATTAGGCTCACCAGAACCAGATTTTAGCTTTGCAGCTTCCATTAACTGAACTGCTGCTGGAGGAGTCTTAACAACAAAATCAAATGATTTGTCTTTGTACACAGTGATTTGCACTGGACAAATTTTGCCAGGTTTATCCTGAGTTCTAGCATTAAATTGCTTACAGAACTCCATGATGTTAACCCCAGCAGCTCCTAAAGCAGGTCCAACCGGTGGCGACGGGTTCGCAGCACCTCCCTTAACTTGTAGTTTAACTACCTTACTAATTTCTTTAGCCATTTTTAAAAAATTTAACACTGTAATCAATGGAAGCGATTACAATGGTTTATTATAGTGTAACAAAAATTATACTTTTTCTACCTGCATAAAACTTAACTCTAATGGAGTTTTTCTTCCGAAAATCTTAACCATTACCTCAAGTTTACGCTTCTCTTCATTGATTTTCTCAACAGATCCGTTAAATCCGTTAAAAGGACCATCAATAACCTTAACCGTTTCTCCAACACTGAAAGGAATAGAACGAGTATCTGTATTAACAGCCAACTCATCTACCTTACCTAACATACGGTTTACTTCAGAAAGTCTCAAAGGAACAGGTTCTCCGCCTTTTGTCTCTCCTAAAAATCCAATAACACTAGTAATTGACTTAATAATATGAGGGATCTCACCAACCAAATTAGCTTCGATCATAACATATCCAGGAAAATACACTTTATCCTTAGATGATTTTTTCCCATCTTTTACAGTAACCACTTTTTCAGTAGGAACCAAAACTTGAGAAACATAATCCTCCATACCTAATCTCGCAATCTCAGTCTCAATATAAGCTTTCACTTTATTCTCTTGACCACTAACCGCTCTAACTACGTACCATTTTTTCACATTATTATCTGCCATCACAAAAAAAATTATCCTTTTAACCAGTTAAAAAATCCAGCCAAAGCTTTTGCAAAAAATTCGTCTACTCCCCAAGTTGCCAAAGCAAATAGAATCGAAAATACAGCCACAACAATTGTCAATTTTTGAACTTCAGCCCAAGATGGCCAAGTAACATTTGACTTTAACTCTTCGAAAGCCTCTGATAAATAATTAGTAACTTTTGTCATTTGATATATTTTTTATTGCACGGGCGGAGGGATTCGAACCCCCATCAACGGTTTTGGAGACCGCTATTCTACCCTTGAACTACGCCCGTAATTAAAGCCAGTGATTAAAAAAATAACCACTGGCTTTTTATTTATTTTAATAGAATTACTCTACGATTTCAGTTACCTGACCAGCACCAACTGTTCTACCACCTTCACGGATAGCGAAACGTAAACCTACGTTCATAGCGATTGGGCTTAATAAAGCAACCTCGATAGTTAAGTTATCACCTGGCATTACCATCTCTACACCTGCTGGTAAAGAAATAACTCCTGTTACGTCAGTTGTACGTACGTAGAACTGTGGACGGTAGTTATTGTGGAATGGAGTGTGACGTCCACCTTCTTCTTTTTTCAAGATATAAACCTCAGCTTTGAATTTAGCGTGTGGTTTTACTGAACCTGGCTTAATAATAACCATACCTCTTTTGATATCAGCTTTATCAATACCTCTTAACAATAAACCTACGTTATCTCCAGCTTCACCTCTATCAAGGATTTTACGGAACATCTCAACTCCTGTAATAGTAGAAGTTAATTTTTCAGCTCCCATACCAATGATTTCAACAGGATCTCCAGTGTTAGCAACTCCAGTTTCGATACGACCCGTAGCAACAGTTCCACGACCTGTAATTGTAAATACGTCCTCAACTGGCATCAAGAATGGTTTAGCTACGTCACGTACTGGCTCTTCGATCCAAGCATCAACAGCTTCCATTAATTCGATAATTTTAGGTACCCAGTTTGGATCATTGTTTAATCCTCCTAAAGCAGAACCTTGAACAACAGGACCATTATCTCCATCATATTCGTAGAAAGATAATAAATCTCTAATTTCCATTTCAACAAGCTCTAATAACTCAGCATCATCAACCATATCCACTTTGTTCATGAAAACAACGATTCTTGGAATACCAACCTGACGTCCTAAAAGGATGTGCTCACGAGTTTGTGGCATTGGACCATCTGTAGCAGCAACTACTAAGATAGCACCGTCCATTTGAGCAGCACCAGTAACCATGTTCTTTACGTAATCCGCGTGACCTGGACAGTCAACGTGAGCGTAGTGACGGTTAGCTGTTTCATACTCTACGTGTGATGTATTAATAGTAATACCTCTTTCTTTCTCCTCTGGAGCGTTATCGATTTGATCAAACGATTTTGCTTGACAGTAACCAGCATCTGACAATACTTTTGTAATTGCAGCAGTTAATGTAGTTTTTCCGTGATCTACGTGTCCAATTGTACCTATGTTTAAGTGCGGTTTGGAACGATTAAAATTCTCCTTTGCCATTTTACTTAATTTTTAATCTTAGTTATATATTAATTTTCAATTTCCTACTTACTTGAGCCAATGTCGGGATTTGAACCCGAGACCTCTTCCTTACCAAGGAAGCACTCTACCCCTGAGCTACACCGGCAGAGAGTTCTGATTTTAGATTTTCAGAATTTAGATTTTAGATTTTTCTTCCAAAACCACAATGCCAAATCTCGACTTCTTGTTTTGTGGGGAGAGCAGGATTCGAACCTGCGAAGTTCACACAGCAGATTTACAGTCTGCCCTCGTTGGCCGCTTGAGTATCTCCCCAAATAATTTATGATTTAGAATTAAGAATTCAGATTTCTCCAAAACTCAATCAAGATCACAAATTGTTGTTTTTCAATATTTTAAAAGAACAAATTTCAAATCGTATTTGAAATTTTCTGAGCCGATAGAGGGACTCGAACCCACGACCTGCTGATTACAAATCAGCTGCTCTAGCCAGCTGAGCTACATCGGCGAATACATTAAAAAAGTCCGCTATTTCTAACGGACTGCAAATGTAGCTATTTTATCTTTTAATCAAAACATTTTTTGAAAAAAATTTCAATTAAATGTGCGCTCTAATTTTTTCTTTCCTTTTCACAAGTAAACGTTCTAGCGATTCTGCCGAAAGCTCAACGGCTTCTTCAAATGTTTTACACTGTTTTTTTACCAGAAAATCATCTCCAGGAACATTAATCTTTATCTCCACCATCTTATTCTCCTTATCACTCGTTCTTTCCACTTTCAAAAAAACATCTGATGAAACCACTCGATCGTAGTATTTTTCTAGCTTACCCATTCTTTCTTGGATAAAATCGACCAATTTTCTGTCGACAGTAAAATTAACTGCATGAACATCTACCTTCATAATAAAAATTTTAGGGTTAACATTTAGAACCACTATTTACTTCTAGGATGCGCACCCTTATATACTTTTTTAAGTTCCGCCAAACTATTATGGGTATAAACCTGAGTAGACGCTAAACTAGAATGTCCTAGCAATTCTTTAACTGAATTCAAATCTGCCCCATTGTTTAATAGGTGAGTTGCAAAAGTATGCCGAAGCACATGCGGACTTTTTTTTACCTTTTCTGAGACCCTACTAAAGTATGAATTTATTAAACGATAAACAAAAGATTCACTCAATTTTAACCCTTTTTTCGAAACAAAAAAATAGTCATAATCTGCTACACTTTCCAAATCATCCCTTTCTTTAACATATAAGTCAATTTGATCTGCAATAATTGGCAAGATTGGAATAATGCGTTCTTTATTTCTTTTCCCTAAAACTTTAATTGTATTATTTGAGCGATCTACATTTTTAATCATCAAATGAATCAGCTCCGCCCGACGCATTCCTGTAACATAAAACATCTCCACAATAAGCTTATCCCGAATTTCTTCAAAACCAACAGGCACATCTATTACCGTAAGCAAATCTTGTAATTCTTTTTCTGAAAAAGGAATCTGAATAACTTTTGGCGTTTTTAAAGACTTATGCTTCAGCATCGGATTAATCTCTATTTGCCTTGTCTTTAAAAGAAATTTATAAAAAGCTTTTAAAGAAGCCATTTTTCTATTAATAGACACATTTGAAATGTTCTGATCAACCAAAGAAACAATCCAACTTCTTACCTGACTATAATTTACCAAATCAGCATTTTCCTGATCAAAAGACTCTTTCAAAAACAACTCAAATGAGGCTATATCATTCAGATAAGCTCCAACCGTATGCAAAGAATATTTCTTTTCTAATAAAAGATAATCCGAAAAAGCTTCTTTATTCGTTTTCATAAAATCTAAAAATTAAGCACAAAAAAAACCGTTAGCATCAAAATTAAAACATTTTGACCACTAACGGTAATTATTTTCGAAAAGCTAATACTAACTCTCTAAACTATCTTTCAAGCCTTGAATGTAAGCCGCTTTTTGGATTTGAGCTCTTTTGATAACAGAAGGCTTAATAAAAGCAGTACGTGCTCTTAATTGACGAACAGTTCCTGTTTTATCAAATTTTCTTTTATAGCGCTTTAATGCTCTATCGATATTTTCTCCGTCTTTAATTGGTATAATTAACATAATATAGACACCTCCTCTCGTTAAGGCTGCAAATGTATGTATTAATTATGAATTATGGCTTATAAATTTTGAATTATTTTGACTAAACTCGATTTTACCGAGTATGCGTGAGGGATTGCAACGGAAATCTTTTTGTTTTTTCTTTAAAAACAAAAAGATTATAGTGAAAAGCCCGACCCTAAAAACAAAAGCTTCTACGCGTTTGCTAAATGCTTTTGTTTTTAGGGTCACGCCCAAAATGATAGTTTTATTTTAGCAGATTTCTAGAAATAACAAGTTTCTGAATTTCGGTTGTTCCTTCTCCTATCGTACATAATTTGGAATCTCTATAAAATTTTTCTACCGGATAGTCTTTGGTATAGCCATATCCTCCATGAATCTGAACAGCTTCATTGGCAATTTTGACACATGCCTCTGAGGCATACATTTTTGCCATAGCGCCTGATGTCGTAACTGGTTTATGTTTTTGTTTCAAGAAAGCGGCTTTATGAAGCAATAATTCTGAAGCTTCAATTTCTGTTGCCATTTCTGCTAACTTAAAAGAGATTCCTTGGAAATTACTAATTGGCTGTCCGAACTGATGTCTTTCTTTTGAGTATTTCAATGCAGCTTCATACGCGCCTTTTGCAATTCCTAAAGACAGAGCGCCGATAGAGATTCTTCCGCCATCTAGAATTTTCATAGCCTGAACAAAACCTTCTCCCACTTCTCCCAACCTATTTTCATCGGGAACACGGCAATTATCAAAAACCAATTCGGCAGTTTCGCTTGCTCGCATTCCTAATTTATTTTCTTTTTTGCCTGACGAAAAGCCTTTCATTCCTTTTTCAAAAACAAAAGCTGTCATTCCTTTAGAATCGCCTTTTTCACCAGTTCTTACCACAACGACTGCAACATCTCCTGAAATTGCATGTGTAATAAAGTTTTTAGCACCATTTACAATCCAATGATCTCCATCTTTGACTGCTGTAGTATTCATTCCCCCAGCATCAGAGCCAGTATTATGTTCTGTCAAACCCCATGCACCAATATGTTCTGCGGTAGCTAGTTTTGGAAGCCATTTTTTCTTTTGCTCTTCGTTACCAAAAGTCAAAATATGATTGGTGCATAACGAATTATGAGCCGCAACAGATAGTCCGATGGACGGATCTACTTTTGAAATTTCATCAATTACCGTAACATATTCATGATAACCCAAACCAGAACCTCCATATTCTTCTGGAACTAAAACGCCCATGAAGCCCATCTCGCCAAGTTGCTTAAATAACGGAATTGGAAAAATTTGCGCTTCATCCCATTCCATTATATAAGGTCTAATATTTTTTTCTGCAAAATCTTTTATAGATTGTGCAATCATTAGTTGTGTTTCGTTGTAGTCAAAGTTCATGAGTTAGTTTCTTTTAGAACTCCAAATATAAACTAATTATTTTTGCTTTTTCAACAGGAAAATCTTTAATTTTTGCTAAATCCTCAATATTATTAAAATTTCCGTTCATACTTCTATATATTACGATTTGTCTTGCAAGCCCATATTTGAAGTATGAGAATTGAGCTAGTTCTTTTAATGACGCCTCATTCACATTTATTTTCTTTAAATCTGAAGGGATTACAACTTTGAAATGACTGTTCAATTCATTTATAACTTCTGGCGAAAGTCCCCAGACATCCTTCATTTGTTCCATGGACACAAAAGCTCCAAAAATTTCTTTCTGTTTGAGTATTCTGGTAGACAACCCTTCTCCTATTCCGTAAATTTTCATTAAATCTTCTTTCGTTGCCTGATTAATATCTAAGATTGCGAGCTTTTCTTTTTTTGGAAAACTTTTTATACTGAATTCTTTTTTCTCAGTAGTCGAATTGCTTTTATTCTGTTTCCAATCTGGAAATTTAAATAAGGGAGAAATTTTATTTAATAACGAATCGGAAATTCCAGTGACTTTTTGAAACTCTTCTGCTGAATTGACATATTTATTTTCTTTTCGAAAGACTAGTAAACGATCGATTTCTTCTACCGACATTCCGAGTTTATAACCTTTGTAATCTGAAATAAAATTAGGATTGAAAAGATAAACCGCTGGTTTTGCATTTGTATTAATCAATTTCTCCTGATCGATTTCTGATTGAAGAGCAAGCCATTCTTCTTTTTCTGCACTTTTTGTTTCTGAGATATTAGAATCGGAAAACAAATAAAACAGTTGCAAACTGATCATTATAACAAAAAGCATAAAAATGCCTATTCGCTGCTGTTTGGTAAAATGAAAATACTTATTGAGAAACTTAAAATTCATACTAGAAATACATTTAAAAAACAATATGAGAAAAATCCTTCAAATTTATCAAGAAAATTAGTAAGAAAAGTAGTTTTTAAAAAATTATCGAATCTGTTACAAAAGGCCAATTAATTTAATGAATATCAATACTTAGAGAATCTTTCTTACGAGTATTGTAAAAAAAACAAACATTTTATAACTTAAAAGATGATAATTGTTTTTATTTTTTGCAAAAAACAATACATTTGGCACTTAATAACAATAAACCAATATTATAGTATGTCAATAATGAGAGTTAAACCAATATCTGCCTTTGAGGCCGATATGAAAAAAAGTGATTTAAAAAGGGTTTTAGGAAAATGGAGCCTTACTGCGATTGGAGTTGGTGCCATTATTGGCGGAGGAATTTTTGTATTAACCGGTACTGGAGCCTATTACCATGCAGGTCCAGCATTAGCAATTTCGTTTATCATTGCAGGTATTGCGTGTGTTTTTGCGGCTCTTTGCTATTCTGAATTTGCATCAATTTTACCTGTAGAAGGATCTGCTTACGCTTATGCTTATGGTACAATTGGAGAAATTTTTGCCTGGATTATTGGATGGGGACTTATTCTCGAATATGCAATGGGATCTATGACGGTAGCGGTTTCCTGGTCTGGGTACTTTAATAAATTGCTAAAACTATTTCATATAAAACTTCCTGATTGGCTTACAACAGATCCTGCAAGTTATACTGGAGAAGGTTTCTCTATGAATCTTCCAGCTTTCTTGATCGTTATTCTAGTTATTTCGTTACTTATTAAAGGAACAAAAAGTGCAGCAAAAGCAAATAATGCTATTGTAATCCTTAAAGTTTCGGCGGTAATCTTTGTAATTGTTGCTGGTCTTTTCTTCATCAATACAGCAAACTGGAGTCCGTTTATTCCTGAAGCAACTCAGATTATTGAAAAAGAGACAACTCATAATGCTTACGGAATTGGTGGAATCATTTCTGGAGCTGCTGCAATTTTCTTTGCTTATGTTGGTTTTGATGCCGTTTCTACACAAGCTGGAGAAGCTATCAATCCTAAAAAAGATGTTCCTTTTGCGATCATTGCTTCTTTACTAATCTGTACTACTTTATATATTCTAGTTTCTTTAGTATTAACTGGAATGATGAATTACCAAGATTTTAATCCGCTAGGAAAGTATCCAGAGGCTATTAAAGCTCCTGTTGCGTATGCTTTTGATATTGCCGGACAAAGTTGGGCTGGTTCTATTATTACTATTGCAGCGACTATTGGTTTGGTTTCTGTATTAATGGTAATGATTATGGGACAATCTAGAATTTTCTTAGGAATGTCTAAAGATGGATTAATTCCACAAGTTTTCTCTAAAGTAAACCCAATTTCTGGAACACCAAAAACGAACTTAATGATTCTTGGAGGTATTATCGCAACTGTAGCTGCTTTTACTCCAATCAACAAATTGGCTGATATGACTAGTTTTGGTACTTTGTTCGCCTTTACTATGGTTTGTATTGCGGTTTGGATTTTAAGAGTAAAACAACCAGGATTAAACAGAACTTTTAGAGTTCCTGCTCTTCCAGTTATTGCTGTTTTGGGAATCGCGATTAACTCTTACTTGATTTTCAATTTAAGTTTAGATGCTCAATTATTATCATTTGGATGGCTTATAATTGGTATTTTAGTTTATTTTTTATATAGCAAGAAAAGATCAAAACTTAATAATACAACCGAAGAATAATAAATACAATTTCATAAAAAAAGCTCCAAACGTAAATTTTTGGAGCTTTTTTTATAAATCAAATACTGAAGTTCTTTTGGAACGGATTAAATCTTTTAATCTAATCCAGAAAGCAAGAGTTAAATATATTCCAAATCCTAAACCGGCTGTGACAAAAGAGATATAGATAAAAAACAATCTTACACTTGTTACACGCATTCCAAGTTTATCTGCTAATCTTGAAGAAACATGAAAGCCATATTTCTCGAAGAAGAATTTAAGTTTTAAAATTGCTGACATCTATATTTTAGATTTATGATTTTAGATTTTTACAAAAATACAAATTATCTAATTAACTAATTATCTCATTTTCTAATTTTCTAATTGGCTAATTATTTTTAAGCAACTCTATTCCTATTGCGCATTTTAAGCAAGATTTACGTTCGCAATATTCATTTTTTAGTTCTAATAATGTCTGACTTTCAAACGCCGTTTTTGATTTGATTCCAAACGAATTAAATTTGTCTATAATAGCGTTTTTTTCTGAAGTTACTTCATTTATAAAGTCAATTAAATCTTCGGCAATTGACTCTCCCAAAACGCTTGAATAAGCAAATTGAAGCGGAATAATTGTGTTGATAATTAGTAAATCTATAAACGATTTTGAGAGCATTTTAGATTTCTTCGGACTTTCTTTATCAAACTGATAATGATTTTGCCAATATAGACTTGCAGAAACATTTAGCAAACGATATACATCATTAACAGATTTTAAATCAATAATTTTAGAAAACAAATTTTGATGTTTATGATATAAAGCCGCCAATTGCGAAAGTCTTATTGTCGGAAAATTATCTGGACGAAGTTTAAAAAACTGAAGCGGATCTGTATGCGTTTTTTCTATTTGATACTTATGCAATAAATAAAAGTAACGAAACTTCAAATCTTTATAATAAACATCTTCTTTTTCTGCTTCTAATAGATTTGAAGTTCCAAAAAGCAATGCTTCTAGATTTTCGACTTCAAAGCTTTCTTTTCGAATAACTGAAAACGGTATAGCCTTAGAAATTTGCAAAAACGAATTTCCATTAGTATTTAGTCCAAAATTTTTAGCTAGAAGACAAAACAACACCGCTTCCCAATCTTGATTGGTTTCTCCTAATAACTGATAAATAAACTTTGATTTTCGCTCTAAACGCTCAAAAAACAATCTTTCCTGCCAGTTTTTAAAAACAAAACTGTCGATTTCTTTTAATTGTCTTTCACAGGAAATCCAGGTTTTTGGAGAAATCAATGCATTATAACTTTCCACAATTTCTTTCGAAACATAATCTTTAAGAACCAAAACCGGAATTTCAGTATTATTTTCTCTAAAAATAGCAGTATCATTTTCCCATACAACATGAAGAATAACATTTTTATAAGCAGGATCTTTCTCATGGTTATGGAGATACCAATCTGAAGATTTTAAATGAATTTCGACATTACCAGCCCATTTTTGATTTCCAATTTCGATGTGAGCATTAAAGAAATCAGGGCCAGAAAGTTCTAAGTAATCACCCGTTTTAATAATGGTAATTGGTTCGTCTTGAGCCGATTTCAAATTCAAGCTATCAAATTTCCTGAATTTCCAGATATAATGAAGGAAGTCTTCTTTCATTTAGATTTTATAGTATAATTACAAAATCTAAAAGTAAATAAATTTTAATATTATTCTTACAAATTATAAATTTATTTAACGAAGCAAATACAGATTTGCACAAGCTCTTGCATCAGACAACGCTTCGTGGTGATTAAGTTGAATGTCCATTTCACGACAACAATCGCTTAATTTGGTTGGTTTTATCCCTTTAGCTTTATATATTTTGACAGTGCATTCCCATTTTAAAGCGATATTTAAATCTTCATAATTCAAGCCATGTAAAAGCATTGTTTTCATCAAAACATTGCGGTCAAAGCTTTCATTATGGGCTACTACAATTTTATTTTTAAGTCTTTTTTCAATTTCAGGATAAATCTGAAAAAAAGATTTTGCATTGACCGTATCTTTTGGATAAATTCCGTGCACACGAATTGTAAATGGATTATATTCATTGTTCGGAGGTTTAATTAAAGATACATATTCGTCAACGATAATTCCGTTTTCGACTGTAACAATACCTACTGAACACGGATGATACCCTGTCGCAGTTTCAAAATCAATAGCAGTAAAATTCATGTTCTATTTTTAAAAGACAAATCCATAAACTAAATTGGTTTACAATATAGTTTATGGATTATTTTTATTTAAAATGGCTTATTTAATTGAGCCAATAATATCATATTTAGTAATAATGTGATGATGTCCGTTTCCTAAATCTAACAAAACAGCATCGTTTTCTTTGCTGAAAAGTTTTGATACTTCTTCAATTGGCGTTCCTAATTTTACAATTGGAAAAGGTTTACCCATGACATCTTTAATTGGTTTTTCTGCAACATTTTTATCTGCAACGTAGCTTCTAAACAAATCTGTTTCGTCTACAGAACCAACAAATCCATTGATGTCTACCACTGGAATCTGCGAAATCTTATATTTACGCATACGTTCAATTGCATGCGAAACCAATTCTTCTGTACGCACCACGATCAATTCTTTGTCGATATGGTCTTTGATAACGTCTTCGGCTTTTGTTAAATTTTCTTCTAAGAATCCGCGCTCACGCATCCAGTCGTCATTGAACATTTTACCCACATAACGGCTTCCAGAATCGTGAAATAATACCACAACAACATCTTCCGGTTTAAAATGCTCTTTCAGCTGTAATAAACCTTTTATACAAGCTCCTGCTGAATTCCCAACAAAAATACCTTCTTCTAGAGCGATTTTTCTAGTGTAAACGGCAGCATCTTTATCGGTTACTTTTGTAAAACCGTCAATTAAAGAAAAATCAACATTTTTAGGCAAAATATCTTCTCCAATCCCTTCTGTTATATAAGAATAGATTTCGTTTTCGTCAAAAATTCCTGTTTCGTGATATTTTTTAAAAACAGAACCGTAAGTATCAATTCCCCAGATTTTAATATTTGGATTTTTTTCTTTCAAATATTTTCCAACCCCAGAGATCGTACCTCCTGTTCCAACTCCCACAACAAAATGAGTAATTTTACCGTCTGTCTGTTTCCAGATTTCAGGTCCAGTTTGCTCGTAATGTGCCAACGAATTTGACATGTTATCGTATTGGTTAACATACCAAGAATTTGGAGTTTCTTCTGCTAAACGCTTAGAAACCGAATAATAAGAACGTGGATCTGTTGGCTCAACATCTGTAGGACAAACGACAACCTTTGCACCAACAGCACGAAGAATATCCATTTTTTCTTTAGACTGTTTATCTGAGATTACACAAATTAATTTGTAACCTTTTACGATTGCAACTAGTGCAAGTCCCATTCCTGTATTTCCCGAAGTTCCTTCAATAATTGTTCCTCCAGGTTTTAGTCTGCCGTCTGCCTCTGCATCTTCAATCATCTTCACAGCCATTCTATCTTTTACAGAATTACCAGGATTAAAGGTTTCGACTTTTGCCAATACTAACGCATCAATTTCAGCAACAATTTTGTTGAGTTTTACCAATGGTGTGTTACCAATTGTTTCTAAAATATTATTTGAAAAGTCCATTTTGTATTATTTAATATTTGATTTTATGATAAATCTTCAACTCTTTTTTTATTCGAACCAATTCCAAACCAGACCAAAACGCAGTGCAAAATCACGATACGGATTATTAGGTGTTGCGTAATAATTGCTTTGTGAAAATAAAGCATTAAAATGCTCTGCTTTTAAATAAAAACGGGTTTGGCGTATTCTGGCATTTACAAAGAAATCGAATGTTGCAAAACCTCCGATTTTTTTATCCTGTTGCACAAAAAATTCTGCAATAACAGGGTTGTAATCATCTCCGTAATATTTCGTCATATAATTAAATACAAGTCCTGTTTGCAAAAACAATGCTTTTTTGAACAAATAATTGGAATAATAAAATGTATTTCTGGTAACAAAATCTGGCACATTTAAAATTAAATCTGACTGATCTACTTTTTGATATAAAAGTGTATTATCGAGAGCAAATTTTCCAAATTTAAATTCACGGCTTGCTTTAATTTCTAAATAATTGATTGCATTTCCGTATTGGAAAGGTTTTACAATTTGCATGTTAGCTGTTTTTTGTGCAGCTGTAGCGTCATCTGCAAAATACAAATGATCGTTTAAAACAGTATATTGAACTTGTCCTGTTAACCAAGGTGTTGTAATTTCTGCACTTAGCGAATTAATTTTTTCATTCTTAAAATCATTCGACCAATTGTATGAAATCCAACTACTTTGATATAAGTTATAATTATTATTAGGCAATTTATTGATGTTACGATACCTGAAATCAAACTTAATTTTTTCGCTCATATCGTAACGTAACTTAGCGTCTAAATCTGAAAGCGACTGATTGGTAATGGATCTTGAATATAAAAACCTACCATTCCACTTGTTTTTCTGATATTCGTACTGAGCGCCAAAATTATTAAACTGCAAAAACAAATTGTCTGGAATTTCACTTCCATCAGGTTCAATAATAATTCGGTTGTATTTATAATTAGATCTATAGTCGTCTACAAAAAATATAAATTTACCTAACAGCGAATTCTCATAAGCCGCTCCTACTTTATTATAAAGTCTCTCGTATTTAGTCTGATCGTTAATATTGCTTGCTGCATACGACTCTCCAAATCGAGGTATACGTTTTGTGGTGCCATCACTAGAAGTTACACTTGACAATATTGTTGGCTGTTTATATTCGTAAGCTTTATACTCGTAATTAAACTGATGTGTTATATATAAGTTATTGCTTCCATCATTCGGATTTACTCTGAAAGCATGATCAAAAAACAATCTTCTTCCTTTTAAAAATGATTCTGCATCAGTTAAATAAACCTGTAGTCTTTGTCGGTTTTTATAATCAGGATTATCGCTTTCAAAATCATTTACGTTTGTAATACCTCCATTTTCCTCATTTAAAATATCTTGATTAACAAAATGTGCATTTATTGCATATCGCTTATTTGTTGTGGCATAACTGGTTGTAATTCTTAAATTTCCGGCACTAACTAACTGATTAATATAGTCTCCCTCCGATCTTAACCCCTTGTATGCAATCGAGAAATTCAGATTTTTAGAAGCGTTTAAAGTGATAAAAGAATCAACATTTTGTCCTTTATTAATAGTGGTATTAAAAAACAGCTCCGTAAATGGTGTTGCAACAGAATAATATCTAATTTGATCTGCCTGCATGTAAATAGAATGTTTTCCTGTAAAACCAATTTCTGGATACGGAGAAAAACTTGTCAAACTGTATTGCAGTGTATTTAATGGCTGTCCTATATTAGAAAATTCCTGAAGACCAAAAAGATCTTTTCTCAGGTGATTTTGCCTATAGGCACTTTTAATAGTCAGAGACGTATCGGCATAAATTGTATCGTGTTCTAAAGTGACAATTTTATACTGGTCTATTGTGGCTATTTTTTTCTTTTTCTTTTTTACCGTATCTGTAATACTAGAATATTCTGAATTCATATCTAAATTACTTTTAGAAGCTGGTTTTTTTTCTTGCGAAAACAATAAAGTTGGAACAACTAATAGATATAAAAAAATGAATATTCTCATTTGATGGCTTTGTATAATTTATTTTGACAAATTTTGCTAAGCAAAGGTAAATTATAAAAACAAATAAATAAAAAAACACTTCATTTTATACAATTGCCTTGGCTGACAGTACGAAAACGAATATTTTTGCTGAAAATTTCATCCAATTTGTTATTTAAAACCTAAAAAATGCTCGAAAAAAATTTCTCTGGATTTGTTTTAGAAACTGGAACTGACGAGGCTGGAAGAGGTTGTCTGGCTGGTCCGGTAACAGCCGCTGCTATAATTCTTCCGGCTGATTTTGAAAATAAAATCTTGAATGACAGTAAACAATTGTCTGAAAAAACGAGAGCACTTTTAAGACCAATTATAGAAAAAGAAGCTGTATGTTTTGCTGTAACACATTTGTTTCCAGATGAAATTGACGAAATAAATATTCTAAATGCTTCGATGAAAGGAATGCAGGAATGCATCTTAAAATTAAAACACGTTCCCGAATTTATAATTGTTGACGGAAATCGTGCCTTGAATGCTAAACTTGGCCTAAAAAATACTTTTGGAAAACAATTTTCTATAGATGAAATTACTCTTCTAAAATCAATTCCTAACCAAAGCATTATAAAAGGTGACGGAAAATATCTGAGTATTGCCGCTGCGTCTGTTTTAGCCAAAACCTATCGCGACGAATACATGGATCAAATTCATGAAGAATTCCCGATGTACAACTGGAAACAAAATAAAGGATATCCAACAAAAGAACACCGAGAAGCCATTAAAGAATTTGGAACTACAAAATATCACAGAATGAGTTTCAGACTGCTGCCAGAACAGCTAGAACTTGATTTCTTTCAATAAAAAACGACCTTAATAGGTCGTTTTTTATTATTATTTTTTGCTTTTTAAAAACTCCGCAAATTGTTTCGTGTCGTAATAAAAAGATCTGACAGCTGTGATTTTACCGTCTTTCAAATCAATATGTTCTGAAATTGGAACCGACATTGTTTTGCCTGACTTTTTAGATTTACAGCTTATGGTGAAATACATAATTATTTCATTTTTAGAAGCATCGCTAAAATAAACAGGTTCCTTTTCTATCTGCAAATCAAAAAACTCTGCCGATTTTGTAAACATTTTAGTCCATTCGCTAAAACCAACATACGTTCCTCCGTAAGGCAAACCTGTCGCTTGATTGTAAACTGCTCCGTCTGCGACTAAAGTTCCAAGTGTGTCAAAATCTCTTGTTTTAAAAATACTTTCGTAATATTTTGCAACTACTTTTAAATTATCAGCTTCTAGATTTTTTAAAACATCAGCTTCAGACAAAGTGGCTCCTTTATCCCAAAAACCGATAATTTTACTCACTTGACCTTTTCCATTCAGACGCGCAAAATCTCTTCCAGCCAAGACAAGATTGTTTTTAGAGTCCAGCACTTTCCATTCCCACGTTACATAATTGTCTTTTACAATTTTAGGCCCAGACGTTAATACGGCATCTGGATTTTTCTTGTAAAATTCGTTGATGACATTATTAAAAGCAGCAATTCCTTTTATTGAAGCCGAAGGATCTTCAAAAGTACTGTCTTCTAACCAAATCGATTTAATCATCTTTAATCTGGTATCGCTATTCTTTTCCTGCCACACTTTTTCATAAACTGCAACTGGATATAATTTATCTTTCTTTTGGGCAAAAAGACCATTAAGCACAACAAAGAAACAGAATAAGTAAATTTTTCTCATAAGCAATCAGGAATTAATTTTTAAGTAAGTACTCAAATTTAGCATAAATACCTAAGAAAATTACGAATGCTCTATAATTTGTCATCCCTTCAAAATCTTAACTTTTACGAAATGGTTTTTCATCTTTTTGAATATAATTTTAGAAAAAAAACAATTTCTATCTAAAAAACAGGAGTCGAAATAAAAAACCGTTTCAAATAAATACTTGAAACGGTTTACTTTTTTAGCGCTGTTTTTAGACAAATTCGGCTTCGAATAGCGCTGTAAAATGTTTTATAATTTTAGCTTTTACTTCTTCTTCGTGTACTTTTTCTATACCAAGTTCTACATTTAAGGAAGTGACCCCTTTTCCGCGAATGCCACAAGGAATAATATTATCAAAATATCCTAAATCGACATTTACGTTCAAAGCAAATCCGTGCATGGTTACCCATCTTGAAGCGCGAACACCCATTGCACATATTTTGCGCGCAAACGGAGTGCCTACACCAAGCCAGACTCCAGTTTCGCCTTCACTTCTGCCCGATTCCAAACCATATTCTGCTAAAGTTAGAATAATAGATTCTTCTAATAAACGTAGGTATTTATGAATATCGGTAAAGAAATTTTCTAAATCTAGAATCGGATAACCCACAATCTGTCCAGGTCCGTGGTAGGTAATATCGCCGCCACGATTGATTTTGTAAAAAGTCGCTCCTTTGGCTTCTAGTTGTCTTTCGTTTAATAATAAGTTCTCCAAATCGCCACTTTTTCCTAAAGTATAAACATGAGGATGCTCTACAAAAAGTAAATAATTTGGCGTTGGCAGATCTAGTTCTTCTCTTCTGTTCTTGATTTTTAAATCGACTATATCTTTAAAGATTTCTTCTTGATATTCCCAAGTCGATTTATAGTCTTTTTTGCCCAGATCCTGAAGTTGGATTTTTTTATTCATTTTAATTATTTTTCAAACTCAACTTCAAAGTTAAGCTTGTCAGGATTCTCCATATAATCCGTAAAAGAGTATTGAATTGTAATTGATTTTCGATCGTCGCTAAACAAAGCATTCGGATTAGAGACTTTCTTTATCTTTTTTGGAAAATGATATTTTACGATATAACTAGACGAAGCAAACATCATTTTTGTCATATCACCAGCTGAATCTTTTGGCTTTGCAGCTAGTTTTTGCTCGTCAATTACCGCTTTTCTTGTAAATTTCTTTCCGTCGTAGGTATAACTTAATTTACTGCCGTTATCTCCAAAACCACTACCAAGCGGACTGGCATTTGCGCTTCCTTCCAATTTCTGTAATGTTCCCAAAGTCTGCAAAATATCCTGCAGCTCATTTACATTTTTAAAATCAGTTGTCATAGTCATGAGAAACTGCTTTTTTTCTGAACTCATTTTTGTTGCAACTACAAAATTTTCCAGTTTTTTAAGTTCTTTCTGCGTTTCTGGCGACAACTTAGCAATACTATCTTTTTTCTCTTCAAATAGTTGTTTAAAAGTAAAGGTCGTGTCGAGATCTTTTTTCGCGTCTCCCATTTGCCCTGCAATTTGATCTCCTGCCATTTCCATTAAAGCAGAACCATCCATATCTACAGAAAATTTTCCGCTTCCATTGTCATTTATATAAATATTTTCAGTGAAAGTACAGCTGGTTAATGTCGCTATTAGAAAAGAAAAACTAAGTAATTTATATAATTTCATTGTCCTATATTTTTTATCAAAGATACAAAGAGTATTTTCAATTGTTTTATTATGCTTTAAGTATCTTAATTAATTCTCAAATACTACTTTGAAACCCATATCTTTTTCATCGTCTGAAAGTTCTTTAATCGGAGTATCTAGCGTAAAACTTTTTCTGTCCTTTGAAAGGACTGCATTCTTTAACGAAACCGTTTTTATTCTTTTTGGAAAATGATATTCCAAAGAATACTTACATTCCTTCATAAATTCATCCATTTGTTTTGCAAAGATATTATCATCCTCTTTCTCCTTTTTCTTTTTTACTTTCTTGGTTTTAACAGCATCTTCTCCTATCAATATCTTTTCAAAAACTTTTCCATCATAGTTATAAGTAAATCTGCTTTTTTTCTTTTCATCTTCAGGAACTGCACTCAAAGCCCCTAATTGTTTACCTGGACCTAATTTTGGCATTGCTTCAAGTCCCTCAAGAGGCGAAACCATATTTTTAAGGCTGTCTGATGATGGAAAATTATATTCCATATTAAACTCAAACTGTTTTTTATCCTCATTTACTTTGAATGCAACTTGAAACTTTTCAAGCGCCTTTATTTTTTGCTGATCTTCTTTTGACAATTTTGCAATACTGTCCTTTGCTTTTGCAAAAACCTCTTTAAAAGTAAAAACAGTATCCAATACCTGCTTCTCTTTTATAGAATCACTGCTTTTAAATCCCATTTTAAACATAGGAGACATATCAAATCCGTATGAAAAAGTTCCTGATCCATTTTCATTTATGGTCATCTTTTCTTTAAACATACAGCTTGTTGTACAAATCAATACAATAAAACAGAGTAAATATTTTTTCATATTTATAGATTTAGGTTATGAAGGCGAAGATACTTTCTTTTGACAATTATTTTAATCGTATTGTAAAATAACTTCCCAATTTGTTATTTTCTGTTTTTTAAACGAAATCTCGTCTTTCACCCTGTCAAGGCTAGACGGAAGAAGATTGAAATCCAATAAATTGATGCTGTAAAAAATCTAAAACCTCCATTCTAAAATCTGCATTCTTTTCTTTATCTTTGCACACTTAAAAAAATAGCACAAAAATGGCATTATCAGAACAAGAAATCATCAGAAGAGAAAAACTTCAAAACTTACGCAACTTAGGAATCAATCCTTATCCAGCTAATCTTTTTCCTGTAGATCATACATCAAAGCAGATAAAGGAAACTTTTGAAGAAGGTAAGAAGGTTATTGTTGCTGGACGTTTGATGAGTGTTCGTGATCAAGGTAAAGCTTGTTTTGCTGAGTTACAAGATAGCGAAGGTCGTATTCAATTGTACGTGAACCGCGATGTTTTGTGTGAAGGTGATGATAAAACTTTATACAACCAAGTTTTCAAAAAATTAACCGATTTAGGAGATTTTATTGGTATTGAAGGTGAATTGTTTACCACACAAGTTGGTGCAAAATGTATTCGCGTAAGCGGTTTTACATTTTTGAGTAAAACGTTACGCCCGCTTCCGTTACCAAAAGTGGATGAAGAAGGAAATGTACACGACGCGTTTAACGATGCTGAATTACGCTACAGAATGCGTTATGTAGATTTAACAGTAAATCCGCAGGTTAAAGAAACTTTTATTAAACGTACAAAGTTATTTACTGCAATGCGTGGTTATTTTAACGACGCCGGATATTTGGAGGTTGACACTCCTGTTTTACAGTCAATTCCTGGAGGAGCTTCTGCACGTCCGTTTATTACGCACCATAATTCGCTTGATATTCCGCTTTATATGCGTATTGCAAACGAATTGTACTTAAAAAGATTAATTGTTGGTGGATTTGAAGGGGTTTATGAGTTCTCTAGAAACTTCCGTAACGAAGGAATGGACAGAACGCATAATCCTGAGTTTACTGCAATGGAAATATATGTAGCTTACAAAGACTACAATTGGATGATGGAATTTGCTGAAGGTTTATTAGAGCATTGTGCGATTGCTGTAAATGGAACTAGCGAAGTTACTTTTGGCGAACACACAATTAACTTTAAAGCGCCTTATGCACGTGTAACAATGACCGATTCTATCAAACATTTTACTGGTTTTGATATTTCTGGGAAAACTGAACAGGAATTATTTGAAGCGGCTCGTGGAATGGGAATCGAGGTTGACGAAACAATGGGTAAAGGAAAACTGATTGATGAAATTTTTGGAGCAAAATGCGAAGGAAACTATATTCAGCCAACTTTTATTACTGATTATCCAAAAGAAATGTCGCCGCTTTGTAAAGAGCACCGTGATAATCCAGATTTGACAGAACGTTTTGAATTAATGGTTTGCGGAAAAGAAATCGCAAATGCGTATTCTGAATTAAATGATCCAATTGACCAAAGAGAACGTTTTGAAGACCAAATGCGTTTGGCAGCAAAAGGTGATGATGAAGCTAACGGAATTATCGACGAAGATTTCTTAAGAGCTCTTGAATACGGTATGCCTCCAACTTCTGGAATGGGAATCGGAATGGATCGTTTAATTATGTATTTAACGAATAATGCTTCAATTCAAGAAGTTTTATTGTTCCCACAAATGCGTCCAGAGAAAAAACAAGCTCAAATTGAATTGACTGAAGAGGAAAAAGTAATTATTACTCTTTTGAAAGGAAATGAAAATAAAATGGATTTATCTCAGCTAAAAGTTTCAGCCAACTTAAGCGGTAAAAAATGGGATGCTTCTATGAAAAATTTATCTAAACACGGTTTGACTAAGGTTGTCGTTGATGGTGAGTTTAAGTTTGTGGAACTAGTTGGTTAAATTCCAAATTTAAAAATTCCAAATTCCAATACTGAAGTTTAGTGAGAGTTTATGATATTTCAAATCCGATAGATTTTAAAAATCTATCGGATTTTTTTATTTAATTTAGACAATTAAAAAATAATTAGTTATGACTAAATCGATGATTTATCAATTAGATGAACATGAAATAGATCTTATCCAAAAAAGTGAAGAAGATATAAAGCATGGACGTGTTATTTCTCAAGAAGACTTGGATAAAGAAGATCTAGAATGGCTTTCAAATTGAAAGCTTAAAACGAATACTTCTCCATTTTCTTCTCATAAATATCCAAAACCTTTGTGCTTTCTTTTGGAGCTTCACCATTCCATTTTTCTTCTATAGAAGGATTGGCTGGATATTTTCCGTTTTTCATTTTTACTATATGATACATTCCTCCGCTTTTCATTAGAAGATCAGAAAAATTGTCCGTTGAAGTTGGAGCAATCAAAATAGGAAAATCGGTTACAGAAAATTTATTGATTAAACTTCCATCATTATTTAAAACGAAGCCTGAACAGCCGCCGCTTCCGCAGAAATAGGAATTGGAGAAACCAACGAAATATTCGTCTTTATTGTCTTTATTTAAATCGGAAGCATCATAAAAGAAAAAACGATCTTCTTTTTTTAAGGACGCTAAATCGCTTTTTAAGAGAACTAAAAGCTGTTCTCTTATCATTTTTACCGTTTCGATATCTTTTACAGGCTCCTCATTTAAATTTGCCGTTCCTGCAACTGTTTTAGACAAAGTGTCTAGGGCAATTGCTTTTACTATATTTTCTTTCCTTTTATCCTTATTTTCACAAGAACAAAATACCAAAAATCCGATTATGGTTACGATTATATTTTTCATAATTTGAAAATTTAAATTTCATTCACTCCTTTTCATTTCTTTAAATTACAAAAAATATTCGACAAAGCGATTTCTAAACCAAAAGAGCCGCTTTGTTTTCAATATCGTTTTCTGTTAATAGCGATTTTATATTATTAAAAGTCACCAATGCAATTTGTGTTAAAGCTTCGTTGGTAAAAAATGCTTGATGTGCCGTTACCAAAACATTCGGGAAGCTCATTAAACGTTGAATATTGTCGTCTTGAATAATATCTGCAGAGAGATCTCTAAAGAATAATTTCTCTTCCTGTTCGTAAACATCAATTCCTAAATAACCAATTTTCCCTTCTTTTAATCCTTCAATAACCGAGGCAGTTTCTATTAATCCGCCGCGACTTGTATTGATAATCATGACGCTTTCTTTCATAAAAGAAATTGAGGTTGTATTGATTACATGTTTGGTTTGATCGTTTAGTGGACAATGAAGCGAAATAATGTCACTAGATTTAAAAATCTCTTCTAAACCTACAAAAGAAACACCATCTTTTTTCATTTCTTCGCTTTCTACAATATCATACGCTAAAACTTTACAGCCAAAACCTAAAGCTATTTTAGAAAATGCTTTTCCGATATTTCCAGTTCCGATAATTCCAATTGTTTTTCCGAACAAATCAAAGCCTAATAATCCGTTTAGAGAAAAATTCTGTTCACGAACGCGATTATAAGCTTTATGTGTTTTTCTATTTAAAGTTAAAATCATAGCCATCGCGTGTTCTGCAACTGCTTGCGGAGAATATGCTGGAACACGACAGACTTTTATATTATGTTTTTTTGCAGCTTCTAAATCGACATTATTAAATCCGGCACAACGTAAAGCGATTATTTTGACTTTTTTTTCGGCCAGTTGTTTTATAACAGCTTCGTTAACAATGTCATTTACAAATACACAAACAATCTCACATTCTTCAATTAAGACCACTGTTTGCGGGTTAAGCTGGGTTTCGAAAAAATTCAATTGAAAACCAAAATCTTCATTGTATTGATTAAAAAAAGTTTTATCGTAAGGCTGGGTCGAGAAAAAAGCAATTTTGTTTGTACCGAGATTTAAGCTCATAATAACTAATTATTTTTGTATGTATTATTTCTAAAATTTCCTTTTGGCAGATAATATAGCCATCCAAAACCAATCAAAAACAAAATAAGAGAACCTATAAATGCCGGAATTAAAATTTCTTTATTATTATCTAATGCATTGTTTAAAGCGGCATACAATAACCAAATTTGAATACTTACATTTAAGATTAAAACAAATATTAAAGTAGACAGAATAACATTCAACTTATTCGGGTTTGCCTGATTTTGGCTTCTTCTAAATGTACTCATAATTTTTATTTTAAACGATTAACTTTCTTTATTTTGAAAAGCTTTCACAAAAATCTTTTCGCCTTTTAAAACTACTTCCAACTGAGGCAAAGCTCTCGGTGGAGGTCCAGCGATAACATCTCCTGTTAAAGCATCAAAAGAACCTTCATGACACGGACAATGTATAATTCCTGAATTTGGTTTATAATAAACCGCACAGGAAAGATGTGTGCATTTTTGCTCAAAAGCTCTAAACATACCGCTCTCCAAATGCACTAAGATGTATGGAATCGTGCTTCCTTCAATTACAAAACCTCTTGTTCCGCCTAACGGAATATCTTTTATTTGGCATACAAAATGTTCGCCCACAACTTCTTCTCCTGGCAATAGATATGCTTTTGCGGCTACCAATCCGCTGCCAACCATTAAACCTCCAGAAACTAGCGTAAGGAATTTGGCAAAATCGCGGCGGCTCACCTGCGTTGATTCTTGTTTTTTATATGGAAAATCTTTCTTCCAGTTTTCTCGTAAATTATCTTCTTTAGACATGGATTTTTAGCTTTAGAATATTCGTAATTCTGTACTGCCTTTTGGCATCATGATATTTACTTTTGTATTTACGCGTTCTTTTCCAAAAAGAAATGAGTTAACAGGAGTACTATTTGGACGCATTTCTTCAATCTGAGCGCGAGTTCCATAAAACAATGCCCCACTTGGGCAAACCGTTGCACACATTGGTTTTTTGCCAACACTTGTTCTGTCGTAACACATATTGCATTTCATCATCAAATCGTATTCTTCCATTTTCTTAGGAACTCCAAACGGACAGGCCATTACACAGTTGGAACAGCCAATGCAGCGTTCTGTATTAGCAGTATGAACCACGCCAAATTCGTCTTGCGAAATCGCATCGGCAGGACAAACATTAGCACAAACTGGATCTTCGCAATGCATACAAACTTGAACTGTGGTTTGAATCGTAACTTCACGTTCTACATAATTCACATGAATCATAGATTCTTGACCGTTTGTTTCGCATTCAGCACACGCCATTTCACAAGCTTTACAGCCTATGCATCTCTGTAAGTCTACAAAAAACTCTTCATTTTTATTATAATTAGCTATATTCATAATAGTTCTTTTTATAGATTAAACACTTGCATAAGCATTTGATTTTTCTGATGAATTTTCTATTTCTCCTAAGGGTTCCAATTTACAGGCACAGACTTTAAACTCGGGAATTTTAGAAATAGGATCTAAAGTTCCTGGCGTTAACTGATTGGCCGATTTTTTCCCTGGCCAGTGATACGGAATAAAAACAGTATCTTTTCGAATGGTTTCTACGATATTGGCAGGAAAAATTCCTTCTCCTCTTCGAGTTGAAACTTTTACCAATTCTCTCTGTTGAATATTGTATTTCTGAGCCATTTCTGGATGAATTTCCAGCATCGGTTCAGGGAACTGATCTACCAGTTTTCCGATTCTTCGCGTTTGCGTTCCGCTTAAATATTGCGAAACTACACGTCCTGTTGTTAAGGTTATCGGATATTCTTCGTCTGTAACTTCGCCCGGCAGTTTGTATGGCGCGGGATTAAAATGCGCTTTTCCGTCTGGAGTTTTAAATTTTCTGTCTGCCCATAATCTCGGAGTTCCAGGATGGTCTTCTGTTGGACAGGGCCAAAAAACACCCATATGGTCTTCTACTTTTTTATACGTGATTCCGAAATAATCTGCTGTACCTCCTTTTGAAGCCACACGAAGTTCATTAAAAATTTCTTCACTGTTCTGATAGGTAAATTTGTCTTTTTCTCCCAATCTGTCTGCAATTTCCAATAAAATGGAAGTATCAGTTCTAGCTTCTCCCGGAGGTGTTACCGCTTGTCTGATTCGAATTACGCGTCCTTCTGCAGAAGTTGTAGTTCCTTCTTCTTCTTCCTGTAAAGATCCAGCTAAAACAATATCGGCATGGCGTGCGGTTTCATTCAAAAAGAAATCGATACAGACGTAAAACTCCAATTTTTCAAGAGCGGAACGCACATAATTATTGTTTGGAAGCGAAACCAGCGGATTGAAACAAATCGAAATCAATCCTTTTATTTCATCTCTATGAATGGCTTCAATAATTTCATAAGCTGTAAGCCCTTTTCCAGGCATATCTTTTTCATCGATTCCCCAAACTTCAGAAATATATTTTCGATGTTCTGGATTTTCAATATCTCTATTTCCAGGCAATTGATCGCATTTATGCCCGTGTTCTCTACCGCCTTGGCCATTTCCCTGCCCTGTAATGGTTCCGTAACCGCAATAAGGCTTTCCGATTCTGCCTGTTGCCAAAACCAGATTGATGCAGCCCACCACATTGTCAACACCTTTTGAATGGTGTTCGATTCCTCTTGCATGCAGTAAAAAGCTTGTTTTTGCTTTTCCCCACAATTCGGCAGCTGCTTTAATTTTTTCTTTAGAAATTCCCGTAATTTCTTCTGCCCATTCTAAAGTATAATCTTTTACAGCATCAATTGTTTCCTGAAAACCAGAAGTATGATTATCAATAAAATCATGATTCAGCATATCGTGATCTACCAAATATTTAAGCATCGCACCATATAAAGCCGAATCTGTTCCTGGTCTTACATCGAGATGAATATCGGCTGTTCTTGCCAATGGAATAACACGCGGATCGACCACAATGAGTTTTGCTCCCCGATCTCTAGCTTTCCAGATCCAATGGGTTAAAGTTGGAAATGTTTCGCTGATGTTTGCTCCCGCAACAATAATTACCTCAGCATATTCTAAATCGGAATAATTATTGGAAGCGCGGTCTAAACCAAAGGCTTTTTTATTTCCTGCACCTGCACTTACCATGCACAAACGTCCATTATAATCTAAGTTTCTGGTTTTTAAAGCAACTCTGGCAAATTTTCCAACCAAGTAACTTTTCTCATTCGTAAGCGAAACACCCGATAGCATAGAAAAGGCATGCTTTCCGTATTTTTCCTGAATTCTTTTAATTTCAGAAACAGTTTTATCCATGGCATCGTCCCAAGACATTTTTTCGAAACCTTTACCTTCTACTCTTTTTATTGGATGCAGTAATCGGTCGGGATGATTGTTTTGCAGATAACGCTGCACTCCTTTTGGACACAAACGGCCTTCGTTAAAAGGAAATTCCATCCACGGTTCAAAACCAACCACTTTATTGTCTTTTACCGTTAATTGAATCCCACATTGCATCCCGCAAAAACAGCAGTGTGTTTTTACCGTTTTGTCAGGTTCATCTCGGCCAGGATATCCTTCTTTTGGCGAATAATTCAAATGCGGGCCAAAATCTTCAATTATTTTTTCAGTTGATACAGGTAGTTTTGCCATGTTACTTTTTGTTTTATTTGTTTCAGGTTTCAAGTTTCAAGTTGCTCACAGAACGTCAACTTGAAACTTGAAACAAAAGAAACTTGAAACTATTTTTTTCTATCCAAATAAATTTCCGCCTTCTAATCTTGCTTTTAAATGTGCTTTTGCTAGACGGTCTCTTTTTCCTTCTGGACTTAAATCAAGATGCGAATTGCCTTCGTCATCACTAAAATCAAAACCCAGCTGTTTTGTCACTATTTTTAAGTCATCGATATGAAGCTGCGTTGCGAAAGGTTTTCCCGTTTCTTTACAGATTGCTATTCCTTTTTTCATTCCTTCTTTTTTATAAATATGTGCACCAATCTGAGCCGGACGCTGAATGATATGAAAGAATTTTCCAAACGGAATCCAGATCAAAAACATAATAACTGTAACCGCGTGAATTACAGCCAGAAAATCATACGCAAATCCTTTCATGAATTGATAAGAATAAGTTAGGCATAAACCTGTTACTGAAATTGCAATCAATAAAAGAAGTGGCAGCAAATCGCCTTCAAAAGTTTGTGTGGCAATTAATCCTGGATTGGTTAAGCGGCGCCTTAGATAGTAAAGAGATCCGATAATCACCAAATAAGAAGACCAGTTTAAGGCATGAAAAGTTAAAAATGCCATAATAGAATCCAATTCAAAATCCATTACTTTAAAACCAAAAAAATGGGCTTCGTAAACCGAAATGGAATTGGGTGCCAGAGTAAAATGAATCCATCCAAATGTTAGCGGAAATGTAATTGCAAAAGCAGAAAAACAGCCAATTGCAATACAAAAATGCGCTATCCAGCGGTATTTTCCTCTTGGGTAAATGAATTTTTGAAAAGCAATATTCTCAACCGATTCTTTCGTCAGAAACCATAAATGCGAAAATACTTTTCCTGTAAATAGAAAATTGATGCCGCGTTTAAAATACATCCATGTTGGCGGGCGCTGCAGCCAAACCGTATATCGATATACAACTCCAAAAAATGCAAAGAGAGTTCCGAAGAGATAGGTTACTAAAGCGGCATCAAAATTCTGCAGTTTTCTTGATCCATAAAAAACCAATACGACCATAAAAACTGAAGCTGCCGTTGCAATTAATAACGCTTTCGTATTAAATGTTCTTTCTTTCATCTTAAATTAAATTTAATAATTGCCTATTAACTTGGCTTTTCACAATTTTTACGATTGTAAAACCACCAATTGATAGCCGTTGCCAATACAGTATATAAAGCAACGCCAATAAAAAACTGATCTACAGTTCCATTTGCAGAAATATTATTCCCAATTAATTTAGAAAATATGAATGGTCCAAAAGCTGCGATTGCCGCTGTCCAGCCAATTACTCCTGCTGCTTGGCGCGGATTTTCTTTAAAAATGATTGGATATTGTCTAAAAGTCCCAGCATTTCCAATTCCTGTAAAAAAGAACATGGCTAGGATTACCGTTACAAAAAGTGGAAACTGCTCCATACTTGTAGGAGCAACTAATCCTTCTGTTACTAAAATGATCGATCCCACCAAAATTCCCAAACCTGTAATGGTAGTTAAAATTGCTCCGCCAACTTTATCGGCAACAAACCCAAATGCAATTCGGCTTGCAGAACCTAATAATGGTCCGTAGAATGCATATACTAAAGGATCTGGCGGATTAGGAAAATCTCCGTAAAGAAATTTTATCATTAAGGGAAAGGCTGCCGATAATCCCGCAAAAGTTCCAAAGGTCATTATATATGTAATGGTACAATACCAAGTATGTTTATTGGAAAAAATATCCATTTGCTCTTTTACAGATGCCATCATTGGAATACTTTTTAAATAAACCCAGCTTAAAATTGCCATAATTATTAAAAAAGGAACGTACCAAAATGCTGCAGACTGCAAGTAGATTTCTGATTTTTTAACTGCTGTATTATCAGGTTTAATGTTGTCTAAGATTTTTTCTGCCAGTTTCGGATTTGCGTTTGCAATGGCTTTTGCTTTTGCTTTTATGGGTAACGCATTAAAGATCGCTACATTATCGGTTGAGTTTACGGCGTTACTTACCGAATCTTTGACATTTTGCTTTATGTTGGCAAGTATTTTTGACTGCATTTCTACATCAAAAGTTGCAAAAACTTCTTTTTGTTTTTCTAAACTTGATGTTTGCAAAAGAGCCAGTGTTTCTTTAGGATCAACGCTCGTGAAAGTCGATGCCGCGCCATAAATTCCAATACTGATTATAAGAGGCGTAACAAATTGCGCGATTGAAACCCCAAAATTTCCAATTCCGGCCTGTAAACCCAAAGCCGTTCCTTTTAATCGCTGCGGAAAAAACAGACTTGTACTTGGCATATAGGAAGAGAAATCTCCACCTCCAAAACCTGTTGTAAAAGCTAAAACTGCAAAAACCCAAAAAGGCGTATTTACATTCATAATGGCAAAACCAATTCCGATTACGGGAATTAATTTTAGCAGTGTGGCAAATGACACTACATGTCTGGTACCAAATATTGGCAAAATAAAGGTGTGGATAATTCGAAGAAATCCCGCTGCCAATCCTGGGATTGCCGTTAGCCAAAACAGCTGGTCTTTAGAAAAATTAAATCCAAGACCTGGCAATTTTACTGCGATAACGCTCATCATAAACCAAGAAGCAAAAGACAAGGTTAGTGTCGCTGTGGTAATTATCAACGTTCTCCATGCTATTTTACTTCCTCCATTATTCCAAAAGGCTTCATCTTCGGGTTCCCATCTGTCTAACCAAGTTTTCATCTTTTTTCATTTTTATAATTAATGATCCTCTATATGTCTTGTAAAATCTGGTGATTTCTTTCTCATTGCTTTAATGATTGTCCTATGCATCCACAAAAGACAGAGCACAGAAAGTATAAAAATGAAAATCCATGAACTGGTCCAAAGTCCAGTGTAATCTAGCAGGTAGCCAAAGATTATCGGACCGAAGAAACCGCCTAGCCCACCAATAAGTCCTACCATTCCACCTACTACTCCAATTTCATTAGGAAAATATTCTGGAATATGTTTGTAGACGGCCGCTTTTCCAATTCCCCACGAAATTCCTATAAGTATCACCAAAACAAGATATACCCAAAGATTGGCGCTGAAGTTAATCTGCGTAATTCCTCGCGCTAATAATTCCTTCTTTTTTACCTCTTGATTTTGTTTGACAACGATTTCCTGCCAATAGTTTTTTACCGGAAAAACAGCATTATTTTCTGTATCTGTTTTTTTCTTAGCCGTTATTTGATGAACTTTTCCACTTACGACAATTTTATCAGCAGCGATTTCTGTAACCGTTCCGTTATTTGATGCCAGAACGCCAGGCCCAGCGGTAAATATTTCCATTTTGGGAAACATGAGCAGAAAACTTATAATTATGGAAGATCCAAGTACCCAATACATGACTTTTCTTGCTCCAAATTTATCTGAGAGATAACCTCCAAAAGCTCTAATGATACCAGAAGGCAGACTGAACATTGTAGCAAACATTCCGCCCATTACTAAAGTGGTGCCGTAAACATTCATAAAATTGGGAAGCAGCCATTGTGAATAGGCAACAAAAAAACCGAAAACTAAAAAATAGTACGTTCCAAAACGCCAAACTCTAGTTTTCTTTAATGGAGAAAGCAGTTCGGACATATTTTTTGAAACGCCTTGATTGGTTCTATTTTTAGCAAAAACAATAAATAATAAACCAATAATCACCAGCGACGCACCATAAATAATCGGGAGCATTTTCCATCCATTTACGGGATCTTTTTCGGAAAAATTATTCAACAACGTAGGCGCGATAAAAGTAGTGATCGCCGCGCCGGCATTTCCCATCCCAAAAATTCCCAAGGCTCGCCCCTGCCATTCTTTTGGATACCAAATTGATGTATAGCCAATTCCAACAGCAAAACTTGTTCCTACCAACCCGAAGAAAAAGCTTAGAACGGCAAAACTCCAGAACGAATTAGCAAAAGGCAAAAGAAAAAGCGGAATGGAACAGAGTAAAAGCAATACAGAAAATATTATTTTTCCGCCGTATTTATCAGTCAAAATTCCAATTGGCAATCTCATAATCGATCCTGTGAGTACAGGAATTCCCAAAAGCCATCCGATCTGTACAACATTCCAGTCAAAAATCTCCTTATCAACCAAAAAAGTAACCAGTACTCCGTTGAGTGTCCAACAGGCAAAACAAATTGTAAATGCTAAAGTGTTTAAAAAAAGAATACGATGCGATAAGGAAAGATCTGCCATAGAATAAAGTATTAAATTATGTTTTTGAAAATCTATTACTGAAATATGGGATAACCTAGAAACACTATTCGTAAATAACTGAATAGCAATAGTTTTCTAAAATTATAAAAAATATCTTAAGTAAATCACTTACAATTCTATATTTAGCGAAATATTAATCTTATTTAAACTCATTCTTAAAAAGAACTGATCTTCAATTTGTTAAATAATCTATAATTTTAAAAGTCAGATTAAACCTGTTTCTATTCCTAAAGTCTAATGGATATAACAATTAAAAAAACTTAACATGAAAAAATTATTTATCGCGGCTATGTTATTTGTTGGAATAGCAAGTTTTGCACAAGAAACAGATCAGAAACCATCACGTGAGCACAAAGAGAGAATGACTCCGGAACAACGTAATGAAAAACAACTTAAAAAATTGACAAGCGAATTAAGTTTAGATGCTAATCAGCAAGCACAAGTAAAACAGCTTTTGGCTGAAAGAAGCGCTAAAGCAGAGAAATTTAAAGAAGCACGTAAAGAAAGAAAAGACAGTAATGTTAAACCTACTGCTGAAGAAAAAGCAGCTTTCAAAAAACAAATGGAAGATGAAGTTGCGGCTAACGATGCTAAAATGAAATCGATCTTAAAAGCAGATCAATACACAAAATGGAAAACGTTGCAAGAGCAGAAAAAAGATAAAATGCGAGAAAAAGCAAAAGAGCATAAAAAAACTAATGATTAATTTGCAGCAAAAAAAAGGAGGCTTTAAGCCTCCTTTTTGTATTATAATGTTTTAGATACTTTATCAATCGCATTGATTGTAAAATCTAAATCTTCGTAAGTCAATGCATCTGTAATAAACCAGGTTTCGTATGCAGATGGTGCAATGTATACGCCTTCCTGCAATAATCCGTGGAAGAATTTCTTAAATGTTTCGTTATCTCCTTTTGCAGCAGATTGAAAATCGGTAACAGGATTTGCATCAAAATGAACAGAAATCATAGAACCCACTCTATTGATTGTAAAAACAACATTATTCGCTTTTAAAACTCTATCAATTCCAGCTTCTAAATAAGCTGTTTTTTCTTCTAAACGAGTAAAAATTTCTCTGTCATTATCAAGCGCTTTCAACATTGCCAATCCAGCCGCCATTGCTAACGGATTTCCAGATAATGTTCCCGCTTGGTAAACCGGCCCAAGAGGCGCTAACTGATTCATGATTTCTTCTCGTGCAGCAAAAGCTCCAACAGGAAGTCCGCCACCAATCACTTTTCCGAAAGTCACGATATCGGCATCAATTCCATATAATTCCTGAACACCGCCGCGAGCTAAACGGAAACCTGTCATTACTTCATCAAAAATCAATAAGATTCCGTTTGCAGTACACAAATCTCTTAGCCCTTGCAAGAATCCTTCTTTAGGAACAATACATCCCATATTTCCAGCAACGGCTTCGATAATAATGGCAGCAATTTCTCCTTTATTAGCTTCAACCAATGTTTTTACATTTTCTAAATCATTGTATTTTGCCAACAAAGTATCTTTTGCAGTCCCTTCTGTAACTCCAGGGCTGTTTGGCGAACCAAAAGTAACCGCTCCACTTCCTGCCTGAATCAAGAATGAATCAGAATGTCCGTGGTAGCAACCTGCAAATTTTATAATTTTATCTCTTTTTGTAAATCCGCGAGCCAGACGAATCGCACTCATACAGGCTTCTGTACCAGAATTTACAAAACGAATTTTATCGATATTCGGAACCATAGAAACAGCCAAAGCAGCGATTTCCGTTTCCAATTCGGTTGGCATTCCAAATGAAGTTCCTAGTTTTGCTTTTTCGATCACAGCGTCAACAACCGGCTGATATGCGTGACCTAAAACCATTGGCCCCCAAGAGTTGATATAATCGATTAATTTATTTCCGTCTTCATCATATAAATAAGCGCCTTTAGCACTTTTTACAAAAATCGGAGTTCCGCCAACGGCTTTAAATGCTCTTACTGGTGAATTTACTCCTCCCGGAATTACTTTTTCTGCTTCAGCAAAAAGCTGACTACTTCTTTTATATAACATTTTTAATTTTAGATTTTTGAGTTTAGATTTTAGATTTAACTTATCTGCTTAAACCTTGATTTCTTACAAACTCATTGAAATATTGTTGTTCTATTTGTTCTTCTTTTGAAAGTTCTTCAATCCCTGAATCGGACATTCCTAGTGGCGAATGAAAAGTCCATTTCCAAATTGGTCTGTGTTTTACAAAAAAGTGTGTTTCTGGAAACTCATCATGATGATAAACTCCACAGAAAAATCTAACTGTCAATGCTATCGCAAAAATAAAAATCCCAATTCCTATTTTCCTTTCCATTAATAATTTATAATTAATAAATCATAATTATTATTTCACTTTAAGCCTCTGTCCTATCGAAATAGCATTATCCGTCAGATTATTTTTTCTCTTTAAATCTTCGACCAATAAATTGAATTTTTTTGAAATTGAATATAGTGTATCTCCTTTTTGAACTTCGTATAAATTTGGGTCATAAGGATTCATATTTATTTTAGGATCGGAATACGCTACTGAAGAAGAACTTCTTGTTGGAGCCGAAGTATTAATTGGCACATAGTTTTTTCCTGTAACCTGACAATCGTACTGATGCAGATTGTAACGCTCAATATAACTAATTAATTTATCCGGATATTTCGGGTCGGTTGCATAACCGCAAGCTCTTAAGCCTTTTGCCCAAGCTTTGTAATCGTCTTTTTCGTATGTAAATAACGATTCATATCTTTTTTTACCCACTAAAAATAAAGCGTGATCTCTATACGATTCAGATGCCTGAGGGTATTTTCTAAAACATTCCTGCGCCGAATCATCATCATGACGAACACTTTCGCCCAACCAATCTTTATGACATTTAATTCCGAAATGATTATTAGCTTCTAGAGCCAAATCGCCACGCCCTGCGCCCGATTCTAAAATTCCCTGCGCTAGAATAATACTTGCTGGAATTCCGTACGTTTTCATGTTTCCTACTGCAATTTCTTGATACTGTAGAATATAATTATTGATTAAATCGCTAGTTACAACTGTTTTTGAAGTAGACTGAATAACCTCAGTTTTATTATTTGTAGAAGGATAATTTTTACCGATTGGTTTAGCAGGATTATTTCTTTTTGTTGCAGCCGTTCGAGCCTGAACTGCAGCCGCTTTTTTAGTCGTCGCGATGGCAGGCTTACTAGAAGAGCAGCTTGCTAAAGCTAATATTACGAGAAGTAATACAATTTTTTTAATCATTGGTTTTGAGTATTGGTAATTTCTTCTGCTTCAACTTTATATTCATTCCGTCAATTCCCTGCAATCCGCCTGTGTGAATGAGTAAAATTTTAGAATGTGCAGGAAAATAATTTTTGCCGATTAAATCTATAACGCCAAAAACCATCTTTCCCGTATAAATTGGATCTAAGGGCACTTTTGTCTCTTCAAAAAAAGCATTAATAAATTCAATTAATTCTAAATTTATTTTGCCGTAGCCTCCAAAATGATAGTCAGAAATTAAATTCCAGTTATCTTGTTTTGCAAAAATACGAATTTCATCTTGTAAAAAGTCACCTTTTAACGCCGGAAAGCCCAAAATTTTCTGATTTTGCAGAGAACTATTAATTAATCCCGAAATCGTACCACCTGTTCCAACCGCACAGCAAACGTAATTAAAAACCGAATCTTCATTGGTCAAAATCTCTTCGCAGCCTTTTACCGCCAGTTCGTTTGTACCTCCTTCGGGAACCAAATAAAAATCGCCAAACTTGTCTTTTAGTTTTTCTATAAAAGAGATTTCGTTTTTTAATCGATACTCTTCTCTCGAAACAAATTCAAATTGCATTCCGTTTTCCTGAGCAAATTTCAGCGTCGGATTTTCTTCAATTTTATCTGAAAGTTCGTCTCCGCGAATGATTCCGATAGTTTTAAAACCCTGCTCCTTTCCAGCATAAGCCACAGCCGCAATATGATTAGAAAATGCACCGCCAAAAGTCAGCAGTGTTTTTTTATTTTCGGCTTTCGCCTGAAGTAAATTGTATTTCAATTTTCTAAGTTTATTTCCAGAAATAAAAGGATGATTTTGATCTTCGCGCTTTATGGTCAAAGAAATAGCATTAGGAAATTGAATATTGATGGATTGATTGTAAACTGGATTCATTTTATTTGATGTAATGCAGAAACTGGAAAAAAGGTCGATTCTTAAGATAATTTAAATCTGTTTCTTTAGTATACGCTTCTCTTTCAAAACTAATATTTCGATAAGCTAAATCTTTGTTTTTGTATTGAATCAGGCGAATAAAAAATTCTAAAACGTACCAGATAAAAAACGGAAGAACTAGCATTTCAAGCTGTTGTCTCAAATGTATTTTTTCATGATTGACGAATGTTCCGTTTGATTTATCAAAATCATATTTAACCAAAACGAAAGGAAATAAAGCCATTCCTCGATATCCTTTCGGAATTAAATATTTAGCAACAATAAGAAACATTGGCTGTAAAATTTATAAATTTGTAGCTATAAAATTGTTCGATTTCAATAAAATCATAATCAAATATTTATATTTTTGATTTTCGTTATTCGAAAAAGGACCTGAAGCAGATTTATGAAAGAGCAAAGTAATGAAAATAAATTAATCGAAGGAGAAGATTTCTACTATACTCCTGAAGGTTATAAATGCTTTACCGAAAAACATCATTTAAAACGCGGTTACTGCTGTAAAAGTGGCTGTCGTCATTGTCCGTACGGATATGATAAAAAAACAGGAAGAATAAATAAAAATTAGAATACCACAAATGAAGGTTTTTATCAATAAAAATATACCCGAAGAAGGCATTAAATTGCTTCAGGAAAAAGGCATAAATCTTACGATAAACCCAACTGAAAATGTTTTGTCAAGAAAAGAATTTATAAAAATGTGTCAGGAAAACGATGCTCTTTTGAATGTTGGAACCAATAAATTGGATGAAGATTTTTTTGAACAATGTCCCAATTTAAAAGGCATTGCTTTGTTTTCTGTCGGATTTGATTCTGTTCATATTCCCTCAGCAAATAAAAGAAAAATTCCAGTTGGGAATACTCCCGATGTGCTGAGCAGAGCCACTTCTGATGTTGCTTTTTTATTGATGCAAAGCGTGGCAAGAAAATCATTCTTTAATCATAAAAGAATTCTAAATGATGATTGGGGAAGTTTCGATCCGTTAGCCAATTTAGGACAAGAACTTTATGGCAAAACGCTGGGTATTTTTGGTTTAGGAAGAATTGGTTTTGAAATGGCTAAAAAATGTAAAGCTGCATTTGGAATGAATATTATTTATCATAATCGTTCTCATAATGAAGTTGCTGAAAAAGAATTGGACGCAAAATATGTAGATTTTGAAACGTTACTTGAAGAAAGTGATGTTTTAAGTATTCATTCAAATTATAGCGAAGAAAATAATGAGCTTTTCAATAAAAATACTTTTGCCAAAATGAAATCTAATGCAATATTCATCAACACGGCAAGAGGAAAATTTCATAATGAAGAGGATTTATTTCACGCTTTAACAAACAACATAATTTGGGGCGCTGGACTTGATGTTACAAATCCAGAACCTATGAAGTCGGACAATCCGTTATTGTCGCTTCCAAATTGCTGTATTCTGCCGCATATTGGCTCAGCAACTTACGAAGCCAGAATCGGAATGGCGGTTTGTGCTGCACAAAATATAATTGCGCTTTTTGAGAATAAAAAAATGCCATTTTGTGTAAATGAGGAAGTTTATAAATAAATCTCAATTTTTTTATCCCGAGGCTTCGGGACCAAATTCCAATCGAAAATCTAAAATCAGAAATCTAAAATAACATATATGGATATTCGTTCAAGAAAGTTTAAGATTACGATTTATAAGTCGTATCATCGGTCGGATATCCGTTATCCTTAGTTTTTTAATTAGAAAATTGGGAATTAGATAATTATTGGAAAATTCCAATTTTTATCCCGAGGCTTCGGGACCAAATTCCAAGCTAAAATTCAATATTTAGCTCCGCTGGAGCTTTATGTTAATGGATTATAATTTTTCTATAAACATTTCGCCTTTCCAAGGCTTAAAAACTTCATTGAGAATTAATTTGCATAGAAGTATATTCACATGCAAAATTAAAGGATGAAAAAACTCCAGAGGAGTTACATATTTATAGAATCACAATATTCGTACGCAGAAAAAAGCTCCAGAGGAGCGACATATTTATAAAAAAATATTTGCTCGAAGAATCTAAAGCTTAGCACCTTAGAACCTCAGCAACTTAGCACCTTTAAAAAAATGACTTTCAAAGAACAAATACAACAAGGAATACCTTCGGTTTTACCTTCAAAGCAAGCATACGATCCGGCTATAAATCATGCGCCTAAACGAAAAGAAATTCTTTCGGCAGAAGAAAAAAAGCTGGCGTTGAAAAATGCTTTACGTTATTTCGATCCAAAACATCACGCCGAATTAATTCCTGAATTTTCAGAAGAATTAGAAACTTACGGACGTATTTATATGTATCGCCTTCGTCCAAATTATAAAATGTATGCAAGACCGATTGAGGAATATCCTGGAAAATCATTGCAGGCAAAAGCGATTATGCACATGATTCAGAACAATCTGGATTATGCTGTAGCACAGCACCCGCACGAATTGATTACGTATGGCGGAAACGGAGCTGTTTTCCAGAACTGGGCGCAATATTTATTGACGATGCAGTATTTGTCTGAAATGACAGATGAACAGACTTTAACGATGTACTCAGGACATCCAATGGGACTATTCCCTTCGCATAAAGAAGCGCCGAGAGTTGTGGTTACCAACGGAATGGTGATCCCGAATTATTCTAAACCTGACGATTGGGAAAAAATGAATGCTTTAGGAGTTTCGCAATACGGACAAATGACGGCGGGAAGTTATATGTATATTGGTCCACAAGGAATTGTACACGGAACTACGATTACGGTTTTGAATGGTTTTAGAAAAATAAAACAAAATCCGGAAGGCAATTTATTTGTGACTTCTGGTCTTGGCGGAATGTCAGGCGCACAGCCAAAAGCGGGAAATATTGCGGGCTGTATTACGGTTTGTGCTGAGGTAAATCCGAAGATTACTAAAATTCGTCACGAGCAAGGTTGGATTAACGAAATTGTAACCTCAACCGAAGAATTGGTTGCCAGAGTAAATTCGGCGAAAGCCAAAAAAGAAACGGTTTCTATTGCCTACTTAGGAAATGTCGTTGATGTTTGGGAATGTTTTGACAAAGAAAATATTAAAATTGATTTAGGTTCAGACCAGACTTCACTTCATAATCCTTGGGCCGGAGGTTATTATCCAGTAGGAATTTCGTTTGAAGATGCTAATAAAATGATGGCTGAAAATCCAGAATTATTCAAAGAAAAAGTTCAGGAATCTTTACGCAGACATGCAGATGCCATTAACAAACATACGGCAAAAGGAACGTATTTCTTCGATTACGGAAATGCCTTTTTATTAGAAGCTTCTCGCGCTGGTGCCGATGTTATGGCAGAAAATAATATCGATTTTAAATATCCAAGTTACGTTCAGGATATTATGGGACCAATGTGTTTCGACTACGGTTTTGGCCCTTTTCGTTGGGTTTGTACTTCTGGAAAACCTGAAGATTTACTAAAAACAGATGCTATTGCTTGTCAGGTTTTAGAAGAAATGGCTAAAACGGCTCCAAATGAAATTCAGCAGCAAATGCAGGATAACATTAAATGGATTAAAGGAGCACAAGAAAACAAACTGGTTGTAGGTTCCCAAGCTCGTATTTTGTATGCTGATGCTGAAGGTCGAATCAAAATTGCCGAAGCTTTTAATCAGGCCATTGCAAAAGGCGAAATTGGTGCTGTCGTTTTAGGGCGTGATCATCATGATGTTTCAGGAACTGATTCTCCTTACAGAGAAACTTCAAATATTTATGACGGTTCTCGTTTTACGGCAGATATGGCAATACATAACGTAATTGGAGATAGTTTTAGAGGAGCAACTTGGGTTTCCATACATAACGGCGGTGGCGTTGGCTGGGGCGAGGTTATAAACGGTGGCTTTGGTATGGTTCTTGATGGTTCTACAGAGGCTTCAAAGCGTTTAGCATCAATGCTTTTCTGGGATGTTAACAACGGAATTTCAAGAAGAAGCTGGGCTCGAAATGAAGGTGCTGTTTTTGCTATAAAACGTGCTATCGAAGTTGAGCCTTTATTAAAAGTGACTTTGCCAAATCTAGTTGACGAAAGTTTACTTTAACTAAAACTGAACACTTAATTTTTGAATATATGAAAACACTAAAGTTAATTCCGTTATTACTGCTACTGGTACTTACTTCATGCAGTACTGTGACTGTTTATTCTGATTATGACAAAACTGTCGATTTTGCGCCTTATAAAACATATGCTTATTTTAAGCCGGGAATTGACAAGGTTGAAATATCAGATTTAGATAAAAGAAGAATTTTACGCGCTATTGATGACCAAATGCAGGCTAAAGGTTTTACCAAAAGCGAAAATCCTGATTTATTAGTAAATATTTTTACGAAATCTAGAGAGCAGGTAGATGTAAACCAATTTAGTGCTGGCTGGGGTTACGGCTGGGGTTGGGGTTGGAATCCGTGGATGATGTACGGAGGAAACCAGACAACTGTTTCGACTTCTACAGAAGGCACTTTGTACATTGATTTGATCGATGCTAAAAAGAAAGAAATGATCTGGCAAGGTGAAGGAATTGGAACTTTGACAAGAAACATCGATAAAAAAGACGAAAGAATTGCTGAGTTTGTAGGCAAAATTTTAGCACAATATCCGCCAGTAAAAAAATAATTATTTACATTTGCTTTTCAATCAGCTAGAAAAATGAAAAACTATACTAACATTATTATCGCTATTATTAGCATTATTGCAATTCAGCAGTAGTGGCGAGGTGTTATATAAGTATGTAAAATATAATGTATAGAAACCTCCCAATTGGGAGGTTTTTTATTTTTAATGATAAAAAAGTTAGCCACGAATTCACGAATTTTTTTTTGCTGTTTGGCGAAAAGAAATATTCAACCACAAATTGCACAAATTTTCGCAAATTATTTTTCTGAAGATTTCCTTCTGAAAATTTCCTTCTGAAGATGAAAATATAGAAATTCGTGAATTCGTGGCTAAAAAAAACAAATATCCACACAGATTAAAAATCCTTTTAATTCTTTTAATCTGTGGCAAAAATAAAACACACTACTATGAGTTTATTTAACGAAGTATTAAACGCAAAAAAGCAGCTCGAAGATGTCGTTGCTGCCACTCCCCTTACCCAAAATTTAAATCTTTCAGACGAATTTGAATCTACTATTTTATTAAAAAGAGAAGATTTACAAATTGTTCGTTCGTATAAAATTAGGGGTGCGTACAATAAGATTTCTTCTTTAAATGAAAAAGAAAAAGCTAACGGAATTGTTTGCGCCAGCGCTGGAAATCACGCTCAAGGTGTTGCTTATTCCTGCAATCTTTTAAAGATTCATGGTAAAATTTACATGCCAAAAACCACTCCAAAACAAAAAGTAAAACAAGTCCAATTATTCGGAAAATCGTTTGTTGAAATTGTTTTAACGGGAGATACTTTTGATGATGCTTATGCTTCTGCAACGGCCGATGCCATCAAAAATCACAAAACATTTATTCATCCTTTTGATGATGAAAAAGTAATCGCTGGCCAAGGAACTGTTGGATTAGAAATCTTAGAAAGTTTTAAAGAACCAATCGATTATGTGTTTGTTCCCATTGGCGGTGGTGGGCTGGCATCTGGTTTGTCTGAAGTTTTCAGGCATTTAAGTCCGCATACCAAAATAATTGGTGTTGAACCAAAAGGTGCGCCTTCAATGAAAACTTCTATCGAAGAAAACAAAAATACCGCTTTAAAAACTATTGACAAATTTGTAGATGGCGCAGCAGTAAAACAAGTTGGCGATAAAACTTTTGAAATCTGCCGATACAATCTAGAAGATATTATTCTGGTTCCTGAAGGAAAGGTCTGCACGACAATTTTAAGATTGTATAATGAAGAAGCTATGGTTGTAGAACCCGCTGGTGCTTTGACAATTGCTGCTTTGGATTTTTATAAGGAAAAAA
This sequence comes from Flavobacterium ustbae, assembly GCF_003946915.1. Classification (GTDB taxonomy): domain Bacteria; phylum Bacteroidota; class Bacteroidia; order Flavobacteriales; family Flavobacteriaceae; genus Flavobacterium; species Flavobacterium ustbae. Next base: position 96,574 of record NZ_RPOC01000010.1, read on the forward strand.
TCAAAGGAAAAAATGTGGTCTGTATTGTGAGCGGAAGCAATAATGATATTGAAAGAACTGCCGAAATAAAAGAACGTTCCTTACTTTACGAAGGTTTAATGCATTATTTTATGATTCAGTTTCCGCAACGACCGGGGGCATTAAAAGAATTTGTCAATAATATTTTGGGCCCAGATGATGACATCACTTATTTTCAATTTGCTAAGAAAAACAGCCGTGAAGTAGGTTCTGTTGTGGTTGGTTTAGAATTGAAAAATAAAAATGATATTATGCCAATCAAACTGAAAATGACCGAAAATGGTTTTGAATTTCAATATTTGAATGATAATCAGGATTTGTTTACACAATTAATCGGTTAAATAAAAGACAAAGGCTGCCAGATGGGATGGCAGCCTTTTCAAATTCAATACAAATTACTAATTGAATTGTGGATGTTATTATTGCTTCAAGATTTTTTTCGAATAAGAACCTTTACTGTCATTAACTTTTACGATGTAAACGCCCTTTGGCAATCTAGAAATTTCGATTTTAGCTTGATTTCCTTTTACAAAATTTACATTCTTCTTTAAAACTGGTTGTCCAGTTATATTAAAAATATCTACATCGGCATCTCCTTCGTGATTGGTATCAATTTTTAAAGAATCATCTGCTTCATCGACAAAAATTGTCGTGTCATTTGAACTTGTATTTTCAATAGAAGCTGTTTCTGCCACTATAGCACTTTTTGCTGCCAAAGATTCAACTTGTACTAACTGCCATTGCTGATTTAAACCTCCTGTATAAGCCCAAACCTGAATATTTGCTCCGTTTGCTGTAGAAACATTTTCCACATCAAGAGATTTACCGCTATTTACATTTATAATTTTATAATAGCCACCGCCAAGACTTGTAACCGTCCATTTAAATTCGTTTGAAGACGAGAAGGTTTTCTGCTGTACTTTTAAGCCATCACCAGTTCCATTATTTTCAACAGCCAAATACATTCCTGTTGATTTTACTATGATGTAATAATTTCCGTTTCCGTCAGAAACAAATTTCCAACGCTGGTTACTTCCGCCTCCGTTTGTAATATCGTACTGCTGAATTCTGCTTCCGCTTGTTGTTGAATTATCTGCAACGTCTAAACCTTTATTACTGTTTCGCGAAATAATATTGTAATAACCCGGAAAACCCGTAACAGGCGGAGTTGTAGCTCCCCAATTAAATGTCACCGCAGAAGACGCTGGAACCGCATAATTAAATGCTGACGATCCCGAAACCACTTTTATCGTATTGGATGATCCTCCAGAATTATAAACTAACAATGCCGTAGATCCATCAGGATTTTTAAATCCGACAGAAAGAATGCTTCCGCTTGAACTTGAAGCTGCAATTCTAACTGCTCCTGGTTTTACAAATTTTGAAATCTGCCCGATAATGTAATACGCCACATTCTTAGTATAACTTGTACTATTATTTACCGTAATGGCTCCTAAACAAGAGGTGCATCCTCCAGGAGTTCTTGGGCCCATACTTGGATTATTTGCCGCATTCCATTCTAAAACTGTTTTAGACCAGTTTGTTGTGCTTCCGATAACTACATTTTGCATGTGCCATCCAAAATCACCGCCGAAGTTTCCGCCAGCACCCGTATATTGTTCTGTAAAATAAACGTTCTTATTAGTAGCATTTTTTACTGTTGACATTGCCGAGATATTTCCTAAATACAAGTGAAATGCCGCGCCATCAACATAACTGCTGTTATTTAAAACATCAATTGGATAAGCTGTATTATCGCAATTATGATCGAAAGCAATAATTTTTACATTTCCAAAACCCGCCGCTGCCATTTGAGGCCCTAACTGCTGATTGATAAAATTCTTTTGTTCTGTAGAATTCATCAGCATACTAGGTTCGTTATGTGGATTTTCAGGTTCGTTTTGAGGTGTAATGGCCCAAATCGGAATTCCCTGTGCCTGCATTGCCTGAAGATACTTTACAAAATATTTTGCATAAGCGGCATAATATTGCGTTTGCAGACTTCCTCCTATCCAGGAACCATTCGTTTTCATCCATCTTGGCGCTGACCACGGTGTTGCCAGAATTTTAATGTTTGGATTTATCAGCTGGATTTTTTTAATAATTGGAATTAAATAGGTCAAATCTGGTCCATTTAAACTAAAATTGTTCATATTTGTATCTCCAGAAGTTTCATTGTAACTGTAAGAAGAACTGCTTAAGTCTGAAGCAGCAATACTAATACGAACTACACTGGCATTTAATCCAGTAGTAGGATTGTATAAATCGTTCAATAACTGGTTTTGCTGTGTGGCTGCCATTCCAGCAATGACTTCACAGCTTCCTTCGGTAAGTGTGTAACCGAAACCTTCCATAGTTTGATAAGTAGTTCCTGCATTTACTGTTACAGTAGAAGGATTGGTTCCTGAATTGGTTCCGAAACTTACTGTTGACTGTTGTTGAAGCAGTTTGCTTTGATCTCCTGAGGTGATCCAAGGAGTTACCGTCTGAGCATTTAAGCTGTTCATAAATAAAAGCGTACTGCAACATAAAAGTTTCAACGCTTTACTTACCCGATCTGTAGGTGTTTGAGTAGTTTTGTGCATTTTTTTGTGGTTTTGGTTTGATAATTAGTTTTTTCTCATTTATTCAGTTTTATTTTACTAAAACATCACAATATTATGAGTATTTTTACAATATTATTATTTTTATTACTTTACAAATACACATCAAATTAAAAAAAAAGATATAACAAAAACTCATCTAATTGATTTTCAAAATACTGAAAAACAATGTTTTAAAAAATAAAAAATCATAAAAAACTTACCTTAAAAAAGCGAAATAACTCATCATAAAATAAAAAATCTATACAAATCCTTACAAATTGTCATTTTTCCAGCAATTAAAAGGCATATGACAATTATCAGCAAAGCAAAAGAAAGATAAATTGTACTTTTGCATTTTACTTTAAATACAATAAAATGACAGCTTTAAAAGATATTTCTACGATAGAAGACATTCAGCAGATGGTAAACAGCTTTTATGGTAATGTTAGAAAAGACGATTTAATTGGTCCAATTTTTAATGATAAACTTCAAGATCGCTGGGAACCACATTTACAAAAGATGTACAATTTCTGGCAGACGATTTTGTTTGATGTTCGCGCTTACTCAGGAACTCCATTTCCGCCGCACAAGCAATTACCTGTAGACAAAACGCATTTTGATCGATGGATTGCCATTTTTAATTCAACAATAGATGCTCAATTTGCTGGCCCTATAACAGAGGAAGCCAAAATGCGCGCAACCAATATGGCTTTTATGTTTAGCCATAAAATTGAATATTTTAGAAATGCAGAGAATGAAATGAGAAATGCACTAAAAAAATCATAACATCTAAAATTTCAGTTATGATTAAATTTTAAACCCCAAAATCTATAATAACGCAATAAAATTAATATCTTATAAAATATTTGTGATTTATGTCACCGAAAAAGCAGGTTAAATTCGTAATTTTACAATCTAATCTACATCGTTTTCGAAATGAATCCAAATATTGAAACAAATCCGCTTTTAGATCGATTGCCTAAGCATTTACAGCAATTCATTAAACCTCAAGATTATAGCGATTACACTCCTATCAATCAGGCAGTTTGGCGATATGTTATGCGTAAAAATGTAGATTATCTTTCTAAAGTGGCGCATCATTCGTATTTGGAAGGATTAAAAAAAACAGGAATCGAAATTGATTCTATTCCGAGCATGTATGGCATGAACCGAATTCTAAGCGAAATAGGCTGGGCGGCAGTTGCAGTCGATGGTTTTATTCCGCCAAATGCTTTTATGGAATTTCAGGCCTATAATGTTTTGGTTATTGCTTCAGATATACGTCAATTAGAACATATAGAATATACTCCTGCTCCAGACATCATTCACGAAGGTGCTGGTCACGCTCCTATTATTGCCAATCCTGAATATGCGGAATATTTAAGACGTTTTGGTGAAATTGGCTGTAAAGCAATTTCTTCACATAAAGATTATCAGATGTACGAAGCGATTCGTCTGCTTTCTATCTTAAAAGAGGCAGAAGATACGCCGCAGGAAAAAATCGATGAAGCTGAAAAAGCGGTTGCCGATTTACAGAATGATATGGGAGAATTATCTGAAATGGCTCAAATAAGAAACTTGCATTGGTGGACAGTTGAATACGGATTGATTGGAACGGTCGAAAACCCGAAAATCTACGGCGCGGGATTACTTTCTTCTATTGGTGAAAGCGCCCATTGTATGACTGATAATGTGAAAAAAATCCCTTATGATATTTCGGCGGCCAATCAGAATTTTGATATTACACAATTACAGCCTCAGCTGTATGTAACGCCTACTTTTTCTCATTTGAGTTTGATTTTGGAAGAATTTGCCAATAAAATGGCTTTAAGAACTGGAGGTCTTTCGGGAATTCAAAAACTGATTCAATCGAATGCTTTAGGAACGATTGAATTGAGTACTGGTTTACAAATTTCGGGAGTTTTTACCAATGTAATTGAAGAAGATCATAAACCTGTTTATATTCAGACTACTGGAAAAACGGCTTTGGCTTACCGCGAAAAAGAGTTAGTAGGTCATGGAACTTTAACGCATCCACACGGATTTGGAAGTCCGATTGGGAAACTGAAAGGTTTTAATCTGGCGATTGAAGATATGAGTCCGAAAGATTTACAGGCTTATAGTATTGTTGAAAATGAAACGGTGAAATTGGAATTTGAAGGCAATATCATCGTTGAAGGTGAAATAATTACAGGATCTCGAAATTTACACGGAGAAATTATTTTAATTAGTTTTAGAAATTGCACCGTAACTCATGGCGAAACTATTTTGTTTCAGCCAGAATGGGGTAACTACGATATGGCGATTGGTAAAAAAGTGATTTCTGCTTTTTCTGGTCCAGCTGATGTAAATAGTTTTGACTTAATTAATATTGTTCCATCTACGCAAACCATTAAAGCAAAACATACGGATGAACGTGACGAATTGGAGTTTTTATATGCTGCTGTTCGTACCATTCGTGAAAACAAAGAAAGCAAAACGGAGCTTCAAAATATCTTTCATAAATTAAAAGAAAACCATACAAATGACTGGTTGCTTTCTGTTGAAATTGCCGAGCTTTTAAAAGATTCTTCGGATCCTCTTTTACAGGAAGTTTTAACTCATTTAGAACAACTGAAAGCAAAACGTCCTGAAGTTGCTCACTTAATTTCTGGGGGTTTGGATTTGATTTTTTCTACTGCGAAAGTTTAATTTTTTTTTGCCACGAAGGCACTAAGACGCGAAGTTTTTATTTCAAACAGATTTTATTGATTTATGCTGATGTGCGCAGATTTTTTTTAATCTCGAAAAGTCGCGAAGTCGCAGAGTTTTTTCTCGAGATTTTGGAGATTGTGCAGCATTTTTTTCTCCTTCTTAGAAATGATAAAAAATTAGCAAAATCCTTTTTAATCTTTTAATCTGTGGCATTAAAACAAAAGCTTAGTACCTCAGCCTCAGTACCTTCGTGGCAAAACCCTACAATTTGAGGTCTTCTGTAAATTCTTTTTCAGATTCGATAGTCTTTCCGTTGTATTGCAATGTCCAGCCCATTGAATTGGTTAGAATTAAAATCTTAGACAACTCGCTGATTAGTCGATTTTGGGCATTCTTTTTAAGAGGTGAATTTTCGATTTTTTTTGCCAGATTAGCTTTTACCGATTTGTTGATTTTATTGTAATCGTCTCCCGTAAATGGGTTTAGTTTGCTTTGTTCTACATCGTAAAATTTAATATCGGGATTGATTTTAATTTCTTCTTTCGGAATATTTAAAATCGTGATGGTTTTGTTTTTTTCGTCAATGTCATATTTCATTTGATGCAAATCGTAAGCAACAGTAACGTCGGCATTAACGACAATTAAAGCTTTTTTTTCAAAAGAAATCATATCCAAAAAATATTTCTGCTGGTTTTTATAGGTCACTACTTCAGAGAAATGTCCTTCGGTAACTACCAATTTTCCAACGTTAAGAATCTGCTGCTGAATCAAGTTGGTATTATATTCCAAATCAGAATCATCCTCTTTTTTGAACTGGCAATATTTAAAAGCCAGAACAATTAATATGACGATTACAGTGATTCCTAAAATTCTCTTGATCAAGTTTTGCATTCTCTAAAATATTTTAGACCAAATTAACTCATTTTTTTCTTTTTCGCCACGAATTCACGAATTAACTCTAATCATTTTGTTTGTATTATTTCTAATTTCACAAATTCCAATTCGTGAAATTAAAATTTAATAAAATATAAATTGTGCCAATTCGTGAATTCGTGGCGAAAAAAAACCTCAAAAAAGTTAGAACGGATATCCAATCGCGATATTTAGAATCAGATTGTCTTTTCTCCAAGAACTGCTTCCAAAATCAATATCATCAATTACCCATCTTTGACCGTCTGGCAATGAAGGATTTCGAAGCGGAATAGCTAAATCGGTTCTTAAAATTAAAAACGACAGATCGAATCTTAAACCAACTCCCGCTCCTATGGCGATTTCTTTCATAAAGTCTTTTGAAATTTCTGCTCCAGGTTTATTCGGATCAGCATTTAAGAGCCAAATATTTCCTGCATCAAAAAACACTGCTCCTCTTACAATGCTAAACAATTTAGCGCGATACTCGGTATTAAATTCGAGTTTAAAATCGGCTGATTGATCGGGTGTATAATTTAGATTAGTGGTGTTTGGTGGAATAACATAACTTCCTGGGCCTAATGTTCTTGCTCTAAAAGCACGAATACTATTGGTTCCTCCTACTACAAATTGTTTTGATGTTGGTAAAGTTCGCGAGTTACCATAAGCAAATCCGGCACCAACAATCAATCGACTTGCCAATTCACTTTCTTTTCCAAGCTTCATATAATGTCTAAAATCAGTTTTGATTTTTACGTACTGACTAAACGGAACATCGAAAATTTTTATCGTGTCATTTTTTTTGATATTAGCGCCAGTAACCAAACCGGTGATATTTCCTGCCAAATCCAATTCTCCATTAAAATAGATTGTATGCTTTCTTCTTTTCTGCATCGTATTAGTATACGTGTAATTGTAAGTTGGACCAAAAATCAATTGTTTTTCAATCACTCTTCCTAAAGCTGGATCTTTATCAATATCTGCTTGATATTCCTCCGTTACATGATTAGGACTTACATAAGTCACATCAATAACGTTTAATTGATGTTCTTTTCGAATGTTTTCTTTCCACAAATATCCAAACGAAGTATTAAAAGAATTCAACGCATACAATTGTGTCCTTTTTTGATATTCGTAGCGAAGCGTTGCTTTGGTTCTTGGCACATATTCGCTGTTTCCTTCAATATTAAAAGGTGTGATAAATCTCGGCCAGGTCAAACTAACTTCGCCTCCCAATTTATAAATATTTTTCCCTTTATTTGGTCCGCCAAGCTGAAAATCGGCTCCTCCAAAAACAGAAGCTGTAAACAATTCCGCTCCTTTTAAGAAATTTCGATTGTTCCAATTCAGGTTTACTTCTGTTCCTGTATAACTTGCAGAATTGGTTTTTCCTAAAACTTCAACACGAATGAATTTCTTTGGTAAAAGTGTTAGAAAATAATACGAATCCAGCGCATTATCAATACTATCAGAAGGTTTAAATTCGTTTTTAACAAAGCTGAAAGTTCCGAGATTTACAAAACGATTCAGCGTTAAATTATGATCTTTTCTGTTGTATAAATCGCCTTTTTTAAAATAAATAGTTCGGTCAAAAACTCTTGGTTTAAAAGTATCAGCGGTGTCAATTATGGTAAAATCTTTGTATTGCAAAATATCTCTTTTCCTGTAAACCATAGTATCGTTTGCCAGAGAATAATTAGGATAAACAAATATATTGTTGATCTTGTAAGCTCTTAGTGCTTTTGCAGGCGTTTCGTTTTTGATTACAATTTTAATCTTCACTTCATGATCGCCTTTACTGCTGTCAACTTGCGCCAAAAGATAATCGGGATTAAAATAATAATATCCTTTTTCTTTTAATCTGGCGTCTATACGTTCTCTCTCTGCTTTTATTAAATCCAGATCATACGGTTTTCCAACTTTTAAAAGACTTCTTCGGCTTGATCTTCCGATAATTTTTGACATTTTAAGCGAATCATCTGGAAAAGTCACGCTTTTGATAATGTATTGTTTTCTTGGCGTTACAATATATTCTGCAGTTGCTCTTTTATTTCTAACGGTAGAATCGGCGCTGACACGAGTTTTAAAATAACCTTTGTTTTCGGTATAATTTCGCAGAACCGATGCATTATAATCTAAATCGACTTTACTAAAAAGAACAGGCTCTTCTCCTACTTTATTTTTAAGCCAATATCTAAATCCTTTTTCTTTTTTAGGCGTTCCAGCAATATTATAAAACCATAATTTGGGACGTAAACCCAAGAAGGTTTTATTTGGTTTTGGGCGCAATAAACCTTCTAATTCTGTTTCCAGTGCTTTTCTATCTTTCTTTTTAATGATCGAATCTTTGACTTCTACTGAGCCTCCAACATATAAAAAATCACCTTCTGGAAGATACTTCGTGTTGCTGCATCCTAAAACAAAAAATAAGGAAAACAGTGCCACACATTTCGTAAAATAATTTATTGTATGATTATGTTTTTTGCTCATTTCCTTCAATTTTGTTTTCTTCCTGATTTTCCTGCAGTTTTTCTTTTTCCTGCTTTTCTTTCTTTTTTTGCTTTTCTTTCTCTTTTCGAATTTTTTCTTCTTTAATCAATTCTTTTTCAGCTTCTGTACGGTGAAAAAGTTCTCTGAATTTATTGTAACTCATCGTGATAATAAAGCCAACTCCAGTTTCTACAACCTGACCTTCAACGGCAACCTGATACTGGTTTTTTCTGTAAGCACGAACTACATAACGCCCATCTTTTGTTAATTGATAATCTAGCGCAACATCTCCGGCAATATTGGTACTTTCTTCATTGGCACGTTCCTGCCCTTCTACGCCAAAACTGCTTCCTACGGTTACTTTCAATCGGTCGTCTAATAATCTTTTCGAAACTTCTACATTCAAATCGGTGCGGTTTTCCATAGTTCCGGTTGTGTAATCTTCTGTAGATTCTAAATCAAAATTGACTTCAAAACCTGTGATTAATTCTCCTGCCAGATTGTTTAATTGCTGCGAAAGTATTTTACTTACACTCTGTCTTGCCAACGTTTCGGCACTTGTACCGCCGCTTTCACTAGCAAACGGATTTTCGCCCACAAATCGATTCAATAATAAAAGAGCAAAAACCTGTTTGTTTAATTCTGCCGGATCTTGTTCCAGCTGTTTTAACTTTGTTTGTGTAGCCGAAACAACGTCTGAAGAAACATTATAATTCCCTTCAGGAAGTTCAATTCCGAAAGAAATTTCAGGTTTCATCAATTCGCCATTCATTTTTAATAAAGTATTAAAAGGCAGTTTCTGTTTATACGTATTTCGAATTGCTGGTTCTACACTTGCCAATTGATTTCCGAGCAAATCTATCGGAGCCGTTTCTACTTTATAAATAGCCGTAATATTGACATTAGCCATAGTCGGTTCGCCATTCCAGGTAATGTAACTACCTTTTTGAAGATCGAATTTTCTTTTAATTCCGTTAAAATTCATTTCGTACGCACCTTCATTAAACTCGTATTTACCAGTCAAAGTTGTTTTACCCGATTGATCAATTCCTCCAACTAACTCAGCTTCACCTTTCAATCTCAAATAATCACCATTCCCTTTATCGATAATCAAATTCAGTTCGGCTTCCTTATCAATCGTAATGGCAACATTTACGTTCATTCCTTTCAATTCTGATTGATTGAGCTGGTTTTGCATTTCAACCGTTTGTTTCAGATACATATTGTCTTCATCTACAAACTCTACAATTCCTTCACGATCAGCAATTGAAGGATCAGACTGTGGCAATACGACAGAAAATTCCGTTTCTTTATTTATTTTGATTGTTCCATCAATAACCGGTGCATCCAAATTTCCTTTGATGTTTAATTTGGTATCCAAAAACAAATCACCGTAAAACAAATCGTTGTCTTTTGCTTTTGAATTTACAGCTCTAAAATCATTTGCTTCTACTAATAAATTAAAGTTATAGGCTGTAAAATCGGTCGTTTTGATATCTCCATCTACAAACAATTCGTTATCATTTTCGTCTAAAAGCGAGAATTTATCAAAAGAAATGGTTCCGTTGCTAAGCGTTATTTTTTCATTTTTTACTTTGAATAAAGAGTTTAACTGAGTCACTCTAAAAGCGGCATCGTTAAAGTTTAATTCGCCGTTAACCTGAGGAGAAGAGGTATTGCCTGTCACTTTAAAGTTTCCGGATAAAAAGCCTTGTCCTTCGGTAATATTCCCCATACTGAAACCTTGAATACTTTTGATATTCAGCTTATTGATATCCAAATCTAAATCAAAATTCCCTGCATCCAGCTGATAATCCCCTATCAGTTTTAAGTCATTTCCTTCGTCGCTCAACGTTACATTTGCGGCAAGTGTATTGGCTGTTTTATTGTCCACTTTTATTTCTAAATCACCAACTTTAGATTCTTTAAAGGTAAAATCATCAATTTTTAGATCGGATGTAAATGTCGGATTCGTCATTACATTTTCAACCAGCGCATTTCCGTTGATTAGCCCCTGCATTAATTTTTCGTCTTTTTTGACGATATTCATGATGGTTTCAATATTGAAATTTACAAACTCCACTTTCAGAGGTGCATTATCTGCGTTTCCTTCCGATTGAATTTTTAATTGATTTCCGGCATTATCCAGATAAAACTTGTTGATGTAAAGTCGTTTACCACCAAATTCAATTGCATTTTCTGGATCAATACTCCATTTTTCATAATTTAAAACAAAACTTTCGGCATCGATTTTAAAAATGTTTTTTGCATTTTCATGATTCAGATTTCCAGCGATATAATATTGCTGTTTTTCTTTGGCATCTTGTACTTGTAAGGCATAAGTCAGAACATTATTCTGCACATTTCCTGATAAGCTTGTAAACGGAATTTTAAGAGAACCGCTTTCAATTGTTGCCACCGAAACCAAATATTCTAAAGCGCTTTCTTTGGCTTCGATATTGATTTTAGCATCTGAAATAGTGTTTTCAGCATAAACAATTCTTGGAATAGCGCCTTTTATAGCTAAAGAATCTGTCTGATTATTATAATTACCTGTAATTGTAAAAGGCTCTAAACCTGTAAGTTTTGGCAATAATTTAAATAAGATAGGATCGTTATCGACTTTCAGCGTAAAAGCCAAACGCTGTTCATCTGCTTCAGCATTTGCTTTCGGATTCTGAAGATCAATATATTTAGATAATGATTTTTGGATTGAATTTGCCAAAGTCGTCAATTTGTATTTCCCTACAACTTCTGCTTTTAAGAATTGAGAAGAAATTTTTATCGAATTACTGTCTTTAGCTGCGAAAGCCAAAACGCGAATCGAATCTAATACAATTGGCTCAGCATCTTTCAGAATTTGAATGTTAGACAAAAACACTTTTCCATTTAAAAAATCAGGATTGCTGTTGGCTATATCGGCATCTACATTACCTCGAAGTTTCATTGGCCCTGCATGCAGATTCAGTTTTTCTAAATCGGCAATATCCAGATTCAGTTTTAATTTTACAGATGGATACTTATCTTTTGTATCACCGCTTGCCGTTAAATTAAAATTCAGATTCGGATCTTTCATTCCAGATTTTACAGCAAAAGAACCATTTTCGATATTTCCTTTTAAACCTAAATCTTTATACGTATATCGGTTAAAAACCGCTTTCTGTACCAAACCGTCAATCGCGGCATTTGCCGTTTTTGGATCTAAACCGTTCCCTTTTACTTTCGCTTTAAGCGTAATTTTTCCGATCGAATCGTTTTTTACTAATCGTCCTAAATCAAATTCCTGCAAAGAAACTTTTGCATCGTATTTTTCTCTTTTTTTAATGCGCTGATCAAACAATGCATCGACTTTGGCATTTCCGAAACTGCTGTTTAAAGCCAGATTAGTTTTGAAATTTTGAACCGAACCTTTAAATTTTCCTTGAAGATTTAACTGTGAAGGCAATTGAATATTTTTCGGAATTGTTCCCGCTGGCACAAACATATTAATGTCTTTTGAAGTACTCGAAATCTTTTTGATATTCAAATCATAATACGCTTTTTGAGCATCAGGAAGTCCGGCAATTTTCCCCGAAAGGGAAACTTTTGTAGAACCGATGCCGCTCATTTCAAATTTCGAAATATTCAAATCGTTTACTTTTCCGCTCACACGGCTATCCACATACAAGATCGCATTTGGATTGCTTTTAAACGGATTGGTTTGCTGCAAATTTGGAACGAAAAGCAAAATATCTTTAAAACCAATTTTTGATTGTTTTAGATTTGCGTCAATTGCAAGATTTCCCAAATCTTTTTGAAGCGATGCGACTGATTTGTATTGAGCCTTAATTTTGTCTTGTACCAGCGTTTGCGGTGTTTTTAAAAACAAATTTTCTAACGAAGCATTTTTAGGACCGTAAAAGAAATTGGTTTTCAAAGCCTGAATTTCTAATCCGCTTTTATCATTTACTGTCAGAGTTTTGATATTTCCCGAAATAGTATCGCTCGAATAATATAGTTTCTCGGCTTCAAAGTTGACTTTATTCAAATCCATATGCGCATAATCAATACCTTTTGTAACTGGTTTTGACTGCATATCGTCAAATTTAAAAGCGATATTTTCTAAATCAACCTGGCTTAATTTTACTTTCCAGCCCGCTTGTTTTATCGCTGTAGTGTCAAGGCTTGGCGCATCGATTTGTTTGTCTTTTGCACCCAGACGTAGATTTCCTTTAAGATTTTTAACTTCAAAAGTATCAAAATCCAAAAGCTGTTTTGTAAGATCGATTTCATTTACTGCTAAATTTAAGTTTCCTAATTTTATTCCAGAATCGAGTTTGGAATCTTTATTATCATACGCTATATCAATTTTTGATAAAGCAATTTTGTCTAATTTTAGTTTAAAATCCGGACGCTTCGAAACGGTATCGACTGTTTGAACTGAAACTTCGGCGATTTTCTCGACAACATCCTGATCTAAAACTACTTTTAATCCGTTTAAATTGATAGTTGGAATATTAAAATCCATTCCGTCCAAATCGAATTTTTTGAATTTGGTGTCAAAATGAGTAAGGTTTACACGAACATCATTTTTAGAATAATCATCTTTAAAATTAAATTTTATCTGATCCAAATTTACTTTTACCACCGATATCTTGAATGGTTTGGCATTCGGATCTTCCACTTTTGGTTCTTTAGATTCAAATGCTTTGATGATATAATCGAAATTGAAAACACCATCCTTATTTCTGGCAATATTCGCTTTGACATTTTCTAGCGAAACTGAATTGATTTCCAGTTCGCTGCTTACCAATTTGAAAAGGTCTACATCAACTTCTAATCGATTACCTGCCAGCAAGGTATCTTTCTTTTGGTCTTCAAAATAAAAACCTTCCAGAACTACATCTTTTGGAAATTTAATCAATATTTTATCTAATGAAACCTTAGTTTTGATCTTGCCCTGAAGATAAGTAATAGCTTTATCTTTAACGAAATTTTGAACTGAAGGGACTTGAATTAAAATAATGAGAAGTAATAATAATGTAATCACAGAACCCACACACCAAAGCAGTATACGAAGTGTTTTTTTAAAATAATGAATGGATTTCTTATTCATACGCCAATAAAATCTTTTGAGATTAAATTGCTTCTGTAAAAAGCATAGTTACACATCTTACAAAAATGTAAAATTTAAACCTTAACAATTTACATAATTATGAGGAATTATTCTAAAATTTTACGGAGAAATAGTTCTTTTAGTGCCACGAAGGTACTAGGCGCTAAGTTTTTTTTGCCACGACTCGAGCAATAGCGAACTGGCGAAGCAATTACACGAATTGCACTAATTTTTTTGAATGTATTTATAGCTTTAATAGAGAATTTATTTTTTTGCCACAGATTAATAGGATTCAAATGATTTTTTTTGAATCTCTAATGCTATACTTACTTGAATGAATTAAACTCCTGCAAATTTGCAACAAAAGAAAAAAATCCTTTTAATCTGTGAAATCTATGGCTAAAAAACCTAAAACTTAATATGTGGCAGTTTTTTTCCTAAAACTTCGATTTTCTGCTGTAGTTTGGCTAAGAATTTTTGATGCTGTTGCGATTCAGGATTAAAGCTTCTGTGATGCAGACTTTTCTGAATTTCGTCTACTTCTTTCATTATAGAAAAACTATCCTCTGAGATATTATTTTCAATGAAAACCTTCCAAATATAATCGATCGCAATTTGGTTGGGATGAAGCATATCTTCTGCATAAAAACGATAATCGCGAAGTTCATCCATCATGATTTCGTACGAAGGAAAGTATTCTAATTTTAGATTGCTGATTTTAGATTTTAGATTGGAATGCAGTGCTGTAAATAAATGTGATTTACTGAGCTGATTTTCTACAAAACCATCTTTGATATGACGTACTGGAGAAATGGTAAATATGAAATTGATATTTGGATTTAAAGTCTGAATCGACTCAATAGCATTTTGAATACTTTTCTGAATTGCTTCTGCAGATAATAATTCTTTTGAAAACTGCTTTTGAGGCACTTTGTGACAATTGGCTACTATTTCATCTTTTTCTAGATTTCTATAAATCCAAGAAGTTCCAAAAGTGATGATAATATGTGTGGCTTCTTTTATCTGTTTATGTGTTTCTGCAATTGCTTTATTGAGTGTTTCCAACAATTCCTGACGATCTGCGTTACTCAAATCAGAATGCACTTCGTAACTGTGCCAAAGCTCGTTATGAAAGAAAACATCTTTTTCTTCAAACCATTCTTGTTTCAAAATTCGATCAAATAATTTTTCAATGGAAACTGGATTGAAAATAATCCCAAAAGGATTGGTTTCATTCTGGAATTTAAAATAATCGAATTTATCCGCCATATTTTCTGCAAAACAAGAACCAATAGAAAGCACTTTCGAATTATAATCGATCGGATTGTTACTTTTTAAAATTGGGACTAGGGTTCTGAATTGCATAATATAGAATTTAAACACGAATTTCACCAATTTCTGCCAATAAAAAAACCAAATACAGAAAGTATTTGGTTTTGGATAGTTTTTCAGGTTCGAATATTTTAGTAAGTATATTCTATTTCGTATTCGACTGTCTTTCCATCACTTGTAAATGACGTATTTTTAATCGGATAACCTTTTTCATTATAAGTATATGTTGTTAAATAACTAGCGACATTTGTCCCATTATCAGACTTTGTTTCCTTAGTTACGTTATTTTTAGCATAATCACTCACTTCATTTAACAGCAAATCAAATCCTAAAATATTTTTCAGTGGATTATTTTTTGCGTCGTATTCATAAACTCGATCAGATTTTGGAGAACCAGAAAGCTCATTTTTAACCAAATTTCCTTTATTGTATGTTAAAGTACCATCTGTGCTTTTTGTTTCCACTTTTGTATCGGAATTTATGGAATAATTTACATAAGTAATTACAGCTTCAGAAACATGAGTATATACCGTTTTATAAATATATTGTCCTTCAGGATAATCTTCAGAAAATAATTCTCTGATAATTCTGGTCTTTAATTTTCCATTTTCATAGGAATAAGAAACCTCTGTATCCTTTATTTCTTTCCCACCTTCTATATCGTACTGAATTTGCTTTGTGATCATATTTCCATCATAAGTAAAAACTGTTTTGGAATCGTCTTCAACACTGCTGACAATTTTATTTCCGGCATAAGTTATAGTAATCTTAGTATTATCTTCCGGAAAATCAGGATAATTGTATGACATTGTTTTTGGTAATACTGAAGTATCTTCTTTATCATAAGAATTTTCATCACTTGAGCAGGAAGCAAATGTTCCTAAAATCAGGATAGAGAATAAAAATAATTTGTTTTTCATTAAGCGGTATTTTATTTGTTAGATATTTCAAATTTATTAAGAAGCTTTTTAACAAGCAAAAACCCGACACAAAATGTATCGGGCTTTTAAAATTCTTTTTTTTTTCTAATAGAAAAATTCTACTGTTTCTTCTTCAATACTTTCAACAGCTTTTACAGGATAATTAGCATCGTTGTAAGTGTATGTATAACTATACCAAAGTTCACCTTCTGCTTTATCTGTAAGCATATTATGAAGAACATCATTTGCTTCTGCATCTGTGAAATTAATTTTATTCCAACCTGCTACATTTTTCAAAGGATTGTTTTTTGTATCATAAGTATAAGTGTGGCTAGAATGTGTATCGTTTATCATTTCAACAACTTCTCCGTTTGAGAACTTAACTGTTCCTGTCGAATTAAGAGTAGTTTGTGTTGTAGCGTCTCCAATATATTCTTTAACTGTAACAGTACCATCAGTATTATAAGTGTAAACTTCTTTATTCCCCCAATCCATTTCCGGATCAATTCTTACAAATGTTGTCAACTTTCCATCAGTACTATATGCATATGTATTTACTTGTTCAACAGTTCCTCCAGGAAGTTTATATTCAAGTTTTGTAATTAAATCTCCTGTATAAGTATAATATGCATTAGATTCACCAGAATCATCAATTATACTTACAATTTTATTGCCATTGTAAGTATAGTTTGTTGTCACTTTTGATCCGTCAGAATAAGTTGAAATTGTCTTCTTTAAAAATACTGAATCCGTTGAACCATTTGATGGTGATTCATCGCTTGAACAAGATGTTAATAATAGAGTCAATGCTCCAAAAAGACATAAGATTTTTTTCATTTTGATTTGGTTAAATTGATTAATAGCGCAAACATAATACAACCAAAAATTATAACCTTACGGGTTTCCACATTCGCAACAAATAGTTTTTTTTCATATTAAAGCATCTCATTTTTCAGAAAAATCTATTAAAGAAAAAAACAATTATTATCAACTTTTACTGGAACTTAACAGCGTTAAAAAATTACATTTTTAATAACAAAAAACATAATCACAAACTAAAACAATTCCTTATTTTTGCATCTTCCATTTTTTTTTAAATCTTATATGAAATTATTATATATCTACATCATCAAACATAAAATGCTTTTGTTTTTTGCTTTGATAATGGCTACCATCAACATTTGTTTTAGTTTATCAGACTCTGTAATTACCGGAAAATTAATGCAGGACTGTGGGGTCGGAATCGCAAAATACAAAGGCAACGAAATGGGTTTTATCAAATCATTGGCTTTCTGGCTCGGATTATCACTGGGAGCCGCTATGATTTCGAGAATTACTAAAAACTTTCAGGATTATTTTACCAATGTTGTCATTCAGCGTACTGGCGCTCAAATGTACACAGACGGAATCAAGAAATCTCTTGATCTTCCGTATGCTGAATTTGAAGATCAGCGAAGTGGCGAAACTTTAAGTAAATTAACCAAAGTTAGAATCGATTCTGAAAAACTGATCACGCTTTCAATCTCTTTGATTTTTCAAACTATTATCGGCTTCATTTTTGTCATCGTTTATGTTGCCAGAATTGACTTGAGAATTTCTATTATCTTTTTAATCACAGCTCCAATTATTGCTCTGGTAAGTTTGTATCTGGGAAAAAAGATTAAAATAGTTTCTAGAAAAATCGTAAACCAAACCAATGCATTGGCGGGATCTACAACAGAAAGTTTACGAAACATCGAATTAGTAAAAAGTATCGGATTAACTTATCAGGAAGAAAAGCGTTTGAATCTTAATACATTTAAAATCCTTCAATTAGAATTACAGAAAATCCGTTTTATTAGAAGTTTAAGTTTTATACAAGGAACAACGGTTCATTTTTTAAGAACCTGTGTTGTTTTTGCTCTGTATTATTTCTTGTTTGGAGGAAAAATTATTGTCGGAGATTTATTGACAATGGTATTTTTTACCTTCTTTATTTTTGGCCCTTTACAAGAACTTGGAAATTTTATTATTGCATTGAATGAAACGAAAGTTTCTATGGAGAATTTCAAAAACTTACTGAGTGCTCCAAAAGAATTTCGTCCAAAAACACCTAAACATATTGGCGCGATTCAGAAACTACTTTTTGAAAATGTTAGCTTTCAGCATAAAACGGCTAAATTTAAGGCTGTTGAAAATATTAATTTTGAAATTAAACAAGGCCAAACTGTTGCTTTTGTTGGTCCATCTGGATCTGGAAAAACAACTTTGGTTAAACTTTTGGTTGGACTGTATACGCCTGCAGAAGGTCAAGTTTTATATAATGATATCGATTCGACCGAAATTGATTTATTAGACTTAAGGAAACAGCTAGGTTTTGTAACCCAAGATGCTCAATTATTCTCAGGAACAATTCGCGAGAACTTATTGTTTGTTAAGCCAAATGCAACCGACGAAGATTTGTACGATGCATTAAAAAGAGCCAGCTGCGATAAACTTTTAAGACGTGCTGAAGATGGTTTAAACACCACAATTGGTGAAGGCGGAATTAAAGTTTCGGGTGGCGAAAAACAACGTTTATCTATTGCGAGAGCAATTCTAAGAAATCCGAACTTATTGATTTTTGACGAAGCTACTTCGGCTTTGGATTCTATTACCGAAGAAGAAATTAATGATACGATCAGAAATATCTCTGATAAAAACAGAATTACAGTTTTAATCGCACACCGTTTATCTACTGTAATGCATGCCGATAGAATTTTTGTTTTAGAACAAGGTAAAATCATCGAGCAAGGTAAACATGAGGATCTGATTGTAGAAAAAGGATTGTACTACGCTATGTGGCGCCAACAAATTGGCGAGCGTAAATAGTTGCGCGTAAAGAATCTCGCAAAGTCGCAAAGCCGCAAAGTTTTTTTTAAGCTTTGTGGCTTTTCTTTTTATTATTTTTAAGTTTTAAAGATTTGCAACTACTCTCTTTATCCCAAACTTAATGATTGGAACATTGAAATTGATTAGCAAACCTAATTTCATTTTTGTGATTTTGAGATATGTTAAAACCTGTTTCGCATGCACATCTGTAACTTGTTCAATTGACTTGATTTCCAATATCACTTTATTCTCAACTATTAAATCTGCTCTAAAACCAATATCTAAATTTATCTGATCCCAAATTACAGGTAATACTTTTTGTTTTTCTACTCTTAGTCCTCTTTTAGTTAATTCATGATACAAAATAGCTTCATAAACAGATTCCAATAATCCTGGCCCAAGTTTCACATGTACTTTATAGCAAACATCAACCACAACAGCAGAAATTTCATTTTCAGTCATTTTTTAAAAATTAAAGTATAAGCTTACAAATTTAAAACTTTAAATAAAACGCTTTAAAGCTTAAAAAAAAAATAAACTTCGCGACTCTGCGTCTTTGCGAGATTAATTCTTCACAAAAAAAACTTAGCACTAAAATTAGCACAACAAAAAAGCCGCAAAGCTTAAAAGAATAAACTTTGCGACTCTGCGTCTTTGCGAGATTAAATAATTACTTCAAGAAATCTCCAGCTTTAGAAAGCGCCTCAGCAATTCCGTCAGCATTTTTACCTCCAGCAGTTGCGAAGAAAGGCTGACCTCCTCCGCCTCCTTGAATGTATTTACCCAATTCGCGAACTACTTGTCCTGCGTTTAGGTTTTTGGCAGCTACAATTTCTTTAGAAACATAACACGTCAACATTGGTTTTCCGTCGTTAACGGTTCCAAAAACAACGAATAGATTTTGGTATGAATTTCCTAACTCGTAAGCCAAATCTTTTGCGCCTTCAGGATTTAAATCAACTTGTTTTGCCAAGAATTGAACTCCGTTGATTTCTTGCAACTCTTTAGCCAAATCAGCTTTCATATTTTTAGCTTTATCTTTTAATAAAGCTTCCAATTGTTTTTTCAATTGAGTATTCTCGTCTTGCAATGCCTGAATCGCTTTTACAGGATCTGGAGCATTTTTAAGTGCTTCTTTAATTTCGCTGAAAGAAAGTGCCTGAGATTCAAAATATTCTTTTGCCGCTTCACTTGTAATCGCTTCAATTCTTCTAATTCCTGCAGCAACAGCTCCTTCAGAAACAATTTTAAAGTGCCAGATATCAGATGTATTGGCAACGTGAGTTCCTCCACATAATTCGACAGAATCGCCAAATTTAATTGTACGAACTAAATCTCCATATTTCTCACCAAACAAAGCAATTGCGCCGTCTTCTAGAGCTTGTTCTTTTGGAATGGCTCTTTTTTCGATTAATGGCAAACTCTCACGAATTCTTGCGTTTACAAAGTTTTCAACCTCTACTAATTCTTCGTCTGTAACTTTTGCGAAGTGAGAAAAGTCAAAACGCAATGAAGCATTACGAACCATCGAACCTTTCTGTTCGATATGAGTTCCTAAAATCTTACGCAAACCTTGGTGCAACAAGTGTGTAGCCGAGTGATTTGACGAAGTTTTTGCTCTCTGAATAGCATCAACAACAGCGTTAAAAGTTCCAGTTAAATTTTCTGGTAACGATTTTGCTAAATGTATAGTCTGGTTATTTTCTTTTTTTGTATCAATAATGTAAACGATATCACCGTTTTGGGCTTCCAAATACCCTTTATCTCCAGTTTGTCCTCCGCTTTCTCCATAAAAAGGAGTTGCATTAAAAACCAATTGGAAAATCTCACCATCTTTTGCACTTTCAACTCTACGGTATTTCGTAATTTTAACCTGATGTGCCAATCTGTCATAACCAACAAATTCTTGAATATCATCTTCCACAATTACATTCCAGTCACCAGCTGTTACTTTAGAAGCGGCACGAGATCTTTCTTTTTGCAATTGCAATTGTTCTTGAAATCCTTTTTCGTCCAGTTTCAATCCTTTTTCTGAAAGAATCAAAGCAGTTAAATCAATTGGAAATCCGTATGTATCATACAATTCGAAAGCTTTTTTACCATCGATCGTATCTCCTGTATTATTTAAAATTACAGCGTCTAAAAGAATTAATCCTTGATCTAATGTTCTTAAGAATGAATTTTCTTCTTCACGAATAACATTTGAACAAAGTGCTTTTTGCGTTCTAATTTCTGGGAAAGAATCTCCCATCTGCTCGCTTAAAGTTTCTACCAATTTATAGATAAAAGCTTCTTTCGTGTCTAAGAAAGTAAATCCGTAACGAATAGCACGACGCAAAATTCTACGAATAACATAACCAGCTCCAGTGTTAGAAGGCAACTGACCATCGGCAATAGCAAAAGCTACTGCACGAACGTGATCGGCTACTACACGAATTGCAATATTTACTTTTTCCTCAGCTTCATTTGATGCTTTTACGGTATATTTTGCACCTGTAATTGTTTCGATTTCTCTAATTAATGGCATGAAAACATCTGTATCATAATTTGATGTTTTTCCTTGCAAAGCCATACACAAACGCTCAAATCCCATTCCGGTATCTACGTGCTGCGCTGGAAGTTTTTCTAGAGAACCGTCTGCTTTACGGTTGAATTCCATGAATACGTTATTCCAGATTTCAACTACTTGAGGGTGATCATTATTTACAAGACTTTTTCCAGAAACCTGAGCTTTTTCTTCTGCAGAACGTAAATCAACGTGAATTTCAGAACAAGGTCCGCATGGTCCTTGATCTCCCATTTCCCAGAAATTATCTTTTTTATTACCTAGAATAATTCGGTCTTCGTCGATTAACTCTTTCCAAATATCCCAAGCCTCTTGATCAAAAGGAACATTGTCTTCTTTGCTTCCTTCAAAAACAGAAACATAAAGATTTTCTTTTGGAATTTTGTACACTTCTGTCAATAATTCCCAAGCCCAGTTAATTGCTTCTTTTTTAAAGTAATCGCCAAAAGACCAGTTCCCTAACATTTCAAACATCGTATGGTGGTACGTATCTATACCAACCTCCTCAAGGTCATTATGTTTTCCTGAAACACGAAGACATTTTTGCGTATCGGCTATTCTTGGACTTTTTGGAGTTCCGTTCCCTAAGAAAAATTCTTTAAACTGGGCCATTCCCGAATTATTGAACATTAAGGTTGGGTCGTCTTTAAGGACAATAGGAGCCGATGGAACAATTGTATGTCCTTTACTCTCAAAAAAATCTAAAAATTGTTTACGTACGTCTTGTGATTTCATATTTTAATTAGAAAATGTGTCTGTTTAATGTGTCAATTTGATAATTAGACAATTAGATAATTTGTGAATTTGATAATGCATTAATTTCGAAATCGATCATAAAAACTAATCGTTTAAAACAATAAATTCCTTATTTTGCGCATTATATAATTACCCCAATTATATAATTAACCTATGTTCTTGTAAAAAAGCTTAAATGACTGCAACATTTAGTAATATTGTTCGTCTAAGTTATTTTACAAGCTGCAAAAATAGCGTATTTTAAAATATGGCGAAAGTAAAATATTATTACGACTCAGAAAATCTGGCTTATACGAAAATAAAAACCAGAAAAAGAATAAAAATTGGTTACGCATTCCTATTTTTAGTGGCTTCGGCACTATTTGGATTTTTGGTTTTTGTACTTTTAATAAACACTCCTTATTTCGAAACTCCAAAAGATCGTTTGCAAGCCAGAGAAATTGAAAATTTAAAACTGCAATATGCTATTTTAAATAAAAAATTAGACGAAATTGATGAAGCTGCAGATGCATTAGAAGAACGTGACAATAATATTTACCGCATTTATTTTAACAAAGCCGAAATTCCAGATTCCATTAGAAAAGCAGGTTTTAAAAACTCTGATCGATATAAAACTTTGGAAGGATACAATAATTCGCAATTGGTTCTAAATACTACAAAAAGAATTGACAAACTTTCGAAGCAATTGGCCATTCAGTCTAAATCTTTAGATGAAATTTTAAAATTAGCTGGAGCTAAAGAGAATTTATTATTGGCCATTCCTGCCATTCAGCCAGTTCGAAATGAAAATTTAAAACGTGTAGCGTCAGGTTTTGGATACCGCATTGATCCTTTCACGAAAGTGCGAAAAATGCACAACGGAATGGATTTTTCTGCCAATACAGGCGCTCCAATCTATGCAACAGGAGATGGAGTTGTAGAAAGAGCCGACAATACTGCTTCTGGATATGGAAATCATGTTGTGATCAGGCACGGTTTTGGATATGAAAGTTTATATGCGCATTTAAGCAAATACAACTGTCGCCCGGGACAACGGGTAAAAAGAGGCGATGTTATTGGTTATGTAGGAAGCACGGGAAGATCTGAAGGTCCACATTGCCATTATGAAGTGCATAAAGACGGGAAAGTCGTAAATCCGTTGAATTTTTATTATGGAAATATTTCAGCTGCAGAATACGTAGTGATTTCGCAAATGGCAAATCAAGAAAACCAATCATTAGATTAATAGTACAAAAAATACTATTTTTGGAATAAAATAGAAAAAAACGAACCATGCATATTGAACTTTCTAAAGACAAAAGATATTACAGTATTGGCGAAGTTGCCAAAGCTTTTAATGTCAATGCTTCTTTGATACGATTTTGGGACAGCGAATTTGATATTCTGAAACCTAAAAAAAATGCCAAAGGAAATAGAATGTTCACGCCTGAAGATATTACCAACCTGCAATTAATCTATCACTTAGTAAAAGAAAGAGGATTTACGCTGGATGGTGCCAAAATACACCTTAAAGAAGGTCAGAAGAAAACGTTAGATAAATTCGAAATAATACGTAAATTAGAATCGATAAAAACGCAACTGAACGACATCAAAAACGAATTGTAATTAAAAATTGAAATAAACCTAAATTAAACAAATATGAAGAAAGGATTAATAATTCTTGGAGTTGTAGCTGTAATCGTTATCGGATTATATAGCTGGGCAAGTGGCATTTATAACACTGCGGTAACACTTGATCAAGACATAAAAGAAAGCTGGGGAAATGTCAATACTGCTTATCAAAGGAGAAATGATCTGATTCCTAATCTAGTAAATACTGTAAAAGGATATGCTAAACATGAGCAAAGCACATTAACAGCAGTAATAGAAGCCCGAGCTAAAGCGACTGGAGTTACTATTGACCCAACAAACGTTACTCCAGAACAATTAGCAGCATTCAATTCTGCACAATCAGGAGTTTCATCTTCACTATCAAAATTATTGGTAAGTGTTGAACAATACCCAAACCTTAAAGCTGATGCAAGCTTTATGAAACTGCAAGACGAACTGGCTAGTACAGAAAATCAAATCTTAACGGCAAGAACTCGTTTTAATGAAGCTGTTAAGCCTTACAACAATAACATTAATACTTTCCCAAGAAATATCTTAGCTGGAATGTATGGCCTTAAAGAAAAACCATATTTTGAAGCATCTACTGGAGCTGATAAACCAGTTGAAGTAAAATTCTAAATAAAGCATTTTAGAGTCAACGGTTTCGTTTGATTCTAAAATCTATCCCGATAGCTATCGGGACTTAACTCTAAAATCACCCAAATGTCAAAAGTAGAAGATTTTTTAACCAAAGAAGAAGAGCAAGAAATTGTTGAAGCTATTCGTATGGCTGAAAGTAATACTTCTGGCGAAATTAGAGTACATATAGAAAAAACAACTTCTAAAGTCCATTTTGATCGGGCTTTAGAAGTTTTTCATGAATTACGAATGGATGAAACTAAATTGCAAAATGGCGTATTGCTCTATTTTGCAGTAGAAGACAAAAACTTTGTAATTTGTGGAGACAAAGGAATTAATGATTTGGTAGCCAATGATTTTTGGGATTGTACCAAAGATATTATGACCAACCATTTTAAAGCTGGAAACTTTAAACAAGGAATTGTTGATGGTATCTTAAACGCCGGTACACAGCTTAAAAAATATTTTCCTTCTCAGGAAGATGATATAAACGAATTATCTAACGAAATCTCAAAAGGATAAATAATGAAAATTTCTAAAAACAAAATCACAAATTCCAATAGACTTTTTCAGATTACTTTTTTGTTTATCGCATTATTTATCAGCAATGCTATTTTTGCGCAATTTGAGATTCCGTCAAAACCAAGTTTTCAAACTTCTGTTTATGATTATGCCAACATTTTAAGTTCTACAGAAAAAACGCAATTAGAAGAAAAACTAGTTCGTTATTCTGATTCTACAACTACTCAAATTGTAGTAATCACCATCGAAAGCTTAAAAGGAGAAGATGTAAGCCAATTAGCAACAAAATGGGGACAGACTTGGGGAATTGGCGGAACTAAAGAAGACGATAATGGAGTTGTAATTCTTTTAGCTAAAAATGAAAGAAAAATTGCTATTAATCCTGGATATGGCCTTGAAGATCGACTCACTGCAGGAATTGGTGGCGAAATCATCAGAAATATTATTGTACCAGAATTTAAAGCAGGAAGCTTTTACAACGGACTTGATAAAGGAACCGATGCTATTATCGATGTTTTCAAAGGAAAGTATAAAGGCGAGCGTAAAACAGCAAAAAAAGGACAAGATTTTCCTATTCTTCCCTTTATCGTTATTGTTGTGATTGTTTTAATTTTACTTTCTCGAAATAAACGAGGAGGCGGAGGTAATTCTGGGAACAATGGCGGAGGCGGCCCTAGCCTACTTGATGTTATTATTTTAAGTAATCTAGGACGAAGTGGCGGTGGATTTGGAGGCTTCGGCGGAGGATCATCTGGTGGTGGTTTTGGCGGAGGCGGAGGCTTCGGCGGAGGTTTTGGCGGTGGAGGTTTCTCTGGCGGAGGATCTAGCGGAGGCTGGTAATTAAATTTTGTTTCCTATTTTAAGTTTTGTTTAAAGTTTCAAGTTATCTTTGAAAATATTTTAGTTTCAAAATTTAATTCATAATTTACAATTCATAATTAAAAATA
Organism: Flavobacterium ustbae; assembly: GCF_003946915.1. Taxonomy (GTDB): domain Bacteria; phylum Bacteroidota; class Bacteroidia; order Flavobacteriales; family Flavobacteriaceae; genus Flavobacterium; species Flavobacterium ustbae. The sequence goes on from NZ_RPOC01000010.1 coordinate 122,487, forward strand.
GATGTTATCACATAAAGCAAAATATGCCCTTAAGGCCTTACTTTATTTAGCAGAACAAGACGAAAACCACATTTCTAGAACAGTAGAAATTGCGGATGGCGCTAATATTCCTAAAAAGTTTTTGGAACAGATTTTATTAGATCTGAAACGCGGCCGTTTTGTAAGCAGTAAGCAGGGAAAATTTGGCGGCTACTACCTGATAAAATCTAAAAATGACATTACTTTGGCAGAAATTCACCGATTATTTGACGGTGCAATTGCACTTTTGCCGTGTGCTTCTCTAAATTTTTACGAGCCTTGCTCTGATTGCAAAACCGAAGACGAATGCAGTCTGCGCCACGGCTTAATGCTTATTAGAGATAAAACTTTAAAGGCTATGGAAGGCATCACAATCGCTTCATTGGTGAAGAAATAAAAAAATATTTTTTAAATCCTAGTAAATCTATAGAATTAATTATATATATTTGCCAAAAATAATTAACTAATCATTTACAAAATTTTAACTCATGAAAGTACCTTCTAGTCAATCAGGTGGAAAAAATCTTTTGCAAAAAAAATATAACTATAAGTTCACAACTGTGAATGCCGCTTCATTTATGATATGTATGTGCTGGTAAAAAATTTAATTTTAAACTCTACTAATCACATATACTTAATATAAAAATGAAAACATCTATTAAAAATATATTTACAATACTTGCAGTTTTAACGTTCTCAATCTCATTCGCACAAAAAATTGAAGGAGTTGTAACTACAGATCAAAATATTCCTTTAGAAGCAGCCAATGTGGTAATTAAAGGAACAACATTTAGCACTATTACAGATTCTGAAGGCCGATTTTCGATAGAATCACAAGGAAAATTACCCGTTATACTTTTAGTTCAATATATTGGATACAAAACCAATGAGCTTGAAATTACGGCAATTCCTGCATCTCCTCTATTGGTAACTTTACGCGAAGAAAATCAATTGGTAGAAGTTGTGGTTTCTTCAAGAAGAAGAATTGAAAAAGTACAAGATGTACCAATTGCCGTTTCTGTTGTAACAGGAAAACAAGCAGAACAAGCTGGTGCATTTAACGTAAATCGTATAAAAGAATTGGTTCCTTCTGTTCAATTGTATTCTTCTAATCCAAGAAATACCGGAATCAACATTAGAAGTTTAGGTTCTCCATTCGGACTTACAAATGATGGTATCGATCCTGGAGTTGGTTTTTATGTAGATGGGGTTTATTATGCACGTCCAGCAGCAACAACTTTAGATTTCATCGATGTTGAACAAATTGAAGTTTTACGTGGTCCGCAAGGTTCTTTATTTGGAAAAAACACTACTTCTGGAGCTTTTAATATTACATCTCGCAAACCAAGTTTTACATCGGGTGCCGATTTTGAAGTGAGTTACGGAAATTATGCCTTTTTACAGGCTAAAGCTTCTATTACTGGAGCATTAGGAAAAAAAGTGGCAGGTCGTTTATCTTTTTCTGGAACACAGCGTGACGGTTTAATCGATAACATTGCAACAGGAAGACCAACCAATACTTTAAATAATCAAGGTTTTAGAGGACAAATATTATGGACTCCTACAGAAAACACAAACATTATTTTTGCAGGAGATCTTACAACACAGCGTCCTGACGGATATGCGCAGGTTGTTGCTGGTGTTGCCCCTACTCAAAGGGCTGCATACCGTCAGTTTGATGCTATTATTGCCGATTTAAATTATCAATTGCCAAGTTTAAATGCTTTTGACCGAAAAATAGATCACGATACACCTTGGCGTTCTGGACAGGATTTAGGAGGGGTTTCGTTAAACATTGATACTAAAATTGGCGGTGGAACATTGACTTCTACAACAGCTTGGCGTTTCTGGAACTGGGATCCGTCAAATGATAGAGATTTTACAGGATTACAGGTTTTAGCAAAATCTCAAAATCCAACCAGACAAACACAAATTACACAAGAGATTCGTTATGCTGGACAACTAACATCCAAAATTAGCGGTGTTGCTGGAGTATTCTTTATCGATCAAACTTCGCAAACAGATGGTACAGAAGAATCTGGTAATGCACAATGGAGATTCTCTCAAAACTCAACAAGTCCATTATGGAAAACTCCCGGTCTCTTTGAAGGTTACGGAATTAAAACCGACGCAAGAATTAGAGCTTCGAGTGCGGCTGTGTTTGGACAGCTTGATTGGGCTGTTACAGAGAGATTCCACATTTTGCCAGGTTTGAGATATAATTTTGATAAAAAAGATGCTAGTTATTCTCGTAAAACTTATGGAGGTCTTCAGACAACAGATCCAGCCTTGTTGGCTTTGAAAAAATCAGTTTACTCTGATCAAGCATTTGATTCTGACACAGATAACACAGACTTTTCTGGAAACTTAACGCTTACTTACAAAGCATCAGACAAAATCAATGTTTATGCTACTTATGCTAAAAGCTACAAACCAGTTGGAGTTAACGTAGCTGGGCTTCCAACAAATTCTGCAGGACAGCCATTGACTGAACTTGCTGTAGTAAAACCAGAAAAAGTAAACCATTATGAAATTGGAGTAAAAACATCTCCATTTAAAAATTCAATTTTCAACTTAACGTTCTTTAATACCGATATCAAAGATTTTCAAACCAACGTTCAGGCAGCTGAATTGGGTGTAAACCGTGGTTATCTTGCCAATGCAGACAAAGTTCGCGTAAGAGGTGCAGAATTGGATGCTAGTTTTGTTATTAATTCACATTTAACAATTAATGGTGCTGCAACTTATACAGATGGCAAATATGTGAAATTCACCAATGCACCGCTTCCATTAGAAGAAACTGGAGCGCCAGTTGCCTTCAAAGATGTTTCTGGAACTGAATTGCCAGGTGCTTCAAGATGGGCAGGTTCACTTGGAGGAGAACTTTCTGATCATGCAAAATTCTTTGGAAACGCAGGAAAAATTTACTTCGCAGCCGATGGTTATGCACGTTCTGAATTCTCTTCAAGCCCTTCCGCTTCAAAATATTTAATTGTTCAAGGATACGCAATTTTCAATGCTCGTTTAGGTTTCCGTGCATCGCAAGGTTTATCTGTTCAGTTTTGGGGACGCAACCTTTTAAATAAAGATTACTACGAGCAATTATTGCCTGCAGGTGGTAACTCAGGACAATATGCTGGAGTTATTGGTGATCAAAGAACTTATGGAGTTACATTGAAGTATTCTCTATAAGCGGTTAGTTAGCGTTAGTATTAAAAACGAGGTGTATCTTAAAAATACATCTCGTTTTTTTATTTATCTTCAAAACAAACCTTAATCTGTTGTTTTTAAAACTTTTATAGTCGTTCTTTTATTTTTAAAATATTGAAATTTAATGTTCTTTTAAATTTTCATAATTTGAGCACTACAATACAGACTTACTACAATTTTACTATTTCAGAAAACGAAATTTCATTTGATCCTTATTGGTACAGTAAATCAAACGGTGTAGTAAATTCAATTTTAGGCATTTTAGCTTTAGTTAGTGGCTTTCTTGTATTGGAGTTCACTAATTCTAGAATGGGACTATTTGCCGCTCTTATCACATGTTTCATTCTACTTTCAAATACTCTTTATTTATTATTAATTCGAAATAAAACTTCTTTGAAATTTGATAAGTCACGAGATTCTTTTTACAAGATTACGCCCATTAGTAAAAAGAAAATATGCAAACTCAGTTTCATTTTTGCTATTGATTCAAAATCAAAATCCGATACTTTTTATTATCAATTAACTGCACAAAAAAGAAATTCAGTCAAAAACTTCCGTTTTACTGCTGTAATAAAAAGCACTGATGGAGATAATCCAGAGATTCGTTTTTTACAAATGGAAATAATTCCTCAATTAGAATTATTTTTAAAAATTAATAAAAAGACAAATCACCTTTTTGGTTTTGAAGAAACTTCGATTTAAGTTTAAATCATTTGCAAAAAATAAAACTATCACAAAATAGAGCCAAAAAGCATCTTAAAAAACAATCTCAAATTCAATTCGTATATTCTGTTTTCTATATATTCGCAGCCAGAATTTGTAGTATTGAAAAAGTACCAGAGAATATTTTTTATTATAATCTTGGCGAGCCAGCTTTTAAGCGGGCAAAACCAAAGAAAAATCGACCAGCAGACTTTAACCTGGATTCGATATTATAATATTTTTCCGTTAAGCGAAAAATGGGCAATTCATTCTGAATTCGACAATCGAAGCTTTGTAAATCCCATTCACGAAAATCTTTTTGTTATTCGATCTCAAGCTCGCTTTAGGGCAACTAAAATGATCGATTTGGGCGCTGGATTTGCCTATTTTAATGTCAATACCCAAAATCCGAATGTTGATCCAGATTTTTCTATTCCAGAATATCGAGCGCAACAAGACATCACTTTGATTAATGATATTGCCAAAATTACTTTTCACAACCGTTTTCAGCTAGAAGAAAGATTCATTCAAAAAGCGGATAAAAATGGATTATTGAATGAATTTTCATTTGCTTACAGATTTCGATACCGATTACAATCAAAATTTACAATTTGGGAAAAAGAAAAAAGAAGTATTAAAGGGACTATTTCCGACGAAATTTTATTCAATTTCGGAAAAGACAATCGAAGAAATACTTTTGACCAAAATCGTATTTACGGTGCTATACGTTATCATTTCAATCCAAATCTCGGTTTAGAATTGGGGTATTTAAAAAACTTCCAACGACGAGCCAGCGGTGTAGATTTTTACGATCGTGATATTATTCGACTTACTGTTTATCACAGAATTAATCGAAAATTTTAGATTTTAGATTTTAGATTTTAGATTTTAGATTTTAGATTTTAGATTTTAGATTTTAGATTTTAGATTTTAGATTTTATTAAAAATCCTAAATCAAATTTCATTTGATTTAGGATTTTTTTTAACCTTTGCCCCTTTGTCCCTCAGAACCTTAGCCCCTTAAAAAAAACTACGATCCCCTCTGTCTCTTTCCTCCTTTTTTGCTTTCGGCAAAGTTTCCAATTTTATAGGCTAACGAAAACATTACATAACGTTTTAAAACAGTATTTTCTTCGTCTCTAATAGAAGTTGGCGAAATAGTTCTGGTTGCGCTTTGATTCTGATTTAATACATCATAAACTTTTACTTTTGCGTATAGTTTTTTATCCAAGAATCCGTAAGACAAACTAGTGTTCCAAAGGAAAAAATCTTTTCTGAAATCGTCTGAAATATTCGAATTATAAGTATATCCAAAATCATTTCCGAAGATTAAATTGGCAGGCCAATAAGAAGTTGTCTGCATATTAATTCTATGAATTACGTTTGAAGTGGCGTCTCTAGAAAAGTTTTCGTATCGTGTTTCATTGTACGACAAACTATACGACGGCGCAATCGAAAGCACCTCTCCATAATCATACGAAGCATAAACGCTCGGCGTAATTACCACCGATTTTGCATAATACAAAACCGCATTTGTAAATCCTTTATCAAAATTATAATTACCGCTTAAACGCAAACCGTATCTAAGGGTATGCGCATCTTTTTTAATCTGCTGGTTCCAGTTTCCTCCAACCGAAGCCGAATAAGTTCCTGAAATATTAACATAAGTCGTATTTCTTTTTCCACTATCATCATAAATAGAAGTCGAAACTATGTCATTATTATAGTAATTCCCTTTAAGAAATAAGCTATAACCTGAACGTGTTCTAAAATCAAAATTTTTAAAATCAATTCCCGCGGTATTTTTTTCAATCGGATTTAAATCTGGATTACCAATTACACTATTCAGCGGATTATTTAAATCTGCAACTGGCATTAACTGTGTCGCTGACGGAAGCGCATTAGAATAATCATATTTAAAAGTTAAGTTTTTAGAACGATTAAATTTATAACGAAACTGAGCCGTTCCGTATGGAAGCATATATCTTTTATTTAAATCTGTAGCTTGATTTAAGTAAAACGAATGATTATCAAACTCAACAATTGAAGTTCTAGAATTGATATTAAGAGTATATTTACTTTTTTGCCAGCTAATACCAACTTTTGGCGTAATCGAATTTTGTTTCGACGTGGTATAATTGGTCAGCAATAAATTTAAATCTGAATATTCCTGAGATGCATCGTCAAAATTAAAAGTCTTTTGATCGTTCATCGAACTTTGCCAGTCAAAATCGGTACCGAAACGCACACGAAGCGAATCAGTAATGGGTTCCGTATATTCTACATCAAGCGAATATGCATCACTTTTTGACGTGTTTTTTGCGTTCTGATTTCTTTCGTCATTTGGTTTTGCATCCTGATAAAAAATAGTTTCAGAAATATTAATTCCGTTCGAATCATTTTTTGTGTTATTGTTATTAAAAACTACACTCAAATTTCGAGATTTCTTTTCAAAAGTTTTATTGAAATTAATGCTGTTTGCAAAACTCGTATTTGAGTTTTCTGTATGCGAATTTGCAGTACTTTCGTTCAATGCTTCACCATTTTCATTTTCAGAAAAAGACGAAGATGAAGAATTGCTATTCGATTCAGACAAATTCAATTTTGGAGCAAAAACAATCTGCATCGTAGGATTGATTTTGTATTCTAATTCGAAGTTGACTTTATTTCCAGTATTTTCATTTCTCGTTTTAGAATCTGCTTCGGTCAAAATATTCCCCGTTGGCAATAAACTCAGCTGATTGGATTTGCTATCATTTTTAGTCACCGAATTTGTAAAGTTGTAACTGCTCATAAACTCCAAATCCTTTGTCCAGTCATCAGAATAATTAATTCCAGCCAAAGTCGATTGCGTAATTCCTTTTCCTCCACTGCCTGAATTCTGATTGCCACCTCTTGCATTTCGTCCGCCACCCATATTGTCAAAAACATCATCCATAGAAAATCCGGTTGAGTTGATGTTGTTTGACGAAGCCAAAACACTAATTTTTTGTTTGTTTTTAAAGAAGTTCATCATTAAACTGCTCTCATAGCGTTCATCTGAGCCATAACCTCCAAGTACTTTACCGAAATATCCCTTGTTTTTCTTTTCGTCAATAGTGATATTTATGCTAGAATAATCTGAAGTCGATTCTTGTTTGGCAAGCTCTTCTTTTCTGGTTTTAAAATCAGAAACCTGAACTTTTTTAATTATATCGGCAGGAAGGTTTTTAATGGCAATAGCTCCGTCTTTATCAAAAAAAGCTTTTCCGTTGACCAAAACCTGATTGACTTCTCGCCCATTTACCGTAATTTTTCCTGTATTATCTACATCAAATCCTGGCAGCTGTTTCAATAATGTTTCTACATTGGCATCTGGACGCACTTTATAAGAACCAGCATTAAATTCTAAAGTATCTTTTTTAATTGTAATAGGCGGTGCTTCGCTTTTAATTACTACTTCGTCTAAAACATTTGCGTTTTCAAGCATATACAATTTACCGAAGTCTTTACTTTCTGTAAGTCCTTTTTGCTCTTCATAATAGGCCTGATATCCGGTATAATTTACTTTTAAGAAAACTGGTTTATCATACTTTTTAGTATTAATGATAAAATTTCCGTTTTTGTCCGTTGTGGCATATTCAATAATCGTAGAATCTTTTACAGCAGTAAAATAAACAGTTGCCAGTTCTATCGGAAGCTGAGAATTGATATCGACTACAGTTCCTTTAATAACAATATTGTTTTGGGCATTTGTCGAATAAACAAAAGCTAAAAACAATAGAAATGAATAAATCTTGGTCATAAAATTAGGTTAGTTAGATCAATAAGACTTAAAAAAAGCCAAAAGGTTTAATTGTGTTTTTTACATTTATCCAAATATAATGCCAATAAAAAATTGATTCTGTAAATTATCTAGACACAAAACATAAAAAAGTCCCCTATTCTTAGGGGACTCGCTTTTTATTTTTCTCTTATGTAAATATCTATTGGAACTCCTGCAAAATCCCATTTCTCACGAATTTTATTTTCAAGGTATCGCTTATAAGGTTCTTTAACGTATTGCGGTAAATTAGCAAAAAACACAAATTGTGGCGTTTGAGTAGGCAATTGCATGCAATATTTAATTTTTACATACTTACCTTTTGTCGCTGGTGGCGGATACGCTTCAATAACTTTTAGCATATATTCGTTGAATTTTGAAGTTGCAATTCTTTGTTTTCTATTTTCGAAAACCTGAACTGTAGCTTCCAATGCTTTTAACAAACGCTGTTTCGTCAAAGCAGAAACGAATAAGATTGGCACATCGGTAAAAGGCATTAATTCTTTTTTGATTTTTTCTTCGTAATCACGTGTAGACATGGTATCTTTTTCTACCAAATCCCACTTATTTACCAAGATAACAACGCCTTTACGGTTTTTCTCAGCCAGCCAGAAAATACTTTGATCCTGACCTTCAAATCCGCGAGTTGCATCTATTACCAGAATACAAATATCTGCATGTTCGATTGCACGTACAGAACGCATTACAGAATAAAACTCTAAATCTTCTTTTACTTTTGCTTTACGGCGAATTCCTGCAGTATCAACCAAGTTGAATTCAAAACCAAAACGGTCAAATTTAGTATCAATAGCATCACGAGTTGTTCCTGCAATATCGGTTACCATAAAACGATCTTGACCAATTAATGCGTTGATAAAACTAGATTTACCAGCATTTGGACGGCCCACTACAGCAAAACGAGGCAAAACAACTTCTGGCTGAACTGGTTCTGGTTTTACTGGAAAAGATTCGATTAAAGCATCTAATAAATCTCCAGTTCCGCTTCCAGAAATACTGGCAAACGTATAATAATCACCTAAACCAAGATTATAAAACTCAATCGCATCTTTCTCACGCATTGCGTTATCAACCTTATTTACGGCCAATAAAACTGGTTTTGTTACTTTACGAAGCAATTTTGCAACGGTTTCATCCATTGGTGTAATTCCTTCTTCAACATCAACCACAAAAATAATAACATCTGCTTCGTCGATAGCAAGTTCTACCTGCTTACGTATTTCTCCTTCGAAAACGTCATCAGACCCTCGAACGTATCCACCTGTATCAATGACAGAAAACTCTTTTCCGTTCCACTCGCTTTTACCATAGTTTCTATCACGGGTAACCCCAGATACTGAATCTACAATAGCTTCTCTTCTTTGTATCAGCCTATTAAACAGGGTCGATTTCCCTACGTTAGGTCTTCCTACTATCGCAACAATGTTATTCATTTATTTGAATTTTAGATTTTGGATCGCAGATTTTAGATTTCAATTTGCTTGAAATCAAGATTCTTATAAATCCAAAATGCTGTTTTTTAATTTTTTGCAAAGGTAGGGAAAAAAAGTTGCTGAGCTACTAAGTTTCTAAGTACCTAAGAATTTTGTTAAATTTTGTTTCTCCCGAAGCCTCGGGATAAGGTTTTACGTTTTAAAACTAAAACCAGATCTGGTTATTAATCTTATTTTTTAGGAGCTAATTCCAGCTGTTCGCTATATCTTTTCCTGGCTAAAGAAGCCAGAAAAAGGATGCCGCTTCCATCTGGGCTAGGGCTTTAAGGTTTTAAGAAAATTTTTTTTTTATTTTTTTCTCAACCAGCCTAATATTCTATCATTTTCGATTTTAAAATTTCCTTCTTGATTATGTAGGGCAAAAATTTCTCTCGAATTGCTAAACGGTCCTGGATTCTGCTGAATGATTTCGACTTCATTTTCAGAAACTTTAGAAATTATGGCCACATGACCAAACCTGTTTAACAGCGAACTAGAAAAAATAACCAAATCTCCTGTTTCTGGTTTTGACGTACTTGGATTTGTATATTGAATTAAATTTCGATTGCCGTTTAAGTTGCCGTCTTTAATTTTAGAATCAAAAAAATCTTTTGCGTGACCGTAAGCATCTGGCATTTTATGATTATAATGCTCATAATAATACCTTTTTACAAACTCAACGCATTGGTATTTGAGTCCTAAATTATAATTGTCTTCGGTAACGTTTCTTCCCTCAATATTATCAACACCGCCATTATAATAAACTTTTACACCATTTAAACTGTCAAGTGCCTGCCCTATTTTGTAATCATTATTGAGATTAACTTTTTTAATAATTGTCATTCCTGCATAAACTAAAGCTAAAATCGTAATTATTAAAATTGTAATCTTTTTAATTTTCATAGAGTCTCATTTTCAAAAATCATTTTCGTTTAACGAATAAACGATTAAACTGTTAAACAAAAATTATTGATTATAACCGAATCGTTTCAACATATTAGCATTGCTTCTCCAGTTTTTATTTACTTTTACAACCAATTCAATATGTATTTGTTTTCCGAAGAATTTTTCTAAATCGACACGAGCATCGGTTCCTACTTTTTTCAAAGCAGCACCTTTATGACCAATGATAATTCCTTTTTGTGTTTCGCGCTCTACCATAATAATCGAACGGATTCTAATAATTTTTTCGTCTTCAAAAAACTCTTCCGTTACAATTTCAACCGCATACGGAATCTCTTTGCTGTAATTCAATAAGATTTTTTCACGAATGGTTTCGTTTACAAAGAAACGCTCTGGTTTGTCTGTTAATTGATCTTTAGGATAATATGCTGGAGATTCTGGAAGTAATTCGATAATTCTTCCGAAAACTTCTGGAACGTTGAAGTTCTGCAAAGCCGAGATCGGGAAAATCTCTGCATTTGGTACTTTTTCTTTCCAGAAAGCGATTTGTTCTTCTAATTGTTCTTGGTTCGAATTGTCAATTTTATTCAATAATAATAAAACCGGAATTTTAGCGTAAATAATTTTATTAAAGAAAGCTTCGTCTTTTAAGTCTTGCTCGCCTATTTCGACCATGTAAATTAAAATGTCAGCATCTTCAAAAGCCGATTTTACGAAGTTCATCATCGATTCCTGCATTTCGTACGCCGGTTTTATGATTCCGGGAGTATCAGACAAAACCAATTGAAAGTCTTCTCCGTTTACGATTCCTAAAATTCTATGACGTGTAGTTTGTGCTTTTGATGTAATGATCGATAATCGTTCTCCAACGAAAGCGTTCATCAATGTTGATTTTCCAACATTTGGATTTCCGATAATATTTACGAAACCTGCTTTATGTGACATTTTAAATATAATTTATTCTGCAAAGGTAGTCATATCAAGTTAATACAGAAAATAAAACATTTTTTAATATTTTCGTTGGAATTCTCAAAAATCGCCGTATCTTTGCACCCGAAACATCGCGGGATAGAGCAGTAGGCAGCTCGTCGGGCTCATAACCCGAAGGTCACAGGTTCGAGTCCTGTTCCCGCTACTAACGAAACACCACTTTAAACAAAGTGGTGTTTTTTTTTGCAGAATAGTTACTGGGATCATATCCGCCACCGCGGACACAGGTTCGAGTACTGTTCCCGCTACTAAGACGAAGAGCTTCAGAGAAATCTGAAGCTTTTTATTTTTGTTTACTATGCAGTGAGTTACGAGCGAGACGCTCTCGCCAGCGGAGGGACAATCTTTGTTCGTGAAATTTAATTTATAATTTTTCTAATAATTTTTTCTTATGTTCAGCAAATTCTTCTTCTGAAAGTATTCCATTATCCTTTAATTTAGCTAATTTTTCAATTTGATCTAAAATTGATGGATCTGAGTTATTTTGCATAACTACTGTTTGCTCCTTCGGTTGAGAAACGTAGTTTCTAACAAATTCCGCAAATTGCCTAGCCGATGTTTTTTCAACGTTATCTATTATTGCTACGTTTCCAGAGGTATGGATTTTTACTTTTGCTAATAATAGACCTGTTTCATATTGAATTGAACTTATCTTGTCTAGAGGAAAATCTTCCACTTTTAAACCATAAACTAAACCTTTATCGATAAAAACCAGACGTCTAGTCGTTGAAACAAGAATCCCATGTCCATTATTGTATGTTCCTTGAATTATATTGGTAATTTTTTCTTCATCAGCAAGAATTTGAGGTAATTCATTAATCTCCTTTCTTCCTAAAAACAAAGATGAATTTCTTAAATTTAGATTATTTAATTCAGCTTTAATTTGATCAAATCTTGAATTTTTGGAAACATTTTCATCAGCTTTAACTTGTAATATTTCTTTAACTTGCTGTAAAGTAAAATTCTTTAATTTGAACGCAATACTTGGATTTGCATTGTTTATTTTTTTATAGCATCCTGTGCAAACAATTCCGCCGTCATTAAGTTTTCCAGCGCCGAATGTGGGTGTATTTATAAATTTTAATACTGTTGAACACATAACACAATTACTCATAATATTTCGTTTAAATTTTTAATCTTTATAATTTCTAAACAAATATCATTAGTTATTAATTACAATAATTACGGAAAACCATAATCAAACAATAAGACTCACGTTACAAGTTGTAACTAGAGAATGCTAGTTACTAAATTTCCGCTTTTTTATTTGTAAGCTTTATCTCTATTAAATTTTCAACGCAACCTTTTAGATAATTGACCATCTGTCTATTATAACCATAAAACAGCCAAAAAATGAAAAAGAACATTTTACTTTTGTTATGCATCGGAATTTTATTCTCTTGTAGCAATGAAGAAGAGAAATTATCAGAATCTACAGTAATAGGAACTTGGAAATTAATTGAAGTAAATGCTGACCCAGGAGACGGAAGCGGTACTTTTAGAGCAATAGAAAGCAATAAAACAATCGAATTTAAAAGAAATGGAATCATAACAACCAATAGTTCATTGTGTGATCCCTATTCTGAAGAAATTAAAAGTTCTGGAAGTTATAGCTTGGCAAATAATTCTATAACTACCAATTGCCAGAACCCAAACATAGCAACGATCTCGTTTGAACTTAAAGACGAATATCTGATTTTAAATTTCATTTCTAATGAAGGATATTCTCAAAAATTTAAACGAGTTAACTAAATTTTTAAATACAAGAACTTCCCAACTCAATTGGAAAACAAAAAAGCTTCAGACTACCTGAAGCTTTTTTCGTTTTTTAATTATTCTAAAGTTTAGAAAACCCCAAAACCGCACAATTATGTGACAGTAATGAGGCCCGCTAAAAACTATATGCTAGCCGATTCAAATTGTTTTAAGTCTCTGGTATTTTTCTGTACGGCAAGCGCAGAAAATAAGCCTAATACAAATGACATTCCGAAGAATCCCTTTTCGCTGAGCAGTAATTCGGCATTCCAAAGACCGATTATTAATAATACTATCGAAGCAATCGTACTAAACCAGCTTATACTATAATACAAATCGGTTACGGGTATTCCTTCTAGTCTGTCACGCACACTTTTTTGGACTGAAATTACTGAGAAAAGACCAAAGAGAAGAATGGTAAAATAATATCCTTTTTCGTTGTAAGCCATGTCTGAATTATAAAGTCCGATACAATACGAGGCCATTCCTATAAGTAAAGTCATCCATGAGGCACCCACAAAAGCGACACTCGGCTTTAAAGGGTATTCATTGTTAAATCTTGCATTTTTTAATTCTGAATTGTTGTTTGATTCATTTGATTTTAGCGGTTCCATAATTTTATGTTTTATAATTATGAAGCAAATGTCTGAAGGAAATAGAAGTTCTGAAAATCAATTTATTTAAAAAACTGATGATATAAAAATTCATTTTGTTATTTTTATCTTCATAAAAATACACTTATGAATGCACTGCAAGAAATAGCCAATATGATGAATGAAACCGAAAAAAAGGCATTCATACATTATCTATCAAAAAAAAATAAGCGTAAAGACACACGAAACGTAGAATTATTTTATTTTTTAGAAACTGACGATATAAAATTTAAAAATAAATTTTCGAAAGATAAAAAAAGCATCGATGCGTATCATGCGCTTAGAAAAAGACTTTACGATAACATGATCGATTTTATGGCTAATCGAAGTTTCGAAAATGATACTTCGCAAGAAAATGCAGTGCTTCGTCTTGTTGTAGTAAGTCGATTATTTTTTGAGCATAAACTCATAAAAACAGCTTTTAAATGCTTAGCAAAAGCGGAGGAAATCGCATTGAGCATCGAACATTTTAGTCTTCTTAATGAAATCTATCAGACTCAAATACAATTTGCACATTTTAATCTATCAGAACCAATTGAAAAAATAATACAGAAATATAAAGCAAACAAAAAACAGCTCGAATATGAAGAACAGCTTAATTTGGGTTATGCGGTTTTACGCCGTGAACTTGCTGCTATTTATCATGAAGGCCGAATAGTAGATTTTCAGGCCGTTATAAAAAATACTATTGAAACACATGGAATATCGCTAAAACAAGGATTAACTTTTAAATCGCTGTATCAGATACTATTTATTGCCAACGAATATGCTTCGATAAACAATAATTTCTCTCTCATACAGTCTTTTGTCATTAAAAGTTATCGCTTTATAAGTAAAAAAACCGAACTGAGAGACCGACATTTATACTATCACATATACATATTGTATTTTATCGCTAACTTCTATTTTCGAAACGGCCAGTTTACAGAATCCTTGAATTATCTAGACTTGATGTTTACGGAACTGCAGAAACAATCTGGAAAATATTATCAGCGTTTTTGTCTTAGATATTTTTTATTATTGGCTTTCAATCAAAACTATCTTGGCAATTCTCAAAAAGCTATTGAAATTGCCGAAAAAGCGCTTTCTTCAAACAAAAAAGCAGATCCTAATGACGTTAATGACATTCGCCTCATGCTTATTGTTTTTTATGTCCAGCAAAATGCCGGAAGTAAGGCTGCTAAAGAAATGGCAAAATTAAACCATACTGACAGCTGGTACGAAAAGAAAATGGGAATGGATTGGACAATAAAAAAGTGTCTAGTAGAACTGCTCCTTCATGTACAGCAAGAAAACACAGAACTGGCTTTATCGCGAATAAAAAGCTTTAAAAGACGTTATAAAAAATATCTTTTAACAGTAAATGAAGAACGCGTCATTCACTATCTTTTGTTTGTAGAACAATATGTAATGAAGCCCGAAATTATTCGAACTCCAAAATTTCAAAAAGCAATAGAAGATTTTATAATCTCAGCTCAAAACGGGCCTAAAGATATTTTAATTATGAGTTTCTTATCGTGGCTGGTTGCAAAAGTGAGATTAAAAACGACTTATGAAAACACTTTGGATCTTCTAAAAACATATTTTTTAAAGGAACATTCTTAGTACTATTTTATAAAAACTATAGAGAAATCTGAAGTTTTTTATTTTATTATAAAAAGAATATTACAGACCATTTGAATATTTATTAATACAGAAAAAGCTTATTTACAAAAACTGTTTTGAATTTAGAAATTAAATAGTAAATTAGCTACATATCATCCTCGCCTTTAAATATTTGCATATTTATTTCTTAATAAAAAACCAAAATACAATATTGTTAAAATTGAATGCTAATAGATGAACAAAATAGTACCCGTTTAATTACATTTATTGATACCGAAATTGAACCATCTCGAGGTAAAATTCTTGATTTAGGTGCAATTAAGGGAGACGGCAATGTATTTCATCAAACATCTATAGATCATTTCACACAGTTTTTGCGAGGAAGCGAATATATTTGCGGGCACAATATTTTAAATCACGATATAAAATACATCGGAAAATCGGTTCATGAAGCTGGCATTAATTCTTTCAATATAATTGATACTTTATATCTGTCGGCATTATTATTTCCAACTATGCCTTATCATTCATTAGTGAAAGATGATAAGCTTCAGACAGAAGACAGAAATAATCCTCTAAATGATTCTATAAAAGCACGAGATTTATTTAATAGTGAAGTTGCCCAATTTTGGCAAACAGATGAAACGCTAAAAAAAGTTTTTTACAGCCTTTTATATCGTACAAAAGAGTTTGGCGCGTTTTTTAGGTTTGTCAACCACAGTCACATAAGCTCTAATGCAGAAAGCCTTATTCGATCAAAATTCCGCGACGAAATATGCGAACATTCAGATTTAAATAAAATAATAGCTGAACATCCTATTGAATTGGCGTATTGCCTTTCCTTGATTAATTCGTTTATAGTTTATAAAAAAGTGCACTCTATTACACCTCCGTGGGTGCTTAAAAACTATCCTGAGGTAGAACGAATAATGTTTTTATTACGAAGCAAACCCTGCTTAACAGGTTGCAATTACTGTAACGACGCTTTAGATATATTTAAAGGATTAAGTAAATTTTTTGGTTTTAGTTCGTACCGAAACTATGGTGGCGAACCACTTCAGGAAAAAGCCGTTAAGGCAGCAGTTAACAATAAATCGGTTCTAGCCGTTTTTCCAACTGGCGGCGGAAAATCAATTACCTTTCAGGTTCCTGCACTTATGAGTGCCGAAAACTCTAAAGCGCTAACCATTGTAATTTCTCCACTCCAGTCGTTAATGAAAGATCAAGTTGACAACCTTGAAAAAAATGGAATAACCGAAGCTGTTACTATTAACGGATTATTAGACCCCATAGAAAGAGCCAAATCTATAGAAAGGATTGAAAACGGATCTGCTTCTATTTTATATATTTCGCCAGAATCATTGCGCTCAAAAACTATCGAAAAACTAATTTTAGGTAGAAAAGTGGCTCGTTTCGTAATCGATGAAGCCCACTGTTTTTCATCATGGGGGCAAGATTTCAGAGTCGACTATCTTTACATTGGTGATTTTATAAAATTAATTCAAAAAAAGAAAAATCTTGAAGACGGCATACCCGTATCCTGTTTTACTGCAACAGCTAAACAGAAGGTAATTGAAGATATCCAAGATTATTTTAGCGAAAAATTATCGCTGAATCTTGAAGTATTCACTTCAAAAGCATCGAGAACAAATCTTCAATATAAGGTTTTTGAAAAGCAAAATGAAGACGAGAAATATTTGACTGTTAGAGATTTGCTTGAGGAGAAAAAATGCCCCACAATTATCTATGTATCCAGAACACTGAGAGCTTATAAACTTGCCGAACAGCTAGTAAAAGATGGTTTTAATGCGAAACCATATCATGGCAAAATGGATAAAAAGGAGAAAACCGAAAATCAGAATGCGTTTTTAAATGGAGAAACGAAAATTATGGTGGCCACTTCTGCATTTGGTATGGGAGTAGATAAAAAAGACGTGGGTTTAGTTATTCATTATGAAATTTCAGATTCACTTGAAAACTATGTTCAGGAAGCAGGGCGCGCAGGGAGAGACGAAAATATTTCGGCCGATTGTTTTGTTTTATTTAATGAAGAAGACCTCAGCAAGCATTTTATTCTGCTAAACCAAACCAAACTTTCAATAAAAGAAATTCAACAAATTTGGAAAGCAATAAAAGATATTACACGATTTCGCTCTAAAGTATCTAATTCTGCCTTAGAAATTGCCCGTAAAGCAGGCTGGGACGATAGTGTTGCAGAAATAGAAACGCGAGTCATTACTGCAATAGCTGCCTTAGAAGACGCAGGATATCTTAAACGCGGACAAAATATGCCAAGGGTCTTTGCCAGTAGCATTTTATCTGAAAATGCTCAGAAAGCTATTGAAAAAATAAACGCCTCGAAAAAATTTGAAGAAAAGCAAAAAGAACAGGGGGTTCGTATTATTAAAAAACTGTTTTCTAGCAAAAGCAGAAAGGAGAATAATAATGAAACCGCAGAATCAAGGGTAGATTATATTAGTGATCATCTGGGAATTGTAAGAGAAGAAGTCATTAATATAATCAACCTGTTGCGTGAAGAAAATATTCTAGCCGATGCAAGAGACTTGACTGCCTTTATAAAAAAAGCAGAACATAAAAACCGTTCTATTGCCATCCTAGAAACATATTCTAAAATTGAAAACTTTTTATTACCGCTTTTCACGGAAGATGAGTGTGTTTTTAATTTGAAAGAATTGAACGAAGGAGCTGAAAAATATGGCTGTGAAAATGTAAACACTAATAAAATAAAAACGTTAATTAACTTTTGGTCAATTAAAAACTGGATTAAAAGGAAAAATTTAGACCATACTAAAAACCATATTGCTGTACTCTGTCTTCAAAACAAGGAACAATTAAAAGATAAACTTGAAAAACGCCATGAACTTGCCACTTTTATTATTACTTTTTTCTATGATAATAAAATGAGCAATATCGCAAATAATCAGGAAGATAAAGAAGAGATTCTCGTGGAATTTTCGGTTCACGAATTAAAATCAGCTTATGATAACAGCAACAATCTTTTTAAAAAAGAAATTAGTATTTATGATGTTGAAGATACCCTATTTTACCTTTCCCGAATTGAAGCCATAAAAATAGAAGGCGGTTTTCTTGTAGTCTACAATGGATTGACTATTGAGCGTACTGAACAAAACAATAAAAAACAATATACTAAAGACGACTATCAAAAACTCAATCAGTTTTACGAAAGTAAAGTGCAACAAATTCATATTGTGGGCGAATATGCGCAAAGAATGATCGACGATTACAAAAATGCGCTTCAGTTTGTAGAAGATTATTTCCAACTGAATTATAGTTCGTTTTTAAACAAGTATTTTAAAGGCAGCAGGCAAAATGAGATAAAGCGAAATATTACACCAGCAAAATTCAGACAGCTATTTGGAGAATTATCTCCTACTCAATTGAAGATTATTAATGATAATGAAACAAGACATATAGTTGTAGCTGCCGGCCCTGGAAGTGGAAAAACAAAAGTGCTAGTTCATAAATTGGCTTCTCTCTTATTAATGGAAGATGTTAAACATGAACAGTTGCTCATGTTGACTTTTTCTCGGGCTGCAGCTACCGAATTTAA
Organism: Flavobacterium ustbae; assembly: GCF_003946915.1. Classification (GTDB taxonomy): domain Bacteria; phylum Bacteroidota; class Bacteroidia; order Flavobacteriales; family Flavobacteriaceae; genus Flavobacterium; species Flavobacterium ustbae. Next base: position 141,207 of record NZ_RPOC01000010.1, read on the forward strand.
AAAACGCTTGTTAAAGCTAATTGGCAACGCAGCAAACTTCATCGAGATCAAAACTTTTCATTCTTATTGTTTTGATCTTTTGGGTAAAGTGGGCACTTTAGAAAAATCGACCGCCATTTTAAACACTACAGTTGAAAGAATTAAAAATGGTGATGTTGAGGCTAATAAAATCACTAAAACGGTATTGGTAATTGACGAAGCTCAGGACATGAATGCAGATGAATTCGCGCTCATAAACGCATTAATGGAACAGAATGATGAAATGAGAGTTATTGCTGTTGGAGATGATGACCAAAATATTTATGAGTTTAGAGGAGCTAGTTCTAAATATCTTGAAAAGTTTATTTATGACAACAATGCCATGAAACATGAATTGGTTGAAAATTACCGTAGCAAACGTAATTTAGTCGAATTCTCAAATCAATATGTCAGACAAATTAAACATCGTCTAAAAGAAACACCAATCATAGCAAATCAAATCGATAATGGAAAAATTAAAATTATCAGGTATCGAAGAGGCAATCTAATTACACCACTTGTAACTGATATAGCTACAACAGATCTTTCGGGAACTGCATGCGTACTTACCAAAACAAACGATGAAGCGATAAAGATTACGGGACTGCTTTTAAAGAATGGCATTCAGGCTAAACTAATACAATCTAATGACGGTTTTAATTTATACAATCTTATTGAGATTAGATTTTTCTTGAATAAAATAGATTCAGGACCAGATATTTATACCATTAGTGATGATATTTGGGATAATGCCAAAGTAGAGCTAAAAAACACTTTCAGTAAGAGCAATAAACTAGATGTTTGTCTGAACCTTATCAAAGATTTTGAAACCACTAATCCTTATAAGAAGTATAAATCTGATTTAGAAGTTTTAATTAGCGAATCTAAATTAGAGGATTTTTACAATCAAAATGGCGAAACCATTTTTGTATCAACCATTCATAAAGCAAAAGGAAAAGAATTTGATAATGTATTTCTCCTGCTTGAAAATTTCAATCAAGATACCGATGAAGCTAAACGGCAATTATATGTTGCAATGACGCGAACAAAGCGTAATTTAAATATTCATCTCAATGCAGATTATCTTAATCTTTTGAATGCCGAAAATTTGGAACGAATACACGATAATGAAATATACACTGCACCTGATAAAATTGCTGTTCATACGACTTTAAAAGATATCTGGCTAGACTATTTTATTGACAGGCAGAGTTTAGTTTCTCAACTAATGTGTGGTGATAAACTACATATTAACGGAAACGAATGTTTAAATTCAAACGGGCAGTCTGTATTGAAATTCTCAAAGCAATTTATTTCGAAAATTGAAGAAATGAAATCAAAACATTATGAACTAAAAAGTGCCAATGTAAATTTTATATTGTATTGGTTCAAGGAAGAAACGTCACAAGAAATTAAAATAATTTTACCAGAGCTATATTTTGAAATTATCCAAAATCATTAGCTAGCCAATACTACAAGATAAATCTTCAATTTCCGACCATAATTTTCAATATTATGCATATTCCGTCCTCTTTTTCTTGATTAAAATAATATTTTCTTAATCAGGTGCTTTCTATTTAGCAGATGTTTTTTGTAAATTTGCAGCTTTAAAAATTAGTAGTTTATATTTTACGCCATCTCGCCACTGGTAAGCGTATTCTCAAATTAAACCAACTAACAACTGTTGTACATTTTCAATTATTATAACCGCAAATCAATACAATGCAAAACAAACACAACCCCAAAATCTTATTTTTTACCCTTCTAACTTTATTTTTTTCCTTTAATTTATTCTCTCAGAAAAGTGTCTATGCCGGAATCGAAATTGGACGTAGAGCTATAAAAGTTTCTGTTATTGATGTAAGCAATATTAGAAAAGCCGATTATAAAATCCTTTCCTTTTGGACAGAGCGAATTCCGTTTGCCGATCATATTACTGCAAATGGAGAACTTACTCAGGAAGACATTACTAAAACTACCGTTACCGTTACAAACCAATTACAAAAAATTAAAGCCGAAAACAAAATTCTTGAAGAAAACATTTTTGTTGTGGCCGCTCCTGTTTTTGCTTCTGCACGTAACGTAGATGTTTTAAAGAAAAAAATTGCTCTTTTAACTGGGAAAGAACTAGAAATATTAGATGTTAACGAAGAAGCAAAAACGCTTGTTAAAGGCGCTATTCCTCCAGTTGATTTTGCTAATGCTTTCCTTCTTGATATTGGTGCACAAACGACAAAAGGAGGTTATATCGACGAACTTAAAGACGGTAAATTAGAGTTTATTCCTTTAGAACTTAGTTTCGGAACCATGACGCTTACTGATGCTGTAGAAAAAACAGTGGTAAACAAAAGCCAGGTAAACGATATGTCTACTTATCAAGAAAAATCTTTTGATTATAATGTAATTCTGCGTAAAAAAACCAAAGAGTTATTTGATGCCAATCCTCCTTTAGCAAAAAAGGATAAATTGTATTTATCTGGTGGTGCTGTTTGGGCGTTTTCTACTCTTTTCTTTGACGAAAATGTTAACAAAGATCATTATGTTGCTTTAACTCTTCAGGATGTTATTGATTATGATGCTATTCTTAAAAACAACTTCGGTAAGTTTACCAACCTTGCAAAAACAGACAAAGAAGCGGCTAGGGTTTTAGGCACTTACGACCAAAAATACCTGATTTCGGCAAATAACATTCTTGTAACTTGCTTGGAAAGTATTCCAGATTTAGCAACAAAGAAAGTTTACTTTGTAAAAGAAGGACAGGTAATCTGGTTAATCTCTTTTATTGCTGACCGTTCAAAAAAGATTAATACTAATTTCTAAGTATTTTCTTTTTCTAAAATAATAAAGCTTCAGAGAAATCTGGAGCTTTTGTTTTTTAAACCAAATTAATCTGTTAAAAAAGATTTGTCTTTCAAAACAATATCGTAATATTGCAATATTATAAAACAAAAAAAATGGGAGCAACAAAGACAGAACATTTTACCGATGCACAAAATCAGATAGCTATTATCGCTAAAGCCTTAGGACATCCTGCAAGAATTGCTATTATCGAATATTTATTAAAAGTTAATGAGTGTATTTGCGGAGATATTGTGAACGAACTGCCTCTTGCCCAACCTACCATTTCTCAGCATTTAAAAGAGCTGAAAAATGCTGGAATTATTAAAGGAAGCATTTCTGGAAATACTATTTGCTATTGCATTGATGAAAAAACAATTGATATTTTAAACTCCTATTTCTTAAAAATCACTCAAACCTTATCAAAATCAAAATGTTGCTAAAACATTTTTTTTACAAGGTCTATCGTAATATTGCATTTAACCAATAAATAAAAACAAGATGAAATTATCAGAAATAAAACAGATTTTACCAACATTGGACAATGTTGAGTTTCAATTAGAAAACGGAACTTTTGTACCCGAACATTTTCATGTTACTGAAGTTGGAATCGTTACAAAACATTTTATTGATTGCGGAGGAGTTATCAGAACTGAAAAAGCTGTAAACTTTCAGCTTTGGAATGCCAATGATTTTGAACATCGATTAAAGCCTTCCAAATTATTACACATCATCAAACTATCAGAAGAGAAGCTAAATATTGAAGATTTTGAAATTGAAGTCGAATATCAAAATGAAACAATTGGCAAATATGATTTAGGATTTAACGGAAAAACATTTATCCTAAAAAATAAAACAACTGCCTGTTTAGCACAAGATTCTTGCGGCATTCCAGCAGAAAAGCAAAAGATCAATTTAATTCAATTAAATAATGATAGCGCTTCTTGCTGTACTCCAAATTCGGGATGCTGTTAACAAATGAAAGAGAAAATATATAAACACAAAAAAACAATTATAATAACCATTTCTGTTATTTTACTACAGCTAATTTTCGGTTTTGAACCAAAATTCTGCATTATAAATATCATTTGGCTATTCGTTTAATTATGAAAAAGAAAATATTAATCCTTTGTACCGGAAATAGTTGTAGAAGTCAAATTGCGGAAGGCTATATGAGATTTTTTGCAGAAAATAAAGCTGATATTTATAGCGCTGGAGTCGAAACGCACGGGGTAAATCCAAAAGCAATTTCGATAATGAAAGAAGATAGAATTGACATTTCAAATCATACTTCTAACAATATTGAGGAATATGCCAATATTAATTTTGATTTCGTAATTACTGTTTGTGATAATGCTAAAGAGCGATGTCCATTTTTCCCAACAAAAGCAGTTAAATTTCATTACAACTTTCCTGATCCCGCAAAGGCAACAGGAACAGATGTTGAAATAACAGAACAATTTAGAACCGTTAGAGAATTGATAAAAACGTATTGCAAAAACTTTGTTTCAGAACATTTAATATAAACAACGACCTACTAGCTTCAGAGAAATCTGGAGCTTTTTGTGTTTAGATTAGGCCGCCTTTTTTGCAGTTCGCTTTTTCTTTTCTAATAATTTAAGATGATTTTCGGCACAAAGAATTTTCTCGGTCGTGCCGTTTTTTTGCACTTCAATAAGATAATGAAAATCTCTTTCTTTTGAAGTTGATTTTATTATAAGTCCCCTTTTAAAATCCATTTTCCTTTCGATAATGGTACCCTTATAAGATCTCCCACTCAATGCAGTGTAGGAAACATCTTGTCCTTTTACAAATTTCATTGTTTTAGCCGTTTTTCTTAATATCTGCTAATACTCCTAAAATCTGAAAAACTAATGTTAAGGGGGGAAAACTAGTTTTTCGATTGGGCGAATGTAAAAAGTTTTGACAATTTACAACCCCGTATTTATACCTGTTTTTCAGGGTTTTAAATTTAATTAAAATTTTAATACGAAAATGACTTCTTAAAAAAAATTGATACAATTTAGAACAGCCCTTTTCGCACCTTTTTTAGCCTGAATTCTTAGTTTTGAAAGATTGAATTTTCATTTCCAAAACAATTTAAAAGAGAGCAAAATGGTACAGGACAGAGTAATGGAGAAATTGGCAATTCTAGCAGATGCTGCCAAATATGATGTTTCTTGCTCATCGGGGCAAAGCACACGCAAAAACAAAAACAAAGGATTGGGCGATACCGGAAGCGGTATTTGCCACGCTTTTACAGAAGACGGTCGCTGCGTTTCTCTGCTGAAAATTCTGCTTACCAATCATTGCATTTTTGACTGCGCCTACTGTGTTAGCCGAAAAAGCAATGACATCAAACGTGCTGCGTTTACCGTACAAGAGGTTGTTGATTTAACGATTGGTTTTTACCGAAGAAATTATATTGAAGGCTTATTTCTGAGTTCTGGTATTTTTGATAATCCAGATTTTACTATGGAACGTTTGGTGAGAATTGTCAAAAAACTGCGATTAGAAGAAAATTTTAATGGCTATATTCATTTAAAAGCGATTCCGGGAGCTAGCCAAGAATTACTAAGAGAGGCTGGATTATATGCCGATCGTTTGAGCGTAAATGTAGAAATGCCAACAGAACAAAGTCTGAAACTTTTGGCTCCAGATAAAAATCATGCCGATGTGATTAAACCAATGGAATATCTTAAAAATGAAATCGTTGGTTATCAAGAGGAGAAAAAAGCCAATTACAAAACTCCGCTTTTTGCTCCCGCGGGACAAAGCACTCAAATGGTAATTGGCGCAACCAAAGAAAACGACATGGAAATTCTTGGAATGGCCAATTATTTTTACGAACAAATGAAAATGCGTCGCGTGTATTATTCTGGCTATGTGCCGATAAGCCATGATAACAGACTTCCTGCGATTGGAACTCCTGTTCCAATGATTCGCGAAAATCGTTTGTACCAGGCCGATTGGTTAATTCGGTATTACGGATTTAATGTCAACGAAATTGTCGGTTTTGACCAGCCTAATCTTGATCTCGATATTGACCCAAAATTAGGATGGGCTTTACGAAATTTACATCAGTTTCCCGTTGATATTAATACGGCAGATTTAGAACTAATTCAGCGCATTCCTGGAATTGGTTTTCTGAGCGCTAAAAAAATCGTTGCAGCCAGAAACTTCAAAAGATTACAGCCTGATGATTTAAAGAAATTAGGAATTGCTTACAGCCGTTCCAAATACTTTTTGGCATTTTCGTCGCCTTTTTATATGCAGAAAGATTTAACTTCTATTCAAATAAAAAGTCAGATTCTCAATATGCAAAACAGCAAATACAAGAATGATTTTTCGAACCAGCTTTCTTTATTTTAATTAAAATGACACAAATAATTTACGACGGAAGTTACGAAGGCTGGCTTAGCGCCGTTTTTGAAAGCTACGAATACAAACTCAAAGATGTTGTTTTTGCAAAAAAAGAAAATTCGAACAGGCTACTTTTTTCAAATACGCATTTTGTTATTACAGACAATAATAAAGCAAATAGGGTTTTGAATGGCCTCGAACAGCGTCTTTCTAAAAATGGTTTCAGCAGTATTTATTTGGCGTTTTTATCAGAATTGGATCAGATTGAAGAAATGCTATTTCGTTTTGTACAATATGCTTTTTCAAGTCCGATCAATATCGAAGGAGATTTAAGCCGAAGCGAAGTCTTAAATGTAAAAAAAGCGGCGCATTTAACGGGAAAAGAAAGCCATAGAATGAAAGCTTTTGTTCGTTTTAAACTCACAAAAGACGATTTGTATTATGCCATCGTAGAACCTGATTGTGATGTTTTGCCACTTATAGAACAGCATTTTAAAAATCGTTACGCCGACCAGCGCTGGCTGATTTATGACTCTAAACGCCGATACGGAATTTATTATGACCTTGAAGATGTTACTACAGTCGAAATGCAGTTTGAGTCTAATCCCTCTTCTAGCTTTCTAGCCGAAATAAATGATGAAAATGAAGAATTTTTCCAGAATTTGTGGCGTAACTATTTTAGCAGTGTCAATATTGAATCGAGAAAAAACACCAAGCTTCATATCAAACACATGCCAAAACGATACTGGAAAAACCTGACTGAAAAAATTCCGAACCTCAACAAAAGATAATATTAATTCAGAAGTAAAATTAAATTTAACGCATAGAAACATAGACTATTGTCTTGAAAAAAGGAGATAAAAGAAACTAGTTTTAACACATATATGAACTATGTGTATTTAAATTAGTGAACGCCTTCTTTTAAAATTTTCAAAAACTATGTTTCTATATGTTAAAAAATTACACAAAACTTTACTTACTTTTCTTAAGCGCATCCAGCAATTCTACCAAATCAACAACGGCATAAGTTGAGCAATAATCGGATACGGCATAAGGTAGAATTAAACTGCTATTGTGAATAATGGCACCACAAGAATACACCACATTAGGCACATAACCTTCACGCTCATCTTCTAGAGGAGAAAGCAGCGGTTCTGAAAGTCTTCCTATTTCTTTTGATGGATCATCAAGATCAAACAGCGAAGCACCAATACAGTAACGTCTCATAGTTCCTACGCCATGTGTAATAACAAGCCAACCCTCTTCTGTCCAAAGTGGCGATCCGCAATTTCCTATTTGGGTCAACTCCCAATTAAAACGTGGTTTTTGTAGCAAAACGGGTTTATTCCATTGCGTAACTCTGTCAGAAAACATAATGTAATTATTTACACCATCAATTCGCGCCAGCATGGCATACTTACCTTTTACTTTTCTAGGAAACAAAGCCAAATTTTTGTTTTGCGCTCCTTCTCCATGAAGTGGCATTACTCTAAAACTATAAAAATCTTCGGTAGAGATTAACTTTGGCAAAATCGTATGACCATTGTAGGCCGTATAAGTTGCCATAACTCGAACTGAATTATCGTCATCAACAAAACGCACAAAACGCGCATCTTCTATTCCACGGCTTTCAGAATCAGAGATCGGAAATATAACACGCTCTGTGATGTCAGAATCGTGTTTAAATTGCAAATCGTAAAAAGAATTAGCCAGCCACAATATTTCTTGGAGTGCTACTTTTCTTTCTTCTCGAATCAAAGGATCTTTTAAAGCTTCAATCAGCGTATTTTTCAGCACTGCAAACTCAAATTCATCAGGAAGATCCTGCATAATCTGAGCAATATATTTATCAGTTGTATGCATTTCATACAGCTTACTTAAAAATCGCTCTTTATTAAATAAGGTTTTATGTTCAATTTCTGCTTTATCAATATGATTTCCAATTTTCATAATGTGCAGATCATTGTTGCGATCCAAAATTCCTCTTCTAAAAACAATCGACGAAATATGACCTTCACCCGTCGCGCGAAAAGAAATAATAACTCGTTTTTCTCCTGCTTCCAATCCGGTTTGGTCAAAATCTTCTACAATAGAAGGATTAAAAATCGCTGCAGATTCTATCGCATATTCCATAGTACAAAAAGAACCAATCAGCATTTTTCGGTCCAAAGACAAAGCTTCATAATCAATCTGCATTCCTTCTATTATAGGTCTTATTCTCTCGCAATGTCTAAAAAATACCGCCGAAATATTTCGATGCCTTCTTGCAAATTCGCGAAGGGTCTGTTCCAAAGTCTGCAAGACTTGTTTTTCGTCGAGCATCATTATCCGAACCACCATTTGCTGGGTTCTTTCTTGCCCATTCATAAAATATCGGGCAACAACTCTTCTAGAATCTGGGGTAAATTTTATATTTTTTCGAACAACGGATACTCGCATAACTGGAAAATTTTATAATAATAACATTAGGGAATCTTTTTACTACACAACAAGTTAATAATTTTTGTTAAAGAAAAAAACTTATTTTTTTATTAAAACTTTGAATTATCCTGTAATTGTAAGGTTTTAGATACTATTTTCATCAAAAGTTTTTTTCCTAATTTAGCTTCGATATTATAATTTAGAACAATGAAGAATAAAGTTAAATTTTTGAGAGAAGAAAAAAACATGACTCAAAATGAACTTGCCGAAAAATCGGGTCTTTCATTGCGAACTATTCAGAGAATTGAAGCCGGAAATATACTGAAAGGTTTTACCCTAAAAACAATCGCCGAAGCTCTAGAAACCAATCCTGAAAACATCATTTTCAAAAAAGAAAATACTTCAATCGAAAGAGCCAAACTCATTAATCTTTCTGTTTTATCAGGACTTGTTATTCCGTTCGGAAGCCTTATTTTTCCTTTAATCTTAACGTATAAAACCGCAGATTCTTCCAATAAAGAAATAGGAAAACAAATCGTAAGCGTTCAGATTGTTTTAAGTCTTATTTTATCGCTTTTAATGATTATAAGTCTGTTTCTTCAAAGTGCAATTTCACTAAAATTCCCCTTGTTTTTAATTCCTCTTGTCGCCATTCTTTGTCTAAAATTAGTAATTGTTATTGTAAACGGAATCAGTTTAAACCAAAAACAACAATTAGCTATCAAACTGAAAACCAATTTTTTATAAATACAGTCATAAAAATGGCGTAAAACTGTCGTATTGTTTTTGCACGAAAAACGGAAAGGAAAGCCGAATCTTGCACAAAAATTAGACATGAAATTAGTTAAGAAAATCACAGCCACATTTTTAGTTATTATCGTTGTATTCCTGATTGGAGGATATTTTTATTTCCAAAAGAAATTTACTCCGCCAGAGAATTATTTGAAAGTTATGGGAATTGCTGAAAATATTGAGATGAAATGGATTTCCAGCAACGAGAATTCTCATTCCGCTTTGCTTTTACCAGTGAAATTTAAGGGAATTGATTCCATTTTTTACATGCAATTTGATTCGGGTTCGGCAATTACAGTTTTTTACAAAAACTCTTTAGAATCGATTGCTGAAAAATTCCCAAATCAGATTAAAATGAATTCAGAAAAAAATGAAATTTCAACAGCTTTCAAAATTGGCAATATGAATATTGTTTCTGAGACTTTTGAAATTCTGAATTATGGAGAAAAAGTCAATTTTGATGATCCAAATGCAGAAAACATAATCGGCACAATCGGAACCGATTTGTTAGAAAAAAGAATTACCATTTTAGATTTTAAAAACAATCAACTTTCTTTTATCGAAAAAATCAAAGAAGATAATTTTACCAATTTTGAATTCAAAAAACGTAAAATCTTAATTCCTTCAATTCTAGAAAATGAAAATCTAAAATTACTATACGATACGGGAACAAGCGGTTACGAATTGATCACAACCAAAGAAATCTGGCAGAAATATAGAACAAAAAACAGCGCCATTAAAACCGAAAAAGGAAACTCATGGGGAAATACCTTGAGTGTTTATTCCGCTTCTGCGAAAAAGAAAATACAATTTGAAAAAACAATCTTAAACCTTTCTGAAGTTACTTATATAGAAGGAACTTCAGCGCTACAAAAATTCTTAATGAAGCGATCTGGAATGCAGGGAATGATTGGCAACAAGATTTTCCTCAATCACAAATTGATTCTGGATTGCAAAAACGAAAAATTTAAATTGGAATAAAAGTAAAATTTTACAATAAAAAACGGTTTTAAGAATTGATTTTGATAATATTTTTGACGTTTTCGATAAAACTTTCGGTGTCTTTAATTTCTTGTTTTATCAATTGATGATGATCTGATAAACTATGCTGTTCGAGCATATCTTTTTTCAAATATTTAATCATCGATTCTAGACTTCGCGTATCATTTTGATCTTGCCTTTTTAATTCGCGCTGTTTTGTTTCCAGATATTTTAAAGTTTCTTTTAACTTTTGAACGTTTAATTTCCCCAACTTTTTATTTTTAAAAATGATAAAAAAACAATAGCTCGAAATGCGGTAAGATTCAATATGCTCCAAAAACTAATACCATTTGAATTTACCTCATTTCCCAGCCATTGTTATTGATACTTACGAACAAAGTGTTTTTTTGGATTTAAGAAATTATATTTTTTTCGAACAATTTTATGGAAGCAAAAACAAACAATTGTTTTTCAATATTTTAATGCTAAAAACACAAGACAGATTTTTATTTTTTTTTTGCTATGAAAATAAATCGCACAACAAAAACACAACTTTCAGAACATCAAAAGGTTACCGAAAATCAGTTAAAATTGTGAATATCTATTTCAAGATTTAACTGTTTATTTTCCTGTAAAATTTATCTTTGACGTCCTTAAAAATTTTAAAGAGATGAGCGCAGTTTGGTACGAATGCAAAGTAAAATATAGAAAAACAGATGAAACTGGTGGACAAAAAGTTTTAACCGAGCCTTATTTGGTTGACGCGCTGTCTTATACAGAAGCCGAAAAAAGAATGACCGAAGAAATGGCCGCTTACACTAGTGAAGAATTTAAAATCACAGCTATTAAAGTGGCAAATTATGCTGAAATTCATCCTTTTGAAAATGCTGATAGATGGTTTAAATCTAAAATCACTTTAATTGCTTATGATGAAGAAAGTGGCAAAGAGAGAAAAACAAGCATGTATATGCTAGTTCAGGCAAATGACGTGCGAGAAGCTTTTGACAACACACTTCATATAATGAAAAATACAATGGGCGAATATTCTATTCCGGCTATTACAGAAACAGCTATTATGGATGTTTTCCCTTATTTCAGCGGTGAAGAAGGCGAAACAGAAATGTTGGAAAGATTCAATGCGCTGAAAGCTTCTAAACCAGAAAAACCAGAGGCCGAAATTATCGATCACATGGAATTTGAAACTGCTGTAGAAGAATAATATTCTAAAACATCAAAAAAACATAAAGCTTCAGAATGTTCTGAAGCTTTTTTTATTTACCTAAAATTCATCTGTTTATCTTTAAAATAATATATTAGCTGTAGATTGCAATTCTAAACCAAAAACCAAAAAAGCATGACCAAAAAGAACCTAATTCTATTCGGATTTATACTTTTGAAATTCATTCTGCAATATGTATTAATTAGTCCTGAATATGATTTGCAGCGCGACGAATATCTGCATCTCGATCAAGCGCATCATTTGGCTTGGGGATATTTATCTGTTCCGCCGGTTACTTCTTGGTTTTCGTATATTATTTTACAGCTTGGAAATTCGGTTTTCTGGGTCAAGTTCTTCCCTGCCCTATTTGGCGCACTAACACTTTTGATTGTCTGGAAAACTATCGAACTTTTAAAGGGCAATCTTTACGCGCTTATTCTTGGAGCATTATGTGTTCTGCTTTCCTGTTTATTGCGTTTAAACATGCTTTATCAACCCAACTCTTTTGACGTTTTATGCTGGACAGCGCTTTATTATGTTTTAATACAATATCTAACTTCTGAAAATACAAAATGGCTCTATTTTGGAGCCGTAATTTTTGCCTTGGGTTTCTTGAATAAGTATAATATTGTCTTTTTATTATTCGGATTAATTCCTGCTATTTTACTTTCGAAACAGCGAAAAATCCTGATTAAAAAAGAGTTTTATTTTGCCTTGATTTTAGGTTTAATTCTAATTCTGCCAAATCTTTACTGGCAGTACAGCAATCATTTTCCGATTGTGCACCACATGAAGGAATTAGCAGCAACACAATTGGTTAATGTTGATTTAGGTGATTTTCTAAAAGATCAGATTTTGTTTTTTATCGGAAGTTTATTGGTTATTCTCGCCGGACTTTTTTCTGTTTTACGTTATAAACCTTTTCAAAAATACAGACTCTTTTTTGCCACTTTTATTTTTACACTTTTGATTTTTATTTACTTCAAAGCAAAATCATATTATGTAATTGGCTTGTACCCTATTTATATTGCGTTTGGTTCTGTTTTTCTGTCGCAAATTTTAAACGAAGGAAAAAAAAGGTATTTAAAAATAGTATTTATAGCACTTCCTTTATTGCTTTTTATTCCGATGTACAATATCGCATTTCCAAATAAAAGTCCAGAGTATCTAGTAAAAAACAAAGTGGGAGCACATCGTTGGGAAGATGGAAAAGAACATGAATTATCGCAGGATTTTGCCGATATGCTGGGCTGGAAAGAATTGGCTAGAAAAACAGATTCGCTTTATGCTTTGTTGCCGAATCAGAAAGAGACTATTGTGCTTTGCGATAATTACGGACAAGCTGGTGCGATTAATTTTTATTCGAAAAAAGGAATCAAAGCCGTTTCTTTCAATGCCGATTATCTGAATTGGTTTGATCTTAGCATTCCATACAAAAACTTAATCCGCGTTAAGGAATTTGACGAAAACAATGAAGAACTCAAAGAAACAAGTCCGTATTTTGAATCGGCAGTAATTGGGGGACAAATCAGCAATCAATATGCTAGAGAATACAGAACGACAATTTTCGTTTTCACGAATGCCAAAATCGATATCAACAAGAGATTGGAACAGGAAATAAACGAAGAAAAAAGTAACATTAAAAATGATTAATTTCAAAAACCTATCGTATTTACAAACTGGAACAGCAAAACAGATAGCGGCGTTTAGTGTTTTAACCAATCATAAAGTTTTGGAAAACCTTGCCGATTTTGACCCTATTCTGGTTGGCACAATTCCGATTAATATTGATATTGAAGATAGCGATTTGGATATTGTCTGCTATTGGGAAAACAAACTTGATTTTATAGAAAAGACAAAAAAATTGTTCGGAAAAGAAAACCGTTTTACGATTCGCGAAGAACTTATCAATAACCAAGAATCTATTATCGCCAATTTCTTTATCGACACTTTTGAAATTGAAATCTTCGGACAAAATATTCCGACTGAACTTCAAAATGGCTATAGACATATGGTTATAGAACACCAAATTTTGAGTTCAAGAGGCGAAAACTTCCGATTACAGATCATTAGTCTAAAAGAAAAAGGCCTAAAAACTGAACCCGCGTTTGGTCTTCTATTAGGCTTAAATGGAAATGTTTACGAAGAATTATTGGATTATAAAATTTAAGAAAAAACATCACTTTTAGAATTTTTAAAAAATAAAATTCCAAAATAACTTGCAAAACCGTATTTAGTGTGTATCTTTGCACCCGAAACATCGCGGGATAGAGCAGTAGGCAGCTCGTCGGGCTCATAACCCGAAGGTCACAGGTTCGAGTCCTGTTCCCGCTACAAGTAAAAGCTTCAGAGAAATCTGGAGCTTTTTTATTTTATAAATTCTCACTTTCAAACTCCTCAATAACTTATTTATTATTTCATTTGATTTTAGCGGTGGGGCTTTTGTTTTTCATAGGCAGTCAAAACGCTTTCCATTATATTGTAAAATCCTTTCCTATCAAAGTCCTTTGGTTTTCTTTTAAGTTCGTCATAATCGCTTATGCCTTCCAAAATTTTGGATTTTAGTAGTTGATATTGCTGCTGTCTGTCAAGATTTTTTATTTGTGAATAGTCAAAATGTTTAACTACAAGATAATTTTTGTATTTTGTGCCATACCTTTTATAGTTCTCTGTTTCTTTCAAAAACGCAGCCAAACTGCCATTGTAATCATATAGCTCAAATCCAAAGTCAAAATCTGTAACAGATTCACCGAATGTCTTGCCAGCGATATGATTATTAATAAAATCCTGAATATCGTTTAAGTCAAAATGGATTTTGTCCTTATCAACTTCAGCAGTTTCCGTCCGTACGAAATGAAAGCGAGTAGTTTCAAAATATTTGATAATCGTTTTGTCAGTTTCTATTTGCTCGATTAGTAAGGAATGTTTTGCTAAATAATTCAAAAAGTCATCATGCAACTTTTCTGCATTATAACCCTTTGGTAAGGGTACTTTTGCCGCTAAATATTTGGTGAGAAGCAAAGCTGCATTGAGAAGAAGTTTTACTTTTAGATCATCGTCTGCATTATCAAAAATCAGCTTGTCAATATGAGTTGAGAGACGAGCAGTCTCAGTATGAACATTATCTGTATGCCGTCCAAAGTTTACTGTCGGTTCTACATAAATATCAAACCAAAAAAGTCCGATACCCTTTCCGTAATCTTTGTCGGCAATGAAGTCAAGGAATATTTTTGACGCCCTTTGCTCAAATTTTTCAAATTCCTTTTCAAAAATGTGTTGATTGACAAAAAACCAACATCTGTATTTTTCCTTTTGTTTCATTCGTGAATTATTGCACTAACGTTTGGTTTTCAATGTCCTCACTAACATACGTATAAAGAATATTTTAAGACAATGAAATTCGAGCAGATGTGTGTGCAAAATTTAGTGTATTATTTATTTCCAAATATATATTTTTTTAAAACAAATTCTCAAAAGAACTTTTTATTTAAGTGACTATAGATATAAAGTAAAAAATTAAGATGCACTTTCTAAAATATCGTAATAATCCAATATAATCTGGTTAGATAATTCAATGCTTCCCGCTACACAGACAAAAAGCTTCAGAGAAATCTGGAGCTTTTTTTTGTTTTTAATTACTTTTCTCTCTTTGCGGGCACAGATTACAAATCTGCGCTATCGTTGTGTTCGGAGTGATCGGCGTTCCTATTCATCACTGTGAAAAGATCATAGATTTCACAATCCCATTATTAGGAAAAACATTCAACAATTAAAAGTCCTTTTGATAATTATAAGTTTATTATTATATATTTGACAATAAACCCTAACGTTTATTAGACATATCTATCAATTTTGGGGTAATAAGCATTCGGTTATCAGTAGTATATACTAGTTATGTGATATTTTATATGAACAAAAATGTAATAATAGAAAATGGTCAAAATATAATTGACATTTCTTTTGATGGTCTCGTTATATGTCTAAAGATTTTAAAACCAATCATTGCAGACTGGAACGATAATGAAGGAACTGTTGGTCATTATTTTATTTTGAACGCAGAATATGATAGAAAAAAACTTATTTCTGAATTTAATGAAGTTTTAATTAATGGAAGTGAAGAAGAATTGGAATCTAAAATACTTACCTTTTTAAAACTATTAAAATCAGGTGAATACGAAATTAGTTCGTTTAGTAAATTGTTAAAATTTGCAGATATACATTCCGAATATGGAGATAATGAAAATTCAAATATTTATGGTTATCATTTTTTAAATTATAATCAAAATTTCAATTATATGTTTACTCAACCTTATTCACTAATTTCAAATGAAAGAGTGACCTTTTACAAGAATTTAATTAAATCAGGTGGTAAACCAAAGGTCTTAACAATTGCAAATAATAATTCTGATAATAATGTAGAATTTATTTTAGATGGTCATCATAAAATCTTAGCTTATTTATACTTAGGCATGCCTTGTGAATTTATTACAATCACAAAAATTAGTCCTGAAGATGAATATACAAAGATCAATCTCTTTAATGAATATGCATATCTGTTAGATAATACACTCAAAAATAACATAATTGAAAATAATCCGATTTTGAGAACAGACAAAAGTACTGATTCTCAAAAATACAATATGGAATTTGATAGATACTTAAAAACATTTCAAAAATACATTTCTGGAGATGTTTACAAATTAATATTTAAATCAATTAATTCACTTAACAATGAAGAAAAAAAATGGGGATTGAATAAATTAAGAATTATTGAAAAAAGAGATTTTTCAAATGAAAAATTAATACTGTGGAATATAATTAACGAACACCTTTCTCTTTCCTATCGTGAAATAAAATCTAAAGAAGAGTTTAATTATTTTATTTTGGAAACTTTTGGAAGATCATTAGATGATATTGAGAAAAACATCAAATAACAGTTACTACAACGGATTTAGTTGTAAAATATCCCTTTAAGATGCGAATGCAAAAATCTCATAACAATCTGCAATAAAGTGGTTAGATAATTTGATGCTTCCCGCTACTAAGAAAAAGCTTCAGAGAAATCTGAAGCTTTTTTTGTTTATCTAAAATTTGATTTAGATTGCAGATGCGTGAAGTCAGAGACATTCGCACAGCTTACCGTAAGAATACTTTGGAGAGCGAGAAACAGCTTTTCTATGGAAAAACTTTTTTATTCAAGCGCAATTTTTAGTGCTAAAATATGTTTACAAAGTCCCCTATTGTTCTCGTTGGCAGTGTACCAATTACAAGTACATTGATAAATCTCATTATTTTTAATGACAGTGTGGTAGATATCGGTCGAACCCTTTACAAGTGCTTTGATATAAGTTTCTGTTCTTTCTAAAATTTTTATTTCATCACATTCAACTATTTTTTTAGCATTTTTTAATCTAGGGTTAAAATTTATTAGTCTTTCAAGTTTGAATGGAAGTCTCCTGTAGAAATAGTTATTATCAAATAAATTATACCCTAGTAAACCGATACCTGACAAATTGGATTGTAGGTTATTCATTATTCTCAAATCAATTCCATTTTCAACTGAAATCAATGTCGGATTGAATACTTCATTTGTTTTAAAATAACCGTTCATTCCATTTATTAAGTTTGATGAAATTGAATCTGTCAAATCTTCTAAAAGCCTTCCTTCACCCGAAAATCCTCGATAAACACTATTTGAAAACAAATATGTCATTTGAATATCTTTGAAGTTTAAAATTAAGGCAAAGCTTTGTTGGGTATTATGTCTGTAAATAAATAGACTGTCAACTGACGAAATTAATTTTTGTATTAAATTGAGTCTGTGAATTCCGCCGACTTTTATACTATTTGGTCTCTCTAGTGGCAAAAAAGTATAATTAGCACCGGCTTTTGTTAAATAATATTCTGATTTTGTTGGTGTAGTAGGAAGTGTTTTAAATAATTGTAACGCTTCGAATTTGGTTAATTGAAAAGCAAGTTCCATTTCGGATAAAAATACTTGTACATTTCCTAGACCTTTAATCCATCTATTAGGTAACGTTACTTTATTTTCAACGGTTTTATGTTTTTCTGTAATAACATGTACTTCTTTCGAACCGATACCTAATAGTAATTTTTCAGATTGTTGCACATTCTTAAAAGCCCTAATTGTTTGATTGTTGAAATCAATATTTGTAGTACCGGAATGTAGAAATTCTCCATCAACACCATTCTTTAAAACATTAATTCTAGCATATACACTATTACAAGAAGAAAACGCTTCAAAATGAATTTCACCTGCTCCAACAGAAACTATTGGGTCTTTTAGTTTTGCTATTTGACCAGGTGTTAATGCAAAATGAGAACTTACTGTATTTGCCAATACACTTAAACATCTGGAAGCTAAATAGGAATTAATAATATTTCCGTAAAAAAAGCAAGGCTTATTGTTATCTCCATCAATTTCGGTATTATGTGAGAATGAAAAAATTTTATTATTCTCTTCTTGAAGATAGTAGGATGGGTTTTTATATTGATAAATAAATTCTGTTTCCATTATTTCTTTATTTCTATTATTCTCTCTTCTATTTCGTTTTCAACATCTAATTTTAAATCATTTTGCAACTCTTTATAATATTGAACAACTTTTTTACTATTAGTCGGTAGATTTTGTTTATCAAAATTTTTTATACAATTAGACAAAACAAGAAATTGAAAATGTTTAGTTTCTTTTGAATGATTAGGTTTATCTAAATACTCAATCAATCGGTTTATTGGTGCAAATTTTTCGTTTATCAACTTACTTAATTTTTTTGCAAACTCATCTAAATTTTCATTTCTAGTTATAGCTAAATTAATATATTCTGATGCAAGGTCTCTTGAAATTTTCTTCTCAAAAAGCAAACATACTGCTACATATAGCCAACCACTATGATGTATAAGAAGTTGGTGTTCTAAAATAAATTGCATTGGATACAAACATTCTTCAAACCCACTAACTTCATTTCCTGTAGCTGTATTTGGTATATATCTACAAAGTAGTGCATCAAGATAATTGGGATTTAATGAAAATTGATTGCCTATATCAACTCTACTTGCTTTTTCTGCGGAAGCTGTATTGTAATAAATTGTTTCTTGTCTAAGAGTTTTTTCTTTATTGTACCAAGTATAATTCCAGTTATTATCTAAAATTAATCTATACCAAGTGGCATATTCATTAGCATCTTTTTCAATATTAAAACCAACATTGAATGGCTCAACAACAGAAGGATAGCTTGATGCTTTTGATTTTCCGAATTCAGGAAAATTTCCATATGGGTTTTTAATTCTTGTTATTTGTGTCCAAAGCGGTAATGTCTCATTAGTAAAATTAATGTTGCTAGAAACTCCAAGAAAGTATCTTATAGCATCAGAATAATAACCTTTTAGGTTTTTCACGCCTTTGCTGAAATCAGCATCCAATTCCGTTATTAATATTCTATTACAAGCAACGATTAAATCTTCCAAATCAACTTTTGCATTACTATTTTCATATTGCAATAGTCTTTCTAATAAAATTTCCGGATGTACAAAAAATGGCTCATGAGTTGGTGTTGATATAAAGGGCAATGTGTTTTTATCCTTTAATTTTAAAAATGTCATTTTTGCCTTTTTGCCTAAAAACGGAATATACTTGAAATCCATCTTTGAAAACCCTTCATCATTTTTAATTGTCCAACTCTCAAGAAATAATGTAAATGCAGTCAGCGTATCACTTTCATGAAATTTATTAAAAAGAGATTTTGTATATGGTTTTATCTGTTTTACATAGTCAGATGGTATAGTAGATTGAAGTTGAATAATTCCATCCAAAAACAGCTCTATGTCTATTATTGATTTTGTTCGTATGCAAGTTCCTATTTGAAATAAAAGCTCATCCCAGTTAGAAATTGGTGCAATTTTTTTAAATGATTTCTTTTCAGCAATTACAGCATCAAAATTTTCAGAAGCTAGGTCGTTAACTTTTAAAATATCTTTTGCTACTTTTTTTAGATTTGGCAAAAATGGCGATACTATTGTTACTAAGTCTTTATCATCAAAATAGTTTATTAAAATTTTGGCCGTTTTCTCTTGAATCTTTGCTTCAGATTGCATAAAAAGCAAACATAAGTTTTCCCTGTAATCAAGGGCAATTTTAAATGAATTACTTAATACGTTTTCGATAATTTCCATAACTATTAAAATCGATTTTACAGTTTTGTCATTCGAAAATATAATTGGAACATTTTGTACAAATAATAAAGTATCAAATTCCTTATTTGCGTAGATTGTTTTAATGTTTAAGACAACATAATTTATTAAACTAGTTTGTCCAGTTCCTAATACCGAAAATAGGATAGATTGATTTGCAATTAATTCCTCCTTCGTGGGATGAAACAATTCCAGCAATCTAACATGCCAATCTAGATGCGGTTTCTTCCAATTATTCAGCAATGATGCCAAAAGGTGCGCTACTATGCTTCTATTGGCAAAAGCATTGTTTTTAATTAATATTTTGAAAACTTCAGTCCAATAAACGTGCGCTTTTGCACTTAATCCGTTAGAATAATCAATTGAGTTTGCTTTTATTGAATCCAGAATTGGAATTTCATATTTATAAAATTTACAAAAAACTTTTTTGATCAATTCACTATGTTCTAATAAAAATTCAGCGTCATCGAAATGGTTATTGTCAAAACCTTGTAAAGTAAACAAACTTCTAACAAAAAATTCTTCATCAAATTCGATCCAATTATTTTCATAAAATTTCCAAAGTATCTTAAAGTTTATGTTTCTAAATCTTTCTTTTGATATCTCTTTAATTACTTTATCTAGATAATGAGGTGGAAAGAGTTTATAGAAGTTAACAAGTGGTTCAAAATTATTGGTTGAAATATAGCTGTAATAAGGATTTGAAGTAAAGAATTCATGTTTGGTTTCTATTTTTTTAAATTCGTCATAATTTCTTACGCAGGTAATTAAAAAGTAATTTAAACAAGCATCTAATTGTTTCCTATTTTCATAAAAATCATTTCTTTCCTGGCCAATTAATTCTGAACCTTCCTTTTTTAAAATATCCCTGTTAATATCAAGCTCTTTCAATAAAGAAATAGTAGAAAAACGTTCCTCTTCTGTCAAAACTTTTGAGAAATTCAAAATCTC
This sequence comes from Flavobacterium ustbae, assembly GCF_003946915.1. Lineage (GTDB taxonomy): Bacteria > Bacteroidota > Bacteroidia > Flavobacteriales > Flavobacteriaceae > Flavobacterium > Flavobacterium ustbae. Next base: position 161,998 of record NZ_RPOC01000010.1, read on the forward strand.
TTCCCAGTTTTTGTTCTTAATTATATTTATGATTTTTTCCATACCTGTTTATATTGTCGTTTTATCATGAGGCATAACTTAATTACCACATTATTGATTCCATATATATTTTCACTACTAATAATCCGAAGGACTTTTGATTGATTGATTGATTGATTGATGCTTTCTGGAATTTATACAGTGTCTATACAAACAAAAATCAGATAAATTAAGCTGCAAATACTAAAACAATTTAAAAATTTTCAAAAAGTTGGTTAAATATTTGAATGCTTCTCGCTAGAATGACCCATAATTTTGTTTTTTTTATTTCCTCTATCAATGCTTGTAAACGTTTGAACTAATCCAAAAAGTGAGTTCACTCTCACTCATTTATTATTAACAGCAATCCATCCATTTCAAATATATTTGCTTTTCTATAATTTTCAAATAAAATAAAGAACGCTTTACCACATTTTCACTAAAAAGAAGACATTAGAATCTCAGATAAATCTTAATTTTCATTTTTCATACAATTCACAAACAACAGCTTTTCAGCTTTTTAAAAAATAATCCAAAAAAATCTCAAAAAATCCTTTGCACAATCCAAAAATAGTTGCATTTTTGCACCCGCAATAGCAAAGCAGGTCCGTTCGTCTATCGGTTAGGACGCCAGGTTTTCATCCTGGTAAGGGGGGTTCGATTCCCCCACGGACTACTTACTAAGATAAAAGCTCTAGAGAAATCTAGAGCTTTTTTTGTTTATATTTACTTCGTTAAATATTTGAGAAAAGCAATCAAAAAAATCAACCCAAATCTCACAATGAAACTAAATTTAATAGCCCTTTTATTTGTATTCGCCTTTGCTACTATGTCTGGACAAGCTCCCGTTAGCAAAACCAATTACACCAACAGCAAGTTACCTCCGGAAGAAACTGTTACTAACAAATCTATAAAACCGCTTAAAAAAGAGTCTCTAGACGATACTTCGATTTTAATTTACGATTACGATGGTTCGCTTTTTTCTTGGGATCTAGAGGTAGAAAGCATCGTTTGGACTGTAAAAGCTTCAGATGCCCCTGCCGAAATGTGTGCCAACAAAATAACGATTCATGATGGAGTTGTGTATATTCCGTTTATTAATGGTGAAATTTATGCCGTAGACAACGGAACCGGCAACATTTTCTGGAAATCAAGATTGGGAAATATTACAGATCAGATTGTTTTAAAAGATCAAACTCCTATTATAGCTAATGGAAAACTATTTATTACAGCACAAAATCAAAACCAAAACAGTAATTTATATGCTTTGAACATAAAAGACGGAAGTCTGGCTTGGAACTACAAACTGGACACTCCTACTAACGATATTGAGCCATTATTTTTCGACAATAAAATTTTTACTCAAAGCGGAAACAATGTATATTGTTTTGAAGCCAATACAGGAAAATTGCTCAGCCAAAAAAGTTTTGACGAAACCATGAACGGAAAACCGACTACTGATGGTGAAAGTGTTTTTGTAGCTGGTGACAAAAACTGGCTTTACGCATTAAAACCAAATAGCCTAGATGTTCTTTGGCAATTTAAAATAGACGAAAATCAAAACAACGTAAAAGAGCGCATCGTTTGTCACGACAATAAAATATACTTTGCGGCACAAGGCGCTGAGGTTTCATCAATATATGCTGTAGATTCTAAAACTGGAACCCAACTTTGGAAAACCGATTTTAAAGACGATAACGTAGAATATATTGTTAAAGAGGTCGAAAATCTTTGGGGATATACCAAAAAGAAAAAGCTTTTCGAGTTGGATTTAACCAACGGCGAAATCGCTTTTGAAGAAAAATTGACTACACTTCCTGTTTCAAATATTGAATTCCCTAACGATGATAACCTGCTTTATTATTATTGTGATGCTGGATTGATTCAGTTTGATTTAAAAGAAAAGGACGAAAACGTATATTATATGCGAACTTCTCTTAAAGACGACGTTTACAGCGCTTATTTAAAGATAATTCGATAATAAAAAAGAAGCTTCTTCAGTTTGAAAAAGCTTCTTTTTTTTACCATAAGATACAAAAAAAAGACCACTTTAAGATGGTCTTTTTGCTATTTATTTTGAGAAAAATTTACGCTCTAAATAAAGCATATTTATTGTAGTTGTACAAAACTTCATCATAAGGAACATAAAGCGAAACTATTTTCTCTGTCGATTCATCAAATTTGATTCCGTTATGTTTTCTAAACAAATAAATTTCTTTCAAACAATTAGAAAGACTCTGATGAATTTCACTCGTAAACGTTGGCAGTTTTTTATCTCCAACCAAAAGATCAATCTGATAGTTAGAACTGCTTTTTGATAAGTTATTACCAATAATTCTAATTGTAAAAGTTGTCGATTTTCCGTATTGCTCTCCCTGATATTGCAGTGTCATGATTTCTTTTATTAAGTGATTAGTAATACCGCTTATTAATCGGTTTTTGGTTCTCTAGTTACTTGTATTAAAGTTATACAATTTTAAGACAAACATAAAAAATCATTTCTAAATTATATGTTATTTTTTGAAGAAAGCTTTAAGCCTAAAAAAAACGAAAACCGTAAACAATTACGGTTTTAACAATTAACTAAATGTAAAATTCATTCATAAGCAACGATCATTTTTGGGTAAACTATTGTAATTTATTTTCTTGGTTTATTTCTAATAAAAATGGATTTCCGTTTTCGTCCATCATTGTCAGGTTTAAAGCGTCTAAAAGCGCTATGTTTTTTGAAACTTCTCCTGTAAATTTATTGTACGAAAGATTTAACTCTGCCAAATTAGCCAGCTTTTCAATTTCCTGAGGAATTGCGCCTGTAAAATCATTATCAAATAAACTAAAATTTTGAAGCGCGTTCCAATTAATGATTTCGTTTGTCAAATTTCCAGACAATTTGTTATGGTTTAAAAGCAATACTTTCAGCCCAGAAATTTTATAAATTGAAACAGGCAGTTTTCCATGAATTTCATTATCAAAAACAGCTAGAATTTCCAACTGATTCAGTTTTCCAATATCCAACGGAAGTTCTCCCGAAATTTTATTCTTAAAAAGCTCCAAACCTTTCAATTTACCCAATTGGCAAATAGAATCTGGAATTGAACCAGATAATTTATTATCAGCAATATTAAGCGATTCTAATTCTTTCAAATTAAGAATTGACGAAGACAAACTTCCTTCAATTTTGTTCTTTTCCAGATTTAGCGATTCTAAATTTACAAGATCGTAAAAAGCTTCAGGCAATTCTCCCTGAAGATTATTATCTGATAGATTTAGCGCTACAACTTTTCCGTTTTCGGCCTTTACACCAAACCAGGTAGAAACAGACTGGCTCAAGTTCCACGTGTTTTTCCATTGCAAACCATTTGTTGCATGATACAATTTGATAAGCGCTTCTTTTTCCTTATCCGAAACGGTATCTGCTAAAATATTTAGCGAAAAGAGTCCTGTAAAAAGACAAACTAGTAGATATTTCATATTAGATTTGGGGAATTTAATACGCCACTAAATTATGTAATTCATAGTTATAATGCACTGATTGTCGACAAACTGTTGATAAAAAATAATTTTGTAAGATTTAAGTCTCGTTTCTATACATTGTAAAATCTATATTTTTTTGATTACATTTGACTAACTAATTCTAAAAACCTCATATTATGCAAATTAACTTCGTCGCATTATTTCTTGCCGCAATTGTTACATTGGTAACTGGTTTTATCTGGTACAACCCAAAAGTATTCGGAACGATCTGGATGAGAGAAAACAATCTTACTCAAGAAGAGTTAAGAAAAGGAAACATGCTCAAAATCTTCGGATTAACGTACATTTTTTCTCTAATGATTACAATGACTTTAATGTCGTTAACAATTCACCAATCTGGTGCAGTCGGAATGGTGGGCGGACCACCAATGATTGACAGCGCAAAACCATCTTTCGCAGCTTTTATGGCCGATTACGGAATGGCTTACAGAACTTTTAAACACGGAGCGCTTCACGGTTTTATGTCTGGATTATTTTTTGCGTTTCCTCTAATCGGAATCAATGGCTTATTCGAAAGAAAATCTTGGAAATATATCTTCGTCAATAGCGGATACTGGATTCTTACCCTGACTCTTATGGGTGGTATCATTTGCGGATTTGCTTAAATAAAACACATAGAAACCCGTTTGAAAAGTCGTTTTCAAACGGGTTTTTCTTAATAATAACTTAAACCCCATTAGTTATTGCAAATATTATCTAATTTTGAAGAAATTAGCTCAACCTTTTGAATACAACCTATTCTTTCCAGATTTACAAAAGCGCATCGTTATTGCCTTTAGAATGGAACTCGCTCGCATCAGATAATATTTTTTTGACACGAGAATATCTCGAAGTACTGGAAAATTCTGCCCCAGTAAATATGATTTGTCATTTTATCGGCATTTTTGATGAAAAAAAACTAATCGGAATTATTTTAACGCAATTTTTATTTGCCGAAAAACTAGAGTCGTTTGGTGAGCGCGATAAATGCTTAAAAACCTCAGTTCGTAATTTTGCATTAAAGAATTTTGCTTCGCACGTTTTATTCGTTGGAAACAATATGCTTACAGGGCAAAATGCTTTTATTTTTGATAAAAATGCTAAAGAATCTAAAGCTATCAAAACGTTGCATAAAGCTATTAATCAGCTCAAAAAAGAGCTGAAAGAAAGTGGCAAAAAAGTTCACATTACAAGCATAAAAGATTTTACTGCAAAAGAAATAGAACCGCTCCAAGCTGAATTCAAAAACAATTATACGTTTTCGACACAGCCTAATATGATTTTTGAAATCAATGAAAACTGGAAAACAGAACAGGATTATATTGACGCTTTATCCAAAAAATATCGCGATCAATACAAACGCGCCCGCAAAAAATCGGAAGGCATTTTAAAACAGCAAATGTCGCTTTCAGATATTCAGCAATACGAAGATGTTATTTACGATTTGTATTTTCATGTTGCCAAAAATGCCCCTTTCAACACCTTTTTTCTAGCAAGAAATCATTTTAGTTTTTTTAAAGAAATCATGGGAGAAAACTTTCTTCTGTATGGTTATTTCTTAGACGAAAAACTAATTGGTTTCAACACTTTAATCAAAAACGGAAATGTAATGGACACGTACTTTTTAGGTTATGACGAAAGTGTCCAACGCGAAAAAATGCTGTATTTAAATATGCTCTACGATATGATTGCGTATTCTATCAAGAAAGGTTTCCGTGAAATTATTTTTGCCAGAACGGCTCTCGAAATCAAAAGTTCGGTTGGTGCAAAACCAGTTAAAATGTATGGTTTAATCACGCATAGCAATGCATTGATAAACCATAACATTTCAAGGTTTTTTAATTATCTGGAACCGAAAACAGAATGGCAGGAACGTAATCCGTTTAAATAAAGGTGTCGCTCCGCTGGAGCTTTTGATAATTGTCAATCAAATAATTGCTATAAATATTAAACTCTTCCAGAGCTATTTTACATGATCCCATTTTGATTGCTGCCTAAAGCAAACATTGCCAAAAAAACTCCATATTTTCAACAATTATTCCTCTATAAATATTAATCTCCGCTGGAGCTTATTTTTCTTTACGCTAATTTTTTCTATAAATATTTCGCTCTTCCAGAGCTATTTGCCGCAGTTTATTTTGAATTGATTTAAAATATTTTGACAATAAATACTAATTAAAAAGCTCCAGAGGAGCTTAATATTTATCGCAATTATTCCAACCTGAGAGTTTCAAAAGCCCCAGCGGGTAGATACATACACAAAGCATTCTTCAGAAAAAAAATCTAAGGCACCGCCAATTTCATCTGCTTATGCAGAATATGAATTTCTAACGAAGTCTGTGCGCCACAATATTCTCCATCGATTTGAAAATTAACAGGATAATCTGTTTTTATTTCGGCTTTATCTGTCGAAATAATCACAATATCATCAGAGTCGATTGGCATATTTCCCGTAATTATTTTTCCGATTAAAAGCAGATCGAGACTTTTTAGAATTACCAATTCAAACTTTCCATCGTTCATAGTACCATTCGGATTGATAATGACACCCGTTCCGTATTTTTGCGAATTGGCAATTACAATCATTCTCGCAACATGTTCTACTACTTTATTGTTTGCCGTAATGGTAGCCACAAAAGGCTCTTCTGCTTCTTTTAATGTTGTAAACGCTTGCAAAGCATAACCCCAAAAACCTCTCACATCGCTTTTCTCGTAGTTTTTAACCAGATTGGCATTCAAACCAAGGTCGCTTAAATGAATGCTTTTTTTACCGTTGATGCAAATCATATCCATCTCGATATAATGGTGCAAAAAGGCTATTTTAAGATTCTCCTCTATTCCGGGAGGAAGATTCAAGTCTACCGAAAGTCCGTTGGCAGAACCGGCGGGCAGAATTCCGATAATAACGTTGTGGTCTTCCATAGCTTCGGCAACCATTTTAATAGTTCCATCACCGCCGGCAACCACAATTCTTTCAGGAATATACTGATCGTATAATTTTTGAATTTCTTTTACATCATTTTTTCCGGTTGTTTCATAAACTTCCAAGTCAAAATGATTTGTAGCTGCAAATTCTTCAACAGCTCCTATTAGTTCTGATTTGTCTAGATCTCCAGAGATAGGATTCACGACAAAGATGACGTTCTTTTTCAAAATTTTATTTTTAAAACCAATTATATTAAGTAAATTACAGTTACATAAATATACGTAATTAATGAAACCATTTTTACAATTATATCGAGGTTATGCAAATGAACAGGAATTAATTGTGATGGGGCATGTTTTGAAGAGAGAACATACTTATGATTTTGAGAGAAAAAAACTAAAAAATGCCACATCAATTCTCAAATTGTTCCGAATAAAAACCATTCAGAATTTTGACGTTTATCTTCATTATAATGACCAAATAATTCATTCTAAAACATTAGACGATGGTTATTTTAAATTTTGTATTCCGTTAGAAAAAGAAACTCATTTTGGATGGATGCCTTATGAAGTGAGTTTAAAATACGGAAATGAAACCAAAATCTGTAAAGGCAGTTTTATTAGACCGCACAAAGGAAAACTTGGAATTATTTCGGACATTGACGACACTTTTCTAATTTCTCATACCAATAATATCTTTAAAAAAATCTATATCTTACTTTTTAAAAATGTAAACGACCGCAAAGTTTTTACTGATGTCGTAGCTCATTATCAGGCTTTGAGTTCGGCTGGAAGAACTAATACGGAAGAAGTAAATGCTTTTTTCTACATTTCGAGCAGTGAGTGGAATTTATACCGCTTTATTGCTAAGTTTACTAAAATACATAAACTCCCAAAAGCAGTTTTTCTGCTAAAAGATATTAAACGCGGCATTACCGATTTTTTTATGAGCGGAAGAGGGAATCACGATCATAAGTTTGAGAAAATCAAACATGTGGTCGAATTTTACCCTACCTTACAATATGTTTTAATGGGTGATGATTCTCAGCATGATCCGATACTGTATGAAAGAATCTGCAAAATCTTTCCCGTTACAGTGATCGCTGTTTATATTAGACAAACTGGTAAAACACAGAAAAAAGAAGTAAAAAAAATCCTGAAGAATTTAGAAAGTTTGAATGTTGCTGTCTGCTATTTTAAGGAAAGTAGTAAAGCGATTGAACATTCTAGGTCTATTGGGATTATTAAATAGTTTGTTTCAAGTTTCAAGTTTCAAGTTTCAAGTTTCAAGTTTGAAGTTCCCACTAAACCTGAAACTTGAAACTTTTTAGCCCAGATTGAAGTGGAAAGCCCGGAAGCGCAAAACCTTATTTTCTTGGCAGAAAACAGCGACCGGAGGAAGCTCGTTTTATGACTTAGAAAATAAGGTTTTGCGGTGTCCCGATAGCTATCGGGATGTAACGGCAAGCTGGATTAGCTCCTGAAAATATTAACTATTAAAATTATCAATTTCTTCTTGAACGATTTCCCAATCAATAAGCAGCTGATCTAAATCGGCTTTCTTTTTATTGTAAGCGGTAAAGAAAGAAGCGTCTTCAACATGTTTATCATAGTTGGTTTCTAGCATTTTATCGTCATGCTGAATGTCTTTTTCTAATTGCTGAATCTGACTTTCGATTTTGCTTAATCTGTTTTGAAGCGCTTTTGTTTTTTTCTGGTCTTCGTAAGAAACTTTGCTTGCTTCTTTTACTGGAGCAGCGGTTTTCACTACATCTTTTTTCTCTACTTCGCGCATGTTCTCGAGATTGCGCTGTTCTAAGAAAAAGTTGATATCTCCTAAATATTCTTTTATTTTCTGATCTTTAAATTCGTAAACGATGTTTGACATTCCTTGAAGAAAATCCCTGTCATGAGAAACTAATAATAAAGTTCCGCCGAATTTTTGAAGCGCTGCTTTCAGAACGTTTTTAGATTTTATGTCTAAGTGGTTCGTAGGCTCATCCATCAGCAATACGTTGATTGGCTGTAACAGCAATTTACAAAGAGCCAAACGGTTACGCTCACCTCCAGAAAGCACTTTTACTTTTTTCTCTACATCGTCTCCACGGAATAAAAACGAACCTAACATATCACGTACTTTCATACGATTGGTGTCGGTTGCGGCATCTTCCATAGTTTGTAGCAAAGTGATTTCTCCGTCTAAATATTCGGCCTGATTTTGAGCAAAATATCCTAATTGCACATTGTGTCCTAATTTGATATTTCCGTCGTATTCAAATTCGTTTACCAAAGCTTTAATGAAAGTCGATTTACCTTGTCCATTTTGTCCAACAAAAGCAATTTTACTTCCTCTTTCGACCAATAAACTAATGTCTTTTAAAATCGTTTTATCGCCATAAGCTTTTGTTACATGCTCAGCTTCAATAACCACTTTTCCTGGTTCTTTTGAAACTGGAAACGAAATATTCATTACAGAATTGTCGTCTTCGTCAACTTCAATTCTTTCTACTTTATCTAATTTCTTAATCAGCGATTGTGCCATCGAAGCTTTTGAAGCTTTTGCACGGAATTTCTCGATTAATTTTTCTGTTTCTTCAATTTTTTTCTGTTGATTCTTTTGAGTTGCCAATTGCTTTTCGCGAATTTCGTGACGCAACTCTAAGTATTGAGAATATGGCTTATTGAAATCGTAAGCTTTTCCTAAAGAGATTTCGATTGTTCTGTTGGTCACATTATCCAAAAACATTTTATCGTGTGACACAATCACTACAACTCCAGGATAATTGCGAAGGAAATTTTCTAGCCAAATGATACTTTCGATATCTAAGTGGTTGGTTGGCTCATCCAGAAGCAATACATCGTTTGACTGCAATAATAGTTTTGCCAATTCTATACGCATTCTCCAACCTCCAGAAAATGTTTCGGTTTGATTATTGAAAACTTCTCTTTTGAAACCAAGTCCTAAAAGAATTTTTTCTGTGTCTCCAACATAATTATATCCGCCAAGAAGCTCAAAACGGTGTGTGTAATCAGAAAGATCTTCTATAATCTGTCCGTATTCTTCACTTTCATAATCGGTTCTGGTAACCAATTGATGATTGATTTCTTCTAGTTTTTTTTCTACAACTTTAATTTCGGTAAAAGCTTCATAGGCTTCTTCCAAAACGGTTCTTCCCTGCTCAAAATCGATATCTTGTCGAAGAAATCCCATTCTGATATCTTTCTCTTGAGAAATAACTCCAGAATCTGGTTTAAAATCTCCTGCCAGCATTTTTAGCATTGTAGATTTACCAGCTCCGTTTTTACCAACAAGACCTACGCGGTCGCCGGCACCCAAACGAAAAGTAACTTCTTCAAATAAATAGGTTCCTCCAAAAGAAACGGAAAGATTGTGTATATTAAGCATAATTTGTGACTGTTGTTACAAGAAATAAAGGCGTAAAAATGTACCTTTGATAAAATTTTTGCAAATGTTAAAAAAAGGATCCAAACTAAATAGCATTTTAACAGGAAGTTGTCCAAAATGCCAAAAAGAAAGCATGTATGAAGACAAAAATCCGCTTCATTTGAGTAAAGTTCTCAAAATGAACGAGCATTGCAGCCACTGCGGATTTAAATACCAAATTGAACCTTCATTTTTTTATGGCGCAATGTATGTGAGCTACGGATTGAATGTTGCCGTCGGAATTGCGGCTTTTATTGTTTCTTTTGTCTTTTTTGGCGCCACAATCGAACAATCTTTTATTGCAATTATATTGACCTTAGTTGTTTTATTCCCTTTTGTATTACGCCTTTCTAGAAACCTTTACATTAATATGTTTGTTTCTTACGATCCTAATGCCGGTCGGAAATAGATCTAAGATATCGCTTGTGGAAACGCTTAATATCGGCTTCTTTGTCAATTGGAGCTCCATTTTCTATATGTTCAAATAACATTTTTGCCAAAGCTGGCCCGAGCATAACGCCACGAGTCCCCAATCCGTTAAGTAGATGGATAGATTTATAGGCTTCGTGAGTTCCAATAATGGGTCTTCTGTCGGCGACTGTTGGTCGAACACCTGCGAAATGTTTTACGATCTCGAAATCGCACGTAATAATTTCTTTTATACGATCTAGGAGTTCTTTTTTGCCTTCTTCTGTTGGAAGGTCGGTTTTGTCATGCCAATTGTAAGTGGCACCAACTTTAAACAAATTGCCTCCTATTGGCAAGATAAAAACACTTGTATTAACAATTACATCCAGCTTTAAATCTGGCGCTTTTATTAAAAACAGCTCCCCTTTTGTACCATCCAAAGGCAAGTAATTAAAATAAGGATTTTTATGCAGTCCAAAACCTTCTGCAAATATAATATGACGGGCTTTAATATTTTTATACTGAATTCCTGAATCAAGAAACTCTAAGAAAGAGCTATGAAAAGATTCTTCTAGAAATAAATTATTTTCTTTTAAATATTCTCTATAGCTTTCCAATAATTGTCCTGTTTTAACATAGCCGGTATGCAAAACTTCTCCGTAATCATGAGGCGAATCGATACTCTGGTATTTTTTTGTAATCAGCTTTGTTGAGAGAAAAGGGGCCAAGTTAATTTTATCAGAAGCGGCAAACCAATTGTTCTGTTCTTCTATAGAAAAGAACTTTCTAAGAATTGGCATTTTATAATTGAATTTTTCATTTAGCTTTTCTTCTACCTGATCGTAAAATTCATTCATCAGAACCAAATGGTCTTTTGCGTTCCAAACTTCACTGAAACGTTTTAAAATTACAGGATTATACAGCCCTCCAGCAATTCTAGAAGAATTCTGCGACTTGTCATCAATAACTAAAATAGATTTATTGTTTCTTAGGGCGATTTCTGCAAAGGAAATTCCAGCTAGCCCAGATCCGACGATTAAATAATCAAGCATTGGTAAAATAAATAAAATAAAAAAACTCTTACTGCAAAGGTAGTAAGAGTTTTTCGATTATTACCTTATGAATAGATCTAGTAATTCCACATATCTTGTTCGAAATTTCGTATTTTCTCTTTTACCCTTTCAGATTCTAACAACTGACTTTGAGCATCATCTCGAATATAATCTTTAATCTCTCTATCTCCATATACATTCTCTTCTTTATAAATTACAGAATTAAAACGTCTTGAGTTCAAGATTTGATCAAAGGAAATTGGCAACGCCGAATTTTGATCATTGAAAGCTTTGGCTTCATGCAGAACATCGCGTGCGTTTGGAAAGAAAACCCAAAACAATTCTATATAATCTTTCTCGTCACTATTCATGGTATAAACATCTGGAGTAACAGGACAAATGCCTAAAAGACGATATTTTAAATCACTTTGTCTTTTATCAAAATACCAAAAACCTTTAATCTTATACTGGCTTACATCTGCAGCTGTAAGATCTTGCTTCAAAATGTACTCTGCAGGAACCGTTCTAGTTGGTCCAACGGTTTGATCAACATACGTCACTTTTTTATTTTTTCCTGTGCCCGTAACTACCTTCTTCTTCACCACACGCGTTCTATAATCATCTGGATATTGATTAATCAATTCACGTCCAGCATCGGTAGTATCAACGCGAGATAATGCTCCTTCCACATCTTTCATCGTTTTCTTGGTAGTAAAATAACTATCCGTGTAAACTTCTGTTATGCGCCCACTTTTAATTCCTTTGGTCAAAACATCGTAGAGTGAACGTCTATCACGGCCAATATTTGCAGTATCTACAGGAAAATACAATGGAAAATTAATCTTTTCATTTAAATCAATTATCTCCCAAACTGTTTTTCCCATCAAAACATCTCTGTCATCTACATAGCCATAAGCTAGTGGCTTATCATTATCAGCGATCATTTGGGCAGCTGTCTTAACGCCAATTTCATCAACCGTTTTGGCATTAAGTAAATTAGACTGCGCTAAAGACAAAAAACTGCTTGTTGCAGTCAAAATAACAATTAAAAAATTTCTTGGTTTCATCATGATCATTTTTTTACAAGACATTAAACGAAATTTCGACTTAAATATTGTTATTTTTCTTACATAAATAAAAATAATACATTTTAAACCTTTCTTTTATACAGCAAGAAATATTAAAATTATATATGCAAAAAAAAACTCTTACTACAAATGTAGTAAGAGTTTTTCATTATTACGCTATGTATCAACTTAGTAGTTCCACATATCTTGTTCAAAGTTGCGAATTTTCTCTTTCACTCTTTCAGATTCTAATAACTGATTTTGTGCGTTATCTTTCATGTAATCGCTAATTGCTCTGTCTCCGTAAAGGTTTTCTTCTTTGTAAACAACTGCATTAAAGCGTCTTGAATTTAAAATCTGATCAAATGAAATTGGAAGTGCAGAGTTGCTGTCATTGAATGCTTTTGCTTCATGCAGTGCTTCTCTAGCATTTGGGAAGAAAACCCAAAACAATTCAATATAATCTTTTTCGTCACTATTCATTGTATAAACGTCTGGAGTTACTGGGCAAATTCCTAGTAAACGATATTTCAATTCACTTTGACGTTTATCAAAATACCAGTATCCTTTAATTTTATACTGAGTAACATCTGCTGCTGTAAGGTCTTGTTTCAAGATATATTCAGCAGGAACCGTTCTTGTTGGTCCAACTGTTTCTTCTACATAAGAAACTGACTTGTTTTTACCTTTACCAGAAACTACTTTTTTCTTCACAACACGTGATTTGTAATCGTCAGGATATTGGTTAATTAACTCTCTACCAGCATCAGTTGTATCAATACGAGATAATGATCCTTCGATGTCTTTCATAGATTTTTTAGTATTGAAATAACTGTCAGTGTACACTTCAGTAATTTTTCCACTTTTAATAGCTTTCGTTAAAACGTCATAAAGTGAACGTCTATTAGGACCAATATTAGCTGTATCTACTGGAAAGTATAATGGAAAGTTGATTTTTTCATTTAAATCAATGATCTCCCATGTTGTTTTCCCCATCAAGACATCTCGATCATCTACATAACCATAAGCCAGTGGCTTATCATTATCAGATATTAATTGAGCTGGAGTTTTAAGTCCAATCTGATCTGGTGTTTTTGCGTTAAGCAAATTGGATTGCGCATTAGAAGCAAAACCTCCAGCGATAGAAACAATAGCTATTAAAAAATTTCTTACTTTCATCGTGGTATCGTTATAAGATATTGAATGTAGCTTACACTACTTTATTATTGTATTTCGTAAATTACAGGAGCAGTTCTTGGCAATAAATAGCTACCAGCTCCAACAAGTTTAGTTTTAATTTCAGAAATAGTAACTTGGTCTCCTTTACCTGCTCTTGAAAGTACTTGTTTACATTGTGCATTCATTCTGTTTCCTGAAACTACAACTGTAGGCTGTCCAGCAATCTTCATGTTAAATCCAACAACATCTAAACCAACTTCAAAATCAAAATCAAGAAGTTTAGCTCCAATAGTAGCAATTTCTAAGTTAGATTTAGGACCTTTTACAACTCCCATTTCTCCTCTAATTGTTCCTGTTGGACCAGGAATACCTTTAATTCTGAATGTTTTCTTATCTGTTACTTTATCACCGTTTGGCAATGTACCAGTTACAGAAATTGTAGTCTCAGTACCTTGACCTGGGCTCATGTTGTATTTTCCTGGTTTTCCAGCAGAAGATAAACCTGGAGCGCTTGCAACAATTTTGTTGGCATCAACACCAGCAAAAGATACAGAGATTGGGTTAACAACTCCTCTATATACTACATTCATTTTATCTGCAGAAATTGTAGCTGCGTTTGGTCTTGGAACTACAACATACGGTTGTTCAAAAGTTAACGGAATAGTTTTACCATCTTCCAAAAATGTAAATTTACCTTTGATAGTTTGCTCTCCTACTGAACCTGCAGTCATTTCAACAACCGCTTGACCATTCACAATATTTCCTGGTCTTCCATTAAGATCAAAAGATGTTGGTTTTGTATTATCATCATAACGTCCCAAAACAACTTTACCTGTTACTTTTTCTCCTTGGAAATAAGCTCCTTTATCAAGTACAACAATTGCTTTGTAATTACTGTAAGAAGCAGCCTGAACCGCCGCTTTTCCTAAAGCAGTGTTGTAAACATCAGTTTCTACTTTCTGAACGTCGTTCTGCCAAGCTGAAAGTTTAGCGGCAGATGCGATTGCAGGGAAACCTTTAAAATGATAAGCTAAGTATTTTTCTTTTATACCGTCTTTATTTTTTACATCAGAAAGATCAAATTTCTTTTCAATTTCTTTAATAATATTACCGTATTTATTCTTTGGATCAGTCAAAGCAACTTTCATATCCGCTTTATATTTTTCAATTCTAGCGATAATTTCATTACCTTTTTTAGTGTAACCGTCTCCTGTAAACCAGTCGTCGATATTATCACCTTTGTCCATAGACTCATAAGGTAATTTTCCTGTTGCTTTATCAACTTCAAAACCTTTAACAGCTTGAGTTTTTAAAGTTCCAATATATGCATAAAAATCTTTTGAAATCGCCTCAACTTTATGAGCTGTTTCAGCGGCAATAGCAAATTCTCCTTTTGCTTCAGCTGCTTTTTGATCCAAAGCTGTTAATAAAGAAGCATTATTTTCGATTGATGTTTTATTAGAAGCTTCAAATTTTTCGTTAAACAAACCAAAACCTGAAATAACTTCTTTTGATACGTTCATTGCTAACATTGCGATGAAAACCAGATACATCAGGTTGATCATCTTCTGTCTAGGGGTTAATTTTCCTCCTGCCATTTTTTTCTAATTAGTTCTTTTATTAATAAATTTAATATTTAGTTAAAAACTAATTATCCTTTGTTACTCATTGCAGAAAGCATACCACCGTAAACACTGTTTAAAGAAGCGATATTAGCTGTCATAGAAGCCATTTGTTCTTTTAATTTAGAAGCGTTTTCAGCAATTTCTTTGTTAGCTTCAGCGTTTCTAGAAGCGCTTTCTAACTGTACTTTATATAAACTGTTTAAAGATTCCATTTGAGCAGCAGCCATAGACATTTCCTCAGCATATTTCTTTTGACCTGCAATTGAATCTACTGTTGGAGAAATTGCTTTTGCAGCACCTTCAAAGTTTTTGATAGAATTTCCTAAGCTAGCCATTAATTCACCATCAATTTTAGCTTCTTTCAACATATTATCTAACTTTTGAGACAACAATCCTTGGGCATCAGCTGTAGTCTCTGCTTTAACTTCTTTTTTTCTAGCTTGTCCGTTAGCTAATTCAGGGTAAACAAGAGTCCAGTCTAATTCATCTTCAACTGGTTCAAAAGCAGAAAGCGCAAAAATTAACGCCTCTGTCACCAATCCTACTGAAAGCATAACTGTACCAGTTAAAGGTCCAATTTCAAAGTGAGTAATTTTGAATAAAGCTCCAACGATTACCACTGCCGCTCCCATACCATAAGCGAAATTCATTGCTTTTTTACTTAATAATGCCATAATACTTTTTTTTTAGGTTTTAAAATAGATTTGTTGGATATTGATTTAATTATAAATTACTTTTTTCTGTTACCGGTTACTTGAGTACCCATGTAGTCTTGTACAGTTCTGAATCCGATGTAGCTTCTTGCAGAATCAGCATATTCGTGGTCACGTGTACTTACCTGTAGGAAATAAGCAACGTCTTTCCAAGAACCTCCACGAACTACTTTTCTTTGGTTCTTACCATCAATTACGTTTGGATTCATTGTAGAAACATACTCGTAAGCATTTGGATTGTAAGCAGAATCTGTCCACTCAGAAACGTTTCCTGCCATATTGTATAATCCATAACCATTAACATCGTATGATTTAGCTTCAACAGTATAAAGAGCTTCATCTGCAGCATAATCTCCTCTGCTTGGCTTAAAGTTTGCTAAGAAACAACCTCTATCACTTTTAGTATAAGGACCTCCCCATGGGTATGTAGCAGACTCCAGACCTCCTCTAGCAGCATACTCCCATTCAGCTTCAGTTGGTAATCTGAATGCATTAACTAAGTCACGACCTTTTTTCTTAGATTTAATATAACTGTTTTTGTTTAATGTTCTCCAAGCGCAGAATGCTTTAGCTTGTTTCCAAGTTACACCAACTACTGGATAATCTCCATAAGCTTTGTGCCAGAAATAATCGTTATGCATTGGCTCATTATATGAATAAGCGAAATCTTTAATCCAAACTGCAGTATCAGGATAAACATTTACCTGCTCTGTCTTTACGAAGTCACTTCTTTTTCCAACTTTTGCTTTTGCAGCTGCTTGAATATCCATCCAAGAATAACGGAATTTTAATTTATTTACGTCAATTGTTCTTAAACCGTTATATGATTCTTCAATTGGCAAATACATAGAATCCATTACTTCCGCGTAATACTCATCTGGATATGCTTTTGTATCTTTAATTAACTTAACTTTTCTGTTTAGTTTTCTTCCAGCATAAGGATCATCTTTTGTACCAACACTATAATAGTTATCATACATATATTTATCATAAGCCGTCATTTTTTCTGGATCAGAATCATTAAAAGCATAATCAGCAATACTTCCACCTTTGCTTCCTTTTCCGTCAGCAGGTTTCTGTCCTGTTTCGTCAGCTAAGATTGCTAAACGAACTCTCATTGTAGAATCTTTTACCCATTCCACAAATTGACGATACTCACTATTTGTAATTTCAGTTTCATCCATATAAAACGAACGAACTGTTACAGTTTTAGTTGGAGCATCTTCTACGTTAGCTAAATCAGCGTCTGATTTACCCATAATAAAAGATCCGCCTGGAACCAAAGTCATTCCATAAGGTTTTTCAGGATGCCATTTCCCTCCTGTAACACCAACTAATTCACCTTTGTCACCTGACTTACCACAGCCGATTACTAGTGTTAACATTGCTGCAAATGCAATAAACTTCTTCATATAAATTTGGGATTATCTATTCATTATTAAAAGTCCGTAAACGTATTTATTATTTATCTAAAAAACAATACTACTCGCGAATTTATTTTACCGTTCAAAAATAATGTTAAATAAAATAAAAAAAAAATATTTCATCGACAAACTGCTTCAAAAAATCGATGTAAAACGTTAATTTTTATGTATTATACTTATTTTCTTACTAATTTATTTTAACTATTTTAAACAACTTTTAAAAATTTAAGATTTCACTTAAATTTTCGATCTATAAAGCGTTTTTTCGTTGTGCTTTCCACCATCTTTCTGGCAATTCTTGATTGCAAGCTGCCAAATATTCATCGTAAGAACATGGTAATAACGTATTTCTTTTTAATTTATTGCTGCCATTAGATTCGAATGGAATTTCGATCCACCAACGGTCTGTTTTATCACTTTTATAAAATATCAATTCTTCATCTTCTAAAGGAACTATATATTTTAAATAGTTAGCTCTGCTTCCAAACGGATACTCCTTTGAGCGGTAATGGTAACCTTCAATAAAATACCATACAATTTGAGCAATAATAACCGATTCGGGCATTGTGCTGTTATGGTTAAACACACCAAAAGAAGAAACTTTATCACTAATACCTGCGTATCTAGCCAAAGCGCAAATTTCTTTTCCGTTAAATCCGTTTGGTTCAAAAGTAACCATATTACCTGAAGCTGAAGATTTTACAGAATTCAAATCTATACTTACTAAATCTGCGTCTCTAAAAATTGGCTCAGCCAATGTAATTTTATTTGAAATTTCGCCTAATCGATAAGCATCAAAAAACAGTTTTTCGATCAAATCGATTTCTTCTTGTGAATTATAATAGGTTTGATATCCTATATTACAGTAATTGAATAGGTTATTAGGCTCATCAATAATAATTTTTGTTAGATAAGAATTAGCCGAAACGGACTCATTTTCTTTTCCAAAATCAAATTTGTTATCAACAGCAACCAAGTTTACCATCTGCTCCAAATCATCGTAAGCGCGATATAAAGCATAGGTCAAATCTTGAGAACCCCCTAGGACTATAGGAATAACTTTTCTTTTAATTAATGATGCCGTAACTTTCCTTACTGCAAAATAAGTATCTTCTACAGAGTCCCCCGCCAGTATATCTCCTAAGTCTGCAATTGAAGCATCCCAGTTGCCTGGAAACATACTATAAAGTTTTTTACGTACAGCAGTAAGATTAACTTCATTAATCATATTGATGTTCGTACGATCTTCTAAAACACCAATTATAGCAACATTAACCTGCTCAATATCAGGAAACTGATCTTCGGTATGAAAAACAATTTTACTACCAAGCTCTTGGGAAGACAGTGCGCTGACGAATTTTACAATCGCATCATTAACTGGTTCTAGAAAATCAAATTCCATTTATATTATTTCTTTTTAGCGGCTGTTTTTTTAGCTGGAGCTTTTTTAGCCGTTGTTGTTTTAGCTGCGGTTTTCTTTGCAGGCGCTTTTTTAGCTGGTGTTTTTGCTGCAATCATCTCTTGAACTTGTTCTAATGTCAATTTTGTTGCATCAACATCTTTACTTAACTCAATTTTGATTTTCCCTTTTAGAATTACAGAACGTCCCCAACGGGCTTTTTCTACTACAATCCCTTCTTCTTCCCAATTGTGAAGAACTTTATCAATATTTTTTTGAAGTTTATCTTCGATTAGCTCTTCAACATCTGCCTGAGATAAATTATCAAAATTATATTTCTTGCTTACGTTTACAAAAAGTCCGTTCCATTTAATAAATGGTCCAAAACGTCCCACCCCTTTTTGTACTCCTTCTCCTTTATAAGTTGCAATTGGCGCATCGGCAAGTGCTTTTTCATCAATTAGTTCCTGAGCTCTTTCTTTAGAAACATTAAGCGGATCTTCTCCTCTTGGCAATGATATAAAAACGCTTCCGTGACGTACGTAAGGACCATAACGACCATTATTTACCTCTACTTCTTCTCCTTTATATTCACCTAAACTTTTTGGAAGCAAGAACAAATTCAACGCTTCTTCAAGTGTAATGTTTCCTATATTTTGGTCCGCCATTAAGCTGGCAAACTTTTTATCCTCGTCATCTGCTTCTCCAATTTGCGCCATTGGCCCAAATTTTCCTAAACGAACCGAAACTTGTCTTCCGTCGGCGTCTTTTCCAAGGATTCTTTCACCACTTTCACGCTCCGCATTTGCCTCAACTTCTTTTACATTTGGATGAAAGTGATTGTAAAAATCCTGCATCATTTTTGCCCAATCGATATTTCCTTCGGCGATTTCGTCAAAATCCTGTTCAACCTTTGCAGTAAAATTATAATCTAAGATATTTTCGAAATTCTTCACTAAGAAATCAGTGACAATAGTTCCAATATCTGTTGGAACTAACTTTCCTTTATCAGATCCTGTATTTTCTTTAAGACTTTTTTCGCCTACTTTATTATTTTGCAAAGTAAGCTGTGTATAATTACGTTCAACCCCTTCTAAAGTTCCTTTTTCAACATAATTTCTATTAATAATAGTTGAAATTGTCGGAGCGTAAGTAGACGGACGTCCGATTCCAAGTTCTTCTAGCTTTTTAACCAAAGATGCCTCTGTATAACGTGCCGGCGGTCTTGAATATCGCTCTGTGGCTGTAATATAGTTATTAGCAAGTTTTTCGTTTACTTTTAAAGCAGGAAGCATTCCTTCTTGCTCTTCTTCATCATCATCGTGGCCTTCTAAGTATACTTTTAAGAAACCTTCAAAAAGTAAAACTTCTCCAGAAGCTGTAAAAATTTCGCTGTGATTATCTGCTTCGATTTTCACGTTTGTTCTTTCTAACTGCGCATCGCTCATTTGAGAGGCCAAAGTTCTTTTCCAAATCAAATCGTATAAACGGGCTTGGTCACGGTCAATATTTACAGTATGACGCGACATGTCTGTCGGACGAATTGCTTCGTGCGCTTCTTGTGCTCCTTTGTTTTTGTTTGCAAAAACACGAGGTTTAGAAAATTCTTTTCCGTACGATTTAATGATTTCAGCTTCTGCAGCAGCCATCGCTTCTTGCGAAAGATTTACAGAGTCAGTTCTCATATAGGTAATAAGTCCGGCCTCGTACAGACGCTGTGCAAGCTGCATCGTGATTCCAACTGGCAAATACAATTTTCTTGCTGCTTCTTGTTGTAATGTAGAAGTTGTAAAAGGTGCTGTTGGCGATTTTTTGGTAGGTTTAGTTTCTAAATCTGCTACCTTATATTTAGAACCGATATTTTGATTTAAGAAATCTTCGGCTTCTTTTTTAGTATTGAAGTTTTTTGGAAGTTTTGCTTTGAAAGCTTTTCCAGCTTCGTTTACAAATTCTGCTACAATTGAATAAGTTGCAACCGCATTGAAATTTTGGATTTCGCGTTCTCTCTCAACAATTAAACGAACAGAAACAGATTGTACACGTCCAGCAGAAAGTCCTCCTTTGATTTTTCTCCATAAAACTGGAGATAATTCGTAACCAACTAAACGGTCCAAAACTCTTCTCGCCTGTTGTGCGTTTACTAAATTATAATCTATTTCTCTTGGATTATCAATTGCTTTAAGAATTGCAGATTTTGTAATCTCGTGAAAAACAATTCGTTTGGTCTTTTTTGTATCTAGTTTTAATTCTTCCGCCAAGTGCCATGAAATAGCCTCTCCCTCGCGGTCCTCATCGCTTGCTAACCAAACCGTTTCGGCATTCTTAGAAAGTGATTTTAGTTTCGTTACCAAGGCTTTTTTATCCGGAGAAACTTCATATTTTGGTTTAAAACCATTTTCTACATCTACTCCTATTTCCTTTGATGGTAAGTCGGCTATGTGACCATAACTTGACTCCACCTGAAAATCACTTCCGAGAAATTTCTCTATCGTTTTCGCCTTTGCAGGTGACTCCACTATTACTAAATTCTTTGCCATTGCTCTTATTTTCTGCAACAAAAGTATTTATTTTTTTTAAATATTAACCTCACAGATGAATTTTTGAGGTATTTTGATATTATGAAACTTAAAATTGCAGATTTATCTGTAATATTCCGCATTATATATATAGGTATAAGTTTTAATGATTTCTGACCGAGAAATTCCTTTTATTTTAGATTTTAGATTTTAGATTTTAGATTTTAGATTTTAGATTTTAGATTTTAGATTTTAGATTTTAGATTTTAGATTTTAGATTTTAGATTTTAGATTTTAGATTTTA
>NZ_RPOC01000011.1 GCF_003946915.1 Flavobacterium ustbae
TGAAATTTAAAAACTTCTTTTATACATTGAAGTTTAAATTCGTAATTGTATTTAACTTTTCTTTCCATAAAAATGCCCCCAAATAGTGTCTAACTTTTTGGGGGCAGTTCACTGGATGAATTTGGGATTTTTTTTATGCGTTTTTATTTTCAAAATGCATTCAAAAACGCATAGACAATATATCACGGATATATTGTCAACTCGTTTCCGCAGTTTCAATCGTGTTATGTTTTGAAAACCAGTATGCAAAATATTTTTAAAGAGTATTCTTTTAATGGAGAAATTCAGAAAATAAAGTTGTGAATAAATATTATTCATCAAAAACCATTTTCACGATACTATCATACCTAAACAACATGCTTATTTTATAATACAAAAAAAGCGCAAAGTCTAAATGACGTTTGCGCTTTCCAAATATTACTCTTTAAAACTTGACAACCTTTGTGGGCACAGATTACAAATCTGTGCTATCGGTTAAGTAAGCTCTATAATCCATTAACCACAGCTGGCATAGATCCACTAGAATTTCCTGACAAATTAACACTTTGATCACCTAAAGTATTAACCATAGAATTATTTATAATCATACAATAAAGTGTCCAGTTTCCATTTAAATTATTAGAAGTAGTACCTCCGGCGTAATCAGCTGACAAATGCCAAGTTCCGTTTTGTATAAAAGCATATACATTGAGTGGTGTAAAAGTACCACCATTAGACGCTTTAAGTCCGCCACCACGAGGATCAAAAGAAGATCCTACCACAATTACAGTATAATCTGCAGCATTTACCTTAATATCCAAATCATTAACAAAATCTCCAGCAACATTATTAATTATGTATCTAACACTATTAAAAGCTTTAGTATTTCCTGCTCCAGTTCCTACTGCATATACCTCACCAGTAGTATTGTCTCTAACTAATTGCGAAACTCCATCTTGAGGTGCTTTTGCGGCAGTACCCAAATACATCTTATCTGCAACTTTTGCTGTACCATTAACCTCCAATTTTTTTGAAGGTGTAGTTGTACCAATCCCTACATTACTTGATTCATCAATATTTAATGCAAATGCACTTGCTTTGCTATTGTAAACACCAAATTTACCGTCAATTTTATTTAGTCCAAAATAATTGGTATTAGTAGTTGTTCTGTCTTTAATCTGTAGCTCATAACCTACCTCAGCACGATTAATGCTTGTTATATTTTTTGAGCTCATATCTAAATCCCGAGCAGCTTTATGGTTACCCAAATTATCACCGCTAATAATATAAGGATTAGCACTGGTACCTGCTCCGGTTACAATATTATCAGGATTAGTACCTGGTTTTATTATGGTTTCAGCACCGGTTATAGAAGGTTTGTTTTTAATAAACGAAGCATCAGAGGTGTTAGTCGTATTCCAGTCCGCCTGAACCTGATTGTTTTTAATAAAAGTTGCAGCATCTTTCCAAACTAAATTACCGCTATTATCTAAAGAAGTAGCAACAGAACCTGGTACTATAGGTTTAGAATCATCAGCGTTTTGATTAACTGCTAACTTTTGAACAACAGTTTTACGGCTACCTTCTTCAATATAAAGATCATTTTCTTTATTCTTACTAGAGTAAATACCAAAAATTCCATTATTTTTAGTTAATGAATAAGTATCTGGATTGCCACCAACCTGATCTTTAAAATACTCAATATTAACGTTGTTAATATTTTTTGAGCTCATATTTAAATCCTGCATAGCTATATGGTTACCCAAATTATCACCGCTAATAGCATAAGGCTCAGCAGTAGTACCTTTTCCATTTACAGTTATAAGATTACCAGCGATGGCATTACCTGCTTGCACTTTCGTTTCAGCACCGGTTACTGTTGGTATGGCAGGTTTGTTTTTAATAAACGAAGCATCAGAGGTGTTAGTCGTATTCCAGTCCGCCTGAACCTGCTTAGTCCCTATTGTAGCAGGGTCTTTCCAAATTAAATTACCACTATTATCAGACGAAGTAGCAATATAACCTTGCGCTATGGCTGAACCATCAGCATTTTCATTAACTGCTAATTTCCTAACAACGGTTTTACGAGTACCTTCTTCGATATAAAGATCATTTGCTTTATTCTTACTAGAGTAAATACCAAAGTTTCCATTATTTTTAGTTAATGAATAAGTATCTGGATTGCCACCAACCTGATCTTTAAAATACTCAATATTAACGTTGTTAATATTTTTTGAGCTCATATTTAAATCCTGCATAGCTATATGGTTACCCAAATTATCACCGCTAATAATGTATGCATCAGTCGCTGTACCTGTTCCTGTTACAGTTACAAGATTACCTGTAATAGGTGCAGTACCTGCTTTTACTTTCGTTTCAGCACCGGTTACAGCTGCTGGTTTGTTTTTAATAAACGAAGCATCAGAGGTGTTAATCGTATTCCAGTCCGCCTGAACCTGCTTAGTCCCTATTGTGGCAGGGTCTTTCCAATCTACGCTACCTTTATCATCGACAGAAATAGCCACATAACCTGCAAGCGGTTTATTATTAGCAGTAGTACCATTACTAATGGCAATGTTATTTAGAGTAGTCTTACGGGTTCCTTCATCCACCTCTATATCATTTCCCTGTTTGTTAGAGTTAAAAACTCCTAAAACTCCGTTTACTTTATTAAACCCGTAATACTTTGTATTAGTTGTTGTTCTATCACGAAGCTTAAGTTCATAATTTACAAAGGCATTATTAATATTATCTATATCTTTATTTGCCATGTTCAATGTTGTTGTAGCTGTATGGTTACCCAAGTTATCACCGCTAATAGCATAAGGCTCCGCACTAGTACCTTTTCCATTTACAGTTATAACATTACCAGGGACGGCATTACCTGCTTGCACTTTTGTTTCAGCACCCGTTACCGTTGGTATGGCAGGTTTGTTTTTAATAAACGAAGCATCAGAAGCGTTAGTCGTATTCCAATCAGATTGAACCTGGTTGTTTTTAATAAAAGTTGCAGCATCTTTCCAAACCAAATTACCGCTATTATCTGCAGAAGTAGCAACAGAACCGGGTACTATAGGTTTAGAATCATCAAAGTTTTGATTAACTGCTAGCTTTTGAACAACAGTTTTACGGGTACCTTCTTCAATATAAAGATCATTTGCTTTATTCTTACTAGAGTAAATACCAAAATTTCCATTATTTTTAGTTAATGAATAAGTATCTGGATTGCCACCAACCTGATCCTTAAAATACTCAATATTAACGTTGTTAATATTTTTTGAGTTCATGTTTAAATCCTTAATAGCGGTATGATCCCCTAAGTTATCGCCGTCGCCAGTAATAGAAAGTTTTACCCAAGCCGTACCATTCCAGTAATAAAAACCAGCCCCTAAAGTAGCGTTTGTATTATATACCATTAAACTCACCGCAGGATTTCCTCCGTTAATACTTGCCTTATCGGAAAGACTTGTTAAATTTACTCTAGGAACAAGTAAACCTTTATTTGTTGCATTAAGATCTAATGCTGCAGACTTATCAGGATTATTTCCTGACATCCCTACCTGAGCAGAAGCGCTTTGGATGCCGATGGTCATAAAACAAGCAAGAGCTGCCGCGCTTGTAACCTTTTTCATTGTAGTTTTCATGATCAAATTTTTATCTTATTATTTGTCCTTTAATTTTAAATTAATATCTAAAATGTTGTTATTCATGTTCATAGGTTTTCTAGATTTTAATTTATGGTGCAAAATTACCTCGACAGTGAAAGATGTATGACCCACAAAAGTTTTTATACTATTAAAATAAGATAATTATCTTCCATAGGTTGAAAATTAAATCCGATAGTAAATTATTTTAAGATGTCCTTATTTTTTTAATGAGGCCGTGTAGAAGTTACAATTTGGCAACGGTGAGAACCAAATAGCATGGTTTTATTTAAATCAGAAACAAGTAGGTAAAAATATCCTTTGCGGTAAAAAGGAATTTTGATGTTCCTGTTTATAAGTGCGGTCTTGTAAAAAAGTAAGTATATAGAGTAAGCCTTATACTAATTTTTGTACTATTAAGTGTAGCCTAGAAATATAAAGTGCGGCGTGTTTTGTTTGAATGTGGACTCTATTACTAGAGTAAAAGTTAATCGGCTACATTTTTTAACAGATTAGAAATGGTCTGCTCATTGGCTTTTACCATTTTAGCATAATCTTTCTTGATACTATCCGGTTTGACTCCACTAACTGCTCCGCTAATAGACTGACGGATATAATACTTAGAGACATTATATTTTAAAAACAACGCTTCTAAAATATTTGAATCATAAGATTTATAAATTTTGTTCTTATTTGCATTCATCATTTCGATTGTTTAAAAAGTATCACAAAGGTAGTTGATAATTTTAATCTAACAAAACTTTATAGAAGATAATTTCTTACTTTTTTAAATCTGAGAGGCTTCTAAAGTAGCCATAAAAAGTAATGTTTAGATCATAATGCCCATTTTAATGTGTTTTTCTTTTTCTAAAATTAGGATATTGAGTATAATTATTTTTATTTAGTTGTAAATTACATTCTGTAAATATTTTAAATAGTATCTTGATATTGTAGTATTTATATGATTATTTTAAATAATCAGTTTTACTATTATAAAAATTTTATTGTACTTTTGCGTGTTACTGCTTTAGTTTAAAATATTGAAACTAAAATGTAATATCAAAGAATGCATGTAATTTTTATTGAGGTTAATTTCTATAAATGAATCCTATTTTAGAGCGTATTAAGTTGCTGGCAGAAAATGAAGGAATTACGATAACTAAATTGGAACTGATAATCGGCGCCAGTAAGGGTGTCTTGACGCGCGCTATATCGCATAATAGTGATATTCAATCAAAATGGCTTCTTAATCTTGTTGAAAATTTCCCTGCTTACAATTGCGAATGGCTTATAAAAGGCAATGAGCCTATGATTTTAGCAACAGATTTTAGAAATAACGTTTCAGAATCGGATGTGATTTATAAAGATCTTGCAGAATCACGAAAGGAAACTATAGAAAGTTTAAAAAAGGTTATCCTATTACTTGAAGATAAAATTTCTGTTAATGAATATGAAAAGCTTTAAAGGTTTTTATTTTATGGAATTGTTTTTTGTTTCAGGTTTTAAGTTTCAAGTTTCAGGTTTCAGGTTTCAGGTTTCAGGTTTCAAGTTGCTTTGGGTGCGTGTTTAAAAGGGTTGATTGTGCTTCTATAATGCGTGTCCTTACTTTACGGTTCTTTGAATTCGTTCAGGAAAACAAACTTTATAGATACTTTACCATTACTTTGCACAAGCTTTGTCAAAGTTCAAACGTAAAAACTATGACGTCGGTTTAAACTTGAAACCTGAAAAAAAATAAACTTGAAACAAAACTATTCTTCCAATATTATTGAAGGCAGATTCTCATTCAGCCATTTATACTTATTCAAGATCATGATATGTGTGCCGCCTTTTACTAGAATACATTTGTTGATATATTTTATCGGGAAAACATCGTCCTGATCTCCGTGTATATGAATTACATTTTCGTCAATTTTATCTCTATCCCAAAGAATAACGCTTTCTACAGCCCATTGCAAATAGCCTAAATCACGAACAGATAAAAACTTTTCGTATAATTTTATTCTTTTATTGACTTTTTCTCCAAATGAAAATTTTGCAAGCTTTTCGATATTTAAGATCAACTGCATCGGAATCAACTTATACGCTTTGGTTCTTTTGCCTATTTTCATTCTCCTCGGAAATTCGGCATTGCTTCTTACGCTCGATATAATAATTATTTTTCTTGCCTGAATATGTTTTGCAATTTCCTGAACCAGAATTCCGCCAAAAGATACTCCAATTAAAACTGGATTTTCATGTTTTATATTCTTGCTGATTCGAAGCGCATAATCTGACAGCAATTCTTTTGGATTGGGAATTTCCCATTCTAAAAGATGCATTTCAAAAATAGTTTCATCCAATTTTATCCTTTCAAAAATAGACGAACTTGCTGCCAAACCTGGCATAAAATAAACTGGAATTTTACTCATAACATTAAAATGAAATTACCATTAGTATATTATTCTAAAAAATAAAGTTACTTTTTTTAATATCATGACAATCAAATTTCAGACCTATTTATAGTACTTGCTCAAAAAAAATAAACTTTGAACAATAACTTAAAGTCTACAGCTGCAAAAAATAATTTAATATTGAAAATCAAATGATTACCTTTGCATTTCGAGATGTTTATCGATTTAAAACCTTATAAAGAGTTTTCTTTCAAAAAATGTTTCGTATCCCAAATTCACTATTTACCAATAACCTAACAAAAATTACTATGGAAACTTCTGTAATTATGGAAATCAAAGACAACACTTTTGCACGCCAATTTGAAACTGTCATCCCTGAAGGTATGTTAGCAGTTGAGTATTCCTTTCAAGAAAAAAAGATTTTTTTAACCAAAATCAACAAGCCAGATTCTTACGAGAACGAAGAAGCAATTAATACTTTATTGAAGAATATTTTAGAATTAAGTTCTGAAAAAAATTATAGAGTAGTTCCTATTCACCCAAAGATTGTTTCTTTTTTCAAAAAAAATCCTAGATACAAAGAATTGCTTCCTCCTGGAATTAGAA
Organism: Flavobacterium ustbae; assembly: GCF_003946915.1. Classification (GTDB taxonomy): domain Bacteria; phylum Bacteroidota; class Bacteroidia; order Flavobacteriales; family Flavobacteriaceae; genus Flavobacterium; species Flavobacterium ustbae. The sequence continues at coordinate 6,623 of NZ_RPOC01000011.1, forward strand.
TCTAAAAGTCGCCAATAACTCGGAGCCACAATCCTCCTATTACCATATAAATTAAGAGCATAATCAGACCGGTTATAAGCCCTTTGACCCACCAGCTCTTTAAGTCAACATAACCGCTCCCAAAAAATACAGGTGCCGGACCGTGACCATAATGCGTTAAAGTTCCGTAAAGCGATCCAACAAAACCAAGCATAAAGGCTAAAAGCAACCCTGGAATTCCGAGCGAAACACCAACACCAAGTAAGGCTGCGTACATTGCTGCAACGTGCGCAGTTGCACTTGCAAAAAGATAATGACTAAAGAAATAGACCAATATAATAATAGGAAAAGCCATTTGCCAGCTTAATCCGCCAATTTCTGCTTTTACTAAATCGCTAAACCAAGCTATAAAACGTAATTCGTTGAGCGAACTCGCCATCATTACCAAAACAGAAAACCATACAATAGTATCCCACGCCCCTTTTTCGGCTTTTACGTCATCCCAAGTTAGTACTGACGTTAAAAGCAAAATTACTAATCCAATAAAAGCTGTAGTTGTGGCATCTATAGAAAACAAATCTCCTGTCATCCAGAGAAAAAGCAGAATAAAAAATGTAAGCAGCATCATCCATTCGTTTCTTGTTATTGCACCCATTTCCTTTAGTTTTTGAGTTGCAATCTGCGGAGCATCGTCTGTTTTCTTTAATTCTGGCGGATATATTTTATATAAAACAAACGGAATAACAAAAAAGGCACACAAACCAGGAACAATCGCCGCGGCTGCCCATGACATCCAAGTGATTTTGATTCCTAAATTCAATGCAAACTTCTGACACATCGGATTGCTGGCCGTTCCTGTTAAAAACATTGAGGAAGCGATCAGATTCATATTATAACTATTTAAAGTTAGATAAGAACCTAATTTTCTATGCGTTTCCGGATGATCTGGCAATGAACCAAAACTCATCGACATGGATTTCATAATCGGATAAATAATTCCTCCTCCTCTTGCTGTATTACTCGGAACGGCAGGTGCCAGAACCAAATCGGCCAAACCTAGACCATACGCCAATCCAAGCGAACTTTTTCCGAATATTTTTATGAATAGAAATGCAATTCTATTTCCTAAACCCGTTTTGATAAAACCTCTTGCAATAAAAAACGAAATTCCAATAAGCCAGATTACCTTATCTCCAAATCCTTTCAAAGCCAAAGTGATTGCTTTTCCAGGATCTCCAGGTGCCAAAACTTGAGACATTGCGGTCAAAGCAATGGCAATCATACACATGGTTCCCATTGGCGCTGCTTTTAGGATAATGCCTAAAATCGTAGCCACAAATATGGCAAACAAATGCCATGCTTCTGCTTTCACGCCGTTTGGAGCAGGAATAAACCAGATTGCAATTCCGATTACTAATGTGATTATGGTCTGAGGAATTTTTACTTCTTTCATAAGATAAAACGATATTAAAGTCTACATTGAAACTGTATGATAAATAAATTATCATTATAAGTAGTGGTATCAGGAATACTTCTGTCAAAACGGTCCATTTCAAATCCGAGTTCTATTCTTCCCGTGTATGCTTTCCCAAATTCTAGACTGATCATTGGTGTATAGGTCTGTCTTAAATTGGAATTTATTTTATAACTCGGATCAAATCTTTCATATCTGCACGAGGCTTCCAGTGCGGTAAGTTTTTTATAGTTTATGAGATATCGAAGATTGGGAAGAAAATAAACCCCACGCATTTGATAATCAGCCACATTTCCTATTCTTTGATCCGCTGGAATTGAGAAATATAAATTATGATTGGTTCCTTGTTTGTATTCGATCTGTAAATCAAAAGTCATTTTATCTGTTAATTTGAAATCGCTGGTTATATCTGCTCCGACTGCAAAAACATCTTCCTTAAACACTTTGCCGATACCACCATTTAAGCCCAAATTAATTTTATACTCTTTTGAAAGTGCAAAAACCCATCTTGTAGAATATTGTTTTCCATTGTCTTTATCCATTTCAACATTTTTTCCATTTCCATTTAAAAGAGAAAAAGCATAACTGACTGGGACTTTTCCAGCATCAAAAGAGCCTGTTAACGAAGCGCCTATTTGAAAACTGGTCCAGCCATTTTTTCCAAATTCATAATATTGATTAGAGAAATCAAAAGATTTAATAATATCTACAGGAACCAACTCTTCAATTCCAAAAGCGGGTCTAAACTGCCCTCCGGTAACAGCAAAATATTTATTGAAGGTATATTTTGCGTAAGCATTTTCTAACACCTTGCCTTTTGTATCCGATTTGAAATCGGCTAAATTGACTAATATTACCACTTCTGTCGCTTCGCTTAATTTGGTATTAAGCCCAACACGCATTCTTTTTATATCAAAAGTACTCTGAACAACATCTCCTGTAGAATGCTGAAGTCCCGAAACATCTACATCGCTACTAAGACTTTGCAGATAACGTGCCTGAAAAAGGCCTTTAAACTGAAATTCTGGATATTTTACGACATTTTTAATTTCTTCTCCGTGATTTACATCGCCTTGAGCCATTATAAAAAAAGGAAAAAATAGAAAGACAAAAACAATTCTTATTAGTGGTTTGCTCACGAACTCCATAAATAAAAAATTAAAATTCTATTGCCTGATTAAATCAGTTTTTGGTTCTATAAAAAAGATAACTCCCTTGCATTCAACCTAAAACACGATCTAAAATAATAAAAATAAATCTAAGGTGTAAAAAAATCCGCATTAAAATTTTATTAACAAAGAATAAAAACAAAAAAAAGCACAAGGAATCAACTTGTGCTTTTTTTAAACCTATACTGATCAAAATTATAATTGATCTAGCATTATCTTGTTTTTTTTATAATAGTTCTACTAGTCCAAAACCTACAATAACTGCTGTCCAGACCGCAATTAAACCTGGAATCATAAAACTATGATTTAGTATCCAAGTACCTGCTTTTGTTGTCCCAGATCTGTCAAAATTTATAGCGGCCAAATCACTTGGGTAAAAACAGAAAAAGAAATAAGCATAAGATGCAGGTATACAAGCCAACAAAACGGGAGTTGGAATTCCTAAGGAAATCCCTAAAGGCATAATTACTAATAATGTTGCTGCCTGACTTTTTAGAAATGCTGAAGCACAAAACATAGCTAAAGCAAAAGTCCATGGATGCGCCGTCACCGTTTCACTTATTAAAGATAAAATATAAGGCTTGTTATTTTCGATTACAGTATCACTCATCCAGGCAATACCAAAAATCATTACAGCCGCAACCATTCCTGCATTAAACACTTTAGTATCAGAAATACTTTTTGCAGTTATTTTTGTCGCAAAAAGTATAATTGCTCCAACAGCAAGCATTACAAATTGCAAAACAATACTCATTTTTAAAGGGTTTCCTTCTTTGTCAAGAGGCAAAATAACATCTGGAAAAATGGCAATAACTACAATTCCTAAAATTCCTAAGAGGAAAAGGGCTAAAGCGGTTTTAGATTTCTTGCCAAATTTATTAGTCTGCTGTTCTAAATCTCCGAAAATATATTTGCGCTGTTCTTCATCTTTAATTTTTTCCTGAAAGATTGGATCATTTTCTAAATCTTTTCCTCTTTTTAAACTCCAAAGCGCGGCAAGAAGCAAGCCGGCAAGACAAGAAGGAATTGTAATTTTAAGAATATCAATAAGGCTTACATGCAAGTTTGCTACTGCAAAAATCCCAACCAAAGCAGCCGCTGCCGCCGAAATCGGGCTGGCCGTTATTCCTAATTGACTACAAATTGCCGCCATTGCCATAGGCCGTTCCGGACGAATTCTATTCTTAATCGAAACATCATAAATAACAGGCAATAATGGATAAACGGCATGTCCAGTACCCACAAGCATAGTAAGTGTAAAACTTGTCAGAGGTGCTAGAAACACTATTTTACTTGGATTTTTACGCAGTAATTTTTCAGCATAACTTACAATTAAATTAAGCGCTCCTGTTGCTTCTAATGATGATGATGTCGTCACTACGGCAAGAATAATAAGCATTACTTCTACAGGAGGTTTACCTGGCTCAACACCATACATAAAAACCAAAAGTGTAACTCCGAGACCACCGAGCATACCTAATGCTATACCTCCATATTTTATTCCAAAATAAATTATAACCAAAAGCAGAATCAATTGACTCCAAAATAAAAATGGGGCATTGGTTGGCAATTTTTTATCAGTGCCGTTTTCTGCTTTTGCAAGAGTTGTATCTAGTTTTTTTTCTTTATTCGTAATTGAACTTGATTGGACTTTATCTGTGAAAGTAGAAGCTTCAGCAATAACTTGCTCCGAAATAACCGCTCCTTTTTTACTTTCTGTTTGATTCTGGTTAGCCAAACAAACACTCATTCCTGTCAGTATAAGAAAAAGACAAAGGAATATTTTTATATTAAATTTCATTTTTAGTTCTGTTTTTAGTTAGTGCGTTTGAAAGGTTGGTTTTCTAAGTATTAAAAAAATCTGCCTTGAAACTGAATGATGAACAAGTTGTTGTCGTAGTTCGTTGTATTAGGAATGTTCTTTTTGTAATTATCCAATTGCATTCCCATTTCGATTCTGCCTGTATATCCTTTTCCAAACTCTAAACCTACCATTGGAGTGTATGTTTGTTTAGCATTTGAATTAATCTTAAAGCTTCTATCGAAGTATTCATAACGGCATGAAAATTCTATTGCAGTTAATTTTTGATATTTAATTTCATATCTCAAATTGGGTAAAAAGTAGGCGCCACGCATCTCATAATCATTCAGATTGCCTGTTCTGGCATCGGTATCCAAAGAATAATATAAGAAATGATTGATTCCCTGTTTACCTTCCAATTGTGTTTGCAGAATCCATTTGTCGGCCAATTTAAAGTCGGCTGTAACATCTACTCCAACAGCAAATACTTTATTATTGTAGACTTCTCCAATACCACCATTCAAGCCTAAATTAAAGTTGTATTTTTTACTGAGTTCAAAAACAAGTCTCGAAGAATATTGTTTTCCGTTATCCTTATCTTGAACCTGATCTTTTCCGTTTCCATTAACAGCAGAAAGCGCATAAGTAACAGGAATTGAAGCCAGATTAAAAGTTCCAAACATCGAAGCACCGATTTGAAAACTAGTCCATCCATTATTTCCAAATTCATTATATTGATTGGAATAATCAAAAGATTTAAGAATGTCGGCAGGATTTGTTTCTTCTATACCGAAGGCAGGTCTGAACTGTCCAACCATAAAACCAATATTTTTATTGAAAGTATATCGCGAAAATGCATTTTCTAATACTTTCCCTTTAGGATCCGATTTAAAATCGGCAAAATTGGCTAAAAGAGAAATATCAAAACTTTCTCCTAATTTTGCAGTAACACCCAATCGCATTCTTTTAATGTCAAATGTATTTTCGACTGCTTTTCCATCTGTATGCTGCAATCCCGTAACAGCATCGACATCATTACTAAAACTACTTAAATAGCGACCCTGAAAAAGTCCCTGAAATTTAAGTTGCGGATATTTTACTTCATTTTGAGTATTCGTTTCGTTTGTTTGTCCATGCGAGAGAAAAGGAAAAATTAACAAAAGAAGAAAGACTCTTAGTCCAAAAAAATTACTCACCAGCTTCATAAATATTAAATTAAAATTTTTACACCAAACACGTTAACGTGTTTATTCTTACAATAAAAATAATTTGATATTTGTGCAGTAAATATGATTTAAGTCATATTTTGAAGTTTTAAAAAATGAGCAGCATTTTCGATAAAAAGCAATAAAAAAAGCACAAGAATTGACTTGTGCTTTTCATTATTTATAGAATATATATTTTCTTACTTTTCGATCTCTCTCATAGAATCCATTTTTTTATGAGCTAAGAAACCGGCAATATCTTCAAAATGTTCCTTAACACGCTTATTTCCAAATTCGAAAACTTTAGTCGCCAATCCATCAAGGAAATCACGGTCGTGAGAAACCAGAATTAAAGTTCCATCAAAGTCGCGCAGTGCATCTTTAATAATATCTTTCGTTTTCATATCCAAGTGATTTGAAGGTTCATCCAAAATCAATAAATTAACAGGTTCCAGCAATAATTTAATCATTGCTAAACGCGTTTTTTCACCTCCAGAAAGCACTTTTACTTTTTTGGTAATATCGTCACCCTGGAACATAAAAGCTCCTAAAATATTTTTAATTTGGGTTCTAATGTCGCCAACTGCAATACCATCAATCGTTTCAAAAATTGTGGCATTTTCATCTAATAAAGCGGCTTGATTTTGAGCAAAATATCCGATCTGCGCATTATGACCAATTTCAACGCTTCCAGAGTCAACGCCAATTTCTTTCATAATCGCTTTAATCATCGTCGATTTTCCTTCACCATTTTTTCCAACAAAAGCCACTTTCTGTCCGCGCTCGATTACAATATTTGCATCTTTAAATACAACATGATCTCCGTACGCTTTAGACATTTCTTTAACCACAACCGGATACTGGCCAGAACGCGCAGCAGGAGGAAATTTCAAACGCAATGCAGAAGTATCTACTTCGTCAACCTGAACAATTTCTAGTTTTTCCAACATTTTTACGCGAGACTGAACTGCATCTGTTTTAGAGAAAGTTCCTTTAAAACGATCAATAAAAGCTCTGTTATCTGCAATCATTTTTTGCTGTTCGTCATACGCTTTCTGCTGGTGAATTCGACGGTCTTTTCTTAATTCTAAATAATGAGAATATTTTGCTTTATAATCGTAGATTCTTCCCATCGTAACTTCTATTGTACGATTGGTAATATTATCTACAAACGCTCTATCGTGCGAGATTACCACAACTGCTTTTGCCTGAGTTAAAAGAAAATCTTCTAACCATTGAATACTTTCAATATCCATGTGGTTGGTTGGCTCATCCAGCAAAATCAAATCTGGTTTTCTCAATAAAATTTTAGCCAATTCGATTCGCATTCTCCATCCTCCTGAAAACTCAGAAGTCTGACGTGTGAAATCTTCACGCTCAAAACCTAAACCTATTAAGATTTTCTCTACTTCAGCTTCATAATTTACTTCTTCAATTGCATAAAATTTCTCGCTTAAGTCAGAAACTCTTTCAATCAATTTCATGTATTCGTCACTTTCATAATCAGTACGAACCGTCAATTGCTCATTGATTTCGTCAATTTCAGCTTTCATTGTAAAAATCTCGCTAAAAGCTTTTGATGCTTCTTCCATTACAGTTGCACCGTCTTCAGTAAGCAAATGCTGAGGCAAATAGGCAATTACAGCTTCTTTTGGAGCAGAAATATTTCCTGTAGAAGGTTTGTTTACACCAGCAATTATCTTTAAAAGTGTCGATTTTCCCGCACCATTTTTCCCCATAAGGGCAATTTTATCATTTTCATTAATAGCAAAAGAAACATCGCTAAAAAGTGTAGTTCCACCAAACTGAACCGAAATATCGTTAACTGTAATCATTTGTCTTTGTTAATTTGTTTAATCGGTTAATCGTTTATTTGACCACCCATTTTTTTCGTGCTGCAAAGATAGATTAATTAGATAATTGAGCAATTTGAAAATTAGATAATTTTGAAAATGTGCCAATTAGACAATTTAATTACTAAAACAGCGGCTCAATTCTAATCAATGAAACTCAAATCGTTTTTAAATATTTAAAAAATTTAGCCTTAACTTGTACTATAATTTTAAAAACCAGCAAAATATGAGAACGAAATTAAAACTGATTTACTTGATTGCAGGATTACTATTTGGATTTTCTGCAAATGCACAAAAAACGGTAATAAAAAAAGAAGCTTTACCTGCAAATGCCCAAACTTTTTTAAAAACTCATTTTGGATCAAAAAAACCGAGCTACATATTAGAAGACAAAGAAATTCTTTCGACAGAATATAAAGTTAAATTTGGCAACGAAATTGAAATTGAGTTCGACAAAAAAGGAAATTGGAAAGAAGTTGATGGCAAAAACACTAAAATTCCAAAATCTATTGTTCCTCAAAAAATCGCTTCGTACATTAAAACAAATTTCCCAAAAGAAAAAGTAACCAAAATAGAAATTGGAAGTTCTGGTTATGAAACGAAACTTACTAATGGTTTAGAATTAAAATTCAACTTAAAAGAAAATTTCGTAAAAATCGACAAATAAGGCAATTAGAGAATGTGTCAATTAGAGAATGTGTCAATTAGAAAATTAGATAATTGGAAAATTAGATAATTGGAAAATCCTCAAAACTTTAAACACAACAAAACCCGACAGGTTTTTGAAAATCTGTCGGGTTAGCCATGTAAAAATATAGGCCACAGATTATAGGATTTTCACTGATTTTTTTCAACTATGATTTTAAAAATCCTTTTTAATCTTTTAATCTGTGGCTAAAAAACAAAACCCGACAGATTAAAAACCTATCGGGTTTGAAAAAATTATCTAATTGACTAATTATCCAATTATCTCAATTAAATTTAGTCTTTTCTCCACTTTTTAGTTTCTTCAAAAATGTGTTCTAGGATTGCTTGTTCTGTTGCATCAAAATCTATATTTCGTCTTGACAAAACCAAACGTGCTGTTTCAAAAGCTTTTTTGGTTACATAAGTGGTAAAACCAGCAGCGCCACCCCAAGAAAAACTCGGAACAAAATTACGAGGAAAACCAGATCCGAAAATATTAGCGCTTACACCAACAACTGTTCCAGTGTTAAACATGGTATTGATTCCGCATTTGCTATGATCTCCCATCATTAAACCACAAAACTGAAGTCCGGTTTTTGCAAAACCTTCAGTTTCATAACTCCAAAGCTTTACTTCTTCATAATTATTTTTTAGGTTTGAGTTATTAGAATCTGCGCCAATGTTGCACCATTCACCTAAAACTGAATCACCTAGAAAACCTTCATGCCCTTTATTTGAATTAGCAAAAAGAACCGAGTTTTTAACTTCACCACCAATTCTAGAGCCAGGTCCAACAGTTGTTGCGCCATACACTTTGGCCGACATTTTTACCATAGCATTTTCGCATAAAGCAAAAGGGCCGCGAATTGTGGTTCCTTCCATAATTTCGGTATTTTTACCTATATATATAGGACCTGTTGAAGCATTTAAAGTTACAAACTCTAATTTTGCTCCTTCTTCGATAAAAATATTTTCTGGCGAAATTACATTAACGCTTTTCGGAATTGGTTGCGATGTGCGATCTTCCGTCAGATATTTAAAATCCTGACGAATAGCAGCATCATTTTTAGAGAAAATATCCCAAGTATGTTCAATAGTGATACAATCTTCGTTGTATGGAATAATTTCGTAAGAATCAAAATCGACTTCTTCCTGATTTTCATTCGCATAAAAAGCAATTACATCTTCACCTTTAAAGATTGCCTGATTTTCCGTTAAATTAGAAACCATCTCTGCAAGAGTATCATTTGGCAAATACGCTGCATTGATCATTACATTTTCTTCCATTTCGACCATTGGGAATTTTTCCGATAAATATTCCTCTGTAATAGTCGTGATAGTCGAACCTAAATATTTTTCCCATTTCTGGCGAATAGTCATAATTCCGACTAAAATATCGGCTACAGGTCTTGTAAAAGTAAAGGGTAATAAAGCATTTCGAACGGGACCGTCGAAAAGAATGTAGTTCATAAATAATTGAGTGTTTATTAAAAATTAGTTTGGTTACCTAGGGTCAAAGTTACAAATATTTTAATTGTAGTATTTGTCGTGTATTATCCTATTCTAAAAAAAGAGTATATTTTTAATATTAAAATAACTTGGGACGCAGATAAAAACGGATTTTATATATTTTATAGAATGAATTTTAATTGTAAAACTAATAAGTAAAAAAAATCCGTTTCAATCAGCGTCTTCGCGAAAGCGAATCCGTTTTATCCGTTTCCCATAACCATATGCATAAAAAAAGCCTCCCAAGATTGGAAGGCTTTCTGTATAATTTAAAACAGCTATTATTTTTTAGCGTGTTTAGCGTATTTAGTTTTGAATTTATCAATACGTCCTGCAGTATCAATAAGTTTAGATTTACCAGTATAAAAAGGGTGAGATGTTCTAGAAATCTCCATTTTTACAACTGGATACTCAACTCCGTCAACTTCAATTGTTTCTTTTGTATCTGCAGTAGATTTAGTGATAAAAACTTCGTCGTTAGACATGTCTTTAAACGCAACTAATCTGTAATTTTCTGGGTGAATTCCTTTTTTCATCTTTTCTTTTATTTATTGTTTTAGAGCATTTTCATTTTGAAGCTTTTTCATGGTTAGAAAAAGGTATAAATAAGCAATACTCTTTTTTGTTTAAAAATTTAATTATTTTTGAGTGTGCAAATTTACAATTCTTTTTTAATAAACAAACAGTTAGCTTACTTTTTTTTAGTTTATTTCGAAAAGCTTTTTTTATATCTGATTATAGTGGGAATTACTATATTTGTGGATTAATTTTAAACATATCGAAATATGATTAATGAAGTTATAAAAAAGAATGGAGTTACTTATGGTGTAATGATCGGAATTGCATCGGCTTTGGTTACCGCTACAATCTACGCTGTTGATTTAAACTTATTTACAGCTTGGTGGATGGGAATACTAGGACTTGTAATAAGTCTAACCATTAGTATTATCATGCTTTCTAAAACTAAGAAAGAATTAAACGGCGTTTTTCCTTTCAAAGATGCTTTTACTACTTATTTTATAGCTGCAGTAATTGGTATTTTAATATCTACAACTTTCAATATTGTATTATTTAATGTTATTGATCCAGGTGCAAAAGACACTTTGAGCGAAATTATGATTAAATATACTGTTGGTATGATGCAGAAATTTGGCACACCGGCATCAGCAATTAATGAAGCTGTTGCTAAAATGAAAGAAACCAATCCGTATTCTACTTTTGAACTACTAAAGGGATCTGTTTTTGCTATCGTGATCAGTGCTATTTTCGGATTAATTTTTGCAGCATTTTTTAAAAGCAAATCTACACAAGAATAAAAATATAAATGAATTTATCTATACTTATACCGCTTCTAAACGAGGAGGAATCACTTAAAGAACTTTATACTTGGATCATTAAAGTGATGCAGTCTAACAATTACTCTTATGAAATCATTTTTGTAGATGATGGTAGTACAGATAATTCTTGGCAGATTATTGAAGGCTTTTCTAACGAAAACCCAAATGTAAAAGGGATTCGCTTCATGAAAAACTTCGGAAAATCTCAAGCTTTACACGCTGGTTTTGCAAAAGCAAAAGGGGATGTTATCATTACTATGGATGCCGATTTGCAAGACAGCCCAGACGAAATTCCTGAATTGTATGAAATGATTATAACTCAGAAATTCGATTTGGTTTCGGGATGGAAAAAGAAACGTTACGACTCTGTTGTGGCAAAAAATCTTCCTTCAAAATTATTTAACTGGGCCGCTAGAAAAACTTCTGGTGTTGAGTTAAACGATTTTAATTGCGGATTGAAAGCCTACAAAAATGTCGTGGTAAAAAACATCGAAGTTTCTGGAGAAATGCACCGTTACATTCCAGTTTTGGCAAAAAATGCCGGGTTTGCAAAAATTGGCGAAAAAGTCGTGATTCACCAAGCGAGAAAATATGGTGAAACTAAATTTGGAATGGAACGTTTTATAAACGGTTTTCTGGATTTGATTACCATTTGGTTTTTATCGAGATTCGGAAAAAGACCTATGCACTTATTTGGTGCTATGGGTTCTGTAATGTTCATCATCGGATTTTTAGCTGCGGGATACATTGGGGTTTCTAAACTTTACCATATGTACACTGGAATGAAATATACTTTAGTGACAAATAATCCGTGGTTTTATATTGCTTTAACAACTATGATTCTTGGCACTCAATTATTTTTAGCAGGCTTCTTGGGAGAAATAATCCTTAGAACCAAAAGCAATGAAGCACGCTACAAAGTGGCTAGAGAGGTTAATTTCTAAATACCTTAATCTCTGAATTATTTTATATCTTTTTTTTTAATTAAGGCACAAAATTATTGCATACAGCACCTGTAGCCCTTGATAAAAAATTATTTTTAGAATAAACATAAAACGAAATTTAAATGAATATAGCACCTAATATATTAAATGCTGTAAATGAATGGCTAACTCCAACATTTGACCAAGAAACGCAAGCTGCAGTTAAGGAATTAATGACCACTTCTCCAAAAGAATTGGAGGAGAGTTTTTACAAAAACCTAGAGTTTGGAACTGGAGGTATGCGTGGCGTTATGGGTATTGGAAACAACAGAATCAACAAATATACGCTTGGAAAAAATACTCAGGGATTATCTGATTACTTGCACCAAGTTTTTCCAAACGAAACTTTAAAAGTAGCCATTGCTTACGACTGCCGCCACAATAGTAATACGCTGGCAAAAGTGGTAGCCGATGTTTTCTCTGCAAACGGAATTCAGGTTTATTTGTTTTCAGATTTAAGACCGACTCCAGAATTATCTTTTGCTCTTAAACATTTAAAATGCCAGTGCGGAATTGTTTTAACAGCTTCTCACAATCCGCCAGAATATAATGGCTATAAAGTATATTGGCAAGATGGCGGACAAATTGTTCCTCCGCAAGACAAAGAAATTGTCAACGTAATTGAAAGTTTAGGCTATGACAAAATCAAATTTAATGCAAACGAAAGCCTGATTCAGTACATTGATACCGAAATAGACAAAGCTTTTATAAAATCGTCTATCGAAAACGCAAGTTTTAATACTCCAGCTGAAGCCAAAGACAATCTTCATATTGTTTTTACTTCATTGCACGGAACTTCTATAAAATCTATTCCAGATACTTTATCGCAAGCTGGATATAAAAATGTACATATTGTTCCAGAACAAGCTGTTCCAGACGGAAATTTCCCGACTGTAAAATCTCCAAACCCAGAAGAACCAGAAGCTTTAACAATGGCTTTGGCTTTGGCAGACAAAACAAACTCTGACATTGTTGTTGGTACAGATCCTGACTGCGACCGTTTAGGAGTTGCCGTTCGTAATAACGAAGGCAAAATGATTTTACTGAACGGAAATCAGACTATGGTTTTAATGACTTCTTTCTTATTGAAACAATGGAAAAAAGCAGGCAAACTAAACGGAAAACAATTTGTTGGATCTACAATTGTTTCCACTCCAATGATGATGGAATTGGCTTCAAGCTACGGTGTTGAATGCAAAGTTGGATTAACTGGATTTAAATGGATTGCAAAAATGATCGTAGATTTTCCTGAACTGCAATTTATCGGAGGCGGTGAAGAAAGTTTTGGATTTATGGTTGGAGACGCCGTTAGAGATAAAGATGCTGTTGCCGCTACCCTATTAATCTGCGAAGTTGCCGCTCAAGCTAAAGCAGCTGGAAGTTCTGTTTACAAAGAACTTTTACAGCTTTATGTTGAAAATGGTTTCTACAAAGAATTCTTAGTTTCATTGACTAAAAAAGGAATGGAAGGCTTACAAGAAATCAACCAAATGATGATTGATTTGCGCGAGAATCCTCTAAAAGAAATCAACGGACAAAGAGTGGTTATGGTTGAAGACTACCAATCTTCTATTGCTTTAAACCTATTAGATGGTTCAGAATCGACAATGGATATTCCGAAATCGAATGTATTGATTTATTACACAGAAGACGGATCAAAAATTTGCGCAAGACCAAGCGGAACTGAGCCTAAAATTAAATTCTACATCAGTGTAAATGCAGAAATCGAATCGGTTTCAGATTTTGACGAAGCAGAAAAATTCTTAGACGGAAAAATCAAGAATATTATTGCAGATATGCAATTGAATTAATTCTACAAATTTTAAATTGTGCAGACAATGTCTGCACAATTTAAAATCTACTAATCAAGGCTCTGGCATCCATTTTTTAAATGTTGACCAGAGTTTTTTTATAAAAAAAACTAAAAAGAAATTGAAAACACCTCAATTGGATTAATTTTGTCCCTACAAAAATAAACATCGAAAATCTCAAAACTTTGTGAGAGATTTTTAAAAGCCAAAAAAATAACACCCAAAAATAAATGAGTACTTTCAAAAAAATAGTTCCTTTTATATATCCGTATAAAAAATATGCATTCTTAAATATCTTTTTCAATATTTTGTATGCACTTTTCAGCACACTATCTTTTGTTGCCTTAATTCCGATGCTTCAAGTTTTATTCGAAAAAGGAAAAAAAATCACAACTGAACCTGTATATCAAGGTATATTCAAAATAAAAGAATATGGCGAGAATTATTTAGCATACTACATTACAACTTCGCAGCAGAATAATGAACCTGGCTATGTCTTAGCGGTAATGGTTACTATTATAATCTCAATCTTTTTATTAAAAAACTTAGCCGATTATCTGGCCATGTTTTTTATTAATTTCTTAAGAAATGGTGTTTTAAGAGATATGCGTAATGCGTTATACAAAAAAACACTAGAACTCCCTTTGGCTTTTTATTCTGAAAAAAGAAAGGGAGATGTTATTTCCAGAATTTCTGCCGATGTAAATGAGGTGCAAACTTCCTTTTTAGCCATTTTAGAGCTTATTGTAAAAGAACCTTTAACGATTATATTTACGATTACAACAATGCTTATCATTAGTGTCAAACTGACTTTGTTTGTATTCATTTTTATTCCTGTTTCAGGGTATATTATTTCATTAATCGGAAAACAGCTTAAAAAGCAATCTTCAAAAGCTCAGCAGGAACAAGGACACTTTTTATCTACAATCGAAGAAACCATCGGTGGATTAAAAGTTGTAAAAGGTTATAATTCTGAAAATTACTTTAATACTGTTTTCCAAAACTCCACAGAACGTTTTTTCAAATTATCAAACAGTATTGGAAATCGTCAAAATTTAGCATCACCAGCAAGTGAATTTATGGGAATTACTGTCATTGCTATTTTACTTTGGTATGGAGGCCAAATGGTATTAATAGACAAAACTCTTGACGGGCCTTCTTTTATTGCTTACATGGGATTGGCGTACAATATTCTAACTCCGGCCAAAGCTATTTCTAAAGCTTCTTATGGAGTGAAAAGAGGAAATGCCGCTGCAGAACGTGTTCTTGAAATTCTAGAACAGGAAAACACAATTGCATCTAAAGAAAATGCCGTTGAAAAAACAACTTTTGATGACACTATCAGCGTTCAAAATGTAAACTTTAAATATGAAGAAGAAACCGTTTTAAAGGACTTTTCGCTTCAAATTAAAAAAGGACAAACTGTTGCTTTGGTTGGGCAATCTGGAAGTGGAAAAAGTACTATTGCAAATTTATTAACTCGTTTTTATGATGTGAATGACGGAACAATTTCGATTGACGGAATCAACATTAAAGACATGAATCTGCATTCACTTCGCAGTTTGATGGGCTTGGTTACACAAGACAGCATTTTATTTAATGACACCATTAAAGCAAATATTGCTTTAGGGAAATTAGATGCAACTGATGACGAAATTATCGAAGCATTGAAAATTGCCAATGCTTACGAATTTGTAAAAGAGCTGCAGCATGGAATTTATACTAATATAGGAGACAGCGGAAACAAGCTTTCTGGAGGACAAAAACAGCGTTTATCAATTGCTCGTGCCGTATTGAAAAACCCTCCGATTATGATTTTGGACGAAGCAACATCGGCATTGGATACAGAAAGTGAAAAATTTGTTCAGGTTGCGCTTGAAAATATGATGCAGAATAGAACTTCGATCGTAATTGCGCACCGACTTTCTACCATTCAAAAAGCAGATGTGATTGTCGTAATGCAAAAAGGTAAAATCGTTGAACAGGGAACACACGAAGAGTTAATCGCGCTCAACGGAACTTATAATAAATTGGTTACTATGCAGTCTTTTGAATCGTAAGAGAAAAATCATAACCAAATTAAGAAACACAGATTAAGGAAATATTAAAACTCGGTTTAATTTCTTTAATCTGTGTTTATTTTTATAACTTTAGGTGAGTTAAAGAATAAATCGTTTAATCTCACAAAAATGTATCTTAACAACCCCAACATTACTCTTCCTGAAGATCCTAACACTATCGTTTGGAAATATTTGGACTTATCTAAATTTCTTGATTTATTGCTTTCGAAAAAACTTTTTATGTCTCGTTCAGATAAATTTGAAGACCAATATGAAGGCACTTTTAGCGAACCTACTTATGAAGAGATTAAAAAGCTCGCTACTGACAATCCTGACTTTTTAAAATACTATAAAACGCATCGCGAACAAGTTGCCATAAGCAGCTGGCATATTAACGAATACGAATCTTTTGCTATGTGGCAGATTTTTACTCAAAATAGCGAAGGTTTAGCTATTCAATCTACAATTGGAAGATTGCAGAAAGCATTAAAACCTGAAAATAATTTCGACCAATTCATCGGCGAGGTTAATTACATCGATTACAGAAAAGAATACATTCCATTTGATGACTTATTTTTCCCTTTTTTGTTCAAAAGAAAAAGCTTTCAATACGAACGTGAAGTCCGCATTTTGACCGACACTTCCAAAAGCGACATCAAACTAAACGACGGACTAAAAATTAACGTAGATATTAATCAATTAATTGAAAAGATATACATTCATCCAAAATCTGAAAACTGGTATAAAAAGCTGGTAATCGAATTGGTTGAACGCTTGGATTTTGGTTTTGAAATTGAGAAATCGGATCTAGAAAGTGATATTTTGATTTAAGGTTCTGAGGTGCTAAGCTTCAAAGGTTTTTTTAGCCACAGATTAAAAGATTAGAATGATTTTTTACTTTCATTAAATGAAAAAAAGCGGATGGAAAATTTTTTTAAAATTTCCATCCGCTTTTTTCTATTTCTCTTTTACTCTTCTCAAAACTTTTGAACCCTTGAAGCTTAGCACCTCAGAACCTTAAATAGGCTTATACGCCTTAACCTCCCATTTTTTAGAAGCCAAATCTATATAATTATAGTGCAATACATCGTTTTTATCAAACTGACCATTTTGGTTGGTGTCTTCAATTGTTCTAAAATACAAACGGTTTTTAGACTCAATTAAACTCCAATCTACCAGTTCTTCTAAATCAGCCGAAACTTTTGTGAAGTTTTCTCCACTGATATCACTTAAGTATAAAGTTTTGATATCGCTCGTATCAATTTTTCCGTCTTTGTTGGTATCAGAATCTGTTAGTGTGTAAACCATAACATTATTATGTGTTCTATCTGCAACGGTTTTTAAATAAGTAGCAGTTAAAATTAAAATTGGCTTATCTGATAATGGACGTATAGAATCGGAGTCTACTTTTTGGAATTTCAGATTTTGCAGATAACCCGTAATTTCATATTCACCTAAATTAGAAATTGTAAAACTCACATCATTTACACTAGAAGAACCAAATCTTGCTTTTGAACCTCGCTCATAAACTCTTAAATCTCCAACTGGGTGAATCAAGTAATCCGTTCCTTCCATTTGAATAGGAAGATCGGCAATTTCGATTTGTGTAGAATCTGCTTTTGTGACACTTACTTTATTTGAAGCGCCATAACTTACTTTTGGCTTTTGAACCTCTTCTCGACAGCTAATTACCGTTCCGACAAGTATAACGGCGATATATTTAAAATACTTTTTCATCTATAATGGTTATATACGATTATCAAATATACTATTTTTGATTGTATTTTTTGTTTTTATTGAATTTTATACACTTTAAGAAAGCGAGATTAGAGTCTTGCATTTAACTTAACGTTAAAAACCCTCGAAGTCATATAATTTGGAATCGCATATTGATTTTTTGAATACACATCACGAACCCAAGTATTTGTAATCGCGTTTTGATTATTAAAGAGATTAAAAATTTCGAGTCCAAGAGACAATTCTTTAAAGTTTTTCAGCCAGCCTTTTTTGGTATTCTGCGTACTGCTGTCTACAAAAACTTTTGCAAAACCAATATCGGCTCTTCGGTAATCATTCAATCTGTTTTGATACAAATATGGATCTGTATAGGCGGGCGCGCCGCCCGGCAAACCTGTATTGTAAACCAAATTCAAATAAACCTTTACACTCGGAATATTAGGCATATAATCCTGAAACAGCATCGCAAATTTTAAACGTTGATCTGTCGGACGAGCGATATATCCTTTATTTTCATAATTCTCTTCGGTTTTCATATAACCAAAACTTACCCAAGATTCTGTTCCAGGCACAAATTCGCCATTCAACCTAAAATCAAAACCTTGCGCGTACGCTTTTGCATTATTATTGGCCACATAACGAATTCGAACATTATCTATCGAATACACATTTACATCTGAAAGTGATTTATAATAAAGCTCTGTTACCCATTTAAAAGGGCGATTCCACATTTTAAAATTATAATCGTTACCCAAAACAACATGAACAGCTTCTTGCGCTTTAACATTCGGATTCACCACTCCATCCAAATCACGCAATTCTCTATAAAAAGGCGGCTGATGATACAATCCTCCAGAAATCCTGAAAACCATATCACGCTCCCAATCTGGTTTTATAGCAAATTGCGCACGCGGACTTACAACAAACTGGGTTTTTCCTTCTTCTAAAGCGCCTTCGACATTCCACCCCTGAAAACGCGCTCCCAAGTGATACCAGATCTGATTTGAACCAATTTCTGATTGTTTGTTCCACTGCGCATAACCAGAAAAACGGTTTATAGCATTAAAATTTGTCGCACGAATATTTTTATAAGGCAAAAGTGGCCCTGCATAAGGCGTGTAAGGCTGATTGTTTTCTGGCAGAATTATCAAAGGCGGATTTATTGAAAATCCTGCAGAATCGATTACTTCCCACTCCACTACTCGATCTCGAATTGATTCTCTGGTATATTTCAAACCAAATTCTAATTGGCTTTCTTTCCAATTTTTAATTCCTTTCAATTCGATATTGGCAATTAAAGCATCCAAATCGTTTCGGGCGTGATTCAGTTGAGATCCAATTCCGCGTGTAAAATCTATTGGAGAAGCATTTTCCGGATCAGCATTTACATTTCCTAAGCGATATTGCGCCAAAATATCAAAATGCTCTTTTTCTGTGGTATGAAATAAAGACCCAATTAATTTTAAAGTAAGTGTTGGCGAAACTTTATAAGTAGTTTTTAAAGCTCCAAAATACGTATCATATTGATCTTTTTCTTGTCCGTCATAATAAACCGAAAGTGCCATTGGCTGATCTGCTGTTCCAAAATTTGTTTGACGAACCAAAGGCTCGTACGAATATTTGTTCTGAGAAATATTTCCTAAAAAGCTCATTTGCCATTTTTCAGAAATATCATAATTCACATTGGTTTGAATATCGGCAAAAGTCGGCTTATAATTTGTCTCCGTATCTTGACTATTAACCAAAAGACTATTATTTCTATAGCGAACTCCTGTTACGGCAGACCATTTTTTATTTTTCGAAACCAAATCTACAGCAGCACTTCCTCCTAAAAAACTGGCTTCGAAAGCTGCGCCAAATTGAGTTGGTTTTCGATAGGTAATATCTAAAACAGACGATAATTTATCTCCGAATTTGGCTTGAAATCCGCCCGCAGAAAATTCAATATTTTGAACTAAATCTGTATTGGTAAAACTAAGTCCTTCTTGCTGTCCAGAACGAATTAAGAAAGGGCGATAAACTTCTACCTCATTTACATAAACTAGATTTTCATCATAATTCCCACCGCGAACCATGTATTGCGAACTTAATTCGTTATTTGAATTAACGCCCGGAAGTGTTTTCAGAATATTTTCGATTCCGGCATTTGCACCTGGAATTTTCCTTATCGTTTCTGTATCAACTGATGTAATTCCTTGAACACGTTTTCTATTTCCAGAAGAGACAAAAACTTCACCCATTTGCTCTTCAGAATCATTCATAATCGGATTAAAAATAAAAACTTCATTCGTTTTCAAACTAACCGTCAGACTTATCATTTTTAAGGAAACGTGAGTAAAAACCAAAGAAACTTTTTTATTAGATGGAATTACAATTTCATAAAATCCATTTGAATCAGATTGCACAGAAATATTCTGCGAAGAAACATTTACATCTGCAACAGGATGCTTTTCGGCATCCAAAATCAGCCCTTTAATGCTAGCATTTTGAGCTAATGCAATACAGCTGAAAAATAAAAAAAGAAAAGCGAATGTAAACCTATTGTGACTCAAAGATTTTGGGTTTTATTTTTTTTGACTTCTAAAAAAACGCGTTTCAAAGATAGTAGTATTTCCTACATTATCAACTACCTCAATTTTTAAAACGTTTTCTCCATCTGCCAAATACTGCTCATCAAAAGTATGGGTAATTCTTCTGGCTTTATTTTCGTATTCAAACAAAACCCAAGTTCCGTTTAAATAACCGTTATACGATTTTATTCCAGACAAAGAATCACTTATTGTAAAATCAATTTTCTTTTGATCGCTAATCCATTTTCCTTCAACAGGCTTTGCAATTCTAATAACAGGCGGGATCGTATCTAGAACCAAACCGTACGTTCCTAAGACTTTTGCTTTGGCAGTAAAAACGTCATCTTTTCTAATCGTTCCGTTAAAACTTGTTCCTTTACCGACATAAACCTTATCTCTCAAATTTTCTGGATAAGAGGCATCTTTTATCGTAATTGTAAAATTAGAATGTGCCGGAACTGTGTCGTCGTGAATATAAATTTTGTTACTTCTCACATCAAAATTCATATTAAAATCTTCGTAAAATGTCCCTGCAGGAAAGAAAACAGACATATTATCTTTTTCAAAAATTGCATCTTTGTCGTATTTTACAAAATATTTCGAAATTACAGGTTCAGCTTCGACAAGAGGCGTTGCGGTATCGTATTCGATAGGAACCGTAACCGTTCTCTGGTTTCCAAAATAATCTGAAACTTCAATTCTATAACTAGAAGCCAGATTTGATTCGGGCGTAATTATACCTTTAAGAGCGTCTGTATTAATAATACTTAAAGCAAAAGGAGTTTTCATGAAAAGCTTCTGCACTCGCTGTCCCGTTTTTTTATATCTCTGATAATCAATAAAAGCGTTGATATAACGCATTTCATCAAAAGAATACGTATTGAACTGATAATTATAATTCGGATTTCCGTTTAAAAAAGTAGAAACATTAAAAACGCCGTTTTTATTGTATGAAACATCATCGGTGTCTATGGCATTTATTCCGAAACCAATTTTACCGTTAGCTTTTACTTTAGAAGCTAGATAATTTCCGTCTTTCTGAAGCGTCATATTAACCAACAAAGGCTGTTTTGATTGGTTTACCGTCGCATTGTCTAAAGGATAAACATACAGACTGGACAAAGTAGGCTTTTTGGAATCTTTTATATTTTGGTCAAAGCCAAAGAAAATTGGATTGATAACAAATTCTGTTTTGGTATCTCTAATTTCAAAATGAAGATGCGGTCCCTGAGACGAACCTGTATTTCCAGAAAGACCAATTATATCTCCTTTTGCAACAGGAAGTTCGTCTGGTTTTGGAAACATTTCGATTTCATACGCTTTCTCTTTGTAATGCGTGTTTTTTACATAATCGAGAATTGCTCCCGTTGGCGTTTGCAAATGCCCATAAACAGAAGTATAACCATTTGGATGCGTAATATAAATACATTTTCCGTTTCCAAAAGTCGAAATTTTAATTCTAGACACATAGCCATCCGCAATAGCATGTACACTTAACCCTTCTCTCTGATTGGTTTTCAAATCAAAACCAGCATGAAAATGATTGGGTCTTAGCTCTCCAAAATTACCCGAAAGTTGCATTGGAATATCAAGCGGAGGACGGAAATAGTCTTTAGGATATTGCGTTTGGGCAAATATAGAATTACAAATAAAAAGGGCAAGTATAGAAAATCTCATAAGCAACATTTTTGCTAAGATAGCGAAAAATAAAGCAATAAAAGCAAGAAAAAGACCACAAAAAATACAATTAACTGAAATTCATTAATTTGATTATTTTTAACGCAAAAAAATCGAGAAAAAATTGCATTAATAAAAAGGAATACTAACTTTGTATGATTAAGTAATGAATAGGATGTATAATGAGTGTAATTGCAGAAATAATTGATACTCTTGAATATAAAGTCGAAAAGCTTTTTGAGAAATCAAAAGCTTTCGAACAAAACAATCAAGTATTACGATTAGAACTAGCCAAAGCTGCGCAAATTATCCAGAAACAATCTGAGGAAATGGAGGCTTTGAAGAAGCAAAATGAAACACTTAAGATAGCCAATTCGTTGCTTGGCAGCGACAATAACAAGAGAGAGACAAAGCTTAAAATAAATTCATTAATTCGCGAAATTGACTACTGTATAGCGCAACTATCAGATTAACAGTATGGACGGAAAGCTTAGAATTAAAATATCAATTGCCGACCGCGTTTACCCACTTACGGTTGAACCCGCTCAGGAAGAAGGACTTAGAAGTGCTTCTAAAAAAATTGATGCCATGATAAAGCAATTCGAAGAAAACTACGCGGTTCGTGACAAACAAGACGTTCTAGCGATGTGTGCATTACAATTTGCATCGCAGGTAGAACAAAAACAGATTGATAACGCAATCGATGGAGAAGACACTATCGAAAGAATTAAAAGATTAAATTCGCTTTTAGATCAATATCTCGAAAAATAAACGTTCTTTACAGAAACTAAGATACTGCCTACATTAGTTCACAATTGGTAAACTCAACACTAACAATTTAGAATGAGCAAATCGTCGCTACTATAGTATGCCCTCCTTTTGGCTGGGAAACTTGAACAGTGAGTTAGCTCAAAACTTGTCTTTACGAGTTTATACAAGCAATTAATGTAGGCTTTTTTTATATATAAACCCTAACAAACATGGACATCATAACGATCATTATTGGTATTGTAGGTATTGCAGCAGGATTCGCAATAGCTAAAATTATCGAGAAAAGTAATATTTCAAACCTAATCAAAAATGCTAAAAAAGAAGCAGCTTCTATTTTAAAAGACGCTAATTTGGAAGCAGAAAACATTAAAAAAGACAAAATACTTCAGGCAAAAGAACGTTTTATTGAATTAAAATCTGAACACGAACAAGTTATTCTAGCACGCGATAAAAAAGTAGCTGAAGTAGAAAAACGTGTACGCGACAAAGAATCTCAAGTTTCTAACGAACTTTCTAAAGCTAAAAAAGTAAACGACGATTTTGAAGCTAAAACGGCTGAATACAATAACAAAATTGAGGTTTTAGACAAAAAACAAGCTGAAGTTGACAGACTTCATAAAAGCCAATTACAGCAATTGGAAGTAATTTCTGGTCTTTCTGCTGAAGAAGCAAAAGAGCAATTAGTAGAAGGCTTAAAAGCAGAAGCTAAAACAAAAGCCATGTCTCATATTCAAGAAACTATTGAAGAGGCTAAACTTACAGCACAGCAAGAAGCTAAAAAAGTAATTATCAACACGATTCAAAGAGTTGGAACTGAAGAAGCGGTTGAAAATTGCGTATCTGTTTTCAACATTGAATCTGATGACGTAAAAGGACGTATTATTGGACGTGAAGGACGTAATATTAGAGCGCTTGAAGCTGCGACAGGTGTTGAGATTATTGTTGATGATACACCAGAAGCAATTATCCTTTCTTGTTTTGATCCAGTTCGTAGAGAAATTGCTCGTTTGTCTTTGCACAAACTAGTAACTGACGGTCGTATTCACCCTGCAAGAATTGAAGAAGTTGTTGCTAAAACAGCTAAACAAATCGATGACGAAATTATCGAAGTTGGAAAACGTACCGTAATCGACTTAGGAATTCACGGTTTACACCCAGAATTAATTAAAGTTGTAGGTAGAATGAAATACCGTTCTTCTTACGGACAAAACTTATTACAGCACTCAAGAGAGGTATCTAAACTTTGCGGTATTATGGCTGCAGAATTAGGATTGAATGTAAAACTAGCAAAAAGAGCTGGTTTATTGCACGATATCGGAAAAGTGCCTGATACAGAAAGTGATTTACCACACGCATTGTTAGGTATGCAATGGGCTGAGAAATATGGTGAAAAAGAAGAGGTTTGCAACGCGATTGGAGCACACCACGACGAGATTGAAATGAAATCTTTACTATCTCCAATTATTCAGGTTTGTGATGCTATTTCTGGAGCTAGACCAGGTGCAAGACGTCAGGTTTTAGATTCTTACATTCAGCGTCTAAAAGATCTTGAAGATGTAGCTTACGGATTCAGCGGTGTGAAAAATGCTTATGCAATTCAGGCTGGTAGAGAGCTTCGTGTAATTGTAGAAAGTGAAAAAGTTTCTGATGATAATGCAGCAAACTTATCTTTCGAAATTTCACAAAAAATTCAAACAGAAATGACTTATCCTGGACAGGTAAAAGTTACAGTGATTAGAGAAACGAGAGCTGTAAATATTGCTAAATAATCCAAGTAATATCTAAAAAAACAAAGGCTGTCAATTGACAGCCTTTGTTTTTTATACAATCTATTCTCTTTATTCTATTCTCTTTATTCTATTTTCTATTTCTAAAACATTCTGCATCACAACAAAGTCTCAAAACCTACATATCATTAAAAACGATTTTAAAACTTGTACCTACTCCTACTTCACTTTCTACTTCGACCGTTCCTTTCATCGCTTCAATTTGATTTCTGGTAATATACAGTCCAATTCCGCGAGCTTCCTCATGCTTATGAAACGTTTTATACATTCCGAATAGTAATTCGCCGTAAACTTTCAAATCTATTCCTAAGCCATTATCTGTAATCTTAAGCGATTTAAAACCTTCTGGCTCTATTGCAAAATCAAAAGTAATTACTGGATCTCGGTCTGGATGAGCGTATTTAATTGCATTAGTTGTAAAATTCAGTAAAACGCTTTCCATATACGCCGGATTAAAATTAATCGTCAAATATTTCGGAACATTATTAATAATAGTCACTTTACGCTGTTTATCATACCCTTTAATTGTCGAAATTGTCTTTTCAACATATTCGCAAAGTTTTAATGGCACTACAGCTATATTAATATTACTCTGCGTTTTTACAATTTGGGTAAGATTTGAAATCGTTTCGTTCAAGTCATTCGAAACAGTACGCAGATGCTCCAGCATTTCTGTTACAGTCTGTTTATTAACATCAGCATCAATAAAATCTAGAATCGATTTTATATTACCTGCCTGAGTATTCAAATTATGAGAACAATGTGCGAAAAATTTAAAAGACGGCTATTTTGATCGCTGTACAATTTCATGGTTTTCAAAAGCTCCAGCTCTTTTTCCTTTTGAGCAGAAACATCTGTATGAGTGCCAATTACGCGCAGAGGCTTTCCGTTTTCATCGCGCTTAATTACTTTTCCGCGGTCTAAAATCCATTTATAATTACCGCTTGAAGTCATTACACGATGATAATTTTCATAAAACGGAATCTTATTATCAAAATGCTCATGAATATCGGAGTAATATTTTGGAAGATCGTCTGGGTGCACAATTTTATCCCAGCGCTCTGGATCATCAAAAACGTCGGTAGATTCTAGTTCTAAAATCTTAAGCGATAATGAGGAATAAAAAACGCTGTTGGTAACCATATCCCAGTCCCAAATACCTACAGTAGAAGCATCAAGAGCAAACTGAAAACGCTCTTCAGAAATTCTAAGCTTTTCTTCCTTATCTTTTAATTCTGTAATATCTGAAACATGACCATAGAAAATCACATTACCATTTGCCGAAGATTCTGTTTTTGAAGAAACCTTAAACCATCGAATTCCTTTTTTAGGAAGGTCGGCTCTAAACTCAATCTCCCAAGGCTTTATTTCTTTTCTAGCTTTGACTAAAGACTGAAAGAAATGTTCGCGATCTTGCGGTAAAATTCGATCGTAAACTATAAATTTTATATCATTTGTAAAATCTGCCACAGAAAGCTCAAATATTTCCTCTGACGATTTACTTACAAGCGGAAACGTATAATTGTTATCGGAATCAATAACAAATTGAAAAAGCAAATCGGGCATTTCTGCCAACAATTTTTTGTAAAAATTATTTACCTCCAAGCAATCGTCATTTCCATACAAATCAAAAACCATATACCACTTTTTAATGTAAACAATTATTCAAAACTTATCCTGAAAAAGCAAAATAAACTAAATCATTTTCAGCACTTTAACACTCTATTAAAGCAAAAATTTAACACAATATATAAATTTTCAGAATAAAAAACGTACAATGTCTTAAAAAATTATTTTCTTGGATGAAAACTATACATTACTTCTTTTAGAAAACTCCGATCTAAATGCACATAAATTTCTGTTGTAGTGATAGACTCATGCCCCAACATTAATTGAATTGATCTTAAATCTGCACCATTTTCAAGCAGATGTGTCGCAAAAGAATGGCGTAAGGTATGTGGACTTATACTCTTCTTCAATCCTATTTTTTGTGCAAGATTTTTAATAATAGTAAAGACCATCGCACGTGTTAACTGATTTCCTCTTCTGTTTAAAAACAAAGTATCTTCGGCTCCTTTTTTAATAATGAGATTACAGCGAACCGCATTTCTATAAATATCAATATACTTTTGAGTCAGCGGTCCTATCGGAACAAATCTCTCCTTGTTGCCTTTTCCAGTAATTTTAATAAAACCTTCATCAAAAAAAAGATCTGAAATTTTAAGCGAAATCAATTCAGAAACTCGCAATCCGCAGCCGTATAAGGTTTCCAGCATCGCTCTGTTTCGTTCTCCTTCATTGGTACTTAAATCGATTATTTCAATTAAAGAATCAATTTCTTGTAGTGATAAAGTGTCGGGTAATTTACGGCCAGTTTTTGGAGCTTCGATTAATTCTAAAGGATTATCGTTTCTATAATCCTCAAAAACCAAATAATTAAAAAAACTTTTTAAGCCAGAAATAATCCTTGCCTGCGATCTCGGATTTACTTCTTTTGCTACCGTATAAATAAATTGCTGCAATGTTTCGTCTGAAATTTTTATTGGCGAAACATCAATCTGATTGGTTTCTAAAAAAAGACACAAACGCTCAATATCAAAACCGTAGTTTTCGATCGTATTTTTAGACAAACCTCTTTCAATCCTCAAATACGACTGATAATCTTTTATGTATCTGCTCCAATTCATATTTACAAAGTAAATGATTTTTTGGCATAAAAAAACCTTCCTAAAAAGGAAGGTTTTTTAAAATATTTTAAAAGTTTGAAATTAGAATATATAAGCTAAAGAAAGCTGCAAATTGCTGTTTTTTGAACTATCGAAATAGCTTCCGAAATCATCATAATCTCTATCAATTAAACTAGAAATTCCAACTGTATAGCGTAAACCTACAGAAATATTATCTGTAAAATTATATCCCGCGCCAAAATTGAATCCGTAATCTGTTCCTTTGAAAGCATCCTTAATGTCTTGATCTTCATTTTTAGCAGAAACCAGAAAACCGATTTGAGGACCTGCCTCAACTGTAAACTCTTTCGTAACATAAAATTTAGCCAAAACAGGAATATTAATATAATCCAATTTATAAGCTCTACCACTATCCGAAGTACCATCTACACGATATCTGGCTCCTTGCGAAGAATACAAAAGTTCTGGCTGAATAGCTAATCTTTCAATGACTTTAATTTCTGCGAAACCACCAACATGAAAGCTGGCTCTAACCTTATTATTCGCTTCTCCAGTAAAGTTGCTTAAGTTAAGACCTCCTTTTACTCCAAATCTAGTTTCTTGGGCATTTGATAGTGTAAAAGCCATAATTGCAATGGCTGATAAAATAAGTTTTTTCATTTAATTTTAGGGTTTCGGTTAAAAAATACACGATCAAATATAAATATATCCTTATTAAAAAATGCAGTTACTTCAAAAAATTAATCATTAATACATAAAAAAACCTTCCTAAAAGGAAGGCCTCACATATCTTGAAAATTAAGACTAGAACTTATATGCTAAAGATAGTTGTAAGTTGCTGTTTTTCGCACTATCATACAATTCTTCCGAACTATCAATATCATTATCCCAAATTGGAGATAAACCAATTGTATAACGTAGACCTACTGAAAGATTGTCTGTAAAACTATAACCAGCACCAATATTAAATCCAAAATCTACAGATTTTGTATCGTCCTTAATATCTACGTCCTCAACTTTAGCAGATAATAAAACACCAAGCTGCGGACCTGCTTCAACATTAAATTTCTTATCAACAATATAATACTTAGCTATAACTGGGATATTTAAATAGTTTAATTTCACATCAGCTTCAGATCCAAAAGGACCATCAAATTTAGCTCCTTGAGCAGAGTACAAAAGCTCTGGCTGAATAAAGAACTTTTCAACCACATGAATTTCAGCGAAACCACCTACATGGAATCCTATTAGCGAATTATTATCTTCAACATCTCCTCCAACTACATTGGAAATATTAAGACCTCCTTTTACTCCAAATCTTGTTTCTTGAGCATTCGAAAATGCAAAAGCCATTAATGCAATGGCAGATAAAATTATTTTTTTCATTCTAATTTGTTTTGGGTTAAAATTAATAATCAAATATAAAAATATTCTTCTTAAATGTATATTAGGAATTTAACAAATAAAATAGTATCTAAAGGTGCAAACTACTATATAATAACTTAATATAAAATTTTAAAAAATTATCGCTGCTTTTTCAAATTAAAAGAAAAGCCCTTTCTCAAAATGAGAAAGGGCTCAAAAAAATTAACTAAATTTTTTTAAAATTTGTAAACCACTCCA
Source organism: Flavobacterium ustbae (assembly GCF_003946915.1). GTDB lineage: Bacteria > Bacteroidota > Bacteroidia > Flavobacteriales > Flavobacteriaceae > Flavobacterium > Flavobacterium ustbae. The sequence goes on from NZ_RPOC01000011.1 coordinate 35,343, forward strand.
AAGCTCACATCACGCAAATCGGTTCCAAAACCGAAACTATTAGTTTTCTCAGCTCCGTGACCACCGTTATTGTTTACACTGTATCCTAAACCAAGCCAAGTAGCTTCAATAGCAAAATGATTAGACAAGAAATAGCTTAAACCTAAACCAATATTTGCCCCGATCTCATTTGCTTTTGCATCACCAGGTTTAATTTTAATGTTTGTATAATCAACACCAGCTTCTCCAAATACAGAAAATTGAGAAGCAGGAGTAAAATAGTATCTTCCGAAAGCACCCACAGTAAATTCATTTGCTTTATCATCATTTACTTTTGTTGATGCAAAACCTAATTTGCCCCCAATTGCTATATTTTCGGTTACAAAATAACCAACTGCTGGTACAACTGTAAAGCCACTAGCTTTATTATCACCTGTTTTTTCAGACCCAACATTTAAAGCTCCAGAAATGAATGCACTTCCTTTAGCATAACCACCAGTTTGTGCATTTGCAAAACTAAATCCCATTACTGCAATTGCAGCGAAAACGATTTTTCTCATAATTTCTAATTGTTAATTTTTGTTAAACATTAACAAAAATAAGATTAGACTTACAAATTACAATCCGCAATAAGTTTAAAAAGTATTAAAATAAGACAGAAAAGAATGATTAAAAATAATTCTGATAATCAGCAGTATATCTTAAAAAATGTATCGTTTTAGAACAATAAAAATAATTTCGATGGGAATTTTAGTAATTATTTAATGCAAAATATAATGCAATAAAATGCTAATTATGTAGTTTTGATCTGTAAATAACATTTAAAATACCAATTTTTAAAAACCTTTTTATGAAAAAAATACTTTTAGTAGCTGTTATGTTTCTTGCAACATCGGCAGCAGTAAACGCACAATTTGTACAAATCGGGGTAAAAGCAGGGGTTAACTTTGCTAACCAAACTGGCGGTTCTGATTTTGAAGGAATCTCTGTTGACAAAGAAGGTATTACAAGTTACCATGCAGGTCTTGTAGCAGAACTTAAACTATTAGAAAAATTCTCAATTCAGCCAGAGCTTTTGTATACTACACAAGGAGCAACTTATAAAAATGCTCTTACTGAATTTAAAAACGAAATGGGATACATTGCAATTCCGGTAATGGCAAAAATCTACTTGACTAAATCTCTTAGTCTGGAACTTGGACCACAAGCGTCATTCCTTGTAAGCAACAAAAAAGAATTTGATGCTGCAGATCCAAACACATTTGACTTTTCTCTTAACGGTGGTTTAGGGTTAAAAGTAGTTGGAGGTCTTTTTGTTCAAGCTCGTTATGGTGTTGGTTTAACTGAAATTTCAAAAGAAGCTGACTTTAAAAACTCTGTATTCCAACTTTCTGCTGGATACATGTTCTAAAAAATATATCACATACTTTTATAAAAACCGCTCTATTTATTAGTGCGGTTTTTTTATTTTTACAAAGTAATGACAATGGCAAAATTCAATTGCAATGTCAATCATAATCATAAAATAATAAACATGAAAATCTGCATTATCAACGGACCAAATTTGAATCTTTTAGGAAAAAGAGAACCAGAAGTTTACGGAAGTCAAACTTTTGAAGATTATTTTGAAACGTTGAAACAAAAATTTCCAAACGTTGAACTTTCTTACTATCAAAGTAATATCGAAGGCGAATTGATTGGTAAAATTCAAGAATGTGGTTTTACTTTTGATGGAATTATTTTAAATGCTGGCGCTTACACACACACTTCTATTGGTTTAGGTGATGCAATGAAAGCTGTTACAACTCCAGTTATTGAAGTTCATATTTCGAATACTTATGCTCGCGAAAGCTTTAGACATCAATCTTATTTATCTGGAAATGCAAAAGGTGTTATTTTAGGTTTTGGACTTAAAAGTTACGAATTAGCGATTCAATCTTTTCTATAAAAATATTTTCTGTTGAATGAAGTTGAAGCATTATAAAGTGCTCTTCGACTTCGTTCAGCGTGACAACTGGGATTAAAATCAATCATTTTATCTCTCTTTACAATTTAACAATTTATTAGTAACCTCAGATTCAACTTATTCTATTTTTGTAAGATATACCACCTTACATGAGAAACTATACTTTAATTGCTTTTCTATTTTTTACAATTTCAAACTTTGCTCAGATCAAAGGAACGATAACAGATAATAAAGGAAATCCACTTCCTTTTGTATCGGTTTTTGAAGAAAACACATACGCTGGCACAACTTCAAATGAACAAGGAAAATATCAGCTGAATGTAAAAGAGGTTGGAAAAAACAAAATCATTTTTCAATATTTAGGTTTTAAAACTCAAAAAATCACTGTTGCTTCTGGAGAAAAAACAGTCAATTTGGATGTTAAACTTCAAGAAGAAAGTTTCGATTTAAATGAAGTCGTTATCGATCCTAAAAACAATCCTGCAAATGCGATTATAAGAAGCACTATTGCAAATAAAAAAGAAAACTCAGATAAAACAGGAAGATATACCGCCGATTTTTATTCGAAAGGAATGTTCAAAGTTAAAGACCTTCCAAAAAAAATACTCGGACAAAAAGTAGATCTTGGCCCCGATATGGCATCTAATTTAGATTCTACAGGAACTGGAATTTTATATCTATCTGAAACTATTTCGAAAGTTACTTTTCAAAAACCAGATAAACTGAAGGAAAAAATTATTGCTTCTAAAATTTCTGGCAACAACCGCGGTTATAGTTACAACACGGCGGCTTTATCTACTTATGATTTCTACGACAACACTTTAGATTTTGACGTTAGAATGATCTCTCCTATTGCTGATAACGCTTTTAGTTATTATAAATATAAATTGGAAAGTACTTTTTATGATGATAATAATCAGCAGATCAATAAAATCAAAGTAATTCCAAGACGAGATAAAGAACCTGTTTTTGAAGGCTACATATATATAGTAGATGACAGTTTCGCCATTTATGCCATTGATCTTGACATAAAAGGTTATCGAATGAAAAATGAATTTACTGAAGTAATGAACTTAAAGCAGAGTTTCAGCTTTAATGCAAAGAATAAAATCTGGTCTAAAAATGCGCAGACACTTTCTTTTAGCGCTGGTTTTTTTGGAATAAAATTTTTAGGGAATTTCAATTATGTTTATTCAAATTATGAGTTTCACGATGCTTTCGAAAAGAAAACTTTCGGAAACGAACTTGTGGCTTTTGAACTTAATGCGAATAAAAAAGATGATGCTTTTTGGAATGAAATTCGCCCAATTCCGCTAACCATTGAGGAACAAAATGACTATACAAAAAAAGACAGCCTTCAAACGATTAGAAAATCAAGAAAATATACTGATTCTATCGATGCCAAAAACAACAAATTTAAAGTTTGGGATATTTTTATGGGTTACGATTATAAAAACACATTCAAAAAATATTCTTTTGAATTTAACGGTTTGCTGAATATTTCTTCTTTAAGTTTTAATACTGTTCAAGGTTTCAATCTAGATTCTGGTTTCTCTTTTAGAAAATGGAATGAAGAAAAAGGACAGGAAACTTCTATAAGCACTACTTTTAATTATGGATTTTCGGATGAACGTTTTCGCGTAATTGGCGAATTCAGGCATCGATTTAACAACATTAATTACGCCACAATCTGGGGGTCTGGAGGAACAAAAATAGCTCAATTTAACAATTCAGAGCCAATTACCAAATTTGTCAACTCAATAAGTTCTTTATTTTTTAAAGACAATTACATGAAGTTGTACAACTTAGAATTCGCTGAAATCAATTACGGACAAGATATTGCAAACGGAATTAATCTTACCGGAAAAATTGGCTACGAACAAAGAAAACCACTTTTCAATACAACAGATTATTCTTTCTTTAAAAAAGATGATCTGTATAGCTCTAACAATCCTTTAGCTCCAAATGATTTTGTTACTCCAGCTTTTGATCAGCATCATTTGTTCAAAGCGCTTGTAACAACTAGAATCAACTTCGGAAACAAATATATTTCAAGACCAGATGGCCGATACAACTTTAGAAATGATAAATATCCAACGATTTATTTAGCATTCGAAAAAACTTTCGCGGCAAGCGAAAAGAGATACGAATTTGAAAGGATTGGCGCTTCAGTACTTTATGATTTATCGCTTGGAAACAAAGGTGTTTTAGGAAACAATTTTAGAGCAGGTAAATTCTTTAATGCAGAAAATATCTCCTTTATCGATTACAGACATTTTAACGGAAATCAAACTCATATTGGAACAAGTAGCCGTTATTTAAATGTTTTTAATTTAATGTCATATTATTCAAACAGCACGAATAAAAGTTATTTCGAATTGCATTCTGAATATAATGATACTGGTTTTATAATGAATAAAATTCCGTTATTAAATCTTTTAAAATCAACTTTAAATGTTGGTTTTCATGCTCTAACAATTCCAGATCGAAAACCATATTCTGAATTTACTGTTGGTTTAGACAATTTAGGATTTGGAAAATTTAAACTATTCCGAGTAGATTATGTACATTCTTACCAAAGCGGAATTCAGCAAAATGGTGTCGTTTTTGGGTTGAAAATTTTGAATGTGTTGGATTAAGTTACATAGGCCCATAGTAACAAAGGGACAAAGGCTGAAAATTAAATTCAAAAACCTTTGTCCCTTTGTAGCTATGAACCTTTGAGCCTTCAAGAGTGATAATCATCTGGTTCAATATGAATCAAAACATTTCCTAATTGCGGAATTTGTTCTTTTAGTGTATCCTGTAATTTATGCGACAAATCATGCCCTTCTTTGACAGAAATTTTTGCCGAAACTATCGCATGAAGATCCACATGATAGCGCATTCCTGCTTTTCTTATGTAGCATTTTTCAGTGCCCAGAATCCCAGGAACAGTCAAAGCAACCACACGAATTTCTTCTACTAAATCATCATTTAGATTTTCATCCATGATTTCGCCAAGGGCAGGTCTGAAAATTTTATAACTATTATATAAAATAAAAAATGCGGCAAAAAGTGCTGCCCAATCATCTGCAGATTCGTAGCCCTTTCCCATACACAACGCAATCGAAATTCCGATAAATGCTGCTACAGAAGTTATAGCATCACTTCTATGGTGCCAAGCGTCGGCTGCCAAAGAGGAACTGTTGGTTTGTTTACTTCGTTTCATGACCAAACGAAAGGAATATTCTTTCCAGATAATAATGGCACCTAAAACATACAAAGTCCAAGATTTAGGCAAATCGTGCGAAGTGTTAATATTTGCGATACTTTCGTAACCAATAATTGTTGCAGAGGTAATTAAAAACCCAACAACTAAAAACGTAATTAAAGGTTCGGCGCGACCGTGACCGTAAGGATGATTTTCATCGGCCGGTTTATTAGAATACTTGATTCCGAACAAGACCAAACAAGACGAAAATATATCCGTCGTAGATTCAATCGCATCGGCAATCAAGGCATAAGAATTGCCAAAAAAACCCGCGAATCCTTTTATCAAGGCTAAGCAGGTGTTTCCGACTATACTAAAAATAGTAGCTTTTATAGCTTTTTGTTCATTTGTCATTTAGTGACATTTATTTTTTTTAGCCACGAATTCACGAATTATTTTTGATCATATTTGAGATTAAATTCGTGAATTCGTGGCTAATAAACTTTACGCTCTCACGATTTTTGCTCCAATTGCTCTCAAACGCTCATCGATACGCTCATATCCACGGTCGATTTGCTCAATATTTTGGATTGTACTTGTTCCTTTTGCAGAAAGCGCAGCAATCAATAATGAAATTCCCGCACGAATATCTGGAGAAGACATTGTAGTTGCTTTTAATTGAGATTCGAAATTATGCCCCATAACCACAGCTCTGTGCGGATCACATAACATAATTTTCGCTCCCATATCGATCAATTTATCCACGAAGAATAAACGGCTTTCGAACATTTTTTGGTGAATTAAAACATCTCCTTTTGCTTGTGTTGCCACAACTAAAACAATACTTAGCAAGTCAGGTGTAAATCCTGGCCATGGCGCATCTGCAATTGTAAGGATAGAACCGTCGATATCAGTTTTTACTTCATATCCGTCTTTGTGAGCCGGAATATAAATATCGTCGTTACGTTTTTCGATTGTAATTCCTAGTTTTCTAAAAGTATTCGGAATCAAACCTAGATTTTCCCAGCTAACATTTTTGATCGTGATTTCGCTTTTTGTCATAGCCGCAAGACCAATCCAAGAACCAATTTCGATCATATCTGGAAGAATTCTGTGTTCGCATCCGCCCAAACTTTCAACACCTTCAATAGTCAATAAGTTAGAACCAACTCCAGTGATTTTTGCTCCCATAGAGTTTAACATCTTACATAACTGCTGTAAGTAAGGCTCACAAGCAGCATTGTAAACCGTAGTTTGTCCTTTTGCCAAAACAGCAGCCATTACGATGTTTGCAGTTCCTGTTACAGAAGCTTCGTCAAGAAGCATATCTGTACCCTGAAGTCCTTCCTCTGGAGTTTCTACACCATAAAAGTGATCTTCTCTGTTATATCTAAATTTTGCTCCAAGGTTAATAAAACCTTCAAAATGCGTATCTAATCTACGTCGTCCAATTTTATCTCCTCCTGGTTTTGGAATATATCCTTTTCCGAAACGAGCCAAAAGCGGACCAACAATCATAATAGAACCACGAAGCGCTCCACCTTCTTTTTTGAAAGCTTCGGTTTCTAAATATCCAACATTTACTTCATCTGCTTGAAAAGTAATAGAACCTGGTTCATTACGTTGAATTTTCACCCCTAAATTACCCAACAAAGTGATTAATTTATTGATGTCTATAATATCAGGAATGTTATTAATTTTTACTTTCTCTCCTGTTAGAAGCACGGCACATAAAATTTGTAACGCCTCATTCTTTGCTCCTTGCGGAGTGATTTCTCCTTTTAAAGGTGTTCCTCCTTCGATTTTAAAAATTCCCATAGATCTTGTTTAGGTTCTGAGTTACTGAGGTTCTAAGGTTCTAAGTTTTTTTCTTTTTGTAAAAAGCTTAGCATCTTAGTAGCTTAGACTCTTAGTGGCTTTTTTTGTTTTAGGTTCTAAGGTTCTGAGATTTTGAGGTTCTAAGCTTAGCATCTTAGTACCTTAGCATCTTAGCACCTTTTTTATTTCTGATTATTATTTTTTTGAAAATTCTTTTTCTGACCGCCTTTGTTATTGTTGTTGTTTTTATTATTCTGAGTTTTTGGCTGTGCTCCAGAGGCGGTTTTGTTAGACATGCGTTTATTGGTACGCATTAGATCTGTTGTATTCAAAAGTTCTTCTGTGCTGTGCAGCAAATTTATTTTACCTCCTGACAACTCATACAAATGCTCAAAAATCACATCGTCTTTTACCGTGTCTTTATTCCAGCTTAAGAATGATTTTTTCATATGATTAGCAATGACCATTATCAGTGCATTCTTCATTTCGCCATCTTCCCATTTATTAGCAACATCGATCATGTATTTGATGTTGTTACCATAAAATCTATATTTCGGAAAATTTTGCGGATACTGCAAAACATCTGGCTTTAATTCTAAAACTTCTTTTGAAGGAATCGGATATGGCGATTCTACATTCAGTTTAAAATCAGACATGATAAAAAGCTGATCCCAAAGTTTATGCTGAAAGTCAGGCACATCACGCAAATGCGGGTTAAGACTTCCCATAACCTGAATGATATATTTTGCGGCTTTGTTACGCGTTTCATCGTCTTCAATAGCAGTGGCCTGATCAATCAGTTTTTGCAAATGACGACCATACTCTGGGATAATTAAACGCTGTCTTTCAGAATTATATTCTAAATTGTAGACAACATCGCTTGCGGCTTCTCTTTTATATTTTTCGATCATAAGTTTATAATGAAACTATACCTTCTATTGTAGAAACTTCTTTGTATTTACTAATAACATCGTCTGAGCTGTGCATCGTAACATCTACAGAAACACTGGTAAATTTACCTGTTTTTGATTTTGTTGTTTTAATAACCGCTCCCATTCTGTCAAAAGCTTTTTCTACACGCTCTACGTTGTCTGCTACAGAAGGCACAATAAATTTATATAAGTATTCTGCAGGCCAAGTATTTGCGTTATCTAGCTCTAATTTTAATCTTTCGTAAAATTCGGCTGTATTTTTTTCTTTATCGTTCTCCATTCGTAATTAAAAATAAACGCAAATATACGTTTTTGATTTCAGATTTATGATTTTAGATTTTAGATTTTTTGACTCTAAAAAATGAGAGTTTTTTTGCCACGAATTTCACGAATTGACACTAATTATTTTATTTGAAAATCAATTCACAAATTTTAATTACCTTGCTTAATCAATACAATTAAAAAATTCGTGAATTCGTGGCTATAAAACTCTGCGCCTTTGCGTCTCTGCGAGATTAAAACAAAATTCAATGAAAAAAATCCTTTTCCTTTTTATCGCTCTTATTACAAATTCAATTCAAGCACAAGAAATTAAAACCCTTACGTATTTCCAAAACGATACTTTAAAACTAGATTTAGATTTATACCTGCCAAAAGTAAAAGCGGGCGAAAAAATCCCGTTGATTATGTTTGCTTTCGGAGGCGGGTTTTCCGGCGGAGAACGCACCAGCGAAAAAGATTTCGGGAAATTTATGGCGAAAAATGGTTACGCCGTTGCGAGCATTTCGTACAGTTTGTACATGAAAGGAAAAGATTTTGGCTGTAAAGGAACTTTAACAGAAAAAATAAAAGCAATCCAAATTGGCGTGAGTGATATGTGGCAAGCTACAGGATTTTTAATCGAAAATGCCAATAAATACAATTTGGATACTTCTAAAATATTCATTTCTGGAATTAGCGCTGGTGCCGAAATTGGTTTTCATGCCTCATTCTGGGATTATAAACTAATGAATTTATACAAAAGTAATCTGCCGGAAAACTTTAAATACAAAGGTTTTATTGGAGGTTCGGGCGCGATTCAGGATATTAATCTGATTACGAAAGAAAAAGCGATTCCGATGTTATTGGCGCACGGAAACAATGACGATACGGTTCCGTATGCTGCGGGTTCGCACCGCTCCTGCCCGACTAATGCTTCTGGCTGGCTAATTCTTTTTGGTTCTTATGCCGTTTACAATCAAATGAATGATTTACATAAAGATATTGAACTAATTACTTTCTGTGGCGGAGGACATGAATTTTCAGGTTATCTTTTTCATGATGGAAAAAAATATGTTTTAGATTTTGTGAATGATGTTCTGAAAGGAAAAAAGTTTCAATCGCATTTGATTATTCCAAGTAATAAAAAAGGAAATGGGAAATATTTGTTTTGTGAGTAAGTATAATTAATCAAAATAAAAAGGAACTTAAAAAATGATAGGCATAGGAGCTGATACCGATTCAGGAATAAATATTATTGGATATTTTGATGATATTGAAGGTCTTGAAGGAGAGTATCCATTGGAAAAGAGAGTTGAAGGTTATCCTAGAAAATGTAAGTTAATTTTAAAAGGTGGAATTAACTTTTTTGATTTCGAAGACAGATTAAAAAAAGAATTTACAGAAAATGATAATGGTGGGTATTTTTGCGTCTTGGACAACCAAAACAACATTAAACTAGCTTACTTTTTTTATGATTTAAAAATAATTAATAAACAAGAATTAAATACTACTCTTTTTCACACAGAGATAAGTTGTTTTCTATATGAAGCTTCTAAAGGAGTTAGCGATGTTTGGAAAAGCAGAATTAATAAAAACATAACAGAATACAATCTTTGGGAAAAGCTTGATAAAAAAAAGAGACAAGGATGGCTTGAGGTTGCATTACATTTTCAGCACATTACAGAAGATAAAGAAAATTTGAAAATAACCTTAGATGGCAAATTAGTTGATGATGAAGATTCTTTTTTCTGTGCTCTAGGCGAAAGCATTAATGGCCCCGGAGGATATTTTGGAAGAGGTTATGATTCTCTGCATGATTGCCTGCGTGGGGATTTTGGTATTAAACTACCTTTTACATTAATTTGGAAAAATCATTTAAAAAGCAAAGAAAAGCTGCAAAAAAAATTTAATACCATAGTCAGATTATTAAAATTAGATGATGTTTCTGTAATTTTAGATTAGCAAAAAGATTAAAAATAATTCCAAAAACAAAACCATACTTCCTCCCTAGCCCTGATGGTCCCGAAGCTTCGGGAGAAAATCCTTTTGCTTTTTCTTTAAAAAGCAAAAGATTGAAATGGACATCAGTCTCGAAGTCTCGGGACATGCCTGCAAAAAATGCGAAATCATTCGCTCAAGGCAAATTTTATTTTTTATATATTAATAAGTTTAGGTAAATTTGCGCTTTATTTTTAGAAAGTGCAAAAAGAAATTATAGTCCTGCTTGGTGGTCCTGGAACTGGAAAATCGACGCTTATTAACGAATTGGTCGCTCGCGGCTATTGCTGCTACCCTGAAATCTCTAGACAGGTGACCATGAAAGCGCAACAAGAAGGTATTGAACAATTGTTTTTGGAACAGCCTTTATTGTTTAGCGAAATGTTATTGGAAGGCCGAATTGAGCAATACAAAAATGCTCTTGAAGAACCTGATAATGTGGTTTTTATTGACAGAGGAATTCCAGACGTTGTCGCATATATGGATTATATTGGCGATGAATATCCAGAACATTTTACCAAAGCCTGCACGGATTATAAATATACTAAAACTTTTATTTTACCGCCTTGGGAAGAAATTTACCAAAGTGATACGGAGCGATACGAAAATTTTGAGCAGGCAGTTAAAATTCAGGAACATTTGGTGGAGACTTATCGAAAATATGGTTACGAACTGATTGAGGTTCCAAAAGATACGGTAGAGAACAGAATTCTTTATATCTTAGATAAAATTTAGCGAGGTTTTAAAGTTGCAAAACGAGAAGCTGATTTCTAAATTTTTAACTTAAAACATACGGCATGCTCGAAGCGCAGGATATTCTTCTAAAGTACTGGAAACACGACAGTTTTAGACCACTGCAAAAAGAAATTATCGAATCTGTTTTAGACGGACAGGATACATTTGCGGTGCTTCCGACCGGTGGTGGAAAATCGATTTGTTTTCAGGTTCCTGCCATGATGCAGGACGGAATTTGTCTGGTTATTTCTCCTTTGATTGCTTTGATGAAAGATCAGGTAATGAATCTTCAGAAAAGGGAAATTAAAGCAATTGCCCTGACGGGTGGAATTCATACCGAAGAAATTATTGATCTTCTTGATAATTGCCAATACGGAAATTACAAATTCTTATATCTTTCGCCAGAACGCCTGCAATCAGATTGGATTCTGGAACGCATTAAAAATCTTCCCATTAATTTAATTGCTGTAGACGAAGCGCATTGTGTTTCGCAATGGGGACACGATTTTAGACCTGCTTATCTTAAAATTTCGGAACTGAAAAAATATTTTCCAAAAATTCCCTTTTTGGCTTTGACTGCAACGGCTACTCCGAGAGTTATTGAAGATATCAGAACACAATTAGAATTAAAAAATCCGAATCATTTTCAGCAATCTTTTGAGCGAAAAAATATCGCTTACATGGTTTTTGAAGTCGAAGATAAACTTTACCGCACCGAACAAATTCTTAAAAAGAATCCGCAGCCTTCCATCATATATGTACGAAATCGCAAAGCGTGTTTGAATATGTCTTCGCAATTGCAATCGTTAGGATTTACCGCAACGTATTACCACGGCGGACTTTCATCTAAAGAAAAAGATAAAAACATGCAGCTCTGGATGTCGGAACAGGCGCAGGTTATTGTAGCTACGAATGCATTTGGAATGGGAATTGACAAGGACAATGTAAAAACGGTTATTCATACGCAGCTTCCAGAAAACTTAGAAAATTATTATCAGGAATCTGGACGCGCTGGTCGAAATGGCGCGAAAGCTTTTTCGGTTTTGCTTTATAATAATTCTGATGCCATACAAACGGAACAGCAGTTTTTGAATATTCTTCCCGATAAAAAGTTTTTAAAAACAATGTATGTCAAATTGTGCAATTATTTTCAGATTGCTTACGGCGAAGGTTTAGATGAGTCTTTTTCATTCAAAATGAATCATTTTTGCAATAAATATGACTTTCCTACTCTTAAAACGTATAATTCTTTGCAGTTTTTAAATCAGCAGGGAATTATTACAATGTCTCAGGAATTCTCAGAAAAAATCACTGTTCAATTTTTGATAGAATCAAAAGAAGTGATTCGCTACATGAGCCTGAATCCTAATGATGAAGAGATTTTGTTAGCGATTTTGAGAACCTACCCGGGTATTTATGATGTAAAAGCTAATCTTAATTTAGCTTTGCTCGCAAAAAAATCTAATCATAAAGAAGAACAAATTATAGCTCTTTTAGAAAAACTGAAAGAAAAAGAAATTATAGAATACAAATCTAAAAATAACGACGCCACTATACTATTTAATGAAGTTCGCGAAGACGACTTAACTATAAATAGAATTTCGAAATATTTAGAGAAGCAAAATGAAATTAAAAAGGAACAGCTTTTATCTGTCCTTCACTATATAAAAGATAATAAAGCCTGTAAAAACAGATTGGTTTTGGATTATTTTGGAGAAGAAACAAAAGAAAACTGTGGCATTTGTTCTTACTGCATTACTCTAAAAGGAAAAATTACCGAAACCGATTCGATTGCAGACAAGATCTTATCTTTGCTTAAAACGACTTCCTTGACTTCGAGAGAAATTGAAAACCAGATAAAAATGGATACTAAAGATATTATATCTGTTCTTCAGGAATTACTCGAAAACAATCATATTATCATACAAGCGAATAATAAATACACTTTAAAATCATAATGGAGAAATTGAGAATTATATTTATGGGAACGCCAGAATTTGCCGTTGGCATTTTGGACACCATTATTAAAAATAACTACGAAGTTGTCGGCGTAATTACCGCTGCAGACAAGCCAGCGGGACGCGGACAAAAAATAAAATATTCGGCAGTAAAAGAATATGCGATTGCAAACAATCTTACTCTATTACAGCCAACTAATTTAAAAGATGAAGATTTCTTAGCAGAATTAGAAGCTCTTAATGCCAATTTACAAATTGTAGTAGCTTTTAGAATGTTGCCAAAAGTGGTTTGGGAAATGCCGTCTTTAGGAACTTTTAATCTTCATGCTTCATTGCTTCCAAATTACCGCGGGGCTGCTCCTATTAACTGGGCTATTATTAATGGAGAAACCAAAACTGGAGTTACTACTTTCTTTATTGATGACAAAATTGATACCGGAGCGATGATTTTAAATTCTAAAATCGCTATTGAACCAGAAGAAAACGCTGGCCAGTTACATGATCGTTTAATGCATTTAGGCAGCACAACTGTCATTGACACTTTAAAGGTTATTGAAAGCGGAAATGTCAGTACAACAATTCAAGAAGATAACGACGATATTAAAACGGCTTATAAATTAAATAAAGAAAACTGTAAAATTGATTGGACAAAATCTGGTGCAGAAATCAACAATCTAATTCGAGGCTTAAGCCCTTATCCTGCTTCTTGGTGTTTTTTGAAAGACCAAAATGAAGAATTGAATATTAAAATTTATGAAGCAAAACTAATCTCAGAACCCCATTCTTACGAGACTGGAAAGCTAATTAGTAATAAAAAAGAAATTAAGATTGCAATAAAAGACGGTTTTATTCAGTTATTAAGTCTACAATTTCCAGGAAAAAAGAGAATGCTTGCTTCTGAATTATTAAATGGAGTAAGTTTTTCTGATGTTGCAAAAGTGTATTAACGTCAGTAAAACAGGGGTTTGTACCCGTTTTTCATCGATAAATAACGCTCTTTATGAACAAAAAAAGCAAGTTATCAACAATTTTTGCTAAAAATAAAGAAAACACTTGCACGCAACGGATTTCCTACTAAATTTGTGTATTAACAATTTTTTTTAACCAACAATTAATAACTAATTATTATGAACAAATCAGAATTAATCGATGCTATCGCTGCTGATGCAGGAATCACAAAAGCTGCGGCGAAATTAGCTTTAGAGTCTTTTTTAGGTAATGTAGGAACTACTTTGAAAAAAGGAGGAAGAGTTTCATTAGTAGGTTTCGGATCTTGGTCAGTATCTTCTAGAGCTGCTAGAGATGGTAGAAACCCTCAAACAGGAAAAACTATTAAAATCGCTGCTAAAAACGTTGTAAAATTCAAAGCAGGAGCTGAATTAGAAGGAGCAGTGAACTAAGTAAGAAAGTTCTCTAAACTTATAATATAATTAAAACCTTCCTCATGGAAGGTTTTTTTATGCGGTTTAACGATTTTTTTTGTGATTTTAATTTTTTTATGATTAAATTTAATAAAAATTGTAACCGTATGATTTCAGAAAAATTAAAAAAAGGACACCTGCTTATTGCCGAGCCTTCAATAATTGGAGATTTATCATTCAACAGATCGGTAATTTTATTAGCAGACCATAACAAGGAAGGATCAATAGGTTTTATAATTAATAAGCCATTAAAATACACTATTAATGACTTAATACCAGAAATTGATGCTAATTTTAAGATATATAACGGAGGTCCTGTAGAGCAAGACAACCTTTATTTCATTCACAATATTCCAGAATTAATCCCAAATAGTGTTGAGATTTCTAATGGTATTTATTGGGGAGGAGATTTTGAGTCTACCAAAGACCTAATAAATAACGGATCTATTAGTAAAAATAATATTCGTTTTTTCTTAGGCTACACTGGTTGGGACGAAAATCAGCTTGAGAATGAGATGCAGGGAAATTCCTGGATTATCGCCGATAATAATTACAAGAATAAAATTATCGGAAAATCTACCACTCACTTTTGGAAAGAGCAAATTATTGAGCTTGGTGGTGATTATCTTATTTGGTCTAATGCCCCTGAAAATCCATATCTGAATTAATTTTCAGAAATGGATTCATTTAGTTTCTGCACTAATAAATGCGCCAAATTTGTTGTAAACTCCTTTTTTCGATATTTACTTATCGGCTGTATCCCCATGATTACATTTGTCAAGAATAATTCGTCTGCTTTTTGAAGATCAAACGGCGAAATTATTTCTTCTACTACTTCTATGCCCTCAACTTTTCTACCTAGCGCTAAAATTTGTTTACGCATAATTCCGTTTAAGCAGCCTTCTGAAACTGGTGGCGTAATTAACTTTTGACCAATTACCATAAAAACATTTCCCTGAAGTGCTTCTACTACATTCTTGCTATCATTTAACAACAGACAATTAGCAAGGTCATTTTCGTGCGCATAAATGCTTCCTGTAATATTGATCATCTTATTGGTTGTTTTAAGAGATGATAATAATTGCTTGGTTACATAGAAATCTTTATACAAATCTACTTCGTATTCTTTTGTATTTAATGAGTAAGAAGTATTTCCAAGCACAATAGCATTAATTAAAAACGAAATATCATTGCTTTTTGGAAGATATAATCCCCCATCATTTCTAAAAACAGTAATTCTTGCTCTTGCTGAAGATGCAATATTTAATTGGTTTACTAGATTGAGAATTTGCTCTTCAAAATATTCCATTGTAAAATTCATCGGAATCATCATTCTTACAACTCGCATAGAAGCCATTAGTCTAAAATAATGGTCTTCAAGAAACAAGATTTTTCCGTTGATAATTTTTACAGTTTCAAAAATGCCATCGCCATATAAAAAGGCACGATTTTGAGTTAGTATATTCTCTTCCTGCCCGATGTTTCCGTTAAAATTAATCATAAAAAAACCCTGAATTTTGTTCAGGGCAAATATAAGGTATAAAAAAGAATTTTCTAAACAGATCCTATAAGATGTTTTAGATCTGATATTTGATTCTCCCACAATTGTTTAGCCTCGCCTATTTCTTCTTTATCAGCAAAATCTACCACCATTAGCGATACATCTTTAGTTAATTCATCGACTAAAATATGAAGTTCAAAAAAGTACTCAGTATCTTTACTGCTTTCGTCAACCCATTTAAATTTTACTTTTTCGCCAGATTTTTTTGAAGCCAAGCGTGCTTTTTCCTGAGAATCATTCCAAATGAAAGTAAAAAATTCACCTCTAGAATTAACATTGTCGGCAAACCATTCTTGTAAACCTGATGGCGTTGATATATATTGATACAATAATTGCGGCGAAGAATTGATCGGAAACTCGATTTCGTAACGTATTTTTGAATCCATGTGCTACTTTTAATTTTTTCGAAATATAAGAATATATGTCCAAAAACAATGCATAATTAAAAATATTTTTTTTTCTTCATTTTATGCTTGTATCCTTTAATATTATTTCTATCTTTGCACCCGCAATCAGGAATTCATGATAGCAGTCCAGGCGAGGTAGCTCAGTTGGTTAGAGCGCAGGATTCATAACCCTGAGGTCACGGGTTCAACTCCCGTCCTCGCTACAATAGGCAAAACCCTTAGACAGAAATGTTTAAGGGTTTTTTATTTAAATTAACTCTTCATCGAATGAAAAATTTCAGTGAGGAATCGTTAAAATTGTTATCTTAGAACGCTATTAAAGAGCTAACAATTAAGAGTCTCAATTTCGAAAAAGCAATTTGCATACATAATTCATAAACAGCATGGATATAGTTAAATTTAAAATCACATCAAAAACGATAAAAGTAGAAGTACGAAATTCGAATAACTATGTTTTTAATTTTAATACTGCTTTAGAGATAGAAAAAGCAGACCGCGATGTTTTACTTAAACTTTACAATGCATTAGATCTTCTTTTTAAGAAAGAAGCTACCATTGAAAATAAAAATTACATTTCTCCTAATCAGACTAATATATTAGATCAGATTTCTGCCGCAGATAATTCAGAGTTGGAGGAATAATTCATCTTATTTATTTTCATAAAAAACAGTTTAAATGTCTGGAGAAAAAGATCTCGGTATAATTTTAAAAAATTTAAATCCTATTTTAAATGAAGGCCGATATGTTTATTGCTCATTAAACAATATCGACAACATTCCTTTCTCCAAAATTTTATTTCTTTTTAAAGAAAACGAGGGAATCACTGTAATTCTAAAAAAAGAAGATGCAGACCAACTAAATCTCGATTATTCCTATGTTGCTGCTTGGATTACCTTTAAAATTCATTCTTCTTTAGAAGCGGTTGGAATGACTGCTGCATTTTCAAAAATATTAGGCGAGGCAAACATTAGCTGTAATGTCGTGGCTGCCTATTATCACGACCATGTTTTCATTGATGAAAAAGATGCGGAATGTGCTATGAAGACACTGAAGCGCATCTAAAAATCACTTCATTTTATCTTAAAAACAAATTAGTTTTTTTTCGAAGCCTGCCCTTTTACGCTAGTTTTCAACTGTATCGTTCAAAATATAATTTTCTGTATCTGTATCCTAGCCTATAATTGCTATAATTTTGCATTAGCACCCCTCTTTCATAATACAATAACTACCTTGAAAGTGTAGAATCTGATTTGAAAAAAAAAAACAATATTTAATGGAAAATAACAAACAATTAGAAATAGTTACCTATAACCCTAAATATCTCAAAAGTTTTAAGGATTTAAACATAGAATGGATTTCAAACTATTTTGTAGTAGAACCTAATGATGTAAAAGCGCTCGATCATGCCGAAGAATATATTATAAGTAAAGGCGGGGAAATTTTTTCTGTTATTTTAAATGATGAAGTTTTAGGCGTTTGTGCTTTAATTAAAAATGACGGAACAGATTACGATTACGAATTAGCAAAAATGGCTGTAAGTCCGAAAGCACAGGGAAAACGAATTGGATTACTATTGGCCGAAACAGCTATAAAATGGGCAAAGGAAAAAGGTGCTTCCAAAATTTATCTGGAAAGCAACACCAAACTTCAACCTGCGATTAAACTGTATGAGAAATTAGGATTTGAAGAAATAAAAGGTGTTTCGTCTGGTTATAACAGAGTAGACATTCAGATGATGCTTACGCTGAATTCTTAAAGCTGGACTATTTTATTAAAAGAAAAAGTGGACTATTGCTATTGTTCTTTTTCAAAATAAATTTGCTTTAAATGGTAAAGACGATGAACATACACATTATACAACACGAAACCTACGAAGCTCCAGGCGCCTATCTAAATTGGGCTGAAAGCAGAAATTATACAATATCTTTTTCTAAAGTTTATGAAAATGATGCATTGCCAAATTCTGTTGACTTAATAGATATGCTGATTATAATGGGCGGGCCTCAAAGTCCAAATACGACTCTAGAAGAATGTCCTCATTTTAATGCCGAAGCTGAAATTTCATTAATGCAAAAGTGCATTGCTGCGGGAAAAGCAGTCGTTGGAGTTTGTTTAGGTTCACAATTAATTGGCGAAGCTCTGGGCGCAAACTTCGGTCATAGTCCAGAAAAAGAAATTGGAGTTTTCCCGATCACTTTAACCGAAAACGGAATTAAAGATGAAAAAATAAATCATTTTGGTTCTGTTCTAAATGTTGGACATTGGCACAACGATATGCCAGGTTTGACAAAAGAAAGTAAGGTTTTGGCTTTTAGCGAAGGCTGTCCTGTCCAGATTGTTTCTTATTCTAATCTTGTCTATGGTTTTCAGTGTCACATGGAATTAACCGCTGAGGTTGTTTCTCTTCTAATTGAGAGTGAAACTGATTTATTGGCCAAAAGCAAAAAACACCAATTTGTTCAAAATCCAGAAGAAATTCTTTCGCATGATTTTAGTGAAATGAATGAAAAACTTTTTCAGTTTTTAGATAAACTTGTCGACGACTATAAAAGTTAGAATTTATAATCAACAATAAAAGTAAACCCTTCGACTAATGTTTAAGGGTTTTTATTTGAAAAATGCTGTAACATTTCTCCAATAAAAGCGTTCAATCTTAAATTAAATTACGGTTCTTTGCAACTAATTACATTTTGAGGTTACTCAATTTCCGAATACAATAATATTGACACCAATGAGTTTAGACTAGGAAGCTAGTCACGATATTTTCGTTATGGACAATAAAAAGTTTATTTTAAGTTTAAAAAAAGGTAATGAAGCAGCTTTCAAAGAAGTATACTTCAGCTACTACGACAAACTTATCAATATTGCCAAACGATTTAATTCTTCTGTTTTTACTCCCGAAGATTTTGTTCAGGAAACTTTCATAAGACTTTACAATAAAAGAGAACTCTTAAACGAAGAAGTTTTATTCGATAAGCAAATATTTGTGATCTGCAAGAACATTATTATCAATCATGTTAATAGAGAAAACAAAGTAATTCCGTTAGATCCTGTTCAGGTTGATATCCCTCAGGAAGAACCAGAATCGGGAATTTTTGAAGAAAGACAAGAAAAATTACAAAACTTCATCAGTCAGCTGCCAGAACAGCAGCAAAAAATATTCACTTTACATAAACTGGAAAACCTTAGCTATAAGGAGATTGCAGAAATAACGGATCTTTCTGAAAAGACCATTGCCAATCATATTTATCTTGCCAGTAAATTTATTCGAAAAAAAATCGAAAACCATTAGGAACTTTTTAGTTCTCGTTTGTTATACTAAAAAACAAAGAACTAAAAATGCACATCGAAGCGTATAAAACGAATGTTAGAACCAAAAAAGATGCAACTCTACTGACTGCACTTTTACAGTTCGTTATTTCCGACTGCATCATAAATTTCGATAAACAAGGACGTGAAAATGTTCTTAAGATCGAAACCAATAGAGAAATTCACGAAATGGTTTATGGTGTTTTTACTAAACAGGGATTTCAATGTCAACTTATTTAAAAATCTGAAAATGGATAACGAAAAATTTGACAAGGAATTCGAAAAACTTTGGAACGAAACTTCCCATTCTCATTCAAATGAAGAAAAAGAAACTTCGTGGGAAGAATTTCGCGCCAAAACGTTTACTCAAAAGAAACGTTCCTTGAGAACGTGGCACTATTATTCTGCTGCCGCTGTTTTACTTTTTGTTTTAATTGGAACTGGAATTTACTTTGACAGCAATCCTGTAAACGAAAATGCTGTTCTAGCCGAAACGGTAATCCAAAATACGACCTCAGCAACCAAATATGTTGTCTTGCCAGACAGCTCTAAAGTAGAATTAAGTCCAAATTCAAAAATTAAATATGGAGAAAATTTTGCTTTAAATAGAAAAATTGAAATTAAAGGTCAAGCGTATTTTAAAGTTAAAAAAGACAAGCAGCATCCGTTTCAGGTTTTCTGCGATGAAACGACAACAACAGTTTTAGGAACTTCTTTTACCGTTAAGGAATCTGGAAACGAAGAAATAACCGTTGAACTTTTTGAAGGAAGCGTAGAAATGAGCGTAAAAGGAAAAGATCAAAAATGGATCTTGAAACCTGGCGATAAATTCACATATGCAAACCAAATTGCTTCGGTAACAGAATTCAGCCGATTTGTAGATTTTGATGACAAAAAACTCTCTGTTATCAGTCAATATATTGAAGAAAACTACGGCTATAAAGTCAGTATTCCGAAAGAAAATCTAAATCAGAAAATCACGATTCGAATCAATAAAAAAGAAGATTTAAAAACGATTGTTCAACTAATATCCGAAATGTATAACCTAAACTTTGAAATAAATGAAGATTTAAAGCAGATTAATTTTCAATAAAAACAAAAAGGATGTAAGCCGCGAAACTCCACATCCTCCTAATATTCAGGATAACACGAGGTTATTCCATTTAATAATATTCAAAAATACAAAATTTCATGAAGCATATAATTTCAGCATGCTTTTTTTTATTCAGCTTAGGTATGTCTGCTCAAGGCGTTACGGTAACTGTAGATCAAAATGTAACTTTAAAAGAATTCTTCAAACAGATTGAAAGCCAAACCGATTTTAAATTTGCTTTTACAGATCAAATCGATACCAATAAAAAGTATTTTACACAAAATAAAACTTTTAAAAATATCGAAATCAGTAAGCTTATTACCGAATTAAATCAGATTTCGTCTGTACAATTTTCTATAGTGGGCAATAATATTTTTGTGAAGCAGAAAGCTCAAACGCAAAAGCCTGCCAAAAAAAAAAGCAAGCTAAGCGGAACCGTTTATGATGATGAAAGACAGCCTGTAATTGGTGCTAATATTTACATTAAAGAACTGGAAACGGGCGTTGTAACAGATGCAAACGGAAAATATAGTATTGAGGTTCCAAACGGAAACTATACCGTTCAGGTGAGTTATGTAGGTTTTAAAAATGAAGAAAAACGTGTTTCTGTTTCTGATGACAACAGAGTTAATTTCAACATAGATTCTGATAGCCAACAATTGGGAGAAGTTATTGTGGTGGCCAATAAAGCGGTTGACATCAAAACAACACAAATGAGTGTGAACAGACTTTCTATGCAGGAAATCAAGAAAATTCCGGTTGCAATGGGCGAAGCCGATCCTTTAAAATCGATTTTGACTTTGCCAGGTGTAACCAATGCGGGAGAAGCTTCTTCTGGTTTTAACGTTCGTGGTGGTGCTGCAGATCAGAATTTGATTCTTTTGGATGGCGCTCCTGTTTATGCCGACTCCCACATGTTTGGGTTCTTTTCTATTTTCAATGCTGATGTCGTTAGCGGTTTAGATTTATACAAAGGCGGAATTCCGTCAAAATTTGGAGGGCGTGTTTCTTCTGTTCTAGATGTTACACAACAGACGGGAGATTTTGAAGAATATAAAGTAAATGGTGGAATCGGGATTATCTCGAGCCGGCTTTTAGTTCAAGGTCCGCTTGAAAAAGAAAAAGGTTCTTTTATTCTTTCTGGACGTGCTTCTTATGCACATTTATTTATGAAACTGGCTGACAATAATAACTCAGCTATGTTTTACGATTTGAATGCGAAATTAAATTATCGTTTTAATGCCAAAAACACATTGTCTTTTTCTGGTTATTTCGGAAACGATTTATTTGACATTAATGATCGTTTTGCGAGTACGTACGGAAGCACAATGGGAATTTTAAACTGGAAACATCAATTTTCTGATCGTTTAAACAGTAACTTGTCTACTTTCTATAGCGATTACAGGTTTAATCTAGAAATTCCGATTGAAAGTTTTCAATGGGACAGCAATATTCAGAGTTACGGATTGAAATACAATTGGAATTTCCAGCAGTCGGAGAAATTCAAAATCAATTATGGTGTTGATGGTTTGTATTATAATTTTAATCCTGGAGTTGTAAAACCAACTTCTTCAGATTCTCAGTTTAATTATATGCAGCTGGACAAAAAATACGCTTTAGAAGCTTCTGCTTTTGTTGATTTTGAAAATCAGATTACAGAGAAATTGAATTTCCGCTACGGACTTCGTTACAGCATGTTTTATCGTTTAGGAGATGAAACGATCAGCACTTACGAAAATGGTCAGGCTGTAGTCTATAATCCGTTATATAATATTTACGAAGAAGGTACGCCAACGGGAAGTATCTCTTATGGAAAAGGAAAAACCATCAGCAAATTCGATAATTTTGAACCGCGAGCTGCCTTATCTTATGCCTTTAATGAAGAAACTTCGGTAAAAGCAAGTTACAACAGAATGGCGCAGTACATTCATATTTTATCCAACACGCAGTCTCCGTTACCAATGAGTATCTGGACTCCAAGTGGACCTTTTACAAAACCTCAGCTTTTGGATCAGTATGCGATGGGTTATTTTAGAAATTTCAAAGACGGCGATTACTCTTTAGAAACCGAATTATTCTACAAAAATGTTCAAAATCGTATTGACTATATTGACGGCGCTGATGTTTTGGCTAACAACAACATTGAGCAAGTTATTTTAAACGGAAAAGCCAGATCGTACGGAATGGAATTACTGTTCAGAAAAAATAGAGGCGTTTTCACCGGATGGGTTTCTTATACCTTATCTCGAGCAGAACAAAAAACGCCTGGAAGAACTCCCGAAGAACCAGGAATTGCAAATGGCAACTGGTATTTATCTGGTTACGACAAAATGCATAATTTGAGTATTGTAGGAAGTTATGAACTAAACCCGAAATGGTCTTTTAATGGAAATTTCACTTTACAATCTGGTCAGCCAGTAACGTATGCAAATGGTTATTATGAAATGGGCGGTATTCACGTTCCAAATTATTCTTTAAGAAACGAAAACAGATTGCCTCTTTTCCACCACTTAGATCTTGCGGCGACTTACACACCAAAACCAGATAAAAAGAAAGGATGGCAAAGCTATTGGGTTTTTAGCCTTTATAATGTGTACAACAGAAAAAATGCGGCTTCTATGAGTTTTACAACCAATGAAGATACGGGGGCAAATGAAACCAGAAGACTTTCGATTTTCGGAATTGTACCTGGAGTTTCTTATAATTTTAAATTTTAATGCTATGAATAAATTGAAAAAATATACAGTAATGAACAGAGCACTGGCATTAATAACTCTTCTTTTTGTTTTTTCTTTCGCTTCATGCGAAGATGTGGTAAATCTTGATTTGCCAACTGGCGAAACCAAACTGGTCATTGACGCCGAAATTATCTGGAAAAAAGGAACTGACGGAAAAGAACAAACCATAAAAATCAGTAAAACGGCTCCTTATTACAGCGGTTCTACACCAAAAGTTTCGGGCGCGCAAGTACGAATAGAAAACAGCAATGGCGACATTTTTACTTTTAACGAAACGGAAGCAGGAGTTTACAAATGCACCAATTTTGTTCCTGTAATTGATGCCGATTATAAATTATTTGTAGATGCGGAAGGACAAAGTTTCACGGCGACTGAAAAACTGACTTCTGTAAGTCCAATTAATAAAGTAGAACAGAAAATTGTTCCAGATTTTGATGGGAAAGATATCATCGAACTGACTTTTTATTACAACGATCCCGCAGATCAGACTAATTTTTACGTAACCGATTATCAAAGCGAATTCTTGATTTATCCAGAATACGAAATTACAAATGATGAATTCTATAACGGAAACGAAATCAGTACGAGATATTCTAGCGAAGACGACATAAAACCTGGAAATACCATAACGATTACACATCGAGGCGTTTCTAAGAATTTCTTTAATTATTGGAAACTAATTTTGGAAGCTTCAAACTCAAATCCGTTTTCTGTTCCTCCGGGAACCATTAGAGGAAATATTGTCAATAGTACTGATGCCAATAATTTTGCATTTGGTTATTTTAGACTTTGCGAAGCCGATCAGGTTCCTTATTTGGTACAATAAAAACCCGTTTATTTAAAAAACACAAAAGCCTTAAACATTTCGTTTAAGGCTTTTCTTATATCCAATCTGCTTTGTCAATCTGATACACAAAATTCAATTTTGGTTTTTCTCCGAAGTAAGCTACTTCTTCTTCGGCAATTTTTTCGGCTCCCACTCTTGAGATTGCAATTTGAGAACGGAAATTTTCTGAACCGACATGAAACCTAACTTTAGAAACATATTCAAAAAGATAATCAAGCATCATTTTTTTTACGCTTAGATTAAATCCTTTTCCCCAGCAGGAAACCGTATAAAAAGTATAACCAATAAAAATACAATCTTCTTCCTGATTAAAATCGTAAAATCTTGTACTTCCTACAACTTCTTCAGTTGCTTTATTTATAATTTTAAATGCGCCTTTGCTTTTAATGGCTCCTTCAAAAAAAATTTCAAAAACTTCTTTCTTCCATCGGTCTTTGTTGGGATGCTGTTCCCAAATTTTAGGATCAGAAGCAGCTTTATATAAAACATCAAAATCGTTTTCTTCTAAAGGAGATAAGATGCAAAGATCGTTTTCTAAAACAGGTTGTAGGTTTAAATTCATTGCTTGTTTTTTTTTGAATTCTAAAATTAAGGAAAAAACATAGAAAAGCCTTCAAAGTCAAAAACTGAGTTTGGAGGTTTTCATTTTATAAAATCGAAAATTATTAGTGAATAAAAAAGAAAAATATGGTTATCCGTAAATTAAATTAAAATGTATAACTTAAATTTACACACAATATTAATTAGAGAAATACACTATTCATAGTATATTGCTTAAATATATTTATATTAAAATTTAAACTAATAGAATACCAAAATAAATTAATGAATCAATCAGTACACAACAAATTAGTTTCTTTTATATGGTCAATTGCAGACGATTGCTTGCGAGATGTATATGTACGCGGAAAATATCGTGATGTAATTTTACCAATGGTGGTTTTACGCCGTTTAGATGCACTTCTTGAACCAACAAAAGAAGCTGTTTTGGAAGAATTGGCATTTCAGCGCGATGAAGCACATATTACAGATTGGGACGAAAAAGGATTGCGTGCCGCTTCTGGTTATGTTTTTTACAATACAAGCGAATGGACTTTGCAAAGATTGCACGGAACAGCAACAAATAGTCAGCAATTATTACAAGCAAATTTTGAGGATTATTTAAATGGTTTCAGTAATAATGTTAAAGAAATCATTGAGAAATTCAAGCTAAAAAGTCAAATCCGGCATATGGCAACAAAAGACGTGTTGCTTGATGTGTTAGAAAAATTTACTTCTCCAGATATTAATTTAACCCCTTTTGAGAAAACCGACAGTAATGGTCGTAAACTTCCTGCTTTATCAAATTTAGGAATGGGATATGTTTTTGAAGAATTAATTAGAAAATTTAACGAAGAAAACAACGAAGAAGCTGGAGAACACTTTACTCCACGTGAGGTAATTGACTTAATGACACACATTATTTTTGACCCAATCAAGAATAATTTGCCTCCAGTTATGACCATCTATGATCCTGCTTGCGGAAGCGGTGGAATGTTGACTGAATCTCAAAACTTCATAAAAGATGAAGATGGAGAAATTCGTGCAAAGGGTGATGTCTATTTGTATGGGAAAGAAATCAACGACGAGACATATGCGATTTGTAAATCGGATATGATGATTAAAGGGAATAATCCTGAAAATATTCGTGTTGGTTCGACATTGTCTACGGATGAATTTGCAGGAACTACTTTCGATTTTATGTTATCTAACCCTCCTTACGGAAAATCATGGGCTAGTGAGCAAAAATATATTAAGGACGGAAAAGATGTAATTGATTCCCGTTTTCAAATAAAACTAAAAAACTATTGGGGAATCGAAGAAGACGTTGACGCTATACCACGTTCATCAGATGGACAATTGTTGTTTTTGATGGAAATGGTCAGCAAAATGAAACCACTTTCACATAGTAAAACAGGAACACGAATCGCTTCTATACATAACGGAAGTAGTTTATTTACCGGAGACGCAGGAGGTGGCGAGAGCAATATTCGTCGTTATATTATTGAAAACGACTGGCTCGAAGCCATTGTACAATTGCCAAATAACCTATTTTACAATACAGGAATTACAACTTATATCTGGATTTTAAGCAACAACAAAACCGAAAAAAGGAAAGGTAAAGTACAGCTCATAGATGCAGGACAATTGTATCGTAAACTTCGCAAGAACTTAGGAAATAAAAATTGTGAGTTTGCGCCTGAACATATCACAGAAATAGTAAAAACGTACAATGATCTGGAAGCTATTGAACGTAAAACCGATAATGAAATTGCTTCAAAAGTATTTGACAACAATGATTTTGGCTATCACAAAGTAACAATCGAAAGACCAAAACGTTTAAAAGCTCAATTTACAAAAGAGCGAATTGAAGAGTTACGCTATGACAAATCGCTAAAAGAAGCAATGGAATATGCGTATAAAACATATGGCGAAGAAGTTTATACCGATATTGCAAAACACAAGAAAGAGATTCTGCATTGGGCAGAAAAGCAAGAACTTAATTTAAACAGTAAACAAGAAACTGCTTTAACAAGCAAAACTTTGTGGGAAAAACAAAAATTTTTGCTAGACAATGGTTTGCAATTATTTCAAAAAACGGGAACAAAAGAATTTAATGATTTTAACGAGTTTCGTGTAAAAGTTGATGAGGTAATTAAATCTGAAAAACTAAAACTTTCTGCTTCCGAAAAAAATGCAATCCTTAATGCTGTTAGCTGGTATGATGAAGAAGCTGAAAAAGTGATAAAAGGAACCGTAAAACTGACTGGCGAGAAGTTAGAAAAGGTTTTAAATCATTTGAATTGCTTAGAAAATGAATTACCTAATTACGGCTATTTTACAACAGCAAAAAAAGGAGAATATATCACTTATGAAACTGAAAGCGACTTACGTGATTTTGAAAATGTACCACTCAAAGAAAATATTTACACCTATTTTTTACGTGAAGTAAAACCACATGTAGAAGAAGCCTGGATAAATCTTGATAATACTAAAATTGGTTACGAAATAAGTTTTAATAAATATTTCCACCAATATAAACCATTACGTGACATTATAGAAGTTACTAAAGATATCGTTGATTTAGAGAAATTAAGTGATGGCTTAATTGCCGAAATTTTAAGCTTGTAAAATATGAAAAAATACGACAAGTATAAAAATAGCGGTGCGGAATGGTTAGAAGAAATTCCTGAGCATTGGGAAGTGAAAAAATTTAAGTTTGTTTCACATACCCAGAAAGGAAAACTTCCAAATAAAATTACTTCAATAAATGAATTAGAACTACCGCCATATATGAGTATGGAATACTTAAGAGGAGGAGAAGAAAATCAATGGGTAATTGATAAAAATGCTAAAATTATTGACGAGGGAGAAGTGCTATTACTTTGGGATGGTTCAAATGCAGGAGAATTTATAAAAAGCAGAAAAGGAGTTATATCCTCAACTGTAGCACAAATTGAATTTAAACACATTAATAAAGGCTTTGCTTGGTATTATTCAAAACTTTTGGAGATTGAATTAAGAAAAAAAAACATAGGAATGGGAATTCCCCATGTTAATGGAAATGAGTTAAAAAATTTTCTAGTAGTTATACCTCTAATCGAAGAACAAACCGCAATAGCCAATTTTCTTGATGATAAGACCAAGAGGATAGATCAAGCTATTGCCATTAAACAAAGACAAATAGAACTGCTTAAAGAACGCAGACAAATATTGATTCATAAAGCTGTTACCAGAGGTTTGAATGATGTTGCAAAGTTGAAAGATAGTGGTGTGGAATGGATTGGGGAGATTCCTGAGCATTGGAAGGTGAAACGTTTAAAGTATGTAGCCGAAATAGTGTATGGTATTTCTCCTCATGAAAAAACATACAATGATGAAGGAGAAGGAACAGTTCTTATAAATGGCCCTGTTGAGTATTCTGAAACAGATTTTGGATATACAAGATCATTAAAATGGACAACATCACCGGTAAAATTTGCAAAAAAAGGAAGTTTGCTTTTCTGTTTACGTGGTTCAACTACAGGAAGATTAAATATATGTCATCAAGATGTGGCAATTGGAAGGGGTTGTGCTTCAATATTGGGCAGAGAAAACCATGAATTTCTTATTAAAACAGTTATTGCCTTAAAAGAAAGAATTGTTGAAACTTTTAAAGGTTCAACTTTTCCGAGTGTAACAAGTTCAGATTTGGATAATTATAGTATTCCATTACCTCCAAAAGAAGAACAAACAGCAATTTCAGAATACATCGAAATCGCCACGAACAAAATCGCCACCGCCATTTCTTTAAAAGAGCAAGAAATTGAGAAATTGAAGGAGTATAAAATGAGCTTGATCGATGGAGTTGTTACTGGTAAGATAAGGGTTTCTTAAATGGAAGTTCTTTTGAATAAATTAATATTGTAGCTTTGCTTAAAACGCATTAGAAATGGAAGAAAATATTGACCCAAAATTAATAAATTTACTTAATAATTCAGATATGTCTTCTGAAGAACAAGAACCTGTTGAAGAGGAGATCATTGATGATACCATTTTATTAATGGAAAAACCTTTTGATCCCACAAAAATAAACATAGAAACAAAAACACCTTCACTAGACACTTTAATCAAAAGAATACAGTATAAAAGTATTCAAATGAATACCGAATCCTACTTTCAACGCCAAGATGATTTATGGGATAATGTAAAACAAAGCAGATTAATAGAGTCTATATTAATAAGATTTCCTTTACCTGCTTTTTTCTTTGATTCTACAGACGATAACGAATGGTTAGTAGTCGATGGATTACAGAGACTGAGTAGTATCCGTAATTTTTGTGTTGAAAAAAAATTGAAACTTACCAATTTAGAATTTTTGTCGCACCTAAATGGCAAAACATTTGACGAACTGAGCGGTGATCTACAACGTATAATTGAGGAATCACAGGTGGTTATTTACAAAATTATGCCAGGCACACCTACTGATGTAAAATTTAATATTTTTAAGAGAATTAATACTGGCGGTTTAGTTTTAGAATCACAAGAAATAAGACATGCTTTATTTCAAGGCAAACCAGCTGTATTTATAGCTGAATTAGGAAAAAATACTGATTTCTTAAAAGCCACTTATGGAAAAATAAAAACCAATAGAATGTTGGATAGAGATTTTGCTAATCGTTTCTTGTGTTTTTATTTGTTCGGTTATGAAAATTATAGCTCAGATTTAGATACGTTTATGAGTAAAGCGATGGCTGGTATATATGATAAATCGGATGATGAATTAAATAAAATCAAATATGATTTTTCAGAAGCGATGAAATTAGCACACAATATATTTGAAATTGGTGCATTTAGAAAAAATATTGGAAATAACAATAGACTTCCTCCAATAAACAAAGCCTTGTTTGATGCTATTTCAACACAATTTGCTGTTTTAAATGATGAGCAAAGAGATAAATTAAATTTAAAGAAAGAAGATTTCAAAAATGAACTAAAGAATATTTTAGCAAGCGACTCTTTATTTTTCACATCTATAAGTAGTTCAACAGGTGACAAAAATAGAGTATACAAAAGGCATCATACTATTGAGAAACTAATTCAAAAAATAATTTCAGCTTAAATGATACAGACACTGATAATAAATAATTTCAAGTCAATTAAAAGTAAAGCATTTAATTTAAAGAATCTTAATTTAGAATTAGGATTAAATGGAATGGGAAAATCTACATTTATCCAATCCATACTTGCCATCAAACAATCCAAAGATTTAATTGAAGGTAAATTGAATTTAAAAGGCGAATATGTAAATATTGGAACAACAAAAGATGCTTTGTATCAATATGCAAAAAAAGATGAGAATTTATCTTTTGAAATTCAATTTAACGATTCCGACATTTTTTCAATGGAATTTGATTACGAAATTGATGCTGATTATTTTAGATTTGACCCCAAATTAAATATGTATGGGGAAAGTAATGAAGCATTAGAAAAAATTATAAAATCAATATCTAATAGTGATTTCCAATACTTAAATGCAAATAGAATTGAACCAAAATCAATTTATAATAAAAGTTACTCAAATGTCGTAAGTGATAATAACGTTGGAAACAACGGTGAATATACGGCACACTACATAGAAATTCATGGTAATAATGAAGTTTTATTTGATAATCTTTTACATAAAGATACTATTGTAAAGGATACAACTACAAATACAGATATTATTAATAGAACTTTAATAAATCAAATTAATTTATGGATGGGAGAAATTTCGCCTGGTGTAAATGTCAGAACAACATCTATTTCATCTGAATTTGTTTTACTTGAGTATGTTTTCAAGCAGCCAAATTTCGGCAATACAAATCGATTTAAACCAGAAAATGTTGGTTTTGGTATTACTTATGGTTTACCAATTGTTACTGCTTTATTAGCTTCTAAACCTGGTGAACTGATTATTATTGAAAATCCTGAATCTCATATCCATCCACGTGGCCAAGCAGAATTAGGAAAACTTATTGCAAAAACAGCTATGAATGATGTTCAAATAATTGTTGAGACCCATAGTGATCATATTTTAAATGGCATTAGAGTAGCTGTAAAAGAATGTGATATTGATAAAGACAAAGTTGCTATTTTTTATTATGAAAAAATAGTTGAAGCCAGTGAACAATATACTAAAGTTATCGATATTAAAGTTGACAAAAATGGAGAGTTAAGTGAATACCCTAAAAATATGTTAGACGAATGGAGTAATCAATTATTTAAGTTGATGTAATTATGGAAATCTTTTTTAATGAATTATCTGTTTTTCCAACAGTTGGCACTAATGATTTGGCTAGAAAAAAAATAATTGCATTACTTGAAACCATGAAAAGTTTAAAAGAATTTGGTTTTAATATTTTAAGAGTTCATGATAACTTCTATGGGGAAAATTTAAGTTCTGATTATACATTTTCATCTTTTTTTAATGATTCAGAAGTTAGTAATGTTCAAAAATTATTACTAATGAGCCTTGTCAAAAATCCTTTTATAGCAGATGAGGATAGTTTTGAAGCCGAAATGTTTATTAATAACAAATTTGAAACAATAGATCATCTGGGAAATTCAACCTCTCCAGAAGGTGTCGCAATTTCTTTTGTACATGAGGTACCAACTCTAAGTCTATCTGGATTTCCTTTATGGGATGAAAATTATATAAGATTAAATGTTACACAAAATGCAGCGAATAATTCCTCAATTGAAAATGTAATCAATATTTCAAATTCCAATTCTGTAAATACTAATCCAGAATTTATTGAGTGGGTCAAACGTATTACAGCAGAAGACACTCCGTTAAACTCCTATGAAAATATTATTAAAGTATTTCCTTTAGATAAATACGAATTTGATGCAAGAGCAATTAATGAAATAATTTCATGGTATTATGATGACAAAAGATATATAACAAGAATTAAAAATTTGATTGAAGACATTAGAAATGCTCCTTTTGTTGGCGGAGCTGGCTTAACTGAGAACTT
The DNA here is from genome assembly GCF_003946915.1 of Flavobacterium ustbae. Taxonomy (GTDB): domain Bacteria; phylum Bacteroidota; class Bacteroidia; order Flavobacteriales; family Flavobacteriaceae; genus Flavobacterium; species Flavobacterium ustbae. The sequence goes on from NZ_RPOC01000011.1 coordinate 67,097, forward strand.
AGGTGGAGGTCAGGCATCTAAGAGAATTGTTAAGAAAGATAGGGTTGTCTATACTGTACTTGACAAAAAAATTATAATCCATTCTTGTAAAAAACATTATAACGACAAATAATCATGCCAAGCCAAACGAACGAACAAGCATTAGAATCTGCTATTGAAAAAAAACTCACAGGTTTTTGTCTGGAAGATTTAAAACAAGATGGAAACATTCAAGAACGTAAAGAATTGTATCGTTCTGGCAATGGTTATTACATTGGTTATTCTTCAGATTTCAATACAAAATATGCTATTGATGAAGTTCGTTTTTGGGATTTTCTGGAAACTACTCAACCTGAAGAACTTGCCAAATTGCAAAAACAAAATGACTGGAAACTCAAAATCCTGGAACGGTTTGATCGTTTGGTAAAAAAATATGGAATTTTACGCTTGCTGCGTAAAGGTCTGGAAGTAGATGATGCACATTTTACCTTATTATATGTTTTACCATTAGCAAGTAGCAGTAATGCTGCAAAAGCTAATTTCGAAAATAATCAGTTTAGTGTAACTCGACAAATTCGATATTCTTTGTTGAATCAGAGAGAAGAAATAGACATGGTGGTTTTTGTAAATGGTATTCCTCTTGCTACAATGGAACTCAAAAACCATTGGACAGGACAAAATGCAAAAGTCCACGGTCAAAACCAATATAAAACCAAAAGAGATACTACACAGCCTTTATTAAATTTTGGTCGTTGTATTGTGCATTTTGCGGTAGATACAGACGAAGTTTATATGACTACAAAACTGGATGGTGCAAACACTTTCTTTCTACCTTTCAATTTAGGACATAATTACGGAAAAGGAAATCCTCCAAATCCATTTGGACATAGAACATCTTATCTCTGGGACGAAGTTTTAACACACGAAAGTTTAGCTAATATCATACAGCATTTTGTGCGTTTTGATGGAAAAGAAACAGATGCATTAAATAAAAGGAGTTTGTTTTTTCCTCGCTATCACCAAATGAATGTGGTACGAAAACTAATAGCCAATGCGAGTAAAAATGGTGTAGGACAAACATACTTAATTCAACATTCAGCTGGTTCTGGAAAATCAAATTCTATAACTTGGGCAGCTTATCAATTGATTGAAACCTATCCCGAAAGTGAAACTACTACAGGAAGCAGAGGAATAACAAATCCTCTTTTTGATTCTGTAATTGTAGTTACTGACAGAAGATTATTGGATAAACAACTGCGTGAAAATATTAAAGAATTCTCTGAAGTAAAAAATATTGTTGCTCCAGCCTATTCATCCAAAGAATTAAAAGAAAATTTGGAAAGTGGTAAGAGAATCATCATAACTACTATTCAGAAGTTTCCGTTTATTGTTGATGGAATTGCAGATTTAAGTGATAAACGTTTTGCTGTAATTATTGATGAAGCTCATAGTAGTCAAAGTGGTTCTGCAGCTGACAATATGAATCGTGCTATGGGAAGCAATAATAGCGACGAAGAAGGTGAAGATCCTCAAGACAAGATTTTAGAAATTATGAATTCTCGTAAAATGAGTAAAAACGCTTCGTATCTTGCCTTTACCGCTACACCAAAATCGAATACACTTGAAAAATTCGGAGAAAAACAAGAAGATAGAAAATTTAAGCCATTTCATTTGTATTCAATGAAGCAAGCAATTGAAGAAGGTTTTATTTTAGACGTTTTAGCAAATTATACCACTTATAAAAGCTATTATGAAATTGAAAAATCAATAGAGGATAATCCTTTATTTGACACTAAAAAAGCGCAAAAAAAATTGAGAGCTTTTGTCGAACAAGATAAACAAACAATTGCCATAAAAGCTGATATTATTCTGGATCATTTTATTAGTAAGATTGTCAATACTAAAAAGTTAAAAGGGAAAGCAAAAGCGATGGTTGCTACACAAAGTATTGAATCAGCGATAAAATACTTTTTTGCCCTTAAAAAAATATTAAAGGAAAAGGGAGAGCCATTTAAAGCTGTTATTGCTTTCTCAGGTAAAAAAACTATAGATGGAATAGAATATACTGAAGACAGTATTAATGGTTTTGCAGAAAAAGATACACGAGATAAATTTGATACTGACGAATACAAAATTTTAGTAGTAGCAAATAAATACCTTACAGGATTTGATCAACCAAAACTAACTGCTATGTATGTTGACAAAAAACTTCAAGGAGTTTTAGCAGTTCAAGCATTATCAAGACTTAACAGATCTGCAAATAAATTAGGAAAGAAAACTGAAGATTTGTTTGTTTTAGATTTTTTCAATTCTACTGAAGAAATAAAAAAAGCATTTGATCCTTTTTACACGGCAACATCGTTAAACAAAGCTACAGATGTAAATGTTTTACATGAAATCAAAGCTGTTCTGGATAATATTGGTGTCTATGAATGGTCAGAAGTTGAAGATTTTGTAGATAAATATTTCAAAAAAGTCGATGCTCAATTTTTAAGTCCTATTATTGATGTCTGTGCTGATCGATTTAATAATGATCTGGAATTAGACGAAAGTGAAAAAGCTGATTTTAAAATCAAAGCAAAACAATTTGTAAAGATTTATGGTCAGATGGCTTCTATATTACCTTATGAGGTTATTAATTGGGAAAAGCTGTTTTGGTTTTTGAAATTTTTAATTCCTAAATTAATTATTGTTGATAGTTCGATAGATGCTTTAGATGAATTATTAAATTCAGTCGATTTGTCAACTTATGGTTTAGAAAGAGTAAAATTAAATTCTGCTATTGGCTTGGATGATTCTGAAAGTGAATTAGACCCGCAAAATCCTAATCCTCGCGGAGCTCACGGAACAGATAAAGATGAAGATCCTTTAGATTTAATTATAAATAGTTTTAATGAACGCTGGTATCAAGGATGGGATGCCACTCCAGAAGATCAAAGAGTAAAATTTGTAAGTCTTGCTAAAAGCATGCAAGCTCATCCTGATTTTGTAGAGAAATATTCCGAAAATACGGATACTCAAAATAGAGAAATAGCATTCAAAAAAATATTTGATGATATTATGTCAAAAGAACGGAAAAAGGAACTTGATTTGTATAAAAAACTTACACAAGACGATGCTTTTAGGATTGCGATGCAGGATACTTTGAAAAGAATTCTTAGTGTTTAATTTGATTATTTTAGTTTAAGTAGAGAAAAGAATCTCTACTTAAACTAAAGTGTATTATACACAAAAGTTACTCATACACTTTCTACCCCAACCCTATACAACTCATCCAACAACTCCATTTCATCATTCGGCAATAACTACAAAGCCATTTCAACCAAAATCATAGCATCAGAAAAAGGTTTGGTAGAACTGTCACTTTGGAGCATAGTAACACTTGCCTTTAATAACGCAATAATGATAATATTTAATTCATTGTAACAAGATACATTCAGCGTTGCGGAAAAAGAATCATTATTAGGTTTGAGTTTATTAAAATAGTTTCCTTTATTCATTATTTCTAATAATTCTGTCACGGCTTTTTGTTGTGTTTCCATAATTCTAATTGACGTTTTTTGATAAGTCAAAATTGAATTATTATTTTGAAATACAGGTTATCACACATGATAACTGCTCAAAAAAGTGAAAATAAAATTCAACAAAACCAAAAACCTCCAAAATCAAAAATTTGACTTTGAAGGTTTTTCACTTTATCTAAAACTCTTATTTATACTCCTCTTCTTTCTGCTTATACCAATCTTTCATGACATAAAAAGCTTTCTTTTTAATTCCCTGATCGGAGATTAAACCTTTACGGTTAAAGAAATCCTGAATATCCGGCAATTGTCTTCTTGGAGATCTGAAATCGACTAAAATCCATGGAGAAACTCCCGCTAAGTCTTCGATTCTATTGAACATTTGTGTGTTTTGAATGTACAATTCTTCCTGATATTCTTCGTTCCAACGTTCTTTTTTATCACCATGACGACCTTGCAAAGCCTCTCCGCCAAATTCGCTGACAATAACGGGTTTGTTATACGGAATTACCCATTGCATATCTTTACATGATTCGTTGGTTCCTCTATACCAACCCAAATATTGGTTAAAACTCACAATATCTACATATTCATTCATATTATCATGCAGCGTATTGATATTATTAGAACTTGAAGTAACTTCCATCGCCATACTTATTAAACGAGAATTATCTTGCGTGCGAGCGTATTTAGCCAATTTACTCAAGAAAACATCTCTGTCGGCTCCATGAGGGGTTTCGTTGGCAATGGACCAGATCACGATTCCGCAACGGTTTTTGTCGCGATAAATCATATCGTGCAATTGGCGTTCCGCATTGGCGTACGTATCAGGATTTGTCCAAGAAATGGTCCAATAAACGGGAACTTCAGACCAAATCATTAACCCCATTTTTTCGGCTTCCCTAACCATATTTTCATTGTGCGGGTAATGCGCCAAGCGAACATAATTACAGCCTAATTCTTTTGCCCAACGCAACAGCGTTTTAGCATCATCTTCTGACCACGCTCTTCCCGATCTGAAAGGTGCTTCTTCGTGAATGCTGATTCCGCGTAAAAAGACTTTTTTACCGTTTAGGAGAATTTCTTTCCCTTTGGCTTCAATCGTTCTAAAACCAATTTGATCTACGATATTTTCATCTGCTTTACTTATCGTTACGTCATATAGTTTTGGTTTTTCAGGCGTCCATAAAATCGGATTGGATTTGATTTCAAAATATGCCATTCCTTTGACGTCTGTCGTAACGTTCTTTTTGATTTTCAATTCAGGAATCGAAACCGAAACTGATTGATTGGCTGTTTCGCTATTCAGCTTTATAAAACCTGAAATTTTACCTTTTTCTTTTTTGTCCAATTGAACCAGATAATCTTCGATATAAGTATTCGGAATCTGAGCCAGCGTTACGTCTCTGGTGATGCCGCCGTAGTTCCACCAATCCATGTTTACTGTTGGAACATTGTCTTTATGACGTTTGTTATCGACTTTTACTACTACGAAGTTATTTCCGTCGACTAATAAATCAGATACATCAAAATTGAAAGGCGTATAACCGCCAATGTGCGTTCCAGCCATTTTTCCGTTTACATAAACTTTCGCGTCATAATTCACTGCTCCAAAATGCAGAATTCCTTTGGTTTTGTTGTCTTTTTTATAATTAAAATCTTTCTGAAACCAAACTGTTCCTTCGTAAAAAAACAATCTTTCGTCTTTCGAATTCCAATCAGACGGAATATCCATTGTGGCAGAAGTAGCAAAATTATATTCGGATAATTCTGCGGTATTCCATTTTTTATTTTCGAAGAATCCGTTGTTTTTAAAAGGTTCTAAACGGTAATTATAATATCCATTTTCTAATGGATCTACAATATAACTCCATTTTCCATTTAAAGTAACATTGTTTCTTGACGAAATATTAGTCACTAATGGGATTTCCTGCGCTACCGTTTTTCCAATTAAAAGAAAAGCACAACAAAGCATTGCAATTTTTTTCATAGCTAAAATCATTTTGGTTTTGAAAGGTCTTTAGTTAGTAAAATATGAATTCTATAAAGTTAGAAAGTTTCTTTAAAGCAGTATTAGGTCAACCTCATACATTTGTATAAAATAACCCATCAAATACTTATCAATTTTGCATTTAAGATTTTTTGAGTGATAGTATTTGTTGTTTTTGGATAACAAGAAGAGAAAAAGTTTTTTCAAAATCCGAAGGATTTGCATATTTATAGAATAGAAAAAGCCAAAACGCAATACGACCCCGAAGGGGTCGTATCATAATGCAACAAATTGTATGCTATAAATATTTGAATCCTTTGAATTCTTAGTTATATAAAATTGTTTTTTTTGAATTAAAAAAGTTTAATCTCGATTCTATCAAATTACTTTTGCTTCTTCTCCAATCAATCCTAAAATTTTACCGTAAGTAATCGCAGCTTTATGAACTTGAACCGTCCAATCTTCTGCGGCATTATCATCAGCTCCGTCAGAAATATATTTTAAACTTAAAAACGGAATATTTTCTTTCATGGCAATCACCGCTAAAGCATACGCTTCCATATCAACCACATTGTAAGCGTTTGAACAATGTCCCATTTCGAAATTATCACCTGTTCCGCAGATTCCTTCTGAAAGATTATCCATCAATAAACCGTATTCTAAAACTGGAGGAAGTCCAGAAAGTGGCGTTTCAAATTGTGCAAATCCCAAACCGCGAACGTCCATGTCTCTCTGTACAAATTTGGTACAGCAGATTACCTCGCCTTTTTGAAAACAGCTACTTCCCGCCGATCCTAAATTGATAATTACGGCAGGTTTTTTCTTCTGAATCTGTTTGGCTAATTCGTAAGCCGCATTTACTTTTCCAATTCCGGTAAATAAAACATTTTGTCCTTTAAAAACTTCTGCTGCTTCAGATTCAAGGGCAAAACAGAATAATATATCTTCAACAGCAAAAGATGCTGTTTGGTTAATTTGTATCATGAATAATTTAATTTTCGGTTTACAAAAATACGTTTAAAATTTTATGAGGCTGAAGCAATTATATAAAATCCAAAAAAGACGTTAAAGTCTGTTCTGGATGCGGGATTTTGTTTTAGAAAAAATACTTTTGTTAGAATGAGTATAAAAACAATTTCAATCTTTAAATAATAGAAAGAGAGACTGAATGGATAATGAAAAATTTATTTTCTGCCTTGAAGGCGTCAAAGATATAGACGATCACACACCAACTCATGTGGTAAAATGTCTGGAAGAATTGGCAATTGACCAAGGCATTTCGAGCATTCATAAAACTTGCGATACGATAGAGGGACTTGAAGAAAGTTTGAATATTCTGCTTTATGAAGATCATAATTTTAAGGATTATGAAATCATTTATTTGGCCATGCCTGGACAGCAAAACAATATTTGCCTTCATGATTATTATTACAGTATTGAAGAAATTGCCGAATTGTTTGAAGGAAAAATGAAAGGGAAAATCATTCATTTTGCGAATCTCAAAGTTTTGGATTTAAACGAAGAAGAAGCACAGTATTTCTTAGATATTACTGGCGCAAGAGCGATTTCTGGCTATGGTTCGACCTATAATAAAATTGCAAGTTGCAGTACCATTGACAAGGCTTTTTTTAGTCTATATCAGGAAAATGACAACCTGATTGAAGTCGTTGAAGACCTTTATGCTAAACATTATAATTTGTGTAAATTGCTTGACTTTAGATTATATTATTAAAAATGGAAAAGAAGCAGGCAGAGAAAATAAAAACCTATAGCCCAAAGGGATTCCGAGAGAAGTTTTTAGGAGAAGACAATCCTATTCATTTGCTTTTCAAGTCGAATTCTGATCATTTTTTCTGTCTGGAAATCGAAGAAATCATGCACATGCAGCATCCGGTTCCGTCTTCTAAACATTCCTGCCATACGGTCATTTTCATATCTTCGGGTCAGCACACTATGAAATTGGGATATCAGGAACATATTACCACTGATAATGAAATGATTGTAGTTCCTGCTGGTCAGATTTTTTCGCTTGACAATGTTAACAATATTCATAAAGGCTATATCTGCCAGTTTCATCCCGATATTTTAATTCGAAAATACGGCAGCCGCGAACTGCTGAATGATTTTGATTTTCTAAAAATTTCAGGAAATCCAAAAATCAAACTCGCGCCAGAAGATATTGCTCCAATTACCAATATTTTGGAACGATTGAAAAAGGAATATTCTGAAACAACTGTTACCGATTTCAATATTGTGCAATCGTATCTCATAACTTTGTTTTACGAAATGAATAAAAATTCGGTAAAAGCATCCAAAAGCATTTCGGCTGCAGAAGCTATTACAGCAAAATTCAAAGAATTGATTCATGATCATATCAAAACCCAGCATCAGGTTAATTATTATTCTTCTTTATTAAATGTTACTCCAAACCATTTGAACAAATGCATAAAAACCGTAACAGGAAAATCTGCGGTGAAATGGATTGACGAGAACATATTACTGGAAGCAAAATATTTATTGTTTCAAACGACCCTTTCTGTAGGTGAAATCGCAACACATGTCGGCTTTGAAGATCAATCGTACTTTAGCCGATTTTTTAAAAAAGCAGAAGGAATTTCTCCTATTCGATATCGAAAAATGATTGATAAGTCCTAATTATTGATTATAGAATCCTAACAAATATGCGAGTGTTTTTCAGAAATTTGCTTCCTCAAAAATGCAAATTATGATTTATGTTTTTAAAACTTCCGTTGATAATCAGAGCAAATTCGAATCGGCTTCTGCATTGCTAAATCAATTATTACCAGAATCTCAGTGGAATTTCGATCTTGAAGACTGCGATAATATTTTACGCGTTGACAGTGAATTGGATGTTGCAGCAATACTTCAAAACAATACTATTTTTGAATGTATTGAATTAGAATAAAAATTATATGCCTTCTAAAAAATAAAATGGAATCAAAATTATGTCAAAACCGAACTTTCGAAACCATCGATTATTCGGAACAAAGCTTAGCCAATACCGAATTTGTAAACTGCGAATTCCTTAACTGTAATTTCTCTAAAAGCGATTTAAGCCATAATGATTTTCTCGATTGCACTTTTAAAAATTGCAATATTTCTTTAGCGACTTTACGAAATACCGGCTTGAAAAACATCAAATTTATTGGCTGCAAATTAATGGGATTGGACTTTAGCGCCTGCAATAGTTTTTTATTTGCAATGAATTTTGAAGATTGTATTTTAGACTATTCGACTTTTATTTATAAAAAACTAAAGAAAACTATTTTTGCTGAATGCTCTTTAAAAGAAACAGATTTATCCAATACCGATTTATCTCTAGCTGTTTTTAAAAACTGTGATCTTTCTGGTGCTACTTTTGTGGATAGCATTTTAGAAAAAACCGATTTTAGAACTTCTAGAAATTATGCTTTTGATCCAGCAGAAAATAAAATTAAAGGCACCAAGGTTTCCCATACAGCACTTGCAGGTTTGCTTCAAAAATTTGATTTTTCTATCGAATAGTAATTTAGTTTTTAGTTGCTCTCTACGGATGAAAATAAAAAGCGGGATTACAAACTAAATTGTATCCCGCTTTTCCTATTTAATCAACCACGATTTTTTATTTTAACCAACGAGGGTCTCCAATATTATTATCAATTAAGGTCTGATTTTTAACTGTAAAGTCTCCTTTTGCAGCATCTACAAACTGTGGGTTTGCCGTTGTTGCAGACGCATCAATTTTATTATTGACTATGGCATCATCAACAAAACTAGTCGCCTCAGAATAGTAGTTTCTGCTAAATGTTGGCATTGTAGTAGAAGGCTGATTGGTATAAATTGCAGATGTCGACGCAATTAATGTGTTTTTTACTGTTGAGGTATTGTTTCCAAAACGAACATATAAAATTCTCTTTGGAGCAGCCGTATTTGAGACTGCATATAATGTACAGTTTTCAATTAATGTATTGGTAGTTAAGCCAGTTCCCGACAAACCACCGTTTGAGGTAGCAACCGCATCTACTCTTATAAAATCACGTCCCGTTGAGCAAGAATTGAATGTACTGTTTTTAAGAACTATACTCGCTACGTATGTGGCTCTGAAATCAATGAAATCTGCTCCTGCGTTTGTATTCACATTTTTAATTATGCTATTGTCTACCGTAAACGAATTCAACCTAGCCGTTTTTGCATTTGCGGCAATCAAAGCACGCGTATAATCATGAATTGTACTGTTGCTTATTAGAAAATCTCCGTAATTAGCGTTTGCGCCATCAATTGTAATGACTGCTGCATTTTCCATTCCAGTTCCGTCCAAATCTAAATCTATTAAAGATAAGTTTGCTGTGCCTGCGTTAGCCGTAAATTTTACATGCAATTTTGGTTTATCGCCAGGACGTAATCCTCTTAAGGTAATTGACTTATTCAACTCAATTTCTCCTTTAAAAATTTGATAATCTCCAGGCATTAAAACCAATATTGAGCCAGCTGCCGCTTCTGCGATTTTAGCATTTAAATCATCTTCTGGTTTAATTAAAATTCCTGTTCCAATATCAATTCCTGTTGTAAAAGTTACTACTCCTCTTTTCTTTGTACTATTTAATAATGTTGCAGTATAAGGAGTTTCACCTGTTAGCCCTGTTATAGTAGCAACTCCAGCTGTTTTCTCTGCCGCTGTAATCGTATGCATAATATCACCTGGCGCAATGGTTATTTGTGTCACAGCGCTATTTGGAGTCCATCTTAGTGTAACCTTTTTCGCGTCGATATCCACATCTTGAACGGGAAAGAAAATTTGTTCAGTTAATGTTGTTGCCGTTGTAACAGACCACTTAGAATCATCTAGCTGTGTAGAGCCAATTGCTTTTACTCTAATAGAATAAACTGTTTCTCCTTCTAATGCAACTTGTATAGGAAGTTCTGTTGGCGCTACATTTAGTGTTTTGTAGATCGTCTTAAATTCTGGATCATCTGCACTAAACTCAACCACATAATGATCTGCATCTTCTTTTACAGTCCAGTTTAACTCTACTGAAGTTTGATTTCTAACAGTAGCTTTAAGTCCGATTGGAGAAAACGCTCTGTTTACATCCAAATTTTCAATGACAGCCTCATTATAGGTTTCACAACTTGACAAAGTAAGCATGAGTACTAATGTGGCAATTAATCCTTTTACTATATATTTTGTTTTCATAATACTTATTAGTTTCAGTAAGTTTAATACCCTAATCATTAGTTAGCATACCCATAATCATTAGTCAGCATTCCATTGCTTCCATCCAGAAATACCTGCCAGATCGGCCAAAATTGTCTATTATCTGGATTAGCTCCTGGCTTGTATAAAGTACTGATCTTAGTTTCCGCAGTTGCTCCTGTCCAAGTCCACGGAAACTGAGTGTAATCTGCACCAGGATTTGCTGTTTCTCCACGATTAAGTCCGTAAATATCCAAGCTTACATTATCTGTTTGGTATTTATAATATAGTACAGCTGGAACATCTGTATAACTACCTGTTCGATCTGCCAATTGTCTCATTTTAACTTTTGCCTCATCTAATTTTGCTTTCAGCAAATTCCAACGAATAAGCGCTTGTTTACGCTCCATTTCGCCTGTAAACTCATATTTATTTTCATTAACAAGAGCATTAAACATCGCTTGTTTAGAAGTTAATCCATTTACATAATTTTCAACTTTTACAGGGTGCGCACTTGTTGGAAATGCTCTTTTTCTAATTTCTTTTAGATAAGGAGCTGCAGCCGCAGGGCCTTCCAATTCATTAGCCGCTTCTGCCGCGATTAAAAGAACCTCAGCATATCTCATGTAAATTTTATTTACACCATCATCATTTGATGAGGTAACAAAACGGGTCATCCATTCGTAACGATATTTACCGAAATACCAAGTATTTAATGCCCCTAATTCTTGTTTGGCAATATTGTTTACTGCCGTGCCATATTTGTAAGGAACACAAGTTACATCTCTTCTAGTATCTTCTTGATCATAATCATAAAACACGGTTGGAAGAGGCCCCGCAGATCCTCCACGATTTGCTCCATTTGCATGAAATTGATCATTTGTCGTATGACGAACCGCAAACGTAAACAGCATACGTCCTCTACCGTCAGCAAAAGGAAGTTCCCAAAGAGACTCACCTCCTGCGGTAACATTTTCTTGATTGTATTTTTTCCAAAAAGTCTCAAATGAAGATTCTAAATGGGCAGATCCGCTTGCGATAACCGAACGAGTTTCTGACAAAGCTAGCGCATACATCCTAGCGACTGACAATTCTGGATCTGTACTTCTTCTAATACCATCAGGATACTGCTGATAACCGCTTGCAGCCATTGCTAAACGAGCGCGAAATCCTTTTACAAATGCTTTATTGATTCTTTCTACTGTACTAGTAGCACTACTCTCGCCTGGCCAAGGAACTAATGTTGAAGCTTCAGCCAAATCATTAAGCAACTGTTTGTAAATTACGTCTCTACTCGTTTTTGCAATATAAAGTGTAGCATTGTTTACTGGTTCAAATCTTGCGGGAACATCTCCCCAAGTTTTGAGTAAATCGGCATAATAAATCGCTCTTAATGTTAATGCTTCTCCCAATAAATATCCTAATTGTGACCCTGGTTGTGGATCACCATAAGTACGCAAACCTCTAATAGCGATGTTAGCACGTTCGATACCAGAATACATCATGGCCCAAGCATTGTTTGTTGTATTCATCTGCGAGTTGTTCGGCTGCGCATCATAAGTACATAAATCTGATGCATCACTAACGGTCTGCGAAGAATTGTACCATTCTGTATCAGTGTTTAGCCCATAGAAAGGAAGAAAACGACCTCTATAAGAGTTAGTTTCTGCAAATGGAACTTTAATTCCGTCAATTGCTCCTTCAGCCAGTCCCGGACTAGAAAAAATAACGGACTCATCTAATGTTGATTTTGCTGGAGCGTCTAAGTAATCATCTGAGCAGGAAGTAAAAAGGCTTACCAGTGCAATTCCTGCAAATAATATTTTATGTTTCATCTTTGTGAAAGTTTTACTGAATTAAAAATTAAGGTTTAAACCAAATATCAACTGTCTGCTTCTTGGATAAGCAGAATAATCCACGCCAGGAGTAAGCGGAGTATTTCTTCTTGTTGAAACCTCTGGATCTGGGCCTGAATATTTAGTCCAAACAAAAACATTACTAGCTGTAAGGTAAAATCTTAACTTAGAAACACCTAATGCAGAAGTTAGTTCATTTGGTGTGTTATACCCCAAGCTTAAAGTATTTAGTCTTAAGAAAGATCCATCTTCAACAGCCCAGTCACTAAAAACATAACGAGGCATATAAGGAGACCACATTGTAGTGTTTGCATTTAAAGCTGTTAAAGCTGCAGGATCTGTAACTAACTGTCCTGTATTTGCATCAATATTTGTCCATCTTGTGCCATCGGCCATTTCAGAATTTAAATTTCTATATTGTCCATTTGGAACCGATGTTGCAAACTCAACTTTATTAGCATTATAAATATCATTTCCAATACTATAGCTAAAAGCAGCCGAAAGATCAAAACCATAAGCATTTGCATTCAGTACAAAACCTCCTGTTGCTTTAGGATTAGCGTTTCCGATAACCGTAAGGTCGTTAGCCGTAACTTTACCATCGCCATCAATATCTTTTAGTTTCATAGCGCCTGGTTTCATTGGACCAACAATAGTGGTACCATCTGCAACTCCACTTTTTAAAGTGTATGTTCCTCCATTATAATCAAAATCTGAAACTTCATAACGTCCATCGCTTTTGTAACCATACATTAAACCAATTGGCTGACCCATGTTTACTTGATAGTCGTTTCCGATTGCTGTTGAAGCCCATCCTGAAGCCCAACCAAAATTATTCATTACGCCAAGCGAATTAATTCTATTGGTATTAAATCCAGCGTTAAAAGATAAACTTACTCCATATTTTTCTTTTTCTATTAGGTTAAGATTCAAAGTAGCCTCAACTCCACTGTTCTGAACTTCACCCATATTTCTGTACTGAGAATCATAACCTCCTCCAGAAATTGGGAAGTTGATCAATAAATCTTTTGTGATATTTTTATAAAACTCAACAGATCCTGTTACTTTATTTTTAAACAAGTCAAAATCTAAACCAATGTTCTGTGTTACTGTAGTTTCCCATTTCAAATCTGGATTCGCCATAATTTTTGAAGAGGCCCAAAAATTATCTACCCCATTAATCCAAGTCGTTGTAGAAGATACAAAGCTTTGAACCATTTGTCCTGTTGGAATATTATTGTTACCAGCCTCACCATAACTCACTCTTAATTTAAGCAAATTGATCCATGAAGCATTTTTCATAAATTCTTCTCCAGAAATTTTCCAAGCTGCTGCTGCTGCTGGAAAGTATCCCCATTTATTACCTTCAGAAAATTTACTAGAACCATCTGCTCTGTATGTTGCTGTAAATAAGTAACGATCTTTGTAATCATAATTTACACGTCCAAAAAACGAAAGCAATTTATCATCTGGAAAGTAGAAATTATCAACCGAAATTGGTGTTCCTTGAGTCGTTAGTTTTTTTGCATCCTCTAAGTCAAAAGACAATGGAAATCCGTGGATCGTATTAGTTAAGTCATTTCTTTTATAATCAATTGACTCTTCACCTACAAGGATTTTTAAAGAATGATCTTCGCCAACTATTTTTTTCATATCATAATTAAGCGTATTTGCATTTCTAAAACGCGTATCCTTTCTATCTCCCATAAACATAGCTGGCATACCTTGTCTTTCTGCTGCAGGAGTATTTTTTACGTAGTACGTTGTACGCCCATAGTAACGATAATCTTGGTAATTGTAGTTATCTAAACCTAATTCTGTTTTGAAAATCAAATCTGGAGTAAATTTCCAAGAAAAACTACCCAGCATGTTAAAGTTTTTTCTAAACTGCTGACGGTTATTGTCTGTGATGACTACAAAAGGATGCGTTAAATTATCAGCAACCGCCTCATCTGTATCATCTGTTGTTAAGCCAGGAACTGGAATCGGGGCATATCCTACAACATTTTTTAAACGAGAATCGGCAGAGGAAACTTCATTTTGCTCATTCATACCCGCACCATTGATCTCAGTATCAGAATAACGCATTGTAAAACTTAAATCTATTTTATCAGAAGCTTTACTATTTAAAGCAAGAGACAAGTTATTTCTATTAAAATCTGAACCCATCATAATCGCTTTTTCATCATAATGCGCATAGTTAAAGTTATAATTCATTTTCTCGCTTCCACCTCGAATCGATAAATCACGGCTTTGGACTTCACCTGTACGTCCAAAAATTTGCTTCTGCCAATTATTCCCTTTCATGCCTTTGTACATGTCATAGTCTTGCCATGCTCCAAAATATTTTTCGTAAGAGCTTATATCTGTATTGTCTTTAAGCAATGCATATTCATACTGCCATTTAACATAGTCTTCTGGAGATGTAACACCAATAGTGTTGGCCATCTTTTTCATTCCGTAAAACATATTAAAATTTACAGCTATTTTACCATCTTTACCTTTTTTAGTAGTTACAATAACAACTCCGTATGCTCCTCTTGAACCGTAGATTGCAGTAGAAGATGCATCTTTTAATATGGTCATTGTTTCAATATCAGAAGAAGAGATATCATTAATATTGTTTACAGGAAATCCATCTACGATATACAACGGAGACGCATCTTGTGTTAACGAACCATTTCCACGAATTCTAATTTGAACATTTGAATCTGGAGATCCTTCAGAAGAAGTTACCTGTACTCCGGCAATACGACCAGTTAAAGCTTCTGCAACATTAGGAACTGGAATCTTGCGTGCTTCACTTCCAGAGAATGTAGCAACTGCCCCAGTCAAATCAGATTTCTTAGAAGTTCCGTATCCAATTACAACAACTTCATTTAAATTATTAGAATCTTCAGACAAAGTTGCATTTACTTTTGTTTTTCCTTCAGCTGAAACATCAACTGTTTTAAATCCTATAAAAGAAAAACTTAAAACCGCTTTTGGGTTAGTAAGCTTTATTTTATAATGTCCGTCAAAATCGGTAGAAGTACCGTTCTTAGTTCCTTTTTCTAAGACGTTTACCCCAGGAAGAGAAAGTCCCGCGGCATCCTTCACGGTTCCCTCTATCGTTGTGCCCTGTGCGTGTAATTGACTACCGATCAATAAGCACAGTAAGAAAACAAGTTTAAAGCAAAAATTTGCTCCTTTGTTTAATAGTTCTTTAAAGTTCATGGTTGATTGTTTAAGTTATTAATGTTTTTCTTTTTGGTTTAAGTGGTTTTTTGTGGTTACTTTCAATTCATTATAGAGTTAATTTTTGTGGTTTTATTTTAACAATATTTTTTTTATACCTGTATTAAAGCTTTAGGATTATTGCATTTTTAACCCTTTTAACTTAATCGATTTCGAAACAAATAAAAAAGTTGTAATCGATTACACAAACATAGATATTTTTTTGAAACGAAAAATAAAATTTCATAAAAATTTCATAAAAAAAATTACGAATTAAAAATTATATCCGTTTTTTATGAGACATATATAATTTATGCCAACATAAAATATTAAATATATTATTATTAATCGTTCATTTGATTCGATTTTTGCAAAAAAAACAATCGATTACAAGAATTTTAATTAAGAAATTATTAGGTGTGAATTCTACACTTAAAAAGTTAAAATAGTGCTAAAAATATTTTCCTTATTGAAATTTATCAGCTCTATTTTATAGAGATTTTACTTATAAATTAATTCCAATAAGAATCAAAAGGTTGTTTTGACCATAAGTTTTCTTATTTTCTAAAACAAAAAAAGCCCTTAAACAAAAGTTAAGGGCTCAAAAGAATATGATTTTTAAAGTTAGATAGGCTGTACTCGAACTTGTTTTTGATGTAATCTCATCAAAATGAAAGTAATAATCATTCCGATCATTGACATTATAACTCCTATAAGGTTTGGAGAAGAATAACTAAACCCAGCCGCCAATGGTAAGCCACCAAGAAAAGCGCCTAAAGCATTACCAATATTAAAACTTCCTTGAAGTGATGCGGAAGCAATCATCTCTGCTCCTTTTGCTGTACGAATCATCAGCATTTGAATTGGCGCAATAACCGAGAATGAAATAGCTCCAGTTAAAAAAGTCAAGAATAAAGACATATATTGGTTGGATGAAAAGAAGTAGACCAAAATTAAATCGATAGACATTACAAGCAACAAAGCCAGAGTTGTAGGAGCAGGCGAAAAACGATCTGCTAGTTTACCTCCCACAAAATTTCCCACAACCATTCCTAATCCCGCTAAAATTAAGATTGAAGAAACATCTTCTGGCGAAAATTTAGAAACATTAATTAATAAAGGTGCAATATAACTGATCCAAGCAAATAGTCCTCCAAAACCAATTGCCGTAATTCCTATGATTAGCCAAGCTTCGGTTTTCTTAAAAAACTGAAGTTGCGTTTTCATATTTACGCTTTCTCCTTTTTCAAGATTTGGCATCCACAAATAAATGGCTAAAAAGGTCAATAAGCCAACAATAGCAATTAATACAAAAGTATAGCGCCAGATAAAATGGTGTCCTATATAAGTACCGATCGGCACACCAATTAAATTAGCAATAGTCAAACCAGCAAACATTATAGAGATTGCCTGCGCTTCCTTGCCTTTATCTGCCAAACGGCTTGCGACTACCGCACCCACTCCGAAGAATGCTCCGTGAGGCAATCCAGATAAAAATCGAGAAGCAAAAAGAACATTATAATCGGGTGCAATAATTGACAAAGCATTAAAAACTGCTAGCATTAAAGCTAAAATTAAAAGCATTTTTTTAGGCGCATAATTTCTTCCTGCGATTACTAATAAAGGTGCTCCAATAACAACTCCAAGCGCGTAAGCCGAAATTAAATATCCAGCAACGGGAATGGAGACTTTCATATCTGAAGCAATATCTGGGAGTAATCCCATTATTACAAATTCTGTAATTCCAATAGTTAACCCTCCTAAAGAGAGTGCAATAAGACTTTTTTTCATTTTAAATTACTGTAGAAAGGAATAGATTTCTACACTACAAATTTAAGGTCGTTAAGCTGGAAATAAATTGTAAATTTGTGATATAAAATTGTACATTTAAGTTATGCCAAAATTAAATCAGTTTAAAACGCTTGTTCTTGATGAATTTGAAGAAGAGAAATTTCATCTTCCTCCGCATACTCATACGTATTACGAAATCATTTATATAAAAAAAGGAAGTGGTGTTCATCATTTGAACAACAACCTGTTACCTTATAAAGCAGGAGACTTATTTGTTATTTCGCCAGATGATGAACATTATTTTGATATAAAGAAAAGCACCCGATTTATTTTCATCAAATTCACTGATAATTATTTCAACTCTAAACAGAATTTAACCTGCGATGAGTTCTTGGTTAATACTCCCGAAAGTTTCATGAGAGATAAGATCTTAAAAGAAACGGTTTTGAAGTTTGATGAACCTTGCAAAACGATTCTCAAAAATACCGTCGAAAATATTGTAACCTACGATCGTTATATTGATGTTACGTCTTCTCCAATTGTTTTCTACCAGATTCTTTCCATCTTTGGATTAATCAAAGAAACAATTCGAGGCATGAATCTGCAGATGAAATCGACACATCTAGATAATGAGCAAATTGCTAATTATATTCATCAAAATATTTATCAGCCAAAACTAATTCAAGTAAAAATAATTGCAGAACACTTTAATATTGCGCAAACCTATTTTAGCGCTTATTTTAAGAGAACTTTCAGCATTAGTTATCGCGAATACATTCATAATTTGAGAATGGCTTTAATCGAAAAAAGATTTCACAACAATCAACTGCCAATCAAACAGATTGCGTACGAATTTGGCTTTACAGACGAAAGTCATTTGACAAATTATTTCAAGAAACGCAAAAACATGAAACCAACCGATTTTAAGAAACTCTAGTTATCGAAATCATAAAAATATATTCTTCGGATATTTTTTAACTAAATTTGAATCACAATTCAATAATCTTAATTTATTCAAACATTTTAATACATAAAAATGAAAAAATCAATCATAGCAATAGCAACAATAATTACTTTATTATTTTCTGCAAATAATATTCAGGCAAAAGCAATCGATACAACAAACAAAGTGGTTGAGGCAAGTCAGCTGCAATCGGTTTATGATTCTTATTTTGCCGTAAAAGACGCGCTTATAAAAAGTGACAGCAAACTGACTTCGGCGAAAGCTTCAACTTTATTAACTGCAATTAATGCAGTGAAAATGGACAAATTAAAAAGCAATGAGCATACGGTTTGGATGAAAGTGGTAAAAAAACTGACTGCTGATGCTAAAAGTATTGCTGCCACAACAGATCTTAAAAAACAGCGCGAAACTTTTAAATCGCTTTCTAAAAACACTTACGCTTTGATAAAAGTTTCTAATCCAGACCAGCCAATTTACAAACAATATTGCCCAATGGCCGATGCCGACTGGTTAAGCAAAGAAAAAGCAGTAAAAAACCCTTATTACGGTTCTTCTATGCTGACTTGCGGCAATGTGGTAGAAACGATTAAATAAATTCTTTGAAGATTTTTTAAACACATAGAATCATAGTTATTGAAAGCTTGGATTAGGCGTTTCACTTCTTTAAGTTCACATAGCTATGTGTAGAGAGATGAATTTCTCTTATATTCTTTGAAAAATAAAATTCTATGTTTCTATGTGTTAAAAATAGAAAATTATGAAACTATACATCAAAAATATGGTGTGCAGCCGATGCATAATGGTGGTGAAGTCTGAGTTAGAACAACTTGGCCTTCACCCCATTTCTGTTGCATTGGGAGAAGCTGAAATTGAAGAAGAAATCAATGATAATCAAAAAGATATTTTATTGAAGAACCTACAATCTATTGGTTTTGATTTAATCGATGATAAAAAAACGAAGACAATTGAGAAAATAAAAAACCTGATAGTAGATTTGGTTCATCACAAAAACAACGATCTAAAAATCAATCTTTCAGATTATTTAGCAGAAAACCTCAATCAAGATTATAATTCATTAAGCAATTTATTTTCTGAGGTTGAAAACACTACAATCGAAAAATATTTCATTAGTCAGAAAATTGAAAAAGTAAAAGAACTATTGATTTACGATGAACATTCGCTTAGCGAAATTGCCGACATCTTAAACTACAGCAACGTCGCACATTTAAGCAATCAATTCAAAAAAATTACTGGCTTTACTCCTACTGGTTTTAAACAGTTGAAAAATAAAAACCGAATTCAATTGGAGAATTTGTAGTTAAACGCTAAGATTTTTTTAACAGCAAAGAGCGCAAAGAGTTGCGCAATCCCGATAGCTATCGGGAGCAAAGTTTTTTTAAGCTTTGCGAACCTTTTTTCATAAATTTATTAAGCACAAAGATTAAAACCATAGCCCAAGGTTTTAACCTTGGGTACATGCAGGGAGGAAATTCGTTGCGTACCCAAGGTTGAAACCTTGGGCTATGTCCCTCTCGCAAAGCCACAAAAGCGCAAAGTTTTGTTTCACGCAGATTTCGCAAATTACAGCAGATTTAATTTTATCTTTTATTTTTAAAATCTATTCTTATTTGCTTAAATCATTTTAAATCTGTGTGAAACAAAACTTTGCGACTTCGCCTCTTTGCGCGATTAATTCAATCCAGTAAAAACTTTGTGAACTTTCTAAAATATTAAAAAATAAAATCTTTGCTCCCGATAGCTATCGGGATTGCGTAACTCTCTGCGCCCTTTGCTGTTTAAAACCCGTATCTTAGTAAATCTTACAAATCATTCCCAAAATTATACAAACCGAACCAATTCATAGTTCGGAAATTTGCATTGTAACCAAAAAGAACAAAGCAATGAAACATCAATATATAATTTCGGGAATGTCTTGCAACGGATGTCGAACCAAAGTAGAAAAAACGTTGAACGAAGTAGAAGGCGTTCAGGCAGAAGTAACATTGAGTCCGCCAACAGCGACCATTACAATGGAAAACCATGTTCCAACAGAAAAATTTCAAGAGGTTTTAGCTGCAACGGGAAATTATACTATCGAGATGGATTCTCCTAAAAATAAAGGTGAAGCAGTAAAATCCTGCTGTTCAGGTCATAAAAAAGAAAGTCACGACCATCATAAAAAAGAAACTAAAAAAGTCTATCAACATAGTGCAAATGGCGTTTATTATTGTCCGATGCATTGCGAAGGCGACAAAACTTATAACAAACCTGGAGATTGTCCCGTTTGCGGAATGGATTTAGTTCCTCAGATTACTGTTTCTTCAGTCCAATTTACTTGCCCGATGCATCCAGAAATAGTTTCAAACGAACCAGGCGACTGTCCGATTTGCGGAATGGATTTGGTTCCGATGCAGGCTTCTGAAAGCGAAGAAAACAAAACGTATTCTGATTTATTGAAAAAAATGAAAATTGCGATAGCCTTCACGCTTCCGATTTTCACTATTTCAATGTCAGAAATGATTCCAAACAATCCGCTGTACAATATAATGTCTATTGAAAAATGGAATTGGGTTCAGTTTCTGTTTTCAATTCCAGTTTTGTTTTATGCGGGATGGATGTTTTTCGTCCGTGCTTACAAATCGATTGTAACTTGGAATTTAAACATGTTTACGCTAATCGGAATCGGAACCAGCGTGGCATTCTTATTTAGTATTGTCGGGATGTTTTTTCCTGATATTTTTCCAGCCGAATTCAAATCGCATCACGGGACGATTCATTTGTATTTTGAAGCCGCAACCGTAATCATCACTTTAGTTTTATTGGGACAATTATTGGAAGCAAAAGCGCACGGACAAACCAATGGCGCTATAAAAGAACTTTTAAAACTTGCTCCAACTGAAGCGACTTTAGTAGAAAATGGAAATGACAGAATAATTTCAATCCACGATATCAAAAAAGGTGATTTACTTCGTGTAAAACCTGGAGAAAAAATTCCCGTTGACGGAAAAATAACTGCTGGCGAAAGCAGTATAGACGAATCTATGATTACCGGAGAACCAATTCCCGCAGATAAAAAAATCGGAGACTCCGTGATTTCTGGAACTATAAACGGAACCAAATCTTTTGTAATGGTTGCCGAAAAATTAGGCTCAGAAACGATGCTTTCGCAAATTATTGAAATGGTAAATAATGCTAGCCGTTCCCGCGCTCCGATTCAGAAATTGGCAGATCGCGTTTCTAAATATTTCGTTCCGACTGTTGTGATCATTTCGGTTTTGACCTTTTTTCTTTGGGCAAAATTCGGTCCTGAACCTGCTTATGTGTACGGATTAATTAATGCGATTGCGGTTTTGATTATCGCTTGTCCATGTGCTTTAGGATTAGCAACTCCAATGTCGGTTATGGTTGGCGTTGGAAAAGGCGCGCAGCACGGAATTTTAATTAAAAATGCTGAAGCACTGGAAAACATGAACAAAATAGATGTTTTAATTACCGACAAAACGGGAACCATTACGAAAGGAAAACCATCTGTCGAAAAAATATTTGCTTCAAATAATGACGAAGATTTACTACTTCAAAACATTGCTTCTTTAAACCAACATAGCGAACATCCTTTGGCGCAGGCCGTTGTGAATTTCGCGAAAGCTAAAAACATCTCCACAAAAGAAGTTCAAGGTTTTGAAACCATTTCTGGAAAAGGTGTTTTGGGAACTATCGAAAACCAAAAAATCGCTTTAGGAAATAAAAAACTGATGGAGCAAATTGACGCTTCTGTTTCTGAAGATTTAGAAAATAAAGTTGTTGCCGAACAAAATCTTGGAAAAACAGTTTCGTACATTTCTATTGAAAAAACGGCAATAGGTTATGTAACCATTACCGACGCTATAAAAGAAAACAGTGCCAAAGCGATCAAAGAATTAATTGATCAAGGTGTTGAAGTCATTATGCTAACAGGCGATAACAAAAATACTGCAAAAGCTGTGGCCGATCATTTGCATTTGAGTTCTTTTAAAGCCGATTGCCTTCCGGAAGATAAACTCAAAGAAATTCAACGTTTGCAAGCCGAAGGAAAAATTGTTGCAATGGCGGGCGACGGAATCAATGATGCTCCAGCTTTGGCGCAATCCAATATCGGAATTGCGATGGGAACCGGAACAGACGTTGCGATTGAAAGCGCTAAAATTACTTTGGTAAAAGGCGATTTAAACGGAATTGTAAAAGCTAAAAATCTAAGTCACGCTGTAATGTCGAATATTAAACAGAACTTATTTTTTGCTTTTATTTACAATACTTTGGGCGTACCGATTGCGGCGGGAATTTTATATCCTGTTTTCGGAATTCTGCTTTCGCCAATGCTAGCGGCAGTTGCCATGAGTTTAAGTTCAGTTTCTGTAATTGTGAATGCATTGCGATTGCGAAATCTAAAATTATAGGTTGGGGCGAAATTATTTTTAACATATAGAAACATTCCCGATAGCTATCGGGATTGAATTTTAAATAAAATGAAAGAGAAAAAACTAGTTTCACACATAGTCCCGAAGCTTCGGGATGTATTAATGCAAGTGAAAAGCTTTTGATCGCAATTCCGATAGCTATCGGGAATGAATTAAATTATGTTCAATTTTTGAAACTAATCTGAATAATTAATTTTAATAATCTTTTTAAGCAATATAGTTTATTTTTACTGGCATTAATTTTGAGATTTCAAAATGCAATACGGACAATCACAATAACTTTTTAATTTAAGAAAATGAATAAACTAAATTTCTTTCTATTGTTTATACTGGCTTTAATTTTAACAAGCTGTGATCCTGCTCAAAATATTGCATTCAAAACAGAGGAAAAAATAACTTGAAAGTGAAACTTCTTGTCAATTCTCAATTCAAAAATGAAGCTATATATTTAGAAAACATCGCAATAGATCAAGTTATAAAGGGAGATTCAATCGTTTTTACTATTAAATCTGGAAATCCTAAAGAAACTGAAAAATTTATTTATTTTGGTAAAGGAAGATGGAGAGAGGACAAAATATATGAAATAGCTAAATCCATAAAAAGTCTCGAAATAGAAAATGCTGACAAAAAGATTATCTATAAATCTCAAAAAGCAATAAATAATTTATTCTTAAATAGTAAAAAAGGAATTTTATTTAAATCTATAGAAATAAGTGTTGATGATGATTTCTAAATTAACAGGTTTTGATTAATTATTTTTTTACAAAAACATTAACAATTTGTAAGAATCATCGATAAGAATTCCTGCTATATTTGATTCATCAAAAATAAAATCTAAACCATCAAAAGACGAACAATGACTAAAGTAATCACAGCTTTAACAGTAGCTCTATTTTCAATTGGAGTAACGGCACAAGAAACAAAACCAGCGACAAAAGAAAAAGCAAAAAAAGAATCTTGCTGCAAAAAGACAACTGAGAAAAAAGATAAAAAATCTTGTTGCACAAAAAAATAAATGAAACTTAATTTCAGCAAAAGACCTCACCAAAAATGAGGTCTTTTTTATTAGCCACGAATTACACTAATTTTCGCTAATTTCTAATTGAATTTAATAAAAAACTTCGACAAAAATTTAAATTGTCAAAGTTCATATAATATTAATTCGTGTGAATTAGTGCAATTTGTGGCAAAAGAAAATAAAAATCTATTTCACGCGAATACTCCATTCAAAATCCATTTCAGAAACTTGAACGCCTTCTTCATTTGTTCCGATAGATTTCATCCAGAACGTCTGCCCTTCTCCCGTTTCTATAGTTTTCTTGATGGCATCGGCAATTACATGTCCGTCATTGCAGACAAACGTAATTCTTCCTGTCGCTTTTTTAGTAAAGTTCCCTTTGTTGTTGGCTACTAACATAGAGATCTTTTTACCGCTTTGCTGAATCTGCGAAATCACCAAAGCTCCAGTTGTTAGCTCTGCTGCCATTGCTTGTACAGCAAAATACATCGAGTTAAACGGATTTTGATTGATCCATCTATGTTTTACCGAAACGGTACAGCTTTTTGCATCTATAGCTTTTACACGTACGCCGCAAATGAATGCTGAAGGTAATTTGAAAAAGACGAATTTATTGAATTTGGATACCGAAAGTGCCATATGATTTGTTTTTTATGTAAAAATACAAAAAAACTATGCATGCACAATAAATTCTTTTCGCCTGTATAGAAAGCCTTTAAAAACGTCACTTTCAAATGGTTTTCAGTGATTTAAACATTATGTATTACTTTTATATTTGTTAAATTTTTGTTAATAATTAGTACTATGTAAAACAAGATACTGTTTTTTAGACATATATTTGCATAAGAAATTACTATATACTTTTAATCATGCAACAATCAACACCACTCATCATGGAAAAAACATCAGAAAAGAATACAGCAGCCTTTACTCATTTGAGTACTTTAAGCCAATATATAATTCCATTTGGAAATTATATTTTCCCGCTAATCATTTGGTCAAACTATAAAGACAAATCTGAATTTGCAGATCATCACGGAAAACAGGCTTTGAACTTTCAGTTAAGCATTTTGCTTTATACTTTGATTTTGGCACTTATTGCTATACCGATTTTCATAACTGTCTTTTTACAGAATCTTCCAATAGAAGCTGTTTTTAATGACGACGATTATGTAATTAGAAACTTTAACTTTCAAGCAAATATTGGAATTTTAAGTGTGGGAATTACAGCTGTTATCCTTTTTGGATTATTAAAATTTGTTGAATTCTTTTTAGTCATCTACGCTTCAATAAAAGCTTCAAACGGAGAATTATACAAATATCCGCTTACGATTCCTTTTATTAAGTAATAGTAAAAAAGTTAAAAGTTATAGGTCAAGCGATCAATCATCAATCATCACTCGAGAACTTTGCTCGACAAGCGAAGCAATCAAATTATCATCAATCAAAAAACGAATTGTTCAATCAAAAAAAAACAAAATGAAATTATGAACATTGAAAACACAAAAGCACAGATGCGCAAAGGTGTTCTTGAGTTTTGCATCTTATCAGTTCTAAAAGAAAAAGACGCATATACATCTGAAATATTAGACACTTTAAAAAACGCAAAATTACTAGTTGTAGAAGGAACCGTTTACCCGTTGTTAACTAGGCTGAAAAATGACGGTTTGCTAAATTATCGCTGGGAAGAATCGACCTCTGGGCCACCACGAAAATATTATGGACTAACCGAAATAGGACAAACTTTTTTAAACGAACTTAGCGGCACTTGGACAGAATTATCCGACGCCGTAAATCTAATCACCAATCAAAATCAATAAGTCATGAACAAAACAGTAAATATTAACTTAGGCGGGATGTTTTTTCACATCGATGAAGATGCATACTTAAAATTGACACGCTATTTTGACGCTATAAAACGATCACTTAACAACTCATCTGGTCAGGATGAAATTATTAAAGATATCGAAATGCGTGTTTCTGAATTGTTGACAGAAAAACAAAAAAGCGAAAAACATGTTGTTGGACTGAAAGATGTTGACGAAGTGATTGCGGTTATGGGTCAGCCAGAAGATTACAGAATTGAAGATGAGGAAACCACTCAATCTTATAATAATTATGGTTCTAGAAAACACAAAAAATTATACCGCGATAAAGAAAAAGGTATGATTGGTGGTGTGGCAACAGGTTTAGGACATTATTTTGGAATTGACGCTGTTTGGATCAAAATCGTATTCTTAATATTCGTTTTTGCAGGTTTTGGAACAGGAATTTTAGCTTACTTCGTTCTTTGGATTGTAACTCCTGAAGCGGTTACAACTTCAGAAAAATTAGAAATGACTGGAGAGCCTGTAACAATTTCGAACATAGAAAAAAAAGTTCGCGAAGAAATTGATTCACTTTCTGATAAATTTAAAAATGCAGATTATGACAAAATGGGAAACCAGGTAAAGTCGGGAGCTGGGAGAATAAGTAGTTCATTTGGAGACTTTGTGATGACGGTTTTTAAAATCTTTGCTAAATTTTTAGGAGTTATTCTAATTATATCTGGAATTTCAACTTTAATCATGCTATTGATTGGAGTTTTTACTTTGGGAACTAATATTTTTATAGACTTCCCTTGGCAAAATTTTATCGAAGCTGGAAACTTTACAGAATATCCAATTTGGTCTTTCGGTTTATTAATGCTTTTTGCTGTTGGAATTCCGTTTTTCTTCCTGACACTTTTAGGATTTAAATTGTTATCTCCAAACTTAAAATCAATAGGAAACATTACTAAATATACGCTTTTGGCTCTTTGGATTATTTCTATTGCAATTCTAAGCAGTATCGGAATTAAACAGGCAACTGAAATTTCATACGATAATAAAATAGTAGAGAAAAAAGTTCTTGCCATCAAATCTACTGATACTTTATACATTAAATTCAAGTACAACAATTATTATACAAAAAGCTTGAACCACTATAGAGAGTTTGAATTTGTACAAGATTCTGCAAACAACGAATTGATTTATTCTAATGATGTACGTTTACATGTATTACGCACAGACGAATCGACTCCATTTATGCAAATCGAAAAAAGTGCGAGAGGCAACTCTTTTACAAATGCTAAGAAAAGAGCAGAAAAAATTAATTATAAGTTTCAAATTGACGGAAATCATTTAATTTTGGATAACTATTTTCTGACAGATGTAAAAAATAAATTTAGAGGACAAGAAGTTGACATTTATCTATATGTGCCAGATGGACAATTAATTAAACCAGATTCTTCTGTTAGAGATTACTACAATTCAGACGATAATTTCTTTGAATTAAATTACAACGGAGATTACAATTATAAAGTAATCGGGTCTAAAGTAAAATGTCTAAACTGCCCTGCTGATCAAGACAATGATTATGAAAAAGACTACGAGAATGTTAATGAAGAGGCTAATGATGCCATCGAGGAAGCTAAAATTGATGCTGCCGACACTATAAAAGAAGTTTCGGTTAAAATTAATGGAAAAGAAGTTTTAAACGGAAAGAAAACTAAAGGAAAACTAACTACTGATAAAAACGGAGTGATAATCAAAATTAACTAAACCATGATAAAAATAATCATTCATATTACGAAATTTATAATTATAACTATTACTGCTTTATTGTTTGCTTCATGCAATTTTAACGTGAATGCAATTGAAGGAAGCGGCAATGTTACAACTGAAAAAAGAACCGTTCAGGGAGATTTTCAAAATATCTCTGTAAGCAATGCCATCGATCTGGTTATTGAGCAATCTGATGTGAAAGAAATTACGGTTGAAGCTGATGATAATCTTCAAAAAGAGATCATTACAAAGGTAGAAAACGGAACGCTTATCATTGAATGTCAATACAGCTCTTTCCGCAACATTACCTCAAAAAAAGTGACTGTAAAAATGCCTGTTGTTCATAAAATAGAAGCTTCGAGTGCATCAACTGTCGAGACTAATGGCACTATTCAAGGTGAAGATATTACTTTAGACGTTTCAAGCGCAGCATCAATGGAAGTTAATATCGAATCGGACAGAATCTCCATAGATGCCGGAAGCGGAAGTTCTGTAAATATTATAGGTAAAGCGCTAAGTCTTACTACTTCGGTTTCAAGCGGCGGAAGCATAGATGCCGAAAAATTAATGGCAAATGAGATTCATGCAGACGCCTCTAGCGGAGGAACTGTTTCTGTACATCCTATCTTAAGCCTGAAAGCAGATGCTTCTAGTGGAGGAAATATCAATTATAGCGGTAATCCAAAAACGGTTGAAAAATCGGCAAGTTCTGGAGGAAGCGTAAACAAAAGCTAAAAAAGCAACTGTTAAATATAAAAGAAATCATTCACCAAAAGTGGATGATTTTTTTATATTTGTCAAAATCAAATCTAGAATTAATGAAAAAAAGTACAGCGCTGCTCTTATTATTATTTGTTACAACACTCACTTTTGCACAAAAAAGAGAAAAAATTAAAGGTTCTAAAATTGTAACGACCTCGATAAAAGAAGTTGGAAGTTTTGACGCTCTTGAAGTCGATGATAATCTGGAAGTTTATTTGGAGCAAGGAGAAAAAAATGAACTTAAAATTGAAGCCGATGATAATCTCCACGATATTATAGGAATGGATTTAAGAGAAAAAACGCTTCGATTATACACCAATAAAGAATCTTCAATCTTCAAGAAATTATCTGTTAAAATAACTTACACGAAATCATTAAATAAAGTAATTACTAAAAATGAAGCTATTGTTTATGCTATTCAGGAATTGCAGTTAGATGACATTACAATGAATTGTCTTGATTTTTCTAAACTTTATTTAAATGTCAATTCAAAGAAATTTTCTCTAATTGCCGATGATAAAACTAAAACAGAATTAAACTTAAAAGCCGAAGATGGAAGTCTGCAATTAAGTAAAAACGCTTCTGTTAAAACATTGGTCTCTGCTGTAAAATTTAAATGCGATTTATATCAGAAATCAACTGCCGCAATTGAAGGTATTGCTGAAAAAGCCACTATCCGTTTAGATAATAATTCAGTTTTTACAGGAACAAAATTTACTTTGAAAGAAGCTAATGTAACAGCTGAAAATTATGCAGTTGGAAGCATTTTCGCAGAAACAAATCTTTCTTTGGCTATTGGAGATAAAGCAGAAATTTCTCTTTTTGGAAATCCAACAATTCAATTAACTCGCTTTTCTGAAGAAGCGAAGTTGTTTAAGAAGGTTAAATAATTTGTTTCATGTTTTTCTTGTTTCAAGTTTCAAGTTGACACTATAACGCTAAAAAAAAATCCAATCTAAATTTAGATTGGATTTTTTTTTGTCAAGTTTACACCTTCCTGAAGCTTGAAACCTGAAACAAAAATTTATTCCTTAGAAGCCAAATATCTTTCAGCGTCTAATGCGGCCATACATCCTGTACCTGCAGCAGTAATTGCCTGACGGTAAACATGGTCTGCGGCGTCACCTGCAACAAAAACACCTTCAACATTAGTTTTAGATGTTCCTGGAGTATTTACGATATATCCTGTTTCATCAAGTGTGATGTATTCTTTAAAAATATCTGTGTTTGGTTTGTGTCCAATTGCTACGAAGAAACCAGTTGCTGGAATTTCGATCACTTCTCCAGTAGTTTTGTTTAAAGCTTTAATCGCATGAACTACATTATTATCTCCTAACACTTCAACAGTATCGTGGTTCATTAAGATTTCTATATTTTCTGTTTTACGAACACGTTCTTCCATAATTTTAGAAGCTCTAAATTTCTCGCTTCTCACTAGCATCGTTACTTTTCTGCAAAGTTTAGATAAATAATGCGCTTCTTCGCAAGCAGAATCTCCTGCTCCAACAATAACAACATCTTGGTTTCTATAAAAGAATCCGTCGCAAACAGCACAAGCAGAAACTCCACCACCCATATTTAGATAATGTTGTTCTGATGGCAATCCTAAATATTTAGCCGAAGCACCTGTAGAAATAATTACAGTTTCGCAGTGTAATTCGATTGAATCATTAATCCAAACTTTATGAATATCTCCTGAAAAATCAACTTTTGTCGCCCATCCATCACGAATGTCTGCTCCAAAACGTTTAGCTTGTTCTTGTAACTGAATCATCATTTCAGGTCCTGTTACCCCATCAACATAACCTGGAAAGTTTTCAACCTCATTAGTCGTAGTCAATTGACCGCCAGGCTGCATTCCTTGATATAAAACTGGATTCATATTAGCTCTAGCTGCATAAATTGCCGCAGTATATCCTGCAGGACCAGAACCTATAATAAGGCATTTAATTTTTTCGATTGTATTTGACATAGTTATGATTTCATTAATAATTGATGCAAAAGTAAGTTTTTATTGTTGGAAAAAAGAAATCGGATAATCAGTTTTTATTATTCTCAAATAACAAATAATGAATATTGGAAGCGCATTATTGCTTTCGCAAAATAAAATTTCAAACAATTGGAATAACCACTATTCAAAAACAAGAAATACCTGATAATAATCATTTCTTAAAAATAAGTTTTATCCTACATTGTTGCCGATAAAAAATTAAACTAAAATCTAATGAAAAAAGCAATTGTAGTCTTTGCAGGTTTGGCTCTAGCCTCTTGCAAGAAAGAAGCGGGTGACTTCGATGTGATAAAAACAACAGAAACTCCCAAATCAGAATTATTAGCCAAAGCATCCTCTTTATTCCAATCTGTTTCAACATTGCCTGAAGAAAACATATCGCAGGAAAAAATTGATTTAGGAAAAAAGCTTTTCTACGATAAAGCATTATCAAAAAATGGAACTATCAGCTGTAATTCCTGTCATAATCTTGCCACTTATGGAGTAGACAACAAATCTTTATCTGTCGGGGATACAAAAGAATTGGGAGAGCGTAACTCGCCTACTGTAATTTATGCTTCTCTACACTCAATGCAATTTTGGGATGGTCGTGCCAAAAATGTTGAAGAGCAAGCCAAAGGACCTTTATTAAATCCTGTCGAACATAGTATTCCTGATGCTGCATTTTTAGAGAAAAAACTAAGAGGAATTCCAGAATATCAAGCGATGTTCAAAAAGGTATATCCAAAAGATAAAGAGCCAATTACTTTTGACAATCTTGCTAATGCAATTGGTGCTTTTGAGCGCAGACTTATTCCTAAAAGCAAATTTGATGATTATTTAGACGGAAATGAATCGGCATTAAATGATCAGGAAAAAAGAGGGCTCAATAATTTTATAGATAATAAATGCATTACATGCCATTCTGGTATTGCACTTGGTGGGCAAATGTTTCAGAAATTTGGTGTATACGGAGATTACGCAAAAGTTACCGGCAGTAAAAAAGTGGACAAAGGACTTTTTAATCTAACCAAAAAAGATGGAGACCTCTATATGTTCAAAGTTCCTAGTTTACGAAATGTAGAAAAAACGGGGCCTTATTTTCATGATGGTTCTGTTGCTTCTCTAAATGAGGCGGTAAAAATGATGGGGAAATTACAGCTTAACATTAATATATCGGATAAACAAGCAACAGATATGACCGCTTTCTTGAAAACGCTAACCGCAGATGTCGATGCAAAATATAAAGAGTAAATAGCGTATTATTTTATCGCAAATGTTCGCAAAGATTGTATGTAGAGACTCACTGCAGTGCGCCTAACGTTTGTAAGGTCGTTTGAATCTCGCAAAGTCGCAGAGACGCAAAGCTTTTGAGCTCCTTTTTCATTTTGATAAAGGAGAAATGACCAAAATTAGTCCCATTTTCAAATAGTACTTTGAAAATGGGATTTTTACAAACTTTACGCCCTTCGACTTCGCTGAGGGTGACAAAAATGAGCAAATAAACTTTGTGTACTTTACTAGGTCCTTAACTCTTATCGTTAAAATTTAGAAAATCCTATAAAAAGAAAAAAGCCGAACAGAAATGTTCGGCTTTTTGTCGGGGTGGCAGGATTCGAACCTGCGGCCTCCTGCTCCCAAAGCAGGCGCGATAACCGGGCTACGCTACACCCCGAAGATGTATATTTGTTGTAGTGCCCGAAAGCGGATGCAAAGATATAAATAAATTTGATTTGAAAAAGAAAAAATAAGAAAATAAATCTTCGTGTTTTCTTAAAAACGCTTTTTCTTAAAAACGAGACCTCTTCAATTGATTTTAATAACTGAATAACTTTTTGACTGCTATAGCATTACGTGCTGATTTTAAAAATAAAAAACTCTGAAGATCGGAAATCCTCAGAGTTTTATTTTCATACAATCTGTATAATTATTCTATACTTTTAATATAAGAAGGATAAGATTCTTTATTAGGCAACACAAATTCTTCATCAAAAGACTGTTTTCCATCTCCATTATTATACAATGCTACTCGTTTGGCTCCCGTTGCTGTGCTGCCGCCTGTACCATTAATAACATTTTGAATATTTCCTGGACCTGCAAAACGAGTGATACACATTTTCTCCAATTTCACATTTGGACTATTTGGCACTTCAAAACCGTTTTTCTTATTTACATTTCCGTCTGTTCCTGTAAAAACAGCATAAGACCCCATTCCTATTGTATGATGTTCTTTTACCGAATTTGCTACTTTAAATGCCGCATAACCATCAACTTTGCCTCCCTGACTGCTCCAGCTTGCTTGATTTGGAGCATCGTATGGCGGTTCGTTTTGAAAGAAAAAAGTTCTGCCGCGTTCTCCAAGCCACACTACTTCATATTCTTGAAAATGTTCTACAAATAAAGCATAAAGCGTAACATCATCTCCTGTCACTATCAGTCCGTTTTTACATCTATCTCTTACCCAGCGTGCATCTCCGCCTTTTTGCGATCCGTGGTCGGCACGCCAAAGCCAGAAATGATCTCCGACTACATTATTACTATTGATCTGCATCGAAACCTGAATCTGAATGTTTTTTGACTGGACTCCGCCTACTCGACACGTAATATCACTTAGCAAAATAGGATCTGCCGTATGATCAGCATTAGCTTCTTCATTTCCAATTCGAATTTGATACGTTGTACTGTTAAAAGAATCCATTAAAAGTCCAGCAATGATAACCCCGTCTTTATCATCTGCGTAAATACATCCCCACGTATTTTTCTCTGTCGGCTCTAGCGTTACCGAAGCAATTCCAGCTCCTAAAAGAATTGCATCTTTTCTATTTACCTGAATCGGAGCATTTAACGCATAATGTCCTGGAGTAAAAAATATATTTTTGCCTGCTTTCAATGCCGCGTTAATTTCCACATCAGTATCTCCTTCTTTAGCAACATACCAGCTCGTAACCAAATCTTGGATTTTTCCTTTGCCCATATCTTTTGCAGACCAAGAAACTCCAACTCTATCCTTTTGCCATGCAGGAACAAAAACTTTATATTCTCCATCATCATCAATAAACAGAAAAGGTTTTTCTCGAATAATAGGCGTTGTTGAAATTGGAGAATTGCTATCATCTGCTTGCGGAGAATTTACACAACCCTGCCAAACCATATTATATGAACCTCCCATAGCTCCAGAACCAGAAGGGAAAACGGTATTTCTGGTATACCATTGCTGTTGTCCGCCCCAATTTGGCCTTGAGGTTGTGTAATGAGAATCGGCAATAAAACCGCCGCTACCCCAGAAATTTGTATCTCCAATATCCGAAATATATTTTGAAGTGCTTTCAATGAGTAATCTTCGTGCACTCGTTGACTGAGAAACGGTCCACGAAAAATCGCGCATTACTTCTACATTTTCTACAGAACGCCAAAAGGTGCAAGTTGCATTTGCTCCGCCAGAAAGATGAGGTCTAGTAAATATTGCGCCCAATTTAACATCTGAAGGCACTTTTCCTAAACCTCCAATATGAGAATAAAATCCTAATTCTATTGCGTTTGACCCAGCCGACGATGCAGAACCAGAACCTCCGACATCGTACGTTTGTCCATTTACATTTGGCTTAAAATAATAAGCCTGACGTTTTGTGGTCCATTCTCCATTTGCGCCGCCTAAACCAATACTACTAAATTGTGAATTAATTTCATTTCGTGCTGTTTCTGCTTTTTCATGTTTTCTATCGTAGAAATACATATTATCTCCAAAAAGCTGATTTTCGAGCGAAATTATTATGGTTATATCGTTACGAGTAACTTTATAATAGTTCTCGTATTTATCTCTATTCGGTTTATTGTCGGTAAATTCCAATTTAGAAGTTGATCCCAACGATATAAAATCAGATGCTAAACGACTGCCTCCTCTAGTAATGGTATAATTTCCAGAAGAGCCGAAAGCCGACCATGATAATGTAATAGCATGTTTCTTTTTGCTGTAAACAATTTTACGCTCAATTTTTTTATTTCCCTCTATTTTTTCAACAGTCGAATAAGTTGAAACAAAACTGCATAAAAACAGCATAGACGTAAATACGGCAAATAATGAGATTACTTTTTTACCCATAATAATGTTCGTTTTTGTGGTTTGATAGTTTGTAATAATTGTATTTTAAGAAGTCCCAAAATAGCAATAATCTTGAAGCTAAATGTTCGTTTTCACTCCCAATTTTCTTATCAAAAACACTACAAAATCTGGGGTTTTTGTCTTTTTATAACATAAATAAACCTTATATCACCTATTTATGTATCTTCAATCACTTTTTTTTGCCGCGCAAATAGAAAGAGAAAATGAAATGAAAAAAAATGCACTACTAATAATCTTATTTTTTTCTACAATCGCCATCGCACAGCAAAAAAATACTGTTGCTATTACTCCTTCTGCCACAGAAATTGTACTGTTTAAAAAAAATGCTCACGCTTCTTACTACCATGATAAATTTAACGGAAGGAAAACAGCAAGTGGCAAGAAATTCAACAATAATGAATTTACTGCGGCGCACAAGAAATTTCCTTTTGGCACATTATTAAAAGTGACAAACGAAGCTAACAAGAAATTTGCAATTGTAGAAATTATAGACAGAGGACCTTTTGTAAAAGGTAGAGAAATTGATATGAGCAAGAAGGCTTTTATGAAAATTGCTTCAAACAGAAAAAGCGGTGTGGTTTATGTCACTATTGAAATTTTAAAATAATTCTTTTTTGTTCAAAAGTTTTCATTCCTCCCTTTTTGAACAAGAACAAAACCTAAATTATTCAAAAAAATTATTGACAATTCTATTCATATCCAAAATTATTTTCCTCAAAACTCCCACCAAACCCCGATTAAGCAAACTTTCACAAATGTTAACAAAATAGATTTTCAGAAACCATAAATAATTGTATTTTTACGGTTCAAAATTCAGAAAATAAATGGGCAAAATCATTGCTATTGCTAATCAAAAAGGAGGCGTTGGAAAGACTACTACATCTGTAAATCTTGCTGCCTCATTAGGTGTTTTAGAAAAAAAAGTATTATTGATCGACGCTGATCCGCAGGCCAATGCTACATCTGGTCTTGGAATTGACGTAGAAACAGTTGAAACTGGAACTTACCAAATACTTGAACATACTGTAACACCAAAAGAAGCCGTTTTAAAATGTACAGCTCCAAACGTAGATGTGATACCTGCTCACATTGACCTTGTTGCTATCGAAATTGAATTGGTTGACAAAGAAAACCGTGAGTACATGCTTAAAAAAGCATTAGAAGAAGCAAAACAAGAATATGATTACATCATTATTGACTGTGCTCCTTCTCTTGGTTTGTTAACCCTGAATGCTTTAACAGCAGCAGATTCTGTAGTTATCCCAATCCAATGTGAATATTTTGCACTTGAAGGATTAGGAAAATTATTGAACACTATTAAGAGTATTCAAAAAATACACAACCCAGATCTTGACATTGAAGGTTTATTATTAACTATGTACGATTCAAGATTACGTTTATCAAATCAGGTTGTAGAAGAGGTTCAAAAACATTTTAACGATATGGTTTTTGATACTGTAATTCAGCGAAATGTAAAATTAAGTGAGGCTCCAAGTTTTGGAGAAAGTATCATTAATTATGATGCAACAAGCAAAGGTGCCGTAAACTACATTCATTTAGCACAAGAAATTATAAAGAAAAACAGTAAATAGTTTTTATGACAAAAGTAATTAAAAAACAAGCCTTAGGAAGAGGATTATCTGCGTTATTAAAAGATCCAGAAAACGACATTAAATCAGTAGAAGATAAAAATGCTGACAAGGTTGTTGGAAACATCATTGAGCTTGAAATAAATGCGATTGAAATAAATCCGTTTCAACCTAGAAGCAATTTTAATGAAGAATCATTACGCGAATTAGCCACTTCTATTAAAGAACTTGGGGTAATTCAACCTATTACTGTTCGTAAATTAGATTTTAATAAATATCAGCTAATCTCTGGAGAGCGTCGTCTTCGCGCGTCTAAATTAGTAGGTCTGACTCATGTTCCTGCTTATATTCGTATTGCAAATGACAACGAATCTTTGGTTATGGCTTTGGTTGAAAATATCCAGCGTCATGACTTAGATCCAATTGAGATTGCCTTATCATACCAGCGTTTAATTGACGAAATCCAATTAACTCAAGAACAAATGAGTGAAAGAGTTGGAAAAAAACGTTCGACAATTGCCAATTATTTACGTCTTTTAAAATTAGACCCGATTATCCAGACCGGTATTCGTGATGGTTTTATTAGCATGGGACACGGTAGAGCGATTATCAACATTGAAGATTTGGATGTTCAGACTGATATTTACCAAAAAATTGTAAGTCAAAATTTATCTGTACGTGAGACAGAAGCTTTGGTTAAAAACTACCACGAAGGACTTACACTTTCTCCAAAAGCAGACGGAAAACCGAAAGCTGATTCTGCATTCATCGTAAGAGAAACTCAGAAAAACACTTTCAACGATTATTTTGGTTCAAAAGTTGATATAAAAGTCGCTGGTAACGGAAAAGGAAAAATTACAATTCCATTTAATTCTGAAGCCGACTTTAATAGAATTATAAAATTAATAAACGGATAGTGAATAAAATTGTCCCCATTGGTCTATTGTTCTTTCTAACAGGAACCGTTTCTCTTTTTGCCCAGGTAAAAAAAGACACGGTTTTGGTCGTAAAAGACACTACTGCATTACAAGAAATAGACCCTCTTACACCGGCAAAAGCAGCTTTTTATTCTGCTATTTTACCAGGTTTAGGCCAAGCATACAATAAAAAATACTGGAAAATTCCATTGGTTTACGGAGCAATTGGAACCAGCTTATATTTCTACATAGACAATAACAAAAAATACCATGATTATCGAGACGCCTACAAACGAAGATTAGAAGGCTACAACGATGATGACTATCAATTTTTGGATGACAACCGACTTATTGCTGGACAGAAATTCTACCAAAGAAACAGAGATTTATCTGCTTTATTTGTAGTCGGATTTTATGTCTTGAATATTATCGACGCCAACGTTGACGCCGCTTTGATACAGTTTAATGTAAACGAAAGGCTTTCAATGCGTCCAGAAATTTATCCCGCTGATGTAACATTTAAACCAAATGTGGGACTAACTTTTAACTATACGTTTTAATAGATTAATTTCTATTTAAAAAAATCAAAAAATAAATCATAATGAAAATTGCGCTTTTAGGATACGGAAAAATGGGTAAAGTAATCGAAAGAATTGCTTTGGAAAGAGGTCACGAAATAGTTTTAAAGAAAGATGAATTTAATACCTATGACGGACTTTCTACAGCCGATGTTGCCATAGATTTCAGTGTTCCATCAGCAGCGGTTAGTAATATTTCTGCTTCTTTTAACGCTAATGTGCCCGTAGTTTCTGGAACTACAGGATGGCTAGAGCATTATGACGAAATGATTGCGCTTTGCAATGAGAAAAAAAGTGGATTTATCTCTAGCTCAAATTTCAGTTTAGGGGTAAATATTTTTTTCGGACTAAATGAATATTTAGCTAAAATCATGAATCAATTCGATTCTTATAAAGTTTCGATGGAAGAAATTCATCATATTCATAAATTGGATGCTCCAAGCGGAACAGCTATTTCTCTGGCTCAGGGTGTAATTGAAAATAGCAATTATAAAAACTGGACTTTAGAAGATGCAAAAACAAACGAGATTCGCATAGAAGCAAAAAGAATTGGAGAAGTGCCTGGAACTCACACTGTAAATTACGACTCTGCAATTGACAGCATAGAAATCAAACATACTGCTCATAATCGCGAAGGTTTTGCTCTTGGCGCTGTTATCGCAGCAGAGTGGTTGGCCGGAAAACAGGGGGTTTTTTCAATGAAAGATGTTTTAAACTTAAAATAAATCGATTAAATTTTGGATTGTCTAAATCCTAATTTGAAATTTAAAAATACAATATTATGTCACTATACTCTTGGTTCGTATTTTTCTTAGCAGTACAAATTATCCATTTTTTAGGAACTTGGAAATTATATCAAGCGGCTGGAAGAAAAAGCTGGGAAGCAGCAATTCCGGTTTATAACTCTATCGTATTAATGAAAATTATCGGCCGTCCGACGTGGTGGACCATTTTACTTTTTATTCCGATTATCAACTTAATCATGTTTCCTGTTATTTGGGTAGAAACCTTAAGAACATTTGGCAAAAGATCAACTTTAGACACTATTTTAGGTCTTTTTACCTTAGGATTTTATATTTACTATGTAAATTATACCCAAAAATTAGAGTATCGTAAAGATCGTAGTCTAACTCCTGAAAACAAAACAGCAGACACAATCAGTTCTTTATTATTTGCCATTATAGTAGCAACTTTAGTTCATACCTATGTTGTTCAGCCTTACACAATTCCGACATCATCTTTAGAAAAATCTTTATTAATTGGCGATTTCCTTTTTGTAAGCAAAATAAATTACGGCCCGAGAGTTCCAATGACAACTGTGGCGTTGCCAATGGTTCACGACTCAATCCCTTTAACCAAAAGCAAGTCGTACTTAAGCTGGCCACAATTACCATATTTGAGACTTCCAGCTATACAGAAAATAAAACGATGCGATATTGTTGTATTTAACTGGCCTGTCGATACGGTTCATTATTTCTTTGAACCTAAAGGAAGACCAGGCGTTATTAAACCGATCGACAAAAAGTCAAACTACGTAAAAAGATGTGTTGGTATTCCTGGAGACAGCTTATCTATTAAAGATGGATATGTTTTCATTAACGGAAAAAAATTAGTTTTACCTGAAAGAGCAAAACCACAATATTCTTACGCTGTGGCATTGGACGGAAAAACTCCTATTGATTTTGAAACCATTTTCAAAGAATTAGATATTACAGATCCGGCAGGTTTCAGAACCGAAAAAAGAGATACGCTTTATTTAGGCGCTTTAACAGAAGCCGGAGCAGAAAGATTCAAAAATACTCCTGGCGTAACAGCTGTGGTACGCAAAATTGATAATCAGGATGACGATAGAATTTTTCCTCATATCAACAAAGGAACTCAGGACAATCTGGATCCAATTTATATTCCTGAAGCAGGAAAAACGGTTGCTTTGAACAATGTATCGCTTCCTTTTTACAAAGAAATTATCACTAATTACGAAGGAAACAAATTAGAAATTCAAGGTTCAAAATTTCTTATCAACGGAAAACCGGCAACAACTTATACTTTCAAACAGAACTATTACTGGATGATGGGAGACAACCGTCATAATTCTGAAGATAGCCGTTATTGGGGTTATGTTCCAGAAAACCATATCGTAGGAAAACCAGTTTTCATTTGGATGAGCTGGGATACTAACGGAAAAGGAATTAATAAAATTCGTTGGAACAGAGTATTTACAACTGTAGACGGCGAAGGTCAGCCTCACTCATACTTTAAATATTTCTTGATACTTCTTGCTATCTATTTCGTAGGAGATTTTATCTGGAAAAAAAGAAGAGAGAATAAAGCATAAATAAAAAATAAGTTATTTTTGTATCAGGTTTCAAGTTTCAAGTTCTATGTGAATTTGAAACTTGAAACCTGAAACTTTTTAAACACAAAATACACATGAATTCTTTAATACTTCCAACTTATTTCCCATCTATCAGTCATTTTGCTGTAATCGCACAATCTGACAGCATTACTTTTGAAATGGAAGATAATTTTCAGAAACAGACCAATAGAAACAGAACTTATATCTATAGTCCAAACGGAATTCAGTTATTAAATATCCCTGTTAAGCATTCTAAAGAAGCGCATCAAAAGACAAAAGACATTTTGATAGAGAATGAATTTGACTGGCAGAAACAGCATTTTAAATCGCTTGAAGCAGCATATAGAAGCTCTCCGTTCTTTGAGTACTTTGAAGATGATATCGCTCCTATTTTCGAGAAAAAACACAAGTTTCTAATGGATTTAAACTTCGAAGTCTTTGATATTGTTACCAAATGTCTCCGAATGAAATTAGAATTTGGAAAAACCATCGAATATTTTCACGAAGTGGCCAATTTTACTGATTTCAGATATTTGGCAAACGGCAAAAAAGACACCAATTCTTTCGAAAAATATACTCAGGTTTTTGATGATAAACATGGTTTCATCAACAATTTAAGCGTTTTGGATTTACTTTTTAACGAAGGAAAATTTGCAATGGATTACCTAAAAGACCAAAAGATAACAATCTAAGTCTATTTGGGATAGAAGTAAGACTACTAATTAACCGGTAAAGCACGGCAAGTATTGTTATCTAACATATCTTTAAAAACACAAAGTTCGCAAAGCTTCATTAACACAAAGCTTTGCGAACTTTTTCTTTTTATAGGATCTTTATTTAGAAACCTTTGCTCCCGATAGCTATTGGGATTCCGTTAAATGTGGAATTTGGAATTTAAAAATTGGAATTTATCAAAAATTTATTCCATAGAAAGCCTTGTCATAATCGGATAATGATCTGAGTTTTCAAAATCAGAGAAACTTTCAAATTCTTTAACTTTCATTTTACTGTCAGTAAAAATATAATCAATTCTGGCAGGATAATACTTAAACTTATAAGTAGCGCCAAAACCTTCGCCTGCTTCTTCAAAAGCATCTTTCAGTTTTCCTTTTATATTTCTGTATACATACGAGAACGGACTGTTATTCATATCTCCACAGATAATTATAGGATATTTACAGTTTTTTATGTGCTCTTTAAAAATCTCTGCCTGTTCTTGCTGTTGCCTAAAGCCTTTACTGATTCTTGCATAGATACGTTGCGATTTCTTTTGGTTTACTTTATCTATATCATCAGATATTTCGCTTACATCAGGAGAAATTTTAATAGATTGCAAGTGCATATTATAGACACGAATGATGTCTTTACCGCGCTTAATATCTGCGTAAACAACATTGTTATCCGATTTTGGAAAAATTATATTCCCTTCCTCAATAATAGGAAATTTAGAAAAAATCGCCTGTCCTGTTTTTACTTTTTTACCATCAATAAAAATGTAACGGTGCGGATATACTTTTAAATCTAAATGTGCAGAATTTGAATATTCTTGAATACATAAAATATCAGGATCTTTTTCGTCTATAAAGCCTTTAATATTATCAGGAATATCATCGCGGTCCAGCCATTTAAAAACATTAAAAAGGCGAACATTATAACTCATTACAGAGAAATCTTTTTCGTCCTTAATGTATTCTTTTGCAGAGAATTTATAAAATTTATTTATAAATGTTATTCCGATTAACAAAACCAATCCAGACAAAATAAGGCGTTTTTTGAACTGTATTGCCCAATAGATAAAGAATAAACCGTTGGCCACAAAAAAGGCTGGCATAAACAAGGTAAGCACCGATAAAAGCGGAAAACTTTTAGGTGCTAAAAAAGGAAGAAGATAGACACTGAATGTAAGCACAGTCAGGACTATATTCAAAAAGAACATTATTTTATTAAACCAAGATAGGTTTTTCATATTTTTCTCCTACAAGTTTATTTTCCAGCTTTAAATAAAAACTCTTTTTCTTCTTTAGTTAGACAATCATATCCCGATTGACTGATTTTATCTAAAATTTCATCAATCTGCTGTTGCGTTTTGTCTTTTGTAACAATTCTTGATGCAGTTCTTTCTGTAGGTTTTTTGTAATTTTTATGAACTTTTGTAAATGGGGTCGTAGGAG
This sequence comes from Flavobacterium ustbae, assembly GCF_003946915.1. Classification (GTDB taxonomy): domain Bacteria; phylum Bacteroidota; class Bacteroidia; order Flavobacteriales; family Flavobacteriaceae; genus Flavobacterium; species Flavobacterium ustbae. Next base: position 109,147 of record NZ_RPOC01000011.1, read on the forward strand.
ATTTTCTAAAAAGATTAGCAAAGAAATCTAAAGTTTTAGAAACAATGACACTTAAATCTGTACCGTTTTGCAGCAATTTAATATATGTGAAGCCAAATAATGCGCCGGCAAGATGCGAAATATGTCCGCCCATATTTCCAGAACGTAATTGCACCAAATCTAAAACTAAAATTACTGCCGTAATATGCCACAGTTTTACGTTTCCAAAAAGAAATAAACGAACATTCATTAATGGAGAATAAGTCGTTGCGGCAACTAAGATAGCCATTATAGCTGCTGAAGCTCCAACGATAGAACCGTACATGTTAGAAAAATAAAAACTAAGTGCAAAAACAACTCCGGCAAACAGTGCACTTAAAATATAGAGCCCTAAATATTGTTTTTGAGTAAAAAAAGTCAGGAATAAATTGCTGGCAAAATTTAGTACCATCATATTAAATAACAAATGCCAAAAATCAAAATGAAAAAAAGCATACGTTAAAAGAGTCCAAGGTTTGAACAAAAAAACCTGAGGATCTGACGACAAAGCCAACCAGTTTGGGTAATCGAACGGACCTGTAAAACCAGGCCAGAAAAATAACAGTGAAATAATAAAACAGGCAACATTCCAGTAAATGATGCGCATCGCTATACCGCCCATTCTATACTGTAATTTTAAATCGTCAAGAATATTCATAAAAAACCTCTACTTTAGAATTTGTACTTTAAAGTTAAAAATTAATTCCAACGGTTGTTATTAAACTGATTTTTTTTCCAGTACAACATCATTAAAAAACCTGCAATTGCTCCACCAACGTGTGCGAAATGTGCAATTCCCGTTCCTCCGCTTCCAAATAAAGAGCTTCCTTTAAATCCTAAAAATAAGTCAATTGCTAAAATTCCTGGAACAAAATATTTCGCCTTAATCGGAACAGGGATAAACAATAATGCCAATCCTGCGTTTGGAAACATAAATGCAAAAGCGGTTAATAAACCATATATTGCCCCAGAAGCACCTAAAACAGGTGACTGCATAATTGAACTAGCCTGCGCTAATGAATTGAATTGTTCCTGCGTACAATGTGCTTTGTTTAAAATAGAAGCTATTTCGCCCTGAATCATTTTTCCGTTTGCATCAAATAATGAAGAATAATCTGCATTTAAAATCATATGCATTTCTGATTTTGACAAATTCAAATCAGATACAGAACTTAAAAGTGACTGAATCTGAAAATAATTTACTCCTGTATGAAGCAATGCCGCTCCTAGTCCGCAAGAAATATAGAAAAACAAGAACTTTTTCCCGCCCCAAAAATGTTCTAATGCCGAACCAAAACTGTATAAAGCAAACATATTAAATAATATGTGCGCAAAATTTGGTAATGGCGCATGCATAAACATATGGGTAATAATTTGCCAAATTCTGAAATGATCACTTTCTGGGTAATAAAGCATCAAAAAGTCATAAGAAACTGGAACTATTTGAGAACCAATAAAAAATATAATATTAATAATTAGCAGTTGTTTAACCACTGGAGTCATATTCATCATAAAGCAAACTTTTTATCTATATCTTCCACACGCATGGTGATGAAAGTAGGTTTCTGAAAAGGTGAAATATTTGGATCTTTACAAGCAAACAAACCGTTTACTAAATTATCTTGTTCTTTTTCGGTTAAATAAGATCCTGTTTTAACCGCTAAACTTTTGGCCATTGACTTAGCAATGGTATCATTCTGACTATAACTGTTTGCAGGAATTCCGTCTTGCAAATCACTCAACAATTGTTCTATTACCTGCGAAACTTCGCTTTCTGTAATATTTACTGGGATTCCAGAAATAACGACATGATCGGTTTGCGCGTTGTCAAACACAAATCCGGTTGTTTCTAACGAAGGTTTCAATTCCTCAATCAATTTCATTTCGCTTGACGAATAAAACAAATCTAAAGGAAACAGCAATTGCTGGCTAGAAGCTTGATTTACCGTCATATTAAGTAAAAATTGTTCATACAAAATACGCTGATGCGCTCGCTGCTGATCAACAATTATCATTCCTGATTTTATTGGCGAAACAATATATTTTTTATGAATCTGATACGTTTTATGTGTTGCTTGTTCTACTTCATCATCATTAAATAAAGAAGAGGTCACTTCTTCGTTTTCAAATGTAAACGGAGAACTTTCTATACTTTCTGGATTTTCGACATCTAAACCAACATACAAACTTTCCCAACTTGCGGTTGGTTCTACTTTTCGTGAATATCCTGCATACGATGATCTAGAAGAAGAAGATCCTGATGAAGACGAAAATGATGAACCTGAACTATATCCTGTCGATCCCGAAGCTGCTTTGCTATAATGCTGATTCGTTTTATCATCTGTAAAAGGATTAAAAGTTCCATCTACCTGGATAGTGGGCACTTCTGCCTCTACATCTTTGTAATGATAGGGTGTATCTAAATTGGCATCTCTGTCAAAATCTAAAACCGGCGCCACATTAAACTGCCCCAAACTATGTTTGATAGATGCTCTTAAAATGGCATACAACGCTTGTTCATCATCAAATTTAATTTCCGTTTTTGTCGGATGTATGTTGATATCGATTGTGTTAGGCGGCACTTGCAGATATAAAAAGTAACTAGGCTGACAGCCATCTTTCAACAGTCCGTCATAGGCAGCCATAACAGCATGATGCAGGTAGCCACTTTTTATAAAGCGATCATTAACAAAAAAGAATTGTTCTCCTCTATTTTTCTTTGCAAATTCAGGTTTACAAACAAATCCTTGAATGCTGATTATATCGGTATCTTCGTTTACCGGCACCAGCTTTTCATTGGTTTTTCCTGACATGATTCCGACAATTCTCTGACGGTATCCTGCAGCAGGAAGATTATATAATTCGCTTCCGTTATGGTAAAAACTAAAATGAATATTAGGATGCGCCAACGCTACACGCTGAAACTCATCCATAACATGACGAAATTCGACGGTATCAGACTTTAAGAAATTTCGGCGAGCGGGAATATTAAAAAATAAGTTTTTAACCGCAAACGAAGTCCCTTTTGGCAAAACGGCTACTTCTTGCGAAACAAATTTACTGCCTTCGATAATAATATGGGTTCCAAGTTCGTCTTGATCTTGTTTGGTTTTCATTTCCATATGCGCAATCGCGGCGATAGAAGCCAAAGCTTCACCACGAAAACCTTTTGTTCCAAGAGAAAACAAATCTTCGGCCTGACGAATTTTTGAAGTCGCATGACGCGCAAAACACAAACGCGCATCTGTTACTGTCATTCCTACGCCATTATCGATAACTTGCACTAATGATTTACCAGCGTCTTTTATAATTAATTTAATATCAGTTGCTTTAGCATCAACAGCATTTTCTAACAATTCTTTTACAACTGAAGCTGGTCTTTGAACCACCTCTCCAGCAGCAATTTGGTTAGCAACGTGATCAGGAAGCAATTGAATAATACTCGACATTAAGCAAAAATAATTTTAAAGTTTAGATTCGGTTTTATAAACCAAGAAATACAAATTTAGTGAATTTTGATTGGCTTTCAGAATAAGAACAATGATAAAAAAAACAAAAAAACCTATACCGTTATTACACAGTATAGGTTTTAATCTTATTAAAGCAAATGTGTCTTATTCGTTTTCTATTTTTCTTGGAGAATCTTCAATTTGAAGCGCACCTGAAGCCAACAATGGCTGATTATAAACGTGAGCTATTGAAGCTTGCTGACGAATGTAGGCCATTTTGATTGCTGCAATTGCTGCTTCAGTTCCTTTGTTTCCATGAACTCCTCCGCTTCTATCAATTGACTGTTGCATATTATTATCTGTCAATACGCAGAAAATAACAGGAATATCAGTTTGAACATTTAAGTCTTTAATTCCTTGTGTTACGCCTTCGCAAACAAAATCGAAGTGTTTTGTTTCTCCTTGAATCACACATCCAATTACAATAACAGCATCAACGTTTTGTGTCTGAAGCATTTTTTTAGCTCCGTAGATTAATTCAAAACTTCCTGGAACATTCCATCGGATAATTTGCTGTGCAGGAACATCACAATCAATTAAAGCGTCAAAAGCGCCATTATAAAGTCCTTCTGTTATAGTATCATTCCATTCAGAAACAACAATCCCAAACCGAAAGTCTTTCGCGTTTGGGATTGTGTTTTTATCGTATTCTGATAGATTTTTATTTTCAGTAGCCATCTGTCTATTTTAGATTTTAGATATTAAATTTCAGATTGCTAAAATACGAATCTAAAATCTAAAATCTTAACTCTACAATAATATTATTGTGCTAATCCAATCAAAGCATCAACTTGTCCTGCTTCTGGAGTACTGTCGTAATTATCTTTAATGTCATTAAAGTATTTTAACGCATCTTCTTTTTGCCCTAAAGCTAAAGCAGTTTTTCCTGCTTTTAATAAGAAACGAGGCGTTGTAAAATCGTTTTTGTTAGACTCAGCAGCTTTTACATAAAAATCTAAAGCTTCTTTTTGCTGATTTTTTTGAGAATAAGCATCTCCTGTAGCACCTTTTGCTAAAGCAGTTAAGACTACGTCTTCCGATTTGAATTCACCTAAATATTTAATTGCCTCATCAAATTTACCTGTATTTAGGTAAGCAATACCAGCATAGTAATTTGCTAAATTTCCTGCATCTGTTCCAGAATATTCGTCAGCGATTTTGATAAATCCGAATTTACCTTCTGAACCGTTCAATGATAATTTGAATAATGAATCACTAGAAACACCGTTTACCGCTTTTTCAAAATTTTGTTGAGCAACAAACATTTCACTTGCAGCCTCTTCTTGTTTAGGAGTTGCAATAAATTTTTGGTAAGCCAAATATCCAATTGTAGCAACTGCAATACCAGCAACTAAACCAATAATGATTTTTTGATTTTTAGCCACCCAATCCTCAGTTTTTGAAGCTGTTTCATCTAATTTTGAGAAAACTCCAGCTGTTGTGCTGTCTTTTTCATCAATAATTACTTGTTGCTCTTCAGTAACCTCTTTAACTTCCTTTTCTTTTGGTGTCTTATATCCTCTTTTATTGTAAGTTGCCATTTAAAATTTATTTAGTGAACGGCAAAAATAAAATTTTTATTGAAATTGACGTAAAAAATTTCAATTTTATCACTATTTTAAAATAAATATTTTAAATCCTCTTCTCTACTTTCGCGGAAGCGGTAAAATAAATTAGTCTAAGAAAGCGCTAAAGCCAATTATATCGATAATTTTCGGTAATTTGCAGCCTAAATTCGAATCTAATTTTTGAAAGCGAAATAAATATATTTTAGCCACAGATTTTTAAGATTCACACAGATTAAATAAAAACAGCATAAAAATCTTTTTAGTCATTTTAATCTGTGGCAGATAAAATGCTGCGAATTGTTCAAAAAACACAAAACTTTATTTTTTGCGGAGTCTTCTAAAAAATGCATTTAAACAAAATTTCATTATTCAATTATAAAAACTTTTCTGAAGCAAGTTTTGATTTCGACATCAAAATAAACTGTTTTGTAGGGAAAAATGGCATTGGAAAGACCAATGTGCTCGATGCTATTTATCATTTGGCTTACGGGAAAAGTTATTTTAATCCGCTTGCTGTTCAAAATATCAAACACGGCGAAGAGTTTTTTGTGATTGATGCCGAACTCCAAAAAAATGAGAGAACCGAGCAGATTGTCTGCAGTTTAAAAAAAGGGCAGAAAAAGGTTTTGAAACGAAACGGAAAACCTTATGATAAATTTTCAGATCACATCGGATTCATTCCGCTTGTAATTATTTCGCCTGCCGATCGTGATTTGATTATTGAAGGAAGCGAAACGCGCCGTAAATTTATGGATAGTGTAATTTCTCAGTTAGATGCTACTTATCTTCACGAATTGATACAATACCAAAAGGTAATTACACAGCGAAATGCGCTTTTGAAATATTTTGCCCTCAATCATGTTTTTGATAACGATACCTTATCTATATATAATGAGCAACTGCAAGGTTACGGTAAATCGATTTTTGAAAAACGAAAAGATTTCCTCGAGCAGTTTATACCTATATTTAATAAACACCATCACGAAATAACAGGTTCTGAAGAAAGCGTGCAATTGGTTTATGAAAGTCATTTGTTCGAAAAAGATCTTCTGACGCTTTTACAGGAAAGCATAAACAAAGATCGCGTACTTCATTATACAACGGTCGGAATTCATAAAGACGATTTATCTTTTGAAATCGATACGCATCCGATAAAAAAATTCGGATCTCAAGGACAGCAGAAATCTTTCTTGATTGCATTAAAATTGGCCCAATTTGAATTTTTGAAAAAACAAAGTGGCGTAAAACCTATTCTGTTATTTGACGATATTTTTGACAAATTGGACGAAACGCGTGTTGCCAAAATTGTAGAAATGGTAAACAGCGAAACGTTCGGGCAGCTTTTTATTTCTGACACACATCCTGAAAGAACCGAAGCGATTGTAAAATCGACGCACCAAAGTTATAAGATATTTAATTTGTGATTTTTTTAAAGTCGCCACGAATTCCACGAATTTTCGCTAATTTATTTTAGCCACAGATTTCACAGATTAACCAGATTTTAAACTTTTTAATTTTTCAATATGTGGCTAAAATGTTGCCGCAAAGATTTCAACCACAAATTACACAAATTTTCACAAATTAATTTCTAACTGGTGCAAGTCAGAGATTTCACAGATTAGTACAGATTTTTAATCTCTTTAATACTTTTAATCTGTGGCAAAAAAGACACCACGATTGGCACAAAATAATTCGTGGAAATTTGTGTAATTCGTGGCTAACTTTCTTTTAAGAAATCAGTAAATTAGCAAAAAACATTAACTGCAATAAACAATCAAGAAATATGCTAACGAAAGAATCATTGCAATTTTTAGACGATTTAAAAAATAACAATAATCGTGAATGGTTTCAGGAAAACAAAAAACGCTATGAAATCTTCAAAAAAGATTATCACCAATTGGTAAGTGATTTTTTAGATGCCATGAAACCACTTGATCCTTCATTAGAATTGCTTGAAGTTAAAAACTGCACTTTCAGAATTAACCGTGATATTCGTTTTTCTAAAGACAAATCGCCATACAAAGCGCATTTGGGCGTTTGGATGTCGGCGGGTGCAAAAGGTGCAAATCGTTCCGGATATTATGTTCATATCGAAAAAGGCGCGAGTTTTATCGCCGGCGGATTTTATTCTCCGGATTCAGAAGAATTAAAGAAAGTCCGCAAAGAAATTGCTTTTTTCTACGATGATTTACAGGAAATTTTAAACGACAAAAATTTTAAAAAAGAATTCGGAAGTTTAGATGTCAACGAAAATAATTCGCTAAAAAGCATGCCACGCGGTTACGAAAAAGACCATCCGGCAATTGAATTTTTAAAACTAAAAAGTTTTACGGCAACTCAGCCTTATGATATTTCTGAAGTTACCAAAAAAGGTTTCGTAAAAAAAATGAGCGAAAAACTTAGTGCACTAAAACCACTTAACGAATTCATCAACCGCGCTTTGGAAACTGACGAATTTTAGAGATAAAAAAAAATCGCCACGAATTCACGAATTATTCCAAATTAATTCGTGAATTCGTGGCGAAAAAACTTTTATAATGAAAAGGAAAATACTTTTTCTTGGAGAATCTTATCGCGCCGATGCTATAACCTGGATGAAAGGTTTGAAGGAATTTGGCGATTTTGAAATTATTACTTGGGAACTCCAAACTTCTAACAATTATAGATTCAAGCGTATTATAGAATATCTTTTTTCTCCGCTTTCCATTCGAAAAATCATTAAAAAAGAAAAACCAGACATGGTAATTGCAGAAAGAACAACCAGCTACGGTTTTCTTGCTACGTTATCAGGATCTAAGACTATAGCCGTCGCACAACAGGGCCGAACCGATTTATGGCCAGAAGATTCTGCTTTATATCCGTTTAAAAAATTCATTCAGAAATATGCCTTTAAAAAAGCACATTTAATTCATGCTTGGGGGTCTGCCATGACAATTCACATGAAAGAAATTGGCGTTGACATGAACAAGGTTTTGGTTCTTCCAAAAGGAATTAATCTTTCGCTTTTTACTCCATTAACAAATAATTCAAACAAAATTGAGGCGATTGTAACCCGTTCACTACAGCCAGAATATCGACATGATTCTATTTTACAAGCTTTTTATATACTAAATCAAAGAGCAATAGATTTTTCTTTAACCATTGTTGGTGATGGAAATAGATTGGAATATTTAAAGGATTTAGCCAAGAAAATGCAAATCGAAAATAAAGTGATTTTTACGGGAAGGATCCCGAATACTGAACTTCCAAAATTATTACAGCAAGCTAACATTTACATTAGCATGCCAATTACCGAAGGCGTTTCGGCTTCTTTATTTGAAGCGATGGCGTGCAATTGTTTTCCGGTAGTTTCTGATATTCCCGGAAATCAAAGCTGGATAAAACATCGTGAAAACGGACAATTAATTACAATTGATGATATTGAAATGTTGGCCGAAGAATTAATTTGGTCTTTTGAAAATCCAGAATTGCGAAACGAAGCAATTATTCGAAACAGAAAATTTGTCGAAGAAAATGCTAATTATTATATTAATATGAACATTATTGCGGAGAAGTATCATGAGTTGTTGGATATTCTAAAATAATTTAAACGCAAAGCACACAAAGATTTAGGCAAGGTTCGCTAAGCTATTATGCCTAAAGCTTTGCGAACTTTGCTTTTGATAGGTTCAAACTGAAATAAAAATCTTTGTGTGCTTTGCGATTAAATTAAACTTTGTGCTCTTTAGAGTCAAACCAAAAATTATAATTCATACTTTTGAACACAGATTAAAAAGCCTTTTATTTATGGAAATCCAATCCAATTTTTCTTTAAAAAATTACAACACATTTGGCATCGAAGCCAGCGCAAAACAATTCGTTGCAGTTCATTCTATTACAGAACTAAAAACAATTTTGTCAGCAAACAAAAACGAGAAAAAATTTATTTTAGGAGGCGGAAGCAATATGCTTTTAACGAAAGACATTGATGCTTTAGTTATTCATATCGATTTAAAAGGCAAAAAAATCACAAAAGAAGACGACGATTTTGTTTGGGTCGAAAGTCAGGCGGGAGAAACCTGGCATGATTTCGTTCTTTGGACCATCGACAACAATTTTGGCGGATTAGAAAACATGTCACTTATTCCTGGAAATGTTGGCACAACTCCCGTTCAGAATATTGGAGCTTATGGAACTGAGATCAAAGATACTTTTGTTTCTTGCGAAGCCATGAATATTGCAACTCAGGAAATGAAAACTTTCGATAATGCTGAATGTAATTTTGGCTATCGCGAAAGTATTTTTAAACACGAAGTAAAAGACCAATATATTATCACTTCGGTTATTTTTAAACTGACCAAACGCAATCATAAAATCAATACCTCTTACGGAGATATTTTGGCAGAATTGGCTAAAAACAATATTACAGAACCAACTTTAAAAGATGTAAGCAATGCTGTAATTGCGATTAGACAGAGTAAACTTCCAGACCCAAAAGAATTAGGAAACAGTGGAAGTTTCTTTAAAAATCCCATTTTATTAAAATCTGATTTTGAAAAAATCCATCAGAAATTTCCAGAAATGAAGTTTTATGAAGTTTCAGAAACTGAAGTTAAAGTTCCTGCCGGATGGCTAATTGAACAAGCTGGTTTTAAAGGAAAACGTTTTGGCGACGCTGGAGTTCATAAAAATCAAGCATTGGTTTTAGTAAATTATGGAAATGCAACGGGGCAGGAAATTTTAGCTGTTTCGAAAGAAGTCCAAAAAACCATTTTTGAAACTTTTGGAATCCACATAGAAGCAGAAGTAAATATAATTTAGAAATAAAAACTCCAATTTCTTATTAATGAAAAAACTAAATATCGGGGTTCTTATAATACAATTTTTAGGAATGATATTTCTAATAAATGGCATTTTCCAGCTTAGATTGTACACTGTTTCAGAAAAGGTAATGTGTATCATCGACTATTATTATCATAGAAAAATAGAAAGCTGCAGTCAATTTTTTTCTAATGAGGCAGAAATACTGAACTTTCTGCCAAGCATTTATATTTGGATATTTTTCGGACTTATATTTGGAATTTCTATAGTAACTTTTTTAAACTGGAAAAAAAAGCTTTCGTCTGTAAACACCATTTTACTTGCAATTGCACTTTATTTACTTCTAAGACTTAAATTTTTTAGAAAAGAAGTTTTCTCCCTTTTGTTTAGAAAAATTAGAACAGCGCTTTCAGATGATTTTGCAACGCAATGCTTGATTGAAGGCATTATTTTTACTTTAGTAGGATTAGCAATCATTTATTTTAGTGTAAACTCTAAATTTTTCAGTTTTACAAAAGACGAAATTGAGCATTAAGCGAATTTGATTATAATGGGTGGATCAAAATTGACTTTATAAATTTTTACAAATACTTCAGCTATGTACATTCCTAACCTTTATAAAAACGAAAACGCAGAAGAAATAAGAGCTTTTTTGAAAGCAAACAGCTTCGGAATTCTGATTAATCAAACTAATGGAAAATTATGTGCTACACATATTCCGATAGAATTGGAATTGAATGCTGATGGAAAAGAAGTTTTGCAGGGACATATTTCAAAACTTAATCCGCAAGCTGAAGGTTTTAGAGAAAACGATCAAATTTTGGCCATTTTTACTGGTCCTCACAGTTACATTTCTTCTTCTTGGTATGATCATGAAAATGTTCCAACATGGAATTATATAGCCGTACATGTTTACGGAAAAATCAAGATTGTGGATTATGAAACTTCTGTAGAACAATTGAAAAAACTGGTTGATAAATACGAAGCGAATTCTAAAAACCCAGTTCGAGTTGAAGATTTATCTGAAAAAACAATGCGTGAAGCGAGAGGAATCTTTGGTTTTGAAATCGAAATTGAAGAAATTCAGGCAACCAAAAAGCTTTCCCAAAACCGTGACGATCACAATTATGAAAACATAATTTCGGAATTAGAAAAAACCGAAAACCCTCTGTCTATTGCTGTTGCAAAAGAAATGTCAAAATGCCGAAAGTAAATTGGTTTTGGCTATTGAATTTAGCGAATTGATAAGTACATTTGCAGTCGCAGAACGTGAAATTAATAGAACCTAATAAATCAGATGCTTATATACATATTTTACTTTTTTATTGCTATTGTTGTTGTTCAACTTTTTTATTATCTCGGAATTTTTGGAAAATTTGCTTTTGCCAAACCTCAGCATGTAAAGCCAAAAAATCTTCCAGTTTCTGTAATTGTATGCGCTAAAAACGAAGAAGAAAATGTAAAAAAATACATTCCGCTTTTGGCACAGCAAGATTACCCTGATTTTGAAATTGTTTTAATTGACGACGCTTCTAGCGATGAAACTCTTGAAGTTTTTGAAGAATTTGAAAAAGAATTCTCCAATATCCGTTTGGTAAAAGTTGAAAATAACGAAGCTTTTTGGGGAAATAAAAAATACGCTTTGACACTTGGAATAAAAGCGGCAAAGAAAGATTATTTATTGTTTACAGATGCTGACTGTTTTCCAAATTCAAAAAACTGGATTACTGCTATGACTTCGCAATTTACGACAGAGAAAACAATTGTTTTGGGTTATGGAGGTTACGAAAAAGTAGAGCGTTCCTTTTTAAACAAAATTATTCGCTTTGAAACGGTTCTTACCGCAATACAATATTTCTCTTGGGCAAAGTTAGGTCTTCCATATATGGGAGTCGGCAGAAATCTTGCTTATAAAAAAGAAGAGTTTTTTAATGTAAATGGTTTTATTGACCATATTCAGATTCGCTCTGGCGATGATGATTTGTTCATTAATCAAGCAGCAAATAAAGAAAACACTACCATTTCTTATACGCCAGAAAGTTTTACGTATTCAAAACCTAAACCAACCTATAAAGAATGGTTTACTCAGAAAAGAAGACATATTTCTACTGCAGAGCATTATAAGTTTTTTGATAAAATGCAGTTAGGATTATTCTTTCTTTCACAATTATTTTTCTTTTTATTGGTTATTATATTATTAGCATTTCAATTTCAATGGATTGCAGTTTTAGCCATTTTAGCAACACGTTATACTGTTGTTTGGACCGTAATTGGATGTTCAGCAGGAAAATTAAAGGAAAAAGATATTAAAATTTGGTTTCCAGTTGTCGAGATAGCGCTTATATTAACGCAAATTAATATCTTTATAACTAATATCTTTTCAAAACCGGTATATTGGAAATAAATTCTAAAATAGAAAAAGCAAAAAAAGGCGATCAGATCGCCTTTACTTTTTTATTAGATCATTATTGGAATGAGGTGTATGCTTTTATGCTAAAACGAACCGAAAATGAAACGACTGCAGAAGATATTACCATTGAGACTTTCTCTAAAGCTTTTGACAAAATAGGCTCTTATAATCCAGAATTTCAGTTCAATACGTGGCTTATAGCGATTGCAAAAAATGTCCATATTGATTTACTTCGAAAAAAGAAAACCAATCTTTTTATAGAAATCACAGACAACGAAGACCAGCAGGCCTACAACATTGCCGACCCTACTCCATCTGCAGAAGATGCTTTAATTAAAGAACAGAATCTTTCTCGTCTGCTCTTATGCATCAAAGAACTTAAACCTCACTATCAAGAAGTAATTCAGCTTCGTTATTTTCAGGAAATGTCTTATCAGGAAATTGCTGCTAAGATTGACGAACCTTTAAGCAGTGTTAAAGTAAAACTTTTACGTGCTAAAAAATTATTAGCAGAAATTATCGAACGTAATAGATAATTTATTATCTTTAAATAAAGAATAAATTATTACTACTTTTATTCTTAAAATAAACAGATTTTCACAACACTAAAACTACAACTTTTACGTTGTTAGCTCAACCCTAAACCTTTTCTGCGTATGATTTAAAGTTACTTAACCTTAAAACCCAAAAATTATGTCTAAATTAAGTATTTATGAAAACAAGTGGACCGATCTTGTTTTCGAGAACAAAAACAAAGAGTACGGCGCATACCAATTACGCCAAGAGAATTCTAAAAATTCTATAACAGCTCTCTTTATGGGTTTATTGTTATTAACTGCTTTAGGAAGTGCATCTGTCCTTATTAGCAAATTTAATTCGTCAGTAATTGAACCTGAGCCAGAACCATTTATTTACGATCCAATTACACCGGTCGACCTTACGCCTGATCTGGTTGTGCCACCGCCACCAGCACCACCAGCACCAGTAGTAGAACAAACTGCCGCAAGCCAAACAGATGCGACGCAGTTAATTAATCCTGTAATAACGAAACCAGAAGAAGCTGTAGACAAAATAGCTCCTAACACAGAAAATGTGCCTGCGGTAGACAATGCTTCTGGAACAGGAACAGCAACTAATGTAATGCCTACAACTGGAGGCGGAGGAGGAAATGGAGATGCTGCTTCGGTTGCGCCGCCAACTAACGATCCTGTTTCTATTGCAGTTTTGGATAAACTTCCAGAATTTCCAGGCGGAATTGCTCAGTTTTACAAATATGTTGGAAACAATTTCCGTAGACCAGATCTTGATGTAGAAAAAACACTGAAAGTGTATGTTTCTTTTGTAGTAGAAAAAGACGGGTCGCTTACTGACATTATGGTTAAAAATGACCCTGGTTATGGAATGGGGAAAGAAGCTGTTAGAGTTTTAAAATCATTAAAAACAAAATGGGCTCCTGGAATTCTAGACGGAAAACCAGTGAGAACCGCATATAATCTTCCGATTACAATAAAAACAGAAGTTGAATAAAATAGATATTTTGAAAAGTGAAAAAGCAGGACTTTAGGTTCTGCTTTTTTTGTTTATATTTAATTTCGAATAAAGCATAGCAACTCAAAAAATAACTTTAATGCCTTTTACTTTTTCGCATCCTGCAATAATTCTTCCGTTAAGATATTTGCCAAAAACCTGGTTTTCTATAACAGCATTAATAATTGGAAGCTTAACTCCAGATTTTGAATATTTTCTACGCATGAAAGTTAAAAGTAATTATAGCCATACTCTAAGCGGTATTTTTTGGTTTGATTTGCCTCTTGCGCTTTTATTAACCTTCCTTTTTCATAATCTAACTAGAAATCTTTTAATTCAAAATCTTCCTTCATTTATAAAAAACAGAGTTCTGATTTTTACCGATTTTGAGTGGAACGCTTATTTTAAGAAAAACTGGATTATCGTTTTAATCTCTCTGCTAATCGGAATATTTTCTCATATTTTTTGGGATGGTTTTACCCATAAACACGGTTATTTTGTAAATCAAATTGATGTTTTAAAAAATACTGTTTCCCTTTTTGGAACACAAATTCCGTTCTGGAAAATAGCTCAGCATTCAAGTACACTAATTGGCGGCATAGTTTTGTTAATAGCATTTTTTAAACTTCCTAAAAAATTCAATTCTGTTGCTTCTAATAAATTATATTGGATTTCTGTTATTTTATTTTCCTCTTCAATTCTATTTATGAGATTTATATTAAATCCAAAAGCCTTAAACATTGGTAATTTAATTGTCACTTTTATATCCTCTTTTTTAATTGCAATTACTATAATTCCACTACTAATAAAATTCAAATCAACTCTAAAAAATTAACAAAATCCACTACATTTACTCTTTCAAAACGGAATCATTTTAACTAATTAAAAACAAAATAATGGGAATATTTTCAGCTATTCTTGGCAATGCAGGTTCTGTGAGCCAGGAAGATTTAATTAAGAAATACGGACAGCTTTTGACAACAAATGAAGAAATCGAAATGGGTTTTAAACTTATTCGCGACACTTTCATTTTTACAAACAAAAGATTAATCTTAGTTGATGTACAAGGAATTACAGGCAGTAAAACCGAATACAAATCTATTGCCTACAAAAACATTACTAGATTTAGTGTAGAAACTGCTGGTACTTTTGATCTGGATGCCGAATTAAAAATTTGGGTTTCTAGCGAACAGCAACCAAGCATTGTAAAACAATTCAATAAATCGGTGAATGTTTACGAAGTGCAAAAGATTCTTGCTTTTCATGTATTAGGATAAAAAAAATAAGCCCAGCAAATTTAGAACTTGCTGGGCTTTCTATTTATAGAAAAGTTTTTATTTCTTTTTTGTTGTTTTCTTAGTTGTCGTTTTTTTGGTTGTTGTCGCTTTTTTAGTTGTAGTTACTGGAGCAGTATTTACAATTTTCTGCTGCACGTAAGGCTTGTACAAACCGTCTTTTTCTGCTCTTTTTTTCGTATCGTCTGCTCTTTTCTTAGAATCTGGGTGCGAACTCATCATCTGGTCAATAAATGAAGCTTCAGATCCTTCGCTCATTTTTGCTAAGATTCTAAAAGCAGATTCTTCAGCATTTACATCGTAGCCATTTTTCTTCATGAAATTGTAAGCAAACAAATCTGCTTCTGATTCTTGTTTACGGCTGTATTTGCTGTCAATAATCGCACTTCCGATTTTTCCAAGCTGGCTGTCTGTAACAGATGCCACAGTCGCCGATTGAGAAGCTACACCATCCATTAAAGCTTCCTTTTGGTAAGCTGCACGAATAGCATCTCTAGAATCGTTATTGGCTACGTGTCCAATCTCATGTCCGATTACAGCAATTAATTCATTATCATCCATAATATCCATTAATCCAGAATATACTCGAACACTTCCGTCTGCCGTTGCAAAAGCATTTACTTCTTTCAATTTATATACTTTATAATTCAGCGTAAATCCGTCTCCAGATGCATGTTTTCCAAAAACACGATTTAATCTTATAGCATAACCATCAGTTGGCCCAGCAATTTCGTGCTCTGCATCCAATTTATCAACCGCTTCCTTAGATAGTTTTGCTGCATCGGCATTACTAAAAGTAAAACCGCTAACCCCTTTTTGAACTGCTCCAATTGCTTTATCACCAAAATTAATTTGTGCATTTGCTTTTGTAAAACCAAAAGCAGCCAATAAAACTCCCAATACAATAAATTTCTTTTTCATCTTTACTTTTATTAATTTAATAACAAATCTACTACAAAAACAACTTCTATTTCTATAATGAATCTAGTTTTTTAAACAATTAAAGTTATAAATTTTAAAGAACTAAAACACAACTCATTGCGATAATTATAGCATAATTTAATTTAGATAAATAGAAAAACACTTTTATAATAACAAAGAATGATTTAATACAAACATTTAACTGTTTTGTTGTAATTAAACAAAGTATACTTCTACTGTTTTTTAGCACTTAAATGCTAAATTAAACCTTAAACAAATCTTCAAATAAACTACATTCCGTATCTTTGTACTTTGAACATTGATATATGGAAACAGTCACTGAAAATATACCTGCCACAAAACCAAAGTGGTTAAAAGTAAAATTACCTATCGGACAAAAATATACTGAACTTAGAGGTTTAGTTGATAAATATAGTTTAAATACCATTTGCACTTCTGGAAGTTGCCCTAATATGGGAGAATGTTGGGGAGAAGGAACAGCTACTTTTATGATTTTAGGAAACGTTTGTACCCGTTCATGCGGTTTTTGCGGTGTAAAAACCGGAAGACCAGAAACAGTAGATTGGGACGAGCCGGAAAAAGTAGCGCGTTCTATTAAAATCATGAATATCAAACATGCTGTTATCACAAGTGTGGACAGAGATGATATTAAAGATGGCGGCTCTATCATCTGGATGGAAACCGTGAGAGCTATTAGAAGAATGAATCCTCAAACTACTCTTGAAACTTTGATCCCAGACTTTCAAGGAATTGAAAGAAATCTAGACCGTATTGTAGAAGCAAATCCTGAAGTAGTTTCTCATAATATGGAAACGGTAAGACGTTTAACTCGCGAAGTTCGTATTCAAGCTAAATATGACAGAAGCTTAGAAGTGCTTCGTTATCTAAAAGAAAAAGGAATCAACAGAACAAAGTCTGGAATTATGCTTGGTCTTGGAGAAACTGAAGAAGAAGTTTTCCAAACTATGACCGATTTGAGAAATGCAAATGTTGATGTTGTTACTGTTGGGCAATATTTGCAACCAAGTAAAAAACATCTTCCTGTAAAAGAATTTATTACGCCTGAACAATTTGCCAGATATGAAAAATTTGGTCTTGAATTAGGTTTTAGACATGTAGAAAGCGGACCTCTTGTTCGTTCTTCATACAAGGCACAAAAACATATTTTATAAAAAAGTTTAATCGTTTAATCGTTTAATTGTAAAACCGATTAAACGATTAAATAGTTAAACGAATAAACAAAAAATTGAAAACAAGAATTGCTATAAATGGATTTGGAAGAATTGGACGAAATTTATTCCGATTGCTTTTAAATCATCCTGAAATTGAAGTCGTTGCGATAAATGACATTGCAGATAACAAAACCATGTCGCATTTAATAAAATATGACAGTATTCATGGAGTTTTGAAAGCAGAAGTAAGTCATGACGAAAACAGCATCATTGTAGACGGAAAGCATTTTTTCTTTTTTCACGAAAAAAATATTTTAGACATAGACTGGAAATCGCATTCGATTGATATTGTAATCGAATCGACGGGAAAATATAAAACGCACGAAGAATTAAATGCGCATCTAGAAGCTGGAGCCAAAAAAGTAATTCTTTCAGCTCCATCTGAAGTTGACACTATAAAAACGGTAGTTCTTGGTGTAAACGAACATATTTTGGAAGGCAACGAAGATATAGTTTCAAATGCAAGCTGTACGACAAATAATGCGGCTCCGATGATTAAAATTATCGAAGAATTATGCGGAATTGAACAAGCATACATTACAACTATACATTCTTTCACAACAGACCAAAGCCTTCATGACCAGCCACATAAGGATTTGCGCCGTGCGAGAGGTGCCAGCCAGTCAATTGTTCCAACAACTACAGGCGCAGCTAAGGCATTAACAAAAATTTTTCCTAAATTGCACAATAAAATGGGTGGCTGTGGTATTAGAGTCCCAGTTCCAGACGGTTCATTAACAGACATAACCTTTAATGTAAAACGCGCAGTAAGCATTGAAGAAATAAATAAAGCATTCAAACAAGCCTCAAAAACAAATTTAAAAGGAATATTAGATTATACCGAAGATCCGATTGTCTCGGTTGATGTAATTGGCAATACACACTCTTGTTTATTTGATGCTCAGCTCACTTCGGTTATCGATAAAATGGTAAAAGTGGTAGGCTGGTACGATAACGAAATTGGCTATTCATCAAGATTGATCGATTTAATTTTACTAATAAGAAAAAAATAAGATTCATTGTAAATGCATTGCCATACATGAAATACTATCTTTTTATTGTTGTTTGTTTTTTAAACTCGTTTTTGTATTCTCAGACCAAAAAGAATACGGACAGCTTAAGCTATTATAACAAGCTGGCCAATGCTAATCTTAACAATAAAAAGTTCAATCAAGCAATTTATTACACGGAAAAGTCGATTAATTTTTGCGAAGAAAATGGTAAAAAAGAAAATCTGGCCAATCAGACTTTTAAGCTTGGTAAAATTTATTACAATCAGGGAAAGTTTGAAAATGCTTTAAAAAACTTCCACAAAACAGTTTCTTTATTCGATACCTTAAAACCTAGCTGCACAAAAGCTTTGGCTTTACATTATATCGGTGTAACTAATACCGCCAAAGGCGATTACAAAACAGCAACCGTTTATTATACAAAAGCTAAAGATTTACTAAAGGAACTGAACATTAATGATAATGCCGAAGTATTAGATTATCAAAAAGCTTTGGCTTTCAAATCCAATAAAGACCTAGAATTAGCAGCAAAAACGTTTAAGGCAATAACCAAAAAATCGGATAACACTGCAATTGCAAAAACCAAAGTAGATGCATACTACCAGCTGGGCTTAATTGAAGGACAGCTTAAAAGAAATGATTCTGCTATAATATATTTTGACAAAGCTTTAGAATACAATTCTAAAATAAATGATCTTCCAAAAAAATCGAAAATTGTTTTAGCGATAAGCCAGTACTACAAACAAAACAAAAATTACGATCTGGCGTATTCTTATTTAGACGAACATTATCAGCTGGAAAATTATCTTTTAAAATTAAAAAATGCTAAAGTTGATTTAGACGAATTTGAGAAATTCAAAAAAAATCAATCTTTAAATAATACTATTAAAAAAGAAAACGAAGAAAAATTTCAGCTTAAAACCTATCGTTATTCTAAGCTTGTAAGTATTTTGGCAATTGCCTTAATTTCGATTTTATCGCTGTTGAGTTTAGCTTTATATAAAAACAATATTATAAGAAACCAAAACAATCTACTTCTTCGGGAGAAAAACAAAGAATTGATTTTGGCTAAAAATAAAGCAGAAAAAGCATCAAAAGCGCGATCTGAATTTTTGTCGACTGTAAGCCATGAACTCCGGACGCCGCTGAATGCTATTAACGGAATTACGCATATCCTTCTCGAAGATAAGCCGAAGAAAAAACAATTAAAATACTTAGAATCTTTAAAATTCTCCGGCAACTATTTAACCACTTTTATCAATGAAATTTTAGAAATTAACAAAATCGATTCGACTAAAGTTGAAGTTGAGAATATCAGCTTTAATTTGAAAGAATTGCTTTTTAATATTCAAAGTTCATTAAAAGAACTGGCTACTGCCAACAGAAACTACTTCAACTTAGAAATAGACAAATCGATTCCTGATAATTTAATTGGAGATCCCACAAAATTGTCTCAAATCATTCTTAACTTAATCAACAATGCATTAAAATTTACCGAGAACGGACATGTAAATGTTATTGCAAAATTGTATTCGCAAGAAGGAGAAGAAGCTACGGTCTATTTTGAAATCGTTGATACTGGAATTGGAATACCAGAAGATAAACTTCAATCTGTTTTCGAGAGCTTTTCTCAAGGTTCTATAGAAGTAAACAGAAAATATGGAGGAACGGGGCTTGGTCTGACTATTGTAAAAAAATTAATCGAACTTTTAGGTGGCGAAATAAAATTAAAAAGTGAAGTGGGTAAAGGCTCTACATTTACCTTCAAGTTAAATTTTAAAATTAACAATGAACCGTTGGAAGTAATTGAAGAAGTAAAATCATATAATGAAAAACAATTGAAAAACAAATCTATTTTATTGATTGAGGACAACAAAATCAATCAAATGATTACTCGTAAAATGCTGGAAAACAAAAACATTACCTGCGAGATTGTTGATAATGGAGAAGATGCTGTTGAACTTTTAAAAATCAAGCGATTTGATATGATTCTAATGGACGTTCACCTTCCTGGAATTAACGGAACAACTGCCACTAAATTGATTCGCGAATTTGATAAAGAAACTCCTATTATCGCTTTGACCGCTATTTCGCTTGACGAAAACCGAGATATGCTTCTTTCTTTCGGAATGGATGATGTGATTACAAAACCATTTGTTCCAGACGATTTCTACACTACTATTGCTAAGTTTTTTTGATAATGTTCTGAGACACTAAGCTTCTAAGTTTTTCTTTACGTATTCTAAAATCGTTGCGTCGAAGTTTTGCTGATGATTGATAAAAGAGCTTTTTATAGGTAGATAATACAATTGATCTACCAATTCAGAATCTTTTAACCGCACATAATCTTTTTCTGTAGTAATTATTTTTCTTCCGTTGGCTTTATTTCGAATTGACTCTAAATCTGCATCAGAAAAATGATGATGATCTGGAAAAGTCATACAATCATCATTTTCATTCTGTAAATAATCAAAAAATGGTTTGGGTTTTGCAATTCCAGCCAAAAGAAGTTTTGACTCTGATTTGATTTCGCTTACTGCAATTTTTTCATTTTTACCGTAAATCACCAAATCATAATCTATAAAAGTAAAAAAGACTTGTTGTGCAGCTTTCAACTTCAATTTTGATTTAATTTGACTCTGTTCTTCCTCCGTTAAAATTTTAGGACATTTGGTAACAACCACTGTACTGGCCCTTTCTGCTCCGCTTCTACTTTCACGTAAATTTCCTGTTGGCAGCATAAAATCATCTGCATATAAATCCCCGTACGAAGTCAATAAAATATAAAAACCAGCTTTTACTTTCCTGTGCTGATAGGCATCATCGAGTAAAATAATCTCTGGTTTTTCGTTTTGCGAAAGCAATTGCTGAATTCCGTTTGTACGATTGGCATCAACTGCCACCATCACATTTGGAAATTTTTGGTAAAACTGAAAAGGCTCATCACCAAGAATTTCAGCATTCGAATTTTCATCAGCCAAAACAAAACCTTCAGATTTTCTTTTGTACCCACGGCTTAAAGTCGCAATTTTATATTTATCAGATAATAAACGAATAAGATATTCAATTTGTGGTGTTTTTCCAGTTCCGCCCACACTAAGATTCCCAACTGCAATAACCGGAATCTCAAACGAAGTCGATTTTAAAATTCCTTTATTAAAAAGAAAATTGCGAATTGAAGTAATAAATCCGTATAAAACGGCGAATGGAAAAAGTATATAGCGCAGTAATTTCATAATGTTATTTATCGGAGTAATGACCCATTGCAGAAATAACGAATACAGTTACTATATCTTCTTCAACCATATAAATAATTCGATCTTTTTGATTTATTTGTCTCGACCATAATCCTGTCAGACTATATTTTAAGGCCTCTGGCTTACCAATTCCTTCAAAAGGTTTTTCACTTAATTCTTCCAGAATTTTAGCAATTTTCTTTATACTTGCCTGATCACCTGATTTTAGATGTTTTTTCAAATGATCTTCAGCTAATTTTTCTATTTTAACCCTAAACTTCCCCATACATCTTTAGGATCTATTTCTTTATAATCACCTCGTTCTTTCGCTTTCAAAACCATTTTAACAAATTCAGGATTATACGGACTTTGCTCTTCATTAACCTGATTGTAATCATCTTCAACAATTTCAATCCCTTCAACTCCTTTAAAAAAAGCTTCAAACATAGCCATAAATGCCTTGCCTGTTTTAGTATGCTCGTTTATTTTTATTGTAGTCATGACTTATTAAATTTTATACTACAAATGTAATAAATTTGCACTAAGTATAAATTCTTTACACTTAATTGCTAATTATTTGCATTGACAGATATTAAGCAATTCTATTCCGTTCAGAAAAACTTGAAACCTTAAACTTGAAACAAACATCAAAAAAATGAAAATAAAACAAATCATCTCGGTTCTTGAAGAAATGGCTCCTTTGGCTTATGCCGAAGATTTTGATAATGTCGGACTCTTAGTCGGAAATTCTGAAACTGAAAGTACAGGGGTTTTGGTTTGCCACGATGCCTTGGAAAAGGTAATTGATGAAGCAATTTCTAAAAACTGCAATTTGGTGGTTTGCTTCCATCCTATTTTATTTTCGGGAATTAAAAAAATTACGGGTAAAAACTATGTTGAACGTGCTATCTTAAAAGCAATCAAAAATGATATTGCCATTTATGCCGTTCATACCGCACTTGACAATCATTCGAAAGGCGTTAATAAAATTTTCTGCGATGCTTTAGGATTAATCAATACTAAGGTTCTGGTTCCTAAAAATAATTTCATTCAAAAACTAGTCACTTTTACCGTTCCTGACAATGCAGACAAAGTTCGAAATGCAATGTTTGAAGCTGGAGCCGGAACCATTGGGAATTACGATAACTGTAGTTTTAATACGAAAGGATTTTTTACTTTTCAAGGAAATGAAGAAAGCAATCCGGTAATTGGCGAAAAAGGAAAACTGCATACAGGAGAAGAAATCAAGATTGAAGTGGTTTTTGAAAAACATCTTCAATCTCGCATTTTAAAAGCGCTTTTTGCGAATCATATTTACGAAGAAGTGGCTTATGAAATCTATAATTTAGAGAATCAGCATCAAAATATTGGCTTAGGAATGATCGGTGAATTTGAAAATGAAATGGATGAAAAAGATTTTCTTCATTTTGTTAAAGAAAAAATGATTTCTGACGGAATTCGTCATTCTCAATTTTTAGGAAAAAACATCAAGAAAGTTGCCGTTTTGGGTGGTTCTGGAAGTTTTGCCATAAAAAATGCAATCATAGCTGGAGCCGATGCTTTTTTGACCGCAGATTTGAAGTACCATCAATTTTATGAAGCTGAAAATAAGCTACTTTTGGCCGATATTGGTCATTTTGAGAGCGAACGCTATACAAAAAATTATATTGTTGATTATCTTCGAAAAAAAATTCTTAATTTTGCAATCATTTTATCGGAAGAAAATACAAATCCAGTTAAGTACTTATAGAATATGACGAATACGAAAGAATTAAGTGTTGAGGACAAGTTAAGAGCAATATACGATTTACAGCTTATTGACTCTAGAATTGACGAAATCAGAAACGTTAGAGGAGAACTTCCTTTAGAGGTTGAAGATTTGGAAGATGAAGTTGCAGGTTTGAGCACTCGTTCAGAGAAACTGAAAGGTGAACTTGAAGTGATTGAAGAGCAAATAAAAGCAAAGAAAATTGCTATTGAGGAGCATAAAGAGGTTATCAAGAAGTACACAAAACAACAAGAATCTGTTCGTAACAACAGAGAATTTAATTCTTTGACAAAAGAAGTTGAATTTCAAGAATTAGAAATTCAATTGGCTGAAAAGCAAATCAAAGAAATGAAAGCTTCTATCGAGCATAAAAAAGAAGTTATTTCTAATTTAAAAGAAAAACTTGATGCTAAAAGCTCTCATTTAAAACATAAAAAATCTGAATTAGATGCTATTATGGCTGAAACTCAGAAAGAAGAAACTTTCTTAACTGAGAAATCTGCTGAATATGCTGCACAAATCGAAGACAGATTATTGGCTGCTTACAACAGAATCAGAAGCAGTGTTCGTAATGGTTTAGCTGTAGTTTCTATCGAAAGAGGAGCTTCTGCAGGATCTTTCTTTACAATTCCACCACAAACTCAGGTTGAAATTGCTTCAAGAAAGAAAATCATCACAGATGAGCACTCTGGAAGAATCTTAGTTGATACGCAATTAGCTGAAGAAGAAAAAGAAAAAATGGAACAATTGTTCGCAAAATTCTAAATATCAAATCCCGATTTTTAATCGGGATTTTTTTTGCCTTTTTCTGCCACAGATTAAAATGATTAGAAAAGATTTTCACCATAAGAATGATTAAATCTGTGTTAATCTTTTTAATCTGTGGCAAAACTTTTTTTTACCTTTAGAAAAAAAATAAGTTTTGAAAATTAAAAAAGGAATTCGTTTTATCACTTTAAAATCGGTTGGGTCGTATATTAACTTTTTGAGTTATGTACGCCCGCAAAAGGCAATGGAGCTTTCGTATGCCCTTTTTAGTCAGCCAAGAATTGGAAGATTAAAAAAAGAAACACTTCCAAAAATTCTAAAAAATACCGAAACAGAAATTTTTCATCATGACGAACATCATTTTCAAACTTATATCTGGAAAGGAAACGAAACTAAAATACTTTTAGTTCACGGTTGGGAAAGCAATGCTGCACGCTGGAAGAAAACATTGCCACATCTTCAAAAATCAGGAAGCACCATTATTGCTCTTGACGCACCAGCACACGGGCAAAGTAGCGGAAAAGAATTTAACGTTCCTCTTTATGCTGAATTTATTAATAAAGCAGTAGAAAAATACCAGCCAGAAATTATTATTGGCCATTCTATTGGTGGTGCGGCTTGCGTTTACCATCAACATTTATTTCCAAATACCAGTATTAATAAAATGGTAATTCTGGGCGCTCCATCTGACTTAAAAACTTTGATTGACAATTACGTTTCGATGTTGAGTTTGAATAAAAGAATGCTTCCTCTTTTAGAAAATAAATTTATAAATCGTTTTAATTTTAAACTGGAAGATTTTTCGGGACAGAGATTCGCCTCAGAATTCAATATTCCAGGGTTCATCGCTCACGATACTTCTGATAAAATTGTGGCTTTCGCCGAAGGGCAAAAAATCGCCAGCAATTGGAAAAACAGCCAGTTTGTAGAAACAAGCGGTTTAGGTCACGGCATGCATGATGACGAATTGTATGATAAAGTGATTGAGTTTTTGTTTTCTTCTGAAGGGACAAAGTAACAGAGAGGCAAAGTTGCAAAGTTTTTTTGAACTTAAGAAAAAACGTTTCACTTATGATTAATTCACATAGCTATGTGTGAGAAACTAGTTTCTTTCAATTACCTTTTTAAGCAAGAAAAACCTATGTTTCTATGTGTTAAAAATTACTTCTTTTCAATTACACACAACGGATTAATTTTAAAATATCGGAAAAGCTCTTTTTCACCTTTTCCTGTAATTTGAATTGCTCTCGAATCTTTTGTTTTTCTTAGCCAGTCTTCTGTAATCATTTTATTTAATAATGATGCTCCGACCGAGCCGGCAATATGATTTTTTCTTTCGCTCCAATCTAAACAAGGTTTTAAGAACAATCGCTTTTGTTTTTTGAGTTCTTCTAAATTTATTCCAAAATCGGCAAACCACTTTGTTCCTTCTGAACTTATTTCAAATTTTTCATTTAAATCAATTATTATTTTTTGTTGTAAAAGACTTTCTGCAACAGCAACACCAATTTTTCCTGCCAAATGATCATAGCAAGTTCGGCAATGTTTTATGGGTGAATGTTTTTCTGTTTTTTCTTTTTGAAGCTTTTTTGGCGGAATCAAACTTCCTAAAGCTTCAATGGCATACGCAACTTCTTTGTTTGCAAAACGATAATATTTATGACGTCCTTGCTTTTCTACCGCAAGCAGACCAGCCTCTAAAAGTTTAGCCAAATGCATACTCATATTTTGTGCTGAAGTATTTACGGCTATTGACAATTCTGTTGCCGTAAAAGCTTTTCCATCAAGTAATGTCCACATGATTTGAGCTCTGGTCGGATCGCCTATTAAAGATGCTGTTTTTATAAATTGATCTTCCATTTTAAGTAATCAATAGTTAAATACAAACTGAAGTGTTGCGATGTAAAGTTAAATAACTTTGCTAAAAATAATAGATCATGACAACCTTATTTCTGCAATCTGAAATTAAAAATCCTTATCTTTTTTATGATAAAATGATAGCCAAAAATCCAGTTTTTTGGGACGAAAACAGTAAAATCTGGGCCGTTTATTCTTATGAATATTGTGCCGAAATTTTAAAAAACGAAAATGCTCATATTCCTAAACTCCCTTTTAACCCGAATCTTAATCGTTATGCTTTAGAGATCATTGACAATTTAGCTCGATTATCAAATGGCGTTCAGCATCAAATTACTAGAGAAACAACAAACACTCTTTTTTCATACATGAAAAATGTTGGTGTAGATTCCATTTTAAAAGAATTGATTAACAATGAAATCAATCAAAACCAAATAAATTGGGTTGATTCGGTTTGTAAAAAACTACCCATTCTAACTGTTTTAAAAAGTTTTGATTTTAATGAAAATGACTGCATTTTTATTTTAGAGAAAATAGAATCTTTCACTAAAATAATGCTTCCGCAGAAAACAGAAGAACAGATTAAATTTATCAATGAACATGCAGAGGAATTTTATTTAAAAGTTGAAAAACATATTTCGACATTAGAATTTTATGAAACTTTAATATTTAAAATTGCCGAAAAACATAATATTAAAAAAGAGGAAATTATTCCGATTGCCGTGAGCAATTTAATTGGATTATGTATTCAAAGTTTTGATGCCGGAAGAGGGCTTTTAAGCAATTCGCTGCTTCAGATTCTTCAAAATAAAAATGTTAAAGACAAAACTGAGATAGAAAAATCTGTTATAGAAACTTTACGATTTGATCCGCCCATTCATAATACACGAAGAATAGCGACGGAAGATTTTGTTATCGACGAAAGCCTGATTCAAAAAGGCAATGCTATTTTAGTCGTTCTTGCATCGGCTAATCGGGATGCTGAAAAATTCGAAAATGCACCGAATTTTGATCCTCATAGAAAAAACAATCATGAGAATTTAACTTTTGGAATGGGTGGTCACGAATGTCTGGCTAAATATTTCTCGATACATTTAACGACTGAAACTTTATGGTTTTTATTCACAAACTATAAAACCATTTCGCTTTTAGAAAATAATATTCAATACGAACCTTTAATAAATGCCAGATTGCCTAAAAATATCTGGATTTCAATTTACAATTAAAAATATAAAAATATGATCGCAGTAATTTTTGAAGTCATTCCAAACGAAGGAAAAAAAGAAGAATATCTGGATATTGCAGCCAGTCTAAAACCCGAATTAAGCCATATTGACGGATTTATTTCTATTGAACGTTTTCAGAGTTTGGCTGATCCTGGCAAAGTTTTGTCTCTTTCTTTCTGGCGAGATGAAGAAAGCATTCAGCAATGGCGAAATCTGGAAATGCATCGTCATGCGCAGGCAAAGGGCAGAAATGAAGTTTTTAAAGACTATCATTTGCGAATTGCAACTGTAGTTCGCGATTATGGAATGTTTGAGCGAAAAGAAACTCCTGAAGACAGCAAGGAATATCATTCTTAAAAGTTGCAAAAGTTCAGAGGTTCAAAGGGACAAAGCTTTTTGAGAATCTAAAATCTAAAATCATTTTTTTGACTACTTTTGCAGTATGGAAGAAAATTTAAAACGTCTTAATAAATTTATTGGAGAAACGGGTTATTGTTCTCGCCGTGAAGCCGATAAATTGATTGAAGAAGGACGCGTGACAATAAATGGTGCTGTGGCCGAAATGGGAACTAAAGTTTCGCCCGATGATGAAGTACGCATAAATGGTAAACTCATTGTTGAAAAAAACGAAAAGATGGTTTATCTGGCTTTCAACAAACCTGTCGGAATTGAATGCACCACTAATCTTGAAGTTAAAAACAATATTGTTGATTATATCAATTATCCGAAACGAATTTTCCCAATCGGAAGATTGGATAAAGCCAGTGAAGGATTGATTTTTATGACGAATGATGGAGATATTGTAAATAAGATTCTTCGAGCGCGAAATAACCACGAGAAAGAATATACGGTTACGGTAAACAAACCCATTACAGAACGTTTTATTCAAAGAATGGGAAATGGAGTTCCGATTCTGGATACGGTTACTAAAAAGTGTAAAGTAGAGCAGATTAGTAAATTTACTTTTAAAATCATTCTAACGCAGGGATTAAACCGCCAAATTAGAAGAATGTCTGAATATCTAGGTTACGAGGTTACAGCGCTTAAACGTATCCGAATTATTAATATTTCTTTGGATGTTCCTGTTGGCCGTTACAGAGATTTGACCGATGAAGAAATTAAAGAATTAAATCAGTTGATTGAGCCTTCAAGTAAAACGGAAGAAGCAAGTTTTCCTAAAGTTGAAGCTCCAACTTCTGCTTCCACTCCAACTCGAAGAAAAGCATTTATATCCAAACATGATCCTCGATTTAAAAAAAGAGGCGATAATAAATAAGTAGAAATCCCATTCAATTAAATGAATGGGATTCTTGTTTTAAGACTATTTTTTTTTATCCAAAAACTCATAATACAACGCTTTTGATAAAAAGTTTTCGTTCTGATAATTTGAAATTAATTTTTCTCTCATTTCTTCATTATATCCTCCACTCAAATTGTTCTTTAGAAAATATGCTCTTCGAGCTTCATCATTAAAATTCAAGCCACTTAAAAAAGTTGGCTCTAGACCTTTGTTTACCGAAATATTGTAATTCGTTACTAGATTTCCCCAATTTACATAACTGCATAAAAGAACTGTTCCGTAAAAATACCAGACCATTTGGTTGACTAAATACGCATTTGTTTTTTGTTTCTTTATTTTTAAAAAAGTATAAACCAACCCAATAAGCGAAAGAATTAGGAAAGCATAAACTCCTAAACGTTTATAGGTCAAGCCAAAAGAAGAAATATACTCTGAGTTTTTAACGAATGTGCTTAAGATCAAAATACCGTTTAGAAAGATCCAGATTTTAGCCAAAGTTTTAAGAAAAGTGGCATTTTTATCGAAATTAAATCCTCCTTTGAAATAAAATAAAATTACGCCTACTGCCATCAAAATTGAAAAAATAACTGAATTTACTCTTTCATGTGTTGCTGCACTTAACTCTGACATTTTTACGGCTGTGTTTTTAATTTCAAAAAACTGCTCGTAATTATATGTTCCGATGAAAACTAAAAGCATAATGTTTAAGAGAACTAAAGTGATCTCGCCACTTTTTCTTTCGAAGTCAAGATCAAGAAACGAAAAAGTGTTTTGATTTTTTATTTCTGAAATATTAGTGAATTCATTATTCAATTTCGGATTGTATTGATAACAAACATCTGGAACCCAATAATTCCAAAAACTGAACGAAATATAAAAGCCCAAAATGCACATTGCAATTAATTGCGGCATATTAATATCCAATTCATAATCGGTAAACAAAGAAGAGAAATGATCACTTCCGAAAGAATAAACAATAAAAAACAACCCGAGGAAAATTACTGGGATAATAACAAAGGCCACTAGTTTTTTAGCAAAATCATTATGGATTTTTCGCTCTGGAAGCCATTGCTTAAATATCCAAATTCTTCCTAGAGAAGTAATTCCGTTTAAGAAGATTAAAGGAAAAACTTGAATTATTTTGAGCTCTCCATCTTGTGTTTTGAATTGCAAAAACAGTATTGATAATGCTAAAGCGAAGAATGAAGCTGCATCTCCGTACCACGCAAAAGCGAAACAAGACAATATAGATGTAACCACAAGAACAAGATGTGATCGGTCGACAAACTTTTCTTGGAAGAAATAACTAATTAAAAGCGTGAGTAAAACGCCAAAAATAGAAAGATTGATCCCAATAGATTCGTTGTAAAAAAGCAGTATAAAAACCGCTGTGCAAGCAAAGATAATTTGATGTTTTTTCATGATTTTATAATTTAAAAGTACTTTGTAATTCAAAGTTTTTAGATAAAAATTTTTAGTTTTTAAGATTTCATTAATTTTTCTAGATATGATAAATGCTCTTTAAAAGCAGCGCGCCCTAAATCGGTAACCTGATAAGATGTTTTTGGCTTTTTGCCCACAAATTCTTTTTTTACTTCTATATAACTCGCTTTTTCAAGCGCTGAGGAATGACTCGCTAAATTACCATCGGTGATATTTAAAAGCGCTTTCATCTCGGTAAAATCTACCCAGTCGTTAACCATC
This sequence comes from Flavobacterium ustbae, assembly GCF_003946915.1. GTDB lineage: Bacteria > Bacteroidota > Bacteroidia > Flavobacteriales > Flavobacteriaceae > Flavobacterium > Flavobacterium ustbae. The sequence goes on from NZ_RPOC01000011.1 coordinate 139,317, forward strand.
AGAACGGACATTATACCCAGTCTGACACGGCTTTCAAAATCTTTATTTAGTTTATCAATAATTCCCATTGGGTTATTTGTATTTTTTGAACATCACTAATCCGTATACGATATGCAGGATTCCGAATCCTAAAATCCAGAAAATCAACCCATATCCGATATAAAAAAGTGAAATACATCCTAAAATCAGTTCCGAAAAACCAAGATATTTAATATCTGAAAATGTATATTTTTCTGCGTTTAAAACGGCTAATCCGTAAAATATTAATGTTGATGGCGCTACAAGACCAAAATAGCCGTGGTGCATCATTGCCAAACAGAATATCCCGCCAGCAAAAAGCGGCACTGCTAGATTGAACAGCATTTTTTTTGTTGCCGATGTCCAGATTGGCAGATTGTATTTTCGGCTTTTTCTAATGGTGAAAAAGATTCCAAATGCAAATGCAAATACTAAAATTGTGATTCCGATCCAGAATAATTCTGAAACTAAATTGGTTGTGTACAATCTATGTTCATCGTTTAGGTAATCCATACCGTTTGCTTTGAACAGCTGGTAAACATAGATTCCGCCAATTAAAGCCGAAAGACCCGCGAAAACTCCTGAAAGTCCGCTTAATGATATAAATCTTGAAGAGCGCTCCATCATGGAACGAATATGTGCTAAATCTTCTTGGTGCTTTTGATTCATAATTAAAGTACTTTGCGGTACAAAGTTATTATTTATTTTGAATTGGCAAATAAAAATTTGGATTTTTTTAATCGGAAGTTGTTGGGATGGGTTTTACCGCAGATATTCACAGAGAGATTTTCGCAGAGAAACGCAAAGATTTTTTCTTTTTTTAGTCTACAAAGAGTTCGCAGAGGTTTTACTGTAGAGACGCACTGCATTGCGTCTAACCGTTCTAATTGAAAATTTTTGGGATGGGGTTGTTACGCAAAGAAACGCAAAGATTTTTCGCAGAGATTCGCAAAGAGTTTTTCTCTTTTTGGTCTGCAAAAAGTTCACAAAGGTTTGGTCGTAGAGGCGCACCGCAGTGCGTCTATCGTTTTTGTTGAAATTGCTATTTAATTTATTTCAAGATAAAACGTAAAATTTCTATTGAAAACGACTGCGTGAGGGATAGGAGCCAATGTCATTAAGTTAAGGGATAAGAATATAAAAACCATTGGGTTATGAACCTAAATTAGGTTCTTTGTAATTGACAAAAAAAACAAACCCCAATGGTAGGAGCAAATAT
>NZ_RPOC01000012.1 GCF_003946915.1 Flavobacterium ustbae
TCTTCCTGCGGCTCCAAGCATCAGCGCTGGAGGCGCGACGACTTTCTGTTCAGGCGGAAATGTGGTTCTTACTTCATCGGCATCATCAGGAAACCAGTGGTTCAGAGACGGATCTGCCATTACTGGCGCAACCAACCCGACATATACTGCAGCTTCATCAGGCTCATACACGGTTACGTTCAATAACGGAACATGCACAAGCGCAGCTTCTGCACCGGCTTCGGTAACAGTAAACCCTCTTCCTGCGGCTCCGAGCATCAGCGCTGGAGGCGCGACAACTTTCTGTTCTGGAGGAAGCGTGACTCTTACGTCAAGCTATGCAACGGGCAACTTGTGGTCTACAGGGGCAACAACCCAGTCAATCACAGTTTCGACATCAGGAAGCTATACAGTTCGTGTGACAGATGGTAACGGATGCCAGAGCGCGGCTTCAACGCCAGCTTCGGTAACGGTAAACCCAATGCCAGATGTACCGACATTCGGTTCATTTATGCAGGCTACATGTTCTACACCAAATGGAAGTTTTGAGATAACAAATTATAACGCTTCATATAGTTACTCAATTACTCCATCAGTAGGTGTTACAATAGTTGATTCAAAAGTTACAGCCCCTACTGGTTCATATACTTTAACTGCTACTTTAGGTAGTTGTACTTCAGAATCATCAGCAAATGCAGTAATTAATTCTGTAATATGTGCCAATGACGATGATTTTACCACTCCTACAGTAAGCTCAGGCAACAGCACGCCAAGCGTAACGGCAAACGACACCCTTGACGGAAAATCATTTGCGATCGGTAACGGTGCAGGAAAGGTTACCCTAACAGAAATCACCGTTCCGTCAGGCCTGACCTTAAATACATCGGACGGGACCATTGCAGTAAATGCCAATACCCCTTCAGGAACTTATACGGTTGTTTACCAGATCTGCGAGAACGGCGCATCGCCATCAAACTGCGATCAGGCAAGTGCTACGGTTGTTGTGAAAAATGGCATTGATGCTGTTGCGGATACGATTGATCCAATCAACGGAAATATCGGAGGCACGACAATCGCATTGGCAGGTAACGATACATTAGACGGCAAGCCGTTTGCCATTGGAGGCAATCCGGGAGAAGTGACGATAAGCATTGTGGGAGCATTGCCATCAGGATTGACCCTGAATGCTGCGGACGGAACAATTGCAGTTGCTCCAAACACTCCAAAAGGAAATTATAGCATAGAATATAGAATATGTGAAGTTGGAGCTAATCCAACAAACTGCGACTCTGTTACGATCACCATTCCGGTAACGGCTGGAGATCTTGTTGCCAATGCAGACGCGATCGGATCTGTTGCGGGCTCAAATGCACCTCAGACTTTAGGTGTTAATGTTTTAGACAATGACACTAAAAACGGAGTGAAATTAGATCCTGCAGACGTTACCCTGACGGAATCGACGCCAGACCCGAAAGGATATCTGGTATTGAATCCTGACGGAACGGTGACATTGGGAGCGAACCCTCCTGCAGGCGATTACGAACTGACGTACACAATCTGCGAGAAGCTGAACCCTGACAACTGCAAATCAAACACAGTTAGGGTTACGGTAGACCTGCCAGGCATTGATGCAGTTGCCGATGCAATTGATCCTATCAACGGAAATATCGGAGGCACGACAATCGCATTGGCAGGAAACGATACATTAGACGGCAAGCCGTTTGCTATTGGAGGCAATCTGGGAGAAGTGACGATAAGCATTATCGGCACGCTGCCATCAGGATTGACCCTGAATGCTGCGGACGGAACAATTACGGTTGCCCCAAACACTCCAAAAGGAGATTACAGCATAGAATACAGAATCTGCGACAACACCAATTCAGGCAACTGCGACTCGGTAACAATTACAGTTCCTGTTACAGCTGGAGATCTGGTTGCCAATGCAGACGCGATCGGATCTGTTGCGGGCTCAAATGCGCCTCAGACTTTAGGTGTCAATGTTTTGGAGAATGACACTAAAAACGGAGTGAAATTAGATCCAGCAGACGTTACCCTGACGGAATCTACGCCAGACCCGAAAGGCTATCTGGTATTGAATCCTGACGGAACGGTAACGCTAGGAACAAACCCTCCTGCAGGCGATTATGAACTTACGTACACAATCTGCGAGAAGCTGAACCCGGACAACTGCAAATCAAACACGGTTAGGGTTACGGTAGATCTTCCCGGCATTGATGCAGTTGCGGATACGATTGATCCAATCAACGGAAATATCGGAGGCACGACAATCGCATTGGCAGGTAACGATACATTAGACGGCAAGCCGTTTGCCATTGGAGGCAATCCGGGAGAAGTAACGATAAGCATTGTCGGCACGCTGCCATCAGGATTGGCACTGAACGGAAATGGAACAATTACGGTTGCCCCAAACACTCCAAAAGGAGATTACAGCATAGAATACAGAATCTGCGACAACATCAATTCAGGCAACTGCGACTCGGTAACAATTACAGTTCCTGTTACAGCTGGAGATCTGGTTGCCAATGCAGACGCGATCCCATCTGTTGCGGGTTCAAATGCACCTCAGACTTTAGGTGTTAATGTTTTAGACAATGACACTAAAAACGGAGCGAAATTAGATCCTGCAGATGTCACCCTGACGGAATCTACGCCAGACCCGAAAGGATATCTGGTATTGAATCCTGATGGAACGGTAACGCTAGGAGCTAACCCTCCTGCAGGCGATTACGAACTGACGTACACAATCTGCGAGAAGCTGAACCCTGACAACTGCAAATCAAACACGGTTAGGGTTACGGTAGACCTTCCTGCCATTGAAGCTGTAGCCGATACAATAGCTCCAATCAACGGAAATATCGGAGGAACGACAATCGCATTGACAGGTAACGATACATTAGACGGCAAGCCGTTTGCCATTGGAGGCAATCCGGGAGAAGTTAGTATCAACATTGTAGGAACACTTCCAACAGGATTGACTTTAAATGGAGACGGAACAATTACAGTAGCTCCAAATACTCCTAAAGGAGATTATGCAGTTGAATACCGTATTTGTGAGAATACAAATCCATCAAACTGTGACTCGGTAACAATTACAGTTCCTGTTACAGCTGGAGATCTGGTTGCCAATGCAGATCCGATACCATCAGTTATTGGTTCAAATGCACCTCAGACTTTAGGGGTGAATGTTTTGGACAATGACACTAAAAATGGAGTGAAGCTGGATCCTGCAGACGTGACCATGACTGAATCTACTCCAGACCCGAAAGGCTATCTGGTATTGAATCCAGACGGAACAGTAACGTTAGGAGCTAATCCTCCGGCGGGAACTTATGAGTTGACATATACCATCTGTGAGAAATTGAATCCAGGAAACTGTAAATCAAATACAGTTACAGTGACGGTAGGATTACCAGTTATCGATGCGGTTATTGACAGCATATCTTCAATTAACGGAAACACAGGAGCAACAACATTAGTTTTAACAGCTAATGATACCTTAAACGGAAAACCAGTAGTTATTGGAACTAATCCGGGAGAAGTTAGTATCAACATTGTAGGAACACTTCCAACAGGATTGACTTTAAATGGAGACGGAACAATTACAGTAGCTCCAAATACTCCAAAAGGAGATTATGCAGTTGAATACCGTATTTGTGACAATACCAATTCAGGCAACTGCGACTCAGTTACGATCACCATTCCGGTAACGGCTGGAGATCTGGTTGCCAATGCAGACACGATCGGATCTGTTGCGGGTTCAAATGCGCCTCAGACTTTAGGGGTGAATGTTTTGGACAATGACACTAAAAACGGAGTGAAATTAGATCCAGCAGACGTTACCCTGACTGAATCTACTCCAGACCCGAAAGGATATCTGGTATTGAATCCAGACGGAACAGTAACGTTAGGAGCTAATCCTCCGGCGGGAACTTATGAGTTGACATATACCATCTGTGAGAAATTGAACCCAGGAAACTGTAAATCAAATACAGTTACAGTGACGGTAGGATTGCCAGTTATCGATGCGGTTATTGACAGCATACCTTCAATTAACGGAAACACAGGAGCAACAACATTAGTTTTAACAGCTAATGATACCTTAAACGGAAAACCAGTAGTTATTGGAACTAATCCGGGAGAAGTTAGTATCAACATTGTAGGAACACTTCCAACAGGATTGACTTTAAATGGAGACGGAACAATTACAGTAGCTCCAAATACTCCAAAAGGAGATTATGCAGTTGAATACCGTATTTGTGACAATACCAATTCAGGCAACTGCGACTCAGTTACGATCACCATTCCGGTAACGGCTGGAGATCTGGTTGCCAATGCAGACACGATCGGATCTGTTGCGGGTTCAAATGCGCCTCAGACTTTAGGGGTGAATGTTTTGGACAATGACACTAAAAATGGAGTGAAGCTGGATCCTGCAGACGTGACCATGACTGAATCTACTCCAGACCCGAAAGGATATCTGGTATTGAATCCTGATGGAACGGTGACATTGGGAGCGAACCCTCCTGCAGGCGATTACGAACTGACGTACACAATCTGCGAGAAGCTGAACCCTGACAACTGCAAATCAAACACGGTTAGGGTTACGGTAGACCTGCCAGGCATTGATGCTGTTGCGGATACGATTGATCCAATCAACGGAAATATCGGAGGCACGACAATCGCATTGGCAGGAAACGATACATTAGACGGCAAGCCGTTTGCCATTGGAGGCAATCCGGGAGAAGTGACGATAAGCATTATCGGCACGCTGCCTTCAGGATTCACCCTGAATGGTGCAGACGGAACAATTGCAGTTGCGCCAAACACTCCAAAAGGAGATTACAGCATAGAATACAGAATCTGCGACAACAACAATCCTGGAAACTGCGACTCAGTAAAAATCACTGTACCAGTTACAGGAGGAGATCTTGTTGCCAATGCAGATTCTATCCCAGCGGTTAAAGGCTCAAATGCGCCTCAGACTTTGGGTGTCAATGTTTTGGAGAATGACACTAAAAACGGAGCGAAATTAGATCCTGCAGACGTTACCCTGACTGAATCTACGCCAGACCCGAAAGGATATCTGGTATTGAATCCTGACGGAACGGTAACGCTAGGAGCTAACCCTCCTGCAGGCGATTATGAGCTGACGTACACAATCTGCGAGAAGCTAAATCCAGGCAACTGCAAATCGAACACCGTTAAAGTTACGGTAGGCATGCCTGCTATTGACGCCATTGCAGAGACGTTAACGCCATCTATCAACGGAAGCATTGGAGGAACAACTACAGCTTCTGTAATTGATAATGATACACTAAATGGCAATCCAGCTGTTATAGGAACACTTGCTGGTCAGGTAAAACTAACGTCAATAAATGTTCCGACAGGATTAACATTAAATGCAGACGGAACAGTGACTGTTGCTGTAAATACGCCATCAGGAGTTTACAATATTGAATATAGTATCTGCGAGATTAGCAATCCTTCAAACTGCGATACTGCAATTTCAAAAGTTGCGGTAAATAATGGAACATTGGTTGCAAATTCAGATAATATTCCATCTGTTAAGACATCAAATACTGCGCAGAATTTAGGAGTGAACATTTTTACAAATGATACTAAAAATGGAGCGCCGTTAAATCCATCAGATGTAAATCTGACTGTTACGCCAGATCCAAAAGGATACTTAATAGTTAATCCAGACGGTAGCGTTACTTTAGGAGCCAATGCGCCAGCAGGAGATTATGAAGTGACTTATACTATATGTGAGAAGTTAAATACTGGAAACTGTAGTTCAAATACAGTAAGAGTAACAGTTGAAAGCACTATTGTTGCAAATATAGATGTTGTGCCATCGGCAGTTGGAATAAACGTTCCGCAGTCATTAATTAATGTTTTTGCAAATGACACTAAAGACGGAAATGCTTTAGTTCCGTCAGATGTAATTCTTACTGTTACTGTTGCTGATCCAAAAGGATATTTAACATTGGATGCAAACGGAAATGCAATTCTTGCTCCTAATGCACCAGCGGGTAATTATGAATTGTCTTATTCAATTTGTGATAAATTAAATTCATCAAATTGCAGCTCAAATGTTGTAACAGTAACTGTAGCAGAACCAACTATGGAGGTAGTAGCAAACAGTTATTGCTCTAACAATGTTCCTTATGTAAATTATACGGTAACGCCAGATAATTTTACAGCGAATAATCAATTAACAATTAAATGGATTGATAGCGCTAATAATGTTGTGGCAACACAGACTAATTTACCATTAAGCGGAAATGTTATTTGGCCAGGTGCTGTAGTTGATGCTGACGGAAATGGAGTAGACTGGCCAGGATGGACTTTAAATAATGGACAATGGACAGAAAGTGCTGATGGTTTTGAGCTTACTAGAAACGGAGTGAGAATAGAATTCTCTGTAAATCCAACAGTAACAATTGCTGTAGCTTATCCACTTGCTACGCCAGAATGTAATGCGCGTCCAACATTTTCAATTGTTGCAAATAATGATGAGTATGGACCAATTGATGTTAAAAAAGGAACTGCTCTTTCGGTTAACATTTTTGATAATGATAGTGTAAATGGAGTGAAACCAAATGCATCAGATGTTATTTTAACAACTGTTGTTTCAAATCCAAATGTGACTTTAAATGCAGATGGATCAATAAGTATGGCGGCGAATACTCCAAATGGAATTTATGAAGTTACGTATCAAATTTGTGATGCAACCAATACATCAAATTGCAGTGCACCAGCAATAGTTAAGATTACAGTTGTAAACAGTGTAAATCCGACTGATCCTTCAGTGCCAAATAACATTACTTTAGTAGATGATACTAATATTAGTGTAGACGGAATCAACGGTTCTATAGAATTTGTAAATGTTTTAGACAATGATTTGATAAACGGAATGCCAATTAATCCGGCAGATGTTATCGTTACGCCATTGACAACTGATGCTTATTTTGAATGGAATGCAGATGGAACGGTAAGCGTAAAACCAAATACACCAGGAAATACGTATACGTTAACGTACCAAGTTTGCGAAAAAGCAAATCCGTCAAATTGTTCTACAGCAGTATTAACTGTTTTTGTTGAAGTTCCTGCAATTGCAGTAGTCAAAACAGCAGTACTCAATGATGAAAACAAAGATGGTTTTGCTAATGCAGGAGAAACAATTACATACAAATTTGCGGTAACCAATACAGGAAATGTTGCTCTTGTTGGAATCACAATAGAAGATTTATTGCCAGGAGTTGTAGTTTCAGGTCAAGCCATTAATTTGGGCGTAAACGAATCTAATGAGACGAACTTTACAGCAGTTTACAAAATAACGCAAGAAGATATTAATCTAGGCAGTGTGAGTAATCAGGCAACTGTAAAAGGAAGCAGTTTAAGAGGAGTGGTAGTCGAAGATAAGTCAGACGATTCGAGAAATGACGGAGATAACCCTACCGTAATAGATTTAAATGGATGTGTAATCGAAGTATTGAATGCTTTCTCTCCAAACGGAGACCAAAAGAATGCAAGATTCTATATTAGAGGTTTAGAATGCTACCCAGATAATACAGTTGAAATTTATAACCGTTGGGGAGTTTTGGTTTTCAGTATAGACCAGTATAATAATAATGATAGAGTTTTTGTCGGATATTCTAACGGACGTTCTACAGTAAAACAAACAGAGGGTCTGCCAGTGGGAACTTATTTCTATATTTTGAAATACAAAGACAGTGCTAATAACCCTCACGAAAAATCTGGTTACCTATACATTAATAAATAAAAAGGATTACGGCTTAGCTGTAAGCTAAGCCGTTCTAAAAGCTTAATAAATGAAAAAATTAATTTTAGTTTTTATGTTTTTTTCGATTGTGTCAAATGCGCAGCAAGATGCGCAGTTTACGCAATATATGTATAACACAATCGAAGTCAATCCAGCTTATGCAGGTTCTCGAGGGGTTTTGAGCGTTTTTGGGCTTTATCGTACCCAATGGGTTGGTTTAGAAGGAGCACCACAAACTAGTACATTTTCGGTAAATACACCTTTAAAGAATAGTGATTTAGGACTTGGGGTTTCTTTAGTAAATGACAAAATTGGTCCTACAACAGAAAACACACTATCAGCAGATTTGTCTTATACAATACCAACTTCACCAACATGGAATTTGTCTTTTGGTATAAAAGGTACGGCCAATTTGTTCAATATCGATGCTAGTAAATTGAGTTTTGAAGATCAGGACGATCCGCAGTTTCAAAATTTAAGTAACAAATTTTCTCCTAATGTTGGAGCTGGAGTTTATTTTCATTCCGATCGTGCGTATGTTGGATTATCGGTTCCAAATTTTATTGAAACCAATCGTTACGATGCAGATGATATTGCCATTTTTAAAGATAAAATCAATTACTATTTAATAGCAGGTTATGTATTTAATCTAGATCGTTTAGAATATGTTAAGTTCAAACCGGCTATGATGGTCAAAATGGTAGAAGGAGCGCCATTGCAGGTCGACGTTTCTGGAAACTTTATGTTTAATGATAAATTCGTTTTAGGTCTTGCTTATCGTTGGAGTGCTTCTGTTAGTGCAATGGCAGGATTCCAAGTTACTAAAGGAATGTATATTGGGTATGGTTACGATCACGAAACGACAAGATTGAGAAAATACAATTCAGGATCTCATGAAATTTTCCTTCGTTTTGAGTTTTTCAATAATTATAATAAAATGATATCACCAAGATTCTTCTAATCAATGCCAAGTATGAAAATTAAAAATATAGGTTTTATAGTTTTATTGTTGAGCTTTTTTTTCCAAATAAATGTACAGTCGCAAACTGCAGTTAAAAGCGAAAAAGCAAAAAAGACAGAAGAAAAACTTAAAAGAAAGGACGAAAAAGAAAAAAAGATACACGCAAAATTGGTAAGTAAAGCCGATAAAAAATATGAAGATTACGAGTATGCAGATGCTATAAAAGCCTACAAAGAAGTGTTGAAGAAGAGTCGAAAAGACGAAAAAGTACTTCAAAAATTGGCCGATTCATATTATCTTACAGGTGATTTAAGAAATGCGGAGAAATGGTATGGAGAACTTTTTAGGCTAAACAAAGAACAGCAGCCAGATTATTTATACCGATATGGGCAATCTCTAAAATCTGTTGGACATTATGAAAGAGCAGATGAAGTTTTAGAGATATTCAATCAAAAAGCAGCATCACAAAATAGAGCTGCTTTGGTTAGAAATGAAAAAAATTATCTGGAAGAAATTAAATCAAATTCAGGCCGTTTTGAAATTGCAGATGCTGGAGTTAACTCCGAATTCTCAGATTATGGAGGAACCATTTTTGATAATAAAATTATTTTTACTTCGGCAAGAGATACTGGAAGTATCGCTAAAATCAATTTTAAGTGGACAAACAAATCTTTTTCTAAATTTTATACAGCAGATTTACTGCCAGATGGAAGTGTCGGAAAAGTCAAACCACTTCGTAAAAAGGATCATGGAAAGTACAATGAATCGTCTCCTATTTTTACAAAAGACGGACGCACAATGTATTTTACCAGAAATAATTTTACAGATGGAAAAAGAGGAGAAAACAGTAAAAGTGTAACATTACTGAAATTGTACAAGGCAGAACTTGTAAAGGGAGAATGGAAAAACGAAAAAGAACTACCATTTAACAGCAATCAGTATAGCACAGCCCATCCTGCTTTGAGTCCAGACGAAAAAGTTTTATACTTTGCATCTGATATGCCGGGAACTTTAGGAGAATCTGATATTTTTAAAGTCGCGGTAAATGGAGACGGAAGTTTTGGAACTCCAGAAAATTTAGGAGCATTTATTAATACAGAAGGAAGAGAAACCTTTCCTTTCGTTTCAGAAGAAAATGAGTTATATTTTTCTTCTGACGGACGACCAGGCTTAGGAGGTTTGGATGTATATGTAACCAAAATAAATGAAGACGGAACGTTTGATGATGTTCAAAACGTAGGACAGCCCGTAAATGGTAAGCAAGATGATTTTGCTTTTACGATTGACAGTAAAAACAGAAATGGATTCTTTTCTTCCAACCGTGAAAATGCACATGGTATGGATGATATTTATCGATTTACTGAAATTAAAAAATTAGTTTGCGAGCAAGAGCTTTCAGGGATTGTTACCGATTCGGAGTCAAACGAAATAGTTGCAAAAGCATCACTTATTTTATTTGATGAAAATTTTAATACTTTACAAAGTATCGAATCTGATGAAAAGGGAAATTATGTCTTTAATAAAGTAAAATGCGGAAAAAAATATGCTATAAGAGTTGTTAAAGAAGATTTTAACCGTAAAGATGTTTCTATTACCTTAAAGAAACAAAATGGTAAAACAGAATTGCCAATTGCACTTCAGAAAGTGGTTAAACCAATTGTAGCTGAGCCAATTGCAGTAAATAAGGTATATGTTAAACCAGTGAAAATTGCAAACATTAATATTGGATCAGACTTAGTAAAATTGCTTCATATTCCGATGAACTTTTTTGATTTAGGAAAATCAACAATCAAAAAATCATCAGAACCACAATTATTAAAAGTTGTTGGGGCATTAAATCAATATCCAAAGTTAAAATTAGATATCCGTTCTCATACAGACAGCCGTTCTTCTTCTGAAAGCAATCAGGTTTTATCAGACAAAAGAGCACAGTCAACAAGAGATTGGTTAATAAGCAAAGGAGTCGATCCAAATAGACTAACCGCTAAAGGATACGGAGAAACGCAATTAACAAATAAATGTGCAGACGGTGTAAAATGTACCGAGCAACAGCATCAGCAAAACAGACGAAGCGAATTTATTGTGGTAGATATGTAACCTACTAAATCCTTTTAAATACTACAGAACCCTTTTCTAAATTTAGAAAAGGGTTTTTTACGTTTGTATACAAGTAGTTTTTGTCATTAAAAGTTAAAAAATCAATTTTTCATCAAAAAACAATTCTAAATCATTTCATTATTTGCAGTATCATTTTAGAAATATAAATTTCTGTGTATTATGTTTAAAATGAATTGTTTATGTTTTTAAAAAATCGATTTCGTTACAGATTATGTTGGTTTTTGTTATAACTTTATAAAATCAAAAAATTTTCATTATGACTGTAGATCAAATACTTAAAGCAAAGGGAAGAAATGTATATTCTATTTTCTCCAATTTAACGGTTTATGATGCGTTAAAAGTTATGGGAGAAAAAAATATCGGGGCAATTTTAGTTATCGATGATAATAAGCTAAAAGGAATATTGTCTGAAAGAGATTATGCCCGAAAAATTGTGCTGAAGGATAAATCTTCCAAAGAAACTTTTGTTCATGAGATTATGGAAAGTAATGTTTTTACCGTAAAACTTTCTAATAATATCGAAGATTGTATGGAGCTTATGAGCGAAAAAAGAATCCGACACCTACCTGTTATGGAAGATGGAATAGTGATTGGAATAATTTCAATCAGTGATGTAGTTAAGGCAATTATAGAAATTCAAAAAGACACCATTAACCATTTGAATTCTTATATTTCTCAATAAACGATGTTTAAAAAAGATAAATATTCAAAACGAGTCCAATTTCTATTGGACTTTTTTTATTTATCCAAATAGATTTTAGGAAAAGAAAACGCTAAAAAGACGCCATTTTAAAACAAGACTTATATCTTTGTAAGCTAGAATAAAAGCTAAAAAAATGAACAAAGAGAGTAAAAAAAGAGAAGCGTTACTGTATCATGCAGAACCAACTCCAGGAAAAATTCAGGTAGTTCCAACAAAAAAATACGCAACCCAAAGAGATTTATCATTGGCTTATTCGCCAGGAGTTGCAGAGCCATGTTTAGCAATTGCAGAAAACGTAGAAGACGTTTACAAATATACAGCAAAAGGAAATCTAGTAGCCGTAATTTCAAACGGTACAGCTGTTTTAGGACTTGGAGATATTGGTCCAGAAGCAGGAAAACCAGTAATGGAAGGAAAAGGTTTATTGTTTAAGATATTCTCTGATATTGACGTTTTTGATATCGAAATCGATACTAAAAATGTAGAAGAATTTATTCAGACAGTAAAAAATATTGCTCCTACTTTTGGAGGAATCAATTTAGAAGATATCAAAGCTCCAGAATCTTTTGAGATCGAAAGAAGACTGATTGAAGAATTGGATATTCCGGTAATGCACGATGACCAGCACGGAACGGCAATTATCTCTTCTGCAGCTTTAATCAACGCACTTGAATTAGCAGGAAAAAAAGCTGAAAATGTAAAAATGGTAGTTTCGGGAGCAGGTTCGGCTGCAATCGCTTGTACAGATTTATACGTTTCTTTAGGAGTAAAAGTAGAGAACATCTTAATGTTTAATAGTAAAGGACTTTTAACTAAAGATAATTCTGCGCTTTCAGACTTACAGTTAAAATATGCTATCGATGGAGAAAAAATTTCTCTAGCCGAAGCGGTAAAAGATGCCGATGTTTTTATCGGATTATCTTCTGGTGATATTCTTTCGCCAGAAATGTTATTAACTATGAAAGAGAATCCGATTGTTTTTGCAATGGCAAATCCAAACCCGGAAATCGATTATAATTTGGCTGTACAAACGAGAAAAGATGTTATTATGGCGACAGGACGTTCAGATTTTCCTAATCAGGTAAATAACGTATTAGGATTTCCTTATATCTTTAGAGGAGCACTAGACGTAAGAGCGACAAAAATTAATGAAGAAATGAAAATGGCGGCTGTAAAAGCCTTAGCTATTTTGGCAAAAGAACCAGTTCCAGAGCAAGTAAATGTAGCTTATGGAGCAACAAAACTTGGTTTTGGTCAAGAATATATTATTCCTAAACCATTCGATCCTAGATTGATTACGGTTGTGGCTCCTGCAGTTGCAAAAGCAGCAATGGAATCTGGAGTAGCAAAAAATCCTATTACAGACTGGGCAGCTTATGAAGAGAAGCTTATGGAACGTATGGGTAACGATAATAAAATGGTGCGTTTGATTACCAATCGCGCTAAAGTAAATCCTAAACGTGTTGTTTTTGCAGAAGCAGATCAATTGAATGTTTTAAAAGCTGCTCAAATTGTTTACGAAGACGGAATCGGATTCCCAATCTTACTAGGAAACAAAGAAGTGATTTTAGATTTGAAAAAAGAACTTGGTTTTGATGCCGATCTAGAAATTATCGATCCAAAAACCGATGAGGAAGCCGCAAGACGTGATAAATTTGCAAAAGCATTTTGGGAAACTAGAGGAAGAAGAGGCGTTTCTAAATTAGATGCCGAAAAATTCATGCGCGAAAGAAATTATTTTGCAGCAATGATGGTTAACGAAGGAGAGGCAGATGCTGTAGTTACAGGACACTCAAGAAGTTATCCTTCGGTTGTAAAACCAATGATGCAATTGATTCCAAAAGCACAGAATGCATCTCTAATTGCAACTACTAATATGATGCTTACGTCTCGCGGACCAATGTTCTTATCAGATACCGCAATCAATATTAATCCGTCTGCTCAAGACCTTGTTAATATTGCTATTATGACCGCTAAAACTGCTAAAATGTTTGGTGTTGAGCCCGTTATTGCAATGGTTTCATTCTCAAACTTTGGTTCTTCTACAAGCGAAAGTGCTTCAAAAGTTAGAGAAGCAGTAGCTTATTTGCACAAAAATCATCCAGAAATGATAGTTGATGGAGAGATTCAGGCAGATTTTGCTTTGAATCCAGAATTGCTTCAAGAGAAATTTCCATTCTCTAAATTAGCAGGAAAAAAAGTAAATACATTAGTTTTTCCTAATTTAGAA
Organism: Flavobacterium ustbae; assembly: GCF_003946915.1. GTDB lineage: Bacteria > Bacteroidota > Bacteroidia > Flavobacteriales > Flavobacteriaceae > Flavobacterium > Flavobacterium ustbae. The sequence continues at coordinate 13,799 of NZ_RPOC01000012.1, forward strand.
TCAGCAAATATTACCTATAAATTGTTAAAAGAATTGTACAAAGTGAATTCAATTGGACCTATTATGATGGGTATGGGTAAACCAGTTCACATTTTCCAATTGGGTGCCAGCGTTGAAGAAATGGTCAATATGGCGGCTATTGCTGTTATTGATGCACAGGAAAAAGAAATTAAAAAGAATAAAATAACACAATAAACGGTCTAACAAGGATTGAACAAATTTGTCGTAGTTTTATGGCATTTTTGTTATATTTGATACTAATAAATTATATCTATGATAGCACAGTTGCAGGGAAGATTAGTAGAAAAGAATCCTACAGAAGTTGTAATTGATTGTGGGGGAGTTGGTTATCATGTGCATATATCGTTGCATACTTTCTCTTTAATTCCAAATTCTGAAAATATAAAATTGTATACGCATCTTCAAATTAAAGAAGATGCGCATACTTTATACGGTTTTGCCGAAAAATCGGAACGCGAAATTTTTAGAATGCTGCTTTCTGTTTCAGGAATCGGAGCGGGAATTGCGAGAACAATGCTTTCGTCTATAGAACCAAAGCAAATAATAAATGCCATTGCATCTGGAGATGTTGGCGTAATCCAGTCTATTAAAGGGATTGGAAACAAAACAGCACAAAGGGTTATACTTGATTTAAAGGAAAAAATTGTTAAATTGTACGATATAGATGAAGTTTTTGCTGCTCAAAACAATAGAAACCGAGATGAAGCGTTATCTGCTCTAGAAGTGTTAGGTTTTGTTCGAAAAGCTTCTGAAAAAGTAGTCGAAAAGATCGTAAAAGAAGATCCTGAGGCTACTGTTGAAACGATTATCAAAAAGGCTTTAAAAAGCTTATAAATTTCATTTTATATAAAAGAATTCTATGCGTAAAATTTGTATTTTGTTGCTGGTATTACTCTGCAGTAATGTTTTGCGGGCACAGGTCACACCGGTAGCACAAGATACAACTAAAACTCAATTTTCGGTAGGTAAAATAGAGCTTGAGGATCCTCCAAGCGTACTCTCTGCTTATAGATACGATCCTATTACAGATCGATATATCTACACTAATTCAGTAGATGGTTTTTCGATCAATTATCCTTTAATTTTAACTCCAAGAGAATACGAAGATTTAGTTCTAAAAGAATCCAGAAGGAATTATTTTAGACAAAAAATGGATGCCATAGACGGTAAAAAAGCCGGGGCCGAAGCAGCCAAAAAAGATTTATTGCCTAGATATTACATTAATTCGAGCTTATTCGAAAGTATCTTTGGAAGCAATACTATAGATGTAAAGCCCACAGGGTCAGTAGAAATGGACTTGGGTTTACGCTACACCAAACAAGATAATCCTTCATTTTCACCAAGAAACAGATCCAGTCTGACTTTTGATTTCGATCAAAGAATCAGTATGAGTTTAATGGGTAAAATTGGAACGCGTTTGGAGGTAAATGCCAATTACGATACACAATCTACATTTGCTTTTCAGAATTTATTTAAACTTGCATACACGCCTTCAGAAGACGATATCATTCAGAAAGTCGAAGTGGGTAACGTGAGCATGCCTTTAAATAGTACCTTAATTAGAGGTGCGCAAAGTTTATTTGGGGTCAAAGCACAGCTACAATTTGGTAAGACAACGGTTACTGGAGTTTTTTCAGAACAGAAGTCTCAGACCAAAAGTATAGTCGCAGAAGGTGGAGGAACGGTGCAAAACTTTGATTTATTTGCATTGGATTATGATAATGACCGACATTTCTTCTTATCACAATATTTTAGAAATAAATACGATGCTTCTCTTCGAAATTATCCATTAATTGACAGCCGTGTTCAAATTACAAGAATAGAAGTATGGGTAACCAATAAACAGAATAGAGTAACAACATCAAATAATAACTTAAGAAATATTATTGCGCTTCAGGATTTGGGAGAAGGTCAGGTTGCTGGTGTTCCAGATAACGAAGTTGTTGTTATTACAAATCCAGCAGGTTTTTTTAATAATCCTATAGATTCTCCTACAGACAATACCAATAACAAATACGATCCAGCAGCAATAGGAAAAGCAGGAAGTTATTTAAATTCTAATATTAGAGAAATTGTAACAGCAAAATCAGGATTTAATAATACCAATGTAAACGAAGGTACCGATTATTCTGTTTTAGAAAATGCTAGAAAATTAACTACAAACGAGTTTACTTTTAATGCACAGTTAGGTTATATCTCGCTGCAACAACGTTTGGCTAACGATGAAATTCTAGCCGTAGCGTTTGAATATACCGTTGGAGGAAAAACATACCAAGTTGGAGAGTTTGGAAGTGACGGTGTAGATGCAACTGTAGTAACAGGAAACAACAATGCCAATCAAGCAATTGTAACGCAGAGTTTGGTTTTGAAAATGCTGAAAAGCAGTTTAACAAATGTGCAGAATCCAGTTTGGAACTTGATGATGAAAAACGTGTATCAGATTCCACAAGCGTATCAAATCAAACAAGAAGATTTCAGACTTAACATTCTTTATACAGATCCATCTCCAATAAATTATATTACGCCAGTGCAAGGAAGTACTTTTCCTCCAAATCCTGCGCCAGAAGATAAAGTAGAACAAACGCCATTATTAAATGTTTTTAATCTGGATCGTTTAAATTACAATAATGATCCACAGACAGGAGGAGACGGATTTTTTGATTACGTTCCAGGAGTAACAGTAGATGTACAGAATGCTCGAATTATTTTTACGACTAAAGAGCCTTTTGGAGAACTTTTGTTTAGAAAATTAAATACCAATTCTGGAGAAAGCTATAATGATCCAAGTACCTATAATCCGAATCAGAGGAAATATGTATTTAGAAACATGTACAAAAATACTCAGGCTGGTGCATTACAGGATAGTGATAAAAACAAATTCTTATTAAGAGGAAAATACAAATCTTCGGGCAGTAATGGTATTCCGATTGGTGCATTCAACGTGCCACAAGGATCTGTTGTGGTAACAGCTGCGGGACGAGTTTTAGTTGAAGGTATCGATTATAGTGTCGATTATCAATTGGGAAGAGTACAGATTTTAGATCCTTCACTTCAGGCATCAAATACCCCGATTGAAGTTTCGTTGGAGAATAATTCAATCTTCGGGCAGCAGACTCGAAGATTCATGGGATTTAATGTTGAGCATAAAATTTCTGAAAAATTTGTTGTTGGAGGTACTTTCTTAAAAATGACAGAACGTCCTTTTACTCAAAAATCAAGTTACGGACAAGAATCTGTAAATAATACTATTTTCGGTTTCAACGGAAACTATGCAACAGAAGTTCCGTTTTTAACAAGATTAGCAAACAAATTGCCTAATATAGATACAGATGTTCCTTCGAATCTTTCAATTCGTGGAGAAGTAGCGTTCTTAAAACCAGATGCTCCAAAAGCCAGCGATTTTGAAGGAGAAGCTACTATTTATATTGATGATTTTGAAGGTACGCAGACAACAATAGACATGAGATCTGCTTATGCTTGGAGTTTGGCTTCAACACCATTTATCACTTCTGCTACAGATAATACTTTTAATGCGAGTTCAAATACTTTAGATTATGGCTTCAAACGTGCTAAGTTGGCTTGGTATACTATTGATCCAATTTTCTACACTTCAAAACCGTCTGGAATTTCAAATGATGATTTATCTTTAAATACAACCAGAAGAGTTTATAGTAGAGAACTTTATCCAAATACCGATATTGCACAAGGACAGATTCAGGTTATTAATACGCTGGATTTAACGTATTATCCGTCAGATAGAGGACCTTACAATAATAATCCTGATTTTGCAACCAGCAACCCGTCGAATAATTTCGGTGGAATTATGCGTGCGTTGAACTCTACTAACTTCGAGCAGGGAAATGTTGAGTATATTCAGTTTTGGGTACTTGATCCTTATGTTGGTAATGGACAGGCTCAGGGGACAAATAGCGGAAAAATTTATTTCAATTTAGGAGAAGTTTCTGAAGACGTTCTGAAAGACGGAAGAAAACAATATGAAAACGGGTTAGGGCCAGATCAGATAATGGTAAATCCGCAACCAATTTGGGGAGACGTGCCAGCATCTCAATCCTTAATTTATGCCTTTGATACCAATACAGAAAATCGTAAAAATCAGGATGTTGGTTTAGATGGTTTGCCAGATGCAAGAGAGGGTTCAATTTATACCAACTACGCAGGAGAGCCAGATCCAGCTGCAGATAATTATACCTATTTCTTAAATACAGACGGTGGAGTATTAGAACGCTATAAACAATATAACGGAACAGAAGGAAACTCTGCTGTAAGTGTCGACGATCCAAATCGTGGTTCTACCACGCTTCCAGATGTTGAAGATATCAATCGTGATAATACGATGAGCACAATCAATGCGTATTATGAATATAGTATTGATGTGAGACCAGGTATGCAGGTTGGAGAAAATTATATTACAGATATTAGAGAAGTACAAAATGTAGAACTGCCTAATGGAGGTTCGACTAACGCAAGATGGATTCAGTTTAAAATTCCTGTTTCTAAACCTCAAAATACAATTGGAAATATTACCGATTTTAGATCGATTCGTTTCATGCGTATGTTCATGACTGGATTTAATGATCAAATGACAGTTCGTTTTGGAGCTTTAGATTTAGTAAGAGGAGAATGGAGAAAGTACACTGGAACGCTTGACGCAAATGATACAGATCCTGATAATGACGGAACTCAATTTGATGTTGCAGCAGTAAATATCCAAGAAAACGGTACAAAATGTCCTGTAAATTATGTTATTCCGCCAGGAGTTCAAAGAGAACAACTTTACAATAACAATACAATTATTAACCAAAATGAGCAGTCGTTAGCATTGCGAATTGGGGGTAATGGATTAGAATATCAAGATTCTAGAGCGGTTTTTAAAAATGTAAGTGTTGATATGCGTCAGTACAAAAAACTGAAAATGTTCCTTCATGCAGAATCACTTCCTAATGAAACAGCACTTTTAGACGACGAAATGATTGGATTCATTCGTTTTGGTAATGACTTTACACAGAACTTCTATCAAGTAGAGATTCCGTTAAAAGTAACAAGAACGGGAGGATCCTGTACGATTAGTCCAGATCAGGTTTGGCTTGAAGAAAACAATATTGATTTAGCTTTGTCATTATTGACAAGAATGAAAGTTTTGGGAATGAATATCGATATAAACTCACCAAAAAGAGACATAAACGGTATTTACTATCCCGACCGAGATCCTGATGTAGAAGGAGGTGACGAGGATGCTAAATTGACTTTAGGGATTAAAGGAAATCCGAATTTTGGTTTAGTCCGAACTTTAATGGTCGGAGTAAAAAGTGCGGCAAACCATAAGGATATTATGGGAGAGGTTTGGTTTAACGAACTACGTATGTCAGATCTAGAAAACAAAGGCGGTATGGCGGCATTGCTAAATGTGGACACCAATATGGCCGATTTGATGACGTTGTCTGCTTCTGGTAAAAAGAGTACGATAGGTTTTGGTTCGCTTGAACAAGGAGCCAACGAAAGAGATCGTGAAGATATTCAGCAATACAATATTGTAACCAATATCAATCTAGGAAAACTGCTTCCGCCAAAATGGGGTATAAATCTACCGTTTAATTATGCAATTGGCGAAGAAGTTATTACGCCAGAATACGATCCTTTTAATCAGGATATTAAATTGAAACAGTTAATAGAAGAAACTACAGATCCAGCTGAAAAAGATAATATCAGAACGCGAGCAGTAGATTATACTAAGCGTAAAAGCATCAATTTTATTGGGGTAAGAAAAGATAGAGCGCCAGAACAAAAGCCACATGTCTATGATGTAGAAAACTTCACATTCTCTCAATCATACAATCAGGTAGAGCGACATGATTATGAAGTGGAAAGCTATGAAGACGAGCAATCCAGCACATCTGTTAATTATGCCTATACTTTCCAGCCAAAAGAAGTAGTGCCGTTTAAGGATACCAAATTCATGAAAACAAGTGAATATTGGAAATTGCTAAGTGATTTTAATATCAATTATCTTCCTTCAAATGTTTCGTTTAATAGTAATATTTTAAGACAAAGCAATCGTCAGCAATATAGACAAGTTGATGTAGAAGGTATTGGTCTCGATCCTCTTTACAGAAGAAATTTTGCATTTAATTATCAATATGGTTTTGGGTTTAATTTGACAAAATCATTAAAATTAAATTATACAGCAGCGTCTAATAATATCGTAAGAAACTTTTTGAATGACGATAACACTCCAAAAGAAAACTTTAATATTTGGGATGATTATTTTGATATTGGTATACCAAATCAGCATTTACAACAATTGGTTTTAAACTATGATATTCCAATTAATAAGATTCCAATCTTCAGTTTTGTAAAAGCTACTTATTCTTATACAGCCGATTACAATTGGCAAAGATCTTCGACGGCGCTTTCTCAATATGTTGATGACAGTGGAGTGTCTTGGGATTTAGGAAATACGGTTCAGAATGCCAATTCAAATACGCTTTCGACTACATTAAATATGAATACGCTGTATAAATATTTAGGTTTGGTTCCTGGAGGAAAACCAGCAAAACCAAAACCAGCAGCGCCGCCAAAACCAGGAGAGAAAATTGTAAATACGGCTAAGCCAGTTACAAGCAGTAATCCTTTTTATGACGGTTTAATTGGAGTTTTAACAAGTGTTAAAAATGTTCAGATTAATTATACTAAAAATAGTGGTACCGTTTTACCAGGTTATATTCCTGGAGTAGGATTTTTTGGAACGTCTAAACCTACATTAGGATTTGTGTTTGGTAGTCAAGATGATGTTCGTTTTGAAGCGGCTAAAAACGGATGGCTAACCAGCTATCAGAATTTTAACCAAAATTTTACGCAAGTAAGCAACAAACTTTTGAAAGTTACGGCAAATGTAGATTTACTGCCTGACTTGAAAATTGATCTTGCTATGGACAGAGCTTATTCTGAAAATTCATCAGAACAATATAGTGTAGATCAAAACACAGGAGAATATATACCATTATCACCTTATACTTATGGAATGTTTTCTATTTCAACAGTATTAATTAAGACAGCTTTTTCAACCAGTACAGAAACTGTATCGGCAGCATTTGATGATTTTAGAAGTAATCGTTTGGTTATTGCAAATCGTTTGGCAGAAGATCACTATGGTTCAGGAGTGCCAATTCCTAGATATGGAGATGCAAGCAATCCAATTCCAGCAGAGACAGATCCGAATTATAAAATTTATGTGGCCAACGAGGGGTATCCTATAGGTTTCTCAAAAAGTAATCAGGCCGTTCTGTTGCCTTCTTTTATGGCTGCTTACACCGGTGCAGATGCAGAAAAAAGTTCAACAGGTATTTTTAGAAGTTTCCCTATTCCAAACTGGAATGTAAAATATAATGGTTTAATGCGTTATAAGTATTTCAAAGATCATTTTAGACGTTTTTCATTACAGCATAATTATAGAGCATCTTATACAATTAGCCAGTTTAGATCAAATTTTGATTATTATGAAAATCCATCAGGGCAAGATGTAAACACGAACTTCTTTAACAAAACAATTATGTCGAATGTTAACTTAGTAGAGCAGTTTAGCCCGCTTATGCGAGTTGATTTTGAGTTGAAAAATTCATTCCGCGTATTAACTGAAATAAAGAAAGATCGCGCTTTGTCTATGAGTTTTGATAATAATTTGTTGACAGAAGTTCGAGGAGTAGAATACGTTGTAGGATTAGGATATCGTTTTAAAGATGTTATTATATCTTCAAGATTAGCAGATAATCCAACTGGAATTATTAAAAGTGATATCAACATAAAAGCAGATTTTTCATATAGAAATAATGAAACTTTGGTTCGATATTTAGATTACGATAATAATCAGCTGGCAGCAGGACAAGATATTTGGACTTTAAAATTAACAGCAGATTATGCTTTCAGTAAAAATTTAACAGCAATATTTTATTACGATCATTCGTTCTCTAAAGCAGTTATTTCGACTTCTTTTCCTTTAACGAATATCAGATCAGGTTTCACACTTCGTTATAATTTCGGAAATTAAATTTTAGTTTCTAAACTAGATTTCATTAGAAGATTATTACATTTGTGGCTATAATTTTAAACAATCAATTTTCAAACACAACGATTATGAGCATACCAGCAAATTTAAAGTACACAAAAGATCACGAATGGGTTAGCATCGAAGGAGATGTTGCGACTGTAGGAATTACTCATTTTGCACAAAAAGAGTTAGGAGATATCGTGTATGTTGAGGTAGAAACTTTAGATCAGACACTTTCAAAAGATGAAGTTTTTGGAACTGTTGAGGCTGTAAAAACAGTTTCAGATTTATTTTTACCATTAACAGGTGAAATCATTGCTTTTAATGAAGATTTAGAAAGTGCTCCTGAAACTGTAAATTCAGATCCTTACGGAGCTGGGTGGATGATTAAAATAAAAATTGCTGATGCATCAGAAATCGATACTTTATTATCTGATCAAGCTTATAAAGAATTAATCGGTGCCTAAACAACTCTTATTAATTTGGGCAATTATCTGTTCTGGAATCATTACTTATTTCTGTCTTACAGATTCTGGTAATTTGCCAGCACTTAGTTTTCCAAGCATTGATAAAATTGTACATTTCTGTTTTCATTTTGGATTCACAATTTCATGGATTTTGTTTTTCAAAAAAGAATTAAAAGGAAAAGAGGCAGATGATTATAAAGCGTATTTGATATCATTTATATTTTCTGTTTTTTTCGGAATTACAATTGAAATTCTTCAAGGCGCTCTTACAATAACAAGAGCAGCAGATGTTACAGATGTTTTAGCAAATGCGCTTGGAGCCTTTGTAGCAGTTTTTTCTGCGATAGGATTTAAAAAGCAAATCGATAAAATATAATCAAACCCACTTCGGTGGGTTTTTTATTACAGGAAAATCAAGCCTATAAAAAACTATGTTTTATCAATATAAAATGTACTTTTGTGCTGGTTTTCTGCAACTTCAACGAAATGAATGTAAAGCAATATTTAGACTCCACCTATTTAAAAACTGCATCGCAAGCTGGTCTTTCTGAAGCAGAAAATACTATTGTGGTCAAAAATGCAATTGCAGAAGCTATTCAAGAAGGTTTTAAACTAATTATGATTCGCCCAGAATATGTTGCTTTGGCAAAAGAAATGATTGTTGAGGCCAATTCTGTTTTATTAGTTGGAACTGTAATTGATTTTCCAGAGGGAAAGTCAAGTCTCGAAATCAAAATTAAAGAAGCAAATGAAGCAATTGCAAATGGAGCCGATGATTTGGATTTTGTTTGTAACTACGAAGCATTTAAGAATGGCGATCTGGATTTAGTAAAAAAAGAAATCTTAATTGGAACGCAGATTGGTTTAGCAAATGATAAAACGGTCAAATGGATTATTGAAGTTGCGGCCTTAACAGATAAGGAGATTATTCAATTATCTGCCCTAATAAAAAATGTTGTCGTATCTAATTTTAAAGAAGATGATTTTGAGTCTGTTTTTGTAAAATCGTCTACGGGATTTTATAAAACAGAAAATAATTTGCCAAATGGAGCAACAGTTCCAGTAATAATTATAATGCTCGAAAATGCTTCGCCACTTTCAGTAAAAGCAGCCGGTGGAGTTCGTTCGTTTGAGGAGGCTGCAGAAATGATTAATTTAGGAGTAAAACGCATCGGTACTTCGGCTGCAAAAGCAATTGCAAACGGAGAAATTTCCCCAAATCAATATTAAATAAATACCCAAATTTTAAGTGAATAAGTTTTTTTTGTCCCTTGTTTTTATTTTTTCATTCTGGAATGTTTTTTCTCAGCAAAATGGTAATTCTTCAGTTCAGCCCGGTTTTACAGCAGAAATGTTCCCAATTTTTCCTAATTGCGAAAATTTAGAAAGCAAAAAATTAGAAAACTGTTTTTATAAAGAGGTTCAGGATTTTGTATTTGCTAATTTTCAGGTTCCACAAAAATTAAAAGAAAACAATTATAAAGGTGCTGTAAAATTGCTTTTTGAAGTAAATGCAGAAGGAGAATTTAAGGTTATTTATGTTTCTGCAGAAACAGCAGAATTATCTGAAGAAGCAAAAAGAGTATTTGGGCAATTTCCAAAAATAAAACCATCAACTTACAACGGAAAACCAACCTATTCTAAATATACTATTTCTATTGATATACCACTAAAAAGTTCGGCACAGCTTGAAGCTGAAGCTTTGGCGGCGGCAGAAATTTTAAAACCAGTTGAAAAACCAATGACAGAATTGGATAGTATTGTGTATAAAAAATACAATAATCCAGAATTCGAAAGTCATTTAAATATCCCATTTTCTCATAGTTATTATTCGCAATTTGATGCTGAAATGAATCAAGTAGGGAGTAATAACCATACAGCTTCTAAACCTTATACATATGCTGAGGTTTCAAAATATTATAATTTAAAAGCGGTTAATGAGTCATTGCAGAAAAAAACGTCAACTTGGCTGGGCAGAAAATGGTGGAATGAAAATCTAGTACAAATACAAGGAGAAGATTATTGGTTCGCCTTAAACCCGATTGTAGATTTGCAATTAGGAAAAGCTTCTGATATTGATGCGTCTTACACTTACGTGAATACAAGAGCGCTAAATTTTAGAGGAGGTTTAGGAAAACAAATCAATTTTACAACTACGTTTTTTGAAAGTCAAGGAAGATTTGCGGGTTATTTTAACGATTATGCAGAATCGATTAAGCCGTCAGGTGGGAACCCTGCTATAATTCCAGGAATCGGAATTGCAAAAGGTTTTAAATCTGATGCGTATGATTTTCCTTTGGCAGATGCTAATATTACTTTTACCCCTAGTAAAATTTTTGATCTTCAATTGGGTTATGGAAGAAACTTTATTGGTGATGGTTATCGTTCTTTATTGGAAAGCGATGGTGCAAGTCCTTATCCTTATTTTAAGTTGAATACCAATTTTTGGAAAATTAAGTATACCAATACGTATATGTGGCTAAAAGATGTTCGTCCAGAAGTGACTGCGGAAAGAACATATGCAACAAAATTCATGGCCAATCATTATTTGAGCTGGAATGTTTCTAATAGATTGAATTTAGGTTTTTTTGAATCTGTAGTTTGGACAAATACAAACAATAGAGGTTTTGATGTCAATTTTGTGAATCCGATTATTTTTTACAGAGCAGTAGAATTCGGTTCTTCGTCTAGAAGCGGAAATGCTCTTTTGGGGATAACAGGTAAATACAAATGGAATAATAGCATAAATCTTTACTCACAATTTTTGATTGATGAATTTTCTGTTTCTGATGTTGGAGCAGGAAATAAAAGTTGGAAAAACAAATTTGGATTTCAGCTTGGAGCAAAATATTTCAATGCATTTAATGTAAAAGATCTGCTGGTTCAGGTCGAATTAAATAGTGTACGTCCTTATGTGTACTCTCATAGCGCCGTTATTACAAATTATGGGCATAACAATCAGAGCGTTGGGCACCAATGGGGCGGAAATTTTAAAGAACTTATTGCTATTGCCAGATACCACAAAGGGCGATGGCTTGCCGATGCGAAGCTGACAGTAGGGACAAGAGGTTTAGATTTTGATACCGCAGAAGACTCTTATAACTATGGTGGAAATATTTATAAAAGCTACGATGTAAATCGCCCGTATGATACAGGTGTAAAAATTGGGCAAGGAAATAAAACAAATGTTTTTATCGCAGATATTCAAGGAGGATATTTAATTAATCCGATGACAAATTTGAAACTATTTGGAAGTTTAGTCTATAGAAATTTTGACCCAACACAAGAAACAGCGGCAACTTTTAAGCAAAGTACAACTTGGTTTAGCGTTGGATTACGTTCGGATATTTTCAATTGGTATTTTGATTACTAGTTTTTAATAAGATTTTTCGAAATAATAGTGTTAAAGAATGCTGAGATCTTAATTTGCAAAGGTTTTATTGAAAAAAATCTAATTTTATAGGATTATATTCTACAATCTAATTTGTACATTTGCACCACTCAAAAAAAATACACAAAATACAACGGTATTGAACGCTGCAAAAAATACATTATCACTCAAATCAATATTTCTAGATTTTAAAGAGATTACTAAAGCCGGTCTGGCTATTAGTGTTTTGTTTTCTTCTATTGCCGGATATTTATTAGGAGTAGATTCTGATCATCCTTTTAAATGGAGTGTTCTTCTTGTTTTGTCAATTGGAGGTTATTGCATGGTTGGAGCTTCAAATGCTTTTAATCAGGTAATAGAAAAAGATATAGATTCGTTAATGGATCGTACCAAAAACCGTCCGGTTCCTTCTGGGCGTATGTCTCCTAAAATGGCATTGTTAGTAGCGAGTTTGCTCACTATTATTGGGATTGCACTTCTTTATACGATAAATGCAAAGTCGGCAATGTTTGCTGCGATTTCTATATTTTTATATACAAGTGTTTACACGCCATTAAAGACAGTTACCTCGTTATCTGTGTTTGTTGGTGCTTTTCCTGGAGCAATTCCGTTCATGTTAGGCTGGGTAGCAGCAACTGGTGAATTTGGTATCGAAGCAGGCACTTTATTTTTGATTCAATTTTTTTGGCAATTTCCACATTTTTGGGCGATCGGTTGGTTTTTGTATGAAGACTATGAAAAAGCAGGAATTTTTATGCTTCCGACAGGAAAAAAAGATAAAGGAACAGCTTTGCAAATTATATTGTATACAATTTGGCTTATAATAGCGTCGTTATTACCTGTATTAGGTTTTACTGGGCAATTGTTTATTTCTCCAATAGCAGCAGTTTTAGTGTTTCTATTAGGGATTTGGATGCTTTTTTATGCCGTTCGTTTGTACAAGCTAAGAACTGCAAAAGCAGCAAGAACATTAATGTTAGTGAGTGTTTCTTATATTTCGCTTTTACAAATTGTATTTATAGTAGATAAATTTTTAAGATAGTTATGGAAATGACATTGAAAACAAATGAAGAACAAGCGCAAAAGTCAAAATCTGCCAAACTGATTTTACTTTTTGCAATGGTTAGTATGACCATGATGTTCGCAGGATTAACAAGTGCGTTTGTAGTAAGTAAATCAAGAGCAGACTGGTTGAAGAATTTTGAACTTCCTTCAGCTTTCTATTGGAGTACAGCAGTAATTATTGCTTGCAGTGTTACTTTTTATCTGGCAAAAAAAGCCATTCAGAAAGACAATAGAAGCGCAGTTACAGGATTGCTTCTTGGAACTTTGGCATTAGGAATTTTATTTGTGGTATTGCAATTCCAAGGATTTGGACAAATCGTTGCTGAAGGATACTACTTTACAGGAGAAGGTAGTTCAATTACTACAACTTTTCTTTACGTGGTAACGGTTACACACTTGTTGCACTTAGCTGGCGGATTAATTTCACTTTTAATTATAATTTATAATCATTTTAAACAAAAATACAATTCGACTCAAACTCTTGGAATAGAGCTAGGTGCGATGTATTGGCACTTTTTGGATTTATTATGGGTATATTTATTTTTATTTTTATATTTCTTTAAATAAGAAAAAAACGTAAATTTGGGAACTTTTTAACGAATATCTTTTATGGGAGCGACAGTTACTACTGCAAACAACGACGAAAAAACTTGGGGAGGCGGTCATGAGATCCAGCCACTAGGATCAAGTTATGGTAAAATGATGATGTGGTTTTTTATCGTATCAGATGCCTTAACATTCTCTGGATTTCTAGGAGCTTACGGTTTTTCTAGATTTAAATTTATTGAAACTTGGCCTTTGGCCGATGAAGTGTTTACTCACTTCCCGTTTATGCATGGTGTTGCGGCTCCAATGTATTATGTAGCTTTGATGACTTTTATTTTGATCTTTTCTTCTGTAACAATGGTACTAGCTGTTGATGCAGGACACCAATTGAAAAAGACAAAAGTTGCGGTTTATATGTTCTTAACTATTATTGGAGGTTTAATTTTCGTTGGTTCTCAAGCTTGGGAATGGAAAAACTTCATTAAAGGGGAGTACGGTGCAGTTGAAACAGCTGGAGGAAGTTTGCTTCAGTTTGTGGATAAAGACGGTAAAAGAGTAGCTTTAGCTGATTTTGCTGTTAAATTGCCAGAACAAAGAGAAGCTTTAACAAGAAGCCATTCAACTTGGTTTATGGAAGATGCTCAGTCATTGCCATCATTCACAGTTGCTGAAATTCAAGCAGGTTTTAAAGCGCATCCAGAAGTTTTAATCAGAACAGAAAAACTTACAGCAGAAAAGAAGAAAACTGTTTTATCAAGAGAAGAGTCTGAAAAACATTTAGCAACTGCTAAATATGTTGTAGAAGGAGCTAACTTGATTAGAAACGAATACGGAAATAAATTATTCGCTGATTTCTTCTTCTTTATTACTGGTTTCCACGGATTCCACGTATTCTCTGGAGTTATCATTAATATCATTATTTTCTTTAATGTATTGTTAGGTACTTACGAGAAGAGAAGAAGCTACGAAATGGTAGAGAAAGTTGGTTTATACTGGCACTTCGTAGATTTAGTTTGGGTATTTGTATTTACAGTATTCTATCTAGTTTAATTTTTACAATTTTATTATTATGTCACACGAGCACGTATCAAATACAAAAAGAATCTGGTTTGTTTTCGGATTACTTTCAGCAGTAACTATTGTAGAGGTTATTTTAGGGATCTACAAACCTCACGCTTTAGAGTTTACTCATTTTGTTGGTTTGAATTTGTTAAACTGGATTTTCTATATCCTTACAATTTTCAAAGCTTATTATATTGTATGGGCATTTATGCACATGGAAGGTGAAAAAAGCAGCCTTAGATGGTCTGTAGTTTCTCCTGTTATCTTCCTAGTTTTATATTTATTGTTTATTCTGTTAACAGAAGGACATTATATTTATGGGGTTTTTAAAGATTCTACTATTAAATGGAATTTTTAACATGATATTAATTCGAAAAGAAGCTCCGATTTACGGAGCTTTTTTTATTTTTGTACCTCAATAATTTTCCGTTAATACAATGAAAAAAAATATAGTTCTCTTTGTACTTTTTGTATTGCCAATTGTAGCATATTTGTTTTTTGCTTCTGGTGTAAATAGTTTTACAACACTTCCTGTATTAACATCAAAAGTGGGCGATTTTGGAAATTGGAATTCATTAAACGGAAAAAAAATCTCCCTTGATAAAAAGATTACCGTTCTAGGTTTTTCTGGAACAAATATTTTAGAAAACAGAGGTAATTATTTTAATTTAAACGAAAAGATCTACAAACGTTATAATGGTTTTGAAGATCTTCAGTTTGTAGTGCTTTGTCCGATAGGGACTGAAAAAGAAGCTCAAAAAATAGTTGATGCTTTATCTCCTTTTACAGATGTCAAAAATTGGAATTTTGTTTTTGCTTCAAAAGAAGAAATCCAAAATTTTTATGACGGACTGCATTTAAAAGAAAAACTAGATCAAAATCTTGGAACTCCAAATGTTTATATCATCGATAAAGAACGCAATCTAAGAGGAAGAAAAGATGCTAAAGAATATAAAGAAGGTTACAATACTTTTCATCCTTCTGAGCTGAGCAATGAAATGCTAGATGACTTCAAAATCATTTTATACGAATATCGCGCAGCTTTAAAGAAGAATCATAATGCCACAAAACAACTTTAAATATTTTTATAATGTTCAAAAATAAATCATATATCGGAATCTCTTTTGTCATTTTGATTTTTGGGATTTACGCTATTCCTAAAATTGTTGATCGAGTTAAAAACGGAGATATTGTAAAAGGAAATCGTCTGGATAATGTTGAAGCGAAATCTTCAAAAGATGCTAAGCTTTTAACAATTGGACCAGCGCCAAAATTCGAATTGACCAACCAGGATAATGTAAAGGTTTCAAATGAAACGTATAAAGGGAAAGTGTATGTTTTAGAGTTCTTCTTTACAACTTGTCCTTCTATCTGTCCAAAGATGAATATGAGTATGCTGGAGATTGAAAAAACGTTTTTCGGAAATCCTAATTTCGGTATTGTGTCTATTACAATCGATCCAAAACATGATACGCCTCAGGTTTTAAAAGATCATGCAAAATTGCTTGGCGTGAAATCTTCTAACTGGAATTTCTTGACTGGAGATAAAAATGTTATTATGGATTTGTCAAATAAAGGTTTTAATCTTTATGCAGGAGAAAATGAAAAAGTAAGCGGCGGGTTTGAACATTCTGGATTGTTCGCGTTAATTGACAAAGATGGAAATATTCGTTGCAGAAAAGATGAGTTTGGAAATCCTAGCATTTACTACGATGGTTTAGATAAAAAAGGCGTTCGTGATATTCAGCAAGACATTAAAATTTTATTAGAAGAATAAAAAATGGAAGATAATACCTTAGAGAAAAAATATAATAAATTCATTATTGCGGTTTCAATTATAATTCCAGTTGTTGTAGCAATTCTGTTTGGAGTTAAACTTAAAGATTTTGGTTATGATGTAGAGCCATTGTCAATGCTACCTCCAATTTATGCTACAATTAATGGTTTTACAGCTGTAGTTTTGGTTGTAGCTGTAATGGCTATAAAGAAAGGAAATCAAAAACTTCACGAACGATTAATGACTTTGGCTATTGCACTGTCTGTTGCATTCTTGGTAATGTATGTGGCGTATCACATGACTTCAGATTCTACTAAGTTTGGTGGAGAAGGTGCTATACGTTATATCTATTTCTTTATTCTTGTAACACATATCTTATTGTCAATTGCTATTATTCCTCTTGTTTTAATAACGTATGTAAGAGCACTTGCACAGCGTTTTGACAGACACAGAAAAATAGCTAAAATCACTTTTCCGCTTTGGCTGTATGTTGCGGTAACAGGAGTAGTGGTTTACTTAATGATTTCACCATATTATGTACACTAGAAAAAAATATCAAATCATAAAATCCAAATTCCAAGCTTTAGTTTTTGGAATTTGGTTTTTCTTTATTGGAATTTCAACAAATGCCCAATGTGCCATGTGTCGTGCGGCTTTAGGAGGAGATTCTAATACTAAAAAAGCTGAAGCAGTAAATGATGGAATTGTTTATTTGATGGTAATTCCATATTTGCTGGTATTAATAATTGGGTACTTGATTTATCGAATGTATTCTAAAAAGAAAAAAGCAGTGTAATTACACTGCTTTTCTGTTTCTATTTAAGTCCGTTGACCGAAACATTTACCGTTCCGTTTATTTTGATAAAAGCGATAATGGCTTGATTGGTTAACTGAATTTTTTCAAACTGAATATCTTCCATTTTGCCGTTTACAAATACGCCTGGCATTGGTGAGTAATTCTTCAAATAACCTGCCATGCTTTTTTTGCCTTCTTCCAGATTGGGCTGAATGGAGTAACGACAGCTCTCTTCCATTTTTCTTAAAACATATCCTTGAGCAAGCCAGTTTGCTGTTCGCATCAATTTGCTTTTGGTGTCTAGAACATAATCTAATTTTTCAAAATAAATTTCTTTAGTTTGTGCGTTGTATGAAGGAAAACCATTTAAATAAAGTGTTCCGTTTATAGACCCTAAGACATCCAAAGCAATTACCATTTTTCCTTCCTTGTGCCAGATTGAAACATTTTTTACTGTTACCTTTTTGCTTCCTTCCCCAAATTCCTGACCTGCAAAATTCTTGGTCATAATCTTAGAGGCGTCGACATAACTTGAAATCGCGGCAATATTAGCAGAAATCTGATTTGGAATTTTAGCAACGGGTTTTAAAACAATTTTGCTAGCATTATATTTAGATTCTGGCTGTTTGCCAACAATGGTTTCCATGTTGCATTTCATACCCATATCTAGCAGGAAAGAATCGTTTTTTAGTTTGGCATTTGTAGAATAAATTTCGACCGGAACAATGCGAAGCCAGCTTTCGTAAGTATCGCTCATTTGAAATGGCGTGCAGATTTTTTCGACCGCCTGAAGAACATTTGGCTTAAAATCCATTGATTTTTCTATGGTTTCGTCTATTGTTTTTTCCAGTTTGCCTTTAAAAATAGTAATAGCAGGATTTATTAAATAGGTAATCGGCATGTTTTTGCCAAAAACGTTCATAGTCGGTGTTTCGCTCCAATCGATCGATTTAAATTCAGTTTTTGTGCTGAGCTTCCAGTTGGTCAAAGCTGTTTCGCTGGATAAAGTAATAGTTCCGTTCAAATTAAATTCCCTAACATCATATAATTCGACTCCTAATTTCTTTGTACCAATTCTGTATTTAATATTCGCTTTAAGCGGTAAAATTGTTTTAATTCGTTTATTGGGATTAGCAGGGTCATTTTGAATTTTGATCGGAGCTTGTTTCCAGATTTTCATTTCAATATCGTCGTCTTCAATATTGTTATCTTCATAAATTAATCCATTAAGAAAAGCATTAGTCTGATTTTCAATGTCATTTAGTTTTATGGTAATAGGAAGATTTATGAATGATGGACTGCTGTCGTACACTAGTGGACTGGCATCGTCTGGTTCTGGTTTTAAAGTTTCTAATTTTTTAGTCGAAGAACAACTTGTTAGCACGGCAAGCGCCAAAAACATTGAAATAATAGAAGTAAGCTTCATTTAGTATGAATTTTTAAGACAAGGTAAAATTACGAAAACTATGATATTTTATTAAAAAAGTGTAACAATAAGTAAAAAAGCAAGTCTAATACAAAATAGGTAACAAAATTATTAACTTTTTATTATCATAAATTACTTAATAAAAACGTTATTATTGTCTAAAAAATTTAACAATACCATGATCGAAATTAAAGATTTACACAAATCCTATAAGATGGGAAGTTCAGAATTACACGTGTTAAAAGGAATTAATTTTAATATAGAAGAAGGGGAATTGGTTGCGATCATGGGGTCATCAGGTTCTGGTAAATCAACACTTCTTAATATTTTAGGAATTTTGGATGAAGCCGATTCTGGAAGTTACATTTTAGACAAAACACCAATAAAGAAATTAAACGAAACAATTGCTTCAAAATACCGTAACAAATTTTTAGGTTTTGTTTTTCAATCTTTTAACTTAATAAATTACAAAACAGCATTAGACAATGTTGCTATGCCGTTGTATTATCAAGGTGTAAAAAGAAAGGAACGTTACGAAATAGCAATGAAATATTTAGAAAAAGTAGGTTTAGGATCTCACGTCCATCACTTGCCAAATGAACTTTCTGGAGGACAGAAACAGCGTGTTGCTATTGCAAGAGCATTGGCTTCGAATCCGAAAGTATTGCTTGCCGATGAGCCTACAGGAGCTCTGGATACCAAAACATCTTATGAAGTTATGGAATTGATTCAAGGGATTAATGACGAGGGAAAAACAATTTTGATTGTTACACACGAGCCTGATATTGCTGCAATGTGCAAAAGAAATGTAGTCCTAAAAGATGGATTAATTATCGATGATAAAAAAGTAGAACAAGTTAGAGCTTCGTCTTATGTTTAATATTGAACGCTGGCAGGAAATATTTGAAGCCATTTCTAAAAATCGTTTAAGAACATTCTTAACAGGAATTTCTGTGGCTTCGGGGATTTTTATTTTAGTAATCCTTCTTGGTGCAGGTAAAGGTCTGCAAAACGGAATTGAGAAACAATTTGAGCGTGATGCTGCAGGAATCATTGAGGTTTGGTCTGGAACCACTACTAAAGAATATAAAGGATTAAATCCAGGAAGACAAATTCAATTTCGCAATAGCGATTACAATCAATCGGTACAAAAATTTGAAGATAAATTAGATTTGAGAGCTTCAACCAATAACTATTGGGGGCAGCCTTTTGCTTACGGCAAAGAGTCAGGAAGTTACCAGTTTAGAGGTGTTAATCCAGATTATGGCGGAATAGAAAACTTAACCATAGTTCAAGGCCGTTATGTAAATGCTAAGGATATAGAAAGTAATGCAAAAGTGGCGGTTATTGGAATGAAGCTGAAAAACGATCTGCTGAAAGACAAAGAGGCAATCGGAGAAGAAATTCTAATAAACAACATTAATTTTAAAGTAGTTGGCGTTTTTACAGATCCAGGAGGAGAAAGAGAAGAGACTCGTGCTTATCTTCCATTAACTACAGTTCAGAAAACTTTTGGCGGAGGCGATAAGATCAGCAACTTGTTTTTTACTTTAAAAAAGACAGACAATTATGATGAAGCTTTGGCACAGTCAGAAAAATTTACACAAGATTTAAAAGATTTATTAAAGAGTAAAAATGTGGTAGCTCCTGAAGATGATGGTGGTGTGGGAGTTTATAATTCGGTTAAAGATGCCAAACAATTTTACGATTTAAACTTATATATCAGAATCTTTTTTTGGTGGGTCGGTATCTGTACCATTATTGCAGGTGTCGTAGGCGTGAGTAATATTATGCTCATTATCGTGAAAGAAAGAACGAAAGAGATTGGTATTCGAAAAGCATTGGGAGCTTCGCCTATTTCTATTATTACAATGATTCTACACGAGTCTATCTTTATTACGACAATTGCTGGTTTTGTGGGCTTGTTAGGAAGTCTGCTTTTATTAGAATTTGTTGGTCCGATGGTAGAGAGCGAATTTTTCAGAAATCCAGAAGTAGATTTCGGTGTGGCTTTGACCACTTTAGTCCTGCTAGTATTTGCAGGAGCAATGGCAGGATTTTTTCCAGCTTACAGAGCAGCCAAAATTAAACCTATTGTAGCACTTAGAGACGAATAATTATGTTTAGTAAAGATAATTGGGACGAAATATTACAGGCTTTAACAGCAAACGTCTTCAGAACGGTTCTAACTGCTTTTGGGGTATTTTGGGGAATATTTATTTTGGTAATATTGCTTGCTGCTGGAAAAGGACTAGAAAACGGTGTGAAAAAAGGTTTTGACGGAATTGCGACAAATACCATGTTTATGTGGAGCCAGACGACATCAAAAGCGTACAAAGGTTTGCCAAAAACACGACGTTATGATTTTAGAAATAGTGATGTTGCGGCGCTAAAACAAGCAATTCCAGATTTGTTGTACGTTTCTCCTAGAAATCAGCTGGGAGATTTTAACGGAAGTAATAATGTAGTGAGGGGAACTAAAACTTCTGCCTTTACAGTTTATGGAGATTATCCAGAGTTAATCAAGCAGCAGCCGATGGACATTATAAAAGGCCGTTTTGTAAATCAACAAGATATTGAAGGAAGAAGAAAAGTAGCAGTAATTGGTAAAGGTGTTATTAGCGAGCTTTATGGTAAAGAAGAAGAATGCGTAGGGACTTATATCAAAATTAACGGTATCAACTTTATGGTGGTTGGAGTTTATAAATCCAAACAGCAAGGTGGAAATGCAGAACAAGATCAAAAAAATATTTTTATTCCGTTTACTACTTTTCAGCAGGCCTTTAATTATGGCGATAAAGTAGGATGGATGGCTCTTACAGCAAATGACGAATCGTCTATAACGGAATTAAAACCTAAAATATTAGAAATCATTAAAGCACTGCATTCTGTGAATCCTACAGATGATCGTGCCGTAGGAAATTTTGACTTGTACGAACAATTTAATAAAGTGCAAAGTCTATTTAATATTCTACAAGTAATTGCTTACTTTGTTGGAACATTAGTTTTGATTTCGGGAGTAATTGGGATTTCTAACATCATGCTGATTGTAGTGAAAGAACGAACAAAAGAAATCGGAATTAGACGAGCTTTGGGAGCAACTCCTGCAGCAATTCGCGGACAAATATTATTAGAATCTATATTTTTAACCATTATCTCAGGAATGCTCGGTATTGCAGTTGCTACAGGAATTATAGCGCTTTTAAATATGGCATTAGATTCCATGCCGCCAGGAAGCGATACTATGTTTGCGAATCCTAGCGTAGATTTAAGAGTTGTATTTGTTGCATTACTAATATTAGTAGGTTCAGGACTGCTTGCAGGTTTTATTCCGGCCCAGACCGCTATTAGTGTTAAACCAGTAGATGCTTTAAGAACAGAATAAATTATCAATCAAAATAAATCGATTAAACCAAAAACAAAATGAAAAAAGGAGTAACGGTAACCATTTTAATATTTATTGCAGTTGTCTTTTTTGGCGCGCTTTACTATCTATATGCTAAAAATCAAGAATCGCCAATTGTATTTAAAACGGAGAAAGCAGAAATTAAAACCATCGTAAAAAATACTATCGCGACGGGAAATATTCAGCCTGACGAAGAAGTTTTAATCAAACCAAACATCTCAGGTATTATAGAAGAAGTGTATATCAAAGCTGGAGAAAAAATCAAAGCGGGTGATATGATTGCTAAAATTAGAGTTGTAGCAAATGTTTCGAATGTGAGCAGCACGCAAAATCAAGTGACGACAGCTAAAATTGCTTTAGACAATCAGGAAAAGCTTTATAAGAGACAAAAAACATTATTTGAAAAAGATGTAATTTCTGCAAATGATTTTGATGCTGCTCAAGTAGCGTATAATCAGGCGAAACAAACATATTTGGCAGCAAAGCAAAGTTTGGATATCGTTAAAACAGGAACAACTTCATCTTTAGGAAACTATGCTAATACGTTGATTCGTTCTACAGTTAACGGAATGGTTCTAGATGTTCCTGTAAAAGTAGGAAATCAAGTTATCGAAAGTAATAACTTTAATGAAGGAACTACAATTGCAAGTGTTGCCGATGTTGGAAGAATGATTTTTATTGGAAAAATTGATGAATCTGAGGTTGGGAAAATTAAAGAAAAAATGCCGATTGAGATTACAATTGGTGCCATCGAAAATAAAAAGTTTGATGCCGTTTTAAATTACATTGCTCCAAAAGGAGTTACCGAAAATGGTGCAATCCAATTTGAAATAAAAGCGCAAATGGTTAACAGAGACGATACTTTTATTAGAGCTGGTTTAAGTGCTAATGCTTCCATTATTTTGGAGAAAGCAGAAAAAGTTCTGGCAATAAAAGAATCTCTGGTTCAATTTGACAAAAAAACACAAAAGCCTTATGTAGAAGTTGAAACTGCTCCACAGAAATTTCAAAGAAGAGATTTGGTTCTTGGAGTTAGCGACGGAATCTATGTTCAAGTTAAAAGCGGTGTAAATGATACAGATAAAATTAAAATCTGGAATCAAGGCTTGATTAACGAAGGAGACAAAGAAAAAAAATAATCTAATTTGAAGGTTTAAGGATCTTTTTGGTTTTAAAAATGTTAAATTTGCGTAGTTCGGTTTACTGCGCCTTCATTAAAAGTATATGAAAATAAACAAATATAATAGTCTGGTTATTGCAATGTTATTCGGTTTCGGATTAACTGGACAGGCGCAATCAAAACAATGGACTTTGGAGGAATGTGTTAGATATGCACTTGAAAATAATATCACAGTAAAACTATCTGAATTAGATGTAAAAAATGCTGAAATTGACAAAAGAGGTGCTTTAGGCAATTATCTTCCATCGGTAAACGGAAATGCTTCTCACTCTTGGAACATTGGTTTGAACCAGGATCTTACAACAGGTATTTTACGTAATCAAACTACACAATATTCTTCAATAGGTGTTAATGCAGGAGTTGATATCTACAAAGGTCTGCAGAATCAGAATACGATGAGAAGGGCAAAATTAAGCATTATTGCCTCGCGATATCAGTTGCTAAAAATGCAGGAAGATATTTCTTTGAATGTTGCCAGCGCCTTTTTGCAAATTTTATCTAATAAAGAAGATTTGAAAGTTAAAAAGGAACAGTTGATAATTGATGAAAAACGATTTGCGCGTTCTGAAGAAATGGTAAATGCAGGAACCATTCCGCGAGGAGATTTATTCGATTTGAAAGCAACTGTTGCAACAGATAAACAAAATATTGCAGTTTCTGAAAATAATTTATTGATTTCTAAATTGAGCTTAGCGCAGCTTTTACAATTAAAGGAATTTGCAGATTTTGATGTGGTGGATGATACTAAAGTTGCAGATGAAAACAATATATTGGCACAGACACCTGTAGAAATTTACGATAAAGCTAAAGAAACAAGAACAGAGCTAAAATTAGCGCAGACAAATCTGGAAATTGCAGAAAAAAATGTTTCTATTGCTAAAGGGGCGTATCAGCCAACACTTTCAGGTTTTTATGCCTTTAATACCAGAGCAAGTTATAGTGATCAGGTTAGATTAGACGCAAACGGAAATCCATATACTGTAGGGCCAGATCCAATATTCCAACAGTTTAGTGATAACAAAGGTCATAACTTTGGTTTTCAATTAAATGTTCCTATCTTTAATGGTTTCTCTGTTAAGAATAACGTAGAGCGTAGTAAAGTAAGTTTAGAAAAATCTAAAATAGATTTAGAGCAAAAAAGTTTAGATTTGCAGCGTAACGTTTATACAGCTTTTACAGATGCTAAAGCGGCTTTAAATACGTTTGAAGCGTCTACAGTAACATTAGAAGCAAGACAGCAGGCTTACAATTATGCAAAAGAGAAATATGATGTTGGTTTAATGAATTCATTTGATTTCACACAAGCTCAAACATTATTGACTAATGCGCAATCTGACGTGATCAGAACGAAGTATGATTATATGTTCAAAATTAAAATATTAGAGTTTTATTTCGGAATTCCAATTGTCCCAATTATTACAAAATAATTTATTATGTCAAAAAAAACAGTTTATTTCTTATTAGGTGGTGCATTATTACTTATTGTGGCTTTGGTTGTTCTTTCTAAGAAAGGAGTAATAGGAAATAAAGAGGAAGGAAAAGAAGTAGAAATTGCAAAAGTTACGGCTTCTACAATTGTTGAAACCGTTTCGGCTACAGGTAAAATTCAGCCTGAAATCGAGGTTAAAATTTCACCTGAAGTTTCTGGAGAAATCATATTATTGAATGTAAAAGAAGGGCAAGTTGTAAAAAAAGGAGATTTATTAGTTAAAATTAATCCTGATTTATATACTTCAAGCTACAATCGTTCGGTTTCTAATTTGTCAGGATCAAAAGCTGGTTTAACGCAGTCTGAGGCTAGTTACAAAGAAGCAAAAGCCAATTACGAACGTAATAAAACCCTATACGACAAAGGCGTAATTTCAAGATCGGATTGGGATAAAGCCATCGCCTCTTTTGAAGTGGCAAAAGCAACCAAACAAAATTCCTATTATAACGTTCAGAGTGCATCGGCTTCTGTAAGTGAAGCAAGAGATAATTTAGGACGTACTACTATTTATTCTCCAGCAGACGGAACGATTTCTGTTTTGAATGTAGAATTGGGAGAAAGAGTTTTAGGAACACAACAAATGGCTGGAACAGAACTTTTGCGTGTTGCCAACCTGAATAATATGGAGGTCGAAGTTGACGTAAACGAAAATGACATTGTAAAAATAAAAATTGGCGACGAAGCAAATGTAGAGGTCGATGCTTATTTGAAAAAGAAGTTTAAAGGAACTGTGACCAGTATCTCAAATTCTGCAAGCACAGCATTGACTTCAGATCAAGTAACCAATTTTAAAGTTAAGGTTCGTATCTTAAAAGAGTCGTATCAAGATTTGTTAGAAGGAAAACCAAGCGCATACTCTCCTTTTAGACCAGGAATGACTGCTACAGTAGATATTATTACAACCACAAAAACTAATGTTTTGGCAGTGCCAATTAGTTCTGTTGTAGTAAAATCGGATACTACAGCAGTAAAAGATTTTACGGTTGAAGATCCAAATGAAGACAAAAAAGCGGCTCCAAAAAGCGATAAAAAATTCGAATGCGTTTTTGTTAAAGTTGGGGATAAAGCTAAAATCAGGGTCATTAAAACTGGAATTCAAGACGATACTAATATCGAAGTAATGTCTGGATTAAAATCTGGAGATGTAGTAATTACAGGTCCTTATACAACTGTTTCTAAAGAACTTAATTCTGGCGATAAGGTAAAGCTTAAAAAATCGGAAGCTCCAAAAAAATAATATAATACCACAATAATTTAAAATCTAATACTTTGTCTTTTATTCTCAATATCGAAACGGCTACTAAAAATTGTTCTGTATCTATTGCAAAAGATGGCCAGACCATTGTTTGCAACGAATTGTCAGATGAAGGATATTCGCATGCCGAAAAACTTCATGTTTTTATTGAAGAAGTAATAGAAAAAGCAGGCATTTCTGCGCAAGATTTAGCAGCTGTTGCAGTTAGTCAAGGTCCAGGATCTTATACAGGTTTAAGAATTGGTGTTTCGGCAGCAAAAGGCCTTTGTTACGCTTTAAATATTCCGTTAATTGCTGTAGATACCTTGCAGACTCTAGCTTCTCAGGCTGGAGTGACAGACGGAAAAATCATACCGATGCTGGATGCGCGCCGTATGGAAGTTTACAGCGCCATTTTTAATTCGGATTTGACACTTGAAAGAGCTATTAAAGCGGAAATTATTGACGAAAATTCATTTCAGGAATATACAGACAAGCTTTATTTTGTTGGCGATTGTGCCGATAAGTGTAAACCTGTTTTAACTGCAGCCAATTTTGTTTTTTTAGAAAACATAAAATATCCTTCGGCTCAAGCAATGAGTAAAATCAGTTTTGAAAAGTATCAAAAAAGCGACACTGTAGATGTCGCTTATTTTGAACCTTATTATCTGAAAGATTTTATGATTGCTCCACCAAAGAAGCAATAATTATTTACTTAGACGAAATTTGCTTTTAAACACATAGTACCGATAGCTATCGGATTTAAACTTATAAAAGCGTTTCAATTATTTAAATGCACATCGTTGGACTATGCGAAAGAAATGTTTTTCTCTTTGTTACCTTCTACGTGCATAGAATCTATGTTTCTATGTGTTAAAGATTAACTTTTCAATTTCAATAATACTGCTAAATGTTATTTCTGTATAGTATACGGCTGAACAGAGATTCCCGCTTCATCCAAAGCAATTTTGCAATTCTCTAAAGTATCAGCCACTACAGAACCAAAATTTTCCTTTTTCGCCCACGGACGCACAGCAAAATCTACAGAACTTGCAGATAAGTTTTTTACAAATACTTCTGGTGCAGGATTTACCAATACTTTTGGGTTTTTTAATAAAACTTCTAGAAGAACATCTTTTGCTTTTTTAATATCAGAATCATAAGAAATAGAAAAAGTTAAGTCTGCTTTTCTTTCTTCCTGCATAGAATAATTGATTATAGTTCCGTTAGAAAGAGCTCCATTTGGCACAAAAACGATTTGATTGTTTCCAGTAATCATTTTGGTAACAAAAATTTGAATCTCGTCAACGGTAGCAATAATCCCTTGCGCTTCAATAGTATCTCCAACCTTAAAAGGTTTGAAAACAATAATTAGCATTCCTCCAGCAAAATTAGAAAGCGAACCTTGAAGCGATAGACCAACAGCAAGTCCCATTGCTCCTAAAATAGCAACAAACGACGAAGTTTCGATTCCTAGCTTAGATATAAAAGTTACAAAAAGTAAAATTCGTAAGGCCCATAATAAAATATCGGCAAGAAATTTAGTCAATGTTGGATCAAGATTTCTCTTGACCATTATTTTTCTAATGATTCTATTAATTAGTCTGATGGCATATAAACCAACAAACAATATTAAAAATGCCGAAATTAATTTTGGAGAATAATCTAATAAAACGTTTAAAAATCTTGTGGCGTAATTGCCAAGTTTATCTGGATCGATGTTCATATTTTTTTAAAATAAAAAAACCTTCTCAAAAAGAGAAGGTGGTATTAATGTTGCAAATATAGGTATATTATTTAGATGATAAAAAGCCATCGAAACGGCATTTTTAATCTTATGCGTTTACAGCTTCTACTTTAATAGCTTCATCATTCAGCATACTTTTCAGCATGTTTTCGATACCACTTTTTAGAGTAAAAGTAGAAGAAGGACAACCGCTACAAGCACCTTGCAATAGTACTTTTACGGTTTTATCATCTTCATTATAAGATTCAAAAGCAATGTTTCCGCCATCTGCAGCTACAGCTGGTTTTACATATTCTTCTAAGATATTGATAATCTGCTGCGAAGTAACATCCAATTTATCAAACGCTTCATCTTTAGTAACTTCATTTTTTGTAGCAGTTTGGATAAGATTTTCGTCTAAAACAGTTCCGCCATTTTCGATAAATTGTTTAATGAAAGTTCTTAGTTCTAAAGTAATTTCAGACCAATCATTGATTTCGTATTTAGTAACAGAAATATAATTTTCGTCAATAAAAATCTCTTTCACATAAGGAAATTTAAATAATTCCTGCGCTAGCGGAGAAGAAGCAGTCTGATCGATATTTTTATATTCCACAGCATTACGAGTCAGCATTCTGCTTACAACAAATTTCAGAGCAGAAGGATTGGGAGTAGTTTCTCCGTATACCGTAATAGGCTGTTTTTTAGCCTTATTTTCATCAACTTTAATGATAACGCCACCTTTATCAACAAAAGCAGTAATCTGCTCGGCAACCGCGTCTTTTACATCGTCCCAATCCACAATGCTATATCTTTCAATAGCAATAAAATTTCCAGAGATATAAACGGTTTTTACAAACGGTAAATAGAATAATTGTTGCGCTAGGGGAGAAGCTTGTGCCTCGTCAATATTTTTGAACTCAAAGTTTTGATTTTGAGTAATAAAGTCTTCAAATTCAAACTTTAAAATAGTTGGATTTTGGGTTTCTTTTATAGTGATTTTAGTCATGATTATATATTTTTTGCAAATTTACTAAAGTTATTTTCTACTAATGGCTATATTTGATTTTTTAATGAAATAATTAAGACTCTTTTCAAATAAATCGTGTTAAATTGCAAGAGTGAAAATTATATAGAAACAAAATTGCCTTTATGAAATTTAAAATCAAGGTTTTATTAATTTTTTTCATTACGGTTTCGTACTCTTATTCTCAAGAGGGAATACCTGTTTATTCCGATTACTTGTCTGATAATTATTACTTAATTCACCCTTCTATGGCAGGTGCAGCAAACTGTGCCAAGATTAGATTGACCGCCAGAAAACAATGGTTTGGACAAGAAGATGCTCCATCATTGCAAACCTTAAGTTTTAATGGAAGAATAGGAGAACGTTCTGGGGCTGGTATTATTCTTTTTAATGATAAAAATGGTTATCATTCTCAAAAAGGACTAAAGCTTACGTATGCGCATCATATTTTGTTTTCAAGAGATGAAATCGATTTGAATCAGTTGTCATTTGGTATTAGCGGAGGCGTCATGCAGAATCAACTGGACGAAACAAAATTTGGACCTACTTTAGATCCACTTATTTCTAATTCTATTCTTAACGATCATTATTTTACCATGGATGTTGGCGCATCTTATAATTATTTGGATTTTTACGCCCACGCTACGGTTCAAGGTCTAATACAAACTAGAAAAGACTTGTATTCTGATTATGAGAATAATAATTTGAGAAAGTTTTTATTTAGCGCAGGTTATGTGTTTGGTAAAAATGGCAATTGGACTTGGGAGCCTTCTATTCTTTTTCAGTATTTTGATCAAACGAAAGGAAAAACACTCGATTTGAACATGAAAGCCTATAGAAATATGGATTTTGGAAGTCTTTGGGCTGCGTTATCATACAGAAGAGCTTTTGACGGAGCGCAATATATTTCAGGAAATAGTGTGTCAACTCAAAAACTGCAATATTTTACACCTATTGTTGGAGTTAATTTCAAGAACTTTATGTTCGCTTATACTTATTCGCAAGTAATGGGAGATGTTAAGTTTGATACGGGCGGATACCATCAAATTACTTTAGGAATTAATTTATTCTGCAGAAAAGCACGTTACGACTGTAATTGTCCTGCAATTAACTAATTTTATTTTTATGCTGATTAAATCTGTAAACGGAAAATCGCCTCTTATTCCAGAGGATTGTTATGTTGCCGAAAATGCTACAATTGTAGGAGATGTTATTTTTGGAGCTTCTTGCAGTGTTTGGTTTAATGCTGTTGTGAGAGGAGATGTACATTTTATTAAAGTTGGAAATAAAGTAAACATTCAAGATGGTGCCGTAATTCATTGTACGTACCAAAAACATCCGACAATTATAGGAAATAATGTTTCGATTGGGCATAATGCGATTGTACACGGCTGTACAATTCACGATAATGTTTTAATCGGAATGGGAGCAATTGTAATGGATAATTGTGTTATAGAAAGCAATTCGATAATAGGGGCGGGCTCTGTAGTGACACAAAATACGGTTGTGCCTTCAGGAACTATTTATGCCGGAATCCCTGCCAAAAAAGTAAAAGATATTGACCAATCTGATTTTGCAGGTGAAATAGAACGTATCTCGAATAATTATGTAATGTATTCGAGCTGGTTCAAAGAAGAATAACTTTAAAAAACTTCAAAAAAGAAATTCCAAATTCCAATGCTCAGCAAGTTTTGGAATTTGGTCCCGAAACTTCGGGATTATTTGGAATTTAAAAAATTAGAGGTTGATTTTTTCGAAGAAAGTATTTTTATAGCTTTCGCTGATAGGAATTCGTTTATCGCTTATTAATACTTTGTTTTTCTGAATCGATTTTACGTGTTTTATATTGATAATATACGATCTGTGAATTCTTGCAAAACCTTTGCTGGAAAGTAAATTTTCCAATTTAATTAAACTAATTAGTGTAAGCGTAAACTTATTGTCGGTTGTATAAATTTTTACATAATCTTTTAGACCTTCAATAAAAAGAATATCGGCAAAATTCAATTTTACATTTTCATATTCAGCTCGAACAAACATAAAATCCTGTTCAATTTCAGGAGCATTATTATTCTCTGTGAGTGTTTGGTTTGCCAAAGCAGGTTGTAAAGCTTGCTGCGCTCTTACTACGGCTTTTAAAAAGCGATGAAATGGAATTGGTTTTACTAAATAATCGACAGCTCCAAGATTAAATCCTTCTACAGCATAATCAGAATAAGCGGTGGTAAAAATAACCAAAGGCTTTTTTTCTATTGTGTTTAAAAAATCAATTCCAGAAAAATGAGGCATCTCAATATCTAGAAAAACAAGATCAACATTATTCTGATTGATAAATGAAACGGCATCAATAGCATTATTGAAAGTATTTATCAGTTCGAGCGTATCTACTTTTTTGACAAAATCCTGCAGTAATTCTACAGCTAAAGGTTCGTCATCAATAATTACACATTTCATCTTTTCTGAATTAATTTGTTAAAATTTGTTTAGCAGTCAAAAGTAATTTGAAACCAGTAAATTAAGTTTTAAAATTTTCATAAAATACTGGTTTAACTAATCAAAATTATGCGTTTACGGTTATGGTTTTTGTTAGTGTGAAACTATTTATACTTAATGTGTTGCGGTTTTAATTTCGTCTAACTTTAAATTCAAATGAACTCTATAATATTCGTTATCCTGAGTAATGGTTAGTTGGTGTGCGTTAGGATATAAAAGATCAAGACGGCTTTGGATATTTACTAATCCAATTCCCGAATTTTCAGGGTCTTTTACATAATTTTCAATGGTATTTTCGATCCAAAAATCAAGGCTGTTATCCATAATCAGAATCTTAATTTTTACGTGAGCTGCGCCTTTGTAATCGGTTCCGTATTTAAAGGCATTTTCAACAAAAGAAATCAATAATAAAGGCTCGATAAATTTATTTCTAGTATCGCCATGAACATTAATTACAATGTCTTCAATGTTATTTAACCGCAGCTTTTGCAAATCGATATAATTCTGAATATAGTTAACCTCTTTTTCTAAAGCCACCGTTTTATTGTCTGTTTCATACAGCATATAGCGCATAAGTTCAGACAAGGTTACGATGGCATCAGGGACCAAATCAGACTTTTTATGTGCCAAAGAATAAATACTGTTTAAGGAATTAAATAAAAAATGCGGATTGGTTTGTTTGCGCAGGTATATTAATTCGGTATTTGTTCGATGTGTTTCGGCAATCAGTTTATTTTGCTGATTATTATAAAATTCAGTTAGTGTTCTAATAATGGCAGAAATAGTAATAATCAAAATATAGAAAAAAGAAGGGCCAAGCTTAAAGAAAAGTGGCTGTTTCATTTCAATTCTTTCTGTAATTCGTGCTCTTGGCATAAAATTCGGATCATGAAAGTCATGAAAATCATGAGGCACCAATCGGGCTGGCACTATATTCTCAGGTCTTAAATGTCTAAATTCAGGAATAAAATAGTTTAGCCGAATAATCATAAATATTGCAATTAGAACAAATGCAAACGTAAAATAAAGCCAGTATTTTTTTTGCAGTAAATAGTTTGGAACCAAATAAAAATAATTGAGATAAAACAATACAATTCCTGTAAGCCATTGGGCATAAAAATCGTTGTTCATTTTAAATGGACTTTCGTAAAACTGAATTAAAGAAGTTAAAATAAAGAAAATCCATATCGCACAATGGAACAATATTTTGTTGTAGCCCGTATTTTTAATGGTGTCTATCTGCATTTACAATTTTATTTTTAATAAAATTAATTCATTTTTGGTTACCGTTGGAGATAAGTTTTGTTGGAGTTTCTGCTTAACAAGATTAGCCACTTTCAGAGCATCAGCTTCTGTTTCAAAACTTTTAATATTGCTTATTGCGGGAATAACGGTCTGTTTAATTAACAGCTTTTCTTTGGAAGCAATGGTGTATCCCCAGCCTAAATGGGTTTGAAATGAAGCTGTTTTTAAAGTTTCTCTTTTTGTGCAGGATGCAGAAAAAAGAAATGCAAGAACTATTATATTCTTCAAGATGTAACTGAAGAATTGTTTCTTATTAATCATCATTGTTTTGTTCTTCTAATGGCTTAAACTCCCATGCATCATCAAAATAAGTAGAACCAATTCTTCCTAACATATAAAATCCGCGGTTATTGATAGCAAAACCAACAGCATCTGTTCTTGTTGCGCCTTCCATTGGAGATTTTTCTGCCCACAAATCGGTCGTCGGGTTATATTCCCAGATTGTTCTTAGATTTTCACCTCCCACAATATACCCTAAACCATTCATAGAAAAACTGGAAGCATTAGAACGCACAATGGCATAATCGTCGTTATAGCTGTAATCATCGTCTGTATCTTTGTCGATATCTCTTTTTCTAGTCCATACATCTGTTGCTGGGTCAAACTCCCAGAAATCTTCCTGATAAACGCCATTGTTTACACCAGTCACTAAATAAGCTTTGTCTGCAATTGTAAAAACAGTTGCATTACGTCTTTTGTTTCCGCTAAAACCATTTACCAAAGTCCAAGTATTTGCCTGATCATCGTACTGATAAAAATCTTTTAAATAATTGCCATCATAACCGGTTCCGAAATATGCTTTTCCGCCCGCCTGAAAGCCAACAGCTGAGTAACGTGCTGTTCCTGCAAAATCTGTTTTTTGTGTCCAACTGTTTGCTGCAGGATCATATTGGTAAAAGTCTTTGAGTTTGTTTGTTCCGTCATAACCAAGGCCTACGTAACCTTTTTCGTTTAAGGCAAAACTAGAAGCAGAACTCCTTCCTACGCCTGCAAAATCTGCTTTTTGCTCCCAATAATCTCCAGTTGAGTTGTAAGCCCATACATCTTTTAAATAAACATCTCCAGTATAACCGCCAACTACATAGGCATAATCTCTGATAACGAAACTTGTTGCACTAGATCTTGCAGGACCGTCAAAAGATGATTTTTTAATCCAGTTTCCCATCAAATCATCATCATCATTATCATTGCTGCAACTTATAAAAAAGAGGCTTGATAAAAGCGCTGTGAATAAAATTCTTTTTTTTAGATTAATCATAGTGTATTTAATATTTATTGTTTGTATTTGATCCCTATTCCTAAAACGGAACCATTTCCGCTATTGTAGTCGTATATTTTCTGATTATTGCTGTCTAGCAAATTGTATTTTTTGTTGAAATTGTATCCAGCCTTAAAATTTAAAAACCAATCATTTCCAACATTTCTTTCGTATTCTAAAGCCGATGTCATTTGCGATAGCACTGCTTTTTCTGCATTCTTATCTACACGGTCTTTTTGATCTAAATGATAAAAATTTCCATTAAAACCATTCGTCAGGCTAAATTTGTTTCGCTCATTGTTTGAATAAGAAATTTTCGAATCTGGAAATCCAATTCTGAAATCGGTTTTCTCATTCATTTTATAATCAAAAGCCGCGATCGGCATAATTTTAGGACTTCCAAAAGCGGTTGTCCTTCCGGCTCCAACAGTCACATTTAGTTTTGAGCCAAATTGCTGTGTAATTGTCAAACTTCCTAAAACGGTAACGTCCGAAAAATCCAGTTTGCTCTCGAAATTTGCTGTAGGAACAATAGAAAACTGCCATTTTGTTTTTTCTATTATTTCAGATGAATATTCAAACTTGTTTTGAATTTGGTTGAATTTATCCTGACTCGCATAAAAATCATAGGGATTGAATTCATAATTTATCTTCAAATTAGAATATTCTAACGTATTCTTTATTTCACTTTTTGTTCCTAGTTTTTTGTTGTAGAGAACTGCAATATTTGTTTTGCTAAAATTTATCTTTTCTGTTGGCTCTGTTTTAAAGTTTAGAGTAGCACTAAATTTTTTTTGAGCTTTTAAACCTAAAAATGAAATCAAAAAAAGAAAACAAATTAAAAACCTTACTTTCATTATTTATTTTATTGGCTCAAAATTAGAGAGATGATGCCCTTAAAAAAAAGAAGATATATGTATGACGTATTTTGATAGACAAAATCGTCGTTTTTCTAGTCGAATTATAATTTAGAGACAGAATTCATGTTATAGATCAATTTGTGCATTTTGTAGCTTAAAAAAAGGCGGTAGTATATGTTATAGTGCGTCGCCAAAGTGCGCCATTTATATTTGCTCAAAAAACAAATTATGCACAAGTTTATATTGATACTGCTTTTTGTACTAACCTTATTTTCCTGTGGTACAGATACAGATACTGGAGAATTTACTGTCGGATCAGATTATCTGGCTTTGAGCAATAAAGTAATTCTAATTGATACGGTGACAGTAGAAATGTCGACCATCAATTTTGACTCGCTGGTAACGTCAAATCAAGGCAGAATCTTGATCGGAAATTATGACGATCCTATTTTCGGAAAAGTAAAATCGGATAGTTATTTTCAGCTTTCAGGCGATAGTTATGCGTTAAATAGTTCGGGTTCAGATACCGAATCGGTAAATTATGTTTTCGATTCTATTTCGATGATTCTTAAATATGATAAATATTATTATGGCGATACTACAAAAGTGCAGACATTTAATATTCATCGTTTACTTCAAAAAGTTAAGGCTAATACCGATGACAGCAACTTCTATAACAATTCTGCTTTAAATTATAGTTCTGAAAGCTTGGGAAAGATCTCTTTTATACCAAGACCAACTCAAAAGGACTCTATAAATATTAAGATGAATAGTGAGTTTGGAGAAGCTCTTTTTCAGAAAATTAAAAAAAGAGAAATTACAGATTTTGACAGTTTTACAGAATTCTTTAAAGGGCTTGTTTTAGTTTCTGAAACTTCCAATTCTAATATAATAGGATTTAGTGCCTTAAACAGTAAAGTTAGAATGTATTATTCAAAATATATGGCAGATGAAAATGAGGTGCCCTATATTCTCGATTTTACAATTATAGATCAAGCAAAACAGTTCAATTCTATTTCTTTGGATAAAACTGGAACATTACTCCAAAATCTTCCCGTCTCGAGCAGTAACCTCTCCAGTAATTTGACCAATAATCAAGGCTTTATCCAATCGGGAACAGGGGTGGCCTGTAGAGTAGAATTTCCGAATATTAAACAGTTTAAAAATCTTTCGACCAATGGTGCGATCGTAAACGCAGAATTGATTTTGAAGCCTGTAAATAATTCTTATTCTGAGAAATATCCGTTGGCAGATTCTTTAAGTGTTTATATTGGCGATAATTTAAATCGCATAAGCGGCAACTTAGTAAATTCTGCAGGAACCACCGTTTACGGAGTATTAAATAAAAAGAGCGATGAGCTTAACGAAAATGTTGGTTATACTATTCCTATAGGAGCTTTTCTTCAGAAGGAAATGCTTAAAACAAATTCAAGATCGTCCCTTATCTTGACGTTGCCTGGAATTTCAAAATCTGTTGATAGAATTGTTTTAGGAAATCAAAAACACACTAATAAGATTCAGCTGAAAATTTATTACATCTCTTACTAAATGAAAAATAATATTGTTTTTTGGATCGGTTTCCTTTTAATACCGCTAACTTCCTTTTCGCAAAGTATTTCCAGTTCTCCGTATTCGCTCTATGGCGTAGGAAGCTTGTATGACTCCGATTTTGGTTATTTGCCTTCAATTGGTGGTTCAGGAATTGCTTTGCCTTCAGATACTTTTATTAATAATCTAAATCCAGCCTCATTAGGATCTATAAATCAGAATCATTTTCTTTTTGATATTGGAGGAAAAGCTATTGCAACAACTTATCAGAATAGCACTCGTACAGAAAATCGAAATAATTTTCAATTTTCTCATTTAGCTTTTGCTTTTCCAGTTTCTAAAAATTCTGGTTTTAGTTTAGCGCTTCGTCCGTATTCTAGTTCTGTATTTAAAATCTCAAATCTGCAGCTTCCAATTGCCGATAGCCAAGAATATTATTATGTAACAGCGCAAGGATCTGGTGGATTGAATAATCTAGATTTTTCATACGGATCTAAAATTGGAAAAAAATTGTCGTTGGGAGTAACAGGTACGGTTCTATTTGGAAATACAGTAGATGATCGTGCTTTTTTAATATCAAATACAATTACAACGATACATAAGAAAACAGATTATAGTGGAGTTCGCGCCACTTTAGGATCTCAGTATAAAATAGATTCAACATTCACAATAGGAGCAACCGTTAAAATTCCTGCCAGAATAAATGCTTCCAAAATACAGACCGTAACAAGCGTTGCAGACGACGTAGAATCTTCTATAGAAACCGATCAGGCTACAGATACAGACGATTATTATATGCCTTTAGAAATTGGTTTTGGAGCCAGTAAAAGATTTAAAAATAATCTGAATGTGACTTTGGATTACGAAAAGAGTTTTTGGAAAAACACAAAGCAATCTGAACTTTATGGCGAATTTGTAAATCAGGATCGTTTTGCACTCGGATTTACTTACAGTGCCAAAAAGAATATAAGAAAATATTGGGATAGAGTGGGGTATGCGGCTGGTGTAAATTTTGATAATGGCTACCTTGAAGTCGATAAACATCGTGTTAATAATGCCTCAATTTCTATTGGATTAAACCTACCTATTGATAATACATTTTCGTCGCTTAATGTTTCGTATTCATACGGTCAGAAAGGCAGAATAGCAAATGATTTGATAAAAGAAAATTACCATAAAATATCAATCAATTTATCGTTGGACGGAATTTGGTTCGTCAAGCGAAAATTTGAATAATATTCTAAAAGTCTTTTTTGATTACAGGGTATTTATGATCTAAAATTGACTCCAAAACCGCAGGATTTGAGTTGACATAAAATACAGGATCATGGTCTATATTTTCAGAAAAACCAACTTTATCACGTAGCAGATTTTTGGTCTGGCGCGCAACAGCTTCTCCTGAATCTATTATTTTAATATGATCTGGGAGAATTTTTTTTATTTGTGGAATTAAATACGGGTAATGGCTACATCCTAATACCAAGTAATCAATATTAGCTTCAATCATGGGCTTTAGATAAGATTCTAACAATTGTGTCATTTCTGGCGAATACAAATTACCATCTTCAATAAGCTGTACAAGACCATGGCCAACTTGCTCAATGATCTTCGTATTCTGAAACATCTCAGCTGTTTTATTAAACAATTCACTGTTAAGAGTTCCTTTTGTGGCCAAAATTCCAATTATCTGTGTCTGAGAATTGTTTGCTGCAGGTTTAATTGCTGGCTCAATCCCAACAAACGGAATGTTATAATCTCTACGAAGTTCAAATATAGCATTTGTAGTAGCTGTATTACAGGCCACAACAATTAATTTACAATTGTTTTCGAGTAAAAATTCTACATTTTTTTTACTTAAAGCAACAATCTCATCCTTGCTTTTTTGTCCATAAGGTGCATTTTTACTGTCAGCCAGATAAATGGTTTTTTCATTTGGAAGAAGATCGTGAATGGCGCTCCAAATGGAAGTTCCGCCAATACCAGAATCAAAAACGCCTATAGGATTATTGTTTGTCATAAAGCAAATGTAATATTTTTTAAATATAAATTCGTTATTCTAAGTTAAGTCAAATCTTGAAATTACAACAAAAATTACTTTTAAATTTTTGTAAAAAAAAACTGCTCAATTTTAAAATTGAGCAGTTTAATTATAGGGATTTAATTTCTTAGAATCCTAAATCTTTTTTAACATCAGCAGTGATGTTTGGACCATCAGCTAATAATAAAGTAGATCCATCTAAAACGTATTGGAAACCTTTAGCTTTTCCAACTTTTTGGATAGAAGCTCTTACTTTTTCCATTAATGGTTTTACGATGTCAGTTTCTTTTTGTTGTAATTCTTTTTGAGCATTGTCTCTGTAATCAACAATTCTCTTTTGCATGTCCTGAACCTCTTTAGAACGCTCAGTATTAACAGCATCAGTTACAGTTGTAGCTTCAGCTTCATACTTTTTGATTTTTACTTGATATTCGTCAACCATTTTTTTGTATTCAGCATCATATGTACCACTTAATTTTTGCAGTTGATTTTGAGCGTCAAGCATAGCAGGCATTTTCGACATGATCTCGCTTACATCAACATGGGCTACCTTCGCTTGCGCGTTCATTGTGTTACTTGCTCCTAAAATTAAAATCGCAGCAATTAGTAAAGTTTTGATTTGTTTCATCATTTTTAAAATATTAATTAATTATTGGTCGTATTTGCTTTTTGTTGTTCGGCTTCTTTTGCTTTTTTAGCCGCTTCTCTTTCTTCTAAAATTTTCTTTCTTCTTTCTTCCAATTCTTTTTTACGCTGTTCGTAAAGTAATTGTCTCTCTTCTGCTTTAGACATTCCAGGCTGTTCGGTGGCAGGTGTTTCTCCTGTTGCCGCAGGCGTTGTTGCAGGTTTAGCAGTCGAATTTGTGTTAACAGCTCCGCTTGTTGGTGCAGGAGTTGCTGTTGGTGTAGCTGTTCCAGAAACCGTGCCATTTTTTTTGGCTTCTCTTTCTGCAGCTGCTGCATTTCTTCGATCTTCGTATTCCTTTCTCTTAGCTTCCTGCTCTAATTTTCGATCTTGAATTAATTTTTCTCTAGCGGCTCTTTTCTCATCAAGTGCTTTCTGGCGATCTTGCATTGCTGGATTATCATCAATAGCATTTTCAATATTTTCTTTAGCCTCTTGCTGTTTCAATTCTTTTTTCGTCAGCTGTTCGCGTTTTTCAGTACGATTTAAAACTCTTAAAACCTGATCGCTGATATCAAATCTTTTATTGCTAAAAAGCATTGTAAGATCTGATGATTTATCAAAAACAAAATCGTAATTTTTTGCTTCAGCTATATCTTGCACAGCAGTAAAAACCTGATCTTGTATAGGCTTTGCTAAAGCTGCTTTTTGTCTCATAAGATTTCCGTCAGAACCAAACTGTTTCTGTTGGTAATCCATCATTTCTTGTTCAAGAAACTTAATTTCAGTTTCTCTTTCTTCTATTAATTCTTTTGTAAGTAAAGCTTTTTCTGTTTTTAAGCTTTCCTTCAAATTGTTTATATTTAATTTTTTAGCCTCAACTTCCTGTTTCCACTTTTGAGCTTTTTGCTCTAATTGTGATTTAGCTTCTTTATAATCGGAAACATTTTCTAAAATATATTCCATGTCGATGTAGCCTATTCTAGTCGTCTTACCTTGTGCCTGACTTGTATTTGCTACAATCAAGGCTAAAAATATAAATAAAAATTGTTTTCTCATAACATAACTTTATTTGATGATTTTTAACCAAACGTTATTTCACTAAAATTGTTGTCCAATGATAAAGTGCGTTTCCCATCCATTAGGTTTTGTTTGTCCTGGAAGAGCATCAAATCCATAACCAAAGTCAATACCTAATAATCCAAATGCAGGCATGAATACACGTAAACCAGCACCAGCAGAACGGTTTAAGTCAAACGGGTTGTAATCTTTAAACGTTGGATATGATGAACCTGCTTCTAAGAATGTTAATGCATAAATAGAAGCCGATGCTTTTAATGTAATTGGATAACGTAATTCCATAGAGAATTTATTGTATATCGTTGCTCCAATTGGATCACCAACACTATTTACCGGAGTTAATGAGTTGTTAGGATATCCTCTTAACTGAACATTCTCTCTACCATCCATGTTATAGTTAGCCATTCCATCTCCTCCTAAGTAAAAACGCTCAAACGGAATTACTCCCCTTTGTTGATTGTAAGCTCCTAAGAAACCAAACTCTGTAAGGGTTCTCAATACTAGTTTTCCATATACTTTAGTATACCAATCTCCTTTAAATTTAACTTTGTAATATTCTAACCAGTTGTATTTTTTCTGATCGACTTTTGCTACATCTGTGTCTGCACTTGCGTAATCAGATCCTACACTCGTAACTCTTCCTGATGAATCAGTTTTTATATAATCACCATTATTAAGTGGCTGTCCAAAATCATCTGATCTATTTGCACCAGTATATTGAGTCTTATATTCTTTTTGGTTTTGCAAATCACCATAATCAATACCATTAAATAATGAGTATGGAGGTGTAACTTTTGCACTAATACTAAATTCAGAACCATAAGTCGGGAATATCGGGTTTACCCCTTTATTACTTCTTGAAAGTCCAATAGTATAAGCTAAATTTCTTGATGCACCATTACCAAAAGTAAACAAACCTGTATTATAATTATTCAAGTCGTAGTGCTGATAACTTACAGATTGTGATAATACAAAATAGTCATCTGGAACAGTTAACCTTTTAGCTAAACCAACTTGCACTGTAAAAATATTAAAACTTTTGCTTCTATCAACAGTTCGGGTAACGAAATTGTTAAGAAATTGCTTACTGTATGAAATTGATGAACTAAACTGTACTGGTTTTTTTCCTCCAAACCAAGGCTCTGAGAATGACAAACTATAAGTTTGAAAGTAAGTACTTCCCTGTAAACGAAGTGCAACTTTTTGCCCATCTCCCATTGGTAAAGGCTTGTAGGATTCTTTATTAAAGATATTTCTAGCCGAGAAGTTATTGAACGAAAGCCCTAAGGTTCCGATGAAACCTCCTCCTCCGTAACCTCCCTGAAGCTCTACCTGGCTAGATCCTTTTTCTACAACATTATATTCGATATCAACAGTTCCAGCACCTGCATCTACGTTTTTAAACTTCGGATCGATTGCTTCAGGATCAAAGAAACCTAATTGTCCAATCTCACGAATCGTTCTTACTAATTGTTCTTTACTGTATTTTTCTCCTGGCTTTGTTCTTAACTCACGATAAATAACGTGATCGTTTGTTTTGTCATTTCCAACAACCGTAATTTTGTTGAAATAAGCAATAGGACCTTCTGTAACTCTAATCTCAAAATCGATAGTATCGTTAACCGTTTTAACCTCTACCGCATTAATGTTTGAGAATAGATAACCGTTGTTTTGGTATAAGTTCGTAATATCTTCGGCATCTGGTTTTGTCTTATCAGCAATTCTTTTTTCTAATAAAACTCCGTTATACGTTT
This sequence comes from Flavobacterium ustbae, assembly GCF_003946915.1. GTDB lineage: Bacteria > Bacteroidota > Bacteroidia > Flavobacteriales > Flavobacteriaceae > Flavobacterium > Flavobacterium ustbae. The sequence continues at coordinate 55,434 of NZ_RPOC01000012.1, forward strand.
CCCCTTTTTTAATTCCTAAATAACGGCTCAAAAGCTGGTCTGAATAGACAGTATTTCCTAAGAACTTAATGTTTCCGAAGTAGTATTTATTTCCTTCTTCTACGTTAATATTAATAGCAAGGGTGTTTTTTTGTTTATTATATTTTACAGAATCATAAATTATACGAGCGTCACGATATCCTTTTTCTTTGTACGCTGCGATTACTTTTTCTAAGTCAGTTTTGTATTTCTCTGGAATAAATTTAGAAGCCTTAAAGACACGAATAAAGTTTTTCTGTTTGGTGTCCTTCATTGCAGCTCGCAATTGAGTGTCTGTAAGTTGTTTATTTCCAGTAAAATCAATGTTGCTGATTTTTACTTTATCTCCTTTATCTATTCTAACAAGCATATTAACTTGATGCCCGTTTATGGTATCTGGAGTATTTGTAATAGTAACTTTCGTGTTATAAAAACCTTCTTTTTTGTATTTATTTTCGATGTAATTTTTGGTCGTAGTGATTAAGTTTTCGTTGACAATTTTGTTCTTTGTCAAGTTATTATCTTTAATTAAGCCTTCTATTTTACTTTTCTTAACCCCTACAATTTTAACTTCATTTAATTTAGGAAGCTCAACGATATCTAAGTCTAAATAAATACTGTCGTTTTCTACTTTATTAACATAAAAAGCGATTTCATCAAAAAGTCCTAGTTTACCTAATTTTTTAATTGCGCTACTGATCTCTTCTCCTGGTACAGTAATTTCTTGACCTTTTTGAAGTCCTGAAAACGTAACAACAGTCTGTTCATTGAAGCTTATTTTACCAACAACAGAAACTTTAGCTAGAATATATTTTTTCCCTTGATCAAAAGGAACTCTTTCCTGTGCTTTAACTTGTGAAAAACTACCCAGTAGTAAAAGGGTACAGATTATTTGCGGTATTCTTTTTTGTAACACTAAAAACTTATTTAATTTGTTCACTGGTTTTTCCAAATCTACGTTCTCTTTTTTGATAACTAATAATAGCCTCATATAAATCTTGGTCTTTAAAGTCTGGCCATAAGACATTAGTAAAATATAACTCTGCATAAGCGATCTGCCACAGCAAAAAATTACTTATTCTATGTTCTCCACTGGTTCGTATTAATAAATCTACGTCAGGTAAATTTTGCGTGTAAAGATGCTCATTTATAATTGAATCGTCAATAGTGTCTATTGAAATTATATTATTTTTAACTTTATCACTAATTGACTTTACAGCATTAACCAGTTCCTCTCTAGAGCCGTAGCTTAGAGCCAGAGTAAGAGTTAAGCGAGTATTGTTTTTAGTCTTTTCCATAACATCCAAAAGTTCTTTTTGGGCTGTTTTTGGCAATTTATCAAGATTTCCAATAGCGTTAAGTCTGATATTGTTTTCTTGAAGGGTAACAAGTTCTTTTTTTAATGAATTAATCAATATTTTCATTAGTGCCTGTACTTCAAGTTTTGGGCGGTTCCAGTTTTCTGTAGAGAAGGCGTATAAGGTTAAATACTCAATTCCAAGCCTAGCTGTGGTTTTGATTATTTCTTTTACAGATTTGGTGCCATTTTCGTGGCCAAATGCACGCAGAAAGCCTTGTTGTTTTGCCCAGCGTCCGTTGCCGTCCATAATAATGGCAAGGTGTTTTGGTAGGTTGGTGTGATCTATTGATTCTATTAAATTCATTTTTTATTCTGCGCAATAGCATGGTTTCTGTCCAAAGGTATACGTTAAAGTAATACCCGAAAAAACATACCAGTCATTATTATTTAAATTTCCAAACTTTAGGATAGTTGAATTGCTTGTGTTTGGGTTACTTCCGTCAATATTATCTGTAAAAGTGTAACGTGCTCCAACTTCAGCCCCTAAAACAAAGCGGGGTGTTATATTTGATTTTATACCTAATATTATAGGTATTGCAATTGAGCTTTGATTTTTTTGAGAATATACGATATTTGGGTTTGTACTATATCTGTATAAATTATCGAAAAGAAAATAGTTTACACCCGAAAACACGTAAGGGGTTACTTTGGTGTGATAATCATGCAGGTTAAAGTCGAAAAAATTGAACTCTAGACCAGCAGAAAGTTCTTTAATGTTATTCTCAAAACGATATCCTCTTCCGCTACGCCCGGTTTCATCAGATTTTAGGTCGTTTCCAACGACGTTTGACTGTGTGTAGGAGAATCGCCAAGAATGTCTAGCACTTCTATTCCATTTATATAGAATACCAAAAGCTGGTTTTTCTGGGGCAATATAAGTTGTTTTTCCGACATCACCTACAAAGTTGCTTCCACCAAGAAAAACACCAATCTCATTGATTTGAGCATTAAGTGTAATAAAGGGGAAAAAACATAACAATAAATTAAAAATTTTCTTCATTTAATTCAAAATTGCGTGCAAATATAATAATTATCAATACGAATCAAAGTTCCTTTGCTTAAATGTGCTTTTTTTTCAATTTACGTTATGATTTTGAGCCATTTAATGATGATTCACTACATGCAGAACGAGAAAATGTGGTATTATCGTATAGTGAAGAATCAGAAAAGAGTTTAATTTCTTTTATCTTCTCCCCAGAGCAGTTTGTTTCTCAAGGTCTTTAAGAAAGTTTCGCCTGGTATTTCGACCATTTTAATTTTGTAATCGGTTTTTTTAATTTTTAAAACAGATTCGTTTTTTACTGATGAAATTCTCGAATCTAAAGAAACAAGATATTGATCTTCTCTTCCTGTCACACGTAGTGTAATTTCGGTATCATCAGGAATAACAAGAGGTCTGGCGGTTAAATTATGAGGTGCAATTGGCGTAATTACAAGGCTTTTAACATCTGGCGTTAAAATTGGTCCGCCACAGCTTAAAGAATATCCTGTAGATCCAGTTGGCGTTGAAATGATTAATCCGTCGGCCCAATAAGAATTTAGATATTCATTATTTAAATAAGTTTCTACTGTAATCATCGAAGTCGTGTCTTTTCTGCTGACTGTAACTTCGTTCATTGCAAAATTAAGTTCTTTAAAAGCTTCATTATAAGGTTCGCAGCTTATTCCTAACAAAGTTCTTTCAGAAGTGGTGTAGTTTTGATCTATCACAAATTGCAATAAACTTTCGATGTTCTCTTTCTGAACTTTAGCAAGAAAACCCAATCGGCCTGCATTTATACCTAATAATGGAACCCCCGAATTACGAACAAAAGCAGCGGCTCTTAAAATCGTACCATCACCACCAATACTAATCAGCATTTCAAAACTATTGTCTAAAGCAGTGCTTGGAGAAAAAGTTTTGTATTCTTTTTTTACAAGCTGTTTTTCATAAAGCATTTTCAGAAAGTTTTCTTCAATTACCATTTCGACATTATTGGAATTGAAAAAAGAGAAAATATCTTTTATAATAGGTTCGGTGCTATTCTGATAGTATTGTCCGTAAATGGCTATTTTCATCTGGTGTTTAATCGATTTTTTATTTAATTGTTTAATCGTTAATTTTCTTCGTTAAAGCGATTAAACAATTAACCGATTCAACAAACAATACTATATGTTTAAGTATTTGTCTAAATAATCTGATCGCTCTTTTAAGCTGTTAATATAAGTGTCTTCCTGATGTTCAGAAATAATTTCGTAACCATATCTTCTATAAGTCTGGATAATTTCATTGATTGCTCCCAAACCAATTTTTACCGTAATCTGAACATTTTCGGTATCAGCTTCAGAAACAAAACAGCCTAAAATTTTGCCGTTATTGCTTTCTACAATTTGGCTTACCTCACTCATAGAATAATCCAAAAGCCCTTTTTGCACAATAATTATAGCGCCAGGTTCTTTTAAAAATGGTGTTTCTTGAAAAAACTTCATGATGTCTACCATTTCATAATATCCTATATAATTATTGTTTTCATCAAGAATAGGAAGAATATTGGTGTGGTTTTTGGCAAAAACTTCTAAAACATCCAGCCAAATCATCGATTTTCTGGCAAAAAAACGTTCTAGAGTATATTTGTAATCAATTGCTTTTTTTTCAATGTCAAATGTTTCAACATCGTCAGAAGAGATGCTTCCAATAAAAATACCATCTTCTAAAATCGGAAAATGAGAAAAATTTACATCGATAAAAAAGTCCTGAATCGAGGCTATCGTTTCCTGACTGTCAATCGCTCTGAAATCGTTTGTGATATAGTTTGTAATTTCTGTCATAAATCAATTGAGGATATTTAGATGCAAAATAATCAAAAAATACCGAAAACTGCTCTGTTTTACTTTGTATTTTTGTCGTAACAAATATAAGATTACTAGAATTAATATCTATTTATATGACAAAATTAAGTGTAAATATCAATAAAATTGCAACGCTGCGAAATGCCCGAGGCGGAAATGTTCCAGATTTGTTAAAAGTGGCTGCAGATATTCAGCGATTTGGGGGGCAAGGAATTACAATTCATCCGCGTCCAGATGAACGCCATATTCGTTATCAAGATGCACGCGATTTAAAAGCAATTGTGACAACAGAATATAATATTGAAGGAAATCCGCAGCACAATTTTATTGATTTGGTTTTAGAATGCAAGCCAGATCAGGTAACCTTGGTTCCAGATGCAATTGGAGCTATAACTTCTTCAGCAGGCTGGGATACTATCAAAAATCAAGAATATTTGACAGAAGTGATTCAAGAATTTCAAAAAAACGGAATCAGAACTTCGATTTTTGTTGATCCAATTTTAGAAATGATTGAAGGAGCTAAGAAGACAGGAACAGATAGAATAGAATTATATACTGAAGCTTTTGCACACCAATATGATTTAGGAAACGAAAGAGGGATTGATCCTTATGTTGAAGCGGCTAAATTGGCAAATGAATTAGGATTAGGAATCAATGCTGGACACGATTTGAGTCTAGATAATATCAAGTTTTTTAAACAAAATATTCCTGGTTTATTAGAAGTTTCTATTGGTCATGCTTTAATTTCAGAAGCACTTTATCTTGGTTTGGATAATACGGTAAATATGTATCTAAATAAATTGAAATAACACTTTTGAGATTCTCCGCGAAATTCTTTGCGAAACTCTGTGTCATAACTTTTCCACAAAGATTCACAGAGAATCTCAAAAAAATAAAGATTAAATATGCTATACTCAAAAATAGAAGGCGAAGGAAAACCATTTATCATTATGCACGGATTTCTAGGAATGTCTGACAACTGGAAAACTCTTGCCGGGCAATATGTAGAAGCTGGATTTCAAGTTCATATTTTAGATTTAAGAAACCACGGACGCAGTTTCCATTCAGACGAGTGGAGTTACGAAGCAATGGTTCAAGATGTTTACGAATATTGTCAGGCAAATAATCTGACAAGAATAGATATTTTGGGACACTCGATGGGAGGAAAAGTGGCGATGCTTTTTGCTACGACACATCCAGAAATTGTAGATAAATTAATTGTTGCAGATATTGGACCGAGATTCTACAAACAGCATCACCAAGATATTTTGGAAGGATTAAATGCCGTCGATTTTTCGGTAAAGCCAAGCCGAAATGATGTAGAGGCAACTTTGTCACAATATGTTCCCGATTTTGGGACACGACAGTTTTTACTGAAAAACCTTTATTGGGCAGAACCTGGACAATTGGCTTTCAGATTTAATCTGCAAGCTTTTAATAATAATCTGGATGCAATTGGGAAACCTTTGGCAGATGGTTTGGTTTTTGACAAACCGACATTGTTTATTCGCGGAGGAAATTCTGGCTATATTCAAGATGCAGATATGGACGGAATCCGTCAGCATTTTCCAAATTTAAAACTAGAAACGATTCCAAACGCGGGACATTGGCTTCATGCTGAAAATCCGAAAATGTTTTTCGAAATGACAGCTTCCTTTTTAAAAGAGTAGTTTTTTGTGATAAAAATTTTAGTACTTTTATTTAAAATTTAAAAGAAAAAGTTATGAAATTAATACTTAGACTTCTTGTTACAGCAGCTTTGGTTTTGTTATTGTCAAACCTTTTGACAGGGGTTCATGTTGCTAGTTTTGGAACAGCTGTAATTGTTGCCTTTGTTCTAGGATTGCTTAATTTGTTTATAAAACCAATACTTGTTATCCTGACATTGCCGGTAACAGTTGTTACACTTGGATTATTTTTATTAGTAATAAACGCCATTATTATTATGCTATGCACAAATATTGTAGGAGGTTTTGCGGTCGATTCCTTCTGGACAGCATTAATATTCAGTGTAATTTTGTCTATTCTGCAATCTATCACCTATAAAATACTGGGAGACGATAAATAAATTAAAATCAGATTAAAAGGGCACTAAATACAATAGGTTAAAAACTTGGTTGGGTTGCAAAAATTTTATAATTTTGCAACCCAATTTTATTATGTAAATTAAAGAAGAAGATGGATATTAAAAGAGTAGCAATAGACGCTGTAAACGAGACAATCGTTATGAACGTTGTTCATATGGATTATAAAGGTCAAGTAGCAAAAAGAATTAACGAAAAAATGCCTTTAGCGCAAGTTAAAGGATTTAGAAAAGGTGCCGTGCCTAAAGATCTTGTTGAAAAACAATACGGAAAAGCTATTAAGCAGGAAGAGATCAAAAAAGTAGTTGATTTGGCTTTAGAGCGTTATATTCAATCTGAAAGATTAAATCTTTTAGGAACTCCTCTTGCTAAAGTAAATGAAGATTTTAACTGGGATGCAGAAGAATTAACTTTCGAATACGAAATTGGTTTAGTGCCAAACTTCGAAATTGATCTTGAAGCTAAAAACAATATCGTAAAATATATCGTAACTGCTGACGACAAATTAATTGACGGACAAGTAGAACGTATCCAAAAACAATTTGGAAAAGCAATTCCACAAGAAGTATCTGATGCAAATTCAGACTTAACTGGAACTTTTTCAAACGAAGCAGAAGGAATCGACAATACAACTACAATCGCTATTAGCGCATTCAGCAAAAAAGCTGGAGAGCAATTTGTAGGTAAAAAAGTTGGAGATGTAGTTAAAGTAAGCACAAAAGGTTTATTTGATGACGATCACCAACTAATGGATTACTTAAAAGTAGGTCACGAAGGTGTTCACGGTTTAGATGTTGAAGTAGATTTCACAATCAGCGCTATCAACGGATCTGAGCCTGCTGAATTAAACCAAGAATTATTCGACAAACTTTTTGGTGAAGGAAAAGTAGCTTCTTTAGAAGATTTAAAAGCTAAAATTAAAGAAGATGCTGAAGCACAATTTGCACAGCAAGCAGATCAAAAATTATTATTAGATGTTCAAGATTTCTTAATCGAAAACACAAAATTTGATTTGCCAGCTGAATTCCTTAAAAAATGGTTGCAAACTGTTGGAGAGAAAAAACTTTCTGCTGAAGAGGCTGAAGTTGAATACGCAAGATCTGAAAAAGGTTTACGTTTCCAATTAATCGAAGGAAAAGCATTAGCGCAAAGCAATATCCAAATTACATTTGAAGACTTAAAAGCATTTACATCAAGTGCTATCAGACAGCAAATGGCTCAATTTGGACAAACAAATCCAACTGACGAAGAAGTGGAAGGAATCGTAGCTAGAGTTTTATCTAACCAAGACGAAGTTAAGAGACTTTCTGAGCAAGTTGTAGCATCTAAAATGTTAGATATCTTCAAAGAAAAAGCGAACCCAACAACTAAAGAGGTTACTTACGAAGAATTTATTGCAGCTTCTTACGGAGAATAATTTCTGAAATAACATTCATAATTAAGAGCGTCAGGAAGTTTTTCCCGACGCTCTTTTGTTTTAATTTATTTTTTGATTACTTTTCAGAAGCTAATCCAGCTATCCGTTACAAGTTTTTTTATTGTCGCCTTTTTTTGTAAGGTAAAAAAAGAGCTTCTCCCGAAGCGTCGGGAGTTACTTTTTTTCTACCAACAAAAAATAGTTGCCAATTAAAAAAAGCTTTCCACTGCTATCTGGGCTAGAAATAGGACAAATTGACATCTCTTTTAAAAAGGTATGAACTTTGTTTGATATTTTTGAGTCACTTTAAGACTTTAGACTTTCAAACTTTTAAACTAAAAATATGAACTACGGTAAAGAATTCAAAAAATTTGCTACAAAGCACCAAGGGGTAAACGCAATGTATTACGATAAAATCGTAGCAGCAATGACTCCAACCAACATGACTCCATATATTATTGAAGAACGCCAGTTGAATATTTCTCAATTAGACGTTTTCTCAAGATTGATGATGGATAGAATCATCTTTTTAGGAACAGGTATCGACGATCAGATCGCTAATATTGTTCAGGCTCAGTTATTATTTTTAGAAAGCGCTGACGCTTCAAAAGATATCCAAATTTATTTAAACTCTCCGGGAGGAAGCGTTTACGCAGGTTTAGGAATTTACGACACTATGCAATACATCAAACCAGACGTAGCAACAATCTGTACCGGAATGGCAGCTTCTATGGGAGCCGTTTTATTATGCGCAGGAGCAGAAGGGAAACGTTCTGCATTGCCTCACTCAAGAGTAATGATTCACCAGCCATCTGGAGGAGCACAAGGTGTTGCAACAGATATGGAAATCAACTTGCGTGAAATGTTGAAATTGAAAGATGAATTATATCACATTATTTCACAACATTCAGGACAGTCTTTCGAAAGAGTTCACAAAGACAGTGAGCGTGATTACTGGATGAAAGCTGACGAAGCAAAAGAGTACGGAATGATTGATGAAGTGCTAAGAAGAGGATAATTCTTTTAAGCTTAAAATTTTATTTCAGGTTTCAAGTTTCAGGTTTGCTACAGCAACTTGAAACCTGAAACCTGAAACTTTAAACAAAATAAAAAGTTAATAGGTTGCTAAGTTTTTAAGTTTTAGGTCAAAAAGCTTAGAAACTTAGTATCTTTGCAGCTTAGTAACTTAAATAAAGAATGGCAAAAGTAGTATTAGAATGTTCGTTTTGTGGAAGAAAGAAGCCAGAAACTAATTTATTAATAGCTGGAATTAATGCACATATCTGCGATAAGTGTATTGAACAAGCACACGGAATTGTATTAGAAGAATTAAAATCTAGCGGAAGCGCAAAACTAGTTGGGGACTTAATTTTAAAGAAACCAAAAGAAATTAGAGCTTTCCTAGATCAATATGTTATTGGTCAAGATCAGACTAAAAAAGTAATGTCGGTTGCGGTTTACAATCACTACAAACGTTTAATGCAACAGCAATTGGACGACGAAGTGGAGATTGAAAAAAGTAACATTATCATGGTGGGTCAGACCGGAACAGGAAAAACATTGGTTGCAAAAACTATTGCAAAAATGTTAGACGTTCCGTTGGCAATTGTTGATGCAACAGTATTAACAGAAGCAGGTTATGTTGGAGAAGATGTTGAAAGTATTTTGACACGTTTACTTCAAGCTGCCGATTATGATGTAGCTAAAGCCGAAAGAGGAATCGTATTTATTGACGAAATTGATAAAATTGCTCGTAAAAGCGATAATCCATCAATTACACGTGACGTTTCTGGAGAAGGTGTTCAGCAGGCATTATTAAAATTATTAGAAGGAACAGTTGTAAACGTACCGCCAAAAGGAGGACGTAAACATCCAGACCAAAAATTTGTTGAGGTAAATACTCAGAATATCTTGTTTATTGCTGGTGGAGCTTTTGATGGTGTAGAACGTATTATTTCAAAACGTTTAAACCGTCAGGCAGTTGGTTATTCAACGTCTAAAAATGTTGACAATATTGACAAAGACAATTTACTGCAATACATTATTCCAAAAGACATCAAAGACTTTGGTTTAATTCCAGAAATTATTGGGCGTTTACCAGTTTTAACGCACATGGATCCCTTAGATAAAGCAACGCTTCGTGCCATTTTAACGCAACCTAAAAATGCTTTAATCAAACAATATCAGAAATTATTCTTGATGGATGATGTTGAATTTACCATTACAGACGAAGCTTTAGATTTTATTGTAGATAAAGCTTTAGAATATAAATTAGGTGCTCGTGGATTGCGTTCTTTATGCGAAGCTATCCTGACAGATGCGATGTACGAACTGCCAACTTCTGATGATGTAAGTCTGACAATTGACAAAGAATATGCAGAACATACATTAAGCAAAAATTTGTTGAAACGTATGGAAATTGCGTCTTAAGTATTGAAAATATTATTTTCTAAAAACCTGTTCATTTTGAACAGGTTTTTTTATGATTTTTTAAAGACAGAATCTCAGACCTTATTGAACCCTAAACTTCTCTCGATATTCAATAGGTTTCATGCCCACCATTTTATAAAATACTTTTCTAAAAGCTTTTGGGTCATTATAACCTGTTTTTTCGATAATTTCTGAAATGGAAAGCTGGGTTTGTTCCAGATATTTTTTCGAGCTTTCTACTCTAATATTCTGTAGGTATTCAATTGGCGGAATTCCAGTTACTTGTTTAAATCGGCGTGTCATGTTTCTGGCACTTGTTGGAATATCTTTGGTAATTTCTTCCAGTTTTTCGATGGAATGGTACTGACTTTCTATTTTTTGCTGCAGCATGGCAACCAAAGTATCATTATGCAAATGATTGGGCCTGAAAGTGCTAAAATAGCTTTGTTTGTATCGGTTCAAATCGATAGAAAATATTTTGGCAATTTTTACCGCCATTTCGTTCCCGCAGAATTTTTGGACCAAAAGTATCAATAAATGAAAAGTTGAGGTAGAACCTCCGCTGGTATATAAACTTCCATCGGCAGTTAAAGTCTCTTCCGGCTTTAAGTTGACCATCGGAAAAGCTTTTGTAAACGCACTGCACGCATCTACATGTGTGGTGGCTAATTTTTCGTTTAGTAAACCTGACGCCGCAAACAAAAAAGCTCCCGTACAAAAACTTGCTAACTCGGCTCCAGCGCTATGCTGTTTTTGCAACCATGGAATAAAACTTTTATTCTTTTTAATCATTTCGCTCATATTATCGGTAGTAAAAGCGGGAATTAAAATTAAGTCTAAAACGCTATCAGAAGACTCAATAACATTGCTTTTATAACCAAATAAATTTCCTTGATCGGATTGTTCTTGCGATTGAAAAATCATTATTTCAAATGGTTTTTCATTTCCCGAGGTAAGTTTATTTGCGGTTTCAAATACTTCTAATATCGCTGCTATACTCAATAATTTATAGTCGTGAGGTACGATTAAACCTAATTTCTTGCTCATGATATTTATAGTTTTTTGGAGGTTCTGTTTATACAAAAATAAATAAAATGTCTTAAATGACCCTAAAAATGACTTTTATTGACATTTTAAACTAATCTTAATATTTTAAATTTGTTTTAATTAATTCGTAATTTTATAAAGATGAAAACAAAAATATTCTTAAATCTTGCTGTAAAAGATTTAAAGCGATCGGTAGATTTTTTTACACAATTAGGGTTTTCGTTCAACGAAAAATTTACCAATGAAAAAGGAACCTGTTTAGAAATTGGCGAGAATATTAACGCTATGCTTTTGGTAGAAGAGTTTTATCAGACTTTTACAAAAAAGCAAATTTGCGACACGAAAACAACAAGCGAAGTTCTTATTGCAATTTCAGTAGAAAGTCGTGAAAAGGTGGACGAAATTATGGAGAAGGCCGTTAAGGCAGGAGGAACTGATTACAATCAGTCACAAGATTATGGCTGGATGTATCAAAAAACTTTTTTAGATGTAGACGGACATCATTGGGAAGTGTTTTTTATGGATGAAAACAATATTCCAAATAATCCAGAATGATTTCGGTACAATCCATAATAGACGCACCTATTGAAAAAGTTTGGGACTTGTGGACTTTGCCCAAACACATTATAAAATGGAATTACCCATCAGAAGAATGGCAAACAATTGCTGCAGAAAATGATTTAAAAATTAATGGTAAATTTAAATATACCATGCAGACTAAAGATAAAAGTGCAGCATTTGATTTTGAAGGAATATATACAGATGTAAAAGTCTTATCTCAAATTGAATACAAGCTTTTTGATAACAGAACAGGAAGCATTCATTTTGAAGAAAATGACAATATTGTAAAAATTACAGAAATATTTGAGCCAAACACACACGATTCAAAAAGTATGCAAGAGCAATGGTGTCAGGCTGTGATAGATAATTTTAAAACCTATGTTGAATTAAGTAAATTGTAATAATTAAAAAAACTAAAATGATAACAATAAAGAACACCGTTAATGCATCTCTTGATAAAGTTTGGAATTTCTGGAATACTCCTGAACATATCACAAAATGGAGTTTTGCTTCACCAGACTGGCACACTCTTTATGCAGAAGCTGATTTGCGAGAAGGCGGAAAATTCAAATCGACTATGGCAGCCAAAGACGGAAGCATGAGTTTTGATTTTGAGGGTAAATTTACTTTAGTAAAACCTAATGAAGCACTCTCATATGTTATGGCCGATGGAAGAAAAGTTGAAATTACTTTTACAAAAGTAGCTGATGGTGTAGAGATTATTGAAAGTTTTGATCCAGAAACGCAAAATCCTGAAGAAATGCAGCGCGCAGGCTGGCAGGCAATTTTGGATAATTTTAAGGCTTATGTTGAGTCGAATTAGGTTTAAAGTTGCAAAGTGAGAGAGGTTCGAAGGCTTTTAATAAGCGATAAAAAATTGAAGGGTTTTATCGAAAACAAATCTCAAAAAATAAAAAAGGTAGTGACTTAGCGTCTTTGTGGCAAAAAAAGGAAAAAGTGAAACTTAAAATGGCTTACATAACTTATATGGTTTAAAAAGAAAAAAATATCTAACACAAAAAACAAAAAAAATGGCGAAACAAATATGGTTGAATCTTCCTGTAAAGGATGTAGCAAAAGCAAAAGACTTTTTCTGGAATATAGGTTTTTCGTTTAATGAGCAGCACGATACTCCAAGTTCTACCTGCATGGTTGTAGGCGAAGGACATTTTGTGATAATGCTTTTTGAAGAAATGCTTTTTTCAAGTTTTACTCAGCACAATCTCACCGATACCAAATCAAGTTCTGAAGTCTTGATTTCTATCGATGCAGAAAGCAGAGAAGAAGTAGATGAACTGGCAGAAAAAGTAAAAGAAGCTGGCGGAAATGTATTTTCGCCTCCTGCAGAAAGCCAAGGCTGGATGTATGGCTGCGGTTTTGCCGATTTGGACGGTCATCGTTGGAATGTTTTATTTATGGACTTTAATAAATTACCAAGTTAATATGGAAAAATTAGTATTTAATATCGATGTAAAGGCTTCCAGAGAGAAGATTTGGAAAGTCTTATGGGACGACGCAACATACAGAAAGTGGACAAGCTCTTTTTGTGGAGAAAGTTACGTGCAAACGAATTGGAACGAAGGCGATAAAATTTATTTTTTAGGTTCTGGCGGAGAAGGAATGAATAGTATAATTGAAACTAAAATTCCAAACGAATACATGGCGTTTAAACATATGGGCGAGCTTAAAGATTTTAAAGAAGTTCCGCCAAATGAAGAAACAAAAAAATGGATCGGAGCAATGGAAACCTATCGATTAATCCAAAAAGGCGATGTCGTAGAACTTCATGTAGAAGTTGATGTAATCGACAAACATATAGATTTCTTCAAAGAAGCTTTCCCAAAAGGATTGGAAACGATTAAAGAATTATCGGAGAATTAGCTTTTTAGCTTTTAGTGCTTAGCATTAGTTATACTTTCTAAAATTTAGTACTAAGGACTAAAATAACAAACAATAAACAATAAAAAAATCATGGCAGCAGTAAACCCGTATTTAATGTTTAACGGAACATGCGAAGAAGCATTTCTGTTTTATAAATCAGTTTTTGGCGGAGAATTTCCGTATATAGGAAAATATAAAGACGCTCCTGCAGAAGAAGGAGAAGTACTTTCAGAAGAAGATTTAAATAAAATTATGCACGTATCACTTCCAATTGGAAATACCATTTTAATGGGAAGCGACAGTCATCCAAGATATGGAGATGTAAGTTTTGGAGACAATTTCTCTGTTTCTATTAATGCAGAAAGCAGAGAAGAAGCTGACCGAATCTTTAACGGACTTTCTGCTGGAGGGAAAGTAGAAATGCCTCTGGATGATACTTTCTGGGGAGCTTATTTCGGAATGTTCCAAGATAAGTTCGGTATCAACTGGATGGTCAATTTTGACAAAAATGAACCAATGAAATAATTAAAAAGTTACGTTATCTTAATAATAAAAGATAATTGTTAAATTACTCGAAAAAGCACATTCATATGTGCTTTTTCTTTTCAAAAAAACAAGGATTATTCTTTTTTATCAACTAGAGATTGCCGATTTTTGTCGCTTCAAAATCAAGAAAGAAAAATGGCAGTAGAAGATAAAGAAATAATTTTATTAAAAGTTTCAGGACACGATAAAATTGGAGTTACAGCAGGCTTGACCGCTGTATTGGCGGCATACGATGCTAATATTTTAGATATCGGTCAAGCCGATATTCACGATACACTTTCTTTGGGAATTTTGTTCGAAATTGCTGCTGGATCTTCTTCAGCGCCGGTTTTAAAAGATCTTCTGTTCAAAGCTTACGAACTGGAAATCAAAGTAAAATTTATTCCGATTTCTATCGAAGATTACGAAACCTGGGTAAAATCACAATCTAAACAACGTTACATCATCAATATTTTGGGCGAAAAACTGGCGGCTTCACAATTGGCGGCAGTAACCAAAATCATGTCAGATCAAAATCTGAATATCGATTCTATCATTCGACTAACGGGAAGAACTTCTATCGTTGAGAAAGAAGAATATCCGCGTTCTTGTATTCAATTGTCTGTAACAGGCGAAATCGTAAACAAGATCATCATGACGGCAAGTTTTATGGAAATTTCTAGAACGCTAAACGTTGATATTTCTTTTCAAGAAGATAATATTTACAGAAGAAATCGCCGTTTGGTTTGCTTCGACATGGATTCTACTTTAATTCAAACCGAAGTAATTGACGAATTAGCAGAATTAAACGGAGTCGGAGATCAAGTACGTGCCATTACAGAATCGGCTATGAACGGAGAAATTGATTTCAACGAAAGTTTCAAACAGCGTATGGCACTTTTAGAAGGTTTGAGCGAAGAAGTATTGCAAAACGTTGCTGTCAACTTGCCAATAACACAAGGAGCACATCGTTTGATGAAAGCTTTAAAATATTACGGATATAAAACCGCAATTCTTTCTGGAGGATTTACTTATTTTGGAGAATACCTTCAAAAAGAATTAGGCATAGATTACGTTCACGCCAATCAGTTAGAAATAAAAGACGGTAAACTAACCGGAAAATATATTGGCGATATTGTAGACGGACAAAAGAAAGCCGAACACTTAAAAGCAATTGCCGAAAAAGAAGGAATTCATATTAACCAAACCATCGCTGTTGGAGACGGAGCAAACGATTTGCCAATGCTAAACTTAGCAGGTCTAGGAATCGCTTTCCACGCCAAACCAAAAGTAAAAGAAAGCGCTTCAACATCTATTTCAAGTTTAGGTCTCGATGGTGTTTTATACCTTTTAGGTTACCACGACAGGTATATTGATATGATGTAAAAGTGTTTACCCTAAGCTAATTAAGGGGTTTTAATACATTTTTTTGTCATTTCGAGGAAAGAGAAATGACAATATTGAGGAAATCCTAGTAGCTTAAAATCTCAGAACCTTAGAATCTAAATAATGGCATGTCCCTCCAGGTCGGGCTATCCGTTGCAATCTTTTGTGCCGAACCCCGGCACAAAAGGATTTCCACTTCTATCCCTCATGTAGGTTTAGTGGAATTTCCGTTTTTAAACAATTAAAGAAATTTGAATTGCCTCCAGCTTTAGCTGGAGGTATGGAAGAAAACAAAAAAAGGCTTTAGCCAATTGTTTAACAAGTTTGGCTAAAGCCCTCAAAAGAGTCTTTTTAGAACCACTAGCTAAAGCTAGTGGCAATTTATATTTTTTTATAGAGCTATTTCTATTTTACTCTCGAGATTCCAATTCTCTTTTCATTTCTTTTAAATTTCTAACATTCAAAATAAGAATCGGTACTAAAGCAATAGGAACCACATTCATAGCGCTAAAACCTTTCATAAAAATAATAAACAAGTTAAGAGCAAATAACATAAACAATACAACAGCAAAAATGGTATTAACTGTTTTCAAAGTCTTCTGATTTTTAATCAGTTCTTCTGTTGTCATTTCGCTAAATTTCGTATTCTTCATGTTTTATTAGATAAAAATCTATTTACAATTTTAATTCGTGAAAATTCGTGTAATTAGTGGCAAAAAAATATCAACACATCTCCTTCAACTGCTCCAAATAATCCCTCTGATTCGAAAGCCTTGGAATCTTGTGCTGTCCACCTAATTTATCTCTTTCCTTCAACCAGTCATAAAAAAGATTTTCTCGAGCGACATTAACCACTAATGGATTTAAAGTCATGTTGTTGTAGCGTTTTGCTTCGTAATCTGAGTTTAAAGTCTGTAAAGTTTCATCTAGAACTTTTTGGAAAAGGCCAACATCAGCAGGATGTTTTTTAAATTCGATCATCCATTCGTGGGCGCCTTTTTCTTTGTCTTGCATAAAAATAGGAGCAACCGTATAATCGATCACTTCAGTTTGTGTCACTTGACATGCTTTTGCAATAGCCTGATCGGTGTTTTCGACCATCAATTCTTCTCCAAAAACATTAATATGATGTTTCGTTCTTCCCGTAACTCTAATTCTATACGGATTTAAAGAAGTAAAACGAACCGTATCGCCAATTAAATAACGCCACAAACCAGAATTTGTAGTAATTACAATCGCATAGTTTTTATTCAGCTCAACATCTGCCAAACGAATCACTTTTTGGTTAGGCGTTCCAAAAGTGTCCATCGGAATAAATTCGTAGAAAATTCCATAATCCAGCATCAGCAATAAGTCGCTTGAATTGTTTAAATCCTGAATCGCAAAAAAACCTTCAGAAGCATTGTATATTTCGTAATATCTAAAATCTTTGCTTGGTAAAATATTTTTGTACTGTTCTTTGTATGGAGAAAAACTCACGCCGCCATGAAAATAAACTTCCAAATTTGGCCAAAGTTCAAATAAATTCTGTTTTCCTGTGTTTTCCAACACTCTATTCATCAATACCAACATCCAAGAAGGAACACCAGCAAAACTGGTTACGTTTTCGTTTTTGGTTTCATTGATAATGGCTGCCATTTTCGTTTCCCATTCGCTCATCAGCGAAGTTTTGCTGCTTGGCGTACTGCTAAATTCGGCCCACATTGGCATATTTTCAATCAAAATGGCCGATAAATCACCAAAGAAAGTATTGTTGTTTTCGTAAATTTGAGAACTTCCGCCCAAACGAAGGCTTTTTCCCAAAAACAATTCAGAATCTTCGTTATTATTCAGATAAAGGCATAACAAATCTTTACTGCCTTTATAATGGCAATCTTCAAGCGCTTCGTTACTTACCGGAATAAATTTGCTTTTTGCATTTGTAGTACCGCTCGATTTGGCAAACCATTTGATCGGAGTTTCCCAAAAAACGTTTTGTTCGCCCAAGCGTGTACGCTCAATCAGAGGTTGCAATTCTTCGTAAGTCGCAATCGGGACTCTTTCTGCAAAAGTCTGATAGGAACTTATAGTCGAGAATTCGTATTTTTTTCCAATAACCGTATTTTCAGATGCCGTCAATAAGTTGTGCAATAATTCTTCTTGAACTTCATTCGGGTATTTTAAAAAAAGCTCTATTTGATGGATCCTCTGTTTTAGGACCCAAGATGCAAACGAATTGATAATTGATAAAGGCATGAATCTGGTTTTTAGTTAACTAGTTTAGGTTTTTAAATGTTATAATCTCTATAAAACAAAAAACTTAAAATTTGAATATCGGTAGACAAATAGTAACTTTGTCTTCATATCAAAAATAATGTTTTTTTGTAAAAAACAATTCTATTTGTAGTAAAGATTCTACCTAATAAGTGGAATTTTAACACAAAAAATTTTAAATCTTTTGATAAGTCGAAATCAGCAATTATAAATAAAATACGAATGCAATATCAAGGTGTACTGACAAAAATGCAAACCGAACTTGGAAGTCCAATTCAATACTACTTAGTTTTCGAAGATAGTTTCTTAAATGTTAATCAGTTATTAGACAAAGAAATTGAAATCAATTTTGCAGGTTACCAATGTTTGAATTGCGGTAAAAAGAAAAAAATATTCCGTCAAGGTTTTTGTTACGATTGTTTTTATTCGAGTCCGGCAGTTGGAGATTGGATTATGAGACCAGAATTGAGTACAGCGCATTTAGGAATTGCAGACCGAGATTTAGATTATGAATCAAAAGTGCAATTGCAGCCACATATTGTTTATTTGGCTGTTGCAAGCGAAGTAAAAGTAGGGGTAACACGTAAAACACAAGTTCCAACCCGTTGGATTGATCAGGGAGCATCTCAAGCCATTGCGATTGTAGAGGTTCCGAACCGATATTTGGCAGGAATAACAGAAGTAGCATTAAAAGAACATTATACCGATAAAACCAACTGGAGAAAAATGCTGCAATGCACAACCGGCAACTGCGATTTGGTAGTTGAAAAATCGAAATTAGAAAGTTTAATTCCTGCTGAGGCTCGAGAATACTTCCAAAGCGAAAAAAATGATATTTATGAGTTAGACTATCCTGTTTTAAGTTATCCTGCAAAAGTGAACAGTTTAAACTTAGATAAAACACCTTCTTTTAGTGGAAAACTAACGGGAATAAAAGGGCAATATTTGTTGTTTGAAAACGGAACCGTCTTTAATATACGTGGCTCAGAAGGATATGTTGTTACTATAAACGTGTAAGAGTTTATTACTAAATTGTTATCTTTTTTTTGGTTTAAATTATTTTACTTCAAAATTTACAATTTAATTTGTGTTTTTGTGTTAATTAGTTGGTGAATAATTATAGCTTTGGAGTGTTGAAGCAAATTTAATTTTCAAAAAACAAATACCACATGAGTAACAAAAAAAAGGTAAATGCTTTTAGGCGATCGCTAATGCAGAATTTAACGAAGAATGTTGGAAATTCGGGCGTTGGCAATGTTGAATCAATTGATAAAAGTAAAATAAAAAAAGTATTAATCTGCAGACCAAATGGCCGATTAGGGAATATGCTTTTAATTACGCCATTGGTTCAGGAAGTGACTGAAACTTTTCCTGATTGTAAAATTGATGTGTTTGTAAAAGGTTTTGTGGCACCTATCGTTTTTGAAAAATATGATAATGTAGATAAAATTATTCATCTTCCTAAAAAGCCTTTTAAAGAATTGGTAAAATACTTTAAAGTCTGGACTTTAATTAGAAAACAAAACTATGATATTGCGATAAATGTGGATCAGAATTCATCTTCTGGAAGATTGGGGGTTAAGTTCTCGACTGCTAAACATAAGTTTTTTGGCAATCTTCCTGAAGGCGTAACTTTAGAGCACGAAGATTATGAGCATATTGCAAAATATCCCGTGTATAATTTTAGACATTTTCTTAATCAAGCAGGTGTAGAAGGCAAAAATGAGCCTGTGGCACTTTTAGATTTAAAATTAACCGAAACTGAAATTTCAAACGGAAAAAACATTCTAGATAAAATTATTGATCCCAATAAAAAGACGATTGCCATTTTTACGTTTGCAACCGGCGAAAAATGTTATAGTGTTTCTTGGTGGGATGAGTTCTATACGGCCTTAAAAAAGGAATTTTCGGACGACTATAATATTGTAGAAGTTTTACCAGTTGAAAATGTTTCTCAAATCAATTTTGAAGCTCCTACTTTTTACAGTAAAGATGTTCGCGAAATTGGTTCTTTTTTAGCCAATGTAGATGTGTTTGTAGGAGCAGACAGTGGAATTATGCATTTATCAAGCGCTTCAAAAACACCAACTTTGGGATTGTTTTCAGGCGCTAATATGAAAAAATACGAACCTTATGGAAATGGGAGTGAAGGTTTGGATACCAATAAATTAGGCGTTCCAGATTTCATTAAAGCCATACATAAAGTACTAAACAACTAGAATAAAAAAAGAAAATCCTGTTCATTTGAACAGGATTTTTTTATTTAAAAAACTTAGCACCTCAGTCCCTTAGCACCTTTTATTTACGGATTCTTTTTCTTAAACAATCCATTTAATAAATCACTTGCTTTCTTGGTTACCTCTTGAGTTTTTTGCTCTTTTTCTGTTTTCGCAGCTTGAGTTGTATCTTTTGCTTTAGTATTTTTATTAATTAAATCGGTTAAAGCAGAAGTCCCTTTTTGAGTTAGTTTTTCTTTTTGCTGATTCACTAGTTGTGCAGTCAAATTAATAACAGCTGCTTTCATGTCTGTACTAATTTTAGGACTTGAAAAGTTACCAGTTAGAAAAGCATTAATTGGAATATTGTCCAGTTTTGCAGCATCGGCAGGAGATAATTTTGCAATTAGATTATTAGCTTCAGTTCCTAAATATTTAGCAGGAACATCAAATTTAAGCGTATAATTCATAGTTTGGTCAAAACCGTGTGTTCCGCCAATAGTAGCTTTAATGTCTTGATATTTTATATCAAATGGTTTTACATTCACTTTACCGTTATCAAAAGTCAATGCCATTTTCAAATCATTAAGATTCAATTTGTTTAAATCAAGAAACTTAATATTTGAAGTCAATGAATTTAAAACAGTTGAATTTTTAGCATTAACAGTTGTCGATAATAATTGACCTAACAAATCGCCAGAAATAGATTTCAAATCTGGAGTCAGTTCTTTTGCGTCCAGATTACCATTCAATTTAATGGTAGAATTCAGTTTTCCGTTGATGATTCCTGCGATAGGAGCGATTTTTTTCATCATGTCCAATTGCGTAAAAGTCTGTGCAATATCAACTTGATTAAAGCCTAAATTCATATCAAAAGTAGGTACTTTTTCTTTTGTAGAAACAGCTCCGTTTAAACCAATTGAACCTCCAAAAATATTGGTTTTAAAGTTTTCAAGAGTTGCTTTTTCATCTTTAATAAGCAATCTTCCAGAAACATCTTTTAATTTTAGATTATCATACAAAACAGTTGTTGCTTTTGCATTTAAAGTACAGTTTAAGAACGCAGGAATTTTCATTGCTTCAGCAGGTTTTGCTGGAATTTTTGTTTCTGTTTTAGCCGGTTCGCCAGAAGTCATGAAATCGTCAACCGCCAATTGGTTGGAACTCATATTGAAATTTCCTCTCAGCTCTTGTTTTTTAAACATAAAGCCATAGAAATTCTCCAAAACTCCATTAATGCTTATGTCACTTTTTCCAGTTGTAGCATCAAATTGTTTTAAGTTGATTGTACTTGTGTTAAACTGGACTAAAGCCGTACTAATGTTCATCGATTTATTGTTTTCGTCTGTATATTTAAATCCAGACAAACTCATTGTACCAGCATTCTTGATATTTTGGTATTGGCTTTTTTCTACAGAAGCCATATCAAAATTGGTTGTAACGTCAGCTTTTAAAATACCAGCCAAAGGCTTATCCATTTTAATAGGATAGGCTTTTGAAAGATTAGCTAAATTGATTGTTCCTTTTAAAGCCGCATCAACAATCGGATTTACGGTTATGTTTTTGATATTCGCTTTAGCATTAAAAACATCCTGATCAATTCTAAAAGACAACTTATCCAGATTTACATAAGTATCATTTAAAATTCCAGTTTCGTTGATGATTTTAGTGTCGATTACAATATTCTGAACCGATTTTGGAAGGTTAGGATATTGAAAAGAGGCATTATTAGAAGCAATTTCAATATTGAATTTAGGAACAGTGGTATCTGTAAGTTCTCCTTTTGCAAAACCGTTTACAGTAAAATCTCCAGTCGTTTTTACACCTTCTAAGCTTGAAGAGTATGCTGAAGGAATTAAACCTAAAAAGTTGGTAAATGACGAAGTAGGCGTTTTAAACTTTAAATCATAAATCTGAGCTTTCTCGGCCATTTGAATGAATCCGTCAAACTCTAAAGGCAATTGATTGATTAAAGCTTTGTTTTCTTTAAAAGTATATTTACTCTTTTCTAAATCAATACCAAGAACTGCATCTAAAGTCAATTTTACATTTTTCATGTAATTCATTTTGTCCATGTCTAATGAAACTTTTGCAGTAGATTTTGTTGTCAAATCTAATTTTGAATTGGTGAAATCTCCAGTTCCTTCGTGGTTTAAGCTATCAATTACCATTTTAATTTTAGAACCTTGATCGATGTATCTAAAAGTAAAATTCTCAATTTTATAATTTTGAATTTTTAAGGCCAGTGGTTTGCTTGCTTCGTCTTTCGCTTCTTCTTTTTTGTCTTTTAAAGCAATATCAAAGTTTCCGATGCCATCTTTATTAAAGATGATATTTACTAACCCGTTTGTAGAGCTAATTCCCTGAATATTTAAAGGTTCTTCTTTTCCTTTGAAAAGCTCTTTAACACTCATTTTCAAATTCAGCTCTCCTAAAGAAACTAATGTGTCACCTTCAAAAGGAGCTTTGTTTATGATTACTAATTTCTCGATTCCAACGGTAGCGTTTGGAAAATTCTTGAATAAACTTAAATCGGCATCAGCAAAACTTACTTTCGCATCAACACTTTTGTTAATAGCCTCGACAATTTTAGACTTGATCTGGTCTTTAAATAAAAACGGAATGGCAAATAATGCAACAACAAATACCACTAGAATGATGGCACTTATTTTTAAAACTTTTTTTAGCATATTAATAGATTTGAGGGTTTACAAAAAATCGACTCCACAAAAGTAGCCTTTTTTGCAAGAGTCCAAAATAAAGTTTTCTTAATATTGTAAGAATTAACTTTATTTTAATGAAATAAAAAATCCGCTCTGATATATGTCAAAACGGATTTTTCGTTTATTTTATTTTATTTATTTCTGAATAAATGAAACTATTTTGTCGACTAAAACTTCGGAAATTGGAAGAACGTCGTTGCTATAACTCGCTATATTGTCTTCCTGATTGCCGTCAATAATTTTCATAATATGATTCATTTTGTCGATAATCTGTAATTCAGCATTTTTATTGGCCTGTTTTAAATTTTCAGCATCTTTAACAGCAATCTGAAGATCATTGTTTCCCTGTAGTATTAAAACCGGAATGGTAAGTTTTTGTATTTCGGTCTGCGGATTGTATTTGAACCACGAAATCAAATAAGGCTGAATGCTTGGTCTGAAAAGAGAGTTTAGCATTGGATCGACTTTTTTTACCTCAAAACCGTTTTTCAAACTATCTATAATCGGGAAAGTCAAGTCGTTAAGCTGTTTCATAGATTTTGCGCCAATCTGCGTTTTCAAGATTTTATCTGCAGGTTCGCCGGCACCCGCAATCGAAACAAATTTATCAGCTTTTGTGCTGGCAACCATTCCAATTAGAGAACCTTCACTATGGCCAATTATAATTATTTTAGAAAATCGTTTGTCTTGTTTTAAATAATTAATCCAACTTTTTGCATCTTGAATATAATTTTCAAAAACCAGACTGCTTTCAGATCCGCCTGCAGCTTTGCTTTCTCCAATAGCTCTTTTATCGTAACGTAAAGATGCAATCCCTTTTTTTGCCAACGCTTCTGCCAGCATTTTTAATGAATTGTTTTTCATCATCGGATTATTACCGTCTCTGTCAGTTGGGCCAGAACCAGCAATGATTAAAGCAACTGGATATTTTTTGGTCAAATCTGGTGTTGTCAGCGTACCAAAAATCTGATCTGTATTTATTTTTAATACCGCTGGCGTTTCCTTAAACGTGATTTCTTTTTTGTCTTGAGCATTTATAAAACTCCAAAACAAAACCGTTAAAAAAAGAATTACTTTATTCATTTTAGCTCAATTAATAGATATTGATTCCGTAAGGCAATATTGCTTGAATTCCTTTTTGTTTTTGAAATTTCTTAACCTGTTCGATAAGAAGATAGTTTTCTTCTCCAATTTCTTCTTTTATGAAAGCTTCTTTAGATTTTGCAAAAGGAAGTCCTGAAAGAAGATCATTTAACGTTTTCTCGTATTCCGGATAATTCTGAGTGCTATATTTTTTTACTTTGGCTATTTTTGCAGCTTCAGCAATTGCATCATTCAATCCTCCGATTTTATCTACTAAACCAATTTTTAACGCTTCTGATCCAGACCAAACTCTTCCTTGCGCAATAGAATCAACTTGTGCAAAAGTCATTTTACGGCCTTCTGCAACATGTGATACAAAAGTGTTGTAAATTTTTTCGACTCCTTCTAATGTAAAGGCTTTGAATTTTTCATCGACTGGTACAAACGGACTATAATTTGCTGAATTTTCATGCGTTTTAACCTGTTCAGAATTGATTCCTAATTTATTGGCTAACGGACTAAAGTTTGGCAATATTCCGAAAACACCGATAGATCCTGTAATGGTATTATTTTCAGCAAATATTTTATTGGCGTTGCAGGCAATATAGTAACCGCCAGAGGCCGCATAATTACCCATAGAAACCACAACCGGTTTTACTTTTTTGGTAATTTCAATTTCTCTCCAGATTAAATCAGAAGTTAGTGCGCTTCCGCCTGGGCTGTCAATCCTAAGAACGATAGCTTTTACGTCATCATTTTTTCTGGCTTCTTGCAGAGAACGGCGCATAGAACCTTCACCAATTGTGTTGACATCTCCTTCGCCGCTGCCAATTTCGCCTTGAGCGTAAATAATAGCAATCTGATCTGTTGCCGTATTGGCTAAAGCAGTTGTAACATAATTTTGAGTATAATCTGCAATCGAAATTTTATTATAATCTTCGTCTTTGTCTACGTTTAAAGCTTTTCTAATAGCGTTGTGGTAAACATCTTCATAAGCTATAATATCTACTAAATGCTGTTGTTTTGCCATTTCTGGAGTTCGTGCCAAAAGACCATTTGCAATTTCGTTCAATTTAGGAAGCGGAATATTTCTGCTTTTTGCAATATCGCTAGAAACGGTAGCCCAAATTGAGTTTAAAAGTGCTGTTATTTGTTCTCTGTTGGCATCGCTCATTTTATTTTCTAAGAAAGGCTCAACGGCGCTTTTGTATTTTCCGTGACGGATAACTTCCATACGGATTCCCGATTTGTCTTGAAAATCTTTGAAGAACATTACCTCAGAAGAAAGTCCTTTAAAGTCTAGATCTCCAGCAGGATTTATATAAATGGTGTTGGCAACAGAATTTAAATAATATTCTTTTTGAGAATAAGTATTAGCATAAGCCCAAACAAATTTTCCTGATTTTTTAAAGCTTTCCAAAGCATTTCGTAAATCTTTATATTGAGCAAGACCAAGAGAAGATTCATCATTTAAGATCGAAATCCCTTTAATGTTATCATCTGTTTTAGCCGCTTCGATGGCGTTAATAACATCGGTCAAGCCAATGCCTTTTTGTTCAGAAAAACGAGTAACCCAAGGATCTTTATATTTTCCGGCGTAGTCATTTTTAATTTCTTTTAAATTCAATTCAATAACCGAATCCGATTTAAGAGAAACGGCGTCGTCTCCGCCAAAAACTACTCCGAGAAAGATTACTCCAAAAAAGAAGAGCATGATAAAAACAAAAATACCAATTACTGTGGCAATTACATTTCCTAAAAACTTCATATGTATATTTTTTTTATAAGTAGCAAAAAAGAGCAAATTGTTACAAACGAGACCTCTAAATTTTAGATTGAATTTGAGACGTCGTTTCACAAATATATTGGTTAATTCTAAAATAGTTTTAGTTAATTTGCATTAATTATGAAATTACAGCATCAAGTCGTTTTATCGATAGGCAGCAACCAAGGCAGCAGACTAGAAAACATTCAAAATTGTATTGATTTAATACATCAAAATGTAGGAACTGTTATTCAGGTTTCAAAACTTTATGAAACTCCGGCCTGGGGTTTTGAAAGTGATGCTTTTTATAATTGTGCACTACTTTTGCACACCAATTCGTCTGCGCAAAAAATACTCAATCTAATTTTAAAAGTCGAAAAAGAACTAGGGAGAATCCGTCTGAATCAAGAAGGCTATCAGTCTAGGATTATTGATGTTGATTTGATTGCTTTTGATGATGAAATAATTGAGACAGAGAAACTTCAGGTTCCGCATCCGCTAATGCAAAACAGGAATTTTGTACTGCTTCCTATGCAGGATTTAAAGTTAAATTGGAAACATCCGATTCTGCAAAAAACAATTCCCGAATTGATTGCAGTTACTCCCGATGAAAGTATTTGTACGGTTGTTCAGAATTTAGAAAGTCCGATTGATAAAATTCCGCTCAACCAGTTTAATTATGTTGCTTTT
This sequence comes from Flavobacterium ustbae, assembly GCF_003946915.1. Classification (GTDB taxonomy): domain Bacteria; phylum Bacteroidota; class Bacteroidia; order Flavobacteriales; family Flavobacteriaceae; genus Flavobacterium; species Flavobacterium ustbae. The sequence goes on from NZ_RPOC01000012.1 coordinate 81,702, forward strand.
GAAGGTAATATAGGTGCAGGAAAAACAACTTTAGTACACAAAATTGCAGAAGATTTTAACGGAAAAACAGTTTTAGAAAGATTTGCTGATAATCCGTTTCTGCCAAAGTTCTACAAAGATCAAAATCGATATGCGTTTCCTCTAGAAATGTCTTTTTTAGCCGATCGTTACCAGCAATTATCTGATGATTTGGCGCAATTTGATTTGTTCAAAGATTTTATCGTTGCCGATTATCACATTTTTAAGTCGTTGATTTTTGCCAAAATAACGCTTCAGGAAGATGAATATCGTTTGTACAGAAATCTATTCGATATCATTTACAAAGAAATGCCAAAGCCAGATTTGTATATTTATTTATATCAGAATACAGATAGACTTCTTCAAAACATCAAAAAACGCGGTCGAGTTTACGAACAGAATATAGAAGCGGGATATTTAGAGAAAATCAATACGGGCTATCTGGAATACATAAAATCTCAAACCGATTTGAATGTTTTAATCATTGATGTTTCGGATCGTGATTTTGTCAAAAAACACGAAGATTATCTTTTTATCTTAAACGAAATCAAAAACAAGTTAATTAAAAAACTACCTTTTTAAGCTAAAATGCCCTCTTAAAACAGGCATAGAATCATCTACTTGTAAGGCATACCAATAATCAGATGCCGGAAGCGGAACTTTGTTTAATGTGCCATCCCAACTCATTTTGAAACGGCTTAATTGCGCTACTAGTTTTCCGTAGCGATCAAAAATGGTAACAGTCGCCTGAGGATAATTTTCCATTCCGGTTACTTCCCAAATGTCGTTGTAAGTATCGTTATTTGGTGTAAAAAATGGAGGAAAAACAAGTACTACAAATTGTTTAACAGTTTCTCCACATCCGCTTTTTTCTCGCGCGTAAGCAGTCTGAAGTCCGCCAGGGACATTATAAAAGATATTAGAATCTTGATAATTAATACCGTCTACAGAATATTCAAAATAATCTTCTGCATTTACGGGATAGATAATCGCTCTTGTTCCTTCAACATCAACACGGGCAATCTGCGGAACTTTGTGTTCATCTACTATGATTGTTTTTGTACTCGTACAATTTTCGGGACTTGTCACAGCGACAGTGTACGTTCCGCCTACAGTAACATCAATTGTTTGAGTTGTTTCGGCATTTGACCATAAATAACTCATGCCAGGAATTCCCGCATCTAATGTTCTGGACTGAAACTGGCATAAAGGCAAAGTTTCATCTGTAACAGCTGGAGGCGTATAGATTAGAATATTTATAGGCGTTCTTGTGAGGTTTACACATCCATTATTTGATGCTTCTGCATAATAAGTTGTATTTGAAGTGATTGTTGGAGTTGAAAAAGTTTCTCCTGTAAAAAGAATTGTTCCTCCCGTTAATGAATCGTACCAGTTTATGGAACCAACATTTGAAATCGCTTTTAGAGTTAAAGTACCCGGACCGCAATTCGTATACGTTTCTTGCTCTGCAATAGGATCTGCTGGAGTTGTGTTTACCGTCGCAGTTACCATTTTACGGTTTATCTCGCAACCAGCATCGACATAATAATTTGTTGTTGTGTTTATTGTCGGAGTAGTGTATGTTGTTCCCGTTCCTAATAAATTTCCCCCTATTGGAGCATCATACCAGCTTATTGTTCCAGTATTTGCTGTAGCAGTGAAGGTGAAGCTTCCCGTGTCGCAAATTGCAGCAGGGTTTGCTTCTGGCGTTGCAACAGGTATTGTGATTTTAGTACTTGTTGCAATTTTAACAGGAGCTTCTCCTGGCATTCCTCCAAACTCAATAACAAATCCTTTTGGCTGATAATCTCCCTGACTGTCGCCAGAATTTGATAAATCATTCCATGAGCCTCGTATTCCAACACCAGGTTGTGTAATATGTGCGTAATCTTCATCACCTTGCTGATTGGGTTCGCCTGTATTCCAAAAAGCATAATTGGGAGTAGAACCATTTGCATTACCGTTCCAAAAAACAGTTCCTGCTTCTGGGCCGGTAACCCATTTCCAAACACCTTCAGTTTCAGCATCACTCCCTCCAATCCATCCGGTTCCAGATGCTTGTTCTCCAATTAATTTTGCTTCATCTGCCGATGTAATAGTAGCTAAATAGCCTTTAAGGCCAAAATAGATCATATTCTCAGCTGTCTCTTTTGCATAAGACCATGTGACTCCAAGTGAAGATATGTAGATGTAAAAGTGTCCTGTTGAAGGCAAATAATTGGCTTGCCCGATGGTGATTGAAAAAGTTTTTGTGCCAGAAATTGTAGTAGAAGGGTTGTAAAATACAATCTCTTTTATAATTGCTTCGAAATCTGAATATAAAATTGGACTTCCATCTAATTTTGTAATGGTTAGTTTTCCTGATTCAGGATCCCATTGCGTAGAAATGGAAGGATACATCGCTGCATTTGAAAGTTTAAGTAGATCTCCTTGTGCATAACCAGAAGAAATTTGAATATAGCCAGCTACTGTTCCGGTATCATTTGTATCGTGAGTAATAGAAAACGTGTCTACTATTTTTATTTCAGAGCCCGGACAGTATAACTGATCTCCTGTCGAATTTAATTCTGGTAGATTGTATATGACTTTGCTGCAATCGTTCGAATAAAAAGCAGTTGCATCTTTGTAGCTTTCCCAATTTCCTAAAGAGTAGATTTCATTATCAACGTCTATACAGGTAAGATTTGAATTAAATTTAAAATCACCTGCAAGAAGAGAAGGGTTATTGCCGTTTTTTAAATTCAATTTTATTAGCTGATTGTGAGCGAAGAATAAACGAACAAGAGCTGTATTTTTAGAAAAATCTAATTCTGTTATTTCATTTTCATTGCAATAAACATTAATTAAAGCCAGATTATTTAAGGTGTCTAAAGCAGATAAACGATTATTGCTGCATTCTAAATGGGTTAAAACTGTACTTGAGCTAATATTCAGATTCGTTATCAGATTGTTATCACAATTTAAGTGTTTTAAAAGTGCACATGTAGAAGTGTTTAGATTTACTATTTGATTGTCATTACATTGTAAAAAATCAAGTTGTGTGTTTGCCGCTAAATCTAAATTTGTTAATTGATTTTCATTGCATAAAAGCTTTGTCAACGCAATATTTTTAGAAAGATCTAAAGCAGTTATCTTGCTTTTTTGACAATCAAGTTCTTTTAGAGCAATATTATTAGAAGTATTAAGACTGGATATAAAAGTGTTGCCGCAGCTCAAATTAACCAAAGCTATATTTTTAGAAATATCTAAATTTAATAGTGGGTTTTGAAAACAATATAATTCTTTTAAAGCAACAAAATCTTCTATTCCTGTCAAATTAGTGATTTCTCTACTAGAAATATTTAAACTTTGAACCCCAGTAATATTTGCTTTTAAAACTTGTCCGTCAAGAGGGCCAGAATCAATTCCAAAGTCAATTAATGCTTGCTCAAATTTTGAGTCAGGAATATTGGTATACTGAGCAAATCCAAAAGAGCTGGAAAGTAAAGCAAAAAATAAAATTGATATTTTTAAGAAATTAGTTTTCATTTCATAAAAGTATCAATTTTATAATAATAAAAAAATATATTTATATTTCTAACAAATTAAGTTGTAAAAATATTTTAAAATCACATTTTTTTGGCAGAAAAAGGCTTTAATTGTTATTTGGCCAGTTTAGTTTTTGAAACAAATCCCAAACTACAATTCCAGCGCTTACAGAGATATTAAGGGAATGCTTAGTTCCAAGTTGCGGAATTTCAATACATCCATCGCAAATAGCAACGGCTTCTTGTGAGACACCATAAACTTCATTTCCAAAAACTAGAGCATATTTTTGGTCTTTTTCGATTTTAAAGTCTTGAAGAAAAACAGAACTTTCAACTTGTTCTATTGCCATCGTTAGAACATTTTCCTTCTTTAGGTTTTCGATAACTTCCAAAACATTTTCGTGATGTTCCCAAGCCACAGTTTCGGTCGCTCCAAGAGCAGTTTTATGAATTTCTTTGTTTGGAGGTGTTGCAGTAATACCGCATAAAATTATTTTTTCAATCAAAAACGCATCAGCAGTTCTAAAAACAGAACCAATATTATGCAGACTTCTAATATCGTCTAAAACTAATATTAAAGGGGTTTTCTCCGATTTTTTAAAATCTTCAATTGATTTACGATCTAGTTCGCTGTTTTCGAGTTTTCTCATTGTATTAAATTCAAGTCATAAAAAAAGCTTCCAAAGATAAGGAAGCTTTTTGATTATTTTAAATCTTTCTCAGATTAGCTTTTTACTGGATCTGGTAAAACCGTACCTTTAATAGTAAGGATTTTTGTTGGTTGTCCTTCTGCGTTAGAAGTTACTGTTACCGTTTTTGTAAAAGCACCAACTCTGTCCGTAGCATATTTTACCCCAATAATACCTTTAGCTCCTGGAGCAATTGGTTCTTTAGGCGTAGTTGGAACAGTACATCCGCAAGATCCTGTAGTGTTAGTAATGATTAATGGTTTTGTTCCGTTGTTAACAAAAACAAATTCACGTTTTCCGTCTGCGTTGTGAGCGATAGTTCCGTAGTCAATAGTTTCAGTTTCAAAAGCCATTCCAGCTCCTTCCACTTTTGCAACTTTAGCTGTTTTAGCTTTTTTAGTTGTTTGTGCGTTAGTAGCCGTGATACCAGCAACAGCTAACATAGCAAATAAGATTATTTTTTTCATCTTTAAGGGTCTTTTTTAAATGATAAACAAAGCTATATAAAATTCTTAAATCAGGAACTAAAAAAATCTTAAAATATTTTAATTTTTGAAGCTTTCGATATGCCGTTAAAAAATCATAAATTCGCTGTCTTATTTTTTTCATTTAAAACATTACAATTTGGCAGCTAAAGAGAAAGTGGTGAAAGAAACACCTTTAATGAAACAGTACAATGAAATCAAGAGTAAATATCCTGATGCGTGTCTGCTTTTCAGAGTAGGAGATTTTTATGAAACCTTTGGAGAAGACGCCATTAGAGCTTCTAAGATTTTAGGAATTACTTTAACTAAAAGAGGAGCTGGGTCTGATACCGAAACGGCATTAGCTGGATTTCCGCATCATTCCGTAAATACTTATTTGCCAAAATTGGTAAAAGCAGGACTTCGTGTAGCGATTTGCGATCAGCTGGAAGATCCGAAAATGACTAAAACGATCGTAAAGAGAGGAGTGACAGAACTTGTAACTCCGGGGGTTTCTTTAAATGATGAGGTTTTACAGTCAAAATCAAATAACTTTTTGGCCTCTGTTTATTTTGCTAATAAAAATATCGGAATTTCCTTTTTAGATGTTTCTACAGGAGAATTTTTAACCGCTCAAGGAACTGCAGAATACATCGATAAATTATTGCAGAACTTTAATCCGAGTGAGGTTTTGGTTCCTAAGAATAATAAAAATGAGTTTAAAGCTGCTTTTGGAGAAGATTTTCACAGTTTTTATCTAGAAGATTGGATTTATAAAGAAGATTATGCTTTAGAAATATTAACAAAGCATTTTCAAACAAATTCTTTAAAAGGTTTTGGTGTTGAGGAATTGAAAGAAGGAATTATTGCTTCTGGAGCAATTTTATATTATTTGTCAGAAACACAACATAATCGCGTACAGCATATTACAGCAATTCAGCGTATTGCAGAAGACGCATACGTTTGGATGGATCGTTTTACCATTCGAAATTTAGAATTGTATCATAGTTACAATCCAAACGCAGTGACGCTTTTGGATGTGATCGATAAAACGCTTTCTCCAATGGGAGGACGTTTATTGAAGCGATGGTTGGCATTACCTTTAAAAGATGCCAATAAAGTAAAAAGCCGACATGAAGTTGTGGCGTACTTAAAATCGAATCCTGAAATTCTGCATAATATTCAATATCAGATTAAACAGATTTCAGATTTAGAACGTTTGATTTCTAAAATTGCTGCAGGTAAAGTTTCGCCAAGAGAAATTGTTTATCTGAAGGAATCTCTAGACGCCATTATTCCGATCAAAACCCTTGCGCTCGAAAGTCCGCAAGAAGCGGTAAAAGTAATTGGGGATAGTTTGCATGCTTGTGATTTGCTTCGCGAAAAAATTAAAACGACTTTAAATCAAGATGCGCCAGTTGCAATTTCTAAAGGAAATGCTATTGCAAAAGGTATTAATGAAGAATTGGACGAATTGCGTGCGATATCGACTTCTGGAAAAGAATTTTTAGAAGGAATAGAAAAGAGAGAATCGGAAAGAACTGGTATTTCTTCATTGAAAATTTCCTTTAATAATGTTTTTGGATATTATATCGAAGTTCGAAACACGCATAAGGATAAAGTTCCAGAAGAGTGGATTCGTAAACAGACTTTGGTAAATGCAGAGCGTTATATTACTGAAGAATTAAAAGAATACGAAACTAAAATTCTAGGTGCCGAAGAAAAGATTTATAAAATAGAAACCGAACTTTTTGAGCAATTAGTGGCTTGGATTGGAACTTATATCAAGCCAGTTCAAATGAATGCTTATTTAATTGCGCAGCTGGATTGTTTGTGTTCGTTTACACAAATGGCTGTCGAAAACCAATATGTATGTCCAGAAATCGATGATACTTTCGAATTAGATATTAAAAATGGTCGTCATCCTGTAATCGAAAAACAATTGCCAGTTGGAACGCCATATATTGCAAACGATGTTTTCTTAGATCGCGAAACACAGCAAATTATCATGATTACCGGACCTAACATGTCGGGTAAGTCGGCAATTTTAAGGCAAACAGCCTTGATTGTCCTTTTGGCTCAAATGGGAAGTTTTGTTCCTGCTGATAGTGTTAGAATGGGAATTGTAGATAAGATTTTTACCAGAGTTGGTGCTTCAGATAACATTTCGATGGGAGAATCTACTTTTATGGTCGAAATGAACGAAACGGCTTCTATTTTGAATAATATTTCAGATAGAAGTTTGGTATTGTTAGACGAGATCGGAAGAGGGACTAGTACCTACGACGGAATCTCGATTGCTTGGGCAATTGCTGAATTCTTACACGAACATCCGGGAAGAGCTAAAACGCTTTTTGCAACGCATTATCATGAGCTGAATGAGATGACAGAATCGATGCCGAGAATTCAGAATTTCAATGTGGCGGTAAAAGAGCTAAAAGATACCGTTCTGTTTGTTAGAAAGCTGGTAAAAGGAGGAAGTGCGCACAGTTTCGGAATTCACGTAGCTAAAATGGCTGGAATGCCACAATTGGTTATTTCGAAAGCGCAAAAGCTTTTAAAGAAATTAGAAAAGAATCATTCGAGCGAGGCGCTAAACGGAATAAAATCGGCAAATGAAGAAATGCAGATGAGTTTCTTTAATCTGGATGATCCATTGTTGGAAGAGATAAAGGAGGAAATTCTGAATCTCGATATTAATGCAATTACTCCAGTAGAAGCATTAATGAAACTGAACGAGATCAAAAGAATGTTGGTTAAAAAATAATTTTTAAATTTAAAGTTTAGGTTATCAGAAAGTTATAAAATAAGTCGATTTTTTTTTGAAAAAACGCTTGTGTAATTGAATAAATGTCCTAAATTTGCACTCGCAATACGAAACAAATCAAGTGTTGCAGTTCTTAGTAAAATTTGAAAATGCGAAAATAGCTCAGTTGGTAGAGCGCGACCTTGCCAAGGTCGAGGTCGCGGGTTCGAGCCCCGTTTTTCGCTCAAAAACCATACAATGCTCGGATGGTGAAATTGGTAGACACGCTGGACTTAAAATCCAGTGAACAGCAATGTTCGTGCGGGTTCAAGTCCCGCTCTGAGTACTAAAGCCTCTTCTTTTGAAGAGGCTTTTTTGTTTCTAGGCTGTGCTTAAGGTTCTGAGGCGCTAAGATTCTGAGGTTCTAAGATTTTGGAATTTGAGGGTTTTGGTATTGCGAAGAATTAGAGTTTAGTGACTTAGAAGCTTAGTATCTTAAAAAAAAATCAACAATCTAAAATCTAAAATTTCTCAATGGGTGCTTTTGTAATTAGCAAACGATTTAATGATGAATATAAATTTACGTTTACTTCGAGAAGAGGGAAAGTAATTTTTACGAGCCTTAGTTATGAGTTGAGGTTTGAGTGTGAGGAAGATATTGAGAAATTTAAAGCAAATATTGATCAGGCTAAGTTTTTGAAATTTAAAGGTTCTGGGGGGAAGTATTTTTTTAAATTGATGCTTGGTGAAGTTCATTTTGCAACAAGTCGTAAATACAGTACAGAATTGCTTTTGCAGAAAGGAATAAAGGAAATTGTGACCTATTCTTCTAGATCGGAAATTTTAGATTTTTCTTCGAGTGAATCTATTTTTGGGGATGAAGAGTTGGAAGAAGAGGAAGAGGCAGCTGAATGATAATAAAAAAAAGCGTCTGCAAATTGCAGGCGCTTTTTTTGTGCTTGATAGTGATTTTAAAAAAGTTAACCACAAAAAAAACCATCTAAAAGATGGTTTTAAAATCGTTAGAACTTAGGTTCTAATTATTTTTTTACTTCTTCTACTTTAGCAGCAGCAGAATCAACTTTAGCAGCAGCAGAATCAACAGTTGTAGCAGCAGAGTCAACAACAGCAGCAGCTGAATCAACAGCAACAGCAGTAGAATCTACAGCAGGAGCTTCAGCAGCAGCGTCAGCTTTTTTACAAGATACAACAGTTAAAACAGCAACAACAGCTAAACTTAAAAATACTTTTTTCATCTTACTTTATTATAAAAGGTTAATTATTAATTCGTGGCAAAGATATAAATTTTTTAATATGTAAAATATTTTTTCACTTTTTTTTTAAAATATTTTCCTTACTCACGATTATCTTATTTATCAAAGAATATGCCAAATTTATAAAAAAATCTTAAATTATTTAATTTGTTGCGTAAATAAATTTTTATTAAATATTCTTTATAAAAACAGTCGGTTTTAATTCTCTAACTTGTGGTTTGTTATGTTTTTTAAGAGTATTTATGCAGATGCTTTCTGAAAAATACCGCTGTATTTTTATTCTTATTTTGAATTAAATCCTTCTTGTGAGCTTTCAGAGTCATGAAACGAGTTTTATAATTGTCTCAGTTGCGCCTTTATTATCTTGAATAAATGATCTGCAAATTTTGCTTTTTTCTTCTAAAAAGTTTTTGTCATTTAATAGTCTGTCAAGAATATCCTTTAATTCTTTGCTTGTTGTTATTGGAATGCATCCTCCGATTTCAACTAAAGCAATTGCTTCTGCAAAATTGGAATAATTAGGGCCAATTACAATCGGAATTCCAAATGTTGCCGGCTCTAGAATGTTGTGTATTCCAGGGTTTCCAAATCCGCCGCCTACATAAGCGATTGTTCCGTAACTATAAATTTTGGTAAGGATTCCAATTGTGTCAATTATAAAAACATTGTAGTAGGATAGATCTTTATTTTCTTTTTCTGAAAATAAAATTGTTGATTTTGTAATGAGTGATTTAAGATTTGAAATCTGATCTGCTTTAATGTTGTGCGGAGCGATAATGAATTTTACATTTTCGGGTGCCTGATTGATGTATTCTGCGATTAAAACTTCATCTTTTGGCCATGAACTTCCGATAACAATTGTAGGCTGATTGTTTTTGAAATTTTCAATATAATCCAGACGATTGTCTCTTTCTAAAATGGCATTTACACGATCAAAACGTGTATCGCCCGAAACAATTACATTTTTAAAACCAAGACTTTCTATTTTTTGTTTCGATTTTTCGTTCTGAACAAAGAAATAGGTAAAAGCATTCAAAGCTTTTCTATAAAATCCACCATACCATTTAAAGAACGTTTGTTTGTCTCTGAAAATTCCAGAAATTAAATAAGTTGGAAGTTTTTGGTTTTCAAGCTCTTTTAAGTAATTCAGCCAAAATTCATATTTAATAAAAAATGCTTTTTCAGGATGAACTATCTTAATGAATTTTTTTGCATTACTTTTAGTGTCCAAAGGAAGGTAAACAGTAACGTCTGCAACTGTGTTATTTTTACGCACTTCGTATCCAGACGGCGAAAAAAAGGAAACAATAATTTTGTGCGAAGGATATTTTTCTTTGATTTTTTCGATAACAGGAAGCCCTTGCTCGTATTCGCCCAAGGATGCAGAATGAAACCAAATGGTTTTGTCTTCAGGTTTTATTTTTTCCTCTAGTGTATTGAAAACATTTTTTCGGCCTTCAACAAAAAGCTTAATTTTCGGACTAAATAAGGCGATGATTCTTAAGAAAAATCCTGCGATGTGAATGGCTAAATTGTATAAAAAAAGCATGTATAAATTTTTGTGGCTAAATTACGTTTCTTTCGACTATTTTCATTGTTTGAAGGTATTAAATAACTATTTTTGTTCCTCCTTTTAGAGATTTCTTCCCATAATGGAGGTCTTTAATTTTAATACTATTCAAAAATGAAAAAAATACAAATGGTTGACTTAAAGAGTCAATACGAAAAAATAAAATCTACTGTAGATGCTTCAATTCAGGAAGTTTTAGATACCAATACTTATATTAACGGACCTTTAGTGCATCAGTTTCAAAAAAATCTTGAAGATTATTTAGGAGCAAAACACGTTATTCCCTGCGCAAACGGAACGGATGCTTTGCAGATTGCCATGATGGGATTGGGTCTTCAGCCAGGAGACGAAATAATTACTGCAGATTTTACGTTTGCAGCAACTGTTGAGGTTATTGCTTTATTGCAATTAACACCAGTTTTGGTCGATGTTGATATGGTAAATATGAACATTGATATCGATGCGCTAAAAAAAGCAATCACGCCAAAAACAAAAGCGATTGTTCCAGTTCATTTATTTGGACGCGCAGCCAATATGGATGCGATTATGGAAATTGCGGCTCAGTACAACTTATATGTAATTGAAGACAATGCTCAGGCAATTGGAGCAGATTATATTTCTAAATCGGGTTCAAAAGCTAAAGTTGGAACAATCGGTCATGTTGCAGCGACTTCTTTCTTTCCATCTAAAAACTTAGGATGTTATGGAGACGGTGGAGCAATTTTTACTAACGATGATAAACTAGCGCACATCATTCGCGGAATTGTAAATCACGGAATGTACGAGCGTTACCATCACGATGTTGTGGGAGTAAATTCTCGCTTAGACAGTATTCAGGCAGGGGTTCTAAATGCAAAATTGCCTTTATTAGATGAATACAATAAAGCGCGCCGTTTGGCAGCAACAAAATACAATGCTGCTTTTGCTGGAAACGCAAAAATTATAACTCCGGAATTTGATTCAAACGAAAATGATCACGTTTTTCATCAATATGTTTTAAGAATTATCGATGCAGATCGTAACGCTTTAATGCAACATTTATTAGATAAAGGAATTCCATGTGCGATTTATTATCCAATTCCGCTTCATTCTCAAAAAGCGTATTTAGATCCTCGTTATAAAGAAGAGCAATTTCCTGTAACAAATCAGTTAGTACAAGAGGTAATTGCGCTTCCAATGCACACAGAATTGGATGACGAGCAGATTAAATTTATTACAGACAGTGTAATAGAATTTTTAAAATAAGAGACTTATTTATTAGCCGAAAAAGATAACACAAACAACCACAAAATGAAAGTATTAGTAACGGGAGGATTAGGATTTATCGGATCTCACACTGTAGTCGAATTGCAAAATGAAGGCTATGAAGTGGTGATTATTGATAACCTTTCCAATTCTTCAGAAGAGGTTTTAAAAGGGATTACAGCGATTACAGGTAAAACGCCTTTATTCGAAAAATTAGATTTAAGAGAAAAAAGTGCTGTTCGGGATTTCTTTAAAAAACACGATGATGTTACAGGTGTAATTCATTTTGCAGCTTCAAAAGCAGTTGGGGAAAGTGTTGAGCAGCCATTGTTGTACTATGAAAACAACATTAGCAGTTTAATTTACCTTTTACAGGAATTACAGCAAAAACCAGAAGCAAGTTTTATTTTCAGCTCTTCTTGTACAGTTTACGGTCAAGCCGAAAAAATGCCAATTACAGAAGATGCTCCTGTTCAAACCGCAATGTCTCCTTACGGAAATACGAAACAAATTGGAGAAGAAATCATTACAGATACTGCTAAGGTAACTAATATCAGTGCTATTTTATTGCGTTATTTTAATCCAGTTGGAGCGCACGAATCAGTAGAAATTGGAGAATTACCATTAGGAGTTCCTCAGAATTTGGTTCCGTTTATTACACAGACCGGAGTAGGTTTACGTCAGGAATTATCGGTTTTTGGAAACGATTACCCAACTCCAGACGGAACTGCAGTTCGCGATTATATTCACGTTGTTGATTTAGCAAAAGCGCACGTAATTGCGTTACAGCGTTTGTTGAATAAAAAGAATTTAGCAAAAGTGGAAACTTTCAATCTAGGAACAGGAAAAGGAAGCTCTGTCTTAGAGGTCATTCACAGCTTTGAAAAAGTCAGTGATAAAAAGCTGCCATACAAAATGATGCCACGTCGTGAAGGAGATATTACCGAAGCGTATGCAAATACAGATAAGGCGAATAATGTGCTAGGATGGAAGGCTGAACTAAGTTTAGATGAAGCTATGGCGAGCGCTTGGAAATGGGAACAAAAAGTGAGGAATAAATAATTCACTGAATTGAAATTATAAAATTTTAAGATCCCAAATTATAGCAGTATAGTTTGGGATTTTTTTTAGATGACTGATTATCATGAAACAAAGTTTAGATTATAAATTAATATTAGCCTTAATGGCCGTTGGAATTATCTGGGGAACCACTTTCTTAGGAATCAGAGTTGCGGTCGAAACTATTCCGCCATGGTTTGTAACATCAATTCGTCAAGGATTGGCAGGAATAATTATGATGGTTATTTTGCTGTTTAAAAAAGAATTAAAATGGATTGGTTGGGAAAATTTAAAACATCAGTTGGTTGCATCGGTTTGCATGCTTGTTATTGCGAATGGTTTTACCACAATTGCAGAACAGACTTTGCCAAGCGGATTAGCGTCTGTTATTAGCGCCTTGGCTCCGATACTTATTTTTCTAGGAAGTATTTTGTTCGGATTGCAAAAAATGAGCCTCAAAGGATTTATAGGTGTAGTTATTGGATTCTCTGGAGTCGTATTAATATTCAAAGACGGACTCGGATCATTTTTAGATGCTGATTACAGAACCGGAATGATATTCATGGGCTTTGCAATCTTGGCGTGGGCATCTGGAACGATTTACACTAAAATTCACGGAAGTAAATCGAATAACATTATCCTTAATTTATTTTATCAATTTACGATAGCGTCTTGTATTCAATTGGTTTTGGCATCTATTTTTTCTCCAAATCCAGATGTCAGTTCATGGAGTTTGACGAGTATAGGTGCAGCTTTGTATCTATCAATTTTCGGATCTGTAATTGCTTTTTTTAGTTACAATTATGCGTTGAAACGTGTTACTCCAGTACAAGTTTCTATTTTAGCTTATATCAACACGATTATTGCGGTATTCTTAGGCTGGCTACTTTTGAATGAAAGGATAACGGTTGAGTTTATAATTGCAACAATTCTGATTATTTTAGGCGTTTTTATTATTAACTACAAAAAGAAAGAAAAATCTCTCTAATAAATTTTGATTCGACCTTTTTATTGTAAATTTGACGAATTAAGAAAGTGATTATGGATGCAAAGAAAGAAAACGAGAAAAATAATAAGGTTGAAGAGCCTGAAGTTGAATACCAAACAATAAAGCCAAAATTTAAAGGAATAGATCACGAGACTTTTGATTTTGATGCAGAGTTTGCCAAAGGATTGACTCCAGAACAAGCCAAGGCTGAATCAATAAGAAGAATAAGAGAGTGGTGGGGGAAATAGAAATTATTTATACACCGCATGTTATTCGTTCTTTAGATGATTTGGTTATTACATTATATAAAAAAGAATATTTCGGATTTATAGATTCTGCAGAAAATTATGTGTCTGATATTTATGCAGCAATTCCTGATAGATTAAAAAAAATGCTGCATAAAGAAACTCCAAAACCTATTAGATATTTAGGTTCAAATTATATCTTTTACAAAACTAGTTCAAGGACTACTTGGTATATATTTTTTGAAAAGCGAGAACAAAATTATTTGATAACAGCAATTATAAATAATAATTCTATTGAAGCTAAAGAGCTTTAAAATTTAAAATCCCGAATTCAAAATTTAATGAATTCGGGATTTTAAATTTATATTTTAACTGATCACTAAAAAACTGACCACTGACCACTTTAAAAATTAAGCATTAGCAGTAGCCGCTTCTTTATCAATTTTGTTAATCAATCCAGCTAAAACTTTTCCAGGACCCACTTCAGTAAATAAAGTTGCGCCGTCAGCGATCATTTGCTGAACAGATTGCGTCCATTTTACAGGAGCCGTTAATTGAATGATTAAGTTCTTTTTGATTTCATTTGCATCAGAAACCGCATTTGCAGTAACATTTTGATACACTGGACAAATTGGAGTAGAGAAAGTAGTTGCTTCAATTGCAGCAGCCAATTCTTCTCTTGCAGGTTCCATCATTGGTGAGTGGAAAGCACCTCCAACAGGTAAAATTAAAGCACGTTTTGCTCCGGCAGCTTTCATAGCTTCACAAGCTTTTTCAACAGCAGTAGTTTCTCCAGAAATTACCAATTGACCTGGGCAGTTATAGTTTGCAGCCACTACAACACCATCGATAGAAGCACAAACTTCTTCAACAATATTATCTGCTAAGCCTAAAACAGCAGCCATTGTAGATGGAGTGATTTCGCAAGCTTTTTGCATTGCTTGAGCACGTTGAGAAACCAATTTTAATCCGTCTTCAAAAGATAAAGCTCCGTTTGCTACTAAAGCTGAAAATTCTCCTAATGAGTGACCTGCAACCATTTCCGGTTTGAAATCTTCTAAAGTTTTAGCCAAAATAACTGAATGTAAAAAAACAGCCGGCTGAGTAACTTTAGTTTCTTTTAGTTCTTCGGCAGTACCTTCGAACATAATATCTGTAATTCTAAAACCTAATATTTCATTGGCTTTTTCGAATAATTCTTTGGCTAAAGCCGAATTTTCATAAAGGTCTTTACCCATTCCTGTGAACTGTGCACCCTGACCCGGAAATACGTATGCTTTCATTTGTCTAATTTAATTTTTTATTTTTTTTTAAAATTGAAAATTAGTTTCAATTGGAAGGCAAAAGTACTATTTTTTTAACTTGTATAACCCTTAAACATGTAAATCCATGCTAATCTTGAAAATCGGAGATTAAAAGGAGTAAGTAAAGTAATAACAACTGCAATGATCGGAAGGATTCTTAAATCGAAGTTAGTTTCGAAGAAATACTGCGCAATACAATACGTTGCAATACCCTGAGCTACAGTTAAACCATAGTTTACGTACATGGCGCCAAAGAAATAACCAGGCTCTTTTTGGAATTTATAATGGCAATGACTGCAGTATTCGTTCATTTTTGGAAAACTGAAATTCAGAAAAATATTTTTGTCTGTAAAAACTTTTCCTTTGTGACAAACAGGACATTCGTTTTTTAAAATATGAGTTAATGCGCTTGACATGACTTTGTTGATTTTTGTTTATACAAAGGTAATTTGTAATGACTTAAAAGTCTTTTTTATATCTTCGCTTATTATAGCACAAAAAAGACATTTTTGACTAAATTTTCAAAATCTAAATTCCAAATTCCAAATCGATCAATAGTATTCTGTAATCAGAAATCAATAAAAATTTTTTGTGTATGAAAAGATATCCCGTTTACAGTGTACAAAATTTCAGCTGTAACGACATTCACCGTGATTTTTATGTCAATACTTTTAAAGAACATTTAAAAAGCCACAGTTTTGTCGAAGAACCACACCGTCATGATTCCTATTTAATGGTTTTTTTTACTAAAGGTTCGGGATTGCACGAAGTCGATTTTGATCAGTTTGAAATTAAAAGAGGAAGTCTTTTTGTGTTGCAGCCAGGACAAATGCATCATTGGAATTTATCTGAAGACATAGAAGGTTTCGTAATCATCTTTTCGCAGGAACTGTACAATTTGTATTTCGGGCAAAAAAAAATCAACAATTATAATTTTTATCATTCCATTCATAACCGACCAGAAATGGTTTTTGAAGAAAATGAAATTCCAAAAATTCTTCCGTATTTTGATTTATTGATTCAGGAAAATATTCAAAACAGTAAATATCAATTAGATAAATTGCTGAATTTATTAGACTGCATTCACATTGAAGTTTCCCGAAAATACAGCGATACGTATTCGCATCAAACACATTCGTACAATATCAAAATCAATACTTTCGAATCGCTTTTGGAAGAATACTTTAGAACCGAAAAATTGCCTTCTTTTTATGCGGAAAAACTAAACATAACTTTAAAACACTTGAACAGAATCTGCAACGAAATCCTCCAAAAAACAGCAACAGAAGTAATAATAGATCGAGTTATTCTAGAAATCAAAAGAATGTTGATCGACAAACAATTAGCCGTAAACGAAGTCGCTTTTAAAGTCGGCTACGAAGATTACTCGTATTTCTCCCGCTTCTTCAAAAAACAAACTGGAATGTCTCCCACAGAATTTAGAAATACTGTTAGATGATTTTTTTTCGCCACGAATTCACGAATTCTTTTGCTAATCTTTGGCTATTATTTTTACGCAGATTTCACAGATTCGTGCAGATTAAAAATAAATCTGCGCAAATCAGCTTAAATCCTTTAAATCTGCGTGAAATAAAAAAATAATTCGTGAATTCGTGGCTATAAAAAAAAGCCCTGCACTATTGTACAGGGCTTTTAACCAACCAATTTTTAATCTAAAACCAAAAGATTAAGCTTGTTTTACGAACTGTAATTCGATATTTAATTTTACTTCTTCACCAACTAAAACTCCTCCAGTTTCAAGAGCAGAGTTCCAATTTAGTCCCCAATCTTTACGATTGATTTTTCCTTCTATGCTTAAACCTACTTTAGTATTTCCCCAAGGATCAGTCATGATTCCGCTGAATTCAACTGGGAATTTTACGGTTTTAGAAACACCTTTAATGTTTAAATCTCCAGTAATTTCGTAGCTTCCTTCATTGATTTTTTTGAAAGCAGAAGATTTGAAAGTTAATTTTGGATGATTCTCAGCGTCAAAGAAATCACCGCTTCTTAAATGCCCGTCACGATCTGCATTTGCAGTGTCAACAGAAGCGATATCAGCAGAAAAACTGAAATCTGCATTGTCAAAACTTTCTCCTTCTGTAATTGCAGAAGCATCATAAGTTCCAAATTTTCCTGAAACATTAGTAAACATCATATGTTTTACTTTAAAACCAATTTCTGAGTGAGTTGGGTCAATAGACCATTTTGTAGTTGCCATAATTTTATTTTTTTAATAATTAATTTGTTTCATTTTGATAGGACAAAGTTACGGTGACAGTTGCCCTAAAGCACTTAACCTAGATTAAGAAATGAGAAATGGGATTTATTTTGTAAGCCACAGATTCCACAGATTAAAAGGATTTTTTTTTCTTCCAATTAATAAAAATCATAATAATTCTTTTAATCTGTGGCAAACAAGACCATTTATAAAGTTAGTCTTTCTTTTTTGAAATGGAATAAAAAAAGAAACGATAATAATCTGATTTACAGATTTATTATCGTTTCAAGCTACAGGTATTTAATTGTTTTTGTTTGAATTAATAATTCATAGGAACGTCCATTAATAAAAACTCAGCATCTGTATTGGCTTGAATATTTAAAGTATCAGTTCCTGAAATTCCAACGGCATCACGAGAGTTCAATTCCTGACCGTTGATAGTTACATTTCCTTTTAAGATGAAAGCATAGACTCCGTTTCCTTCTTTTTTGATTTTATATTCAGCAGAAACTCCGGAATCGAAATTTCCCATATTAAACCAGGCATCCTGGTGAATCCAAACTCCTTCGTCGTCTGCATTTGGAGATAAAACCTGAGACAATTTATTGTGTCTGTCGGCAACATTTAAAGTAATCTGCTGGTAACGGGGTGTAACATTTCTTTTATTTGGAAACAGCCAAATCTGCAATAATTTAGTCTGCTGATCTTCATTTGGATTAAATTCACTATGCTGAATTCCGGTTCCGGCACTCATTACCTGAATATCTCCGTTTTTGATCACTTCGGTATTTCCCATGCTGTCTTTGTGAGCCAAATCTCCTTCAAGCGGAATGGTGATAATTTCCATATTATCGTGAGGATGCGTTCCAAAACCCATTCCGGCAGCAATCGTATCATCGTTTAAAACTCTCAAAGCTCCAAACTGAATTTTATCAGGATTGTACCAGCTTGCAAAACTAAAACTATGATAAGCATTTAACCATCCGTGATTTGCATTTCCTCTTGATTCTGCTTTATGTACTACTATATTTTCCATGACTTTGTCGTTTTGTTATTTTTATAGTACAAAGATACCACCGTGGTAAAGTAAAAGCACTTAATCTAGGTTAAGAAAAAGCTTCTAAGGTTCTGAGCTTCTAAGTTTCTAAGTTGTTCTCTGTGTAATTTTCGCGATTGGGTAAATTATCTAATTGGCACATTTCCAAATTATCTAATTATTTTTTTTTGAAGCAGAAATTTTATTTTTCAAAAGAAGTCTAGTCCCGCTATCCGTTTCAATCTTTTGTGCCGAACACCATCACAAAAGGATTTCCACTTCTATCGGGGCTAATTTAGAAGTTTTTGTTTTCAGAAGTAATAATAGACAAAGCTAACCGTTCAGTTTGTCATCCTGACGAAGGAAGGATCACAATAGTAGCTCTATGAAGTGAATCGCCATTCTTTGTAGAATTTCGTGTGTGATCCTTCCTTCGTCAGGATGACATGATTGAGTGAATTTCTAAAACCAACTATTTTATCTTAATCAATCTCCCTTTCCCAGTCACTTCGTCAAGATAATTCGCTGAAGAACTATTTTTGTCATGCATGTAAAACTCAATAGTATCTTTTTCGATTTGATTTTTTGGAATAGTTATCACTAAGCTAGTATTTATAAAGTTTTCCAACAATATTGCATTTCCATAAGAAATCTTTCCTTTAGGCATATACTTGTTGTCAAAAACGAAAACACTATCCTTAAAAGTGATTTTGTCTTTCTGAATATAGGAATTATTGTCTTCAATTAAATAACTATAACGGCCGATAAGTTTATCTGTTTTCTGTTTGAAATTGATGAAAAACAGTGCAAATAGTAACGCAAAATATTTCATAAGATTCTAGCTGTATTGATTAATAAACTGCTGAACAACAGCATCTGTGTTCTCATGGCGTTTCTTTTTTTCCAAAATAATTGGCGGTGCAGCTCTTTCTAAGCAATTTTCAACGGCGCAGGTTTCGCAAGTTACACCTACAATTCGTTTTACCAAGGGTTTTCCATCAATAAATTTGAACTTCTTTTTCATCGTTGGATTAATTAAAATTCCAACCGATATACTTCTGATATAATTTTCAGTAAAAGGATCTTTTGTAGCCGATGAAAAAACCAAATATTCGTTTCCGCTGTTTGCATAACTCGAAATCTGAGCGTCAAAAAAATGAGGTTTATTTTGTCTAATCGCTTCGTCAATCGTTTTAACCGAAACCCATCTTCGGCAATAATGCTCGTTGGTTTCGTTGGCGTGCGGTTCTTGTTGATGCGTAATGTGTAATTCTTTATTTATCTGATAGAAATCAGAACCAATTCTATGTGATAATCTCAGAAAGAAAAGGTTTTTCAGCTGAAAATCTTTCGGCAATAAATTCGTCAATCTCTGGTAAAATGATTCTGGTGAAACCTGAAAACTCTCAATTAAAGCAACAAATTCTTCTGGTTTCGTGTTTTCATTTTCCAAGAAAAGATTGATTTTATCTACCACTAATTTTCTCGGCAAAAGTAAAGCTCCAGCAAAATAAGAAGCATAAAAATTATGCAAAACCTGATCGAAATTTTCAAACTTAATCCAGCTAAAAGTCAATAAACGATCAGATATTTTGAGATAATTATAAGCGATTTCTTTGGCTAAAATAAAAGCTTTCTGCGGAATATCCAATTCTGTAGAAAGTAATAAAGTTTTACTTTTCGGAACGTAAATAGAACGTAAATCACCCAAAGCTTCCTGATCAATAAAAGCAATTTCTTCAATTTTATAATCGTATTCTTCTTTAAGGATCGCTTCTAATTCTTCTATACTAATTCTAGAATCTAAATTGATTTGAAAAGACTTCGAAAAAGCAATGACCTTTTCTTCAAGATCTTCAAAATAATTACTGTGTGCTTCCTGATACGAACGCAAAGCAGCCAGAAAAAAACTTTCTCGACTGAGGTTATAATGCTGTGCAATTTCAATTATGGTACTAATAAACGCATTGACTTTTGCAGGAGCATTGGCAATAATATCAATTAAATCGGCTTCCTGAATTCCGAAAAGCTCGAGCGGAATTTCTTTTAAAATTCCCGATTTCAGGATTTCACCAATCGGAGCAAGATTATTATCCAATTTTAAAGACACCATTTGGTCGTAAGAAACGTCCATATGTTCGCATAAAAGCAAAATTTTATCTGTTTTGGGATATTTTTTTCCCTTTTCAATCTCGTTTAAGTATGATTTTGACAAATTAGTCAGTTTGGCTAAGCCAAAAAGCGAAAGGTTTTTTTGCGTACGAACCTGCTTTAGTTTTAGCCCAAAAATCAGCTTTATATAGTCTTTTTCGATATCCATAAATCAAATGTAAACATTCTAAAAATAATCGCCAAAAAAATATTTTTTAAATTTAGCGAACGTTCGCTTGTTTTGTAAAAAACTTTTTTATAACATTGTATTGTTAAAACTTATTAATTATGAATGAGTTATGATTTGATGATTTCGATATAATAAAAAATGATTGAAGAAAATAATTTTTTAATCAATTAAAATTAAAATCTGCAGCTATGAAAAACCAATTAGAGATTACTGAAATGGCTTTAGAAATTCTGGCCGACAAAAAGCTTGCTTATCCAAAAATATGGACAGAAGAAGCAACTGCTTTTATTATCGAATTGCACAAAAAATTCGATTCACAGCGAAAATTGTTATTGTTACAGCGTGAACAAAAACAAACTGCTTTTGATAACGGAGTCATGCCGACTTTTATTCCTGAAACGAAAAGTGTCAGAGAAGGCAATTGGACGGCTGGAGAAATTCCGAAAGATTTACTGGATCGTCGGGTAGAAATTACAGGACCAGTTGATCGAAAAATGATTATCAATGCTTTGAACTCGGGAGCCAAAACTTTTATGGCCGATTTTGAAGACAGCACTTCGCCAACTTGGAAAAACTTAATGGATGGACAAGTGAATTTAATCGACGCGGTTAATAAAACCATTACTTATACCGATTTGGTAAAACAGAAATCGTATCATTTAAAAGAGAAAACAGCTGTTTTGATTGTTCGTCCGCGAGGTTTACATCTTCCAGAAAAACATATTTTGATTGAAGGAAATGAAGCTTCGGGATCTTTGATAGATTTTGGTTTGTACGTTTTCCATAATCACAAAAGATTGCTTGAGAATAATTCTGGGCCTTATTTCTACATTCCGAAATTAGAACATTATCTGGAGGCGCGTTGGTGGAATTCTGTAATTGACTTTACAGAAGATTATCTTAAACTAAAAAGAGGAACAATAAAAGTGACGGTTTTAATTGAAACCATTACGGCAAGTTTCCAATTGGACGAAATCATTTATGAATTAAAAGAACATATCGTTGGCTTGAACTGCGGACGTTGGGATTATATTTTCTCTTACATTAAAAAATTTAGAAAAAATCCAAAATTTATTGTTCCAGACCGCGATCAGGTAACTATGACTTCGCCTTTTATGAATGCGTATTCGAATTTGGTTATTCAAAGATGTCACAAAAGAGGAATTCATGCAATTGGCGGAATGGCAGCACAAATTCCGATTAAAAATAATGAAGAAGCCAATGCCATCGCTTTCGCGAAAGTAAGAGCCGATAAAGAGCGCGAAGTGCGAAACGGCCACGACGGAACCTGGGTGGCGCATCCGGATTTGGTTTTGATTGCCAAAGAAATTTTTGATGCGGGAATGCCAACGCCAAATCAGATTCATATTAAAAGAGAACATAGAAAAATTACAGAAGAAGATTTGATTGAACCACCAATTGGATTAATTACAGAAAACGGTGTTCGAAAAAACATAAACGTTGGTGTTCTCTATTTGGCTTCATGGCTAAACGGACAAGGTGCAGCGGCGCTTCATAATTTAATGGAAGATGCTGCAACCGCAGAAATCTCAAGATCGCAATTGTGGCAGTGGCTTCAAAACAAAGTGGTTTTGGATAATGGGCGAAAATTAGATTTGGCCTATTATCACGAATTGGCTTTAGATGAATTCAAAAAAATCAAAACCGAATTGGGAGACGAAAAACACGAAGAACAGCAATTTCCATTAGCAGAAAAAGTTTTGGAACGCTTAGTTGTAAATCCTGATTTTGTGGATTTCTTAACGATTCCGTGCTACAAATATTTATAGATTTTTCGAATATATCGAAATTATAAATCTAAAAAATCCGCTTAATCTGCAAAATCTGCGGGCGAAAATTTTTTCACGCAGATTTAGCAGATCAAGCAGATTAAAATGAGAATAAATAGATTTTCGCAGATTTTCTCTCAGTTTAAAACTGAACACTAAAAAACTGAGAACTGAACACTATTACTAACCACTCTTAACTATAACATTTATGAAAACAACAGAAGACAGAATTCAGGAATTAATTAACGATTGGATTACCAACCCTAGATGGAAAGGCGTTGAACGTCCTTATACCGCTGCAGAAGTAGTAACGCTTCAGGGTTCGTATCAAATTGAGCACTCTATTGCCAAAATGGGGGCGCAGAAATTATGGAGAAAGTTAAAAAGTCAGGATTATGTTGCCGGGTTGGGCGCTTTAACCGGAAATCAGGCGATTCAGGAAGTTGATGCCGGATTGGAAGCGATTTATTTGAGTGGATGGCAGGTTGCAGCCGACGCAAACATGGCAGGAGAAATGTATCCGGATCAATCGCTATATCCGGTAAACAGCGTTCCGATGGTGGTGAAGAAAATTAATAATGCTTTATTGCGCGCTGATCAGATTCAGACCGTAAATAAAATTGAAGATAAAAAAGATTATTTGGTTCCAATTGTGGCAGATGCCGAAGCGGGTTTTGGAGGAAACCTAAATGCTTTCGAATTAATGAAATCGATGATTGAAGCCGGAGCGTCTGGAGTTCATTTTGAAGATCAATTAAGTTCTGCTAAAAAGTGCGGACACTTAGGCGGAAAAGTTTTAGTTCCCACTCAGGAAGCTATTAATAAACTGATTGCGGCAAGATTAGCATCAGATGTTATGGGAGTTCCGACATTAATTGTTGCCAGAACCGATGCAGACGCTGCAAATTTATTAACCAGCGATGCCGACCCGAGAGACCGAAAATTTATAACTGGTGAAAAAACGGCAGAAGGTTTCTTCTATGTGAAAAACGGAATCGAACAGGGAATTGCCCGCGGACTAAGTTACGCTCCATACGCTGATTTAATTTGGATGGAAACGAGTAATCCGGATTTAGATTACGCGAGAAAATTTGCAAAAGCGATGAAAAAAGAATTTCCAGATAAAATGCTGGCTTACAATTGTTCGCCTTCTTTCAACTGGGCTGCAAAATTATCTGTTGCCGAAATGGAAACGTTTAGAGAAGATTTAGCTGCAATGGGGTATGCTTTCCAATTCATTACTTTGGCCGGATTTCATGCTTTAAATACGAGTATGTTCGAATTATCTAAAGCATACAAAGAACGCGGTATGGCAGGCTATTCTGAATTACAGGAAAGAGAATTCGCTTTACAGAAAAACGGATTCAGAGCTGTAAAACATCAGGCTTTTGTGGGAACTTCTTATTTCGACGCTGTTCAAAATACGGTTATGATAGGAAAATCTACCATAACGGCAATGGAACATTCTACAGAGGTTGAGCAATTTTAATTCATAAAACACGGTTTTCTAACCGTGTTTTTTTTATTTTTTTGCCACAGATTTCACAGATTAAAAATGATTTTTTTTACCACAAATTACACAAATTCGCACAAATTTTTTATTCATTTTTAAATCAAATTAATTTGTGTGAATTTGTGTAATTTGTGGTAACTTTTTAAAGTTATTTTAATCCTTTTAATCTGTGAAATCTGTGGCTAAAAGAACTATTTCTTCAATAATCGTGCTTTCATTTTGCTGAAAAATTCTGGTGTTACGCCAATGAAAGAAGCGATTTGTTTTTGAGGAACTTTATGAATTAAAGTCCCGTATTTTTTGCTGAATTTTTCGAAGCGTTCTTCTGCGGGTAAACTCAAATTGTCCATTAATCTTTGCTGATTGGCAACCAATGAATTTTCAATCAAAATTCTGAAAAAACGCTCTAGTTTTGGAATCTCCAAATACAATTGCTCTTGATTCTCTTTCGACAACGAAACCACTTCAGCTTCTTCTAAAACTTCAATAAAAAGCTGTCCTGGTTTCTGCGAAAAATAACTGTACATATCGCTCATCCACCAGCCCTCGCAGGCAAAAGAAAGCACATGTTCGACAATATTATCGTTGATATTGAAACTTCTTAAAATGCCAGAATTTACAAAATACGAATGTTTGCAAACTTCGCCGGCATTCAGTAAAAGTGTTTTGGCTTTGTAAGTGTTCGTTTCTAATTTAGATAAAAAAAGTGCCTGTTCTTCTGGAGTCAGCGAAACATGTTTGGCAATGTTTTCAAGAATTAATGCCATTATTTTTTATCGTCTATTAAAGTGAATGAAGTCGCTTTAAAACGATTTCCTTTTATTTCTCCTGTTACTAAAGCTTTGTTGATAGCATTGCAAAAGCCTTTTTCAGCGTGAGCATCTCCGTGATCGTGAATCGATGTTCCGTCAACGAAATAACTTTTTCCGTCGATACGAACGGCTAAATCACAGCTTTTGCCTTTCATTCCGAATTGGCATTCCCCACATGAAGCTTCAACGACAGTTGGTTTGTCAAATTTCTTTTTGTCTTGTGCATTTGCTGCAATTCCAATAAACAGAAAAGCTGCTAAAACAATATTTTTCATAATTAAGAATTTACAATTATTAATTTCGCCGTTTCTTTGGCGCGTTTAGTTATTTCATCAATTGGAGTTGCTAAAGAATCAGAACTTAAAACAACGCCCATTCTTCTGTAAGGTCTTGAAGTTGGTTTTCCAAAAATTCTGAAATCGGTTTTAGGTAAAGCGGCAACTTTTTCGATTCCGGTAAAAGTTGGGTTTGTTGAATCTGCCGAAGCTAAAATTACGGCGCTTGCTCCCGCTTTTTCTAAGGTGATTTCGAAAATTGGAAGACTTAAAATCGCTCTTAAATGCAATTCGAATTCGTTGAAATTCTGCGTTCCTGCCAAAGTTACCATTCCGGTATCGTGCGGACGAGGCGAAAGTTCAGAGAAATAAACGCCATCATCAGCAAGGAAAAATTCAACACCAAAAAGTCCGGCACCGCCAAGTGCTTCGGTAATTTTTTCGGCCATATCCTGAGCTTCGTATAAGTCTTTTTCTGAAACCAAAGCCGGCTGCCAGCTTTCCTGATAATCGCCACGTTCTTGTCGGTGACCAATTGGCGCGCAGAACAACGTTGGATTATTATTTTGCGTAATGGTTAAAAGCGTAATTTCTGAATTAAAATCTACAAAAGCTTCTACAATTACTTCGATAACATCGCCACGTGAACCTGCCACGGCATATTCCCAGGCTTTTAAAATATCTTCTTCACTTTTTATTGTCGATTGCCCTTTTCCGGAAGAAGACATTAAAGGTTTTACGACACACGGAATTCCAACTTCTGCAACGGCTTTTTGCAATTCTTCTGCCGATGTTGCGTATTGATATTTAGCGGTTTTTAAACCTAATTCTTTTGCTGCTAAATCTCGGATTGCTTTACGATTCATGGTAAAATTGGCCGCTTTCGCTGAAGGAACAACGGTGATGCCTTGTTTTTCGTAATCGTAAAAACGTTCGGTGCGAATGGCTTCTATTTCGGGAACGATAAAGTCGGGTTTGTGTTTGGCTACGATTCGGTCTAAAGCTTCGCCGTCGAGCATATTAATCACTTCAAAGCCGTGTGCAACCTGCATGGCTGGAGCGTTTTCGTAACTGTCAACTGCGATTATGGTTTGTCCGATTCGTTGTGCGGCGATAGTGAATTCTTTGCCTAATTCGCCTGAACCTAGGAGTAGTATTTTCATTTTGGAGTAGTGTATTGTTTGGTAAACAAAAATAGTTATTTTTATTATTTATTATAAAACTATGAGTTTAAAACAACCTCACAAAAATAGAATTGATCAAAGTCAAATACAATATGGTGAATGGGATGATGATGGTTGTCGTAAAGTAATATATCGTCAAAAACTTTTTACGGGTTATTTAGTACTAGATAAAAATTCAAATGGTTATGTGGAATTTGAAATGGAATACAAAAATGGAAGTCATTTGGGGTGGGATAATGAGTATGATGAAAACGAACAACTTGTACGAACGACTTTAACTGTTGGAGAAACTAGTTTGGTTTTTTATGAATACGACTCAGATGGTAATCAAATAGTTGAAGGAAAATTAACGGACGATGGTTATTTTCAAAAAATGGTAAAGAGGTATAATTTAGATTAGAAAAATCAATAAAAAGTTTTCTAAAAATAGAGCACACCAAAAATCCTGCAATAATGGAGTATTTTGTAATGCTGTTTTTGGATTCCATTGAAATTGATTTTAAAAAGTAAAGATAAATAAAATGAGAATTATTCTCACACAGATTTTGCAGATTCGGCAGATTTAATTTTTAATAATTAAAGGTTGATTTGAATTGCCTCCAGCTTTAGCTGGAGGAATGAATTGTAGAATGCAGGGCTTTAGCCAAACTCATTTTTTTGGCTAAAGCCGAATAATAGAAATCTTTTGAAAACCTCCAGCTAAAGCTGGAGGCAATTGATATTATTGAGGTTTACTTTTGAAAATGATTTTTTCTCGTTTTTACGTTTCGCGTGAGGGATAGCAGTGGAAAGCCCGGAGCCTGACGAAGGAAGTGCGAGGACTTGGAACGGATAGCCCGACCCGGAGGGGCACGCCCAAAATAAAAAACCGATACTTCTTTTGAAAGCATCGGTTTGTATATTAATGAAAATGATCTTCTTCAATCTCAAATTCGGCATCTTTTTCCCAGATTTCCATTTCGCAGGGTTTACAGTTGAATTTTAGTTTGTATTCCAATTCTCCCTGTTTTAAAACCAACGGCTCTTTTACTTTAACGCCTACGATATCTTTTTGATGGATTGGGCATTTTTTTAATTCGTATTTAATACAATATTTTGTGGTCATTACACGAGATTTTCCTGGATCCCATTGTAATTCAAATGCTTTTTCGATTTCGGTTACACCATGACGTTCGTAGAATTTACGAGCAGTTTTGTTCGAAACGTTGTACATAAAATCCAGTTTAGTTTCCGGATACGGATGTGACGTTTTTACCAATTGATGTTCTTCGCGTTTATAGTTTGCCAAACGAATTTCTGACAACTGATCGAAAACATTTCTTCGCATTTCGTTGATTTTTGAAATAGGAAGAAACCAGTTTTGAGAAAATACAACATCAATATCATCAGCGCTGTAAGGCGTGAAACCTGTTTTTGCCAATTGTGTTTTGATGTTTTCTGCAATAGATTCGCCAGTTTTCGTCTGTTCTTTAGGATGTTCTAAAGTTACCGTACTTACGTTTCCGTCTTCGTCGGTGGCTATTAATTCGAATCCTTTTTCGTTTTCGGTAAACAATAAAGTAGTTCCGATTTTACGGATGGCACTGTCTTCTCTTTCAACAATTTTAATGAAAGCAATATCATTATTACGGTAAATAAAAGTTCCGTCTTTGATTTCTTTTAAAACGTTTGGATATACTTTTCCGTTTTCGGCTTTGTTTACATAAATTCCGTCGGCTTCGTTTTGCTCGTTGATGAAACAAAGTCCGTCGCCATTGTTTAGCAATTCACCGTTTTCGATTTCGTAAGCATCTCCGATAGTTCGGATTAATTTACCAATATATTGTCCTTTTGATTTTGGACTTTCCCAAGAACCAATGCTTTTGTCTCTGTCGTTAACGAAATAATCGGTATAACCGCGATTGAAAGTTCTGCTTAAAGAAGAATCAAAAGTATAAGTGCATTTTCCAGAAGAAGCTTTAACGTATTTATCGCTTCCTTCTAAATAACTGTCTAATTTCTGACGAAGATAAGATACGTTATTTTTTACGTAGGCCACATCTTTAAGACGGCCTTCGATTTTAAAAGAAACAATTCCGGCTTCGATCAAATTTGGAATCTGGTCTGAAACATCTAAATCTTTTATAGAAAGCAAGTGACTGTTTTTGATTAAAGTATCTCCGTTTCCGTCGATTAAGTTGTACGGTAAACGACAGTTTTGAGCACAAGAACCACGGTTTGCGCTTCGTTCTCCGTTTGCCACACTCATGTAACAGTTTCCGCTGAAAGAAACACAAAGTGCTCCGGTTACGAAGAATTCTAATTCTACATCGGCATGGTCGTAGATTGTTTTAATTTGATGCAAGTTCAATTCGCGTGCTAAAACCACACGTTTGATTCCGGCATCTTTTAAGAATTTAATTTTATCCGCATCACGGTTATTGGCTTGTGTACTGGCGTGAAGAACGATAGGAGGCAAGTCCATTTCCATAATCGCCATGTCCTGAATAATCAGGGCATCAACACCAATTCCGTATAATTCCCAAATCATGGCACGACACGTATCTAATTCGTTGTCGTACAAAATGGTATTCATTACTACAAAAACCTGAGCGTTAAATAAGTGCGCATATTTTACCAATGCAGCAACATCTTCGATTGAGTTGTTGGCATTTGAGCGCGCTCCAAATTGTGGCGCACCAATATATACTGCATCGGCGCCACTGTTTATAGCGGCCATTCCACCAATTAAATCTCTAGCAGGCGCTAATATTTCAATTTTCTTCTTCATTTCTAAAACTTTAGCCTTTTGTGGTATTCACGGAAAAAAGTGTGCAAAGGTCTAATAAATTATTTGAGTTTGCTAGTGCTGAAGCGATTTTTTTGAAATTGTTAACTTATATTGAATGAAAATAATGTGTCTTATTTAAAAATTTCTTTTGTTTCATCAATTAAACTAGATTTTACTTCTCCTAAAAATTTTAGATGAATTGAAATTTCATTTTTTAAATCAAAATAATTTTTGTGGTAAAATTCAGAGAGTTTTATTTCTTTTTTGTTGTCTTTGATGAAATATAGGTATTCATAATTTTGTCCTTTCGAAGTTAAAATAGAAGTTTGATAACCATCAAAATCTTTGTAATTATATTTTCGTTTAAGTCCTAAATAATTCTTCTTTTCAATTTCATTATTATGAAGCGAAATTTTTATTATTTTGTTTCTAAGTTCACCAAATACAAGAAATATCAACGTATAAAGAAATAGAAATGACATGTAAACATCAATCCATCTTATTTGGTCTATTTTTATTGGTAAGTTTGTGATTAATATAGAAATTAAAACGTATGTTAAAGATATTATTAGACAAGGAATTAGTAGTGTTTTTAATGTAAATTTTGATTTAAGTATATGCAACAGTAAATTGTTTTGAACAGGATAATAGATAAAAGTAGTTGTTAATACTTTTGATTAGAAATTGGTTGCGACGAAAGTAAGATTTATTTTTCAATTTCAACACAACAAAAAAACCACCCAACCCGAAGGTTAAAAGTGGTTTTCAAAAAAAAAGCATGAATCGTTTAGCTTGCTCTCATTTTAATTTGTGATAAAGTATTTTGAATACTATTTAATTGTTTTGAAACGATGTAAATCTGATCGTGTTCTAAATGATTGTCTTCAAGTGCCATTTTGTATTTTTCAACTGCGGCCTCTTCACCAGTAATACAAGCGTTTATAATGGCTTCGGTATCGCCTCCTGTGAAAGCTGACTTAATATCAATCCAAGTTCTGTGTAAAGCGCCAAGTGGGCCTCCTCCAGAAGTGTCTGTCGATTTTCCTAGTTTGTTAATTTGATTTTGTAATTCTACAATAAACAAGGATCTTTCGCGGGCGTATTCAAGAAAATCGCTTTTCATAGCTGGATTTTCTACATGCTCTGCCGCATTGGTATATCCTAGTTTTCCATCTTCAAGAATAGAAATTAATCCTTCTAAAGTTTTAATAGTTTCTGTTGTGGTTTCATCTGCATGTATCATAACATATAATTTTTTGAAATTAATATGTTACAAAGTTTGTAATTATATAACGCTTTGTTTTACAGGATTACATTTGATGTTTTACAATATTGTAGAATGGGAATTTTGAAAGATTGTGTTTTTGTTTCCCGCTTCCGATAGCTATCGGGATTGCAGATTAGAACAGATTTTTTCTTTTTAAAATGATAATTTCTCGTTGATTGTTTGCGTGAGGGATAGGAGTGGAAAGCCCGATTCGCCGCGGCGAACACGCCCAAAATAAATGAATGTGTAACCTAAATATTGATTTTATCGTCGAAATAGATATCAATCATTAATCAGTTATTAGATGAAAACAATTTCAAAATTCTTAATTATTGCATTTCTGCTTTTTCAAAATGCATTTTCTCAAAATTTAGAAGCTAAAATAGACAGCTTAATTCCGGCAAAATTTAAATCTGAAAATCCGGGTGGCGTATTTCTGGTGGTTAAAAAAGGAAAAATTTTGTACAGAAAAGCATTTGGAACGGCTGATTTGGAATTGAATGTAAAAATGAAACCTGAATTTGTTTTTGAAATTGGATCGATGACCAAACAGTTTACGGCTGTTTCTATTTTAATATTGGCCGAACAAGGAAAATTAAAATTGGAAGACGAAATCACAAAATTTATTCCTGATTATCCGACGAATGGAAACAAAATTACGATTCATCATTTGCTGACGCATACTTCTGGAATTAAAGATTTTACGAGCATGAAAGCGATTAAAAATATTGCCAGAGAAGATTTATCTCCAAAAGAATTGGTCGATTTTTTTAAGAATGAGCCAATCGATTTTAAGTCTGGCGAACAGTATAAATATTGCAATTCTGGTTATGTGCTTTTGGGATACATTATTGAAATAGTTTCGGGCGAGAGTTATAAGGATTTTATAACGAAAAATATTTTTAAGAAAGTGGGAATGCAAAATACGTTTTATGCGAGTAACGAAAGAATTATAAAAAATAGAGTTTCAGGTTATCGTGACAAAGACGGTTTGATTAATGCCAATTATATTAGTTTTTCTATTCCGTATGCTTCGGGATCCATAATGTCGAATGTAGATGATTTGGCAAAATGGCAATATGCTTTAGATAACAATATAATTTTAGGTAAAACTTTTACTCAAAAGGCTTTTAAGAATTATAAGCTAAATAACGGAACTTATATAGATTACGGCTACGGCTGGCATTTGGAAAAGGTCAAAAATAAAACTGTTCGCGAACATGGAGGCAGTATTTTCGGATTTAAATCGATGGGAGTTTATATTCCTGAGGAAGAAATTTATGTAGTAGGTTTAAGCAATTGTGAATGCAATTCTCCAACTTCGATAGTAAAAGATATTGCTTTGCATCTAATGGAATAAACGAAAAAAGGGTGTTGAAAAACACCCTTTTTTACTATATCATGCAAAATAATTAAGCTGTAAGCGCTTCTTTGATTCTGCGTAATGCTTCTTTTAAAATATCGTTGCTTGTTGCGTAAGAGAAACGAATACAGTTTGGATTTCCGAAAGCATCTCCAGTTACTGTAGCAACATTTGCTTCTGCTAAAAGATACATAGAAACATCGTTTGCATCTTTAATTTCGTGTCCTTTCAAAGTTTTTCCAAAGAAAGAAGAAACGTCTGGGAATACATAGAAAGCTCCTTCTGGAACGTTGATTTTTACTCCAGGAATTTCTTTTAATAATCCAACGACTAAATCTCTACGTCCGTGGAAAGCTTGAACCATTTCGTTTAATACGCTTGGATCTGCATCTACCGCTGTGATAGTAGCTCTTTGTGCAACTGAGTTTGCACCAGAAGTTACTTGTCCTTGAATTTTTGTACACGCTTTTGCGATAAATTCAGGAGCTCCAATATAACCAATTCTGTACCCTGTCATAGCAAATGCTTTTGCAACTCCATTTACAGTAATTGTTCTTTCTAACATTCCTGGGATTGAACCAATACTGCAGAAAGTTCCAGAGAAGTTAATATGCTCGTAGATTTCGTCTGCAACTACATAAATATTTGGGTGTTTTTCTAAAACTTTTGCCAAAGCTGTTAATTCTTCTCTGCTGTAAACAGATCCAGATGGATTACATGGAGAAGAAAACCACATCATTTTTGTTTTTGGCGTGATTGCAGCTTCTAATTGTTCTGGAGTAATTTTGAAATCAGTTTCTACAGAAGTAGGAACTTCAACAGGAACTCCGCCTGAAAGTTTTACGATTTCGAAATAAGAAACCCAGTATGGTGCAGGTAAGATTACCTCGTCACCATCGTTTAACATTACTTGTGCAATGTTATATAAAGATTGTTTTGCTCCTGTAGAAACTACGATTTGAGATGGTTTGTATTCTAAATCATTGTCTCTTTTGAATTTTCTGCAGATAGCTTCTTTTAAATCTTGGTATCCGTCAACAGGAGAATAGGTGCTGTAATTATCGTCGATTGCTTTTTTTGCTGCTTCTTTAATAAAGTCTGGCGTATTGAAATCTGGCTCGCCCAAACTTAAACTGATAATGTCTTTTCCTTGTGCTTTCAATTCGCGTGCTAAAGCCGCCATTGCTAATGTTTGCGAAGTCGCTAAGTTGTTGATTCTGTCCGAAAGAATATGATTCATTATAAAATTTTTGAATGTCCTTAAATTGCTGTGTTGTTTTAAGGAAGGTTAATTATTAATAGATTTTTTTAGTTTTTAGACTGATAATTCTGGTTTCATACCCAAATCGCGTAAATGCTTAAAGTGAGCAATAACCGCACTTCGCATCGTTTTGTACTCGTAATAGGGTAAATTGCATTCTTTTGCTGTTTCTTTTACGATTTTTGCAATTTTACCGTAATGAATGTGACTGATATTTGGAAAAATATGATGCTCAATCTGATGGTTTAATCCGCCTGTATACCAGTTTACGATGGCATTTTTTGGTGCAAAATTTGTCGTTGTGTACAATTGGTGAATAGCCCATGTATTGTCCATTTCTCCTAATTCATTTGGAGTTGGATTTGTAGTATGGTCAACAACGTGTGCCAATTGAAATACTACACTTAAGATTAACCCTGCTGTATAATGCATTACAAAAAAGCCTAAAAGCACTTTCCACCACGTTATTCCAATTGCCATTGGTAATACAATCCAAATCGAAAGGTAGATGATTTTTGTAATTACTAAAGTGGTCCAAAGAATCTTCGGACTTTTTGGTTCTCCGTAAGATAGTTTTCTTTTTAGGTAATTACGCATCTGTTTAAAATCGGTAGTAATAGCCCAGTTGAAAGTTAATAAACCGTATAAGAAAACAGAGTAATAATGTTGAAAACGGTGAAAACGATGCCACTCTGCATGTTCTGTAAAACGAATAATTCTTCCTGCATCAAGATCTTCGTCATGACCAGGAATATTAGTATAAGTATGGTGTAAAACGTTATGCTGTACTTGCCAGTTGTAAACATTTCCAGCAAGAACATAAATGGTTCCGCCCATAAATTTATTGATCCAGTTTTTGGTAGAATATGATCCGTGATTTCCGTCGTGCATTACATTCATTCCAACACCAGCCATTCCAATTCCGATTACGATCGACAAAAGAAGCATTACCCAAAATGGCATCTCAAGCGTAAGGATTAAAAAATAGGGAGTTAAAAAAACAGCAAAAAGAATAACAGCTTTTAAATGTAACTGCCAGTTTCCGGTTTTCTTTATATTGTTTTCTTTAAAGTAATTGTTAACGCGAGAGTTAAGCGTTCTAAAAAACTTTAAATTGTCTTGCCGTGCAAAAGTTGGAGCAGTGTTATTCATAATTAATTTAAATAGTTTTCAAAGGTAATTATTATAAATTTTCAATTTGCAAAATTGAGTTAAATATTTCAATCGTAAAGTAGTACTTTTGTTAAAAATTTATAGCAATGGATGAGATATTGAAATATTTTCCAAATTTGACCGATCTTCAAATCGAACAATTTCAAAAATTAGACTTTTTATACCACGATTGGAATGAAAAAATCAATGTTATTTCTAGAAAAGATATTGATTCTTTATATACAAAACACATTTTACATTCGCTAGGAATTGCCAAAATCATGAAATTCGAACCTGGAGCAACAGTTTTGGATGTTGGAACAGGAGGCGGTTTTCCTGGTATTCCGTTGGCGATTCTTTTTCCTGAAACCAGATTTTATTTAATTGATGTAATAGCAAAAAAAATAAAAGTTGTTCAGGGAGTTGCTGATGCTTTAGAATTAAAAAATGTAAAATCAGAACAAAAACGTGCCGAATTAGTAAAAGGGGATTTCGATTTTATTGTAAGCCGCGCCGTTACAAATATGCCCGATTTCGTTTCATGGATACATGATAAAATTAAAAAACAGCATAAGCATATGTTAAAAAATGGAATCCTTTATTTAAAAGGAGGTGATTTGACTGATGAGCTGAAAGATTTTCCAAAAGCTACTTTATACGATTTAGCAGATTATTTTGAAGATGAATTTTTTGAAACCAAAAAAGTGGTGCACCTTCCTTTAAAATTTAAACCTTAATAAAATAACCCGTTTAGTATTTCTAAACGGGTTATTTTTTGAATTAAAAAATTAAGATGCCTTTTTTGGAAGGTTTAAAAAACTATTTGCTTTAAGATCTAAATTTCCAATAAAGCTGTGAAGTGCGTTTTCAGATTCTTCAACTGAATATTTAAATGATTCATCAAAGAAAAATTCGCGGCAGATTAATGGTTCGTTTGATGGATCGTACACGCCTTCGTCACTTTCGTCTAAATTCTCATTTTTGTACGGATTAGGATGAGTATTTGCTAACCTAGTAATCGTCTGCTCGAACCATTTGTCAAATTTTTTCTTTTTTGGCGTAATATGTCTTGCTAATAAAACTAATCCCACAAGTTCATTTTGTAAATAATAGGAGCCTTTTCGGTATCTCACATCTACCATTGTAACATTCATCAAGGCAATCCATAATGCTCCGTTTACCGATCCTACGGCAGGAATTTCTAGTTCAGTATCAAAAAATAACGGATTTACATGTTCTTTGTTGTCTATAGAACACCAAAGTGCCTCAATACGTTTTTGAGTATCATGTATTTCTTGTGTATATCCTGTAAAACGCCAGTAAATCCACTCCAGTAAAGCAGCCGTTAAGCCAACAGAACCTTTGTGATTAATCTGCATTAAAGAATTTTCCAATTCTTCATTTCCTTCTAAAGGATCTAGAAGTTTATTTATTTTATTTTTTGTCCATTTAAAATTTATAGGGTGACCAATACTTTTTGATTCCATTATTACTTTCGGAACATTGTTCAAATTTCTCATAATTGTGCAATTAATTTTTTTTGAATCTTTTTATGTTGTTTAATATTGGAACAAATTTATACGGATAGGTCTTTTTTTAGTGGTATAAAAAGTTTTAAAAGTATCAGAATAAGTCATTTGCTATTTTTAAAGTGCTGATTTTTAAATAAATAAGAAAAGTATTACAAAATGTATAGTTCAAAAATTTCGCTTTAATACATGGATATTTTCTTTATTTTTTGTGAGTTTTTAGCTCTTTAATTGTATCTAAGATTCTTATTTATAGACTTTTATTTTTTTTCTTTTGTTTTTCCTAATTTTAAAATCCCTCAAATAAAAAAGTAGTACAGCAGTGTTAGGTAAAATAAAAACCTGCTATTGCAAAATTTCAAAATTTAGAGGTGACAAAAAAGTCAAAATAATTATTTTGTAAGATATGTTGTAAAAAAAAAATAATGTATAGCAGACAATTAGCAATATAAAATCTAGGAGTACTATTTGAAAAAAAAGGAAGATGAATGCAAAATCAAAATTATAGGAGCTTATTATGATCTGCATTCTGAAGAAGTGATTTTACTATAAAAAGAAATAAAAAAACGAAAGCCGATTCTGTTTTTGAACATGCCCCAAAAAGTTAGACACTATTTGGGGCATTTATGGAAAGAAAAGTAAAGTATGACTATGCATTTAAGTTAGAATGCGTAGAATTGGTTTTAAAGAAGCATTATTCAGATGGACATGTTTCAAGAATGAAGCAGATTCCA
>NZ_RPOC01000013.1 GCF_003946915.1 Flavobacterium ustbae
ATATGTTTCTTTGAACTATTTAGACGCGAATGTACTCTCATCCCTTTTCACTTTAATACTGTAAATTTACAAATTGTAAAAACTTATAAAACAACATTACAAACATAGGAGTGCGCTAAGTTTTTTTGTTTTATGTTTAAATAAAGTTCGCAAAGCTTTATCAATACAAAGCTTTGCGAACTTTGCTTTTTTCAATTAATTTATTTTAGAGCAAAAACATTGCGTGCTTTGCGGTTAAATTTTTACTCCAGTTTAAGGCTTTCTTTGTTTTTAATATCGAGATTTCTTTTAGTTGTCTAGCTGAGCGCCCTTCGACTCCGTTTAGGGTGATATTTCGTTGTCTTAAGTTTCAGGTTGGTTTCACGTTCCAACAACTTGAAACTTGAAACTTGAAACTTGAAACAAAAAGAAACTAAACTTTACATTTCGCCAATATCTCTTTAACTTCTGTTTTACAGCTTCCGCAGCCTAATCCGGCACCTGTATTTTTGCATAAATCGGTAAAATCGCAAACCCCGCTTTTAATCGTTTCCTCAATATTTCCAGCTCCGACTTGACTGCAGGAACAAACCAGTTTTCCTAAAACCGGTTTTGCATTTGAGCTTCCTCTGAGCAGTGTATTTCGTTTGTCGGATAATTCGATTTTGCTTTCGATCATGGTTTTGAATTCGGCAAACTCGTTTTTATCTCCCATTAAAATAGCTCCCACTAATAAATCATTTTTGACAATGCATTTTTTATAATAGCGCTGTTTTAAATCGGTAAAAACAATTTCTTCGTAAGAATCATCATTTTCAGGGATTTCGATATCACCAATGCTGCACAAATTAATGTCTTCTAGTTTTAGAATATTCATTAAAATAGAACCTTTGTAATAGCTGCTGATATCTCCGGCTAGAAAATTGGCGAGAATATCGGCTTGTTCTTCAGCAGCAGAAGTGATTCCGAATAGTTTATTGTTGAATTCTGCTATTTCGCCAATAGCAAAAATATCAGGGTTAGAAGTTTGCAAATACTGATTTACTTTAACGCCTCGTCCGCAGGCTAAACCGCTTTCGCGCGCAATTTCGATATTAGGAATCGTTCCAATTGTATAAACAATTGCGTTTGCCGTAATAATTTTTCCACTTTTTAAAGCAATTTCAATTTCATTTGGGTTATCGGTGTCAAAAACCGTACTGACTTCATTATCAAAATAAATTTGAATATCTCTTAATTGTACTTCTTCAGCCAATAGTTTACTCGAAATTCGATCCAATTGACGTTCCATTAAACGAGACGCTCGCTGAATAATAGTCGTTTTTACTTTTTTATGTTTTAATGCGGCCGCCAATTCCAAGCCTAGTAAACCGCCTCCAATGATAACCACATGCTGTTCTTCTGGCGGAAGATTTGTATTATCTAAATGTTTCTTTAATCGGTCGGCATCTTCTTTTTTTCGAACAGTGAAACGACCTGGAAGGTGTAGTTGTGCATTTTCTGGTACAAAAGGACGGCTTCCGGTAGCCAAAATTAAAGAATCGTAAGTGTGTTTTTCGCCATTACTGTCTGTAACAATTTTTTGTTCTGCGTCGATTTTGTTAATCGCAACGCCTACTTTCATTGTTATTTTTAATTTTTGAAGTGATTCACCATCTTTTACCTTTAGTAATTGTTCCCAGCTGAATTCGCCGGTCATATATTCTGGAAGTAAAACACGATTGTAGAACGGATTTATTTCATTAGAAAAAACAATAATTTCGTCTGTAGAATTAAATTCTCGATAGTTCTGAATAAATCGGAAAGAAGCTGCGCCCGCACCGACAACTGCAATTTTTTGAAACGGTTTTACATATTTTTTAATCGAAACGGTTGTGAACTTAAAATCGGGTTCTTTTGAAATTGGATCGACAACAGTATTCGTTAAATTATTGGTTCGGTTTAAGTCATTTTCGAGTTGTTTTCCCCAATGCATGGGCAGGAAAAGTACCTTTTCTTTTATAGTATCTGTAACTTTTGCTTTAACACGGACTTCACCATTTTTGCTGGAAACGACTACGATATCACCGTTTTTAATGTCATTTTTAAAAGCATCAATCGGATTGATTTCTAAAACTGGACTCGGAATATGGGTTAATAATCGTGATACTTTTCCGGTTTTTGTCATCGTATGCCACTGATCGCGAATTCTTCCTGTTGTTAGTATAAAAGGAAATTCGGCATTGGGCTGAACCGATGTGTTTTCTATAGAAACAGGAAGATTAAAAATCGCTTTTCCTGAAGGTGTATAGAATTTTTTATCGGTGAACAATCTCGGCGTTCCGGGATGATTATAATCTGGAACTGGCCATTGGAAAGTGCCTTCGTTTTTTAAACGATTATAGTTTAAAAAAGAAATGTCAATATTGGTATTTTTAGTAAGCGCGCAATGTTCTTTGTAGATTTCTTCGGCACTGTTGAAATTGAATCCGTTGAAATTCATTTTCTTAGCAAAGCGAATTAAAATTTCAATATCTGGCAAAGCTTCTCCTGGGGCATTTATTCCCTTTGGCAAATAAGAAATACGGCGTTCCGAATTGGTCATCGTTCCTTCTTTTTCCAGCCATCCTGCGGCAGGTAATAATAAATCGGCAAATTTTGCTGTATCAGCATTATGCGAAATATCCTGAACAACTACGAATTTGGCATTTTGAAGCGCTTTTTCCACACGACGTGAATCGGGTAAACTAACTAACGGATTAGTGCAGATAATCCAAACGGCTTTCATTTTTCCAGATTCTAAGGCTTCGAACATTTCTGTAGCGGTTAAGCCGGGTTTGTCAGAAATGGCGTCTACGCCCCAGAAATCGGCCACTTCTTTGCGATGTGCAGGATTGGCAATGTCTTTATGCGCAGCTAGAAGTGTTGCCATGCCACCAACTTCACGTCCGCCCATAGCGTTGGGCTGACCCGTTAAAGAAAATGGCCCTGAACCTGGTTTTCCAATTTGTCCCGTTAATAGAGATAAATTCAGTAAAGCCGTATTTTTATCAACACCAACAGCACTTTGATTCAATCCCATTGCCCAAAGCGAAATAAATCCTTTTGCTTTTCCGATAAGGTCGGCGGCAAGTTTGATGTCAGGAACAGAAATACCGCAAAGTTTAGAGGCTTTTTCAAGCGAAGTTCCTAAAACTAAATCTTTATATTGTTTAAAGTTTTCGGCATTATTTTTCACAAAATCATGATCTACATATCCTTTTTCTATAATTCGTTTGGCAATGGCATGATAGAGAATAATGTCTGAGCCAGGAATAATCTGTAAGTGTAAATCGGTAAAAGCAGCTGTGTCTGTTCGTCTCGGATCTATACAAATGATTTTTGTCTTCGGATTTTTTTCTTTGTGTTTTTCAAGTCTTCTGAATAGAATAGGGTGGCACCATGCAGGATTTGCTCCTGTAATTAGAAAAGTATCTGCCAATTCAATATCATCGTAAGCAATTGGGACAGAATCTTCTCCAAAAGTCTTTTTGTATCCTACTACTGCAGAACTCATGCAAAGTCTGGAATTGGTATCGATATTGTTGGTTTTCAAAAACCCTTTAACCAGTTTGTTGACTAAATAATATTCTTCCGTTAAACATTGACCCGAAATATAAAAACCAACGCTGTCT
Organism: Flavobacterium ustbae; assembly: GCF_003946915.1. Taxonomy (GTDB): domain Bacteria; phylum Bacteroidota; class Bacteroidia; order Flavobacteriales; family Flavobacteriaceae; genus Flavobacterium; species Flavobacterium ustbae. Next base: position 3,633 of record NZ_RPOC01000013.1, read on the forward strand.
GGACCGTGCTTTTTAATTATTGAAGCAAAAACAGCTGCGGCGCGGTCTAGAGCTGTGTCCCAGCTTACGCGTTCCAGCGGATAAGATTTACTTCCTCGCATTTCAGGATATAAAATCCTATCAGAAGTGTCGTTAACTACGTAGTGTAGGTTCATTCCTTTAGAACACAACATTCCCTTATTTACAGGATGATCTTTGTCGCCTTCGACCATTACACCGTTTTTAGCATCGTTGGTTACTATTATACCACAGCCAACGCCACAGTAGGAACAGGTAGTTTTGATCTTCGTAGTTTGCATTTCGTGTTCTATTTTGTGATACTACTTTTATTGAATGGTCTGACTTTAGAAAAGTACTTACGCAAAAATAAGTATTTTTACGTATTAATACGTATTTTTTGAATTTATTTTTTTATTTTTGATGAAAATAAATGAGGAACAACAACTTAGTTTTTAATGTGCTAAAATTAGAACTCATGAAAGAAGAACAAACCATCTGTTATTCCTGTACCAACGAAAATTGTTTTATTAAGAAGCATCTGCATTTAGAGAAGATGACAAGTTATATTTCTAAAAAACAAAATATTACCTGCAAAAAAACACATCGTTTTATTACAGAAGGAGCACCTCTTAACGGACTTTATTTTATTTGTAAAGGAAAAGCAAAAACGGTTAAAACAGGAATTAACGGTCGTGAACAAATAGTGCGTTTGACAAAAAATGGCGATATCATAGGTTTTCGCGGATTTGGAACCAGTAAACGGTATTTAATTGGGGCATATGCTCTGGAAGATACTGTTTTGTGCAATTTTAGCAACGAAATTATGCTGGAAATTCTACAGCAGATTCCTGAATTTACATATGCGTTGATGTTATTTTATGCTGAAGAATTAAACAAAAGTGAAAATAATATCCGCAAGATCGCCCATATGAATGTTCGCGAACGTGTGATAGACTTATTACTTTACATTCATCGCAAATTTGGACAAGTAAATGGTTTAATCGATATTGAGCTTTCGCGAAAGGAAATTGCCGACTTTGCGGGAACTACAGAAGAACAAGCGATTCGTATTTTATCAAGTCTTAAAAAAGAAGCTTTGATTAAAACGGAAGGTAAGCGCGTTGGGATTCTGGGAATTTCAGAATTACGATCTGAAATTATGGAGCATAAGTATTTTTGATTTTTAGAGGTAGAGGTTTAAAAGGGCAAATGGAAAAGGGGTTTGATTATTATATTTTTAAAATTTTCTTATTTGTATTTTTTTAAAAGCTGTGAAGTTGTTTTATATCTTCCATTTTTGAAATCTTCTTCAGATTTAGTTATTCTTTTATTTAACTCTTCAATTGAAATTGTTTTTTCTGTACTTCTAAATTTTGCTTCCGTTATATTTATTGTCTTTTTAATGCTTTTCATTTTCTAATATTTTTTCAAAAACTAAAACTCTATTTCTTAGCTTTTCCTTATTTCTTATCGGATTATACAAAACGGAATTTTTTAGCATGGCTATCAAACTTAATAATTCCGTCTTATTTAATTGATTAATGTTTTTCTTGAAATAAAACTTTGACGCATTTTCAATCCCTTTATTATCATATCCAAAATCATAGTGTAATAACAAGAATTTTAAACATTCTTCGTGAGTAAAATCTTTTTTTATTTTGAAATGATACAAAGCTTTTTTAAATAATGATGAATGGGAATTTGTCGGTATATTATTAGAAACAAATTGACATGGACAATCATTTTCTTCGATTCTTTCATATATTTTATTATGAATCTCAACGATATGATTTAAATTTTCTTTTTGAGAATTCTTGACCTCTTTAGTGATGAATCTAAAATCTTCATTTTGATAAAGAGGATTAAAATCACTTAGTAAATAAAGAATTAACAATACCAAAAGGATTATTACGCCAAGAAAAATTCTAATTGATTTTTTGATCATAAATAAAAAATATTACTTTTTCTTTCCCACAAATCGAATCACAGAACCAGTTCCATTATGAAATAAACCTTCGTTGAGTTCGATTTCTGTCTCTTCTAATTCGATGATTTCGTAATCAGGAAAATCGGCTTTTATTTCTTCGATTGAAAATAATGATTCAATGTCTTTTGGACCGCCAACTTTATCGTTTATTGCTAGGTATTCTAAATGTTTTTTGCTGAAAGCTTCAAAAATGATAATGCCGTCTTTCTTTAGAAGTTTATCCAATTCTTTGTGCATTTTAGATTTAATTGTTGCGGGAAAATGCGCATAGATTAAAGCAATTGCATCAAATTGTGCGGAATGAAAATCTAAAGTTTTCAATTCTCCAACCTGATAATCAATAGATACATTATTGTTTTTGGCGAGAAGAAGTGCTTTATTTCTGCCTTCTTCGCTAATATCAAATGCCGAAACTTGCCAGCCTAATTTTGCTGCAAAAATGGCATTTCGTCCTTCGCCTTCAGCAGGAAAAAGAATAGTGCCTGCATTTAGTTTTTCGATTTGTTCTTTTAGGAAATTGTTGGGTGCTGTGCCGTACGCAAATTCTTCGCTTTTATAGCGATCGTCCCATCTTTGAGTCCAGGTGTTGTTCATTGTATTTATATATTGAATTTGATTATTAAAGGTTTATGATCACTGTACATTGTCCAGTCATGATAACTCCCAATTTCGACATTTTCTAAAGTTTCAATAAAATCATTTGAAGCAAAACAATAATCAAGATGATAGGGCTTATTTTCATGTCTATATAAGTACCATGTTGGATGTTCTTCTTTGCCTTGAATTTGATTAAAGTATCTATGATAAGTGCTGATAATATTTTTTTCTCCCAATTTATTTACGACTGTAGTATGATTTCCTTCTCTTCGTGGTTTGTCCCAAATGGTATTGCTATTAAAATCCCCAATCAAAATGGTTTTGGTTTCTTTAATTAAATTTTCATAGAAATTTATTGCTTTCCAAACTTGAGTTACATAAGCGCCGTCTTTATCTCCTGGATTATTTGCCCAGATGGCAAACAAGGTAAAATCAATTTTTCCACCTGTTACGGCTATTGGAAGAATATTTTTAAAATCAGGATTGTGGCAATCCATTAATTTAAAACGATAATCTCCGTATGAAAAAATACCAAGTCCTTTATTCGCATTTGTACCGTACCAGAGAATATCTGATGGTAATTTGGTGTTGCTCGTAAATTTGAGTTTTTCAGGACTTTCACACTCAGAAATTACGGCAATATCAGGATTAAAAGCTTGAATAAAAGAAGCTTTTTTTCTAAAGGCCATATTGCAATTCCAAGCGATGAGTTTCATACCTATTAATTAAAAAAATAATTATAAGTGAAATCAAATATACTATTTATAAATTTTTAAAAGGTTCTATTTTATAACAAAAAGCCCTTTTTCAAAAACTGAAAAAGGGCAATATCATTTGATTAATATCGCTTTGTAATTTTAGCCAACTAATGTTGTCAAACCACTATTTACGTCAATTTCTGCAAAGTGATGTTTTCCCATAACGATAAGTAGTTTGTCAGAATTATAGCCAACATATCTTATTTCAGGATGCCCATTTTTTGGTTTTCCGCAAACAGAAATGACATTGGTTTGCCATTTCAATTTCTTCCTTTTGTAGGCAGAGATTGTTTGTAAATCATTTTCAACATAGTAAACAATGTTGTTTTTTTTAATGCCTCTTTTTTGCGTTTTCGCAAAATTTATTTCTGAGCCTTTTGAAATCAAGGCATCATTAAATTTTTGGGCAATACCAGTTTGGGTAACCAAAAAGGTTAACATAGATAATTTTAGAAATGGTTTCATTAGGATAGAATTTGGGGTTCTTAATCGGCTCAAATATAAATAATTAAATCATATAATAAATTATTATATCATCAAAAAAAATACCCTTTTCCGATTTTGGAAAAGGGTAAAATTTATAAGTTAATTTTGTGAAAAATTTATTTTTTCCAGCTAAAAATTTTCGGATCAACAGAAATCATTAACCACGCCCAATTGTTGGTATGGCTGGTATCTCCGCCTTTAACAAATTCCATTGTTTTAGATCCAAACATTTGAGAATAACCTCCAGTTACGGTTATATTTTTCTTGAAATTATATCCAAAAGTTGCATCGATCTCAGTTCCTAAGTACGAATCTAATTTTTCATCTACAGGCGTAACAACATCAGCAGCAGTTAAAAATACATGCGGAATTAAAGCAAACTGCCATTTGTTTACATTATAATTTAGTTTGATAAAAGCATCCTGTAAGCCATAGCTATTGGCGTAATTTCCAACATAAAAATAATCCATATAACCGTTAAATCCGTGGTTGGTTCCAAAAAGTGGATTAAAAGATTTGATTACTGTACTTCCTTCATTTAAAGTTTTTCCAGATAAAAATTCGTAACCTAAATCTACTTTAAAAGCTTCTGTTATGTTGTATCCTAAATTTGCCGCAGCATTCCAAGCGCTTACTTGCTTATCGTTACTTTTTCCAGTTTGTCCATACAGCCAAAAGCTAGTATCTAATTTGTCTTTTTTATAAGTCAGGTAAGATCCAAAAGTTTGTTTGTAATTTACCAGAATTTTACTCTCGGGAGTATTTGCATTACGAGTAAATTCGTAACCTGTATTCAATACTAAAAAGCTTGCACCTAAATTTTCGCTAAATTGATTATGGTACCAAGCATATTGCATGTTTTTATACATATTAGGTACTGTATAAGCGGTTTGAGCAAGATTTTCTGCATCTGAATTGTATGCGCCTCCGAAATCTAACTTTTGAGTTTTATCATGATAAGACACCGTTAATGCATCGTGGCTTTGTCCTTGTTGTGCCCAATCCAATCCTCCAAGGATACGTTGATTATCATAAGAAAGCACTTGACGTCCCATTCTGGCACTCCATTTTTCAGTAAAATTATATTGTGCCCAAGCCTCAAAAACTGCTACTCCGTTTTTATCTGCAGAAGCTGTCGTTGGTACATCACCCCAAGTTCTGGTATTTTGTAAAGTCAGTTTTACAATAAAATCGTCTTGTTTGTAATTAATGCCTAAGCGAGAACGCTGTGAAATTTGCGATGTTCCTTCTTGACCATAATTCAGCGGTTGTTTAAATCCGTTTCTATACTCAAAACGTGGCCTTATTTGTAAATTAACATCTAGTTCCTGTGCTTGGATTTCGAAACTTAATCCTACGATAAGTATTAAAATTAGTTTAAGTTTTTTCATAAAATTTTTTGTTTTTTATCGAAGGTAAAACTATAAGAAAAAGATTTCATTTAACATGATTTTAGTCATGTTTTTAATTTTTTTTTAATCTGATTCTAATAAGCTGGCTCCAATTTTATCTTACTTAACTTAATTTCTTTATTCTTAATTATTTGTTTTATAGCATAATGCATCCAAATTAAGCAAAAAGTTGAGAATATTAAAATAAAAATCCATGAACTTGACCAAATTCCAGTTGCAGTTAATAAATACCCGAAGATAATTGGTCCAAAAAATCCTCCTAATCCGCCAATCATTCCGACCATGCCACCGACAACGCCAATTTCATTTGGAAAATATTCAGGGATATGTTTGTAAACAGCGGCTTTCCCAATTCCCCACGAGATTCCGATTAGAATTACTAAAACTAAGAATACCCACATATTTGCATCAAATTTTATTACTGTAATGCCTTTTGCAATTAATTCTTTTTTAGCAACACTTTGATTGTGCGATACTACAACATTCTGCCAGCTCGTAGAAGTGGGGAAAATTGCATTTTCGCTTGTAGTAGCGGTTTTTTGTGCAATTGGATACTCTTTATCTCCTATTTTTACGGTTTGACTATTTATTTGATTTACAACTCCTTTTTTTGCAGCCAATATTCCTGGGCCCGAAGTCGTAATTTCCATTTTAGGAATTGATAATAAAGCACTTAAAATTACTGAAGTTCCCAAGACCCAATACATTACTTTTCTGGCGCCAAATTTATCAGACAAATAACCTCCAAAAGCTCTAATTACACCAGAAGGCAAACTGAACATTGTAGCAAATAATCCGCCCATTACTAGACTGGTTTGATATACGTTCATGAAATTGGGTAATAACCATTGTGAGTACGCAACAAAACAACCAAATACTAAAAAGTAATAGGCACCAAAACGCCAAACTCGTTGTGATTTTAAAGGTGTAAGCATTTGCGAAATTGTTTTTCCGCTACTTTCTATCTTTTTGTTTTTGGCGAAAATTAAAAAGGCGATTCCGATTATTACTAATGAAACAGCATAAATAATAGGAAGCGTTTTCCAGCCATTTTGCGGATCGGCTACAGAAAAATGATTTAATAAAGAAGGAGCTAAGAATGTTGTAATAGCGGCTCCGGCATTTCCCATTCCGAAGATTCCGAGTGCGCGGCCTTGCCATTCTTTCGGGTACCAGATTGAGGTATAGCCAATTCCAACTGCAAAACTGGTTCCTACCATTCCGAATAAGAAACTCAATAAAGCAAACATAGCAAAGCTGTCAGCGTAGGGAAGGAGAAATAGTGGAATTGAACATAGTAATAGCAAAAGAGAATAAACATATTTTCCGCCAAATTTATCCGTCAGGATTCCGATTGGCAGACGCATGATCGAGCCTGTTAAAATCGGAATGCCAAGTAGCCATCCGACCTGAACTACGCTCCAGTTGAAAATTCCGTTATCGACCAAAAAGGTTACTAAAACGCCGTTTAAAGTCCAGCAGGCAAAACACACTGTAAAAGCCAATGTGTTTAAAAATAAAATTTTGTGTGATTGCGATAGTGAGTTTGTATTTTTCATAGCACTTATATTTTTATGTAAAAATAAGTACTATAACTTAGTTAAAACCTGCTAAAACGCAGTTTTAGAAAAATAATTACGTATTTATACGTATTTTTTTAAATTAAAGAATATTCTGTGGCTTTATTAGAAAGTTCCATTAAGTTTTTTACTTTTAGTTTTTTCATCAAATTGAAACGGTGTACTTCTGCAGTTCTTTTACTAATTTCTAATGCTTCGGCGATTTCTTTGTTTCCTTTTCCAGATAATAAAAGTGTAAGTATTTCTTTTTCTCTTTTGGTAATCATCATTTCTTCGCCCAATGCTTGTTTAGGTTCTAATGATGTAGTAGAATTTGTTAATTGGCTAATCAAAATAGACGAAATGTCACCGCTGAAATATTTTCCCCCAGAAGAAACAGCATGAAGTGCTTTTAAGAATTCTTCTTTGCTTGAACCTTTAAGTAAGTATCCGTCAGCTCCAGCTTTAATGGATTTTAATACGTATTCTTCAGACTCATGCATAGAAAGCATAATAATTTTTACATTATTGTTTTCGCTTCTAAGTTTTTCTACTACCTCAATTCCAGTTAAGTTTGGCATACGAATATCTACTATAAGTAAGTCGGGTTTGGTTTCTGCAACTACTTCTAGCGCATCTGCACCATCAATTGCTTCGCCGACAACCTCAATGTTTGCTTCGTTTTCTAGTAAAGATTTGATTCCGTCTCTTACAAAAACGTGATCATCTGCTAAAACAACTCTTATGGTATTACTCATGGCTTACTTACTTTTTAATCTATTTTTTTACGTATATTCATCTACAGCGAAGACGCTAATATACGTACTTTTTTAAAAATAAATTCCATTTTTTTTAAATTCCAAATTACAAGATTAAAAAATCATTAGAAATTTAAATTCCAAACTTTAAAATTCCAAATTCCAATTTCTCATAGTTTTGTCAGGCTGAGCTTCTCCCGATCCTGAAACTTCGGGACGGGACGCTCAGCCTAACAAACGTTGTACAATTGGAATTTGGAATTTAAAAATTGGAATTTTACTTAAGTATTGGAATATTAAAAGTAATCCTCGTTCCTTCGCCAGGGATGGAATTCATAAAGACGCGGCCGTTGATGTATTGAATTCTTTCTTTCATGAACAAAAGTCCCATTCCAGATTCGCTGTTGCGTTTTTTGTCGACGGCATTGACGTCGAAACCTTTACCGTTGTCGTCTACTATTATACTTAAAAGTGTTTCACTGTGAGAAAGTTGTACTATAATATGCGAAGATTCGGCATATTTGATAGCATTGTTAATCGCTTCTTGCGTGAGACGGTAAATGTTGATTTCTATTAACGAATCTAAACGCTTGTCAAAATCGGTTTTGTTGTAGAAAAGGATTTCTTTTCCGGTTAATTTAGAAAGTTCCTGTGTGAGTTTTGAAAGTGACGAAACGATTCCGTGATCACTTAATTCGGGAGGCATCAGGTTGAAAGTTGCCGTGCGTACACCTTTTATAATATCAAGAGAAAGTTTTTTTAAATACTCAATTTTTTGTTCTGATTTTTCTCTGTCGTCCAGATTAATGCTTTCTAAACTGAATTTTAATCCCGTAAGCATTTGACCAATTCCGTCATGAATTTCTTTGGCGATTCGGTTTTGTTCGTTTTCCTGATTTTCAACAATTTTACTTGAAATAATCTTTTGCTGATTGATTTTTTCGGTTGTATTTTCAAGGTTTAAGCGTTCTACTTCGCGCTGGGCTTTTTTGCGCTCGGTAATGTCAAAACATACGATTAAAAGTTCGAGTTCGTCTTTTTTGATCATAACGGGAACCATCGATAAATCGAGCCAGATTTCTTTTCCGTCTTTGTTGATTATTTTGAGTTCGCCTTGCCAGCCGCTTCGTTGTTTTTCGAAAATAAGACGATCAAAATTAACCTGTTCTTTTTCGTCTTCCGTTAAGACTTCTGAGAATTTTTTGTTGGATGAAAATTTGGTGTAATTAAGCAATTTTGCGAACTTTTCTCCGATATGAATAATCGAGCCATCAGGCGCAATTCGGCAATAGAGCAATGTATTTTCCATCGCATAATTGAGCGATTTAAGTTCTTTTACCGAATTTTCTTTGATTTCGCTGATAATTTCGGTGTCGTATGCGAGTTTTAAAGCTTTTTTTTCTGAGGATAAAAGTTGGGCAATTAACCGTTCTATTTTCTTGTTGGTTGGCTTAAAGATAAAGAAGAATTCGAGAAGTAAAACCAATAACGTAAAACCGAAAATCCAATACTCTATTCGGCGCTGTTCGGTTACTTTTTCGTGCGCTTCGAGATCGTATTGTGTTACAATCTCGTTCATTTTAGAAAGGAAAAGACCTTCGTTTTTTAAAATGGTCTGAACGAATTTTTGATTTTCGGCAGCTGATTTTTTCTGTTGTAGATTGAGCAGAAAAGAATCTGTTGTTTGCGCAATTTTATTGAAAATCGGATTGATTTCAAGATATAAAGTAGAGAGTGTTGCAGATTTTTCTTTTGGAAAAGCCAAACTGTCATTTCCATTTTGCAATGCATTTTGGTTTTTTTTCCAAAGATCTAAAACCTCTTTTAAATGCGATATTTGATTTGCTGTCGCGGTTTCAGAAACGTAATGTAAAATCAGAACTTCTTTGACGATTTTCTGACTTAACATTCTTTGTTTTCCCGAAAAGTTTATGATTTTGGAATCACTCAATTGCTGATTCAAATTATATTGAACCAAAAATTGACTGATAATTATGGTTAAGGCAATAGTAAGAAGCGCAAAAAAATACAGTCGTCGTAAATTTTTGAAAGTGATTTTTTCTGCAGCTTCCTGATTGCTTTTTTTCATTTAAATCTTTTTACAACCCTAAAGAAGCTTTTATAAGGTTTAAATTTTCTTCAGAATAGTTGATTTTTAGCGCTTCGGCATGTCCTTTCTCCGACATTTTATCCCAGGTTTTTTTAATGATGTTTTTTAATTTTTCTTCATCATGTTTTTGTACGAAAGGTTCTAAATAATAATCTAAAAACACCAAACAGATTACATCTTCAAGCAATTGGGTTTCGGCGTCTTTTTTGAGCAGTTTTTTTTCAATTAAGAAAGAAACGCGATCTATAAAAGTTTGATCGTAACCTGCTTTTTCAAGAATTTCAGCGGTAGTTTTGGCGTGGAATTTTTTTAATTCTTCTCTCCATTTTAAATATCCAACGCGATCCATCGGGTAAGATTCGCGCGCTACTTTCCATCGACAGATGTGCTGTGCCTTTGAAGCAAGCTGAACTTCTTCTGAAGCGTTTGGTTCAAAATGCATCAGTTTTTCGTACATCCTGTTGGAATACAGTAATTCTTTGGGATATTCTTTGTTTTGATCGATTTCGATATTTGGATCTTGCGCATTTTCAGCATCAATCCATTCGCTTGCTTTTTGGAAAGGTGTTGTCATTTTTTGGTTTAGTAATAGATTTCAAAGATACGGAATTATGAATTTTTTTCTGCCACGAATTTGCGGATGAATGTTTTTTTGCCACAGATTATGTAGATTAAAAGGATTTTTCCGCCACGAATTCACGAATTATTTTTTCTCCCGCAGATTTAGCAGATAATGCAGATTTTTTAAGTGAGTAAAGATTTACACAGATTTTGAAAAATAATCTGCATTATCTGCTAAATCTGCGGGAGACTTTTTAATCCTTATCGATTGTGATTAAACTAATCCGCAAAGCCAACAAAAACTTCGTCCTCCACAATCTTTACAGGATAAGTTGCAATTTGGTAATCGTCGCCGTTTAAATTTGAGCCGTCAACAAGAGAAAAAGTTTTTTTGTGCATTGGGCAAGCAATTTTTGGAATCTCGTCTGCAGAGCCCGTCATTCCTCTTGAAAGCACCATTTCCATTTTGTGAGGACAGGCGTTTTGGCACGCGTACCATGCGTTACGGCGTGCAAAATTGAAAATCGCAATCTGTTTGTTTTTGTATTTAATGCATCCGCCTCGGTTGGTTGGAAAATCTTCTACTTTACCCGCTTTGAACCAAATGGTAGCATCGCTTGCGTGCACTGTTTCGTATAAGTTTAAAATTTCTTCCATAATATTTTTTGTTTTATTTCCTGTTTCTTAGCCCTCTTTTTACAATCATGAGAGTTATGATGGCGCAGTAAAAAAGAGGGTAAGAAGGACAGCAAACGTTTAATTTATTTTTTTTTTTTGAGCTTATTGTTTTTGCTACAAATGCGCAAAGTTTTTTTTCTATTCTATGTCTTTTTAATCTCGCAAAGACGCAAGGGCGCAAAGTTTTTTTTTCTTAAGCTTTGCAATTAGCTTTGCGACTTTGCGTCTTTGCGAGATTATTCTTTTCTAAGACCAGGCTTTTGGCGCTTTTTGATCTCTTAACGGAACAAAAACAGCATTGTCGTCTTTTTCGTCTGAGTTCACAAAATGATTGAAACGTTTCAATAATCTTGGTTTTTCGAGCACTTGTTTCCATTCGCATTCGAAGGTATTTACCATTGTCTGCATTTCTGCTTCTAGCGTTTCGCAGATTCCTAAGCTGTCTTCTATGATTACTTCCTTTAGATATTCTAAACCTCCGTCTAGTTTTTCTAACCAAGTTGAAGTTCGAATCAGCGGACCTGCAGTTCTTATGTAATACATTAAGAAACGGTCCATATATTTTATTACAGTTTCTTTGTCGATCTTTTCGGCTAATAATACCGCGTGTTTTGGATTTGCACCACCGTTTCCTGCGATGTATAAATTCCATCCGCCTTCAACTGCGATAAGACCGAAATCTTTTCCTCGGGCTTCTGCGCATTCGCGAATGCAGGCCGAAACGCCGCCTTTTAATTTATGCGGCGAACGGATTCCTTTATAACGGTTTTCAAGTTCGATGGCAAATCCAGCGCTGTCGTCCATTCCGTAACGGCACCAAGCATTTCCGACACAGCTTTTTACGGCACGAAGTGATTTTCCGTAAGCGTGACCGCTCTCAAAACCATTTTCGATTAAGATTTTCCAGATTTTTGGCAAATCGCTCAGATGTGCTCCGAATAAATCGACTCTTTGTGCTCCAGTAATTTTGGTGTATAAATCGAACTGTTTGGCTACTTCGCCAATTACAATTAGTTTCTCAGCAGTGATTTCGCCTCCCGCTACTCTTGGAACCACAGAGTAGGTTCCGTTTCTTTGAATATTAGCCAAAAATCTATCGTTTGTATCTTGAGTAGTTACATGTTTATTTGCGGTGTCATTGTAAATACTCGAGAAAATAGAAGCGATAACTGGTTTGCAGACTTCGCATCCGTCGCCTTTTCCGTGATGATCGAGAACATCATAAAAGTTTTCGTATTTATTGATTTTTACCAAATCAAATAATTCTTGACGCGTATAGCTGAAATGCTCACAAATAACTTCTTTTACTTCTTTTCCTAAAGATTTTTGAGCCGCTTTTACTAAATCTGAAACCATTGGTTTACAGCCTCCACAGCCTGAAGTAGCTTTGGTTTCTTTTACAATATCTGAAAAAGTTGCACAACTTTCGTCTAAAATTTTACAGCAGATTGCGCCTTTTGTAACATTTTCACAAGAACAGATTACCGCAGTATCCGGCAGATCCATAACACTTCCTAAAGAAGAACCTTCAGAGCCATCGCGCGAACCCAGAATCAAATCTTCCGGATTTTTGGGCAATGCCATTTCGTTAATATAAATCTGAAAAAGTGAATTGTAATCGCTGGAATCACCAACTAAAATTCCTCCTAAAAGCTTTTTAGAGTCTTTGGTAACATTGATTCTTTTATAAACGCCACTTAATTTATTTTCATAAATGATGGCGGTTACGTCATTATTTTCAATAAAAGGGTCGCCAAAACTTGCTACTTCTACACCAATTAATTTCAATTGAGTCGACATGTCAATGGTTTCTCTCATGGTTTTGTCGCCATTTAAGATTTGCTCCGCCGCTACATCGGCCATTTCGTAACCTGGAGCAACCAACCCGTAAATGTTGTGATTGTAAAGCGCAGCTTCACCAATAGCAAAAATGGAAGGATCTGATGTTTGCATTTGATTGTTGACCACGATTCCGCCTCTTACGCCGACTTCCAATCCAGAAACTCTTGCCAGTTCGTCGCGGGGTTTGATTCCGGCAGAAATCACCAGCATGTCAACTTTAAGTAATTCGTCGTTGGCGAACATCATTCCGGTGATACATTCTTTTCCGTCAATGTATTGTGTTACTTTATTAAGATGAATTCCGATATTTAATTCCTCAATTTTAGACTGAAGCATATCACTCGCTCCCTGATCCAATTGTCTCGGCATCAAGCGCGGAGCAAATTCCACCACATGCGGATTCAATCCTAAATCGCGAACCGCTTTTGCGGCTTCTAAACCTAATAATCCGCCTCCTAAAACAGCAGCTTCTGTAGCGCCTTTTTGTTTTATTTTTTTAGCATAAGCCATAATCGCGTCCAGATCTTCAATAGTTCTGTATACGAAGACACCTTCTTTTTCTACACCATCAATTGGTGGAACAAATGCAGAAGAACCTGTGGCTAAAACTAAGTAATCGTACGTATATGTCTTGCCAAGATGCGTATGTATTGTTTTGGCTTCACGATTAATATCTGTAATTAACTCTGAGGTATTTAAAGTAATATTGTTTTCTGCGTACCATTCTGTTGTAGATAATGATAAATCGTCTGCCGTCTTTCCTCCAAAGTATTCACTTAAGTGTACTCTGTCATAGGCGCGTCTTGGCTCTTCGCCAAAAACGGTAACCTGATACTTTTCCTGTCCTGATTTTGCAGCAAACTTTTCGCAAAATTTATAACCAACCATGCCGTTTCCAACTACTATTACTTTACTCATGATTTCTTTAATTAAGTATTACTACGCAAATATAAGTATTTATACTTATAAAAATACGTATTTAATTTATTTTTTAATGAAACAAAAAGAATGTTTACTACGTATTTTGTTCTAGGTCTCTGATTTTACAAGGGATTTTGTGAAATTTGAATTTTAAGTTTTATTCAAATTTGAATACATTCTAAATAAGAATTTCAGAAAAATGTTGTAAATTCATAAGAATTTTACATGTTTTTTAGTCGAAATGAATATTCTAAAATAGGAACCTCATGAAAAATATATTCGCAATCTTGCTATTATTAGTTGTGCTAACGAGCTGTAAATCGACAGCAGGCAAGGATTCTAACACAGCTTCTTCTGGAATTTCTACAGAAGAAGATTTACAATATTATTTTAAAGCCACTGGAAATGAACCGTTTTGGGGAATTAAAATTGGCAGAGATCAAATTGTTTTTACATCTTTAATTCCTGGAAAAGAAAGTATAACTTTTTCTCATACAGAGCCTATTAAAGCAATGGATGCGAATGTGAAGATGTATAAATTAAGTAACGAAAAAACTACTGCAACGGTTTCGATTCAGCAGTTGGAATGTCAGGATTCTATGTCGGGCGCGATTTTTCCATATAGTGTTAAAGCGGAGATTAAAAATAATTCGGAGCTGGACACTCAAAAATTGAGCGGATGCGGTAAATATTATACCGATTACCGTTTGCATGATATTTGGGTGCTGGAAGAATTAAACGGCTATAAAGTTTTTGCAACTGATTTTCAGAAGGAAATGCCTAGAATCGAAATTAATTCAGCAGAAAATAGATTTATGGGATACGGGGGCTGTAATTCAATTACAGGGCAAATTTTTTACGAGAAAGATTTACTGCGTTTTAGCAAAGTGGTTTCGACTTTAATGGCTTGTCCGCAAGGAAATAAAGAAGGTGAATTTTTGAAGGCATTGCAAAGCAGTACAACTTATAGTTTGGAGAACAATCAATTGATACTTTCTAATCCATCAAGTAGATTGATTGTTTTTAAGAAAGTCGATTAATTCTACCTTTTAATATGTCTTATTATGGCTTAAATTTGGCTTCTAGTAGCCTGTAGCGCATTGCCCTTGAGATATTTTTGTAAAATAAAACTTATATTATTTATTTTACATGAAAAAGATTTTAATGTTGTTTATTGCAGTATCATTAGCATATAGCTGCAAATCAGGCAAGGGGACAAATTCGACAGCTACTGTTAGCGAAAATTCGGCAGAAAAGAAATTACAGCAAACTTGGATTTTAGAGAATTTAAACGGGAAAGTGATTACAGAAAAAGATTTTTCAAGTTCGCCTAAGGTAGAAATGACTTCATCAAGTTTTTCTGGTACTACAGGATGTAATGCAATTAAAGGAAATTTGCTTTCATCAGGCGCTGGAAAACTTCAGTTTCAGAATATTACTTCGGAAACTAAAAAATGTGATGCAAAAAAAGAAGCTGAATTTATTCAATTATTGAGAACCACTTCTGGTTACTCTATTGAAAATAATAAGCTTTTCCTTTCTAATCAGTTTGGATTGACAATGTCTTTCAAAAAAGGATAATTGTTCAAAAGGTTATTTAAAAAAAATTGTAATAAAAATGGGATCTTATGATCCCATTTTTTTGTTTTATTACCTCAGTTTTCTTTTTTTTGTCATTTCGACGAAGGAGAAATGATAAGATCAAATGGTTATTCAAACAATTCCTTAGGTTCCTCATTCTCTTCATCATCACTTTCAATAAAATCCAGTTCCAAAGCTTTTACGCTCTGAACCGCATTTCCGGCAATTCCTCGAATAGAACCATACATTCCTAAAGTATTATGAACCACTTTTTCGATTTGTTTTTCGCGTTGTTTCCAGATTCGCTGCATTGCTCTTTTTTCAGATTCTAGATCGTTTTGCATTTGAGTAAAACCTTCTACAATACCTTCAATCTGCAAACGGAATTCGTTGCTTGTAAGGAAATCATACAACATAGACATTTTGTCCCCTTTATTTTCCTGTGCCTGAACGGCCTGATTAATCTGAATTAACGACTGACGTAAAACAGCACTCAATCCTTTAAATTCTTCATAAGTACAAATCCAGATTCCGTCGCGCATTCCCATACGTTCCATTCCGGCAGGCATAACTTCAGTAACCAAAACCCCAATATTGGCTCTTTTGGTTCTAATATCGTTTTTGAACTTCTCAATCCAAGAAGGCTGAAATGCTTTTGTTCTTTTGCTTTCGTAATAAATAGAACCGCAGTTTTGGTGTTCGCGTGTATTTACAATCTGAAGACAATCTGCACCATTGGCACCTTTTTTAACCTCGTCAATGCTATCTAATGGAAAATTATTCGCCAGCCATTCTTCAATAGCCAATTCCATTACTTCGCCTTGTAGCTGCATAGAACCTTGTTCTTGCTTGCGTTTCATTTCTTCCGTTAGCTTTTTTTGCTCTTCAAGCTGTTTCTGAAGTTCTTTAAATTTCAGCTCGTTTTTATCGTCTTCCTGTTTTCTAATTTTTTCGCGTTCCAAAGCCAGTTGTGCATTCAACTGCTTTTCGGCTTCGGCTTGAATCGCTTCTTTCATTTCCAGTTTCTCGCGTTGTAATTTGGCGATTTCACCTTCCATCTTATTCAATTCTCTGATTTTTTCTGATTTTTCAGAGAGTTCTTTTTCCATCAAAAGCAAGCGGTCTTTGTTTTCTTCTTCGAGTTTGGCTTTTAGTTTTTCGCCAATTTCTTTTTCAGCCGTTTTTTTCTCGCGTTCCAAACGTTCAGCAAAAAGTTCATTTTCCTGTTTTTTTTTGGCTTCAAATTCCAATCTGGCTTTCTCCAATTGTTCGTTTTTAAGTTCTAATTCCTTATTTTGAACATTAGCTTTTTGTTGAAATTCTTTACGAATGCTATCTTCCAACTGATGTTTTAAAACATCATTGACATCGATAGGAGTTCCGCAGTTTGGACACTGAATTGAAGATTGCTCAGCCATTTTTATTGAATTGTATTATTGTAGAATTATAATTTGCTAAGATATTTAAAAGTTCTCTTTTTCTAATGTGGATTTCTGTACTAAATTGTAACGAATTTTTGTTATAGCCACGAATCTCACGAATTGGCATTATTTTTTTTTATGCCACAGATTAAAAGGATTTTATGGATTAATTTGCAAAGTTGGGGAGACGCAAAGTTTTGTTTCACGAAGATTTTATAGGATTTAAGCAGATCAATAGAGGATTTATTCGATTTATTAAAAATGAAATTTGCTAAATCTGCGTAAAAAAAATCCTTAAAATCTTTTTAATCTGAGGCAAGAACCACTTTGAGCCTTAGCGTCTTTGTGGCAACAAAAACGCAACAGCAGATTGCGTAATTTTTGAATGATCATCTTTTAAGGTTATTAAAGAAACATTTGTAAACAGATTTACCCTTTTTAATTCTATAAATCCAATTTCCGAATCGGGATTATTTTGGGCAATATTCGAAGGTACAATCGAAATTCCTAAGCCATTTTTAACCAATTGTACAATCGAATTGATATTATTCGCCTCATGAATGATTTTTGGCGTAAAGCCATAAAACGCACAAAGTTCTAATAAAACTTCATGATAATGAGGAGCGTAATCTTTATTAAAGAAAACAAAAGTTTCGTCTTTCAATTTTAAAATCTCGTTTTCAGATTTTATCTGAACCGATTTTTTATTGTAAACTAAAGAAAAACCATCTTTAAACCATAAATGCGATTTAATTTTTGGTGAATGAATGGGCGATCTGATAATTCCCATTTCGATTTTTCCTTGTTCTAAAGCATCGATTTGTTTAGAGGTTGAGATTTCGAAAAGTTTGAAATTTACATACGGAAACTGCGCCTTCAAATGTTTGATCAAATCTGAAATAACAGAAGAATAAATCGAACTGATGTAAGCGATTCTGAATTCGCCCGAAACGTTTTCTGCGATCTTTTTGGTTTTTACTGAAATGTGTTCTAGATTTTGAAAAAGTGCTTTTACTTCTTTTTCAAAATATTTCCCTGCTTCGGTAAGTTCTACTTTTTTGTTGTTTCTAATGAAAAGTTTTGCCTGAAGCTCTTCTTCCAATTCGGCTATTTGTCGGCTTAACGGCGGTTGCGAAATAAAAAGTTTTTCTGAGGCTTTGGTGAAGTTCAGTTCTTCGGCTACAGCCAGAAAATATTTTAGGTGACGTAATTCCATGATACTTTTAAAGTATTATTAATTGATAAAAATAGTATTTTTAAAGTATATATTGAAGTGCTAGTTTTGAAGTTAAGAGTTAGGAGTTAAACGTTAAGCGTTAAACGAACAAGACTCATAACTTCTAACCAATAACTTTTAACCTAAAAATAAAAATGAAAAAATCAACTATTGAAGAAATCAGAGAACGTTTTGACCATGATGTCGAGCGATTTGCCAATTTAGAGACAGGTCAAGTTGCAACTATCGATGCGACAATTTCATTGGAATTAATTACAGAAGCCTGCAAAAGAATTAAGCCGAATGCCGAAAATGTTTTGGATATTGGTTGTGGAGCAGGAAATTATACCTTGAAAATGCTTTCGAAAGTTCCGAACTTGAATTGCACTTTGGTCGATTTAAGTAAACCGATGTTGGATAAGGCTTTAGAAAGAGTTTCGGCAGAAACGTCGGGTAGAGTTGAAGTGAAGCAGGGAGATATACGCGAAGTAGATTTACCAGAAAATCATTTTGATTTTATTTTGGCGGGAGCGGTTTTGCATCATTTAAGAGATTACGAGGATTGGGAAACAACTTTTGCTAAATTGTTTAAATTGTTAAAACCAGAAGGTTGTCTAATGATTTCTGACTTGATTACGCAGGAAACTGAAATATTAAACGATTACACTTGGAAAATCTACGGTGATTATTTAGAAGGAATTGGCGGAGCTGAATACAGACAAAAAGTTTTGGATTATATAGAAAAAGAAGATTCGCCAAGATCAATGAATTACCAATTAGATTTGATGAAAAAAGTGGGTTTTTCTAAAGTCGAAATTTTACACAAAAATATGTGTTTCGGTGCTTTCGGAGGAATTAAGTAAAAAAAATAGCCACGAATTCACGAATTATTTTAAATGCTATGCGTATAGATTTTAAAAAATGAAATTCG
Organism: Flavobacterium ustbae; assembly: GCF_003946915.1. GTDB lineage: Bacteria > Bacteroidota > Bacteroidia > Flavobacteriales > Flavobacteriaceae > Flavobacterium > Flavobacterium ustbae. The sequence continues at coordinate 22,451 of NZ_RPOC01000013.1, forward strand.
TGAATTCGTGGCTATAAAAAATCTAAGCATCAACGGGCATTGGAAATTTGGTTCTTAAATCGAAAACCAATTCTGACGGGCCGTTTTTCTGCAAGTAATCTAATTTTTCAACTGCTTCTTCCATTGTTGGAATTTGTCCTTTCGGAATCCACCACATGGCGGTGTGCGCTTTTCCGAATTTTTGAAACCACTCTTTTCTGCGTTTGAGAAATTCGCTGTGGAATGTTTTATACATATAATATTCCAGAGTTTCGATACTTTCCCAAACAGAAACATTGATGATAATCTGCTCATCATTATACGGATTCAAACTTGTAGCATTGTAACTGTCGGTATCGTCTTTTAGTCTCCAGACAAAACCTTCGCTTTGTTCGGCTAAAGCATTTACAGTATCTAAATTGTCTACAAATTCTTTCATGATTGGGTCATTTATGTCGACGCCTTTCATTTTGGCAATATTAATTTCAGCAAGATGGTAGTTGCTCATAATTGATATAGTTCTGATTTTGTGGTAAGTTAGTTTTTTATTCGCCACGAATTCACGAATTATTTTAAAAACTTTGCGTATAGATTTTAAAAAATAAAATTCGTGAATTCTTGGCGGAAAAACTTATAAAATCTGAGCTGTTTTGTAAACCTGAATTGGGCTTGAAACTAAGTTTTCTGTTTTTTGAATAAACTCTTTTAAATAATGCTGTTCATTATGTAAATCTAAACCAATCTGATCTTTCCATTCTTCCCAAAGAATAAAAACATTTTCTGAAGTATGTAAATCGTAACGAATACAAGCGGCTTCTTTTCTCGTTTCGGTTACCAGATGCGTCAGCATATTTTGAACTTCAATTAAGTTCTCAGGCTTGCTTTTTAAGATGGCAGTAATTGAAATCATAATTATAAGTATTTAAAAGTTTCTTCTAAATGTTTCGTGTAATTCTCCTTAAAGATAACGATATTTTCTGGGGTAGCGCCTTTTTCGACATCATGAAAATGAAATCCGTTTATGCGTTCCATTCCGGTGAATTTGTTCATTTTGTGGAAACCAAACATTACGCCGTCATCAACAGAAGTTTCGTCGAAGAATTCTCCCGGAAGCGTAAAAGCTGTTGCGGGTGCGTTCCAGCTTGTGGTCAGCATGTATTTGCGTCCGTGCAGTAATCCGCCGGTTCCGTAGTTGATGTCGGGATTTACACGGCTTCTTCCGTCGCTTTTGTAGATTCCGTTGTTGTGTCCTTGTGTGAAAACGTCGTCGATGTATTTTTTGAAAAGGTTGGGTACTTGAAACCACCAAACTGGTGTGTGATAGATAATTAAATCTGCCCAAACGAATTTTTCGACCTCTTTTTGAAGATCGATTTCGTCTTCTATGTGGGTTGTTTTTATTTCGTAATTGTTGTTTTTAGAAAGGAATTCAACTGTCCAATCCTGAACGGTTTTATTGAATTGTCCTCCTGAATGGGCAAATTTCTGCCCGCCGTTTATAATAAATATCTTTTTCATTTTTAACTGTTACTTCTTTTGAAAACGGATGTGTGAGGGATAGAAGTGGAAATCCTTTTGTGGCGGGGTTCGCCACAAAAGATTGTAACGGATAGCCCGACCCTTGGGACACACCCAAATTATTTTAATTGTTTGAGATTTTTTTAAACACATAGAAACATAGATTTTTTTCTCCCTCAAAAAAAAGGGAATTGAAAGAAACTAGTTTCTAACACATAGTCCCGAAGCTTCGGGATGAATTGATGCAAGTGAAACGCCTTTAAGCGCAAAGCAAACCTATGTTTCTATGTGTTTAAAATATTAAAGAAAAGTATTATTTTACTTTTGAAATTGCCTGATTGATGAAGTCTAATTCTGAAGCGGAAAGATCAAAATCTAATGCTTTGGCGTTTGAAATAGCTTGTTCTGCGTTTCTGGCTCCGGCTAAAACTATCGAAATTCCTTTTTGTAAAGTTGTCCAGCGCAGCACCAGTTGGGAAATCGAAATGTGTTTGTCGTTGGCTAAAGAACTCAATTCTTCGATTAAAGTTTTTACCTGTTGCAAATCGAATTTTCCGAAGTAGCCGTTTCTATGATCGTTTTCTTTTAGTTTGCTATCGGTGAAATATTTCCCGGTTAATAAACCTCTTTCCATCGGACTGTAAGCAATGATTCCGATGTTTTCTGCAACTGTAAACGGAATTAAATCGGTTTCGATTGAACGGTTTAGCATGCTGTACGCCACTTGATTTGAAGCAATTTGAACTGTTTTTTGCGCTTCCTTAATTTGGTCAATATTGTAATTACTAACTCCAAAAGCTTTGATCTTTCCTTGTTGAATTAGTTTTTCTACCGCTTCCATAGTTTCAGAAATTGGTGTTGTAGCGTCTGGCCAGTGAATTTGCAGTAAGTCGATATAATCGGTTTGAAGGCGTTTTAAGCTGTCTTCGATTTCTTTGATTACATTTTCTTTGGATGAATATTTATAAATCGGAACTTTTTTACCGTTGTCGTCGGCGTCGAAAAAGAAATCGCCTTTCCCGTTATTGCTTCCGTCCCAAACTAAACCGAATTTAGTTAATAACTGCACTTTAGAACGATCTACGCTTTTAATGGCTTCGCCAATCATTTCTTCGCTTAAACCAAATCCGTAAAAAGGAGCGGTGTCGATTGTGGTAACGCCATTGTCGATAGAAGCGTGAATTGAGTCGATTGAATCTTTCTTTTCGGTTCCGCCCCACATGGTTCCGCCAATGGCAAATGCGCCATATGTTATAGCTGATAATTCTAGTTCTGAGTTGCCTAATTTTCTATATTCCATGATTGTGATTTTTTCTGTTAAAAATTGATAGGGCAAAATTATACCGTTTTTATGAGTTGTATTTGGTATATATTTGTCTCTTTTAGGTATATTTGCATCTTCAAATAATTTCGACATGAAAAAAGAAAATTTATATGAGCCTTTTACGGTTTCGTTTGAAACGCTGAGTGAATATCCAGATGTTGGGGATCGTCATAATTTTTTTGAACTGGTTTATATTTTAGAAGGAACTGGTTCTCAATGTATCAATAAAAATATTTTTACGTATGATCCAGGTCATTTGTTTTTATTGACGCCAGAGGATTGCCATAATTTTACGATTGAAACGAAAACGAAATTTTTCTTTTTAAGATTTAATGATATTTATTTGAAAAATTCGAGTCTGCAGAATGAAAATATTCAGCGATTAGAATATATTCTTCAAAATGCGAATCATCAGCCGGGCTGTATTTTAAAAAATGATCCTGATAAATGTCTGGTAAAAGTGATGGTTGAAGCCATTTGTCGTGAACATCAGGATAAAGATGTTTACAATCAGGAATTGATTCAGCAGTTGGTGAATACGCTGATTATTATTGTGGCGAGAAATATTGCTAAATATCTTCCGGAGCAGGTTTCTATTAGTACGGAAGCTAAAGCGATGGATATTCTGCAGTATATTCAGAACAATATTTATTATCCTGAAAAGATTAAAGCGGAATCAATAAGTGATTATTTCGGGATTTCGAATACGTATTTAGGACGTTATTTTAAGAAACATGCGAGCGAAACGATGCAGCAATATATCAGTAATTATAAAACGAAACTGATTGAACATCGACTGCAGTTTAGCGATAAGCGAATTAATGAAATTGCGTATGAATTTGGTTTTACGGATGAAAGCCATTTTAATAAATTCTTTAGAAAACAAAAGGGATATAGTCCTTCTGAATTTAGGAAAACGATTCGGTTGAGTGCTTGATTTTTTATTCGCCACGAATTGCTCGAATTTCACTAATTTTTTTGCCACAGATTAAATTAATTATAGAGGATTTTCTTGTGACTTGATAATTTTTTCTCCCGCAGATTTAGCAGATTGTGCGGATTTATTCTAAAAAAATCTGTTTAATCTGCTAAATCTGCGGAAGAAAAAAAAAAATCAGTAAAATCCGCCTCTTAGCGAAAGCTAATTCGTTTTATCAGCGTACTTTATCTTTCTTTTCCAATAATAAAATCAAAATGTTCGGTTTTGCCGTTTTTAAGATTGTTAATTTCGTTTTGAATTAATTCTTCTAGAGAATTGGCTACGATTTCTCTTGACCAAGATTCGTTTTGTAGTTCGATGATTTGGCCGTATTTTCCTTTTGAAGCGGGATCTGTATCAAAAACCAGATAATCGCCGTTTCTTCCTGTAGCAAAAGGAATCCATTTTGGGTTGGCGTAATTGTCGGTGTTGATTTTTTCGAAATCTATTTCTTGTTCTGGAAGATCGTCTTCGTCAAATTGTAAATCTTGTATCGAAATCCATTCTTCTGCAATGTCTTCAAACGGAATTAAATCATAACTCCAATTATTAACTCCAAATTGAAAAACGGCAGTTACAGCATCGTAATCGACATTTTGAACTTTATAAAAATTTAATAGAGCAGGAGGGATGACTATTTCGTCTTCGATAACCGAATGATTTTTTATATCCTCTTCTGAAATTCCTTTTGCAAGATTATAATAATCATTGTTTTCAGAAACAATTTTATTGATTTCAGAAATCCATTCTTTCCAAAGAGGCTGAAAGAATTGGAATGTTGGATCTACAGGAGCAGGGATTTTTTTCTCTTCTTCTTTTTCTTCTTCGCGAGGAGAAATACTCAAACTTGTGATTTTACCATTTTCTTTATCAAACCAAACGCTGATTCCATTTAGGATAAAAGCACCGCTTCTGTCACCTTTAAATAGTTTGACAAGCTGTTTTTTATTGTTTTCGTAGTAGTGAAATAATTCTTCTCCGTCGAAAATAAATTCTCCACTAAAAATGCTTTTTGCGCAATAATCATATTCCCTAACTTCAAATTCGACAGCAAGACTTTCTATTTGATCTCCTTCTTTAGAAAAAGCCATAATGCCTTGATTGTCCCAAGTGTAAACGTGATTATACTTTTTTTGAATGTGTCTAGAATCTCCTAAAGCTTGTTTTAAAACTGTGATATCAATTGGGAATTCGATGTTTATATTGTTAATCTGAAAGCCGGTTTTGGATAATTCAATTTTTGTCATTGCTGCTTTTTTGAGGAGTTTAAACTAGATGATTTTCTTAATTACGCGTAGATTATGTGTGTGTTTATTTAATTCAGGATTGTAAATTCCGGAGTGATCCAAACGGTCAATACGAACTTTTCCGCTTGCATGAATGATGTAATTATTTTCCATAATGATGCCGACGTGAATGATATTTCCTTCGGCATTATCAAAAAAAGCTAAATCACCTGGTTCGCATTCTTCAATAAAACTTAAAGGTTCGCCTTCAAGTGCCTGCTGTGACGCATCACGATGAATTTTATAGCCGTTTAATTTGTAAACCATTTGAGTAAAACCAGAACAATCGATTCCGAAAGGCGTTTTTCCACCCCATAAATAGGGTGCGTTTAAGTACATAAAGGCAGTTTTGATGAGCGCGCTTTTAGGTTTTATGCCACTTGTTTTGGTTCCTTCAAAATCAAAACTAGAAGTGTTTATCTCGTTATTGTTTAGAAAAGACAACGAAGCTCCCAACGGAATTGGAAGTAAAAGATTATTTGGAGCTGTTATATAATCAATTAAATCGGCATTTAAGATTATGGCCTCTTTGCTTAATTGATCAAACTGCTCTTTTGAGATTACCTGATATTGTTTAGAATCGACCCAGCCTTCGTAGTCGTCAAACTGAATCCGAATTTTAGCCCATTGGTTATGGCGTTCTAAAATTTCGATGTGTTCTCCAAACAAAAGCTGTGTTACGATTTCGCTTCTATCACTAGCTTCAGCTCGAACGGGTACTATGGCAAGATTGCAGATTCCGAACATGTATGGAAATTTATAAGTTGAAAATCAGGAATTATATAGTATAACTCCTGATTTTTATTGATATTGTTTTAAGCTCTTTCGATAACAATTGCTGATGCTCCACCGCCACCGTTGCAGATCGCTGCAGCTCCAGTTTTAGCATTGTTTTGTTCTAAAACGTTTAACAAAGTAACAATGATTCTTGCTCCAGAAGCTCCAAGAGGATGTCCAAGAGAAACAGCGCCACCGTTTACGTTTACTTTATCGTTATCAAGATTTAATATTTTTGCATTAGCTAATCCAACAACAGAGAAAGCCTCGTTGAATTCGAAATAATCCACATCTGAAATTGAAATTCCGGCTTTGTCTAATGCTTTTGGTAATGCTTTTGCCGGGCTTGTAGTAAACCATTTTGGTTCCTGAGCAGCATCGGCATAGCCTTTTATGTAAGCTAAAGGTTTTAATCCTAAAGCATTTGCTTTTTCTTCAGACATTAAAACTAAAGCAGCGGCTCCGTCATTGATCGTTGAAGCGTTTGCGGCAGTAACAGTTCCGTCTTTTGTGAAAACTGCACTTAAAGAAGGAATTTTATCTAGTTTAACGTTGGTATATTCTTCGTCTTTCGAAAAGATAATCGGTTCACCGCGTCTTTGCGGTACTTCAACAGGAACAACTTCGTTGTCAAATTTTCCGGCATCCCAGGCTTTTGCACTTCTTTCGTAAGACTGGATGGCGAAAGCATCTTGTTCTTCACGGCTGATTTTATATTCAGTTGCACATAAATCAGCGCAAACTCCCATTGCGTTGTTATCGTAAGCATCTGTCAAACCATCTTTCTGCATTCCGTCAAGCATTGTAGCTGGGCCAAATTTGTTTCCGGCACGCATTTGCACGTAATGCGGAATCAAACTCATGCTCTCCATTCCTCCAGCAACCACAATTTCTGCGTCTCCGCAAGCAATTGCCTGAGCAGCGAACATTACAGCTTTCATTCCAGATGCACAAACTTTGTTTACTGTTGTAGCAGCAACTTCTTCAGATAATCCGGCAAAAAGAGCTGCCTGACGCGCTGGAGCTTGTCCTACACCTGCCTGAATTACGTTACCCATAAAAACTTCATCAACTAATTTTGGGTCTAGGTTAATTTTTTGAAGTGCGCCTTTAATAGCAGCAGCTCCTAATTTTGGTGCGGGTACGGTAGATAACCCTCCCATGAAACTTCCGATAGGTGTTCTAACGGCAGAAACGATAACAACTCTTTTGCTCATGTTCTGTGTAATATTAGTTAATATAGTTAATAAGCAAATTTACGGTTTATTTGAATAAATTCAAATTTTGGTTGAATTGGAACAAATTTTAAATTAACATGAAATTTTTATTAATTCTATTTGTTTGATTGTGAACTCTTTTTGAAAAAAGATGAAAAAAAGTTTAAAAAAAGCGCAAAAATACTTGTGAGATATGGAATGTTGTCTTACATTTGCAACCGCAAAACAGAACACGTTTCTTGAGCTTGGAGAGGTGCCAGAGCGGTAATGGAGCAGATTGCTAATCTGTCGACGGGTAACCGTCGCCAGGGTTCGAGTCCCTGTCTCTCCGCTTAAATTTTGCCTCGGGGTGTAGCGTAGCCCGGTTATCGCGCCTGCTTTGGGAGCAGGAGGCCGCAGGTTCGAATCCTGCCACCCCGACAGAAACTTTGCCATAAGTTTTAAAACAAATGGTTCCATAGCTCAGCTGGATAGAGCAACGCACTTCTAATGCGTAGGTCGAAGGTTCGAATCCTTCTGGGATCACAACAAAAGCCACTCAATTTGAGTGGCTTTTTTGTTTTAACAAATAAAAAAAAACTCAATGTTTACGGGTGTTTCTGGCTTTTTAAAAGTATTTTGCAGTAAATTGCATCTTCATTTAATTCTAATAACAAATAAAAAATTTTACTGCGACCCATGAATGAAGAAACAAATTTGTACAGAAATGTTAAGAAGACCAGAAGCTTACTTTTGTATGCTAGCGGAATCAGTGTTTTATTAGCGATCACAGTTTTATACGGCATCGGGACTTTTGATGGAATATTTAAAATAAAGCTATCGATTGCCTCTGGCGCAATTCTTTTGATAATGCTTCTTTTGACATTTAAAATGCTTGCAAGCGTAAAAGATAAATCTCCATTAATTCATATAGATCCAAGTGGCTTTTCTGGAAGAACGACTCCAGTGGCTAAAGCTTTTGGAAGAATAGAATGGCAAGATGTTACGGATGTGCAATTACAGAAAGTAGGAGGTGACACTTTGGTTGCTGTTACAATTGACAATGTAGCAAAGTATGATGGTCGTGTTTCTAAGTTTTTTTGGAAAATGGCTTATGATGAGCAAAATTCTAAATTGAATATAATGTACTCCGCTTCAGAAATTGATATTGATGCAAAAGCTTTGTATGATCTATTTTTAAACTATTGGAAAAAATAAAAAAGTAAAGCGCCACTATATTAAGTGGCGTTTTTTTATGCATTTTATCTATGTTTTTTATTACTTTTTTTCGGCAGTCCAAAAAATAGAATTTCGAAGCAGAGTAGTGTAAGCTTCGTTTTCAAATAATTCTGGCGAGTGTCCCATAAAAATATAAATATTTCGAGAAGCAAAATTATTGTTTGTCCATACTACAGGGTGATCTCCCATTTTTATTTTCGAATCCGGCACGTAACTAGATTCGTCTACCGAAGCTAGAACATGAACATTCGGACGCGGACTTTTATCATAAATATACCATTCTTCTTTTTTGATGAGAAAATCAGATGGAAGACCTTGCGTCACGGCATGCGATTTATCTTCAATAGTAACTTTACCACTTGCAAAATCTGGAATGTAATTCTTAAATTTGATTCCACCCATAAAATCAGAAAACCATTTCCACATTGGATATCCGTCAAACTCTCCGAGTAAAGTTGCATGGTGTAAGCCAATCCAGCCGCCTTGCCCGCTACTCATGTATTCCTGAAAAGCCTGCATCGATTCTTCGCTCCAAGTGTAAGGAGGATAATCTAATTGTATCAAGACTTTGTATTGTTTTAGAAGCGCTTTATTTATTGTTTTTGTACTTTCAATATAATCAATGGTAAAACTGCTGTCGATTGCGAGTTTGTTAAGCCATGGTTTTGCTGCTTTTGTAAAATCAAGATGATGTCCGCCATTTTCATATAAAACCAAAGCTTTAAAACGTGATTTTGTTTGTTTTTGAGCCAGACAATCCTTTGTCAAAATACAGCTCGAAACAAGTAGAATATAAAATAGGGAGTTTTTCATGAAAAGCTTTTTTAAACTCATAGTAATGCAAATTACAAAAAAGAGAAATTTTCTTAAGCTAAATAGTTTGAGATAAAAATTATTGATGTACTAGATTGGGTTTTTGTTAGTAAACCCAATCTAAGTGATTATTTTTTTTACATATTTCATTTGATTGAAACATTTGGAATGGATCTCAAGACCCTCTTTATATTGCTCTAAACTCATTCCGTATTTGAAAGGTGAGTTTTCTAAATTAGTTTTGTTTAAAGGTGAAATTTCAAATTGCTTTTGAATGGAATCTGATTGGCTGGTTTCTTTTCTATTGGCGTTTTGAGTTGTCATAAATTAAAACTTGAGTTGAATGGTTTTACACTATTTATCGGTTTATGAGGTCAAAAGTTTTATTTTTTCAATTGCCTGCTTGTTTTCATTTGCCACTTCTACCAATGCAAGTAAAATATCGTTTCTGGATATTGTTTTATTTCTAACGTTTCTAATTAATGCTTTGCTTGGAGCTGGTTTGCCATTTTTGACAATACAAGCAATAGTAAGATCTACATAGGTTGCTGGTAAATGCTTATCTATAAATTCATAAGCTTTTTTATTGTGAGAATTATCTTCTTTAAAATTGCTATTATTGATTAATTTTGACATATATTTGTTAATTATTATTTACATAAATTTGGTTTGGATAAATGTAAGATTATTATTATATTTATTATTCTTTTTAATGTTAAAAAATATATTTTAGCTATATTTTGTTTGAATTTTAATGATGATGTATAACGAGAAACTAAGCAAATTCTTTAAGGATAAAGGATTAAAGCAAAAAGAAGTGGGGGCAATCTTAGGATTTAGCCCTGCAATGATTGGAAGATATTTACATGGAACGGCTAATATTGGCTCTGAATTTATTATTAGCCTAAGTAAAAATTTTCCAGATGTGGATTTGAATGATCTTTTTGCTCCCGATGAGCAGAATATGGTTAATGAAGCTGAAGCAGTTTATGAAAAGCAGACTATTTTGAATGATTTACAAGAGATAGAAAACCGTATTCATAATATAAGATTGCGTTTGGCAGACAAAAAGTTTGAGGAATAGTCCAAATTAGATTCCAAGAATATCTAACAATTCTAATTTTACAGTATTAATTAAACCACTTTATTAGAGTGGTTTTTTCGTTTAAACAAGCTGATTTTTAACTAAGTCATTGCTAAGATGTTAAGCTTTTTTTTATTAAATTTGGTTAACAATTTCTAGCAGTAACCAATATGGAAAAATTAAAACGACCGGTTTATGTTAAACCAGAAGCGGATGATTTTTTTAAAAAGATGCGTTTAGAAGTGAATGAAACGGTCTTAAAAAACTCGTCCTTGTACATGTTAAATGTTGTGAAGTCTTTAGGGCTTCTGGCAGTGTTTTTTTTGTTCTACGCCTGTATTTTAATTTTCGGGAACCAGACTCCCTTATTATTTCTTTTTTACATCTTGTCTGGCATTACAATGATTGTTTTATTTATAAATGCTTTTCATGATGCTGCACACGGAGCTTTGTTTAAAAAACCAAAGCATAATGAATGGTTCCTATATGTTTTAGAACTCTTTGGGAGCAATCATTGGCTATGGATGCGCCGTCATATAAGCCTGCATCATGCCTATCCAAACGTACCCGATTGGGATGTCGATATCAAGCAAAGTGATATTATTCGAATATTTCCCAACAGTCCACTGTTTAATTATCACAAATACCAACATATTTACATGTGGTTTATTTATCCCCTTTATAGTCTAAACTGGCTTTATATAAGAGATTTTAAAGACTTCTTTGGTAAAAAAGATAATTATGTGAGAAAAGTGGTAGATAAGATTCCAAGGCAGGAAGTTTACAGGCTTTTTGTGGCTAAAATTGTGAATCTTATTTATTTACTATTTATTCCGATGATGCTTTTAAACCAGCCTTGGCATATGGTTTTGTTTGCTTGGCTGTCTATGCATATGTGTGGCAGTGCAATTGGTGTGGTGGCATTGGTTTCGACTCATGTCGATGAAGATGCTCATTTTCCGAATACAGATGAAGAAGGAAATCTTTCTGATACTTGGGTTGTGCATCAAATGATTGTTACAAAAGACTTTAGTACAGAAAGTAAGCTTGCTAATTTTTTATACGGTGGGTTTACCCATCACGTTGCACATCATCTTTTTCCAGCTGTTGGACATACTTATTATCCGTATATAACGCCAATTATAAGACGCTATGCAGAAGAATATAATTTGCCTTATACCTCCTATCCGTTTTATCAGGCTGTTCGTTCTCATTTTAGAATGCTGAAAAACAAAGGAGTGAAAGAAAATATATTAGTTACAGGTGAAATATAATCATAAAAAAAGCGGTTTTTTAAACCGCTTTTTTTATGATTATACTATTTTTTAATTTCAGCATTTTGCTTTTTTCTCTTCAGATCTTTTAAAAACGTATCTTTAATTTCAATATCAAAATTATCTTCTTTAAAAACCGTCAATTTAGATTCTGAAAATTTATAGACATTAATTTTATTGTTTTTTACAGGAATCGGTTTTTAATATTTTTTGTTTAACTTCAATTTTTTAAATCATATGGCAATGAATCGCACATTAAAAACTTTACTATTTTTTATTTTAGGAATTAGCTCTCTGCAAGCTCAAAACGAAACTTATACAGCTCCAGCAGAAATCAAAATCTCAGATACTACATTTGTAAACCTACGAGATTATAGCAATGATTTTGTATATGATATGAAATATGCGACCGAAGATAATTTTCTAAAAACTAAAGTTTACGATTGTGCTGAATGCATGCTTCGTTTAAAAACTGTGAAAGCATTAATTGCTGCCAATAAAGATTTTTTGAAAAAAGGCTACAGAATCAAAATATTTGATTGTTATAGACCTTTAGATATTCAGAAAAAAATGTGGGAAATCGTTTCGAATCCTATTTATGTAGCAGATCCAAAAAAAGGCTCCATCCATAATAGAGGAGGAGCCGTAGATATTTCTTTAGTTGATATAACAGGAAAAGAAGTGGATATGGGAACTTCTTTTGATTTTTTTGGAATCAGAGCCAGTCATAATTTTAAACAGCTTTCCAAAGAGATTCTTTCGCAAAGAGCGTATCTAAAAAAGACAATGATTAAAAATGGCTTCAATTCGTTTGATTCGGAGTGGTGGCATTATAATTTAAAAACAGGTTTAAAAGATAAAGTGTCCAACCAGAAATGGAAATGCGATTAATTATTCAATGCATCGAATGTTTTCCATGAAATAGGTGTTAGGATTTGTAACCTTTCCAGTTAACTCAGAGGTAAGTTCTCTTTTAACAATGTAATCTTCAATATTGGTTAGATATTTTACACGCATAATTGAGATAGGCGACTTTTTTAGTTCCTCGTAATTATCTTTCATAAACATAAAAATTCCTGTATTTACACGATTGTTAAACCCTTCTTTTTCATCACGAATTAAAGTTCCGCAGTTTTCTTGATCAATATGCATCAAGGTTACAATTTTTCCGTTTTCTAATTGTAGAAAGATTTTCGAATTTTTATCAAAACAATTGGCTTTAATAAAATCTTTACTTTTTTGAATGCTCTGTAAGTTTAAAGTAGGCAGTCCATCAGTTTGGGCTAATGAAAAGAAGATATAATTAAAGTTTCCTCCAAAATATTTCTCGCTCATAAGATACTCATTGGTTACTTTATAGCTTCCAATTGAGTCATTTACATTTGCACTATATTCACATGGTTTTTGTGCAAATGCGGTAAAAGTCAATAAAAAAAGAGTTAGTGTAATTAGTTGTTTCATTGTATTAGTTTATTTTGGTGCAAATTAAAACTATTTTGTTATCTTTTAAATCAGTTGTAAAAAAACAATACAAATTACCTCCATTTTTTATTTTCCACTTTTTTCTAATGTTTTCTACCGTTTCGGGAAAATTTCGAGTGGTAATATTCGCCTGTTTATTGGCCAATTCGTTTTTCATTTCATTTTTATTGTACGAAATGACTTTTTGAATTTCAAATTTTCTTCCGGGAAAATCAATTAAATCATCTGAAGTATATAAATGCGAATGTCTGTGAAGTTTATCAATTTGAAAAGTGCTGCTTACTTCGTCAAAACCTCCCGATTTCATAATAGCAGCATTTGGCTCGTACAGATATTTTTTAGGTAAGCCATACGATAAAGACGAGGTTTCTCCGCCTAAAACAAACTCAAAAGTTTCTGTTTTTTCTTTTAAAATATTAGCGGTTTTTAAAGTTATTTCGCCAGAATAATTTTTGTGAATTTCAAAAAGCAGTTCTTTAACTTCATTTTCTAAAGCGACAATATGAATGTTTTTTACATTTTTTAATTCTGATAATCCTGCTGAAATATCTAATAAAGGAGCTGTTTTAATTAAAATTTGATCTGACTTTTCGAAATAAAAATCAAGCAATTCAGGAACATTTGGCAGACAGTCTTTCAGCATGAAAACTTTGCCTTTGCTGTCATTTCTTCGCGAAGGATCAATATAAACCCAATCAAATTTCTGATTTTCTTTTTCTAATAAATGAATAGAATCGCCAGCAAAAAAGGTGCAATTTTCAACTTCTAACTGTTTAAAATTGTGCGAGACAATTGCTGATAAATCTTCATTTATTTCACAATGTGTTATCGATTTAAATTGCTTCGAAAAATAATAATCATCAACACCAAAACCGCCTGTTAAGTCAATTAAGGTTTGTCCAGAAATTAAAGATGCTTTGTAAGCTGCCGTCTTTTCTGAAGAAGTTTGTTCTACAGAAATTTTACTTGGATACATAACGTTTTCTGTAGCAAACCAAGTCGGGAGTTTTTCCTTTGCTTTTGTTCGGGCTTCAATTTGATTTAAAATCAAAATCCAATCCACTTCTGGAAACGGATTTTTTTGGAGCGCCAATTTTGTTATATCTGCATCAGTATTTTTTTTAATAAATTCCTGTATATCTTGATGCAAAATAGAAGTATTCAATTTTTAGATTCTTTCGGTTAATACGGATACAATTTTATTGTTTGGAAAAAATTCTTTTAAAATCACTTTAATCATCGTAAAAGCCGGAACTGCGATGATCATACCGACAATGCCGAATGTAATACCGCTAATTAAAATAATCAAGAATATTTCTAACGGATGCGAATTTACGCTTTTTGATGAAATTATCGGCTGACTTACATTATTGTCAATCGCTTGAACTACCAAAAAGCCAATAACCACATAAATTGTTTTAGGCAATATTTCAGACTGAAAATCTTGTCCAATCATACTGATCATGGTTAAAATTCCAGCCAGAGTTGTTCCAATAATTGGTCCTAGATAAGGTATAATATTTAGAATAGCACATAAAAAAGCAATTACAAAAGCGTTTTTATTTCCGAAGATTAGCAATACAATAAGATATAGAATGAATACAACAATAAGCTGTAATAACAAACCAATAAAATATCGAGTCAGTAAATGATTAATTTTTGTAATAGAATTCAAAATTTTATCTTCATTTGAATCTGGAAGTATTCTTCTCGCTTGATCTTTAAAAATATCCTGGTCTTTAATAAAAAAGAATGTGATAAAAAACACCGACACCAATCCCATTCCCATATCGGCCATAAAATTGATAATCGAATTTATAAATCTGGTAAAATAGCTAAAATCTAGAACAGACGTAAGTTTAGAATCTTTTATAACTTTATTTAAGTCAATATGTTGAATATTAAAGTATTCTTCAAGATGTTTTTCGGTCTCTATAAATTTATCCTGTAAATGAGCAGTGTCCAAAAGGGCTAAATTATTGGCTTGTGAAATAATTAAAGGAACAAACAATAAGATAAAACCTACTATCAGGAAAATAAACAATATAATTGTACACGTGGCCGCCAGAGAATTGCTGAATTTAAGTTTGTTTTTTAAAAATAAAACCAGCGGATTGGCAATTAAACATAAAATTAAAGAAATACATAAGTATACAATTACAGTTTGAATTTCATATAAAAAATATAAAACGATACCAATTATTAAGATTGTAGCTAAAGCTCTTAAAATTCCGTTCGAAATAGTTTTAGACGTGATCATGTTTAAAATTTAGACTATAAATATAGAAAAAAGCATTTTAAAATTTAGGGTTAAACAAAAAAAGCGAGATCAAATTCATCTCGCTTTATAATTGTATTTTGTTAACAATTATTGTGCAAATGAGGCTCTAGCTCCTCCAGTTGTAAAAATTGCTGAAATTCTGTTTTTCTGCCCTGTTGAAAACATGTACATCGCTGCATCATCAACATAGTCCATATAGTTCATTGTCATTTCTACAGGCGTGCCAGAACAAGTGCTGTAATGTGGGTAAGAAGGAACACCATAGTTTGCAGTATTGTGAGTTGGAGTGTCTGAAACTAAATCACTTCCGCAAGTTGCATCTCCCCAGATGTGACGTAAATTCATCCAGTGTCCTACTTCGTGTGTTGCCGTTCTTCCTAAGTTAAATGGAGCATTTGCAGATCCAGATAAACCGAAATAACGAGAGTCAATTACTACTCCGTCAGTTGAAGAAGCGCCGCCAGGAAATTGAGCATATCCGAGAATTCCGCCTCCAATTGCGCAAGACCACATGTTTAATTTTGTAGTTGGAGAAGTAGGAGCAATTCCGCCTTGAGCAGTTTTTTTCATCGCATCATTTGTTCCCCAAGAAGTTTTAGTCGTCGATTTTCTAATAACTTGATCTAAAACAAATGTAATTCCGATGTTGGCCTTAACTCCTGAAAACAATGCTGGTACATTATTGTAATCTGAGTTTAAAGCATTAAAATCTTTGTTTAAAACATCAATCTGCGATTGAATTTGTGCATTCGAAATATTTTGTGCAGTTGTTCTATACAGAACATTTACTACAACTGGAATTTCGATTTTTCCATTTACCAAACGGCCCGTAAAAGTAGAACCTGCATGATTTACTGTAAAAGTCTCAATCTCGTTCATTCTAATAGCCAATGAAGGATCAGCTTTTAATTGAGCTTCGAGAACTTCTTGTGTTGCACAGCCTCTACGAGAAGCAACAGTTGCATCTGCATCAGCAGATTCTGATTGTTCGTTTTGACAAGCAAATAGCATTAATGCGGCAAATGTGGTAATAATAACTTTTTTCATAATAATTTGGGTTTTTTGTTATAAAAATGTTGATTAGTTAAATATCGTTGCAATTTTATAACAAAAATGAATTGTAGAAAAATATTACAAAGAATAATTTGTGAGAAATTTTACGACACCTTACAAACATTGATTCCTACAAAAATTGAGTTAAAAATATTATGATGTATTTTCTTATTTTGTGTTTTGAAAGAAGTATTTTGACGATGAAATTTGCTTTTCATCGAATTAATAATCAGTAATATGCATTCTCATTTTTAGTATTTGAGAAAAAAGAAAAGATTTTCTATGATAAAAACTAAAGTGAAGTAATCTCGTAAAGCGCAATACTTGCTGCTTGTACTACATTCATGCTGCTATTTTTGCCAAACATATTGATATGCACAATTTGATGCGAAAGTTGTAGAAGTTCATCTGAAATTCCGTTAATCTCGCTTCCGATCAAAAGGGCAATTTTTTTGTTTTCAGGAAGATTAACTTTTTTTAAAGGTTTACTGTTTGAAGCAATTTCTAAAGAAATGATTTCAAAGTTATGATCAATCAAATAAGAGCGAAGTTCGCTAAAGTCTTCAATGACTGAATGCTGCACATGAAGATGGGTGCTGCGAGAAGTCTTATTTATTTTACGAGGCGTAAGCGGAATATCTTTTCCGAAAAAGATAATATTTTCAACTCCAAAAGCTTCAGAAATTCTAAATAAAGAACCAATATTCTGCTGAAAGTAAATATGATCGCATACTAAAGTAATTGGAAATGTTTTTCTTTCAAATTGATTTTCTTCGTGAGTTAACTGCACTTTCTAAAATTTAATTGGTAAAAATATAATTGATGATGTTGGCGCCCATTTTTAGCGCTTTGTCTCTTACGTTCGTAGGATCGTTGTGCACTTCGGCATCTTCCCATCCATCGCCCAAATCACATTCGTAAGTATATAATAACACGAGTTTATTGTCTATAAAAATTCCAAATGCTTGCGGACGCGTTCCATCGTGTTCGTGAATTTTTGGCAATCCGCCAGGAAAAGGAAATGGTTTCTGAAAAATAGGATGATTGGCAGGAATTTCCATTAAATTATTATTCGGGAAAATCTTTTTGATTTCTTTTCGAATAAACTGATCCATTCCGTAATTGTCATCAATATGCAGAAAACCTCCAGCAGTCAGGTAATTTCTCAAATTGGTTACGTCTGCATCGCTAAAAACAACATTTCCGTGACCCGTCATGTGCACAAACGGATACGAAAGCAAATCTGGATTGCTTGGTTCTACAGTCGAAGGTTTGCTTTTGATACGCGTATAAATATTAGCATTGCAAAAAGCGATCAAATTAGGTAATGAAGTCGGATTAGAATACCAGTCACCGCCGCCGCTGTATTTAAGCAAAGCAATTTCTTGTGAGAAAGAGACAGTTGAAAAAAGTAATAATAAGTAAAATATTTTTTTCATTTAATTATATTTTTTGCTTCATTTTCCTTGAGATGCTTTTTGTCATCCTGAGGAACGAAGGATCACACAAGAAACTCCGTACAGAATTTGCCAATCTTTGTCTATTTACGTGTGTGATCCTTCGTTCCTCAGGATGACAAACCTAAATTTTTAATTTTTATTCATTAAAGAAAACCACACTATGGCAAGCTACAACAGCTGCGGTTTCTGTTCTTAAACGCGTATTTCCTAAAGTTACAGGTTTGTAATTGTTTTCTAAAGCCAATGCAATTTCTTTTTCAGAAAAATCGCCTTCTGGACCAATTAAGATAGTAACGTCTTCATTTGGTTTTAAAACTTCTTTTAATGATTTTTTATCGGTTTCCTCGCAATGCGCAATCAATTGCAAGCCATTTTGCTGTTGTTTAATGAATTCTTTAAACGAAATCGCTTCATTCAATTTGGGAAGAAAAGTTTCATTGCATTGTTTCATTGCCGAAAGAATAATTTTTTCAAAACGGTCGCGATTGATTACTTTTCGTTCAGAACGATCGCAAAAAATAGGTGTAATTTCCTGAATTCCAATTTCAGTTGCTTTTTCCAAAAACCATTCAAAACGATCGTTCATTTTGGTTGGAGCAACAGCCAAATGCAAGTGAAATTTTGGTTTTTCGGCATTTTTTATAGAAAGCACTTCAACCGTACATTTGTTGTCGGAAGCTAATGTAATCTGAGTTTCAAACAATAATCCAGAACCATTGGTAACCTGAAGAATGTCTGAATCTTTCTTGCGGAGAACTTTTATAATATGACGGCTTTCTTCTTTATCAAAAGAAAAACTTTCGGTTGTTTCGTCAATATTCGGATTAAAAAATAATTGCATGATTAAAATTCGATTCTTGCTTTAGAAACTACAGCAGAAGTTTCAAAACGATTAGATAAGTATTTTTGGTAGCCTACAATTCCAATCATTGCAGCATTGTCTGTTGTATATTCAAATTTCGGAATAAAAGTTTTCCAGCCGTATTTGTTTTCCTGCAAACGGGTTCTGATTCCTGAATTTGCAGAAACTCCTCCACCAATAGCAATTTGTGTAATTCCGGTTTCTTTTACCGCCAGTTTTAGTTTATCGATTAAAATCTCAATAATGGTATGCTGAATTGATGCACAGATATCGTTAAGGTTTTCGTCAATAAAATTCGGATTTTCCTGTTTGTTTTTTTGAATGAAATACAAAATAGCGGTTTTCAATCCAGAGAAACTGAAATCTAATCCCGGAACTTTCGGTTTTGTAAAAGGAAATGCTTTCGGATTTCCTTCTTTTGCATATTTATCAATCAAAGGTCCGCCAGGATAAGGGAGTCCAAGAATTTTGGCACTTTTGTCAAATGCTTCACCCACAGCGTCATCTGTCGTTTCTCCGATAATTTCCATATCAAAAAAACTATTCACTTTTACAATTTGAGTATGTCCGCCGCTTATCGTTAAAGCCAAAAAAGGAAATTCTGGTTTGTCGTAGCCATCTTCGTCAATAAAATGAGCTAGAATATGAGCATGCATATGATTGACAGCAATTAACGGAATATTTAAAGCTAATGATAACGATTTGCTGAAAGAGGTTCCTACCAGTAAAGAGCCCATTAATCCAGGGCCTTGCGTAAATGCGATTGCGCTTAATTGTTCTTTTTGTACATTTGCTTTACGAAGTGCAGCATCTATTACAGGGACAATATTCTGCTGGTGCGCGCGTGAGGCCAATTCAGGAACAACACCTCCGTATTGATTATGAATTAATTGATTGGCTACAACATTTGACAATACTTTGTCGTTATGTAAAACCGCGGCAGCAGTATCATCGCATGAACTTTCGATGGCTAGAATAAAAACCTCTGGATTTTGCATATAAAGGCACAAATTTTGAATTATATTTGACAAGTCAAATCTTTAGAAATATCTTTGATAGAAGCAGTGCCCAAAATTAAAGAATTTTTATCAAAAACAGCCGTTCTTTGTCTGTTCAAAATAAATTAAAAGAAAACTAAAATTAAAGAAGCTATCAAAAAAGTAAAAAAAATAATATCCAGAACCCTAATTGGGTTGATTTTACTTTTGTTAGCACTTGCTATCATACTTTCTCTTCCTGTGGTTCAGACACAGATTGCCAATTACGTTACCAATTCCTTAAACGAAGATTACAAGGTTAATATTAATGTCGAAAAAACGGCAATCAATATTTTTGGAGGCGTAAAATTGAAAAATGTGATGATTTTAGATCATCATAAACAAACATTAATTTACTCTGACATTATTACTACTGATATTTCGAGCTTCAGCAGATTGTTGGATGGAGATTTGATTTTTGGAGATTTACGCTTAACAGGCGTAATTTTTAATCTGAAAACCTATAAAGGCGAAGACGAAAATAATATCAATAAGTTTATAAAGGCTTTTGAAGTTGAAGATACGCCTAAGAAAAAATCGACCAAGCACTTTTTGTTAACAGCAAAAAATGCGTACATCGAAAAAGGAAGATTTTCTGTTGTTGATGAAAACAAAACAACTCCTAAATTTTTGGATTTTACAAAATTAAACGCTTATATCAGCGAGTTTAAATTGTACGGGCCAGAAGTAAATACAAACATTCACAGGTTTTCGTTTATGGATCACCGCGGTTTGTATGTTTCTAATTTTGCCGGGAAATTCAGTTATACCAAAAAACAAATTAAAGTTGAAAATCTAGCTATAAAAACCAAAAGATCTTCTATTTATGGTTTAGCTATATTGAATTATAAACCGTCAGATTTTCTTGATTTTACCGATAAGGTTCGTTTTAATGTTAAGATAGATTCGTCTTCTATTGCAACAAATGATATTCGCCATTTTTATGATGGTTTGGGTAAAAATCAGCATTTTAAACTGAAAACAAAATTAGACGGTCCACTAAATAATATGACGCTTACAAAATTGAGATTAAGCGATACAAACGGATCGAAAATTAACGGAACAATCAATTTTAGAAACCTTCTTGGCACAAAGGAACAGAAGTTTTCTATGGATGGAAAATTTGATAAACTTCTTTCTAGTTATAATGATTTAGTAATTCTGCTTCCTGTAGTTTTAGGTAAAAGACTTCCGGAAGAAATGAAAAGAATTGGCAAATTTAATATTGTTGGAAAAGCAAAAGTGTCGACTGTGGCCTTAGAAACAGCTTTTAAGATTGCCACCGATTTAGGAAATGGAGAAGTTGATCTTCATCTCAATAATATGGATTTTATTGATAAAGCTTCTTATTCGGGGAATATTATTTTAAACAATTTTGATATTGGCGCCGCTTTAAATCGAAAGGATGTTGGTAAAACGACTTTAAATCTTGATGTGAATGGGATTGGTTTTACTGAGAAATATTTGAATACGGTTATTAAAGGAGATATTTCGAAACTGGATTACAATAAATACACCTATAACAATATAGTTTTAAACGGAAATTTTAAACTTCCTTATTATAAAGGACAAATTGCCATAAATGATCCGAATTTAAATTTAACTTTTGATGGTTTGCTCGATTTGAGTAAAAAAGAAAATCGTTATGATTTCCATATCAATGTCGAAAATTCAGATTTAAGAAAACTGAAGTTTGTTGGCGATTCTATTTCTCATTTTAAAGGAGATGTTGTCGTTCAGTTAACGGGAAATTCTATTGAAAACCTGCAGGGTGATATTTTTATAAACGATGCTGAATACCAAAATCCAAAAGCTACTTATGTTTTTGATCAGGTAAATCTAAATTCAACTTTCGACGCAGATCGTTTAAGAACCATTACCATTAGTTCGAATGATGTGGTAGACGGAAAAATTGTGGGTAAATTTAGATTTGATCAGTTGAATAAATTGGTTATGAATTCTGTTGGAAGTTTATATACCAATTATAAACCTTATAAAGTTAGAAAAGGACAGTTTCTGCGTTTTAATTTCCGAGTTTACGATAAAGTGGTTGAAATGCTTTATCCGCAAATCAATATCGATTCTTCTACGGTTGTAAGAGGAAAAATAGATTCAGATTTACAAGAGTTTAAATTCCGTTTAAGATCTAAAAAAATTACAGCAGCCAAAAATACTTTTGATAATATCCGTATAAATATTGATAATAAGAATACACTTTATAATGCTTATGTCGAATTAGATAGCATTAAAACACCTTATTATAAAATACGTGATTTTAATTTGATTAACGTTACGGCAAAAGACACCTTGTTTGTTCGATCAGAATTTAAAGGAGGAAATAAGGGAGAAGATTACTTTAATCTGGATTTATATCATACGATTGACAAAAGCAAAAATAATATTATCGGAATCAAGAAGTCGGAAATGAAATTTAAGGACTATATCTGGTACTTAAATGAAGATGCTGAAAAAGACAATCAGATTATAGTTGACCAATATTTTAAAAATTTCAATTTTGACAATATTGTTTTATCTCACGAAAACCAGAAAATCGATTTAAACGGAGTTATAAAAGGAAAAGATTATAAAGATTTGGAACTGACTTTTGAAGATGTTGATATCAATAAAATTACGCCTACGAATTCCAAATTTGTGTTCGATGGTAATTTGAATGGAAGTGTAAATTATAAACAGAATAAAAATGTTTATCAGCCCACAGCATCCATAAAAATTGACAATCTTGTTATGAATAAAACAGAATTAGGTACGCTTAATTTTGATATTTCTGGAGACGAAAGTTTTAGAAAATTTACGGTCAATTCATCCATTCAAAATGGCTTTACCGAATCGTTTAGGGCAAACGGAACTTTTGCTGTAGAAAATAAGGAAACCATCATGGATATGAGTCTGAAACTGGAAGGCTTTAATCTGGCTACTTTAGGAACCATTGGCGGCGATGTTCTTTCTAATGTCCGCGGTTCTGTCTCTGGAAATGCTGCTGTAGTTGGGAATTTGAAAAAACCAGAAATCAACGGACGTTTGTATGTGGAAAAAGCCGGAATGACAATTCCGTACCTAAATACCGATTATGAACTGAGTGATCGAACGGTAATTGATTTAACGAATGAAAAATTCTTGTTTAGAAATAATCAGTTGACAGATACTAAATACGGCACAAAAGGTCTCCTTAACGGAAGTATTGAACATAAGAATTTTGGCGATTGGAAATTGGATTTAAATATTACTTCTAAACGATTACTAGCGCTAGATACAAAAGACAGTGATGATGCGGCTTATTTCGGAACGGCATTTATAAACGGAACTGCTAGTATTAGAGGTCCAGTAGAAAGTCTTTTTATTAAGGTAGATGCTAAATCGGAGAAAGGAACAGAGGTTAAAATTCCGATTAATAATGTGCAAAGTGTTGGAGAAAGTAGTTGGATTCATTTTGTAACGCCAAAGGAAAAGTACAATCTCGCAAATGGAATTGTCGAAAAAACAAGAGATTACAACGGACTTGAATTGGAATTTGATTTTGATATTACGCCAGATGCCGAAGTAGAAGTAATTCTAGATCGAAATTCTGGACATGGAATGAAAGGAAAAGGATATGGATCGCTTTTATTCAAAATCAACACTTTGGGTAAATTTAATATGTGGGGAGATTTCCAAGCATACGAAGGAACTTATAATTTTAAATACGGAGGGCTTATCGATAAAAAATTCTCGGTTAAAAAAGGAGGATCGATTATTTGGGAAGGAAACCCGATGCGTGCTCAGCTAAATTTAGAGGCGGTTTATAAAACACAGGCAAATCCGGCAGTCCTTTTAGATAACACTTCTTCATTCAATAAAAAAGTTCCTGTTGAAGTAGTAATTGGTTTGCGAGGTGATTTGTCAAATCCTGAACCAAATTTTGATATTCAGTTTCCTTCTGTAAGTAACGTTTTAAAGTCGGAGATACAATATAAATTGGATGATAAAGATATTCGCCAGACACAGGCGCTCTATTTATTATCTACTGGTTCGTTTATGAGTACCGACGGATTCAGTCAAGGCGATTTTTCTGGAACATTGTCAGAAACAGCCTCAAGTTTGTTGGGCGGAATTATTAAATCGGATAACGATAAAGTAAATATCGACTTAAATTACATTGCTGCCGACCGAAGAACAGGGCAGGAGGTTGATGGTCAATTCGTTGCCAATATATCTTCTCAGGTAAACGAGCGTATTACGATCAATGGTAAATTGGGAGTTCCTGTTGGCGGTGTAAACGAATCTGCAATTGTAGGAGATATTGAAATTTTATATCGTGTAAATGAAGACGGTACAATGAACCTTCGTTTATTTAATAAAGAAAATGATGTTAATTATATAGGGCAAGGAATAGGATATACGCAAGGAGTTGGTATTTCGTATGAAGTAGATTTTGATACATTTAGTGAGCTTGTAAATAAGCTCTTTAAAAGCCATAAGATAGAAAGAGCTGTAAAAGGTTCTTCTTCAGATCAATTGCAGGATTCTTCTCTTAATCCAGATTATATGAATTTTACAACTAAAAAGGAGTCTGAGAAAAACAAGAAAAAGGCCAAAGAAGAGGAAGAGAAAAGGAAAAAAGAAGAAGAAAAGCAGAAAAATCAAGGAAACCAAGCTCCAAACAACAATCAAGGCCTAATTCCCGACAATGATTATTAACACTTTGTTAAAAAATAGACTTTTATAAAACCATTATTCTCATAATGGTTTTTTTGTGCTAAATTTAGGCACTCTAATAAAATTTTCCATGTGAGCGGGGAATTCTGATTTTTATAACACTTCATCAGGGTATTGTTAATTTTGACGATTTAATTAAAAAAATAGCGATTTATTATTTTTAATGAAATTTTTTCCTAGAAAAAACTTATTAACGAAAACGTTTGAATTTAACATTTTTTATTAATTTATGATAATTGAAGCCTGAGAAGTGATGAATGTTTGCTAATTTTACACTTTAATACTTAAATAATGCCAAAAACAATAAAAAAAGTAGGTGTTCTTACCTCAGGAGGAGATTCACCTGGAATGAATGCTGCAATACGATCAGTTGTTCGAACTTGCGCATATCATAATATAGAATGCATAGGAATTTATAGAGGCTACCAAGGAATGATTGAAGGAGACTTCAAAGAAATGGGACCACGAAGCGTAAATAATATTGTAAACAAAGGCGGAACGATCTTAAAATCGGCTCGTTCGGTAGAGTTTAGAACCCCTGAAGGTAGAAAAAAAGCACACGAGAATCTTGTTAAGGCTGGTGTAGATGCTTTGGTTGTTATTGGTGGTGATGGTAGTTTTACAGGAGGATTGATTTTTAATGCAGAATTTGGTTTTCCAGTAATGGGAATTCCTGGTACAATTGATAATGATATTTTTGGTACAAGTTTTACTCTTGGGTACGACACGGCTTTAAATACTGTAGTAGACTGTATAGATAAAATTAGAGATACTGCAAGTTCTCATAACCGTCTTTTCTTTGTAGAGGTTATGGGTAGAGATGCAGGCCATATTGCTCTTAACGCAGGTATTGGTGCAGGAGCTGAAGAAATTCTTATTCCTGAAGAAGATTTAGGTTTAGATCGTCTTTTAGATTCACTTCAAAAAAGTAAAGCATCTGGAAAATCTTCAAGTATTGTGGTTATTGCAGAGGGAGATAAAATTGGTAAAAACGTATTCGAATTAAAAGATTATGTTGAAGCAAATTTACCTGAATATGATGTGCGTGTTTCTGTATTAGGACACATGCAGCGTGGTGGTTCTCCATCTTGTTTTGATCGTGTTTTGGCAAGCCGCTTAGGAGTAAAAGCAGTAGAATCTTTAATTGAAGGAAAATCTAATTATATGGTAGGCCTTCGTGAAGATAAAGTGATTTTGACACCTTTAGAGCAAGCTATTAAAGGAAAATCAGAAATTGATAGAGAATTGTTGAAAGTGGCAGATATTATGTCAACGTAATCAATATAAAAGTTTAAAAGAGGAGAAGTTTATTGTGAGGAAATTAGACTTTGAAATAGTGTAATAAAAACAAAAGCAAAAAATTTAGTAAAATGTCAAAAGTAAAATTAGGAATAAACGGATTTGGACGTATCGGAAGAATCGTTTTTAGAGAGTCTTTCAATAGAGATAATGTAGAAGTTGTTGCAATCAATGACTTGTTAGACGTAGACCACTTAGCTTATTTATTAAAATATGATTCAGTTCACGGTCGTTTTGATGGAACTGTAGAAGTTAAAGAAGGAAAATTATATGTAAACGGAAGAAATATCCGTATCACTGCAGAAAGAAATCCTGCTGACTTAAAATGGAACGAAGTTGATGTAGATGTAGTAGCTGAATGTACTGGTATCTTCACAACTATCGAAACTGCAAGTGAGCACTTAAAAGGTGGTGCTAAAAAAGTAATCATTTCTGCTCCATCTGCAGATGCTCCAATGTTTGTAATGGGTGTTAACCACGAATCTGCAAAAGCTTCAGATTTAGTAGTTTCTAACGCTTCTTGTACTACAAACTGCTTAGCTCCATTAGCTAAAGTGATCAATGATAACTTCGGAATCGTTGAAGGTTTAATGACAACTGTTCACGCAACTACTTCGACTCAAATGACAGCTGACGGACCTTCTAGAAAAGACTGGAGAGGTGGACGTGCTGCTGCAATCAACATCATTCCTTCTTCAACAGGTGCTGCAAAAGCAGTTGGAAAAGTTATTCCAGAATTGAACGGAAAATTAACTGGTATGGCTTTCCGTGTTCCTACTGCTGACGTTTCTACAGTAGATTTAACTGTAAAAGTAGCTAAAGAAACTTCTTACGAAGAAATTATGGCTGTATTGAAAAAAGCTTCTGAAAACGAATTGAAAGGTATCTTAGGATATACTGAAGATGCAGTAGTTTCTCAAGACTTTATCTCAGATAAAAGAACTTCTATCGTTGATGCTGGTGCAGGAATTGGTTTGAATTCAACTTTCTTCAAATTAGTTTCTTGGTACGACAATGAGTACGGATACTCAAGCAAATTAATCGATTTATCTGTGCATATCGCAGGTTTAAAATAATAATATATATTTTTGCAAAATCCCGTTACTTTAAAATAACGGGATTTTCTTATTTTGTTACTTCTATGATTAATGTAAAAAATACACTTTTAAATTAAAAATAGAAAAACCTAATTCCAAAAACTAAACAAATGAAATTAATAGTTGACAGTGGATCTACTAAAGCCGATTGGATTGCTATAGATGATAATGGAAAAGTACTATTCACAACACAAACTTTAGGATTAAATCCTGAAATTCTAGACGGGCCGGAAATTATTTCTAGATTAAACGACCGTTTTGATATTTTACAAAACAAAAAAGAAGCAACTCATTTGTTCTTTTATGGTGCCGGATGCGGAACAGATAGAATGAAAGAGTATTTAAAGCAGGTTTTTCAAGAATATTTTTCTAACGCAATTGTTGATGTTCAGGAAGATACTTATGCTGCTGTTTATGCTACAACTCCAAAAGGGCAGGAAGCAATTGTTTCTATCTTAGGAACAGGATCTAACTGCAGTTACTTTGATGGAAAAGTATTGCACCAAAAAGTTCAGTCGTTAGGATACATCGTAATGGATGACTGTAGCGGGAATGTTTTTGGAAAAGAATTAATTAGAAAATACTATTTTAATAAAATGCCTAAAGAATTGGCGGTTGAATTTGAAAAAGAATACGACGTTGATCCTGATTTTATTAAAAATAAATTATACAAAGAGGCAAATCCAAATGCTTATTTAGCAACATTTGCAAAGTTTTTAATTAAGCATAAAGACACTGAATTCTGCAGAAAAATTATTTTCAAAGGAATGAAATCGTTCGTTAAAAACTACATCAAACAATTTGATAACTGCAAAGAAGTGCCTGTGCATTTTGTAGGTTCTATTGCATTTTACTTGAAAGATGAATTGCAAGAAACGTTTGATAAATACGAACTTCAATTAGGTAAT
The DNA here is from genome assembly GCF_003946915.1 of Flavobacterium ustbae. Classification (GTDB taxonomy): domain Bacteria; phylum Bacteroidota; class Bacteroidia; order Flavobacteriales; family Flavobacteriaceae; genus Flavobacterium; species Flavobacterium ustbae. The sequence goes on from NZ_RPOC01000013.1 coordinate 50,112, forward strand.
GTTTTAAGAAGACCTATTGATGGATTAATTGCTTACCATGTCGCTAATCAATAGTTCAGGTTTTATAGAAATCGCCATTATTGCTCATGATGGTAAAAAAGCCGATTTAATTGATTTCTTAATCAAAAATGAAGCTATTTTGCACAATGAAAAAATAAGGCTTATTGGTACTGGTACAACAGGAGGAAAAGCAGAGGCAGCTGGATTTAAAACGCAGAGAATGCTTTCTGGACCACTTGGAGGAGATGCGCAAATTGCAGGAAGAGTAGCAGAAGGAATTACGCAGATGGTTTTCTTTTTTAAAGATCCTCTTTCAAGTCATCCGCATGAAGCAGATATTAATATGCTGATTCGAGTTTGTGATGTGCATAATGTGCCGCTGGCAACCAATGAAGCAACGGCACAATTATTATTGGATGCTATTGCACAGCAATTATAGAAATTTCTACATTAACATTTTTTGGCAAACAAGCCACTTGAACCGTTTCACGAGCTGGAGCGGTTTTTTCGTTAAAATAAGATCCGTAAACGGTGTTTATTGCTCCAAAGTTGTTCATGTCCATGATAAAAATAGTTGACTTTACAACGTTCTCAAAAGTCATTCCTGCAGCTTCTAAGATTGCAGCAATGTTTTGCATTACTTGATGTGTTTCATCATTAATGTTCTCAGTAACTAATTCTCCAGACGTAGGATTGATTGCAATCTGTCCAGAAGCATAAAGTGTGTTTCCAGATAATACGGCTTGATTATACGGACCGATTGGAGCTGGAGCTTTCTCGGTAAAAATTATTTTTTTCATAATGAAAGTATTTGGATTCGAAAGTAGTTTATCTATTTGAAACGCTTCTTTTGTTCCATTTGATATCGCTAAGCATACCAGATTTAATTCCGATAAAGAAGTTCCAGTTTGAGTTGTTTCCTAAAGGTTGCCAGTTAAAAGCCATTCTCCAGCTTAATAAATCTCTTTCAAAACGGAATTGTGTAAAGGTAACGCCTTTTTGTACAAAATCGTAACCAGTAGAAACCCCAGCCTTCCATTTAGGAGTAAGATCGGTATTAACAGAAACCATGATAGAGTTTCCAGAAATAGTATTCTCTCGTTTAACGTTTGAATATGTTAACGAATACGCAAGTGTCATATCCCATGGAACTTTAGAATTAAAGAATTCTGTAATTACATCTTCCTTTTCGGGTTCATTGGCAAATTGGCTGTTACGACTGTCATTTAAGTCGGTGTTGGTGCCAAACAAGTCATCGCTTCGTCCTCCATTCCGCTGGCTCTGGGTGTTTTTTTCTTTTCCAGTTCCTTTATTCGAGAAGGAATAATTTACCGTTACATTGGCGCTTGTCATTCTAAATAAACTTCCGCCATTATCAATGTTGAATTTATCAATTTTGTTACCGCCATTGTCAATCGCATACGGATCTAATGTTGCACCAAAATTCATATTCATTTTATTGTCAAAAAACTGAGTTCCACCACTAACTAATACTGGCTGCCATCCAAATGTTGATTTGCCGTCAGCATTGAAATTATAGCTTGTGCTGAAGTTTAAATTGTTTAACAGCATTATCTTTTTAGGCTCTGTTTTTGTGCTGTCTCGGTCTCTTACTTTGGCTTCAAAAGTATTACTCAAGGCAAAACCAACGATGTTCGAGTTATCTTTTCCTGGCGCTCCGTATAATCCGTTTTCAAATCTAGTATATTCAGAAGTAATTCTTCCAGAAGCATCTACAGCATACGTATTGTAATATTTTTCAAAGCTAGGCGTATAAGCATACGTAACACTCGGACGCATTACGTGTCTAATAGATTGAATTCTTTTATCGTCTCCAAAATTGAAAGTTCCATAAATTGTCGTACCTAAATTGGTGCTAAAATTGTATGTTCTAAAAGCATCGAAACCATTTACTGTTTTGTCCACTGCTTTTTCTTCAGCTGGATCGTAAACTTTTTCGATTGTTTTGTTGACCCATGTTTCCTGATAAGTAGTAGAAGCTCCGGCACTGAAATACTTAAAAATTTTGAAGTTGGTGCTTAACGGAATAGTCTGCTGCAAACCTATTCTGGCATCTTGAAACATTTGTGGTTTAAAAAACAAAGAATCTTTTGTTTTAAACTCGTTTTTACCGCTTACATTGTATTGTAAGTTGATGTTTTTAATTAGTCCTTTCTTTACGCCATCTTTCCCAACAAAAGGATAGATACGGTCAATACTTCCTTGTAAAGACGGAAGAGTCATGATAATGTCTTCTGTCTGTGTATTCTGGCTATGAGTTGCAGATAACGAAATACGTGAACCAGGAATAGTATTAAAGGTTTTATTGTATGAAATAGACGAACTTAAAGTATTATTCAAGTTCGATCCAATATTGGCTTGGTTGATAGACTGTTTGAAATATTTACTACTACCCATGTTAACAGAAGCAGAAAAAGTAGAATTTGGATTCGATTTGGTGTCTTTAGAATGCGACCACTGAATGTTGTAAATACTTTGTTTAGAATAATCAGGATAACCTCTCTCGCTGCTAATTAAGTTCTCAAAACGAATATTCACATTTCCTCTATACTTATATCGCGTTGCATACGCCGATTCGAATCGCATGGCATAACTTCCATTGGTATAATAATCACCAAGTACGGTTAAGTCGTAATTATCGCTCAGAGCAAAATAGTAACCTCCATTCTGTAATGAAAAACCTCTTGTGTTAGAATCGTTATAACTCGGAATTATAATACCCGAAACGCTTTTTTCCTGACTCATCGGGAAATAGGCAAATGGTAATGCCAAAGGAGTAGGGACGTCGGCAATAACCATATTAGTTAAACCTGTAATTACTTTTTTTCCAGGGATAAATTTAACTTTGCTGGTTTGGAAATAATATTCAGGATTATCGACATCTGTTGAAGTAGTAAAGCGCGCACCTTTTAAGAAGTAGACAGAATCGTTTTCTTTTTTAGTAACGGCAGCTTTAATTTTAAATTCGCCTTGTTCTGTTCTAGAATTGTAAATTAAAGCTTTTTTAGTTTTAAAATTGAATCGGATAGAATCTGGCTGTACCTCGCTTGATCCTTGTTTAAAGTTAGGATATTGGGTTAGAACCCCTGCAGAATCTTTAATTCGTCCAGCATAAACTTCATCTTTTTCATAATTAAGAACAATTATACCCGATTTTAATTCAACATCTTTATAGTATAATTCTGCTTCATTATATAAAGTAATCAGTTTGTTTTTCTGATCGATCTTAGCATAATCTTTTGCTTTGTATCTTACTTTTCCATCCAAAAAAGTTTTTTTAGGCCTAACAGTATCTAATTTTATAGTGTCTGTTGGAGTTATAGCTGGTTTTTCGACAGAAGTAGTTTTATCTGTTTGTTTTCCAGCAGGTAAAGACTTTTTTTTGTTTTTTATTTCTTGCGAATATAAATTACCACAACCTATAGTTAGGAAAAATGATATTAAAACGATATTAAATAAGTTTGTGTGCAAAGGTTTAAATGCTATTTTTGTAAAATTATGGCTTGTTTTTTGACATGTCAAACTTACATATAATTTTTTGGCAAAAATAATCAATTCTAAAAATTATAACAGCTGCATTTTATTAAAATTAACTTTTAGATTTATGAATAGAATTAACAAATTTAAGGTAATATTTACTTTATTTCTAATGATATCGTCGTTTTGTGCTCATAGTCAGTCAAATGTGTTTAAGGTAACACTTGACGCTGGACACGGAGATCATGACTTTGGAGCTGTTTACAGCGGACGAATCGAAAAGAATATTGCTTTAGCTATTGTTTTGAAAGTAGGAAAGATTTTAGAACTTAATCCTAATGTTAATGTTATTTATACTCGTAAAACGGATGTTTTTATAGATTTGGTTGAAAGAGCGAATATTGCTAACCGAGCAAATTCGAATATTTTTGTTTCTATTCACTGTAACGCAAATAAAAATACAGCAGCCGATGGAACTGAAACCTATGTAATGGGTTTGAGTAAAGTAGCATCAAACCTTGAAGCGGCAAAGAAAGAGAACTCTGTAATTACGCTTGAAAAAGATTATAAACGTAAATACGAAGGATTTGATCCTAATTCTCCAGAATCGATGATTGGAATGACTTTAATGCAAGAAGAATATTTAGATAATAGTATTTCGCTTGCGACTAAAATCGAAGATAATTTTGAGAAATTAGGAAAAAAACTTCGTCAAGGAGGTGTGAAACAAGCTCCTTTCATGGTACTTCATAAAGCTTATATGCCTAGAGTTTTGGTTGAAACAGGATTTGTGTCTAATCCGACAGAAGGTAATATTCTGAATTCTGAAGAAGGCCAAGATGATATTGCAAGAGCAATTGCTGAAGCAATCTTAAGTTACAAACGCGAATATTTTGGTTCAGGAACAGAAACTCCTGAGAGTCGGCCCGTAAGAGATACTACGCCTGCAAAGCCAAAAACGACTACTCCAGTTGCAGTAGCAAAAAATGCTCCAAAGGGAACTTTCTTTAAAGTACAGCTCATTGCAAGTATCAAAAAAACACCTTTGATACCTAAAAACTTCAAAGGGCTAAATAATGTAACAATGGTATACGAAAACAATATTTATAAATATTTTTACGAAGAAACTCCGAGTTACGAAACAGCACAAAAATATCTGCAAGAAGCTAAAAGTAAAGGGTATGGTGCTGCATTTTTGGTGGCAACAAAAGACGGGGAAAAAATCAGTATTCAGGACGCTATTAAATAATAAGCGCAAGTTCGAATATTTATATTAATTTTGTACAAACACTTAGAATTTTGAAACTAACAAGAGAAATTAAAACGGCTATTTTAGTCATCGGGTCTATTTTATTGTTTATCTGGGGATATAGTTTTTTAAAGGGTAGAGATCTTTTTACAAATTATACCATTTTATATGCTGAATATGATAATGTTGAGGATTTATCTCCATCAGCACCAGTAACGCTAAACGGACTTGCGATTGGTAAAGTAAATAAAATTACAATAGACGAAGTTACGGGTAAATTACTAGTCGAACTTCAGCTTAAAACAGATTTTCCAATTACTAAAAGCAGTTTAGCTGCAATTTATTCTCCAGGCTTAATTGCAGGGAAACAAATTAAAATCATTCCGAATTTTGCTGATAAAGAATTAGCAGAAGACGGACAGAAATTAGTTTCTACTGTTGAATTGGGATTAACGGAGTCCTTAGGAGGGAAAATTGAACCAATTCAGCAAAAGCTTGATAAAATGCTTTTGAATATTGATGTTCTGGTTACAGGCTTGAATAATACTTTGGATAAGAATACTCAAGAAAATCTGAAGAAAACAATTGCCGAATTAAGTCAGACAATGACACAATTTCATAAAGCTTCTGGAAGTCTAAACAATATTTTGGATACGAATAAAGGACAGATTAATGGAATGGTTTCTAACTTTAATAAAGTATCTAGCAACTTCAATAAAATTTCAGATTCATTAAATAAAGCAGATTTAGGAAAAACGGTTCGAAACCTAAACCAAACTTTAGCCAAAGTTGATGGCTTAATGGCTAATTTGAATTCTGGAAAAGGAACAGCAGGAAAATTATTAAATGACGATGCATTGTATAATAACTTGGCAAAAACTTCAAAAGAGCTTGAATTGCTATTGCAAGATGTTCGTCTTTATCCAACCCGTTACGTAAACGTTTCTCTTTTTGGAAAGAAAAACAAACCTTACGTTGCACCCACAGAAGAAACAAACTCAACTGATAAAAAATAGTTATAAATGAGTTATTTAGATAATATTTTATTTGCCATACTTCTTATAGTTGGTTTCGGCTTTTTTGCAGCGAGCGTAAAAAAAATCTACCGAAACATTAATCTTGGAGTTGATGTAGATCGAAAAGATAATCCTAAAGCTCGTTGGAAAAACATGGCATTGATTGCTCTTGGGCAATCAAAAATGGTGAGACGCCCTGTTGCAGGAATCCTTCATATTTTTGTATATGTCGGTTTTATAATAATTAATATCGAATTATTAGAAATTATTATTGATGGACTTTTTGGAACGCATAGGGTTTTTGCACCATATTTAGGTGTGGTTTATGACGTTTTAATTGCTTCATTTGAAATATTGGCAATATTGGTAATTATTGCTGTAGTTGCTTTTTGGATCAGAAGAAATTTTATTCGTTTAAAACGATTTATACATTCTGATTTAACTGGATTTCCAAAAAGTGATGCCAATTACATTCTGTATTTTGAAACCGTTTTGATGATTCTGTTTTTATTGATGAATGCTTCTGATTTGCATTTACAAAATGTGCCAGGAGGATATTCTCATTTTCATAAAGCAGGAAGTTATCCAATAAGCCAGTTTATTGCGCCAATTTTTAATGGTGTATCAAATGAAACTGTAGGATTGCTGTTCGAAGTTTTCTGGTGGTTGCATATCGCAGGTATTTTAGTTTTCATGAACTATTTATACTTTTCAAAACATTTGCACATTCTTTTGGCGTTCCCGAATACCTATTTTGCAAATCTGCAGCCAGAAGGGCAATTTGATAATTTAGCTTCGGTTACTAAGGAAGTCAAATTAATGATGGATCCAAATGCAGATCCGTTTGCTGCAGCTCCAGCTGATGAAAATGCTGCACCAAGCAAGTTTGGTGCAAGTGACGTTCAGGATTTAAATTGGGTTCAGCTTTTAAATGCATACACGTGTACAGAATGTGGTCGTTGTACTTCTGCTTGTCCTGCCAATCAAACAGGTAAAAAATTGTCTCCTCGTAAAATTATGATGGATACAAGAGATCGTTTGACCGAAGTTGGTAAAAATATCGATGCAAACAAAGGAACTTTCGTGCCTGATAATAAATCATTATTAAACGATTATATTACACCAGAAGAATTATGGGCTTGTACTTCTTGTAATGCATGTGTTGAAGAATGCCCTGTAAATATTAGTCCGCTATCTATTATTATGGATATGCGTCGTTATTTAGTTATGGAGCAAAGTGCTGCACCGATGTCACTAAATGCAATGATGACTAATATTGAAAACAACGGCGCGCCTTGGCAGTATAGCCAGCAAGACCGTTTAAACTGGAAAAACGAAAATTAAAAAAGTCTAAGTGGTTAATTGTTTTACCATTTAATCGATAATAAAGTATTTAAGGTTTTTAGTAGGTGATCGTAGCGAGTGCGATTAACCAAGTAAACGATTAACCGATTTAACAACAAAAGAAGATGTCAGAAAGTTTAGTAGTGCCAACAATGGCAGAAATGCTTGCCGAAGGAAAACAGCCAGAGGTTTTGTTTTGGGTAGGTTGCGCAGGAAGTTTTGATGATAGAGCAAAAAAAATTACTAAAGCGTTTGTGCGAATTTTAAATCGTACCAATGTTTCTTTTGCAGTTTTAGGTACAGAAGAGAGTTGTACAGGTGATCCTGCAAAGAGAGCTGGAAATGAATTTTTGTTTCAGATGCAGGCCATGATGAATATCGAGGTTTTGAATGCTTATGAAGCTAAAAAAATTGTTACGGCTTGCCCACACTGTTTTAATACTTTAAAAAATGAGTATCCGGAATTAGGTGGGAACTACGAAGTTATTCACCATACAGAGTTTTTAAAATCTTTAATTGATGACGGAAGACTAACTGTTGAAGGTGGACAATTTAAAGGTAAAAAAATTACTTTTCACGATCCTTGCTATTTAGGACGGGCAAATAAAGTTTATGAAGCGCCAAGAGATTTAATTCAGAAATTAGATGTTGAATTGGTCGAAATGAAACGTTCTAAATCAAACGGATTATGCTGTGGAGCAGGAGGAGCGCAAATGTTTAAAGATGCTGAACCTGGAAATAAAGAAGTAAACGTACTTCGTACAGAAGATGCTCTAGAAGTTCAGCCAGATATTATTGCTGCGGGTTGTCCTTTCTGTAATACGATGTTAACAGACGGAATCAAACATGCACACAAAGAAGGAGAAGTAAAAGTGATGGATGTGGCTGAGTTAATTGCTAATGCGCAAGATTTATAAATAAGGTTCAAAGTGACAAAGGGGCAAGGGGTTAAAGTTTTAAAACCTGAAACCTGAAACTTGAAACAAAACAAACAAAACAAAATTTAAAAATGTATATACCTTTTGAAAATTTACCAGGTGAATCTAGAGTTTGGATTTACCAATCGAACAGAAAATTTTCTGAGGAAGAGTTTTCTGAAATCGAAACAGATTTAAAAGCTTTTGTAGAACAATGGGCTGCTCACGGCACAAGTCTTGAAGCTTCGTTTTTATTGAAGTATAACCGATTTATTATATTGGCAGTTAATCAAGATGTGCAAGCTGCTACAGGATGTTCTATTGATAGTTCTGTTGAATTTATTCAATCATTAGAAAAGAAATATAATGTTGATTTATTAGATAAAATGAATGTTACGTTTAAACTTGGAGATCATATCGCTCATAAGCCATTAATTGACTTCAAGAAAATGGTTAAAGATAAAGCCGTAACAGCTAATACAATTGTATTTAATAATCTGGTTAATAATATTGAAGAATTTAATGATGCTTGGGAAGTTCCTGCAGCCGACAGCTGGCATAGCAGATTTTTTTAAGAGATTATAAAATGTTTAAAAAGCGAAACTTATGTTTCGCTTTTTTTGTTTCAAGTTTGAGGTTTCAAGTTTTAAGTTTGAAACAACATCAAGCTTCTTCAATATCAAGCTTCGTTAATGTTACACTTTGTCAAAGTTTCAAACTTGACAAATTTGTTTTAGGTGATTTAATTTCTATTGAAAAACAAAACTTCTAAATTAGCCACGATGGGGAGCGGCATCCTTTTTCGGGTTTTTTTAAACAGAAAAAGATATAGCGGACTGCGGGAATGGTATTCTTTTGAAACTTTTACTTCTGCTTCTAAAAATATTTATCAACCGGACTAATCTAATTTTGTCGAAAATCTAACAATTTAAAAGCCTGATGAAACGCTATTTTTGAGTATTTTCGTAGAATTAAATTTAATCCATGAAAATAGCAATTGTTTGTTATCCTACTTTTGGAGGTAGTGGTGTGGTAGCCACAGAGTTAGGTCTCGAATTAGCCAGAAGAGGACACGAAATACATTTTATTACATACAGCCAACCCGTTAGATTGGCGCTTTTAAACCCGAATGTTCATTATCACGAAGTAAATGTTCCAGAATATCCTTTGTTTCATTATCAGCCTTATGAGTTAGCGTTATCGAGTAAGTTGGTCGATATGGTTAAATTGTACAAAATAGAGCTTCTGCACGTGCATTATGCAATTCCTCATGCTTATGCAGGTTATATGGCAAAACAAATGCTTAAAAATGAAGGAATTAATCTGCCTATGATTACAACGCTTCATGGAACCGATATTACACTGGTTGGGAACCATCCGTTTTACAAGCCCGCTGTGACTTTTAGTATTAATAAATCAGATTATGTTACTTCGGTTTCGCAGAGTTTGAAAGATGATACTTTGAAATTATTCAAGATCAAGAATAAAATTAAAGTGATTCCAAATTTTATAGAATTGGATAAAGTCAAAAAAGATCCAACGGCACCTTGCCATCGTTATGTAATGGCAAACGAAAACGAGCGTATTATAACGCATATCAGTAACTTTAGAAAGGTAAAACGCATTCCAGATATTATTAAGATTTTCTATAATATTCAGAAAGAAATTCCAGCAAAATTAATGATGGTTGGTGATGGGCCAGAAAAGGAAAAAGCCGAAATTTTGTGCCAAGAATTAGGTATTTTAGACAAAGTAATTTTCTTTGGAAACAGCCATGAAATTGATAAGATTTTATGCATGACCGATTTATTTCTTCTTCCTTCTGAGACTGAAAGTTTTGGTTTAGCAGCGTTGGAAGCTATGGCTTGCGGTGTTCCGGTTATTTCGAGTAATTCTGGTGGTCTTCCTGAAGTAAACTTTGACGGATTTTCGGGATATCTAAGCAATGTCGGAAATGTGGAAGAAATGGCAGAAAATGCGATTAAAATTTTGAAAGACGATACAATTTTAAGTCAGTTTAAAGCAAATGCTTTGGAAGTAGCAAGAAAATTTGATATCAAAAATATTCTTCCAAAATATGAGGCTTTATATCAAAAAGCTGTAGATGATTATAAATATGAGAAGCATTAATTTTAAAAATAGGTAAATGAAAAAAGTAATTTCGATTTTAGCAGTTTTTGTTTTGATTTCTTGCGGTGCCAAGAAAACCTCTGCTGCAACAGGATTGTATGAAGTTTTGACGGTACAGTCTAACGGAGGCGGTAATATTAAATTCTTTGAAATCCTGACAGAGCCTAATGAGATTAAAATGTTGGAAAATGACCCGCTTTTGGCAGATAAAGTAAAAAACAGCGATACCAATACTTCAAATTATGTGATTTTGAATATGGGTGAAAAAAATACCAGCGGCTATACTATTGATGTTGTAAACGTTGAAGAAACAGATAAAAACATTATTATTACCGTTAAAGAAAATAATCCTGCAAAAGATGCTATGACGATGCAGGTAATTTCATATCCTTACACCGTAGTTAAAATTAATTCTAAGAAAGAAATTATTATTAAATAAGAAAGTGGTTTTTTAACCGTAAAGAACGCAAGGTTTTCGCTAAGCGCGCTACATTTTTTTAATTTAATTTAATCTCGCAAAGTCGAGAAGTCGCAAAAAATTAAACTTTGTGACTTGGCGACTTTGCGAGATTCTTTTTTATTGGAACTTGCGAACTTTGCGGTTAAATTTACCATTTATCACATAAAAAAAACCTGCCGGTTTTAAACGACAGGTTTCTTCTTACAATTATTTTTTATTTTTAATTAGAATCTGAATTTAACACCTAAACCAACGTCAAATCCAAAATTATCGTCATCATAGTACCCAGAACCAATTTCAGGTCTTACATCTAATGATAATGTAAGTGGCACTTCATCAAATCTATATTCAATACCGATATCTCCAGCTGCAAAAACATAAGTTCCGCTATCGTTGTATCTGTAGTTGTTATTGTAGTAATCGTAATCCCAAGCGGCTAAACCTCCACCGACACCTGCGTACCAGTTAAAACCTCCATCGATGTTCCAAACCCATTGGTAAAGAGCAACACCTTTTATTGCATCTACATCTCTGCTATTTCTCCAACCTAAATCAAACTCAAGTCTGTTTTTCTGATTTAGTCCTAGTTGGTATGATATTTCTCCTCCAAATCCGTTATTGTCTCCTAGACGTAATCCTAAAGCGTGCTTCGAAATTTCTTGCGATTGAGCCGTGAATGCTAAACCAAGAAGCATAATGGCAGATAATAAAATCTTTTTCATAAAATGGTTAAATTAATTTTTTTCAAATGTATAATTACAGTCCAATAGAGAACGTATATTATTTTTGAAAATTGTTATATAATTTACATTTCTTGAAAAACGGAGCGTTAAAATTCTTAAAAAAGCGATTCTGTGCTTCTATTTTAATATTATAGACGAAATGAGTTGCGAAGTAATAAGATCTTCCATTTCTAATAGATTTTCTTCTTCGGCAAAATTACTAGCTTTATAAGAAAACAATTTCCAACGCTTTTTATGATATTCTAGTGCAGTTAAGTTTTCTACCCAATCGCCAGAATTAAGGTATAAAGTGGAGCCGTATTTGTTTTCGATTGTTGCAATTTTAGGTTCATGAATATGACCGCAAACGACATAGTCGTAATTTTTTTCGATAGCCAAATCGGTAGCTGTTGTTTCAAAGTCTGAAATAAATTTTACAGCTTTCTTAACGCTTGCTTTTATTTTTTTCGAAAAAGAATAAGGTTCACGTCCCAATTTTGCTAAGCACCAGTTCACAAATCGATTCATTAGAATTAAATAATCGTAGCCTAATCCGCCTAGTTTTGCAATCCATTTAGAATGCTGCACAGAAGCGTCAAAAACATCTCCATGAAAAATCCAGGCCTTTTTGTCGTCTAATTCTAAAACTAATTTATCAACAAGAGCAAAATTTCCCATATTCATATCGCTGAATTTTCGAAGTATCTCATCGTGATTTCCAGTAATATAGTACACTTTTGTTCCTTTAGAAGCCATTCCGATAATACGCTGGATCACTCGTAAATGGGCTTTGGGAAAATAAGATTTTCGAAACTGCCAAGCATCAATTATATCGCCGTTTAAGACTAAAGTTTTGGGTTTAATGCTTGAAAGATAGTTGTTTAATTCTTTAGCATGACTTCCGTAAGTTCCTAAATGAACATCAGAAAGAATAACCAATTCGACGTTTCTTTTTTTCAATTTTTCTTGATTTGAAGTTTTACAAATGAAAGGAAATTTGTAAAAATTGACTTTATTAAAAGGTTATTAAAAAGAGGATATTTTTACCAAATTGTAATTTTTATCCCATTTAATGTTTCGTTAATAATACCAGTTTTAAATTTTTTAATTTAATTCATAAAACTTACATTTGCTCAAAACAAAACACAATGGCAGGAAACAGCTTCGGCACATTATATAAAGTAACAACATTTGGAGAATCTCACGGTGAAGCTTTAGGCGGTATTATTGACGGATGTCCTCCAGGAATACAATTAGATTTTGAAGCAATTGAGGTAGATATGGCAAGAAGAAAGCCAGGTCAGTCGGCAATTGTTACACAAAGAAAAGAACCAGACAGCGTTCAATTTTTATCAGGAATATTTGAAGGAAAAACTACTGGAACTCCAATTGGTTTCATTATTCCGAACACCAACCAAAAATCAGACGATTACTCTCATATAAAAGATAATTACAGACCAAGCCACGCCGATTACGTTTACGACCAGAAATATGGTTTGCGTGATTACCGAGGCGGCGGAAGAAGTTCTGCTAGAGAAACCGCAAGTAGAGTAGTAGCGGGTGCAATTGCAAAACAAATGCTGCCTGAAATTAAAATCAATGCTTATGTTTCTTCTGTTGGGCCAATTCATTTAGAAACGCCTTATGAAGAATTAGATTTTTCTAAAATAGAAAGCAATCCTGTGCGTTGTCCAGATGAGAAATCGGCAGCGATTATGGAAGAATATATTCGCGATATCCGCAAGCAGGGAGATACCGTTGGAGGTGTTGTAACTTGTGTGATCCAAAATGTTCCAGTTGGTTTAGGAGAACCAGTATTTGATAAACTTCATGCAGAATTAGGAAAAGCAATGCTTTCTATTAATGCAGTAAAAGGTTTTGAATACGGTAGCGGTTTTTCTGGATCTGAAATGAAAGGAAGTGAACACAACGACTTATACAATCCTGACGGAAGTACCAAAACAAATCTTTCTGGAGGAATCCAAGGTGGTATAAGCAACGGAATGGATATTTATTTTAGAGTTGCGTTTAAACCAGTTGCAACTATCATGCAGACTCAAGATTCTTTGGATAATAAAGGTAACATTACACCAATGACAGGAAAAGGACGTCATGACCCGTGTGTAGTGCCTCGCGCAGTGCCAATCGTAGAAGCGATGGCGGCAATTGTTTTGGCAGATTTTTATTTAATCAACAAAACATATTAGTAAAAGGTAAGACAGTGAGGGTCTTATATTTTAATAATTAAAAAATAATTTAATGCAAGAAGTTACAGAAACTAAAAAACAATCATTTCTTTCGGGATTAACAGGGCAAATTATAATTGCAATGGTTCTTGGAGCCATTTTAGGAATTATACTGCATAATACCATTTCGCCTGAAGCCGCACAATTATTTAGTGGTAAAATAAAAATGCTGGCAACGATTTTTATCCGTTTGGTGCAAATGATTATTTCGCCTTTAGTTTTTACTACTTTGGTAGTAGGAATTGCCAAATTGGGTGATATTAAAACTGTTGGAAGAATTGGAGGAAAAGCAATTGGGTGGTTTTTTACAGCTTCGTTTATTTCTCTTTTAATTGGATTGTTTTACGTAAATGTTTTGCAGCCGGGAGTTGGTTTAAAATTAGACCACGTTGATATGGCAGCAGCTTCTGAAGTTACAGGTAAAACACAAAATCTTACTTTTGATAATTTTGTTGAGCATATCGTGCCAAAAAGTATTGTCGAAGCAATGGCGACTAATGAAATTCTGCAGATTGTAGTTTTCTCTATTTTCTTCGGATTAGCGGCAGCTTCTTTAGGACCGACAGTAAAACCAATTATTGGAGCCTTTGATAAATTATCGCATATCGTTTTGAAAATGGTAAACTATGTAATGAAATTTGCGCCAATTGGAGTTTTTGGTGCTATTGCAGGTGTGTTTGCTATACGTGATGCAGAAGAATTGGTTATTACTTATTTTAAATTTTTCGGTTCCTTTTTAATCGGTATCAGTACGCTGTGGATTATTTTGATCGTGGTTGGATATATTTTCCTTAAAGGAAGAATGACTGAGTTATTAAGACGAATTACAGGGCCTCTGGCTATCGCTTTCGGAACAACGAGTAGTGAAGCAGTATTTCCTAAATTGACAGAAGAATTAGAAGGTTTTGGCGTAAAAGATAAAATTGTTTCTTTTATGTTGCCTTTAGGATATTCGTTTAACCTAGACGGAAGTATGATGTACATGACTTTTGCCAGTATATTTATTGCTCAGTTTTACAATGTGCATTTAGATTTAGGAACCCAAATGGCAATGCTTTTGGTTTTAATGCTTACCAGTAAAGGTATTGCGGGCGTGCCTCGTGCAAGTTTGGTTGTTGTAGCTGCAACTTGTGGCATGTTTGATATTCCGATTGAAGGAATTGCCTTGATTCTTCCAATTGACCATTTCTGCGATATGTTTAGAAGTGCAACCAATGTATTAGGAAATGCATTAGCAACTTCTGTTGTAGGACAATGGGAAGCAAACAAAGAATAAATAATAGTACTGAGATTTATTTTTTTTCTTAGTTATCAAAATAATTTTTGACAAGCTGTATTTTTTTACGAAATACAGCTTTTTTTTATTTTAAAGTGTATATTTGATCAAACTAGCCGATTAATGCCCCAAAAACGGATTTTTTTACTTCTACTCTTTGTTCTGAATTGCTTTGTCAGTTCGGCGACTCCGCAATCTAATTGTAATCTGGATCCTAAGATTGATAAGATTGTAAAAAAAGCACTTTTAAATTTTAGGGAATCTAACTTCGAAAAATCACTTATCTATTCTAGAACAGCTCTAAATGCTGCAACTGCAAAAAAAGATTATTGTCTTATTGCCCGCTCTTATAATATTATTGCGGCCAATTACAATGAGCTGACAGAATTTGATAAAGCTGTTTTTTTCTATAAAAAAGGGCTGTACTATGCCAATAAAACTAGTAATGATACCTTAAAATGCAATCTCTACAATAATCTAGGGAATATGTTTTGTTTCGAAAAGAAACAGTTTGATGAAGGAATTCGTTATTACAAAAAAGCAGTGGCCTATGCTTTAAGAATCAATGATTTAAAAGAAGTGTATTTTACCAATGTAAATATTGCTTGGGCTTATTTTGATATTGGAAATTACAATCAAGGATATCTTTTTCTAAAATATGTCAATAGCACAAAAGTAAAGTACAATGATGGTGCTACAGAAGTTATTGTTCATATGCTGAATGGCATTTATTCGAGTTACAAAAACAATGACAAGGCTGCAAATGTTCATTTTTTGAATGCAATTGAAGCAGGAAAAAGATGCCAGGAAAAAACAGATTTGGCGCATGCTTATTTAGAATATTCACATTTTTTAAATAAAATAAACAAGCATAAAGAAGCTTATGAAGCGCTTGTTAATCATTACAATGTTTCAGATAAGCTCTATGATGCTAAAAAGCTTAAAAAAGCATCTCAGGCTGGTTTAAGTTTGGAATTGGACGAATATAAAAGACAAATTGATAAAGTTGAAGGCGAAAAAGTCGAACAATCTCAAAGTTTACGAAAATCAAAAATTATTGTAGTTCTTTTTATTTTGATTTCGCTAATTCTTTTAGTTTTGATTGTCACTTTGATAAAGAATATCAGATATAAGAAAAAACACAATTTAGAGCTTCTTCAAGCCAAAGAAATTGCAGAAGAAGCTTCTCTGCTCAAAACACAATTTATATCAACCATAAGCCACGAATTGCGTACGCCACTTTATGGGGTTGTCGGAATAACCAATATGCTGCTTGAAGAACACAAAGAAATTTCAAGAAGCCAGCATTTAAGTTCGCTGAAATTTTCTGCTAGATATCTATTATCTCTAGTAAATGATATTCTCCAAATCAATAAAATTGAAGAAAATAAAATCGTACTTGAAAACCTAACTTTTAATATTTCTGATGAAATTACGGTAATCAAAAATTCGCTTTCTTTTCTTTCCCAAAAAAACAATAATAGGATTTCTATTGATATTGATTCTAATATTCCCGAGTATTTAATTGGAGATAAATTGCGTTTAGCGCAGATTTTGATGAATCTCGTAAGCAACGCATTAAAATTTACCAAAGACGGACAAGTTGAAATTATCGTAAAACTCAATAAAGTTGAAGGTAAACTGTATTATTTAGACTTCTTGATAAAAGATAACGGAATAGGAATCGCACTTGTAGACCAGAATAAAATTTTTGAAAAGTTTGTTCAAGTTGGTAGAAAAGACGAAGATTATCAAGGTACAGGTTTAGGACTCAGCATTGTAAAAAGACTTCTGGGGCTTTTTGGAAGCACGATTACGCTAGACAGTGATTTAGGAAAAGGAACTTCTTTTTCGTTTACAATCGCTTTTGAACACGATTTAGCCAAAACGAAAAGTATTATTGATGAGATTGAAGTAGATCTGACTTCGAGCGAAATTTATAAAATTTTAGTGGTAGAAGATAATTTGATTAACCAGCTAGTGACCAAAAAGATTATCGAAAAAAATAATTATGCCTGCAAAGTGGTAGAAGATGGTTTTGGAGCACTCAAAATTTTAGAAGACGAAACCTTCGATTTGATTTTAATGGATATTAATATGCCTTTAATGAACGGATTTGAAACTACTAAAAGAATTCGCCTTTTAGGCATAGAAACGCCAATTGTGGCTCTGACAGCTTTTGATAAAGATGAAATCACTGATGAAGCCATTTCGTCTGGAATGAATGATATTATAATTAAACCTTTTGAGCCGGTTAAATTGTTCAAAATAATCAATTTCCTTATAAACGAAAAAAACGCTGTTTAGTACCAGCGTTTTTTATTTTTTTTAGAATTATCTGACTTTCTCGATTTGTGAGCGCCACCGCTTCTGTTGGAGTTTTTAGGTTTTTCTCCTGCTTCTGGACTTCCAGAATGCCATTGATACGGATGATCAGCAATCGTTTTTACATCTACTTTAATTAGTTTCTGAATGTCTTTCCAATATGGAAGTTCGTCTTTTCCGCAGAAAGAAATAGCGATACCGCCATTTCCTGCACGGCCAGTACGACCAATACGGTGCACATATGTTTCTGGAATATTTGGTAAATCAAAATTGATCACGTACGGAAGCTGTTCAATATCAATTCCTCTCGCTGCAATATCTGTCGCTACTAGAACGCCAACTTCTTTGTTTTTAAAGGCATCCAAAACTCTTTGTCTTGCATTTTGAGATTTGTCTCCGTGAATAGCTTCTGCAGGAATATCTTTTTTGCGAAGTGCTTTTACAACATTATCGGCACCATGTTTTGTTCTAGAGAAAACAAGCACGTTTGATAAATTTTCTTCTTTAATTAAAGTATATAATAAGTTTCTTTTTTCGGTTTTATCTACAAAATAAATACGCTGTTCTACGTTTTCTGCTGTAGAAGAAACGGGAGAAACTTCTACTTTTTCTGGATCTTGCAAAAACATTTCTGCCAGTTCGCGAATTGCAATTGGCATTGTTGCAGAGAAAAGTAAAGTCTGTCTGTTTTTAGGAGTTAGTTTTACGATTTTTTTTACATCGTTTATAAAACCCATATCCAACATCTGATCGGCTTCGTCAAGCACTAAAGTGTGCAAGTGATTAAAGTCAAGAAAACCTTGTTTATGAAGGTCTAATAAACGTCCAGGAGTAGCAATTAAAATATCGACTCCATTTTTTAAAGCTTCAACTTGAGGGTTTTGCGAAACTCCACCAAAAATGGTCAGCTGCGTTAAATTGGTATATTTGGCATAAGTGTCAAAACTTTGTCCAATTTGTACTGCTAGTTCGCGGGTAGGAGTAACCACGAGCGCGCGAATTAATTTCGCTTTTTTTGATGAACCGACAATGCGGTGTAATTGGTGTATAATTGGAATAGCAAAAGCCGCTGTTTTTCCTGTTCCGGTCTGCGCACAGCCAATTAAATCACGGCCCGCCAAAACAATAGGAATAGATTTTTCCTGAATTGGAGTAGGATTTAAATAGCCTTCTTCAAATACGGCTTTTTGTATACTTTTTGAAAGTGATAGATCTTCGAATAACATATCTTAGGTGATTAACTATTTTAGTTTTAATGCTAAAATGCCGTGCAAAGATAAGTTTATTCAGTTAATCGTTTGTTTGAATTGGCTTTTATTTGGCAAAACCAATTTTTTCGGTGTTTATAATCAGCTTTTAAATCAATCCTTTTCGATGTTTGCCTTAATGAAATCGGTTACCAAATAACCAATTAATTTGCCTATTAAATTATTATTTGGAGCATTGTCTAAATCTGGTGCTCCTTCGCAGATATGCAGATATGCGGCGTTTTTATGTTCGCCAAAGAAAGAAACAAATTGTCTCAATTCTTCAACCGAAAATCCGCTTATGGTCATGGCGCTGCTGGCAATGTTGGGAATTGCATCTAGATCGATCTCGATTCCGAAAGCATCATTTTTTACAAAATCTAAAGCAGTAATCATTTCGCGATTAAAATCTTTTTCTTTTCTAATATTGACACTGTCGTACGTATTATATCTAACGCGATCTTCGAGTTTTTTAATGATATCTAAAACACTTTTTGAAGTGTAATTTTCATGAAGACCAAAAATGAAATATTTTTTTAAAAAACCTTCTTCATAAGCATAAGAAAATCCGTTTCCGCTATGACGGCCTTCTAAAATTCTGAAATCAGAATGCGCATCAAAATTAATAGCGTTCACAGGTTTTCCTTTTGCAAGAGCGGCACCTTTAATGTTTCCGTAAGCATTATTGTGGCCTCCACCGATAATAATAGGTGTTTTTCCAGCTTTGATTATGGTAAAAATAATGTGAGATACTTCTTTGTCTATTTTTTCAACCAGCTGGCTTAATTTAGAACGATCGTCAATATCATTAAAATCTAAGTTTTCTACATTACGCATTTCTTCGGCTACATTGATATGACCTAGAATAATAATATTGCTTCCCTTAGAAAAACGATTATGCTGAATGTTGGCAATGCTTTTTATAGCAGATTGCCATGCAGAGGCGGCTCCTGGTCTTCCGTAATTGGCACGAATGCCAATATCTTCTGGAATTCCTAAAAGAACATATTGGGCTTCACTTTCTTTAATAAAATCAACTTTGTCTGCTCCTGGTGGAATGACAAGCATTTTTTCTCCGAACTTTATTTCGCCACTTCTATGATTTGTGATTTTAGCTAAATCATTTATAGTGAAAGGGATTAATTTTTCCATGAAAAAAATTTATTTTCCAAAAATAATATAATTGTAGAAACTTACGTTATTACCTTATATTAATTCTTAAATTTGTTATTAAAGAAAATTATTTAAATATGGAAAACCCAAAGAACAACAATTCAAGTCTAAAGGCGGTAATCGCAGTTTTAGCAGTCCTACTTATTGGTAGCTTAGTTTATATTTTCAAATTATCTTCTGATACAGATGTAGTTAAGACAGAGCTTACCACTACAATGACAGAAAAAGAATCTGTAATGAAAGATTTACAGGAACTAAAAGCAACTTACGATGCTGCAATTGCTGAAAAC
Source organism: Flavobacterium ustbae (assembly GCF_003946915.1). GTDB lineage: Bacteria > Bacteroidota > Bacteroidia > Flavobacteriales > Flavobacteriaceae > Flavobacterium > Flavobacterium ustbae. The sequence goes on from NZ_RPOC01000013.1 coordinate 70,005, forward strand.
ACTTCTATGTCTGACGAATTAATTCAAGAAAGAGATAAAGTTGTCGCTTTAATGGATGATTTGAACAAATCTAAAGGAGATGTTTCTAAATACAAATCTCAAGTTCAAGCAATGCAGAGCAAAATGAAAACTTTAGTTGCTGAAAACGATGAGTTGAAAAAACAAAATGGTGTTTTAACTACTCAAAGAGACAGTACTATTGTAGTTTTAGGAGAATCTAAAAAATATAATGAAGTATTAGTTGGTCAAAATGAAGAACTAGCTAAAACTGTAGAAAAAGGTGCTAAATTATCTGTATTAAATACAAAAACTTCAGCTTATAAATTGAAAAGCTCTGGTAAACAAATTGAAACAGATAAAGCAAGCCGTGCTGACGTTCTAAAAGTTAGTTTTACAATTGCTGAAAACCAAATTGCAAAATCTGGAGACAAAACGTATTATGTTCAGGTTATTGATGCTAAAAACAATGTTTTAGGAGAAAAGAAAACAGAAAGTTTTGGAGATAATTCATTAACTTACAGCTTCAAAACTACTGTAAAATACGAAAACAAAACTGTTCAAGTTAGTGAAGATCTTCCTGGAAAAGATTTCGCTAAAGGAACTTACTTTATCAATGTTTTTGATAATGACGAATTAGTTTCTAAAACAAGTTTCAGTTTAAGATAATCAGCCGAAGAGGAAAAAATACCACTTAAGATATTAAAGGTCTGCAAAAAATGCAGACCTTTTTTTATACAATAAAGTAAGTTTGAATAATAAGTTGAAGGCTATTCTAATATTTTACCTTCAACAAAAACAGATTCAATAAGATTGCTCCCAAAAGCATAAGGAATCTGATAATAAGAAGAAATTGGTTTTGTCAGGATTAAATTGGCTTTTTTGCCTTTTGTAATGCTTCCATGCGTTTCTGAAAGTCCCATTGCATAAGCTCCGTTTATTGTTGCCGCGTTGATGGCTTCTTCTGGTGTCATTTTCATTTTAATGCAAGCCGTTGCCACGACAAAATTCATATTTCCAGATGGAGTAGAACCCGGGTTAAAATCGGTTGCCAATGCTAGCGGAAGACCTGCTTTTAGCATTTCTCTTGCCGGCGTATATGGAATGCTTAAAAAATAAGAACAAGATGGCAAAGCAACAGGCATTGTTTGTGTGTCTTTTAATGCTAGAATATCCTCAGGATTCATAATTTCAAGATGATCTACAGAAAGCGCGTTAAATTTAATTCCAGCCTGAATGCCGCCAATAGAATTAAATTGATTAACGTGAATTTTAGGCTTTAAACCAAAGTCGATCCCAGCTTGCATAATTTTTTCGGTTTCTTCTACAGAGAAATAACCGCTTTCGCAAAAAACATCAACATATTGTGCTAGTTTGTTTTTGGCAATTTCAGGAATCATTTGAGTAATTATTTCATCAATGTAACCTTCTTTATTTTCTTTATAATGAGTTGGAAAAGCATGCGCGCCCAAAAAAGTAGCTTTTATAGAAATTGGATAATTTTCTGCCAGTTTTTTAATAACGCGAAGCATTTTCAGTTCGCCTTCAATCGTTAATCCGTAACCTGATTTGATTTCAACGGCTCCAGTTCCTAAGTGCATTACTTCTTCAAGTCGAATTTTAGATTGTTCGTAAATTTCTTCTTCAGAAGTCTCGTTTAGTTTTTTAGCCGAATTCAAAATTCCGCCACCACGATTCGCAATTTCCTCATAAGAAAGTCCGTTTATGCGGTCTACAAATTCTTGTTCGCGATTTCCTGCGTAAACGATATGAGTATGACTATCACACCAAGACGGAAGAATAACTTTTCCAGTCGCATCAATAATTTCGTCTGCGTTTATTTTAGGAAGATTTTCCATTGAGCCGAAATCCTCAATTAAATTGTCTTTTATAATTAAAAAAGCATTTTTAATAGTGGGAAGAATCGCCATTTCAGAACCTGAAACTTTATCGATCGGAGTTTCGCGAACTTGAAGTAGTTCTTGTATGTTTGTGATTAAAGTGATCATGAATATAAATTGTTATAAAAAACAAATTTGCTTCGCCTATTCCCTTCGGTCGAGTCACAAATTTTCACGGATTAGGATGTGAAAACTTGTGAAATTCGTAAAATTGTTTTTGTTTATGTATTATTCTGAAACCGTAATTTCGAACATTTTATCCCAATATTTGCCTGTCACAAAAATAGTTTTTGTGATTGGATTATAAGCAATACCATTTAAAACTTCAGCGTTCTTAGCTTTAAGTGATTTGCGAAGATCTGCAAGGTTTAAAATCCCTTCAACTGCTCCTGATGCTGTATTTACTACAGCAATCGCATCTTTTTGCCATACGTTTGCATAGAATTTACCATCAATTAATTCTAATTCATTAATAGCTTTAATTTTTGAAGTTCCTGAATAAACATTGATGTAATCAATTAATTTTTGGGTTGCGGGATCCATTTTCCAAATTTTTTCAGTTCCGTCAGAATGATAGATGTATTTATCATCATGTGTCATTCCCCAACCTTCAATGTCTTTATCGTATTTGAATGTTTTTTCTAGTTTGAAAGTATTTGCATCATAAATGAAACCTGTTTTTTCTTGCCATGATAATTGGTATATTTTTCCATTGAAAAATGTTATTCCTTCACCAAAATATTCTTTATCAAGATCAACTTGTTTGACTACTTTTCCAGTTTTATAATCTACTTCTCTAAAATAAGAATCTCCTTTTTGTCCAGTACTTTCAAAAAGCCTTCCATCATGAAACTCTAAGCCTTCTGTAAAAGCTGTAGTATCATGTACAAAAGTGTTTACAACTTTATACTTTAATAATTTAGGTTCGATATCAGAAAAAACTTCAATTCTTTTAGTAGCATCAGAAGAATCTCCTTCGAAATAAACGGTAGCTTTTAGGTATTGATATCCTAATTTCTGATCTATTAATTCAAATCTAAAATCTTTGGCGCCTTTTGTACTTCCAACTCTTAAGTCGTTTATGAAGTAAGCAACGCTGTCGATTTCTTTCGAATTTGGGTTTAAAATTCCAATTGTAAGCGGTTCTTTTTGCGTAAAATGAGCCGGAAAAGCAGAATCATCGATAGTAAATAAAGAATTTTCACCTTTTTTTGTATCTCCACATCCAATTAATGTGATTCCTAATAAAATGACAGCTAGGAAGTTATAATTTTTCATAGTTTAAAATTTGAATAAGCCAATATACGACGATATTTTTATAGCAACAAAGGTCTTGCAAAAATATAAAAAGGTTGTATATTTGCACCGGCAAGTCCTACACGACCAGCTCCTGCAGACTCCCCCAGGATGGGAACATAGCAAGGGTACGTGGTTGAGCGGTGCGATGTAGGTCGCTTGCCATTTTTTATTTTTTAGAATTAATTAATTTGTGATCTTCCTTATGGGAGATTTTTTTATTTTTACCCCCATCTGAAGTTAGATGTTATTGGTTAAAAGTTAAAAGTTGGCTGCTTTGTACAGTTCAAAATTAACCCAATTCCAAGAAACGTATAGCTCATAACCCATAACTTATCACTAAAAAAATGAGTAAAGTCGTTTTAATTACTGGCGGTTCATCAGGAATCGGAAAATCTATTGGAGAATTTTTGCATCAAAAAGGTTTTGTTGTTTACGGAACAAGTAGAAACCCAGAGAAAGTTTTGAATTCTGTTTTCCCTTTGGTTGCCTTAGATGTCCGAAATTCAGAATCTATTAAAACTGCTGTTAGCAGAATTATCGAAACTTCTGGAAGATTAGATATTGTAATTAATAACGCTGGAGTTGGAATAACAGGTCCTTTGGAAGAAATTCCTACCGAAGAAATTAGAAATAATTTTGAAACTAACTTTTTTGGTCCAATTGAGGTTATGAAAGCTGCGTTGCCGCAAATGCGCAAACAAAACTCGGGACTTATTATCAATATCACTTCGATTGCAGGTTATATGGGACTTCCGTACAGAAGTGTTTATTCAGCATCAAAAGGGGCTTTAGAATTAATTACGGAAGCTTTGAGAATGGAGGTTAAATCTTTTGGAATTGAAATTACAAATGTTGCACCTGGAGATTTTGCAACCAATATTGCGGCTGGACGTTACCATGCACCAGTTGTTAAAGATTCTGCTTATGAAAAAGTTTACGGAGACGTTTTGGCAACAATGAATGATCATGTAGATGCTGGAAGTAATCCGAATGAAATGGCAGAAGCAGTTTATAAAATCATTCAAACAAAAAAACCAAATGTACATTATAAGGTCGGTGCTTTTATGCAGAAGTTTTCGATTGTATTAAAACGCGCTCTTCCAGATAAAGTGTATGAGAAAATGCTTATGAATCATTATAAGTTGTAGAAAAATGTAAAAAATACACTTATTTTTAACATATAATTTTAAAATGGTTTTAATTTTAAAAACGTTATTGATATTGATTTTGTAATTTTGCAGCTATATTTTCTTTTTGAATATCTATTGGAAGGAAATTAACAAACATATATACAAACAAACCATTTTTAATTAAACAAATTATGAAATTTTTTATAGACACAGCTAATTTAGCTCAAATTAAGGAAGCACAAGCTTTAGGTGTTTTGGATGGTGTGACAACTAATCCGTCATTAATGGCAAAAGAAGGAATCACTGGAAAAAACAACATTCTTAAGCATTATGTTGATATTTGCAATCTTGTTGAAGGCGACGTAAGTGCTGAAGTTAATGCTCTTGACTTTGAAGGTATGGTTAAGGAAGGCGAGGAGCTAGCTGAATTACATGAGCAGATTGTTGTAAAACTTCCTATGACTAAAGAAGGTGTTATGGCAGCTAAATATTTCTCTGATAAAGGAATTAAGACTAACGTTACTCTTGTTTTCTCTGTAGGACAAGCTATCTTGGCTGCTAAAGCTGGAGCTACTTATGTTTCTCCGTTTGTTGGTCGTTTAGATGATATTTCTACTGATGGATTGAACTTGATCCAAGAAATTAGAGAAGTTTATGATAACTACGGTTACGAAACTCAAATTTTAGCAGCTTCTGTTCGTCACACAATGCATATTGTAAACTGTGCTAAAATTGGTGCAGATGTTATGACTGGACCGCTTTCTGCAATTTACGGTTTATTGAAACACCCCTTGACAGATATTGGTTTAGCTCAATTCGTAGCTGACTTTGAAAAAGGAAACAAGTAATCCTTAAATAGTTACAAAATAAAAAACGCTTTTTTTCTAACGAGAAAAGGCGTTTTTTTTTACTTTTATATTGAATCTTAAATAGTCAAGTATGAAAGTAATCTTATTTATGCTGTCTTTTTTTGCAGCCAGTTTTTCAGTAAATGCACAAGCTGCTAAAGTTATTACTTCGATTAACGAAGCTGGCGATGTGGCCACTTATGAATTAGATTGTTCTGTTAAATTTCAAACTCTAGCCAAAGGCCTAAGGTATAATATTACCAGACATGAGTTTAAAGGCCCTGAATTGAAAAACAGTTATCGTCTTTTGCTTGTTATGGATGGGTTTTATTCGAAAACCTTAAATAGCGAAATGAATATTTCGGCAGTTTTAAGTGATGGTACAAAAATACAGGCTAAACAGACGTTAGAAGAAGATGGTTATTTTGATGGTGCCTGCACTTTGAGAATAAAAGATCCTCAGGCACTTTTAAATGCTGATATTGACAAAGTAATTATTCATGCAGATAAAGATGTCGTTTATACGTTAACAGCGCAAAATAAAGCTGTTTTTAAGAAGAATTTGAGTAACGTAATTAATGCGAAGTAAAAAGCTTCTAAGATACTAAGGCGCTAAGCTGCTAAGTTTATAGAATAAAAAAAATCCAAATTCCGATTTTACTAATTGGAATTTGGATGTTTTATATTGGCATTTCTAAATTTTAGTGTCCGCCACCAGCACTTTCGATATGGCTAATTCCTTGTCTTTTTAATATTTTTGGACAGTAGAAACCATAGAATCCTAAATAGGCAAAACCTAAAAGAGGAATAATATATGAGAAGTGAGTGTACGTGATTCCGAAAATTCCATTTGGATTTGTAGCATCTAAATCACAAATACTTCCTTGTACCAACGGAATTACTCCACCACCAAGAATCATCATAATTAAGAAAGAAGATGCTTTTCCTGTGTTTTTTCCTAATCCAGCGATTGCTAAATCGAAGATTGAAGGCCACATGATAGATAAGAATAAACCTCCAGAAATAAAGAAGAATTTAGCAATTTCTGGGTCTGGCCAAACTAATCCTAAAACCATCATGGTTAATCCTGAAATTCCGAAAAGCATTAATGTTTTTCCAGCATTTTTTCCTCCCACAAAACTAACTGCAATAAACAATAAGATCCAGATTGGGTAGATATAGAACGAAGAAACATCGTGAGCAGCAAAGATATTTGCTCCAATGATTACTCCAAAAGCAGCAGCTGGCACAATAAATTTAAGAGCTGTATTTACCAAGTTTGAAGTGTTAAATACGTTTGCTCCACCATTCCAACGGCCAATCATTAAACTACCCCAGTAAAGTGCGATAAATGGTGCAATTGCGTCTTCTAGGATATTTCCGAATTCGTTAGTGTGTAATAATGCAGGTAAATTACTAATGATGGTAACTTCAGTTCCCACATAAATAAAAATTCCCAACATACCTAGGTATAATTGAGGATAATCAAGAATGTTGAATTTACTGTGTTTTTCTGTAATAATTGCTTCTTCCTCTTTTACAGGATCTTCAATTTTTGAGAAATTCATAAATACTGCAACGGCAATAAATGCTAGACCCAAAATGATAAAAGGCAATTTAATATCTTCTAATGAAAGAGCTGTTTTTTTATTGTCTCCCATTCCAAATAAAGCAATACCCAATAAAATAGCTCCAATAGTTGTTCCGAAAGAGTTGATTCCTCCAGCAAGAGTTAAACGGTGCGCTCCAGTTTCTGGACTTCCCATTTTAATAGCCAACGGATTTGCTACAATCTGCTGAATGGAGAATCCTAATCCTACTGTAAACAATGCAGTTAAAAAGAAAGGGAAACTTTGTATTGTAGCTGCGGGTACAAATAGGAATGAACCTACTGCAGACAAAATTAATCCTGCCGATAGCGTTCTTTTGTAACCGTATTTCTGCAGAATATCTACTTTTAGCGATACAATAAAGAATATAATTGATCCAACAAAATAAGCCGCATAGAAAGCCCATGCTACTAATTGAGATTGTACTTGCGATAACGTAAATACTTTTTTGAATACTGGGATAAGGATGTCATTAGCAGAACCAACAAAACCCCAAAAGAAGAAGACGATTATCAAAGAGATAAATTGTCCCCATTTGGTTTGAACATTTTCTGAACTCATAATAATAAGGTTAATTTTATTTATTGTTTTTTGAAGACCGTAAATATATTTGTTAGGATTATCAAAAAAAAATAAAAAGGTATAAATAATGTTAAATTTAAACCAACGACTGTGTTTTTTCAACAAAGTGTTAATTTTAACCTAGTTACATAGTAAAATTTACAATTATATTTATTCCAATATCTTATTTTTAACCTCTTTACTGTAGTTTCTGCCTATCGGAATGTTGTAAGATTGTATTTGTACGCGATTTCCTTCAATAGATTTTACCTTATTTAGGGCAATTACATACGATTTGTGTATTCGAAGAAAGCGATCTGCGGGTAATTCTTCTGACAAAGATGTTAGCGATTTGTGGGTAATATAAGTTTTATCTGGAGTAACAACTTTTATATATTCCTTCATTCCTTCAACGAATAAAATCTCTTCAATATTAATTTTCATCATCTTTTTATCGACTTTGATAAAAATATGAGAATCGCCTTTTGACGTTTCAACTTTAATATTGTTTTTGAGATTATATTCGGTAGTAATTTTGTTAATGCATTTTATAAACCTTGGCAACGGAATGGGTTTTACCAAGTAATCTAAAACATCCAGATCATAACTTTCGGCAGCAAACTCTCTAAAAGCAGTTGTAATAATCACTTTAGTTTTGTTTTCTATGAGACTTATAAGTTCAAAACCAGTCATCATGGGCATGTTGATATCTAAAAAGACGGCATCAACAGGTGTACTGTTGATAAAATCAAGCGCCTCTAAAGAGTTATTGAATGTTGCGACAACTTCAAAATCTGTAAAATTGGTAAAATAATTTTGCAAGACTTTGATAGCTAAAGGCTCATCATCAATTAACACGCATTTAATCTTCATTATGAGTAGGTATTTGCAATCTAATTATATAGAAATTGAGTTTGGTTTGGTGTTTAAGGCTAAAATTGTTTTTGTAAATCAGTTTGAGTCTTTTTTTAGTATTAACAAGCCCAATTCCTCTTTTTGGATTATGATTTTGTGAAATTACAAAATTATTTAAGATTTCAAAATCGAGTACTTTGTTGTCGATAACTTTGCAATTGATTTTTATTTTTAAATTTCGGTTATTCAGACCTCCATGTTTAAAAGCATTTTCGACAAGCGAAATAAAGATTAGCGGTGGTACAATAACGTCTTCAATATTTGATTCCAGATTTATGGTAACTTCGACATTTTCAAAACGTAGCTTTTCTATTTCAATATAATTCTGAATATAATCGATTTCCTTAATTAGCGGAACGAATTTGGTTCCTTTAACATCATATAAAACATATTCCATCAAATTAGAAAGTTTTATAATTACGTCTGGAACTTTTTTAGAAGATTCTAATGATAAAGCATATAGATTGTTTAAGGTATTAAAGAAAAAATGTGGCTGAATCTGATTTTCTAAATATTTAAGTTTAATCTTAAACTGATTTTCTCGTAAAGATCTATTTCTTTCTCGTTCTCTCAACCATGTCAAAGTAAGATAAACAGATGATGCCATTGCAAGAACATACAATTCTCCAATACAAACGGCCACTATGTGATTGATTTCAAATGGATGATATTCCCTATTAGCTTCGGGCCATATATTTTCAGATATAATATAATACGTAAGAGCTGTTTTTGCTAAATAGATGGCAAATAAACTCAGCAGTAGTAAAAAAGTATACATAATATACTTCTGTTTTAATACATATTTTGGAACTAAAACAAATAAATTCAAATACACTAAAGGAATCACCAGAGAAAATTCAATTAGGTTAGATTTGAATGCATAAGGGTAATCATTAAAATAAGCACCCCATCTTAAAAAGTTTAATGTAAAATAAACTCCCCAAAACCAAAGATGGTTTTGCAGTTTAATATCAAATTTAACTTTTCGAATTTCTTTCAATGCGTTTATATGCGATTTAAAAATTTGGTTTTTCTTAACACTAATTAAATATTGTGCAACTTTAAACAATTAAAGGCAAAGTGACAATTTTTTTGAATAAAATTTTGCGTAAAAAGGGTATTTGTGGTTATTTTTTGGAATAAAACGTTTTCGTGAAACGCATTATTGAATGTTTTATGTCGTTGGTTTAAAATTTCAAGCTGTTGGTTTAATTTATTTTTTTTAACAATGTCTTAAGAATAATTTTACTTCATAACTAACAAAATAAAATAAACATGAAAAAAATTTTCTTAATCTTTATGATTGTTTTTACGGCGCAAGTTTCTCTTGCACAGGTAAAAAATGTCAAGGGTGTGATTACAGATTCTGATGGTATGCCATTGCCAGGAGCTTCTGTTGCGGTACAAGGAGGTCAAAAGGGAACAACTACCGATTTTGACGGATTGTACACAATCGAAGTTCAAAAAGGTCAGAGCTTAGTTTTTACTTATGTAGGGCTAGAAACTCAAACAATTGTTGTAGGAGATGCTGCTACAATTAATGTGAAGTTGGTTCAAGGAGCTTCAAATGCTTTAAATGAAGTTGTAGTAACTTCTTTGGGTATCAAAAAATCTAAAAAATCTTTGGCCTATGCAGCTCAAGAACTTAAAGGAGAAGAGTTAACTCGTGTTAAAGATGCTAACCTTATTAATACAGTAGCTGGTAAAATTGCTGGTGTTGCTGTAACAAGAAGTTCATCTGGAGCAGGAGGAACAACAAAAGTTACTATTCGTGGTAATTCATCTTTTGTAAATAACCAACCATTATATGTAATTGATGGTATTCCGTTATATAATGGTGGAGCAGGACAACCAAATGGAACTTTTGGAGATTTAAATGGAGGTAACAAAGATGGAGGAGATGTAGTTTCATTGATAAATCCAGATGATTATGAAGGAATGACAGTTCTTAAAGGTGCAGCGGCTTCTGTATTATATGGTTCTCAAGGAGCAAATGGGGTTATTTTATTGTCTTCTAAAAAAGCAAAAGCAGGCGCTGAATCATTCAATGTGAATTCTGTTACAACTTTTGAAACTGCGGCTTACCTTCCTGAATTTCAGTCTGATTACACATCTAATGCAGGAGATCCAAGATCTTGGGGAGCAAAACAAAAAGTTGAAGGAGATAAAGAGATCAAAGACTTTTTTGAAGTAGGTAATACTCAAATTACATCTATGACTTTTACAAAAGCAACAGAAGGAGCTTCTACTGCTTTAAGTTATGCAAATACAAATGGTTCTGGAATTATTCCTGGAAATCATATAAAGAAAAATAACTTTGGAATTCGCCAGACAAGTAAATTTTTTGATGATAAATTAAGTGTTGCTGTAACAGCAAACTATGTTACTCAGACAATTAACAACAGACCAACAAATGGTTTATATTTTAATCCAATTGCCGGAGTTTATAGCCATCCTAGAGCATTTAGTTTAAATGATTTGAAAACTTATGAAGTTTTTGATCCAGTTAAAAATATGATGCAGCAAAACTATCCTGGCTTTGCAGCAGTAAATGAGAGTAATGAAAACCCATATTGGCAGATTAATAGACAAAAATCTATTGATAAAAATAATTTCTTTACTGGAGCAATCGCTTTAGATTATAAAATTGCCGAATGGTTTCATTTGACTTCAAGATATAGCTATAACAGAAACGAAAGTAATTTCCAAAAAGGAATGTACGGAAGTTCTGCAACTTCATTAGTTCATCCAACAGGGCGATATATTAATGCAAGTCTTATTGGAACACAAAACTACGCTGATTTAATCGCTTTGTTTAATACAAAAATTAACGACAACTTTAGTTTTAATGGAACTTTAGGAACAAGTATAAACCACTCAAGAGCAAATGGGTTAACTATCGATTCAGGAATAGGCGGTGGACTTGTTTTAGACAATATTTTTACTTTAGGTAACTTTGTTAACAATAATGGAAATGTTCAAACAGGTGCAGAAAGAGAAGTGCAGTCTGTTTTTGCTGCGGCAACTTTTGGATATAAAGATTATTTGTTTTTAGATGTTGCCGGAAGAAATGACTGGTCTTCAACATTAGCTAATACTGATAATCCAGGTTATTTTTACCCAGCTGTTGGTGCAACTGCAATTCTTAGTGAAATGGCTACAATGCCAGAATTTATAAACTATGGTAAAGTTCGTGCAACTTTTGCTCAAGTTGGTAATGATATTGCGTCTACAATTACAAGTCCGACATCTGGAATTGTAGCTGGAAATATTGTCAATCCTCCTGTAGGACCAAGAAGAGGAACTAGTTTAAAAAATGAATTAAAATCTGAGTTAGAATTGGGTACAGAATGGAGAATGTTTAATAACAGATTAGGATTTGAATTATCGTACTATACTTCTGATACAAAAAATCAATTTCTTCAAGTTCCAGCAGAGCCTACAAACCCTGACGGATATAGTTTTTACGCGATAAATGCGGGTAGTATTTCTAATAAAGGTTTTGAGGTTGTTTTATTTGCTGACATTGTTAGAGGTGAAAAATTCAATTGGGAATCAAAAATTAACTTTTCTCAAAACAGAAGTAAGGTAAATGATATTCCTTCTGAATCAACAGGCGGAAGAATTGTACTTACTGATCCGGGATCTAACTCTTACAGATATTCATTAATTGAAGGAAGACCATTTGGTGTAATTGAAGGTTTCGATTTTCAAAGAGATGCACAAGGAAGAATTTTAGTGAATGACGACAATACATTACAAAGAACAGATTGGAAAGAAATTGGAAATGCAAATCCTGATTTTATGTTAGGCTGGTCTAATACTTTTAAACTGGGAGCTTTTACAGCAAATATTTTACTTGACGGTCGTTTTGGAGGAGAAGTACTAAGTTTGACACAAGCGATTAATGATTTCAATGGAGTTTCTAAAGCAACAGGCGACGCAAGAAATGCGGGTGCTGTAAATATCAACGGTGTTAGAGCAAGCGATGGTACTCCAGTAACTTCGATGGATCCTTTCGATTATTATAGTAATACTGCTGGAAGAAATGGAGTAAGTAGCCAATATATCTATGATGCTACAAATGTTAGTGTAAGAGAAGTTTCTATAGGATATACATTCAATAAAACAAAATTACCAGTCTTTCAAACGGCTACAGTTTCTTTAATTGCCAGAAATTTATTCTTTATTTATAAAGATGCTCCATTCGATCCAAATGTGGCGCTAAGTACAGGTGAAGGTTTACAAGGTGTTGATGTGTTCGGAATGCCGTCAACAAGAAGTATTGGTCTTAATTTAAACTTAACATTCTAATCTTACAATCATGACATTAAATATAATCAAAAGAACAGCGATATGCTTCTCTCTTCTTACAGCTTTTAGTTGTACAGATAATTTTGACGAGATGAATCAAAATCCTGTAGGAGCTACTACACCGGATTTGGAACAAAATTTTAATAATATAAAAGGTTTAATAAAGCCTGCATTTACCAGACTTTACATTTCAGATGTAACATGGCAATATCAATTACAGCAAAGTTTACAAGCAGATGGATGGTCTGGATATATGACTTCTCCAAATGAATTTGGAGGAATTAACAACCACAATTATAATTTAAATCAAAACTGGAATGGATTTGCTTGGGATGATGCATATGTAAATATCATTGCAAATTTGTTTAAGGTAGAACAAAGAGCAAAAGGAAAATACGATCAGTTTTATGCATGGTCACTTATTATTAAAGTGGCTACGATGCAACGTATTACAGATATGTACGGACCAGCAGTATATTCTAGTTTTGGAGGAGAAGGTTTGGCTACATACGATTCTCAGCAACAAATTTACACTCAAATGTTTAAAGATTTAGATTTTGCTGTAACTGACTTAACAGCGAGAGTCGCTCAAGGCGAGGTTTCTAAATTTACTGAAACAGATCAGTCTAATTACGGAGGGAATTATTCTCAATGGGTAAAATATGCAAACTCATTACGTTTAAGATTGGCAGTACGTATTTCTAAGGTAGATCCTGCATTAGCAAAAACAGAAGCAGAAAAAGCAGTAAGCCACTCTATAGGAGTGTTTAAAATTAATAATGATTTAATCAAAATTAAATCCCCATTAGATCTTAATGTTATAGATGTAATGAGTCATGTTTGGGCAGGTTTAGCAATGGGAGCAGATATGGAGTCTATTTTAGGAGGATATGATGATCCGCGATTAGCTAAATATTGGGAGCCTTCAACTCAGTTTCCAGGAGAATACAAAGGGGTAAGAACAGGAATTGTGTATCCAACGCCTTCAACTTATGCAAACTTTTCAAGAACTGGTGCTAGAACAAAAACGGGAGAAGTTACCTGGATGACTACTGCAGAGGTTTATTTCTTAAGAGCTGAAGGTGCTCTAAGAGGATGGAACATGGATGGAAGCGCTAAAGATTTATATGAAGCGGGAATTAAGGCTTCTTTTGATCAAAATGGTGTAGATGGTGCTGCAGCGTATGCAACTGACAATGTGAAAAAACCAATTGATTATGTAGATCCTGTAAGCGCAACAAACAACGCTCCAGCTGTGTCTAAAATTACTGTAGCTTGGGGAACAACTAATGAGGAGAATCTTGAGAAAATCATTACTCAGAAATGGATTGCAACATATCCTGATGGTCAAGAAGCTTGGTCTGAGTTTAGAAGAACAGGTTATCCGAAATTATTTAGAATAACAAATAATAAAAGTGGTGGAGTTATCAGCACTGAATTAGGAGTAAGAAGATTGCCTTTCCCTTTATCTGAAGCAACAAATAACCCTAAGGGAGTAGAATCTGGTGTTGAGGTTCTTGGTGGCCCAGATAACGGAGCAACAAGACTTTGGTGGGATGTGAACAAAGCAAACTTCTAAAAAGAACAATATTGAGTTTGGTTAGTAAGTGGTATGGTATAGATGGCGAAAGCTATCTATACCATTCTTAAAACCAAAATGATAATTACTACAAAAAAGAAAAGAAATGAAAAGTGCTTTAGAAATAAAACCTGATATCAGTTACAAAAGCGCCGGAAAATTTGAAGAAACTCGATTTGAAAAAATTCACAACGAAATCTTCAAAAATTCTATTGAAGCTTCTGTAATTGTAGCACAGGAAATTGCGCAGCTAATTAGATCTAAGCAAGAAAAAAATAAATCTTGTGTCTTAGGTTTAGCAACAGGTTCTTCTCCCGTAAAGGTTTACGAGGAACTAGTGAGAATGCACAGAGAAGAAGGACTTAGTTTTAGCAATGTAATTACCTTTAATTTGGATGAATATTATCCGATGACTAAGGAGAATAATCAGAGCTATCATTATTTCATGCATGAGCATCTTTTTAATCATATTGATATTAAACCTGAAAATATTAATATTCCTGATGGTACAGTGGCAATTGATGAAATAAATCAATACTGTATCGATTACGAAATGAATATTAAAAATGCAGGTGGACTTGATTTTCAGCTGTTAGGAATTGGCCGTACAGGACACGTTGGATTTAATGAGCCAGGTTCGCATATTAATTCCGGAACCAGAATTATTACTTTAGATCATATCACAAGAGTCGATGCATCATCAGCTTTTAATGGTATTGATAACGTGCCGAAACGTGCCATAACAATGGGAGTTTCAACAATCATGAGATCAAAACGTATTGTTTTGATGGCATGGGGACAAAATAAAGCAGATATCATCAAGAGAACAATTCAAGGTGATATAAGCTCAGAGGTTCCAGCTACATTTTTACAAAATCATCCTAATGCAACTTTTGTTTTAGATCAGTCGGCGTCATCAGAATTAACTCGTTTCAAAACGCCTTGGTTAGTTGGAGAATGCCTTTGGACTCCTGAATTGAAAAGTAAAGCAATTGTTTGGCTTTGTCAAAAAACAAAACAATCTATTCTGAAATTGACTGACCGTGATTATAACAATAACGGAATGTCAGATCTTTTGGCTCAGGAAGGTTCTGCTTATGATATGAACATTAATATGTTTAATATTTTACAGCACACCATTACAGGATGGCCAGGAGGAAAACCTAATACAGATGATTCTCATCGTCCAGAAAGAGCAAATCCGGCCAAGAAAAGAGTTATTCTTTTCAGTCCGCATCCTGATGATGATGTGATTTCTATGGGAGGAACATTTTCTAAGCTAATCAAACAAGGACACGATGTTCATGTAGTGTACCAGACTTCGGGGAACATTGCGGTTTCGGATGATGAAGCATTAAAATTTGCAGAAGTAGCCAGTGATTTTATTGGAGAAGAAAAAGCAGATATCAATTTCAAATCGGTTATTGAATTTTTAAATAACAAATCAGAAAATCAAATTGATTCTTTAGAAGTTCGAAAATTAAAAGGACTTATCAGAAGAAGAGAATCCTATGGAGCAACAAGATATATCGGACTGAAAGATGAAAACACCCACTTTTTAGATCTTCCTTTTTATGAAACAGGACAAGTTAAAAAGAATCCGTTAGGACCAGAAGATATTGCTATTGTAAAAGATATTATTTCGAAAATAAAACCTCATCAGGTTTTTGCTGCGGGAGATCTTGCAGATCCACACGGTACACATGAGGTTTGCTTAAATGCCATTTTTGCAGCTTTAAAAGCATTAAAACCAGAATCATACATGGATGATTGTTGGTTGTGGCTTTATAGAGGAGCTTGGCACGAATGGGACATTCACGAAATTGACATGGCAGTTCCATTAAGTCCATCAGAAGTTTTATTGAAACGTCATGCTATTTTACATCACCAGTCTCAAAAAGACAGAGTAATGTTTCAAGGTAATGACTCTCGTGAATTTTGGGTTAGGGCAGAAGACCGAAACAAAAATACAGCCATCTTATATGATGAATTAGGCTTGGCTGAATATGAAGCAATAGAAGCTTTTAAACGCTTTGATTACTAAAGTTTTATGATTCGTTTTTGAACGAATCAAATGACAAAATTCAGACGATTACTGGTAAAAGTGAGGTAATGCAGAAGTCATTCTGAATTTTGTCTTTTTTTATATAAATTAGGATACTTATTAAAAACTATCCAAACCAAAAAAAAGAAAAATGAAATATTTATTTGTACTACTATTAGCAGGTTTAACCGCCAGTGCTCAGGTTCAGAAAGAGCAGCTAAATCTAATGCCATGGCCTCAAAGTGTTGTTGTAAACAATGGTAATTTTAATTTAACTAAAAATTTTAAAGTAAATATTACTGGAAATCCTAATCCTAGAATATTTGGTGGGGTAACGCGTTTTTTGCGACGTTTAGATGGTAGAACAGGTATGTTTTTCGAACAAGGTTTTATTACAAAATTAAATGAAGTTCCAAACGCAGAATTGCAAATCAATTGTACAAAAAGCGGAAAAATTGGTTTATACGAAGATGAAAGTTATCATTTAGATATTACTTCAAATAAAATCACTTTAAATGCTTCAAGTGATTTAGGAGCATTGCATGGATTAGAGACTTTGTTGCAGATGCTTCAAAATAATTCAAATTCTTTTTATTTTCCAGCTTCAAAAATTTCAGATTTTCCAAGATTTACTTGGAGAGGTTTAATGATTGATGTTTCCAGACATTTTCAGCCGGTTGATGTTATTAAAAGAAATATTGACGGATTGGCAGCAATGAAAATGAATGTTTTTCACTGGCACTTGGTTGACGATCAAGGCTGGAGAATCGAAATGAAAAAACATCCAAAGTTTACACAATTGGCTTCGGATGGAATGTATTACACACAAGAGGAAATTAAAAATATCGTAAAGTATGCTGACGAACGTGGTATTTTAATTGTTCCAGAAATAGATGTTCCGGGTCACGGATCTGCAATTTTAACGGCTTATCCAGAAATTGGCAGTAAAGTAATTACGCTGACTGGAGGAACATCCGAAAAAAATATTCAAGGTACAGCAATCGCTACCTATGGAATTGAAAGAAATGCGGGTATTTTTTCACCAACATTAGATCCTTCAAATCCTAAAACATACCAATTATTAAGCGAAGTTTTTGATGAGGTTTGCCCATTATTTCCAGGTGCTTATTTCCACATTGGAGGAGATGAAAACGAAGGAAAAGATTGGGATGCAAATCCGAAAATTCAAGAATTTAAAAAGAAACATAATTTAAAAACCAACCACGAATTACAAACTTATTTCACGATGCAATTGGCTCCGATGTTAAAGAAACACGGAAAACAATTGATGGGTTGGGAAGAAATTTTAACGAAAGACTTATCTAAAGAAGCCATTGTACATTCTTGGAGAGGTCCAAATGAAGGAATGGCAGCAGGACAATCTCTTGTAGATGCTGTTAAAAAAGGATATAAAACAGTTCTTTCAAACGGTTATTATATTGATTTGATGTATCCAATTGCAAGTCATTATTTAAACGATCCGATGCCAAAAGGAGCTAATTTGACAAACGACGAAAAAGCAAGAATTTTGGGAGGAGAAGCGACAATGTGGACAGAATTGACTACACCGACAACTGTAGATTCTAGAATTTGGCCAAGAACAGCTGCAATCGCAGAAAGATTATGGTCTGCAGAAGATGTAGTAGATGTAGAAAATATGCGTAAACGTTTAGAAAACATTTCTTTTAGATTAGAAGAATTAGGGATTACACATATTCGTAATAAAGATGTTATTTTAAGAAATATTGCTAATAATCAAAACATTCAATCGCTTGAAGAATTTTCTAAAGTAAGCGAACCTTTAAAAGGATATACACGTAACAAAGGAGGAACAGAATATCAAATGTACTCTCCGTTTACTTTGTTTGCAGATGCTTGCGGACCAGATGCAAAAGATGCACTTGCGTTTGATGCAGCAGTAAATCAGTATTTGGCCAATAAATCGGCAGATAATAAAGCAAAAGTAACAGCATTTTTTAATAAATGGATTGGTGTTCATAAAGACTTAACAGAATTAAGCGCCAATGCTCCATTAGTACAGCCATTGCTTCCTTTATCTAAAAAATTGAGCGACGCATCACAAGAATTATTATTGGTATTAGACAATAAATCAAATGTAAAAGAAGCTGATTTAAAAAGTTTAATCGAGCAATGTAATACAAAAGATCATGCTGACGTAGAATTGTCAGTTTATGAAAGCTTAAAAAAATTGATATAAAATTTTGATTGAGTTAGTGTTAATTAGAGTTACCATTAATCAGCTTTTAATTATCTCTGCCGAATTTTTCGGTAGAGATAGTTATAGCTAGATTTCAAGAAAAAAATTAATACTTCACTAAATCAAATACTAAAATATAAGCCGTGAGAATAATTATTAACCTTTAAAAACCAAATAAAAAGAATACAACAAAAACATGACAAAAACGAGAGTATAGATTGATGATTAGTCCCAAATTTATCATTTGTATTTACGATTAATTTTTTAAAAATTATAAATAAATATCAGTCACTGCTATTTGCTAATGATTATGTATGAATCAGAAATAGTAATATTTATCTATAGAATGTAATTTAAGTTTATTTCCAATCGACAGCAGCCTTCCAACCTGCAGTTGAGCGAAACCTAACTGTTGAAGAGCAGTTATGGTCCACGTACTTATTTTTCTATTAACCAATATTTATTAACTATGAAACATTATTACAGATTACTCTTTTTGTTGTTGTTTCCCTTACTTGTGTTAGCCCAGCCGGCTCACGGAAAAAAAGTAGTGGGGTATTATGCGCAATGGTCTATCTACGCTCGAGACTTTAATGTTCCGAAAATTGATGGAAGTAAGATTACGCATTTAAATTATTCTTTTTATGGGACAACTTATGATCCTGCCCATCCAGAGAATACAAAATTAAAGTGTTTGGATACCTATGCTGACTTTGAGCATATGGAAGGCGGAATTCCTTGGGATGCTCCAGTTAAAGGAAATTTTTACGATTTGATGAAACTAAAACAAAAGTATCCTCATTTAAAAATCTTAATTTCGGTTGGAGGCTGGACAAAAGGCCAGGATCTTTCTCCAATTGCTGCCAGTCCGGTGGCTAGAGCCGCTTTGGCTGCAGATATGGCAAACTTCATCACAACATATCCGTTTATTGATGGTTTCGATATTGATTGGGAATATCCTCTTTCAGGCGGAACTGACGGTACAGAAATTGTGAATGGTGCGCCAGTGCCTCCGCAAAAATACAGCCCTGACGATAATAAAAATTTAGTGCTTCTATTAAAAGCGATGCGTCAGGCAATGCCAAATAAATTGGTAACTATTGCTGCAGGAAACAATGTGAGAAATGTTTCTAAACAGTATTTAGGGCCAAACAACAGAGCACAATATGGCATGAGCGAAGACATTTCGACTTATTGCGATTATATTACTTATTTCGGATATGATTTTGGAGGAAACTGGTATGACAAAACGTGCTACAATGCTCCATTATATTCAAGCGGAAACCCAAATGATCCATTGTATGGTGCAACACAATCGGAATCATTAGACGAATTAACCAATCAATATTTGAACGTAATTGGTTTTCCTGCGAATAAATTAATCATGGGATTACCTTTCTACGGAAAAAAATTCGATAACGTTGCTGCAAATTCAACAAACGGATTATTTGTTGCAGCACCAAGATATATAGTTCCAGGATGTACAAATCCGCAAAATCCAACAGGAACATGGGATGGTGCAGGAGCATGTGAAAAATCAGGAAGTATCGAAATTTGCGATTTAGTCGGAAATCCAGTTACTAACTCACATGCTTATTTAGATCCAAATACGATGATGGTAACTCCGTCTGCAGCTTCTGCAGGATGGGTTCGTTATTTTGATAATACTACAAAAGTTCCGTACTTATATAATGCTACTACAAAGGAATTTATCTCGTATGAAGATAAACAGTCAATGGATTTAAAAGTACAATACATTAAATCTAGAAACCTAGCCGGAGGTATGATTTGGGAATTATCTCAAGATACGAGAGGTTCAATTCCAAACTCCTTATTAAACCAAGTTGATGCTTCTTTCGGAAGCGTTGTTCCAGGAACTGTGAGTATTGCTGGTTCTGTAAAAAATGGAGCAAACTTGGTTACAGATGTTACTGTAGAATTAAGAAATGCTTCTAACGCGGTTATTCAAACAATAGTTTCTCAAACAGGAAACTTTACATTCAACAGCCTAACTTCAGGACAAAATTATTCGCTAACAGCTGCAAAAGCTTCTTATACTTTTATACCAGTTAGTTTAACAAACGTAACGGTTAATCAAACAGGAGTAACCATTCAAGGTTCTCAGCCTTTGTATACCATAAGCGGGACAGTTCTTAACGGAACAACACCAGTTTCTGGCGTAACAGTTTCGGCAGTTTCTGGAAGTACAACTTTGACAGCGGTTTCAAATGCTAGCGGAGTTTACAGCGTTGCAGGTTTAACAGCAGGTTTAAACTTTACGGTTTCTGCTTCAAAATCTGGATTCTCTTATACGCCAGCATCAACAGTTTACAATGCAATTGACAGCAATAAAACATTGAATTTTACTCAAGGTCCAGTAGTTGTAAATTACACCGTAAGCGGAACAGTTTTAAACGGATCGACTCCAGTTTCTGGCGTAACAGTTACCGCTTCTTCTACAGGAGGAAATTATACAGCGGTTACTAACACAAGTGGTTCTTATTCGCTTAGTTTGCCTTCTGGAGGAAATTATACGGTAACAGCGGCTTTGACAGGACAGACTTTTACTCCAGCGTCAACTGTTTATTCTAATTTGAATGCCAACAAAACATTAAACTTTACGCAAAATGTTGTTTCGACTTCAAGCAAAATTAGCGGAACAGTTAAAAACGGATCAACTCCTGTTGCGGGTGCAAAAGTAGAATTGGTTTTGCCTTGGACAGATAATGCACACAACTGGAAAAGCGTTATTGCAACAACAGATGCACAAGGAAAATACAGTTTTGATAATTCTGTTACAGACGGTTATACCACTATTACAAGTTTGAAATTAAATACTTGGTCAAACGGAGAGGTAAACTATTACCCAAACAATTTGGCAAATTTTCCTGTTCCGTCAACTCCAACGGTTTACAATTTTAATACAACTTCAACAGCTAGAGTGGCATTAGCTGCAGCGACAAACCTAATTAGCGGAACAGTTAAAAATGGCTCAACTCCAGTAGCTAATGCTAAAGTAGAAATTGTATTGCCTTGGACAGATAATACACACAACTGGAAAAGTGTTCTGGCAACAACGGATGCATCAGGAAATTATACTTTTGATAACTCTGTTGTAGCAGGATATACTCAGATTCTAAGTTTAAAACTGAATTCATGGCAGAATGGGGAACTGACTTATTATCCAAATAATTTAGCCAATTTTGCCGTGCCGACAACGCCAACGGTTTATAATTTTAACAGACAAGCGGTTGTAGAAACTAAGCCAGTGGTTGCTATTACAGCACCAACAGCATCGGCGATTGCTATAAATTTAGGATCGTCAATTAATTTTGTTGCAAGTGTTGGATTAAGTGCTGCTGATGCTACTACAATCTCATCTGTCGTGTTTAGTTTAGATGGACAAAATTTGAGCGCTACTAATTCTTCTGGTACTTATACATCGGTTTGGACGCCAGTGGCAAATCAATTTTCACTTTCTCATACGTTAACGGTTACGGCAACAGCATCAAACGGAACAACAGATTCAAAAACATATAGTTTTACATTAAATTGTTCAGGTGCAAACTGTCCTAATTCATTGCCAGTAATTACTTGGAATTCACCATCGAATACTACGATATACCAAAATTCTTTCCAAGCTGTGCCAATTTCAGTTACAGCTGTTGATAGCGACGGATCAGTTTCCGGTGTTACTATTACTATAAATGGAGGTACATTTAATATGACTGCTGGTACAAATAATACTTATACGTATAATTTTACGCCATCTGCTTATCAGGATTATCCAATTGTTATTAAAGCAACCGATAATAAATCTGGTATAACTACATTAAACAATACGATTAAAATCGCTCAAGTAAGCACTAATAGATTTATTCCGCTTCCATCTAAAGTTATTTTAGGATACGCGCATTCTTGGGAAAATACTGCTGCGCCATTTTTATATTTTTCTCAAATGGTAGGAAGCAAATTTAACGTAGTAGATTATGCTTTCGTAGAAACTGTTAATCGCGATGGTTACACACCAATATTAACTACAAATGATGCGAGATATTTAACTAATGGTGTTTTCAATAAACAATTATTAAAGAATGATATAAAATCCCTAAGAGATAGCGGTGTTCCCGTTATTGTTTCTATTGGAGGTCAAAATGGTCATGTTGTTTTAGAAAATGTAACTCAGAAAAATATTTTTGTTAATGGTCTAAAAGCAATTATCGACGAGTATCAGTTTGATGGAGTTGATATTGATTTCGAAGGTGGATCAATGAATTTTAGCGCTGGAAACTTAAGAGATATTTCTTATGCGGGTATTTCTGCTTATCCAAGATTAAAAAACGTAGTAGATGCTTTCAAAGAATTAAAAGCGTACTATGGTCCTGGGTTTTTATTAACGGCAGCTCCAGAAACACAATATGTACAAGGAGGATATACTACTTATACAGATACTTTTGGTTCTTTCTTGCCAATTATTCAAAACCTACGTAATGAATTGGATTTGTTAGCAGTGCAATTGTATAATACTGGAGGAGAAAACGGATTAGATGGACAATATTATGGTACAGCTAAGAAATCAAACATGGTAACTGCTCTAACAGATATGATCATAAAAGGATATAATATTGCTTCTACAGGAATGCATTTTGATGGTTTACCGGCCTCAAAAGTTCTTATCGCATTGCCAGCTTGTCCAAGTGCAGCAGGTAGCGGTTATTTAACGCCAACAGAAGGAATTAATGCTATGGATTATTTAAGAAATGGAACTACTTTTTCTGGAAGAACATACACCATGCAGCCAGGCGGACCATATCCTTCTTTAAGAGGTTTAATGACTTGGTCTGTAAACTGGGATGCTTCTTCTTGCGGTAATTCATCTGAATTGTCTAAAGCGTACGCTGCATATTTCGCATCACAATCAGTAACTGCTAAAACATTAGCGGTTGAGGATATTTCAGCTACAAATAATGCAACATTAGCTTATTTTAAAAACAATACTTTATCTGTAGCAAATGATTCGGAAGATATTGCTCAGGTTGACGTGTTTAACACAATTGGACAGAATGTTGTAAGTCAGAGAAATCTTCAAAACAATAAAGAGATCTTACTTAACAGTCAAAGTTTTACAAGCAAACAAGTGTTTATTGTGATTGTAACTGACAAAGCAGGAAACAAAAAATCATTGAAAGTAATGAACTTTTTAAACTAAAATAGGATTGAAAATTTAGAAATAAAAAGATGGGACGGTTAAAATTGAGTTTGGTTATTTATTTTTTAACTTTTTTTATTTCGAATAAATGCGGCTTTAGGTAATTTGTTATTTGGTTTTTGCCTAGAGCAATGCATTATAAACCTGGTAGTTTTACTGCCAGGTTTTTTTATGGATTAAAAACAAAATCATAACTCTTTGTATGATCTATTTTAATATTTTTACTTCGATTAATAACATAGAAGGATGAAAATAATAAAATACGTATTTCTGATTATAGGCCTAGCGTTACTGGCTGGAGCTTTTTACTTTTACCAAAGCAAACAGGCATTTTTAAATCGAGCAGTAAAAGTTCAGGGCACTGTTACAGCATTGATACCTTCAAGATCCGATAATTCGACAACTTATAAACCAGTTGTCTCTTATACAACAAAAGAAGGAAAACAGATAGAATTTACTTCCTCAGTAAGCAGTAATCCGCCAAGTTATCACGAAGGTGAAAGTGTAGAGATTTTTTACGATCCAGCAGACCCTTACGATGCCGATATTAACGGATTTGCTTCTCTATGGCTTGCACCATTAATTTTAGGAATTTTAGGTACTGTTTTCTTTTTAATAGGTTTTTTGATTATTCTATTTGGTAAAATGAAAGAAAAGAAAATAGACGATTTAAAATTCAACGGAAGATCTATTATATCCAAATTTGATAATGTAAATATTAATTACAATTATAAAGTAAACGGAAGAAGTCCATATGTTATTTATAGTCAATGGCTCAATCCAGCAACTAACGAAATGCATTTGTTTCAGAGTGAAGATATTTGGTTTAATCCAACAGATTTCATTTTATCAGAAGAGATAAAAGTGCTGATTGATCCTGCAAATCCAAAAAAATATTATATGGACATTTCTTTTCTGCCTAAAATGAATAGTTAATTTCAACAGCACAAAAAGATTAAACTTTTAAGTAATTTTGCCGTTCATTTATTTTATTTCAGTTAATGAAAAAGTCAATCAATTTTTTAGTTTTCTTTTTAGTTTTTGCAAATTGTATAAGTCAAACTAAATTCGGAAATCCAGAAGTAGATCCCGTTCAAATTCAGAAAACTTATGAAAGCTGGTCCGCTTATAATAAAAGGCTAATGCTTTCCAGGGATTTTACAGCTTTAGATGCTGAATCAAAAGAAATTTCAAAAGAAGTTTTTTTTAATCTTCTAGTAAACGAAAATTTTATTCCAATCCGATTGGAGTCTGCAGATTCGATTTACGACTATAAACTATTTAAAATTCAGCCAAAATCAGATACCAGTATCAAAGCAACCATTAGTCAAGAAGCTTTTGATGCTTTGAAAAACTACGAAATGGAAGGAAAACCTTTTCCGCAATTTTCATTTAAAGACTTAGACGGAAATGAAGTTTCAAACGAAACGATGAAAGGAAAAATTATCGTTATAAAATGCTGGTATATTCATTGTGCCGCCTGCATCAAAGAATTTCCAGCCGTAAACGCATTGGTTGCAAAATACAAAGACAAAAAAGATATTCTTTTTGTAAGCCTTGCCGAAGATACTCCAGAACAATTAAAAGTTTTTTTAGCTAGAAAACCATTATCTTATTCTGTTATTCCAAACATGAAAGAATATATGAATAATACATTACAGCTGAATGCCTTTCCAACACATTTCATTCTCAACAAAGAAGGCAAAATCGCCAAAGTTTTAAATAACTACGAAAGTCTAGAAGTGGCTTTGGAAAAAGAAAGCCGTTTTTAAACCATATAAGTGATATAAGATATTTTAAGCTTACTGTTGAAATAATCTCTCAATCCCGATAGTTATCGGAAGCAGAGGCGCAAAGTTTTCTCTTTTTTGTCATGCTGAGGAACGAAGGATCTCCATAAGAAACTCTACAAAGATTGGCGATTTTGATTGTCGAGCTACTTGTGAAGCCCCTTCGTTCCTCAGGATGACAAACTATGGTTAATAGTCTATGCACAACACTTCAAATATCTTACATAACTTATATGGTTTTAAAAAAAACTTTGCGTCTCTGCGACTTTGCGCGATTAAAACACAAAGTATGTTAAATGAACTTACATAACTTATATGGTTTTAAAAAAAACTTTGCGTCTCTGCGACTTTGCGCGATTAAAATACACACAGTATATTAAATGAACTTATTATGGTTCAAAAAAAACTTTACGTGATTAAAATACACAAAGTATATTAAATGAACTTATATCACTTATATGGTTTAAAAAAAACTTTGCATGGTTAAAATACACACAGTATATAAAATGAACTTATATTACTTATATGGTTAAAATAAAAACCTTAGCACCTTAGCATCTTTGCAACTTAGAACCTTTTTCACTACTTTTGCACCAAATTAATTAAAAAGACATTCATGTTAACAGTCAATAATTTATCAGTTCAATTTGGTAAAAGAGTTTTATTTGATGAAGTAAATACAACTTTCACTCATGGAAACATTTACGGAGTTATTGGAGCCAATGGTGCTGGAAAATCTACTTTTCTTAAAATCATTTCGGGCGATATGGACCCGACTTCTGGGCATATCCATTTAGAACCGGGAAAACGTATGTCGGTTTTAAACCAGAACCACAACATGTTCGACGAGCATACCGTTTTGGAAACCGTTTTAATGGGAAATAAAGTGCTGTATGCTGTTAAAAAAGAAATGGATGAGCTTTATTTAGATTATAATGATGCCAATGCTGACCGAATTGGAGAATTGCAAGTGCAGTTTGAAGAAATGAACGGATGGAATGCCGATTCTGATGCGGCTTCGATGTTATCAAACTTAGGAATCACAGAAGCAGATCATTATACTTTAATGGCTGATATGGAAGGAAAAATGAAAGTACGTGTGCTTTTGGCGCAGGCACTTTTCGGAAATCCTGACGTATTGATTATGGATGAGCCTACCAACGATTTGGATTTTGAGACAATCGCTTGGTTAGAAAACTTCTTAGCAAACTACGAAAACACTGTAATCGTTGTATCTCACGACCGTCACTTTTTAGATGCCGTTTGTACACATATTTCTGATATTGATTTCGGAAAAATCAATCATTATTCTGGAAACTATACATTCTGGTACGAGTCTAGCCAATTAGCGGCGAAACAGCGTGCACAGCAAAACAAAAAAGCAGAAGAGAAGAAACAAGAGTTGGAAGAATTTATTCGTCGTTTTAGTGCAAACGTGGCGAAATCGAAACAGGCGACTTCTCGTAAAAAAATGATTTCAAAATTAAATATTTCAGAAATTAAACCATCTAGCCGTCGTTACCCTGCGATTATCTTCGATCAGGATCGTGAAGCTGGAGATCAAATTTTGAATGTACAAAACTTAGCTGCTTCTGTAGATGGAGAAGTATTATTCAAAGATGTAGATTTGAATATGGCAAAAGGCGATAAAATCGTTCTTTTCTCTAAAGATTCACGTGCTACAACAGCTTTCTACGAAATCTTAAACGGAGAACAAAAAGCAGATGCTGGAACTTTCGACTGGGGAATTACAACAAACCAAGCGTATTTGCCAGCAGAAAACCACAAATATTTCGAAAATGATTTGACTTTAGTAGACTGGTTACGTCAGTACGCTAAAACAGAAGAAGAGCGCGATGAGGTTTTTATTAGAGGATTCTTAGGAAAAATGATTTTCTCTGGAGAAGAAGCTTTAAAAACATCTAGAGTTTTATCTGGAGGAGAAAAAGTGCGTTGTATGCTTTCTAGAATGATGATGGAGCGTGCAAATGTTTTAATGCTAGACGAGCCTACAAATCACTTAGATTTGGAGTCTATTACAGCTTTCAATAACTCATTGAAAAACTTTAAAGGTTCTGTAATCTTCACAACGCATGACCACGAGTTTGCGCAAACTGTTGGTAACAGAATCGTAGAATTGACACCAAACGGCGTTATCGACCGTTACATGACATTTGATGAATATCTTGATGATGAAAAGATTCAGGAACAAAGAAAAAAGATGTACAATCTTTAATCTGTAAATTCAAATTACAATATTAAAAATCCCAAATTCCAATTAAAAAAAGAATTTGGGATTTTTTTTCCTTTTATTTTCTAAAAAACCTTGCGAAAATCCAGATAATAATCGCAATAACAAAGATTACGATAAAGATTCCGAATCCCATTCCGGCTTGAAAAATGTCTCCAACTAATTCACAGCTTGTAAATGAAAACAGTATTACAAATACCATTAACAATCTTAGTATTTTATTTTGCATGATTTTGAGTTTTTAAGTTCAATACTAAAATTACTTCAAGAATCAAGAAAATGTGTTATAGAATTTTTTGGAAATGTTTTAGGATTTGGAGTTGATTATAACAAGTTGGTTTTGTAATTATTCATGTCTTGAAATAATTTGCTTGAAATCATCATCATTTTTGTGTAAATCCCAGTCACTATCATTCATTACAAGATTTAGAGGTACCTCTCTATCTTTTAGGCTCTTTTCAAGCAAAGCAAACGAATTAACTTTGTCATCTAAAACAGCATACAAGCAGGCTAAATTATAATTTTTGCTTCCTAAGTTAACAGCTGTGCTTAGTAGTTTAAGACTTTCTTCAAAAGCTTCAGTTTTTTTGTGTAGTTTTGCATATTCAGCAACACTGGAGCCCCAAGCATAAAAAACTTCACAATTTTTTGGATTTATATTTTTTGCCGTTGCAAATTTTTCAAAAGCTTCCTCGTGAAGCTTTTGGTCTTTAGTACTCTGTGCAAATTTAGAAATTGTATTACCCCATTCTATAAAGATATTTTCGTCAAAGGGATTTAGATCCGTGGCTTTATTATACTTTTCTGTACTTTCTTCTAATAATTTTCGGTCTTCTTTTAGATTGGCAATTTCTCCTAATGTTTTGGCCCAAACGAATAAACATTTATCATCATTCTCGTTTTTTTCAAATGCTAATTTAAATTTTTCAATACTTTGAAAATATAATTTTTCGTCTTTTTTAAGTATTGCTTGTGCACGAAGGATATATGCCCAATTTTGGTAACTAAGTCCCTCTACATCTCCAATATTAATTGCTTTTTTACATTTACTAATAGCATCATTGTAAAATTTATCTTTTAGTTCGTCTTCAAGCACATTAGCATAATCATATAATTTAGCACCCCAATTGTTAAAAGTGTTATAGTTATTTGTATCTAATACTGAAGCTTTTTCGTATAATTTAAAACTTTCTACAAATAATTCTTTATCCTTCTTAGCTAAAGCTTTTCGGCCCACATCATCCGCCCATCTTCTATAGTATTCGGCTAATAGTTCGTTAGTTTCTGGATCGTTCAAATTTTCATATTTCTTTTCTATACTTTGGATTTTACTTTCGTTAAAATTTTTGTTAATTATTTCATCAATAATCTCCTTGTGTAAAAGATTTTTGTCAATGCTTTCTTTTAAAACTTTATTTTCAACCATTTCGCCTTTCTCAAATTGTTGAATTGCTAATTGAACATCTTTTTTAACAATTTCTAGTCTTTCTTTTACACCTTTAAAATGTTCCTTGTCTTCTATATCAACAATGTTTTCTAAAGTAAGGCTTAAAGAGGTAAAAGGTGTATCAATTATAGCTGGCTGAGGCAATTTTAATTCACTATTAAGTTGTAACATAAATGAATCTGAATCATAACCTTTTATCAAAAAAGCATTTGTATTTTCTTTTTCAAGTAATTCTGAACAAACTCTGTC
This sequence comes from Flavobacterium ustbae, assembly GCF_003946915.1. Lineage (GTDB taxonomy): Bacteria > Bacteroidota > Bacteroidia > Flavobacteriales > Flavobacteriaceae > Flavobacterium > Flavobacterium ustbae. Next base: position 99,367 of record NZ_RPOC01000013.1, read on the forward strand.
ACAAGGATTATTTTGATTGTAAGAAATCCAATAAAGTCCATTATCGAATCTTCCTAATTTTGTTACATGATGAAAAATAGGATCTTCACCACTATAACCAATAAATACCCATGCTCTTTGATTTTTAATACTGCTTAATATAGGAGGAATCATTTCATTAACTTTTGCCATTTCTTCTTTTGTGTTAAGAAGCCATAAACCATGATGTTGACCGTGTAAGTAAACGACAGATTTTTCTTTGAAACTTGTTGTTGTTAAATCTTTTAGAATTGCCATGTCATAAGTTGGCGGGAATTCATTAAATAATGCTAAAGCTCTAAGCATTAAATTATCGAAATTTACAGTAAGTACATAATCAATGTATCCATTGATTATTAATTGCGCTAAATAGATGTGAGTTACATTTATCTTAGCCTCCTCAATATATTGTTTTAAAAGTTTGTTTCTTTCAAAAGGAGTAAGACAAGACATTAAAATCGGATACGTTTTGTCGCTTTCTTCAAGATTTTTGATGTTAGGCTTGTCTGCATATTTAATTAATATATCCTTTGTTATTTCTGTAGCAAGAGGAACTCCTCCTGATTTAGAAGCTCCAGCACCCAAAAAGACAATCGGTTTAGGAAGGTTTTCCTGTTTCGCTTGATTTATCAAGTATGCTAAATCTTCAATGGTAGCTGTATTCATAGACTTAAATATCTTAATTAGTGTTTTGGTTTTGCTAAAATATGATTTTAATCAAAATTTCTTTGAAAAGTAAGATTTTATTTCTTTAAATATTTGATAGCAATATTTAAAAAATATATTTCCAACCCCAACACCCCAACAAATAAAATCAGATTCCGTATATTTGCGCGACCAATCATTACAATTAATTATGAGCCAGAAAGTATTACTTAATTCAAAAGAAGTTACTATCATACTTCATCGTTTGGCTTGTCAGTTAATCGAAAAACATCTTGATTTTTCAAATACTATTTTAGTGGGAATTCAGCCAAGAGGCGTTTTTTTAGCTGAACGTTTAAAACAAATATTAGAAAACGAATATCAGGTTCCTGAAATTTCTTTAGGTTATCTGGATATCACTTTTTTTAGAGATGATTTTCGTCGTACTGAAAAACCTCTCGAAGCCAATAAAACTCAAATCAATTTTATAGTAGAAGACAAAAAAGTCATTTTTATAGATGATGTTTTGTTTACAGGTCGAAGCATTCGTTCTGCCTTAACTGCGATTCAATCTTTCGGAAGACCTTCAGAAATTGAATTGTTAGTTTTAATCGACAGACGTTTCAGCCGTCATTTGCCAATTCAGCCCGATTATCGTGGCCGTCAGGTAGATGCCATTAATGGCGAAAAAGTTATTGTGAGCTGGCAGGAAAATGATGGGGAAGATGTTGTTCACTTAGTGACAAATTAAATTTGGTTAATCGTTTAATCGGTTAATTGTTTAATCGATTCATTCCGATTACTCAATTAAAAATTATAAAAATAGGTTAACCGTTAAATCGTTTAACTGTTTAATCGCAAAGCAAACGATTAAACGATTCAACAAATAAACAATTAAACAATAAAGATGAAAGAATTAAGCGTAAATCATTTATTAGGCATAAAATATATCAACGAGAATGATATTAACCTGATTTTTGAAACGGCAGATCATTTTAAAGAAGTCATTAATAGACCAATTAAAAAAGTTCCTTCATTACGAGATATTACGATTGCCAATATTTTTTTCGAAAACAGTACAAGAACTAAACTCTCTTTCGAATTAGCGCAGAAACGTTTATCTGCTGATGTTATCAGTTTTTCTGCAGCTCAATCATCCGTTAAAAAAGGAGAGACCCTGATTGATACTGTAAATAATATCCTTTCTATGAAAGTTGATATGGTTGTAATGCGCCACTCCAATCCCGGAGCGGCTTATTTTTTATCTAAAAATGTCAAAGCCAGTATCGTAAACGCAGGAGACGGAGCGCACGAGCACCCAACACAAGCTTTATTGGATAGTTATTCAATCAGAGAAAAATTGGGCGATGTTGCAGGAAAAAAAGTGGTAATTGTTGGAGATATTTTGCATTCAAGAGTAGCACTTTCTAATATATATGCTTTGCAAATGCAAGGCGCAGAGGTTAAAGTTTGCGGACCAAAAACGTTGATTCCGAGATATATTGAATCTTTGGGAGTTACGGTTGAACCAAATCTTCGTAAAGCTTTAGAATGGTGCGACGTTGCGAATATGCTTCGTGTACAAAACGAGCGTATGGATGTGAATTTCTTCCCGTCAACGCGTGAATATGCTCAGCAATACGGAGTTGATAAAGCGCTTTTAGATTCTCTTGGAAAAGAAATCGTAATCATGCACCCAGGACCAATCAACAGAGGAGTAGAAATTACTTCTGAAGTGGCTGACTCTGATCATTCTGTGATTTTAAATCAGGTAGAAAATGGTGTGGCGATTAGAATGGCAGTGATTTATTTATTGGCGTCTAAGATTCAATAGGTTTAGAGTGTTCAGTGTTCAGTTTTTTAGTGGTCATTGTGGTTACGTATTCAAAACTGAACACTAAAAAACTGAACACTGAGTACTAAAAAAATCTTCGTACCTTAGCTCTAAATTATAAGCCCCATAAATTAAAAATGAAAGTAGATCAAAAAGGACATACCGTTACTATTAAAGATACTCAAGGAGATGTAAATGCTTTCTTGGAAAAAATAACGCAGCAATTTAAAACCTTTGAAAAACAAAATATTATAATCGATCTGTCATCAGATTCTAATATTTCAGAAAAAGATTTAAAAGCTTTTTTACCGCTTTCGAAAGTTCATAAAAAATCAAAAAAATCTTTTGTAATTGTAGCAACAGATCTTGATTTTAATGCTATTTCAGATAAATTGGCTGTGGTTCCTTCTCTTTTGGAAGCGCACGATATTATCGAAATGGAAGAAATAGAAAGAGACTTAGGTTTCTGATTGTAGATTTTTGATTTTAGATTTTAGATTTTTTTAAAGCTGAATCTAAAATACTTTTCTCATTCTAAAATCTAAAATCATAAATCTAAAATGAAATTAACTATACTTGGCTGTTATGCCGCAACTCCCAGAACACTTACTAATCCGACTTCACAGGTTCTAGAGATTAAGAACCGGTTGTTTTTAATTGACTGTGGCGAAGGAACTCAAGTTCAGCTTCGAAAGAACAAGATTAAATTCTCTAAGATTAATCACATTTTTATTTCGCATCTTCACGGAGATCATTTGTTTGGATTGATTGGGACTATTTCTACTTTTTCGCTTTTAGGAAGAACAACCGACTTACATATTTACGGACCAAAAGGAATAAAAGAATTGATTCTGCTTCAATTGAAATTGACAGAATCTTGGACTACTTATTCTTTGTTTTTCCACGAATTAGTATCTAAAGAAAGTGAAGTTATTTTTGAAGATAAAAAGGTAATTGTAAAAACGATTCCGTTAAAACATCGCGTTTATACGAATGGTTTTTTGTTTCAGGAAAAACCAGATGAAAGGAAACTAAACGTTGAAGCAGTTCAGCGCTATGATATTCATGTAGCTTATTACCAGAAAATTAAAAACGGAAGTGATATTACGCTTGATGATGGAACTGTAGTTGAAAATGAAAAACTTACTTTTGATCCGCCGCCAACAAAAAGTTATGCCTTCTGTTCTGATACGGTTTATAATGAAGAGATAATTCCAGTTATACAAAATGTAGATATTTTATATCACGAATCGACTTTTTTAGAATCTGAAGCGAGATTGGCAGAAAAAACACTGCATTCGACGGCAAAAGAAGCGGCCAATATTGCTTTGAAAGCAAATGTAAAACAATTAATTTTAGGACATTATTCAACCCGTTACGACGGCTTGGAACGTTTTAAAAAAGAGGCAGAAGAAGTTTTTCCAAATGTCCTTTTAGGAGATGATGGGGTTTCGTTTGAGTTTTAATTTTAAAGGTACTAAGGTTCTGAGTTGCTAAGGTACTAAGGTTTTTTTGTCAGGCTGAGCGTCCCGAAACTTCGGGAGAAGCCTTTATTTTAATTTTAAAGGTACTAAGGTTCTGAGTTGCTAAGCTTCTAAGGTTTTTTGTAAGGCTGAGCGTCCCGAAATTTTGGGAGAAGCCCTCATCTGAAAACTTTGAAACAGAAGCATTTTGACTCCACTCAGGATGACAACGAAAACCTGAAACATGAAATCTGAAACATGAAACATGAAACCTGAAACCTGAAACAAAAAAAACAAAAGTTATGAATGATTTAAGTAATTATAGAAAGTCATACGAGAAAAGTGAATTATTAGAAACTAATATTCCAGAAGATCCTATTAATCTGTTTAACCGCTGGTTTCATGAAGTGGAGGATTTTGGCGGAAGCGGGGAGGTGAATGCCATGACGGTTTCGACAATCGGACTGGATGGTTTTCCGAAATCTCGTGTGGTTTTATTGAAAAAATTCTCAGAAGAAGGTTTCATATTTTATACCAATTATAATTCTGAAAAAGGAAAAGCAATAGAAGCTAATCCAAATATTTGTTTGTCATTTTTTTGGCAGGAAGCGGAACGTCAAGTTATTATTAAAGGAATTGCTCAGAAAACATCTGAGATTATTTCAGATAATTATTTTGATTCTCGTCCAGACGGGAGCAAGCTAGGAGCGATTGTTTCGAATCAAAGCGAAGTGATTCCGTCCAGAACTTTTTTGGAAGAAAACTTAAAAAAACTAGAAGCAGAATTTGACGGAAAACCAATTCCTAGACCTGAAAATTGGGGAGGATATATTGTGACTCCACTGCAAGTTGAATTTTGGCAGGGAAGACCAAATAGACTTCATGACAGAATTCGTTATACTAGCCAGTCTGATTTTTCATGGAAAATTGAGCGTTTATCTTCTTAGTTGTAAGAAAATACATTTTTAAATAAAAACTTAATGCATTTCATCGATTAATTTTGTAGTTTAACGGTAAATTAAATACGTTTGGTACAGAAAATGCAAACGATATTTTATTCAAAGATAAATTTAAAGGATTTGCCCCAACATTTACTTTAAACCGCTAAAATGCTGATGATTATGAAAACGATTATGCGCACCATGTTGTTCATTGCGATTTTGGTCGCAATGAACGCATGTTCTGCTGATGCCGCCGAAGCAAGCTTGGATACTACTACTCCAACAGAAACACTTGTTGCCAACTACACTTACAACGATACCGAAACAGAAACGATGAGGCTAATAAACGAATACCGTGTTAGTATTGGTTTAAATGCTTTGGAAAGAATTAATCATATTTCTTCTAAATGTGAAGAACATAATAAATATATGATTCAGAATAATGTTGTAAATCACAACGATTTTACGGCTAGATCTAGTAATATGACTAGTGTTTTGGGAGCAAAAAAAGTAGGAGAGAATGTGGCCTATAATTATAAAACTCCAGAGGCAGCTCTTAGAGCTTGGCTTGATAGTCCAGGACACAAAGAAAATATTGTAGGTGATTTTACCCATTTCGGATTAGCTGTAACAACAGATCCTTCTTCTGGAAAAAAATATTATACGAACATATTTGTGAAGCTATAAAAATATATTGAACAGGTTGGTTTTTTAGAAGTCGTTGCAATTCTTAGAGTTGCAACGACTTTTTAAGTTTAAAAAAAGCCGCCTAATAGGCAGCTTTTTGGGTTGGTTGTTTAAGTTTATTATAATGCTGTAATGATAAATTCGCTTCGTCTATTGGCCTGATGTTCTGCTTCGGTACATGGAACTCCGTCTGAACATTTGTTGACAAGCTCGGTTTCACCATATCCTTTACCAGTTAATCGGTTTGGAGCTATTCCGTTATTAATTAGCCACTGAATTGTAGATTTAGCTCTACGGTCAGATAAGGCTTCATTATACTGATGTGATGCTCTACTGTCTGTATGAGAACGGATATCCAATTTCATGGTTGGATAATCATTTAACACCGAAAGTATTTTTTCAAGATCTAATGCTGCTTCGGTTCTAATATTAGATTTATCCAAATCAAAATAAATCATTTTAATACCAAAGCATTTTCCTAAATCATCGCCCACGGTAACTTTGCAGGTTGATTTTTCTAGCGCAATGGGAAGACTGGTTTTTCCGCTTGTTTTATCGATGGTAATACTTAGTTCTTTTGTGGTATACTCTGGTTTTTCGGCTCTTACATAATAGGTTTTGCCACATTCGACAGAAAAGTTGTAATTGCCTGAAGCATCTGCCACAGCAGAATTTTTAAGATTCATTTGGTCATCAGAAAGCGTGACTTTTGCCCCTGTAAGCACAACACCCGTTTCTGCATCTGTTATGGTACCGTACAATTCTTGAATGCATTTTAACCTTCTAGTTTCTAAGAATCTATAAATATCATCAGAACCTTGACCACCTTCTTTGTTAGAAGTAAAAAAACCTCTTCTAGTTTCAGGATCAATAATATAGGCAAAATCATCTTTTGGAGAATTGACGTCGGCTCCCACATTTTGGATATTGCTTATTTTTCCATTATTGTCAATATTGCCAACAAAAATGTCCAAACCTCCTAAACCTGGATGTCCATCTGATGAAAAGTAAATCTCGTTTTCGCTGGTTAAATAGGGATAAGTTTCTTTTCCTTCTGTGTTAATTGTGTTTCCAAGATTTTCGGGTGTGCTGTAGCCTCCGTTTGAATTGATGCTAACTTTATACAAATCTGACTGTCCGATAGATCCAGGCATATCTGAAGCAAAATAAAGTGTTTTTTCGTCGGGGCTTAAAGCTGGATGCGCCGTGCTGTAATTATTGCTGTTAAAAGGGAGTTCGACAATGTTAGTCCATTTATTGTCATTTCCCAGTTCAGCTTTATAGAGTTTTACTAAAGTGATTTTCTTATCATCTTTACCTTTTTTTCCGTTGATGTAATTGTTTCTCGTAAAATAAACTGTTTTTCCATCTTTAGTAAAAACTGGAGAAGATTCATGAAATTTGGTATTAATAGCCGATTTAAATTTATTGACTTTTGTAGTACTTCCTGTTGCAGGATCTAGATCGGCATTATAAATATTGGTGAAATATTCTCCTGTCCATTTGTGTTTGCGCTTTGCAAAGTTTCCTGTGTCTCGTGCCGACGCAAAATAAATTTTGTTATTGTAAACAAACGAACCGTAATCGGAATATTTGCTATTTATGCCCGCGTCTTCTATTTGGTGCCTTCCAGAATTTGCTTTAATTTGGTCTAGATAATTTATATCTTCTTTGTAAAGTTTTCCTCTACTATCATTTTTAGATATGGCACTAAATTCTTCTAGTAGCTTATTTGCTTTGGCGATCTCTCCGGTTGATTTTAGAGACTGAGCGTATCTAAAATAGTATTCGGGTTCTACATTTGCACTCATTACAAATAACTCGCCATACCATTTTGCGGCATTTTGAAAATCCGAATTGAAATAATAGGCATTTCCCAGTTTTTTAAACATATCTTCTGACTTGTAGCCTTTATCAGCAATTTTTTCATAGGTTTTGATGGCATCAATATAGGCATAACTGTCATATTTCTTATCCGCCGAATTTATTTTTGACTGCTGTCCATAACAGCTAAATGAAAAAGCGCCTATAATTGAAACGAAAAGTAGTGTATAGTTTTTCATGATACCTTATTTTAGAAGAAACGAGGAGTTGTCATTTTACCTTTGTTTGAGAAGAATTCATAACGCAGGAAGATTTCGTGAGATCCCGAATTATAATTGTTTAACTTGGTGGTTTCTCGATCGTATCCGTAACCTACATATAAGCCATCGGTAATCTGAAATCCAGCCATCGCACTTACAGAAGAGCTCCATCTATAAGCGGCGCCAATCATAAATTTATCATAGAACATAAAATTGGCAGAAATATCTACTTGAAGCGGCGCTCCTTCAACCAATTTGGTTAAAATAGCGGGTTTAAATTTTACATACTGGTATTTATCAAGATTAAATACATATCCTCCAATTAAATAATAGTTGATTTTCTCTTTATAAATGGCAACATCATTATCATCATATCGGTTTGTTTCAATAAAGTTTGGTATAGATAAACCAATGTATGCTTTATCGGAGTGCCAATAAACTCCCGCACCGATATTTGGACTGAATTTACTATCTAAATCCTGAAACAGAGGGTCGCCCTGATCTGCAGGATTTAATTTGTTTATATCTAAATTAAAGATATTTGCAGTCCCTTTAATACCAAATGAAAGTTTGAAATCTGCCGATGTCTGAATAGAATAAGACAAATCGACTGAAATATTGTTCTCATTTGTTGGACCAATTTTGTCGCTAACGATCGATGCTCCTACACCTAATTTACTATTATTTATAGGTGTATTGATAGAGAAACTAGCGGTCTCTGGTGCACCATCGAGTCCAACCCACTGTGTACGATAAAGTCCAAATACACTTAATACTCCACGGGAACCAGCATACGCAGGATTTATATTTATTGTATTGTACATGTATTGCGTATACTGTGCATCTTGCTGTGCAAGGCCAGAACATGTAACTAACAAAATGACGAAGGAAAATAATTTTGTTCTCATAGTAGATTTTATTAATTTAATAATTACTATTGATTATTTAAAACATTGAATTTCAATGTGTTCTTGTTCAAAATTAATCAAAAATTATCGGATTTTTTTTTAATGTGCTGTAAAAGAGTATTTTACAGCACATTGTGATTTAATTGTTTTTAGATAAATATAAATATCCGTTTAATTTATTTTCTTGAACATTGTTGTTTCCATCTAGAGATTTATAATTAATGATGTAAAAATAAGTTCCAGTTGGTAGTCCGTCAGATTGCTTAACAGTTGTTCTTCCTCTTGAAGTTCCATCAAAAGCATTTGTTGTGTTATTGTAATTTGTAGTTTCAAAAACCAAAATTCCCCAGCGATTATATATTTCAACAGTATTGCCTGGATAACAAGTTATGTCATCAATATTGTCAATTTTGAAGAAATCATTTAGGTTATCGCCATTTGGAGTGAATGCGTTATGAACTACTACATTACCACAAGCTAAGACTCTACAGTCATCATTGATTTCCATGTTTAAGACTATGCTTCTTGGGCATCTTTCATCGGCTATCACATATTCAAAAATGTAATTTCCTAATGCTAAACCAAATGGGTTAAGAATGCCTCCCTGTACTGCATTGCTGTTGTTTATATCCTGCCAAATTCCTGTTGTAGGTGTTCCTTCAGGAAGATGATCACTTAAGTTTACCAATGTTGAATCATCGTTACATGCTGTACCACTTACTTCTACGACACCATTCGGAATTACTGTAATGGTTATTGTAGCAGAATCGCAATTTTCTGGACTTGATTTATCACAAATTGTATAGTTATAAGTATAAGTTCCAGCAGGTGTCAAACTTCCTACATTTACATTTCCAGAAGCATCTATAGTAATGTTTGGATCTGCTTGAGTATTATTTCCTTCGGTAAGAAGTGTAAAGTTTACTAATTCTAATGTTGCAGGAAGCGTTCCTTTTAAATCATTGTTTAATACATTACCGACCAACCCGAAAGTGTTACATCCAATATTGCTAAACGTATCATCATTTGCAATAACAGGAGCAATTATAACAACAGTCACTATAGCAGTATCGCAGTTTCCGAAATCGGCTTTTTCACAAATTTGGTACGTTAATGTATACGTGCCGCCTGGTGTATTTGCTGCAACACTGATTGTTCCGTCAGCGTTTACTGTTATTGATCCTGTAGGATCAGGAACAGTTGTTGTCAATGTAACATCATTTATGTTTACAGTAGTACCATTAAGGGTATCATTAGTTAAAACATTACCTACGTTAGTTTGTGCTGTAGGAACAATTATTGGCGCAGGATTATCGTCATTGGCAACAATTGCAAATGTTGGTCTTGCAGTACAATAAGGATCTGCCGGCGGATAGCTTAATGTAATAGTTTGGCTCGGATTTACAGATATTGTGACATTAACTGTTGGACGTAATTTTTCAAATCCATCCGCGCCTTCAATCCATCTGTTGTTTTCAAAAATCCATCCTGGCCAGTCAATTCCTTTTCCTTGCTCATCTACTACTGCGCCTGGCCATAATACACGGCCACTTAGCGGTAGATTATTCATTGTAGTTACAACATTGTTACTACTGTCTGCCCAAGCAATGGTTACGCCATTTACAGGAGTGAAATTTCCTGGTGTCACAACATAATCAATATAAGGAACATCATTTACACATATCGATGTTGCAGTAACGGTCATTACTGGAGCTTCTATTGTAATGGTTACAGTAGCAGTATCGCAATTGTCTGTCTGGTCGGCTTCGCAAATTTGGTATACCATTGTTAATGTGCCTACTGGAGCATTTGGCAATACATCAACAGATCCGTCAGCATTTAATTGTAAAAACTCATTCGGTGTAACTGTAGTTATGATAACATCAGATGCGGTTACAGGATTTCCTTCTAGGGTATCGTTTGTTAATACATTCAATACATTAGTTGTAGTGTGATTGACTCCTGCAATAGGTCCAGCGCTATCATCATTAGCCACTATATCTTTGTATTCTTTGCAGCTTACGCCGAAATCAGCATCTAAATGAACCAGATCTTCTGGAGTTACTGTTACTATATACCCGCTGTCTGTTGTTGTACTGCAAACGGTATGCGATTGTGCTTTGCTCGTTTTGCCTGTAATATTTTTAGCAGATACAGAAGGAAGTACTTTTACTAAACCTGTAAATCCTAAGTTTGCAGCCACGGTATCAAAATTTGCATCTCGAACCAATTTGATAGTGTAATCTCCGTAAGGATTTGCTGTAGCTGGACGATCTCTCCAGAAGCCTTCGATACCCACGATCACTTCTTCATGATATCCATTTGGACCATCAATAATTACATTGGCACTTAATGCATTTCCAAAACCTGCGGCATTTAACTCTCCGTTATTTTGAGGACCAGTATAACTTCCGTCTCCGTTAAGATCAATCCATTCCCATAGGCTGTAATCAATAGCTCCATTTGAATCTGGAATGTTTTTAGTGACAACTCCATCATTATTTGCATCATACCATTCATCCTGAATACCATTGCTATTAATATCATACCAAACATAATCTCCTAGAACAGGAAGTTTTGATGCTCCATATTCGAAATTATGAGTCTGGATTTTACATTCTTCAAGGGTAGTAAAGAACAAGCTAGAGTCAATAGGATACAATTGATATGCGCTATTTAAATTAGCATCTTGCACTTGTACTAAATAATCTCCTGCAGGCATTCCAGAGAAACTATACATTCCGTCTGCACCAGTAATGCGCATTTGTATTGGTCCTGTAGTTGTTCCTTGCGGGATTAACGTAACTGGTACATTTGCAATAGGAGTATTCGTGTCTACATTAATAATTTTTCCAGAAATTTTCACAGTATATTCAGGCTGTGCAATTATCACAGTCGCTGTGGCAGTACAAATTTGGTTTTCGCCATTTACCGGTGCTGTTGCAGTAATAGTATAGGTGCCAGCTGGTAAATTGGTATTGCCAACAACTTCATTTCTTTCATTTGTAATTACAACGGTAGAGCCAGGACTGCTTGTTACAGCAATGCTTCCATCTGTGCCTCCGAAACAGCTAGTGTTTGTAGGAACTCCACTAACAGTAACTTTGCTTTCAACTGTAAAAGTTTGAACCAATTCGGTTTTGTTTCCAGCACAGTCAGTTAAAGTATAAGTTCTTGTTAAGATGTATGCTTCTCCATCGCAACCATTTCCTCCGTTGTTTGTATCCGAAACTGTAATATTTACAGTCGAACTGCAATTATCGGTTGCATCTTTAATATCTGATGGATTTCCTGCAGGTATTAAATCTATGCTCGCTAAGTTGGTTACACTTTCGGGAGCAGTTCCAGTTGGAGCCGTTTTGTCTCTAACCGTAATAACCTGAATGTGAGTAGTGGTATTGCCACCACAGTCACTAATTTTCCAAGTACGAGTTAAGGTATAATTAGTAGGACAATTGTTTTCGATACCTGATTTTACTTCAGTGAATACTATTGGTAAGTTTTCGCTACAATTATCTGAAACAGTCATTTCTGCAGGTTCAGGAACAGCATCACATGATACTTCAATATCTAAAGGAAGATTTCCAGTAAATATTGGAGCAGTATTATCTTGGATTGTGATTATCTGGGTGAAAGTTTCAGAAACATTTCCGCAGTCATCTTTTACAGTCCAAGTGTTGGTGTAAGTTCCTGCGTTTCCGCACCCTTCAGAAGCTGCAAACTGTCCGCTTACTTTAGAGATGTCAGAAACATCCGCATCGCATAAGTCAGAGGCTGTTGGAAACTGAGCCTGGGCTAAAGCAAGGCCTTCAGCATCGCTGCATTCTAAAGTTGCATCTAGAGTTCCGGCAGCCGTTGTCCAAGTTGGAGCAGCATTATCTTGAATTGTGATTATCTGGGTGAAAGTTTCAGAAACATTTCCGCAGTCATCTTTTACAGTCCAAGTGTTGGTGTAAGTTCCCGCGTTTCCGCATTCTTCAGAAGCTGCAAATTGTCCGCTTACTTTAGAGATGTCAGAAACATCGGCATCGCATAAGTCAGAAGCGGTTGGGAATTTAGCCTGCGCTAAAGCAAGGCCTTCGGCATCGCTGCATTCTAAAGTGGCATCTAGAGTTCCGGCAGCCGTTGTCCAAGTTGGAGCAGCATTATCTTGGATTGTAATTATCTGGGTGAAAGTTTCAGAAACATTTCCGCAGTCGTCTTTTACAGTCCAAGTATTGGTGTAAGTTCCCGCGTTTCCGCATCCTTCAGAAGCTGCAAACTGCCCGCTTACTTTAGAGATGTCAGAAACATCCGCATCGCATAAGTCAGAAGCGGTTGGGAATTTAGCCTGCGCTAAAGCAAGGCCTTCGGCATCGCTGCATTCTAAAGTGGCATCTAGAGTTCCGGCAGCCGTTGTCCAAGTT
>NZ_RPOC01000014.1 GCF_003946915.1 Flavobacterium ustbae
AGCTACTGGATGCGAAAGCGCTACAAGATTAACAGTTGACGTAATTGTAAGCGACCCTGGAACTCCGACATTAGTGACAGCAGGAACGCAAAACTTCTGTTTGGAAGATGCTCCTACATTTGCAAGCATTCAGACAAATGAACCAAATATTGTATGGTATACAGCTTTAACAGGAGGAACAGCAATTCCATCTACAACGGCACTTACGACAGGACAATATTTTGCATCGATTTCAGATACAGCGACAGGCTGCGAAAGCGCTACAAGATTAACAGTTGATGTAATTGTAAATGACCCTGGAACTCCAACTTTAGTAACAGCAGGAACGCAAAATTTCTGTACGGTTGACGCTCCAACTTTTGCAAGCATTCAGACTACTCCGGCAGCAAATATTGTTTGGTACACGGCTGCAACTGGCGGAACAGTTATTGCGCCAACAACAGTTTTAACAACAGGACAATATTTTGCGGCGATCTCAGATACAGCGACAGGCTGTGAGAGTGCTACAAGATTAACAGTTGACGTAATTGTAAATGACCCTGGAACTCCAACATTAGTGACAGCAGGAACACAAAACTTCTGTACGGTTGATGCTCCAACTTTTGCAAGTGTTCAGTTTAATGAATCAGCTATTATTTGGTATACAGCTTTAACTGGCGGAACAGCTATTCCATCAGCGACAGCTTTAACTAGCGGTACATATTATGCAGCGATTAGTGATGCTGCAACTGGCTGCGAAAGTGCTACAAGATTAGCAGTTGTAATTAATGTAACAGATCCAGCGACGCCAACAACAACTGCTGCGACACAGACTTTCTGTTCAGGAGAAAATCCAACAGTTGCTAATATTCAAGTAAATGAAAGTAACGTGGTTTGGTATACTACGCAATCAGGCGGAACAGCTTTAGCAACAACAGCGGCATTAACTACAGCAACTTATTATGGAGCTATCAAAGATCCTGCAACAGGTTGCGAAAGCAGTGTAAGATTACAAGTGGCTGTAACAGTTGGTAATACAATTAATCCAACTACAAATAATGCGTCTCAAAGTTTCTGTTCTGCAAATGCACCAACATTTGCTAGTATTCAAGTAAATGAAGCAAACGTAACTTGGTATACTGCTGCTATAGGCGGTACAGCAATTTCGTCAGCAACAGCATTAACTTCAGGAGTTTATTTCGGAAATATAATTGATGCTGCAACAGGCTGCGAAAGTTCAACTCGTTTGCAAGTAACAGTAACAGTAGCAGATCCGGCTGCGACACCAACTACAAATAATGCAACACAGAATTTCTGTACATTAAATTCGCCAACAGTTGCCAATATTCAGGTAAATGAGGCAAATGTGGTTTGGTATGCTACAGCAACAGGAGGAACAGCTATTCCTGCAACTACAGCTCTTGATACAGGTACTTATTATGGCGCTGTTTCAAGTACTGCAGGTTGTGAAAATCCAGTAAGATTAGCTGTTGTTGTAAATGTAAATTCGCCAAGTGTTATTACAACACCACGAACAACACAGAGATTCTGTTTATCAGCTTTGCCAACATTGGCTAGTATTTTGGTAAACGAAGCAAATGTGGTTTGGTATGCAACTGCAACTGGCGGAACACCATTAACAAATACAACTCCGCTTACTGCAACAACATATTATGCAGGTGCTTTAGCTAATACTACAAATGGTTGTGATAGTGGGCCAAGATTAGGAATTACAATTGAATTTGAAAATGATGCTGCAGTGCAATTAGCAACAACAGACGATACTCCTTGTGTATTTAAAGGTGTAACATACTCAATTGCAAATGGTAAATCTAATTATGTATGGACTATCAACGGAGGTACAATTATTTCTGGTGGTGGTACAAATGACGGATCTGTAACAGTTTCTTGGTCAGATATTGGTCCAGGAACGGTAACTGTAGCCTACGTTAATAATTGTGACGAAAGAACTATTAAGACTTTAAATGTTACAGTAGCTAGTTGCTCAGATTTAACAATCACTCATACTGTAGATAATCCAACTCCGAATTTTGGAGATCAGGTAACATTTACCATAACAGTAAACAACGTAGGGGAAGGAGATTTCATAAACGCTCTTGTTAGCGAATTACTTCCTAGTGGTTTACAATATGTAAGTTCATCTACATCTACAGGAACTTATGATCCTACGGCTCAGCTTTGGACAATACCATCACTGCCAGCAGGTCAGAGTGTAGTATTAACAATTGTAGCAGAGGTGTTGCCAGGCGGTACTTATACAAGTGTTGCAACTGTTGAAACTTCAACTCCATTAGATGTTGATGCATCAAACAATTCAGCCTCAGTAACAATAGAGCCAGTTTGTCTAACGGTTTACAATGAGTTCACTCCAAATAATGATGGTAAAAACGATTTGTTCAGAATTGACTGTATTGAATCTTATCCAAACAACGAGCTGAAGGTGTTTAACAGATATGGAGCACTAGTGTATAGTAAAACACATTATGAAAATGATTGGAACGGTACTGCAAATGTATCCGGAGTTGTTAATAGAGGAGATATGCTGCCAACAGGTACTTATTTTTATGTGATAACCATTGGAGATGGAACGGTTAAAAAAGGCTGGTTGTCTATCATGAGATAACCCACTTCTATTAATCATCTAATTAATTAAACTAAATAAGTATCGTTATGAAACTATATATAAAATCATTAGAAACGTATTTTATTCTAATATGTTCTTTTATTACAGTTTGTGCTTCGGCACAGCAAGATCCGGGATATACGCAGTATATGTATAACACTATGGCGGTAAATCCAGCGTATGCTGGATCTACCGGAACCATAGAGGCCGCACTCTTATATCGTTCTCAATGGGTAGGAATGCCGGGAGCACCAGAAACACAATCTTTTTCGGTTCATTCTCCTCTTAGAAATGAAAAATTAGGGATAGGATTAAGTGTTGTGAATGATAAAATTGGACCTTCCAACGAACTCTATCTTGATGGAAACTTCTCTTATTCATTGCCTCTTGGTTATGAAAAAAGACTGGCTTTTGGTATCAAAGCTGGAACAAGAATGTTAAACATCGATTGGTCTAAAGGAAGATATTATGATAATGACGATGTTTTGTTAAATCAGAACATTAACAATCAGATGAAACTAGCAGTTGGAGCAGGAATTTATTACTATACAGAAAAATGGTATGTAGGACTTTCAGTTCCGAGTTTTATTCAGAATGATTACTATGATGATGTTCAAGAATCTATTGATTATGATCGTATGCATTACTATTTAATGGGAGGTTATGTTTTTGACTTAAGTCCAAGTTTGAAATTTAAACCTGCCTTTTTAGTAAAAGCAGTAAGCGGAGCGCCACTTACAGCAGATATATCGGCAAATTTCATGATTCAAGAAAAGTTTGTTATAGGAGGAGCATATCGAACAGATGATTCGGTAAGTATACTGGCAGGTTTTCAAATATCACCAAGTTTCTATCTTGGATATGCTTTTGATTATACTGTGAGCCAATTGAACAAATACAACGATGGTTCTCACGAATTCATCTTACGTTATCAATTTGTGAAAAACCAAAGTAAAATTAAGTCTCCTCGATTCTTCTAAAAATAAAACTTATGAGAAAACTATATATCCTATGTTTAATTTTGAGCGTTACGTTTAGTTTCGCTCAAAAAACAAATTTAAAGAAAGCCGATGCTTTGTTTCGAAACTTTTCTTATGCGGATGCTTCTAAGGCTTACGAAGAAATTTTACAAAACATAAAAGATCCATCAGCGCAGACTTTGAAGAACGCGGCAGATTCCTACTATTTCATTTCAGATTCTAGAAATGCGCTTAAATGGTACAGAAAACTGTATGAAGTTCAAGGAAACAATCTGACTGATATTTACTACTTGCGTTATATCCAATCTATGAAAGCAGTTATGGATTATGATGAAGCAGATAAAATCACAAAAGAATATCTAGATAAAAAAGGAGATAAAGCAGAAATTAATAGATACGTTGCCCAGAAAAAATACATGGACAGCGTTGCCAAAGCAAAACCTCTTTATACCATTAAAAATTTGGATATCAATACGAGTAAATCAGACTTTGGAGCTACATTTTTTAAAGACAATGTAGTGTTTACGTCGGCTCGTGATACAACAAAGTTCAGCGAAAAACTGTATACCTGGAACAATCAGCCCTTTCTTAATCTGTACATTGCAGAAAGAAATCCGGCAGATGGCAGTTTATTCAACGAGACGGTTTTTCTGCCAAATGTAATGACCAAATATCATGAAGCAACAGCAAGTTTTGATAGTGAAGGGAAAACAATTTATTATTCAACCAACATTGTAAAGAAAAATAAACTGGTTGTTGATGAGGCAAAAGTCAATAATTTTCAAATTGTCAAAGGATCGATCGTCAACAATAAATTAGAAAATCCGCAGAAAGTATTTTTTGACAGCGACGATTATTCTGTAGGACATCCTTCATTGAGTGAAGACGGACAATGGCTTTTCTTTGCTTCAGATATGCCTGGAGGTTATGGAGAAACAGATTTGTACATGGTAAAAATAGCGGCAGACGGCACCATGAGTTCGCCTCAGAATTTAGGGCCAAGTATTAATACCATTGGTAATGAGGTATTTCCATTCTTCCAAAACGGAGTATTATATTTCTCTTCTGATGGACACTATGGCTGGGGAGATTTAGATGTATACGAAAGTAAGTTTCTGTCTAATGGAAGTTTTTCAGTACCCAAAAACCTTGGCGCACCAATTAACAGTAACAAGGATGACTTTTCTTTTATAATTGACAGAACAGATGCATACGGTTACTTTTCTTCAAACAGAGCGGAAGGAAAAGGCGATGATGACATTTATTCTTTTGTAAAAGGAAAACCAGTCTGTAACCAAAGTATATCAGGAATGGCTTTCGATCGTAAAACGAAAAAGCCTTTGACAGATGTTACAATAATGGCATACAACTCTTTTAGTGAAGTTTTAGGAGAAACGAAAACCAACTATGAAGGAAAATATGCCATTGAAGTTCCTTGCAACAAAATGGTGAAAATGATTGCCGCAAAACCAAATTACAGCAGTGACGACAAAACAGTAGAAACAACTGGCCAAAATGGCGGAGAAATCACAAATGTAAATTTTGAATTGAGCAATTACGATGATTTGGTAGTTAAGAAACAAGGAGTAGAAAAAGTAGATGTAAACCCAATTTATTTCGATTATGACAAGTATGATATTACGCCAAAAGCCATAGAAGAATTGACCAAAGTAGTTTTTATCATGCAGAAGTTTCCAAACATTAGAATCAAAATTGAGTCGCATACAGATTCACGCGGAAAAGATGCTTATAATTTGAAACTTTCAGATAATAGAGCAAAATCTACACGAGATTATATTCTTTCACAAGGCATAGATGCTTCTAGAATTGAAAGCGCAATTGGTTACGGAGAAAGCCGATTAATTAATAAATGTAAAAATGGTGTAAAATGTACAGAAGAAGAACATGTATTAAATAGACGTTCCGATTTTATCATTATTCAAAAATAGTTTTATATTTGCAGTGTAATTATTTGATTATCAGTAAATAATATAAAACGTCAAAACCATTTGGAAGTTGGTTTTTTTAATTCTTTTTTAGAATAATGGACAAGGAGAGAATCAGACTGCATGAATTTGCAGTCTGATTTTTGATTTTCTAAAACTTTTATTTTTTCTACATTGAAACAAAAATAAATTCTAATTTTGGTATTCAGTTTTTCATCATTATAATCTGCAATATTTTACTATTTATGAGCATTCAAGAGACCATTCAAACATTACGAAATGAACTTAATCAGCACAACTACAATTACTATGTGTTAGACAATGCCACAATTTCAGATTATGATTTTGATATTAAGCTCAAAGAACTTCAGGATTTAGAAAACAAGCATCCAGAATTTTTTGATGAAAACTCACCAACTCAGCGAGTAGGAGGAACTGTCACTAAAAACTTCAAGACAATTGCACACCAATACCGAATGTATTCTTTGGATAATTCGTATTCTAAAGAAGATCTTTTAGATTGGGAAAACCGTATTCAGCGAGTTTTAGGAAATGTAGACTTGCAATATACTTGCGAATTAAAATATGATGGAGCTTCTATAAGCATTACTTACGAAAACGGAAAATTAGTTCAGGCTTTAACCCGCGGAGATGGTTTTCAGGGTGATGAAGTTACAAATAACATCAAAACTATAAAATCAGTTCCGCTACATTTAAAAGGAAATTATCCAGATAAATTTGATATCCGTGGCGAAATTATTCTTCCGTATGCTGGTTTTGAAAAAATGAATCAGGAATTGATTGAAATTGGTGAAACACCCTATTCAAATCCAAGAAATACAGCATCGGGAAGTTTAAAACTGCAAGACAGTGCTGAGGTTGCTAAACGACCGCTGGAGTGTCTCCTTTATTTTGTAACAGGAAACAATTTACCTTTCAAAACCCAACATGAAGGTTTAGAATTGGCTAGAAGCTGGGGATTTAAAGTGCCAAAAGAAGCAAAATTAGTCAACAATATGAATGAAGTTTTTGACTTTATCGATTATTGGGATGTGCACCGTCATAATTTACCTTACGAAACAGATGGTGTAGTAGTCAAAGTAAACAGCATTCAGCATCAAGAAGAATTAGGCTATACGGCAAAATCGCCTCGTTGGGCAATGGCCTATAAATTTAAAGCCGAACAAGTTTCAACCAAATTAAAATCAATTTCTTATCAAGTTGGTAGAACCGGAGCGATAACGCCAGTTGCTAATCTTGAGCCCGTACAGCTTGCAGGAACTATTGTAAAAAGAGCTTCGCTTCATAATGCCGATCAGATTGAAAAATTGGACATTAGAGTAAATGACACTGTTTTTGTAGAAAAAGGAGGAGAAATTATTCCGAAAATCATTGCCGTAGATTTAGAAAAGCGCCCAGAAGATTCAGAAAAAACACATTATATCGCTTATTGCCCAGAATGCCATACAGAATTGGTTAGAAATGTAGGAGAAGCCAATCATTACTGTCCTAATTTTTACGGATGTCCTCCGCAAATTATAGGTAGAGTCCAGCATTATATTTCAAGAAAAGCAATGGATATTGAAGGACTTGGAGGGGAAACTGTTGCCTTACTTTTCAAAAATGATTTAGTGCACAATTATGCCGATTTGTACGAATTGAAAGTAAAAGACATTCTGCATCTAGAAAGAATGGCTCAAAAATCGGCAGAAAACTTGGTAAATGGAGTACAGAAATCAAAAGAAATTCCGTTCGAAAGCGTACTATTTGCGCTTGGAATTCGATTTGTAGGTGAAACAGTGGCAAAAAAACTAGCCAAACATTATAAAAATATCGATGCTCTTAGCCAAGCTTCTTTAATGGATTTGGTTCTGGTTGATGAAATTGGAGAAAGAATCGCCAAAAGTGTTATCGAATTCTTCGAAAATGAAGAAAATAGAAAAATTATTGAACGTTTAAAAAGTTATGGAATTCAATTTGAAATTGAAGAAAAAATAAACCCAAATGCTACTGATAAATTTGTTGGAAAAACTTTTGTGGTTTCCGGCGTTTTTAGTCAATTTTCTAGAGACGAATTAAAGAAAGCCATTGAAGATAACGGAGGAAAAGTAGGAAGCTCAATTTCTGCAAAAACAGATTTTGTAGTGGCGGGAGATAATATGGGACCAGCCAAACTGGAAAAAGCAACAAAGCTGAATATTACCATATTGTCAGAAGATGATTTTATAAACAAATTGAATGAAGCCTAATAAACCATCATTAATTCTGTTTTTTCTAGCCTTATTTTGTACAATCATTTTTGATTGGACAGGACAAGACTTTTTTGCAACGTATGCAAAAGCAATTGTGCTTCCTGCCATTTTTATTTATTTTTTAATTAGTAGCGAGTTCAAAATAGGAAAAACAGAAGGTTTTATTTTCTTTTTTTGTTTTGTTGGGCAAGTTTATGATCTAATGGATGTCGAAAGCTCCGAAATAGGAGGAGTTTTCAGTTTTCTGATTGTTTATAGTTTAATTGTTACCCTATTTATTCGGGAACACGAAAGGATAAAGTTAACCAGACGGGATATTCTGCCTATTTCTATCGTAGTCGTTTTTCTAGTCTACTTATTAGTCTCTGTTCTGAGTCTCCAGCTAGATAGTATGAGAAAGTTTATTCTGATTTATACCGTATACGGAATCGTTCTGAGTCTCTTGAGTTATTTTTGTTTTGTTAGTTATATCACCAAAGGCACACATATAGCTTTATTGATGTCACTTATGGCAATAAGCTACATCTTCTCTGATATCTTTTATATTTTTAATGAATATTTCTCGAATTCTGTTGTTTTACTCCTAATACGAGATACAACTCAAATTCTAGCTTATTTCTTTATGGTAGAATACTTTTTAGAAAAAGCTAGAATTCAAAAAAAGGTTATACAACAATAGTTGCGCTTTGGTTGGTATGGGCTTTGTCTTTATCAAAATAAAAATCGATACGGCCTAAATTAATTCCGTAACAGCCTACTTGATTTACCAAAACTTCTTTACCCGCTTTATTTTTTACAATTGTTGGTTTATCTAAGAAAGTATGTGTATGGCCGCCAATAATTAAATCGATATCCTGAGTTTGTTCAGCAAATTTCAAATCACTTATTTTAGTCGGATCATCTTTGTATTTGTAACCTAAATGCGAAAGGCAAATAACCAAATCACATTTTTGTTCTTTTTTTAAAAGCTGTGCCATGTCTTGGGCAATTTCAACCGGATTGTTATAAACTGTTTCCAAGTACAATTTTTTATCTACTAAACCTTGCAATTCAATTCCAACACCAAAAACACCAACTTTAATTCCGTTTTTATTAAAGATTTTGTACGGCTTAACATGTCCGTCCATAACCGTATTTTTAAAATCATAATTCGAGTTGATAAAATCAAAACTTGCGTGCGGAAGCTGAGCATATAATCCGTCAAGGCCATTATCAAAATCATGATTTCCAATTGTAGAAGCATCATATTTCATCATGCTCATCAATTTGAATTCTAATTCTCCTCCGTAATAATTAAAATATGGTGTTCCTTGAAAAATATCTCCAGCATCCAACAAAAGCACATTCGGATTTTCTTTTCGGATTGTTTCAATTAAAGCTGCACGGCGAGACACTCCACCTTTATTAGGATTACGCGGATCATCAGCAGGAAAAGGATCAATGTGACTGTGCACATCATTAGTATGTAGAATCGTTAAATGCTTATTATCGTTACTTTCAAAACTGCTCAAAGACAATCCTAAACTTAATAGGGCAGTACTTGCTGCTGTTTTTTCGATAAACTCTCTTCTTTTCATTTTTTATGTTTTTTGCAGGAATGCTATACTTGTTTTTGTGATTTTATTCTTCTGTGATTCTGATATTTTTTGGAGCAACAACCGTGTCTACTTCTTTAAAATAATCAATCAATACATCTCTAAGCTTATAATTTAAGTCAAATTTTTGAGTGTTTTTTGCAAAGAAAGTCATGCTGTCGCCACCGTTTGCTAAATAGTCATTTGTGGCAACATAATACGTTTTACTTAAATCAAGCGGTTTGCCTTGCACCATGATGTTTTTTGCTTTTTCGTCTTTAGTAATCGTAAAAGTCATTCCAGACAAAGGTTGAGGTTTTTTCTCCTTAATAATATAAGCAGCAATTTCTGAGATTTGTTCTCCTTTTAATGCCAAAACCACCAAGCTATTTTCAAAAGGCATAATTTCAAAAGCATTTCTTGAGGTAACATTTCCTTTTGGAAGAATAGCACGAATACCACCGTGATTTAAAAGGCAAACATCAATATCTTTCTTTTCACGTTTATTAAAAACGAGGTTTCCTCTCTGCAGACAAACATCAGCCATCAAGCTTCCAATTCCAGTCTGCCATTTTCCAGTGCTTTTGTCAAGTGTTTCAGGGCAATACGCCAATACGTTATCCAAATCCTTATTAATATGATCGCGATAAGGCTTAATGAAGTTTTCAATATCAGGAGTTTCTCCAGTCTTTTCAGTAACAGGAAGTTGCTTTCCTTCAATTTTAGTTAAGTTGTAGTTTTTGGGGCTACAAGAAGAGATTAAAAAAAGTGTTAAGAATATAACAAAAAGTTTTAAAAATCCGTTATACTTTTTTAGTTTTACCATTTTAAATGCAATTGAAATAATTAATTTTGTAATCGAGTAAAAGTAGTATGTTTTTGAATTATATAAAGGAATTTTTCGTAAAAAAATCATTAAAATTTCATTTAAATAATGAAAAACGCGAAGTATTCTCTAAAAACGTTCAAACAATTGGTTTATTGATAGATGAGAGCAATTTTGAGCATTCAGAAGCACTAATAAAGGAGTTAACGCTTCAAGGAATCGCTTTAGAAAACATAAAAGTTGTCGCTTACAGAGAAAAATTCAAAGAAAAAGAGACCTATTCACGTCCGACTTTTGGTAAAAAACATATCAATTGGAGAGGTGAAATTTCAGAAGATTTTTTGAATGAATTTATAGATTCAGAATTTGATCTTTTGCTAAGTTATTACAATGTTGAAGATGTTTTTTTAATGTTGATAACAAGCAAGTCAAAAGCTAAGTTCAAAGTCGGATTCTCTACTATAGATCAAAATCTGAACCGCTGGATGATTCATACAGAATTAGGAAACTATAAACTATTCGTTTCAGAATTGTTTAAGTATTTAAAAAATATAAAATAAATTATAATTAATAATATGCAATCATTGATAGGAACTGGTGTTGCGCTTGTAACGCCATTTAAAAAAGATTTTTCAGTTGACATTGAAGCTTTACAACGTATTGTAAACTTTTCTATAGATGGCGGAGTGGAGTATCTTGTTGTAATGGGTACAACTGCAGAAAATGCAACCCTTACAGCAGAAGAGAAAGAACTGGTTATAAAGACTGTAATCGATGTAAATAAAGGAAGACTGCCTCTAGTTTTAGGAGTTGGAGGTAACAATACTATGCAGATTGTTGAAGAATTAAAGACAAGAGATTTTGCTGCTTTTGAAGCGATTTTGTCTGTTTCTCCATATTATAATAAACCGACTCAGGAAGGAATATATCAGCATTTTAAAGCAATTGCCGAAGCTTCTCCAGTTCCGGTAATCTTATATAACGTTCCAGGAAGAACTTCAAGTAATATGCTTCCGTCAACAGTGGTGCGTTTGGCTAACGATTTTAAGAATGTTGTAGCTATTAAAGAAGCTGCAGGAGATATGGCTCAAGCCATGCAGATTATCAAAAATGCTCCAAAAGATTTCTTGGTGATTTCTGGAGATGATATGCTGGCATTACCTATCGTTTTGGCAGGTGGAGCAGGAGTAATTTCTGTAATTGGACAAGGTTTTCCTAAAGAATTTTCAGAAATGATTCGTTTAGGACTAAATAAAAAAGCTGTCGACGCTTTTAAAACACATTATTTCTTGTCAGATAGTATTGATATGATTTTTGAGCAGGGAAATCCAGCTGGAATCAAACAAATCTTCCAAGCCCTTGGAATTGCTGAAAACACAGTTCGTCTTCCGCTAGTTTCTGTAGATGATTCGCTAGCAACAAGACTGAATGAGTTTGTAAAAAACAGCATTAAATAATTGTTAAAGTGTTAGTATTTTAAGATACTAAAAAATTATTTTGCAGTAGCTAAATTAATAACTAAATTTGCCACCGAAACTTCGGTGCGATTTCACTTTGGCATAATTGTCTGAGAGATTCTAATAACAGTAAGAAAATGAAAAAAATACTATCGCTATTAATTGTTGTAACTCTTTTTTATTCTTGTGGAGAATATCAAAAAGCGTTGAAAAATGAAGACGTTGCAGCAAAATTTGAAATGGCGACAAAAATGTATGATGCTGGCAAATACACAAAAGCGATTCGTCTTTTTGAGCAATTAGCAACTTCTTACAGAGGAAAGCCGCAGGCAGAAAAGCTGTTTTACATGTTTTCTCAGTCTTATTATAAAACAAAACAATATTATCTAGCTGGTTATCAGTTTGAAGCTTTTGTTTCGGGTTATCCAAGAAGTGAAAAAGTACAGGAAGCTGCTTTTTTAGGTGCATATAGCTACTCTAAATTGTCACCAGTTTATAGCTTAGATCAAGCAGATACGGTAAAAGCATTAGAAAAATTACAAACTTTTATCGATAATTATCCAAATTCAGAATACATTCCTCAAGCAAATGAGACTGTACAAAAGTTAAACGGGAAGTTAGAGAAAAAAGCATACGAAAATGCTAAAGGATACAATACGATTTCAGATTACAAATCAGCTTTAATTGCTTTTGATAATTTTATTGCAGATTTTCCTGGAACACCTTTCAAAGAAGATGCATTGTTTTACAAATATGATTCAGCATATAAATTAGCAATTAATAGTGTTCAGTCAAAAATGGAAGACCGTTTGCATGTTGCTCAAACAGCGTATGCCAATTTGATCAAGTTTAAAAGCGATACGAAATATAGAAAAGAGGCAGACGAAATGAATGCCAGAGTTGAAACAGATTTACAAAAATTTACTAAATAAATAAAGTCATGGATTTAAAAAAGACGAATGCTCCTGTTAATACAATAACTTACAATAAAACAGTTATTGAAGAGCCAACAGGAAATGTGTATGAGGCAATTACCATTATGGCTAAAAGAGCAAATCAAATTAATTCAGAGATTAAAAAAGAATTGACTGAAAAATTAGAAGAGTTTGCTACTTATAATGATAGTCTAGAGGAAGTTTTTGAAAATAAAGAACAAATTGAAGTTTCTAAATTTTACGAAAAATTACCAAAACCACACGCTTTAGCTGTTCAAGAATGGTTAGACGGTAAAACTTACCACAGAAGTTCAAACAAATAATAGTACAATGTCAGTTTTAAACGGGAAAAAGATTTTGCTGGGGGTTTCTGGCGGAATTGCAGCGTATAAAACAGCCACTTTAGTACGACTTTTTATAAAAGCAGGTGCACATGTCCAAGTGATCATGACACCTGCTTCTAAGGATTTTGTAACCCCGCTTACATTATCTACTTTATCTAAAAATCCAGTACATTCAAGTTTCTTTAACGAAGATGATGCAGATGCAGTTTGGAACAATCATGTTGAATTAGGTCTTTGGGCTGATTTGATGCTGGTTGCGCCCGCGACTGCCAATACGTTATCTAAAATGGCGACAGGAAACTGCGACAATCTTCTAATTGCAACTTACTTATCGGCAAAATGTCCGGTTTATTTTGCTCCTGCAATGGACTTGGATATGTACAAACATCCTTCAACTTTATCCAGCTTTGCTGCATTAAAACAGTACGGAAATAGTATGATTCCGGCTGAAAATGGAGAATTGGCTAGCGGTTTATCGGGAGAAGGCCGTATGGCTGAACCTGAGAATATTGTCGCTTTCTTAGAAGCTGATTTAGAAAGTAAATTGCCTTTAAAAGGAAAAAAAATACTAGTAACGGCAGGTCCGACATACGAAGCGATAGATCCAGTACGTTTTATTGGAAATCATTCTTCTGGTAAGATGGGGTTTGATATTGCAAATGAAGCGGCAAGTTTAGGAGCTGAAGTTTTTTTAATTGCAGGCCCTACTCATTTTAAAGCAAAAAATAGTCTGATAAAAGTGGTAGATGTAGTTTCTGCCCAAGAAATGTACGACGCTTGCCATTTGTATTTTAATGAAGTTGATGTAGCTATTGCGGCGGCAGCTGTTGCAGATTACAGACCTAAATTTGTTGCAGATCAAAAGATTAAAAAAAATACAGAAGAGTTTTCGATAGAGCTGGAGAAAACAAAAGATATCTTGTCTTCTTTGGGAACCATTAAAAAAAATCAGTTTTTAATTGGTTTTGCATTAGAAACAGAAAATGAAATTGAAAATGCTAAGCTGAAAATTCAGAAAAAAAACTTAGATTTGATTGTTTTAAATTCCTTACAAGATAAAGGGGCAGGTTTTAAAAAAGAAACCAATAAAGTAACTTTTATTGATAAAAATTTTGAAATTGAACCTATGGAATTAAAATCAAAAGAATCTGTTGCGGCTGATATTTTGAATAAAGTTATTCTGCATTTTTCAAAATCATAAATTTAAAATATACGCCGAAAGCATAATTTGGAAGCAATTTATGTTTGTAAAATTTAATATTAGACGATTATGAATAAGATAGTTATACTATTTATGTTTTTAAGTTTTGGTTTTGTACAAGGGCAACAGTTAAACTGTACAGTAACTATTAATACAGATCGTCTAACAAATCCCAATAATCAGGTTTTTAAAACACTTCAGACTTCTTTGGCCGAATTTGTTAATAAAACAGATTGGACAGGATCGGTTTTAAAACAAAACGAAAGAATAAACTGTTCGATGTATATTACTTTGTCGTCAAACAGTTCAGATCAATTTACAGGAACAATTCAGGTTCAGTCTTCAAGATTGATCTTTAATTCTACCTATTCTTCTCCAGTTTTAAATTACAACGATAAAGATTTTAATTTCAGATATACAGAATACGAACCATTATTATTCAATCCAAATACTTACGATTCTAATTTGGTTTCTGTTATATCTTTTTATGCTTATCTAATATTAGGAATGGATGCAGATACTTTTCAAATGGGAGCTGGAAATCCGTACCTTCAAACGGCGCAGAATATTGCCAATGTGGCGCAACAGGGAGGTTTTAAAGGCTGGAATCAATCTGACGGACTTCAAAATCGTTATTATTTGATTAATGATATGATTGCGCCAACCTACAGTGACTTACGTCAAACTACTTATGCCTACCATACAGGATTAGATGCAATGACGCTAGATACAAAAGCGGCTAAAGAAAAAATAAAAAACTCATTATTGCTTATAGGCAAATTAAATTCGGTTAAGCCAAATGCTTTTATAACCCGAGTTTTCTTTGACGCAAAATCAGATGAAATTGTTTCTATTTTTTCTGGAGGACCAAGTATCACAATTACAGATTTAACCGATGTCTTAAATAAAGTTTCGCCGTTAAATTCTACCAAATGGTCGCAGATTAAATACTAATCTTCTTTTTTTATAATCTTAGTTAACTTACATTTTTACAAAACTGCTCTATGATTACATCATTGTCAATTAAAAATTATGCTCTTATTGAAAAACTAGCCATAGATTTTTCTAAAGGTTTTTCTATAATTACAGGTGAGACAGGTGCAGGAAAATCGATTATTTTAGGAGCTATTGGTCTTGTTCTAGGTAAAAGAGCAGATCTTACTTCGTTAAAAAATAAAGAAGAAAAATGCGTAATTGAAGCGCAATTTGAGATTGGAAAATACAATTTAAAGGATTTTTTTGAAGCGAATGATCTGGATTATGAAGATGAAACTATTATTAGAAGAGAAATTTTGCCTTCTGGTAAATCTCGTGCTTTTATAAATGACAGTCCCGTTAATCTTCAGGAACTGCAAGATTTGAGTTTGTATTTGATCGATATCCATTCGCAGCAGCAAACTCAGGAATTATCAGATGAAAATGTTCAGTTTAAAATTATAGATGCCATAGCAGGCAATACAGATATAATTGCTGAATATCAAAAACTGCTAAAATCGTATAAATCAGATAAATCTAAGTTAAACGCGTTGCTTAAAAAACAAAGCGATGCTGGAAAAGAGCAGGAATATCATACTTTTTTATTGAATGAATTGGTTGCTGCTCAATTAAAATCGGGAGAGCAAGAAGAATTAGAAGCAGATTATGAAAAGCTGAATAATGTTGAGATCATTAAAGAATCTTTAGATAAATCTTTAGCAATTGCAAATGAAGAACAGTTTGGTGTTTTTCATAATTTGAACGAAATTAAAAATGCATTGCAAAAAGTAGCTCCTTTTGCTTCAGAATACCAAAATTTATTTGAGAGAATTACTAGTCTAACTATTGAATTTGATGATGTTTCGAAAGAATTAGAAAACTCTTCAGAAAAATTATTGAATGATCCTACGCAATTAGAATTGATAAATCAGAAATTGCAGTCGATTTATAATTTGCAGAAAAAGCATCAGGTGAGTTCTGTTGATGAATTGATTCAGATTCAGGCAGATTTAGGAAATTCTTTATTGGAGTTGGACAATATGGATGAAGAAATTGCTTTTTTGTCTACAATTATCGAAGAAAAAGCGGTAGAATTAGATACTTACGCATCAAAAATTCATCAGAATAGAGTAAATGCAATTCCGAAATTGTCAGAACAATTGGTTTCAATTTTAGAAACATTAGGAATGCCAAATGCTCGTTTTAATATGGAATTATTGCCATCTGAAACGTATTTTCAAAACGGAAAAGACGAATTGCAATTTTTGTTTTCTGCAAATAAAGGAACCGATTTTGGCTTGTTGAAAAAAGTAGCCTCAGGCGGTGAAATGTCTCGTATTATGCTAGCTGTAAAAGCGATTTTAGCTAAATATTCAAAACTGCCAACTTTAATTTTTGATGAAATTGATACTGGAGTTTCTGGAGAAATCGCCATTAGAATGGGAGAGATTATGAAAGAAATGAGTACAACAATGCAGATATTTGCCATTACGCATTTACCACAGATTGCAGCAAAAGGAGATTCGCATTTTAAAGTTTCAAAAGCCACAGTTGGAAATGATACATTGTCTGAGTTGAAACTTCTATCACAAGAAGACCGAATTATAGAAATTGCTCAGATGCTATCAGGAGCAAATATTTCTGACTCCGCTTTAAATCACGCAAAACAATTATTGAATTAAAAAAGAGAAATGGAAAGTTTGAGTTTTTACGAAAATCAATTTATAAAAGCAGATTCATTAATTTCTGAAGGAAATTCAGCAGATGCAAAAGAGCTTCTTGAAGAAATCCTGTCGCAGTATCCAGATTTTGGAAAAGCGCACAATCATTTGGGTTGGATTTATTATAATAAACTGAATGATTATGATAAAGGAGTTTATCATTATAAATTGGCAATGAAATTCGATCCAAAATATTCTGCACCCTATTTAAATTATACGTATTTGCTAATTGATATTGGAAGATATGCAGAGGCAAAAGAGCATATTAAATTTACGTTAGAAAATTTAGAAAATGCAGATAACTCTACTTATAACAGTGAATTAGGAAGAATGGCAGAGTATGAGAATCAATATTCAGCTGCTTATAGCTATTATAAAGACGCGATGAAAAATGCATTAAACCCAAATTTTATTGACAATATGAAGGCTAATATGAAAAGGGTTAAGGATAAAATGTCTATTTTTGAAAAATTAAAACTGAAATTGAAATAATACAAAAAAAATAAATTGCAAGATGATTATAGAACCTAGAATGAGAGGATTTATTTGCTTGACTGCCCACCCAACGGGAGCTGAGCAAAATGTAAAAAATCAAATCGAATACGTAAAATCTAAAGGCGAAATCGCTGGTGCTAAAAAAGTTTTAGTTATTGGTGCTTCTACAGGTTTCGGATTAGCTTCAAGAATTACTAGTGCTTTTGGTTCTGGTGCATCAACAATTGGAGTCTTTTTTGAAAAACCGCCAGTTGAAGGAAAAACAGCTTCTCCAGGATGGTATAATTCTGCAGCATTCGAAAAAGAGGCTCATAAAGCAGGTTTATATGCAAAAAGTATCAATGGTGATGCATTTTCAAACGAAATTAAAAGAGAAACTCTAGAATTGATTAAAGCAGATTTAGGTCAGGTAGATCTTATCATTTATAGTTTAGCTTCTCCAGTACGTACAAATCCAAATACAGGTGTTACGCATCGTTCAGTTTTAAAACCGATCGGACAAACTTTTACCAATAAAACAGTTGATTTCCATACAGGTAAAGTTTCAGATGTTTCTATCGCTCCTGCAAATGAGGAAGATATTGAAAACACTGTAGCGGTTATGGGAGGTGAAGACTGGGCAATGTGGATCGAGGCTTTAAAAAATGAAAATTTATTAGCTGAAGGCGCTACAACAGTTGCTTATTCTTATATCGGGCCATCATTGACTGAGGCTGTTTACCGTAAAGGAACTATTGGCCGCGCAAAAGATCATTTAGAGGCTACAGCTTTTACAATTTCAGATAGTTTAGAATCTTTAGGAGGAAAAGCATATGTTTCTGTAAACAAAGCTTTGGTAACTCAGGCAAGTTCTGCAATTCCGGTAATTCCGTTATATATTTCTCTTTTATACAAAATCATGAAAGAAGAAGGTATTCACGAAGGATGTATCGAGCAAATCCAGCGTTTGTTCCAAGATAGATTATACAATGGTTCTGAAGTTCCTGTTGACGAAAAAGGAAGAATCAGAATTGATGACTGGGAAATGCGTGACGATGTTCAGGAAAAAGTAGCAAAACTTTGGTTGGAAGCTACAACTGAAACATTGCCAGAAATTGGTGATTTAGCAGGTTATAGAAGCGATTTCTTAAATTTATTCGGATTCGAAGTTCCTGGTGTTGATTACAATGCAGATACTAACGAAGTTGTTACTATAGAAAGTATCAAATAATACTATTTTACTTAGTAAAACGAAAAACCATCAGCTAAAAGTTGATGGTTTTTTTGTTAATATACCATATCTTTGTTAAAATTTTGAAACGATAAAAATATACCCTTTAATACGCATATTCTGCTATGATTTTTTCTTTAATTATACCCGTGTATAATCGTCCAGATGAAGTTGATGAGCTTTTGGAAAGTCTCTCAAAATCTGATTATAATGAAGCCTTTGAAATTGTTCTTGTCGAAGATGGATCTTCTGTTCCATGCCGAGATGTGGTGATGAATTATCAAGGAAAATTAAACATATCATATTATTTTAAAGAAAATTCAGGTCCTGGAGATTCTAGAAATTACGGAATGCAGCATGCTAGAGGTGATTACTTTATCATTTTTGACTCAGATTGTATTATTCCGTCGCAATATCTGACCGAAGTTCGTAAAGAATTAGATGAAAAATACGTTGACTGTTTTGGAGGGCCAGATAAAGCTTTAGACAGTTTTTCTGATATTCAAAAAGCAATCAATTTTGCCATGACTTCTTTCTTGACTACAGGCGGAATTAGAGGCGGTTCTGAGAAGATAAACAAATTTCAGCCCCGTAGTTTTAATATGGGTATTTCTAGAAAAGCTTTTGAGGCTTCAAAAGGTTTTGGAAACATACATCCTGGAGAAGATCCAGATTTATCGATCCGTTTATGGAATTTAGGTTTTGAAACAAGGCTGTTTAAAGAGGCTTATGTATACCATAAAAGAAGAATTGACTGGGAAAAATTCTCTACTCAAGTAAATAAATTTGGTATTGCTCGTCCTATTTTAAATAGTTGGTATCCAGAACATAATAAGCTAACTTTTTTCTTTCCTACACTGTTTATACTCGGATTATTATTAGCTTTTTTATTGTTAATTTTCAATATTGATATTTTATTACAATTATATTTCGTATATTTCGTTATAATTTTTCTTACAGCCAGTATTCAAAATAAAAGTATTAAGATTGGGTATCTGTCTGTAATAGCAGTGTGGAAACAGTTTTATGGTTACGGAACCGGTTTTTTAAAATCATATATAAAAGTGATTTTATTAAAGAAAAAACCACAGGAAGCTTTTCCGCGTATGTTTTTTAAATTATAAGAATGACAAAGGTTATTGGTCTTACAGGAGGAATTGGCAGTGGAAAAACAACTATTGCAAATTATTTTGAAGAAATGGGGGTTCCTGTTTACATAGCAGATGACGGAGCCAAAAGAGTAATGCAATCGGCATCCATTTTAGAACAGGTAAGATATGAGTTTGGGGAAAATATTTTTGACGGAGAGGTTTTAAATCGTGCCAAGTTAGCAAGTGTTGTATTTAATGATAAAGGGCAATTGGCCAAATTAAATGCAATTGTTCATCCAGTAGTCAAATTAGATTTTGAAGAATGGATAAAAAAGCACGAAAATCATGATTACGTAATTTATGAAGCTGCAATTTTATTTGAAAGTGGCCGATATAAAGATTGTGATGTAATTATAACCGTTACAGCACCAGAAGAAGTGAGAATTGAAAGGGTTATAAAACGAGATAAAACTAACCGTGAACAGGTTTTAAGTAGAATGAAAATGCAGTGGAATGACGAAAAACGAATTTCTAACAGCAATTTCGTGATTAATAACAATAATCTTAAAAAAGCTAAAGAAGAAGTTGTTGAAATTCTTAAAATTTTAAATATAAAACAAAAACAGTCTTAAATGTTAATATTTGGTTAATGTATTATTTAGTATATTGTTAAAATATTAATTTTGTTTCGATGAATAAATTATTTTTTAGAATACTTGTTTTATTGATGAGTCTGTCCTTAATCGGGATAATTCTAGTTCAAGTATTTTGGTTCAATTCTTCGTTCAAAAATAATGAAGAACAATTTAAATACCACGTTACTCAAGTAATTGGAAATGTTGCAGATAAACTGGAACAGCAAGAAGAGTACAGTTTCTACGACAAATACAACCGTATTAAAGACAGTACGGGTAAAATTCCAAAAAAAGAAGATTTACTAGAAGTACTTTATGTGCAGCGTAACACCAAAACGAATAAAACAATCGTTTATTCAAATACATTGACATCAGAAGATTACGATATTGATGGCTCAGTTTTTAATAAAAAATTCAGTAGCGAACGTTTTAAAAGCTTTAGTTCAAAAAGGATAACGGAAGTTTATAATAACAATGGCGGAATTGACAATAATAATTTGGGACAAAGTATTATTCCGGATCAAAGATTTGAAAAATCAGGAAGTTTAGATATTTTAAATAAAGTTCAGCAGCAGATTCAATATAAAGATATTGCTTCTTTAACTCCAATTGAAGGGAGGATTACAAAAGATAAGCTTTATAAATTATTAAAAAAAGAGCTGGAAGAATACGGCGTTAAAACAAAATTTGAATTCGGAATATACAGTAGTGGCGTTCCAACGAAGATTAAATCGGATGGATTTCATTTTGATAAAGAATCTACATATGATATTCCAATTTATACAGATAATGAAGGAAATAGTAAATATGAATTATCAGTTACTTTCCCTCACAAAAAGAAATTCTTATTATCTGAACTATTAAGTATTACTATTTTATCAATAGTATTTACATTAATTATTATAGTTGCCTATACGAGTGCGTTAAACCAATTATTGCGTCAGAAGCATATTTCTGAAATCAAGACGGATTTTATTAATAATATGACGCATGAGTTTAAAACTCCAATTGCAACAATAAATTTAGCACTAGATGCTATAAGGAGTCCAAAAGTTATTGAAGATAAAGAAAAGGTTTATCGTTATCTTCAAATGATAAGAGACGAAAATAAAAGAATGCACGCTCAGGTTGAAAACGTATTGCGTATTTCAAAATTAGAAAAACGAGAGCTTGATATTACAAAAGAACCAACTGTAATTACAGATATAATTGACGATGCTATTGAGCATGTGAATCTTATCTTAGAAGACAGAAAAGGTACTGTAGTAAAGCATTATAACGCAGCAAGAACTACCTGTTTGATAAACGAAGTTCACTTTACAAACGTACTGGTAAATATTTTGGAAAATGCCATTAAATATTCTCCAGATGCACCAGAGATCGAAATCTTTACTGAAAATATTAAGGATATGATTTTGATTAAAGTAAGAGATCATGGTTTGGGAATGAGTAAGATAGCTCAAAAACGAGTATTTGAGAAATTTTATAGAGAACATACAGGAGATCTTCATAATGTAAAAGGACATGGTTTAGGGCTTGCATACGTAAAAAGAATAGTAGAGGATCACAATGGTCAAGTATATGTAGAAAGCGAAAAAGGGAAGGGTAGCACCTTTATAATAAAAATACCATTAATAAATTAAAATATGGAAAATAATAACAAAAGAATACTTTTAGTAGAAGATGACCTAAATTTTGGGGCAGTTCTTAAAGATTATCTAATGTTAAATGACTTTGAAGTTACTTTAGCTAAAAACGGTATGGAAGGTTTCGAAAAATTCAAGAAAGATGTATATGATTTATGTATTCTTGATGTAATGATGCCTTATAAAGATGGTTACACATTAGCCAAAGAAATTAGAGAGAAGAACAGTGAAGTGCCAATTATCTTTTTAACAGCAAAATCTATGAAAGAAGATGTGTTAAAAGGATACAAAGCTGGTGCAGATGATTATTTAAATAAACCTTTTGATTCTGAAGTTCTTTTGATGAAAATTAAAGCAATCATTCAAAGAAAATCAGCTGATACAAAAGCAGAACAAGTGCAGTTTGAGTTTAATATTGGTAAATTCCATTTAAATTCAAAATTAAGATTCTTGACTTTCCAAGATGAAGAGCCAATTAAATTGTCTCCAAAAGAAAATGAGTTGCTTAAAATGCTTATTCTTCATGAAAATGATTTAATGCCGAGAGAATTAGCGTTAACTAAAATCTGGAGAGACGACAACTACTTTACATCAAGAAGTATGGACGTTTACATCGCTAAATTGAGAAAATATCTAAAAGCAGATGAAGACGTTGAAATCTTAAATATTCACGGAGAAGGTTTCAGGTTAGTGATTAAAAGCAAAGTTTCTGAATAATAATAATTCACCCAAAAATATATAAGCTCTGAGAAATCAGGGCTTTTTTTTATTTAGGGACAAAGACACAAAGAGACAAAGACGCAAAGAGGTTAAACTTTGTGCCTTTGCGCCTTTGCCCCTTTGCAACTTATAACCTTTTTACAATGATTTTCTTAAAATAAATTTGGAAAATTAAAAAAGTATTATGAATATTTGCAGACGAAAAAAATAATAACCCTTTAAAACGAAGAAATAGTGTTTGTACTTACATCGACATCTCAGAGCTTTACACCAAACGGATTTGGTGAAGCAATTCTTCGTGGCTTATTTCAATCTTAGAAATACATTTTTAGATATATAAAAAAGCCCGAAGACATTAAGTTTCGGGCTTTTTTTTTTATTCTAGACTCTTCAAAATTTTCCCGAAAAAGATCTAATAATTTATCCAAAACGGATAAAAGATATTGCGCACTAATGTTTCATTCTAAACACATTAGTTTTAGAATTCATTAGTACGCCCAAATGAATTATAAAAAAAATCATGGGAAATAAATTGTCTGGAAAAGACCTGATTAAATTGGGTTTTCCAAAGAACAATTCAATAAATATAGCCTTAGGGCAAATAAATAGATATAGAAAAAGAGAGAAAAAAGAATCTATTCTAACAGAAGCAAAAGACGTTCTTCTAAATCCTGAAAAATACGAAGGAAACGGAACTTGGGGCAAAGTAGCAGAAGGTTTGATAAAACCAGTTCAGGTAAGAATGCATCAGCTGAATAATACTAGAGCACCTTTTACCATTTTTGGTGAAAACGAAATTGATCAGCAGGCAAAATTTCAATTGTATGATTCTTTGAAACTGCCTATTTCAGTTGCAGGAGCTTTAATGCCCGACGCGCATTCGGGTTACGGACTTCCAATTGGCGGTGTGTTAGCGACTGAGAATGCGGTGATCCCGTATGGAGTTGGAGTTGATATTGGTTGCCGAATGAGCCTTTCAATTTTTGATTTACCAGCTTCTCATTTTAAAGGTAGAGAACATCAGCTGGAAGCAATTTTAAAAGATAATACCAAATTTGGAATGTATGAAGTTCATGCGAATAGAGTAGATCATGAAGTTTTTTATAAAAGTGAATTTCAAGATATTCCGCTGTTAAAGAATCTTTTACCAAAAGCTTATAAGCAATTGGGAACTTCTGGCGGAGGAAACCATTTTGTAGAATTTGGAATTGCAAAAATTGATAATCCAGAAAACGAATGGAAACTGGAAAAAGGCGAATATTTTGCTGTTCTGTCTCACAGTGGTTCACGCGGATTGGGTGCCAATATTGCTAAACATTATACCTATTTGGCAACAAAACAATGTCCGTTGCCAAAGAATGTGCAACATTTAGCTTGGTTAGATTTAAATACGCATGACGGTCAGGAATATTGGATGGCTATGAATTTAGCGGGAGAATATGCAAAAGCTTGTCACGACGATATTCATAGGAGAATTGCTAAAGCGATTGGAAAAAGAGTAGTAGTGACAATTGAAAACCATCACAATTTTGCTTGGAAAGAAATGGTTAATGGACAGGAATGTATTGTCCATAGAAAAGGAGCAACACCAGCCAATGAAGGTCAGTTGGGGATTATTCCAGGTTCGATGACAGCTCCCGGTTTTATTGTAAAAGGAAAAGGAAATGCAGAGAGTTTAAACTCGGCTTCGCATGGTGCTGGACGTTTGTTTTCGAGAGCAAAATGTAAAAGTACTTTCACGCAGAGTTTGATAAATAAAGAGTTGAAAAAACACGAGGTAACTTTGATTGGAGGAAATATTGATGAAGCTCCAATGGCTTACAAGGATATTGAAAAAGTAATGGCAAATCAAACTGAGTTGGTGGAAGTTTTAGGAACTTTTACGCCTAAGATTGTTAGAATGGACCGCTAAAAAGAAAAGTTATGGAAAGATTTCAAGATGAAAATAAGTTTTTAAGAAGTTTTAATGATGAAATTTTGGTGAAATGTCCAAACTGTGACTCTAAAGCTTCTATTGTAGCAAAACTTAAAGAAAATTGT
Organism: Flavobacterium ustbae; assembly: GCF_003946915.1. Lineage (GTDB taxonomy): Bacteria > Bacteroidota > Bacteroidia > Flavobacteriales > Flavobacteriaceae > Flavobacterium > Flavobacterium ustbae. Next base: position 24,672 of record NZ_RPOC01000014.1, read on the forward strand.
CAATGTGGTAAATGTAAAGTAATGTCTTTTGAATGTAAACATTGTTTTACCAAACCTAAGCAGCCAATTGTAAAGTATGTTGCTTACGGAAAGAGATATTGTATGAATTGCAGGGAACCTTATGAATTTAAATCGCAGGCTTTCAAAAATAAGCCTTTGGTCTATAAAACAAAATGTCCTCATTGTAATTTTGAGGAAGAAGGAAAACCTAAGATTAATGAAATTACCGAAGGATCAAAACTAGACGATGGATTAATGAGAGAATGGTGGTATAACTTACCGCTTTGGTTTCAGAAAGAGTTTGATAATGAAATTTTTTGGGCTTACAATCTGGATCATATTGATTATCTGGAGCGATACATTGGTGCTGGTTTAAGAGAACGCAATTCAAAAGCAAATTACACTTCAAGTTTGGTGGCGAGATTGCCAAAATTTGTAAAAGCAGCAAAGAACAGAGAAAAGCTGCTCAAAATTTTAATGAAATGGAAAGAATAATTCAGATAACAGCGGGTCGCGGACCTGCAGAATGCACTTGGGTAGTCGCCCAAGTGCTTAAAAAAGTTTTGGATGAAGCGCGCGAACAAGGACTTGAAACGGTTTTACTGCAAAGAGAAGCTGGCGAAGAAAACGGAACGATTGAAACGGCTACAGTTGCTGTAAAAGGTAAAAATACTGATCAGTTTGTGAATTCCTGGATTGGAACCATTCAATGGATTGGCCAAAGCCAATTTCGGAAAATGCACAAACGTAAAAACTGGTTTATTGGCATTTTTGAAATTGAGCAGCAGAAAAATGCTGGATATTCAGAAAATGATATTCAGTATCAAGCTATGAGAAGTTCTGGTGCAGGCGGACAGCACGTAAACAAAGTAAGTTCGGCAATTCGTGCAACTCATGTTCCGACAGGAATTGCAGTTGTGGCAATGGATAGCCGTTCGCAACATCAAAACAAAAAATTGGCAACAGAAAGATTAATTAAAAAACTAGAAGACGAGAAGCTTATTCAGCTTAAAAATCATGTAGGAAAGCAATGGGAAAACCAGCTCAATGTACAGCGCGGAAATCCTGTGAGAGTTTTTGCAGGAAGTGATTTTAAAAAGAATAAAATAGAAAAAAGCTACAAAGGAACTCGTCAGAAATTAAAAAACGATTTACGAAATGAAAACAATTGATAAATATCTTTTTCAGGCTTTGGATAATTACCCATATTGGCTGGAAGGAACAATAGAATCTTTAGATTATGCTTTTTCTTATGATGCAAAAAACACCATGATTCTGTGTTTATACGGACGGATTCAGACAGAACAGCTAATGAATTATGAGGAAGCAAAATCTTATTTTCAGGAAGCTTTATCGATTAATATTCATGCGCTTGAAGTGTATCCGTATTATTTACAGACACTGATTTTGAATGAAGATTATGAAGAAGCACAAAAACTGATTGATTTCGCGCTGACTGTTAAGGGAATAAATAAAGCTGAAATTTTTATTAAGAAAGCAATGCTGTTAGAAGTGCAGCATAAATTTAAAGAAGCTTTGAAAGAAATTAAGCAGGCAAAATTATGCTCTATGCAGCACGATTATGATTCTGGAATTAGTGAAGTTGAAAAGCGAATTAAAAGTAAAATAGATTTATTGGAAAACAAGAAATCTAAAAAAAAATAAGAAAGGTTCTAAAAAGAAATCAAAATGATTTTAATGCAACAAAAAACGATGCAATTTTGCATCGTTTTTTGTTGTTATTTGGATGCTATTTGATTTCCTGCAAGATTTCTAAAACCTTGTAGGTTTGTGGCGTATAATTGTATACTTACAAGGTTTTGGAAACCTTGCAGGAGTTGAGCCGTTTTAGTTATTTCCAATGTAATTCTAAAGCAAAACAAGTTTTTTCGCCTTTTGTAATGGTAAAAGTAGTTTCGGTTTGCTCTTCATTATCGCTTTCGTGAATGATAACTTTGTCGTTTAAAGAAAGTTCTTTCAGAAAGTTCATTTCAAAACTTTTTACTTCCTGTTTTAAAATTCTTTTTGGGTTAACGTGATCGAGGCACCATTCCAAATATTTTACGTTATTGGCGTGATTTACAATGTCTAAGTCTGATAAATAAACGGTTTTTTCAAAAACGGATTCTTTATCAGAATGAATATTTATTTTAGAAAAACCTTCAACTGTAGCTCTATTTTCTGGAAATAATTCGAAATGTTCAAAAGGTAATGCCAAGGCTTCTGGACGACGTGCTTTTGTGTTGAAAACGGCCCAATAGGTTTCGCTTCCCACGATTTTTTTACCATTTACATGCATTTCAAGGGCACGTACAGAACGTGAATTTTCCAGACTGTTAATCCATGTTTTTACCGTTACGACATCTTGCCATTTTGGTAAAGCAGTAATTTCTACACGCATACGGCTTAAAACCCAAGCTTGATCAAATTCCTGCATATCGGTAAAGCTGATGCCGCCAACTTCTGAATGCGCAGCAGCAGTAAGCTGTAAAAGATTACACAAATCGGTATATTTTAAATATCCGTTTGGTGTACATTGTGTGAAATTGATTTCCCAGTCTTTGCTTAAAACTGATGTGAAATTGGGAGATATTGGCATTTTTTAATTTTAGATTTCTGATATTAGATTTTTCTTGAGAAAATAGATAGAAGAAAGATTTTACTTTGTGAGATTTTCTATATAGTCTATAATGTTTTTTCTATCTATCGAATAATCAAACCATTTGGTGTTTTCATTTCGTTTGAACCACGTTAATTGTCTTTTTGAAAATCTTCTTGTATTTTTTTTGATTTCTTCAATTGCAAAAGGCAAAGTGAATTCTCCGTCAAAATAACTAAATAATTCTCTATAACCGACCGTTTGTAAAGCATTTAACTCTTTGTTAGGATAAAGTGCTTTTGCTTCTTCCAGCAATCCCATATTCATCATAATGTCGACGCGCTGGTTGATTCGGCTGTAAATTACTTCACGATCTGCATCTAAACCTATTAAAATAGGAGTGAAGTTTCGATTGTTTTTCTTTAGATTTAAAAAAGAAGAATACGGTTTTTGCGATCCAATACAAACTTCTACAAAACGCATCATTCGCTGCGGGTTTTGTAAAGTCTGAGGGTTTTCAATTGTTATTTTTTGATAATAATCTGGGTCTAAATTTTTCAATTGTTCCTGAAGATATTCAATTCCGAATTTTTCGTATTTGTAATTGACTTCCGTACGAACTTCTGGAGCAATTTCAGGAAATTCGTCAAAACCTTTTAAAACGGCATCGACGTATAATCCTGATCCGCCAATTAGAATGGCAAAATCATTATTTTGATATAATTCCTCCAGTTTTGAAAGCGCTTCTTTTTCGTAATCGCCTACAGTATAATTTTCGAAAATGGATTTGTTTTGGATGAAATGATGTTTGGCGGCGTTTAATTCTTCTTGACTAGGAACAGCTGTCCCAATTGTCATTTCTTTAAAAAACTGACGGCTGTCGCAAGAGATTATTTCACACTTGAAATGCTGTGCCAAAGCAATGCTCAAGGCTGTTTTGCCTATAGCTGTTGGTCCGACAATGGTAATTAGGTATTTCATATTTTTTTAGCCCAGATGGAAATGGAAACCCCGGACTTATATTTGTGTGTTTTTTTTGGAATAAAAAAGCGACCGGAGGAAGCTCTTTTTATGACTTAAAAAAACAGCAAAGATAAGGAGGAGTTGCAATGTACAGCTGGATTAGCTTCTTAAATTAATTATTTGGCAGTTCTGATCCACATTCATGGCAATATTTTGCGTTGTCAAAATGAACTTGAGATTGGCATATTCCGCATGTTTTTTTACTGTTTACCGTATTGTTTTTTAGGCTCTTTTTGGCAAATTCAGCCGTTACAATTCCTGTAGGAACAGCGATTATTCCGTAACCTAAAATCATAACAAATGCTGCAATGAATTGTCCTAATGGAGTTTGAGGAGAAATATCTCCGTATCCAACGGTTGTCAAGGTAACAATTGTCCAATAAATTCCCATTGGAATGCTTGTAAATCCTGATTCTTTTCCTTCGACCAAATACATTATGGAGCCAATAATTATTGTGCTGATTAAGACGAAGTAAATAAAAACTAGAATTTTTTCTTTACTCGCGTCAATGGCTTCTTTAAGCTGTAAAGATTGATGGTTAATTTGCGGAATGTGCAAAATTTTGAATAATCGGAGAAAACGAAGTGCTCTTACAATCGATAAAATACTTGCGCCAGGAAAAAATATAGACAAATACATGGGTAAAACGGCCAGTAAATCGATGATTCCGTAAAAGCTGAAAATATATTTTACGGGTTTTTGAATGGAAATAACTCGCAATATATATTCAACGGTAAAAAATACTGTGATGACCCATTCGCAAATAATCAATTGTTGGTGGTATTTAGAACTGATTCCTTCAACGGTGTCGAGCATTATTAAAAGAACGCTCAATAAGATCAAACCTAAAAGAACTAAGTCAAACATTCTTCCTAAAATGGTATTGGTGCCATAAAGGATGATTTTGACTTTTTCTCTGAAAATTTCGTATTGTGATTTTTTCTTTTTCATATCTTAAAGATAATGAAAGTTTTAGTTGTTAGAAATGAAGGATTTTTAATGATTTACTTTTGCGAATGTAATTCTGAATTATGTTTTTTACATCGCGATTGTGCTGCATTGGAATCAGAATGTTTCTGAGAATATCGATATTCGTAATTTGATAGTTTAAATCGTAATACGCATATCCTTTATACAATCCATTTTCTATTAAGATTGCGCTACGTTCGTTTATATTACGGCCTCTGTCTATTAAGATCATGCTTCTGTTTTCGAAGCTATTTTCAGAGATAAACTGTTGTACTCTTAAATTATAAACTTCTGGAGTTACTTCGCCTATACAAGCGCCGTCACATTCTTTAATTTTATATTGAAAGCACTCGTTTTTGGTTTGATATAAACCTGTCAGTTTTTGGCATAAGTGATATTTTGCCGTAAATTTAAAAAGGGCATTTTTTGCTTCCTGTAAAGATGCAAATGATGTAATTTCTTTTTTACGTCCGTCAGCTTTTTCGAGTTTAAGATTAATGTAACCGTTCTCATCTTTTTCGGAATATAACGCGAATGGAAAGAACGTTTTTTTCTGCGAACGATTGTATCTCGGGCGATTGATTTTTACTTCTTGACTTTCTTTTAAAAGCGCAATAAGCTCACTGCCAGTTTCATCGTACGTAATCGTAAAAACTTCTGCTTGAATTCGTTTGCTTTTGGTTGTAACTCCAGTAAAATGCTGATTGACTCTTTTTTTGATGTTTTGGCTTTTGCCGATGTAAATAAGCGTACCAGCTTCATTATAAATATAATAAACGCCTGTTTTGGTTGGCATTTGGCTTAAAAGATCTAAGAATTTTGGAGAAATTCCTTTTTCGACTTCGAGTTTTATAAAATCTTTTACGATTGTTTTCTCGGTGTCTTTTTCCAGAAGCATTTTAAAAAGTTTTGTAGTTGCCATGGCGTCTCCGCTGGCACGATGTCTGTCTGCCATCGGAATTCCGAGTGCTCGTACCAATTTTCCTAAACTGTAAGACGGCTGTTCTGGAATTAGTTTTTTGGCTAATTCTACCGTACAAAGGGTTCTGGCTTCGAAATCGTAGCCTAAACGTCTAAATTCGGTGCGAAGGATTCTGTAGTCAAAAGATGCGTTGTGAGCTACAATAACACAGTCTGAGGTAATTTCGATAATTCGTTTGGCAACTTCATAAAATTTTGGTGCCGACTGTAACATAGCATTATTAATTCCAGTCAGTTTTACCACAAACGGTTGAATCGGAATTTCGGGATTGACAAGGCTAATGAATTGGTCAACTACTTCATGACCATCAAATTTGTAGATAGCGATTTCGGTAATTCCTTCTTCATTAAATTGTCCCCCAGTGGTTTCTATGTCTAATATCGCGTACAAATTCAGTATTCGGTGTTCAGTTTTTAGTATTCAGTTTTTGTAGAGGCGAACCGCAGTGCGCCTTACGATGGGTATTTTTGAAAATTAACGACCTCCAAAAATGCTGCTTCCAATACGTACCATTGTGCTTCCGCATTCAATTGCCAATTGGTAATCTCCAGACATTCCCATTGATATAGTGTTCAGGTCGCAGTTAACAGTTTTCAGTGTTTTGATGGAATCAAAAATCGTTTTTAAATGTGTAAATTCTTTTTTAATTTGGTTTTGGTCTTCGGTGAAAGTTGCCATTCCCATCAAACCTAAGATACGAATATTTTTCAATTCTCTGAACTCAACAGACGTTAAAAGTTCGCTTAATTCCTTTTCATCCAAACCAAATTTAGATTCTTCTCCCGCAATGTAAATTTGAAGAAGACAATCTATAATTCTATTATTTTTTAAAGCTTGCTTATTGATTTCCTGTAGTAATTTCAAACTGTCAACGCCGTGAATCAAAGTCACGTAAGGCGCCATAAATTTGACTTTATTAGACTGAACATGACCAATCATATGCCATTGAATGTCTTTTGGCATTTGTTCCCATTTTTCAGTCATTTCCTGAATTTTGTTTTCTCCAAAAATACGCTGACCTGCTTCATAAGCCTGCATCAAGTCTGAAACAGGTTTTGTTTTTGAAACTGCAACTAGAGTTACGTATTCAGGTAAGGTTGCTTTGATTGTATTTAAATTCGATTGAATCGACATGATTTTTCTTTTTTATAAAAACTGTTTAGAGATTTTCTCTGCTTTTTTACTTTCGCTGTAATCATAAAAACCTTCACCAGATTTCACTCCTAATTTTCCGGCGCGAACCATATTTACCAAAAGTGGGCAAGGAGCATATTTTGGGTTTTTAAATCCATCGTACATTACATTAAGAATAGCAAGACAAACGTCAAGTCCAATAAAATCTGCTAATTGAAGTGGTCCCATTGGGTGTCCCATTCCTAATTTCATAACCGTATCAATTTCGTAAACTCCAGCAACTCCATTGTATAAAGTTTCAATTGCCTCGTTTAGCATTGGCATTAAAATTCTGTTTGCCACAAAACCTGGATAATCGTTTACTTCAACTGGAACTTTACCTAATTTTTCAGATAAAGACATGATAATTTTAGTGACTTCATCGCTTGTATTGTATCCGCGAATGATTTCAACTAATTTCATAATCGGCACTGGATTCATAAAGTGCATTCCGATAACACGCTCAGGATGTGCCACAACTGCTCCAATTTGTGTAATAGAAATAGAAGAAGTATTCGTCGCTAAAATGGTATTGTGAGAACAATATTCGTTTAATTGCTTGAAGATGTTCAGTTTTAATTCCACATTTTCAGTTGCCGCTTCTACAACTAAATCAACGCCTACAACACCATCTTTTAGATCTGTATACGTGATAATATTGGTGATTGTTTTGGCTACATCTTCTTGAGTAATCGTTCCTTTAGACAGCATACGGTCTAAGTTAGCCGCAATAGTTGCCATTCCTTTGTCTAATGATTTTTCAGAAACGTCGATTAATTTAACGGTAAATCCGCTTTGCGCAAAAGTATGTGCAATTCCGTTCCCCATTGTTCCTGCTCCAATTACAGCTATTGTTTTCATAGTATATCTTGAAATTATATTTTATGATTTAGCCACGAGTTCACCGATTAATTTGTGAATTCGTGGCTATTTTATTTTTTTGAAATTTTATTATTTGTTGAAACAATCAATAATTTGATACGCCACTCTTAAAGCATCTGTAGCTTGTTCCAATGTTACTACAGGAGTTGTATCGGTATTAATTGCATTTGCAAAAGACTCTAATTCGTCCAAAATGGCATTGTTTGCTTCAACATCTGGGTTTGTGAAATAGATTTGTTTTTTTACACCTTCAGCATTTTGAAGAATCATATCAAAATCTCCAGGAACTTCTGGCGCATCTTTCATTCTAACCACTTCGCATTTCTTTTCTAAAAAGTCGACAGAAATGTAGGCGTCTTTTTGAAAGAAACGTGATTTACGCATATTTTTTAACGAAATTCTGCTTGCAGTTAAGTTAGCAACGCAGCCATTTTCAAATTCGATTCTAGCATTCGCAATATCTGGTGTATCACTAATTACAGAAACGCCACTTGCGTGAATGTCTTTCACTTTTGAATTTACAACACTCAAAATTGCATCGATATCATGAATCATTAAATCTAAAACCACAGGAACGTCTGTACCACGCGGGTTAAATTCAGCCAAACGATGCGTTTCTATAAACATCGGATTTTCGATCATGTTTTTTGTAGCAATAAAAGCAGGGTTAAAACGCTCTACGTGACCAACTTGCCCTTTTACATTGTATTCTTTAGCTAAAGCGATAATTTCTTCGGCTTCTTCTATAGTGTTGGCAATTGGTTTTTCTATAAAGATATGTTTTCCTGATTTGATGGCAACTTTAGCACATTTGTAGTGCGAAAGTGTTGGAGTTACAATGTCAATCACGTCGACAGCGTGAATGAGTTTTGCAATTGTGCTGAAGTTTTTATAGCCAAACTCTTTTGAGATTCTTTCGGCATTTTCTTGATTTTCGTCGTAAAATCCAACTAATTCGTATTGGTCAGATTGCTGTAATAAGCGTAAATGTATTTTACCAAGATGACCAGCACCTAAAACTCCTACTTTTAACATGAGAATGTATTTTAAACAAAAATATAATTTATTTGTTGAAAGTGAAAATGAATTTTGGTAATTGTGAGTTAGAAGTTATGAGTTATGAGTTATGAGTTATGAGTTATGAGTTATGAGTTATGGGTTATGGGTTATGGGTTATGGGTTATGGGTTATGGGTTGTGGGTTGTGGGTTGTGGGTTGTGGGTTGTGGGTTTTGGATTGTGAGTTATGAGTTGTGGGTTATGGATTGTGGGTTAAGGGTTAGAGGTTAAAGGTTAAAGGTTGTGAGTTATGGATATGGGTTTCGATTTCTAAGATCTGCGTGTACATAACTTCTAATCCATAACTTCTAACTCATAACTCATAACTCATAACTCATAACTCATAACTCATAACTCATAACGTTATTTATTTAAAAATCAATATTTGAAATCCTGTTTTGTTTCTTATTTTTGCGAAAATAAAACCTACCCATTTTGAAAGATACAGCCAAACATCAAGGACTTCGTAATCAATTAGTAAGCACTTTAGAACAAAAAGGAATTACTGATAGAGCTGTTCTAGAAGCGATAAAAAAAATCCCAAGACACCTATTTTTAAATTCAAGTTTTGAAGATTTCGCTTATCAGGACAAAGCTTTCCCAATTGGAGCAGGGCAGACTATTTCGCAACCTTATACTGTTGCTTTTCAGTCGCAATTGCTTGAAGTTAAGAAAGATCATAAAGTTTTAGAAATTGGAACAGGTTCTGGTTATCAGACGGCTGTTTTATTTATGCTAGGTGCAAAAGTGTACACGATTGAAAGACAAAATGAATTGTTTAAAACGACTTCTAATCTTTTTCCGAAATTAAATATCCGTCCAAAGCATGTTACTTTTGGCGATGGTTACAAAGGATTGCCAAATTTTGCTCCATTTGACAGCATTATAGTTACAGCAGGTGCACCGTTTATTCCGCAGCCTTTAATGGCGCAATTAAAAATAGGAGGAAGATTGGTGATTCCGTTAGGAGAAGATGTTCAGATTATGACATTATTGATAAGAAAAAATGAAACTCAATTTGAAAAACATGAGTTTGGAGAATTTAGATTTGTTCCCTTATTAGAAGATAAAAATTAAAAAATGAAACCCGTTTATACGGGTTTTATTTTGTAGTTAAGTCTATTGCATTTTTAAGGTTTTCTTTTTGGATTTTGAACATATAATTGATAAAAACAGATTTGTCGTTTTTGATTTTATATATGTCTAAAGCAGAAAAATATTCTATGTCATTATTTTTATCCGTCGGAACTAATGCGTAAACATAATTATTTTGAAGTAAGATCCAATTCATTATTATGTTTGCAATTTGAAGATTTCCCTTTTCGAAAGGGTTGATGTCAAGTATTTTTAAATATATTTCAGAAGCTAGAATTATTGGGTTGAGATTATTTTTGTGTGTTTCATACCAATTAAAAAGTAAATTCATCTCGCGTAAAATCAGCGGATCATTTTTGTATTTCCCTATATTTTCAGATTGAATTCCTTTGAAAATTAAATTATGAAGCGATAGAAGTTCTTTTTCGCTTAAACCTGCCTTCTTTTGACTTAAATCTTTTATGTATGCTGAAATTTCTTGAAAATTAATTGCTTCGAGATGTTCTCGCATACTTTTTCCTGAAACGGTAATACCATCATTAATAACTGATTTAGTTTCTTCTAAAGTTAGAGAGTTACAGTTTAAATGAATGCTTCTAAAGATAAAATCCAATTCTAATGTTTTGGAAATTTGACGCAGCTGAAAATGATTAAAAGATTGAAATTGATTTTTCAGTTTCTCTATTTTGTCTAAAATGTTCTGATTAGAAGATAGTATTGCTGAATCGATTTCCTTTTTATTTTTCTGAATTTCTTGTTCAGCAAGAAGTAAAGCCTTCAAAGCAAATTCTTCGTCACCAATTTCATAAATAATTTTCTCCTTAAGCCAAGCAATCATCAACGTTTCATAATCAATTTCTAAAAGTTGAGCCAGTTTTATAATTTGATCTTTAGTTGGTTTTCTAGTCCCCGATTCAAATTTACTGATCAATGCCTGGTCGATATTGGCAAGTTGAGCCAATTCACGCGTTTTAAAACCTTTTTGTTCTCTAGCGTTTTTTAAAAGCGATTTCATTTGATGAAAAATTAAGTCTTGACAAAATTAGTCATTTTCTTAAATAAAAGAAAAGCAGCATTTTAAAATACTGCTTTCTAATTTTTATTTTGGAGGAAGCGAACCGTCTTTTCTCATTTCTTTTACAACAGCTTGCATTATAGCATCAACAGTTTGTCCTAAATCAGTAACATATTGTGATTCGGTCGTTCCTGTCCATATTAATTTGTTTTGTTTTAATGAAAATACATTGGTTTCGACCATATAAGAAGTTGTTTCCTGATAATATCCAGGATCATAGAAGTTTGGAGAATACATTCCGTACCAGTTTCCAAAACCGTAGCCGTACATTCCCGTATACAATCCGTCGAAACCTCCATAATACATTCCGGTATAAGTTCCGGGAACATAGGTGGTTTCTTTTTCTTTACTTACTAAACGCATGCTGACAACTCCGTCAAAATTTTCGTCTTGTAAAACCTTTAGTTTTTCTTCTTTCGATAATTGTGAAGCGGCGTTTAAGTACTGGTAGGAAGTTTTAAATACTGGATTACTCGCTGCAATTCTATTTTCGGCAATTCGTCTCGAAGCTTCGTCTTTAACCAAAGCTACAACCAAAACTTTTTTAAATTGTTCTTGAGTGATCGTTACATCAGGATCTCTCCAGCTATTTACAATAGATGTATTACTGCCACAACTTGAAAACGCTGCAATAGCGAAAAACAAAACTAAGTACTTTTTCATATTTTACAGTTGAATTATTTGTAATAAAAATAACAATAAAATATTATAAATACGTAATTAAGAGAGAATTAATTTGTTTTTAATTATAAGCTTTTTTAATACGATCCAAATCACGTTTTGTGTCTTGCTCTTTTAGAGATTCACGTTTGTCATAGTTTTTCTTTCCTTTGCAAAGACCAATCTGTAATTTGGCTAATCCTTTCTCATTTGTGAACAATTTCAAAGGAATAATAGTAAGTCCTTTTGCTTGAACACTTTTATGAAGTGTTTTTAGTTCTTTTTTATTTAAAAGCAATTTTCTTTCGCTTCGCGATTTATGATTGAATTGATTTCCAAAAGAATATTCTTCTATATAGGTATTAATAGCAAAAAGTTCCATGCCGCTGAATTCACAAAAGCTCTCTGTAATATTGGCTTTTCCTAAACGTATTGACTTTATTTCTGTTCCCGCCAAAACAATTCCAGCAGTATATGTATCGATTATTTCGTAATCGAATCTGGCTCTTTTGTTAAGTATATTAACTGATTTTATCATAATTGCAAATGTAAACAAAATTGAAAAAAAATGTAGTAGTTAAAGATAATTAAAGTTTTTTTTCAATATATGATTTTAATCATTTTTAAGGAAAAAGCTTACTCATAAGTTTGTCCCGACAAAAAATCATATTTTAAATTTATTCTTTATTTGATTAACGTAAAATTCTATTTTAGTAATTTTACAAAAAAAAGACCGTACTTATAGAAGTACGGTCTTTTGATATTATTTAAAAAGTTTAAGATGCAAAACCAAAAAGATCCATTACATGGAATTACACTTCAAAAAATTGTCGAAACGTTAGTCGATTATTATGGATTTGATACTCTAGGAGAGTTAATCCCTATTAAATGCTTTACTTCGAATCCTAGCGTAAAATCAAGTCTCACTTTTTTAAGAAAAACAGATTGGGCTCGTAAAAAAGTGGAAAACCTCTATATTAAAATACTTCCTAAGTTGAGCTGATTTATAATTTGTAAGAAATCATAACTCCTCCACGATACGGAAGCCATTCACCGCTTTTATTATAATTTGGTGCTTTTTCATATCTTCCAGGAGTTCCATCATTGTAATACCCGTGATAAAATCCTTGGTGCCATCCGCCACCGACAAAAAAGTCGAGTAAAAATTTATCGTTTAATTTAAGATTGTAGCCAACCGTAGCTCCAATTCTATATCCAAAACCATCTTCATATCTATTACTATCCCAGTAATTCCACTTTTGCAGTTCATATTTGTCAGCTCCAATATGGGCTCCAGCATAAAAGCCATTGTATTTTTCTTTGAAATGGTATCGAATTTCTGGAGTTACGGTAATAAATTTCATCGGATGATGTCCATCAAAAGATTCCCAGAAAGAAACCATTACATCTGCACTAAATGTTGTTTTTTTTCCAATACTGGTTTCTATTCCAATATTTGGAACTAAAAGTAAAGCAGTAGCTCCGTTAAATTTTACAAATGTCTGGCTATGTAATTGAATACAAAATAAAAGAACTAGAAGGGCGTGTATTTTTTTCATAAATTTTAGAATTCAAAAGCAGCAGTTTTTTTACTGATTTTGAGCGCAAATATAGCCTATAATGATAGAAATTAATTTTTTATATGATTATTTTAACAGGAATAAAAAGCTACTTTTCTAGCAATGAGTAGATTACCTTGTCTAGGAATTTTCCTTCCCAAAATTCTGATTCTTTTAAATGCGCTTCTTTAACAAATCCGCATTTTTGTAATACCTTTTCAGAGGCATAATTTTCAGGGTCAATTACCGCTTCAATAGAGTGTAGTTTTAATTCTTTGAAGCCATAATTTGTCAATGCATTTACAGCTTCTGGAACAATCCCTTTGCCATGAGAATCAGAATTTAGCATATACCCAATTTCTGATCTATAATTTTCAAATTGTGTTCTGTAGAATCCAATTATTCCTAATAGTTTTGGATCTCCTTTAAGTCTAATCGCCCAATTTATGCCAATATTTTTGTCGATATTTTCGTTAATAGTATTGATGTGAGCCAATGCATCTTCATGATTTTTTGCCAAAGGACGCGGAATATATTTCATGATTTCAGCATCAGAACGCATTTCGAAAACTTCTTTTACATCAGTTTCATTAAGTCTGTCCAAAATCAGACGCTCGGTTTCTATTACAGGAAATGGAGTAAAATTAAATTCTAGCATTTTGTTTCTTATAATATAGTAATACTAAATTTTGCACTGAAATCTTTGCTTTCATCCAAAGTCAAAATTCCTTCTTTTTCGTATAAATCACCTGTATTTTCATTAGTGTCAGAATAGCCCAACCAAGGTTCAATACATACAAATGGCGCATTCTCTTTGGTCCAGATTCCTAGACTTGGAAAATCATTATAATCCACTTTTACATAGGGTTTTGCATTGTTGAGAATAGTCAATGACTTGGATTTTAATATTTTAAAAATTAAAGCATCATTTTTAAACAAGTCATAATTTAAAGGAACAATGTTATTTTTTGTTTCTAAAATTTTAGTTTGAGATGAAATCAAATCATTTTCAAGAAGATAATATTTTAAATTTTCTTCTTTTTCGAATTGAAAAGCATAATTTTCAAAATCGTCTGGAAGCGCAATTGCAGGATGAGCGCCAATTGAAAAAGGCATTTTTTCTTTTCCATTATTGATTACTTTGTACTCAAGTTCCAATGAGTTTTCTGTAAGCGTATAAATAAGCTGTAATTCAAATTCAAAAGGATATTTCTGTAATGTTTTTTCAGAAGATTTGAGAGAGAAAATAGCTTTGTTTTCCGCTTTTTCAATCAGATTAAATTCCATATCACGAGCAAAACCATGACGTGGCAAATGATATTCTTTTTCATTGATTTTGTATGCATTGTTTTTTAAAGTTCCCACAATAGGAAAGAGAACAGGTGAATGTTTTCCCCAAAAATCGGGATTTCCTTCCCAGATATATTCGTTGTTTTGATTGTCTTTTATCGAAAATAATTCGGCTCCTGCATGTTTGATTGAAGCTGTGAGTATTGAGTTTGAAATAGTTGTAGTCACAATATTGAATATAAAATGAATAATTTTTATAGAGATGTAAATATATTTTATAAAATTTAGTTTTTAAGAAAAAAAGCCTAAATTATTTTATTAATAAAATTTTGCTAAAATTGAATTTATGTTTTAAAATTTCTCCGCAAATAGCTTTTTTTTTCATTAATTTGCTACATAAATAGCTAAAAATATGAAAAAGCAATCTGCGAAAGCCATTTTAACCACGGCTTTATTTTTTGGGATTTCTTCAGTATGGGCGCAGCAAACTCCGTCAGCAACAAATCCAGTAAGCAATTACAATTACCACGATGCCTTTGGGCCTCATTTCTACACTAAAAACGCTACAGCTACACGTACTGCTAGCGGGGAACCGGGAGTAGAGTATTGGCAAAACAGAGCCGATTATCAGATTACGGCAAAATTAAATGGAACTACAAATGAAATTGTAGGTACAGACGAAATTACCTATACAAATAATAGTCCTCAAAAATTATCATTTCTTTGGTTGAATTTAGATCAGAATTTGTTTAAAGAAGACTCAAGAGGAAATGCACTTGTGCCTTTAACAGGAAGCCGTAATGGCGCTCAAGGACAAGTTTTTGATGGCGGAAATAAAATTAAATCTGTAAAAGTAATTTCTGGAGGTAAAACTAAGACCGAAACAACGGCTAAATATATAGTTACAGATACAAGAATGCAGATTTTCCTTCCTCAGGAGTTGGCTGCAAAAGGAGGTTCTGTAAAGATTAAAATCGAATTCTCTTTCATCGCGCCTTTTGAAGGATCGGATAGAATGGGAGTTTTGGAAACTAAAAACGGAAAAATCTTCACTATTGCGCAATGGTACCCACGTATGTGTGTGTACGATGACGTAAGAGGATGGAATACAGCTCCATATTTAGGCGCTTCAGAGTTTTATTTGGAATATGGAGATTTTGATGTAAAACTTACTGTTCCAGGAAATCACTACGTTGTGGCTTCTGGTGAATTGCTAAACGGTCAGGAAGTATTCTCTGCCGAGCAATTGAAAAGATATAAAGAAGCTTCTAACAGCGATAAAACAGTTATGATTCGTACTGCAGACGAAGTGAATTCTACTGCAACTGCAACTGCAGGAACTGAAAAAACTTGGCATTATAAAATCAAAAATGCACGTGATTTCTCTTGGGCATCATCTCCAGCTTTTATTTTAGATGGAGCAAAAATTAATCTTCCAAGCGGTAAAAAATCTTTAGCATTATCTGCTTATCCTGTTGAAAGTGATGGGCGAGATGGTTACGGACGTTCTACAGAATATGTAAAAGCATCTATCGAACATTATTCTAAACAATGGTTTGAATATCCTTATCCAGCGGCTACAAACGTTGCAGGAAATGAAGGAGGAATGGAATATCCAGGAATTGTTTTCTGCGGATGGAAATCTAAAGGACAAGATCTTTGGGGAGTTACAGATCACGAATTTGGCCACATTTGGTTTCCTATGATTGTAGGTTCAAACGAAAGATTATTTGCTTGGATGGATGAAGGATTCAATACCTTTATTAATTCATTAAGTACAGCTGCATTTAATAATGGCGAATACAAAGAACAGCCAACAGATTTGCACGAAATGGCAGAACCGTTTACAAGACCTGATCTTGAAACGATTATGAGTTCTCCAGATAATATGAAGGAAGCCAATATTGGTATGTTATGTTACTTTAAACCAAGTGCAGGTTTAGTCATTTTAAGAGAACAGATTTTAGGAAAAGAGCGTTTTGATACTGCTTTTAGAACTTATATTCAGCGTTGGGCTTACAAACATCCACAACCAGATGATTTCTTTAGAAGTATGGAAAATGTAGCTGGAGAAGATTTAAGCTGGTTTTGGAGAAGCTGGTACGTAAATAACTGGCGTTTTGACCAAGGAGTTAATTCAGTTAAATATGTGAAAAACGATCCAGCAAAAGGCGCTGTAATTACAGTTGAAAATTTTGATAAAATGCCAATGCCAATTGTTTTAGATGTAAAAACAAAAAGCGGAAAAGTAACAAGAGTTAATATTCCTGTAGAAATCTGGCAAAGAAACAATTCTTGGTCTTTCAAACACAATTCGACAGAAGAAATTGAAAGCATCACGTTAGATCCAGATCATGTTTTTCCGGATAATAACACCTCTAACAATGTTTGGAAAGCAGAAAGCGGAAAAATTGAAAAAGACATTATTCTAGACGGATACTTAGGCAATTATGTTACTTCTAAATCTCCATTGACAATTGAATTGACAGAGAAAAATAGTGTTTTATATGCTGAGCTTCCAAATTATCCTAAATTTACTTTAGCTCCTGTTGCAAATGAAAAAGATACATTTGAATCAAAAAGAGCAGGATTAAAATTTAAATTTAATGAAGCTAAAACAGGTTTTGATATGACGCTTATGGATAATGGACAAGTAATTCCATTTACAAAAAAATAAATTTTAGAAATATAAAATATTTAAAACCCGATAGTTAGAGATGATTATCGGGTTTTGTTTTATGCGTATATTCACAAAACGTAAAAAAAATGTTAGAATTTAAATTTTTTGTTTTGTAAATAAAAAAATAATGTACTTTTGCATCGATGAATAAAATAAGTT
Source organism: Flavobacterium ustbae (assembly GCF_003946915.1). GTDB lineage: Bacteria > Bacteroidota > Bacteroidia > Flavobacteriales > Flavobacteriaceae > Flavobacterium > Flavobacterium ustbae. The sequence goes on from NZ_RPOC01000014.1 coordinate 41,877, forward strand.
TACATATAACTTCTTTGTCACGGACAAACTCACCGATTACTTCTCCCGAAGTACGGACACTATCTCTATAGTATCCACTGAGTTTTATAGCCGTATATTTATTCATACCCTTTTTTCATTTTGAAATCACACAATTTGTCCATTGGACAAACATATCCTAAAACTATATATAATTTTGTGAATTTTCTTGATCAAGTTTTTGATTTTGAAGATGTTACTTCTTTTATTCTTATTTTTATCGGATTCAATTCTGGATTTCAATCTAAGCAACACATTTTAATTTTTAACGCTAAACTTCAATTATTGAAATGAAGATCTCTATTGTTGTTACCCAGGAAGAACACTTCAAATTCGCACAAGAAATCTGCGATACGATAGAATCATCTGCCTTGTTAAGAGGTACGGGGATTGCTAAAAGAACTCCTGAGTATATTCAGAAAAAAATGGCAAACGGTGATGCAATGATTGCACTGGCTGATGGAAAGTTTGCAGGTTTTTGCTACATAGAAAGCTGGCAGCACGGAAAATTCGTGGCGCACTCGGGATTAATCGTACACCCAGATTACAGAAGCCACGGTTTGGCTAAAAAGATAAAATCTAAAGTATTTGATTATTCTTTAAAAAGATTTCCAGATGCTAAAATATTCGGAATCACAACTGGTTTGGCGGTAATGAAAATTAACTCTGAATTAGGATACAAGCCAGTTCCTTTCTCAGAATTAACAACCGATCCAAGTTTTTGGGCTGGCTGTAAAACCTGTACCAATTTCCCAATTTTACAAAGCAAAGAAAACAAAATGTGTCTTTGTACTGGAATGTTGTACGATCCAAAAGAAAAACAAAAAACACCGCCAAGACATCCTTTTAATGAGGCTGTTTTAAGCAGACTTAAAAAAATTAAACAAGCATTATTCTTAAATAAAATAATAGCATTTTTTGTTTAACCAATTAATTAGAAAAAATCTCAAACTGCTACATACGAAAGTATTAGCCTAAATTATAAAAAATGAAAAAAGTAGTATTAGCTTATAGCGGAGGATTAGATACCTCGTATTGTTTGAAATATTTAAAAAATGAAAAAGGATACGAAGTTCATACTGTTCTTGTAGACACAGGAGGATTTTCTGCTGAAGAATTAACAGCTATTGAATCAAGAGCTTACGAGTTAGGAAGTGCGCAACACGCCAACCTTACAATCGTAGACAAATATTATGATAAAGCAATAAAATATTTGATTTTCGGAAATGTATTAAAAAACAATACTTATCCGTTATCAGTTAGTGCAGAGCGTGTTTTTCAGGCAATTGAGGCTATAAAATATGCTAAAAAAGTGGGAGCAAGCGCGATCGCACACGGAAGTACAGGTGCAGGAAACGACCAAATTCGTTTCGATTTGATTTTCCAGACTATCGCTCCGGAAATTGAAATCATTACACCAATTAGAGATTTAAAACTTTCAAGACAAGAAGAAGTAGATTATTTAGCTCAAAATGGAGTTCACTATTCTTGGGGAAAAGCGCAATATTCTATCAATAAAGGACTTTGGGGAACAAGTGTTGGAGGAAAAGAAACTTTAACTTCTGGACAGCCATTGCCAAGTGAAGCTTATCCTTCGCAATTGCAAAAAGAAGGAGAAGAGAAAGTAACGCTTCATTTCGAACAAGGTGAATTAGTTGGTCTGAACGGAAAAACGGATAAACCTTCAAACAATATTGTAGCTTTAGAAAAATTAGCAAACGCTTACGCAATCGGTAGAGATATTCACGTTGGTGATACGATTATCGGAATTAAAGGTAGAGTTGGTTTTGAAGCTGCAGCGCCTTTAATTATCATCAAAGCGCACCATTTATTAGAAAAACATACTTTAGGTAAATGGCAGCAATACTGGAAAGAACAACTAGGAAACTGGTACGGAATGTTATTTCATGAAGGTCAATTTCTTGATCCTGTTATGAGAAACATCGAAACTTTCCTTCAAGATACTCAAAAAACAGTAAACGGAACAGTAACTGTTTCGTTAAAACCATATCATTTCTCACTTGACGGAATCGAATCTGAAAATGATTTAATGAACACAGGTTTCGGTCAATACGGCGAAATGAACAATGCTTGGACATCTGAAGATGCAAAAGGATTTATTAAGATTTTAGGAAATGCTCAAAACATTTTTTCATCTGTAAACAAATTAGACCATGATTAATTATAATACATTATTCACAAATAAAACTAATTTGAAAACAAAGATATTTTTTTTGCTCCCATTTCTCTTAATGTTTTTTGCATGTTCAAGTGATAATGATTCTAATCAGGAAAAAGAAACTTTAAAGGCAATCACGTATGAAGTCTTACTATTTGAATATACACCTGATACTGGTAACAATACATCTAGGCTACGTTATGAAATAAAGTTTACTAATCATAATAATGTTGCTGTAAAAGGAAATTATAAGATAACATATAACGCTGATGGACTTATTTTAACTCCTATCATAAGAGTACCCAACGACGACCCTTATGATAAAATTGAAGCAAACTCCTTTTATACCGCTAGTTATGATGTTGAAACTGCATTAGAGCCAACATTAGGAACTATTAAATCAATAAAATTTTTATCTGCTGAATTCGTTCTTGCAGATTTATAAAAATCAAAGATTTTTTACAGAATCTTAAAAAAAATAAAACTATGATTAATGTCGGAATTATTGGTGGTTCGGGTTACACGGCTGGAGAACTCATCAGAATTTTAATGTATCACCCCAAAGTAAACATCGATTTTGTTTACAGTACCACAAACGCCGGAAAACCGCTTTCTGTAGCGCACCACGATTTGATGGGCGATATTGAAATGAACTTTACTGATGAAATCAATCCAAATGTGAATGTCGTTTTCTTGTGTTTAGGGCACGGAAAATCAATTTCATTTTTAAAAGAAAATCAGTTTGGTGGTCATACAAAAATCATCGATTTAGGAAATGATTTCAGATTGAATAAAGACGCTCATTTTGAAGGAAAAGATTTTGTTTACGGTTTACCTGAAATCAACAAAGCCGAAATCAAAAAAGCAGATTATATTGCCAATCCGGGTTGTTTTGCAACTGCTATTCAATTAGCATTATTACCTTTAGCAAAAGACGGATTGCTGAATAATGATGTTCATATTAATGCGACAACGGGTTCGACAGGAGCGGGAGTAGGCCTTGCTGAAACTTCTCACTTTAGCTGGAGAAATAACAATTTTTCTCATTACAAAGCTTTTGAACATCAGCATTTAGGTGAAATCACCGAAAGTCTGGTGCAACTGCAGGATGATTTTGAAAGTGAATTGCTTTTTATTCCAAACAGAGGAGATTTTCCAAGAGGGATTTTTGCAACGCTTTATACTAAATCAGACGACAGTTTAGAAACTTTAGTAGCAAAATACGAAGAATTCTATAAAAATGAGCCTTTTGTAACGGTTACAACGACTAATATCAATATGAAACAAGTCGTACAAACCAACAAATGTATTATTAGTTTATTGAAAAAAGGAAACCGGGTTCTCATAACATCAATTATAGATAACTTAACCAAAGGTGCTTCTGGCCAGGCAATTCAAAACATGAATTTAATGTTCGGATTAGAAGAAACCACTGGTTTACATTTGAAACCAATCGGATTTTAATTTTTTAGTTTCAAGTTTAAAGTTTCAGGTTTCACGTTCTGCACGTGACTTGAAATATCAAAAAGAAACATAAACAAGTTTTCAGGTTTAAAAGTTTCAGTTTTCACATTCAGTGATAAACTTGAAACATGAAACCTGAAACAAAACAAACAAAAAACATGAACTTATTCAACGTTTACCCATTATACGACATAACTCCAGTAAAAGCAATAGATTGTACAATCATTGATGACAAAGGAGTAGAATATTTAGATTTATACAGCGGACATGGAGTTATTTCCATCGGACATACACAGCCGGATTATGTGGCGAAACTGAAAAACCAAATCGATAATTTAGGATTTTATTCGAATGCTATTCAAAATCCTTTACAGGTTGAATTGGCACAGAAACTTGGAAAGCTTTCAGGTTTAGAAGATTATGAATTATTTTTATGCAGTTCTGGAGCTGAAGCAAACGAAAATGCATTAAAATTAGCGTCTTTCCATAATGGAAAATCAAGAGTGGTGGCTTTTCATAATTCTTTCCACGGAAGAACTTCTGCGGCAGTTGCTGTTACCGATAACAAAAAGATTGTTGCACCAATTAATGCACAGCAAGAAGTTACTTTTTTACCTTTAAATCAAATCGAATTAGTTGAAGCTGAATTAGCAAAAGGCGATGTTACAGCGGTAATTATTGAAGGAATTCAAGGAGTTGGAGGTTTAGATCAAGGAACAACCGAGTTTTTTCAGGCTTTAGAAAAAGCTTGTAAAAAATACGACGTAGTTTTAATTTTAGACGAAGTGCAATCTGGATATGGAAGAAGCGGTAAATTCTTCGCTTTTCAGCATCACGGAATCAATGCTGATATTATTTCGGTTGCAAAAGGAATGGGTAACGGTTTTCCTGTTGGAGCGATTTTAATTTCGCCAAAATTCGAAGCAAGTTTTGGATTATTAGGAACGACTTTCGGCGGAAGCCACTTGTCTTGTGCAGCAGGAATTGCGGTTTTAGATGTAATTGAAAAGCTTGATTTACAGAAAAATGTAAATGAAGTTTATGAATATTTCGTAGAAAAAATCAAAGAAGTTGACGGAATCAAACAAGTTAAAGGAAAAGGCTTAATGCTTGGAGTGGAGTTTGATTTTGATGTTGCTGCTTTAAGAAAGAAATTAATTATCGAAAAGCACATTTTTACAGGAAGCGCCAACAATAAAAATCTGTTGAGAATTTTACCGCCATTGACAGTGAAAAAAGCTGATATTGATACGTTTGTAAAAGCTTTAAAAGAAAGTTTAGAAGAACTTAAAAACTAAGTTTTATATAGCTGTTAATTCGTTTAATCGTTTAACTGGTTAATCGATTAAACGAATTAACGATTAACCAATTAAACCAAAAAAATGAAACCATTATCAATTGAAACGCGAAATGCGGTTTTGCGGACCATGGCAAAACTGGTCGAACAGGAGCGGAATCAGATTATTTTGACCAATCAAGAAGATCTGGCTGATTACGACGGTTCTGATCTTGCGATGGAAGAACGCCTGAAAGTAGATGATAAAAAAGTAGATGAAATGATTTTGTCATTAAATCAATTAGCATCTCAGGAAGATCCCGTTGGAGTAGAGCGCTTTCATTTTACACACGATAATGGAATCAAAGTCATCAATAAAACCGCTGCTTTTGGAACGATTTTAATTATTTATGAATCTCGTCCCGATGTAACGATTGAAGCTGGCGGAATCGCTTTTAAATCCGGAAATAAAATTTTATTAAAAGGAGGAAAAGAGTCTTTAAAATCCAATTTAAAAATCGTAAGTCTTTGGCATCAAGCTTTAGAAGAAAATAAAGTTTCAAAAGACTGGGTTGAATATCTGAATTATAACAGAAATGAAACTCAGGCATTTTTAGAAAAACCAACGCAAAAAGTAGATTTAATTGTTCCGAGAGGAGGCGAAAAATTAATCGAATTTGTAAAAGCGCACGCCACTTGTCCCGTAATCGTAAGCGGACGCGGGAATAATTTTGTTTACGTTCATAAAGATGCCGATACTGATTTGGCTTTAAAAGTAATTTTAAACGCTAAAACATCCAAAATTTCGGCTTGTAATGCCGTTGATAAAGTTTTAATTGATCCAAAACTTCCTAATTTTGAAGGTTTTACAGCTATTTTAATTGAAGCATTAAAAGAAAAAAATGTGGAAGTTATTGTAGATAAATCACTTGAAAATTTTGAAGATACCGAAACACTTCAAAACGAAGATATTTGGTACGAAGAGTTTCTGGATTATAAAATCGTAATCGGAACTATTGATTCTGAGGAAAATGCAATTGATAAAATCAATAAATACTGCGGAGGACATTCGGCAGTAATTATTACAAAAGATGATAAAGTTGCCAAAGACTTCATGGAAGCAGTTGACGCAGCAGCTGTTTACCAAAACGCTTCTTCCAGATTTACTGACGGAGGACAATTTGGTTTGGGCGGCGAATTAGCAATCAGCACGGATAAATTGCACCAACGTGGCCCTATTGGTTTACAACATTTGGTCACAAATAAATGGTACGTTTACGGAGAAGGACAAATTCGCTAATTGAGATAATTAGAAAATTCTATAAAAAAAACTTAGAATCTCAGCATCTTAGAACCTTAGTAGCTTAAAAAAAACATGGGTAAAAAACGGATTTTATTAAAAATAGGAAGTAATACTTTAACCAAAGAAACCAATCATATTTCGCGGGGAAAGATTGAAGACCTCGGAGTGCAGATTGCAGCTTTAAACGACGAATATGAATTTATCATCGTAAGTTCGGGAGCCATTGCGGCGGCAAAGCAGTTTGTAAAACTGGATAATCAAGATAAAGATGTTTTCGTAAAGCAGGCTTTAGCTTCAATCGGACAGCCGCATTTAATGCGGATTTACAATGAGAACTTTAAGGATTTAGGATTAAATACTTCGCAGTGTTTACTTTCTTATTCTGATTTTGAAAAAGAGCAGACCAAAAAGAATATTGTAAATACGATTAATGTATTAGTTAAAAACAATTACATTCCAATTATCAACGAAAATGATACCGTGGCAACAGATGAGATTCGATTTGGAGACAATGATAAATTAGCGGCGTTAACGGCGGTGCTGCTAAATGTTGATATTCTGATAATTGCAACCAATACAAACGGAATTTATACCAAAGAATCAATTCACAATGAAAATCCAGAAACCATAAAATTGGTTGAAGATTTAAAACTCTTAGAAAAAGAAATCGGAGATTCAAAATCCTCACACGGAACAGGTGGAATGCAGTCTAAAATAGAAGCTGCAGCAATTGCAAAAGCAGCCAATATTGAAACCTGGATCGTAAATGGATTAAATGATAATTTTATATTGAAAGCATTAAAAGAAGAAATTTCTTTCACAAAAATAATTTAAAAAGGTTTAATTGTTTAATCGTTGATCGGTTAATCGATTAGAAATGAAGTATAAAAAACAAAAAAGAGGTTAAGATTAATTTGTTTACCGATTAAACAAATCAACGATTAACCGATTAAACAAAAAAGACATGAACTACATCTCAATAAAAGAAATCAACTCATTATCAAAATGGGTAAATCAAGCGATAAAAATCAAAAAAAATCCGCTTAAAAATCAAAGTTTAGGAAAGAATAAAACTCTAGGAATGTTATTCTTCAACCCGAGTTTAAGAACGCGTTTGAGTACTCAAAAAGCGGCATTAAACTTAGGAATGAACGTTATGGTAATGAACTTTACGAACGAAGGCTGGACTTTAGAATTTGAAGACGGAGCCGTAATGAATTCTGGTGCTTCAGAACACATTAAAGAAGCGGCAGAAGTAGTTTCTCAATACTGTGATATTATCGCAATTCGTGCTTTCGCAGGATTGGTTGATAAAGAAAAAGATTATGCAGAAACGGTGATTTCAGGATTTTTGAAATACGCTACAGTGCCAATCGTAAATATGGAAAGTGCTGTGCGTCATCCGCTTCAGTCATTAGCAGATGCAATTACGATGGAGGAATTCAAACCGAGACATAAAAATAAACAAAAAGTAGTTTTATCTTGGGCACCGCATCCAAAAGCGCTTCCACAAGCAGTTGCGAATTCATTTGTAGAAATGATGCAGATGCAAAAAGATATGGATTTTGTAATCACACACCCAGAAGGTTACGAGTTAAGTCCGGAAATTACAAAAGACTGTAAAATCGAATACGATCAAGACAAAGCTATTGAAAATGCTGATTTTGTTTACGTAAAAAACTGGAGTAATTTCAACGATTACGGAAAAGTAACGAATTCAGATTCAAGTTGGACCGTTACAGCAGAAAAAATGGCTTTAACGAATAACGGAAAATTCATGCACTGTCTTCCGGTTCGTCGTAACGTAATTGTAAGCGACGAAGTTTTGGATGGAGAAAATTCAATCGTAATCGAACAAGCGAATAACAGAACGTATTCGGCACAATTAGTTCTACAGAAGATTTTGAAAAAGCTATAGCTTTTTTTAAAGCTTCTAAGGTTCTGAGGTACTAAGCTGCTAAGTATACAGAATCTAAAAAAAACTTAGCAGCTTAGAATCTTAGCACCTTAGCACCTTATGAAGGTATCAGTAATAAAAATCGGTGGAAACATCATAGACAATCCCGCAGAATTAGAGCAGTTTTTAACTGATTTTTCTAAAATTGAAGGACATAAAGTATTAGTTCACGGCGGTGGAAAATCGGCTACGAAAATGGCGCAGAGTATTGGTTTGGTTCCGCAAATGATTGACGGACGCCGAATTACAGATGCTCCAATGCTGGATGTTGTGGTAATGATTTACGCTGGACAAATCAACAAACATGTCGTAGCACAATTACAGGCAAAAGACAACAATGCAATCGGTTTTTCTGGAGCTGACGGGAATTTAATTCAATCCACAAAAAGAAATCACCCAACAATAGATTACGGATTTGTAGGCGATGTTAAACAAGTAAACACTAAATTACTGGCTACTTTATTAGAAACCGGAATTGTTCCCGTTTTCTGTGCGATTACACACGACAAAAACGGACAATTATTAAATACAAATGCCGATACAATTGCAAGCGAATTATCAATTGCGCTATCAGAAGTTTTTGACGTGACGCTGACGTATTGTTTTGAAAAACAAGGCGTTTTACAGGATTCAGAAGATGATTCATCTGTAATTACCGAAATCAACGAAACATTATACAACAAACTAAAAGAAGAAAAAGTAATCCATTCGGGAATGATTCCAAAACTGGATAACTGCTTCAATAGTTTGTCAAGAGGTGTGCAGAAAATCAAAATTGGGCATCACAGAATGCTTCAAAATTCAGATATTCCTCATACAACGATTACGTTATAAAAGTTAATGCCACAGATTAAAGGATTAAAATGATTAAAAAAAATCTGTGAAAATTCTTTTAATCTGTGGCAAAAAAATAAAATAGCGCAGTGCTTTTAATTATTAATTTAAGAAATTTGCGCAAGTAAAAATGGTCTAGGAAAGCACTTAAAAACTTTGATGCTTTGTCCCTTTGAGCCTTTGAACCTTATTAAAATGAAAAATATAGATACGCTTACTAAAGAAGCCATTCAATTATTAAGAAACTTGATTGAAACGCCTTCATTTTCAAGTGAAGAAGATCAAACAGCTCTTTTGATAGAGAATTGGTTCAATCAGAATGAAATTCCGTTCAAGAGAGAAAATAATAATGTGTGGGCTTTCAATAAATATTTCGACGAAAACAAACCAACACTTTTATTAAACTCACATCACGATACCGTAAGACCCAATCAAGCATATACAAATGATCCGTTTAAAGCAATCGAAAAAGACGGAAAACTATTCGGATTAGGAAGTAACGATGCAGGAGGATGTTTAGTTTCGCTTTTAGCAACTTTCGTTCATTTTTACGAAAACCAAAATTTATCACATAATATTGTAATTGTGGCTTCGGCAGAAGAAGAAAGCAGCGGAAAAAATGGTTTAAACAGCGTTTTAAAACATTTACCAGAATTAGATTGTGCAATTGTTGGCGAACCGACTTTAATGCAATTGGCTGTAGCCGAAAAAGGACTTTTAGTTTTAGATGTAAAAGTAAAAGGAACCGCAAGCCACGCCGCGCACCAAAACGATGATAATGCATTATACAAATCAATTCCGGTAATGGAATGGTTTAAAAACTATAAATTCGACAAAATCTCAGATGTTTTAGGTCCCGTAAAAATGACCGTAACGCAGATCAATGCGGGAAAACAGCACAATGTAGTGCCATCAGAATGTGATTTAGTTGTTGACATTCGCGTAACAGATCGCTATACCAATGCGGAAATTCTGGAGGTTGTAAAAGCCAACGTAAATGCCGAAGTAACACCAAGATCAATGCATTTAAATGCTTCGTCTATTCCGATTGCACACGGTTTAGTTCAGGCAGGAATTGCTTTAGGAAGAACAACTTATGGTTCGCCGACACTTTCAGATCAGTCCGTTTTAAGCTGTCAGTCGTTAAAATTAGGACCAGGAGAAACATTGCGTTCGCATTCAGCAGACGAATTTATTTTTGTAAATGAAATAGAAGAAGGAGTCGATCTTTATATTAAAATATTGACTGGTTTCTTTAAATTATAAGAAAAGAAAAACCGCCACGAATTCACAAATTATTTTTTACTATTTAGACGAAAATATTAATTCGAATTAATTCGGAAAAATAAGCACAAAGATTATCAAAAATAATTCGTGAATTCGTGGCGAAAAAAAATAAAGCCTATGAAACTTTGGGAAAAAGGAATACCAACAGATAAACAAATTGAGCAATTTACCGTTGGAAACGACCGTGAACTGGATTTAGTTTTAGCAAAATACGATGCTTTAGGTTCAATTGCTCATGCAAAAATGTTGGGGCAAATCGGATTATTAACTGAAGAGGAAACGACATCTTTAGTTAACGCATTAAACGAAATCATTGCCGATATCGTAGTTGGGAATTTCGAAATCGAAGACAGTTTTGAAGACGTTCATTCAAAAATAGAATATTTACTGACTGAAAAATTGGGCGATGCCGGAAAGAAAATCCACACGGCGCGTTCTCGTAACGATCAGGTTTTGGTGGACGTTCATTTATATTTAAAAGATGAATTAAAAGCAATCAAAGAACAAGTAAAAACGCTTTTTGATCTTTTGATGGAATCAGCAGAAAAATATCAGCATGTTTTATTACCAGGTTATACACACTTGCAAATTGCCATGCCGTCGTCTTTCGGAATGTGGTTTTCGGCTTACGCAGAAAGTTTTATCGATGATATTACAATGTTGAATGCAGCTTCTAAAATTGTAGATCAGAATCCATTAGGTTCTGCGGCGGGTTACGGAAGCTCATTCCCGATCGACAGAACATTTACAACAAAAGAATTAGGTTTTGAAACCTTAAAATATAATGCCGTTGCTGCACAAATGAGCCGTGGAAAAGCAGAAAAAACAGTTGCTTTTGCTATGACAAGCGTAGCAGGAACATTATCAAAATTTGCAATGGATGTTTGTTTGTACATGAGCCAGAATTTTGATTTTATCGGGCTTCCAGCGCATCTTACAACAGGTTCGAGCATTATGCCGCACAAAAAAAATCCTGACGTTTTCGAATTAATCAGAGGAAAATGTAATAAGATTCAGGCACTTCCATATGAAATTACATTAATTACCAATAATCTTCCGAGCGGATATCACAGAGATTTACAACTTTTAAAAGAAGGTTTGTTTCCTGCGATTCAAACTTTAAAATCTTGCTTAGATATTGCCATTTTCTCTATCAAAGATATTACAGTTAAGGAAGGTATTTTAGAAGATAAAAAATACGATTACTTATTTACTGTAGATACTTTAAACGAAATGGTGGTAGACGGAATGCCGTTTAGAGATGCTTATAAAGCTGTTGCTGAACAATTAGAAGAAGGAACTTATAAATCTCCAAAAGCAACCAAACACACACACGAAGGCAGTATTAATAATTTATGTCTAAACGATATAAAAGACAAAATGGATAATAGTTTTTTGATGTAAAAGCTAAAAATATAAAAGTAAAAGGTCATTGATTAAGTTCTATGACCTTTTGTTTTATAGGGAAATTTAGTTTTTTACCAGCTTAAAAGTTTTGCTTCTATTTTCGATTTGAACTTTACAGATATAAATGCCTTTAGCAAGATTTCCAACATTCAGCTAATTTTTCATCTGGAGAAACACTTTTGGAGTGCGAATATACTTTTGATCCATTTGAAGAAAACAAATCTACTTCAGCCAAGCCATTGTCTGAACTTGAAAAATCAATATTCAAAAGTTTATTAATGATAGAGGGATAATATTTTAAATCTCAATTATGGACATTTTCATTTAATCCTAAATTATTACAGCTTGTCGATATAACGCCTTGAGCCGTAACTTGAAGTGTTGCACCAGCACCACAAGAAGGATTTGAAATAAATCCTGCAACATTTGCAGTTGGTAGAACCGAATAATTATAAGCTTGTTTGGTTACAGTAGTACCTGAATTTGCAGGCGCATTTAAGCAATCCTTAAAAGTAATTCTAATTGTCCCGCCGTCTGTACTTGTATAATTTTTAAAAGCAGTTCCAATTTTTGCAAAATCAGTACCTTCAACGTAGCAAGTAGTATTGTTGCTTCCACCGCCTAGTCCAATGGCTAGCGAACCCGAAACAGAGGTATTGTAATAACAGTTTAGAATATGAAGTTCGGCATTTCTGGCTCTTGGCATTCTTTCTTTACAGCCTTCTGCCCAATAGCAATTTTTAAAAGTAATGCTATAATGGCCGTCTGCAGGAGCATCAGTTTTAGACGAACCGATTAAATCAGAAAAACGGTGATCATCAGCTCCACCGGGACCACCTGCTTTTGGAGCTTTTAGATAAGTAAATTTGCACCAAGAAACCGTAACATTATCGGCAGCGCCTTTATTATCAAAATTACCATCTGTACCATCTTGAAATTCGCAATGATCTACCCAAAGATTGGTAGCTTCAGAAGTTAGGTTATCATGGCCATCAGTATCGTAAGCGCCAGGCCCTTCAAAAATTAAATTTCTGATGATGATATTATTAGATCCTGCTTTTAAATTTAAAATTCCAGAACCAGAAGCAGTTTGATCTAAGTTAATTAATCGCGCTCCAGGAAGCCCAAGGATAGTTTTGTCTTTTGCCTGAACACTGGTATAGGTACAGTTTATTGTTCCCGAAACTAGAATAACTTGTGGAGTAGTCAGTTTTAATTTAGCAGTTAAGTCAGTTAAAGTAGTCACTGTTACGGGAGTTGCACTTCCGCCTCCAGTTGTAGCAGCTCCAAATCCTTCTGGTGCACTCATATAATAGTTTTGAGCAAATAGAAAGCTGCAAGGCAGTAGCAAGGCTAATAAAATAAGTTTTGTTTTCATTTAAGTGTGGTTTTTTTGTGGTTTGAATAGCTAATGTAATCGATTACACAAATGTAAAAGAATAAAAACAATTTCAAATTAATTTGGTTAAGATTTATGTTTTAAAAGTTGAAAATGCGAGAGTTATAAATTTGTTTTTTACACTTTTTTTGTTTTTATGTAATCCTTTTAATGCAAGAGATACAGGAATTTTCGAAAACTAAAAAATAGCTATTTTCATCCTAAAATACTTATATTTGAAAACCACAACCTAAATTGACCAATGAAAAAATTTGATAGCCAGTTTACTCAAAATCTTTTTGAAAGAGGCTTAATTACAGAAAATCAGTTTGACGATGTTAAATCTTATCGAAATCTGAATATCTTTTCGCTCAATGCAGAATTGAAACTTTTTTTATATCTGTCTGTATTGTTATTTACTTCTGGAATTGGAATTTTAATTTATGAAAATATCGATTCAATAGGGCATATTGCTATTCTTTCGTTGCTTTTGATTGTTATAGCGGTTTGCTTTTTTTATTGTTTCAAATTTTCTAAAGGTTTCCAAAAAGAAGAAACAACTTTTGATCATCCCGTATTAGAATATCTGGTTTTGGCAGGTAATATCTTGACTTGTATTTTTATTGGCTATCTTCAGTTTCAATATAAACCTTTTGGAGAACATTACGGATTGGCGACGTTGGTTCCCACAATAGTGAGTTTCTTCTGTGCTTACTATTTTGACAACAGAAGTGTGCTAACAATTGCAATTACTGGTTTGGCGGCTTATGTCGGACTTTCTGTTACTCCACAAACTTTGTTGGATAATAACGATTTTTATGCTAGTCAGAGTTTAAGTTATTCGGCTGTAATGCTTGGGGTATTACTTATTTTGTGGACTATTTATAGCTGTCGTATTTCACTAAAAACACATTTTAGCTTGATTTTCCTCACTTTTGCACTTCATATTATAAGCATTGCTTCAATTAGCAATTTAACCAATTACGATATTCTTACCTGGATGGTTTTTGGAGTTATTTTAGCAGGTTCAACTTATTATTTTTATAAAGCTAGTTACGATCAAAAAGCAATGTCTCTCTATGTCTTTATGATTTTATACGCGTATATTGGAGCAAATATTTTTGTGTTTAGAATCTTTGAAAATGTTGATTTCTCAGACCTTTGGGAAATATTTATCTTTTTGTTGCCAGCGTATTTCATCGGTTCAATTGTAATTTTTATAAAACTAATTAAAAACTTTCATAAAGAAATTGCATAATGATAGTATACGATAAAAAAATATTGAATAATGAAGCTTTAATTGATGAAGCAGCTTCTTTGCATAGTGGAGGTTTTATTAGTAAAGACCAAAAGAAATTTATAGAAAAGGAGTTGGAAAGTATTAAAAGCCAGAAAAACATTTTGGTTAGAATTGGTTTCTTTTTACTAGGAGCATTATTGTTCGGATCGATTTGTGGTGCGATTACTATATTCGGAGTGAGTTCTGAGCGCATATTTTTTCAAATCTGCTGTTATATTTTTGCCATAGTTGGATTTGTGGGAGCTGAAATTCTAGCCTCAAAAAACTTTCATAATCACGGTTTAGATGATGCTTTTATTTTGGGAGCGCTTTTAAATGTCGGATTTGCAATAGGAATTACAACTGAAGGTTACGAAATGGTTATTGCTTTCTTTGTTGCAATAGTAGCGTTGTTTATGTTTTTGAGGTATTTGCATCTCTTGTCAATGCTCGTTTTCTGCCTTGCCATAACAGCTTTTTTGTTTTATGGGATGTTTGAATTGGGACAAATTGGAAAAGCTGTTTTACCATTTACAGCGGCGATTTTTGCTGGAGTTTTTTATTTTTTTACTAAAAGAATAATCGGCCGTTTGACTCAAATTTATTATTACAATGGGCTTTTATTAGCAAACAGCTTTTGTCTCGTTTTATTTTATCTTTCTTGTAATTATTTGATTGTAAGAGAACTTTCTGTAGAGCTTTTAGGAGCAGATGTAAAACCGGGAACCGATATTCCGTTTGCATTTTTCTTTTATGCCTTTACTTTTATAGTTCCAATAATTTATTTGGTTCAAGCTTTGAGAACAAAAGACCGATTAATGCTTTGGATCAGCTTTTTGGCTATTGCATTTTCAATTTACACGATTCGATTTTATTATTTGGTTTTGCCGATAGAAGTCGCACTTACACTTGGCGGTACGGTTTTATTTGCAATAGCCTATTTTTCTATTAAAAAATTAAAAGAAAAAGAAAGTGGATTAACTTTTAAGCCTGATAGGATTACTCATTCAGATGCATTACTAAACGCCGAGGCTTTAGTAGTAGCCTCAACTTTTGGAATGAAACCAGAAGTAAAACCACAAGCTTCTCCAATGGAATTTGGAGGTGGAGGCTTTAGCGGTGGCGGTTCTGGGGGAAGTTTTTAATTGTATTTTGCCACAGATTAAAAGATTTTCACAGATTATTTTTGAATAAAGCAGCCACGAATTTCACAGATGCAGGCCTAATTAATTAGTGTAATTTGTGAAATTCGTGGCAAAATCATTTTAATCTGTGGCAAAAATTATACTTTACTTTTCAATGCCTCCGCATCAATATCGTTGTGCGAAACGTCGTAAACTGCTTTTCCGTTTTTGATTAAAATCAATTGAGGCGATTCGTGGTAAACACCAAATCGGCTTGCAATTTCGTTTGAAATATCTCTATGTGCGATTAAGTCTAAAAAATACGCATCAACAACACCTTCAAGATCATATTCTCTTTCAAATTGCTTTAGAGCCATACGGCTAATACTGCATCTTGTACTATGCTTGAAAATTACCACTGGCTTTTCATTAGAAATAGCTTCGATTTCCATTAATTGAAGCATATCTGTTAATTCTGTCCAGTTTACTTTACTTTTTGATGCTTCTGAGTTCTCAGAACTTCCGAAGATTGAATTAAAAAAACTCATATTTGGCTTGTTTTGTGACTTTTTGACGTGTTTTAATCGTAGAAAACTGATTTTTACCGTCATTTTGTCTGTTTTTTTACTGTGGAATATAATTTGTCTATTTCAATGCAAAGTTAAATTATTTTGAACAACAAATGTAGCTCAATAAATCGTAACTTTAATCTTATAAAATTCAAACAAAATAAAATCAATCAAATCGTAAAAATATGAATATTAACAAGTTTACTATTAAATCGCAAGAAGCCATTCAGCTGTCACAGCAATTAGCACAGCGAAATGGTCAGCAGCAAATTGAAAATGAACACATTTTCAAAGCAATTTTTGAAGTTGATGAAAACGTAGCGCCATTTATATTGAAAAAATTAAATGTAAATGTGCCTCTGTTTTTGCAGGTTTTAGATGCTACAATTCAAAACTTTCCAAAAGTTTCTGGAGGAGAAATTATGCTTTCTAGAGACGCAAATAAAGCTTTGAATGAAGCTGAAATTATCGCTCAGAAAATGAACGATGAATACGTTTCTATCGAACATTTAATTTTAGCCATTTTTGATTCAAAGAGTAAAGTTTCTCAGATTTTAAAAGACCAAGGCGTTACAGGAAAAGGCCTAAAAGCAACAATCGAAGAATTACGAAAAGGAGAAAGAGTAACTTCGGCTTCAGCTGAAGAAACTTATAATTCGTTGAATAAATACGCTAAAAACTTAAACGAATTAGCTCGTACAGGAAAACTAGATCCGGTTATTGGCCGTGATGAAGAAATTCGTCGTGTACTGCAAATTCTAACCCGTAGAACCAAAAACAACCCAATGCTTATTGGTGAGCCTGGAGTTGGTAAAACGGCAATTGCAGAAGGTTTGGCGCATAGAATTGTTGACGGTGACGTTCCAGAAAACTTAAAAGAAAAAATCGTTTTCTCTCTAGATATGGGAGCTTTGATTGCAGGAGCGAAATACAAAGGAGAATTTGAAGAGCGTTTAAAATCGGTTGTAAAAGAGGTTACAGCTGCAGAAGGAGATATTGTTCTTTTTATTGATGAGATTCATACGCTTGTAGGAGCGGGTGGAGGCGAAGGCGCAATGGATGCTGCCAATATCTTGAAACCAGCTTTGGCGCGTGGAGAATTGAGAGCAATTGGAGCCACAACTTTAGATGAATATCAAAAATATTTTGAAAAGGATAAAGCGCTTGAAAGACGTTTCCAAAAAGTTCTAATTGACGAACCAGATACAGAAAGCGCGGTTTCAATTCTTCGTGGAATCAAAGAAAAATACGAAACACACCATAAAGTTCAGATCAAAGATGAAGCAATTATTGCTGCAGTTGAGCTTTCGCAAAGATACATTACCAATCGTTTCTTGCCAGATAAAGCAATTGACTTAATGGATGAAGCGGCTTCTAAACTGCGTATGGAAATCAATTCGAAACCAGAAGAATTGGATGTTTTGGATCGTAAAATCATGCAGTTGGAAATTGAGATCGAAGCCATTAAACGTGAGAAGGAAGAAAGCAAGCTTAAAATTTTAGGTATGGAATTGGCCAACCTGAAGGAAGAGCGAAACGAAATCTTTGCAAAATGGAAATCTGAAAAAGATATTGTTGATGGAATTCAAGCCGTAAAACACGAAATAGAAGACTTTAAGTACGAAGCAGAACGTGCAGAACGTGATGGTGATTACGGAAAAGTAGCTGAAATTCGTTACGGAAAAATAAAAGAAGCGCAAGAACGTCAGGAAACGTTGCAAAAACAATTGCAGGAATTTCAACAAGGAAATTCTTTAATTAAAGAAGAAGTTACCAGAGAAGACATTGCCGAAGTTGTAGCAAAATGGACTGGAATTCCAGTAACTAAAATGCTTCAGACAGAAAGAGAAAAACTATTGCATTTAGAAGACGAATTGCACAAACGTGTTGTTGGTCAGGAAGAAGCGATTGAAGCTGTGAGTGATGCAGTTCGTAGAAGCCGTGCCGGTTTGCAGGATATGAAAAAACCAGTTGGAACTTTCTTGTTCTTAGGGACAACGGGAGTTGGTAAAACCGAATTAGCAAAAGCGTTGGCGGAATATCTTTTTGATGATGAAAATGCTATGACGCGTATCGATATGAGTGAGTACCAAGAACGTCACAGTGTGAGCCGTTTGGTTGGTGCACCTCCAGGATATGTGGGTTATGATGAAGGTGGGCAGTTGACAGAAGCCGTTCGTAGAAAACCGTATTCCGTTATTTTGTTAGATGAGATCGAAAAAGCGCATCCAGATACGTTCAATATTTTATTGCAAGTTCTTGATGAAGGTCGATTAACTGATAACAAAGGTCGTTTGGCCGATTTCAAAAATACGATTATCATCATGACTTCTAATATGGGAAGCCAGATTATTCAAGAGAAATTTGAAAATCTGAAAGGCGGAGTAGAAGCAGCGACAGAAGCAGCGAAAAACGAAGTTTTAGGATTGTTGAAACAAACAGTTCGTCCAGAGTTTATAAACCGTATCGATGAAATTGTAATGTTTACGCCGCTTACGGTAGATAATATTTCTAGAATTGTTGGTTTGCAGCTGAAAGGTGTTACCAAAATGCTGGCTCAGCAGGGCATTACAATGGATGCAACTCCAGAGGCAATTGCTTACTTGTCAGAAAAAGGATTTGATCCTCAGTTTGGTGCAAGACCAGTAAAAAGAGTCGTGCAGCGAGAAGTTTTAAATCAATTGTCAAAAGAAATTTTGGCTGGAAATATAACAACAGAAAGCATTATTCTGATTGATGCTTTCGATGGAAATTTAGTATTTAGAAATCAGACGCATAAAGGTTAATAATTTTATTTAGTTAATTATTAATTGGAGAAAACATCAGTCGAAAGGCTGGTGTTTTTTTGTGCTATAAATTCTGAAACTTTTTAGGCAATTCATATAACAAGATATTTTGAAAAAAGAATCAATTTTAAACTAATAAAAATCAGCAAATTATTAATTAAAATTTAAAGAACATGAACAATTTATTTAGAGGATTACTTGCAGGATATGGAGCCAAAAAATTAGGTGGAGGCTGTTTTGGAACTATTATAGTTTTCATTATTTTGTGGGTGCTGTTAGGACAATGCAGTTAAGAACAGCATTACATAAAATTGAGAATAAAAACATAAATTTAGGTGTGATATTGTTGGGAAGATTCAAACAAAATGTATAGATTCGCATCACAAAAAATAACAAATTTAAAAGATGGCTTCAGGTTTTTTCGTTCTATTAGATGATATCGCAGCAATTATGGATGATGTTGCAGTAATGAGTAAAATTGCAGCAAAGAAAACAGCTGGAATCTTAGGAGATGATTTGGCTGTAAATGCTGAAAAAGCTTCAGGATTTGCATCATCTAGAGAACTTCCTGTTCTTTGGGCAATCAGTAAAGGCTCTTTGCTAAATAAAATTATTATACTTCCTATTGCTTTTTTGTTGAGCGCTTTTCTTCCGGCAGCTATTATCGTAATATTGGTTCTTGGGGGATTGTTTTTAGCCTATGAAGGAGCCGAGAAAGTTTATGAGTTTATCGTTCCTCATAAACATGCAGAATCAGAAGGGATTACAGAAGAAACTCTAACCGAAGAACAAATCTTAGCAGTAGAGAAAACTAAAATCAAATCTGCTATTATAACAGACTTTATTCTTTCTGTCGAAATTGTAATTATCGCCTTAGGAACTGTTATAGAAGAGCCTCTAACGCAACAGATTATCGTAACTTCTATTATTGCCTTAATTGCTACAATTGGAGTTTATGGTATTGTAGCGCTTATTGTTAGAATGGATGAAGCGGGTTATAAACTTATTAAGGTTAGCAAAAGTGAAAAAAGCTTTTCTGCTATGATAGGAAATATTTTGGTGAAGGCTCTTCCTTTGGTAATTAAAGGATTAACGGTAATTGGAACTATTGCTTTGCTTTTGGTTGCAGGAGGAATTTTTGTACATTACATTCCTTATTTCCATCATTTGTCAGAAGAAATCAAAATGCCTGCGATTATTAAAGAATTTGTAGTAGGATTGGTTTTAGGATTTGCAGTTCTTTTAGTTATTAACTTAGTTAAAAAGATTTTCAAAAAGAAAACGGCTTAATCTAATTAACATCATCATATAAAAACATCAGTCGAAAGGCTGATGTTTTTTTTTTGGAACAATAATACTTTTGAGGTTTAAAATAGTTTGACTTTTTGCTCTCTTTTTATTGTTATGAAACGAGATCAAAGAAAAGTTGAAGAAGTGTAAAACTGTAATTTTTTAAAAAGTATTAAAGAAATATGCATTTTTTTTAAACGAATAAAAACTTGATTTTTAGTTATTTAGTTCCTTAGTGGAATTTTTAACATTTTGTTTTAAGCAACCATTGCAACTAAGCGACATCTTCATAGTAATTAACAATTAATTATTATTTTATATGAAAAGTTTTAGTTTAAAATCAAGTTTAGTAGTATTATTTTTATCAATTGCATTTGTTTCATGCAATAGTGATGATGACGTGGAAACACCAGTTGAAACCTCTAAAGCTGCTTTAGCAACCGAAATTAAAGGACCAGCAACAGGAAAAGTAAATGATGAATTAAGCTACGAAGTAACGTATGTTGTAGATAATGCCTGCGGAGAATTTGATAAAATTTCAGAAGTAACAATTGGGGCAGTAAAAGGATTGCAAGTAGTAGCTAAATATCCAGCAGAAGTTTGCACGCAGCAAGTGCCAGAGCCAAAAAAGACAGTTTACAAATTTAAATCGGCAGCAAAAGGAACTTTCGAAATTAAATTCAAAAAATCAGAAACAGAATTCCTTACTCAAAAAGTAGTGATCGAATAGTAAAAAATTTAGTTGAGTTTATTTAGGTTTGAAAAGCCATTTTGCAGAAGTTCAATTTTAAACTGATGTAGAATGGTTTTTTTACCTAAAAATATGGACGAAAATTTCTATCTTTGAATGATCAAATATGATAAGATTATGGGAGCTTTAGAGTTGAGAGAAAGTGTTTTAGAATATATTAGTACTGCCGATGAGCGTCTTTTAAAAGTTGTAAAAGCAGTTATTGAAAGTTATCAAGAAGAAGATATAGTTGCATTTTCGGTAGAAGGGCAGCCAATTACTAGAGTTGAGTATAAAGCTCAGTTGGCTAATACGAAATTAGAAATTGAAAGAGGAGAATATACTTCGCAAGAAGATTTAGAAAAGGAATCTGATAATTGGTAACATACAAAACTATGAAGGTAGTTTGGACCCACACTGCCAAGAATCATTTAAGAACAATTTTTAATTTTTATAAAGAGAAATCGATTCAAGGCGCTAATAATATTAAGAATGAAATTCTAGATGCAACTAAAAAAATACATTTTGCAGAACAATATCAAAAAGATGAAATTGAACCTGAATATAGAAGAATTATAATTAGAGATTATAAAATATTATTTAGTAGAAGATGATGTGATTTACATTTCTAAAATATTTTCTACAAAACGAAATTCTGCAGAACAATTATAAAGAGCTTTTAGGCTCTTTTTTAATATCATAAAGTTAAATAAACTCATATTGCTATTCTTTCAAAAAGTACTATTTTTGCACTCTAAATTTTATGTCATGGCGAAAAGAAAGTATAAAGTATCGGTTATTCAGTTAAATCTGAATGATGTTGCCGAAAATAATCTTAAAAAATGTATCAGCTGGGTAAGAGATGCTGCAAGCCAAGGTGCTGAAGTTATACTATTACCTGAATTATATAGCAGTCATTATTTCTGCCAAAGCGAAGATGTAGATAATTTTGCATTAGCAGAACCATTATACAGTACTTCATTTATTGCTTTTAGTGAATTAGCAAAAGATTTAGGAGTAGTGATTATTGTTCCTTTCTTCGAGAAAAGAATGGCTGGAATTTACCACAATAGTGCTTATATTATTGACACTGATGGAAGTGAAGCTGGTTTGTACCGTAAAATGCATATTCCAGACGATCCACATTTCTATGAGAAATTCTATTTTACTCCAGGTGATTTAGGTTTCCAAGCAATCGAAACTAAAAAAGGAACGGTTGGGACTTTGATCTGTTGGGATCAATGGTATCCTGAAGCAGCTCGTATTACGGCGCTTAAAGGTGCTGAGGTTTTATTCTACCCAACTGCTATTGGATGGCATCCTAAAGAAAAAGAGCAATACGGAGAAAACCAATACGGTGCTTGGATGAACGTAATGAAAGGCCATGCAGTAGCAAATGGAGTTTTCGTAGCAGCAGCAAATAGAATTGGTTTAGAAAAATATATCGACGGTACAGAAGGAATTCAATTCTGGGGAGCTTCTTTCATCGCTGGACCACAAGGAGAAATCTTAGCTCAGGCATCTCACGATAAAGAAGAAATCTTAATTGCTGAAGTTGATTTGGATTTACAAGAAAATGTTCGCCAAAACTGGCCATTTTTCAGAGACAGAAGAATTGATGCTTTTGGAGATATTACAAAAAGAGCAATAGATAAATAATTAGATTTATCTGAAATATGTAAAGGGACAAAATGTAAATTTTGTCCCTTTTAATTTTGTTCTTTTTGTAAGCTTCGGAGAAGCGAAATATTTATAGCAAATAATAAAAGTAACACTATAAAGCTCTAGCGGAGCGACATGTCTTTTTTCAATCTAATGCATGTCGCTCCGCTAGAGCTTTTTTCATTTTTTTCTATTCAAATTCTATAAATATTTTTGTTGCTCTGGAACTCTTGTTTTTTATAACAAAAAAGAGCTGTCTCATATGTAACAGCTCCTTTTCTTGTTTTTAGCCTTATATGTATTACTTCACTTGGAAAGTAACTCTTCTCACGATCTGACGTGCCTCTTTAGAATTTTTGTTAACAGAAGTATCTTCTCCGTTAGCAATTACATTCAATCTTGATGCATCAATTCCTGCATTTACAGCTACTTTTTTCACAGCTTCAGCTCTTTTTCTAGATAATTCAGTGTTGTAGCTTGTGTTTCCAATTTCGTCAGCATAACCAATAATGTCAGCAGATTTTCCTGGATTGTTTTTCAAATATTTCACTAAGAAATCTACGCCTGATAAAGATGCGTTTGTAGGTTTAGACGAATTGAAATCGAAATAAACATTTACATAACCTCCGTTGATTAATTCTTCAACAGTATTGTTTGTATTTACACCTGCGCCTTTCTTTTCATACGTTTTGTCTAAATAGCTTTCTAACTCATCTGGCACACCATTTTGATTCGTATCAATAGATTGTCCTTTTGTGTTAACAGCAACTCCTGCAATAGAATTTGGCTCTAAATCGTACAAATCAGCAACTCCATCTTTGTCTGTGTCCAAAAGACCAGTTTCGATTAAGTCCACTCTTTTTTCCAATTCACCGATTCTATCTTCTTCACCAACCCAGTCAGCATGTTTTTCATTTTTACCCAAGTAGAAAGTTAGACCAACAGAAGCATTTAATAATACTCCGTCAAAAGAACTATTCGAATTAGTTGTACCCATTCCGTCAAAGTTCCAGTTTTGTCTTCCGTTAACAATTCCTGTCAAGTCTCCTGTTAAAGCAACTCTATTGCTTAATCTGATTTGACCTGTTAAACCAGCGATTCCGTGCGCCACATAATCTTGTCCGCCAAAACCAGTTTCTGTACTAATCTGTCCAACTCCAAAACCACCATGTGCCAAAAGTCCGATAGTGTTAGTCCATGTTTCAAAGTTTAAAGCACGTCCAACATTCACAACTCCTTGTAAACTTGCTCTAACGTAGCGGCTTTCGAAGTCTGGAGTGTCTTTTTTCTCTTTAAATTGATCGTATCCAACATCTAATTTCAAACCAAATTTTGGATTAAACATATATCTAACTCCTAAATCTCCGTGAAAGAAGTTTGCAGATTCTGTTGTATAACCTGGTGTCATTGCTCTGGTTGGTTTGTTAACACCACCATTAAGTTCGATCGACCATTTGTTATATTCTTGCTCTACTCTTGGTGTAGTAGATGTGGTAGCCATATTTTGCGCGCCTGCCGCGAAGGATAGTAATAATAAAGAGGCTGATACTAATTTCTTTTTCATGATATCAAAAATTAAATTGTTTTTATTTTAAACTCATGAACAAAATTAGCCGTCGAATTCCACAATGCGTTGTATATGCTCTTACATAATTTCCATCTTTTGGCTTTTAATTGTGTAAATCCGTTAAAATAAGCCTAATAGAAGCCCAAAAAAAAGGACAAAATTCACATTTTGTCCTTTTTTGCTATCCTAAAAGTTTATTTATTTCAAATCTGGCTGATAAATTTTAACAGATCCATCTCCTTCGCTGCTTACTACTAGCAAACTTCTTTTGGTAGGGCTTTTTGAAGCCGGAATAAAAAGAAGCCCTTCTGGAGCGTCTCCAGTTTTTACAGTTTGTAAATATTGTGGCGAAGTTGGGGTTGTAGCATCATATACCATAAAAGCATCAGATCTTTCTAAGCCAACAAATAAAATGTTTTGATTACCCATTTTAGCAGCAACTACCGCTTCTGGTTCAGAACCTTTATCGTCACTTCTCTTATCGTCGTAAGTTCCTAATTCATTCGTTTTTTTATCTACATCATTTTTACTGTCAAAAACAATTTTTCCAGTATTTCCGTTCCAGATTGAGAATGATCTTGCTCCAAAACTTACCATTTCGTCCAAATCTCCATCTCCATCAGTATCTCCCATGTCGGCAACAAGATTAAGTCTTCCAAGATTAGTTTCTAGTTTTAAAGTAGCAGCATCAGGAAAAACAGTTGCGTCAAGTTTCATGTCTTTCATACGTTTAACATCAGAATAAGCATCGTATTCTCTTGCATCTCCTTCATTTGCTGTAACAAAATAAGGTGTATTGTTTACAGTAAAATGGCTGATAGCATCTGGCATATATAAACCTTTTACTTTCCACGGACTAAAAGCTACTTTGTCGTCTTTATCACTTATGTCAATTGCATTTTCAGCTGTATTGTAGTCTTTTAAACCTAAAGGATAAATAGCAGTAATTGTTTTAGAAATTAAATCAACTTTGGCAACACCATTATTCTCCTGTAAAGTTACCCAAGCAGTTTTTGAGTCATCAGAAATAGTAATGTATTCTGGTTCAATATCCTGAGCGAAACTTTTAGCAAATTTTGAGATTCTGAAACCATCTTTTGCTAAAGTCGCTGCCTGACCACTAAAAGAAGCGAAATCTAAATTAGTAACATTATAAGTAGCAGTTTCAATAATAGAAACCGTTCCGTTAGGATCTTGAGAATAATCAGCATTTGGCTCTCCTTCGTTTGCCGTCATGATATATTTTCCGTCTGGAGAATAAGTAATCATATCAGGAAGTGCACCAACTGTAACTTGTTTGATTAAGCTATAATCTGTAGTGTTGAAAACAACAACTTTACCATTTCCTTGTTTGTTTGCAGAAGATTCTAAAGCAACTGCTAATTTTCCGTCAAAAATTGAGACACTGTTTGCAGCTCCTTCGTAAGTTGCTAAGTCAATTTTTCCAATTTTCATTGGTTTTGTTGGGTCAGCAATATCAATAACATCGATTTGATTTACACCACTGTTATTAACTGTAAATAGTCTTTTCGTTTTTTCGCAGTAAGCAGAAATTTCAGCCGCACCTTCTCCGCCAATTGTAATAGAACCAATTTCTTTAAATGTTCCAGGATTTTCGTTTACAACAACTTCAGGTTCGTTGTTAGAATTTTCATCATTGTTACAGCTTGCCAATATAGAAAGAGCAGCTAATAATGAGATCGATAATTTTTTCATGTGTTAGTTTTTAGTTTCGGCAAAAGTAATTCTGAGCTTTCTGTTAAATATTAAGGATGTATTATTTAATCTTTAACTTAATTTTTGCAAGATATTTTTTGTGAAATTATTATCGAATTTGATATAAATGTTTTAAAATCCTAACGAATGCTTATCTTTGCACTTTCTAAATTAGAACCTATTTATGTCAACAAATAATAGAAGATTTCCAGCAGAATGGGAAAAACAGCAAGGAATTGTATTGTGTTTTCCGCATAATGGCAACGATTGGCCAGGAAAATACGAAGCTGTTCAATGGGCTTTTGTAGAATTTATAAAAAAAGTAGCCACTTTTGAAACTGTTTTTTTGGTAGTTGCCGATGAAAAACTAAAAGAAAAGGTTGCTGATATGCTAGAAAGAGCTCGCGTAAACATTAAAAACGTTTCTTATATTATACATAAAACCAACAGAAGCTGGATGCGTGACTCTGGACCAATTATTGTAAAAAATGGTTCTAAAAGAGAAGCTTTGAATTTCAATTTCAATGGCTGGGCGAAATATAAAAACTACCAATTAGATAAATTTGTTCCAGGTAAAGTCGCTGATTTTATCGATGTTCCACTAACTCAGGTTATGTACAAAGGAAAACCGGTAATTGTAGAAGGTGGAGCGATTGATGTAAATGGGAAAGGAACTTTGCTAACTTCTGAAGAATGTTTGATGCATCCGACAATTCAGGTTCGTAATGCTGGTTTTACAAAAGAAGACTATGAAGCTGTTTTTAAAGAATATCTTGGCGTTACAAACGTAATCTGGCTTGGAGATGGAATTGAAGGCGATGATACACACGGACACATTGACGATTTATGCCGATTTGTTAATGAAGATACTATTGTAACCATTGTAGAAACAGATAAAAACGATTCGAATTACAAACCTTTACAGGATAATTTGAAACGTTTGCAAAATGCAAAATTAGAAAACGGAAAATCTCCTGTAATTGTAGCATTGCCAATGCCAAAACGTGTAGATTTTGAAGATTTACGTTTACCAGCAAGTTATGCTAATTTCTTAATTTTGAATAACTGCGTTTTAGTCCCAACATTCAACGATAGTAACGACAGAGTAGCTTTAAATATACTTTCAGAATGTTTCCCAGACCGCGAAGTAATCGGAATAAGCTGTATCGATTTTATTTGGGGCTTTGGAACTTTACACTGTTTAAGCCAGCAGATTCCGGCTTAGTAAGTTTAAACCATATAATTTATGTAAGTTTCATTTAAAGAATTCTTGAATTTCTTATATGATTTATATGGTTTAAAAAACATAGTTATAAAAAAAACCTTGGTTCATAGCCAAGGTTTTTTGTTTTCTATATCTCTTCAGATTGATCTGCTCTTCATTGTCTCGTAAATGGAGGTAAAAGCTGACTTGCAACTTCTCCAAAACCAATTCTTACTTCGGCATTTTCGCAAAATCCTCGAATAATAACCGTATCATTATCTTCAATAAATTTACGTTCGCTACCGTCATTTAGCTTTAGTGGATTTTTACCGCCCCAAGTTAATTCTAGCATAGAACCAAAAGTATCAGGCGTTGGACCAGAAATTGTTCCAGAACCCATCATGTCGCCAGAATTTACGCGGCATCCGTTTGAAGTATGATGCGCCAATTGCTGACTCATTGACCAATATAAATATTTAAAGTTCGATTTAGAAATTACGGTTTCTTCCTGATCTTCAGGTTTAAGAGAAACTTCTAAATGAATATCAAATGCTTTTTTGCCTTTTGTCTGTAAATAAGGGAGCGGAGTCGGATCTTGTTTTGGTCCTTTAGTTCTAAAAGGCTCCAAAGCATCCATAGTTACTATCCACGGTGAAATTGATGTCGCAAAGTTTTTAGCTAAAAATGGCCCAAGTGGCACATATTCCCATTTCTGAATATCACGTGCACTCCAGTCATTTAGTAAAACCATTCCGAAAATATAATCTTCAGCTTCGTAAGTTGAAATATTTTCGCCCATTACATTTACATCTGTAGTAATGAAAGCCGTTTCTAATTCAAAATCTACTAAGCGTGAAGCACCAAAAACAGGCGTGTCGTGACCAGCTGGTAAAGTTTGTCCCATTGGTCTGTGCACCGGAATTCCAGAAGGCACAATCGTTGAACTTCTTCCATGGTATCCAACTGGAATATGCAGCCAGTTTGGAAGCAAAGCATTTTCAGGATCGCGAAACATTTTTCCTACGTTCGTAGCATGTTCTTTACTGGAATAAAAGTCTGTATAGTCACCAATTAAAACAGGAAGTTGCATCTCTACATCTTCGATTTTAAATATAACAATATCTCTGTGTTTTGTTGAATCTCTTAATTGCGGGTTAGTCTCGTCGAAAATCTCAGCGATACGATTTCGAACCAAACGCCATGTTTTTTTTCCATCAGAAATAAAATCATTTAGCGTATCCTGCATAAACATATCATCGGTTAATTCTATTCCTTCAAAATAGTTTAATTGCTGTAAAGCGCCTAAATCTATAGCATAATCGCCAATTCTCGTTCCTACTGTAACGACATTTTCTTTGGTAAGAAACACGCCGAAAGGAATATTCTGAATAGGGAAGTCGCTATTTTCTGGCACTTCTAACCATGATTTTCTACTGGTATCGTTGGCGGTTATTGGCATGTTTAATGTTAATTGTTTGTTGAAAAATTACATGTCAAATATATCATAATCTAGCAGTTTGACAAACGTTTTTTTGTATTTTTGCGTGAAATTAACGAAAAACAAAAAAATGCAACGCGACGAACAAATTTTTGATCTTATCCAGGAGGAGAAAGAAAGACAAATTCACGGACTAGAGCTTATTGCTTCAGAGAATTTTGTAAGTGATGAAGTAATGGCAGCAGCAGGGTCTGTTTTAACAAATAAATATGCTGAGGGTTATCCTGGCAAAAGATACTACGGCGGTTGTGAAGTAGTTGACGTAATTGAGCAGATTGCTATTGACAGAGCTAAAGAATTATTTGGTGCTGAATATGCAAACGTACAGCCTCACTCAGGTTCTCAGGCAAACACTTCTGTGTACCACGCTTGTTTAAATCCTGGTGATACGATTTTAGGTTTCGATTTATCTCACGGAGGTCACTTAACTCACGGTTCTCCTGTAAACTTCTCAGGTCGTTTGTACCGCCCTGTTTTTTATGGTGTAGATGCTGAAACTGGTCGTTTAGATTATGATAAAATTCAAGAAATTGCAACAAAAGAACAGCCAAAATTAATTATCGCTGGAGCTTCGGCTTATTCTCGTGATATGGATTTTGCTCGTTTCAGACAAATTGCAGACAGCGTTGGAGCTATCTTATTTGCTGATATTTCTCACCCAGCTGGTCTTATTGCAAAAGGATTAATGAATGACCCAATTCCACATTGTCATATTGTTTCTACAACAACTCACAAAACATTAAGAGGACCACGTGGAGGTTTGATCTTAATGGGGAAAGATTTCCCAAATCCACTAGGATTAACAACTCCAAAAGGAGAAATTAGAATGATGTCTTCTTTATTAGATTTAGCTGTTTTCCCAGGAAATCAAGGAGGACCTTTAATGCACATTATCGCTGCTAAAGCCGTTGCTTTTGGCGAAGCATTAAAAGACGAATTCTTTACGTACGCTATGCAATTGCAGAAAAATGCAAACGCAATGGCAGATGCTTTTGTAAAAAGAGGATACAAAATTATCTCTGGCGGAACTGATAACCATATGATGCTTATTGACTTAAGAAATAAAAATATTTCTGGTAAAGAAGCTGAAAACGCATTAGTAAAGGCAGAAATCACAGTAAATAAAAACATGGTTCCTTTTGATGATAAATCACCATTTATCACGTCTGGTATTCGTGTAGGAACAGCTGCGATCACAACTCGTGGTTTAGTTGAAGCTGATATGGAAACTATCGTAGCTTTAATTGATAAAGTACTGTCTGATCATACAAACGAAGATCTTATCGAAGAAGTTGCTGCTGAAGTAAACGAAATGATGAGCGAAAGACCAATCTTCAAGTATTAAATAGTTTTAAAGTTTCTCCCGAAACTTCGGGATCAAGTTTAAAGTTTTGTAATGCGGAATATAACGTAGAGCAAAACTTTAAACTTTTTTCGTTTTTAATTGACATCAAGTAGAAAACTTGAAACTTGAAACAAAATAAACTTAAAACAAAAACACATGGGCGTATTAAGATTACAATTGCCAACCGACCCAAGATGGGTAAACATTGTTGAGAAAAACATCGAAGAAATTTTGACCGATCACGCTTGGTGCGAGCAAAAAGCAGCAACAAATGCGATTACGATTATCACGAACAATTCTGAACATCAGGATTTAGTGGTAGATTTATTGGCTTTAGCCAAAGAAGAAATCGATCATTTTGAGCAGGTTCATAATATCATAATCAAACGCGGATTAAAACTAGGACGCGAGCGTAAAGACGATTACGTAAACGAACTCTATCAATACATGAAGAAAAGCGGAGACGGAAGCCGTGTTTCTGGCCTTGTAGAAAGACTTTTGTTCTCAGCCATGATCGAAGCCAGAAGCTGCGAACGTTTTAAAGTGCTTTCTGAGAATATTCAGGACGAGGAATTGGCTGTTTTCTACAGAGAATTAATGGAAAGTGAAGCAGGACATTACACTACTTTTATCACTTACGCAAGAAAATATGGAGTTGGAATTGACGTAGAAAAACGCTGGAGAGAATGGTTAGCATTTGAAGAATCTATCATTACGAATTACGGAAAAGGAGAAACGATCCACGGATAGTTTTTTTAGTGGTCAGTGTTCAGATTTTTTAGTGATCAGTTTTCGGCTTTGTCAGGCTGAGCGTCCCGAAGCTTCGGGAGAAGCCCCGTTGCTATTAAAAACTTAGCGAATCTCTGAGAAATCTCTGTGCATCTCTGCGGAATAAAACTAGGTGCATTGTTCAAAAGTTCAGCTTTTTGTTAATCTAATATCTGAAATCTAAAATCATAAATTCCTAAATTTGAGAGTAACCAAAATCTCGAATTATGAGAATAGAAATGGATTTAAAATTAGGGTTTAAAGATGTGATGTTTAGGCCGAAAAGATCAACACTTAAAAGCAGATCGGAAGTTAGTTTAGACCAAAATTTTAAGTTTTTGCATAGTACATCAAATTGGACAGGAATTCCGATTATGGCTGCCAATATGGATACTGTTGGAACTTTTGAAATAGCGAAGGTTTTGGCTGAAGAAAAGCTTTTTACAGCGATTCATAAACATTACACTTTAGAAGAATGGAATCATTTTCTAAAAAATGCAACTTCAGATATTTACGATTATATTGCGGTAAGTACAGGAACAGGAAAAGAAGATTTTGAGAAAATAGGAAAAATCATTACTGCAAATCCGTTACTGAAATTTATCTGTATTGATGTAGCAAATGGTTATTCTGAGCATTTTGTCCAATTTTTAAAGAAAACCCGTAAACAATATCCCGATAAAATAATTATTGCCGGAAATGTGGTTACTGGCGAAATGACCGAAGAACTTTTATTGGCCGGAGCCGATATCGTAAAAGTCGGAATTGGACCAGGCTCTGTCTGCACTACTCGTGTAAAAACAGGCGTTGGTTATCCGCAATTGTCTGCCATTATCGAATGTGCCGATGCCGCCCATGGTTTAGGTGGACACATTATAAGTGATGGTGGCTGTACAACTCCAGGCGATGTTGCTAAAGCTTTTGGCGCTGGAGCCGATTTTGTAATGTTGGGCGGCATGCTTGCCGGACATACTGAAAGTGGCGGAGAATTAATCGAAGTAAAAGACGAAAAATTCAAACAATTTTACGGAATGAGTTCGAAAACTGCTATGGACAAACATGCAGGCGGCGTAGCAGAATATCGTGCAAGCGAAGGAAAAACCGTTCAAGTGCCGTTTAAAGGCGATGTAATTTATACGGTTTTAGATATTTTAGGCGGAATTAGAAGTACTTGTACCTATGTCGGTGCTTCAAGATTAAAAGAATTGACTAAACGAACGACTTTTATCCGCGTAAGCGAACAAGAAAATCAAGTTTTTACAAAATAAATATGATTCAAATTACCGAAGCGTCTCTTAATGATATTGCTAAAATTCAAGAGATTGCAAACATAACTTGGCCAATAACGTATGGCGAAATTTTAACAGCTGAACAATTAGAGTATATGTTAGATCTCATTTATTCTGACGAAGCTTTATCAAAACAAATTCAGAATAAAGAGCAGTTATTTTACTTAATTTCAGATGCTAATTCTGTAATTGGTTTTATCGGAATTGAGCATAATTATAAAAACGAAGCGATAACAAAAATTCATAAAATTTATCTTTTGCCAGAAACACAAGGAAAAGGTTATGGAAAAATTGTTTTTGAAGAAATCCAAAAAATGGCTTTAGAAAATAATTCTTCGGCTCTTTTATTAAATGTAAATCGTTTTAACACCGCTTTAAATTTCTATAAAAAACTAGGTTTTGAAATTAAAGAAACTGTAGATATTGAAATTGGAAATGGTTTTTTGATGGAGGATTATGTGATGGGGAAAAATATTTAATTATAAATAAAATTTAGACGCGGATAAAACAGATTCGCTATCGCGAAGAAGCAGATTTACACGGATTTTTTTATAATATGAGTTGCCTACAGCTTTAGCTTTGGGGGTATAATAAAAAAGCACAAAAGGCTTTAGCCAAACTTTAAGAGTTCGGCTAAATCCTTTTTTACATTTCTAATTTGTCCATCCAGCTAAAGCTGGAGGCAATTGATTTTATTTTTTAATAAAAAAATAAAAAAATCGGCGGAAATCTGCGTCTTCGCGATAGCGAATCCGTCTTATCCGCGTGCCATTTACTACGTCACAATTACATCATGCGTAAACAACAACCCTTTCACTTCCTTCAAAGAAAAAATAGCTTTCTTCAATTTCGTTTTTGATGGATCGATGGTATAATTAAAACTTGTTCTAAAATTAGCTTTATTAGCAATCGCTTTTGAAAATTCTGCACGATACAAATCGCAATTATCAAAAAGAACATTCGTTAAATCTACGGCCATAAAATCTACAGCAATAAGACTACAGCTGTTGAATGTTGTTCCTTTTAGCTTTAAAGTGTAAAATTTTGAAAAGTCTAAAATGCAGTCGTAAAAGTGAACTTCGAAAATCAATTTGTCGCACATGGCAAAATTAACTTCTTTGATTTCGCAGTTATAAAAAGTGACACTTCTAAAAGCCACATAATTAATTTTGGCTTCGTTGAAAATACAATCGTTAAAAGTGCAGTCGATAAAGGTAACGGCAAGAAAAGTGCAGGCAGAAAAATTACAATTATTAAAAACGCAGCATTCGAAGTCTTTAAAATTAAGATCATCTTTGGCGTAAATAATCGTATTGTATTCTTTATCAAGAAAATATTCGCTTTCTTTTTTCAACTTTTTAGATCATTATTTGAGGCTGAAAAGGTACTAATTTGCTGTAAAATTTTCGATGAAAATCGAGAATAATAAGAAAAAGTATTGTTTTCTGAGAGAATTAGAATTTCAATCTAACTATGAAAAATACATTACTAAATAGTAAAAACACATTTTAAACCAAATCCGTCAAATATTTTTGACGGATTTTTTTGTTAAATTATTTGAGTTTTGTTTTTAAGTTGTTGAAAATAAGGTTTATATTTACAATGAGTTGAATCTTATTTCTAAAAACAAAACTTTGCAAATGGTGATTTTTCCAGAAAATAATGCCGTTCCGTACAAGTATAAAATCTTAGGATTAGTATTTCTTATTTCCTTTACTTTATTTTCTCAAGAAGAAAGTAGAAATTCAGAAATTGATTCTTCAAAAATTTGTCCTCCCAAAACAGTATTTGATCTTTTTAAAAAACAAGATGATGCATTAGTAGTTAAGCCTACAAAAAACAATTTCTTTTTATTAATTCCAGCTATTGGCTCTCAGCCCGCAACAGGCTTCTTTTTTGGAGCGGTGGCGCAATATACCTTTAAAGGAAAAGAAGCAAAAGACAAATATTCAATTGCCAACATAGGAATTACTTATACCGTAAAAAATCAGTGGTTAGTAAACGTCAAAAACAATATTCTACTTAAAAATAATAAAATCTTTTTGAGTGGCGATTACCGTTTGTATTTGTTCTCGCAGCCAAATTATGGACTTGGAACTGATATAATTCCGCCAAGACAAGATCGCCCGCCTGGTTTTAGTATAGATTCGCTTGCTCAGGATATGGATTATAATTACTTAAAATTTCATCAGACGGTTTCTTTTGAAGTGAAAGAGAATTATTATGTTGGCGGAGGCGTGAATATAGATTGGTATTCAAGTATTAAGGACAAGGAATTGGATGTCGCAAACGGAAATTATACCTACCATTACAATTATAGCCAAAAATATGGGTTTAATAATCTAGAATATTATTTGACAGGGGTTAGTTTGAATCTGGTTCACGATTCAAGAGATAACCAAGTTAATGCTTCTAAGGGCTGGTATGCCAATATAAATTATAGATTTAATCCTGTTTTGTTTAAAAATCAGAACTTTAGTAATGTGCTATTTGCCGAATACCGCAACTTTATTCCTGTTTCTCATAAAAATCCTCGTTATATTTTGGCAATCTGGACTTACGGACAATTTGTAACTAGGGGAAAAGTGCCTTATTTAAACCTTCCTTCAATTGGTTGGGATCAGCGGAGCAGGAGTGGAGAAGGCTACACGCAGGGATTGTTTAGAGGAAACGGATTAGTTTATCTTTCTACAGAATTTCGTTTTCCAATTACCTGCAATCAATTGCTAAGCGGTACGGTTTTTACCAATTTTGTTACGGCCAGCAATTCTGATACTGATTTAAAACTTTTCAAATCCATACAGCCTGCTGCTGGTATTGGTTTAAGGCTTTTGATCGATAAAGCATCCAAAACCAATTTAATTTTCGATTATTCTTGGGGTAACAACTCCAAAGGATTCTATCTAAATGCTGGTGAGACTTTTTAATCTTTATCTTTTTGTTTATCTTTTTGAAAATTAGCAGATTCTAAATTGAAGAATCTAAAATTTTAGTCCTAAAAAATAGCAAAAATGATGCTCATGATGCCGCTTTTTCTTATTTGGTTCAATTTGCGGATAATTTTTTAAGTTGTGCTTATTATGTGAATTTCAATTCCTATTTTTGTTGTATATACAAACTTCTTAAGATGAAATTACTTATAGTTGAAGACGAGCCAAATCTATTATCGATATTGCGTAAAGGATTTGCAGAAAATAATAATGAAGTAAGCGTAGCAATGGACGGTAAAACGGCTATGGAGATGATTCATAATTATACTTTCGATGTGGTAATCTTAGATGTAATGCTTCCTGATCTTAACGGAATTGAAATCTGCAGAAGACTTCGCGCAGCAAAAAACTTTGTGCCTATTTTGCTTTTAACGGCTTTAGGAACTTCAGAAAACATTGTAACAGGACTCAATGCCGGTGCCGATGATTATTTGGTTAAACCTTTTAAATTTGGAGAATTAGACGCTAGAGTTAATGCGCTATACCGAAGATCGCATCAGGAAACAGAAAAAATCGATACGATCACAATTGGTGATCTAGAAATAAACGGACGCGCCAAAACGGTTAAAAGAGGCGGAGAGAACATTGTGCTAACAGCAAAAGAATTTAAACTTTTATATTATCTGGCTAAAAATACAGGTCGCATCGTTTCGCGCGATCAGATTTTGGATAATGTCTGGGATATTAATTTTGACATGAATACCAATGTTGTCGATGTCTATATTACATACTTAAGAAGAAAAATAGATAAGCCTTATTCGACCAAACTTATTCATACCATGAAGGGATTGGGTTATGTTATAAAACCATAGTATGGATATTAGAAAAAAGATTACTTTTAATTACGTTGCCCTTTCTACCTTTAGTACGTCTCTGTTGTGCATCATCGTTTTCTTTTTGTTTAGAGAAAACAATCGATATCACTTTTTAAAACGTCTAGATGATAGGGCCAAAATTGTGTCTTCTATTCATTTTCAAAAAGATCCGGAAAAGATCAGATATTACAAAAACCTTAAAAAGAACGGTCTTGAAGAATTGATCGAAGAAGAAGAATATGTACTAAAAATCAACAGTCATAACAGTTTTGATTATAATACGAATCTGAATCTTCCAAATTCTTTTTACACCAATATTCTAAATACAGGAAAAGATTCTTTTGAAAGAGATAATAAATATTATTTAGGACAGATTTTTCAAGAAAATAATCAGAAATATATTGTAATTGTTGGTGCTAGAGACCGTAAAGGAAAAGATACAACGGTTTATATTGTCAAAATCATGCTTTTTGGCGGAATCGGTTTTGTGATTCTGGCTTTTCTCTTAGGACGATTTTTAGCCAAACGTGTCATAAATCCCGTAGCGCGAATTACAAAAGAAGTGAAACGAATTAGTGCTTCTAATCTTCATAATCGTTTGCCCGAAGTTAAAAACTCAGATGAAATATCAGATTTGACGAATACTTTTAATAATATGCTGGATCGATTAGAAACTTCGTTCGAAATTCAGGCTAACTTTATTAATAACGCTTCTCACGAATTAAAAACTCCAATAACCACCATTATTGCCGAAGCAGAAATTATGCTGCTTAAAGAAAGAGAAAAAGAAGAATATGTAGAATCTTTGCAAAATATTTACAGTCAGGCTTCTAAATTAGGAAATCTGACAGAAAGCCTTCTGAAACTCACACAAACAGGTTATGACGGGCAAAAGCAAGTATCTGATGTTGCCAGAATGGACGAATTATTGTTAGATGTAAAATCGGATCTAGACAAGATTTATCCAGATAATCGCGTTAGCATAAGACTTAATTTTGCTCCAGAAGATTCTAATTTGCTATTGCTGCCCTGCAATAAACCACTTTTAGAATTGGCTATCAATAATATTATTACCAATGGAGTAAAATATTCTGATAATAATGAGGTGTTTGTGAGCCTTTCGGCTAATAAAGAAATGATTAAAATCGCAATTAACGATATCGGAATAGGAATTCCGCCAGAGGATATTCCGCATTTATACGAGCCGTTTTTTAGAGGTAAAGATGCCGCAAGATATATAGGATATGGTTTGGGACTTCCTTTGGCTTCGAAAATTATCCGAATGCATGACGGCGAACTTCAAGTGCAATCAGAACAGAATAAAGGAACAATTGTAACGATCATCTTTAAAAAAACAAACATTAAAAAATCTAATGTTTAATCTTAGAAAATTCTAATTTTAGATTAATAAAGGTCTAATTTGCGGATAGTTGTTTTGTAGGTATAAACTAAAAGAATATACTTATGAAAAATTTTCTTATACCTACGACTTTAAAAGATGATACAATCTCGGCTGTTAAATCTGCGGTAAATCAGTCCAAAAAAACTGAATCAGAAATTATATTAGTATTAGTTTCAGAAGCTCCCGATACTTTTTCTTCTTCGGGATTCTTAAGAGAAATGAAATCAGGGCTTACCAAAAGTCAGGAAGAAGTTTTAGAAACCTGCCGATATATTGTCGAGCACACTTCAAACGTAAAATTAAAAGTTCATACTCAATACGGACTTTCAGCGCCAATTTTTAAAAGGCTGATCGAAGTTTTTTCTGTAAAATTGGTCATTCTTACTCATTCTTATAAACAGGAAACAAAAAGAATTCATCAGTATATGGTGCAATTAGCTGGAAACCAGAAATGTCCGATTCTGCATTTAAGCACAGAAATTAACAAAGAAGTTTTCCATAAAGCACTTTATATAGAAAATTCTAGCATGAACATTCATGTAAAAGATGTACAAGAGTTTTTGAGCGCCAATTTCTCTTTCGAGATTGTAAGCCAAACAGCTAGTTTTGAAGATAACTACGAAAATGTCGCTCCATTATTGTCAGAAGCCATTTCAAAACACAACATCGACATGTTGGTTGAAACCAGAAAAGGCGAAAAAATCAAATTTAAAAAGTCGAAAAAAGAAAACGTCAATGAAAAATTAGGACTTCCAGTTCTTTCATTGTATGAGGAGATGGTTTGACTCTAAGGTTCTGAGGTTCTAAGTTGCTAAGGCACTAAGAATTAAAAGTTAAAAATTAAAAACCTTAGCAACTTAGAACCTCAGAACCTCAGAACCTTTAAAAAAAACTTAATTTAAATCCGAAAATATGTTATTAAAGAAAAGAATACCAATGAAGTACGTTCTCGGGAAAATTAAAGTAGAAATTGCTCTATTATTGGCTTATACCGTACTGTTTGAAATATTTCATCACTATTTTGTTACACTTCCCGTAGATATTCCGATTGCGATTCCGACCATGATCGGAACTATTATTTCTCTGCTATTAGCTTTTAAGTCCAATCAGGCCTATGACAGATGGTGGGAAGCCAGAATTGTTTGGGGAGCAGTTGTAAACGATTCGAGAACCTTGATTCGTCAAGTTTTAACGTTTTATGAGGATCCCGATTATTCTATTGAAGCGAGCGAGTTTAAAGAAAAATTTGCAAAAAGACAGATTGCATGGTGTTACAGTTTAGGAGAATCTCTTCGAAAAAGAGATGCCATAAAACCACTCGAAGGTTTGATGAGCGAAGAAGAAATTAATTATATAAAAAACCATCAAAACGTTCCGAATGCCATTTTAATGCTGCATGCGAGAGATTTAAAAAATGCAAAAAATGATAAACGATTCAACATGTATCAGCAAGTTGAAATTGACAACACTTTATCAAGACTTTGTGACGAAATGGGAAAGTGTGAACGAATTAAAAACACCATTTTTCCAACCACTTACAGTATGTATACTAGATTAACATTGTGTTTGTTCATTCTGTTATTGCCGTTTGGCTTAACAAGTGTATTAAGTTGGTTTGCCATTCCGTTGATTACGGCAATTGGAGGAGCTTTCTTTTTGATCGAAAGAATGGCAATTCATTTGCAGGATCCGTTTGAGAATAGACCAAGCGATACACCGGTTACGTCGATTGCAAACACGATTGAGAAAAATATCAAACAAATGTTGAACGAATATCAAAGCGAATTTGATATTCTAAACGAATTTCACTTAAACGACGAACCTAAGAAAGTTGAAAAAGACGCTTATTTTGTCTTGTAAGAAATTAATTTTGGTCTTCTTTTAATTGTTGACTGGACAGTGAGTAGTTGCACTGTCCAGTTTTTTTTACGGGCTTATTTTTTTGAAACACATAGAAACATAGATTTTATTTTTATAGAAAAGAATAAAGAAAGAAACTAGTTTCTCACACATAGCCTATGTGTATTCAAATAAGTGAAACGCCTTTAGGGACAAAGAATAACTATGTTTCTATGTGTTAAAATTTCATTTATAATTGATGAGCCAATCTTCCCAACGTCTGAATTGCAATTCTCAATTCATTAGACCAAGGCAATCCAAAACTCAATCGCATACAGTTTGAAAATTGGTTTTGAAAAGAAAAAATCCTGCCCGGTGCAATACTGATATTATGTTTTAAAGCCAAATGATAAAAAGCAGCCGTATCGATTTTTTTATCCAATTCTACCCAAAGAAAAAATCCGCCTTGTGGCTGACTCACTTTTGTTCCCTCGGGAAAAGATTCTAAAACGGTATTGATATAATTCGTGCAGTTTCGATTCAAAATCTGACGAATTTTCCTCAAATGATTTTCATAACGGCCATTTTTTAAGAAATCACCAACCACTTCATGCGTAATAGTTGTGGAAGAAATAGTATGATACAATTTGGTTCTTAAAATCTCTTTTTTGAATTTTCCTGGCGAAACCCAGCCTACGCGATAACCAGGAGCTAAAGTTTTAGAAACCGAACTGCAGCACAAAACAATTCCACTTTCATCATAAGTTTTACAATTGGTTGGTCGGCTTGAGCCAAAGTACAAATCGCCGTGAATGTCATCTTCAATTAAAGGCACATTATAAAAATCCATTAAACGGACAATTTCTTTTTTATGTTCGTTAGGTAGCATACTTCCCGACGGATTACTGAAATTAGACATCAAAACACAAGCCTTTACTTTATTAGACGAAAGTGTTTTTTTTACCGCGTCGAGTTCAATTCCGGTAGTCATATTCGTAGGAAGTTCCATTACATACAAGCCTAAAGATCTTGCCAATTGCAGAATGCCAAAATAAACCGGACTTTCTGTAATAATGGTATCTCCGGGTTTTGTCAGCGTTAGCAAACAGTCAGAAATAGCCGAAATACAACCAGGAGTCGTAATAATATCCTCTTCGGTCAAAGAACCGCCCCAAGTAAAAGACCAGCGCGCAATCTCTTTTCGCAAATTACTGTTTCCTTCAATTTCCTCGTAACTCGTACCGCTGTTGGGCAATTGGCGCATGGCCTGAACCATTCCTTTATTCAGTTTGGCAATTGGAAGCAATTCGTTAGACGGAAAACCAAGCGAAAGCATCGTGACATCTTTCGTTCGCATATCGCCGTAAACGAGATCAATTAAATCTTCACGTTCAATGTTTTCAAGACTTAAACGAGGTTTGCTTGCCGAAGGTTCTGCTATTGTTCTTGCCGAAATATTACTCACATAATACCCCGATTGAGGACGAGATTCTATAAGCGAACGGCTTTCCACTTCATAATACGCCTTGCTCACGGTGCTCATGCTGTAACCTGTTTCTGCGCAGACTTCACGAATAGACGGCAGTTTGTCGCCCACATTTAGAACACCCGATTTAATCTGTTTTTCGATTCGGTCGGCAAATTGAAGATATAAGTAGTTGGAATTTTTCATAAAAACAAAACTGTTATGCTGCAATTTACAAAAACTGTATCTGTATTGCTGTTTTATTTTTAAGAAATTTGCTCTTTCAAAAACAACACATTTTCAAAAGCAATTTTGTGAAAACAACAAAGTATTACATAGCAGCAATCTCAGCCTTTATTACGTGGGGGCTTTTCAGTTTGGTTTTAAAGCCAATTAATGAATATCCGTCGTTGGATATTTTGTTTTACCGTGTTTTTAGCTGTGCTGTTTTAATGCTTTTAATTGCTTTTCTATTCAAAAGAAAACAGATAAAGGAAACCATTGAAATCTTCAAAGCTTTACCAAAAACTGAAAAAAGAAAATCGATTTTACTGAATATCGGTGGAAGCGCCTTTTTGATGGCCAACTGGTTCACTTTCATTTATGTTGTCAATCACGTCAGCGTAAAAGCGGCTTCGCTGGCCTATCTTGTTTGTCCAATCTTGACAACATTGTTGGCTTATTTTATATTACACGAAAAATTGCTCAAAACGCAATGGCTTTCTGTTGGTCTGAGTATTTCAGGCTGTTTGTTGCTTTCTTATAGCGATATTATGGATATGTTTTTCAGTATCATTATTGGTCTAACTTATGCGGCCTATTTAGTAAGTCAGCGCGCAAACAAAGGGTTTGACAAATTTATTGTGCTGACATTTCATATCACATTGGCAGGGTTAGTTTTATTGCCTTTTTATCCAGCTTATGCGGGACCAGTTCCAACAGCATTCAAATTCTATTTCTGTATCGAGACGATCGCGATCGTATTTACAATAGTGCCGCTTTTCTTAAACCTGTACGCGCTTTCGGGAATAAATTCGTCAACGGTGGGGATGTTGCTGAATATAAATCCGATGATTGCTTTTGGATTGGCGGCCTTTGTTTTCAAAGAAAATATTACCCCTTTGCAAATCACAGCTTACGGTGTCATTTTTACCGCAGTGTTAGTTTTTAATTCACATCATATTTTTGCCATAAAGCAAAAAATGACCTCAATATCCAAGGGTTCTTAACTTTTAGTTTTCATATTTTTTATTGGTTTAAAATCGAAAATTATCAGAATCTTAACAGGATGTTTAAACAGGAATGAGTATTTTTCATTCCTGTTTTTTTATGCTCTAAAACGTGATAAAAAAAGAATAGCCACAGATTTTACAGATTTAAAGGATTAAAAAAGTTTGCCACGAATTTCACGAATTTCACGAATGGATTGCGAAAAAAATTGGTGTAATTAGTGAAATTCGTGGCTAAAAAAATCCTTTTAATCTGTGAAATCTGTGGCAAAAAAACATTAAAAACCGAACCCCTATTGATATGAAAAATACCAAACTTCAAGCCTTTACTCCGTTATTTTACTTAGTGTGGTCAGATGATTTGCTGACACAGAAAGAATTTTCTACATTACAAGATTTTATTAATTCGCTAAGCGTTTTATCAGAAGAAGACAAAGCATATTTGCTTTCTAAAGTAGATATTTCAAATCCGCCTTCGCGAAATGAACTCACACAATGGAAATCGGATATTGAAAAAAGTATTCAGGATACATCATCTATAAAATCGATTTTTGATATTGCAAAAGCCCTTTCAGCTGGAGAATTGGATTTAACTCCAATAGAAAAAGATTTCGTAAAACTAGAAAATGACTTAGGGATTTTAGGCGAAGAAGCGCTTCAAAACTTCAAAACCAAAGCAGGTTCTTTTACAGCCAATTCGCAAACCAATGCCAGTTTTGACATTCAGAAAATCACACAGATTCTAGACGGAAAAGAAGCGACAATTATTGAAAGAGTAAAATCGGTTATTTCAAGACCTGAATTTGCGTATGAAACTTCTACAGATATTAATGTTTTCAGAGAAACCGTTTATAAATGGTGTAAAATCTTAGCAGATGAAAATCTCGGAAGCATGGCGTATCCGAAAGAATATGGTGGCGGAGGAAATATCGAAGATTATTTTGCCATTATGGAAACGCTGAGTTACCATGATTTAAGTTTGGTAATTAAATTTGGCGTTCAGTTTGGACTTTGGGGAATGAGTGTTCAATCTTTAGGAACTGAAAAACATTATGCTAAATATTTAAAAGATATTGGTTCGCTGAA
This sequence comes from Flavobacterium ustbae, assembly GCF_003946915.1. GTDB lineage: Bacteria > Bacteroidota > Bacteroidia > Flavobacteriales > Flavobacteriaceae > Flavobacterium > Flavobacterium ustbae. Next base: position 84,633 of record NZ_RPOC01000014.1, read on the forward strand.
ACTTCCAGGTTGTTTTGCCATGACTGAAACGCATCACGGATCGAATGTAAAAGGTTTGGAAACTACAGCAACTTACAATCACGCAGATCAAACGTTTACCATTCATACACCGAATAAAAATGCACAGAAAGAATATATAGGAAACGCTGCAGTTCACGGACAGGCAGCAACTGTTTTTGCTAAACTAATTATAGACGATCACGATTATGGCGTAAATGCTTTTGTGGTTCCATTGCGAGATCCAAACGGAAATGTTTTAGATGGCATTACAATTGGCGATTGCGGTCATAAAATGGGATTAAACGGCGTTGACAACGGGACAATCAGTTTTGATAATGTTGTGATTCCGAAAGAGAATATGCTGGATCGTTTTGCTTCGGTAAATGAAAAAGGCGAATTTGAAAGTCCGATTCCGAGTGATAACAGACGATTTTTTACGATGTTAGGAACTTTGGTAGGAGGAAGAATCGGAATTCCGCGTTCGGCTTTAGCGGCAGCGAAATCAGGATTAACGATTGCCATTCGCTACAGCGATCAAAGAAGACAATTTGGACCTGAAGGCGGCTCAGAAGTTCCGATTTTAAATTACAGAATGCATCAGCGCAGACTATTACCGCATTTGGCAAAAACATACGCCGTTCATTTTGCATTGCAATATTTGACCAGCAGATTTTTGAATAGAACCGAAGCTGAAATGCAGGAAATCGAAGCTTTGGCGGCCGGAATGAAATCGTATTCTACTTGGAGTACCAGAGATATTTTGCAGGAATGCAGAGAAGCGTGCGGCGGAAAAGGCTATTTGTCTGAAAACCGAATCGATGCGCTTAAAAATGATACAGAAATCTATACCACTTTTGAAGGCGACAATACCGTTTTGATGCAATTAGTAGCTAAAAATCGCCTGGCAGAATTTAGAAAATCATTTGGAGAAATGGGATCGCTTGGCATAATTAATTATGTTTACGAAAACGCTAAAACAGTAATTTCTGAGAAAAACCCAATTGCAACCCGAAGAACAGACGATGAACATTTGTTAGATGGAGAATTCCATTTACAAGCATTTGTTCACAGAGAAAAAACAATTTTGGCATCAGCAGCAAGACGTATCAAAAAATTGATCGATGGGGGATTAGAACCTTATGATGCCTTTAATGTCGTTCAGCATCAAATGATTGATGTGGCGCAGGCTTATTTGGAGAGAATTGTTTTAGAGCAATTTCAGATCGCGATTAAAGCGGTTGAAGATGAATCATCAAAAGCGATTTTGACCAAATTGAGTCAATTGTATGCGCTTTCTCAGATCGAAAAAAATAAAGCTTGGTTCTTAGAAGATGGTTATATGGAAGCGGTAAAAACCAAAGCAGTCCGTAAAATAGTAAATCAGCTTTGCTGGGACATTCGTCCAGATGCTGTAGCGCTTGTAAATGCTTTCAATATTCCAGAAAGCTGTTTATCTGCGCCGATTGCAGCGCATATTTAGTTTTGAAAAAAAGAGACGTTAATAGTGATTTCGGATTTGGTTCCTGCCATTCCGAAATCATTTTATTTATAGCAGATCCAGTTTTGTGATTTGATATTTTATAAAAGATATTTAAATCTCACCTATTTCAAGTACATTTTAACCACTGAGAAATAATTCGTTTTTTATATTTTCGCTTTGCTATATTTGTATTTCCTTATCTTAAATCGCTTTGAAAAAATATTGTCTATTTCTGTTTCTTATTATAAACCTTCCGCTTTTTGCATTGGAGCGTACAGATGTTATTTTAAAAGAATTAAACGAAGCGATCAAAAATAAACAGCATTACGTGCAGCTTAAAGAAGAACGGATTCTGAATTTTAAGAAAATTAAATCAGATAATCTAACGAAAGAGCAGGAGTACAATTACAATAAAACACTCTATTTTGAGTATCAGAAGTTAAATACAGATTCGGCAATTCAATACGTAAAAAAGAATCTCAAAATTGCAGAAGAACTTCAAAATGCAGTACTTTTCAATTTAGCGCAGTTGCAGTTGGTAACCTTATATTCTTCATCAGGAAAATACCGCGAATCAGAAGCGATTTTAAAGAGTATAAATAAACAAAGTCTTGTCGCTTCGCTGCTTCCCAACTATTATATTTCATATCGCGAGTTTTTTGAGCATTATGCGGCCAACAGTTATAGCCCCGAGTATAGAAAACAGATCGGCAAATATCGAGATTCACTATTAAGCGTTTTAAATCCAAATACGTTGGATTACAAAATTAATAGAATTCAGCAGGATGTTTTTAATAATAAAAAGTATAAGAATCCCAAAAAGGAATTATTAGCTTTATTAAATAAAACGAATGAAGAAAGTCCGCAATATGCGATGATTGCCTATTTGCTCGGGAAAATTGCAGAAGCGGCTCATGATTTAGAATCGAGAAAAAAATACTACGCACTTTCTGCGACATCAGATATTAAAAATGCTAACAAAGACAATGCTTCACTGCAAGAATTAGCTTTAGTTTTTTACGAAATTGGCGATGTCGATATGGCGTACAAACTCACGCAGTCGGCTATTGAAGACGCTCTTTACTGTAATGTTCAGTTTAGAACTTTGCTCATGTCAGAAGTGTATTCGATTATCAATACCGTTTATTTAGAGCGAGAAGCACAAAGAAAAAGCGAATTACAGATTTATTTGCTTTGCATCAGTCTTCTTTCGCTGTTTTTATTGGTTGCGATAATTTACGTGTACAAACAGATGAAAAAGGTTTCTAGAATTAGAACCGAATTGTACGAAACGAGTCAGAAACTGGCAGAATTAAACAAAGATATTACCCAAACCAATAGTCGGCTTCAGGAAAGTAACCTGCAATTGTCTGAATCTAATTTGGTTAAAGAAGAATATATTGCGCATTTCTTCAATCTTTGCTCGACTTACATCAATAAGTTGGAGAATTACCGTATTATCTTAAACAAAAAGGCAACGGCAAAACAATTCGACGAAATTTATAAGATTTTAAAGTCAACTACTTTGGTTGATAATGAGTTAGAAGAATTGTATAAGAACTTCGATATTATCTTTTTAAACTTATATCCAACGTTTGTTAAAGATTTCAATGCATTATTAATTCCTGAAGAACAGATTGTCCTCAAACAAAATGAATTGCTGAATACAGAACTTCGAATTTTTGCTTTAATCAGACTCGGAATTACAGACAGTGTTAAAATAGCAGCATTTTTACGTTATTCTTTAAGTACAATTTACAACTACCGTACAAGAGCTCGAAATAAGGCAGCAGTTTCGCGAAATGATTTCGAAGAAATGGTCATGAAAATCGGTTCTATGGCTTTGAAAGCATAAATATTTATTTCAAATCTACTACTTTTTTTAGGGGTTAAAAATTATTAAATATTTGTAAATCAATATTTTGACTTTTTAATTCACTACTTTTTTTTATCTAAAAATGGAATGTGAACGATAACGTTTTAGTTTTACAATATGATAAAAAATGATTTTCGTTAAGAAGATTTCCCTATTATAACTAATGCTTTAATAATTACTGTTATGTTAAAAAACGTTAAAACAATTGTTGTTTTACTTTTACTAAGTTCTGTGGGAATAAATGCCCAAAACAAAGTTCCAGTTTATCTAGATGATAAAAAACCGATTGAAGAGCGTGTTGAAGATGCGCTTAAGCGAATGACAACCGATGAGAAAATTGCCATGATTCATGCGCAATCTAAATTTAGTTCTCCAGGTGTAAAACGTCTTGGAATTCCAGAAAACTGGATGACCGATGGACCACACGGAATTCGTACAGAGGTAAAATGGGACGAATGGGACCAAGCAGGATGGACAAACGATTCTTGTATTGCTTTCCCAGCGCTTACAGCACTTTCGTCTACTTGGAACAAAGAATTGGCTTCTTTATATGGTAAATCTATTGGAGAAGAAGCACGTTACCGTAACAAAAACGTATTATTAGGACCTGGTGTAAACATTTACAGAAGCCCATTAAATGGTCGTAACTTTGAATATATGGGAGAAGATCCGTTTTTGGCTTCAAAAATGGTGGTTCCTTATATTAAAGGAGTTCAAGCAAATGGAGTTGCTGCCTGCGTAAAACACTTCGCATTAAACAATCAAGAAACAAATCGTAACTCAGTTAACGTAATTGTTGACGATCGTGCCTTATACGAAATCTATCTTCCTGCTTTTAAAGCTGCGGTTCAAGAAGGTGATGTTTGGTCGATTATGGGATCTTACAACAAATACAAAGGACAGCAATGCTGCCACAACGAATATTTATTAAACGATATCCTTCGCGGAGAATGGGGCTTTAAAGGAGTTGTAGTTTCAGATTGGGGTGGAGTTAACGATACGAAACAAGCTATTCACAATGGTTTGGATATGGAATTCGGTTCTTGGACAAACGGTCTTTCTTGGGGAACAAGTAATGCGTATGACAACTACTATTTAGCAAAACCATATTCTGAAATGATCAGAAAAGGGGAAGTTGGAACTAAAGAATTAGATGAAAAAGTACGTCGTATTCTACGTTTATCTTTCTTGACTACAATGGACAGAAATCGTCCTTTTGGTTCTTTCGGAACAGAAGAACACGCTTTAGCTGGGCGTAAAATCGCTGAAGAAGGAATTGTTTTATTGCAAAACAACAATAATATTTTGCCAATCAATCTTTCTAAAACAAAAAAGATTGCTGTAATTGGAGAAAATGCTATCAAAATGATGACAGTTGGTGGAGGAAGTTCTTCGCTTAAAGCAAGATACGAAATCACTCCGCTTGAAGGTTTAAAGAAAAGAATCGGAAACCAAGCAGAAATCGTTTATGCAAGAGGTTATGTAGGAGATCCAACAAGTAACTATAACGGAGTTGTAGCTAAAGTAAGTTTAGAAGAAAAACGTTCTCCTGCAGAATTAACTGCTGAAGCTTTAAAAGTGGCTAAAGATGCTGATATCGTTCTTTTTATTGGAGGTTTGAACAAAAGCCCAAATCAAGATGACGAAGGACACGATCGTAAAGAATTGAATTTGTCTTATGGTCAAGATAAATTAATTAGCGAATTGGCGAAAGTAAATAAAAATATTGTTTTCGTAAATATTTCTGGAAATGCTATTGCAATGCCGTGGGTTAAAGAAGTTCCTGGAATTGTACAAGGTTGGTTTTTAGGTACTGAGGCAGGAACTGCTTTGGCAAATGTTTTAGTTGGAGACGTAAATCCTTCTGGAAAATTATCTTTCACTTTCCCAGTAAAATTAGCAGATAACGGAGCTCACGCTTTAGGAGAATTTCCTGGTGGAGACGACGTAAAATATAACGAAGGAATTTTTGTAGGATACCGTTGGGCAGACAAAAACAAAATTAAACCTTTATTCTCTTTTGGTCACGGTTTAAGCTATACGACTTTTGCTTATGGAAAAGTAACGGCTGATAAAAAACAAATGAACGCAGGTGATAAAATTACATTCTCTGTTAATGTGAAAAATACAGGAAGTAGAGAAGGGTCTGAAGTGGTGCAATTGTACATTACAGATGTGAAATCTTCATTGCCTCGTCCGATAAAAGAATTAAAAGGCTTTGAGAAAGTAGCTCTTAAAGCTGGAGAAGAAAAAACAGTAACATTTACAGTTGACAAAGCGGCTTTAAGCTTCTTTGACGATAAAAAACATGACTGGGTTGCAGAACCTGGTGATTTTGAAGCGATTATTGGCGCTTCTTCAACAGATATAAAATCTAAAGTGAATTTCTCACTTAAATAGTTTTTATTTCTAAAATTGGTTGGTTTGTAAAGCTGCAAGTGTAAATATTTGCAGCTTTATTTTTAAAACAGTAATGTTAAAAGTTAAATGTTATAAATTATTTTTATGAAAAGAATATTATATTTTGTTGGAGTTTTGTTTATTGTACAAAACCTTTCTGCACAAAGCTTAAATAAAATGCAATGGTTTAATGAACCTGAAAAATGGGAAATTAAAAACAATGCATTAATAATGAATGTTACAGCAAACAGTGACTATTGGAGAATTTCGCATTACGGATTTACAGTAGACGATGCTCCGTTTTACTACGCCAATTATGGAGGCGAATTTGAAGCAAAAGTAAAATTGACAGGAAACTACATCGCACGTTTTGACCAAATGGGATTAATGATCCGTATTGACGAAAAGAATTATATTAAAACCGGAGTAGAGTTTGTGGACGGAAAATTTAACGTTAGCACCGTTGTAACACACGATAAAAGCGATTGGAGCGTAACAACTTTAGAAAAGGTGCCTCCTTTTATTTGGATTAAAGCCGTAAGAAGATTAGATGCCGTTGAAATATTCTACTCTTTTGATGACAAAAATTACATCATGACTAGAAATGCACCTTTGCAAGACAATACGCCAGTTATGGTAGGTTTAATGGCTGCTTCGCCTGACGGCAAAGGCTTTGAAGCGAAATTCGAAAATTTCTCTGTAAAACATTTACCAGATCAGAGAAGAACAGAATGGCTGAAGAATCATCAGTAGATTTAAGTAGTTAATTATGAATTATGAGTTATGAATTAAAAATTTAATTGTTCTACAACTCTTAATGCGTACTTCAAAGTGATAACCTATAATTCGTAATTAATAATTCATAACTCATAATTCATAATTCAAAACCAAATGAATATTAAACCAAAAAAGCATTACGAAATCCTTGATGGATTGCGAGGTGTTGCAGCTATTTTAGTTGTTGCCTTTCATATTTTTGAAGCTTTTGCAGGCGGAAACCGTTTTGTGCAAATTATCAATCACGGATACCTTGCGGTTGACTTCTTTTTCCTTTTGTCTGGATTTGTTGTGGCGTATGCCTACGACGATCGTTGGGGAAAAATGGGGCAATGGGAGTTTTACAAACGCCGATTAATCCGCCTTCAGCCCATGGTAATTATGGGAATGATTATTGGCGCTATATTTTATTATTTTCAAGCTTCAGATATTTTGTTTCCAATGATTGCAGGAATGGAAGTCTGGAAAGTTATTTTGACCATGGTAATTGGTTTTACATTATTGCCAATTCCGCCTTCTTTAGAAATTAGAGGTTGGGGAGAAATGCATCCTTTAAATGGGCCGGCGTGGTCGCTTTTCTTCGAATATATTGCAAACATCTTGTACGCCTTAATCTTTCGTAAATTTTCGAATAAAGTACTATCAATTTTTGTACTGATATTTGCTGGACTGTTAATTAATTACACGGTTTTTGGACCAAAAGGAGACGTAATTGGCGGGTGGTCATTAAATTTAGAACAATTGAATGTTGGGTTTACTCGTCTATTGTATCCGTTTTTTGCTGGAGTATTATTATGCCGTTTAGGAAAATTAATTCATATAAAAGGTGCTTTCTGGATTTGCAGCATTTTAATAACAATTGTTTTAGCGGTGCCAAGATTTGGAGACGAAAACAGTCTTTGGATGAACGGATTATACGAATCAATTGCTATTATTTTTATTTTTCCTCTTATTGTCGCAATTGGAGCAGGAGGAGAGATTAAAAATGAATTTTCGCTTAAAATATGTAAACTTCTAGGAGATATTTCATATCCAATTTACATTACCCATTATCCATTAATTTATTGGTTTACAGCTTGGGTAGTAGACAATAAAGTAACTATGGCAAATGGATTTTTAGAAGGAATCGGAGTTTTGATTGTAAGCATCGTACTCGCTTTTGTGTGCTTAAAATTATACGACGAACCAGTTAGAAACTGGCTTGTAAAAAAGTTTCAAAATAAAAAGACCGTAGCGGTATAAAGATTTTTTTTAGAGTTTGTAATTTTTGTTAGTTACAAATGTTAAAAGGGATGAAATGCTTTAATTTCATCCCTTTTTTGATTTAAATTTATGCAGTTTTTAAAAGTGATAAAATGTCTCCAATAGAAGAAACCCATAATATGCCGATTTATCAAAAGGCAGAACAAATTTTTCAGCTTACACAAGGACTTATTCAGATTGTCCCAGAAGAAGATCAATTTTTGCAGGAAACAGTTGTAAAATTCATGTCAGAAAATGCAATGTTAATTCCGGTTAAAATTGCAGGAGCAGAAGGAGCAGATTTGTACGATTTAAGAATGGAAAGTGCCGCAATAATTCGAAAAGCTGCCAGAGAATTATACGTTCAAGCGGGAAGTCTTCGTTTTGCAGAAGGAATTAGAGATAAAGATTATATTGAATTACTGCGAAATACTATTGAGGAATTTCGTCTTTTATTTGTAGACTGGGTAGCAAGTTTCGATCAATGGAACTATATTAAAGACAACTGGGGATTGTTTAATCCACCTGGAGTAAGTGCACATGACAAAGACCCTGATCAGGATATTCCTTTTGATCCAAATGCCTTTTTTGAATTTGGCGGTGATGACGATGATGATTTTGAATAAATTTAATAAAAGGTTCAAAGTTGCAAAGGGACAAAGGAACAGCGGTTTTTCTCTGCTTCTTTGTCCCTTTGTCCCTTTGTTACTTACTCTAAAACCAACTGTCCTAAAGCTTCTTTGCTGAAACCTTTCAATTCATCTGTTTTTCCCGCTTTAATTTTAGCCACCCAATTAGGATCGGATAAAAGCGGCCTTCCAACAGCAACCAAATCAAAATCGCCTCTATCGAAACGTCTGTTTAATTCTTCTAATGAAGTTGGCTGCGAACTTTCTCCTGCAAATGCGCCGAAGAAATCTCCAGAAAGACCAACAGAACCAACGGTAATGGTTGGAGCTCCAGTCACTTTTTTAGCCCATCCTGCAAAGTTCAAATCAGAATCTTCAAATTCTGGTTCCCAGAAACGACGTTGCGAAGCGTGAATAATGTCAACTCCAGCATCTACAAGTGGTGTAAGCCAAGCTTCTAGTTCCTGTGGATTTTTAGCCAATTTATAATTGTAATCAGAAGGTTTGAATTGAGAAAAACGCATAATTACGGCAAAGTCATTTCCGACTTGTTTTCTCACTTCTTTGATAACTTCAATAGCAAAACGATTACGCTCAGGTAATGTTTTTCCGCCATAAATATCTTCACGAAGATTTGTTTCAGCTCTAAAAAACTGATCGATTAAATAACCGTGCGCGCCGTGAATTTCGATAGTATCAAAACCTAATCTTTTAGCATCAGCCGCAGCTTTACCAAAAGCCAGAATAGTATCTTCGATATCTTTTTCGGTCATAGCAACACCATTTCTAAAATCAGGACGGTTTAATCCAGACGGTCCTTCAAACGGAACTGGCGGAACCCATCCAGAATGGTGATTGTCCATAATTCCCATATGCCAAATCTGCGGTCCCATTTTTCCGCCCGCAGCGTGAACTTCGTCAATAACTTTTTTCCATCCGTTTAATGCTAGTTCTCCATGGAAATGCGGAACATTAGCATCGTTAGAAGAAGATTTTCTGTCAATTACAGTTCCTTCAGATAAAATTAAACCAACTTCACCTTCAGCTCTTTTTTGGTAGTAGGCTGCTACTTCGTCGGTTGGAACTCCGTTTGGAGAAAAAGAGCGCGTCATTGGCGCCATTACAATTCGGTTTTTCAGATTTAACGATTTTAAGTTAAATGCAGAAAAGAGGTTGTTTGTACTCATAGTAATTTTACAAATTAGATTGAATTAATTTACTAAGTGCTTCAAAGGCACCTTCGTTACGTTTATAATAAGTCCATTGTCCAACACGTTTAGCTTCAATAAAGCCAGCGCGCTGTAAAATAGACAGGTATTCGGATACTGTCGATTGCGTTAAACCAGCTTTGGCCTGAATCTGCCCAACGCAGACTCCATGCTCAAATCCGGCATGTTCAAGCTGCCCTGGAAAGTTAATTTCAGGTTCTTTTAACCATTCCAGCATTTGTAATCTGGATTTGTTCGAAAGTGCTTTAAAAATTTCTATCTTTTCCATGGCGCAAATATATCGACTTTTCCCGATATACCAATTTCCCGATATGCTTTTGTGATAATTTTATGATTGTGACAGATTAGTTAGAATAAAAAACAAAGAAATTTTATATTTGCTATTAGAATCTCGCAAAGTCGCAAAGAGAATTAAACCATATATGTCATATAAGATAATTTAAGTTTTGCCTAAAATGAACTTATATGACTTATATGGTTAAGAGAAAAAACTTTGCGTCTCTGCTCCCGAAGCCTCGGGATTGCGAGATTAAAAAAAAACGCCCCAAACAATAACACAATCAAACTATGAAAAAAATCTACTTAGCATTAACTTTTACATTCTTTAATTTATTAATAAGCAATGCCCAAGTCGTAGGAACTGACATTGGCGATATTGCTCCAGAAATCGATCTTCCAGACACAAAAGGAGAGAAGATTGCGCTTTCTTCTTTAAGAGGCTCTTTGGTTTTAGTTGACTTTTGGGCTTCTTGGTGCGGACCTTGTATAAAAGAACAGCCGTTATTGCTAAAATTGCACAATGCTTATCCAGATAAATTATCGATTTATGGTGTTTCTATGGATACAAAAAAGCCATTATGGGCAGGAGCCATCGCAAAAGGAAAATTACCGTGGACAAACGTCAGCGATTTGAAATACTTGACTTCGCCAGTTGTTGGAGATTATATGTTGCAATCTATTCCGTTAAACTTTCTAGTAGATAAAAACGGAATCATTATAGCGAAAAATATTCACGGACAAGCTTTAGAGGAGAAAATCAACAGCTTATTGCAATAATTAATTAAACCATATAAGTGATATAAGTTCATTTTAGAAAAACTTAAATGTCTTATATCACTTATATGGTTTTTAAAAAAGAACTTTGCGCCTTCGCGACTTTGCGAGATTTTTTATTTAACCCTTGCGAACTTAGCGTAAAACCTTGCGTTCATTGCGATTAAAAAAAATCCAATCGAAACCACAGCTTCAATTGGAATTTGGTCCCGAAGCTTCGGGATTAATCTTGGATTTTCTTGTTTCTAAGACTCCTTAATAACTTTTTTTACACCTCCAAAACTCGTTTTCAGCATTTCTCTAATCTGAAACTGCGTTTTGGTTCCTGAAGCATTTTTCCAATCTTTGAGATCAAAAATATGAATCTGATCTGCGTAAGGATTCGTAAGAAATGAAATTCTCGAAATGGTATATTTATAATATTTCAGTTCATGAGAAACATGTCGATTTGGAACAACAATAAGTATGTTTTCCCAATTCAAAAAGTCTTTCGGAACGTCTTTTCTTTCTAATAATCCTAAAGATTCAAAAAAAGCGCTAATCTTCTGATCATTAAGCTTGCTAATCTTCTGATCGAGGTTTTTAAAAGTGCTGTGGAGCCTATTTTCATTACTAATAGTACTCATATGGTAATTGCTTTTTATGATTTTACTATAAAATTACATCAAAAGAAAATCATTTTTAAATCTAAAGCCATTAGATTCATTCTAAATTTTGAAACCCCCTCTAGAAGCATTTGTTATGAATGAGTTATCATATTTTGATAAAATACTATTAATGTTTGTTCTCCAAAAGCCTTATTTTTATCGCTATCTGATTTTACTAACAAACCAACTATGAAAACCACTCTTACTAAAAAAACAATTCTTTACTTTTTACTCTTTTGCTCTTTCCATTTACTAGCTCAAAATAAGTCGGGGAGAGAACTTATATTAATGGATAAAGACTGGAAGTTTTCATTTGGCCATTTATATGATACTAAAAAAGATTTTAACCATGCAGAAGGCTATTTTTCATATCTAACCAAAACCGGATTTGGCGACGGGCCAGCTGCAAAAGATTTTGACGATCGCGCTTGGAGAAAATTAGATTTGCCGCACGATTGGGTGGTTGAACAATCTTTTAGCGAAAGCGCCAGTTTTAGCCACGGATTTAAAGCAGCGGGTAAAAACTATCCCGAAAAAAGCATTGGCTGGTACAGAAAAAAAATAACGATTCCGAATGAAGATTTGGGGCGCATTATTTCATTAAAATTTGACGGCGTTTTCAGAAATTCAAAAGTGTTTTTTAACGGATTTTATTTGGGAACGCATGAAAGCGGTTACAACGGATTTGAATACGATGTAACGGCTTATGTCAATTACGGAGGCGAAAATACGATTGTTGTCCGTGCAGACGCTTCAATGGAAGAAGGCTGGTTTTATGAAGGAGCAGGGATTTACAGACATGTTTATTTGCAGAAAACAAATCCGTTGCATGTGGCGCAAAACGGGACTTATGTAACTTCAGAAATCAATAAAGATAATGCTTTAATTACCGCAGAAATAAAACTCGAAAATAAAGGCTATTTTAAAGGAAATGTTGAAATAAAACAAACCATTTTAGACGCTTCAGGAAAACAAGTTGCAACTGTTTCTGAAAGTATTTTGGTTCCTGAATTTTATAAAACAAATACATATTCATCAAAGTTAAATGTCAAAAGGCCGCTTTTGTGGGATATTGATTCGCCTAATTTATATCAGTTAATTACTGAAATAAAAAGTGACGGAAAAGTTATTGATCAATACAAAACTTCTTTCGGAATCAGAACCATAAAGTTTGATCCTGAAAATGGGTTTTTCTTGAATGGAAAAGCATTAAAATTAAAAGGAACTAATAATCATCAGGATCATGCTGGAATTGGAACCGCTTTGCCAGACGAACTTCAATATTATAGAATTAAAAAGCTGAAAGAAATGGGTTCGAATGCGTATCGTTGTTCGCATCATCCGCCGACACCTGAACTTTTAGAAGCTTGTGATAAACTAGGAATGTTGGTTATTGATGAAACCCGTTTGATGGGAATTAACGATTATCATTTGAATGATTTACAACGAATGATGGAGCGCGACCGTAATCATCCGAGTATTTTCTGCTGGTCGGTTGGTAACGAAGAATGGCAGATTGAAGGCGGAATTACTGGCGAAAGAATTACCAATATCATGCAGGATTTCGCTAAAAGCATTGATCCGACAAGACCAGTTACAGTAGGAATTAGCAGCGGATTTAAAAGCGGGATTTCTTCTGTAGTCGAAATTATGGGTTATAATTATTTAGGAAACGGAGATATCGATGCGCATAGAAATCAGTTTAAGAATCAGCCAGGAATGGGAACGGAAGAAGGCTCAACGTTTGCAACACGTGGCATTTATTTTACCGATGATGCCAAGCATTATCAAAGCGCTTATGATAAAAAACCACGCCCAACATTTTATAGTATAGAAGAAGGCTGGAAATTCTACGCCGAAAGACCATATTTAGCAGGAATGTTTATTTGGACAGGTTTTGATTATCGTGGCGAACCAACTCCGTACGGATGGCCGTCTGTAACTTCGTATTTCGGAATGATGGATGTTTGCGGTTTTCCTAAAGACAATGTTTTTTATCTGAAATCGTGGTGGGGAAAAGAGCCTGTTTTGCACTTATTGCCGCATTGGAATTGGAGCGGAATGGAAGGCAAAGAAATTGATGTTTGGGCATATTCGAATTGCGATGAAGTAGAACTTTTTCTCAATAAAAAGAGTTTGGGAAAAAAGAAAATGCAATTGAACGGACATTTAGAATGGAAAGTAAATTATGCTCCAGGAACTTTAGAAGCTGTTGGCTATAAAAACGGTAAAAAAGTATTGACTGAGATTCAGAAAACTACTGGAAAAGCAGAAAATATTAAATTATCTATAGATAAAGAAAATGTTTTAAAAGGAAAGGTCTCTGTTTTAACGGTTGAAACTATTGATAGAAATGGCTTGCATGTTCCGACAGCCAATGATGAAATTACATTTTCTATAAAAGGAGGAAAGATTTTAGGAGTAGGAAACGGCGACCCAACTTCACTAGAAAGCGATCAGTTTATTGATGACATTGCTCTAGTTGCTATAAATAATTTTAAAGAACAAAAAGGAACAAATACTTCTTTGCCTCCGCAATTGCCGAATTATTCTGAAAGCGAATGGACAGAAGCTTTTAAAGATCGTGATTATAGAAAACAAGCGCCATCGTATGTGTATAAAGGTGAATTTGATTTGAAGAATAATTCGAATTCTAATATTGTGAGTTTCTTTTATAAAAAAATAGGAGTAGAGACAATCATTTTTGTTAACGGAAATAAAGTAGAACCAAGTAAAGAAGATGCTCAAAAAAATATTCTGAATGCATCAATTTTAAAGCAAGGAAAAAATACAATTCATATCGCGGCAACACCATTACAAAAAATAAAAGATTGGGATGTATTGAATACAGATCCAGGAATTATTCAGGTAATAACGCCCGCAGAATCATGGAAAAGAAAACTTTTTAATGGTTACGCACAAATCATCATTCAAAAAGATGAAAACGCAAAAGAAATTGTTTTAAGCGCTTCCGCGAAAGGTTTAAAAAGCACTTCAATTGTAGTGAAGTAGATTTTTTAACCGGCAAGGAACGCTAAGGTTTTTCGCAAAGCACGCTATTTTTTTTAATCTCGCAAAGTCGCAAAGTAAATTAAACCATATAAATAACATAAGAATTATTTAAGTCTAGCTTAAAATGAACTTATATGACTTATATGGTTAAGAAAAAACTTTGCGTCTTTGCGACTTTGCGAGCATTTTTCTCTCCAAAATAAAAAACCTAAAGTCCTTTGCAGTTAAAACCTCAAACATGAAACTTTAAACCTGAAACAAAAAAACATTATTTGATTTTCATAACTTTGCAAAATGAATAATCAGACAGAAACACAGAATTGCGATTTTACTTCAGATTTAAAAATGAAGGGTTTTAAAGTTTATCCTATAAATGGAGATTTCAGTAAAGTTCCCGTTTACAGCCGAAGAGACTTTTATAAAATCTGCATTAATACCAGCAAAAGCATCATACAATATGCTGACCGCGGAATAGAAACCGACGGAACGATTCTGTTTTTTGGAAATCCGATTATTCCATATTCATGGGAAACGGTTTCTGAGAAATATGAAGGTTATGCTTGTGTTTTTACGGAAGAGTTTTTTAAAACTAAAGACCGATCAGAAACACTTCACGAATCGCCTTTGTTTAAAATTGGAGGAACACCTATATTTACTTTAAATGCTGAACAAAAGGTGTTTATCGATTCTTTATTCCAGAAAATGATCGAAGAATACGAAACGGATTATGCGTTTAAAGACGATTTGATGCGCAGTTACGTCAATTTGATTATTCATGAATCGATGAAAATGCAGCCTTCAGAAAATTTCTTTAAACATAAAAATGCTTCTTCAAGAATTACTTCTTTGTTCTTAGAATTATTAGAAAGACAATTTCCGATAGAAACTAAAGATCAGCCTTTAGCGCTAAAGACTCCGCAAGATTATGCGCAAAGTCTTTCTGTGCACGTCAATCATTTAAATCGTTCTGTAAAAGAAGTTACAGGAAAACCAACCACGGCTCATATTACAGAAAGAGTCATCAATGAAGCAAAAGCTTTATTGCAGCATACCGATTGGAGTATTTCTGACATTGGCTATTCGCTTGGATTTGAATATCCAAGTTATTTTAATAATTACTTTAAAAGGCTTACAGGAACGGTTCCGAAATCACTTCGAATGTAAATTGTTTCAAATTCTTAATTTTTTGTTTGAATATTGTTATTTCAGCATTGTAGTATTGTGCTACATTTGCCCTGAAATAACAACGAATCTTTGTATCAGTTTTTGAATGACTAAATAAACACTTCATAAAGCGGCGTCAGCTTTACCGTTTAGTTTTAAATTTTGATTACAGCCTAACATATACAGTTTTAACGCATTAATGAAATCAAATTCTCATTCGAAAAGAGATTCGATACGTTGGTTATTTTACTGAAAAGTTTATCAATAAAATTCAAACAAATTATTAACCCGAAAAACAACGAAATTATGTCGACACAATTCACAGCCGTAACAGAAGAAGGTAAAGTTCCAAACACTTATATGACAGGTGAGGTGTCATATAAAAAACAAACCAGCGAAATTCATCCAGAAAACACCATCGTCAAAGACGTTTCTTTTGAACCTTGTGCAAGAAGCAATTGGCACAGTAATGCAAGTCTCCAGCTCATTATTGTAACGCAAGGAGAAGGCTATTACCAAGAAAGAGGCGGAAAAATTAATCTATTGCAAAAAGGGCAGGTATTAACGATTTTACCAGGTATTGAGCATTGGTACGGAGCTACGCCAGAAAGTTCGTATTCGCACATCACAATCGTAACAGAAATTGACAAAGGTTCTGGAACTTGGATGGAAAAAGTTACAGACGAAGAGTATTTTTCTTTTTAAGGTACTAAGGTACTGAGGTTCTAAGTTGCTAAGGTTTTTTTTGCTACTAAGGCGAGAAGACGCGAAGTTTTTTTAACTTTATTAAGTTGTAATCATTTGGCAGTTAGAATTTTATGATTTTAATAAGTTTTTAAAAGTAAAATCTGCATGAAACTCTACGTCTCGTAAAACTTGAAACCTGAAACTTGAAACCTGAAACTTGAAACCTGAAACTTGAAACTTGAAACCTGAAACTTGAAACCTGAAACTTGAAACCTGAAACCTGAAACCTGAAACAAAAAAACAAACTATAAAAATTATGGAAACAAAAAACATTAAAGCCTTTGGTACAGAAGCTGCTGAAGCACCATTAAAAACATTAGGCATTAAACGTAGAGAAGTTCTGGCACATGATGTCGAAATCGAGATTTTATACTGCGGAATCTGCCATTCTGATTTGCATTCGGCTCGAAACGAATGGCATGGTACTATTTATCCGATTGTTCCGGGGCACGAAATTGTAGGACGTATTACAAAAGTTGGAGAACATGTAAAAGGCTTTAAAGTTGGCGATTTGGCTGGAGTGGGCTGTATGGTAGATTCTTGCAGAGAATGCGAACATTGTAAAAATGATTTAGAGCAATTCTGCGATGAAGGAAACATTCAGACATTCAATTCACCAGACAAACATTTAGGCGGACAAACTTTTGGAGGTTATTCTGAAAGTATTACGGTTGATGAAAGCTTTGTTCTTCATATTTCAGACAAGTTAGAACTTTCTGCGGTTGCGCCTTTATTATGCGCCGGAATTACAACTTATTCTCCATTAAAACACTGGAAAGTTGGTCCTGGCCAAAAAGTTGGAATCGTAGGGATTGGCGGACTGGGACATATGGGAATTAAAATTGCGAAAGCAATGGGCGCACATGTAGTAGTTTTTACCACTTCGTTATCTAAAACAGAAGACGCAAAACGTCTAGGCGCAGATGAGGTTGTATTGTCTACAGACGAAGCTCAAATGGCAGAACACGCCAGAAGTTTAAACTTTATTTTAGACTGTGTTTCTGCTGAACATAATATCGATTCATACCTAAATTTATTAAAAGTAGACGGAACTCTTACTTTGGTTGGCGCTCCAATGGATCCGCTTCCTGTAACTTCTTTCAGTTTGATTTTAGGCAGAAGAAGCTTCTCTGGTTCATTAATTGGAGGAATCGCAGAAACTCAAGAAATGCTTGATTTTTGTGCAGAACACAACATCACATCAGATGTAGAAGTAATCGGCGTTAACGATGTAAACAATGCCTACGAAAGATTATTAAAAGGAGATGTGAAATATCGATTTGTGATTGATATGGCTTCGCTTAAATAAGCTTCTAAGATTCTGAGCTACTAAGCTGCTAAGTTTTTCCTTAGTAGCTTAGAACCTTAGCGCCTCAGTAGCTTAAAAAAAAAACAAAACCCCCCAAGCAATTCAACTCTTGAGGGGTTTATAGCAAAGATTTGAGGCTCTTAAATACTCAATAGATCTTAGAGCCTTATAATCTTGCTCTAAAAATAAATAATAACCAATTAAATTTATTTTACTTTTTGTCTAGGTTTTGTTTCAGCATTTTAGCGTGTTCCAAATGCGCTGTTAAACCTGCAATATTGTTAGAAGCCCAAGTTCTTACTTCCTGATCGTTAGCATCTTTTGCTGCTTTTTCTAATTTTTTGATCGCTTTTTCGTGACCATCGATCATCATGTCAGCAAATTTTTTGTCAAAATCAACACCAGATTTCTCGTTTAATTTATTGTATTCCTCTTGTCCTTCTTCCGTTAGAGAAGTTGGCAGAGTAAAGTTTTTTGCTTTTGCTAAAGCACTAACTTCAGAAGCCGATTTAGTGTGCTCGTCAACAAGCATTTTACCAAATTTTTTCACTTCAGCGTTGGTACTTTTTGTTTGAGCCAGCTTACCAATTTCGATTTCAGCTAAATTGATTTCAGCTTGATCTACTAAAAATTCAGAATCATCTTCTTTACTGTCAATAGAATCGAATTTTGCTTCATTTGCATCTTCTGCAACTTCTTTAGGATCTTCTTGTTTAGTCTCATTTTTACAAGATTGAAGAGATAAAATAATAAGTCCTGCTCCTAAAATGGCTTGTCCAGCTAATAATAACTTTTTCATGATTTTAATAGTTTAAATGTTATGATGTAAAATTATTGAGAACCTCTAAGAAAAAATTACACGATTTTTACGGATTGTTATAGGATTTGAAGTTTGAATTATTATATATTAGCCAAAAATGAATATTTATTAAAAATAAAAATGCGATGAATATAGAAAGTTATATTGATGATTTAAAGATCATTTTCTACGGGAAAGCTCATTTAAAATTAGATCAAATTTTAAAAATTAAACTTCCGGCACCAGATCCAGGTGAAATAGAAATGGTTTTTAAAAATGATTCTAAAACAAACAGTAATGTAACATGGCAAATAGAGGAAAAATTATTAAAAATTAATTTCTTCAATTATGTAACTGATCCTGGCGGCGGAGTACTTCAGCCTTGGAAGATAGGAAGCTATAATGGAAGAGAATTTTATATTACGGTATATGTTACTCGAGTAAGCGATTTTAAAAATGAATTTGCAGTAGTTGATTATATTTTTTATTCAGGAAAGGAGGTCGCAAATGAATAATATAGATATTCAGTCTCCTCCTAGTAATGACAGAAAAAAAACTAACCTTAAACCTGAAAGCTCGCCAGATTTACATGGTAGTATAACTAATACTATTGGAACTGGTGAGGTGGCAAAGGACTCAATAATTTATTTAGTTATTAAATGGAGCTTTATTTCTGGAAGCTTTATAACATTTTTATTAGCATTAAATAATTGGTGTTTTCGAGAAAATGAAAAAGTTCCAGAGCTAACCAGCGATATTAAAGCTACTTGGGGTATAATTATACCAATTATTACATTAGCATTGGGTTATGCATTTGGGAAATCGAAGAAATGATTTTATATTTTATAAATGAAAAAGACTTTATAAGCTAGAATGAAAAAAACATAATATTTTTATAAATTGTTTTTCATCTTAGATCGATAAATCGTAAAAGATTTCAATGATCAAAAGTAAATCTTAAATATTCTATAACTCTAAATATTTACTTTAATGAATTTTTTTGACAAATTTTTTGATTTTGTTTTTGATGAAAGAAAAAAAATTTCATCAAAAGCGGCAATTATAACATTAGTTATTTTTGGAATTTTTCTAATAAATAATCTTTTGGGAGTTTCTCAAAATTATATTGTAAATAATAAAATTGAGCAAATAGAAAAATTAAATATAATAATTTCTAATCCAGTATCAGATAGTATAACTATTAAATCTGCTCAAAAAATCAGGCAAGAAATTTTATCTAGAAAAACTATTTTTGAGCATTCGATTGATTATTTTGATGAATTGTCATTCAATAAAAAAATAGTTCAAAATAACACTAAAAAAAGCCATCAATCTTTAAACGATCAAACTACACCAAACAGTTTTTGGTTTTATTTTACATCATCAGGAATATATTATATTCTTGGGGTTATAATGATATTTTTAATGTTTCTTATTGATAAAGTGTCGACAATTTCTCAAAGAATAGCCGTAACACTAATTTTAGTAAGTACTTTTTGGGGAATAGGGCAATTGTTTTACTGGATTTGCAGTTTAATTCCAATGATATTGACTAACTCATGGGGGATTAATTATTTTTTTAATTTAATGATCCAAATTGGTAGCATATTATTATTTATTTGGATAAATAATAAAGTGCAAAAATTGTGACCAATTGTGTATTTCACAAATCCCAACTCTAAAAATAGTTGGGATTTTTTTTTGCTTCATACATTCCACAACTTCATTTTACATTTCCCCTTTCACAATTCCCATCCCACAAATTTGAAAATTCAAACCAAAATTCTATAACAGAATCGCCTTACTTTTTAGTGAACTTTGACTTATCAGATTTTTACAAATAATCTAAAAAAATAATGTCATGCCAGATCCAAGAATTAAGAATGAAGAGCAGTATGAAGCATTGGTAAAAAAAGGATACAGCAAAGAAAAATCGGCTCGTATTGCCAACACGCCAGATGCAGGAAAGAAAGGTGGAAAAGCAAAGCCTTATGACGAATGGACGAAAGAAGAACTCCAAAAACAAGCCAGTAAAGTAGGCATAAAAGGAAGATCTTATATGAATAAGAAAGACTTGATCGAGTCTTTAAGAAATAATTAAAACAAACAGCAAAACTATTTCTGTGATAAAAATTTAAATACCATGAATGCGGCGAGAAAAGAAAATTTGATGAATCAGCTAATTAAAGCGCCACAGCTAGTAATTGAAAAACTAGACTTAGAATATATTAATGATCATCAATTGACAATTGTACGCTGTCGCGAAGGAGAAAATTTCGTTTATAAAAAAAACGGAAGAAATGTGAAAAGCAAACATGAGATTAAACGCATTAATAGTTTAGTGCTTCCGCCAGCTTGGGAAAACGTTCGTATTACAGCTATTACAAACGGACACTTGCAAGCTGTGGGAACAGATCTTAAAAACAGGAAACAATATCGTTATCATCCGAAATGGAATTTGATTCGTAATCAAACCAAGTTTTATAAAATCGCCGAATTTGGAGCTAAACTTCCATCAATAAGAAAACAAGTTGATTTGGATTTGGAGCAAAAAGAATGGTCTAAAGAAAAAGTAACGGCTTTGGTTATTCGGTTAATGGAAGAAACGCATATTCGAATCGGAAATGAAAAATATGCCAAAGACAACAAATCGTACGGACTTTCGACTTTAAGAAAACGCCATATTAATATCAATAGAAATTCGCTTCGATTTGAATTTATTGGAAAAAAAGGAAAACAGCATACTATTACCACTCGAAACAAAAAATTGATCAAATTGGTAAGCCGCTGTGAAGAGATTCCAGGTTATGAGGTTTTTAAATATTACGATAAAAACGGTGAAAGAAAGGTTTTGGACAGTCATGCTGTAAATGAATATCTGCATGCAATTTCGGGCGAATATTTCAGCGCTAAAGATTTTAGAACTTGGGCCGCATCGATTATTTTCTTTGAAAGTTTAATGGAAATTGGTGTCTCTTCTAATGAAAAAGAGATTAAAAATAACATTATAACAGCTTTTGACTTAACCGCTGAAGCACTCGGAAATACGAGAAAAGTCTGCAAAGATTATTACGTTCATCCGCTTTTAATTTCGACTTATGAAGATGGTTCTATCCAGAAATATTTCGATTCGGTTAAAAAAAGCCGAAGCAATAAAAAGTATTTTACAAGAACAGAAACCGCATTTTCAGAACTGATTAAAAATTATGAAGTCAATTTTGAGCAAGAATGCGCCTAGATATAAGAGTTGAGCATCTCTCCAAAAGCTTTAAATGTTTGAATGCAAACAAAATCATTATTAACTAAAAAACTATTATTATGTTACGTTGGACAGTCACTTTTATTATTCTAGCCATAGTGGCCGGAATATTTGGTTTCGGTGGAATTGCCGCTGGAGCTGCTAGTATCGCTAAAATTTTATTCTTTATATTTTTAGTTCTTTTCGTTATTTCTTTAATCAGCGGAAGATCAAGAGTATAAGAAAGGTAGAAGATTTACAAGACATTTAAAACGGCACATTCTTTAATAATGTGTCGTTTTTGTGATTTTAATAAATAAAAAAAGAAATGATGGGAAAACAAAGTGGGGCTTATCAGGATGTTTATATTAAGAGAGAGGATGCAATGGTAAGTTTAAAAAAGGACGTTACAGATTTTTGTGAAAAATACATAAAACCTGTTCATCCTGAAAATTGGGACTGGTCGGTTCGTGATTTTGAAAATCCTAATAATGACCCAACACCGGCAGAAGCTCGAGCTATTGCAAATGTTGTATTTAAAGATTTAAGTGATTCAAAACACACAGATGTCGATCTTTCTACAATGAATAATGTCTATGCAATTAAGGCATACTTGGATCCGAAAAGTAAGCATGAAGCTTTTAATATGGAAGAGTTTGCTTTTGCTTTAAAAGTAGAATTGGAACACGGCAGAATAAAAGAGGTGAATGTGACCAATAATCATCCGTTTTTGACTGCTATGATTGCGCTTGCACACATGACAGAAAGTTTGACTTACTATAAAAGACTGCAAGTAATGGAAGCTGAGGGCGAAATATATGAAATACTTCGAAAAATAGAAGCCTCATCTGAAGGAAAAGAAGAATGGTATAAAGAGCTTGGAAAAGCCGAACAAGAACTCAACGATGCCAGATCGGGATTAGCAGAACGCCTGGCACGTATGGACGATATTCCAGTATTGAAAATTATTGGAGATTAAGTAGTTAGATTTTAAACTCAAAAAACCGTCCCGATACATCGGGACGGTTTTTTCTTTTTCTTTAAAAGGAGATTAGAATCGGCGAGGGTCATTTTCTGGATATTCTTCGGGATCGTTATCTTCCTGAACATCATCTTCAATATAATCATTATCCTCTTCATCTATATCTTCATCTATATCTTCTTCAATATAATCATCATCATCATCATCATCTTCGTCTTCATCATCAATGTCTTCTAAGGCATCTTCTGTTTCGTTAAAATCATATTCATCTTCCTTAAGATCTGAAGGATTATCAAATTCGTCATTCTCTTCCATATAATCTTCATCTTCCAGTTCAACCTCATAAATATCATCGTTGTTATCTTCTAGGTCTCTATCAGTATGAAAATCATCATTTAAATCTTCTAAATCATCATCGCTCAAAAATTCGTCTGGATTTGGTCCATCCGGATTGTGTCCATTTCGCACCATATAACCGCGCTCTGCAATTTCACTAGCATTGTTATCAGGCTGTTTAATATCTGCATCAAGATCTTTACTTAAGTTTCGGTCGTTTGAGAAATGATTTTTTAAATCTCCATTAATGCTGTTTTTTTTATCTATAGTATTCATGACATCTAGTTTTTGTGATTAATATATAACAAAGCTAATAGGAAGATAAACGAATTGCTTATAAAATTTTAAAGTCTAATTGTATAATTAACAGATGTTTAGAATGGAATTTTAAGTTGAAATTTTATAAGCTGATAGGAACTACAGGTAGTAATTTTATCTCATATTAATCACATAAAATTATTACCCATGAAAACTACAGATAGTAAAAAAACAGCTACTGCAAAAGAAACCACACCAAGAGGAGTCACTAAGCCAAAATCGAATGCTGCTTCAGGGCTGAACGAATTATTTGAAGACGGACTAAAAGATATTTACTGGGCAGAGAAAGCTTTGACTAAAGCTTTGCCTGTAATGGTTAAAAATGCTTCTTCTGTTGAATTGAAAGATGCAATTGACAATCATTTGACAGAAACTGAAGAGCAGATAAACCGTTTGGAAGAAGTATTTAAAATTATTGGTAAGAAAGCAACAGCAAAAAAATGCGATGCTATGGAAGGTTTAATTGAAGAAGCAAAAGGGATGCTGGAAGAAACTGAATTAGGAGTTGTTCGCGATGCTGGAATTATAGCTGCAAGTCAGAAAATTGAGCATTACGAAATTGCTACTTACGGTACTTTAAGACAATTTGCAGAAACTTTAGGTCTTCCAGAAGTTGCCACATTATTAGAGCAAACACTCGATGAAGAGAAAGGCGCAGATAAAATACTGACAGAAGTTGCTGTAAATGCAGTAAATCTTGAAGCTTCAGAAATAGAATAGATTATTCTGAAAGAAAATAAAAGTGCAGTCTTTGGACTGCGCTTTTTTAGTTTTTTTAACATTTGAATATATGCCCGAAGGTCCATCTATAGTAATCTTAAAAGAAGAAGTGCATCAATTTGCAGGACAGAAAATAATTTCTGTATCTGGCAATACTTCTATTGATATTTCTCGTCTAGAAAATGAAACAATTCTTGCTTTTAAAACTTGGGGAAAACATTTTTTAATCTGTTTTGATTCTTTTACAGTAAAAATTCACATGCTCATGTTTGGAACTTACCTAATTAATGAGCGTAAAGCTGCCAAACCAAGATTAAGTCTGGTTTTTAAAAAAGGAGAACTTAATTTCTACACCTGTTTGGTCAAAATTCTAGAAGGCGATATCAATTCTTATTACGATTGGACTGTTGATGTTATGAACGAAAATTGGGACCCGAAAAAGGCTCAGATGAGTATGGAAAAACTGCCCGAAAAAATGATCTGTGATGTAATTCTCGATCAGGATATTTTTTCTGGAGTAGGCAATATCATAAAAAATGAAGTTTTGTATCGGTGTTATGTTCATCCAGAATCAATTGTAGAAAAAATTCCACTTGATGTAAAAAGTCAGATAATTGCCGAATGCTCGACGTATAGTTTTGAATTTTTATACTGGAAAAAAAAGTTTGAACTCAAAAAGCATTGGCAAGCCTATGCTCAAAAGACTTGTTTAAGATGCAATATTCCGTTTGAGAAGAAAAAGACTGGAGCCGGAAAACGCAGAAGCTTTTTCTGCACTAACTGCCAACAATTATATAAATGAAAAATCAAGTAGCTATAGGGTGTTCAAGCTTTTACAACAGTTTTTGGAAAAATGTTTTTTATCCTCGAAACCTTCCTTCAAAAAAATGGTTTGAGTTTTATTGCCATCATTTTAACACGTATGAGTTCAATGGTAGTTTTTATAAATTTCCAACTGTTCGCATTTTCCAAAATTGGTACAATAAAACGCCAGAATCTTTTTTGTTTTCGATAAAAGTGCCAAAGGAAATTACACATGTCAAAAAATTGATAGACTGCGAAAGCCGTTTAAATGAATTTTATTCTGTTTGTAAAGAGGGAATGCAAGAAAAGCTTGCCGCAATTTTATTTCAATTTCCGCCAAGTTATGCTTTTAGTAGACAAAAATTGGATGCAATTATCGGTATTCTAAACTATAATTTTAAAAACGTGATAGAGTTTCGCCACGAAAGCTGGTGGAATGATGAGGTTTTTTCTCTATTTAAAGAAAATAATATTACGTTTTGTAGCGTGAGTTATCCCAATCTTCCTCAAACTATTTTTAAAGATTTTCCACTTCTATACATGCGTTTTCACGGAATTCCTAGATTGTTTCATTCGAGTTATTCTACAGAAGAATTACAGCATGTACACCAACAGATCAATTCCCAAAAAGGATTTATCTATTTTAATAATACTGCGAGTGAAGCAGGAATTTTGAATGCTTTAGAATTGAAAAGAATGTCTGTTTAGTTTAGTTTTAACGCAAAGTGCGCTAAGATTTTTTTATTTTGATTCTCAATGAAGGCGTTTAAAAGTTCGCAAAGCTTTGCCAATAATTTTTTCCCGCAGATTTTGCAGATTTTTGGGATTTTTGACATGTTTAAAAGATCGATGCAATGCAGATTTTTAATCCTTTTAATTTTTCTAATCTGTGGCAAAAAAATAACGCAAAGTGCGCTAAGACTTTTTTTATTTTGAAGAATTAATACTGGTGTTTTAAAGTTCGCAAAGCTTTGCCAGTAATTTTTTCTCGCAGATTTAGCAGATTTAGCGGATTTTTGATTCGTTCAAAAGATTGATGCAGATTTTTAATCCTTTTATTTTTTATAATCTGTGGCAAAAAAATAACGCAAAGTGCGCTAAGACTTTTTTTATTTTGAAGAATTAATGCAGGTGTTTTAAAGGTCGCAAAACTTTGCCAGTAATTTTTTCTCGCAGATCAAGCAGATTTAGCGGATTTTTGATTCGTTCAAAATATCGATGCAATTTTTAATCCTTTTAATTTTTTTAATCTGTGGCAAAAAATAACGCAAAGTGCGATAAGATTTTTTTATTTTGATTGCTTAATGCAGGTGTTTTAAAGTTCGCAAAGCTTTGTCAATAATTTTTTCTCGCAGATTTTACAGATCGAGGGGATTTTTGATACGTTCAAAAGATCTATGCAGATTTTTAATCCTATTAATCTTTTAATCTGTGGCATAAAATAAACGCAGAGTAAAGAAATTTTTTTCCCGCAGATTTAGCAGATCAAGCAGATCTTGTTGCAGTTAAAAAATTTTGCAGATTAAAAATCTGCAAAAATCTTCACAGCTTAATAAAAATCTGCTAAATCTGCTAAATCTGCTAAATCTGCGGGAAACAAAATTATACGCAATACTTTAATATAAAAAATAACCGCAAAGAGAGCAGGAAATTCTTTACGAAAACCTTTGCGCTCTCCTATGTTTGTAATGTTGTTTTATAAGTTTTTACAATTTGTAAATTTACAGTATTAAAGTGAAAAGGGATGAGAGTACATTCGCGTCTAAATAGTTCAAAGAAACATAT
>NZ_RPOC01000015.1 GCF_003946915.1 Flavobacterium ustbae
AAAGCACATAAGGCTTAACACGCTATAGAGACTAGCTCAAAGACTGTCTTGAAAAACAAAATTAAAAAAAAAATAAGATTTAAATTGGAAATCAACACAGAATCTTTGCGGTTTTAAAAAAAAATAAAACATAATAGTTACAATTTCAAACTTCCTTCAATTCCGTCGTCCATTGTTTTTCCTGTTATGAGAGCGGCTGTCATTTTTGCGATCGCCACCATTTTTCCGTTTTTGTTGTTCCAGTAATATCCATCTTCTGGAACGACTGTTATCACACTCAGATTCGGATCATCTTCACCACCTGGCATCCAGACTTTAACAACAGGACTATACAATTCTTTAATAGTTTCTCTATCGTAAGAGATTGTTGCTGTTCCATGAAGTGTTAAAAATTTATCGTGAGGTTCAGAAAAGAAAATTTCTACCATCGGATTTAAGGTAATTTCTGCATTTTGGCTGCTGTTACGATCCGATAAAAACCAAAGCTGTCCTTTATCATCAATCTTTTGAACCGACATTGGTCGAGATTGTAATCTGTATTCGTTGTATGTACAAAACATACATGTTTTAATATTTTCAGCAAGATCTTTAATTTTGTCTACTGCAAATTCATCTGTAAGGTCTTTATGATCGCCCATAATACTATATTTTTTAAATTATTATACTTAATTGTTTGACAAATAATACTTTAATTGCCTTAAAATAGATACAAGTAAAGTTGGCTTTTTTTGTTCTTTTTCGGCTTATATAATTCAATTTAGAAATTATGAGATTTCAATTTTCCCAATTTTGTAAGAAATTAACTGAATGTCTTTTTGTTACACAAAAAATTGCACTATCTTTGAAAGATTAAAATTCTAACCCAAAAATACCATGATAGATTTTACAATATTCTATACCGATGATGACGAAGATGATTTATGTATTTTTGCTGATGCTGTAGAAGCTATTCCGCAAAACATAAAACTTCAAACTTATTCTGAGGGTCAGAATTTTCTAAATGCTATTTTTGACCCGCCTACAACACCATACGTAGTTTTTTTAGATTTAAACATGCCCGGAAAAAATGGATTCGATGTTTTAGAAGAACTTCGAAATTCAGATTATAGAAAAGATATTCCAGTTGTTATTTACTCCACATCAAGCGAACCTGGCATTATCGAAAAATGCCGTAAGTTAGGTGCAAATTGCTTTATCACAAAACCCATTTTAATGAGTGATATTAAAAAATCAATTGAACATGCTATTCAGATTGACTGGAAGAGATTTATTCCTAACCAATCCAATTTTGTTTTTAAATATTGATTTAAGATAAATCTGGAATATAAATATTAAAAACGGAACCTTTACCTTTTTCACTAGAAACCATTATAAAACCTTTGTGATTTTCTACTATTTTTTTCACAATGGCAAGACCAATTCCAGTTCCGCGATATTCGCTTTCTGTATTTAAACGCTGAAAAACTTCGAAGATTTTTTCTTTATACTCCAATTCAAAACCAATTCCGTTATCTGAGACCTGAAGATGATAATAGATTTTGTCTTTAAATTCAGCATTAGGAAGCGATTTTCCTTCCACTTCTGTAACCGAAATTTTTACTTTTGGAGCAACTCCAGGACGAGAAAATTTCAAAGCATTTTCGATCAGATTATGAAGGAGCTGTCTAAACTGAAACTGTATAAGAGTGGCTTCTCCTAAATCATGATATTTTACAACAGCATTTTTTTCTTCAATTCGATCCGAAAAATCACTTATAACTTCTTCTACAATCTCATCTATTTTGACTTTTGAGAAAACGCGATCGGCAGAACTAGCTCTCGAATAGGTTAATAAATCCTGTATGAGATTCTGCATTTTCTTTGCCGAAAACTCAATTCTATTTAAGTACGCTTTTGCATTTGCTGAAATATTCTGCTCGTCCAAATCGGCCAGTCGACTAGCAAAAGTCTGGATTTTTCGCAAAGGTTCCTGAAGGTCATGGCTAGAAATATAGGCAAACGACTGCAGCTCTATATTCATATTGACCAAATCTCTATTTTTAAGTTCCAGCTGCGTTGTACGTTCAATAATTTGTTCTTCGAGCTGGTTGGTAAAGTTCTTTTGTTCTTCTATATCAGTGCTTGTTCCCACCCACATTTGCACTTTTCCAGACTCATCCATTTGTGCAATAGCACGGCTCAGCTGCCATCTGTATTCGCCATCATAGCGCTTAAAGCGGTGAATAAAAAGAAAATCATGACCTGTTTTTACAGATTCCATCCATAGTTTTACATTTTCTTCTCGATCGTCTGGATGCACAATCTGAAGCCAGCCATTTTTCTCAATTTCTTCTCTACTCAATCCAGAATAATTGTAAATCGTTTGATTAAAATAATTTAAATTTCCCAAAGTATCGCTTGTCCAAATAAGCTGAGGCATAGAATCGGCGAGGAGTCTGAATTTTTTTTCGCTTTTCATTAATATTTGCTGCGAATCTTTTTCTGCTGTAACATCCATTATGGTACCAATCATTTTTGTAGGCTCATCTAGCTCATCATAAAAGACTTTACCCTGAACTTTAATCCATCCAATAGAATTATCGAGTTTTAAGATTCTCGCTTCATACTTGTAAATACTTGTTTTTATAGCATCTTTTAAAGCATTAACCACAATATGTTCATCTTCGGGAATTATTCTATCGCGAATGTCCTGATGAACGATTTTGATTCCTTTTTCAAACCCAAAAATATCCAATATATTTTCAGTATATATTAAGTTTTTATTTTTAAAATTTAAATCCCACATCGCAATTTCGCCAATTTCGGCTGCCAATCGAACTCTCTCTTCTGCGGTTTCTACTTTTTTCCTAGCTTTTACTTTAGAAGTTACATCGTAAACGGTACACATAATTCCAGAAGATTTTCCGTCTTTTTCATAAAGTGGAGTGTATTCGTAATCAAGATAGAATTTTTTTAGTTTGCCATTAATATCAACATATGCGACAGCTTCATTCTCGCGAATTGTTTTTCCGTTAACAAGAACTTCTCGCAATAATTCAGGATATTTTTGCTGTTTTAATTCTGGAAAAACTTGTAATAAAGGAATGCCAATGCAATCTTTTTCTTCTTTTTGCCAGATTACATGCATCATAGTTTTGTTGGCCATTTCAATAATAAAATCTTCACCTCTAAAGATAGCCATTGCAATAGGAGAATCCATTACAATATCACGAAAAGCCTTTTCGTTTTCTCTCAAAAGATGCCTTCCTCTTACTTCTTCGGTAACTTCATAAGAGACAACAATAACGCCTGTAATTTCATTTTCATCTTTTAGCGGATAAAAAACGAGATTAAAATATCCAAGTTCTTCTTTATTATAGCGGTTTAAAGTCACCGGAAGTTCATCTGTATAATAAGGAATTCCTGTTTCATAAACCTTTTTCAGTAAAGGAAAAACAGTTTCTTTTGCTTCAGGAACCGAATCAAAAATGGGTTTGTTCAGAATATCGTTTTCTTGTTTGTCAATAATATGCAAATAAGTAGGGTTTGCCATTTCGGCAATTAGATCTGGACCTTTTAAAATTCCGATTCCAAGCGGAAGCTGTTTTACGGTTTCTCTAAATCGTTTTTCACTTTCTTCAAGCTTTTTACGAGTCATAACTTGATGTGTAGTTTCATTGCAGATAACCAATGCACCAGCCGCTTTTCCGTTTTCATCGTTTACAGGACTACAGCTAAATGTCCAGTAAACATCTTCCAATTTTCCATTTCTATAAATGGATAATAATTGGTCTTCAAACCAGCTTGCTTCGCCGTTCTGCAATGCCTGATCGATTAAGGGTTTAATAAAATCCCAAATTTCTGACCAATAATCAGCGCCTTTCTCCCCAAGAATAGCAGGATGTTTGCCGTTATTTCCTAAACTAGGGCGATAAGCATCATTATAAAAACAAATATGATCTGGTCCCCAAAATAAAAACATGGGAAATTTAGAGTTTAAAAGAATTCCTAAGGTAGTACGAAGGCTCTGAGTCCAAGATTCAACTGGCCCCATAGCGGTTTTATTCCAATCTTTGGCACGGATAAGATCACCCATCTCTCCTCCATTGACCAAAAAATCATAATTATTATAATTCATTCAAATTGTATTTTTATATTCCTGCTTAACAGGATGTTTTTCGTTACTGTAATAAGTAATGCGTGTTTTTTAGATTAAGCTTTATTAAAATTAGTAAAAAATAAATATACGTAGAAATGCGATTTTGAATGAGGCAAGATTAAAATCAATAGAGTTAATTTTATCGTTTATCTATGCGGAAATTTGAATAACAGATAAAAAACAAAAGCAATGAAAAGGGAAGATTCAAAACACGAAACTGATAATATAAAAAGATACCAGGAAGAAGGATATACAGTAAATTATTTGTTCGAAAACGATCATTTGATAGATTCAGAAAGTAAGGCATCTTATAAGCCAGAAGATATTTTTATTGTGGCACACCATCGTTATGAAGGAATGAGTGATCCAGATGATATGTCGATCTTATATATTATAGAAACTAAAGACGGCGGAAAAGGAACTCATTTATTAGGATACGGTCCAACGGCAGATTTAGAAGAAGCAGAATTTTTTAAAGACATTCCCAAAGCCAATTATTCTAAAAATTCAGACGTAAACGAGTTAACATAATTTTTTAAGCTTCTAAGCTTCTGAGTTGCTAAGGTACTAAGGGTTATTCTTAGTATGTTTTAGAATTCAAAATCTTAGCATTTTTAAAGAATATTTTTTTTAAGCTTCTAAGCTTCTGAGTTGCTAAGGTACTAAGCATTATTCTTAGTATATCTTAGAATTCAAAATCTTAGCACTTTAATAGAATAAAAATAGATTGGTATTTTTATTTTGCTGATGAGCAGTTGTTTCAAATTTATTTGGAGCAGCTGCTTTTTTTTTGATAGGTTCAGAGGGACAAAGGTTCAGAGGGGCAAAGCAAACTGGGCGTGGAAAACTTTGTCACTTTGCACCTCTGCAACTTAGCGCCTTTAAAGAATAAAATAGATTGGTATTTTTATTTTGCTGATGAGCAGTTGTTTCAAATTTATTTGGAGCAGCTGCTTTTTTTTAGCTTCTAAAGTGCTGAGCTACTAAGCTACTAAGGTCTTCTAGTTTCTGAATTTAGGAGCTAATCGCTTATTGTTTTAAAAGTAGTGGAGGTTCATAGATTTAAAGATCAAAGGTTTTTTTGCATGTTATAGACCTTAGCGCCTTAGAATCTTAGCACCTTAGAAGCTTAAGTAAAAATTATGAAATATCTACTCAAAATTGTATAAAGAATTGACTGACAATATATACGAAATTTGGATTATAGAAATGCAATAAAAACCAGAGTTAGTTTTTGTACATAAATAATTACTAACTAATTTAAACCAAACCAAAATAATGAAAAAACTTTACTTAAATACAGGAAGCTTTGATGCTGTTTTTAATAATTTGAAAGAGAGCTTTGGTGGTGACTTATTAATTGCCAACAATGAATATAAATTGATCTTTAAGTCAAAATGGGCAAAGGGAAGTATTTCTGGCGTTCGTTTTGAAAAAGAGATGTCGTATTTAAATTTTGATTTGACTTTCAATCAAGAAGTTAGTTTAAGCATTGAATCCAATCCGTTTTCGCCTGTGTTTTTTGCGTATTGCGAGAAAGGAAATGTATTGCATAGTTTTGGTGCCGATGGCGCTACTCATTGCCTTAAAAAGCAGCAATCGGGTATTATGAGCAATTCTTCTACCATAAATAGTGTATTGTATTTTCAAAGTCATCAGCAAATTCAATTCTCCATAATTGGAATGCCAACAACAATAGAAAATAAAGAAATTGATTTTGTTTCTCAAGTAAAAAAAATATTTACAAGCAATTCTGGAAATTACATTTATATAGGAGATGAAAATCATCAAATAGGGGAGAAATTTCAGGAACTTAAAAGAATTCCAAATCAAGGAGCCATTCGTTATTTGTTAATGAAAAGTATTCTTCGTGATGTTTTAGAATTGGAAATAGCGCAACATAGTTACAATTATTTTACAATGTTTGAGCCTATTTTAAACTTCGCTGTAAAGCAACTAAGCGAAATCAAAAAACTATCTCCTATGAAATTAACCGCAATTGCAGCGCCAGTACATTTTTTAAAGCGAAACTTGCAATCCCGAAAATACAATTTGGAATTAGACCCTTACAACCAAAAATTAGCTAGCTAGTAAGCATACCATATTCTTCACTTTCAAAAAAACAGCTCCGGTCGAGCTGTTTTTTTCTTTTTATAACTTACTCTTTTTCATAGTAGATGATAAAATAAACCATGATTAAATTTAAGACCAAAGAAATGCTATTTGTAATAATTATTGGAAGATCTTTTTTTAGAATTCCATAAACAATCCAAATTGAGATTCCGAACGTTAAAATACTGAACATTCGAAGCGAAATTTCTTTTACCTTCTTGGTTTTCCAAACCTTTATAATTTGAGGAATTGTAGATATTGTAATACATGCTCCCGCAAAAAGTCCGATGATATCTATGTAGTTCATTTCTTTTTTGTTTAAAGTGGCAAGGGCTCAAAGTGGCAAAGAGACAAAGTGACAGAGAGGCAAAGTTTTTCTTTAATCGTTATCAGTCTGATTTGTCCTTTCAATAAAGGAGATTTGAGCGATAGCGAACAGGTGACGCAAATCTCCACAGTAGCTCCGTGTAATAAATTGCCAATCTTTGTAGAGTTTCTTGCTAAGATTTCTCCTTCGTCGAAATGACAAAAATGACAAGTTTTGCACTCTTAAACTTTGCAAGCAAGCTCAAAAAAGCCTCAGCGAACTTTGCGAAAAACCTTTGCGTTCTCTGCGTTAAAAATTACACAAAGCAAAAAACTTCGTGTCTTCGCGTCTTCGTGGCAAAACCCACACAGAAAAAACTTAGCATCTTAGCATCTCAGCACCTTAGTAGCTTAAAAAAACTCAGCCAACTAGCTCCCCACCGTTAATATGAATAAATTGTCCAGTAATATAACTGCTGTCTTCGCAAGCTAGAAAAACATAAGCTGGCGCCACTTCAGAAGGCTGTCCAGCTCTTTCCATCGGATTATCTTTTCCAAAATCTGATACTTTATCAAAACTTGCTACAATTAGCGGAGTCCAAATAGGACCAGGAGCAACACCATTTACGCGGATTTTCTTTTTCGCAAGCATACTAGAAAGCGATCGCGTAAAACTTACAATAGCTCCTTTTGTACTAGCATAATCTGCCAAATGTTCGCTTCCGCGAAAAGCAGTTACAGAAGTAGTATTGATTATGGAATCGCCTTCTTTTAAGAATTCTAGTGCCGCTTTTGTAATATAAAAATAGGGGTAAATATTAGTTTCAAACGTCTTTTGAAGCTGTGCGCTGGTAATTTTTTCCAATTCCTTTTGCGGAAATTGAGTGGCTGCATTATTTACTAGAATATTAATGCTCTTAAAGGTGGTGTGACACTTTTTTATTGCAGCTTTACAAAACTTCTCATCTTTTAAATCACCGCTTATCAAAAGACATTCCTGACCTTCTTTTTCAACCATTGCTTTGGTTTCTAGAGCATCTTTATCTTCTTTTAAATAAACAATGGCAATATTCGCGCCTTCTCTGGCAAAATGTACCGCAACACTTCGCCCAATGCCGCTGTCACCTCCAGTAATAAAAGCTGTTTTTCCTAATAGCTTACCACTTCCATTATAATTATTTCTTATTATCTCCGGTTCAGGATTCATCTTATGTTCGTTGCCGGGAAGGTTTTGTTTTTGTTCGGGAAATGTCTGTTTCTTTTTCATGATTCACTTTTTTAAGGCTTTTATGGTTATTAAAATTAACTTTTAACTCAAATTTTGCTTGTCTTAAAAGAAATTTTGTTTGCCTCAATCAAAATAAAACAGTGTTTGTGTAAGTAAATGTTTATAATTTATAAAAAAAATGAAAAAACAATAATTTATAACCTACTAGCAATCATACTGAAAGCATGTGATTTATTAAAAGATGGGAATTTTGTAACGATTTCCGATTTAAATAAAAAAGCTTCCACTTATTTTTTTTATACATTTGAGATTTCCATGCCTTTTTTTAACAGGCTGATTATGCTATTTGCTTAAAAAATAGGAAAATTTCACTATTTATTTAAAAAACAATTATTTTGAATTACAACCGATTTAGCTATCCGACATGGTATTAATTGTAGACGATATAAGGGCCAATATTATTGCCCTGAAGAAAACATTAGAGCTGCATAATATCGATGTTGATAGTGCCGAATCTGGAGAAGAAGCTCTCAAAAAAATTCTAAAGACAGATTACTGCCTCATTATCATGGATGTACAAATGCCAGGACTTGACGGCTTTGAGGTAGTAAAAATCCTTTCTGGAAACCAACGTACAAAAGACATTCCTGTTATTTTTCTTTCGGCACTTAATACGGAAAAAAAATACATCTTTAAAGGCTATGAAACTGGTGCTGTAGAATACATTACAAAACCTGTAGATAGCGATTTGCTGATACTGAAAGTTAAAACCTTCATTAAAATCTACGAACAGCAAAATGAACTTAAAGCGATGAAGGATCTGCTTTCTAAAGAAATAAAAATTAGGAAAGAGGCACAGGACAATCTTGAAATCAAAATTGCGGAAAGAACAAAAGAGCTGGTTCAGAAAAATGAAGAATTGGAGCTCAGAAATCATGAATTACAGCAGTTTTCTTGGGTGGTATCTCACGATTTGAACGAACCTGTCAGAAAAATTCAAATCTTTATCAAAATAATAAAAGACCTTTACTTAAAGGCAGACGATAAAGCGGTCGACTATGTAGACCGAACGATTAAGTCGGCAGAAAGAATGCAGACTTTAATTACCGATCTTTTGGCCTATTCGAGGCTTTCGGCTCAGGTAAAACCTGAAAAAACAGATTTAAATGTAGTGCTACAGGAAGTGCTGGGAGATTTTGATTATCTGATTGAACGCAAAAATGCTACAATCAAAACAAACGAACTGCCAACAATAGACAGTATTCCGAGTCAGATGCGTCAGGTTTTTCAAAATCTGATAGGAAATGCTCTGAAGTTTTCTGGAAATGAAGATAAAGCACTTATCGAAATTACTTCTGAAATCATTTTGGAAAAAGCAATTGATAGTCCGACTTCTCCCGACGGTAAATTTTGCAGAATTACGGTAAAAGATAACGGAATTGGTTTTGACGAAATGTATCTGGATCGAATTTTTATCATATTCCAAAGTTTAAATGACCGCCAATCTTATGAAGGAACTGGAATTGGGCTTGCAATTGCCAAAAAAATTATTGATAAACACAACGGAATCATCACAGCTAAAAGTAAACTAGGTGAGGGCGCTAGTTTTATTATTGTGCTACCTTTAAAATACGAATAAAAATAATTTAGAATATATGAATGGTAATTTTAAAAGAAATTTATTAATCAGTTCGCTTGTTTCACTATTTGTACTTACAATTAGTTCTGTTGCTTCGTTTATAAGCATTAAAAGCTTATTAAACAGTAATTTTTGGGTAAATCATACTCAGGATGTAATTTACAATTTAAACGAAGGTTCATCGATTATTACAGAAGCCCAAACGAGCATGAGGGGATATCTGCTTACGGGAGACGAACAGTTTGTGGATCGATTTACAGATGCTGAAAATAGATCTAACACTTATTTTGAGAAATTAGATGAACTGACCAATGATAACCCTTCGCAAAAAAAATTACTAGATGAATTACGAGATAAGCGTTCCGGTTTCTTTAAATATTTAAATAATCAGATTGTAAAAAAACGCTTAAGCAAAGAAACTCTTATTTTCGACTTGAATGAAGGGCGAAATATGATGAACGAAATGAGAGCGATCATCAAAAAAGTGGAAAGTACAGAACAAAAACTTTTAGAAGAACGCAACTCCAACTCAGAACGTTACGGTACTTACAGTTTGGCTTTAATTGTAGTAGCCTTTTTTATAGCTTTTCTTATTTCTATTGTTTTTTTAATCAGAATTTTAAAAGATTACAACGAAAGAACTTTATTGCAGAGCGAATTAGAAAGAAAGGACAAAGATATAGCTGAAAGACTTCAAGTGATTGGAGGTATTGCGGCGCAAATTACTAAAGGAAATTACGATGTTCAGATCGATGATAGAAAAGCCGACACTTTGGGCGCTCTTGGGGCTTCTATACATGATATGAAAGACTCGTTAAAAAGTTCTTTCGAATTGCTGACTCAAAAAGAATGGCTTCAAACGGGTGTGGCAACATTGAATGATAAAATGCTAGGCGAAAAAACCATGCAGAAATTATCTAAAGATATTATAGAATTTTTGTGCCAGTATACCAATGCCAGTGCTGGAGTTTTGTATGTGGTTGATGGAGAAGAAATGGCAATTTCTGGAGGTTACAGTTATATTCCAAGTAAAAACAGAGAAAGAATTAAAAAGGGCGAGGGCTTAATCGGTCAGGCAATAGTTTCTGGAAAAATGCTTGAATTGAAAGCAATTGCGTCAGATGATATCCAGATCAATTATGCATTGGGAGAAATTAAACCAACGCATATTGTGGCGCTTCCGCTAATGGACTTTAAAATTGAAGGAGCAGTCGAATTGGCCAGTATTTATGGTTTTTCTATGCTACATTTAGAATTTTTAAACTTAGTTGCCAACAATATCGGAATTGCCTTAAAAGCGACTCAAAATCGTAAACGTGTTTTAGAACTTTTAGAAGAAACCAAATCGCAGTCAGAAGAATTACAGATTCAGCACAGCGAATTGGAAGCTATAAATGCGGAATTGGAAGCGCAAACCGAAAAACTGCAAGCTTCGGAAGAAGAACTTCGCGTGCAGCAGGAAGAATTGGAGCAGACCAACGAAGAACTATCGGAAAGAAGTGTTTTATTGGAAGAAAAAAACACAGAAATTCAGAAGAAATCGGAGGCTTTAGAATTAACTACACGCTACAAATCGGAATTCTTAGCCAATATGTCGCACGAGCTAAGAACACCGCTAAATTCGATTTTATTATTGAGCCGTTTGCTGTCTGAAAATAACAACGAAACGATGAATAATGAAGAAATTGAATTTGCAAAAGTAATTCAGAGTTCAGGAAACAGTTTGTTAGGATTGATTGATGAAATTCTAGATTTATCTAAAATTGAAGCCGGTAAAATGGATTTGGAGTTCTTGGATGTTTCAACAAAAGAAATTACAGACAGTCTTCATAATTTGTTTTATCTAATTGCAAAGGAGAAGAATATCAACTTTGAGATTATTGCAAAAGATGCGCCAATCGTTATTAAAACAGATAAAATGCGTTTGGAGCAGATTCTGAAAAATCTGATTTCGAATGCTATTAAATTTACAGAAAAAGGAACGGTAAGTCTTGAAATAAAAGTAAATACAGAAAATGACAAGGAGATTTGTTTTATTGTAAAAGACACAGGAATCGGAATTCCGTTAGAAAAACAGCCTCTTATTTTTGAAGCTTTCCAGCAAGCAGACGGTTCTACAAAACGCAAATACGGAGGTACAGGTTTAGGATTATCAATTAGCCGTGAGCTAGCAAAACTGCTTCGAGGAGAAATTGTATTGCATAGTAAAGTAAATGAAGGAAGTACATTTACGTTATGTCTTCCGGTTTTAGGCATGGCTTTGAATAAAGTTTCGGTTAATACTAAAGAGGAAGAAGAAGTTTTTGAAGAAGTTAGGGAAGAAACAGATAACAAACCAAAATACATCAGTCAGATCGTGCCAGAAGAGATCGAAGACGACAGAGATTCGATTGTAGAAGGCGATAAAGTAATTTTGATTGTAGAAGACGATATTAGCTTTGCTAAATCGCTGTTGGCTTTTACACAGAAAAAAGGCTATAAAGGCGTTGTTGCAGTAAGAGGAGATTACGCCTTGAATTTTGCTTTAATCTACAAACCGATCGGAATTTTATTAGATATTGAGCTGCCAATTAAGAGTGGCTGGCAGGTTTTAGAAGAATTGAAAAATAATTCTCAAACCAAACACATTTCGGTACACATTATGTCATCGCACAAACTGAAGCAGGAAAGTCTGCTGAAAGGAGCTGTAGATTTCTTAGACAAGCCAGTGGCATTTGACAAAATTCCAGAAGTATTTACGCGTATTGAGCACATTATAAACAAAGAAGCCCAAAAGGTTTTAATTATTGAAGACAATCCTAAACATGCAAAAGCGCTTGCTTATTTCTTAGAAACTTACAGCATTAATTCTGAAATTAAGAGTGAAGTTTCGGCAGGATTATCGGCTTTAGGCAAAGAAGAAGTAGATTGCGTGATTTTGGATATGGGAATTCCAGATAAACAAGCTTATGAAATTCTAGATGGCGTAAAGAAAAGTCCAGGATTAGAAAATTTACCAGTAATTGTTTTTACAGGAAAGAGTTTGTCTATTAAAGAAGAATTAAAGATTAGAAAATATGCCGATTCTATTATTGTAAAAACGGCACATTCGTACCAAAGAATGCTTGATGAGGTTTCGCTTTTCCTTCATTTGGTAGAAGAAAAGAAAGAAGGAAATACCAAAAAAGAAAACTATAAAAAACTGAATTCGCTAAATAATATTTTGTTTGAGAAAAAAGTATTAATTGTAGACGATGATGTACGAAATATATATTCGCTTTCAAAAGCTTTAGAAGCATTTAAAATGAATGTAATTACGGCTTTTGACGGGAAAGAAGCTATTAAAATTTTAGATGAAAATCCAGATACAGATGTCGTATTGTTAGATATGATGATGCCAAATATGGATGGTTATGAAACAGCCGAAAAGATAAGAAGTAATCCTAAATTCCTTAACTTAGCGGTAATTGCCGTAACAGCCAAAGCTATGACTGGAGACAGAGAGAAATGTATTAAGGCGGGAGCGTCAGATTATATTACCAAACCTGTCGATGTAGACCAGCTGTTATCATTACTGAGAGTGTGGCTATATGATAAAATCTAATTGTAAAAAGCTGTAAATGGGAAAAAAACGTATATTGATAGTAGACGATGATTCTAGAAATATTTTTGCTTTGGTAAATACCTTAAAAGCAAAATCGTATGACTGTATATCATGTCTAAGCGCCGAAGAAGCTCTAAAAATATTAAAAGAAGACTCGTCGATAGATGCAGTCTTAATAGATATGATGATGCCAGAAATGGATGGTTATGAAGCTATTCCGCTAATAAAAGAAATTCCGTCACAAGAATCGACATTGGTGGTTGCTGTAACTGCACAGGCAATGTCGGGAGATAAAGAAAAATGTATAGAAGCAGGAGCAGATGCCTACATCTCTAAACCAGTAGATGTTGATAAATTACTTCGGATTTTAGGAGAAATTTAAATGAATTATGATTGAAGATATTGAATTAGAAACCCTTATAAATGATGTTTACGAATATTATGGTTTTGATTTTGGAAGTTATTCAAGAGCTTCACTGAAAAGGCGAGTAAACCGTGTTTTTTATTTAGATGGGTTTAAAGATTTTCCTGATTTTTTATCTAAAGTCCGTACCGATCCAGAATATTGCAAAAGAATGATTGACGAAATTACGGTTAACGTAACCGAGATGTTTCGCGATCCGTCATTTTATCTTACACTTAGAAAAGAAATTCTTCCCTTATTAGGAACCAAACCCTTTATCCGTATCTGGCATGCAGGATGTTCTACAGGAGAAGAAGTATATTCTATGGCCATTATGCTAAAAGAAGCTGGTTTGCTGCATAAATCGATTTTGTATGCAACAGACATCAATACAACTGTTCTAGAAACAGCCAAAAGCGGCATTTTTCCGCTGAGAATGATAAAAGATTATGCAGATAATTATCGCGATTCGGGAGGTCAGCAAGATTTCTCAGATTATTATATTGCCAATTATGGTTTTGCGAAGTTTAACGAAAGTCTTTCAGAAAAAATGGTTTTTTCGCAGCACAATTTGGTTTCAGACACCTCTTTTAATGAGTTTGATCTCATTTTGTGCCGTAATGTTTTAATTTATTTTGATAATAATCTGCAAAAAAGAGTCGTTAATTTATTTGATGACAGTTTAGCTGTTTTAGGTTTTTTGGCGCTAGGAACAAAGGAAACTATAAAATATTCTATATCTCAAACCAAATATAAACAATTTGCTAAAGAGAAAATATGGAGAAAAATAAAAGAGTAACAAATTGTAAAGTAGTTATAATTGGCGGTTCGGCAGGAAGTTTACAGGCATTATTGCAAATTTTGCCCTTTGTTGAAAAACCTGTTTCTTTTGCCATTGTAATTGTAGTGCACAGAAAACACTCAGACGAACAAACCTTAGAGAGTTTAATTGCTTTAAAGTCGAAAGTAATAGTTAAAGATGTAGAAGATAAAGTTAAACTGGAATCGGGATATATTTATATAGCGCCTTCAAACTATCATTTACTATTTGAAAGAAATGAAACGCTTTCATTAGACACTTCAGAAAAAATAAACTACAGCAGACCAAGCATTGATGTTTCTTTTGAATCTGCTGCAGAAATATACGGTGATCAGTTGGTCGGAATATTGCTTTCGGGTTCTAATTCTGACGGAACAGTAGGGTTAAAAGCCATTCAAACAGCAGGCGGAATTACAGTTGTTCAAAATCCGCTTTCTGCAGAAATGTCATTTATGCCTAATAATGCTATTTTGCATACCCATCCAGATTATATTTTAAGTACAGATGAAATTCTTGAATTTTTAAAAGACATTAATAAAGAAGAATAAGCTTTAGCAGAACGCACATAAAGTCGCTTGAAATAATCATAAGTTTATTTCTCGTCTTCGGGCAAGATCACTTTATTGATTTCGGCTTCTTTTTCGGCTTTTTTTCGTGCCGCTTTTCCTTTTCCAATCGGAATTCCTGCGGTTAGATACAAAGATCTATTGTATTGAATAGGAGTGGTGTCACCTTTTAAAAGAGGGACCAGACCATAATAATATTGAAGTGTAATATTAAGGCCATTGCCAACATTAAAATGATAACCAACTCCAGCTGCTAGACCAGCATCGATTACATGAATTTGATCGCGAATCGTCTTTTTATAGGTTACATCATCCTTGTCAACTTCTTTAGTGAATTTATCAAAAGCAGTCGCCAAAAGTCCGAATTGCGGACCGGCTTTGACATAGATTCTGTTTTTAAACTGATATTTAAGTAAGATAGGCACATTAAAATAGCGAATTTCGCGATCTACTTTTCCACCAGAAAATGTTTCGTCCAAACCTTCATCATTTAGCGAATAAACAGGAATATCATGAGCGCCCATTGGAGATTTTACAATAACACCAGTATTAATCATCCAAGCTGGATTTTTTCGGGAGCGAATATCAAAATAAAAACCAAGATTGAATCCCACATTGCTTCCATTAGATTCCTGATTGGAAATAGTAGAAAAGTTTGTGCCGCCTTCCAATCCAAACTCTAAAAAAGGAGAATTGAGTTTGTCTCCAAAAATTAAGGAAATCAAAACCTGAGATTGCAGCTGATTGATGCAAAACAGCATGAAAAGTACAATTAAACCCTTTTTCATATAGTCTCATTTATAGTCCAAAACGATACTGAATACCTCCTAATGCCTGCGTGCGGCTTCCTAAGAAACCAGCTTCAACTCTAAACATAATGTGTTTGTTGTATTGAAATTGAGATCCTATGATGAAATTCCACATGTCTTTTGGCTTTTTATGAAGAGAATATTGTACAGAAGAATTATCTGCAGTACTTAAAGCGCCATCTAAAGTCGCCAAGAAATTCCCAGCGCTTTCTAAAGCTCTGTTAGCAGTATTATGTTTGACAACATTTGCCGGATTTTTTTGTTCTGTCGGAGTAAGTCCTGCCCACCAAGTATCAACTTTCTGCTGATTTTCAGAAACTTTTTCAAGACCATTATCAACCTTTGTCTGAGCATTTGTTAAATCAAAAATGTCCGAAAG
Source organism: Flavobacterium ustbae (assembly GCF_003946915.1). GTDB lineage: Bacteria > Bacteroidota > Bacteroidia > Flavobacteriales > Flavobacteriaceae > Flavobacterium > Flavobacterium ustbae. Next base: position 15,984 of record NZ_RPOC01000015.1, read on the forward strand.
TGGAATATTTCCATTGGTATCACCATTAATATGCACCCTGAATGCTCCAACCCAGACAGCAATATTTTTTTCGGGATCATGCAATTTAAATGTTTTACCCAAACGCGGACCAAAAACATAAGAAAAAGCGGGTTTGTCGAGTGAACTAATATCGGTCCAAGCCATATTCATGTCTAGAGCCAGCCATCCTCCTCCAATACCAACCGTTGGTGTCATTCCAAAACCAAAAGTAGTAGCATTGAAATTTGCTTTTGTACTAAAATTTGCAACTTCCGACCAGTTATTATCTGCATCTGGAATATAGATTCCAGCATTAATTTTGGTTGCTGTATTGGCTTTTCCGAAAATTCCATAAATATTTAAAAAAGGAAGCAGCCAAATATCAGGGCGAATGGTTAGCGCGCCCGCTTCTACAGAAGATTTATCAAAACGAACAATTTCGTCCAAATTATACAATGGTCCATTATTAAAACCAACTTCCAAATCGTTAATTACAATTTCAGAATCCTGCCAAAAATAATTTATGGAGAGTCCCGCAGAATACGGAAGTTTATATCCTTTTTGAGCGACTTTTTCTCCCCAGATGGGTAAGGCGTAGGGATAATTGGCAATTTTTAAACTATCTTTTAATACTTCATTTTTTTTTCCGACAACTTTTTCGGTGTAGACCTGTGCAGAAATTTGCAAGCTGTAAAGGAATAATAAGGCTGATATTAGTGAATTACATTTCATTATTATAACTGTTATAAAATTAATTAATAAAACTGTGTAAATAAAATCTGTACTAATGTATTCTAAGTAAATTCGAGGCTTATTCTGATTTTAAGGTGTATATGAAAATTTAAATGGTTTAAAAGTTGGATTAATTTGTGCTGTTTATAATGTTAAAGTTAACTCTTTTTTTTTAACATTTAATTTTTTTTTGAATAAAGTGATTTTGTAATTAAAAGCATATCAATCACTTTAGCTAAAAGATAAGCTTTTATATTTTAATTCATTTTTAAGAATAATAGTTTTCCAAAAAGAATAAAGTTGTATTTTTACAGCTGTGAAATGGATAACAGTCATATTATCAATTTACCTAATGGCACTTTCTAATATGCCTTGTACAGATATGGAAGTCAATAGCGCTATGCACAAAACAGCGCAATTTGCTTCAGAAGACAACCATACTCACGATAAAGACAATGATTTATGTTCTCCGTTTTGCGCCTGCAATTGCTGTGGCGCACAGGTTTTAAGTTATCAGTCTGCTGTAAGTTTTGAATTTCCTAAAACTTACCATCAAATTTCAATTTCTTTACCCAATTACAATTCTGTTTTTATTTCCAATTTCTACGGAAGTATTTGGCAGCCCCCTCAAATAGCATAATGATTATGCCTGTGAAGTTTCGATAACTGTCGGAATCGAAAACAGGCTAGAGAATTGTGGGCTTTCCACATATTTACAGACAATCTAATTGTCTAATTTCTCACGTCATTATATATCCAAAAATGTTAGATAAAATCATTCATTTTAGTATAAAGAACAAATTCGTTATACTATTATTTACTCTTGTGCTCATTGCATGGGGGAGCTATTCGCTTAAAAAATTACCGCTAGACGCACTTCCAGATGTAACCAATAATCAGGTACAGATTATTACTACTGCACCGACACTGGCGAGTCAGGAAGTAGAACAATTAATAACCTATCCGCTTGAAAGAGCTGTAAAAACAGTTCCAGATATTATAGAACTTCGTAGTATTTCCCGCTTCGGACTATCGGTTGTAACCGTTGTTTTTGAAGACGATGTTGATATTTACTGGGCTCGCGAACAGATTTTTCAGCGTTTAAAACAAGCCGAAGAAAATATTCCAGATTATGTTGACGCTCCAGAATTAGCGCCAATTACAACAGGATTGGGAGAAATTTACCAATATGACGTTTATGCCAAAAAAGGGTATGAAAACAAATACAATGCGATAGAATTGCGAACGATTCAGGATTGGATCATTATTCCGCAATTGCAGGGAATCAAAGGAGTTGCCGATGTAAGTACTTGGGGCGGTAAATTAAAACAATTTGAAATTGCCGTAAACCCAAATATGCTCAATAGTCTGGGTGTTACAATAACCGAAATTTTTGAGGCTTTAGAAAAAAACAATCAAAACACCGGTGGCGCTTATATAGAAAAAGAGCAATACACATATTTTATTCGTGGTGTCGGAATGGCGAAAGGAGTAAAAGATCTTGAAAACGTAGTGGTTAAAAACCGAAATGGTTCGCCTGTTTTGGTTCGAAATGTAGCGCAGGTTCGCGAAGGCGTAGCATTGCGTTACGGAGCTTCTACCAAAGATGGAAAAGGAGAGATCGTTTCGGGAATGGTGCTTATGCTCAAAGGCGAAAATTCTAGTGCTGTCGTAAACCGAGTGCACGAAAAAATGGCGCAGATTAATAAAAGTCTTCCTGAAGGCGTTGTTGCCGAAGCCTTTATTGATAGAGGAAAACTGGTAGAAAACTCTATCAAGACAGTTGCCAAGAATTTATTGGAAGGAGCGTTAATCGTGATTTTTGTTCTGATTTTATTTTTAGGAAATCTTCGTGCAGGATTAATTGTCGCTTCGGTTATTCCGCTTGCCATGCTGTTTGCTGTCATTTTGATGAATGCTTTTGGCGTAAGCGGAAATCTTATGAGTTTGGGAGCTATAGACTTCGGAATCATTGTAGATGGCGCTGTTATTATTGTTGAAGCCACAATGCATCATTTGCAGAAAATCAAAAGCAAAAAAGAATTAAGCCAAGAAGAAATGGATGCAGAAGTTTACCATTCAGCTTCCAAAATTAGAAATAGTGCTGCTTTTGGTGAAATAATTATACTCATTGTATATCTGCCGATTCTAGCTTTAATTGGTACAGAAGGCAAAATGTTTAAACCAATGGCAATGACAGTCGGCTTTGCTATCATTGGGGCTTTTATTCTTTCGCTAACTTATATCCCAATGATGAGCGCTTTGTTTCTTTCGAAGAAAACAGAACATAAAGAAAACTTCAGCGATCGCATGATTGCTTGGCTAGAAAGCTGTTACACGCCATTATTAAAAAAAGCTTTGGAGTTTAAAAAAGTGGTGCTTTCGCTTGCCGTTGGATTATTTGCGCTTGCGTTTATTGTTTTTCAAAATATGGGTGGCGAATTTATCCCAACGATCGAAGAAGGAGATTTGGCAATCAATGCCACAATTATGACAGGAAGTTCGCTTACACAAATGGTCGAAACGACAACCAGATATGAACAGATTCTGAAAGCTAAATTTCCTGAAATAAAAACCATTGTGACTAAAATAGGAAGCGGAGAAATTCCAACCGATCCTATGCCAATTGAAAGCGGCGATTTAATTATCGTTTTAAAAGACAAAAAGGAATGGAAAGGAAAATATAGTAATTGGGAAGCATTGGCTAATGCGATGAAAAAAGAAATGGAAATAATTCCAGGAGCTAATATCGAAATTTCTCAGCCTATACAAATGCGTTTTAACGAATTAATGACAGGAAGCCGATCTGATATTGCAATTAAAATTTTTGGTGATGATCTCGAAATTTTAGATGCGAAAGCAACAGAATTAATTTCGAACATAAAAAAAATTGAAGGTATTGGTGATTTAAAAGCCGATAAAGTTACTGGTTTACCGCAAATTACCATTAAATACGATTACGATAAAATTGCGCTGTACGGATTGAATATTTCAGATATCAATCAAATTATACGTTCGTCATTTGCGGGAGAAAGTGCTGGAAAAATTTATGACGAAAGCAAGAGATTTGATGTCGTAGTAAGAATGGACGAAAATAATCGGAGTGATATTACCGATGTCAGCAATCTGTTTATTCCGCTTCCTAATGGTCAGCAAGTGCCGCTTTCTCAGGTTGCTTCTGTTGAATATGAGCAAGGTCCTGTACAAGTCATCCGCGAAGACGGAAAAAGAAGAATTACCGTAGGATTGAACGTTCGCGGAAGAGATATTAAAAGTGTAGTCGAAGAAATTCAGGCAAAACTGGACAAAAGTTTTAAACTTCCTGCCGGTTATTATGTAACGTATGGCGGACAATTTGAAAATTTAATAGAAGCTTCGCAAAGACTTTCTGTGGCTTTGCCAATTGCTTTAGGATTGATTTTAATTCTGCTGTATTTTACTTTCGGAAGCCTAAAACAAGCAGTACTAATTTTTACTGCCATTCCATTGTCGGCCATCGGAGGCGTTTTTGCGCTTTCGCTGAGAGGAATGCCGTTTAGTATTTCTGCCGGAATCGGTTTTATTGCTTTATTCGGAATCGCGGTTCTCAATGGAATTGTACTGATTTCGTATTTCAATCAATTAAAATCGGAAGGTATTTCAGATCCATTCCAGAGAATTTTTATAGGAACTAAAACCCGTTTGCGTCCGGTTTTAATGACCGCGGCCGTGGCTTCTTTAGGATTTTTACCAATGGCGCTGTCAACCAGCGGCGGCGCAGAAGTACAGAAACCATTGGCGACAGTAGTAATAGGCGGATTAATCTCTGCAACTTTATTGACATTAATTATTTTACCGATTTTGTATTTACTGCTGGAGAAGTTTAATCGTGATAGAATTAGTTAATGAGAAAATTTGATAATTTGATAATTTATTACTGTGTGTAGAAAATAATTTCACGCTCCCGATAGCTATCGGGATTAAAGATTTAAGCAGATTGGGCAGATTATTTTAAAAGCAAATCTGCGAGAAACAAAAAAAGTCTCCCGCAGATTAAGCAGATCTAGGAGATTAATTAAAAATAGACTCAAAAAAATCTGCTCAATCAGCAAAATCTGCGAGAGAAAAATAAATCAGCGGAATCAGAGTAAATCTTTAATCCCGATAGCTATCGGGAGCGTGAAACAAAAATGAGAAAAATGAACAATTTAATATATATACTCAACATAAAAGACCTTGCGAACTTCGCGAAAAAAACCTTGCGAATTTTGCGGTTAATTGCATTTCTATTAATAAGCACAGCAACATTTGCACAACAGCCAATAAGCCTAGAAAAAGCAATAGAACTTGCCAAAACCAATAACATAGACTTAAAAATTGCCGATAAGGAAATAGAAAAACAAACTGTGCTTAAAAAAGCTGCTTTTCAGCCCGATGCTTTGCAGGTTCAATATCAGGGTGGCCAATTCAACAGTGTCGATTATGACCATAATGTTTCGATACAGCAGTTTTTTCCGCTGGGAAATATTACCAAAGCCAATAGGCAATTACAGGAAGAATTGGCAAAATTGGCCGAGAAACGAAAAGCCTTATCTTCTTATGAAATTGAAAAGGCGGTGACTTTAGCGTATTACCAGTATTTGTACGGCGTTTCGATTCAGAAACTCAATTCAGAACTCAATGCTATTTATACTAAATTCTTAAAGAATGCCGAACTACGTTTTAAAACCGGAGAAAGCGGAAACATAGAAGTAATTAGCGCTAAAGCGAAAGTAAAAGAGATAGAAACGCAGAAAGTACAGTTAGAATATGATTTGGCTATTTATCAGAAGCAATTACAATTTTTTATTCAAACGGATGCGAATATTGTTCCTGATCAAAATACAGCTTTACAATATTCATTGATAGAAAATCAGGAAAATACAAAAGCAGAAACTGTAATGACCGATTTTTATCAGCAACAGATTTTGGTGTACCAGAAAGAAGCAGGAACATTTAAGGCCTTACGCACGCCAAAAGTCGGTTTAGGCTATTTTGCACAAACCATTAATACAGAATCTTTATTTCAGGGTTTTACGGCAGGATTGCAGATTCCGTTGTTTGGAGGTGTAAATACAACAAAAGCCAAAGCGGCTGAAATTAGTATTTCGCAGTCGCAAATGGCTTTAGATAAAAACAAAATGATTCTGAATTTGCAGAAAGAAGAGTTGCAGAACAATTTTAAAAAACAGCAGCAAAATTTAGCGTATTTCCAAAATGAAGGTTTGCATTATGCCAATCAGATTATTGATACGGCACAGAAAAGTTATGCCAATGGAGATATGAGTTATTGGTCGTATATCAGCTTTTTAAATCAAGCCATTGATATTAAAAAACAATTTGCAGAGGCCACACACAGCTATAATCAAAGCGCTATCGAGCTTCAATTTCCAACCATCAAAAATTTCTAAAATGAAAAATATATCTAAAAGTTTAACAGTTGATTTAACCGCAAAGTTCGCAATCCCGATAGCTATCGGGACGCAAAGTACGCAAAGTTTAATTTCCCTGCGTGCTTTGCGTTTTGTCATTTTGCTCCCGATAGCTATCGGGATTGCGGTTACCTTTCAAAGCTGCGCAGAAAAGAAAACCGAAGAAACACACGAAGAAGAAAAATCGACTACAGAAGTTGCTTTAACGGTTTCTCAGTACAAAACAGTCGGGATTGAAACAGGAATTGTTGAAGATCGAAATCTGAATAAAATTATCAAAGCAAATGGTTACACGACCGTTCCGCCACAAAATTCTGCGGAGGTTTCGACTTTAATTGGTGGCACTATAAAAGACATATATGTTTTGGAAGGCACATTTGTTAATAAAGGAAAGGTTTTGGCTACTATCCAAAATCTGGAGGTGATTGAGATGCAGGAAGATTACCAATCGGCTATAGCCAATGTTGAATATTTGCAATTGGAGTACAATCGCCAGAAAACGTTGAGCGAAGAAAATGTGAATCCGAGAAAGACTTTTCAGGAAGTAAAAGCGAAATTAGCAGCAGAAAGGGCGCGTGCGCAAGCGGCAAAAAATAAATTAGACGCTTTGCATGTTTCTACAAAAGGAACGACATCTGTTGTTCCTATTGTTTCGCCAATCAACGGTTATGTAGGGAAAATTAATATTGCGAAAGGTGCTTTTGCAAATACTGGAGTATCGCTTTTTGAAGTGGTTGACAACAGTCAGATGCATTTGGATTTGAATGTTTACGAAAAAGACTTAGGATCAATTTCTGTTGGTCAGGTAATTGATTTTGTATTAACCAACCAGTCCAATAAATCGATTAAAGGAAAGATTTTCGGAATTAATAAATCTTTTTCTAACGAAAGTAAAACCGTTGCCGTTCATGCAAAAATTGATCCCATTGATGCAAAAGATCTCATTCCCGGAATGTACGTTTCTGCAAATATTAATATTACGAATGCAACAGTTCCTGCTTTGCCAAAAGATGCCGTAGTGAGAAACGCTGATAAATATTTTGTTTTTATTCAGGAAGAAAATCATGCAGAAGAAAAACACGAACATGTAGCAGGCGAAAAAGAGGAAGCTCATGAAGAAGAAATTCATTTTAAAACCATTGAAGTAATTCCCGGAACAACCGATTTGGGTTTTACAGAAGTTAAGTTTATAAATGAAATACCAGCTAATGCTAAAATTGTGACCAAAGGCGCGTTTTATCTACTTTCGGCAATGAAAGGCGGCGGATCGCATGAACATTAAGTTTTTTTCAAGATGCTGAGGTGCATTGAGTTTCAAAGTTTCAAAGATACTGAGGTACTGAGGTTTAATCAGTTTGTGAAATTCAATTTCGCAAACTGATTAAAACCTTAGAAATTCGTGCAAATTTGTGAAATCCGTGTTCAAAATCCGTTTTTTTTTTTTCGCGTTTTTGAGATAGCGAATCCGTTTCATTCGCATAAAAAAAACTATTTTTCTAAAGATACTGTTTCTAGTTGCTTAATTACAGCTTCTATAAACGCAAAAAAAGTAGTGCGTGTTTTTTCGTGCGGCAACAAATCTGGATTTTGCTGATAATTACTTAAAGTGATAGTGTAATCGTACATTTCTAAAAAATCTCTCTGTCCTTCTTCTAAAATAAAAGCGGCTTTACTGTTTTTTGAAATGATGTTCTCGTACAATTCTGTAAAAGATTTAAATTGTCCCGTAACAGAAAAAATAACAACCAGATTGTTCTTGCTCAATAAATCGTTAATAGATGTTTCGTGAGCAACGGCCCAAATAGGAATGTCTAATAAATTTCGAAGTTTATATTCAAAATATTGTCCCGCTATAAACGATGGTCCATAACCAAACAGAATAATCTTTTCAAATTTCTTCAAATAGGCTGCAAACTGATTAACAATTTCAGGATTGAAGTTTTCTAAAAATTTATTTAGGCGCTCACTCTCATCAGCAATTACCATAGATGCATTCCCGCTAATAAAAGCTAAAAATTCCTTGTAAGTCCTAAAACCCAACTTTTGCACAAATTTTGAGATTTTAGATGGCGAACAACCGCATAATGACGCAGCATCTGTAATAGATAATGCATCATTTTGTTTTATTTCTTTAATTAGAATACTATAAATATTTCTCTCCAGAGAGTTAAGCAGCTCTTTGTTTACAATGTACATTTGTGTCAATCTTTTTAGTAAAAGTATTACAATTTATTAGTCAATTACCATTCTCCAGCCAATTTTTATGTTTATTCTTCTATTGCTTTTAATAATGAATATTATTATTAGTAAAATTATATAATTTTCCATCCTTGTTTAATCTTCTTTTTTGTATTAAAAGTGTATTTTAAAGCGTTTTTTTATTCATTTTGGTTTTAAAATATATCATATTATGACAAATGTCATAGTTTTAGATTTGCCTTTTATTTAAAAAATGATATTATTTTCCTGTTTTTTAAATTAATTAAACATTTTAGGAAAATAAATAATCAATATGAAATATATTTCTTACATTTGCTTCAGCTTAATCGATGTAGTGGCATGTTTTTAATAGAAGCATGGAAGAAAATAAAAGAAATAAAATGGTTTCTAAATCAAAAAACTAAAGAAGCAATGAAAGAAAATAATGTTATTTTAAAAGACTTAGAAAAGTTTTTACCTCAAGATCAAATTAACATCAATTCTGATGATTTGTATGAAGCATCGGCAGACCGATACAAGAAATACGCAAAAGCAAAAAAAGTTTTAGATGTTCCGGCACCAACTGCAATTGTTTATCCTAAAACGGCAGAAGAGGTTTCTGAAATTCTGAGATATTGTAATGCGAACGAAATTAATGTAATCCCAAGAAGCGGAAGAACTGCGACCGAAGGAGGTTTAGAAAACTGGAAAGAACAAACTTTAGTAGTTGATGGAAAAAATTTAAAGAAGATTATAAAAATTGATCCGTATAATTTTCAGGCCACAGCCCAATCTGGAGTTACTTTACAAGAGTTGGAAGATGAAGTTAGAAAACACAATTTAACAACAGGGCATTCTCCGCAATCAAAACCGGTTGCCCAAATGGGAGGTTTAGTATCAACACGCAGTATTGGTCAATTTTCAACTTTATACGGCGGTATAGAAGATATGGTAGTAGGTTTAGAATGTGTTTTTCCTGACGGGCATATTTCGCGTATAAAAAATGTACCAAGAAGAGCAGGAGGGCCGGATATTAGACATATTGCTATTGGTAATGAAGGTGCTTTGTGTTATATCACAGAAGTTACGGTTAAGTTATTCAGATATTTTCCTCAAAACAACCAATTCTTTGGTTATTTATTAAAAGATGTTGATACCGGAATTAAAGTTTTAAGAGAAGTAATGGCAAATGGTTACAGACCATCTGTAGCAAGAGTATATTCTGAAGAAGATGCGGCTCAGCATTTTAGTCAATTTCATAAAGGGCAGTGCATTTTAATTTTCATGGCAGAAGGAAACGAAAATATGGTAGCCGCTACTTCTGTTGGAATTGAAGATGCTGTAGAGAAGTTTAAAGAAGGTATTACAGAGAAAGTAGATCCTTCATTGATTGCGAATTGGTTCAATCATCTTAACTGGACACAGGAAAGAATAGAAGATGAAATCAGAGATATGGTTAATCATAGCTCTCATGACGGATTTACAACAGAAATTTCTGCCGATTGGGAAAATGTTACAAAAATATACTACAATGTAATCGAAAGAATCCGTAAAGAATTTCCAAGAAGCAAAGATATTACTATGCTTGGCGGGCATTCATCTCACAGTTATATCAACGGAACCAATATGTATTTTGTTTACAATTACAATATCAATTGTGAGCCTCAAGATGAAATGCGTCTTTATCATCATCCAATCCAAACCATAATTGTAGAAGAAACCTTAAAACTAGGCGGTTCTATGTGTCATCACCACGGAATTGGAAAGTACAGAAACGAGTGGACTAAACAAGAACACGGTAGTGCATACTATATGCTTGAAAAATTAAAAAAGGTTTTTGATCCTAATGGAATCATGAATTTCGGAACCATTTTCCCTCAGGCAGAAGGCGAAAAATATCAAAAATAACAGCCATAAAAAACTAATAGTATGAAACGGTATATTCAATTTATCCTCATAGTGCTGGCCGCTGGGGCAATCTATCCACTAATTTATTTAAGAACAAATTATCAGCAAACTATTCTGTCTGTCTTTAATATTAGTTTGGATCACCTAAACATTATCTATACCGTTTTGGGCTTTATATTCATACTAGGATATTTTCCAAGTGGGATATTAAGTGATAAGTTCTCTGCAAAATACCTGCTTGTTTTTTCCTTACTGGGTACAGCAGTAGGAGGATTTTGGTTTGCGCAAATTCCCAGTTACGCTTCAGTAATTGGTATATTCTGTTTGTGGGGAGTCTTCTCTGTCTTTACTTTTTGGGGTGCACATATGAAACTCGTAAAGTTATTATCAACCCCTGAAGAAGAAGGACGTTTCTTTGGGATTCTCGACGGAGGAAGAGGGGTTATCGAGGCAGTACTAGCCAGTGTAGCTTTGTTTATTTTCTCTAATATTTTAGAAAATGGCGAAACGCTTGAAAATAAAAAAGAGGCACTTAAGTATGTAATTTATATGTATTCTGCTGTATTGCTTGTTGTAGGGATTCTTATTGCCTTGTTTGTAGAAAAAGAAGTAGCCAAATCTACTAAAAATGAATTAGCTACGACAGAAAATACTACCGAAGAAGATAAAGGTTTTGATTTTAAAGATGTCAATTCTGTAATCAAAAACAAATTTGTATATCTGATGGGAGCCATTATTTTTTGCTCTTATTCAGTAACCTGGGTAGTGTATTATTACGGAGGATTTATGGAGAAAAACCTAAAAATCACGCCCGTTACTGTAAACACAATTATGGTAATCGTATTATGGATGCGACCTATTGGCGGTATTTTGGGCGGATATTTAGCAGATAAACTAGGAAAAAGCTTCACACTGATTTTTGCACTTTCTGGAGCAGCACTAACCTTATTTGCTATTGCTTTTCTTCCTGCAGCGACAACCAATATCAATTTCTATTACATTTTGATAATATTAGGAGGAACATTTGTATATGCCATTCGTGGTACTTATTGGTCTTTATTAGGCGATAGTAGGATTGATAATAAAATAATGGGTACAGCTGTAGGTTTTATTTCTCTTTTAGGATACTTACCAGACATTTTTATACCCTATTTCAGTACAATGGTTTTCAGCAAGTTTGGAGCCGAAGGAGGATACAATGCTTATTTTATTATAAGTGCAATTCTAGGAATAGCTGCCATTTGCTTTGTCACTATTTTTAAACAACAGACTAAAAAAAATTAAACTAAACAATTAAAAAACATAAAAAATGGAAATTACAGATTTTAACATGGGTTATTTTTCTCTTAAAGGGAAAAATGCAATTATCACCGGAGGAAATACCGGATTAGGACAAGCTTTCTCTTTGGCTTTAGCAAAAGCAGGAGCCAATATTTTTATGCCGAGTATCATGCCGGATGATCCTGAATTCAACAAATTGATTGAAAACGAAGGCGGTAAAGCGGTATACATGAGTGCAGACATTACCAAAGACGGAATGCCTAAAAAAATTGTAGAACAATGCGTAGAAAAATTAGGATCAGTAGATATCCTGGTAAACTGCGCCGGAATTTGCTTAATAGCAGATGTTTTGAATTTTGGAAGAAAAGAATGGGACCCAATGATAAGCATCAATTTAACGGCAGCTTTTGAAATGTCAGCTGAAGTTACCAAATTTTTCATTCCTCAAAAAAGTGGAAAAATCATTAATATTTGTTCTCTGTTTTCTTTCTTAGGCGGACAATGGTCTCCGGCTTATGCTGCCTCTAAACACGGTATTGCTGGTTTAACAAAAGCATATTGTGACGAATTAGCGCAATACAATGTACAGGTAAACGGAATTGCCCCTGGTTATTTTAAAACAAAAGTAGCTCAGGCATCTATAGAAAACCCAGAACGTAATAAATGGATTGTAGACCACACACCAGAAGGACGTTGGGGAGATGTAGCTGATTTAATGGGTACAACAGTATTCTTGGCAAGTCAGGCTTCACATTTTGTAAACGGACACATTTTAGCTGTTGACGGCGGATTCTTAACAAGATAAAGCGAATTGTTATGAACGAACAATATTTTATTTCAGTCGATAATGGCTCTCAAAGCACAAAAGTATACATAATTAACTCCAAAGGAGAAATTATACATTGTGAAGTTGAGCCTCTAAAACCTATGATGTTCAGGAAAGCCGGATACGTCGAGCATCCTGATGATGATTTGTGGGATAGCATACAAGTTGCTCTTCAGCGATTAATGAAAAACTTCAAAGGCGATGTAAGTCTTATAAAAGGAGTTGGACTTTGCACTATTCGCTGCTGCAGGGTTTTCATGAAAAAAGATGGAAATCTGGCCGCACCTGTTATGAGTTGGATGGATGTACGTGCTTACGAACCTTTTAAAGATTCTGAAGAAATAGCTTATACATGTCCTACAACGGGGTACATCACGCATCGTTTGACGGGAGAATTAAAAGATACTGCGGCAAATGCTTTTCAATGGCAGTTTCCTGTAGATATGGAAACCTGGAATTGGTCTGAAGACAAAGAGGTTCTGAATAATTTTAAAATTCCAAACGAGAAACTGCTAAAATTACAAATGCCAGGAACCGTTTTAGGAACCGTAACAAAAGAGGCTTCGGCCTTAACTGGCCTGCCGGAAGGATTGCCAGTAGTAGCCACGGCAAATGATAAAGCGGTAGAAGCCTTAGGAGCAGGATTAACAGATTCAACCAGAGGATTATTTTCTTTAGGAACCTACATTACTTCAATGGTGGTAGGTAACGAGAACAGACCTCCTCACGATAATTATTTTACAAACTTATCTTGTGTGCCTAACCGTTATTTATTTGAAAGTGGCGGAGTGAGAAGAGGAATGTGGTTAATTTCATGGTTTAGGGATCTTATTGGCGAAGAACTTAATATCAAAGCAAAAGAAAAAGGCGTTTTGCCAGAGCAGATATTAGAAGAAGAAGCTTTGAAAGTTCCTGTAGGATCAGATGGTTTAATGATCATTCCCGACTGGTTGGCACCAGCATATCAATCTTATAGAAAAGGGGTAATGATAGGTTTTAACGGCCAGCAGGGTCGTGGACATATTTATCGTGCCATTCTGGAAGGAATTGCCCTAACGCTGAATAATCATTATCAGCTAATGAATGAAACGCTGGGTCATCATCCTGAAAAAATTATCATATCAGGCGGCGGTGCAAACAGCGATTTATTTATGCAAATTTTTGCAGACATAAGCGGAACTCCCGTTGTTAGAAACGAAATGAGTGGTTCGGCTGCTTTAGGTGCTGCGATTTGTGCAGCAGTAGCGGTAGGCTGTTACCCTGATTTTGATACAGCTGTAAAGCAAATGGTAAAAGAAAAAGATGAGTTCCTTCCTAACACAGAAACACATAAAAAGTATAAACAAATCAACGATAAAGTTTATCACAAATTACCACAACTGTTAGAAAATACCTTAAAAGAAATGCAGAGTTTAGAAGCACTATAACATTTCTTTCCTTAATTACAAATAGCTTTCTATTACCACAATAGAAAGCTATTCTTCCCTCAAGTATATACCATTTGACATCAAAATGAAGGCATAATGTATTCCTGATACATTTTATGCTCCCATTTTGTATGCTCTAAATTGAAGTTTGAACTAATCAGAATCTTATTTAAATAATTTAAAAATATGTATAACAACTATTATCGGTTGCTTCTAATTGTTTTGGTACTATTTGTAAGCCGCTTTGTTTATTCGCAGGGAGATGGTCATTTGAGAGATACGCTGCTTTTACCGCCAGAGAAACCAAAATTCATGATTAATGGAGCTTTCAGAGTACATTATAAAGATGAATTTTACAATGAAACGAGAAAAAAAGAAGGAGGCGAATTTGGTTTCGATTTATTTGCACTTGCAGTAAATGCTTCCTATAAAAAATTTAAAATGTATGTTGATATGCGATTTATGCCGGCTTCATCCGGAGGAACAATGCCAAAAGAAGGCTGGATAGGATACGATTTTCAAAACGGAGACGATATTCAGGTAGGTTTAGTTCAGGATCCGTTTGGGAACTTGGATTATAACTCGTACAGCTGGTTTTTAGGAATAGGATATGCCCTTGGTTTTGAAGGGAAATATGCTATGGGAACCAAATATCATCACAAAGGAAAAACCTGGGACTGGCAGGTTGCTTTTATGAAAAATGCTATGGAAACCTTTACAAACGACCCTGATTTAAGAGACAACCAATGGTCTGCAAGTGTTGTGGGAGACAATAAAGAAATCAATGCGCTTTCCGGACAGCTTGTCTATCAGGTTAAAACTGATGATGTATTTCACAGAATTGGAGTTTCAGGGCAATTTGGACAGCTCTATAATTTTGTAGAAAATAAAATGGGAAGCCGTAATGCAGTTGCCGTGCATTATCATCTGGATTATAAAAATCTGGGTTTAAAAGCAGAAGTTTATAAATATGAATTTAATCCAAAAGGAGTAGAAAATTCACAATATGTAGACATGGGATCTTTTAATTATACCTATCAGGTTGCGTCTAAAGCAAATGTTGCTGCGGTATCTGCTAAATACAGTATTCCTTTCAAAGGCAAAGCATTAAACGAAATTTCATTTTATAGTGAATATGGTTATCTTGGAAAAAAATATGATCTGAAACCAACGCACATGCTTACAAATGGCGCTTTAATCAAAATATTGGATGGAATTTATACTTACGTAGAATATGTTGCAGGTTACAATCATCCCTTTTTAGGAGATAATCAGGCTAGTTTGTATAATGATTACAATAATAAATGGCACGCCCGTTTACAATGTAATATTGGATATTATTTTTAGAATTATATTTTTTGGTATTAAAAATACGGATAAATGTAAATGTAAAAATGGCACTAACTGTTTCAGTTAGTGCCATTTTTATTATCCAGCAGTGATATTAAAAACAAATTTAGGTTGTAATATCTAGTACATAATCCTTAAATTTAGGACATTATTTAAACAAAGTTTCGGAGAAGCATAAATCTTAAACTTTAAACCAGAAATTCTATAATGATACATCAAGATAAAGAAGTAAAAACTATAAAAAATAAAGCCAAACCTTCCTGTTCCTGTTCGCACGATGAGCCAGTGCATTCGCACCATGAAGACCACGGTCACGAAGGTCACGATCATGAACATAATGTGAGCGGAAACCTGTTTCAATTGTTTCTGCCATCAATTATATCTTTTGTTTTACTACTCATAGGAATTGGTTTAGATAATTATTTTCCGCAGCCATGGTTTACAGAATCTGTTAGAATTGCATGGTATGCTATTGCCTATCTTCCTGTTGGACTACCAGTTTTGAGAGAAGCTTATGAAAGCATCGTAAAAGGAGATGTTTTTTCTGAATTTTTCCTGATGTGTGTTGCTACAATTGGCGCTTTTGCTATTGGCGAATATCCAGAAGGAGTTGCAGTTATGCTGTTTTATACTATTGGCGAAACCTTTCAGGGAATGGCGGTTAACCGAGCAAAATCAAGTATTAAAAATTTATTAGATCAACGCCCAGATGAGGTTTATGTTTTAGAAAATAATAGTGCTGTTAAAGTTAAGGCTAATGATGTTCCCATTGGAGCGATAATTCAGCTAAAAGCGGGAGAAAAATTAGGTTTAGATGGCGAATTATTATCAGATTCGGCTTCGTTTAATACTGCTGCTTTAACGGGAGAAAGTAAACCCGACACCAAAAAGAAAGGCGAAACGGTTTTAGCCGGAATGATCAATGGAAATACAATTGCCGAAGTAAAAGTAACCACTGCTTATAACGATAGTAAATTATCTAAAATTTTGGAAATGGTGCAAAATGCTACTGCAAAAAAAGCACCTGCAGAATTGTTTATCAGAAAGTTTGCTAAAATCTACACGCCAATTGTAGTTTTTCTAGCAATTGGAATTTGCTTGATTCCGATGCTTTTTGTTGATACTTATATTTTTAATGTCTGGCTATATAGAGCACTTGTTTTCTTAGTTATTTCCTGTCCGTGTGCTTTGGTTATTAGTATTCCGCTTGGTTATTTTGGTGGAATTGGCGCTGCGTCTAAGAACGGAATATTGTTTAAAGGGAGTAATTTTCTAGATAGTATTTCGACAATCCAAAATGTTGTGGTTGACAAAACAGGAACTATGACAGAAGGTGTATTCAGAGTGCAGGAAGTCGCTATAAAACCTGAATTTAATAAAGATGAAATTATAAAAATAGTTAATGCATTAGAAAGCCGAAGTACACATCCTGTTGCTACAGCCATTCATAATTACGTTGGAGCTATTGATTCTTCTGTAGAATTGAAAGATATCGAAGAAATTTCTGGACACGGCTTAAAGGCTTCTTACAACGGAAAAGATTTGTATGTTGGGAATTTTAAACTTCTCGATAAATTTAATATTTCGTATGATATTGATCCGTCTGCAATAGTTTATACCACAATTGCAATGGCTTACGAAGGGAAGTTTGCAGGTTATCTTACCATCGCTGACGAAATTAAAGAAGATGCCAAAGAAACAGTATCTAAATTAAAATCGTTAGGCGTAAAACTAACAATGCTTAGTGGAGATAAAAATAATGTGGTTCAGTTTGTGGCTGATAAACTCGGAATTGCAAAAGCTTATGGAGATTTGCTTCCTGAAGATAAAGTCAATAAAGTGAATGAAATAAAAGCTAAAAACGAAACAATTGCTTTCGTTGGTGATGGTGTAAACGATGCGCCAGTAATTGCGCTAAGTACCGTAGGAATCGCGATGGGTGGTTTAGGGAGCGATGCCGCAATAGAAACGGCAGATGTTGTGATTCAGGACGATCGACCAAGCAAAATTGCGATGGCAATAAACATCGGAAAACAGACCAAAAAAATTGTCTGGCAGAATATTGTACTGGCTTTTGGGGTTAAAGCTTTTGTTTTAATTCTTGGCGCCGGCGGACTTGCCACAATGTGGGAAGCTGTTTTTGCCGATGTTGGAGTGGCTTTGCTGGCGATTTTGAATGCGGTTAGAATTCAAAAGATGAGGTTTTGATAAAAATACAGGTAATTTCCTTTTGCAATAGCAGCAGATGTTTTTTGTGAGGTTTTTCTTTTTTTTTTCTAAATTTGCAGTTCTGTAATTTCTCCCAAATAAATTAATTAGAAAAAAAAGTTTCACTTTAGTGAAACTTAATTACATTTGTATGGAGAAACATAGAGAAATAATCTTCTTTAAAAATTACTTTGAAGATTTTTTTTTTAAAACAGCGCGAAAAGGTTAAAACAAAAATAATTTGGACTTTACAGTTAATTGAAGAGTTAGAAAAAATTCCAGAAGTTTATCTGAAACATATAGAAAATACTGTAGGATTATATGAAATTAGGGTTCAACAAGGATCAGATATATTTAGAATTTTCTGTTTTTTTGATGATGGAAAATTGATCGTTTTGGCAAATGGTTTTCAGAAAAAAACTCAAAAGACACCAAAGAAAGAGATTTTAAAAGCACTTAAAATTAGGGAAGACTATGAAAATGAAAAAGAATGAAAATAGTACGATTATAAGTCTGGATCAATTTAAAGATAAACATTATGGTAAAATTGGTTCTACAAAACGTAATGAACTCGATGAAGGTTATGAAAGCTTCAAAATAGGTGCTATGCTATTGGAAGCTAGAATACAGAAAGGATTAACGCAAGAACAACTTGCTCAGAGAAGCGGTACTACAAAATCATACATTTCAAAAATTGAAAATAATGTAAAAGAAGTACGATTTTCTACATTACAAAAAATCGTTGAAATTGGTTTGGGAGGACAATTGCAATTATCAATAAAAGTTTAATTATTTGAAAAAAGTCCGTTTCAATTAAGAAACGGACTTTTAAGATTTGCAGATTTTGGGGCAAATGCAAAACATCAACTAAATTATTTTGGCATTTCTGGAACCATCATTCTTCTTGTTGGTGTACTCAGAGTCTCAATAAAAGCTAGTAAATCGGCAATTTCTTCTTTACTTAAATCTAATTTTCTTAGCATCGGATCTACTTTTGGAATTAAAGAATCTCGTGCTGTTCCTAAATATTTCTTTTGAACAGGAGACGGATTTCCTAAATTGTACAATTCTACAACATCCAATAAAGTAGGGAAGTGGCCGTGATGCATCCACGGTTTTGTATTTGCAACTTCACGAAGCGTCGGCGTTCTAAACTTGCCGATATCCTTCACGTCTTTGGTTACATTATAACGTCCGAAATCTTCATATTTAGTTCCAAATAAAGTCTGACCGTCATTATGAAATTCATTATCACTAAAATACGGTGTATTATGACAATTGATGCATTGTGCTTTTGTTCTAAACAAATGCATTCCTTTTACCTGTTGGTCGGTATAAACAGCTGATTTTCCGCTTACAAACTGATCAAATTTACTTTTCGGACTGTTGATCGATCTTTCAAAAGTGGCAATCGCATACTGAATTCGTTCCAGCGTTACTTTTTTATCTCCAAAAGCCGCTGTAAATAATGCCTTATAACCTTTAATTTTAGCAATTTTATCAACTGCAATAGTCAGTTTTTCATTCATTTCTAACGGATCAGAAACAGGAAATTGTGCTTGATCTTCTAGACTTTTAGCTCTTCCATCCCAAAATAGAGAAGTGGCATAAGCAGAGTTTAAAATCGTCATCGAGTTGCGTTTTCCTGTCTGGCGATCGTGGCCAAAAGAACGCGTTAAATTATCGGTCCAGCCCAATTCTGGATTATGGCAAGAAGCGCAGGCAATTTGACCGCTTTGTGATAAACGCGGATCAAAAAATAATACTTTTCCCAAGCTTTCTTTTTCCTTAGAATACGGATTATAAGCTGGATACGGAACAGCAGGAAGCACGCCAATATCTTGAAATTTAGCTTTATCGATATTTTCATGCAGTTCTGCAGCAGGCCAATTTGAGGAATCTCCGCTAGAATAGAGTTTTCTTAATTCCTGAATATCGGCATAATCAGGACCTTCAGAAGCCTTGTAAGCCGATAATCCTATAAGGAATAAGATGGGTAAGATTAGTTTTTTCAATTCTTTTTGTTTTTGTTTGTTTTTTTGTTTCAGGTTTCAAGTTTCATGTTGCTCAACAGAACTTGAAACCTGAAACTTGAAACCTGAAACTTGAAACCTGAAACAACTTTGCGTTAAAGCGTAACTTCTTTCGGGCAAGGTATGCTTAAAGCTGCAGGTTTTGGATATGTTCTGCTGTTGTACATTCTGTATTGTGTCGAAACTGTTCCTCCAAACAGTTTGTCGTTTGTTAGTTTTAATTCGAAAGAAATTTCAAAAAGACCATTGCTGATTTCTTTGTAAGTTCCTTCACCTGAAATGGCAATAATATGCGTATTTGAAGCACTAGAGCCAATGGTCAAGTCTTGCGGAATTACGAGAACTGTTCCTTCTGTTTTGCTGTTTCCGTTGGCCGGGAAAAATTCCAAAGCAGAGGTAATATTAAATCCAGGAGAAATGGCTGCCGAACCGCTTTCGTTAGAAAACCATCTTTTCAAACCAAAAGAATTTACAGTATTATTTCCGGTTGCTACATTAAATCCAATTTTGAAAGCATCGTGATACACATCGTCGTTAGGGTCTGCTGTTCCTTTATCGCTGTATAAAATAGCATTTTCATTATCTTTTGTAACGATAACTGGAAAAGTTATCGCATTGAAAGTCTGCCATGCACAAGAGCCGTTTCTATTAAACCAGTGTTCGCCATATGTTAGGTAAAAAGAATTGGTTGGATCTGTAAATTTTGAAGCTGGATAAGCCTGAACATCTCTTGGGGATTTTATCGGTTTTACAATGGTTAGATTTATACTTCCAAATGCATTGTAATTGGGAATATTAACCAAAGTTATTTTTGATTCATAACGGGCATCATCATTTTGAATATCTTCTAAAAGAGTTAAATGATATGTTATTGAGCTTCTATTGTCTCCAAAATCATCATGAGTTAATGAATAGTCAAAACCATTTTGAAATTTGAAAGTATTGGCATTTTCAATTTCCTCAGGAAAAAATCCGTTAGGGAAATTAACCTTAAAATCGATTGTTTCGCCCACTTCGCCTTTTATAAGAAGCTGATTTACAGGAAAAGTATAGTTGGTTGTAATTGTCCCTAAATCAATTTTGAACGTATCGTTTAGATATTCGGTGTTTAAATTTCCAATATGAATTTCAGGGTCAGAAACGGTTTCTAGTTTTAAATTGATACTCTGATTGGCACTCCACCTTTTGTCAAAAGAAATCGCGATAGTATCAGTCAGCTTAGCTCCTTGAAAAGTTAATTGATTTACAGGATTTACTTTAAAACTTTGATTGTCTCCGTTTGATGAGACTGCGCTAAAATTGGCAGTTACCGTATTTTTTAAATTTCGGGCAGTTAAAGCAACTGGCACTTTTAAGGTTTTAACTGAACTATTTACGTAATTGGATTGCGGTACTAGACTTCCATTTATAGCTGGATATTCTAAAGGTGTATTATCACTTTTAACTAAAAAATTAAATCTTAAAAATGGATCAGTTTCAACACCTAATTTATAATCATCTTTTGAGCATGAAGTAAATATAACTGCTGTAAACAATATGCTTAATATTTTAATACGAGTCATTTTGTTGTAAATTAGGGTTAAGATTAGTGTTGAACGTCGGAATTGGCAATACAAATTTTAGTGAAGGGTACTGTAAATTGCAATTAGAAGAAATACATCCATCATTTCTAGAAACGTTTTTGTGATTTCGTACAAGGTCAAAAAATAAATGACCTTCAAAACAAAGTTCTTTTCTTCTTTCTAAAAGAATATTCTCTTTCAAATTAGTTGTATTAGTTAGTAAAGTGGCGTTTGCACGGGCGCGAATCGTGTTAATGTCTGCCATTGCAAGATCTGCTCTGTTGGTTTCTAGAGCTGCTTCGGCACGAATTAGGTACATTTCGCTAAGTCTGAAAGCCACATAACCGGCGTTATCCTGAAATTTTTTAGTAAAATTGTAATTTACTGGAGCTAAAACCCCATTTACCACCGTTTGTAAAGGCTGGGTAAGAAAAAGATGTTTTCGCAAATCATTGTTTTCGTATAAGTTAACTAAATCATCTGAAGCAACATATTTTTGATAACTTGTTGCTGATGTATAGCCAAAAACTTGTGACATTGATGAAGAAACAACACCTTCAGAATCTGATGGCACAGAAAACTCTAATAAAACTTCTGATACAGGAAGATTTGGCTGTGTCCATTGGGCCACATAATCGGCAGAGCCAGATAAAATAACGCCAGAAGTTGTGATTACTTCATTTGCAAGTTGGTATGCATTAATCCAATCTCCTTTTTGCAGATAAACTCTAGCCAGTAAAGCTTTTGTATTATTGCGATTAAATACGGAGTAATCTTGTCCTGGCAAAAGTGATTTTGACGAATAATTTTCAATTGCAGTTTCTAAATCATTTATAATTAAAGTATACGTTTCTGCCACGGTTTTTCTTGAAGGATATTGTAATCCAGCTTTAATAGAGGCTGTACTATAAACTATTCCTGGATGAGAAGCATCTGGTGTATATTTATAATCTTGGCTGTATACTAAAGACAACAGAAAATGTGCGTAGGCTCTAATGGTAAGCGCTTCTGCTTTAATTTGGTTTTTTTCTACATCAGTAGCGTCTTTCAAGCTAGGAGTATACTCCAAAATTAAATTTGCTTGATTTATGATATCATAACTATCATCGTAAAACATTTTGAAATTGCTAGTTAAAGCTAAGTCGTCAAAAGCATATGCGTGTTGAACATTTGCAGGAGGAGAAATTTGACCTCTATTACTTCCTGAAGAGGTTGGAGAAAATTTTATATTTCCTCCCTGTAAATCGGCATAAACAGCAAAACGTTCTCCTCGCACATCAGCTTCTAGCTCTGTATAAACTCCTGTTAATGCTTGTAGAACTCCTTTTTTGTCTTGTAAAAGCTCGTCTATAGAAGTTTGTGTTCCAGGTTCCTGTTCTAAGAAATCACTGCAGCTTTGCAATGAGAAAATCAGGAAAAATATAAGTAAGTATTTTGAATATTTCATTGTCTTAAAATTTAGCATTAACTCCCAGCGAGATTGTTCTTGCCTGAGGATAAGTAAAACTGTATTCTCGAATTCCGTTCATTCCTTTTGGACTATTTTCTTTGTACCAGTATAAAACATTTGTAGCATCAGCAAACACAGAAAGATTATCTAAGAATGTATTTTTTATAGGTACATTATAACTTAAATTAATATTGCTGATTTTAATATAAGTCGCATCATATACATATTTACTTAAATTAGGATATTGAGTAGAAGATGTTACAGCAGATTGTGTAACAACGTCTCCAGGTTTTCTCCAGTAATCGTAAGCGTTTACGGAAAGATTTCTATTAAATGTGTTTGAGTATTTATCTATCAATATATCTGATGCTAAAAACTCACCTCCAATTTGATAATCACCTCTAATAGATAAACTTAAATTGTTGAAAAAGGTAAAATTATTATAAAAACCACCATAAGCATCTGCTTGTTTATCTCCAATAGGTACCCAATCAGCCACCGTATAAAGGTCACTATATGTTTTGGAGTCATATATTTTTCCATTTTTTTCTACAAGATCTCTACCAGTTGCAGGATCTACACCAACCCATTTGATTCCCCAAATTGTACTGTTACTATATCCAATTTTTTGTGCTAGAGCTAAGTTGGCCTGAGAATAATCACTTCCTAAACCTTTTAATTCGGTCACTTTACTGTCTATAGTAGAAATATTGAAAGCCGTTGTCCATTTAAATGCATCTGTTTTTATCCATTTTATTCTTGTAGTAATTTCCAAACCTTTGTTGTACATACTTGCAGCGTTTAATTGCAAAGAATTGTAACCAGTTTCAGTAGGAATTTCTCTCGTCGTAATCAGATCACTTTTATTGTCGTAGTAATATTCTACAGTAAGTTCAACTCTTTTTAAGATATTAAAATCAAAACCGGCATTAAACTTTGTGTTTTTTTCCCAGCTCAAATTACCGTTTGGCGCAAATCCTGTAGTTGCCCCAATTCCTCCATTGTACTCGTTTGGAGAAATATTATATAAACCTTTAGATCTGTAAGAACCAATTCTTGAGTTTCCGGTTGTACCGTAGCTGGCTTTTAATTTTAAGAAATCAATCCATGATGCAGAATTTAAGAAGTTCTCATTAGTGATAATCCATGCTGCTCCAAGTCCACCATTATGTGCTACATCGGTATCATCACCAAAAACAGAACTTTGGTCACGACGATAGTTGGCTAATAAATAATAACGTTTTTTATAATTATAATTTACCTGTGAAAACAAAGAAACCCTCGAATTGTAGCTAATTTCACTTCTATAAGATTGTCCTGCTTTAGATTCGTCTACATTTGGGGTAGCTGGATTATCATCTCTTATCGCGTCAGTAATTTTATTGATTGTGTTCGGATTTACGAATCCAACACCCGAAGAATAATCAAAATTGGTTTTATCCTCACTTAATTCAAAACCTACAACACCATCAATAGCATGATTTTCTGTAATATTTTTATTGAATAATGCCTGACCTTGCCAGTTCCATTTTGTTGAATTTCTTTCATTCAATAATCTTCGGCCCCAAGCTGGATATAAAATGCCTCCAAGCGTAAAAGAACCACTAAACTGGCCACTTTCATTAGCAGCAGAAAAATATCTATCTTGATCTTTATCACTATAATCCATACCAAAAAGAGTAGAAAATCGGATATTATTATTAAGCTTATAAGATAAATTTAAACTTCCTAAAAGACCCATTGTCTGCGTTTCATTTTTATTTTGCTCTATAGCAGCCAGCGGATTTCCAGCTGTAGCACCGCTCACGCCTAAATTTGCAAAAGAACCGTCTTCATTGTAAGGAGTAAGTGTGGGAAGATAAGCAAAAGCATAAAAGATATTTGGAGCATCTTTTTGTACAAAACTAGGATTCAGCATTAAATTGATATCCCATTTGCCAGAGCTGTAACCCAAATTAATTCCTGCATTTAGCTGTTTTGTTTCATTTCCCATTTGAGGTTCGTCAATTTTTGTATAACTAATATTGGTTCGGTACGAAAATTTAGATGTAGAACCTGACACATTAAAGTTATATTTATTGTAAATACCAGCTTTATTTAATAAATTGAACCAATCTGTATTAGTACCGTTGTAGGTAATTGGAACATAATTTGTTGTTGTGTTTCTTAAATATTCGTTTCGAATTTCTGTATACTGTTCTCCGTTCAAATATTTAATTTGATTAATAGCAGAAGAAACACCCAGTTGGTTAGAGAAACCAAATTGTGTTTTTCCTTTTTTTCCTTTTTTCGTTGTAATCAAAATCACGCCATTTGCACCATCTGCACCATAAATACCAACTGCTGCTGCATCTTTTAAAATAGAAATACTTTCAATATTTTCTGGTGCAATTTTCATTAACGGATTTGCAAGATTCTCTGCATAAATTCCAGACCCATCAAAACTACCTCCATCAATCGCATATTCTTCACTCATCACCACACCATCCACAATTATAAGAGGTTGCGATGAAGTTCCAGTGATTGCTCCGGTTAGAGAAGACAATGTACCTTGACCGCGAATATTAATTTTTACAGGGCCACCTATACCAGAAGTATTTTCTACCAAAACTCCGGCAATTTGTCCTGTAATCATTTTATCAAAACTTTCAGAGGCTTGCTCAACGGCAATATCTTTTGCTTGTAATGTCGAAATACTTCCAACAATTTCTTCTTTCAATTTAGTTGTTCCATAAGAAGAAGTAATTATAATTGGATTTAGCTCATCTGTAGCTTCTTGAAGATAAAAAACAAAATCTTTTTTCGCGTCTGCTTTTTGAGATTGAGTTTCCATTCCTAAAAAACCTGCTTCAAGAATAATATTTGAAATATTATTTCCATTTAACTGATAGACAAATTTTCCATTAAAATCGGTAATAGCACCCATTCCAGTTCCTTTAATGCGAATAGAAGCACCAGGAAGCGGCTGTCTGTCTTTTGCACTGTAAACAGTTCCTTTTATAACGCGCTCAGTTTCTTGAGCAGCGTCATTAGATCTGTTAACACGACTAGCATCTGTAAGCAAAACCTGTTTTTTCTGAATGTAATAGGAAATATTTGTGTCTTTTAATAATTGCTTTAAAACAGTTTCTAATGTTGCATTATTAATATCTAAATCTGCCAATTGTTCAGCATCAATTTTTCTAGCGTTGTAAATTATTCTAAAATCACTTTGTTCTTCAATAGATTTTATGATAGAACTAATAGGCTTATTTTTAACATGTATGGTTATTAATTTATTTTGCGAAAAACCTTTAAAACCGGATATAAGGAGGGCTAAGAAAAACAAAGTTTTTCTTAAGTTATTGGGTATCATTAAAGTCATGTTTTATTTAGTTATGGAAAATTGGCGTAATTGTAATTGTTTTTTGTTTAATAGAATAATTAAAAGGCGTGTCACGTTTTAGCAGATCTAAAATGTTTTCGACACTAGATTCGCTAATTTTAATAGTACCAGTAAAACTCTGTCTGGCCAAATCAGAATTTTCGTTGATAATCTCAACGTCGTAGGTACGCTGAATAATTTTAGCGATTGTAGAAAATGGGGTGTCATTAAAAGCAAGTTCGCCTTTTGTCCAGGCAGCATAAAAGGTAGGGTCAACTTCTTTTAAGACCAGTTTTTTTGAATTATTTTGCCACGTTGCCATTTGGTTTGGCTCCAGCAAAATAGCGTTAGAAGGATTAATAGCTTCAGACATTCGGATACTTCCTTCAATTAATGTACTGTTAACTGTAGGATTTTCGGGATAAGCGCTCACATTAAAAGTTGTCCCGAGAACTTCAATATCAGCCTGATTCGCATGTACAATAAACGGATGGGTTTTGTCTTTGGCAACTTCAAAAAATGCTTCACCAGTTAAGTAAACATTTCTATTTCCGTTTAAGCCAAATTGTTCTGGATAACGCAAAGTTGTTCCCGAATTTAAACTCACAACAGTACCGTCTGAAAGTTTAAGCTTGAAACGTTTTCCGTACGGAACCGAAAGTGTATTATAAATTACTTTCTCATCCTGAACTTTACCAAAGTAAATAATTTGCGTCGGAAATTTTTTGGCAACCAAATCGCCTTTGTCATTTAACAAAGTAGTCTCTGTTTTTCCTGAGAAATATTCCAGACGGCCGTCGCCTAATTCTAGAACAATTTCTTTTGGAGTTTCAGACTTGCTGTTAAATAGGTAAAAAGTCGTTCCTAAACCCAGAAACACTAAAAAAATCGCAGCGTACTGTAAATACGTTCTGATTCTGTTTTTTGGTTTCATCTGGATTACCGGAACAGTTTCAATAGATAAATCAGAAGATAGAGTGGTCAATGCCCAAATCTTCTTCGCTTTTATAAATTGTTCCTTGTTTTCTTCTGATGCTTCGATCCAGTCAAAAAGTGCCTGAACTTCTTGCTCTGAAGCTTCATTAGAAAGGTATTTGTTTATTATTTCCGATGTCATATATGCGTTTTAAAACTTCTCGCCATTATAAGTACACTTCAGAATTAAAATACCCTACCTTTATTCTTAATTATTATAAATAAGGATAAAAATTAAGAACAAATAATCGGATAATTTCGTCTTTAAAATCTTCAAAGCCTTTGTCATATGGGCTTCTACAGCTTTTAAAGAAACGCCTAATTCTTCTGCGATTTCTGCATTTTTTTTATTTTCAAAGCGTTTTTTAATAAAAACTTCTCTGGTTTTTGGTGGCAAATCACTGATAGATTCCTGAATTATACGTTCTAATTCGGTTAATTCTAAAGTGTCAAATTGGATCGAATTTAAAACTTCGATATCCAATTCTCTTTCTTTGTGGTTTAAGAGGTCATTTTTGAATTTATCCTTCACTTTATTATGACGAATTAAATTCAAGCATTT
Source organism: Flavobacterium ustbae (assembly GCF_003946915.1). Taxonomy (GTDB): domain Bacteria; phylum Bacteroidota; class Bacteroidia; order Flavobacteriales; family Flavobacteriaceae; genus Flavobacterium; species Flavobacterium ustbae. Next base: position 43,311 of record NZ_RPOC01000015.1, read on the forward strand.
TGATTTGGCATACGTAAATAAGAAAGCTTGGATTCCGTTAACAGATTCTACATTTTCTTTATTTTGCCAGAGGTGTAGTAAAGCTTCCTGAGCTAGATTTTCAGCTTCGTCCTGATCATAAATAAATTGAATGCTGAAAGATTGGATTCTTCTAAAATATTTATCGTAAAAAAACTTAAATGCAGTTTCGTCGCCTTCCTTAAAGGTGTGAAAAAGATCTGATTCGAAACGGGCATTATTATTCATTAAACGAAATTTTGGAAAAAGCAATATTAAAGTAAATTTTAAAAAATACTCAGTTTTGCTCAGAAAGCGGCAAATATAAAAGTTTATTTATATTAATTCTAAATAAAATAAAATTATTGAATGTTTCTCGAAAAATTATTCAGAAAAGGTTTGGTTTGGCTTTTTTTAACGCAAAGGTCGAAAGGATTTTTTCATATGCTGAATGTATAAAAAACGCAAAGTTCGCAAAGCTGTGTGGAATACGTTTTTGTGATTTTTTTGTGAATAATTTTTTTTCTCGCAGATTTAGCAGATTTAGTAGATTTTGTTGCGGTTGAAAGATTTTCGCAGATTTTTAATCCTTTTAATCTTTTAATCTTTTCCAGATTTATGCGGATCTTTTTTAATCTCAATAAATAAACGCAGAGTAAAGAAATTTTAGGAGATAGAGCAGATTTTGCTGCAGTTAAAAAATCTGCGTAAATCTCCTCATCATAATAAAAATTAAATATTCTGCTACATCTGCGTGAAAAAAAATCTAGATAAAGAGTAAAATAAATAACCGCAAAGAACAAAAAAATATCGCAAAGTAAACAATGAGAAATTTCTTTGCGAACCTTGCGTAAATCTTCACGTGCTTAGCGGTTAAAAACCTAATTCAAAATCAAATCAATATTTTGTGATAATCTTTTTGCCAATTCGGGCTTTGTGCTGTGGTTTAAAATCCAGCGAACCAGTTTTCCGTTTTTTATAATTTCGTCTTTAGAATAAATCATGTTATAATATTGAGGAGAATCTAAAGGCAGCTTAGTGTATTCGTAATAATAGCGGGATTGTTTTAAAGAAGGATATTTAGTTTCTAAGTAATCATTTAAAGTAAACGAAGGATCTTCTTTGTATAAATCCTCAGTAAGAATCGGAGTAATTGTAATACTCTTTATCGTATTTTTTAAATCAGCATAATCTTCTTTTGAAGTCGAAAAATCGGAAGATTTAAGTTTTTCTTTTTGAGATAATTGACGGATAACAGAAAGACGAAGATAATCGCCATTTATTTCTGTTACTTTAAATATAAAGTAGTACCGCTGCGTGCTCTGACTTCCGTTTGAACCTCTTTGTTTACTAAAGATAAAACTTCCTAACTGCAATTTATGCTCAGGATTGTTCATGTCTTTTTTCCATTTATACGGATTATAAACGAATTGCTTAAGAGCATAAAAAGCAATAATTAGAAGTAAACCAGCGATAAGAATTTTTTTCATGTTTTTTAAACTTAGTTAAAAATACTAAATGAGATTTTATTTTACCGCAAAGTGCGCAAGGATTTTTTGATATGATAAGTCTAAAAAAACGTAAAGTTCGAAAAGCTTTAAGTAAAATAAAAATTAATTTGAATTGCCTCCAGCTTTAGCTGTAGGTGAAAATATAGAATTAGCAATGGCTTTAGCCAAATGGTGAAGTTTGGCTAAAGCCCAAATAGCCATCCATTTTAACCTCCAGCTAAAGCTGGAGGCAATTGATGATTTTAACATCAGAATTTGAAAACATAGCCAAAGGTTTCAACCGTTGGTACATAATGCATAGTATAAAAATAAATAGCCACAGATTATTAGGATTAAAATGATTTTAAAAATCTGCTTTAATCTATGTAATCTGTGGCTTAAAATATTTAGGCATTTGAGTTTTCGTCATTACGCAAAGCTTTTATAGACAAAGCTTTGCGTCCCGAAGTTTCGGGATTGCATAAATCTTCGCGCACGTTGCGGTTAAAAAATAATTTAAACAGTCAAAAGACTTGTTATAAAAAGATTTCCCAGCCTCCAATTAAATGAACTTATATCACTTATATGGTTTAAAAAAAAAAACTAAACAGTCTTACGAGTAAAATTAAACCATCCAAAACCAATCAAAAGCAAATTGAAAAGCAATAGCGGAACAAAAGCCTTCGCAAAACTTATTTTTGTGTTATCGCTAAAAGTCTCTACTTTAAATTTCTCCCAGTTTTCTGCATTGACAGGAGCATTATCAAATATTTTTGGATAGAAATACAATCTCAGTTTTTCGTGAAATTTAGAAGTTTCCTTTAAAAATAAAAGCTGATTTCCTAAATCGGCATGAGCAATTTCATTCAGTTGCAATTGAGTGTGCAGTGTCGGAATAAATTGTGCAATGCTTTGACTGGCAAGGTTTCGCTGTTGTAATTTGCTTTCTAATTCTCGAGATTGCACAGCCGATTCGTCGTCGCCCATTTGCTGCATGGCATAATACCAAAGCCAAGTGAATTCTTTGTCTGCCGGAATTTTGTACGTTCTAAACTGCGGATAATGTTTGTAAAACTTCTCCATAGTTTCATTTTTGTCCGTATCCCATTTTTCATGGTACGCATTTCGCTGTTTCAAAGTCAGTTCTAAAGCTTCTGGAACCTTATATTTCGTAACGATATAAGCATTGATTCCAGCTGGAACAATAATAATTAGAAATAACCATATCGTTAGCAAAATGACAGCATTAAAGTTCGAATGCTTTTGAAGTGAAACAATAAAGAAACAAACGGCAAACCAAAACAGAATGTACAAAATACCAAGTCCGTAAAAGACAAACAAAGAGGTATCGAATGGAATATTTAAGAATAAAACCGCTATAAAAAGCAAGATACTAAGCAATGCGATAAGACTTAAAATCCTAACATAGAATAGTTTTAAGATGTAGAAAAAAGTATTCTGGCTTTGCGTTGCCACAATTTTCCAAGTGCCGCTTTCTTTTTCTTCAGAAATAAGATTGTAGGAGAAAGCAATAATCAAAAGCGGGAAAAGATAAATAAGAACAAAACTAAAATCAATATTTCCAGCCAAAAGATTGTTCGGATTATTGAGTTCAGCATCATATTTCTGACCTTCTAAACCGCGAATAGTTACATTTTGAATGGATGGATTAACATCGCGTTGTCCGATGGCTAAACTATTTATAGGCAGTGTTTTATTGACTAACGAAAATTTGATGTAATACAATAAAAGTCCGATTTCGTCTTTATGAAATGCCGCATTTCGGGCAATATGTTCTTTCTGATAAACCCTTGCTTGTTCGATAGTGTGGATTTGTTTATCCTGAAACTGTTTTCCGATCAATAAGCTGATAAAACCAATACAGAGTAAGAAAAGCAAACCAATCTTAGTGCCTTTTGATCTAATGAAATTTTTGAATATTAATGATAACATATTAAATGGCTTTAAGTTTTTGAGCTGCAATTCGAATTAAAATAAAAAGCAGCGTAATCCATAGAAAAATAGAGATGATCGAGATGATTTCGTTTTCCAGAACTGTTCCGATTTTTTTAGGTTCATAATGAAAATCCTCAACATCTGCCCAGTGTTCCTTGCTGATTGAATAAGGTTTATCTCCCGCTGAAGGCTTTTTATTACTAATGTATTTGATCTGCAAAGCGTTCATTTTTTGTGCCATCATATAACGATAATCTTCCGCCTGCTGCTGAAAATCGACATAAGATTCATAATCGGTATTCGATAATCCCATTGATAGATTTTTCATTGCGATATAAGGATTCAAAAAAGAAACGGTTTTAGAAAAACTATTCTGTTTTTTGTACACCTGCAGTAATTCAGCTAAATGTTCATTATAAATTCTAGAACTTATTTTTTCGCCTTCCGTCATAATAAAACCAGAATAATTGAACGGAAGTTTCTGTACGGAATCAACCTTATAAGCGCTTAAGAGCGAATCTTTTATCGCTTTATAATGCGGATCATTCGGATTATGGCTGTCGCCTTGTTTTAAAATATCTTTCTCAATATCGCTAGTAAATTGGATTTTAGAAGGCGCTTCATAAATATAAGCTCCAATTGCTTGTGTAGTTCTTGGCAATATAATGGTAAAAAGCAGCCAAATGCCAATAAGTGTGATCAGTGCTTTTTTGGAAGTTTTGCTAATAGCCGAAACTAAAACAGCAATTACGCAGAAAAATAAAAGATAAACCAAATGAAAAAGCACAAATAAAATCATTTTAAAGGTTTGATCTGCCGTAATAGAAAAGTCCTGAAGCAACAGCCAAACGAATATTAAAATAACAATAGCAGGAACAAAAAGCATCATAATAACACTTGCAATTCCTAATGTTTTTCCAATTAAAAGCTGTTTCCAGTTGATTCCCTGCGTTAAAAGTATTTTTAAAGTACCATTTTCGCGTTCGTAAGCAATCGAATTAAAACCCAGAAAAAAGATCAATAAGGGCAGTAAAACCTGCAATACTAAAGCGATGCTGATTTCGCCAAAGCGGAGCATGCTGTTAGAAAATCCAGCTTCAGAAAAATTGGCTGTATTTTGTTTGTGCGCTTCCAAAAAAATGGCATTACCAAAAAAAGGTTCCATTCCAAATTCGAAAACGCTTAAAGGCGTACTTTTTCTAAAGGCAAAATTCCCGTAATGCGCCATTCTATGCGGATTCTTATCTGGATTTTTCAACCAGTCTTCTCTCGATTCATGCTGGTATTTTTCGCTGGTTTCGTTTTGGCTTTTATAGTTTTCCCAACCCGAAAATGTGGCGTATAAAAGTAAAATGCCTATAAAAAGCGTGATGATAAAAACAGCGGTGTTTTTAAAAACAGAATGCCTTAAATGTTTGGCAATTAAAAGTTCTGAATGTAATATATTCATATAAATTAGAATTTATAAGTTACGGTAAGGCTTGCATTTCTTGGGCTTCCAGGAAATAATCTCAAATAATTCTGAGCACCTAACCAATACGTTTTGTTGAGCAGATTTCCTGCGTTTACAGCAATTTGTATATCGCTGTTATTAGGTTTGTAATAAAGCGCAGCATCAAAAATGGTAAAATCAGGAAGGGTAAAATCTCTAGTAAACCAAGGCACTTTACTGCTTTGGTACTGCATTCCGAATCCAATTCCGAAATCGTCTAGAACAGAATCTGAAGCAAAATTGTAGCGCGTCCATAAATTGGCGCTGTTTTTTGGCGTATTTTGTTTTCTTTGCCCAATTAATGAGGCGTCTGCATCATTTGTAATTTGAGCATCGATGTAACTGTAAGAAACATTAATCTGCCAATCTGGAGTAATATATCCAGCTAAATCACATTCGAAACCACGGCTTCTTTCTGAGCCTCTTGTCACGAGTAAATCTGGATTTGCAGGATCATTTGCATTCATTAAAATATTGCGCTGATTGATTTCGTAAACGGCAGCATTAAAGCTTACTGTATTATTAAGAAAAACAGCTTTTACGCCAAATTCCTTTAAATCACTTTCTAAAGGCTTGAAAAGACTTCCGGCAGGCAGGCTTCCCGTTTGCGGCATCAAAGTAGTAGTGTTCGATTGTGGCTGATAGCCCTCAAGATAAGTCGTGTACACATTTACTGCGCTGTTTACGGCATAAGTAACGCCAATTCTAGGCAATAAAGCCGATTTTTTAACGGTCAATTCATTACTGGATTTGTAATTCGTTATATCTTCAAACCATTCGCTCCTTAATCCCAATAAAAAACGAAACTTTTCCCATTGAATCTCATCCTGAATATAAACCGCATTGGTTGTCGTTAGAGCAGAAGGAAGCGCTGTACGGACATTTAGAATATAAGATTCTGAATCTCTTAAAGCGTACGAAGGATTATTCAAATCAAAGAAATTGACATTTGGTTTTGGCAAAACAACACCGTTTACTGTAACGGTCTGATAGTTGGATGCATTTGCAGGAACAAAAGAACTGGCTACAGTACCATCATTCAATAAATAACCTCTAGCGGCATTTTGTCCGCCTCCTAGATTTTTATTCCAGCTGCTTAAATCGTAACCTGTCAATAATTTATGATTGAGTTTTCCGGTTTTAAAGTCAAAGTTGAAATAAGCGCTCAAATTGTCAATATCCCAATATTGTTTGCGCTGCACATACTGCATCATAGCCAAACTTGTAACAGGCTGATTGTTCATATCTACTGCAAAGCCATTTGTGGTACGATGTTCTTGAAGATCTTCTGTCCAGGTTTGTTTCATATACGAGGCATTGAAACCAATTTTCGACGAAAATTTATGAGCTAAATTCGTCATCAAAATCATTTCTTTCGACTTAAAATAATCGCCAGAAGCAGCCAGATTCAAGCTAATAGGCGTTTGTTTTAAATTGGTTACACCAGCAACGGCACCGAAAATAGGCTGTCCGCGGTCCAATGTTCCTGTCATGTCGCTCAAAATCAGTTCGGTATTAATTGCCGTTTTTTCATTCGGAACATAACTGAACGAAGGAGAAATTAGAAAAGACTTATTATTTACAAGATCACGAAATGATTTTGCTTCTTGATAAGCTCCGTTTACGCGGTATAAAAGCGTTTTCGATTCGTTTAAAGGTCCTGTAAAATCTAAAGTACCGCGAATTGTGCTGAAACTTCCAACCATCAGACTCACTTCTTTGCGATCGGTTGCCAAAGGTTTTTTGGTGACCATATTAATGCTTCCGCCAGGATCGACAGAAGAAAACGTAGCGCTAGACGGCCCTTTAATCACTTCAACACGTTCAATATTGCTTGTTAAAGGTTGCAGGAAATAATATTGTCTAGTACGCATTCCGTTAATAATCTGGCCTTCTTCATTTTGACTAATGCCTCGAATCGTATATTGATTGTAAAAACTTGATGGAATAACACCACTTGCCATTTTAACAACATCGGACAGATAAATAGCGCCTTTATCGGCAATTAACTCTTTAGTAATGCTAGAAATAGACTGCGGAATATCTTTATTTAAAGAAGCTGTTTTGGTTGCCGAAAACGAATAATCGCTGTTATATTTTCGCGTGGAGCGCCCAACAATTTCAACAGTTTGCAGTTCGTTTCGATCAATATTTAATTCAATGTTTAAGAAATCGGAACTCGATTTTATTTGAATGGTTTTAAAACCCGTTGCAGAAATTTGAAGCGTTCCCTGACCTTCCAATGAAAAAGCTCCATTGTGATCGGCTGTGGTTTCTTTATTCGAATTTAATAATTGAATAAGAGCATTCGGAATCGGCTCTTTAGTTTCTGCGTCAATAACTTTTCCATTCCTATTTTGGGCATGGATATAAGAAAAACTGCTTACTAAAAAAAGTAATGAAAAAACATGTTTCATGTTATAAAATGGAAATCTAGGTTTCCTTTAAACCGTTTGTAAGTACAAATTTTCTAGTTCATTTGCCGATATTTTCTCGGCTTCAATTACGGTTACCAAGTTTCCCTGTTTCATAATTCCGATATGAGAAGCCACTTCACGCGCTCTAAAAATATCGTGAGTAGCCATTAAAATCGCCGTTCCGTCTGCAGAAAGCTCTTTTAAGATCTGAGAAAATTCGTTAGAAGCTTTAGGGTCTAAACCGCTCGTAGGCTCGTCTAGCAAAAGTACTTTTGCTTTTTTAGCAATGGCAATCGCAATGCCGACTTTCTGGCGCATTCCTTTAGAATAACCGCCCAAATTCTGATGGTGCGCTTTAGGTTGCAATCCAGCTTTGTTTAAAAAATAGGTGAGTTCTCCTGTAGAGTATTTAAAACCAGCGAGAGAAGAGAAGAATTTTAGGTTCTCTAATCCAGTCAGATTTGGGTAAAGCATTACTGTTTCTGGAATGTAAGCAACAAATTCTTTCGTTGTTTTTGCATTCAGTGTAACGGGTATATCGTTGATTTTTAAAGTTCCATCTGTTGGTTCTATAAAACCTAAAAAGAGATTAATTGTAGTGGTTTTTCCAGCACCGTTTTGACCTAAAAGCGCGAATATTTCGCCTTCTTTAATCGTTAAATTTAAAGCATTCAAAGCAGTATGATCGCCATATTTCTTGGTCAGATTTTCAGCTGTTAGCATAGTGGTATTTTATTTGGATTAAATATTTGGAAATAATAATTCAGATTTCAGAACATACCGTATCCGGATGTCTGAAATTCTTTTGTTCTTGAAAATTAAAGGGAAGTCTACAATTGATTATCCGCGAAAGCGAAGTAAAAAAAATACAAAATGTTCTTACTCTTTATACTGAAAGCGAAGTGTTTCTAAAAGATATAATTAAAAGTGACTACAATAGAGCAGGAGGTGCCCTTAAAGCAAATAAACTGCCTTTGAAGAATGTGGAAACCGACTGTGTAAAAACATATAATGGTTTAACAGTTAGTTCTATTTTTTGAAAAACTACCGTTTGAAAAGTACTAGGAATATAAGCGCTGAAAGCGAAATGACAAATATCGCATTGGGCATCGGTTGAGTGATGATGCGTTATTTCCTTCTGATTTTCACTAGTATGGTGCTGGCAAGGTTTTTCTGAAATCTGTTTGATAATATGTTCATAGGAATGTACGGTCTGAAACAGCATTGAGGCCAATACTATTAAAGACATTAAAAAATTAACAACGATAATTTTCTTTTTCATTCCTGATTTTTTCTGTACGTTTTTTATTATATTAAAACGCAACAGTGTTGCAAAGGTACAGATCTTAAATTTTAAAATCTACAAATATGACGATAATTTAAATTTAATAACCTACAAAAGCCTTATTTCGCGCCCACTTTACAGGTTACTGTATAATAATTGCAACGTATGAAAATCGGTTGAACCGTCAAAATGTTTGTGAAGAACTTCTTGAAAAACAGATTCTGTATTTTGAACGCTAGCAAACAAGGTCATACAAGATTGGAGTCTTTCTACATCAAGACTTTCAAAAATATCAGATACATTTTCTTCTTTTTTAAAGAGTTCTGAAGTAATTTCTACAAGATGTTTTCCTAAAATGGGATGTTCTAGAAAAGCAATTGCTTCGTCTGCATTTTTGATTTCGTAAAATTTAGATGTATCGCTTGAACCCATTCCTTTTATCTGCGGAAAAATAAACCACATCCAAGGAGATTCTTTTTTACCATTTTTGATTTCGTCCAGAGCAGTTAAATACAATTTATTTTGAGCGTCCAGAAAACGAAGTAATTCATTGTTATTGTAAGCCATTATTTACGATATTAATTTGGGGATATCAGGTCATAAATCTAATTAAAATAAGTTTACTTGTATGTGATCAAATCTTTTTTTTAAAGTCATTTTTAAACATTTTAAGCAAAATACTTTAAAGAGATGATTACAGGCAAAATAGCGTAAGGGAATTTTGTATTAACAGAAAAAATTGTACTAATAATATATTTTATTGTTATAAAATCAAGTTTTTATTGGTTGTTGTGTTATGATTTTCCTATTTTTATGAACGGACAGTTCGAATGCTGTGTCAAAAAAATAAATTAGGATTGATATTAACGACTTATATAATATCAATAATTTTCAACCGGGCACGCTTCGCCCATAAAAAAATAGATGCTTATGAAAATAGGATTAATCGGATTCGGAAAGACTGGAAAATCAGTAGCTTCAATATTATTAGAAAATAACAAATTCTGTTTAGAATGGGTTTTAAGACAAAGTACCGTTTTAGAACACAGATCGGTTCCAGAATTTTTTGGAGTGGAGTCAGAAGAACCCGGCTTAATCTATTCAAGTTCAAAAACTTCTATCGAAGAATTGCTAGAAAAGCATCCTGTTGATGTCATTATCGATTTTTCGTCTCATCAAGGAATTTATACCTATGGAGAAGCTGCGGCAAAGAAGCAGGTAAAAATTATTTCTGCGATTTCGCATTATAAAGATAAAGAACTGGCATTTCTTAAAAAACTGGCTCAAAAAACTACTGTGTTTTGGTCGCCTAATATTACTTTGGGTGTAAATTATCTCTTATTTGCAGCCAAATTTTTAAAGAAAATTGCGCCTTGGGTTGATATCGAAGTCAATGAAGAACATTTTAAAACCAAACAAGGAACATCTGGAACAGCAGTAAAAATAGCCGAAGCGCTCGATGTTGATAAAGAAAACATCAATTCGGTTAGGGCAGGAGGAATTGTCGGTAAACATGAAGTCATTTTTGGTTTTCCTTTTCAGACAGTGCGTTTAATACACGAATCTATTTCGAGAGAAGCTTTTGGAAACGGAGTTATTTTTGTTGCCGAAAACATAAAAGAGAAAGAAAAAGGACTTTATAATTTTGAAGATATTTTGTCGCCTTATTTTGTGGTTTAGTTTTTTTGAAGGGGCTAAGGTTTTTGCCACGAAGACGCTAAGACGCTAAGGGTTTTTGATTTGTAAGATTGTAGAAAGTAATAATCTCGCAAAGTCGCAAAGACGCAAAGTTTTTTTAATACAGTTTGCAAATTAGACCTGACAGGTTTTTAAAACCTGTCAGGTTTATTATGGTTGATGATATGCTATGTCGAGTCACTTGTGAGATCCTTCGTTCCTCAGGATGACAAACTTGTCTTAATTAATCTGCTAAATCTCCAAAATCTGCGGGAGAATTAAGCGCATCCTCAAAAAAAAACTCAGCATCTTAGCACCTCAGAACCTTAGTACCTTAAAATTTACTTTTCAATAATCATAGTAACCCCTTGTCCGCCTGCAGCGCAAATCGAAATTAATCCTCTTCCAGAACCTTTTTCGTTGAGCAATTTGGCCATTACGCCAATAATTCTTCCGCCAGTTGCGGCAAAAGGATGTGCGGCGGCTAGACTGCTTCCTTTTACATTTAATTTATTTCTGTCTATGGCGCCTAAAACTTTTTTTAAACCAATTTCAGCACTCAATTCTGGACTTTCCCAAATTTTTAAAGTCGCCAAAGTCTGCGCAGCAAAAGCTTCGTGAATTTCGTAATAATCAAAATCCTGAAGATTTAGTTCCGCTTTCTCTAACATTCTAGAAACCGCAAATAAAGGAGCTAGCAAAAGATTCTGCTGATTTTTAACATATTCTATGGCGGCAATTTCGCCAAAAGTAATGTAAGCCAAAATAGGAAGTCCCTGTTCCTTTGCCCATTCTTCGCTTGCCAGAAGAACACAAGACGCGCCATCGGTCAGCGGAGTAGAGTTTCCAGCAGTTAGAGTTCCGTTTACTTTATCAAAAGCGGGTTTAAGTTTTGCCAGTTTTTCAAGAGAAGAATCGGGTCTTAAGTTGTTATCTTTTTCAAGACCGTTAAAAGGAGTAATCATATCGTTAAAGAAACCTTCATCGTAGGCTTTTGCCATATTCAAATGACTTTTCAAAGCCAATTCATCTTGCTCTTCGCGAGGTATTTTATAATACTTGGCTGTAATTTCGGTATGTCCGCCCATAGAAAGTCCAGTTTGAGATTCTTCATTTCTTGGAACTAATGGCGTAAAATCTTTTGGACGAAGTTTCAAAAACGTTTTAATTTTAGCACCCAACGATTTAGCTTGTCTGGCATCTAATAGAGTCTTTCTCAATTTTTCGCTAACTGCAATTGGCATATCGCTGATAGAATCGACACCTCCAGCGATTCCAGAATCAATTTGTCCTAATGCAATTTTATTGGCAATATAAAGAGCACTTTCAATTCCCGTATCGCAAGCCTGCTGTAAATCGCATGCAGGAGTTGCAGGATCTAAAGTCGTTTTTAGAACGCATTCTCTAATAAGATTCATATCGTACGAATGCTTTATCACGGCACCACCTGCAACTTCACCTAATAATTTTCCTTTTAGATTGTATTTGTCGATAAGCCCATTTAGTGCTGCGGTCATCATTTCTTTGTTGCCTACATTAGAATATGCAGTGTTTGCTCTTGCAAAAGGAATCCTGTTGTAGCCAACAATGGCAACTTTTCTTACGGTATTGGTTTTCATACAAAGTGTTTTTAAATGGATTTTTTTTAGTTTTTTGGAATGATAAAGATAGAAATAGAAATTGGTTTAAAAGTTAATGTAGATTAACATTAGAAAGAATTAACTTAATATTTTACGATTTTGAGTTCAATTCTTTGTTAAAATATTACAAATTGTTAGATTTATTTAGAACGAATAAAAATAATTTGGAAAACCCAAAATTTGAAATTACTTTTGCCGAACAATTATAAAAATCAATCCAAAATGAAAATAATTTTTAATACCAAAGCTTACTTTTTAGTGCTGCTTTTAAGTTCATTGCAAATGATGGCTCAGCAGGATTTTGGAAAAGTAGCTGGAAAAATTTCGTTAAGTGGTAATACTGCCGCTGAGAATATTTCAGTAACACTTAAAGGAACTAAATATTCTGATGTAACAACAGTTTCAGGACAATATGAAATTACAAGAGTAAAACCAGGAACTTATACAATTGTGATTCGTGCTGTAGGTATTGCACCATTAGAAGATAAGGTTGTAGTAACGGCAAAACAAACTACGACAAAGAATTTTTCATTAAACGAAAGTCAGGAAGATCTTCAGGAAGTTGTAATTACAAAAAATAAGTATAAACAAGACAAGCCTTCAATGTCTTTGCGTTTGCAGACTCCAGTACTTGAAATTCCGCAGAATATTCAAATTGTAAGCGGTCAGACTTTAAAAGATCAGCAGATTACAAGTATGAGCGACGGAGTTATTCGTAACGTGAGTGGTGCTGTACGTTTGGAACACTGGGGAGATTTGTATACTAATATTACAATGAGAGGTTCTCAAATTCAGGCTTTTAGAAACGGATTTAACGTAGTTTCTTCTTTCTGGGGACCATTAACAGAAGATATGAGTTTTGTAGACCATATCGAATTTGTAAAAGGACCAGCTGGATTTATGCTTTCAAGCGGTGATCCAAGCGGACTATACAATGTAGTAACTAAAAAACCAACCGGAGTTACAAAAGGAGAAGTTAGTGCTTTGGTAGGAAGTTTTGATTTCTATAGAGTAAGTGTAGATCTTGATGGGAAATTAGATAAAAAAGGAAAATTATTATATAGATTTAACGGAGCAGCTCAAAAGAAAGGTTCACACAGACCATTTGAGCATAATGACCGTTATGTTATTGCACCAGTAATTTCATATCAATTTGATGATAAAACGAAATTAACATTTGAATACAACTTTCAATATGCAAATATGACCGAAATAGGTTCTTACTATGTTTTTGGACCAAAAGCGGGTGGTTATGCAACAATGCCTCGTAATTTCACAATGACAGCGCCAGGTATACCAGACACAAACATACAGGATCACAGCGGTTATTTACAATTTGAGCATAAATTTGATGATAACTGGAAATTGACTGCGCAAACTTCTTATTTCAAATACCTTCAGCAAGGTTATAGTTCTTGGCCAACTGCTGTAGGACCTGCAACAACGGCTAACGGTGATATTGGTAATGGAGACATTATTAGAAATTCTTCTATTTGGGATGCAGACAGTGATATGTTTTTAGGACAGATTTTTGTAAATGGTAAATTTAATACAGGAGCAGTTAGTCATAAACTTTTAGGAGGTATCGATTTGGGTGATAAAGATTATATGGCAGATTGGGGACAATCTCATGATCTTGATACTGCAGCAAATCCTTTTAATATATGGAATCCAAATTATGGAACTCCTTCAAACGGTTTTCCACAATTTGATCGCGATACGCCACTTAGTCAAAGAGCAGGCGGACTTTATGGATCAGAATACGCGTCTGGATATATTCAAGATGAACTTGGTTTCTTTCAAAATAGATTAAGAGTAACTCTTGCTGCAAGATATACATGGATTAGCCAGACTAGCAGTTATGAGGATACACGTGAAGATAGCCACATTTCTCCACGTGGGGGTGTAAGTTTTTCAGTTACAGAAGATTTAGCTCTTTATGGATTGTATGATCAGGCTTTTATACCTCAAACCGGAGTAGTTAGCAGCGGTGAAGTAAAACCACTAACGGGTAATAATCTTGAATTTGGTGTTAAAAAAGATTGGTTTGACGGTTCATGGAACACGACCTTATCTGTTTACAATATTTTAAAGAAAAACGAATTAACATCAGATCCAGCTAGTACACCAGCAAGACCATTAAGTATTGTATTGGGAGAGAAAAGAGCTCGTGGTGTAGAATTTGATTTAAGAGGAAAAATTTTCGACGGACTTAATCTTATTGCTAACTACGCTTTTACAGAGTCTATTGTTAGTGAGGTTGATCCAACAGTTTCTCTTGCAACTGGTATTAAAGTTGGTGATGTCGTTCCTGGATATGCAAAACATACAGCAAATGCTTGGTTAAATTATACTGTTCCAGCGGGTAAACTAAAAGGATTTGGTGCATCTATTGGAGGAACTTTTCTTGACGGACGTCAGACGGATACATGGGGAGAAGGACTTGAGAAATTACCAACTTACTTTAAGTTAGATGGAGGTTTATCTTACGAAATTGGAAAAGTAAAAGTAACAGCAAACGTATTTAATATTTTAGATAAATATTTGTATAGCGGATCTTACTACGAATGGTTACAAGCTTACTACTGGCAATCTGAACCAGGAAGAAACTTTAGAGTTGGTGTAACTTACAAATTCTAGTTTTTTTTAAGGCACAAAGGTTCAAAGGGGCAGAGGTACTAAGTTTTTTAGTCCTTTGCCCCTTTGTAGTTTTTTCCTTTGAACCTTTGTCGCTTTGTCGCTTTGAACCCTTTTTTATTTAATTAACGGAATCAATTTTGTTCCAATCAATTCTATAGCATTCATTAATTGAGAATGTGTCAATCCAGCATTATCCATTTGGAACGTGAATCGGTCAACGCCGCCAAGAGCTTCGCTGTGACGCAGGATTTTTTCTGCTGCGCGTTCTGGGCTTCCAACGATTAAAACGCCTAAATCATCAATTAATCCGTCAAATTTGCCTTTGGTAACAGGAGGCCAGCCTCTTTCGTAGCCTAATTTAGTCCATAATTCGGCATAGCCTGGATAATAATCGGCAACGGCACTTTCGGTTGTTGTTCCGACGTAACCTGGTGAATGCAAGCCAACTTTTAATTCGTCAGGCGAAAAACCTGCTGCTTTTCCAGCTTCACGGTATAAATCGACTAAAGGTTTAAAACGATGTGTTTGTCCGCCAATAACAGCGACCATTAGTGGAAGTCCTAATGAACCTGCTCTAACAAAAGATTCAGGCGTTCCGCCAACTCCAAGCCAAATCGGCATTTTTTCCTGTAAAGCTCTAGGGTAAACAGGCTGATTGTCTAATGCTGGGCGAAATTTCCCTTCCCAAGTTATAAATTCATTGTCACGAATCTGAAGAAGTAATTCTAATTTTTCGCTGAAAAGCGCATCATAATCTCTAAGATTATATCCGAAAAGGGGATACGCTTCTATTGCAGAACCACGTCCCGCCACAATTTCGGCTCTTCCTTTAGAAATCAAATCTAAAGTCGCAAAACTCTGATAAACTCGAACAGGGTCTGCTGCGCTTAAAACCGAAACAGCACTTGCGAGTCGGATATTTTTTGTTCTTGCCGCCGCCGCACTCAAAATAACAGCTGTAGCAGAATCTAAAAACTCTTTTTTATGATGTTCACCAATTCCGAAAACATCGAGACCAGCTTGATCTGCAAATTCAATTCGCTGCAATAACTGCTCCATGGCATCAACACTGCTCAAAGTATTACTATCGCTGTACATTGCCGAAGCAAAACTGTCTATTCCTATTTCCATAAAATTTTCCAATTTATAAATTCCAAATTCCAAATTTTAATCTAAAATCTTTTTTTTTCTAACACATAGAATCATAGAATTATCTATGTGTATGAAGGCGTTTCACTAGTTTTAATGCATCCCGAGGCTTCGGGACTATGTGTGAAAATCTAGATTTTTTTTATTTACTCTTTCAGAAACCTAAATCTATGTTTCTATGTGTTTAAAAATTAAATTCCAAATTCCAAAATCTGCAATCTTAAATCTAAAATCTACAATCTTTATTAATGCGAGAATCCAAATGAAATACTGATAATGATAATCATGATTACAATTAAAGTAATGCCGACATATAAATAATCTTTCTCTAATAAAAACGAGAAAAGCGAAAGTAAAACCCTTAAAACAGGCGTTAAAAACAATAAAATAATTCCCGTAAAAATTAAAGATTCGCCATTTCCTTGAATCGCTCCGTTGTAGATTGCGGCAATAACTTCAAATATATTTCGATCATTTTCTTTGAAGACCGAATAATCTTCAATCTGGTTTCCGTTATGAAGCAAATAAACGATTCCGCCAAGAAAGGCTACTGATAATGAAATCCAAACGCCATAACGAAGTAAGTTTCCGATGATGGTTTGAAAATCTTTTTCCCCAAATTTTTCTTCCTGTACCATATTAGATTTTTCCATTTAGTCCGTTATAAATCATGTTAATTGCCAAAACAAAAATCAGGCAAGCAAAAAATATTCTCAATTTCTTCGGATTTGTTCTCACTAAGATTTTAGCTCCAGCCATTGCTCCGAACAAAACGCCAATAACAACCGGCATACAGATTCCAGGTTCGATATATCCTTTCTGAATATAAATTACAGAACTCGCCATTGCGGTAACCCCCATCATAAAATTGCTGGTTGTGGTAGATACTTTAAAAGGAACTCTCATAATATTATCCATTGCAATTACTTTGAAAGCACCAGAACCAATTCCGAGCAAACCAGACATCATTCCGGCAACGCCCATCATACTAAAACCGCCAATTACATTTTTGGTTCCGTATTTTACAATCTCGCCGTCGTGAGTAGGATAAGTTCCTTCTAATTTCAACTTTTTAGCCAGCGGACTAGATTCTAAAACGATATGTTCTTCTTTTTTTCGAAGCGAATTAATAGCCGAAAAAATTAAAGTCAAACCGAATAAAACGGCAATAAAAGAAGTAGGGGCAATAGTAGAAAGAAGTGCACCGCAAACCGCTCCGATAGTAGTGGCGATTTCGAGAAAAATTCCCATTCGCATATTAGTAATTCCTTCTTTAACATAAGCAGCGGCTGAACCTGAAGAAGTGGCGATAACAGAGACTAAAGCGGCTCCAATGGCATAATGAATATCGACACCAAGAAGAATGGTAAGAAGCGGAATAATAATGATACCGCCTCCTAAGCCTGATAATGAACCAATAAAGCCTGCTAAAAAGGCACCGAGAATCATAATCAGCGTAAAGGTAAGTATTGTCATTTAAGATATGTTTTTGTATTTGCTAATTTACGAATACATATCTGGTTTGAGAAAAATTAAGGGCTTAATAAAAGCTTAAAAATTATTTTAGTGTTCAGTGTTCAGTCTTTTAGTGTTCAGTAAGCTTACATTACTAGAGCCCAAGATAAACTGACCACTAAAAAACTGAACACTGACCACTAAGGCTATATTCTATTATCAACCGCAAAAGAGGTTTTTCCAATGTTAGCAAGCAGTAAAGCAGCTGCAGCGCTTGTCCAAACCGAATAATCTAAAGGTGCTTTTACCGAAACAGAAACCGACATGGCAAAAGCAAAAGCGCACATTAAAAATGTAGTTCCTAAAGCGGCAAGACGTGTTTTGAAACCAAACAGCAATAAAAGACTCAGTAAAACTTCAAAAAAAGTGGCAATTCCGCCTAGAATTTCGGCTGTGGCTTTGTTGGCAAATGGATTTAAAGACTGTGTGTAGATTACAAAATTTTCCCAATTTCCCCAGGCAACGGCGTTAGATCCTGGTGCGCCCCAAACTCCAAATCGGTCTGCTACGGCCGAAAGCATTGTGATTCCTAAAACTATTCTTAAAATTAAACCTGCTTCTAATATTGTGATGTTTTTCATTCTATAATTAATTTTTTATTTGGAGGTGTTCAAGGTTTTTCTTGACCAAAGTTTTCTGTCCAACTACTTCAAAACCAAGTTTTAAATACAGTTTTTTAGCACTCGAATTGTCTTCTTCAACCAGCAAACCTAAAACTTCTTTATTTTTATGAACGTATTTATCAATTAAAAATTGCAATAATTGAGAACCAATTCCTTTTCCTTGATATTTCGGATTTACGCCCAATGAATCGATATAATATTCTCCTTCACGCGTTTCAAATTCAGGATCAAACTCTGGATTATAATGTTTTCGGACGTATTCAATTATTGGATTTCTCAATTTCTCAATTTCTCGTCCATTATAAATGTTTACAGCACCAATAATTTCGTTGTTTTCCTCCGCCACAAAACAGTTTTGATACGAATACTGATTGTCTTCTCTTTCAATAAAGTATTGCAGAAAGTCTTTCGCGGAAGCGTAATCTTCTTTCGCAATAAATTTGTAGATAATATCTTCCATTGCTAACAATAATATACGAGCGATATATTTAGCATCTGTTTTTTCTCCTTTTCTGATATTCATTTTGAAGTCTTTATTAGCAAATTTACTTTAAATATATTTTTCACGCAGATTTAAACAGATAAGAGCAGATTTAATAGAGTTGTTTTATTCTCTCGCAGATTTGGCAGATCAAGCAGATTTTTTCTAATTGATAATCCTTTTTTATCAATCTAATGTGTGGCAAAAAAATATCATTTAAAATCTGCTCTTTAAAAGTTAATCTTCTAATTTTTTTATCTCAAAGCACGCAAGTTTTTTTGCTGAGTGTTAGGTTTTGATAGTAATAAGAACGCAAAATTTTCAATTGCTGTCTATATTTGAGCTTTGTCAAAGTTTTAAACTTTGACAAAGCTATTAATGGTTTTCTCTCATTTTATGTCATCCAGACGAAGGAAGGATCTCCGCAAGAAACCCACAAAGTTTGGTTTTCTAAAAATAATCCTTTTTAATCAATCTAATCTGTGGCAAATAAAAATATCATTTAAAAATCTACTTGATCTGCTAAATCTGCGGGAGACAAAAAAATCTTTGATAAAGTTGCTAATCAACATCTAGCTATGTGTTGAAACTAGTTTCTTATGCACTCTTTTGAATTAAAGAAATCTATGTTTCTATGTGTTTAAAATAAATCTGCCGAATATCTACCAATATACACTTAATATATACCAATCAAGAGCTTTTAACTCCGCTTATATTTGTAGTATAATTTTAATGCAAATATTAAAAAGAAATGAAAGCAATAGGATTTAAAACCTCATTACCCATAGAAAACCCTGAAAGTTTTATCGAGTTTGAAGCCGTAAAACCAATTCCGGGACCACACGATTTATTAGTTAAAATTGATGCGATTTCTGTAAATCCAGTCGATTTTAAAATTCGTCAGAATAGCGCAAAAGATACCGTTTTAGAAACTCCAAAAATTATTGGTTGGGATGCCGTTGGTATCGTGCAGGCTGTCGGACAAGATGTTACTTTGTTTGAAGTAGGCGATCCCGTTTATTATGCGGGAGACATTACCAAACAAGGAAGCAATGCCGAATATCAGATTATCGACGAAAGAATTGTCGGCAGGAAACCAAAATCATTAAGTATTGCAGAATCGGCTGTGATTCCGTTAACCGCTTTAACCGCTTGGGAAATTTTATTTGACAGAATTAGAATTAGCGCCGATAAAGACAAAGGAAAATCGATTCTAATTATTGGCGGTGCTGGCGGAGTAGGTTCGATTGCGATTCAGCTGGCTAAGAAAATCGCGGGCTTAACGGTTATTGCAACCGCATCGCGTCCTGAAACAATTGATTGGTGCAAACAGCAGGGAGCCGATTTTGTAGTAGACCATAAAGAGCTGATTTCTTCTGTTCGCGAAGCTGGTTTTGAGCATGTTGACTTTATTCTGGATTTTGTAGATACCAATGCCTATTGGGATATTATGGTAGAATTGATAAAACCTCAGGGACACATTGCATCAATTACAGGAAGCAGCGATCCTGTTGCCTTAACCAAACTGAAAAGCAAAAGCGTTTCTTTTTCTTGGGAATTAATGTATACGCGTTCGATGTATCAGACGGAAGATATGATCGAACAGCATAATATTCTAAATATTGTAGCCGATTTATTGGATGATGGCATTCTGAAAACGACTTTAAACACAACCTTAAACGGACTTACTGCCGATAACTTAAAAAAAGCCCACGAACTTTTAGAATCTGGAAAAACCATTGGCAAAATTGCCATACAATTTTAGCTCAAAGGCAGTTTGTGATAGGTGTAGAAAGGTTATTTGGAATTGTTTTAAATAATATTGTTGTTAGATAATAAAATTTTGTATTTTAGTCCGCTTACAAGCCGAATTTGTATTTAAATTTTAACCTAAACATATTATTTATGATTTCAAAAAACACAGACCTTGGATTATTGCTTTTGCGCATTAGTACTGGTGGATTAATGCTTTTTCACGGTGTTTCTAAACTGATTCACGGAATTTCGTTCTTAGTAGAAAACATGGGCGCATTTGGTTATGCGGTTTACATTGGAGAAGTTCTAGCTCCGATTGCTATTTTAATAGGATTTAGAACTAGAATTGCGGCGGTTCTTTTGGCAATTACTTGCGTAGTAGCAGTAGCAACGGCACACTCTCAAGAGATTTTCTCTATTAGCGATCACGGTGGTTATGCTCTAGAATTATTAGCACTGTACTTTTTTGGCGCTCTTGCTTTGTTTTTTACCGGAGCGGGTAAATATGCCGTTTCTAAAAACAATAAATGGGACTAATTTACGGTCAATGATATAAATATATAAAGCTCTAAATTTCGATTTAGAGCTTTTTATTTTTCATTCCTTCCATTTTGATAGACGCTCTTATCATTTTGATAAGCTTTTATAAATCAATTATAATCTGATTTTTTTATTTGTCTTATAATGAGTTGTTTATAAATAGTTCAAATGCTCTGGCATGCGTTTTGTTTTTTGCAGTTACATAAAAATACAAGCAATATGAAAACGAATAACAGAAGAAGTAAAGAAATTACAAAAAACTATTTGTCAAACAAATCTAGACGAAATAAAGATCGATTTGTCAATTTAATGGTATTTACAACCGTTTTTTTTATCACTATCATGATAATTGCTAAAATAATTTAGCTTCTACTATGAAAACCGCTCAGCTTAGAACGGAAACAGCTGTTTTCCCTTCTGATGAAAAGAGTACAGAAATTCCTGATTTTATTATTGAAGAAACTAACGTTGAACATATTTTTTATATAAATGAAATCTGTAAAGAAACACTATGGTCTGCAACAGCCCGCGGAACAGGAATTTCTGGACGTCCGCCTGAACTTTTGGCAAAAAAGATGAAAGAAGGTGAAGCCGTAATTGCTTTTGCACCAGACGGCAAATGGGCAGGTTTTGCTTTTATTTCGTCATGGGAAAACGGCCGTTATGTTTCGAATTCAGGGTTAATTGTTGCGCCTGAGTTTCGACATACAGGTTTGGCTAAAAAAATCAAAAGAAAGATTTTTGAACTTAGCCGTAAAAAATATCCGAATGCATTGATATTTAGCTTAACGACTGGTCTTGCCGTTATGAAAATGAATCACGAACTCGGTTTTGAGCCCGTTACGTATTCTGAATTGCCAAGCGATGATCAATTTTGGGAAAACTGCAAAAGCTGTATCAATTGTCCAATTTTATTAAGTAAGGAAAGGAAAAACTGCTTGTGCACTGCGATGCTTTACAATCCGAAAGGTAATATTAGGTAATTAATCAATGTGTCAATTAGAAATAAATCAATTATTTTCTTTTACTGTTTTGTTGGATTGATTTTTTTGAAGTACTTTTAAGATTATAAAAAATTCTTCATTATGAAAAAGATCGGAATGTTTATAATATTTATGATCGCATTGTTCATAAATTACTCTTGCAGCAAGCACGATGATGAGGCAATTATAGATTGCTTTGCGGAATCAATTTATATTAAATTGCATAATTCTACTGACGCTGCTAATCCAAAATTAATGAACTATTCAGTTGAATATTCTGGAACAGGAACGTTGACTTCAGTAAAATGGAATTTTGGAGATGGAACTACTGGAACAGGAGCTACGGTTACACATACTTATACTGCCGCAGGGGAGTACATAGCTACAGCTGAAGTAACGGTTAAAGTAGATGGATCTGAATGTACCTCCATTCCAAAAAGAACTGTCACGGTGAATTAATTATTAACTTCAAAACAAATTTTGATTTATGGAATTTTAGTAAGGACTATTTTCCTGTTATGTCATTTCATATCTTATGATTGGGTTTAAGTTTGAAAATTATTCTCATTATCTAATTGACACATTGTCTCATTATCTATTCGCATTGATGTAGTCCGTCGGTGACATATTGAAGTGTTTTTGGAAATTTCGTCCAAAACTCGTTTGCGATTTGTAGCCGACCATTTCTGCGATTTCGTACATTTTATAGTTTTCGTTCAATAATAATTCTGCGGCACGTTTAAGGCGCACGATATTGATTAATTCGTTCGGACTTAAATTCGTAATGTCCTTGATTTTTCTGTACAAAGTCGAACGGCTCATATTCATGATTTCGGCGAGCGATTCTACACTTAAATCCTGATCGGTAATGTTTTTAAGGATTTCATCGTCGAGTTTTTTCAGGAACTTTTCGTCTGTTTTGTTGTGCGCAATGCTTTTAATGTGCGAAAGCGGAGAACTCGCATAATAATTCATAATCTGTCTTCGGTTTTCGATCAGATTATTGGCTTGCACTTTCAGATAATCCATTGAGAAAGGTTTTGCGACATAAGCATCGGCGCCTACTTCAAGTCCGTCGATTTGTGATTTTAGAGAGTTTTTAGCCGTCAATAAAATTACAGGAATATGACTCGTTTCTAGATTCGTTTTGATTTTTTTGCACATCTCGATTCCGTCCATAATTGGCATGGTAACATCTGAAATCACAAGCTGAATGTTTTCATTGTGAATAATTTTCAGCGCTTCTTCACCGTTTTCTGCTTTTAAAATAGCATACGTTCCCGCCAATTCTGTTGTAATAAACTGCAAAAGATCTTCATTGTCTTCGACTACCAAAATCTGAGCTTTTTCGTTTTTAATTTCAATGGGTTCTTTTGGCTTTTGGCTCTCAGTTTGTTCTTTTTCAGCATCATTATAAAGCATAAATTCTTCTTCTTGATGCAAAGGCAAGATTAATTCGAAAATATTAAAATTCGGATCTTCGACTAAATCCAAACTCCCGTTATGCAATTGTGCGAGAGAATGCGCCAACGAAAGGCCGATTCCTGTTCCAGAAGCTGTACTGCTGTTATCAACTCTAAAAAACGGTTCGAAAATCTTGTCTTTTAAATGAATCGGAATCACATTTCCGTCATTTTTTACGATTAAAGTCAGTTTCTTTTCGTCTCTAAATAAAGAAATGGATACTTTTTTGTTCGAATATTTGATTGCATTATTAATCAAATTGCTCAAAATCTTCTTGAAAGCTTCTTTGTCCACAAAAGCGTGAATATCTTTTTCGCCTAATTCCAAATCAAATTCCAATTCGCGTTCTTCAATTAACTGGCTGAATCTCAAATGGAAATTTCGAACCATCGAAGAAATATTCGCTTCGACGAAAGTCAATTTCAAACCGCCAATTTCCGATTTTCTAAAATCCAGCAGTTCGTTTACCAATTTCAACAATCGGGAGGTATTTTTCTTCATGATCGAAAGATGCTGCGGGACTTCTTCCGATTCGTATTTCATGCCTAAAAGTTTTTCCAAAGGGCCTTTAATCAAAGTCAGAGGCGTTCTAATTTCGTGCGCGACATTCGTAAAAAAGTCAATTTTTGCCTGATAGATTTCTTTTTCTTTTTCGTCATTCAAATGCTTGATTTTACGGTTATTCTTAATCTGAGTCAGATTTTGAGAATAACGGATGATGTAATAAAAACCAGCGCAAATCAATATAAAATAGAGCAGATAAGCATAAGTGCTCGCATACCATGGCGGAAGAATTCTGATTTTCAGTTTTACTTCTTTACTCCAAACACCAAAACTATTTAGCGATTTTACTTTAAAAACATAATCGCCTGGCGCCAGTTCGGTAAAGAAAACTTTGTTGTTTCGTCCCAAATACGCCCAATCATTATTCACGTTTTCCAACTGAAACCAATATTCCGTCAATTCTGGTGCGGTATAATTTAAAGAGGCAAATTCGAGATTAAAAGACGATTGGCTGTTGTTCAATTCCAATTCGTCCAAAAAAGAAATAGATTGCTCAATAGGCGAGTCGGGGCTGTTTACCTCAATATCGTTGTTGTTAATCTGAAGATTGGTGATGTAAATAAAAGGTGTGTATTTGTTTTTACTGAAATGTTTGGGATTAAAACTGATCATTCCGTTTAGATTTCCAAAATACATATCTCCGTTTGCATCTTTAAAAGCCGAATTGTAGTTGAACTGATCGCTCAATAATCCGTTTGCGGTGGTAAAAATTTTGATGGATTTATGATCAGGACCAAATTTGACCAAACCTTTAGATGTCGTTAGCCACAGATTTTTAGCATCGTCTTCTAAAATAGAATAGAAAACATTGCTAGGCATTCCGTTTTTGGTGGTGAATTTGGTAAAAGTATGGTTTTGCCTGTTTACGAGATTCAAGCCGTTTTCTGTTGCAATCCATAAGTTTTTTGACGAATCTTCAAAAATGGCATTAATCGTATTGTTGCTAATGCCTTTCGGATTTTTATAATCATACGTAAAAACCTCTTTTTTCTTCGTTTTCGGATTATAAAACAACAAACCATCGCGGTAACTTCCCGCCCAGAGATTGCCATCGTTGTCTTCTTTCATATTCGTATAATGATACGTTTCTGGAAAGAATTTCAGTATTTCAAAATTATCGGCTTGTTCATTGTATCGATACAATCCAGAAGTTGTCACTACAATTAGGTCGTTATTTTTCATTTCATAAAAAGAAAAAATAAAGTTGCTGTGCAGTCCGCTTCTGCCGTCATTGGCGCTGTAATGTTTGAGAACCGCACCCGAATTTCGGTCTAAAACATCCAAACCATGCTCAAAAGTTCCGACCCAGATTTTGTCTTTTCTGGGCATTAAAGCGTGAATATTATAATAAGAGACATTATAAGAAGTGAATTTTTGCGTTTTCGGATTAAAACGATTCACGCCCGCATCTTCAGTTCCAATCCATAAATCGCCGTGATCGTCTTTATGAATTTCTCGAACTGCGCTTCCGCTAATAGAGTTTTGATTGTTCTTCGGGAAATACTTTTTAAACTGTGTGTATTGTTTCTGATGATAATTGACACCGCCAAAATAAGTTCCAATCCAGATTCCGTTTTCCTTGTCAATCGTAATGGAGTAGGCAGCATTGTCTGAAATTGCATACGGATCGTTATAGTTCTTTTTAAGATTTATAGCCGATTTAGTTTTCAAATTGTACACATAAACGCCAGATTCGCTCGCAATCCAAAGTTCGTCGTTTCCTTTTTTTCTAAACTGGCGCACAAAAACAGGGTCTTTAATTCCGAATTGCAGCTCGGTTGTAGTCTTATTTTTTCTATTATATAGGAGTACGCCGTGATCTTGCGTTCCGATTACGATATTTTCCTGATCGACGGCATAAATAACCGTAATTCTAAAATTGGCTTTATTAGCAGGCGGATTCAACGGAATGTTTTCAAAAGAAAAATTTTCTCCAGAATAATGATAGATTTTATTTAACGAAGAAGCCCAGATTTCTCCCTTATAATCTTTCGTAATCGAGGTTGTAATAAAATATTTGTTGGGATTAAAAGTCGTTGTTTCTTTCTTTTTTGGTGCATACTTATACAAAATGTTGCCAGAAACAAACCAAATGTTGTCTTTTTGATCGTGATTGATGTCATTAATACGATCATTTATAGCTTCGTTCAAAATCGTAAAACGATCCAGTTTTTTGTCATAATGGTACAAACCTTTATCGGTTCCGACCCAAATGGTGCCGTTATGTTCGTGCAGCGATTGTATATAATTGCTTCCTAAACTATGAATCGGATCTCCGTTATTTCTGTACGTTTTAAAACGATAGCCATCAAAACGGTTCAATCCGTCTTTGGTTCCAAACCACATAAAACCGTCGTTGTCCTGTATTGAGGTTAAAACGGTGTTGTTGGAAAGTCCTTCTTCAACTTGATAATGTTTAAAATAATAGTCTTGCGCATTCGAAAATTGTATCGAAAAGATGCTGGCACATAAAAAAAGAAAGAATTTACGCATAGTTGTGTTTTTTAGGCTAAAATCTAATTTTCTGCAAATCGTCTCAATATTCTACAAAATGTTGCAGCTGAATGAAATTGGGCTGTTTTTAATACAATTTGAATCATTTGAAAGAGATATTGACACAAATGAAGCATTTTATTTTGAATAAAAAGCGTCTACTTTGAATTTTCAAATAAGAGATATTGATAAAATTTTAAGGGTAAAAATATACTATCAATAAAATAAAGTTTGAAAAATCAAACCATTAATAATTTTGAAACAAAATGAACAATTTATTACAAACAAAGGATATTAGTTCTTTTTTTGTTCGCGTTCCGGACGATTAAATAATTCAATATTTCATTTAAACCAAACCACAAAAAGAAATAAAACTATCTAAAATGCAAAAATCAATGAAAACAAAGTTCACTCACTTTTTAACGAAGAGATATTACCTCTTGGTTTTCTTTAGTTTATTACTGCAGTCCGCTTTTGCCCAGCAAATAACCGTTACGGGAAAAGTGACTACCGCAGATGGACAGGCAGTTCCTTTTGCGAATGTTTTAATAAAAGGAACCCAGAATGGCGCTGTTACCGATTTTGACGGGAGCTTTAAAATTGCAGCCAGCGGGAGCCAGACCTTAGTTTTTAGTTCGCAAGGCTATAAAACAGTAGAAGTTGCCATTAACAACAAAACTTCTATAGATGTTACCATGGCAGAAGACGCTATGAAACTAGAAGAAATAGTTGTTGTAGGTTACGGATCGCAACAGAAAAAAGATCTTACAGGAGCTGTTGCTTTAGTTAAGCCTGACGAAATTCAGAAAAGACAAGTAACCACAGTAGCAGACGGACTTCAAGGTTTAGTGACGGGAGTTAAAGTTCGCGGAGGCGGACGCCCAGGACAAGAGGCTAATGTTGAAATTCGTGGTCTTAAAAATCTTCAGAATACAAATCCATTATACGTAATAGACGGTTTAGTGACTTCTGCAAACCGAGATTTTAACCCGAATGATATTGAATCGATTCAGGTTTTAAAAGATGCTTCGGCAGCAGCAATCTATGGTTCTAGAGCAGCAAATGGTGTCATTATCATTACAACTAAAAAAGGTAAAAAAGGGCCGCTGCAAGTTGAAGTTTCTGCAAAAACCAGTTTTACCGTTATGCCTCGCTATGATTTGATGGGAACTGAAGAGTTTGCCAAATACAACAATATGGCGTACGATAATGCTGGATTTACAAGACAAAACTTGAATATGGCTGTAGATACAGACTGGCAGGATGCGGTTTTTAGAACAGGAATGATTCAGGATTATAATGCTAGTTTTTCTGGAGGAAGTGAGAATTCAAGTTTCTTTATGTCTGGAAATTATTTTGGAAATGAAGGAACTGTGATCGGAACTGATTTTGACAGAATTTCATTCCGTGTAAATTCTAGCGGTACAAAAGGAATTTTCAGTATTGGGGAAAACTTAGCAATCAGTAATTCGAAAACAGATGAAATGTCTGGAAATCCAATTATTGATGTGTACAGAATGACTCCGACAATTCCGCTTTACGATCCTTCTAATCCAGGTGGATACGGGTACGGAAAACAAGGAGTTGCGGATACTTTTGGTACAAATCCTTTGGCGCTAGCAGATTTTTCTAATGTAAATAATGAAAACTTTAGAATTAGAGGAAATATCTGGTCAGAATTAAAATTTGTGCCTTGGCTGAAATACCGATTTAATTTTGGATACGAAACTAGTTTTGATTCTTATAAATTCATGAGAAAAAGAGGAAGCTGGACTTTAAATCAGCCAGAAGATCCTTCTCAGACGGATCAAAACAAAGGAAGGTCAGAAACGATGTTGTTTGAAAACACGTTGACTTTCAAAAAAGAATTTGGTAAACATGATATTACTGTTTTAGTAGGTCAGACGTACCAAGAAGACAATTATAACCAAATTTACGGAACCAAAAGAAATCTTCCGATGAATTCTGGAACTGGTCAATACTATGAAGTTTTAAATCAAGGAGATTCACCAGTTGTAGGAGGTTTTATCAACGAAGCGGCTTTAACTTCTTATTTAGGAAGATTAGAATATAATTATGATAATCGCTATTTGTTTAATGCTGTAATCAGACGCGACGGCTCTTCAAGATTTAGCGACGGCAATAAATGGGGGAATTTCCCTTCTCTTTCTGCAGGATGGAGAATAAGCAACGAATCTTTCTTTAAATCAGAATTTATTAAAGATTTAAAAATAAGAGCTAGTTATGGAGAATTAGGTTCTGGAAATATTAGAGAATATGAGTCTAAAAGCTTCATTAATAATTTCGGACAGATTGTTTTAGGAAAAGACCAAACGTTATATCCTTCTGCAGCTCAGGTAAAACTTTCAAATTCGCAATTGCGTTGGGAAAAACTAAAACAAACCAATATCGGATTAGATTTAGGGGTTTTAAATAATGATTTACGTTTGACAGCAGATTATTTTATTGCTCGTACAGAAGATGTATTATTTGGTTTCCCAATTTTATTGACTACTGGAAATGACGGAGGAAACCCGATTTCGAATGCTGCAACGGTAGAAAATAAAGGTTTTGAATTGGAATTGGCTTACAGCAAAAAAATCAACGAATTTTCTTTTAATGCTTCTGTAAACTTCACAAAGGTAAACAACAAACTGGTTTCTTTAGGTAACGGACAAAACGAAAACATTATTGGAAACACCATGACTCGCAGCGGAAGTCCAGTAGGAATGTGGTATGTACTGCAAACAGATGGATTGTTCCAAAATCAGCAGGAAATTAATGACTACAAAAACGCTGAAGGAAAAGTGATTATGCCAAACGCTGTTCCTGGAGATATTCGATTTAAAGACAATAACGGAGACGGACAAATTACCAACGAAGACAAAGCAATTGTGGGAAGTCCGTGGCCAGAATTTGAAATGGGTTTAAACGCGGGAGCTGAATATAAAGGTTTTGATTTCTCTATGAACTGGATTGCAGCAAACGGCGCTACAGTTTACAACGGATTTAGAAGTGTTGTAGATCGTTTTGATGATAATAGTAATTATAGAAAAGGTATTCAGCCTTGGACGCCAGAGAATCCAAATACTGATTTTCCTAGAATTACGAAAGGTTCTACTTTAAATTCAAGAGGAGATAGCGACCGTTTCTTAGAAAGTGGCAATTTCATCAGACTAAAATACATTGGTTTTGGATATAACTTGCCAAGCAGTGTTTTAGAAAAATCAGGAATTACAAGAGCAAGATTAACCTTGTCTGCACAAAATGTTATTACGATTACTAAATACAAAGGTTTAGATCCTGAGTTTAGCAACACGGGTGATAACAGAATTTTTGAAAGAGGTGTTGATAATGGTTCTTTCCCGAATCTTAAGACGTATTCTTTTGGTGTAGAATTTAGCTTTTAATTAAAAAAACAGCGTAATGAAAAAAATAATAATTATAACAGCAGCTTTTTTAGGCCTTGTTTTTACCGCTTGTGAAAATGAATTGGATCTGAATAGCCCAAATGATATCACAGTAGATCAATACTGGAAAACGGAAAGTGATGCACAAGCCGGTGTAAACTCCATTTATGCCATGTTTTATAAAGATGGATTGTGGGCAAGATGGATTTATTTTCGTCTAGATCTTACTTCAGATGAAGGTTATAGTGTCAGCCCGTGGACAGAATTGGCCGATTGGACAAGATTCAATTACATCAATTATAATTTTTGGGAAGGAAATGCCGTAACATGGAGAGATACTTACAAAGCTATTTTTAGATGTAATCAGGTTTTAGCGAATGTTCCGAATATTACTTTTCAAAATGAAGAGGATAAAAAGAAAGTTATAGCGCAGGCTAAATTTTTTAGAGCCTTGCATTATTACTATGCAGCGGTAATTTGGGAAGATGTTCCGTTGGTTTTAGAGCCTTCTACGCCAGCAGATTTGCCACAGCAAAAAAAGGTAGCAGAAATCTGGGCTCAAGTAGAAAAAGATTTAAACGAAGCCTTTGAAGATTTGCCAAGAGATTGGGCAGCAGACCAGTTGGGAAGACCAGATAAAGGTGCCGCAAAAGCTTTTCTTGCAAAAACATATATGCAGCAACGCAAATGGCCAGAAGCAAAAACAGCTTTGGAATACTTGATTACAGGTGCTGGAGCTAAATATTCTTTAGTTTCTAATTATAGAGACAACTTTACAGATGTAAATGAGAATAACGGCGAATCTGTTTTTGAAATTCAGTTTGGAGACCAAAGAAAAGGAGGAACCGACGAAGCACAAAATGCTGCAGTTTCTAGTAACCGTTCTCAATTTTTTGCGCCTAGAGGAATTGGCTGGTCAGACGGACAAGCTCGTCTATGGTTAGTAAATGCCTTTAAACAAGAAAAAAATAAAGAGGGCAATCTGGATGTTCGTTTAAGATGGACCTTGTATTATCCGCAGTTATTGGCCGATTTTGGAGATAAAACCTACGGCAGAGATTGGGAATGGAATAATGATGAGGCTTGGTTTAGAAAAGGAAGCCGTGATTACTACAGAAATAATGAAGACTATTACAATCAAGTAAATTACCGACTGGTTCGTTATGCTGATATTTTATTACGCTACGCCGAAGTTTTAAACGAAACAGGAAATACAGCTGCGGCATACCAATATGTAGATATGGTAAGAGCTCGTGTAAACATGAATACATTGGCTGTCGCACATCCTGAAATTGGAAACGATCATGACAAATTCTTAGAGCGTTTGAAAACGGAAAGAGTTTTAGAATTGGCCGGAGAAAGTGTTCGATGGGAAGATTTAAAACGTTGGGGAGATTTAGATACTCAAGCTTCTGTAGATAAAATTGCACTTCGCGATCCAGATTTTAAAAACTTCACAGTTGGTAAAAATCACAGAATGCCAATTCCGCAAAGCGATGTAGATAATAATCCAAATCTAGATCAGAACTCTGGATATTAAAAAATAGCTGCGTGTGAAAATTTAAACACATAGAAACGTAGATTTTTAGGATGCTTAAAAGGTAAAAATAAGAAAGCTCGCTTTCTCACATAGAAATCTATGTGAATTTAAACCAAGTGAAACGCCTTTTTACAAACAAAGACAAGCTATGATTCTATGTGTTTAAAAAAAACACTCAGCAAATTAAAGCCTATTTACTAAGGAATCGGAAAGCACCAAATTCCGATTCCTTTAATCACCAAAGAACATATGTTCTAAAATAAAACCTAAAATGAGAAATATAAAATTGTATCTGACCCTAGTGTTAGCAGGACTTGTATTGTTTAGCTGTAAAAAAAGTAAACGTGAAATCTGGACAAAAGATCAGGCCAATAAATGGTATGCAGAACAGCCTTGGTTAGTAGGGGCAAATTATTCTCCTAGCACAGCTATAAATCAGTTAGAGATGTGGCAGGAAGATACTTTTGATCCTAACAGAATCGATCAGGAATTGGGCTGGGCAGAAGATTTAGGCATGAACGTAATGCGTGTTTATCTTCATGATTTATTGCATCAGCAAGATCCAAAGGGATTATACAAACGCATGGATACTTTCTTAGAAATTGCAGATAAACATCATATTAAAACGCTTTTTGTCTTGTTTGATTCCTGCTGGGATCCGTTTCCTGCTTTAGGCAAACAGCGTGCGCCAAAACCTCATACACATAATTCAGGCTGGATGCAAAGTCCTGGGCAAAAAGTATTGCAGGATACAACACAATATCCTCGTCTAGAAAAATATGTAAAAGAAACCGTTGCTAAATTTAAAGATGATAACCGTATTCTAGGTTGGGATGTTTGGAACGAACCCGATAATATGACGGGCCCATCTTACGAAAAAGTAGAAATTAAAAACAAAGTCAATTTGATTCTGCCACTTTTAAAAAATGTTTTTGTATGGGCAAGAGAAAGTCATCCTTCGCAACCATTAACTTCTGGGGTTTGGGTAGGAGACTGGAGCGATGAAGCTAAAATGGCGCCAATGCACAAAATGCAAATAGAGCAGTCTGATGTTATTTCTTTCCATAACTATGACAAACCACAGGATTTTGAAAGAGTTATCAAACAACTAAAACGTTATGGAAAACCATTAATCTGTACAGAATATATGGCTAGACCAAACGGTAGCACTTTTGAAAGTTTTCTGCCAATTGCGAGAAAATACAACGTAGGCATGATCAATTGGGGATTTGTAGACGGAAAAACACAAACCAAATATGCTTGGGATAGTTGGACTAAAAC
The DNA here is from genome assembly GCF_003946915.1 of Flavobacterium ustbae. GTDB lineage: Bacteria > Bacteroidota > Bacteroidia > Flavobacteriales > Flavobacteriaceae > Flavobacterium > Flavobacterium ustbae. The sequence continues at coordinate 75,703 of NZ_RPOC01000015.1, forward strand.
CTATACAGCAGAGCCAGAACTCTGGTTTCATGATGTGTTGCATACCGATGGAACACCTTACATAAAAGCAGAAACGGATTTGATTAAGAAAATGACTTCTGAAGCGAATAAAAAGAATTAGAGAATGTGTCAATTTGATAATTAGATAATTTTTTAGCCACAGATTAAAAGGATTATAAAGATTTTTTTTCTGAAGCTATACAAAACATAGCCTAAGGTACACAATGAATTGGCATCTTGAGCTATGTAAAAAACACATAAAAGTGTCAGAAAGATTTTTAAACATCATAGAAACATAGCTTTTTGGGCTGCATAAAAGGCATTTTATCAATAATAAAGCACATAGCTATGCGTAAAGCTTAAAACCATAGCCCAAGGTTTCAACCTTGGGTACACAGAATAGGTAATTTCATTGCGTACCCAAGGTTGAAACCTTGGGCTATGGTTGAAAAAGAATTAAAATGATAATCCTTTTAATCTGTTAAAAAATTAGCGAAAATTAGTGTAATTCGTAGCAAAACAAAATATTTTAATCTCAAGTAAGATGAAAAAAAATAAAATAAAACAGTTTTTTTTATTGACGGCAATAATGATCGGTTTTTCTGCAAATGCCCAGCAGCCTGATCCTCCGGGACAAGTGAAAGGAAATGAAAAGCCTAAAAACGAAGCCTATCTTTTTGCGCACATGACGCACAATGATTATGGAAGATTGTATTATTCTGTGAGTTTGGACGGACTTCATTGGGAAAATTTAAATAGCGGAAAACGAGTTTTTGAAGACTATAAAGGACATCCTGACATTTGTAAAGGCCCTGATGGAAAATATTACATTGCAGGAAATACAGGAGATGATGCGAAAGCAATAAATATCTGGGTTTCGGATGATTTGATTACTTGGAAAAAACATTCGGATTATACACCAGATTTAAAGAGTACACCTGATTATTCTAACGCTTTACAGCGAATTGGCGCTCCAAAACTCTATTACGACGAACCATCTGCAAAGTTCATCATGACTTGGCACACGCCACATTTGGAAGGAACTAAAGAAGACGGAGAACGTTATTGGGCTAGTCAGCGAACATTATATGTTTTGTCTAAAGATTTAAAAACATTCGAAGGAACACCAAAACGTTTATTTGATTGGGATATGGGGACTATAGATGTCTTTATTCGTAAAGTCGGCGATTCCTACTACGCCGTGATTAAAGATGAAACTTACCCAACTTTGTATTGGACTACAGGAAAAACCATCCGAATCGCCAAATCAAAAAATCTTTTAGGCCCTTATTCTTTGCCCCAGCAATCTATAAGTCCAAATTTTAGAGAAGCGCCAATGCTAGTGCCTTCTCCAGATGATAAAATATGGTACATGTATTACGAACAATATCCAGGTGTTTCGTACGGATTATCAATCGCAGATAACCTAAACGGACCTTGGTACCAAGCCTCAGGTTACACTTTTTTTTCCGATTGGGACAAATACAGCCTTCCAGAAAAAGTACGCCACGGCTGTATGATTACAATCTCTAAAAAAGAATACGACAATTTGGTGAAGAAATTCGGCTTGACCGAGAAAAAATAAAAGTTTTAAACCATATAAGTCATGTAAGTTCATATTAAAGTTTTTTTGCTTAAAAATCAAAACTTATATGCTCTTAGTGCAGTTTTAAGCGACAGCTACACTAAAATAGACTTATATGACTTTATATGGTTCAATAAAAAAGAATTGGTTAGTTAAGTTAGTTTAGTTCTGTAATTATCGGGCTTATGTGGAGATAAGCCCGGTAATTCATTTTGATTAGAAAACATCACAGAAATTATTTAACCATATAAGCCATATAAGTTCATATTAAATTTTGTGTTGACCGATTTTCAAATCTTATATGCTCTTGGCAGTCTTTAAACTAAAATGACCTTAAATGACTTATATGGTTTTATTTAACCAAATAAGCTAACTGCTACTTAAACTAAAATGACCTTACATGACTTATATGGTTTTAAAAAAAAATAGAAAGATGAAAAGAAAAAGTATCCTTTTTTTAGCCTTGTTTTCAATGTTTGCAGTAAATGCGCAATGGAAACCGCAAGGCGATAAAATCAAAACCAAATGGGTAGAGCAAGTAGACCCGAAGAAACCTTTGCCAGAATATCCACGTCCGATTATGGAAAGAAAAGACTGGAAAAACCTAAACGGTTTATGGAAATATGCCATTCAGGAAGTCGGAAAAGAAGCCCCTTTAAAATACGACGGACAGATTTTGGTTCCATTTGCGGCAGAATCAAGCTTGTCTGGAGTAATGAAAGAAGTGGGGGCTAAAAACGAACTTTGGTATGAAACCACTTTTTCGATTGAATCTAGTTGGAAGCGAAAAAACATTCTGCTGCATTTTGGTGCGGTCGACTGGAAAACAGAGGTTTTTGTTAATGATATAAAAGTTGGCACGCATACGGGAGGCTACACACCATTTTCGTTTGATATTACGCCCTTTATCAAAAAAGGAAGCAATCAGAAATTGGTTGTAAAAGTTTGGGATCCATCAAACGATGGTCCGCAGCCAAGAGGAAAACAAGTTAAAACCCCTGAAGGAATCTGGTATACTCCCGTAACTGGAATTTGGCAAACCGTTTGGATTGAACCTGTAAACGCTAAAAGTATTGTTTCGTTACACACAAATCCCAATATAGATCAAAATTCCATCAGCATAAAAGCAGATGTTTCGGGAGCAGAAAAAGGAGATTGGGTAGAAATAGCTGTTTTTGATAACGGAAAAGAAATTAAGAAACAAAAAGCTATTGTAGGCGAAAGCAATGATATCGTTCTAAATGCACCCAAATTGTGGTCGCCTGAGAGTCCTTTTTTATATCAGACTAAAATTCGCTTAATCAGTAAAAATAAAGTGGCAGATGAGGTGAAAAGTTATTTTGCCATGCGTAAAATTTCGTCTAAACGAGATGATAACGGCATTATGAGAATGCAGCTGAATAATAAAGACTATTTCCAATTCGGACCTTTGGATCAAGGCTGGTGGCCAGACGGATTATATACTGCACCAACAGATGAAGCTTTAAAGTATGATATCATTAAAACGAAAGAATTAGGGTTTAATATGATTCGTAAACATGTAAAAGTCGAACCAGAACGCTGGTATACACATTGTGATCAGTTAGGGATTTTGGTTTGGCAGGATATGCCAAGCGGAGACGAACAGCCAATTTGGCAAAATAGAGAATATTTTGAAGGAACGGAATTGAGGCGTTCGCCAAAATCGGAAGAAATCTACAGGAAAGAATGGAAAGAGATAATGGATCATCTGTATTCTTATCCAAGTATTGTCGTTTGGGTTCCGTTTAACGAAGCATGGGGACAATTTAAAACGGTAGAAATTACCGAATGGACTAAAAACTATGATCCAAGCCGATTAACGAATTCGGCAAGCGGAGGAAATCACTTTCAAGCAGGAGATATTATAGATTTACACAACTATCCAGGACCAGAAATGTATTTGTATGATGCTAGACGAGTTACCGTTCTAGGCGAATATGGTGGAATAGGTCTTCCGCTAGAAGGACATTTGTGGAGAGCAAATGACAACTGGGGTTACATTAAATTTAAAAATGAAGGAGAAGTTACCGCCGAATACGTAAAGTACGCGGAAACGCTTCAAAAATACGTTAAAACAGGATTCTCGGCTGCAGTCTACACTCAGACAACAGATGTGGAAGGCGAGGTAAACGGTTTTATGACCTATGATAGAAAAATCGATAAAATGGATTTTAAAGCGGTGAATAAAATTAATACTGCGGTTATTAACGCTTTGAATCAGAAATAAGTTTTGTTTTCTCTCGCTCCCGATAGTTATCGGGATGGCAATTAGCAGATAAAAAAACCAGCGGGCGAAAAAAATTAAACACATAGTAACATAGATTTTTTTAAACGCAAAAAAAGACTTTAGAAAAGAAACTAGTCACTAACACCTAGCTTTGAGGACATAGCCCAAGGTTTCAACCTTGGGTACGCAACGTAAACATAACGTGATTCACAATACGTTTCCCAAGGTTGAAACCTTTGGCTATGTTTGCAAAATGTAGGTATAAGAAATAATTTTTGTTTTCTCTCGCTCCCGATAGTTATCGGGATGGCAATTAGCAGATAAAAAATCAGCGGGCGAAAAAAATTAAATCCATAGAAACATAGATTTTTTTAAACGCAAAAAAGGAGCTCAGGAAAGAAACTAGTTTCTAACACATAGCTTTGAGGACATAGCCCAAGGTTTCAACCTTGAGTACGCAACGTAAACATAACGTGATTCACAATACGTTTCCCAAAGTTGAAACCTTGGGCTATGTTTGCAAAAATGTAGATATAAGTGACTTTTACAGAGATACAAGACTGAAGATTGGCTTTATGTTTATTTTAAAGAAGTGTAACACCTTTTGCAGACAAAGAAGAGCTATGTTCTATGTGTTAAAGGAATCAAGTAAAAAAAATAAAAAATGAAAAAACACCTAATTCTTTTCCTGCTTACAACAATAAGTTTTGCGCAGCAGAAAACCTTCACAAACCCAATTTTGCCGTCGGGAGCAGATCCTTACAGTACGTATTACAAAGGATATTATTACTATACCAATACGTTGGGAAACCGTTTGGTTTTGTGGAAAACAAAAGACCTTTCGGATATTAAAAATGCAGAAAGCAAAGTGATTTGGACACCTCCCGAAAACACCAATTATTCGGCTGAAATATGGGCGCCAGAGTTTCATATCATCAAAGGGAAATGGTATTGTTATTTTGCGGCAGATAATGGCGATAATAACAATCACCGAATGTATGTTTTAGAAAATAAATCATCAGATCCATTTAAGGGTAATTTTGAGTTTAAGGGAAAAATAGCCGCTAAAACTGATAAATGGGCAATTGACGGAAATGTTTTTGAATATAAGAAACAATTGTACATGATTTGGGCAGGATGGGAAGGAGATACCAACGGACAGCAGAATATTTACATTGCTAAAATGAAAAATCCGCTTGAAATTGAGGGAGATCGTGTTATGATTTCTGCACCAACAAATGATTGGGAAACACATGGAGCATTGCATGATGATGTAAATCCGCCGCAGGTAAATGTGAATGAAGGCCCTCAGTTTTTAGAAAGAAACGGTAAAATTTTCATTGTTTTTTCTGCGAGTGGCTGCTGGACAGATTTTTATGCTTTAGGACTATTATCGTTTAAAGGCGATGATGATTTGCTAGATCCAAAAGCATGGGAAAAAGCTCCAGAACCGATCTTTAAACAATCTGCGAAAAACAAAGTATATGCTCCTGGACATAATTCGTTTTTTAAATCTCCTGACGGAAAAGAAGACTGGATTTTATATCATGCCAATTCAAATCCAGGAGAAGGTTGTGGCAATAAAAGATCGCCAAGAATGCAGAAAATTGATTGGGATACCAACGGATTTCCTGTTTTAGGCGAACCAGTAAGTGAAGGAACTCAATTGGCAATTCCTTCAAAATAATGAAAACTTTAAACATTGGAAGAAATTATTTAACACATAGAAACATAACTCTTGGGAACGCATTAGAGGCGTTTCACTAAGAATAATACAGATAGTACTATGATTAAGCTTGCTTTTTCTCTGAGATCAGACAAGAGAAATAAAAACTATGTTTCTATGTGTTTAAATTAAATTTTATTCAATTGACCTAATAGGTAAACTTTTAATATTCAAGAAAATGAAAAATATTTACAGAGTTGCAGTTTTGCTTATAGTTCTTTTTCAATTGAGCTGTAAAGACAGCAAAAAAGAAAAAGACGCTTTAAAAGAAAAAGCTGAAATCAAAAAAGATTCGGTAAAAACTGTTTTAAATCCTAAAAGCTTTGACACCATCATTGACGGTAAAAAAGTCAGTTTGTACTGGATCGAAAATAAAGGCATAAAAGCAGCTTTTACCAATTATGGTGGGCGATTAGTAGGTTTGTGGGTAGCAGATAAAAATGGAAAACAAACCGATGTTGTAGTTGGAATGAATAGCGTAAAAGGCTTTAAAAACTCCACAGAGCCTTATTTTGGAGCTACCATTGGGAGAGTTGGCAACAGAGTTGCATTAGGTAAATTTACCCTTGAAGGAAAGCAATATCAAATTCCGCTTAACAACGGAAAAAATGCATTGCATGGCGGTGTAAAAGGCTTTCAATATATAGTTTGGAATGCTGAAAAGAAAGATGAAAAGACTTTGATTTTTACGTACCTATCTCCAGATAACGAACAAGGTTTTCCTGGAAATCTTAAAGTAAAAGTGACCTATACGCTTACAAATGACAAAACCGTAAAAATGGAGTATGAAGCCACTACGGACAAAACGACAATTGTAAATCTAACGAATCACGCTTTTTTTAATTTGAATGGAGAAGGAAGTGGAACAATTTTAAATCACCAATTACAGATTTACGGAGACCGATTTACACCAGTTGATGAAGGTTTGATTCCGACAGGAAAACTAGAATCGGTGAAAAATACTCCGTTCGATTTTACGTCAATGCATACTATTGGCGAAAGGATTGAAACTAAAAATGAACAGCTGAAATTTGGAAAAGGATATGATCATAATTATGTGCTGAATTCTGTTAAAAAAAACGGCTTTATACATGCTGCAACTATTAAAGGAGATGTTTCAGGTGTTACTTTAGATGTTTACACAGAAGAACCTGGACTTCAATTTTATAGCGGAAACTTTATGCAGAGTCAAAACACCTTTAAATCAGGAGTGAAGGATGATTTTAGAACCGCTTTTGCCTTAGAAACGCAGCATTTTCCAGATGCTCCAAATCAGCCAAAATTTCCTTCTATTGTTTTGAAACCGGGAGCTAAATATCACACGGTTTCTTTGTATAAATTTTCCGTTGGCAATTAATATTGTGTGGAGATTTTTACCGCAAAGCGCAAAGAGTTTACGTAATCCCGAAGCTTCGGGACGCAAAGTTTTTGTTAATTAAGGTCGAAAAGGTATTTGTAGAGGCGCACAGCAGTGCGTCTCACGTAAAGTGAATCCGCAAATGTAATTGTAGAGACGCACAGCAGTGCGCCTACGTAAAGTAGAGATTATAGAATTTAATGTAAAAATTTGCCTTTTAGGATCGCAAAAAAATGACAAGATAGGAGCGTGAGGATTGTCTATTTTGGAAGAAACAAAAATCAGATTTTTATCAAAAGGAAAACGAAAATAGTTTTGCGAATTTTATAAAATGATTTCTGCTGAAATTAAGGGATAAAAACAATAAAATTGATGCAAAAAGCTACTATAGTTTTTGTCTATATTGTAGTGTTAACTATTTAATTGTTAGTAAATAAAATTATTTTAATTCAATTAAAAAATTAATTAAAAATGAAAAAATATTTTAGCATGGTCAGCCTGCTTTTTTTCTTTGTTTGCTGCTCGCAAGAGAAAGAAAATAAGGCAAAAGCGAGTTCAGAAACCGCTCCAATTTTATTAGCGGATCCGACCATTTTTTATGAAAATGGAGTTTATTATTTGTATGGAACAACAAGTGGAGATTTTCCTAATGGAGAAGGTTTTCAAGTATACACTTCATCAGATTTAAATAATTGGAAAGGTCCGATTGGTAATCAAAATGGTTTGGCATTAAAAAAAGGAGACGCTTTTGGAACAAAAGGATTTTGGGCTCCTCAGATTTTTAAATTCAACGGAAAATATCAAATTATTTATACCGCCGATGAGAATATTGCGATTGCAAGTAGTGATAGCCCGTTAGGGCCATTTAAAAACGATTCTAAAGCTCCAATGTTTAATTTGGGCAAACAGATCGATCCCTTTGTTTTTGTTGATCAGGACGGCAAAAAATACCTTTATCACGTGCGTTTAACAAACGGAAACCGAATTTTTGTTGCAGAACTAAAAGAAGATATGTCTGGAATCAAAGAAGAAACGCTTAAAGAATGCATTTCTGGATTGCTTCCTTGGGAGAATACACAAAACGTACCATGGCCTGTAACAGAAGGGCCAACAGTGCTAAAACACAATGATTTGTATTATTTGATTTATTCTGCAAATGATTTTAGAAATCCAGATTATGCGGTAGGGTATGCAACCGCCAAAAGTCCGTATGGACCGTGGGAAAAAGCAGCAGAAAGTCCAATAATCAGTCGTAAAAATGTTGGAATAAATGGAATTGGGCATGGCGATGTTTTTTACGATAAAAATGGAAAAATGAAATATGTGCTTCACACACACTATAGCAATTCGGGTGTTTCTCCAAGAAAAGCAGGAATTATTGATATCGATTTTGAAGGAAATAAAATCAAAGCAGATGCTAAAAGTTTTGTCTTATTGAAAGAATAGAACTTAGTGATTTTAGAGTTTGGTAACTTGAAAAGAGATGCTTGTGCATCTCTTTTTTATTTGATAATTCAGGAATCTATTAATAATTTAATAGAGATATAATTTAAAACGTTGCTTAATTCCCTTCAGATTCGTACATTGTTGCAAATTAAACAGACATGACTAAAAAAATAGAAGATTTAATTCCGCATAGAGCTCCGTTTCTCTTTGTTGATGAAATTATTTCTTATACAACGGAATCAATTATTGGCTTAAAGACGTTTACAGAAAAAGATGCCTGGCTTCAGGGCAGTTTCCCAGATTTTAATTTTGTGCCTGGAACTATTTTAATCGAAGCGATGGCACAATGCGGAGGCGCGGGGATAAAGCTTTTAGGAATCGCAGACGGGGTTTTTGGATTAGTAAGTCTAGATAAAGTGGAGTTTTTTTGGTGGTGTTGAGTTCAATAAACTCGTTAAATTTGTGGTGAAAAATATCCGCACAAGCGAAAAAATTATTAAGCAGTCGGGTGAAGCTTTTGATGAAGATAGACTGATTATGAAAGGAGAATGGATGTGTGTGAAGCTTCAGTGAGAGAATTAGCGAATTAGATATTTAGGGGGTTAGAGAATATAGAATAGAGAATATAGAATATAGAATATAGAATATAGAATAGAAGATACAGACACTGGCTTGTGTTGGAATTTAAACAAAAAAGCGTCCTAGGGATTTTCTAGGACGCTTTTTTACATTTTAGTAATGATGAATTCGCTTCTTCGATTGATTTGATGTTGCGCTTCTGTACACGGAACTCCGTTGGAGCAATTGTTGATTAATTGTGTTTCGCCATAACCAATTGCGCTTTCAATTCGTTCTGAAGCTACTCCTTGTGAAATCAAGTAATCTCTGGTAGCTTTAGCTCTTCTGTCAGACAATTCCAAGTTGTATTGGTCGTTGGCTCTTGAGTCTGTATGGGATTCAATTTTAATTACAATTGTATTATACTGATGCATTAAGAGAACTATCTTATTTAATTCTATTGCAGCATCATATCGAATTTCTGATTTGTCTAAATCAAAGAAAATAATTCCGATTTTAATTTTTAAAATCCCATTTTCATTTACAATCAAAGAAGGCGATAATCCGATTGGGACTTCGGTTTTTCCAGAGCTTTTTGCTGTTGCAAAAGTTTTAGAATTAACCGTAAAATTATCTTTTAATGCTTCAACAGTATAAGTAGCGCCACAATCTAAGGTTTTCGTAAACTCGTAACCGCCATCCATCAGCGACACCGTTTCGTCGATTTTAAGGCCATTTTCATTTTTTAAGGTTAGGATTGCTCCAGCAAGTCTTTTGTTTGAAATAGCGTCAAATATATAGCCTTTTATAGTCTGGTTGCAGGTACGTTCAAATGAATAGATGTCATCATCACCTTTTCCGGTTTTTCTGTTCGAACAAACAAAACCTCGATTGGTTTCTTCATTTACAATAAAAGCAAAATCATCTCTGCTGCTGTTCAATGGCGCGCCAAGATTGGAAGGTTCTTCAAATAGATTTTCATTTATTCGGCTTTCAAAAACATCAAGCCCTCCTAAACCTAAAAATCCGTCTGAAGCAAAATATAATGCCTCATCGGTAATGTACGGAAACATTTCACGTCCGGTTGTATTTACTTTTTCGCCCAAATTTCTCGGATTAGAAAATTGATTATTGCCCAATATGTCTACTACAAAAATATCGGTTGAACCAATTGTTCCCGGCATATCTGAAACAAAATATAGTTTTTTGCCGTCTTTGCTCACAGAAGGATGTCCGACAGAGTAATTATCGCTGTTAAAGGGAAGTTCTTTAACCTCTTTCCACGAAATGGTTCCGTTACTGTTTTCTACTGCGGTGGCAGAGAAAATCTTTAGATTATTAATTCCTTTGCTGTCGCGTTTTAGTTTTCCGTTGTAATTATTACGGGTAAAATAAATTGTTTTTTCGTCGGGCGAAAATGCCACACAGGCTTCGTGGTATTGCGTGGTAATATCTTTGCCGAACTTTTCTTTAAAAGTGACATTGGATTGCGTTTCGCTAATTTTTCCCAATTGCATATTAAGATAAGGCTGATCGTTCCAGCCGTATTTGTTTGTTTTTACATACGAAGAATCGATTGTTGTAGAGTACACTAAATCGCCTTTATAAAACATAGGGCCAAAATCGGAATATGCTGAATTGATTTCTAGATTTTCTAATACAAATGATGGTTTTATATTTTCAATATCTTCTAAAGTCAGATTTTTGAGCGAATAGTTCTGTGCTCGAACATCAGATGTTTTTTGTTTTGCTGCAAAAGCTTTCATCCATTTTTTTGCCAGCTCATAATTCTGAATTCCTTGTAAAGACTGAGCATAACGAAATAAATATTCGGGTGCGACTTCATTAGGATACTCTGCAATTAGTTTTCCATACCATTTAGCGGCTCTAGACATTTGAGTATTAAAATAATGAGCATCACCAATGCGTTGCAGCATTTCTTTAGAACTATCACCGCTGTTTATAGAAATTTCATATGATTTTGCCGCTTCGATATAGTACATTTTATCAAAAAGCGCATCGGCAGTTTTGTTTTTGGTCTGCGAAAAAGTCATTTGAATGACTAGCAGTGCGAGTATAGTAATTGTTCTTTTCATAGACGATCGTATTAAAAGAATCTTGGAGATTTAAGTCCTTTCTTGCGGTTAACCAATTCAAAACGAAGCACAATTTCATGGGTGCCGCTGTTATAATTATTAAGCTGTGTCGTGGTATAATCATAGGAATATCCGACCATGAACATTGGTGAAATCTGTATTCCGGCTAATGCGCTTACAGAGTCAGAAGTTCGATAAGCGGCTCCTAATGTAAAAGCATTATTAAACATAAAATTGGCTGAGAAATCGGCGATAATGGGTGCTCCTGATACATATTTTACTAGAACCGCGGGTTTGAATTTGGTATGAGCCGAAAGATCAAAAACAATTCCCCCGATTAAATAAACATGTATTCTTTCATTGACAAGATCTTCTCCGATATCATCATAAGTATAGCGCTCTCTTGTCATGAAATTCGGAACCGAAAGTCCGATATAATCTCGTTCTCCGTGCCAGTATAATCCAGCGCCAACAACAGGAAGAAATTTATTGATGATATTTTCTCTAAACTGCGCATCGGGATCGCGATAACTTCCTTTAGACCAATCGATATTGAGAACACGTCCGCCTCCTTTAACACCAAATGATAGTTTGTGCGTTTGGCTAGATTGAATGGTATATGAGAAATTGGCATCTAAATACTGTTCTTCTGTTGGGCCGATTTCTTCATTAACAATCGAAATTCCTAATCCCAAATTTTTAGCAATTGGGGTATCTAGAGAGAAACTCTGTGTGTCTGGCGCGCCTTCCATTCCTACCCATTGTGTTCTTAAAAGTCCTGTAATAGTTAGATGTCCTAATGAACCTGCGTAAGCCGAGTTTACGGTCATTGTGTTATACATATACTGCGTGTACTGCGGATCCTGCTGTGCCATCGCTCCGCAAACGGTGAGCATTGTTATTATCGCTAAACCCTTTTTTATATTTTTAATCATAGCCAATTCTTATTTTGGTTAATCTTGATTCTTAATTTGAAGTGTTCTAATGATTTTATTTTAAATAAAGCCATCCTGAGGTTTTTTTAGAACCGTCGCCTAGATCAAGAATATAGAAATAGGTGCCTTCAGGAAGGGTTTTGGCAGATCCGTCTGCTTTGCCGTCCCATGTATTATCATAGCCTTTTTTATAGTAAACCAAATTACCCCAGCGGTTAAAAATTTCCAATTGATTGTCTGGATATTGCTCGATACAGTCAATATAAAAAGTATCATTCTGCCCATCATCGTTTGGAGAAAATTCGTTGTAGATTTTAAAACAACTTGCTTTTACACTTGCGCTGTCCTGATTGTTACTTGAATTAGTATCAATCTGGTCTAATTTGGTTAAATGAGCTGTGTTGAGATAATCATTAAAATCAACCACCTTTACTGTGATGTTTAAGGTTTGTGAGGTTCCTCCATTTATGGATGGAATGATCCAAATTCCCGTAGAAGCGTTGTAGCTGCCAGATGTTGCAGTCGAACTTACAAACGAATAGCCTTTTGGAAGAATGTCCTGAACCTCTACATTTGTTGCGGTTAGTGTGCCTAAATTATCTGCTGTAATGGTAAAAACGACTTCACTGTTCATAGGAACATCGGTTTTATCAACGTCTTTGTTTATGGCAATATCAGTTGACGGAACAGTAATAAATTCTGAATCTTCGTCATCTTCGCTCTGATCTCCGTTGTCATTATTAGGTGTAGAATCAGGATCAAATTGATTGCTGGCGGTAACCTGAGCGATATTTTTGTAATCTTCAGCTTCAAGACCTTCAGGAGCGACCACTGTAGCATTGTAATTCAATGTAATACCTCCGACAGGAACGGTTAAGTTTACCCATTTTATTGTATTCAGACTGAATATTCCTCCGTTGTTAATGTTTGTAATATTTCGAAGCCCAAGCGGAATTACATCTTCAACTGCGACTCCGGTTGCTGTAACAGGTCCTTCATTGTCAATTTGAAGCGTATAGGTTACAATTTCTCCGACGTTTGCATTTTGATTGCTTACGGTTTTATTTAGGCTTAAATCGGATGAGTTTACTGTAATTGTTAAACTATCGTAATCGTCTTCTGTGGTAACGCCATTGTTTGGTGTAGAATCTGGATCGGGTAAGTTACTAGCTGTAATCTCGGTTATATTGGTATATTCTCCAGTTTGACCAGTTGGCGGATTTACACGTACATAAATTTGAAGCGTTTGTGTAGCTCCAGAATTGATAACTCCAGTATTCCAGTCACCGGTTACAAAGTTGTACACACCGCTGGTTGCAGTATAAGTCAGGTAGGTAAATCCGGCAGGAAGCAGATCTTTTACCATAACGCCACTCGCATTGCCTGGGCCATAGTTGGTTACGGTAACTTCAAAAATGATATTTCCTCCAACATCAAATGTTGTATTACCGCTCAGTGTTCTTTTATTGATAGACAAATCGGCCTGAACAATTACCGGTGTTACCGAAATACTGTCATAATCGTCTTCTGTTGTAATCCCGTTTCCTGGCGTACTATTAGGGTCAAGCTGATCAGAAGTGATAATTTCGGCTGTATTCAAATATTCGTTGGCGGATCCGGTTGGTGCTTTCACAAAAACATTTAAGATCAAAGTATGACTGTTTCCAGGAAGTATGATTCCGGGTGTCCATTCGCCGGTAATAGCATTATAATTGCCAGAAGTGGCATTGTAAAATATAAAATCGTAACCAGGAGGCAGTATGTCTTTTATAGTAACTCCCGTTGCGGCACTTGGTCCCGAATTACTTACTGTGATCGAAAATGAAATCTGTGAACCGACATTTGGCGTAAGCTCATTGTTTACTACGGTTTTTTCTATCGAAAGGTCAGCGACTTCAGCAACAGGGCTAAGGAATACTGATCCCATATCATCTTCACCTTCGACACCGTTATTTGGTGTACTGTCGGGATCAAATTCGTTAGAAGTAAAAACTTCAGCAACATTTCGATAATCGCCTGTTTTATTAACCTTAACAGTTATGATCAAAGTTTCTGTTCTGCCGCTTGGTACGGTTCCGACCTCCCAAATACCCGTATCGAAGAAATAAATTCCGGTACTAGAACTGTATATAACATATTCGTAACCACTTGGCAAAAGGTCTCTTATAGTCACTCCAGTTGCGGCTTGTGGACCTTCATTTTTTAAAATTAATTCAAAAGCAATCGTTGTACCAAATATAGGGCTGAAATTACGACCGATCAATCCTTTTGTAAGCGATAAATCGGCTACTGGTAAGGTTGGTATAACAGTTACGGTTCCATAATCATCCTCTGTTGCGATTCCGTTGTTTGGAGTAGAATCAGGATCAGGAACATCACTTGCCGTAACTTCGGCAATATTGGTATAATTTCCTGAAGCATTTACCGTTGCCAAAATCTGTAAAGTCTGAGAGTCTCCATTTGCCAGTGAACCTATTGTCCATTTGCCAGTTGTATTGTTATAAGTTCCTTTTGTAGCGGTAAAACTATTAAAACTATAACCATCTGGAAGCAGGTCTGTAACCTCGACTCCTGTTGTATTTTGTGGACCGTTGTTGGTGACAATAATTTCAAAAGTAACATTGCTTTCAATTAACGGAGTTGCATTATTGACTGTTTTAGTCAAAGATAAATCTGCAGCTTGTCCAATTGGAGTAGTTACGGCCGATGCATAGTCATTTTCGGTTATAATGCTATTTCCGGGTGTTGAGTTAGGATCGGGAAGTAAACTTGCAGTAACTTCTGCAATGTTTTGATAATTGCCTGAAGGATTTACAATTGCAGTAATTTGTAAAACCTGAGAATCGCCATTAGTAAATGAACCAATATTCCAAACACCCGTTAAGGCATTATATGTACCTTTTGTAGTGTTATAACTGCTAAAAGTATATCCAGAAGGTAATAAATCGGTAACGGTTACACCAGATGTGTTCTGCGGGCCATTATTAGAAGCTATAATTTCGAAAATGACACTTGATCCAACTAAAGGTGTTGCGTTATTCACTGTTTTTGTTAGAGCCAAGTCAGCCGATTGTGCATTTGGAGTTATAGTTGCAGATGCATAATCATCTTCTGTTGTAACTCCATTGTTTGGCGTTGAATTAGGGTCGGGAAGGGAAGTTGCGGTTACTTCGGCAGTATTCACGTAATCTCCTGTCGGATTAACAGTTGCTGAAATTTGCACCGTATGCGAACCTCCGTTTGTTAATGAGCCAACTGTCCATAAACCATTTGTGCTATTGTAAGTTCCGATTGTTGAACTGTAGGCATCGAAAGTATAACCGCTCGGAAGTAAATCTGTAACAGTTATGCCCGTTGCATCCTGCGGCCCATTATTGGTCACAACAATTTCAAAGGTTACAGTAGAACCCACCAAAGGTGTTGCATTGCTTACGGTTTTGGTTAAAGATAAATCGGCAGCTTGTGCAATTGGCGTAATTATAGCTTCTGCATAATCATTTTCTGTTGCAATTCCGTTTGCAGGAGTCGAATTAGGGTCTGGGAGCGAACTTGCGGTAACTTCGGCAGTATTTAAATAATTTCCTGTTGGATTTACAATGGCTAGAATCTGCAATGTTTCTGATTTTCCATTCACTAAGTTTCCGATAGTCCAAATACCATTTATTGGATTGTATGTTCCGGTTGAAATAGTAAAGTTGGAGTAGGTGTATCCAGAAGGCAATAAATCGGTTACGATCACTCCGGCAGTATCTTGCGGACCATTATTGGTAACTATAACTTCAAAAGTCACAGTAGAACCCACCAAAGGTGTTGCATTGCTTACGGTTTTGGTTAAGGATAAATCGGCAGCTTGTGCAATTGGTGTTGTTGTGGCTGTTGCATAATCATCTTCTGTTGTAACTCCGTTATTTGGAGTAGAATCAGGATCAGGTAGATCACTTGCTATAATTTCAGCAATATTCAAATAATCTCCTGTTGGATTTACGGTAGCTGTAAGCTGTAGGGTTTCAGATTTTCCATTTACAATATTAGCCAGTGTCCAAACTCCCGTTACAGGATTGTAAGTTCCTGTTGAAATGGTGAAACTTTCATAAGTGTATCCGGAAGGCAATAGTTCGACCAATTCAACTCCTGTATTGTCTTGCGGTCCGTTATTGGTTATTACAACTTCAAAAGTTACTTGAGAACCTACCAAAGGAGTTGGGTTATTGACTGTTTTAGTCAGAGATAAATCTGAAGACTGAACTATTGGTGTTACAGTTGCTGTACCGTAATCGTCTTCTGTTGGCACACCATTGTTTGGAGTAGAATTAGGATCGGGTAAATCGCTCGCTGTAATTTCTGTAATATTAAGATAATCTCCAGAAGGATTTACGGTTGCTATTATTTGTAAAGTTTCTGCTTTTCCAGTTACGATATTTCCAAGAATCCATAGTCCAGTAGCTGGATTGTATGTTCCTGTTGAAATGGTATATTCGTTAAAAGTATAACCAGAAGGGAGTAAATCGGTAACCTGAATTCCTGTATTGTCCTGTGGCCCGTTATTGGTTACAACAATTTCAAAAGTAACTCTGGAACCTATTAAAGGAGTGGAATTATTAACGGTTTTAGTTAAAGATAAATCTGATGAAATAGGTACAGGATTTGTTGTTGCTGTAGCATAATCATCTTCTGTTGCAACCCCATTATTAGGAGTTGAATCAGGATCTAATGTGTCGCTGTTGGTTACTTCGGTTATGTTTGTATAATCCCCCGTTGGATTAACATAGGCATTTATTTGTAAAGTTTCAGATTCGGTATTTCTCAATATATCCAGTGACCAGATACCTGTAGTGCTGTCATAAGTTCCGCTTGTAGCATTAAAATTGAAATAGGTGTAGCCTGAAGGGAGTAAGTCTGTTACTTCGACAAAAGCAGCGTCCTGAGGGCCACTGTTTGTGGTAATAATGTGAAAAGTAACCAGTGAGCCTACTAATGGCGTAGTATTGCTTACTGTTTTTGTTAATGACAAATCTGCAAGAGGCTGAACAGGAGTAAGAAGAATACCATCTTCATCGTCTTCACTTTGATCTCCATCATCGTTATTTGGTGTCGAATCGGGATCAGGAAGATCACTGGCAGTAACTTGCGTGGTATTAAAATAATTTCCAGTTGGAAGTACCCTTGCATTAATAATTAGAGATGCTGAAGCTCCGTTATTTAATGGGCTCACTTGCCAAATTCCGGTGCTGTAATCATAAATACCATCTGTTGAACTATAATTGATGAATTGATAGCCTGATGGTAACAAATCTGTAATTTCTGTTAGCGAGACATTATTTGGGCCATCATTTCTCACAATTAATTCAAAGGAAACAGTACTTCCTATTGCAGGTGAAGTATTCCCGTCTACAACACTTTTTGTTAGCGATAAATCGGCAGAAGGACCAATAAAAATAATTTGGACATTAGATTCGTCGTCTTCACTCTGATCTCCGTCATCGTTATTTGGGGTTGAATCTGGATCTAATAAATCACTTGCAGTAACTTGAGCGGTATTTAGATAACTTCCTGTTGGATTTACCGTGGCTTTAAAAGTAAGATTTAAGTTTGCTCCATTAGCCAATGAGATGTTTTTCCAGTCTACTGCGGCATTTGCCACTTGATAAGTTCCTCCGTTTGAAACAGAACCAGGGAGTAAAGTATATCCGACTGGGATAATATCTTGAACAGCTACTCCTGTTGCATTTCCAGGGCCATTGTTGAGTAAATTAAGTGTAAAATCGACTACATCACCCGCTTTTGCTGACAATGGGGAAACAGATTTTGTAAGTTCTAAATCGGCAAGTTTTAAATTTACAGTTGCACTGCTCATATCGTCTTCTGGCAATCCATTTCCTGGAGTACTGTCAGGGTCAATTTGGTTTGCAGTTCTAACTTCAGCAGTATTTACATAATTTGCCGCTGGGGCTACATTTACTTTGGCAGTAATCTGAAGTGCAATAGAATTTCCATTATTTAAATTTCCGATTGTCCAAACCCCAGTTGTTCTATTATATTTGCCTCCACCATTGTCACTAACATAAGTATAACCAGAAGGTAATTGTTCTGAAACCGTAATTCCAGAAGCATTATTTGGTCCGCTGTTCGTAACTCTAATCGTGAAAATTACGTTATCACCAATGCTAACCGTAGTTGGCGATACCGTCTTTTGAAGCGATAAATCGGCCACATCTAATATAATTGTAGTGTCATCCTGATCATCTTCAGCAGCGTTTTGGTTATTTGGCGAACTATCGGGATCGTATTGGTCCGATGCAATAACTTCGGCAACATTAACATAAGAACCTGTTGATCTAATAGTTGCCTTAAATGTCAGATTTCTTGTTCCTCCATTTGGAACGGTAAGATTGCTCCAAGTTATGGTATTGTCGCCAGCGTTGTATTGTCCAGCTAAATTGGCAGATCCTGGTACTATAGTATAACCAGTAGGAATATAATCTCGAATAGCAACACCAGTTGCATTAACAGTTCCTCCGAGGGAGTTGTTGTTGTACACTTGTAGATTAAAAGTCACAACATCACCAGCACTTCCGGTCATAGGAGTGACAGATTTATTTAATTCCAAATCAGCTACAGACAGTATTACAAGGGTCATCGTATCTGAAGAAACAGAACAATTACCGTTGGTTACCGTCCATTCTAAGATATAGGTACCCGAAACAGTTCCAGTAATAGCTGTAGTTGGCGAAGTGTCGTCAGAAAATCCTACAGTACTAGGGCCAGAAATTTGTGTCCAAATTCCTGTTCCCACACTTGGTGCTGCTGCGTTCATATTAACAGCAGTAAATTGAGGTACAATTTGGTTTGGACCCGCTTCTGCCGTTGATGGAAGGGCATATATGGTAACCAAAACAGAATCTTCAGAAATACAGCTGTTTGGAGTATTGGTGGTAACAGTCCAAAGAAATTCATATGTTCCAGGAACTAAACCAAGCATTAATGAATTTTCTAAATTTGGAGAGGCAATATTTGCATTGTTCGGTCCAGAAACCTGTGTCCATGTTCCAATTCCAGATGTAACAGCCTGCGCTCCCATAGTAACAGTACTGACATTACATAATTCCTGATCCGGCCCGGCATCTGCAACCGATGGAGGAGTGTCATTGAAAGTAATTGCTACAGTATCAGATGAAGGCTGACAAAGAGATGGATTAGTAAAGGGGCCATTGGTAACTGTCCAAGTTAAAACATAAGTACCCAGGTCTGTGATATTTGATAAAGTGGTAACCGGACTGTTTGGGCTGTCAATGATTGCATTTCCGCCTGAAGGATCAGTTGTAAAAGACCATGTTCCAATTCCTACAGTAGGAGGCACTGCAGCCGTTTTGTAAGTGGTCTGACATGCTATAGTGTCATCTGGTCCAGCATTAGCAGTGCTTGGTGCGGCAAACATTTCGATACGCACAATATCAGACAAAGTTCGGCAGCTAGTGCTTTCGAATACCCATTCTAAAATATATAATCCAGGAACAGTTAGGTTAGAAACAGTAGTTTTTGGAGCACTTGGTGTATCTATAACTGCAACACTTCCTGTAGGTTGATAAACAAAACGCCATTCTGAGACTGCAACATCGGCAGGAGGAATATTTCCGTCCAGAGTTGTACTGCCGCCAACATCGCTAATACATAAATTTTGATCTGCTCCAGCATCGGGATCTATACTAGCACCACTATAAACTTCAACATTTAATGAATCTGAGGATCCGGGGCATGTACTGCCGTCTGGAAAAGTTGTTGAGGTCGTAGTGTACGTAAACACATAATTGTTTCCTGGAACAACAGTTGCATTGGCAATATAACTGTTAGAAGGAGATTGTGTAATTACAACAGCAGCTGCATTTCCGGTCGTACTGGTAAGAGACCAAATTCCTGTCGAATTTTCGTTTGCAACCAGCTGTACACTAGTTACGTCACAATAAGATTGGTCGGCACCAGCATTGGCAGTTGGTGTTACAACTACTGTGACATCATCAAAACTTCCAGAACACAAAAAGATACTTTTGGCGCTTATTGTCCATCTAAAAACATAAGTACCCGCTACTAATCCGTTAATTACAGTATTTGGATTTGAAGGATCGACTATAGTAGGCTGATTAGGAGCACCAGTAAGTACAGACCATTGTCCTAATTCAAAAAAGCTGTCATAGGCATTTCCTGCCATTGTCACACTTGTACTATCGCACACATTTTGATCTGGTCCTGCTACAGCTGGTTTTGGAGGAATTCCTATTGTCAGGTTAATATCGTCAAATGCTTGACCGCAAACATTGGCGTCTACAGTCCAGCGAAAGATATAATAACCGCTAAAATTAAAGGTAAATACAGCATTTGGATCATGAATATCACTTATGGTATATTGACCAACACCAGAAATCCTAGTCCAAGTGCCAATTGCACCACCACTGCTTGTAGCTGCCATTGTAATCGTATTTCCACAGATTTCCTGATCTGGGCCTGCATTAGCACTAGGAGGTGTTTCGGCAATTGTTACAGAAACGCTGCTTGAGCTCGATATACAATTTCGTAATAACGGAGTTATAGTCCAAGTAAATTCATAAGTTCCGTTTCCGGGAACTGTTACCAGAGTATTAGGATCTGTATTGTCCGCAAAAACAACACCTGTAGAAGGCGTTACAGTCCATTCTCCTGCTTCTACCAATGTTGGAGTGTTACCGCTAAGGTTAAATGAATTTACACCAGAAGAATAACAGGCATCTGGTCCTGCGTCTGCGCTTGAAGCGGCTGTACTGGAATTTGTTATAATATTTACAGTATCGGAAACCGAAAGGCTACAGGAAGGCCCCGGATGTAAATAATTGATAGTCCATTGCAATTCATAAAGTGAAGCTCCTGTACTAAAACCACTGGCAACCGCATTCGGATCGTTCACATCTGAAAATGTAATAGTGTCTGGGCCAGAAACCTGACTCCATGTCCCAATTTCACCGCTCTGTGGTGGCTGTGCTGTAAGCGGAACCTGCGAATTTATACAAACTACTTGATTTGTACCAGCATCTGTTGGAGCCAATGAAGTTTCGGATACATATACCGTAACTGTTGCTACCGAAAAGCCGCATGTTGCACCACCGCCTTTTGTGATGTATTGAAAAACGTAGGTTCCTGGAATCAATCCAGAAACAGGTGTGTCTATAGCAAAATTATCTGCAATTACGGCCTGATTTGGTCCCGAAAGCTGACTCCAGAAATGCAGTCCCTCATCGGTACTGACTCCAGAAAGTATTGTACTGGTGTCTCCGCAAGGAAGACTTACATCAGTACCCGCATTAGATGGAGTTGGATCTCCTGAAACTAAAATATTTATTGTGTCAAACCCGTAATCACAGCCCACATTCAAAGAACCATTTTCGCTTCGTATAAATTCTACAGTATAGTCTCCAGAAGCCGTTAAAGTTAGTGTAACCGAACTTCCTACTGATTGCAAGGCAGTTGGAAAAGGTCCGAGTGGAGAACTATCTGGCCCATTAACAATTCTATACTGATTAATACCTTCACCTGTTACAGAAAGCGGAATGGTGAAAACAGTAGCATTACAGCTTCCTACAATATCTTCACCATTATTGGCCACAATTGTTCTGGTGGAACCACTATATTGTATAATATAATCTTTTGTAAAAATACAGCCTGTATTACTATTGGTTAAAGTATAACGAAATCGGTATGGAGCGCCTGCACTTGAAATATTAGTAATCAAAGTCGTAGGGTTTGTAGGAGATACAATCACAGCGCCAGAATCTCCAGAAACTTGAGTCCATTGCACTGTTTCTCCTGCATATAATGGTGTTTGTGCAACAAGTGTAGCTTGTGTTATGCTATTGTCACAAAAATTAATAATTTCATCACCGCCAGGAAGCGTGGTAACATCTTGTGTGGCCGGTGGAACTGTAATAACCACCGTGTCATTACCAGCAGCGCATGGACCAGTAACGGTCCATCTAAAAGTATAGCTTCCCTCCGTAAGATTAGAAACTTGTGTCGTATTAGATGTCGAATTGCTAATTGTAGGTGTATTTGGGCCACTCACAAATGTCCATTGTCCTGATTGTCCATTAAGGCCACAACCTCCGTAAGTTGCTGTTAGGTTGGTGGTTTGAGTAGTAGTATAACAGTTGCTTAAATTCTGATCGGGACCTGCAGATACTGGTTTTACACCACCATAATTGGTAACAGTAATTTGAGATGTTGTTCTACATCGTTGTCCAGGCGCAAATTCTGGTCCTTCAATAACCCATTGTAAGGTGGTAACACCGCATTTTGTCGCCGGAAGCGTTATAGTTGAGGTTGGCAAATTCGGAAAATTAATAACAACACCTGCATCATTGGCGCCTACAATTTCCCAACGGGCAGTTTCACCAGTATTTTGCGGTGCATTTGCAGATATGGTTAAAGTTCCGCTGCTATTTGGACAGCTTGCAATATTTACACCCGCATTTGCCGCTGTAATAGGTTTTACATTCACAACTTTATCCTGATAGGATACAACACCATCAGCACAGGTAGCGCTGTATCTAAATGTATACGTATTATTTCCCGTATACCCCGAAATTGTTGTTGAAGGACTATTTGGTGAATTTATAACCACAGCGGGTCCCGAAATCTGTGTCCATAAAACAGTTCCAATTATAGGAGAAGGTGTGTTTCCTGTTAAAACCAACGCATCTGTTTCGCAAATAGTTACGTTAAGAACTCCTGCGTTTACAGTACAGTTCTGAGCATTGGCTTGAAAATGAGTAAAAGCAAAAAAAAGGAACGCAAAAAATAATTTTTTAAGAGTAACCGGAATTCTCCAAGAAAAGTAAAAGTGTGCCATAAGCTATCAAATAGAAAGGTGGCGCAATAGTGTATAACCACCTTAAATTAAAAAAATTATGCTGAACATGAATCTGCAATAAGTTTGATTATAATAATGAGGAGGGGCTTAATTCAAATTTAGGGAAACTAATCGTTGCGATTTTTTTTTCGTTGTTTCATATTATAAAATGAAACAAGATAATTAGTATCTGAAACATTAAAGCCGATTATTTTGTTGAAAATCAGTGTTAAATTAAAGTCGTTCTGCTCTCATTTGTTTCATTGTCAAAAGCTAGAAGTGAATTCCTTTGACAGTATAATTGCTTAATAATCAGGGTGAATTGTGAAATTGGTTTCGATAATTAATATAACAAATTACGTTTTAGTAATTATTGTTTTAACTACCAATTGAATTTTCTCAGTAAACCATTAGACAAATCTTAGAACACCTTTTTTGTATAACATTTATAGTAAAAAATCCGTTTTATCTGCGTCTTTGCGAAGCAAATCTGTTTTATCTGCGTTCTAATTTTTAAAAAGCTTCGCCAATTCTAAAATAGATTCCCCAATCGCCTTTACCAACAGCGCCATCTAAACCAACATTAAATTTTGATTTTTTGAAAGGATTGTATCGATAACCAATACCACCTCCGGGATACATTTTCCAGTCAAAGCTGGGAGTGTCAGAACCATAGATTGTTGCAATTCCAAAAAATCCGACCAAGCCCATTTTTTTAGCAAAGTTGTAGCGATACTCACCTTGAATATCCATTAAACCCGAACCGCGATATTTCCCTTCAGAATACCCTCGAATATCTGTTCCGCCAATAGTACTTTGCTGTTCAAATGCAACATTTCCGAGTCCGAACTTGCCGTATAAACGCGCTGCAATCACATCTTTTCCCTCGCGATTTTGGAAATATTTATTGGCTTGAAAAGAAATTCGATTTGATGCCAATTCGTTATCTAGAAATTTAGGATAGGTTGACCAGTCCATTTTAATTTTATAACCCTCAGTCGGATAATAAACGGCATCTCTTGTGTCATACAATAAATTAAACACCACTGCATTACTGTGCGAAACCGAAGAAGGAGAAATATCATCTTCATAGCTCGTATTATAATGCGCATAAGTATAAGAAAGTCCGCCGTAAAATTTTCCGACAATCTTACGCTGACCTCCAATGCCTAAAACAGTAGTTTTGGTTCCATAATCATAAAAGTCAGGCTGTTCGCTATCATCGACATAAAACTGCGAATTCTGATTTCCGTTAAAAAAGAAAAGTTTCAAACGCCATTTGTCCTCATTCAGATACCATTTATTAAAAAAGGCCAAAACATACGATTTATTGGTGGTGTAAATGGCCGACATTCCCGACAATGATTTCGGCGAAATAGTATCTGCTTCATTAAGTCTGTACATCGCCATAGGTATAGCGCCAAACATAAAATCGAGATTCCTGTTGTAACTCAGATAAGGCATTACTCTCAGTTCAATTCTTTTTTCTTTTGTTTTTTTCGGAAGAGAATCGGCTATTTTTTGTCCGTAAGTAGAATAAACAAAACCTGCACAAAAGAATAAGAGTAGAAAATGCCTCATTGTTAAATATATTTAGTGAAACTTATTTTGGAGTATCCTTGCTAAATCGCGCTTTTCAGCTACTTGTAAATTTAAATAAAAAATATAAGTATTTGGAATTAAAATAGTTAAGACTGTGCTGTTTTATTAAAAATTGAAAGCAGTTTTTCTAAAGCATCTGTAGCATGCAGCTGTTCTCCGTTTTTTAATGTGTTTTCTAATGCTTTTGCAGCTCTCTCTAGCATTCGTTTTTCAAAATAGGAAAGAGCATTTTTTAAATCAGAAAATTGATTATTGGTCAAAAACTCTGATAATTCAAGAGCGTCAAGCATCGCTAGATTAGCGCCTTTTCCCGCAAAAGGAGGCATGCGATGTGCGGCATCGCCAATAACTGAAATGTTTTCCTGCGTTTTCCAAGTTTGGTTTTGAGGAAAATAATATTGCGGACGTGGTATAAAAAACAGTTCTGGGCTTTTAAACAACTCATGCCATTCTGAGCTCCAATCTGGGTAAACATCTTTAAACCATTCAAAAATTTGAGTATTGTCTTTAAAATTCATGTTGTTTTCAGAAATCCACTTTTCGGGTATTTTACTGCTGAGCAGAAATAGTAAAGATCCGTCTCCTTTTGTACCGTACATAATGGTTTGTTCGTTTCCAAAAGCCAAAACTTTTCCGTCTTTAGAAAATTCAAAAAGCTTTGAAGCATTTTCTTTGGCATTATAAATTGTGCCTTCAATCATGGTAATGCCAGAATAAATAGGTTTTTGTGTACTTATATAAGGACGAATTTTAGAATTTGCTCCATCTGCACCAATTACCAAATCGGCATAAGCGCTGGTTTCATTTTTAAAGAATAACCGCCAGCCCTCATTTTCTTTTTCCATTGAAAGAAATTGACTGTTCCAAACGACCGTTTCTGGCAAAAGCGAATTCAATAAAACAGTTCGAAGATTAGAACGGTCTATTTCTGGTCGAGGTTTTGAAATATCTTGAAGGGAATCATGTTTTGAATTTGGAATTTCTTCAGAAACTGATTTCGACATAATATGCTCATCAAATTTCAATTCAAAATTTTGATCTACAATTCGAGCTTTACTGGTGTTGGGACGAACATTTTGATAGAATTTGTCCAATAAATTGGCTTTTTTCATAGCCAATAAACCAGAATCTTCATGTAAATCTAAGGGAGAACCTTGTACGCGGATTTCTGCGTTGAGGTCTCTTTCGTATACTTTTACTTTTATGTTTTGAATTTGCAAAAGACGAGCCAGCATCAAACCGCCCATTCCGCCGCCAACAATGGCAACGCGTTTATTTTCTAGTAACATAGTTTTGTGTTTAAAATCTATGTTGCAAAATTATTTAGCAGAAAGAGCAGATAATAGTATAAATCGGTCGTTTTTGTTTTGAAAAAGCACTTTTGGAACTGAACCCGATATTTTTTTTATTTCTTTAATGAAATGTGTCTGATCGGAAAAATTCTCTTCTGGAAAAAGTTTGCCTTTTGCAATATGTTCTAATGAAGTTCGGAAACGAAGAACAGAACAATAGGCTTTCAGCGAAAGCCCAAAATATTGATTGAAGTAACGGTTTATTTGACGGCTGCTCCAGTTAGATTGTTCCGATAATTCTTTTACAGTCATCGAGCCATTGCTTTCATAAATAAGTCGGAAGAGTTTTTGTTTCCGATTATCGATTTCCTTTATTAATAAGGAGTAAATTTTTGCAGTAGCTTTTTTGCAAAACAATTCAAAATCATCCAAATCATTTTCATCAAAATCCCAAAAGTCATTCTCTAATAATTTACCAGAGTTTAAAATTTCGGCAACGCTTTCATGAAAAACGTATTCCACAGCGAGAAGTTTAAAACTAATAACGAAAGTTGTACTATTGGCAGGAATCTTTCCTTTTTCATATTGCTGTGTTCCTAAGCCTAATAGTCTAATCTGAAAAGGAGTTTCAGCAGTTTTGATTAACGACAAATCAATTCGGCCGTCGGGAAGCCCAATTGTTTCTAGCGTTTGATCCGATTTGTTTTTCATATACCAAAAACTATCAACAAAATCTGAAAGGTTTTTGTTGGATTTTATAGTCTGATATTCTAAATCGCCGATCATTTTATCAAATTTAAAGCGAAATTAGGCAATTTCTTTGCTCTTTTCTATGAAATAGAAACAGCTCTGAAGGGGGTTTAAAGGTGTTTAGAATTTTAAAAAAAAGACAATGAAAAACTTAACATTGGGTAAGTGACTGATTTATAAGTTAATGAAGTCGATTTTTGAAGCCAATGAAAAACTTAACATTGGGGAATAGCTTTTTCAATTTATCTTTGTTTATTATTTTTTGATGTTAATTTAATGATTTAATAACATTGAAAATTAGTTTAATCAGAAATAAATTTAATCAATTTCTTAAAATTAACAGTATAATGGCAAAAGAAGTGCTTACTAATGAAATCGATCAGGAAGTAGAAGTTGCTCCAGTTGTTTCTAACGAAGAAGGCGAACAGCAGGAAATTCCAGCTTCTGAAACAGTGTCGGCTGAGGCAGAAAATTCAGAATCTAAAACAAAACCTAAAAGAGCTCCAAGAAAAGCAGCAGTAAAAGAAGTGGCAACTACAGAAGAAATTGCTGTAGAAACCGTAGAAACTGAAGCAGGAGAAGAAGCTGAGGCTGTATCTGAAACTGAAGAAGAAACAGCTGATGAAAATCAAGAAAAATCGAAATCTAAAAAGAATAAAAAGATGAAAGAAAAAGAGAAAGAAGAGAAAAAGAAAAAAGTAGCTAAGAAAAAAGCAAAAGCGAAAGCAAAAGATAAAAAGAAAGACAAAGCGAAAAAAGCAAAATTAAAAGCGAAAGCAAAAAAGAAAGCTAAAGCGAAAAAAGCGAAAGATAAAGCTAAAGCGAAAAAAATCGCAAAAAAGAAAGCAAAAAGATCTAAAGCTAAAAAGAATAAGAAGAAGTAATTAGTTCTTGGTTCTTAGTCCTTAGTCCTTAGTTTTATTCTTAAGTCCTTAAAATAGGGGAGATTGAAGATTAAAGTTTGGAATTTGGAATTTCAGATTTGGAATTTATAATTTTGAATTTCAAAATTGAAAATTTTATTTAAAAAATGCTGTACAAAAGGATAGCCGTACAGCATTTTTTATTTTAACCCAAATTATTTTACAACCGTTGCTTCCAATTCTACTTTTAAGGTTTCGAAAAGGCTTTTTATTTCCAGCAATGTCGTTGCCTGAGTAATATTATGCTTAGTAATCCAGTCTTGCAGAATGCTAAAATGAGGCCATAGTTCTGCTGTAGAAGTGGTATAAATATTTAAACGCACGATTCCGCTGCATTCATATCCTGCTTCAGTAATTACTTGTTCTAAATTTTGTAGGGTTTGAATAATTTGAGATTCCATGTTCTCATTGCTCGAAATTCCCTCTGCGCTTATAGCCGTTTGTCCAGATACGTACAATGTTCCTTCCGGATTTTTTACTTCAACTGCCTGTGCGTAGCTGCGTTCATCTTGCCATTTCCACGGATTGATAACTCTTTTTTCCATCTGTATTTTGTTTTAAATTATAAAGACAAAATTCAGATTTATTGCAGATTTATGCCGTTGATATTCCTCACAAATAAAAAGTGATCTACATCACATCAGGAAGAAAGCCGGCTGAGTGTTTCACGCGATACTCCCAAATAAGAGGCAATTTGACTTTTGGATACACGCTGAAAAAGTGTCGGATATTGTTTTAAAAGCTGTTCGTATCGTTCTTTTGAGTTTGAAGTGAGCCA
The DNA here is from genome assembly GCF_003946915.1 of Flavobacterium ustbae. Taxonomy (GTDB): domain Bacteria; phylum Bacteroidota; class Bacteroidia; order Flavobacteriales; family Flavobacteriaceae; genus Flavobacterium; species Flavobacterium ustbae. The sequence goes on from NZ_RPOC01000015.1 coordinate 103,869, forward strand.
GGAAATAATTCGACGCTGCGAACCTAAAAAGCCAAAAGTGGCTTTCTCCAGAAAAAAGCGCTCCATTTTTTGCAAACCATCGCATAGCTTTTTATAATCTTCGAGTGTACAGCAAAGTACTTCGGTATCTTCTAGACATTCAAGAGACATAGTTGACTTGGTCTGGGTATAATAAGCATAAAAATCGCTTTCCCACCAGTCTTCCATAGCAAAAGAAACAATATGTTCTTTTCCTGATTCATCAGTAAAAACTAATTTTACTAGTCCGCTAATTATAAAATAAGAATACGGTACGGGTTCGTCCTTCTGGATAAGAAATTGATGTTTTTTGAATTTTTTTGTGCTGAAATGCGAGATTACAAAAGTAAATTCTTCGTCAGTTAAAGGGATATTTTTTTCGATGTGTGCTCTTAAATCAGCTTTCATATTAGATTTTAGTTTTCTTTTCCAAAGCAAGCTTGTCGATTTTCTGTAAAAATTCAGCATCAAATTCAGAATAAGCTCTTAGTCGGTATTTTTCGTCTCTAATTTTCATAACCAGACGAATTTTCTGCACCATCAGCCAGATCGGCTCGTATCTTTTATGACCTAATAAATATTGAATTTTAAGTATAGATATTCTTCTGTGTGAAAGTGTCATCAATTCGATACAGATCATCCAATATCGAATAGGAAGATTAGAGTTTTCCATTACAGTTCCAGAACGCAGACTCATACGGCTACCACACTTACGGCATTGAAATTTTAAATCATTCTGACGAAAAGAATGAGCGTCATGCCCACATTTTCTGCATAAAAGACCATTTTCTAAACGTTTGTTCTTGAGTTCTTCTATGCAAGTTGCTTCGTCAGAATATTTTTCAAAATAAGCGCGTAATTCCATTTGTGCAATTCCTTAATTTACATTTCGAAATATAAAAATATTTTAAAAGAAACGAATAGTAATTGGCATAAAAAATAAAAGGAATACTCGCAGTTGAATATTCCTCTTAAAAAAAGGGGCAAAATTGGTTATAATTTAGCTACTATTTCTTTTTTGTACTTATTTAGGATCGATTTTGTCATACCTAAATTAGCTTTTGTAGAATCTACAGCCAGGTAAATAAAGTAAGCCTGATTGTCAGAAACATCAATAATGTGAATTTGTGAACTTAACGTAATCATGATATTGTCAATAACCTGACCGTTTAAATGCAACGCTTTAATGGCGTTCATTTTTGCTTTAACTACTTCAAGATTGTAGGCAGATGCCAATTCTGGATCAAAATCTGCAATCGCAGACTGTGAATAGTATGACATTCCGCTAGCGATTTCAGCCACAGAAACTGCGATGAAACCTGGGACGTTCTTCTTTAGGTCTTCCCCAAATTGCGTTAAAAAATCAGACATAGTTCTTAGAATTAAATTTGTTGTAAATAAGAATGAATTGTTTTGGATAAAGCAAAATTAGGGATACAATATTATTTAATTATCCGCATTGTGTACCTTTTTTTATACTAATATTAAAAAATAACATAAGTTTGAAAAAATCAGTTTTTTCTGTTGTTTACAATTGGTTTGAAAATGAAATCATTAAAACGAAAAATGCTTCTGAAAAAGCGCTCTTAAGCCATTTCAAAAGCATTTCTATTAAAGAAAAAAAATAATTTATTACTTGATTTCTGTTATAAATTCTTCATTTGGAGTTCTCACTTTTTTCAAGTTTACTAGCCAATCGCCAGAATCATCTCTATATCCTAAAGGTAAAACTAAAACGCTTTTTAGTCCAAGTTCTTCTAAACCTAAAAGTTTGTCCACTTCGGCAGGAACAAAACCTTCCATAGGAGTTGCGTCTACTTGCTGCTCAGCCGCTGCTGCGATTGCCACACCAAACGAAATATAAGCTTGTTTTGCAGCATGGTTAGCGTGCCATTCTTGTCCAAGAGGCTCGTACATTCCCCAAAGTCTTTGTTTGTACTCGTCCATGGCATCAGCAGGAATTCCTCTTTCGGCAATTGTTCTGTCAAACACAGCAGAAATTTTTTCTAAACTATAGCCATCCCAAGCAGCCCAAACTAGAACGTGAGAAGCATCTGTAACCTGACTTTGGTCAAAACTTACGGCTCTAACTTTTTCTTTTAACTCTTTGTTTGTGATTACAAAAATTTTGTAAGGCTGTAATCCAGAAGAAGATGGAGCAAGTTTTGCCGCTTCAAGAATATAATCTACTTTTTCTTGCGGAACAGCTTGTCCGTTCATTTTTTTTGTAGCGTAACGCCACTTTAGTGCATCTATTAAGGCCATTTTTTTTCTAATTGATTAAAATTGTATTCAAAGGTAAAGACTTTAAGTGTATTTTTGTCATTAGATTACCAAAAGTAACTGTAACATCGAGGTAACTTACTAACAAGACATGATAAAAGAACTGAAACACGATCCCCAACAATGCAATCAGCGAATTATGGCTGTTCATGATGCCATGTATATTTTAAACGGAAGATGGAAAATTTCTATCATTGCATCACTTTGTTTTAATACGTTACGATTTTCGGACTTATTGCGAGAAGTTGAAGGGATTTCGGGAAAAATGCTAAGCAGAGAATTGAAAAATCTCGAAGAAAACCAATTGGTAACGCGAACGGTTCTCAAAACACAGCCCATAACGGTTGAATATCAGCTCACAGAATACGGACATACTTTAAAAGAAGTAATAGATTCTCTAGCAAAGTGGGGGCACAACCACAGAAAAAAGATTACGGGAAAAGAATAAATGAATAGAAAAAAGACCAAAAAATAAATTCCAAATTCCAAACTTGTTACTAGATTTTAAGCTCTGCAGCTCGCTGAAAAAAACCTTGACGTTCCAATTTTTGCTCGGTTTCTTCAATGGCTTTCAAAAGATTGTTTTGATTATCGGTGATTTCGTTGAGCGTTTTTTTCATAACCGTCCAAACCGGTTGCATTTTTACAACAAGTTCTTTTCCTTTTGCTGTAAGAACAATTAGCCTTTTGCGTTCGTCTGCTTTGTCTTTTTTAGAACTAATGATTTTTTGCTTTTCTAATTCCTTCAATAAACTAATAGTTGACGGATGGCTATAACCAATTTCATTGGCAATTTCGACAACGCTCAACATCTCTTTAATGTGTAGCGTATAAATTACAGGAAACCATTTCGGTTCAAAATCAATGTTAAAAGACTTATAAATTAAAGCGCCGTCTTTGCGCAATTGCTCGCTCAGTCGCTGCAATCGCGTTGATATGGCTAAAATTCCAATTTCATCAATTATATTCATTTTCTATTGATTTAGTTTTAAATGGCAGAAAACATTGTCAGGTTTCATTAACGGAAAATCACTTGGAAGCGTTTCTTTCGGAATCGTTACAAAATCATTCTTTTCATAAAAACGCAAAGCCGCCTGCAATAACGTAACCGTTCCTAAATATAAGTCTTTAATTCCTTTTTCTTTGCTGTAGGTAATTAACTGTTCTAATAATTGTTGGGCAATTTGAAATTCTTTTCCTCTAAATTCTTTCTTGACAAACATTTTTCTAATCGCCGCGGCTTCAGAATTAAATTTTACCAAAGCAATTGTACCGACTAGTTTTTCGTCTATAAAAGCGCCAAGAAAGATTCCGCCTGGTTTATAATAAAAATTCTCAATGTCTAATAAATCGGGCTGATCTTCTAAAGTAACAGGAACATTAAATTCTTTTTGCTGAATGTTTAAAATCAAATCTACGATTTCATTTTCGTACTTGTTTTGTATAGGCTGAATTTGCATTTGTATAAAAAGTATATTAATTGTGAATGTTTAAATTCCAAATTTTAAATCCCAAATTCCAAAAAAAGAGCGTAGCGATTTTTTTGGGAAAATCTAAAATCTAAAATCTAAAATCTAAAATCTAAAATCTAAAATCTAAAATCTAAAATCTAAAATCTAAAATCTAAAATCTAAAATCTAAAATCTAAAATCTAAAAT
>NZ_RPOC01000016.1 GCF_003946915.1 Flavobacterium ustbae
CTGCAGAATCTGCGAGAAACAAAAATATCCCGTACTTAAACTTATATCACTTATATGGTTTAAAAAACTTTGCGCCTCTTCTTTCTGAGATTTATTATGCAAAGTTTTTTTTCGCAGATTTGGCAGATAAAGCAGATTATTGTTGCGTTAAAAGATTTTGCATATTTTAAAATATACTAAAGAAATCTGCTCCATCTGCAGAATCTGCGAGAAACAAAAATATCCCGTACTTAAACTTATATCACTTATATGGTTTAAAAAACTTTGCGCCTCTTCTTTCTGAGATTTATTATGCAAAGTTTTTTTCTCGCAGATTTGGCAGATAAAGCAGATTATTGTTGCGTTAAAAGATTTCGCAGATTCTTAAAACATTCTAAAGAAATCGGCTCTATCTGCAGAATCTGCGAGAAACAAATTATCCCTTAATTAAACTTATATCACTTATATGGTTTAAAAAAACTTTGCGTCTCTGCGACTTTGCGCGATTATAAAATTGTATTTTTACAAATTATGTCACACAACGAAACCATTTATCTGGATAATAATGCCACAACCCGAGTTGATGATAGGGTTTTGAATGCTATGCTTCCGTATTTTACTGAATTTTATGCTAATTCGACTGCTTCGCATATTGCGGGTTTAACGGTTCAGGAAGCTGTAGAAAATGCGGCATGGCAGACGGCAGATTTACTAAATGCTGATGCTGATGAAATCATTTTTACTTCGGGCGCTACCGAGGCTATTAATCTGGCGATAAAAGGTCTTGCTGATCAAAATCGAAAACATATTGTTACACTTCAAACGGAACATAAAGCTGTTCTAGAAACCTGTCGTTTTATGGAAAGTATTGGTTTTGAAGTAACGTATCTTCCAACTGCATCAGATGGGATTTTAGATCTTCAACTTTTAGAAGACATAATCACTAATAACACTCTGGTTTTCATTGGAATGTTTTCTAACAATGAAACAGGAACCATACAAGATATCAGTGCTATTTCTAAAATTTTAAAAACTAAAAATGTGCTTTTTATGTGCGATGCGACACAGGCTGTAGGGAAAATTCAAATTGATGTAAAAGAACTCGGAATTGATCTTTTGGCTTTGTCTGCTCATAAATTTTATGGTCCGAAAGGTATTGGTGCTTTATATGTTTCGGCGAAAGCGAAAATTAAATTATCCACGCAGATTCTTGGCGGAAATCAACAGCGAAAACTACGAAGTGGTACTCTTAATACTACAGGAATTATCGGTTTAGGTAAAGCGTGTGAAATAGTTGCAAATGAATTAGATGAAAATCAAAATAGAATAAAACTATTGCGAGATAAATTAGAAAATGGCTTATTGAAATTTGAAGGCGCTTTTGTAAATGGAAATATAGAAAATAGAATTTACAACACTTCAAATATCTGTTTTCCGGGTGTAAATTCAGAACAGCTGATTTTAGGTTTGGGGAATATTTCGGTTTCGAATGGTGCTTCTTGTTCGGCTGTAACGTCTGAGCCTTCGCATGTACTGAAAGCTATGGGATTGTCTGATGAGGAGGCTTTGAGTTCGATTCGCTTTAGTTTGGGGAGATTTACTACTGCTGAGGAAATTGATGTTGCTATTGAACGGGTTTTGGAATTGGCTAGACGGTTACGTGTGTGAGTTTTTTTTACTAAGTCGCTATTTGATTTTGCCACGAAGGCGCTAAGACACTAAGTTTTTTAATCTCACAAAGTTTTCTTTTTTTGCCACAAAGGTACTAAGGCACTAAGTTTTTTTAATCGCGCAAAGTCGCGAAGTCGCAAAGTTTTTAATCAAAACTAAACGTAATTCAATCTTAAAAATAATCTTTGCGCCTTAGTGTCTTCGTGGCAAAACCCCTTTGCTCCTTTGTCACTCTGTTTCTTTGTCTCTCTTAAAAAGAAACTTCAAATAATCTTCTTCGGTGTCGATATCAATATTTCCTTTTTCGAAAGGAACAGAAACTACATCGTCAGTATATTTTTTTAGGAGTTTTTTGGCTCCTTCCTGCCCTTTTAATTCTTGGAGTTCTTGGAAGTATTTTTGGTGAAATAAAACTGGTGTTCCTAAAGTATCGGCGTAAGCTGAAGCGGCAATTCCTTTTTGGTTTTTCTGAGATTCGCTGATTAAATTCTCAAAAATAGAATTTGTTACAAAAGGCTGATCGCAAACTGTTAGAATGCATTGCTCGCAATCTGGATTTTGGAATAATAAATCTGTAATACCTTTTACAATGGAAGAAGACATTCCGGTTTCCCAGTCGGGATTGAAAGAAAACGCTATTTCAAACGAATAAAGCTCTTTTTCGATTAAATTATGATTAGAACCTGTTACGACAATTACAAACGAATTTTCAACTTTTAAAGCTTCTGAAATGGTGTTTTTCAAAAGTGTCGATTCTTTGTATTCTAATAGCTGTTTGGGTCTGCCTAATCTGGAAGAATTTCCAGCAGCCAAGATGATAATGCCTGTTTTATGTCGAAATTTATTCTTCATAATAAACTTCATCGTGTATTTTTCCCGATTTGTATTTTAAAGATGTTCCTATTCTGGCAGATGCTACCGCTTTAATTTCTGAAATAATGGACAACGCAATTTCCTCAGAAGTTTCTGCTCCAATATCTAAACCAACTGGACTATGAATTCGGCTTAATTGTTCTTCGTTTAGGGCAATTCCTTCTAACGAAAGATCGTCGAGCATTTGGCTGAATTTTGACTTTGGCCCCAGAATTCCAATGTAATGGCAATTGGTCTGCAGTAACGATTTTAAAACCGCCAGATCGTATTTGTAATTATGCGTCATCAAAACAAAATAAGTCTGATCGTCGATTGTTATGTTATCTAGAAATTGTTCGGGTTTTAAAACTGAAACCTGGCTCGCTTTAGGAAAGCGTTTTACTGTTGCATGTGTTGCACGACCTTCGCCAATGCTTATTTTCCATCCTAAAACAGCTGCCAGTTTTACGAGTGGCTGAATATCGTTTCCTGCTCCCGCAATTACCAGTGAAATAGATGGTTTTATGTATTCTATTAAAGCTTCGCTGTCGTTTTCTTCCTGAAGTTTCTTTACTACAGAAGCTTTGCTTTTCAAAACTTCTTTTACATCCGAAATTAAATTTAAAACTTCGTTGTTATGATTTAAAATCGGACTGTCTTTTCTGAAAAACAAAGTTGTTCCTATTTGAAAAGCATTTCTCTTTAAAGAGAAAACCGTGACAATTACGGCTTCTTTTCTTTCTAACTCTAATTGCTGTAAAAGCTGAATGGGATTATTTTCTTCGTCGTCGTTAATGTATTCAAAAAGAATATGAACAATTCCGTTGCATCCGAGTTGTAAGCCTACTTCAGCATCATCTTCGTTGCCTGTATTATAAGTTACCAGTTTATTTTGTTTTTGATGGATGGAAAGAAGTGCTTTTCGCAACGCATCTCCTTCAAGACATCCTCCGCTTATAGCGCCTGTCAGCAAACCGTCTTCTGTAACGAGCATACGCGCGCCAGGCTGTCTGTAGGACGAACCTTCGACTTTAACTACGGTAGCCAAAGATGTTTTTTTTCCTGCTTTCTTAGCTTCAGAATATGCTTTTAGAATTTCGCTGATTTCCTTCATATTAAATATCTTCCAAACAAAAATAAGGAATTCTTTTAAAGGGAAATAATTCCCATAACAAAAGCCGTCTGCACAGCTTCGGCAGTATTGGTGACTTTTAATTTTTCTATAATATTCTGTCTATGACGTCTTACTGTATAAACTGAAATATGCATTTCTAATGCAATCTGTTCGCTTTTATTTCCTTTTGCAACGCTGGTCAAAACTTCTCTTTCTCTTTTCGAAAGTATATTTTCTGTATTGTTTTTATATTTTTCAGATTCAATTATTTCGCCCGTTTTTATATTAAAAATCTTTCCATCAATTCCAGTTCGAGACTGTAAATCTGTTGATGGCAGATACAAACATAAGGCAAGGGAAATGCTTCCGTTATTGAACGTATTCAAATAAATAGTTCGGTGATTGATATAACTAATTTTATCATTAGAATCCTTCATTCGAAGTCTGCTGAAGGTGCTGTAATTGCTGTATTCTTCTTTCGGAATTTCTTTTAAAAACTGATAAAAATTAAGTTCCAAAACGTGTCTTTCGATCAAATCGTCTGAATTGATTTTAGTAAAAATACATTCTTCAAAAGCAGAATCAATTTCAGAATCTTCATTTGGAAGTCCGAAAACAGAGCCAAAACTTCCCGAATAAATATAACTTTTGTCTAGCTGATAATCGGATAAAACAGCTACACATTGTTCTATTTTGACATAATTGCGCACAAACTGCTTGTACATTTCGATATCATTTGATTCTCCAATCTCAAATTTCTGTTCTAAAAAGGTAGTCATTAATTGGTTTTCGACGGAAGAATTCTGTGGCATTTAAAAGTCAATTGGTTAATTTTACGTATTGCCCTTTTTGAAAAGCAATTTTATTTTTGAAAAATTAAAAATATTACTTTCTATCCCAAAAAAATAATCTATGAAAACATTTTTTTACAATGCCATTATTATTCTTAGCCTTTCTGCTTTAACAAGCTGCAATAATAAAAGCGAAACTGCAAAAACAGCCATGAAACAAGAAACAAAAACAGACTCAGCCTTTGTAAACGGTTCGCCTTGCGATATTAAATTATCTTCTATCCATTTTACAAAAGCGGTTAACGGTGCCGATACGCTGATAAAAACGGAAGCAAATGAAAAAATCGTTTTTAAAGCGGGCGAAAAAACGGATTATTTTTCTGATCCAGACGGAAAATTATCCAATACAACTGCACCAATGCTTTTGTCTAAAGTAGACAACACAAAACCTTTTACGCTTACCGCGAAAGTTACTCCGGAGTTTACAAAAACAGGTTTGTACAATGCTGGGGTTTTATATATTTATGTGAATGATAATTTTTATCAGAAGTTTTGTTTTGAACAGGACGAAAGAGGCAATCATAGAATTGTAACGGTTCGCACAATGGGCACTTCTGATGATAACAATCATGATGTGGTAAAAGAACCTTCCGTTTACATGAAAATCTCTTCAGACACTAAAACGGTGGCTAGTTATTATTCGTTAGACAAAAAGAATTGGCAAATGGTTCGTTTGTATAAAAACAACTATCCAAAAGAAATCTGGATGGGAATTAGCACACAATGTCCTAAGGAAAAAGGTACTCAAAGTATTTTTGAAGAAATCAGTTTAGAAGAAAAAAGTGTTGCTGATTTTCGTTTAGGAATTTAAATAATTTTAGATTTTAGATTTTAGATTTTAGATTTTAGATTTTAGATTTTAGATTTTAGATTTTAGATTTTAGATTTTAGATTTTAGATTTTAGATTTTAGATTTTAGATTTTAGATTTTTCTAAAAAAATCGCTGCGCTCTTTTTTTGGAATTTGGAATTTGGAATTTCAATTTTGGAATTTTGAAATTTACCTTTAGTTAATCATTTTTTTAAACCGATGTCTGATTTATATTACTAAGTTTTGTATTTTTATCAATAGCAAAATAATATTATTACCTAACTTTAAAAATAAACTACATGGGAAAATTTGTAATTACTACCAGAGCTAATGGAGAGTTTCAATTCAATTTAAAAGCTGGTAATGGCCAGACCATTTTAACAAGTGAAGGTTATACAACAAAAGCAGCCTGCAGCAACGGAATTGAATCTGTTAAAAAAAATGCACCAGACGATGACCGTTATGATAGATTAGAATCTAAAAGCGGCAAACCATATTTCAATTTAAAAGCTGGAAACGGTCAAATTATCGGTCATAGCGAAATGTATGAAAGTACATCGGCTAGAGAAAACGGAATTGAATCTGTTAAGAAAAATGCTCCTGATGCTACAATTGACGATCAAACGGCTTAATTGCCATTTTATATTATAAAAAAAGCTGTTTCTATTGATTTAGAAACAGCTTTTTCATTTACTAGATTCTCTTTATCTATTTTTTAGTCTTCAACTGATACAAAACAGAACTATGAGGTTTTAAATCGGCTGTTATTTCTTTTGAAGTTACTTTTGATTTTTCGCCCGTCCACATGTTTAAAACTTCAACTGAACTAGAAATCCCCAATTCCGAAAGATTTACAGAAACTTTCTGTGAAGCGTTATCCGAAATATTGAATAAAGCCAGATAAACGCTGCCGTCTTTTGCATTTTTTGATGTCACGGCAATTTTCCCCTCTTTCTGAAAAAGCTGTTTTACATTACTGCTTTCATTATGCATTTTTACAACCTCTTTATTGGTCAATAATGATAAAGTGAAAGCATCGTTACTTGGTAAATCTCCTCCAAAAAACAATGGCGATTTCAAGATATTAAAAAAGGTAATCAAAGTATATTGTTCGTCTTTGGTCAAACGCGTCATTCTATCCTCGCCTCTTTCTCCTCTTATGGAAATACGTCCTAACGGAATCATATCGCAGTCTGGCCAAGTTCCCGGTGCAATGTACGGATACCATTTTTGCGCCACATCCATCAAATGGGTAATATGAGGCCAAGTATCCCAAACATCATCAACCATACGCCACATATTGGCATGTGTGCTCACGTGAGCTGCAGCTGAAATTGGTGTTTCTCCTGGCGAAGTGCTTAAAACAATTTTGCGTCCGCATTTGTCGATCGCATTTCTAATTAAGTTGATTTCGCCTTCGTGATAAGGTCTCGACAAATCATCAATTTTAATAAAATCTACTCCCCATTGTGCGTACAATTCGAAAATAGAATCATAATATTCCTGCGCTCCAGGTTTGTCTGCCACAACGGTATAATTGTCTCTCAACCATTCGCATTGCAAGGCGGTAGAATAAACCTGATCTGCTGTAATTCCGTTTGTGCCTTTTATGGCCAGTTTATCTTCAACGGCTTTTTTAGGAATACCACGCATGATATGGATTCCGAATTTTAGTCCTTTTTTATGAATATAATCGGCTAAAGGCTTAAAACCTTGACCGTCTTTTGCTGACGGAAATCGGTTAACGGCGGGCAAATATCTTCCGTACTGGTCGATTACATAACGCGGATCGGTCTGATTGTAACCTCCCGCTTTGTCATTTTCTACAAACCATCGAATGTCGACTACGATATACTCCCAGCCGAATTTCTTCAGCTCTTTTGCCATATAATCGGCATTGGCTTTTACTTCGTGTTCTTCAACCGTTGGTCCGTAACAATCCCAGCTGTTCCAGCCCATTGGCGGCGTCTGAGCCCATTGTTTGAATTCTTCTTTTTGAAATGCTTTGGTTTGAGCATTTCCTAATGTTGACAGCAGAAATGCTCCTATCGCCATTGTAAATAAGTTTGTAATTTTCATTGTAAGCGTGGTTAAGTGTAAGTTATACACTTTAAAAGTACTAAAAAAAACGTACGATGATTCTTTTTTTATTATTTCTATCAATGAATTACAAATTTAATGTAAACAAAAAATGCAGAAAAGTTTCGTTTTCTGCATTCCATATAATTTATATTTTTAGAATTTTCAATCCAATAAAAACACAATCAACCCTCTTGCTCCATGAGCTCCGAGAACCAAAGACTGCTCAATATCAGCAGTTTTGGACGGACCTGCAATAAAAGTTCCAAAACCGTATTCCTTGTTTCCGATTCTTTGATACGCTTGCTGCATTGTTGGAACAAGATCACTTTTATGAACAATAATCGCTAAATATTGTGCAATAAATGGCGCTACACGCTGTCCTAAAATATCATCGGTTACCCAAAGTCCGCTGTTTTCTGCTACTCCAAAATGAGCTTTTACAACCGTTAATTCCACATTTTGCAGTGAATGCGGATCTACGTTTTTCCAGTCTAAAGAAGCAATTTCTGAAAGCTCTGGAAGCGTAGTAATTACTCTTTTCTCCAGATTATAATTAGATTTGATGTAATTGATGATTTCGTTATAATCGGCCACTTCAACTGGATCGCCACCAATGCCTTTCAAAACGGTTTTATAAGTTTCTAATACGTCAAATTGTTCTGAACCTAAAAGATTTAGATCTGGCAATTCTGAAACCAAATCGGGCTGATTCAGTTTTATTCTTTTTAAAATTTCGCTTTTACTGCTCATTCTTATTCTCTTTAGATTCTCTCGAATTTTTCTTGTACCATTCTCTAAAAGACTCTTCTGGAACATCTGGCATTTCGCGCTGATCGTACCATTTATTCATCTTATTATTGACCATTCCTGGAATATTCTTCATTACAAATCGTCCTGATTTTCCAGCAATATTAAATACCGTCGGATTTGCCAAAACTGTTGCCATGGTTTTCATTGCTACCGTTTTTGCTTTAGGCGTATGCCCTTCCTTAACCAAAACCTGACGCCATTTGTATAATTGGTCGTGAATATCAATTTTTACAGGACAAACGTTGGTACACGAACCGCAAAGTGTACTTGCAAAAGGCAAATCGGCATTTTTGCTCATATCTAGATTTGGTGCCAAAATAGAACCAATTGGTCCTGCAACCGCATTGTGATAACTGTGTCCGCCACTTCGTCTATATACTGGACAAGTATTCATACAGGCACCACAACGAATACATTTTAGTGAATTTCTAAAATCTTCTCTTCCTAATTGCGTACTTCTTCCGTTGTCTACAATTACGATGTGCATTTCTTTCCCGTCTCTTGGCTTTTTAAAATGGCTCGAAAAAGTGGTAATCGGCTGTCCTGTTGCACTTCTTGCCAATAATCTCAAGAAAACGCCTAAATGTTCTCTTTTCGGAATCAATTTCTCAAATCCCATACAGGCAATATGAACGTCTGCTAAGTGCGCACCCATATCGGCATTTCCTTCGTTGGTGCAAACCACAAATTCGCCCGTTTCTGCAACCGCAAAATTCACTCCAGTCAAAGCTACTTTTCTAGTTAAAAAAGTATTCCTCAAACTCTGGCGCGCAGATTCTGTCAAATATTGCGGATTGAAATTTCCTTTTTCTGTTCCTAAATGTTCATGGAAAGTTTCGCTTACATCTTCTTTTTTTAAGTGAATCGCTGGAAGTACAATATGACTTGGCGGTTCTTTTCGAAGCTGTACAATATATTCTCCTAAATCAGAATCAATTACTTCTATTCCTTTTTCGGCTAAATAATCATTTAAATGGCATTCTTCTGTAAGCATTGATTTGGATTTCACCATTTGCTTAACCTCATGTTTTGCCATGATAGAATGCACTATTTCGTTGTGTTCTTTGGCATCGGCTGCCCAATGCACAATGATTCCGTTTCGCTGCGCATTGGCTTCGAATTCGACTAAATAGTCGTGAATATTAGAAAGAACATTAAATTTTATTTGAGATGCGGTTTCGCGAAGCAATTCCCAATCTTCAATTTGGTGTGCAGATTTATCTCTTTTAGCACGAACAAACCAAAGTGTTTCATCATGCCAATTGACACGTTCTACATCTTTGTTAAATTTGGTTGAAGCTTCGCTATGTGATATTACTTTTTCTGAAGACATTTTTAACTATTTAAAAGTCAATTTTTGAAATGTTTATTATTGCTATCTTTATTTAACCACAAGGTTTGCAAAGCGAATTTTTAATCTTAGCGTACTTTGCGGTAATTTTTTAACGCAAAGTACGCTAAGACTATTTTAATTGCGAGACTAAGCAAAACCTAGATATTAAGTTCGCAAAGCTTTGTGCAGATAAAGCTTTGTGAACTTTTCATTTTAATGATTCTCAAAAAAGCTTTGCGTTCTTCGCGTAAAAACCTTTGCGTGCTTTGCGGTTAAAAAGCACATTCACTTTTATTTCTAATTTTCTAGTGAATTTAATATTTCAGCGATGTGAATGGTTTTGATTCTGCTTTTTTGTCTTTTTAGAATTCCATCTAAGTGCATTAAGCAAGACATATCTCCACCGGTAATAAAATCCACATTATGGCTTTCGTGATCTTTAATACGATCTTGACCCATTTTTACAGAAATAGCTTCTTCGGTAACGCAAAACGTACCTCCAAAGCCACAGCATTCGTCTTTTCTAGTTAAAGCCACCAAATCCAAATCTTTAATGCTATGCAATAATTGTTCTGGTTTAGAAAAAAATGGTGCATTTAACTCTGACATTTGCGAAAGCTTTAATCCGCGCTGACCGTGACAGCTTACGTGCATTCCCACTTTAAACGGAAATCTTCCGTTAATGTGATCTACTTTTAAAACGTCGGTTATAAACTCAGTAAGTTCATAAACCGTATTTCGAATTGCTGTTGCCTTCTCTTCTTGTTTTTCGTCATGCAAATGGTCTTTTACATGCAAAACACAGCTTCCAGAAGGACAGACGATATAATCAAATCCAGAAAAATTGGCAATAAAATTGGCGTCACATCCTTTTGTTAAATGCGCGTAACCACTATTGGCCATTGGCTGTCCGCAGCAGGTTTGTCCCATTGGGAATTCTACCTCACAGCCTAATTTTTGAAGTAATTCGTAGGTTGCGATTCCTACTTTTGGATAAAATTGGTCGACATAACAAGGTATAAAAAGTCCAATTTTCATATTGTAGTATTTAGTGTGTTGTTCATTAGGCGTGTACTGTAAAAATGTAAAAAATACGTTTATACCGCAAATTTACAACATACCCACCGTTTTTACCTAATGTTTATAGAATTTCAAATCAATTAAATCATTCTGAATTGGTTTTGGATTCCAGTTATCATGAATGGCCAATGCTGCACCCAACGCGCTCGCCTGCGCCATAGAAGCCGCATAAACCTCAACATCTGGAAAAGCTTCTGCCAATAAATTCATATAAATAGAATTTTTACTGAAACCTCCATCCACAAAAATCTTTTTTACCGGACTGTTGTGAATCACCAAATTGGTCGAAAAAACCTGCTGTTCTACCAAATCTAGCATTAATTGATGGTAAGCTGTTTCGTAATCTTTATAGTGGGAAAGATCCCTTTTTTGAAAAGGACATTCTTTCAGAATATCAAAATTGTATTTTTTTGGATAGATAATTTGAAAATTAAGCGCTCTCAAATTGGCCACAATTTTTTTATCAAAATACACTTCTTTGTAAGTATCAACCGGAACATTAAAATGCTGCGCCAAACATTTGGTCTGCACTTCGTGTTCATTTCCCGCAAATAAACGAGCTGCTTTTACTGGCTTCTCCGTATACTGCATATAGCAAAGACAGTCATTCTGCAGTTCGTCAAAAGTCAGCGGTTTGTTGTTGAACGGATTTAAAGAAATACTCCAAGTTCCTGTAGACAACAATACAAATGGCTCCGTAAAGTTGATCGTATACGGAATAATCGCCGATGAACTATCGTGTAAACCAACTCCAACCGCTAAGTTTTCGCGGGTCATGATAATGTCTTTACCAAAATGTATTGGAGGTATTTTTTCTGCAATATTTTCTTCTTTCAGCCATTTATGATATCTCATTTTTTTGAAATTCCATAAATTCGTATGACAGCCAATACTGGTAATATCGGCGTAGGCTTCATTCGTTAAAAGAAAACTTAAAAACTGCGGCAAGTGCAGACAGTATTTTACTTTTTCGAAGATTTCAGGCTTTTGTTCTTTTAATCGGTAAATCTGCATTCCCGAATTTAAACTGCCCAAAACTGGAGAAGCGGTTTTTACTGCAAACTTCTTTTCTCCTTTGTATTTTTCGTAGAATTCAGATTTTAATTCCTCTGGATACTCTTTTAAATAATTATACAGAGGAGTTAAAACTTTTCCGTTTTCGTCAATGTATACGAAACTGGCTCCGTAAGTGCTGAAATTGATGGCTTTTAAAACATACTCTTTCAGTTCTTTTATTTCAGATAATCGATCTAAAATCCAATTTTTCAGTACTTCGATATCTTCACACGGAAATCCGTCGTCGTCTGTGGTTTCCTCTAGATTTACCGATTTCTCCCAGACAATTTTATAATTTTCGTTAAATAAAAAAACCTTTTTGTTTGTTTTACCAATATCAAAAATCGCAACTACATTCATTATGGGTTATGAGTTATGGGTTGAGGGTTATGAGTTATGAGTTATGAGTTATACAAATACATGTTGTGAGTTTGTGCTTTTGAGTTTAATATTATTAAGGTGATCTTCAACTTTTAACTCAGAACTCAGAACTCATAACTTTTAACTTAAATAACTTAAATTATAATCCCGTTGCTACTGTTTTTAAACCTCTTTCGTCAATCAAAGTTCCTCTAACCTGAAGCGAACGATATAATGCTACCGGATTTAATGCCGCACCTGAACGAAGACGAGCTTCAGCCACTAATGCGCGAACATCTGTACGGAAAGCATTTTGAAGAATTTCCTGCGCTTTTACAACATCATTTTCTTCTTGTGCCTGCTCTAAAGCTTTTCTATCAACAGAAAGTGCCTGAGCATAAGCAATCATAATGGCTTCTACAGACTGCAATAAATCTTCTAAAGGATCTTTAATGTTGTGAGAAGCGTCGATCATCCAGCCTAAATCTTTGGCGTGATTCATTCCTCTTGCATCCATTCCTTCTACCAATTCATTGAAAATCAAGAATAATTGATAAGGTTTTAATGCTCCAGCTGTTAAATCGTCATCACCATATTTCGAGTCGTTAAAGTGGAATCCTCCTAATTTGTTTTCCATCAATAAAATAGAAACAATCTGCTCGATATTAGCATTTGGAAGATGGTGCCCTAAATCTACTAATGTCTGCGCTTTGTCGCCTAACTTTTTAACATACGAATAAGACTGCCCCCAATCTGCTACAGTCGTAGAATAAAAGTTAGGCTCAGCACATTTGTATTCTAAAAATAATTTCCAGTTTGAAGGCAATGCATCGTAGATTTCTTCTAAACTTTCTAATGTATTTTGATAAGCTTTTCTAAAGTTTAATTGTCCGGGAAAATTAGAACCATCAGCTAACCAAACGGTTAAAGACTCAGATCCTAATTCGATTCCGTGTTTAATAACTTCAATATTGTGTGCGATTGCCTGTTTACGAACCGCTTTGTTTACGTTTTGTAAAGAACCGTATTTATAAGTGTGCTCAGCATTTGCCTGATCCTGAAAAGTATTCGAATTCATGGCATCGAATTTTAATCCGTGCTGTGCTGCTAATGTTTTAATTTCATTGTAGTTTGTTGGAATATCCCACGGAATATGTAATGAAATTGCTCCAGAAGCATTGTTTAGTTTATGAAGCAAACCAACATCTTCAATTTTTTCTTCTAAAGAGCGAGGTTCTCCTCCGCCAGCAAAACGTCCAAATCTTGTCCCTCCTGTTCCTAAAGCCCAAGATGGAATGGCAATTTGAAAGTCGATTAGTTTTTGAATAATCGCTTCTGTTTCATTAATTTCTGATGCCGTAAAAACTAATTTGTTCTGGTGTTTTTTTAATAAATCCTCGTTATGAGATTCGATGTGGTTTGATCCGATTAACATAGTTATTGATATTTTAATAGAGTTTACAAGATATATAATTTTATATTTTTAGTATAGTTTTTTAACACATTGTTCCCTTAAATGGAACGCTGATAAAACGGATTCGCTATCGCGAAAACGCGGATTAATACGGATTTTTTATCTTTAATTGTAAAATCTGCGTCAATCAGCGTTTTCGCGATAGCGAATCCGCGTTATCTGCATTCTATTTTTCTATGTGTTCAAATTTTCTCCCGCTCCCGATAGCTATCGGGATTGCAGATTGAGCAGATTTTTTAAATCATTCTAATCCTTATAATCTGTGGCTAAAACTTTTACTAAACATTAAATTTATACAATCTAAACTCTTGTTTTACTTCACTTTTTTTTGATTTTTATAAAGCTGAAAAGCGCTATGTCTAAAAAAATCTAACGTTCGAAAGAATTCGAACGCTAGACCACAAAAAACCACTTTTGCTTAAACAAACTTATATAAAAAACCTAAACAATCTTTATCTATAAAAGCCCATGCCTACGCCACCATCTACGTTTAATGCGTTTCCTGTAGATTTACCTAGTAAACCTCCAACAAAAGCATAACATGCGTTGGCAATATCATCTGGCAATATGATTTCGTTTAATAACGTACGTTTTGCATAGTAAGCCGGAAGTTCTTCAACTGTAACTCCGTATGCTTTTGCACGACCTTCTGCCCATCCGCCAGACCAAATGTTTGAGTCTGAAATTACGGCATCAGGATTTACTGTGTTTACACGAATTTTATCTGCTCCTAATTCAGCAGCCATTAAACGTGTAAGGTGCGCCTGTGCAGCTTTTGCCGAACCATAACCAGGATTGTTCGGACCTGCAACTACTGCGTTTTTAGAAACGATATTTACAATATCTCCTCCAAAACCTTGTTTGCGCATTACTTCGATTCCGGCTTTAGAAACAATAAATTGTCCTTTAACCAAGATATCGTATAATCTATCCCACTCTTCCAAAGTGTGTTCTGCGATCGATTTAGAAATACTGATTCCAGCATTATTTACCACAATATCAACACCTCCAAAAGCTAAACAAGCTTCGTCTAATGCTAATTCTGTACTTTTTTCATCTGTAACATTCAATAAAGTGCTAGAAACGGCATCTTTACCAAATGCTTTAGTAAACTCAGCTGTCGCTCCTTGCAAACGCTCTTCGTTAATATCATTGATAACTACACAAGCACCTTCTTGAGCGAATTTTTTAGCGATAGCTTTTCCAATTCCGCCTGCAGAACCTGTGATCAACGCCACTCTTCCAGACAAGGCTTTTGGTTTTGGCATACGCTGTAATTTAGCTTCTTCCAATAACCAATATTCAATATCAAAAGCTTCTTGGTGCGGTAAAGAAGTATATTCAGAAACTGCTTCTGCACCTTTCATTACATTTACAGCATTGATATAATATTCAGATGCTAAACGCGCCATTGTTTTATCTTTAGCAAATGTGAACATACCAACACCAGGATATAAAATTACAACTGGATTCGGGTCACGCATTGCTGGCGAATTCGACTTTTTACAAGCATTGTAATAGTCTTTGTACATTGCACGGTAAGCTTCAAATGCAGGTGTTAATTTTGCTTTAACAGCCGCAACATCAGATAAATCTTCGTTTGGATCCAATTCTAAAACCAATGGACTGATTTTAGTTCTTAAAAAGTGATCTGGACAAGAAGTCCCTAATGGAGCTAATTTTGAAAGATCATTAGAATTAATGAATTCTAAAACTCTTGCGTCATCAGTATAATGTCCGATCATTTGACGTTCTGACGAACAGAAACCTCTTAAGATTGGAGCTACTTTTGCTGCTTTCAATTTACGGTCTGCTTCTGGAAGGCTGTCTATTTTTTTACCTCCAAAAACTGGACGTTTTTTTCCATAGTTATCTTCTAAGTAAGAAGCGCATTTCTCGATTACTTCCAACGTATTGATATAACTATCGAACGCAGTATCACCCCAAGTAAATAAACCGTGAGAACCTAACATGATTCCGCGAAGTTTTTTACCTTTTTGGGCTGCTTCTTCTAAACAAGCTCTCAACTGAAGACCAAGATCAAATCCTGGACGCTGCCAGCCTACCCAACCGATTTCTCCGTTGAATAATTCTTCTGTGATTTGCTTCCCATCTTTCGCCGCAGCGATAGCAATTGCCGCATCTGGATGTAAATGATCAATATGTTTGAATGGAAGAAAACCATGTAAAGGCGTATCGATTGAAGGCGCTTTTGAAGCCAAATCGAAAATACAGTGATTGAACAATTCTACCATTTCGTCTTCAAACTCAATACCTCTGTAAACATTTTCAAGATTACGAAGTCTGTCTAAATACAAAGCCGCACAACCTGATTTTGTCAAAGTACCGATATCACCACCAGAACCTTTAATCCACATTACTTCAGAAGATTCTCCTGTAAGAGGATCTTTGTCTGTAATTTTTACAGAAGTGTTTCCACCGCCGTAGTTGGTCAATCTTAAATCAGCTCCTAACAAGTTAGAACGATAAATAAAAAGCGCTACTTCATCACCTGCCAATGCTGCTGCCTTAGCTTCATCCCAAAGGTAGCTTACGTGCTTAAAATTCATATTATTAATTGTTTTTGTATTCGACATATACTATTTTATTATTCTTGTATTTATTTATAATGAGTTACCAATTCCTACCAAAACGATTGCAAGCATTATCAGACCAATTCCCCAGAAAAAAGTTCTTAAAGTCTTTTTAGAAACTCCAGTCCATTCTTTCAAATAAAATCCCCAGAAATTTGCTGTAAGGATAATGGTTGCCATGTGCAAAATCCACGAACTTGCACCGTTACCTAATTTGCTCTCTCCCATTCCGTAAAAGAAAAACTGCAAAAACCACATGGTTCCAGCCAGTGCAGAAAACAATACATTTTTAGTTATCGGAGTAGACTTATTGGTATAATCACCAATAGTTTTATTTTTAAAATTTAAGTAAAGACACCAGATAAAGTTGGTTGTAAGCCCCCCCCAAAGCAAAACCACATAAGTCACATTGTTTTGAAATAGCGGATTAGAACCATTTAGTATAGCTTGCTCTGCCATAGGTTTTCCAGCCTCGATTCCGTAGTTAAAAAAGGAACTTAAAATTCCAGATATCACTGCTACAATTAATCCTTTTACTAGATTGAAATCTTTGTCTTTATCTTCGTGACCCGTTGCAAAATCTTTCTCTTTCAGCATTCCTGCTTTTCCAGAAATAGCAATACCTATAAGATATACGACCACTCCTAGTAAAACTAACTGTCCACCTGAATTAGAAAGCATGTCAGAAAATGAAATTTTTCCTTCTGTCGGAACAAAATCATAATAAATTGAAGGAACTAATGCACCAAATGCAGAGCAAAATCCAAGTGTTATAGAATTCCCCAAAGACATTCCTAGGTAACGAACTCCAAGACCATAAGTAAGTCCGCCGATTCCCCAGATTAATCCCATTGAATAGGTAAAGGCTTTTATTGAAGGAGAAGCTGTTGCTATAATTTCACCAAAATTTGGAATCGTTAAATAAGCTGCGATTGGCGGAACAATTAGCCAAGAGAAAAATCCTCCTACGAGCCAATAGCTTTCCCAAGCCCAGTCCTTCACTTTTTTAAAAGGCATATAAAAACTACCTGAAGAAAATCCTCCGATAGAATGAAAAATGATTCCTAATAATGATTCCATTTAATAAATTTTAGTTTTTGGTTTGTTAGATAGCAATTTGGTTTTGTAAAATAAGAGAATGTCAAAAAGAAAACTGTCCTGTACTATCCTTTACGGATTTCGTAATTTTTGTTAAAACTAAGGATTATTAGAAATAACGGCTTGTAATTATTGGGTAAATAAATTTAAAATGGCTATTTTAGCAATCGATTTCGCAATTATTGATTCCGCATTCGGGTTAAAATTTAGGAATTATAAAAAAAAGATTACAAGCCTTAACAAATTCTCTTTTTAAATATCTAAAATAATTCTGCCTACACAGATTCTTTCGAAAGAAAAGATTTTTGTGAATTATTTAGAATTAAAATGGGTTTCGGTGCAATACGAAGCAAATTTTCTCAAAATGAACATGATTAAACTTATTAAAATCGACGAAGATTCTCGAGTTCCCAAATACAAGCAGATTGTTGACTCTATTCTTCAGAACATCGCTAACGGAAATTTGAAAATCAATCAAAAAATTCCTTCTATAAATAGTTTCAGTGAAGAGTTTTATATGTCACGCGATACTGTCGAGAAAGCTTATAATATTTTAAAAGAGCGAAAAATCATTTCTTCTATTAGAGGAAAAGGCTATTATATTACTCGAACAAAGCTAGAATCTAAAGTTAATATCTTGTTTCTAACCAATAAATTGAGCTCGTATAAAATGAAAACATACAGCTGTTTTATTGATACTTTGGGTGCTAATGCACACGTTGATCTTCAAATTTACCACTGCGATGAAACTTTATTCTTAAATATATTAGACAAGTTTGAAGGTGCTTACGATTATTACGTGATTACAACGCATTTTAAAACAGACGAGCTAAAACATTTAAGCTTTACAGACAATGTGGTAAACGCAATTAATAATATTCCGCAAGAAAAACTGGTTATTTTAGACAATATCAAATTAGGAACTGGCGATAACGTAATCAAAATTTATCAGGATTTTGAAAATGATATTTATAATGCGCTAAAAGAAGGACTTTCTAAAATAACAAAATACAAACGTTTAATTCTTGTTTATCCAGACAAAGCGGTTTATCCGTATCCGAGACGAATTCTACACGGATTTAGAAAATTTTGTGTCGAGCACGAAATCAATTTTGAAATTCTAAGTGAGGTTTATGATGATATGATCCTTAAAAAAGGTGATCTATTTATTACAATCGAAGAATCTGATTTAGTGAATTTAATGAAACAGATTCGCGATGAAGAATTTGTTTTAGGAAAAGAGATTGGCGTTATTTCTTATAATGATACACCTCTAAAAGAATTATTAGGCATTACCGTAATGTCAACCGATTTTAATGTAATGGGAGAAACTGCTGCCAGAATGATCTTGAATAAAGAAAAAGGTCAGGTAAAAGTGCCTTTTAATTTTATAGATCGAAATTCTATTTAAGGTACTAAGGTTCTAAGATACTGAGGCGCTAAGGTTTTTTTTGCCACTAAGGTTCAAAGACACAAAGTTTTTTCGCCACGAATTCACGAATTTTCTCGACTTCAATTCGTGCGATTCGCCACAAAAACACCAATCTATTCTATTCGCCACGAATTCACGAATTATATATAAAAATTCGTGAATTCGTGGCAGAAAAACTAACCGCATAAGTCTTCTTCCGAAGTTTTGGGACGCTCAGCCTGACAGACGCAAAAAAGCTATCCAATAAAATTTGCGCTAATTTGTGTAATTTGTGGTAAAACCATTCAAGAAAAATTTGTGCAATTCGTGGCGAAAAAAACACAAATATATCCGCCACCAATTCCCGAATCATATATAAAAAATTCGTGAATTCGTGGCGAAAAAAAAACACATAAAAAAACCTCGCCGATTGACGAGGTTTTAGTTGTATTATTTTTTTGATTCTTCGATAGAAACTTTTCTGAACTCTTTTAAAAGTTTTTCAATTTCTAAAGTAGCTTTACGTGCTCTTGGTCCTGCAGCCTTGATACCTTTCTCAGTTAAAGATTCAGCTTCTGCTTTGAATGTGTCAATTTCGGCGTTGATTTTTACTAATAAATCTTTCATGCTTATATATTGTTAAATTAAGCCACAAAAATAAAAGTTTGTGTGATAGTTACAACAATTTTGCTGTTAAATTTAATGACGTTTTTCATTCATTTTCTTTACAATAAATTGACTTGCTTTGTTTTCAAAAACCCTGCAAACACAATACATTAACAATCAAATACTTATTCGCCCATTTTTTTTAAAAGCTTATTTTAAAGCTTTGTAGAAAGTATCTAAATCTTACCATTTTTAGCTAAAATTATAGCATAAAATCATTGTATTTGTTAATTTTCATATAGAAAAATAGCTTTAAATAGCATAAAATTACTCTATTAAAGTCTTATTGAGGTAAACATTCTCGAAAGTAATCCCATTAATAATACTTTTATCAATCTTCATTTTTACCGATTCTATATTCAGATTTTCAAATTTAAAATTGCTCAATCTCACATTCGGATCTTTCTCTACACCATAAAAATTGGTGCATTTAAGATTGATATTGTTCAAAGTAATATGATCTCCATAAGACAACGGAATATCTTTACGGTCTTTTAGATCATAAAACTGACGCCACGCAAAAATAGCCAGACCCGTTTCTGCCTCACCTTGAATATTTTCAAGCAAAATATATTCGTAGCGCTGCGGCGTGTCAGGTCTCATTTTCAGCCAAAGCAATCGAGAAGCTCCATTTATCTTGCTGTTTCTAAAAATTACATTCCGGTTATGAATTGCTTCGCTTCCATTGGTCAATGCCGAATGACAAAATCCAAAAGTGCAATCCTCTATTATGATATTTTTATTGGGTCCGTTATTTTCGTCTTTGTCTGCATAAGGTCCTTTGCCTCCTTTTAAAGCGACGGCATCATCATTAACCGACATATAACAGTTTTTTATTAAAACATTTTCGCAAACATCAAGATCCACGGCATCTGTACTAGGAGCTTTGATTCCAATATGCGGCGAGAAAATATAAAGATTCAGCAATTTTACATTTTTGCATTTATAAAAATGATTCGTCCAAAAACCAGAATTAATCAATTTTACATCCTGAAACTGGACATCATTGCAATTCCATACAAAAATTAATCTAGGTCTGGACACTTCAAGATTTGTACAATCGGGGTTTTCGCTACGTCTTTTCCAAAAAGCTTCCCAAAACTTTTTACCATTTCCGTTTATAGTTCCTTCTCCAGAAATAGAAAAGTGATCCACGCCATAAGCATTTACCAAAGCAGGAAAATAATCCAGATTTTGTCCTTCTATTCTCGATGGTCTTATAGGATAATCCGCAATTGCATCTGACCCCTTTAAAACAGCTCCTTTCTCTAAATACAAAGCTGTTTTGGGCTTGAAGAATAAAGCACCGCTCAAGAAAACGCCACTAGGAACTACAATTACACCTCCACCATTTAACGAGGCTTTGTCAATTACAGCTTGAATGTTCTTGGTCTGAATTAATACACTATCTTCCTTAACCTCGAAATCTGTTATACGATACTGTTTTCCTAAATCTTTCAATTGCAACTTCTCATCGTTTTTAAACCAGCTACTTATCGGACTTCCGTCAGGAAAAGAAACTGTGTTTTGCTGCGAAAAAGAAAGGTTTAAACTGCTTATAAGGGTTGCAAGAACTAGAATCTTTTTCATCTGCATAACCGTTTGAAGTTTTTAAATTATTTAATGTCAACCGTAACTTTTGCAGAAAGCTGTTTGGCTAAATTTGTCACATAATTGGTGAAAAAAGCAGAATCTTCAAAACCTTTGTCTGCGCTTAATTCCCATGCAGCAACAGCATAGTAGCTAATTTCTTTATTGTTTTCTATTTTTAATTTTGCCAAGTACGAATCTGTCAGCTGCCCTGTTTTAGGAGCTTCTATATAGCCCTCATAAATATTTTTAGGCACTAAAATAGCCGAACCTAAAATCCATTGACGGTCATAAGTAAGACGGTCATGCAGAATCAAACAAACCCAGTCACCGGCTTCGATAACTTGAAGCGGATTTTTATTATTAAGATTGGAAAGCGCGGCTAAAAATGTTTCATTTCCTTTAATACCATTGATAGACACGGTATTTTTATAAGCATACATTCCCGGCCAAATCGAAGTTGTTTCTTTCGCTTTATATAAGTTATCAGAAGCTTTCCAATTTTCATAATAATAACTCAGGACTGACTTCACAGGGCCTTCTGCTACGATTTTGAAAGTTGTTTTTTCTATATTATTAATCGTGTCATTTCCTAAAATTCCAAGTCTATTAATTTTATTATCAACTAATAAAGCAAAACCACCTAAACCAGAAGAACTTCCCACAGGAAAAACATCTCTTCCCCAATCTAACATCACGTGATAATTGTCTTCAACGGCACCTTTACTATTTATTCCGACATCTTCTGGAGTTATTCCTGGAAGTTTTTTACCAAAAACATCCTTACAGTTTCTTCCGTCTAGGTAATGTCTAAAACCAACTTTATCATTTTCCCATGTTGGCCCATCGGTCTGATATTTTTGATATCCTAATTTTTTATGAACCTGATTTGCCATTAAAACTTCCTGTGTATCTGGATGAACAGGAAGATCTTTTCCTTCTCGTTTTCCAAAACGAACACTAGTTTTTATCGTAAATTTCGGATCAGTTTCTGACCATTTTAATTGAATGTTTTTTTCTTCATTTGGCAAAAAATCAGCTGTAAAGAAAAGTTCATCCCATTTTCCATCTCCATTAAGATCATTTGTCTGCGCAGGAATGGTATCTGTTTTAAAAAGCAGAATAGGAAATGTTCCTTTTATATTCTTTTCTCGTAAGTCCTTTCTTTTAATAGAAATTGCTTTTTGCGAGAGCGCCAATGAACTGCTGTTTTTTAAAACGATTGTTTTTTCTGATACATTTTGAGAAACTTTACAGCTCATTAATAAAGCTGTTGCTAAAGTAATTGGAAGATAAAATAATACTCTTTTTTTCATTCTGATTATTCTTTTTTTATGTGAACAATTTAAGGGTTTTAATTGTTATAATAACACTTAAAATCGAAAAACTTTATTCAAAACAATAAGTGAACAATAAAAAAGCAGGATAACGAACAACATTTATCCTGCTTTAAAAGCGGCATTTTTATGAAATGCGCTCACGAAAAATATGAAAAAATTAATTACATTAAAAAGTACATTGCTCTGTAGTAGTCCTGAAATTTTTTCTGAGAAATTTGTGAAGGTTTAAAAGATTTTTCCTCTTGTTTTTGATCCAACTTACTGCTAAAGAAATTTTTTAATTCTACTACAATTTCAGTTCTTGTTTTTAACTCATCAAATAAAATCAAATTATTGGTTTCTTCTAAAAATGACAAGCTTCTATAAAACTGAACATTGAATAGGCAAACCAAAATATTGGTTCCTCTTTTACCATTCGATAAAAAATTAAGCAATTCGCTATGATTGTATATTACATAGACAATACGGTCAAATTCTTTCTCTTTCTTATCAAAAAATGATTCTTCAATAAAATCAAAATTTTCTTTAAACCTTCTTTTGAACATTTTTAAGAAAGTGTCTTTGCTATCAAAAACTAAAACTTTTTCCTTCTGCATTACTACTTTTTTTTTAGAAACACAGCAAATTTAAAGTAGTAAATAATAGCAAAAGTCCCCAAAATGCCATAAAACAAACATTATAAGGTATTTTTAATTTTTTATGATGAGTCTGACTTTAATTTATCTATCGAATGTTTTTTTGAAGCTGCTGCAGAGATTTATCACTTGAACTTTTGATCTGGCTAATTACCAATTCGGCTATCTTAGTGGCGCCCAATAATGAAAGATGCGTATCGTCTGCTTTATCTTTGTCATAATACAAATTCTCGCCAGCTTTAAAATGCAAATGCAGTTTTTTTGAATTTTCTGGTCCATAAGATTGTTCCAACAATTCGGTATAATATTCTAAATCTATAAATGGAACTTGATATTCCTGCGCAACTAATCTTGTTTCTAACGGATAATCTCCATGTGTAGGAACCAAAACTCCTTTCTCATTAAAGTTACGTCTCGCTATAGAAGTTAACAAGATTGGAATAGCTCCTTTTTCTCTGCTTTCTTTTACAAATTTGATAAGGTTGTATCTATAAGCAGTATGTGGATTGGTATAACGTGCTGGGTCTTCAATTTTTTGGTCATTATGCCCGAACTCGATAAAAACATAATCTCCTTTTTTGAGTTGGCCATAAATAGAATCCCAACGCTTTTCTGCAATAAAACTTTTGGTACTGCGTCCGTTTACTGCTTTGTTTACTACTAGTATATTATCTGTAAAGTAAGGCTGCAAAACTTGCGCCCACCCGTATTCTGGATTTTTTTCTGGATCTTTTTTGTTCGCCATTGTCGAATCGCCAATGCAATATAATGTCGTTTTTTGTGCGAAAGCTACAGAAGTAACTAGTAGAGTTAGAAGAATGTATTTTTTCATTTTTTTAATATGTTAGATGCGTTGTGTTTTCTAACCGCAAAGTGCGCCAAGTTTTTCTTTTTAATCTCGCAAAGACGCAAAGGCGCAAAGTTTCCTTTTAAGCTTAAATTTTTGTGTTAGACGCACTGCAGTGCATCTCTACAATTCGATTCGTAAAAACCTTTGTCTCTCTGTCACTTTGAACCTTTGAACCAAAAAAACAAATCGTTAGACTGCGGTGCGTCTCTACAATTCGGTTCGTAAAAACCTTTGTCTCTCTGTCACTTTGAACCTTTGAACCCAAAAAAAAAAAACGTTAGACACACTGCAGTGCGTCTCTAAAATTCAATTCGGTTCGTAAAAACCTTTGCTCCTTTGTCACTTTGAACCTTTGCCCCTAAACTAAAAAAAACTAATGTTTCGACACAGCCGTTGGCACACTTGCTCTTTGTCCTATAAAAACATCTGTCATGAGAACATTTTCAGCATTTTCGTTGGACAGCGCATTTTTGGCTTGTTTAATTTCTATGTTTTTCAAAGTTATGTTTCTGATTTTTTTGTCTTGAAATCCTTGAATTACAATTCCTGATTCTGATGCTTTGTTACAAGTGATATTCGAAAAATGTACATTTGATATATCCGATTGATAACCTTTGCCTTCTCCGTGATAATTTGCTGTAATGTAAAGGCAATCTTCTACTTGATCTAATTGAATGTTATTTACAAATATATTTTTAATATAACCACCTCGATCGGCATTGGTTTTTAAATAAATACCTCTTTTTAAATAACCTACAGTTTTACAATTTTCTACAAAAACATTCTGCACGCCTGCAGACATTTCGCTGCCAATTACAACACCATGCAAACCTTTAAAATTACAGTTTCTGATGACGATATTTTGACTTGGCGTTGCGGTATTGGCTCTTCCTTCGTGATCTCTTCCTGCTTTTATGGCTACGTTATCATCACCATTGTCAAAATTGACATTTTCAATTAAAACGTCTTTTGCATATTCAGGATCAATACCGTCGTTATTATGGTTGAGCGATTTATAACTTATACCGCGAACGGTTATACTTTCTGATTTTAAAAGATGGAGACACCAAAATGGCGAATTTTCTATTCTAACATTTTCAACCAAGATATTTTTACAATTGAGAAATTGAATCATTTGCGGTCTTAAAAAATAGCCTTCGCCAAATTTTCTTTCGCTTAAAGGAGTATTGTTATGATTCATTTCGCGGCTTAGATTTTTGCCTGCACCTTCTTTTGCTTTAAATGTTTTCCATGTTTTTCCTCCTTCTCCATCTATCGTTCCTTCGCCAGAAATGGCAATATCAGTACAGTTATTAGCATAAATAAGCGGACTGTAATTGTAGAGCATTGTTCCTTCCCAACTTGTTAAAACCATTGGAAGATAATCTTTCGGATTGTCACTAAATTTTATCTTTGCTCCTTTTTCAATTCTAAGATTTACATTGCTTACAAAATGTATAGGCCCGTTGATTTTATAAATTCCTTTTGGAACGATAATGATTCCGCCTTTATTCTTTTTACACAAGGCCATTGCTTTATCAAAAGCCTTTTTATTGTCTGTAATAGAATCTCCTTTTGCGCCCAATGTTAAAACATTAATCCGATAGGATGTTATCATCGGAAGCTGAATTCGTTTTACAATAGAATCTGCTGTAGTCGACGGAAAATCTGTATTCTGAGCAAATGAAGCCCAAGTGAAGAATAAAAGGAATAGATATTTCATTTTTTTTAGGTTCTGAGGTTCTGAGGTACTGAGATACTGAGGTACTGAGGTACTGAGGTTCTAAGGCTTTATAAAAAACCTTTGCATCTTAGCTCCTTAGAACCTCAGAACCTTTACAAAAAATACCATTTTGCGATTTTGTCTTTAAGAATGTTTTCGATTGAATATTGTGCAACTTCTTTTTTTGAAAGCTGATGCGACCAGTTTACTCTTTTTGATGGCTGAAAACCTTCTCCGCTACAATTGTATTCTGCATAAAATGCTTTTTTTTCTGCTTCGGGTTTTGACCAGTTTTCCCAACCTTCTGGTTTAATCTGTTTGCCCATTTCGCAATTAATAAAAACTGTTTTAGCATAAATACGCCAAGGCCTTCCTAAATAAACGTCCTTTGCTTCTGGATTTGCGGTGAGCTTGCAGTCTTTAAAAACGAATCCAAACGGAGTTCCTTCTGGCGTTGAGGCTGCAGTGATGTACGAACTTTTTATGCTGTGAATAGTACAATTTTCAAATAAAGCGGTTGCTCCCCCAAATATGAAATCGGTTGTTCCTTCGATATAACAATCTTTAAAATACTGTTTGGCATCTTTTCCCGATAAGTACAAAGTATCCTGATTGCCCAAAAGCTTACAATTGCTGACTTTGACGCGATTTGCTACTACCGATAATGCAATCGCTTGACCTCGTTCTCCCGAAGTATTTTTAATGGTTAAATTTGAAACGGAACAATCATCACCTTCTACTAAAAGCGTATAAGTATAAAAAGTACTATTTCTTCCTAAGCCAATTTTGGAGAAATTGTCATCAAAAGTAATAATCGTGTTCTCTTTACTTTCACCTTTTAAAACGACGTTGGTATTCCATTCTGGAATTCGAACTTTTTCATTATAAATTCCGTTTTTTATATAAATGGTCACTTTCTCATACGGAAATGCTGGTGTCGCATAAACGGCATCTTGTATTTTGGTATAATCTCCAGAACCGTCTTGGGCTACGGTAATATAATTTACAATTTTCTTTTCTGAAGCTCCAACTCTTGTTCCATTTTTAACTGCCCAGTCTGGAAATTTTTTCAAAACTTCTTTTGGAGCATCCGTATACCAGGAATAGCCATTTCTTCGTTCTGCACCAATTTGATCTAGAGATTTCTTTTTAATTCCGTCACGATCACAAAAGAAAGGTTCATTGGTTTCTAAATCCATAAATCT
This sequence comes from Flavobacterium ustbae, assembly GCF_003946915.1. GTDB lineage: Bacteria > Bacteroidota > Bacteroidia > Flavobacteriales > Flavobacteriaceae > Flavobacterium > Flavobacterium ustbae. Next base: position 26,586 of record NZ_RPOC01000016.1, read on the forward strand.
AGCCCAAAGCGGTGCTGCGTTTTGAGTTGGAATCATCTTTTTGTCGTTAATTTTTCCAGCATCATTCAACACTCTTTTTTCTTGTAAATTGGTAATTTTTGTTTTTTCAAACCACGCGACAGCGTTTTTTACAGCCGTAACAATTTCTGGAGAAGGTTTTTCGATAGACATTAAAAGCAAAACAATTTTTGCCGATTCGTACCCGCTTAAAGAAGCCAGTTCAAAAGCTCTTGCATTTGCTGGAGCCAAAGTAATTTCGTCATGCTGTGCGCACCAAGCGGTTAAAACTCCGTTTTGTTTATATTGTGTTTTTAAGATGCAATCGATGCCTTTTTCGAAAGATTTTTTACACTTTTCAACAATTTCTTTTGAAGGTTTTATACTGTAATAATCGGTTTCGTCTCCAATGTTTCTAATCACATTCAGGATATTTACCATCGAATCGTCGTTGTAGGTAATATGGGTGTAATAGCCTTTCTTTAAAGGATAAAACTGTGGCCATCCGCCATTTGCATATTGCGCTTCGAGAAGATAATTTAGTCCTTTTAAGAAAGATGTTGCATAGCGTTCGTCTTTGACCTGCGCATACATTCTGGACATGAAAAGCATTTCCTGACAAGTTGCTCCATTGTCGGTTGTGGTTTCTGCATCTGTTTTTTTAAGTGCAATTAAATCTTTTTTCTGCTTCTCGGTTAGTTCCTGCTGCATTTGAATGTTTTTTGGCCATCCTCCAATATCTCTTTGATACAAGAGAACATTTTCTGCTATTTTTTTGGCTTCCGCCGAAGCAAACCAAGATGCATCACTCTTACGAATAATATCTGACCATCTTTTGTATTCATTTTGAGATTGTACAGCAAAACTGCAAAGACATAAAAAAAGAATTATTAGTTTTTTCAAATGCATCATTACTTTTTATTTCGTTATTCTAAACCAATCTACTTCAACATTTCCAGAATCGTTTTTCACTTCTTCACCTAAAGCAAAAAGTCCGACTTTGGCGCCAATCCATTTTCCTTCTTTGGCTTTAAAATCTTTTCCGATTTTTTGATAATTTTTATCGTCTAGGCTATAAAAGAAACTACACATTCCTCCTTTCGAAATTTTCACTCTAAGATAAATGGTATTGTTTTCTATTTTTATTGGTGCTGTTTCTGTTTCTGAAACTGTTTTATCAAAAGTTCCCGTTTTCTGACTTAGATATAATTTTCCCTCGACATTTTTAAAGCATAAAAAACTATAGTCTAATCCCATTACAATTAAACCTGTTGATTCTTTATTTAATCTCGAATTAAAAGTCAGTTTTGTTGTAGCCGTAAATTCTTCTGCCGGAAATTTTTGCAATAATAAATTTGGTGAATTAAAGATATTCTGAGAAGTCGTATTGCAAAACAAATTGAGATAACCTAAACTTGTTGGAAATCCCCAATTGATCTGTTTGTTTGCCTGCCACTGCCATTGCAATCCTAATTTTGGCGAATTAAATTCATCCGATTCTGCTGGAGTTTCTATCGGATATTTTTTACCGACATTTGGTTTTTTATAAGTGGTAACAGGTTCTCCAATTCCGTTTTTATCAAAATCCTCTCCCATTACTGGCCAATCATTTACCCATTTCATTGGCTGAAGATGCACAATTCTTCCATAAGCATCTTTATCCTGAAAATGGAAAAACCAATCTTCTCCTGTTTGAGTCGTAACCCAAGCTCCTTGATGCGGACCATTTATTGCGGTCGAACCTTGTTCTAGAACCTTTTTCTTTTCGTAAGGTCCGAAAACATTTTTCGATCTTAAAATAGTCTGCCATCCTGTTGGAACACCTCCTGCAGGGGCAAAAATGTAGTAATAGCCGTTTCGTTTGTAAAATTTAGGGCCTTCTATTGTTTCTTCATCCTTATGCCCGTCAATTACTATTACTTCGTCGTTGTTTACAACAGTTCCTTCTGGATTCATCGTACAAACAACCAATAAACTTTTAATCTGTGCGCGACTGCCGGCAAAAGCATGCGTGAGGTACGCTTTGCCATCTGTATCCCAAAGCGGACTAGGATCTATCAATCCTTTTCCTGCTTTTACTAAAAACGGTTCAGACCAAGGTCCTTCGGCTTTTTTTGCTTTAATCATATAAATTCCAAAATCGGGGTCTGGATAATAAATGTAAAATTCATTTTTATGATACGTAATACTTGGCGCCCAAACTCCATTTCCGTGCTGTACTTTATCGTACGTTTCAAACGGCGGCTGTTTTACCAATGCATGACCTATAATTTTCCAATTGACCAAATCTTTAGAATGTAGAATGGGCAATCCTGGAATACAATTAAAAGAAGAAGCGGTCATATAATAATCATCGCCTACGCGAACAACATCTGGATCTGAATAATCGGCATGCAGAATCGGGTTGGTATACGTTCCGTCTCCATTATCTGATGTCCATACTTGTGCTGTATTTTTCTGAAAATAGAAAATGGAAAGAAGAAAAAGGATGATTTTTATATTTTTCATTGTTGTATTGTTTTTTACCGCACGCTAAGAGTTACGCAGAGGCTCGCTAAGTTTTTTTTGTTTGCCACTAAGGCGCTAAGACACAAAGCTTTTTGTTGCATAAGAGAGGCTCTGTTTGTTTTTTTGCCACAAAGTCGCTAAGACGCAAAGTTTTTTTGCCACGAATTACACTAATTGCACTAATTTTTTTGTCACGAAGTCGAAGACTAATTTGTGGAAATTTGTGTAATTCGTGGCAAACTAAAATTATCTATTAAGCTCTAAAGCAGCTAGAATAAATGGACCTGTTGCTTTTGGGTCGTTGTCTTTTTTTCTTTCGTTTACGTAATATTCGTAAGAACCATCACGGTAAGGATTTCCACCTAAACCTGCTACTTGACAACAATTTGTTAAAGTGATTCCGCCATCGGCATCTACTTTTTTGATTAATACTGTCGTTAATCCGTCAAAAGCTTTGTTGGCTGCTTTTTTAAATTTAGCTGGCAAATAGCCCTTGTTTGCTCCTTTTGCAAAAGCGTATGAAAACATTGCAGAACCAGAAGCTTCTAAGTAGTTTCCTTTTTCACCGCCTTTGTCTGTAACTTGGTACCACAAACCAGATGATTTATCTTGGTATTTTAGTAAAGCTTCAGAAACATTATTTAAATATTTAACCAAGTCTTTGTGTTTTGGGTGTTCTTTTGGAAAATAATCTAAAACGTCAACCAATGCCATTGCGTACCAACCTAATGCTCTAGACCAGAAATTTGGAGAGTTTCCTGTTTCTTTGTTTGCCCAAGGCATTTGCTTGCTCTCGTCCCATCCGTGGTACAATAATCCAGTTTTAGGATCTGTTGCATGAAGCTGGATTAGCTCAAATTGTTTCGCTATATCATCTAGACTTTTTCCGTTTTCAAACGTCATCGTGTATTGTGCATAAAATGGTTCGCCCATATACAAACCGTCTAACCACATTTGGTTTGGATAAATTTGTTTGTGCCAGAATCCGCCACTTGCTGTTCTTGGCTGTTCTGCCAATTGTTTGCGTATCTGCTGTAAAGCCTTTAAATATTTATCTTGTTTTGATTCTGCGTAAATGTCAAACAAAAGACGACCAGGCACCACCAAATCTATATTAAATTTATCAAATTCGTAAGTTTTAATTTCACCGTCTTCTTGAACTAAATTATCTACATAACCGCGAATATAGGCTTTGTATCTAGGATCAGGATTTTTTTTATACAATTCTTCGATCGAATGCAGCACTAAAGCGTGAACATAATCCCACTTTGGCTTTTTAGCATCGTCTAGCATATACGATTCTGGATGGCGTTTCATCAAGGTCAAGGCCATTTTATCAGACCATTTCAGATTCTTTCCAATTACAATATCCTGCTTTGCTGGCTCTTGTGAAGTCACTTTACAACTCGTAATCGTCATTACACATATCAGTAAAACTGACATTAAGTAACTTTGCTTTCTACTATTCTTCATTTCAAAATATATTTAATTCTACTATTTTCTAATATCTATTTCTATAATTATCTAATTATCTAATTCCAATGCCGCTAAAATAAATGGCCCTAATCCGTGTGAATTATCGACTTTTATTTTTTCGTTTATATAATACTCGTATGAACCATCTCTGTACGGATTTCCACCTAAACCTGCGCTAGCACAAACCTGTGTTATGTGCAATTCGCCATCGGGATCAATGGTGATTAATTTATTTATAATGCCATCAAAACCTTTCATTGCTGCTTTTCTATAGCTTTTGGGTAAATATCCTTTGTTTGCTCCTTTCGCGAAAGCGTAAACAAACATTTCAGATCCCGAAGCTTCCAAGTAATTCCCTTTTTTATTTCCCGCATCTGTTACCTGATACCATAATCCAGATTTGTCTTGGTATTTTAAAACTGCTTTTGAAATAGCATTTAAATACGAAATCAGCTCTTTTCTTTTTGGATGTTCTTTCGGCATATAATCTAAAACATCTACCAAAGCCATCATGTACCAGCCAATAGATCGTGACCAAAAATTGGGTGACGTTCCTGTTGTTTTGTTCGCCCAAGCCATTTGTTTGCTTTCATCCCAAACATGAAAAAGAAGTCCCGTTTTAGGATCTAAAGTGTGTTTATGGATTTCTTCAAACTGTTTTGCAATATCATCAAAGGCTTTATTGTTTTCGAATTCGGCTGTGTAACGCGCATAAAACGGTTCACCCATATACAATCCGTCTAACCACATCTGATAGGGATAAATCTTTTTGTGCCAAAATCCACCCGAATTGGTTCTTGGATGGGTTTCTAACTGTTTTCTTAGCGTTTGCAAAGCCGTTAGATAACGCTGATCTTTAGTCGAATCGTAAAGATCAAAAAGTATTTTTCCTGCGTTGATGTTATCAATATTGTAATCTTCCAATTTGTAATTCAAGATTTCTCCTGACTCATTAATTGTCGATTCTGCATAACCTTTTGCGTATTCAAAATAAATCGCATTGTTGGTCTTTTTATATAATTTTTGAAAAGACAACATCGCCAAACCTATTTTATAATCCCATTTTGGTTTTTCGTTATGATCAATCTGCCAAGCTTTTGGATGACGTTTCATAATAGAAAGTGCCATTCTTTCTGACCATTTCAAATCTTTAGAAATAACAGTTGCATCAGCCTGATTTTGCGAGATTGCAAAAACATGAAAAAACATAAATAATATTACAGCCATTATTTTACACTTCATATTTATATCTTTTTTTGCCACAGATTAATGGATTATTTTGATTTTTCCTGCTCCTTAATTTATACTCTTTTTTTCAATGCGCTAAATATTTTTCACTCTCACGATAGCTATCGGGATAGCAGATCCAGCAGATTTAAATTTGTAAATCTTTTTAATCATTTAATCTGTAGCAAAAACAACTTACATCTTCCCTTTTTTATTCAGTACTTCCAATTGTTTATCTAAATATTTAGCAAATTCTTCTTTAGTTTTTATTCCGTTTACCTCTTGTTCCCAAGCTCCTAAAAGGTAAAAGGTTACCGCTTTTGTAGTTGGTTTAAAAACTAAAAGATAATCTAAATTTGTATCTGCGATATTTTCGATAGTACTAATTTCATAAAAAATTGCCATTCCTAACTTATCTGGAACCAAAGATTGTTCTCCGTAAGTGGCTAAATACGCCCATTTTTTATTCTTGCTTTCTTTTTTAAGCAATTCAGCCGTTTTTTGTTTTACAATTCCAGTACAAATTCCTTGTATTGCCTGCGAAGCTTTAATAGTATGCTGCGTATATAACTGGTCTGGTTTAATCGTCAGTTCTGAAATAAAATCAATTTTGTCTGAAGCTGTTTTCCATCCATAATAATTTACTTTTACTACAGATTCTTTCGATTTATTAGATACTGTTGCAATAGTCGAATCTACTTCTCTAAAGTGTAATTTTTCATTGTTCAAATAACGATCGATAGAACCAATTCCAATTCCTTTTCCAGCTTTTAAGATATCAGCTCCCCAATCACTCATGTTATGGTAAGAATCAAATCCGTCTTGCCCAACAAGCGGCAAAATATTTTCTGATGTCTTTTTTCCGAAAATATCAATCGCATTTCTCCAGTCTAAATACAAACGATAGCCAATTCTGTTGTTTTCCCATCCCGGCCCTTCATAACGGATATCAAAAGAATGATCTGTATGCTCTGGAGCCAGTTTTAATCGGTCCACATTTTTAAACACAGTACCGCCTTTATACTTTCTTCCTTCCCATTTTCCGTCTGTTTTTGCAGATATTTCGGCGTAGGTTTTATTAGTTTTGATATCATATTTCTGCGCATTTATGGCAGTTAAACCCGCGAAAAATAAAATTGCTGTAGTGATTTTTGCTTTCATTTTGTATGCTAATTATTTAAAAATTGTATTTAGAAATCGTACGCTGTACGAAATTGTCTGTGTAAACCAAGGATCGTAAAACCAAAAGGAATGCGGAGAATCTGAAATTGTATGCACTTCATTGTAAATTTTATTTTCATTCAAAATCTTAATCATATCATCTCTCCCCGCATGAAATCTCGGAATACTACTGCAGATGTATAATACAGGCGGTGTATTTTTGTCTGTATGGCTTAGCGCCGAAGCATTTTTCCAATTTTCAGGTATTTCATCTGATTTTCCTCCCAACCAAAATGCTGCCATATCTCCTTCTGAAGATTCTGGATGCTTGAATGCCAGAACTCCGTCTACATCAATTACGGCATGGACTTTTGAAGATGAACGGCTTTTAAAATTTTTATCTTCAAAAAGCGGATTCTCATTTGTTGTACCAATCAAAGCTGCCATTTGGCCTCCTGAAGAACAGCCTAAAACCGCAATTTTGTTTGGATCTACATTGAATTTTACCGCATTGTCTTTAATAAATTTTATCGCATTCTTCACATCAATAACGCCTTCTGGATATTTTGCTTCTAATGACAATCGGTATTCGATTGCAAAACAAGAATAGCCTTTTGCTGCAATTTCTTTTCCTATAAACTGCATCTGACTTTTATTTCCTGATCTCCATCCGCCACCGTGAATTAGAATAACTGCTGGATTTTTTTTCTTTTTTGTATGAATGAAAGCATCAAAATGTAAAGTTCGATCTTGCTTTTTATTGTAAACTAAATCGAATGTTTCTGTTACGTCTGAATTTGCTTTTATTTCGGGAATGGTGATAAAGGGGTATTTCTTAATTAATTTAGCATAAGTGCTTTTAATGGTATACGACGTATCTACGTTGTACTGCTGGCTTTGCATTACAATGACATTAAAAAACAACACTAAGATTAATTTAAATTTTCGCATTTTTAATCTTTACTTTTTAGTTAAGAAAGGAGTTCGACTAGTCAAACTCCTTTTTAACTACTTCAAAAAACATAGTTCTCAAAAAACTAACAAATTACTAATAACCAGGATTTTGAGGGAAATCTTTATTCTGATTTAAATCTAAAGCAGTTTGTGGTATTGGTCTTAAAATCTTAAGCTGACCGTCTATACCAACAAAATTTGCTTCTTTAATTCTATAATTATGAGCAGAAGCTCTTGCAACCAAAGTTCCTGTGCGTTTTAAGTCGAACCAACGTTTGTATTCTCCCAATAGCTCTCTACCTCTTTCATCTAAAATAAAATCGATATTAAATTGGGCTGCAGTTGCATTGGCAACACCTGCTCTTCTTCTTACTTCGTTTAAACGCGCTAATCCTGTTCCTGGATTTCCTGCTTTTAAATAAGCTTCGGCCGCAATCAAATAGGTTTCTCCAAGTCTAGAAACAATGATATCTCTTGTACTAACTGGCCCTGTACTTGATGGAGTTGTTGGATTTGCATCATCAAACTTTTTAACTGGAATAGTATAGCAATCCAAGTTTTTAATTAAGGTATGTGCTGCAGAATATTCTCCCCAAGGATGATAAACAAATGTAGAAGCTAATCTAGAAGCATTAGTTGTCATATAAGCTTCTTTATCTGCAGGCGTAAACCATTTTGGTTCGTAAAAATGTCTCACTTTTAATGAAGCTGGATTTGAACTTCTGTAATACGGATAATATAGAATTGTTTTTGTAACTCCGTTTACTGTTTCTGGCCCTTCCAAAATTTCAGTCATGAAAGTAGCATTCCATCTTTCATCGCCTTTTTCATATAGACCTAAAGCATAATCTGTTGGGCATAAGTTATAACTTCTTAACGGCGCTCCTGTTTCTGCTCCTCCTAGATAAGAGCTGAAATAGTAAAACTGATTATTACCCAACTCTGTTGGATTTGTGCTTACTGAAGCTTTATCATATTGTACAGAAAAAATTGTTTCTGCATTCAAATCGTTATCAGTACCAGTTCCCGTTGTAACAAATAATTGGCCAAAAGGAATATTTAGCGCTTGCCCTGCAATTGCAGCATCTGCATAGGTAGCCGCTTTTGAAAAATCATCAGCTTTTGCAAAACTTTCGTATCCTCTTGTTAAGTACACTTTTGCTAATAAATCGTTTACGGCTCTTTTATTTACTTTTCCAGCTGTACTGTAAGCAGCAGTTCCTGCATTAGCCAAAGCAAAATCTAAATCTGATATGATTTGAGTATATACTTCTTCTGCAGTGTTTCTTGTAAAAAATAAAACTGGACTTGTAATATTCTCATTTACAATTGGCACACCGCCATATGTCTGAACTAATAAGAAATAGGCATTTGCTCGTAAAAATCTTGCCTCTCCTACTAATGTGTTAAGATTTGGTGTCTGTTCTGTAATTGCAGAATAATAAATAGTTTTATTAACTGATTGAATTAACTGATAACATGAACTATACAAATCTGCCACATTATCTGATGATGGTATTAAAAGCGTATACTGGCTCAAACCTGCTGGTTCTGGAGTTCTTCCTTCGGCATACATATCGGTTCCCGCTTCAAAAAGCCACGGATTTTTTCCGTAAATTCCTTTTAGCCACGCATAATTGGTATTCACTAATAACTGAAATCCTGATGCTGTTTTATATGTTTCATCCGCAGGCACATACGAGCGGCTATCTTCTTCAATATAATCACTGCAAGAGCTTACCGCTGCTGCAATTATTCCTATCATTACTAATATTTTTTTCATTTGATATCTTTATTAAAATTTAACACTTAATCCCAATTGTGTAGTTACAGCTGCCGGACGGTTTACACCAAAAGGTGAAGCAGCCCATTCTGGATCATATCCATCAAAATCTGTAAACACAAACGGATCTAAAACGTTTACATAAATTCTGAAATTTGAAATTTTTAGCTTTTTCAAAAATTCAGCATCTAGTGTATAACCTAAAGATATATTTTTAATTTTCACATAAGAAGCATCTCTGTAGTAGCCGAATAATGAAGTCCAATATGCTCCAGCTCCCGTTGCAACTGGTCCTGGTCTTGGGTTAGTATTATTGGCATTTGCTTCGATTCCTGTTCCATTAGTTGGAATAAAATAATCCATCGCTAATTTCTGGCGTCCTCTATCGCTCACATCAGCAAAGTTTTGGTGAAAAGTACTCAAAACGGTTTGTCCCTGACTTGTAATTACTGAGAAGTTAAAATCGAATTGCCCTACATTTAATCTAGAGTAAAAACTTCCCTGCCATTCTGGATTCGGGTTACCAATTACAGTTCTGTCATCCGGATTAAATTTACCGTCACCATTTAAGTCTTTTGGTCTTGCCTGACCTGGCGCCATTCCGTAAGAAGCCGCAGCTGCCGCTTCGCTTTCCTGCCAAACTCCATCATAAACATAATTGTAGTTCGGATTCAATGGTGCACCAAGTATCAATTTATTACCAATATCACTTACTTTGTCTTGATTGTAAATAGACTCTAATTTATTTACGTTTTTAGTGAAGGTAAAAGTAGTTTCCCAGCTTACTTTTCCGCTTTTAATATTTTTTGTTGTCAATAAAACTTCCACACCTTTGTTGCTAACAGAACCAACATTTGCAAAAGTATTTTTCCATCCTGATTCTAAAGGTAATTGCTGTTTGTAGATTAAGTCTTCTGATAATCTGTCATACACGTCGATTGTTCCTGAGATTCTGTTTTTTAAGAATCCGAAATCAAGACCTAAATTGTATTCTCTTGTTTTTTCCCAAGTTAAATTAGCGTTTGCTAAATTCTCTGATTGCCATCCTGAAACAACATTAGCTCCAGCTGCATAAAATGTCTGCTGGTTTAATAAGGCTTGAGAAGTATAAGGCGCCACATTATCATTTCCTGTGTAACCTAAACTCGCACGCAGTTTTAAATCGGAAACGAAAGAACTATTTTCTAAAAATGATTCTTTGCTTAATTTCCATCCCAAAGCTATAGAAGGGAAACTCTGCCATTTATTTCCTTCAGAAAGTACAGAAGAACCGTCCCATCTTGTAGAAGCAGTAATTAAATATTTATCTTTAAATGCATAGTTTAAACGAACTGCATACGAGTTTAAAGTGTTTTTTGCAAAAGATGATTTTACAACATAACTTGTCTGAACACCAGAACCCATATTGTCTGTCCCTACATTAAAAGGCTGATTATTTGAATATAAAGATGAAAACTCATCTGTGTTTGAATATAAACTTTGAAGCAATAGTAAACTAAAATCATGAACTTCATTGAAAGTGTGCTTCATGTCGATCTGATTATCCCAAGTATAATTGAAATTGCTTACATTCTCTAGAGTCGCAGAGTTTTTTCCATTTAAAGTTACACCTGCATTGGTCTGAGCAGTATATGCTTTTGAATTTTTTGTATCCATAATTCCCGCTGCAAAAGTAGTTTTAAAAGAAAGCCACTTTAACGCCTGATACTGGAAGTAAGTATTACCAACCGTTTGCCATGTTTTTTCTGTTTGCGAAGAATTGGCAATTTCCATTAACGGGTTTACCGTTGATGTTTTATTGATAGCCCAAGAACCATCAGGATAGGTTAACTTACCAGGAAGAAAAAATAATTTACCAACTTGTTCGTTTCCTGCTGCATCTACAGCCCATGGAGACATTAATGGACTCAATCTAAAAGCATCCTGCATAGCTAAATCACTTCCTAATTGATTGTCTAATCTCGCAATAGTAACATTTACACCTGTAGAAAATTTATCATTGATTTTGTGATTTAATCCTAATTTAAAAGAATATTTGTCTGTTGCGTCATTTTCTATTAAACCGCGATCGCTCTGAATTCCGAATCCTAAATTATAGCTTAAACCAGAATCTGAACGTCCTGAAATATTTAAATAATTATTCTCTGTCATTCCAGATTTTAATACTGCATCATACCAGTCAAAATTGTAACCGCTGTTAGCTCGAGAAACCAACAGAGGACTTTGATTTCCTGCTAAAGTCGCCAATTGTGCCGGAGTTTGTGTTTGAGGTGTAGCACTCATATAAGCCACTTGGTGAAATTTCCACCACTGTTCTCCAGTCATCATATTTGGCAATCTAGTCGCCGTTTTATTTCCGTAAGAAGTATCAAAAGTTACGCTGATACCAGCTTTGGCACTTGTTCCGCTTTTTGTAGTTACAATAACAACCCCATTAGAACCTCTAGAACCGTAGATTGCTGCAGAAGAAGCATCTTTTAAAACGTCCATTCTAGCAATATCCTGCGGATTTAAGAAATCAATTCCGTCCATTGGCACACCATCTACAACATATAAAGGTGATGACCCCACTTGGCTTGGATTACTTGAATCGGCAATTAAAGAGTTATTTCCTCTAATTACTACTTTAAATCCGTCTCCGGCACGACCTGTAGAAGATGAAATCTGAACCCCCGGAGTGCTTCCTTGAATAGCTTCTAGCGGACTAATTGTGTTTCTTTCTGTAATAGTAGCGGCACTAATTGTGCTTACAGATCCTGTAAGGTCAGTCTTTTTTACAGAACCGTATCCTACTACAACTACTTCAGTCAATGCATTTGACTGCTCTGCTAAACTTACATTGATTTTAGTTTTTCCAGCAACACTTACTTCTTGTGTCTGAAAACCTAAATAACTAATTATTAAAATTGCTTTACTGTTTGATACATTAATTTTGAAACTTCCTTCAAAATCTGTCGAAGTTCCGTTTTTAGTTCCCTTTTCATTAATGTTTACCCCTGGCAGTGACATACCTGTAGCGTCGGTAATCTTTCCTTCTATAGTGGTTGACTGTGCGTTAATAGAACTGCACAGTAAAAAATTCAGGAAAAAGAAAAATACAAAGTATTTATCTTTTCTCTCAGATAATTGTTTAATACTCATGTGGTTTAAAGTTTGGTTAATTGATAGTGTTTAGTTTTTAATAGATTCTACTTTTTTCTCATTGATATAGGTATTTATAAAGTTTATATTTTTTACGTTTTTTAATAAGTAGACAGAATCTACCTTTTGAATCTTTACATTTTTCAACGTAATATTTTCAACTGGCGATTCTTTGTAGCCTTCTGCCCAAACGCTGTATTTTCCACCGTTTTTCACAGTTACATTCTCTAAGCTTACATTTCTGATAGTCGGAATAAAATTTCCGGTCTGAGATCCATATACATTATAAAACATGTTTAATTTTAAAACACATTCTTTTACTGTTCCCACTTCAAGATTTCGAACATAGATATCTTCGATAATTCCGCCTCTTTTTGAATTTGTTTTAATACGAATGGCACGGTCTAAATTTGGGCTGTCCATCACACAGTTTTCAACAAAAACATTGTTTACTCCAGCAGAAATTTCACTTCCAATTACAACACCGCCGTGACCATCGATCATTTTGCAGTTTTGTACGATGATATTTTTACTTGGCATAGCCACTCTTCTTCCGTCGCCATCGCGTCCAGCTTTAATGGCAATACAGTCATCACCCGTATTAAAAGTGCAGTTTTTGATTAAAATATTTTGCGAATATTCTGGATCGCAGCCATCATTATTCGGGCCATGGCTGTTAACCGTTACGCCCTCTATAATCATGTTGTTTGTTTTTATAGGATGTAAAATCCAAAAAGGAGCATTAATAATGGTAACCTCTTTTATCAAGGCAATATTACATTCAAAAAACTCGATAAAGTTTGGTCTTAAATAACGTCCTTCGCCAAAAAGCCTTTCTGATACTGGAATTCCTTTTTCGGCCATATCCACCAAAACTTCACGATTTGTTGGATCATTTTGAGATGGCATTCCTTTTTTCCAACCATAACTTTTTGCGCCAGACCAAATCCACCAATTTGTAATATCTGCCTGACCGTTTAAAATTCCTTTTCCTGTAATAGCAATATTGGTTTTGTTCTTTGCATAAATAAGCGGCGAAAAATTCATAACCTCGGTACCTTCCCAAGAAGTATGAACAATTGGATAATCTTTCGGATTTATACTGAAAAGAATCTCAGCATTATCTTCTAAATGCAGATTCACATTACTTTCTAAATGAATGGCACCTGTTAGATATTTTCCGTTTGGCACTAAAACCTTTCCTCCACCATTTGCAGCACATTCTTTTATTGTTTTTTGGAAAGCTGCTGTATTTAATGTTTTTCCATCTCCAACAGCACCAAAATCATTTATGTTATATGTTTTATCAGAGAAATTTGTCTGCGGAATACTCTTTACAACCAAATCCATCTTTTTCCATGGATTTTCTGAAGAAACTGAAGAAGCATGTCTTGCGCAAGACGTAGCAAATAGCCCGAAAGCAGTTAAAAAAAGAAGCTTCTTAATTGTGATGATCTTAGTAGTAATCATTTGCGCAGATTTTCTTGTTTCACTAGCGAAAACATCAATAATTATGTAATCGATTACACGAAAGTAGAAAATTACTTCTAAGACACCAAATTTATTTAGAAAAAAATTATATATTTAATTTTTATTACAAATTATTATTACATTTAATGCAAAAAATTAGATAATTTATTATCATTGTAGAATCTAAAACGTTTTAGTTTTGCGATATGGTAATCGATAACAATTTTTATTACATAATGAAAAAAAATGTACTTTTGTCTAAAAATAATCCGAAAACTTTTTTTGAATGAGTGAAAAAGTAACTATTTACGATATTGCTGAAAAATTAAACATCACAGCTGCAACTGTTTCCAGAGCGTTGAACAACAATCCTAAAATAAAGGAAGCGACGCGTGAGTTGGTTATTAAAACTGCTGCTGCGATGAACTACAAGCAAAATAAATTGGCGCTTGCTTTAAAGAGCGGTCGAAGTAATAATATCGGAGTTATTGTACCGCGTATTGACAGCAATTTTTTCGCCTCGGTTATTCGAGGAATCGAAGAAGAACTTTATCCTCACGGCTATCAGGTTATTATTTGTCAGACACACGAAAGCATTAAAAGAGAAAATGAAAACCTTCATACTCTTGTAGATGCACAAGTTGACGGCATTATGATGTCGGTTACCGGCATATCAGATGAAAATGATAGTGCTTTCAGAAATGTATTAGAAAAAAATGTACCTCTAATATTTTTCGATAGAAGCAAACATATTGATGGCGTAAGCTCTGTTACTATTAATGACTTTAAAGGTGGTTACCTAGCTACGAAACACCTAATCGATGAAGGCTGCCGACATATTGCACATCTTTCTGGAGATCAGTCTTTAGACATTTTTAAAAACAGGTTTTTGGGCTACAAACAAGCTTTATTAGACAACGGACTTGAATTTAACGAAGAATATGTTATTTACGTAAAAAGTAGTGTTGAAGCAGGAAAAGAAGCTGCAACTGCATTACTTGCTTTACAGACTCCGCCAGACGCGATATTCTCTTCTAGTGATTTCGCCGCTCTAGGCGCAATTCAAGAACTTCAAAATAGAAACATCAGTATTCCTAATGAGTTTTGCGTAGCGGGTTTCAGTAACGAGCCTTTTACTAAATTCATGGAATTATCTATCACCTCTGTAGATCAGTCTCCATTAGAAATGGGAAAAATGTCTGCTCGCGTTTTCTTAGAACAAGTAGACAAAACAGACACCATTAAAATCGAAAAAAAGGTTGTCCTTGCCCCAGAATTACACATCCGTAAATCTTCTACGAGAACTAATTTTTAGTTTTAAACCATATAAGTGATATAAGTTCATTTTAAGCTTTCCTGCAAGGTTTCCAAAACCTTGTAGGTATTTCCTTTTTTTATCAAAAACAAGTTTTCATTATTGTATTTTGCATTTTCTACCGCTGAGCGCAGGAGACCTACAAGGTTTTGAAAACCTTGCAGGAAATCAATACTCTTTTTTTTTGCAAAAAAAAAATAAGTCCATCTAAAAATATCTTTTAAATGGACTTATATAACTTATATGGTTTAATAACCTACAAAGAAACTCCTCTTTTCCAAGGAATAAAATCATTTTGATTTAGAATCGCTGCTTTAGTTTTTACCGTACCACTAGCAATATCGATAATAGTTTCAAGCATTTCATCTGCCATTTCTTCGATAGACTTTTCACCTTTGATGATTCCACCAGTGTCAATATCGATAATATCAGACATTTTTGCTGCCAATTCTGAGTTAGAAGATATTTTTACTACTGGCGCAATTGGATTTCCTGTTGGAGTTCCTAAACCTGTTGTAAACAATACCATATTAGCTCCAGAACCTACCATTGCAGTTGTACACTCCACATCATTTCCTGGCGTACATAACAATGTTAATCCTGGCTCATTAATATACTCTCCGTAATCATAAACACCAGCAATTGGAGATGTTCCTCCTTTTTTAGCGGCTCCTGCAGATTTCATAGCGTCCGTAATCAAACCGTCTTTAATGTTACCCGGAGACGGATTCATATCAAATCCTGAACCAGCATCAACAACTGTTTTTTCGTACCATTTCATTAAATCTAAGAAACGTTTTCCGTCTTCGTCATCCACACAACGGTTTACTAATTCTTGCTCTACTCCACATAATTCTGGGAACTCAGAAAGAATTGTCGTTCCTCCTAATGCTGCCAACTTATCAGACAACACTCCTAAAGTTGGGTTTGCAGAAATTCCAGAGAATCCATCAGATCCACCGCACTCTAAACCAATTCTAAGCTTAGATAACGGAGCTGGTTGTCTTTGGATATCATTTGCTTTTTTAATTGCTTCGAAAGTATCTTTTACCACACTACTCAACATCGTTTCAATAGTCCCAATAGACTGCTGATCGTAGATTAAAACAGGTTTTTTACTGTCTGGATTAATCGCATCTAAAGCTTCTTTGAAAATTGAAATCTGAAGATTTTGACATCCTAAACTCAATACAGTTGCTCCAGCTACGTTTGGATTGTTTACATAACCTGCTAAAAGCTTAGCCAAACTATGAGAATCCTGACGAATTCCACCACAGCCACCTTGGTGCGTAATGAATTTAACTTCGATGTTATTAAACAAGTTAGCATCGTTTGAAGCTTCCTGATTTCCTGCTCCACCCGTTTCTGATTTTACTAAAGAACGCAACAATAACTGATAATCGTTCTCTTTAGGTTTCATCAACTCTTTTTCAAAAATATCTTTTAAGATTTCGATGTTTCTGTTTTCACAAAAAACTAATGGAAAAAACAACCACACATTTTCTGTTCCAACCTGCCCATCTTCTCTATGATAGCCCTGCCACGTTCTATCTTTCCATTTATCTACATTTGGAGCAGTCCAGCCAATCGTTTCAGTTTTACCTGTAACTTTATCACTCTCGTGTTTTACGTTTGCAGTAGAAAGCAATCCTCCTTTTTCGATTCTTGCACTTGCTTTTCCGACCAAAACACCATACATAATGATTCTGTCTCCTACATTAAAAGGAACCATTGCAATCTTATGTTTCATTTTCACATCAGACTCAACAGCAATTGATTGTCCTTCAAAATCAATCACTTCGCCAGCTGACAGATTTACCAAAGCCACCGCTACATTATCTGTAGGATGTACTTTTATTAATTTTTTCTGCGTTGCCATAATTAACCTTTGTTCTTTGTTCTTTTTGTTTTTCTTTTATTTTCAAGCAATTGAGTATAATTCTTTTTTTCTCAATTTTACTCACAATCTTATTTAAATCTGCTTTGATCTGTGTGAATCTGCGTGAAAAAATCGATTCGTATTTCACGCTCCCGATAGCTATCGGGATTAAAAGATTTCAGCAGATCAAATTAGATTTTAATTCTTAGATCCTATTTATTTTATTCTTTCTTGAAATTTAGCAAAACCAGCTTCAATTCCGTTTGAATCGATTTCTTCTAAAGCAATTGTGATTGCTCTTGTAAGACCTGGAATTTCTGTTAAATCTTCATCCCAGAAAGATTTGTTTTGTAATGTTAAACGAGCGATTTTCTCGTAATCATCAGATTTCCAAAGTCCGCTAAAGAAAGCTACTATATCTTCACCATCTTTAACCGGCAATTCCTGTCCGTTCCATGTTCCTTTATAGAAACGAATTAAACTCGCTAATGAGAAAGTTAAATTAACAGGCAATTTTTTGTTAGTATTATAATATCCTAATAAACTAGGTAAAACTCTTACTTTGAATTTCGAGATAGAATTTAATGCAATATCAGCAAGTGCGTGTTTGATAAATGGATTTTTAAATCGATCCATCACTTCCTCACAATAGGCAGTAATTTCATTTTTATCCATATCAAGAGTTTCACTAATTTCACCAATAACGCTATTTACAAATTTTCCTGTAAAATCTCCGTTAACTGTTTCCATCACTAATTTGTTGCCATATAAAAGTGAAAAAGGAACCATTGCCGTGTGAGAACCATTTAAAATACGAACTTTAATCATTTTAAAAGGACGTATATCATCAACGATTTTCACATTCAAATCTGTTTTATCAAAAGGTAATTTTGCTTTTAAATCATCTCCACCTTCAATAGCCCAAAGGAAAAAAGGTTCAGCAGCAACAATTAAATTGTCCTGATAATCTAATTTACTATTGTATTCTTCAATTTCAGCTCTTGGGTATCCAGGAACAATTCTGTCAACCAAAGTACTGTGATAGGTACAAGCATCAGATACCCAAGTTTTAAATGCATCTTCTAATTTCCATAAATCAACATATTGTAAAATATATTTTTTAAGCGTCTCAGAGTTATAATCAATTAATTCACAAGGAATTATTGTAACTCCTTTAGAGGCATTACCATTAAAATGTTTAAATCTTTCATATAATAAAACCGTCAGCTTTGCAGGAAATGACACGGGTGGCTGCATGTCTGGAGTATCACTCGCAATGAATTCAATTCCAGCTTCAGTAGTATTAGAAACAATAAACTGAAGTTCTTCTTCTTTAGCCAAAGCCAAATAATTTGCAAATTCAGTATAAGGGTTTACAGTTTTTACAATATTAGAAATTAACTCAATATTTTGTATTTTTTCGCCTTTTTTGATTCCGTTCATAAACAAAGTATACAAACCGTCCTGCTCATTAATCAGGTTTACCATACCATCCTTCAAAGGCTGAACTATTGCAATACCGGCATTAAAATCAACTTCAGTATTTAGTTTGTGAAAAGCGTAATCTACAAAAGCTCTTAAAAAGTTCCCTTCTCCAAACTGAACTACTTTAATTGGCTGTAACTTTTCTAATCCTGTATTTATTCTATTTAATTTTTTCATTTTAAATTTTCTTTAAAGTGTTTTAAATAACCATTAAAAACCTTATTCCTTTATTTCTGCCTTTAAAATTGTAAATGAAACATTACACTCGATTGGGTAAAATAAAGTCTGCTGTGAGGAATGGCCGACCAAATTTTTCAAGCGTAATGCTCAATTACAATCTCTAAAAATCTAAAAAAAACTTATAAAATAAGGAGTTGGCATGATTACTCCTTAATCTTATTTTCTAATGTCTTTTATAATGTCAAGAACCTGTTTCACTTTTACAGTAAGTCCTTCGAAATCTTGATTGTCTAATATATCTTTTGAGATTAACTGCGAACCTAAACCAACGCAAGTCGCACCGGCATTTAGCCAAGAACTCAAACTTTCAACCGTTGGATAAACACCTCCTGTAGGCATAATGTTTGTCCATGGGCAAGGTCCTTTTATTGCTTTGATAAATTCTGGCCCATAGATATCAGCAGGAAATAATTTTACAATTTCGCAGCCTAATTCTTCCGCTCTTGCAATCTCTGTCAAAGTTCCGCAGCCTGGTGACCAAAGCACTTTTCTGCGGTTACAAGCTATAGCTATATCTTCTCTAAAAACGGGCGTTACAATAAAATTCGCCCCTAAACTCATGTACAATGAAGCCGAAGCTGCATCTGTAACAGAACCTACACCTAGAATCATTCCCGGAAGTTCTGCTAAAGCATATTTATTTAAAGCTCCAAAAACTTCATGTGCAAAATCACCACGACTTGTAAATTCCATTAATCGGGCTCCTCCGTCATAACAGGCTTTTAAAACTTTCTTACTTAATTCGATATCCGAATGAAAAAATAGCGGAACCATTCCGTTCTCTTTCATTTGAGATGCCACTTCAATTCTTGAATATTTTGCCATTTCTATTTTATTATCTTGATACTAATGCAGAACCATCACCATCAATCATATTCTCCACTTCTTTTAAGGAAACCAAGTTGTAATCTCCAGCAATTGTATGTTTTAAACAACAAGCTGCAACTGCAAAATCTAATGCTCTTTGGTTATTGTTATATTCTAATAATCCATAGATTAATCCGCCCATGAAAGCATCACCACTTCCTACGCGATCTACAACTGGAGTAACTTCTTTAACAGCAGCGCTATGAATTGCTTTTCCGTCGTATAAAATTCCGCCGATTCTTTGGTGCGAAGCACTTACAGAATAACGAAGCGTTGTTGCAGCAATCTTCAAATTCGGAATTAATTGAAACAATTTATCATATAACGCAGGAAGCGTTTTTTCATCCTGATAATTCGGATTCACTTTTGGAATTCCAAGCATGAAATAAGCTGTATCAATATCTCCTAAAATCACATTACTGTATTGCAGCATTTCTGGCATTACATCGCTTGGCGTTTTGCCATACTGCCACAATTTTGATCTGTAATTTAAGTCACAAGAAATTTTAATTCCTTTTTTGTGAGCGATTTTAATCGCTTCTAAACAAGCTTCTGCAGCACTTTGAGAAATTGCTGGCGTAATACCACTCCAGTGAAACCATTCTGCTCCTTCTAAAACTGTTTCCCAGTCAACTTGTCCTTTTTGAATAGTCGACATAGCGCTATGAGCACGATCGTAAACCACATTGCTTCCTCGTGTTCCCGCGCCAGTTTCTAAGAAATAAATTCCTAAACGTTCTCCGCCGTAAACAATGTTTTTCGACTCCACGTTCATTTTTCTCATTTCTTTTAATGCCGAAAAACCAATTTCATTTTCTGGCAGTCTGGTAACAAACTCAGCATTTACTCCGTAATTTGCCAACGAAACACAAACATTAAATTCACCGCCTCCGTATGTAGCACCAAATGCTGTAGACTGCGAAAAACGTAAATGTCTCTCTGTCGAAAGACGAAGCATGATTTCTCCAAATGCAACTACTCTACTCATGTTATATTTATTTTGTCACTCCCGATAGCTATCGGGATTGCGAACTTTGCGGTTAAACTTTAATTAAAATTTAAAATACTCTTTTGCGTTATTGTATGAGATGTCAGAAACTAATTTTCCGATCCATTCCATATCGTTTGGCAATTCTCCTCTTTTGATTTCGTCTCCCAAAAGATTACATAAAATACGTCTGAAATATTCGTGTCTTGGGAACGATAAGAAACTTCTAGAATCTGTCAACATCCCAACAAAACAGCTGATTAACCCCATGTTAGACAAAGCATTCAATTGTTTTGTCATTCCATCTTTTTGATCTAAGAACCACCATCCTGAACCAAATTGTACTTTTCCACGAACGCTTCCGTCATTGAAATTTCCGATCATCGTTGCCATAACTTCGTTATCAGCAGGATTTAAGTTGTAAATGATCGTTTTAGTCAATTTATCTTTACTATCTAAAGCATTTAAGAAAGCAGATAATTTTTGAGCTTGTGGAAAATCTCCAATAGAATCCCATCCTGTATCTGGACCTAAGATTCTGTGCATACGAGCATTGTTGTTACGCAATGCACCTAAGTGAAACTGCTGTACCCATCCAAACTCATGATAGGTTTCTGATAAGAAAACTAAAATAGCGCTATGGAATTTTAGAACTTCTTCTGGAGACAGTTCGCCGTTTTCTCTTTTCTTTTTGAAAATAGCATTGACTTCACTTTCTGTAAAGTTTTCAAAATCAATTTGATTTAAACCGTGATCACTTAATTTACATCCGTTTGCGTTAAAGAATTCGATTCTTTTTCTCAAAGCAGACTGCAAATCAGCGTACGTGTTAATTGCAACTCCGGACACATCCCCTAATGTGTCCAGATATGCATTATATCCATCATTAGCAATTAAGATGGCTTTATCAGGTCTGAAAGCCGTACTCATCTTGATTCCAGTCGAATTGTTTGCGAATTTCTGGTGAAATTCTAATGTATCGATTGGATCTTCTGTCGTACAAACCAGTTCAGCGTTTACTTTTTTAAGCAGGTTTTGTGTGCTATACGCTGGAGAATTTACTTTTTCTGAAGTTTCTAAATAAATTTTCTCAGCTGACTTTTCATTCAATAAATCATAAATATCAAAATAACGAGCCAATTCTAAATGTGTCCAGTGGTATAACGGATTACGCATCGTGTACGGAACTGTTTTTCCCCAGTTTAAGAATTTATCTTTATCTGAACCGTTTCCTGTTACAAACTGCTCGTTGATTCCCAATGTACGCATTGCACGCCATTTGTAGTGGTCACCGTTAATCCAAACCTGAGTGATATTATCAAAGATTTTATCTTCGGCAATAAACTGCGGATTTAAGTGATTATGGTAATCAATAATTGGCTGATTTTTAGAGTAATTGTGATACAACTCTTCAGCATATTTATTTTCTAATAAAAAATTATCGTTGATGAAAGTCTGGCTCATGTCTTTTAAAATAAAATTTGAAAATTATTCTTCGTTTGAAGGTTTTCCGATTGTCGCAAGGATTCCTCCGTCAACATACAAAATGTGACCGTTTACAAAATCGCTTGCTTTAGATGATAAAAATATCGCTGCTCCGGCTAAATCGCTTGGATCTCCCCATTTTGCAGCTGGCGTTCTGCTAATAATAAAATCATTAAAAGGATGCCCGTCTACACGAATTGGCTTTGTCTGCTCAGTAGCAAAATAACCAGGTCCGATTCCGTTGATTTGAACGTTGTATTTTGCCCATTCTGTCGCCATGTTTTTAGTCAGCATTTTTAAGCCTCCTTTTGCAGCAGCATAAGCAGAAACTGTATTTCTTCCCAATTCACTCATCATAGAGCAAATGTTGATGATTTTTCCTTGTCTTCTTGCAATCATTCCTTTTGCAACGTGCTTAGAAACAATAAACGGACTTACTAAATCAATATCAACCACTTCTCTGAAATCTGAAACCTCCATATCCAACAATGGAATTCTTTTAATAATTCCGGCGTTATTGATCAAGATATCGATTGATCCAACTTCACTTTCAATTTTCTGAACCGCTGTTTTCACTTCTTGCTCTTCAGTTACATTAAATTTGTAACCAACTGCATTAATGCCTTCACTTTTTAATTCCGCTACAGCGTTATCAATTTTTTCTTGAGAAGAATTTCCGTTTACTACAATCGTAGCTCCGGCTTGACCTAATCCTTTTGCCATTGCCATTCCAAGTCCGTGTGTAGAACCTGTGATAAGGGCAACTTTTCCTTTTATATCAAATAAATTTGTCATTTCTTATCTTAAATCAGTGATTTTACAAACATCCATATCTCCATAATCTAAATTTTCACCCGCCATTCCCCAGATAAAAGTATAATTGCTGGTTCCTGAACCCGAGTGAATTGACCAAGGCGGAGAAATTACTGCCTGATGATTGTTCATCCAGATATGTCTTGTTTCTTGCGGTTGTCCCATAAAGTGGCAAACTGCCTGATCTTGCGGAATATCTAAGTAAAAATACACTTCCATTCTACGATCGTGAACGTGCGCTGGCATTGTATTCCAAACACTTCCTGGTTTCAATTCTGTCATTCCCATTTGCAATTGGCAAGTTGTCACCACACTTCCAATAATCATTTGGTTTACAGTTCGGTGGTTTGCTGTTTCCATTGTTCCTAACTGTAATTTATTCGCTTCAACTAAACTTACTTTCTTAGTTGGATAAGTGGTGTGCGCTGGTGCAGAATTTAAATAGAATTTAGCAGGATTGTTTTTGTCATCACTTTTAAAAACAACTTCTTTATTTCCAGCTCCGATGTACAAAGCATCTTTAAAACCCAACTCATACGTTGTTCCTTCAACCACAACAGAACCGCTTCCACCAACATTGATGATGCCTAATTCTCTTCTTTCCAAAAAATAAGGTGCCTTTAGCGGATCTATAGTTTCTAAAGTTAAATCGCCTTTAACAGGAACTGCAGAACCTGCAATGTATCTGTCGTAATGCGAGTAAACCAATACTACTTCATCCTCCTGCATTAAGTCATCAATCAGGAATTCTTCTCTCAATTGCTGCGTATCATATTTTTTAACAGCTTCTGGGCTTGACGCGTATCTTGAACTATATTTTGTCATAATTTTAAATTAATGTAATCGATTGCACAAAATTATATTTTTAAATTTAAATAGCATAATTGAATTGAAAAAAAATGCTTCAATTATCAAAAAACTATTAAAGATCGGTAATTGGACGGTATTTAGGAACTAAAGTTTTCATTACTATCCATCCTGTTAAATAGCAGACTGCACAGATAGAAAAAATAATCATATAGCCAGAGTTTATTCCGTTCACTACATTTTCTCCAGAAGCAGAAAGCGATTTTAAAAACTCTTCTAAACTTCCTATTCCTTTTTCAGCAAGAAAAGCCTTTTCTGATACTGCATTTTGAAACTGTGGATATTTTTCTAATAATGGCTGGCCGTTTACTGAACTCCAATTTCTTTGTGTAAAATCAAACAATACACCAGAACCTTTATTGATTAATGTTGAGCCAACACCTCCTGCTAATCCACCGATACCAGTAATAGTTGCGATTGCTTTCTTTGGAAACATATCTCCTACTGTTGTAAAAATATTGGCAGACCAAGACTGATGCGCCGCACCTGCAATACCAATAATGATTACGGGAACCCAATAACTGATATAACCCAACGGCTGAGCCGCTAAAGCTAATAGAGGAAAAAAAGCAAAAATCAACATCGCTCTCATTCTTCCTTCGTATGGATTCATTCCTTTTTTCTCCACAAAATATGTTGGAAGCCATCCGCCAATAATAGAAAGCAAAGTAATCATATACAATATAAACAAAGGAAAAGCTGCTTGCGTAGAATCCATTCCGTAAACTGAGCTTAAATAAGCTGGTGTCCAAAATAAAAAGAACCACCAAACGCCATCTGTCATAAATTTACCAAAAGCAAAGGCCCAAGTCTGTTTGTATTTAAAACAATCTTTTAAAGAAACTTTAGCAGCAGTTTCTGGCTTATACCCTTCAATTTTACTATCTGCAATATCATCTTGCTGAATATAAGCTAATTCTTCTGGCGTAACTCTTGTATGCTTCTCTGGTTTATCATACATAAACATCCAGAATCCCATCCAGATAAACCCTAAAGCTCCAATGATAATAAATGACATTTCCCATCCAAAAGATTCTGCAATAAAAGGAATCGTGATTGGCGCTGCTAAAGCTCCAACTGTTGCTCCAGCATTGAAAATACTCGTGGCAAAGGCTCTGTCTTTTTTAGGAAAATATTCTGCTGTAGTTTTAATAGCCGCCGGAAAGTTTCCTGCTTCTCCAACAGCCAAAACGAAACGAGCAAAAATAAATAAAGCTACACTCACATTGATTACCAACGCTGTATCGCTTATTGTACCAATTATTTCTTTTGAGCCATGAAACCCAACAAACCATTCTCCTGTAATAATTCCAGAAGTGGCAATTCCGCAGAATGCATGAAGACAAGCTCCTATAGACCAAATTCCGATTGCCCAAAGAAATCCTTTTTTAGTATCTAACCAATCTACAAATCGGCCAGCAAACAAAAGAGAAACTGCATAAAAAATAGAAAATAAAGCGGTAATATTTCCGTAATCGTTATTGGTCCAATGGAATTCTGGCGCAATAAAATCTTTCCATGTTAACGAAAGAACTTGTCGATCTAGATAATTGATTGTGGTTGCGAAGAACAGCAATGCACAAATACTCCAACGGTATTTTCCTGTACTTTTGATGCTTTGATTTGCGGCAACAGTTTCGGTTTGATTCATAGTAAGTGGGTATTATAGTTTTATAATTTTGGTGATCTTAAAAGACTATATTTACTGCTTTCTAAAAATATTAAAATCAATAAATTAGCATCTTTAAAGAAAATTAATGTAATCGATTGCACAAATATAGTTTTTAATCTGTACAATCCAAATAATATTGTATGAAAAATTATTTTAAGTCATTAAATAAACATATTACATAAAAAAAAGAATACAAAATTACACATTAAACAATATATTTGTTAAAAGGCAATAGGCGAATTTTATCCTTTTTATGGGGTAAAATTGTCCTAAAATCTATATTTTGTAAGTTTATTACATTCTAATTTTTCTTTCTGGTCAAGTTATTTAATTTCTTTCAGTAAACTAGAATAAACAATTGTCAAACAATTAATTATAATCAAATTGAAAACCTCAAAAACACAAACTTTAAGAAGTGTAACTTTTAGCTTTCTTCTTTTTTCAGGAATTTTTAATGTTAGTGCACAAAATCAAGTAATCCCGCTTTGGAGTAAAATTCCTGACGAAATAAAAGCAGATTACAAGGAAAAAGAAGTTATAAAAGAGGGGAAAATGCAGAGCACAAGCCAGGTTTCTGTACCTACTTTAAGCATTTTTATTCCGAAAGAAATAAAACCAAACCAGACAGCAGTTGTTATTTGTCCAGGTGGCGGCTATACTCATTTGGCCTTTGATAAAGAAGGAACAAAAGTTGCAGAATGGTTTAATAGTTTAGGAATTGCCGCTTTTGTATTAAAATACCGAATGCCGACCGATTTAACAATGAAAAACAAAAACGTTGGTCCGTTGCAAGATGCTCAAGAAGCCATTCGCTACGTAAGGCAAAATGCATCAAAATGGAAAATCGACGCGAATAAGATTGGGATTTTAGGCTTTTCTGCTGGAGGACATTTGGCTTCTACTGCCTCAACCCATTATGACGATAACGTATATGAGTCGGCTTTTAAGGTTAGCGCGCGTCCCGATTTTTCGCTATTGATTTATCCTGTAATTTCAATGGAAAATGAAATTACGCATAAAGGTTCACAAACCAATTTACTTGGAAATAATCCTTCAAAAGAATTAATAGATTCATTTTCGAATGAAAAGAAAGTTACTTCAAAAACACCGCCTACTTTTTTAATTCACGCGACAGACGATACTGTCGTAATACCAGAAAACAGCATCAATTACTATTTGGCTTTAAAGAAAAATGGTGTTTCAGCAGAGTTGCACATTTATGAAAAAGGAGGTCACGGATTTGGTTTAGGCGTTGCTGATACTAGCAAATTTTGGACAAGAGATTGCGAAGAATGGCTAAAAGCAAACGGCTATAATTAAAAAAAGATGGGCAAAACTTTTACAAGTTTTGCCCCTTATCAAAAAAAAAAAAAACAAAAAAGGAATTAAAAAAACCATTTTAGTATGTTTAAGCAGTAACTTCTTGTTCTGCTGTAGTTTTCAATTTAGGGACAGGAATTGCCTTACTTGCTGCTTTTGGTTTTGGAGCAGGTTTCTTTTTGCCAAATTTCTGTTTTCCCCACCAAATAATAAATCCTGTAATAGGTAAGCTGGCAGAAATTAAACTCGCTAAAAATGCAATAATTTTACCTGTAAGTCCAAGAACACTTCCTACGTGAATATCATAATTCATACGTCGGATTTTGTCTGGAATATTGGCCTCGATATACTTTCCGGAGAAAGGTGTTTTAATCGAGATTTCTTTCAAACTCTGCTGATCAAAACTGTATCGGTCCATGTTATAAAAAGTGTGTTTCTTTTTGTAAACAAAAGCGCCAATTGGATCTGCAGGTTTCCCAGGAATGCTAATCATAATTCCAGCAGCCTGAGGATTTTCTTTTCTTATATTCAATAAAACTTTATCGGCTGTTGTGATATTGAATTCTTTTACATGAGTGGTATCAGACTTTGGAGATTCGCGATTTTCTGTAAGCGGTTTACCTCCAGAGGTTACCCAATATAATGATTTACTCCACCATCCAAAACTCCATACTAAACCCGTTACGGCTATAAAAAACAGGAAAATACAGCTGTAAAAACCAAGTACATTATGCATATCATAATTGACACGTTTAAAGCTGGCATCCCATTTAATTTTAAAACTTTTATCTATTATAGATTTTATCCATTTTGTAGGCCACCATAAAACGATACCTGAAATTAATAGCACGACAAAAATTAAAACTGCAACTCCTACAATTGGTCTCCCAATATCATAAGGAAGCCATAATGCACGATGCCCGTTTAAAATCCATCTGAAAAAATCTGGAGAATCTCCTCTCGAAAAAGTTTTTACGTTTAATACTTCTCCCGTATACGGATTCATATAAACGCTAATAAAAGTTCCAGATCTTCTACCGCCTTTGCGTTTTTCACCTTTTCCTTTTCCTTTCCTTTTTTCAGCGGCTTTTCCTTGCGGTTTTACTTCTGATTTGGCATTTTCATTTTTAGCAAAATCCCTTTTTCTTTCTCCTTTTTTATGTTCGCCTTTTCCGCCTCTTTCACCTTCTCCTTTTTTCTCCACAAAATAACCCACAATTGCTGCTTCGTCTTTTGCTCCAAAAGTCACACTTGTAGCTTTCTTGTCTTTCATTTTTTTATCTGCAATCGATACCAATTGCGACGGAAGTAAAAATGCTTTTTCCTGAGGCTTTACAAAACGCCAGTCTTCAATAAAATCTTTTATTTCATTTTCAAAAACATAAATACAGCCTGTAAGACTGACAATTACTACAATAATTCCAGAGGCTAACCCAAGCCACAAATGTAGCCAAGCCATGATACGCTTAAAAAGCGACTTTTTACTTTTTTTCTTGTTATTAGGTTTTGGTTTTGACGAAGAAAACATAATCGGATAGATAAATAGGATAAATAAAAAAACCGTAAGTCCTCATAAAAAAATAAGGACTTACGGCAAAAAAATATTAGTATTTTAATTTTTGGATTGCAGTAATTTGACCACCTTCAACTTTCATACCTTTTGTTGCAACAGCAGTTGTACCGTTGATTGAGTAAATCCAGCTTCCTTCAGGAGTATTTATACCTACAATCGCAGAATTACCATCTTCTGATGTAATGTTGTAGCGGCTAGTAACAGAAGTCAATGTTTCTGGCGCATTTGTTACCCAAGTAAATGTCTGATTGTAAACATCTGCAATTGCCATTTTTACAGCACCATTATTTTTACCCGCATTTCCGTACATTAACAATAGGAATTTTCCTTTTGAAATATAAGTAGTAGAAGAGATTTTGTATCCTCCAGATTTCTCTTGAACATTAAAGAAATAAGACTTGTCAAATTCTGTAGTTCCTTTTTTGATTTTTACAACCGCTGATGGTTTAGTAGAAGTCAAAGTCGCATTGCTGGTAGCAATTGCACCAGAGAAACCGTAAGCATCACCATTTTCATCTTGGAATAATCCGTTTGTAAAGTAAGCTCCTAAGTAACTTGTACGGTTGTCTTTGATTACTTTTTCTAATTTAAGTTCTGGATAATTGTAAACTGCTACCCAAGTACTATCTGGATTAGCTGTACCAAAGTTGTCTAATCCGTCACCTTTAATACTCATGTACGGCATAAATACTTTATCTCCTACTTGAGTTGCCCATGTAAAGAAGGCTCTTTCTCCGTTTCCAGCTAATTTTTTAGTATCTTGTTGTGCTTCACCAGTAATTAATGATTTTTCAGCATCAATTTTGTACATCATAGCGATAGATGCTGCACCACTTCTTGGAACTTTAACAGTTAAAATATCTTTGTTTACAGCAGCAAAAACGTGTACCGTTTCTGCCTGAAAATCAGATTTTTTCTGCAATTTACCTTCACTTGTTAAATTATAAGTAGTTACAGCACCTGGATTTCCTTGTCCGTACAATAAACTAAAAAAGTTATTCTGTGCTGTAATGTAATAACGGTAAGTTCCGTCTTGTTCAATACCATTACCAATTGTACTAATTGTTCCTGTAGAAACATCATCAGTAGTCAATAAGTAATCTGCAATTCCTACTGCCCCAGTAGTTGCTGTAATGATATATTTTGTTTTACCTGTATCTTCTCCTCCTCCAGTTCCGTTTCCAGAATTATCATCACTGCTGCATGAGAATGTTGTAAAAGCTATAAAAGCTGCGAATAAAGCTAATTTGTTACCTTTTTTCATATTATTATGGTGTTAAAAAATTTATTAATTTGATTTGCTAAAGAAGTATCTGAATTTTATATAAAAAGCGCGACTTGGTTTTTGTAATGAAAAATTATCATATAATTTATTATCGAACAGATTTTTACATTCAAAAGCAATATTGTACTTTCCGTCTGCAAGTGTATATACTGCATTTAAATCGTGATTGAATTGCTGTGGAATTTCTAATTTACTGTCTTTGCTTCCCATGCTAGGCCAAGACAAATAGTAAGTATGAACATATAGTAAATTATAACCAACAGATAAGTTGTTGCCTTTTTTAAACACATCATTAAAAAATACAGTCGCATCAACATTACCGTACATATAAGGTATGTTAGGAATTCTATCTTTGTAGAACCAAGACACAAAGTTTTCGCCTGGTTCATATTTAGTCATATTACGAAGATTTTGATAGGTCAAGTTGATACCACTTGTAAATCTTTTTCGGTACGAATATCTAATCTCTCCATCAACACCATAATTGGTCATTTTACCAAGATTTACTGAATAACTGTCTACTTGATTGGTAAATAATGTGTTTCTAATAAAATCTCTAGCATCGCGATACATGAAATTTACATCAAAAGCCAACGCATTTACTTTATTGAAACTTGTTTGATAACTTGCTCCCAAATTGTAGTTGTAACTAGTTTCAGGCTTTAAATCGATGTTTGGTGCAACGTTTTCATTCGGATTACCAAAAAGTTCTCTAGAGCCTGGAAGACGATAACTCTTTTCAAAAGAAGCTTTTATTTGCAGGTTCTCTCTTAGGTAATAACTTGATGCAGCGCCATATCCAAGTGTAGAAGTTTTATCTTCAAATATTTGATATGCAATGTCACCCGCATTCCCGCTAGGATTATAACTTCTTGAATATTTTGTAAATAGATCGTAATTTTTTAAGAACACAGAAGTACTCCATTTTTTATTATAATCGAATTTATATCCTAACCCTAAAATATTTTTTTGCGTTTTTCTTGGCTGCTGATACGCTATAGATTCTGGAACTAATTCATCTTCTTGTTTACGATCAAAAGTTGTAAAAGTGTTATTCAACATAAACGAATGACGCTCACCAAGACTATAGGTTGCATTGGCATTTACAATACCATTATTGTCTTTTAATTTCATTAATGTTCTGCTCCTCTCACCTCCAGCACCACTGTACTGAATGTAATCTCCAAACCAGTTGTATTTTCTGTAAACTGTATCTACAGTCTGCTCTTCACCAAAATTGTAGTTTGCGTTTAAGTTCACATTCAAACCTTTTGTAAATAAATCTTTTACCTGATATTTAATAGTTGGCATTAAGATATTTCCTTGTGTATAACGGCTTCCAAAAACAGCTTTCATTCTTGCTCCAGTCTGGATATCGGCTTTATTTTGTCCGCCTGTAAAACCGATTAATAATTTATCAGCATATTTTTTTCCGGTAATACCAACATTTACAATTACGGTTTCATTATGGTAAGTATCATGAAATCTTCTCACTCTTGCATTTGGGAAATATTCGCCCGTTTTCAAATCTGCTGCTTCAACATTTACCCAATAATTATTATCTGAATAGTTTTGAAAAGCATTGATTTCTGTTGTAAAACCACTCTTTGCCGTATATCCAGCATTTATTGCCGTTTTATGAGTATTAAAAGAACCAAATGAATAAGAAGCATCAAAATAAGTTCTCGGTTTGCTGTTGGTTACGATATTTACTGCACCTCCTAGAGCATCTCCACCCAGCCAGATTGGCACTACACCTTTGTAAACTTCAACACGATCTGCGAGATTAATTGGAATATTATTCAATTGGAAAGATGACCCGAAATTGTCCATTGGAATTCCATCAATAAAAACTTTAATTTGATTACCCGAGAAACCATTAATAGCCAGTTCTGATTGTGAGCCTACCCCTCCTTGTTCACGTACTCGTACACCAGAAACTCGGTCTAATGCATGAGAAAGATCTAAAGTGGTATTATGCAATTTCTTAGCATCAATAGCTGTAACACTATAAGCTTGTTTATTAACCTTATCTGTTGCGGTACGTCCGATAACAGTAACACTTTCTAATTCTTGCAATTCATTGTCTAACTGAAGTGAAATTGTAACGTTATTATCTAAAACTTCAATTTGCTTTTTCTGACCTGAAAATCCAATAGCAGAAATTTTCAAAGTGTATTTTCCGGGCTTCACATTTTTAAAAACAAAATTCCCGTTTTCATCCGAAATCATGCTTAAATCCGTTTTATCAATAATTACGGTTGCAAAAGGAATTGTTTGACCTGATTTTTCAGTAACTTGTCCCGATACCAAAAAACCTTGATTTTGCTGAGCTTTTAATACGATTGAAAAGAACAAAAATGAAATAAAAAATAAAAATTTACGCGTTGACATATCTTTAATTAGACTAATTATAAATAACTTTGCTGCAAAAGTACCATCAACGTCTTGATAAAAGATAGGGAAAAACGGATTATTATTTTGTAAAAACGGATTAAATTTTGAAAATCAACGCCACTCTTTTAACTTCTCAAACGCCTATAATTAAAATTCAAATTGGAGATAATTATTACCCAAAAAGCATTTTAACTGAAGAAAATGTCAATATCCAAAATGAAGATTCAGAAACAATAAAAAGCAGGCATCTTATAACTGAAGGACTAGTTCTACTTGATACTCAGTTATATTTTTCAAAACCAAAAACTATTCTTTTCGAAATTGATGAAGAATCGATTGTAATGAATTTTATTTATACCAGTAATGTAGAAACATACATTGACCAACTGGAAAGCGAAAAGTTTTCTAAAGAAAATACACATAATATTTTTTACACCAACAATTTTAAAGGGTCATTTAAAATTCCGGCCCAGAAAGATGTAAATTACTTGTCGATTATACTTTCTAAAGAATTCTATTATAACATTATCAACGAAGACTGGCACTTGCATGAGAAATTTTCAAAAAAAATTCTAGGCAAACAATCTTCTTATTTAACGACAAAATACCTTCCTTTTACACCCGCGATTCAATGGGTAACATCCGAAATAAAAAATTGCACACGAGAAGGCGTTTTAAAAAGAATTTATATCGAAAGTAAAATCAAAGAGCTGCTTATTCATCAGCTTGAAACTTTGGTTACCAAGCCTTTAATTTCAGAAAAAATTAGTGAAGAAGATTTCAGCAAGCTTTTACAAGCAAAAAAAATATTAGAAAACGATTATAGAAATACCCCTACTCTGGTTGAACTTTCGAGACTTATTTCGCTAAACGAATTCAAACTCAAAAAAGGTTTTAAAGCTTGTTTCGGAACCACCGTTAAGAGCTATATCATAAAACTGAGAATGGAGCATGCTAGAGAATTATTTCAAAACAAAATTGCAACGGTAAGCGAAGCGGCGTATAAATGCGGTTATAAAGATGTTTCTCATTTTTCGGCTGCTTTTAAAAACTATTACGGATTCTCGCCTCAAAAGTTTAAAATCAATACCGATATCATTCCGTTTTTCTTACTTGTTTTTTCGTTTGCTTTATAAAAAAAGGGTTTCAAAATTCAATCCGTCGACTTCCTTTTAAAACCCTAAAAAATTAGACATTAATGTATAGTGCAAACTCTTATACAAGTACCCACGATCAAATGAATATGTCAAAATTTAATTCAAAAAAAAATGTTTCTCCAAAAAACATGAATGTTAAAACTTAAAATGATATTCTAAAAAAGGCAAAAACAGCATTGTTATTAAATTTCAACAGCCCAAAATTAAAATGCTCAAGAGAGATTCCCTTACGGTTTTCCACATTCAACGAAAAATTAACATCATTATAACAAAACAAAAAGTTTAATTGGTTGTGTAGCAAAATATTGCCAAAAGCAACTTTAACTAAATTTTGTAAAAGAAAATACTAGATTCTTATCGAGAAAGTTGGTAAAAAAATAAAAAACATATTTCTTGTCCTAGATTAAGTCACTTTTTCTAAATCCCTGACTAAATTTGTCAACGCAAGTAGATAATTAGATAATTTCTTAGAAGCTTAGAAGCTCAGTACCTCAGTACCTTAGTAACTTAATAACTTAGAACCTCAAAAAAATGAAGCTACAATTTTTATTACTCGGAAAAAATGAAGCTATTTTAGCTATTTTGCTTCGTCTGGTTAACGCAGATGAGAACTGGAATGGAGTTGCTTTTAATAACGAAAAGGAAGCTCAAGAATACTTTCAAAACAATAAAATAGATATTGTGCTTTTGAGTTCTGCAATTGAAGATCATATCGAAAAAGAGTTTACCTCTTTCTGCGTAAAACATCAACCTGATGTCGAAGTTATTGAACATTTTGGAGGCGGAAGCGGTTTATTGAAATCGGAAATCCTGCATAGGCTGCATTTGAAAGGAAAGCTTTAAATTTGTTTTCTTTAAAGTATCAAAATGGAAAAAACATATTCGGTTGTCTTTTATTCTAAAGAGTTGGTTGATCCTGTTAAGAAAATGAAAGACTTCTTAAGAAGCAAAATAGATTGGTATAATAGCTGCAATTCTGAAGCTCATATTACCATTTGTGAATTTACAATTGATGATTCTAAAATTGATTCTATTAAACAAAAGCTGATTAAAATAGCGGATACCTTTACACCTTCTCAAGTACATTTAGATCATTTTGGATTCTATGAGCATGCAGGGGCTTTTTACATTGCTGCTAACGAAGAATCTAAAAGCAATCTAATACCAATAATGAAAAAGATTCACGAAATTTTAAAACCCTTAAAATTAAAAAAAAGCGAGGATCCACACCTATCAATCGGACGACGATTAACTTCAGAAAACTTAAAAATAGCATCAGAATTATTTACAACAATCGATCTCGTTTTTCTTTGTGATTCGATTGTTTTGAGAGAATTTAATCCTGCAGTAAAACAGTTTTTTGTTACTGATACTTTCCCTTTTGGAAACAATCCGCAGCCTGAGTTTGTTCAGGCGAGTTTGTTTTAATACGTTATTAACCGCAAGGGGCGCTAGGATTACGCAAAGGACGTAAAGTTTCATTATAGCTAAGCCATAACCCAAGGTTTCAGCCTTGGGTACACAGCAAATTCCTCTCTAAATGTACCCAAGGTTGAAACCTTGGGCTATGTTCTGAAATAGATTACACAAAGCTTTGCACACTTTTTAAATCTTAAATAAACTTAACCCGTTTTATTTTTCATCATCCTTCGATCTATCTAGAGATGAATTCATTGCGTACCCAAGGTTGAAACCTTGGGCTATGTTCTGAATAAATCATACAAAGCTTTGCGCACTTTTTAAATCTTAAATAAATTCAACTTTGCGCCCTTTGCGTAATTCCTAGCGCCCTTTGCGGTTAAAAAAACTTAACACCTCAGCACCTTAACATCTTAGCCACTAAAAAAAACGTATATTTGATTTTTGCAAACTTCAACACTATGAAATCTCTTGACTCATTTTATAAAGACATCACCGAAGGATCAACCGTTGACCCTAATTCTTTGCTTCCAAATGACATTCAGAAAGAAATTGGGCACTTTAATGTTTTCGATATAAAAGAGCTTCTAGAGCGCATGCAAGGAAAACCAGTTATGCCTTATGACAGAAGAGCTTACTACAAAATAAGTTTGATAAAAGGCCATAACAGAGCTGAATACGCCGATAAAATAATCGAAATCGAAAAACAAGGATTGTTATTTGCGACACCCAAAATTCCGTACAATTATTTACCGCAAGACACCAATCAAGGAGGCCAATTTTGTGTTTTTACAAGTGAATTTCTTTCTAAAAGTAAAAGCGGAATTGATCTGGACGAACTCCCAATTTTCGCTTCAGACGGTTACCCGATTTTTCAGCTTTCAGACGAAGAAGTTTCAGAAGTAGAATTGATATTCAACAAAATACAAAAAGAAATCAACTCTGATTATGTTTACAAATATGACTTAATCCGAAATTATGTTGCGGAGTTAATTCACTTTGGTCAAAAATTACAGCCTATTACGGCATTATATTCTAAGCACAATTCCGCAGCAAGAGTATCTTCTTTATTTGCTGAATTATTAGAAAGACAATTTCCGATTGAATCGCCAAACCAGCGATTAGAACTAAGAACTGCCAAAGATTTTGCCGAAAGATTATCAGTGCATGTCAATCATTTAAATAAAGTTTTAAAGGAAAATACTGGAAAAACAACCACAGAATTAATCAGCAGCAGATTAACCAACGAAGCCAAAATACTTTTAAAACAAACCGATTGGAATATCTCTGAAATTGCCTATTCTCTTGGTTTTGAAGAATTAGCGCATTTTTCTAATTTCTTTAAAAAACAAACAACCTTTACGCCGATTGCTTTTAGAAGCTGATTTTAGATTTTAGATTGTAGATTGTAGATTGTAGATTGTAGATTTTTTGATACGATTGAGAATCCGAAGGATTCAAATGTTTATAGCATATTATTTAGTTCGTTGTGTTTGACCCCTTCGGGGTCATATAATTCGTGGGGGATATGTATTCTATAAACATTTGAATCCTTCGGATTCTATTTTAGAATAAGCAATTCCGTATTCTTTTCCCCCTGAGCGAAGTATAAGGTTCTCATGCTATACATCCGCATCTTGGATATACGTTGCGTGTCCTTCGACTCCGCTCAGGAAGACATAAAATGAGAATTGGAATTTGGAATTTAAAAAATTGGATTTTTGCATCTGATTTGAATTTCGCAAACATCGATTTGATATTTACAAACTTCAAACATCACTTAACTTCTACCTTTGCCTTATCAATTTAAAACTAAATATAAAATGGCAGTAAATACAAAAATAGCTCTAGTTACAGGTGGTAGCAGAGGTTTAGGAAAAAACATGGCAATTGCAATTGCAAAAAAAGGATTAGATGTAATTATTACTTATAACAGCAAAAAAGAAGAAGCTGATGCAGTAGTTTCAGAAATTGAAGGTTTGGGTCAAAAAGCAGCTGCGTTACAATTAAATGTTGCAGATTCAGGAACTTTTGATTCTTTTTTTGAAGCTGTGAAAACAACTTTAAAAAACACTTTCAAAACAGATAAATTTGACTTTTTGGTAAATAATGCCGGAATTGGGATTCATAAATCGTTTATCGAAACTACAGAAGCCGATTTTGATTTATTGACCAATATCCAATTTAAAGGGCCTTTTTTCTTAACTCAAAAGGCTCTAAGCGAAATGAATGACGGCGGCGGAATTGTGAATATTTCAACTGGTTTAGCTAGATTTTCTTTCCCTGGTTATGCTGCTTATGCGTCTATGAAAGGTGCAATGGAAACCTTAACAAAATATCAGGCAAAAGAATTGGGCGCTAGAAAAATAAGAGTAAATATTGTGGCGCCTGGCGCCATAGAAACCAATTTTGGAGGCGGTGTTGTTCGCGATAATGAACAAATGAATCAGCAGATTGCTTCGGTAACGGCTTTAGGAAGAGTCGGCCTTCCTGATGATATTGGCGGAGTTATTGCCTTTTTATGCAGCGAAGAATCTCGCTGGGTAAACGCACAAAGAATTGAAGTTTCTGGCGGAATGATGTTGTAAAGGTTTCAAAATTTCATCCCGAAGCTTCGGGACCAAATTCCAAATTCCAAGTTTCAAGTTTCAAGTTTCAGGTTTGAACGTGAAACCTGAAACTTGAAACAAAAAACCTGAAACAAAAAATTAGAAAAACAAAACCCGATAAGCTTAAAAAAAACTTATCGGGTTTGTCATTTCAAATAATATTTGAATTAGTAAAGCCTTTATATAATTTGAATTCTTTTGATAAATATTCCATCCTTGTCAAAAACAAGATTGTAATTTTTTTGATCTTTTACGACAGCACATTCATAAGTTGTAATATTCTCATTATCTAAAACAGTAAATGACTTTCTGATAGCTTTTATTCCATAATTTTCCTTAAGATATTGCTGCGATTTTAGTGGCAAATTTTGTATTTGAATTTGATATTTATAAGATTTAAAATTTCCATTTTGATCATATAGAGCAAGAGCGATCGTTTTTGGCGTATTATTAAATTTTGCCATAAATATAACATCATCATTTTTACCGCTATATTGCATATCCCAAACTGCTTTTTTATTCGGGTACTTCTTTGCAAATGCTGCGGTAACATTTTCCGGTGGAACCAAAATACTGTTTTGACCAATTAACAAACTACTACAAAACAGTGTCGCTACTGAAATTATATTCCTCATTTTTAGATTTTGATTTCTATAAACGCAAATAAAATACAATTGTTTTGTTATGAAGAAAAGCTATTCTTTTTCAATAGAAACCTCAAAACCGCCGTCTTTATCAAAAACAACATCATAAAATTTAGTGTCCTTAATTACACCAACTTCATAAGTTGTTTTATTTTTATCGTCAACTACTTTTACAATTTCTTGAATCGCTTTTGCTTTGTAATTCTTTTTCAAATAGGACTGCGCTTTTATCGGAAGATCTCTAAAGGCAATCTGCAGTTCAAAAGCTTTCATAACTCCTAGATTGTCATAAATCGCTACCGCTTTGGTTGTATCGTTTACATTATATCGTGCTTCATACCTAACTTCGTCTGCATCGTCTCCAACATATTCTTCAGACCAGACTGGTACCTTTCCCGGATACTCTTTTTCAAAAGTAAACCGCACTTTTTCTGGCGGTGTAATCACTTTTTTCATGTTAGTTCCTTCTTGCGCCATCAAAAAACTACTGCATAAAAAAGTAAAAATCAAAAATGCTCTTTTCATAATTTCTCTTTTAAGTTGAACTTCAAATAACGTATTAAAAGTACTACTTTTTCTATTATGAAGGCAAAGATTTTTTTTAGTGTTCAGTGGTCAGTTTTTTAGTAGTCAGTCCCGAAACTTCTAGATGGTAATCAGTTTTAATTTAAGTATAAGAAGACTGAACACTAAAAAACTGACCACTGATCACTAAATTTTCTTAATCCTATCCGTCAATTCCCTTTTATAAGTAATTCCGATTGGGATTCTTTCGTTTTTAATGACAACAAAATCCTTTTCAGTTGCATCAATTTTATCTAAGGCAACGATATACGATTTATGAATGCGCATAAAACTTTTTTCTGGAAGACATTTTTCAAATTCTGTTGTCGTGATCGATGCCAAATAAGTTCGTTTGGTGGTATGAAGCTTCACATAATTTCCAAAACTTTGAGCAAACAAAAGCTGATCCAGTTCTATATCCATAATATAACCGTCCACTTTTACACTTACGGCATTCACAATGTTTTCTTCTTCTTTTGTTTTTCCATTTTCTGTAGAAAAAAAACGATCGATTGCTTTTAAAAACCTCGGAAAATAAATCGGTTTCAACAGATAATCAATAACGCCATAATCATAACTTTCCAGAGCAAATTCAGAATAAGCCGTTGTTAAAATTGTTTTAGGATGATTGGGGATAATCTTTAATAATTCCATTCCTGAAATTTCAGGCATATTAATATCCAGAAACATTAGATCGACTGTATTTTCACGAAGAAAATTCATCGCTTCAATTCCATTATAACCTTGAAAAACCAATTCTAACTGCGGATTCTGTTTAATATAATTCGCTAGAACATAATGCGCCGCGGGTTCATCATCTACAATTATACATTTCTTTGTTTCTTTCATCCTACAAACTTTTTTAGCTGAATTTCTAAATCAACAACGTAGGTCTGCTTATCATCGTTAATATTCAATTTATAGTCTTTTCCATAAATTAAATTCAAACGTTCAATCGTATTTTTTAAACCAATTTTGGTAGAAATCACATCATTTTTCTTCGGAATCGAATTGGCAACATGCAATTTCAACAAACCGTTTTCAACTGTAATCGTAATTTTTACATAACAATTTTCAATAGCGCAAGTTCCATGTTTAAAAGCATTTTCAATAAATGCAATTAATAGCATCGGCGATATTTTATACGTATATTCGATATCGACTTTGCTTTCAAAAGTAATATCACAGCGATAGCCAACACGCTCTTTTTCCAATTGTACATAACTGTTTATAAACTCCAATTCGTCTTCTAAAGAAACACATTGTTTGCTGTTACTTTCTAATTGATAACGCATTAGCTGCGAAACTTTCATAATCAAATCGGGCGTTCTGTCTGGAAACTGAAGGCTGATTCCGTAAAGTGTATTAAAAGTATTAAATAAAAAATGCGGATTTAATTGTCCTTTCAATGAATTTAACTGCATTTGATTGAACAATAAAGCCGCATCGGTTTGCTTTCTGTGAATACGATAAAACTTAAAAACAATAATCGGACTCAGAATACAGACCAAAGTCCCTAAAACGCTCGCCAATTGGTATGCATAACTTCTCTGATGTGAGTTTTGATATAAATGACATTTATTAAACATGTCCATCATGGTAATTTCATACAAAACCACAGAAAAGACAAAAACTCCAAAAAGCGTCAGAATAATATAAGTGAAAGGTTTGTTTGCTTTGAATAAAATTGGGAGCAAAAAAAAGCGGTTAAACTGGGCGTGCATGTATAAAATGCAGTAGAAAAAAATACCCATTAAAATAGAAGTGAATGAACTAATGAGCATCCAGTCATTTTTTAAGGTATAAATTGTAAAGGAGAAAAAGATAACTGCAACTTCTTGCCACCACTTGTTATCCAATATGTTATCGATTTTTTTGTTCATTCTTAATTGTGAAATAGTTTACAAAGTACGAACAAATATTTAATAATTTTTTCCATTAAATGACAAATTCAATTCGTCATTTACTAGTGCAGTACATCACTTAACCTGACTTTTATCAGTATAAGAGAAATAAATTTGTTTCATCAAAAACATTTTATTTCACACCTTGAGTTTATGTATTTCAAAAAAATTACCTATTTATTTTTATTGATTTTTGCCTCAATCGGTTATGCTCAAACCCTATCTTTAAAAGAAGCTGTAAAGATAGGTCTTGAAAACTACGGTTCTATCCGAGCAAAAAGCAATTACACCAATGCATCAAAAGAGACTCTAAAACAATCCCGTCGTGATTATCTGCCCAACCTTAACTTATCGGCGCAACAGGATTACGGAACTGTAAACGGACAAAACGGACCGCTTTACGGATTTGGAGGTTTAGGAGTAGCTTCGTCAGGTTTACCTCTTCCTGATCAAAACTGGAATTCGGCGTTTGGAGCGCTGTATTTAGTCAACATGAATTGGGATTTTTTCACTTTTGGAAAAGCGAAAGAGAAAATAAATCTTTCTAAAATTGATGTTCAGGCTAAAGAAAAAGATTTACAGCAGGAAAAATTTCAACAGGAAATTAAAATTTCGGCTGCTTATTTAAATCTTTTGGCAAGTCAGCGATTATTGATTTCACAGCAAAAAAATCTTTCCCGCGCAGAAGTTTTCAAAAAAACAGCAGCTGCAAGAGTTAAAAACGGCTTATTGGCTGGAGTAGATTCGACTTTAGCAACAGCCGAAGTTTCTAAAGCGAAAATTGCTTTAAACCTAGCTAAGAATTTCGTTAAAGAACAAAACAACAAATTAGTCGATTTAATGGGCGTTGCGCCGCAGGATTTTGTGACGGATACTTTATTTGTTACTCAGATTCCGAAAGATCTAATTAAAAGGGAAACTGCTACAGATAGTCTTCACCCTCTGTTACAATTGTACAAAACCAGAATCGATTACAGCAATCAGCAGGTGAAACTGTACAAACGATTCTATTATCCAACCATGAGTGCTTTTGGAGTTTTGCAGACCAGAGCTTCAGGATTTGATTCTTCTTATGCTTCTGATCAAACTGCCTTTACAAGAAATTACTGGGACGGTGTAAATCCAGATCGCACTAACTATTTAATTGGGGTTGGAATTACGTGGAATTTAACCACGCCTTTCCGTTCGAGCAAACAAGTGAGCGCTCAGAAATTTGTTTCGCAGGCGATTCAGGAAGAATACAATCAGGCAGATCGTGAATTGAAATCGCAGTTGAATTTTGCTGAAGATAAAATCCGAATTACGCTTGAAAACTACGCCGAAGCGCCAATTCAGGTTGATGCTGCTCGTAGAGCGTACATTCAGAAATCGACTTTATACAAAAACGGCTTAACCGATTTGACCGATTTAACGCAGACGATGTATGTTTTAAACCGTGCCGAAATTGATCGTGATATTGTCAATAATAATGTCTGGCAGTCGTACTTATTGAAAGTCGCTGCAACAGGGAATTTTGACTTATTTATAAATGAATTTTAATTATAAATCCTAATGAATTTAATACGTTTTGCACTCCGCAAACCCATATCGATCTTAGTATTGGTTGCGGGTCTATTTTTCTTCGGAATCGGTGCCATCAAAGACATTAAGGTAGATATTTTACCGAAAATGAATTTGCCGGTTATCTACATCGCGCATCCGTTTGGAGGTTACACGCCAGACCAGATGGAAGCTTATTTTGCCAAAAACTACGTGAACGTTTTACCTTTTTCGAATGGTATCAAATCGGTAGAAACCAAAAATATTCAGGGGTTAATGATTATGAAATTGACCTATTATGAAGGAACCAATATGGCGCAGGCAGCGGCCGAATTGAGTGCGCTTTCAAACAGGATTCAGGCGGCTTTTCCTCCGGGAACACAGCCACCGTTTATCATTCGTTTTGATGCTTCTTCTCTGCCGATTGGTCAATTGGTTTTGAGTTCTAAAGTAAGATCCAACAACGAATTACAGGATTTAGCCAACGTTTATGTTCGTGCTTCGTTTAC
Organism: Flavobacterium ustbae; assembly: GCF_003946915.1. Classification (GTDB taxonomy): domain Bacteria; phylum Bacteroidota; class Bacteroidia; order Flavobacteriales; family Flavobacteriaceae; genus Flavobacterium; species Flavobacterium ustbae. Next base: position 68,834 of record NZ_RPOC01000016.1, read on the forward strand.
TTCAATTCCAGGTTTATTATCTCCAGCTCCCTTCGGCGGAAGCCCAAGAACTATTGAGGTTAACGTAGATCCGGATTTATTGCGTTCGCATAATATGACGCCAGACCAGATTGTAGAAGCGATTCGTTTGAACAACCAAACGGCGCCGTCTGGAAACGTGCGTATGGGTGACAAAAACTATATTACGCCAACCAACAATACGATTAGAGAAATTGCAGATTTTGAGCAGATTCCGTTATTCAAAGGCGGTGTTCAAAACTTAAAACTGGGCGATGTAGCTCAGGTAAAAGACGGTGCCGATATTACGGCGGGTTATGCTTTGGTAAACGGAAAACGTTCGGTTTATATTAGTATTGCAAAAGCGGGAGACGCTTCGACTTGGGATGTGGTTCAGAAATTGAAAAAAGAATTGCCTAAAATTCAGAGTACACTTCCTGAAGATGTAAACATTACATACGAATTTGACCAGTCGGTTTATGTAATCAACTCGGTAAAAAGTTTGATTACAGAAGGAATTATCGGTGCGGTTCTTACGGGATTAATGGTTTTATTATTCTTGGGAGATAGACGTGCAGCGTTAATCGTAATTATGACGATTCCGATTTCGGTAATTTCTGGTGTTTTATTCCTGAAATTATTCGGACAGACGATCAATTTAATGTCATTATCAGGTTTGGCATTGGCGATTGGTATTTTGGTGGATGAAAGTACCGTTACGATCGAAAATATTCACCAACATCTCGATATGGGAAAACCCAAGGCGCTCGCCATCTGGGACGCCTGTCAGGAAATCGCGTTGCCTAAATTATTGATCTTACTTTGTATACTGGCGGTATTTGCTCCGGCATTTACCATGGTCGGAATTCCGGGAGCATTGTTCTTGCCTTTGGCTTTAGCAATTGGATTCTCAATGGTGATTTCGTTTTTACTTTCTCAGACTTTTGTTCCTGTAATGGCGAACTGGATGATGAAAGCACACACGAAACACGAACATGAACCAAATATTACCGACGATGAAGCAGAGTTTAACGCCTGCGGATTAACTCCAGAATCTGAACAGGATTTAATTGCTCAGAAAAAGGAAATGGTCGAAAGAGAAGATTTTAATGACGACGGAAAAGTGAGTGGTTTCGAGAAATTCAGAAACCGATTTATGCGCACTTTAGACCGATTGTTTGTTCATAAAAAAATAACGAGTATTAGCTATTTACTTATAGCGACGGTTTTAGCCATTGTATTTCTAGGATTTATCGGAAAAGATGTTTTTCCGAGAACCAATTCGAGCCAATTCCAATTAAGAATGCGCGCCGTTGATGGAACACGTTTGGAAAGAACCGAAGAACAAGCCAGAGTTGTTTTGAAAGAATTAGAAAAAATGGTAGGCAAAGAGCATATCGGAATTACTTCTGTTTATGTGGGTCAGCATCCTTCTCTATTCTCGATTAACCCGATTTATTTGTTCATGGCGGGTTCTCACGAAGCTGTTTTTCAGGTAAGTTTAAAAGACTATCATGAAGATATGGATGACTTTAAAGACGAGTTTAGAGCGCGTTTGAAAAAAGTTTTACCTGATACCAAACTTTCGTTTGAACCAATCGAATTGACAGACAAAGTATTGAGCCAGGGTTCTCCTACTCCAATCGAAATTCGAGTAGCTGGAAAAGACAAGAAACGAAACGAATTATATGCGACTCAAATTGTCGATAAATTAAAAGCGATTTCGTATTTCAGAGACGTTCAGATTGGACAGCCAATTCATTATCCAGCTATGAATATTGATATTGACAGAACCCGTGCAGCTGAATTAGGCGTTGATATGAATGACATTTCGCGTTCGTTGGTAGCTTCGACCTCATCTTCTCGTTATACTGAGAAAAACAACTGGGTTGACGAAAGAGCAGGATTATCATACGCGGTACAAGTTCAGGTTCCATTGAATAAAATGAAAAGCAAAACCGATATTGGAGAAATTCCGGTATTAAAAAACTCGCTTCGTCCTGTATTAAGTGACGTTGCCAAAATCACACCGGGCTTTGTAAGCGGTGAAAACGACAATTTAGGAGCCATGCCATACATTACCGTTACGGCCAACATCTACCAAACCGATTTAGGTACGGCATCAAAAGATGTGTCGTCAACAATTAGTTCTTTGGGCGATTTACCTCGTGGTTTGTTTATTACGCCAATTGGACTAAGTACTGTATTGACCGAAACATTAAGCAGTTTACAAACAGGATTATTGGTTGCCGTTTTTGTAATCTTCTTAATGTTGGCTGCTAATTTCCAATCGTTCAAAGTTTCATTAGTAATCTTAACGACCGTTCCTGCCGTAGTTTTAGGATCGTTATTAATGTTGACGATTACAGGTTCTACGCTGAATTTACAATCGTATATGGGAATCATTATGTCAGTCGGAGTTTCTATTGCCAATGCCGTCCTTTTGGTCACGAATGCCGAGCAATTGCGCAAAATAAACGGAAATGCCCTAGAATCGGCTCGTGAAGCTGCTGCATTGCGTCTTCGTCCGATTATCATGACTTCGGTTGCGATGATTGCGGGTATGTTGCCAATGGCGATCGGACACGGCGAAGGAGGCGATCAGGTTTCTCCGTTAGGAAGAGCAGTAATCGGCGGATTATTATTTTCTACATTTGCCGTATTATTAATCCTTCCGCAGATCTTTGCGTGGGCACAAGAAAAAACATCGACACAATCTGTTTCTCTAGATCCTGAAGATCCAGAAAGCATCCATTTTATCTCATCAATAAGCAAGTCGAAAGTTGGAAAGTAACCTGTTGAGTATATTTTTTAAACACATAGAAACATAGATTTGAGTTTTGAGTAAAAAAGGTAAAAGAAAAAACTAGTTTTAACACATAGTCTAACTATGTGCATTGAAACAAGTGAAACGCCTTATATACACAAAGAAAAGCTATCCCGATAGCTATCGGGACTATGTGTTAAAAATTACACGCAACAGATTAAAACATATTCATTATATAAAACCAAAAAATGAAAAGTAACATTATAAAATCATCTGCATTATTATTTACAGCATTAGTTGTATTAAGCGGCTGTGAAAAGAAAAAAGAAGAAACCGCAAAACCAGTCATCGAACCTAAAGTAGAAACGTTTCTTTTAGCCAAAGAAAAACTGACTACAGAATTGCGTTTACCGGCAGAATTAACCGGTTTCCAACAAGTGGATCTGTATGCCAAAGTGAGCAGTTACGTAAAAACCTTAAAAGTTGATATTGGTTCTAAAGTTAAAAAAGGACAGCTTTTAATTGTTTTGGAAGCACCAGAAATCAGTTCGCAATTGGCTGCTGCCGAATCGAGATTAAAATCGATGGAAGCGATTTACGCAACCAGCAAAAGCACTTACAACCGTTTGTACGAAACAAGCAAGGTGGAAGGAACGATTTCTAAAAACGATTTAGAAATGGCAAGCGGTAAAAAGAATTCTGATTACGCACAATACCAAGCCGCAATTGCAGCACACAAAGAAATCTCGATTATGAGAGGTTACTTAGAAATTCGTGCGCCATTTGACGGCGTTGTAGCAGCAAGAAATGTCAATTTAGGAACATTTGTTGGGCCAGCAGGAAAAGGTTCTGATTTGCCTTTATTAACGATTCAGGAGCAGAGTAAATTACGTTTGGCAGTTTCTGTACCAGAATTGTACACAGGATATCTGCATCCGGGCGACGAAATGAGTTTTAACGTAAAATCGTTACCTGATACTTTCACCGCAAAAATTACCAGAATGTCTGGCGCTTTAGATTTAAAACTGCGTTCTGAAAGAGTCGAAATGGACGTTCACAACACCAAAGGAAATTTACTTCCTGGAATGGTTGCCGAAGTTTTGTTACCGCTTAACGCGAAAGACAGCACGTACGTAATCCCGAAAACGGCTTTAGTAAGTTCTGCAGAAGGGCTGTATGTGGTAAAAGTAGTCAACCACAAAGCAACCAGAATTGACGTTAAAAAAGGAAGAGAAATCGACGATAAAATCGAAATATTTGGCGATTTAACTCCAAATGATAAATTGGTAAAAATTGCCAGCGAAGAAACTAAAGAAGGAGATATCATAAACGAATAATACCGATTATGTATTCAATACAGTCTAATAAAAATTAGACTGTTTTCATACTATATCGGCATTAATAACCTGCGTTTAGTCTTCTTTTTAGTAGATTACCAATTACTGTACGCATTCTTCGGAGTGCAAATCTAAAATTTGCCTTAGGACAGTTCCTCTTTTTTGGAGGGACTGTCCTTTTTTTTATTTCTTTTTGAAAGAAAAGATTACGATAGTCTCATAAAAAACATTACATATATAACGCAAAATTTTTAGCACCCAAGATAACCACATTATAGGTCTATTTTAAACACAATAGAACCTCTTTTAATACTTAAGTAAATAAAAATTCTACAAAATAGTTTATAAGAAAAAATAAATATATTTGGTTAGAAGAAATACAATAACATTTTTTTTTATGAAAAGTTTTACAGAGGAGGAAATTCGAAGTTTAATAATAATTCCATTTCTTAAGGATATTGGACTTTCATACAATGATCTAAAACTAGAGACCTCATTTTCAATTCAACTTGGCAGAGGTGTTTATGATATCAAAAATGAACAAAAAAAGACTTTCGGTGGGAGGCTCGACATTCTATGTAAAGTAGACAATAAAAATCTCTTTATTATTGAATTAAAAGCTGAGAATGTCTCTATTAATAAAACTAAAGACAGTCAACAAGGTTTAAGCTACGCAAGGCTTATGCAACCAATGCCACCATATGTAATTGTAACTAACGGAAAAGAAACATATCTATTTGATACAATTTACGGAAATGAAGTTGATAAAAATCACATAATAAAAAACGGCTATTTTGTAAGTACTGAAGAAGATATTTTTTTTCGATTTAATGCACTAAAAAATTTCATCGGATATTCGTATAAGAATTTATCAATATTTTGCCAAATGATTAGTAAAGAGCATATTTTGAAATTCAGTAATGTTGAAGAAAAAGAAAAAAATGAAATACTAAATAAAAAATATATACCATCCTTATATGTAGAAAGAGATGGTCTTCACGATAATTTTAATTTATTCTTAGAACAAAATGAATTAAATGTATTTGCAATAGTAGGAGCATCTGGATGCGGAAAGACAAATTCAATATTACATCTATTTAATAAACTAAATGACCATCCAGCTTTATTTTATTCAGGAACTTTATTAGGAAATTCATTTTTTGACGATTTAAAATTTGATTTTAATTTAGAGTTTTCACCGCAAGAAACTGAAATTTCAATTATAAAAAAAATTAGTTCCATAGCCGAGCAACACAACAAGCAATTTATACTTTTTATCGATGCAATAGATGAATGGATTGCTACGGATAAATCAATTCAATTAGATAAAATAATTAAAATTACATCACGATATAATATAAAATTATGCATTTCATGTAAAGATTTATTATGGAATTCGCTACTAAAAAATAAAGATACTCCAACCAATTTAGTAGAGCATTTACATACTACATTCTTAATTGAAGATTTTACCGAAAATGAATTTAAAGAAGCACTTTTAGCATATTCAAACATTTTGGATATTCCTATTACTTTAAAAAAATTTTCACGAGATATGTATAACCCATTTTCTTTAAGAATTGCATTTGAGGTCTCACACTCAGATAAAACTATAGCGCTAAGTGAAAATTCCGTTAATTCTATTTCGTTATATCTAAAACAAAAATTAATAAAGACTACAAATAATCAATTATGCAAAAGATACTTATATTCAATTGCTCAAATTTTATTGTCAAACAATAAAATTCATGAAGAAGAACTTAAAATTAGAGAATATCTTCGTTTAAGTATAAATGAAGAGATCCCAATAGACTTGTTTTCTAATAGTCTTTTATATCGAAATAATATTAATAATATAACTTATATTGGCTTTTATTTTTCTAAGATTCGTGATTATATAATTTCCAATGAAATTCTTTTGTTAAACAATGTCCAAAAGAAACAAAGAACTAAAAGGATAATAAAATCATTGGATTCTTTTATAGGAGAAAATGCAATTAATTTTTATATTGGAAATTGTGATTCAGAATATTTAATAGATTGCATTAAAGCAATAATTAAATTTGACAAGAAAAAAAATACAAACATTTCAATAAAGCTAATTGCTCAGCAAAATGAAAATTTCTTTGCAAAAATTGAAAATAATCAAATAAAGTTAATTTTTACTTTAATAAAGGAACTTATTAAAAATGATCAAACAGATTACTTAAATCATGAAGAAATCAATATTACACTTTTAAAAATTTTAAAATTCTCAAATATTGAATTAGAATTAATTGAGTTGCTTTATTTAATAAATGAGTATTCATCTAATTATAATGTCTACGAAATTTGCAAACTACTTGAAAAATATAAAAGTAAAAAAGGTACAGATAAACTTATTGATTTAGTTCAAAATCGAAAAATAAAAACACAAATAAGGCGATTTGTCCTTGATACTCTAGATAAAAAAATGATAAGTGAGAGGAAAATTATTTTTTCATCTATATTAAATGAATACGTAGAAGATAAACGCGGACCACTTTTTTATGTACAATATTGGTTTCATTATATTGAAGATATCCAACTTCGAGATGATATAATTCATGAATTTGATAAAAAACCTGATAGCACTTTGGTTAGAATACTTAATTATTCAAAAATTGAGAATACAGGAGAATTGTTGTTTTCAAGATTTTTAAATAATAATTATTCAGATGATACTAAATTTTGGTTATGCAGAGCAATATGTTCATTAGATTACAGGCTAGCTATTCCAAAATTTATTGAAATAATTGAAGAAGACCATAATAGCGAATTAGCCGGACATTTATTTATTGGATTAGGAAAAATGCAAGCTAAAGAGCTTAAACCTACATTGTATAAAATAATTGAATGTTTGCCTGAAACTTATAAAAATGAAACATGGTTAACTCACGCTTCTATAGGAATAATGGATGATGAGGATTATATTAAATTATTAGAAATAGGAAGTAAATCTTATAACACACCAACTATTTTTTTCATTGCTTCAACACTATCAAACAAGAAAAATATTTTATTTAATAAATTCATTCTACAATGTGTTAACAATAAAAATTTTGATCAAAAAAAACGATATAAAATATTACATGAGTGGGCAACAAATTTAACCTGTGAAGAAAATATCAGCGGATACAAGAAAATAATAGAAAAAATTGATTCCACAAAAGTTTATTTATCTCAAAATGAACTCATGCTAATTTATTCCATTTTTAATGATAATACAGAATTATCATCAATTGCATTGTCTATTTTATTAAATTTTGAAAATAATCTTAACTCATTAGAAAAAGCTTTTATTTCTCAATTACCTTTTTTTAAATATCCATTTATTATTAATCAAGTTTTTTTGGTAAATATTCCAAACCTTAAAAAATTAAAAACAAAATTGGATAACTGGATAAAATATAACTTGCAATCACCTTTTTGGGAAAACCAATATTTTTTATTTAACCTTATCCAATTCTCATCAATGTTTGGAGATTTTAGCTATATTGAAATAATTGAAAATAATAAAACAAACATTACCAATTATTTTCCTAGTACATTGGATGGTAGAGAAATAAATAAAAATAATTTTTTAAACCATACATTACATACAATTAGAATTGCAAAAACCGATATTAGAACTCGTGTTGACTAGTTAATAATATAAGGTAATCATTTATTAATAATCGTCTAAATCATAAAACTAAGTTATTAAAAATAAACCTCGATCCTTAAAAAAATCGAGGTTTTTCCATTTTATAAACCTTACTCCTCACTCAAATAAGGATTCAAAATCTCTGCCAATTCATTGAGCCAATAATAATTGTCTTCAAAATTGGCTAGTCAGATTTGGAGGGTTTGGTGTTGTCCTGAGACGCCGAGAGCTAAAATATAATAATGTAGAAAGTCCCAGCGGGACGAAATATGTATAGAAAGCAATTATTCACATTTTAGAAGAGTCCCAGCGGGGTGAAATCCTATTTACGATATGTTGCTCCGCTGGAGCTTTTTGGTACAACACGTTTTATGAATCTATACATATTTCATTCCTCCGGAATTTTTAACCTGCGGAAATATTATGTGTCGTCCCTACGGGACTCTTTTGTGTTGACGATTACCTTTTCAACGGATTAAAATCCGTTACTACAAAATAAATCGAGCCTATGGCTCTTGTTGAAATTCCGTTAGGAATGATTTATTTTGTAGCCCGGGATTTTAATCCCGGGATTATTGAATCCTAAAATTAAAAAGATCCATAGGATCGAAACATTTATTGTAATTATATGCCACTCCGCTGGAGCTTTTGGTACGGCACGTATTATGAATCTCTAATATTTCATTCCTCTGGAATTTTTAACTGCTGAAATATTCTGGTAATATGTGTCGTTGCTACGGAACTTATTTCTCGTGACGTTTACACGTTTCAACGGATTAATGTCATGATTTCAAAAAAATCTGTAGGATTGGCACATTTATAAACAACCCAATGTCGAGATCATAATACATTTTTTGTTTCCAATCACGTTTTCTGACTAAACAAAAACAATTAAAAATTCCTTTGAAATAAAAATACCTTATTCTAACATAATTAAGTCTTTTAGGGGTAAAATATTTCAAACATGTCATCATAAATTGCAGGTTAACACCCAAAGCTTTAAACCTCAACTATGCCAGAATTACAAAAAATCATCTATTTATTATCTAGAAAATATAATACAAACGTTAGTATATTAGGCCATTTCCCGATTAGTAAGTTCACTTCAATATTGGATATAGACAACGGAACTTTATTTATTGTTAGTGATGAATCTTTATTTTATTTTAAAGATAAAAACAAAAATCTCTGGCTGACAATAGTTGAATCTTTTCACTTAAATGGCGAAATTCAGTATCCGAAACTGGGAGATAGTTATATGCTGTCTGGCGGATTTCACTATAGCTTTACTACAAAAGAAGAAATTGTAGAAATGGCAATTAAATATTTTGAAAAGCATCAACAAAATTTGGTTTAATATTACTTTTTTAAACCGATCAGAAATTTGCCTTTTCATCAAAACAATAAAAAATCAATCGCCAAATCTGCCAATCTGCGAGAGAATAGAAAAAAATAAAATAAAATCTGCTTCAATCCGCCTAATCAGCGTGAAACAAAAAAAATGCAAGACCAAAATCGATCTCGCATTTTTTGCATTTGATAATTTTAAAAGAAAAAATCTTTTTAAACCGACTGGCGCTCGTGTTTTCCTTCTTTAATTTCTTCCACCATTTTTTTATTAAAAGCGGGTAAATCATTTGGGTTTCGGCTGGTAACTAATCCTTGGTCAACGACTACTTCTGCATCTTCCCATTGTGCTCCGGCATTTTTTAAATCGTTTTTGACAGAGAAGAAAGATGTTACTTTTCGACCTTCTAAAACATCTGCATCTACCAGAATTTGTGGTCCGTGACAAATGGCTGCTACTGGTTTTTTACTTTTAAAAAAGGAACGTACAAAGTCTACTGCGGCTTCTTCTCTTCTTAATGAATCAGGGTTTAAAACTCCACCAGGAAGCACCAACGCATCATAATCGGCTTCATTTGCCTGATCTAAAACTACGTCAACATTATATTCGTTGCTCCAGTTTCCGTCTTTCCATGCTTTAATTGTTCCAGATTTTAAACTGATAATATCTGCATTCCAGCCTTGCTCTTCTAGATAGGCTTTTGGAGATGATAATTCTGATTCTTCAAAACCGTTTGTCGCTAATATGGCTATATTCTTTTTCATAATTTTAAATATTTAAAATGTTATTAATTTTGATTTACCTAAAATTAGTTATTTCAAAAAGACAGCGAAAACAGAACATGTTAAAGGTTTCTTTAATAAAAGTTAATTAATTGAACTACAAGTATTTATTAAAAATTATACAGAAATTATATAAAATTGAAGTAGATTCCGTTACTTATTTTATAGGCGAATACAAAGAGAATAGCAAAAAATAAATGTCTAATTTATTCTCATCTCAAATCCTTCTTAATCACCAAATATTTCAAATTGGTATTTCCTGCATTACTTATTCCGTGTTCGGCATTTGGCGGACAATACAAACTCGTATTTGGTCCAACGACAACTGTTTTTCCGTCTAAGAAAAAAGAAGCAGAACCTTCCAGAATATAAAAGAATTCTTCTTCTGGGTGATGATGTGGCGCATGGGTCGATTTTCCGGGTTCGACGATGCTCATTTTTAGCGTATTTTCGTGAGTGAAGTTTTTATCGCCAAACCAATATTGATAACCGACTTTGGTTTTGATGGCTTTGTCGAATTCAAAATGATTGACGCAGTTTTCAATCGTGTATTTTATTTCTGGTTTATTTTCTTGGGTGTCCTGAGCAAAAGCGATTTGGAGAAATAAAATTGTAATGGCGGTTTTTAGGATAGTCAGTGATTTCATTTTTTTTATTGTAATGTTACGAAAAAAACATAACATTTTTAATCGTATATTAGCTAGTTATAAATATTTGATTTACAAATAATTACAAATAAAAGATGAATAATGGAAGACTTATTAAAAACAATTTTAGGAAGTTCTATAATCACAACCATTTTGACAAGTGGCATTGTATATTATTTCCATAAGAAAACCGAAAGAACAAATGCTGAAATCAGACACGAATTTGACCGAATGGCAAAAATACAAAATACTGATTTTGAATGGCAGAAACAAACTACAGAACTTCTCGGACAAGTTTATATCCATTTAAACAGAACCCGACTTGCATTTGTAAACACCTATTCGAAACTTAAAAAATATAATGCTCACTTTGAAGATGAAATCATGTATGTTTCTAATAAAAAAATACGGGATATTCTTTTAGAAAACGGACATCATCTACCTCCTGAATTGCTCGGCGAAGCATCTAAATTGATAGAACATTATGATGCATGGCTTATTAAATATAATGACATGAGGAAAGTCAATAAAGACGAAGTTACCATTCATGTTTACGTTGGTCCTGATGGTTTTAAGTTTCCTGAAAAAGCTGAAGGAATGTTTAAAGAGAAATACGAAGAAATGTTTCGACAAATTAGACAGTTTTAGGTTTTGAGATTGATCTATGAGGGTTTATAAATAATTGACGAACTGTATAAAATCTCTAAATACTTTTTCGTACTTCGTAAATACCCAAAAATATCCTAGGAAAAATAGCTTTCTAAGAAATTGTTTTTTAAGCTAGAATTTTAATCGCAGGTTTAAAAAATCAAAAATATGAAGCTTATATATACCGTTCCTATCGAAACTGATTCGTCGCGCTGATTTCATTTTTTCAATGGATTGAAATCCGTTGTTACAATATTTACCATTTCTAACGAAATTTTTAAGAGCCATCGGCTCGACCAATTTTGTAGGCCGGGATTTTAATCCCGGTTTTAAAAAGCGAAATCCAAAATAAAGATCCGTTAGGATCGAACCATTTTACACGTATATAGGTTCCGTTCCTACGGAACTCATTTGTGGTGGCAATTCTCGTGATTCAACGGATTAATCCCGAAGCTTCGGGACGTTGCTGCAATATTGGTCATTCCTAACGGAATTTCTAACCATAATATCGAAATATTCTTTTGAAGTCTGCTGAGAAAAATTATGAAAACAATACCTCCTCGCCTAGCCCCGATCGTAACGGCATCCTTTTTCTGGCTTCTTTAGACAGAAAAAGATATAGTGTAGAGCGGGACAAAACTTGATGAAAACAAAAAATATTCTGCTTCTAAAAAATATTCAACTTCATAAAAAGCTCAATAAAATCAGCACTTCACAAATATTTTTAGAAATACTTATTGCACGATAAGAAAATATTATGATAAAAATATTTTGTAATTCGAAAAACCGTCATACATTTGCCTAACAGTGTTAAACGATTTAATACTCGAATAAAATGGCTAGCAAAGATCGAATTTTAAGACAAAAAGAAGAGACAAGAAATAATATTCTTGGCGCTGCTTATGATATCGTAAAAGAAGAAGGCTGGAATGGTTTGAGTATGCGTAAAATTGCCGATAAGATCGAATATACTGCTCCTATTATTTATGAATATTTCTCGAATAAAGAAGCAATTTTAGAAGAACTGACAGGCAAAGGTTTTATTAAACTGACTAAAGAACTGCAAGCTGCAATAGATAAGTTTAAAAAACCCGAAGACCAATTAGAAGCCATGTGGATGACGTATTGGGACTTTGCTTTTACTAATACTGAAATGTATCAATTAATGTTTGGTGTCCAGATGACCTGTTGCGCACAGCGATGTTCGGCTCAGGAGGGACCTTACAAATTATTTACTCAGGTAATTGCTGAAGTAATGAAAGACAGCAATCCGAGTCAGGATATCATAAAACAAAAGTACTTCACTTTCTTTTCTGTTATTCATGGTTTAATCGCCATCAATATCATTAACAAAAGTGACATTTTAGAAACAATTAATGCCCAAATTTTGAAGGATGCCATTGGTGGTATCATCAAATCAATACAATAAAAATTTTTTCAAGTTTTACTTAACGGTGTAAAATAATTTAATAGGATAATGTAAAATCCTTTTTTTTGAAACATTAACTTAACACTCTTAGAAAATTTAATAAAGGTAATAAAAGCTCTTTTTTTAGACTTTTACTTAACGATGTTAGATAATTTAATACCGATTTAGAAATAAACTTGGAAAGGCTTGCTGTATGGCAATTTGTGCACTTTTACTTAACAACGTTAGATAATTTAATTCAATTAAATATGAATCCCGAGAATGCCAGAATGCCCAAAGAATTAATCCGAGAAAATGTTCAACCAATTAAAACCACAATTAAAATGAAAAATGTAATTATAACCAGTTTTATTCTGGCATTAGTTTTAAGCAGCTGTGCCGATAAAAATCAAGGTCCTGCTGCTCCGCCTCCACCGGTTTTACCAGTTTTAGCGATCACAAGTGCAAACACTACTACTGACGCTGAATATCCTGCTTCTATACAAGGAACTGTTGACGTTGAAATCCGTCCGCAGGTAAGCGGAAATCTAGACAGAATTTATGTTGACGAAGGTGCTTATGTAAGTAAAGGACAAACTTTATTTAAAATCAATGAGCGTCCGTTTCGTGAGCAGTTAAACAATGCTTTAGCAAGTCTACATGCAGCTGAAGCGGCTTTAATCAACGCAAATTTAGAAGTTGATAAACTTACTCCATTGGTACAAAACAAAGTAGTTTCTGATTATCAGTTAAAAACGGCTAAAGCGACTCAAAAAATTGCTGCTGCCAATATCGAGCAGGCAAAAGCAATGGTAGGTTCTGCTAAAATTAATTTAGGATATACCAATGTTACGGCTCCGGTAAGCGGCTATATTGGAAGATTGCCTAAAAAACAAGGAAGTTTGGTTTCTGTATCTGATGTTGAAGCTTTGACAACACTTTCTGATGTTCATGAAGTTTTTGCTTATTTCTCTTTGAGTGAAACAGATTTCATCAACTTTAAATCAAAATACGCTGGAAATTCTTTAGGTGATAAAATCAAAAAATTGCCGCCAGTTAACTTGATTTTAGCTGATAATACGGATTATCCAAAAACAGGAAAAATCGATATGGTAGACGGTCAGTTTGATAAAACTACTGGTGCGATCACGCTTAGAGCGACTTTCCCAAATGCAAACGGAACACTTCGTTCTGGAAACACAGGAAGAATCCGTTTAGGATTAAATCACGACGATGCGATTTTGGTTCCGCAGTCGGCTACAGTTGAAATGCAAGATAAAGTATTCGTATTTACTGTTGGAAAAGACAACAAAGTAACTAAAATGCCAATTACTGTTATAGGTAAAAACGGAACTAATTATTTAATTAAAGACGGTGTACATGCTGGAGATCAAATCGTATTGAGCGGTATTGACAAACTACAGGACGGACAAGCTATTCAGCCTGAAAAATCAACTAAAGTTGCCGAAGTAACTAACAAAAAATAATCAAAAGAAATAATGTTCAAAATATTTATACAAAGACCAGTACTGGCAACTGTAATCTCCATTTTGTTGGTGATCTTAGGGGTACTGGGTTTAACTAAACTGCCTTTACAACAGTTTCCAGATATTGCGCCGCCATCGGTTTTGGTAACGGCGGTATATCCGGGAGCGAATGCAGAAACGGTTTTACGTTCTGTGGCACCTTCTCTGGAAGAGTCTATAAATGGTGTAGAAAACATGACATACATGAGTTCTACTGCGAGTAACGATGGTACTTTGGCGATTACCGTTTTCTTTAAATTAGGAACAGATGCCGATCAGGCTGCGGTAAACGTTCAGAACCGTGTGGCACAAGCTACAAGTCAGCTTCCTGCGGAGGTTGTGCAGCAAGGTGTTATTACGGCAAAACAACAAAACTCTTTCATCATGGCAATTGGTATGTATACCGATGATGAAACTAAATACGATCAGACTTTTGTTGCGAACTACGCTCAAATTAATATTATTCCGGAGTTGAAACGTATTCCGGGTGTGGGTTCTGCCAGTATTTTTGGTGGTGTAAAAGATTACTCAATGCGTGTTTGGTTAAATCCAACGCAAATGGCAACGCATAATGTTACGCCAAGCGAAGTTATGGGCGCAATTCAGGATAAAAGTTTGGAAGCGGCTCCAGGGAAATTTGGAGAGCGAAGCAAAGAGGTTTTTGAATACGTCATCAAATACAAAGGAAAACTTACCAAACCAGAAGATTATCAAAATATTGCCATTCGTTCTAACGCAGACGGTTCTGTTCTTCGTCTAAAAGATGTGGCAAGAGTGGAACTGGGTGCTTACTCTTACAACAGTTTAACACGTTTAAATGGTAAAAAAGGAATTGTAATCGGTGTGATTCAGTTAGCGGGTTCTAACTCTAATGACATTCAGATTGCGATCAATAAAATGATGGAAAAGGCTTCTAAAGATTTTCCAAAAGGTATCAAACACAATATATTTTACAGTACAAAAGTTTCGCTGGATCAATCTATCGAACAAGTGGAGCATACTTTGATCGAAGCTTTTATTCTGGTATTTATTGTGGTATTTATTTTCCTTCAGGATTTTAGATCAACTTTAATCCCGGCTATTGCTGTACCTGTAGCAATTTTAGGAACGTTCTTCTTCATGCAGTTATTCGGATTCTCGATTAACCTTCTAACGCTTTTCGCATTAATTCTGGCGATTGGTATTGTGGTCGATGACGCGATTGTCGTCGTAGAAGCCGTGCATGCGAAAATGGAGCATAAAAAATTGTCTCCAAAAATCGCAACTCATGAAGCAATGCACGAAATCACGGGTGCTATTATCTCGATTACGCTGGTAATGGCTGCTGTATTCCTGCCGGTTGGTTTTATGGAAGGCTCAACAGGAGTTTTCTATCGTCAGTTTGCCTTTACGATGGCAATTGCAATTGTAATTTCGGCTGTTAATGCCTTGACTTTGAGTCCGGCGCTTGCTGCTTTATTCTTAAAAGACAATCACGGAGCTCATGATCACGATGCGCCTTATGTGAAAAAAGGATTTAAAGAAAAATTCTTTACGGCTTTTAACAGCAGTTTCGAATCGTTGACAAACCGTTATGTGGGCGGAATCAAATTCTTAATCAGAAAAAAATGGTTGAGTCTTGGCGGATTAGCTGCTATTACTGCTGCAACTATTTTATTAGTAAAAACAACTCCTGCCGGATTTATTCCAACAGAAGATCAAGGATTTATCGCGATTGCGGTAAACACACCATCGGGAACTTCGCTTGACGGAACTCAAAAAGTAATGACCGAAGCTGAGAATACTTTAAGAGGTTTAGACGCTTCAAGATTTGTAACAGCGATTTCTGGTTTTAACTTATTGACCAATTCAACAAGTCCATCTTCTGCAGTAGTTTTCGTTTTATTGAAACCAAACGAAGAGCGCGGAGAAGTGAAAAACATTGACGAAATCATGAATCAGGTTCGTGGTAAACTGGGCGCTATTTCTGGCGGAAGTTTCTTCGTATTCAGTTTCCCAACGGTTCCCGGATTTAGTAACGTTGAGGCTTTAGATTTAGTTCTTCAGGATAAAACCGGAGGAAAATTGGATAAATTCTCTGGAATCTCTCAAAATTTCATCGGCGAATTAATGAAACGTCCTGAAATTGCGGTTGCCTTCACCAGTTTCAAAGCAGATTATCCTCAATTACAATTGGATATCAACGACGAAAAAGCGAATCAGTTAGGCGTAAATGTAAAAGACATTTTACAAACCATGCAGGCTTATTTTGGTAGTGCACAGGCATCAGACTTTAACCGATTTGGTAAATATTACCGAGTGGTTGTTCAGGCTGATATTGCCGACAGAGCCGATCCAACTGCAATTGACCGTGTTTTCGTTAAAAACAAAAACGGCGAAATGGTGCCAATAAATACTTTAGTAAAACTGACTCGTATTTATGGTTCTGAAACCGCTTCTAGATACAATCTGTTTAACTCGATTTCTATTAATGCGATTCCGAAACCTGGATTTAGTTCCGGAGATGCCATTAAAGCAATTGAAGAAGTAGCAGCTCAACAATTGCCTGCAGGTTACGGGTTTGAATTCTCGGGCCAAACGCGTGAAGAGATTTCTTCCGGAGGACAGTCTGCAACTATATTTTTACTGTGTTTGATATTCGTTTATTTCCTACTTGCTGCACAGTACGAAAGTTACATTCTGCCTTTGGCTGTAATCTTATCAATTCCTGCAGGTATTTTTGGAGTATTTGTGGCTATTGGTTTAACTGGAATCGAAAACAACATTTACGTACAAGTTGCCTTAGTCATGCTGATCGGACTTCTCGCTAAAAATGCCATTTTGATTGTGGAATTTGCGGTACAGAAACGAAAATCAGGACAGGCATTAGTAAAAGCTTCTATTGAAGCGGCAAAATTACGTCTGCGACCAATTATCATGACTTCCCTTGCCTTCGTAGTTGGTCTTGTGCCAATGATGAGCGCCAAAGGGCCATCGGCTCAAGGAAATCACTCAATTAGTATTGGAGCTGCGGGCGGAATGCTTTCAGGAGTAATTCTAGGATTGTTTATCATTCCGGTATTATTCATTGTGTTCCAGCATTTACAAGAAAAATTCAGCGGCAAACCAGTTGCTGTCATTCATAATGAAGAAAAATAAAATATGGAAAACTATATCACAATCCTTTTAGTTGCCATCATAGCTGGCATCGGATATATATCGTACAGAATCTCAAAAGATCTTGAAACCAAAAAAGATATTTGTACAGAAATTTAAGCTGTTAGGAGATTATTTTTTAACACATAGAGACATAGAATTTTATGTTGCATGTAGCGAAAAGAGATTAGAAGAAACTAGTTTCCACACATAGTAACTATGTGTATTTAGACAAGTGAAACGCCTTTTTTAATCTTATAAAAACTATGATTCTATGTGTTTAAAAAATACACTCAACAGATAAAGAACTTAATAAAAAGACAATGAAAAATTATATAACCAAAATCGTGACCTTCGCCATTCTGATCACGACTTTAATATCCTGTAAAGTCTCTAAGGATATTGAAACTCCAAAAGATGCATTTCCTGAGAATTTCAGGAATGCATCGGTTTCGAGTGATACAACCAGTATTGCCGATATTGAGTGGAAAAACTTCTTTACAGAAAAAGATATTATCACGCTAATCGATAGTGCGGTTACTAGAAATAATGATCTGCTTATTGCACAAAAAAATATTGAAATTGCGCAATACAGATTTACACAATCGAAATGGGGAAATGTTCCTCAGGTGAATTTATTTGTAAATGCCAGCACCAGCAATCCTTCGGACAATAGTTTTACAGGAATGAACTTGAATCAGGCATTAGGCGCTAAGCATATTGACGACTATTCTGCTGGAGCTTCACTTTCTTGGGAGGCTGATATTTGGGGAAAGATCAGAAACCAAAAGAAAGGAGCTTATGCAGGATATCTTCAATCTGAAGAAGTAAAAAAAGCTTTGCAGACGAATATTGTGGCTAATGTTTCAAGAGGATATTACAATCTTTTGATGTTGGATGCGCAATTGAATATCGCGAAACAAAACTTAAAGTTAAACGACAGCACAACTAAAATCATCAAATTGAAATACGATGCTGGTCAGGTCACTACTTTGGCAATTCAACAGTCTGAAGCACAGAAATTAAATTCAGAGCAATTGATTCCGTTATTGGAACAAAATATTGCGATTCAGGAAAATGCTTTAAGTGTTTTAACTGGTGCTTTCCCAAATTCAAAACAAAGAACGGTGCTTTTAACTGCACTGGAAGTGAAAACGAATCCATCAGTTGGAATTCCGTCTTCATTAGTAAGCAGAAGACCAGACGTAAAAAGTGCTGAATTAGCGCTTAAAGTTGCCAACGCAAATGTCGGTATCACGAAAGCGGATTTATACCCAGCTCTCAGGATTACGGCGCAAGGCGGTTTAAACTCTTTCGAAACGAGCAGCTGGTTCAATATTCCGGCTTCTCTATTCGGAACCGTTGCAGGTGGTTTAACACAGCCAATTCTGAATAACAAACGAGTAAGAACGCAATATAATATCGCTGTCGCGGAAAGAGAAAAAGCGGTTTTAGCTTTCAGACAACAGGTTTTAGTTGCCGTAAGCGAAGTTTCTGATGCTTTGGTGAAAATTGAAAAATTACAACAACAAGAAACTTTCCTTAAAGAAAAAGTGAAAACATTGCAACAAGCAATTAAAAACTCCAACTTGCTATTCCAAAACGGATTAGCTGAATATTTGGAAGTTTTAACGGCTCAGGCAAATCTTTTGCAAAGCGAGTTAGAATTAGCAGACCTTAAAAGACAACAACTTACAGCCAACACCGATTTGTATCGTGCGCTTGGTGGCGGCTGGAAATAATACCCGTTACCCGTTAATTATTTATTTTTTGAGATGAAAACGCTGTGAGACTTTTTGGTTTCATGGCGTTTTTTATTTTTTTGCCACGAAGTTTTTTGCCACGAAGGCGCTAAGGCACGAAGTTTTTATTTTGCCACAGATTGTTAGGATTAAAAAGGATTTTTTTAGCCACTAATTGCACAAATTTACACGAATTATTTTCTCATTTTATGTTCTCTTGAGCGATCCCGAGGCTTCGGGAGAAGGACGCGAAAGAAGCTCCATAACGATAATGAAATTTGTGTAAATTTGTGCAATTAGTGGCTAAAAAAACTTTGCGTCTTAGCGCCTTCGTGGCAAACCCAAAAAAACAATTATGCTTTTCAATAAAGAAACATACCTCAACAATCTAAAATTATATTTCGAAAGTTATGCTCCTATTTCTGAAAAGTCATGGAAATTGATTGAAAATCTGGCACAATTCCAGACAATCAAAAAAGGGAAAATATTACTTGAAAATGGGGAAATCTGCAAAAATCTTTATTTTATTGCAGAAGGAATTCTGCGAACTTTTATTACTGACGAACAAGGAAACTTCTACAACAAAAACCTTTTTTTCGAAAATAGACTTGCATGCTCAAAAGTTTCCTCAATACTGCAAACTCCTTCCAATTTTACAATCGAAGCTTTAGAAGATTGTATTTTAATCAATCTAAATTATCAAAAATATACCAAGTTGATTAACGAAAATGATGATCTTAAAAGCTTCTATATTGCCTATTTGGAGAAAAACTGGATTATCGAAAAAGAACAAATAGAAGTCGCTTTAATTATGCAGAATGCAACCGAAAGATATCTCAGCCTTCTTGATAAACATCCAACGATGGCTGATCGTGTTCCTTTATTGCATATCGCGTCGCATTTAGGCATTACGCCAACGCAATTGAGCCGAATCAGGAAAAGTTTAGAAAAAGATTTGTAAATCAACATATGTAAAGGTGTACGAGAAAACTCTATTTTATCTTTGCTTTATTATTTAAATGAATCATCAAAATGAACAATACAAATCTGATTAAAGATAATATAGACAATCTTACATCACTTTGGAAAACGGTTGCCACCCCACTCCATTCTTATCATAAAAACAATCCGTTTGAAGTTATTCAGATAAAAAACTCTGGCTGGCCCAACCGAGTATGGTTTCGAGAAGATATTACAGAAGAAAATCTGCCTCAAATTCTTAAAATTATAGAAACCCATCCAGGAATTATCATTCCTTATTGGGATATTTTTGGAAGTGGTTCCAACGAAATTTTCGAGAAAAACGGGTTTAAAACACGAATTAAACTCGTTGCAATGGCTTTAAAATTAGGAGAAAAACTGCCACTTGAAAATAAACTTACTTTCAAAAGAGTTTTAAATGAAGAAGATGCCGAAATATGGTCAGATATTTATCCTTTGTCTTTTAGTTATGTTATCAGTAAAGAAACGCTGACTCATAATTATGAAAATGCTAAATTTTATCTGGTTCATTTGAACGAAAAACCGATTGGAACTCTTACTCTTTTTCAAACTGGAAATGTTATGGGAATTCATGGCGTTGGCGTAATTCCAGAAATGCGAAAAAAAGGTTTTGCTGAAGAAATCATGAAATTTGCCATCAACGAAGCGATTGATGCAAATGCCGAATATGCGCAATTGCAAGCTTCTCCTTTAGGAAAAAATATTTATACTAGATTAGGGTTTGAAGATTTGTTTATGATTACGAATTACTTTTTGGATTAAATTCCAATTAGAAAATTCTAAATTCCAAATTCCAAAAGAATCCGGAGGATTCACATATTTATAGCACGCAATTCCCATCGCAGACATGTGACCCCGAAGGGGTCATACTTGCGTAGGATAATAGAATTCTATAAATATTTGAATCCTCCGGATTCTTTTATGCAAACCTAAAATTTTTGCTCTCATTTTATGTCTTCCCGAGCGTCCAGAAACTTCGGGAGAAGGACACATACCGTAACCACACAGAATGGATTTAGCATGAGAATCCTTCTCCCGAAATTTCGGGACGCTCAGGAGGACAAACCGTTATAGAATTTCTTTAAGAAATCCCACATGCCTCTGAACGACACCACGGGTGAAAACTCATAACTCATAACTCATAACTCATAATTAAAACCAAATTCTTGTCCCAAATGCCCCTAAAATAGTCGTAAATGTGTATTTCGTTTCAATAGAACAATTAGTTACATTTGTAATACATTAACTAATAACTATTTAAAACAAATACCCAATGAAAACAACCAAAATCCTTTTCTGGACGACTACTATTCTTATTTTTTTATTTGAAGGCGTTATGCCCGCTTTAACTTCTCAAACTGAATTGGCTAAAGAAGGAATCAGACATCTTGGCTATCCAGAATATTTTGGAAATGCTTTAGTTGTATTTAAGATTCTTGGAGTTTTAGCCTTAATTATTCCGCAAGTGCCAGGTCGTGTAAAAGAATGGGCTTATGCAGGATTCGCTTTCGATTTTATTTTTGCCTCGATCAGTCATTTTGCTGTAGACGGAATTGATTTTCAAGGTTTCTTTCCTTTGATTGTTTTGGCAATTCTAATTGTATCGTATATAACATATCACAGAATACAGCGTTATAAAAACATAGCACTCTAAAAATCAAAACTTTATGATAATTGAAGTTTTTAAAACGAATGTTCAAGAAGAATCTCAATGTGCGATAATCATTGAGATTCTTCTTGAACATTATCCAAACAGTTCGATCAACTTCGATTTAGAAGATTGTGATAAAATTCTTCGTATTCATGCGCCAGTTATTTCGAATAAAAAAATTATCGATATTTTAAATTCGCACGGTTATTTGTGCGAAGTACTTCCTTAAAAAATTAACACTTCACAAACCTCTGACTTATAGTGTTTTAATATTTTTTATTGTATATTTGAAAGAGTATCATTTCCCCTAATTCTATAAATTAATTTCACAGATAATGCACTGAGGTTTCTTTAACCAATCGGTAAATATCTGCTATCGAATTTTTCAATTTCTAAAATTTAAACAAAATGAAGAGTGCTATTCAAAATACCCTACTAGAAACCTACAGCAAACTAAACGATTTAATTTCTTCTTTTTCAGAAGATGAAATCAACATTGTTCCTTTTGAAGGGAGCTGGACTGCCGGACAAACTACTCAACATATTATTCTGGCTTGTTCTGGTCTAACCTCACTTTTTGCTGGAAAAACAGAGAAAACGAACAGAGAGCCAGACGAAAATGTAAAACAGCTGGACGCTATCTTTTTAGACTTTGATACCAAATACCAATCGCCCGAAAACATAAAACCTCGAGATATTGTTTATGAAAAAGATACGCTGCTGACTTCTGTCAAAAAAATACAAAATGATTTATTTGAAGCCGCAGAAACTTATGATTTGACATTGACTTGCTTGGATGCTAAAGTCCCCGGTTTTGACTATTTCACGATTTACGAATGGCTACATTTTGCAATTGTGCATACGCAGAGACACACGCATCAGCTGAAATCGATTTACGAACATATCAAAAAACAATAGTCAAAACCTTTTTTATGAGATCAAAAGTAAAAACCATTGTTTCATCCGGTTTAGTTGCGGGCACATTAGATATTACTGCCGCTATTTTGATTTACGCCGGAATATTGCATAAAACAACTGCAGAAAAAATTTTACAGTCTATTGCCAGTGGCATTTTTAAAAAAGAAGCCTACACAGGCGGAACAGAAATGACTTTCGTGGGTTTGGGACTTCATTTCTTAATTGCTTTTATTTTTGCTTGGTTTTATTTTAAAATTTTCCCCTATATCCCATTTTTTAAAATAAACACTTTACTATCGGGAATCTCCTACGGATTCTTCATTTGGGTCGTAATGAATCTCGTTGTCCTACCAATTGTATTTCCTGTGTTACCTGAGAAAAATTTAGATTTTCCGCTTTTGCTTTCTATACTTATCGTGATTTGCTGTGTCGGGATTCCGATTGCTTTTATAACTAGAAAATATTATGCGAAATGGTATTGAGGCCTAAGCTACTAAGGTCCTGAGGTACTAAGCAACTAAGGTACCAAACTTTTGCTTAGAAGCTTAGAATCTTAGCACCTCAGAAGCTTAAAAAAAACTAAACCTTTCTTCTCCCTGTGATTAATGAAATAATAAACAGCACTAAAAAGATAAAGAATAAAACTTTTGCGATACTCGCGGCTCCAGCGGCAATACCACCAAAACCAAAGATTCCGGCTATGATAGCAAGAATGATAAATATAACTGTCCAACGTAACATAATATTGATTTTTTGAGTTTGTATATACGGCTTTCAAAAGCCTTTTTTGTTTGTTATTCAAAGTTCTTTTATTCCTACAAATGCTATTAACTCAAAACAGTATTTTATTAGCTCAAAAGAATCAATAAAACACTGATTACGCGTGACTTTCACGATTATTTAGAAGTCTTACACAATTACCATGTTTAAGCTTTAGAGTTAATTTTTTGATCGATTGGATTAATCGTCGCTCTATTGGTGAACTAATTTCACATAAAATTTAAAAACACACCGGAAGCCTTAGAATTTTCTTCAAAAAGTTACAAAAGACTTCCAAACCCAATATTACAATAGCGATTAAAAAAATATATGTTAATGTCAATTATAGTTTTGAAGCAGAAACTTTCATCATTGACCGCCAACGGTATTGATTATGGTGCCGTCGATGAGAAAATTGCCTTGGCTTCTTTGAACCTTAACGAGTTATGAACCGAATAAAAAATGTATCTCATGAAAACAATATCAAATAAATCGAAAATAGTTTTTTTATCTACTTTTCCGCCAACTCAATGTGGCATAGCAACCTATACTCAAGACACCATTAAAGGTATTACAGATGTTTATGGTAAATCTATTCAGTGCGAAATATGTGAACTTGTTGATAAACCAAAAGAAGAACCTACTCAAGCTTTTACCTTAAACACCAAGAATCGTGAAGAATATGCTAAAGTAGCCGAAGAAATCAATAATGATGAAGCTGTAAAATTAGTGCATATTCAGCATGAATTTGGTTTGTTTTCAGGAAATTACGGAGACCATCTTTTAGATTTTCTAAATGTAATTAAAGCGCCTGTAACTTATACTTTTCACAGTGTGATTCCTAATCCGAATGATGAACTGAGAACGTTCGTAAAACTGCTATTGAGTTACAGCAACTCGGTTTTTGTAATGACTAATAAATCTAAAGATATACTAATTAACGATTACGACATCAATGAAGAAATAATTACTTGCGTGCCTCACGGAACTCATATTGTAGTATATGAAGCTCCGCAACAGGCAAAAGAAAAATTAGAAATTCAAGATAGATTAGTACTTTCTACTTTCGGACTTTTAGGCGAAGGAAAAAATATAGAAACCGGTTTACAGGCATTGCCTAAAATTGTCGAAAAAGCGCCAAATGCATTGTATTTAATTATCGGAAAAACGCATCCAAACCTAATCAAAGATGGTACAGATCCTTACCGAGATAAATTAGAAGCCATGGTTAAAGAATTAAACTTAGAAAACAATGTTCGTTTTATTAATCAATATTTAGATACAGAAGAGCTTCTAGAATATTTAAAAGCTACAGATATTTATATGTTTACGTCCAAAGATCCGAATCAAGCTGTAAGTGGCACTTTCTCTTACGCTATGAGTTGTGCTTGTCCGATTGTGGCTTCTAAAATTCCTCATACTAAAGAAGTATTAACGGCAGATTCTGGAATTTTATGTGACATTGGAGATTCAGATCAGTTTGCAGCGGCAGCTATAAAATTGATTGAAGACGAAAATTTAAGAAACGAAATGGGAATTAGCTCATTTACTAAAATGAGAGCTTCTTCATGGGAAAATGTCGGAATTACTCAAATGAACACATACAAAAAACTATTTAATAACCCAGAGGACATTAAATTCAGTTATCCTGACATCCAACTAAAACACATCAAAAAACTGACTACAGAACTTGGTATTGTTCAGTTTAGCAAAATTTCTATTCCAGACCTAGAGTCAGGATATACATTAGACGACAATGCAAGAGCATTAGTTGCATTTTGCATGCACTATAAACTGACTCAAGACAAAGAAGATTTAGCATATATTCTAATTTACTTAGATTTCATTCAGCGTTGCCAGCAGCCAAAAGGAGACTTTATCAATTATGTTGATAAGGAAAATCGCGAACATGTAGAACAAAATGCCGAAGTAAATTTAGAAGATTCAAATGCTAGAGCACTTTGGGCTTTAGGAACTGTTGTTTCTATCTCAGACATTCTTCCAGAAACTATTACAAAAAAAGCAACACAATGTTTATTGAATTCATTGAAATGGGCAGAAACTATTCAATCGCCACGTTCAATTGGTTTTGCAACAAAAGGGTTGTACTTATACCATACTAAAATCCCTAATTTGTATGTTGCTGCCATTATCAATAAACTGAATGCGAAATTGTTGGCAAATTATGAAGATACAGCAACAGAAGATTGGCAATGGTTTGAAAATTATTTGACTTACGGAAACGGAATTCTTCCAGAATCGATGCTCTATGCTTATTTAATAACCAATAAGCCAGTCTACAAAAAAGTAGCTTTAGACTCTTTAGATTTCTTAATTTCTAAAACGTTTGTAAAAGGTAATTTCAAAGCTATCTCGAACCAAAGCTGGTATCATAAAGGTTCTGAACCTCAGGAATTTGGTGAACAGCCAATTGACGTAACGTATACCATTATGACGCTAAATGCCTTTTATAATGAATTTAAAACACCGCATTATAAAAAGAAAATGAAAGCTGCTTTCAACTGGTTTTTAGGTAAAAATCATCTAGGTCAGATTATGTACAATCCAGTAAGCGGTGGCGGTTACGACGGGCTAGAAAAGCACAACGTAAACTTAAACCAAGGAGCAGAATCTACAGTATGTTTTTTAACAGCAAGATTACTAATGGAAAAATTAGCAATGTCACAATCCCGCGTTATTCCTTTAATGAAATCACGAACTGGAGTTGCTATTAATTCTTAGACTTTATACTATTGAAGCTAACCAAATACTTCATTTTAACCTGAGAAATCCCTTTTGCATAAAAGGGATTTTTTATTTACAAACCTCAGCAAACGCAGTTTACGTTTTTTTATTGTGCAGATGCCGATGAAAATTATATAACGTTCCAAAAAAGTTGTGTAAGATTTTTGGATCATAAAAAAAGTAACTTTCCTATACGAATTTAGATGGGTTTATATCATTCTATTTTTCAATTTATATCATTCACATTTAAACAAAAATCATTTTGATTCTCAAAAATACATTCACCGAAATTGGAGAGACGACGATATTCGCCAAGAAGTTTTTTAAGGAGGTTTTTATTCCCCCTTATGAGACCAAAGAGTTTTTGAAACAATGTTATGTAATAGGCTATAAATCTCTACCACTGGTAGCCATAACCGGTTTTATTATGGGGTTGGTTCTTACGCTGCAGTCGCGTCCAACATTAGTAAAATTTGGTGCAGAATCCTGGCTTCCGGGTATGGTTGCGCTTTCGCTGATTAGAGAAATCGCCCCAGTAATTACTGCCTTGATTTGCGCCGGAAAAATTTCATCTGGAATTGGAGCAGAATTAGGCTCAATGAAAGTAACCGAGCAGATTGATGCCATGGAAGTTTCAGCAGTAAATCCGTATAATTATTTAGTTGTTACTAGAGTCTTGGCTTGTACGCTGATGATTCCGATACTTGTTTTTTTTGCCGATGCGATTGGAATTATTGGAGGTTACGTAGGAATTAATATTCATGGAGATGTAAATTTCTACAGATATCTCACTCAGATTATTCAATCTTTAGAGTTTTTGGATTTATTTCCAGCTACAATCAAAACGTTCTTTTTTGGCTTTTTTATCGGAATGATCGGATGCTTTAAAGGTTTTAATGCTTCAAACGGAACAGAAAGTGTGGGTCAAGCTGCAAACTCTGCCGTTGTTACTGCCTCATTAAGCATTTTTATTATCGATATGGTCGCTGTTCAAATAACCGATTTATTTTTTTAAAAATGGCTGAAGAAAAATTACATAAAGAACCCAAAAAGAAAGAGAAAGGTCAATCTCCTATGATTGAGATAAAAGACCTGCATAAAACTTTTGGTACAGACAATACCATTTTAAAAGGTGTAAATCTTGTTTTAAATAAAGATGAAAATCTTGTGGTCTTAGGACGTTCAGGATCAGGAAAATCTGTTACCATAAAATGCATCGTCGGGCTTATTGAACCTGATAAGGGCGAAATTAAAGTTTTTGATGAAAATGTTCTTAATATTTCAAAAAGCGAGCTGAATGCCATTAGAGTCCGAATCGGTTTTTTGTTCCAAAGTGGTGCTCTTTACGATTCAATGTCCGTTAGAGAAAATCTCGCTTTTACATTAAGCAAACACAAACGCGATCTTAATGATGATGAAGTCGAAAAAGAAGTCATGGAAGCTCTTGAAAACGTAGGTTTGGCAGAAGCTGTTGACAAAATGCCTTCTGAACTCTCTGGAGGTATGAGAAAAAGGATTGGTCTGGCAAGAACACTGATTTTAAAACCTGAAATCATTTTGTACGACGAACCCACAACAGGTTTAGATACAATTACTTCAAGAGAAATTAGTGAATTGATCTTAGACATTAAAAACAAACAAAAAACTTCTTCGATCATTATTACACACGATATGGCGTGTGCAAAAATGACTTCTGATCGAATCATTGTTTTAAAAGACGGTGTAATTCATGCCGAAGGAACGTACGAAGAACTAGAAAAAGACGAAGACGAATGGGTTCGCTCATTCTTTCAATAAAAACAAAGCAAAATAAATAGAAATCATGGAAAAGCAATCTAGATATACTTGGAAATTAGGAATGTTTGTAACAATAGGTTTACTGCTTTTTATAATGGCCGTATATTTTATTGGAAAACAAAAAAACCTTTTCGGTTCAACCTTTCATATTACCTCTCAGTTTAAAACAGTAAGCGGATTGGAAGTGGGAAACAATGTACGTTTCTCAGGAATTAATGTTGGAACGGTAGAGCAAATTCAGCTTAAAAATGACTCGACTGTCATAGTGATTTTAGTAATGAAAGAAGAAGTTCGAGAATTTATTAAAACTGATGCCACAGCCAGTATTGGTTCTGATGGCTTAATGGGCGATAAAGTTTTGACGATTTCGCCAGGTGCAAAATCTACAAAGATCATTGAAGACAATGGACAAATTGCTTCTGTTGACGGAATTGAAATGCACGATATTATGAAAAGCGTGAAGAAAAGCGTAGATAATATTGGCGTGATTTCAGACGAAATAGCCATTTTTAGCCATAGCATGAACAACGGAAACGGAGCTTTGGCAAGACTTGTTAAAGACGATAAAATGGCAAACAGTGTTTCTAATACCCTATCCAATTTAGAAACCGGAACAAAGGGTTTCAGCGAAAACATGGAAGCCGCAAAAAGCAATTTCTTGTTTAGAGGCTATTTCAAGAAAAAGGAGAAAGAAAAAGAGAAAAAAGCTGAAGAAAGAAAAGAAAAACAAGAGGAAAAGAAAGAAAAGCAAGAAGAAAAAGCGGCTAAAGAGAAAGAACAAAAAGAAGAAGCTAAAAAAGAAAAGCAAGAAGAACAGCAAAAAAAGGAAGAAGCTAAAAAGAATTGATTTTTTTTTAGAGTGCTTAGTCCTTAGTAGTTAGTCCTTAGTCCTTAGTTTGGTTAATAGTTAAGCAAACTAAGGACTAAAAAGCTAAAAGCTAAGGACTAAGCACTAACAAGCTAAGGACTTTCTACGAACCACAAATTACAAAATATATGCCTAGTACATTCAAACATACCGCCTTAAAAGTTTTAAAAATCACTGGAATTACGATTGCGGTGATTTTGTTTTTGCTATTTATAATTCCGCTTCTTTTTCCTGGAAAAATTGCTTCGG
The DNA here is from genome assembly GCF_003946915.1 of Flavobacterium ustbae. GTDB lineage: Bacteria > Bacteroidota > Bacteroidia > Flavobacteriales > Flavobacteriaceae > Flavobacterium > Flavobacterium ustbae. The sequence continues at coordinate 97,824 of NZ_RPOC01000016.1, forward strand.
AGGTTAAAAAAATTGCAAACGAGAGATTGGATACCAAGCTTGATTTTACCAAATCTAAGCTTTCTTTTTTCACGCATTTCCCTTCGTTAACTGTTTCTCTTGACGAACTTTCTTTAACGGGATCTAAGCCTTTCAGCAATGACACCTTATTAAAAGCAGACCAAGTTGCTTTTGGAATCGATATCAAAAGACTGCTTTTTGATAATGAAGTAAAAATTAATAAACTTTACGTTTCTGACGCTTTGATTAATGTAATGGTCAACGAAAAAGGTCAGGCTAATTACAATATTTATATTGCCCCCGAAAACCGCAAAGAAGAAAAAGACAAACCAGAAGAAGGAACCGCAATTCGATTGGAGCGCATTGATCTAGAAAATTGCCATGTAAAATATAACGATCGTTCTGCAAAAATTTTAGTCGACGCAAAAGGCTTTAATTACGTTGGAAGAGGAAATCTTAGTGAAGATATTTTTGATCTCGCAACCGATGCCAAGATTGATAATCTGGATTTCTTTTATGACAGAACTGGATATATTAGAAGAAAAGAAGTCCACGCCGATTTAATTACCAGAATCAATACCAATGCGCTTTCTTTCATTCTTCAGAAAAATGAATTACAGATCAATAAACTCCCTTTAAAATTTACTGGCTTATTTACCATTTTACGAGACGGTTACAAAATCAACATCAAAGCAGCTTCCGAAAATACTACAGTAAAAGATTTACTTTCTGTAATGCCACCAGAATATTTAACATGGCTAGATAAAACAGAAATTTCAGGCAGAAGCGATTTACTGGTCAGTTTTAAAGGAGATTACAATGTTCAGAAAAAGCAAAAACCAAACTTAGCTTTCAATTTAAAAATTAATGAAGGCTCTGTAAATTATAAAGATGCGCCTGTTCCTTTAAGCGATTTTCAAATGGATTTGAATGCCATGCTTCCGTCTTTGGATACTGAAAAATTATTGGTTAATCTGAGAACACTAAAATTTAAAGTTGGCGAAAAAGATTATTTTAATGCTTATCTGCACAGTAAAGGTCTAAGCGAAATGTCGATTAATGCAAGCGTGAAAGGAGCATTAGACCTTGCTGTTGTTGATGCCGCGTTAGGATTAGAAAATATCGACTTAAAAGGAATTTTGAAAACCGATATTCAGGCGCGAGGGCTTTTTAGCACCTCTAAAAAATTATTCCCTAAAACAATTGGCGGAATTTCATTGCGAAATGGATCACTTAAAACAAAGTATTATCCAAATCCGATTACCGATATCACTTTTGTGGCAAACATGCTCAACAAAGCTGGCACTTATCAGGATTTAATTGTGGCCGTAGCGCCAGCTTCTTTTACTTTTGAAGGAAATCCTGTTTATGTAAATGCCACTTTATCAGATTTTAGCGATTTGGCTTATAATGCCAAAATTAAAGGCGAACTCAATGTGGGCAGAATATATAAGGTTTTTGCTCAAGAAGGCGTTGATGTAACTGGTTATGCCAAAGCCGATCTTTCTCTAAAAGGAAAACAAAGTTATGCAACAACAGGCCAATATGATAAGTTGGATAATAAAGGAACATTGCTGCTTAAAAATATAAAAGCAACTTCAGAATTGTTTCCAAAAGCGTTCTATATTAAACAGGGAAATTTCCGTTTTCAAAATGAAAAAATGTGGTTTGAAAAATTCAATGCCTCTTACGGAAAATCAGATTTTGATATTAATGGCTATTTGCTCAATACGATCAATTATTTTTTAGAATCAAAAGGAACGCTTAGCGGCAACTTCAATCTTAAATCAAAATTGATTAATGTCGATGAATTTATGGCGCTTGAAGAGGGTGAAAACAAAGATCGTAAAATTGAAGTGGAATATGCCAAAGAAGACCATCCTAAAATGAGTGGCGTAGTGATAATTCCTGAAAATTTAAATGTCACTTTAAATGCAAATGCCGACAAAATCGAATACAATAAATTGGTATTTAACAAACTAAACGGAAAAATTGGAGTAAAAAAAGAAGGATTTTACTTAGAAAATGTTACCTTTAATATTATTGACTGCATTTTAGGAGTTAATGCGATGTACAAAGACGAATCTCCAACTTCTGCACATTTTGATGCACATTTTACAGCTAAGGATTTTGATGTACAAAGAGCATACAAAGAAATTCCGATGTTTCATGATATGGTTACTGCTGCCGAAAAGGCGCACGGAATTATTTCTGTTGACTATAAAATAAAAGGAGATTTAAATGGAAATATGGGGCCTATTTATGAATCTATGCAAGGAGGAGGAACGATTAATTTGCGCGACGTAAAAATTAAAGGACTTAAACTTTTTGATGGAATCAGTTCTAAAACAGGACAAAATGGTTTGAGTGATCCGGATATGGAAGGAATCGAAATCAAATCAACTATAGACAATAATCTAATCAATATAGAGCCTTTTACATTTAGCGTGGCCAGCTTTAAGCCAACAATTAAAGGAACTACAAGCTTTGACGGACTTTTGGATCTTAGAATGCGTTTAGGACTTCCGCTATTCGGATTAATAGGTTTTCCTATTGTAATTACCGGAACACATGAAGACCCAAAAATTAAAATATTCAGCAAAACGGGACAAGAAATTAATCCTGCCGTTTATGATGAAAAGAACAATAAAGTAATTCGAAAAGAAAAAGTTAGCAAGCAAAAAAAGAAATAATAATAATAATAAATTCTTCATCTTCTTCAGTAAAAGATCGCATCTCATTTGCTGAAGAAGATGATTTTATAAAATACCAAACCAAATAACACCAAAATACCACTAAAAATAACCAAAAATGAAATTGAGCTCTACTAAAACGTATTGGCCATTAAAAAATGCTATCAAACAAAGCTATCCTTCTCTAGATTCTGATATCAATACCGATATTATGATCATTGGCGGAGGCATAACAGGAGCGTTAATAGCCTATAAATTACTTAATGAAGGAAAAAAAATTGTTCTTGTAGACCGTCGAGATGTCTGTGGCGGAAGCACTTCTGGCAGTACGGCTTTACTGCAATACGAAATTGATGTTCCCTTACATCAGCTTATTAAACTTCGCGGCGCTAGATGTGCCGTAGACAGTTATCAAAACGGAAAAAAAGCCATTTTTGATCTCAGAAACATAATTGATTCTGTGGGCTGCGAATGCGGTTTTGAATTTAAAAAAAGCGTTCATTTTACCACTTTAAAAAAAGATGTTCCCTATTTAAAAAATGAATTTAAAGCCCGTAAACAGCATGGTTTTGAAATAAGCTGGCTCAGCCGATCAGAATTACAGAAAATGGGATTGAATGCAATTGCAGGAATAGAATCTAAAACTGCCGCTGTTATGGATCCGTTTAAACTTGCGAGTGATCTTTTGTTTCATTGTCATGAAAAAGGAATGCCTATTTTTGACCGAACAGACATTACTTCAATTCAGCATCAAAAAGGTAAAATTATTGCTACTACAGATTCTAAACATGTCATTACGGCCGGTCATATTATACATTGTACAGGCTACGAAAGTACAGAGACGCTAAAAGAAAAGGTCGTAGATTTAAAAAGTACTTACGTTATCGCTTCAGAAAGTCAGCACGATCTTCCCGAGCATTTTAAAAATACTATTTTTTGGGATACAGCGTCTCCTTATCACTACATCAGAACTACAGAAGATAACCGAATTATAATGGGCGGCGGAGACGAAGACTTTAGAGATACATCTAAACGCGATAAATTACTTCCTAAAAAAGAAGCCTATCTTTTAAAACAATTCGTTAAAAGATTTCCCGACTTAGATTTCAAAATCGACTATTCCTGGGCAGGAACTTTTGGAGAAACCAAAGACGGCCTTCCTTACTTCGGAAAACCAAATTCAAGAAAAAATGAGCATTACGTTCTAGGTTTCGGAGGAAACGGAATCACCTTCAGCGTACTTGGCATGAATTCTATTTTAGATTCCATTCATAACAAAAAAAATACAGATTTAGATTATTATCGATTTGGGCGTTAGTAAAGGTTCTAAGTTGCTAAGATTCTAAGGCTCTAAGTTTTCAATACTAAATTAGTTAAAACATTAAAATCCCCAGATTTTGAATTATCCAAAATCTGGGGATTTTACTTTATATATCTTGCTTTAGAGCTAACGACATTATTTATTATTTTTTTTTAGAAACTGAGAGCACCTTAGTAGCTTAGCACCTCAAAACCTTAGCAGCTTAAAAAGAAGATCCAGAGGAAAAAAAACCTTTATTACTTAGAACCTCTGAACCTTTGCTCCTTTTATATATATCATGCTTAACAGCTAACGACATTATTTATTTTTTTATAAACTGAGAAGCCTTTGTAACTTAGCGCCTCAGTACCTTAGCAGCTTAGATTACGCTGTAATCGCCAAAGAATTCAAATTAAACTTATATTCTTTTGGGCTGCAATTAAATTTTTGTTTGAATATTTTAGAAAAATAGCTTCTGCTGGTGAACCCAATACAGTATACGATTTCTGAAATATTTAAGTCAGATGTCCTAATTAGAATTTCAGCTTTTAGAACACGCATATGAGTGATATAATCGTTAACCGTTCGATTATGAATCATTTTAAAACCTTCTTGAAGTTTATTTGGAGATAATCCAGATTTCTTACTAAGAGATTTTATCGAAAAAGCTTCTTCTGGACTTGATTTTATAAACTCCGAAAGTTCTTTTATTTCTTCCAGTTCTCTTAAAGTCAGTCCATTTGATTCATTTGCAAACGCATGCAAATCATCTGAATGTTGCTGAATTTCCATAGCAAGAATAATTCGCATAATTCCTTCTTTCAGCAAATTGCGAACAACGCCTGTCTGTGTAATAGAGTTAAGCTGTTCAATTTTCTCTGCAATCTGCAAATTATAAGAACCAATATAAAAGAAATCTGTTACCTGATTATTTTCAAAAAAAGTATCCTTTACTTGCTGATTCAAAGAATGAGCCTGGTTTGCAGGATCGATCTGAGTACCTACAATAATTAAAGTAAGCTTTGTTTTCTTTCCTTTTTCAAAAAACAAAACATTATCCTGGTTTTGTTTAGAAGTTACAATGGCAGTCTGAAAGGTTTTTAATTTTCGCTCTTCTCCATTCAATCCAAAACTATGCGAGAGGTTACCTTTAGAACAATATGCAAAATAAATAGGTGACGATTTTACATTTAGAAAATCCAATCTAACATCTGCAGAAAATGTCATATCAAACTGAACATACGAGATATTATCATTAAAAGAAGCTCCTATAATTGATCCTTCTGCAAAATTATTTTCGACTTGGAGTGCATATTCGTCTAAATCAAAAGTCACCTTTCCGCCAAAACTAGTATGAAGTTCATCAAATATATTCTGAGTTTGTTCTGTATTTATAGTAAAAATTTTCATGGTTCGCCGGATTTAAAAATTATAATTTGCAAAACAGATTTACTGTGTCGGAATCTGAAAGTCAAAGTTCGTTTAAAGACCCGCCAAAAATGTTATATAATTTTTTCGTTTTGTTTTATAATTCCGTCTAAATGTTTAATTTGAGGTATCTTAATTAGTATAGAAAAAACCGTATGAAAAGTTTTTCGTTTGCACCCATTAGTTCTCCTTCTTCTAAAATTCTGATTTTAGGCACAATGCCAGGAACAAAATCTTTAGAACTCAATCAATATTACGGTCACAATCAAAACAATTTTTGGAAATTTATGTTTCAGATTCTCGGACAAGAATTTTCTAATGATTATGAGACACGAAAAAAACTATTAATTGAAAACAATATAGCGCTTTGGGATGTCTTGCAATTTTGCGATCGCGTAGGAAGTTTAGACAGCGCTATAAAAAACGAAATAGCAAATGATTTTGAACATTTTTTAGAAATTCATCCTCAAATAGAAAGCATTATTTTTAACGGACAAAAGGCCGCTGCTTTTTTTAAAAAATATGTTCACTTAACAAAAGAATACAAAACTTTCACACTTCCTTCTACAAGTCCGGCCAATGCTGGCAAGACTTTTCAAGATAAATTAAAGGAATGGAACATCATAAAAACCTTATTATAAATCGCGTTCTTTTTATACAATTAAAATGCAAATATTGAAATCATGTAACTTTTTTCGATTAAAGTATAACAAAATCCAAGCACTCTCGAACTAATTTTACAAAAAGAAAAATAAGCCATATTAAAAGATTGATGAACGACATGGAAAGGCTTTCTTCTTACTAAAATTTACACAGCAAACTTTAAAAAAAGTTTAGTCTATAAAGAGAACATTGGTTATGTTAGTTTATTTTTGGGAAAAAGCTACTCTATAGAAATATAGAGTAGTTTTGTTTTATAAGATACCTTTTAATCTAAAAAGACATGAAAATTCAAACTTATTACAATCATATACGGTTTTACACCCCACACCATTTTATATACTACCCTGTTCTAATTCTCTTTTTAATCGCCAGCATTTATTTAGGCATTACCACAAAAGATTATTTGATATGGGGGTTTATCAGCATAATCTTTATGTTTCTTTTTGCATTAGCCTTTATGCTTCGCCAACACTATGCCTTAACGCTGCAAAATAGAATTGTGCGTTTAGAAATGCGTTACCGATATTTCACTTTAACCGGCAAAAGATTCGAAGAATTTGAGTACAAACTCACCGACGATCAAATATTTGCACTACGTTTTGCACCAGACAGCGAGTTGGCTCCGCTTGTAGAAGACGTTTTAAAAAACAACTTAACGGGCGATGCAATTAAAAAAGCAATCGTACACTGGAAAGCAGATTACCACAGAGTGTAGCAATGGCAAAGCAACTATTTAAAAGATAAAAAATAATTTGGGCGTGACACCATCCCGATAAAAGGGCCACTTCACTATACGCTTATTCGCCCTTTTATCGGGACGCTGTCGGGCTGTCCGTGCTGCTTCGGCAGCTTACTCCCATCCCAATGTCATTAAGTTAAGGGATAAGAATATAAAAACCATTGGGTTATGAACCTAAATTAGGTTCTTTGTAATTGACAAAAAAAACAAACCCCAATGGTAGGAGCAAATAT
>NZ_RPOC01000017.1 GCF_003946915.1 Flavobacterium ustbae
AATGTACTTCATGAGTCATTTAGCCGCGAATCGACTCTCATCCTTTTCACTTTATTATATCCAAATATAGGTATTTGAAAGATTGATTTTATAACTATGCAAACATAGGAGCCACGCTAAGATTTTTACGCAGAGAGCGCTAAGTTTTTTGAGTAATTTTTATAGAATAAAAAAGTTCGCAGAGCTATATGCATATAGCTCTGCGAACTTAATATTTAGATATCGTTTAAAAGTAAACTTAGCTAGCGCCCTTTGCATAAAAATCTTAGCGTGGCTTTGCGGTAAAAAAAACTATTTCATACTCAAAGTTTCACTTTTGAACCTTTTCATTAAAGTATCAGCTTTTTCATTTTCGTTTATTGCTTTTAAAGACTGTGCGTATCTGTAATAGTAAATAACATCCAGCTCTTTGGATTCGTCAAACAATTTCTCATAATAGCCAACCGCTGCGGTAAGATTTCCTTCAAAATAAAAGCGGTCTGCAACTTTTTTTAGCATATCGACAGATTTATACCCTTTTTCGATTACTTTTTCGTAGGTATCTACCACATTGACCGTAATGTATTTTGAAGCCGAAAGAGGAGGGGCAGGAGTTTTAATTTCGAGTTTAACGGGTTCTACCGAAGCTGATAAACTGGTTACAGTTGCTTTTTTTTCTATTGTATTTGAAGTTGCTTTAGGTTTTCTTTTTACGTAATTCGGAATTACTGTTCTCGTATTATTGGGCCCGAGATCGTAAGTATCGACCATATCCAATTTAGTAACTTGGTAGGTAATAATTCTACCTCCAAAAAGCTTATTTATTCTCTCTTCTACATAATACGATTTTATTACATAATCACTATTATTAGCAAGATTATCCGTCAATAGTGTTGTTTTTCCTATTGCTGGAAAAGCAGATGCATCATTTGTGCTCTGGGCAAAACAGCCGAGAGAAAATACGAACGCAAGTGTAACGATAATTGCTTCATACTTTTTCATAATTTTTTGAATAAAATTAATGCTCCAATAAAAAACTCACACTAAAGTTACTCATTTTCTTCTAGTTAGCTTTATTCTAACCGTAACTTGCTTATAAAGACGATGAAGTACGTCTTTTTATGGATTTAACTAAAAAAAGCGCCACAATCTTCAAAAGATCACGGCGCTTCCTATTTCAAAAAAGTCTAATAAAATTAAATCCCTAATTTCTTAGCAATTTCAGAAGGAATTCCTCCTCTGTTTACTGAAAGAGCAGTAGTTTTATATTTTGCGAAATAGAGTGGTATTTATTAGGGATTTCATTTGACTTATAAGCTATTTCATTCAGTTTTAATAATCGCTCATTTTGTTCTATGTTGTGTTGTATTAGAATTAGTATATTCAATCCATCGTTTCAGAATTAGGGAAAAACTATTAGAACCTGCCATATTTTTAATTCCATCAAATTCGATGGAATCAAAAAGCGCCGCAATCTTCAAAAGATCACGGCGCTTTCCTATTTCAAAAGTCTAATAAAATTAAACCCCTAATTTCTTAGCAATTTCAGCAGGAATTCCTCCTTTGTTTACTAGAAGAGCAGTAGTTTTATATTTTACGAAATTCTTAGTTACAAACAAGAAACCTTTATAGTCGTTTGTTTCTCCCCAAGAGTTTTTTACGATGTAATATTCTTTTCCAGTTTGATCTTTTGCAAGACCAATAATGTGCATTCCGTGGTCGTCTGTTGTAGTGTAGTTGTCAAACGCAGCCTGACGCATTTCTGGAGTAATTTCTGGTTCAGCTTTTGGCCCGTTAAATAAGTCTGCTTTTTCTTCTGCAGTCATATCTTCGAATTTTTTAGTAGCTACATATGCTACACCGTTTTTCCAGCTAAAGGTTTTCTCGCTCACGTCTGTTGCCCACGCTACAGTGTATCCTTTTTTCAACGCATTGTCGATAACATCTGTCATGTCATTAATTTTTACGTTGTAAACCTGATCTAGTGACCAGTTGTCTGGTACCATCATAGTTGTTTTTTGGTAGTAAGGCACATTGTTGTAAGAAGACATTTCTACGTACTCATCTGGGTTAATTCCAACCACTTCTTTTGCGAAAGATTGCGGTGTGTAGTTTTTCCCTTTGAATGCAAAGTTTTCTGGAGCTTTTCCTAAATAAGAATCGATCATTGCTGCGTAAGCTTTTTTCCAAGTTGGTGTCAATTCTCCGTTCGGATTCTTCACAACAGCCGTCAAAAATCCTTCGATTAAAGCGCCCATTTCAGCAAATTTATTTTTGTCTGTTCCGTAGTTTAATCCCGTGTAAACTTCTCTTGGTACAGTTCCGTATTTTTTGTACATGTTGATTACATCATGCAAAGCTCCTCCGTCTCCAAGTGTAATAGCACCGTGCATACGAACGTAGTTTTCTCCTTTGTCAACATACACATTTCTTGCAGAATAAATTTGAGATAATTCTACCGGCTGTTTTCCTAAACGAATCATTTCTGACTCTAAAAACGAGTTAGAAGCATAACTCCAGCAAGTTCCAGATGAACCTTGGTTTTTTACCGATGTTGTTCCTAAGTTAATTACTTCTGTAAACTTGAAGTTCTCTTTACTTTTGTCGCTTGCGTTTAGTTTTAGTGAATTTACTAATACGTCTTGCGCAAAACAGCCTGCAGTTCCAGCCAAAAATACTGAAGCAGCAAACACTGATTTGAATGAAAATGTATTCATAATTTATGTTTAAGATTTAACAAAATTAGTCTCCATTGTTTCTAATTTGTTACAAAACAATTAAATTTTTTGTAATTTATTGCGTTTGAGCGGTTAATTTTTTCACAATCTTTCTTTTAAGGTGTATAAGATTACAAAATCTGCAAAAGTGAAGCGCATTGCCAATCAATCTCTAATTATAATCTGTAGTTTTTTAAATATATAGTATTTTGGTTGTCTGTAAACGCCACGCTAGAATTTGAAAATGTACGAACTGGAAAAAGAAAAATACTTGGGCAATACCAAAAACATCTTCAATACAGAAGGTCTTGCAGTCGTAGAAACCGAATATCAGAACAAGGTTTACGAAGGTTGGCATTCGCATAACAATGCGCACATTACTCTTTTTCTTAACGGAGGCACCACCGAAAAACGCAAAAACTTTAATGAAACGGTTGGCGCGGGTTCTTTACTATTTTATCATAGCGATGAGCTGCATTTGAACCAGAATACCCTTTTACCCTCCCGAAATATTAATATCGAAATTGAAGAAAACCTGCTCAAAGAACTCGAAATTACCGAAGCTGTTTTAGAAAAATCGGTTCAGAACACTGCTTTTACCAAATTTTTAATTCTAAAGATTTTTAAAGAAACGCAATCTTCAGATTCTTTTTCAAGCGATACTATTCGAATGTTATTTGCACAGCTTTCCAATTCTACAGATCATTTGGAACGTTTTGACAAAAGTCCGTTTTGGGTTAAAAGCTTGAATGAATTATTGAATGACTGTTGGAATGAAAATCCAAACTTGAATGATTTGGCACAGGTTTTACATTTAAATCCGATTACGATTTCTAAACATTTCCCTAAATATTTTGGATGCACTTTGGGCGAGTATATGCGCCGAATTAAAATTGACCGTTCGCTTTCGCTAATACAATCCAGCAATGAAAATCTGACTGAAATAGCACTCCAATGCGGATTTTCGGATCAAAGTCATTTTATTAGAACTTTTAAAAGCCAGACGGGATTTTTGCCAAAACAATTTCAAAAATTATAAACGAAGCAAATTTCATTCTATTTTTTGGTTTCGGAGCAATCTACATTTGCTTCAAATTAATTCTAAAACCAAATTCAAATGAAAACTCTTACCCTAAAACAAAAAATATCACATTCATCCATAATTAAGGTTCTTTTAGCTCTGCTTGTTTTTATGGCTGTTGTTGTCATCGGACAGCAAATTGCATCCAAATTGCTAGCATTAACTCCTTTGGATAAAAATTTCAGAAATCTGCTAAAAGGGCTTTTTGTTTCTACTGCATGCGTTTTAAGCTATATTACTTTCTTTAAAAAATTTGAAAAACGAAACATTACAGAATTTGCCACAAAAGAACTTTTAAAAAATGTTCTTCTTGGTGCGATGCTTGGTTTGGTTTTACAATCGCTAACGATTTTAATTATTTACCTTAACGGAAGTTATAGCGTTGTGGCTATTAATCCCATTACTTTTATTTTGATTCCTTTTGCGATTATGTTTACTGTGGCAATTATTGAAGAAATATTAGTTCGCGGCATCATATTTAGAGTAATGGAAGAAAAACTAGGAAGTTATCTCGCTCTTACTATTTCATCTCTTATATTCGGAATTTTACACCTTGCTAATGCGAATAGTACTGTTCTTTCTAGTCTTTGCATTACCACTGCCGGATTTCTTTTTGGTGCCATCTTTATTTATACCCGTAATTTATGGTGTCCGATTGCATTGCATTTTGCATGGAATTTTACCCAATCAGGAATTTTTGGAGCCATTACATCAGGAAACGAAAAAACGAGCAGTTTATTAGAAGCTAGAATACAAGGTCCAGAATTTATTACAGGTGGTGCATTTGGTCCAGAAGGCAGTATTCAGGCAACTGTTATTTGTTTGATTGCGACAGTTATTATTTTAATTTTAAATGAAAAACATAATAAAATCATAAAACCTTATTGGAAAAAATAAGAACCGATTCTCCATATCAAGTTCCCGGCAATAATTTGTCGGGAATTTTTATCTAAGCCAATTGCTTCCAAAAACGATATAATACGCCCATTCTTCTGGCCCGTGGGCAACGTCTACTCCCATACGGAGTTTAAATTTTCTGGCAACTAGATATCTAAAACCTGTTCCGTAGCTATATACGACAGGTTTTGCAAAAGCTTTGTCCCAATCGTCAAAAGCGCTCGCCAGACCGCCAAATCCCATAAGGCTCCATCGTTTGTAAACATCCCATCTTAATTCGGCTTCGGTCACAATACTGGTGTTGCCCATATATCTGGCAGCCGGAATTCCTCGTAAATTGATTCCTGGTTTTAAATAAAAAGGCGGACTTCCCAACGCCTGCTCTCCTTCTATCCTTAGTCCGCCAATTAATGTTTTTGCCAAAGGATAATATCCAATTGCCGATAAATTGATACGCCAGGCATCGTAATCGCTTCCTAGCATATTGTCTGACCAGAAAAAATCGGATTGAAGTCTTATTCCTTTATCTGGTGTAAATATATTGTCGCGTCCGTCAAACTGTAGTGCACCACCAAGCTGGCTTATGGTACTTTTAATATCTTTTGGATCTACAAATGGGGGAGGAAGATTTAAATCGGGAAGGTTTATTTTGGAGTTTAAAAATAAGTATTGTGGCCCAGCGCTCCATTTTGCATTTCTAAACTGTTTAAGCCACTGCGTGTAAAAAATAGTCGATTTAAAATTAAGCTTAAATTCCTGATCTTTTTGGTTGGGCAGATTATTGGCATAAAATGATAAATTCATATCGCCATAAGCCGCAAAACCGCGATACAAGATTTTGGATTCTGCGAGCGTCGCCGAGCGAAAAGCGCCTGCCATCCAGCTTTTATTTGCCGTATACATACCAACTCCTCCTGTTATATCTGGATTTATAAAACGTTTGGTTCCATCTTTTTCGATAACGGGAGCGCGTTTTTTAAGAAAAATTGGCGCGACTGCGCCTCCAAATCCTCCAACGGCAGGTTCTGTTATAATGGTTGGCACTACAATAAATCCGTTGGCGTAAATTAAGAAATCACTCAAATCGAAAGCTCCGTCTAAAGAATCCTTAAAAACTACTCGATGTTTCTGCGCGCTTAAAACATTAAACGATAAGACTATCCATAGCAGAAATAGGATGGTTTTTTGTGTCGGCTTTTTGTTTTTCATATAGGCTTTTATCGTTTTATATTTAAAAATTGACCTCATCTCAACAAACTAAATCCTTAAGAATCTTATGTAGAAATTATTTTTTATTCAGCCTAAAAACATGCGCTAGTGTGATAAAAAAAGTATTTCCCTGAAATCTATTTTCAGCGGTTACTTCTCCAAGCCATCTAAAACCAACATTCGTCATACTGCCAATGTGGAGATAGTTAACCTCTGCACCAATTGCATTAACATGATCTTTATCTGGTTCAATTACAAAAATGTTCCCTACAGGAATTTTATCATCAGACACTTTGTATTGCAGATAATAAATTAAACCTGCATTTAATATACCTTTTGGAGCTGTTTTTTCGGCATTCAGGCAATAAAAAGTTTTTCCTAAACCTCCTTCAATACTTAGAATATCTCCAGTTTTTATGTCAGTATCTTTTTTCTTTCCATTGATTTCATAAGAAGCCAATGCCGAGAAATGAAATGTTTTTTTGTCATTAAAAAATAATGTTGTTCCTCCGGAGAATTCATTTACAAACATTCCTAAGCCACTATTGTCACTTCCTCCAACATCATATTTTCCTGTTGGAAGATACATTTGGTAACTGAATACAAAATCGGCTCTTTTATGATGCCAGCCTAACTGAATAGGCTGTATGTACATATCTGTAAAAGCAAAATCGCTTTTTGAGTCGATATAACTTCCTTGAATAGTATTGGAAGCTCCCGCTAATAGGAGCGAAGCTCCGTAATTAGCACCAAGAATTTTGAAATCACTAACAAAATTGGCTCCAACACCGGTAAGGAACATGGTAAGATTTGGATCTCCAACTTTATCACCATCACTATTTCGTAAAGATGATGCGCTGTAAATATATCCAGGAATATAAACGCTCAAGGTATTTTCTGGAGCCTGCGTACCAGACTGAAGCCCCATTGAACCTAGAATGTGAGCTCCCTTTAATTGTGCATTGCTATAAAAAGAGATCAATAGTAAAATCATAATTAAAGCGGATTGCACTATTTTTTTGGAATTATTAATTTTTGCTTTCATGCTAAAAAGTTTTAAATGAACTATGGACTCTTCGATAGCCATCAATTAATGCAGGAAATAACTTATTTAAAATAATAAGCTTCTGAGCGATCAGGATTGATTCTGATCGTTTTAAAATATTCTGAAGGTGATTTTCCGGTGTGTTTAATAAAGGCTCTAAAACAAGTTGTTCGCGATTTAAAACCAGATCCCCACGCCATACCTTCTAATGATAAATCTTTCCACTCTGGATCGTTTATTTTATCTTTAAAATATTCAATCCTTTTGAGATTAACGTAGTCCTGAAAATGAAGTCCAAACTCAGAATTAATCAAATTAGAGAGGTGGTGCACAGATATTTCTGTTTCATCAGACAAATCCCGAATTACGAAATCCTTTTTTAAGAATAGGTTTTTAGTATTGAGAACATAATCTAATTTTGAAAGGTATTCTTCTCTTTTTTCCGGAGGCAGTTCGTTTACTATCGGAATAGTAGTTTTTGTTTCCTTTGTTTTTAGCGCTATCGTGTTGTCTACAACAAAATCGAATGTCTCTTCTTCATCATGAAAAATCTGCGGTTTAAAATAAAGCCAGCCAACAGTAAAAAACAATACAGAAGAAATTAGCACATAACAAGAAAGATCTGAGGCATCTACTTTTTGAAGTAAAAAATGATGGACAAAAAGTGCCGAAAACAAAAATAAAATCATGAGATTATATACTCTAATCCAGTTAATTACTTTATTATGATGAAATTGGTTTCCTTTAAATTTTTTCAGATCATAGTTTAAAATCAACATGGTTTGAAAAAAGACATAGAAAAGCCAAATACTCAGCGTTAAAACAGAAAACGGATTTTTGATTAAACCTGCAATATAATCGACAGCTTTTATATCGGTGTAACTTCCAACATAGACAATCAGCGTTAAAAAGAAATAAATGACAAAAGGCATAAAATGAAGCCAATCGTATTTTCTGAAACTTTTATTTAATGATAAAATGTTTCTAACATACAAGAAAGAGCATGGAGCGGTTAAAAATATAAACGCTTTTGTAATAGTAAATAGATCTGGGAAATTTTTAAATAAATTGGCCGACAAATAAAAATTGTAGATACTTACTACTGCCAGACTTAGTAAAAACATACCCAAAAAGAAGCTTTTGGAGTAGTTTTTTCTGGAAAACAAAACCATAATTGAAGTTGCGAGACCCACTATTATGGCCACAAAAAAGAAAAGGGAGAGTAGTATATCGATCATTTTTTAAGTTATTAGTGTGGTGTTATTATCTTAAAAATAGAATGCGAAAAGGGGCTAAAAGAATAGAAGATTGTACTTGCCGTTGTTTGGCAAGTACAAAAACTCTATTTCTGTTTCATTATTTTTTAACTGCTCCGGGAGGGAAACCAGCTAGTATTTTTTTGATTGCGTCATTAATAAATTGTTCTGGATTATCTGGCTTGCTGTCAATTTCAGCATTTCCGATTCCTTGCCAAACCAGTTTACCTGTTTTGGTCGATACAATATCGATCACTAGCGAACCATCAACATAATCGTAAGAATTAAATGTTGTATTGGCACCGCCCATCATTGCACCGCCTCCCCAATATCCGTATGGACGGTACATTCCACCATATCCATAAAAATCGGTATTGGCACTAACAGAAGTTTTATTTTTTAAGATAGAAACGGCATTGACTTTTAGATCTGGATTACTGGATTCTGTAAATCCTTTTGCAAGCATTTCATTTTTGATTGCATTGGCAACACGATCAACATTTAGCTGATTAACTTGACCTTCCTGCGCTTTCAAATCATAAACAGCAAATGTTTTGTATTCGCTGAAATTAGCAGCATGATCGTAATCATTTGTAACTTTTACTGTTGGAGAACAGCTGTAAAACAAACCCAAAAATAAAATTGGGATTATACGAAGATTTGTTCTTTTAATATTCATGTTGGTATTTATTAAATTAATAATTAAATCAGTATAACTCGAATTTATTAAAATCGTAAAAATCTTGAACGGAGGAATGGTAACAAATATTAATAATTGCCAACAGAATGCAAAGCACTACTAAACAATCACTTATATTACTCTCAAAGATAAATCATTTTATTTAATTAACATTATTAAATAAATAAAATCTTACTTCTTAATTTTACTCATTAATTGCATTCAAAATTTTGTTTTTTTTTAATGAATTTTACCTTGTACAGCTACATACTACTTTCAGTTATGAGGATTAGATTTCTGCAGCTATAGGTAATTTTCCTTGTTTTATTGCTTCTAACATTTTATTGTAATCGTCATTGTTTTGATTGGCGTACAGAATAGAAAACTCAGAAATTGCATCTGCAAATTTGTCTGAGTCTCCCAAATAACCTGAAATTACAGACGGATCACCCGAACGCGCATGAGCTCTTGCAAGCGCCCATCCGCAGGCTTTGGCATAATCTGCCATATTTTTGGGTTTCATAATTTCAAGAATCGGTTTTATTTTGGCATCTCTAAGCTGTCGGATATAAAAGAACTTATCTTTGCTGTCGTTTGTCCAGCCTAGAAACATATCCGATGCCGATTGCATAAGCTTTTGCCCCATAACAATGCGTTCTCCTTGATGTGTGTACTTGCCTTTACTTTTTACATTTTCTTCTAATACGCTTTTTCTAGCTTCTTTAAATTGTAAAAAAATAGGTTCTCCAGTAGCAGACATTAGCAAGCTAATGCCGCAAAGGGTTCCGACACTTCCTACGCCAACCACTTTTATCGCTATATCGTGAATCGCATATCTGCTTAACAAAACCTGTTTGTCTTCAGAAAGAGATTCGATATATCTTTTATGAATAATTTCACCTTCTTTAGCAATTTGTTTTTCCAGATCTCCTTTAGGATGAAATATCAAAGGCGGATCATCTTTTATGCGCGCTCTGTCTCCGTCAAAATAAGTCATCTTTGCAAACTCCTTTTCATGAGCGGTATATTCTGATGCTTTTTTTATTCTTTTCTGATGAAATTCTTTGAGCTCTTTATCTTGACCTAACTCAATCAGTTCTGCCAAATCAATATCGGCATACCAAATCTGCAGAGCCGATAATTTACTATAATCTAGCATATGCCTTTTGTAACTATCTGCAACATGCCAAGCAAATTGTCTGCAGTTTTTATTGGAGAATTTTCTCCATTGTCCTGCAATAACAAAACTGGTTGCCAATCTTTTTACATCCCATTCCCACGGTCCAGGAAATGTTTCGTCAAAATCATTAATATCAAAAACCAATTTACGTTCAGGAGTTGCAAATCCACCAAAATTCATTAAATGACAATCACCGCAAAGCTGAAGGCTTATTCCTGATACAGGCGTATGAGCTAAATCTGCTGCCATAATGGCCGCGGCACCTCTATAAAACGAAAAGGGCGATTCCATCATTCTGCTATACCGAATAGGCAATAGGCTTTCTACTCTGCCTACACTGGTCTGAATGAGAATATCTACAGGATCTTTTCTGTTTTTAAAAGAATTCCATTCCTGATGCTTCTCCAATGGCACTTTTTTTCTCATTGAAGCGCCTCTTTCAAAGCGTTCTGCTTTTGATGCCAAGGGATCAAATCTGTTTTCGTCTATATCTTTAGATTTTTCAGGCATACGTTTTAATTAGCATTTATCCTTTTACTAATGATGGCGGTGTATAGCCTTTTATCATGCTTTCTTCTGGCCAGTAGGACCTTAATAAAAGTCCAAACTTGTCTTTTGGAACGGGAAGCCAATTACTGACTTTATCTGCAGCTGGTTTAGTGTTTTGAAAATACAAGGTTAGCGAGCCATCTGTATTATATTTCAAATCTTTGTTTTTGGTTCCTAACGAATAAATTTTGGCATCATTTATAAAAAAGAAATGATTATGATCGTAAACTGTCAGTGACCAGAAACCTTTTACTTTTGGAATTAAATCTTTCGTAAAAGTGATGGTGTAATTTGATTTTCCATTTAATTCAACACCTCTACTATCTAAATCCTGATTGTAATAAATGGTTTCCTGTGGCTGGTTTACAAATATATTTGCTCTCGCGGCACTTGTTCTGCTGAGATAGTCTGTGCCAAAATTGGCTCCATTTTTAGTAGTGTTCCAATAGTTTCCTACTGGTACGCCAACATTTTTAAATTGACGTAGAGGCTCTATTAAATCGCGCTCTGCATCTACGGCTGCTTTTGTTAAAACAGGCATTAAAGTGCTGTCTTTTTTAACCGCATCCATTACTGAGTTAAACAAAGCATAAAGGCCTTCTTCTCCTCGTAGTGGGGGAACTTCTTTTAAAACAGCTGGAAATTCTTGAAAAAATTTCTCTGGAATTACAAAAGCAACTTCTTTTCCGCCTTCACTTTTATTCGGATCTGGAAATGAAGGTATTTTTGCCCATTCTTTTGTTTTTACTTTTCCATCGTATTCAGCTAAAGGATACGCCATTAATTGATTAATAACAGGCTGAATCGCTTTTCTGTCTTCTGGAGTATTGTTTAAAAATGCTCTCGGAATTACAAAGGCAAGATTGGTATCGCTATGAAAAACTTCTGTAATGCCATCAGGTACTTTTCCTTTCCAACCAGGTCCTACTATTAAATAAAAACCTTTTTTACTGCCATACATGGCGCCCAATTTTGCAATTCCGTCTGTACGCTGATTTCCTAATTGCACCACCCAAAAACGGTCTCCAAAATCCGGAACCTGCACTACAACAGGACTTTCGTTGAGCATCATAATTCCAAAACCATATACCACATCCTGATTAGGGCAGGCTACGTATCTTTCAAATGGTGTTATATAATCTGATGTCATGCACAAATTATTTACTGGTGCTACGGGAACAGCTCCGCCATTAAGTCCTTGTGTCGGCACTTTACGCATTACCAATACGCGATTGTGCATATTTACCAAGGGCCAGCCCCAAAAATACATTTGCTTTCCTAGCTCATAAACGTATTCCTTTGTCATTACAACATCGGGAACTGGGCCAGGAACGACAGATTTTACGGTATCCACCGTAGAAACTTCGGTAGAAGCAATTGTCGTATCTTTTTGATTTGAATTGCATGAAATTATTAGTGCCAGAAGTGATAACAACGCTACAGCTTTTTTCATATATCTAATAGATTTGATTAAAAATAGAGTGAAAAATGATTCATTTAAGAACCCGGAAATATAAAGGCTACTACCGCTCTAAGTCCCCAATCTGGTCTTATGTTTGAATGTCCTACAACTGGTATTAAAGGCATAAAAGCAAATTGCATAGTCTGATTTCCTAATTTTGTAATTGCTCCAACATTTGGACTAACTGTAATAAGTGTTGAATTGCCTTGCCAGTTTTGTGTAATCTCTGAAGTAATACCAATACTTGCTCCACTTTTATAACTATGTGTTAGAAATAGCTGCGTGTAAAACTGATTAAAATCTGCTCTATCAGCATTTCCAGCTACAGACCAAATTTGATTGGCCAGAAAACCTATAGAAAGCCCTTTGCCCTGATGCATCACTAAAACACTAGGACCAATTCCAAATTTTTCTGTTCCCAAAAATTTTTCTGTAGCAGTTGGCACTAAAAAAGCCGGACCAACCCCAAAAATAATTCCCTTTGTTTTAGGAGCAAAAAAAGCGGTTACTGTTGCGTCGCTTAAGCCAAACTCATGTGTATTTTCTCCCGTAACATCTTGCTGATCTACAACTGGGAGAATGTAACGAGTAATTAAATTTAGATTATCGCTCAATTTAAACGGAACAACTGGCTGTATATTAATCTGATATTTTACTCCATTATAAGGACCAATCCCGTAAGTAAGGTTATTTTGCAACGGAACACTAATTAAGCTTGCCACAGGATTTGCCATTTTATCGGCAAGTTCTTGTGCGCTTGTTGCAGCTTTTGGTTCTTCTTGTGCAGATACGATTAAGCTTGAAAGTAAAAAAGTTACACTTAGAAATAACTGTACGGCGTTTTGTGATCTCATAATTTTCATAATCGTATATTTAAGATTTATTAATCATCTTTTTAATCAAAAAAGAAACAACTTTCAACTTCTAAAAGTTGCTTCTTTTTGATTTTCTAATTCAGAATTATTTGTCTGGAAATATCGTTTTCCAATCGTCTTTCATGCTGATTACATGATATTTGTATTTAGCAGCAGTATTTAATGACAGGTTATCCTTTTCCTGATAACTATATTCTCTAATAGAATCATTGTGGTTTACAATCATTTGAAATGAAGGATATTTGCTTCCCTGAGAATATCGTAGCATGGCAAGGTCTCCCGCTCCTCCTTCATTTCCGCAGGCAAATACAGGTCTTTGACCAATATGCAATTGTATTCCAACCGGTTTGCCATCTTTATCATCCAAAAGATCTATGGCTGGTTCTCTTACAATATTATTTGTAGCATCATCAAATTTGTATTTAAAAGAAGTTCCTACAACTTGATATTTTGGAATTCCGTAAAAATCTTCAGAAATAGAACGTACCAATTCTACAGTTCCTCCTGTTACAATAAAAGTTTTAAAACCGTTTGCTCTCAGATAATTCAGCAATTCTAATTGAGGCTGATATCTAATCTGCTTCATGGGCACATTTTTACCAGGATATTTAGCTCCTGCAAAAAACTCTTTAGCCGAAGCTTCAAAATCCGATTCGGTCATTCCAGTATGCGTTGCCGCAACAAGCTCTATAAGTGCCTTATCTCCTCCTTTTTCAAAAAAAGTCTTGTCTTTTTCTACAACAGCTTTAAAAGGCTGTTTTTTTGCTAATTCTGGATTTGCTTCCACCATTTTTTTTACACGGTAAAATGCAAATAACTCTTGTACATAAGGCTTTTCAGCCCATAAAGTTCCGTCGTTATCAAAGGTTGCAATTCTATCCTGCTCAGGAATAAAGTCTGGACTTCCTTCTTTGGTTACTTTTTCTACATACGCAATTATATCGCTTTTTAAAGCTCCGTCGTTCCAACTTGGCAAAGGATCTCCGCTTGTTGTAGTTTCTGTTTTTTTACTCTCTGTAGTTGGTGCGGTTAAGGTATCCGATTTTTTACAGGAAAAGAAAAACAAAACTATTAAAGGTAAAATGTATATATTTTTTTTCATGTATTATAATTTAATAAAGAGATCCAACTCTTCAATCTGAATCTCTTTTATTATTTATTTTTTCTTTTTTGAAGCTGCCTCTTCTTCTTTCATTTTAGGCAAAATGTTTTTTTCTACATATTCCTGCGCTTTTATACCCCTTAAAGTCTGTTGCAATATTGTTGTTGGGTTAAAACTTGGCGGGAACGAACGAGGCGGATATTCTTTGAATGACTCGGCAAAAACAAATACATCATTCATTGCTCCATAAACAGAACCTACATGATTAAGTAACCAGTCCCAATAGGTATTTGAAGTAAAATCGGCTCTTTCATAAGGATCTTGGTATAAATTGAATATTTTCTGGAGACGAAGTTCTGTAAAAGGCTCTGCCCAAACTCCCATAGTTCCTGCTAAACGTTGTTCTGCAAAAACATATTTATAATCACCAACGCGCATACCTACCAATAAACCATCATCATCCGAATAGAAGAATTTGTCTCTAACACTTTTTCCTCCTTCCAATAATTTAGTCTGGTCAAAACCATCTAAGTGCACTTTATAGTTTTTACCATTTGCGCTGTATCCTTTTAAAAGTTTGTTTACAATATCTGGCTCACCCGCTAGAGAAGCAAAAGTTGGAATCCAATCGTTGTGGCTCATTAGCTCATTTGTAACAGTTCCTGGCTTAATATGGCCAGGCCATTTTACAATACAAGGAACACGGAAAGCTCCTTCCCAGTTTGTGTTTTTTTCTGAACGAAATGATGTCATTGCTCCATCTGGCCACGTATTCATGTGAGGTCCATTATCCGTAGAATACACCACGATTGTATTGTCGGCAATTCCTAAATCGTCAAGAGCTTTTAAGATGCTTCCGATAGTTTCGTCATGCTCGATCATACCATCAATATATTCACTGTCACCGTGAGTATATCTTCCTCTGTGTTCTTTTCTAACGTGCGTACGAAGGTGCATACGAGTAGCATTAAACCAGCAGAAAAATGGTTTGCCAGCAGCATTTTGTCTTTTAATAAAATCAATGGCTGCAGCTGAAGTTTCGTCATCAACCGTTTCCATTCTTTTTTTTGTTAGCGCTCCGGTATCTTCAATTTTCTGTTTTCCAACTCTTCCAAAACGAGGATCTGTAGTCGCATCATCAACATTTGTTGCCGTACATTTTAGCACCCCTCTTGGTCCAAATTTTTTCAAATATTCGGGATCCTTAGGATAATCTGGCAATTCTGGTTCTTCTTCTGCATTTAAGTGATACAGATTTCCAAAAAATTCGTCGAAACCATTGACCGTAGGCAATGTTTCATTTCGGTCACCCACGTGATTTTTTCCAAATTGTCCTGTTGTATAACCAAGACTTTTCATAATACCTCCAATTGAAGGATCTAACTGACTCATTCCCATTGGTGCTCCAGGAAAACCTACTTTTGTAAGTCCTGTACGAATACCGTGCTGACCAGTTAAAAATGCTGCACGTCCTGCAGTACAGCTTTGTTCTCCATAATAGTGCAAAAATCGCATTCCTTCATTGGCCAAACGATCAATATTTGGGGTAGTATATCCCATAAGTCCGTCACTATAGGCACTAATATTGGTAATTCCGATATCATCACCCCAAAGTACCAAAATATTTGGTTTTTTACTTTGTGCTGTAATAGAAACTCCAGAAAAAAACAGTAACGCTAATACCTGAAAGGTATTTATAAATCCGCATTTTAATTTGATTTGTTTCATGATAAAAAAATTCGTTAAAGATTTTGTTATTATATGAGTTCGATAAATCCAAAAAAAATAAATGGGAAAATGGTAAGCTTTCAAAAAAATGGCTTCAATTGAGGTTGCATCTTTTTGATGTGTTTCAAATTCATTTTTATTTTAAAATCTGAAACAGAATATTTTTAACTTTTTTTTAAGTTTCTCAAAATTAACTAATAATTGAGCGAACAATTGTATTTATTCGGCATGAGCTTGTTTCATTTTATAAAATGAAACAACATAAATGAAGAATTTGCACCAAAATGTTTCATTTTGCAAAATGAAACACACCTAAACGTTAGAAAATAGGCTTTTTATGTTTTTATTTCTAAAATGAAAAAAAAAGAAGAAATAGTAGCAGATGATGTTATTTTGTATAGTTGTTTTCTAAAAATTGAGTGAAATGAAACAGAAAAAGATTCTTTTGCGTCTAAAAATTTGTGAGATTACAAGAATAACAAATCAGGAAATTGAGCTGTTTTTTAGAAAAAAAGGCTCAAAAACAAAAAAGTCGCTTAAAGAATAAGCGACTTTTTTAAAGTATTTTGTAAAGAAAATATTAATCAATTTCAGAAACTCTCATGGTATTAACCATTCCTTTATCTTTAATTGGCATTGCAGCAAGGTTGATTAAATAATCTCCTTTTTGTGCATATCCTTTCTCAACCGCAATTTGATTTACATCTGTTACAGTATCATCTGTACTTTCTTCATTATCGTAATAGAAAGATTTAACTCCCCATAATAAATTCAATTGTGTTAAGATTCTTCTGTTTGAAGTAAACACTAAAATATGAGCAGTTGATGGTCTCCAAGCCGAAATTTGAAATGCTGTATAACCACTATTTGTTAAAGTACAAATTGCTTTAGCTTCGATTTCGTTAGCCAATAAAGCCGCTTGGTGACAAACTGTTTTAGTAACAAAACGTTTTGTTTTAATTTGAGGTGTGTTTTGAGGAACCTGAATTAAAGGTGAATTCTCAACAGCCTCACAAATTTGTGCCATTCTCTGAATTACTTGTACAGGGTAGTTTCCTGTAGCTGTTTCTCCAGACAACATAACAGCATCTGCACCGTCCATTACAGAGTTTGCAACGTCATTTACTTCTGCTCTTGTTGGAGTTAAACTTGTAATCATTGTTTCCATCATTTGAGTGGCAACGATAACAGGAATTCTAGCCGTTTTAGCTCTTCTAATCAAATCTTTTTGCACCAATGGCACTTCATGAGCAGGAAGTTCAACACCAAGATCTCCACGAGCTACCATTAAACCATCGCAATAAGCTACAATCTTATCCATGTTCTCAAGAGCTTCTGGCATTTCAATTTTAGCAATGATAGGAATTTTAACGTCAGAATGCTTAGCGATTAATTCTTGTAAGTCTTGTAAATCGCGAGGAGTTTTTACAAACGAAAGTGCAATCCAGTCTACTTTTTGCTCAATTGCAAAAATAGCATCTGCAATATCTTTTTCTGTTAAAGCTGGCAGAGAGATTTTTGTATTCGGAAGGTTAACTCCCTTTTTAGATTTCAACTCTCCACCTTGGATAACTCTAGCAACAACTTCACTTTTTTTATCTGTAGAAACAATTTCAAAAATAAGTTTACCATCGTCAAGCAAAATACGCTCTCCAACGTTAACATCATTTGGGAAATTTTGATATTTCATGAACGCTTTTTTTGACGTTCCGATAATATCTTCAGCAGTTGTAAAAGTGATTTCATCGCCGTCGTTTACAACAGTGCCTTCTTCCATTACACCAACTCTAAGTTTTGGTCCTTGCAAATCTCCTAAGATTGCTGTTGTGTAGCCAAACTCTTCGTTTAGACTTCTAATAATGTTTATTCTTTCTTTTACTCCTTCGTAATCTGCATGCGAAAAATTGATTCTAAACACATTAACACCTGCATCGATCATATCTTTAATGATCTCTCTTGTACTACAAGCTGGGCCGAGTGTAGCAACAATTTTGGTTTTCTTGTTTGTTAGCATTTTTTTTAAAAAATTAGATTGTTTTTTGATTTTATCTTGTCTGTATCAACGGTATAAATAGCCGCAATACTTTCTATGGTATTTAATTTTTGTTGAATTTCTGAAAAATTAAGCGCCTCTTCGCTATTATCAATTTTCAGGAAAAAATCGACTTTTTTAAATTCAGGAAGTAAATGAATTGTTGTCGAAACCTCACTTGTTTCATTAGAAAACAAATTCTGGAAATCATTTGTACTCACAGAAATGATTTCATTTTTATTCTGAATTAAATTCCAGGAAACAGCTTTTTCTTCATCATAATAATAGAATCTCGAAAAATTTGCTTCACCTTCCTTAGTCTGAGCATGAATCTCGTTTTTGCTCTTACTTAAGTTAATCGGAAGGATTTTATTAATAAAATAGGCTAATCTATAATCTTCTAATGAAGTATGAATTGCCATTAAATAATAATCAATTTCGTCAAATTCGTCTAAATCCAATTTATGAATAGCCATGTCTTGAAAAATCAAGTTGTAAATATACTATTTCTAAACGGAGCATCAACAGTTATGACATGCTTGTTTTGTTAAATTATAAACGAAAACGTTGTAGCCTTGTGATAGTTACAACATTCTTGCAGCTATTTCTTGTCAATTTTTTCTTGAAATGCAAAATACGCTCTTTGCGATGCTTTTTCTTCTGCTTTCTTTTTTGAAGTTGCTCTCGCTCTTGCAACAACTTTATCGTCAATACTCAATTTAACACCAAATAAACGCTGTCCATCTATGCCGTTATCTTCAAAAATATCATAATGGAAAACTCTTTTTTCTTTCTGACACCATTCGATAACAAGACTTTTATAGCTTATCACTTTTCCTTCTAGTCGGGCAATATCAACGTATGGAGTTACTACCTTTTTTTGAATAAATTTTTCGCAAAAAGAATATCCCTTATCCAAATAAATAGCTCCCACAAGCGATTCAAAAATATTACCATGAATATTTTCTCCAAAATGCTGAATTGGCACTTTGCTTTCTACAAACTGGACTAAATTTAAATCTTTACCTAATTCATTCAAATGTTCACGGCTCACAATTTTAGAACGCATCTTGGTTAAATAGCCTTCGTCTCCATTTGGTGCTTTATTAAACAAATGTGCAGCAATGACAGCACTTAGCATAGCATCACCTAAAAATTCTAAGCGTTCATAATTTATAGGATGGCCATTCTGATCTAATTTATTGGAAGAGCGGTGTGTGAAAGCTCTTCTGTAAAAATCAATATTTGTAGGCTGAAAACCAAGAATTTTCTGAATAGTGTCAAAAAAAATCCCGTCTTCTAGAGAACGGGATTTAGAAAATATTTTTTTGATAATATTCATATACAGAAATTAGTCAGCTAATTTTTTAAATAATACGCAAGCATTATGTCCACCAAAACCAAATGTATTACTCATAGCAACATTTACTTCTCTTTTTTGAGGTTTGTTTAGAGTAAGATTTAAAGATGGATCAATGTTTTCGTCAACTACTGTATGGTTAATCGTTGGAGGCACAATTCCGTGTTGCATTGCCAAAATAGAAGCAATAGCTTCTATAGCTCCAGCAGCACCAAGTAAGTGTCCTGTCATAGATTTTGTAGAGTTAATGTTGATGTTTTTAGCATGATCTCCAAAAACTTTGCTGATTGCTTTTAGCTCCGCAACATCTCCTAATGGAGTAGAAGTTCCGTGCGTATTGATATGATCCACTTGATCAGGGCTCATTCCAGCATCTCTCAATGTGTTTTCCATTACTGCAATAACTCCAATTCCTTCTGGATGCGGTGCAGTTAAGTGATAAGCATCAGAAGACATTCCTCCACCGCCAATTTCGCAGTAGATTTTTGCTCCTCTTGCTTTAGCATGCTCGTAATCTTCAAGTACTAAAGCTCCTGCTCCTTCTCCTAAAACAAAACCATCTCTAGTAGCGTCAAAAGGTCTAGAAGCTGTTTCTGGACTTTCGTTTCTTGTAGATAAAGCGTGCATTGAGCTAAATCCTCCCATGCCTGCAATTGTAACTGCTGCTTCAGAACCACCAGAAACAATAACATCGCACATTCCTAAACGAATGTAATTGAAAGCATCAATTAGTGCATTTGCAGAAGATGCACAGGCAGAAACCGTAGTATAATTTGGCCCCATATACCCATTACGCATAGAGATATGCGCTGGAGCGATGTCGGCAATCATTTTAGGAATAAAGAAAGGATTGAACTTTGGTGTTCCGTCTCCTTTTGCATAATACAATACTTCATCCTGAAAAGTTTCTAAACCTCCAATTCCTGCGCCCCAAATAACACCAACTCTTTGTTTGTTTACGTTATCATTTGTGATTCCGGCATCTTTGATAGCTTCATCACTGGCAGCAATCGCATATTGTGCAAATTTATCTAATCTACGAGATTCCTTGCGATCCATGTAATCTTCAATATTGAAGTTTTTTACTTCGCAGGCAAATTTCGTTTTGTGTTTCTCGGTATCATAATATGTGATTGGAGCGGCTCCGCTAACTCCATTCACAAGTGCATTCCAATATTCTTGGATATTATTCCCGATAGGAGTAAGTGCACCTAATCCTGTTACAACAACTCGCCTTAATGCCATAAATATGTGTTTTGTACTTTAAACAAATAAAACCCACGCTTTCTTAACTTATTGTTACTTAAGAGCCATGGGAATTACAATATAAATATATCTTTTAGATTGAAAATCAATCGGAATTTAATTTTAAAAAAATAATAACACCCGATATCTAAAAATTCCAATTTTAAAAAAACAAACTCCAAATTGGGATTTGGATATTAATATTTGGAATTTTTAGAATTCGGGTGTAGTATTATTATTTTTTTGCTTCTTCGATATAAGAAATAGCTTGACCTACAGTAGCAATGTTTTCTGCTTGATCGTCTGGAATTTGAATATCAAATTCTTTTTCGAATTCCATAATAAGCTCAACAGTGTCTAATGAGTCAGCTCCTAAATCATTAGTGAAGCTTGCTTCTGTTACAACTTCGTTTTCGTCAACACCTAATTTGTCTACGATAATCGCTTTTACTCTTGATGCAATGTCTGACATAATCTTTAATTTTAGAATTTAATTTGTTGGCAAAAATAAAAAACTTTATTTTAAAACCATGATTTAGTTTATAAATGTGATACTAATTTATAAAATTAATTTCAAGAAAGGTCTTTCAAAGCTATTTATTTTCGTTTTTTATTCCGTTTTTTGCACTCTCAAAATACACCGCTTTATGAAAAAAATTATCGTTTTTGCCTCAGGATCAGGAACTAATGCAGAGAACATTATAAAATATTTTTCGAACACTAAAATTGCAAAGGTTGTTTCGGTCTTTACCAATAATGCTTCGGCAAAAGTGATCGAAAGAGCAAAAAATCATCAAATTCCTGTTGAAATTTTCTCAAAAAACGAACTTTTAGAGAGAAACGTACTACAAAAAGTGCAAGAAATCGACCCGGACTTGATCGTGCTCGCTGGTTTTTTACTAAAGTTCCCAGAAAACATAATTGAACTATATCCGAATAAAATAATAAATATCCATCCGGCACTTTTACCTAATTATGGAGGTAAAGGAATGTACGGAATGCACATACATAGAGCAATTGTAAATAATAAAGAAAAAGAGACCGGAATCTCTATTCATTATGTTAACGAACATTATGATGAAGGTGGCATTATTTTTCAAGCAAATGTTGCGCTAACAGACGAAGATACCCCAGAAACCGTTGCAGAAAAGATTCACGAACTGGAACAAAAGCATTTCCCGGAGATTATTGAAAGATTACTGCACGCGTAATTTTTTTAAACCATATAAGTTATGTAAGTCCATTTTTGAAGAGGGATGCAAAATTATAGGGACGTAAAATTTAAGATCATATAAGTGTATTTGAATTCATTTTAAGTTGAATTATAAAATAACAAAACTTAAATGTCCTTGTCACTAAGTAGCATAAAGTTCCAATTTTTAAATGAACTTACATAACTTATATGGTAAAAAATAAAAACAGACAAAGCAAATTCAATCTAAAATCAACAATCTAAAATAATTAAATGTCTCACGAAGTACATATATATACAGACGGCGCTGCAAAGGGAAATCCAGGAAATGGGGGGTATGGGGTTGTCATGGAACTGGTAGGTACACCATATAAAAAAGAATTTTACGAAGGTTTTCGACTTACGACTAATAACAGAATGGAACTTTTGGCTGTCATTGTAGGTTTAGAAAAACTGAAAAATCCAGGCATGAAGGTTTTGGTGATTTCCGATTCTAAATATGTAGTTGACTCTGTAGAAAAAAAATGGGTTTTCGGTTGGGAGAAAAAAGGCTATACAGGCAAAAAGAATCCTGATTTATGGAAACGCTTTTTAATTGTTTACCGAAAACACAAAGTCGATTTCAAATGGATAAAAGGTCATAATAATCATCCGCAAAACGAGCGCTGCGATCAATTGGCTGTAATGGCATCAGCGCAGCCCAAACTTTCCGTCGACGTTTATTACGAAACCATTGGTTCTAAAGAATAAAAAAAACGCATCATATATATGATGCGTTTTTTGTACTAACTTAAATTTGATACGAACGGTTATTCTTTATCTAAATCTTTTGCTGTTTTAAATCCTGTCAAAAGTCCTAAACCTGCCATAATAAATATAATTGAAGGATAAACGGCTCCGTCATTTAATGAAGTGTAAGTTGTAATTAATATTGCAATAAAAATTCCGACCCCACTACCTATTAATAAAAAGGCCAGATTAACTACAAATATTTTCCAAGCCGGAACTCCGTTTCCTTTTCCTTGAATAAAGATGCTGGCATCTACACCTTTTTCTATTAACGCTAAACGTTCTCTATTTCTGGTTGAATAAATTAAGTAAACGATTCCGAAGATCATTAAAAAGAAACTAATTGGGATTAAAACTTTGTCGTCCATGATTTTTTATGTTTTTAATTGATTGATATACCCATAAGACGACAGGTTTTGAAATGAGGTTACAGAATTTTAAAATAAAATTCAAAAAACAAATTCCAAATTCCAAAAGTCACTGATTATCAATTAATTTTGATCTTGCTTTTTTTACGCCAACTATTTTGTCAAAGTTTAAACTTTGACAAAATTCAATTCTCACTTATATATTAAAGATTGGAATTTAAAAAGTTTGGAATTTATTTTTCCAATTTCTTGTAACCTAAACCAACAACTTGTCGTCCTATATAATATGAGCACAATAAATGATCGGCATTATATAGATAAAATTCTGCAGGGCGAGACCAATGCGTTTGCCGTGCTGGTTGATCGTTATAAAGATATGATCTTTACACTGGCTCTCAAAATGGTTAAAAATAGAGAAGAAGCCGAAGAAGTTGCGCAGGATACTTTTATAAAGATTTACAGTTCATTAAATAAATTTAAAGGAGACGCTAAATTTTCGACTTGGATTTATAAAATTGCCTACAATACTTGTTTAGACCGATTGAAGAAAAATAAAAAAGAAGATTTAAACATTTCGATTGATGAATTTTCTTCTCATTTAATTAAAACAATGGATAATGCATTGAGCGTTCTAGAAGATAAAGAACGAAAGCAGACCATTCAGAAATGTTTAAATTTATTACCAAGCGATGAAAATTTCCTGCTCACTTTATTTTATTTTGAAGATCAGAATTTGGAAGAAATTGGAAAAATAATGAATATTTCGGCCAATAATGCCAAAGTAAAATTGTTTAGGAGCCGACAGAAATTAGCTGTAATTTTGAAACAGCAGTTAGAACCAGAAATAATAGAATGTTATGAAAGAGAGCGATAAAAACTTAGAACAACTTATTGATAAAATGATGGCTGAAGAAAAACTTCAGTCGCCATCTTTTGATTTTACTTCTAAAATAATGTCGGAGGTTTTGGTTTTGGAAGAGAAAAAACTAAAAGCCTATAAACCTTTGATTTCAAAACCGGTCTGGATTTTTATTGGATTGGCGTTATTCGGATTGGTAATTTATGTTTCTCTGTTTTCTGTTTCGCAAAACAATCTGGAAATAGAAAAAATGGGAGAATTGTATTCTGACAAAATTTCTAACACATTCTCTGGAATTCATTTGTCTAAAAATATCCTGTACGCAATTTTAATTGTTACTTTTATGATTTTGGTTCAGGTTGGTGTTTTGAAGAATTATTTTGATAAGAAGTATCAGCTGTAAAATAATCGCATTTTTTTTCAAAAAATTTGCATTCTAAATCCTAAAAACATATTTTAAGCATTCCTAAGAATCAATTTTAACCAATTCATTTACAATAGTTTTACTTCGAAATCGTTGTCATTATTTTAAGAAAATTTTGAGAACCTAAACCATTGCAAGATTGTAACTTATAGAGTATCTTTGCACCCTAATTCGAAATTCATAAAATGAATAAACTATTGATTGTTGGAACAGTTGCTTTCGACGCGATTGAAACTCCTTTCGGAAAAACAGATAAAATATTAGGTGGTGCTGCAACGTACATTGGTTTATCAGCTTCATTTTTTAACTTGCAATCGGCCATTGTTTCTGTAGTTGGCGACGATTTCCCTCAAGAACATTTAGATCTTTTAACTTCAAAAAACATTGATATCTCTGGTATCGAAATTGTAAAAGGAGGAAAAACTTTTTTCTGGAGCGGTTTATACCATAATGACTTAAATTCTAGAGATACTTTAGTTACTGAATTGAACGTTTTAGCCGATTTTCAGCCGAAAGTTCCTCAAAACTACAAAGATGCTGACGTGGTAATGTTAGGAAACTTACACCCATTAGTACAAAGCAGTGTTTTAGATCAAATGGAGAAAAAGCCAAAATTGGTAGTTTTAGACACTATGAACTTTTGGATGGACTGCGCTCTTCCAGAACTATTAGACGTTATTAAACGTGTAGATGTTATTACAATCAATGACGAAGAAGCAAGACAGCTTTCTGGTGAATATTCATTAGTAAAAGCAGCTGCGAAAATCCAAGATATGGGACCTAAATATGTGGTGATCAAAAAAGGAGAACACGGAGCACTTTTATTCCACAACAGAGAAGTATTCTTTGCACCAGCTTTACCATTAGAAGAGGTTTTTGATCCAACAGGAGCAGGAGACACTTTTGCAGGTGGTTTCTCAGGATTTATTGCGCAAAGCGAAAACATTTCTTTTGGCAACATGAAAAACGCAATTATTTATGGTTCAAATTTAGCTTCGTTCTGCGTAGAGAAATTCGGAACTGAAAGGATGGAAACATTAAGCAAAGCAGAAGTAGCGATTCGATTACAGCAATTTAAGTCGTTAACTCAGTTTGACATAGAAATATAATGCCTAAGAGCCTCGATAAAACGGGGCTTTTTTATTACGTTAATACACACAACTTACAACAACACACAAAAAACAAAACAATGAGCGACGCTTTAAAACACGAATGTGGGATAGCCTTAGTTAGACTACTGAAACCGCTTGAATATTATAAAGAAAAATACGGAACTGCTTTTTACGGAATCCAGAAGATGTATTTAATGATGGAAAAACAGCACAACCGCGGACAAGATGGAGCTGGTTTTGCAAGCATAAAATTTGATGTTGATCCAGGACAGCGCTACATTAGTAGAGTTCGTTCTAATCACGCACAGCCAATTCAGGACGTATTTAAACAAATTAATGAGCGTATCAGCGAGGAGTTAAAAGCAAATCCGGAATTGGGAGACGATATGAAAGAACTGAAAGCAAATATTCCTTATGTAGGAGAATTGTTTTTGGGTCACGTTCGTTACGGAACTTTCGGAAAAAACAGTATCGAAAGTGTTCACCCATTTTTACGTCAAAGTAACTGGATGCACCGTAACTTGATTTTGGCAGGAAACTTTAATATGACGAATGTTAAAGAACTTTTCGAAAATCTAGTTGAATTAGGTCAGCACCCAAAAGAAATGGCTGATACGGTTACGGTAATGGAAAAAATTGGGCACTTTTTAGATAAAGAAGTAATGCAGTTGTACCAAGACTGTAAAGCGGAAGGTTATTCTAAAAGAGATGCTTCGCCAGTAATTGCAGAACGTTTGGATATTGCTAAAATTTTAGCACGTTCGGCTAAAAACTTAGATGGCGGTTATGCTATGGCTGGTTTATTAGGTCACGGTGATGCTTTTGTTTTTAGAGATCCAGCAGGAATACGTCCAGCTTACTTTTATCAAGATGATGAAGTCGTTGTAGTAGCTTCTGAAAGACCTGTTATACAAACTGTATTCAATGTACCTTTTGAAAGCGTTCAGGAAATTGATCCAGGAAACGCTTTGATTATCAAGAAAAATGGTAAAGTAACCATGAACCAGATCTTGGAACCAACCGTTAAGAAAGCTTGTTCTTTTGAAAGAATCTATTTCTCAAGAGGTAGTGATGCAGAGATTTACCAAGAGCGTAAAGATTTAGGTAAATTGATTTTGCCAGCTGTTCTTAAAGCAATTGATAGCGATACAGACAATACTGTTTTTTCATACATTCCAAATACAGCCGAAACTTCATTTTATGGTTTAGTAGAAGCTGCTCAGGATTTCTTAAACCAGAGAAAAAACAATTATATTCTGGAAAACAGAAATACACTTACAACAGAAACGCTTCAGGAGCTTTTATCTGTAAAAATACGTACAGAAAAAGTAGCCATTAAAGATGCTAAGCTTAGAACTTTTATTACCGAAGACAGTAGTCGTGATGATTTAGTAGCTCACGTTTACGATGTTACTTATGGCGTAATTAAGCCAGAAGATAACTTAGTAATAATTGACGACAGTATTGTGCGTGGTACTACATTGAAAATGAGTATCATTAAAATGATGGATCGTTTAAATCCAAAACGTATTGTTATCGTGTCTTCTGCACCGCAAATTCGTTATCCAGACTGTTACGGTATCGATATGGCAAAGCTAGAAGGCTTAGTTGCCTTTAGAGCAGCGCTTGAATTATTAAAAGAAAGAAATCTATATCATATTGTAGATGAAGTTTATGCTAAATGCAAAGCACAAGAAAATTTCCTTGATAAAGATGTTGTGAATTATGTAACAGCTATTTACGATCAATTTACAGATGAAGAGATTTCAGATAAAATTGCAGAAATGCTAAGCTCACCAGAAATTAACGCCGAAGTAAAAATTATCTTCCAAAAAGTAGATGATTTACATAAAGCATGTCCTAAAAATTTAGGCGACTGGTATTTTACCGGAGACTACCCAACTCCTGGTGGAAATAGAGTTGTAAATCGTGCATTTATGAATTTTTATGAAGGAAAAGACGCGCGAGCTTATTAATAAAATACTAATAAAAGGTTAAATTGTGCATTTCATCGGTTTTTTTTGCCGTTCATCCTGTTTGTTTGGTAAAGATGAAATGCTGCTATACTTTTGAGATACCATAACATTAGTAGGTTAAGTTTATGGTAGATTTGGGGCAAAAAGGGTGGAAGAAATTCCACCTTTTTTATTGGAATAAACTCAAACTATTTATAAACAGCCAATTATATCTCTTAATCGGATTTACTTACCTTTTATCTAAAAATTTTCTTTCGCAAAAATAACTGCCTTAAATTTACTATACCATAACATTAGTAGGTTAGTTTATGGTAGATTTGGGGCAAAAAAGGTGGAAGAAATTCTGCCTTTTTTATTTTTAAAAAGTAATATATTGATAATTAGGTTATTAAGTAGATTTTGTCGACTATAATTGCCTTTCGTCTAAAAAATTTTCATTATAAAAATGTCTTTTCTACATTTACTGAACCATAACATTAGTAGGTTAGTTTATGGTAGATTTGGGGCAAAAAAGGCGGAAGAAATTTCGCCTTTTTTATTATAATAAACTTTGGATTTTTAAAAAGAATCAACAAAGGTTTTTAATCGGATATTGTTGCCTTTTACCTGAAAAGTTTCATTAAAAAAAATATCTGCTCTATCTTTACAAGACCATTAACATTAGTAGGTTAAGTTTATGGTAGATTTGGGGCAAAAAAGGTGGAAGAAATTCCACCTTTTTTATTTTATTTTTTTTGAGAGAATAGATATAAGAAAATAGAGCAAAGACTTAAGCTTAAAACTATAAATAAAAAAAGACGAACAGCTTTCGCCATTCGTCTATCTTCATTTTCTTTACTCTATTTTCTTATTTGTCTAAAGCAAATCTTCTAGCAACTTCTGTCCAGTTAATTACGCTAAAGAAAGCTTCAATATAATCTGGTCTTCTGTTTTGGTAGTTTAAGTAGTAAGCGTGTTCCCAAACGTCCATTCCTAAGATTGGAGTTCCGCCGTTACCAGCAACTTCTGGCATTAATGGGTTGTCTTGATTTGGAGTACCAACAACTTCTAATTTTCCGCCTTTTTGCACTGTTAACCAAGCCCATCCTGAACCGAATTGTGTAGCTCCAGCTTTAGCAAATTTCGCTTTAAATTCTTCGAAAGATCCAAAAGAAGCTTCAATTGCAGCTAATAAATCTCCAGTAGGTAATCCTCCTCCGTTTGGAGACATTACAGTCCAGAATAAGTTGTGGTTGTAAAAACCTCCACCATTGTTACGAACTGCAGCGTTAGATTTGTCTAAATTGATTAAGATATTTTCGATTGTTTTTCCTTCTAAATCTGTTCCAGCGATCGCTGCATTAAGATTTGTAGTGTATGCATTGTGGTGCTTTGTATGATGGATTTCCATTGTACGCGCATCAATATGTGGTTCTAATGCATCGTATGCATAAGGTAATTGTGGTAATTCAAAAGCCATGGTAAA
The DNA here is from genome assembly GCF_003946915.1 of Flavobacterium ustbae. Lineage (GTDB taxonomy): Bacteria > Bacteroidota > Bacteroidia > Flavobacteriales > Flavobacteriaceae > Flavobacterium > Flavobacterium ustbae. Next base: position 28,582 of record NZ_RPOC01000017.1, read on the forward strand.
ATGATTTTTATGGTTTATAATAATTTATTCCAAATTTAAACATTTAACTTTGGAATTGAAAATACTATTTCGTTATAATTGAATTTAATTAACTGATAATTTACATTTTTATCACATAAATAGCTGAAAATCTTTATTTTCCATTAAAAGTGGTCATTGTATTTTCTAAACCTGCTGTTCCAAAAGTTCTAATTATTTCTGCAGAAATTTCATAGCGCTCTGGCAGTTGAGCTTCTTCTTCAGCAGTCCATTCTCCTAAAACATAATCTACCTGCTGACCTTTTTTAAATTGGTCGCTAATGCCAAATCTATAACGGGTATAATTTTGTGTGTTTAAAACAAGATTAATGTTTTTTAAGCCGTTATGACCGCCGTCGCTCCCTTTTGGTTTGATTCTGATGGTTCCAAAAGAAAGATTCAAATCGTCTGTAATCACTAATATATTTTCTAGCGGAATATTTTCTTTGTCCATCCAGTACTTTACGGCTTTTCCGCTTAAATTCATGTACGTATTTGGTTTTAAAAGAAAAAAAGTTCTTCCTTTAAATTTATATTCAGCCAACGAACCTAATTTCACAGTTTCAAAAGATAGACTTTCTTTTTTGGCTAAAAAATCAAGTATTTTAAATCCGATGTTATGTCTGGTGTTTACGTATTCGGCTCCAATGTTTCCTAATCCTACAATTAAATATTTTTTCATATTATCTTCTATGTTCTCTTCTTTTGGTGTTGATGAAAACAGTTTTGTTATCCATTTTATCATTTGTCAAAAATAAGGTTAATTAGGGAATTAGGAAATGTGTTAATTAGATAATTTGTTTTTGACCGTAATCCCGATAGCTATCGGGAGCTAGGGTTTATGTAAAGTACGCAAAGTTTTCAAGATATTTATTCTCGTTTTTGCCTACATTTTGTCAGGCTGAGCAAAGTCTAAGCCCACACAAGTAGCTGCATAATCTAATGATTTTACTTTGCACGAGCTTCGACTTCGCTCAGCCTGACAAGAATTTGACACAAGACTTTTAAATCTTAGCTCCTCAAAACCTTTGTCTCTTTGTGCCTCAAAAAAAAAGCCCCAATCGTAAGATTGAGGCTTTTTGTATAGTTTGAAAAAATTATTTTTTCTTTCCTTTTGCAGGAGCTTTTGCAGCTTTTGCAGCTTCTTGAGCAGCTTTCATAGCAGCACGAGAGATTCTTACTTGAGCAACAACTGTGTTGTCTGGGTGCATAATTTTGTACTCTGGTTTTCCAACTTTAGTAACATATAATTTGTTACCCATTTCAAGTGGAGTAATGTCAGCCTCAACAAAGTCAGGAAGATTTGCTGGTAAAGCTTTAACTTTTAATTTACGTTGGTTTAAACGTAAAACACCTCCCGCAAGAACACCTTTAGATGTACCAACGATTTTTACAGGAACTTCCATAGTGATTTCTTTATCATCAAATAATTGGAAGAAGTCAATGTGTAAAATTTTGTCAGATACTGGGTGAACTTGGATATCTTGCAAAATTGCGTTGAATGATTTTCCTTTTCCAAGTTCGATCACAACTGTGTGAGCGTTTGGAGTGTAAACCAAGTTTTTGAATGCAGTAACGTCTGCTGAGAAATGTACTGCTTGGTTTCCTCCGTATAAAACGCAAGGTACCTGTCCAGCATTACGTAAGGCTTTAGTTGACACTTTACCCACGCTTTCTCTTTCTGATCCTTTAATTGTAATCGATTTCATTGTAAAAAAATATAGTTATTAAATAAATATTCTAATTCTGTTTGTAGTGAGATTGCTTCGTTCCTCGCAACGACTACATTATAAATTTTCCACTGATGGAATTGTTGTGGTGAACCATTTGCATTACCTCAGCAAATAAAGGTGCACAGCTTACCACTTTTATTTTCTTAGATTCCTTCTTTAACGGAATCGAATCTGTTACGATTAATTCTGTTAATTTAGAATTTTCGATTTTTTCGTAAGCACCGCCAGATAAAATAGCGTGTGTACAAATTGCTCTAACGCTTAGTGCTCCTTTTTCGATCATTAGGTCTGCAGCTTTCGCTAAAGTTCCACCTGTATCGATCATGTCGTCTACTAAGATCACGTTGCGTCCTTTTACTTCACCAATAAGTTCCATAGTGTCGATAACGTTGGCTGCTTTTCTTTGTTTGTAACAGATTACTACATCTGATTCTAAAAACTTAGAGTAAGCATATGCTCTTTTTGAACCTCCCATATCTGGAGATGCAATTGTCAGATTTTCTAAATTTAAACTTTCTACGTATGGTAAAAAGATTGTAGATGCAAATAAATGATCTACTGGTTTTTCAAAGAATCCTTGAATTTGGTCTGCATGCAGATCCATTGTCATGATTCTTGTTGCTCCTGCAGCTGTTAATAGGTTTGCTACTAACTTTGCTCCAATCGGAACTCTTGGTTTGTCTTTTCTATCTTGTCTTGCCCAACCAAAATAAGGCATAACAGCTGTAATATGTCTTGCCGATGCACGTTTTGCTGCATCAATCATTAACAACAATTCCATCAGATTATCTGCACTTGGAAAAGTTGAGCATACGATAAAAACTCGTAATCCTCTAATTGATTCTTCGTAAGATGGCTGAAATTCTCCATCACTATACGTTGACATCGTTACTTTTCCTAACGGAATCCCGTAGTCTTTTGCAATTTTTTCTGCAAGATAAACACTTTGTGAACAAGCAAAAATTTTAGCTTCTGGTTCTAGGTGCGACATTATATGTGTTGTTTTATTCCGCTACATTTAATAGAATTTTACTCTATCATTTCTGCAAAGCTCGATACGCTTAAATGTCTCGGATGTAGTTAGTTGTGTGTGCTTCGTTTTAACGAGCTGCAAATTTATAAAATTAATCGAACACTGAAAGTAAAATTTTGAGATTTTTTATTAGAATTTTTAATTTTATTTTTTACATTTGCACCGTGTTAAAGGAATGGGCACAGAAATGAACTCATTCTATTGCGTTAAAATAATCACTTTGATTGTTTTTTCGTCTGCTAAGCCCGGATGGCGGAATTGGTAGACGCGCTGGTCTCAAACACCTGTGGGAAACCGTGCCGGTTCGACTCCGGCTCCGGGTACAAAACCTCTTCTTAACCGAAGAGGTTTTTTTGTTTAAATCATATATGTTATTAAACAAAAAATAAATTCCATTTTAAACTCAATTAGATTTACCGCAAAGAGAAATAAGATTTACGTCAAAGTTCGGAAAGTTTTATATGGCTTTGCGAACCTTTGTGTTTTTAACTTTGCGTTTAAATAATTTTGAAAAGAAAGGGAATTCTTCTTTTTTGATAAAAACTTCAATTTTTAAAATATTGGAATTTAACCAATTAAAAATTTCTTCATTTTTATTCGTAAAAACGCTTGCAGAAATGAAATTCTGTTGTATTTTTGCACCCACAATACAAGCAGGGTTTGGTAGTTCAGTTGGTTAGAATACATGCCTGTCACGCATGGGGTCGCGGGTTCGAGTCCCGTCCAGACCGCTTAGTTTTTTAAAAATGCCTTTCGAAAGAAAGGCATTTTTTTTTGTTTATACTTAAAGCTTACTATTATGTTTTACGTTTATATTATTTATTCAAAAACTTTTGATGTCTACTATAAAGGCTTTAGTGAAAATGTAGATCAAAGATTGATATATCATAATGAAAATAGAAGTAAATATACGGCTAATAAAGGACCTTGGGAATTAGTTTATTTAAAAGGTTTTGAAACTAAAAGAGAAGCTTTAATTGAAGAATTACGGTTGAAAAAATTGAATCGTAAATCAATTGAAGCTCTGATTCAAGACAGAAAATAAGTTGGTTAGAATACATCCCTGTCATCTCGTCTAGTGACGAGACGGGTTCGAGTCCCGTCCAGACCGCTTAAATTTAGAAAGTCTTTCCTTAAAGGGAGAGACTTTTTTTTTTGGATTTAACCGCAATGAAAAATTTCACATAGAATTTCAGAACATAGCCCAAGGTTTCAACCTTGGGTACGCAATCAATATCACATTACGGAATCACAATACGTTTCCCAAGGTTGAGACCTTTGGCTATGGTTTTTTCGTAAAAGTTTTTTTAATCTCGTAAAGTTGCTAGATACAAAGTTTTTTACTCTCGCAGATTTTGCAGATCTTTAGATTATTTCTTTCCTATTAAAAATTAAATCAGCTTAATTGGCCAAATCTGTGAGACAAACAAAATCCTTTCTTTTTGGATTTAACCGCAATGAAAAATTTCACATAGAATTTCAGAACATAGCCCAAGGTTTCAACCTTGGGTACGCAATCAATATCACATTACGGAATCACAATACGTTTCCCAAGGTTAAAACCTTGGGCTATGGTTTTTCTCTAAAAGGATTCGGAGAATCTCCGTTCGAAATGTCAAAAATCCTCTGCGTTATCTGCTAAAATCTTTTTAAATCTGCGTGAAACAAAAAAACCTTTTTAATCCATATAATCTGTGGCTAAAAAAACTTTGCGTCTTAGCGACTTTGCGAGCATATTTCAACGCCTAATAAAGAATTTTAGCGAACTTTGCGTAAACCTTAGCGGTTAAAAACTATGGAACAATCACCCTTTAAAGTAGACAAATATTACATCAAGAGAGTAGATGCTGACCCAAAAAGCATTTATTGTCATCATGATATAATGGGTGAATTGTTAGTTCCAACTCATAAACACGAAAAAGCACAAATGCTTTATGCCGAAGGCGACGTAGTTTTTGTGACAACCGAATCAAAATCTTATTTTTTACCTGCAAGACATTTTATATGGATTCCCGCTGGATTAGAACACAGCATTGAACCAAAGTCAGAACATGTGATGATGCGGAATCTTTATTTTCCGGTTGAAGAAAATGAAGATGAATTTTATAAAAATGAAGGCATTTATCCCGTAAATAATCTTTTGCTTCAAATGATGCTTTTTACCAATCGTTGGAATGGCGATCTCGAAGAAGGAACTCCCAATTTTAGCATCGCAAAAGCCATAAAAGCGATTTTGCCGCAAATCTGTCCAACGAATCTTCCGTTAGAATTGCCACAGCCAAAAGACAAGCGTTTAGGTAAAATTCTGCGTTATGTGGAGAATAATTTGGGAGAAACTATTCTCTTTTCGAATGTCGCGCATGAGTTTGGCTATAGTGAAAGGTCGTTGTCAAGATTATTCCAGAAAGATCTCGGGATGTCTTTTATTCAATATTATACCATTAGAAGAATTTTAAGAGCGATCGAATTGCTGTTAGAAAGAAAACTTTCGGTAAAAGAAGTAGCCGAAGAAGTTGGTTACAACAGTGTTCCTACATTCAGTAATACCTTTTTTAAAATTCTCGGCCAAAGACCTTCTGATTACTTAAATGGGGAGGAAATTTTGGAGCAAACTAAATAGTTATCTCACGCAGAATTTTTGGTTTCACGCAGATTTAAAAAGATTAAAGCAGATTTAATTTTGATTTTTCTGTGTTGGAATGTATAATTTTTCTCCCGCAGATTTTGGAGATTGAGCAGATAAATATTATAAAAAATCTGCCAGATCTGCTTAAATCCATTTAAATCTGCGTGAAACCTTTTTTAGCTAAACCATTGAAAATCTGTTTGAAACAAAATGATTCTAATTTTTTGTACCTCAATATTTTAATATAACGTTTTCGGAAAAAGAAATTTTAACGTTTGGCCGAAATGAATATGTTCTTGGCTTTTAATAATTATCAGTCAACGAAAAAATGAAGGAACTTTGCAGCATCAAATAGTTAAATATTCATGTTCCTTAAAACAACAAATTCTAAAGAAGATTGTTTTCTCAAAAGCTTATTGATATTTTTAATTGCATTCGCATTCAATAGTTTACAAGCTCAGGAGGTTCATTCGGTTTCTTTACAAGAAGCGATGAAACTGGCTAAAGAAAACAACAAAAAAGTCCTAAGATCTCAATTGGACATTACGCTCTCAGAGCAAAACATCAAAGAAAGAAAAGAACTCCGACTTCCAGATGTCGAACTAAACGGAGAATATTCCAGAATTACCAACATTACCGAATTTAAAGGAAATGGTTTCCTTAACGGAAAAACAGTGACCAAAGCTATTCCTGAAATCTACGAGGTAAATTCGACTTTTAAAATGCCAATTTATGTTGGAAATAAAATCAACAACGCGATTAAAATTGCGAATGATGAAAACGAAATTGCCAAAATAAAATCGGAAAAAACAGAGAATGATATCGAACTTCAGGTTGTAGCCAACTATCTCGCGATTTATAAAATGATGGAACTTCAGAAGATTTTTGAAGAAAACATCAAAGAAGAAAAAAGCCGATTGAAAGAAGTACAATCGATGCAGAAACATGGTACAGTGACCAAAAATGAAGTCATTCGTGCCGAATTGCAACTCTCAGATCGTGAATTGAATGCGTTGACAAACTCCAAAAACATTAAAATCGCACTTCACGATCTGAAGACGTTGATTCAGCTTCCGGAAAACGAAGAAATCGCAATAGATACGACTTCTGGTTTGGATGAAATGAACGGTTTAGTTCCGTATGATTTTTATCTGAATAAAGCCATGCAGAACGAAGAAATGCGCATTTCAAGCCAGGAATTGAAAATCAGTAAAACCGAATTGGAATTGGTAAAAGGAAATTATCTGCCAAGCGTAAACTTCTTTGGTAATTACGGATTTTATTATCCAAACTACAAATTCTTTCCGCCAAATCCGTATTTGTACACTTTAGGTCAAGTAGGAATCGAGGCACGTTTTGATCTTTCGGCTTTGTATAAAAACAGAACGAAAGTAGCACAGGCGAATACCAAAATCGAATGGCAGAAAATGCAGACCGAAATTGTAAAAGACGAAATTCAGGATCAGCTTTTTAAAGATCATACACAATATCAGGAAATCCTCGAAAAGTTTGTGGTGGTTGACAAAGCGTTGGACTTAGCAGAAGAAAATTACAGAATTGTAAAGCTGAAATACTTAAACCAATTGGTTTTAATAACCGAAATGGTAGATGCTGATAATGCTTTACTTCAAGCGAAATACAACAAAATCTCAACCCGATTGGATGCAGTTTTAAAACATTACGAACTGCTGCATACGGCGGGAATGCTTTCGCAGAGTTAGGTTCTGGGTTAGATGTTAGATGCGAAAAGTTAGAAGAAAATAGAAAATAGAAAATAGAATAAAGAATATAGATTTTTAGTTCCAGAGGAACGATCCGTATTGTAGCGCCGTCCCGAGGCTTCGGGATTAATCCGGTGTAGAAAAGAATATAGATTTTTCAGTTCTGGAGGAACGATTCATATTGTAGCGCCAGATTCTGGGGTGGAAATTAAAAGATATAAAGTTTATGGTTAAGATAAAAAATGAAACTAGAAGAAATAGAACGTTTCATATCATAATAACAATTATTGCGTGTACGCTGGTTATAAGCGGGGTTATTTTAGGGATTTGGTTTTATGTTTTTAACCGAAATCATGAAGAAACCAATGACGCTCAGGTGGAGCAATACGTTACGCCGATTATGTCGAGAATTACGGGTTATGTACAGGAAGTTCGTTTTAACGAAAATCAGTTTGTGCATAAAGGTGATACTTTGGTGGTGATTGATAACAGGGAATATCAATCGAAATTAAATGTGGCTTTGGCTGATGTTCAAAACGCGAAACAATATAGCGTTGTAGCTCAGAAAAATGCCATTAATACGGCGAGTGCAACGGCGATAAACGAATCGCAGTTAGAAGCGGCAAAATCGAATCTTTGGAAAACCAAATTAGAATACGAAAGATATCAGGCTTTGGTAAAAGAAGAAGCGGCGACTTCGCAACAATTAGAAAAAGTAAAAGCTGATTATGAAACGGCTCAGGCACATTTTCGGGAAATGAAAAACAGAATTCATTCTTCTGCTTTAAGCACTTCTGTTGCCGAAGCGAATGTTCCAACAACGCAGACGAATATCGCTTCAAAACAAGCTGTTGTTGATAATGCGTCATTATTTCTTTCGTACACGATTATCACGGCGCCTTATGACGGCTGGGTTGGAAAACGAACTTTACAACCAGGACAAATGGTAAAAGAAGGACAGTCTTTACTTTCTATTGTGAGTAAAGAAAAATGGATTACCGCCAATTTTAAAGAAACGCAATTGCAATATTTAACCGTTGGTCAGGAAGTTGAAATTAAAGCTGATGCTGTAAATGATAAAACATTTATCGGAACAATTGCTTCGTTGTCGCCTGCAAGTGGTGCGAGATTTTCTTTGCTTCCGCCAGATAATGCGACAGGAAATTTCGTGAAAATTGAACAGCGAATTCCGGTTCGAATTCAGTTAAAAGACAACGACAAACAAACCGATTTTTTAAGAGCAGGAATGAACATTACAGTTGTTGCTGCACACAAATAAAATGGAAGATAAAAGTATATTTAAATCGTGGGTTCCGAGATGGGCGATCATAATTATATTGTTCGTCTGTCTGCTGCATTCTATGATTTTGTTGGGAGTTTACAGTTCAAATGTAACGTACGCGGCGAGTTTTCTGGATATTGAGCCAGAAGATTTGCAATTCGCGATGTGCGTTACCTACGGAACTTTACTCGCTACAATTTTAATAGAAGGCCGATTTTCGAGTTTTTTTCCTGCCAAAAATTACCTGATGGCCGTGTATTCCCTTATCGGAATTACGATTGTTTCCTCGGCGTATATTACCAATTTTTCGGTTTTTTTATTGATGAGAGTTGCCGAAGGAATTCTGATGGCGCTTCCTGTAATCACCATTAGACAATTGCTTATTGAACAGTTCAATACTAAAAATGCGATTATCATTGGTTTTACATTTTATTATGGCGCATTGCTCTTATCAACGCCGTTTATTATGAATATCGCTGTTTGGTTCCTCGATCATTACGACTGGAAATACATGTTGTATGTTTCGGGTGGACTTCAGGTTTTAAACGTCTTTTTAATCTTAGTTACTTTTAGAGGGCACCGAATTACAAAGAAAATCCCTTTGTATCAAATCGATTGGATGAGTTATTTTTTGGTTTTAATTTCGATTCTTTGCGGTGCCTACTTTTTTGTTTATGCCGAAAAAAAATACTGGCTTCAATCTTCAGAAATGGTTTTAATGCTGATGTTTTCGCTCATTACAGGCGGATTATTCATTTTTAAAGAACGTTTGGTAAAACGACCAAGTTTCGATTTTGAAGTGATAAAATATGCCAATCTTCGAATCGGATTTCTATTGTTTTTCCTTTTCTACATCAGCCGTGCCACATTGAGTTTGTGTCACGGAGCGATGTATTCAATTTGGAATTGGGATCCGTCGCGTGTCGCGGGCGTGCAATACATTAACGGATTAGGAAACGTAATCGGATTGATTCTGGCTGCTTTTTTCCTGATGAAATCTGTTTCGACCAAAATTATTTTTCTGATTGGTTTTACGCTTATTGCGATATTTCATTTTTGGTTTACGTTTCTTTTTGTGCCCGATGTGGCATTGAGCGATATTATTGTTCCCTATATTTTGCAAGGAATCGGTGTTGGGTTTTTATTTGTTCCGCTCATCTTATTTACCACATCATCGGTTCCGGCAAATATGGCGGTTTCTGCTGGAATTGTCGGGGTTTCTGGACGTTTTTGGGGAAGCACAATTGGTTTTTGTGTGATGCAGAACGCAGTAGTTTTTCTCAATAAAAAACATTTTCTAAAACTAAGCCAATTCGTAACAGGAGAAAATCCCGAAGCACAGCAAAATATCGCTGCTACAACGCAGAGTTTTATCGCTAAAGGATATTCCGCAGACAATGCCAATGTTCTAGCGATGAAAAAGATCTTCGGAACCATGAGCAAACAATCGACTTTATTGGCCGATATGGAGATTTATACTATTGTAGGTTATGGTTTGGTGGTTTTGATTATTCTAATTGCTTTGAATCAGCATTTGAGGCAGACGATTACTTTGGTGAAAAGCAAAATTTGGATAGGCTAAAAGGTAAATTCCAATTTTCTAAAATTCCAAATTCCAAAGCAGGGATGGAGTTAGTATCGCAAAGTTTTTTTTGCCACAGATTATTAAGATTAAAAGGATTTTTTTCACGCAGATTTAAGCAGATTAGAGCAGATTTAATTTGGATTTTTTATAAAATAATCTGCCCGATCTGCTTAAATCCTTTTTTAAATCTGCGTGAAATAAAAAAACTTTACGTCCTTCGACTTCGCTCAGGATGACAAAAAATTAGAACAAAACTTTGCGCCTCTGCGCCTTTGCGAGATTAAAAAAACTATCTGCGTATCTCTGCGAAAAACCTTTGTGAATCTCTGCGTAATAAACGCTTTATTGCCTTATCTTGCACCCGTTTAAAAACAGAATAAAATTATGAGCCAAAAATGTGTAATATTTGATATGGACGGCGTAATCTGCCACACCAATCCGCATCATGTCGTAGCTTTCGAAGAGTTTTTCAATAAATATAAAATTCCGTACACCAATGAAGAATTTGAGGAGCATATGTACGGAAAACACAATAGTTATATCATGACACATTTCTTCAAACGTCCAATTGAAGGAGAAGAACTTCTAAAACTCGAAGACGAAAAAGAAGGAATGTTCCGTGAGATTTATAAAGACAAAGTCGAAACGATTCCGCATTACATGACGTTTCTGGAAGAATTAAAATCCCGCGGATTCAAAACGGCGGTTGCTACATCGGCGCCACGTGCCAATCTCGATTTGATTGCTAATTTCTTGAAACTCGACCAAAAAATGGATTCGATGATGTCTAGCGAAGACGTTACTTTTCATAAACCAAATCCAGAAGTGTATTTAAAATCGGCAGAACGCGTTGGCGTTTCACCGTCTGATTGTGTGGTTTTTGAAGATTCTTTTTCGGGTGTTACAGCAGGATTAAATGCAGGAATGAAAGTCGTTGGCGTTTTGAGTACGCATACTAAAGAAGAACTTCCGCCGTGTGATTTTTATATTAATGATTATAGTGAAGTGAATGTGGAAAAGATTATTGAAATATTAAATTCCAAATCTTAAAATCCCAAATTCCAAATTATACGAGAAGCCTTTGTCAAAGTTTTAAACTTTGACAAAGGTTTTTTTACGCAAAGTAATTAAGTAAAGTAACCACAAAGTTTGTCATTCTGAGGAACGAAGAATCACAAGCGGGATTCGACACAGATTGAAAATTCACTTTACGGAATTTCGAGTGCGATTCTTCGTTCCTCAGAATGACAAAATTAGACGAATTGTCTACTGCTTTAGCTGGAGGTTTTTATGGTTTTGAAAGAAATGGCTTTAGCTGAGTTATTTATTCTTAATTTTTAAAAACACTTCATTTCTAAACCAGTTTTCATCTTGTTTAGATTCGAAAATTCTTTTAGGAAAATAAAAACATTGACCTTTTGAGATGTATATAAGGTACAGATCTTTTAATTCAAATGTTTTTATAAAATTTTCAACATCAATTGTGCCTTCAGAAACTTCTCCCATTTGGTATAAAATCTTATCTGGAAAAATTTCAAATTGTCTTTCCTTTAAGATAATTGCATTTTCTTTTGAATTTGCAAATCTCCAATATTGAAATAACAATACAATTGGAAAGAAAAAGCCAAAGACCATAATGGAATTTTCGGTGTAATTTTTATTGTCCTTGAAAATAAGTGAGATAGAAATTAAAATCATTAAAGCGAATAGCCAACCGATTTTTTTTAATAAAATTCTAATAATAAAAGAGAAGTATTCTTTTTTAGTAAGCTGGAATTTTTTGGTTTTGATCATGGAGAATAGTATTACTTCAAAGGAAAATCTAACAATTCTTTTGGCTCAACACCTAAAGCATTGGCAATTTTAAAAAGGGTTTTTATTCCAGTATTTACTTTCGCAACTTCTAATCTTGCTATTTGAGATTTGTCAATATTGCATTCGTCAGCTAAACCTTGTTGGGATAAGCCTCTCTTTTCACGTAATTGTCTAACGTGAATACCAAGATTTACAAGAAAAGTTTCTTCTGAAATATTCATATTTCAAAAGTGTAAAAGATTTATTTTGTTCATGTAGGCTAATTCGCCTATAAATTATTATATTTGACCCAAATAAAAAATAAGATAATGATTACAGAAAACTTTTCAAATGAAGTTGAAACCAGATTAAAAGATTTTTTTAATAATGTTATCGATCCAAAAGATATCGCAAAAATGATACGACAAGTAAATTATGCGCTTTCGTTATGTTCTATGCGTGGATGCGAAACATTAGAATCTGAAATAAAGAATCTAGACGATAATTTTTATTGGCTCAATAGATTGGCAGAAGTTCTCGATCCTTATTTGGATGTTGAATAAATGCAAGAAATTCCAATTTTTGAAATTCCAAATTCCAATTTTGATAAATAGTTCATCTCGACGAAAGGAGAAGTCAAAACAACAAAACCTACAAAAATTTCAGAGTGATTTCCGCAATTTTTTTCATAGTGTACAAACTTGTTGGTGATGTTGGGGAGCTTCTTTCGTCAAGGTGGATTATTATATGTTTCGAAATGATAAAATTATTTGGTTATAAAAACTCTTTACCATAAATATATATCATTGTTAAAACATTTCCTCCGCCAAAAATAATATAGCCAGTAATTTTTGCCCATTTAGGATTTTCTTTATCTCGGAATATTGCCCATGTTATCATGATAAAAATTGCAATATTCCAAATTACCATATACCAAAACAGAGTTTCGCCTACTGGTGTATTTATAATTTTAAATTTACGATCTGTTTCGATTTCGTTTACTAAATTTTTGATGATGATTTTCCCATCTATTATTCTAGAATCTGTTTGGGGTAGGCAACCTTCTTTATTTAATGTGTAATAAGTTATAAAATCAATTCGATCACTTGGGTTTAAAAGGTCTGGATTTATTTCAATTTCGTTTTTTGAATTCTCATCTTCAATCTTAATTGTAATAGGGTAACTTTTTATTTCATATTTAAGAAGTGTCGCTTTTGGATCAAATTTAATTTTTATTTTATCAATAAGGTCAGATTTTGTTACTGCAACATCGCCGGTATTAATTAAACTAAAATTTACTTTATAAAGATTTGTAACAGGAACACTGTCAAAAGAGACTTTAATTCCTGATCCAGAAAGCGAGTTTTTGTCAACTAAAGAGATAAACGAATTTGTATAAAGTGTCAATTCTTTCTTTTTTTCAGCTAAAAAATAAATTATAAATCCTGCTATAATTCCTAAAAGAGCTAAAATATTTGAGTATTTAAAAAAGGTTCTCATCTGAAAAAGTTGTATTTTAAATGATTTAAAATGTTATCTCTCAAAAATAACATAGAAAGACAAATATTTAGAATCGTAGTAAATTGCTTATCAACAATTTTAATAACAAAAGAGGGAAGTAGTAAAAACAAAAAAGCATCTGAAAAATATTCAGATGCTTTTTTTGGTGCGGATAATAATATTTTATTCATAGGAAATTCTTAGTTCCATTTCATTTTCTTTTACGAATTTTAAGAAGATTATTAAATCGACAATGCTATTAGTGTTCCAATCGGTTTTTTGCTTCTCATTCATTTTTTGAAGAGTCATTGAAAAATTATCAATCGACCAATCTAAATCATTTTCATTGATTAAAAGATCAATTTCATCCCAGCGCCAGCCTTCGCATTCGTCATAATCTTTGATGAATTTTGGCAAGTATGTAGAGTTTAAATATTTTGTTAGTTCACATCTTAAGAAAAAAAAGAAGCCATCCCACATGCTGAAAAAGTAAATTCCATTTTCGCCTTGTGTTAGTGCAATTTCACTTGAAATTCCATTTGGTTTTTTTTGATTGTTTCTTCGAAAAGGAATGTTTTTGGGATTGGTATAAAATCTGATCTCAGGTTCACCTAAAAAATCTGAATAATAATCTAATTTTAAGTCTTTGATTTTCATTGTGATTATGTGATTAGGATATATGAATCAAATATATGTAAAACAAAAAAGCTTCTGAAAAATTTTCAGAAGCTTTTTTTGTGCGGATAATAGGACTCGAACCTACACGCCTTGCGGCACCAGATCCTAAGTCTGGCATGTCTACCAATTTCACCATATCCGCGGAATTGTGGGTGCAAAGATAGGCATACTTTTGAATTATCAAAGCGTTTTTTGAAAATTTTTTTTAATTCTTTTTCTCGTACTTTTGGTTTTCTATAAAAATTATTTAAATGGAAAATATTAAGTCCTACGTTCAACAACATAAAGATCGCTTTATCAATGAGTTGATCGAATTATTAAAAATTCCGTCGGTAAGTGCCGACACTGCATACTCTCAAGATGTTATTGACACAGCAGAAGCTGTTAAGGAAAGTTTAACAAAAGCAGGCTGCGATTATGTCGAAACTTGCGACACTCCAGGTTACCCAATTATCTACGGCGAAAAAATAATAGATCCAAATCTTCCAACGGTTTTAGTTTACGGTCACTACGACGTACAACCGCCAGATCCTTTAGAATTATGGACTTCACCACCATTTGAACCGGTTATTAAAACTACAGATATTCACCCAGAAGGCGCCATTTTCGCGCGTGGAGCTTGTGACGACAAAGGTCAGATGTACATGCACGTAAAAGCATTGGAATATATGGTTCAGAACAACGAGCTTCCGTGCAACGTAAAATTTATGATCGAAGGAGAAGAAGAAGTAGGTTCTGCAAGTCTGGCTTGGTTCGTAGAGCGCAATCAGGAAAAACTGAAAAACGACGTCATCCTGATTTCAGATACAGGAATGATCTCCAACCAACAGCCGTCTATCACGACAGGTTTAAGAGGTTTGAGTTATGTTGAGGTAGAAGTTACAGGTCCAAACCGCGATTTACATTCAGGTTTATACGGTGGGGCAGTAGCGAATCCGATTAATATTCTGGCAAAAATGATTGCTTCGCTTCACGACGAAAACAATCATATTACGATTCCAGGATTTTACGATAAAGTTCAGGAATTATCTGCAGAAGAAAGAGCGGAAATGGCAAAAGCGCCTTTTAGTCTTGAAAAATATAAAAACGCTTTAAATATCGAAGATGTTTATGGCGAAAAAGGGTATGTAACCAACGAAAGAAACTCAATTCGTCCGACATTAGACGTAAACGGAATCTGGGGAGGTTACACCGGAGAAGGTGCTAAAACGGTTATTGCGAGCAAAGCTTTCGCTAAAATCTCAATGCGTTTGGTTCCAAATCAGGATTGGGAAGAGATTACAGAATTGTTTACCAAACATTTTACAAGTATAGCTCCAGCTGGAGTTACGGTAAAAGTAACGCCTCACCACGGCGGACAAGGATATGTAACGCCAATTGACAGCATCGGTTATCAGGCGGCAAACAAAGCGTATACAGAAACGTTTGGAGTTCCAGCAATTCCGGTTCGTTCTGGCGGAAGTATTCCGATTGTGGCTTTGTTTGAGAAAGAATTAAAAAGCAAAACGATCTTAATGGGATTCGGTTTGGATAGTGATGCGATTCACTCGCCAAACGAGCATTTCGGAATCTTTAATTACTTGAAAGGTATTGAGACGATTCCGTTGTTTTACAAATATTTTGTGGAATTGAGTAAATAAGGTTTTGCTACGAAGGCACTAAGACACTAAGTTTTTTTTAAGCGCGTTTTTTTTTGCTCGCAAAGTCGCAAAGACGCTAAGATTTTTTACCGCAAGGACGCGGAGAATTTACGCAAAGTTCGCTAAAATTTTTTTGAGCAAGATTTATAAAAGTTCGCAAAGCTATGTACGTATAGCTTTGCGAACTTTGCGTTTATGTGCGTAACCTATGGTAAAAATCCTTGCTCCCGATATCTATCGGGATTGCGGTTAAATTTTTTACACAAAGTGCGCTTTTTTTTTTGCTCGCAAAGTCGCAAAGACGCAAAGTTTTTTAAGTTTTTCACTTTGTCAAAGTTTAAAACTTGATTTAGATACAAATCCGTTCAGAAATGAGCGGATTTTTTTACCACAAGGACGCGAAGAATTTACGCAAAGTTCGCTGAGATTTTTTAAGTAAGATTTTAAAAAGTTCGCAAAGCTTTATGTACAAAGCTTTGCGAACTTTGCGTTTATAAACGTAACGGTTAATAAAAATCCTTGCATTCTTTGCGGTTAAAAAAATAATCTAAGAGATAAAAACATAAGAAAAAACTTGTCCGCTTGAAATTTAATTCTACATTTGTAGAATAGAATCTATAATTGTAGAGACAATGGTTAAAAAAATGACTTTTATTTTGATGCTGTTTAGCTTTCTAAGTTGTAAAACTTCTGTTGTCAATCAAAAAATAGACAAGAAAAAAGAAGGCAAATGGGTTGATGTTTATATTCAGGATAATATTCAATATAAATCTATAGAGCATTATAAAAACGATCAGCCTGTCAAAAAATGGAAAACTTATATTGGCGGAAAAATCTACAAGGTAGAGAAATACAAAAACGGAATTTGTGTTGTAAAAAGTTATTACGAAAACGGAAAATTAGAATCGAAAGGGAAAACGAAATTCGAAACTAATTCAGTTGAGTCGCACTGGTTTTATTTTGGAGAATGGAAGTTTTATTCGGATAAAGGGAAATTGAAAAACATTAAATATTACGAAAAAGGAGAATTAATCTCAGAACAAAATACATTAAACAACTAACTATAAAACCTATGAAAAAATCGATTGTTTTTGTTTTGCTGATACTGAGCAGCAGTTTCTTAAAAGCTCAGACTTATAAAGATTGGGTTCGCAAAGCCGATTCTTGTTATGAGGCAGAAATTTATAAGTTGTCTGTTGATTATTATAATAAAGCTTTTAAACTGGAGCAGAAATCGTATAAAGATTTCTACAATGCAGCCTGTTCTGCGTCTATGGCAGAAGAAAATAAAAAAGCTTTTAAGTGGCTGAATCTGTCTATTGATAAAGGGTATGAAAACATGGCACATATCCGAATTGATAACGATTTAAAACGCCTTCATTCAGAAAAAGAATGGAAAAAGACAATTGAAAAACTGCAGAAGAAATTGGATATTATTGGAGCCAATTACGATAAGGTGCTAGAAAAACAACTCGCAGAAATTTATATTGAAGATCAAGAAATTCGTGGAGAATTTATGAATGTTTATAGAAAGCCAAATGCTGATAAGAAGAAAATAGATAGCATTGGTAAAATTATGGGAACCAAAGACAGTATTAATCTCATTAAAGTGATGAAAATACTGGATGAAAGGGGCTGGCTAGGGAAAAATGTGGTTGGCGAACAGGGAAATAAGACTTTGTTTCTGGTTATTCAGCACGCCGATTTAGAATATCAGCAAAAGTATTTGCCGATGATGAGAGAGGCAGCTAAAATTGGTAATGCAGATCCAGGAAATTTGGCCTACTTAGAAGATCGAGTTGCTTTAAGAGAAGGGAAAAAACAAATCTATGGCAGTCAGAGTTCGATGAATAAAAAGACGAATAAGATTCGCATAGCTCCAATGATAGATCCAGATAATGTAGATAAAAGGCGTGCGGAAGTCGGACTTGGCACTATGGCTGAATATGCAGTAAAATTGAATATTGAATGGAATTTGGAAACCTATAAAAAAGAATTGGCAGAAACAGAAGCAGAAAAACTTGAAAAATAGATATTAAGAATTAAGAATTAAGAATTAAGAATTAAGAATTAAGAATTAAGAATTAAGAATTAAGAATTAAGATAGAACTTAAAATCTCAGAACCTTAGAACCTCAAAAAAAATGCAATTATCTAACGCAGAAGAACAATTAATGGAGCATTTATGGAAGCTTGAAAAAGCTTTTATGAAAGATTTGCTCGAAGCTTATCCAGAACCAAGACCGGCAACAACTACGGTCGCGACTTTATTAAAAAGAATGATCGACAAGAAATTTGTGGCGTATAACGAATTCGGGAATTCGAGAGAATATTATCCTTTGGTGAAGAAAACAGATTATTTCTCGAAACATGTGAAAGGGTTGATTAGCAATTTCTTTAATAATTCGGCGTCGCAGTTTGCTTCGTTTTTTACGACCGAAACCAATTTGTCGGCTTCAGAATTGGAAGATCTTAAAAAAATAATCGATTCAGAAATTCAAAAAAAGAAAAAATGATAACCTATCTTTTAAAATCTGCAATACTGCTTTTAGTTTTTTATGCAGTTTATAAATTGTTGTTGGAAAATGAAAAAATGTTTCGTTTTAACCGTGTGTATCTTATCGGAAGTTTGATTTTCAGTTTGGTAATTCCGCTCCAATTGTTTTCAGTGAAGGCGATGTTTGAAACAGGAATAAATACCATTCAACTGGACGAAATAGTAATCCAAACTAATCGTACTTCTTTAGATGAAAATTATATTATGCAAAACCTGTTCGTTATTGTGAGCGGTGTATATATTATGGCTTCAACAGTGCTAGCTTTTCGTTTGGCTTTAAACCTGATTTCATTTTTTATAAAACTAAAAACAAAAGAAAGCCGCTTGGTCAATGGCGTAAAAGTAGTTTTAATGAAAGAAACTGTTTTGCCTCATTCTTTTTGGAATACGATTTTTGTTAATAAAGCCGATTTTGAGTCAGGAAAAATTCCGTCAGAATTAATCGCGCATGAAAAAGCGCATTTGGAGCAGAAACATACGCTGGATATTCTTTTTGCAGAGGTTTTGAGAATTGTGTTTTGGGTAAATCCGTTCATTTCTTATTTTATAAAAGCTATAAAACTGAATCACGAATTTCTAGCTGATGAAGCTGTAAATAAACAGTTTGGAGAAATAAGCAATTACCAGAATCTGCTGCTTGATTTTGCTTCGAACAGACAAACAGTTCCGCTAGCAAGTACTATTAATTATCAAATAACTAAAAAGCGCTTGCTTATGATGACCAAAAAAGAATCTGCTTTAAAAATAGTTTTTAAAGTTTTTATTGTTGGACTAGTTTGCAGTTTACTTCTGTTTACTTTTAGTTCAAAAGTGACAGCTCAAAAAGTTGATCCATTTGCTAATAAGGTTTATAAATCAGGAGATTTAAAAATTAAACAGCCCGAATTTCCAGGCGGAATTATAGAGTTTTATAAGTTTGTAGGGCAACGTTTTAAAGTTTCAGCAGAAGCATCAAAAAATAATGTTGAAACCAAAATATCGATGCAGTTTATGGTTGAAAAAGACGGAAGCCTGTCTGAATTCAAAATTGTAAAAGATGCTGGATATGGTTTAGGAGAAGAAGCAATTCGAGTTTTAAAACTTTCTCCAAAATGGATTCCTGGAAGTGAAAACGGAAAACCTGTTCGTGTGCTTTATAGTTTGCCAATTACGATTCAGGCTGCGCCAAAGTAACAAAGTGACAAAGTTGCAAAGTGACATAGACTTTCAATAGCCTCCAGCCTTAGCTGGAGGTTTTTTTTACGAAAAGTAGAAAACCTTTGCCACTTTGTTACTTTGCACCTTTGTCCCTTAAAAGAAAAAAAATATCCGCTCCTGATGGAAGAAGCGGATTAAAATTAAAAAACTAATTAAAAAAAATCTAAAATAAACTGCAGATCCTGACTAAAATAAGTCTGGATTATATCCAAAATAAGGCACATTTTGTTCGTTAAAAATGACTCCATATTCTTCTAACTCTTTTAAAATTGGTTCGTAAACTTCTTTTTTAATAGGAAGCTGTACGCCGGGAGTTGTAATTTTTCCGTTTAAAATCAATAATGTCGCAATTGCAACCGGAAGTCCGACTGTTTTTGCCATTGCCGTATAGGTTTGATCGTCGCCAATGCAAACCATTTTAGAATCGATTTGTTTCTTTTCTCCATTAAGTTCATAACCAAATTTATGATACATGACAATCATATCTTTGTCATCTGGTTCAAGAGTCCAGCTTTCGCTTAAGATTTTTTCTAGAATTTGAGCAGGAGTAGCATTTGGGAGATTTACTTTTTTGTTTGGGTTAAATAAATCCAATTCCAAAAGTTTATCCCACATAATATCGTCTTGATCGATTTTTAAGATCAGACGGGTTTTAATTTCAACAGAATCCGTTGGATGATAAGGAAGAAAAGAGTTGATAAACTGACGATAACTCATATTTTCTGACCCCTCTAAAATATAACTATCATCAGTCATTCCGAGCTGAACAAACATATTCCAGGCTCTAGAAAAACCAACTCTTCTAATTGTGCCTCTATATAAAGTTAGAATATCATCTAAACCATAAACCGAACGGTATTTAAGAGAATCCCGATTTGAGTAAGCCTCAAATTTTCCGTAGCCTTCCACTTCTAGAAATTCAGTTCTTCTAAACAAAGCGCTATACGGAATGTATTTATAAGTGCCTTCCTGAATAAACTTGGCTGCACCGCCTTGTCCTGCCAGCACTACATTTCTTGGCGCCCATGTAAATTTATAATTCCATAGATTATTATCAGATTCTGGAGCAACAAGTCCGCCGCAAAAAGATTCGAATAAAAGCATTTTACCGCCTTTAGATCTAATTTCGTCAATAACTTTCATGGCACTCATATGATCAATTCCGGGATCAAGGCCAATTTCGTTCATAAAAATCAGATTGTTTTGTTTTGCATCTGTATCCAAACTCTGCATGGCATCACTAATGTAAGATGCCGTAACCAGATGTTTTTTAAATTCAATACAATCTTTTGCGATTTCAATATGCAGATGCGCAGGAAGCATGGAGATTACTATTGAAGCATTCGCAATAGCGGTTTTTCTTTCGTCGGTATCAAAAATATTTAAAGCGAGTGGAGTTGCATTCGGATGATTTTGAGTTTTGGCTTCCGCTAATGGCAAAGAAAGATCAGCTACAGTAATATGTAGGTTTTCTTCATTAGACTTCGACAATAAATATCGAATCAAAGACGACGCAGATCTTCCTGCTCCAATTATTAAAACGTTTCTCATGTTTCAAATATTTAACACAAATATATTTAAATGTTATAAATATAACAATTGAAAATGAATTAAATTGAATTTATTTTTTGAATTTCGATAGAAAATAACCTGCTTTTGTTCTAAATAATCGAGAAACTAAAGCGGTTTTTTGGTTCGTTTGAAGTATTTTTGTTTCAAATTTCAAAGAGATAAATTATGAAAAGAAGAATCATTCTAACGGGAGCTTTTATTGGTATGTTAGCTATTATTTTGGGTGCTTTTGGCGCACATTTATTAAAAAAATATCTTTCAGTCGATCAGTTAAATACTTTTGAAGTTGGTGTTCGATATCAAATGTATCACGCTCTATTTCTTCTTTTCTTATCAACCCAAAAAGACATTGCAGAAAAGACCTTAAAGGCAATCTACAATTTGGTAGTTGCAGGTGTTGTTCTTTTTAGCGGTTCTATCTATTTGGTGGCAACGAAAGACTACACCTTATTCTATTCTAAAATTATAGTATTCGCAACTCCAGTGGGTGGTTTTCTATTAATTATTGCCTGGGCGCTATTATTCTTTACAATTTTGAAGAGAAAATCATAAAATACCGAAAAAAAAATTCTGTCTAAGAATTAATCTTTAATTTTGTCACATAAATAACATATAACTTTATTTGTGTGACTTTTTTATGTTTTTTAGCATTAAACAAAAATAATATAACAAAGTCCCTCATTAGGTTGTAAATAAACAAATTAGAAGCGGTTATTTTTTTCTTTTTTGTGATTTTCAAAGTGAAATTTCTCCTTTTTGATATTAATTAAAGTGAAATTTAAGTATTTTGAAAGGAATAAAAATTAATCTGTAATTTTGCTTTAAACAAAAAATCACACACAACTTAAAAATTTATGGACACTAATACAGTTTTCGCGCAATCGATTTCGTTAAAAGAGCTAGGAATTGAAAATGCAAAAGTTCGTTATCAACTATCTGCAGATGAATTACATGCGATTACTTTGCAGTCTGGACAAGGTGTTGAGAATTCTACCGGAGCTTTAGCAATTAATACAGGTGAATTTACAGGTCGTTCTCCACAAGATCGTTTTATTGTAAAAGATGATATTACTAAAGATCAAGTTTGGTGGGGAAATGTAAATATTCCGTTTGAACCACAAGCTTTTGAAAAGCTTTATAATAAGGTGACAGCATTTTTATCAGACAAAGAAGTTTTTGTTCGTGATTCTTATGTGTGTTCAGATCCAAATTACAGATTAAATGTTCGTGTTGTAACAGAGACAGCTTGGTCAAATTTGTTTTGCTACAATATGTTCTTACGTCCAGAAGAGTCAGAATTGGCTAATTTTACTCCAGAATGGACCGTAGTTTGTGCTCCAAGTTTTATGGCAGATCCTGCTGTAGATGGAACAAGACAGTCTAATTTTGCTATTTTAGATTTTACAAAAAAAATCGCTTTAATAGGTGGAACGGGTTATACAGGAGAAATGAAAAAAGGAATTTTTTCTGCTTTGAACTTTATTCTTCCAGTTTTCAAAAATACACTTCCAATGCACTGTAGCGCCAATGTTGGTGAAGCAGGAGATACGGCAATTTTCTTTGGTTTATCTGGTACAGGAAAAACTACTTTGTCTGCAGATCCAGAGCGTAAATTAATCGGAGACGATGAACACGGATGGACAAACGAAAATACGGTTTTCAACTTTGAAGGCGGATGCTACGCAAAAGTAATCAACTTGACAGAAGAGAACGAACCAGACATTTTTAGAGCTATCAAAAAAGGAGCGCTTTTAGAAAATGTGGTTTTTAAAGCTGGAACAAATGAAGTAGATTATGACGATGTTTCGATCACGCAAAATACTCGTGTAAGTTACCCAATTACACATATTGATAATGTACAGCCAGGTTTGGTTGGACACAATCCTAAAAATATATTTTTCTTAACGGCAGATTCTTTCGGAATTTTGCCTCCAATTTCAAAACTAACTCCAGGTCAGGCGGCTTACCACTTTATTTCTGGATATACTGCAAAAGTTGCTGGTACAGAAGCAGGTGTAACAGAGCCTCAGCCTAACTTTTCTGCATGTTTTGGAGCTCCATTTATGCCTTTGCATCCAACGCGTTATGCTGAAATGTTAAGCAAAAAAATGAAAGATGCCGGCGTAAAAGTTTGGTTAATCAACACAGGATGGACTGGCGGTGCGTACGGAACAGGAAGCCGTATGAAACTAAAATATACTCGTGCGATGATTACTGCTGCTCTTAAAGGAGAATTGGACAATGTAACGTTTGAAAATCACGCTGTATTTGGAATTGCAAAACCACAAACTTGCCCTAATGTTCCAGAAGAAATTCTAAATCCTAGAAATACTTGGGAAGACAAAGATTTATACGATAAGAAAGCATTAGAATTGGCACAAAAATTCAAAGCTAATTTTGCCAAATTTGAAGAGTTTGCTAACGCTGAGATTTTAGCGGGAGCACCAATTACAGAATAAAAGGAATTATTGATTCAAATAAAAAAAGCTGTTCGTTTTGAACAGCTTTTTTTTTTTAGTGGTCAGTGGTCAGATTTTTAGTGTTCAGTCTTTAACTGTCACCCTAGCCTGACATTAGGATGTGCTAATACTAATGCAAAAGGTTCGCAAAGTTTTTTTAATATAACTTTGCGAACCTTTGCGTTTTTTCTTTGTGTGTCTTTGTGGAAGAACATGAACTTCATGAACATCATTGAAACGCAGTTTTCAGTCACAGTTTAAAGGAAAGGACTGAAAACCTGCAATTTCAAATCAACACTGAATCTTTATTTCTTTGCTTCGTCTATGCGTTTTTGGATTAAATCCCAAGCGTAATAGTGGAAAGTCATACCGTTGCTCATCGCTACGAAAAGTCCGTTTTTGTATGCCCCGCCAAGGTTAACGCTTGTTACATCGGCACCATCACATTCGATTGTAGAAGTTGGAACTTCAGCCAACAGCGGGTGATTGTTTGGATTTCCGTTTGCACCTTCTCTTGGGTAAACCATAAAAGAATTTGCCTGCTGATTCGATACTAAAATGTATCCTGTAGAATCTGTTTTTTTGTAAATGGCAATTCCTTCATGATCTGCTTTAAAATCTTTTTGACCGAAGAAAGCCAATTCTTTATTATCGTTTAAAGCAGGATCTGCTTTGTATTTTCTAATTCCAACCTGCTCATCGCAATAGTACACAAATCCTAATTCGTTGTCAACAGCAATAGCTTCAATTTCTTTTTTACCGCTGTAAGTTCCGAATTTGCGAACTACTTTTGCTGCAGCAAATTTTCCGTTTCCAGAAAGTTCATACTGCCATAAATAACTTCCAGAAGGTCCTGTTTTTCTTCCAACAATAGCAAAAATCTTCTGATCGCTTGGGCGCGTGTACAATGAAATTCCCATTGGGTCGCGTTGTGCTTCTCCTTCAAAAACTGGAATTCCGCCATTATCGATCGGCTCTAAATCAGGAAGGCTAAAAATTCTGATTTTATTTTCTTCTCTTTCAGTTGTAACCGCAACATCAACTTTTTTTCCGTCAATAATCAATCCGTAAGCGATATCCACATTATTAGGACGCTTTAAGGTAATTGATTTTTTAAGGATTTTTCCATTCAAATCAAAAGCATATAAACCTCCGTCTGTGTCTTTATCTGTTCCAACAATAATACTTTTTGTAGGATCTGTCGGGTTTATCCAAATTGAAGGATCGTCTGTATCGTGAGGAAGAGCTTCTGTAACTGCTGTCGGTTTTACAGCATTTGGCTGAACTGGAGCTAGTTTATCGTTTTTACAAGCGATAAATAAAACACTTAAAAGTAAAAATGACAGTATAGATTTATTTTTCATTTTGATAATATTTTAATGCAATTAGACAGAGCCTTAAACTCTGTCTAATTTAAGAATTTTAAATATTTGTATTTTATAAGTCTAATTTCAATCCAAGATTAAAACGAGCTTGGTAGTATTCTGCTTGTTTGGTGTGAGCAGCAACTCCTTGGTAATAACGTAACGGCTGATTTGTTAAGTTATTAGCTTCGGCAAAAACACGCAATTGTTTCGTGATTTTATAAGAAGCATTTGCATCTAAGAAAAACTGCTTGTCATAGTAACTGTCTTTATAAGACTCTGAACCTAATTCATCTAAGTAATCAGATGTAAAGTTGGTAGAGATTCTAGCAGAGAAACGTTTGTTTTCCCAAGAAAGAGATCCGTTAAACATGTGTGGCGTTGTACCTGGAAGACTAATGTCATTTCTTTCGTTTCCATCTTCATCGGCAATTCCTTTAGCTTCAGATTGTGTGTAGGTATAGTTCAAATAGATACCAAAACCTTTTAAGAATTTACCTGGCAAGAAATCTAACTGACGTTGGAAAGCAACTTCAAATCCGTAAACATCAACATTTTCTCCATTTCTTGATTGTAAGAAAGACCAGTTTTCTCCTGCTGGAATCGGGTTTGCTTGATTTGGAAAATCGGCAGCAAATTTTGCATCAGTATATTGATTGTCGCTGTAGTTGTAAATGAAGTCATTTAACCTTTTATAGAAAACACCTCCAGAGATTAAACCAACAGATTTGAAATAATTCTCTGCCATGAAATCATAATTGTATGAATACGTAGCTTTAAGATCTGGGTTTCCAGCTGTAATTTCTTTATCTGCAGCAATATTGTTTACATAAGGTGCTAAAGCATAATAATTAGGTCTTGCCAAAGCTGTTGTAGCAGCAGCTCTTAAAATTAAATCTTTTGTTGCATTGTATTGTAATGAAATACTCGGCAATAAATTAGTGTAAGAGTTTGTATTGTTGATTCTGCTTTCTAATTCTTCTTCGTCTAATACACGGTTTCCTGTATAATCAATGTGTGTATTCTCCACACGGAAACCTAAAACCATAGAAAGTTTATCATTAAAATCCTGATCCCATCTTACATAAGCAGCAGAGATTCTTTCTTTTGCATTGTAGTTTACTGCTAAATATTCTGCTGGATCTGTTTCTTTTTCGAATAAAGAAGCATTGTTTAAATCCAAACCTCCTAAATAAGCAGCAGAAGCAAAAGTTCCTGGTACATATTTACTTCCTGGATTAAAATCTCTTCCGTCAAAATAACTTGTTGGAACTTGAGATAATAACTCCATGTCGTCATTAATTGGAGTGTAAGAATAGAACATATTGTTTCTTTCTTTTTCTTTCAAACGAAGCCTAAGACCAGTTCTCAATCTTCCTTTTTCTCCAGCAATAACAGAAAATGGGAAACGGATGTTTACTTTTGCACCAAATTCGCTTTCGCTAGTTTCGTCTGTATTTTCAGTAACAGAGTCAAATTCAAATGCGTCAAGAGATTCACCTACAGTTGTCATTAGAGGAAATCTAATATCTGATAAATCTTGAAACATTTCTAATCCAGTCTGGCGGTATTCGATATAACGCTCTTGCGGACGATATTCTCTTGCTTTTGCATAGTTAGCAGACCAATCTAAATCTAAAGTAGAATTGATTAAGTGCTCTCCACGAATTGAGTAATTTTGAACTCTTTGGTCTTCTAATCTTGTGTTTTTATTTCTGTTGTTATCAACACCACCTTTAGACTGACGTTTTACACGACCTTCAAAACCAGTGATAGTTTCGCCATCGTAAATTGCTTCAATATCATCATAAGTGGTTCTGAAACGGTTTTCTCTATCGTCTCTCCAGTTATAAATAGCATTCGCAAAAATTGTATTGTTTTCGTTGAATTTATAATCTAAAGCAACAGAACCGCTACGACGGATACGCTGTACATCATATTTTCTAATTTCAGATGCTTGCAAATAATCATTTCCGAATTCATCTCTTACCCATTCGTTTTCGATGTTATCAGAACCATAATCAACATTGTTATAAGAACCACTCACAACAACTCCTAATTTGTTGTCAATAAAACGATTACCATAAACGAAACCAGCAGTGTAAGAAGCGTGATCACGAATAGGTAAATAACCTCCTGCTAATGTTGCAGAAATTCTTTCTCCGTTTGGAGTTGCTCTTGTAATCAAGTTAACAGAACCTCCAATAGCATCTGCATCCATGTCAGATGTTAGCGTTTTGTTTACTTCGATTGTAGAAATCATATCAGACGGAATTAAGTCCATTTGTACGTTTCTGTTATCTCCTTCTGCAGAAGGAATTCTGTCTCCATTTAAAGTAACAGAGTTTAAAGATGGAGCCAAACCTCTAATAATGATGTTACGAGCCTCACCTTGGTCATTCTGCATTGTGATACCTGGAACACGTTTTAAAGCGTCTCCAACGTTAGCATCTGGAAAACGTCCCATTTGGTCTGATGAAATAACGTTTCCGATATTTTTATTATTTTTTTGCTGGTTCAAGGCTTTTGCCTGACCTTTTAAGATGTCTCCAACAACAACTTCTTTCAATTCATTTTCAGAAGCTTTAAGAGCGAAGTCAATTACGTTGTTTTTTCCTTGCTCCACTTTTATTTCTTGAACTAGAGAAGTATATCCAATATATTTTACTTCAACTTTGTAAGTTCCTTCCGTAATATTTAATAATTCAAAACGCCCGTTGTAGTCAGAAACGGTATATTTTTTTTCGCCTACAATTTGAACCATTGCACCAGGAAGAGGCAATTTGTCATCGGCATCTAATATCTTTCCAGATATAATTGCCTTTTGAGCAAAACCTGTAAAGGCAAATAAAAAGAATAAGGTTAATAAATAGAATTTTTTCATTAGTTTATGTTTAGTTTGATTTCGGTTGCGAAACTATAACCCAAGTATTAATAAAGCCTTCAAAAAAAATTAACATAGTGTTATGATTAATGGGTTTTTCTAAATTTTATTAATCTTTAAATAACACTGCTACTATCAAATAATTGATTCACAAGTAAAAAGAAAAAGATATTTTGATTTGTAATTGAAAATTTGGCGTTAAATTTGCCGTATCATCATTAATCAAAAATCATCAATCATGTTAAAACAATTTTTTATCCTATGTTCAGGAGCCGACCGAGACCTCTTGAAAGACTGCTCAGAAGGCGAACAAACCAAATATGTTGGTATTGGCGCCACTGTTTTCTTTACAGCAGTTATGGCTTTTTTAGCCAGTGCTTATGCACTTTTTACCGTTTTCGATTCTATTTATCCCGCTTTAATTTTTGGATTTGTCTGGAGTTTACTTATTTTTAATTTAGATCGATTTATCGTTTCGACCATTAAAAAAAGAGATCGTTTTATGGATGAATTCCTGCAAGCGACTCCGCGTATTGTTTTGGCGATTATTATTGCGATTGTAATTTCTAAACCATTGGAAATTAAAATTTTCGAAAAAGAAATCAATACCGTTTTATTGAAAGAGAAAAACGAAATGGAATTGGCGAATAAAAAGCAAATCGGAACTTATTTCAAAACAGATTTAGATAAAAATAAAGCTGAAATTGCAGCGCTAAAAGCTGACATTGTTAAGAAAGAAAAAGAAGTAAACGCACTTTATTCAACTTATATTACAGAAGCCGAAGGAACTGCCGGAACCAAAAAACTAGGAAAAGGCCCAGTTTATAAAGAAAAACGTGAAAAACACGATGCAGCTCTTAAAGAATACGAAACTTTAAAAACTACAAACGAAGCCAAAATTGCCGAAAAAGAAAAAGCAGGCAGACAATTACAAGCCGATTTAGATAAAAAAGTTTCGCAGACACAACCCATCATTGAAGGTTTTGACGGATTAATGGCACGCATCAATGCATTGAATAAACTACCTTGGCTACCGTCATTCTTTATTATGCTATTGTTTTTGGCCATTGAAACTTCGCCAATTATTGCCAAATTATTAGCACCAAAAGGAGAATTCGATTTTAAACAAGAAGAAGCTGAAACGGCAATGAAAGCGACTTTGGCGCAAAACAAATACCAAAGAGATTTATTGGTTAAAACCAGCGCCGAAATGCACGATAGAGTTTATGCAGATATTGCAGAAGATAAAAGTCTCTACGATTTACAGCGTAAAAACGCAAAAGAATTACTGGAACTGCAATCGCATAAGTTTGTAGAAAAACAGAAAGCTACACTTTAGAGGCTTAACCGCAAAGGGCGCAAGGATTTACGCAAAGTACGCTATAATTTAAAAATTTTAGCCACAGATTAAAATGATTATTGGGATTATAAAAATCCTTTAAATCTATTTAATCTGTGGCTATTTATTTTTGCGGACCTTGCGTAAATCCTTGCGAACCTTGCGGTTATAATTTTACATGTAGCTTAAAATCTCTTTTTTATAAGCATCATATTCTCCTTGCATAATCAAACCGTTATCAAGAAGTTTTTTGTAATTCTGCAATTTATCAAAAAGTTCTTCTTTAGATAAATCACTTAATTTACGATCTCCTGTTGGAGTAGGCGCTTGAGGCTGAATTTGTTCGTAAGTTTCATAAACTGGAGCGGCAGGCAAAATTTCAGCAAAACTCGTTACTTCTTCTGCTTCTATTTCTTCGATTTCATCTTCAACTTCTGGTTCAATTTCTTCAACAACCGTTTCCTGAATTGGAGTTGCAGTCTGAACGGGATTTTTCAATATATCCAATTGTTCTTTGGCGTAAGTATAAATTTTTCTAGCCTGAATTTTCGGAATGTAATCAATAGAAACCGCCAAATCTGTTTTAGTGCCAAAAGAAAATTCAGAACCTAATATGTTTTCTTTTACAAAAGTACTCGCAATATCATCCCAAGTATAATCTGTAAAATCCATAGAAAGACCTAAATTTTTAGGCTTGCAGATAATGATACGTTTGTTTGTCAATACAATACTATCTGGGAAAACAGTAATTGCAGGCTTTTTTTGCACTGCGATGTATCCAACTTCTTCGCCTTTCATTAATAAATCTGTAAGTTTCGAAGTGATTTTTTCAATCGCTTTCGGATCTTGTTCTTCGTTTAAAAACTTTTTAAATTGTTCTTTCATTTCTTATAAGGTTCTAAGTTTCTATCCCTCCCGAAGTTTCGGGATCGGGACTGAGTGGCTAAGTTTTTTTTACTGACGCTACAAATGTAATGCCTAATTTTCTAATTCAGTTATTTCATTTTGAATTTTCTTTGTCAAACTTTTGAAAACCAATTCATACGAATGATCGATGAGTTCCTTAACAAATTTATCAGGAAGATTTCCGTTTAAAGCCACTGTATTCCAGTGCACTTTACTCATATGAAAACCTGGTTTTATTTCGTCATATTCGGCTCTGAGTTCCTGCGCGTGCTCGGGATCACATTTTAAATTGACCGACTGCTCGTTTTTTTCCCATTGAGAAAGCGAAGACAAAGCAAACATTTTTCCGCCAACTTTAAACACCAGCGTATCTTCATCAAAAGGAAAATGTTCGCTTACACCTTTTTTAGAAAGACAATATTCGTAAAACGTTTCTAAATTCATAATTGTTTTTATTTACCGATTTCGCCCAAATGCGTGTATTTAAATCCTTTTTCATATTTAAGTCCGTAACCAAAAATACGATCCATAGCCGAATGTGAAAATAAAATAATTCCGGCTAACTGAACCGTTTCAATACTCAAATAACATCCAATTGCATAAATTAAAAGAGCAATTCCTCTATGATGAAAGAGATTATATAAAAATGCTCCAATTTTGTTGCCAAAAGTATAACCAATCATAGATAAATCTGGAGCTAAAATTAAAGCCAGAAACCACCACCATTCATAATTTAAGCGATTGAATAAAAAGATTCCGAGAATAAATAAAGCCGTTTCTTCGAGTTTTAAAACTGTTTTCATTTGATTACTTTTTCCATCATTTTTTCAGGATGCGCTAATTTTGTAAATCCGAATTTCTCGTATAAAAAGTGAGCGTCAGTTGTTGCCAAACGCCATATCTTAACTTCTTGCAATTGAGGTTCTTTCATCATGGCATCGATCAAAATTGACGAATATCCTTTTCCGCGATGTTCTTCATCAATAAAAACATCCATTAAATAAGCAAAAACAACATAATCGGTAATCACGCGTGCGAAACCAATCTGTTTATCATCTAAATAAATTCCAAAACAAAATGACGCATCAATTGTACGTTGCACTTCTTCCATCGTTCGCCCCGCCACCCAATAAATGTCTTTTAAAAAATTCTGTATAAACGGAATATCAAGTTTTGTTTTATCTGTCGAAACTGTGATCATTAGAGTTTTTTTTAACCACAAATTACACAAATTTTCACAAATTATTTTTTGCCACAGATTAAAAAGATTCCTCACAGATTTTTAATCATTTTAATCCTTTAATCTGTGGCTAAATAAAAAAGGAAATTTGCGAAAATTTGTGTAATTTGTGGTTAACTTTTAAATCTTGTATAATATAGGTTTACTCGGACTTGCATCGTTTTCAAACGAAGCAATTTGTAAATTTAAAATATAATTTCCGTCTTCAATTTCGTCTGAAACATAAATCATTTCTGTAATTGTGGCATTTAATCTCGCATCAGGATTTAGATTTACAGTATCTTTTACATTCCAAAAAGCTTTATGAGCTAATAATTTTCCTTCATCATGTTCTTTGTCAACGCTTGGCAAATCAATCAGTAAATGTTGAATTTCGCTTTCGCGGATGAAAATCGCAACCTCTTCTGAAAGATAAGGCGGATTGGTATTTGAATATTTTCTTGACTTTTTGTCTTTTGAATTTGGAATTGTTCGAATAATTAGAGATTCAATTTTTTGGGTAATTAAATTTTGTATTTGATCTTTTGTAATCACAAAATCTTCCCCTTGTTTTTCAGGTTCAACCGTAATCAATTCGGCAAAAAAGAAAAACTGTTTCAAGGATTGATTAATACTGTAAAAATCATTCGTAATATGTCCTAGACATTCCGTATGCGTTCCATGCCCATGCGGATTGAAGAAAATATTATTGAAATTAGTTGATGATTTTCCTTCCGAAACTTTGCCAATCCAATTACCAAAAACTACGGGTTCGATTACTGGTTTTTCGATATACCACGCAATCGGATTTTCGTCTGTATTGGTTAATGGAATCGAGATATCAATAGGTTTTGATAAGTCTATTTCGAAGTTGTTGATTGTTGCTAACACAAATTTGGGTTTTATGCCGCAAAGACGCTAAGTCGCAAAGTTTAAATTAATTTGTGCCTTTGTGCCTTCGTGGCTAATTCTTTACTCTTCCAAATTTAAGAAAAACAAATCGCTGGCAATTCCATCCGTTAGAAATTTTCCTTTCAAAGTGGGTTTCAAGATATTGTTCTCGATCGAAAGCAGATCGTCGTTTAAGAATTTTTGACTTTGTTTTTTTAAATAATTCAAATATTCAATTCCGAACTCGTTTTCAATTCTTTCTAAAGAAACACCCCAAATCGTTCGTAATCCCGTCATAATATATTCGTTATAACGATCTGAAATGGTTAAAGTTTCCGTTTCAAGTGGAAGTTCATCGTTTTGAATTGCTTTTAGATAAAGCGAATTATTAGCAATATTCCAGCCTCTTTTTTCACCATCATAACTATGTGCAGACGGACCGATTCCGATATATTTTTTGCCCAGCCAGTAAGCCGAATTGTTTTTAGAGAAGTAATTTTCTTTCCCAAAATTCGATAATTCGTAATGAATAAAACCGTTTTGCTGAAGCATTTCAACTAAAATCGAGAAATGATTAGAAGCTACTTCGTCTTGAGGTTCAGCAATTTTTCCAGTTTGAATTAATTTGCTTAAAGCCGTTTTCGGTTCAACCGTCAAAGCATAACTCGAAATATGTGGAATTCCAAAATCCAAAGCCGTTTGAATATTTTGCCTCCACATTTCGTCACTTAAGCCCGGAATTCCGTAAATTAAATCCAACGAAATATTATCAAAATATTTTGTGGCTTCTTCCAGACATTTTTTAGCTTCAGCTGAATTATGAGCGCGATTCATCATCTTTAAATCGTCTTCATAAAAAGACTGAATTCCAATGCTTAAACGATTTATCGGACTTTTTGATAATTCTAAAATTCGTTCTATCGATAAATCATCTGGATTGGCTTCGAGTGTAATTTCTGGATTTTCGGCAACTTTATAGTTTTTATAAATCTCTTCAATCAGAAAATTGATTTCAAAAGAAGTTAAAACCGAAGGAGTACCACCGCCAAAATAAATAGTTTCAATGATAGTCTCATCCTGAGCGGTCTCGAAACTTCGGGAGAAGGTTTTACGCATCGCAATTTCTTTAGCCAAAGCCAAAACCATCTCATCTTTTTTCTTCATCGAAGTCGAAAAATGAAAATCGCAGTAATGACAAGCCTGCTTGCAAAAAGGGATGTGAATGTAAATGCCGCTCATTTTTTTAGTGTTCAGTGTACAGGTTTTTTAGTGTTCAGTGTTCAGTTTAATTAGTGTACAGTAATCAGGATTTTTGTGATCAGATTTTAGTAATCAGTATAGTTGTAACTGAACACTAAAAAAACTGATTACTGATCACTAACTTTTACTCCAAATTTCCCTAGGTTTAAAAGCATATAATTTATTAGTTTTCCAATTTCAAAACTTTCATTTAAAAGTTCTTGATATAATTCAATTGAAATGTATTTACAAGAAAGAGCAAATTCTAGCCACACTTGTGTCTCTGAGTTTTCTCCATCGGAATCAGTTAATTTACTATAAAAATGTTTTGGATATATTCTTTTTCTATACGCTTCTGCGATGGTTACAGGAACACTTCTTGATGAACGTCTAATTTGGTCTGTCAGTGAATAAGTTTCTTCTTTTGGAAACTGTTTTGTAATATTAAATATTTTCATTGCTAGAGAAAATGACTTTTTATAAGCTAATAAATCTTGAAATCTCATTTTAGTTTTTAA
This sequence comes from Flavobacterium ustbae, assembly GCF_003946915.1. Taxonomy (GTDB): domain Bacteria; phylum Bacteroidota; class Bacteroidia; order Flavobacteriales; family Flavobacteriaceae; genus Flavobacterium; species Flavobacterium ustbae. The sequence continues at coordinate 62,336 of NZ_RPOC01000017.1, forward strand.
ATCAAAGGTAAAATTTTCAATATTATTGAATGAAAAATCTTTCAAAAAATATTATTTGATTACTAAAATTACTGACCACTAAAAACCTGACCACTACTTCTTAACTCTATCCTCATTTTGTTTTACAAAAGCATCCCAGCCCGAATAACTCTTTCCTGCAACCACTTTTCCAGAATTAAAATGATGACAAACCGCCGCCGCTAAACCATCTGTAGAATCCAGATTTTTTGGTAATTCTTTTAAACCTAAAAGTTGCTGAAGCATTTTAGCAACTTGTTCTTTGCTGGCATTTCCGTTTCCGGTAATTGCCATTTTTATCTTTTTAGGTTCGTATTCCGTAATGGGAATTCCACGCGAAAGTCCCGCTGCCATTGCAACACCTTGCGCACGTCCTAATTTCAGCATTGACTGAACGTTTTTACCAAAGAAAGGTGCTTCAATCGCTATTTCGTCTGGGCAATGCGTTTCGATTAATTCGATGGTTCTTTCGAAAATGATTCTTAGTTTCTGATAATGATTGTCGTATTTGGAAAGCTGCAGTTCGTTCAATTGCAAAAATTCCATTTTTTTATTGGTTACTTTTATTAATCCAAAACCCATGATTGTGGTTCCCGGGTCAATACCTAATATGATGCGTTCTTGTGTCATTCTTAGTTGGTTACACAAAGTTTCAATAAGCTGTTACAGAGATTCACAAAGTTTTTATTTTCTCCGTGTATCTTTGTGATTTCTTCGTGAATCTTTGCGAAATAGCTTTACTTTTGCGGCATGATTTCAATTCCTCACAAAGCTAAGCAATTCCTAGTTCTTCTAGCCAAACTTTTAATTGTTGGCGGTGCATTTTATTTTATCTACAATCAGTTGGCTCATAACGACCAATTAGATTGGCAGAAATTCATTGTTTTATTCCGAAAAAATCAATCGGTTTTAGGGATTTCCTTTATTTTACTTTTGAGTGTTCTGAACCGCTATTTTGAGATTTTGAAATGGCAGAATCTGGCTCAAGTTATTCATAAAATATCGGTTTATGAAGCTACAAAACAGGTTTTAGCCGCGTTAACAGCTGGAATTTTTACGCCAAATGGAGTAGGAGAGTACGCCGGAAAAGCGTTGTATTATCCAAAATCGGAGGCCAAAAGAGTTGTATTTCTAAACTTAATCTGCAACGGAATCCAGATGATTTTAACGATTATTTTTGGGATTTTCGGACTGCTTTATTTCAATGCGCAGTTTAATGTCATTACAACCAAAACGGTTCTGATTCTTTTTGGCGGATTTGTATTGCTTTTAGTTCTTCTGTTTTCCATAAAAAAAATAAAAATTAAAGGCTATTCTATCGAAAAACTGATTCATAAAATTAATGAAATTCCAAAATCGGTTCATCAGAAAAATATCTTTTTAGGAATCTGTCGCTATTTGGTTTTTTCGCATCAATATTACTTTTTGTTTTTGGGTTTTGATGTCTATTTACCTTATTTAACTTTAATGGCAGCTATTACATCTGTTTATTTTTTAGCTTCTTCATTGCCAACTTTTCAGTTTTTAGATTTTGCCGTAAAAGGAAGTGTGGCTATTTATTTCTTCGGAATTCTGGGCGTAAATGAATGGATTGTTATTTTTATCTCTACTTTAATGTGGTTTCTAAACGTTGTTTTGCCAGTCATTTTAGGAAGTTATTTTGTGTTGAATTTTAAAACCAATTCGAAAACTAAATTAGAAGAAACGATGTAGTCTCTAAGGGACAATTATTTTGAACGCTTTTTTTTAGCTACCGATAGTTAATCTCTCCGAGATATATGGTTGAAATAAATAAAGATATAATTACACCATATAATTGTGAAGATTATTCTGTAGGAATTAAAAGACGATGTAGTCCCTACGGGGCAATTATTCTGAACGCTTTTTTTAGCTACCGATATTTAATCTCTCCGAGATATATGGTTGAAAAAATAAAGATATAATTACGCCATATAATTGCGAACATTATTTGTTAGGAATTAAAAGTCGATAGAAAAATAAATAGGAGACGATGTAGTCCCTACGGGGCAATTATTCTGAACGCTTTTTTTAGCTACCGATATTTAATCTCTCCGAGATATATGGTTGAAAAATAAAGATATAACGCCATATAATTGCGAACATTATTTGTTAGGAATTAAAAGTCGATAGAAAAATAAATAGGAGACGATGTAGTCCCTAAGGGACAATTATTTTGAACGCTTTTTTTTAGCTACCGATATTTAATCTCTCCGAGATATATGGTTGAAAAAAATAAAGATATAATTACACCATATAATTGCGAACATTATTCCGTAGGAATTAAATATCGGTAGAAAAATAAATAAGATACCGCCCCTAGAAATGTCCCGTAGGGACTATATTTGCTCAAGAAAATGATTATTAGGTACAATTATGATTACCATTATTCTTAATTTAATTTTAGCTCTTTATTTATCCAGCATTTGCTTGCTTATTTTTGGCTTTAACAAAGTCAAAAGGTATAAAAACACCAATTTAAAGTCAAAAACAAGTTTTACGATTATAGTTCCTTTTCGTAATGAAAAAGAAAATCTTCCGATACTTTTAGAGAGTTTTTCAAATTTAAATTATCCAAAAGATTTGTTTAAAGTCATTTTAGTAGATGATAGTTCAGATGAAAAGTTTCAAGTTTTATCCCGAGGCTTCGGGACCAAATTCCAAGTTTCTGTTATTGATAATTTTAGGGTTTCCAAATCGCCTAAAAAAGATGCCATTACAACTGCATTGCTACATGTAAAAACCGATTGGGTTATTACAACCGATGCCGATTGTATCGTTCCTGAAAACTGGCTCTTAACATTTGATCATTATATTCAGGAAACTAATGTTTCAATGCTTGCCGGAGCAGTAACATACAAATGTAAAAATTCTTTTCTCGATGATTTTCAGCAATTAGATTTAACGAGTCTGCAAGGCGCAACAATCGGAAGTTTTGGTTTAAACAAAGGTTTTATGTGCAACGGAGCCAACTTTGCATACAAAAAATCATTGTTTGACAACTTGGAAGGTTTTGAAGGAAATGATAAAATTGCCAGTGGCGATGATGTTTTTTTACTCCAAAAAGCTATAGAAAAGTTTCCGAAAGAAGTTCATTATTTAAAAGCAGATGAAGCAATTGTGGTGACAAAACCAACAGAAAATTGGAAATCTCTTTTTCATCAAAGAGTGCGTTGGGCGGCCAAAACTAGTTCTTACAAAAGCACTTTTGGGAAATTTCTAGGATTGAGTGTTTTCTTTGGAAATCTGAATTTTGTTATTAGTTTTTTTCTTCTGATTTTCGGAATCTGGTCTTATCCAATTTTTGTAATCTTTGCTTTTTCTAAGATTGCAATTGATTTTGTTTTGCTTTTTATCACCAATAAATTTTTAACGAAAACAAGAATTAAAAGTCTTTTATTGAGCAGTTTGCTTTATCCGTTTTTTAGTTCAACTGTAGCTTTGTATAGCTTATTTGGGGCTTACGAGTGGAAAGACAGAAAATTCAAAAAGTAAATTCAAAAAGCTTATATGACCTTTTAGGGGTAAATTTATTTCTCTTCTTTTGCTTTTATAATAACCGGCAAAATAAATTGCGTTTTTACTGGAATACCTCGTTTTATGGCAGGATTTACTTTTGGGAAATCGACTAGGCGTGCATGCAGAATGCTGTCGATTTTAATAGTGTCATAAACCACAGAATCTTTAGGAAACTGAGGTTCAAATTTCATAGTAGAATTAGGAAAAACAGTTACTTTTACTTCGATAGTGTCCAATTCTGGATATAAAATAGACAAAGTATCGATATTTAATTTTTCTTGAATAAGACTCGACATTACTTCAAAAAAGCATTGTTGGCGAAGTTTTTTATCGGCAATTTTATCGCAATTTGGAACAGACGGATATTCATCAACTTCTTTCCAATTGATTGATTTTAATTCTTTTTGCAGTAACTCTTTTTCAGACGGAACCTGCTTCTCAAAATATTGACAAGAATTAAAAAGGAGACAAATGAAAAATAAGAAAAACTGCTTCAAGATTTTAAAGTTGAATTGAATAGAAAAAAATTGTGGTATAAAAATACGATTATTTTTTTTGAGAAGCTTTGTATTCCAAATAATCTTCATAGCTTTCTGAGAGCCATTGTTCTTTGTTTTGAGAGGCTACTTCTTTTTGATCAGGATACAAGCGTGCAAGACGATCAGAGAAAGCGGCAATTTGAACCGTATAGTTATAATATTCGGTTTTAGTGAGCAAAATATCTGGATTGTTTTTCTTGGTAAAAAATTCAAAGAAAAGCGTATCAAATTCTTTCATTGAAAAATTTAAAACCTTTTTCCTATTGCTTTGATAAAGACTGTCTTGCAGTATTTGATCTTCTGCAGATAGTTTTTTTGTCTGAGCATTCATATTCAGACTAATAGTGAAAATTAGAAATGTATATAGTATTATTTGAATTATATAACGCATCTAATAAATTTTAATGTAATTTGTAGGTTCAAATTTACAAAAAAATATGGATTTAATATTAGTATTATTAGGCTTTCTATGTATGATTATAGGTGTTTTTGGGAGTTTTATTCCTGTTCTTCCAGGATTATCTTCTTCTTGGGTAGGATTGCTGTTATTGTACCTTACCAAAGCAGTCGAAAATAATTATTGGATCTTAGGGATTACATTTGTCCTAATGGTCATTATAACGATATTAGATTACATAATTCCATCAAAAGGAACCAAAAAGTTTGGCGGGAGCTCCTATGGAGTTTGGGGAACTAACATTGGTTTGATTGTCGGAATTTTGGCTCCAATTCCGTTTGGCATTATAATAGGGCCGTTTGTCGGTGCATTAATTGGCGAACTACTATATGATTCACAAAATCATAAACGAGCCATAAAAGCAGCCACTGGATCCCTACTGGGATTTCTCGCTTCGAGTTTTGTTAACTTTCTCTTTGCAGTGGTTTATTTTGGTGTTTTTTTAAGCGTCGTGTGGGAATATCGAAACATTTTGTTTTAATTCTATAACATTTTCAGTGCTTTAGCTTTGAAAATAAAATAAAAGAAAGTTTTTTCTTATGTTGCTTTGTTTTGTAATTGTATGCGAAACGCTTGAATTTACTAGCCTTACGGGGATTTTATTGTTAAGAAGTAGTTATTAAGAAGGTAAATTTTTAACTTAATTTTTGGAAATGTTAAAATATTTTATATTTTTATCACAATAAACGATAAAAAGCCTCATTTTATCGATTATTTTAAACAAATATAAATAATCATTTTTAAGTTATGAGTATGACCCCAAACCTACAAATCGAACTTAGACGCTTTATTTCTTCTAATGTTGTCTCCAAGTTAAACAAGTTTTATTTTGAGAATGATGCACTTTTAATAAAGGGAATAGACGTCTCGATTGGTACAATTTTAATGGGACTCTACAACAAAGCCGAAGAATCTGATTTTTATTCCGAAATCGTTTCGTTAATCCAAGAAGATTCTACTTTTTACCAAGAAATAGATTTTAATGCAGGCAGAATTTTATCAGTCGACGACTGTTACCGATTAGAAGGAAACATACTGTTGAAGGAATTATTTGCAAATAAAAAAGGCAGAATTTCAGAAATGGTTTCCAATGAAGTTGGTATAAAAAGCGAAACAGCTAGAGAAATACTTAACTTTTCAGCATTACTTGTAATGTCTTACTTAAGATACAATCTTCAATTAATAGAAAGTTTAAAACTCCTTTTAGAAGATCAAAAAAGAGAAATTTTAAACAGCATTCCTCCCGGAATCAAAATCATCCTAGGTTTTTCATCTTACGAAACAGTAGAAGACAAAAACCAATCTATCGGAAGATCTATTTTTACCCTTTTCGGACATAATTTCTTTAGTTTTTAAAAATAAAAAATCCCATTTTCAGAAGAAAACAGGATTCATTTATAATCATACTTTGAAGACTAATTACATGTTTTTCAAATTGATAACTTCTTGATCAGTCAAAAAGCGCCAGTTTCCGCGAGGAAGATTCTTTTTGGTCAATCCAGCAAACGAAACGCGGTCAATTCGTAATACATTATATTCGAAAGATTCAAAAATAGCACGAACCACTTTTACGTTAGAGGTACGCAGCTTAAGGCCAACTTCGCTTTTTGGTTCATTATCAATATAACTTACTTCTTCAACAGAAACGCGGTGTCCGTCAAGAACTAAACCTTTACTGATTTTTTCTAAATCTTCAAACTTTAAGTTTTTGTCCAAAGAAACCTGATAAATTTTAGGCGATTTCTGATTCGGAAGCGTAAATTTACGAATCATATCAGTATCGTTTGTAAACAACAGCAAACCAGTTGTATTCTTGTCCATTCTACCAACAGCTGCAATTTTTGCATTTGTAGCCCCACGCACAAGTTCTAGAACGTTACGGTATTCTTGGCCTTCATCAAAAGCAGTGGTAAAGTTTTTAGGTTTATTCAATAAAATATATTCTTTCTTTTCAGGAGTTAGCGTAACCCCATCAAAGTTTACAACATCATTTAATTTTACCAAATATCCCATCTCAGTAACTACATTACCGTTAACTTTTACGTTTCCAGACTGAATATAAATATCCGCATCACGGCGAGAACAAACACCAGAATTCGAGATATATTTGTTCAGACGAATTTCATCTGAAGCCTTTTGTCTCTTTGCAGGCTGATTTTGTTTTCTAATTTTTTCGGCTGCTGCTTCCTGTGCTGCTTTAACTTCAGGTTTTACTTTTTTTGGTCCCTGCGCGCGTTTTGGTAAAGCAGGTTTTGGCTTGTTAGAGTTTGATCTAGAGCTATTTGGTCTCGATCCGCCTCTCTTATTATTGCCTTCCTTGTTGTTCATACAATCATTAATTTGTGCAAAGATAGTTTTTTCCTGCTAATAAATCTTAAGTTCATTGTTCTTAGATTAATAGCGCTGATTTTTAGATGGTTTAGAAGCATCACAATTGGCTTTTTTTAATACTGAGTGTTGTTGTGTCGCAGAGATACACAAAGATTTCGCCGAGATGCGCAAAGAATTTAAAATTATTCTAAAAGGATAAAGACAAAAGAAGTTAATTTTAAAGAAAGCTTTAAAAAATCTTAGCGAATCTTTGTGTAAAAACTCTGTGAATCTTTGCGGATACTCTCCGAAATAACAAGCTTAGTAATTAGAAATCAATTCTCTTCCGTGCCATAAAACGCTCGGATTGATTAAAACAATACAGCAAACTCCAGACACAATCAAAAACTTGAGTACATTATGAAGTCGTAAATACTGTTCTTTAGAGTCTGATTTCCATAAGTAAATCAGGAAAAAAAGTAAAACGCCAAAACAGACATAAAAATAGATGTCCATATAACCAACGTCGTGTATGTTAACTAAAACATATACAGGTACAATGGTCAAAATTGTCAGCGCTGTAATGATTTGTTTAGAAATTTTTTCTCCATATAAAACAGGAATTGTTCTATAGTCGGTCACTAAATCGCCTTTAAGGTTTTCCAAATCTTTAATCATTTCACGAATCAGCAAAAGTAAAAATAAGAAAACCGCATGCGCCGAAATCACTACAAAATGGCTCATATGATTCTCAATATCTTCAAACGAAATTTTGTTGTAGAAATAAAGAAGGATAGCAAAAAAAGGCGTTACTGCCAGCAATGCCGACATTAAATTTCCGATAATTGGATATTTTTTAATTTTGTGCGAATAAAACCAGATCAAGAATATATAAGCCGAAAAGAATAAAAATGCTCTCCAAGAAACAATAAATGCCATTAAAACAGCAAGGAAATTTAAAGAAAAATAAACCGATAATTTAGTCTTCTGGCTTACTAAACGGTCCAACATAGATTTATTCGGCCGATTGATTAAATCTTTTTGACTGTCGTAAAAATTATTGATTATATAGCCTGAAGCAATGGTAATAGCCGAAGCAAATACAATTAAAAATAAATGAAAATCAAGTAAAATATCAAGCGCTCTAATTTCTGGAGCCAAAATGAAAATAGCCGATAAATATTGCGCCAAAACAATAATCGGAATATTATAACCACGAACTACAGAGAACAGACTAGCAATTTTCATTATTAAAAGTTTATTTTGTCTGCTCAGCATTTCTTATAGATTATAGTTTTAGAGTGTAATTTAAGGTAAATAATTTTTTTAGAATGATTGTAGCTTGTTTTTTAATAAATTTTTAGAACCAAATCCCAATTTTCTAATGCAGGCCAAAGCTTCTTTTTGCGAAATATCGACTTCTGTAATATCTTTTTTATCCACAAAAACCACAGAACCACTCCAAGGATTTGGTGCGTCTGGAATAAAAACGGCAAATTTATTATCGTTAATTTCTTCAATCATAAAAGCAAACTGCAATCCTGCATCGGTCGGAACTAGAATAACTTTTAAATTCTCGTTAGATTCAATTCCCATAATGCTTTCGTTCATATTTTTCATAAACGAATAACCTGGAACAAAACTTAAAACGGTTTCTTCAAGTTTCAAAATAAGCTTTTTAGCAAAAATAGTTCTCGAAATAAGTCCCGCGACCAAACAGATAATTATGATAATCGCAATGGCTACAATTTCTTGTAAAGCCAATCCCAAGATTTTGACTCTGGGCAGATTATTTACAATCGGATTGGTAACTTTTTGTGTTATAGAATAGCCTTTTTCTAAAAGTACAAGCAACAGAATTAAAGGAGCCAGAAATAAAATTCCTCCCAAAAATGTCGCTTTGATAATTTTTAAAATACTTTTCATAATTATATATCTTTTAAAGATTAATGTAAAGAAGAGTATTTAGCAGCTATGAGCTATGTCTTAAAGCAAAAAGTTAGAATTGATAAACGACTTCTAATTTGTAGTCTTTCAGCGAAGCTTTAGCACGTTCTAGATCTTCAGTAAAACCAAGAATGTAACCACCGCCGCCAGAGCCACAAAGTTTGAGATAATAATCGTTGGTATCAATTCCGTGCTGCCAGATTCCATGAAACTGTTCTGGAATCATTGGTTTAAAATGATTCAAAACTACTTTAGAAAGTTTCTTGGTATTGGTAAACAAAGATTTCATGTCTCCTTGCAAGAAGTTTTCTACGCAAGCGTCGGTATATTTTACGAAATGATTTTTAAGCATCGCACGGAAACCTTTGTCTTTTAGGTTTTCCATAAAAATGTTAACCATTGGAGCGGTTTCGCCAACAATTCCAGAATCTAATAAAAAGACAGCGCCTTTTCCGTCAAAACTCTGAGTCGGAATTCCGGTAGCTTCAATATTATCTTTAGAATTAATTAAAATCGGAATGCTCAAATAGCTGTTTAAAGGATCTAAGCCAGAACTTTTTCCGTGAAAAAAGCTCTCCATTTGCGAAAATATATTTTTTAATTGTAATAGTTTTTCACGAGTAAGATTCTCTAAAACCGTGATTTTATTAGTAGCATATTTGTCATAAATAGCAGCAACAAGCGCACCGCTGCTTCCAACACCGTATCCTTGCGGAATACTAGAATCGAAATACATGCCGCTCTCGACATCATTTTTTAAAGTTTCTAAATCGAAAGTAACCAACTCTGGCTGCTGCGTATGCAAAACTTCAAGATAAGATGCAAAACTTCTTAAACTTTTGTTTGATGCAATAGCTTCTGCCGAAGGCTCTTCGCTTTTTTTCAAAGCGCCGTTATAAAAATTATAAGGAATAGAAAGTCCTTTAGAGTCACGGATGATTCCGTATTCTCCAAAGAGTAATATTTTTGAGTAAAATAATGGTCCTTTCATGATTTATTTAATGTCTTTTTTTATTTTATTTGGGTCTTGTCTGGTGTCGAAAACGGAGATGATAGTTATTACTTTTGAATTAAAAACATAATAGAAGGTTGTTTGTTTTGTTAAAACACATTTTCTAACAGTTTTAAATTTTTCACTAATAGGAAAACTTTCTGGATACAATTGAATTGCCAAAATTGATTTATTAAATTTTTTCAAAAAATCAATTTTTCTTTTTAACGACCATTTTCCCTCTAAGTGACTTAAAATATTTTCAAAAGACTTTTCGGCTTTTAGAGTAAATTCAATTTTTCTCAACGCAAACCGTGTCTTTGTAAAATAGATTCATAACTCACAACTTCCCCTCTTTCAAATTCCTTCAAGCCAAGTTCAAGTTCTTCTTTTTGCTCTTCAGTCAAATCATCCCACCAATCTTTCTTCTTTTTCGCAAGCATTTTTTTAATTTTCACTATCAATGAATGATCATCCGTTTCCTGCAGCATTTTCATTGCCTCTTCTCTGTCTAATTGAATAATGTCCATAACCTAAAAATTTACCTAAAGATACGCAAAATTACAATGCAATTGCACCGTTTCCAATTTCGTCGCAAATGTACTGACTATTCTGACAGAAAGCAACTAATTCGGTTTGAATAAATTGCAATACTTTCGCTGCAACATTTTCAGGATAAAGCACATGCACATTAGCGCCAGCATCAAGCGTAAAACACACTGGAATCTGAGTTTCAGCTCTAAATTTCCAGATCGCATTGATTATTTGCAACGTATTTGGCTTCATCAAAATATAATACGGCATAGAAGTCATCATCATTGCGTGCAGAGTCAAAGCTTCACTTTCTACCACTTTGATAAATTCTTCGATATTTCCGTTTTCAAAAATGGCGATTAATTTATCCAGATTTTCATGTGCCTGAGCAAAACGTCTTTCAGCATACGGATGATTGTGCATTAAATCATGCCCAACTGTACTCGAAACTTGTTTTTCGCCTTTATCAACCAATAAAATGGTATCTTGATAATTCTTAAAATTTTCGTGAATAGCATACGGAAATTCAACACCAAATAAATCAGTGCTTCCTTCAATATTATTCTGATTTCCCCAAACAACTACATTTCCTTTTATGCTTCGACATGCACTTCCAGAACCTAAACGTGCTAGGAATGAGGCTTTTTGATAAAAATATTCATCGGTCATTTCTGGGTTTAGTTTTCTTTCTAAACTCATAAAATTCATTGCCAAAGCGGCCATTCCAGAAGCAGAAGAAGCAATTCCTGAACTATGCGGAAAAGTATTTTGAGTATCAATTGTAAAATGATAATCCTTCAAAAACGGCAGATAAACTTCAACTCTTTCTAAAAACTTCTGAATTTTTGGTTTAAAGTCTTCTTTTGGTTTTCCTTCAAAAAGTAAATCAAAAGAAAATTTTCCCTGATTTTCGTTCTTGGAAAAAGCCAATTTTGTAATGGTTTTACAGTTATTCAAAGTAAAACTTACCGATGGATTTGCCGGAATCTGATTGTCTTTCTTTCCCCAATATTTAACTAATGCAATATTACTTGGAGCGCTCCATTCAAAGTTTCCGTTTTCGATTGTTGAAGTATATTGAGCTGGAATAAAATCGGCTGCTGTTAACATGAATTATAAATTTTGGCAAAGATAACTTTTAAATTTTTTCACCATATAAGTTATATAAGAAAATATAAAAGCAACTTAATAAATGAAATTTTATGGTTTTATTTCGTTTTAAATTTTTTTCACCATATAAGTTATATAAGAAAATATAAAAGCAACTTATAAATGAAATTATATAGTTTTATTTTGTTTTAAATTTTTTTACCATATAAGTCATGTAAGAAATTGTAAGCAACTTTATTCAATGAACTATGTCTCTTTTGTGGTTTTATTTCGTTTAAATTTTTCATCATATAAGTTATGTAAGAAATTGTAAGCAACTTTATTATATGAACTTATATGACTTATATGGTTTAAAAATTTTCTTTTGATTATTTTTGAATTCAAAATTTGATACCATGAATAAGTACATAAAAATTGTTATAGCCTTAATTATTTGTTTAGCAGTTGGATATTCTGCAAGTTTGGTAACCCGACCAAGTATTGAGACTTGGTATGTAACGTTAGAAAAGCCTGTTTTTAATCCGCCAAACTGGATTTTTATGCCAGTTTGGACTATGCTTTACATTTTTATGGCTGTTGCAGCAGCTTTGGTTTGGGACAAAATAAAAGTAGAGACAGAAGAAGTTAAGAAAGCACTACTTTTCTTCATCATTCAATTGATTTTAAATTCAATTTGGTCGTATTTATTTTTTGGTTTGAAAAACCCGATGTTAGCTTTAATAGAAATTGTCCTTTTATGGCTGATGATTTACGAAACATATCTGAAATTTATCAAAATCAATAAAGTTTCAGGTTATTTATTAATTCCTTATTTAGCCTGGGTAGGATTTGCAACGGTTTTGAATGCTAGTATTTGGTGGCTGAACAAATAAGAGTTTCAAGTTTCAGGTTTATTTTGCTTCAAGTTTAGAATTCTATTTCAAACTCTTAAATTCTTCATTTTTAGCATATAAAAAGTCCATTAATTCTAAAACATTTGATTTTTCTAAAAGGATTTTAGATTTTGCATCAGCATTACAAAAGTGTAAGAAAATTTCTTTTTCTTCTGGTTTGATTTTTAAATTTTTGATAAAAAAATCTGGCGGACAAGAAGCGATGACAAGTTTCTTAAAACGATCATCTTGAGACTCAATTTTTTTCTTCGGTTTATCAAAAATAGGGTAACTGAAATTTAGTCCATGCTTAATTTGACCATCGTAAACCATTACTTTTGAAGTTACTTCGTCAAATTGTTTCCGAATTATAATCTTATTTATTTCTTCTTTATCATTGGCGATATTTTTAATTTCAGATTTATTAAAAACAGAGCTAGAAACCACAACATTCTCCAACTCTTCTGCTTTTGGATTCATATTTACAAGAATAAAACCACTTTCTAAATCTGTGTTTTTCAGCTGTAATCTTGTAAATAAATAATCTTTGGAAAAGAAAATCAAACTGTCTTTTGCTTTTGCCAGAATTGAAAATTCACCTAAATCATTTGTAGTCGTACTAGTTTTAGCGGTCTTATTTATGACTTCAATTTTTTGCAAAGGAATGTTTTGATTCACCACTTTCCCCCGAAGTAGTTTTTCAGTTTGAGAAATACTTAATTGATAGGTTAAAAATGAAATGGTTGTTAGTAGTTTTACTTTCATTAAATAATGATTAGTTTTTTAAATCCGTTTCTAATTTCTTAAATTCTTCATTTTTAGTTTGGAGAAAATCCATTGTAGCTAGAATATTTGGATGTTCCAGAAGTGTTTTGGAGTTGGGATCGGCATCACAGAATTGAAGAAAAAGTTCTTTCTCTTCTGATTTTAATTTTAAATCTTTACTAAAAAAATCCTCAGAGCAAGTTGTAGCAATTAATTTTCTAAAATCGATTTTAGGAATTTCCTTTTTCGGCTCTTCTCTTTCTCTTTTGAATAAGCCGAAAAGTCCACTGCCAATCACTCCAATATTCAATCCGTTAGAAAGTGTATTATTGAAGCCAGGAATAAAGCGTGTTAGATCGTTATTGGCTTTCTCCATTTTAATTTTACTGATGGCCTCAGCATCATATTTTATTTTAGGAAATTTAATTGTAGTCAATACAACTTCTTCTAGTTCTTCGGGTCTTAAAATCATTTTTACAACGAGATTGTTGTTTTGAATATTTTCTGAAGTAACTTTTAAACGGCTGAAAAAATAATCTTTATGAAAGAAAAGCAAACTGTCTTTCGGGTTTACCAAAATCGAAAATTCTCCAGATTCGTTAGTTCGCGTACTGGTTTGTGTAGTTTTATTAATTACTTCTACACCTTTAAGTGTAAAATTTTGATCGATCACTTTTCCGCTGAGCAGTTTTTCTGTCTGGGAAATGCTAATTTGGTAAGTAAAAAAAGAAATTGTGGTAAGTAATTTTACTCTCATAAACGATTAATTTGCTGAGAGTAAAATTATTAGAATACTCTTAACGAAAACTTACAGATTCTGTAAATTCTTGTTAAATAAGATTTAGCAATTCTTTTGCATTATGAATTACTTTTTTGGCACCGCTGTTTTTCAATTCTTCTTCGGTTCTATAGCCCCAAGTAACCCCAACAGGAAACATATTGGCATTTGTTGCAGTTAACATATCAATATCAGAATCGCCGACAAAAAGTATCTCTTCGGGACTTAAATTCCATTTTTTGCTAATTTCTAGAGCTTCAAATGGATTAGGTTTTTTGAGTTCTTCTGTACTTAAACCAACTGCAGCATCAAATTGTTCAGGAAAAATCTCTGAAACTATTTTCTTGGTCAGTTCATCTGCTTTATTAGAAAAAACAGCCATTTTGATATTTCCTAAAGCAGGATTCTTCAATAAATCCAAAATGCCGTCGTAAGGTTTTGTTTTTAAAGTGCAGATTTTACGATATTCGCTTATCATACAATCAAAACAAATTTCGATTTGTTCGTCATTATTATGAGTTACGGGCAAAGCTTTGCTGACCAAATTTCGCAAGCCACTTCCGATAAAATATTGATAGGTTTCGTAAGTGTGAGTGGGATGATTTAAACCTGTCAAAACAATATTCATTGCATCTGAAATGTCGTGTAATGAATTAACCAACGTTCCGTCCAAATCAAAAATGATTCCTTTAAATTTCATTCTAATTAAATATTTTGAGCCAGAATAAACCCGCTTGTCCAGGCATTCTGAAAATTAAATCCTCCTGTAATAGCATCGATATTGACAATTTCGCCAGCAAAATAAAGGTTTTCGTGAATTTTGCTTTCCATAGTTTTGAAATTGATTTCTTTTAAATCAATTCCGCCCGCGGTTACAAATTCTTCCTTAAAAGTACTTTTTCCGTTTACCTGAAATTTGGCTTTAGTAAGTTGAGAAGCTAAATTCTGCAACTGATTTTTAGATAAATCTGCCCATTTGGTTTCTTCTTTTATTTCTGAAGCAAAAACCAAACTCTCCCATAAACGATTCGGAAAGTCGAAAGGAGATTTTTTAGAAACAGCTTTTTTAGCATGTTCCTGTTTTAAATCTTTTAGAATTTTCTCAGCATCTTCGGTATCAACATCGTTTAACCAATTTACGGAAATAGTAAACTGATAATTTTTATCGTGTAAAATGCGTGCGCCCCAAGCCGAAAGTTTTAAGATCGCTGGTCCGCTCATTCCCCAATGTGTGATTAGTAAAGGGCCAGTTGATTCTAGTTTTGTGTCTTTTACATTTACCGTAACCTGCGCTGCAACTCCGGGTAATTCCTTAATTCTAGGATCTTTGATATTGAAAGTAAATAGGGAAGGGACAGGGCTTACAATCGCGTGGCCGTGTTCTTGAAGCATTTCCCAGATTTTTGGGTTGCTTCCGGTTGCCATTACTAATTTTTCGCAAGCAAAATTGTCGCTTTGCGTGTCAATTTTCCAATGGGTTTCTTTTTTGAAAATAGACTGAACACTTTGTCCTGTCAATACTTTTATACCTAATTTTTCGGTTGCTTTTAAGAAACAATCGATAATAGTTTGCGAAGAATTCGAAACAGGAAACATTCTGCCGTCTTCTTCGATTTTTAATTCGACGCCGTGTTTTTCAAACCATTCAATTGTATCGCCTGAACAAAATTGATGAAATGGTCCGCGAAGTTCTTTTTCTCCACGAGGATAAAATTTTACCAATTCGTTGGGTTCAAAACAAGCGTGCGTAACATTGCAACGCCCGCCTCCAGAAACGCGGACTTTAGAGAGGACTTCTTTTCCTCTTTCTAAAATGGCTATTTTAAGTTTTGGGTTTTTCTCTGCAATATTAATTGCGGTAAAAAAACCTGCTGCGCCTCCGCCAACGATTATTATGTCGAAATTTTTAATCATAATTTTTTGAGTTGCCTCGAATTTCAAGAATTGGCACTAATTTTTTTCTGCCACAGATTTCACAGATTAAAAATGATTTTTTTATTTTGCTTAGTCTTTTGGTCGCCACGAATTCACGAATTATTTTTTGATAATCTTTGAGAATAAAAATTCGTGAATTGCTGCGCCTGTTCGCTATCGCTTGGGTCGTGGCTATTCTTAAACTTTATATTTTATCTGGATTATCAGAGATAATTCCGTTTACGTTGTAACTTTTTACTTTTTTGATGTCTTCTTTGGAGTTTACTGTCCAAGGGAAAACTTTAAAGCCTTTTTCCTGAATGCTTTTTGTGTTTTCTTTATTCAATAACTGAAAATCAGGGTGAATGGCGTATGCTTTTACACTTTCGGCGAAAGCCAAAGCGGTATCGATATTTTCTTCTGTTAAAACACCAATCGGAATGTTTGGGTTTAGGTTTTGAACTTCTTTTAGAGCATTCCAGTCAAAACTTGAGACAATAAAATGCTCGTAATTCCAGTCTTTTTGAGAAATGTATTCTTCGATTAAAGAAACAACTTGTTTTGAAGTGTCAGCGTTTTTTAGCTCCACATTGATAAAACATTTTTTGTTGACTAAATCAAAAACTTCGTTTAAAGTTGGAATTTGAAGTGTTTCAGCGATTCGAAATGACTTTAATTCGGCTAAAGTAAAGGTGTTTATTTCGCCTTTTCCTTTGGTCATTTTATCGATGGTTTCGTCGTGCATGACGATTATATGTCCGTCGATGCTTAGGTGAACGTCGAGTTCGATTCCGTCTGCATTTAGGTCTAAAGCTTTTTGGAAAGCCTGAAGTGTATTTTCGGGTTCGTATGCTTTCGCTCCACGATGTGCTATTTTTAGCATTTTTTTTGAATAAGGTTCAGAGATACAAAGGTACAAAGTTGCAGAGGAAAAATAATAGCCACGAATTCACGAATTATTTTTAACAATCTATGAGAATAAAAATTCGGGAATTGCTTCGCCTATTCGCTATCGCTCGAGTCGTGGCAAAAAAAAAGCTTCCCGCAGATCTTGCAGATTCGGTAGATTTTTTTATTTTTTTATCTGCTCAATCTGCCAAATCTGCGGGAGAAAAACTTTAAATCTTTTCTAATAATACTATTCCATATTCACTTTCAATAGTTACTTTTCCATCAATAACTTCCATTTTTTGATCTGAAAAAGCATCTCTTAATTTTGTTCCGTTTTCAAAAATAGAGTTTACAGGAAGTTCCTTTTTTCCTTCTGGTAAATCTAAACCGATAATTACTTTATCTGTAAAAGTACCATTAGAATAAGTTCTAGAAAATACATAATGTTCGCTTTCAATTTTAGAATGAATTCCGGCGCCAACAGCAGGGTGATTTCGCCTAAATTGTCCTAGTTTTTGCCAGTGCCAAAGCATTCTCTGCGTTTCGGGATTGCTCTGAATATCGTCCCAATTCATGTTCGAACGCAAAGTTGCATCGCCATTTGTTCCTTCAATAACCAAAGAGCGGTTTGATTCGTCTCCATAATAAACCTGCGACATTCCCGGTGAAAGCAAAAGCTTCGTTCCTGCTTCAAAACCTTTTACACGATTGGCGTCAAAAGGCTGTCCGTCGTCGTGAGAAGAAACGTAATTAAGAACAGAATAGCCTTTTAATTCATTATTTAATGCATTCGAATATTTAGAAAATAAGGTCTCATAATCACATTGACCGGCATTCCATTTAAATTCAAAATTGATCATGCTATTGAAACCATTTTGGAAATAATTTACTTTTCGGTCTCCAAAATCATAATCCTGTCCGCCACTGATTCCGTAACCATAAACTTCGGCAATCGTATAAAACGGATTTTGGTCTAAAACCTGAAGCGGATGATTCTGTTTCCAATTCGCGAAAGCAAAATCACATTCTTTTTTGAAATCTGCCCAAACACCTTCTTCAGTATGTTTTACAGTGTCGGCGCGGTAACCGTCAATTCCGAATTCGGTAATATAATCGGTAAGCCATTTTATGATGTAATATTTTGGACTTCGTGGATAACCCGTTCTTTTGAAGAATTCATCAAGCGAAGCGATTTCTTTTTCGTAACGGCCTTCTTTTTTCCATTTTTCAATTAAAAGAGGAGGAAGTTCCACATTTTGAGTACTTTCGGTTCTAACGTCTGGAAGGTTTTCTACCAAAGTACACATGGTTGTGTTTTCAAATGATTTATAATCGCAGACAACGCCGGTTCTAACCCAGTCAGAAGGCCAAACAGGATCTTCTGGAGTTACTGGTCCAGTGTGATTGATAACGCCATCCAAAACGATTCTGATTCCGTGTTCGTGGGCTTTTTTTACCAAATTTGCCAGATCTTCTTTTGTTCCGAAATTAGGATCAAGTGCCGTCCAGTCTTTTGCCCAATATCCGTGAAAACCATAGCTTAATCCAGTTCCTTCGTCAACGCCGTCGTGAATTTGCTCTACAATTGGCGTAAGCCAAATGGCATTGATTCCCAGTTTGTCGAAGTAACCTTCTTCGATTTTTTTAGTAATTCCTATGATGTCACCGCCTTCAAATCCGCGGAGTTTTCCGGGCGTTTTGGTTCGGTTAAAATTGATGTCGTTGGATTTGTCTCCGTTGTAGAAACGATCGGTAAGCAAAAAATAAACATTTGCGCCTTCCCAAACGAAAGGTGTCTTTGAAGTATCTGTATTCATTGAAACTGATTTTGAGCCAGAACAACCCGTAATTATGATTACTAAAGATAACGAAAGGAAAATGTATTTTTTCATTTATTTTAGATTTAACGAAGTATTAATAAAAAGAATGGCCACAGATTAATGGATTTAAAATGATTTTTCTTTTGCCACGAATTTCACTAATCTCCACGAATTAATTTATCATTTTAAATTTGTGAAAATTTGTGCAATTTGTGGCGAATAAAATCTGTGTTAATCTTTTTAATCTGTGGCTAAAAAACTTTGCGAATCTTTGCGTAAACTTTGCGCTCTTTGCGGTAAAGCCTTTATTCCAATTCTAAAACTAATGCCGATTTTGGTTCTAACGAAATTTCAGAACTTAAATCGAATGTTTTTCCTGAAATAACATCTTTTCCTGATTTGTAGTTTTTGATGTTTTCTTTAAAACGATTTGTTTTTACGGTTTGCGGTTTTGCATTATTATTAAAAACTACCATAACCGTTTTAGCGTCTGTATATCTGAAATATACATAAGTATTGTTTTCAGGAATATAATGCGTCATTTTTCCGAAATGAACCGCTTCGTTTGTTTTTCTCCAGTTGAATAATTTTGCAGTGAAATCAAAGTACGCTGCTTGCTGAGCTGTTCTGCCTTCTTTGGTAAAAGCATTGTTTTTATCGCCAGCCCATCCGCCTGGGAAATCCTGACGAATATCGGCATCGCCTTTGCTTTTATCGCCGCCCATTCCGATTTCTGAACCGTAGTAAATCTGTGGAATTCCGCGAACGGTAGCCAATAAAGTCATCGCCAGTTTGTATTTCGGAAGATCGTATTTAAACTTATCGTTCATACGATCGGTATCGTGATTTTCGGCGAAGACCAAAATATTATTCGTGTTTGGATATAGAAAATCCATTGCAAAATTGTTGTAAAATTTGATCAATCCGCTGTCCCAGTTTGGTTCGTCTTCGTTGAAAGCAGAAGTTACCTGACTTTGAAGCGTAAAATCCATTACAGACGGAAGGTTTGAATTGTAGTTTTCAATTGCCCCAATTTTACTGTCTTTCTGCCAAAAAGCTAAATTTGCCTGATTGTGCATCCAGATTTCACCCACAATATTAAAGTTCGGATATTCTGTAGTAATAGCTTTTGCCCAATTGGCCATTGCCGTTTTATCAGAGTAATTATAAGTGTCTACACGGAAACCGTCTAAGTTTGCAAATTCAATCCACCAAATAGCATTTTGAGTTAAGTATTTTGCAACAAGTGGATTTCTTAAATTCAAATCCGGCATTGAAGGCACAAACCAGCCGTCAACACAAACTTCCTGATCTATTTTTGACGCATGTATATCTGTAATTACTTCACGTCTGTGATGCGTCTGCGTAAAAGTTTCGAATTGGTTGAACCACGTTTTGGTTGGCATATCTTTCATCATCCAATGCGTAATTCCCCAGTGATTGGTTACGTAATCCATAACCAATTTCATGTTCTTTTTGTGCATTTCTGCAGAAAGACGTGCATAATCTTCATTCGTTCCGTAACGTGGATCAATTTTGTAAACGTCCGATTGTCCGTAAGTGTGGTACGAATGCTGTTTGTCGTTGTCTTCGCATAACGGCGTACTCCAGATTGTCGTTGCACCAAGAGACGAAATATAATCTAAATTTTTGATGATTCCTTCAATATCTCCGCCGTGGCGTCCGCCTGGTTCTGCGCGGTTTCCTTTTTCAGTTAAGTTAGCGTCACTGTCGTTTTTCGGATTTCCGTTAGCAAAACGATCTGGCATAATTAAGTACATCACGTCTGATGCGTCGTAACTTTTTCTGTCAGCAGAATTGGCTCTTCTTTCTTTAAGGGAATATTTTTGTGTAAAAGCGACTTTGTTTTTCAATTTAAATGAAAAAGTAAGTTCTGATGCTTTGAGATTTTGTGTGTCGATGGTAATGAAAACGTAGTTAGGGTTTTCTGTTTTTTCTACATTTTTAATCGCAATATTGTTAGAAACCGAAGCTTCGTATTGTGCAATGTTTTTTCCGTAGAACATGATCTGAAGTTCTGGATTTTTCATTCCGGCGTACCAGAATGGCGGCTCTACTTTTTGGATTTGCGCTTTCGCGGAAGCGGAAAACAGTAAAATAAAAAGAGCTATTTTGAATAAGAAATGGTTTGTTTTTAGAATTCTCATAGTTTGTAGTTTTTAGTTTCCTGCAAGGTTTCCAAAACCTTGTAGGTATTTTTGATGGAATCTTGGAAACTATTTTAAACCTACAAGGTTTTAGAAACCTTGCAGGTTAGAATTTAAACCATATAAGAAATGTAAGAACATTTAAGACAAAACTGGGGAGATTTCTATTTAAATGGACTTACATTTCTTATATGGTTAATTAAAATTATTTATTTTCAATAATACTTATCGCATAACCTCCGCCTGGAGCAGAAAGCTGTGATAATTTTGATTTGCTTGTAACAGCAATTTTCTTGATAGTATAAGCCTGCGGATTTGTTTTGTAATGCGCATCTTTTGCATCAGCATAAATTGTTGCTGTGTATTTTTTGCCTTTTTCAAGGAAACTGAAATCGATGTTTGACGTACGTGCAGTTTCTCCGTTTACGTTTCCTACGAACCAGTTGTTTGTTCCTTTTGCTTTACGAGCCACTGTGATGAAATCTCCCGGTTCAGCTTCGATATATTTACTTTCTGACCAGTCAACTGCTACATCTTTAATGAATTGGAATGCATCTGGAAAACGGTTGTAGTTTTCCGGCGTATCTGCAGCCATTTGTAATGGGCTGTACATGGTAACGTATAAAGCCAATTGGTTTGCAATTGTACTATTTACATGCGATTTGTTATCAGGATTCATTTTGCTGATATCCATTTCGAAGATTCCAGGCGTGTAATCCATTGGACCACCGATTAATCTTGTAAATGGGATAACCGTAACGTGATTTGGTTTAGAACCACCAAAAGCTTGATATTCTGTTCCTCTTGCCGCTTCATTTCCAATTAAGTTAGGATAAGTTCTCGCGATTCCTGTTGGACGAACTGCTTCGTGAGCGTTTACCATAATTTTGTAATCAGCCGCTTTTTCGATTGCGTATTGATAATGGTTTACAATCCATTGGCTGTAGTGGTTTTCGCCTCTTGGCAAAATATCACCTACGTAACCGCTTTTTACAGCATTGTATCCGTTATCATTCATGAATTTGTAAGCTGCATCCATGTGACGCTCGTAGTTACGAACAGATCCTGAAGTTTCGTGGTGCATGATAATTTTCACCCCTTTAGATTTTGCATATTCATGAAGACCTTTTACATCAAAATCTGGGTAAGGCGTTAAGAAATCAAAAACATAATCTTTAGAATGTCCAAACCAATCTTCCCAGCCTTCATTCCATCCTTCAACTAAAACAGCGTCGAAACCATGCTGTGCAGCGAAGTCAATATATTTTTTTACGTTAGCATTATTTGCTCCGTGTGTTCCGTTTGGTTTAGCTTTAGAGAAATCTGTAACTCCCAATTGAACAGTTGGATAGTCATTTGTATAAGCCCAAGAGCTTTTTCCTGTAATCATTTCCCACCAAACGCCAATATATTTTACTGGTTTGATCCAAGAAGTGTTTTCGATTTTTGAAGGATCATTTAAGTTGTAGGTCATTTTTGAAGCTAAGATTTCTCTAGCATCATCGCTCACAATAATCGTTCTCCAAGGCGAATGATTTGGAGCTTGCATGTGACCTTTATCTCCTTTTGCATCTGGCGTTAACCAAGATTCGAAAACTAAGTTTTTATCATCTAAATTCAAGTGCATACAAGAATAGTCAATCAAAGCTGCTTCGTGCAGGTTGATATAGATTCCGTCTGCAGATTTCATCATTAACGAAGTCTGAACTCCTGTTGGTGAAAAAGATTTCTGAGAAACGTTTGCTGTATATGCTTTTTGAGATAAACCTCTAATTTCTGATAATTTCGATTTGGTGTAATCGTATTCCTGAGTATCATAATCTCCAGGAATCCAAAAAGCTGTATGATCTCCAGCCATAGCAAATTGAGATCTTTCTTCTTTGATCACAAAGTAAGTAAGATTCTTTTGCGCTGGAAATTCGTAACGGAAACCTAAACCATCATCAAACAAACGAAAACGGATTACGATTTGTCTGTCTGTGCTTTTTTGGTTTAAAGTAACCGCCAATTCGTTATAATGATTTCTAATCTGATCTACTTCGCCCCAAACTGGTTTCCAAGTTTCGTCAAAAGTTGCCGTTTTTGTATCAGTAATTGTAAAATCGTTCAGTAAAGATTTTTTATCATCTTTAAGTTCAAGACCCAATTTACTGGTTTTTACAACTTCTTTATTTTTGTATTTTAAGTTGTAAGTTGGAGTTCCATCGCTTTGAAGCGAAAATTCCATTACGAACTTTCCTTCGGGTGATTTTAATTGCTGCGCTTTTGCAATATTGCTCACCGCAAACAAAATTAAACTTGCGAAAAATAAGTTTTTCATGTTTTTTAGATTTTTAGAGTATTGTATTTAATTTATTTGAGCGAATTTACTTATAGTTATTGGTTTTTCATTAACTATAATTGTTAAATCCTGATCTCCGTCTATTGAAAAAGTAGTTTCATTATGATTTACAGAAACCTTAATAATCTGATTTCTGAAATTGATTTTGAATGAATAGCCTTCCCATTCTTTTGGAATTTTTGGAGAAAAATGAAGCTGATCGTTTTTAACACGCATTCCTCCAAAGCCTTCCACGATACTCATCCATGTACCGGCCATTGACGTGATATGACAACCTTCTTCTACCTCTTTATTATAATCATCTAAATCCAAACGAGAAGTTCTTAAATAAAATGTATATGCCATATCCATTTTATCTAATACTGCAGCCTGAATCGAGTGTACGCAAGGCGAAAGCGAACTTTCATGAACCGTAAACGATTCGTAAAACTCAAAATTGCGCTTTAATTCTTCTTTAGAAAAATGATCTTCGAAGAAATAGAAACCTTGTAAAACATCGGCTTGTTTAATATATGGCGAACGTAAAACACGATCCCAAGACCATTTTTGGTTAATTGGACGCTGTGATTTGTCTAAATCTTTTACCGGAACTAAATCTTTATCTAAGAAACCGTCCTGCTGCAAATAAATTCCTAATTCTTTTGAAAAAGGAAAATACATATCGTCAGCCACTTTTTTCCATTCTTTGATTTCTTCAGATGAAAGACTTACTTTATCTAAAATTCTTTTGTGATCGGTAGGATATTCTGAAGCCACTTTTTCAATTTGTTCAGCAGCAAAATCAATACACCATTTAGCAATATAATTGGTGTAGAAATTATTATTGATGTTGTTTTCGTATTCGTTTGGACCTGTAACCCCAAGGATTACGTATTGATTTTTATCTTTAGAAAAAGAAGCTCTCTGATGCCAGAAACGCGCAATTCCGATTAAAACTTCTAATCCTTTTTCCGGAATATAAGAGTAATCGCCCGTGTAACGGTTGTAGTTGTAAATTGCAAAAGCAATCGCTCCGTTTCTGTGAATTTCTTCGTGTGTGATTTCCCATTCGTTATGGCATTCTTCACCATTCATGGTCACCATCGGGTATAAAGCCGCACCGTTTTTAAAACCTAAATTGTCTTTAGCATTTTCAATTGCTTTGTCCAATTGATTGTAACGATATGTCAGTAAATTTCTTGCAACCTGTTGATCTTTAGTTGCCATGTAAAACGGAATACAATAAGCCTCAGTATCCCAATAAGTAGATCCACCGTATTTTTCTCCGGTAAAACCTTTTGGGCCAATGTTCAAGCGAGAATCTTTTCCAGAATAAGTCTGGTTCAATTGGAAAATATTGAAACGAATTCCCTGTTGTGCTTTAACATCGCCTTCAATAGTAATGTCTGACATTTCCCAGATTTTTGCCCAAGCGTCAATTTGGTTTCGAAGTAAAGTTTCGTAACCTAATGCAACAGCAGATTTAATTACTTTTTCGGCTGCAGCCAAAGTATTTTCATGGTTTAAAGAAACCGTATAACCTCCAATTTTTTGGATTGTTGAGGTTTGTCCTTTTGCAATAATAGTTTGATAAGTATACTGAACTTTATCTGTTGTTGAGTCGATTGTTGACGGTGAAACATGAATATCCTCACCATTTGCCAAAATCGTATTGTGCATAAAAGTGGTTACTTTAAAATGCGTTTTGAAAGTCTGAGCGGTTACAAAAGCTTCGTTTGTACCTTTTTTAACTTCAAGCGGTTCCCAGAATTTTTCTTCCCAATTGGCATCTTCGTTGGTTACACCGGCATCAATATACGGTTTGTAAACGATTTTTGCATCTTTGTTTAAAGGAGTAATATCGTATTTGATTACTCCAGCTTCGTCTAAATCCATTGAAAGGAAACGACGAATATTTACCGAAACTTCAGTTCCGTTTTTCAAGACAGCTTCAAAAGAACGATTGTACCATCCTTCTTTCATATTCAACTCTCTGCGGAAATTTCTAACTTCGGTACAGGTATTTAAATCTAAATTTTCTTCGTTGATTTTTACGTCAATTCCAATCCAGTTTGGCGCATTAAGAACTTTAGCGAAATATTTCGGATAACCGTTTTTCCACCAACCCACTTTTGTTTTGTCTGGATAATAAATTCCGGCAATGTAACTTCCTTGAAAAGTTTCGCCTGAATAGTTTTCTTCAAAATTGGCGCGTTGTCCCATAGCTCCGTTCCCGATGCTGAAAAGACTTTCAGACGATTTTACTCTCTCGGCATCAAATCCTTCTTCTATTACGGACCAATTGTCTGGTTTTATATAATCTTGATTCATTTGTTTAATTAGATAATTTGTTAATTAGAAAATGTGCCAATTGATAATTAGATAATTATTCGTTGACTTTTTATTTCTAATGAATTGCTGTTGTTTTACATTTTTTAATTAGTCAATGAGAAAATTTGATAATTAGATAATTTCTGCAAAGCGAATTATCTAATTATCAAATTGGCACATTATCCAATTAGTTCCTCAATAAAGCTCGTTTCGATTTGGGTAAAATCTTTAAAAATATGATCAGCTTCATGTAAAATTGTTTCCTCACCAATTCCCACACTTACCATTTCTGCGATGTTTGCTGCCTGAATTCCGGCAACAGAATCTTCAAATACAATTGAATTTTTTGGATCAATGTTTAATAATTGAGCCGCTTTTAAGAAAACTTCCGGATCTGGTTTTGCATTGGTAACGTCGTTTCCGTCAACAATAACATCGAAGTAAGACAGAATCCCTGTTTTTTCTAAAATTGGTCTTGCATTTTTACTGGCAGAACCCAATGCAATTCCTTGGTTTTTCTCTTTTAATAGTTTTAGGATTTTTAAAACCCCTGGAAGAATCTCACTTTCATCCATGTCAACTAAATAAGATAAGTACTCTTCATTTTTCTCAATTAGCATTCTGTCCTTATCGGCCTGCGAAACCTGAACATTTCCTAATCCTAAAATGATATCTAGAGAACGAACACGACTTACTCCTTTAAGAAGTTCGTTGTCTTCGTGCGTAAAATTTATATTTAATTCCTGAGCGATTTTTTGCCAGGCTAAAAAGTGATATTTGGCGGTGTCTACAATTACACCGTCAAGATCGAATATGAATGCTTTTTTCATTATAAGTAGTGTGGTTCTTATTTATGATTTTATATTGATGTCGTCTACGTCTTTTACTTTATAAACCAAAGCAGCAGCAATTAAAAAGCTGACACCGCTGGTAATTAAAGCATAAATTGCATCGCCATTGTAGAGATATTTTACAATTGGACCGCCAATAAGTGCGTTTACAATTTGCGGAATAACGACAAAGAAATTGAAGATTCCCATGTAAACACCCATTTTTTTAGGCGTAATAGATCCTGCAAGAATTGCGTATGGCATTGCCAGAATACTTGCCCAAGCCACACCAATTAAAACCATCGGAAGTACAACCCAGTCTTCATTAGGCATAAAATAAATTGAAATTAATCCGATTCCTCCAATGACTAAAGAGAGAGAATGTGTTGATTTTCGTCCGATTTTTTTAGCGATATACGGCAAAAAGAACAGTGCAATAATTGCCGAAACTAAATTGTAAACACCAAATAGTATTCCGACCCAGTCGCCGGCATCTTGATATTGCTGACTTGAAGTGTCGCTTAGTGGCAGACCGTAAATGTGATGTGCAATTGCTGGAGTGGTAAAAACCCACATTCCGAACAGACCAAACCATGAAAAAAACTGCACCCAGCTAAGCTGACGCATTGTAGTTGGCATTTTTGCAAAATCAGTAAAAATGTCTGTAAGTTTTGATTTTTCTTCTTCTTTGACTTCTTCCTCGTTTTGAGGATCTTCAAATTGGGCTAATTCTTGTGGAGAATATTCTTTAGTTGAAAATAAAGTCACTAAGATTGAACCGATTAAAACGGCTGCACCAATAATGAAAGATAAAGTTAAGTTTAAAGGTACACTTCCAGGAACTGAACTGTTTGATACTCCAAAATACTTAGTTAAGATGTAAGGAAGTGCAGAACCAATTACGGCTCCAAAACCGATTAAAGAAGTCTGAATACTAAAACCCGCAGTACGCTGATCTGTTCTTAAATTATCTCCAACCAAAGCACGGAAAGGTTCCATGGCGATGTTAAAAGAGGCATCCATAATCATTAACATTCCGGCTCCAACCCATAAAGCAGGTAAAATTGAAATGAAAATATTGGCTTGTGGCATTAAAATTAATCCTACCGAAGCCAAAATAGCACCCACCAAAAAGAAAGGCTTTCGTCTTCCGAATCTTCCCCAGGTTTTATCGCTATAATGACCAATAATAGGCTGCACTATTAATCCCATTAGGGGAGCAATAATCCAGAACCACGAAAGTTCATGTACGTCGGCACCAAAAATTTGAAGAATTCTGCTGGCATTTGCATTCTGAAGAGCAAACCCCATTTGTATTCCTAAGAAACCGAAACTCATGTTCCAAATTTCCCAGAAACTTAATTTACGCTTTTCCATTATCGTAATTGTGAAAAATTATACGATAAGCGCTTTGCTTATCAAAACTTACTGTTTTTTCGAAGTAAAAGTAAAAGCCTTGACGGGCGTAAAAGTATAAATTATTTTTTTATTTATGCTAATAAAAAAGCCATAAATGTTTTTTATGGCTTTGGAATAGGTTGATTTTAAGAAAATTAGTCAGTAGATTCTCTTTTTATAAGGTGTGTTTCTATAACTTCTGTAGTGTAATTTTCGGTATGTTCTTCATCGTCATCTTCTTCGGCCTCGAGTCTTTCAATCAGCATTTTGGCTGCTTTATTTCCCATTTTTTCACCACTTTGGCTAACAGTTGTAATAGTTGGAGTAGAGTATTTTGAAATAATTCCGTCAGTAAACGCAATTACGGCCAAATCTTCAGGGACTTTTAATCCCATTTTGTTGGCTGTTTTGATAATTGTTACGGCAAAAAGCTCATTTACAGCAAAAACAGCGTCGAAAGCTCTTTCGTGTAAAAGCTGACTGATCGTTATTTCGCAAGTTTCTACATCTTCAATTTTGATAATTAAATCTTCATTAAACGGTAATCCATTGTCGAGTAAAGCTTTTTCGTAACCATCTGTTCTAAGTTTTCCAACACTTACATAATCGACTGTAGTTACTAGAGCGATCTTCTTGCGTCCATTGTCAATTAAACTCTGAACTGCCTCATAGGCAGCAGATTTATCGTCAATAATTACTTTATCGCATAAAATATCGTTGGTAACACGGTCGAACATAACCACCGGCATTCCCTGATTGATTACTTCGGTGATATGATGAAAATCGCCTTTATATTGCGTTTCTTTAGAAAGAGACATGATAAAACCATCTATACTTCCATTGGCCAGCATTTCCATATTTAGAACTTCCTTGTCAAAAGAATCGTCTGATACACAGATTACTACGCTGTAGCCGTATTCGTTTGCTACCTGTTCTACTCCGTTGATGACGGTAGAGAAAAAATAATGTACAATTTCTGGAATAATAATACCAATACTCTTGGTTTTTCGGTTTTTTAAACTTAGGGCAATATTGTTGGGCTTGTAGTTGTAAAACTTCGCAAAAGCCTGAACTTTTAGCCGTGTTTCTTCTCCAATTTCAAGACTGTTTCTAAGTGATTTTGAGACAGTTGAGATAGACACGTCAAGTTCTTTTGCAATCTGTTTTAGAGTTATTTTACGTTTCATATTATTATGTGAAAAAAATCTAATTAATAATAAAGGTATCTAATATTTTTAGAATTGATAATTTTTGACTGAAAAGATTACAAAATGTAGAAAGTTTTCAACACTACCACGTTTTCGTAACGCAATAAAAAAAGTGTCTGGTTGTTCATGTTAATAAATTGATAATTTTGGGATTCGAAGTAAAATTAAAAACTTAACTAACGTTCAAAAACTCAAAAACTAATTTAAACAAAAAGTATGAAAACAATTTACAAAAAGTTGTTATTTTTATTCCTATTGTTGCCTTTTACAGTGTTGGCTCAGAACACTTTAAAAGGGACTGTTGTTGATAAAGCAACAGGTCAGCCAATACCTGGGGTAAATGTAAATGTACAAGGTGCTCCAAACGGTGCATCAACTGGATTTGATGGTAATTACCAACTATCAAATGTTAAAAATGGAAGTAAAATCGTTATTTCTTTTATTGGATATAAAACGCAAACGATTGATTTTACTGGACAGAACCCATTAAATGTTTCTTTGGAAGAAGATACAAATCAACTTCAAGAAGTTGTAGTACAAGTAGGTTATGGTACTGTTAAGAAAAAAGATGCGACAGGATCTGTATCTCAAATTTCTGCCAAAGAATTTAATAAAGGTATCAACGTTACTCCAGAGTCATTAATTGGCGGGCGTATTGCCGGTGTAAATGTTGTTGGAGGAGGTGCTCCAGGTGCAAAAGCAGATATTAGAATTCGTGGAGGATCTTCACTAAGTGCTTCAAACGATCCGTTGATTATCTTAGACGGACTTCCGTTGAGCAATGCGGTTCCTAGTGGTGCTACAAGTATATTATCTACAATTGACCCAAATGATATTGAGTCTTTTACAGTTCTTAAAGATGCTTCTGCGGCGGCTATTTACGGTTCTCGTGCAGCAAATGGTGTAATTGTAATTACTACCAAAAAAGGAACTAAAGGAGGCGTAAAAGTTAATTTCAGCTCTCAAGTTGGTATTAATACAGTTGCTAATACTGTTGATGTTTTAAGTACAGAACAATTTCGTAATTTAGTGAATACGTTAGGGAATGATGCTCAAAAAGCAACAATGGGTACTGCAAGTACAAACTGGCAAGATGAAATTTTCCATACTGCATTGACAACAAATAATAATATTTCTGTAAGTGGTTCTTTATTCAATAAATTACCAGTTCGTTTATCTGTTGGAAATGTTGATAATCCTGGAATCTTAAGAAATACTTCTTTTGAAAGAACAACGACATCGATATCGTTAAACCCTGTTTTATTTGACAATCACTTAAAAATTGATATTAGCGGAAACTTATCTTTCAGTAAAAATCAATTTCAGGATGAGAATGCAGTTATTGGATCCGCAATTAGTTTTGATCCTACACAATCTCCTTATCAAGCAGGTTCTCGTTATGGAGGATATTTTGAATGGTTGGAGCCAAACGGAAACATAGCATTATTACCTGCTAAAAATCCTGTAGCGAGGTTAAACCAAGAAGATAAAAGATCTAAATCCACAAGAAAGTGGGGTAACATTAGTCTAGATTATAAATTTCACTTCTTTGAAGATTTAAGAGTTGTAGCTGAAGCGGGAATCGATAGATTTGACAGTAGCGGATACAACAGACAAAGCACAGAAAGTATTTTAGGATTTCAACCTGTTCCTTTTACATCTGCTGGTTATGTGAATTTAGGGAATTATGATACTTATACAGATGATCTTCAAAATAAAAACTTAAATACTTATTTTGTATATAGCAAAAATTTAGGAAAACTTAAATTGGATGCTACGGCTGGATATAACTATCAGTTGTTTCAAAAAGAAAAATACCAATCTGGAGCGCTTACACAGCCTGTTGAAACTAGAAATGAAGATGTTATCACTGATCCAGATATTAATTTACAATCTTTCTTTGGTCGTTTAAACCTAGGTTGGGATAGTAGATATTTGCTGACATTAAATTATAGAAGAGATGGAACTTCTCGTTTTTCTGAAGAAAACAGATGGGGTAACTTCATGGGAGGTGCTTTTGCATGGAATATTGCTGAGGAGTCTTTCTTAAAAGATAACGAAACGCTTTCTAGTTTAAAATTAAGAGTTGGTTATGGTACTACTGGTCAGCAGGATATTTCTGCTCAGTATGATTATTTAAGAAGAGTTACATTAGGGACAATTAGTACTCAATACGTATTTAACGGTGTTGTTTACAGAACTGCAAGACCAGAAGGTTACAACCAAAACATTAAATGGGAAGAATTAGCAGAGATGAACGTTGGTGTTGATTTCGGATTCTTAAATGATAGAATTACAGGATCTGTAAACTATTTCGATAAAAAATCTACAGATTTATTAGCTGATGTATTAGTTCCAGATGGAGCAAACTTAAGAAACCAAGGATTTAACAATATTGGTAATTTGAGAACAAAAGGACTAGAGTTCAGTTTACAATCTGACGTTGTTAAAAATGATAATTTAACTTGGAATGTTGCTGTTAATGCTACTTATTTAGATCAAAAAATTGAAAGTTTAGGTCAAACTGTTGAAGGTTTCCAAGGATATGAAGTAGGAGATAACATTCAAGGAGGAAATGGAAATAAAATATTAATTAATACAGTTGGATATGCTCCAAACTCATTCTTTGTGTATGAGCAATTGTACGATGCTAATAAAAAACCAATTGCAGGTGCTTATGTAGACAGAAACGGAGATGGTAAAATTGATGCTTCTGATCGTTACAGATATAAAAAACCAACAGCAGATTATACGTTTGGTTTATTCTCAACTTTAAACTACAAAAAGTTTGATTTTACAATGAACTGGAGAGCTAGTTTAGGAAATTACATTTTTGATAACGTAAATTCTAACTTAGGATACTCAGATCAGGCTCTAAGAAGAGATAATGATTTGTCAAACCTTAGTTCAGATTATTTAAACACAGGTTTCAAATTTGAAGATAATGGTACACAGCGTTATTTATCTAATTACTACATTAAAGATGCTTCTTTCATTAAATTAGATAACATAACTGTAGGATATACATTAGACAAATCTTTATTAAAAGCGGCTTCTTTAAGATTCTCAGCTGGTGTTCAAAACGTTTTTGTACTTACAAAATATGATGGATTGGATCCGGAGAAATTCAACGGAATTGATGGTAACGTTTACCCTAGAGCAAGAACATTCTTGTTTGGAGTAAATGCAAGTTTCTAAAAGTACATTGAAAAACAATTTTAAAACATACAAAATGAAAATATCATTTAAATATATATCTTATTTTTTCCTATTCATTTTAGGAATTAGTATGACGTTGACTTCGTGTACAGACGATTTAAACGTGACCCCTAAGGATGATGATGAGTTTTTATCAGAAACCTTTTTCCAAGATCCTGAATCTTATAAACAAGTATTAGCAAAATTATATGCTGGATTGTATGTAGGAGGTAATGATGGTGATGGACAAGCTGATATTGCGGGTCTAAGTGGAGATTTTAGTAGTTACCTGCGTTTACTTTTCGTAACTCAGGAATTTACAACAGACGAAGCTATTATTGCTTGGGCAGATGGTACTTTGCCAACATTAAATGCGCAGACATGGTCTCCTGTTAATGAGTTTTTATACGGAACTTATTCTAGAGCTTCTTACCATATTAGTTTGGCAAATGAGTTTTTAAGACAAACAACAGAAGATAAATTAGATAGCAGAGGAGTTGATGCTAATTTAAAAGCTGAAATTGCAACTTTTAGAGCAGAAGCACGTTTTTTAAGAGCTTTTTCTTATGTGAATTTAATGGACTTGTTTGGTAATGTGCCAATTACTACAGAAGCAGATCCAGTAGGATTTTTCTATCCAGAACAAAAAACAAGAGCAGAAGTTTTTGCTTTTGTAGAGTCTGAATTAAAAGATTTAGATAATAGTTTGAAAACTGCAAAATCAAATGAATACGGAAGAATTGATAAAGTGGCGGCTAAATTTTTATTAGCTCAAATTTATTTAAATTCAAAAGTTTATACTGGCACAGAAAGAAATAACGAGGCTGCAACATTGTGTGCCGAAGTTATCAGCTCAGGATATACATTTGCAGAAGTTCCTTACCGTCACTTGTTTTCTGCGAATAATGATAGAAACGGTGCTCAGTCAGAATTTATTTTCCCAATCATCAGTGACGGAAATGCAATTAGAGCAACTGGTGGTGGAATGAGTTTTATTTTACATGCTTCTATTGGAGGAAGTATCGATGCTGCTCAGCAAGGTATGGATGGTGGATGGCAGGGAATCAGAACACGCAAAGAGTTTATTGCTAGTTTTGGTACTCCTACAGGTTCATTTGACTTCTATCAGACAAAAAGCAAAAACTTGGCAAACAACACAGGTATCTTAGTTAATAAAGATGGATTGGCTTTCGATTCAAGCGATAAAAATGAAAAAGATACAGGTTATAACGCTAATAACACTTATTTGTTTAACCTTGTAACGGGTGCAATTACTTTAAACGGTGTTGCGGTTGCGGCTCCAACTGGTTTTACAAATGCTCCGGTATCTTTGGGTAAACAGCAAGTTTGGAGAGACAAACGTTTATATGCTTATACTCCGGGACAAGCTTTAGATATTGCTAATACATCAACATTTACAGATGGTTATGCATTAACAAAATTTACAAATGTTAATTCTGATGGTTCAGCTGCTCAAAGAGCAGATATTCCTGATACTGATTTTCCTATGTTTAGAGTTACAGATGCTTACTTGATGTATGCTGAAGCAACTGTAAGAGGTGCATCATCTGGAAATATAGCTACAGCTGTTCAATATATTAACCAAATTAGAACAAGAGGAAATGCTCCAACAATTACAGCAGCAGATTTAACACTTGATTTTATTTTGGCTGAAAGAGGAAGAGAATTATATTGGGAATGTAAAAGAAGAACTGATTTAATTCGTTTTGGTAAATTTACAGGAGGAGATAAAATCTGGCAATGGAAAGGTGGTGTTCAAGCAGGTACTTCTACTGCATCTACAAGAGACCTTATGCCAATTCCTGCTAAAACAATTCAGGCAAATCCTACTTTGAAACAAAATCCGGGATATTAATACCTAATAAAATTGTAAAATGAAAAATATATATAAAGTTTTAATCGCATTTATTGGCGTATTAACGGTGTCGTGTAATGCAGACGCTGTTGATGAAAGACCAGTTCTAGACGTTGTTACAGCGCCTGAAATTACGGCACCGGCAACAGGACAAACGTATGTTTTGGAAGCTGATAAAGGAGCAGAAGTAGCTGCTAAATTCACATGGTCTGCTGCAAAATATTCGACTGTAGTAGCAGTAAATTATACTTTGTTGATTGATAAAAAAGGAGGTGATTTTTCTGCTGCAAAAACACTTGAAACAACTACTGCAAGCGTAACAGAAGTTTCTGTATTAGTTAGAGATCTAAATCAGGTTGCAATTGATCTTGGCGGAGTGCCAGACGTAGCGGCGGAATATGATGTTAAAATTGTATCAAATGTTTCGGGGTCATTTAAACAAGTTTCTACAGGCTTAATAACTATTAGTGTTACGCCTTATTTAGGACGAGTTGATTATGAGTTTACAGATTGGTATCTAATTGGTGCAGCTGTCGCTGGCGGATGGGATAATAATGTTGATACTCCACATCAGCCAATGTTCAGAGATGGAAAAGACGCAACTAAATATAAATTTACTGGATACTTTAAAGCTGGTAACTTTAAATTAATTTCTGAAAAAGGAAGCTGGGCTTCTCAGTTGGGTAGAGCCGACGATTCATCAATTGAAATTAAAGACAATGCAGGAGAATTTACAATTCCTGCTGATGGATATTACACTTTAGAGTTTAATACTAAATCTTTAAAATATACATTAGAAGAATTTAAAGATGCTGCTGCGATAGCAAAAACATATACAAGTGTTGATATCATCGGAAGCGTTTTTGATCCTACCTGGAGTACACCAGTTTTATTGGATCAGTCATCTTTCAATAAGCATGTTTATTCAAAAGGACCAACTTCTTTAGGTGAGGGAGAGGCGAAATTTAGAGCAAACAATTCATGGGATGTTTCATGGGGTGGAAATACTGCTTTTTCAGGTGGAGGCACAGGAGATAATATACCAGTTGCTAAATCTACATATGTAATTTATTTCAATGATTTAGACGGAAGTTATTTGATGATTCCAAATCAATAAAAACTTCAGTTAATAACTGAAAAAGGGCTATCTCCAGATAGCCCTTTTTTAATCAGACTAACTAATCAAAATAACCACACTGATTATGAAAAAAACTTTACTATCTATATTTTTACTGTTAGCATTTTCTCTTTCTGCACAAATAAAAACAGTAACATATTCTATAAATCCGCCAACTTTTGAAGATACAACGCCAATTACGATTACAATTAACGGAGATAGCGTTGACGAAACTGCGTGGGGGATAAGTGCAACCCGTGCTATTTATCTATGGTCTTGGTCTTATGATGTAAATGATACAAATCAAGCAGATAGTCCGTCAAACGGTTCTTGGACAGCATCAAACGAAGCTAGTAAATTTACTTATAATGCAGGAACAGACACTTATACCAAAACCATAACACCATCGGTATATTTTTCCAGAAACGGAATAGGGAAAATAGGTTTTCTTGTAAAAGCAAAAGACGGTACAGGAGATAAGAAGTCACAGGATATTGCTGTTGAAGTTGGCTCTTTTCAAGTTTCTCTAAATTCACCAGCAGAAAACAGCACTTCGATTATTGCTTCTGGTGCAAGTTTTAATATTAAGGCCTCAAATACAAATGGAGCGGCAAGTTATACTTTGAAAGCAAATGGAGTTACAATAAATACCAATGCAAGTACTTCGAATTATTCTTATACACACGCCAATATTACTGGAAATCAAAATTATGAATTGCTTGTAAGACAAGGAGCAACTACAGTTTCGAAGAAATTTGCTTTGATAGTAAATCCAAATACCGTTTCTGAGGCAATGCCAGCAGGATTGGTAGACGGAATTAATTATAATCCTATCGATTTTACAAAAGCGACTTTGGTACTCGATGCGCCGCTAAAAGATTTTGTATACGTAGCCGGAAGTTTTAATAACTGGCAGCCAACAACGGCTTATGCTATGAAAAAAGATCCTGTTTCAGGCAAATTTTGGCTCGCATTGACAGGATTAGTTTCAGGGGTTAATAATTTGTATCAATATTGGGTTGTAGATGCAACTCCTTTGGCAAATTCACCTTCAATGGTAAAAACAGCAGATCCATATTCTACGTTAGTTTTGTCTCCATTTGATGATCAATATATACCTTCTTCAAAATACCCTAATATGCCTGTTTATCCAGCGGGACAAAATTTTGAAGTTACTGTTTTAAAAACAGGTGAGACTCCTTACAATTGGAAGGTGACCAATTTTGTAAAACCTCAAAAAGAAAAATTAGTAGTTTATGAAGTTTTGGTTCGTGATTTTGATGCATCTAGAAGTTATCAAAGCTTAATTGATAAAATAGATTATTTTAAAAATTTAAAAATAAATGCAATCGAATTAATGCCAGTAATGGAATTTGAAGGCAATGAAAGTTGGGGGTATAATACCTCATTTCATATGGCTTTAGATAAGTTTTATGGAACTTCAGATAAGTTAAAAGAATTTATTGATTTGTGCCACCAAAACGGAATTGCTGTTATTCTTGATGTTGCCCTAAATCATGCTTTTGGAAGAAATCCAATGGTAAGAATGTGGATGAATGATCCTGATGGAGATGGTTTTGGCGCTCCGACGGCAGAAAATCCGTATTTTAATACCGTAGCAAAACATAGCTATAGTGTGGGAGAAGATTTTAATCATCAATCACTAAAAACACAGTATTATGTTAATAGGGTGATTAAACAATGGATTGAAGAATATAAAATTGATGGTTTTCGTTGGGATTTAACAAAAGGATTTACACAATTATGTACAGCTGGAGACAATTCTTGTACAGATTCTTTCAAGCAAGATCGTGTTGATATTTTAAAAAAATATGCTGACTTTTCTTGGGCGATAGATCCAACTCATTATACTATTTTCGAACATTTAGGAAGCGATGCTGAAGAAAAGGAATGGGCGAATTACAAAGTAGTAGAAACGCCAAGTAAAGGTGTAATGATGTGGGGAAAAATGACAAAAGAGTACAATCAATTGTCAATGGGATATGCTTCTGAAAGTAATATTTTTAGAATGAATAGTGCCAACCGCGGATTCGCAGCAAATCGTTTGATGGGTTATGCAGAAAGCCATGACGAAGAACGGTTGATGTATAAAAATGTGCAGTACGGAGCTTCAAACGGAAATTATAATGTAAAAACATTAAATACGGGATTGTCTAGAATGTCTGCAATAGGCGCAGTCTCTCTTTTGATTCCAGGGCCAAAAATGATTTGGCATTTTGGAGAGCTAGGAATGGACGATTCTATTTTTAGCTGTAATAACGGAACTGTAAACGATGAAACAGGAACAACTCCTGGCGATTGTAAATTAGACACAAAACCACAGCCACAATGGACAGAGAATTGGCTTAGCAATTCTAATCGGAATAAGATTTACAACGATTGGGCTAAAATGATTACGCTTAAAAAAACAGAACCCGTATTTTTAGGAACAGCAACAATGGCCAATGCAGCGACTCTGACCGTAAATATTAAAATTACAAACAGCAGTCTGACTTCGGCTCAACTTAAAGACGTCGTGATTTTGGCTAATTTTGACACTGTCACGCAAAATATGATTCCAGGATTTCAATATACAGGAACATGGTATAATTTAATGGACAACACAACAATGAATGTTGCAAATGTAAATTCGCCAATAAGTTTAGCTCCTGGTGAGTTTAAAATTTATGGCAATAAACAAGCAAATCTGGCAATAGAAGATTTTGAAAGAGGAAGCCAAGTTAGTTTATATCCAAATCCCGTTACCGATTATTTTACTTTAGGTTTTAAAGCTTCAAAAGTAGATATCTATTCCATTACAGGGCAACTAGTAAAGACGTTTAATACAAACGGAAATACAGATTATCAATTCTCAGTAAATGGCTTAGCTAATGGATTGTATCTCGTAAAAACGTTTGACGAAAATAATAAAGTTCGTGTTGTGAAATTTATTAAAAATTAGGTTTGGTTAGTAATGAAAAGGGGCTGTCTAGAAATGGACAGCCCTTTTTTTTATTTAAACAGCTTTTATTCAAATGTCTTATTTTAATACTCTAATGTCTTCTAGAGGTATTTAAATAATTAGACATTGTTCATGACTTAGCTGTAATTATTTTATTTGTTTTTTCTTAGGTTCATTATATTCTCCGATTAAAGAGTAATATCCAAATGTTCCTAATCCCATAATGATAAGCGGAGTTAGTATAAATAGGATAATAACACCAAATACCAAATCATCCTGCTGGTCTGAAAGAAGTTTGGGCAAACCAAATTCAAACACGCAAAAATAAGCCGCAGCTGCAGCCAAAGCAATCCATAACGCCCCTAAAACTTGTTTAATCGCATTCATTTTTTTGTAAAATTTTAAAGGTGAGTAATTTTGTTTTTGTTGTCAATATAAATCATTCCAATAATAAAGCAGATTCCGGCAATTATAATAGGATACCATAATCCGTCTAAATAAAAATCGGTTTTACCTGCTGTTTTGGCGTGTGATACAAAATAAGTGGAAATAGCTGGAAGTAATCCTCCAAAAATTCCATTCCCGACGTGATAAGGCAATGACATAGAAGTATATCTAATTTTGGTAGGAAACATTTCAACTAAAAATGCAGCAATTGGGCCGTAAACCATTGTTACAAATAAAACTTGAATAAAAACCAGAAAAATTAAAGCCCATTTATCGTTCGAATTAATTAGAATTGAGACACTTGTTTGTACATCTTTTTTATCTATGTACGTTTTTTTCTCCATTGCGGTTGTGCCATCAGTATATTTTTTTTGAATGGTTGTAACAGAACTTCCGTTAGCCTTCTTTTCGGTTGTTTCAATAGGCTTTTCCAATATTTCTGTCTTCAGGCTAACGTCTGTAGTTTGGTACATCGCTTTATAAATAGGTCTGTAAGATAAAATAGCCAGAAGCATTCCGAACATCATAATATATTTGCGTCCAATTTTGTCGCTCAACCATCCAAAAAAAATAAAAAATGGAGTACCAATTAAAAGAGCAATTCCTAATAATTCGTCTACTTGCGAAGAATCAACATTCATTACCGTTTTCATAAAGCTCATCGCGTAGAACTGTCCCGTATACCAAACGACACCTTGTCCCATTGTAGCTCCAAACAAAGCCAAAAGAACAAACTTTAAATTGTATCTATTTCCAAAACTTTCCTTTAACGGATTCGTACTTGTTGTTCCCTCTTTTTTAGCTTTCGCGAAAATCGGAGATTCATCCATATTTTTTCTAATCAAATAAGAAACCCCAACCATTGCAATAGAAACCCAAAACGGAACACGCCATCCCCACAAGTCAAAAGCTTCTGGAGAAAGAACGCTTTTGGTTGCTAGAATAACCATTAGAGAAATAAATAATCCAACTGTAGCAGTTGTTTGAATCCAAGAAGTCCAATAGCCTTTTTCTCCAGCTGGTGCATGTTCTGCGACGTACGTAGCAGCCCCGCCATATTCGCCTCCAAGAGCAAGTCCTTGCAAGAGACGCAAAACTAAGACCAATAAAGGAGCCAAAAAACCAATAGTTTCATAACTCGGAATACAGCCAATTAGAAAAGTAGAACCACCCATTAATAATAAGGTAGCCATAAAAGTATATTTACGACCAATAATATCGCCAAGTCTTCCAAAAAATAAAGCACCAAAAGGACGAACAACAAATCCGGCTGCAAAAGTAGCTAGTGTAGATAGGAATGCGGCGGTAGGATTGTCGCTAGGGAAAAATTTAGTTGAAATAACAACAGCCAGACTGCCGAAGATATAAAAATCGTACCATTCAATCATGGTGCCCATAGAAGAGGCAGAAATTACTTTCCAAATGCCCTTAGTAGAAGTTTTGCTCATAAAACAACTTTGAGATCTTGTTAATAATTGAAATCTAAAAATACAGTTTTACGAATATATAAGATATTTTCATATTCACTTAATACTTTTTTAACAAAAACTATTTATTTGTTGACTTTTGATTTCGAAGTGAAAAAGATTTAATCGCAAAGAGCGCAAAGAAAAAACGCAAAGGTTCGCAAAGTTTTATTTTAAGCTTTGCGAACCTTTGCGTATAACTTAGCGTACTCCTATGTTTGTAATGTTGTTTTATAAGTTTTTACAATTTGTAAATTTACAGTATTAAAGTGAAAAGGGATGAGAGTACATTCGCGTCTAAATAGTTCAAAGAAACATA
>NZ_RPOC01000018.1 GCF_003946915.1 Flavobacterium ustbae
AAAATCTAAAATCTAAAATCTAAAATCTAAAATCTAAAATCTAAAATCTAAAATCTAAAATCTAAAATCTAAAATCTAAAATCTAAAATCTAAAATCTAAAATCTAAAATTCTTTTCTCGTGTCACTTTCGATTAATCCGTCACGTAAACGGATAACTCGGTGCGCATAAGCCGCAATATCTTCTTCGTGCGTTACTAGAATTACAGTGTTTCCTTGTGCATGAATATCTCCGAAAAGCTTCATAATTTCTACAGAAGTTTTACTGTCTAAGTTTCCGGTTGGTTCATCGGCCAGAATGATTGAAGGTTTATTGACCAATGCACGGGCAACTGCAACACGCTGACGCTGTCCTCCAGAAAGCTGGTTGGGCTGGTGATCCATTCTATCGGCTAGATTAACTTGCTTTAAAACTTCGGTGGCTCTTGCAATACGATCAGACTTTCCGTAACCGGCATAAATCATTGGAAGTGCAACATTATCTAAAGCTGTTGTTCTTGGCAAAAGATTGAAAGTCTGAAAAACAAAACCAATTTCTTTGTTTCGAATTTCGGCCAATTCATCATCTCTCATCTGGCTGACATCTTTTCCGTTTAAAACATAATGTCCAGAAGTTGGCGTATCTAAACAGCCTAATAAATTCATTAATGTAGATTTACCAGATCCAGAAGGTCCCATCAAAGCGACATATTCACCTTTATTGATTTCTAAATTTATTCCTTTTAAAACATAAACCGTTTCATTGCCCAAAATAAAATTTCGTTTAATATCGGTTATTTTAATTAATGGTTCAGCCATTTCGTTTTACAATTTTGGATTTAAAAGTACAAAACACTTTTCAATAAAAACCATAAGTAGCTAAGAATTGGATTTTGTTACAATATATAATACAATATATAAAAGGTATAAAGTTTTTCACATTAGATAGAATTTCAAAAAAAAGTCAGAAAATATAATGTTATGC
This sequence comes from Flavobacterium ustbae, assembly GCF_003946915.1. GTDB lineage: Bacteria > Bacteroidota > Bacteroidia > Flavobacteriales > Flavobacteriaceae > Flavobacterium > Flavobacterium ustbae. Next base: position 963 of record NZ_RPOC01000018.1, read on the forward strand.
GATTTTATTTAATTTTTATATAATTAACATTATTTTGCGCGTTTTATAGTTTTAAAACATTTTTAATTTTTAAAACATGAGAATAATGTAATTTATTAACTTAGTTATTGAGTAAATTTGGTTATATAATTAATTAAATAATCAGAATTATGAAAAATATCAAAATAACTATCGTTATCGCATTAATTGCATTAGGTTTTACGTCATGTAAGGATGAAAAACAAGAAAAAGCTCAAAAAACAGTAGACAGCTATGTTGTTTATGTTGACTCTGTTAAAAATGTAGCAGCTGCTGATTTGAAAGACAATTGGCAAAGTGTAGAAGCAGAGTATGACAGAAGATCTCAAGAAGCTCAAGCGGCTTTAGCAGATATTAAAGACAATGCTGCTGCAACTGAGAAAGTGAATGCAAGTAAAATTAAATACGAGGAATTTAAAAATGAAATTACCGCCCAATTTGCCCCTCCAGCTTCTAGTCCGAAACAATCATTGAGAGATGCTTTGTTTGGTGCAGGAAAAATTGGTGACGATATGAATTTCAGCTGGGTGAATGCCCAAAATATTCATAGCGTTTATCAGCAGTTTGTTCATACTGTAGAAAACAATAAAGATAGCTATTCTAGAGAAGACTGGGATGAAATCAAATTAATGTATGAAGCTCTTGACAGCCGTAAAAATACAGTTGAAAAAGAAGGTTTATCTGCAGAGGATAACCGTAAAATTGCTGGTTTGAAAGTTAAGTTTGCACCAATGTATACTGTAAACAGAATGGGAGCTAAATCTGAAGAAAATAAAGATGCTAAAAAATAAGATTTTTAAAATTTTGAATTAGGAAAAAAGACGATCAGAATTGATCGTCTTTTTTTATGCTCTTATTATAAAATGTTGTTTTGGCTGTTCATATCTAAAAAACACAAATCCCCATTGGAAAGTATCAATCGTGACCTTTACTTGTGGATGATTTTTGATAATCTCCCAAGCTTCTTCCATATCTTCTGACCAATGAATATCATCAAAAATCCAAACTGAATCATTGTCTATAGTTGGCAGCAAGAGCTTAAAATATTCTAAAGTGGCTTTTTTAGAATGATTTCCGTCAAAATAGATTAGATTGTAATTTGTGGCTTGAATGTTCTCAGAAATTAAAAAAGATTCAAATTCAGAAACTACATTTTCAACGTTTTTACAGTCAAAATCAGTTAATTGATTTTGCGCAATAGTCGCAGTATTTGGACAGCCTTCAATAGTGATTACTTTGGCTTTCGGATTACCTAATGCTAAAGCCGATGTTGCCAAGCCTAAAGAAGTTCCAATTTCTAAAATATTTTTTGGCTGAAAATAATTGGTGACACGAAATAATAATTCTGCTCGTTTTGGCGAAATTCCAGCTGTTTGTGCAATTTTAGAGATTTGTCTTCTGTTTGATTTAAAAACCCTTGAACCCGCTCCAAAATCGGTTACATCAATGAAGTTTTTGTTTTCTAAAAGTGATTTTCTGTATTTTTTTAAAATTGCATATTCAGGTTTGCTTTTCTTATCATAAAAACATTTTGTCAGCAAATTAAAAACAAACGGCGAATGGACCGCATGTTCGTTTTTAGAATGCCAAAGAAATTTTAGATACGATTTTATTTGAAAAAGCATTTAGAAATTTAAAATGGAATAATTAATTTACTTTAATCAATTTTACATCAAAAATAAGTACAGCGCCTCCAGGAATACCTGGTCTGCCGAAACTTCCATAGCCTAGGTGAGATGGAATTAGCAATGCTCCGCTGCCTCCTTCTTTAAATAACTGAATTCCCTCTGTCCATCCTGGGATTACTCCATTTAAAGGGAACTCTATTCCAGAACTGCTGCTTTGGTCGAATGTTTTTCCGTTAGTAAAAGAACCTGTGTATGCAACAGTAACTGAAGAGGTTGCAGTAGGTTGTTTTCCTGTTCCCGGTTCATTTATGATGTAGTACAAACCAGATTCTGTTCGCTGTGCCGTTAAATTGTTTTTGGTAATATAATCTTTGATTTCTTGTTCGTTTTGTTCTGTGTAGTCTTTTTGAGGTGTCTTTTCTTTGTCAGAACTTGAACAGGAAACTAAAATTGTCAAGGCAAATAATGCAGATAATAATTTTTTCATTGTGGTATTTTGTTTGTATTATAAATGATTGTTCGTTTCATAAGATTTACTAGAAAGAATCGAAGATTCATAAAGAAAATGCATATCTCTGCATTTTCTTTATGAATCTCTGAGTAATAAAAAACTATCCTTCCAATTTAGCAGAAAGTTCAAACCAGCGTTCTTCTTTTGCGTCTATTTTGTTAATTATATTTTGAAGTTCGTTTGCTTTTTTCTCAATATCGGCATCAGCAACTTTTCCATCAGAGAATAATTGTTCGATTTTAGTTTTTTCAATTTCTAAATCCTTGATTTCTCTTTCTATTTTTTGATATTCTTTTTGTTCATTAAAACTTAGATTTCCTGTTGGATTATTTTGTTTCCAGTCTTTCTTCTCGGCTTTGTTTTCTTCTTTTTGTGCTACATCGGCACTATCTTCATAAGCTCTAAAATCAGAATAGTTTCCTGGGAAATTTTCGATTTCTCCTTCTCCTCTAAAGACAAATAAATAATCGACAATCTTGTCCATAAAATAACGGTCGTGAGAAACAACCAAAAGACATCCAGGATAATCTAAAAGGAAACTTTCCAATACATTCAAAGTCACAATATCCAAATCGTTTGTGGGCTCATCGAGAATCAAAAAGTTCGGATTCTGAATTAAAACGGTACATAAATACAAACGTTTTAATTCTCCACCGCTTAATTTTTCGACATAATCGTACTGTTTTTTAGCATCAAAAAGAAAACGCTCCAATAATTGTGAAGCCGAAATAATTTTTCCTTTTGTAAGCGGAATATATTCTCCGTATTCTTTTATAATGTCAATAACACGCTGTCCCGGCTTTGGGTTAATTCCAGATTGCGTATAGTAACCTACTTTTATGGTATCGCCTTTTACAACACGCCCGCTGTCTGGCGGAATTGTTCCTGTCAGAAGATTTAAGAAAGTCGATTTTCCAGTTCCGTTTTTACCGATAATTCCAATTCTTTCTCCACGCTGAAAATCAAAACTGAAATTGTCCAAAATAACACGGTCTTTGAATTTTTTAGAAAGTTTGTGAAGCTCAATAATTTTGCTTCCCATTCTTTCCATATTTATTTCAAGCTCCACTTTATTTTCTTTTCGACGGCTTTGTGCTTTTTCTTTAATAACATAAAAATCATCCTGACGAGATTTAGATTTGGTTGTTCTCGCTTTTGGCTGGCGGCGCATCCATTCTAATTCTTTAACAAATAGGTTTTTAGCTTTGTCAATACTAGCATTTTCAGAAGTGATTCTTTCTTCTTTTTTCTGAAGATAGTAAGAATAATTTCCTTTGTATTGATATAGTTTTCCGTTGTCTAATTCGATGATTTCGTTGCAAACACGCTCCAAAAAGAAACGGTCGTGCGTTACCATAAACAGCGTAATATTTTCTTTAGCAAAATAACTTTCAAGCCATTCGATCATTTCAAGATCTAAATGGTTGGTCGGCTCATCTAGAATTAATAAATCTGGACGATTAATTAGAATTATAGCCAATGAAAGACGCTTTTTTTGTCCTCCAGAAAGATTTTTTACTTTAAGTTTGAAATCTTCGAGCTTTAATTTAAAGAGAATTTGTTTGTATTGTGTTTCAAAATCCCAAGCATTATGCTGATCCATAGCATCAAAAGCTTTTTGATAAGCTTCTTCGTCAGCAGGATTTTCTAAAGCTTTTTCATAAGCTTCAATAACTTTCAGCGTTTCGTTGTCAGAAGCGAAAATACTTTCTTCAATCGTCAATTCGTCTTGCAGATTATTATCCTGAGAAAGAAATGCCATTCTAATTCCTTTTCTTAAAACAACTTGACCAGTATCAGGTTCTTCCAAACCATTAATAATACTCATTATGGTAGTTTTTCCAGAACCATTTTTGGCAATAAAAGCGATTTTTTGATCTTTATTGATTCCAAAAGAAATGTTGTCAAAAAGGACTCTTTCGCCAAATGACTTCGATATATTTTCTACAGATAAGTAATTCACTTTTGTAATTGTAAGTTATAAATTATGGGTTATGAATGTTTTCTAAAACATAACTTTCTGCAAAAGTAAACTATTATCTTGCATTTGCGAATTATTTATGGAGATACAAACCAAGTAGCGAACTCAAATCGAAATAATGAATTTGCTGAGGATTGTTTAAAATGGGTTTTCGGATTAGAGATTCATTTGTAATAAAATAATGAAGGCCGTCTTTTGTCGCAATTCCTTCTACTTGATGAAAAGGAAGTTTTAAGTTGATTCGTCTTTTATTTCCAGACAAAAAGTCCTGATTTTTAAAATCGTAAAGAAGATATAAAAAGGGTTTTCCAACTTTTGTATAACCACACAAAACAATAAGTTTTTGGTCTTCTAGATAAGTTGCGCCAGTAACTAAGCCTTTTGTATCCAATGTCGATTTTAATTTCGCAATTTGAGTTCCGGACTCATTGGGGAGTACATAGATGGCTGTTTTAGACGATTTCCATTGTTTGGTAAACAGATAAATGCTGTCTTTGGCAACAATAAAAGCTTCGCAGTCAAAATCGGTTTTGTTGGGTTTTGAAGTCGAAAAATCGATTTGATCAGAATAAGAAAATGAGATAGTTTCAATTTTGGGATTTTCTTCTAGAAAAGAGCTTTTTTCGATTTTAAGTATTTTCAAATCAGTTCTATTTCCAGCATAATTATTGCCAAAATCACCAATATAAATATGTGTGCTGTCCTGTGAGATTTCTTCCCAATCATGATTAATAACTTCTGGAAGAACAATTTTCTTTTTTATTTTCCCTAACGAATCCAATCCGTAAATTGTTGTATCGTGATCGTCGTTATGCGTCCAAAATAAATTATTAAAAGCAATTAAACCTGAAGTTTCTTTTATCGAATCGCTTAATTGGATAGAATATTCGGGTTTTAGTTTTAAATTTTTGTAACGGCAGCTTCCGTCATTCTCGCTAGAAATAGTGTTGTAATTTTCTGCTTGCGGATCTGTACAGCCATGAACTTGAGAATAAATGGAAGTGGAAATCATTAAAAAGAAAAATACAATTTTTAGCATGAGTACAATTTTAAGTATGCATAGGATAAAAGTAAAGTTTTAAATAATAGAATAAAATAAGTATTATAAAATATAATTTAAGTGTTACTTTGCATCACTTTAGCGTAAAGTCTTTTTTTGCTCTTTTAGGATAAGATTAAGTCCCCATTATGAAAATTCTGCAAAAATTATCTCATTATCGAATTTCACGTTATTATAAACTTTTGTTTGTAATAGTCGATATTGTTTTGCTAAATCTTGCTACAGTGCTTTCTGCTTTAGCCAGATTTGGAAATTTGGATAAATTATTGTCTAAAGAAGAAAGAACAATTTCGCTTTTGGCCATTTTAATATGGGTGGGATTATTGTTGCAAAAAGATTCTAACCGCAGTGTACGAGTAGAACCGATAGAATCGATTTTGTGGCGCACCATTAAAAAGATTTCTATACATGCCGCTTTAGTTTCAATATTCGTCGTATATCTAAAATATACAGATATTTCGAGACTTCGTTTGGTTTATTTCTATCTGATATTTTTTGGGGTATTAATGTTTTCTCGATACTTTTCAATGAAACTTCTAAAGTACGTTCGAGCTCAGGGATACAATTTTAAAACTTTTATAATCGTTGGCGCAAATGAATCTGGTGACAAAATTAGAAAAGTATTAGCCAGAGATTTAACTTACGGGTATAAGTTTTTAGGTTTTTTTGACAAAAAAAGTAATCAAAAAAATATTGATCCGGCCTTGATTATTGGGCAGTTTGAGGACATCAAAACTTTTTTGGACGACAACGAAGTAGATGAAATGTATGTTGCACTTCATATTGATAACATAGAAATCATTAACCAACTAACAAAAATCTGTGAACAGAAAATGGTCAGAATTAAGTTTATTCCAGATTTTCAGCTGTATACAAAAGCAAGCAAAGTCGAAGTTGCTTTTTATGAAAATACACCCGTTCTGATGTTTCGTCCCGAGCCGTTAGAATTTGCTTCAAACAGGCTTATAAAAAAGATTTTTGATATTTGTTTTTCGGGTCTGGTAATCTTGCTGGTTTTTCCTTGGTTGTTTCCTATTATTATGATTATTATCAAATTAGAATCGCCAGGACCAATATTTTTTAAACAAGAAAGATCGGGGAGAGACAATCGCTCGTTTACATGTCTAAAATTTAGAAGTATGCATGTAAATGGTCTGGCTCATAATAAGCAGGCAGAAAAAGGTGACAGCCGTATAACCAATTTTGGAGCTTTTATTCGTAAAACCAGTTTAGACGAACTGCCTCAGTTTTTTAATGTATTTTGGGGAGACATGTCGGTTGTAGGGCCAAGACCGCATATGGTGAATCTTGCTAAAGAATACAGCGATCTTATCAATAATTATCTGGTACGCCAATATGCTAAACCTGGAATTACAGGTTGGGCGCAGGTAAATGGTTTTAGAGGCGAAACAAAGGTTTTAAGCGATATGGAAAATAGAGTAGAATATGATATTTGGTATATCGAAAACTGGAGTTTTTTACTTGATATTAAAATTATTGTAAAAACGGTTATCAATATTTTTAAAGGAGAAGAAAACGCGTATTAGGCTTTTTTTAAAATTTAAAAAAAGCATTATTACCGATAACTTCTTTTAAAGGCGCAAGATTTTTAATCTTTATTTTGCTGTCAAAAGCTGCGATATGTTTTTTATGATGCACATCCGATCCGCAAAAAGTGTATAGGCCTTTCTCCAAAAGTTCGTCTGCGATTTTAGTGATTTTAGAACCGTAATAATCCACAGTAGAAAGCAGGTTTAGCTGAAACATACAGCCAGCATTTTTTAATTTTTCATATTCTGAAAACCTATTATGGTAAAAAGTATAACGTTCAGGATGAGCCAAAACAGGAATATAACCTGCTACTTGTATCTCAAAAATAGTCTTGTAAATATTTAAAGGAGCATTTAGGTACGAAATTTCAACTAAAACATAATTGTCTTTCAATGTCAGAAGTTTTTCTTCTTTAAAATGATTTTCGAACCAGCTGTCTATAAAATATTCTGCAGCAGATCGAACAGGTGTTTTAATTTTATTTTCTTCTAATGCATTTTGAGTTTCCTGAAGTTTTGCGGCAATAATTTCAGGAGAATTATTCCATACATAATGATTAATGTGCGGGGTGGTGATAATCTGAGAAATCCCAAGATTTTCTAAAGAAGAAACCAGTTTAATGGACTTTGTTATGTTTTGGGCTCCATCATCGATTCCTGGCAGAATATGCGAATGAATGTCTGTAAAAGTTCCGTCAAGGAGTTCTTTTAATACGGGTTTTGATTGAAGGAATGATAGCATGAAAACAAAAAGTTTAAATCAGTTCTATAACGCGCAAAATTAATCTAGAATTTGTAACAAGACATTTTAGAATTATGTTATATTTGATTTTTAGTAAAAAAGTAGAAAATTATGAAAATAAAAGAGAATCTGTTTAATCAGCGTATTATTTCTATTGATGCTTTGCGTGGAATTACCATTTTTGTAATGATTTTTGTAAATGAATTGGCAAGTATCAAAAACGTTCCACAATGGATGAAACACATGCCCGCAGATGCAGATGCCATGACTTTTGTAGATTTAGTTTTTCCTGCTTTTTTATTTATTGTCGGAATGTCTATTCCATTTGCTTTTAACGCGAGATTGCTAAAAGGAGACAGTCCGAAAACAATTTGGACACACACTTTAAAAAGGGCAATTGCTCTTATAATAATTGGTGTTTTTATGGTTAATGCCGAATATGGCTACGACGCTTCAAAAATGATAATCGAACCCGCATTTTGGGGACTTTTGGCTTACTTGATGCCAATTCCAATTTGGAATAAATACCCGAAAGATTTTCCGCTTTGGTTAAAAAATGTATTGCAATATGGAGGAATGCTGGTTTTAATAGCTTTATACTTTTTATATGTTCAAGAAGAGACTGGAGAAATCGGAATTACGCCAAAATGGTGGGGAATTCTCGGCTTGATCGGATGGGCGTATCTCTTTACCGTAATTTATTATTGGCTTGTAAATGGAAATCTTTGGGCAATGATCGGATTTTTAGTTTTTTCTGTTGCAATGAATTCTTTAAATCTAATAGAAAACTCTTTCGTTCAAAATACTTCTTGGATAAGCTTTATCGCCGGACATCTTACGCATGCATCACTTGCAGCTGCGGGAGTTGTAATTTCGTTATTGTTTTTTGATCGAAAAAAAATAAGTGAAAAAATAAACTGGCCTGTAATTGGTTTTATTGTTTTGTTTACCGGTACAGCTATTTTACTTCGTCCGTATTTCGGAATTTCAAAAATAAAAGGAACACCTTCGTGGACAATGTTTTCGGCATCAATTTGTACTATTCTGTTTTATTTTCTGTATTGGCTCATGGAAGTTAAAAAACAAACCAAATGGAGCGAATTTTTTATGCCCGCTGCCGCAAATCCGTTATTGATTTATATTTTGCCTGGCGTTATTTATTATTTCAATAAAACGCTTAATATTCATATTCTCCCAGAATATTTTTCAGAAGGAGTTCCGGGAATTATTTGGTCTTTAGTATTTGCTACGATTATGCTTTTTGTAATGAAAATTTTGAACCGATATAAAATTCAGATGCAACTTTAATTTAGTGTTCAGTGGTCAGTTTTTTAGTGTTCAGAATTAGCAAACTGATTACTAAAAAACTGAACACTGACCACTAAAACACAACCGCCTTAATCTTCAAAACAGATCCTGAAACTGGATGATAATTTACAAAATTAAGCTTACAGATATTGTGAATGTTTAATGTTTTGCCATTTGGAAGTTCATCTTGTTTGAAATCGGCCCAAGGAATTTTTATCGTAGAAAAATGTTTTGGAGACGCAGGAAGATTTATTCTCGGATGCGAGCCTCCATGCACACAACCTGTTCCCTCAGCATTTCCTTCTCTCGCTTGCAGTTTTATAATTTGTGTCGATTGATACGTGATCTCAATATATTTAGATTCTGAAAGATTCGTCGGAACCCCGTCGTTGGTTTCAGAATTGGCAATCATTACATTGAGTTCGATTTCTCCTTTTGGATTATCTTTTGCTGTCACAGAAACAATTCCTTTCTTCAAGCGCAAAGTATTTATTGCTTCTTCATTTTCAATAGAAGGTCCGGCAATAAACCATTTGTTCGATTTTACAAGATCAATTTTGTTTTGCCCTTCTGCTTTGAAGAAAGAGATAAATGCCAGAACAAATAAAATGGAAAAATTCTTCATGAATCGAGTTTTAACATACAATCAAATATAGTTTTTTTAAGAAATTAAAAATACAGCTTAATTTATTTAAAAATATTTAAATTTGTAAGAGAAGGTTTTTAAGATATTGTGTGTGAGTAGTTTAAAAATTAAATACATCTTGTTTTTATTTTTAATCGCGTCATTTTGCCAAGCTCAAAATGATAGTACAGTCGTGGGCACAAGAGACATTTTAGATGTTATTCATAAAATTTTTGACAAGCAAGATACCATTCGTCCGGAAAGAAAGAAAAAACTAACTTTTTCTTTATTGCCAGTTCCTGTTGGTGTTAATTCCAGCAATGGTTTAGTCGTTTCTTTCTTAACAACATTTTATTTAGGCGATGCCGAAACGACCAAAATGTCTCAAATTACTTTTTCGCCTTATTTTAGTTTTAGCAAACAATTTGTATTTCCGATCCAGTCTTATATTTATTCGAAGGATAATAAATGGAATCTTATTGGAGATTATCGTTACATGATTTATCCTCAAGATACTTACGGATTGGGTGAACATGAATCTGAAAAAGAAATGTCAACACTCGATTATCAGCAGTGGCGTTTTTATCAGTTTATAACAAGAAAGATTGTGGGAAATTATCGCTTGGGAGTTGGTTTTCTTTTAGATAATTATCAAAATATTTCTGAAGAATCTTATATAGATGGAGAAACCGATTATTATCAATATATGAATGGCGACTATTCTAATGAAACCTCATTTGGGTTTGCAATTCAGGGATTGTACGATTCGAGAGAAAATATAATAAACCCAAAAGAAGGTTTGTATGTCGAAGCCGATTTGCGAATAAATACCAGCGGAGTAGAAGGAGACAAATGGCAGTCTTTATATTTTGATGCCAGAAAATACCATTCCTTTAGTACAACCAAACATCGAGTTTGGGCTTCTAGAGCTTTTTATTGGTCAACATTTGGCGGAAAACCACATTATTTAGATTTACCAAGTATTGGCTGGGATCGTGAAGGAAAAACAGGCCGTGGATTTACCAAAAATAGATATCGAAGCAATGCTTTAATTTATTTTGAAACCGAATACAGAACCGATATCAGTCGTAACGGATTTTTCGGTGCTGTTTTTTTTACCAATATTTCGTCGGTTTCTAAATTAGATACTTATCAATTTAAAAAATGGAATCCCGCAGTTGGAACCGGAATCCGTATAAAATGGAACAAACGCAATGGCAGTAATCTCGCATTAGATTACGGAATTAGCAAAAACGATTGGTCATTGCGCTTGGGGTTATCAGAAAATTTCTAACTTCGGCCAAAATCTACAGATTCACTTTTCATGCAATTATCGGTTGTTATTCTTAATTACAATGTGCGTTACTTTCTCGAACAATGCCTTTTAAGTGTTCAGGAAGCGATTGCAGCTATCGATGCCGAAATTATTGTAGTTGATAATTATTCATTAGACGAAAGTGTTTTGATGCTGAAAGAAAAATTTCCCGACGTAAAGCTGATTGAAAATAAAGAGAATTTTGGTTTCCCCAAAGGCAATAATATTGGTGTTCGTCAAGCGAAAGGAAAATACATATGTATTTTGAATCCTGATACTGTTGTTGCAGAAGATACTTTTACAAAGATTCTGGCTTTCGCCGAAAGGCAAAATAATCTCGGAATTGTCGGCTGTAAACTGATTGATGGAACAGGGGAATTTCTGCCAGAAAGCAAACGCGGAATTCCAACGCCTTGGGTTGCCTTCACAAAAATTTTCGGATTGTATAAAATCTTTCCCAAAACAAAACTTTTCAATCAATATTACGCGCAGCATTTAAAAGAAAACGAAACAGGAAAAGTCGATATTCTTGTTGGTGCTTTTATGTTTTTAGAAAGAAATCTGTATGAAGATTTGAATGGTTTTGATGAAAACTGTTTCATGTACGCAGATGATATCGATTTGTCTTTCCGTGCATTGCAAAAGAAAAAGACTAATTATTATTTTCACGAAACCACTGTTTTACACTATAAAGGAGAAAGTACAGTAAAAGATGAAAAGTACATGATGAGGTTTCAAGAAGCAATGAATTTCTTTTATCAGAAACATTTTAAGAAGTCGCTGTTTTTTAGCTTTTTCATCCAAATCGGAACTTGGTTTTTCTCTTTTGCAAAAATGTTTCAGGGTAAAGCGAGAATAAATCCGAATCCAGAATCGTATGTTTTTTATTCTTTAAATGAAGATTTGTCTCAAAAATTAGCCTTAACTTTAAAAAATAAAGTCCAGTTTTTAAAAATCCCGAAAGAAAAAATGGTAAATTCGTGCCTGATTTTTAAGGGAAAAAAGGTCGAAATTATTTTAGATAATCAATACATTTCATTCAAAAAATGTATCGAAATCATAGAAACTCTTAAAGATAAGAGTATTACTTTTAAAATTTTACCTAAAAAGACCCATTTTGTTATTGGAAGCGATTCCAGAAATGAAAGGGGGCAAATTGTAAAAATTGAGTAAAAAATTATATTAAGTGTAATTTATGTTTAAAATATTCATTAATTTCGCAATCTGAAAATCAAAAACATCTTTTAGATTAACAATATGGCAAGATTTGAATTAAAGCTTCCGAAAATGGGAGAAAGTGTCGCTGAAGCAACTATTACCAATTGGTTGAAAGAAGTAGGAGACAAAATTGAGGCTGATGAAGCCGTACTCGAAATTGCAACCGATAAAGTTGACAGTGAAGTGCCTAGCGAAGTATCAGGGATTTTAGTTGAGCAATTGTTTGGTAAAGATGATTTAGTGCAAGTAGGGCAAACTATTGCTATTATTGAAACTGAAGGAGGCGATGCGCCAACTGCAATAGTAAATAATGCTGAAGAAACTGCTGCTCCTGCTGAAGCTGTCGATCCCGAAACTTCGGGAGAAAAAACAATTGATGCGGTAAAAGAAACGGTAACTACTTCTCAAGATTTTTCAGGATCGGATAAATTCTTCTCTCCATTAGTGAAAAATATTGCAAAAGAAGAAGGTATTTCTTTAAATGAACTTGAAAACATGTCGGGTTCAGGAAAAGATGGCCGAGTGACTAAAGAAGATATTCTAAAATATATAGAAGACCGTAAAACTGGAACGGTTCAAGCGCCAAAACAGGTTGAAGAAACTACGAAAACAGTAGAAGAAACTCCGAAAGTAACAGTTGAAACTCCAAAAGCAGTTGAGCCAGTTGTTCAAAAAAGTCAGCAAGCAGTTCCTGTTTCTGTAAATGGCGGTGACGAGATTGTTGAAATGGACAGAATGCGTAAGCTGATTTCTGGTTATATGGTCGCTTCTGTACAAACTTCTGCTCACGTTCAGTCTTTTATTGAGGTAGACGTAACAAACATTGTAAAATGGAGAGATAAAGTAAAAGCAGCTTTTGAGAAAAGAGAAGGCGAGAAATTGACTTTTACTCCGATTATGATGGAAGCTGTTGCAAAAGCTTTAAAAGATTTTCCAGGAATGAACATTTCTGTTGACGGAGATTATATCATTAAAAAGAAAAATATCAATTTAGGAATGGCAGCGGCTCTTCCAAACGGAAATTTAATTGTTCCTGTAATTAAAAATGCAGATCAGTTAAATTTGGTTGGAATGGCAAAAGCGGTTAACGATTTAGGAAACCGTGCAAAAGCTGGAAAACTAAAACCAGACGATACGCAAGGCGGAACTTATACGGTTACAAACGTTGGTACTTTTGGAAGTGTTTTCGGAACTCCAATTATCAACCAACCACAAGTTGGAATTCTAGCTCTTGGAGCAATTCGTAAAGTGCCTGCGGTTATTGAAACTCCAGAAGGTGATTTTATCGGAATCCGTCAGAAAATGTTCTTGTCGCACTCTTACGATCATAGAGTTGTGGACGGAGCGCTTGGAGGAAGTTTCGTAAAAAGAGTAGCAGAATATTTAGAAGCTTTTGATGTTGATAGAGATTTCTAAAAATTCAATCATATAAATAAATTCAAATCCGATAAGTTTTAAACTTGTCGGATTTTCTTTTATAAGAAAAGAATGAAGTAAAAATGTACGATCTTGCTGTTAGACTTATTTTTGAAAAGTTAAAATCGCGATTAGAAAGCTTTTTTTAAACAAAAAAAATCAGAATAAAGGAAGAAATTCCGCTTTAAAAATTACATTTGTAAACTTATAAAAATTAGAAATGGAATTAAAACTTAACAAACCAATTTGCTTTTTTGATCTCGAAACAACGGGAATTGATATCGGTAAAGATAGAATCGTAGAAATTTCAATATTCAAAGTTTTTCCTAACGGAAACAAAGAAAGTAAAACCTGGCTGGTTAATCCAACAATTCCAATTCCTCCACAAACAACTGCAGTTCATGGCATCACAGACGAAAAAGTGGCTAATGAACCAACTTTTGCAGAACTTGCTCCGCATATTCATAATATGATTAAAGACAGTGATCTTGGCGGATTCAATTCTGATCGTTTTGATATTCCACTTCTGGCTGAAGAATTGCTTCGCGCTGGAGTCGATTTTGATATGAAAAATAAAGTTTCTGTAGATGTTCAGACTATTTTCCATAAAATGGAAGAGCGTACTTTGAGTGCGGCTTTAAAATTTTACTGCGGAAAAACTCTAGATAACGCGCACTCGGCAGAAGCAGATACTATGGCAACTTACGAGATTCTGAAAGCACAGTTAGATCGTTATCCAGAACTGGAAAACGATATGAAATCATTGTCAGAATTTACAACTCGTAAAAAAATCGCCGATTTTGCCGGAATGATCGCTTTTGATAAAGATGACGAAGAAATTTTTACTTTTGGAAAGCATAAAGGAGCTAAAGTGGAAAAAGTTTTAGAATCAGAACCAGGATATTTCAGCTGGATTCAAAACGCCGATTTTCCTTTGTATACCAAAAAAGTTTTGACAGCAATTAAATTAAGAAAATTAAACACGAAATAAAGTATTCAGTGTTCAGGAATTAGTGTTCAGTATTTTAGGACGCTAAGATTTGCTGAACACTAAAAACTGATAACTGAACACTTAATAGAATGAAGATTGTTTGTGTCGGCAGGAATTATGCCAATCATATAGAAGAGTTGAAAAACGAACGCCCGAGTGAGCCGGTTGTTTTTATGAAGCCAGATTCGGCAGTTTTGCTGAAACAGCATCCATTTGTTATTCCAGAATTTTCGGAAGATGTACATCATGAAGTTGAGATAATCGTTAAGATTAATAAAGTTGGAAAATATATCGAGCCAAAATTTGCACACAAATATTATGACGATATAAGCGTAGGAATTGATTTTACTGCGCGAGATCTGCAAAGTAAGCTGAAGGAAAAAGGGCTTCCGTGGGAAAAAGCTAAAGCATTTGATGGTTCGGCGGTTATTGGTGATTTTTTACCAAAAACTGATTTTGTTTCTATGGAAAATCTTAATTTTGAACTAAAAAGTAACGGCGAGACGGTTCAAAAAGGGAATTCGGAAATGATGCTTTGGAAGATTGATGAATTAATTTCGCACGTATCACAATTCTTTACATTAAAAATTGGAGATATTATTTTTACAGGAACGCCGGCGGGTGTCGCGGCTGTAAAACCAAATGATATTTTAGAAGGCTTTTTAGAAGATAAAAAATTATTCAGAATACAAGTAAAGTAATGGCTTTAAAATACAACCTTTCGAAAGTGTATGCACTTTCAGATAACGATCCTGAATTTGTAAATCAGATTTTAACCTTGTTTGTAACAGAAGTACCAGAAGATTTAAAGCAAATCAAGGAAGGAATTAAAAAAAAGGATCATAAATATGCCTATTCTTATGCACACAAAATAAAGCCAACATTAGATTTGATGGGGCTTAATGTGGCTTTTGAAGAAATCTTGCAGGTAGAAGCGTGGACAAAAGCTGAAGGCAAGAAAAAAGATATTATCGAGACTTTTAAAAGCATTAAAGTGCAAGTAAAAGAAGCGATAAAAGAAATAAAAAAAGATTTCGATCTTTAATATAATTTTGACTTATTTCTGTTGGCAAATAGAAATAAGTCAAAATCTTTTTTTGAATTTTGTAAGCAGCTTGTAGTTTATAAAAGCTGTTATGGCCTCCTTCAAAACAAAATTTAAATAAATCTACATTATAAATTACTGACTTGCGTAAGTAAGAAAAAATATTCACTGATATGAAAGCAGCTATTATTACTATTGGAGATGAAATCTTAATTGGCCAAATCGTTGATACGAATTCAGCTTTTATTGCTAAATCACTGGACAGAATTGGGGTTGAGGTGGCAGAAATGCTTTCTATTAGCGATGATAAAAAACATATTTTAGACACATTTTCTCATTTTCAAAACAAAGTAGATGTTGTAATTGTAACCGGCGGACTTGGTCCAACAAAAGACGATGTTACTAAAAAAACATTTTGTGATTATTTTGATGATGAGCTGGTAGTCGATCAGAAAGTTTTAGCGCACGTAACAGAATTGATAGAAGGGTTTTACAAAAGACCCATTTCTCAATTGAATAAAGATCAGGCATTAGTTCCTTCAAAATGCACCGTTTTACCAAATAAAGTTGGTACTGCGCCAGGAATGTGGTTGAAAAAAGAAGATACTGTTTTTATTTCATTGCCTGGAGTTCCGTATGAAATGAAATATTTGGTAGAAGAAGAAATAATTCCAAAAATTGTTCGAGAATATAAACGTCCTTATATTATTCATAAAACCATTCTGACTTATGGTCAAGGCGAAAGTTTAGTTGCAGAACGTATCGAACATTGGGAAAATAATCTTCCGGAATTTATAAAGCTTGCTTATCTGCCAAATCCCGGCCGTGTGCGTTTAAGATTGACGGCAAGAGGAACAGATAAAGAGCTTTTGGAAAAAGCAATTGAAGATAATGTAAACTTGCTAGATGCTATTATTCATGATATTATAGTAGGTTATGATGAAAATGAAACAATAGAAGCGGTTGTAGGTAAATTGCTGGCGAAACAAAATAGAACGATTGCAACGGCAGAAAGTTTTACGGGCGGAAAAGTAGCTTCTTTATTGTCTGCCGTGCCAGGTGCGTCGGCTTATTTTAAAGGAAGTGTGGTTTCGTACGCGACCGAAGCCAAAATAAATGTTTTAGGCGTTTCTAAAGACTTAGTTGAGGAGTATTCTGTTGTAAGTGCGCAAGTTGCATCTGTGATGGCTTCGAATGTTAAAAACTTAATGCAAACCGACTACGCAATAGCAACGACGGGCAATGCAGGCCCTTCAAAAGGTGATTCAGACGCAGAAATCGGTGCTGTTTTTATTGCTTTAGCGACACCAAACGGTGTAATTGTAGAAGAATTTAACTTCGGACAACCGCGTGAAAAAGTGATAGATAGGGCAACAGTTAAGAGTTTGGAAATACTGCAGAAAGAAATTTTAAAAATTGTGCAATAATTTTTTGCTACAATGGTTTATTTTTCTTTTCTTTGCACCCTGATTTTGAATAACGATAAAAGATAAGTATAATGTCAAGAGTTTGTGACCTTACAGGTAAAAGAGCGATGGTAGGAAATAACGTTTCTCACGCTATGAACAAAACTAAGAGAAAGTTTTCTGTAAACTTAGTTAAAAAGCGTTTTTATCTTCCAGAAGAAGATAGATGGATTACTCTTAGAGTAGCAGCATCTACGATAAAAACAATTAATAAAAATGGAATCACTGCAGTTTTGAAAAAAGCGCAGTCAGAAGGATTTATCAAATAATCTTTTCCTAAATAAATATATAGCAAGATGGCAAAGAAAGGTAATAGAATCCAGGTAATTTTAGAATGTACTGAACACAAAGCTTCTGGTGTTGCAGGAACTTCTAGATATATTACAACTAAGAACAAAAAAAATACTCCAGACAGATTAGAGATTAAAAAATTTAATCCAGTATTGAAAAGAGTAACTGTTCACAAAGAAATTAAGTAATAATTAGAGATTTTTGTAAATCTCAAATGGTTTGGCCATTGAGTTTTATAAAAGCTTCAAATAACATTTGAATCATGGCAAAGAAAACCGTAGCATCGTTACAAACATCTTCTAAGAGATTATCAAAAGCCATCAAAATGGTAAAATCTCCTAAAACTGGTGCATATACATTCGTAGAATCTATTATGGCTCCTGAAGAAGTTGATGAATTCTTGAAAAAGAAATAATTACAATCACAGTATATAGAAAAGCTACTTTCATTCGGAAGTAGCTTTTTTATTACCTATATTTGTCTAAAAATTTGAAGAATCGTAACATTTTGTCTTTTTTTGAAGTGCAATTGTGTTTTCTTTAAAGATTTGGATTTCTTAAATGAAAATTGAGAAATCTAGTGAATCTAAATAATTACAAAAAATGAGTTTTTTTAAAAAATTATTCTCTACCGAAAAAAAAGAGACTTTAGACAAAGGTCTTGAAAAAACGAAAACTACT
The DNA here is from genome assembly GCF_003946915.1 of Flavobacterium ustbae. Classification (GTDB taxonomy): domain Bacteria; phylum Bacteroidota; class Bacteroidia; order Flavobacteriales; family Flavobacteriaceae; genus Flavobacterium; species Flavobacterium ustbae. The sequence continues at coordinate 18,808 of NZ_RPOC01000018.1, forward strand.
TTTTTCTCGAAGTTAAGTAAAGCTGTTGCAGGAAAATCTAAAGTTGATGATGATGTATTAGATAATCTGGAGGAGGTTTTGGTTGCTTCAGATGTGGGAGTAAATACTACTTTGAAAATTATTTCAAGAATTGAAAAACGTGTTGCTGAAGATAAATATCTAGGGACAGAAGAACTGAACCAGATTCTTCGTGATGAAATAGGTGCTTTATTGTCTGAAACTAATACAGGCGAAGCGACTGAATTCGAAGTTCCTACAGCTAAGAAACCTTATGTTTTAATGGTTGTAGGTGTTAATGGAGTTGGTAAGACAACAACTATCGGAAAATTAGCTTATCAGTTTAAGAAAGCGGGGCATAAGGTAGTTCTAGGAGCGGCAGATACGTTTCGTGCTGCTGCAATTGATCAATTGCAAGTTTGGGCAGATCGTGTAGATGTGCCAATTGTACGGCAAAATATGGGAAGCGATCCGGCTTCTGTAGCGTTTGATACTTTGCAATCGGCAGTTGCGCAAAATGCAGATGTTGTGATTATTGATACTGCTGGACGTCTTCATAATAAAATTAACTTAATGAATGAGTTAACTAAAGTGAAACGTGTAATGCAGAAAGTAGTTGCTGATGCGCCTCATGATGTACTTTTGGTTTTAGACGGCTCTACTGGTCAAAATGCTTTTGAACAAGCAAAACAATTTACTGCTGCGACAGAAGTTACTTCGCTTGCAGTTACAAAACTAGACGGAACTGCAAAAGGCGGTGTTGTAATTGGTATTTCAGACCAATTTCAGATTCCAGTAAAGTATATTGGTGTTGGTGAAGGTATTGAAGATCTACAGGTCTTTAATAAATATGAATTTGTAGACAGTTTCTTTAAATAATTATAATGAGTTTTTCTTCTTTAAAAAATATAACGCCTGTGACTTTTTATTTCGCAAGCGTTATAAGTTTTGTAATTGCAAATATCGTAAAAGACCAGAGCTTGTCTTTTTATTACGTTTTTTTGATTTTGGGCTTGGCATTCTTTTTTATGGGACTACTTAAAAGAGTGCGTAATAATAAGAAATTTTAGTCTTTAAATTTCCATTTCTTCCCATCTGTAAATACGACATAATAAGCTCTGCTAGAGGTTATTGATGAGGCATCTGTAGAAAAATCTTCCCAAACTTTATAATTAGAAGCGCCAGGTTTTAATTTTCTTGTGCAATAGCCTTCGCTTCTTCCTTTTTCAAAAAATAATTTTCCGCTTGAAGGTTTATCAAAAGCATTTTTGCAGTTCCATTCGAATCTAATGGCCTGAATAGTTTTTCCGCTTATATTTTTATATCGAATATGAAAATCCATATGATCTGAATACTGGTTTTTTTCGAGTCTGCATGATATGATTTTAACAGGCGATTCCTTAGAAAAAATGGTATCATTTCTCTCAATCTTTTGGTTTAAGTGATTCGAATTATCTTTTTGATCAGTATAAGCTAACCTATTTAGCTTTTTTTGTTCTAAAAGGATAGTTTCAGGATTGTTTTTCTTTGCGCAGGATACTATTAGTGTTAATAATGTTAATAGCGCCAGTGTCTTTTTAATTACTTGCATTTCAATTATTTATTTAATATTCTTGCCTATTTGATAAGAAATAAAATTCATGCAAATTTTCATATTTTTTGTTCATGTATGTGCCTTTTTAGGGCATTTTAATAGCATATTAAGACTAAAAAAATCTTGCAATTATTTTTGTGTTATTTTTTTTGATAAAGCATTGATTTTTTATGGTTTTTGGTGCTGTTAAAAAACATCGAAATAATTTAAGGTTTCTTTATTTTTATTTCTTTTCATGATTATAAGATTATCTTTGTAGTTCGATAAAATTTAAATTTTAATATAATATAAAAATGAGGAATACTTTTATGATTTTGGTTTTGTCGGTTTTATTTATAGGCTGCCACCAAAAAATTAAACAAGACGATGTTGCAAAATTGAATGGCTATTGGGAAATTGAAAAAGTAGTTTTTGCGAAAGGTGAGGAAAAAGAATATAAAATGAATGAAACTTTTGATTTTTTTCAAATTAAAAACAATAAAGGTGTCCGAGCCAAAGTAATGCCCCAGTTTGACGGTACTTTTTTAACTACAGATACTTTTGAGAATGTATTGGTCCGTTTTGCAGAAGAACAAGTTTTCTTGGATTACAGAACAGATTATACAAAATGGAGCGAAGAAATTATTTCGCTTTCTGAAGACAAATTGGTGGTCAAAAATCCTCAAAATATAGAATATCATTATAAAAAATCTGGACCAGTAAATCTTTTGAACGATGGCGAAAAGACTAAATAACGAATCTCCAATAAGTGCTGTTTTGCAACAGATTATTCAGGTCAATAAATTACAGCCAGGAATGGATCAAATTGATGTGCGTGATGCGTGGAAAAACCTTATGGGAAGCGGTGTAAATACTTATACTAAGAATGTTGTCCTTAAAGGAAGCACACTGTATGTTGAATTGGGTTCTGCAGTATTGCGCGAAGAACTAAGCCACGGAAAGACTAAAATTGTTAAAATGATTAACGAAGAACTGGGGCGCGAAGTGGTAAAAGATGTAGTTTTACGTTGATTTTATTAGGTTTTTTTTAATAAGATTTATTTTAAAAATAAATAACACTTCTATTGTGAAGTGTTTTTTTTTGCGATACATTTGGGCACTACTTTTTATGAGTAGTATTCTTTTAATAACCCAAAATAAACAAACAAAACAATGAAAAAAATTTTACTTATTTTAACCGCATTATTTGCTTTAACGAGCTCTGCACAAAAGAAAAAAGTAGCTGTTGTTTCTTTTTACACAGATAAAACAATAGATCTTTCAGAACTTGGCTTAAATAGTATTGCAGCAGTAACAGATTTAGGTAGTAATCCTAATTTTAACTTGTTGCCAATTTTGGAGAAATATCACACTGCTTTTTTTAATGATTATTCTAAAAAATTCCCATTTGATTTAATTCCTGAAAGTGAAGTAACTCAAAAAAAAGAATATATTGATTACGTTCCTCATTTTGACAAAGAAGGAGAGGCTGGAAAATATATTATCAATTATCCTGGATACAAATATATTTACGAAGGAACAAATGGTTCTGCAAATGAAGTAGCAACAGCGACTATGTTTAAAGATAATGCTGATGGTGTTTTGTTTACCGAAATTCACTTTGCTGTAGTAAAAGGATTTGCTGTTGGCGGTACTGGAACTATTAAGATGAGAGCTTATGCAAGAATTGCTTTGTATGATAAAAATGGAAAAAAGGTATTTGCTTTTAATGAAGGAGCAAATTCTAAGAAAACTGGAACAATTGTAGGCGGAATTCCTGTTTTATCTTTTGATAAGGTTTTACCTATGTGCGAAAGTGCATTAGACGAACTTCTAAAAGATTTAGATGGAAGAATCGAAAAAATGGTAAAAAAGACTTCGGCTAATCTTTAGTAAGTTTATAAAAAAAATGAAACCCGCTCCAATTGAAGCGGGTTTTTTATTTGATTTAGGAAAATCTGAATTCTAAACAATTAGAATTGCTCTCTTCCTGCAAAGTGAAATGCACTTTCGATAGCAGCATTTTCGTCGCTGTCAGATCCGTGAACTGCATTTTCTCCGATTGAAGTAGCGTATGCTTTACGAATAGTTCCTTCAGCAGCTTCAGCTGGGTTTGTAGCGCCAATTAAAGTTCTGAAATCTTCTACTGCGTTTTCTTTTTCTAAAATAGCAGCAACAATTGGTCCGCGAGACATAAATTCAACTAATTCTCCGTAGAAAGGTCTTTCTGCATGCACTGCGTAAAATGCTTTTGCATCTGCTACAGTTAATTGAGTTAATTTTAATGAAACGATTTTGAAACCACCATTAGTAATCATTGCTAAGATATTCCCGATGTGTCCGTTTGCAACAGCATCTGGTTTAATCATTGTAAAAGTTCTATTTGTTGCCATTTTTTATTTTATTAAATTTTGTGCAAAAGTATACTTTTTTTATGAATTGATTTTAATAAAAATGCATTTTAAGACACATTAAATGAGGTTTTTTGAAATATAAATATTTTTAAACCACATAAGTTATATAAGTTTATTTAAAAAAGACAAAATATTGATACGTTGTGTAATTAAATGATCTTATATAACTTATATGGTTGAAAAAATTACACCTTAAAAATTAATTTGTTTCTATAGAAAATCCACAATATAAAAGTCCAAATTGCAACGTAGGTTAATGCACCAGCCAAGGAAGCGGCCATTGGATTACTGAAAAAAGGAGCAATTCCGAAACGGTATAAATAATCTAAAAGATTGGTTTGTTCGCCAGAAGATGGATGCTGAAAACGAATCATAACCAAAGCCTGAGGAATAATTTGCGAGGCAAAGAAAACAATCATTGGGTTTACTCCCCAAATCACAAATAATTTAAATCCTTTTTTGAATTCTTTAATATCGATTATATAATACAAAACAGTTAAGCAAACTGTCGCTAATCCTGTTGTGTATAAAACGTAGCTGCTTGTCCAGATCGATTTGTTTATTGGAAAAACTAAATCCCAAATTAATCCGAAAAAGATTAATGCAGTACCAATCATGCCCATTTTTTGTGCTTTCTGAATTTTGGTTACTGGGAGAAGTAAAATCTGTCCGATAAATAAGCCGATAATTCCGTTTACGATTGATGGTATTGTGCTTAAAATTCCTTCTGGATCCCAAGTATTGGTTTCGTGGTACATATGTCCTTTTAATAGTATGCTGTCAACCCAAGCAGCTAGATTGGTTCCTCGGTCTAAATTTGCTTCTCCAAATCCAGGAACTGGAATTAAAGTCATAACTGCCCAATAACCCAAAAGTAAAATGGCTCCAGTGATGATTTGAGTTTTTCGAGTTGTTTTTAAATATAAAAACGAAACTACAAAGTAGACTACTGCAATACGTTGTAATACTCCTGGCAGTCGAACGTCTTGATAATTTTCAAATCCGCCGTAAGCTAAAATGAGATAGAGCGCCAAGATGCTAAAAGCAAGAATATTTTTTAGCCGAGTGCTGAAATTACCCATTAAAGCATAACCAACGGCGAAAGTAATAATTAGTCTTCCTATTAAAAGCGGGATTCCTTCAAGGCCAAACAGCTGAATTTTTCCGAAGAAATTAAAGAAAATCCCCAAACAGAGCATTCTTAAAGAACGAATCAAGATTTTGTTGAAAGTAGTTTCGTCGTATTTTTTTTCTGGCATTGCAAGCGGTACTGCTACTCCCATTATAAAAATAAAAAACGGAAATACAAGATCGGTTGGCGTGCAGCCGTTCCAATGTGCGTGCAAAAGCGGCGGATAAACATTTCCCCAATCACCGGGATTGTTTACAATAGTCATCAATAGAATAGTCAGTCCGCGAAAGACATCAAGCGAAATTAGGCGTTCTCTTACCATTTGGTTAGTTAGTTAATAGGTTATAAAATATAATTCTATTTGGTTTGAGAGAGCAATAATCTAGGAGATGTGCTGGTTATTTGTTCCTAAATTATCGCTTTAAATTTCTAAAGATAATTATTTTTAGATGATTATAATGTCAAAATTATGTTCTAAAGGTTTAAGTTTCTGAATTAGAATCGGAATCAATTGTTCGCCTTTTTCTAAATAAAATTCAGAAAAATTAGCCTGACGTTCCTGAAGACTTTGATTTGGAAACAATTCGCACTGTAAATCGGTAACACGTTCTATTTGATCTGCGAGTTTTCTTTTTTGTGCTTTTAATAAACGTTTCTCTAGGTTTTCTAGACCTTTCTTTTGTTTTACTTCTTGTGCTTTTACAGCGCCTGAGAAAGATTTGTCGGTCTTTTCGGCCAATTCAAAAAGATAAGCAAACTGTTTTTCAAGTGCTTCTCTTTGTGGAGTCAAATCAATTGGAAATGGAGAAAGTTTATGTGTAATTTCATTAATTAAATTCTCCGATTTGCTAAACAAATCTTTCCAAGTTAAATTTAAATTATCGGCTTTTTTAACTTGTTTCTCTGTTGCTAAAAGAACCGAATTTCGAACTAATAGTATCGGGAAAGTAATATTAACCGCATTAAAGAAACCTTTTAATTCTAACCAATAAGCAATTTCTCCGCCTCCGCCAATGTAGCAAAGATTTGGTAAAATAATTTCTTGATACAACGGACGCATGATTACGTTTGGACTAAATTTTTCAGGATTGCTTTCTAATAATTGAAATATTTCGTCTTTAGAAAATGAGATTTTAGTGTTGTTTACTATGTATTTGTCATTTTCAAAAATGATTCTTTCGCGAAGTTTATCTTCGATATAAAATAAATTAATCTCACGCGGATTTACCTGAACGCTATAATCAGCAAGTTCTTCAATTGATTTCTGAACAGCTTTAAACGAAGTTTGATTTTCTAGTTCTTCTTTTGCAAAAGGAATAAAAGCAAGTTTTAAATCGGCATCGTCTGCATCTATAATGACCAAACCATAATTTGCGAAAAGGGCATTGGCTAAATAACGAGTTGCATCGGCTAGATTTTCATGTTTTAAATAAGCATCCTCAAAAAGTTTTTTAAGTGCATTTGCATTGGTGCTTGAACCTAATTCCTGAGAATAAATTTCAAATAAATCTTCTAAACCTTCTGTTGAAAGTCTTCCAACAGGCCCAGTGCTTTCTGCATTCCAACGGATTTTTTTCCCTTTAAAATTAAAATAATTAATTTCTTCAAAATCATGATCTTCCGTAGCCATCCAATAAACGGGAACAAAATTTTGCGAAGGATATTTCGATTTTAATTCTTTAGTTAAATTAATCGTAGAAATAATTTTATACAAAAAGTATAATGGTCCGCTAAAAAGATTTAACTGATGTCCTGTTGTAATGGTAAAAGTATTTTCGAGCGTTAAAAGCGAAATATTCTGATTGGTTAAATCTGAAGTTTCGATGTTTTGATATTGTTTCTGCAGGGTTTCAGCCAATACAGCTCGGTTGTTATGATTAAAATTTGCTGATTTTTCAGCAATTTGTTTTTCGAAATTTTCTAGGCTTGGAAAATGGTTGTACAGCGGTTTTAACTCTGGTTTTTGGTCTAAGTAATCTTGCATTAGTTTAGAAAAATATCCAGAAGATTGAAAGCTGATACAGTCGGTAGGCATAATTTTAAATTTATTTTTGACAGCTGTAAATTTAATGAAAATATACAGTTAAAAATGCTATTAACAATTGCTTAAGAATTGATTTTTAATTTTTGTTTTAAAGCGCCTAAAATCAAGTTTTTATATTGAATTACAATTCGTTGTTTTTAAATGGAAAACGCATTGAATTTGTTAAAATATTAGAAGTGTTTTAAAACTAATTCTCTTAAATATGAATTATTAATAATGAAACTATATTTTTGTAGTCAAAAAAAAAGTTATATCCGTTTTACATGAAAACTAACCCAAATAAAAAGAACTCCTTAAAACATGTTCTTTTTGGAAGCCTTATTGGTACCACAATCGAATTTTTTGATTTTTATATTTATGCCAATGCGGCGGTATTGGTTTTTCCTCAATTATTTTTTCCTAGTTCAGATTCTACAATGGCAACGTTGGAATCTTTAGCAACTTTTTCTATTGCTTTTTTATCTCGTCCTTTAGGTTCCGCTTTTTTTGGACATTATGGCGATAAGATTGGACGTAAATTTACGCTTGTTGCAGCTTTATTGACAATGGGAATTTCGACCGTTACGATTGGATTTTTACCAAGTTATGAAAGTATTGGAGTTGCAGCGCCATTATTATTAATGCTTTGCCGATTCGGACAAGGTGTTGGTTTAGGAGGCGAGTGGGGTGGCGCTGTTTTATTGGCGATAGAAAACGCACCGCCAAATAAACGTGCTTGGTACGGAATGTTTCCGCAATTAGGCGCTCCAATTGGATTGTTGCTTTCAGGAGGAACTTTTCTGCTGCTGACAGATTCTATGAGCAATGAAGATTTTATGAACTACGGCTGGAGAATTCCTTTTATTGCCAGTGCACTTTTGGTTATTGTTGGTTTTTATATCAGAACTAAAATTACTGAAACGCCTTCATTTGAAAATGCTAAGAAAGAGGAAGAAGAAGTAAAAGTACCCTTTTTAGAACTGGTAAAATCATATAAAAATCAATTGATTTTTGGAACATTTGCAGCGATAACAACATTCTTGGTTTTCTATTTAATGACCGTTTTTACACTAAGTTGGGCTACTTCAGATTTAGGAATTGTAAAAAGAGACGGATTATTAATTCAATTATTTTCTGTACTGTTTTTTGCCATTTTTATTCCCGTTTCGGCTGTTGTGGCAGATAAAATCGGACGTCGCAAAATGCTTATTGTGGCGACGGCAGCAATTGCGGTTTTCGGATTTTTCTTTTCTTATTTTTTAAGTGAAGGAAATATTACTCTGGTTGCAATTTTCGCCTGCATCGGAATGTCTTTAATGGGATTTACTTATGGTCCGTTAGGAACATTTTTGTCGGAATTGTTTCCAACCAATGTTCGTTATTCTGGAGCTTCATTGACTTTTAATATGGCTGGAATTCTTGGAGCGGCTTTTGCACCTATGATTGCTATTTGGTTGGCTAAAACGTATGATGTGAGTTATGTGGGCTACTATTTAATTGCTGCTGCTCTTATATCTTTAATTTCATTTTTGGTGATTAGTAAGGACGAACATAAGTTTTAGGATTTTTAAAGAAAAGAACAATAAAATTTAAACAGAGTCCGCTAGGTAATATTTTACTTAGCGGATTTTTGTTTTTATCTTTTTAAGCTAAAATGTCCTCTAAATTCTGTTCCGTTTATTCTAGTAGCAGTAAACCAATAATCTGATGCCGGCTCCTGATAGCCCAAATAGGTTCCATCCCATGAGGTGTTTAGTCTTAATTCTTTAATTAGTTTACCATATCTGTCAAATATTCTAATCGACGAATTAGGAGCTAAATAGGCAGATTCGATTGTCCAAGTATCATTAAAGCCATCGCCATTTGGAGTAAAAAATTTTGGAAATGGTAGTTCATCATTTAAATCAATACAATTTTGGTCTGTTTCTCTAAGGATATTTATTGTAATTGGAATTCGATCACTTTCGCAATTATTTATTGTTTGAGAAACATAATAGACAATTCCATTTTCAAGAGTAGTCGATTCTGATAAAGTAATTGAAGACGAAGCGTTTTCGTACCATTTTAAGTTTTGCCCAATGATTTCAATTTCACTAATTTTTGCATTTTTTTGAATGCAAAATTGCTGTGGAGAATCGGCAATTGGAATTTGAGTATCTTGTATTTTTACATTAATTGCAAATCTTTCGCTTTCGCAGTTATTTATTGTTTGTGTAACATAATAGGTTCTGCTTTCTAATAAATTAGTTTCAGATAAAAGATTTCCATTACTTGCAGAATCGTACCATTTTAAAGCTGTTCCCGAAATGTTAAGATTTTCAAGAGTCGCAATTTGGTCAATGCAAAATTGGTAATTGTTATTTCCAGTAGGCATTGAAGTGTCATAAACGTGAACAAGAATTGGCACTCTGTCACTTTCACAGCCAATAGTTTGAGAAGCATAATAAGTTCTGTTGTCTTCTAGTATAGTTGTATTGGGTAAAACAGCAGCAGAAACATTAGTGTCAAACCATTTTATATTTTGTCCTGTAATTTGAATATCATTAAGAGTTTTATTTTCTTTTTTACAGAAAAATTGTTCTGGGTTTCCAGTTGGAACAGATGGTGTAGTAGCAATTGAGACAGTAACTCCAAATCTTGGACCTTCGCAATTATTTACGGTTTGAGAAGCGTAATAAGTTTTTCCGTCTTCTAATGCAGTTGTTTCTGTCAATAATGAACCATTTATTGCCGAGTCATACCATTTTATAGAAGTTCCGGTGATTTCTAGATTCGTAATTGTTGCATTTTGCGCTGTACAAAACTGCTGATTTGCGTTTCCAGTTGGAGAAAATGTAACTTGAATATTAATTTTAACAGGAACTCTTTCGCTTTCACATCCGTTTATGGTTTGAGAAGCATAATAAGTTGCTTTATCTTGAGCTACGGTTGTAGGTGAAACGAGTGTCCCGTTCGTTAAATTGCTATACCATTTAATGTTTTGACCTGTTATTTGAATATCATTTAAAGTTGCATTTTGTTCTACACAAAAAGTTTGTAATGAGTTTGCGGTTGGCAATGGTTGACTTGTAATGGTAACAGTTTGGTTTTGAGTAGATGAATTTCCGTTCCCATCGCTATAATTCCATACAATTGTGTAAGTTCCAGGTAAAGCATAAGACAGCGGACTTGTTGTCGTTGCATTGATTATGCCTGCACAAGCATCATTTGCTGTTGGAATTGTTGTTACAGTCGTATTGCAATCTCCCGTTATTGCTGGAAGAGTTGCTAAATCTGGTACTGGAGCTACATTATCTCCAATAGTAACATTAATTTTTTTAGTATCATCGCAACCACCAGTTCCAGTAATTAAACAGCTGTATTCTCCAGAATTAATTGATGACGCATTTGGGATTGTTGGATTTTGATCTGTCGATGTAAAGCCATTTGGACCTGTCCAAGAATAATTAGTTCCTCCTGATGCTTTTAGTTCCAGTGTCTTTCCAGTGCATATCGGAGAATTTGATGTAACTACAGGAATTGTAAAGGAAAGATCTTCGGAGAATTTCATTAAGAAAAAATTTTTATTTCCCAAGATATTGCTTTGGTAAGAACTTGCATCGGCAATATCGTCATTAAAACTTGATTGTCCTGAAACAAATATTGCGCCGTCAGAATCTAAATCTATTTTTACAGTATTGTCATTGCCAATATATGTTCCCCAAATAAAATTACCTTCAGTAGAAAACTTACCCGTATATCCATAGTGGGTTCTTATTCGATTTGGTTTAAACGAACATGGAGTAGTTAGATTGTCATCAGTTCTAAAATCCATATTTCCACCTCCAATATAAAGTGAATTATTTTTAAAGATTATAGAAGAAATATTAATGTCTCCTACGTAAGTGCCCCATACCCTTTGTCCAGAACTATTTAGTTTTGATAAAAAACCTTTATAAAGATTAGAATTTGAGTTTTCAAAAGTACCAGGTGTTGCAATATTATCAGAACTATAGGAATATCCACCGATATAAATATTTTCTTCATTATCTATTTCGACAGATTCAATATTTTCCATCGAGGAGCTACCACCATAATAGCTGCCCCAAATTCTTACACCATCTAATGAGAATTTACAGACATAGCCATCTCCAGGATATGCTGGATTTAGATTCTCTTGAAAAACTCCAGGAGTTGTCATATTATTTGTACTATCGCTACTCCCTGCAACAACCAAATATGAATCTTTTATAGCAACAGTACTAAAAACATCAGTTCCGTTACCTCCAACATATGTGCTCCAAATTAAATTGCCATTTTTATTGAATTTTGTAATAAATCCATCAGTAGGTATTGTATATGGATTAGTCGAGTTGTTAAGTTGGTTTTGAAAATTACTATTTATTGCAATGTTTGTTTTGCTAGAAGTTTTGCCAACAATGTAAATGTCATCGTTACTATCAAGATCTAGGTCGGTCGCGTAATCACTGTCTTCACCTCCAAAATAGGTTCCCCATTGCCTTACTCCATTACTGTTAAACTTTACTAAGAAAGCATCTGAGAATCCTTTTAAATTTGGTTGGAAAGATCCAAAAGTACTAATATTCGTTTCTGACCATGTATAGCCTGTAATTAGAACATTATTTTGGGAATCGGTTTTTACTCCATAAATATAAATGGCATTTGTACCAGCATAGTAAGTCCCCCAAAGTCTATTGCCGTTTTTATCAAACTTAAATAAAATGCCATTTGTAATTGAATTAACATACGGATGACTCGCATCTGTTTGATGTGCCCCAGAAGTAGCATAAGAAGGACTTTGTGATGTTGTAGATCCTGAAACATAAGCATTTCCTAATGAATCAGTTGTTAAGTCGGAAGGATACCAATTTGAAGCTGACATTCCAGTTTCATCACCATAAAAAGTCCCCCAAAGTCTGGTTGGTACAGGATCAATAACAACTTTTTTACCAGCTAAAAAATTTGCAGAACGAAATCCGTAAACATTCTGCCTTAATTTTTGATATCCTACAACAATTCCTTTTTTATGTCCTTTTTCTTCAATCCAACTGGCAGGAAGTGTTTCTTCCATTTTTCCAAAACGAACATTCATTTGGATTTTATTATCTACCAAATTTGTTTCGGCACCGCTAAATTTTAATTGAATATCAGAGATTTTTCCTTTTGGATGAATGATAAAATTATATTCGACAGTTTTTTGAGGGTCTTCAGGAATTGTAAAAACAGCATCAATGTTGGGGTAAATATTTTTGTAGGTAATCTGTTTATATTGATAAACTTCCAGAACACCTTCAGATTTGTTTGGAACATTGTAATAATTGTCAAAATCAGATGATTTTTGCTTCGTAATTAATTCAACTTTTGGATTAGAGTTCACAAAATCAATATCAACTCTATGAAATGCATATTCTAGATTAAACTGTTCTTTTTCTCCTTTTTCAGGAATTTGATAAGGAAGTATTTTTGCTGTAGAAGAACTAGCTATAGGTGTCTTTTTTATTTCATAAATATCATAAGAAAAGCCATTTTTCTTTAACTGGACATTTAAACCTCCTGAATTCAGTAAATATTTAACTGCAGTATTTGGTTTCCCATTTTGATCAAGAATTTGACCTTTATTCTCTTTAAATCCAATGGATTGATTTTTATTTTGCGAAAATAATTGTGCTACTATTAAGAAAAGAAGAATAAGTAATTTTTGTTTCATTATACTAATTTGAATCTTCGCAAATGTAATTAATTATCTACAAAAAAAATCTAAATTTTAGATCTAAACTTCGCTTAAAATCTTTTCTCCAAAAGTCTCCAAATAAGCGTATTTTTGCAAAAAAATATTCCCTTTTGAAAACAAAACTTTTTGTAATCACGCCGCCATTTACCCAACTGAATACCCCGTATCCGGCAACGGCGTATATAAAAGGTTTTCTGAATACTAAAAATATAGAATCGGTTCAGGCAGATTTGGGTATTGATGTAATTTTAGAACTGTTTTCTAAGAAAGGACTTATTGATTTGTTTAACGTTTCATCCCGAAACTTCGGGACAGAGTTTCAAGTTTCAAATCTTGAAATCTCAGATAACTCAAAACGAATTTTTGCACTTCAAGACGAATACATCAAAACGATAGATTCTGTAATTCAGTTTTTGCAGGGAAAAAATCCAACATTAGCTTTACAAATTTGTCAGGAAGATTTTCTTCCAGAAGCTTCTCGTTTTGCACAATTAGAAGAACTCGATTGGGCTTTTGGAACCATGGGAACGCAAGACAAAGCGAAACATTTGGCAACTTTGTATCTTGAAGACATTTCAGATTTTATTGTAGAATGTGTCGACGAAAACTTCGGTTTTAGCCGATACGCCGAACGTTTAGGACGAAGCGCCAATTCTTTTGATGAATTGTACGAAGCTTTACAACAAGAACCAACGTATATCGATTCGATTTTAATTTCTATTTTGAAAGAAAAAATCGAAGCTGTAAAACCATCATTGTTTTTAATTTCTGTTCCTTTTCCAGGGAATTTATATAGCGCATTCAGATGTGCGCAATGGGTAAAAGAAAATCATCCTGAAATTAAAATCTCGATGGGAGGAGGTTTTCCAAATACAGAATTGCGTTCGCTTTCTGATAAGCGTGTTTTTGAGTTTTTCGATTTTATCACTTTAGATGATGGAGAAGTTCCAATTGAAGAATTAATTTTCCATTTAGAAAATCCAGATTCTGATTCTTTCAAAAGAACATTTTTATTAGAAAAAGGAGAAGTAGTCTACAAAAACAATTCTCTTAAACACGATTATAAACAATCGCAGGTTGGCACACCAGATTATTCAGATCTTCCTTTAGATAAATATATTTCGGTTATCGAAATCGTAAATCCGATGCATCGAATGTGGAGTGACGGACGTTGGAACAAACTTACAATGGCGCACGGCTGTTATTGGGGAAAATGTACTTTTTGTGATATTTCTTTAGATTATATAAAAGTCTACGAGCCTGTTGCAGCGAGTCTTCTTTGTGATCGAATAGAAGAATTGATCGAAAAAACTGGTCAAAACGGATTCCATTTTGTTGATGAAGCTGCACCGCCAGCATTGATGCGCGCTTTGGCTCTTGAAATTTTAAAACGAAAATTGGCTGTAACTTGGTGGACCAATATTCGATTTGAAAAAAGCTTTTCTAAAGATTTGTGTTTGCTGTTAAAAGCTTCTGGCTGTATTGCTGTTTCTGGAGGTTTAGAAGTAGCTTCAGATCGATTGTTGAAATTAATCGATAAAGGCGTAACGGTTGAACAAGTTGCCAAAGTAACACGAAATTTTACCGAAGCCGGAATCATGGTGCATGCGTATCTAATGTACGGATATCCAACACAGACTATTCAGGAAACTGTTGATAGTCTGGAAATGGTTCGTCAGTTGTTTGAAGCTGGAGTTTTGCAGTCTGGTTTTTGGCATCAGTTTGCTTTAACGGCTCATAGTCCAGTCGGATTGTATCCAGAACAATTCGGTGTTACAAAAAAAACGGAAGCAATTGGAACTTTTGCCAACAACGATATTGAATATACTGATTCTACAGGAATTAATCACGATAAATTTAGTTTCGGATTAAAGAAATCGCTTTTCAATTTCATGCACGGAATCTGTTTTGATTACGAACTTCAGGATTGGTTCGATTTTAAAATTCCGAAAACAAAAATTCACCCTGATTTTATTTTTAATGCTTTAGAAGAACAAAACGATTTCAATACTAAACCAAATGCAAAAGTGGTTTGGCTTGGCGGAAAACCTTCAGCATCTGCTTTTACCAAATCAAAAAAAGGAAGAAGCTGGGAAATGATGTCGCTAACTTTTCATGATAAAAAAGAAAGTTTCGATATCCAGACAAGCAAAGAAGAAGGAGAGTGGCTGGTTTCTATTTTATCGAAAATAAACGTTTCTGGAGCTAAAAATTATACTTTTCAAGAAGTCAAAAATGATTTCGAAAGTTCTCTAGAAGATTTCGAATTGTTTTGGTACTCTAAACCTGTAAATACTTTGAGAGAGTTCGGTTTACTGGTGCTTTAATATTCAATACATTCTCCATCATTTGGAATGGAAGTTTTGTTTATAAGGCCGTGATCTGATAACGCTGTTTTTAATTGAGATCTTGTTGTTGGACAATGGTTTAAAGCTTCTAGATGATTGGCGAGAACTTTCCCAGGAGCAAGTGTAGTAAATTTCAAAATATCATCCATTCGCATTAACAGCGGTTGTCCAAAATCTAATCTTGCGGTACCACAGGCAACAACTGAAATGTCTGGTTTCAATTGTGTGAGAACTTTTTCTACATGTTCAGTAAAAATAGTATCAGAACTAACGTAAACCGATTTTTGATCTGCCAATTCGATATGAAATCCCATAACATTTCCCATTAATTTAGCAACAAAACCATAACCGTGAATGGCTGGAATTCCAGTAATTTTTCCGTCCAAAAACTTTTGCGGTTCCCAATATTCCAGAGTTTGAATTACGCTAAGTCCTCTTTGTACTAAAGCTTTTTCATCTTTAGAACTGCAGATAACAGGAATGCTTTTTCGTCTTAAAAAAACTTCACCCGCTTTATCAATATGGTCAGGATGCAAATGCGTGATCAAACAATGTGTAACACGGCTTAGTATATCGCGGCTGTTTTTTGGCAGTGCAACCAGCGGATTTCTTTTAGGTTTGTATCTGAAAATTGTAAAAGGCGGAATTGTTTTTCTTTTGCCCAACATTGGGTCAACTAAAATGACATGCTTTTCTGTTTCAATTACCAAGGTGGCATTTCGCAAATGATGTAATTTCATATCAGAGGAAATTAGATATTAAAAATACAAATTTTCGGAAAAAATATTTACAGATTTTTCTTTATTTTTAACAGAATTGTTATTATTTAATTTTATGTATTTACAGGAAGGTTTTCATACCTATTTCATTTATATTTTGACTAATAAAGCTAAAACTGTTTTTTATACAGGTGTAACTAACGATCTCAAAAAGAGAGTGCAAAAGCACAAAGACAATATTTTGATGAAGAATAAAACTTTTGCTTCAAAATACAATGTAGAATTTTTACTTTATTATGAAAAATTTACATGGATTCAGGAAGCGATTGCCAGAGAAAAAGAAATAAAAGGTTGGACAAGAGAGAAGAAACTAACGTTAATCAAAACGATAAATCCTGATTTAGAATTTTTAGAGAACTAATTCAGGATACTAATTTAAGTCCAGTTTGTCATCCTGACGAAGGAAGGATCTTCGCAAGAAACTCCGCAATCTGAATCGGTAATCTGTATTTTAGCCTAGTTTGTCATCCTGACGAAGGAAGGATCTCCGCAAGAAACTCCGCAATCAAAATCGATAATCTTTGTCGAGCTACTTGCGAAGATTCCTCGTTCCTTGAAATGACAAATCTTTGCGATTATTCTGTGTGTTAAGATATTTTAAGTTTAGTTTGTCATCCTGACGAAGGAAGGATCTCCACAAGAAACTCCGGAATCTGAGTCGACAAACTTTGTCGAGCTACTTACGGAAATTCCTCGTTCCTCGGAATGACAAATCTTTGCTATATTCTGTGTGTTAAGATATTTTAAGTTTAGTTTGTCATCCTGACGAAGGAAGGATCTCCACAAGAAACTCCGCAATCAAAATCGATAATCTTTGTCGAGCTACTTACGGAGATCCTTCCTTCGTCAGGATGACAAGTATGACGTATATTTTATGCTTAGAATTTACCCAATAGAAAACCGAAACCCAATTCCGTGGAGGTTTTCAATTGAAATTCCTTGTTCATTGGCTAAAATTTTACGCAGACGCGAAATAAAAACATCCAGACTTCGTCCCATAAAGTAGTCGTCTGTTCCCCAAAGAGAAGTTAAGATTTGCTCTCTTTTCAAAACAGAGTTTTTATGATCTAGAAAAAGTTTTAATAATTCGGCTTCTCGTTGTGTCAATCCAATTTTTTCTTCCTCATTAAAAAGAATAAAATTTTTGGTGTCAAACTGATATTTTCCTACTTCGTAAATCGTTTTTGCAGGCGGAATATTTTTCTGCGAACGTTTTAAGAAAATCTCAATCTTGAGTAGTAATTCTTCAATACTAAAGGGTTTTACCAAATAATCATCGGCACCCAAACGCAAACCTTTAATTCGGTCTTCTTTTAAAGTTTTAGCCGAAAGAAAAATAATCGGAACATCAACATCTATTTTTCGAACTGCTTCTGCAAGCTGAAAACCGTCCATTTTTGGCATCATAATATCAAAAATGCAGATGTCAAACTCTTCTTCTTCAAAAATTTTAAGTGCCGATTTTCCGTCAGAACAATGAATAACTTCGTAATTATTCTGTTCCAAATTGTCTTTGGTTAAAAACGCAAGAGTTTCATCGTCTTCGGCATATAGTATTTTGAAGTTTCTCATTTTTTATAAGGAATTGATAGGGTTAAGGTAACACCTTTTTCTTGATTATTTTCGGCTTTTATTTTCCAGTTCTGCAGACTGCAGATTTCTTTTACATAATATAAACCAAGTCCAAACCCGTTAACTTCATTGCTCTTTTCATTTTGAACTCTATAAAACTTATCAAAGATAAAAGATATTTTTTTAGGATTAATCCCAATTCCATTATCAATAAACTCCAGTTTGAGACAGTTATTCTCTTCGGTAATTCTAATAGTAACTTCTGGCTTTTCATTACAGTATTTTATCGCATTATCTAGCAGATTGTAAACTAAATTTGCAAAATGAAAAGTATCTGTCTCTAAGACATAATCTTTAGAAGAAGATTCAATTCTGATGGAAGCTTCAGGATATTTCAGCTTAATATTTTCAATTGTTTCTTCGATAATAGGCACAATTAAAACGCTTTCTTTTTTTATCTCTAAAGGTGCATAATCAGATTTTGCGATATTTAGAATTTTTTCAATATGACCGTTTAATTTATTGCCTTGCGTAATAATAATATCCGTGTAAGTATATAATTTCTTGTCTTCTTTAATTGGTTTTTGTTCAATCAGATATTTAGAAGCAATAAGTATAGAAGCCAACGGAGTTTTAAATTCATGCGTCATATTATTAATAAAATCGCGCTGCAACTCTGAATATTTTTTATGCTGTAAAAGAGTAAAAATCGAATAAACGTAAATCAATAAAATCAGAATTAATGCCGTTGAAAGAATAAACCAAAATCGCATCGAACTGAATAAATAAGTCGTTTCATTTGGAAAACGAACGGCAAAATAATAAACCAGATTTTTATGTTTTGGAAAATAAACTGTCTTTTTACACTCTGATTTTTTCTTAGAAAGCGAAATATAATCACCATAAATCATTTCGTCACTTTGGCAATTGTACATGGCATACTCGAAATCGGTCGTGATATTCATTTTTTTGAATTCCGTTTTCAGATAAAATTCTAGAATATCAGGTTCAAACTCATTATCGACATTTACAATATAATAATCGTTTGCGATTTTCTGTACCGGATTCTGTACTGGAAGTTCGTGATTGGTTCCTTCGTATAATTTTTTAGCCACCTCAAGCAAAGCAAAATGCGCTTTCTGGCTCAGTTTTTTTTGTTCAATGGTAAAAGCCTCTTTTGTCCATAACAATTGTGCCACCAAAATACTAATAATGGCGACCAATCCTAAGATAATGATGCTGTTGAGTTTATTAATTTTCAAGAATAGGAAATTTTGAGAGTGTAATATTAATCAATTTTGGCCTGAAAATAAGCGATTAACAAGTCATTAACAAACGTTTGAAACCAGTTAACAGCGATTTGAAATTGTCTGAATTACCTTTGTAATATCAAGTTGAACTAAAAACCATTTTAAATATATCAGTTATGAAAATGATCAAAATTTCGATGTTAGCTTTGGCATTAGGGCTAATGTCTTTTTCAGCAATTGCACCAGTACAATCTTTAGTTTCTAAAACTGAAATTGCTGCAGAGGCTGGATCTACAATTGTTTGGAAAGCAGAAACAATTGATGTTGGACAAATTCCGCAGGGAACTCCAAAAGCAATTGTTTACGAATTTAAAAACACAGGAAAAACAGCTGTAGTAATTAAAAACGTGCAAGGATCTTGCGGATGCACAGCTACAGATTATACAAAAGAGCCTGTTCAGCCAGGTAAATCTGCAAAAGTTACTGCAACTTACAACGCTGCAAACAAAGGTGCTTTTACAAAAACAGTTACTGTAACAACAAGTGCAGAAACAACTCCAAAAGTACTTACTTTAAAAGGTACGGTTATTTAAGATTTTTTAATAGGTTGGTTATATGGCAAAAGCTCCAGACATGAAAATTGTTTGGAGCTTTTTATTTTTTGCTTTGTCTAAATTTTTACCGCAAAGAACGCAAGGATTTTAATGTAAAATTACACTTAGGATTAAGTTCGCAAAGCTTTGACACATAAGCTTTGCGAACTTAAAATATGTATGAAGAATATGCTTTCTATAAAAAACCTTTGCGCTCTTTGCGGTAAAAAAATCAAGCAAGAATAAAACACATTTCTTCTAAATTTTGATTTAATAGAAAATTTTTTACTTTTAATGAAAATTCTAAGCTATGAAAATTTGGTATTCGCCTCTTATTGCAATTGTGTTTTTTTCTTTTTTTTCGTGTAATTCTAAAGCAGATAAAAAAGAAGAAAATGCGATAAAAAAAGTTGAAAAAATTCCAGAATTAAAACTTACAATCGACAGCGTTCGCATTGCAAAATTTTATGAAAGTTATCCGAAACTCGATAAATTTAAAAGCGATGTAACCTCTT
This sequence comes from Flavobacterium ustbae, assembly GCF_003946915.1. Taxonomy (GTDB): domain Bacteria; phylum Bacteroidota; class Bacteroidia; order Flavobacteriales; family Flavobacteriaceae; genus Flavobacterium; species Flavobacterium ustbae. Next base: position 38,735 of record NZ_RPOC01000018.1, read on the forward strand.
TATATCAAAAAAACAAATCGATCCAATTATGGCAAGACAATAAAGGAGTTGTAGAATTTGGAAACACGTTATTCAATCAGTACAAAAATCTGGATCAGGAAGGTTTAAAAACGAATTATCCGTATAATGAACAATTGAATTCGGTTTTTGAAAATAATCCAGCCAAAAAACTATCCAAAGAAGATACAGATTTACTGCTTTCTAACTTGTATTACTATTATGCCGAAAAAGTGTATGCAGGTTTTGACGAAAAAACAAGCATTTCTCTAGAATGGCTTTTACCTAGAAAAAAGGTAAACTACCAAACACTTTCTGATTCTATTTTTAAAAAATCGACCATTCTTGATGATAAGAAAAGAAAGATGTTCAGCCAATATTACAAACTTCGTGATGCGTTGAAAGAGTACAGACAAATTGAGAAAAACGGCGGATGGAAAACCATTGAAATCGCAGAAGATTTTAAAAGTCTGAAAGTTGGAGATTCTTCAAACACAGTTACGCAAATTAGAGAAAGGCTTTATGTAACCAAAGAGATTCAAGAAGATAATAAAAGTGCTGTTTGCGACACTACTTTAATGAAAGCGATTAAGAATTATGAGATCCGTCACGGTTATGTACCAAAAAATACAATTTTAAAAGAACACATTGCCGATTTAAATATTCCAGTTTCTGAGCGTATTAAAACCATTATTGTTAATATGGAACGCTGCCGTTGGATTGATCCTGAATTGGAGAAAGGGAAAAAATATATTGAAGTTAATATTCCAGAATTTAAATTGTATTTGATCGAAGACGGAAAGATTGTTTTTACGTCGGCTGTAGTGGTTGGTAAAACGATGAATAAAACGGTTATTTTTAGCGGAATGATGAATAATATTGTTTTCAGTCCATATTGGAACGTGCCGCCGAGTATTATTAAAAGCGAAATTAAACCGGGAATGGCAAGAGATAAAAATTATTTAGCAAAGAAAAATCTGGAATGGAATAATGGCGCCGTTCGTCAGCTTCCGGGCAAAAATAATTCTTTAGGTTTGGTGAAGTTTTTGTTTCCGAATTCAAGCAATATTTATCTGCATGACACGCCTTCTAAAAGTTTGTTCGAAAGAGAAAGTCGAGCGTTTAGTCACGGCTGTGTGCGTGTAGCAAAACCAAGAGAATTGGCCATCGAATTATTGAAAAATGATTCAAGATGGAATCCTGAAAAAATTGATAAAGCGATGCACGCCGGAAAAGAAAACTGGGTTTCTCTAAAAACAAAAGTTCCCGTTTATATCGGTTATTTTACAGCGTGGGTTGACCGCGAAGGAAATTTAAATTTCTACAAAGATATTTACAGCCGAGACGAAAGTTTGATTAAGCTTTTAACAGAAGAGTGATTTTTTTAGCCACGAATTTCACGAATTTCCACAAATTTCTTTTGCCACTCCCGATAGCTATCGGGATAAAAGGATTTTCACAGATTAATCCTTTTTAATCCTCTAATCTGTGGCAAAAATAAAATTTACGATAATTTGTGTAATTTGCGGTAAAAAAAAAAATTTGCGAAAATTCGTGAAATTCGTGGCGGAAAAAAAACTATTTATCCAAAACATCAATACACTTATAAAAACGTTTGGTATAATGTTCTGTATCGATCGCTGTTATGGTAACCTGCTGCGCTTTTCCCGACGAAGCATGAATGAATTTAGAATGCATTCCGTTGGCTTCGCAAATAATTCCCAAATGGCCGATAATCGTTCTGTCTTTATATCCATAAAAAACCAAAATATCTCCCACTTTAAAATCTTCAGGTTTTAAAGCCTTTCCTAAATTCTTATAACCGCTTGAACTTCGCGGAAGCGTTAATCCAAAGTTTTTAAAAACATAACTCACAAAACCTGAACAATCAAAACCTTTTTTAGGATCGCTACTTGCATATTTATAAGGAGTTCCCAGATATTTTTTAGCAAAAACGATTATGGAATCACGATTTATGTCAGATTGCGAAACAGAAATAGAATGCTCAATGTTTTTGTTTTGAGATTTTGCAAAACATGAGAATAAAAGAGCTATAAATAATAGGCGAAAAGTTGATTTCATTTTATAAAATAGTTGAATTGATAAAGATAAACGCTAAAATTCGAATTCCAAATAAATACAATTTGTTTCAGTTGTAAGAAATAACGTAAAACTCACCCAAAATGATGTGTTTATGTGGTGTTTTTTTATTACTTTTTGACATTTTAGTATCTTTTTAGATATTTTGTTTCCAATATATTTGTGAATCGTATTTATATTTTAACAAATAAATTATGTTTCTCAAAAAAATAGCACTTTTAATTTTGTTTTTGCTGATTTCTGCCATTTCGAGTTCACAAACTCAAAATGCCAATAAAACTTTCTTATATGGAGGAAGAATTGACAAGTTGCAAAATGATCAAGTTATTTTAATAGGAACTGCAGCTTCGGTTTCCTTCAATTTTACAGGAAATGAATGCTCGATTTCGCTTCAAAGTGTTGATTCTTATGAACATCATAATTATGTTCAATTGGTTTTAGACGGGAAATATGTAGGAAAGATTAAAATTGAAAAAGGCGCAGTTCAATCTTTTCCAATTAAAGTTACCGAAAATACTAAAACACATACTTTAGAAATTTATAAAAACACGGAAGCGCAAAGTGGAAATATTTTGTTTGCAGGAACAACTGCAAAACTGACTACAATTTCATTTAAAAAGAAAAAGAAAATCGAATTCATTGGCGATTCCATTACCTGCGGCGCGGCGAGCGATCCGTCTGATGTTCCTTGTGATAAAGGAGAATATATGGATCATCATAATGGATATTATGCATACGGACCAAGAATTGCCAGAGAAATTGGAGCCGATTATTTAATGAGTTGTGTTTCTGGAATCGGAATGTATCGCAATTGGAATGACGAGAATAAAGACGAAGCAATAATGCCCGACGTTTATCAGAATTTGTATTTAACAAAAGATACTTCAAAACCTAAATATGATTTTGCTTTTCAGCCCGATATTATCAGTATTGCTTTGGGAACAAATGATTTTTCTGGCGGAGACGGTAAAAAAGAGCGTCTGCCTTTTAACCCGGAAAAGTATATTTCAAATTACATCAATTTCATCAAAATGCTTTACGAACACAATCCGAATGTGCAAATTGTCATTACAAACAGTCCGATGGTAGGCGGTGAACGTGGCGTTGTTTTCGAAGATTGTTTGAATAAAGTTAAAGCCGCTTTCGCGAAAGATAAAAAACATAAAGAAATTCAGATTTTCAAATTCAAACCAATGACGCCAAAAGGTTGTTCAGGGCATCCTGATGTTGAAGATCATAAAGTTCTGGTAAGTGAATATGCTCCATTTTTAAAGAAGTTATTAAATGAAAAATAATATTTTTAAGTTTGTTTTCTTTCTATTGATTTCCAGTACTATGATGGCAAACGTGGCTCTTCCGAATATTTTTGGCGATAATATGGTTTTACAGCGCAACTCAGAAGTGAAAATTTGGGGCTGGGGAAATCCTAAAGAAGAAATTAGACTGATTTCAAGCTGGAACAATCAGGAATATAAAACCGTTACCAATAATCAGGCAAAATGGGAATTAACGATTAAAACTCCAGAAGCCGGCGGACCTTTTACAATTTTTATAAAAGGCTATAATGAAGTCGTTTTGAAAAACATTTTAATTGGCGAAGTCTGGCTTTGTTCAGGACAATCGAACATGGAAATGTCGGCAAGCTGGGGTATCGAAGATGGCGAAGAAGAAATGAAAAACGCTACAAACCCGAACATTCGATTTTTTACTGTTCCAAAATTAACAGCTACAACTCCGCAAAATAATCTATTAGGAAACTGGACAGAGTCGACTCCAGAAACCATGAAATATTTCAGCGCAATTGGCTATTTTTTTGCGAAACGTCTTCGCGAAGAGTTGAAAAATGTTCCAATCGGATTAATTTCGTCCAACTGGGGCGGAACTCCAGCCGAAATCTGGATGCCGGAAGAAGTCGTAAATAACGATCCGCTTTTATTAGAAAATGCCAAAAAACTAAACGAACAGGAATACGGACCAAGACAGCCTGGACGTGCGTACAATGCGATGATTTATCCAATTGTTGGATTTAAAATTGCAGGAACACTTTGGTATCAGGGAGAATCTAACGTGGGATCTTTGGTTTATGATAAAACTTTGGGCGCTTTAATTACTTCGTGGAGAAAAGAATGGAAAGAAGATTTCCCTTTTTATTATGTTCAGATTGCGCCTTTTAAAACAGGAAGTAATAATTTCTCAAACGTAACGGTTCGAGATTCGCAGCGAAAATTATTAAAAGAGGTCAATAATGTCGGAATGGTTGTAACAAGCGATATTTCGGATACGATTGACATTCATCCAAAAAATAAAAAATCGGTTGGAATTCGTTTGGCAAACTTGGCTTTGACGAATGTTTATAAAACCAATTCTAATTTGGTAAACGGCCCATTATTTAAAGGTTTTAAAACAGAAAAAAACAAAGCGATAATTTCTTTTGATTATGCTGACGGACTTTATTTTAAAGATAAAAAATCGAATCAATTTGAAGTCGCAGGAGCAGACGGAATTTTCTATCCAGCTGAAGCTTCAATAAAAAATAATGAAGTGATTTTGACGAGTAAAAAAGTTGTAAATCCAGCAAAAGTGAGATTTGCCTGGGGAAATACAACGCAGTCAGATTTGTTTAACAAAGCGAATTTGCCGGCTTCTTGTTTTAGTTCTGAATTTTAGATTTTAGAATGTAGATTTTAGATTGTCAGGCTGAACGAAGTCGAAGCCCGCAAAGTAAAGACACAAAGAAAAAAACTTTCTGACTTTGAGCCTTCGTGGCAAAAGAAAAACCTTAGAATCTCAGCATCTCAGCACCTTAGAAGCTTTTGAAAAACTAACTAAACCATATATATGAAAAATAAAAAAATAATAACCATTGGGATTTTTGCCCTGTTTACTGTTGGAAATATGAATGCACAGAAGAAACCGTATTTGGATAAAAATAAAACGATTGAACAGCGTATCGATTTGCTTTTGCCGTTAATGACTTTGGAGGAAAAAGTAGGGCAGATGAATCAATACAACGGTTTTTGGGATGTAACAGGGCCTGCTCCAAAAGGCGGAACAGCCGAATTAAAATACGAACATTTAAGAAAAGGATTGGTCGGTTCGATGCTGACGGTTCGTGGTGTAAAAGAAGTTCGTGCCGTACAGAGAATTGCGGTGGAAGAAACAAGATTGGGAATTCCGTTAATCATTGGTTTTGACGTAATTCATGGTTATAAAACGTTAAGTCCGATTCCGCTGGCAGAAGCGGCGAGTTGGGATTTAGAAGCAATTAAAAAATCGGCTGCCATTGCGGCTGACGAAGCTTCGGCATCTGGAATTAACTGGACTTTCGGGCCTAATGTTGACGTGGCAAACGATGCGCGTTGGGGACGTGTAATGGAAGGCGCGGGAGAAGATCCGTATTTGGGAAGTAAAGTAGGTTATGCAAGAGTAAAAGGTTTTCAGGGAGAAACCGTTGCCGATTTAGCAAAAGTAAATACCATTGCGGCCTGCGCGAAACATTTCGCCGCTTATGGTTATGTTGAAGCGGGTTTAGAATATAATATTGTAGATATCAGTAATTCTAAATTGTACAATTCCGTTTTACCTCCTTTTGAAGCGACGGTTGAAGCAGGAGTTCGCACGTTTATGAATTCATTTAATACGCTGAATGGTATTCCTGCAACAGGAAATGCCTTTTTGCAAAGAGATATTTTAAAAGGAAAATGGAAGTTTGACGGATTTGTAATTTCTGATTACGCTTCAATCCGCGAAATGATTCCGCATGGATACGCTAAAGATGAAGCCGATGCAACGGCAAAAGCTGTAATTGCAGGTTCTGATATGGATATGGAATCGTATTTGTATGTAGCAAAATTGGTTGATTTGGTAAAATCAGGAAAAGTCAAAGAAGCTTTGGTAGATGATGCCGTTCGCAGAATTCTTCGTGTGAAATTTGAATTAGGATTATTTGATGATCCGTACCGATATTGTGATGAAAAACGCGAGAAAGAAGTTGTTGGAAGCAAAGCCAATAATGACGGTGTTTTGGATATGGCCAAAAAGTCAATTGTACTTTTGAAAAATGATAAAAATTTGCTTCCGCTAAAAAAATCCGGGCAGAAAATCGCTTTGATTGGTGCTTTAGCAAATGATAAAAACAGTCCGTTGGGAAGTTGGAGAATTGCAGCCTCAGATGATACTGCTGTTTCGGTTTTAGAAGGAATGCAACAATACAAAGACAATAAACTGACTTTTGAAAAAGGAGTTGATTTACTAAAACAAAAAGCAACTTTCTTAACTGAAACTGTTTTCAACACAACAGACAAAAGTGGTTTTGAAGCGGCAAAAAAAGTAGCAAAAGAAGCAGACGTTGTCGTAATAGTTTTAGGTGAATATGGTTTTCAAAGCGGTGAGGGAAGAAGTAGAACCGATTTGAATCTGCCAGGTTTACAGCAGGAACTATTAGAGGAAATTTATAAAGTGAATCCGAATGTGGTTTTGGTTTTAAACAACGGACGTCCGTTGAGTATTCCGTGGGCAGCAGAAAACGTTCCGGCAATTGTTGAAGCTTGGCATTTAGGAACTCAAACCGGAAATGCTGTAGCGCAGGTTTTATACGGCGATTATAATCCGAGTGGAAAATTGCCAATGTCGTTCCCTAGAAATGTAGGTCAGGTACCAATTTATTACAACAAATACAGCACGGGAAGACCAATTGACAGCGATAAAAACGTTTTCTGGTCGCATTATATGGATGTAGAGAAAACGCCTTTATTTCCATTTGGTTTTGGTTTGAGCTATACTAAATTCGATTATAAAAACTTAAAACTAAATAAAACCGCTTTCGCGAAAGGAGAAAAAGTAGAGGTTTCTGTTGAGGTTACGAACTCTGGAAATTATGATGGAAAAGAAGTGGTACAGTTGTATATTCATGATGAATTTGCAAGTATTGTTCGCCCAATCAAAGAATTAAAAGGTTTTGAATTGGTTGATTTGAAAAAGGGCGAAACCAAAACCGTAACCTTTACTTTAACCGATAAAGAACTTGGTTTTTATAATAATGAAGGGAAATATTTGGTTGAACCTGGAACTTTTAAAATCATGGTTGGAGGAAGCTCTGATAAAGGTTTGCCTGGTGGTTTTGAAATTAAATAGTAAGTTTTTTTGCCACGAAGACACTAAGACACAAAGTTTTTTTATGATTTTGTAATGATTTAATCTCGCAAAGTCGCGAAGTCGCAAAGTTTTTGAATAGCCCCTAGCTTCAGCTAGGGCAATAAGTTTTGAAGCTCAAAAGGCTTTAGCCAAACTCAAAAAGTTTGGCTAAAGCCTTTTTATTTGTGTTAATATTTTTCATCCAGCTAAAGCTGGAGGCAATTCATCTTAATTTATAAAGAAAAACTTTGCGTCTCTGCGCCTTTGCGCGATTAATTTAATTTGCAGCAAAAGCAAGAGAAGCAAGTATATGTTCTCTTTTCAACTCAGGAAAATCCTCAATAATTTCTTCAAAAGACATTCCTGTAGATAGCCACGAAAGAATATCAGAAACACAAATTCTTGTTCCTGTAATGACAGGTTTTCCAAATCTGATATCAGGATCTATTGAAATTAAGTTTTGCCAGTTCTTTTCCATATTTTTTTTTATTTCAAACAAGTTTACAAAATTAAATGTGATTTAGGATATGAAGTTTTTTGCCACGAAGACGCTAAGACACAAAGTTTTTTTATGATTATGTAATGATTTAATCTCGCAAAGTCGCGAAGTCGCAAAGTTTTTGAATAGCCCCTAGCTTCAGCTAGGGGAATAAGTTTTGAAGCTCAAAAGGCTTTAGCCAAAGTCAAAAAGTTTGGCTAAAGCCTTTTTATTTGTGTTAATATTTTTCATCCTAAAGCTGGACGCAATTCATCTTAATTTAAAAAGAAAAACTTTGCGACTCTGCGCCTTTGCGCGATTAAAAATCAGCAGAACACAATTTTAAAATAAACTTAGTGACTTTGTGCCTTCGTGGCAAAATTTCGTATTTTTAAAATCTATTTAAACTCCAACTATTAAATAAAAAAAATGAAATATAACAGATGCGGCAGAAGTGGCTTATTACTTCCTGAAATTTCCTTAGGATTATGGCATAATTTCGGCTCAGTAGATAATTTTGAAAATGCCGAAAGTATCGCCATTGAAGCTTTTGATAAAGGAATTACCCATTTTGATTTAGCAAATAACTACGGCCCAGTTCCAGGTTCTGCAGAAGAGAATTTCGGGAAAATATTATGGCATAATTTTCAAGGGAATCTGCGTGATGAAATCGTAATTTCTACCAAAGCAGGTTATACTATGTGGAATGGTCCTTATGGTGATTGGGGTTCCAGAAAATATCTTTTATCGAGCTTAGACCAAAGTTTAAAGCGAATGAATATTGATTACGTTGATATTTTTTATTCACACCGTCCAGATCCTGAAACTCCGATTGAAGAAACCATGATGGCTTTAGACCACGCGGTTAGAAGCGGAAAAGCTTTGTATGTCGGAATCAGTAATTATTCTGCTGAACAAACGAGAGTTGCGGTTGATATTTTAAAGCAATTGGGAACACCTTGTTTGATTCATCAAGCGAAATATTCGATGTTGGAGCGTTGGGTAGAAAACGGTTTATTGGATGTTTTAGAAGAAAAAGGAGTAGGCTGTATTGCGTTTTCGCCTTTGGCACAAGGACTTTTAACAGACAAATATTTAAACGGAATTCCTGAAAATTCGCGCGCGCATAATCCAAACGGGCATTTGAGAGAAGATGAGGTGACGCAGGAACGCATTCAGAAATTGATTCAGCTGAATGAAATTGCGCAGAATAGAAATCAGTCTTTGGCACAAATGGCTTTGGCTTGGTTGCAGAAAGACAAACGAATTACTTCAGTTTTGATTGGAGCAAGTTCTGTAAAACAATTGTGTAATAATATAGATTGCCTTCAGAATACTGAATTTACGCATGATGAATTGAATGCGATTGAAGAAATTTTAAAATAATATTAGACAAAGTATTTCTGTAGAGACGCACCGCAGTGCGTCTACATCTCGTTTACATAACGCAATAAACCCGACAGGTTTTAAAACCTGTCGGGTTTATAAAAATTATAGAAAAAGATTTTTTATTGAATAATCATCGCCAATCCGCCACCGTTTGCCAAGTGATATTTTATTTTAGAATTTGAATCCACGGTTATAATTTCTCGTTTATAATCTACCGCCGCTTTATCAGCATTTAAACCATCTGAGAAAACTTCTGCCTGGAATTTTTTACCTTTTTCAAGGAAAGAAAAATCAATTGTGATATCTCTGGAATCCCAATTTGTAATAGCTCCTAAATACCAAGTATTTCCCTTTTTTCGGGCAATTGAAACGAGTTTTCCAACTTCGCCATCTAATGCTGCAGTTTCATCAAAAGTCGTCGGAATCTTAGCAATAAAATCGGTGCTTTCCTGCTCTTTCATGAAAGCAGTAGGACTATCGGCCATCATTTGCAGAGGCGCTTCAAAAATCGTATAAAGTGCCAATTGATGACATCTTGTTCCCTGGCTCATTGGAGTCGAATGACTTGGTTTGAATTCGCTTTTGGTTGCATTTCGCATCGCTCCCGGTGTGTAATCCATTGGGCCGGCCATCATTCGGATAAACGGAATTGTGGTATCATATAATGGAACATCATCGTTTGGTGTCCATTTATTATTTTCAAGACCTTTTACGCCTTCAAAATTTAAAATATTTGGAAATGTACGCTGAATTCCAGTTGGTTTGTACATTCCGTGGAAATCCAGAATCAGTTTATAATTTGCCGCTTTCTGCGAAATATCATAAACCGAATTGACCATTTTTGCGTCATCACGGTCCAGAAAATCAACCTTAAAACCTTTAATTCCTAAATCGGCATAATTTTTTAGAATTCCGTCTGTGTTTTTGGTCAAAGCCATCCAAGAACTCCATAAAATAAGACCGACATTTTTTTCTTTTCCGTAAGCGATTAAAGCTTCCAAATCCACATTCGGATTGTGTTTCATAATGTCTTCTTCCAAACTCCAGCCTTCATCGAGAACCACGTATTCAACTTTATTCTTCGAAGCAAAATCAATATAATATTTATACGTCTGTGTATTGATTCCGGCTTTAAAATCGATGTTGTAAATATTCCAATCGTTCCACCAATCCCAAGCTACTTTTCCAGGTTTGATCCACGAAATATCTTTTATTTTTGAAGGTTCAGCTAATTTTTGAACCATATCATTATTGGCTAAATCGGCATCATTTTCAGAAATCACAATTGCTCGCCACGGAAAATTTCTCGTTCCTTTTGTTTTGACTAAATAATCGGCTCTTTCAGAAATTAATCGGTTAATGTTGTTGAATCCGCCGTTGGTTTCTTTTGTTGGATATTTAGAAAAACGAGATTCAAAACCCGATTTGTCTTTGTTGTTCGTTACAAATAATCCTGGATAATCTTCTAGGTATGCTTCTAAGAAAACCGCTTTTTTCTGATTTTTATAATTAACTAAAAACGGAAGAAAAGCTAAAGTATCTTTAGTGAATTCGCTGATTTTTTTGTTTTCGTAATGCGCTTCAAAAGACGAAATATAAGGATCTTTCGGATTTCGTAAATCACGAACATAAGGCATTAAAGTCGAATAATCCTGATCGAAATTCAAGCTTACATTTTCCCATTTAACCGTAATGTCTTTTTTCTTTTTAGTCACAAATCGATACGCCGCACCATCATCAAAAACGCGATATTCAATACTGAAATCATTTTTGAAATTTATAGTCAGTTGATTGTATTGATTTTTTACTGACTTCTTTTTGTACAAAGGCGTTTCAAAAGAAGTATTTACACTTTCTTTCTTCGAATTTAAAACCACAGGGTTTTTGCCTAAAACTTCATTTTGATCCAAAGTCAAAGACATTTCTGACGGAGCTAAAATCAAATCTTTTCCGTTAGAAATGGTCCAAGAAATTTTATCATTCACAGAAACTGTAACTTCAACTTTTCCATTTGGAGAAGTCACTGTAAAATCTTGTTTCTTCTGCGAAAAAGAAATATTTACGAATATGAAACAAAAAAGAACAAATATATTTTTCATGCTGGGTGTTTTTTTGAAACCATATAAGTTATATAAGTTCATTTAATAAATTTTGCTTTTTAAGCTTTTTCTAAAATAAACTTATATGACTTATACTGTTTAAAATGATTTTCTATGGACTTATATGTTCTAAAACTTTCTTTAGGCAAGCCAATTTAAATGAACTTATATAACTTATATGGTTTAAACTATTTTATTTTTTCTTCAATTCTAAATTGTATTTTTTTACAATTTCTAATGTTGATTTGTCTCCATTAAAAACCGAATTTAGACCTTGTGGTTCTTGCGGAGGATCGGTTGTCAACGGCTCGCCAGGATTCCATTTTCCGTCTGGGTGAATGGCTTTTCCTTCACCGCCGTAACCCCAGAAATTGGCAGCTTGCAATGGGCCATTATTTTTACGGCTTTCTACCACTCTTCCAAAAATATAGCTGTAAAATTGATCACGATAAACAGAAGGCGCTCCCGCATTTAGATTCTCATTTTCTCTCGGCAATCCAAATTCTTCAATAATAATTGGTCTTTTCAGATTATTAGCCACTTTAATGTGATCGTCGATATATTTTTCAGCGTTTTCAATTGTTTTTGGCATTGTCGCTTCGGCATTATCGGCTTTAAACCAGTTCCAGTTTTTCGGCCAAATATGCATCGTCAGATAATCAATATTTGGATTTTGATGTGTTCTTTCAAAAATTTCCATGCTGTCGTTAGAACTGTTTTTTCCTTCAGAACCTGTAGAAACCAAATGATTTTTGTCTAAACTATCAATTAAATCTACAATAGTATTCAGCCATTTTGTGAATTTAACTTCATTTTCGATTGTAAAAAGTCGCGGTTCATTTCCGACCTGCCATGCCATAATCGTATTGTCTTCGTTGTATTTCTTTTTAGAATAAGCATTGGTTCTTCCAATAATAAATTTCACATGATTGTTCAATGCTTCCATACAAGGTTCACAGCTGTGAAACTGCTCTGTATACGACATAAACTGTGGCCAAGTATTTGGCGGAATTGCAGGAACCGGAACCGGACCTTTGCCATTCCATTCTAAATATTGTGACATTCCGCCCGACCATTCCCAATTGTTGGTTAGGTATAAAACAGCATACATATTGCGTTTTTGCATTTCATTCAATAGAAAATCCAATCCGTCTAATAAATCTTCATCATATTTTCCCTGCTCGTATTGCAAAGCTGGACGAACGGTAAAATCGTATTTTCCGCCATCTGCTCCAACCAAAACACGAAGGTTATCGATTCCATTTTTCTTCATTACATCCAATTCGCGTAAAAGTCTTTTACGGTCGCCAATTTTTTTAGACGCCAGCATACTTCCGTACCAATAATTGGTTCCAATGTAAGCGTATGGTTTGTCGCCTTTATAAAATTCGTTTCCTTTTACCGTAATTTTTTCCTGCGCCTGACAAGCAATTGCAGAAAAAATCAAGACTAATGACAGTGTTTTTAGAAATCTGTTTTTCATAATTTATATGTTGAAATTAAACCTATTAGGTTTTTCTGTGCTTGAAACTTGAAACTTGAAACAAATAATATTAACATCAGTCTTCAATTCGATTTATCAATTCTAAACAAGCTCTTCCGTTATGATACGGGCATTTCCAGAATCCGGCTTTGTCTTTTTCGATTAAAGAATAATCACGGTAAAGACCCCAAACCCATTCGCCGTTCTTTTTGTCGAGAATGTAATTTTTGATAAAAGACCAGTTTTTCTGAACAATATCTAGATATTCATCTTTTCCCGTTAATTGATAGGCATTATAAAAACCAATTAAAGCCTCGGCTTGAGGCCACCAGTGTTTTTCGGCAATTAATTCTTTGTTTTCAGGATCGTATTCGTACCACAATCCGCCATCAGAATCTAAACCTTCTTTGGTGACTTCGGCAATTTGAATGGCGTGTTTTTTATAATTGGCAATCAAAGTCTCATTTCCTGAAATTTCGGCACATTGCTGTAAAAGCCAAGCCGCTTCGATGTCGTGTCCGTATGAAATAACATCTGGTTTTTCTTTCCAGTTTTCATCAAAAAACAAACGCAAATGACCTGTTTCGGTATTAATGAAATATTTTTCGATTGTTTCTAATAATTCTACAATGTCGGCAAGCAGTTTATCGTCTTTCCAGACTTTGTATAAGTTCGCATAACCTTCAATAATATGAAGATGCGTGTTCATCGTTTTCTTTTCGTTGGCATCTTTTTCGCTTAAACGTAAGTCTTCAATGGGTTGCCAATCTCTGGTAAAAGCTTCAAAATAACCTTTGTTTATAGGATCGTAACTGTGTTCTTGAATTTTAGAGTATAAGTTTTTAGCAATTTCTAAAGCTCTTTCATCCTGAGAAATCGAATAATATTCAGATAATCCGTAAATGGCAAAAGCCAATGTGTAAATCTGATTTTTGGTGTCTTTTGGAGTTTTATCCTCATTTATACTCCAAAAAAGACCTCCAAATTGAGTGTCATAAAAATAAGCTGCAAGAAATTCAAATGCTCTTTCTGCCAGTAATTTGTGGTTTTCGTTTTTTGTGGTCTTGTAACTGGCAGAAAACGTCCAAAGGATTCGGGCGTTTAAAATCGAACCTTTTTCTGCATTTGCAATCCAATGATCATTAAAATCGATTTGCCCGACAAAACCACCATTTTGGTCATCAATAGTTCTTTGCGACCAATAGTTTAGAATAGAATCTAGTTCTGCGGTGAGTTCCGATTTTAAAAGCTTTTCTTGTAGTGACACGATATTTTAAATTGCGTTATTTTTTTCGATTTGATTAATAATAGTCTGAACAGAACCTGCAGAAATAAAAGTGTCTGCTGGCGTATTGATTACATAATCGACCAATTTTTCTACAGAAGAAACCGCTACGTGCATGCGTGTATCTGAAGAGGCGTAATAAACGTAAACCGTTCCGTCTTCATCTTCGATCCATCCGTTAGAAAATAAAACATTCGAAACGTCGCCGACTCTTTCAATTCCTTCTGGCCCCATAAAATGTCCGGCTGGAACATGCGTTACTTTAGAAATATCATTCAAATCGGTCATAAATATATATAGAGTATAGCGTAATCCTGCGGCAGTATTTCGAACTCCGTGCGCCAGATGCAACCAGCCTTTTGAAGTTTTGATAGGAGCAGGGCCCAAGCCATTTTTCAATTCGTAAATAGTGTGATATTGTTTTCCGAAAATGATTTTTTCGTCTTTTACAACTGGATTTGCCATGTCATCAACATAACCTAAACCAATTCCGCCTCCAGAACCAACATCAATAAAACCGTCTTGCGGACGCGTATATAAAGCATATTTTCCGTTTACAAATTCTGGATGCAGCACCACATTTCTTTGTTGTCCTGTATTCGAAATCAAATCTGGAAGTCTTTCCCAGTTTACTAAATCTTTAGAACGAACGATTCCTGCATTGGCTACAGCCGAACTTGTATCGCCTTTCGGTGCTTTAGGATCTTTTCTTTCCGTACAGAAAATTCCGTAAACATATCCGTCTTCGTGGTTAATCAGACGCATATCGTACACATTTGTGTCTGGTTCTTCCGTTTGTGGAATCACGCACGGTTTATCCCAAAATTTGAAATTATCGATTCCGTTTGGACTTTCCGCAATAGCGAAAAAAGATTTTCTGTCAATTCCTTCTACGCGAACGGCCAGTAAATATTTTCCGTTCCATTTCATTGCGCCAGCATTAAAAGCGGCGTTAACTCCAATTCTTTCCTGTAGAAAAGGATTTGAATTTTCGTTAAAATCAAAACGCCAGTTTAATGGAATGTGCGCTGCGGTAACAACTGGATTTTTATAACGTTCGTATATACCATTTCCAACTGCTTCTTGAGGCTCGTTTTTTTGCTCAAGCAGTGTTTTATGTTGTTTTTCTAATGCCGATTTTCTTTCTAGAAAAGTGGCTGAAGAGGTTATTGTTGTCATAAATTGATTTCTTGTCTTTGTTTTTTAATGATTTCTCTTTTCGTTTAAATCCTGTTCTATAATCTGTAATTTTTCTTCTGATAGAGGATAGAATACTATAAATGCTACTGATATCGCTGCAGCAATTGCCGGAAGAATACTCAGCATTAATTGAATTCCGTTTTGAGTAAAGGCAGTCTGTTCTACATTGGCCTGAAATCCGAAATAGCCTAAAAGCCAGCCTGCTCCGGCACCGCCAATGGTCCATCCAAATTTTTGTGACATTGAGGAAGCAGAAAAAACTAATCCTGTTGCTCTTCTTCCTTGTTTCCATTCAGAATAATCGGCGCTGTCCGCATACATTGACCAGATTAATGGGAAAATGCAGCCAGCACAAATGCTGATTAAAACTTGGAAACTCATGATTAGGAAAATATCTTCTTTTCCGAATAAATAGAAAATAAGGCTTAAAATCGCTGCTAGAGCCATCGCTCCAAAAAAGGTTTTCTTTTTACCTATTTTATTGGCAATTGGTGTTGCTAAAATTACTCCGATGATGTTTGCCGCTTGTCCTAAAACCAAATAAATTGAAGTTGGCGTCATGTGGAAATCGGTTCCGAAAAGCGAAAAATCGAAGTTTATAGAACTGCTTACATAATATTTGAAATAGTAAACCGCAGCACCGTCACGAATAGAATTGAAAACTAAAGCGCCAATTCCAGCACCTAATAAAATCCACCAAGGTTTATTTTTTAGAAGATCATTTAAGTCTTCTTTTAAGTTATTTTGTTCGTCTCCAATTGGCTGTACTCTTTCTTTAGTAAATAAAAAACAAGCCCAGAAGAAAATAGTTGTGATTAGTCCGAAAACGGCAATTGTGGCTAGCCAGCCTGTTTTAGAATTTAAGTTTCCGCCAAAATAATTTACCAAAGGTTCAATTAACCAAAGCGCTAAAAGACTTCCGCCAAAGGCAAAAACCATTCGGTAAGATGATAATGTATTTCTTTCTTTTCGGTCAGAAGACATTACTCCCAAAAGTGATGCGTAAGGCACATTGATTAAGGAATAAATCATCATCATAAGTGAATAGGTCACGTAGGCGTAAATGATTTTTCCTTTTTCGTCAAAATCTGGCGTGTAAAAAGTTAAAACGCCAATCACGGCAAAGGGGATGGCGACCCAAAGTAAATATGGTCTAAATTTTCCCCATTTGCTTTTGGTTCTATCAGCCATAATTCCAACAATGGGGTCAAAGCAGGAATCCCAGATTCTAGTAATTAAAAACATGGTTCCAACTACGGCAGGCGCCAATCCGAAAACGTCGGTGTAGAAAAATAGCAGATACATGCTGAAAATTTTCCAAAACATAGAGGAAGCGGCATCTCCAAGTCCGTAACCGATTTTTTCTTTTAAACTAATTTTGTCGTGCATTGGTTAATTGTTTGAGGTTGTAATTTATTTTGAGGTAACTTATATAGATAGTAATTAAAATTTAACACATAGAATCATAGTTTAGTTTGCGTTTAAAAGGCATTTCATTTTGTTTAAACACATCCCGAAGCTTCGGGACTATGTGTGCAAATCTAGATTTGTTTTTCTTCCTTTTTTAGGTGATTGAAAATCTATGTTTCTATGTGTTTAATAATCATTTTTTCTGAATGTCTTTTTCAAATATAGTCTGATTGAGATTATAAAAATCAACAAAATCTTTTTCACTTACTTGACCAGAAAATGGCGCGTAGTAATGCATTTTTTGCTCTTTTTCCTGCCAGCCATGATTTCTCCATAAAAGCACATAAGAAATTTTATAATCTCCAATAGCTTTTAATAAAGTTCCTGTCCACCATTTTGGATCTGGAACTGCTTCGTAACCCGCTTCTGCCAATGCCATTAATTTATGTTTTTTTAGGCTTATTTCGTTCAATATTTTAAATTGATTCTGTACTTCAGAAATGAACTTTTCGCCATTTGGATCGTTGCTGTTTTGGTACGTATCAAAACTTATCATATCGGCATATTGATCTCCAGGATAATTAGTTAAGTAATCATTTTCACTGCTGAAGCTTCCTGTGTTGTACACATAAATTAAGTTGTGAACGCCTTTTTTCTGCAGATAATCAAAAGTAAATTTCCAAGCTGTTTTAAATTCTTCTGGCGTGCAGTTTCCTTTTCCCCACCAGAACCATCCGCCAGTAAGTTCGTGAAATGGACGAAAAAGGATTGGAATGTTTTTTCCGTTTTTGTCTTTTAAAGAAAGAAAAAATACGGCAGCTCTGTCCAACCAAGAAGTAAATTTTTGATGATTTTCAGCACCAGGTAAAATCGTTTTTAAAGAGTTGGGCTGATTGTCCCATGCATTTTTTCCTGTTGCAGGATTGTCAAAATGCCAGCTGATTGTTGAGATTCCTCCTCTTGCATCTGCCTCAATGATGTATTGTTTCATTTTACTAAATGGAACGCCGTCAATATTATTTGGATTGTCATTTTCTAAACCCGCAATATCCCATCCGTAAACCGCAGGATAATCGCCGACTACATCTTTTATGTCGCTTCTTCCGTCTTCATATTTCCATTTTACGCCATAAGCTAAATCATCTTGATGTCCGAATAAAAAACCTTTTTGAACCAAAGTGTTGAGGTTTTTGTATAAAGTTTTAGTTTCTGAGGTTGCTTTTTTATCTGAAAGTGACAAATTAGTATTAGCGGTGTTTTTTTGAGAAATACACGAGCTGCTTATTACAGTTACCATTAAAAGGGTTAAAAGATGTTTTTTCATTGAGAAATATAAGTTGGTTGTTTAGCTAAATGCAAAATAAACAAGGATTTACGGTTTGTTAATCTTGATATTTTATCTATCGAAAATTCTCTAATCGAATGTTGTTAAAATTATTAAAACTATAAAAAGTTATTTAATAAAAAATGATTAATGTTTATTATTAATGTTCTTTTTAAAGAAATGATAATTAATTTTTTCAAAGATAAACGGATGAATATCGTGTAATTAATATTATTTTATCAATTATATATCATATTATTGCAGTCAAAAAAGAATATACACTTTCCTGAAAACAGTTTTTGAGATGGGTACTACTAAAAATTTTTATAGAGAAATTGCTCCGCTTGCCGCGAGCGACAGTTTTTTGGTTTTTGATCGCGTAAAAGACAGCTTTGATTTTCCGGTTCACTATCATCCTGAATTTGAGATCAATTTTATTTTGAATGGAAAAGGAGTGAAGAGAGTTGTAGGAGATAATATTGAAGAAATCGATAGTGTCGAACTCGTTTTAATTGGTCCGAATTTATATCATGGCTGGGAGCTGAATAAATGTACAAGTAAAAAAATTCACGAAATAACGATTCAGTTTCATAACGATTTATTTCATGAATCTTTATTGTCTCGACGAATTATGAATCCGATTCGGGATATGTTTAATAGATCTATTCATGGAATTCTTTTTTCAAAAAAAACGGCAGAAGAATTAACTCCAAGACTTGTGAGGCTTTCTAAACTGGACGGTATGGATTATTTTCTAGAAATTACATCTTTATTATATGATTTGGCAAATTCCAGAAATCAACGTTTGCTTTCGACTTACACAGTAGACTACGATACGTTTGATGATTATGATAAAATGAAATTGGTTTACGAATATGTGCAGAAACATTTTGCAGAAAAAATCACTTTAGAAGATGTAGCAAATGTAGCAAGCATGTCGATTATTTCTTTTAACCGATTTATAAAAAAACGTACGGGGAAAACTTTTGTCAATTATATCAATGATATCAGGATTGGTTACGCGGCGCGTTGGCTGGTAGAAAAAGATATGAGTGTTTCTGAGGTTGCATTTAAATCTGGCTTTAATAATATTGCGAACTTCAATCGTAGTTTTAAAGCGACAAAAAATTGTACGCCTAGTCAATATCGAGAAGATTTTTCTGGCTTAAAACGAATTTTGTAATGATACTTTTTTATCATTTATAAATATTATTTTTAACGAAAACGTTTGATTTTTGCGTTTTCATTAGTTTTTATTCATTGGTTATGTTCTTTTGGTAGGTTGTGATTGCGAATAATTTAAAATTTATATGGTTTTATTTTCATATCTGTTTTTTAAATCCGTTCTAGTAAAAATATTATCATTAAATGATATAATATTATCGATTTGATAATCCTCCCTGTTATAGATTTGTTAAATAATTTTAAAGTAAAAATTACCCAGGCATTTACTTTTAGATTATGCAATAAACAAATTTAACTAACCAAAAACTTATTATGAAAAAACTAATGACTAGCTTCATTCATTGGATGGCTGACCACACAGCCGTTCCTTTGATATTATTTTTGTTACTGACTAGTAATTTTATTACAGCTCAGGTAAAGGTTTCGGGAACGGTTTCTGATGAAAAGGGACTTTCTATTCCAGGTGCCAACATAATGGCTACGAGTACAAAGAAGACCGCATCAACCGATTTTGATGGAAAATATTCGATCGATGTACCTGCAAATTCGACTATTACGGTTTCTTTTATCGGATATGTTGCACAGACAGTCAACGTTAAAAATGGTGGAACTGTAAACGTTATTTTGAAACTAAGCGCCGAAGATTTGCGCGAAGTTTTGGTAAACGTAGGATATCGAAGCGTAAAGAAAAAAGATTTAATGGGTGCCGTCTCCACAGTAGGCTCCAAAGATATTGCAGATTCTCCACAAGTATCTGTAGATCAATTATTACAAGGACGTGCCGCAGGGGTTTCGGTTACCAATAATTCTGGACAGCCAGGAGGTAGTGTGTCGGTAAAAATTCGTGGAACGACTTCTATTTCAGGAACAAATGAGCCATTATATATCATAGATGGTATTCCAATTTCTGGAGATGCTTCTAATACTAATACTGGTGGTTCTATTGTAACGGGTTATTTGGGAGCTAATACAGGTAATGTGACTTCTAGCCCTATAGCGTTTCTAAATCCTAATGATATTGAGACGATGGATATCTTGAAAGATGCTTCTGCAACTGCGATTTATGGTTCTAGAGCGTCGAACGGAGTTGTAATTATTACGACAAAAAGAGGTAAGAAAGGCACAGGAAAAATTACTTACGACTCTTTTATGTCTATTCAAAATGTGACCCGTTTGTTAGATACTATGACTTTGAGTCAATATGCGACACAGCAAAATGCTTTGGCAGGAGTTTATGGTGTGACACCAAGAGATGAATTTGCTGTTCCTTCTGTTTTGGGTAAAGGAACAAACTGGCAAGATGAGATTTATAAAACGGCTGTAATGACCAATCATCAAATTTCGTTCTCAGGAGCAAAAGATGGCACTACGTACTATATTTCTGGAGGTTATGTCGATCAAGAAGGTATTGTAATTGGTTCTGGTTTTAAAAGATATAATTTCAAAACTAACGTAGACAGTAAAATAAAAGATTGGCTTACTGTTGGGGTTTCGCTAGGAACAGGTATTACAAATGAAGATATTACAATTAATGGCGCTAGCAATGGTATTATTAGTACGTCTATTTTATCGACTCCAGACGTTGCAGTAAAAGATACTAATGGAGATTATGCAGGTCCGCCGGCAGATGGTTCGATCGGAGTTTGGATTAATCCAGTTGCTTCTGCTTTGATGAATACCAACAAATTGGTTAAAAGAAATTTCATAGGTAATTTTTATGCCAATTTTAGAATAGCAAAAGGACTTGAATATCGATTTGATTTTGGTGGATCTACAAATATAGATGACTTTGAAGGTTTTAAGCCTACTTATACTTGGGGCGCTGCCGTTAAAGAAACGAATGAACTTGTAAAGAGAGCTAACACTTGGTATGGTATGAACGTTAAAAACGTTCTGACTTATAAAGTTGATGCTGGCGACCATCATTTTAATGTTTTAGCGGGTCAAGAGGCTAATGATAGTCACTGGAACGGAAATTCGCAATCTGTTGCAGGTTTGGTAAGTAATGATGTTCGTTCAATTAGTTTGGGAGATCCTGATACACTTGTGGGTACGGAATATAAAGGAAGCTCTGCTTTGTACTCTTTCTTTGGGTCTTTTAATTACGATTACGGAAACCGATATGGTGTACAGGCAACGTTTAGAGCAGACGGAAGTTCTAATTTTGGACCAGGCGAAAAATGGGGCTATTTTCCTTCGTTTTCAGGGTATTGGAAACTTTCGAACGAAAAGTTTATGGAAGGGACTAAAGAATATATTGATAACATCAAAATTAGAGGAGGTTATGGTGAAACCGGAAACCAAAATATTGGCGGTGCAGGTTATATGAGTACAGTTCGTGCCATAAAATCGGCGCTCGGGAATTTCTTTACCGTTAACAATATTGCCAATCCAGGTTTAACTTGGGAAACTTCTACTCAAACCAACTTGGGTTTAGATTTTACGCTTTTCAATTCAAAACTTCAAGCCACGTTTGATGTGTACAAAAAAGAGTCTGAAGGTTTCTTATTTGTACTGCCGTTACCTTATTATGTTACGGGTACAGACGCTTATCAAGGAGGTTTAGGTGCGCCAAATGTAAATTTAGGTAGTTTGAGAAATCAAGGTTTCGAGATGACTTTGGATTATAATAATAAGTTTGGAAAAGATTTTAGCTGGAACTCAAAAGTAATCTTCTCAACCAATAAAAATAAATTATTGAGCTTACAAGATAATTTTGATTTGACAAAAGATGTAATGCTTAATGATTATACTAACAAAGCAGTAACTAAAACGGTAGTGGGTCGTCCGGTTGGTCAATTTTATGGCTATGAGACAGTAGGAATCATTAGAAACAATGAACAATTGGCAAATGCACCAATTCCTTTTACAGGAAATAAAGCGGTGAAAAGCCAGGTGGGAGACGTGGAATATGTAGACCAAAACAAAGACGGATTGATCGATGATAAAGACTTAACTTATATAGGTAATCCACAACCAAAATTTACATATGGTTTCAATAATACTTTTAAATACAAAAATGTTGATTTAGGAGTTTTTCTACAGGGATCTTATGGAAATAAGGTAATGAACTTAACTAGACGTGCAGGTACTAAAAACCAGCGTTTGTATGAAAATCAATTAGCAGAAGCGGCAGATTTTTGGACACCAGAAAATCCAGATGCAAAGTATCCTAGACCAGATGGTGGAGACGGACATCCGAATATTGCGATCTCTGACCGTTATGTAGAAGACGGATCGTATTTAAGAATTCAGCAGTTAACTTTAGGTTACAGCTTGCCTTCTGATGTTATTTCAAAAGCTAGTATTAGTAAATTAAGATTTTACTTAGGAATTCAAAATCTTTACACTTTTACTAAATATACAGGTTATGATCCTGAGGTGGGTTCTTATAATCAAGATCCATTGTTAGTTGGAATCGATTCAGGACGTTATCCAACCAATCGTAGTTTTACTTTTGGATTGAATTTAGAATTTTAATCATTACTCTTATGAAAAAATATATCAATATAAAAACCTTAGTTTTATTCTTAACGCTAGGTTTAGCAACAACTTCTTGCAGTGAAGATTTCTTAGATCGCCCATCTGAAGACAGTTACAGCAGTGAAGAGTTTTACAATAGCGACGAGCAGGTAGCCAGAACTACTTATGGAATGTACGGTGCAATGTGGGCTCCATATTATACTAAAAATTTCTATGCATTATCGGAGTTGTCTTCAGGAAACTGTTTGGCTTATGCAGATGGTCCAGAGCTGATCCAGTTTAAATTGACTTCTGATAGTCCGATTTTATTAGATCCTTGGAGAGCTTGTTTTGCCATTATAGCGCAATCCAATAATTTGATTAATAATATAGAAAAAAACGCTACTGCAAATGTAAGCGCGGCTGTAATTAAAAACACCGTTGCAGAAGCACATTTCTTTAGAGCAATTGCGTATTTCTATTTGGTTCGTTTGTATGGACCGGTGCCTCTTATTGAAGATAATTTAGTATTGGCAAAAGATCCGTTGGTTAATACAAACAGAATTGAAGATGTGTATACATTTATTGAAAACGATTTAAAATATGCGGCTGCAAATCTAAAATCAAAAGTGAGATCTAGAACTCCAGGCGGCGAGAATGTTTTTGTAACACAAGGTTCTGCAGAAGCATTTCTAGCGAAAGTATATTTGTATGAGAAAAAATATTCAGACTCTCAATTAATGGCTGAAAAAGTGATTAATTCTGGCGAGTTTGGCCTTTTGCCAAATTTTGCTGATCTGTTCTTGACAAGTAAAAACAATAACGAAGAATCTATTTATTCTTGGCAATGGTCTGGTGCAATCAATACGTATGGCGGAGGAAATTTTTCTAATATTCAGTATGGTTTGGATATCTTGAATGATAATGCTTCTTACGGTGCGACTTATGTGCCGAGTAATGATGTTCAGGATGCTTTTGAAATTGGAGATTTAAGAAGAAAAGAATCGTTTATGATTTATGGCGATTCTTACCCAAATATGAAAGCCAAAGGAGAAGTAGGTTTTGTAATGGATAAAGATAAATATGGCGATCTATTGGCTAACACTGGTGCAGCGGTTAAGAAATATGTTGTAGGTCAAGCGACTAGCGAAACAGGGCCAGCAGACCAATGGGGAGGTATGAACAATTGCAATTATATTATGCGTTATGCTGACCTTTTATTAATTCATGCTGAAGCAATTATGGCTGGTGCTCAAGAAACTACTAATGCTGCAGCAAAAGAATCGTATAATAAAGTAAGGTTTAGAGCAGGTTTAGGTCTTTTAGGAGCGAATGTGCCATTAACCAAAACGGCTTTGTTTCACGAACGAAGAGTTGAATTTGCTTTTGAAGGAGAATTTTGGTTCGATTTAGGAAGACTTCCACGTCAGGAAGCTATTGATATCATTTCTCAGCAAGATAGAGGTTTTGATTCTCAAGGTGTAACGCATTATACGCCAACACCGACAGATTTTATTTATCCAAAACCAGATATCGAAGTTAGAAAAAATCCAAAGTTGAAAGAGGCACCAGTTCCTTACCAATTCAATTAATTTTTTAAAAGTAAATCACTATGAAAAATATAAAAGATAGAATGTTATTGAAGTTGTGTTTTTTGGCTTCGATTTCAATTTTGCTATTCGCTTCTTGTTCAAATGATGATTCTGGAGGTTCATCTGGAAAGCTAGAAGTAACAGGAATTACAAAATCTGTTGTAGATGATCCGTTGGTCGAAGGCGATAGAGAAGTAGATGTTCCTACAGATGTTATCAATGCAGGAAATTATTACATTATTAGAGGATCTGGTTTTGCTACATTAAAATCAATTTCATTTAATGGGTTGGAGTCTTATTTTAATCCGACTTTCGTCACAGATAATGCTATTGTAATATTAGTGGATGAAAAAACGCCATATTATAATGAAATGGATGAAATGAAGATTGTCACCAATGCAGGAACTTTAAATTATAAAGTTGCCATTAGACCTCCTGCTCCTAGTATTACAGGTTTCCCGGTTAATGCTAATCCTGGAGATGTAATCACGATTACTGGAGATTATTTTTTACGTCCTGTTGTAAATTTTGGAGAAACTAGAGTGGAACCGATGTCAGCAACATTAACAGAAATCGTGGTAAAAGTTCCTGAAGGTACTTATTTGAAAAATTTATCAATAACAAATGTCTCTGGAACAACAGTAGCTCCAGAAACAATTGGCTCAGGAGTTTATGATGATAAGAAAACTAATATCTGGGGTTGGGATGATTTGTGGGACGATAACAATGCGCTTAATCTAGCTTATGATAAAGATGTTAAGGAAGGGAAAAAGTGCATTGAATGGAAGTCTGGAGAATGGGACGGTTTTGTTATTGGTATTAATAACTGGTCTTATCATGATACAGGTAAATTTAAGGCTATACGATTTTGGATAAAAGGTGAAAAAGCAGGAAAAGTGAAGTTTTTTGCTAATGATGTTGATGTTGCAGCCAATACTAAAATAATTGATATAAAAAGTTCATGGACTTATGTTGAAATACCATATGCAGAAGTCGGTAACCACGCGGAAATATCGAATTTTGGATTTCAAGAATTTGGAGGATTTGGAGGAAATGTTATCTATTTAGATAATATTGGATTTGTATTGAAATAATAGTGAAGGATTTCAAGAAAACAAACTTCAAAATTGAGTTTAATTTTTAAAATCCATAATTAAAAACTAAAAGAAAATTTATGAAAAATATATATAATAAACTAAAGCATATTGCTGTATGTGTGTTTTTGGTTACTACAGCTTCTTCTTGCGATAATGAAATTGAAGATATTGGAGGGGCAGAGCAAAATTACAACACGACATACGGGATGCTTCAGGCCAACACCGATTTAACCACATTTACAAAAGCGATACAGTTAGCTGGTCTAGAATCGACATTAAACACCGCTGATGATTATACCTATTTTGTTCCAAATAACGCAACTTTAGATGGGTATTTGGTAGCCAATGGTTATGTAAACGATTTAGGATATCCAGATGTTAGTCTAGTTCCGGTAGAAGACTTGAAACAGCTTGTTTTAAGTCATATT
The DNA here is from genome assembly GCF_003946915.1 of Flavobacterium ustbae. GTDB lineage: Bacteria > Bacteroidota > Bacteroidia > Flavobacteriales > Flavobacteriaceae > Flavobacterium > Flavobacterium ustbae. The sequence goes on from NZ_RPOC01000018.1 coordinate 64,397, forward strand.
ATTAAAGGTGTTAAAAAAAGAGTAGCTACACTTGAAGGTGTTGAAGCAGATTATTTGACATCAGGAAATTATAGCACAATGGCAAATGAGGTTAATCCTGATTTATATTTGTTAGGCATTAATGTTACAAATGGCGTTTTAAAAGTAAACGGATCAGATAAAGCAGCGCCAGGATTAGATTACTACGGAACAAATGGTTTTATAAATGTTTTGAGCAATGTAATCGAGTTATCGCCGCCAGCTCCGGCAATTACAGGTTTGTCGCAAGTATTGGCTTCTTCAGGTGATGAAATTACAATTACAGGTAAAGATTTTGTAAAAGTTAAAAGTGTAAAATTTGATACTTCTACTGCTGAGTTTACAGTAGTTTCTGCAACAGAAATAAAAGCAACTGTTCCTGCCGATTTTGATTCTTTTGCCCTTATTACTGTAGAGACAGACTTTGGAGTATCTGCTCCAAGCGGTATTGGTGTTAAGTATTTACTTTACGAAGACTCATTAAAAGGGTCTGGTTGGGGCTGGGATGCTCAGCCTGAATTTGAAAGTACTGAAAAAGTTAGTAGAGGAACACATTCGATAAAAAAAGTGGCAGCTCCTTGGAATGGACTTTATATGGGATCAAGTATAGTTTTAAAAGCAGCAGATTATCAGTTTGTTAAGATCTCTATATTTCCTACTGAAAGCACTAAAATTATGGTGACAATAAATCCGGATAGAGGTGATTCGTCAAAAGGTACAACAGTTGTTCTAGTGCCGGGTCAATGGAATCATCTTTCAATTCCTATGTCAGATTTACATCCTGAATTATTAAGTGGAGGAACTTTTGACAATGTATTTGTTCAAGAATTTTCTAATATTTCACTTACTCCAGCAAGTGTTTTCTATCTAGATGATATTGGATTTTTGTAAAATAGTTTGTTTTAGTTAGTTTAAAAATGTTCCCTGATTGAAAAATTAGGGAACATTTTTTTAATTTTTTTTAAATAGAAAAAATGAAAAAAATAATTTTGGGATTTTGTCTAAGTATTTCGAGTATTGTTTTCAGTCAAGGAAACACGCATAAACAGCAAGGAGGAAAATTTGAAGGACTTGCCATGACGCCGCCAATGGGTTGGAATTCGTGGAATACTTTTGCAACTAATATTGACGAAAAGTTAGTAAAAGAAACGGCTGATATTATGGTTTCTTCTGGTTTAGCGGCTGCGGGCTACAATTATATCGTCTTAGATGACGGATGGATGACGCATGAGCGCGATGCAAATGGTGATTTAGTGCCAGATCCAGTAAAATTTCCAAACGGAATGAAAGCGCTTATCGATTATGTGCATAATAAAGGGTTGAAATTCGGATTGTACAATTGCGCGGGAACTAAAACCTGTGCAGGATATCCAGGAACAAGAGGATACGAATATCAAGATGCCAGATTTTATGCAAAACTAGGAATCGATTTTCTAAAATACGATTGGTGTAATACAGAAGGAATTACAGCAAAAGAAGCCTATACCACAATGAGTAATGCATTAAAAACCGCAGGAAGGCCTATTGTTTTTAGTCTTTGCGAATGGGGAGATAATCAGCCGTGGGAATGGGGAAAACCAATTGGGAATCTTTGGAGAATTTCTGGGGATATTTATCCGTGTTTCGATTGCGAATTCAAACATCCAGAAAATTGGTCGTCTTGGGGGTTTATGAAAATTGCCGATATGCGAAAAGATATTCGCAAATATTCGGGTCCAGATCATTGGAATGATTTTGATATGATGGAAGTTGGAAACGAAATGAACGACACCGAAGATAAAACGCATTTTGCGATGTGGTGTATGCTTTCTTCACCATTATTTACAGGAAATGATTACCGTAAAATGACAAAGGAAACGTTAGCAATTTTAACCAATAAAGAATTGCTTGCTGTAAATCAGGACAAACTCGGAATTCAAGGGTTTAAATATGTAATTTTAGATGGAGTAGAAGTATGGGTAAAACCACTTTCAGATGGCGCTTGGGCAGTGAGTTTTGTTAATAGAACCGAAACTTCAAAAAAAGTCAATTTCGATTGGAAGAAAAACAATATAAAAGATGCCGATTTCGGATATGAAGCTGATTTTAGTAAAACCGTCTTTAAAATAAAAGATCTTTGGAAAAACAAAGAAATCGGAAATACAAAAAAAGCTTTTTCAGCAGAAATAGCTTCTCATGATGTTGTTACCTTAAAATTAATCCCTTAAATCTATAGTATGAAAGTAAAGGTTTGGTATGCAGTTCTTTTTTTACTTCTTGTAAATGTTTCAAAGGCACAATTTGTGAAAAAACACGGTCAACTAAGTGTTCTCGGAACCCAGCTTGTAGACAAGGATAATAATCCAATTGTACTTCGCGGATTAAGTTTTGGCTGGCATAGCATGTGGCCGAGATTTTATAATGAAAAAGCGGTAAGCTGGTTAAAGAAAGATTTTAATTGCAATGTCGTTCGTGCCGCAATGGGAATCGAGCTTGGCGAGTACTCTTATATAAAAGATCCACAATTTTCAAAAGAGAAAATAGAGGCTGTAATTCAGGGAGCTATAAAATCTGATATTTATGTAATTGTAGATTGGCACAGTCATAATATCAATCTTCAGGAAGCAAAAACCTTTTTTGCAGAGATATCAAAAAAGTATGCTAAATATCCTAATATAATATATGAGGTGTTTAATGAGCCAGATTATGAGACTTGGTGGGAAGTGAAAAACTACTCAGAAGAAATTATTAAAGTTATTCGAGAAAATGACCCTAATAATATTATTCTGGTAGGGTGTCCGCATTGGGATCAGGATATTAATCTCCCTGCCGAAGATCCTATAAGAGGTTATACTAATATAATGTATACGATGCATTTTTATGCTGCAACACACGGCAAAGAATTAAGAGACAGAACCGACAGAGCTATCAAAGACGGGTTGCCTGTTTTTATTTCAGAATCGGCCGGAATGGAAGCTTCTGGAGACGGGCCTTTAAATTATAAAGCTTGGCAGGAATATATTGATTGGATGGAATCGCGAAAACTGAGCTGGATTACTTGGTCAGTATCAGATAAAGATGAGACTTGCTCTATTCTGAAAAAATCAGCTAAATCGGAAGGGAAGTGGAAAGAGGAAGATTTAAAAGAATCTGGAATAAAAGTCCGTGAGTATTTAAGACAGTATAATAAGGAAGAATAAAATATATCTAGTTGTTAAAACGGGAAGAGCCTGCTCAATTTTGAGCAGGCTCTTTTTGTTTTTAAGATTCTGTATTCCGAAAAAAAAAACAAGTCCTAAAAAGGATTCGCGGCTAATCAAAACGCAATCATTTTTGTAGGAATAATTTCCTTGTTGAAATAATGTTCTTAAGCCTTAATTTGAATGATGTAATTTTGGTTATAAATTTAATTTTTTAAATATACCCCTAAAATTTTAGGGGGTGTCGTTATTTTGTTGTTATTTTTTAGTGGTATTTTGTAGTTTTTATCTGTTTTATTTTTTAAATACCTATAAAATTTTTTAAAATTTAATAAAATTGTGTTATTGAATTTTCAAAAACAAATATCTATAAATATTAAATATTGATTATTGACGACTTAATTTTTGTAATCCGTAATTCTTCGCCTAAAACGTCAAAAAAGCAGTTTTGGATTATTCTACTCATACAAAAGTTAATAAATTCGCTAATGAAAATGATGATGATTTGAAGGCGCATAAGAGGTTTTAGAAATGGCTTATACTATTAAATAGATATATAAAAGATTAACTAACCAGAATCAATTAATAACTAAAAACCAATTTAAAACATGAAAAAAGCATTTCACATTTTAGCCGCGATGTTAACAAGTTCTTTTGCCTTTGCCCAAGATGAGGAAGCTGCCGCTCCTCCTGCAACCACCTGGGGAGGCTCTGCAGATGCGTACTATAAATATGATTTTTCAAAACAAATGAATGGATTAACGAGCTTTACCAACTCACAAAATTCATTCGAATTAGGAATGGCGTCGATTGAAGCAGGACATACTTTCGGAAAAGCTTCTGTTTTTGTAGACTTAGGTTTCGGAAAAAGAGCAGCAGAGTTTTCATATAATGAAACGCCAGATAAAGATGCAAGTGCAAAATTTATGATTAAGCAATTATTTTTTACATACAATTTGACCGATGAATTTAAATTAGTAGCCGGTAGTTTCGGAACTCATATCGGGTATGAGGTGCTAGATGCGGTAGATAATAAAAACTATAGTATGTCTTATGCGTTTTCTTATGGGCCGTTTTTTAATACAGGGGTAAAAGCACAATATACTTCTGGTAAATTTACTGCTATGGCAGGAATTACAAATCCAACAGATTTTAAATCGGCAATGGATGCGGGTTCTTATCAAAAGACATTTATCGGACAATTGGGATATATTGGAGATACAGGAAGTGCTTATTTGAACTTTACAACAGGAAGTACTAATCCAATTCCAGGAAGTGTAATTCCAGTTTCAGACGAAAATAAAACACAGTTTGATTTGGTGGCGTCTAAAGCTATTAGTGATTCGTTTGCTTTAGGGTTTAATGCAACTTATGCTAAAACGACAAACGATTTTGATAGTGCTTTAGATGGAGAATGGTTCTCTTTAGTAGGTTATGCTAATTATTCTTTCAGTCCATCATTGCTTTTAGCTTACAGAATAGAATATTTTGATGCTAAAGATGCGGCTCCAAGTTTAGGGACACTAACAGGATCAAACGTATTTGCTAATACTGTTTCTTTAAACTATAAAGTTGGAAAACTAACAATTATTCCTGAACTTAGATACGATGCCGCTTCTGAGGATATATTCTTAGATAAAGATGCATTGCCAACAGGAGGAAGCTTCTATGCTTTAATTGCAACAACATACTCTTTCTAGAGATAAAGATTGATATTTTTTTTTTTTTTTTTGGAGCTGTCGAAACATACAAATGTTTTGGCAGCTTTTTTATTTTGTTTCAGGTTTGAAGTTTCAGGTTTGAAGTTTCAGGTTTGAAGTTTCAGGTTTCAGGTTTGAAGTTTCAGGTTTCAGGTTTCAAGTTGCAATTCAGGTTTGAATTGTTGGAGTTGTTTGTTTGTAGATACGCACCGCAGTGCGTCTTCTTGGTAAGAAGAATCTAAATGTATAAAATAAAAAAAGCGTTTCTAATTTTATAGAAACGCTTTTTTTATTTTATCGTTGAGGTTTTATTGAACCTGTTTTTTATATATCGAATAAATAGCATCGATTGTTTTTCTGTCTAAAACTGAGGTTGCATCACTTTGAATATAATGCAGTTTAAATGCTTGAATTGCTGAGGTTAAGTTTTTGGTATTGTAACCTATAATTCTGAGAGCAGGTTCAATTTTAAAATCAAACGGAGCTGGTTCTAAAACTTCGTCTGGCCAAATACCAAATCCTTTTTCGGCTAATATTTTCCAAGGAAACAAGGCACTCGGATCTTGTTTTCTGCCCGGCGAAATATCCGCATGGCCTAAAAAGTTTTGCGTTGGTATGTTGTAGTCTTTTTTCAATTTTGTCAAAAGAGCAACTAAACTGCTGATTTGTGCTTCAGTAAAAGGTTTGAAACCATTATTGTCCAATTCAATACCAATAGAACAAGAGTTTAAATCTGTTACTTTTCCCCAAGTAGAATTTCCAGCATGCCATGCTCTTAAATAATCATTAAGCATCTGTACAACTTTTCCATTTTCAGAAATGATGTAGTGGGCACTTACTTGAGTTTTGGTTTTTGTAAAAGTATTGATCGTTTGCTGCAGCGAATCCTGAGCTGTATGATGAATAATTACAAAACTAGGTTTTCTTAAATTGAAATTTACGGTGCCAACCCATTCGGTATTTATTCCGTTTACTAAATAAGTAGAACCTGTTTTCGATAAAGTATCTTTTACGATTCCCAGTTGCTGTGCATAAGAAGTATCAATTGCTAGAGGTGGAACTGCAGGAATTGGCTTTGCTTCTTTACTTGTAATCTGGTTTTCTAAATTTTTAAGCTGCTGATCGTAAGCTTTTTCAGTATTCTTGTACGGATTTGTAGAGCAAGAGCTGATGGCAAGAGCTAAAATCAGATAACAAAAAAGTTTCTTTGTCATAATTCGTTGTTTTATAAGTTTATAACGATTATTCTGAAATTTTCGTATCTGGGGCGTCTTTTACTTCTTTAGAGTCTTTAGAATCCTTGTCTTTTTTCTTCTTCGATTTAGTTTTTTTCATGTCTTTAAAAGTATCCATGAAAGTTTTGTATTTGTCAATCTGATCGGGATTCAAAAAAGCAGAGATTTTTTTATCTGTACTTTCTTTTAAAGCTTTGATTTGCTCAATTTTTTGATCTTGGCTGCTGCTTTCATTTTTCAATAAAATACCTTGTTCTCTAATGCTTTCTGCCAAAACATTCGAAATAGCAATGGCTTGTAGTTCATCTAGATTTACTTTCGGTTTCATTTGCTCCATAATAATTGCTGCAATTTCTTCAGGAGGAGTTTCTTTTGGTTTGCTTGGAGAACTTTGTGGTCCAGCCATCATGCTTCTGTCCATGCCCATTCCGCCGCCTCTTCCGTAACCGTTGCCGTAGCCGTTACCATAACCATTATTGTATCCGTTTCCGTATTGTGCAGAAACAGTGTTGAAACAAAATAAAGTAAAAACAAAAAGTATTAGGTTTAGGGTAGGTTTCATAAAAGTGTTTTTGTCTAATGTTTGCAATAGTTCCCTGTAAATTTAAGCAGGTTCTCCGTATAAATCAAATTCTGTCGCTTCAATTATTTTTATATTAACAAATTCTCCTGTTTTTACATAATGTTTAGAAGCATCAATTAAAACTTCGTTGTCAACATCTGGGCTGTCAAACTCTGTACGACCAACAAAATGAGCGCCTTCTTTTCTGTCGATAATGCATCTGAAAATTTTACCTACTTTTTCTTGGTTTAAGTCCCAAGAAATTTGAGATTGAAGCTCCATAATTTCATTGGCTCTTGCTTGTTTTACATCATCTGGAACATTATCTTCTAGTAAATAAGCGTGAGTATTTTCTTCATGAGAATAAGCAAAACATCCCATTCTGTCAAATTTCATTTCCTGAACAAAATCCTTCAAAATTTCGAAATCTTCCTGAGTTTCACCTGGGTAGCCAACAATCAAAGTAGTTCTAATAGCCATTCCAGGAACAGCAGCGCGGAAATCTTTTAATAATTGAGTTGTTTTAGCCTGAGTTGTACCACGACGCATTGATTTCAAGATAGAATCTGAAATATGCTGTAACGGAATATCGATATAATTACAGATTTTCGGCTCGCGTTTCATCAATTCTAAAACATCCATTGGAAAACCAGTAGGATAAGCATAATGCAAACGAATCCATTCAATTCCTTCAACAGCTGCTAAAGCCTCTAGAAGTTCTGCAAGATTTCTTTTTTTATAAAGATCAAGTCCGTAGTAAGTTAAATCCTGAGCGATTAAGATTAATTCTTTAACCCCATTTTTAGCAAGTCCTTGAGCTTCTTTTACTAATTTTTCAATTGGCTGAGAAACGTGAGAACCTCTCATTAAAGGAATAGCACAGAAACTGCAAGGTCTGTCGCATCCTTCTGCAATTTTTAAATAAGCATAATTTTTTGGAGTTGTAGTTAAACGTTCTCCAAGTAATTCATGTTTATAATCTGCTCCAAGAGCTTTTAGTAACTGAGGTAATTCTGTTGTTCCAAAATATTGGTCAACGTTCGGAATTTCTTTTTCCAAATCTGGTCTGTAACGCTCCGACAAACATCCTGTTACAAAAACTTTATCTACAAGTCCTCTGTCTTTTTTATCGGCATATTCCAAAATCATATTTACCGATTCTGCTTTTGCATTATCTATAAATCCGCAAGTGTTAATTACAATAATGTTTCCTTCTTTTTCTGCAGGCGCTTCATGTTCCACTTCTTTTCCATTCGCACGCAGCTGTCCCATAAGGACTTCACTGTCATAAACATTTTTTGAACACCCAAGAGTGATTACGTTAATTTTGTTCTTTTTTAAAGACTTGGTTCTCATACTTTTATAAATTGGAGTGCAAAATTACACTTTTTTTATTCAAACAACACTAGTTTACAGTTTGTTTTAGCTGTTTTTTATGAAGTTGATTGTCCTTGCATCCTGTTAATCTTTAATTGTATTACGAACAAACGGCTTTTGAAGGATAAAAAAAATCCGTCAAGTAAAACCTGACGGAAATTTTCAATCATCTATTTTGATTTTTAATTACAATTCAAATAATAAAGTCATGGTGACATTGTTTAATTTAGAAGTGATATTTGCTCCATCAGTAAATCCCTTTGGGAAAAAGCCTTGATTAGATTTTCTTTCTAAATAAGAATAAGCTAAATCTAATTTTGTAGCGCCAAAACTATAACCTAAACCAGCAGAATAACTGTTTAATTCGCCAACTGTGATTCCGTTTTTGTATGGACTTCCCTCATAACGGTATCCGCCTCTTAAGCTTAATTGTTTTATTTTGTATTCCCCACCAATACGAAGTTCGCCAGTACTAGTTAGAGCATTGTTGATATCACTGTTTATTTCTCTAAAACCAGAATCATTTGTTGGTTTGAATTTGCTGTTTCCATAGTTTCTTATACCGTAATCAATGCTTAATAAACCTGATTTTCCGAAAACATACGCGGCACTAAAAGTCCACTTGTCTGGAGTTTGTAAGGTGTAAGGTTCGTATACATTTATAATGTTAGGATTTATATTAGCATTTAATGCCGAACCCCCATCAGCTTGTCTCGTAGAATATAAACTTTGCGATACTTCATCGTAAAGCTCATACCATGTATTTGATTCGTATGCTATTCCAAGTCTAAAAGCATCGGTAACTTTTCCTATTGCTCCAAGTTGGAAAGAAAATCCATTTCCATATGTATAAAGTTCATTATTGAAACCCACATCAGAAATTGTTTCGTATGTTGCTAAAGGATTGTTATTGTATTCATAGAAACTCGATGACCTTCTGTAGTCTGTGACATGAACATTTAAGTTCGCTCCAAAGTATAATCTGTCTTTGTAAGAGGTTGCAATGTTAAAACCTACTTTGCTGTTGTAGCCTCTAGTGTAGATTTCATTTTCTTGATGGTAATTTCCTCCGGCAGGTACATTACTTATGTATTGTGTGTTTTGTGGGTCGTTGGTAACAGGGTCAATTACGTATCCTTCAAGCCCAAAAAAAGCTTGTTGTTGTCTATAATTTAAATCTCTATAATCTGCATTTGCAAGGTTTCTTAATTCAATTCCGTTTGCGTAATCTAAGAAATAGCCATCAATAGAATTAGTAGGGTTGGTTCCAGCTGAAAACACTTGGTTGTTGAAATTATTAGTATTTTCATAAGTTGCACCAATTGCAATTTTATTCCAGCCATTGTTTGGGTTGTTATCTTTAAAAACAAATACGCCACCCGCTTGATTCAAGATAAAAGAGTTTTCTTTATCAGAAGTTTGAGTTCCAAAGTAATTAGAATTATTTTTTAGATTCTGATTGCTAAAGGTAACTCCAACTTGATTGCTGTTGAAAATAGCAGATCCAGCCGGGTTCACGCTCAAAGCAGATATATCTCCTCCAACAGCTCCAAAGGCTCCGCTCATTGCTCTGTATCGTGCAGTTCCAGTAAGATTTTCTTGAGAGTAACGCAAAGCATCTGAAACTTCTTGTGAGTATGACGCGCTGACAGTTAGTCCTGTTATAAATAGGAAAAGTATTTTTTTCATTTTGATGTGTTTTAGTTAGAATTTTAGTGGGGCTGAGAAAAAATTATCTTCTTCCTCCGCCACCGCCAGATCTCATTCCGCCACCGCCGCCACCGCCGCCGTATGATCTAGAGCCTCCGCCACTATTGCTAGGGGTGTAGCTTCTTGATGAACCACTATTGCTAGGAGTATAGCTTCTTGACGAATTGCTATTGTTGCTAGGTGTATAGCTTCTGTTTGTTGTGGTGTTACCGCTATTATTGTATGATCTTCTGTTAGTGTAAGTACTATTGTTATAGTTAGAACTATTATTGTACGATCTTCTGTTTGTGAATGTCGGACTAGTTGTTGTTCGGCTATTTACATTAGAGCTTCTTCTGAAATCAGTATACCCGTTAGACGATCTGTTTGTCGTATAGTTTCTATTGGTTGTATAGCTTCCTCTGTTTGTCGTGTAATTTCTGTTAGTAGTGTAGTTTCTGTTAGTTGTATAACCTCTGCCAGTAGAGTAGTTTCTGTTGTAAGCATAGTTGCGATCTCCATAATAACCTGCAGAACCTCTTCTTCCGTAAGAATAGTTATAGTTGTTGTAGCCGTAGTAGCCACCACCCCAGTATCCGCCACCCCAATAACCTGGGTAGCCCCAGCCACCGCCCCAGTAGCCTGGATAGCCCCAGCCACCGTAATAGCCTGGGTAACCCCAACCCCAGTAACCTCCGTAGCCCCATCCGTAATATGGATAGCCCATTCCGAATCCGAATGACCATGTTGGAGTAGAGTAAATGTTTACAGAAACATCAGAACTGCTGCTTCCCCATGCAGGGTAGCCTACAGATGCAGTTTGTGTACTGTCGCTTTCAGAATAATTCGTGTAGTTGTCAACGTCTGTAAATATTTCAGTTGGCTGATCGTCGTCCTGTAATGATCTGAAATATTCTTTGTATTGATTGTTCGTGCCATTATTGGTCTGAACATAAGTTGTATTTGATGATTTACCATAAACGCCATCATTATCATAATAAGATGAATTTTGGTAGGAACCACACGATGCAAGTACTAAACTCAATAATCCAATTAAGTAAAAATGAGCTGAGTTTTGGCGAAGAGAAATGTTAGTTTTCATATCTGTGGTGTTTTTTATTGTTGCACATTACAAAATTAGTTAGTTTTGTCAAACTATTTAGTTAAAATTGTATAAAACAAAATTTGTGCCAAAATATATAATATGAGTAAGAACCTCACTACAAGATCAGAAGATTATTCGAAATGGTATAACGAACTGGTTGTCAAAGCAGATCTAGCTGAAAATTCAGGAGTTAGAGGCTGTATGGTAATAAAACCATACGGATATGCTATTTGGGAAAAAATGCAAGCAGAGTTAGATCGCATGTTCAAAGAAACAGGACATCAAAATGCTTATTTCCCTTTGTTTGTGCCAAAAAGCATGTTTGAGGCGGAAGAGAAAAATGCTGAGGGATTTGCGAAAGAATGCGCAGTAGTAACACATTACAGATTAAAAAATGATGAGGAAAGACCAGGGAAATTAATGGTTGATCCAAATGCAAGATTAGAGGAGGAGCTTATTGTTCGACCTACAAGTGAAGCTATAATTTGGTCTACATATAAAGGATGGGTGCAGTCTTATAGAGATTTGCCTTTGTTGATTAACCAATGGGCAAATGTAGTTCGATGGGAAATGCGTACGCGTTTGTTTTTAAGAACTGCCGAATTTTTATGGCAAGAAGGGCATACAGCTCACGCAACAAAAGAAGAAGCGATTGAGGAATCGGAAAAAATGATGAACGTTTATGCTGATTTTGCTGAAAACTTTATGGCAATTCCAGTAGTAAAAGGCTTTAAAACCGAAACAGAACGTTTTGCCGGAGCAGATGAAACATATTGTATTGAAGCCTTAATGCAAGACGGAAAAGCATTGCAAGCTGGTACATCTCACTTCTTAGGGCAAAACTTTGCAAAAGCATTTGATGTTAAGTTTGCTAATGCTGAAGGGAAGCAAGAACATGTTTGGGGAACTTCTTGGGGAGTATCTACTCGTTTAATGGGAGCTCTGATCATGACGCATTCTGATGATCAAGGATTGGTGTTGCCTCCAAATTTGGCTCCGATTCAAGTAGTAATTGTTCCTATATATAAGACGGATGAACAATTGGCTCAAATTACAGAAGCAGTTAATGATTTAACGGCTAAATTGAGAAAACTAAAAATCACGGTTAAATTTGATGACAGAACAACTCAAAAGCCAGGGTTTAAATTTGCAGAATGGGAATTGAAAGGAGTGCCTGTTCGAATTGCTGTTGGTCCAAAAGATTTAGAAAATGGAACTTTTGAAGTTGCCAGACGTGATAAATTGTCAAAAGAAGTGGTTTCTGCAGAAGGAATCGTAAATTATGTAAATGATCTTTTAGAGCAGATTCAAAATGATTTATTTACTAAAGCTTTAGAGTATAGAAATTCTCACATTACAGAAGTAAATAGTTTTGAGGAGTTTAAAGAAGTTTTAGAAGGAAAAGGAGGCTTTTTGTCTGCTCACTGGGACGGAACTGCCGAAACAGAAGAAAAGATAAAAGAGCTAACAAAAGCGACCATTCGTTGCATCGCTTTAGATGCTGTTGAAGAGGTGGGAACCTGCGTGTTTACTGGGAAACCTTCTTCTAAAAGAGTGCTTTTTGCTAAGGCTTATTAAAAAAAATATATTTTTTTTGCATCAACTATTGTGCAACTAAAAAATAGATGTATCTTTGCATCCGCATTAGAGAAATACACGGTCCGTTCGTCTATCGGTTAGGACGCCAGGTTTTCATCCTGGTAAGGGGGGTTCGATTCCCCCACGGACTACTTTTTTTCTGCGATTTTTAAGTTCTTTAACTTGATATAATGGTCCGTTCGTCTATCGGTTAGGACGCCAGGTTTTCATCCTGGTAAGGGGGGTTCGATTCCCCCACGGACTACAATTTCAATTTTATTTAAATTGAAGAAAACTTAGAAGAAACGGTCTGTTCGTCTAGGGGTTAGGACTCCAGGCTTTCGTCCTGGTAACAGGGGTTCGATTCCCTTACAGACTACAAAATTAGTTGTAAATAAGTTTTGTAAAATAAAGATTGGTGTCTCGGTTTTTATTTTATTAGTTAAAACCAAAGTGATTGTTTTTATAATTGTGGGAGGTTTTTCTTTTTTAACTAGTATTTATAATAATTATTACATCTAAAATTAAAAGAAAATGGCAAATCATAAGTCAGCATTAAAAAGAATCAGAAGCAACGAAAAAAGAAGAGTTCTTAACAGATATCAGCATAAAACTACTCGTAACGCTATTAAAGCGTTAAGATTAGCTACTGATAAAGCTGATGCTACTGCAAAATTATCAACTGTAATCTCTATGATTGATAAATTAGCTAAAAAGAACATCATTCATGATAACAAAGCTTCTAACTTGAAGTCTAAGTTAACTAAACATGTTGCTAAATTGTAATTGATACAATTTGTTAGATATACAAAAGTCCTCTTTTTAGAGGACTTTTTTTTGCTTGAACTTTAAGTGAAATTCCAAGAATAAAAATTTCAAATTCTAATTGTATAAGTTGGAATTTGGAATTTGTTTTTTTGAGTATTTTATCTTGGAATTTGGAATTTTCAGAACTTATAAATCAATTTTCTTTTTAAGATATTCCAGCATTGGCAGTGTAATAGGTTTAGAAAGGAAATCAATTATAATAGGATATTTTTTGGCTTTTGCAAGATCTTCAGGATCAATGGTTGAAGATAAGACAATTACAGGAACTGTATTAAATTCTTTGTAATCTAGCGAAGTAAAATGATCTAGAAATTCCCATCCTCCCATAATGGGCATATTTAAATCTAAAAAAATTAATTCAGGTTTTTTTTTTGCCTTATCGTTGGTGTATTTTAGAACATTGAAATAATGAAGAGCTTCTTCGCCGTTTTGAGCTGTAATAACTTCATGCGAAAATGAAGATTTTGAAATTACTTTTTTGCATAGCATCAGCGTTATAGGGTCGTCGTCAATGCATAAAATCTGCTCAAGCATAATAATTAATTTTTAAATGTTATTGTAAATATAGTTCCTTTATTGACCTCGCTTTCAATAGAGATTGTTCCGCCCATAGTCTCTACCTGAGATTTTACGAGATATAATCCTAATCCTTTGCTGTCAGGATAGTTGTGGAATCTTTGATAAAGCCCGAATACTTTATCTTGATTTCTTTCCAAATCAATTCCGATTCCGTTGTCTTTAAAGGTTAAAATTGTTCTTTGCTCTATTTGTTCGGCTGTTATGGATATTTTGAGTTTTCTGTTTTCCGATTTGTATTTTATAGAATTGGTAAGCAGATTTAATAAAATACTTTCAATATAAGCTTTATTTGTAATAAGTTCGGGAACTTTATCAAATTTAAGTTTAATTATAGGTTTGTGTAGTTCGATTTGAAAGGAGAGCTGGCTGAAAACATTTTCAAAAACTTCTTTTAAAGAGACTTCTTCTTTTTGCATCGAAGGATTGTCTTTGATAATGATGACTTTTACCAAATCATTAATAGTTTCATTAAGCAAATGAGTTGATTTTGTAAATCCAGCTAATATTTCTTGGAGTTCCTCATTTTCTACAGGAATATCTTCTATTAAATTAAGAAGGCCAATTAAATTAGAAAGCGGCGCTCTAAGATTATGTGAAGTAATATAAGAGAATTGTTTTAAGTCTTTATTGTTTTGTGTCAATTCTCGAATCAGATGCTCTTTTTCTGTTTCTAGTTTTTTCTCGTCTGTAATGTCTCGCTGTATCGAAATCCAGTGCGAAATTACTCCTTCATTATTAAAAATCGGAATCATAGAAAAACGTACCCAATATTCTTCTTTATTTTTGGTGTAGGTAATTGTTTCTATCAGACATTCTTCTTCGTTTTTTATGGCTCTTAGGAGTTTTTTTAATTCATCTGAATCAGATTTTGGACCTTTGAAAATGTTTGGCGACTTTCCAATAATTTCATTTGACTGGTAGCCTGACATGTGAGAAAATGCAGGGTTAACATATACTATTTTGGGTATTTTTCTCTCTGAAGAATTGGCTTCGGTGATTAAAATAGAATCTTTAGATTGTGTAATTACGGTTTCTAAGAGTTTTAATCGCTGTTCTTCTTCTTTTTGTTTTGTTATATCCTGAATTGCTCCAATCATTCTGATAGCTCTTCCATTTTCATCTTTCAATAAAAAACCTCGATCTAAAACGTATTTGTATGATCCGTCTGCACATCTAAAACGGTATTGATCTTGCCATTTTTCCGTTTTTTGTTCTATAAAAGAGTATAATTTTATTGACATTCGAATGCTGTCTTCTGGGTGAATTTTGTCAAACCACCATTTAGAAGTTTTGCCTACTTCTTTTTGGTCATAGCCAAAAACACCTTCAATTCCTTTGTTCCAGTTAATGCTATCCTCCTGAATTTTCCAGTCCCAGATAGTATCGCTTGTTGCTTTTGCTACAATATCATATTTCTCATTCGATTCTTCTATTTCTTCGTTTGTTTTGTTTAACTTTTCAAAGATCGAAATGTTTCTTTTTTCATTTTTTAAAAGTATAAAACTGAAAATGAGTCCTGTAATTAGGATAAATGAAATATCTTTTACTAAAGGCAGGTAGCTAAATTCTGAGGAAGAAAAGTAGGTTGTGAGTAATTTATGACATATGACTGCCATAATTATCGAGATGATGGTATAAATAAGAGTAATTTGGAGGGTTTTACTTTTCATCACCTCAAATATAGTTAATTTAACTATAACTAAACGTATGTTAATGCCATTTTGAAAGCGATATTTTGATGTTTTATATTAACTAATTGATTGTATATACGCAAACTATGTTAGAAACGTTTTTTTTTAGAAAATAAAGTGTACCTTTGCGCCCATTAAAAATCACAGATGGAATCTATTAGAAACATTGCAATTATTGCCCACGTCGATCACGGTAAAACCACTTTGGTTGATAAAATTATGTATCACTGTCAGTTATTTCGTGAAAACGAAAACACAGGTGATTTAATCCTAGATAATAACGATTTGGAGCGCGAGAGAGGTATTACCATTACTTCTAAAAACGTTTCTGTTCAATATAAAGGAACAAAAATCAATATTATTGACACTCCTGGCCACGCGGATTTTGGAGGTGAAGTAGAACGTGTATTGAACATGGCCGATGGTGTATGTTTGTTAGTGGATGCTTTTGAGGGTCCAATGCCACAGACTCGTTTTGTTTTGCAAAAAGCTATTGACTTAGGTTTAAAGCCTTGCGTAGTTATCAATAAAGTAGATAAAGAAAACTGTACTCCTGAAGAAGTTCACGAAAAAGTTTTTGATCTAATGTTTGAATTAGGAGCTACTGAAGAGCAGTTGGATTTTCCAGCGGTTTACGGTTCTGCTAAAAACAACTGGATGTCTGAAGACTGGAAAAACCAAACAGAAAACATTGAGCCATTATTAGACATGGTTATTGCTAATGTTCCTGCTCCAAAAGTTTCTGAAGGTACTCCACAAATGTTGATTACTTCTTTAGATTTCTCTTCTTTTACAGGTCGTATCGCTATCGGTCGTCTTGAAAGAGGTACTTTAAAAGAAGGAATGCCAATTTCTTTGGTAAAAAGAGATGGTAAAGTAATCAAATCTAGAATTAAAGAATTACACACTTTTGAAGGTTTAGGCCGTAGAAAAGTAGAAGAAGTTGTTGCTGGAGATATTTGTGCTGTTGTAGGTATTGAAGGTTTTGAAATTGGTGATACTATCGCTGACTTCGAAAATCCTGAAGCTTTACAAACAATTGCTATCGACGAGCCAACAATGAGTATGTTGTTTACAATTAACGATTCTCCTTTCTTTGGTAAAGAAGGTAAATTTGTAACTTCTCGTCACATCCGTGAAAGATTAACAAAAGAGTTGGAGAAAAACTTAGCGATGAAAGTTGGAGAAACTGATTCTGCTGATAAATTCATGGTTTTTGGTCGTGGTGTACTTCACTTATCTGTTCTTATTGAAACAATGAGAAGAGAAGGGTACGAACTTCAAATTGGTCAGCCACAAGTAATTATCAAAGAAATTGATGGTGTTAAATGTGAGCCAATTGAAGAATTGACTATCGACTTACCAGAAAACCTTTCAGGTAGAGCGGTTGAGTTCGTAACAATTCGTAAAGGTGAAATGCTTTCTATGGAAGGTAAAGGAGAGCGTATGATTATTAAATTCAACATTCCTTCTCGTGGAATCATTGGTTTAAGAAATCAATTGCTTACTGCTACTGCTGGTGAAGCTATTATGGCACACCGTTTCATCGGATACGAACCATACAAAGGAGAAATTCCTGGACGTAACAATGGTTCATTAATCTCTATGGAAAACGGAAAAGCTATTCCTTATTCTATCGATAAATTACAAGATCGTGGTAAATTCTTCGTTGATCCAAACGAGGATATCTATGAAGGTCAGGTAATTGGAGAAAATACTCGTAGCGACGATATGACGGTTAACGTTACTAAAACGAAAAAACTTTCTAACGTACGTTCTTCTGGAGCTGATGATAAAGCTAGAATTATTCCTGCTATCAAATTCTCATTAGAAGAAGCTTTAGAGTACATTCAAAAAGATGAATATGTTGAAGTTACTCCAAAATCTTTACGTTTAAGAAAGATTTATTTAAGTGAAACGGATAGAAAAAGATACAAAATCTAATTCGTTTTAACTTTCAATATAAAATCCCAAATTCCATCATGAACTGCCCCCAAAAAGTTAGACACTATTTGGGGGCATTTTTATGGAAAGAAAAGTTAAATACAATTACGAATTTAAACTTCAATGTATAAAAGAAGTTTTTAAATTTCA
>NZ_RPOC01000019.1 GCF_003946915.1 Flavobacterium ustbae
ATATAAAATTTTTGAGAAGAACTGGAATATAGAATATATAAGTAATGCATTTGTGAGTATGTTGAAAAACAAAAAACCCACTCGTTTGAGTGGGTTTCGTGGTACCTCCAGTCCCGAGGCTTCGGGAGAACCAGGGACGCATTATGATTTTCTTTTACTAAGAATGTCTTTTAGAATTGATGGGTCTGCTATTATTTTATTATTGAAAATTTTGCTTTTCATTTTTTTGATGAAGCTTTCAAGATATAAAGCTTCGTCTCTATTTTCACAGATAAAACTTAAAACTATTTCCCAATCTCTAGCAATTTTAGTGAAAGAATTTGAATATGAATGGTTGTTGTGTTTTAATGTTCTTTCATCAATATTGCTTGTTTCGCCAATATAAAATTTTTGAGAAGAACTGGAATATAGAATATATAAGTAATGCATTTGTGAGTATGTTGAAAAACAAAAAACCCACTCGTTTGAGTGGGTTTCGTGGTACCTCCAGGGATCGAACCAGGGACACATGGATTTTCAGTCCATTGCTCTACCATCTGAGCTAAGGTACCGTGCTTGTTGCGGGTGCAAATATATAATCATTTTTGGTTTGTGCAAAACATTTTTTAGAAAAAATCAATTCGTATCTTCGCAAAAGCAAAAATAGAAATATGATTTTAACGGTCGATGTTGGCAATACCAGAATTAAAGCATCTGTATTTGAGGATAATACTTCTCTAGAAAATTTTGTTTTTGATAAAAATGAAATCGAAAAAAAAATTGAAAAAATTTTAGAAAAATACCCAAAATGCTCCGATTTGGCTGTTGCATCTGTTGGAAATATCGAAAAACAGTCGTTTTTAACATTCGAAAATAGACTGAAAGTTCATTTCTTTACTCACGAAGACATTTTTCCTTTTCAAAATAAATATGCAACGCCAAAAACATTAGGAATAGACCGAATGATTTTGGCAGCAGGTGCAACATTACAATTCCCTAAACAAAATCGTTTAGTTATAGATGCTGGAACATGCATTACCTACGATTTTATCGACGAAAAAGATAATTATTTAGGAGGAGCCATTTCTCCAGGGCTTCGTTTGAGATATGAATCGCTTCATAATTTTACGGCCAGACTGCCGTTATTAACCTTAGAAGAACCCGATTCTTATGTAGGAAACTCTACGGCACAAGCCATACATTCTGGGGTTGTCAACGGTTTCGTCTATGAGATTGACGGTTTTATCGATGAATATCGCAAAGAGTTTTCAAATTTTATCATAATTTTAACGGGAGGTGATGCAGATTTTTTGGCTAAACGATTAAAAAATACCATATTTGCCAATTCAAATTTCCTTCTGGAGAGTTTGAGCCAAACATATCAATATAAAATCGACAATGATTAAAAAAGTAATACTAAGCGCTTGTTTGCTTATATCGTTCGTTTCATTCGCTCAACAAGGTACTGCTTCACCTTATTCTTTTTTCGGAATAGGAGATGTGAGATTCAAGGGAACACTTGAAAACAGATCTATGGCAGGAGTCGCAGTAGAACAGGATACGATTCACTTAAATATAGAAAACCCGGCAAGTTATGCCAGCTTAATTCAGACAACTTTTACAGTTGGAGGAACATTTGCTACTTCTAATTTAAAAACAACTTCTCAATCAGAAAAAGCACAACGTACTACTTTTGATTATTTAGCTTTAGGAATCCCGATGGGAAAATTTGGTGCTTCTTTTGGTTTAATACCGGTAAGTTCAGTAGGATACAAAATTCGTAATGACAATTCTGCTACAGAAGGCGCAACAAGTTCTCAGCTTGAAGGAAAAGGCGGGATAAACAAAGTGTATTTTGGTTTATCATATAAAATAATACCAGGCTGGAATATTGGAGCAGATGCACAATATAACTTTGGAAAAATTACAACCACTAGCATAGAAGCTGTTACTGGAGTTGAAAGTGGAACTGCAGAAGTTAATGCCTCTGAAGTTTCGGGTATAGCATTCAGTTTCGGAACAATGTATCAGAAAAAGATCGATAAAAAAATGAGTATATTTTCTAGTTTAAGTTATTCTTTTGGGAGTGATTTAAATTCAGATAATACAAGAGTTATTTCGGTTCAAGGAGATTCTGATCCTTATACAGTTCCAACAGTATCGACAAAATTAAAACTTCCAAATAAATTAAGTATTGGTTTAGGTGTTGGTGAAGCTAGAAAATGGCTTGTAGGAGCCAATATGTCTTTTCAAGGAGACGGGCAGTTGGGCAACTACTATAATACCATGCCTAATGTGAGATATGAGAGTTATTCTAAATATGCTCTTGGAGGATATTACCTTCCAAATTATTCCTCTTTTACTAGTTACTTGAGCAGAATAACTTATAGAGCAGGTTTGAAATATGAAAAAATTGGTTTGATTGTTAATAATGAATCAATTAAAGATGTCGGAATGTCATTAGGAGCTGGAGTTCCAATTCCAGGATCGTTTTCTAATGTAAATTTCGGAATCGAATTTGGTAAACGTGGTACAACTTCGGCAGACCTAGTACAGGAAAATTATGTTAATTTTAGCGTGAGTTTCTCTTTCAATGATAAATGGTTTGTGAAGAGTAAATACCAATAAGCAAAGTATTTTATCTTTAGAAGCTCATTACAATTTACTACATTTGGCAAATGAATTTACCAAAGAGATATAGTCTGATGGTTGTCACAGTTATTGCTGTGACACTGTTTTTTGGATGCGAAAGTAATTTTAAAGAAGTTCAGAAAATTAACTTTTCAGAATTTGTTCCTGCCAGTGATGCCGATACTGTAAATATTAAATATACAGATTCTGGACGCATCACGGGGGTTTTGAAAAGTCCGAAAATGCTAGATTACTCTAATCTCGAATTTCCATTTACAGAATTCCCTAAAGGAATAGATGTTACCTTATACGATAAAAACCAAAAACGTACCTTTATAAAAGGCAATTATGCAGTTTCGTATAAAAATACCGGAATTATTGATTTGATAGGAAAAGTAAAAATAACTTCTGAAGCCGGACAGATTTTAGAAACAGAACAATTGTATTTCGATCAGAAAAATGAATGGTTTTATACCGAACGAAAGTTTAAATTGACTGATAAAAAAGGTGTTTCCCATGGTCAGGGAATAGATTTTAGCAAAGATTTTAAAGTGATCAATTCGCAGCGAATAACAGGTGAAATTGAATCTAACGAAGAATTATAATTATTATGGGTTATTTAAAATATACACAATACGTTTACATCCTTTTTGCTCTTTTCTTTACTTACGATGGTATAGTAAAGCTAAATGAGGGCAATGAGAGCTATCCTTTCTATTTTGTAATTGCAGGAATGGCAATTTTTATGTTTTTCTTTAGGAGAAGATTTCTTAATAGGCATAACGATCGTAACAAAAAACAATAAAAATGGAAATTAGTATTATAATAATCTGTTTAATACTAGCCGCCTTTTTTTCTGGGATGGAAATAGCTTTTACATCCGCCAACAAAATTTATCTCGAAATAGAAAAGAAGCAAGACGATTTCCTGTCTCGAATCTTAACAAAACTAACCGAAAATCCTTCAAAGTTTATTGCGGCCATGCTTATTGGCAATAATGTAACGTTGGTAATTTACGGTTTTTTTACGGGCGATCTAATTTTAAATTGGATAACCAATTTTGGTTTTGTTCTTTCTGATTGGTGGGATATACTTATTCAAACTCTTCTAGCGACTTTGATCGTTTTAGTAACTTCAGAATTTTTTCCGAAAGTTTTTTTTCAAATTTACGCCAATTCGTTAATTAAAATTCTAGCGCTTCCAGCTTATTTGTTTTACCGATTATTTTATTACATCTCTACTTTTTTTATCTGGATTGCAGATTTTGTTTTAAGTAAATTTTTTAAAACAGAAGGAAGTCAGATTCATTTGTTTAGCCGTATCGAACTTGGAAATTTTATAACAGAGCAAATGAGCGCTGTTGAAGAAGATGAGGAAGTAGATTCTGAAATTCAGATTTTCCAGAATGCATTAGAATTCTCTGCCGTTAAAGCGCGTGATATTATGACGCCCCGCACAGAAATTGTAGACATGGATTTATTTGATACAGTAGATGATCTTAAAGCATTGTTTATAGAAACGGGCTATTCTAAAATCATAATAAGCCAGAATTCACTAGATGATATTGTTGGTTACGTTCATTCTTTTGATCTTTTTAAAAAGCCATCAACTATAAAATCGGTTTTAATGACAGTCGAATTTGTTCCAGAAACAATTTTGATTAAAGATGTTCTGAATTTATTGATTAAAAAACGAAAAAATGTTGCCGTCGTTTTAGATGAATATGGAGGAACTTCAGGAATTATCACTATTGAAGATATTGTTGAAGAGCTTTTCGGCGAAATTGAAGATGAACACGATTTGGATGAAGAATTGGTTGAAGAAGAAATAGGAGAAGGCAAGTATTTATTTTCGACTAGATTAGATGTTGAATACCTCAATGAAACTTATAAATTGATGATTCCAGAAGAAGATTCTTATGGCACATTAGGTGGTTTTATCGTAAATCATACCAAAGAAATTCCGCAAAAAGGTGATAAAATCGTAATCGACAGGTTCCATTTTTCTATTGAAGAGGCTTCAAATAAGAAAATAGAACTAGTTAAATTAAGAATTAAAGAGTGATTTTTTAAATTAATGAAAAAAAAAGTTGAAAATAAAACGCTAGTTGTATTGTTATTAACTAGATAATTGTATTTTCGCAAACTGAATATAAAATTAACGATAATAAAATGGCAGTTTTAGCAAAAATTAGACAGCGTTCCGCTTTATTGATAGGTGTTATTGCACTTGCATTATTTGCATTTATAATACAAGATCTAATCGGTAAAGGAACATTTAGTCAAAGTTCAAAAGATGTGGGAAGTATCGACGGAAAAGATATTTCATTTGAAGACTTTAGAATTAAAGTTAGTAATGTTGAAAAGAGTGGGCAAGGTATAACTTCCACTGAAGCTGCAAACAGAGTTTGGGATCAAGAAGTTTCAATCGCTTTATTGTCAACACAATTTGAGAAATTAGGATTGAGAGTTGGTGAAAAACACATTTTAGAAGTTTTAAAATCAGATCCAAATATTGGTAAAAATCCAATGTTCTTAAACGCAGCAGGAATTTTTGATGTTGTTAAGTTTAAAGATTATTTTAAATCAAACCCAGAAGCGGCACAATACATCTCTCAGAAAGAGAAAGATGCTGAATTGAATGCAAAGTTTCAAATCTATAATACTTTAATTAAGTCAGGACTTTACACAACTGCTAGTGAAGGAAAATTAAAGTATGAAATGGAAGCTAATAAAGTAAGTTTTGCTTTTGCAGCAGCTCCATATTCTTCTATTAAAGATAGTGAAGTTAAAATTTCTGATGACGAGATTGTAGCTTACATGAAGAAAAACGAGAAAAAATTCAAAGCAGATGCAACTCGCGAAATTCAATACGTTTTAGTTGAAGATAAAGCTTCTAAAGAAGATGAAGCTGAAATTAAAGCTAAATTGACTTCATTATTATCTGGAAGTGTTGTTTACAACGCAAAAACTGGTAAAAACGATTCATTGCCTGGATTTAGAAATGCTACAAACATTGCTGAATTTGTAAACGCAAATTCTGATGTTCCTTACGATTCTACTTATGTTCCTAAAAATGCATTGCCAGCAGTTGATGCTGACAAATTATTCAGCTTGCCAGCTGGAGCAATTTACGGACCATACGTTTACGGAAGATATTATGCAATCTCTAAATCTCAAGGATTTAAAGCTGGTGTTAATGCAAAAGCAAGTCATATCTTAATTGGTTACGAAGGATCTCAAACTCCAAATCCAAAAGAGAAAAGAACTAAAGAAGACGCTAAAGCTAAAGCTGAAGAAATTTTAGCACAAGTTCAAGCTAATCCAGATAGTTTTATGATGTTGGCTTTTACTAGTTCTGATGATTCATCTGCACAACAAGGTGGTGATTTAGGATATTTTGGGCCAAACCAAATGGTAAAACCTTTCAATGATTTTGTATTCAGCAACGGAATTGGTAAAGTTGGTTTAGTAGAAACTCCTTTCGGATTTCATATTATCAAAATTACAGACAAACAAGACGGAATTCGTTTAGCTACAATTGCTCAAAAAATTGAACCATCTGAAGCTACTTCTGATAAAGTATTTACATTAGCAACTAAATTTGAAATGGATGCTGCTGATAAAGATTTTAATGCTGCGGCAAAAGAATTAGGTTTAAAAGTTGCCCAGCCAGTTAATGCAAAAGCTATGGATGAAGCATTTGGACCATTAGGAAACCAACGCAACATTGTAAGATGGGCTTTTGACAAAGAAACAAGCAAAAATGATGTTAAACGTTTTGAGATCGCAAACATCGGACACGTTATTGCGCAATATAAAGGTGAAAACAAATCAGGTTTAGTTTCTGTTGATATGGCAAGAGCTTACGTAGAGCCAATTTTGAAAAACAAGAAAAAAGCAGAATTGTTAAAAGCTAAAATGCAAGGTTCTAGCCTTGAAGCTATCGCTAAGGCTGCAGGAGTTGCTGTTCAGCAAGCTGCAGATGTAACGCTTGATAACCCAGTTTTACCTGGTGGAGTTGGACAAGAGCCAAGAGTTGTAGGTAATGCATTTGCTTTAGCTGCAAACAAAATTTCTGCTCCAATTGAAGGTAACACAGGTGTTTATGTAGTAATAAACATTAAAACTGTAAAAGCTCCAGCAATTGCTAATCACGCTGCTTATGTAGAGAAAGTAAAAGCTCAAAGTGCTAACGATGCAAGCAGAGTATTGCCAGCTTTGAAAAACAATGCTAAAATTGAAGATAACAGATTGCAATTTAATTACTAATATTTAGTAATTCCAATTATAAAAAACCCGAAACATTTAAGATGTTTCGGGTTTTTATTTTTCTGTTTTTTTTTAAAATTGAAAACAAATTGTATTTTGTGTTAATTTTCTTAAATTATATAGAGATTATAGAAATTTAATTTAAAAAACTTGTGATTTTCAAATTATTACAGTTAATTTGCTCGATTTTTTCATTTTAACACTTTTTTGGCCTTCGCCGAAAATGAAAAATAATTTCCAATAAACGAACACTTTAATAATTAAACATTGAATGTTTTTTACTTTCAAATTTTTTAAAAAGAAGCCAAGAGTATATACCAAAATAGAAAGTCATATTTATGGTATTATTATAGAGCTTTTAAAAGTGCCTAGCACCGACATCAATGTTGATGAATTGGGTGGAAAGTATTATTTAAGTAATGACGAGCAGCATTTTAAAGTTACTATTTTGAGCAACGATAATGTGATTAGATTAACTAATACTCATGATTCTGTTGCCGAAAAGTACGATAAAATTTTTGTGGAAGATGTTTTAAGAGCAGTAAAAGAAGAGAAACACCGCCGAATGGAAGTGGTTTATGATTCTATTACAAACAGCATCGAAAAAATGGCAGAACGCTTGCATAATAGGCTTATAGAGTCTAATGAGCAAGAAAGCAAAGCTGTTCGTCGTTTAGAGACAAAGCACATTAGAGGCAAAAGAGCTAATTAATTGTTTTGAAATTGATTTTATAAAATCATTTCTTCGTAAGTCAAAATCGTTTCATATCCTTTTTCTAAGAAATATTCTTTAGGATCTTCTTTAGAAACCACCAAAATAAAATCGCCTCCCCAAGCTCCAAGACTTTTAATAACACCATTAAAATCTGGAAAAACAGCCTCTTTTATAGTTTGCATTTCTAAGATATTGCTCAAATGAATTTCATGTTTCTGAACTGCCACAGCAAATTCTTTTAAAGTCTTTGCATTTAGAATAGCATTTGTAATTTTATTATTTTCTGCAACGCTTGATGCTAAATGATTGCTTTTGTGATTGTTATAGGAGTATATAGCCGATTTGCTGTTTTGTTTTTTATTCAAATAAACAAAATAAATATGCTCTTTAAAATCAGGATTAAATTCAACTTGCTCTACAAAATTATCTTTTATTCTATATAAAACAGGAGTGTTATTTTGTGCGCAAGCAATATCGTAACCGCTTCCGCCAAAGCTATTATTTAGCAAAGTAAAAGCATTAATTTCTGTCCATTGTGCAATATTATTGATTAGCGTTGAAGAGGTTCCTAATCCCCAGTTTCTTGGAAAACTTAAATGTGTGCTCACTTTATATCCTTCAGAATCATCAATGAACTTTGGATTCAAAATATATGCTTCGTGCAGAATATTGACTAAAGTTGATTTTACGCTATCTGTTTGAGAATCTGAACCTTTTATAACTTCGTCAAACAAAATGGTTTCTTCAAACCATAAGTGTTTGTCATAGTCATAACTTTTCCATTCAATTTGCTTATAATCTGAACTTTCAATTACTAAATCCTGACCAAATTTTGTAGGTAACGCAAAAGCATCTGCTCCATCTAAAACCAGATATTCTCCAGCGATAAAAAGTTTTCCGTTACTGTAAAATGTTTTCTTCATACTTCTGTAAATTCCAATATTTTAATTTCAAATTCCAAAACTCAAATTCCAAATTCCAAATTCTTTTAGCTTTGGAATTTGGAGTTTGTTCAGAATTAAAATGTTTGGAATCTAACTTTAGTTATTTTCTTAGGTTTTCAATAAATTCTACCACAGCACTGTGAGAAACGGCTATTTTTTTGAAGTGTGTTTTAATTAAATAGCGCTCTTCATCGGTAGCTTCAAATTGATTGATAATGTTGTTAAGATGCATTTTCATGTGGCCTTCTTGAATTCCGGTTGTAGTTAAAGAACGTAATGCTGCAAAATTTTGTGCTAAACCTGCAACAGCTACAATTTCCATTAGTTCTGACGCAGAGGGTTTTTCTAAAATATCTAAACATAATTTTACTAAAGGATGTAAAGATGTTAAACCGCCAACAGTACCAACGGCAAGTGGAATTTCAAGCCAAAAAGTAAAAATTCCGTTTTCGATTTTCGCGTGGGATAAACTCGCATACTGGCCATTTCTGGAAGCATAAGCATGTACGCCGGCTTCTACAGCTCTAAAATCATTTCCTGTTGCCAGAATTACACCATCGACACCATTCATGATACCTTTATTATGAGTAACGGCTCTAAAAGGCTCGACTTCTGCAATTTGTACGGCTTGAACAAAACGTTCTGCAAATTCTTGAGGATTCGTAATATGTTTTTCTGCTAAATCTTCAATCGGACATGAAACTTCGGCTCTAACAAGGCAATGAGGAACGTAGTTAGAAAGAATACTCATTATAACTTCTAGGTTTTCACCATTTTGGCATAAGTCAGAATTTTGAGCTTCTTCTTTTAAAGTAGTTGCAAATTGCTCTAAACAAGAATTTATAAAATTGGCACCCATACTGTCTTTTGTTTCAAAAGTAGCATGAAGCTGGTAGTAGTTTTCTAGTAAACTTCTTTTGTCTTTTAGTTTAATGTCTAAGATCCCGCCGCCACGCTGCTGCATGTTTTTGGTAATGCTTTGCGTTTCTGAAAAGAATTTTGGTTTGATTTGGTCAAAAAACTGAGTAAGTTTTTCTGCATCTCCATTATACGTAAAATGCACTTGACCAATTTTTTCGGTATCAATTACGGTTGCTTTAAAACCTCCTCTTGTTGACCAATATTTTGCAGATTTTGAAGCCGCAGCAACCACAGAGCTTTCTTCAATAGCCATCGGGATGGTTTTGTACTTTCCGTTGATTAAAAAGTTAGGGGCAACTCCAAGTGGGATGTAAAGGTTTGTAATCGTGTTTTCTATAAATTCGTCATGAAGTTGCTGTAGCTTTTCGTCTGAATTCCAGTAATTTCTTATAATATTTTGCGCCTCTTCAGGGTTTGAAAAATATTCGTTTGCAATCCAGTTAATTTTTTCTTTTTTGGATAATTTAGAAAATCCAGCAACAGCGTTGTTCATTCTCAATATATTAAATAATAATGTTGCGGCAAAGATACTATTTTAAGAGTTTTGTTTGCAATCTATTTTGAATATCAGAATATGCAATCGTTATTTTTTTTAACATTTAACACTTAAAATGTGTATTATGTTTAAATTTTTCACTAAAATTGGGCTCTTTTTATATTTAAAATAATTCTAATGAATACAAGTAAATTTACTGCAGTACTTTTATTTTTAACTGCAGTCGTTTTTGGACAGCAAAAGATAACTGTCGAAAATGTTTTTGGCGGTACTTTCCGGGCTAAGGGAATGGATGAGCTGCAATCGCTAAAAAATACAAATCAATATACTGTTTTAAATGTTGATATGGCGGCCAGAAGTATGCAGATTGATTTATACGATTTTGCAACGTTAAAAAAAGTATCAAATCTTATTGATACAAAAAATCATAAAGAACTTGCCGATGGAATTGACAGCTATACTTTTGACGCTTCAGAAAAAAAGATCTTAATTGCTTGTAATTCAACTAAAATTTTCCGTCACTCTTTTACTGCTGATTATTTCCTTTATGATATTGCAGCAAAATCTCTAACTAAACTGGTTGATTTTCAAATTCAGGAACCAACATTCTCACCAGACGGAACTAAAATTGCTTATGCTAAAGAAAACAACTTATATATATATGATGTTGCTTCAAAAAAATCAACGGCAGTTACAACAGACGGAAAGAAAAATGCTGTTATAAACGGTATTACGGACTGGGTTTATGAAGAAGAATTTGCATTTGTACGTGCATTTGACTGGAGTAAAGACAGTAAAAAACTAGCTTACATTCGTTTTGACGAAAGCCAAGTTCCAGAATTTTCAATGTCAATTTTCCATAAAGATTTATATCCAAAAATCGAAACTTTTAAATATCCTAAAGCAGGAGAAAAAAACTCGGTAGTTTCATTGCATATTTATGATGCTGCTGGAAATGGTTCTAAAAAAGTAGATTTAGGAAACTATAATGATTTTTACATTGCAAGAATGCAGTGGACAAATGATGCAAATGTGCTTTCTGCACAAGTTTTAAACCGTCATCAAGATAATTTAGATTTACTATTTGTTGATGGCAATACAGCTACAGCAAAAGTAGTTTTGAACGAAAAAGACAAAGCTTACGTAGATGTGACAGATAATTTAACTTTCTTAAAAGATAACAGTTTTATCTGGACAAGCGAAAAAGATGGTTTTAATCATATTTATGTGTATGATAAAAACGGAAAGCTTAAAAATCAAGTTACAAAAGGAAACTGGGAAGTTACTTCTTACTATGGTTTCGACGAAAAAAACAAAACTATTTTCTACCAATCTACAGAAAATGGTTCTATCAACAGAGCAGTTTATCGTATTTCATTAGACGGAAAAAATAAAACAGCTTTAACTGCTAAAATTGGAACAAACGCGGCGACTTTTAGTCCAAATTTCCAATATTTTATCAATACCTATTCTAGTGCTACTCAGCCAACGACTTATACTTTAAATGAAGCAAAATCAGGAAAAGAAATTCAGGTTATTGAAAATAATCAAGCTCTTGCTGATAAATTAAAAGGATATAACCTTCCTTCTAAAGAATTTATTGTTCTTAAAACAGCAAAAGGGAACGAATTGAATGCTTGGATCTTAAAGCCAAAAGATTTTGATCCTTCAAAAAAATATCCTGTTTTCATGTTCCAATATTCTGGTCCAGGATCTCAGCAAGTAGCAAATCAATGGAATAATTCTAACGATTACTGGTTTCTGTCATTGACACAGCAAGGTTATATAGTGGCTTGTGTTGACGGACGTGGAACTGGTTACAAAGGAGCAGATTTCAAAAAAGTGACTCAAAAAGAGTTAGGAAAATATGAAGTTGAAGATCAGATCGATGCTGCAAAAGTAATTGGTGCTTATTCTTATGTTGATGCTTCAAGAATTGGAATTTTCGGATGGAGCTATGGAGGATTTATGGCTTCGAACTGTATTTTCCAAGGAAACGACGTATTCAAAATGGCAATTGCAGTTGCTCCAGTTACAAACTGGCGTTTTTACGATAGCGTTTATACAGAAAGATATATGCAGACTCCGCAGGAAAATGCAAGCGGATACGATCAAAACTCTCCTATAAATCATGTTGATAAATTAAAAGGGAAGTTTTTATTGATTCATGGTTCTGGAGATGACAATGTTCACGTTCAGAATTCAATGCAGATGATGGAAGCTTTAATTCAGGCGAATAAACAATTTGATTCTCAAATTTATCCAGATAAAGATCATGGTATTTATGGCGGAAACACGAGAATTCAGCTTTACAATAAAATGACAAATTTTATCAAAGAAAATTTATAATCTAAAAATATATTAAACCTAATTAAATAGACGAAAATATGGGAGAAACTCAAGTAAAAACTGCGCATCCAAAAGGACTTTGGGTATTGTTTGGAACGGAGATGTGGGAGAGGTTCAATTTTTATGGAATGCGAGCTTTATTGACTTTATTTCTTGTAAATTCATTATTAATGAAAGAAGAGGAAGCTTCGCTAATTTATGGAGGTTTTCTTGGACTTTGTTATTTGACACCAATGTTAGGTGGTTTTGTTGCCGACCGTTATTTAGGAAACAGAAATTGTATTCTCTTAGGAGGATTATTAATGGCGATTGGGCAAATGCTTTTGTTTACCAGCGGAAGTGTTTTTGAATCGAATTTAGGTCTGGCAAAAATTATCATGTATTCTGCATTGGGTGTAATTGTTTTTGGTAACGGATTCTTCAAACCAAATATTTCTAGTATGGTTGGAAGTTTGTACCCTAAACAAGAAAAAACAAAATTAGATAGTGCATTTACTATTTTCTATATGGGAATCAACATCGGAGCTTTTTTGGGTCAGTCAATCTGTCCATTGTTAGGAGATGTTAAAGATGCAGGCGGAATTAGAGATATTCATGCTTTTAGATGGGGATTCATGGCCGCTTCTGTTGCAATGTTATTGGGAACAATTCTTTTTTATGTCTTAAAAAATAAATATGTAGTTTCTCCAGAAGGAAAGGCATTAGGAGGACTTCCTTCTAAAAATGATGCTTCAGATTTTGAAGAAGGAGAAGCGCAAACAGCAAATTTTTCTCCAAAAGCTTTGATTGGTGCTGGAATTGCATTTATCGCTTTAGGATTCTTTTTCCATTATGTTGTAGGTCAGAACTTAATTTACACTTTGATTTATTCAAGTGGTTTGGCTTTGGCAGGATTAATTATTTCAGATACTTCTTTAACTAAAATTGAAAGAGACAGAATTATTGTAATTTATATTGTTTCGTTCTTTATTATTTTCTTTTGGGCGGCGTTTGAGCAAGCAGGTTCATCTTTAACTTTTATTGCAGATAACCAAACTGACAGACATTTCTTTGGCTGGGCAATGCCGCCATCGATGGTTCAGATTTTTAACGGATTATTCGTTGTGCTTTTAGCAGTTCCATTTAGTATTCTTTGGGATACTTTAAGAGCAAAAGGAAAAGAGCCGATTTCACCTGTAAAACTTGCTGCGGGATTAGTGATAATTTCTATCAGCTTCTTAATGATTGCGACTCAAGTTTCTTATATAGGAACTACGGGACTTTTATTAGTTAAATGGTTGATCTTATTATATTTCTTAAATACATGTGCAGAATTATGTTTGTCTCCAATTGGTTTATCATTGGTAGGTAAATTATCTCCAAAACGTTTTGCCTCATTATTATACGGAGTATTCTTCTTGTCTAATGCGTCTGGATATGCATTAGGAGGAACTTTGGGTTCTATTTTGCCAGCAACTGGAGATAAATTTGCAAAAGCAAAAGAACTAGGAATCGATCTTCAAGCGGTTTTAGATAAAAAAATAACACCATCAGCTGAGCAATTAGCTTTATTGGATCAACATCAAATTAGTGCGCAAAATCCAATTTTTGCAGGATTCGAAATCCATAATTTATATGAGTTCTTTATGGTTTTTGTTGTCTTGACAGGTATTGCGGCAATTTTATTATTTGCTTTAACGCCACTATTGAAAAAATTAATGCACGGTGTTAGATAAATGGAAAGCAAGATTACTTTAGAAGAAATTCAAAATTTTGAAGGCAAGTACCCAAAGCAATTGTGGTACTTGTTTTTTGTTGAAATGTGGGAGCGTTTTTGCTTCTACGGAATGAGAGGTGTTTTAACAATCTTTATGGTTGATCAGCTTTTATTGAAAGAAGATCACGCTAATTTACAATACGGAGCGATTCAAGCTTTTGTGTATGCATTTACCTTCATTGGAGGTATTTTTGCAGACAAAGTTTTAGGTTTTAAAAAATCGCTTTTTTTCGGGGCAATTGTAATGATTCTTGGGAATCTTTTAATTGCTGTTGCGCCTCATGATTTGTTTTATTATGGTATTGCATTCTCAATTATAGGAACGGGTTTCTTTAAGCCGAACGTTTCGTCAATGGTTGGAGAGCTATATAAAGAAGATGACGGTAGAAGAGATGCTGGTTACGGAATGTTTTATGCTGGAATAAATATTGGAGGACTTCTTGGAGGTGCTTTGTGCGTTTATTTAGGAAAATACTATTCTTGGGAGCTGTGTTTCCTTTCTGCGGCAATTGTAATGTTTTTAGGATTGGTAACTTTTTTAATGACTAAAAAATATTTAGGGCCAATTGGAGATTCTCCTTTATTAAATCTAGATGCCAGCAAAAGAACAAAACGTGAAATTGCAGTATATGCTCTTTCGCTTTTAAGTATTCCGCTTATTTACATCATGGTTCAAAACACCGATTATACAGATTATTTCATGTATACTATTGGTATCACAGCAGTTTTGTATTTTGTTTACGAATTATATAAATTAGGAGATGTAAAACTGCAAAAGAAGCTTTTTGCCGCCTTCTTGTTTGTTTTTTTCTATCTTTTGTTTAATGCTATTTATGAGCAGAGCGGAGGATCATTATCGCTATTTGCTAAAGATAATTTAGATAACAAACTGTTGTTTTTTAACATTGATCCAAATATTATCAATAATAGTTCAAATACTTTCTTTGTTGTTGTATTAAGTCCGCTGATTGGTTTATTGTGGATCTGGATGGGAAAAAGAAAAATTGAACCTAATACATTGATTAAATTCGGAATTGGATTTTTGTTTTTAGCAGCTTCATTTTATATTTTCTATTTGACTAGATTTTTTGCAGACGCGAAAGGAATTGCTTCTCTGAATGTATTTACTTTTGCTTATTTAGTAACAACAATTGGTGAGCTTTGTTTAGGTCCTATTGGAATGTCTATTATTACAAAATTATCACCAAAACGATTATTCGGAATGATGATGGGATTGTGGTTTTTGGCATCGGCTTTCGGACAATTATTTGCGGGTAAGTTAGGGGCAGAAATTTCAAGATCAAATACTGGAGATTCCTTGTTGTCTAAATTGCAATCTTATACAGAAGGATATTATCAGTTGGCAATTTATTCTCTTGTAGCGGGAGTCGTTTTAATTGCGATTTCGCCTTTAATCAAAAAATTAATGCAAGAAGTTAAATAATTAAATTGTAATCACTTTTTGTATATTTTTGTGAAAAATTTCCCCATTATGAAAAAAATAGTACTTATTACTTTGTTTTTAATTGGTGCTGCAAATCTTCAGGCGCAAGAATTAAAATGGTATACAGATGTTAGAGAAGCAATTACGATAAGTAACAAAGAGCAAAAGCCTATGCTTATGTTTTTTACAGGCAGTGATTGGTGCGGTTGGTGTATTCGTTTGCAAAATGAAGTTTTAAAGACTGCTGAGTTTAAAAAATGGGCGACAGATAATGTAGTTTTAGTAGAGTTAGATTATCCAAGATCGGTTCCTCAGACTCCAGAAGTTAAGAGTCAGAATAATGAATTGCAACAAGCGTTCGGTATTCAAGGTTTTCCAACTGTTTACTTTACAAGTGCAGAAACAAAAGATGGAAGAGTTAACTTTAAAGGTCTTGGTAAAACAGGATATGTTGCTGGCGGTCCATCAGCTTGGTTAACTGTTGCAGAAGGAATAGTGCATCCGAAGAAATTGTAAAATTTTTTATCTAAAATAATAAGGAAGGCCTTTTACATTGTAAGAGGCCTTTTTTTTTGTTTAGTAGGAAAAACTCTTTAAAAATTTCTTATCTATTGTGTATTTGGTATTTTATTATTGATAAAAAAACACATAATATATTTTTTATGCCAATAAAAATTGGATAATTAAAATATAATGTTAATTTCGTCTTGCTAATCTAACCAAAACCAATTAATATGACTAAAAAACTACTTGCCCTAGTGTTTTTTTTAGGTTCATTTATGATGCAAGCACAAAATTTAGCATGGAGAACTAACATGACAGATGCTATTGCTATTAGTAACGACCAGAAAAAACCAATGTTGATTTTATTCACTGCCTCAGGTGTACCGGAAAATCTTCAAAACGAAATCTTTAAAACACCAGATTTTGCTGTTTGGTCACGTGATAACGTGGTTTTAGTGAAACTGGATTTGTCCGATATCAACGCTTCAGATAGCGATCGCGAACAAAATGCGAAATTAAAAAATGCATTTGGAGTTCAAGATCTTCCAGAAGTATGCTTTGCAATGGCGTCGGTAAGAAAAAACAAAACTACGTTTAGCGCCTTAGGAAA
The DNA here is from genome assembly GCF_003946915.1 of Flavobacterium ustbae. Classification (GTDB taxonomy): domain Bacteria; phylum Bacteroidota; class Bacteroidia; order Flavobacteriales; family Flavobacteriaceae; genus Flavobacterium; species Flavobacterium ustbae. Next base: position 16,621 of record NZ_RPOC01000019.1, read on the forward strand.
AATAGCGTATAAACCGGGAGGAGCTAAAGCTTGGATTGCAGAATCAAATGCAATTTTGCATCCTGCCGAGTAGTAAACGATTTCATTTAACTTTTATTTTAATTTTTTTTAGTCCCTTTTTGTTTTACAGAAAGGGATTTTTTTATTAAAATACTCATCAAGAATTTAATGATTTTCATTAGTGTTTATTTCACATTTATTAAAAAATAAGCCATTTATTAGCAATTTGATTTTAATGCTCAGAAGTTGGTTTTTAATCTCTTAAAATTTTTATATGATTCTGTTTTTATAGTATTTTAGTTTTATTAACATAACCAAAACCAAAATTATATGCCAAAAAAATTACTTATTCTACTATTGTTTTTAAGTCCATTTTGTATGAATTCTCAAAATATAATATGGAAAACAGACATTAACGATGCTGTTGCTACAAGTGCAGAAAAAAGAAAACCATTGCTGATTTTTTTTACTGGTCAAGGGGTAAATCCTCAGTTGCAAAATGAAATTTTTTCTACTCGAGATTTCGAAGAATGGTCTCGAAAAAATGTTATTCTGGTTAAGCTTGATCTTTCAGATCCATCTATTACTGATGCTGCTAAAGAGCAAAATTTACTATTAAAGAATGCTTTGGGTATCGAAGAGATTCCGCAAGTTTGTTTTTCTGAAGTAACTGTTAGAAAAGGCAAAACAAATTTTAATAAGCTAGGTCTTATTGCGTATAGATCTTCTGCTAAAGCCTGGATTTCTGAATCAAATTCGATTTTAAATCCAGAATAAAAATTATAATCTATAATATCCCTTTTCTTTTGTTGAATGAAAAGGGATATTGTTTTTACGGCAACTTTTTTTCCAATATTTCTGAATAGAATTTGAGTTGGAGCCATCTGCAATTACAATTTTTGGATGCATGTTTTGCAATAGCCGATCCAAATTAATTCTCGAGGTTTGGGTAAGAATTAAAATGTCTGGATTTATTTTTTCTGAAAATATTCCTGTACTGTCAACGATGAAAATTTTGTTTTTTTTGAAGTAAAGAACATTTTTAATCTTTTTAATTCCAGATAAATCAATTGAGTTCCCTACGAGATATGAATTTATATTTTTGTTTTTGCGAATTGCTGTGTCTCTGGTAAAAAGCACAATATTTTTTCCCAAACGCTCCGAAATAAGCGTGTTATTTTTTTCGCTGTAAACTATTAATTCTTCTTCTTTTTCAGTTTCTATTTTGGTGTAGATAAACGAAAGCTGCACTATAATAATTGAGGCAAATGCAAATAACAATTTATGAAAACTCGGTTTTTTGATCCAAATTATTATACTTATTATTAAGAATGAAAATGCCCATAAATGATAGATGTTAAAGCTAATATCACGAATGACAAAGGAGTCAAAAGAAGCGACAGCATGAATCATGAGATTTAGCAAATAAATACTTTTCTCAAAAATAATTGTTATAAATAATGGAGGGTTTGTAAAAACAGCAATCACCATAACGATAATTCCTGCAATCATTATGAATGATAAAAGGGGAAGTATGATGATGTTTGTAACAAAAAATAAACCTGGAAATTGATGAAAATAATAAAGGCACAAAGGCAGAGTGCCAATCTGCGCGGCAAAAGAAACAGTTAGCGCTTCCCAAATATAAATGACGAACTTATTTTTCGGTTTATAAATATTTTTTAAAATAGGCTGCAGCCAAAGAATGAAAAATAACGCCAAATAGCTTAATTGAAAGCCCACATCAAATAAAAAATACGGTTCAAAAAGCAAAATCAGTAAAATAGAAACCAATAAAGTATGGTAAATATTGCCGTTTCTTCGAAGATGATTTCCAATTGCAAGAAATGAAAACATGACTACCGATCGTAGAACTGAAGGAGACAAACCGGAAATTATAGCAAAACCAGTTAATGAAATGAGAATCGAAGCTAATTTAATGAACGAGCCTTTTCTAGTGTTTGGAATTGGCTTCAGAATAAAAGTGATAAAGAGCATTATAAACCCTACATGAAGTCCAGAAACAGATAGAACGTGCGTAACTCCAGAATATTGGTAATCTTGAATAATATCTGCCGAAATCTCTTGTTGCTGGCCTAAAATTAAGGCGAGCGCGACATTCATTTCATCCTTGTTAAATTTTGATTTTTCAAGATTGGAGATTATTCTCGAATGCAATTTGGCACAATAATACCAAATGTCTTTTTGAATAGTTTTGCTAACCAAGATTTGACTTTTCTGGCAATAAATCTGCGCATAGATTTGTTTGTCGGCCAAATAACGACTGTAATCAAACTGATTCGGATTTTTGCTAGGTTTGTTTGGCTGTAAAACGGTTTGAATTTTAATGCTGTTTCCTATAATGAGACGGTTTTGACTGCTGTCTTTCTGGATGTTTATAATTACTTTTCCGGAGTAAGTTTTTCCTGAAATCGTTTTTATAAGGCCAATATATCGATCGCTATAATCGTTGCTTTTTAATTTTTCTCTTAAAAGTAAAGTTATTGATTGAGAATTTTTGAAAGCAGATTTGCAATGGGTATAATTGTTTTTGTGAAGGTTTTCGGTATGGCTTAAAAGTGTAAATGCTCCAACACAGAAAGATAGAATGTAGCTTGAAATTCCGAAAAAGTTTGATTTCTTGTTACGTTTTAAGTACCAAAAGAAAGCTCCGCAAAAGGCAATGAAACTCAGCGAAAGCGAAGAAATGATTACCGAAATTGGCAGAAAAAGATAATAACAGGCAATTACGCCTAATACAAAGGCAATTGTAATTTTTACTAAAGGAAAATCTAATACTTTCATGAAAACAAAAGTATTAAATTTGTAGGAAAAATAATAAATATTTTATTTACGGAATCACTCGATTTACCTGTTCAAAAGAATTTTTGTAATACGGTTCTTTAGTAGAAGAAATAATAACGCCTTTTGAAGTTGATGAATGCACAAATTTAACTTCATCAGAATTGGCTTCTGTAATTAATCCGACGTGATTTATAGTTCTGCTTTTATTGGTTTTAAAGAAGATTAAATCGCCTTTTTTTGCATCATTAAGCGGAATCACTTTTCCAACTTTTGCCTGCTCGTAAGAGGGTCTCGGAAGTTTGATATTCTCACTTTCAAAAGTAGTATAAACAAGTCCAGAGCAATCAAATCCGCTTTTTGTAGTTCCTCCTGCTTTATACCGAACCCCAATATTTTCAGTTGCTTTTTCAACTAAAATATTAACCAATTGCCTGTTTTCTTTTTTTGATTCGCTTTTTGTGCTATTTTTTGAAACCGCTGTTGAAGTCGATTTACAAGAAGTAAAAGCAATTGCTAAAAGCAGAAAAAGGATTATTCTTTTCAAAGTCAGTTAATTATTTTGTTTTAAATCGGATACGATAAGTTTTGCGGTATTTTTACTAGCACCAACTCCACCTAATTTTTGCTCTAATATATCGTAATTTTGTAGCACTTTATTGCGATGGCTAGGCTCTAATAATTTTTGAAGCTCTTCTTTTATTCGTTTTTTGTTACAATCTCCCTGAATTAATTCGGTTACCACTTCCTGATCCATAATTAAATTAACCAGAGAAATGTATTTTAAAGTAATGATTCGTTTTGCAATCTGATAAGAAACTTCGCTTCCTTTATAGCAAACCACTTCGGGAACTTTAAAAAGAGCTGTTTCTAGAGTTGCAGTTCCAGAAGTTACTAATGCAGCTGTTGAACAGCGAAGCAAGTCATACGTTTTATTGGAAACAAACGCGATGTTTTTGTTTTTTAGAAACTGCTGATAAAATTCATATTCCTGACTTGGAGCGCCTGCAATTACAAATTCGTAATCCTGAAAATCGTCAACAACGCTTAGCATTACGCTCAACATTTTGGTAATTTCCTGTTTACGGCTTCCGGGCAGAACGGCAATAATTGGTTTTTCGCCCAAATTATTTTCTTTTCTAAACAATTCCTGGTCAATTGCTGGCTGATTTTCGATGGCATCAATAAGCGGATGTCCAACAAAATCTACAGGAAAATGATGCTTGTCTTCGTAAAAGCTTTTTTCGAAAGGCAAAATAACATACATCTTGTCAACGTCTTGCTTGATGGCTTTAATTCGGTTTTCTTTCCAAGCCCAAATTTGAGGAGAAATATAATAATGTGTTTTATAGCCCAATTCTTTAGCCCATTTTGCAATTCGCATATTAAAACCTGGATAATCAATAAAAATGATCACATCTGGCTGAAATTCTGTGATGTCTTTTTTACAGATTTTGATGTTGTTTAATATGGTTTTTAAGTTAAAAATCACTTCAATGAAGCCCATAAAAGCCAAATCACGATAGTGTTTTACTAGAGTTCCGCCTGCTTTTTGCATTAAATCGCCTCCCCAAAATCTAATTTCTGCTTCTGGGTCTTCGGTATATAATGCCTTCATTAAATTGGAACCATGTAAATCTCCAGAGGCTTCTCCTGCAATGATGTAATACTTCATGTTGATTTTTTTGTAATGTGCTAAAAGTTGTAACTCCGTAATAACGGTGACTTAGCAAAGATAAGATTTAAATAACTAATGTTGAAATTGCCAGAACAATGACTGCTAAAATTATACCTCGAGCCATAAATTCTTTGTTTCTTTTTAAAAGAATAGCAAATACGGCAAGATTTAAAAGTGTTCCTAAAGTGATTATTTTTCCTAGATAGCCTTTTTCTCTAATGATTTGAAATCCCGAAGAAATGTCAAAGGTTGTAAAAAAAGTGATGAACAGATAGCTTCCTAAAAGGGCAGTGAAGATTCCGATTAGAAAACCAATTAATATTTCTTTAGTCATTTAATTTCCAAGTATTAAGTTGCTGAATAGAGTGGTGTGCAGTCAAGTCAAATTGTACAGGAACGACCGAAATGTACCCGTTTGCAAGAGCCCATTCGTCGGTATCTTCGCCTTGATCTTCGTTTACAAATTTTCCGGCGAGCCAGTAATAATCTTTTCCAAAAGGAGTTTGTCTTTTATCGAATTTTTGAGCGTAGTAGGCTTTCGCTTGACGGCAAACTTTAATTCCTTTAATTTCAGATTCCTTTAATTTTGGAAAATTGACGTTTAGAACAACTCCCAGAGGCAGTTTATTGGCAAGAGTTTCTAAAGCGATTTTTTTGACAAAAGATTTTATAGGTTCAAAATCGGCATTCCAGTCAAAATCTAAAAGAGAAAAACCAATTGCCTGAATGCCTTCAATTCCTGCTTCGACAGCCGCACTCATCGTTCCCGAATAAATAACATTGATAGAAGAATTTGATCCGTGATTTATTCCCGAAACGCATAAATCGGGTTTGCGTTTTAAGATTTCGTTTACTGCCAGTTTTACACAATCTACGGGAGTTCCAGAGCAGCTATATTCTGCAATTGTGTCATCGTCTTTGGATATTTTGTCAAGAAATAAAGTGTTATTTATCGTAATAGCGTGTCCCATTGCGCTTTGTGGTTTGTCTGGTGCAACGACTATTACATCGCCTATGGTTTCCATAACACTAATAAGGGCTCTAATTCCGGGAGCCAAAATACCATCATCGTTTGTTACTAAAATTAGTGGTTTCTCAGCTTTCATTTAATAAATATTATGTGTAGTTTTAACAATTGTAAGATTTTAAATCTAAAATTAATCGCAAATTCATTGTGATAAGTCACAAATAATGCAAAATTTGTCAACTAAGGTAAAGAACTTTTTTGCGAATTAAACATTTTTATATCTTTAACAAAAAATTATCGTGGCGTTAGCTCTCGTGGCATAGTTTTTAACGTAACTTAGATAAAAAAATTGATGAATGCTATTATAAAGTTTATGAAAAGAAATTATAAGATACTCATAGCCGTATTGTGCCTATCGCTTACCTTATTTGCATTTAAGATGAATGCGGACAGGACAATCGACCCAGATCCTAATAGAGATAAGACACTTTTAGAATTACTAGCATTTGTTATTGAAAAAGGGCATTATAGTCCTGCAGAAGTAAATGATGAATTTTCAAAAGGTATTTTTAAAGATTATATTGAGGCTCTAGATCCTTCAAAAAGATTTTTCCTTCAGTCTGATATTGATGAATTTAAGCAATATGAATTAATGCTGGATGATCAATTTTTGAATAAAGATATCACTTTTTTTAACCTTACTTATACAAGGTTGATGAAGCGTATGGAAGAAAGCAAAAAACGTTACAAAACGATTTTGGCTCAGCCATTTAACTATAATGTCGATGAGACTTTTGATGCGGATTATGAGAAAATCCCGTATGCAAAAAACTTAACGGAGATTAACGAAAGATGGAGAAAACAGATAAAATTATCGACACTTTCTTCTTTAGTTACAAAACAAAAAATTGAAGAAGAAAAGAAGAAAAAAGATGCAGCTTACAAAGAAAAATCTTTTGAAACTTTAGAAAAAGAAACGCGCGAAAGCTCTTTGAAGTCTTTAGATGATAACTTTAGCGTAATTAAAGATTTGAATAGAGAATATTGGTTTTCTGTGTATTTGAACTCTATTATGGCTCGTTTTGATCCGCATACAAGTTATTTTGCGCCAGAAGAAAAAGACCGTTTTGATGTAAATATAAGTGGTAAATTGGAAGGTATTGGTGCTCGTTTGACTAAGAAAAATGATTTTACTCAAATTGATGAGCTAATTTCTGGTGGTCCGGCTTGGAAAGGAAAACAACTTGAAGCAGGAGATTTAATCTTGAAAGTTGCTCAAGGAAATGAAGAGCCAGTAGATGTTGTTGGAATGCGTTTGGATGATGTGGTGAAAAAAATTAAAGGCCACAAAGGGACTGAAGTTAAATTGACAGTTAAAAAAGTAGACGGTTCTATCAAGGTAATTTCGATTATTAGAGATGTTGTTGAAATTGAAGAAACATACGCTAAATCTAGTATTGTAGAGAAAAACGGATTGAAATATGGCGTAATTTATCTTCCTAAATTTTATATCGATTTTGAAAATAAAGACGGACGTGACGCAGGAAAAGATATTGCTCGCGAGGTTGAAAGATTGAAACAACAAAATATTAACGGTATCGTATTGGATGTTCGTGATGATGGCGGTGGATCTCTTTCTACTGTTGTTGATATTGCCGGTTTATTTATCGAAGAAGGACCAATTGTTCAGGTAAAATCTGCGGGTAAAAAGAAAGAAGTTTTATACGATAAAGATAAAAAAATCGAGTGGGACGGTCCGTTGGTAATTATGGTAAACAGTTTCTCTGCGTCGGCGTCTGAAATCTTAGCGGCAGCTATTCAAGATTACAAACGTGGAGTAATTATCGGAAGTAAGCAGACTTACGGTAAAGGAACTGTACAAAACGTATTAGATTTGAATCAGTTTGTACGTAATGCAAATTATGGAGATCTTGGTGCATTGAAAATTACAGGACAGAAATTTTACAGAATTAATGGAGGTTCTACTCAATTGGAAGGTGTTCATAGTGATGTGGTAATGCCAGATCGTTATGCTTACTTAAAAATGGGAGAAAGAGATATTGATAACGCAATGCCTTGGGATAAAATTGATCCAGCCGATTACAGCACTTGGACTTCTACGGAGAATTTCAATAAAGCAATTATGAACAGTAAAAACAGAATTGCTCAAAACGCTCAATTTAAGTTAATTGATGATAATGCGAAATGGATTGATGTTAAAAACAAAGAGAACGTATACAGTTTGAATATCACGAGTTTTAAAGCAACTCAGGAACAAGTTGAAAATGAAGGAAAAAAATACAAGCCAATTTCTGATTACAAAAACGATTTGATCTTTAAATCACTTCCTTATGAAGAAGAAGAAATGAAAGCAGATGCTTCTTTAAAAGAGAAGAGAGATGCATGGCACCAAGCTTTATCTAAAGATGTTTATGTAGAAGAAGCTTTGAATGTATTAGATGATTTACAAACAAAGGGTTTGGTAAAAAATACGGTTAATCCGAAAATGAAGAAGGATAAACTAGTGAAGTCTTAAGTTCGAAGAGAATTTAATTTGTTTAAAAAACGCTCTATAAATTTTTGAATTTATGGAGCGTTTTTTTGTAAGTTTATCTTTTAAAAATAGTAATATGAAAGTTTGTTTGAGTTTGGTTTTAATGAGTTTTGCATTGTTTTCTTGTAAAAAAGAAAATGTAGAAATTACAGAGAAAGAAAGTAATGAAGAAGCTATTTCTTTTAAGGGAAATTCTACAAGTACAGATTCTGTATATACGGTTGCTTATTTGCCAACTTCAACAACGAAGCAGATTGTAAAACACCAATATTATACCTTGTCGTATAATGAAAAATTTGAACAGGCGGAATGGGTGGCTTACGAATTAAAAAAGGAATATTTAAAAAATAATGATTTTAAAAGACCTTATTTTATTGAAGATCCAAATGTAACAACAGGTTCTGCTGATTGGAGAAACTATAAAAATTCAGGTTATGATAAAGGGCATCTTTGCCCTGCTGGAGACATGGAATTCAGTAAAGACGCTTACAATGATACTTTTTACACCTCGAATATTTCTCCGCAGAAAAAGAAATTCAATTCTGGAATTTGGAACAGAATAGAGCAGAAAACGCGTTACTGGGCAGGAAAATATAATGATATTTATGTGGTAACAGGCGGGATTTTGAAAGATACGGATAAAAAAATAGGGACAGAAAATGTTGCTGTCCCTAAATATTTTTATAAAATCGTTTTGGCTAAAAAAGGCAAAGAGCATAAAGCAATTGCTTTCTTGGTTCCCAACGAAAAGAGTGACAAATCTATTTATGATTTTGTTGTTCCGATCGAGACTTTAGAAAAAATGACTGGAATTGATTTCTTTCCGAATCTTAAAAATTTAAAAAGCAGTAAGGACTTTTAAATCTGCAATAGTTTCTGTTGGATTTTCGGCTTTAAAGACAAAGCTTCCAGCAACTAAAACATCGGCTCCAGCTTCTACTAATTGTTTGGCATTTTTGCTTGTTACGCCACCGTCAATTTCGATTAGTGTGGAAGCATTTTTGCGTGTAATTAGCGCTTTTAGTTTCTTTACTTTATCATAAGTGTTTTCGATGAATGACTGGCCTCCAAATCCTGGATTAACGCTCATAATACAAACGACGTCAATATCATTAATAACGTCTTCTAATAAGTCAACATTGGTATGCGGATTCATAGCTACTCCAGCTTTCATTCCTTCAGCTTTAATGGCTTGCAATGTTCTATGCAAGTGTGTGCAAGCTTCGTAATGTACAGTCAGTCCATTTGCGCCTAAATCGGCAAAAGTTTTAATGTATCGATCTGGATCGATAATCATTAAATGTACATCGATATATTTTTTTGCATGTTTTGCAATAGCTTCTAAAACCGGCATTCCGAAAGAAATATTTGGAACAAAAACTCCATCCATAATATCAATATGAAACCAATCGGCTTGACTGTTATTAATCATTTCGACATCGCGCTGTAAATTGGCAAAATCCGCAGCAAGAACAGAAGGAGCAATAAATGTATTTTTCATTGTAGTGTGTTGTTTTCTACAAAGATACTTAGAATATGAAATTTTACCGCAAAGCACACAAAGGATTTTCGCAAAGTTCGCAAGGTTTCTTTATAGTTTTTAGGAGGCAAAGATCACAAAGCTTTGTATGCTTGCCTTCAAGATAAACTTTATAATCTTAGCGAACTTTGCGTTACAAAAAAGATTAAAATAAAAAACTCCGGTAATCAGCCGGAGTTTCAATCATCAATCAAAAAACGAACAGTCAATCAAACTGTTGTTTGGGATAAAATTCCAAATTATAAAACCCAAATCCCAATTTTGTTGGAATTTGGTCCCGAAGTTTCGGGATTAAATATTGAAATTTAATATTGTTATCCTAAATAAGTTTTAAGGATTTTACTTCTAGAAGTGTGTTTCAATCGACGGATTGCTTTTTCTTTAATCTGACGAACACGCTCACGAGTTAGGTCGAAAGTTTCTCCAATTTCTTCAAGAGTCATTGGGTGCTGATCGCCAAGACCAAAATACAAACGTACAACATCTGCCTCTCTTGGAGTTAATGTTTCTAAAGAACGTTCGATTTCAGTACGAAGAGATTCGTGAATTAATTCTCTATCAGGATTTGGAGATTCGCCAGAACGTAATACGTCATAAAGGTTAGAATCTTCTCCTTCAACAAGAGGAGCATCCATAGATAGGTGACGTCCAGAGTTTTTCATAGACTCTTTTACGTCGTTTACAGTCATGTCAAGTTCTTTTGCAATTTCTTCAGCAGAAGGCGGGCGCTCGTTAGATTGCTCTAATAAAGCGTACATTTTGTTGATTTTATTGATAGAACCAATTTTATTTAATGGTAAACGTACAATACGTGATTGCTCAGCCAAAGCTTGAAGAATCGATTGACGAATCCACCATACAGCGTAAGAAATGAATTTAAAACCACGAGTTTCATCAAAACGTTGAGCCGCTTTAATTAAACCTAAGTTTCCTTCATTAATTAAGTCAGGAAGAGTTAATCCTTGATTTTGATATTGTTTAGCCACAGATACGACGAAACGTAGGTTGGCTTTTGTTAGTTTTTCTAAAGCTCTTTGATCACCAGCCTTTATTCTTTGTGCTAATTCTACCTCTTCATCAGCGGTAATTAGGTCAACTTTTCCAATTTCTTGTAGATATTTATCTAACGATGCAGTTTCACGATTAGTTACCTGCTTGGTGATTTTAAGTTGTCTCATGTTGTTGTCTCCCTATTTTTAAAGTGTACAAATGATTATACGTAGAGAGTATCGAAAAAGTTACAATTTGACGGATTTTTTTCAAATAAAAAAACTCCAGAACTATAAAGTGCTGGAGTATTGGTGTTTATGATGTGTTTTTTTAGTTTAAAGAAGTGTCTTTTACCTCTATAAATTCACTTATTGAAACGGGTGTTCCGTTTTTTGTAAATCCTTCTAATCTTATTTCAAAATTTCCTGAAATATCCGAAGTATAGAAAGAGTTATTATTTGATTCGTTTAATTTGAGATCCGGAATCCAGAATAACTGATTTCTGTAATCTGGAATTCGAGAGTTATCGACTTGGTTGTTGTATTCGATTTTGTTATATATTTTTTTCGGTTTAGGACTCAGAATGTCGGTTTTTACAATTGAACTTCCTGTCTGAGTGCTAGTGAAATTTTTATCGAAAGTAGTAAAACTTATTAAACCGTTAAAAGGTTTTGATCCCACATAATAACGCCCAATAATTATGTCAACTTTGAAAACGTTTTTCATTGGATAATTCATCAGGTCATTTTGATTTTCTAAATATAAACCGTCAATCAATACCAAAGCGGGCTCCGGCAACTGAGGAAATACGCTTGGATCGTTTACATGCAAATAATTTTTTCCGTCTTTTTGTCTTATAAAAATATCTGTTACCACCTCGATTGCCGTTTCTTTCAGCGTTTTAAATCTGGTGTAATCGTCCAGAACATATGTTTTAGCAAGTGGTGAATAAAAAGGTTCTAAAGTTGGAACTTTAGAAAGATTATCTACTTTTTTATGAAAATAAGCATTTTCAATCTGAGCCGAAATGGATCTTTCTAGAATACTTTCTTTTAGAGAATAAGAAAGATTAACCGGTGCAGGAAATGTCAACCCAGAATAATTAATTTCAGGATCATTGTTTAATTTCAGAGTGTAATTTTCAGCTTTTTCATCAATAAGCTGCACCGTTATATTCGACGTGTAGTAGGTATCTTTTATGTAAAACACAAAATTTCCTGCCGCATCAGTTTGCGAAATTTCGAAAGTAAACGATTTTCCCGGTAAGGATAAACCAATAAATTTATCATTTACATTATCTGTGTTGTTTTTGGCAGTAATTTTTCCCGAAATAATTCCTCCGCGAGCTTCAGGCAAGTATAGTGTACTTGTCGGATTTTGAATATTCAGAACATTAATTTCTTTTGATGAAGAAGAAAATTCAGTTGCCGATGCTTGTTTTTTAGTAGAAATGTTATCTGTTTTTCTAACGGATAAAGAATAATTTCCGTCTTCAAAAAGAGAATTTGCTGTTTCAATTTTTAAATCGACAAACTCACGCGTTGAAAATGTTTTTTTAGGAATTCTAATTTTAATGTTAGAATTTGTATTTGATACATTATTTGAAATAACTTCTGAATTTACTATTGGAGAATTCGTAGTTACTGATGTTGCTTTAATTTCAGCTTCATTCTTAGTTTCTGATTTAAAAGGATTAACGATCGTTAAATCTATTTGAAAGTAATCAGAAATTTTTTTGTTAAGCATCCAGGTTGTATATCCGATAAGTTTATAATTTCCTGTTTTTAAGGTTGTCGGAATAAAATAATCGCCTTGTCCAGTGCTATTCTGTAAAGCAATCTTGGTTTTGAAAACAGATTTCTGGTTTTCGTCTACAAGTTCAACATACCCCACTTTACTAATCGTACTTGGGGTTTTATCAGAAGATTTTAAGCAGTAAATCTTGAATAGGATTGTCTCTCCACAAACAAATGACGAAGCATTTGAATGGATGAATACCGTTTCGTCTAAGGTAACGGTTTGTTGTGCGTTTATGAATTGCCCACTAATTAGAGTGAACAATAGTATAAGGGTTTTTAATTTGTCCAAAATGAAGGTATTTGATTAGACGAAAATGATGTACAATCACCGCATTCAACTGGTACGGTGTAATAAAAAGAACTTTCGATGTTAAACTTATATCTGATTTTGTTGGCATTAAGTCTGTCGATTAATAATTTCCCTTCACATGGATTCGGTATGCTAAAATAAAAACAGAATTTGTATTCTTCTTCTGTACAATCGGTTACGTATGGAGGAAGTAGTTCTCCCGCAAAAAGATCTTTGTAATTAAAAAATATTCTTTTCTCTGAATAAGATGAAACTTCGAAGAATCCAATCGCTTTTTGATCTGTATGCGAAATACATCTAATATTTCCGCTTACAAATCCTGGTTGTTTAGGCGAAAGCACACTTCCTGAACTTGAAATTTCTTTCATCGTTCTACGAAATGTATACGATTCTAAACTCTGTACATATTGTTTAACCAAAATGGAATAACGGTGACTTATAATGTAATTTTGATCACTTATAAATCGTACAGGAAAATTTACACGGTCTTCATGCAAATCTGTGGTTGTGGTTAAAATAATATCGTTTGACAGTTTTGTGCTGTAGCAGGTACGTGTATTAGGATCATTAGGCTGTAATTCTACATTTTCAGGACCAGTTACTACCAGTTTTTCTTGTCTCCAGACTGGTGCAACAATCTTATATGTTTCTTCATATTCATATCTGTAATATTTTGAAGTATTTGTTGGGTCATAATTGGTTACACGAATCTCAACCCCTCGTCCTTCTTTGCTGTCTGTAATAACTGCAGGATTCACATCGATTATCGGATTTTCGGTAGTCAATGTTTCATTTGTAGATTCATAAACTTTACCGTCTTTAGTTTTAATTTCCAGAGTATAAATGGTATTTGCTGTTGCCTGAAAAGGAGTGTCAGAAACATAAATTCCGTCTTTTTCAGAAAATGGATAAACGGTACCCAGATTATCTTTAACAATTACGCTTGCTCCACTTTCAATTTCTACTCCGTCGTCTTCTAATCTAGCTGTTTTAGAAAGTTTGATTTCCTGAGTTTTAAGTTCATTTGTGATTGTTGCTTCTACAACCAGCGCTTCTTCGTAGTTGTCCGACTGTAAAGTGTAGCTTTCTGCACAACTATTCAATAGTACGCACAGCAACAATATAAAGATGGATCTGTTTTTTTGTATTGTTTTCATGATTTTTAAATCCATTTTGTTGTATTAAAATTTAAAATTGTAAGTGATACTAGGAACAGGAATTGAGAATATAGAAGTCTTATACCCTTTTACCTTACCGCTCTGATCTGTTACGAAAAAGATTGAATACGGATTGTTTCGCCCTAAAACATTATAAACAGATATGTTCCAGAAACTATGTGCCAGTTTCTTTATTTTATGATTTCCTTCTATATTAATTCCGATGTCTAAACGTATGTAATCCGGAATTCTGAATTTATTTCTGTCGCTGTATAAAGTATATTCAGCTCCTCCGTAATTATAAGTTCCAATTGGAAAAGTAATTGGTCTTCCTGTCTGATATAAAAAGTTGGTAGACAAGCTGTAACGTTTTGTAAATTTATAATTTAAAACGGCACTCAGGTCATGAGGTTTGTCAAAATTTGCGGCAAAATATTTTCCGTTATTTACTTTCTCTTCGTTAAATTGTCCGTCAAGTTTAATTAAAGATCTGGAATAAGAATATCCAAGCCATCCGTTTAATCTTCCTACTTGTTTTTTAACTAAAAATTCAATTCCATAGGCTTTTCCGTCGCCTTGCAAAAGTTCTGTTTCTACATTTTCGTTAAGTAATAATTGTGCTCCAACTTTATAATCTAATATGTTTTTAGATTTTTTGTAATATCCTTCTAAACTAAGTTCGTAAGTTTCGTCATCAAGATTTTTGAACAATCCTAAAGAAAACTGTTGAGCACTCTGCGGACGAACATTCGCATCTGAAAGCTTCCACGTATCTGTTGGAGATTGTGTTACATTGCTGGAAAGCAGGTGAATGTATTGTCTGGTCACATCGTAGCCCGCTTTTACAGAAAAATCTTCCGTTAAGAAATACCTTGCGGCAAGACGCGGCTCAAACCCTCCATAGGTTTTAATTACTTCGTTTTTTCCGTAATGATCCGTTCGTATTACAGTGGCATCATTTAGAGGCAGACCTTCCTGATAAACATTTACATCAGCTTCTCCTAAGGCAGAATAGCTAGAATATCTTAATCCTAAATCAATTAATAGTTTTTCACTTAATTTATAAGTGTCAGCAAGATAAACCGCAGATTCTAATCCCCGTTCTTTATCAATATCTGTTGGGACTAAAGTAGCATTCGGATTTGTCGGATGCTGATAACCCGGTGAAATATTGTATAATTTGCTGGAAATTCCATAAGATAAATTATGCTTCTTATTGAGTTCATAATTAAATTTTAATTGCAATTGCGTCTCATTGATTTTATATCCAAAATCAAATGAATTGATATCATCAGAATCATAATCAATATTGAATTTATATTCGCTGTTCGTTAAAATTAAAGCAGATTTATGTCTGTCACTAAAAGTATGATCCCATTTTACAGAAGCAAGTCTGTTGCTGTATTTGTATAAAGAATCAGAGCTAATTCTAAATCTATCGTTACTATAATATGCTGTAGCTTCTAAATTGTTATTTGCATTTATTGCATTGTTGTATTTTAAGATACCATCATAAAAACCGGCTTCGCTATTTTTTAAGTTTTCGTCATCAAGCGTTTTTAAAATCCAGTCAGAATAAGTTGCTCTTCCTCCAAAAATAATACTTGATTTGTTTTTTTGAATAGGAAGGCTTAAAGTTAAATTCGAAGTAATAGGGCCAATTGCACCTTCTCCTGAAAATTTCTCCGGATTACCATTTTTAGTTCCAATATCAAATACAGATGATAATCTTCCTCCAAAACTTGCAGGAATACTACCTTTATAAATATCTGCTTTTTTAGCTGTATACGGATTTATGGCAGAGAAAAATCCCAGAAAATGCTGTGGATTATATAAAACTGCATTATCAAGAAGAATTAAGTTCTGATCTTCTTTTCCGCCTCGTACATTAAACCCGGCTGAACCTTCACCTGTAGTTTTAATTCCCGGAAAAGTAGTGGCAACTTTTAAGATATCTCTTTCTCCAAGTATTAACGGTACATTTTTAATGTTCTCAATATCAATAGAAACTAATCCGGAAATAACGGTTTCTGTTGCTTTTCTGCCTTTCTTCTGAATGACAACTTCATCAAGAAGATTCGATTTTTCATTAATATTGATATCTAAATTACCATCATCATAAACCACAACTGTTTTTGTAACATCTTTGTGATTAAGTGATTTGATTTCAATTACGTTTGTACCTCGCGGAAGTACCAAAGTGTAATTTCCATCTAAATCAGTAGAAGTGTTGATGTTTTTGTTTTTTACTCTAATGTAAATGTTTGGTTCAGCTTTACCCGTTTCTTCATTTCTGATAGTTCCTGAAACCGTGTAGCTTTTTTTTGCAGTACTGCTGTTTTCTTTTCCAATAAAAGTTACGGCCGATTTTTTAGTAACACTGTAATTATTTAAAGAATCATATTGCTGATAGAAAACAGGATTTCCGGAACCGTCATTTTTGTTAGTTCCTGTTTCTGTTGGTGCATCGGCAAAAAAGCCACTAGGCAGACTTTCGTGAATTGTCTGGTTCAGTGTAAGAATGATTTTGTTTTTCAAAACAATAAAATTCAAATCAGTTTTGTTGAATAATTTGTCAAGTAATTCGTCAATAGTTACATTACTGTAACTTTCAGAAATAAGGGTTTTGTTTGAATCAACCCAAACCGGATCAAAATAGAATTTATAAGAAGTAGATGCTTCTATCTTTTTTAATGCTTCAGATAAAGTGTTATTATTAAATGTAATAGATAGTTTTTCATTTGAATTTTGGGAAAATGAAAAATTACATGATAATATAACAACTAAGGCGAGTATAATTTTTTTCATGCAGTCTTATTTTTCAATCGAAAGAGAGTTGTTAATATATTTCATTAAGTTTTTCATAAATAAATTAAGATCAGATTTTCTTAGGTCCCGATTCATTTCATAAAACTCATTGATGTTTTTTTTCTTTTCCGGAAATATTTTTATGATTTCACTTTTACTGTCTACAGTGTATAAAGATTTTTTGTAACCCAGTAAATAATTGCTCTTTGGTTTGAACTGATAGAAAACCCCATCTTCTCTAACTACCTTTTGGATTGTTTTACTGTGTTTGATGTAAAATGCAAAATCTGTGGTATTTTCTGTTACTTCATAATAGCCTGTAACAAAACCTGGTAAATTATATTGCTCTTTGTTTAGTTTGATAAAGTTTCGATTGTATAAAGAGAAAGATTCTACTTTATCTTTTACTAAACTTATTCCGATCAATTCTGAAGACCCGTAAGGGTTTAAAACTAATATATCTCTGTAGATATCGTATTTTAAAGATGTTTCATAGTACGTCTGTCCTTCAAAAGCCAGAGTTCCTTTCTCGAACTTGTCTTCCTGAAAATAGATTGTACTGCCGTCTAGTGTGCTGTAAGGATTAGTATGGAGGACACCATTGTTAATGTCAAGATTGTTTTTTCCAATACTTTTGTCAAACCAATTGTAGATTTCAATTTCTTTAGCGCTTTGGCTACGAATCGAATTAATGCTTAATAATATTCCAAATAAAGTCAGGAATATTATCTTTTTTTGATAATTTTTCAAAGGATTCTGTAGTTTAAATGATTTGTTTTGGTGGTTTTCAAAAGTATTAAAAAAACGTTATAAATAAAACGCAGATTTGTTAAAATGTGATATTTTTTTTATGTATTTAGAGCTTTTACTTCTTTAATTGTCGAATTTTGATGGTTGTTATTAAAAAAATAAAAATAAATAATCCTATTTTAGATAAATTGAAAAACCCCAATTCGATTAAGAATTGGGGTTTTCTATGAATAAACCTTTAGTAAACTAAGATCTGATTACTCTTTTTTATCCTCACGCGGAGGTCTTGGAACAAGTGCTTTTTTAGAGACTTTTTCTTTTTTAGTTTTAGGGTCAACTCCTAGGTATTTCACTTGGAAAACATCACCCATTTTAACTACGTCAGCAACATTTTCTGTACGCTCCCAAGCCAATTCAGATACGTGAAGCAATACCTCATTTCCTGGTGCAGCAGTATATTCTACCACAGCTCCAAAATCAAGCATTTTAATCACTTTCACTTCATAAGCTTCTCCCATTTGAGGTTTGAAAGTGATAGAAGCGATTTTTGCTAATACCGTTTCAATTCCAGCAGGATCTGTACCTAAAATTTCTATAACACCTTGCTCGTCAACTTCGTTAATAACGATAGTTGTTCCAGTAGCTTTTTGTAATTCTTGAATTACTTTTCCACCAGGTCCGATCAATGCTCCAATAAAGTTTCCAGGAATAGTTCTGGTAATGATTTTTGGTGCATGAGCTTTTACATCAGCTCTTGGCGCAGCAATAGTTTCGTTTATTTTTCCTAAAATATGTAAACGTCCGTCGCGAGCCTGAGCCAAAGCTTGTTCCATAATATCATAACGTAAACCGTCAATTTTGATATCCATTTGGCAAGCTGTGATACCGTCGGCAGTTCCAGTTACTTTAAAGTCCATGTCTCCTAAGTGATCTTCGTCTCCTAAGATATCAGACAATACAGCAAATTTCTCACCGTCAGTAATTAATCCCATAGCAATTCCAGAAACTGGTTTTGTCATTTGAACTCCAGCGTCTAATAATGCCATTGTTCCAGCACAAACCGTTGCCATAGAAGAAGAACCGTTAGATTCTAATACCTCAGAAACAACACGGATTGTATAAGGACAATCTGCAGGAATCATATTTTTTAATGCTCTTTGAGCTAAGTTACCGTGACCAACTTCTCTTCTTGATGTTCCTCTTAGTGGTTTTGCTTCACCAGTTGAGAAAGGAGGGAAGTTGTAATGTAAGTAGAATTTCTCTTCACCTTGCTCAGACGGAGAATCAATTTGGTTTGCTTCTCTAGAAGTTCCTAAAGTTACAGTAGCCAAAGCTTGAGTTTCTCCACGTGTAAATAAAGATGAACCGTGAACTCTTGGTAAATAATCAGTTTCACACCAGATTGGTCTGATGTCTGTAGTTTTTCTGCCGTCAAGACGAATTCCTAATTCTAAAACTACATTACGAACAGCTTCTTTGTTTGTTTTATAGAAATATTTAGAAACTAAATCTCCATCAGCGGCCAATTCTTCTTCTGTAAATAAAGCTTTTACTTCTTCTTTTACTTCAGCAAATGCAGCGCCTCTTTCGTGTTTAGCCGAACCAACTTTTGCAATAGCATAAATTTTATCGTATGCAGCTTCTTTTACTTTTTTGTAAATTTCTTCGTTTTCTTTTTCACCTTCGTAAGTACGAATTTCTTTTTTACCAAAAGCTTCTTGTAAACGGTATTGAGCCTGAATTTGAACTTTGATAGCTTCGTGAGCAAATTTAATTGCTTCGATCATTTCAGCTTCTGAAATTTCTTTCATTTCCCCTTCAACCATTGCAACAGAATCCATAGAAGCTCCAATCATCATATCGATGTCTGATTTTTCTAATTCTTCCCTGCTTGGGTTGATTACTAATTTTCCATCGATACGCGCAACACGTACTTCAGAAATTAAATTGTAAAACGGAATATCTGAAACTGCTAATGCTGCAGAAGCTGCTAAACCTGCTAATGCATCTGGCATAACTTCTTCGTCGTGAGACATTAACTGAATCATAACTTGTGTTTCTGCATGGTAATCGTCTGGGAAAAGCGGACGTAAAACACGATCTACTAATCTCATTGTTAATACCTCGCTGTCGCTAGGGCGTGCTTCTCTCTTAAAGAAACCTCCTGGAAAACGACCAGCAGCTGCAAATTTTTCGCGGTAATCTACCGTTAATGGTAAAAAATCAACGCCTGGGTTGCTGGTGCGAGCTGAAACTGCTGTTGCAAGAATCATCGTGTCGCCCATTCTAACTACTACAGAACCATCAGCTTGTTTAGCTAAACGTCCTGTCTCGATTGTGATGCTTCTGCCATCACCTAAATCGATCTTTTCTACAAATAATTGTGGAATCATAAATTTTTTCCTTATTGATTATACAATGGGTTTTAGTTGTGTTGTAGTTGTTGTTGTGTGTAGTTGTTGTTATCTAAAACCCAATGAAAAACCAAACTTTTTTTAATGTTAATATCAATTACAAGAATCAATATTAATGTGTTGTAAAGTTAGAAATCTAAAATCTAATTTCTAAAATTTAAAATAAAAAAAGAGGCACTCTCGCACCTCTTTACTATATTGATTATTTTCTGATATTCAATACTTTGATAATCTCACGATATCTGTTGATCTCTTTCTTTTTCAAGTAATCCAACAAAGCTCTTCTTTTACCTACTAATAGTACAAGAGAACGTTCAGTGTTATAATCGTGACGATTTTTTTTCAAGTGTTCAGTTAAGTGAGTAATTCTGTAAGTGAACAATGCAATTTGACCTTCTGCGCTTCCAGTGTTTGTTGCACCACCGTGTTGTGCGAAAATCTCTTCTTTCTTTTCTTTAGTTAAATACATTCCAATATTATTTAATGATTTTTATGTATGTCAGACAACTTTTGTAAGACGGGTGCAAAAATAATACTTTTTTTCAGAAAAATAAATTTTATTGCGTCTTATTTTGCTTTTATTGTTATTGGTAATTTATAAAGTACTCTAACAGGAACACCTCTATTCTTTCCAGGATTCCATTTTTTTGCTTCTTTAATCAATTGAATGGCATTTTCATCAATGCCGAAACCAACTCCTTTTAGTACTTTTGGGTCTGCTAAATTTCCTTCTTCATCGACTATAAAAGTGATGTATATTTTTCCAGAAATGTTTCTGGCTTCTACAGGAATATGCATAGATTTTCCTATGTAGCTGTAGAAAGATTCAATTCCGTTTTTAGGGCTTGGGTAAACATATTTTGTGCTGTACGAATGTTTTGTATTCAAAGAATCGGTAGTCACGCCAGAAATTAGTTTTCCATTTTTATAAATTTCAGAAAAACTTGATTTTCTCTTAAAATCCTTTCCCGTCCAGAGGCCTTCTTGCAGACCATTCTTTAATAGGCCGGCCTCTTCATTGTTTTCGCTCTTGTCTGAATAATTTCCATTTCCATCGATAACGATTCGTTCTTTTTCAGGATTCCAAAAATTAATAATTTTACTCTCAATTTGCCCTTTTTTATTTTCAAAATAGTCAATTTCAGATTTTAGATTTCCGTTTTCGTACCAGTTAAATTCTCTTCCTGATTTTCTTTTATTGACATAATTTGCAATGTGTTTTTTATTTCCATTTTCATAATAAGAAACCGCTTGACCATCATTTATCATGATATCCTTATCTAGAGTCGTAGCGATAAATTTTAATTTTCCAGATTTATAAAAGTCTTTATAAACGTAAGATTCTTTATCAGCATAATAGTCTTCAATAAGTCTTGTATATTTATAATTGTCTTCATTGGATTGCGTCCACATAGAATCTAAATAGATCAATTTATTTGTAACAACCGCGTTTTGTGAGAATGATTTGGTGGAAATTACAATAATAAGAAGTAGACGTAGAAATGTTTTCATAGAAAATTAAAAAGTTTTATGTAAAGCCAAAGTAGTATTTTTAATACAATATACCAAGTTTCTCTTATTAACAAATTCTGAAGTTTCTCGCAGATTTTAGATAGATTATTTTTGGTCTTTAATTTTCTTTTTTGAATTATCTAGATTCTTTTCATCAACATTTGTTGTAGATAATAGAATGCCTTTATTGTAATTTTCGTTAAATGTAATGTTGCTAGAAGTATCTGTTTTCTCCCACACTCCTTGTTTTAAGCCATCTTTTACAGTTCCTTTTTGCAAAATAAACTGATTTTTTTCCTCGTATTCTCCGTTACCGTCAATAACAGTTTGTTCTTTATTTTCGTCCCAAAAATTTAGAATTAAAGTTTGAACAGTTTTTGTTTTAGGATTCCAAATATTCAGTTTTTCAGACTTTTTATTTTGGTTTTCGTACCAATTTATTTCTTTACCTTCTTTACGGTCTTCTTTAAAATTTATTACAGACTCTTTTGCGCCATTTTTAAAATAGTAAATAAATTCGCCGTCTTTTTTTAAAACATCACGATCTAATGTCGCGCCAGTCATTTTCTTTCTTCCGTTTTTATAAAAATCGGTTACAACATAACGCGCGCTTTTCTGAGAGTAATTGGTAATTACTCTCGTGTAAGTATAATTTTCTGGTGTGCATTCTCGATTTAAGGAGTCTAAAAATATTTTTTTAGAAACCATATTAATTTGCGAAGACAGAGTAGCTGAAATTATCAGAAGCAAAAAAAGTAGTATGTTCCTTTTCATTCAGTCCTATTTTTTATCTTAAAAATAGTTCTTCTAGAATAATTTAGCAACTTCTTGATTTACAAATTCTAAAAATCTTTCGTCAGCTTCTGTAAAAGGATCGATCACGTGGCTGTCAATGTCGATTTGTCCGATATTTACTCCATTTACAAAAAGAGGCACCACAATTTCTGATTTCACAGTTAAACTGCAGGCAATATAATTGTCTTGTGCTTTAACGTCTGGTACAACAAAATTAGCATTACTTTCTGCTACTTGGCCGCAGATTCCTTTTCCGAACGGAATTACAGTATGGTCTGTTTCTGCGCCAACATAAGGTCCTAAATGTAAAGTTTTATTGTCATGATTGGCAAAATAAAAGCCAACCCAATTATAGTAGTCAACATTTTCGTTTAAAAGCTGGCATATTGCTAATAGTTTTTCGTCTCTATTTGCTTCGTTTCCAGTAATAATTGCACTTATTTTTGGTTGTAATTCTTGAAATGTCATAATGTAAAAATTTATACAAAAGTATTTAAAGCTGAACTTAAAAAATACATAAATTTGAAAAAAAAATCTCTTGAAAAAATATTTAGTCCAGTTTAAGCCGTTCCTGATTTTTGTAAGCATCTTTTTTTTGACCTATATTGTGCTTACAATTCTCTATAAGTTTTATTTAAGTGGCTATCAGTCTGAAGATTTGGACACTATGACGGTAATTTCTGGCAATACCTCAGAGCAATTGCTAAAGCTTTTTAATTACGACATCATAATTCAGAAAAACTCACAAAATCCGTGGCAGGATATTATTTTAAATGGCAAATATATAGCCCGCATTACCGAAGGTTGTAATGCTATAAGTGTAATGATACTCTTTGTATCGTTTGTAATGGCTTTTTCGGGTAGTTTTAAGAAAACTTCGCTGTTTATTATTTTAGGAATTATATCAATTTATATATTAAATGTCACAAGAATTTCTCTTTTGATTGTACTGGTATACAATTTTCCACAATATACCCAATTTCTACATGGAACTTTCTTTCCATTAATGATTTATGGATATGTTTTTATTTTATGGATTTTATGGATCAATAGATTTTCAAAGTATGCTAAATAAGTTAAAAGAGAATAAATTTAAAATCTTTGTTGCCATTATTGCCGTAATAGGCTTTGCTTTGATTAGAACTTTTGAAAATAAATTGTTTTATGATCCGTTTCTAGTATATTTTACTGCCGATTTTCACTCGATTCCTTATCCTGAAGTGCATACTTTCAAGCTTTTTACGGGACTTTTTTTTCGATATTTTCTAAATTCTGCGCTATCCCTTTTGTTAATTTATGCTTTGTTTCAGAATCGCGATATTTTTAAATTCAGCTTGTTTATGTATGCCTTCTTCTTAGTTGTGCTTTTAAGTTCCTTTTTTATAATACTTTATTTTATTCCGGATGCTGGCTGGCTTCTTTTTTATGTAAGGAGATTTATAATTCAGCCTATTTTGGTGCTATTATTCATTCCTGGATTTTACTATCAGCTTCAAAAAACCAAAAAATAACATTTGTTTTAGATTTTATCGGCAGTTTTTAAATAGCTTTGCAGTATGAATTTGAAAAAGTGTACAGGCCTATTTCTAGCTTTCCTTTTATTGGTTTCCAATATTGGGTTTGCTTTTGATGTGCACTATTGTGGCGGACACATTGCTTCGGTTTCTTTAAAAACTACAGCAGAACCTGTTGTCGAAAAGAAATGCTGCGGTTCTAAAGAGAAAAAAAAATCTTGCTGTAAAGACAAAGTTGTTCATTTCGAAAAAAAATCAGATGATGCAACAATAAAATTCTTCTTTTTTCAATTTGCTTTTCCAGCAGTTATACAAGATTATACACCTCTTGTCTTTTTAGAACTTCCAAGTTTTAAAAAGAAAGAAGTTCTTTCGTATTATGCTGATGCGAATGCGCCTCCCTTATTTAAATTATACCATCAGTATATTTACTATTCCTGATTTTATTGTTAAGATGCACTGCAAGTCTTGATTAAGGCTTTGCATTTACATTTTATTGCTTTTTGCTTTGCGCAGAATGCCAAAATGTAACTCTATTTCAACATTAAAATCATTTTTTATGCAAAAAAATATAATGCTTTTTGCGGTGTTTTTGCTTTCTGTTTCTATGTTTTCGCAAGAAGATTTAGAGGAAGTAAAAATCACTAAAAAGCAAAAAGGAATTAAAAAATCCTATACGTTAACAACCAATACATCTCTAATTACTAGTAAAGAGTTGCTTAAAGCGGCATGCTGTAATTTGGCAGAAAGTTTTGAAACCAATCCATCAATCGATGTTAATTTTTCTGATGCTTTAACAGGAACAAAGCAAATCAAAATGCTTGGACTTACGAGTCCGTATTTAATGATTACAGAAGAAAATATTCCATCTGTTCGCGGCGCTTCTCAAGCTTACGGATTGTCATTTACTCCTGGAACTTGGATCGAAAGTGTTCAGATTACCAAAGGAGCGGGGAGTGTTATAAACGGTTACGAAAGTATTTCGGGTCAAATCAATACAGAACTTTTAAAACCATTAAGCGATATTCCTTTTTTTCTAAATGCTTATGGTTCTACCGATTCTCGTTTTGAATTGAATACACATTTTAATAAAAAACTATCAGATAAATGGGCAACAAGTTTATTTGTTCACGGAAATACGCGTGTAGCAAAAAACGACATGAACAATGATGGTTTTCTAGATAATCCGTTAGGGAAACAAATCAATGTATTAAATCGTTATCAATATTACAATCCAGAAAGCGGTTTGGTGAGTTTTATCAATTTCAGATATATGAACGATAAAAAACAAACTGGTGAAGTAGATTTTGATAAAGATCGCGATAGAGGAACTACAAACTATTGGGGATCTGAAATTAATACAGAACGTTTTGATGTTTCAACAAAAATCGGTTATGTGTTTAAGGATATGCCATATCAAAGCATCGGATTTCAAAATGCTTTTAATAGTCATAAACAAGATTCTTATTTTGGTTTAAATCAATATGATATCAAGCAAAACAGTTTTTATTCGAATTTGATTTTCAATTCGATTATAAACAATACGATGAATAAGTTTACAACTGGTTTGAATTTTTCTTACGATCAATATCAGGAATTTGTAAATCTTACAGATGTAACTAGAATCGATAATTCGGTTGGTGCTTTCTTCGAATATACGTATGACAATACAGATAATTTCAGTTTAATTTTAGGAGGAAGAGTTGACAATCATAATCGATTAGGAATTTTTGTAACACCAAGATTGCACATGAGATATAATCCTTGGAAAAATGGAGTAATTCGTTTTTCTGCAGGAAGAGGGAAACGTTCTGCTAACATTTTTGCCGAAAATCAGCAGCTTTTTGCGAGTTCAAGAACTTTTTCGATTTTAGATTCTAATGGAAAAGTATACGGGTTAAATCCAGAAATTGCTTGGAATTATGGAGTAAGTTTTTCGCAGAAATTTAAAATATTTGGCAACAATGCCGATGCAGGTTTTGACTTCTACAGAACCGATTTCCAAAATCAGGTTGTTGTAGACGTGATGCAGAGTCCGCAGCAAGTTTTGTTTTATGATTTGAAAGGAAGTTCTTTTGCCAATAGCCTTCAAGTTGAATTTAATTATGAATTGATTCATAACTTAAATTTGAGAACGGCTTATAAATATTACGACATTCAAACCGATTATTTAAGAGGAACATTCCAGCGTCCGCTTCAGGCGAAACATCGTTTTTTAGGGAATTTAGAATACGAAACAACTATGAATGACGATAAACAATGGAAGTTTGATTTTACTTATAATTGGTCTGGGAAACAGCAATTACCTTATACGGCATCAAATCCAGCAGAAGATCAATTTCCTGATTTTTCGCCAGCTTATGCAGTGATGAACGCGCAAGTGACTCGTGTTTTTTCTTCTGTTTTTGAAGTTTATGTAGGAGGAGAAAACATTGGAAATTACAAACAAGAAAAAGCAATTTTAGGGGCAAATGATCCCTTTGGACCTAATTTTGATGCATCGATAGCATACGCACCAATTTTTGGGCAAATGTATTATGCAGGATTACGATTTAAAATAAAATAAAGAATAATTTCAACAACAATAAATAGTAGACAAAATGAATAAAATAGTTTTAATCGCAATGATAATGTTTTTAGGTTTTTCGGCACAGGCTCAAACCAAAAAAAATAAGAATTTAAAATATACAACCGAAGTAAACGGAAACTGTGAACAATGCAAGAAACGTATAGAAAAGGCCGCTTATGGTGTTGCAGGTATAAAATCGGCAAGCTGGGATGTAAGTTCGCATCAGCTTTCTGTAATTTTAAACGAAGAGAAATGTTCTCCGTCAGATTTGAACAAAGCAATTGCAAAGGCAGGTCATGATACTAAGGATGTTAAAGCAACTGAAGAAGATTATGATAATCTTCACAGCTGTTGCAAGTATGTAAGAGAATAATGCAAAGAGAAGCCCAGAACGACTAGTTTGGGCTTTTTTTAATAGTTAATTTATGTTTAAAATACCGCATTTTATTGTGGTTAAAGTAAATTATTGTTACTTTCACGAACTTATATAGATAACCAATTTCCCTTTTATGAATAATTTTGATTGGACCCAGTTAATTAACCCTGAATTTTACATTACTTTAAGTGTCGGAGGTTTTCAAATTGGGTTGTTTATTGTGCTGTTTATAGTTTTTGCTGAAACAGGACTTTTTGCAGGTTTTTTTCTGCCTGGAGACAGTTTGCTTTTCTTAGCAGGTATTTACAGTCGTGATTTAATTGAGAATGTTGCCTATATCCCAAATGATTTTATAAATGTTTTTCTTCTTGCCACAGCAGTAGCTATTATGGGAGTTTTAGGAAATATGACCGGTTATTGGTTTGGTGCAAAAAGCGGTTATTATTTATTTAAAAAAGAAGATTCATTCTGGTTTAAGAAAAAATATCTACTTCAATCAAAAGATTTTTTTGAAAAGTACGGTGGAAAAGCAATAATTTATGCACGTTTCCTACCAATTTTTAGAACGTTTGCTCCAATTGTTGCTGGAATCGTTTCAATGGACAAAAAGAAGTTTATGTTTTATAATATCCTGAGTTCTTTCCTTTGGTCATTTATATTGATTTTTGCAGGACACTACTTATATGGTGTGTTCTTAAAACAAGGAATCGATTTAAAGAAACATATCGAATATATCATCATCATTATCATTATTATCTCAACTCTTCCAGTTGTATTGAAATTGTTGAAAAAGAGACCAAGCGAGAATATTTAAAAGAAGAAAATCAAATTCATATAAAAAATCCGAAGTGAAAGCTTCGGATTTTTTTTATAATATGTCGAATTATGAAATGTGTAAGGAGTTGATTTTTAGTAAGTGTTTTGAATAGCTTTTGGCTTTGTTTCAAAACTTGACAATATTATTATGCTTTAGAAAAAAAAACTCAGAACCTTAGCCTCTTAGTCCCTTAGCAACTTAGATTACCATTCATTCACTTTATTGGCATCCATTTTAAGGAATATAAACAGTAAAATAGTGAATCCCCAGAGGCCAGAACCTCCGTATGAAAAGAAGGGCAGAGGAACCCCGATTGTTGGGAAAATACCAATTACCATCGCGATGTTTACAAAGAAGTGTATAAAGAGAATTGCGGCGACACAGTAGCCATAAACCCGACTAAACTTTGTCTTTTGTCTTTCTGCTAAATAAATTACTCTAAGCAATAAGCTAACGAAAAGTAGAATAACAACAAAAGAACCAGCAAATCCCCATTCTTCACCAACGGTTGTAAAAATATAATCGGTGTGCTGTTCAGGAACAAATCCTCCTTTTGTTTGTGTTCCTTCTAGAAAACCTTTTCCAATCCATCCGCCAGA
Source organism: Flavobacterium ustbae (assembly GCF_003946915.1). GTDB lineage: Bacteria > Bacteroidota > Bacteroidia > Flavobacteriales > Flavobacteriaceae > Flavobacterium > Flavobacterium ustbae. Next base: position 44,572 of record NZ_RPOC01000019.1, read on the forward strand.
TCCGATTGCAATTTCAGACTGATTGGTATTATAACCAATACCTTTCATGTCTACAGTTTTACCTAGTAAAATATTGAAACGGTCTCTATGGTGCTGTTTAAAAACGTTATCAAATACATAATCTACAGAAAAAACAAATCCAGAAATTAAAATCAATAAGATACCGCTTAAAATGATATTTCGATCTACTGCTCTGCCTTTGAAATGTATGATTGCCAAAACCACAAAAGCCATTATGATAACAGCGTACGGTTCTAAAACCAAAGTAAGAACAAAGAGAATAATAGTTATAAAACCAGTCCAAACATACCAAGAAGGTAAACCTTCTCTATACAAAACAAGAATAAAGGCACTATAAATTAAAGCACTTCCAGGGTCGGGTTGAGGTAAAATCAATAATACCGGCAAAAGCATAATAGCCAAAGCCTGAATCTGTCTGTTAGTTTCTTTTAAGTTAATTTGCGTATCGCTTAAATATTTGGCCAAAGCCAAAGAAGTGGCGGCTTTTGCAAACTCAGAAGGCTGAAGGGTAAAACTTCCTATGGCATACCAGCATCGTTGTCCAGCAATTGTTTTTCCGAAGAGAAATAATCCTGCAAGAGACAATAAAGCGACACCAAATATAATGCTGGCATATTTTTCATAAAATTTACCATCAACAAAAAGAACGACAAAGATCAAAGGAATTGTACAGCAAATAAAGATAAGCTGTTTTTGATAAGTGCCATCTGTTGACAATAAAGAAGACGAATAGATATTAAGCCAACCTAAAGTTACCAGCGCAATGTAGATAAAGACACTTATCCAATCAATATTATTTTTTACACTTTGATTTTTCATTTGAAATAATCTTCTTTCTTAATTTTTCTTAGTTGTGTCTACTGCTGTTTTCTTGGCTTCTGGTTTAGGAACAACTGGTTTGGGAACAATAATTTTGGCTCTTAAAACAGAATCTTTAGGCACAGATTCTATAATACTTGCTGGATTTGGCGGCGCAACTTTTGCATATTCTGCTGCCAAACTTTTATTTAAAACTCTAATTTCTAAATCGGTTCTGGTGATTTTTTTTCTCAAATATTTTTCAATCATCAAACTTGCGATCGGTCCAGCTACAGTTGCACCAAAACCTCCATTTTCGATCATTACGGCAATGGCAATTTTCGGATTGTCTTTTGGAGCAAATGCCACAAATATAGAGTGGTCTTTAAGCTGTGTTCTTTTTCCGTTAATTTTCGCAAAGTTCTCTGCTGTTCCTGTTTTACCGCAAATATCAATTCCTTCTACTCGAAGTGAATAAGCGGTACCTCTATTGTAAACATCAAAAAGACCGCTGATTATAGGAGTAAAATATTTTTGATCGATTGTGGTAACGTGTTTTGTTGTAAACTTAGGATCAATCTTTTCACCTTCAATTTTTTTAATGATATGAGGCGTATAGTAATAACCTTGATTGGCTATTGTTGCCATCATATTAGCTAGCTGAATAGGCGTCATTAAAACTTCTCCCTGTCCGATAGCATTAGATACAATTGCAGTACTTCTCCAGCCACCGTTTGGATAGATTCTTTTGTAGGTTTTGGAAGTCGGAATATTACCTCGTTTACCTGTAGGCAAATCGTAACCCATAAACTGACCTAACCCAAAACTTTTTACGTGATTGCTCCAAATATCTACAGCAGCGCCTGGCTTAGTGTATTTGTTTATAGTTCTCATATATGCAGTTGCGAAATAAGTATTACAAGATTGATAAATACCTCTGTGCAATTGTAATTGTCCTCCACTGCAGTGGCATCTCATAAAACGGCCACGTGCGTAACTAAAACCGTGGTGACAAGAAACACTGAATTTTTCCTCGTCTATCACACCTTCTTGCAATGCCACCAAACCTGTTAAGATTTTAAATGGCGAACCAGGAGGATATTCGGCCAATAGACCTCTGTCATATAAAGGTTTTGCAATAGAATCGTTGTATAAAAGCGTGTAATTTTTAGATCTTTGGCGCCCTACTAAAATTCCCGGATCATAAGAAGGAGCGGTAATTAATGAAAGAATTTCACCAGTTTTAGGTTCAATGGCTACAATTCCGCCTCGCTTATTAATCATTAATTCTTCGCCATATTTCTGAAGTTCGGCATCGATAGTTAAATTAATGTCTTCTCCAGCTACAGCAATTGTATCGTATTTTCCTTCTTTATAAGGGCCAATTTCTCGATTGTATTTATCTTTCTGAATATATTTTACACCCTTTATTCCGCGTAAAATTTCTTCATAGCTTTGTTCTACACCTTGTTTCCCAATTAAATCTCCGCTATTGTAGTATGGATTCTGAGCAATTAATTTTTCGTTAACTTGTGTGATAAAACCAAAAATGTTTGCTCCATAATCTACTTCGTAGTCACGCAACGATCTCTTTTGGAAATAAAAACCTTCATATTTTCTGATTTTTTCCTGAAAAGCAGCGAATTCGTTTTTATTCAGCTGAGATAAGAAAACAGAGGGAAGTCTAGGGCTATATACTTTTGCTTTTGCAACGCGTTTATGATATTCTTCTGGAGTTATATTCAAAAGAGCGCAGAATTCGTCAATATTTAGATCTTTTTTGATTTCTCTCGGAATAACCATGATATCATAAGAAGCCTGATTCGCAACAAGAAGTTTTCCGTTACGATCATAGATGTAGCCTCTTTCTGGGTAGTCATAGACCTTTTTTATCGCATTATTTTCAGATTTCAATTTAAAAGAATCATCAATAATCTGCAGGTAAAAGATTCTGATCACTAGCAAAGATGCTGCAATAATAATTATAGTGGGCAGCAAGACTTTTCTCATCGTTTATTGGGCTTAATAAGATAAATTATTATTATTGAGGTGATTATCGTAAAGATAGAGCTAAATAAGGTTCGGAGCAAAATGTCCCAGATAAATTTGAATTGAAATGCTTCTAAGACAAACAAGACAATATGATGCATTAAAACCGAGACCAGTATAAATGAAAATCTTTCGGGTGTTAAAGATTCGTTTAGTTTAATAGTTTGATATTCATAACTCAAACCAAAAGAAAATTTGAAAATATAAGGTCTGTAATAAGCTAGAATAACACATGCAGTGGCATGTATACCTCCAGAATTACAAAACATATCCATTATTAATCCTAAGAAAAAACTAGAAATTATTAATCCTGCTTTATTGCTATTTACAGGGTATAAAATAATATACAAGATATACGGAAAAGGACTTATGTATCCTAAGAAATTCATGTTGTTGAAAATAACAACCTGAATTGCCAGTAACATAATAAATCGAAAAATATTTACCAACAAAGCGCTATTCATCTTTCTCTTTGCTTTTGTTTTCTAAATTAATAAGCTCTTCTCTTCCTTTACTTTTAATGATATAAACGTGTCCCAAATTGGTCATGTCGTTGAACAATTTCACTTTTATAACATAAAAACTTGTGCCTTCTTTTTTATAGACAATATCAACAGTTCCAATATTAATGCCTTCAGGGAAAATTACAGATTGCCCACCAGTAACAATAGTATCTCCTTTTCTGATAGAAGCCAATCTAGGAACATCTTCTAACTGTACATATCCGGTGCTTTTTCCGTTCCATGTCAATGAACCGAAATGATTTGATTTCTTGATTTTCGCATTGATGTGCGATTTCATATTCAAAATACTAACTACAGTTGAGTAGTTTGGCGAAGTATTGTCAATAACACCGACAATTCCTAAGCTATTGATAACTCCCATATCTTGTTTAACCCCGTCTTTGCTTCCAGAGTTTAAAGTGATATAGTTCTCGTGTGTGCTGTATGAATTATGAATAACTTTAGATACTATAATATCTGAAGGTTTTACGCCTTTAATACTGTCAGGTGTAGGTGGTTTTGTAGTGTCTTCTTTGTTGAATAAAAGACTCTTTAATCTTGCGTTCTCAAGTACAAGTTCGTCGTTTTCTGCTCTTAAATTCAAGTATTCATTTACACGATTGATTCTTTCGTAAACACCGCCACTTAAAAAATTAGCAGAACTAATTACTCTGCTTCTGTGAAAGGAATGTGATTGAATTGTGAGTCCTAACGATATACCTAAAAGCAGCAAAAACAGCAATCGATTACTGTTTCTTATAATAAAATTAAATATTTGCTGCATTTCTTGTCTGGTTATTTTGTTTCAGGATATGCTTAAAGGTTTCAGTTTTTACAAGGGTCAAATATTGAAAATTCGACCCTTATAAAAGTAAATTGATTGTTATTTTTAGATCTTATTTAATTAAGATGCTTTTAAATTTTGCAATGTTTTTAAGAGCCATTCCTGTTCCTCGTACAACTGCTCTTAACGGATCTTCAGCAATATAAACTGGTAAATCTGTTTTTTGAGAAATACGCTTGTCAAGACCTCTTAACATTGATCCACCACCAGCTAAATAAATACCAGTGTTGTAGATATCTGCTGCTAACTCTGGAGGAGTCTGAGATAATGTTTCCATTACAGCATCTTCAATACGCTGAATAGATTTATCTAAAGCTTTTGCTATTTCACGGTAAGAAACATCTACTTGTTTTGGTTTACCCGTAAGCAAATCTCTACCTTGAACCGACATATCTTCTGGCGGGCCATCTAAATCTTCGATTGCCGCTCCAATTTGAATTTTAATTTTCTCAGCAGTACTTTCTCCAACAAAAAGGTTGTGCTGTGTACGCATGTAATAAACGATATCATTTGTGAAAACGTCACCTGCAATTTTTACAGATTTGTCACATACAATTCCGCCCAAAGCGATAACCGCGATTTCCGTTGTACCACCTCCGATATCTACAATCATGTTACCTTTTGGCTGCATAATGTCAATACCAATACCAATTGCCGCTGCCATTGGCTCATGAATCAAGTAAACTTCTTTTCCGTTTACTCTTTCACAAGATTCCTTCACCGCTCTCATCTCCACTTCAGTAATACCAGAAGGAATACAAACAACCATACGTAAAGCTGGAGTAAACATTCTTTTTTTCAATGCAGGAATACTTTTAATGAACATATTGATCATTTTTTCCGAAGCATCAAAATCAGCAATTACACCATCTTTCAAAGGCCTTATAGTTTTGATGTTTTCATGTGTTTTACCTTGCATCATGTTGGCTTCTTTACCAACAGCAATGATTTTGCCTGATACTCTATCACGTGCAACGATAGACGGACTATCAATGACAACTTTATCATTATGAATGATTAAAGTGTTTGCGGTTCCAAGGTCTATCGCAATATCCTCGGTCATGAAATCAAAAAATCCCATAAGTTTTTTAGGGGTTTAAAATGTTATAAATTATTTATCGAACAAAGTTAAACAAATTAATGTTTAAAATGACGAGTTCCTGTAAATACCATTGCAAGATTATTTTCATTGCAATAATTAATACTTAATTCGTCTTTAATCGAACCTCCAGGCTGAATTACAGCAGTTATTCCTGCTTTTTTAGCCAATTCTACGCAATCCGGAAATGGGAAAAATGCGTCACTTGCCATCGAAGCTCCATTTAAATCAAATCCAAAAGCTTTTGCTTTGTCAACAGCTTGAATTAAAGCGTCGACTCTTGAAGTCTGACCTGTACCTGATGAAATCAATGTTCCGTTTTTAGCAAATACAATAGTGTTTGATTTTGTATTCTTGCAGATTTTAGAAGCAAAGATCAAATCTTCGATCTCTTGAGCAGTAGGTTCTGTAATTGTAACGGTTTTTAAATGCTCTTTATTATCCGTAATATTATTTCTGTCCTGAATTAACAAACCATTAAGACAAGTTCTAACTTGGCGAGCTGGTAATTCAACTTCATTCTGAACCAAAATAATTCTGTTTTTCTTCTCTTGAAGTACTTCAATTGCTGTATCATCGTAAGCTGGAGCAATTACAACCTCGCAGAATAGTTTGTTGATTTCTTGAGCCGTTTCTAAGTCAATTTTAACATTTGAAATTAAAACTCCTCCAAAAGCAGAAGTAGGATCACATGCTAAAGCTGCTAAATAAGCTTCGCTGATTGTTTTTCTAGAAGCCAATCCGCAAGCATTGTTGTGTTTTAAAATGGCGAATGTTGGTCCGTCAGTTTTAAATTCAGCAATTAAATTAACTGCAGCATCTACATCTAGTAAATTGTTGTATGATAATTCTTTTCCATGAATTTTATTGAACATTGCATCAAAATCTCCAAAGAAGAATCCTTTTTGGTGAGGGTTTTCACCATATCTTAAAACTTGACCATTTGCAATACTTTCTTTGTAAATAGTCTCGTCTGTATTAAAGTAATTAAAAATAGCTCCATCATAGTGAGATGAAACGTGGAAAGCTTTAGTAGCAAACAATCTTCTGTTTTCAAGAGTTGTTGCTCCGTCTTGCTCTGTAATCAAATCCAGAAGTAGGCTGTACTCGTGAACAGAAGCTACAATTACAGTGTCTTTGAAATTTTTTGCACCTGCACGAATTAATGAAATACCACCAATATCAATTTTTTCAATAATATCTTGTTCGCTTGCTCCAGAAGCAACTGTTTTTTCAAAAGGATATAAATCAACAATTACTAAATCGATTTGCGGAATATCAAATTCCTTCATTTGCTGAACATCGCTCTCGTTGTCTTGACGATTTAAGATACCACCAAAGATTTTTGGATGCAAAGTTTTTACTCTTCCGCCTAAAATTTCAGGAAAAGAAGTAATGTCTTCAACAGGAACTACCGGAATACCAAGGTTTTTGATGAAATCTTCAGTTCCTCCAGTTGAATAAAGTGTTACATTTTGTTCGTGTAGTTTTCTAACAATTGGTTCTAATCCATCTTTAGAAAAAACAGAAATTAATGCCGATTGTATTTTTTTAGTTGTGCTCATTGTGTAGTTATGATTTTCAGACTGCAAAAGTAGTTTTTTTATATATTATTTTAAAGTAATTGATGTAACAAAATGCTAAAAAAATCTACTGATGAGTAAGTTAACTTTTATTAGGTTTTTGAATTTAAATTATTGAATTTTACTTTATTGAAAAATACAAAAATATGATCGTTTATTTAAGATTATTAAAAGAAAGTCTAAGTTTTGCTATTAATGCACTTCGCAATAACAAATTGAGAACATTATTGTCTTTATTAGGCGTTACAATTGGTATTTTTTCAATCATTGCTGTTTTGGCTGCCGTTGATTCTTTAGATAAAAAAATTACTAAAGATTTGAGCAGTTTAGATAAAAATACGATTTATTTAATGAAATTCAGTTTTGGGCCTTCTGAAATTCCGCAATGGAAACGTGAACAGTTCCCCAATGTGAAATATGATGAATATGTCGGACTTAAAAATTCGATGAACGATACAGATCAAGTAGGGTATCAGCTTTTTGTAAATAGAGAAAGTTTAAAATACGATTCTAAAACAGTCAGCGATGTCAATATTATTCCTGCGTCAAGCGAAATGGTCGATATTGACGGAGTGAGTTTTGATAAAGGAAGGTTTTATAACGAATCTGAATCTAACTCTGGAACTGCTGTTGTTGTTCTCGGTTACGATATTGCCGATGGACTTTTCGGAACAAGTGACCCAATTGGTAAAAACATCCGTCTGTACGGACAGCGATTTACAGTTATTGGCGTAATGGCAAAACAAGGAGCAGGATTTTTTGGAGACAGTAACGATACCTCGGTTTATATTCCAGCTAATTTTTTAAGAAGAATGTACGGAGATAGCGATGCAATGACACCTGTAATTGTTTTGAAACCGGTAAAAGGAGTTGATATGGACGCGTACAAAGCGCAAATTGCACAGAAACTTAGGGCAATTCGCGGAATGAAAGCGGGAGAAATGGACAATTTTTTTATTAATGTACTTTCTGGATTTACCGATTTTATTGATGGAATTTTAGGGCAAATGAATTTTGTGGGCTGGGTGATTAGCGGATTCTCTCTTTTGGTTGGCGGCTTTGGAATTGCCAATATTATGTTTGTTTCGGTTAAAGAAAGAACCAATCTTATCGGGATTCAAAAATCATTAGGAGCAAAAAATAAATTTATCCTGTTTCAATTTTTGTTCGAAGCTGTTATTCTTTCTGTAATAGGAGGTATTATTGGTCTTTTAATGGTTTGGGGAATTGCCTTTGCCTTGACCAAAATGCTGGATTTTGAATTTGTTCTTAGTATAGGGAATGTCATTTTAGGAACAACTTTGGCCGCAATTATCGGATTAATTTCAGGAATTCTTCCCGCAATTTCTGCCGCAAATTTAGATCCGGTTGAGGCTATTAGAACAGGGATGTAGGTTTTTTTAAAGGCTCTAAGGCGCTGAGATGCTAAGGTTCTGAGGTTTTTCTTTGTGAAAATTCCAGAGAAACGACACATTTTATTTGTTTTGCAATTTAGGTTTTGAAAAAGGAAATGTAATTCTGTTTTTATCCCATTTAATATCTTCTGAATTGTAATATTCACTTCCCTTCTTGTATTTTAATACCGTATCTTCTTCTTGAGTTGTCCTTCTGACGATGTAGATGTCTCTATATTTTGTAAAAGAAATTATAGATTTTTTTAAGTCAAAAAAGGCTTTCGAATTTATGGTGTCAGATTTTGAAGCAATATATGTCACATTTCGAAAATCATCTTTATAATTTAATTTTATAAACTGATAGATGTTTTTATTCGATAATAATATTAAATCTTTTGGATGTAAATTGATAAAATGCGGAATTGTATCGGCAGTTGGTGTTCCGCAAATCATGCCTATTGCTGGTCTTTGAAAGTAATACATTGTTGTATCTGAATCAATAATAAAAGTATTTGTGCCATAAACGAGCCAGCCAGGAATAGGGTAGCTTGGTGGAATAGTGTCATTGCCAGTGATTTTTCCTTTTCTTTCCTTCGAAACTATATAAGGAATATTTTCTTCAATGTCTTTTTTCTTATTGCAGTCAGTAAGAAGAAAACAAATTACAACACCAATAAAAAGTCTATTCATAAAAATCAGATTTAAAATAAAGATATAAAAAAATCCCATTTACAAATTTGCAAATGGGATTCTAGGTATTTGAATAGTTTAAAAACTATTTTCTGATATCATTATTTTGAATCAAATCGATGTATAAGTTGATCTTATCTTTCAATTCTTTTCTAGGCGTGATAAAGTCTAAGAAACCGTGCTCTAAAAGAAACTCAGCAGTTTGGAAACCTTCTGGTAAATCTTTTCCTGTAGTATCACGTACAACACGCGGACCAGCAAAACCAATCAAAGCGCCCGGCTCAGAGATGTTAATGTCTCCTAACATAGCGTAAGAAGCTGTTGTTCCTCCGGTTGTTGGATCTGTACAAAGAGAGATGTAAGGTAATTTAGCCTCAGCTAACTGCGCTAATTTTACAGAAGTTTTAGCTAATTGCATTAAAGAATAAGCCGCTTCCATCATACGAGCTCCACCAGATTTAGAAATCATTACAAAAGGCAATTTATTTTTGATCGCGTGATCAATACCTCTTGCGATTTTTTCTCCTACTACTGCACCCATAGATCCACCGATAAAAGCAAAATCCATACAGCAGATAACAAGTTCTCTTCCTTTAGATTTTCCTACTCCCGTACGTACAGCGTCTTTAAGATGAGTTTTTTCCATTACATCTTTCAAACGATCTGCATATTTTTTTGTATCCACAAAATGCAGAGGGTCTTTAGAAGTCATGTTTTTGTCTAACTCAACAAATTCGTTGTTGTCGAATAAAATTTCAAAATAGGTTGCGCTTCCAATTCGAACGTGAAAATCATCTTCAGGGCTTACGAATAAATTTCTCGCTAATTCGTCAGCATCAATAATTTTTCCAGTAGGAGATTTGTACCACAATCCTTTCGGAACGTCCATCTTGTCTTCTGTCGCGGTCGTAATTCCTTTTTCTTGTCTTTTAAACCAAGCCATTTCTTTTAGTATTCAGTGTTCAGTAATAAAATTTTAGTGTTCAGTGGTATTCAGTTTTAAGTATTCAAAAGGGAACACTTAAAACTGTAAACTGAATACTTTTTTATAACGTGTTAACGTTATTTAAGTCAGCAAAAGCTTGCTCCAATCTTGCGTTGAATGTTACTTCGCTTTCACGTACCCATCTTCTTGGGTCATAGTATTTTTTGTTAGGAGCATCAGCACCTTCTGGATTACCGATTTGTGATTTTAAATAGTCAAGGTTTTTAACCATATAATCACGAATTCCTTCTGTATATGCAAACTGTAAATCAGTATCAATATTCATTTTGATAACTCCGTAGCTAATTCCTTCTCTGATTTCTTCTAATGTAGAACCTGAACCTCCGTGGAAAACGAAATCAACTGGATTGTGTCCTGTGTTGAATTTGTTTTGTACGAAATCCTGAGAATTTTTTAAGATTTTTGGAGTTAATTTTACGTTTCCTGGTTTGTAAACACCGTGAACGTTTCCGAAAGCAGCAGCAATTGTAAATTTAGGGCTCACTTTAGATAATTCTTCGTAAGCGTATGCTACTTCTTCTGGCTGAGTATATAATTTTGAGCTGTCAACATCAGAGTTGTCAACACCATCTTCTTCACCACCTGTAATACCAAGCTCGATTTCCAATGTCATACCCATTTTGCTCATTCTAGCTAAATATTCTTTACAGATTTCGATGTTTTCTTCGATTGGCTCCTCAGACAAATCGATCATGTGAGAACTGAATAATGGTTTTCCTGTTTCTGCAAAGTGTTTTTCAGAAGCGTCTAATAAACCATCAATCCAAGGCAAAAGTTTTTTTGCACAGTGGTCAGTGTGTAAGATTACAGTTGCACCGTAAGCTTCTGCCAAAGTATGAATATGTTTTGCTCCTGCGATTCCTCCCGCGATTGCTGCTTTTTCACCTGCATTAGATAAACCTTTTCCAGCGTTGAATTGTGCTCCACCGTTAGAAAATTGAATGATAACTGGCGCGTTTAGTTTTGCTGCAGTTTCAAGAACTCCATTAATTGTGCTAGATCCAGTAACGTTTACTGCTGGAAGAGCAAAACCCTTCTCTTTCGCATAATTAAAGATCTCTTGAACTTGATCTCCTGTAGCTACTCCTGGTTTAATGTTGTGTGCCATTGTAATTTTTTTTATAGTTGTTTTTAGTTTTTAGGTTGCAAAAATAAGAATTAATTAGCATTAGAACGGATAATTTATCCCAAAATTTAAGACCGAGTGTCCAAAATTGTACTCTTTAAACCATCGGTCTCCCTTCTCATGCGCCGGATTATAAGTCTTAAAGCCTAAATCTAAACGAATAACAAAAAAGCTTAAATCGTATCGTAATCCAAATCCTGTACCCAAAGCAATTTCTTCTAAATCGTTTAAGTTGTCAAATTTTGCTTTTGGATCTACCACATTATCGAGCACATTCCAGATATTTCCGGCGTCTGCAAAGATAGCGCCTTTAACATCGCCGAAAATTTTAAAACGAAATTCACCGCTCAATGCAATTTTCATATTGGCCTCATTAAAATCGTTTACGGCATTGGTGCTTCCTGGCCCCAAAGCATAAGGTTGCCAAGCTCGATTGTCATTAGATCCTCCTGCATAATAACTTCTTGAAAAAGGAATGTAATTAGAGTTTCCAAACGGAATCGCAATTCCGAAGAAACTACGAACCGCCAAAACTTTTTCCTTTCCAAAATCCCAGTGCTTAATATAGTCAAATTCGGTTTTTATATATTCAGAATATTCCAAATTAAATATTTCGTAATTTCCTCTGGCATTTTTTTGGAGATTACCAATAGAAGAAACCGCAGACAAAAGGGTTCCTGCAGATTCAATTTTTGCTCTAATTTGATAAAAAGTATTATCGGCAAGATCTTTTTTGGTCGTTTTTGTAAAAGTGTAATTGGTGGCTAAAATAAAATCGTTTTCTGTAAGACGAATTCGTCTTTCTTCAATACTTTCAACTTCTTGGTATTGAGAATCTGCTGGTGTTAGTGGAGTTTGTCCAGTTAGTACTTGCTCCGTAAATTCGGTTGTTCCTGTTGGAACAGTTAAATTATTATTGTCATCAACTTCCGCACCTTGAGTGTTATAGGTTTGTGCAATATTATTCAAATCATCGTAAGAAGAGGTGTAAACATTATAATAATTACCCGGATTAAGGTTACGGACAAATTGCGCGTTTAACAATTCCAATTTTGCCGTATTATGGCGTTTAGGAGTCCAGTTGTAAGCAATACCTCCCGTAAAGTTTTCTTTGTCCAAACCAATATTTCGCTGTTTAGAAAAACCAGACGATATAGAAGTATACGGAATCATACTCTTAGGAATAATTTTTTCTGTTCCGAAGGGCAGTAAGATTCTTGGAAAATTCAGTTTTAAATCTAAACCATATTCAGAAACGTTAAAGAAATTATCGTTCGGATTGGCCATGTCTCTAGAGGAACCTACATTTAAACGAGCCGAAATTTCTAGCGTTTCTGCACGGTTAAATACATTCCGAATAGTTTCAGAAATACTGGCTCCAATTCCGAAATCCTGAATATTGGAATGGGTTACGTCGAGAGTGGCTCCAAAACTGTATTTCTTTCTGGGAGTTAAGTAGACATTGGCTATAAGAGATTGTGCTGTTGAATCTCGTTTGTCAACTTCATATTGAATAGAAGGATAGTTGAAGACCCTTAAATTATTTAAATATCGAGAAGAAAGAGTAGTTCTAAAATCAGCATATGTACCTCCTTTTGTAATGAAAATGGCATCTGTAATAGCACGAGGCTTATACTTTAAAGACTTGTAGCTGTATAGGTTAAAATTGTTGTAAGTTACACTGTCTGTTGGTTTTTTCTTTGCATTTGCAGCAGAATAATCAGTATAAATATTTACATCACTAATTTTATATAATTTGAAAGGTTCTGTACGACTAGAATCTCTTTCTTGAATGCTATTGTTATTAATGATTAAAGTAACATCTGCTTTAGCTTTTTTGCCAATGGTATCAATGTCAAAAGTTACATAAGTCGGCTGAAAATAATAAGCGCCGTGATTTCTAAAGTATGTTGTAATACGGTTTTTTTCTTCTTCAAAATCTGTGGTTTTGTATTGGTTTCCAGATTTTAATAACGAAGGTTCATTGTTGGTTCTGTATAATGAATCTAATGCAGGAGTCATTATTTGAGTTCTGATAGTGTCCAATTTATAAGCGGGCCCAGTAGTGATGTTGTAATTAATTGCGGCTCTCTTTTTTCCTACTGTATCTATAGTATAATCTGTTTGAACATTAAAAAAACCATTGTTGAAATAGTAGTATTTTAAGCGCAGTAACGATTTTTTGGTTTTTGAAGTGTCAATTATTACCGGCGGTTCACCAGTGTTTTTTAGAAATTCGTGAATTCCTTTATAATAAAATGATTGTCCCAAACGATCTACTTGTTTTGCAGAGAATATTTTGGACATACGCTCATACTTTCCAGGATTATTTTTAAATTTTGCCTGATAAGTAGAATCTGGATTTAAATTGGCTAAATTGTATAAGTTTAATCGAAGTTTATAGCCTAATAATTTACCATTTGGTTTTTGGTACATTTGGTTAGAAGCCGTTTCATCGTTTGTTGATTTTCCGTTAACAAGAATATTATTTTTTACAAGAAGGTTTTTTCCATCGGGAACTCTTTTTACGGCATTACAAGCGCAAATTAATATTGCAATTAGAAGAAATGCTATTATTTTTGTGGAATTATTTTTCAAGTGTTTTTTAATATTTAATTCAAAAGTACATTATTTTATGGTTAGTAAAAACCAAATAAAGCTTATCTCAAGTTTGCATCAAAAAAAGCAGCGTTTTGTTAATCAATTATTTTTTGCTGAAGGAGTAAAAGTAATTCAAGAATTGCTGCAATCCAATTTTGAATTAGAACATTTATACACTACATTAAATGATTTCGAAGCAGTTGATGCTTCAAAACGAACGCTTATTAATGATCAAGAACTGAAAAAAATAAGTGCCCTGTCGACTCCAAATTCTTGTTTAGCAGTTTTTAAAATTCCAGCCGAAAACAAAATAATCGATTCGGGATTAATTTTAGCTTTAGACGATATTAGAGATCCTGGAAATTTAGGAACCATTTTGCGTCTTTGCGATTGGTTTGGTATTAAGCAGATTGTCTGTTCTAAAGAAACAGTAGATATCTATAATCCGAAAGTAGTACAAGCTACAATGGGGTCTATTACCAGAGTAAATGTAAGCTATGTTGATTTAAAACTTTTTCTTGCTCAAACTAAACTGCCTGTTTTTGGAACTTTTATGGACGGAGAAAATATTTATCAGTCTAAATTACCTCAGGAAGCAATCATTATAATGGGTAATGAAGCCAACGGGATTTCAGAAGAAATTGAAAAAATAGTAACAGACCGTCTAACAATTCCTAGATTTGGAGAGCTGCAAAAAACCGAAAGTTTAAATGTAGCTACTGCAACAGCAATTATTCTCAGTGAGTTTAAACGAAATAGTTGATGTTTTGTTTTAGTGGAAAGTAAAATTTATTAAAATCGCTCTAGATTTCATCGAATCGATATTATCTGTCCACGGACTTGGCCCGTTTATTGGTTTATCGCGAATTAATTCATCCGAAATTCCAAACATTCCTCTTACAGAAGGAGAGAAGATAAAATATTCTGTGAAGAAATCAATTCCAAAACCAACCTCGTAGGCAGCTGTCCATTGTTTTACTCTAAATTTTCCTTCAAAATTGTCATCAGAAGATTTAGAATTACTAGACAGATTTAAGGTAGTCGACATTCCTCCAACTAAATAAGGACGAATGTTTCCAGTTCTTAAAGCTGAAAACTTAACAAGTAATGGAAAATGAATATAAGTACTGTTTACTTCTCTTAAATAATCGCTTTCTGAAGTTCCAACGCCAGGAAAATATAAATCTCTTTTGGTATAATACAAACCTGGCTCAAAACGAAGGTTAATATATTCCTGAAGTCTTAAATCGGCTACGACACCAACATTAAATCCAGTAGTTTTTTTAACCTGAATATCTTCCTGTACAGGATTTTTGTAGTCAAATTTAAAGTCAAAACTATTAAAACCTAAATAATAACCAAAGTAAACACGCTGTTTCTGCCAGTTTTCCAGGTTAATTATAGGATCTTTGCTAAACATATTTTTAGCAAATTGAGAATGTCCTTTTGTCGTTAAGACCAATAAAAATAAGATTACAACTTTTTTCATACTATTTTTTAGATGCAGAATAAATTGTTGCGACACCAAAAGTTTGGGGCATTGCCACAACATCTATAAACCCAGTTTTTCTCAAAATATTGTTCAAAGCCTCTCCATAAGGAAAAGCCGCCGCCGATTCAGATAAATAGCCATAGGCATCATTGTCTTTAGAGAACAGTTTTCCTATTAGCGGAAGTATATTTTTGCTGTAAAAATTATAGCCTTGTTTATAAGGAAATTTATCTGGAACAGAAGTTTCTAAGATAACAAATACTCCATTTGGTTTTAAAACTCTTAAGATTTCTGCAAAACCTTTTTCTAAGTTTTCAAAATTTCTTACGCCAAAACCTACTGTAATTGCGTCAAAATAATTGTCCTCAAACGGCATGTTTTCAGAATCGCCCAAAACAAGTTCAATAATATTAGAAAGTTTTTTTTCTTCTACTTTCTTTTTTCCGACTTCCAGCATTCCGGCAGAAATATCCAAGCCAATAATTTTTTCAGCATTAGTTTGTGCCATCAAAATGGCTAAATCGCCAGTTCCTGTTGCAATATCCAGGATAACTTTTGGTTTTTTGTCTGATACAATTTTTAATACTTTTTTACGCCATTTAACATCAATTCCAAATGAAATTACACGATTCAAATTGTCGTAATTCCCAGAAATGGTATCAAACATTTGGGTTACTTGCTCTTTTTTACCTAGTGAAGAGTCTTTATACGGAGTTACTTTTTCAGACATTTTTTTTATTTAGGCAAATATAAACAATCTAGGTTAACTGTAATTGAGTTTTTTAATTTGTAAAATAAATGTTTTGCAGTGTTTTTATTGAAACATACTATAAGGGCAATCGTGCCATCCCTAAATCTAGGTATTTTGTCAAAATCCCTAAATCTTGGTATTGTCTAATAGCGCTATTATGAGCAACTTTGTTGAAGTAAAAATGATTAAAGTTTTAATGATTGATAGTCGCTTTAACTTAAGCAAATGATTACTTTTTTTGCGCTGGTAATTCATTTGTTCTTGAAGAAGTTTTGTAAGTATTATTCTTGGGGGAAATACTATATTTAAGTGCAAAGTACGTTCTTAGGATTAAATTTGTTTTTGGAAATTTTAATTTTCTGCCTTTAATATCTTAGTGGTATTTGTTATTAAAGGCGTTTTGAGACTTAGGTCTCAAATAACATTAAATGTTATTCAGTTTTACAGATGTTTCTTAACATTTGTGATTTTTTTTAAACAAAAATTTTTCTTGAGCGAGTTAAGCAACAGTTCAGTTATTTTAAAAACATCCTCCCTAAAAAGAGGATGTTTTTTATTTATTTTCTAATGTAAGTTTCATAAGTGTAGTCATAAAGATGCTTTTCGTCTTTAAAATTTTCTTCAGATTCCACTAAAACCCATTCACTTTTATTGATTTTAGGAAAAAAAGCATCTGCTTCAAAAGAATGATGCACTTTGGTCAATTCAATAATATCGGTAAATGGAAGGCCAAGATTGTAAATTTCTCCGCCGCCAATAATGTAGCTGTCATCGTCTTCAGGACATACAGCAAGAGCTTTTTCAATACTATCTACAACAATACATCCTTCTGGGTTATAATTTTCTTGTCGAGAAATTACAATGTGAACGCGATTTGGTAATGGTTTCGGAAAACTTTCAAAGGTTTTTCTACCCATAATAATATGATGGCCGGTAGTTAGCGATTTGAATCTTTTAAAATCATTTGGCAGATGCCAAACTAATTCGTTGTTTTTTCCAAGCGCATTATTTTCGGCTGCTGCCGCTATCATTATAATCATATTATGCCTAACTAAATTTTATTTTCATTCTCTTCATTAATAGAAGATTCAAGCTGACTGATTCTTTTTTGCTGTAAAGCAACTAGTCTGTCAATTTGTTCCCTTTCCCATTTTTTATTCATAAAACGGTCGGTTATGTACACTTTTATAAAATGCAGAATAAAAAGGAAAAGCCAGATGGTAATACCCCAAATACACCAATTTTGAGTTGAGCCTTCTCCGAAACCAAAAAATCTATTGGCGACAAATAAAAATAAACTTCCTAGAAGGAAAAGAACAAAGTGAAAATATAAGACTTTTTTTTGTCTTAAGCGGCGTCTAGCGTATTCGTACTGTTCGTGTGCTTCTTTTTCCATAAGATAAAAATCAGATTATAAAGTTAAAATTTATTTTTGAAAGTCAGTATTTTGCATATAGAATATTTGTTTTTAAATATTCTAAGAATTTGAAAAACAAAATTTTAACAGCTTTAAATTATAAATAAAGCGAAAATGTTATACTCTTTTTGGTATTATGATAAATCGGTTCTGATGGTAGACCGTGTTTCGCTGATTTTAATTATTTTAGATGTATAAATCTAAAAACGAAATAGTTATGTCTTTAAAGAAACAATTTGTGAAAACGAAACCAGTATGTAAAGTTACGTTTTCAATAGATGCTAAAGATGCAGATTCTGCTGCTGTTGTTGGAGATTTCAATAATTGGAATGCCGAAGAAGGCGCTTTGAGTAAATTGAAAAACGGAACTTTTAAAGCAACTTATGACTTGGTTAAAGATGCGATTTATGAATTTAAGTATCTGGTTGACGGAAATTACATAAATGATCCAGAAGCCGATTCTTATAAATGGAATGATTTTGCTGGAAGTGAAAACAGTGTTTTAATTGTATAAAAAAATCCGCTTTAATTTTAAAGCGGATTTTTTTGTTTATACAGCGACACTTCCTTTTATAGCAGGATGCGGATCGTAGTCAACAAGTGTGAAATCACCATAATCAAAATCAAAAATGTTTTTAATCTCTGGATTTAAAATCATTTTTGGTAATGGTTTTGGTTCTCTCGTAAGTTGCAATTCTAATTGCTCAAAATGATTGTTGTAGATATGTGCGTCGCCAAAAGTGTGAATAAATTCGCCTGGCTCTAAGTCACATACTTGCGCAATCATCATAGTCAGCAATGCATAAGAAGCAATATTAAAAGGAACCCCTAAAAAGATATCGGCACTTCGCTGATATAATTGACAAGAAAGTTTTCCTTTTGTTTCTCCTTTTTCAGGATCTGGACTTGCTACATAAAACTGAAAAAAAGCATGGCATGGAGGCAACGCTGCCTTGTTGTTGGCAACATTTTCTTCAAAAGATTTTGTTGTATCTGGCAGAACCGAAGGATTCCAAGCCGAAACCAGCATTCTTCTACTATTCGGATTTGTTTTTAATTCTTTAATTAATTCAGAAATCTGATCAATTTCTTCACTGTTCCAATTACGCCATTGATGACCGTAAACAGGTCCTAAATCGCCATTAGAATCTGCCCATTCATCCCAGATTTTTACTCCGTTTTCCTGAAGATATTTTACGTTTGTATCACCTTTTAAAAACCAAAGCAATTCGTAAATGATGGATTTTAAATGAAGTTTTTTAGTTGTAACCATTGGGAAACCTTCACTTAAATCAAAACGCATTTGGTAACCAAAAACACTTTTTGTTCCAGTTCCAGTTCGGTCTCCTTTTTGATTGCCGTTTTCTAAAACGTGTTTTACTAAATCTAAGTATTGTTTCATTTGTTTGTTTATTCGGTTATTCGTTTAATTGTTTAATCGATTTAACGAATAAACGGTCAACGATTAAACATTGAATTTATCTTCTAGAGATTTCGTCTCTAATTTTGGCTGCTTTTTCATAGTCTTCCTGAGAAACAGCTTGATCCAAAAGTTCGTTTAATTCTTGCAAAGAATGTTTTGCGTATACATCTCCAGACTGATTGCTTTCTTCTTCGTGTCCGAAAGTTTCAGGATTAGAAAGAACATCATCAATTTCCTGAGCTCCAGAATCTGTTTCGGCAGTATTTGATTTTAGATAAATACCCGCTTTGTCTAAGATGTTTTTATAAGTGAAAATAGGAGCGTTAAAACGTAATGCCAAAGCAATAGCATCTGAAGTTCTAGCGTCGATAATTTCTTCGATTTTATCTCTTTCGCAGATTAAGCTTGAATAAAAAACGCCATCAACTAATTTGTGAATGATAACTTGCTTAACCACGATATCAAATCTTTCAGCAAAATTTTTGAATAAATCGTGAGTTAAAGGACGTGGCGGTTTTATCTCTTTTTCTAAAGCAATAGCGATTGACTGGGCTTCAAAAGCGCCAATAACAATAGGTAATTTTCTTTCGCCATCCACTTCATTCAAAATTAAGGCATAAGCGCCATTTTGAGTTTGACTGTATGAAATTCCTTTTATGGATAATTTTACTAGACTCATATATGTTTGTAAAAAAGGCACTTAGCGCCTTATTTTAATACTGTTTTTGATTAGAAAATAAAGCTGCAATTTTAATCAAAAAATATGGAACAAAAAAGCTGCCTATAAACAAAGATACAACATCTTGTTTTTAGGCAGCAATATTTTTAAAGAGAATTCTTTGTATTAAGAATGCTGAGCTTTGAAAGCTTTTAATTTCTCTGTTAATTCTGGGACTATTGTAAAAGCATCTCCTACAATACCGTAATCGGCAACTTTAAAGAAAGGAGCTTCTGGATCGTTATTGATTACAACTTTCACTTTAGAAGAGTTAATACCTGCAATATGTTGGATCGCTCCAGAAATACCTACAGCAATGTATAAGTTTGTTGCAACTGGTTTTCCTGTTTGTCCAACGTGCTCGCTGTGAGGTCTCCATCCTAAATCTGAAACTGGTTTAGAACAAGCAGTTGCAGCACCAAGAACAGCAGCTAAATCTTCAATTAATCCCCAGTTTTCAGGGCCTTTTAATCCGCGTCCGCCAGAAACTACGATATCAGCATCAGCGATAGAAACTTTTCCAGAGACTTTTTCTACAGATTCTACTTTTACGCCAAAATCGTTATCTCCAATTGTTGGGTTAAAGTCTTCTGCAGCAGCAGCTCCAGCGCTTTCAAAAAGTCCGTAAGAGTTTTTAGCTAAACCAAGAACTTTTACATCTGTACTGATTTCTGTGATATTGAAAGCTTTGTTTGAGAAAGCGTTTCTTTTTACTTGAAATGGAGAAGTGCTAACTGGCAATCCAACCACGTTTGAAGCGAAACCAGCTTGTAATGCCACCGCAACAAGTGGTGAAAGATAAATACTGTCTGTTGTAGAAGAAAGTAAAACTACTTTTGTTCCTTCTTTTTCAGCAGCTTGTTTGATAACATCAGCGTAAGCTTTTGCATTAAAACCAGCTAATTTATCGTTGCTTACTTTTAAAACTTTATCAACTCCGTATTTGCCTAACTCGCTTACGTCGCTGATGTTTACAGTCAAAGCTGTAACAGTAGTTCCTAATGATTCGGCTACTTTTTTAGCGTAAGAAGCTAATTCGAAAGCAACTTTTTTAAATTTTCCTTCTGCAGATTCTGCGTATATTAATATTGACATGATTTTTTTGTTTAGAGGTTTCAAGTTTCAGGTTTCAAGTTTGAAAACTGAACACTAAAAAACTGATTACTGAATACTAGATTACTTTCGCTTCGTTGTGTAATAAATTGATTAACTCATCTAAATTATCTGCAGAAACTAATTTTACTGCTGATTTTGGAGCTGGTTTTTCAAATTTCACCGCTTTTGTATTTACATCAGCATCAACTGGCTCAAGATTAGTAAGCGCTTTAGTTCTTGCTGTCATAATTCCTCTCATGTTCGGGATACGTAAGTCTTTCTCTTCAACAAGACCTTTTTGCCCACCGATAATTAAAGGAAGAGTAGTGCTTACAGTTTCTTTTCCACCGTCGATTTCACGAACTGCTTTTACGTTGTTTCCGTCAATAGTCAAAGCCGTGCAAGAGTTTAAGAAGTTAGAGCCTAAAATTCCAGCAATCATTCCAGGAACCATTCCTCCGTTATAATCTAAAGATTCTTTACCTGCAATTACTAAATCGTAACCACCGTTTTTAATTACTTCTGCTAATTGTTTTGCAACAAAAAATCCGTCAGTAGGATTTGCATTAACACGAATTGCTTCGTTTGCACCAATTGCCAAAGCTTTACGCAATGTTGGTTCAGTATCAGGACCTCCAACGTTTACAACCGTTACATTTGCTCCTTGCTGTTCTTGGAACCAGATAGCACGTGTAAGACCAAATTCGTCGTTAGGATTAATTACATATTGTACGCCATTAGTGTCAAATTCTGAGTCACCATTGGTGAAGTTAATTTTTGAAGTAGTATCAGGCACATGGCTGATGCAAACTAGTATTTTCATAAGTATATATTTTGAATTTATAATATGCTTTTACAAATTTAGAATATTATTTGGAATAATTATACTATGCATGCATAATATTTTTTAAAACTATTACGATTTCGCTGATTGTGCAGTTTGAAGTGAATTTTATCGGATTCTAAAAATAAAAAAACAGCTATTTTGTCTGATTGTTAGGAATTTTGCAATGATTGGCAATTTGTTGGGAAATTAATTTTGTATGATAAATACTAATATTTGAATTTTTACGTTTTGATGAAGGGATTCTGAAGAAACAAGAATTAAACAAATCAATAAAAGTTTGTCTGAAAAATATTTTTAAATGTTTAAGTGTAGAATATACGTTATTATATCGATTTCGTAAATATCACAATAAAGTTTAAAAAGTTAAAACGAGGGAACAGATAGAAGTTCATGCGATTTTAAATTCAATTTATGCTTTTAAGTTATTTAAAATATTTATTTTTGCTCTTCAGAAAATTCAACATACAATATAAAATATGAGAACAATACAATTTAGAGAGGCCATTTGCGAAGCGATGAGCGAAGAAATGCGTCGCGATGAATCCATATATTTAATGGGCGAAGAGGTTGCAGAATACAATGGAGCTTACAAAGCTTCAAAAGGAATGCTTGCTGAGTTTGGTGAAAAAAGAGTAATTGATACTCCGATTGCTGAGCTTGGTTTTTCAGGAATTGCTGTAGGTTCGGCAATGAACGGAAACCGTCCAATTGTAGAATATATGACATTCAACTTCTGTTTAGTTGGTATTGATCAAATTATAAACAACGCTGCTAAAATGCGTCAAATGACAGGAGGACAATTTAATGTGCCTATCGTTTTCCGCGGACCAACAGCTTCTGCTGGTCAATTAGGAGCTACTCACTCACAAGCTTTAGAAAACTGGTTTGCAAATACTCCAGGTCTTAAAGTTGTTGTTCCTTCAACTCCTTACGATGCAAAAGGACTTTTGAAATCAGCTATTCGTGATAACGATCCAGTTATTTTCATGGAATCTGAGCAAATGTACGGTGACAAAGGAGAAGTGCCAGACGGAGAATACACAATTCCACTAGGTGTTGCTGATATTAAACGTGAAGGAACAGATGTAACAATCGTTTCTTTCGGAAAAATCATCAAAGAAGCTTTTATCGCTGCTGATGAATTAGCTAAAGAAGGAATTTCTTGTGAGATTATCGACTTAAGAACAGTTCGTCCAATGGATAAAGATGCGATTTTAACTTCTGTTAAGAAAACAAATCGTTTAGTAATTCTTGAAGAAGCTTGGCCAGTTGCCAGTCTTTCTTCTGAAATCACTTATCTTGTTCAAGAACAGGCTTTCGATTTCTTAGATGCACCAATTCAACGTATTACAACTGCAGATACTCCTGCGCCTTATTCTCCAGTATTGCTTAAAGACTGGTTGCCAAATGCAGGTGATGTGGTAAAAGCAGTTAAAAAAGTATTATACAAATAATACAAATACATAACACTCATAAAACTTCATCAGACAAACATGGATTGGTGAAGTTTTTTTTTACTTTATAATGAACAAATTAACTCTACTTCTCTTATATATTGTATTTGCATTTGCGAATGTTGTTACTGCACAAACTAAGGTGAGTGGAATTGTTTTGGACAAATCAAATCAGCCGATACCTTTTGCAAATGTGGTATTTAAAGGTACAAACATTGGAATTGTTTCTAACGAAGATGGCCGTTTTTATCTAGAATCTGACACTACTTATAAGACTTTAGTTGTAAGTTCTGCAGGATTTTCAGATAAGGAAGTTACTTTAGAAAAAGCAGTTAACTACGATTTTAAAATAGTTTTAGGCGAAGCCGAAGCTTTAAATGAAGTTGTAATTTATACTGGTAAAACTTCAAAGAAGAACAATCCGGCATTGGATATTTTGAGGAAAATCTGGGCACGAAAACGTAAAAACGGATTGTACCAGTTCAATCAATATCAAATGCAGAAGTACGAAAAAGTCGAGTTTGACATGAACACGATTGATAGTGCATTCATGAAAAACAAGCTTTTTAAAGGAATGGAGTTTATTTTTAACCACGTTGATACTTCTGATGTTACTGGAAAAACGTATTTGCCGATTTTCATAAACGAATCGGTTTATGATGTTTATGGAGACAATAAATTAAAGAAAGTAAAAGAGAATTTAACAGGGAATAAAATGTCTGGTTTTAACGGAAATCAGCAGATTTTATCTTTCGTAAAAGACCTTTATTCCGATTATAATATTTATGATAATCACCTGAAATTTTTTGATAAAAGCTTTACAAGTCCGCTGTCTAAAACCGGAATTGATGTATACAATTACGTATTAAAAGACAGTGCTTTTATTGACAAAAAATGGTGTTATAATATTGTTTTTTATCCAAGACGTAAAAACGAATTAACTTTTAAAGGAGATTTTTGGGTTAACGATACCACTTTTGCGATCAAGAAAATTAATATGGGTGTTACCAAAAGTGCCAATATTAACTGGGTAAAAGATATTTACATTGAACAAGAATTTGAAGTTGAAAACGATTCTGTTTTCCTTTTGACTCGCGATTACATGATGTCTGATTTTGCTTTGAACAAAAAAGAAAAATCAAAAGGAGTTTACGGAAAACGAACGACTTTGTATCGCGGACATAAATTCAACATTCAGAAACCAGAGAAGTTCTATAAAGAAGAAGTCAATTTTATTGATAACGCCGTTTATGAACGACCGCCTGAGTTTTGGGAAGAAAATCGTTTTGAAAAGTTAAATAAAGACGAGGCGGGTATTTATAAAATGCTCGATACTTTGCAGACTGTCAAGCGATTTAAGCAGTTGTATAATCTCGTTTCCATTTTAGGAAGCGGTTATATTGAGTTTAAGAACTTTGATTATGGGCCTATCTTCTCTACTTTTGGTTATAACGAAGTAGAAGGCTTGCGTTTAAGAGTTGGAGGAAGAACCTATTTTGGACCAAACGATCCATGGCGTATTCAAGCTTACACAGCATACGGATTTGATGATAATAAATTCAAGTATGGAGTTTCTGGGAAATGGATGGTCGACAAGAAAAACCGAGTTATTATCTCTGGAGGAAATAGGCGGGATATTGAGCAGATTGGTGCGAGTTTAACCACAACAAATGACGTTTTAGGTCGAAGTTTTGCTTCATCAGCTTTATTTACTACAGGAAGCAACGGAAAATTAACCAATATTAATTTGAGTAATGTTTCTGTCGAAATGGAAGCAAAAAAGAATTTTATTGTTTCTGCAGGTTTTTCATATAGAACTTTAGAATCAGCTTCGAAGACATTTAGTCTGGATTATTATACAACTTTACCTAGTGTTACAAATCCTACAGGAACGGTAGAAAGTATGGTGAGACAGGCAGAAGCCAATATTCAGTTTGAGTTTATGCCAAACAGAAAAACGATTGGTTATGGTGTAGAAAGAGATTTAGTCGACAGTCCGTTTAGTCATTTCTTTGTCAATTTCAGTTATGGATTGAAAGGAGTTTTTGACAGTGATTTTGCTTACGAAAAAATTCAGGTTTTCTACAGACAGCCAATTATTATCGGACCTTTAGGAAGAAGTAATATTACAGTTGAAACAGGAAAAACTTTTGGTACAATTCCGTTAGGATTGATGAGTGTAATTCCGGGTAACCAAACTTATTTTACAATAGAAAATACATTCAGTAATTTAAATTTCTACGAATTTGTTACAGATCAATATACAACTCTACAGTGGAATCATGATTTTGGAGGAAGATTATTTGCTAGAATTCCATTTATGAGAAAATTAAACTGGAGAGAATTCATTGGAGTTAGAGCCGTTCACGGAACTATTTCTGATGCCAATCGCGCCATCAATGCTTCAGGATTACCGTACAATGTGCCAGAAAAAGTATATTGGGAATACAATGCCGGAATTGGAAATATCTTTAAAGTATTCCGTCTCGATTTTTCATGGAGAGGAAATTATTTAGATATGCCAGACGCACATAAATTTGCTATAAAAGGATCTTTTGGGTTTTACTTCTAAGTTGCAAAGAGACAAAGTTACAAAGTCGCAAAGGTTTTTCTTTGCGGCTTTTTTTTGTGAAATTATTTCACGCAGATTTTGCAGATTAGAGCTAATTTAAACAGATTTTATTGATAGAATATTTTAAATAAAATCTGCGTAATCTGCTAGATCTGCGTGAAACAAAAAACTTCGAGTCTTGGCGCCTTAGTGGCAACTAATTCATTTATTCTTATTTTTGATTTACTTTAAAAAATCTTATCATGAAGGAAGCCATAGATTTTCTATCCTCTAAAAATCCGATATTTCTAGAAATCATAGAAAAATATGGATTGCCTTCAATTCCAAGACGTCCGCCTGGTTTTGAAACTTTGGTATTGCTGATACTAGAGCAGCAAGTTTCTATAGATTCGGCGAAAGCCACGTTTTTAAAAATTAAAGCGTACCAAACGTGTAATCCTGAAAACATGGCAGTTTTGTCTGATGAAGAATTTAGAAGTTTAGGAGTAAGCCGTCAGAAAACAAAATACATTAAAATTTTAGCGGAAGCGGTTTTAAACAAAGAATTAGATATTGAAAGTTTAGCTTTTAAACCAGCAAAACAAGTCCGTGAAGAATTAATTAAACTAAAAGGCATCGGAAACTGGACTATTGATATCTATTTAATGTTCTGTCTGGAAGAGCCCGATTTGATTCCGCTTGGAGATATTGCCGTAATCAATACCATCAAAGAATTATGGAATATTCACGACAAACTGGAAATGGAAATGCATGCAGAACAGTGGAGTCCCTATCGTTCTTATGCAACCTATTTGCTTTGGCATTATTATTTAAAGAAAAGGAATCGAAATATAACCTATTAAAGGCTTGTTTTTTAAATGATAATGAAGATAATTTAACCTTGTTTTTTATTGTAGAACTAGATTCTTTGGTTATTTTTGCAACCGAAATTATAGAAACAATAAAAAACGAAAATGACCGCAGACAAATTAACGACTTTCGATGTATTAATCGAAATACCAAGAGGAAGCAGAAATAAATACGAATACGATTTTGAAATTAAAAGAATGCGTTTCGACAGAATGTTATTCTCTTCAATGATGTACCCAGCAGATTACGGATTTATTCCAGAAACTTTAGCTTTAGACGGTGATCCTCTTGACGTATTAGTTTTAGTAAACGAACCAACTT
Source organism: Flavobacterium ustbae (assembly GCF_003946915.1). GTDB lineage: Bacteria > Bacteroidota > Bacteroidia > Flavobacteriales > Flavobacteriaceae > Flavobacterium > Flavobacterium ustbae. Next base: position 71,225 of record NZ_RPOC01000019.1, read on the forward strand.
TCCCTGGATGTGTTATGGAAGTTAAGCCAATCGGAGTTTTCCACATGGCAGACGATAAAGGACCAGATGAGAAAATTATCTGCGTACCAGTTTCAGATCCAATCTGGAATTCATTAAACGATCTTTCTGATATTAATCCACATTTAGTAAAAGAAATCGAGCACTTTTTTCAAGTGTATAAAGATCTTGAACACAAAAAAGTAGATGTAGAAGGATGGGGAGACGTAAAAGAAGCTTACGATATTATCGCTGAGTGTACAAAACGTTTTGATGACATTGAAAATAAACCAGAAGGATTATTTAGCATTAAATAATTTTTACCTTATTCTAATATAAAAAAAGCAATACTGCCGTCAGGAGTATTGCTTTTTTGTTTAAATTCGTTTTAGTTAGATTGTTGACTATTAACCAAAACCATTAATATATTATGAATGCATTTATGATTTACCTGCCAATTGTAATGGCAGTTTTGGGATTACTTTTCATGGGAATAAAAAGGAGTTGGGTTTTAAAACAAGATGCCGGAGACGGTAAGATGAAAGAGATTTCAGATTACATATACGAAGGAGCCTTAGCCTTTCTAAAAGCCGAATATAAGTTATTAACCATTTTTGTAATTATCGCCAGTTTAGCATTGGCAGGAATTACATTTATTCCAGGAGTAAAAACACATTTATTAATCGTAATTGCCTTTATTTTTGGGGCCTTATTTTCGGCTTATGCTGGAAATATCGGAATGAAAATAGCAACCAAAACAAACGTTAGAACTACTCAAGCCGCGCGTACAAGCCTTCCTCAGGCATTGAAAGTTTCTTTTGGCGGCGGAACCGTAATGGGGTTAGGCGTCGCAGGATTAGCTGTTTTAGGTTTAACAGCTTTCTTTATTATTTTCTTTCATCTTTTTTCTGATGGAGTTTGGAAAGATACTGATACTATGACAGTTGTTTTAGAAACTTTAGCCGGATTTTCTCTTGGAGCAGAATCAATTGCTTTATTTGCTCGTGTTGGAGGTGGAATTTACACAAAAGCTGCCGACGTTGGTGCCGATTTAGTTGGTAAAGTAGAGGCGGGAATTCCAGAAGATGATCCGCGTAATCCTGCTACAATTGCAGATAACGTAGGAGATAATGTGGGAGATGTTGCGGGTATGGGAGCCGATTTATTCGGATCGTACGTTGCAACTGTTTTAGCGGCTATGGTTCTTGGAAATTATGTGATAAAAGACATGGGCGGAAGTATCAATGATTCTTTTGGCGGAATCGGACCAATTTTGCTTCCGATGGCGATTGCCGGTTTCGGAATTCTATTCTCGATTATCGGAACATTATTAGTAAAAATTACAGATGATAATGCAAAAGAAGCGCAAGTTCAAAAAGCATTAAATATAGGAAACTGGGTTTCTATTGTTTTAACAGCTGTGGCTTGTTTCTTCTTAGTACAATATATGTTGCCAGAAACGATGCAGATGAGCTTTTTTGGTGAAGGATCAAAAGCCATTTCGTCAATGCGTGTTTTCTATGCAACCTTAGTTGGATTAGTTGTGGGTGGAGCTATTTCATCAGTAACAGAATATTATACAGGATTAGGCACAAAACCGGTATTGGCCATTGTGCAAAAATCATCTACTGGAGCAGGAACCAATGTAATAGCTGGTTTGGCAACAGGAATGATTTCTACGTTTCCAACAGTTTTATTGTTTGCTGTAGCAATTTGGATTTCTTACGCTTTAGCAGGATTTTATGGAGTAGCATTAGCAGCTTCAGCAATGATGGCAACAACGGCAATGCAGTTGGCAATCGATGCTTTTGGACCAATCTCTGACAACGCTGGAGGAATTGCCGAAATGAGCGAATTACCAAAAGAAGTTCGTACCAGAACGGATATTTTAGATTCAGTGGGAAATACAACCGCAGCGACAGGAAAAGGTTTTGCGATCGCTTCTGCAGCCTTAACTTCATTGGCATTATTTGCGGCATATGTAACCTTTACAGGAATTGACGGAATTAATATTTTTAAAGCACCTGTTTTAGCAATGTTATTTGTCGGCGGAATGATTCCTGTTGTTTTCTCTGCTTTAGCGATGAATTCGGTAGGAAAGGCTGCGATGGATATGGTTTACGAAGTTCGCCGCCAGTTTAAGGAAATTGCTGGAATTATGGAAGGTACAGGAAAACCAGAATACGGAAAATGTGTGGAGATTTCTACAAAAGCCGCTTTACGCGAAATGATGCTTCCAGGAGTTTTAACAATTGGTTTTCCGATTTTAATTGTCCTTTTAGGAAAATTGGTTTACACGCATAATAATCAGTTAATTGCTGAAATGTTAGGAGGCTATATGGCTGGAGTTACCGTTTCTGGTGTGCTTTGGGCAGTTTTTCAAAACAATGCTGGGGGTGCCTGGGATAATGCAAAAAAATCTTTTGAAGCTGGAGTTATGATCAACGGAGAAATGACATACAAAGGTTCAGATGCGCATAAAGCTGCCGTAACTGGAGATACAGTTGGAGATCCGTTTAAAGATACTTCTGGGCCTTCAATGAATATTTTAATCAAATTAACTTGTTTAATCGGATTGGTAATTGCGCCAATTTTGGGTGAAGGTCACGCTCCTTCTGATATTGCTGCAAAAGCATCTTGCTGTGCAAAAACAGAAATGCATGCAGATGGTTTTTCTAAATGCGGAAACATGTCTGGAATGACAAAAGAAGAATGTATTAAAATGTGCAAAGAAAAAGGTTGTTCTGAAGAAGAAACCGCTAAATGTCTAGCTCATTTTGATGCAACTGGAAAATATCAAAAAACAGATTGTTTTGACACTTCAAAATACCAAAATAAATCATCAGTAAAAGTTGAGGTTAAAAATATTAACGGAAAAACTACTGGAACGGTTACTAAAACAGAAAATGGCAAAACAACAACCGAAGTTTTTGAAGGAAATGAGGAAGAAGTTCTAGCGAAAGTTGAAGCTGCGAAATAATAATTTTATCATAGTTCTAATAAAAACGCCTCTTTTTAGACTGCACCCAAAAGTTTAGACAAATTTATAATTAAGTTTGATAATAATGAGCTCGATATTTTATCGGGCTCATTTTGTTTAGATTTGATTTAATTCTTTCGTTATTG
>NZ_RPOC01000001.1 GCF_003946915.1 Flavobacterium ustbae
GGGGGATCTCCCTCTCAGGACCCCTACCCATCGTAGCCTTGGTAGGCCGTTACCCTGCCAACTAGCTAATGGGACGCATGCTCATCTTTCACCGTTGTGACTTTAATTATATAGTGATGCCACTCTATAATGCTATGAGGTATTAATCCAAATTTCTCTGGGCTATCCCTCTGTGAAAGGCAGATTGCATACGCGTTACGCACCCGTGCGCCGGTCTCAAGGCCCGAAAGCCTCTACCCCTCGACTTGCATGTGTTAAGCCTGCCGCTAGCGTTCATCCTGAGCCAGGATCAAACTCTTCATCGTATATTGTAATATTATATATTCGATGCCTTCTCTTTTGGCCGTTTCGAATCTTCCGACTCTACTGCTCTTATTTCTTTTGTTCTGAAATCTCTTTCAGAACGGCTGTCAATTCAATATGTCTACGAACGTGTCTTTCTTTTGTTTCGCCTGTATCTCAAAGCGGGTGCAAAACTAGAAAACTTATTTCTAACTGGCAAATGTTTTTCGAAGTTTTTTTTAAAATTTTTCGTTTCAATTCTAACTTCCCAATCACCAATCTTTCAAAGGACTTTCCCTGTTTTGCGGGGTGCAAATGTAAAAAGCATTTCCGAATCCTGCAAGCCTTTTCGAATCTTTTTTCCGAAAAATCTCTCTTCCTCTGATTCCCATTCCTGCCGGCATTTCTAAGAGCGCTTTTCGCTGTTGCGGGTGCAAAAGTACCACCTTTATTTACATCTGCAAGCTTTTATTTTACATTTTTTCCATCTTTTTTATTTCTTTTTCCTAACCCACTGGTAACCCCATCTTTACAATTCAACTTTTTCTGCTGAGCTGTCGGGTTTTTCTGCGTTTTGTTTCTTTTTTGATAATTTTCGGCTCTTTTGGCATGTCGTTTTTATTGGGCTTTGACTTTTTTCAAGCCTTTTTGTTCTTTTTGCAGTATTTGCTTCTTCTGAAAACAGCTGCCCTAGCCCCGATAGTAGCAGAAATCCTTTTGTCTGGTTTCTTTAACCAGACAAAAGATTGAAGCGGATAGCGGGATTAAGCTCCTTATTATTATCAAATCTTTAAATTCCAAATTCCAAACCTGAAAGCGCTCAGCTTGCAGGACCGTTCCTTTATCCGTGGCGTTAGACGCACTGCGGTGCGCCTCTACGGAAAATTGACTGGACAATGCTATACCTAATATAAAAGAGAAACCCGACAGGTCTTGGAAACCTGTCGGGTTTGAATATGAATTTGTTTTTAGTTAATCGAAACGAATTGCTTTTACTGGAGATATTTTGGTTATTAAATATGAGGGAATCAATAAAACCAAAAAACAAACACCAATCGTAAGAAGATTTAATAAGAGTATATAAATCCAATTAAGATAAACAGGCGCTTGATTAACATAATAGTTTTCCGGATTGAGTTGTATGACTCCAAATTGCTGTTGAATTAGTAAAATTGAAATTCCTACCAAATTTCCCCAAAATAATCCGCGCAGAATTAAGTAAAAGGCATTATACAAAAATATTTTGCGAACTGACCAGTTATTTGCTCCCATAGATTTTAAAATTCCAATCATTTGTGTTCTTTCTAAAATAAGAACCAAGAGCGCTACAACCATATTAATTGTGGCAACTAGAATCATTACTGCTAAAATGATTACTATATTAAAATCGAACAGCTGGAGCCAATCAAAAATATAACTGTATTTTTCTACGATGGTTTCTGTGTCTAAATTAGAGGATGTTTTTTCGTAAACTTTATTTCCTACTTGTTTAATGGTGCTAAAATCTTTTACAAAAATCTCAAATGCTCCAACTTGATCTTCTCTCCATTTATTAATTCTTTGGATGTGTCGAATATCACCAATAATATATGTAGCATCAAAATCTCGAAATCCTGAATTGAATATAGCTGCTATCTTAAATCGACGAATATTTGGAAGTTTTCCTTGTTCTTCTTTTATAAAAAAAGTATTGAATTGATCTCCAACTTTCAAATTTAAGCGGTCTGCAAGGAATTTTGAGATTATAACATCTTCATTCAATGCTTTTGTAAAATGTGGCAGTTTACCTTGTATAATATATTCTTTAATATTATTCCAGTCATAATCAGCCCCTACACCCTTAAATATAATTCCTTCAAACGCATTTTCGGTTCTAATAATCCCCGCTTTACTAGCTACGGCTTGAACATGGCTTACTTCTGGAACTGATTTAAAATTAGGATAGAAATCTTGTTTCTTCGAAATTGGAACTGTAGTAACTTCTGAATTGTTATTGTCATAATTTGAAATTATTATCTGTCCATTGAATGCTGAAACTTTATCCCGAATTTTTTTCTGCAAGCCAACGCCTGTTGCCACAGAAACAATCATCATAATTATTCCGATTGCAATTGCGGTAATGGCAATTTTTATGATAGGTGCAGAAATACTGCTTTTATAATCTTTTGCAGTAATAAGTCTTTTGGCTATGAAATATTCTAAATTCAAATTATCAATTTTCTTTGAGTTGTTTTACTATTCCTTTCTCAAAAATACATCTTAAAAAAGGAAATTAAGATATTCTTAGAAACAATTACCAGTTTTCATTTATAATGGCAGTTTCTTTTTCATTTCTTCTACTATATTAAACGCTGCGGGACAAATTTCGACGTTTTTCAACGTTAAGTTTGAAATCTGATAGAATTTATTTCGATCGGTGTGTGGAAATTCACGACAGGCTTTTGGACGAACATCATAAATCATACAGTAATTTTCATTATCCAAAAACGTACAGGGAACACTTTTCAAAACATAATCTTTGTCCTCGTCAATTCGCAAATATTGATCAATGAATTGCTGTGGCTTTTGTCTAAAATGTTTTGAAATTCGTTCTATATCTGCCAAAGTAAACAGTGGCCCTGTTGTTTTACAGCAATTAGCGCATTTCAAACAGTCTGTTCTTTTAAATTCGGCATCGTGCAAATCCTGCATGATGTAATCTAAATTCTTTGGCTGTTTCTTTTTAAGCTTATCGAAATACTTTTTATTTTCGTTATGCTTATCTTTGGCTAACTTACTTAAGTTATTTAAAATCTGTTTCAAGTTTAAAATTTAAAGTTGATCTGCAAAATTAAGCAACTTTAAACTTGAAACCTTAAACTTTGAACTAAAACAATGAAAGATCTTTTTGGAAAAGCAATATTTGATTTTTACACCAAAAATTCGCCTGAAGATATTATTACTGAAACTTCTATTTCTGAAGAAGATGAAATGAGCGTAGAATATCTTTTTCGCACCTATAATGAAATGCCTAAAATTGAGCAAAAAGCTTTGCAATTGGCAAAAGGAAAGATTTTGGATGTCGGTTGTGGAGCTGGAAGTCACGCTTTGTCTCTGCAAAATGAGCGTAACTTAGAAGTAACTGCTATCGACATTTCAGAAAAAGCAATTGAAACTTGCCGTCTTCGCGGAATTAAAAACACTAAAGTTCAAAATATTTTGGATTTTGAAGGAGAAAAATTCGACACAATCTTAATTCTTATGAATGGAACGGGCATTTTTGGAAAATTACAAAACTGCAATTCCTATTTAACTAAATTAAAATCGCTTTTAAATCCAGGCGGACAAATTTTAATTGACAGTTCTGACATCATTTATATGTTTGATGAAGACGAAGACGGAGGAAAATGGATTCCGTCTGAGAATGATTATTATGGCGAGCTCGTTTTCAATATTAGCTATAAAGGAGAAAAAGAAGAATCTTTTGATTGGTTATATTTAGATTATAATACGCTTCAAAATGCCGCAATTGCTAATGGTTTAAATTGTGAACTTATTCTTGAAGGTGAACATTATGATTATTTAGCCAGACTTTCTATTTAAAAACAAACTGCCAAAACCATGAAAGAACTAGACTTAGAGAAATTAAAATATCCTATTGGAAAATTTATTGATCCTGAACATTATTCAATGGAATATCTTTCTGAAAAAATTAAGGAAATTGAAACGCTCCCAGAAAAATTAACCAAAGAAACAATTGATTTAACTAACGAACAATTAGACACGCCGTATCGTCCTGATGGATGGACTGTACGACAAGTTATTCATCATTGTGCTGAAAGTCATATGAATTGCTACATGCGAATTAAATGGGCGTTAACAGAAAATAATCCTGTTATTAAAGCTTATGACGAAGTTCTTTGGTCTGAATTAAACGATAATATAACAATGCCAATTGAACCAACGCTTGAATTACTGAAAGGACTTCATTTTAGATTAGGCTATATTATGAGAAATTTATCTGAATCTGATTTGGAAAAGACCTTTGTACATCCTTCAGATAATTCTGAAAACAAACTCAAAAAAATCATAGGTATGTATGCGTGGCACGGAAATCATCATTTGGCTCATATTACCAACTTGAAAAAATATAAAAACTGGAAATAATTGATTGTTTACTTTTTATACAAATTGTATACTCGTGTAAAACAAAAAAAATCTCTTCAAATGAAGAGATTTTTTTGTTTTATGGAATATTCAGATATTTATGCGTCTGTAATGATACTCTCCATTTCGGATTATTCATAACATAATCTACAATAAGCGGTGTCATTTCTTCTTTTTTACTCCATTCTGGCTGAAGAAATAAAATTGCATTATCGTTTACTAATTCCGCCTGTTCTTCTGCAAAAATAAAATCGTGTTTATTATAAATAATCACTTTTAATTCATGCGCATTATCATATACGGTTTGTGTTGGTAGTTTGTTCTTTTTTGGCGAAAGGCAGATCCAGTCCCAAGTTCCTGATAATGGAAAAGCTCCAGAAGTTTCGATATGAACTTTTAAATTCTTTTCTTTTAATCGGTTTGTCAAAAGTGTCATATCCCAAGATAAAGGTTCTCCACCTGTTACAACAACTGTATCAGCATATTTAGCGGCATTTTCAACAATTAAATCCACACTTGTCGGCGGATGAAGTTCTGCATTCCAGCTTTCTTTCACATCACACCAATGACATCCTACATCACACCCACCAATTCTAATAAAATAAGCAGCTCTTCCTGTATGCGAACCTTCCCCTTGAATGGTATAGAATTCTTCCATCAAAGGAAGCATAGCTCCTTTATTTACTTCTAATTGTATTTCTTTTGGTAACATTTTAATATTTTAAGAGTGCAAAGATAGTCAATAATATACGGAACAAAAAAACCGATAGTTTTTTGAACTATCGGTTTTTTAATTATTTTAAAAAATCTAAATTATTTTAAAGATTTAATAGATTGTGTAGCGTATGAATTTGCTGGATCTAAAACTAAGGTTTTATTGAAATATTCAACCGCTTTTACTTTATCAGTATTAGCATATGCTGCACCAATTGCATTGTAAGCTTCAACAATTTTCTTTGCAGTTGCTGGTTTTGCTACTTCTTCTGGACCTTTTGCAGTAGTTTTAGCCACATACTCCTCATAGTTTTTGATGATCATATCATCTTTATCCAATGCACTACTAAGTCTTCCTTTATATAAGTAAGCTTCATCGTAAGATGGAGAAGCTTCTAAAACTTTATCAAAAGTAGCTATCGCATTTTCTAAAGCTGCTTTATCACGGTTTTCAATAGGTTTACCTGCATTACCGTAATAAACAGAAATTCCATAATAAACAGCATCATCTAAGTAATTTTTAGACTCTTTATTGCTTGCACCAAGTTCAAAGATAGACGCCGCTTGGATATATTGTTTTTTACCAAACAACTCTTTTCCAAAGTCTGCAAATTCTTCAACTACTAAAGGCTCTAATTCTACTGCTTTTTTGATATCAGCCAAACCTGCATCAAAAGCCGCTTGATCTACTGTACCATCAGCTCCAGTTCCTTTTTTAATTTTAGATAATCCTAAATAATAGTAATCTCTACCGATAACTTTATTTCCAGGAGATTTAATATAATCTTCAATAGATTTAATTGCTACATCAACATTTCCGTTTTCGTAAGCAGCATATCCTAAGTATCTGTAAATTCTAGGATTTACTTTATCCTCAGCAATCATTTTGTTTGCAACAGTTTCTAATTGCTTGTAATCTTTTACTAAGATCAAGAAATCTGCATGACGCATTTTAGAGTCAAGAGAGTAATCTGTCAAACTTAAATACTTTTCATAGTTTGTAATTGCATTTTGCAAATTAACTTTAGATGTAGAAGGTTTGTTTCTTGCCCATTTATAATATGTTTCAGCAAGCTCTCTGTAAACCGGTCCGTAGTTTGCATCTAAAGCAATAACTTCATTGAATGATTTAATTGCTTCATCATAAGATTTCGCATTTTTCAATAATACTCCAGATTGTACTTTTGCTCTTAATAAAGTATTGTCAGCAGTAAAAGCATCACGGTAAGCTTTATAAGCCTCATTCTGATTACTTGCACCAAAATAAGCATCACCAATTGCCAAAAGTGCCTGAGCATTTTGTGGCTCAATAGCCAATGCTTTTTGCAATGAAGCGATTGCAACTTTATAATCTGGATTTTCAGAATTCATATAAGCTCTACCAATGTAAATAAATTCATTTACATCTTTACGCTTCATATCTTTGGTTGCTAATGTAAAATTAGCCTGAGCCGCAGCGGTATTTTTAGCATCCAAATCTAACTGACCTAAACCAATATAGTTTAAGTTTTTCTTATCTGAAGCTTGTAATCCATTATTATAATAGATTTTAGCAGAATCCACAACAGATTGATTTAGATAAACATTACCTAAAATAAAATTAGCTTCACCGTCAGATGGTTTAGATTTTATAATTGATTTAAGCAATGTTTTAGCTTTATCAAATTGCTCTGCATCAATTGCTTTTTTTGCTTGGTTGATATCTTGCGCTTTTGCCGCGGTAGCCGAGACAACTAAGGCAAGACTAAAAATTTTAAATTTATTCATCTTTATTGTAATTAATTTATTCTTTATCTTTTAAAATTTCACTTCTAATTTTCAGTTTACGACCTGGAGTTTTGAATGGCAGTAATCCAGATTTTAAAACGATACGTTGTCCAATATCGCCTGCTATGAATGAAGCAAAGCCCATTCCTAATCCAGAATAACCCTGACAATTAATAATAAACAAATCGCGTGCCAAAGGATATTTTCCTTCTCCGAGGTCATTTTGTGTTGGACTATAATAGCCACCACCGTTTAAGCCCTGCACACTTAAAACATTTATATTCTTGATAGTTTCTGTCATCTCAGGAGTTGGCTGATAGAGCCAATTGACACCAATAATACCAATCATTCCATCATTTTCAGAAACAAATTTTATTACTTCATTATTCGTTTTAAAAGAAAAAACGCCAACTTTAGGAATTTCGTTAACCTTTGCTAATTCTTTCATGTAACGCACAGTACTTGAATTAGGATTGTCAAAAACAAGCCCTTTAATTTTAGCATCTGGCTTACCCTGCATAAAATTGATTACACTTTTCAACGCAATTAATGTGTCATTATTGCTTTTATTTGAAATAAAAGCAATAGCATCATGCGCAAAAGGTGTAACTCTTGGATTAATCTTACTTTTATCAAAACGAGATCTTTCTTCTTTAGTCAAATCTCGAGTTGTAATTGCTACTTTAGCTTTTTGATTTAGTAGATCATTAATCACTTCAGCTTCAGATTTTGGTTTTACTATAATTTTTGCATCATAGTAAGTGCCTTCAAAAACAGCAACCTGATCGTCTACAATTTGCTTTACTGTCTCATCAACCGCAACATCAAGTGATCCTTTCAAAATGGTTTCTTTTTCAGTTTCACTTTTGCTTTTTTGGTTGCACATCACAAACAAAAAGACAAAAACAACCAAACCTAAAGCCTTACTATATTTCAACATAATTATTGATCTTTTGCATTAATTAATCTTAAAAATCTTATCGCAGAGTATACAATCAGTAATCCACCAAAAGCATATCTGTATTTTGGTTCCATGTTAAGCGGAAGTTTTTCCCAAAACATAATCATTAAACCGAGTACAAGATATATTAAAAAAAACAGTATTCCTAAAACAAGAAGAAATCGCTCTTTGAGCGATTTCTTCTGAATATTATTAAGCATATCTTTTAACATTATTCTGCAGATTGAATAGTAATAGGAAGAGAGTATAATACCCTAACTTTTTTACCATTTTGCTCGCCGGGAGTCCATTTTGGACATTTCTTAAGAACACGAATTGCTTCTGCTCCTGTACCATAACCGATATCTCTTAAAACTTTGATATCTGTTAATGACCCGTCTTTTTCAACTACAAACGTAACGTAAACTTTACCTTTTAAACCTTCTTCTTCTGGAGTTTTGTAGTTGTTTCCTACGAATTTGTAGAATTTCTCAATACCTCCTGGGAAATCTGGTTTTACTTCGATACCAGCTGTGTTATATACAGTGTTATCTTCTTGAATAACCTCTTGAACTGGTCCTTTACCAACTGGCTCATCTACAGTTAAAACTGCATCTGGATCTCCTTTGATAGTCTCAGAACCAACTTTTTTGTCTTTTAATTCGACAATTTTTGGTGGATCCTCAGTTACTTCTTCCGCTTTTGCAACCACAGGTTTAACGAATTTAACCTGATCCACTTTTGGTGGTGGCGGTGGCGGTGGCGGCATGTTAGGCTTAATTTCCTCTTTTTTCGGAGGTAATTTTACCGTAGCCATCTTAACCTCTTTAACCTCTTCTTCTTCAACAGAATCCGGCAAGAAACTTGCAATAAGAGGAGCAGCTATTGCAGCACTAAAGATAAGAGAACCAATAACAAGTGCTTTCACAGTTGTTTTTCCGTTTGATTTTCTCAGCTCGTATGCTCCATATATCTTATTACGCCCTTCGAATACGATATCAAGCCACTGATTTTTTATAATATCTAATTTCATACTTCTTGATTTTTAAGTCGATAAAATTTAAGATTGCTCTTATTTTTTATCTATCACTTTTGTTTCTTCTGGTGTAAACTCAGGAACAATTGCATACGTTTCAACTCCAGTGATAGCCATTTCGTCCAAGATGTCAACCAAATTACGGTAATTTGATTTTTTCGTTGGTTTAATGATCACAATGATTCCGTTTTTAGGTTTTCCTAAAGCTGCAGAATAAGCTAAAACATTTTTCTTTTGTTTTAACAATTCTCTACGGATACCATCTTTACCATATGCTATATCTTTTGGCCCCACTTTTGGTGAAGCTAATAAACCCATATAGTAAACCATTTTATTGTTCTCACCTAACATTACTGTCATAGTACGATTCTCGTCTACTTTCGTATCCTTTACATCTTCATTTTTTGGATCTTTATCTGGCAATGACAAATCCATCGATTGAGGTTTTGACAACGAAGTAGTTAACATAAAGAATGTGATCAATAAGAATGCCAAATCTACCATCGCCGTTAAATCGACTTTCGAGCTTTGTTTTTTGCTTCTTACTTTACCACCTTTACCACCACCGCCGTCGCCGGTATTTAATTCAGCCATTTTAGTGTATTTTTTTTAATTAAAAGTCTTTCCCTCTCGTACCTGTAACTAAGTTAAAGGAATTGATTTTCTGATCCTGCAAGATATCCATAATCTTTTTGATTTTTGTATACTGCTCTTTAGCATCTCCTTTTATTGCAATCTGCAATTCTTTATCATCAAGGTCAATTGTCGCTCTTCTAGAAACTAGAAGCCAATCTTTTAATTGATTATCTAACGAATCCAAAGGTATTCCAGGTTGGTTCGCTTTGGTTCTGTCAGCCGCTTTCATATCAATGATCTGCTTAAGACCTGTAATTGGCACACCAAAGTCATCCATCAATGCAAATTTGGTTTTATCTTCTTCTGAAAATTCAATACCATATTTTGCACCCATTCCTTCAAGAGTTTTTTTACGAATCTCTCTTCCTTTGATGTCAAAAAATACTTTCCCTTTTCCTACTGTAATAATAGCCAAATCAGTATCTGGCAGTTTACTTATCGCAACAGAAGCAGGCATATCTACAGGCAATGCCTCAGGCACTTTAGCAGTAGCGGTCAAAATAAAGAACGTTAGCAAAAGGAACGCTACATCACACATCGCAGTCATATCTGTCGATGTCGACTTTTTTTTCATTTTTATTTTAGCCATTATCTTTTTATTTTATTTTTTTGATATAAAAATTAAATATCAAAATTAATTATTGTCTTAAACTTCCTCTGAATTTTCTGTAAGTATTCACGATTGTAGTACCAGCCTCATCGATAGAGTAAGTTAAATCGTCAATTTTAGCAGTAAAGAAGTTGTAAGCAATAATCGCTAATACAGAAGTAGAGATACCTGTTGCAGTGTTGATAAGTGCCTCAGAAATACCTGTTGCAAGAGCAGCTTGGTCAGGAGTACCAGCAGAAGCTAACGCACCAAACGCTTTAATCATACCAGATACAGTTCCTAATAATCCTCCTAATGTACCTAAAGATACTAAAGTAGAGATGATGGTCATGTTTTTCTCTAACATTGGCATTTCTAATGAAGTTGCCTCTTCGATTTCTTTGTGGATTACTTCTGAAGCTTCTTCACTGTTGAAACCTTCTTTTTTAACATCTTGATATTTAATCAAAGCAGATTTAATTGCGTTTGCAACTGAACCTTGTTGTTTGTCACATGCAGCGATAGCAGCCTCAATGTTTCCTTCTTTAATACTTCCTTGTACATTTTTCATAAATGTATCTAAGTTAGCTTTTCCAGCAGCTTTACCGATAACAATAAATCTTTCAATAGAAAAAACAACAACCATTAAAAACATACCTAATAATGCTGGTACAATGAATCCTCCTTTATATACCATTCCTAAAGTATTGATTGGGTGACCTGTTTCTGGATTTCCTCCTTCAAAGTTAGCAGGAGAACCCATCACGAATTTCCAGATTAAAAACCCAACTAAGATACACGCAACAATAATGATTCCAGTAACCATTCCTCCCCCATTTGAAGTGCTCTCTTTTTTAACTTTAACGTTTGCCATTTTTTTTAATTTTAATAGTTTTAAATAATTTTTATTTTTTAGTTATATTTAACTTGTAGAGGAGCAAATTTATATGTTTAGTTTAAATAAAAAAACTTTTTTTAATTTAATTGACCGAAATTTAACTTCAATTTAAAAAATATCTCATTAATTTGCTGGCATCATTTTTTAGATAAAACAAAAAAAAGGTCAATAATTAGAAAAATTACAACGTTTTAGTAAATATTCAAAGATTCCTTTGATATCTTCTTAAAAAGCTGCGAATTTTTTTTTTATTAAATTTTCAATCAAAAAAGGCTTTTTCTTACTAAAAAAAACCACATAAAAAGCACCCAAAAACAAAGCAATACTCATATAACAATCTAAATTACAAATAAAAACATGAATAAAAAAGAGAATTTTATTGCAGACATAAATACAGGGTATTCTTCTAAGGGAGATAGCATTATACTTGGAGGCGCAATGCTTGATGGTGAACCAGTTGCAGAGGCTCATGTCAAAATTCCTCTAAAAACTTTAAACCGTCACGGATTGATTGCTGGTGCAACTGGAACAGGAAAAACCAAAACAATTCAGGTTTTTTCGGAACAGCTTTCTAACGCTGGAATTCCTGTTTTAATGATGGATATTAAAGGTGATTTTAGTGGTATTGCTAAAGAAGGTAAAGAAGAGGGATTTATTACAGAACGCCATACTAAAATAAATATACCTTATAATGTAACGTCGTTCCCTGTTGAATTGATGTCTCTTTCAAAACAGAATGGAGTTCGTCTGCGTGCTACTGTTTCTGAGTTTGGGCCTGTTTTGTTTTCTCGTATTCTAGATTTAAATGATACTCAGGCCGGAGTTGTTGCGGTTATCTTTAAATATTGCGACGATAATCAAATGCCTTTATTGGATTTGAAAGACATTAAAAAAGTAATCAATTATAGTACTGAGGAAGGTAAAGACGAAATCGCTGCTAACTATGGAAAAATTTCGACTGCTACAACTGGAACTATTCTTAGAAAAATTATAGAATTGGAACAACAAGGCGGTGATTTGTTTTTTGGCGAACTTTCTTTTGAAACGGATGATCTAATGCGAATTGATGAAAATGGAAAGGGCTACGTTAATATCATCCGCTTGACAGATATACAGGATAAACCTAAATTGTTCTCGACTTTCATGTTAAGCCTTTTGGCTGAGATTTACCAAAAAATGCCAGAAAAGGGAGATGCGGGCCAGCCTGAATTGGTAATTTTTATTGACGAAGCACATTTAATTTTTAATGAAGCCAGCAAAGCACTTCTAGAACAAATAGAAACGATAGTAAAATTAATTCGTTCTAAAGGTGTCGGAATCTATTTTGTTACGCAAAACCCAATGGATGTGCCGAGCGGAGTTTTGGCTCAACTAGGATTAAAAATTCAGCATGCGCTAAGAGCATTTACGGCAAATGATCGTCAGGCTATTAAAAAAACAGCGGATAACTATCCTACGTCTCCTTATTATAAAACTGACGAATTATTAACGGGTCTAGGAATTGGCGAAGCTTTGGTTACCGCACTTAACGAAAAGGGTATTCCTACTCCTCTTGTTGCTACGATGATGCGTGCGCCAATGAGCAGAATGGATGTTTTGTCTGCTGACGAAATTGACGAAATAAACGGCAAATCGAAACTAGTCAAAAAATACGCAGAAGAAATTGATCGAGAAAGTGCTTTCGAAATTTTGAATAAAAAATTGGCAGAAGCTTCTGAAGCTGCCGCAAAACAAGAAGAACAAGCTCCTGCAAAAACATCAAAATCAGAACCAAGCACTACAGAAGTTGTTACTAAATCTGTCTTGAAAGTAGTAACAAGCGCTACCTTTATAAGAGGTGTTTTTGGTGTACTGAATAAATTCTTTAAAAAGTAAAAAATACAATTACAATGTCAAAAATCAATATCAATTGCAATATTAAAAATTGCAAATTGATATTGACATTGTAATTGATATTGAAATTATGCCTGTTCTAACAAAGTCAGAATTTTATTTTCGACTTCTGGGCCGTCCCAGATGTTTTCTATATTTTCCATTCGAAGGATTTCTTC
Organism: Flavobacterium ustbae; assembly: GCF_003946915.1. Taxonomy (GTDB): domain Bacteria; phylum Bacteroidota; class Bacteroidia; order Flavobacteriales; family Flavobacteriaceae; genus Flavobacterium; species Flavobacterium ustbae. Next base: position 13,060 of record NZ_RPOC01000001.1, read on the forward strand.
CATAATTCCGTTTTGATAATCGCCGATTGCTAAAGCTTCTGCATACGGGCGATCACTAAAAGTAACTCGGCTGTAAAGCGGAATCCATTTGTCTGGATGTTTGTCTGAAAAGACTTTTTCTATTTTTTTCTGCAGCAAGAACTTTTCATCTGCTGTTTTGGTACTCATTTCTAGAAAATTTCGATAAGAAAGCTCTGCAATTGCATCTGCATTTGGTTTTCTGGAAATCTGATATTCTGTAAAAATCTTTTTCCAATCGTCTTGGTACTTTTCAATCATTTCGCTCAAAACGGTAATATCTTCAAAACCCGCATTCATACCTTGTCCGTAAAACGGAACTATGGCGTGACAAGCATCTCCAATCAAAGCAATTTTATTTTCGTAAGTCCAAGGAAAACATTTCATGGTTACCAAAGTACTGGTTGGATTTTTAAAGAAATCATTGGCCAATTCTGGAATTACTTCAATAGAATCTGGGAAGTTTTTCTCAAAAAAGTCTTCGACCATTTTGCGGTCTGTTAAGGATTCAAAGGAGTTTTCGCCTTCAAAAGGCATAAATAAAGTACAAGTAAAACTTCCGTCAAGATTAGGAAGTGCAATTAACATGTATTCACCTCTTGGCCAAATATGAAATGAGTTTTTATCTAATTTGTGTGTTCCATCAGCGTTTGCAGGAATATTTAATTCTTTATAACCCATATTTAAAAATTCCTGAGAATAATTAAACATGCTCTGACGCTGCATTCTGTGGCGAATTCTAGAAAAAGCACCGTCGGCACCAAAAACCATATCAAACTTTCTTTCCTCCCACTCGCCTCTTTCACTTTCTCCAATATGAAGCGTTGCGTCACTCAAAGTAACGTCCCAAACTTTCTGTTCAAAATGAAATTCGGCTCCTGCTTCTTCTGCAAGATCGATCATTCTTCTATTTAGTTTTCCTCTAGAAATAGAATATATTGATTCACCTTCCTGTCCGTAATTCTGAAAATTCAATTTATCTACTAAATGAATGGCGCGTTTGTCCATCGGAATTGCGATTTCTCGAACAGAATCGCCAACACCAACTGCATCTAAAGCTTTCCAGCCACGGTTGGACATCGCTAAATTAATAGAACGTCCAGAAAAATTTATTTTTCTAATATCGGGACTGCGGTCGTATACGTGAACTATATGACCTGCTTTTTTAAGATAAATTGCCAAAAGCGACCCTACAAGTCCAGAACCAACAACAGCAATTTTTAATGAAGTTTGCATCGAGGAAAATCTAATATATTGGATCGTAAAAATAACTAATAAATAGATAAGCCTTTAGATAAATGAACAAATTATTTGCAAATACACATTATAAATATTATTTAAATGTTCTTTATTTTTTAAGAATATAACAAATTGTTATTTTAATTAATTTATTAAAAGAAATCAAACAATTAATTTCGCTATTCATTAGTCAAATAAAAAATCTATGAATATCGAAATTTTACAATCATACATTATTTCAGAGAATGAGAGCGTGCTTTTAATTCCTTTTGAAAGCGAAAGAAATAGAGAACTCAAAGAAATTATTTTTGATGACGAAATTTGGAAATATATGGGAATATATGTTCGAAACGATCAAGACTTCGAAAACTATATCAAAAGTACCTTAAAACAAAAAGCAGACGGAATTTGTTATCCGTTTTTAATAATTGATAAAGCAACAGACAAAGTTGCTGGAAGTACCCGTTACGGTTATCTAAACCATGCAAGTCAGAAATGTGAAATTGGCTGGACTTGGTACGGAAAAGCGTTTCAGGGAAAGGGTTTAAACAAAGCTTGCAAATTTGAATTGCTGCATTTTGGTTTTGAGCAGATTCAATTTAGAAGAATACAATTTAGTGCCGATCTAGAAAATATAAGATCGCAAAAAGCTATTGCAAAATTGGGGGCTGTAAAAGAGGGAATTTTTAGAAATAACTATGTCGATTCTGAAGACAAAAGTAAAACAGATGTTTATTTCAGTATAATTCTGGAGGAATGGGAGAAAACGAAACGAGATTATTTTTCGGAATTTATTTAAAGAATCAAAAAATGGTCTAGTTTTAAATTGGGCCATTTTTTTAATTATCCCAATACAAAATCTCATCCGTTTTTTTGACTTAAATTTGAAACAAAATCAGATCACAATCAAAAAAACAAATGCAATTATACTCCGAACATTACGTAAGCCAAAAATCAGAACGGTTTGTGAGCAAAATCTGGCGTCTGGATAATAGCATTGGCGAAAGCTTGATCGAAAATAAATTAGTGTTGCCAAACGGCTGTTTTAATCTTGCTATTATAGACGGCAATTTTATTGAAGTTCATACAAGCAAAAGTAAATATGAAATAAATAGCGGAATCTATTTTTGCTCTCAAATGACGAATAAAGTTTTGGTAAACATTCAGCCGAGAACAAAAGTGACTATAATTCAGCTTCATGCTTGGACGCTTTCTCTTTTTCCGCAATACGATTTAAGCAATTTTACCGACTCAATTATCAAAATTAGTACTGCAGAATTGCCTTTTAAAATTGAAATTCAGTCAGAAATTAAAACTTTATTAAATACTATTAATACTTATTTTGAAGCATTAGCCGATTCGAATCAGAATCAAAATGCAATTGAAAAAATCTGTGAAATTATAAGACTTCGCGAAGACGAAATTTCGGTTTCTGAAATAGGAAAACTATTGAGTTCTTCGCTACGAATGCTTCAGATAAAGTTTAAAGCTACGACTGGGCTTACGATAAAAAAATACATTCAGATTTTAAAATTCAGAAAATCGGTCGATCAAATGTTAAATGCCGATTTAGAAAAAATGAGCCTAACTGAAATTGCACTTTACAACAAATACTTTGATCAGTCGCATTTTATCAGAAAATTTAAAGATGTAACCAAAACAACTCCAAAGATGTTTAATCCTGATTCGTATTTCCTTTCACAAAAAAGATAAAATTTCGCTTTTGTACAATTTTGATACTTTTGATTGAACTACTATTGCAAAATCATTAATCATCAATCAATCATCAAAATGCAAATTATCAATCACATTCCTTTTCAATTAAAAATCATTTTAGTTGGATTTCTACTTTTTCAAATACAAACTGGTTTTTCTCAAGAAGAAAAAAGCTCCGAATTGTACAAAACAATTATGTCTAAGGACAGCCTTCTTTTCAATATTGGATTTAATACCTGCGACATTAAACAATTCGAAAATTTATACACTGAAGATTTTGAGTTCTACCATGACAAAGACAGCATTTCTGATAAAGCTCGTTTTCTAAAAACTTTTAAAAGTGGCATTTGTTCTCCATCCAGAAGATATAATTATCGTAGAGAATTAATTGACGGGAGCACTGAAATTTACCCTTTGTATAAAAATGGCATTTTATACGGTGCAATACAAATGGGAACGCATCGCTTTTACGAAAGTTCACCAGGAAATACAGAACAAGTAGGAAGTTTTGCCAAATTCACCCATCTTTGGCTCTTAAAAAATAAAGATTGGAAATTGGCACGATCCCTAAGTTACAATCATGAAATGACTAGTTCGACTGCAAGCATTTCTGCTCTTTTTGACAATGATCAGGAAACTGAAAAATGGCTCAAAGAGAATAACATTCCTACTTTGGGAATAGGGATTATTTCAGATGGAAAACTGAAACAGATCAAAACTTTTGGCAATCTTAAAAGAGGTTTTCCAGCTCCTTATAATACTATTTGGAATGTCGCTTCTTTGACTAAACCCATAACGGCAATAATTGCTTTAAAATTGGTTTCGCAAGGAAAATGGAATTTGGACGAACCACTTGATAAGTATTGGATCGATCCAGATATTAAAAACAACCCAGATCATAAATTATTGACTACTAGAATTATTTTGAGTCACCAAACGGGTTTTCCGAATTGGAGGTCTTTTAACGAATCTAAAAAACTAGATTTTAAGTTTAAGCCAGGAACTCAATATCAATATTCTGGAGAAGGTTTTGAATATCTTAGAAGAGCTTTGGAGAAAAAATTTAATAAAACTTTAGATCAATTAGCATCTGAGTTGATTTTTGATCCTCTAAAAATGAACGACTCGCAATTAGTTTGGAATGACAAAATTGACCTTTCGAGATATGCTGTTAATTATGATAAAGCTGGAAATGCTTATGAACCAACCAAAAACAAAACTGCAAATGCCGCAGATGACCTTTTGACAACAATTGGAGATTATGGCAATTTTTTGTGTAGCGTAATGGATAGTGAAGACTTAAGCGACAAAGTTTTTAATGAAATGATTTCACATCAAGTTGAGACTAAGAAAAACAAATATTTTGGTCTTGGTTTTGAAATCTATGATTTTGGAAATGAAAACTATGCTCTTTCGCACGGTGGCGCAGACCAAGGTGTTCAGACTATTTTTATTTTATTACCAAAGACGAAACAAGGTTTAGTCATTTTTACAAATGTAGATGACGGCTATAAAATTTATGAAACCATTGTGGTTCATTATCTTGGGGAAAACGGTAGAAAAATAGTTGATATCGAAACAAAATAATCTCAACTTCAATCAGATATTAATTCTAATCTGAAAACATGCTAAAATTATTTATCCTTTTATTCCTATATCTCTGTAAAGTTTTAACTGCTTAACATTATTTAATAATATTTGTTAGTTATGAGCATAGGTCTATTTTCAAAGTATGATGGCCTGTGCTCTACTTTTTTTATTTTAAAAAAAATCAAAAAAAATGAAACTAAATCGAGAATCTATCGTCTAAGATTTGTATGACCTAAATTTATTTCATTAAAAAAATCGCAATTTCGATTTAAAAAACGGAATATCTTTTGTTTACGAAGTTTCAATCATCAATCAAAAACGAATCATTTCATTAATCTTAAACCATGACCAATCCATTATGAAAAAATCAATCCAACTTATTGCGCTTTTTGTCGCTTTCCAGCTCTCGGCATTCAGCGTTTTTGCCCAAGATAAAGCACAGCAAATTGAACAGCTTTTAAACAAATACAGCGAATACGGACAATTTAACGGTTCTGCTTTGGTAGCCGAAAACGGAAAAATAATTTTCAAAAAAGGGTTTGGTTCTGCCAACATGGAATGGGATATTCCAAACCAGCCAGATACTAAATTCAGATTGGGTTCTATCAGCAAACAATTCACGGCACTTTTAATTGTAAAATTGGCAGAAGAAGGAAAAATAAAACTGGACGTTCCTATTACAACTTATCTTTCAGATTATCCAAAAGAAAATGGCTCTAAAATTACAATTCACCAATTATTAACTCATTCTTCTGGAATTCCAAATTATACCAGCGCGCCCAATTTCTTAAAAGAAAAAGCAAAAAATCCTTATACTCCAGAAGATTTTGTAAAGACGTTTTCTAATCTTCCGCTTGAGTTTACTCCTGGTGAAAAATTCAATTACAGCAATTCGGGCTATTTCTTATTAGGATATATTATCGAAAAAATTACAGGTAAAACGTACGAGCAGAATTTGCAGGAAACCATTTTTACGCCTTTAAAAATGGCAAATTCTGGTTACGATCACAGCGACTTAATTATAAAAAACAGAGCTGCTGGTTACGAAAAACAGGGAAAAAAGATTGTCAATGCCGCTTATCTTGACATGAGTATTCCGTATGCAGCGGGATCTTTGTACTCTACCGTAGAAGATTTGTATTTGTGGGATCAGGCACTTTATACCAATAAATTGCTTTCTGAGAAAAGTATAGAATCATTATTTAAACCTTACATCAAAGCTGGGGATGGATCTTATGGTTACGGTTGGTTTATAGAAGATGATGAAAATGGAAAAACTGTTGGGCACGGTGGCGGAATTAATGGTTTTAACACTATAATTTCGCGAAACTTTAAAAATAAAAATCTAGTTGTTTTATTAAATAATACTGGAGGAACTGTTTTGGGAGAAATGACCGATGCTATTAATAATATACTTTTCAACAAACCTTTTGAACAGCCAAAAAGATCTCTTGCTTTCGAATTATTCGAAACATTTTCTACCAAAGGAACTAAAGCTGGACTAGAATCTTACGGCAAATTAAAAAGTGATCCAACTTACAACATTAAAGAAAACGATATGAATCGTGTTGGCTATCAATTATTGCAAGATGGAAAAAAGAAAGAGGCTATTGAAATTTTTAAAATCAATGTAGAAACTTTCCCTAAATCTGGAAATGTTTATGATAGTTTGGGCGAAGCTTATTTGGCAGATGGAGACAAAAAATTGGCAATTGCTAACTATAAGAAATCTGTTGAGTTGGATCCGACAAACGAAAATGGTAAAAAAGTTCTAGACGAGCTATTGAAGAAATAAAACTAGATTTTAAAAAATATTGGCTCCGATAAAATAGACGCAAAGTTTATTTTATCGGAGTTTTTTTGTTACAACTTATAACATTCAATTTTGATGATTTCCTTTTTAAAATATTATTTTAGCCTCGCCCAAAACAACTGAATAACCTATGAAAAATCTAAAAAACTACAGTTTATTGGCTATTTTATGCCTTTTTATTTCTTCTAAAGCTTTATCGCAAAACAATTTTCCGCTGATGCCAACACAGCAAAACAAAATTATAATCGACAAAATTGTTGAAGCTACGCAATACAAAAACTATGTGATTGATTTTTGTTTATCTAAAATAAATGAAACTTCGGCAAAAGAAGGCTGGAACCAACAAAAAGCGATGGAAATTACCCAAAGCATTAATTATAAAAATTTTAGAGATGCGATTTACAATAGTTTTGTCGTTTTTGACGAAGTGGAACTGGAAACTTTATTAAAAGCTTACGAAAAAGACACCGCCTATCAATCTAAAAATATAATGACCAATAATAAAGTGCTTATTAATAATCTGAATATTTTTGCTGATGATATTGTGAAAGGGAAATATCTTTTGAAATAAGGTTCAAAGGGACAAAGTAACAAAGCTTCAAAGTTTTTTCTTTGTATAGATCTTTGTCAAAGTCTGAAACTTTGACAAAGATTACAACTTGAAACCTGAAACTTGAAACTTAAAACAAAAAAACTCAATCCCTAGGTTTGAAAACCAGTTTTGTAGATGTTTTTACGATTTCGTCTTTGTTCAATTTCATTTTTCTAAACTTTCCTGCGTTGTACATTTCGGCTTGATCATCATAATGTTTGCTGAATGGATTACCTGATTGTCCCGTTGGCAGAATACTCCAGCTATTTTCTACATCAGCAAAATCGACAATTCTTCTAGTCGAAGGTCCGCCTTTGGTGTAATATTTTCCTTCATCATTATAACCGAAAAATAAATTATTGATTACTTCATTTGAGCCTGGAGAATTGAAGGGACCGACATTAAACAATCCGCGAAGTGCTTTTACTTTTCCGAGCGGATGTTCGTGTTCTACGGTATGCACTTTTCCCCAATTCCAGTCAGAAACATTTTCTCCTAATTGATTTTGTAAAGCCACAACAGCATCATGAAATGATTTTGAAACAACAGCTGTTCTCGTTTCTTTTACATTTTTTGTTTTGATATTATCCCACCAAACCGAATTTTCATTTTTTATTTGATTTGCAATAACTTGTTTTCCAATAGAAATTCCTAAAAACAAATTAAAATTATCTTTGCCCATTTCATCCTCAAACGTATTTTTTAGATACAGATAAATCCATTTGTTATAGATGGTTGGCGCAACATCTTCTAAATTGGTTGTTCCTTTCCAAGATTTTAAAACCTTTATCACTTCTTCTTCAGCTTTAGAAAGTTGTTTGTTATCTAAACTTGCCATTAAGTTTTTCGTCACCTCAACAGCAACGTCCGAAGTATTATCAAAAATCATTTTGCTAACGGCTTTTTTATCCCAATCAGATTTTGCATCCAAAATTCCCGAAATTCTTTTCGCACGATCTTCTGGCAAATAATATCCTGGATACAAATAACCATTATCTATAGCTTCTGGCTGATTATTGGCAGAATAAACATATCCCCATTTTGGATTTTCAGAAGATGGATTTTCTTCAAAATCTAAAAATTTAGCGATATCATCTTTGCCGCTTGAACCATCTAAAATTAAATGCGTATTTACACCTTCATTATATCGATACAATTTCCCACTAGCCCACCAACCGACATTTCCTTTAGCATCTCCATACATTACATTTAATCCCGGTGCTGCAATTAAGCTAACCGATTTTTTAAAATCGGCAATATTTTTAGCATGCGAAAGTCCATAAGCTGCGTCTAAAATCAGGATTGGTTCTCTGGTATACGTCCACGACATGGCAATCGGATTTTTCTTTTCTAAACGCTCCATAAAATCGTTCATAATTGGGCCGTGTCGCGTAATTTTAACCGTCAAGACCACATCTGAAGAATCTTTTACTTTTATTGTTTTCTTTCTTATTTCGTATTTGCTAAATCCCGTTGGAGTTTGATATTGAGAAGCATCATCTGCTTTATTTTTTTCTTGAAAAAAGTCGATATCATCATTTTCAAACATCGTCAAACCATACGCATAATCCCTGTTATGTGCCAAAAGCGGAAACGGAGTTCCGGCAAGATAACAACCGTATAATTCCTGTTTTGGCGTAACCAAATGTGCTTCGTACCAAGTTGCAGGCTGTGAAAATCCGATATGCGGATCATTGGCAAAGATTACTTTTCCTGTTTTTGATTTATGCGGGCCAACAACCCAACTGTTACTTCCAACAAAAGGCGGAATTGGAGATTGATCCAGCATTGCCGTTATCGATTTAGAAATCTCGGTATATTCTTCTGTCTTTTCTTTAGAAATTTTAATTCTGGTGTTATTAAATTCGCCTTCAATTCCTAAATCTTTCAAATATTCAGCACCATATTTATTTTTAATCTCTGTTAATAAAGGATCCGTTTTCTGCGCCATTGCAAAACTGAAAGACATGTATCCGAAAATATTATAGACATCTTTTATCGTAAACTTTTGTTTTTTGACACCAACCAAAGTAAATTCTATTGGCGTAACTCCTTCATCCAAGTACTGATTAATTCCGTCCAGATAAGCCTGAGTCAGTTTATAGCTTTCGCTGTTTTTGTCCAATTTAGCAATCGCTTTCGCAGAAGCTTCTTCAATTCCTATTCCAGCAAAAAACATATCATTTTTGAGTGCAACACCACCAAAAATTTCAGACAGACGACCTGGAGCAATTCGACGTAACAATTCCATCTGCCATAATCTTTCCTGCGCGTGTACATAACCAAGCGCTGTCATAGCATCTTTTTCAGAATTTGCGTAAATGTGCGGCACTCCAAAATCATCAAAATAAACCGTAGTTGCTGCATCGAGATTTTTCAATTCTAATGAACCTTCATATTTTGGTTTTAAATGAAAAATGTAGGCACATAAGCCAATCGCAAGAATTACAATAAGGACCACTACTGTCAACAGGATTTTTTTAATTATTCTCATATCAGAAAAAAGCGTAAAAGATGAAATTCGTAATAATATAACTTTTATATAAAATTTTATAAGGAGCCGCACTCATTAAAAGCCTAAATTTATGTATTTAAAATAATACTATAAATGTCAATCTATAAAAAAATAGCTATTGTCGTAATTTCTCTGCTTGCAATTGTAATTCTTGCCAATATTGGTCTGAATTACTGGATCAAAAAACAGCTGCCGATCATTATTCACGAAAAAAACAAAACAGCATATAATATTAATTACGAAAAAATTGAAGTCTCTCTTTTTTCCAGAAATATTAATGCGCAGACTTTATTGGTGAGTCCGAAAAAACAACCAAAAGACAGCAAAAACGGACTTTTTTCGAAAATAGAATCCATCACTATAAAACATTTCAATATTTGGGATTTAGCTTTTCGCGATATCATTCAGGCGGAAAGTATTATTATCAATAAACCGCGAATCATTTTATACAAAAAAGGAGAAAAATTAATTAATAACAGCAAAAGCATTCAGAAAGAAATTGTTGATCCGTTTCGAAAAATTATCGCTGTTTCTAATATTTACCTCAACGAAGGAACGGTTGATGTGGTCTCTTTGGATAGCCAAAAACCAATTTTCAGTATTAAAAAAATCCTTTTAAAATTGGAAGGAATTTTAATTACCGATGCTACTTTAAAGGAAAAAATTCCACTTCAGTATAAAAAATATGCTTTGGTTTGCGACAGTTTGTTTTACAGGCCAAATGTTTTTTACCACATCAATATTGGAAAAATAAGCACCGAAAAGAATTTTTTAAAAATTAATAATTTTTCTAATCTTCCTCAATTTGACCGAAGAGAATTTACCAAACGTCTTGAAAAAGAAAAAGATATCTATAGTTTAAAATTTGACTCGGCGCAGGTTGAAAAAATGGATTGGGGGTTTAAAAATGAACAATTTTATTTTAAAGCAAATTCGCTAGTGATCAATCATTTTGATGCCAATATTTATCGTGGAAAAATGGTAAAAGACGATCCAAGCAAAAAATATCTTTACAATCATTTACTGCGAAATCTAAAATTCCCGCTTCAAATTGACACACTGCAAGTTTTAAAATCGAAACTGGTTTATGAAGAAGAACTTGATTTTTCTAAAGGGCCTGGAGTTTTAACCTTCGACAAATTCAATCTGCAAGCGACTAATTTGCGAAGCGGTTTTGGATTAAAAAAAACAGCCGATGTCAAAATAAAAGTCAAATGTATTTTTATGAAAAACTCTCCTCTTGATGTCGATTGGAGTTTTAATGTTTTGGACAAAAGCGACGCATTTCATATTCAAGGCATCATTTCAAATTTTGATGTCACGGCGATGACAAGATTTACCAAACCTTATATCAACTCTACTTTTACAGGAACTTTCAACAAATACCGTTTTAATTTTTACGGAAATGACAACGGCTCAAAAGGAAATGCTTCTTTAGATTATGACGATCTTAAAGTGAAATTATACAAAAAGAAAAATCCAGAAAAAGAAGCCAAACTCAAATCGGCTGTTGCCAATTTATTAGTCAAAAACGATTCAAAAAACGGAGCCAAAAGCGCAGAAGTTGAAGTTGAACGACTTCAGGACAGATCTTTCTATAATCTTTTATGGAGAAGCATCGCGGAGTCTTTGAAGAAGATTTTGATTTAGTTTTTTTCCGCCACGAATTCACAAATTAGATCAAATCTTTGTGGTTCTTTACTTCAAATTACACAAATTAAAAGGATAAAAATTCGTGAATTCGTGGCGGAAAAAACTTTACCAACCCGCAAACCTGACATTTATCAGGTTTTAGAAGGAATTATTTTTTTTCATTTGTTTCTTATAAATCCGAATACAAATGACAAAAAAAAATCTGCATACTTTTCATATTCCGGTCATGGGGTTGGCCTATACGATAGACAGCCCAATAAGAGTCGCGCAGTACGGAATTTCATCAGTTGTTGCTTTGGCCGATGATGATTTGATTGAAAAGATGCGTAATTTTTACAGCACTAAATTCAACATTCCTTACGAAGAAATTACTCAAAAATTTCATGATTACCGTGCCGAGAGAATTACCTCTTATTTAAATTTAGTTGATAAAATTGTAAAAGATAAATTCGAAAATTTCAAAACAGAATTGGCAGAAAGCAAAACTGCATTAGAAAATTTCATGTCAATGCTACCCAACACTTCTGATATTAAAAAAGGATTTCAGAACTTACTGGATGACGGAATTACTTTTAAAGAAAATATTCAGAATTATATTGAATCGCATCTTTTTCCTGGAGAAATTGACGTGAATATCATGACGAAATTAGATAAAGATAATTTTATCAAAAACGAACAGCTTCCAACCGAATTTAATGATGCTCATGCCGCTTTAAGAGGTTTTGCCAATAGTAATCTTGAATCTTCAGTTGTACTATCTGCAGGTATGAATCCGAGATTGTTTGGTTATTTTGAAAACTTTAAAGATTTTTTTCCAGATGAAAATAATTTTCTAAGAAAAAAAATTATCCTGAAAGTAAGTGATTTTAGATCGGCAATGATTCAAGGAAATTTTTTAGCAAAAAAAGGACTTTGGGTTTCCGAATACCGAATTGAATCTGGATTGAACTGCGGCGGGCACGCGTTTGCTACCGACGGACTTTTATTAGGCACTATTTTAGAAGAATTCAAGGAGAAAAAAGACCAATTGATACAATCTGCCCATGAATTAATGATTAAGGCTTTACAGGCAAAAAACCAGCCTTGCCCTGAAAAACCTTTAGAATTGAAAATTACCGTTCAAGGCGGAGTTGGAACAGCGGCAGAACATGAATTTTTACTAGACAAATACAATGTAGATTCTGTTGGGTGGGGCTCTCCTTTTTTATTGGTTCCCGAAGCTACTTCTGTAGACCAAGAAACCCGTAATTTATTGATGAATGCCAAAGAAGATGATTTTTACTTAAGTAATATTTCGCCTTTGGGAGTTCCATTTAATACTTTGCGTGGCACAACAAATGAATTTTTAAAGCAAAAACGAATTCATGAAAACAAAGCAGGAAGTTCTTGCCCAAAGAAATTTTTAGCACTAAGCAAAGAATATGATCCGCATGGAATTTGTACGGCTTCAAAAAAATATCAGGATATAAAACTGGAAGAATTAGAAGCAAAAAAAGATTCTTTGTCTGTTGATGAATTTGAAAAAAGCAAAATCAAAATTACCGAAAAATCATGTTTGTGTGTTGGTTTGGCTAATGCTTCTTATCTCGAAAATGATATTAAAATAAAAGGTCAGGCACAAGGTGTGGTAATTTGTCCTGGACCAAATTTAGCTTATTTTGATCAGGAAGTTTCTTTAAAAGATATGATCCAGCACATTTATCAAAACAGATCCGTTATTAGAACTGAACGTCCAAACTTATTTATAAAAGAGCTCAAAATGTATGTGGAATATTTTAGAAATGAAATTCAATCTATTTCAGGAGAACTTACAGCAGCTCAGCTAAAAAAATGGAATACTTTTAAATCTAATCTGTTGGATGGAATTGAGTATTATAAAAATTTATTTGAATCGACGATACCGTTTAAAGGTGACTTAAATCAACTCGATTCTTGTAAATCAGAATTAGTTGATATTAAAATTCCAGTTACAGAGTTGGTTTAAAATTGAAAACCCCAAATTATGATATAATTTGGGGTTTGTTTTTTTATTTATAGATATACTATTCTTTCTTTTTATTTTTACTGTCAATAACAGCTCCTGTTCCTGTTCCCACAGCAGCACCGGCCAGTCCGCCAATAATAGCGCCTTCGCCTTTTTTCTTACTGACAATCGCTCCAGTTGCGGCACCAACGCCAGCACCAATTACGGCACCTTTAGCAGTTGCACTCCAACCTTTCTTTTTTGTAGTAGTCGTCGTTGTATTCCCGTTTGCGGCTTGCTGATGCACTACAACAACTTTTTCATTTTGAGATTCAACTTTTTGCTCCTCTTTAATCTTCGCCATTTCAGTCTTCATTGAATCGATAATACGCTGTTTGTTAATTTCAACTTTCATTGAATCAATACTGGCTTGTTTGGCTTTATTTATATCTTCTTTGCTTTGTTGCTGGCAAGAAGTTAAAAATATAACGGTCAATAATATATATAAGCCTTTCATGATTGTAGTTTTTAAAAATTATACCCTACAAAATAAGGAATATCTGTTATATTGGTTGTTACAGAATTTTTATTTAAAATTATAAAATTTTAGGGGCAAAGGTGCAAAGTGACAGAGTGACAAAGGTTTTTGTCGTTATATTTTTTTTTAAAACCTCGCAAAGGCGCAGAGACGCAAAGTTTTAATTTGAATTGCCTCCTGCTTTTAGCTGGAGGGTAAAATTAAGAAATAAGAAAAGGCTTTAGCCAAACTTTGCTGTTTGGCTAAAGCCTGATTTGTGACATAAAAAACCTCCAGCTAAAGCTGGAGGCAATTGATGTTATAATTAAAAAAATTGTTTCCTGCAGATTTAAAAAATTTACACAGCTCAAATAGAATCTTTGTAATCCTTTTATCCCGATAGCTATCGGGAGTGGCAAAAAACTTTGTCCCTTTGCAACTCTGTTCCTTTGAAGCTTAAAAAACTTACTTTCCTAAAATTCCTTTTTTCAGAATTTGTCCGAAATCGTACATATCTTCATAAGAGCAATACAACGGAACTGGTGCTAGACGAATTACGTTTGGTTCTCGCCAGTCTGTGATTACTCCGTTTTTCATTAAATAATCAAATAATGCCCTTCCTTCTCCGTGTAAAAATACCGATAGCTGAGAAGCTCTTTCTTCTGGATTTGTAGGTGTGATAATTTCGAAAGTACTATCTACTTCTTTATCAATTTCATGCAGAATAAATTCCAGATAAGAAGTGATATGATCACGTTTTTTAATTAAAGCATCCATTCCGACCTCTGCAAACATTTCTACAGAAGCTAAATATGGCGCAAGAGAGAGAACTGGAAGATTACTAATCTGCCATCCGTCTGCTCCATGAACGGGATCAAAAGTAGGTTCCATTTTAAAACGGCGTTCTTTATTATGTCCCCACCATCCAGCAAATCTTGGAAGATCTGAATTATGATGTTTTTCATGAACAAAACAGCCAGACGCATTTCCTGGTCCCGAGTTCATATATTTATAACTGCACCAAGCGGCAAAATCTACGTTCCAATCGTGCAGTTCCAATTTGATATTTCCCGCAGCGTGCGCTAAATCCCAACCTACTATTGCTCCTGCTTTTTGTCCGGTGGCTGTTATCGTTTTGATATCAAAAACTTGTCCTGTATAATAATTTACTCCACCAATTAAAACTAAAGCCAATTCATCTCCAACTTCTTCAATTTTTGCTAAAACATCTTCTAGATGAATATTGTGTTCTCCTTCTCTGCGTTTAATTTCTACAATAGCATCTTCAGCTTTGTATCCGTGAAAATTTACCTGACTCTGAAACATATATTGATCTGACGGAAAGGCTTTTTCTTCACAGATAATTTTATAACGTGTTTTGGTTGGCTGATAAAAAGAAACCATCAATAAGTGAAGATTTACCGTCAAAGTATTCATTACAGTAACTTCTGACGGAAGCGCACCAACAATTTTACTCAACGGTTCTGCAAATCTTTCTTGGTAATCCCACCAAGGTTTTTCAGCATAAAAATGACCTTCAACTGCCAATTCTGCCCAGTCATTCATTACTTCGTCAATATAAGCTTTGGTACGTTTTGGCTGTAGCCCTAGAGAATTTCCTGTAAAATATATTACTCTTTTATCGTTTACTTTAGGAAAAATAAATTCGTTTTGATAATGATTTAATGCGTCTTGCGAATCAAGCTCTCGTGCAAATTCGCGTGTATTTTGAAAAGTCATTGTTTTTGTTTTGTTTGCTAAAATAACAAATTTTGTTTGTTTTGTTTCATGTTTAAAGTTTCATGTTGATTATCTGTGTGATTTAACCGCTAAGGCCGCTAAGGTTTTTTTTCTGTTTTGATATTAAAAAGTTCGCAAAGCTATGTCTTAAAACATTTTTGCGAGCTCTATATAAAACATAGCCCAAGGTTCAACCTTAGATCGGAATACGATACGTACCCAAGGTTGAAACCTTGGGCTATGTTCTGAATAAATTGCGAAATCCTATATAAAAAGTTAGTCATAGATTAAAGGGATTTTTTAAATCTATATTAATCTGTATAATTTCGCTAAAAGAAATCTTTGCGAACTTTGCAGTGAATTTCGCAACGAGAGTAAAACTTGAAACCTGAAACCTGAAACCATTAAAAAACAGAAAACCCGACAGGTCCTGAAAACTTGTCGGGTCTTTTTTTATATAATAAATGCTAATTATAGAATTAACATCGCATCTCCGTAAGAATAGAATTTGTATCCTTCTTTGATCGCTTCTTCGTAAGCTTTTTTCATTAAATCGTGTCCACAGAAAGCAGAAATCATCATTAATAATGTTGATTTTGGTGTGTGGAAATTTGTAATCATACAGTTTGCAATACTAAAATCGTGAGGAGGAAAAATAAATTTATTTGTCCATCCTTCGTATGGATTTAAAGTGTTTGCAGAAGAAACTGAACTTTCAATTGCACGCATAGAAGTTGTTCCTACAGCACAAATGCGTTTTTTATTTGCTTTTCCTTCGTTTACGATATCACAAGCTTTTTGAGTAATGATTAATTCCTCAGAATCCATTTTGTGTTTTGATAAATCTTCTACCTCAACTGGATTAAAAGTTCCTAAACCAACGTGCAGAGTTACCTCAGCAAAGTTCACTCCTTTTATTTCTAATTTTTTCAAAAGGTGTTTAGAGAAGTGTAAACCAGCTGTTGGCGCTGCTACCGCTCCTTCTTCTTTAGCGTAGATTGTCTGGTATCTTTCAGCATCTTCAGCCGTAACTTCTCTGTTGATGTATTTAGGAATTGGAGTTTCTCCAAGTTCTGTCAATTTATTTCTGAATTCTTCGTAAGATCCGTCGTACAAGAAACGTAAAGTTCTACCACGAGAAGTTGTATTGTCGATTACCTCAGCAACTAATGAATCGTCATCGCCAAAATAAAGTTTGTTACCAATACGGATTTTTCTAGCTGGATCCACTAAAACGTCCCAAAGTCTTTGCTCAGAATTTAATTCTCTTAATAAGAAAACCTCAATTCTAGCTCCTGTTTTTTCTTTGTTTCCGTACAAACGTGCAGGGAAAACTTTTGTATTATTAAGAATTAAAACGTCTCCGTCATCAAAATAGTTGATAACGTCTTTAAACATTTTATGTTCGATAGTGTTTTTTTTACGGTCAATTACCATTAAACGAGATTCGTCTCTATTTTCTGCCGGGAATTCAGCCAAAAGTTCTTTCGGTAAATTGAAATTGAAGTGTGATAATTTCATATATGAATGATTGATTTTAGAGTGTAGCTTTTAGATTTTTTTATCTAAAATTTTAAATCGGTTGCAAATATACGATTGTGAGATAGGCGTTGTCAAGTGTTTTGGCTTTTATTTTCAAAAGTCCTTGATTTTGTGAGGTTATTGACAGGTAAAAACATCAATTGCTAAAATTTTAAACTATATAAGTTATATAAGTTCATATTAATTGGAATCGTTATTTTGGCTGAGGCCGAAAAAACCAATCATAAAAAAACCTCCAGTTAAAACTGGAGGCAATTAATATTTAAGCTAGTTCACCCTCTAAAACTAAAATGAACTTATATCACTTATATGGTTTAAAACTAGATTTCTTCAATTTTAAAATTTAATGCTTTTAAGTCATTCCAGAAATCTGGGTATGATTTTGAAACAACTTCTGCATCGTCAATTATAATTGGCACTTTAATCGCAAGCGGTGCAAATGCCATTGCCATACGATGATCGTTGTAAGTTGCAATATGAATGTCTTGTTTTATGTTGTCAGATTTTATTAAAGTTAAGCTATCATTTGTTACAGAAATATTGGCTCCTAATTTTGTCAACTCTGTTTTCAATGCTTCCAAACGATCTGTTTCTTTAATTTTTAAAGTGTGAAGACCCGTTAAATGGCATCCTATTCCTAAACCTAAACACGTCACTACAATCGTTTGTGCAATATCTGGCGTATTGTTCAATTCAAAATTTACATCTTGGTAATTGAATCCAGATACTTTTTCTAAAGTCATTTGATTGTTTTGGAAAGTCGTTTTTACGCCCATTTTTTTGTAAAGCGAAACCAATTCAGAATCTCCTTGAAGACTGTTTTCTTTATAACTGCTCAAAGTAATTTTTGCAGCATCTGATAAAGCTACAAGGCTGAAGAAATAAGAAGCCGAACTCCAATCTGATTCAACTACCATTTCTTTTGATTCTACAGAAGCTTTTGGATATACTTTAATTACATTTCCCTCAAAACTAGTTTGAATATCTAAATCATTAAGCAAAGCTAAAGTCATTTTGATATATGGAATGGAAGTAATTTCGCCTTCTAAAGTCAGTTCTAAACCATTGTCTAATTTTGAAGCAACTAATAAAAGTGCCGAAATATACTGGCTGCTTACATTTGCCGCCAAAGTTACTTTTGAAGCGGTAACTTTTTTCCCTTTAATTCTAATTGGCGGATATCCTTCATTTTTCTCGTATGAAATCTCAACACCCAATTGCGCCAAAGCTTCGACCAAAATTTTAATCGGGCGTTCCTGCATTCTGCTCGAACCAGTCAGAACAACTTCTCTTCCTTCGTTAACCGAAAAATAAGCCGTAAGGAAACGCATTGCTGTTCCTGCGTGGTGAATGTCTACAATTTCGTCATTTCCAGCCAAAGCTTTCTGCATTACTTCGCTGTCATCTGAGTTTGATGTATTGGCTAAAGTAATATTTGGGAATAATGCTTTTAATAATAGCAAACGGTTCGTTTCACTTTTAGAACCAGTAATATTTAGTTGCGAATCATCAATGGTGAATGGTGAATTCGTGCTTAATTTTAAATTCATTTTTTTAATTGTAAGTTGTGAATTATGAATTATGAATGATTAGAAACATAATTCAGCCCCGCAATTTACCACTCCCCATTCATAATTCAAAATTCAAAACTCATAATTCAAAACTTATGAGTGATATTTCACAATTATTTCAATTTATCATTGTTTTTGTGACGATCTTTGTCTCTAACCGATTTTAGATCCATTTTTTTGTCAAAAGCAGCTTGCAAATCTATTCCTGTCTGATTCGCCAAACATAAAACCACAAAAACAACATCTGCCAATTCTTCTCCTAAATCTTTGTTTTTATCGCTTTCCTTTTCAGATTGTTCTCCGTAACGGCGTGCAATAATCCGAGCTACTTCTCCAACTTCTTCTGTTAGTTGCGCCATATTGGTCAATTCGTTAAAATAACGAACGCCATGTTCTTTTATCCAAGTATCAACGTCAAGTTGTGCATTTTTCAAGTTCATCTTTTTATATTTTTTTTAGAACAATTTTTTCATTTTGGCTTGCAATCATTTTCTGAAAAATAGTTTTCAGAGAATCATAATAATCTGCTGCAAAAATAGTATTGTTAATGTCTTTTGAAAAACTAAACTGAATTTTATTGCCTTCGTTTACAACATTTAAAATTACGGTTATCGAATTATCTTCGAGAGAGAATCTAGCTGGTTTCGGAAGCGC
The DNA here is from genome assembly GCF_003946915.1 of Flavobacterium ustbae. Lineage (GTDB taxonomy): Bacteria > Bacteroidota > Bacteroidia > Flavobacteriales > Flavobacteriaceae > Flavobacterium > Flavobacterium ustbae. The sequence goes on from NZ_RPOC01000001.1 coordinate 32,183, forward strand.
TTCTACAGCATAACCTTCAGGAATTTCTAAATTCACTAGAAATTTTTCCTGCCTCGGATATCCAAAATAAATGCCCATCTGTCTGTTTTCCTGCACGAAAGGATTTTTAGATTCTGTATAAAACAGCATCGGACTTAGATAAAATTTTCCTGCAATACTTTCGACAAAATTATTGGTTTCAAAACTAAAAGTCTCGACAATTGGATCTTCTACATTTGAGATTTTATTCGTAATCATGTAATCCGAAATTTTCAGATCGCCAAGTTGCTGTTCTAAATTTTCGATATAATTTTCCTGATTTCTGTTTCCGTTTTGGACTCTGAATTTATAAGCCTCATAATCTGTTCTTTGAATTCTTACTTTTCCATCAATTTTTCCATTTCCATCTATAACTGCCGTGATACTTGAATTTTCTCTTGAGGATTTTGCCGGCATCAGATCGATCTCTTTCGAAGTTCCGTCACTTTTAATCATTCTACCTTTCCAGTTTAAAACATTTAAAGGCAAAATTCCAGGCGAAGTAAATTTTCGTGAAGCATCTAATAAAATTTGTTTCCCATCTATTTCGGCCGCTGCAATTACATAATTAAATCCCGTTTGTGTCGGATAAACTGGAACTCCATTTTCAATAGTACTTACCAAAACAGGATTTGCTTCAATTCCTGCCATTTTTAACATGTTCAACAAAATAAAATTTATTTCGGCTACATTTCCTGTTTGATCTGTATATGCTTTTTCAACGCTTTTTTCTGTGTAATATCTGTTTTTTTCGTTCCAGTTCATTTTGTTCTGAACGAATTTAAAAAGAGTATTCATCCTATCGGTAGGAGATTCAATGCCTGCCAAAGTCTTTCTCACATCTTCTAAAAAGAATTCTTTCTTCTTAAGCTCTTTTCCAAAATGGTCCTGTTTAAAAATACTAGATGCAACTCCTTCCCATGTAAGAGCAAAATCTTTTACCGGCTGCTCGGGCATACGAATTCTTTCCAATTCGTGTTTGATACTTCCTCTGTAATTTTCAATATTATTTACAAAAGGTTCTTCTTTTAGAGAAGGAATATTTTTGCCCGAATAAAATGCATCGATTTGTCTGTAAGACATGACACGACTTTGTCCGTATTCGTTGCTAAAATTTACGCTTCCGTTTGCCATTTTAGAATTTGATTCTATTTGATTTGTTCCAACCAAAAGGGTTTTATAGATATAAAACTCTGGAAATTCTGTTTTATATTCGAAATAATTCACCGGAATCTCGTATTGAAAATCAAAATCAGGAAATTGCCCAATATATTCTGATTTTAGAACGTATTTGTATTCTATTACAGAACCCACTTTAACATTAGGAAATGTTATGGTTTTCTCGTTCCAATTCTCATTAATTTTTTTCTTGAACGTACCTTGACTTTCTAACTTGGTTTTTTCAACTTTACCATTTTCTAAATTGTAAGTTGCAACATTCGAAAATGCTAATAAGTCTTCATTCAGATTTTGATATCCCACATAATAATGCACTTTTTGATCGGCCCATTTTAAACCTTCTTTTTTATAAATCTTAATTTTAAATTCATAAGTATGCAAAGTAGAAAAACCCGTTTTTTCATTGTAAGAAAAAGTGGTTTTTCCTTTTTTGAAAATAACAGCTGCGGGCGCAGAAGAATCTACAGGATGTATTTTTTCCTGCAGTTCTGCAACGGTTACTTTTCCAAGTTCATAATTCTGAGCACGTAAATTTTTATTGCTAAAAAACAGGATACAGAAAATAAGAAAAAATCTAAGATTCATATTAAATACGTTTTAAAACTATTTTTTCGGTTTCTTTTGCAATCATCGTTTTGTAATACTCTTTCAGCATATCATACTTTTCAGCAGATATAATAGCTTCATTAATCTGATGTAGAATAGCCAGCTGCAATGTATTTTCACTTACCGCAATATTAAATTTAAATGTTCCTAGATTATCTTCCATTATTACAGCCGCAGGAGCCGGTAGCGTTTCTACTGCGAAACCATCAGGAATTTTAATTGTGATATTATATTTATCGGAAAATGGATAACTAAAATCTACTGGATATTCTCGCACTTCCTGTTTAAACGGATTTTTATCATTAGTAAAAAACAACATTGGGTTTAAATAAATTTTCTCTCCAATCAATTCGCATAAATTATTTCCTGTAAAAGAATAGGTTTCAATTATTGGCAACAATATATCCTTTTCGTTGGTTTTAGAATATTCGCTTATTTCTATTTTATTTTGCTTATTTTCAAGCTTTTCTAAATATTCTTCTTCTTTAAGACTACTTATATTGCCTCTTGTTATCATGGCATTGTAATCTACACACTGTCTTCTTGTTTTTCCCGTAACCTTTCCATCAGGCTCAATGCTGTAAGTCATAAAAACACTGTCACTAGATGCTTTTTTAGGCATTAAATCAATTTCTTCAGATGTTCCGTCTTTACGAATTAATCTTCCTGACCAGTTTAACACTCTAAGTGGCAGAACATTTGGAATTGAAAATTTTTCGGATGCATCTAATAAAATATGTCCGTTTGGAGATTCTACAGCGGCAATTACATAATTAAATGCCGTTCTGTTCGGAAACAAAGCAATTCCATTTGAGCGCGTGCTTACTAAAACTGGATTTGCTGTTAATCCTGCATATCGCAACATTGCTGTCAACATTAAATTTATATCGGCAATATTTCCTGTTTTTTCTTTGTAAGCTTTTTTAACTCCATTATCACAGCCATAACCGTAATAATTATTCCATTTAATATTTGATTTTACGTAATTTAAAATAATCAATATTTTTTCCTCAGGTGCATTAACTCCTGCAAGTATTTTTTTCAAATCATCTTCAAAATAACCTGTTTTATTTAGCTCAGGACCAAAATCATCATAATCATAAATAGTTCTTACAACCGAAGCCCAATCTGCAGAATATTCTTTAAGAGCTTGATTAGGAAATTTAGTTACTGATAATTCGTGAGCAACAGATGATGTGTAATTGTCAATATTGTTAACATACGCCTCATCTTTCATTGCTGGAAAATCTACAGCTTTGTATGTAACTTGATTTTCGATATAACTTAGATAATCAGTAGAAAAATTAGTTGATGTCACACGTCCGCCCGATCTTTCCTTACTATTAAAAGTGATGCTTTTGGTAACTCTCGCTGTTGTTGCCTTTGGAAAAAAATAACCTTTTTGTCTTGGACTGAAAGTGTAATATTCTGGAATAAATGTTGAAAACTCAGAATAATTCACTGGAATACTTGTTTGAAAATCCCAATCTCTAATTGTTGCTTGTGGGCATTTAATGCTATACTTAAATTCAATAACGGAGCCTTCTTTCACATTAGGCATTGCTATTTTCTTTAAGCTTCTATATTTATTTAATACTTCATCAAAAACGCCATCGCTTTTAAGCTTCGTTTTTTCAATTTTACCATCAACTAGATTGTAAGTTACAGCATCTGAAAAAGACACTTTCTCTCTTAGATCAGAATAATTATAGTACCAAACATCATGATTTGCCCAATCAAAGCCTTCTTTTTTGTAAATTTTAATTCTGGTTTCTACATCGGTTACTGTAACAAAACCATCATTAACATCGTATTCAATTCTTGCTGTTCCTTTTTTATATAAAATAGCGGCGGCCGCAGCTGAATCTCTCGGATGTATTTTCTGCTCCAATTCTGCAACAGAAACTTTCCCTAGTTTAAATTCCTGCGAAATTATTTCCGAAGAAAATAATAGAATCACAAACAGTGTAAAGAGTTTAATAAATTTCATTGGTAATTTTTGGTTTTGGTTAGTTTATAATGGTTAGTTCTTGGTCAATATAATTTTAGCGTTATCGTTTCTAGAAACTTGCTCCATAAACAAACGGTACTCATCATACTCTTTATTCGAATATTTCCCTTTATTTAAGAACATAGATCTCTTATAGGTTAGTTTATTATTGTCTTTTTTGATGATTTCGGTTTTGTATTCTCCAAACTTCCCTTTCAATTCATAATTTGAAGGCAGGAATTCGATGCTGAAACCTTCTGGAAGATTAATCTCAATTTCATCCGTATCTAAATAGCCACGCTGAATTTGAAATGGATTTTTACGATTTCTAATTCGTTTTACATTTCCTGTATATTGATTAAAAGCATCAACTACAAAAATCATTTTGTTGCCCGTAAGTGTTCCATAATTTACAGCGCTTAATTGGACATCTTCGATAAAACGAATGTTTTCTTTATCATTGGTAAAAGTAATTTTACCCAGTTTCAGGTTGTTAATATTGTCCCAATAATCTTTATAATGTTCCTCTTTCTCATTTGGCTGCATCGTTTCTACTTGAGATTTAGACGCATAAACACTTCCTTGAGAGGCTATTTTTAAAATACCTGAAAAATTTCCAGCTTGATCGATTGTATACACTCCTTTACCTTCCTGCGTATTTCCTTTATCATCATAGATTTTAGTTCGTACAATTTCTCCCCCTTCTGGTTTCACTACCAAAACATCACGATCATCGGTAAAAGTACCTTGATAGCCAAACGGATCATCCTGACTTGTACATTCTAGCCACACATAATTATCTTTATTGGGAATGGCAAGAATCATATGATTTCCTTGCATTGAAACAAAATCAGATTGAATGTTTTCTTTATAACGATCGCCATACAAAATTGTATTGTAGGAAGGAACATCTACCGCTTGCAAAAGTGCTTTTGTATAATTGGATAATGCCTTACAATCACCGTATCCTAATCGATCAACATCATTGGCCTGCATAGGTTTCCAGCCACCAATTCCAACGGCAATATTGACATATCGAGATCTTTTCTGTACATAATCGTAAATGATTTTCGCCTTCTTAATCGGATCTTGTTCATCTCCTACCAAAGCCTTAATTTTTACTTTTGTTTCTTCTGGTAAAACCGTAGTACCGGTTAAGATTTTATCACTATACCATTTTCCAAATGCTTCCCACGTAGTAGCATTTCCATCGACTCCTTCTAAGTGGAAGTTTTCTAGACCCATCATCACTTTAGGAAAAAGATCTGACGGAGAAGGACTAAGATCTTCTTGTTTTTGAGCAGGAATATTTGTTGCTGTATAACTTAAATTGGTATCCGTATCAGCTGTTTTTTTTATATCAAAAAGATCAAATTTGAATTCTTTCTTTTTAAAACCTAATCCTTTTGGAAAAGTAACATTCAGAATGCATTTTTCTACACTTAAATTATAGCCACCAATAAAATACCATTTTGGTATAAATGCGGTATTAGAAGTTTCGACTTCAGAACTAAAAGCAATTGTAAAAGGATACAAAATTGGCGTATAATCTAAATAGAGTATTCGGTTATCTGAGAAAAGAGTACTCCCACTTACCGCACTCTGATCTTTAAAGTCCTTTCTTCTAATTTTTTTGATCTCATTCCCTAATGCATCATAAACTATAGCTTCAATGTTTTTGACTGACGTTGTTTTGTCATAATGGCTATAAGCACCGATATCTCTTAACCCTTTTTCATTTAAAACAGAAACAATTCTTTGCGTTTTTATATTCATACTTCTTTGCGAAGCAATGACAATATCCATCTGGTCTAAACGAAGAACAGCATTAGCATTCTGTGTTAAACTATCGGGAATAGAAAATACTGGATAAGTGCTCTTTTGGGCGAATAAATTAAGATTTATTAAGAGTAAAAATAAAGCAAAAAAAGTTTTTTTCATTACTAGGGATTTTCGTCAAATATATATTATTTTCAGAAATCCTTAACAAATGTTTAATAATATTTTACTCTCTATTTTTGCTATCTATCATAATGGTAACTGGCCCGTCATTTAGAAGACTAACTTTCATGTCGGCGCCAAAAATTCCGGTTTGAACTTTCTTTCCAAACTCTTTTTCTACGGCTTGAACAAAGTTCTCGTATGTCGGAATTGCAAATTCTGGTTTTGAAGCTTTGATGTAAGAAGGACGGTTTCCTTTTTTAGTAGAAGCATGAAGCGTAAACTGAGAAACGACAATTATATCGCCGTCAATATCTTGAACCGAACAGTTCATGACATCATTTTCATCTCCAAAGATTCTCATTTTGATTATTTTCCCAGCCAGCCAATCGATGTCTTCCTGAGTATCGGCATCTTCAATTCCTACCAAAACTAATAAACCCTTTTGAATTTCGGCAATGATTTTTTGATCTACAGTTACTGAAGCTTGAGAAACTCTTTGGATTACGACTTTCATGAAATTATAAATTGTAAATTATGAATTATAAATTACTTGCAAATTGGAATTTGGAATTTTTAGAGACAATGATTGAAATTGGAATTTTAAAATTTATTTTCTCGTTTCATCACTCGCCGCACGATCTTCTCCATAAGTATCTGTACGATAATGCTCTTCATCGCCTTCAAGGATTTTGAGATAACTATTGTAACGCGACCAGGCAATTTCGTCTTTTTCTAAAGCTGCTTTTATGGCGCAATGCGGTTCTTCTTTATGCAGACAATTGTTGAATTTGCATTGATCTTTTAATTTGAAAAATTCCGGAAAATAACCGCTGATTTCCGAAGGCTCCATGTCAACAATTCCGAAACCTTTAATTCCAGGCGTGTCTATGATTCTGGCATCAAAAGACAAATCGTACATTTCTGCAAAAGTGGTCGTATGCTGTCCTTGTTTGCTTTGTTCTGAAATTACCGAAGTTTTTAAGTGAAGACTTGGTTCCATTGCGTTTACTAAAGTCGATTTTCCAACTCCAGAATGTCCAGAAAACATACTTACTTTGCCAATCATCATTTCTTTCAGTTTGTCAACACCTTTATTTTCTGTTGAGGAAATTCTAAGACATTTATATCCAATTTCAGAATAAATATGCTGTAGATAAAGCTGATCGTCTAAAGTCTGATCGTTTAAAGTATCGATTTTATTGAAGATTAGAATAGCTTCAATTCCGTATGCTTCGGCAGTAACCAAAAAACGATCGATAAAACTAGTCGTTGTTGGCGGATTATCAATTGTAACCAGTAAAAAAACCTGATCGATATTTGAAGCAATAATATGTATCTGCTTAGAAAGATTAACCGATTTACGAACGATGTAATTTTTTCTTTCGTGAATATTATAAATCATTCCCGTTACAGCGTCTGATGTTTCTTCGAGTTCATAATCTACAATATCTCCCACCGCAATAGGATTGGTACTCTTGATTCCTTTAATCCTAAATTTCCCTTTCATACGGCATTCCACAAAATCTCCATTTTCAGATTTTACGGTATACCAGCTTCCTGTAGATTTATAAACGGTTCCTGTCATTCAATTCAAATTGTAGATTTCTGATTTTAGTCCCGATCCCGAAACTTCGGGACGGGATAGATTCAAACTTTAATATTTCGCAAAGATAAATGAATATTTTGAACCATATAAGACATTGAAAAAATATAAACCGAACACGTTTAAATATCCTCATCGATCCAATTTTAAAACATTGCCCACGGTTTTAACCTTGGGTACGCAATCAATGTTCACGACTTAAAAAAAATACAGAATTCCAATCTTTGCCCCCCACGGTTGAAACCGTGGGCTATGTTCTAATATAGCAAAGAGAAAAAACTTTTAAAACTTACATGACTTATATGATTTAAAACAAAAAATCTCCACCACTTCTTTTACAAAGCGATGGAGATTCTTAAAAACAATCTATTTTCAATTAATGTTATAAGAAAATTTAGCAGTTCTGTTTTCAAAACTTAAATAAACTTATATCACTTATATGGTTTAACGAAAATTATGCGTTGAAAATTTTCTCTTGGTGACCAATACTTTCCTGGTGGATCGCTTTGAACATTCTTAAAACGAATTCTTCAGTAAGGCCTTTTTTCTCACCTTCTAAAATCATTTTTCCTAAGATTTCGTTCCAACGGTTGTTTTGAAGAATCGCAACGTTAGCATCTTTTTTCACCTGACCAATTTCGTCAGCCACTTTCATACGTTTTCCTAAAAGCTCTAATAAATTAGCATCTAGAACATCAATGTTAGCTCTTAGTTTTGTCATTTTCTGGCTGTACTCATCTGTAGTATCATCCGTTTTTCTGATTGTCAAATCTTTAATAATTTGTTTCAAAGAATCTGGAGTAACTTGCTGAGCAGCATCAGACCAAGCATTGTCTGGATCGAAGTGCGTTTCGATAATCATACCATCGTAATTCAAATCTAAAGCCTCTTGAGTCACTTCGAAAATCATTTTACGATCTCCAGTAATGTGAGATGGGTCGATGATTAAAGGTAAATCAGGGAATTTATTTTGCAATTCGATAGCAATTTGCCATTCTGGAATGTTTCTGTATTTCGTTTTTTCGTAAGTAGAGAAACCTCTGTGAATAACGCCTAATTTCTCGATTCCAGCCATGTGCAAACGCTCAACACCACCAAGCCATAAAGCTAAATCTGGGTTTACTGGGTTTTTAACCAAAACGATTTTATCAGTTCCTTTCAAAGTATCAGCAATTTCCTGAACCGCGAAAGGGTTTGCAGTTGTACGGGCACCAACCCATAAAACGTCGATATCATGTTCTAAAGCCAGTTTACAATGCGCTGCAGTCGCAACTTCAGTTCCCATTAATAAACCAGTTTCAGCTTTTGCTTTTTGTAACCATTTTAATCCGATTTCACCAACACCTTCAAATCCTCCCGGACGAGTTCTTGGTTTCCAGATTCCAGCTCTGAATACGCTTACTTTTGAATCTTTCAATTCGTGAGCGATTTTCAAAACCTGATCTTCAGTTTCTGCACTACAAGGTCCAGCTATCACAAGTGGGTGATTTAAATTGAAATCTTCTAACCACTTTCTCATTTCTTTCTTATTTTCCATCTTAATTCTAATTTACTTTTTAGTTGTTGTTAATCCGTTTAGTATTTCTTTTATTTTATTTGTGCTTTCCATTTCTTCAAAAATGGCATTGTAATTTTCGTCTTTCAGCAAATCTCTAAACCGACTGAGATTTGATATATATTCTTCTAATGTTTCCAGAACGTGTTCTTTATTTTGTTTAAAAATCGGCGTCCACATCGCAGGCGAACTTTTTGCGAGACGAACCGTACTTTCAAATCCACTGCCCGCCATGTCAAAAATATCCTGTTCGTCTTTTTCTTTGTTCATCACCGTTTTTCCTAGCATAAACGAACTTATGTGCGACAAATGCGAAACGTAAGCGATGTGTTTGTCGTGCGAAGTGGGATCCATATATCGAATTCTCATTCCAATTGCAGTAAAAAGATTCAACGCTTTTTCCTGCAGTTTAAAAGTGGTTTTTTCCACTTCGCAAATAATATTTGTTTTCCCTTGAAAAAGCCCTCTTATTGCTGCCGATGGTCCGGAAAATTCCGTTCCCGCAATCGGATGTGTAGCAATAAAATTTCTTCTTTTCGGATGATTGGCAACTGCTTCACAAATTGGTTTTTTAGTTGATCCAACTTCAAAAACAATTGTTTTATCGCCAACTAAATCCAAAACTTTAGGTAAAACCGTCAGCGCCACATCTACCGGAACCGAAACAATTACAAAATCGGCTTCATCCAGATCTTCCATTTTTCCTGCTTCGTCGATAACACCTAATTCGATTGCTTGCTGCAAATGTTTTTCGTTATTATCGATCCCCAGAACAGTCGCTTCAGGATAACGCCCTTTGATGTCTAACACCATTGAACCGCCTATTAACCCTATTCCTATTACGTATACTTTCATAATTTTAAAAAATTCCAAATTTTAAATTCCAAATTTTAAATTCCAAATTCCAACTTAAAAAAAGGCTTCGACTTCGCTCAGCCTGACAATCTGGATAAAAATCTTGGTTCTTGATTCTTAAATCTTAATACTAAAATCTGTCTATCGCTTCCTGAACCTTCTCCTCTTTCACACACAATGAGAATCTAATATAACCTTCACCATTGCTGCCGAAAATCGTTCCCGGCGTGATGAAAATATGTTTCTCATATAATATTTCGTCAATGAACTTCTCTGATGATTCGATTCCTTCTGGGAGTTTTGCCCAAACGAACAATCCAACTCCTTCTTTATATACTTTACAGCCTAATTTTTCAGCTAGTTTTTCAGTTAATTCTCTTCGGCGTCTGTAAATTTTGTTGTTATCTTCAAACCAGGATTTATCACATTTCAATGCCGCGATGGCACCTTTCTGAATTCCGTAATACATTCCGCTGTCCATGTTGCTTTTAACTTTCAGAACTGCATCGATAATTTCAGGATTTCCTAAAACCATTCCGACTCTCCAGCCGGCCATGTTGAATGTTTTACTTAATGAATTCAATTCTAAAGCCACATCTTTCGCACCTTCAACCTGCAATAAACTCATCGGATTATCATTCAAAACAAAACTATACGGATTGTCGTTAATCAATAATATGTTGTGTTTTTTAGCAAAAGCAACCAATTTTTCAAATAACGCTAAACTTCCTCTCGCTCCCGTCGGCATATGTGGATAACCCAGCCACATTAATTTTACTTTCGAAAGGTCTAATTTTTCTAAAGCTTCAAAATCTGGTTCCCACTGATTTTCTTCCTTTAAATCATAATAAACCGGAACTGCTCCTACCAAATTGGTTACCGAAGTATAAGTCGGATAACCTGGATTCGGAATTAAAACGTGATCGCCTTCGTTTAAAAATGCCAGCGAAATATGCATAATTCCTTCTTTTGAGCCCATTAATGGTAAAATCTCATTATTCGGATTCACTGCAACACCAAACTGATCTTTATAGAAATCCGCCATCGCCTGTCTCATTTCTGGTAATCCCTGATAGCTTTGATAACCATGCCCATTCTCGTCCTGAATTGCCGAAGCTACTGCTTCAATTACGGCGCTCGACGGACTCAAATCAGGGCTTCCAATTCCCATATTGATGATCGGTTTTCCTTCAGACATCAGCTGTCTCACTTCTCTTAATTTTGATGAGAAGTAGTATTCTTCAACTGTGTCTAATCGTTTTGCTGTTGTTATCATGATTCTTATTTATTCTCTTTTAGAGTTTCAACTTTTTACTTCTAACACTTAACCTCTAACTTACAAAGGCCTCGTGTTTCTATATTCTCCCAACACTTTAAAATACTCTGCCATTATCGATAATAGCGCTTTTGCTTTTGCGTAATCTTCGTATTTCTCGAATGTTACGTCTACGAAAAACGAATATTTCCAAGGCGTTTCTATTTTTGGAAGCGACTGAATTTTTGTCAAATTCAGTTTGCAGTCACTCATTACATTTAAAACTGCCGCTAAACTTCCTCTTTTATGATCCAATTCAAATTTTACAGAAGCTCTGTTGATTTGGCTTTCTGGCAAAAATGAATTTTGTTTTTTGATAATTACGAAACGAGTCATATTGTTTTTAATCGTTTGAATCGCTGGTGCAATAATATCAAGATCGTACATTTCAGCAGCGGTCTGGCTTGCAATTGCTGCAATTCCGGTTAACTGTTTTTCCTGAATTCTTCTCGCCGTTTCTGCTGTATCTTTATCCTCAACCAATTTGATATTTGGATATTGTTTCAAAAAATCCATACACTGTAAAAGTGCCATTGGATGCGAATGAACTTCTTTTATGTCTTCAATTTTCTGACCTTTTAAAGCCATTAAATTTTGCTGAATATTTAAATAATGCTCTCCAATTATGTGTAAATTGTTCTTGTCAATCAAGGCATAATTTGGAATAATCGGACCTGCAATCGAATTTTCTATCGCCATTACAGCCTGATCAGATTTTCCGGCAATAAGGCTGTCGATCAATTCTTCAAAAGACAAACACTCATCAATATCCACATTTTCAGAGAAATACTCTTTCACAACCTGATGATGAAATGAACCTTTTATACCTTGTATTGCAATTTTCGTTGTCATATAGTCAAAAAAAAATCCTGATTTGCATCAGGATTGTATATTAGTTTTATTTGTCTTAAAATTTATCTCAAATAACCATAGCACAATCCTGACTTCTACTAAAGAAGAAATAAAAATTGTTGCTAAAATAAAAACGGTTACTTGCCATTTTGTTTGTCTTATTGTTTAAATTCTCTGCGAATGTATAAATTATTTTTAGTGCACCAAAAAAAAGATTGCATTTTATGAAACAAAAAAGGATTTCTTAACAAATTTAGGAGGTTTTGTATGATAATGTAAAAAAATCGGCTTAAATTGAGAATTTAAAATCGAGATTTTAAGGTGCTGAGTAGCCAAAGTGTTGAGTTTTTTTGCCACGAATTCACGAATTTAACTCAAATCGTCGCGGTTATTTAATTCAAATTACACAAATAACAATAAACAGTTATCATTCTGATGAAGCTGGAATCTCAACAAAGATTGAACACGAATTTATCTTTCTCAAAACAAAAATTCATCTAAAAACTCCTTCTTTTCATCAATATACAGTAAATAATCCCCAACTTTAATTTGATTATTTTGAAGTTCTAATTTGATTTCAATACACGGAGTTGGAATAAAATCATGATCAATTAAAATCGCAATAGATTTTGGAACTATCTTATCAAACATAATATTTTCATATTCTTCCGAATTTATATTTTGAAAATATTTTACAGCAAGTTTATAAAGCTCTTCTTTTTCTCTAATTGTATTTTCTAATAAATTCATCTTCCTAATTTAATATAATGAAAACGGAATTCCAGCCCTGATTGAAGTGGAAATTCTTTTTTTTCTCTAAAAAATAAAACCGTTCGTTAATATTAAGTTTTTCAAATAATTTTCAAGCAGGATGCAAATCAAGCATAAGTTCTACTGCGGTATCTAATATTAAAAAGCAGATAAACAAAATTATAATAATCAAAATTGTAATTAGTAAAACTTTCTTATTCTTCATTATTATTTTCTTTAAAAATAAAAAAATTAGACCACAAAAAAAGCAGCTACCAAAAAATGATAACTGCTTTAAATATATTAAATCACAGATTATAAAAATCTACATTCTAAACTCTAAAATAATTAAGATCCACACATTTCGCAATCCTCAGGACCTGCTGCTTGTGCTTTTAGCAACATCGCTTTATAGTCCTCAACAGAGATTTCTTCTGTTTCAGCAACTAAAGATGGTGCTGTTTCTTCTTTTTTGTCGTTGTTTAATGTGAATTTAATCGCATCTACAGCCGCTTTTGTTCTTAAGTAATACATTCCTGTTTTTAAACCAGACTGCCAAGCGTAGAAGTGCATTGACGTAAGTTTAGAATAGTTAGCATCTTGCATGAACAAGTTTAGCGATTGAGACTGATCAATAAAATAACCTCTTTGGCGAGACATATCGATAATATCTTTCATTGACATTTCCCAAACTGTTTTGTAAAGCTCTTTTAAGTCTTGCGGAATAATATCAATATTCTGAACAGATCCGTTATGACGCATGATTTCTTGTTTCAATGACTCGTTCCATAAACCTCTTTCTACTAAATCGTGAAGTAAATGTTTGTTTACTACGATAAATTCTCCAGACAATACACGACGTGTATAGATGTTTGAAGTATATGGCTCAAAAGCTTCGTTGTTTCCTAAAATCTGAGAAGTAGAAGCAGTTGGCATTGGTGCAACTAACAATGAGTTACGAACTCCGTGTTCTACTACTTCTTTTCTTAATGAAGCCCAGTCCCAACGTCCAGATAATTCTTCATCTTTCATTCCCCACATATTGTGTTGGAATTCTCCTTGTGACATTGGAGAACCTTTGAAAGTTGAATATGGCCCTTCTTCTTTTGCCATTTCCATAGAAGCCGTTACAGCCGCAAAGTATAGCGTTTCGAAAATTTCCTGATTCAGTTTTTTAGCCTCATCACTTGTAAACGGCATACGCAACATAATGAAAGCATCTGCCAAACCTTGCACTCCCAATCCAACCGGACGGTGACGTAAGTTAGAGTTTTCAGCCTCTTTTACTGGATAGTAGTTTCTGTCGATTACTTTATTCAAGTTGCGAGTTACACGTTTTGTAACATTGTAAAGTGCATCGTGATCAAATTTTCCGTTGTCAATAAACATTGGCAATGAGATCGAAGCTAAGTTACAAACAGCAATTTCATCTTTAGACGTAAACTCCATAATCTCAGTACACAAGTTAGAAGAACGAATAGTTCCTAAATTCTTGTGATTCGATTTACGGTTTGCTGCATCTTTGTACAACATATATGGTGTTCCAGTCTCGATTTGTGATTCCAGGATTTTCTCCCATAATTCACGAGCGCGGATTGTTTTTCTTCCTTTATTTTGAAATTCGTAATCAGTATATAATTTTTCGAATTCATCTCCGTAAACATCATAAAGACCAGGACATTCGTTAGGACACATTAAAGTCCACGTTGAATCTTCCTGAACACGTTTCATGAACAAGTCTGAAGTCCACATTGCGAAGAATAAATCTCTTGCACGCATTTCTTCTTTTCCGGTATTTTTCTTTAAATCCAAGAAATCAAAGATATCCGCATGCCAAGTTTCAATATAAATCGCAAAACTTCCTTTACGTTTTCCACCACCTTGATCTACATAACGAGCTGTGTCGTTAAAAACTCTCAACATCGGAACAATTCCGTTTGAAGTTCCGTTTGTACCGCGAATGTAAGAACCAGTCGCACGAACGTTATGAATAGAAAGACCAATTCCTCCCGCAGATTGCGAGATTTTTGCTGTTTGTTTTAACGTATCGTAAATACCATCAATACTATCGTCCTGCATTGCCAAAAGGAAACAAGAAGACATTTGTGGTTTTGGAGTTCCTGCATTGAACAACGTTGGCGTTGCATGCGTAAAGAACTTTTTAGACATTAAATCATAAGTTTCAATAACCGATTTTAAATCATCTAAGTGAATACCAACCGAAACACGCATCAACATATGCTGCGGACGCTCTACGATTTTTCCATTTATTTTAAGAAGATAAGAACGCTCTAAAGTTTTAAAGCCAAAGTAATCGTAATTAAAATCTCTAGTATAAATAATATGAGAATCTAAAAATTCTGCATTTTCTTGAATTACCTTAAATACGTCATCAGCAATTAAAGGTGCATCTTGCCCGTTTCTTGGATTTACGTAATTGTACATATCTTTCATCGTTTCTGAGAAAGATTTTTTAGTATTTGAATGTAAATTCGAAATTGCCACACGTGCTGCCAATTGTGCATAATCAGGATGCGCAATAGTCATAGAAGCTGCCGTTTCTGCTGCAAGATTATCCAATTCAGAAGTCGAAACTCCATCATACAATCCTTCGATAACTCTCATGGCTACCTTAACCGGATCTACGAGCTCATTTAACCCGTAACACAATTTTTTGATTCTTTCTGTAATCTTATCAAACATTACGGGCTCTCTGTGGCCATCTCTTTTTACTACATACATAAGCTTACCTTTTATAGTTATTGAAAAAATGAAAGTATCTAGAGAACGAACTCCAGCACTTAAACATTGCGTGTTTTAAAATTATTTTTAGAGAATTACCAAATTCTCAATAGTTACTCATTTCAAATTCGAAAATCGAATTTAAATGCGCCTAAAATTGCTATTGAACCTGCGATTTGGGGAACGAGATTCAACCTTAAAAAAAAATATTCTGTTAATCTTTTTCTAGCGCCACTGGAAGAGCAGGCGCTAAAAGTATTTTGTTACCTAAAAATCTGCATCGAATGAAATTTTTTGAGCATCGCTATCGGTATTCATCACACCAGATTTTTGATACTCTGCAACACGTTTTTCAAAGAAATTAGTTTTTCCTTGAAGAGAAATCATGTCCATGAAGTCAAACGGATTCGCTGATCCATACACACGTTCACAACCTAATTCTACCAATAATCTATCGGCAACAAACTCTAAATATTGCGTCATTAAAGTCGCGTTCATACCAATCAAACTTACCGGAAGTGATTCTGTAACAAACTGTCTTTCGATATCTAAAGCATCAACAATGATTTCTCTAATTCTATCTTTTGGCACTTTGTTTACTAAATGGTGATTATGCAGGTGAACCGCAAAATCACAATGTACGCCTTCGTCACGAGAAATTAGCTCATTAGAAAAAGTTAAACCTGGCATTAAACCACGTTTTTTCAACCAATAAATTGAACAGAAAGCACCAGAAAAGAAAATTCCTTCAACAGCAGCAAATGCGATAAGTCTTTCTGCAAATGAATCAGACTCAATCCATTTTAAAGCCCACTCTCCTTTTTTAGCAATTGCAGGGAAAACTTCTAAAGCATTAAACAATTCTGTTTTTTCTGCTTCGTCTTTAACGTACGTATCAATTAATAAAGAATAGGTTTCACTATGAATGTTTTCCATCATAATTTGGAAACCATAGAAAAATTTAGCTTCAGCATATTGAACTTCGTTTACAAAGTTCTCAGCAAGGTTTTCGTTTACGATTCCATCAGAAGCCGCAAAGAATGCTAAAATATGTTTAATGAAATATCTTTCGTCGTCATTCAACTTATTATTCCAGTCTGTCAAATCTTGGTGTAAGTCGATTTCTTCGGCAGTCCAAAAACTTGCTTCCATCTTTTTATACCACTCCCAAATATCATGATGTTTAATCGGAAAAATAACGAAGCGATTTTTATTTTCTTGTAATATTGGTTCGATTTGTGACATGACAGATTCTGTTAATTTTTGTATTGAATTTTTGCTCTCAAACAAGCAGTACAAAGATTGTTAATTAACGCCAAAAATGAAAGGCAAACTTATTCACAATTGAGCGTAGTTTTTAACAACGACTAAAAATTGCGATATTTTTCAGACAATAATTAATTATTTGTAAATGAGACATTTAAAACCTATAAATCTTCGGAAAGAGCCGTAAAATATAGCCTTTTAAATATAAAATGCAAGTAATTTTAAATAGTTTTTAAAAAAGTTTTTTAGAGTCAAAATTTAATTTTTTTGAGTCAAAATATGTAGTCAAAAAGACTATATAACGGATAGTTGTTTTTTATGAGTTTTTAAGCTCTTCTGCAACTTTTTCGAGTTCCATATACCAATCTTCGCCAAAGCGTCTTATTAATGCTTCTTTGACAAATTTATAAACCGGCACCTCCAATTCTTTACCCAAAGAACAGGCATCATCGCAAATATCCCATTTATCATAATTGACCGCAGCAAATTCTGTAAAATCTTTTACGCGAATTGGATACAAATGACAAGAAACAGGCTTTTTCCAATCAACAATTCCTTGGTTGTAAGCTTGCTCTATTCCGCAAAGCGCCGTTTTACCATCAAAAATTACGTAAGCGCAATCTTTGTTGTCAATAAGTGGTGTTTCTAAATCACCATCGGTTCCTGTTATCCATGTACCCTGGGCTTCTATTGCCTCAATTCCTTCCTTTCTTAAAAAAGGCTTTACTTTAGGATAAATTTCTTCTAAGATTTTCGTTTCAGCCTCATTCAAAGGCGCGCCCGCATCTCCATCCACGCAACAAGCTCCTTTACAAGCAGACAAGTTACACACAAATTCTTTTTCCAGAATGTCTTCTGAAATAATCGTTTTTCCTAACTGAAACATGATCTTAAATACTGTTGTTTAATAAAGTGCAAAGATAGTCAAAGAAAGCAGATGAAATGAGATTAAATTTATCGCATAAATTCTACCACAGAGTTGCACTAAGTTTTCACAGAGCTACACTAAATTTATTATGTTTTGCGGAAATTCAAATTTCAAATCTTTGCTAACTTTAAAAAATTAAAAACTTTGCGGGGCTCTGCGGTAAAACTCATAGGCTTTGCTAAAAATCTTTGCGAAACTTTGCGGTAAAAAACATAATTGTTACAAATATCACTTTTTTAACCAATAAAACATGTTTTTATAACAAAAATACAAGCTGTCGAAAAAACACCTAACTTTATTAACTACTTTTGCAGCAGTTTTTTAAAACCTAAAATCAAAGCGATATGTTAGAAATCGATTTTAAAGAAATCATTACTGTTAGTATGGTACTTTTTGCCGTGATTGATATAGTTGGTTCAATTCCGATTATTGTAAATTTAAGAGCAAAAGTCGGCCACATAGAATCTGAGAAAGCCTCTATTGTTGCTGGAGCTATTATGATCGTTTTCCTTTTTGTTGGAGAAGGATTGCTAAACTTAATTGGTATCGATGTACATTCGTTTGCTGTGGCAGGATCTTTCGTCCTTTTCTTTTTAGCTTTAGAAATGATTTTAGGAATAAGAATTTACCGTGACGAAGAGCCAGGATCTGCCTCTATTGTACCATTGGCCTTTCCTCTGATTGCGGGGGCAGGAACAATGACAACTTTATTATCGCTTCGATCTCAATTTCATACCATTAATATTATAATTGCCATAGTCCTTAATATTATATTGGTTTATATTGTTTTAAAGTCTTCGAAAAAAATCGAAAATTTGTTAGGAGAAAACGGACTTGGAGTGGTTCGCAAGACATTTGGAGTGATACTTTTAGCAATTGCTGTTAAATTATTCGCTGCTAATGTTAAAGGTTTGTTTGTGTAAAATTTATTTTTATACTTTTACCCCATAAAATTTCTAAAATACAACTATAAGGCATTTTTTAACCTTTAGTTTTACTTTATTATTTTAGACAAACAAACCAATCTTATGAAAATTTTCACTTCAATCTTAGTGCTTTTAGCATTAGCTTTAATTGTTTTTAATATTACGCTATTAGACTTTAAAAATCCTTTTCAGGGAGATAGTGCTGTAGCTTTTATTGGAATCGCAGCTTCATTTTGCGCTGTTTTAATTCTTTTGATTTTTAGAATTTCAAAAAGAATTGAAGAAAAAATGAACGACAACAGATAATATGTTTGATGTTTTAATTATTGGCGGAGGAGTTTCAGGAATGTCTTGTGCTCTAGTCTTAGGATCCGCAAAAAACAAAACTTTTGTTACTGACAAAAAAATCGGAATTTTTACACATCAGAAAAATTCTTCTTTACAGGAGGCAATATTTTATAACGCTTACGGAATTACTCCAGGAAAACTGGGCTCTGAACTTTTAAGTGAAAGCACAGAAAATCTAGCAGCAACTTATCCGCACATTACACAGATTCCCAATGAAAAAGTAATGAAAATTGAGGGCAGTTATCCTGAATTTACTGTGGTAACTAATAAAAATTCATACATAACAAAAAATATCGTAGTCGGAATTGGTTCTGCCAATACTTTCGATATTCAAGGTTTGATGCAATTTGTTGAACCGCATAAAAAAGCGCTTCCAGAAAAACAGCGCATTCAGCTTAAAAACGAAGATCATAAAGTTGCTGACGGCATTTATGTAATTGGAACTTTGGCAGGATGGAGAAGCCAATTGGCAATTGCTGCCGGAAGTGGCGCTGCTGTTGCAACGGATATTCTTACATTATGGAATAACGGCACGCAAACTCACGCTCACGATAGCATTCGATAAAATCTCATAAAATTATTAAACCATATAAGTCATATAAGTTCATTTAATTTATACGCAAAGTATAATATGAACTTATATGACTTATATGGTTTATCTTTTTTATTTAACCGAAACAATTTGGGTTACTTTGATGTGGTTTTCATCTTCAGATTTCCACTTTTCTCCTTTTACAGACACTACATCTCCAATTTTTACTTGTTTGTAGTTTTGAGGTCCGCCAACGTTTACAATACTGATGGTTGCAAAATAAACTTCTTTATTTTCTGTTGTAATTTTTGCCGTGTAACCGTCTTTTCCTCCTTCAATTGATTCTACTCTTCCTGTAACTGGATTATTTGCATCATTTTTCATAGACGTACAAGAGATTACAAAGGCCATTAGAATTGCCAATAAACTTATTCTTTTTAAATTTTTCATATCATTTCGTTTAAACCGCAAATTAAACACCCATTTATGTTTAGATTGCTGAATCATATTTTAAGTTAATATTATTTTTCCAGCTTCAAACTTTATGCCAGCTGAACGCAGCTTCCGGCAATAACTTTTAAATTTTTACCCGATTTTTTCCAAACTCTTATATATTTGAAAACGCCATTAATTGCCGTTGCATCATAAGTTCCTTTTAATGAAACGGTAACAGCAACTACAGCCGTATTCTCAATTATATTCACAATTTGGTCTGAAGCCTCCAGCGAATCTATTTTCATTTTTCCAGAACGGTACGCTTGCAAATCAAATTCTTTGGTTATCGTTTGTCCGTCGGGCATGTTGAACAATAAATCGTCATGAAGAATGGTATCCAAAGCCAAAACATCCGATTTTTTAATTGCAGTTAGAAGTTCGATTTCTGCATTAACAACGGTTTCTATTTTCATGATATAAAGATTGAAGTTATTGAATAGATCAAGATCTGAAAGGTTTTACTAAAATCATTTAAAATCTGCTAAATCTGTGGGAAACATTTTTACGCCCGCAGATTTAGCAGATTAGACAAATTTAATCCCTTGATTTTAAAATCTTTTTTATTTCTTCGGATTTGTGATTGTTTTAATCATGGCATCATCTTTTAGAATAACATCATAATAATACAATTCTCCATACAGCTGGCGTGCAAATTCGGCCGTGATATAACGATTTACAAGTCCTTTAGTTTTATCCAATTTCAAATCCAGCCCCGTCATCAGGATATAATTTTTAAACTTTTTGAAATAGGCATCTGAGTTTTTCATTTTAGCTAAAAATTCAGCAAAACTATCTCCTGCAAAAGCATTTCTATTTTTATCTAATTCTTCAAAAACAAAATGACCTACAATTCCAGTTTGCAGTAAGTAAGCCACATTTTCATTTCCGTGTTCTGCTTCCATTGGCACAAAAACATCAGGAACAATTCCGCCGCCGCCATAGACAATTTTTCCTTTCGGCGTTTTGAATTTTAAAGAATCTGCTACTTTTATACTGTCTCTTGCATACAATTCACCCGTCGCAATTCTAGCTTCTGATTCTTTAAAATAGGCTTCGTTTCCTTTTTTATATGGCTTTTGGATCGATCTTCCCGTCGGAGTATAATAACGTGCCACGGTCAATCTTACAGCCGAGCCGTCATTAAAATCCATTTCTCTCTGCACCAAACCTTTTCCGAAGGAACGTCTTCCTACAATAGTTCCTCGATCATTATCTTGAATTGCTCCCGCTAAAATTTCGCTGGCAGAAGCACTGTTTTCATTAATCAAAACATATATTTTTCCGCCTTCAAAACTACCCGCTTTAGTGGCGTATGTTTTTTCAGTAGAACCATTTTTGCTTTTCGTGAAAACGATTAATTGTTTGTCTTTTAAAAATTCGTCTGCAATGGCAATCGCTTCTTCCATATAACCGCCGCCATTATCGCGAAGGTCAATCACAAGCGACTCAATTCCTTTTTGTTTTAATCGCGCTAAACCGGTTTTGAATTCGTTAAAAGTAGTTTCAGCAAAACGGTTAATTTTGATATAACCCGTTTTATTTCCAATCATAATCGACGCATCGACACTTTTGATCGGAATAATATCTCTTTTTACTTTAAACTTAAGTTTTTTTTGTTCTGATTTTCTAAAAACAGTCAATTCAATTTCAGAACCTTGAAGTCCTTTTAATTTTGAGAATAAACTATCAGAAGGTAATTTTCGTCCGTATAATTTGCTTTTTCCAGCAAATAAAATGCGGTCGCCAGATTTTAATCCTGCTTTTGCCGAAGGGCCGTTTTCTATCGGTTTTATAATCGCTACAGAATCTTTATACATGTAGAAATTGATTCCGATTCCGACGAAATCACCTTTCATACTTTCAGCAACTTCTGCCTGTTCGCTTGGCGGAATATAAACAGAATGCGGATCTAGTTTTGAAAGTATATTATCGACCGTTAAGTTTACGATCGAATCGGTATTGACACTATCTACATATTCTGTATTGATAAAATCAATGAGTTTATTTAGCTTCGTTTTCGAGTAATTTTTAGCCAAAAGCTGGTCGCTAGCTGGAGCATTCATTACGCTTCCCGCTATTATTCCAAGAGCAAAAGTTGCTCCGATGACTATTGGCAAATATTTCGAATTAAATTTCATTATTCTTCTAAAACAGGAATATGTTCTACTTCTACACCTGCTTTTATTAAAAATTGAATTCCAGAATCGTCTCGATATCCGTCTTTATACACCACTCTTTTTATTCCCGATTGGTGAATTAATTTACTGCATTCTTTACAAGGCGAAAGCGTGATATACAACGTTGCTCCTTCACACGACTGTGTCGATCTTGCTACTTTTAGGATTGCATTGGCTTCGGCATGCAAAACATCCCAGCGTGTTAATCCTTCTTCGTCTTCGCAACAGTTATCAAATCCAGACGGTGTTCCGTTGTAACCATCAGAAATGATCATTCTGTCTTTTACGATAATTGCGCCAACTTGTTTACGTTTACAATAAGAAAGCAAACTCCACTCTCTTGCAATTCGTAAATAGGCTTTATCGTATTTATTCCGTTTTTTTACTTCCATTTAATTTATCTGTTCCAAATTGGGCTTTCAATAATCATTGGAATAACAACTCCAATAATAAAAGCTGACATTACAAGTGCCCAGTCACGTTTTGAAAAACGAAAAACGGTCTGCACTATATATGAAATTACCAGAACCACAAAAACTACTACTAATTGCGCAGCTTCGATTCCTAAGGCAAACTCTCCCAAAGGTAACAATTTTGAGGTTGCTGAACCGCCTAAAATTGTTTTGAAATAATTTGAAAAACCTAGTCCATGAATAATTCCAAAGAATAAAGTTATGAAAAATACTAGATTTACGCCATCATTTTTCGAGGTCTTTCCTGCCGTAAACAAATGATACAGAGCTGTTACCAAAATTGTTATCGGAATCAGGAACTCGACCAAATTTACTTTTATTGTAACAATTCCGTAAACTGAAAGAATTAATGCCAAAGTATGTCCAATTGTAAAAAGAGAAACTAATAAGAATATTCTTTTCCAGTCTTTAAATAAATACGGAACCGTTAAGGCGATTAAAAAAAGAACGTGATCGTAAGCGTTGATATCTAAAACGTGTTTTAATCCTATTTGAAAATAAATCCAAAATTGTGACATAGGTATATTGTAATTAAATAATTAGGGGTTGTAAACTTACGATTAATTTTCAAAATTAAAGATTTAGACCATCAAATCCTTCAATAAAAATAAGTTAAATTTTATGAGAATTTTAAATTCAATAATTTAAAAATTGGGCTATATTTGTTTGATAAAAACTATTTAACTATGCCATTTTCAGAATTATTTGATAACGAATTCAAACAAAGAAACAGAGGTCATTTCTCTGCAATTGTGCGCGTTGCCTTTGCTGACGGAAAAATAAGTAAAGAAGAACAAGAGTTTTTGGACAAAATTGCTTCGACTTTACAAATCTCTGAAGAAGAATACAAAGAAATCCTTGCAGATCCTTGGAAACATCCAATAAATCCTCCTTATTTATATACGCAACGTTTAGAACGTTTGTATGATTTAGCAAGAATGGTTCACGTTGACCATCATTTGGGAGATTTGCAGGAAATAATGTTAACACGTATGGGACTTGCATTAGGTTTTACGCCAGGAAACGTAAATTATATTGTCTCTAAAGCGCTTTCTCTTGTAGACAGAAAAGTAGATTTGGATACTTTCCTTTTCGAAATGGAGAATATGAATAAATAATTTTTAGTATTCAGTGTTCAGTTTTTTAGTGTTCAGTTATATACTGATTCCTGAATTGAAATCTAAAAAATTAAATTATAAACCCGATAGATTCGAAAATCTATCGGGTTTATGTTTTTTTACTGAAATGCTACCAACCAATTGTACCACGCGGAACAAGTTGCTGTGATATAGTGAATTGTTTTTTAACCATTTTAAACCCGACAGGTTTTAAAACCTGTCGGGTTTTATTGTGACTGTAAACTATAAACTGTTACTGAACACTAAAAACCTGAATACTGAACACTTTTATTCAGCCGCCATAAACTCCTCTGCTTTTTCTACCATATTATAGCTTCCACAGAAAAAAGGTACTCTTTGATGCAGTTCTGTTGGTTGAATTTCCATAATTCTTCCAAAACCGTCTGTTGCTTTTCCTCCTGCCTGTTCTGCTAGAAATGCCATCGGATTACATTCGTAAAGCAAACGTAACTTTCCTTTTGGCGCTTTAGAACTTGTCGGATAAATATAGACACCGCCTTTAATCATATTTCGATGAAAATCAGCTACCAGGCTCCCAATATATCTCGAAGTATACGGTCTGTCTCCTTCTTCACGCTGGCAGTATTTAATGTAATTTTTTACCCCTTGCGGAAAATGAACATAATTCCCTTCGTTTACCGAGTAAATATTTCCATTTTCTGGAAATTTCATGTTCGGATGCGAAAGATAAAATGTACCTATCGCCGGATTTAGTGTAAAACCATTCACCCCATGTCCAGTAGTATACACAAGCATAGTCGAAGTTCCATAAATTACGTAGCCTGCTGCAACTTGATTGATTCCCGGTTGTAAAAAATCCTCGCTAGTTACCGGGGTTCCTATTGGAGTCACTCTTCTGAAAACAGAAAAGATAGTTCCTACAGAAACATTTACATCAATGTTTGAAGATCCGTCTAGCGGATCCATTAAGATAACGTACTTATTATTATGACAGTTGTCGCTCCCCTGAACTGTTATAAAATCGTCGTTTTCTTCTGAAGCAATACCACAGACAATCTCACGGTTTATTAACGTCTGGATAAATACTTCGTTTGCATAGACATCTAATTTTTGCTGGTCTTCTCCTTGGATATTCTGCTCACCAGCGGCGCCAATAATATCTACTAAACCTGCTTGATTAACTTTATGATTGACAACCTTAGCGGCCAATCGAATAGAGTTAATAATTCGCGAGAGTTCTCCCGACGAATACTGAAATGCTTTTTGGTTCTCAATAATAAACTCTCCCAGTGTTTTATTGCGTTCTTCCATTTCTAAATCGTTATAGTTTTATTTTTAAGTCACAAATATCGTCTATTTTGTGAGAATGATTTAAAAATTATTTTGTTAGTTTGCTACTATTGTATATTTGCTAATTATCTGCAAAAAGCAACAGATAATTCGATGCTTTTTTAGATAATAAATAATTAAAAATACGAATACATGAATATTAGAAAAGGAAATCCTGAAGACATGAAATCGGTGTTGGAGCTTATTCAGGAGCTGGCAATATTCGAAAAAGAACCTGAAGCTGTCGTTATTACAGAGGAAGATTTAGTACGCGACGGTTTTGGAGAAAAACCATTATTCCAGGTTTTTGTCGCAGAGATTGAAAACGAAGAAAAACAGAAGGAAATTGTTGGAATAGCCTTGTACTATTATCGCTATTCTACTTGGAAAGGAAAGACCATTCATCTTGAAGATTTGATTGTAAAAGAAAAAATGCGCGGCACTGGTTTGGGTTCTGCCCTTTATGCTGAAATCATGAAACAAGGAAAAAGAGATAACGTACGAAGAGTCGAATGGAATGTTCTCGCTTGGAATACTCCAGCGGTAAATTTCTATAAAAATTCTGGCGCTAAAATCTTAGACGACTGGCAAGTTGTTCAAATGGATGAAGCAGGTGTTAATGCGTTCTTAGAAAAATTATAAAAAAAATTATTTAGCCACAGATTATTAGGATTAAAATGGATTTTTTTGCCACGAATTTCTCGAATTACACTAATTCTAATTCGTGTTCATTAGTGAAATTCGTGGCAAACTACAACAGATTTTAAAAATCGTTTTTAATCTTTTAAATCTGTGGCAAAAGAAAAAAATAAGATTTCGCCCCAATCTGAAATCTAAAATCTAAAAATCTATAAATTAAAAATGAGAGTATTTAAATTTGGAGGAGCATCGGTAAAAGATGCAGATGGAATTAAAAACGTATACGACGTTTTACAAAAAGTAGGTTACGAAGACGTAATTCTTGTAGTTTCGGCTATGGGAAAAACAACAAATGCTCTTGAAGTTGTAATCAAGAATTACTTTGAAAAATCGACAGAATTGAGTTCTTCTGTTCAGGAAATCAAAAAGTACCACAATCAAATCTTATTGGATTTGTTTGAAGACGAAAATCACGAAGTTTTTACAGCTATAAATGCTCAGTTTGCAGAATTAGAATATTTCTTAGCGCATAATAAATCTCCAAATTACAATTTTGTTTACGATCAGGTTGTAAGTTTTGGCGAATTGATTTCGACTAATATCTTAAGCTATTTTATGAATTTCATGGGAATTCAGACGCAATGGCTTGATGTTCGTAATTTCATTAAAACCGATGCCAATTACAGAGATGCAGGAGTAGACTGGGAAGTTACACAACAAAACATCAGCAAAAATGTACCAAGAAAACAATTGAATATTACACAAGGTTTCTTAGGAGCAGACGAAAACAACTTTACAACAACTTTGGGTCGTGAAGGTTCAGATTATACTGCTGGTATATTTGCATATTGCCTAAATGCCGAAAGTGTAACGATCTGGAAAGACGTTCCTGGAGTTATGAATGCCGATCCGCGTTATTTTGAAAATGCAAGTTTGTTGAACCAAATTTCGTATCGTGAGGCAATCGAATTGGCATTTTACGGTGCAACGGTTATTCACCCGAAAACATTACAGCCTTTACAGAAAAAAGAAATTCCTTTATATGTAAAATCGTTTATAAATCCGCTTCTAAAAGGAACTTGCGTTTCTAAAGGTGTCGATTTAGAACCTCAATATCCGTGTTTTATCGTAAAAAGAGAGCAGTTATTGATTTCTCTTTCTTCAATTGATTTCTCTTTTATTATGGAAGAAAACATCAGCGAGATTTTCGGATTATTCCACGAATTTAAAATCAAAGTAAACTTAATTCAGAACTCTGCAATTAGTTTTTCTGTTTGTGTGGAAGATAAATTTGGAAACTTCCCAGAATTGAATGCGATTCTTTCTAAAAAGTTCAAAGTTGAATACAGCGAAAATGTAACTTTATATACGATCCGACACTTTACCGAAGACGCTGCCGAAACGGTTGAGAAAAACAAAGTAGTTTTATTGAAACAAGTTAGCCGTGAAACAATGCAGATTGTGACTAAAGAACTTAATTAATTTTCTTATCTTAATTATTGAATTCCTTATAAAAGGTTTCATCTTAATTGGTGAAACCTTTTTATTTATTATCGTTTTTCTTCTTCAAGGATTTTACAATTTTCTTCAAATCCTTTATACTGTCACCCAGCTTTTCTTCTATTTCCTGAGGTTTTTTTTCTATTCGTTCGTCGTCTTCCTCAAAAATATCTACTGCGGTAATTTTGTAAAGTTCACATATCTTCCTAATATAATTTGCCCACGAACTTCCGTCTCCTCTCTCTATTCTCGCATAAGTGGATTGCGAAATGTGCAAAAAATCTGCCACTTGCTCTTGAGACCAATTTTTAGACATACGTAATTTTTTTAACTTATTTCCTACAATTATATTCATTAAATAACTTTTCACAAATATAAACATAAGATTTAATTTACAATTATGCAAAATTTGATTTTAAATATTCATTTTTTGAATAACACTTTTCTTATACCATTTTTAAATTTGTTTCATATTAATTTTCTTAAAATTTTTAAATCATGGAAAAATCAGAAACTAAAATTAAAAAAATGAGTCTTACTAATCTTGAAGGAAAATTGACTTTAGAAGAAATGGAAGAAGTTATGGCAGGAAGTGGATTTTTAACAAGTTGTGCTGGAGCAAGTGTAGGTCTTGCTTTAGGCTTTGCTGGCTTATGTGTGGGAGGAGCTTCAGTAATAGGGGCTGGTATTGGTGCAGCAAGCTTTATTTATGCTTCCGCACAATGGGGAGCAAGCTGTCGCTAATTTTCAAGATATTACGCTTATATTTATATAGTAATCAAGTAATTGCAACTTGTACCAAGTTGCAATTAATTTCTACAGAGAAAATTATGAAATATAAAAAAAACATACTATTTATTTTACTAACAATTTCACTCTTTTACACTGGTCTTACGTTAAGTTGGCTTTTTAAAATAGAAAATTTTGACGATATATCATTTGCTGATTTTAAATATTCTATTGCACCATTTCTGTCGTCAATTGCAATATTTATTGGGTACAGAAAAGAAAGACAGAGGGCGTCCAATTTAAAAAAAGATGAATAACTCTATTTTCAAATATCTTTTTCTTACTGTAATATTCATTTTAATTACCGAGGTAACAAATAACGCATTACAAATAGATTACTTGTTACAACGCCATCTTTTAAAGATACTATCATTAGAACAAGCAAATTCATATATAAGCTTTCATCAAAAATGGTACTGGCTAACTTATCTATTTATACCAATAATAATATTTATAAAAATTTCAATTATAACTGTTACCCTTCATGTTTGTTTATTACTAAGTGCTCGAAATTTAAAATTCAGTAAAATATGGAATATAGTTCTCAATGCAGAGTTTCTCTTTTTATTTGTATTTATTTTTAAAATTATTTGGTTTTTATTTTTTCAATCCACTTATACCTTATCAGATGTTCAGAATTTTTATCCACTCTCGGCTTTAAATATTGTCGGATATAACAACTTAGAACCGTGGTACATATATCCCTTGCAAACTCTTAATCTTTTTGAGTTTGCGTATATCATTTATATAGGTTTTCAAATTGGCCAAATAACAAATACAAATACAGATTATGGTTTAAAAATTGTGGCCATAAGCTATGTTCCCACATTGCTTTTATGGATTGTCACTGTCATGTTTTTTACGCTTAATTATTCTTAAAAATAAAAACAGGTTAAAGCATTCTTTTTGCAGTATACTGTATAATACTTATACTCCATGGCATTAGATACTTTTCTACCATCCTGATCCTATTCTAATATTAGGACAGTTAGTTCCTATAGTTTACAAGATGTTAGTTATCATGATCAATAAAAGAACACAAAAAAAATGAAAAAATTTCTAAAAGCTATTTTAGCATCTACCTTTATAATTATTTTTTCTTTATTGTTTTATAAAATTGTTTCTAAAATAACTGCCAAAAAAGAGCTTGAAAACACCATAAAGCACATTCCAAAATTCTCCTATTACGATATTCAAGGAAAGACTTTTGATAACCAAAACTTAAAAAAAGACACTTCGGTTGTTTTCATTTATTTTAATTCAGAATGTGATTTTTGTCAAACAGAAACCGAAATGATAAAAAGTAATCTTGAAAAATTTAAGAAAGTTCAGTTAATTTTTATTTCTTCTGAAAATCTAAATAAAATTAAAACGTTTGCAAAAAATCATCATTTTACTAATTCTGCAAATATTCATTTTTTACAGGATAAACAATCAACTTTTACGGCAACTTTTGATGTGACAGGATTACCAACTATTGTAATCTACAATCAACAAAAAAAATTAATCGCGAAAATAAAAGGTCAGATAAAAATTGATCATATTCTTGAAAAATTAAACCCATGAAAAAACTAACTTCTATTGCGATGCTTACCTGCTGGTATGGCGATTATCCATGGTATTTTCCATATTTTATTCATTCTTGTACTTATAATCCAACCGTTGATTTTATCATCGTTACCAATAATCTAAATACAATTCAGAACAAGCCACAAAATGTTAAGATTGTTTATAAAGCTCCCGAAGACATTCGTGATCTGGCTTCAGAAAAACTTGGCTTTACAGTAAATCTTCAATATCCATACAAATTATGTGATTTCAAACCAGCATACGGTTTTATTTTTTCGGAAATATTGCACGAATATGATTTTTGGGGACATGGGGATATTGACATGGTTTACGGAAACATTAGAGATTTTATGACCGAAGAATTACTTTCTGAACATGATGTACTTAGCAGTCGTCACGATTTTATTACGGGCACTTTTTGTCTATATCGAAATGCAGAAATTACTAATAAGCTTTTTATGCAAAGCAAAGATTATCAAATGGTTTTTAGCAGCCCTGAACATTTTTGTTTTGACGAATGCAACTTTTTATTTTATGAGTTACAAAATGGTGCATCTATATTTGATTTTCCTGAGCGTATACAAAGTATGACTTGGGTTGTTAAACAAGCTGAAAAAGAAGGAAAAATTAAAGCTTTTTTCGATTTCATAATTGTGGAAGGATTACCGGGCGACGTAAAATGGGATAATGGAATTATTTTATACAAGGATGAATTTGAAGGTATGTATTACAATTTGATTCGGTTAAAAAATGTCTGCAAAGATCACATCGCATTAAATCCTGTTCCAAACATTTTTTATTTCACACCTAATGACATTGTTAAAGATAAAATATAGCCTTCATAAATAAATCTAATGATTTCAAAACACATTAAAAATACGCACACTCTACAACTTGAGAGATCTGATTGTGGCGTGGCTTGTTTATTATCAATTATTAAATTTCATAAAGGCAATAACTCACTGGAAAAACTGAGAGAGCTTAGCGGTACTACCTCGCAAGGGACAACTATGCTCGGTTTATATGAAGTTGCCAAAAACATTGGCTTTGATTCAGAGGGATTTAATATCTCCATTGAAATACTGAAAGAAAATACAGAACCTTGCATTTTACAAGTCAAATTAGAAAATGGTTATGATCATTATGTGATTTGTTACGAGTATCAAAAAGAAACAGGATTTTTAATTGGTGACCCAGCTATGGGACTAAGATATTTATCAGAAAACAAACTATGTCAACTCTGGGAATCAAAAAACTGTTTATTTCTTTCTCCAAATCAAAACTTTGTAGCCGAAAAAGATATTAACAAAACAAAGAAAAAATATTTTATTAGTCTGTTAAAAGATGATTTTAAACTCCTTCTAATTTCTATCATTTTAGGCGTTTTTGTTGCTTTACTCGGAATGGCAATGTCTATATTTTCGCAAAAATTAATTGACGATATTCTTCCTTCAAATAATATCCACAAATTAATTTCCGGAATTACTTTATTATCAATTTTGCTTTGTGCAAGAGTTGGCTTATCTATTTTAAGACAACATTTTTTAATACAGCAATCTAAAGATTTTAATAATCGAATAAATAATACATTTTTTTCATCATTATTACAGCTTCCAAAATTCTTTTTTGACACCCGAAAAATTGGGGAATTAACAGCTCGTTTAAATGATACTCAGCGAATACAGAATGTCATAAAAACATTATCTTCTTCATTAGTAATTGATATTTTGGTGGCAATCATTTCTTTAATTATTCTGTTCACTTATTCGATAAAATTAGGTCTAATTTCATTGTTAGGTCTTCCAGTCTATTTCTATATAATATACAGAAATAATAAAAATACTATTAATTCCCAAATAGATGTAATGCAAAATTATGCCTTGACTGAAAGTAATTTCATAAATACGATTCAAGGAATTTCAACTATAAAAAACAATAATAAACAGGCCGTTTTTGACAAGTTGAATCAAAACATCTTTTCTGGTTTTCAGGAAAAAATTTTAAATCTTGGAAAAATAAACATTGTATTATCTTGGCAATCTGGCTTATCGAGTGTTGTATTTATTGTTGGTATTCTAATTTACACCTCTATTCAGGTTTTCAATAAAGAAATTAAAATTGGAGAACTGATGGCTATTTTAGGAATAGCTGGTACACTGCTTCCTTCTATTGCAAATCTGGCGCTTATTTCAATCCCAATAAATGAAGCTAAAATCGCATTTAGCAGAATGTATGAATTTGCATCAATAGAGAAAGAAAAGGAAGAGGGAATCGAAATTTATGAAATTAACACCATTTCTATTAAAAAAGTATCTTTTAGATTTCCAGGTCGAAGCATTCTTTTTCATGATTTAAACATAGAAATTAAAAAAGGAAGCTTTATTGCTCTTGTCGGCGAAAGCGGAAGTGGAAAAAGCACTTTTGGTCAAATTTTAAAACGCTTTTATTCGTTCGAAAAAGGAAATGTAATTGTAAATGATAAACATAATTTGACTGATGTTAGTCTCAAGAGTTATAGAGATTTATTGGGAGTAGTTCCACAAGAAGTTTCAATTTTTAATGGAACCATACTCGACAATATTTTACTTGGTACTACTGATGCTCTAGAAAATATCTTATTATTTATTCGTGAATATGGTTTTGAATATTATTTTGATCAATTGCCTCAAGGTCTATTGACGATTGTTGGTGAAGAAGGAATTAATTTAAGTGGAGGACAAAAACAAATTATTGCATTAGCGAGGGCTTTGTACAAAAAACCTCAATTTTTAATTATGGATGAGGCAACCTCTGCAATGGATCGCAATACGGAAAATTTTACAATGCAACTGCTTCAGAAAATAAAACCAGATTGCTCTATATTATTTATTTCGCATCGTCTTAACAAGCTCAAAAATATAGCCGATTTAATCTATGTTTTAGAAAATAGAACAATATCAAAATCTGGCTGTCATAAAAAGCTGATGGAAACAAAGAATTTTTATAGTGAATATTGGAAAGAAGAATAAGTAAAAAAATTATTTTGCTTATATTTACTTTTCAATTCATGAAAAACCCTTCTCAAAACTAATTAACTATTAGGCGATTAGAATTTTTCATTCAACAATTATAATTTAAAATGACAAAAAAGAATTTTTTACTCGTTTTTATTATCCTTGGTTTATTATACATCTGCATATCTTTAAGTCCGTTACTCAGGAAAGATATAAAAGACATTTCTTATTCCGATTTTAGATTGGTTATTGGACCATTTCTATCTACAGTTGCAGTTCTTGTAACTTACACACAATTGAAAAGAAGAAAAATATCATAATACTTTAAAATTATAATAACTATGAGAAACAGAGCTCCTAAATTATTTGTTGTTGCTTTTAATATTATTGCGTCATTGCTACTTTTTGGTAATGGAAAATTATTTGTTCAAATCGATGCTATTTGGGTTCATTTTCTATTTACATTACTCATAATATGGAACTTGCTCTTGTTTTATATGTTGGCAAAAACAGATAATAACTGATAACATTTTTAAAGGTAACTTTAGAAAATAAATATCACCTCGCCCTATTATTCTCCGACTGCTCAACTTCAGATTTTTTATATCTTATCTTTTTCGAATCTCCAAAATTGTACGATACTATCAATTTAAAATAATTACTCGTATAAGTTCTATGATAATAAATTTGAGTTTGTCCGACATTGTAATCTCCAGAAACCATAAACTTGTGAAAGATATCATTGGCAGAAAAATTGAGTTTTAACGCGTCTTTGAAAAAGTCTTTCTCAATTCCTAAAGTTACGGTCGAACGGCTGTTATCACTTCCCAATCCGTAGCTGCGATCTCCTAAGTACCAAGCCAAAAGCTGCAGTTTAAAAAGTTTCGGAATCGTAAAGGTATTATTCGAATAAAAATAAAACTGCGGTTTTACGGGACTAAATTCAAATTCATAAAAATTGTCTACAGATTTCTGCCAAGTTACGCTGATGGTATTGGTCGAATTCCACCAATTGAGATTGAAAGACCTAGAAAGCGAAGTAAAAAACACATGTCCTTTTTCGAGATTTAAAGCTCTCAAAATATAGCTGTTTGGCGTGTCGCCGCGCAAAGCTGCTGCAGAAATCGGATCAATCTTATACGTATAACCAATTTTAAAATCAAACTTTTTGTACATCGTGCCTATTTCAAAAGCATGCGTTTTTTCTGGGAGTAAATTCGGATTTCCCTCAATTGTAGTAAATGGATCCTGATAAATCACATACGGATTTAAAGCTTGATATCTCGGTCTTGTTATTCTGGAAACATAAGAGAAGTGTCCTTTCCAATCTTCTGAAAAATTAAAATTTAAAAGTGCGTTAGGGAAAAAATTACCATACGTTTTCTCAAATTGCTGAATTCCGTTGGCATTTGTAAAGAGATTATAACTGGTTTTTTCTGCTCTTGCACCAACTGAAAAATTGACTTTTTCGCCCAATGATCCGATGTAATTTATATAGGCGGCTGCGATTTTTTCGTTGTATTCAAAATCGCTCGAAAGTTCCTCATCCAATTCGTAATTCATTTCATCGGCATCGGCAATCAAGAAATCTGTACCCGATTTTATTTTGGCATGGCTGAACTTTGCTCCTATTTCAAGCTTTGCCTTTTCATTTATTCTCTTCGAATAATCGGCTTGAAGGGCAATAATATTAATTCGGCTTCGAACATTATTCTTCAAATATCTTTGAGCATCTGTTTCTTCTACCCAGCTATTTTCTTCAATAAAATCTCCAGTTGTCTGATTGTAATTGGAAAATTGTGAACCTATAAATAATGCAGAACCTTTTTCATCGGTTTTCCTATTATAATTTAAATTGACAAATTGGTTCAGCAAAACATCATTCCGGTCAACATCCGTTGCATAAAAACTGTTTCCAGATTTATTAGTTATCGAATTCCGGCTTTCTGTAATTCCACCCAAATCATTTACATTTCCACTGTACGCTAGCGAAATATAATGGTCTGGAGAAAAACTATACTGAAGTCCAAATCCGAAATTGGAGTAATTATTAAATCTTCTTTTCCAGTCGGTTGTCAATTCCGATTTCATATAATCTTCTGGATTTGGGCGCGTTCTTGTGGTGTACAATAATTCGCGGTTTCTTCCTAACTGCAAACCGTAATTGGTTATAACAGAGAATTTTCCTTTCGAATAATTAAAATCTAAAAGCGTATTGTAACTCGTTCCGCCAAATTTAGAAACCGAAACATGTTGATTGGCCGTTCCCATCATTCCGTTCTCACTTTTTTTTTTGTAATAATATTGATAACCGCTTTTCCTTCAGCATCGTATCTGGCAGAAGGATTTGAAATCACTTCGATTTTCTGAATCTGCGAAACCGGAATTGCCGAAAACCGATCGTAATTGATCAAAACTCCATTGAGATAAATAATGACTTCGCCTTTTCCAAGCACACTAATTTCGCCATCGGCAACCACAACATTTGGAACTCTCGACAGTAATTCGTTTACCGAACTGCTCGTTGCCAAAACTGTTCCGTTCACATTGACATCAATATTCCCATCGGCTCCGTATTTCAATAATGAAGGCTGGTTTTTTATTACAACTTCATTTAATTTATTATGTTCATCATCATTGGGAATTATCGAATCCTGAACAGATAATGGTAATGTTTTTATAATTAAATCCTTCTCTTTAACAAAGGATTTATCTGTAACTTTTTTTACAGCTTGTGCTTTTATTTCGATTGATGAAAAAATCAAGAAATAAACATATAGGATAATTAAAATTAAAAACCTCATAAATTCTAGCGATTAAGTTTGACTTTGATGGAGCAAAAGTCAGTTCTAAATCGCGTTATAAGGTCGTCGAAAGCGAAATCAGGAGTACGGAATTATAAATTAGGACTTCTTTTTGGGAGGGACAAAGGTTCAAAGTGACAGAGTAACAAAGGTTTCTTTATGAAATGCGAAACGATCGCGCAAAGTCGCAAAGTTTTAATTTTTATTCACTGCAAACTTTTCTAAACTAAAATTTATCTAAGCGATAATTCTTGTAATTGATAATTTAAAGGTGTCGTCCCAGTATGTTTTTTGAATGCTGCGAAAAAGGTTGATTTTGAATTAAATCCAACATCGTAACCAACAGATTCTAAAGTTAGTTTATTGTTTGAGGCTATAATTTTACAAGCTTCAGCGATTCTAAATTCATTGACAAAACTGGTAAAATTCTTCCCTAGATTATTATTTAAGAACTGTGATAATTGATGGCTCGAAATATTAATTTCTTGAGACAGATCTTGAAGAGTCAGGTTCGGGTTTTTATACAACCCCTTTTCGCGCATGGCATTTTCTAGTTTTTCAGTCCAAATGACTGCTTCTGCTAAGTCTATTTTTTTATTAAAAATCTTTCCGTTCAATAAAAACAGATCGTCTGTTTTTTTTCTGTACAAAAGAATCGAAATTCCTAAATACAAAATAAATGAAAAAACAACTGCTCCGCTTATATAAGTTGCTCCTGGCGCTCCAATAATAGATAAGAAATAAAATAGAAACAATAGAAAATTCCCTAAAAATAGCATTCCGAACCACATTTCGGCTGGAGTATTTTTCTCTTTTCTACTCAGGATTTTTTTCAAAACAGTGCGAAGTTCAAAGCCTGCAAATACAATATAAATGAACCACTGAAAGTAAATGATTCTTATAAAATAACCTCCCCAGAATTTTGGATAAACTTCATACGGATATAAAATACCAACAGCTACAATTAAAATTCCCCAAAATGCGAATATCAATTTCCATGATTTAGGCATTATCTGAACTTCATCGACTGCCGATTTAATGAAATAATACAAACAAGGCCCTATAAAGAAACAAGCCGTCAAGCCAAACTGCAGATACATTTTAGGCAATTCTGGATGAAAATAAACAAATACAGATTTCCCTATTCGAATACTCAAAGCAAACAAAAGTGCGCCGAGAAAATAATTCGTCAGGTATTTTTTCTTGGTAAAAAAGAAGAAATAAACCCCGAGAATAATTCCGTTGAAAACTCCCAAAGCACTAAAAAAGAATAAAAGTTCTTTGCTAGTATCCATAATTTAAATTAGTTATATCTTAAACAAAGCTAGAAAGATTATTCCTAAATGAAAATAAATCCGTTAACTTTATAATAGTCAAATCCTTCAGCAATTATGGAAAATTTACAAGAACCAAGTGAAGAAACTAAAAACGAGTGGGAAAATGATTATGCAAATCCTAGCTTTATTATAGTTATAGCGTTTTTCGCCTTGATCATTTTACTTTTCATTAAACATGGGAAATAAAATATTTGCACTTCTTTCTGACCAATAAACTACAATTTTCGACACAACAATTCCCAATTATAAATACTACTTTTGGCTTTTTAGAGTTTAAGTATTTATGTTGAAAAAATTACTGTTTTTGACGGTTTTCTTCTGGTTTTCTGCGCTTCAGGCTCAGGAAACTGAATCGCTGTACAAAACCAAAAAAGTAATTGTTTCAAAAGATACCATCCGCCTTGAAAAAATGTCTATCAACTCTGGATTTTTTCAAATTTTGAATACTAAAAACGAGCCGATCGACTCGACTTTTTATAATGTAAATTTTGAAAAAGGATATCTGCTTTTAAACGAAAAATTCCAATCAATTTCAGATACTTTAGTTGTCAATTATCTTAATTATCCAGATCTTTTAACCAAAGAATACAGCCTCTACAAAACAGATCAGATTGTAAGCGGCGACGTTGGAACAGACAAACTGTATCGATTAGATAATAATTCAAACAGTAAAAAAGTAACTCCGTTTGACGGACTGGAAACTTCAGGAAGCATTACGCGGGGTGTTACAGTTGGTAATAATCAGAGTACGGTTTTAAATTCTAATTTAGATCTTCAGATTACAGGAAAACTTTCAGACAAAGTAAGTTTGAGAGCTTCACTGCAAGACAGTAATATTCCGCTGCAAGACGGCGGTTATTCTCAAAAACTCGATCAATTTGATAATATTTTCATAGAACTTTTTAGTGATGATTGGAACATTCGCGCAGGCGATGTTTTTTTAGAAAATAGGAAAACCCAATTTTTAAGTTTCAATAAAAAAGTTCAAGGACTTTCTGCAAATTTTGATTTTGATACCGAAAAAAGCAAGACTAATGTTTTTGCTTCGGTTGCTTTTGTAAGAGGCCAATATGCCAAAAGCACTTTTATTGGACAGGAAGGAAATCAAGGTCCATATAAATTAAAAGGTCTGAATGGCGAATTGTATGTTCTAGTGATTTCGGGTTCTGAGCGTGTTTATGTAAATGGCGTTCTGCTGAAACGTGGCGAAAACAATGATTATGTGATTGATTACAATGCGGGAGAAATTGTTTTCACTTCTCTTTTTACCATTACTTCAGAAATGCGTATTAATGTGGAATACCAATATTCGGAACGAAATTATAATAGACTAGTTACTTACGCGGGTGCAACGCACGAGAACAAAAACTGGAGTTTTGGCGGTTATTTGTATTCTGAAAATGATATGAAAAACCAGCCTTTGCAGCAAAATCTTTCTCCAGAACAAGTTCAAATTTTAAGTGAAGCTGGAGACGATGTCAATTTGATGAAAGCGCCTTCTGCTTATGAAGATGCTTATGCCGAGAATAAAATTTTGTACAGAAAAATATTGGTCAATTCGGTTGAAGTTTATGAATATTCGAACAATCCTACTGATGTTTTGTATAATGTGAGATTCAGTCAGGTTGGAGCAAATACAGGAAATTATATCATTCAGAACAACAATTCGGTTGAGCGTATTTATCAATATGTTGAACCCGTGAATGGAGTTCTGCAAGGAAACTATGAACCTATTGTGCAACTTGTGGCTCCGATAAAACTCCAAGTGGCAACATTTTTAGGAAAATACAATCCGAATGAAAAAACGTTGGTCGATTTTGAATTGGCTGTCAGCAATAATGATCAGAATTTATTTTCTGGAATTGATGATTCTAATAATGAAGGAATCGCTTTTAAAACCAATCTTAAAAAACGCCTTTTTTCTAGAGCGTGGAGTTTAGACGCTTTCGCGAATTATCAATATGTGCAGCAGGATTTTAAGTCGGTCGAGCGTTTGTATAATATCGAATTTAATCGCGACTGGAATTTAACCGGAATCCTTTTAGGAAATCAAAGTCTTTTGGTCACGGGTTTGAATTTTGATTTGTTTTCGAAAAATAAAACTTCAAATATTGGTTTGCTCACCTATCAATTTGAGAAATTAGATTTTAGCGAAAGCTATTCTGGCGCCAGACATACGACAAATGCGCTTTTCAAATTAAAAAGATGGACAATTGAAAACAACGGAAGTTTCCTTAATTCTGATGCAACCGCTTCTACTTCAAAATTTATTAGAAACCAAACCAGAACCAAATATCATTTTGGCAAAAACTGGATTGGCGGGAGCGTGCAGCTCGAAGACAATCAGGAAAAAGATAAAATTACCAATCAGTTTTCGGCTTTAAGCCAAAGATTCTCAGAATATGGTGTTTTTACTGGACGAGGCGACAGCACTAAAGTTTTTGTCGAAGTTGGTTTTCTGCAAAGACGAAATGATAGTTTGCAAAACGGATTATTGCAGCATGTAAATAATTCGCAGACCTATTATTTAAAGTCGAAATTAATTCAGAACAAAAAGACCGATTTAGCCGTTTATGCAAGTTACAGAAATTTGGATTTTACAGACAAATC
Organism: Flavobacterium ustbae; assembly: GCF_003946915.1. Lineage (GTDB taxonomy): Bacteria > Bacteroidota > Bacteroidia > Flavobacteriales > Flavobacteriaceae > Flavobacterium > Flavobacterium ustbae. The sequence continues at coordinate 71,407 of NZ_RPOC01000001.1, forward strand.
GAGACAAAACGAACCTTCTTTAAACTCGAGAATTTTATACAATGATCGATTTTTTAACCAATTAATGCAGATTGGAACGGCTTACGAAACCAGCTCTGGAACTATTGCCCAACAAGAATTTACGTATGTGGAAGTTCCGACAGGACAAGGCGTTTACACTTGGAATGATTACAACGGAAATGGCATTCAGGAATTGGAGGAATTTGAAGTTGCCGTTTACCAAGATCAGGCGCGATTTGTTAGGATCTTTTTGCCGAATCAAGTTTACATTAAAACCAACCAAAATAAATTTTCGCAATCTTTAACGCTGAATCCGCTGCAATGGCAAAATGAAAAAGGTTTCAAAAAACTGCTGTCTTATTTTTACAATCAGACTTCTTTTATAATGGATAGAAAGGTAAAAAGTGACGGCGAAAAATTAGAACTCAATCCGTTTGCTTCGTCAGAAGAGAATATTTTAGGATTAAATTCGAGTTTCAGAAACAGTTTGTTCTACAACCGAGGCAAGCAAAAACATTCTGTCACCTATTCTTATCTAGTGAACAAAGGCAAAAGTCTGCTGTCTGTTGGATCGCAAAATGTGCAAAATTATTCGCATCAAATTCAATATACGCACTTATATCAAAAAAGCTGGCTGTTTAATTTGTTCTCCAAAACCATAAAAAATGATTTGGTTTCTGAAGATTTTGTAGAAAAAAATTATGATATCAATGGCTGGCAGTTGGCACCAAAAATCAGTTATTTATTTTCAAAAAACACCAAATTGGATTTCTTCTATGAACTTCAAAACAAGAAAAATCAAATTGGAAATCATGAGACTTTAGACCAAAACAGAATCGGAACTTCTTTTTCTTATGCAGGCGAAAAGAAAGTAACCCTAAATGGAGAGTTTTCTTTTTATCAAAATAAATTTAACGGAAACGAATTTTCATCTGTAGGTTTTCAGATGTTGGAAGGACTTCAAGCTGGATCCAATTTGGTTTGGAAACTGCTTCTGCAAAAGAATCTTACGTCTTTTTTGGATGTTAATTTAAATTATCAAGGGCGTAAAAGTGAAACAGGATCGACTATTCATACAGGAAACGTTCAGCTTCGTGCATATTTTTAAGGAACTGCGAAAAAGATGACAATAAAATGTTTAATTTTAATTGAAATTTAAACATATAACCTTATGAAAAAATTAGTATTAATCTGTTTATTAGTTGTTTTCTCTTCTAATTTTTACGCACAGGAAACAACTTCAAAAACTACGAAAAGCAAAACAGAAGCTTCGGCAAAAAAAGCTAAAACTACTGCAGACAAAGCTGCTACCGACGCCAAAAAAGAAGCCACAAAATCTAAAAAAGCGGCAGATGACGCAAAAGCGGCTTCGTCGAAAGCAAAGAAAGAATCTGCTGACGCAGCAAAAAAGACTGCCGATAAAGAAGCTGCAAAAGCTAAAGCTGATGCAAAAAAAGCTACTGCAGCGTCTGATAAAGCTAAAAGTTCTGCTGACAAAGCTAAAAGCACTGCAGACAAAACCAAAGCCGATGCTAAAAAATCGACCGCAAAAGCTGACGCCGCTAAGAAAGATGCCACAGCTGCTAAAAAATCGGCAACTAAAACTTTAAAAGAAACTAACGAAAAAGCACCGTCTGTTCCAGATAAAGTTACGGGTGAATACAATGGAAAAAAAGTATATACAGGCCCAAGAGGAGGTAAATACTATATTAACAAAAATGGCAATAAAACGTATATTCAGGATTAAGGTTCTACTAAGGTACTAAGGTGCTAAGCTTCTAAGTGCTTAGTAATTAGTGCTTAGTGCTTAGTGCTTAGTGCTTAGTGTGAGGATTACTAAAAAGACCGAACTTTCAGTTCGGTCTTTTTGTTTTGAAAATAAAAAAATTAAAGTTTAGAATCTCAGCACCTTAGAAGCTTAGTACCTCAGAACCTTAGACCCTCAGTACCTTAAATTAATAATTTAGTAATACCCTCGAAATAACATAAAAAACATATTTTTCTATCTTCGTTTTTAAAACGTGCTAAAAATGAGTATTGATTATTCTGCGAATAAAACTATTTTAATTGCTCCATTAAATTGGGGACTTGGACATGCTACGAGATGCATTCCTATTATTAAGGCGCTTCAAGAGAATAATTACATTCCTATTATTGCTTCTGATGGAGTCGCGCTTTCATTATTAAGAAAAGAATTTCCTTACATACAAACTTTAGAACTTCCTTCTTATCATATTGAATATGCAAAGAATGGAAAAAACTTTAAATGGAAGCTGATTAAAAATCTTCCGAAGATGATTACGGCTATTTTGGATGAGAAAAAAATGGTCAATCATTGGATAAAAAAACATGGCATTGACGGAATAATCTCAGACAACAGATTGGGCGTTTTTAGCAGAAAAGTGCCTTCTGTTTTTATTACGCATCAGCTAAATGTAATGACAGGAAATACGACTTGGTTTACGAGCAAATGCCATCAGCATTTTATTAAAAAATACAATGAATGCTGGGTTCCTGATAATAATGGGGAAGTAAACCTTACTGGAGATTTAGGCCACTTAAAAAACAACGAACTAAATTTAAAATACATCGGTCCGTTGAGTCGTATGAAAAAAAAGGACACTCCAAAAATATATGATTTAATGATTATATTGTCTGGACCAGAACCTCAGCGAACTTTCTTAGATGAAAAACTACAGAAAGAAGCGGCAAACTTTCCTGGAAAAGTAGTTTTTGTACAGGGAATTGTTGAAAAATCACAGGAGAAATGGCAGGCAGGAAATGTTACCTATTATAATTTCATGAACTCCAAACAGTTGGAGCAGACTTTTAACGAAAGTGAATTTGTTTTATGCCGTTCTGGTTATACTACTGTAATGGATTTGGCAAAGTTGGGTAAAAAAGCTTTCTTTATTCCGACTCCGGGTCAGTACGAACAAGAATATCTTGCGATAAAACTTCAGGAAGAAAATCTTGTTCCGTATGCAATGCAGGATGACTTTACGATTGAAGATTTATCAAAAGTAAAGTCATTTAAAGGATTATCTCAATTTGAAAACAAAATAGACTGGGATTCGTTATTTACGGTTTTCGAAGACAAAACAGCATAATGGTACTGGGATAAAACAGATTGCTATCGCAAAGACGCAGATTGTACAGATTTAAGCTTTGTCTTTTCCTATAAAAAAACCTCAAGTTAAAGCTTGAGGTTTTTGAATTATATAAAAATCCGTTTTTATCTACGCTTTCGCGAAAGCGAATCTGTTTTATCCGCGTAGTATCTTTTTAGAAGTTAAACTGCGCTTGCAATCTAAGCAGATTTCCTTGCTGTCTGTTTATTGGAAGGGCACTGTCTTCAAAAGTTCTGTCTGCCACTACATACTCTGCTGTAAATTCTAACGCTTTAATTGGCTGCCATTCGATACCAAACTCAAAGTCTCTAACGACATAACTTCTAGCATCTTTCTCATATTTTTTTCCTCCGTCATAATACTGAAATTTGGCAAAAGGATAAATATGCTGTTTTTTAATATCCCATTTATAGTTTAACAAAACATAACCTCCGTTCAAATCGGTTTCGTCGATTGTGTTAGTAAGAGTATTATATCGCGGTCCAGTTCCGATGTTGTATTCAGTTTGGATTCCGAATGGTCTTGGGTACAAAACAAAGGTTGCTCCTACTCTCTGATCTTTTACATATTGTGGATTGTTGACTGTAACTCCAGGTGAAACTTCTCCTGTAAACGCCCATTTACCTGTGTAGGCTTGAATACCAGGCTCGATAATCTGACTTCCGATTACAAAAGGATAAGTTACTCTAGCAACAACGTTTAAATCTCTATTTGCATCTAGCTTATTTGCGATTTGCCCATTGTAAACACCAAAGGCAAAGACTCCAAAATCGCCAGAACCTTTATAACCGTCTTTAACAAGCATTTCAAAACGATCTCTAATTTCGGCTGGAGCCCAATAAAAGAATATTCCTAAATCACGCTCATTTAGAATCGAACTGTTAATTCCATCTGCACGATCTAAAGTTAAACGCTGTGAACTTGACTGCATATTTTCGAATCCATATGGAATTTTACTTTGCCCAACTCGTACGCGATATTCTTTTTTCTTATCAAAAGAAAGATCAAAGTACAAGTCTCTAATCTGTACAAAGTTCTGAATTCCTGTACTTGGCGAACTGGCAAAATCGGGTTGAAAATAAAAAAACACGTTCGGATGAACCTGTCCTGAAAATACTAAACGGGCACGACGAATAAAAAGTCCGTTGTTTGCTTTTGCATCGGGAGCCGTCGAAGTTGTTCCCCATGATTTATCACATTGATCGCAGGAAACTTTATCATTTGTAGAAAAAAGACCATTATATCTAATTTGAGCATATCCTCTCAACGAAATTCTATCGTACCAATGCTCTTCTCCACTTACTCCAGATTTGGTGTCCGGAAGTTTTGCTTTATTGATAGAATCTAAAAGACGCATTACTTCGTTTTTTATATCCTCTTTATTTATTTCTTGTGAATTTGCACCCCAAGATACCGCTAATACTACTGCAACAATTATTCTTTTTATCATTTTTTTCTAATGGCCTTAATTTCAGGATGCAAAGATGACTCACCTATGTTAAGAAATCATTAACCAGATGTTACTATAATAAAAATTTAATGTTACGCACTAAATCCGTATGTTGATTTATTGTTAAACACCCCGTCTTTAGGGCGTTAGGCTTACTTGAGATTCTCTTTATTTAACCTCAGCTTTTACCGATTTATTTGCTTTTTCGAGTGTAAAAGAGAATTCAGATCCAATTCCGAACTCACTTTCTACATAAACTTTCTCCTTATGAGCTTCAATAATATGCTTCACAATCGCTAATCCTAAACCAGAACCTCCTTCAGATCGTGTTCCGCTTTTATCTACTCGATAGAAACGCTCAAAAAGTCTTGGAATATTTTGCTTTTCGACCCCTTCTCCGTTATCACTAATTCGGATTAAGACTTTTTTCTTCGTTAAGTTTACCACGCCAACTTCGGTAAGACCGCCTTCTTTGCCGTATTTAATAGAGTTTACAATCAGGTTTTCCAGCACTTGCTGAATTCTATCCTGATCTCCTCTAATCATAACCGATTTTACGTTTTTACTTTCAAAAGATAATTTGATTTTCTTTTTGTCTGCCTTCATTTCCAGCAGTTCAAAAACATTCTCAATCAATTCGACAATATCAAAATCAGTCATATTCAAATCTAAATCTCCTGATTCTAATTTGGTAATCATGTCCAGATCTTCTACTATATATATAAGTCGCTCTACTCCTTTTTCGGCACGTTTTAAATATTTCTTTCTAATATTTTTATCATCCATTGCACCGTCTAGCAAAGTAGAAACGTAACCTTGAACAGTAAACAAAGGGGTTTTTAATTCGTGCGAAACGTTTCCTAAAAACTCTCTTCTATATTGTTCACGAATTTCGAGCATTTCGATTTCAAGTTTTTTATCGGTTGCAAACTTTTTCACTTCACGCGAAAGCGTTTCCATATCGGTATTAATAGGCTGATTGATCAGTGTTGTTGATTCTAATAAAGAAACCTCATCGTAAATTTTCTTTACCCTTCTATAAATAAAGCGTTCTACACGATATTGCAAAACCAAAAAAGAGAATATATAAATGACAATAATAAAGATTATTCCAAATGCTACTTGATGTTTTAGCTGGTTTTTGTAAAACAAAGACATCAGCATGAGCACAAATCCTGTAGTAAATAGACTGATATACAATGCCGATTTAATAGCAAATTTGTATGTTTTTTTAAAATTAATCTTCATTGAAATATTTAAAAATTATATTTTGAACCGTATAAGTCATATAAGTTCATTTAAAGTAGAAAACTAAAAAATTACTTTATGACATAAAAAAAGGAAATCTTTGTCAAAGTTAAAAACTTTGACAAAGATGATCTTAAATTATTTATTATCGATACTATAAATTAAATGAACTCATATGGCTTATATGGTTCAAATATTTACAGTATAATTAAACCTCAAATTTATATCCTACTCCTTTGATTGTTTTAAAAAGGTCTTCTCCAATTTTTTCTCTCAGTTTTCTGATATGAACGTCAATTGTTCTTCCTCCCACTACAACTTCGTTACCCCAAACTTTGTCCAAGATTTCGTCTCTTTTAAAAACTTTGCCTGGTTTTGAAGCCAATAAATAAAATAATTCGAACTCTTTTCTTGGTAAAGCGATTTCTACATTACCTTTTATGATTTTGTATTCCTCACGATTAATCTCGATTCCGCCTACATTTAGCGTATCTGTAACAACTTCTTGTTCTTTTAACCTTCTTAACAGCGCCTTTACTTTAGACACTAATAATTTCGGTTTAATTGGCTTAGTAATGTAGTCATCTGCACCAGCGTCAAAACCAGCCACTTGAGAATAATCTTCACTTCTTGCTGTAAGGAATGTTATGATAACATTATTTAATTCTGGAATTTTTCTAATATGCTCGCAAGCCTCCATTCCGTCCATTTCTGCCATCATCACGTCCATAATGATTAATTCTGGCAGCTCCTTCTGCGCCTTTGCTATAGCATCTTTTCCGTTTGATGCTGTAACAATCTGGTAGCCTTCTTGAGCAAGGTTATAGCCAACGATTTCTAAGATATCTGGTTCGTCGTCAACTAATAAAATCTTAGTTTGTGTTTTTTTCATAAATAGCAAAAATTGAGATTTTTATATCGAAACTTCTTCATTAAACATTCGATATTTCTTATTTCACAGGGTAAATATACTAACAAAAGAACCTTTAAAAAATGGTGTTAACCGTAATTTAATCTCGTAACAATTTGATAATCTTAACAACACAAAAACATAACAAGTCGGTAACATGGACTTCACAGAGTGGTTCTTTCTTTGCACCAAAATATTTAAGACACAAACACAACACTGAAAAAAAATGAAAATCAATTTAAGATTTCTCTTTATTGCATTATTTATCTGTACGATTTCGATCGCGCAAAACAAAGGTACGATTTCTGGAGTTCTAACTGATAAAGATATGAACAACGATCCTCTACCATTTGCTAATGTTTTAGTTAAAGGTACAAATATTAGCGTAAATACCGACGTAGATGGAAAATATTCCTTAAGCGTAAATCCTGGAAATTATACTTTAATTTTTAGTTTCCTAGGATATGAATCTGTAGAAGCTCCAGTTGCTGTAAAAGCAAACGAAACTGTAGTAGTTAATCAAGGACTTTCGTCAGGAAGTTATACCCTAAAAGATGTAGTCGTTCAAGCAACTGCAGTAAGCAAACAAAAAGAAACAGCTCTTTTATTAGAACAAAAAAATGCGGTAGACATCAAACAGTCAATTGGTGCGCAAGAACTTTCTAGAAAAGGTGTGGGAGATGTGGCTGCCGCTGTTGTAAAAACATCAGGAGTTTCTAAACAAGAAGGAAGTAATAACATTTACGTAAGAGGTTTAGGAGACCGTTACAATACTACTTCTATGAACGGATTGCCGATCCCATCAAATGACCCACAGAAAAAGAACATTGCACTTGATCTTTTTTCAACCGATATTGTAGAATACATCTCAATTGACAAATCATACGGAGCAAAAATGTATGGCGATTTTGGTGGAGGAAATGTAGATATCGTTTCTAAAGATTACCGTGGAAAAGGAATGTTCGAAATTTCTTTAGGTTCTAAAGTGAACACTAATGCCGTACAAAACTCAAGTGACTTCTTACTACAGCAAGGACCTACAAAAACTGGTTTTGTTTCATACGGAGTGCCTAACAACCCTTTGACTAGTTATAGTTTCGAAAACAGCTTAAATCCTAAAAAAGAAGCTCCTTTTGGAGGAAACTTCAACCTAAAAGCAGGCAAAACTTTCAATATTGGTGAAGAAGGAAAACTAAGCCTTTTTGCAACTGCAGGTTTTGGAAATGGTTACGAATATAGAGAAGGATTAACTCAAAGTGTAAATGCTCAAGGTGCTTCATTAAAATCTTTCAATCAAGAAAAATTCACTTACAACACCAATACTACTGGAATGTTCAACGCTAATTATCGTTTGAACAAAAACCATAAAATTGGATACAACTTTTTGTTCGTAAATACATCTGAACAAACTAGAGATACTTATTATGGTTCTGATCGTGATTTTGATAATTCTGATGCTAATCTTTATGTTCAAAGAGGTACGTTTACACAAAATACACTTTACATCAACCAGCTTTTAGGAAGTGATAAAATAACAGACAAAATTAATTTGGATTGGGGTCTTTCATACAACACCGTAAAAGGTAATATGCCAGACAGAACTCAAAACAAAATGTTCCACAACCCTACAACTGACGTTTATACACTTGCTCAAAGAACAACGACAGATAACCAAAGATATTCTCAAGATCTTACAGAAGACGAAGCTGCCGCTAATATCGCTTTTAGCTATAAATTAGGAGATGCAGAAAATGGCGAGTCTAGAGGAAAAATAACTGCTGGTTACAACGGTAGATTTAAAAAACGTGACTTTGAAGCTATTCAGTTTAACTTTAACATAAGCCAGACAGGACAAAACACAAGTTTAAATCCAAATAATTTAGATGCATTCTTTAATCAGACAAATTATGATAATGGTTTATTCTCGATTGCAGCTTTTGCAGGAATGACTCCTCAAACTTATGATGGAAAACAGGATATACACGCAGGATTTGGTATGATAGAATACAAATTATCTGAAAAACTTAGTGGTGTATTAGGTCTTAGATATGAAAAAGTTTCTCAGACAGTTAACTGGAGAACACAACTTGATGCCGCTGGAGGAACAAATACATTTGACAGAAATGAATTTTTACCAAGTGCTATCTTAAAATATGAGCTAAACGAAAAACAAAATCTTCGTTTTGCAGCTAGTAAAACGTACACATTGCCACAATTTAAAGAACGTGCTTTGTTTATTTACGAAGATGTAATGGAATCTGTACTTGGAAATCCAAGCTTATATCCTTCACAAAATTACAATGTTGACCTGAAATGGGAAATGTTCCCAAAAAGCGATGAGTTATTCTCTGTTACTGCTTTTGGAAAATACATTTTAGACCCAATTAACCAAATCATTATCGCTTCTTCTGCAAATGATATTTCTTTTGTGAACATTGGAGATACTGGTTACGCATACGGAGTAGAATTGGAAGCAAGAAAAAATATCCTTGAAATTGAAGGAGAATATACAAACAAATTATCTTTTGGATTTAACGCTTCTTTGATGAAAACGCATCAAGATATTGACAATGCTAAAGTAAACGATGAAACAGACGGAAGAATCAACATTAACACAACAGATAGCAGTTCAGGATTTACAGGAGCTTCTGATTTGATTCTAAATGCAGATTTATCTTATACTAAAAACTTCAGAAACGATTCTGGAATTATGGCTACCCTAGCATACGCGCATTATTCTGACAAACTTTATGCTATTGGAACGGAAGGAAAAGGAAATTTAGTAGATAAATCTATGGGATCTCTAGATCTTGTTTTCAAAACTAAGCTTAACAAAAACCTTGGAATTGACTTTGGAGCAAGAAACCTTTTAAACCCAGAATTTAAGAGAGTTCAAGAAAATGCAGGTGGAGATATTTTAGTTTTCAATTACAAAAAAGGAATCAATTTAGGATTGGGAGTAAACTACCAGTTCTAAGAGAAACACAAAACAAATGTTGAGTTATCAATTTCTTAACATTCCAATAAAAAACAAATAACAAATAGATTACAACGGCTTAACGTTGATTCAGGCTTAAGTTCTAATCTTTGCATAAACACAAACTAATTAAAAAAGTAATGAAAAAAACAATTTCAACAATTTTCAGTTTAGCGGCATTATCGCTTGCAACACTTACAACATCTTGCTCTAGTGATGACAACAAAAACGAAGAGCCAAAATCAGATTTCGTAGTAGTTAGAGACAACTTACAAGGAGAAATCAACAGCGGAGAAGTTGTATTAGAATCTGGAACTTACAAACTTACAGGAAAATTAATTGTTAAAAATACAGCAAAACTTACAATTAAACCTGGAGTTATCATCGAGGCTACTAAATTAGGAGCAAATCAATTTGAGGCTGTAAGATATATTGCAGTTGCACAAGGAGGAAAAATCGATGTTCAAGGAACTGCTACTAGTCCAGTTGTAATGACTTCTGAAGACAAAATACCATCTGCTTGGGGAGGATTAGTACTTTGCGGAAAAGCACCAATCAACAAAAACATTGGTAGTACTGCTACAGCTGAAGTTTCTGAGTTAGCTTACGGAGGAACTGATGCTGCTGACAACTCTGGATCAATCAAATATTTAAGAATTGAATACCCAGGTTACTCTTACAGTGGTGATAAAGAATTCAACGGACTTTCTTTCTTCGGAGTTGGAAGCGGAACTGTTGTAGATTACGTTCAAGTTTACGAAAGTTCAGATGACGGATTCGAATGGTTCGGTGGAACTGTAAATGCATCTCACTTAGTAGTTTCTAACAAACATGCTGAAAAAGTAGGTGATGATTTATTTGATTGGACTGAAGGATGGGTTGGAACAGGTGAAAACTTCTACGGAATCAGAACTAACGCTGGTAACAGAGGTATCGAAGCTGATAACAACTCTAACAACCACTTAGCAGCTCCAATTTCTTTCCCAACAATCAAAAACTTAACTTTAATCGGAGCTGGAGTTAACGATACAAGTGCAGAAGCTCAAGCTTTCAAATTGAGAGTTGGTACTAAAGGTAAATTTGATAACGTTGTATTAAAAGGTTGGAAAACTGGATTTGATGTTCAACACGACGAAAGCATCAAATATGCTGGAACTGACTTGTTAGCAACTAACGTAAAATTCGAAGACGTAACAGTTAAATCTAAAGCTACTGCTACTGCTGCTGGTGGATCTGTTGATATTTCTAAATTATTCACAGAATCTGCTAACGCAACTGGAGCTGGAAACGGATCAGGAGTTCCAACTTGGACTGCTGGATGGACAAAAGGTCTATAATATTAGCTTAAAACATACTCAAAAACACCCTAATCAAATTAGGGTGTTTTTTTTATATAACGCTGAGTTTTTATAGTGAATAAAGTTTAAAATCTGTAATGTCTTATGAGACATAATGTTAAAAACATCCTAAATATTTAGGATGTTTTTTTTTGGCGTACTTTTTGTAATTTTTTTTGTATATTTACAGTAATCAAATACATGCGATGGCAAAAAACTACTTTTATATTACTTTCTTATTGGCATTTTTCTTTACTGTAAGCGTCTCGGCGCAAGACAGCAAGCAATTACCAAAAACTCAGGAATCTACTTCTATTGAGGGTCTAAGTTTGTATCCTAATCCAGTAACAAACGGAAAAGTCTATATCTCATCTAAAAACGATTTAGAGAAAGAAATCATTGTGTTTGACATCTTAGGCAAAAAAGTCCTGCAAGCGCATTTAGCATCTAAAGAATTAAGTGTTGCAGAATTGCCACCGGGTGTTTACATCATCAAAATAAGCGAACAAAATGCATCAGCAACCCGAAAACTCATTATTCGGTAAAATATAGAAAAGCTCCTTTTATTGGGAGCTTTTTTAGTATTCAGCGTTCAGTATTTTAGTATTGACTTACTATTTTCATTTAGTTTAGAACTGAACACTTAAAGGCTGAATACTGAACACTAAAAAACAATATCTTTGCAAAAAAAAAGTTTTGATTACAGCCAGCGATATCTTTACCATTTCGAGTCAGAAACAATTTGAAAAAATAGCACTAAAAGTGTTTCGTTTTCAGCACGAGAACAATAAAGTCTATCACGATTTCTGTGATTTTTTAAAAGTTAATCCGCAGCAGGTAAAATCACTGCAACAAATTCCTTTTTTACCCATTCAGTTTTTCAAAAGCCACGACGTAGTTTCTACTCCTGATCCTGCACAGGTAACTTTTACCAGCAGCGGCACAACTGGAATGATTACCAGCAGACATTTAGTGACCGATGTTTCCCTATATGAGGAAAGTTACCGCAAAGGATTTTCTCAATTTTATGGCAATATCGAAGATTACGTTGTTTTAGCCCTTTTGCCGTCTTATTTAGAACGCGAAGGCTCTTCGTTAATTTATATGGTAGAAGATTTAATAAAACTCTCTAATCAGCCTGAAAGCGGGTTTTATTTGCACAATCATGACGACCTAATCAAAAAACTTCTTGAACTGGACGAAGCGGGCCAAAATGTAATCTTAATTGGAGTTACATACGCTTTATTAGATTTGATTGAAAAACATCAGTTCAATCTACAGAATACCATTATTATGGAAACGGGAGGAATGAAAGGAAAACGTAAAGAAATGATTCGCGAAGAATTGCACGACATTTTATGCAAAGGTTTTGGCGTTTCTTCTATTCATTCCGAATACGGAATGACAGAACTTTTAGCGCAAGCGTATTCTTTAGGAGAAGGTGTTTTTGAATGCCCTTCTTGGATGAACATTTTAGTTCGCGATCCAGAAGATGCCTTAACGTATGTAAAAGACGGAAAAACTGGCGGAATAAACGTCATTGATTTAGCCAACATTAATTCCTGTTCTTTTATCGCGACGCAAGATTTAGGCAAAAAATATTCCAACAACTCTTTTGAGGTATTAGGACGTTTTGATAATTCTGATATTCGTGGGTGTAATTTGATGGTTCTTTAAAGTTAATTTAAAAACTTAATTCTCCTCAATTACACCAATACTACCAATACCTTCTTTTTCCTGAAGCTCTTTTTCCTTTTCGCATTTATTTTCCAATAGTCTGTAAACCCCGTAGAAAGCCAAAGCACCGAAAAGTACTAAAAGTATATTCCAACCTGAATTTGTAAAACTGTCATCGTTTACGCTGTCAACACCGCTAATAAGAACAGCTAAAAGCCCAATAATAAATCCTGAACAAGAGTACCTCCGTAATAAGAGACAATTCCAGCAGCAAAATAATCCCCACTTGTTCTTATCATATTCAAGAGCCAAATTGGTATATCCTTTTCAAATCCAGTAGATAAGTAAAATTCCAATCGTATCGATTGAGTTAGTTTTAGGGAATAAACAAAAAACTGCTACGTTTTCAATATCAATATTTAAAAAAATAAAAAATCCCAATAACTCGTTGTTTCAAAGTTATTGGGATTTTGATAATACTAATGGATTAAGTTTTTCAGTTATTCATAAATATCCTTTCGATGACCTAAATCAATTACATCAATTAAAAGCACTTCTTCAAAAATTTCATATATAACTCTGTAGTCACCTACTCTTATTCTATATCCAGGCCTTCCTTTAAGCTTTTTATAACCGTTTGGTCGGGGATTTTCAGCTAACTTTCCAATAGCTGACAATATTGGATTTGCAATTACATCAGATAATTTGTCTAATTTCTTCTCTGCTTTTCTTGAAAAATCAATACTATACATTATCTTTTTTAGCCTTTCTGCTTTTTACATAATCCTCAAAAGATATTCGATATCCATCATCAACTTTTTTTGCTTCATCGTAAAGTCTAATATCATGCAAATCTTCCAATTGCTCAATCATCTTATTATACTTTTCAATTGGCAACAAAACTGCTGTCTTTCTACCTTTATCGTCTGTTAAAAATTGTGTTTTCATAACTAAAATGTATTTCTAGTAAAGTTATGAATTTATTTAACTCGAATCACAAAGTAATTTTTCTTTCCACTTTGCAATAACACAAATTGATTATTGATTAAATCATTTACAGTTAAAACAAAATCTTCTTTTATCTTTTCTCTATTTACAGAAATTGAGTTTGCTGTTAAAGCACGCCTTGCTTCTCCGTTTGATTTAAAGAAACCTGTTTTTTCGTTTAAAACCGTAATAATATCCAATCCATTTTCTAAATCAGCTTTTGCGATTTCAGCTTGCGGAACTCCGTCAAAAACCTCCAAGAAAGTTCCTTCATCCAATTTTTTCAAATCTTCTGCAGTCGAATTTCCGAATAAGATATTCGAAGCCTGAATCGCTTTTTCTAATTCCTCACGATTGTGAACAAAAACAGTAATTTCTTCTGCCAATTTCTTTTGTAAAACTCTTAAATGCGGAGCCGTTTGGTGCTCGGCAATTAAGGCATCAATAGTGTCTTTATCTAAGAATGTAAAGATTTTAATATATTTCTCTGCATCAGCATCTGTAGTGTTTACCCAAAACTGGTAAAATTTGTAAACCGAAGTTTTATCAGCATCCAACCAAACGTTTCCTCCTTCAGATTTTCCGAATTTAGATCCGTCTGCTTTTGTAATCAAAGGCGTTGTCAAGGCGTAAGCTTTAGCATTTTCGCCTCCCATTCTACGCACTAATTCTGTACCTGTGGTAATATTACCCCATTGGTCAGAACCACCCATTTGCAAAATACAATTGTTGTTTTTATATAAATGATAAAAATCGTAACCTTGAATTAATTGATAGGTAAACTCTGTAAATGACATTCCCTCACCTTCTCCGCTAAATCTCTTTTTTACAGAATCTTTAGCCATCATATAATTTACGGTGATTCTTTTTCCAACTTCACGTGCAAAATCGATAAAAGAGAATTCTTTCATCCAATCGTAGTTATTCACCATTACTGGTGCATTTGCTTCGGTCGAATTAAAATCTAAGAAACGAGACAAAACACTTTTAATTCCAGCTACGTTTTTAGCCAAAGCCTCTTCATTCAGCAAGTTTCTTTCATCAGATTTACCAGAAGGATCTCCAATCATTCCTGTTGCTCCACCTACTAAAGCAATCGGTCTGTGCCCGAAATTCTTTAAGTGAACCAATAAAATGATCTGAACCATACTTCCGATGTGCAGTGAATCTGCCGTTGGATCAAAACCGATATACGCAGTGGTAGCTTCTTTTAGTAATTGCTCTTCCGTTCCAGGCATACTATCATGATATAACCCGCGCCATTTTAATTCTTCAACTAGATTCTTCATTTTTTAAAATATTTTGCGCAAATATAAGGATTGTCAATTGCAATAAAAAAATGTTATGCCACAAAGACGCAAAGACACAAATATTTTGATAAAGCTATTAAAAAGAAAAACAAAGAAACTTTGAGCCTTTGTATCTTTGTGGCAAAAAACTTTGAACCTTTGTTGCTTCGTACCTTTGCACCTTTGCCACAAAAACTTATCTTTACAACATGATTTTAGTAACTGGAGGAACTGGTTTAGTGGGCGCACATTTATTACTTCATTTAATTGAAAATGGAGAAAATGTTCGGGCAATTTACAGAACCCAAAACAATGTTCAGAAAACGAAATTAGTTTTCGATTTTTATAAAAAAGGAGCTTTATTTGAAAAAATAAATTGGCTTGAAGCCGATATTCTAGACATACCTTCGCTCGAAACTGCTTTTATCGATATCAAGCAAGTATACCATTGCGCTGCTTTTATTTCGTTTGAACCAAAAGACGAAGAAATCCTTAGAAAAACCAATATCGAAGGAACTGCAAACATGGTCAATTTTGCAATTGCCAAAGAAACCGAAAAGTTCTGCTACATTAGCTCGATTGCTGCACTAGGCGACATTGCTACGCACGAAACACACATTACCGAAGAAACAGATTGGAATCCAGAAAAACCACATAGCGATTATGCCATATCTAAATATGGTGCCGAAATGGAAGTCTGGCGTGCACATCAGGAAGGATTAAATGTTATTATTGTAAATCCGGGCGTCATTTTAGGTCCACCAAAAATGATGGATATCTTTAACGACGGAAGCAGTGAAATCTATCGAAAAGTTTCTAATGTCCTTTCATTTTACACGCTAGGAAGTACTGGTTTTATTTCTATTGATGATGTAGTAAAAACAAGTTATGAACTGATGAAAAGCGAAGTTAAAAACGAACGTTTTACGCTTATCTCAGATAATATCGTCTTTAAAGATCTTTTAGACACCGTTTCTGATGTTTTAAAAGTCAAAAGACCGCACATTCACGCAAAACCTTTCCTGATGCATTTATTATGGATTGCTGACGGAATATTTTCTACTTTATTTTTTAGAAAAAGAAGTATTACAAAAGCCACAGCAAAAGCCTCTTACTCAAAGAATCTATATAGTAATGAAAAAATAAAAACCGCTCTAGGAACGGTTTTCACTGATATTCATCATTATATTAAAGAAAGTGCCAAACTATAGCTTCTTTCTTCTGTCTTGCATTTGCATGTGGGCTCTCTTTATAGAGTCTACATTAATCTTCTGAACTGTCTTTTTTAAAGAATCTTTTGAGATTTCGGCTTTCTTTTTATTTGCCTTAGCTGCTTTTTTCTCCTCAATTTTAGCTAAAGAATCTGCTGCTCTCTCATTTACAGAAATTCTTTTGTTTACCTCATCAAACATGTCCTTATAGTTATCATAATCAGAAGCATAATACATATTGTTTTGGGCAAATTGAAGACTGTCTACTTTGTATTTTTTCAAAATAAACTTAGTCGGATCATTTTCTAACGAATCCAAAGACAATGGTTTCTGGTATCTCATTGCTTCCAAAAGAGATAAATCATACATAATATCAATCATTTTTTCTTTCTCAATAAGCTTTTCAGGCTGTTTTACAACCTCTTTTTTACAGCTTATAGAAAGAAACAAAACCAATAGTATTACGATAAAATTCTTCATAGTTCTTTTTATCTATCAAACAATAATCTTTTTCCAGCTCTCGAATCTTTTACTTTGAAGTTATTGTAAAGCAATTCTCCATTTACAAAAGTATGCGTAATTCTAGATCTAAAAGTATAACCTTCAAAAGGAGACCAGCCACATTTTGCTAAAATATTATCCTGATTTACACTCCACGGCAAACTTGGATTTACAATTACTAAATCGGCATAATAGCCTTCTTTAATAAAACCTCTTTTTTCAATCTTGAAAAGTTTAGCTGGATTGTGGCACATTTTCTCCACGATTTTTTCCACGCTAATTTTTCCTTGATGATGCGCTTCAAACATAGCCACAACCGCGTGCTGTACCAGCGGGCCACCAGAAGGCGCATTCAAATAAGACTGCTGTTTTTCTTCTTTGGTATGGGGAGCGTGATCGGTTGCAATTACGTCGATTCTTCCATCATTTAATGCTTCCCAGAGTGCTTTACGGTCTGCAGCCGTTTTTACAGCAGGATTCCATTTAATGAAATTTCCTTTTGTTTTATAATCTTCATCTGTAAACCAAAGGTGGTGTACACAAACCTCAGCGGTAATTTTCTTTTCTTCTAAAGGAATTTTGTTCGTAAACAATTCCATTTCTTTCGCTGTTGAAAGATGAAAAATATGCAATCTCGCCCCAGTTCGTTTTGCCAACGCCACAGCTTTTGAAGACGAAATGTAACAAGCTTCTTCGCTTCTTATTAAGTTATGCGCCGTTACCGGAACATCATCACCGTATTGCTCTTTAAAAGCGGCGAGATTATTTTTAATTGTAGTTTCATCTTCACAATGAACCGCAATTAACATTGGAGTGCTAGAAAAAATCTTTTCCAAAACTGCTTCATTATCAACCAGCATATTTCCGGTTGATGAACCTAAAAAGATTTTAATTCCCGCTACATTTTTTGGATTCGTTTTTAAAACTTCTTCCAAATTATCATTGGTTGCTCCCATCATAAACGAATAATTCGCAAATGATTTTTCAGAAGCAATCTGATATTTATCTTCTAATATTTCCTGCGTAACCGCATTCGGAACTGTATTGGGCTGTTCGATAAAAGAAGTAATTCCACCCGCAACAGCCGCACGAGATTCCGATTCGATATCTCCTTTATGCGTTAATCCTGGTTCTCTAAAATGCACTTGGTCGTCTATCGCGCCCGGCATTAGATAATTTCCTTCAGCATCGATTACAATACAATCTGAAGTTTTTAATGAAATGCTGTCGGCAATTTCAACAATCAAATCGTTTTCAATTAAAACATCACCTTCAAAAATTGTCCCTTCGTTTACAATTTTGGCATTTTTTATTAGAATCCTGTTCATTTCGGTTGGTTTATAATGAATTGACTAATTTTCTTAATCGAAGTGAAATCACTCCAAGTATCGCTTCTTTAATAATAGCATTGCTCATTTTAGAAACTCCTTTTGTTCTATCTGTAAAAATAATTGGGACTTCGGTAATTTGAAATTTAGCACAATAAGTTCTGTACTTCATCTCAATTTGAAACGCATACCCGACAAATTTTATTTTGTTTAGATTAATTTTTTCCAAAACCTCTCTTTTATAACATACAAAACCTGCAGTCGCATCGTGAATTTTCATTCCGGTAATAAACTTCACGTAAACAGATGCAAAATAAGACATCAAAACTCGGCTTAAAGGCCAGTTTACTACATTTACTCCAGTTACATAACGAGATCCAATGGCAAGATCTGCCCCACCAAAATGGCAGGCATCGTATAATTTTTCTAAATCATTAGGATTGTGCGAAAAATCGGCATCCATCTCAAAAATAAACTGATAGTTACGTTCCAAAGCCCATTTAAAGCCATGAACATATGCGGTGCCTAATCCTGATTTTTTTGTTCTTTGTTCTAAAAAAAGTTCTCCTGGAAACTCTTCCTGAAGAGCGATCACTTTATTAGCAGTATGATCGGGAGAATTATCATCAATAATCAGCAGATGAAAAGATTTATGCTGCGAAAGTACAGCTCTAACTATACTTTCTATATTTTCAATTTCGTTATATGTGGGAATTATGACAATACTATCATTCATTTTTTCTCGGTAATTTCACCGCAAAAGTAAACTTTTTATAGCATTTGATTCATAATAAATATATAATAAAAGTATTGCATCAAAAAATTACTAATTTTGTAACGCTATGATTGAACAACTTCACCCTCGAATTATTGAAAACAAAGACTGGGCAACACTTTTATTTGTGCTGACCTTTGCCGTTGTTGCCATGACAAAATCTGCTTACGAAACAAGATTTAGTGAATTTAGTAAACTTATTTTTTCTGATAAATACGCTAAAATTTACCGAGACAACAGCCACATGAAAAATAGTTTTACAGTTGGTTTGTTTTTTGTCCAGATTGTATCGTTTGCTTTTTTTATTCTGCTTACTATGAATATTTTTGGACATGCGTCAAAAACCGACTGGGTTTTATTTATTCAGATTGCTACTTTTCTACTTTATTTCATTTTAGGAAAGTATCTAATCGAAAAAATTGTAGCAGCATCATTCAATATTGACGAATTTGTAGAGCTATTTAACTTACAAAAAGTAACTTATCGGACTTATATTGGTGTTTTAATCCTTCCAATCAATGCTATTTTATTTTATTACAACAATATCCCACAGATTATCCCCCTAGTAATCATAGGCATTTCACTGTGTATTAGCATATACTCTTACTTTATTTCTATCAAAACGTATCAAAACGTAATTATCGGCAAATTATTTTATTTTATTTTGTATCTTTGCGCTCTTGAAATAGCCCCTTATTATTTTCTTTATTATTGGATTACAAAAGGGAGTGCTTAGAAAATATTTATAATATGAAAGTGAAAACAATTTTGGTGTCACAGCCTGAACCTAAAGTGGAGAATTCTCCTTACTTTGAGCTCCAACAAAAACACAAAATAAAAATTGATTTCAGACCATTTATTCATGTAGAAGGGGTTAGCGCAAAAGAGATTCGATTACAAAAAATCGATCTTAATCATTACACTGCGATCATTTTAACAAGTCGAAATGCTGTAGATCATTTTTTTAGAGTGGCTGATGAAATGCGTTACAAAGTTCCTGAAGGATTGAAATATTTTTGTCAATCTGAGGCTGTAGCGTTTTACCTTCAAAAGTATGTTGTATACAGAAAACGTAAAATTTACGTTGGAGCAAAAGATTTTGCAGATTTATCTCCGCTAATTAAGAAGTACAAAGACGAGAAGTTTTTACTTCCTGCATCTGACCAATTAAATGCAGATGCTCCTGTTACCTTAAACGGTCTAAAAGTAGATTGGGCACAAGCTATTTTTTACAGAACTGTAATGAGTGATTTATCTGATTTAGCTGATGTTTATTATGACGTTTTAGCTTTTTTCAGCCCAACAGGAATCAAATCATTGTTTAAAAATTTCCCAGATTTTAAACAAAACGATACCAGAATTGCCGTATTCGGAAGCACAACGCAGAAAGAGGCTTTAGACCATGGTTTAAGAATTGATATTCTTGCTCCAACTCCTGAAACTCCTTCTATGACAATGGCTTTAGAGAAATACGTTGCAGAAGTAAACAAAGGAAAATAAACCTAGAAATTACAATATTTAAAATTCCAAATTCCAAACTAATCACTTGGGATTTGGATTTTTTTTTGAATAAATTCCAATATTTAAATTTCCAAATTCCAAGTAGCAAAATTGGAATTTGGAATTTTTTATATTGGAATTTTATTTCCAACGTCTTTTAACTACATTTGATTACTATTCAAAACCCAAATCACAAAAAATAGTTTCAAATTATAAGTTATGAAAATCAACTCCCTTTTAATTGAAATTGACGGAATCGATAAAGAAATTCTTCGATACCTAATGGACGATGCCCGAAAACCAATCTTACAAATCGCTAATAAAATTGGGATTTCTGGTGCTGCAATTCATCAGAGATTAAAAAAACTGGAACAATCTGGCGTTATTTCTGGATCTAAGTTTACAGTAAATCCAAAAGTTTTGGGCTACAACACTATGGCTTTTGTTGGGGTTTATTTGGACAAAGCTTCTAGAAACTCAGAAGCAGTAAAAGAACTTAGAAAAATTCCAGAAGTTCTAGAATGCCATTATACCACAGGAAACTGGTCTGTTTTAATTAAAATTATCTGTCGCGATAATGAACATTTAATGCAGCTTCTAAATAATAAAATTCAGGCGATTGAAGGAGTTTCGAGAACTGAAACTTTTATTTCGTTGGATCAGCAGATTGATAGGCAGATTCAGCTTTAGAAAAGAAATTCCAAATTTTTAAATTCCAAATTCCAATAGGCTTCGAAAATCATCAAAAAAACCCGACAGGTTTTAAAACCTATCGGGTGTACCATAAATTATCTAATTGTCTCAATTAGAAATTAATCTCTCCTATTATTACTCCCTGCATAAATTGAGATATAGTATAACAACGTTGCAATTGAACCAAGAGCCGCTACTAGATACGTTCTTGCAGCCCATTTTAGAGCATCTTTTGCTCCTGCTTGTTCTTGCTGCGTTAACATATGTTTGTTTTCTAGCCACGCCAAAGCTCTGTTACTCGCATCATACTCTACTGGTAGAGTAATAATTGAGAATAAGGTTGTTGTAGCAAAAAGCACAATTCCAACCAATAATAGCTGCGGAAATACCTGAATCATTAAAATTCCAGCCAATAATATCCATTGCATAAAATTTGAAGCCACATTTACAATTGGCACCAACTTAGAACGCATGGTTAACCATTGATAACCTATTGCATGCTGTACAGCGTGCCCACATTCATGCGCCGCAACGGCTGCCGCTGCCGCATTACGATGGCTGTAAACAGCTTCACTTAAGTTTACTGTTTTATCTGATGGATTATAATGATCTGTCAATCGGCCGGGAGTTGAGATCACACGAACATCTGTAATACCATGATCGGCAAGCATTTTCTCGGCAATTTCGGCGCCGCTCATTCCGTTTCTTAATTGTAATTTCGAATATAGTTCAAATTTACGCTTCAGCTGTGAACTTACCAGCCAGCTGAACAACATGATAGCTCCAGCAATAATTAAATATCCAGGTCCCATATTTTCTTGTGTTTTTTAGATTGATTTTTAAATTTACAAAACAAACTGCAAATTGCGAACCATTTTAACAAAATGTCATTTTGGCATTTTTCTACCACTTTTGACTTAATTCAGCATATTGTTTTTGAGCAGAAAAGCAATTAATTCTGCCACATTTTTCATTTTATATTTTTGAAGAATATTACGGCGATGCGTTTGTACGGTTAAGAAACTTAAAAACAAATCATCGGCAATTTCCTGAGTCGATTTTCCCTGCGAAAGCAATAAAGCAATGTCCCGTTCTCTCCTACTCAAACCTGGAATTCGTTCTAAATCTTCAGACAAAGGTTGGCTAATTATGGTTTTTACTTCTTCACTAAAAACAATTTCGCCATCAATCGCTTTGTAAATACATTCTTTAAACTCATCAAAAGAAGCATTTTTAAGAATATAGCCGTTTCCTCCGTTCTGAATAAATTGCATCACCAAACTTCTTTCAGACTGGCTGCTCATACCTAGGATTACAATTTTAGGATGCTTTTGCTTAATTGTTTTACACAAATCAACTCCATTTATTACAGGTAGAAAAATATCCATTAAAATCAAATCTACTTTATTGTCTTCGATATAATCTAAAAGCGCAATTCCCGATTCGAATTTTTCTACTATTTCTATATCGTTTAGATCTGATAGCAGACCCGCAATTCCAGAAATTACAATCGGATGATCGTCTACTATTACCGTTTTATATTTCATATTCATGATTTGGGTTATATTTTAATTCGATATAAGTCGAAGTTCCTTTTCCGCTAACAGAATCTATTTCTAATTTTCCGTTTAAAAAAGCCACACGGTTTTTGATATTTCGCAAGCCCATTCCGTCTCTTTTTTCTGCATATTCAACATTAAACCCGATTCCGTTATCTTCAACCGTAATAAAAAAAACATCTTTATTCTGTGAACACGAAACTAGAATCTGAGAAGCTTTGGCATATTTTAAAGCATTATTTAAAAGTTCTTGAATGATTCTGAAAATCATAATTTTAAAATGCTGAGGCAAAGTTGTTTTTTTAATCAGATACTGAAATTCAATTGCGGTTTCGGCTGTTGAATGCGAAGCGCATAAATCTCTTAAAGCATGTTCGAGTCCAAGTTTCATGAGACTTTCAGGCATTAAATTTTGAGAAATATTACGAAGTTCTTTTATCGAATCGTTCAGCATTCCGTTGATATTCGGAGCATTTTCATTGTTTTCGCGTTCGGCGAGATTTAAATGAATTTTCAGTCCAGAAAGCATACTTCCGAGTCCGTCGTGCAAATCTCTTGCAATTCTTTTACGCTCAATTTCTTCTCCTTCGATCAAAGCATTCGAAACCGATAATTTCTGCTGATTTTCTAATGCTTCTAGTTCTTGCTTATGATTCACTTCTTTTTGAAAACTTATTTTTTTCTGATAATTATTCCAACTCCACAAAAACAAAACAATTAAAAACAGAACAAACGAAAGAACCGCAAAAAGCATCATATTCAAACGATTGTTGTTTACCTGCAACACGGCTTTTTCATTTTCAGACTGAAGCAATCCGATTTTCTTTTCGCTTTCTGCTTTTTTATATTTGGCCTCAAGCTCAACAATTTCGTTCTTTAATTTCGCATCGTTAAGACTATCATTAATAACATTGTACTTATTAGAATAAAAATAAGCTTTCGGATATTCCTTAGTCGCATTATAAACCTTAGACAATTCTTTATAATAGTTTTTCTTATCTACAATAAAGGGCGTGTTTTCTACCAAATATTCTAAATTACTTTTGGCCTTACCGTAATTTTTGAGTTTAAAAAGCACTTCATATTCGGCAAATTTCAATCTGTTGACGGCAATAGCATTATGATGGCTTTCAGCAGATTTAATTCCTTTTGCAAAACTTTCTAATGCTTCGCTATGTTTGTTTTGTTTCGCATAATAAATCCCTTCCGAATAAAAATAAGAATCGTTTAAGTTAGACTCTGGGTATTTTTGTAAAGTCGAATAGGCTTTGTCTAGAATTTCTTTAGCATCATAAAAATGTTTGAGTTCAACTAAATTTTCTGCATTTATAATATACGTTTCCATCTTCGATTCGGCTAAAGTTGCCGATTTTTTAGTGGTATTCTCAATATATTTCTGTGCCTGATCCAGATATTCGTTTGCTTTTTCGCGTTCGTCATTATTCATGAAAATGATTGCAACAGCTTTATTTAAAGCACTAATCAATTCGTAATCACCACTTCTTTTAGCGATAGGAATAGCCTCATTTACTAATAATTTCATATAGGCATTTTCGTTATTCTTACGCTGTTGCATAATACCATAATTCTGAAGTATCACAGCCCGAAGTTTATACGCTTCTTTATTGCGATATTTTTTAAGCTTCGTATTAGCCTCAAGCAAAGCTTTTTCAAAACCTTCCAGATCGCCTTTTTCTATAAAACTATACGCATTATAAAAAACAGAAGCGTCTCGTAAAAACGGGAACTTAGTCTTTAACCGATTTGCTTGTTCGAGATATTCTTTTGATTTTTTTGAATCCTGAGTCATTAAAAATAGTTTCGACAATCTGAAACTATTTAAACTTTTGACACTGTCTGATTTGGTGTTTTTTGTGATTTTAACAATACTGTCAATATAAACAGTATCATCATCTAAGGAAAGAATTACTTGTGAATGAGAAATTGCAGTGAAAAACAAAAAAAATAAAAAGGCGTAGATTTTCTTCATATATGTGGCATTTACTCAAAGTTATTAAAGCTTAATGACTTTCAAAAAGAAATTAACTGCTTTTACCTGATATCAGGTAAAAAAAAATACATTTTATCAGGTATTGACCTCTGGTTATTAACGAGCTAATTTTGTTATATATCTGAATATTAATTAAAGAATTTATTATGAAATCAATTTTGAAAACCTTAGCAATTGTATTGACTCTTGCCTTTACAGCAGTTTCTTGCAGCAGCGACAACGATGATAACGACAATAATGGCGGCTCAAACAACTCAAGAGATGTTAGATACGAAATCACTGGAAACTACACAGGAACTCTTTCTGCAACTTATTTTGAAAAAGGAGGAAATGCTTTAAATGAAGACGTTACTAAACTTCCGTGGACTAAAGAATTTACGGCTGAAGCAAAATCTATGGGTGCATCTTTAAGTGCAAGTGGATACGGAGGTGCAGCTGGACAGACATTGACTGGAAAAATTTATATTGGAGGGAAATTGGAAAACGAACTAACTGCTACAGCAAATAGTGAAGGAATAATTGTACTACCTCTTACGCCATACGTTTTTCCACTATAAAATTTAGAATTTAGATTTTTTGTTTTTGGTAAAGAAAAAGCTTCGTGTAAAACGAAGCTTTTCTTTTTTATAATTCTAATTGACGATTAACCTCTTCAAACTTTTCAATAAGACTATTTATTTTATCCTGCTGTTTTTTAATTTGTCTAGGACGAAGGTAAAACCAATTGAAGAGCATCCAGAATAAAGTGATTCCGTAAGTTAAACTCGCAGCTAAAACGCTCATTCTGCTGGCGTATTCGTACATATACAAACAAATTCCGATTGTGAGAAACAGAAAGTAAAATGTCATCATTTTGGTTTGCAAAAACTGCTGTTTCTTTTTTATCAAAATCAGTTTTTGAATATATTCCTGATTGGTTTGTGTGGAATCGATGTTTCTGTAATCGTTCAATAATTTATTGTAAACAAACATATAAACTACCATAGCGAAAATGGTGAGTACAATTCCGATTTTGGTCGAAATAAATTGTGGCTGATAATATATCCAGATAAAAGCAATAAAAGCACTTGTTGCCAAAAGCGTAATATTGGTGAACCACAAACAGCGTAAAGCCGTTTTTTTAAACTTACTTAATCGTGCCAACAAATCTTTCATATCGGGCTGACTTACGGTTTGTTTTTTCCATAAATCTTTAAAATCTATAGTATTATCGTTGTCCATTTTCTTTAAATTTTTGAGTCAATTTTTCTTTAATTCTGTGAATTTTCACTCTAACATTTGCTTCTGAAAGTCCGACGATTTTAGCAATTTCTGTTTGCTTGATATCTTCTAACTCTAACGAAATAATGATACGATCGGTTTCGGGAAGCTCAGCGATACATTTATACAAGAATTGAATCTGAGGTTCTAATGAGGTTTGTTTTTCTTCTGAAAGATGAATAGGAAGTTCAGATTTCGGAAAACGTTTTTGCTTTTCGATCTGCCTTAAACAATTATTAGAAGCGATTCTAAAAATCCAAGTTCCAATAGCCGATTCGTTTCTAAAGGTTTCCAGTTTCTGCCAGACAATTATAAAGGTTTCCTGAGTTAAATCTTGCGCGACATCGTGATCGTTGACAAACCCCATGCAAAGCCTAAAAATTCGATCCCAATAGGTTTTATATATTTCTTCGAATTCCATTTTAAGCTTTTATAAAATTGTTTAATTGCTCCAAATACCAAGCTGTATCATCGTACATAATGAAATGCAAACCTTTATTGGCGTATTTAAAATCGGCTGTTTTCAAATTTTTATATTGTTCGTCGATTGCAGGTTTTAAATTTATAAAATAAGACTCTAATAAAATTAGCGAAGGACATTTTATCTGTCCAATCTTAACTCGCAAATCGGTATTAAAGAAATCACAGTACATTTGTCCAAATGTAGTTCTATCCGATTTCAAACTCCAATCGACAACCATTTCCAGTTTTGATTGATCTGCCAAAAGCCTTGGCATTGTTTGTTTCTGCACATCGTAAAACTGCTTTTCATTCAGAGCCGTCATTTGATTGACAGTTACCGAACAATCATTATTTTCTTTTGATTGGAAAGAAGGATCAGTCAACGCCGCCAGACACGGAAGCGCATCTACAACTACAATTTTCTCGATTAATTCTGGATAATCTGCAGCAATTGCCAATGCCAGTCCGCCACCCATGCTATGACCAATTAAAATTGGTTTTTCTATTTTATTGTCTTTTATATAATTAGCAATTTCTGTTTTCCAATTTTCAAAAGAAGGATTCGATTGTGGTTTTACTCCCGCGAAACCCGCCATTGTTAATGTATAACAAGTAAAATTTTTCTCGAAATTATCTTTGGTTTCATTCCAAACATCGCCAGAAGAAGCAAATCCTGGAATGAAAATGATAGATTTTTTTCCGTTTCCGGTTTTTACCACTTCAAACGGATATGATTTTGTTTGTCCGAAAACATTTAAACATAATGCTGAGAATAAGAATGCGATAACTAATAGAATATACTTTTTCATTTTAATAGTTTTTAAGTTTATAAATAATCGGATCCATGCTTTGGATACGAGAACTATTAAAATGTTACAAAAGTTTTTAAAATTTCAATTATTAAATTCCAAATTCCAATAATGGTGTGGGCTTAACCGCAAGGGGCGCAAAGGTTTTTCGCAAAGGGCGCTAGTTTTTTTGCCACGAAGGCGCTAAGACGCAAAGTTTTTTGTCAGCTTTTTTTGTCAGTCTGAGCGGAGTCGAAGACCACGCTAGTAGCTCCACAAAGAAAAGCCACATAGTATTTTGCCACAGATTTTACAGATTAAAAGGATTCTTTTCACGTAGATTCTACAGATTAGAGCAGATTTAATGTGATTTTTTATTTATTGAAATCTCTATAGATCTGCTTAAATCATTTAAAATCTGCGTGAAACAAAAAAATCAGTGGAAATCTTTTTAATCTGTGACAAAAAAGCTTTGTTCAGACTGACAAACTAGACTTAATCACAAACTGATTTGGTAACTTTCCGCCACGAATTCACGAATTAATCACAAAAAAATTCGTGAATTCGTGGCGGAAAAACTAAGCACAAAAAAAATCCCAAATCCCAATAAAATTGGAATTTGGAATTTTATCCCGATAGCTATCGGGATTGGAATTTATTTAGTTAACCAACCAAATTGATGATCTTTCCTGGAACAATAATCACTTTATTTGGAGTTCTTCCGTCCAATTGTTTTTGTGTTCTTTCGTCTTTCATTACGATTTCTTCGATTTGTTCTTTGGTTAAATCCAAAGGTAATTCGATTGTGAAACGCATTTTTCCGTTGAAAGAAACTGGATATTCTTTATTCGTTTCAACCAAGTGTTTCTCTTCAAAAATTGGGAACGAAACTTCAGAAATAGAAGTTGTGTTTCCTAATTGTGACCATAATTCTTCAGCAATATGCGGCGCATAAGGCGAAACCAAAATCGCTAATGGCTCTAATATGGCTCTTGAATGACAGTTTTGAGAAGACAATTCATTCACACAAATCATAAACTGAGAAACCGAAGTATTGAAAGAGAAATTCTCAATATCATCTGCTACTTTTTTAATCGTTTTATGCAAAGATTTTAAGTTTTCTTTTGTTGGTTCGTCGTTGTTTACAATTAAACCATTATCATCAAAATACAATCGCCATAATTTTTTAAGGAAACCAAAAACTCCCGAAATACCAGCCGTATTCCAAGGTTTTGCCTGCTCCAACGGACCTAAGAACATTTCGTATAAACGTAATGTATCTGCTCCGTATTCTGCACAAATATCGTCTGGCGTTACCACATTATAGTATGATTTCGACATTTTTTCGACTTCACGACCTACAATATATTTTCCGTTTTCGTCAAAAATAAATTCGGCTGAATTAAAATCTTCTCTCCATTTTTTAAACTTTTCAATATCCAATTCATCTGAAGAATTCACAAACTTAACATCAACACGAATTGGCTGTACATTTTGATCTCCGATTTTATTTTTAGAAACAAAAGTATTTGTTCCTTCCAATCTGTAAACATAAGCTGTCGTTCCCAAAATCATTCCCTGATTAATCAGTTTTTTGAATGGTTCTTCTGTTGGAGCATAACCTCTGTCTTTTAAGAATTTGTTCCAGAAACGAGAATACAATAAGTGACCTGTAGCGTGCTCGCTTCCTCCAATGTATAAATCTACATTTTCCCAGTATTTTAATGCATCTTTGCTTGCAAATTCATTTTCATTGTGCGCATCCATATAACGCATCCAATACCATGAACTTCCCGCCCAACCTGGCATTGTATTTAATTCTAAAGGAAAAATCGAAACATTGTCAACCAACTGAGTACTAACTACTGAACACTTAACACTGTCCCAAGCCCAAACAGCTGCGTTTCCTAATGGAGGCAAACCGTCTTCTGTTGGTAAATATTTTTCTACTTCTGGCAAAATAATTGGCAAATGTTGCGCGTCAATCATTTTTGGCAATCCGTTTACATAATAAACAGGAAACGGCTCTCCCCAATAACGCTGACGAGAGAAAACGGCATCACGCAAACGGTAATTTGTTTTACCAGTTCCCTGACCGATTTTTTCCAAAGCCGTAATTGCAGCCTGAGTTGCTTCTTTATAATTTAATCCGTTTAAGAAATCAGAATTTGCTATTTCAACGTTGTCTTTAGATCCGTAAGCGGCTTCAGAAATATCAACATTTGCAAAAATGTTTTTGATTTCCTGCATTCCATTTTGTCCTTTAAAGAAATTAGCAAAAGCGTAATCTCTTTCGTCTCCGCAAGGAACCGCCATTACAGCACCTGTTCCATAACCTGCCAAAACGTAATCTCCAATCCAAACCGGAATTGGTTCTTTTGTAAATGGATGTTCAGCATAAGCTCCTGTGAAAACTCCAGAAATGGTTTTTACATCGGCCATACGCTCACGCTCCGAACGTTTAGACGTTTTTTCGATATACGCTTCAACTTCTGCTTTTTGTTCTGGAGTTGTAATTTTAGCAACCAAATCATGTTCTGGTGCCAAAGTCATAAAAGTAACTCCGAAAATAGTGTCAGGACGAGTGGTGAATACTTCGATAAAATTTGTTTCAGGTTTCACGTTTAAAGTTTCTTCACTTTGTGCGTCAACCTGAGACTTGAAACTTGAAACTTGAAACTTAACTAAAGCTCCAACCGATTTTCCGATCCAGTTTCTTTGAGATTCTTTAATTGATTCACTCCAATCAATATCATTTAGACCTTCAAGTAAACGTTCGGCATAAGCAGAAATTCGCATACTCCACTGTGTCATTTTTTTTCTTATAACAGGAAAACCTCCACGCTCCGAAACTCCGTTTACAATTTCGTCGTTTGCCAAAACAGTTCCTAAGCCCGGGCACCAGTTTACTTCAGTTTCTGCCAAATAAGTCAATCTGTATTGCAACAAGATTTTTTCTTTTTGATCTTCCGAATAAGAATTCCATTCCTCAGCAGTAAAAATAGTTACGTTATCATCGCAAACTGCTTCAACCAAAGCATTTCCTGATTCTTCAAAAACAGTAACCAACTCTGAAATATCAAAAGCTTGTCCTTGTTTTCTGCAGTACCAAGAATTGAATAATTGAATAAAAATCCACTGTGTATGTTTGTAATAATCTGGATTTGACGTACGCACTTCACGCGCCCAGTCAAATGAGAATCCGATTTTATCTAATTGTTTTCTGTATCCGGCAATTTGTTTTCCTTCTTTGTCAACGCCTCCGTCAATATTTACACGCGTTGTATCTTCTGGACGCTGACCCGTCTGAATCGCATATTGCTCAGCTGGCAATCCGAAACTATCGTAACCCATTGGGTGCAAAACATTGAAGCCTTGATGTCTTTTGAAACGCGAATACACATCTGATGCAATATACCCTAGCGGATGCCCAACGTGTAATCCTGCTCCTGACGGATAAGGAAACATGTCGAGAACATAATGCTTCGGTTTTTCAGAGTTGTTTTTTGCTGCAAAAGTTTGATTTTCTGCCCAATATTTCTGCCATTTGGCTTCTATTTCGTTTGGATTGTATTTCATTTTTAAGGTACTAAGGTTCTAAGTTGCAAAGGTTCTGAGGTTTTTCTCTCTTTGTCGCTTAATTCTAATCCGCAAATTTACATTTATTGTTGCTTGTTCCAAAGCTATTTTACTGACAAACAAATAAAATAATAAATTACGTATTTTAATTACGTAAAAATACGTATTATTGCAATCATAAAATACGTAATGAAAAATATTAAATCTTTCTAAACACATAGTCCCGACGCTTCGTGATAGATTTTTTATTCCTAAAAAAAAGACTATTAAAAAGAAATATATTTCTCACGCATAGCAAAACTATGTGTACTTTTATAAAATGAAATGCATTTTTTCAACCATTTCAAAAACTATGTGTTGAAAATGCTAAATGAATAAATTGTCGATGTCAGAAAATAAGAAATATAATATTGAAGTCCGTGTTTGGATTGAAGAAGCTGAAGGGGCGTTTCTTGGAATTGGAAAAATCTGGCTTTTGGAAAACATCAAGAAAACCGGATCGATTACTAATGCCGCAAAAGAGATGAAAATGGCGTATCGTCAGGCTTGGCAATTGGTCGAAGAAATGAATCAACGTGCCGAATCTCCTTTGGTTGAAAAACTTCTTGGCGGAAAAGGCGGCGGCGGCGCAAAGTTGACCGAAGCAGGCGAACGTGCGATTGAAGTATTTTATGAAGTCGAAAAGCGTATTAAAGAATTTGCTTTGAAAGAAACTCAGAATTTAAAATTTTAATCGAAAACTAATAGGCTTTAATTTTTAAAGCCTCACTTATGATTTTAATCATATTTTATAAATTCAAAAAGCATTTTTTTTGCTCTATAAATCAGTATTCATTTTAAAACATACTGATATGATTTCAAAAACAAATAACTAAACCATTTTTAACCAGCAGTATTCTTTTAAAAACATACTGAAAATACCTCCTTTATGAAATTAAAACTTCTTTCATTTTTATTTCTGCCCCTCATCGGATTTGCCCAGCAAAACAATCCAAAAACAACAGATTCTCTTAAGATTTCAAACGTCTTTAATCTTGGAGAAGTTATTATTACCAATCATCAAAATAAAGACACTTTAAACCGAATAACTTCAAAAGCAATGGAATCTCAAAACAAAATGGAGGTTTCCAGAGCTTTAAACATGTTGCCTGGAGTCAGTTTAACTGCTTCTGGCCCGAGAAACGAATCTATGGTTTCGATTAGAGGTTTTGATTTAAGGCAGGTTCCTGTTTATATGGACGGAATTCCAGTTTATGTGCCCTACGATGGTTATGTAGATTTGGCTAGATTTACCACTTTTGATTTGGCTGCTGTTGATGTTTCAAAAGGATTTTCGTCTGTACT
Source organism: Flavobacterium ustbae (assembly GCF_003946915.1). GTDB lineage: Bacteria > Bacteroidota > Bacteroidia > Flavobacteriales > Flavobacteriaceae > Flavobacterium > Flavobacterium ustbae. The sequence goes on from NZ_RPOC01000001.1 coordinate 103,424, forward strand.
TTATGGCCCAAATTCACTTGGAGGCGCCATAAATCTTATTTCGAGAAAACCTTCCAAAAAGTTAGAATACGATGGCTCTTTGGGAATGATTAATGAAAACGGATATAGAGGAAATGTAAATATCGGTTCCAACTTAGGTAAATTCTATTTTCAAGGCGGATTTTCTTATTTGGACAGAAATTCTACCAGAATGTCTTCGAACTTCATTCCTACAGCCAACGAAAACGGCGGTCAAAGAGACAATTCGTACCGAACAGATCAAAAAATTAGCTTTAAAGTTGGTTGGACTCCAACCGAAAAAAGTGAATACGCAATTGGTTACATCAATCAGCAAGGTGAAAAAGGAAATCCAGTTTATACAGGCTACGACACACAAAATTCGCTTTTGCTAAAACCTCGCTACTGGCAATGGCCAAACTGGGATAAGGAAAGTTTTTATTTTATTTCGAACTCTGCTTTCGATAATAAAAACAGTTTCAAAAGCAGATTGTATTTTGATCGTTTCAAAAACACACTCGACAGCTACGACGATGCCACTTATTCGACACAAACAAAACCTTATGCTTTTGAAAGTATTTATAACGATTACACTTTTGGAGGAAATCTGGAATACAACACTAAAATAATTCCTAAAAACGATTTAAAAATTGCTTTCCATTTTAAAGAAGATGTGCATCGTGAGAACAATTTTGGCGAACCTGTTCGCCATTTTATAGACAATACGATTTTAATCGGAATTGAAGATGTTTACAAAGTCAGTTCAAAATTTACCGTTATTCCAGGTGTTAGTTACAACATTCGAAAAAACCTTGAAGCCGAAGATTATAATAGTACTACAAAAACAATTTCAGATTTTCCAGATGCTAAAGCAAGTGACGCTTTTAATGCGCAAGTTGGATTTTTCTATCAATTAAATAGCCAGCAAAAATTAGGCACTACCATTTCTCAGAAAACTAGATTTGCAACAATCAAAGACCGCTATTCTTACAGAATGGGAACTGCAATTCCGAACCCAGATTTGAAACCTGAAAAAGCAGTTAATTACGAATTGAATTATACCGCAAATCTTTTCGAGAAAATCACTTTTCAAACTGCATTATTCTACAGTTCGCTTTCAGATGCCATCTTAAATGTCAGCAACGTTGAACCTGGAAAATCGCAAATGCAAAATTTTGGAGAAGCCGATTATAAAGGAATCGAAGCACAATTAAATTATGGAATTCTAGACAACCTTTCGCTGAATTTGAATTACACTTACATCGAAAGAAAAAACATTACCAATCCAAATATTCATTTTACAGATGTTCCGAATACGAAAGTTATGGGGACTTTAGAGTACAGCCCGATTAAAATAATACGATTAATTGCCAATGCCGAATTTAATTCGCCACGTTTCAGTACAAGTTATGGGGCAAGAGTTCCAGATTACACTCTTTTGAATTTATATGCTTCAGGCAAAATCTTAAAAAATTTCAGCCTCGACGCAGGGATTAATAACATATTCGACAGAAATTATAGTCTTGTAGAAGGCTATCCAGAAGAAGGGCGCAATTTCTTTGTGACACTTCGCTTTTTCAATTTTAACTAAATTCAAAAATTATATTTATTATGAAAACGCAAAATTATATTCTCGTTTTACTGATTGCATTTTCATGCTCAATGTGTAATTCTTCTAAAAAAGATAAAGAAGATACTGTTGTAGAAAAAACAGTAACAACAGACAATGATAAACACGAAGTTCTTACTCCAGAAGACAGCTTAAAAATGGTTAATCATTCGATTGAAGTCAAAGGCGATGTCGAATTTCCATTGAACCTGACAGTAGATTCTTTAAAAAAGATGAAAGTGGTTACCATTGACGATTTTAAAGTAGTTTGCCAGAGCGGAGAAGTAAAAAAAGATAATAAAATATGCAAAGGTGTTCTTTTGAAAGATATTTTAGAAAAAGCAAAAATCAAACAAAACGGTCACAAAGACCGAAACTTTTATATCGTAGCAAGAGCTTCAGACGATTATAAAGCAACATTTTCTTGGGCAGAACTTTTTAATAATCCGACAGGAGATAATGTTTTTGTTCTTTTTGAAGAAAATGGAAAACCAGTTAAAAACGGAGAAATGATTGCCATTAGCAAAACCGACATTAAAACTGGCCCAAGACATGTTTATTGGTTGAAAAGCATTGAAGTTTTTAAAGTTGAATGAAGGTTCAGAGGGGCAAAGCAACAAAGGAATAAAGAGGCAAAGCAACAAAGGGATAAAGGTTTGAACATAGCCCACGGTTTCGACCTTGGGTACGCAACGAATACACAATACGTTTCCCACGGTTGAAACCGTGGGCTATGTTTGAAAAAAGAATATAAAATTTGCTCACAAAGTCGCAAAGATTAATCAAACTTTGCGTCTTTGCGACTTTGCGCGATTTTTTTAAGGCTTAAAGCGAAATTCTTTGCGTGATTTGAGATTAAAAAAATCTCTCTCAGAAAAAAATCTCAATTCGATATTGTATATTTATGCTAATAAAGTCAAAACTTTGAACGTTATTAACCTAAATAAAAAAATTGTTTACTATTTTTACCACATAATTTAAGCAGACTATGAGTTCTAACTTTGATAAATTTCAAAAGCGCAGGTTAATTTCCTCTTATTTTTCGGTAGTATTAAGTGTATTCTTAGTTTTATTCCTTTTAGGAGTACTAGGACTATTCATTATTAATTCTAAACAGCTAGCTGACGATTTTAAAGAAAAAATCGCTATGACTGTTTTCTTCAAAAATGAAGCCAACGACAGTATTGTAAAAGCCTTTAACACTGAACTAAAAAGAGCGCCTTTTGCATTATCTTATGTTTATGTTTCTAAAGAAAAAGCAGCAAAAGAGCATACAGACATTATCGGAGAAGATTTCTTAACCTTTTTAGGAGAAAATCCTTTATTGAATTCATACGACATTCACTTAAAAGCAGATTATGTAGAGAGAGACAGCATTGCCAAAATCGAAAGCCGTCTTCGTCAAAATACTATGATTTCAGACATTGTTTACGACAAGCAATTGGTAAATCTTGTAAACGACAACATCAGAAAAGTAAGTATGTGGATTTTGATTATTAGTGGTTTCTTAACTGTAATTGCTGTTTTATTAATCAATAGTTCACTTCGTTTATCTATACATTCTAATCGTTTTATTATTAAAACCATGCAGATGGTTGGTGCTACAAAAGCATTTATCCGTAAACCGTTTGTAATGCGAAGCGTAAAACTTGGAATGTTGGGCGCTGGTCTTGCCATTGTTGCTTTAATTGCACTTTTGCTTTATGTAGACAACAATTTCCCTGGTTTAGGAATTCTAGAAGACAAAGCTTTAACGGGCTTAGTTTTGGTTGCCGTTTTCGGATTGGGAGTTTTGATTACTTGGGTAAGCACGCATTTTGCGACACAGCGTTTCTTGAATCTAAGAACAGACGATCTTTATTAATTTTAGATTGTAGAGTGTAGATTTTAGTTTTCAAAAATGCCTTCGACTACGCTCAGACTGACAAAATAAGTACAAATACCTTGAACTTTGCTCAAGGTTACAAAAAATAGAAAAATGAAAAACAACAATAACGCAGAACAGCAGCCAAAACAGGAATTTCTTTTTGACAGCATTAATTATAAAATCTTATTAATCGGAATCGCGGTTATTGCTCTTGGATTTATTTTAATGTCTGGCGGAGGAAGTAAAGATCCAAATGTTTTTAATGAGGATATTTTTAACTTTAGACGTATTCGTTTAGCGCCAACAACTGTTTTAATCGGTTTCGGAATCACGATTTATTCTATATTCAAAAAATCAAAATAAATCAGTTTTAAGATTTTAATTGAAAAACTTGAGCGTAGCGAAAGAAGCAATCTAAAATCTAAAATCTAAAATCTAAAATTTTAAATGAACACATTACAAGCTATTGTTCTTGCCATTATTGAAGGAATTACAGAATTTTTGCCTGTTTCTTCAACAGGTCACATGATTATTGCGTCTTCTTTTTTTGGAATTGCGCATGACGATTTCACTAAACTTTTTACCATTGTAATTCAGCTTGGCGCGATACTTTCGGTTGTAATTTTATACTTCAAACGTTTCTTTCAAAGTTTTGATTTTTATTTCAAACTTTTAGTTGCTTTTATACCAGCCGTTGTTTTAGGGTTATTATTAAGCGATTTTATTGACGGTTTATTAGAAAACCCAGTGACCGTTGCTATTTCTCTTTTAATTGGAGGTGTTATTTTATTAAAAGTAGACGAATGGTTTAACAATCCAAATACACCTGAAACTTCTCAAGAAATCACTTATTTACAAGCTTTAAAAATTGGATTATTTCAATGTTTAGCAATGATTCCAGGAGTTTCTAGAAGCGGTGCAAGTATTGTAGGAGGAATGTCTCAAAAATTATCAAGAACTACAGCGGCAGAATTTTCATTTTTCTTAGCGGTTCCAACTATGCTCGGTGCCACTGCAAAAAAATGTTATGATTATTATAAGGCTGGTTTTGAATTATCTGGTGACCAGATCAATATGCTTATTATTGGTAATGTTGTGGCTTTTATAGTAGCACTTTTAGCAATAAAAACTTTTATTGGCTTTTTGACTAAAAACGGATTTAAGGTTTTTGGTTATTACCGAATTATCGCCGGAATCGTTTTATTATTGATTCACTTTTTCATTCACCCGCTTACTATTATATAATGACACCCGAAGAATATCTAGAAGGTCAGGTTTTATTGATTGATAAACCATTAAAATGGAGTTCGTTTCAGGCTGTCAATAAATTAAAATACCTTTTAATTAATAAAGTTGGGCTTCCAAAAAAATTCAAAATTGGACATGCCGGAACTTTAGACCCTTTGGCTACAGGTTTGTTATTAATCTGTACTGGGAAATTTACCAAAAGAATTTCTGAACTTCAAGGTCAGGCAAAAGAATATACGGGTACGTTTTATATTGGAGCCACTACTCCATCGTATGATCTGGAAACCGAAATCGATCAGACTTTTCCAACAGAACATATTGATGAAGCGTTGATTCATGAAACGGTAAAACAATTTTTAGGCGAAATCGACCAAAAACCACCTATTTTTTCGGCTATAAAAAAAGATGGCGTTCGTTTATACGAACATGCACGTGCAGGAGAATCTATCGAGATTGAAAGCAGAAAAACTACTATTCACGAATTTGAAATTACGAGAATCGCATTGCCAGAAGTAGACTTTAGAGTAGTTTGCTCTAAAGGAACTTACATTCGTTCTCTAGCTTATGATTTTGGAAAAGCAATGAATTCTGGTTCGCATTTAACGGTCTTGCGCCGAACAAAAATTGGCGATTACGATGTAAAAAATGCGATCGATATTACTTTGTTTGAAGAAAGTTTTAAATAGCTAAAAATAAAAAAGCACATTACTTTTTTATTTGTAATGTGCCAAGCTCCTTCTTAAACAAGTAATTCTATTTCATACTTATCTAAATTCAATAGTGAGGCACATTCTTTCCTCCAAATAAAAATGCAGAGAAGAAATCATAAAACCTTTCGAATAACTTTTTCATAATAGTGTACTTTTAATTGTTGAACATTAAATAACACCAATAAAAAGAGTAAATCTAAAAGCTATAATAGATGTGGGATTAGTTTTACTAAGTTACAAAATTTCTTATAAATTAAAAATAGTTTAAGATAATTTTATCAACCAAATATTCTGCTTATCAACATGTTACGTCGTTAAAGCCTATTATATTTGATATTCTCCATAATTTCGACCAATTCTTCCTGAACCGAAATTGCTTTATCTGCCAGGTACCATAACTGTAGATCTGTCTTTATTTTTTCGTCAATAGGCCCAACTTCTCTTTTATGTTTTGCCATTAATTCGACAGCTCCCTTTGGTCTTGGTCCCCAGTCGGCACGCACGATTCCGGCTTCTTTGCAAATAATAATGACCTTTGGAATTGCTCTTCCGCCATTGGTCAAATATTGATTCATTAAATCTTCATTTTCATCGCGCAATGCAATTCTTAAATCGATTTTTTTATGAGAAGCCAAAGCCATTTTATTTAAAATTGGAAGTATCTGCGCCGCATCTCCGCACCAGCCTTCTGAAAGTACTAGCCAAATATAATGGTTGTCTAAATTTTGAAGTTTATCTGCTACAGTTTCTGAGATAGTGATTGTTTTATCGAGCCTATTCATTCTGGCTTCATTCAATTTGGAATAATTGGTAAGACTTTCCGATTGTTCATTTCCGGTCGATTTGCCTTCAGTTAATAAATCAGATACTATTTTTCTATATTCAATATAAGGATGGCTATTGAATAATGCTTTGGCTACGATGCTTTTCATGTTTTGTTTTTTTGGTAGAATAAAAATACAAATTTTCCAAAGACTTAGAAAATGACAATTGTCACCTTTAAATGAAATAACTGTAAAGCCGTTTTGAATCTAAAATTGAGGAACGAATTAATTTTTTGCAAACATTATTTTTAAAAATCAGAATATGTCTATATTTGCACAAATTAACGCAACACACACATGAAATATAAAAGAATTCTTCTAAAACTTAGCGGCGAAGCCCTAATGGGTGATTTACAATACGGTATAGACCCGAAAAGATTAGGCGAATATGCAGATGAAATCAAGCAGATTCACGACAAAGGAGTAGAAATTGCTATTGTTATTGGAGGAGGAAATATTTTTAGAGGCGTTGCAGGAGCAAGCTCAGGAATGGACAGAGTGCAAGGAGATTATATGGGAATGCTTGCAACTGTTATTAACGGAATGGCTTTGCAAGGCGCTCTTGAAGATAAAGGAATGAAAACTCGTCTGCAAACGGCTTTGAAAATGGAATCTATTGCAGAACCATACATTAAAAGAAGAGCTGACCGCCACCTTGAAAAAGGCAGAATTGTAATCTTTGGTGCCGGAACTGGGAATCCATATTTTACAACTGATACTGCTGCTGTTTTGAGAGGTATCGAAATTAATGCTGATGTTATCCTTAAAGGAACTCGCGTTGATGGTGTTTACGATTCTGATCCAGAAAAAAATGCTTCGGCTGTAAAATTTGACTACATCACTTTTGATGATGTTCTGAAAAAAGGATTAAATGTAATGGATACCACTGCATTTACATTAAGCCAGGAAAACAAATTGCCAATTGTTGTTTTTGATATGAATAAAATCGGAAACCTTTTGAAAATCTGTGAAGGCGAAAACATTGGAACTGTAGTAAACATTTAGACTGCGTAGATTTTTTTGGAATTTTATAAATTCTGAGAATCATTAAAGCAATCTAAAAAATTAAATTATATTAGTTAGTAAATTTAGATGTCTGTTTTAAACCCAAAATCAAACATCTAAAATCTAAAATTTAAAAAAAATGACTGAAGAAATAGACTTTATTTTAGAAAGTACTGAGGAATCTATGAACGGTACTATTGCACACTTAGAGAAAGAATTTCTTAATATTCGTGCAGGAAAAGCTTCTCCAGCTATGCTTGGAGGTGTTTTTGTAGATTATTACGGATCTGCTACACCGCTTTCTCAAGTCTCTAAAATTAGCGTTCCAGATGCGAGAACAATTACATTACAGCCATTTGAAAAAAATATGCTGTCTGTTATTGAAAAAGCTATTTTGATTGCTAACATTGGTTTTAACCCAATGAATAACGGAGACGTTATCATCATTAGCGTACCGCCTTTAACAGAAGAGCGTCGTCGTGATTTGGCAAAACAAGCAAAATCTGAAGCTGAAGATGCAAAAATTGGTATTCGTAACTCTCGTAAAGATGCTAATACTGATATTAAAAAATTAGAAAAAGAAGGAACTTCTGAAGATATCTGCAAATCTGCAGAAGAAGAAGTTCAGAACTTGACAAACGCTTACATTAAAAAAATTGATGAACTTTTAGCTTTAAAAGAAGCTGAAATCATGAAAGTGTAATTAGTTTTGCGATAAAATAGAAAATCCGTCTGGTGAATTGCATCAGACGGATTTTTTTATTGTTATTTTTGCATACGAAAATTAAATTCTTTTCGTTTTTGAAACTATATCATTCTGTATGAAGCTATTTTGTTTTTTGACTTTGTTTTTTACGCTTACTCTTCAGGCGCAAATTCAAATAAACGGAATCGTAACCGATTCAAACAATAAACCTCTTCCGTTTGCCACTATTAAAACTTCAGAAAACAATAATGCCATTACAGATGTTGATGGCAAATTTATTTTTAAAATTAGCAATTCTGCCACATCGCTTACGGTTTCTTATATTGGTTTTCAAACCAAAACTATTGCCCTAATTAACAGCAAAACTTTTTATTCGATATCGCTTTTAGAGCAAACCGATGACTTAAAAGAAGTAGTTGTTTCTAATGAAAATCCTGCTTTAACTATAATAAGAAAAGTTATAGCCAATAAATCGACAAATAATCCGCAGAAAAAGCTCCATAATTTTGAATATAAAACTTATAACAAACTTATTGTAACCGCAAACCCTGATTCTATCGACGGACGCATTGACACTTCTGCAGCTTACAAAGATTTCGACAAAAAAAACATTAACATCGATTCTTCCGATTATAAGTTTAAGGAGATTGTAAGCAAACAACACTTATTTCAGACTGAGAAAGTTTCTCAATATCAATTTGGAAACAACAAACTGAAAGAAACCGTCTTGGCCACAAAAATTGCTGGTTTTAAGCAGCCTATTTATGAAGTTTTGGCTTTTAATCTTCAATCTATTTCGATCTACGATTCAAAATATGAATTGTTTGAAACTAAATATGAAAATCCTATTTCGAATAATGCTCCTTCAAGCTACAATTACAAATTGCTAGATACTGTGAGTATTCGAGGTCGTGACGTTTATATGATTTATTTTAAAAACAAAGCAAAACGTAAATCATCTGGTTTAGAAGGGGTTTTATATATTGACAAAGAAAATTTTGCTATTGCAAAAGCCGTAATGCGAGTCAAAAATGTTTTGGATATTAGTGGTATTCACGAATTTGAATATAATGCGAAAGAAAAAATTTGGTTTCAAAGTAATACGACTTTTAAAATCGTAAAAGGAAAAAATGACGATGATATTCGAATTCTTGGCGGGACAATTCAGTTTGATGGAGATGTTGAGGAAAATTTTGAACCTAGAAAAAAAGTAGCCTCAGATTTTACGTATCTACTTTCTGAAAGTAATAGCTTTGATATTCGCGTCAACACCGAAACTCCGATTAAAAATCCTTCAATATATATTGAAGTTAAAGATGATGCAGCTAAAAAACCTGAAAGTTACTGGGAAGCCTATCGCAAAGAAAATCTGGATTTAAAAAGTCAGAAAACGTATTTACTACTAGACAGTATTTCTGTGAGCAATCGCATTGAAAAACGTCTCGGAATTGGCCGAAAAATCATTAACGGCTTTTACCCAATTGGACCAATTGATCTGGATTTAAAGAAAATTATAAGCTACAACAATTACGAAGGTTTCAGACTTGGTTTGGGCGGGGTCACCAACGATCGATTTTCAAAAAGCTTTCGTTTAGAAAGTTATACTGCTTATGGAACAAAAGATGGGGTTTTTAAATACAGCGCGGGCGGTGGCGTCTTACTAGATAAACATACAAACACTTGGTTAAATGGCTATTATGCCAATGATGTACGCGAGATTGCGAGTACAGTTTTTGCGGTTGATAAACGTGTTTTTAAAATCTACGATCCTCGTCCGATCAATATTAGTACTTTTTACCAATACATCGGTTGGCGTGCAAATGTTCAAACCAAATTAATTCCGAAAACCGAAGCCGTACTAGAACTTTCTAGAAATCATATCGAGCCAAAATTTGATTATCTCTACAACTTAAACGGAAAACTGTATTCAAATTATACAATGACCACAGCTATGCTTTCTATTGTCTGGGCTCCATTTAGCAATTACATGCAGACTCCGACTGGACGAAATGAAAGTGATAAAAAATTCCCGAGATTTACTTTGCAATACACGCAGTCATTGCCAGATGTGTTTGCAAACGACTTCACTTTTAGCAAAATAGACTTCAAGGCCGAATATGAAAAGCAATATTTGAACCGTCAGAAAACAAGCTTACTGTTTCAAGGAGGGTATGCAATGGGAGACGTGCCAATTACTCATTTGTACAACACATCTCCAAATAATTTAACAAAAGAAACTGTTATTCAGCGTATTACTTTTGCAGGAAGAAATGCTTTTGAAACGATGTATTTTAACGAATTCTTCTCGAGCCAATATCTGATGTTTCAAATTAAGCATGGTTTTGACCGAATTAGAATTATGAAAAAAGTTCGACCTTCGTTAGTCTTAGTAACCAGAATGGCTTGGGGGAACATGGAAAATCCAGAACAGCATGTTGGTCCAGCTTACAAAACGCTTGATAAAGGTTTTTTTGAATCGGGAATAGAATTGAACAAAATTTTTAAAGGTTTTGGCTTAGGAGGTTTTTATAGATATGGACCAAATCAGTTATTACGATTTGAAGATAATATTGCGGTTAAGATTTCTTATGTACTTGATCTTGGTTTGTAGATAGTTTAAAATTTCAATCTCACCCAGTTTTTTAGCCACGAATTCACGAATTTAAATGATTTGCTTGCGAAGTTCTTATTCTACAAATTGCACAAATCTTGCAGAATAGTTTAGTAACAATTCGTGAATTCATCGGTAAAATTTTCGTAATGTTAAGGAAATAAATTCGTGAATTCGTGGCTAAAAAAATCCCAAATCCCAATAAGAAAATTGGAATTTGGAATTTAAAAATATTGGAATTTCCTAAAATTTTTAAGGTTTCAAAATCAAAACCGATGGAGAATTATTCAGCCAGATACTTTGCGATTCGATTAGTTTTTTCCAGCTTTCTAGACTGATAATCATTAAATCCTGGCTTTCTAAAAATTCTTTCTTGAGCGTTCTGTCATTCATAATCATAATATGATTCGGCGCAATCTGTTCGATAGAACGAATTGTTTCCTGAATTTCTCTTGTATTTTTCACTTCTCCGCCAGCGTCTAAAACTGTAATTTGAGAACCGTTATTATTAATTAGCTTTTTGGCATATTCAATTAAAAAGGCATCTTCTCTATTAAAAATAGGCATCAAAACCTGATTTACTTCTTCTAGGTTTTTATCAATAAAAATTCCAACCGGCATTTTAGACTTTGCAATAATGTGGCGTGTTCTTTCATCAAAAGGAGAATTTTCAAACAATCCTTCTTTTCCCGTAAACTTATCAATCAAACGATCCGGGTTTACCATTCGGGTTGTAAAACCAAGTATTTTTCCCAGTAAAGTTCCATCAAAAATAGACTGGCCTAACCCAACCAATAACAAATCATATTCGCCATGATTTGCTGTGTCAATTATATCCGAATCGATATCATTAGAAACTTTAAACAAACTCAACATATTTTGGTTCAGCGCATGCGATTCTTCAATAACTGGAACGAGCATTTTACGTTCATATTCTTTCACATCAAAGGAGTGCACTTCTGTACTTAACGAAATATGCATCGCCGTTACAATCGAATTGTCTGCTTGTTTTTTCACCAAACTGTTGGCAATTTTGAGCAGCTTTTTTCCTTTTTCTGGAGTCGCAAACGAAAGCAGAATCTTAAATTTACTTTTACTTCCTATTTCCTGAGGAACAGCTGTAATTTTATCTTTAAAAATAAATTCTATAAAATCCAGCGCAGGTCCCGTCATAAAAGTAGTTAACAAGGCCATAATGACCATCATGGTAAAGATTTCTGTAGATAATACGCCAAGATCATAACCAATATTTAAAACCACGAGTTCCATTAAACCTCTCGTGTTCATTAAGGCACCAATTGCCAAACTGTCTTTCCAGTTTTGTCCCATAAATTTTGCGGCCAAAGCACTCCCAAAAAATTTACCAACTACGGCAACCAAAATAATCAGACCTGTAATTTTCCATAATTCAGGATCGTTCAGTAATCCAATTTGTGTACGCAAACCAGTAAATACGAAGAATAGTGGCAATAGAACAATAATGGCAACATCTTCTACTTTTTCTATAAATATGTTTCTGAATTTATTGTTTTCTGGCATGATTACCCCAGCTAAAAAAGCTCCAAATAAAGCATGGATTCCGATTAATTCTGAAGCATAAGAAGATACTAAAAGTGTAATGAAGAAAATCGCAACAACCGGTTTATTTAAGCTTTCGCGCGTTGCATTCAAATCACCTACTCTTTTTAAGAACGGACGAACGATTTTTAGCATAATAATTACATACAAAATCGCCATTCCGATAACATAAAGCGAACTCGAAAGCGAACCCGCTTTTACAATCGCAATAACAACAGCCAAAATACACCAAGCCGTAATATCGTCTGCCGCGGCACAAGTAATAGCAATGGTTCCAAGTTTTGTTTTCTGCATACCGCGCTCTTGCACAATTCGAGCTAAAACGGGGAAAGCCGTAATACTCATCGCAATACCCATAAATAATCCGAAAGAAGAAAACTCCACTCCTTCTGGCGCAAAAGTTTCGTATATAAAATAGGCTAATGACAAACCTAACGCAAATGGAATGACAATACTGGCATGGCTAATTACAACAGCATCGTGCGCCTTATTTTTTAGGACTTTCAAGTCCAATTCCATTCCGATTACGAACATGAAAAGAATTAAACCGATCTGGCTTAAAAACTGTAAGTTTCCTAAAGATGCCGCAGGAAATAAAGCGGCTGAAAACTCTGGAAAATACATTCCGACTAAAGATGGGCCTAACACGATCCCGGCAATCATTTCTCCAATTACCGAAGGCTGTCCTATTTTCCTAAAAATCCATCCAAATAGACGAGCAGCTAAAATGATGGTCACAATTTGAGCCAATAAAATAGCCAAAGGATGCTGCAGGTTTTCGACCATTGAATGAAGAAAATCATTCCAATGATTACTCTCAATTTGTTTTTTGACAATATTACGACCCACTTCTAGAGAAGCGCCTTTTGAAATTACCCAATATATTAGCGCTGTAAAACCGCCAATAATTGTGACATAAAATATAGAGTTCTTAATGTTATTCATAACCCGTTCTTTAAATTTATTTGCGCAAATATCAGAACTGAGTTTTATGTGAAAAAGCAAATTTCCAGCTAATTTTCAATGTATGTAACAAGTCGGAAAAACTTTGTAATAAGTTATAATTTTACTTTTTTTAAAAAATCAGAACGGTAGGTTTCGCTTAAAATTAAGGCTGTATTTTTATTGTTTTCGTCCAAATGATGCAAGACAATTTCGGTATGGTTAAAGAATTTTATCGCTTTTACAGCTACAATTTCCTTTTTATTAATTCTACAGAAATCGGTATCGGGCAATTCGTTTAGAAGTGTATCGAATTTTACATTTTTCAAATTCAGCAAACTCCCATCGGTAAGCAGAACCGTTTTGTCCCGACTATCGCTCAAAGCTGTTTTTATATATTGAATTGTATTAAAATAGAGTAACGTCTTTCCTTTGTCGGTATTAAGCTGTATGAATTTTTTAGCTGAATTGGATTTTTCGAAACGCTCAAATGCTTTTGCGACCGCTTTTTCTAGTCTTTCCAGTTTTACTGGTTTGGTAATATAATCAACAGCATCAATATTAAACGCTTCGGCTGCATACTCTTTATAAGCTGTACAAAAAATCACCAATTTATCCTGAAGTTTTTCAGCAAGATGCAACCCATCAATCCCTGGCATTTCGATGTCAGAAATCAGCAGATCAAAATCTAAATCTGGAATATCCGACAAGAGTTTTTCAGGATTATTAAATGTTTTTACGATTTCCAATTCCGGAATTTGTTCGCAAAGCATTTTGAGGTACGTTAATCCTGGAATTTCATCGTCCAGCAGCAAGCATTTCAGTTTTGTATTCAAGTAAATCTATTTTTAGATGAGCAATATAGACGTCGTTTTCTATAAACCTGTCCAATTTGAAATTATTTTTATAAATAATGCGAAGACGATTTTCGAGCGTGGCATGTCCAAAACCGCTTCGTTCTTTTTTTAATACTTTTTTATCAGAGACTTTATTCGAAACCGTCATAAAAAAAGCATTGTTTTTAAATTCAAAAACTACCGTAATAAAAGCATCTGCACTTTGAAGATCGGCATGTTTAAAAGCATTTTCAATTAAATCTATCGAAATTAAAGGCGCCAGCAAAGGCTGATCGTACAGTTTATCTTCCTGATTAATATTGGTTTTGACTTTTAATTCAAAAAGCGGACTGATTTTGATTTTATTGATTTCGATTAAATTCAGCGCAAAATCAATTTCTTCTTTTGCCGTTACAAACTTCTTTTTGCTTTCGTATAAAATATAATCCAAAACATTGGCTAGTTTATCCAAAGCAAAATAAGTTTGATACGCGTGCGACTGAATCGAATTTAGAATATTCTTAAACAAATGCGGATTGAGTTTGGATTCTAAATTCTCCAATTGCAAATCGTTGACTTTTGCTTCTAAAGCATAAAAACTTTGTTCTGCATTTTCTTTTGCTTTTTTTGATTGCATTAATTGATACATCATAATGCAGATGATGACAATTAAAAGCAAAAGAATTGCTAGAAAGATAAAGGTGGTTGTATTATTTTGCTGCATATTCTTTTGTTAATGTCTTCGTCGAAATTTCATGAATAAATGTAGTAAATCTACTTCATTCTGTTAAATCTACGTAAAACCTTTTTCTTAATTGGAGAAAGCTAATATAATCCAGAGAAATAAAAAATAATTGCAAATATGAGAAAAGCACTTGAGTTTACGAGCAAAACCAAGAAAATTATCCCCTTCTAAACACTTTCAAATTTGTGTTAACATTAAGTAAAATAGAATGGATTATTTATGATTTCGAGCTCTTTTCACTACATTTGCAACCATTTTTTAAAGATGTTATGAAAAACACTATTCAAGTTGGATTTTGGGAAAAATTGGCCCGAATCATACTTAAAAACAGAATTACAATTCTCGTTATACTTTCTGCCTTAACTATTTTCTTTGGTTATCAGTGGAAAAATCTTTCTATGACTTATACCGAAGCAAACCTGCTTCCTAAAGATCATATTGCAAATAAAGATTATCAAAAATTCTTAGACAAATTTGGCGAAGAAGGAAATCTTATTGTAATTGGTTTTCAAGACAAAAACTTTTTTACGCCTAAAAATTATGCTGCTTGGAATGAATTAATGACTGGTTTAAAAAAATCTAAAGAGGTAGATTTAGTCGTTTCTCTGAATGATTTGAAAAAATTGGAGAAAGATACGGTTAACCAAAAATTTGTTTTAACGCCTTTTATTGATCAGAGTAAAGTTTTGGATCCTGCTTATTTAAAAAAGGCTCAAGACGAATTGTTTAATAATCTGCCTTTTTACGAAGGACTTTTATTCAACAAAAAAAGCGGAAGTGTGCGTTCGGCAATTTACATGAATAAAGCTTTAGTAAACACGGCTGAAAGAAAAACTTTCATACTAAAAACTCTGGTTCCTAAGATTGATAAATTTGAAAAAACAACAGGAATCGATCTGAAAGTTTCTGGAATGCCATACATTAGAACGATCAATGCCGACAACATGAAAGGCGAAATCGGATTATTCATTGGAGCATCTTTATTGACGGTTTCTTTAATTTTCTTTTTCTTCTTCCGTTCGTTCAGAGCTACATTTATTTCGATCTGTATTTTAATTGTCGGTGTAACTTGGTCTTTTGGAATGCTTGGATTATTAGGTTATAAAATCACAATTTTAACGGCTATAATTCCGCCGCTGATTATCGTAATCGGAATTACAAACTGTATTTTCTTGATTAATAAATACCAGCAGGAAATTAAAATACACAACAATCAGGCAAAAGCGTTACAGCGTGTAATTTCTAAAATTGGTTCTTCGACTTTGATGACCAATTTAACCGCTGCAATTGGCTTTGCAACTTTGATGATTACAGGAAACGAATTGTTGTTTGAATTCGGTTTGGTCACTTCTATCAACGTGCTTTCTGTTTATACTTTGACACTTTTTATCGTGCCAATTATCTACAGTTTTATGCCGTTGCCAAAAGCAAAACACTTATACCACTTAGACAAAACGTATATTTCGACGCTTTTAAATTCGGTTGCCACTATTGTTAAAGGCAAAAAGACAATTGTTTACACTATTTATGCGGTGCTTTTTATCGTGAGTTTAAATGGTGTAAGACAAATGAAAGTTTCGGGAAGTTTAATTGGTGAAATGCCAAAAACAGCTTCTTTCTTTAAAGATATTTTGTTTTACGAAAAAGAATTTAATGGTGTAATGCCGTTAGAAATCATGATTGACACCAAAAAGAAAAAAGGTGTTATGAAAGCTTCGACGATTCGTAAAATGGACGAACTGCAAAACACCATTGCAGAAATTCCTGAATTGGCAAAACCAGTTTCTGTAGTGAATTTAGTGAAATATTCTAAACAGGCTTTCTACAACGGAAATCCAGAATATTATCAATTGCCGACTTCGCAAGAGCAGACTTTTATTTTGAGTTATGCTAAAAATGCGACTAAAAACAGCAAAGAAAATCTAATGAAAGCTTACGTTGATTCGACTGGACAATATGCCAGAATCACAACTTTCATGAAAGATATTGGAACAGATGAAATGGCAAAAGTAGAAGGAAAAATTCGCAAGAAAATTGATGAAATTTTCCCAAAAGATCGTTACGAAGTTACGATTACTGGTAAAGCTTTGGTTTTCCAAAAAGGAACAACTTATTTGGCGCACAACTTAATCGAATCGTTGCTTTTTGCTATTGCAACAATTGCAATTTTAATGCTGTATTTGTTCCGTTCTTTCAAAATGGTTGCGGCTTCTTTGATTACGAATATTTTACCGCTTTGTATTACTTCTGGATTAATGGGTTATTTCGGAATTCCGTTAAAACCTTCAACGATTTTGGTATTTAGTATCGCTTTCGGAATTTCGGTTGATAATGCGATTCAGTTTATGGCGAAGTACAAACACGATCTGATTCAAAACAGAGGAAAAGTTAAAAAATCGGTTTTCAGTGCTTTAAGAGAAACTGGAGTAAGTACTTTTTATACTTCTGTAGTTTTGATTTTAGGTTTTGCAACTTTCACTTTATCAAGTTTCAGCGGAACCATCGCTTTAGGAGGATTGATTTCTTGTACTTTGGTTTTTGCAATGTTTGCCAATTTGGTTGTGCTGCCATCTTTGGTTTTGACTTTTGAAAAGAAGAAAACGAAGAAAGAGGATTTGGAGAATTTGGAGAAGTAATCTTTCATTCCCTTTTAGAAATTCGCCACGAATTCACGAATAAAAAAATAAATAATTCGTGAATTCGTGGCTTATAAATTTACACGAACAATTAAAAACGTGAAGTAAAAAAAAATTGCTTCAGCTGAAAACGAGTCTCCTAGCCCTGATCGAAGCGGCATCCTTTCTATTTTTTCTTTAAAAATAGAAAGATACAGCGAAGAGCAGGAAACAGCTTCAAAAATTAATTATTATTCAGAAATAAATCTTTTGATAATAAAGTAGTTTTGTAAATATCATGAAGATTTTCCAAAACTCTCACCACTGGTGAGAGAAATTAGTTAAACAAATAATTTCAAGAACAATAATCCACTTCAAAAATTAATTATTATCGTTTATATTTGCAATTCGATATAAAAAATACTGGTTCGATTTAATATCAAATCAGCAATCTAAAATCTAAAATAAAAATGAAACACACAAAAGTTAGAGACTTATTAAACAGTACGACGACGTTACAGGAAGTGAATGCAAAAGGATGGGTGAGAACTTTTAGAAATAATCAGTTCATCGCTTTAAATGACGGTTCTACCATTAATAATATTCAATGTGTTGTTGATTTTGAAAATACTCCAGAAGAAACTTTAAAAAGAATCACAACTGGAGCTTCTGTTTCTGTAATTGGAACTTTGGTTGAAAGTAAAGGTGCGGGTCAGAAATACGAAATTCAGGTAAACAAACTGGAAATTCTTGGAGATTCTGATGCAGAGAAATTCCCAATGCAGCCTAAAAAACACTCTTTAGAATTTTTACGTGAAAACGCTCACTTGCGTGTACGTACAAATGCTTTTGGTGCGATTATGCGTGTGCGTTCGGTATTGTCTTATGCAGTTCACAAATATTTTCAGGATAAAGGTTTCGTTTACGTAAACACGCCGATTATTACGGGAGCTGATGCTGAAGGTGCTGGAGAAATGTTCCAAGTAACTTCTTTACCATTGGACAACTTGCCAAAAAATGAAGAAGGAAACATTGATTTCAAACAAGATTTCTTTGGAAAACATACCAATTTAACGGTTTCTGGACAATTAGAAGGTGAAACTTTCGCCATGGCTTTGGGTCAGATTTATACTTTTGGACCAACTTTTAGAGCAGAAAATTCAAATACTTCTCGTCACTTAGCAGAATTCTGGATGATTGAGCCAGAAGTTGCTTTCAATGATTTGGATGACAATATGGATTTGGCTGAAGATTTTATTCAGTACGTAATTAAATATGCTTTAGACAACTGTAAAGATGATTTAGCTTTCTTAGAAGGAAGACTTTTGGAAGAAGAAAAATCAAAACCACAGGCAGACAGAAGCGAAATGAGTTTGTTGGAGAAATTGAATTTCGTTTTAGAAAATAATTTCAAACGTGTTTCTTATACAGAAGCAATTGATATTTTAAGAGATTCGACTCCAAATAAAAAGAAAAAATTCAGTTATCTAATCAACGAATGGGGAGCTGATTTACAGTCTGAACACGAACGTTATTTAGTAGAAAAACACTTTAAATGCCCAGTAATTTTATACGATTACCCAGCAAACATTAAAGCGTTTTACATGCGTTTGAACGACAACACTGAACCTGGAAGAGAAACCGTTCGTGCAATGGACATCCTTTTCCCTGGAATCGGAGAAATCGTTGGTGGTTCTGAAAGAGAAGAGCGTTACGATGTTCTGGTTCAGAAAATGGAAGCTTTAGGAATCGACAAAGAAGAATTATACTGGTATTTAGATACAAGAAGATTCGGTTCTGCAACACATGCAGGTTTCGGTTTAGGATTTGAGCGTTTGGTATTGTTTGTTACAGGAATGACAAACATTAGAGATGTAATTCCTTTCCCAAGAACTCCGGGTAGTGCGGAATTTTAATCTTTTTAGTTTAAAAAAGTTTCAGGTTTCAAGTTTCAGGTTGCTGGAACTTGAAACTAAAATCTATAAAAATTTGTTTCAGGTTTCAAGTTTTGAGTTTGTCCGTTCAGTTTGGCAACTTGAAACTTGAAACTTGAAACTTTTAACAAAAACAAATGCTCAAGCAATTTTTAAATTTAAAATTATCTCAAAAATTATCTCCACAGCAAATCCAGCTGATGAAGTTAATTCAATTGCCTACGCAAGCTTTTGAACAGCGTTTATTGGAAGAAATGAACGAAAATCCGGCGCTTGAAGCTGGAAAAGAAGACGAATACGAAGCTGATGAATATGCTAATGAAGACTACGACGATTACGACGATGCAGAATCGGACAGAATCGAAGCAGACGATATTAACATTGATGAATACTTAAGCGACGACGATACGCCAGATTACAAAACTCAGGTCAATAATTACAGTGATGATGAAGAGCGCGAAACACCTTTTGCGGCTCCGATAAGTTTTCATCAGGATTTGATCAATCAGTTGAATACTTTTATTTTGAATGATGAAGAGCGCGAAATAGCCGAATTCTTAGTGGGAAGTATTGATGATATGGGTTATATCCGCAGAAGCATTCCGGATATTGTAGACGACATGGCCTTCACTCAGGGAATTTATACTGATGAAACAATGGTCGAAAAAATGATGACCGTGATTCACGAACTGGAACCTTCGGGAGTTGGCGCGCGTGATTTGCAGGAATGCTTGTTATTACAATTAAAACATAAAACGCCAACTGAATATGTTGATTTAGCGATTGACATTATCGAAAATCAGTTTGATGCTTTTACGAAAAAACATTACGATAAATTATTACAGAAATACAGCATTTCGAACGAACAGCTTAAAAAAGCGATTCACGAAATCGAGCGTTTGAATCCGAAACCGGGCGGTTCTTTTACTGGAAACAATAAAGTAACGGAGAATATCGTTCCCGATTTTGCTATTAGAATTGTAGATGGTGAATTAGAATTGACTTTAAACGGCCGTAATGCTCCTTCTCTGCACGTTTCTAAAGATTATCAGGAAATGATGCAGACGTATAAAGAATCTCGTGATAAATCGACTGCGCAGAAAGATGCGGTTCAGTTTATCAAACAAAAACTGGATTCGGCTAAATGGTTTATCGATGCAATAAGACAACGTCAGGAAACGCTTTTTGTAACAATGAATGCGATTATGCATTATCAAGAAGAATATTTCTTAGACGGAGACGAAACCAAATTAAAACCAATGATCTTAAAAGATATTGCAGATATGGTTGGTTTGGATATTTCGACTATTTCGCGTGTAGCCAACAGCAAATATGTGGAAACACCATACGGAACGAAACTAATTAAAGAATTCTTCTCTGAAGCAATGAAAAATGATCAGGGAGAAGATGTTTCGACTTTAGAAATCAAAAAAATTCTTCAAAATACGATTGAAGAAGAAGATAAGAGAAAACCGCTTCCAGATGATCAATTGGCCGAAATCTTAAAAGAAAAAGGATATCCAATTGCGAGAAGAACGATTGCTAAATACCGTGAACAGCTTGATATTCCGGTGGCGAGAATGAGAAAGAAGATTTAGATTTTTTCTTTTTTAAACCATATAAGAAATATAAGTTTATTTAGAATAACAAACCCCAACAGATTTTAGAAATTTGTTGGGGTTTGTTTGTTTTTATATTGACCAAAAATTCTGCTGGAGTCAAAACTGAAATTTCAGAATTTTTAAAATCTTTCACGTTTCGAGTCAATATAATATCATCATTTATGTTTTTCAGATAAATATTTTTCTCTGTTCTGTTTATAATCTAAATCATTGGCAATTTTTCCTTTTCCAACCGCAAGACTTTTTACAAAAGAGCTAATTTCATTTTCTTCTCTTTTATCCATTTTTTCCAGCTTAATAATTGCTCTTAAATAATTCTCAATCAAAAACGACAAACTCTGTTTATGCTCAGCGGCATAGATTTTAGCCTTTTCAATTACATCCTTATCTAACTTCAATGTCAATTTTGCCTTCATAACCATTCATTTTGTCTGCACAAATTTACAAAGTAAATACGTACAAAAAAAACAACCCGAAAGATTTAAAATCTGTCGGGTTATTTTTTTTGCGTTCTAATTTATTTATACTCGTCTGGCAAAATCTTCACATCAAATAAAAAAGATTGCTTTTTATCGGTGTAATGGTAAATTAGAGTATAATCGTTGTCTCTGAAAACTTGAAGTCCTGGATTTCCTTTTGCGGTACTTATTAAGCTTTTCTTTAGTTCTTCTTGAATAACATTTACTTCAGCGGTTTCTTTTGCAACATTTAGCAACGTTAAATTATACTGAACAAATCTTTCTTCTGGAAGACTTACGCTGTCCAGCCTCATTCCTTCCTGAATATTTAACGGACAACTTTTGTTATATTTTGCAACCAATTCTATTACTTCAGTGCTTACCTCATCTGCATTTTTGGCGAGATAAAACTGGAAATAAACCACAAAAGCCACTGCAATTCCAATCAATACCAATAATAAAGCAGTCGACTTTCTCATATTTAGTTTTTTATTAGGGGGAAATTTTAAATTTATTTTTCCTGACTTTTCTTCATAGCATTAAAATACGCTGCACGACTTAGCGGCTCGTATTCTTCAGTTTCTCCGAGCATTACCAATTTATCGTTGGCCGTTTTTCTAAAACTGTAATTGGCCAAATTTCCTGTTCGCGTACAAACGGCATGAACTTTTGTTACATATTCGGCCGTTGCCATAAGTCCAGGCATTGGTCCAAACGGATTACCTTTAAAATCCATATCCAGTCCGGCAACAATTACGCGTATTCCCTGATTGGCCAAATCATTGCAAACGGTAATAATTTCATCATCAAAAAACTGAGCCTCGTCGATTCCGATTACGTCGCATCCTTGGGCCAAAATCATAATATTTGCCGCAGCAGGAACCGGTGTAGATCGAATTTCGTTAGAATCGTGAGATACTACCATTTCGTCATGATAACGGGTATCAATAGCAGGTTTAAAGATTTCGACTCTTTGTTTGGCAAATTGGGCGCGCTTTAATCTTCGGATCAGCTCTTCGGTTTTACCCGAAAACATTGATCCACAAATAACTTCAATCCAACCAAATTGTTCTTTGTGATTTACTGTATTTTCGAGAAACATTTTGTATTTTTCTACCTTTAAAAATGAATAGTTTTTATTACTTTGTACTGGCAATAAATTGATGTAAAAATGTGCTGTTTTACATTTTTTCAAAAGTAGAAAATTTTTATCAAACCTTAGATTCGCGAAAGCGTATTAACAGAAATAAAAAAATATCTTTTGAATTTCCTTGAGAATAGAGACATTCAGACATCAAATACACTAAAATACCTTATTCACTATAATTTTCAACAGTTATGAAAAAAAAATTGGAAGCTGATTTAATTAGCATTGCACATCGAATTTTAAAATTAAAAAACAAATCCGATATCAATCAATTGTACCTTGAAACTCAGAAATTATACGAGAAATTAGCGGTATTAAAATTTGTAGAAGAGAATTTCGACGCTGCAAAACCAACAATTGGGCAAAATGATATTACTTCTGAGTTGGAAACTATTTTTGATAAAGAAAAAGAAATAATACCAGCTGTAATTGAAATTGAAACTCCAGCTGCAGAAAAAGTAATTGCGCTTGAAGAATCTTACGAACCTGAAATTTCAGAAGAAAAACCAGTAGAAGTTGTTGAAGCTGCAGAACCAATTGCTGAAGTTGAAGAACCGGTAATTGAAGAAACTGCTGAACCAATCGCTACTGAAATTGAAAAACCAGTTGTTGCAGAAATTATTGAGCCAATTGCTGAAAAAGCCGAAGAAGTCCAAAAACCTATTGATGATCTTTCGTTCACAACTGTGAATGAATTGAAACCAATTCCAGATTTCAAGCCTGCTTTCGAATTGGAAACGGAACCAATCAAAGAAGAAAAAGAAGAAATTAAAATAGAGCCAAAAGCAGAAATTCCTTCACAACCAACTATTCAATTTGAAGATTTCGGTATTAATTATGCCGATGCGCAATTTGTAAAAGTGGATAGTTTTGAAGCTATTCCTCCTGCCCAAACTCCTTCTATAAATGATTTTAAAGAGCCTAAAAAAGCTGAAACAGCTATTCTTGAAACTCCTGCCCAACAAAAACCTGTAACCTTGAATGAAAAACTGGCAAGAGGTTTCCATATTGACTTGAATGACAGAATTGCCTTTACTAAAAATCTTTTTGGAAACAGTACTGAAGATTACAGTCGTGTTTTAAATCAATTATTGACTTTTGATTCATATTCTGAAGCAAAAGATTTTATCGAAAATATGGTAAAACCAGATTATAACAACTGGGAAGGAAAAGACGACTACGCAGATCGTTTTCTTGGAATTATAGAGAAGAAATTTTCTTAAAAAAATAAAAACACAGATTGCACGAATTAGCACAAGTTTTTCTTTGTGCAATTTTTTAAAGTTTTAGAATTTGTGCTAATTCGTACAATTCGTGTTTAAAATTATTAAACTTAATTATGTCCAAATTATATATCGTTCCAACGCCAATTGGCAATCTTGAAGACATGACTTTTAGAGCCATTCGGGTTTTGAAAGAAGTCGATTTGATTTTGGCGGAAGACACCCGCACAAGCGGAAAACTCTTGAAGCATTTTGAAATTGGCACGCACATGCATAGCCATCACATGCACAACGAACACAAAACCACCGAAAATTTAATTGCAAGATTAAAATCCGGCGAAACGATCGCTTTAATTTCAGACGCTGGAACTCCCGCAATTTCAGATCCTGGATTTTTATTGACACGCGCCTGCGTTGAAAATAACATTGCAGTAGAATGTCTTCCTGGAGCAACGGCTTTTGTTCCCGCTTTAGTAAATAGCGGACTCCCAAATGATCGTTTTATTTTTGAAGGTTTCCTTCCGGAGAAAAAAGGGCGTCAGACTCGTTTTTTAGCTTTAGCCGAAGAAACTAGAACCATGATTTTATATGTTTCTCCACATAAATTAGTCAAAACTTTAGCTGAATTTGTTCAATATTTTGGAGAAGACAGACAAGTTTGCGTTTCGCGTGAATTATCAAAACTTCATGAAGAAAATGTTCGAGGAACTGCTAAAGAGGTTTTAGCTCATTTTGAAAAAACTGCTCCTAGAGGAGAAATTGTTGTGGTTGTTGCCGGAAAAACAATAGAAAAAGAAGCTAAGAAAAGTAAATATTCGAAAGACGAAGAATAATTTTTTCCGTCACAAATTTCACGAATTAACCACGAATTAAAATTTTCATGCCACAGATTAAAAGAATTAAAAAGATTCAATCTGTGAAAATCTTTTAATTCTTTTAATCTGTGGCTACATAAAAATTAGTGGAAATTCGTGAAATTCGTGGCAAAAAACTAAATAAAAATTACCAAATATAACACCATGAGCATTCAAGCCTTTTTAGAAAAAGTAAAACAAACTCCAACACAAATCACATTTCCAGAAACGATTGCAGTAATCGAAGAAAATTACAACTTTACTCCAACTGCTTTTCAAAACGGAACACAACATAACGCAGAAGGCGAAAATTCAGGTTCTTGCAAATTATTTTCTTTCGCAAAACTGCAAAATTTAAACAAAGAAGAAACATTAGCTTGTTTTGGAGCTTTTTATTTTGAAGAAGTTTTAGGCGATCCAAACGGAACAAACCATCAAAACATTAGAAATTTCATCAACTTAGGCTGGGACGGAATTCAGTTTGAAGGAAATGCTTTGGAAGCGAAGTAAAAGCCAAACACAAAATATTCAACCACAAATTACACAAATTTCCACAAATTAAATTAGTGGAAATTTGTGTAATTTGTGGTTAAAAAATAAACACCAGATTAAACGTTTTTAGACTCCAACAATCTAAAATCTAAAATCAACAATCTAAAATTAAAAATGCGCTGGACTTTAAAACCAAAACCTTCTGAAGAAAAAATTAAACATTTGGCTCAGGCTTTGAATGTAGAAGATTTTGTCGCTTCACTTTTAATTCAGCGTGGCATTGAAACTTTTGATGAAGCCAAAAATTTCTTTCGTCCGTCTTTAGAACATCTTCATGATCCGTATCTGATGAAAGATATGGACAAAGCCGTTTCGCGAATAGAAAAAGCTATTGAAAATGAAGAAAATATTATGGTTTTTGGCGATTATGATGTCGACGGAACAACAGCAGTTTCTTTGGTTTCTTCGTACTTAAAATCGCATTATCCAAACAT
Source organism: Flavobacterium ustbae (assembly GCF_003946915.1). Taxonomy (GTDB): domain Bacteria; phylum Bacteroidota; class Bacteroidia; order Flavobacteriales; family Flavobacteriaceae; genus Flavobacterium; species Flavobacterium ustbae. Next base: position 128,941 of record NZ_RPOC01000001.1, read on the forward strand.
TGCCACTTATATTCCGGATCGTTATGACGAAGGTTACGGAATCTCTTATAAAGGAATTGACTATGCAGACGACAACGGAATTTCCTTAATTATTGCTTTAGACTGCGGAATAAAATCAATTGACCATATCGCCTACGCGAAAGCCAAAAACATAGACTTTATTGTTTGCGATCACCACCGTCCGGGAGAATTTCTTCCAGATGCCGTTGCCGTTTTAGATCCGAAAAGAGAAGACTGCTCCTACCCTTACGACGAATTGTGCGGCTGTGGCGTTGGTTTTAAATTAATTCAGGCGTTGGGCCAGAATCGAAATGAAACGATTGAAGATTTGGTTCCATATTTAGATTTAGTTGCTACTGCGATCGCGGCAGATATTGTTCCGATTACGGGAGAAAATCGCGTTCTAGCTTATTTCGGATTGAAAGTGATCAACAGCGAACCAAGACCAGGAATCAAAGCGTTAACACATCAAGTAAAAAAGAAATCTTTAGATATTACGGATGTTGTTTTTATTATTTCGCCAAGAATAAATGCTGCAGGAAGAATAAAACACGGAAATCATGCTGTTGAATTATTAACCGAATTTAATTTTGAACAAGCGCAGCAATTTGCTTCAGAAATTGAACAATACAACGCCGACAGAAAAGATTTAGATAAAAAAATCACTAAAGAAGCTTTTCAGCAAATTATAGAAAACAACGAAGAAGAGCGATTTTCTACCGTTGTTTTTCAGGAAGATTGGCACAAAGGCGTAATCGGAATTGTAGCTTCAAGATTAATCGAAACCTATTATCGTCCTACTTTGGTTTTTACTAAAAGTGGTGACAAATATGCCGCTTCTGCAAGATCTGTAAAAGGTTTTGATGTTTATAATGCATTAGATGCCTGCGCTGAACATTTGGAACAATTTGGAGGCCATATGTATGCTGCTGGAATGACTTTAAAAGCAGAAAATTACAAACCTTTTAAAGAAGCTTTCGAAAAATGTGTAGAAAGCACTATTCTGCCCGAAATGCGAACACCTGAAATTGAAATCGATGCCGAAATTAACTTCTCTGATATCACACCAAAATTAATTCGGATTCTAAAACAATTCGAACCTTTTGGACCTCAGAATATGACGCCTGTTTTTATGACCAAAGATGTAAAAGATACCGGTTATGCCAAAACTCTGGGGGCAGAAGAAGAACATTTGAGACTTTTTGCCAAACAATATAATTCGGACGGAATTGCAGCAATTGGTTTTGGACTGGGAAAAAAACTGGATATTACAAAAAATCAAAATACATTTCAGCTCGCATACTGCATTGCTGAAAATGAGTGGAATGGAACTGTTTCAACACAGCTTATGCTAAAAGACATTAGAAATGGAAGAGATTAAATCAACTAAAAGAGATCCTTATCAGGCACTTCGTTACAGAGAATTCAACGTTTTTCTATTATTGCGTTTTGCCATGGTTTTTGCCTGGTCGATGCAATTTATTGTTATTGAATGGGAAGTTTACAGTTTAACTAAAAACCCGCTTTCTTTAGGAATTATTGGTTTAATGGAAATTATTCCTGCTGTCTCCATGTCTTTATTTGCAGGACATATTGTAGATCAAAGAGAAAAGAAAAGCTTACTAGTAAAATGTATTCTAGGTTTTTCAGTAATAAGTTTTGGACTTTTCTTGTTAACGTGGCCAAAAGTAATCGGAGGTTGGTCTACGCATGTTATTTTGTACTCCATTTACGCTTTGGTATTTTTTGGCGGAATCGTTCGTTCTTTTATGGGACCAACTATTTTCTCTCTCTTATCACTAATTATTCCTAAAAAAGTATATCCAAACGCTGCAACCTGGAGTAGTTCGGTTTGGCAAATTGGAGCCGTGATGGGACCGGCTTTGGCAGGATTTTCAATTAACTGGATTGGCGTTCACTGGTCAATGTGTTTAGTTTTCGGGTTTTCCATTCTTTCTTTAATTGCTTTATCGCAAATCAGCCAGAAACCAATTATAAATCCGAAAGTGGGAGAATCTATGAAAGACAGTCTTATGGAAGGTATAACTTTCGTATTCAAAAATAAAATTGTTTTAGGAGCACTTTCTTTGGATATGATTGCTGTACTTTTTGGAGGCGCAGTAGCATTATTACCCGTTTTTGCACAAGACATTTTAAAAGTAGGTTCTGAAGGTTTTGGAATTTTAAGAGCCGCTCCTGCTGTTGGTGCTTTTATTACGATGCTGGTTTCGGCTTATGTTCCTTTGTACGAAAATGCAGGAAAGAAACTTTTAATTGCCATTTTTGTTTTCGGATTATCAATTATTCTATTTGGATTATCCACTTATTTCTGGCTTTCTGTTTTCGCTTTATTTTTAAGCGGATTGGCAGATGGAATATCAGTTGTTATCCGTCAGACTATTTTACAGCTAAAAACTCCAGATCATATGCGTGGACGCGTTGGTGCTGTAAACTCTATTTTTGTTGGATCTTCTAATGAATTAGGCGCTTTTGAAAGTGGCGCAACTGCCAAATTAATGGGAGCCGTAACATCTGTTGTTTTTGGTGGAAGTGTAACACTTTTAACCGTAGTTTTTACTGCACTGAAATCGCCAACTTTTCGAAATTTAGACCTAAAAAGAGATATGGATGAACATCAGAAATTAGAATAGATTATTTTTGAAACCATATAAGAAATATAAGTTCATTTAAAATAACTTTCAAATCAATAAATTGAGATTATTAGCAACCGTTTTATTTTTAGCACTTTCTTTTTTAGCAAAAGGGCAAAATCTTTATATTAAATCATACGGAAACCCAAAAAATAAAGCTATAATTTTCATTCATGGCGGACCAAGCGGAAATGCAACTTTATTTGAAGGAACAACAGCTCAAAAACTAGCCGATCAGGATTTTTATGTAATCGCTTATGATCGAAGAGGCGAAGGAAGATCTGCAGACCCAAATGCAAAATTTACTTTTGAAGAAGCTTTTCAGGATTTAAATTTGATTTATAGAAAATATCATTTAAAGAAGGCGATTCTTCTTAGCCACAGTTTTGGCGGTTTAGTCGCGACACTTTATACCAATAAATACCCGCAAAATGTGAGTGCTTTGGTTGTGGCTGGCGCTTTGTTTTCTCAACAGGAAACCTACGATAATATTTTAAATACGCTGAAGAAAAAATACAGTACCGATTCTGAACAGCTAAAGAAAATTAATATTGTAGAAAATCTAAATAAAAATTCTGCCGAATATAGAAAAGGATGTTACGAACTGGCAGGAGAAAATGGCTTTTTTAAGATGCCAAACCCAACTGCAGAATCTAAAAAATTATATACCGATTATGAAGCTGGAGAATTTTATAAAACCAATATTCGAAATAAAAATGCGCCGCTAGTTTTTTATAAAAATGAAAAACAAAATAACATCGACACTAGACCTTTTTTAAAGAAAATCAAATCTGCGGGAGTTCCTATTTATGGAATTTACGGAAAAAATGACGGCGTTTTTTCATCGGCGCAAATCAATTCTCTTAAGACAATAACTGGAGAGAAAAATTTTGCTTTCATAGATAATTGCTCGCATTATTTATTTGTTGACCAACAGGCAGCATTTCTATCAAACATTAATAAATGGCTGAAATAGATTTTTAAACCATATAAGTAATATAAGTTCATTTTAAAAAGTCAATCTGAAAACTTAAAAAAAAAGCTAAACAACTTACAATCAACAATTAATAAGATTTTTTAGCTTTTTTTTATGCTTTTTTTAATCAATATTAATACAAACTGTATGTACCTTTGTGGCCTAAAAAAAATGTCATGAAAGACATCGAACAAATATATCGAAACGACTTTGGAATTTCATTTTACTGGAAAGAAGGCAACGAAATTATATCAGATAAAATTCAGCTGCTTTTTAAACAAATGGGATTCTATTTTTCTATTGAGGAATTAAATGAATTTCATGATTTAATTGAAGACTGCGTAACCGATCAAAACAATTACGATACCCGTGGAGTAAAACGTGTGTTCGATAAATTTTTATTAAAAACACCTTACATTGCGCTCGATTTAGAAATATCTCCAATGGAATTAAATTCCATAAAAGACTTAGTGGATGGTTCTTTATTTCGACTTCAGCTCAATGAATATATTTATGGCGCAGGCTTAAATTAAAGACTTTTTTCTCTTAGTAAAACTTGATAAATAGTTGAAAGAGAGTTTCTTTAAAATGTTAAAGATTGAATAAAATAGTATTCAATTTTAATCTTATTTCATTTCTTTATAAGAAAATATAGATAAATGAAATACCACTACTCTATTCTTTTTATTCATTTTCGCAAAAAACACGGCTCAGGAAAAAACCATTTCCGGAGAAATTAAAGATTCCAAAACAGGTTCAAAACTTGAATATGTCAATATCGGAATCGCAGATAAAAATACTGGAACGGTTTCCAACTCTAAAGGAAATTTCAATCTGAAATTAAACCAAAAAGTCTCTTTAAATGATACAATAATTTTTTCCTGCATCGGTTTTGAAACTCAAAAGCTGGTGGTTAATCAGCTAAAATCTGAATACAATATTGTAACAATGACGCCTTCCAAAATTATTTTAAAAGAAGTTGTCGTTTCTTTTAAAAAGCCAAAACAGAAACAGTTCGGAAGAAGCTCAAAAGGATTGGGTTTAATGCATTTTAATTTCTTCTCCGTTAATGATAAAGACGCCGACGATCGTTTGAGCCGTGAAAGAGGTATGCAATTTAAGATTTCTAAAGATTGTAAATTGACTGATTTCAACATGAACATTACAACAAACGAATTTAAATCGGTTAAATTCAGGCTTAATTTTTACAATTTAGAAAACGGACTTCCCTCAAAAATTATAATTGAAAAAGACGTTATATTTGAAGTAAAAGATAATTTTATAGGATTATATTCATTTGATCTAAAACCTTTTGACATTTATCTGGATAAAGAAATGGGAAATATCGCGGTAACTATTCAATGGATTGAAAGCGTAAAAGCCGATGAAAAAAGTAATTTTTTTGCCATTTCTACAGCAATGTCAGCCACTGAAACCAGTTTTTTTAGAGATAAAAATCTAAGCAATTGGTACAAAAATGGTCAAAGTTTAACCTTATTTTTCTAAATGCAATGTGTCAGTAAATTCTTATTAACCATATAAGTTCATTTTAAAAATTTAAACTTAAAAATTGAATAGCTCCAGAAATCTGGAGTTTTTTTATGTCTTGTTTTTAAAGCACCGCTTCAAAAAAACTTTAATATGAACTTATATCTCTTATATGGTTCAAAAAATATTTTTCAAATTTTTATGAATTTTTTATTTAGAATTAATATAAATAATATTTATATTTGTTGAAATTAAAGTATTTGCGATGAGAGAAATTGAACAAATATATCATAATAACTTTGGAATTGCTTTTTACTGGAAAGATCATAACACAACAATTTCTGACAAAGTGCAATTGGTTTTTAAGGAAACAGGCTTTTATTTTACAGTAGATGAATTAAATCGTTTTTGTGATTTGATTGAAGACAGTATGATTGAAAATACCTGCTGCGAAGCTTGCGAAATGAAGTACTCATGCCATAAGTTTTTATTGAAAACACCTTGCAATTCAATAGATTTAGCCGTGAACATGACCGAATTAAAATCGATTAAAGATTTGGTTGAAGGTTCTTTATTCAAAATTGAATTGGATGAATATGTTTATGGAGTTGGCATGAATTAAGAAGCATTCTAAATATTTTAACAGCATTTTTTCATTATTGAAATATATTTTGATTCATTTCAAAAAAAAGTATATTTACAGCAATGAAAAAAACTGTATTTCTACTTACTATGACACTTCTGGCAATTCTCTTTGTCAGTTGCAACAACAAATCTGAAGAATATATTGATCCTCGCGGAACCGACTATGCAGGTTCTGAAAGCTGTGTGCAATGCCATAAAGTACAGTCTGAAATGGTTTTTAAGAGTTCGCATTTTAAAGCGACTGCCCCAGCAATTTTAGGGAATGTTTTGGGCAATTTTGACTCCAAAAACCATATTTTCATTTACGATAAAGAAACTAAACTGGTCATGGAAAAACACGGTGACAGTTTGTATCAAGTTTTGTATAAAAATGGAAAAGAAACATCAAGATATAAGTTTGAAATTGTTTTTGGAACCAAACACGCGCAGACTTCTGTTTATTGGAAAAATAACAATACGTACGAATTACCAATTTCTTTTTATCATTCTATAAACAATTGGGCAACCAGTCCGGGATTTCCTGCAGACAAACCTTATTTTGACCGAATGGTGGTAAAGGATTGTTATGCTTGTCATAGCTCGAATATCAGCTCCAGAATGATGGATCAAAGCTCTGACGAGAGAAATTTTATGTCAATGGACGTAGAAGATGTAATCAACAAAAAAACGATCGTTTACGGGATTGACTGCGAACGTTGTCATGGGCCGGCAAAAAAACATGCAGAGTTTCATTTAAAAAATCCAAATGCAAAAGTTGCCAACAGTATAACGAGTTTTAAAACCTTAAATCGCCAGCAAAAATTAGATGCTTGTTCCTTGTGCCATGCAGGAAATGATGGAATGAAATTAAAATCCCGCTTTGATTTTAAGCCCGGCGACAATTTATCAGAATACTTTCGCGAAACCAGAAGTATAAACGACACCGCAAAATTTGATGTTCATGGCAATCAATTTCGTTTAATGGCACAAAGCAAATGTTTTGTAAAAAGCGAAAAAATGGATTGTATAACGTGTCATAATCCGCATGAAAATGCCTCAAAAAATATGGCTTCCTATTCGAAAATCTGCATGAGCTGCCATCAGGGTTTAAAACACAACGAGACAACATTAAAAATAATGCCTGAAAAATTATTGGCTTCCAATTGTGTAGAATGTCACATGCCGAAGAAAGCTTCAAATGCTATCAGTTTTCAGCTTTCAAACAGCAAACAATTGTCAAATTATATTTTGAGGACGCATAAAATAGGGATTTATCCGAATGCGAAAAAATAATTATTTTTCGAATTTCTTCAATTCAAATTTTTCACCATCAAAAACTCCGTAAGTAAAATAGCCAATCCAGTCGCCTAGATTTACATATTCTGAATTTTCTCCAACAGGATGAATCATAGGCAAATGACGATGCCCAAAGATAAAATAATTATAATGTTTGGTTTCCAGTTTACGTTTGGCATAAAGAATTAGCCATTCGTTTTCTTCGCCCAAAAACTTAATATCTTCGTCGCCAGAAATCAATTTGTTTTTAACCGATAAATATTGTGCTAAACTCACGCCAACATCTGGATGAAGCCATCGGAAAAGCCATTTTGAAAACGGATTGGTAAATACCTTTTTCATTCTTTTATAGCCTTTATCACCAGGACCTTTTCCGTCGCCGTGACCAATTAAAAAGGTTTTTCCGTTAAAAGTAAATTCTTTATTATCGTGATAAACCGGAATATTGAGTTCAGTTTCAAAATAATCATTCATCCATAGATCATGGTTTCCGACAAAGAAATAGATCGGAATGCCGCTATCGCGAATTTCGGCCAGTTTCCCCAAAATTCGTACAAAACCTTTAGGAACAACGGTTTTATATTCAAACCAAAAATCAAATAAATCTCCAAGAAGAAAAATCGCTTCTGCGTCTTCTTTTACCTCATCTAACCAAGCCACAAATTTCTTTTCGCGCGGCAAACTCAATTCGGGAGTTGGCGCACCAAAATGCTGATCTGAAGCAAAATATATTTTTTTCATGGAGAAAAGTTGTGAGTTATGGGTTTTGGGTTATGAGTTTTGGATTGAGAGTTATCAGTATCATCGTTAAATTGAAATACAAAATAACGTTTAACACATAAACTCTAACTCGTAACTTTTTACTTTTTAAAGATTATCAGAAGCGTACCATTCTGCAAAAGAAGATTCCGTTTCTTGAAGTTTTAGTGAAAATAATGAAATTCCTTCCGGAAGGCGTGCTACAATTCTTTCTGCAAAATCGACCACCATATTTTCGCTAGTTGGCTGATAATCTACTAAAATAACATGATGTCCGCGATTCTTCAATTCATTTGCTAGTTCAACATGCGGGGTTGTCTGATTGAAAACGGTTGCATGATCAAACTGATCGACGATTTCTTCTTTTACAATTTTCTTTAGATCAGAAAAATCAATTACCATTCCGTACTTTACATTCGATCGGTCTGTAATTGGCGAACCAATAACGGTTACCGATAATTTATAACTGTGTCCGTGAACGTTCTTGCATTTTCCGTCGTAACCGTACAAAGCGTGGCCAGTTTCGAAGCTAAATTGTTTTGTAATTCTGATATTACTCATCGATTTTTAATTTTAAGCTTGCAAATTTACAAATTAATAACCGTTTTTGTCTCTTTTTTTAGCTCTGTTATACATCCAGTAAGCAATTCCGACTAAAACAAGGAACGGTATAAAAGTTCCGATCACCACGCCTATTTCATAACCGTTGTCTGGCGCGTTTTTTATTTTCTCTGCGACATCTACTTTTTGGAATAAAGAAATTAGTTTCATTTTTAAATATTTTATTTGATTACCAAAGTATTTAATTTGGGCAAAGATGCATAAACGTCTAAAGTAATTCTATGACATTTGTTAGTTATGAAGTATAAATAAAAGCCAATTTATTATTTTGTTTTAGCCACAGATTAAAAGGATTATATAGATTTAATCCTTTTAATCTGAGAAATCTGTGGCAAATAAAATTATTTTTTAAACTGCAATAACGCTGATTTCGTAAAATCAGATAAAACCAATTTTCCTGTAATCGCAGCACGTTCAAAAAGAAGCGATTCCCATGTTTCAGTTCCTTCCCAAATGATCTTTTTCATTTCGTACAATGCTTCAGGGTTGTATGAACTTAATCTTCCAGCAAAACTTTCAACTTCAGCATCTAGCTTTTCAGCTTTGCATAAAGCAGAAAAAAGTCCTTTTTGAAGAGCCCACTCTGCCGATTTCCATTCATGTCCGGCCAAAGTCATTTCGGTCATGGCTGTTTTGCCAATTTTACGGGAAACGGCTGGTTCAATAACAAACGGGCCAATTCCGATTGCTAATTCAGACAATTTGACATCGCTTTGTGGCGTTGCAAAAACATAATCGCAAGCCGAAATAATTCCAACGCCACCACCAACAGCTTTTCCTTGCACGCGTCCAATTATAATTTTATTGCAATTTCGCATCGCATTCAGTAAATGGGCAAAACCTGAGAAAAATTCTAAACCTTGTTCCTCATTTTCTACTTTTAGAAGTTCATCAAAAGAAGCTCCTGAGCAAAATGCCTTAGAACCTTCACTTTTCAAAATAATTACAGAAACAGCTTCGTTTCGGCTCAAATCATTAATTTCTGTCGTAAGCCGATTCAATAATTCACTCGGAAAAGAATTACTTGCAGGATGGCCAAACTGCACAATCGCAATTGTATTTTGAAAAGAAGTTTCTAAACTTCCGTTTGTGTTTTCTAAACTCATAAAAATAGGATTTAAGGTAAAGTTACGCTTTTGAAAAATAATTCTGACTACGCTATTTGAAATTTGTTTTTCGAAAATTAATTGCCTTTATTTGCTTACACTTTTGGGGGATTAGCTCATTTGGCTAGAGCGTCCCGATGAAAATCGGGAAGGTGAAGGTTCAAATATTATATTGCTCAAAAAAACATGGGGGATTAGCTCATTTGGCTAGAGCGTCCCGATGAAAAATCGGGAAGGTGAAGCTTCAAATATTATATTGCTCAAAAAAACACGGGGATTAGCTCATTTGGCTAGAGCGTCCCGATGAAAAATCGGGAAGGTGAAGGTTCAAATATTATATTGCTCAAAAAAACATGGGGATTAGCTCATTTTGCTAGAGCGTCCCGATGAAAATCGGGAAGGTGAAGGTTCAAATATTATATTGCTCAAAAAACACGGGGGATTAGCTCATTTGGCTAGAGCGTCCCGATGAAAAATCGGGAAGGTGAAGGTTCAAATATTATATTGCTCAAAAAAACACGGGGGATTAGCTCATTTGGCTAGAGCGTCCCGATGAAAATCGGGAAGGTGAAGGTTCAAATATTATATTGCTCAAAAAAACACGGGGGATTAGCTCATTTGGCTAGAGCGCTACGCTGGCAGCGTAGAGGCGATCGGTTCGAATCCGATATTCTCCACAATATTAAAATCAAACAAATACCCAAACATATACTGTGTTTGGGTATTTTTATTTTACACCATTATGTTTTTCACTTATATTCTTTATTCAACAATTCTTAACAAATATTATATTGGTTCGTGCCAAGATATTACAAAACGTTTGGAAGATCATTTAAACAGCAGAAGTAAATTTACTAAAGTGACTAAAGATTGGGAACTAAAGTATTACGAAACCTTTGAAACCAGAAGTGAAGCTATGAAAAGGGAATTACAAATAAAAAAAATGAAAAGCAGAAAATATATAGAAGGTCTTATCAAAACAAATGATTACAATATCCTGATAAATCGGGAGGGTGACCGGTTCTCCCGAAGTTTCGGGACGGTATTCTCCACTAAAAAGAAAAACCGTATTACAATTTAGTAATACGGTTTTTTTATAACTGTAAATTAAAAACCTACGTTTTAATTTTTATTTATTTAGGAACAGTAACAAATGGAAGATTCGTTAGCTCTGAGATTACAAAAGTAGATTGCGCACTTTGCAAGTCTAACATTCCGTCTGAAGTTATAGTATAAAGATTATTGATTGAAACACCATTAACATATGGCACTTCAAATTCTGTAATTTTTACTAACTCATTATTCACGTCGTAAATTTCGATTCTATATGTTCTACCATTTCCAGTACTAGTCGCCCAAAAATAACCATCGTTAACTTTGGTCGCTGCACTTAAATAATCACTTACAACTTGCTCGCTCGTAAAAACAACAGGAGTAGGTGTTGGATTCCATTGGTGATTCCATGCTGGGTCTGCTCCTAACACATACGAAATTTGACCACAAAATAATTTTGCATTATATCCTTTATTTTTTAAATCATCTGCAAACTGAAATAACGAAATCAATCTTCCGTTTATTGGCTCCAATTCAAATTCTATAGCATCATTGTCTCCAGCGACAACTTCTCTAGTAATGGTTTGTTTTGATTTATAAACAACTGAAGGTGTTTTATTTAAAAGTCTTTGAGATATTGAATTTAACGATTCGTTTTCATTTTCAATAACTGGCACAGTATTAGACCAATCTGATGCTGCGACATTTGTTGTAGTCAAAACCGAAAAATTTGAAGTTCCAGTTTTTAAATTTCGCATTACAAAATCGCTCTCTGCTCCTATTGTACCATTCTCTACTAAAGTAAAAATGTTATCGTAAGAAACTCCTGCATTAACAGCAGTAACTACAACACTTTCTATCTCAACTGGCAATGTGTTTCTCAAAACATCCTTACCTGTCAATTTTACATTAGGATTTACGAAGCCAATTTTCATATTTGCTTCTTTAGCTTCTCCAGTTTCTAACGGAGAATCATCGCTTGAACAACCTACAAGACTTAAAAATAGGACTAACCCTAAAATTGTTTTTTTCATATTTTTCCTTTTTAATTGCTTGGTAAATATATAATTAAAAACAATATCGTGATTACGTCTTTCCTCAATTATTATTTCAGTTGTATTCGCTTATTTTTCATTCGCTGCATCGTCAGCATCAACATCTGTTTTGTCTGATTTTTTAAAATCATTATTCAGTTTATTTTCCAATTTCTTTTTTTCTCGCAGATTTTTTCTAACTGTTAGCACAACTAGAACAACCGCTAAAATTGCTACGATACCTATTATATTCCAATTAATATCCATGATGTTATTTTTAATTTTAAAAGTAGCTTATTAAACTATTTATGCTATTATCAAAACGTTAAGAGTATTCTTAATCTATAGTTTTTAATCCAAAACAGACTTAATACTTTATAAATCAGAGTTTTATTATAAAATATTTTCTTAAATTTAATATTTTATTGAATGCGAATTTGAAAAATATTGAAAAGAAACAGAGTCAAATGATAAACAAATAACTGCTTTTTTTATAAAAATTATAATTTGACTCTGTCGTAAACTGAAGAATATTTAAAAACTATAACTTAAAATCATTATGAAAACAAAATATCAAATCATTCTACTGATTTCGTTTTTTTTGTTAGTCTCTTGTAATAAAAAATACGAAGTTAAAGACGATAACGCCACTGCACCTGAAAATGTTACTACAGACACATTAGCGATTAAAGAAAAATCTCCAAAAAAAGAGGGCATAAATTTATTTGCACTCACTACAAGAAAAAACAAAGATATTGCCTTTGTTTCGCTTTCTGCCCTTTATCCTGCTGTGGAAAACGATACTCTTTTTTTACCGCCAATAGAAAAAATGGATAAAAAAACTGCTTCCTATTTTATTTTCGACAATAAATATCGAACGCGATTTTTATCTAAAACCGAAATTTCCGAGACGGATTCTTTGTTTATTTACGATTATGCCAAAGACAAACTGACTTCTTTTCTAATTAAAAACTTGAAAACCGCCGCTATGCTAAATAGCCGTACTTCGACTGAAAACTGGCCATACAAACATCGAGATTATATGATTGGTTTCGAAATCGATACTAAAAATTTAAAAGGTTTTAGCCCAGATTATAAAAACTCGTTAGTGTATGTTGGTAAAGAAAATCCGTTTGTTGAGAAACAAATGATGCCTATTGTTTGGAAAAAAATCACTGCGAAAGAGTATCCAGATGAAAAATTAAAAAAAGAATATAAAAAAATAATAACTAACGCACTTACAGGGAGTTCTTATTTTTTCGAAACTAAAACCTATCAGTATTTTTTACAAGAGTATGCAAACAGCAATAAAATAATTTATGCCAGACGTCTTATCGTAACCGATGTCAAAAACCAAGAAACCGAAGCCAACGAAATTATCATAGACAAACTTTTCTACCAGAAAGAAGACATTTCTCTTTCTCCTCTAAATTATTCTGAAGGCTCTAAAACGGTAAACCAGTGGACAGGTAAACTTTTTAAAAATAAACCTGCCGTTATTTTTGGTTTCGAAAATGCTTCTTTTGGCTGTTTGGGAATTTCGATTATAGATAAATCAAATGAAGAAATTTACTTGAAGTGCGATAATCGCCAAAAATAAATTTTATTAGAAAAATAAGACGCCTAAAGTTTCGTTTTTAAAAGATAATCCCAATAAAACTATTATTCAACAAACATACAATTATGTCTGAATTAAGCTCCTTATATTGTAAAGTCAAAATTTCAAAATCTCAATTAGAAAAATTTTTAAGCGATCCCGTTGAAACTCCAGAACTAAATAAAAACTGGATCGAATGGTGGGACAACCTTAAAATGTATTCAAAAATGGATTTGACTTCAGAATTGCTTCGTCCCTATAATAACGAAAACAATCGGGAAGTCATTAATGAATTGCTCAAGCATGATCAAGCAATGGCTTTTTCAGATTATGACGAAGCGACCGAAGAATGGCATTGGGGAATGTTATTTTTTAGCGAAAACTTTGTGGAAATGTTACCGATGTTTTCCTTCATAATCAGTCTGGAAAAGTATGTAACTGAAAGTGCAGAAAATAGGGCAATTGTATTTCCTTTCTTTTGGGGAGATGAAGATGTTAGTGCTTACCTCTATTTTGAAAATGGTAAAGCGATATTAAGTTCAACAATACAAAATACTTCAGATGTAAATCCGAAAATGATGCAACAAACAACTGATTATCTTAGCAAAAAATGGGATCAATTCTCCAAAGAAATGGATTTAGATTAATCTGAAAAATCAATTTATAAAAGAAATCAATTACCTCTAGATTTAGTTAGAGGTTATAAATGTTCGTATAAAAACGGCTCTCCATTAAAAAAAGAGGGATTCTCAAAATTTGTGAATCCCTCTTTTCTTATAGGCTTATTGATTATTGTTGCTCATCAATTATTGAGTCTGGAGCATTTTTTTTTACTGATTCAATTCCGTTTTCTCTCGCTGCAACACTTTCATACATCTCACTTGATCCAATAATTTGACCATTTCCAGCTTTCAAATTAAAATATGGTTTTCCTGTTGAGGATTCTCTTCTATCAAATCGAGAGTCATCTTGCGAATTATTTTTAACAGATTCGACTCCATTTAAGCATGCTGGTTTCGTAGTATATCCTTCGCTTATTAGGATTGTTTGGCCATTTCCTGCTTTAAGACTAAATTGGAATTCACCGTTAGCTCTTTTTGTTATAACAAATCTCCCCATTATATATAATATAGTATTATTTTTAGATTTTGACTTAGACGATAATTATTCTATTTGAACTTTGTATTTCCAAAACTCATCATAATGTTTTAAGTCTTCAATTACTTTATCTTCTTCCTTAATTAATGCCTCTGTAATTTCAATACCTGCTTTTTCTAAAGCCACAGATATTCGTTCTGTCAAATCTACAACATTATATCCAGTTTGTTTATGAAAATCCTTTTGCAGAAAAGTAAGATTATTTGTGTACGTATTATCTCGTCCTACCAGAATAATATCTTCATGAATATTAGCTATAATTATTTCCCAATTAATCTCATCACCAATAGAAAATTTATTTGATGTTGGAGGATTTCCAATATTTTTTCTTTTAATAGCTTTATTTATTATTTCATCAGTAGTATAAAGCATTCTATTTTGTTTTAAAGATTCATTTACAAACTCTTTAAAATAGTTTGCTATTGGATCTTTTGATGAATCCTTTAAAATTTCAGCTATACTTAAACCTACTTTCTTTTGCTGTGTTACATACTGTTTCTGAATTTCAACCAGTTTTTGAAATTCTTCTAAATTTTGAAGATAAGAGCTAGAAAAATTTTCAAGCTTTGATTCTATTTGAAATCTTTGCTGAACACTTTTAATTACGCCTTCCCTACTTCTTTCAAATTCCTGTATTATTTGATCTGTTACTATAAAGTGATCAATATTTTCAATAAGTGTGCTAAAAATATGAATTGATGTACCGTTAGAGCGATAAAAATCAAGAAATATATTTGTATCTATCAGTATTTTCATTTACAATTTTGTTTCATTAAAACTTACAAATATAAGTTTTTTCTTTCATAAAAATTAATAACAACAAAATGTGCACGAGGTACAGAAGACATAAAAGCATCTTCTATTTAATTTAAATACTCACTTCCAAAAAGATTACCTCAACAAAAACCCCATTCGAATAGACCCATAAAAATATCCAGAATTCGTATCAATACCTGGATCTTTCAATTCTCTTCCGCGATAGAGGAAAGAATACGAAATATTGAAATTATTGCATCGGTATTTTAAACCTGCTTCGGCATTAAAACGAAGCGGTTCTAAGTCGAAAGTAACCGGACTTGTATCGTTAAACATGCTTCCTTCAATAGTGGCATCATAAAACTGATAATTGACACTTGGTGCAGCGTAGAAATAAAACTCTCGAATATTCGGCTGTGCTTCTGCACTTATCGACGCGTCATGAATGTTAGAATCATAAATTGGAATTAGTTTCTTAAATCCGAATCGAGCCATAAATCCTGTAGAAACTCCTGAGAAAATAGTTCCCAAATTGGCTTCGGACTGCCAATGAAAATCAACAAAATCATTATGTTCTGTTCGAAACATTTTTTTAGAATACATCGCATGAGCCTGTAATCCTAAAGCATTATGAATTTGGTTTTCCCAGCCATATACTTTTTTATAGCCTATAATCTTATGAAATCCTTCCTGTAATTCTTCACCAAAAGCATTTGGACCAAGAAAGCCAATTTGAAAGTCGGTTTTTAAAACAGATTCGCTTTCATAAAAAAAACTTTTTCCGACTTCGGCAAAAAGATACCCGACAAAAGGTCGGTCGTTTATCGTAACCGCTTCTTTATTTATAAACCTCGGATTATAAAGATATTGCCCAATTCTAAATTCGGTAATTTCTTTATTTATTTTCGGGTTATCGTTTTTAGATAGAAATCGATAAAAAAGTTCAAGACCATTCGTATAATACATATCGTATTTAGACGATGTATATAAATCGTTATCAGTTATAAATCCTATTTCTTTTGTTTTTCCTTGCCCAAAAGTTAACGTTACAGCCAATACTACAAAAGCAAAAAGCGTTTTTTTACTTTTCTTTACCATTGTAATTGACTTTTTTTCCAACGTAACGCATTTCGCGAACAATTCTTTCTTTACGTCTATTAATATAACTTGAAGATCCAGTAGCTTTAAATTTTCTAGGATTCGGAAGAATTGCGGCAATTCCAGCAGCTTGCATCGGAGTCAAACTTGAGGCGTCTCTACGGTACCAATGTTCTGTTGCTGCGTAGGCACCATAAACGCCATCTCCCATTTCGATACTATTCAAATAAACTTCCATAATGCGCTCTTTGCCCCAAATAATTTCGATTAAAACGGTAAAATACGCTTCTAAGCCTTTACGGAAATAACTTTTTCCCTGCCATAAAAATACATTTTTGGCCGTTTGTTGCGAAATCGTGCTTCCACCGCGAATTCTACGACCGCGTTCGTTGCTTTTGTATGCTTTTTGAAGTGCTTTAAAATCGAAACCATTGTGAGTTAAAAAAGTTCCGTCTTCGCTGGCAATTACCGCTTTTTGCAAATTCATGGAGATTTTTTCAATCGGTTCCCAATCGTGGTCAAAATAAACTTCTTTACCTGCCATTTTATTTTCGATGGCACGAATGAGCATTAAGGGCGTAAACGGCACAGGCACATATTTGAAAAAAACCACCGAACCAATAGATAGTCCAAAAAACCATAAAGCCGCTTTGATAAAAAACCATTTTACCTTTTCTCCAAAACTTCGATTGGTTTTTTTCTTTGCAGCCGGTTTGGGCTTATTTGTCGTTGTTGCTTTTTTTGGTGCTGGTTTCTTGGGTGCTGCCATGCTATTCTATTAAATCTGCTAATTCTGTTCCTATTAAACTGCCTATCGCCACTCCCATACCGCCTAAACGTACTCCGCAAAATACATTTTCAGAAAGTTGGGTCACGACAGGATTCTTACTATTTCCGATTCCCATAATACCGCTCCATCGGTGCGCAATCTGGAAATCCTGATTCGGTAAAATTACATTTTTCAGTAATTCTTCCAATTTATTTTGAATAATTTTCGTCTCTCCAAATTCGGTTGTTGTTTCGCCTTCAAAATCAAGGTTTCGGCCTCCGCCTAATAAAATTCGGTCATTAATATTTCTAAAATAATAATAACCTCGATCTAAATGAAACGTTCCTTTGATGTCTAAGTTGCGAATTGGCTCTGTAATAAGCACTTGCGCTCTGGCAGGTTTTACAGCACCTTTTGTCAATTCGCCTGCAAAACCATTCGTTGCAAAAAGCAGTTTTTTAGTTTTAAAGCTAAAATCGTTTACCACAACCTCGACATGATTTCCGGCATCGGCATAAGATTTTACCATTTGCTGGTTTAATAATAAAATATTTGCCGAAACTGCTTGTTTTAACAATTCCTGCATCATATTTCCAGTATCGATCTGACCTTCAAACGGATTAAAAATTAAATATTCATGGCTATTTCCAAAACCAAATCGGTCCACTTCTTTCGAAAAAACATCAGTCTTAAAAAGCGGTTTTAATACCTCGTTAATAAACGGAATTTTAGAAACACATTCGCTAAATCCAGATTCGTCTGCTTCCAAAAACAATTCATATCCGCCGAAAGGCTTAAAATCTATCGCCTCATCTCCTAATCTTTTTCGAAGCAATTGCAAACCTTTCCAACGTTTTTCGATCAGATTTACAACATCATCTTCTGAATGTGTTTTTAAATCATCCATAATTTCAGACAGGCTTCCGAAACAGGCAAAACCAGCATTTTTGGTACTGGCGCCTTGTGGTAATATTCCTCTTTCCAGAACCAAAATTTTAGCTACAGGAAATCTTTCGCGTAAGCGTAATGCAGTATGAAGCCCAACAATTCCACTTCCGACAATTGTGTAATCGATATTTGCGAACCAGTTTTTTAGTTCCCAGTAGCTTAGTTCCATTTTTCAGAGTTTTTATAAAAATAATGATTTTTTTTTCGCCACGAATTCACGAATTATTTTTTGACAATCTTTGAGAATAAAAATTTGCATTTTTTCGACGAATTCAACTTTTTTTTGATAATCTTTTAGAATAGAAATTCGTGTTTTTCGCCACGAATTCACCAATTATTTTTTGACAATCTTTGAGAATAAAAATTTTGTATTTTTTCGACGAATTCCACTTTTTTTTGATAATCTTTTAGAATAGAAATTCGTGTTTTTCGCCACGAATTCACCAATTATTTTTTGACAATCTTTGAGAATAAAAATTCGTGAATTCGTGGCTAATAAAATTTGAAACTTTAACAATATTTGAGATTAAGGATTTAACTAAATGGGATTAAAATGTTGTATTTTAGGCACCACAAAAAATAGAATTTTTATTATGAAAAAAGTAGTAGTAACAACTTTAATAATGATGAGTTTAAACGCTATCGGACAGAATGTAATGTCGCCAGAATTGTTATGGAAATTAGGACGAGTAACTCCACTTGGACTTTCGAAAGATGAAAAAAATATTGTTTACAAGGTTTCAACGCCTTCTGTAGCCGATAACAAATCGACTTCTAAACTTTATATTATTCCGGCAAACGGAGGAAATGCCACTGAAATTAAAGACACAAAAGATGTTTTAAAAGACAAGAATATTTCGCCAGACGGAAAATTTGTAGTTTATAACGAAGAAGTAAAAATCGAAAGTGTTTTAGGTAAAGATTTTTACCCAGAGCTTAGTAAATCTGACGCTCAAATTTACAACGGATTAGATTATCGCCATTGGGATACTTGGAACGAAGGAAAATTTAATCACGTTTTTTATAAAGAAAACAAAGACGGAGCAAAAGGAATTGATATTTTGAAAGGTGAAACTTTCGATTCTCCGCAAAAACCTTTTGGCGGTGACGAAGATTATATCTGGTCGCCAGACAGCAAAAGCATTTTCTACGTTTGCAAGAAAAAAGCGGGAACTGCTTACGCGATTTCTACAAACACAGATATTTATGAGTATAATTTCGAAACTCAAAAAACTACTAATAAAACGGAAGGTAATTTAGGTTACGATACAGCACCGCAATTTTCTCCAACAGGAAATCTTTCGTGGTTGCAAATGAAACGCGACGGTTACGAGTCTGACAAAAACGATATTATTGTTGAGTTTAAAGGAATCAAACAAAACTTAACGGCAAACTGGGACGGAACTGTAGATAATTTTATCTGGAGTAAAGACGGGAAAACAGTATTTTTTGTAGCGCCTGTTGACGGAACAAAACAGCTTTTCTCTGTTAATTTTCCAGGTTTGACTAGAATTGCGATTAATGTTCGCCAATTGACAAACGGAGATTTTGACGTTAATGATTTGGTTGGGTTTTCTGGAGATGATATTATCGTGACAAGAACTGACATGAATCACGCTGGTGAGATTTTTTCTTTCAACTTGAAGAAAAATACTTGGAAACAAATCTCGAATGTAAATACCGATACGTATAAAACTTTAGCGTTAAGCAAAACAGAAAAACGTTACGTTACAACAACTGACGGTAAAAAAATGTTGGTTTGGGTAATCTTGCCTCCAAATTTTGATGCTTCTAAAAAATATCCAACTTTATTATTCTGCCAAGGAGGACCACAAAGTCCGTTGACACAATCGTATTCTTTCCGTTGGAATTTTTCTTTAATGGCAGCTAAAGGTTATGTAGTAGTTGCGCCAAACCGTCGCGGTATGCCAGGACACGGAGTTGAATGGAACGAACAAATTAGTAAAGACTGGGGCGGACAAGTTATGGACGATTACCTTTCTGCTATTGATGATGTGGCTAAAGAATCGTATGTTGACAAAAGCCGTTTAGGTTGTGTTGGTGCAAGTTATGGAGGATATTCTGTATTTTATTTAGCTGGAATTCACAAAAACCGTTTCAAAACTTTTATTGCTCACGATGGAGTTTTCAATACGGTTTCGATGTTAGGAACAACAGAAGAAGTTTTCTTTAACAACTGGGATTTTGGCGGACCATATTGGGAAAAAGATAATGCGGTTGCGCAAAAAGCGTATACAACTTTCAATCCTGCAACTTTGGTTCAGAACTGGAATAAACCAATTTTGATTTTCCAAGGAGGGAAAGATTTCCGTGTGCCAATCGGTCAAGGACAAGAAGCTTTTCAAGCAGCTCAGTTAAGAGGAATAAAAAGTAGATTTGTTTATTTCCCAGACGAAAATCACTGGGTTTTAAAACCTCAAAATGCACAAGTTTGGCAAGGTGAATTCTTTAAATGGTTAGATGAAACTTTATAAATCATAAAAATATATTTAAACAGCCGTAGATTTACATAATCTACGGCTGTTTTTGTTTTCGAACCTTACAATTATGTAACATATTGACTATATTAACTTTTCTAAAAACAGATTTTTTTAGATAAATTGCACTGTTTTAATAATCCCATCTCGAAGTCTCGGGGTCGGAACAATTTTCCCAAATCTTTCAGCAAAATATGGAGACTAAAAAGAGTTACACCGCAATCAAAGTTTTGTTTAGCTATGTTGCATTATTAGCTTTGGTGGTTACGGTTGGATGGTTTCTTTACTCTGAAAATGTCGTTTACAACAACCTAGAAGATAAGATTGCATTAGAAAAAACAAAAATCCTAAGAGTCAGCAGATTGTATTCTAATGTGTATAAAACAGAAAGTTTAGCCAGACAAACTATTCAAAGCAATTCGGAGCAAGATTTTAAAAAATACCTGAGAGAAACAGACTCCCTACTTAAACGCATCGACACATTAAAACAAATTGTTACTACAGAATATCAAAAAACACTTTTGGATAGCGTAACTTATTTTTTGTCTGAAAAGACAGAAAATATTAAGCAATTAAAAGAAATCAAAAATAAAGCAGACGACGAAACTTCTGTAAATAATGCTATTGACGAAATTACGAAAATGGAGTTTAACCTAAGAAAACTCGAACTTCAGGATTTCACCAAAAATCCCAATCAGCTTGGGAGTTATCAGCGCAGTGTTTTACAGCGATATGTTGATTATTTAAATTCGAATATTCCAGACGACAGCACTAATACTTTAAGTAAAAAAGCGTCTGATTCTATCTTAGCCAATTCTAAAAAGCTTTTGAGTTCTGTAAAAATAAAAGCCGAAAAAAAGAAAGAATCTTTGAATTTTGAAGAAAACAAACTGCTTCAGAATGAAATAGCCATTTCGGATCAGCTAAGAAAAATACTTCGAATTATTGAGCGAGAAATTATTATCAATTCGATTAAAAGCAACTCATTAAAAGAAAAATCATTAAAAAGAGTCAACGAAATTGTAACCGCTTCTGCCGTTATCGGCTTATTGCTGACCGTCTTTTTTTCGATTTTGATTGTGAGCGATTATTCAAAATCTCAATTGTATAAGAAGCAACTCGAAATTGCCAATTTCAAAACAAAGAATCTGCTCAAAAGTCGAGAACAATTAATTTCAACCGTTAGTCACGATTTAAAAACGCCTTTGAGTACAATTGTGGGTTATTCTGAACTTTTAGGAAACTCAGATGTCAACACCAAGCAGTCTTATTTCATTAAAAACATTAAAAATTCGTCTGAATATATTTCGCAGCTTGTTCAGGATTTATTGGATTTTTCTCAGATTGAGGCCGGAAAAATTTCGATAGAAAAAGTTCCATTTCCATTACCTGAAATTATTGAAGATGTTGCTCGCAATATCCAAACGGTTTATAAGGAGAAAGATATTGATCTTATTATCAATGTAGACGAGCAATTTCAAAAACGTATTGTTGGCGATCCGTTTCGTTTAAAACAAATTCTGACGAATATTATCGGAAATGCTTATAAATTTACCGAACAAGGCCATATTCGAATTGCCGCTTACGCGAATGAAGACCAGTTTTTTACCATTTCGATTCAAGATACCGGAATTGGCATTGAAAAAGCAAATCAGAAATTGGTTTTTGAAGAATTTGCTCAAGCGAATGAAAATATTGAAAAAAAATATGGCGGAACTGGATTAGGCTTATCTATCTGCCAGAAGATTATTTCTATTTTGGGTGGTAATCTAACTTTAGAAAGCATATTTGGAAAAGGAAGCACGTTTATTATTCGATTGCCTTTAATATTTGACAATAGCCAAAATATCCCTGTAACCGAAACCAAACCTAAGATTGCCAAAAACAATAAAAAACAGACTTTTATTGTTGTAGACGACGACATTAATCTTTTGAATTTGACCAGTGGCGTTCTAAAACAAGAACAGCATCAGGTGTTTTCGTTTACTAATCCTACAAAAGCTTTAGAAACCATTAAAACCACGCAGTTTGATTTTGTTATTACCGATATTCAAATGCCAGAAATAGACGGATTTTCATTTTTAGAAAAACTTCGAGAACTTCCTGAAACCATTTTCAAAAATCAGCCCGTAATAGCATTAACCGGACGAACAGATCTTGAACTTTCTGTTTATAAAAATGCTGGATTTACAACTGTTGTAAAAAAGCCTTATTCGCCAAAAATCTTACTAGAAACCATTCAGCATATTTTAGATCATGAAGAAGTTCCTATAACTGAGTATATTGAGAATGCCAATGAAAATACTTCTCAAATATATTCTCTCGAAACCTTAAAAGATTTTCTCGGCCAAGATGAAGCGGCTTTAAAAGAGGTTCTAAAATCTTTTATAGAAACAAGTATAGAAAATCTAGGCTTTTTGAAAGTGGCTGTTCAAGAGAAAAATCACGATGAAATAAAATCTATTGCACATCGTATTGCACCAATGTTCAAACAAATTCAAGCAAATGAAATTGGCGAACTTTTAAAAGATTTAGAAAAAGAAGATTTAAATACGATTGATATAGAAACTACTTATATCGATTTAAAAGAAAAGATAAAAGTTCTTTTTGAAGCATTAAAACAAGAGGTTTAATAGAAACAAAAAAAGCAGTCTAAATTTAGACTGCTTTTTTTATTCGATATTATATTGTTTCAATTTATTGTAAAGGGTTTTTCTGGTAATTTTTAGCAGTTTTGCTGCTTCAGATTTATTATTCTGCGTTTTGGATAACGCATTTATAATGGTTTCTTTTTCGTTTTCAGATAAAGAGAAAACTTCGTTTGCTGCAGATTGTTGTTTTTGAACTTGAAAAAATTCTGCTGGAAGCACATCACTTTCAATAAAATCACCTCTAGTTAAAAGAGTGGCACGTTTGACACAGTTTTGCAATTCTCTTAAATTCCCTGGCCAATTGTAATTTTGAAAAATAGAGACTACTTCTGGAGAAAATCCAACAACATCTTTATGCAATTGCTGATTGGCTTTTTCGAGGAAATAATCGGCAAAAACCATTAAATCTTCACCACGATCTTTTAAAGATGGCGACTGAATCGAAAACTCGTTGATTCTATGGTATAAATCCTCTCTAAAATCACCGTTTTTTACCGCCTCGCGCAAATCTTCATTTGTAGCTGTAATAATGCGTATATCGACGTTTATTTCTTTATTGCTTCCTACAGGTTTGATTTTTCTTTCTTGAAGCGCTCTTAACAACTGAATTTGGTTTTCGTAAGAAAGATTTCCAATTTCATCCAAAAATAAAGTTCCGCCATTTGCCGCTTCAAAATATCCCTTTTTATCATTGATGGCTCCCGTGAAAGATCCTTTTAAATGACCGAAAAATTCGCTTGCCGCCAATTCTTTTGGGATCGCTCCGCAATCTACCGCAATAAAATTACTGTCTTTTCTTCTGCTTTGCTGATGAATGCTTTTTGCAATAATTTCTTTTCCTGTTCCGCTTTCGCCAATAATTAAAACCGACATATCAGTTGGACTAACCAGCTGAATGTGATCTAAAAGTTTTTTGGATGCGGCTGAAATCCCTTTAACATATTCATTGCTTCCTGATGATGATTGCTTTTTTACTGCTTTCTTTTCTTTTACAGGAGCTTCTTCTTCTACTACTTTTGGCATTTGCAAAGCATTGGTAATAACAAGAAGAACTTCATCTGGGTTAAATGGTTTCGAAATATAATCTGCAGCACCATTTTTAATGGCTTTTACAGCAGTATTTACATCAGAGTAACCCGTCATTAGAATAATCGGAATATGAGGGTGTGAATTTTTAAATTCAGACATAAGTCCGATACCATCAGAATCAGGTAGGCGAAGATCTGTCAAAATCAAATCGAAAGATTCTTTTTTAACGGCTTCACGTGCTTCTGTGGCAGAGAAAGCAACTTTTACATCATACGCTTTTTTAATTAGAAATTTTTCTAATAATTTACAAAACGCAATATCATCTTCTATCACTAATATCTTCGGCATTTGCTTCTAGGGACTTTTTTGCTAAAATAATATTATTAAACTTGTTATTTCATAAAATTATGTAAAATATGTAAAAAAAAAGAGATTGCTCAAAGCAATCTCTTTTTCACCAAAAACATAAATCTAAATTCACCTAATTTATATCTTCAACCAGTTACCATTGACATCTGAATAGACAGTAGCCTTTTGGTCTCCAACTGATATTTCGAGTTTATACTCTTTTTTTTCGTTTACAAATGCTTTTTCCAGTTTTGCTCCTGGATAAGCAGTCTGCAGAGCCGTTTTCACAGCTGCAGGAACAGCATCTACGGTAACTTCTGTATATTCTGACTGAACAATTACAGTAGCTTTAGCATCTTTTGAAACAGACAATCCATTGGCATGAATTGACATTGTTCCTAAAACTACTATTGCTGATAAGATTAGCTTTTTCATGATGCTGATTTTAATTATTTTTTAATGATATTTCCAGAAGCATCTGTAAAAATAGTGTACTTCTTGTCTCCACTTGAAATTTCAAGCTTGTACTCGTTTTTATCATTTTTATACGCTTTTTCAAGCTTAGTATTTGGGAAGGATTTTTCAACTGTAGACTTTACAGCTGCCGGAACAGCGTCTAAAGCAACTTCAGTATATCCATCCTGAGCAAGTACTGATTGAGAAATTGAAATCGCTGGAAGAATGGCAGCATTTACTGAAAGACTTCCTAAAACGATCGCTGCTGATAAGATTAACTTTTTCATAATATTGTGGTTTAAATTATTTTTTAAGAATTTTACCAGAAGCATCTGTATAAACGATCGATTTTTCACCTCGAACGGTTATCTCAATTTTGTACTCCTTATTATCATTAACCCAAGCTTTTTCAAGCACTACACCAGGATAAGCTTCATCTAAACCTTTTTTTACGGCTGCTGGAACTCCGTCCACTTCTTTATATCCATCCTGATCATTTACTGTATACACTAATTGATTAGTTGCTACAGGGGTCTCTGCGTACATCGACAAACTGCCTAAAACAATTGCTGCCGATAAGATTAACTTTTTCATAGTAATAGTTTTTAAGGGTTAGACTTAATTATTTTTTAATCCAAGTTCCATCTGCGTTAGCAAAAAGATTTCCTGTTTTATCTCCAACAGTTACATCAAGCTTGTACTCAGATTTTGTGTTTTTATATGCTTTAGTAAGCACTGCATCTGGATATGCTTTTTTAAGAGCATCTGTAATAGCTGAAGGAACTTCTTCCAATTTGATTTCTGTATAATCATCTTGGATAGAGATTGTTTTTACGATTGTATTTGAAATTGGCGAAGTTGAAGCAAATGATGTTAAACCTCCCAAAACGATTGCGGCTGATAAAAATAAATTTTTCATGATAGTTATATTTTAATGTAGTTAATTTGATCTTAGTATTCTTGATCTGGATTTTCACAAAATCTCAATTTTAGATTATTGTTTGATCCAAGTTCCGTCTGCATTAGCAAATAAGTTTCCTACTTTGTCGCCAACAGTTACGTCAAGTTTATACTGTGCTTTTTCATTTTTGTATGCTTTAGTAATTACCGCTTCTGGATAAGCTTTTTTCAAAGCATCAGAAATAGCTGCTGGTAATTCTTCTAATTTGATTTCAGTATATTCGTCTTCAATAGAAATCACTTTTACATTTGTATTGGTAATTGTTGTAGTTGAAGCGAATGAAGTTAAACTTCCTAAAACTAGTGCGGCTGATAAAAATAAATTTTTCATAACGTATATATTTAAATTAATAGTTGTTTACGCTTTTAAGTAATGAAATTATTATGCCGTAAAAGAAAAGAACCGTGCCAAACACTATAAAAACCTGTTTTTAAAGGCATTACATCAAATATACTAAAAAAAGATAAAATTTAAAATGTGTGTAAAAGAGAAAAGAAGTGTGTAATAAGTAAACACTTTTAGTGTAACCTTGGGATGATATTCCAAAATTTTTATCCCGAAGCTTCGGGATAAAAATTGGAATTTAATTTAAGAGGAAGTATATAAAAAAGAAAGGCTGTCAATTTTGACAGCCTTTGTATTTATTCCTCTATAGATTTCATTTTAAATGTATCCATAAATGCAGTTGTGTAATCTCCTGCAATATATTTTGGATCATCCATTAATTGTCTGTGGAAAGGTATTGTAGTTTTCACACCTTCGATTACGAACTCGTCCAAAGCTCTACGCATTTTGCTAATAGCTTCTTCACGTGACTGCGCTGTTGTAATTAACTTTGCAATCATAGAATCGTAGTTTGGCGGAATGCTATATCCTGAGTATACGTGAGTATCTAAACGAACTCCGTGTCCTCCTGGCATATGAAGCGTAGTAATTTTTCCTGGTGAAGGGCGAAAATCATTATAAGGATCTTCAGCATTAATACGGCATTCGATAGCGTGTAATTCAGGAAGGTAGTTTTTACCAGAAATTGGAATTCCGGCAGCAACCATAATCTGCTCACGGATCAAATCATAATCAATAACCTGTTCTGTGATTGGGTGTTCTACTTGAATACGAGTATTCATTTCCATGAAGTAGAAGTTTCTGTGTTTGTCTACTAAAAACTCTACAGTTCCAGCTCCTTCATATTTAATGAACTCGGCAGCTTTTACAGCAGCCTCTCCCATTCTTGCGCGAAGTTCGTCTGTCATGAAAGGAGACGGTGTTTCTTCAGTAAGTTTTTGGTGACGGCGTTGTACTGAGCAGTCTCTTTCAGAAAGGTGACAAGCTTTTCCGTATGCATCTCCAACAACTTGAATTTCGATATGACGTGGCTCTTCAATAAGTTTCTCCATGTACATTCCGTCATTTCCAAACGCAGCAGCAGCTTCCTGACGCGCGCTTTCCCAAGCTTTTAAAAGCTCTTCTTCTTTCCAGATAGCACGCATTCCTTTACCACCACCACCAGCAGTAGCTTTCATCATAACTGGGTATCCGATTTCTGCTGCTGTTTTTTGTGCATGTTCGTAAGATTCTAACAATCCATCTGAACCTGGTACACAAGGAACTCCTGCTGCTTTCATTGTAGCTTTTGCAGAAGCTTTATCTCCCATACGGTCAATCATTTCTGGAGCAGCACCGATAAATTTAATTCCGTGCTCTTGACAGATTTTTGAGAATTTAGCATTCTCAGAAAGAAATCCATAACCTGGATGAATTGCATCTGCATTTGTAATTTCAGCAGCTGCAATAATATTTGACATTTTCAAATACGATAAGTTACTTGGAGGAGGGCCAATACAAACCGCTTCATCAGCAAATTTAACATGTAAACTTTCTGCGTCGGCTGTAGAGTAAACTGCAACAGTTTTGATTCCCATTTCCTTACATGTACGAATTACACGTAGTGCAATTTCTCCTCTATTCGCAATTAATATTTTTTTAAACATCTTATTTATATTAAAAATTACAAATTCCAATCTCCAAATTCCAACAACTGGATTTTGTGATTTCTCTATTGGAATTTTTAAAAATTATGATGGATCTACTAAGAATAAAGGTTGGTCAAATTCTACTGGAGACATATCGTCAACTAGAATTTTCACAATTTTACCAGAAACTTCAGATTCGATTTCGTTGAATAATTTCATTGCTTCAATTACACAAAGAACATCTCCTTTAGAAACAGTGCTTCCTACTTCTGTAAAAACTGGTTTGTCTGGAGATGGTTTTCTATAGAATGTTCCAATGATAGGAGATTTTATAGTAATATATTTAGAATCGTTAGCTGCTGGAGCTTCTGGAGTTACACTTACAACTGTTGGAGCTGTAACTTGTGGAACTGCCGCTTGAGGTAAAGCTGCCTGAGCTGGTAATTGCTGTACGTAAGTTGCCTCAGTTACATTTGTTTCTAAAGTTGTTCTAATCGTGATTTTTACATCATCCATTTCTAACTTCACTTCTGCAACGCCCGAATTTGCAACAAATTTGATTAGGTTTTGAATTTCTTTTAAATCCATAATGATTCGTTTTTAGTTTTAATTTATTTTGTATCGTAAGCCCATTTTAAATAGATAGATCCCCAAGTGAATCCTCCACCAAAAGCGGCAAAGATAACATTATCTCCTTTTTTAAGCTTATTTTCGAAATCAGCCAAAACTAATGGTAAAGTTCCAGAAGTAGTATTACCGTATCTTTCAATGTTTACTAGAACTTTAGAATCGTCCAATTCTAATCTTCCTGAAGTAGCATCAATAATACGTTTATTAGCTTGGTGTGGCACTAACCAGTCAACATCTTGATTTGTCAAATTATTTCTTTGTAAAATCAATTCGCTGGCATCTGCCATATTAGTTACAGCATATTTGAAAACAGTTTTACCATCTTGCATAATATTGTGCTGTCTGTTTTTTACAGTATCTTCACTAGGTGGAATTAAAGAACCTCCCGCAGGAATTTTAAGAAAATCGCGACCTACGCCATCACTTCTTAAATATTCATCCTGTAAACCAAGCCCTTCATAATTTGGTTCGAAAAGAACTGCACCAGCTCCATCGCCAAAAATAATACAAGTTGCTCTATCTGTATAATCTACAATTGATGACATTTTATCTGCACCAATTAAAAGTACTTTTTTGTAACGCCCTGACTGAACATAAGCAGCTGCAGTAGACATTCCGTACAAGAAACTTGAACATGCAGCCTGCAAATCGTATGCAAATGCATTTGTTGCTCCAATTTCTGTTGCAACAAATACTCCTGTAGAAGCCACCATCATATCTGGTGTTGCAGTTGCCATTATAATCATATCAATCTCAAGCGGATCAATATTTGCTTTTGCAATCAAATCCTTTGCTGCTTGTATAGCAAGATACGATGTACCTTTATCAGGATCTTTAAGAATTCTTCTTTCTTTAATTCCTGTTCGAGCGGTAATCCACTCATCATTGGTATCAACCATTGTTTCTAGCACTTGGTTCGAAAGAACGAAGTCAGGAACATAAGCTCCAACAGCGGTAATTGCGGCTGTGATTGTATTCATTATATTCTATTATTTATTTTCAAATTATGATTAATTTGAAAAATTTTTAAAAGACTTGAAAATTACAAAAAAAAACGTAACGAATTTGTCTATATTTTCCTAAAAAACGAAAATTATAACCAACAAAAAAAACTCTCACTATGTGAGAGTTCTAGTATAATTTACAAAAACGTATTAAGCAACCGCTTCAGATTTATCGATAACAACTTGCCCTCTGTAGTACATTTTACCTTCATGCCAGTAAGCTCTGTGGTATAAATGCGCTTCACCTGTAATAGGACATGTAGCGATTTGAGCTACAGTAGCTTTATAATGTGTTCTTCTCTTATCTCTTCTTGTTTTCGAGGTTTTTCTCTTAGGATGTGCCATTTTACTATATTATTTATCCGTTAATAGTTTCTTTAATTTTTCCCAACGCGGGTCAATATCTTCTTCTTGTTTACTCTCTTCTTTTTGTTCTTTTACACTTAATTCATTCAATTTGGTTAAAGCTTCCGTTTGAAGGGTTCCATCTTTAACTCCTGGATGAATTCTTTTTTGAGGTACTGAAAGCGCGATCATTTCATAAATATATTGCGCAACATCTACCTCATGTTCACCATGTGGCAAAATCAATAATTCTTCGTTATCATCATTAAATTCTTCTCCAAAGCGAACTATTAACTTCATTTTCCCTTTTATTGGTAAATCAAAATCTTCGCCTGTTAGATCACAAGGCACATTTACTGTTCCTTTGTGTTTGAATTCCAACTCTAACATATTACTTTTTTTATCAAAAAGTAAATTGACTTTAATATCTGAATTTTGAAACTCTTCGTATTCAAAATCCTTAAAGAACTTGTTATTTATCTGATACTCAAAATGGTGTTTTCCTAGTTTTAATCCTACGAAAGGAATTAAAAATTCTTTTGTTTTGCTCATTTCAACATCAATTTGAACAATTCAGTTCTAAAACTAGATATCTGAATTGGGGTGCAAAGATATAAAATTATTATAAATCTAATAATCTTATTCACCTTTTTTTGTTTATAACTGTTTTTCTTTTATTTTAAGAGGTTTTTGGCTAATCTCCTCATACTGATTACGCGAACGAAAAATATCAATCGCAAGATATACTGCTTCTTTAAAAGAATTGTAATCTGCCATGTCTTTCCCAGCAATATCATAAGCTGTACCATGATCTGGAGAAGTTCTAACCCTGTTTAACCCTGCTGTATAATTAACTCCTTTTCCAAAAGACAATGTTTTAAACGGAATTAATCCTTGGTCATGATACATTGCTACAATCGCATCATATTTTTCATATTGACCGCTTCCAAAAAAACCATCTCCAGGAAAAGGCCCAAAAACCATTGTTCCGGCTTCAAATATTTTTTTCAAAACAGGCTTTAAAACCATATCATCTTCTTTACCAATTACACCACCGTCGCCAGCATGTGGATTTAATCCTAAAACTGCAATTTTTGGCTTCACTATACTAAAATCCTGAACCAAAGATTTTCTTATGGTTTCAATTTTTTTAGTAATTAATTCTTCCGTCAAATGCGACGCCACTTCGTTTAATGGTACGTGATCCGTAATCAAACCTACTCTCAAATTATCCTGAACCATCATCATAAGGGCATTACCTTCTAATTGCTGATCTAGATAATCTGTGTGTCCTGGAAATTTAAAATCCTCAGACTGTATATTGTATTTATTAATAGGAGCTGTAACCAAAACATCTATTTCGCCATCCTTTAAAGCTTTTGTTGCCGCTGTAAAAGATTTGATTGCATATTCTCCTATTTTTGGATCATTTGTTCCAAAGTTTATATCGACTCCTTCTCTCCAAAGATTCAAAACATTTACTTTTCCCGGAATGACCTGGTCCAATCTATCAACTCCGTGAAACTGAACTGTCGATGTAAAGTTTTTTCTAACGAATGAAAGAATTTTAGCATTTGCAAAAATAACCGGCGTACACAATTCCAACATACGAGAATCCTCGAATGTTTTGAGTATAACTTCGCTTCCAATACCGTTTAAATCTCCAACTGAAATTCCAACAATTATATTTTCTGCTTTTTTATTCATGAGCTCAGTTTATTTATTACTAATTTTGATGTGCAAATTTAGTAAAATAAAACCATAATGTTCACAGGAATTATAGAAACACTTGGCAGGATTCACGAAATTCAGAAAGACCAAAACAATCTTCACATAACAGTTGACTCATCCATAACCAATGAATTAAAGATAGACCAGAGCGTTTCGCATAACGGAATCTGCCTTACGGTTGTCGCAATCAAAGACTCTTTTTATACCGTAACGGCAATTGACGAGACTATCTTAAAAACCAACATTGGCGATTGGAAAACTGGTGATATTGTAAACTTGGAAAGAGGAATGAAGCTTGGAGATCGCCTAGACGGACATATTGTACAAGGTCACGTAGATCAAACGGGAACCTGCATTAAAATTGAAGAAGCCAACGGAAGCTGGAATTATACTTTTGAATACGATAAAAACTTAAACAATATTACAATTGAAAAAGGTTCGATTACGGTAAACGGAGTAAGCTTGACTGTTGTGAATTCTAAAACAAATGAATTTAGCGTCTCAATTATTCCGTACACTTACGAGCACACTAATTTTAGCGATTTCAAAGTTGGCACAAAAATCAACCTTGAGTTTGATGTAGTTGGAAAATATATTTCTAGACTTTATTCTATCAATAAATAGAGCGACAATTTTTCATAAAAAAAGCTTCAATTTATATTGAAGCTTTTTTTATTTTATTTTTATATACTATAGTCGCTCCTAAAACTAGGCCAGCTCCTAACAGAAAAACTATATTTTCATCTATTGGAAAATTCGGAGCACACCCTTCACAAGGACCATCATCATCTAGACCTGCATCAGTACCATCACTACTTACCTGTGCATCAGGTTCAGGTAAATTGTGTTTCGTCGTTGCGAATGAAACATTTAACAATAATAAGGCAATTACTAAAAATGGGGCTTTTAGATTTTTCATAAATTCAAGCGATTGCTAACAGCAACTCTAGATAATTATTGACAAATATTCTTTAATAGAAATTTCGCACAAATGCACTTCAACTTCCAAAATCTTGGACAAAAGTATAAGTTTTTTGCACAAAATCAACTTTTAAACCAAAAAAGACCAAACAAATTTTAACATTTTTTCATCAAAATTCCTCCAATCCTTTTTAGGAAACACTTTGAAGGTTAAAATCTCTTTTTTTCCATTATTTACAAGACTTTCAAGGCTATAAGAATTTCCTTATTTTCAAAGAATAGCATTTTTCTTTCTTCAAAAGCTCGTAATAAAATTTACGTCAAAAAAAGAAGTTTGGATTCAACTTTAATTACACCTAAGAGAATGTTCTCAAATTAATATATTTGCACAGTTACAATACCTTCAAAATTAAAACCCATTTCCAATCTTATCTAATTAAATGAAAAATCAATATACAGTCGGAAGTTTATACGCAGGTGTTGGCGGTATTTGTTTAGGATTTGAAAATGCAGGCTTTAAATTAGAATGGGCGAATGAATTTGATAAAAAGGCCTGTGTTACCTACAGAAATAATTTCGACCACACTCTTATAGAAGGCGATGTAATGCAACTAGACGTAAAAGATCTCAATAAAATTGATGTTCTTACTGCTGGATTTCCGTGTCAGCCTTTTTCTCTTGCTGGTCACAGAAAAGGCTTTAAAGACAGTAGAGGAAATCATTTTTTTAAAATATTGGATTTTATTGACGAAATGAGACCAAAAGTAGTATTTCTTGAAAATGTAAAAAACCTAAAAGGCCACGACAAAGGAAATACCATGAAAGTAATTCAGCGCGAAATTAAAAAACGAAATTATACTTTTGATAGCGCCATTTTGAACACCAAAAATTTCGGAAACATTCCGCATAACAGAGAACGAATTTTCATGATTGCTTTTGATAAGGATTTCGTTAAAAAAGGTTTTAAATTTAATTTTCCTGAAAAAGAAGAATTAACTAAAAAAGTTACCGATTTAATCACCAAAGAAAAAGTCGATAAAAAGTTCTATTATACCGAAGATAAATATATGTACAACATGTTAAAGGAAACTGTTGTCCGTGAAGACCGAATTTATCAATTCAGAAGACAGTATGTGCGCGAAAACAAAAAAGAAGTCTGCCCTACTTTAACTGCCAATATGGGAACTGGCGGCCACAATGTTCCAATTATTACAACCGAATTTGGTTTTAGAAAATTGACCCCAAGAGAATGTTTCCGTTTTCAGGGCTTTCCTGACCATTACAAATTGCCTAAAATTTCGAATTCCAGTCTTTACAAACAAGCTGGAAATTCGGTAAGTATGCCCGTTATACAAAGACTTGCTTCTGAAATATTTAAATGCATTGAAAAAGCAGAAACTAGGAAATTAAAAACCGAAAAAGTTTAAATACTTAAAAGCATTATTGTTCCTTCAATTTTGGCGAGACAAACTTCTAGATTCTTTTCTATCTCTTTGCTCCAAAATCTTAAAATAGTCCAATTTTCAGAAATCAGAAAAGTGTTGACTTCTTGATCTCTTTCGATATTTCTTTCAATTTTCGGAATCCAATATTCTCGATTCGATTTAATTCTTAACTTTTGCGTTTCCCAATCTTTTCCATGAAAAAATTCGCTGTCGACAAAAATGGCCAATTTATATTTGGCAAAAGTAAGATCTGGCCTTCCAAATATCTTTTTGTTATTTTTTCGATATCTGTGACCCAATTTCCATAATGCTTTAGCAAGCCTTACTTCACCTTTTGTAGCAGTGCTTTTTATCGCCTGCATAGTTTTTCTCCTTTGTTCGGGAGTCAATCTATCCATCTGAAGATTAAATTTGTTTCGGATAGATAAAGTTAAGGGATTTTAGAGAAAATAAAGTTTAATTTTTGATGCAGAATATTTCAATTTTCACATCTGAAAAGTGCTGAAAAACAAAAAAGCCTCTACATTTCTGTAAAGGCTTGTGTTTCTAAAGAAGTGGTCCCACCTGGGCTCGAACCAGGGACCACCTGATTATGAGTCAGGTGCTCTAACCAGCTGAGCTATAGGACCGGTTTAGAGGATGCAATATTACTACTATTTTTCATTCACTCCAAATATTTTAAGACATGATTTTAATTTAATTTTAAAAGTTTCTTCGAATCTTAAAAACGAAATTGATTTTCAACCTCTTATTCAAAAATTAAAATCACATTTTTTTATTTAATTTCTTGGCAAAGCTCCACCAAAACGCCATTTGTGTTCTTTGGATGCAGAAAAACAACCAATTTATTGTCGGCGCCTTTCTTCGGAACTTCGTTAATCAAGACAAAACCTTCATTTTTTAAACGAGTAATTTCTGCTTCGATATCATCAACGTCGAAAGCGATGTGATGAATTCCTTCTCCTTTTTTCTCTAAAAATTTAGCAATTGGACTTTCGGGATTCGTTGCCACCAAAAGCTCGATTTTATTATTTCCAGTTTGAAAGAAAGACGTTAATACTCCTTCACTTTCTACAGCTTCCATTTTATAAGACGGAACACCAAGCATTTTTTCGAACAAAATATTGGCATCGTCCATATTTTTTACTGCAATCCCGATATGTTCTATTTTGTTTACCATTTTACTAAATTATTGATTTATATAGGTATTAAAATAACCGCATTCGGCAATTACATCCTGATAATATTTCGTATCCGAATAATCTTTTCTTAAAGCCTTGAATGAGTTCCACGCAATAAAATTAACTTTATCGTCTCTAATTTCCCAATAGCTGTTTATTGCACTGTATTTTTTATTGTAATAATCATTTCGCTCACATTTTGAAATCAGGTACAAACATTTTGCTTTTTGTTCTTTGTTTGAAGCTGCTTCAAAAGCTTTCTGATAATACATTTTAGAAACCGAATTATTCGTAATCATTTCTTTCATTGAATCTCTAAACGAATACGGACTTGAACCATAACCTACAATACTCATTTCGTAAAAAGTTCTTCCGTTTCCGAAATGAGAAATATTGTAAAATGCATTTCCTAACAAAAGACTGTTGGTATAAACGTCTTCTTTTTGAGCCAATTTTTCCTGCATCGATTTTATCGTCGTCAAAAAGTCCATATAAGTATATTTTCTTTTCTGATACGCCGCATGCTCACAATCGTGGCAATCTTTTATATTTCCGTTAAACGGATTTCCTAAAAATTTAACATGCTGAACAGAATCTGTTTGTTGCATAAAGGCAATTGCTTCTGGAATTTTGTTTTTGAAAGTTGCCTGAATTGCCTGAAAATTATTAATATCCTTCAGTTTCAAACTATAAATTCCTGCTCCAATTTTCTCAATTTCCGATTTGTCAGATTTCTCTAAAAAGCTTTTTATTCCCAGTAAATTCTTTTCATTATCATAAAAAGCATTCCCATCATTCCAATAACCGTAACGTGATTCTCCAAAAATCTCGGCCAAAACCAAATTTCCTTTTTCTTTATAGAGATTTGACAGATAATTTCTGCTCCATGAAGAAGCATTCTGATAACGAAATTCCTGCCCTTTATAATTTTTAGGAAGCTCTGTATACAGCCAATTCAAATCGGCTAGAATTGTTTTTTCATTTTTATCTGTCAGCTTATCAATTTTGCTTAAATTATTTACAAAACGCAATAAACGAAGCTGCATTCCAGCCAATTCTGTTTTTGGCAATGTTTTTTCTGCTTTGCTATAATTCTTATCTGCGTTGGCATAATCGCCTTTTAGCGTTTGAAGATATCCAAGCGCAATATCCCATAAATAAGGCTTGTCTGTATTTCCTGCCACAGAGATTTTCGCGATTAAATCAACTGCGCTATTGTCGACTTTTGCTTTGTTTTCGGTTTTGTTTTCTGCAACGGTTTGCGGTTTAGGCGGATTTTCTCCTTGCCTGTTCTGCTGAAAAGAATTGTTGATTTTTTGCTCCAGCGAATTAACCAATCTTGTTCCGAGATAATTTAAATGTTCGCTTTTTGGATCCAATTCGTAGATTTTTTCAATGGCTTGCTTTTCATCTTTATAATAGCCGTGAATTGCCCAAAGCGCTGCTTTTTCTTTATTATTTTTTGCCATTGCCAAAGCTTTCGTCCAATCCGATTCATTTTTTGGACGGAAACTATAAGCCGTTACCACTCTTAATTCTGGACATTTATCAAAAACCTGCGCATATAAATAGTTGGAAGTTGCATATTTTTTCTGCTTGAAATTGATTCCTGCTACATAAGCCAAAGCACGATAATACAACGTATTTTTTGCAACAGAACTTTCTGTTTTATTAAAAAAATCAATAGCCTTTTGCTTGTCATTACTATAAAAACGCGCTTTCATAGTCAGGAACCAATATCTATTTTTCAAAAACGGATCTGACAAAGTGTTGTACACATTTTCTATTGACTGAATCATTTTGGCATCATTGAACGTTTTGGCCACAACAGGATCATAACTCCAATAATCTTCTCCAATAGAAACGGTTTCTATTTTCTGCGCCAAATACAAAAATTCGACAAAGTTTTTAACCTTTTCATCTTTCAAATCAAGCTTTTTGCCCCATTTTTGAGAGCTTTTGTTTTCCTTTTTTGTTTTATAAAAAACATGCAAATCAGTTATTTCTTCTTTGTTTTTGATTGCATTTTTTTCATCAGAATAATATCTAGGCTTTTCGTCACCAATCAAAAAATAATTGACTGTTGTCGTATCGGCTTTTCCTTTTAAGTAATCTGCCCAATCGGATTTTATGTTTTTATTGAAACGAGAATTATGCTGAGTATCAAAACCAATTCCGTAGAAAATTCCGCCAGACAAAAACAATGGCGAATACGATTTATCGGCAAAAGTTTCTGGCGTAAAATTGGAATTATATGATCCTAAATAGTCCCAATCTCCATCTGCACAGGCGTATATTCCGATTGCGGAAAGCAAAACGGCACTAGAAACAAGAAATAACTTGCTCAAAAATATTCTTTTCATAATTATTTAAATTGAATTCGTCTAAATCGTAAAATATAATTTCGTTTGGCTTTTCGACAAGATTATCTTGCAAATCTTCTGCCATTTCTTTTAAATCTTCTGTTTTAATTTCTTCTATTTTCAAGAGATCATTTTCTTCATAAAAAACACCATTTTTATAATTGGCTTTTTTAACTCTGAAAAAAATCGGACTTGTTTTTTCAAAATTAGCATCTTTTTCTAGCGCCGCACTGTTCATTTTAGAACGGAGTCCGATCACTTTATTGTTTCTAATATGAACTCCCCACGAATAAATCGGAAACGCAAAATCAAGATGCAGCGGATATCGCTTTAAACTTTTAAGATATCGTTCTGCTACTTTTTTATCATAAATAGAATTTAGCGAATCCGGCGCTATCGATCCCATATTATAATACATCAAAACTCCAGAATCGACATTTGGGATTTTTGTTTTTTTGAAATATTTCACCTGATGCAATCGAATGGTTGCGGAAAGTTTCTTTTTCGAAAGGTTTTTAAAAACCTCTATAAATTTCAGATAATTCTCTTTACTTTTTAATGTCCAATCGCAATCAATTTGAATTTCTTGACAAGGAATTTGATTTTTGGAATTAATTTGCTCTATAAAATCAAAAGTTTTTTGAGCCAGATCATTCACATCAAGATGAGGCTGCAACATCACTTTGTTCTGGATAAATACAACCGGAACAATAGTATATTCTTTTGGACTTTCTAAAAACCGAACAGGACTAATCGGAATTGGAAAATTTGATTCTGGATGAAGTCCGATATCAAAATATCTCACATAAAGCTTCTGAACGTTATTTTCATTCAAAACTTCTTTTTCTGTTTTTGAGAATTTAAACATCGTTTTCCAGTAATAAAAGGAGATTACAGGTTTTTCGTTTTTAGTGCACGATAGCAATAAAAAGAGAAACAAAACTGGAAAAAATCGCTTGAACAAAACTTAGGAAAATTACATTTTACTTCAAAAGTAAGAAATTATGCCGTTTTAAAATACTCGAAACCCTAAAATTTTAGAAGAATTTCAAAAGTTGTAAATCCTAATAATTGCCCAAAAAATTTCAATTAAAGCAAATATAATTGTTATTTTGTGCAATCAAATTGAAAAACCGTTATGTTGAAAAACACTTTAAAATATATTGCCTTTATAATTTTAATATCAATGATAAGCTGCGCTAAACGAGGCAGTATTACCGGCGGTTTAAAAGATACATTAGCTCCTGTTTTGGTATCTAGCTTTCCTGAAAATTATTCTACAAATTTTAAAGGAAATACAATCAATTTAAATTTTGACGAATATATCAAGCTTAAGAACACTAATAAACAGCTAATTATTTCGCCTCCTTTAAAAAACGAGCCGTTAATTACACCTTCAACTGTAAGTAAGTTTATAAAGATCGAAATTCGCGATACTTTACAGCCAAACACGACGTATAGTTTTAATTTTGGACAGGCGATTACCGATAATAATGAAGGAAATGCTTTAAACCAGTTTAAATATATTTTCTCTACAGGATCGCACATTGACTCGCTTAAATTGAACGGGAGAGTTAAAGACTCTTACGGAAAATATGTTGACAACTTCGTTTCTGTAATGCTGTATGAAATAAACGACAAATACAAAGATTCTACGATTTACAAAGAATTTCCACGCTACATTACCAACACTTTGGACAGTATGCGAACTTTTCAATTCGAAAATTTAAAAGAAGGAAAATATCTTTTGGTGGCATTAAAAGACAAAGGATCAAACAATAAATTTAACCCGAAAGATGACAAAATCGGTTTTTTAAAAAACTATATCACTATTCCGACAGATACGGTTTACGAATTAGAATTGTTTAAAGAAACATTGCCTCTAAAAGCTTTTAAACCAATTCAGGCTTCTGGAAACCGTTTGTATCTTCCGTATGATGGAAAACAGAATTTCAAAAATTCAAAACCAAAAATAGTTCTTAAAAATGGTGATGAAGTTCTCGAAACTATTATAACGCAATTCCCTAAAAAAGATTCGCTTCAAGTTTGGCACAAACCAATTAAAGCCGATTCCTTAACAATGGAAGTTGAAAAAGGAAGCTACAACAAGAAGTTCTCTTTCAAAATTAAAGCTTTGAAAAAAGACACTTTAAATATTAAAGCGGTACAAAATGGTCAAATCAATTTTAGAGAACGTTTTACGCTAGAAACGGAAACTCCATTAGTTAAATTTGATAAATCTAAAATCAATTTGGTGAATAAAGATTCTGTTGCTGTTCCTTACACTACAGAATATGATGAATTTGACCAGAAATTATATATTGATTTCAAAAAAGAACCTTTAGAAAAATACAATTTCACTTTCTTACCTGGCGCTTTGACTGATTTTTACGAAAAGACAAATGATACTTTGTCTTATAAACTCAGTACAAAAGAATATGCCGATTATGGGAATATTATCTTGAATCTGAAAAATGTAAAACGTTTTCCTATTATTGTTGAATTGACCAATAAAAAAGGAGATGTTGTCTTGGCCGAAGGCTATTCTGAAGGCGCAACGACATTGGAATTCAATTTACTTCAACCTGACCTTTTTACTGTGCGTGTTATTTACGATGACAACAAAAACAAACAATATGACACCGGTAGTTTCTTAGAAAAGAAATATGCCGAAGAAGTATTTTACAATCAGCAGGAGTTTGATGTGCGCGCCAATTGGGATCGGAACGAAACAATTGACTTGAGCATTCCGTTTAACCCAGAAGTCGAGAAAAAACAAGACGATAAAAAGAAAAAAGAAGCAGAAAAGAAACGGAAGGCGTTTTAAGTTCAAACAGCAAAAAGGATCTCAATGGAAAATGAATTAGTTGAAAATAAAAATTGGCTGAAGAAAAACTGGATATGGACTATTCCTGTGCTATTATTTTTTTTCGGAGCAGTATTTGTTTATAATTCAGCAGAGGGCATAGTTGATACTGCTTTTGCATATGAAGATCAATCGCTGTATCAAAATGCAATTAAAAAAGCAAACACAAATACAAAAGTACTAAATACAATTGGTGTAATTGCTCCAATAGATAAGCTAGCTATCCTAGAAGGAAATGTCACTTATTCAAATAATAAAAATTCTATTAATTCGTCTGTTAGGATAACAGGAACAAATAAAAAAGGCAAACTTGATATTTATGCCACTAAAAGCGGAAATAAATGGGAATATAAAAAGATTTCCATTCGGACCAAAAATCCAAATGAAGAAATTTTAATCTTGAGCGCTATTTAGATTATAAATAATTTTTAAAAATTAATTTCAAACTGATCTTTATCGCTTAAAAAATCCAATTTTTTACGCGTTTCATACATGGTGTTTTTGTCCAATTCTACGGCAAAGACACCATTTTTTTCTTGTGGTTCTAAAATATAATTCCCTAAAAAATCTATTGCCTGCGAATGACCTATATGCTCATAATCATGAGCATCGTTCCCAATTCTGTTTACTCCCACTACATACGAAAGATTTTCTATGGCGCGGGCTTTTAGCAAAGCATCCCAAGCATTGGTGCGTACTTTTGGCCAATTGGCTACATAGAGAATTAGATCATAGTTTTCTACATTTCGTGCAAAAACCGGAAATCTCAAATCGTAACAAATCTGAAGACAAATTTTCCAATCTAGATAATCAACAATAACTTTTTGGTTTCCGCGTGTATAAACTTTGTCTTCTCCAGCGAGAGAAAACGAATGCCGTTTATCGTAATATTGAATTTCACCAGACGGAAAAACAAAAAGCATTCGATTGTAATATTTTCCGTTTTCTGTAATGACAACGCTTCCTGTCACGGCAGCATTTTTTTGTTTTGCTTTTAATTTCATC
Source organism: Flavobacterium ustbae (assembly GCF_003946915.1). Lineage (GTDB taxonomy): Bacteria > Bacteroidota > Bacteroidia > Flavobacteriales > Flavobacteriaceae > Flavobacterium > Flavobacterium ustbae. Next base: position 170,282 of record NZ_RPOC01000001.1, read on the forward strand.
CAAGCAATCGTTTCTCCTTGCATGGTTTCTGCAACTTCAGAAACATTCATTGTAAATCCCGTCGAAAACATTTCTGGAAGCACAATTAGATTTACTTCTGATCCGATTTCATCGATTTTCGAATCAAAATTCTCTCGGTTTTTATCGGCATCTTGCCAAAAAAGATCGGTTTGGATTAAAGCAATATTCATATTATAATTTTTATATAAAGGTAGAAAACATCGACAGAAACTTTAATTATTCAACAACAATTTTAACATTGTGATTGCAAAAAAAACGCAGTTTTTGCAAAAAAAATGCGATGTGTGAAATTATTTTATATATTTGAAATTCCAACCACAATTACAACTAACTAAAAACCAACCACAAACCATGAGCATTCTTATACTCACAGCTTGCATTATTTTCTTGATTTTACAGATTGCTTGGTTTAAAATTAATCCGTTTATAGCCTTTATTATTACTTCGCTTTTGGCAGCACTTTTCCTTGGATTGCCAATTGATACCATTTCGCCAGTTTTGCAAAAAGGTTTAGGAGAAATGTTAGGTTCCATCACATTGATAATTGTTTTCGGAACCTGTATCGGAAAGCTTGCCGTATCATCTGGAGCCGCAAATGTCATTGCTAAAACCGTTATGAATTGGACGGGTAAAAAATATGTTCGCTTGGGTTTAATGATTACGGGATTCATAATTGGAATTCCGCTTTTTTACAGTGTTGGTTTTGTGCTTTTAGTTCCGCTGATATTCTCTGTAGCGCATCAATTCAAATTATCAAAAGTATATTTAGGAATTCCTATGCTGGCTTCACTTTCTGTAGCGCATGGTTTTTTACCGCCGCATCCTTCGCCAATGGCATTAAGCAGTATTGTTAAAGCAGATATAGGATTGGTTTTGATTTACGGAATCATAATCGCTATTCCGACTATTCTAATCGCTGGCTTATGGTTTTCAACCCGATTTAAAAACATTCAAACAGAATCGGATCATGAAATCCTGAACGTTGAAGAAATTAAAAACGAAGGCAAATTACCCAGTTTTGGCTTAAGTTTATTTTCTGCTTTATTTCCCGTTTTCGGATTAACGATTACTTCTCTCCTTCCCTTAATTTCAGATAATGAAAAATTGATTGCGATCTGCAAAATTATCGGCGATCCAAGTATGATTATGCTTTTATCGCTTTTGCTCTGCACCTATACGTTAGGAATTAAAATGAACAGAACAATGTCTTCTGTAATGGATGATTACACGCAAGCCATCAAAGATGTTGCTTTAATTGTTTTGATTGTTGGTGGTGCTGGCTGTTTAAAAGAAGTTATGATTGTAAGCGGTGTAAACGAAACCATTGTTTCGACCTTAAACCAGGTAAATATTCATCCGTATTTATTGGCTTGGATGATGGCGGCCATTATTCGTGTTTGCGTCGGTTCTGCAACGGCAGCAGGATTAATGACTGCCAGTGTTTTAGTACCTTTACTACAAGTTAACAATCTCGATCCCAATCTTTTTGTGCTATCTGTTGGAGCTGGAAGTCTAATGTGCTCACACGTAAACGACCCGAGTTTCTGGATGTTCAAAGAATATTTCAACATTAGTCTCAAAGACACTTTTAAATCCTGGACCGTAATGGAATCTCTAGTTTCGGTTTTAGGAATTGTATTTATATTTATTTTAAACGCTTTAATACATTAAAATCATGAGTTTAAATCCGCAAGAAAAATTCGAAATTTTAGGTTTGTCGCTTCCGCCAGCGCCGCAACCTTTAGGAATATACAAACCGTATTTGGTAGACGGAAAATATTTGTATTTATCTGGACACGGACCAGTTCAGGATGATAAATCATTAATTATCGGCAGAATCGGAGAAGATATGGATATCGAAGCCGGAAAATTAGCAGCAAGACAAGTCGGCTTAACAATGCTTTCAACAATCGTTACCAATTTCGGAAGTTTGAGCAAAGTAAAAAGAGTAATAAAAGTTCTCGGAATGGTAAACTGTACATCAGATTTCCTGAGACATCCGTATGTAATTAACGGCTGCAGCGAATTATTTGCAGAAGTTTGGGGACAAGAAAACGGAATTGGCGTGAGAAGTGCCGTAGGTTTTGGATCTCTTCCAGATAATATTCCGGTCGAAGTTGAAGCGCTTTTTGAATTGTACTAAACGTTTTTTTAACACATAGAGACATAGGTTTTTTTAGATTTATAAAAAGGAGATTAAAGAGAAACTCGTTTCTCACACATTAGTCCCGAGGCTTCGGGATGAATTTAAATTAGTGAAGCGCCTTTTCAACACACAGAAAAGCTATGATTCTATGTGTTTGAAAAAAAATTACAACCACAAATTACACAAATTTTCGCAAATTGAATTCGTGGAATTTGTGCAATTTGTGGCAAAAAATTAAACACATAGAAACATAGATTTTTTAGACTTATAAAAAGGAAAAAAATAAAAGAATCTCGTTTCTAACGCATAGCTGAGTGTAGCCACGAATTACACAAATTCAATTTGCGAAAATTTGTGCAATTTGTGGTTAAAAAAAACATAGTTACTATGTGCATTTAAACAAGTGGAACGCCTTCAACACAAAGAAAAGCTATGATTCTATGTGTTAAAAAAATATAGCCACAAATTAAAAGGATTAAAAGGATTAAAAAGATTATCTGCTAAATCTGCGAGAGAAAAAAATCCTTTCGAATCATTTTATCCCGATAGCTATCGGGAGTGGCAAAAAAATTAAGCATTATGCAAAAAAACTGGTGGAAAATAGATTCAGAAACTTTGATAGACACGCCTTTTCTGGCGGTGTATGAAGATCGCGTGCGGCAGAATATCGAAAAACTGATTTCGTATGTAAAAGGCGATACGCAAAAACTTCGTCCGCATATTAAAACACATAAAAACGGTGAGATTCTGGAATTGTTCAAAATTTACAATATTAAAAAAGTAAAATGTGCCACAATTGCAGAGGCAGAATTGGCCGCAACACATCAAATTTCGGATATTCTGCTTTCCTATCAGCCAGTCGGATTAAAAGCAGAAAGGTATATTTCATTAGTGAAAAAATATCCAGATCTGCATTTTTCTTCGATTGTAGATAATTTAAAAACCGCTCAAAATTTAAACGCTTTCGCGAAAGAGAATCAGCTGACTTTAAGTCTTTACTTAGATTTAAATACAGGAATGAATCGAACAGGTTTTCCGCTTTCAGAAAATTGGATGGATTTAATTGACAAAATTCAGAAATTAGAAAACATCAAATTTGAAGGAATTCACATTTACGACGGACATATAAAAGGAACTGTTGAAGAAAGAAAACAAGAAGCTTCAAAAGCTTTTGATTCGATTCAATCGAAAATAAATGAAAATGAAAAAATTGTCGTCGGCGGTTCGAATACTTTCCCTTTTTACGCCGAACAAAAAAATGTAGAATGCAGTCCGGGAACTTTTGTTTTTTGGGATTCGAATTATCAAATCAATCTGCCCGAACAAGATTTCAACCCTGCTTTGGTTATAGTAGGAACTATTATTTCTAAACCAACAAAAAGTACTTTCTGTATTGATATTGGCTATAAAGCTGTTTCATCCGAAAATCCGATTGATAAACGATTAGTGATTTTAAATGATGAAAATCTGATTCCGATTTCACATTCTGAAGAACATTTGGTTGTCGAAAATAAAGGTGAAAATGACTATCAAATTGGAGATATTATTTATGCCGAACCTTATCACGTATGCCCGACCGTTGCGCTTTATGATAATGTGGAGGCCGTAAACAAAAAACATCAAATTTATGCGACCTGGCCTGTTGGGGCAAGAGCGCGTAAAATCAATTTTTAAAACCAAAATATGTTTATACTAGATGCTCATTTAGACCTCAGCATGAATGCGATGGAATGGAACCGGGATTTAAGAAATGATGTTCCTACGCTTCGTCATTTAGAAAAAGGAATGACCGATAAACCGGATCGCGAACGTGCAACGGTTTCTTTTCCTGATCTTCGCCGTGGCAATATCGGAATTGTGGTCGCCACTCAAATCGCTCGTTTTGTAAAACCAGATAGCATTATTCCAGGATGGAATTCTCCAGAACAAGCTTGGGCGCAGACGCAAGGACAATTGGCATGGTACAAAAGCATGGAAGAAGCTGGCGAAATGACGCAGCTTACAGATAAAAATTCGTTACTAAAGCATTTCGATTTATGGAATGATGGAACTCAAAACGATAAAAAACCAATTGGCTATATTTTGAGTTTAGAAGGCGCTGATTCGTTTGTAGATATTTCGTATTTAGAAAGAGCTTATAATTACGGATTAAGAGCCGTTGGACCTGCACATTACGGTCCGGGAAGATACGCCAATGGAACCGATGCAACAGGAAAAATGAATGCAAACGGCATCGAATTATTAAAAGAGATGGAACGTCTTAATGTAATTTTAGACGCCACACATTTATGCGACGATGCTTTTTGGCAGGCTTTGGATAATTTTAACGGTGCTGTTTGGGCAAGCCACAACAATTGCAGAGCTTTAGTAAACCATAATCGTCAATACAGCGACGAAATGATTAAAGCTTTAATCGAAAGAGGCGCTGTTATCGGTGGCGCTTTGGATGCTTGGATGATGGTTCCGAATTGGGAAAGAGGAGTTTCTGATCCTAAAAAAATGAATTGCAGTCTGGAAACGGCTTTTCAGCACATGGATCATATCTGTCAGATTGCCGGAAACGCCAAACATATCGGAATCGGTTCTGATTTGGACGGCGCTTTTGGAACTGAACAATGTCCGTACGATTTAGATACGATTGCAGATTTGCAGAAATTGGTTCTGATCTTTAAAAATCATGGTTATTCTGACGAAGATTTAAAAGGAATCTTTCATCAAAATTGGATTGACTTTTTAGTGAAAAACTGGGATTAAATGACAACCAAATTCGGAACGTCTTTTTTGTACGGTTTTAGTTTCTCGTCATTTGGTTCCACTTCGGTAATAACGTAATGAATATCGGCTAAATTGGCAATTTTCATTTTAAGAACAGTATTCAATTTTTCTGTAATTGTTAAAACCGCTGTTTTTCTAGAAGCTTGAATCATTGCTTTTTTAACCTGAACGGTTTCCCAATCAGAATCAGAATAACCACCGACAACGTCTAAGGCGTTTGTTCCTAAAACCAGAAGATCGGCTTTTATGTTGGCCAATTGCTGAAAAACTTCGCCACTCACACACATCTGACTGTACGAAGAAATGCTGCCGCCAATCATAATGGTTTTGATATTCGGTTTATCTAAAAGTTGAACGGCTGTTAAAGCAGTAATAGTAAAAACAGTCAGATTAAGATCATTTGGAATTAAACGGATGAATTCACGAATAGTGGTTCCTCCGTCAACAACCAAAACCATTCCGTCATGAAGAAGACTAACTGCTTTTTGAGCAATAACCTGTTTGGCCTCAACAGCATAAGTCTGATTGGATGAAGAATAGTGATATCCTTTGGTCATGGCACCGCCTTTTACTTTTATTAAAAGCGCATCAGCATCCAATTCGTTGATATCACGGCGTACAGTATCTTCTGAAACGCCAAGCTTAGCCGACAGCGTTTCAAAACTTACACGTGTGTGCAAGTTAATCTCTTTTAGAATATGATTTTTACGTTCTTCTTTACTGTAATTTAAAACTTCATTCTCAGTGCTCATGCCGATTGATTTTTTCTATTTACAAAAATAAACATTTCATTATAATTTTCATCGTAACCAAAGACAGTTTCTCTCAATAAAAAAGGTTTGTAATCCTGTTTTAAAGTTGTTTAACTATCTTTAAGTTTCTTTACTAAATAGATTGTCTACAATTATTTAAGACATTCGAGATAGCTAGTTAGAGTAGCTTTATTTTTTTGCCACTCCCGATAGCTATCGGGATAAAATCATTCGAAAGGATTTTTTCCTCTTGCAGATCTAGAAGATCATACAGATAATCTTTTTAATCCTTTTAATCTGTGGCTATATTTTAGCACATAGAACTATGTGTGAGAAACTAGTTTCTTTCAATCATCTTTTTATAAAAGAAAAATCTATGTTTCTATGTGTTCAAAAAAACATTTTGAATTACGCCCAACGGAGTTATTAAATAATTTTTTAAAATTTTTCACTTATGAAAAAATTCGTTTTACTGTTTTTGCTTCTGATTCATTCCATTGGAAATTCACAAAATAAATCAATTATTCCTGCACCCAATTTTTATCAATTGACAGGAGACAGTATTCGCATAAACGGAAAAATTCAGGTTGTTTTTAAGAATAATAAATTTAGTTCGAAAGAATTAAAATCTGCTAAAATTTTTGAGTCGGCTGTCAATTCATTTTCAGATTCTAAAAAATCAAACCTAAAAATTGAGTTCGACACAAGCGAAAAATTCCCCTCAAAAGAAGCCTATAAAATCAAAATTTCATCGAATAAAATTTTAGTAAGCGGTCAAGAAGAAGGATTATTTTACGCTGTTCAGACATTATTGCAGTTTTTGCCAAATGATCCTTCCAAAAAAGAGCTAAAATTTCCATGTGTAATCGTTCGAGACCAACCACGATACGGCTACCGCGGTTTGCACCTTGATGTTTGTCGTCATTTTTTTGGCGTTGATGTTATAAAAGATTTTATCGCACAAATGTCTAGTTATAAATTAAATACTTTTCATTGGCATTTGACCGACGATCAAGGCTGGCGAATTGAGATTAAAAAATATCCAAGACTCACCGAAATTGGTTCAAAAAGAGCGCAGACTTTAGTGGGGAATAAATTTGAAAGATCACCATTTTTTTTCGACGGAAATCCATACGGAGGATATTATACACAAGAAGAAATTAAGGATGTTGTCAAATTTGCTTCAGCACATTATGTGAATATTATTCCAGAAATCGAAATGCCAGGACATGCTTCGGCGGCGGTTACGGCTTATCCAAATTTGGCTTGTTTTCCAGATCGAAATTATAAAGTCGTAGAATCTTGGGGTGTTTTTGAAGACGTTTTTTGCGCTGGAAAAGACGAGACTTTTGCTTTTTTGGAAGATGTTTTAAAAGAGGTGATGACTTTGTTTTCGAGTAATTATATTCACGTCGGTGGAGACGAATGTCCAAAAACAAGATGGAAAGTCTGCCCGAACTGCCAAAAAAGAATCAAGGATTTAGGTCTGAAAGATGAACATGAACTGCAAAGTTATTTCATTAAAAGAATAGAAAAATTCCTAAATGCAAACGGAAGACAAATCTACGGCTGGGACGAAATCCTTGAAGGCGGATTGGCTCCAAATGCAGCAGTTATGTCGTGGCGTGGCGAATCGGGCGGAATTCATGCTGCAAAATTGAAACACCCCGTTGTCATGACACCAGAAGGAACGGTTTATTTTGATTACAATCAGGGTTATTCGCCAAACGAACCTTTAACAGTTGGACGATTGAGCACTTTAGAAAAAGTCTATAATTATAATCCAACGCCGGTTGACAGTTTAACGGTTGAAGAACAAAAATATATTATCGGCGTTCAGGCCAATCTTTGGTCGGAATATTTGACAAATCCAGCAAAACTGAATTATATGTTATATCCAAGAGTTTTTGCTTTGGCAGAAATTGCTTGGACAGAACCTCAAAACAAGGATTACGATTATTTTACTCAAAATCAATTACTATATCATTTAGAAAAATTAGAACAGCAAAAAAGATTGTATAAAGTTCCAACGCCTTTTGGTGCTGATGAAACGGCTTTAATTGCTTCAACATATATTTTAGATTTAAAACCAACCATCAAAAACGGAAAAATATTCTACACGATTGACGGATATAATCCTGATGAAACAGCAAATTTGTATCTAAAACCTGTAACGATCAATATTCCAAAAGGCGAATTCAGAATCATCAAAATTATTCAAATCAGCGAAAGCGGTAAACGAAGTTCGATCAATAAAATTATTATTCGAAATCCTGATTTAAAACCAGCTTTGGCTATTCAGCCGAAGAAAAACGGTTTGCAATATGAATATTTCAGAGGAAAATTATTTCAGCAAACACAAGATTTAGAATTGGTAAAACCAACAAACTCTGGAATTTTAGAAGGCAAAATTACTGCTGAAAAATGGAAAACGAAATTAGAGCGTTATATCGGTTTAAAATTCAGCGGATACATCTTTATACCAGAAACTGGAAATTATACTTTCTCTACCTTTTCAGATGACGGATCGAAGCTTTTTATTGATGACGAATTAATTGTAGACAACGACAAAATTCATTGGGCAAACGAAGCTTATGGTGCAGTTAAACTGGAAAAGGGTTTTCATAAAATCAATCTCAGTTATTTTGATTTAACTGGCGGAACTATTTTGAACGCTTTTATACAATTAGAAGGAAAAGAAAAAGTAGAAATAAGTGCTTCGCAATTGTATTATGAATAGAAACAAAAAACGCTTCCGTCGTAACGGAAGCGTTTTTCAAATATACTAAATTGTATTCTTATCCTTTTAAGCTTGCTGCTAAATACTCACGGTTCATACGTGCAATATTTTCAAGCGAAATTCCTTTTGGACATTCGATTTCACAAGCTCCTGTATTGGTACAGTTTCCGAAACCTTCTAAATCCATTTGGTGAACCATATTTAATACACGGTCAGTTGCTTCAACTTTACCTTGTGGCAATAATGCATATTGAGAAACTTTTGCAGAAACGAATAACATTGCTGAAGAGTTTTTACAAGTTGCAACACAAGCTCCACAACCAATACAAGCAGCAGCATCAAATGATTTATCTGCGTCGTCTTTTGGAATTGGAATAGTATTCGCATCGATTGTATTTCCTGAAGTGTTTACAGAGATAAATCCACCTGCGTGTTGAATTCTATCAAAAGAACTTCTGTCAACCACTAAATCTTTAATTACAGGGAAAGCTTTTGCTCTAAATGGCTCGATAAAAATTGTATCACCATCTTTAAACATACGCATGTGTAACTGACAAGTCGTTACTCCTCTATCTGGTCCGTGTGCCTCACCGTTGATGAATAAAGAACACATTCCGCAGATTCCCTCACGACAATCGTGGTCAAATGCTACAGGCTCTTCTCCTTTGTTGATTAGTTCTTCGTTAAGAACATCAAGCATTTCAAGGAAAGACATATCTGGTTCGATTCCATCGATAGGATATTCTACAATCCCTCCTTTATCTTGGGCGTTTTTCTGACGCCATATTTTTAATGTAAGTTTCATAATTTTGTTATGGGTTATAAGTTAAGAGTTAAAAGTAATAGGGCTACTATTGCATTTTAGTCTTAGCTAAATAATTTATATATCCATTTAATATTGCTTTGGTTCTTTCAAACCTTTCTCTAAATTTCTGAAGCAAATCTTCTTCAATATAATTCTCATCTAAAGCAGTTATTACTTGATTTAAGGCTTCTGTTAGAGAACCCCTTGCAATTCTGCAGAATTGAATATTTTCTTGATAATGATATCTGCCAAACCCTTCGGCAATATTATCACTAACAGATCTAGAAGATCGTTTAAGCTGACTTGTCAAGGCATATTTTTCGTCTATTTGAAATTTCGGAAGAATATTTTGAGAAACAAAGATTCTTAATTCTCGTGCTGCTTTCCAGCATTCTAAATCTTCGAATGACTTTAAACTCATAACCCTTAACTCTTAACTATTTTATTTATAACTTCTTTGAACTAATTTAATGTTTTCGTAATTCAGAGGTTCTTTGTGCAACACTGCATCACTTGGTTTTCCTTTGTATTCCCAAGCTGCAACGTATGCAAAGTTGTCGTCATCACGAAGTGCTTCTCCTTCTTCTGTCTGGTATTCCTCACGGAAGTGACCTCCACAAGATTCGTTACGGTGTAAAGCATCTTTCGCGAACAATTCTCCTAATTCTAAGAAATCGGCAACACGAGTTGCTTTTTCTAATTCCTGATTAAATTCGTTAGCGCTTCCTGGCACTTTTACATCTCTATAAAACTCTTCACGTAAAGCAGCAATTTCTTCGATAGCTTCAGTTAAACCTTTAGCATTACGAGCCATACCTACTTTATTCCACATAATTTTTCCTAATTTTTTGTGGAAATAATCAACTGAATGTTTACCGTTGTTATTGATGAATTTGTTAATTTGATCAATAACTGCTTTTTCAGCTTCAACAAATTCTGGTAAATCTGTAGAAATTGGTCCCATTTTAATATCTGGAGCTAAATAATCTCCGATAGTGTATGGTAATACAAAATATCCATCAGCTAAACCTTGCATCAAAGCAGAAGCTCCAAGTCTGTTTGCTCCGTGGTCAGAGAAGTTAGATTCTCCAATTGAGAAACATCCAGGAATTGTAGTCATTAAGTTATAATCAACCCAAGTTCCACCCATTGTGTAGTGAACCGCTGGGTAAATCATCATCGGTGTTGTATAAGGATCTTCATCGACGATTTTGTAATACATCTGGAATAAGTTTCCATATTTACTTTTCACGATTGCAGCTCCTAACTTAGTTACCAAAGCAACATCTTTATCATCTAGACCTTTTACGTAAGCATCTTCCGTTCCGTAACGTTTGATTGCTGCTGCGAAATCTAAGTAAACTGCTTCACCAGTTTTGTTAACTCCAAAACCAGCATCACATCTTTCTTTGGCTGCACGAGAAGCAACGTCACGAGGTACAAGGTTACCAAAAGCAGGATATCTTCTTTCTAAGAAATAATCTCTTTCTTCTTCAGATAAATCAGTTGCTTTTTTTCTTCCTTCACGAATTGCCTGAGCATCTTCTAATTTTGCAGGAACCCAAATACGACCGTCATTACGTAAAGATTCAGACATCAAAGTCAATTTAGACTGGTGATCTCCAGAAACTGGAATACAAGTTGGGTGAATTTGTGTGTAGCAAGGATTTGCGAAGAAAGCTCCTTTTTTATGAATTTTCCAAGCTGCTGTTGCGTTTGATCCCATAGCATTTGTTGAAAGGAAAAATACGTTTCCGTATCCTCCAGAACCAATCACTACCGCGTGAGCAGAATGTCTTTCTATTTCTCCAGTGATTAAGTTACGAGCGATAATACCTCTCGCTTTTCCGTTCACGATTACAATGTCAAGCATTTCGTGACGATTGTACATTTTAATTTTTCCACGACCAATCTGACGGTTCATTGCAGAATAAGCTCCTAACAATAATTGCTGTCCAGTTTGTCCTTGTGCGTAGAATGTACGAGAAACCAAAGTTCCTCCAAAAGAACGGTTGTCCAGAAGTCCACCATATTCACGAGCCAATGGCACCCCTTGAGCCACACATTGGTCGATGATGTTTGCAGAAACCTCAGCCAAACGGTGAACGTTTGCCTCACGAGCACGGTAGTCACCTCCTTTTACAGTATCGTAGAACAATCTGTAAACCGAGTCACCGTCTCCTTTATAGTTTTTTGCCGCGTTAATACCTCCTTGTGCAGCAATAGAGTGCGCACGACGTGGAGAATCTTGGAAGCAAAATGCTTTTACGTTATATCCTAACTCTGCTAGAGTAGCCGCAGCCGAACCTCCAGCCAAACCTGTACCAACTACGATAATATCAAGATTACGTTTGTTAGCTGGGTTTACTAAATTAATATGATCTTTATAATTTGTCCATTTGTCCGCTATAGGACCATTTGGAATTTTTGAATCTAATGCCATTATAATTGATATTAATTATTGGTTGAAATGATGAAATAATGCGATAATCACAAAAGCTGCTGGTACTACAACTGCAAACCAGTAACCTACTTTTGCTAAAAATCTTGAATATTTATTGTGCATCCCCATTGATTGAAGAGAAGATGCAAACCCGTGCCATAAGTGAAATCCTAAAAGGATAAAAGAGATACAGTATAATCCTGTACGAACTGGGCTATGAAACTTGTGAACTAACTCACCATAATATCTTGTAGCATCTGGAGCTGTTCCTGCTACATATTTATAGCTTAATTCAGGAAACCAGAAATCATAAAAATGCAATACTAAGAATGCCAAAATAACCAATCCAGAAATAATCATATTTCTAGAACTCCAAGAAGCGTTTGCAGCTCCGTTGTATTTTGCGTACGAAATTGGTCTTGCTGCGCTGTTTTGAGCAGTAAGAACAAATCCCATTACGAAGTGCAAAATTACTCCGAATGCCAAAACTGGCTGCATTACATATTGTATTAACGGATTGTAACCCATAAAATGAGAGACTTCGTTAAAAACGCCTTCGCTCAAAATAGAAATAAAATTTAAGGTAACATGCAGCGTTAAAAACGTGATTAAGAATATTCCCGAAAGCGCCATTGCCACTTTCTTTAAGATGGAAGCATTCAACTGTGCAGATTGTGCCATAAGTGTTAAGTAGTTTGTTTTAAAAAATTAGACAAAAATAACTCAATTACAAAAGAACTACAACCATTTCGCTGTTATTTATAATGATTTTAAAATAGCATACGTGTACGTATTTTTACGTATAAAATATTTTTTCATGTTGAATAATTCACTATAAAAAATCCGCAACAGACTATCTTATATTCTTTTGAGCAAGAATTTGAGTCTATGTTATTATCAAAAATTTATGATATTGTTATTTTATTCAAAGTTTTGATTTGTTTTCTTCAAAAGTGCTCTTTGGCAGAAATTTTGTCTAAGTAAAAAATTGTCATTCCACAACATAGTTTTACCTTTAGCTGCTCAAAAAATTAAGAATGAAAACAGGAATTGATGCTATTTCGTTTGATGTAGCAAACATACATTTACCCATAAAAACTTTGGCAATCGCCAGAAATATTGAACCAGAAAAATTAGAAAAAGGTCTTGGATTATTAAAAATGACTTTTCCAGACGTTCACCAAGATGCTGTTGTTTTTGGAGCAAATGCTTTAACCAAACTGATTCAAGACAACAACATAAATCTTAACGAAATTAGCCGAATTTACGTCGGTACCGAAAGTGGTGTTGACAGTTCAAAACCAATTGCTTCTTATTTAATTAGTCTAATGGAGCAAAAATTTGGCGAAGATGCTTTAGCAGAATGTGATGTTGTAGATTTCACTTTTGCTTGTATTGGAGGTGTAGACGCGATGCAAAACTGTTTGGATTTCGTTAAATTGAATCCGACGAAAAAAGCGATTGTAGTTACCAGCGATTTTGCTAAATACGATTTAAATTCTGGCGGAGAATACACTCAAGGCGCTGGAGCTGTTGCAATGCTAATCACGGCAAACCCAAAAATCATTGCTTTTGATGACAATTGGGCAACAAGTACAAAAGGTGTTTTCGATTTCTTTAAGCCTTATAGAACAATTTCTAAAGAAGAAATAACGAAAAACACAAACAACGATTCTTGGTTTGATAATTTAGAAGCCGAAATCGAAATCCACAAAGATCAGCCAGTTTTTGACGGACAATATTCCAACCAATGTTATATGGATCGTACGCGAAATGCTTACTTTTCATTCAAAAAATTAAAAAATACTACCGAAACTTTATACAAAACTTGGCACAGTATCGTAATGCACTTGCCGTATTCTTTTCAAGGCCGCAGAATGTTGTCTGAAATTTATGCTTTAGACAGTGCAGAAAAAATTATTGCTGATGATATTGCACCTGCAGATTATCAGACTAAAATTAAAGAAGTAGCAAAATCTGATGATTACAGAAGTTTTGTAACCGAGAAATTACAGCCTGCAGAATTGGCTTCTTCTTTAATAGGAAATCTTTATACCGGTTCTATTTTTATGGGACTATTATCGACTTTGGCTCATTTTTATGATACTGATAAAGAAGTTACTGGAGAAAAATTCGGTTTCTTAGCTTACGGAAGCGGATCGAAATCTAAAGTTTTTGAAGGAACTATTCAGCCAGAATGGAAATCGGCTTTGGCAAATGTGAAGCTTTTTGAAAATCTAAAAGAAAGCATAGAAATTGATTTTAATACTTACGAAAGTCTTCATAAAAAAGAACAAAAACAAAGCGTAAGAACTCCGAAAAACGAATGGGTTTTAGACAGAATCGAAAAGGAAATTTCTGTTTTGATTGGAGCGAGATATTATAAGTGGATTGATTAATTTAAATTCCAATTAAAAAAATCCAAATTCCAACAAAAAACCGAAGCTTTCGCTTCGGTTTTTTTATATTATAGATTACTGAATTAAATAAGGATTTTGTCTCTAATTAAAATCTGAAAACCCTTTGCAAAATTTCAAACTTACGCAAAGGCTTTTTTTTGCGAATTCATATATTATTCTGCTGTCAGCCAATCTTCTTCATAATGTTTTTTAACATCTTTCAAGATCGCATAAACGACATCCGTATTTCCTTCCTGATTTCTTCTTGCCCAAAAACTGTAAATCCAAACTGCGGCTGCTTTATTGTTATAGTCTGTATTTTTATTCTGCTTAGAATTTCTCGTAATTAAACCCCAGGTTTTTTTGGAAACAAAAGGACTGATTTGAGTAAAATGATAATTTGGAAACTCTTTTTCAGCACCATAAACCATTGTTTTATAAATCAGATCTATTACCTCGGTTTTACCCTTGTTTTTATTTTCAGCGCGAGAAATATCATCTCTACTTGAAATCAAAACCTCTGTAAGTAAATCTAAATTTGCATCGTTATATATATATCTTGATAAGATCGCAAACAAAATCGGTTTATAACTTTCATATGCCTCTTTTAGTTCATTAGGATTTTCTCTTAAACGATCCGTGAGAACCCTGGTGTCATGTACATATTCAGCCATATGTAACCCCATTTTAGTTTCATTTCTAAAACCTGTTAAAGACTGGTTTTTCTTTAAATATAAAAAATCTTTGAAATAAAATTTTATTTCGTTACTTATTCTAGAATCACTATATTCTTCATCATAACGATTCCTCAAAAATCCAGTAGATTTTATATTAGAGGTATTCATATCTATAAAACCATAATAATCCTCAACACATTTTACTCCTTGTCCAAGTGCTTCAGTTTCTTCTACAATACTGCTATCAATTATAGCCAGTCTTTCATCTACTGACGGCATTACTTTTATAGCATCAAACATTTCATTTAAATAGCGTTTCGGAGTAGCCATGTTTCCGACTCCAACAAACAAAGCTCCTCCAAAAACAATTAACGAAAGAAAAATCAGTAAAGCACCCAGCATTTTACTTACTTCATTGACCTTTTCTTTTACCTTTAAAAGAATACCTATAATTAAGCTTGCTATAATTAAAAGAACTATGAAAATACAGAGCTTCAAAACAAAAACTTTATATGCTTCTGTTGCTATTCTAAAACTTGAAGCAAGAGCAATGAAAGAAGTTAAAAACATAAAACTCCCAAAAGTCAAAAAGGTAAAGAAAGAAAAGCTCCAAAATTTATCTTCCTCTTCTTTTTCAGGGTCCTTTTTTGATGCGTCCGAATAAATAACTGTTAGTACCAATCGCTGTACGAGAATAGAAATTCCTAATACAATAAGAGGAAAAAAGCCAAGTAAGAATAATGGGATTTTTGTAATTACCGAAAAATACTCGCCGTACTCTATCTTAGAAAAGATAAAACCTAATGCGGCAAGCACGAAAAACTGAACTATTAAAATTGTTTTATAAGATTTTATCATTCTTCAGGATTTTCGTAATGTTCTTTTATTTCTTTTAAGATCGCAGCGGTTTCCTGTATGTTTCCTTCATTATTTCTTCTGGCCCAAAAACCGTAACACCACATCAAATCTGATTCTGTATAAGCAAAATCATCACTGGAAAGTTTTAATTCCTTAATTTTTTGAATCGTTTCTGGAGAAAAATAACCCTCAAATTTTGAAAAATATTTATCCTGACTTGTGTTGTTTCCTTCATCGTCCTCCATTGTTTTATACATTTCAACGAGTTTATCATTTTGGCCGCCAATATCATCGTGAGCTAATAATAATGCGTTTACGATCTTGTCAAAATGAGCTGTATGATAGGTTTCTTCAGATACGGCACTGTAAAACACCGGTTTGTATGTTTCAAATTCTGAATAAAGTTCATTTGGAATATTTTTCAAATTATTTATAAAGTGCAGGAGATAATAATGATCACTTTCTACATCATCGCTTTGCAGACTAGTGTTTATTAATTTTCTAACACCAAAAAATTCATTTTCATCTTCTGTTCCTCCCCAATCCTTAATTAGAGAATTCCATGAATCATAAAGTAAAGTTGCCGTTTGACCGCCTTCATCATCCGTTTCTTCGCTCTGTTGATAATCTTGATAAACTTCTTCTTGATTTACTGTATTTCCAGATTTAGTCAGCGTATATATCTGTGAGTTTTGTATAAATAGAACCATAAAAATAAATTCAAAAAAAACCGAAGCTGTCATAATTATGAAACTAAATATCAAGACAACCACAGCAAATGATTTATTGGTTTTCCAATAAATGCCAGTTGCTAATAAAAAAGAGGCCACAACCAAACTGATTATAATAACAAGCAGTGATCTAGAAAGAATTATTGCATAAAAATGAACCGGCTGATCAATAATTAAAGGCTCTTTTTGAAAAACCAATATTGAAAACCCACCTATAATCAGCAATAAAAAAACGTTGCAATAGAAGGCAAATTTCCAAAAGTTCTCTTTACGTTTTCTTTTTACAATTTCGGCTTCATCTTCTGGAGCACCAGGAGGTTTTGGAAACAAAGTAAAAAGCGACGCGATGCAGCAGACAGCAAAAAAAATGAATGGCAGCCATTCGCCATAATTAAATTCGTAAGGATGAAGCTGTCTAATTTTCAGTACTTTTTGCTCTCTGAAATTGGAAACAATCAAAAGGCCAAGTAAAAGAAGGGGAATAAATTGTAGTATTAGGGTGTTTTTAAAAAATCTGGTTTTACGATCCATATTAAACTTTTGATACAGGAATTTGCCCAAAACTATTAAAAAAAAATTAACATTTTGGCTTCTAAAGTAAATAATTTGCGTCAAGAGAAGATTATATTTTAACCTGAAAAATATTGCTAAAAAACAAAGGTTGATTTTCAATATTTTATTTAAAAAAACTATGTCAAGGTCTAAAACTTTGACATAGGTCACGTGCAAAAATCAAGCACTTAAAAGAATTTTCTAATTTCAAATTGACCAATTATCTAATTAACCTTAATCCTTCTTATGCTGTTCAGTATAATTTTGATTTCCTTTTATTCTAGTATCTTCTGTATGCATTCCGTTTGCCATTCCGAGCATGAATGCAGTTATTATTAAAGTAATCTTCGTTTTATCCATTGAAGTGGTCGCTTAGATTGTTCTAAGCGTGTTTTATTTTGTTTATACATTTGAAAATGATAAATGATTAGACATTATTTTATCATCTTATGCTTTGAGAAAGCATAAGAGCTCAGAAAAAAATTCTTAAGCCGTGTATAAACTTTTATTGAAGTTTGCTGAATGGATTATTTCATTTACAAAAACAGCTTGTTTTATAGATGAATTTATTTTTTGATGGAGAGATTCGCAAAATTTAAAAACCATTTTGATTTGAAGCGTCAAAACTTCTTTTAAACTTTTGTAGATTATAAATATCGAAAATGAAGATTTTCCGATTGATTTTGAAAAACCAAATTTATACAACCGTAAGTTTTGAAAATCTAATCCACTATTTAAAACAACTCGAGAAGATTGATAATATTCAGGAGAATTAGATCGCTGATTTAAAGTACCTCGCCCGCAATCACAACTAAAGCGAGAAAGAGAGAGATTAGGTATTTTAAATGGTTTTTCAATTTATTTTAGTTGATTATTGTTCAAATATATGCATTTACCTGGAAATCGTAAACTTATTATGACTCAAAGTAAAACCTAGATTTTCATAAATCAAAACGTTTTCTACTCGCTTTTTGTTTGTCGTTACTTCGATACTTTTAAGATTATTTTGTTCTGAACGTTTCAGAATTTCATCAACTAATTTTCTTCCAACGCCTTTTCCACGATGGTTTTTATCGATAAAAAACTCCTGAATTTCGCCGACTAATCCGCAGTGATGCAGTAAATTTTGAATGTGAAATGTGATAAAACCTAAGCTTTCGTTTTCGCTTTCAGCAATTAGATAAAGATGATTTGGATTTGAAATATTTTCAACGAATATTCCTTTGAAAATTTCAAAATCAAAAACTTCATTTTCGAGTTCGCATATTGATTTATAGACGAAATTTAGGTCTATAGTTTGGATTTTTCTGATGTTGATTTTTGAGTTCATAACTCTAACTAATATCCGTCAGCTTTACAATCTTATTGTCTAAAAATTCAAAAACCGATTTTCCTTTTAAATTGAGTTCTTGACCCGCTTTCAGTCCGTTTGGAAAATCCATTGCCAGAACTGCATAATAATCGATCTCAATTGTTACAGCATTTGAATCGTGAGTGAATGACTGAATGGTTTGTTTTCTTACTGAAAAATAATCCTTGGCTTTTTCGGCTTGGGCTTTAAAATCTTCTATTCCATTTAAAGACATATTGATTTCGCCATTTTGAACATTCTCAAAAATGATCGATTCGTTAAAATCGGCAATCATTTTATTGACATCAAATTGATTATAAGCTTCTATATAGTTTTGGATTGTTTTCACTTTTTCTGTCATATAATTTTCTATTAAAAGATTGCTACATCAAGATTACACAATTCTAATTTCAAAACCAAACTCAAAGAGTCAGAAAAATTGTATTTTTACAGAATTGAAATGTTTTAGAAAATGTATCGTACAAGGAAAAACTTGTGTTGTATCGAAACTAAAAATTTTAATGAAACAATTTATCGATTAAATAAGTAAGTAAATCCCTGCGAGGCTTTTTGTCTTTAAATGTCATTTGTTGTTCTCTTTCAATTTCTTTATTACGCTGAGCAAATTCCTCCCTTTTAATTTGATCTAATCTTTTTATTTCAAGTTCTCTATTTTGTTGATCAATTTTATCTTCTTTACTTTTTTCCTCAGCTTTAATTCTGTTCTCCCATTGAATGTTTTGATGATAAATCATAATGTGTCTATCGATTTCATTCAAAAACCATTCAGCAAAAGAAAGACGAGGTTTATTTTTCTTTAAATCATATTCCGGATAGACTTCACTGTAAGAAGAAAAGTTATCTGTCCAAATATTTCCATATTCACTCCCATTAACAACAATAAATGAGCTTGTGCCACATCCATAACCTGCTATATGAATTTGTCCATTTGAGTATCCTTTGTCAAAAATCTGGTCATCCACATCATAAATTATTTTATAAGGATATGAATCTTTACGTTCAGTACTACTAAAAACTACCTTATCAGTTAATTCAAAAGGAAGTGAAGGATTAAATTCATTTTCCTCATAAAAGAAATCTTTGAAATCAATTTCTTCAATTATATTAAAACCCCATTTGTTTTTATTTACAATACCATTTGCCACATTCAACAAAAAATATCGATAGTCTTCTGGTATTGTTACTTTAAATTTATTCTCAAATCCCTTTAAATCTTCTTCTAATACAACAGGTAAAAACAAATACTCTTGCTCTAAAATTTTTCTAGCATTTTCAATCGAATCTAACATTTTACAATGTAAATTATCCATAAAATCCATTTTGTGAAATTTAATAATCATTTCTAATATTTTGGCAATTTACAAAATACAATAATTGAAAAACTAAATTTGGAATCAACAGCAAAACTTTCTATAAATCTCAATTTCTACATAATCTTTGTCATTTCGACTGAAAGGAAACACGAGCGATAGCGAATAGGCGAAGCCAATCGCACTAGGCGCTCCGCAGAGATTGGCGATTTACATTGAGGAGTTACTTGCGGAGATCTCTCCTTCGTCGAGATGACAATATTGAGAAAAAACTTTGCGTCTTAGCGACTTTGCGAGCAAAATAATCCTCGCGTACTTTGCGAAAAACTCAGCGCCCCTTTGCGGTTAAATAAAACGAATCTAAATCCTCAACAAATAAGAAAACTTTAATAAATCAATTTTCCGCTATATATTTAAAAAACGTAATTTTGAAAATCGAAGTTCAAAAACGAAATAATTATGAAATATCATCAAATAAACAGCGGTCTTTTTGTAAAAAACCGTAGAAAGTTCATGGCAGAAATGAAACCTAATTCGGTTGCCGTGTTCAACTCTAATGACATTTACCCAATTAGTGCAGACAGTACTTTGCCGTTTGCACAGCACAGAGATATATTTTATCTGAGCGGTGTAGATCAGGAAGAAAGTGTTTTGCTTTTGTTTCCAGATGCGCCTTACGAAAGCCAGAGAGAAATTCTTTTCTTAAGAGAAACAAACGATCATATTGCGGTTTGGGAAGGTGAAAAACTGACGAAAGAACGCGCTTTTCAAGTTTCTGGAATTAGAACGGTTTATTGGTTACAGGATTTTCATAAAGTTTTGAACGAAATGATGACGTATGCCGATACGATGTACATCAATACCAACGAACATTACCGCGCATCTGTTGAAGTTGAAACCCGTGAAGCTCGTTTTGTAAAATGGTGGAAAGAACGTTATCCAGCGCATAATGTAGCGAAAAGCAATCCGATTCTACAAAGAATTCGTTCTGTAAAAGAAAGTGAAGAAATCGATTTGATTCAGCATGCTTGTGATATTACAGAAAAAGGTTTCCGCAGATTATTAGGATTCGTAAAACCAAACGTTACAGAATATGAAGTTGAAGCAGAACTGGCTCACGAATTTATCCGTAACCGTTCTAAAGGTTTTGCTTACACACCAATTATCGCTTCTGGAAACAATGCAAATGTTTTACATTATATCGAAAACAATCAGCAATGTAAAGATGGCGATTTATTATTATTGGATGTTGCTGCCGAATATGCTAACTATTCTAGCGATATGACAAGAACAATTCCTGTTTCTGGACGTTTTACAGACCGTCAGAAAGCAGTTTATAATGCCGTTTTAAGAGTTAAAAACGAAGCAACAAAAATGCTTACGCCTGGAATTTTATGGAAACAATATCATGTTGAAGTAGGTAAAATTATGACTTCTGAATTGCTAGGTTTAGGTTTATTGGACAAAGCCGACGTTCAGAACGAAAACCCAGAATGGCCAGCTTACAAAAAATATTTCATGCATGGAACTTCTCACCACATGGGACTGGACACGCACGATTACGGATTACTTCACGAGCCAATGAAAGCGAATATGGTTTTCACGGTTGAACCAGGAATATATATTCCGAACGAAAAATTCGGAATTCGTTTAGAAGATAATGTTGTCGTTCAGGAAAAAGGAGAGCCTTTCAACTTAATGAGAAACATTCCAGTTGAAGCTGATGAGATCGAGACTTTGATGAATGAATAAATAAAAGAAGCCCTTAATATTCAATATTAAGGGCTTTTTATTTTTATAAACTCGGTTTTAATTATCCGATTTTTGCTATCTGCACATCCAATTCGAATTTGCCAGTAGCTTCATTTTCGTTGATTAACTCAAAAAGCTCTAAAGCTCTTCTTGCATTTTTCTCTTCTTCTCTTTGCTCAGCTACGTACCACATCATAAAATCTTCTGTAGCATAGTCGTTTTCAGCTCTACATTTTGCGATTACTTTATTGATTGCCTGAGTTACAGCAATTTCGTTTTGTAATGCAATTTCAAACACTTCTCTAAAAGAAGCAAATTCTTGTTGTACTTCCGGAACAGATGGCGTAACTGCAATCCCTCCCATGTCTGTAATGAATTTGAAAATTTTTAGAAAGTGCTCTCTTTCTTCTTCAGCTTGTTTGTACAAGTAAGATGCTGTATTGGCAAAACCGTTTCTATCCAACCATGCAGCCATAGCTAAATATTTGTTTGAAGCGTCGCTTTCTAATTTTGCCTGTAAGTTCAATATATTTTCTACACCTTCAGTTAATGAAGTTGTAGTTCTTAGTAAATCTTTCATAATTGTAAATTTTAATTATGTAAAATTACTAAAATTAGACAGAAGAACCCTAAGTGTCTGAAAATTTGGATTTAATCTAAGTAAGAATCTAAATAAGCTCTACGTTTACAATATTGCAAAGCATAGAATGCAGATTTAGTGTAAACTTTGTCCCGTTTAATAACTCTCTTAATTGCACTATTTCGCAGATAGTAAGATTTCTGGAAAAATTTCTTTTGGTAGTTTCAATCAATTGTGCATCTGACTTATCAGACAAGTCATAAAGCATATCAAGAATATCAACGTTATTAACCTTTCGCTGAAATAGCAAAAAATCCTGAATTTTATAACTTGACACGGTATCAACAAAATTGATAATGATTTTATTGGTCAAATCACATTGGTAACTGTATCCTTTTTCGGTTTCAAATAAGACTTTGGTTGTCAAATCACTAACTAATGCCATTCTGATAAATTATTAACGGTGCAAAAATATAGAATTAAATGGAATTAAACACATAATTAAGACTAATTTAAAATAAGGGATACTGTTAATATTTTTAAACTATTATAAGAACCATAGAAATTGTAACATTTTAAAGCGGCATTCGACTAATTTTAAAAACAAATAACTTAAGAAATTATGCAATCACACGAAATAGATTATCAGATTTTTGGAGAAGAAATGCAATATGTCGAAATAGAACTCGATCCACAGGAAATTGTAATCGCCGAAGCGGGGAGTTTTATGATGATGGAAAACAACATCCAGATGGAAACCATTTTTGGCGACGGTTCTCAACAACAAGGATCAGGTTTGTTTGGTAAACTTTTAAACGCAGGAAAAAGAGTTCTTACTGGCGAAAGCTTATTTATGACAGCATTTTTAAATCAGGGCAATAGCAAAAGTAAAGTCTCATTTGCCTCGCCATATCCTGGAAAAATCCTCCCGATTGATTTGACAGAATTTCAAGGGAAATTTATTTGCCAAAAAAGTTCTTTTTTATGCGCTGCCAAAGGCGTTTCTGTTGGAATAGAATTTTCGCAGAAACTAGGTCGCGGTTTATTTGGCGGCGAAGGTTTTATTATGCAAAAAATCGAAGGAGACGGTATGGCGTTTGTTCATTCTGGAGGTACGATGGCTAAAAAACAATTAGCTCATGGCGAAGTATTAAAAGTAGATACGGGGTGTATTATAGGTTTTACTAAAGATGTTGATTACGATATTGAATTTATTGGCGGAATCAAGAATTCTATTTTTGGTGGCGAAGGGTTATTTTATGCCACTTTAAAAGGTCCAGGAACGGTATACATTCAGTCGTTACCATTCTCAAGATTGGCTGATCGTATTATTGCATCGGCACCACGATCTGGAGGAAATAGCCGTGACGAAGGAAGCCTTCTCGGCGGATTAGGAAATCTTCTAGATGGCGATAATCGTTTTTAATTTTATTGAATGGCTTTCAGAAATGGAAGCCGTTTTTTTTAAACCATATAAGAAATATAAGTTCATTTAAAATTAACTCGATTAATTTTTTTTTGACTGAAATAAACTTATATCACTTATATGGTTTAATCAATTATTACCTTTGTGTTTTACCTTTTAAAACATTATTTTGAAAAATATTCTATACAAAAACACTAAAATCTCTTTTACAGATTCTGGAGAAGGAAATGCAATTGTTTTACTTCATGGCTTTTTGGAAAACAAAAAAATGTGGACAGAATACGTCTCACTTTTATCTGATAAACATCGAGTTATTACGATCGATTTATTAGGACATGGCGAATCGGATTGTCTGGGCTACGTTCATTCTATGGAAGATAATGCGGGAGCAGTAAACGAAGTTTTAAAACATTTAGAAATAGAAAAAGCAATAGTTCACGGGCATTCAATGGGGGGGTATGTAGGTTTAGCTTTCGCCGAATTATATCCAGAGAAAATTCAAAAATTAGTTCTACAAAATTCTACTTCAAAAGAAGATAACGAAGAAAAAAAACTAAATAGAACTCGCGCCATCAAAGCCGTAAAACAAAACTATGTGAGTTTTGTAAGTTTGGCAATTGCGAATTTATTCAGCGAAAACAATAGAACGCGCTTAGCAGAAGAAATCGAGAAAGTAAAATCGGAAGCTTTAAAAACACCTTTACAGGGAATCGTTGCTTCTTTGGAAGGAATGAAAATCAGAAAAGATAGAGAATGGCTTTTGAAAGAAAATAGATTTCCTATTTTATTGATATTAGGAAAAAAAGATCCCGTATTAAACTACGAAGAAAGTCTTTCTCAAGTTGAAAACACAACTGCAGAATTGGTTTCTTTTAAGGACGGGCATATGAGTCAAATTGAAAACAAAGAAGCTCTAAAAACCGTTTTGCAAGAGTTTTTTCAATAAAAACTGATCGCATTTAAATCGAAAAAGGCCATTTCTAACTTAGAGTTGAAACAGCCTTTTTCTCATTCTTGGGGGCAAAATATCATTATAACTTTGATGTAATATCTTTTTTGTATTTCGATAAAGTCGCTCTTGTTAAGCCAAGATTTGCTTTAGTAGAATCTACTGCTAAGTAGATAAAATATCTTCCATCTTCAGAAACATCGATAATATGAATCTGATCTGTCAGTGTAATTAAAATGTCATTGATTTTCTGATTTAATCCTAAAGCTCTAAGTGCGTTTAATTTAGCTTTTACAACTTCTAAGTTATATGCTGAAGCTAATTCTGGATCAAAATCAGATTTTACTGTTAATGAGCAATAAGACATTCCTGTTTCAACTTCTGTAACTGAAACAGCAATAAATCCGTTAACATTTTCTTTTAAATCGTTTTGAAAGTTTTGTAAAAAATCTGACATGTTATTAAAATATTTGGTTTTTAAATTAGTTGTTAAAAATAGAATCCATCTTTCTTAGCAATAGACCCATTTTACTTAAATCTTTAGATAGCAACGCGACACAATTATCATCTTGATTCTTGCTTGCTACAACAATTCCGTCGTTATTCTTAATCATTACTTGTTTGAGATCTCCATTGTTAACGTCTTCAGACATTTCAAGGCACATCTTTAAGATCATTCCGATCATTGCTGCAACATTTCCGTCGTATTCTAAATTAACAGACTCGTTTAAGATCCCATCAATATTAAAACTTAGTCCAGACTCTGCGCCAGTCTCTTCTACTAGTGTTTGTAAATCAATCATATTCTTTTATTTGTCATGTTTTTGGAGCGCCAAAGATATTTCAATATTAACAATTGCGCGATAAACACTTGTTAAAAAAAGATGTAATATAACGTACTGAGTCACTTTTGTTTATCATTTAATTAATCCTATTTTTTTGCAAAAAATCTGCAAAAAAAATTAACATAAAAAGCAAATAATATCAAAAACATAACATTTTACTTAACATAACTTATTTCTAAAATTAACATTTGCAGATTGTTGGGTTTGACAAAACTTTTTCTATAGCTTTGCAAAAAATTTTAACAAATGAAAACTGTTGACGAATTACGCTTTGACCTAAATGTAAAACTGGAAAAATTTAGAAGATTTCGTATTGAGAACGGAAACATTAATACTACAGCTTCTGGAGATAAATCTAAGAAAGGTTTCTTCAAAAAAATATTTAGCTAAAAGCACCTAAAATTTGCCGAACTTATCAGATGACATTCCTGAAAAAGTTCGGCTTTTTTATTGATTACCTGCAATTTAACATTATTCAAGTTCTTTACAATGTAGTAAATCAAAGTACTTTCCTGTAATTATAGCCAAATAATCAAGAAGTCCTTTCCTTTGAAGTTTTCTGTAATTAACGAACTATTTCTTCAATCATTTTGGCGACAAAAAAGGTTCATCCAGCATAACAAGTTTTGATTTGCAAAAGCATTAATTCAAATTGAAAAATATCTTAATTCTTAAAAGAACAGATATTTATTTTTTAATTTGAAAGGCTTTTGAAGAAGATCATCATCACAAAACGAGCAGTTTTTGTTTATCGACAGATAACTGAATACCTCAAAACAGCACTTTTTTTGATATGAACTGTTTTTCATAAAAACTGAACTAAATAATTCCAAACAAGCAAAAGAGACTTAAATTTTCTCTTCAAATGGAATAGTAACATCAAAAATTTCTCTTAGTAAATTGGCTATTTCTTCTAAGTAAGAATTCAATATTTCAGTTGTCACTACAACATTCAAATCTTTCTCTTCCTTAAAACCAAAAGGCAAGAATCCAGACTTTAAATTTTTGAATGAAATAATACCAACTTCTATCGGAAGGTTTCCAGCTTCTTTTTCAAACATAAAAGCATACGCCAAAACCTGAATGATTTTATCGTTTTTAAGCTCTTGTGTCAATCCATTCCAAGATTTCAATATTACATTCGCTTTATCAACCTTTCCCGTTTTATAATCGATAATTCGAATTTTACCGTCTCTACGTTCAATACGATCGACATTACCTTTAATCAAAACAGGAAATGGCAATTTTGGGTGAATAAACTCTCGTTCAAATGTTTGCTCTAAAGCAATAATCTGAATTGCTTCATTATTTCTTACCGACTCCAATTCCATCCTTAGAAAATTAGAAACGTTCCGTTTTGCCACTTCAAAAGCTAAAAGATTTCTACCTTTTTTTATTTCACCTTCTTTGTAAACCAATTTAAACTGTTTAAGAACTTCATCGTCAAGTAGTTTAAAACAATTCAAAAGATCATTTTCAGAAATAAATTTCCCTATAAAAGGTTCGTAAAGAGCTTTCAAAGTTTCGTGAATAATTGTTCCCAAAGTATTCAAAGCAATATTCTCTTCCACTTCTTCCACTTCACGAATTCTCAATATCTTTTGAAAATAAAACTCAATTGGGTTTCGAATATAACTAGTCAATGCAGATGGTGAAAAACCACTGACGGCAATTTCTTTCAAGCGATCCATTACCATTTCAGATTTTGGCACAACAATGGGCAAATAAGCAGTATTTGGAAGCTCCGGATTATAAATATCAAAAGTAATATTATGTTGTGATTTCTTTTCGACTTCAAGCTGTGTAATGAAACGGCTTCTTTCTCCAGCATCTAATCCATCATTTTCAGTGTTATAAATCAAATAAATATTTTTAGCCCTTTGCAACAAATGATAAAAATGATAGGTATAAATGGCATCTTTTTCCTTGAAAGTTGGAAGCCCAAGCTCTTTTTTTACATCATAAGGAATAAAAGAATTCTGCGATTTTCCTGCCGGAAATTTTCCTTCATTCATAGAAGTTATAACAACGGTCTCAAAATCCAAAACACGACTTTCCAAGACTCCCATTATTTGTAGTCCACGCAATGGTTCACCTTCAAATGAGACTTCGGCTAAATCTATAATTTGCTTGTAAATCGAATGAAGCGTATCGATATTATCAATATGATCGTGCTTCGAATAGTAATTAATAAGCTTATTAATCACTTTAAAAACACCGTAAACAAAAGCTTTAGCAATCTTTTCTTCTTCATTATCATTGCTAAAATGTTCTTTAATAGCAATTAATAAGTCAGAAATATTTTTTAAAACCGCAACAGAACCTCTCTCCCATTTTTCAAATAATAAACTAAAGAAACTCGAAGGCTCAGGATGAAGTTCTAAAATTTTCTGATGTGTAATAAAAGTATAATTATTTTCTTTTATAATTTTCACCAATCTTTGTGTGTTTGCATAAGGCTCCACCAAAGGATGCGTTAAAACATCCAACACATCTTTATAATAGAATACATAACTACCTCCTTTTCGAGAAAGGGCATTGGTGTGCATTTTAAACAATTTGGCAACAAATATTTGAGACGGATTATTTTTTCCAGAATATCCCATTGTAATATTTAAAGCCCCAACAGAAGAAGGAAGGGAATATAAAACAGGCACTAGCAGATTTTCCTCGCCAAGTACTACTGCAACTTTATCTAAAGAAGCATTTGGATTTTGATCAATCAATTTTTCAATAATACTTCCCGCTATTTTTGCCTGCCCAATCGTTTTTGGGGTTCCTATAATTTGAATATTTTTTGACTGTGAAAAATCATCTACAATCCATTCAAAAACATTTGACTTATAATGTTTCCAGCCTTCTTTAAAACGTCTCAAAAAAAGCCCCGCATCATGATAAGGATCATTTAGAAAAGCTTGATCGGCATCCCAATAAATTTTGGCTTGGTCCAAAGCAAGTAAATGCTGTACTATTTTTTCTTCTGCTGCATTCAACGCATTGAATCCTGCAAAAATAAAAGTATGATTTCCAATTGTATTCGAAAAATGATTAAGATTATTAACCGCTTCTCTGTAAATAAGCCCCTGATATCCAATTGACTTAAACAGCAAATGATTATATAACGACTCATAATACAAAGGAAGTAATTTCCAGAAGTCAATATAATTTTCTAGAAGTTTCGTTTTTTGATCTACTTCAAGCCCCCATCTTTTTATGTCTTCAATATCTTTTAGGTAAGATAAAACATGCGAAGGATCTAAAAGATATCTATCGATTTCATTGAAGTCTTGCAACAACGTTTTAGCCCAATTTGCGAACAGTTCAAAAGATTGCTGATGTTTTTTTTCGGTAATAGATAAATAAACTTCATAAAACTCAAATAAAAGCTCGATAGAATCAACCGACCGTATTGATGCCACGTTTTGAACAAAATCTTCTATACTAGTAATTTCGGGCGCAATAATCGTTTTTGAGGTCTCTTTTTTAAGAGCTTCAATTAAGAAAACTTTTGCCCTTTTATTTGGAAGTATTATTGTTATTTCAGAAAGTTTCTCTGCATAATCCCGAATTACGACAGAGGCAATTTTTTGAAGAAAAGAAGTATTTACCATAGGATAAAAATAAAAAAAGCCATTCAATTAAGAATGGCTTTTAGTATTTATTTAGAAACTAATTATAGTTTACCTTGGTATTTAGAACCAATGTGTCTAATTTCAGTTCTTCTATTTTGAGCTTTACCTGCAGCAGTTTTGTTACTTGCAACTGGCTGGCTAGCACCAAATCCTTTAGACTCTAAGTTCTCTGGGTTAACACCTCTTTGAACTAATGCATCCATTACAGCTTTAGCTCTGTCCTCAGAAAGTTTTTGGTTGATTTTAGCAGAACCTGTACTATCTGTGTGTCCTTCAATAGAGAATTTCGCGTTTGGATAGTTTTTAAGGATTTCTTTAATAGCATCTAATCTAGCTTGAGTTTCTTTGTCTCCAGATTTGAAAGTAGCTTTTCCAGAGTTAAAGTATACCGCTCTAGCTTGAACTTTAAGATCTTCTAACGCCTCAGAAGTTACTTCTGGACATCCTCTGTTACTAGCAGGACCTGCAACTGTAGGACAGTCGTCATCTTTGTCAGCAACACCATCTTTGTCTGCGTCTAAGAATGGACATCCACCATTTTCTTTAGGACCAGCAACTGTAGGACATTTGTCATCTTTATCAGCGATTCCGTCACCGTCAGTATCAGGACAACCTTTTAAAGCAGCTAAACCAGCAACATCTGGACAAGCATCATCTTTATCAGCAATTCCGTCTCCGTCAGTATCAGGACATCCGTTTAATGCAGCTAAACCAAATACATCTGGACAAGCATCAGAAGCATCAACGATTCCGTCTCCGTCAGTATCAGGACATCCGTTGAATTGTTTTAAACCTGCAACATCTGGACAAGCATCATCTTTGTCATAGATTCCATCTCCGTCAGTATCTTTACCTCCGAATTTGAAAATCAAACCTGCAGTATGTTGGAAATGAGAAGGAGTATCAATTTCTCCATTGTAGTCATTTCTTCCAGGATTATCTCCTGAACCTGCAGCTACAGCCCATTTATATCTTGTAGCAAGCTCAAGACCAATAGCATCTGTAAACCAGAAAGTAATTCCAGCTCCTGGATTCACAGTTCCAAAACTATCATCACCTAGGAAAGTATAACCTCCACCAACAGATAACGAAGGATCAATTACTTTAGATTTGATTAATTCTTGGAAGCTATACTTGATAGTAGCATCAATTCCGTAGTACATTAAGTCACCAGGGTTAGTTACTACGTTACCTCTTCCGTCGTGCCCTGGAGCAGTTGGTCTGAAGTATACAGCTTTATCAATTTTGTTTACAGATCCTTGTAATCCAACAGAGAAACCGCTACCTACGTATCTGTTTACTCCAATGTAAGATAAAGAAGGAAGAATATTCCAGTTATCTTTTACTGCAAATGGCTGAGAGAAGTGCTGATCAAAAAATCCACTTCCTGAACCTGAACTTGTTCTAGTATCCACAGCATTAACCCCGAAAGAGATCGCCCATGGATTGTTACTGTCTTGCGCGTGAGCATTTAAACCCATCGCCATCAATACAGCAACTAAAAGTTTGTTAAGATGTTTCATACTTAATTTTTTTAATTACAATTTAGTTAATTACAAGCAAAAGTAACACCAAATTTTTTAAATACAAAATGAAATGTTAAAAAAAACCTACAAAAATTTGACCAAAGTGGTAATTATATAACTTTTAACATTTTACCGACAACTGTGAAGGCATTTATAGCTTTGTCCAAGTGCTCTTTTTCGTGCGCTGCAGACAGCTGAACACGTATTCTGGCCTTATCTTTTGGCACTACGGGAAAGAAGAATCCAATAACATAAATCCCTTCTTTTAACAGTTCGTTTGCCATAGTCTGAGATAGTTTTGCATCGTATAACATTACGGGAACAATTGCAGAATCGCCGTCTATTATATCAAATCCAGCTTTCTTCATACCTTCTTTAAAATAGTTGGTATTCCACTCCAATTTATCACGCAAAGCAGTGTCATTTTCTAATAATTCAAAAACTTTTATGGAAGCTCCTACAATTGCAGGTGCTAAAGAATTTGAAAACAGATACGGCCTAGATCTTTGACGCAGTAGCTCAATTATCTCCTTTTTGGCAGTAGTATATCCTCCCATTGCGCCACCTAAGGCTTTGCCAAGAGTTCCGGTAATGATATCCACTCTTCCCATCACTCCTTTTGCTTCAAGAGTTCCTTTGCCTGTAGCTCCAATAAAACCAGCCGCATGGCACTCATCAACCATAACCATAGCATCATACTTATCAGCTAGATCACAAATTTTATCTAGAGGTGCAACAAGACCATCCATAGAAAAGACTCCGTCTGTAACAATTAGTTTAAATCGAGCACCAGATTCATTTGCTTTAATTAACTGTTGCTCCAAATCTTCCATATTGTTATTTTCATAACGGTAGCGTGCCGCTTTACACAAACGAACTCCGTCAATAATAGAAGCGTGATTTAAACTATCCGAAATAATTGCATCATTTTCTCCTAACAAAGGTTCAAAAACTCCTCCATTGGCATCAAAAGCGGCAGCGTATAAAATAGTATCTTCTGTACCATAAAAATCTGCTATTTTTTTCTCTAATTTTTTATGAATATCTTGTGTTCCGCATATAAAGCGGACAGAAGACATTCCAAAACCATGTGTATCCATTGCATCTTTTGCTGCCTGCACTACTTCTGGGTGTGAAGAAAGTCCCAAATAGTTATTAGCACAAAAATTCAATACTGTCTCTCCTGTCGAAATTTTAATTTCTGCACCTTGTGGAGAAGTGATAATACGCTCCCTCTTAAAAATCCCATTTTCTTCGATTGTCTGCAGCTCGCTTTGCAGATGTTCTTTTATTTTACCGTACATTTTTTATTTATTTAAAACGTTAAAAATTAACAACTTAACCATAATAAAGCTTCGTTTTTTCTTTAACATCTGATTAATTTTTTCACAAATTTACCACTTCTATTTCTGTTCCAATATATACCAGAGCTTTTTTCAAAACTGTATATCCCAAATCTTCAATTGCATCTTGATACTCCTGAATTTGCTGCTGATATTTAGCATTAACAGCACCCGTTTTATAATCCAATAAGTAAGCTTCTTTACTTTCTAAAAACACGACTCGATCTGGCTTCAGAATTCTTCCTTCTTTTTGAACAATAGTTTGTTCATTTAAAATAGTATGTTTTCCATCAAAACAAACATTAAGTTCGGGATGATTTACAATTTCATTTAAAGTTTGCTGCACTTTATCGAGCTGGTCATAAGTTATCAGACCATTCTCAATAGATTTCGTCACCGCTAAATGAACATCTGACTTATCTTTAACAAAAGCCAAAATCTCATGAACAATATTTCCATATGAAATAGCCTCTTGTTGATGCGTCCCCCACATCAAAGCTTCACGCTGGGCTATTTTAATGTTTTTTGGATTTAAAACTTCCCTAACAATCGGAATCGATTTAACTGTGTCAACTGTTTTTGTCGCTTTTGAGAGTCTGTTTTTATTTCCAAATTCGTAATTCAATTTTTCTTCGTCGTAAACTCCTTGATCGATTAAATATTTAATAAAAAAAGAAGCCATATTATTTGGATATCCGCCCTCATTTTTAGGCTTTAATGATTGCGAAATCACATATAATTGTTCTTCAGCGCGAGTTAGAGCAACGTACAATACATTAATATTATCTAAAAGCTCTTCTTGTTTTTTCAGATTAAAAACTGCCGATGCACTTTCACCAAAACTTTCAACCGCGCTGCTATTATCAACTAAAGCTTTTGGAACCCCCAAATCTATTTCGTCTGTATCTAACCACAATTTATCTTTTGGCTTCCGATTATAATCTTCATCTGCAAAAGGCATAATTACAACTGGAAATTCCAATCCTTTTGATTTATGAATGGTCATAATTCGAACCGCATTATTTCCTTCTGGAGACGGAATACTAAATTTTTCCGAATTTTTATCCCAAAAAACTAAAAAATCTGCCACTCCCGATTGATTCCGAATGTCCCTTTCTAAAACTATATCTAGAAAAAACTGAATATAAGCATTCCCTTCAAAAGGCAGAATAAATCTAGAAATAATAATTTCAACCGCCTCATACAAAGATTTTTTTCGAACATCTTCAAAAGAAAACAAAACATCAAAAGTTAACAGCCATTCTTCAAACTCTTTTTCAAACCTGTGATTCATTCCCATTGCAATAAAATCGTGAACAGGCATTTCCAAATCTTTATTGGAAGCCAAAAAATGCAAAAAGTTGGCTTTTGATTCTAAATCAGCATTATTATTTAAATATCGGAGAAGATGAATAATCAAACGAACTTCTGATGCATTTTGAATCATCAAAGTTTCTGAAGAAAGTAAAGGAATTCCTTGTTCTGTCAAATAATTTGCCACTGCAATTCCTTGATCTCTTTTCCTAGTCAAGATTACAATGTCTTTATATTCAAAACCTTGCTTAAGTACTTCGTGAATTGTATCTAAAGTTGCCAAAACATACAAATCCGACTTTTCGATAATCTCTTCTTCATCTGCAGATTCATTTTTATCAGCTATAGGAAGAAAAGAAATATTGACATAACCGCCTTTTTTAGAATTTGCGTTTTGAAAACTATGATTTTCATACAAATCTTTATAATCTTCATTTGAAAATTCGCTAGAAATCAACTTAAAAAAAGCATTATTAAATTCAATTACTTCACTATAACTTCGATAATTGGTATTCAGATGTCTTATCTGTTTATCGGGGTTATTAAAAGGGTTTACATCTTTACTCAACTCAATAAACTGTTCTGCTTTACCTCCGCGCCAGCGATAAATAGACTGTTTCGGATCTCCAACAATCATCAGAGTTCCTTTATTTCCTAAATCATCTAAACCAGAAAGCGAGTTATCAATCAGCGGAATAAGATTTTGCCATTGCATTTCTGATGTATCTTGAAATTCATCAATAAAGAAATTTCTATAACGCTCTCCTAAACGCTCGTAAATAAATGGCGCCGGCTGATTCTGAATTTCGCGATGAATAATGGCATTGAATTCTGATATGGACAAAACATTCTGTTCTGACTGAATTTTCGCCAATTCGTTACTTACCGTGTTCAACAAAGAAAGCGGTGTTATATTTTTTAAGAAAGCTTTATAAAAATCTCTTTTTTCAAAGTTTTGGTAAACCTCTTTTAAGATTTGAAGCAAGTCTGGGATAATATTTTCAATTAATGCTCGATCTTTTGCCGTTTTATTAATCGCAATATCATCAAACTCATGAAAGGTTTTATTTTTCGGATTGAATTTTCCATCTCGAATACTTTGTAAATGATTTGGAAAAGTTCCTCTAGAGAATGATTTCGGGTCAATGCCGTTTTTATCAATCAAATCGATTGCTTTAGTTGCAAGACCTTCGTTAACTTCTTCCAGTTCTTTGCAAAGCGCCTGCATTTTCTTTTTGATCTCAACAAACTCTTCGATTGTTTTGTTTTGAAAATGAAGAATTTCATTTCGATTATTTTCATTCAAAACCAATCTACCAGTATCGAGAATTTCTCGCGAAACATCCCAACTTTTATCATCATCGGTTTTTTCCATTGTAAAATCGATGAGCAATTTGGTCAATGTTTCATCTTCTCCCGCTTGAGCAATAATCGCATCAACCGCTTCGACCAATAAATTCTCAGTATCTAAAGTAACTTCAAAAGTCATCGGAAGATTAAGATCGTGCGCAAAAGCACGAATTACTTTATGGGTAAATTTGTCAATGGTAGAAATATCAAAAGCTGCATAATTATGAATTAAGTGCTTAATGATTTGTTGCGATTTGGTTTTAATTTTAATGATTGAAAGTCCAGTTTCTCGTGACAAATCTTCCATTAAATCGGCTGCTTTTGAAGATGGATCGTCTTTTGCAAATTCAGACAAGTTTCCAACAATACGGCTTTTCATTTCATGAACCGCTTTGTTGGTAAAAGTAATCGCTAGAATATTTCGGTATGCATCGTTTTTTGGAGAAGAAAGAATAATCTTTAAATATTCTTTTACCAAAGTATACGTCTTTCCTGATCCCGCAGAAGCATCATAAATAGAAAAAGACGGACTTTGCATAATTTTGATTTTTTATATCGTAAAAATAAGATAATAAAAAATTAAATCCCAATAATTAAAAATTCCAAATTCCAATATCTACAGCAAGGAGCATTATAGATATTGGAATTTGGAATTTTATCTATTTGGAATTTTAAATATTTTAGTGTTTTGGAAAAGCTCTTTTGTTGAAAACCAAAAGTATACCTACACCTGTAGAAATTGCCACATCGGCTACATTAAAAATAGCATTAAAGAAAGCAAAATGTTTTCCTCCAAATATCGGCAACCAAGATGGAAGCTCACCTTCCCAAATAGGAAAATAAAACATATCTACTACCAGACCATGAAACCAAGTTCCGTATGGAGCTGGAGAGAAAATAGTTGCCAAGTTATGTGTACTGTCATCAAAAATAACTCCGTAAAAAACAGAATCTATAATATTTCCTGCTGCGCCTGCAAAGATTAATGCAATAGCTACTATTAAATAAGTTGAATGACGTTTTTTTACAGAATCAGAAAGCCACCAGCCAATTCCGACAACAGCAAAAATTCTGAATACTGTCAAAATTAATTTTCCGTATTCTCCAGGTATTTTTGTTCCCCAAGCCATTCCTTCATTTTCAATAAAATGAATTCTAAACCAATCGGCAATTACAAATTCTTCACCAAGAACGAAATTTGTTTTGACATAGATTTTAGAAAGCTGATCAACAATTAAAACTAAGAATATAAGGAAATACGCTTTTCGTAATGACATTTTATGATTTTTTGATGGGCAAAAATAACAATTAAATCAAAAAAAACGCTCCTAAAGGAGCGTTAATTCTTTTGTAACAAACTAAACAAGTTTAACTGCTAATCTAAACCATGTAAAGTTTACTTTTTAACGGCAGCTTTTGCTGGCGTTTTCGGACTGTCGGAAAAGAATTCTGAGATCGACTTAAAGATTCCCTTGTTTTCTTTCCCTGCTGCTAATTTCTTAGCTTCTCCTTTTTTTACATCAGCTTTAAACTTAACACGCAGTTTTTCAAACTCTTTCATTCTACGCTCTACATCAGAGTTTATCTCTTTAAATTTCAACACTTTAGCCATAATGTAAGTTTTTTATAGTAAATAATTTAAATTATTACTGATTTGGTACTACAATGATACATAATTTAATTTATATTTGTTAATAAAAATTAACACTTGTTTAGCACAAGTTCAATAATTTTGTAAAAACAATACCAAAACAAACTGAATTTAACATTCCCCCAAAAATCCTACAAATCATGAATGAAATCACAACTACTCTTAATGACTTTCTTGTCAGCACAAAATCTACTGCTGCTTTAATTTTAAATGGAAAAGGCAAACTAATCACCTCACTTAACCTCGATTACGGAGACAGTATTGCCGCAATGAGCGCAGCAATTTTATCAATGAGCGAAAAATTCTTAATTGATTTAGAAAAAGGCTCATTAAAACAATTATATCTCAAAAGCGCTGAAGGCGTTATTGTGGGAAACAAAATAAGCGGCTCTAATTTTATTGTTGCTTTTTCTAAAGAAGGAAGCAATCTTGCCTTATTGATGCGCTCTACTGAAGAAGTTTCTGCCGAATTAAGTAAAAATTCTTTATTAAAATAAAAATTCTATTAACAAATAACCCAAATAAACTATGAGCAATGACTTTTTAAACGTGTTTTTAAATGAAATGAAAACTAACGTAAACGGCTTTATCGCTGTAGCGGTAACAGAAATTGAATCTGGATTAAGTTTCGGAAATTTAACTGTTGACCCAGGTTTTGACCCAGAACTTGCCGCAGCTTATAACTTAGAAGTAGTAAAAGCCAAATTGAGTGCCGTAAAAGCCTTAGGTTTAAATCAAGACATTGAAGATATTTTGATTACGCTTTCTAATCAAATTCACATTATTGACATTTCTCCAAACAAAAAATTTATGATCTATCTGGCCGCTGATGCTTCAAAAGCTAATTTAGGTATGACTAGAGCTATTTTAAGAAAACATAAAGCTGAAGTTGAAAAAAACCTAGCTTAATTTCTTAATTTAAATTCACCATAAACCGTCTTCTTTAAGACGGTTTTTTTTATTCAAAAAGCAAAAAATAGGTAGTATATAAAATCAAAATTGATTCTTACAAAATTTATAATCTCCATTTAATTTTAACTTGATTAATCATAAATAATTTCTTTCAAAGAAACAATTTAGCAGTAAACATGCTCATAGTTAAACATTAAACAAAAAAAACACCCCTTAAAGGAGTGTTTTTTCTCACGTATTTCTACGCTTATTTATCGTTGCAAATT
This sequence comes from Flavobacterium ustbae, assembly GCF_003946915.1. Classification (GTDB taxonomy): domain Bacteria; phylum Bacteroidota; class Bacteroidia; order Flavobacteriales; family Flavobacteriaceae; genus Flavobacterium; species Flavobacterium ustbae. The sequence goes on from NZ_RPOC01000001.1 coordinate 207,409, forward strand.
TTTAGCTTCGATACTCATTGTTGCATGAGGAACGATTTTAAGCCTTTCTTTGCTAATTAATTTACCTGTTACCTTGCAAATACCATATGTTTTATTTTCAACACGGAATAAAGCGTTTTTTAAGTCACGAATAAACTTCTCTTGACGAATTGCCAATTGAGAGTTTGCTTCTTTCGACATCGTTTCGCTTCCTTCTTCAAAAGCTTTGAAAGTTGGAGACGTATCGTCGGTTCCGTTATTTAAATCGTTCATATAGGCACTTTTGATCAAATCAAGATCTTCTTGTGCTTTTTTTATTTTTGCCTGGATTATCTCTTTGAACTCTGCTAAATCTGCATCAGAGTATCTTGTAATTTCATCTATCATGGTATTTATACTTTATTTTGAAATTAATATCACTGTTTTAATATCATCAAACTCAATTTCTGTGCCGTTTTCTAGTTCGTCTACAAAAACCAAATCTTCAGTTAATGTTTCTGACTTAATATAGTCTTCGTTTTTTGAAACTGCCTCTTCTAAAAGGCCGTTCCTTTTAAGTTGAACTTTAATTTTATCTGTAACCTCAAATCCGGAATCTTTACGGATATTCTGAATTCTGTTTACTAATTCTCTCGCAATTCCTTCGTTTTTCAATTCTTCGTTAATTGTAATATCTAACGCAACAGTAATTCCGTTTGAATTTGCAACCAACCAGCCTTCGATATCCTGCGATGTTATTTCGACGTCTTCTAAGGATAAAGTTACATTATTTCCAGAAATAACAATATCTAGCGTTCCCTGCTTATCCAACTGATTGATTTGTTCTGCAGAAAAACCTTGTATTTCCTTAGAAATCAAGCCCATATCTTTACCAAAACGTGGTCCAAGCGCCTTAAAATTAGGTTTAATTTGTTTTACCAAAATACCAGAAGCATCGTCTAAAAGTTCGATTTCTTTAACGTTAACCTCAGCTTTTACAAGGTCAGAAATTGCTTCGATTTCAGCACGCTGATTCTCGTCAAGTACCGGTATCATTACCTTTTGCAGAGGTTGACGCACTTTTATCATTTCCTTTTTACGAAGTGATAAAACCAAAGATGAGATGGTTTGCGCCTTCTGCATTTTGCTTTCCAACGTTTTATTAACAAAGTTTTCGACAAATTTTGGGAATTCAGCCAAGTGAACACTAGCAAAATCCTCGGTTCCCGTCGAAGCTGTTAAATCACGGTACAATTTATCCATAAAAAACGGAGCGACCGGAGCACTTAATTTACTGATTGTAAGCAAACAAGTATAAAGCGTTTGGTAAGCAGCAATTTTATCTTTTGCGTATTCTCCTTTCCAAAAACGACGACGGCATAAACGAACATACCAGTTACTCAAATTCTCTTGAACGAAGTCAGAAATAGCTCTTGTTGCTTTTGTAGGCTCATAATCTTCGTAACACTCATCAACAAATTTGATTAATGAATGTAATTCAGAAATAATCCACTGGTCGATTTCTGGTCTTTCGTTTAACGGAATTTCAGCCTCAGCATACTTAAATCCGTCAATGTTTGCATATAACGAGAAGAACGAATACGTATTGTATAGTGTTCCAAAGAACTTACGGCGAACCTCAGCTATTCCTTCGATATCAAATTTCAAGTTATCCCACGGATTTGCATTTGAAATCATATACCAACGTGTAGCATCTGGACCGTATTCTGCAATTGTTTCAAAAGGATCTGTTGCATTACCAAGACGTTTAGACATCTTTTGTCCGTTTTTATCCAAAACAAGACCATTAGAAACAACATTTTTATAGGCAACTTTATCAAAAACCAAAGTTCCGATTGCGTGTAAAGTGTAAAACCATCCACGCGTCTGGTCTACTCCTTCAGCAATAAAATTGGCTGGAAAATCTTTGTTTTCGTCAATTTTATCTTTGTTTTCAAAAGGATAATGCCATTGTGCATAAGGCATTGCTCCAGAATCAAACCAAACGTCGATCAAATCACTTTCGCGTTTCATTGGCTTTCCTGAAGCCGAAACTAAAGTAATTTCATCAACAACATTTTTGTGCAGGTCGATTAAATCATAATTAGACTCTGACATGTTTCCGATTTCGAAACCTTTAAATGGGTTTTCTTTCTGGAAACCAGCTTCAATCGATTTTTCGATTGCATTGTATAATTCTTCAACAGAACCAATCAGAACTTCTTCTTTTTTGTCTTCAGTTCTCCAGATTGGCAACGGAATTCCCCAATATCTAGAACGAGATAAGTTCCAGTCGTTGGCATTTTTAAGCCAGTTTCCAAAACGTCCTTCACCAGTAGATTTAGGTTTCCAGTTGATAGTTTCGTTCAGGTCGAACATTCTATCTTTTACATCGGTTACTTTAATAAACCATGAATCTAGGGGATAATACAGCAACGGCTCATCTGTTCTCCAACTATGCGGATAACTGTGCACGTATTTTTCAACCTTAAAGGCTTTATTTTCTTCTTTTAAACGAATAGCGATCTCAACATCTACAGATTTCTCTGGAGCTTGTCCTGCATCGTAATATTCGTTCTTAACATATTTACCGGCTAAATCTCCTAAATGAGACGTAAATTTTCCTTGTAAATCTACTAAAGGCACTGCATTTCCATCTTCGTCCAAAACCAACATTGGCGGCACTTCTGGCTTTGCTTCTTTTGCTACTTTAGCATCGTCTGCACCAAAAGTCGGCGCTGTATGCACAATTCCTGTTCCGTCTTCTGTAGTTACGAAATCTCCTGAAATTACTCTAAAGGCATTTTCAGCATTTTCATAAGGCAATACGTAAGGCAGTAATTGCTCGTAACGGATTTCTACTAAATCTGCTCCTTTTGCTTCGGTTAAGATTTTGTATGGAAGTTTTTTGTCGCCATTTTTCACATTGTCAAAATCAGCGTCGTCTTCACTTAAGAAAAATCCTTTTCCGAATTGTTTTCCAACTAAATTTTTAGCCAAAACCACATTGATTGGCTCAAAAGTATATTGATTGAAAGTTTTTACTAAAACATAATCGATTTTTGGCCCAACTGTCAAAGCAGTATTTGAAGGCAATGTCCAAGGCGTTGTCGTCCAGGCTAAAATGTGGATATCTCCAAAACCTTGCAAGAATGAAGGTAAAGTTTCAGGAAGCGTTTTAAACTGCGCTACAATTGTAGTATCCGTTACATCACGGTAAGCTCCCGGCTGATTTACTTCGTGAGAAGACAATCCTGTTCCTGCTTTTGGAGAATACGGCTGAATCGTGTATCCTTTGTACAACAAACCTTTATCATAAATTTGTTTCAAAAGCCACCAAACAGATTCCATATATTTTGGTTTATAAGTCACATACGGATCTTCCATATCTACCCAATACCCCATTTTTTCAGTCAAATCGTTCCATACGTCTGTATAACGCATAACGGTTTTTTTACACGCTTCGTTATATTCTTCGATAGAAATTGTTTTACCAATATCTTCTTTTGTAATTCCTAATTCTTTTTCGGTACCCAATTCTACAGGCAAACCGTGAGTATCCCATCCGGCTTTTCTTTTTACCTGAAAACCTTTTTGAGTTTTATATCTGCAAAAAATATCTTTAATCGCACGTGCCATTACGTGGTGAATTCCTGGTAATCCGTTTGCTGAAGGCGGACCTTCAAAAAATACGTAAGGTTCAGCACCTTCGCGAGTTGTTACACTCTTTTCAAATATATTTTCTTTCTTCCAAAAATCAAGAACTTCAGACGCTACCGTTGGTAAGTCAAGTCCTTTGTATTCAGTAAATTTTGTACTCATTTTATCCTTTTCTTAAACGAGGTGCGAAAGTAAGGAATTTTGAGGAAAATAGATAAAAGATGACAGAAAAAAGACCGATTTCAGGAAATTTCGAGTAGATTCCGCAATATTTTTTTGCTTTTAGATGTCTTTAAGAGAAAACTTCTTTTAAAATCTCTAAAGATTTAGGTTTTTTGAATCCTTCGAGATGCAGACTATAATAATCAATTAAAATTCTAAGAAGAATTTGTCTTTCTACAACATGAAAAATTTTCTGATCATTGTCAAATTTTAGATCAAGCAATTTTTTAAACAAGTTTGTTTCATGTTCTGATAATACATTCCCTTTTTGAAAAAGGGTAAAAACCCCTTCATTTATTTCAAAAAAAGGCAAATCAATTTCCGAAACATCAGGATAAAACCCAAGATATTTGGTTATTTCTAAAAGCAAAATAAGGTGAAAATTTGAAATTTCATCATGATGATCGAGCCATGTTAATGCCGTTTCTAAAAACAAAAAAAGCTGTTCATTTTTTTCTTCTTCCTGAATGGAATAATGCAACATTTCTGAAAGAAACATAACCATCGTACTTTTTACAATATCGGTATGAATACTCTGAAACGGAACTGCACTTTTTATTTCTTTAAAATTTTCTAAAGTGCCTTTGTTTTTATGAACCGCTTCTATTTCTAAAATTGAAAAAGGCTGAAAATATGCAATCTTCTGACTTGCCTTTCTGCTAGAAAAAGCATCGCGCACAAAATAAGATTTCAGTCCGCTAGAAAGTGTAAAGCATTTTACAATCAAGCTTTTTTCCTGAAATTTTAGAGACGAAATTACTATGGCTTTGGTTTTGACGAGCACTTTTTTTTGTTTTTTTGTTTCAGGTTTCAGGTTTCAAGTTTCAGGTTTTTACTAAAAACTGAACACTGATGACTACCGAATTATCATCACTTTTTTTACTTTGGTTTCTCCTCCGTCTTCTGCCGAAATAAAAACCATATAAACTCCAGAAGCTACTTTGTATTTACCAAAAGCGGTTGTATCCCATTCAATTGTTCCTCCAGAAGAAGTTATTTCGTAGACTAAATTTCCTTCAATGTCTGTAATTTTTACATTGGCTTTATCAATCAATCCCGCAACTTTAACGGTTCCAGAGTATGTTGGGCGCACTGGATTTGGATAAACATATACATGGCTTAAATCATCATTTGCTTCTGTTGCAATTCCATTAAAAGAAACTAATCCTTTATTGGTTGCAATAAAAACTTCGCCTGTTTTGGCATTTATTTTAATATCGTTTATGTAATTGCTTGGCAATGGCGAATTATTTATGGTAAAATGATATTTAGTTTCCTGTCCATTTGGCGAAACCATGAAAACTCCAGAATCTGCTGTTCCGATCCATTTATTGTTTGCGCCATCTACTGCTATAGAAGTAACAAACTGCTCATACAATAATTCTTGAGCCAAATCGTCTTCTGTAATGATAATAGGATTTGCTTTTAGCTGACTTTCTGATTGAAAACTCGAAACATTGGACAACACTCTCAAGCCTTTTGTTGTACCAATCCAAAGCTGATTTTTTGTATCTAAAGCTATTGTTCTAACATCAGCAATTGGCAAATTACCCGCATCTGCCCCAATAGTCATTTTTTTGAATGCATTAGTTGTTTCATTAAACCCAACAACTCCATTTTTATAAGTTCCAATCCATTTTACGTTATTTCGATCTACCGCAATACTTGAATAGTTCTCTTCTTCTGCGTTATCCAAAATCGATGTCATTGCATAACTTCCCCATTGTCCATTGGTTTTCAAAACTTTTAATCCGTTTTTAATACGGCTGTTTGTTACCCACAGATTTCCTGTTTTATCAAAAACTGTTGCATTGATACGAACATCGATGTAATTTGGACCTTCAGTTGTAATGGATTCTAAACCGCTGTTTTTTTCATTATATAATGAACTAGGCAAATCATTTTCAATTTTTAATAATCCTGAGAAGAAAGAACTTGCGTAAACCTGTTTTTCGTTGTTCGGATTCACTAAAACTCTTGTAATTGATTTTGCATCGTAAACTTCGGAGTAAGGAATATTCAGCCATCCTGACGCATTATAACTGCTAATTCCATAATTATCTAACGGATAAGGATTATAAGTAACATCGTAATCTCCGTAAACTGTCCATAAAACACTCGAACCTGCATCAATAGCAAAAATATTGTTTCGAACAGGGCCGCTAGGTGTTGTATTTTCAAAAACAGTAGCATTATTCAAATCAGAAAAAAACATTCCTTTTTCTTTTGTTCCGATAAAAATCTGATTCCCAACAGCGGTTGCGCAACTAAAATTCAAGGTATTATCTAAAACCTGAGAATTTGCAATTTGCCGATTCAATACCATTTGATTATTATATACATAAACGGTATTGGCAGTGGTAACAAATAAATTATGATTTTTTGCCCTCATATCGACAGCGGCTTGAGGCAATTGAAGAAAACCTACAAAGTTATTTGAATTAAATCTATGAATATACCCCGAGGTATTTACTGCAATAAGTTCTGTATCCAATGCTTCAACACTAGACCAATCTCCTCCATTTACAATTGACCATTGCTTATAATCTATAAGATTTGTGTTGGCGCTGTCAGCTTTTCTAATACCGCTTGATGTTGCTGCAAAAATAAAACCATTAAACCAGGTAGTTTGTTTTACACTAATCTCTGCACCATTATCACCAATAAAATAAGTATCTCCAAATTGCGAGGTTTTAAGATTGAACTGAACAATTCCGAAATCGCAAGAAACATATATCAATCCATTATTTTCCATAAAATGATTGATCTTTTTAGTATTTGCCGGCAGTTGTTTGTTAATGATATCCACCACTTTTAAAATACTTCCGTCAGCATCATTAACCAAAATCATCAAACCATTTTCGTATCCGATTATTGTTTTTTTGAAAGCTTCACTATAATAAACTGCAGAAATTGTCTGACCTGATAGGCCATCAACTGTAGTGGTCGATTTTAGAATATTTGTTGAAGCATTTCTTGAAAACAAAGCATTTTCTGAAGCCGCAAAAACAGTAGTAGCCGATTCTGAAACGTCTTTTATTTCATTAAATGAAAAATATCCCTGCCAAGAGAGTTTGCTTTGCGCCTCGCAAAACTGAATGAGTAGTAAAAAGAAACCGCAGAAAAATATTTTTTTCATCATTTAATGTATTCGAATAGACAAATATAGTACAAACGAGATTTCATTTAATTTTTAGTCCAAATAAAATACCCTCGATATCTTAAAGATAACGAGGGCATTTCCAATTATTGTAATTAAATCTTAAACTACACCTTGTGCAAGCATAGCATCGGCAACTTTTACAAATCCGGCAATGTTTGCTCCTTTTACGTAGTTCACATATCCGTCTTCTTCTGCACCATATTTTTTACATTGGTTATGAATTCCGATCATGATTTCTTTCAATCTCAAATCTACCTCTTCACTAGTCCAGTTTAAACGGATTGAGTTTTGAGTCATTTCTAATCCAGACGCCGCAACACCTCCAGCATTTGCAGCTTTGCCTGGTGCGAACAATACTTTATTATCTAAGAAAAGTTTAATAGCTTCTAGTGTAGAAGGCATGTTAGCCGCTTCAGTCACACATAAAACGCCATTATCAATTAACTTCTGAGCATCTTCTCCGTTCAACTCGTTTTGAGTAGCACATGGAATTGCGATGTCTACTTTTACTTCCCATGGGCTTTTTCCTTTGTGGAAAACAGCATTTGGATACTTCTCTAAGTATCTTTCTGCTTTATTGTCACCCGTTGCTCTCATTTCGAGCATATGGTCAATTTTTTCTCCAGAAATACCTTCTTCATCGTAGATATAACCGTCAGGACCAGAAATAGTAACTACTTTTCCGCCTAACTCATTTACTTTTAGCGCCACTCCCCAAGCTACATTTCCGAAACCAGAAATTGCAACTCTTTTTCCTTTAATTTCGTGGCCAATTGTACGAAGCATTTGGTCTGTAAAGTAAACTACTCCATATCCTGTAGCTTCTGGTCTAATTAATGAACCTCCGTAAGCCAAACCTTTTCCAGTTAAAACTCCAGTAAATTCATTTCTAATTCTTTTGTATTGTCCAAATAAGTAACCAATTTCTCTTGCTCCAACACCAATATCTCCAGCAGGAACGTCAAGATCTGGGCCAATATGACGGCATAACTCTGTCATGAATGACTGGCAGAAACGCATAATTTCACCATCAGATTTTCCTTCTGGATCAAAGTCAGAACCTCCTTTTCCACCTCCCATCGGAAGTGTAGTCAAACTATTTTTGAATACTTGTTCGAAAGCCAAAAATTTCAAAACAGATAAATTCACAGAATGATGAAATCTGATTCCTCCTTTGTAAGGTCCGATTGCAGAATTCATTTGAATTCTGAAACCTCTATTCACGATGATTTCACCTTTATCATCTACCCACGGAACTCTAAAAATGATAGAACGTTCCGGTTCTGCAATTCTCAGAAGTATATTCTTACCATCATACTTTTTACGCTCAGATATAAAGGGAATTACAGTTTCTGCAAATTCTCTAACTGCTTGAAGAAATTCTGGCTCATTTGGATTTTTTGACTCAACCAGAGCCATAAATTCATTTATTTTTTGTTCCATCTTTGAAATAAATTTTTCAGATAATTTAGATTTAATCTTTACTCTTATAAAAATAAGAAATTCTATTTAAGAAAACGTTTTCGTTTTAACAGACAAAGATATATCAAATAATGATTCGATGTTATAATTTTCACTTTTTCGAAACGATTTGTGTTTTTTTCAAACATTACAAAAAAAGACATTTTACATGTAGGTGTTTACATGCAAAAGACCTTTTAAAAGTTAGTAAATTAAGTATTTTGCTACTTATTTTTCAATACAACAATTTAATATTTTGAATCGAGTATGTTTTTTATATATTTGCCATGATTTGTAAGCCCTAAAAAATGTCTAAACCCCTATTTATCACATTGCTTGCCTTGTTCGGTATATCTACTGCCGTATCTTCACAAGGATTAGCTCAAGAAATCGGAATCTATGCCGGACCAGTTACTTTACAGTCTGATTTTGGCGAAAGAAACAACTTCGATACCAATGTAGGAAACACCGGTTTTGGTGTCGGAATCATGCACTTTATTAACTTTTCTTCTAATAATAATAGAGAAAGCTTTTTTACAGAGCATTTTAAAGTTAGAACAGATCTTTCTTATAGCAAAACCACTTTAAAACATTTTGGACAATGGGTAGAAAACAAGCCTAACGGATTATTTGCCCAGCAATTAAAAAATATGCACGCCAGTTCTAGTGTATTAGGTTTAGGAGCTCAACTAGAATTTTCTCCCTTTATGAAAATTCACGATTATGAAAACACAATTGGTAGCTTCAGTCCGTACGGGAGTTTAGGTTTTCAAGTCAATTATTATTCAACAAAAATTGGATCTCATTTAGGCGACATTACATTACCCGGAATTACTCCAGGAAAATACTTAACTCCATCTGATGGACGTGCACATGGATTTTCTACAGAAACTGGTATAGCTTTGTCTGCAACAGCTGCTGTCGGAGTTCATTACAAACTAACAGAAATGAGCGATTTAATGTTTGAAACTCGTTTTCAGATGTATAACTCTGACTGGATTGACGGATTAAATCCTAATAAGGACATTTACAAAGAAAACAAATCTAACGATTGGCAGGTTTGGTTTAACTTTGGATATATCTACTATTTAGAATTCTAGAAATATTTCAAATTCCAAAATACAAAATCCCAAATTCCAAGATTAAAAATGGAATTTGGGATTTTGTATTTCGAAATTTCTTTCGTTAAGAAAGCGCCTGTTCTAAATCTGCAATTAAATCTTCTGCATCTTCAATACCAACACTTAATCGAACCAAATCATCGGTAATACCAACTTCGGCTCTTTTATCTGCAGGAATAGAAGCATGTGTCATTAAAGCTGGATGATTCGCTAACGATTCTACTCCGCCCAAAGATTCTGCCAATGTAAATACTTTCAGTTTCTCTAAAAACGCGATAGAATCTTCTTTCTTTCCCGATTTAAAATCAAAAGAAACCATTCCGCCAAAAGCTTTCATTTGCTTTTTGGCTATTTCATGAAACGGGTGATTCTCTAAACCTGGATAATAAACCGTTTTAATTTTAGGATGTTTACTCAAATATTCAACCACTTTTTCTCCATTCTCGCAATGTCTCTGAACTCTTAAAGCCAAAGTTTTGATTCCTCTTAAAACCAAAAAACTATCCATTGGACCAAGCGTTGCGCCTGTCGCAAATTGCTGAAAGTGCAATTGCTCTCCAAGTGCTGCATCTTTTACGATTAATGCTCCTGCAATAACATCTGAGTGTCCTCCTAAATATTTTGTTGCCGAATGCATTACAATATCTGCTCCTAAATCTAATGGTTTCTGTAAATAAGGCGTTGCAAAAGTATTATCAACTGCAAGAAGAATTTTTTTCTCCTTTGTAATTTTTGCTATTTGCTGAATATCTGCCAATTTCATTAGCGGATTTGTCGGCGTTTCTACCCAGATTAACTTCGTATTTTCGTTGATTAGGCTTTTCAATTTTTCGACATTTGTCATATCAACAAAGTGAAATAGAATTCCAGAATCTTTATAAACACGAGAAAACATTCTATATGTTCCGCCATATAAATCATCCATTGCAATGATTTCGTCTCCAGCTTTAAACGATCTTAAAACGCAATCTGTAGCGGCAAGACCAGATGAAAATGCCAGTCCGCGAGTTCCGTTTTCAATGCTTGCCAAGGCCTCTTCCAAAGCGGTACGAGTAGGATTAGAAGCTCTACTATATTCATAATCTGCCAGAGGTTTTCCTGGACTTGTTTGTACAAATGTCGATGTTTGATACACCGGTGGCATAACCGCCCCAGTAGACGGATCATGATGCTGTCCTCCGTGTATAACTTTGGTATTGAATTTCATATAAATAAAATTTATTTTAAATATTTCTTCTCAACAAATTTGTTGATATTCGCGATTTTTTTGATTTATGTTTTAAAAATCGTAATTTTAGAATACAAATTTACCTTTTAATTTAATTTGTTATAGCTCCACTTCTTTTTCTTTTTATATAATTAACATTTCGTGACATGAAACAATATCCATTTTATATCTTTTTACTGCTTTTATTTTCGGGCTGCAATAAAGAACTTTCATTTGAAAAAGAGACCTTTGAAGAAAAATCAAATCTTCCATGCGAGAAAGATTGCCCTGTAATTACCATGGAGATTCCGATTGCAAAAAAACAGAAAATAGTCGCCGACAGTATTAATAAAAAGGTTTTTAATGTAATTAAAGAGATTGTCTTTTTTGGTGAAGATTCAACAAAGGTTAACGATTATCAGTCATTGTCAAAATCTTTTATTTCTTCTTATGAAGAAATGCACGAGAAATTTCCTGAAGATACCTTTGGTTGGGAAGCTAAAATAATTGGAAATGTAGAATTTCAATCAGAACAGATTTTAAATCTAAAAATAGATCATTATACTTTTACCGGAGGCGCCCACGGATATCAAGGCTATCGCTCTTTATTATTTGATCGAAAAACTGGAAAAACGATCTTCAATAAACAGTTATTTAAAAACGAAAAAGAATTTAAGGCTTTCGCCGAAAAGGCATTCAGAACCAAATACAAAATTCCTGAAAAAGCAAATATTAATGCCACAGGCTTAATGTTTGAAAATGATAAATTTCAACTGCCTCAAAACATTTTCTATACTTCAGACGGTTTACTTTTATTTTACAATTCTTATGAAGCCGCATCTTATGCAGATGGCCCAAAAGAGCTTTTGTTTTCGTATGAGGAAGTAAAGAAATATTTGAATTTTGAATAATAAAAAAAGAAAGAAATTTCTTAAATATAAAATTATCTGTACATTTGAAATTTAATATTTATCTATGTTAACTTTCAATAATTCAGGTTTACTTGTACCAGATAACAAGATTAGTTCCACCTTTGAAGAGTTTAAAAATGAATTTGTAATAAAAACATCTTCTGAAAAAAGAGTGGAAATTTTCAATGCATATATTAAATATAATGAAGATTTTAAAAAAGTATGTAACTTACAAGAATTACATCAATGGATAAATGGTTCTTTTGTAACTAAAAAAAATAATCCAGGCGATATAGATTTCATTACATTTTAGACTATGAATTGGTAGATAAATTAGGATCAAAGTTAGATGATTTTAAATACCCGAACTCAGAAATTCTTTATGGTGTCGACGCCTATATAATTGAAGTTTATCCCCAAGGCCATAAACATAATATTAGATTTTTGAGTGATAAAGCTTATTGGCTTGATCGATTTACAAAAACAAGAAGAATAAGAGGAAATAAGTTATCAAAGGGCTTTTTAGAAATAAATTTTTAATTCTTATCAAATGAAAGACAATAAATTATATCACATTTTAGATCTAATTGAAGAAATAGATAAGGTTGATAAAATGATTCTTATACACAAAGATTCTGATTCTACATTAATGCTCGATCAATATAAAAATCAGAAACTAAAACTAAGCAACTATTTAGTAAAAGAGCTTCTAATTAATAGTGACAATAGAGCTGAAGTCATGTATATCATAAAAATTTTTATAGAAAAGTTCTATGTAAACGAAATGCGTCATTTACATTTTGAAGAAAATGACAACCTTAAAAAAATTGAAAACGTTTTTATAGAAAACTACAGCTAAGACAAACTACAGTGTGTCTCTACAGAAAACCTCTGTAACTTTGTTTCTTTGAATCTTTGAGACTTTGCCTTACTGCACATCATATTTCATTTTACGCAATATTCGCAAAGCCTCTTTAAAAGAAGAATAAATATTTTTATATGGCTTTAAAAATAATTTGGCATCTATTAATTTCTGTCTTGCATCTTCAAAACCATTCAAATAACAAATCATAAAAGTAGAAGGAAGATTTTCTAGATCTTTCATTTCACGATCAGACAATGCAATTTCTTTTTGAAGTTTTGCCAGCAGAGCCATATTGGAGTTATAAATATGGTACAGCATTTTTCGGTTAAATTCTGGCGGTTGAAAAAGCATCTGCCGATCAATCTTATAATATCCATTATCAAAAAAGTGAATCGTTTGTTCTTCTAACGGATAATAACTTGTTTTATCATTTAATCCTAAAGGAACATATTCTGTAATAGTAAAAGTATCATCATTAAATTCGATCGTAACAACATCTTGCGCCGAATAAAATAGCTTGATTTGTTCATTAATCAATTCGATATCTACTCGAGACAAGAAGGTTTTATCTCTCATTGTTTTGGGGACACCCGCCCAGCAAATCACAAATAATTCTTTAAAAACACGATATTTCGGAGACATATCTTTATGTCTGAAATTCATAAAATCGATCACGCCATCAAGAGTATACTGAATACTGTTTCTGGAACTATTTTCAATTCCGATTACCGTTTCGGTATTTTGGTAATTTTTCTCAACTTCCTCGTGTTCTTCTAACGGAATTGAATTACTGCCGCGCCTCACAAAAACGCTATTGGCAAGAATCGTATGAATTCCTTTTTTAAAATAAGAGATCTTGTTTTTAGGCTTGATAGTAACCAAACCGATTACTTTGTCTTTTGGAAGATTAGGAAAAGGAACATTTTCGTATTGAATTTTCGGTGGATTTTCTAGAAAAGCATTGACCAGATTCTGAATTCGGCTGTCGTCAAAAAAGTCATCGCCGACAATTTCGTTATCCTGATCTTCTACTCCAACAACGATATAAGAATTATTATTTGGGTTGGAATTGGATAAAGCGCAAATGTGTTTTAAGAATTTGCCTTTTCCTTCTCTCGAATGAAGATTCAACTGCCTTTTTTTATCATAAAAACTGCTTTCGTCATTATGAGCGAGTAGATTTTTAATTAAAAGGCGTTTATTGATCATTCTCTTTTTTTTTGTTTGCCACTAAGTACACTAATTCCACAAATTTTATTTTTTAAAACACATAGAATCATAGATTGTTGAAATCTATAAAAAGGCGTTTCACTTATCACAACAAACATAGTCCCGAAGCATCGGGATGAATTCATGCTAAATGAAATGCCTTTCAACACAAAGAAAATCTATGTTTCTATGTGTTTAAAAAACTTTGCGCCTTTGCGTGAAACATCAACTAGACATTCTTCTTGACAATCGTCGAAGAAGCCTGCGCGGTACTCATTACAACCAAATCGGCAATATTTACATGATATGGTCTTGAAACCACAAAATGAATGATATCGGCAATATCTTCTGCTACTAACGGATCAAATCCTTTATAAACATTTGCTGCGCGATCGGCGTCTCCTTTAAAACGTACTTCGCTGAATTCTGTTGCTACCATTCCGGGATGAATTCCTCCGACTCTAATTCCGTACGGATTCAAATCAATTCGCATTCCTGCCGTAATCGCATCAACAGCATGTTTCGAACCGCAATACACGTTTCCATTTGGATATACTTCTTTTGCTGCCGTTGAACCGATATTAATAATATGTCCAGATTGTCTCTCAACCATCTGCGGAATTATCGCTTTTGACACATACAAAAGTCCTTTCACATTAATATCGATCATGGCATCCCAGTCGTCCAAATCTCCATTCTGGATCGGATCTAAACCATGGGCATTTCCTGCATTATTAATCAATACATCTATAACGGAAAAATCTGTTGGTAAAGTACTTATTTTTTCTAAAACATCTTTTTTGTCACGAACATCAAATTGTAAAGAATGAACTTCGGTAAAAGCTGAAAGTTCTTTTTCGAGTTCTTCTAAACGGTCTTTACGTCTTCCGCAAAGCACTATTTTAAAATTATTTTTGGCTAGAATCTGCGCGGTTGCTTTCCCGATTCCGCTCGTTGCTCCAGTAATTAAAGCTGTTTTCTTCATTTTTGAATTATTTTTTTTAACACATAGAGACATAGTTTTCTTTGTGTGCAAAGGCATTTTATTTTGCATTAATTCACATATGTATGTGTAAATGAAACGCTAAAGCCTCCTTTAAGAAACTCAAAAAAATCTATGTTTCTATGTGTTTTATATTTTTTGCCACTCCCGATAGCTATCGGGATAAAGGATTAAAAATGATTTTATAATCTGTGCTAATTCTTTTATCCCGATAGCTATCGGGAGTGGCAAATATTTTTTTCGCTTAAAGCGAAAGATAAGAATCTAGTTTAAACTGACCACTGAAAAACTGATCACTGAACACTTAAAAAATTAAGGCACATCGTCGCCCATACTTTCTGTCCAGATGGCAAACCAATCTTGGGTATCCATATCCAATTCTACAGCTTTCATTAAAGATTGAATTCTAGCAATGTTTACTGTTCCTGCAATCGGAATTATTTTTGCTGGGTGTTTTAAAATCCAAGCCAATAATAGAGTATCAGAACCCAAATGATATTTTTCTACTAATTCAGAAAACAGTTTTTTCAAACGGCGTGTTTTCTTAGTATCTTCTCTAAAAACAGTCCCAAGCGGATTCCATGATAACGGACGAATTCCGTGTGTCTGCATATAATCCAAGCTTCCGTCCAACATAGGTTCGTAATGCGTTGCAGAAAACTGTACTTGATTATAGCTAACTTCTGTTTTACTACGAATTAAATCTGTTTGAGAACTAGTAAAATTTGAAAGACCAAAATCAATAATTTTTCCTTCGCCTTTTAATTTCTCCACTGCTTCTGCAATTTCATCAGCTTGCATTAACGGACTTGGCCTATGTAAAAGAAAAACATCTACGTAGTCTGTTTTCAAGTTTTTCAAAGATTTTTCTACAGACTTAATAATATAGTCTTTAGAATAATCATAATGTTTAACTTTGTTTTCAGGGCGCTTATCAGCAATCAACTGAATACCGCACTTGGTAATTAATTGTAATTTTTCACGATCAATTTTACTTGAGTGAAACGCTTTTCCAAAATCGGCTTCGGTGGTATAATCGCCGTAAATATCGGCGTGATCAAAAGTCGTAATTTTGTTTTCGATACTTACCTGTATCATGTTTTCCATTTCTTTGGTTGTAAGGTTTTTATCCCAAACTCCCCAATTCATAGTGCCCGAAATTATAGGCGATAAGACTGTTTTGCTCATAATAGTTATGCGTTATTTTTGGTAATAAATATGCTTTATAAAAACATATTCATCAAAGTTCTTAAAAATATAAAAATAGATTCACAATTAGTCCTTAAAATTAGGTCATTGGTCGAAGTTTTAACCATTCTTTAACATCTTACTTATCAAAAAATATTCAATTTGCACTCTCAAAAATTAGGCGTAAAAATCAAGGTTTTAAAAATATTTATATGGAAGAAAATACAACGACTTTAGACATTAGAGCGATAAATGAAAAAATTGAAAGAGAAAGTGCTTTTATAGACCTTCTTACAATGGAAATGAACAAAGTTATTGTGGGTCAGAAACATATGGTCGAGCGTCTATTAATCGGATTATTGGGACAAGGGCATATTTTATTGGAAGGAGTTCCTGGTTTGGCAAAAACTTTAGCCATCAATACGCTTTCGCAAGCGGTTCAAGGATCTTTCAGCCGTATCCAGTTTACTCCAGATTTATTACCTGCCGATGTTATCGGAACCATGATTTACAACATTAAAGCAAACGAGTTTTCTATTAAAAAAGGACCGATTTTCGCCAATTTCGTACTTGCCGATGAGATTAACCGTGCGCCTGCAAAAGTGCAGTCAGCGCTATTAGAGGCAATGCAGGAGAAACAAGTTACTATTGGTGATTCTACATTCAAATTAGATCGTCCGTTTTTAGTATTAGCAACGCAAAACCCAGTTGAGCAAGAAGGAACTTATGCACTTCCTGAAGCGCAGGTTGACCGTTTTATGCTGAAAGCTGTTATTGATTACCCAAAAATTGATGAAGAGCGTTTTGTAATTCGTCAAAACTTAAAAGGATCTTACGAAAAAGTAAATCCAGTAGTTTCTGTAGACCAGATTTTACGTGCGCAAGAAGCGGTTCGTGAAGTTTATATGGACGAAAAAATTGAGAAATACATCTTAGATATTATTTTCGCAACACGTTACCCAGAAAAATACAAATTAGCCGATTTAAAACCGCTTATCAGTTTTGGAGCTTCTCCTCGTGGAAGTATCAACTTGGCTAATGCTGCAAAATGTTATGCTTTTATCAAACGTCGTGGTTATGTAATTCCAGAAGACGTTCGTGCGGTTGTTCACGATGTGTTGCGTCACAGAGTTGGAATCACTTACGAAGCAGAAGCAGAAAACATTACTTCTGTAGACATTATCAACAAAATCGTTAACGAGATTGAGGTACCTTAAAAAAAGTGCTCAGTGTTCAGTCCCGATAGCCATCGGGATTATTATTCAGTTTACAAACTGAAACTTTAACTGAACACTTATAAAGACAGAATGACTTTTAGAATTTGAGCAAACTGACCACTTTCTATCTGATCACTGAACACTAAAAGAAATGGATACAAAAGAACTTTTAAAAAAAGTACGGAAAATAGAAATCAAAACGAAAAGACTGAGTAATCATATCTTTTCTGGAGAATACCACTCTTCATTTAAAGGACGAGGAATGACGTTTAGCGAGGTGCGTCAATACCAATACGGAGATGATATTCGTAACATCGATTGGAATGTGACCGCACGCTATAATGAAGCTCACGTTAAAGTATTTGAAGAAGAACGTGAATTGACCATGGTTTTAATGGTCGATATTTCGGGTTCGGAATCCTTTGGTTCTAAAAATCAATTCAAAAAAGACATCGTAACCGAAATTGCGGCAACGATGGCTTTTTCGGCTACGCAAAATAATGACAAAATTGGTTTGATATTATTTTCTGATACTATAGAATTATATATTCCGCCTAAAAAAGGACGTTCGCACGTACTTCGCATTATTCGCGAATTGATCGAATTTGAACCAAAAAGCCACAAAACCGATATTGCACAAGCTTTAAAGTTTTTGTCTGGAACCCAAAAAAAGAAAGCCATCATTTTCATGATCTCCGATTTTATGTCTGATGCTTACGAGCATACTTTGAAAATTGCTTCTAAAAAACATGATATTACGGGTGTTCGTGTATATGATATGCGCGAAGAAAAAATTCCAAATTTAGGAATGGTGCACATGCTTGATGCCGAAACAGGCAACATACAGCTGGTTGATACAAGTTCCAAAACTGTTCGAATGAATTACGAAAAACATTATCAGGAAAAACTGAATTACTTTAAAGATACTTTTCGCAAATCGGGTGCAGGAATCGTCAATACAAGGGTTGACGAAAATTACGTAACGAAATTATTAGGCTATTTCAAATCGAGATAAAAATTTGGCAGTTTTGATTAACAAATCAGAAATCGTTAATCTAAAATCAACAATCATTAATCAAATGAAATTTAAACTTTATATATTTTTATTTCTCTTTTCTACCTTGATTTTTGCACAGCAGAAACCTGTAGAAACGAGTATCGATACCACAAAAAATAAGATTGGCGCAGAGTTTAAGCTGACGCTGAAAACTACTGTGACTACAACGCAGAAAGTTGAATTTCCGAAGCTGAAAAATATCGGCGCTTTAGAAGTAATTCAATCCTATCCTATTGATACCGTTAAGAAAGATGGAACATATGAGTTAATCAAAAAATATGGTTTAACACAATTTGATTCTGGTCGTTATACGATTCCAAGCATCAAAATTTTAATCGACAAAAAACCATTTTTAACAGATTCCATTAAAGTTGAAGTTGCAAATGTAAAAGTAGACACGCTGCAGCAAAAAATGTACGATATTAAAGACATCACCACCGTTGACGAAGGAATGAGCAACTGGTGGATTTATGTTTTAATTGCATTACTTATTATAGCAATTGGCGGCTTTGTTTATTGGTACATCAAAAAACATCAAAAGAAAAAAATCGAAGAAGAGGTTTATAAAACTCCAATCGAAAAAGCGACTAGTTTATTAAACAATCTAGAGCAAAAAGAATTGGTTCAAAAAGGCGAAATCAAAGAATATTATAGTGAACTGACAGATATTGCGAGAAATTATATCGAAGAAGCCATTCATATTCCAGCAATGGAGAGTACAACTTCTGAGTTAATTACTGCCATAAGAGAAGCATCGACTAAAAAGAAAATGACGCTTACTCCAGAAACGGTTGAAAATCTAGAGCGTGTTTTACGTCAGGCCGATTTAGTAAAATTTGCGAAATCTAAACCGCTTGATTTTGAAATTACTGATGATAGAAATAAAATTCAGAAAGTAATTTTAACGCTTGACAATGCTATTCCGACTGAAGCTCCTGAGGACATTGAAGATCAATTATTAAATGAAGCACAACGTCAGAAACAAATTCAAATTCAATTACGTAAAAAACGAAATGCACGAATTGGTTACTCAGTTGCGACAGTAATTCTTTTACTATTTATTACAACAACCTATTTTGTTGTAACAAAAGGTTTTAACTATGTAAAAGACAATTTAATTGGCCATCCTTCTAAAGAATTACTGGAAGGAGAATGGGTAAAAAGTGCTTACGGAAATCCTGCTATTCTTATTGAAACTCCAAAAGTTTTAAAAAGAATGGATACAGAGAAGGCACTTCCAAAAGAAGCTATGGCGCTTATTAAAGAAATGCAGCTTTTTGCATACGGAAGCATGATTGATAATTTTTATGTAACGGTTTCTACATCCAAATTCAAACAGCCAACCGATATAGATTTAAGCAAAACCCTTGAAGGTACTTTAAAAATTATTGAAGCTCAGGGCGGACAAAATATTATTGTAAAACAGGAAGATTTTCAAACAAACGAAGGTATTCAGGGAATAAAAGGTTACGGAACAATGTCTGTTTTGAATCCTGCAACTAAGACAAGTACAAAAGCATATTATGAATTGCTTCTATTTAAACAAGATCAAGGTTTACAGCAAATTATGATTTTACATGAAGAAGGAGATACGTATGCAAACGAAATCACGACCCGAATATTAAATTCTGTTGAACTTCAAAGAGCGAACAACTAATGAGTAAGATTAATTTTTTAAATCCAGAATTCTTTTGGTTGTTTCTTTTAATTCCAATTGCCGTTATATGGTTTTTCTGGAAAAGAAACCAGCAGTCGGCTACCTTAAAAATGAGTTCGACAGCGGGTTTCAAAAACAGCGAATCTTTTTGGACAAAAGCAAAACCATGCTTATATATTTTTAGGATACTAGCTTTAAGTTCATTAATTATCGCTTTGGCACGACCAAGAACAGTAGACATAAGCAATCAGACCAAAACAACAAAAGGAATTGATATTGTAATGGCAATTGACGTTTCTGGATCTATGTTGGCAAAAGATTTGAAACCAAATCGTATGGAAGCTTTAAAGAGAGTTGCCGCCGATTTCGTTGGAGAAAGACCAAACGACCGAATCGGATTGGTATTATATGCTTCTGAAGCTTATACAAAAACTCCAGTTACAAGCGATAAAGCTATAATTCTTGAAGCTATCAAAGGAATTAAATACGATACTGTACTTCAAGATGGAACTGGGATTGGAATGGGATTGGCAACTGCTGTAAACCGTCTAAAAGATAGTAAAGCAAAAAGCCGCGTTATTATTCTTTTGACCGATGGTGTAAATAACGCCGGATTTATCGAACCAGAGACTGCTGCAGATATTGCCAAACAATACGGAATAAAAGTCTATACAATTGGTTTAGGAACAAACGGTATGGCTTCATCTCCATACGCCTACGCACCAAACGGAGGATTTTTATTTAAAATGCAAAAAGTGGAAATCGATGAACGATTAATGAAAAGTATTGCACGTAAAACCGACGGAACCTATTTTAGAGCAACAAGCAATGATAGATTAGCCGAAATATACAACGCTATTAACAAGCTGGAAACAACAGAAATTCAGGAATTGAAATTCTATGATTACGATGAAAAATACAGAATCTTTGTTGCTGTTGCTGTCTTTTTATTATTACTTGAAGTTGGATTAAGAAATACGGTTTACAGAAGCTTTATTTAATTTTTCAAAATTAAAAAATCCCAAATCCTAAAATTCCAAATTACAAAAATTGGAATTTGGAATTTAAAAATTGGAATTTAAAACATTTATGGAATTAGACGAAAAAAAATATTTATATCTCTTATTACTGATCCCAATTGTGGTCTGTATTTTCCTTTTCAATATGTATTGGAAAAGAAGAACGCAGCGCGAATTTGGTGATCTTGAAATGGTAAAAAGATTGAGTCCTGAAAAATCAGTTTTTAAACCTGTTTTAAAAATTGTAGTGATTCTTCTAGCGTTAACTTGTTTAATTATCGGATTAGTAAATCCGAAGATTGGAACAAAAATGGAAACCGTAAAAAGAGAAGGAATCGATATTGTTTTTGCAGTAGATGTTTCTAAAAGTATGCTTGCCGAAGACGTTGCACCAAGCCGTTTGGCAAAGAGCAAGCAGCTGGTTTCGCAGATCATCAATCAATTAGGAAGCGACCGAATCGGAATCGTAGCTTATGCGGGAAGTGCTTTTCCTGTTTTGCCAATAACATCAGATTATGGTGTTGCAAAAATGTACTTGCAAGGCATGAATCCCGATATGGTTTCGTCTCAAGGAACTTCTCTTGATGAAGCAATTAGACTATCGACAACTTATTTTGATGAAAAAAGCAAAACAAGCAAATTACTGATTTTAATTTCTGACGGAGAAGATCATTCTGAAGGAGCTTCTACCGCTGCGGAAGAAGCCAACAAAATAGGAATGAAAATTATTACTATCGGAGTTGGAACAGAAAGAGGAGCAACAATTCCTTTAAAAGAAAATGGTGTTTTAAGGGGTTATCAAAAAGATCAAAATGGTGAAACGGTAACGACAAAACTAAATCAGGAAGGCTTAAAAACTATTGCTAAAGCCACAAAAGGCGGATACGTTTATGGCGGAAGCACTAAAGAAGTTTTGGACTACGTAAAAAATGCACTGAATAATATTCAGAAAACAGAATTTGAAGCTACTCAAATGGCCGAATTTCAATCGCAGTTTCAATGGTTTATCGGATTCGCATTTTTATTGCTTTTCCTAGACATTTTCTTATTAGAAAGAAAAACAAGCTGGATCAAAGAGTTGGATTTATTTAATGAAAAGAAATAAATGTTCGTGCTGAAATTTCGAACAAAAAACATAAAAATTAGAATGAAAAATTTACTTCTTTATATTTTACTAACGGTTTCTTTTGCGGTTTCTGCTCAAGAGAAAGACAAAACATTGCCTGCAGCCAACGAAGAATATAAACAGAATAAATTTGTTGATGCTGAGGCAAACTATAGAATTTCGGAATCTAAATTTCCTAAACGTTCAGCGGCGCCTTATAATTTAGGAAATACCATTTATAGACAAAACCAGATTTCGGAAGCTAAATTTGCTTACGCGAAAGCGATAAAAAACGCCAAAACAAGGCCTGAAAAACATAAAGCGTATCATAATCTTGGAAACGTTTTCATGAAAGAAAAAGATTATACGCAGGCGGTTGAAGCTTACAAACAAGCACTGCGAAACGATCCAACCGATGATGAAACGCGTTACAACTATGCTTATGCCAAACAAAAACTAAAAGAGAATCCTCCTAAAAACGATCAGAAAGACAAAAATAAGGACAAAGACAAGGATAAGGATAAAAACAAAGACAAGGACAAAGACAAAAATAAAGATAAGGACAAGGATAAAAAAGACGATAAAGGCGACCAGGACAAAGACAAAAAAGATGGTCAAAACGATCCTAAAAAAGACGACAAGTCTGATAATAAGGGAGAGCCAAAACCACAACCTGGCGGAATATCAAAAGAGCGTGTTCAGAATTTGTTGGATGCAGTAAATAATGAAGAAAAGAAAATTCAGGACAAAGTAAACGCTCAAAAAGTAAAAGGAAATCCTAAGAAAACAGAAAAAGACTGGTAAAATTTGGTTAATCGTTTAACCGTTAATTTGTTTATTTGACCCAAACAATACGATTAAACAAAATGACGTTTAAACGATTAAACATTAAAAAACAACGATTAAAACAAGTAATGAAAAGATATTTAATTCTATTTCTACTCACTTTTCAAGGACTTTTGGCTCAAGTACAATTTGAAGCCAGAGTCAGCAAAAACACACTTGGAGTTAACGAAAGACTTCGCATCGATTTCATTATGAATGTCGACGGCGACAATTTTGAGCAACCTCCTTTTGAAGGATTCAGTATGGTTGCGGGGCCAAGCCAGCAAATCAGCCAATCGTGGGTAAACGGACGCAGTTCTTTTCAAAAAATATATTCTTATATTCTTCAGCCACAAAGAAAAGGAACGCTCACTATCAAACAAGCTGCTATAGAATACAATGGTCAAGTTTATAAAACTTCTCCAATAAAAGTTACGGTTACCAATGCCGTTGCTCAAGAAAGAGATCCTAACGACAGACCTCCTGGTTCTGGAAATGAGTTGTTGACTCTTGTGGCCGAAATCTCAAAAACAAACCCATACCTAAACGAACCAATTACAGTTGTTTACAAATTGTATTTCAATAATATTGGAGTTACACGTTTTAAAGAATTGGCAAAACCTAAGTATAATGATTTCTGGAATCAGAACATAGAAATCAAGCAATTGTCAATGGAAGAAGGAAGTTTCCAAGGCGAGCGATGTTATTATGTAATCTTGAAAAAAGCAATTTTATATCCGCAGAAATCAGGAAAACTTACTATCGAACCTCTTTCATTAGATATTGAGGTACAATTACCAACTAATCGTCGTGATATGTTTGGTCAAATGATTATTGCTGAAGACAATAAAATAGTTACTGCCGGAGCCAAAACAATTAATGTTAGGCCGCTTCCTGAAAGCAATAAACCAGAAGGATTTACTGGAGCTGTTGGAAAATTGAATTTTACTGTCACTCCATCAAAAACAACACTTAAAAATGGTGAAGGACTAGATTTAATAGTAAGCGCACAAGGAACTGGAAACATGAAGTTATTTACGCTTCCAAAACCAGTTGTTCCGAATGCCTTAGAAATGTACGATCCTGTTCACGATGAGCAAGTAACGACTTCACTAAACGGTATGTCTGGAAGAATTACAGACAAATATACCATCGTGCCACAATACAGAGGAAAATATGCGATAAAACCAATGCAATTCTCTTATTTCGATTTGAATACTGGTACTTACAAAACCATCACTTCAAAAGAAATTATGATTGATGTTCTGGACGGACCAACTCCTGCAGAGGCAAATACAAATGCATCTGCTTCTAAAAACATTGCAGAGAAAGCAGATCAATTCAAAAACATTAAATCTAAAACAGCATTAATTCCTGTTGCTAAAAATGATTTTTATGATTCTAAACTTTATTTAGGATTGCTGTTTGCGCCGTTTATCATTATTCCGATTATCATTTTAGCTAGAAAGAAAAAAGAAGCTATGGATAATGATGTTACTGGAAATAGAATTAGAATGAACAATAAGCTGGCGAAGAAATATTTATCGCAAGCGAAGAAACATCTTAACAACAAAGAGCCTTTCTATATCGCACTTGAAAAAGCAATGCATAATTTCTTGAAAGCAAAACTGCACATTGAAACTTCAGAGATGAGCAAAGATAATATTCGAGAATTGCTACTATCTAGAAATGCAAATCCAGAAACGGTTCAGAATTTTATTGCGCTGACTGAAAACTGTGAATTTGCACGTTATGCACCAGCATCGAGCGCTTCAATTCAGCAAGATTATGATAAAGCGGTTATGATTATTTCTGAATTAGAAAAACAGATTGTTTAATTTTTATAGCAATCCCGATAGCTATCGGGAGCAATAGAAAATTGATTTAGATTGAGTCGAATTTAAGTTCGCAAAGTTGAAAATCTTATTATAAAAAAATGAAAAACATACTATATCTCTTTTTATTAATCTCGCAGGTTTTCTTTGCGCAAGGTCGCTTTGAATCGGCTAATGCATTGTACCAAAAAGGACAATACAAAGAAGCGGCGCAAGTTTATGAGAACATCATAAAAGAAGATAAATTACATTCTGCAGAATTGTATTTTAATCTCGGAAACTGTTATTATAAATTAAATCAAGTTGCGCCTTCGATTTATAATTACGAAAAAGCTTTGGTTCTTAAACCAAACGATCCAGAGACTTTAAACAATTTAAAATTTGCTAAAAAACTAACTATTGACGAAATCAAAGAAGTTCCGAAAGTGGGTTTTGCAAAAATGATCCAAAACTTTACTTCTATTTTTGATTATAATACTTGGGCAAAAATTTCTGTTGGGCTAGGTTTTGTGTTTTTATTGAGTTTTATTGGTTATTATTTCTCAAACGCTACAATAGTTAAAAGGGTTTATTTTGTCGGAATGTTTGTTATTTTAATTGCTTTTGCTTTAAGCATTTCAGCTGGAATGTCTGAAAAAAGCCATTTTGACAATGATCGTGTTGCCATTGTTTTTTCTGAATTAAGCCAAGTTAGACATAAACCTGAAAAATCTTCAAATGGAATTATTTTATTACACGAAGGAGCAAAAGTCTATGTACTGGAAAGTATTGCAGGCTGGAAAAAAATCGAATTGACAGACGGAACGCAAGGTTGGATAGATTCTTCGACAATTAAAGAAGTAAAATAAAAGTTTTTATATTTCAAATATAGAAATCCCAAATTCCAAAATAGTTGGAGTTTGGGGTTTGTTTTTTTTAGAATCCGAAGGATTCATATCTAAAAACCTTTTTCAAAAAGAAAAATCCAAACTCCAAAATAATTGGAATTTGGATTTTTTAAACTTGGAATTTAATATTAATTTACCGCATCAACCAATCTCACAAATTCAGATCTATACCCATCATCATCGTTTGATAAACCAGATTTTGCTAATTTTTTGATATCCGAACTTGAACTGTTTGCAATATATTTTGATTCGCGCAATTTTAATCCGAACCAAGAAACCGCCGTTGTGAATTTAAAATCTTGAGAACTGTTTTCTAAGTCTGTTTTCTTGTCTGCGATAACATTTACAATTTCAATACTTTTGTTGCCATCAGGTTTTTTATATCTAAACTTCACCGTTGCCAACTCATCACTATGATTTTCAGTCGATTTCTGCGTTTTAGTATATTTTAGATCCGATGGAACATAATCACTATCTACACCATTCGGAACAATCTCGTAAAGCGCCGTAACCGAGTGTCCACTGCCTAATTCGCCAGCATCAATTTTATCATTTTTAAAATCTTCTGCATTTAATTTTCTGTTTTCATAACCAATCAATCGATACGCTTGAACATGATTTGGATTGAACTCGATTTGGATTTTTACATCTTTTGCGATAGCAAACATTGACCCTTTAAATTCTTTTCCTAGAAAACGATTCGCTTCTTGAATGTTATCGATATAAGCATAATTTCCATTTCCTTTATCGGCAAGAATTTCCATTTTGCTGTCTTTATAGTTCCCCATTCCGAATCCTAAAACGGTTAAAAAAACGCCAGATTCTCTTTTTTGTTCAATCAATTTCAAGATATCATCATCAGACGAAGCGCCTACATTAAAATCGCCATCAGTTGCAATCACGACTCTATTGTTTCCTTCCTTAATAAAATTCTGCTGTGCCAGTTTATAGGCTAATTCTATTCCTTCTCCTCCTGCCGTACTTCCGCCTGCATGCAAATCGTCAAACGCATCTATAATTTCGTCTTTGCTATCACCAGAAGTTGGTTCTAAAACCACTCCGGCAGAACCGGCATAAACGACAATCGAAACTTTATCAATTGGGCGAAGTTCTTTTACCAGAACTTTCATTGATTCTTTTAGCAAAGGCAATTTATTCTGTTCATCCATCGAGCCCGAAACGTCAACTAGAAAAACCAGATTAGATGCCGGCAAATTTGCCATTGGAACGTTTTTTCCCTGCAAACCAATTTTCAGTAATCGACTGTTTTTATTCCACGGACAATCGCTGTATTCGGTATTTATAGAAAACGGATGCTCGCCATCTGGCTGTGGATATTTGTATTTAAAAAAATTAATCATTTCTTCTACTCGAACAGCGTCTTTTGGAACTTTCTGCCCTTCGTTTATAAATCTGCGAATATTAGTGTAAGATGCATTATCAACATCGATAGAAAACGTAGAAAGAGGTTCTTTTAACGGAGACTCGAATGGATTTTCTTCTAAAGTGGCGTAGCTTTCTGTGTTTGGATCTTCCATATAATTTTCTTCTGGAATTTCATCAGTTGCAACAACTGTCATATCCATTGTTTCGCTAGCTTGATCTGGCGCGTAACCTTTTTTACAACCGTAAATAGTAAGTACGAGGAATGCCATCATAAAGAAATTAAGATTTCTCATAAAGTAAATTTTTAAAAATTAATAAATGGGTTATTGACTTCAAATAAGGACTAGCATTCCGGATTTACTAGAGGCGATTATTTGCAATTTTCGAAGGCTAAAAATCGTGCCAAAAAATTACAAACGTTTTTCTTACAGGAAAGAAAAATTGAGAAACCTAGATTTTACAAGGTATAAGGTTTAGAATATTTTTGAGCAAAGTTTTTTTTCGCCACGAATTCACGAATTATTTTAATTTTTTTTGTCGTAAATCTTGTGTTGATTTTTTGCCACGAATTACACCAATTCGCACGAATTTTTTATTTAATTCTTTCAAAATAAATTCGTGAATTCGTGGCGAAAAAAAGTAATTTGTGGCGGAAAAGAATTATCGGAAATCGTAAATTTTCTCTGGCGTTACACAGAAATCCAGTTTGATATCCGATTCAAAAACATCATCAATTTGGCTAACCGATTCAAAAAAAGAAACCCCGATTTTGATCGTTTCGGGTTTGCATTCCGCTAAGAATTTATCGTAGAAACCTTTTCCGTAACCAATACGGTTTCCGAAAATATCAAAAGCTAGAAGTGGCACGAAAACCACTTCCACTTTAGATGAAGGAACTTCGATTCCGTCAACAGGTTCAGGAATATTATATTCGTTTTTTTTGATTTTCGTATTATCGGTTAAAAGAAAATGAGTCATTTTTCTGGTGTCAAAATCACTTTTTGAGATCAGGATTTCTTTGTCTTTTCCAGAAAGGAGATGCAGAATATATTCGGTGTTTATTTCTTTTTGTTCTTCAATCGGCAGAAAAACATGATAATAGATTTTATCCCAAATGGGCATTTGAATTAATTGATTCGCAATTGCCAGACTCTTCTCTTCTATATCATCAAAAGAAAGCGCTTTACGTAAATTTTTATATTCAATTCGAAGTTCTTTTTTACTCGTCGGCATTATCGGGTGTTTTAGATAAATGATAAATAGCATCGCCTTCGTAAACAATTGGCGAATGATTGGCATTAATTACATACCCATCATGAGGCGCTTTTACTTTTTGTTCAAACTTTCCGAACGGATCTGTAATTATGGCTAAGATAGTTCCTTTGGTTACAAATTTTCCAACCAGATTAAAATCATGCAGCAAACCCGAACATTTTGCTCGCAACCAAACCGATTGTTTAATATAAATAGTTGGTGTCAATGCTGGTTCCATAATTTGTTTAGAATCGAGCATCTCCAAGTAATGAAGCAAACGTTTGGTGCCTAAAACTCCTTGATTGGCAATTTCATTATTGATATCTAACGATTTTCCGCCTTCAAAAAGAAGCATTTTTACATTAGCAGTTTCAGAAGTTTTTCTAAAAGAGCCATTTATATTTTTAGAATAAAGCGTAAAAGGCGCATTAAAAATATCGGCCAGAACTTTCAATTCAGGATTATTTT
Organism: Flavobacterium ustbae; assembly: GCF_003946915.1. Taxonomy (GTDB): domain Bacteria; phylum Bacteroidota; class Bacteroidia; order Flavobacteriales; family Flavobacteriaceae; genus Flavobacterium; species Flavobacterium ustbae. The sequence goes on from NZ_RPOC01000001.1 coordinate 236,087, forward strand.
CTGTGATTCTGATTTGAGGAGCATTAAAACGGCTTGCTCCGCCTGCATGAAAATCGACAGCATAATCTAAAATCGGCAAGATTTCTTCGACAATATGATAGGCAAATCGGCTGGCAAGAGAACCTTTTTTACTTCCTGGAAAAACACGATTTAAATCGCGTCCGTCTGGAAACTCGCGAGATTTATTCACAAAGCCGTACATATTAATAACCGGAATGCAGATAATTGTACCGCGAGCAGGTCTGTTTATTTTTTTACTTATGATCTGACGAACAACTTCGACACCATTAATTTCGTCACCATGAATTCCTGCAGAAAATAAAATGGTCGGCCCCTCATGCTTGGAACGGCGCACAATTACAGGAATATTCAACTTGGTTGTGGTATGCAATCGGGCAATTTCGACGTTTATGGTTCTGTGTTCTCCCGGCAAAATCGATTCGCCAAAAATAACCAATGGAGTACTATTTTTCATGTAGAATTATAAAATCTAAATATAGAAATTATTCTTTTGATTTTGTAAATTTGAAACTAATTCAATGTTAAGCTTCTTTTGGAAATCGGAACGGTTTTTGAAAAGCTTCTCCAACAATCTTCAGAAACAAAATAGAATGCAAAAACCTGCCTTAGATCTTCAAATTTTAACTTTGCCTGACAATCCTGGCGTTTATCAATATTATGATAAAGATGGGAAAATCTTGTATGTCGGCAAAGCCAAAAATTTAAAAAAAAGGGTTTCATCCTATTTCAATAAAATTCACGATACTGCGAAAACGAATGTTTTGGTAAAAAAAATCGTGACAATAAAACACATCGTAGTTCCAACAGAAACCGATGCGCTCTTATTAGAAAACAATTTAATTAAAACATTGCAGCCGAGATATAATGTTTTATTGCGCGATGATAAAAGTTATCCGTGGATTTGCATTAAAAAAGAACCTTTTTCTAGAATATTTTTAACGAGAAGAATGGTCAAAGACGGCTCAGAATATTTTGGTCCGTACACCAATTTCAAAATGGTATACACGATTTTGGATTTGATTAAAGAATTGTATCCGCTTCGAACTTGCACTTACGATTTGAGCGAATCCAATATTAATTCTGGAAAATTTAAAGTTTGTTTAGAATATCATATCGGGAATTGCAAAGGGCCGTGTGAAGGTTTAGAACCTTTGGAAGAATATCAAAGACAAGTGAATGCGATTCGCGAAATCTTGAAAGGGAATTTTAAAGAAAGTTTAAAGGATTTCAAGAAATTGATGAACACTTATGCACAAAATCTTCAGTTTGAAGAAGCGCAGAAAATCAAGGAAAAGATTGAAGTTTTAGAGAATTATCAATCTCGCTCAACGATTATAAATCCGAAGATTACCAATATTGATGTCTTTTCGATTGTTTCTGACGAAAGTGCGGCTTATGTCAATTTTCTTCAAATTTCTCACGGTTCGATTATTCGTTCGCATACTTTAGAAATGAAGAAAAAGTTGGATGAAAGCGATGAAGAATTATTAGAATTAGCGATTGTAGAACTTCGTGAGCGTTTTCAGTTATTATCCAAAGAAATTATTGTTCCTTTTGAATTGGATTTGGGAGAAAACATCAAAATCACGGTTCCGCAACTTGGAGATAAAAAACAGATTTTAGATTTATCCATTCGAAATGCCAAATTCTACCGAATCGAACAGTTGAAACAATTGCAGATTGTAGATCCAGATCGTCACGTAAATAGAATTATGGCTCAGATGCAGAAAGATTTACGTCTTCCTTCTGAACCTCGACATATAGAATGTTTTGACAACTCGAACATTCAGGGAACCAATCCTGTTGCGGCTTGTGTGGTTTTTAAGGACGGAAAACCAAGCAAAAAAGATTACCGCCATTTTAATGTAAAAACCGTTGAAGGTCCAAACGATTTTGCCTCGATGACCGAAATTGTATATCGCCGCTACAAAAGATTATTGGACGAAAATGAACCGCTTCCGCAATTAATTATTATTGACGGTGGAAAAGGACAGCTTTCGGCAGCATTAAAAAGTATCGACGATCTAGGATTACGAGGAAAAGTTGCCATTATCGGAATCGCAAAACGTCTCGAAGAGCTTTTTTATCCCGGAGATTCGATTCCGCTTTATTTAGATAAAAAATCGGAAACATTAAAAGTTATTCAGCATTTAAGAAACGAAGCACACCGATTTGGAATCACTTTTCATAGAGACAAACGAAGCAAATCGGCACTTAATTCTTCTGTAGAAAGTATTCCTGGAATTGGCGAAAAAACAATGACAACGTTAATTCAACATTTCAAAAGTGTTAAAAGATTAAAATTGGCAACAGAAAAGGAGATTTCAGAAGTGATCGGTGTCTCTAAAGCAAAAAAAATTGTCGACTTTTACAAAACCAACTAGTTAGTTTTTATGCTCCAAACAAAAATGTCTATTTCAAAAAGGTTTTCATTCTTTCCCTATTTTTCGGGAAACATTTGGTGCACCATTCTTTTTATTTTCTATTTTTCATTATTTCTTCCAGTAAAATTATTTTCTCAAGAAATTAAAAAAGACAGCATTAAGAGACCAAAAATTGGTTTGGTTTTAAGCGGAGGTGGCGCCAAAGGTTTTGCTCACATTGGTGTTTTAAAAGTTTTGGAAGAAGCAGGAATCAAAATTGACTATATTGGCGGAACCAGCATGGGATCTGTAATCGGCGGACTTTATGCTTCTGGTTATAATGCTTCTCAAATCGATTCTATTTTTAAAAAAACCAATTTCGACGAATTAATAAACGATTATATTCCGCGTTCTTCTAAGAATTTTTACGGCAAGAAAAATGACGAATTATATGCTATTGTGTTACCTTTCAGCAATTTCAGAGTAGGCATTCCAGAAGCGCTTTCAAAAGGAATGTACAATTATAATTTATTAAGCAGTTTGACCAGAAACGTGCGACATGTTCGCGATTTTAACAAACTGCCAACTCCGTTTTTATGTATCGGAACCAATATTGAAACAGGCGAAGAAGTTTTACTTAACAAAGGAAATCTTGTTCAAGCGATGATGGCCAGTGCGGCTTTTCCTTCTCTATTTACTCCTGTAGAAATTGACGGAAATTTATTGGTTGATGGAGGCGTTGTCAATAATTATCCGATAAAAGAAGTTCGTAATCTTGGAGCAGATATTATTATTGGCGTTGACGTTCAGGATGATTTAATGAAAAGAAAAAACCTGAAAAATGCCACCCGAATTCTGGTTCAAATTACCAATTTGCAGTCTATCGATAAGATGAAAAGCAAAATCAAGGATACCGATATTTATATCAAACCCGATATTCGTGATTATGGCGTAATCTCATTTGACAAAGGAGAGGAAATTATTAGAAAAGGAGAAGAAGCTGCTTTTGCGGTATATGAAAAAATCAAATCTCTAACCGATGAAAATAACTTTTATAAAAAACCAAAGTTAAAAGTTGCTACAGATACGCTTCAGATTAAAAACATAAATACAGACAGATTAGAAAATTACACTAAAGAATACATTCGTGGTAAACTTCGTTTTAAACCCGGAAGTACTATAACTTACGATGGTCTTCAGACTGGAATAAATAACTTAAATGCGACACAGAACTTTAGCACGATTTCTTACTGTCTCCAGCCAAATGATGGAAAAGACGATCTTGATTTGGTGTTAAAAGAAAATCCAACCCAAACGTATTTAAAACTTGGACTTCATTACGACGGACTTTATAAAAGTGGTATTTTATTAAATCTTACGCATAAAAAGACATTTTTGAAAAATGATGTTACTTCTTTGGACATAATTTTGGGCGATAATTTTAGATACGATTTCAATTATTATGTAGAAAATGGCTTTAATATCAGCTTTGGTTTCCGTTCGAGATTGAATCAGTTTAATCGAAATGTAACGACAAGTTTAAGTAGCGTTTTAAATGAAACTCCAAATGTTGGTCTTATAAATGTCGATTTTATGGACGTTAACAATCAGGCTTATTTTCAGACCATATTTGTACAGAAATTTTTAATGGGTGGCGGTTTAGAATATAAATATCTAAAAATCAACTCGCCAACCCTTGCCAATGAAAACAACATTATTGATAAAAGCAACTACTTCAGTGCTTTTGCTTATTTAAAATATGATTCTCTCGACGAAAAATATTACCCGAGTTCTGGATTGTATTTTTCTACCGATCTGCAGACGTATATGGCTTCTTCAGATTATACCAATACTTTTAAGCCTTTTTCAATTGCAAAAGCCGAAGTCTCTTTTGTAAATACTTTATTTAGAAAAGCTACTTTTAAAATTGATGCCGATGCAGGTTTTACTTTCGGCAACAGCAGTGTTCCTTTCTTCGATTTTATTTTAGGCGGATATGGTTACAGCAAAATCAACAACTTCAATTATTTTTATGGTTATGATTTTTTAAGTATTGCCGGAAACAGCTATATCAAAACTGGAATTACACTCGATTACGAAATTCTAAGAAAAAACCACATTAACTTCTCTGCGAATTTTGCCAATTTAGGAAATGACATTTTCTCTACCGTAGACTGGGTTTCTATGCCAAAGTACACGGGTTATGCAGTTGGTTACGGTTTAGAAACGATCATTGGCCCCATAGAAGTAAAACAATCTTGGTCTCCAGAAATGTCAAAAAGTTTTACATGGTTTAGCATTGGTTTCTTATTTTAGTAGTATAACAGAGAATACTTCAACAAAATCAAGCTATTTTTTTGCTTAGTAGAAATTAAATCAAAAAAATCAGAACATTTTTTAGTTATAAATAATATAATTTTTATTTTTACTCCGAAAAAATTACGACATTTGTTATAATGAAAACAAATTGGACAGGTTTATTAGAGTATCTTCAATTCCTCATCAAGAGAAATCCTGAGTAAGCTATCGAATTGAGATAATTAGATCATATAAAAATGATCAGATTATCTGTTCACACAATTCTAATTTTCAAATTATCTAATTGAAAAAGCTATGCCATTATATCATAAACTCGGAGATTTTCCGCAAAAGCGACACACCCAATTCGAAAAACCAAACGGTGGTTTTTATTACGAACAATTGTTCGGGACAGAAGGTTTTCACGGACATTCTTCGCTATCTTATCATGTACACAGACCAACGCAGGTTAAAGAAATTTTAAACTCTTATTCGGTTGAACCCAAAATTGCAATCGGAAAAAATATAAAATCATTATTGTTTAAAGGTTTTGAATTGAAACCTGAAAATGACTTTTTGGACAGCCGAAAAGCCATGTTAGTCAACAAAGACTGTATCATCGGTTTGGCCGCACCAAAAGAATCGCTTCGAAATTATTTCTACAAAAATGCCGATGCTGATGAAATGCTTTTCATCCATAAAGGGAAAGGAAAATTAAGAACCATGTTAGGAAATATTCCATTCGAATATGGCGATTATTTAATTATTCCGCGTGGTGTTATTTATCAGATTGATTTTGAAACTGATGAAAACCGACTTTTTTACGTAGAATCCTATTCTCCTTTTTATACGCCAAAACGTTATAAAAATCAATCGGGTCAGCATTTAGAACATTCGCCATTTTGCGAACGCGATTTTATTTTGCCAAACGAATTGGAAACGCACGATCAAAAAGGTGATTTTTTAATTAAAATCAAAAAAGAAGGCATGATCCACGAAGTGGTCTACGCTACACATCCGTTTGACGTTGTAGGCTGGGACGGCTACAATTTCCCATACGGATTTTCAATTCACAATTTCGAACCTATAACGGGGCGCGTTCACCAACCGCCACCGGTACATCAGACTTTTGAAACGGCCACTTTTGTCGTTTGCTCTTTCTGCCCAAGACTTTACGATTATCATCCGAAAGCAATTCCGGCGCCATACAATCACAGCAATATAGATTCTGACGAAGTGCTATATTATGTAGATGGCGATTTTATGAGTCGTAATAATATTGAGCAAGGTCATATTACTTTACACCCAAAAGGAATTCCGCACGGACCAGCGCCAGGCGCAATGGAACGCAGTATTGGGCACAAGGAAACTCAGGAATTAGCCGTTATGGTTGATACTTTCCGCCCATTAATGGTAACTGAAGAGGCCATGGGGCTTGATGATGGTCAGTATTACAAATCCTGGACGGAGTAATTAGTCGATTTAAACGCAAAGTTCACAAAGGATTTTCGCAAAGCACACAAAGTTTTTCTAATATATTTTTTTCAAAAATAAGTTCGCAAAGCTTTGCGCTCCTTGCGATTTAAAAATTCTTATTATAAAATCTTTGCGCCCTTTGCGGTTAAAAAAAAACACAGTCAAAAAACAACACTTTCGGTTAAACAGATTAACGATTAACCGATTAAACAAAATAAAAACATCATGAGTAAAGAAATTAAATCAGTAGAATACGGATTAGAGAAAATATTTGAAGGAGCGCAGGATTTCCTTCCCTTATTAGGAACAGATTATGTAGAATTTTATGTGGGAAATGCGAAACAAGCTGCACACTATTATAAATCTGCATTTGGATATCAGTCTTTGGCTTACGCAGGATTAGAAACGGGCGTTCGTGACAGAGCATCTTATGTGATCAAACAAGACAAAATTAGAATTGTTTTGACAACGCCTTTAACAGCAGATTCTCCAATAAATGAACATTTGAAAAAACATGGTGACGGTGTAAAAGTTGCTGCTCTTTGGGTTGAAGATGCAAGAAGTGCTTACGAAGAAACGATTAAACGTGGCGCACGTTCGTTTATGGAACCAACTGTAGAAAGTGATGAATTTGGAGAAGTAGTCCGTTCTGGAATTTACACTTATGGAGAAACGGTTCACATTTTTGTAGAAAGAAAAAATTACAAAGGTGTTTTCTTACCTGGTTACCAAGAATGGAAATCTGATTTTAATCCAGAACCGACTGGCTTAAAATACATTGACCACATGGTTGGAAATGTGGGCTGGAACGAAATGAATACTTGGGTTAAATTCTACGAAGAAGTTATGGGATTTGTAAATTTCCTTTCTTTTGACGACAAACAAATTAATACTGAATATTCGGCTTTGATGAGTAAAGTAATGTCTAACGGAAACGGAAGAATTAAATTCCCAATCAACGAACCAGCCGAAGGAAAGAAAAAATCTCAAATTGAAGAGTATTTAGATTTCTATGGTGGACCTGGAATTCAGCATATTGCTATTGCAACAGATGACATTATAAAAACCGTTTCGGCTTTAAAAGCTCGCGGTGTAGAATTTTTATCACCTCCGCCTCATGCCTATTATGAAGCAATCCCAGAAAGATTAGGCGTTCATATGGATGTGATGAAAGAAGATTTGAACGAAATTGAAAAATTAGCGATCATGGTTGATGCCGATGAAGATGGCTACCTTTTACAGATTTTTACAAAGCCTGTTCAGGATCGTCCGACCCTTTTCTTCGAAATTATTCAAAGAATGGGTGCAAAAGGATTTGGTGCAGGTAACTTTAAAGCCCTTTTTGAGTCAATTGAAAGAGAGCAAGAATTGAGAGGAACGCTATAAAATGTTAATTTTGATATAGAAAACCGCATAATTCACCAAAAAATGATGCTTTTTTTGCAAATGTTATGTTAAACTTGACTTTTGCTATTTGATTTTTGAACTTTCTATCTATCTTTGCACTCGCAAATCAGGAAGGGGTGGTTTCCTTCCGAATTGATATAAATTTCATAATTTATAGTTTTTTGGTTAGTTAATAGCATAAAAACTCAGTCATCTTTGACTGAGTTTTTTTGTTTTGATACATTTGGAATAGAATTTGCATTTATTTATCTTTATAATAAAACGTAAAGAATGTACTATGAAAAAGCTCATCCTCATTATATTAGCACTAACGACACTTGCCTTTACTCCGCAAAAAGAAGATGCCTTCGATACTGGAGAATATTTCAAATTTAGAATACATTATGGAATTGTAAATGCTGGTTACGCCACTCTTGAAGTTAAAGATGCAACGATAAACAACAAAAAAGTATTTCACTCTATAGGAAAGGGTTACACAACTGGAATGTCTAAATTTTTCTTTAAAGTCGAAGATTTATACGAAAGTTATTTTGACAAAGAAACTGGCAAACCTTACCGCTATGTTAGAAAAATTGACGAAGGCGGCTACACCAAAAATCAAGAAGGTTTTTTCAATCAAAATGAAAATAGAGTTTTGGTAAAAGACTATAAACGCAAATCAGAAAAAACGATAATCGTAACAGAGAATGTACAAGATATTGTATCAGCATTTTATTTTTTAAGAAACCATCCAAACATTGACAAACTTAAATCGGGAGAAGCCATTACAATTGACATGTTTTTTGATGATGAAATCACAAAATTTAAGTTAAAATATGTAGGTCGTCAAGATATTACGACTAAATTTGGAACCGTTTCTACAATGGTCTTTAAGCCATTGGTGCAGACAGGCAGAGTATTTAAAGAAAAAGAGAGCTTAACACTCTGGATAACAGATGATGTAAACAAAGTTCCTATAAGAATTAAAGCAGATTTAGCTGTAGGTTCTCTTAAAGCTGATCTCGATGAATATAAAGGATTACAAAGTCCACTTAAAGTAAAAAAATAATGAACCCTACAGATAATTCTGAAGCGATTTTAAAAGAAATTGACCTAAAATTTCAAGCCATAAATCAAAAAACTGATGTTCAATTAGAAGGATTGCTTTGGTCTAAACCTATCACATATTGGGACTACATTCAGACCGACGCCCTTTTAAGCTTGCAAATTCAGCGTACCACGCTTCCTGATGAAATGGTTTTTATTATGTACCATCAGGTAAACGAATTGATCTTTAAAATGATTTTGTGGGAAATTGATCAGATTGCTGAAACTAAAAACATTGGGGTCGATTTTTTCAGCGAAAGATTATCAAGAATTACCAGATATTTTGATATGCTTACCAATTCATTCAGTATTATGGAAAACGGAATGGAAGTAAATCAATACATGAAATTCAGAAACACGCTTACTCCGGCCAGCGGTTTTCAGAGCGCGCAATATCGAATGATCGAATTTGCCTCAACCGACGTTATCAATTTAACAGACCGCAGATACAAAGCCAATTTTGACGAAAATACCGATTTAGAAACTTCATTTGAACATTTATATTGGCAGGCTGCTGGAAAAGATTATCATACTGGCGAAAAATCATATTTGCTGCAGGAGTTTGAGAAGAAATATAAAGTTCAGTTTCTGAGACAAATGTCCGATTTTAAAACAAAAAATATCTGGCAGAAATTCACACAATTACCTATTGAAGATCAACAAAATACAGCATTAATCGATGCGATGCGCCATTACGACAAAACTGTAAATATAACTTGGGTAATGCAGCATCTTAATACGGCCAGAAAATATATTCTGGAAAGCGGAAAAGGTAATGGAGAAGCAACGGGAGGAAGCGACTGGCAAAAATATATGCATCCAAAATTTCAAAGACGCATCTTTTTTCCTAAATTGTGGACCGAAGAAGAATTGTCCAATTGGGGAACAGAAACTACCGTTTAATTCTCCCACAAAATCCCAAAAGTTTGAAAAAAGCAGTCGTAATTTTAATTGTATTGTTTTCGATTTTCTCATGTAACCAAAAAGAAGAAAAACAAGTCGAAACCAAAATCACTAAACCAAAACCAAAAAAAATAGAATTCGGTTTTAATTACGCAGATTTTAATATTGTTAATGACACTATCTCAAAAGGAGATTCTTTTGGATCAATCCTGCAAAGCCAAAATATTGGAAACAAAAAAGTACACGATATTGTCCAACAGGTAAAAGATTCTTTCAATGTAAGATCCATTCGATACAACAAGCCTTTTACGTTACTCCGATCAAAAAATAAAACTAATAATTTACAAGTTTTTATTTATCAGCCAGACGCCCTTACCTATTATGTTATCGATTTAAGAGACAGTATTGCAAAAGCTTACAAAAAAACAAAACCCGTAACTTTTAAAAGAAAAATGATTGGTGGTGTTTTAAAAAGTTCTTTATCTGAAACTTTAGGAAACGAAAGTGTCGAAACAGCATTGGCCAGCAGAATTACAAAAGTATTTTCTTGGTCTATTGATTTCTTTAAACTTAAAAAGGGAGATCGCTACGGGTTAATTTTTACCGAGAGATTCATCAACGGCAAAACTTACGATGGTGTCGAAGATCTTAAAGCCGCATTTTTTGAGTATAAAGGAAAAATCATTTATGCTTTTCCTTTTGAAAGAGACACTACTTCTGGAAAAATTGAATATTATGATGACGAAGGAAGAACACTTAAGAACTTCTTCTTAAAAACTCCTATTAAATTTAGCCGAATCACTTCAAGATTTACCATGAACAGATACCATCCGGTACAACACAGATGGAAAGCTCATAAAGGAACCGATTATGCCGCTCCAACAGGAACACCAATTTCGACCACAGCATCTGGAGTTGTTGAAGCAACCGGATACACCGCTGGAAACGGAAACTTTGTAAAAGTAAAACACAACGGAACCTACTCTACTCAATACTTACACATGTCCAAAATTTTGGTTCGCAGAGGACAGCGTGTTACACAAGGCCAGACAATTGGTTTGGTTGGAAGCACAGGTTTGGCTTCTGGTCCGCATGTTTGTTACCGTTTTTGGAAAAATGGAGTTCAAGTAGACGCGCTTCGACTCAATCTTCCAACGGGAGAATCTTTGACTGGAAATGATAGAACCCGTTTCATGAAACAGATTGAACCTTTGAAGAGAGAATTGGATAGTATTGGAAATTTGTAAGAATAAACCTTTATTTTAGCAAAAACTAAAAACTCCTAATTTTATGAAATTCAAAAATATCTTGCTGCTTTTCATTTTTGCAGTAAACCTTTCTATTGCACAAAACAATACCAAAGTCACTCGTGAATACGGAAGTTCCAATAAAGACATTCAAGATTTTATGGAGTTTGAAAAAATTTATTTGGAAGAGTTTAATTTTGAAGGAGAAAGTCTAAAAGGAAAGCTGTACACCATAAACCTACAAGAATTTACCGATGGAAAATTAGTTAATACGTCTCAACTTTTTGACGGATCCGGAATCAAAAGTGATCATTTCACAGTAAAATCAACTAAAGAATCAGTACGCTTTTTCTTTAAACTAGCAGAGGGAAAATTAAAAACATACATAATTTGCAGAGGAGGCAGAAGTAAAAAATCTTATTTTGATTTAAGAGACGATCCAGACAATTACGCAGTAAAAGACTTTTTCGGAAAAAAAATAGAAGTGAATATTGATGCCAATCAAGAAACACCAATTATTGCTATTATTACCCCAACAAGACATCCTGATGGCTTCAGCTCTTATTGTGAAGTTGTACAATCAGATGTTAAGCCCGAAAACCTTGGGACGCATTTTAAAATTCCTCACTATTTCTTGGTCACTATTAAATTCAAATAATAAAGCAAGATCATGAAAAAAGAACGCCTTAGAACTATTTACAATGAAACTTTTTCTGGCTTAAAGTTATTTTATAGAGATACAAATCTTCCTGAAAATTTAATTTTAAAGTATAAAGTAGGACAGATCATTCAAGAAAAAGGTTTTACCGATATGAGTTCGATTGGCGGCGGCCTTTCTGGAAATCTGAGATATTTGATTGCAAGTGCTCATCCAAAAGATTTATCAAAATTTAATGCCGATTCAGGAAAAATCGGTCATTTTCTTTTAGACTCAATTGCTTATTTCAAAGTTTTAGATATTCAAAAAATTGGAAACAAAACGCAGATTTTTCTTTTGAATATTCCAGACAATTCGATTTCGCTTTTTAAAAATTCATCTTCAAATTTAGAAGAAGAAATTACAGAAAAAGCTCAAAAACGCTTTCGCGAAAAAATCGATGCTGACTTGATTCCAGAATTGCAAACCGATAATTGGAAAGAAAGAACCAAACTTCCTCTTGGAATGAGCGAAAACGGCGAATTGTTTTTTGATGATTCGAAAATTAAAACTGAGACTTTTAAAAGAATTGAAGTCGACACAGAAAAGAAAATTATTCATATCAATAAAAAACCTTGGTGGAAGTTTTGGTGATAAAATTTCGTATTTGGTAAAAAGTTAAAATTAAAAAATCAAACAAAAAAAAAGAGCTATATTTGTAGCATAATTATTACACTTAAAATCTTTATGAAATGGCGACAACAATAAAAATTACTCCTGTAGTAAAAGGCAAAGAATCCGAAAGATTCAATGCGGCCATATCTTCAAGTAAAACAAATAAGATTTCTGAAGAAAAAAAAGCTAGAATATTTTCTTTAGTCAGCAAAATTATGGCTAAAAAAGCTTAAATGGATTTATCTAACTTTGCATTTTCAGCATTGAATAATGATGACGTTTTGGAAAATTTTGATTGTGAAGACAGCGAAATAAATGAATTTCTACTTGAAGATTCTAAAAATTATCAAAACGAAAAAATAACAAGCACCTATTTATTTAAGGATAAAAATCTTATTGCAGCTTTTTTTTCAATTTCAAATGACTGCTTAAATGATTTAGGCTATGAAAATTCCATTTGGAATAAATTACACCGAAAGATAAAGTTACCAAATGAGAAAAGAATCAGACAATATCCAGCGGTAAAAATAGCGAGATTAGGAATTGATAAAAACTACAAAGGCCAAGGATTATCTCACCAACTTCTAGATTTCATTAAGGGATGGACATTCATTGAACACAAACCAGCCTGCCGTTTATTAATTTTAGACGCTTATAATCAGCCAGTACAGCTTTCTACTTATCAAAAAAATGATTTTCTTTTTTTACTTGATTCTGATAAAGACGACAAACATAGATTTATGTATTTTGATTTAATGAGATTGGAATAATATCCATACAATTAATTTCAAACCCATAAAACGTTTTCGTAACTAATTGTTATATAATCGTGAACCTTTAATGTATTAAAAGTTATTTCAGTATTTTTGTGTATTGATAAAAAACAAACTCAATTATATATAAAATGGCTTTAAACACAACCAACCCAACTGGGACTGAAGCGTGGAAAAATCTGCAAAACCATTATAACGCAATTCACGAAACCACGATACAAGAATTGTTTCAACAGGATAATGACCGTGCAGCAAAATTTAACCTGCAATGGAATGACTTTTTAGTAGATTATTCTAAAAATAATATCAGTCAAGAAACCGTTTCTCTTTTACTAGAATTAGCAAATTCAATCGGGTTAAAAGATTCGATTGCACAATATTTTGGTGGTGCATTGATCAACCAAACCGAAAATCGCGCCGTTCTTCATACAGCTTTGAGAGCTCCAGAATCTGCAGTTATTAAAGTAGACGGAGAAAATGTAATTCCTGAAGTTTATCAAGTAAAAAATAAAATCAAAAACTTTACTCAAGAGGTTATATCTGGAGAAAGAAAAGGATACAGTGGAAAAGCTTTTACTGATATCGTAAACATCGGAATTGGCGGTTCTGATCTTGGTCCTGTTATGGCTGTTGAAGCTTTACAGTTTTATAAAAATCACTTAAAAACACATTTCGTTTCAAATGTTGATGGCGACCATGTTAATGAAGTAATTAAAAAACTGAATCCAGAAACAACTCTTTTTGTGATTGTTTCTAAAACATTTACTACACAAGAAACGCTTTCAAATTCTGAAACTATTAAAGAATGGTTTTTAAAATCGGCTACTCAAGAAGACATTGCCAAACATTTCGTAGCAGTTTCAACCAATATTCAGAAAGTAACTGAATTCGGAATTAATCCCGACAACGTTTTCCCAATGTGGGACTGGGTTGGAGGAAGATTTTCTCTTTGGAGCGCTGTTGGCTTAAGTATTGCCTTGGCGGTTGGTTTTGACAATTATAATGATTTATTGAAAGGTGCCAACGAAATGGACGAGCATTTTAAATCGGCAGAATTTGACGAAAACATTCCGGTTATTTTAGCCTTATTAAGCGTTTGGTATAACAATTTTTATGGAGCTGAAAGCGAAGCTTTGATTCCGTACACGCAATATTTACACAAACTTGCTCCTTACTTACAGCAAGCATTTATGGAAAGTAACGGAAAAAGTGTTGGTCGCGATGGAAAACCTGTTAACTATCAAACTGGAACTATTATCTGGGGAGAACCAGGAACGAACTCACAGCATGCTTTTTTCCAGTTAATTCACCAAGGAACGAAATTAATTCCGACAGATTTCGTTGGTTTTATTAAACCTTTATATGGCAATGAAGACCATCATGATAAATTGATGTCTAACTTTTTTGCGCAAACTGAAGCTTTAATGAATGGAAAAACAGCCGAACAGGTTCAGGCAGAATTTGACAAACAAGGACTTGCTGCAGACAAAGCGTCTTATTTAAAACCTTTTAAAGTTTTTACAGGAAACAAACCAACTAATACCATTTTGATTCAAAAACTTACACCAAAAAGTTTAGGATCTTTAATTGCCTTATACGAACATAAGATTTTTGTTCAAGGTGTTATTTGGAATATTTTCAGTTTCGACCAGTGGGGTGTTGAATTGGGTAAACAATTGGCCAATTCTATCTTAGATGAAATCAATTCTAAAACTGTTAAAAATCACGATAGCTCGACTTCATTTTTGCTAAATCATTTTTTGAAAAATAAATAGAATCAGAAATTTAAAAATTTCATAACACTCTGAAACGTCTCAATTTGATCAAATTGAGACGTTTTTTTTAGTAAAAAACCGACAAAAGACACAAAAAAAGCGTTTATCTACACCTTTTCACTTACAAAACAAACAGAATTATTGTGTTTTTAACAAAAAACACCCCTAAAAATTAAAAGATTCAAGACAATATTTAAGAAAAAAAGAAGAAATCATTTTAATCTACAACAAAAAAAATAAAACGTATTTTTCTTAACATTTCGATAACATTAACTGGTTTATTTGTTATAATTTTGCCAAAAACAATAAACTCAATAACAAAATGAAGAAAATGAAAAATTGGTTACTGACCGGACTATTCTTTATGATAGTTTCAACCGTATTTTCTCAAGGAAAAGTTACTGGTACTATTACCGACGGAACAGGTGGATTACCAGGAGCAAATGTGGTGATCAAAGGATCTACTACAGCAACTTCAACAGATTTTGATGGTAAGTTTACACTTACTTCACCATCAAGCACAGGAGAGATTGTTATCTCTTTTTTAGGTTATGACAACCAAACTGTGAAATTTAATGTGTCAAATGGCGCAACTACAAACTTAGGAACTATTACTTTGGTTTCTTCAAACTCTAACGAATTGTCAGAGATCGTAGTAATGGGTAAAGGAATCATTGACTTAGCAAAAGACAGAAAGACTCCTATTGCAGTTTCTACAATTAAAGCTGCTGATATTCAAGCAAAAATTGGTACTGCTGACGTTACGCAAACAATGGTTAACACACCATCTGTATATGTTGCAGGACAAGCAGGAGGTTACGGAGATTCAAGAATTAATGTGCGTGGATTTGCGCAAGACAACACAGCTTTCTTGTTAAATGGACAACCAATTAACGGAATGGAAGATGGTAAAATGTACTGGTCTAACTGGTCTGGTATGTCTGACATTGCGAATGCTATCCAAATTCAAAGAGGTTTAGGATCTTCTAAATTAGCAATTTCTTCTGTAGGAGGTACTGTTAACTTCATTACAAAAGCTACTGAAAAAAATGAAGGTGGTTTTGTATCTTTAGGTGTTGCTAATGACAATTACTTTAAAACTACTGCTGCTTACAATACAGGTATAAATGCAAAAGGATGGGGAACAAGTGTTATGCTTTCTCACTGGCAAGGTGACGGTTACAATGACGGAACAAAAGGTGAAGGTCAAACTTACTTCATTTCTGTTGGTTACAAAGCTAATGACAAACACAGTTTCAACTTTTTGTTAACTGGTGCACCACAACAGCATGACCAAAACTTTACAAAATCTATTGACAGTTATTTAAAATACGGAAGAAAATACAACAATAACTGGGGATACTTAGACGGAAAATACAAGACTGAGAGAAATAACTACTACCACAAACCAGTTGCTAACTTAAACTGGGATTTTGATATCAGCGATAAAACACAACTTTCTACTGTATTGTATGGATCTTGGGGTCGTGGAGGATCAACAGGTGGTTATGGAACTAGACTTCCTGCTCTTAACACACCTCCTGGAGGTCAAGTAAATTTTGATGGTTTAGTTGCCAATAACCAAATTGTTGGTGATGGTGTTGGAACTGCTGACGGAAAAAGCGCTAATGGTGCATATGTACTTAGAAATAGTGTAAATAATCATTCTTGGTATGGTTTAGTATCTAACTTAAAAAATCAACTTGCAGATAATTTATCTTTAAATGTTGGTCTTGATTTAAGAACTTACAAAGGAACACACTTTAGACAAGTTAATGACTTTTTAGGATTATCTAGCTGGACTGATACTAGAAATCTTAAAGATGGCAATAGTAATCCATCTGGCATAATGAAAAGCAACTATGTTACTCAAACTGGTAGATCATTAGCTTGGCCAGCAACGTTCAATACAATTGCAGAAGACCAAAGAATTGATTACGATTACGGAGAAACTATTTCTTACGGAGGTTTATTTAGCCAGTTAGAATATTCTAATGACAGCTTCTCTGCGTTCTTCCAAGGATCTCTTTCTAATCAATCACACCAAAGAGAAGATAGATTTGATTATTTACCAGAAGATCAAAAGTCTGAAAAAGTTAACAACGTAGGATACAACGTTAAAGCTGGTACTAGCTATAAATTTGCTGAAAACCATAGTCTTTATGCAAATGCAGGTTACTACAACCGTCAGCCTTACCACGACAATATCTACTTGAACTTTACAAATGCGGTAAACCCATTAACAGAGAACGAAAAAATATTTGGTCTTGAAGCTGGTTATACTTTTACTTCAAAAATTGTATCTGCAAGTGTAAATGCTTACAGAACATCTTGGAAAGACAGAGTTACAACAACATCTACTACTGCTACAGCTGCTGATGTTACTAAATACCCATCATTAACATTAGGAGATATCATCTACAAAACGAATGAAGGTGTTGAGCAAGTACACACTGGTCTTGAGTTAGACTTTACTGCAAAACCTATGCAAGATCTTAGCTTAACAGGATTCTTCTCTGTTGGTGACTGGCAATATAAAGGGAATGTAGTTACTACTACAAGAGACGAAAGTTTATCTACTTTAGACAAAGCAGAACAAGATGTTGACGGTGGAAAAGTTGGAGATGCAGCTCAAGTTACTTATGGTTTAGGTTTCAGATATGAGTTTGTTAAAAACCTTTCAGTTGATGCTGACTGGAGATATTATGACAAATTATTCTCAAACGTTGGTGCTGTAAAAACTAACTTAGAGTTACCAAGCTACGATTTAGTTGACGCAGGTATCTCATACAAATTATTTATCGGTAAAGGAAAGCATGATTCAATCGGATTCAGAGTTAACGTAAATAACGTATTTGATGAAGTTTATTTATCAGAATTAACTACTGCTACTGCTACAACTGCTACTTCAAACAATTACAAAGGAATCAACGTTGCAAATACAGGTTACTTTGGTTTAGGAAGAACTTGGAACTTTAGTTTACGTTACAACTTCTAATATTTAGAATCTAAATAAATACCATAAACGGCATTGACTTTTAAGTTTAATGCCGTTTTTTTATAGCCTTTTTTGTTATATTTGTTTTTAAACAAAAAACACCCCTTATGTATAATTTTCTACAAAAATTTCACTCTGGCTGGGCGTATTTAGCATTGCTGCTTTTGGTCTTTGCTGTTGTTAACGCTATCATCGGAGTAACATCAAAAAAAGAGTTTACTGGTAAAGATCGTAAAATTGCTTTATTTGCTTTAATCGGAACTCATACTCAATTATTGATTGGTTTAATCTTATATTTCGTTTCTCCACTTGGAAAAGACGCTTTTGGACAAATGTCTAACGCAGCATTAAGATTAACATCATTAGAACATCCTCTAATTAATCTTATTGCCATCGTTTTAATTACTATCGGATGGTCTAAACATAAAAAACTAATTAATAGTGAAGCTAAATTTAAAACCTTTGCTATTTTTTACGGATTAGGATTATTGCTTATTTTAAGTAGAATTCCTTGGAACCTGTGGTTCTAAAAAACACCAATTAAAGCCCTCCTACAGGGCTTTTTTTATCTCGGCATATTATTTGTACAAACTCCCCCAAGTCTGAAAAGAAATAACCCATGAGAAATAAAAAAAACATTTTATTCGCCACAATCACTTTAACCTTAATTAGCGGCTTTACGTATGTAATAAGCCAAACCAAACCTACGACAGAACCTAAAATCATTCAAGATACTGTTAATGTAAAACCAGTAATTATCCCATTACAGGATTCTGTTTTTACAGACAAAGGTTTAAAGTTAAAATCTTATAAAAAAAACGCTCACGCTTCTTATTATTCCGACAAGTTTAATGGAAGAAAGACTGCAAACGGAAGCCGATTCAACAACAACGCTTATACCGCAGCTCATAAAAAACTCCCTTTTGGAACAAGAGTCAAAGTAACAAACGAAGCCAATGGCAAATTCGTTATTGTAAAAATTACAGACCGTGGACCTTTTGTAAAAACCCGCGAAATCGATTTGTCTAAAAGAGCCTTTATGGACATCACCAAACATAAAGGTGCCGGAGCAATGAAAGTCACAATTGAAACTATTATAGAATAAAAAAATCCCGTTTTGTCAAATTGAACTGCCCCCAAAAAGTTAGACACTATTTGGGGGCATTTTTACAAAAACCTTTTAATACACATTACAATTCCGGTATGAGTACCTTCATGATAATTGTTGAATTCTAAAGCACCCTGAACATTTTTGAGCGTGAATCCCATACTGGTAGTGTATTCATGGTAATCTACAAAAAGTCCGCTCTCGTAATCGTTTACTGTTTTTTCAAAGGTAGATAAGAGAAGTTCTCTAATTTCATCTACCTCAGCTTGAGAAACATCACCTTCTGGTTTGGTTCCTTTTTTGTATTTGGCAATAAAATCTTCAGAAACCATTGTTGGAAGACCCGATAATTTATAAACCAAAACCTGCTGAGAAGAGATACAATGACCAATATTCCAAATAATATTATTGCTAAAACCATTCGGAATCTTGTTTAATTGTTCTAACGAATGACTATCTAAGATTTTTAAAAGAATTTCTCTAATTGTTTTTTGTACATCAAAAACTGAACTCATAATTTTTTTTTCTAAAATTACTCATTTTTAAGTTTCAAATGGATTTTCTTTGCATTCTAACAAATTCATAAAACTATGAACAAGATATATTACTTAGCATCATGCGATACTTGTCGTAAAATCATTAAAAGTCTACCTGAAAATGATTTAGTTTTTCAAGACATTCGCCAAAACCCAATAACGGAAGAACAACTTGAAGAAATGTATAAGCTTTCTGGAAGCTACGAAGCGTTATTTAGCAAGAAAGCGCAATTATATAAATCAATGGATTTGAAAAACAAATCGCTTACCGAAGCTGATTTTAAAAAATACATTTTAGAACATTACACTTTTTTAAGTCGTCCAGTTTTTATTATCGATGGCAAAATTTACATAGGTAACAGTCAGAAAAATGTTGCTGAAGTTATTAAGGTTTTAGCAAAATAATTCCACAGAACGTTTTCTTGAATTCTGATGCGTTAGGGATTACTTCATTTGATTTTTATTTTAATCGGAATTCAGTGAATTTCATTTGAAGCGGAAATCCTTTTTTAGGGCTTTTTCTGCCCTAAAAAAGATTGGGAACGGATAGCCCGACCGTAGGGAACGCCCAAAACCTTTTTAAAATATTAGGCTGTAAAGTTTTTTAGTATCTTTGCGCCTTTATACTCAATTATATGATACAATCTATGACAGGGTTTGGCAAAGCTTCTTTGCAATTGCCTACAAAAAAAATTACCGTTGAAGTAAAATCCCTAAACAGTAAAGGTTTAGATTTGAATGTAAGAATGCCATCGCTTTACCGCGAAATGGAACTCGGATTACGAACTCTTATTTCGACCAAACTAGAAAGAGGAAAAATCGATTTTGCCATTTATGTAGAAAGCACTGCCGAACAGACTTCAACAAAAGTAAATGTCCCTGTTGTAAAAAGTTATATTGCACAATTAAAAGAGGTTAATCCTAATGCCGACGAAACTGAATTAATGAAAATGGCCGTTCGTATGCCAGATACATTAAAAACAGAGCGCGAGGAAATCGATGAAAATGACTGGGAACAAATTCAGGTTATAATCGACGAAGCACTTCAAAACATTTTAACTTTCAGAAAAGATGAAGGTGGTTCGCTTGAAAAAGAATTCAACTTCAGAATTGCCAATATCCGTCAATACATGAACGATACATTGGCACTTGATCCAGAACGCGTACAAGCTATTAAAGATCGTTTGCAAACTGCAATTTCAGAATTACAGGTTAATGTTGACGAAAATCGTTTTGAACAAGAATTAATCTATTATCTAGAAAAATTAGACATCACCGAAGAAAAAGTTCGTTTAGGAAATCATTTGGATTACTTTTTAGAAACTTTAAACGGATCTGAAGCCAACGGACGAAAACTTGGTTTTATCACTCAAGAAATGGGTCGCGAAATCAATACAATGGGTTCTAAATCGAATCATGCTCAAATGCAGAAATTGGTGGTGATGATGAAAGATGAATTAGAGAAAATTAAGGAGCAGGTTTTAAACGTCTTGTAATACTACTACACAAAATTAAAGCTTTCAGCCTATTGCTTAAAGCCTAAAGCATACACAATGAACAAAGGAAAATTAATTGTTTTTTCGGCACCTTCGGGATCAGGAAAAACAACTATCGTAAAACACTTATTAGGACAAGAAGATTTAAATCTTGAATTTTCGATTTCGGCAGCGTCGCGTGCACCACGCGGTGAGGAAGTACACGGAAAGGATTATTATTTTATTTCTTTAGAAGAATTCAAAAAACACATTAAAGCAGAAGATTTCTTGGAATGGGAAGAAGTGTACCGCGATAATTTCTACGGAACTTTAAAATCGGAAATTGAAAGAATCTGGGCTTTAGGAAAAAATGTGATTTTTGATATTGATGTAGTTGGCGGTCTTCGTATCAAACATAAATTTCCAGAAGAAACTCTAGCGGTTTTTGTTAAGCCTCCAAGTGTTGATGAATTAAAACGCCGATTAAAACAGCGCTCTACAGAAAGTGAAGACAAAATCAATATGCGTATTGCAAAAGCGTCTGTAGAATTGGCAACGGCACCTCAGTTCGATGTGATTATCAAAAACTACGATTTAGAGGTTGCTCTTGAAGAAGCACATCAACTGGTAAAAGATTTCATAAGCAAGTAATTTTATTCCACAGAGATTCACAAAGAAAAAGCACAGAGATTCGCCAAGTATTATTTTAAACTTTGCGAATCTTTGCGCTATCTTAGTGAATCTTTGTGAAACATAACGATACAAATTCACCAAGTTGAAATAAAACTTTGCGAATCTTTGTGTTATCTTAGCGACTCTTTGCGAAACAACAAAAAATGAAAATAGGTCTTTATTTCGGCACATATAACCCAATTCATGTCGGGCATTTGATTATTGCCAATCATATGGCAGAATATGCCGATTTAGATCAGATTTGGATGGTGGTTACGCCACATAATCCGTTAAAAAAGAAATCGACTTTATTAGACGATCAGCAGCGTCTGCAAATGGTTTTTCTGGCAACAGAAGATTATCCGAAAATAAAACCGTCGGATATCGAATTTAAATTACCTCAACCGAGTTATACCGTAATCACTCTCGCGCATTTACAAGAAAAATATCCAAATCATGAGTTTTCGTTAATCATGGGTGAAGACAATCTAAAAACGCTTCACAAATGGAGAAACTACGAAGTGATTTTAGAAAATCACGATATTTATGTTTATCCGCGCATTTCAGACGAACCTGAAAATGTGGAAATAAAATCGCATCCAAAAATTCATGTCATCGACGCGCCAATTGTAGAGATTTCCTCAACTTTTATTCGAAATAATATAAAAGAAGGGAAGAATATTCAACCTTTATTACCTCCAAAGGTTTGGGAATATATTGATCATAATAATTTTTATAAGAAGTAAATCTCGAGAAAAGTTTCGGAGAAACGATTTATATTGTAGCTACGGATTTTAATCCGTCGATTTAGAATTATCCGCATCTTAAGTTCCGTAGGAACAAAACATATTCCACAGCAATTTACAATAGCCAAAAATGATCTCAATCTAGACCAGATTAAAATCCGGTCCTACAATATGCTTCGAGCCGATGGCTCTTTTATAACTTTACACAAAAAACTAACCAATAAAAAAGCCTGAATCCAAAAAATTTCAGGCTTTCGTTTTTTTATAACTACGCTTCGATACTCGCGTCGCTTTTTACTCTCGTTCTAATCTCACTTAACGTTTGATCTACCAAAAGTTTTCCGTCTCTGAAAACTTCCTTCAATTCACCTTGTTTTTCTTCTTCCCAAGAAACATTATCTGTTAAATGATACTTGCCGTCGATTAAATCAATTTTCATTAATCCTTTAGCCGATTTTTTAGTTCCGTCGTCTGTAATCGGATCTTTGAAGATAGCTCTTCCCTCTCCGTTTACTTCTCCGTACGTTGCTTTCATGGCAAAACCAAAAGTATCTCTAGTATTGTATTGATACGTGAAAGAACCAATTCCTAAAACTACATTGGTTGAAGCAAAACCTTTCTCTTTTAATCTTTCGCAGATTTGAGTTGCTCTGGCTACTGTAATACTGTCTCCATAAATAGCTCCGATTTGCGGAACCAATTCTTTGAATTCTTTAGCATTTGTAGTTCCGCCGAAAACATCCCAGAGCAATTCTATAACACCTTTTTTCTCTTGTTCTGTTTTCCCGTTCGGATTTCCACAAATAATATCTACTGGATCGCCACTATCAGGACGAATTACAACTTTGCCTTCTCTAGAAACAATTTCATTTTTTAATCTTGGAAGATAATCTGTTAAAACTTTCCATAAATCCCAAGTATCAGAAACGATAGAAACAATTCCTTTCGGGTAAACTTCTGTGATTAATCTTTTGAAAGTTTCGTATTCGCCTTCTGTCGTCCCCATGCACATTACAGAATGTTCTGTTGCCGCAACTGAACCTGCAACCAATTCCTGATCTGAATTGGCATTGTAATATTCTTCTAAGAAATCAATTACTGGAATTGTATCTGATCCTGTAAAACTTAATAAATGCCCTGCTGCAGAAGTTAAAGCCGCTTCGATTCCGCCCATTCCTCTCATTGAGAAATCGTGCGCCTGCCAATCTACAAATTCTGGAACAGAAGAAGTTTCTGCTGCATATTTGTCTAATACCTTTCTATATTCTCTCGCAATTGTTGCTGAGTTGCACGGAAGCCAAACTACTGCAGAAAGTAAGGTTTCAAAATAATTCGTCAGCCAGAAAAATTCTGGAATCGTATTATACATCGTAAACATGGGCACTCTTAGCGGAACACTTGCTCCTTCTGGCAATGCTTTAAAAACCATCGGAATATATCCTAAATCGTGAAGATCTTCGATATGTTTTGTTCCCACTTGGTTTTCACCCAAATAATTATTGATTCTTCGAGCATATTTTTGAACCACTTCTTCTTTTGGTTTTTTAAAGAAATACTCTTCAAAATCATGAATGATATATTTTTTGATGAAATACTGCAATCCGAAAAAAACGACTTCATCAACGGTTTCGATTCTTGATTTTCTTGGTGTCCAGTTAGAATATACAATTGTAGTTCCGTCTGGGTATTGTCTTCTGTGGTCAACTTTGTAACCGTCGGTTAATAATAGTGGGTTCATATATTTTTATTTAAATTTTCTGCTAAACGTTTTGTCAAATCTTTTATATCATCAACTCTTACTAAATTCTCGATCCATTTCTGAGGAATATTATCCAATCCATAATAAATTCCTGCCAATCCTCCAACAATTGCTCCTGTAGTGTCTGTATCTTCTCCTAAGTTTACTGCTTTTAAAACTGTTTCTTGATAAGAATCTGAATTTAAAAAACACCAAATACTAGCTTCTAAACTATGCAAAACATAACCCGAAGATTGTATTTCGCTTTCCTCATATTGGGAAATATCGTTTTTTAGTACTTTATCAAATAACTGAATTTCGAGAGGATTAAAACTTTTATTTTCTAAAAACTTCGAAATAATATGCTGCATGTCTTTATACGCATTGAACTTATCCTTGTTTTTTAGAATTTCCAAACAATAAATCACATAAATAAAACACGCAAAGATTGATCTGAAATGTGCATGAGTAATAGACGAGACTTGTTTTACTTTTTGATAAATTACTACTATGTCTTTTTCGTTTTGAAGATAAAAAACCAAAGGCAAAATACGCATTAATGAACCATTTCCGTTGTCTTGTTCAGAAAAACCGCCGCATAAATCGGGTTCATGGCCTTTTGAAATATTAAGAATTGCGTGTCTCGTGGCTATTCCGATATCAAAGACTTTTCCGTGTGGAGTCCATAAATCTGAGCTATACCATTTTACGAAGTTTTCAGCAATATCATTTAAATCAAAGCCTTTACTTAAACTTTCGGCTAAACAAAAAGCAAGAGAACTGTCATCGCTCCAAGTTCCTAAAGGCTGATGATGGGTTCCAAAACCAAACATTTCTGTAACTGGATTTTCTTTTAAATAATCTCTAGATTTAAATTCAACCGGAACTCCCAAAGCATCGCCAATTGCAAGTCCAAACAAACCTGATTCTATTGAGTTTTTCATTTTATTTATATATCTTCTGATTATTTCTTGATTTCTTTATTCTTAATCTAAAACTATAAAGTAAGCTCTATACTTTATAGTTTCAATTCATCCCTAACTTCCATCAAAGCAAAACCAAGCAAATTCAATCCTTTCCATTTTTCAGGATTGCTAGCGTCTGTATGATCACTCGCCATTCCGATTCCCCAAATTGGATCTACGGGACTTGCTTCAACTAAAACTCTGTCATTTGTATTAATTAAAAAAGCTGCTAAATCCTTATTCTGACTGAATTTATGATAGTTACCTTGTTTTACGATTTCAAATCGATTTTCTAACCAGATTTTGTCATCGTAATTTCTCACTTCACGGCCTAACTTTTTAGCTTCGGCTGGAGAATTTGCTTTTATAATCTTTTCTAAAATTTCCTGATCGTTGAATAATTCCGCTTTTTTAGCCATCATCCAATGTTCGGCTGTTTTATAAGTTACTCCTTCAAATTCAAAAGAAGAAAGCCACCATTGACTAAAACAGGTTTTAGAAATGCTCCCGTCTTTATTGGGCTGATGTCCCCAGAAAAATAAAAACTTACTTTCTGGAGCTATATTTTCTATATTGTATTTCATATCAATTGATCTAAACCAATAACTTCTACATTTTCATTGTCAAAATCTTTAAAAGAATTGGTTGTAAAAATGCCGTCGAAACAATCTAAAACATCAAAACCTTTATTGAAGATTCCGTGGCTTACTGCTAAGTATAATTTTCCAGCGTTTTTCTTTTTTAATTCTTCTGCCAATCCAACAAAAGTTCCTCCTCCATCGCAAATATCGTCTACAATTAAACAATCCATTCCGTTTAGATCGTCTTCATATACTTTAAAACCAGATAATTTTCCCGTTTTTACATCGCGGCTTTTACTACATTCTACAACCTCAACTCCACCTAAAAATTCAGACACTTTGTAGATTTTCTTCAAAGCGCCTCCGTCTGGAGAAATCAGTTTTACGTTGTCTCCAAGTCTACTTAAAATTTCTTTTATAAAAGTATAGTTTGGAATAATTGTGCTATTATTTAAAAGTGCGGGAGTAACTTCTGAATGCGCATCAAAAACAAAAACTTTATTTAATTGCATTGCATTGATGATGTCTGCATATACTTTTACAGATAAAGGCTCGCCAGGAATCATAACACGATCTTGCCTTGCTGCTGGAAAATAAGGAATAAAAAGATCTATAATCTTCACATCCATTCTTCTTAACGCATCGACTGTAACACACAACAACCCTAAATCGTTGAATGAATTCAATCTATGCGTAATAGTTACTTTTCTATTGGTATCAAAATCGGGAGTGATTTTAATGTGTGGCTCTCCTCCAGAGAAAGTAAAACTTTGAAATTTGATTTGTTCCTGATTTTGAAAAGGAGCAAATTTTGGGTCGAGATTTAGTATCATAGTTTTATAGTTTGCGTTAATTATACGCAAATGTAGAATTTATTTTTAAATAAACAATTTATTTTGTGTAAAAATTACGCAAACTTTATTTCGAAGTGAATACCTTCTTCAATTA
The DNA here is from genome assembly GCF_003946915.1 of Flavobacterium ustbae. Classification (GTDB taxonomy): domain Bacteria; phylum Bacteroidota; class Bacteroidia; order Flavobacteriales; family Flavobacteriaceae; genus Flavobacterium; species Flavobacterium ustbae. The sequence goes on from NZ_RPOC01000001.1 coordinate 262,515, forward strand.
ACTCTTTATATTTCAGCTTATTAAATCGAAATAATTTTGCGGGACGACCCGTTTTTATTGGAGAATAATTTTCTGTTTCTTCTACAATTCCGAAACTGAGGATTTTTTTTCGGAAGTTTCTACGTTCGATTTCTTTTTCTAAAATAGTGCAATAAAGATTTTCAAGATCTGAAAACAAGAACTCCTCTGGAAGTAAATCAAAACCTATTGGCTCGTACGTCAATTTGGCTTTAAGTCTTTCAGTGCCTTTCTTCAAAATCAAATTATGATCGAATGCCAAAGGTGGAATTTCGTCTATTTTAAACCATTGCACTCTTTCTGCATCTGTACTGGCTTTAATTTCTAAACTAGAAGCGTCTACCAAAGCATAATACGCTACCGAAATCACGCGATTTCTTGAATCTCTGTGAATATCGTCTCCAAAAGTATAAAGCTGTTCCATAAAGGTTAGCTGCACATTGGTTTCTTCATGCAATTCGCGTATAACGGCGTCATTTAGAGACTCATCATCTTTAACCAAACCGCCTGGCAAGGCCCAGTATTTTTCGGAAGAGCCAAATTGCTGTTCGATCAACAATACATATAAGCCATTGCTTTTGTAACCAAAAACGATAGCATCTACAGCAATTCTAATATTTTGTAATTTTTCCATAATTCTAAATCGTAGCAAACAAATATAACGAATGAGAGTCAATTTTGTAATCTAATGCAAAAGCATAAATCACATAATTGACTCTCAATATTTTTTATCGTTTGTTTAATCTATTATAACATCTGTATCTAAATTCATTGTACAGCTTTCTCCAGATCTTGAAATTGTAACGTCGGCCTTAACTTCAAAATTTCCAGAATTTTTATATGTATGTGACACAGCACCTGGAGTTTTTATATTTCTTACGTGAGATCCATCTCCAAAAGTCCATCTTACATAAGTCACCTTATTTTTACCAACGTAATCTATAGAATAGTTGACAGTTCTCGGATTCACTGGATTTTTAGAATATTTTAATTCTGTCACTTTCAAATCTGCAAAGCAATCTACAATTACCTCATCATCATGTGCGCAGGATGTGACAAAACAAAACAATAATGGAAATATTAAATTTAGGGCAAACTTTTTCATAATCAATTTTAACTGTTTTGTTTATTTGGTTTAAATGAATAAAGCTAAAAAGATTCTAACTTTTTTCAGGATCGATTTTTAAATTATTTACCTAAATATATAAAATTTCTTATAATCTATTTCCAAAAAATAGCTTTAGCTCTTTTTCTATTGTATCGAAGATTGATTTGACATTATTATTTTTTGGCGCTAACAGATAGACAAATTCCTCTGGAACGTGAAAACTATTCCATACCAATTGTAATTTATTTTTTTTGATAAAGTCTCTCGCATTACAATTCCAAGTTACAGCAACACCTTCATTTTTGGCCAAAAGTCTTAACATTTCAGATTCTATGGGAATAATATAATTAGGAACCATTGAAGGTCGTTTTTTATTAAACGCATGCAACCAAAATAATTTTATATGCGGAATTCTCGCATCATGACTGTACCATTTTTGATCGTTAAGCCATTTTTCTATTTCAGTATAATTATCTGCTTTTAACTTAGAACGGAAATCTGTTATGTCCAAACTTGTGGGAGCAACCATGATTAGTTTAATTTTTCCAACTATTTCATAAGTGGTGTCAAAAGTATCGAACCTTTTGGTCGTTATGGCAAAATCCAGCTTTTTAGAATCTACCAAAGTAAAAAGTTCATCATTTTCTGCGAAAGTAAAATCGATTAAATCAAACTTCGAAATCAGGAGGTTTCCAACGCAGTCAAAAAGATGTTTAGAGATTCCGACAGAAATTAATCGGTTGGCATCTTCTGCTTTTGCACGAAAACCGGTTTCAACACTTTCGAGTCTATCAAGAGCGTCTATTATCAAATTATTCAGTAACTTAGCGTATTCTGTTGGTTCAACGCCCTTAGATTTTCGATTAAATAATTTATTCCCCACGTGTGCTTCAAGCATTGAAATTTGCTGACTAACCGCAGGCTGACTCATAAATAATTCCTTCGCAGCCACTGAAAAATTACCGTTTTTGTAAACTGCTTTAAAAGTTCTGTACCATTCTAGATTTACCATGACATAAATTTATTTATAACAAACATAGTTTATTTTATTTTTACAAATATCACATAAGCTGTAAATTTGTTCAAAATTTAATATTAATGAAGAAAATAACGCTATTCGCGATAACTGCATTTACAGCTTTAAGCATTTCTGCTGAAGCTCAAAAATCAAATAAAAAAGGTATGAAAAAAGTATTATTTGTTGTAACCAGCAATGATAAACTGGGCAATACAGGAGAAAAAACAGGATTTTGGTCAGAAGAATTTGCTGCACCTTATTATGAATTATTGGACCAAGGAGTCGAAATTAGTATTGCTTCTCCACTTGGAGGACAGCCACCAATTGATCCTAAAAGCGCTGATCCAGCTTCGGCAACCGAAGATACCAAACGTTTTGATGCAGATAAAGTTTTACAAGAGAAATTAAAAAACACACTAAAGCTTTCTACAGTTGATCAAAAAGATTACGATGCTGTTTTTTATCCAGGAGGTCACGGCCCACTTTGGGATTTAGTCGAAGACAGAAACTCAATTGCTTTAATCGAATCTTTTTATACTCGTAATAAGCCTGTAGCTTTTGTTTGCCACGCTCCGGCGGTTTTGAAAAACGTAAAAGTGAATGGTGAATATTTAGTAAAAGGCAAAAAAATAACTGGTTTTACCAATGAAGAAGAAGAAGCGGTTGGCTTAACAAAAGTAGTTCCGTTTTTATTGGAAGATGCATTAGCTTCAAACGGCGGAATTTTTTCTAAAGGCCCAAACTGGGCGCCATACGCCGTAGAAGATGGACTTTTAATTACTGGTCAAAACCCAGCTTCGTCTAAATTAGTAGCTGGAAAATTGTTAGATAAGTTAGGTAAATAGAAGGTACTAAGGTTCTGAGTTGCTAAGTCACTAAGGTTTTTTCTTGGCAACTTAAAACCAACCACAAAATGAGAAAATAAAAAGTAATTAAATAATTATGATGTTAAGCTTCTGAATCTACGTTCTAATTAAAAAACTTAGAACCTCAGAATCTTAGCATCTTAGAACCTTAAAAAAATGCTCAACTTTGAATTATACAATCCGACGAATTTAGTTTTCGGAAAAGGACAAATAGAAAAACTTTCGACTTTAGTACCGAAAGACGCAAAAGTGCTTTTGGCTTATGGAGGCGGAAGTATCTTTAAAAATGGAATTTACGATCAGGTAATCGCAAACTTAAAAGGGTTTAAAATTGTAGAATTTGGCGGAATTGAGCCAAATCCGAGATTTGAAACTTTGATGAAAGCTGTTGATGTTATTAAAACAGAAAATATAGATTTTATTTTAGCCGTTGGAGGCGGATCTGTAATTGACGGCGTGAAATTTATCTCTGCAGCGGTAAACTTTGATGGAAATCCGATTGATATTCTTCAGAAAAGAATTTTAATTAAAGAAAATGCGATGCCCTTCGGAACTGTTTTGACTTTGCCTGCAACGGGAAGCGAAATGAATTCTGGATATGTCGTTACAATTGAAGCCACTCAGGAAAAATTATCTTCTGGTGGAAGCGCTTTATTTCCGCAATTCTCAATTTGCGATCCAAATGTAATTGCTTCTTTACCAAAAAGACAAATCGAAAATGGTGTTGTAGATGCTTACACGCACGTTATGGAGCAATATTTAACGTATCCTACCGATGCTTTTCTTCAAGACAGAATCGCCGAAGGAATTCTGCAGACTTTAATTCAAGTTGGTCCAGGCGTTGTAGAAAATCCAACCGATTATACTTTGGCTTCCAACTTTATGTGGAGCTGTACGATGGCTCTTAACGGGTTAATCCAGAAGGGTGTTCCAAGCGATTGGGCAACACACATGATTGGTCACGAATTAACTGCATTGTATGAAATTGATCACGCGAGAACTTTAGCGATTATTGGTCCTAGTTTATATACTGTGATGTTTGATTCTAAAAAAGAAAAACTAGCGCAATACGGAAGAAGAATTTTCAACTTAACCGGTTCTGATGACGAAGTCGCAAAAGAAGCCATCAACAAAACGGTTGAGTTCTTTCATACAATGGGAATGGACACCAAACTTTCTCAATACACAGAAGATTATTCTAAAACAGCCGATTTTATTGTAAATCGCTTTGAAGAAAGAGGCTGGAAAGGTCTGGGAGAAAAACAATTGGTGACTTTAGATAAAGTAAAATCGATTGTTGAACTTAGTTATTAGTGGTCAGTTATTTAGTATTCAGGTTAAAATCTTTGCGTAGTATGTGAATGAACACTAAATAACTGATGACTGAATACTAAAAAAGGCGTTCTTAAAATATTTAGGAACGCCTTTTCAAAATACTAAAACAAAACTAACTAACTCAATTCTTTTTAAATTCATTAAAATTCTAATTTATAAAGTGTTATAACGAAGGTCTGATGATTTTATTGTGTAGCATATAAAAAATAATTTATTTTGAAATGCTTAAAAACTCATTCCTAGTATTTTATAAATTTTCTTAAACTAGATTTTGCTTTATTAGCACATTATTAAGTACTTTTGTTTTAAATTATTAAAATAATGAGCGAAAATTTAAAATTTGCAGTGATTGGTGGTGGAAGCTGGGCAACGGCAATTGCAAAAATGTTATGTGTAAATCTTTCCGAAATTTCGTGGTATATGCGTAATGACGCTGCAATTGAGCATCTTCAGAAATACAAACACAATCCAAACTACTTAAGTTCAGTTGAATTTGATACTAAAAAACTCAAATTAACCAACAATATAAACGAAGCAATTGAATATGCAGATTATATCATTTTTGCAATTCCATCTGCTTTCTTAGATTCCGAATTAAAAAACATGACGGTTTCTTTGGCTGATAAAATCATTTTTTCTGCCATAAAAGGTATCGTTCCCGAAACAAGTTTAATTGTCGGCGAACATTTTCATATTCAATATGATATTCCTTATTACAATATCGGAGTAATTACAGGTCCTTGTCACGCCGAGGAAGTTGCATTAGAGAGACTTTCTTACTTAACAATTGCATGTGGAGATCCTGATAAAGCTAAAACTATAGCTAAAACTCTTTCTGGAAATTATATTAAAGCCAAAATTTCAGACGATATCATCGGAACTGAATATGCAGCGATGCTTAAAAACATCTACTCAATTGCGGCAGGAATTGCTCACGGTTTAGGTTATGGAGATAACTTCCAGTCAGTTTTAATGAGCAACGCTATTCGCGAAATGAAGAAATTCATTCGAAAAGTACACAAAATGAAACGTAACATCAATGATTCAGCTTATTTGGGAGATTTACTGGTTACGGGATATTCCGTTTTCTCTAGAAACAGAATGTTCGGAAATATGATTGGAAAAGGCTATACGGTAAAATCTGCCATGATGGAAATGAGCATGGTTGCTGAGGGTTATTATGCTACAAAAAGTGCTTATAAACTAAATCAGGGTTACGGTGCTAAAACGCCAATTATAGACGCTGTTTATGCCGTTTTATACGAAGGAAAAGATGCAAAGTCTGTCTTTAGAAAATTAACGGAGTCTCTAGATTAGTATTCAGTGTTCAGATTTTTAGTGATCAGTTTCAAATAAAATAAAAGAGTCCAAAATCAATTGATTTTGGACTCTTTTATTTTACTTTTAAGCTCAAAAGTAAGACTGAACACTAAAAATCTGAACACTGAACACTACTTAACCATCACACCTTCGACAAACAAAATCGGCACTTCTTCCGTATTGTTTTCGTCAAGCGAATTGGCTTTAAAAATAAATTTCTTATCATACAAAGTGTTTCCGATAAAGAAAGTCACCATAAACTCATTGTTTAATGCTAAAAGACTTTTCTCTACCAATTCGATTTTTACAACCGAAACAGACGGAACCTCAACAAATGCATGGCGCAGGATCGACGTTTTCTTCATTTCGCCATCTATGGTTCCAAAAGCTTTCGAAACCACCATAACACTGTCTAAATTGAAGTCGCTATCGTTTACCAGATAAGCGTACCATACTTTTTCCATAAAATCGTCACTCCATTCCTGCACTGCTGCAAGAAATACGTTTTCGACTTCCGGAATTATTATATCTTTTTTCATTTTTATTAAATTTTAAAAACCTTTGTTAAAGCCAAGACTTCAACAAAGGTTTGTTTTATTGTAAACGTAATTTATAACGTAAAGCCCTAGCCCTGATGGAAGCGGCATCCTTTTGTTTTTTTCTTTAAAAAACAAAAGATACAGCGGACAGCAGGAAACAGTTCCTAAATATTTGCCTTGAACTGCTCCAAGAAACGAACATCATTTTCGTAGAACATACGGATATCGCCAATTTGGTATAAAAGCATTGCGATACGCTCTACTCCCATTCCGAAAGCAAAACCGTTGTATTCATCTGGATTGATATCACAGTTTTTCAAAACGTTTGGATCAACCATTCCGCAACCTCCAATTTCCAGCCAGCCAGTTCCTTTTGTGATACGGTAATCGGTTTCTGTTTTTAGTCCCCAATAAATATCAATTTCGGCACTTGGTTCTGTAAACGGGAAATACGACGGACGAAGACGAATCTTAGATTTTCCGAACATTTCTTTTGTAAAATAAAGTAATGTCTGTTTCAAATCGGCAAACGAAACATCTTTGTCAATGTATAATCCTTCCACTTGATGGAAAATACAGTGCGAACGAGATGAGATTGCTTCATTACGGAAAACTCTTCCCGGAGAAATCGTACGAATTGGCGGTTTATGATTTTCCATATAACGCACCTGAACCGATGATGTATGCGTACGCAATAAAACATCTGGATTCGTTTGAATGAAAAATGTATCCTGCATATCACGCGCTGGGTGATATTCTGGCAAGTTCAATGCCGTAAAGTTATGCCAGTCATCTTCGATTTCTGGACCTTCAGAAACGTTGAATCCGATATTCGCAAAAATATCGATAATCTGATTTTTAACAATCGAAATCGGGTGGCGAGAACCAATAATTACCGGTTCTGCTGCACGCGTTAAATCACCAAAAATTCCTTTTGATTCTTCTTTACTTTCAAGCTCTTCCTGAATAGATTTTACTCTTTCTTCAGCAACCGCTTTCAAAGTATTCATTACCTGTCCAAAATCTTTTTTCTGGTCGTTCGGAATATTTTTAAACTCATTGAAAAGTTCTTTTACTAAACCTTTACTACCTAAATATTTAATACGGAACTTCTCTAAAGATTCTTTGTTTTTTTCATTAAAGGCTTTTGCTTCCTCTATGTGTTGTTTTATCTTGTCTATCATTTTCCTCCAATGCTTGAGAATACAAATTTAAGTATTTTGTTTAAAGTTTAATGTTTAAAGTTCAAAGTTTCCTTCTTTTAAATGTTTTTCAGCAATTAAAACAGGCAGAACTTATTATTCAGTTTACGTTAGGTATTTAGTTCGAACAACAGAACACTAAAAAACTGATTACTGAACACTACTCAATCAATTTTCTTTCCAAAAAATAATTTACAATCGCTTCTTTCATTAAAACCGATTGTTCGCCAGCTTTTAGTGGCGGTAAATTCTCTTTTACTAAATAATGTGGCCATCCTTCATCGTCGAAATATTCAAATTCGTAAAATCCGTATGGTTCCAATAATCGGCAGATCGCGATGTGCATTAAGTTCAGTTTTTCGTCTTTTTTGTATTCGCGGTGCACTTTTCCGTATTCCTGAACTCCGATTAGGTAAATTATGGCATCTAAATCTAAATCTTCGCCTTGCGAAAACTGATTAGAAAGTATATCAACGAGCTTTTCCCATCGCTCTTTTAATTGTGTATCTCTGGACATTTAATTTATGAGTTTTGATTGTAGATTTTAGATTGCGAAGTCATTTAAATATTTGGAAACATCGAAACTGCAATCTGAAGTCTAAAATATGAAGTCGCAAAGATACATACAAGATGGCATATATATGTCAAGTATGTTAAATATGCTATCTAGTTATTTTTTTTAAACACATAGAATCATAGGATTTAGCAAATGTGAAAGGCGTTTCACTTTTTTAAACAATCATAGCTATGTGTGAAAGCTAGCTTTTTCAAAATTCTTTTATTTAATAATATAAAAACTATGTTTCTATGTGTTAAAAAAAACGCTTGAATGAGAACCTCTGTCTCTTTGTCACTTTGAACCTTCGTCCCTCAAAAAAAATTCAATCTTAAAGAAAAACCTTTGTCCCTTTGCCACTCTGAATCTTTGTCCCTCAAAAAAAAATCTATCTTTGCGCCACATTAAACACCAAACCAAAACATGAGTTTTTTTGATATTATCGTTGCCGTACTTTTATGTTATAGTTTATACAAAGGCATTACAAACGGACTTTTTGTAGAAGTTGCTTCTTTTATTTCGTTGCTTTTAGGAATTTATCTTGCCATAAAATTTTCTTCATTAATGACGGGAATGATTTCAAAACACGTTTCTTGGAATCCGACTAATATTCAAATCACGGCGTTTATCTTAACTTTTATCTTGGTGGTAATCGGCGTTTATTTTTTAGCCAAAATATTAACTGGAATTGCCGATTTTGCCATGTTAGGCTGGATGAATAAACTTGGTGGAGGTATTTTTAGGGTTTTAAAAACGATTTTGATCTTAAGTATTTTTATTGCTTTATTCGAAAAAATAAACTTCAACAACACTTTTGCTAAAAAGGAAACTTTGGATTCTTATGTTTTTTATAATCCCGTGAAAAAAGTGGCCGCTTTCGTGTATCCGTCGATAGAAAAATGGTACGAAAGTTTTAAGAAAGAGCATTCTCAGAAATCGGAAGAAAAAGAAAATTCTGAAAAAGAAGAATGATTAATACACCCAACAGGTTTTAGAAACCTGTCGGGTGTATTATATCGTTTGTCAGGCTGAGCGGAGTCGAAGCCCCATCCCTATTGGAGCGCCCTTCGACTCCGCTCAGGGTGACATTCGGGATCAACGACTTTTAAACAATAACAAATCCAAAACATTTCATCTTCAAATATTTGCAGGAAATATTTTATCTTGCTCCTTATTTCCAACAACCGATTTAATCCAAAATCAAAACCAATATGTTGTACTTAACGGGCATTATAATTACCTTTTTTCTGGTTGTTATTCTCGCAAGCAAACGAAACAAAAGTGAAGCCGATAAAATTTTGGCGCTTTGGTTATTTTGCACCGGTTTTCATTTGTTTTTGTATTATCTGCATTATCAAAAAGATTTTGCTTCGTTTCCTTTTCTTTTAGGTTTTGAACTTCCAATGCCGTTGCTACAAGGTCCATTTTTGTATTTGTATACTTCAGCTTTAACGAATCAGAATCTGTACAAAAAATACAATCTTTTACATTTTCTGCCTTTTATAATTGCGGTTTTATTTCTGATGCCGTTTTTTTCACTTCCCTTTTCTGAAAAATTAAAGGTCTTCGAAAATGAAGGCAAAGGCTACGAAAATCTGATTTTGGTTTTATACGGTTTCATTCTGCTTTCTGGAATAACCTATGCTTTGCTTTCGCTAAGAAAACTTTCCAAACACCAGAAAAATATTTCTGATCAGTTTTCGTCAAGCGAAAAAATCAATCTTCGATGGTTACAGTACTTAATTTTAGGTTCTAGCATTATTTGGTGCGTCGTTATTTTTTTTGAAGATGAATATATCTTTTCTTTCGTGGTATTTTATCTAATGTTTATTGGCTATTTTGGAGTCAAACAAGTTGGAATTTTTACCAATCAGACAATTGCTGAGAATTTAGTTTCGAATGGTTCTGCTAATGAAAATACCGAAATCGAAAATACAGCTGAAAAAATTAAATATGAGAAATCAGGTTTAAGCAATGCTGAACTTCAATCCATTCATCAACAATTAACGCAACTTATGACGAATGAACAACTCTATAAAAACCCTGATCTAACTTTAGCCGAATTATCTCAAAAACTACATATTCATCCTAACATTCTTTCACAAGTTATCAATTCGGCAGAAGGAAAAAACTTTTACGATTATATCAATTCACAGCGTGTTGAAGAATTTAAAAAAAAAATACTTCTTCCCGAAAACGAAAAATACACGCTGCTTTCTGTTGCTTTCGAATGTGGTTTTAATTCGAAAACGGCTTTCAATAGAAACTTCAAAAAAGCTACTGGACTTTCCCCTTCTGAATATTTAAAATAAGTTTTTAGTTGTTTTTAATCTCGCAAAGACGCGAAGACGCAAAGTTTTTTTCTGCCAATCTTGATCTGATCAAATCTGGGTAAAAAATAAAAACTTTGCGTCTTCTCGACTTTGCGAGCAAATTTCAGCAGTAAAAAAACTTAGAAGCTTAGCTCCTTAGCATCTCAGAAGCTTTAAAAGAAAAGCCCCACCTTACAAGTTGGGGCGACCAGCATAGTATTGGAGCACATCTTTGCAGAAATTTTAATCAATTCTTGCAATGAAAACCAACTTACTTTACTCAGCTGTAATAGCTGTTTTAATTTTCTTTTTTATTGGATGTGAAAATGAAAATAACATTAATGAATCTGGATATTTAGTTCCGAAAACCGTCGATGAAGATTCGTCAATTCCTTCGATTTTTGTAAACGGAACACAACTGCATGCTGAAACCTTTGGGAATCCAAACGATCCGATGCTCATCTTTTTACACGGCGGTCCAGGTTCTGATTACCGAAACGGATTAAACGTACAAGAACTTGCCGATGACGGTTATTACGTCATTTTTTACGATCAGCGTGGTTCGGGATTATCCAAACGTCACGATAAAAAAAGCTATTCGATTCAACTGGTTTTAGATGATTTAACTGCAGTTATCGAATATTACAGAACTTCTCCTAATCAGAAAGTTTTTCTGTTTGGACATTCTTGGGGTGCTATGCTCGGAACGGCCTATGTGAATTCGTATCCTGATAAAATTGATGGCTTAATCTTGGCAGAACCAGGCGGACTCAACAAAAAACTATTAGACGAATATGGCGAAATGAGCCGTAAAATCAACATTTTTTCTGAGGTGACGAGCAATCTTTTGTATGTCGATCAATTTATAACCGGAAAAGAAAATCAGCATGCTATTTTAGATTATAAATACGGAATCTCATCGAGTTTTTCTTATGCAAAAGGAAATACAGAGGGAATTCCAGGACCTTCTCCGTTCTGGCGAATCGGAACTACGGTTTTAGAAAGTTTTATCGATATTTCCGAAAATGATGGTTTTGATTTCACCACCAATCTCGATCAATATCAGACTAAAGTTTTGTTTTTATATGGAGAATTGAACAAGTCTTACGGATTAAATTTTGCACAAAGAGAAGCAGCTTATTTTCCTGTTTCTGAAATTGAAGAAGTAAAAGGAACAGGCCACGAAATGATTTACTTCAAATGGGAAAATGTCGAGCCTTTAGTATTGAATTATTTAAATAATCTAAAATAACTGACATGAAAGCAATACTAGTAATAATCACATTTCTCTTTTCACTTCTGTATTCTAACATTTTACAATCGCAAACCATTAATTGGGGAAATTTAAAAAGTGAAGAAAGACATATTTTGAATGTCAACGCCGGCTGGGAATATAGTTTTGTTTATGGACTAAGTTACGGTTATCATCTAAAAACCAAAATGCCAATTATTCTCGAAAGTTCGATTTCTTTTGCATCTGGCGAAGTTATTTTTGATGATTTTAAAACCAAAATTGGTGGACAAATACATATTTATCGAATTGAAAATTTCCGTTTCAACGCCGCAATTCACGGAATTTACAGAAGATACGGAAATCCGATTGTGACTTTACAAAATTTTGGCGCCGATGCTTCAATTACAATTGGTTATTATAAACCGAAATGGTTTGTCGCAGGAGAATTCGGTTTTGATAAAGCCATTGTAACACATTTTAAGCATACTCAAATTTACGAAGAAGTCTATCCTGAAGTCAAAAATGGCTGGTACGAACCTTCAACTGGAGGAAATTTTAATTTCGGAATTCAAGGCGGTTATTCTTTTAAGAAAAGTGACTTGACTTTACGAGCTGGAAAAATAATAACACAAGATTTTAAAACCACACCAATGATTCCATTTTATGTACAATTGGGATATAATTATAAATTGGATTAATCTGATTCGACACAAAGTTTAAACCCGACAGGTTTTAGAAACCTGTCGGGTTTTAATTGAATTATAATCCAGATGCTTCGCTAACAATTACCCATTTATCTTTTGCATATCTCCATTCTGCTACATATTCACCGCCAATCGATTGGCCCGAACTTAAAATCGCGCTCCATTTGCCTTTTTCAATGGCTACCGTATCATTAACCTCGACATTTACTATCTTGATTTCAGTAAATTTAAACTTCTTTGATTCTATAGTGTAATAATTCTTAATGAAATCTTGACCACAACCTCTCGAGACTAGACAAGCATCTTCACTGTATAAATTGACTATCGAATTAATCTCTCCATTGTTAAACCATTTCACAAAATCTGCGTTCGATTTTTCTATCTGATTTCGGACTTTAGATTGGGCGAAAATCTGATTGGTTAAAGACGAAAATCCCCATACAATAACAATTATTGCTAGCGATAAAATTGATATTTTTTTCATAGTGTTTGTTTTTAAATTAAATAAATCAATAAAACTTATATAAACTTGCTCGAGCCATTTTTTGGTTCTCCGTTTATTCTCATTTTGAGATTGTAAGGAGTTTTCAAAATCAAGTTCCAATACTTCAAAAATCAACCTAACTGTATAACTTCTAGGTGTTACTTCGCCAGCTTCTATACGCTGCAAAGTTCTCACACTCAGATTACATTTTTCCACAAGTTCTTCCTGCGTAAATCCTTTTGATTTTCTGTAATCTGCAATCTTCTTTCCTAGTTCTGGTTGCTGAATCATCTTTGAAACTTTTAAGCAAATCTAAATCTTAACTTTAAAACACTTCATCAATTTTATTCGTCTTTCTCACGTCATTTACCCGCCATTTATTTTTAAACCACTATTTTCAATACATTAATTATTATTTCAATCTAAATTACTAAAAAACAACCTCTTTACTTTCTCCCTTCTTCAAAACAATTTCCTGTTTTTTATTTCCAAAAATTAAAGTTGTTTTGCCTCCTTTTTTAGAAGAAATAATCAGTTTTTGAAGATTTTTATTACTCCAATTCATTTCAATTTCAAATCCGCCACGAGCGCAAAGTCCTTTTACAGAACCTTCTTCCCAAGCGTCTGGTAAAGCAGGCAATAATCTAATTTCATTTTCGTCAGATTGGACTAACATTTCAGCAACAGCTGCAGCGCCTCCAAAATTACCATCAATTTGAAACGGCGGATGCGCATCGAACAAATTCGGGTACGTTCCTCCTCCACGTCTTGGCGTTTCGGTTTTCTTTCCGTCAGGATCAACGTATCGTAATAATTCGCGGAACATTTTATACGCACGATTTCCGTCCCAAAGTCTTGCCCAAAGATTGATTCTCCAGCCTTTTGACCAACCTGTAGTTTCGTCGCCTTTTATTTCTAAAGTTTTCTTTGAAGCTTCCGCTAAATCGGGAGTTTTCAGTGGCGTAATATGATCCCCAGGAAAAAGTCCAAATAACTGTGATTGGTGACGATGTTTCGGATCATTATCTTCCCAATCAAAATACCATTCCTGCAGGTTTCCTTTTTTACCAATCTGATACGGATGCAATTTTGCCAATGCTTTTTCTAATTTATCTCTGAAAGCAGCATCGGTATTCAGTACTTTTGAAGCTTTAATTGTTTTATCAAAGCATTCGCGAATCATTGCTAAATCGGCTGTTCCGCCGTATAATGTTGCTCCTACAAAACCATCTGCCAGTTTGTATTGGTTTTCCGGCGAAGTTGAAGGTGATGTAATTAGATTTCCGTTTTTATCCGTTATTAACCATTCCAAACAAAATTCTGCCGCGCCTTTCATTAACGGATAACCTTCTTTTTTTAAATAGTCTTTGTCCTGCGTAAAAATATAATGTTCCCAAATGTGTGTGCTCAGCCACGCGCCCGCCATTGGCCAGCAAGCCCACATTGGATCTTCTTTTCCAAATTGTCCAACGGGATTGGTCATCGCCCAGATATCCGAATTATGTCCTGCAGCCCAGCCTTTATCTACTCCATAAAAAGTTTTTGCTGTAACTTTTCCGGTTACAGAAAGATTTTTGATAAAACTTAAAAGTGATTCGTGCATTTCTGAAAGATTGGTGTTTTCTGCCAGCCAGTAATTTTCTTCCAGATTAATATTCATGGTATAATTACTACTCCACGGCGGACTCAAATGCGGATTCCATAATCCTTGCAGATTAGCCGGAACACCCAAAGTTCTGGAAGAACTTATTAATAAATACCTACCGTAATTGAAATATAGGATTTCCAGATTTTTATCTTCTTTTCCGTCGGCATAACGCAATAAACGTTCGTCTGTTGGTAAATCTGGTGCAGTTGTTTTTCCTAAACTTAAATCAACACGATTATAGAATTTTTGATAATCAGAAACATGCTTTTCTTTTAATTTATCGAATGGTTTTGCAAATGCTTTATTCAGGTTTTGTGCTGCAATTGCCACCTCATCTACGCCTTCGGTTGCGGGATTTTTATCAAATCCGTTAAAACTTGTTGCGACAGAAACATAAATGGTAACCTCCGAGGCGTTTTTTAAAGTCAAAGATTCTCTTGAACTTGTAAGTTGTCCATCTGTTTTTTTGACTTGTAACAAAGTTGTAAATCTTGTTCCTCGTTCTTTGATAGCTAAATATTTAGAAGGAACCGGATATCCTGCATTTTCATTAATTGGCGCCGTTCCGTTCATCATCAAAATATTGTTTCTGACTCCAATTTCTGATCTTAATAAACTTTTTAAATTAATATCGAAGTTCAAAGCGCCTTTTTGACTACTTGTCAGTTTGATAACCAAAACCTGATCTGGAGCCGAAACAAAGTATTCGCGTGTATATTTTACGCCGTCCATTTCATAGGTCACTTTTGATGTTCCGCTGGCGATATCCAACTCTCGGTAATAGTTTGTCGCTTTTCCTTTCTCTGAATTATTAATTTCTAATGTTCCAAGCGGAGCGTATTTTTCTGAATTTTTACCCTGAATTTTCTTGTTCAGTTCTTCGGCTAGTTTGTAGTTTTCGTTTTTTAAGGCTTCACGAATGGCCGGAATATTTTTATAAGCTTCGGGATTCATGTTGGCATTTACAGGCTCACCCGACCAAAGCGTAATATCGTTCAAATAAATTTTATCTGAATTTACACCGCCAAAAACCGTCGCACCCATTTTTCCGTTTCCTAAAACTAAGCTTTCTTCAAAGAATTCTGCGGGTTGTTTGTACCACAATTTATGCGTGGATTGTGCTTTTGCGCAGAAAGAGGTTAGAAGGAAAATGTAAAATGTTTTTTTTATGATGTTTGAATTCATAGGCTTTGTTGTTTTTGGTTTTTGTCATTCTTCGTTCCTCAGAATAACAAATGTATAAATATATCGTTCCTACGGAACTTAATTTCTTATTTTCATCTCTTCAACGGATTAAAATCCGTTGCTGCCGATATTTTGTTCCTAACGGAACATCACTTTGCAAAATAAAAAACTTTCATCAAAGAAACTTTAATTTTGTGTCACTAATTATCGCCAATCTAGTAGGAACTAAAAACTAGGAACTAAAAGCTAAGGACTTATTTACTCACTTTATAAACCTCATTTTCCGTCACCATTTCCCAATTATCGGTTCTGAATGGCGATGCTGGAAATTTCTCTTTATTAAACAAATTGATATTTGTATCATCGTCTGCCCAACCGTAATGTACGGCAAGCGGATTTTGAACCTGATCGCTCGAAACGATTATTTTGTTGTCTTTTATTATCGCTTTCGCGGAATGAAAAACTTTGTCTGCGCCTGCGATTTCAAAACCTTTTAATTCATCGTTATTTGGCGATGATAACCCGCCGCCAATGTTATCGAAAGTTAGGATGATTTGGTTTCCTTTTATTTCCTGCGATTTGTAAGTTGGCCCACTGTACACTTGTTTTTTACCGTAAAGATTATTCATGGCAATAGCTGCCAAACGCAATCCGATGTCTTGTTTATTGGTTGGGTGAATGTCTTTTGCGTTTCCGATATCGGTCGTAACCGCCATTCCGGTATTGGGTAATTTTAAAGTTTCAGATTGTGCTTCGCGAAGTTCTGCCCAACGGCTTCCTTTTTGGCTGTTTCCTCCGAACTCATCGAAAGTAGATAATTGAACGAAATAAAAAGGAAAATTACCTTGTTTAAATTTGCTTCTCCAATCTTTAATCATTAACGGAAATGCTTCTTTGTATTGTTTGGCTCTCCAGACATTGGCTTCGCCCTGATACCATAAAACACCCTGAAACGCATACGGAACCAGCGGATTTACCATCGCATTGTACAATAACGATGGATAACTGTTTGGAGAAACTTCGATTCTGACTTTTATTACATTGAATTTCCAAAGTCCGTCAAGAGGAAGATTTGTGTCTTTAAAATCGATTTTTAAATCGGATGGATCGCCGTAGATTCCGCCACCGCCGCTGTAATCGGTAATTCTAACTGCGATTACGTTGGTTCCTTCTTTCAGCACATTTGCTGGAATTTTGTAAATTCTTTTTGCATCCCAAAGATTGTTCGTTCCCACTTCAACTCCGTTTACATACGTTTTGTCTTCGTCGTCTACTTTGGCTAAATGTAAAACAGCTTCTTTTTTTGCTTGTTCTGCTGTTAAAACAACGGTTTTACGCATCCAGACAATTCCATCGATATTTCCGATCTGTTGGTTTTCCCAAAGAGATGGTACTTTTATTTCTGGCCAGTTTTTGTCTTGAAAATTTGCATTTTTAAACTGCTCTTCGTTTTCCATCGAAACCTCAAATCCCTGTACTTTTTTCAGATTGTCTAAAACCGATTTTTTATAAGTTTCAAAAATGGCATTAATATCTACGGTTGGAACATTGGCAATCATCGATTTGAATTCTGGACTGTTTTCAAAAGCTTCACGGCTTGTCCAAGTTTCTACATTCGTTCCGCCCCAAGAAGTATTGATGATTCCGATTGGGATTTTTAGTTCCGAATATAATTTTCTGGCGAAATAATAGCCAACTGCTGTAAAGTTGCCTACATTTTCTTTGTTGGCTACTTCCCATTTTCCTTGTTTTAAGTCGTCTTTTGGAGTTCCGCTTAAATCTTGTGCAACGCCAAAATGACGAATCATTGGATAATTGGCATCTGCAATTTCTTTTTCTGAATTCATAGTTTTAACAACTTGAAATTCCATATTCGATTGTCCGCTGCAAATCCAGACTTCGCCAACCAAAACATTTTTGATGGTAATTTTATTTTTTCCGATAATGATCAATTCGAATGGTCCGCCGGCTTTTTCAGCAGCTAAATCTATCGTCCATTTTCCGTTTTTATCGGCTGTTGTTTTTTTGATTTGTTTATTAAAATGCACTTCGACATTTTCATTTGCATCGGCAAAACCCCAAATCGGAATTTGTTTGTCTCTTTGGAGTACCATTCCATCAGAGAATATTAAAGGCATTCTAACGTTAGCATTAGCTATTACATTAAATATCAATAAAATAAAAACTATTGACTTTTTCATTTTTTATTTATTTAAATATTAAAAACCAGATAAGTGATATAAGTAAAATAAGATATTTATTTATTCAAAACTTATCTTTACTTATATCACTTACATGATTTTGAGGGCTTTTTTTACTATTTTAATCCGTCTTGTAAGGCTTTTAAGGCCTGAGCATCATACACGGTATTTGTACTTCTGTCAAAAAGTGACATGGTATTTACACCCAAGTTTCCGGCATCCCAATAGAAAGGAATTAGTCCATTTGCTTTTGATTTTTGCACTACATATTTTAAGAAGTAAGCTCTTGAATCTAAATGTAGTTTTAAATCATCGCCTGTTAAATTGGAACGTCTTATTGCTCCAAATTCTCCTAAAATAACTGGAATACCTTTGTCTACAAACTGGGTTTTCATAGAAAGAAAAAATTTATCTAAATCTGCTTCTTCGCCCCAAGTCGAATTTCTTGAAACATCTGTTGTGGAGTGATAGTCTTTTCCCCAGTAATAAAACATTTTACCCCAATCTGCATCTTTGTCCATTAAAGCAAACTGATATGGCGTGTAATAATGTACTTCGGCCATCATTCTGTTGGCTACTTTATCTGTTGGTAAAACCGTCATTAATTTATTAGTTTTCTCAATGTCTGTTGACGGACCTTGAACAATTAAATTACGGTAGGCATTTTTTCCGCCAGTAGAACGAACAGCATCTATAAACGTTTGGTGATAAGAAGTTAGAACCGCCATTTGTGTTGCATCTTCTACATTTGGTTCATTGGCACTTGCAAAAAGAAGATGTTCGTCAAAATCACGTAAATGCGTTGCTATTTGTTCCCAAAATGCTTTTTGCTTGGCATTGTTTGCTTCTTTTTTGGCTTCGGTTACATTGTTCTCCAACCAGCCATTGTCCCAGTGGATATTTAGAATAACATACATATCGTTGTCTACACAATATTGAACCACTTCTTTTACCCTGTTTAACCAGTCTGTTTTAATTTGCGCTTTTTCGGCATTAGCCAAATATTGGTTCCAAGAACAAGGAATTCTAATGGCATTAAACCCGTTTGCTTTCACTAAATCAATTAAAGCTTTTGTAACTTTTGGATTTCCCCACGCAGTTTCTCCGCCAGTTGCTTCTAGTGTATTTCCAATGTTCCAGCCTAACTTCATTTTTGCCGCCAATTGTACGGCTGTGCTTGACATTCCGCTTTGGTCTGCTGCAATCGGATTGGTGTTGTAGCTTGGAAATAAACCTGAAGAAACTTCGCCCGCTGCCTGAGTTACCTCAATTTTTACCGGCTTTGATTCGCTAGAACTTATAGTTATAACCGCAGTTCTCGCTGTTTTTTCTGCATTTTCTAAAGCGGTTACTTTAATAATAACCGAACCTTTTGTGCCAGCTGCCTGACTTACTTTGATCCAGTTGACAGAAGTAGCCAAAGACCATGCTGTAGCTTCTGAATTGATTGTTACATCTACAGCATTTTCTTTACTGTCAATTGCAATTTTATTGGTACTAGCCGTTAACGATTTGATTGTAGTTTCCTGCACCGTTTCTTTGTCAGAACTGCAAGCTAAAACGCTAAAAAAAGCAAAGCACAGCAAGGTACAAATTAGATAATCTTTTAATGTTTTCATTTGGTTTGGTTGGTTTAAGTTAGTGAAGTTTGTAAAATCAACGCCAACTTTTAATTAGGCTGGCGTTGATTGATAATTAGTATATAAAGAAGAAAAACAAATAATTATTTAACGTTTACCTGAATTTCTTTTTTGATATCTCTAGAAGATGTTCCTACTTTGATAGTATATTTTCCTGGTTCAACTACCCATTTTTTTGAAGTTACATCATAGTAAGCTAATTCTTTAACCGGAACTTTAATTGTTACTGTTTCTGAACTTCCAGCTTTAACAGCTACTTTTTTGAAGCCTTTTAGTTCTTTTGCAGCACGCGTCACTTTAGAATCCGATTTTGAAGTATATACCTGAACCACTTCTTTTCCGTCTACTTTTCCTGTATTTTTAAGATCAACAGCAACTTCGATAACATCGTTTTGTGCATATTCAGCTTTGTTTGTTTTTGCATTTTCTAAAGCAAAAGTCGTATATGATAATCCGTAACCAAAAGGATATAAAGGCGCTACGTTTTTAGTATCAAACCAACGGTATCCAATTAAAAGTCCTTCTTCATATTTTACCGCTTTGTCTCCAGGGAAACTGTTTGTAGCGTGTGCAGGAGAATCTTTCAATTGTTTTGGCATTGTCCAAGGTAATTTTCCTGACGGATTTACTTTTCCTAAAATAACGTCTGCCAATGCATTTCCGCCTTCAGAACCATTAAACCAGCTCCAAACTAATGCTGATGATTTTTCGCTTACTTCATTAATATCAAATGGAGCTCCGGCAATCATTACCACAATAGTTTTAGGATTAGCAGCGACTACTTGTTTAATTAATTCTTCTTGTCCGAATGGCAAGTGTAAATCTCTTCTGTCTGAAGCTTCTGTTTCGTAATCACGGTTTGAACCCGCAAAAATGATTGCAACATCTGAGTTTTTAGCTGCCTCTACTGCTTCTTTAATTTTCGCTGGATCAACTTTATCAATTGTAACCGGTCCTGTAGAAGTGATGTTTCCTAAGTTCCCTTTATTTTTTTCGTCATAACGCTCTAAATATCCTTCCGCATAATTAATTTTTACTGACGAAGGCAATCTGTTTTTAAGACCTTCAAGCGGCGTTACTTCTCTTTTTGTTTTCACTCCGGCACCAAATCCGCCCAAAGCATTTTTCTTTGTCGCATTGTTTCCAATTACAGCAATAGATTTTACTCCGTCTAATTTTAGTGGCAACGCATTGTTTTCATTTTTCAATAAAACAATAGCTTCAGCTGCAATTTTGTAAGCATCTTGGTAATGTGCTTCGGTTGCAATACTTCCTTTTGCACGTGTTCCGCCGCCCATTGCTTTAATATGAAATAAACCGCGTAAAATACGTTTTACGTGAAGATCAATTTCTTTTTCTGAAACTTCTCCCGATTTTACCGCAGCAATTAATTTATCGGCTAACCAAAATTCGTTGAATGGTTTTGGAGTTCCCATTTCGATATCTAAACCATTCTTTAGAGATTTTGCTGTAGAATGCACCGCAGCCCAGTCTGAAACTACGATTCCTTTGAATCCCCACTCGTCACGAAGGATTTTATTCAGCATATAATCGTTTTCACATAAATATTCTCCTCTAAATTTATTGTAAGCGCCCATAATGCTATAAGCCTTTCCTTCTTTTACTGTTGCTTCAAAAGCTGGAAGGTAAATTTCACGAAGTGTACGCTCGTCAATCTGAACATCTACAAAATCACGATTGGTTTCCTGATTGTTTGCTGCATAATGTTTTACGCAAGCCATTACATCTTTTTCTTGTAAACCAACTACCAACGGCACGGCCATTTTTTTATTCAAAAACGGATCTTCAGACATGTATTCGTACGTTCTTCCTCCAAGCGGTGTTCTCACCATATTGATAGCTGGCGAAAGTAACATGTCTTTATCTCTTGCACGTAGTTCTTCTCCTAAACTGGTTCCGAACGTATGCGCCATTTCTGCATTAAAAGTGGCTGCTAATGCTCCGCCTGCTGGATAATAAGTTGCAAAATCGTTTGTCCATCCTGCTGGAGCCCAGTTATCACGAGAGATTTCTTCACGAACCCCAAGTGGCCCATCAGCCATTTTTAATTCTGGAATTCCTAAACGTTTTACGCCTGCATTTGCAAACATACTGTTACCGTGAAGCATTCCGATTTTTTCTTCTAATGTCATTTGCGAAATCAGTTTGTCGATTTCCGCGTCATGTTCTGTTCCTATTTCTTTTCCTACGTATTCTTCGGTTTGATCTGTATTTGATGCTAAAGTTTGTGCATCATTTTTACAAGAAGTAAAAAATGCAAAACACAAAGCTGCCGAAAGGTATATCATTTTGTTTTTCATAGATAGTATTTTTATGTTGTTTGTGGTTTCTTGTTTTTAGTTTATTGTTGAATCTTAGCGTGTATACTTTTTTAAACACATAGAAACATAGGTTTTTGCATTTTAAAAAAAGGCGTTTCACTTGTTTAAATTCATCCCGAAACTTCGGGACTGAATATGTGTTAGAAACTAGTTTCTTTTCATTTTCTTTTTATTCACAAAGAAAAAAATCTATGTTTCTATGTGTTAAATATTTTCTGCTTATTGTTTGATTAAATTCAGCATCACAACATCATTTTCATTGATTTTGAATTCTCTGCTGAAAGTTCCTTTTCCGTCAATTGTAATTTTTTCTGTTGAAATTGGCGCTCCGGTATTTTTTTCTTTTAATGTATTTACTTGCTCACGAGTTAACTGATTTGGTTTATTCATCGAAAGATAATCAGCATAAACGTCATTTACTTTGTACCCAACTTTGTAAATTTCTAATACATATTTTCCTTTCTGCATTCCATCAACTTCAATTTTTACTTTTCCTTTTTCTTTTGATGGAAGATCTTTAATGTAATATGTTTGATTCAGTTCTTTATTTCCAGGATGTGTATTGGTAAAATCCCACAATAAAACTTGCACATCGCCTTTTGCATTTTTAGAAGTCCAAGAAGCTTTATCTGAATTTTGAAGTTCTGTTTCTCCTAATTTATTCATTAAAAAATAAGAGAAATAAGCCGGCTTTTTAATTCCCTGTGTATTCAATAATCCGAAACCACCGTGAAAGGGTGTATATCTTGGCCCCGCTTCTTCAAAAATATCAGTAAAAACCCAATACGACATTGAGTTTGCGGCATTTCCCACTTGTTTTAATTTTTGCAAAATGTATGCTGCCGAATGATAACTGTCGTGAATTGGATCTGCAGGCGTATAAGACGAGCTCCATTCTGTATAATGCAATTCAAGATTTGGTTTCGTAGATTCTGAAATCTGTTTGCGTGAATTCATAACTTCGCCACTTACACTAAATTCATCTTTACTTAATATCGTTCCAGAAGTCCCAAATTCGTCCAAATATCCGTGATTGACTCCATAAGCATGAGTCGAAATAAAATCTATCGGAACATTATTTTTTTCGCAAAAAGCAATTGTTTCCGGAACCCAAGCTGCACCGGCTGTTGCAGGCCCGCCTACCTTGTATGCAGGATTTACGGCTTTTACACCACGAACTGCGTAATCGTATAATTTATAATATTCTTCTTGTGTACTGCTCCAAAATCCAGGTGAAAGATTAGGTTCGTTCCACACTTCAAAATACCATGTTTTTACTTCTTCATCTCCGTAACGTTCTTTAAAATGTGCGGTTAGATTTCGAATTAAATCTTCCCATTTTTTATAATCTTTTGGAGGCGTTACATTGCCGCGCCACCAAAAAATAGTTTCTTTTCCGCTTGCCAAAGCATTCGGCATAAAACCTAATTCAACAAAAGGTTTCATTTTCAAACTCACAATATAATCGAACAAAACGTCTACATATTGGTAATTGTATTCTGGATTTCCCTTTTCGTCTTCGCGATAAATCGCCATATCATCTGTAAATAAACCATGAAAACGAATGTATTTAAAATCACATTCTTTTTTGACCATCGCCAATTGCTGCTGCCAATCGGCACGAAGGCCTTCATTTGCACGACCAGCACCAATACATTCTTTAAACATGGTGTTTAATTTTCCAGCCGATTTGTTATAATCAACTTTAATAATCCTGTTCTGAGCATTTGCTTCTTGTGCAGACAAATCGACGCTCGTCAATCCGATAAGAGCAAATAGCATTATGAGACTTTTTTTCATATTTAAATTTTAAAATCTTTTCTAACTTATTTAGCGTTGATATTTTTCTTCAATAAAATAACATCCGATGCAGTTCCGATCTGAATTTCGATGCTATTTTTTTCGAGCTCAAAAGTTTGTTTTGCAGTATTCCAGTATTCTAAATCTTTGGCTTTTAAAATCAAATCGACATTTTTGGTTTCTCCAGCTTTAAAGAAAACTCTTTTAAAAGCTTTTAGTTCTTTTTCCGGACGCTCTACTTTTGATTCTAATTGTTTTACATATAATTGGATCACTTCGTCTCCGTCTTTATTTCCCGAATTTGTAATGGAAACTGTCACTTTTATTTCGCCGTTTTTATCAATGATTTCCGAATCGGTTGCTACCGAATTGTATTTAAAAGTCGTATAACTCAATCCGTGACCAAAAGCATATAAAGGTTTCTTTCGGAGAAACATATACGTTCTGCCATTTCGAATGTTGTAATCTAATAATTCTGGCAGATCAGTAATGTCTTTAACCCAGGTTTGCGTTAAACGCCCCGCCGGATTGTAATCTCCAAATAAAACATCGGCCAAAGCCGTTCCCGTTTCCTGACTATTTTGGGTCATGTGTACAATTGCCGGCACATTTTCCTGAGTCCAATTTATAGCATACGGAAAACTGCTGATCAAAGCCACAACCGTTTCAGGATTGGCCTGATAGACCACTTTTATCAAATCTTCTTGTTCTAAAGTCAAAGACTGACGGTCAACCGCTTCTTTACCTTCACTTGGCACCGGACAATTGGCCCAGCCCGCATTACAAACTGGATGATTCCCGACAATTACAATTACGGCATCGGCTTTTTTAGCAATCGTAGCTGCTTTTCCGTCAATGTTATTTTTGGCGTAAAGAATTTCTACGTTGTTCCCTAATTTGTTTTTAATTCCATCTAAAGGAGTAACCATATAAGGAGGAGTTCCGCTGTACCAGTCCAAAAGCACTTCATCTGCACGCGGCCCGATTATAGCGATGGTTTTTAATTTTTCTTTTTGTAAAGGCAAAAACCCCTTGTCGTTTTTTAATAAAACAATTGATTTTTGAGTTGCCTCTAAAGCTATTTTTTTATGTTCTGATCTTTTCCAAGGATCGATTGTATCTTTTTCTTTTCCAATTTTCGAATACGGATTTTCATCTGAAGCATCCAGCATTCCCAATTTAATCATCACTCTGTAATTGCCTCGCAATACTTCGTCAAGATCTTTTTCTTTTAAATATCCGTTAGAAAGCGCTCCATAAATTCCTTCTGTAAATTCATCCAAAAACTGATTGATTCCCGCTTTGATTGCGGCTGCAGCTCCCAGATTTTTATCGGCATAATATTTATGGTCTGAAAGCAAAAGCTTGAAAGCGCCTCCATCGGTACAAATAATTCCGTTCTGTCCCCATTCTTTCTGCGTGATATTTTTCAGCATCGGATGCACCATTGCCGGAATCCCGTTTACTTTATTATAAGCCGCCATGTAGGCACGCGAACCGCCTTCGACAACACCCATTTGAAAAGGCAATGCGTAATACTCACGCCATAGTCTTTCGTCAAAATCAGATGATGTATAGGTTCTTCCATCTTCATTGCTGTTGGCTAGAAAATGTTTCATTAAAGAAGCCGTTTGCCAATATTTCGGATGATTCCCTTGTAGTCCTTTTACAAAAGCAACCGTCATGGTTCCGTTAAAAAATGCGTCTTCCCCATAACTTTCTTCTGTACGACCCCAACGTGGATCTCTAGCGATATCGGCATTTGGAGCGCGAACAACCAAACCGCCACGATTGTATTTTTGCAATGCAAATCGCGCTTCGTAACCTTCAACATTTGCCACTTTTTGAAGCAGTTCTGTATCCCAAGTTTCTCCCAAACCGTAAGCTTGAGGAAAAGTGGTTGTGGTTAACGGCTGTTTGTTTTTACCGCCCCATTCTCCAGGTCCGCCCAAAGCCAAACCATGCAATCCTTCTACATGTCCTGTACCAATTACGCCCAATCTTTTTACGGATGGATTGGTGCTTAAAGCCTCTACTTTCTCATCAAGCGTCATAAGAGACAGCAAATTGTCAATACGCTTTTCAGTATCTAAATTTGGATTCTGAAAAGGATATTGCTTTTGTTGTGATACGACCACATTTGCAGATAAAAGAAAAATGATATAGAAAATGCCGTTTTTCATTTAGAAAGAGGATTGGTTTTATTTGGTTTCGGAAATAACTAATCTAATATTTTATTACGTTTAGTAAACCCGACAGTCCCGAAGCATCGGGATAAAAACCTGTCGGGTTTAATTCTTAACGTTTAAACTATATGTTAGACGCACAGCGGTGCGTCTCTACAATGTGCGTGTCCTAAAAAAAATAGAATGATTACAACTTCTTAAATCTCACAGCACCACCTCCGGCACCGCCTAAATTCAATTTTAAAGAATCAGTAGATTTTACTGTTTTCTTAGAAATTGCTACTGCTTCTGGATTATTCTTTTGATTTGTTCCTTCGGCGTCTACATAAATCTGAGCTTCGTAAGTTGCATTTGGATCTAAGAATGATAGTGAAACATTTACGTTTCTTGGATTTTCATTTGTCAAAGTTCCCAAATACCAATCAGCACTATTTCTGTCTTTTCTTGCCGTTGTGATGTATTCCCCAATTTTTCCTTCTACAATTTTAGTGTCTTCCCAATCTGTTGGAACATCTTTTAAGAATTGTAAAGCTGGTTTTCCTTCGTAGTTTTCAGGAAGATCGGCCAACATTTGAATTGGAGAATAAAGCACTACATACAATGCCAATTGCTGTCCCACTGTTCCCTGAATTCTTTTTCCTGGATAACCTTGTTTTACCTCAACATCAAAAATTCCAGGTGTAAAATCCATTGGCCCTGAAAGCATTCTTGTAAACGGAATAATACTCAAGTGATTTGGCGGATTTCCTTCGCTCCAAGCGTTATATTCCTGTCCACGGGCAGCCTCTCTCGAAACCATATTTGGGAAAGTTCTTCTTTCTCCTGTATCTTTAATTGATTCGTGGTATAAAACCGCTAAATCATATTGTGCTGCTTTTTCTAAAATGTATCTGAAATAATTCACTCCAAACTGTCCAAAGTGCATTTGTTTCATGTTAAGTTTAGAACCTACGTGACCAATTTTTACGGTATGGATTCCTAATTTTTTGTATAAAGCAAAACCTTCGTCAACTTGTTTTAAATAATTGATTAAGTTAGAACCTGTTTCGTGGTATCCAATTAATTCAACGTTTTTGCTTTTTCCGTAAGCTACTACTTTTTCTAAATCGAAATTGTCAGCACTTTTCGTAAAGCTGAACATGTGCATACGGTTTTCGTACCAACCTGGCGTCCAACCTTTGTTCCAGCCTTCGATTAATAAATGATTGAAACCTTCTTTTGCTGTAAAATCAATATATGTTTCGGCATTTTTAGTTGTTGCACCTTGTTTGTCACTTTCCCAGAAAGTATATTTTCCAATGTGCATTCCCCACCAAATTCCTAAATATTTATAAGGTTTGAAATAAGACGCTGTATTTTTTAATTTGTTTGGTTCGTTTAGGTTTAAAACCAAATAAGAAGTAATCAATTCGCCTGGATTTTCTCCAATTTGAATGGTTCTCCAAGATGATGTGAAAGTCTCTTTAACGCGAACTTTAATTCCGTCAGGCCAAGGCACTAAGTCAGATTTTAGTTCTGTTCCTTTCGTGTTTACCAAAGTCATACTCGCAAAATCGATTAGGTTTGCTTCGTGGAAACTTAATGCCAATCCGCTTTTGCTTTCAATTGTTAATGGAGTCAAAACCGTATCCAATTTACTTACCGGCGCATCTTTAAATAAATATTCGTCGCGGTTTTCCAAATTTGCTGGAATCCACCACGCTTTTCCATCTTCTTTTAAGTTAAAAGTTGTTTTTTCATCTGTAATGAAAATACTGTCTTTTACATTTTGTTTTGGATAAACATATCGAAATGCAACTCCGTCATCAAAAGCACGAAACTGAATTTGTAGTTTACGTTTGTTTCCAGTCTTTTGCTGTAAGTCAACTACCAGTTGATTATAGTGATTTCTAATGTTTTTCTTTTCTCCCCAAGCTTGTTCCCAAGTTTCGTCAAAGGTTGAAGTTTTTGCGCCTTTTATTTCGAAATTGGTGCTTAAATCTTCATTTCCTTTCAATACAAATCCCATTTCAGACGGAGAAATCACTTCGGTTTTTCCGTGAGAAACAGCGTATTTTGGAGCATTTTTTATAAGCTCAAATTTGATTTTGTTTTGTCCGTTTGGCGATGCCAGTTCGTAGGCATTTTTTGTTTTCTGGCTGTATCCGATTGTAATCGAAAGCAGTACGGCTGGGAGAATTAGATAGTTTTTCATGTTTTTTGGTATTATGTTTTTTATGCCACGAATTCACGAATTTTATTAATTAAATCTGTGGCTAGATTTTTTTTGCCACTCCCGATAGCTATCGGGATAAAATGATTCGAAAGATTTTTTTCTTTTCTCTCGCTCCCGATAGCTATCGGGATAGCAGATTGAGCAGATTTTTTTTAATCTTTTTAATCCTTTTAATCTGTGGCTATATTTTTTTTGCCACGAATTCACGAATTATAAAAAACTTAATTCGTGAATTGCTTCGCCTGTTCGCTATCGCTCGGGTTGTGGCTATAACTTTTTTACTTAATCCACTCCGTTTTAAAAGTGGTTTTTCCGTTTAATGGATTCGTGTTTACGTCGAAATTGTTTCCGTTTTTGGTAACTTTAATTTCTTGTAATGCGTCTCCGTTTGGCAGATACACTTTCGCGGAAGCGGTATTTGTTTTATCACTTGCAAAAACTTTCAAAGTCAGTTTGCTCCAATCCATATCTTTGGTAGACTGTGCTAAACCGATATGCGGAATTGCAGTTCCGTCTTTTACTAAAACTACGATTGGAATTTCGCCCGCTTTGATTTTATGCCAGCCTGATTGGTATACTTTTTTGGTTTGATAGTCGATCCAAGTTCCTTCAGGAAGGTAAACGTCTCTTTCTTCAACCTCTTCAAAAAGTGGTGCAACCAACATACTTGAACCAAATAAATATTGATTGTCAACTAGCCAAGCGCCCGGATCGTTTGGATATTCTACAAATAAAGCACGCATCATTGGCAATCCTTTTTCTGAACTTTCTTTTGCCTGAGCATAGATGTATGGCATTAATTCGTAACGCATATTGTCTGCTTTTCTAAATCCTTCTAAGAAATTTTTGCTGTACAACCAAGGTTCACGAGGCGGTTCTCCATGGCTTCTTACGTGCGAAGTCAACATTCCAAATGGTGTCCATCTTCTGTAAATATTCTCAGGAGATTTTGTTGCGAAACCTCCAACATCATGACTCCAGAAACTGAAACCCGAAAGACCTAATGAAAGTCCGCCGCGTAATTCTGCCGACATTGCTCCGTTTGTTGTTTCAGAATCTCCTCCCCAATGTAACGGATAACGCTGAGATCCTGCCCAAGTACTTCTCGCCCAGATTAAGGTATATCCTTTTTCTTTCTGCGTGATTTCGGCAACAGCTTTATTGTAACGCAACGGATATAAATTATGCTCGTAGAAACCCGTTCTTCCAGAATGGTAAATTCCGTCTGGCGGTGCAGCTTCTCCAAAATCTACTTTGAAAACCGCAACGCCTTCATCAAATAATTTTTTCAATTTTCCTTGATACCAAGAAATCGTTTCAGGGTTTGAGAAATCCAGAACAGCATCTTCGTAAGGAAGATTCCCTTTTCTGTCTCTAACCGCTAAATTCTTGTCCATAATTTCTGGGAACAAGGTGTTTTTTGGAGTGAAATATGGTAATTGCCATAAACAAACTTGGAAACCATCTTTCTTTAAATCAGACATCATTTTTGTTGCGTCTGGAAAACGAGATTTTGCAAACTCATAATTGTTTCTCCAATCTACATCAAACCAACCCGTATCAAAGTGAATTACATCTGTTGGGATTTTATATTTACGTAAATCTCTGGCAACGTCACGTCCTTCTTTTTCTGAGAAATAGGTAATACGGCTCATCCAGAAACCAAATGACCAAAGTGGCGGCATTGCAGCTTTTCCAGTCAAATTGGTATATTGATCTAAAACGTCTTTTGGTTCTCCGATAAAGAAAAACAAATCGGCTTCGTCATCTCCAATGTACATTTCGTTGGCACTAGAAAAGTACTTTCCGAAGTCCACTGTAATTGGTGTAGAATGGTGCATGAAAACCCCATAACCACGACTGCTCATGTAAAACGGAATCGGTTTGTACATCGTTTCATTTTGGATTCCGTTCGCGTCATCCGTCCATAAAACTACTTTTTGACCGCGTTTGTTGAATTGTGTAAATGATTCTCCACAACCAAATATCTTTTCGTCTGGTTCTAAGCTAAAAGCAGCGCCCATACTTCTCGAATAATCGCTGTTTCTTCTAACATAAGAAAAAGGAAGTGTCGGCGTATAGGTATTTTTAAAATCGGTATCGTGAAGCGTGCTTGTTAGCAATTTCCCTTTTTCATCGTAGATTTTTACGTGCCAAGGTTTTGTCAAAATTTCGACTTTTCCGTGTTTACTTGTATAGCTGTGACCGCCTTCAATTTTAGCATATTTCCATAATTCTGGGTGATTCGGAGCAACTCCGTCAACCAACATTAAAGATTCTTTTTGCGGGTGAAACTGCGGACCAGAAGTGGTTTTAATTCTAACGGTTCTGTCAGATACAAACTGAATTTCAAAAGGCAAAACCGGAGATTCTGCGTATTCTGTTGTAGGGAATTCGTTTGCTTTTTCCACATCTGGTTTCATCATCATGTTGTTGAAAGCCTGACGGGTTTTGTAATTGTATCTCAAATATTTAATGGTTCCTTTTCCTGTTGCAGGATCAAAAGATGCCAATTCATCTGCAAAATAAAAAGTATTCAGATAGTTTTGAAAATCTTTGCTGATATCGATCGGTGCGTTTAATACGTCTGCATTCTGTATTTGTGCTGAAGCATTTGGAACGGTTAGAAGTCCAAAAGCACAAATCGAGAACAGGGTTTTTAAATGTGATTTTTTCATTGGTTGTTGTTTTATTTTCCATCCTGCAAGGTTTTCAAAACCTTGTAGGTTTAAACTTTTACTGTTTATTTTTTAACACATAGAATCATAGCTTTTCTTTGTGTCAAAAGGCATTTCATTTGTTTAAATTCACATAGCTATATGTGTTAGAAACTAGTTTCTTTCCATTTTCTTTTTTCCAGAAACAAAAAATCTATGTTTCTATGTGTTTATTTTTTTTGCCACTCCCGATAGCTATCGGGATAAAATGATTCGAAAGGATTTTTTTCTTTTTTCTCGCAGATTTGCTCCGCCTGTTCGCTATCGCTCGGGTTGCAGATTCAGCAGATTTAATCTTTTTAATCCTTTTAATCTGTGGCTATATTTTTTAACCACAAATTGCGCAAATTATCACAAATTTAATTCGTGGAAATTGGTGTAATTCATGGCTATATTTTTTAAATACTTATTATTCTGCTGTAATTACAATTGACGCTTGTTTTAATCCGTTTGCTTTTGCGGTTAATTCTAATCTTCCCGTTTTTTTAGAAGATTGAATTATTACCAAACATTTTCCTGCCAAAGCCGTATGTTTTGTTCCTTTATAAGGTTCGTGACTTACTGGATCACCGCTGCAAACGCCTACAATTTTTCCATCTCCTTTTAAAGAGAAATTAATTTCGTTATTGGCATTTGGTGCTAAAATTCCTTTATCATCTAAAATATCTACGGTTACAAAAGACAAATCATTTCCGTTGGCTTTTATTGAACTTCTGTCGGCAGTTAATTTTAATTGCGAAGGATTTCCAGCAGTTTTAATTTCTTTTTCTAAAACTACTTTTCCGCCTTTGCGAGAAATGGCTTTTAAGGTTCCTGCTTCAAAAGGAATTCTCCACATTACGTGTAAATCGTCTCCTTTCTTAGCTCTTTTTCCAACTGATTTTCCGTTTACAAAAAGTTCCACTTCATCGGCATTATTGTAATATGCCCAAACGTCAACCGTTTGTCCGACTTTCCAGTTCCAATGTGGGAAAATATGAAGAACATCTTTTGTTGTCCATTCACTTTGGTACATATAATACACGTCTTTCGGGAAACCGGCTAAATCTACGATTCCGAAATAGGAACTCACCGATGGCCATTCGTATGGAGTTGGTTCTCCTATATAATCGAAACCTGTCCAAACATACATTCCTGCTAAGAAATCGTGTTTTTTAATGATTTTCCAAGTCGCCTCGTGCGTAGAACCCCAAGGTGTTTGCACTTGATCGTAAGCTGAAACAGTATTTCCTGGATTTCCTTCTGTAAATTTAAGATCCCAACGAACAGGCCATTTTTTAATCGTGTCTGAAACGGCATCATAATACCCTCTTGTCTGTAAACCCGAAGTTGTTTCGGTTGCAATGAAAGGCGTATTTGGGAAATTTTTCAAATGATGTTCAAAGGTTTGATGCGCATAATTGTAGCCAATCAAATCTAAAACACCTGACCCTGCAAGCGGATTAATAGAAACATCTTTTTTCTCAAATTGTAAAGTCACCGCATCAATATTCATATTTACCGGCGGATTCATTCCTGCAGTAAGTGGACGGGTTTTA
This sequence comes from Flavobacterium ustbae, assembly GCF_003946915.1. Classification (GTDB taxonomy): domain Bacteria; phylum Bacteroidota; class Bacteroidia; order Flavobacteriales; family Flavobacteriaceae; genus Flavobacterium; species Flavobacterium ustbae. Next base: position 294,683 of record NZ_RPOC01000001.1, read on the forward strand.
TCGTACTCGCGAGTGATGGCAGCCAATTCTTTTGCAATTTCAACTCCCGTTTGGCTCCATTGTTCTGGAATTTCATTTCCAATACTCCACATAAAAATACTGGCGTGATTTCTATCTCGTAATAATTGGTCTATAAGATCTTGTTTGTGCCATTTGTCCCAATCGTTTCCGTAATCATATTTGGTTTTAGTCTGCTTCCACATATCAAATGCTTCATCCATAACAATGAAACCCATTTTGTCGCAAAGTTCTAAAAGTTCTGTTGCAGGCGGATTGTGCGAAGTTCTGATTCCGTTTACGCCCATTTCTTTCAGGATTTCTAACTGACGTTCGATAGCACGCGTGTTAATTGCAGATCCCAACGGACCTAAATCGTGGTGCATACAAACACCTTTTATTTTGACTTGTTTTCCATTCAAAATAAAACCTTTGTTCAAATCGAATTTAAAATCTCTAATTCCGAAAGTGGTTTTGTATTGATCGATTATTTTATCGTCAAGCGAAATTTCGGTAACTGCTGTATATAATTCTGGTTTTTCATCAGACCATAAAGCAGGATTTTCTACCTCAGCGGTTTGATTTAAAACCTGATTTTCGCCAGCATTGATTGTTATATCTTGAGTAACCGATGTTACTTTTGTATCTTCTTTAAAAATAGTGGTTGTTACAGTTGCTTTTTTGCCTTCTTTATATTGATTTTTAATCGTTGTTTCAATACTTAACGAAGCTTTTTCAGCAGTAACTTTTGGAGTTGTAATATAGGCTCCCCAAAGTCCAACATGGAGTTTATCTGTAGTTTCGATCCAAACATTTCTAAAAATTCCTGAACCTGAATACCAGCGTGAATTGGGTTGTTTTGAATTGTCAACCTTAACAATGATTTCGTTGTTTTTGTCTCCGTAATTTAAATATTTCGAGATTTCATATTGAAAACCGATATATCCGTTTGGACGTTTCCCTAAATAATGTCCGTTTACCCAAACCTCACTGTTTCTGTAAACGCCATCAAAAGTTATGGAAGTTATTTTTGTGCTGTCTGCTGCAGCGACTTTAAATGTTTTTTTGTACCAGCCTAAACCTCCGTTAAGCGATCCTCCGCCATAACCAGCAGGACTTTTTTCGTCAAATTTTCCTTCGATACTCCAATCGTGCGGAACATCTAAAGTTCTCCATTTTGTTGAGGCTCCAATAGTGTCTTTATCAACAATACTGTCATTAAGATGAAAGCTCCAATCAGCATTAAAAGAAACTTTTCGGTTTATAAATGCATCTTCTTTTTTAGTACAGGAATTCAAGAAAAAGATTCCCATCGCGATTGCCCATAAACTTCTATTTTTTATGTTTTTTCTAATATGCATAGGTACTTTTTGTTTTTTGGAATTTGAAGATAGAAATAAAAAATGATTTCATTAATTTCTTCATAAAATAATTTAAGTCTCAGTCTTAAAGCACGTTACTAACATGTTTAAAACTGAGACTTCAAAACTAACTAACTTAAGATTTTGGAACTAAGTGATAAATCAAATAATCATTATCGGCTCTAATAGCGATAAAACATAAGCTTGTATCAGTCAATTCAACAATTTTTACGTTGGTAAAACTAAATGAAGGGCTAAAGTAGCTTGGTTCGTTTGGATGAAGCATTTCTGTTCCTCCATTGAAAGATATTCTGTCGTTTGTCTCTCCGTTAGTAAGGCTAAAATTGAATGTTCCTACTTTGGTTGTTTTTTGTGTGCTTCCTAAAGTTGGATTGGTTTGTGTTACCGAAACATTGTAACCTCCATCAAGATCAAATGTAATTTCTCCCCAATCTTTATTTTCAAGACCCGCCCAAGAAATATCTGTTAAGTTTGGCCACCATCCTGGACCACTTACAGCTCTGTTCACATAACTTGGTGTATTTCCAATAAATTCTAAAGGTGCAGTCATATACAATACCCAAGTTTTTCCAGCTTGTCCGTTTGTCAATTTGCTCCATCTTGGATCGCTAAAGAAAGCATTATCATTTTCTGGAACATCTACAGTTACTGGCGCAGCTTCTACAGAACCTCCTCTAACAAATGCCGTGTAAAAAACGGTATATTTTCCAGCAAATGGGAAATTAATAACATCATTACTTTTATTTGAGTGTCCAAGTTCGTTTCCGCTTCCGTCAATATACCTCCAAAAAGGAATTACGGTTGGATCTTCACTCTTTAAAACTACTTCATTCTTTTTTGTATTTTGAGTTATAGAAAACTCAAGAGTTTCTGGAGTCTGTGTTACTGCTGGCAAACTTTCACGGTCTTCTGCAGGCTCACATGAGAATAAAAACGAACTGATTGTTACAGCCGCTAATACTATATATAATATACGTTTCATAATCAATTTGTTTTAGTGTTAATTCCAACCTGGATTTTGCTGAATAGTATTGTTTGAAAGTACAATCTGAGATTGTGGCAATGCAAACCATCCTAGAGTTTCTGGTCTAAAGCTTACAGCAAATTGAGAATCTCCAGTATTGTTATCAATTGCAGCTTTCATAGCTGGCATTCCTTGTCTGATTAAGTCAAAATAACGTAGTCCTTCAAGAGCCAATTCTAAACGACGCTCTTCCATAATAGCTGCTTTAGTTACAGGGATTCTGTGAGTTGTATTTTTGAAAGCACGATCACGAACTCTGTCCAAATTTGTTTGTGCTACTGCATCATTAGTACCCAAATTCAATTCAGCTGCCATTAATAAAACATCTGCAAAACGAATAATTGCATAATCTTGGTAGTTATCAATTTGGAAGTTTCCTCCATTTGCCTCAACAACTGCTGTTCCTGCTTCATTTGTAATTGGGCAATATTTTTTCCAAGAATATCCTGTGTACTGACGCTGTTCTCTCGCCTGAGCATCAAAATTTAAACCTTCGCCGGCGTAATTAATAAACGAAGCTGCTTTTCTAGTATCGGCGTTATCATAAGCGGCAACCAACTTAGGGTTTACAGTTGCTCCACCCCATCCTGTTGCATATCTTCCGATTGCTCCACCACGCGGTGCAATATTCACTTGGAAACGGTTTCCTTCGTGAAGATCCCAGTTTCCTTTTCCTGAACCATTAAAACGAACAGCCCAAACCATTTCTGTATTATCTTCTCCAGCAAAATTTTCGAAAGAAGCTGCTAACCAAAGATTAGCAAAATCAGCAACTAAACCGTGACCACTATTGTTTACAGCATCATTAATATAAGTTACCGCTTGTGCTTTTGTAATGACACCTGCTAAATCTGGTTTGCTATAAGCTCCTGTGTAGAACAAAAACGTTCTAGCTAAATAAGCCTCTGCAGCCCATTTTGTGATACGTCCGTAATTTGCGTTTCCTGCTTGAGAATAATTCTCTGGCCCTAGATTATCTGCAGCAAATTTTAAATCGTTTGCAATTAAGGCATAGGTTACTTCAGGAGCTTGTCTTGGCAATTCGAACTCACTTGTTGTTACTGTATGATCTAGCGGAATAATATCTCCAAACATTTTTGCAGCCTGAAAATGAAAGTGTGCTCTTAAGAAACGTGCTTCAGCTTCGTAACGAGTTTTCAAAGCTGTGTCTGAACCCCAGTTTACATTATTTAGATTTTCTAACAAAACATTCGCTCTGTAAATTCCAAGATAAGAATTGGTCCATGTTGGAGCATTCATATCTTTATCTGTAGTATACTGAAAGCGATCCCATTGCAAATCTACTGTTGGATCTGCAAGACCAAATCCGCCGAAACAGTTGTCAGATGCCTGCTCGCTTACGATCAATTGTGTACCATAAGCTTCTCTCTGCAATATGTCATAAACTGCAACCAAACCTTCAAAAGCATCAGATGGAGTTTTATAAAAATTCTCTGTTACTTTATCTGTGTATGGTTCGTTTTCTAAAAAATCCTCCGAACAAGAACCTAAAACAAGTAAGCTTGAAAGGGCAAATAATTTTATATATGTTTTCATCGTTTTCAAAATTTAAAAGTTAACATTCAGACCCATTAAATAGGTTCTTGGCTGCGGGTAATATCCAACGTCAATTCCTTTAGCCCAAGATTGATTTACGTTTCCGAAACCAATTTCTGGATCCATTCCTTTGTATTTAGTGAATGTATAAATGTTATTTCCTGCCACATACAATCTGAATTTACTGAAGAAACTAAGTTTTGTTGTCAGTTTCGTTAAATCACATCCGATTGTAGCATTTTTGATTCTGAAGAAATCTGAATCTTGAACATACAAATCTGAGAATTTAGTGTAATTTCCGTTATCATCAGTTCCGTAAGTAACTCTAGGAATTCTGTTTGAAGTACCTTCACTTGTCCATCTGTTTAACACGTCTGTAGTGTTGTTTGTGTAAGCACGAGTGTAATCGTGAATTCCGAAAACGTTTTGTCCTCCAGCAATACCGTAAGTATTAATAGAAAAATCAAAAGCTTTGTATGATAATTCTAAATTAACACCATACGTAATATCTGGATTTGGGTCACCAATTTGCGCCTTATCGTTTGCATCGATTTTTCCGTCTCCATTTAAGTCTACGAAACGCACATCACCTGGCATTGCATTTGGCTGAACACCTGCAGCAACCTCAGTAGCATTTTGGAAAATTCCATCCGTTTTCAATCCGTAGAAATAACCCATTGGCCTTCCAACCTCAACACGGTTCATTTCGTCTAAACCTTGAAATAATACGTTTGATTCACCATGAATAATTCCTTCGTTGTTTGCAATTCTCAACACTTCATTTTGGTTGCGAGAAAGGTTTGCATTTACTGCAAAATTCCAGTCTTTTCCAAAACGTGTACGGTAAGATAAACCGATTTCAAAACCTTTGTTGCTTACGTCTCCACCATTAATGTAAGGTGCAGTTGCTCCAGCATAAGTAGGGATAGAGGCCAATACTAACCAATCTTTAGTTTTCTTGTCGTAGTAATCAAAAGTTAAAGTAAAGTTGTTAAACAATGTAGCATCAAAACCTAAGTCTAACTGCTCAGAAGTTTCCCATTTTAAGTTACGGTTTGCTAATTGGTCTGGGCTTGATCCTACTAATAATGTTTCGTCGCCAGTTCCAAAATGATATGTTTTATCTGCAGAATTTACTACAGACATATAAGCAAATCTTCTTGCAAATTGGTCATTACCATTTTGTCCCCAACTTGCTCTTAATTTGAATGTATTTAAAACTTTATTTTCTTTGAAGAAAGCTTCTTTATCTAAGTTCCAACCCGCAGAGAACGATGGGAAAATAGCATATTTATTATTTGGACCAAATTCTGATGAACCGTCACGACGAACTGTTGCAGAGAATAAATATTTATTGTCGTAATCGTACAATAAACGTCCGAAGTAAGATTGGATCGCATAATCTCTACGATTTCCTTTTACCACATTAGATGTTGGATCTTTCGCATTATCTAAATAAGCGTGAGCAAAATCATCAAAAATCAAGTTTCTTCCTTGACCTTCCATATAATCAGAAGTATTCTTTTTTGCAGAAGTACCTGCCAATAGATCAAAATTATGAGAACCTGCAATATCAAATTTGTATTGAAGTGTATTTTCAAAAATCCATCCTAAAGATTTTGTACTACTTTGCGTTACGCTAGAAACCGTATTATTATCGTTTGAAGAAAGAGAATAAACTGGTCTAAAAGCACGGTAGTTACTATCTGTCATATCAACACCATAACTTGTTCTGAATGTAAAGTTTTTTGCAAATTTCAATTCCGCAAAAATATTACCTACATAACGATTCGTTTTAGTTTGGTTGAAGTTATTGTAATATAAAGAACCAACTGGGTTAGTCACGTCATTTGAAACAACTGAACGTGCAAAATCTCCATTTTCGTCATAAGCCTGATCAATTGGAGCAGCGTTTAAGAAACTTCTAATCGCGTTACCATAAATACCATCATCTGCAACACCGCTAGATTTGATGTTTGATAATGTAAAGTTCTCACCAATTTTCAAGAATCCTTTAATAACTTCCGAAGTAGAGTTTACCGAGAAAGTAATACGATCATATGAAGACTGGTTAGTAGATCCTCCAATCATACCATCTTGTCCGTAGTAAGACAAACCAGTTGCAATTGTAGATTTTTCGTCACCTCCTGTAATCAAAAGCGAATGATTTTGTTTCATTGCTCCTTCATAAAACAAATCTTTTTGCCAGTCATTATTTGGAAATCCTGCAATCTGCTCTTTTGTATATAAAGGCGCATATCCAGAATTTACACGGGCTTCATTTATTATTGTTGTATATTCCTGCGTATTCATCAAATCCAATTTTTTAGCGATTTGCTGAAAACCAGTATAAGAATTGAAAGACACATTCATTTTTCCATCTTTTCCTTTTTTGGTAGTAACCAAGATAACACCATTTGCTGCTCTTGCACCATAGATAGAAGCTGCCGAAGCATCTTTTAAAACGTCAACCCTTTCAATAACAGATGGATCAAGGTATCCGATTCCGTTATCTACTACTACTCCGTCTACCACATAAAGAGGATCACTGTTTCCAGCTGTACCTGCTCCACGAATGTTTACCACCATATTCGCTCCAGGCTGACCAGAAGATGATGTAACAGAAACTCCAGAAGCTTGACCTTGTAAGGCATTTACAACATCAAGAGAGGCTACTTGCTGAATGTCTTTTCCAGACACCAAAGAAGTTGCAGCGGTATTAACTTTCTTCTTTTGAGTACCGTAACCAATTACAACAATTTCTTTAAGTTCTGAAGTTTCTGGACTCAAAACTACATTAACTGTTTTTTGAGTTCCCACGGTAATATTTTGTGATTTGAAACCCACAAAAGTGATTACTAAAACATCTCCTGTTTTAGCCTCCACTTTATATTTTCCATCAAAATCGGTAACGGTACTCGATTTTGTTCCCTGTACTTGTACAGTTGCTCCGGGAACTCCAAATCCGTCTTCGGAAGAGGTGATTGTCCCACTTACAGTTTTAGATTCTTGTGCAAATCCAAACTGCATCATAAATACGCTAAGCAGCACTGCCATAAAATACGACAGCTTTGTTTTTTTAATACAATTTTTGCTTTTCATAATAAGAATTGATTAAGTTTAAGTTATAGTTAGTGTTTTTTTACCCTAAAAGAAATCCGGAAAACTTCCCAAGCAGTTCATGCCAAAAATGAGGGCCTGAATCTCATTTCTAACATTTAGTACTTGCTGACTATGAGCAGATGTTTTAAACATCAAAACCAATTTTTGCGGCAGAATTCAACGATGGTAATCTCATTAAATAGCTATCAAAATCAATTTTCAAAAAAACATTTGTGGTAAGTTTAAGTTAAGTTGTAGCTTTGCTCTTTTTTACTTATAGTCAATTTGAATTTATCTTATGGTAAATTTGACTACAAGTGTAAAACAAATTTTCTATATTAACAAAATATTAGGGTTATTTTTTTTCGATTCTGATTAATTCTAACGCATTTTTATTAATGTTGTAAAATCTAAACAGGAATCGAAATAAAAAATATTGAAAAATCAACGTTTTATAAAATTGACAGTCAGTAGTTTAAGAATATCTTATAATTGCACGGTTTTTTGAAGCATTTTTAAATAGCTGATTATCATATTTTTATTTCGTTAAAAAAAATATAAAGCCTTCAAAAAGGCTAATACTAATTTTATTTATTTAATTTGTCAAAATTTATCTCATATATGGTTGAAAATGTAGAAGACAAAACTGCCCAAAAAAATGAAAACAGCGCGATGAATGCGATCACGATTGACTGTGTCATTTTTGGTTTTGATAAAGGCAGTCTTGAAGTACTTTTAGTGCAGCATGCCGAAGGTATCAGCAAAGGGAAATGGGGACTTCCAGGTGGATGGATTTATAAAAAAGAAAGCACAGACAATGCTGCTCATCGTTTATTGAACGAACTTACCGGTCTTGACAATATTTATTTGGAACAGCTGAAAGCATTTGGAGATCCAGATCGTTTTCCGCTGCGACGCGTTATCACAATTGGATATTATGCTCTTGTAAAAAGAGAAGATTATAACATTAAAGCTGGTTTTACCGCCTCGGATGCGAAATGGTATAAAATAAATAACATTCCAAATTTGATTTATGATCACAATGAGATTCTAGATTACAGTTTAAAACATCTTAGAAATAAAGTTCGTCAAACGCCAATTGGATTTAATCTGCTTCCTGAAAAATTCACTTTATTGCAACTAATGCGACTTTATGAAGAAATTTTAGGAATCGAAATGGACAAACCAAACTTTAGAAGAAAAATTCTGCACATGAAACTTCTGGACGCATTAGACGAAAAACAACAAGATGTATCGCACAGAGCAGCTCAATTGTACAAGTTTGATCCAGAAATCTATAAAAAATTAACTGAAAAAGGATTCAATTTTGAATTCTAATTTAATAATACGACAATAATAAATTGACTGAAATAATTACTAATCATCATAAGCCAGCTGTTGACGGAATAACGATTGACTGTGTTTTCTTCGGATTTAACAAAGAGAGTCTTGAAGTTCTCTTGGTCCAGCACGCTCAAGGCGAAAGTAAAGGCAAATGGGGATTGCTTGGCGGATGGCTTCAAATAGATGAAAGTGCCGATAATGCCGCACAGCGAATTTTGCAGGAACTGACGGGACTTGAAGATATTTATCTGGAACAGTTAAAAGCATTTACTAATCCGCAGCGTGTTTTAGAAAGACGTGTTGTTACTATTGGTTATTACACACTGGTTAATCGTGAAGATTATAATATTAAAGCGAGTTTAAAAGTTATTGAAGCAAAATGGTATAAAATCAACGAAATTCCTGAACTGATTTTTGACCATAACGAAATTTTAGATTTCAGTTTATTGCAGTTAAGAAACCGCGTGCGTCAAGCGCCAATTGGTTTTAATCTTTTGCCAGAAAAATTTACTTTATTGCAGTTAATGCACTTATACGAAGAAATTTTAGGGATCGAATTGGATAAATCAAATTTCAGAAGAAAAGTGCTTCACATGAAACTGCTTACCGCATTAGACGAAAAGCAAAAAGATGTATCGCACAGAGCGGCCAAACTTTACAAATTTGACCCCGAAATGTACAAGAAATTAACAGAAAAAGGATTCAATTTTGAATTTTAATGCCATTTTTGATTCTTTCCGCTCAACTATCCTGCAACTAGATTCCAGAATCCAAAACTTTGCGCTATCTTTGCGCCTTAATATCATGCTTTAAAGCAATTGCTTAAAGCTATTTTTACACCCAAAAAATACTTAAAACTCGTTTAAGAGAACTGATATATAAAAATGAAGAAGATACGTAATTTTTGCATTATTGCACACATTGACCACGGTAAAAGTACATTAGCAGACAGGCTTTTGGGTGCTACACAAACCGTTACAGCCCGTGAGGAAAAAGCACAATTGCTTGACAACATGGACTTGGAGCGCGAGCGTGGAATTACCATTAAGAGTCATGCCATTCAGATGGAATACAAATACAAAGGCGAAGAATATATCTTAAACTTAATTGATACTCCTGGACACGTTGACTTTTCATACGAAGTTTCAAGATCTATCGCTGCCTGCGAAGGAGCATTATTAATTGTTGATGCCGCACAAAGTATTCAGGCACAAACGATTTCAAACTTATATTTAGCTCTTGAAAACGACTTAGAAATTATTCCAGTTTTAAATAAAGTCGATTTACCAAGTGCAAATCCAGAAGAAGTTAGTGATGATATTATCGATTTACTTGGATGTAAATTAGAAGATATTATACATGCCTCTGGAAAAACTGGTTTTGGTGTTGAGAACATTCTTGCTGCCATTATCGAAAAAATTCCACCTCCAAAAGGAAATCCAGAAGAGCCGTTGCAAGCTTTGATTTTTGATTCAGTTTACAATCCATTCCGTGGAATTGAGGTTATCTTTAGAGTTGTAAACGGAGAAATTAAAAAAGGTCAGAAAATTAAATTCATGGCTACAGATAACGAATATTTTGCAGACGAAATTGGAACTTTAAAATTAAATCAGGTTCCTAAAAATGTAGTTTCTGCAGGAGATGTTGGTTACTTAATTTCTGGAATTAAAGAGGCCCGCGAAGTAAAAGTGGGTGATACAATTACCGATGCAAAAGTACCAACAACCAATATGATTACTGGTTTTGAGGATGTAAAACCAATGGTATTTGCCGGAATTTATCCTGTTGACACAGAAGATTATGAAGACTTACGTTCTTCTATGGAGAAATTACAATTGAACGATGCTTCGTTAGTTTTTGCTCCAGAAAGTTCTGCCGCTTTAGGTTTCGGTTTCCGTTGCGGATTCTTAGGAATGCTTCACATGGAGATTATCCAAGAACGTTTAGAGCGTGAGTTCGATATGACGGTAATTACAACCGTACCTAACGTTTCGTATTTGGCTTACACTAAGAAACATCCAGAAACGGCATTAGTTGTAAATAATCCATCAGATTTACCAGAGCCTTCAAAACTAGATAGAGTTGAAGAGCCTTTTATTAAAGCTACCATCATTACAAAAGCCGATTTCGTTGGAAACGTAATGAGTTTATGTATAGAAAAACGTGGTTTAATTACCAACCAAACTTATTTAACAACAGAACGTGTTGAATTAAACTTCGACATGCCTTTGGCGGAAATTGTATTCGATTTTTACGACCGTTTAAAAACCGTTTCTAAAGGTTATGCTTCTTTCGATTATTCACCAATCGGAATGCGTACTTCTAAACTAGTTAAATTAGACGTTCTTTTAAACGCTCAAACAGTTGATGCACTTTCTGCATTGATTCACGAAGACAACGCTTATAACATCGGTAAAAAAATGACCGAGAAATTACGTGAGTTAATTCCGAGACAGCAATTTGATATTCCGATTCAGGCGGCAATTGGTGCAAAAATTATCGCTCGTGAAACAATTAAAGCACTTCGTAAAGACGTTACCGCAAAATGTTACGGAGGAGATATTTCGCGTAAGCGTAAACTTTTGGAAAAACAGAAAAAAGGTAAAAAACGTATGCGTCAGGTAGGAAACGTAGAGATTCCGCAAGAGGCATTTATGGCTGTTTTGAAATTGAATGATTAATTCTTTTTTTTAGAAAATAGAGGAAAGAACATAGAATATAGAGGAACCCAATGACGAAAGTTGTTGGGTTTTTTGTTATTCTAGCACGATAAATTACAAAGACAAAACCTACAAATTTATCCAAATTTTAACTTGAAAGATTCAATATTAACGCGTTCGACTAAACTTTAAGGCTTTTAAAAGCAGGTATTGTATTTTTAATCTTACAAACAATTTAAAAATATGTAAGATTATGAAAACCAAATTATCAGTTATTTTAGCACTTTTCACTTTTTGTTTCGCAAGTGCTCAAGACAATCAAGCTGAAGCTGAAATGAATTCAGCAAAAGGAATTACGTTTCAACAAGGAGATATGATTCTTGAAGGTGCAATTTCAATAAGCACTGGTGGTGATACAGACAGCTATGCTGTAAGTCCATCTTTTGGCTACTTCTTAAATGACAAATTTGCGGTTGGAGCAAAAGTATCATTTGGAAGTAATGAAGTAGAAGCTACTGATATTAAAACAAATGTTTTTGGGGTAGGTGCTTTTGCACGTTATTACTTCTTAGAATTAGATCAAAAACGTCTTAAAACATTTGCTGAAGTAGGTCTGGGATACGGAAGAAACAGAGTTGAAGGACCTCTTACCGACGACACTACAAATAGTGTTACTGCCGACATTAATGTAGGCTTAAACTATTTTGTTACAAAAAACATTGCTGTAACTTTTAAACTAGCAGATATATTGTCATACAACAGTGTTTCTCCAGAAGATGGCCCATCGTCTGATACTTTTAACTTAAATATTAATTTATTTAAAAATATTTTTGACCAGCCAACATTTGGTCTATTGTATAGATTTTAATTTGCTTTTTGCAACTCATCTATAAAAGCTGTTTCAATTTGGAACAGCTTTTTTATTTATTTAAAATTTAACCTTTGTAACTTTGAGCCTCTAACCTTTGAACCTAAAAAGTAGAAAATGCTCGACGAAACACCAAAACGATTTGACCGTATTGTTGCCATACTTATTCAATTACAATCTAAGAAAATTGTAAAAGCACAGGAATTGGCAGATCGTTTTGAGTGCAGTTTAAGAACCATTTACAGAGACATAAGAACTCTTGAAGCATCGGGCGTTCCTATTTATAGTGAAGCTGGAGTTGGTTATGCTTTAATGGAAGGCTATAGACTTCCGCCAGTTATGTTTACGCGCGAAGAAGTGAGCAGTTTTATTGCAGCCGAAAAACTGATGCAGAAATTTACCGATCCTTCTTTAGGAACACATTATGCATCGGCTATGTACAAACTGAAATCGGTTTTAAGAAGTAACGATAAAGATTATCTTTCCAACATCGAATCTAGAATTGTAATGCAGGACGGAGAACCAATGTTTAGTAACAATTCACCAAATACTTTGGCAGTTTTGTTTGAAAGTATTGCGGAGAAAAAACAGATTCTCTTAACGTATAAAACTTTTGATAAGGAAGAAACCACCCAGCGAAATATAGAACCTGTCGGCGTTTTTCATGATCATAATAGCTGGTATTTTTTAGGATATTGCCACCTCAGAAAAGATTACCGCCAGTTTAGAACCGATAGAATTTTGGAACTCAAAAAAACAGAACTTGATTTTACCATCGAGCACGATTCTTTGGAAACTTATTTAACCAAAACCGAAACGATTCCGACAACAAAGGTTCGAATTTTGGTTCAAAAAAAAATCGCACGATATCTAGTTACCGAAAGGAAGTACCACGGATTTATTTCTCAAAAAGAAGTAGGCGACGAGATCGAAATGACGTTTATGTCTAGCAGCCTAGAAGATGGTTTTCCGCGTTGGTTCTTAATGTTTGGTGATTATGCTAAAATTCTTGAACCCGAATCTCTCAAAACAAGAGTTTTAGAATTATTAGAAATCAACAAAAAAAGGCTTTTATAAAAAAAACTCCTGAGAGAAAATCTTCAGGAGTTTTTTTAGTTTATTGCTGTTTGACAACATTATAAAAATTATAATCGGTGTTTGTGGCATCTGTAATGCCAATATTTCTGCCCATTGTTACAATTTGCCCACGATGATAAGTACCATGATTGATAACTTGGATTAAATATTCAGAGATAGGCAACTCACATTCAAACCACGGGTTTATAATTTCTACTTCTTTCACTAAATCTTCTTCTGACAATGAATTAATAAGATGTTTCAATTTTGTAGATGAATGTAATAATCCAGCAAATATTTCTTCTTTTGACAATTCGCTCTCTGCTTTTTTTTCTGATAACGAAGACTCGGAAATGATAGAAAACCAATATTCTTCAGTAGACCAGATATGATCGAGTGTTTTCATAATTGTAGAAAAACTTGAAGGCATTTCTGTATAAAGCAGTTCATCTGATTTAGTCGAAAGCCAATTCACAAATTGCTGATTTACCCATAGATTATAATCTGCATAATTGGACATTATTCTTTTTAAACTCATAGTCGTAATTTTAATTTTAGTTAAATAAAATTATGGTCTTTCCCAGAAAAATGGAGGCTCAATGTTTAAAGCTCTTAAATATACATATGCTTGTCCGCGATGATGCACTTCATTATCAACAAAATACAAAATATTATGGATAATAGGAAATTCGTACTGACCAAATAAATTAAAAGTTTCACTAAAATCCTCAATAGACAATTTTTCCCAGTATTCGTTTATTTCTTCTGTAGCTTGATCCCATTTTTCAAGATATTGCGCTTTAAAAATTAACTTTTCCTCCCCTTCTGTATATGGCTTACTGTCGCGATTTACAATTCCTTTCAATGCAGGAGCCGCAATTGCTAAAAGTTCGTCAACTAGTTTTGCAAAAGGTCTCATTCCTCCAATCGAAAATTCGAAGAAATCTTTTTCTGGAAAAGCTTCAATGACACGACGGGTTAAAGCTCTGTGACCTTGCCAATGTTTCAATAAATCTTCTGGTGTAATAACTTGTGCTGCTAATGTTTTCATGGTTTTAAAGTTTAAATATTTTTAATACTTCAAAAGTAAAATGGGCTGGTGACAACAGTTTGTCAGCAGCAAAAAAATATTTTAAAATTATTTTTCCTACCAATAAAACAATATGAAAATACTGTGCGCAGACGTTATACAGACTGTGTATAAACGGCACGGACATACGGGGCGTAGACGCACTGCAGTGCGTCTCTACAGATATACATGACGTTTATAAAATCTCAGGACCTTAGAAACTTAAAAACTTAGAAGCTTTAAAAAAATCCTTTGTACCTTTGCACCTTAATAACTTTGGAACTTAACAGAAATGATTGAAGATAAAAATCAGCAGAGAACTAGCATTGCACAGTTGGGCGAATTCGGTTTAATTGAACATTTAACCAAAAACTTTGATGTCACTCAAGAATCTACTTTAAAAAGTATTGGTGACGATGCAGCCGTTCTTGATTTTAAAGACAAAAAAGTAGTGGTCTCGACCGATTTACTTATTGAAGGAGTTCACTTTGATTTGGCTTACATGCCTTTAAAGCATTTAGGTTACAAAGCAGTCGTAGTAAATGTTTCTGACATTTGCGCGATGAATGCCAAACCGACTCAAATTACCGTTTCGGTTGCGGTTTCAAATCGTTTTCCGCTAGAAGCTTTAGAAGAATTGTTTGCAGGAATTACGCTTGCCGCGAAAGAATACAAAGTTGACGTTATTGGAGGCGATACAACCTCTTCTCAAAAAGGATTAATCATCAGCATTACTGCAATTGGCGAAGCTGATGAAAATGAATTGGTTTACAGAAACGGCGCACAAAAAACTGATTTATTGGTTGTAACTGGAGATCTTGGTGCCGCTTATATGGGATTACAGGTTTTGGAACGCGAGAAACAAGTTTTCCAGGTTAATCCAAACAATCAGCCAGATTTAGATCCGTATACTTATTTGGTAGAACGCCAATTGAAACCTGAGGCTCGAAAAGATGTTCGCACTTTACTTCATGCGTTAGAAATAAAACCAACCGCAATGATCGATATTTCAGACGGATTATCTTCTGAAATTATGCATATCTGCAAACAGTCTAAAGTGGGCTGTAATTTATATGAAGATAAATTGCCTTTAGATCCGCAGTTTATTTCTACTTGCGAAGAATTTAATATCGACAGCACCACAGTTGCTATTAATGGCGGTGAAGATTACGAACTTTTATTTACCATTGACATTAATGATTTTGACAAAATAAAAGGGAATCCGAATTTCTCTGTTATAGGTCATATGGCAGAAGAAAACGAAGGAATACATCTTGTAACCCGCGCCAATACAAAAATTGCCTTAAAAGCGCGCGGATGGGATGCTTTGAGTGAATAAAATAAAAGAAATTCCAAAATAAAAAAAATCCAAATTCCAATTGTAGATTGCATTGGAATTTGGAATTTTTTATTTGAAATTTATCTTTAAAAAAGCCCTTTACTTTTCGCTTCTTTTACCAAATCCTGATCTGAATCATTTTTGATTTTTAGGAGTTCTTTCAAGTGTTTTTTTCGTTTTTCGATGGCGTTTAAAGAGATCGGAATATTTTGTAGCATTTCATCAATTGAAGATCTTTTTTCTAAATGAATCAAAATCTGTTTATCATACTGATCAATTTCAATTGCATTATGAGTGGTTTGATTTAGCATTTTTACAACCGACTGGCTGTAATATTTTTCGTTTTTTATCACTCTATCAAAAGCTAAAAGCAATTCGTCAAAAGTAAGATCATTTTTAATAATCAATCCGTTTGGCTGAATTGTCCTGATAATGGTTTTAATTTTCAGCAATTCGGTATACATCGTCAAGAGAATAATTTTGCAAGAAGGCATTTTTTTTAAAAGCAGTCTAGCCAAATCTTCACCCGAAAAAATCTCTTTTTCTTCATAAGGCGGCATACTGATATCCAAAAATGCAATATCAAAACGAGTGCTGTTATTGTTTTCTATTATATCATAACCAGATTTGCAATCATGAGCTTGAGAAATTGAAAACTCATATTGTTTTGTATTATAGCGAGTTATCGCATTTTTATACCCTTCAATAATAAACGGATGGTCGTCTACTATTAAAATATTCTTTTTAATTAATGGTGGAACGGAGGCTGTTAGGTCAAAGGTCATTATGTAAGTTATTATTGGGGTCTATTGGTATTTTTATAATAAGGATTGTTCCTTCTCCTTTGGCAGATTTTATCGTAACTGTACCCTTACATTCTTTAGCGCGATATTCTATATTATGCAGACCAATTCCGTTTTTAGTCTTGCTGGTATTGAATCCAATTCCGTCATCTTCGATCGTCAAAACCAAATTATTTCCTTTTTTTTGAAACTGCACTTTAATAATGTCTGCCTTCGCATATTTATTACAGTTCTGAAGTCCTTCTTGTACAATTCTATAGAGATTGATTTTTTCAATATTGCTTATCAAGTCCCATTTAATTTCTGGATCAAAGGTTGTAATCAGTTTCGAACTATATGTATTCCTTTGATCTTCAAATAGTTTATTCAAAATCGAAACAAAATTATTAATTAATTCTGATTTTTCTCTATTTAAATCATGCGAAATTTCTCGAATATCCTGCTCTACATTTTTGAGTTCGTTGAGGTATTTTTTTCTTTTAGAGGCTGCTTCCGCTTCATCTAATTTATCCAAACTATCCAAACTTATTCTAATACCAAACATTCGTCCTAAAACCCCATCATGCAATTCTTGTGCAACTTTTTTCTTTTCTTTAATTCTCGTAAGCTCAATTTCATTCTGCTGTGAAATCATCAAATTGTAGATGTCTTCGTTTGCAATCTGCTGCTGCTGTTTAAAAAGAAGTTCGCGATTTCTAGCCTGCTGCGTTTTGTAAACATAAAAAAACAGCCCGAGCAATGTACAAATACTAAATACATAAACCAAGGTTTTATTTTTTTCCTGAAGATTAGAGTTTTGATCTTTTATTTCGTTGGTTTCGTATTCAATTCTAGAGAATTTTTCACCCATGTTACGCTCTGCTTTGAGCATTTTATCATTTAACCGAATATATTCTTTAGAATACAGCGAGGCATTTTTGTGATCAACAATTGCAATTTGTTTTAAAGCTCCTAATGTATTATTAATTTTTTCAGAGGAACGGGAAACTATTAAAGCCTGCTTAGCCAACTGAATTGCTTTTGCAGTATCTTTTTTGAAAGCATAATATTCAGATAACCGAATTTTATTGGATATTGTTGCGGTTTTTAAGCCCAGACTGTCCCGAATTTTTAAAGATCTGTAAAAATCATCAGGAAGTCCTTTCATATTACCTGCTTTAAATTTAGCGTAGGCTAAATTATCTAATAACATTGCATATAGATATGTTTTTTCTTTAAATAAATTCTTTTCTCTTAGTCCTCTTTCAAAATAGGAAATCGCTTTTTGGTAGTCATTTTTATTTATATATACAAAACCTATGTTATTTAAAGATGTCGCCTTTAGTTGAAGATCTATTGGAATAGATTTATCATTTAGGGTTGCAAGGGCTTTACTTTGATATTCTAAAGCTTTATTAAATTCTTCTTTTTCATGGTACAGAATCCCTAGAAGATTATAACAATCATAAAGCTTATCATTGACATTTTTTTCATGATTTAATATCTCTAAAGCTTTAAAAACAGCTATTTCACTTTCGAAAAAAGCACCTTCATTAAATTGTAATGTAGCTTTGCTAATTAAGATTTTAGCAAGATTAAGGTCGTCATTAATTTGTGTATATATTTTTTGGGCTTTAAAATAATTTCTATAAGCACTGTCAGAAACCATTTTATAGGTGTAATAATCTCCTAAATACGAATATGCCTTGGCTATACTTACCGAATCTTTTGCTTTTAATGATCGTTCTAAAAGTAATTCTGACACGTCATGATAAGATTTAAAATCGCTCATGTTGTAGTATCGATTTGCAACTTTAAAAAGATTAACCCGGTTAATCGAGTCATTTTGTTGATTGATGACAATTGAAAATGCTTTTTTTGCATTTTCCTGCTTCAATTCATATTTTAAATTGAGATCATTAGCCAATGCCAGATAGACAGGTAAACTATCTTGTGGAGAGGAGAGTTCTTCTGAAGTCTTTTTCTTGCTGCAGGCAAAAACAAACAACAATATAAATATTACTATTTGGTAATTTCTTTTCAATAGAAGTGCGAATTTTACCAAAAATAATAAAACTACGGACATAAAAAAAGGCTGTCAAAATTTGACAGCCTATATTTTTATTTTCTTAACTAGTTAATCTAATTTTCTATTTGCCCCTAAAGATTGATTTACAGTAGAAAAATCAGCTAGATTATTTGTAATTTCTAATGTGCTTTCTGTACCGTGAAAGTCTTGTTTTCTTGGACGATTAGGATCTGAACCTCCTGGAGGAATAATACCTGCTTCTTCTTTTGAAATATTTGAGGTTGTTGGATTAGCAAAAGAAGTTGCAACCATTACTAGTGAGAATAATCCGAATGTTAAAGCTGTTTTTTTCATGATCTGAGGATTTAATGTTTGTTTAATTTTTTGGAGGCGACTCGCTGTTTGTTTGCGAATCTGGGTGTAAAACTAACACTGTGATCAAAAAAAATTTATACGAAAAATTGAGTTTATGGTAGATCGTACCCAATTGATAGTCAATGGGTAGCAAATGAATGTAATCGTCTAGTTTTTAGACTTCTAGGTAATTTCCTGCGGCAAAATCGGCAATAATCTGCTCCACATTTGATCTGTAAGTTTTAGAAAAAGGAATCTTTTTTGTGGAGTTTTTTATGTAACATATTGAGTTTCCGCTATGAATTCTTGAAATGTAATTTCGATTTATTACATAACTGTTATGAATTCGGATAAAAGGATACGTCAAAACACTTTCAAAATGCTTTAACGTTTTAAATGCCGTAATCATTTCGCCTGTATTCAAATAAATATCTGTAGAGTTATTATCGGCTTGAAAATAGCAGATATCTTCAGCATTTAAGTACCGATAATCTCCATACGATTTTATGCAGATCGTTAAAGGTTTTTGTATTTCTTGGGGAATTATTCTTGGCTCGACAATAACAGAAGCAGGTTCTTCTATAAAGGACGTTATGTGAGCTTGTAAATTGGCTTTATTAAACTTTAAAATGGTTTTTAAGAGATCGTTTGCTATAACTGGTTTTAAAAGATAATCAAAAACGCCATATTGAATAGCATCAAAAGCTTTATCTTTTTCTTTGGTCGTTACAATAATTTTGGGAATCTGCTGTAAAAAACGATGAAGTTCGCTAATAAAAGCCAAAGACAAATGACTGGTTAGATTTTCGGGCTCAATCTCCAAAAACACCAAATCTGGCTGATGCTCTAAAACAAGATCTAAACCGTCCTGAAAATTTGATGCCGATGCCGTAAAAGATAATTCTGAAAAGCCTGAAGCGGTTGTTTGGGTTTTCAAAATACTCTCAGCGTCATCATCAATTATAATATACGAATACTTTTTCAATTTAGGCTTTGTTGGTTTTCTCACTACGCAATCATAATCAAAAAATAGTTTTTAATGAATGTTAAGGCAGAAAAAATTTGATCTTGGTGGTAATATAAAATTTAAAAATACAGATTTAAATATTTCAAACCTCTCATTGTTAACACATTAAATACAAATGTTGATACAAAATGACGAAATGCAAAAAAAGCCGATAAAATGCCATTTTTAAAAATAAAAATCCCAAATTCTCCCGATGCTTCGGGACGGAATTTGGGATCTATAGAATAAACGGTAAAGCTTACATTTTCATTAGCCAGTTTTTCATCGAAACTTCGTTTTCGATAATAGCTCGTAATTCAGTAATTTTTACGCGATCTTGTTTCATTGTATCTCTATGACGAATGGTTACGGTTTCGTCTTCAAGTGTCTGGTGATCTACTGTAATACAGAATGGCGTTCCTAAGGCATCTGCTCTTCTGTAACGGCGTCCTACAGCATCTTTTTCATCATAAGCCACATTGAAGTCCCATTTCAAATCTTCGATAATCTTTTTAGCAACTTCTGGCAAACCGTCTTTTTTAACCAAT
Source organism: Flavobacterium ustbae (assembly GCF_003946915.1). Classification (GTDB taxonomy): domain Bacteria; phylum Bacteroidota; class Bacteroidia; order Flavobacteriales; family Flavobacteriaceae; genus Flavobacterium; species Flavobacterium ustbae. Next base: position 314,821 of record NZ_RPOC01000001.1, read on the forward strand.
GGTAAAACAGTCGCTTTAGTTGGCGCTAAAACTGCTGGCAATTTTAAAACTGTTCTTGTAGAACCGTCTTCTAATGTTTCTTCTTGTAATGAAGTAGCGAAAACAGCCAAGAACATACGATCTAAACCAACAGAAGTTTCTACTACGTAAGGAACATAGTTCTCGTTTAATTCTGGATCAAAATATTGTAATTTTCTTCCAGAATATTCTTCGTGTGCTTTTAAGTCAAAATCTGTACGAGAGTGAATTCCTTCCAATTCTTTAAATCCGAATGGGAAATTAAATTCGATATCAGCCGCGGCATTTGCGTAGTGCGCTAATTTTTCGTGATCGTGAAAACGGTAATTTTCTTTTCCTAAACCTAAAGATAAATGCCAGTTTAAACGAGTAGTTTTCCAGTGTTCGTACCATTGCATTTCTTCTCCTGGACGTACAAAAAACTGCATTTCCATTTGTTCGAACTCACGCATACGGAAAATAAATTGTCTTGCTACAATTTCATTTCTAAATGCTTTACCGGTTTGAGCAATTCCGAAAGGAACTTTCATACGGCCAGACTTCTGAACATTTAAGAAGTTAACAAAAATACCTTGAGCCGTTTCTGGACGCAAATATAAATCCATTGCATTCTCTGCAGATGCACCTAATTTTGTACCGAACATCAAGTTAAATTGTTTTACCTCTGTCCAGTTTTTAGAACCTGTTTCAGGATCAGCAATTTCTAGTTCTTCGATCAAAGCTTTAACATCGGCCAAATCTCCTGCTCCCAAAGAACGTCCTAAACGCTCTCTGATTTCTTTTTCTTTAGCCAAATATTCTACTACACGAGCATTTGTTGTTACAAACTCTTGTTCGTTGAATGCCTCGCCAAAACGAGCTTTTGCTTTTTCGATTTCCTTTTGAGCTTTCTGATGAATTTTTTCTGCATGGTCTTCAACCAAAACGTCAGCTCTATATCTCTTTTTAGAATCTTTATTATCAATTAATGGATCATTGAATGCATCAACGTGACCAGAAGCTTTCCAAGTTGTTGGATGCATCAATATCGCAGCATCAAGGCCGACAATATTTTCGTTCATCTGAACCATTGATTTCCACCAATATTCACGGATATTCTTTTTTAATTCGACACCATTTTGTGCATAATCATATACAGCACTTAACCCGTCGTAAACTTCGCTTGACGGAAAAATAAATCCGTACTCTTTTGCGTGCGAAACCACATTCTTAAATATATCTTCTTGTTTTGCCATAGTGATGCAAAAATATAAAAACTCCCTATATAAAAAAGAAAAATTATAAAGATTGAAGTATTGATTTTGTTATTTTTGTAAATAAAAACTTTCTTTTTGTGATTAATTACTTGATAAATCTCTTTTTCCCGAAAGTCTGCAGCGGATGCCGTACATTATTACTTCAAACTGAAAATATTTTCTGCACCTCGTGCCGTCACGAAATGCCTTTAACTCAGTATCATTTAGATCCAAAAAATGAAGCTGTAAAAAAGTTTTATGGTAAAGTCGATATTCAATTTGCGTCGGCGCTTTTGTATTTTAATAAAAAAGGAATGGTTCAGGAGCTAATACACAATTTAAAATACAAAGGCCATCAGGAAATTGGCACTGCGTTGGGGAGCTGGTATGCCGAAGATTTAAAAGAAATGCAATTCGAAATTCCGTTTGATGCTGTAATTCCTGTTCCGCTTCATAAAAGAAAATTTAAGGAGCGCGGTTATAATCAGGTTACTTCTTTTGGAAAAGAAATCGCATCGGGATTTAAAATTCCTTTTGAGGAAAATATTTTAATTCGAAAAATCTATTCTAAAACACAATCCAAAAAGAATCTTTTAGGAAGGTCTGAAAATATCGAGAATATCTTTGATGTCGAATTTACCGAAGCCGATTACAACAAACATTTCCTTATTGTTGACGACGTACTTACAACGGGCGCGACAATTGAGGCTTGTTCGTTAGCTTTATTAAAAATTCCTGGCGTAAAAATCAGTATGATTTGTATGGCAATGGCGCATTAGTTTTTTTTAAGACTCTAGGATTAATTCACCAATATCTTTTTTATTACTTTCTTTTGTCCATCAGTAACTGTTACAAAATAAAGACCAGAAGGCACGTCTGGCAATTGAATATCCTGAATAAAATATCCAGAACCTTGAAAAGCTCTATCATACACATATTTTCCAGAAATATCATTGACATAAACTTTAATCTCGCTTATTGAATCTCTTTCAAATTGTACGGTAAAATTTCCTTTATTTGGATTTGGATAGGCAATAAATTCAGCATTATCAAAATCATCGTTTCCTAAAGTATAGGTTTTACTGCAGATATTTACCGAAGCAGAATTTATGGTTCCTAATGCTCCCACTTTATCATCGTTAACTCTAAAAATCCAAGTTCCTTGTGAATTTTCTCCATTAAAAGCACTTAAAGCTGTTGATGGAATCACGATTTGAGTTGTAGTTGTGCTACAGTTTAAAGCAGATCCGCTATCGTCAAATTGTAATGCAAAAGTCGAATTTCTACTTTCACAATTTTTATTGAACAAAGTCACAACTGTTCCGCTCGGACTAATAATCTGCATTGTCAAATCTGAAAATCTAGCATGCGTTACATTTACCGAAACATTGACATCTGAAATAGATCCGGTAGAAGCAGGTACAGAAACTGTTCTGTTTACATCTTCGCCATCACCGGTTGAATATCCGCCACCAAAATTATAAGAGGAACAAGATGTAGCAACCGTATATCCTAAAGCAAAAGGCTGACTATTTAAGGCATAATAAATATTACCGACTGGCTCTATTAAAAGCCTGCAATTTGTAGAAGCATTAAGATCTGAAGGAATTAATACCGTCTCTGTTCCATCATTTGGAGTATTGGCGGCTAAAACAATTGGAAATGTTGTTCCTCCGTCGACAGATAATTTTATATTTACGTTGGAAGATCCAGGAAGTGTATTCGTATTATTGACACTCCAAGTAATGGTTTGTGCAGACCCCTGCGCCCATCCTATATTATCTTCTTTTTGTGAGGTTACAGCAAATGGCCCCGCAGCAGCACTTACCGTTACCACCATTGCATCTGTATTGGTTTGGGCTTTTCCTGACGCAGCATTATCACGCCCAGTAAGCGTAAAATTCATTGTTTTTGCAATAGAAGAAACAGACTCCCAACTTGTAGTAAGCTGGTTATTAAGTACAGAACTAAAAGCTGGCATGTAGCGAATTGGCGAAGCTGTCGGTGCAAAAGATCTAAACATTGGACCATCTGGTTTTGTTGGAGAAGCAAAACTATTACCAGCAAAAGCCGTAGTGGCACTATCAAATTGCTCCCAAGTATAGGTAATTGTATTTCCTTCAGGATCAGAACCTGTACCTGTCAAAATAAATGGCGTATTGATTGGAATCGTATAATCTGAACCCGCATCTATAACAGGCGGATTATTATCGTCTATAGGCGATGATACTGGACACGTTTTTCCTGCCAAATTATCTTGTATCTGACTAATGCTTGCATAAGAAAAGTATGCATCAGAATGATCTTGAATATTATAACCTATTGTTACTCCAGCATATCCCATAATAGTTGAGCCACTTCCTGGTTCATAACAGGTTCCTAATCCCTCATTTGCATAAGAAAAAGTATGTGATCCGCCAAGCTGATGTCCCATTTCGTGAGCAACAAAATCAATATCAAAATTATCGCCTTCTGGTTTTGCATCTGCTGGAGAAGTAAAAGCACTTCCTTTTCCGACAGGATCATTGGCAGTCGGGCTCACACACACGCAACCAATACAGCTGGCATTACCTCCTCCGCCAGAACCTCCAAACAAATGCCCAATATCATAATTTGCCTCTCCAATAACATTGGTTAATGTAGTCTGTACTTCTTGTGGCCAAGTTCCTCCATCTACAGCACCAACTGACGGAATAGAATAAGGATCTTCAGAAGCATCGGTATAAATAACATCTTCATTATTGGCTATCAAAATTACTCTTACCGAAAGATCTCGATCAAAAATACCATTTACACGAGTTAGAGTCGCGTTCATTCCTGCTAAAGCCCCTGCTTTTGTTCCGCCAAAATAAGCTGTATATTCTCCTGTACAAGATAATGCTAGCCGAAGTGTTTTAAATTGTTTGGCATTAGAAGTTGTTTTTGCAGTGGTTCCTGCATTACTTTTAGAAATTAAATTGGTTGTTTTACAATCTAAAAACTTTCTTGTCTCTGTGTTATCTTGTGCTTTAAACAAAACATATTCTGATTTGTTATCAGGATTTTGTTCAATATATTCTGTTGGTTTAGCTGTTCTAAAAACCATTGTCTGCATTCCGATTGGAGCCACACTAAAATGGATTTTAGCAGTTTTATCGTCTATTCCGCGACCTTCATAAGCTCTAATATCTGGATATTTTGCCTGCAATTCTGGATCAAAGTTGGAGGATTCCCAAACCAAAAAACGCTCTAAATTTCCATCGGTATTAGGTATCTTAATTTCTGAACTCGCATTTTTTGCCGTTTTATTGGATGCCTGAGTCAGCTTAGAATTAAGAAGATTGGTATTTAATTTATAATATAATTTCTTTGACCCCGCACCGTCTACTTTTCGCGAAAACGACGAAGAAGTTACTTTTTGCCATAAAACATCTTGTGCATTAACATTGGCGAAACAAAGAATTAAAAATATATAAAGTAGTTGTTTTTTCATCTTCTCAAAATATAATCTCAAAATTACTTCAATTAATTTGAAATCATATTATCTATACGACAATTATTGCTTTTTAATCGACGAGTTGGCTTATTTGCACAAAAAGATCTATTATAAGTTAAAATTCGATTTGGCATAGCATTAAATTTAAAAGAGAATAGTATAAATTTGCAGCATCTTAAATAATTTGTTTTGAAGCTCTTTCATTCTATAAACGATTTTCAGTCAACCAAGAAAACAATCTTAACTCTTGGCACCTTTGATGGTGTGCATATTGGTCATAAAAAAATTCTAGATCGAATTACGCAACAGACTGAAAACGGGAAATACGAAAGTCTGGTTCTGACCTTTTTTCCGCATCCGAGAATGGTTCTTCAGGAAAAATCGGAGATTAGATTGCTGAATACCATTGGCGAAAAAACAAAACTTTTGGAAGCTACTGGCATTGAGAATTTAATTGTTCATCCTTTTAACGAAAGTTTCTCAAGATTAACCGCAGAAGAATTCGTAAAAACGATTTTGGTCGAAAAATTCCAAATTCAAAAAATTATTATTGGACATGATCATCGTTTTGGCCGTAATAGAACTGCAAATATTGATGATCTGATTGCTTTTGGACTCGAATACGGATTTGAAGTAGAACAAATTTCTGCTGAAGAAATACAAGATGTTTCTGTTAGTTCCACCAAAATCAGAAAAGCTTTAAACGAAGGCAATATGGCTTTGGCCAATGAATATTTAGGGTACAACTATTTCTTGAACGGAACGGTAGTAAAAGGAAAACAGCTAGGAAGAACAATTGGATTTCCTACTGCGAATATTCACATCGAAGAAGATTACAAACTAATACCAAAACTTGGCGTTTATGCTGTTAAAGCAACTGTAAACGGAGAAACTGCTTTTGGCATGATGAATATTGGTTTCAATCCGACTGTTAATGGAGAAAGACAGACTATAGAAGTGCATTTGTTTGATTTTAACAAAGACATTTACGATCAAAATATTGAGGTTTCATTGCTGCATTACATTCGCGAAGAACAAAAATTTGCTTCGGTAGATGCATTAAAAGCACAACTGAATCAAGATCAAACAGAATCTGCAGCTTTCATAAATTCTTCTTTAAAAAACCAGACCGCATAGTTTTTACCGTTTTTAAATCATCGTAGTTATTTTTTTAGTAAATTTGATAGACCACTGTTTTTCAAACATTTACTATTAACTTCTAAAAAATAACCACTATGAAATTACCTAAAGAAATAACCAACGGTTTTTTGATTTTCCTTGGAATTGGCATTTATTTTTTATTAATGAATGTACTAGGTTTAGCAGATTTATTCTATTTGAGAACACTCAACGTTTTCATAATATTCTATGGTGTTAACAGGACAATGCAAATGAATTTTCGTGAAGGAGAAACCGATTTTCTATCAAATGCTATTTCTGCAATGACAACTTCTGTAGTTGGTGTATGTATGAGCGTATTTGGCTTATTGGTTTACAGTTACGCTCGAGGCGGAGATGCATATGTAAAAACTTTGTCTGAAACTTTTATGTTTGGAGGAGATCCATCGGTGCCAACTTATTGCATATGTTTATTGTTTGAAGGTATTGCTTCTTCTGTAATTGTTACTTTAATGATGATGCTGTATTGGAATAACAAATATGTTGCTGATTAATTCAAAATTCTGATGCTGAATTTTAAAGAAATTCCTTTCTAAATAATTCTTTTTTAAAAATCGATTCGATTAATATTTTAGTCGAAAGAGAACTTAAATCTCAATAAATATTTTTAAATTGCTTGTAGCACAGAGTTATTAGCAATTTTTTTTAGAAAATGAAATTAAGACAAATTGAAAGGGTAAAGAAAATCTCAAGAGAAGATTTTGTTTCCCAATATGTAAAAAAACAAATTCCTGTTGTTATCGAAGAGTTGACCGAAGATTGGCCAGCCTACAGCAAATGGAAATTATCTTATATAAAAGAAATAGCAGGAGATTCGGTCGTTCCTTTGTACGACGACAGACCTGTAAATCATGAAGACGGATTCAACGAGGCGCACACTACAATGAAAATGAGTGAGTATATCGAATTGTTGGAAAAAAAACCTACCAATTACCGTATTTTTCTTTACAATTTAATGAAAGAAGTTCCATCATTAAAAAATGACTTCTTATGGCCAGATATTGGCTTAAAATTAGTCAAGCAAATGCCGATGTTATTTTTTGGAGGCGAAAATTCAAGAGTTTTCATGCATTACGATATTGATTATTCGAATATTCTGCATTTTCATTTTCACGGAGAAAAACAATGTATGATTTTCCCGCCAAACCAGTCAAAATTTATGTACAAAGTTCCTCATGCCTTAATTTCGAGAGAAGATATCGATTTTGACAATCCTGATTATGAAAAATTCCCAGCACTAAAAAATGTCGAAGGGTATATTACAAATCTAAAACACGGCGAAATGCTTTATATGCCTGAGGGATATTGGCATTATATGAAATATCTAACTCCTGGATTTTCGATGAGCTTAAGATCTTTTCCAAAAAATATTGTCAATTTGTCTAAGGCGGCATACAACGTATTTATCATGCGACACTTTGATATTATGATGCGAAAAATTCAAGGCCAGAAATGGATTGACTATAAAAACGAGAAGGCAATTACCAATACGCACCAAAATTTACAGCGCAGTGCTTAATCAATGATTAACAAGCGGTTGAGAACTTACTCAACCGCTTTATTATTTTATTGAAATACTATTTTTCTCGTTATCGTTTTCCCATTATCTAGCGTTATTTTAACCAATAAGACTTGCGGGCCCGATTGGAAATTTGTCACAACCCATTCCTTATTTTGAAGTTGCTTTTTGACATATAACAATTTGCCGCCCGTATCATAAATTGCTACTTCCTGAAGATTTTCCTGCTCTGAAACAGATTGCAACCTGATATTTTTATCTCTAACGGAAACTAAAATTTTCTGATCTTGATTTTCAAAATCTTCATTACCTAAAGTAGTATCATTTGAATTTGTATATCGCAGTACAAAACGTTTGAGAAAAGTTCCCGGTGCAGAAGTAAAAGTATAACCTCCTGTTTTTAGGTTATGGATTGTATTGGTCAAATTATCTTGCAAATAAATGTCCTGATTACTCAAATCTCCGTCGGTACGATCAATTGCAATTGTGAATTCACCTTCTTCAATAGTAGATTTATATCCTAACTGGATTGTATCAGTTACAACAAAAGGCACCGCACGCCCTTGAATAACCAATTTTTTTCCATCATTAACACTATAAAAGTCAACATGCGGATTGGCATTCATAGTAGTCGCATCATAACTATTGTCCCAAGAGTTTGTTGCACCGGTTACATAACCAATAAGCAATTGCTTAAAAGCTCCTAGCTCATTTGTAAAATTTAGCCATACACGATGTCTTTCTATAGCTGCGGCAGCCGAAGATCTATAAAATTGGCTATTAAGATTAGGCACACGCATCGAATTGGTAAATACAACAGGCTCACCTGTTAATGATCTCGCTAGAAAACCTTGCCCAGCTGCAATAAATCCGGCTGGTGTTGATTGATTTCCTGGAGTTGGTGCTGGCGTTCCTTCCATTCCTCCCACTTCTGTCTCTCCTGATAAGTTATAATAAGCAAAATCATTACTGCTATACGAATAGATCGTAGTGCCCGGAATTTGAGTAGGAAGACTATTATGTGTCCAAAAATACAAGGTTCCGTAAATACGGCTTGAATTATCAGAAATAAATTGATCTGCATAAATTGCCGAAGGATATGGATTTCCTAAAGAACTCAACTTTCCAGTAACTCCTACTGGCCCTAAAATCGTCCCATTATTGGGCACACCTTTAAATTCTCCGCCGTAAATTTGAGTAGAGTTCAAATCGTAAAATTGAGGTGCTCGAATACTATAGCCATTTCCTTTTATCATTTCTTCTGCTCCATCACTAATCACTATCCATTGACTCGATGCTGAATCGAATTTGTGAAATTTATCCCAGAGCGTATTGGGTGATAAATCATGTAAAGTAAACATTGGATCTCGCGTAACAGGCGAAGACCAATAAGTAACATCGTAACGTCTTACTGGCGTTGTATTTCTTTTATAAATAATATTTCCCGTGTTGGCTACATCTTCAACCTGAACTAAACTTGAATTGTTTTCAAAAGTCAAGACTCCATTACCCAGTACATTCACTTCATTTGTAACGGTTATTGTATTAGTTCCATTTACAATTAAAGAGCCATTGTTCTGAATTGTTAGTCTGCTGGCAAAAAAACTTGCATTTGTTCCAGAAATAACTGGATCTACTCCTACATCCGGAATGTCTATACAATCAGAAGCAATAGGAACTCCTGTTGGTGTCCAGTTGGCAGGATTACCCCAATTGGCATCAGCATTTCCATTCCATACTTTAGTTACAAAAGCATTTATTGTAATTTGTGTTGCTACCGATTCACATCCTGTTGCAGTATTTCTCGCTTGCACATCGTAACTTCCAGAAGAAAGACCACTAAATATTCCAGTAGTGTTACTAAAATCTACTCCATCAATACTGTATGTATATCCCGTTCCGGCAGCTGGAGAAGTAACCGTAATAACTCCAGTATTGTTTATACAAGTTGGCTGCTGTGTGACCGAAGCTACTGGTACAGAAACTGAATTGACCGTTATGTTAAAAGTATTACTTGCCGACGCACATCCGTTTGCATTTTTTACCGTTAAAGATCCTGTATAAGTTCCTGCAGCTGTTCCTCCCGGAACTGGAATGCTGATTGAACCTGCTGGTAAACTCGCATCTGTAACTGCGGCAAAACTATTGGAAGGAGATGCATTCCATGTTATGCTGTAAGTTGTTGGCGAATTTGTGGCTCCACTGTAAGGTAATGTTACACTTTGAACATTCGTACTTGTGCATACCGCTGTTGCTGCGCCTAATGTTATTGATGGTAAAGGATTGACCGTTACGGTAAAATTATTATTAGCCGAAACACAGCTATTGCCATTTCTTACCGTTAATGTTCCCGTATATGTCCCAGCAGCCGTCCCTCCTGGAACTGGAATACTGATCGAGCCTCCTTGCAAAGCAGCATTTGTAACTGCTGCAAAAGTGTTTGAAGGAGATGCATTCCATGTTATGCTGTAAGTTGTTGGAGAGTTTACTGCTCCACTGTAAGGCAATGTTACACTTTGAACACTGGCGCTTGTACATACAGTTGTGGCCGTTCCTAATGTTATTGCCGGTAAAGGATTGACCGTTACGGTAAAACTATTGTTAGCCGAAACACAGCCTATTGCATTCCTTACCGTTAAAGTTCCCGTATATGTTCCTGCAGCTGTCCCTCCCGGAACTGGAATGCTGATTGAACCTCCTTGTAAAGTAGCATTTGTAACTGCTGCAAAAGTGTTTGAAGGAGATGCATTCCATATTATGCTGTAAGTTGTTGGAAAATTTGTGATTCCACTGTAAGGCATTGTTACGCTTTGCACATTTGAACTTGTACATACTGCTGTTGTTGCTCCTAATGTAATTGTTGGTTGTCCGCTAACTGTAATATCTACAACATTATTAGAAGAAATTGTAGAAGGGCAATCCAAAGATTTTAAAGATGTTACTGTTATTCTACTAGTTCCTGGAGTATTAAGTCCCCTTGCCGTAAAACTTCCGATTCCTCCCGCTACTGTCATTGTTTCTGTTAAACCTGTAGCTAATGGAATAGATGTATTATAAGTAACTGTGTAAGTACCCGCTGGCAATGAAGTTGATGTACCTGTCAGTTGTACTTGTGAAGTTGTCCCAACGGCTGTGCACACATTTGCGGCCGATATTCCAGTCAAACTATACGGTTTGCAAGTATAAGTAATATTAACATGCCCTCTTGCGCCACTTCCTCCATTATATAAAGTTGATGGACTCAATAAAATTAAAGAGCTGGCAGCTCCTGACCCACCTCCACCATATTCTAGTCCAGACCTTCCTGCTCCATTTGCACCTAAAAGACTAGCATAACCAAGACCTCCCGCACCTCCTTTATCTTGCCCAAAATTACCTGCATTTCCACCATTTCCAGAAGAAAGAGCAACATTTAGCAAGCTATTATATCCTGGTCCAGAAGCTGCTCCATTTATTGTCGTCATGCTCCCTATAGAACCCGTACTTGCAGGTGTCGCAGCCGGAGGAGTATTACCTGTGGCCGGAAGATTGGCAGCCCCTCCCTGACCTCCTTGAGCATAAAACGTTCCTGTAAAATTAGCTATATAAGATGGCTCTCCATTAGCTCCATTACCCGTGCTTGCCGCTGTAGCTTTTGCGACAACAACATTTAAAGTCGATGTTGTAATTCCTGTAATTTTTCCCAAGGCGTAAGCGCCACCAGCTCCACCGGCACCACCTCTTCCCCATCCATTACCGCCTAATGCGGCTCCACCACCACCTCCGCCTCCCCAAGCCTCAACGGTAATTTCTGTAATACCTGCAGGAAGAGGAAAAGAAGGATTACTAGTCGCAACTGGATGTGTTATGATTTGTGCTTTTGAAGTGGTATGAAAAAATGATAAAATTAAAATCAGAAGGATTTTAAAACTCCAGCCAAATTTTAATTGTTTACCAATGTAAGTTACTAAAGAGAAGAAACTGAAGAAATTCAGCGTGATAAGTAAATCTTTTTTCATCTTGTGGCATTTTAGTAATTGAAAAATAAATTCAAACTCAGAAAAAGATTAATTGCAAATACGAATGATCAACAGTTGTTCCACCAGATAAGTTTCACGTCGATTTAGATTATTCCAATTTTTTACAATCAACTAAAGGGCTGATAAAAACAGTTTTTAACTGTGGTTTTTTCAAAAGAAAAATTGCTTTAGGAAGGCTTATAGAATTAGCATTTAATCGATTTTAAATGCATTTAATCGACTAAACATAACTACAAGGTACGATTTTGTTTACAGTAAAATTCATAATGTAGTATTAAACATATAATTTTAACACCTAAAATCGATATATTACAAAAAATAGGAAAAAACTGTTAATTAAAAATAGACAAGCATTTAATTCATTGATTTACAATAAAATAAAACACATATTGATTAGAAAATAAGTGAAGTGTTTTTTTATTAAGTTTTTAATAAACAACCTTTCTAGAAGTTGACTTTCCATCTTCTAAGAGTACTTTTACAATTAAAACCTGATGCGAAGAATACAGGTTTTCAATAGTTACTTTTTTACTTTGAAGTTTGTTTTTATCATATAACTGATTCCCAGAAATATCAAATACATAAATCTCTTTTATACTTTTATCAAAAGATTCCACATTTATAATGCGATTTTTAACAGAGACTATCACATTTTTAGAATTGCCTCCAAAAGTTTTATTGCCCAAAGTATTATCGGCGTACGTAATGTAGAATCGATTATTAAAACTTCCTGCTTCCGAAACAAATTGATAAGCCCCATCAGAAAGATTATGGTATTTGTCCAGCATTTTGTCTACTAGAAAAATATTGATTTCGTTAAACAAACTATCTTGATGGTCAATCTCTATATTCAAAGTCGTTTTTATATCTGTTTTATATCCTAATTTAATTAAATCATTCTCTTCCAATGGCATCGCTCTTCCTTGAATGACCATCTTCTTGTTTTCTAAAATGCTATAAAAATCAATTTCCTGACTTGAACCTAAGGACTGTGCATCATAATAATCTAGTGAATTGGAGGCATCTTTGGCATAACCCAATAAAATCTGTTTTAATGCTCCATTGCCGTTATGTAAATTGAGCCAAAATCGATATTTCTCGTTTTCTATTTCTAACGAAGAGTCTATACTTGGTCTAAAAAAATTACTATTTCGAGCTTTAATTCTCATACTGTTATTAAATTCAACAGAACCTTCTGAGCGGCATCTTATAAAAAAACCTTGCCCCGAAGCTATTGTACCGTCTGGTATCGTATTGTTGTCTGAAGTTAACGAAGAAGTTATTCCTGTACCGCCTAAAAGATTATAGGCTACACAATCATTTGCCGAGTATTTTCCGTTGGAAGGTGGTGTAGAATGTGTCCAAAAATAAAGTGCGCCTTGTATTTTAGAAGAATTGGCTTTGATAAAAAGATCTGCATTTATAGCTGATGGATATGGATTTCCTATTAAATAACAGCCATTTGGAACATTGATTTCGGCATCAATTTTTCCATTGTTTGGAATTCCTTTAAAAACTCCTTCAAACACTTCTCGCTCTGTAATAGAATAATATTGCGGAGCTCTAATACAGTATCCTTGCCCTGGAGTCATATTCATAGTTCCGTTGTAATTTATATTCCAACCAGAAACCGGATCTTGCCAATAGTATTTATCACCAAGAGTATTTGGCGAAAAGTCAAACATTTTCTGTTCATCAACAGGAGAAGACCAGTACGTCATATCATAACGTATTACTGGTTTTGTTTTTCTTATTAAGTGTACAATTCCGGTATTTACCATATCGTCATCTGATTGGTATAAACTTGCTGCATCTTCTAAAACTAAAGTTCCAGAACCTGTGTAGGCAAATTCTATTGCAAGGGTATTTTTCTCCAATAGAGTTACAGTCTTACCACTTTCAATGTTGCATGCACAAACTGCAGTGCTGGTTAATTGCGGAAAATTTTCTTTAAAATATACGTCCTTTCCTGCCGATGGCGGTCCATTTGTCCAAGATGTACCATCCCAAACAGTTGTATTTACACAAAGTTTTAAACGTGCAATCCTATGCTTGGAAATCCCTGCAACTGAATTAAAATTACCTCCAATGACTAATTTATAATCCTCTGTAAATTTCATATCAAAAAGAGTATTATTTAAAGGCGCCGTAAAGGAATTGTCAAAAACTCCAGAAGGCATCAATCTAATAAGTCTTAAAGATGCTGTACCTTTATAAGTTCCCGAGAAAGAACCTCCAACCAATAACCTGTCATCTGGCTGTACTAAAATAGAGCGAACATCTCCTTTGCTAAAGCCAATGCCGGAATCAAATGTTGTGTCGAGACTTCCATTTGTGTTTAAGCGCACAATTCTTTTTTCAGAAATGTCATCAAAAGATAAAAAAGAACCACCCACAATAATTTTTTGATCCGACTGAAGCGCAATCGCATAGACGTTTTTATCAAAACCTTTGCCTATCTCAAAACTGGAATCGATACTTCCATCGGCATTTAAACGAACTAAACCAGCATAAGGCTTTTCGTTAAAATTTTTAAAACGACCTCCCAATAGAATCTTTCCATCTGGCTGAATTACTACTATTTCTACAATTCCATCAGCGCCAGTTCCAGTATTAAAATCATTGTCTTTAGTTCCATCTGCGAGAAGCCTAATAATTCTATTGTTATTTAAATTTGATCCGTTGTATTTTGTAAATGCTCCTGCTACAATTATTTTTTGATCTCGCTGAATTGCAAGCGCGTAAACTTGTAAATTAAATCCATCACCACTATTAAAAGAATTATCTGTTTGTCCGTTTGGTAAAATCCTAACAATTCTATTGTTGCTTATATCATTATATTTTGTAAAATTACCGCCAATAACGATCTTTCCATCAGTTTGAAGCGCAGTTGCTTTTATTACGTTATTTGCTCCAGAATTTCCAGCATTAAAAGAGGTGTCCATAGAACCGTCTTCCAAAAGGCATGTTATTTTGGAAACCGGCGTTCCGTTGAATTTATTAAAATTTCCTCCTACAATTGTTTTCTGATTCGAAAGAGGCAATACGCTGAAAACAGAATTATCAAAACCAATTCCCGAAGACAAATAGGCAATATCATGTTCTCCTTCGCTGTTAACTTTAGCTAACCGACCTTGATTTTGTCCATCGAAAACAGAAAAAGTACCGCCAATAAACCAAGACCCTTCATCATCAAATTCTAAACTCAAAACAGATGCAGAAGCTGGCCCTAAACCAATATCAAAATCTGATTTTAAGGTTCCGTCATTATTTAGAAAAACGACTCTATTAACCTCAATATTATTATAAAAACCTGTAAAAGATCCACCTACCATTAGATCCCCTTTTGGATCTACTTTAATTGTCTGAACACCTTCTTTACTAAATCCTGTTCCTACCAAAAAACTTTCATCTTTAGTTCCATCAGCATTCAACCGAATAATCCGATTAGCAGAAACATCATTAAATGCTGTAAAATGGCCTCCAATAACCATTTTACCATCGGGCTGTAATGCGATGGCATTTACATCATCATTGAAACCATTTCTGCTTTTAAAAGTTGAATCTAAAGTTCCGTTACTATTCAAACGGATAATTCTATTGGCTGAATTTCCATTAAATGCAGTAAAATTTCCAGTAAGAATTATTTTTTCGTCTGCCGTGATCCTTGCATGGCTAATATTTAATGCCGAACCTGAACCAGTCAAAAAGGAAGAATCGAGCATTCCATTTGGAAGCAATCGAGCTATACGATTTACTGTAGTATTCGCATATTTGGTAAAGCTTCCGACAATTATTATTTTACCATCTGACTGCATTGCAATATCATATACAATTCCGGTTGTCGCCCCTATGGTAGTATTGAAAGTAGCATCATAGGATCCATCGGGATTTAAACGAACGAGTCTTCCAACATTGATTCCGTTGTACATTGTAAAACTTCCTCCCAAAATGATTTTACCGTCTTCTTGCATATAAGATGAATAGATTTTACCATTAAAACCGCTGCCTGTGTTAAAACTTTCATCGATTATGCCATTTGGGTCTAAACATGTAAGATAAGAGACTGGAAATTTATTTAAACTGAGATAATCGCCTCCAACTATTAGATTTCCGTTTTTTAGCAAAACGAGCGTTCGTACTGCACCGCTAAAGCCATCTCCGTTTTGTCCATCATCTAATACATTAAAAGTGGCGTCTACTTTTCCCTGTTGCGCCAAAAGATTTGAGTAAGGAATAAACAAAAACAGAAGTAGATAATAAAGTAAATTTTTAATCAAAACAATATAATTTAAATTAATTTTGTAAGAATTAGCTTAAAAATACAATGTTGTGATGAAGTTTACAATACCAAGATTTAGGGATTTTTATTCCATAAAAAAAGTCCATTCCTTAAGCGGAATGGACTTTTTATTATCTCGGATTTAACTAATTTATAGATTAGAAAAAATAACTTTTTTAGTAAAGGTATGTCCGTTTTCTAAAGTTATTTGCACCAATATTACTTGATCAGAAGAATGCAAATTTGTGATTTGTAATTCTGAAGCATTCACTTTGTCATTACTGTATAACAATTGCGCTCCAACATTATAAATATTTACTTCTTTTAAAGTTTCTTTTGATGAAGTTATTTTTACTGCTTTGTCTTTAACCGACACTAAAACTGAATTTTCAAGATTTTCGAAATCGCCTGTTCCCAAAGTTTTATTGGTGTAACGAAGAACAAAACGAGTCGAATAGGTTCCTTTTGCACTTGTAAAAG
This sequence comes from Flavobacterium ustbae, assembly GCF_003946915.1. GTDB lineage: Bacteria > Bacteroidota > Bacteroidia > Flavobacteriales > Flavobacteriaceae > Flavobacterium > Flavobacterium ustbae. The sequence continues at coordinate 331,028 of NZ_RPOC01000001.1, forward strand.
TATAATTCTCTCTACGTAGATCTATTACTTTTCCAAGTATTTTATCTTCTAGATAAACTTCCTGCGTATCAAAAAATCCGTCTGCATGATCAAGAGAAAATGTAAAGTCACGATCGGCGCTATCATCAATACCACATTTGAAACCTAAAGGTATTATCTCTGTATTATCAAAAGGAAGTGCACGACCTTGAATAGTTAGTTTTTTACCTTCATTGATAGTATAAAAATCAACATTAGCATTAGCATTCATTGATGTAGCATCGTAAGCTAAGTCAATACCGTTTGTCGCTCCGTCCATATATCCAATCAGCAATTGTTTAAAAGCACCTTTTGAATTTGTAACATTTAGCCAAAGACGGTTTTTTTCTGTTTTATCTGTCTCAGCTGTTTTATAGAATTGTGTATTCTCCGAGCTTCCCGTTCGCTGCCCGTTATTAAACTTAATTTCAGATGCCGTTACTGGTGTTCTTGTAAAAAAAGCTTGCCCTGTTGCTATAAATCCGTCAAATTCTTCAGTACCAATAACAGCTTCACCAGTTACTCTTGTCGAACCTGCTAAAGTAAACACAACAAAATCTGCACTTTGGTATCGGAAGATCGTAGTTCCTGGAATTTGTTGTGGAGGAAGCGCGTGTGTCCAAAAATACAATGCCCCAATGTGATCTTCATTCTCTTCTATCAACTTACGTGCATCTACCGCAGAAGGATAAGGATTACCTATCAAATTTAATTTATTTGGAACTACTTGAACAGTTTTATCTCCATTATATGGGACCCCAACAAATACACCTTCAAATGTGCTTTTAGCCGTTAAGTCAAAATATTGTGGAGCTCTAATACTATAACCTTCCCCAACTTTCATAGTTTCTTCACCGAAATCACTCAAAATCCATGTCGAGTTAACATTATCCCAGTAATGGAACTTATCCCTCAAAGTGTATGGAGAAAAATCACGCATTTTAAAATCTGCTTTTACCAATGGCGTTCCCCAATAAACTACATCAAAACGACTTAAATCAACTTTTCTTTTATAAGAAACATTACCAGAATTTACCGCGCTTTCATCTTGCAATAAACTTGAACCGCTTTCAAAAACCAAGTTACCATCACTTGTTATACCATTTGTAACGGTTAAAGTCATGTTAGAAGGAATTTCAACTGGATCTGGACCCGAAACTGCAATTTCTAAAGAACATACTGTTAAGTTTACTGGAACTGTAGGTGTGTTATTTGTAAAAGGCTGGTTTGGTGACACTGAAGTGACTATAACCGTTTTGTTTCCGTCTGGATTACCATTTGTCCATCCTGAACCGTCCCATTCTGTAATAGATCTAAGATCTGTTACGTCAACAGTTACTTGACTTGAAAAACAAGATGTATCTTTATTTGTAACTATAAAATGATATTCTCCTACCTCTAAATTTTCAATAGTTAGAGTCGTTTCATTAGTTAAACGATTATACAAATGTATTCCCATTTGTCCTGTTTGCTCAACAGTCCAATCTGCCGATGGTAAGTCTGTCAATGTAATACTTCCTAAATTTCCACAAGATACATTGGTGTGTGAAGTTGATGGAGTTGTAGGTGATGGGTTAACTGTAACAGTCAATGTAAAAGGCACTCCATTGCAACCCCCAGTGATTGGAGTAACTGTATAAGTCGCCGTTTGAGCTGTTGCTGTACTATTTGTTAATGTTCCCGTTATGTTAGATGCCGCAACAGTATTTGCTGCACCTCCTGTCATGCCACCTGTAACAAGTGGCGCAGTCCATGTATAAGTAGTGTTAGCTGGTATTGTTCCATTTGTAACATCTGTCGGCGTAGCAGTAAAAGCCACATCATTACAGATATTTGTTGTCATTGGGTTAATTATAGCTGATGTCACTCCTACCAATACAGGTAACGAATAATTTGGAGCCGATGAATTACATGAAACGGCTACACGATAGTATGTAGGTACAGTTTGTGATGTCACAAAAGTTGGTCCTGAACCCGTGATATCAAGATATCTAATTGATAAATTATCAATTATTTGTCTATCATTTATTCCACCTGTTCTACCTGCGAACTTAAATCGCCAAAGCGATTTATTGCTTGAAAGATATCCCGATGGTAATGACAAGCCTGAAACTACAACATTATTATTCACCGTTAATGTTAATTTGCCATAAGCATCTACTCTTAGCAAAACAGGAGTATCTCCTGATGTTGGTCTTAAAATTGGTGAATTAGTATTTGAGTTATAAATAGTCTTACCCCCATATTTTATTCTTATACGGCTTCCTGGAGTTATTACTCCTTCATTATCATAAGTATCAAATTCTACAATCAATCGTGATCCTGAACCAGATTCTCCGCCACCATCATTATTTTGAACATCATCTGCATAGCTTAAACTAAAACCATCAGCCCCTCCGCCATTAGTTATTTGGTAATCAAAATTCACGCTGAATGCATCAATATTTGAGCCTGGTGTTTTTTGGATAACATAGGCACCATATTGACTATTAATTGCTGGAGTTAATACTAACTGCCCTCCTTCTATAACTGCTGCCCCATAAACATTTGCCTCTGAATTTGATGTATTAAAAGCTTCTGGCCCGAAAAAACTACTTGGTGCTGGTACTGCATTAGCCCATGAATCGGTACCATTTGGTGACGTCTGCCAAGTATAACTTGCGCCATCTTGAATTATATTTTGTAATGATAACGTAAAAGGTGTATTAGGACATACTGAGCCTGTCGAGCTAAATGTTTGTCCCGGATTAAAATTACCACTGCAAACATCTTGAATTGTAATCGTATAATCTTCCATTTGACCACCACTTCCCGTTACGGCACATGGTGCATTATTATAATCTCCTGCACGGCCAATGATACGCATTTTTACAGTTCCTGTAAAAGCATTTGTGCCTGTAGGAATTGTCACGTAAATAGATGCACTTTTCCCATCAGATCCACTTCCTGATGAATTTCTTATTGGACCAATTTGAAGGTATTCTGAAGGATATGCAAAAGTTCCATCGTTATTCCAATCAAAAAAGGCAGAGTAATAAACATTTTGATCTGTTACTGTATTTCCCGTAACAGTCAATGCATAGCTTTGTCCTTTTACTACCGTAGTTAAAACTGTTGAAGTAAGATCTTCATAAGTACCGGTCCCTGAGCTAGTCCTAGTTACATTGTTTAAAGAAACACTTGTAATTGGAGCAACCGATGAAAAGTTGGTGCAAGCACTATTTGCAACCCTTACAATTCCTGTAGTTGCAGTAAAATAAGTGTCATTTTTACTTACGGAAGGAGAAATTGTATTTCCCCATGTAGTAGGCAAAACCTCTGTTGCTCCTAAAGTAAGCGTATTAGCAGTATGTGTTTGTCCGTTTCCTAAATTTGCATTTACAGTAGAATTTATTACTAAAGCATTACTTACTGCTGTAGTTGCCGCAAAACTTTTTGTTCCGCTGCCTGATAAAGTTAGGTTATTAAAATTTGGAATATTAAAAGATTGATTTGTTCCGTTAAGAGTTACAGTTCCTGATCTTGGAGTAAAAGTTCCGCTACTCGTGAAATTACCTCCTACATTAACAGCAAAATTAGAGCTAGAAACGTCTAATGTACTGCTAGCTCCTATTGTTATATTTCCTAATGCTGTAGTTGCTCCGCTTAATGTTTTAGTGCCACTTCCATTAAAAGAAAGATGCCCATAACCTTCTACAGAGACAGTTTGAATCGTACCTCCATAATTAACTGTACTTGTTGATCCAAATGTTTTGGTTCCTGTTCCAGAAACAGTCACCATACTGCTTGTTCCAGTTAAATTAAAAGTAGAACCATTGGCAACATTAAAATTTCTATTATTTGCTAGTGCTATTGCATGGCCACCATTTCTAAAAACACTACTTGTATTTGTATTTCCTACTAATAGATTTCCTGTAACATTACTAGCAGTAATAGGATTACTCAGGGTAGCGCCAGCAGAACTAGTATTGTTGATATAAAGATTATTATAACCTCCTGAAGTAAAATAATTTACTGTCTGACTTACAGCTGTATCTACATACGAAAAAGCACTTGTTGTTCCTGCTGATAAAGTCTGTTGTCCTCCTAGAGTAAGAGCTCCTTTTAAGTTTAAATTTCCAGCTCCACCTGACATGACGATTCTTCTTCCAGTATTATTAACATTAGCAAAAGTAATTCCTCCGTCAGCGTTTAAAGTACCGGTTGTAATAACAATTCCCTGAACACGAGTGTTATTAGTACTTGGTACTGCCGGAGTCGCAAAAGTTATTAATCCTGAAACATTAACGGCAGCGTCATTGATATTCCATGTATTTGCAATACCGTTTGCAACTGGTTGGTTTATTGTGACTGGACCATTTACCTGCATCGTTCCTCCAGTATGAGTAATAGTTGAAGTAGCTGCTCCGTCAACACTTCCTAATATAATTCCATCTGTTATTATAGTCCCACCATTAATATTCACAGTTCCATAAGCTCCTCCAGCTTGTCCAACTTGTAATTGTCCTTCAACATTTAAACTACCTCCAGCAACATTTACTGTTCCATTACTTACAAGCATAGATGCAAGAGCAGTAATCGAATTGCCACCTGTATTAAAAGTACCTCCCGTATTAAAAGGAGTCCAAAAATTATTATCAACTTTTAGAGTACCATTTGCTGTTATAGTACCTGAAGTACTAAACGTTAAAATGTTAAATGACGAAAGTCCTGAGCGAACAGTTGCTGTAGTACCGTACATTGAAACGTGACTACGTCCAGCAGTACCTTTGCTGTAAGCACCATTTCCGTCCAATGAAAGGTTACCGCCAACATTTAACTGTCTGCTAGTTCCATCCCAATCTACACTATGAGTTAATATTCCATTAGTTGAAACAGTAAGATTTCCAGAAACTGTATAATGGTTATCTGTAGCTAATAATACCAAATTTCCTCTTGTTACTGTCAAATTACCTGTAGTTGTAAAAGCTACACTACTATTTGTAACAGTAGCTGCGGCAGTTGATTTATTTATAGTTAAATTTCCAAACGTCGAAGTTGATGAACCTACTATTGAGGAAGATGCCGTTCCTTCTAAAGTCACTGTAGAAGATGAATTAGCAGTCAATGTTCCATTATTTGTAAAATCTCTACTAATTGAAAGGGTAAATGCATTTAATGTCAATCTACCTCCTGAACTGATTGTTACTTGTGTGATTCCCTGATTTGCGGTAACAGTCACGGTGTGTCCATTTCGGATGATAACTGTATCGTTTGTTCCCGGAATTGATGGAGCAGCTCCTCCTGTAGGTGTAGTAGACCAAGTTGAGTTTGCATTCCAATTACCATTTCGTATAGAATAATAAGTAGTCTGAGCATTAACAAAAGAAACCACAAAAAACATCCCCACACAAAGCAAACCTAAACTTGGCGTGCATGATTTTTTCGATAAAGATTTAGAAGAAATAAAGAATAAAAACGAGTAAAGTAATTTTCTCATCATATAACAGTAGGTATTTGTTTTAAATTTGTTTTTGGTTTGCTTAAAGCAAAAAAGGCATTCCTTTAGAGAAATTAATAAAATGTTCTCTTTTAATTTACTGAATCTTAAAATGTTAAATTCTGGACTTTTGGCGGAAATCTAAAAATGTTAAAAATCCGTACAAAAATATTTAAATTAGCCTAATACGCAAGGTTATAATTTATTTCTTTTTATAAAATATTAACAAATTTCAGAATTATTTTATAACTAATCGATCAATAACCAATTTAAACGTTAAAACGCATGAAAAAACCGACGAACGACACTTTCACGATAAAACAAGCTTTACAAAAGCTGGAGCATTTTTGTGCCTATCAAGAACGCTGTCACGACGAGGTTGTTTCTAAATTATACAGCTTAAAAATGACTTCAGACGAGATAGATACTATTGTTGTTCAGCTAATTGAAGGGAATTTTTTAAATGAAACTCGTTTTGCGTGCAGCTTCGCCCGAGGCAAACACAGAATAAAACATTGGGGAAAAATTAGGATTACAAACGAGTTGAAAGCAAGAAATATTTCGTCAACCAATATCACGTTAGCTTTGAAAGAAATTTCTACTGAAGAATATTTTGAAACTTTCGAAAATCTGGCGGAAAGATCTTGGCTTAGCATTTCAGAAAACAATGTTCTCAAAAAACGAAAAAAGTTTTGCGACTATATGCTTCGCAGAGGTTATGAAAGCAATTTAGTTTATGAAAAAGTAAAAGAGCTGGAAGAAAACTAGCTGCATCATACATCTTTAAAAAAATTAATTATCTCCTCCCTTTTAGATCTTCAAATATATCGCAATCTGCCTTAAATTGCTTACATATTTCAATATAGCATCAAGTTATAAATTATTCCATTTTTGAAGAATTTATAGCAAATTTGACGTTTTTCAGTCTAAAACCTCAAAAATAAGCCCCAAAAATCTTAAAATTTTACGATTATTCTTATATAATTTTGGATCATTTTATAAGAATATTTATCGAACATTAAATTTTTTAATGCCATTCATCGACTATTTTAACAATTCATCGATTAAATAGGGGTTACCAAAACCCTAACAATTTCTAGCTCGTAGATGTATCTATCTTTGCCGCGGTTCGAAAGTTCTATGCCAGCATAACAAATTGATAGAAAACATTTAACATGAAAAAAACTTTACTTTTATTCTTATTGTTGCCTTTTTTAACGTTTGCTCAAAATGACTTAGTAAGATGGAATGCTGCTACTTCGTCTAGTTACACACCTATTGCAATGTCAAATGTAACTCCATTAGATATCACTACTGGCGGAGGGGTGAGTATTTCCTACGTTTCATATAATAGCGAATCAACTTTTTTTCAGACAGGAAACTGGCCTGTTCCACAGCAGATAGGTAGCGCCTATGATGTTAACAAGTATATACAGTTTAGGATTAAACCAGCTGATAAATATAAAATTGATGCCAACACTTTTACATTTCAATGCAGATCTGGATCAGGTAAATTTAAAGTTAGGTATTCAAAACATGCCAATTTCGAAACTGGAGTTAAAGATTTAATCTTAGAAACTACAACACCTGGTAATTGGACAACATATACGACTACATTATCTTCTGACTTTAACCCTATTCTTGAAAATGAATATATTTATATTAGAATTTATTCTTATAGCACCCATAATACTTTTGAAATAAAAACGGGTACACTTTCAACAAATATTGTTCCTGTATTCAATGGTACTGTGAGTCCATTTGATTCTTCAAAAATAATGGCCATTAAAGATTTTGCAGATACTAAAATCAATGTGGCTACAAATATAAATGTACTTTCAAACGACATTCAAAAACAAAATGTAACCACCTTAACTTTGTCGACTCCCCCAAATGCATCACAAGGAACTGCATTAATTAATCCTGACAAAACCATAACATTTAATCCCGCAAAAGATTTTGTGGGAACATCAACTTTTAGCTACACTATTTCTAACGGAACGGAAACTTCTACCTCTACGGTGAAAGTGACGGTATCAAACAATCCAGATCAAGTTCTCTCCCTTTGGAATGGCGCAGGAGATAGCTACAACCCGGTAACAAATAGTTATGTTAATCCAACTTCGCCAGTAACTTCAGTTGGTGCTACTCTAAACTATACTTTTTACAATACAGACAATGCATTTTTTCAAAGTGGCAACTGGCCACGACCAGAACAAAATGGCGGAAAGGAAGACCCTAACAAATACATACAATTTAAAATAAGCCCTGATTTAAAGCACAAACTGACTCTTAAGCAGTTTAATTTCACCTATAGAGCAAACAGTCAACGATTTTTAGTTAAGTATTCTAAAGATCCAAACTTCACTACTGGTGTATTGACTATGATACCTGATACACCAACAGCATCTAATTGGACAGCATTGACTAACAATATTAACCCTAGTGTCAACCCTATATTACCTAATGAAACTTTATACGTTAGAATTTATTCTTACAGCAGTAATAATAATTTTGATATAAAAAATGGAAATGGAAATAGCGAAGGACCTGTTTTTACAGGAACTGTAGATGATGTTTATACTTTGACAGCCAATAATGACTATGTTTCAACACCATCAAATCAGGCCATAAATATTCCTATTTTAAACAATGATGTTATTGGCGGATATCCTTTACAAGCCATAACTGTAACTCAACCAACTACCGGTACGGTAACTGTAAATGGTGTTAACAGCGTTACCTTTACACCAAATGCAAGTTTTACTGGATCTGAAACATTTACTTATACACTTCGCAACACTAATTCCCCTTCAGACTATTCTTCTGCAACTGTAACTGTTAATGCAACCGCGCCAGTATGTGCGATTCAAGGTGACCAGATTACTTATGGAGAAAATAAATGGATAGGTTACGTATACAAAACAACAACATTACCATCGTCAGGCAGTCCGACAGATCCAAATCCTGCATCTCCTGCTGTTATCACAATTCCAAACATGACTTATGTTGGACAAGTTGAAGAAAACAAATTATTTAATCGTGATGTTGTACAAGGTGCTGTTACAGGATTAAACCCACAACTATGCGAGACTCCAAGAGATTATTTTTTTGTTCGTTACAGAATGAAGGCCAATGTTGATGTAACGGGAACTTATAACATAACTGTTGGAGGAGACGATTACTATCGCTTATATTTAACAACGGCTTCTGGTACTACCAAGATACTTAATCAATGGTCTGGCGTAAATTATTCTCAAAAAGCACTTAATATGCAATTAACAGCTGGTGTAGACTATTATTTTGATATAGAATACTATGAAAAAACAACTGATTCTAGAATCCAGTTTTCTATGGGCTTAATTGCAGGAAATAGTACCACCCCTTATTCTTACCCTTTTGGAGATAATTTGTGGAACGTTTATGGATTTACTACAGCAGCTAGCGGTAACAATTTTACAATTTCAGAAGGAAGTTATGCTGGACATTATAGTGTTAGTCCTGTAAATATTAAGACTACAGATTCGTTTGCTCTCACAGAATCACCTTCTTTCAATCCTACAGTATCTGGTTGGCAAGGAGCACCTGTTCCGCAAGATTACTTTACTTTAGTTTACAAAAGACAAGGATTTCCTTGTGGAACCTACCAAATACAAATCACAAACTGTGATGACCAAGTGCAAATCTTTATCGACGATGAAAACGCCACAACTCCAGCTTATACATCTTCAGGAAATATTAATGACAATGCTCCTGAAAATAATATATTAACAAGTCCGAAAGTTTTAGGTAAAAATTCGAAAGTTGAAATTCGTTTAAAAGACTACAAACAAAATGCAAGGTTAAATTTAAATTTCATTAAAATTGAAACAGATTATAATGGAAGTGGAAATGCAAATGGCAGCTCTTTAGTTATAAGTGCCGATACAGAATTAACGACCGACCTTACAGTATGCTCTTGCACAATAAACGATGGGGTTACTTTAACAGTACCAAAAGACATAACCTTAACTGTCGACGAAGACATAAACGTTATTGGAGAAGGAAAACTATTACTTTTAGACGGAGGATCATTGCTTCAAACTTCAACAGACAAAAATATGTTTAGTGGGGGTGCCACTACATTTGAAGCGCAAAGAACGACTAAGGTAGTTCGTTATGACGTAACTTACTGGTCATCTCCCGTAGTTGGTTTATCAATGCACGATTTGTCTCCAGATACTTTATGGGATAAATATCATTATTGGAATGCTGCCAATAACGGTTGGGTTCTTGACAGTTTTGGAAAAGAGAAAATGGAAGCAGGAAGAGGATACAGCATAAGAGCCCCTCAAACTCATGACCTAGAAACTCCACATGATTTTACTGCAAAATTTACAGGAAAACCAAACAATGGAGATGTTCTAATTCCTCTTGTAGTAGGAAACCTAAATTTATTAGGCAACCCTTATCCTTCTTCTATTGATGCTGAACAATTTATTATAGATAATGGAGATGTAGGACCATTATATTTCTGGTCGCATAACACGCCTCCAAAAAGAATAGAAGGAACCAATATCTTTACTTATGATAGCGCAGATTTTGCTGTTTTTACTTTAATGGGAGAAACTCAACCATCTCCAAAAGGGCAAAGACCGAACGGTTATATCTCTACTGGACAAGGTTTCTTTGTTAGACCAAAAGTAAACTCTGTTTTATTTACAAACGACCAGAGAGTTAAAGCTAAAAACACTTCATTTTTTAAGACAACTGCAAAAACTAGCGGTATAGAAAAAAATCGTTTATGGTTAAATTTAACTAATACAGGAGACGCATTCAAGCAAATTCTTATCGGATATGCAACTGGCGCAACCAATAGCCTAGATCATAATTTTGACGCTACTTCAATGAACAGTAACTCTTATCTTGATTTTTATAGCATTAACACCTCTAAAAAGTTGACGATTCAAGGCCGTGCACTTCCTTTCGATAATACCGATGTTGTTCCTCTTGGCTTTAAAAGTACTGTCACAGGCGAATTTACCATTTCAATTGATCATGCTGATGGATTCTTCGAAACTCAGGAAGTTTATTTAGAAGATAAGCTAACCGGTAAAATAACAGATTTAAGAAAAGAGAACTATACGTTCACAACTGCTGTCGGATCTTTTAATACACGTTTTTCAGTACGTTATACTAATAAAACGTTAGGCACAGACGATTTTGAAAACATAGGAAATAGTGTTTTAGTAGCAGTAAAATCAAAAGTAATAAATCTTACTAGCGGTACTGAAAACATAAAAGAAACACAAATCTATACGATCGGCGGACAATTGCTTTTCAGCAAAAATAAAATTGAAGCAAAAGAATTAAAGATTGAAAATTTACATTCTAGCAATCAAGTTTTATTGGTAAAAATAATTTTAGAAAATGATCACGTAGTCACGAAAAAAATCATATTCAATTAATAGCAAAACCCATCTTTACGATGGGTTTTTGTTTTCACTTTTTATCTAAATTAAAAATCTTCCTTTATAATTAAAAAACAAAATCTCTAACCAACTCCAAAACTTGATTAATTTCTTCCTGCGAATTGTAGCTGTGAATACAAAAACGAAGGCGTTCCTGTCCTTCTGGAACAATCGGAGAGAAAATACACTGCACATCAAACCCTTTGTCTTGAAGTTGTTGCGACAATTCTTTTACGTTTTTATTTCCTGGAATAATAGCCGAATGTATGGGAGATTTACTATGAACAAACATTGGTTTCAGTCCGAGCAAATTTTTCTGTTGATTGAAAAATATAATATTCTGACGAAGTTTTTCAATGGGGTCTTTTTCAATTTCCAATTGCTGATAGGCTATAAAAATTGTCGTTACGGCATGAGGTGATAAAGCAGTGGTATAAATAAAACTTCTAGCAAAATTGATTAGGTATTCTCTAAGGTTAACGCTTCCTAAAATTGCCGCTCCTTGGCATCCTAAACCTTTTCCAAAAGTTACAATTCGAGCAAAAATCTTATTGTGCAACTGTAGGTATTGAGTCAATCCCTCTCCTTTTTCTCCAAAAACGCCCAAAGCGTGAGCTTCATCAACAACCAAATAACAATTGTATTTTTCTGAAATCTGTATCAATTCCTCCAAGTTAGTAGTATCACCATCCATAGAAAACACACTTTCTGTTACAATATAAATTGTAGCATCTGGAAATGTAAGAACATGCTTTTCTAAATCTTCAAAATCGTTATGTATAAAATGATGCGATTTTGCCTTAGACATTGCGATTCCATCTTTTATAGAAGCATGACATAATTCATCATACAAAACAACATCATTTTCTTGCGGTACAGCACTAAAAAACCCCAAATTGGCATTGTATCCCGAATTGAAAATTAAAGCCGCTTCTGCTTCATGAAATTGTGCTATAAAAGTTTCTGCTATTTGATAAAGGGAATGATTTCCCGTAATCAATCTAGAACCTGTAGCTCCATTTTGAAAAATCTCATTTTCTAACAGATAAGCGTGAGCATGTTTCCAAATAACTTCTGACTTAGAGAATCCGATATAATCATTCGACGAAAAATCAATCAAATTATTAAATACAGGTAATTTTCTAAACAGATTTTCTTGTTTACAGTTTTCTAATTTATGATTAAGTTTTTCTGGCAGTTCCATACAAACAAAGTTAGGCAATTCATTTCATAATAAAATAAACAGCAAATTATAAGAAACACACCTTTTCTGTATTCTTTACCACTAAAATTGAGGTTTTATATTTTTGTTTATGCATGTGCTAAAAACAAAAAAGCCAGACATATTGTCTAGCTTTTCAGTTTATTTAAAAAATTGTTTTAGTCTACTAAAACAATTATCTTATTGTTTTTCATTTCGATTGTTCCTGACTTAATCTCTAAAGTATAAGTTTGGTCATTCACTCTCGTAAATTTATCCGCAGCCTCTTTAGAAAAACTGAAGCTTGGAGCTGCAATTTTAATTGTTCCTTCTTCTAGAATAGAAACAATTGGTGCGTGATGATTTAAAATCTGAAAGCTTCCATCAACTCCTGGTAAAGTAACTGAAGTTACCTCTCCTGAAAATAATTTCGCTTCTGGTGATACTATTTCTAAAATCATTTTTTTTGAGTTATGAGTTATAAGTTATGAGTTATAAGTGAGTAGAAACTCATAATTTATAACTCATAATTCATAATTATATTAAGCTTCAGCCAACATTTTCTCTCCAGCTTCGATTGCATCTTGAATAGAACCTTTCAAGTTGAAAGCTGCTTCTGGAAGGTGATCTAACTCACCGTCGATAATCATGTTAAATCCTTTGATAGTATCTTTAATATCAACTAATACACCTGGGATACCTGTAAATTGCTCTGCTACGTGGAATGGCTGAGACAAGAAACGTTGTACACGACGTGCTCTAGATACTGCAAGTTTATCTTCTTCAGACAACTCTTCCATACCTAAGATAGCGATGATATCTTGTAATTGTTTGTATTTTTGAAGAATTTCTTTTACTCTTTGTGCACAGTTGTAGTGCTCATCTCCTAAGATGTGTGGAGTCAAAATTCTTGAAGTAGAATCTAACGGGTCAACCGCAGGATAGATACCTAACTCAGCAATTTTACGAGACAATACTGTTGTTGCATCTAAGTGCGCGAAAGTTGTTGCTGGCGCCGGGTCAGTTAAGTCATCCGCAGGAACGTAAACCGCCTGTACAGATGTAATAGATCCTTTGTTTGTAGAAGTAATACGCTCTTGCATAGCACCCATCTCTGTTGCTAGAGTTGGCTGGTAACCTACTGCAGAAGGCATACGTCCTAAAAGTGCTGATACCTCAGAACCTGCTTGTGTAAAACGGAAGATGTTATCAACGAAGAATAATACATCTTTTCCTTGGTCTGATCCAGCTCCATCACGGAAATACTCAGCGATAGATAATCCTGAAAGTGCTACACGTGCACGAGCTCCAGGTGGCTCATTCATTTGTCCGAAAACGAAAGTAGCTTTAGACTCTCTCATTCCTGGCATATCTACTTTAGATAGATCCCATCCTCCATTTTCCATAGAGTGCATGAAATCTTCACCGTATTTAATAATTCCTGACTCTAACATCTCACGAAGCAAGTCATTTCCTTCACGTGTTCTTTCACCTACTCCAGCGAATACTGAAAGTCCACCGTGACCTTTTGCGATATTGTTGATCAACTCCTGAATCAATACTGTTTTACCAACACCTGCACCACCAAACAATCCAATTTTACCTCCTTTTGCGTAAGGCTCGATCAAATCGATTACTTTGATACCTGTGAATAAAACTTCAGATGAAGTTGATAAATCTTCGAATTTTGGAGCTTGTCTGTGAATTGGCAAACCGTTTTCTCCAGTTTTTGGCAAATCACCTAAACCATCAATTGCATCTCCAACAACATTAAATAAACGTCCATATACGTCTGGACCGATTGGCATTTGGATTGGATTTCCAGTTCCAACTACCTCATATCCTCTAGACAAACCGTCTGTAGAGTCCATAGAGATTGTACGAACAGTGTTTTCACCAATATGAGATTGTACTTCTAGAACTAAGATAGTTCCGTCTTTTTTAGTGACTTCTAGTGAATCATAAATTTTTGGAAGTTCAACATCTTTACCGTTGAAAACTACGTCTACTACTGGTCCAATGATTTGAGCAACTTTTCCTATTACTTTTGACATTACTTATGTATTTATTAAATAGCTATTTAGGTTTATCGAAAATACCTCTTTTTTCAGAGCGCAAAGATAATTTTTTAAAATATAAAATCAATTTTTTTTTCATAAAAAATAGCATGATTTTGTTTGATTCCTAAAACTTAGCTAAAAAACAATAAAAACGGCATTTTTTTTATTAAAAGAAAAAACCGCTGCATTGATAAAAAATGAGCGGTCTTTCTCTTGTTTTTTTCACACTATTTAAGGAAGTGTTGCTGGATATTGAATTGGATAAACGCCTAGATCTACATGACGAAGAGTTGAACCATATTTTTCATTAATAGCATCAATAAAGATATTTGCAATTAAACCATAGCCTCTTGCACTCGGATGCACTCCGTCAAGCGAAAATGCTCCACCAGTTGCAAAAGAAGAACTCATTGTATAATTGCCAAATCTAATTCCTCCGTTGGCCAATTGCGTCAGAGTTGCTTTTGTATCAACAAATGCCAATCCTTTTTCTTTAGCTATAGACTCAATTGTAACATTATAAGCATCTGTCGCTTTTTTAACTTCTGTAATTTCAGTAGGAATTAAAACGTGCTTATCCTGCAATGGGTATGATATACCAAATGCGTTTAATGGGGCTGGAGGTGCAATTCCAATTCCAGAATTTGCCGCCGTTGGAGCAGCTCCAATATCTGGTCGAGCCGTTAAAACTACTAAATCTGTCACTTTAGCTTGTCTGGCTTGTCCAAAAACAGCTCCATAAAAAGCAGCATTCTGAGGTCCTAAAGACGGAGTGAAAGCAGCTGTCAATTCCTTTGCTAAATTGGTTAAACTCTCGTCTTTTATTAACATCGGACTGGAGCCTGTCTCAGAAAGCAAATTAATTCGATCCCCTGCATTCAATGCTGTCAATACCGCTTTTAACGGTCCATACAACTGCGCATTAAGAGCTTTTATAGTAGCGACACCAACCGCTTCATTATTTTTCCCTATTAATTTAGGCGTAAGCGGATTATAAGGAACTGTTGTAAAATGAGGCAAAGCAGTAATATAAGGTAAATTTGCCACAACACCTTTTGCTCCTTTCGCTGTTAAAGCAGTAACCAGACCGCCATATACGTTTGCAAAAACGGTCGGATCTGTAATGTCGCTTGATCCGTAAGTCGCTGGGTTAGGATTTCCTGTTTGATCTTTTCCTGTTCCGCCAGAAGTTGCGTATGCCAACACATCATTCCCTCCAATAAATAAAGAGAAAAATGTTGGATCTTGAGTCACAGCATCTGCCAAAACAGTTGTACTAGAAGCACTCGAGAATCTGGCAAAATACGGATTTGCCGCACCAAGCGCCACTCCCGCAACATTACCATAACCTGCTGCTAATAAATGATAACTTTTTGCTCCCGGAACGCCTAAGTTATTGAATGTTCCTGAAAGATGAGCCGTAACCTCAGTAGTTGGTTTTCCTTGCACATTTGTCGGAGTTTGTGTTTGACCAACAAAATATAAACGAGTTCCCGCTATTACATTTCCTCCTAACAAAAGACCTCCGATATTATCATTCATAAGTGGCTGTGTGAAGGCTCCTCCACCTGCAGCAGCAAACTGCTGAGCCAAAATATTCGGATATGAATTCTCCTGTCCTTTTTTAAATAAAGCATTATCACTATAACCCGCTGCAAAAGAATCTCCCAACGCCACATACTTTGTAAATACCGCAGAACCTGGAACTACAGGAACTTCTTCTGGAGTATTATTATTATCATCATTATTACAAGCTGCAACAAAGGCTAAAGAAACCAACAGCAGCGTTTTTATATTTTTTTTCATAATTAGTACTTTTAAATTATCATCTCTTCACTTTCACAAATAACCTCAAAGAAGCTATGTCAATTTCATAATAAACTAGAGCTTAAGGATTGATTGTCCATGAAGCAAACCACATTTGACCAATTGCTCCCGCTCCAATTACTTGAAGATAATCTGATCCAAAAAGGTTAGTTGCTCCTACTTTAACAATCGACTTCCATTTTGGAATCGCATAATTTACCTGAGCATCTAGCACTGTATTTTCTGGAATCATTCCATCTCCGAAAGAAGACTCCCATAAGTACTCAGAGTTCCATCTTACATTCACATTAAAACCTAAGTTTTTAGTCACTTTTGCATTTCCAAAAGAAGCTTTAATTCTATGCTTTGGCGTATTAAATCCAGCTACGAAATCTGGATCTTCTGACTGATCAAAATTAAATTGAGAATAATTATAATTTACCCCTACTTCAAAATCTTTATATACTTTTTTATTTAAACCAGCTCCAAAACCAAAAGAAGAAATCTGAGCCGTTGTATTAGTATATACTTGATACACTCTTCTATCTCCAAATGCAATTGCTTGATACGTTTGTTGTACTGCTGGATTTGTAGGATCTGTACCTACCGTTCCGTAATAAGGAGATATAACTCTTGCTGTATTCATAAAGTCATTATAAATATTATAATAAGCATTTAAATCTACAGATAAATCATTTTGAACTACTGTACGATATCCTACCTCAAAAGCTTGAACTTGTTCTGGTTTTACCAATCCGATATCAGCAACTTGAAGATCACCTGGGTTTGAAGAAGCTGCAAAAGCCTGAACTGAAGCTACTGTATATGCATTACGATAAGCATTTTGTCCTGACATTCCAATTGTAGCAGGCTGTCCCGCTGCTTGTCCTGCCGCACTTACATTTACAGTTTCTTGAAAACGATCTAAGTTTTCTGGCGCTGAACCAATTAAAGCAAATGGCCCTAAATCTAAACCAATATATTGATCTTGTGTCGTTGGGTTACGGAAACCTGTTTGGTAAGACAATCTGAAGTTATGATTTTTACTTGCTCCCGCTGAGTAAACAAAAGATACTCTTGGCGAAACATTCCCGTCAAAGTTCTGGCTTTTATCATAACGCAAAGACCCTGTAAATTTCAATCTGTCTTCTAAGAATTTTTTCTGAAGTTGAGCATATGCTCCATATTCTTTATATTCAATTGGACCATCATAATCTGTAAAAATCGTTCCTTCAGAATCCATTACATATTTTCTCCAAGAACCACCAACTTGAACTTCTGCCCATTTGATAATATCTCTAAAATTATAGTTTACATCTGAATGATATAATTTTGAATGATCAATAAATTTTGATCCTTGAGTTAAATCTGGATTTGCCACAACTGTTTTCAACGCCTGATTAAACTGCGCACTTCCTGGTTCAAATCTTGCAGAACCTGTTGGTGTTGGAATAAATGAAATTTGCGCAGGCAAAACATTATAATCTGCAAAATTTCTAGCGATAGCGGCAGATTGATTTGCATCTGTTCCCATAACCGCACCAGCATACTGATAAGCAGTTGCATAGTTTGTAAACCATTCTTGGTCAGATTTTGCAGCTCTGTTTACGTTCCATGCAGCAAATCTCATATCGTAAGAGTTTCCAGCGTCTTCACTTGTAAAATATATTCTACCAAAAAAGTTTTTACCTTTTACTTCAAATTTACCTTGCTGCATTAAGAAATCTTTTAACGCGTATCTGTTTGCTCCTTGATAAATTGTACTTCCTGTACCAATTTTATATTGCAGTATAAATTCTGTATCATCTGCCCATGGCTTAATATGCGCACTGAAATCAGCTTTCATACTTTTCACTTTATTATCTGTTAAGTCTTGCTCACGGTAACCTGTTCTACTAACCTGTCCTACATTTGGAATAAAAGTCGTTACCTCGTCTCCATAAATATTCAATCCGTCATAATTCTGATTCATAGCATGACCAACAGAACCTCCAGTCATACTTCTTGCGTCATTTGCAATCCACTCACTTGCTTCCATGTAAGTGAAATTAGCCTTCATGGCAAAGTGCTTTGTAAATGCTTTTGCGGCTCTAATTCCAAAATCATTATAATCATTTGTTCCTGCTGCATCTTGGCTAGTTTGACCATATTTATAGTAAGCCGTTATTCCTTCGTTTGTAAAAGGACTTTTACTACTCATAAACATGATTCCGTTGAAAGCGTTTGCCCCATAAAGTGCAGAAGAAGCACCTGGCAAAAGCTCAACACTGGCAACATCAATGTCTGAAACTCCAATTAAGTTACCCAAAACAAAATTTAAAGCAGGAGAAGAATTATCCATACCATCTACCAGCTGCATAAAACGAGTATTTGCCACAGTAGCAAAACCACGGGTATTTACAGACTTAAAAGAAATACTGCTCGTATTGAAATTTACTTCTTTTAAATTTTCTAACCCATCATAAAAGGTAGCGGCCGTAGTATTTTTTATTTCCTGAATTCCCATTCTCTCAATGGTAACAGGAGACTCAATTACCCTTTCAGGCGTTCTCGATGCAGAAACTACAATTTCATCCAATTTCGTTTCTTCATCTTTTAAAACCACATTTATTTTTTGATTTGCCGCTGTTACATTGATCGTTTTCGATTCAAATCCTACTGCTGAAACCTTTACAGAAAAAGGCACCTTAGCATTAGTAGTCAATTTAAACGATCCGTCGAAATCTGTAGAAGCTCCGCTGTTTTCTCCAACGACGACAACATTGGCACCAGGAATAGATTGTTTGTTACTATCTGTAACCGAACCTGTAATTGTATTCTGCGCAAAAGATATTCCGCTGAACAACAACATAATTAGCAAGTAGACTCTCATTTTGGGTTAGTTTTTTTGTTAGTATATGTAGCCAAAATAAGCAAATATTTTAATATGCATAAAAAAACGTTAAATAAAACTAATAATCATCATCGTTTTTTACAATATATTAACTATTTGTTAATTGAATTTATTAAAATAAAAACAAAGAAATCGAGAAGAAAAACCAAAATACTATGCATACATATAAATTTTTGTCAAAAAAATGAAAATTTCATAAAAATACATATGCACAAAAAAATTATTGACAATATAAAATTATTGTCTAAAAAAACTGAAAAACTATTTATTCATTAACAAAATATTTTCTTTAAATCTAATATTATGTTAATTTTAACTATATTATGTTACATAACATCTACACTTAAAAGTTATTATCATTTTAGTTTATTTAAGGATAAAAGCCAATTTGAATTAAATATTTCTTCGCCAACATTGAAGTTATCGAATTACAACTATTCGTAAATGATTTACCCATTTTTGCCAACTTCAGTTTTATGCCCAATATCTTAACAATTGAGTTCCTATATTCTTATTATAGAGAATTTTAAGTATTTATTAATTTACAACATCGAAAAAAAGCTTGCTTTATTTTTGCAAGTCTTGCTTCATCCTTCGTAAAGGATTTTTCAAATATTACATATAAGCCTTTTACAAAGAGTCAACATTCAGCCCAATATCAGAATTACAAGTACATAAATCATTATTAAAAAGTATTATAAGCAAAGTGGAACAGATAACCTAATTCACCATGACGAATTTTACTGAACGAAATTTTATTTGCCCTTTATTAAAATGGATTTTTTTTGTCGGATTTTGTTTTACAGCAAACGCACAAAGTCCAGGTGGAATATCATCCAATCTTAGATTGTGGCTCAAAGCAGACTCGAATGTTACACCTGCCATTCAGGGCGGTAATGTAACAAATTGGGGAAGCCAAACTGGCTCAGGAGAAGATGCTCAATATACTACGCCAATGTTTTCTCAAACAGTTCTAAATCCTATCTATCAGGAAAATATATTTAATTTTCATCCTTCTGTACGTTTTAACGGCACCTCAAACATTAGCTTTTCAGGGCTTCAAGGTAGTTTTTCACCGGCAATAACTAGCAATAATATCTCTGCATACGTTGTCTCTACCATAAACAATTCCATCGACTTTTATGAAAGGAGAAAAACTACCAGGAGGCACTTACTTTTATACTCTAGAGTATTACAACAATGGCAACGCTACAAAACAAGCAGGTTATATTTTCATCGCTTACTAAAGATAAAAAAGCGAGACATAAGTCTCGCTTTTTAAACAATTATATTTTAAATAATTTCTTATTCTACTGTAACCGACTTCGCCAAATTACGTGGCTGATCTACATTACAACCTCTCATTACAGCAATGTAATAAGAAAGCAATTGCAACGGAATCGTAGTTACTAATGGAGACAACGCATCTGAAGTTTCTGGAATTTCGATTACATAATCTGCTAATTCACGAACTTGTGTATCACCTTTAGTCACAACTGCGATAATTTTACCGCTTCTCGATTTAATTTCCTGAATGTTACTTACAATTTTATCATAATGTCCTTGTTTAGGAGCAATGACAATAACTGGCATAAATTCGTCAATTAAAGCAATCGGACCGTGTTTCATTTCGGCTGCAGGATATCCTTCTGCATGAATATACGAAATCTCTTTTAGTTTTAAAGCTCCTTCTAAAGCTACCGGGAAATTATAGCCACGACCTAAATAAAGACAGTTTGGCGCATCTTTAAAGGCAGCAGCAATCTCTTTAGCTCTAGCATCTGTTTCTAACGCTTCAGACACTTTCTCAGGAATTATTTCCAATTCTTGAAGATAAGTATGGAAATCTGTATTTGACAACGTTCCTTTTGCCTTTCCTAATCTCAAAGCAATCATAGTTAAAACTGTGATCTGAGTAGTAAATGCTTTTGTAGAAGCTACTCCAATTTCTGGTCCAGCGTGTGTATAAGCACCTGCATGACTTTCTCTTGAAATAGAAGAACCTACAACGTTACAAACACCAAATACAAAGGCTCCATTTTCTTTAGCCAATTTAATAGCCGCCATAGTATCTGCAGTTTCTCCAGATTGAGAAATAGCAATAACTACGTCATCTTTATTGATAATTGGATTTCTATATCTAAATTCAGAAGCATATTCTACCTCTACTGGAATTCTTGTAAATTCCTCAAAGATGTATTCTGCAACTAAACCAGCATGCCATGAAGTTCCGCACGCTACGATAAGAATTCTTTTTGCATTTAAGAATTTCTCTAAATTATCCTCTACACCAGCCATTTGAACAATTCCTTCATTTGCATGAAGTCTTCCTCTGTAAGTATCTTTAATTACACTTGGCTGCTCATAGATTTCTTTAAGCATGAAATGATCATACCCTCCTTTTTCAATTTGCTCCAAATTCATTTGAAGTTCTTGAATATAAGGATCTACTAAAGAGTCGTCTTGTATTTTTCTAATTTTAATTGGCTTATGCAATCTGATATTTGCCATTTCGCCATCTTCTAAATACACTGCATTAGAAGTATATTCGATAAATGGAGAAGCATCAGAAGCAATAAAGTATTCGCCTTCCCCAACTCCAATTGCTAACGGACTTCCTAATCTTGCCGCTACAATTTCGTTTGGATTTTTTTTATCAAAAACAGCAATTGCATATGCACCAACAACTTGGTTTAATGCAACCTGAACCGCTTTACCTAATTTAATATTTTCTTTCTTCTGAACTTCTTCTATTAAATTTACTAAAACCTCAGTATCTGTATCCGATTTAAAAGTATAGCCTCTTTTGATAAGCTCTTCTTTTAAAGGCGCATAATTCTCAATAATTCCGTTATGAATGATTGCTAAATCTCCAGAATTCGAAAGATGGGGATGCGAATTCACGTCATTTGGAACACCGTGAGTTGCCCAACGCGTGTGTCCAATACCAATATTTCCGTTTGTTGCAAAGCCTTCAACAGCTTTAGCCTCAAGATCAGAAACTTTACCTTTTGTTTTGCAAACTTTAATGCCCGACTCGTTATCATACAACATAACGCCGGCACTATCATATCCTCTGTACTCAAGACGCTTTAATCCTTTTATTACAATAGGATAGGCATCTCGATGACCGATATATCCAACAATTCCACACATATATATTTATTAATTTGGTTTCGTGTAGTAAACTTCAAGTTTCAATCTTTTCTTCTCTTGGTCTGATTCAGGAGTTCCTCCCTTTTTTCCTCCAAACAAGACTGTCCCTAAAGGACTCATAACTGAAGTTCTTGGTGCTGCAGAAAAATATTCAATTGGATTAGTATTAGTTTGAATCCTATTCTTCAACGCATTAAATGCTAGTACTGTTGGACTTTGGGAAACAACAAGACCTAAATCTACATTTTTCGCCGTCGCATCTTTTAGCAAGTTACGAATGTGGCTTGTAATTCTAATTTTATAACTTTTCCCTCTTTTATCAGAATCCAAGCTAATTAAGCCACCATAAGCAGAAGTAACATCTGTAGAATAATCTGCTATAACGGTATTATTTGTCAAATTGTACAAATAAACTCGGTTTGGCTCTTTTTTTGTTCCTTTCATTTTTTCGGTATCAATATAAAAAACTAAATTAGCCTCGTTTACTTTCCAATTTTTAACAGTAGCATTGCTTCTCATTAAATCTAATTGATCAGGCACTCCATTTGCGCCATTTACTGGCTCCCCTTGAGCATTGTAACTCAACACATCGGTTTGATCAAAAAGCTTTATAACCGCCAAAGATCCCTGACCTCCTTTTAAATAAAGTCTCTCGTCTCCGTCTTTTTTATTGACATTAGTCGTTATAGCACTTGTATAATCTGCATTTCGGGCATCTGAAAGGAAACTCGCCGTACTAGGCCCTGCCAAATTCAATACAATCTGTTTGTCTTCAGTTGTAGTATCTGTATCGGTTTTAGATTCGGTTTTAGCCTTGTATTTAATTGTAATTGTACCCTCACTAAAATTTATTAATGCCATGTTGGTCGGATTAGAGCCAGACTTTTCAACATTAAAATATAACCCTCTAAAATATTCTTGAAAAAGATCTTGCGTAGAAAGTTTTGAAGCATCAGCTTTTAATATTTTTCTTTGAAAAAATTCCTTATTAAGCTGCAGTCTCATCCTAGGCGTTTTTCTTTCTACTGTCTCGTTTTTTGTATCAGGATCAGTTGTTTTTATTACAATTTCTTTAGCATCAAAAAAGAATTGTTCATTCTCTAAAACCCCACCATTATTTAATAATAAGGTTTTATCAGCATTATTAAAAAAATCAGTGTTTTGATCTGTATAATAAAATTGAGGTATTTGGCTACCACCGCTAAAATAGCTGTTTCGCATCTGAATCTTCGATTCGTAAATGCTCAACTTAAGTTTTCCGTTTTTGTCCCCATAAATAGAATCTAACTCATAAGTAGTATTTCCTTCATTATCTACAGCTGTTTGATGGCTGTAATACGGAATCTCAAGTTCAACACTTTCAATTACTGGAGATTCTCCAATTGTTGGAGCGTATGTATCAAGCGTTAGTTGTGTTACAAAATTTGCAGTTGTAGTTCCAAAATTAGGGCTATCAAAGATACCCAGAGCATTTGGAGTCATAACATTCGACTGAATGGGAGTCACTTCTTGATTATATGCTAAAACATCATATTTTTCAGATTCAAGTCCAAAATGATCATCACCAACCAAACCTTCACCAATCGCATTAAAATCTTTGTCACAAGAATATAAAAAAACAGCAATTACAGCCAATAGCGTTTTCTTAATAAAAGAAGTATTATACATGTCTAATAATAAAATTAAAATTTAAAGTCCAAATGTTCTGTAGAAATTTGTATAAGCCTCAGCAAATGCATCTTTCGTTGCGAAAGGTAAAAAAGGTTTTCCTGAAGATTCTATAAATTTTGTTAAACTTGGAGAAACATTTTCTGATGCAATGATCACGCCGTCTGAATGCAAAATACTGGCTTTTAAAACATTCTCGTAATTTGGCACTTCTAAGTCTGATACCGATTCATGAGGCACACCATCAAACTTAACTTTATTAATCATTTCTAAATCTAGATTCTCATCAAATGATTGACCGTAAACAGAAGTAATAATTTTAGTTTCAGAAAACAAGGCTTCATGTTTGTAATAATGCTTCATATAAATCGGAAGCATTGCAGCAAGCCATCCGTGAACATGTATAATATCTGGAACCCAGTTTAATTTTTTTACAGTCTCTACAACGCCTTTTGCAAAGAAAATTGCTCTTTCGTCATTATCTGGATATAAAGCGCCTTCTTCATCTGTAAAGGTTGCTTTACGTTTGAAATATTCATCATTATCAATAAAATAAACTTGGATTCTTTCTTTCGGAATCGATGCTACTTTAATAATCAATGGCATATCTAAGTCATTCACTACCAAATTCATCCCTGAAAGTCTAATCACTTCATGCAATTGATGTCTTCTCTCATTTATATTCCCATATCTTGGCATGAAAATTCTTATCTGGCCGCCTTGGTCATTAATCATTTTCGGAACGTCATAAGACATTAAAGAAACCTCATTTTCAGCCAAATAAGGCACGACTTCAGATGATACATATAATATCCTCTTATCTTTCATAATAGTATTTTACTTAATTTTGGTAATAAAAACGTCGCAAAATTACAAAAATTTATGCAGTTTATAACTAATATATTATGTTTGCACTAAATTTTAATAATACCTCGATGCATATTTTCTACAGTAAAGCAGCCTTGATAGCCTATCTTAAAACTATCAAAACTGCAAATTCAACCATCGGATTTGTACCAACAATGGGCGCTTTACACCAAGGACATTTGGCTTTAATGCAGCGTTCGCTAAAAGAAAACGACGACACAGTTGTGAGCATTTTTGTCAATCCAACACAATTTAATAACCCCGAAGATTTAGCAAAATATCCAAGAACACTTGAAGAAGATATTAAGAAAATGCGTACATTAAGTGATAAAATCATTTTATACGCTCCTTCTGTCGAAGATATTTATGAAGGAAATACAGTTTCGCAATCTTTTGATTTTGACGGATTAGAAAACCAGATGGAAGGAAAATTCAGACCTGGTCATTTTAACGGTGTCGGAACAATTGTGAAACGCCTCTTTGAAATCGTAACTCCAACAAATGCTTATTTTGGCGAAAAAGATTTTCAGCAATTGCAGATTGTCAAGAAATTAGTCGAAAAAACAGAATTACCAGTCAATATTGTAGGCTGTCCTATTTTTAGAGAAGAAAACCAACTTGCGATGAGTTCGCGAAATGAACGCCTGACGGATCAAGAAAGAAAAGATGCCGCAATTATTTACAAAACTCTGACCGAAGCAAAAGAGATTTTTCAAAATCAAAGTCCGCAAGAAACAATCGAATTTGTAGAAAATTCTTTTAAAGACAATACCGAATTCGAATTAGAGTATTTTGTTATTGCTGACGAATCTACACTTTTATCTATCGATAAGAAAGAGAATGACAAAAAATACAGAGCATTTATAGCAGTATTTGTTAATTCTATCAGACTGATTGACACCATTTCATTAAATTAATCTAACTTTGCACCATGCAAATTCAAGTTATAAAATCAAAAATTCATCGTGTTAAAGTAACCGGAGCCGATTTAAATTATATTGGCAGCATTACTATTGATGAAACGCTACTAGAAGCTTCAAATATTATTGAAGGCGAAAAGGTATCTATTGTTAACATTAATAATGGAGAACGTTTTGAAACTTATGCTATTAAAGGCGAAAAAAATTCGGGAGAAATCACTTTAAATGGTCCTGCAGCAAGAAAAGTTCAGAAAGACGATATCATTATTATCATTTCGTATGCGACCCTAGAGTTTGAAGAAGCAAAAACTTTTAAGCCATGGATTATTTTCCCTAACGAAAATGACAATTCACTAACATAATAATTTTCATTTTTTGAAAACACATGCTTTGTCCAATATTTTTTGAACAAAGCATTTCTTATTGGTATAAATCAGAAAAGATTTACGCTATACCTCTTTGTTTCCTTTTTTCCTTAATAAAAAGAACAAATAAAATAGTATATTGCCACACTATATTCAATACTTTTTAATTCACTGAAATGCCACAAATCATGAAAAAAGTTTACCTACTGTTTATTTTAATTTCGTTTTCGTCGTTTGCCCAAAAAACGTTCGATAACATTAAATCGGAGAAACTCGGAGAAGAGCGTAGAATTACAATCGGACTTCCAGCTTCTTACGAAACCAACAAAGACAAAAAATATCCGGTTCTTTATTTATTAGATGGAGATTATTTATTCGATCCGTTTTCTGGAGCTGTGAGTTATGGTTCTTACTGGGATGATATTCCAGAAATGATCATTATCGGAATTCATCAAAACAAAGACGGAGAGCGTTTTGACGACACGACAATTGACCAGAATGAAGGCCTTCCTTTTGAAAAAGGAGCAAAATTTTTTGAATTTATCGGAGCCGAATTAGTTCCTTATATCGAAAAAAAATACCGCACCTCGCCTTTCAGACTTATTGCAGGTCACGATTTAACTGCAAGTTTTGCCAATTTTTATTTATATAAAGAAATTCCGCTTTTCAATGCATACATCTGTTTAAGTCCAGAACTTGCTCCAAAAATGGAAGTGCGTATTGCAGAAAAGTTTGCTAAAATAAAAAGCCCTGTTTACTATTATCTTTCTGCCGGAGAAGGTGATATTAAAAAAATAAAAGAACCAATAGAAAAATTAAACAGCAATATTAAAATCGCAAATAATCCGTTAGTGAATTATAAATACGATGTTTTCAAAGGCGCTACACATTATACAGAAGTATTGCATTCTATACCGAGCGCATTGTACCAGATTTTTGAAGTATACCGACCAATAAATTCGGCAGAATACAACGAAAAAATTGCTGTCCTTGAATCGGGTTACGCAGAATATTTGGAACAAAAGTACAACACCATGTCTGAAGTTATGGGAGTGCAAATTCCAGTAAGAATGACCGATTTTAAGGTAATAGAAAATATCATTTTAAAAAAGAATGCTTACAGTGAACTAGCAAAAATGGCTGAAATTGGAAACGTAAATTATCCAAAAGCCATGTTAGGAGAATATGAATTAGGTTTAATGTATGAAAAACAAGGAGATCCGAAACATGCGTCTAAAAAATACCAAAATGCTTCTCAAATGGAACCAATTGGAGATTTGAATAAAGATTTGATGTATGAGAAAATCGACGAGATGAATACGCTTGCTAAAAAAAAGTAAATAATGTCAAAAGTTAAAACTTCCTTTTTTTGTCAGAACTGCGGAACGCAATACTCTAAATGGCAAGGCCAGTGCAATGCCTGCAAAGAATGGAATACGATTGCTGAGGAAATTATCCAGAAACAAGAAAAAGTAGCTTGGAAAAGTGAATCCACTTCAACAAGCAAAGCGCCAAGACCTTTAAAAATTAACGAAATTGATTCGGCTCAGGAAGTTCGAATGGACACGACCGACAGCGAATTGAACCGCGTTTTAGGCGGCGGACTTGTTCCTGGTTCTTTAACGCTTTTGGGCGGAGAACCCGGCATCGGAAAAAGTACACTTTTACTGCAGATTTCACTTAAATTACCTTATAAAACTTTATATGTTTCTGGAGAAGAAAGTCAGAAACAAATAAAAATGCGCGCCGAAAGAATTACGCCTAACAGCGAAAATTGTTATATTCTAACGGAAACCAAAACGCAAAATATCTTCAAACAGATTGAAACGATGCAGCCAGAAGTGGTCATTATCGATTCGATTCAGACTTTGCATACTGATTATATAGAATCAACTGCCGGAAGTATTTCTCAAATTAGAGAAACAACCGCAGAATTGATCAAGTTTGCTAAAGAAAGTAATACGCCTGTGATTCTTATCGGTCACATTACCAAAGACGGAAATATTGCCGGACCAAAAATTCTGGAACATATGGTAGATACCGTTCTTCAGTTTGAGGGCGACAGAAATCACGTTTATAGAATTTTGCGTTCGCTAAAAAACCGTTTTGGTTCTACAGCCGAACTTGGAATTTATGAAATGTTAGGAAGCGGATTAAGAGAAGTCAATAATCCATCTGAAATTCTTATTTCTCATAAAGATGAAGAATTATCAGGAACTGCCATTGCTACAACTCTTGAAGGAATGCGTCCGTTAATGATCGAGATACAATCTTTGGTAAGCACCGCAGTTTACGGAACACCTCAACGAAGCACAACAGGTTATAATGCGAAACGTTTAAACATGATTTTGGCTGTTTTAGAAAAAAGAGCTGGATTTCGTTTAGGCGCAAAAGACGTTTTCCTGAATGTTACGGGCGGAATTTCTGTTGATGACCCAGCAATTGATTTAGCAGTTGTCGCTGCAATTTTATCGTCTAACGAAGATATCCCAGTGGGCAAAGGATTTTGTTTTGCCGGCGAAGTGGGACTTTCTGGCGAAATTCGTCCTGTAAACCGAGTTGACCAAAGAATTCAAGAAGCCGAAAAATTAGGTTTTGACACGATTTTTGTTTCGAAATACAATAAAATCGCTTTAAAAAATACCGGAATCAAAATAGAACTTGTGGCAAAAATTGAAGATGTAGCAAGTATTCTTTTCGGATAGTTTTTTTCCGCCACGAATTTTTCGCCACAGATTAAGAGGATTTCCACAGATTAATCTTTTTAATCATTTTAATCTGTGGCAAAAGAAAAAAAAAATTCGTGAATTCGTGGCGGAAAAACCTACCCTCAAAAACTAAAAAATATTGTAAATTCAACTCTATGAATTTTCCAAAACAAAAAATATACAAAGCATTAAAAATACTAGGAATAATCGTTGTTGTGCTTTGCATAGGATTGTATTATTTCCGTGATTCACTTCTTAAGCAAGCGATCGCCAAAGTAGAGCACAAAATGGCCGTACAGTACAACAGTAATTTTTCTGTAAAAGAGGCTTCTTTTGATGGTTTATCGACTATAAAGTTAACCGACATAGTTTTAGCTCCGATTAATGCCGATACACTTTGCAAAATTAAAAACGTTGAAACGAGTATCAGTTTAAGCAGTTTACTAATTGGAGATGTTCAGGTTGGGACTTTAAAAATTGACAACGGTTATATTCAATTGGTAAAAAAAGGAAAAAAACGAAATTTTGATGCCTTTTTAAAAAGAGAAAAAGACGATACCAATTCAAATGAAAAACGTAAATATGCTTCGTTTGCTTATAATATTATTTCGAAGATTTTAAACCTGGTTCCGACCGATATGGATTTGAAAAACTTTAAATTCAAAATCGATGACAACGGAAAACACACTTCTATTGATGTAAACAAACTCGTTTTAGCCAACAAACAACTAGAAACCAATCTCCACGTTCAGGCAAAAGATTTTGATCAGCGTTGGAACATTAAAGGTTTTGCAGATCCGAGAAACAAAAAAGCTGATATTCGATTTTTTAATCTCGATACGGGAGCAATTCGAGTTCCTTATTTAGATCAGCGTTACAACTTAAAAGCTAGTTTCGATTCTATTCGTTTAAATGTTGGAAACATCAATAAAAGTGGTGGCGAATTGCATATTGACGGATATACTTCTATCGCAAATCTTACCATTAATCACCCAAAAATTGCCAGCAAGAATGTTGTCATTAAAAATGCCCGTTTTGATTACCGTTTTTTATTAGGAGACAGTTTTATTTCGATTGACAGTTCTTCGACTATGCAATTGAATAAGATAAAAGTACGTCCGTATATTTCTTATGATACCGAAAAAGATACGGTTTATACTTTAAAAGTCGATATCCCAAAAATGAAAGCGCAGGATTTTATCGTTTCGCTTCCAGACGGATTGTTTACACACTTTCAAGGAATGCAGGCGACCGGAAATTTCGATTACAAACTGGATTTCAAATTCAATAAAAACAAACCTAACACTTTAGTTTTCGATAGCAAACTCAACAAAGAAGATTTGCGAATTACCAAATATGGCGAAGCCGATCTGAATAAATTAAACGGTGAATTTGTTTATCGCGCGATTATTCAGAATGTTTTGCAAAGACCTATTTTAGTCGGAAATGCGAATCCGAATTACACACCTTTGGATCAGATTTCTCCTTATTTAAGAAAATCTGTTTTAACGACTGAAGATCCGTCATTCTTCTCGCATCGAGGTTTTATAAATGAAGCTTTCAAACAATCGATTCTAAAAAACATTCGAACCAAAAAATTCTCACGAGGCGCAAGCACTATAAGTATGCAGCTGATAAAGAATGTTTTCTTGACGAGAGAAAAAACGCTTTCGCGAAAGCTGGAAGAAATCTTATTAGTTTATATTTTAGAAAATAACCGAATTGTAAGCAAGGAAAGAATGTTGGAAGTGTATTTCAACATTATAGAATGGGGACCAAATGTATACGGAATTGGCGAAGCAAGTCATTTTTACTTCCAAAAAAGTCCATCGGCTTTAAATGTTGACGAATGTTTGTACTTGGCGACAATTATTCCGAAACCAAGAAAATTCATGTATCAGTTTAATGATCAAGGTAATTTGAAAGATTACGCCATTAAAAATCAGAAATTCTTGAAAAATCTAATGTTTAGAAGAGGCCTTTTAATTCCTGAAGACACAATTGGATTATTGCCGGTTTATATTTCTGGAAACGCACGTTCTTTAATTCGTATTAAAGCTCCAGATTCTACAGCAATCAAAGCCGATTCTTTAGCTGTAGATGATGAATTTGATTTATAAAGTTTAAGTTTGCCACGAAGCCACAAAGTTTTTTGTTTACACTTTATTAAATTAATCTCGCAAAGACGCAGAGTCGCAAAGTTATTATCAAAGTAATCGTACTGTTTGTCATCCTGAGGAACGAAGGATCTCCGCTAGAAGCTCGACAAAGATTGATTGACTTTGTGGAGTTACTTATGGAGATCATTCGTTCCTCCGGATGACAAAAATGAGACTAAAAAAAATCAGCTTAAATCTTTTAAAATCTGCGTGAAACAAAAAAACTTTGCGTCTTTGCGTCTTTGCGATATTAAAACTTTAAGTAAATAATCTTAAATGAAATTTGCTCGCAAAGACGCGAAATCGCAAAGTAAGATTAAAAGCTTCGTGTCTTAGTGGCTAAAAAAAATTAAGGCGCAGGATCAGGAATTATAGCCTGAACAGCATCAATTTCTGCTAAGATTTGTTTCGAAAGTACAACATCAATTGTATCAATATTTTCTTTTAGTTGTTCCATAGTTGTAGCTCCAATAATCGCGCTTGTCAAAAACGGTTGTGCCAATACAAATCCCATTGCCAATTGCGTTAATGTTAAACCATGTTTTTTAGCGATTTCTAGATACAGTTTCGTCGCTTCGGTACATTGAGCACTATTGTAACGTTTGTATTGCGGAAAAAGGTTAATTCTCGCTTTTGGATGACTTTCACCCGTTAAAAACTTTCCAGTCAAAACTCCGAACGCTAAAGGCGAATATCCTAATAAACCAACATTTTCGTATTTTGAAACTTCTGCAGAATTTACTTCAAATAATCTATTCAACAAAGAATACGGATTTTGAACGGTTTTGATTCTTGGCAGATTGTTGTATTTACTTTCTTCCAAAAGACGCATCATTCCCCAAGCGTTTTCATTAGAAACTCCAACATGTCTAATTTTTCCTTCTTTAATTAATCCGTCAAAAGTTTCAAGGATTTCTCTAAAGTTGTCTTCCCAAACATCATCATGTCCGTGAAAAGCGCGCGTTCCAAAATTATTGGTTTTTCTTTCCGGCCAATGCATTTGGTACAAATCAATGTAATCGGTCTGAAGTCTTTTTAAACTTTGCTCAACGGCAAATTTGATACTCGCTGGCGAAAAATCCAGTTTCTCACGCATGTATCCAAAATTCGGATTCGGACCCGCAATTTTAGAAGCCAAGACTATTTTATCGCGATTTCCAGATTTCTTAAACCAGGTTCCGATAATTTTTTCTGTGCTTCCGTAAGTCGCTTCGCTCGCTGGAACTGAATACATTTCGGCTGTGTCAAAGAAGTTTACTCCTCTTTCAAGCGCATAATCCATTTGTTGGTGTCCTTCTGCTTCTGTATTCTGCTGTCCGAAAGTCATCGTTCCAAGACATATTTTTGAGACTTTTATATCGGTGTTGGGTAATGTAGTGTATTTCATCTTTTTAAGGTTCTGAGTTGCTAAGATGCTAAGGTTCTAAGCTTTTTTACTTTGTTTTTATTGAAGTTTCAAAGATACAAAGGGATTTTTCAAATGGAAAAGTAGCAAAGGTTAAAAAAAGCAAAAGATTCTTTTTTTTAGAGGCTCTGAGTTGCTAAGGCGCTAAGCTTCTAAGGTTTTTATTTGACACAAAAAAAAGACTCAAGTAAAACTTGAACCTTTTTTAAATCTTAGAAGCTTAGTTCCTCAGAACCTTAGCACCTTAATTAATACTATTAAGCATCTCCGCAATTTCATCCAATCTTGGAGTTAAGATGATTTCGATTCTTCTATTTTTAGCTTTT
This sequence comes from Flavobacterium ustbae, assembly GCF_003946915.1. Lineage (GTDB taxonomy): Bacteria > Bacteroidota > Bacteroidia > Flavobacteriales > Flavobacteriaceae > Flavobacterium > Flavobacterium ustbae. The sequence goes on from NZ_RPOC01000001.1 coordinate 363,509, forward strand.
CCTTCTGGAGTAGCGTTACTTGCAAGAGGAGAAAACTCACTTCTTCCCGCAGCTGTTAATTTTTGTTTATTGATTTTTGGGTTTTCGCTCAAAATCGCTACGATTGCTGTTGCTCTTTTTGTTGATAAATCCCAGTTGTTTGCAATTGGTCCAGAACCAGCATAAGGATCGTCGTCTGTATGTCCTTCGATTAAAACAGAAAGATCTGGATTATCTCCTAAAACTTTTCCAAGTTCTGTAACCGCTTTTCTACCTTCCGTTCCAACTGCCCAGCTTCCAGAATTGAAAAGTAATTTGTTTTCCATAGAAACGTAAACTTTTCCGTTTTTTTGCTCCACTGTAAGACCTTTGCCTTCAAAACCATTTAATGCTTTAGATAAAGTTTCTTTTAGTTTGCGCATTGCTTCTTCTTTGGCCGCAATCATATCTTCTAGTTCTTTCAAACGGTTTGCGGTTTTGTCCAAACGAGCTTGTTCGTCCGCAAGGGCTTTTCCTTTTGCTTCCAATTGCGCTAGCAATTCACGGTTTTTAGCCAAGTTTTTCTCCAATGCATCGTTGCTGTTTTTCTCTAATGCATTATAAGAATCTTGCAAAACTTTATATTTCTTCTGCTCTGCTGCTAAATTTGCTTTTTGTTTTGCCAAATCATCATTAGCATTTGCTAAATCTTTTGTCAGTTTATCACGATCGATTTCTAACTGGTTCTTTGCTTTCTTTAAATTTTCATTTTCATCTGCAATAGAACGGTTCTCTTTCTTCAAATCTGAGTATTTGGTTTCAAGATCATTGTAAATTTTCTTAGAAACACATGACGTTGTGGACAAAGCTAATGCTAGCAATCCGATAGAAGCTTTTTTAATCATCTTTAATTCGTTTTATTTTTGGCGTTTAATAATTCTAAACCTTCAAACTCCAAGTTTTAAATTGTAAATTCTAAAAACAAGAATCTGAATTTATTCTTGAAATTTAAATTGCATTTTACTTCACAAGAACAATACCAAAAATTAGTCAATCTCGACTAAAATTGGACAATGGTCTGAATGCATGGCATCTGGAAGAATAACCGCACGTTTTAATCTATTTTCTAACGCGTTGCTTACCAAATTGTAATCGATACGCCAACCTTTGTTATTTCCTCTTGCTCCAGCGCGGTAACTCCACCAAGAATAATGATGCGGGTCTTTATTGAAATGACGGAAACTATCAATAAATCCAGATTTCATAAAAGCGTCTAACCAAGCGCGTTCTTGCGGTAAAAACCCAGAAACGGTTTTGTTGCGAACAGGATCGTGAATATCAATCGCTTCGTGACAAATATTGTAATCTCCGCAAATCACTAGATTCGGAATCGTCAATTTCAATTCATTAATATATGTTTGAAAATCATCCATAAACATAAACTTATGATCGAGCCTTTCAATGTTTGTTCCAGACGGAAGATACAAGCTCATAACAGAAACATCATCAAAATCTGCACGAAGATTTCTGCCTTCAAAATCCATGTGATGAATTCCTGTTCCATAAGCAATATTATTAGGTTTGGTTTTAGAAAGAATCGCCACTCCGCTATACCCCTTTTTGTTTGCTGGATAATAATATTGAAATGGATAACCTGCTGCAGTAATGTCATCTACGGGAATTTGATCCTGTGTTGCTTTTATTTCCTGAAGACATATTACATCAGGATTTGCTTGTTGCAGCCACTCGATAAACCCCTTGTTTATTGCCGCTCTAATTCCGTTTACATTATAAGAAATAATTTTCATCAGTGATTTTTTTAGGATTTCAAATGTAATAAAAAAGTGCAAAGTTTGTCTTGGAAACAACGAAAAGTAGACTTTTTTGTTATCTTTGTTCGCTGTTCTAATAAATTAAAAGTACTACATGGGTTTAGTTACCGCGAAAGAAGTTGCAAAAGCAATAAATGTTGAAAAGTACGGAGTTTTCGGTACGTTTTCTGGCTGGATTCTTATGAAGGTTCTTAAGATCTCGACCCTTAATAAAATTTACGATCGTAATAAACATTTGGAAGACCTTGCTTTTTTGAATGGAATTTTGGATGAAATGGAAATTAAGTTTGAAATCCCAGAAGAAGATTTAAAGCGTCTGCCCAAAGATGGTGCCTATATTACCATTTCTAATCATCCGCTTGGAGGAATTGACGGAATTTTGCTTTTGAAATTAATGCTTGAAAGAGAACCAAATTTCAAAATCATTGCAAACTTCCTGTTACACAGAATTGTTCCGATGAAAAAATACATTATGCCGGTTAATCCTTTTGAAAACCATAAGGATGCAAAATCGAGCGTGATCGGTATTAAAGAAACGCTACGCCATTTAAGCGACGGAAAACCATTGGGAATTTTTCCTGCTGGTGAAGTTTCGACTTACAAAGACGGAAAATTGGTAGTAGACAAACCTTGGGAAGAAGGTGCAATTAAGCTAATTAGAAAAGCAAAAGTACCAGTTGTTCCAATTTATTTTCATGCCAAAAACAGTAAATTATTCTACTGGCTTTCTAAAATTGATGATACTTTACGAACTGCAAAACTTCCGTCTGAGCTTTTAACGCAGAAAGACCGAGTAATAAAAGTTCGTATTGGAAAACCAATTTCTGTAAACGAGCAAAACGAAATCGAATCTTTTGAAGAATATTCAGAGTTCTTAAGAAAGAAAACCTATATGCTTGCCAATCCGTTTGAAAAAGACACCAAACTAATTGACACTGCGAGTTTGAAAATTACGAAAGCGCCTAAAAAAATCGCTACTGCAGCCAACGAATCAAAATTGATTGATGAAGTTCAGACTTTAAGAAATAATGATAGCAGATTTTTGCAAAGCAAAAACTATGAAGTCTTCTTTGCAAGCGCGAAACAAATTCCGAATATTTTACACGAGATTGGCCGTCTGCGCGAAATCACTTTTCGTGAAGTTGGTGAAGGAACCAATGAATCTATCGATTTAGACGAATACGACCAATATTATCACCATATGTTTTTATGGGATGATGAAACCAAAAAAATTGCTGGTGCATATCGTATGGGATTAGGTTCTGAAATCTATCCAAAATATGGAATCGAAGGTTTCTATCTAACAGATTTATTCAGATTTGAACCGGAACTTCACGATATGATGCACAAATCTATCGAAATGGGGCGTGCCTTCATTGTAAAAGAATATCAGCAAAAACCAATGCCTTTGTTCTTATTATGGAAAGGTATTATTCATACTACTTTACGCCATCCTGAACACAAATATTTAGTTGGCGGTGTAAGTATCAGTAATCAGTTTTCAGACTTCTCTAAGTCGCTTATGATTGAGTTTATGAAGTCAAACTATTACGATCCGTATATTGCGCAATATATTCACCCGAAAAAAGCTTATAAAGTAAAACTGAAAGACGCTGATAAAGATTTTATCTTTGATGAAGCAGAATCTGACTTAAATAAATTCGATAAAATTATTGACGAATTAGAACCAGGAAACTTACGCCTTCCCGTTTTAATTAAGAAATACATCAAACAAAATGCAAGAGTAGTCGCATTTAACGTCGATCCTCTATTCAACAATGCTATTGATGGTTTAATGTATATTCGAATTGCAGATATTCCAGAAAGCACCATGAAACCGGTTATCGAAGAGTTTCAGATTGAACTGGAAAAGAAATTATCTGAGAAAGAAGATTAAGATTATTTATAAAAACTAAAAACTCATAAGTTTAAACTTATGAGTTTTTTTTATGCGAAATATTTAAACCACTTCTTCTCGTTCAAAACTGAAAATTTCTTCTCCTATCTCATCTAATTTGTCTAGTAGCTCTTGCGAACCCGATTCTCTCAGCAGTTCCCATTCTCTATCTGAAATAGGCACAACCCATAAAAAAGAAGTTTTTGAATTTCCAAAAGCAGGCACGTTCATTTTAGGCAGCACTTTTAATTTGTTAGTCAAAATTCCGTACTTAAATTTTTCACTAGCCGTAGTATGAAACTCGACAGTATGTCCTTGAGCCAAGAATGTAATATTATCCCACGGTATCGCCGTAATGCCACTTACAAGACTTGCCACATTATTGATTTGGTCATTTGTCAATCCAGTCCTTAAAATAATTCCAAGTTCAATTCGGTTTATTTCGCTTGAGTTTTCAAAATACATTTCAATTTTGGGCTGCGGACGTAATGATACTGCAACAATCGCAAAAACAATTTTCTCAGCACCTTCGTACACATACAGTCCTTTTGGAGGCCATTCTGAATTATCAATCGCGTAATATTTATCACTTTGACCAAAAATTTCGTCGTAATAATTTAAAATTTCCGGCTGAAGAAACTGAAACGGATTTACTTCTTCATCCCATGCTTTTACAAAAGCAGATGCACTTTTAACACGCTGGTGCATTTCATTATCTGTGGAAAGCTCCCAAGCGAAATGTCCTTCGCCCTTACAATCACGCGCATATCCAAGAAATCCATCATTGCCGCCCCAACTAGGAATTATAGCCAAAATTTCTCCATTTTCTAATAACGCAGCTCCATCTCCCTCTTCTAGCCATACAACTTCTAGGTTTTGTTCTCTAAGCGGCGACTGTCCTTCAGGAAATTTACAAAACTCTTTTATCAACATAGGAGGAACGCCTTTCTCCATCAATTTTGTTTCTATTTCCTCTGGTGCGGCCGTCAAATTTCTAATCCAACAGCTTTTTATTCCAAAATCTTCATGATCGCCAAATAGATAGAAATAAGCAGTTCTATTATCTTGTTCTACAACGGCTGTTATTGGACAATTAGGACTTCTCACTTCAAGAAGAACCTTCGGCTTTTCAATTTTATTACTATTTCTGCTAAACAATCCCATTTACTATTATTTCTTTTTAATGTAAAACAATAATTCAAGAAACAACTTTATTTGGATATCAGCAAGAATTTAAAAACAAATAAACATTATTAAAAAGCCGTTTAGAGCTAATTAAGATCTTTTCCGAGTTCCATCAAATATTCCAATTCGCTAATTGGATCTGAACCGTATGTATTTTCTCCCACATCGCCCATAACAGTCCATAAATAAACATTAAAAAATGGCACTAAAATGCACCACCATTCTTTATTAATATCATGCATTCTTCTTATAGCAACTGCAATTGAAGGAATAAAAATGATGATCAAAAAAATATTCAGATACAAATCTGTTGTTGGAGAGATTAAATTTATAATAAAACTTATAGCCCAATTTACTAAGAAAAACATCCAAAATTCTTTTCTTCTAGATCTTCCTTTAAAATTGGCATAGTTTTCAAAAAAAACACTTTTGTAAATCTTCAGCATACTCATTATTTAAAATCCATAAATCAACTATTTTCAAACATTATTTAGTGTCTGAAATAACCTCCAATATTACGGTCTTTAAATGAAGATAAAATGAAGAAAAAAAGTCTGAGTTTATTATTAGACATAAAAAAATCCCATTAAATGGGATTTTTATCTAGAATCGGAAGGTTTTATTCTTTTCCGATTTCGTCAATTTCTTCTAATTCATTTTTAGGATCTGGCCCATATGCATTTGAACCTACGTCTCCTTTTATAACCATTAAATATAGATTATAGTAAGGTATCAATACAAACCAGCCATTTTTTCCTGTATCGTGTACTCTTCGAACAGAAACTGCTATCATTGGAATAATTAATCCTAAATATAAAAGACCAAGTAAAGCCGTCATAACACCTGACAATGTTGAACTAATTGCCTCACTGGCTCCTCCAATAAATGCGATGCAGAATATTATTAGATAAAAAGACAAGACAAACATCCAATATTCTTTTCTTCTGGCTCTTCCATCAAAATTTGCATAGTTTTCAAAAACTACTTTTTTAAACATTTCTAACATAATTAAACTTTTTAATATTTTATCATTTGGTTTTCCAATTAGCTTTTTACAACTAATTTAAAAAATGTAATTTCACAAAAAAAAATAAACTATGAGCACCCATAAAAGTTCTTTCGCTATAATAAAAAGACAAAGTTATTTTAAAAAAAATCTCACTCAGATTTGAGCGGGATGTTAATATGTACAAGTGCTCGATTAAAACCAGCCTTTTTTACCAACTTGGTAAGTTTGGTAAAAATCTTCATCTGACTTTGTTAAGTAGATAATTCCTTCAATGAAGCCAATGATGCTTCCTACTCCGCAAGTTACGATTGTAATTACGATTTGGATAATTCCTTCTTGAGTGTATCCTAAGATAAATTTATGAACACCTAGATATCCAAAAATTATTCCCATAATTCCTGCTAATACTTTTTTATTCTCTTGTCTTGGTTGAGATGGAGTATTCCAGCTTTCTGGTTTTGTAGTTTCCATTTTTATAATATTTAGTTAATTATTAATTCCTATTTCATCAATTTCTTCAATAGTATTTTTAGGATCTAAACCATAATAGTTTTCTCCATATTCTCCTTCTGTTACCAATAAAACTAACATCCAGATTGGCCCAGCAAACGGAATTAAAGAAACTAGAATAGTCCATCCGCTTTTGCCTATATCATGCATTCTTCTAACTGTAACAGCCAATGATGGAATTATAGAAGCGATCGCAAACAGAAAAAATAATCCTATTGCAATTGGTAAGCCAGCTTCTGTGCCTAAAACAGCAGATAACATTAGTCCTAAAAAAACAAATACAAAAAAGAGAAGTGATGTTACAAGACGAAAATACCAATATTCACTTCTTCTTGCTCTTCCGTTAAAGTTTGCATAGTTCTGGAACATGGCTATTTTATACCATTCAATCATAATTTTTAATCCTTTGTTTTGGCCTACTCTCGGGATTTTCGGTTTTCCCCGAACTTCAAAAAACGCTCTATTTAGATTCATTCTTTAAAATTCGGAAACAATATTATTAAAAATTAACAAATAAAACTAATCTTGCTAAATAAAATTTACAGGAAAAAACTCGTTATTAAAATCTAAGCGCTGTAGGCTATTTTTTATCGTAAATTGCTTTAATTTTATCTACAATTACTTGAGCCAGACGCTCGTGGCTTTCAAAAGTCCAACCTGCAATATGAGGCGTGAGTAATACATTTTTTGCTTCAAGAAGATACTGAAAAGCTTCTGGCGTGTTTTTGTCCTGAAAAAGGGTTTCAAACGAAAGTTTTTCATATTCCAAAACATCCAAACCTGCTCCTAATACCTTTTTTAACTTCATGGCTTCAACCAAATCGGCTGTAACTATATTTTTACCGCGAGAAGTATTTATAATCCAAAATGGCTTTTTAAATGCGTTTATAAATTCTGTATTCACCATTTTATCTGTCTCTTGTGTCCAAGGTAAATGAAGACTCAAAACATCAGCCTTTTCTTGAAGTTCTGCCAAAGAAACTTGTTTCGCATTTTCATCACCAACGTTATCCAAAATATCATAACACAAAACTTCTGCGTCAAAACCTCTAAGTTTTTTAGCAAAAGCTTTGCCCATATTTCCGTAACCGATAATTCCGACAGTCTTTAGATCCAACTCGTGGCCACGATTACTTTCGCGATTCCATTGTCCTGCTTTTACTTCGGCATCAGCTTGGTTCAAATTATTAAATAAAGACAAAATTACACCAAGCGAATGTTCTGCAACAGCGTTGCGATTACCTTCTGGCGCCGCAATGAGATGAATTCCTTTTGCAGAAGCATACTCACAATCAATACTTTCTAAACCTGCGCCAACTCTTGCAATAAACTGCAACTTTGCTGCTTTATCTAAAAAAGCCTTATCAATTTTGAAACGGCTGCGAATTACAATTCCGTTATATTCATGGATTTTTGCTTCGATTTCTTCTTTTGAAGATTTAAAATCGGCATGATTTTCAAAACCGGCTTCTTCTAACTGATTCCAAAGAATTGGATTATTACTATCGATATGAAGAATTTTTATACTCATTTTTATTGAATTTATTATAAAACAAAAATACGGTAATTCTTCAAAATTATGTTTAAGTGAAAAGGTTTTGAACCATATAAGTGATATAAGCTCATTTTTTAAGTTTTTCCTGAATGTGCTATTCTTCGTAAATTTTACTTGAATAAACTTATATCACTTATATCGTTTATTTCCCTTCCACTTCATAAAGAGTTTTTTATTGGTCAGATTTTTTCTAACTTTGAAGATATTGGGATTTTTTCATCCTATGCATTAATACTTCACAAAATCTTTGAAAATGAAATTAACTAAGACTTTTAAATCCTTTTTTGAGAACGAAAAATCAGGAGGTTTTATCTTGCTCTTTGTCACGCTTTTGTCTTTAATTCTTGCCAATTCTTCTTTTCAGATTCCCTATGTTGCGTTTTGGGAAAAAGAAATAGCAGATCATTCTATTACGCATTGGATCAATGATGGGTTAATGACAATATTCTTTCTTTTGATAGGTTTGGAGTTGGAAAGAGAAATCTACCACGGTGAATTGTCTAATATTAAAAATGCATCGCTGCCGATAATGGCTGCTTTTGGAGGAATGCTGGTTCCTGCCGCCATATTTTTAGCTTTAAATTACGGAACAACAACTCAAAACGGAGCCGGAATTCCGATGGCGACAGATATAGCTTTTGCAATTGGAATTTTATCACTTTTGGGCAATAAAGTTCCCGCATCCTTAAAAGTTTTTCTAACGGCCCTTGCCGTGATCGACGATTTAGGCGCTATTATCGTTATTGCTATTTTTTATACCACATCAATCTCTTTTCTAAATCTCGGAATTGCATTGGGAATCTGGTGTTTTCTTTTTGTTTTAAACCGAATGAAAATTCACAATCTTATTCCGTATCTCGTTGGCGGGGCTGTAATGTGGTATTTCATGCTTAATTCAGGAGTTCATGCCACAATTACGGGTGTAATTTTAGCTTTTGTTATTCCGTTTGGCGATGGAAGCGAGAAAACCTCTTCGTATCGATTACAGCATTTTCTACATCAGCCAGTAGCTTTTTTCATTTTGCCTTTATTCGCAATTGCCAATACCGCTTTGCCATTTACCGAAAACTGGCATGAAGGTTTAAATCATGTCAATACTTACGGAATCATTCTTGGACTTGTCGTTGGAAAGCCGCTTGGAATTTTGCTTTTCTCATCGGTTGGGGTGACTTCTGGTTTATGCATTTTACCCAAAAATTTAAAATGGGCACATATTTTAGGTGCTGGAATGCTCGGCGGAATTGGTTTTACCATGTCGATTTTCATTACCGTCTTAGCATTCAAAAACCCAGAGATTATTGTCTTTTCTAAAATAGCAATTCTTATCGCTTCTTTCATAGCTGGACTTCTTGGAATTATTTATTTGAAATTCACTTTGAGTAAAAAGTAAATTTCAATTTTTTAAATTCCAATTGACAAAATTCCAAATTCCAATTTAAACATTGGGCAACTCGGAATGAAAACTATTATTTTATTCTCATTTTTATCAACATAGCCCAAGGTTTCAACCTTGGGTACACAACGTAAGCGTAACGTGAGTCACAATGCGTACCCAAGGTTGAAACCTTAGGCTATGTTTGATAATCTTTGTCGAATTTCTAGTTCGATTTGCTTCGCCGGTTCTCTATTACTCGTGCTCTTGTTCCTAGAATGGTAAACTATAATTTTATCTTCATTTTGTTAAACATAGCCCAAGGTGTCAACCTTGGGTACACAACATACGCGTAACGTGATTCACAATGCGTACCCAAGGTTGAAACCTTGGGCTATGCTTGATAATCTTTGTCGAATTTCTAGTGTGGTTTGCTTTGCCAGTTCACTACTGTTCATTCTCTCGTTCCTCGAATAGCAAACCATAATTTTATTCTCATTTTGGTTAAACATAGCCCGAGGTTTCAACCTTGGGTACACAACGTAAACGCAACGTGAATGCACTCCCAAGGTTAAACATAACGTGATTCACAATGCGTTCCCAAGGTTGAAACCTTAGGCTATGTTTGATAATCTTTGTCTAATTTATAGTTCGATTTGCTTCATCTATTTGCTTTCGTTCGGGTCTCATGTATCAATTCAATCATCGCAAAACAAAAAAATTCCAAATCCCAACAATAAAATTGGAATTTGGAATTTTAAAATATTGAGTTTTAAATAATCTAACCTTTAATCTGTTTCAAAGAAGTTTTGATTCCTTTAATTAATGACGAACTGAAACCATTATGCTCCATTTCGTTCAAACCGACAATTGTACAGCCTTGAGGCGTTGTTACACGGTCGATTAATTGTTCTGGATGCACACGTTCTTCTAAAAGCATTTTAGCTGCTCCTTTTACCGTTTGCGCGGCAATAGCTAAAGCAGTATTAGAATCAAATCCAATTTCGATTCCGGCTTGCATAGAAGCACGAATATAACGTAAAGCGTAAGCCGTTCCGCAAGCACCCAAAACTGTCGCCGCATCCATTAATTTTTCGTCGATCACGGGAGCTGTTCCTAAATCTTGGAATAAATCAACAATTGGCGAAGCATTTGCTGCATATTTTTCTGGGAAAGAAATACAAGTAGCCGATTCTCCAAACTGAGCCGCAATATTTGGCATAATGCGCACCACTGGATATTCAAAATTGGTTTTAGATTGTAGCATATCCAAAGACAAACCGCTTACGGCAGAAGCAATTGTTTTGTTTTGAATAGCTGGCAAAATTTCAGCCAAAACAGTATCTACCTGATACGGTTTTATGGTTAAAATGACAACATCAGCTTCCTCGATATTGTGTTTATTATCGTTAGAAACAGTAATGCCATATTCTGATAAATATTGAATACTGGCGATATTTCTTCTTGTAACAGTAACTTGGTTCTTTTTTGAGAATTTAGCAATTCCCAAGGCGATAGAAACCCCAAGGTTTCCTCCTCCAATAATGTGTACTTTCATTTTGGTTGGCTTTAATTTATTTCTGGCTATAAACAGCTTTTTTTTCCGCCCGTAAATTACGCAGATTTTAGAGATCTTAAATCACTGCAATCTATTATTTTGTGGCAAAAATCTAAAATCCAAGAATCAAGTTAGCTACTCCAAAGTAGAGCATAATTCCAAAAACATCGTTGGTTGTTGTAATAAAGGGACCTGTAGCAATAGCGGGGTCAATTTTATTTTTGTTAAGGAAAAGCGGTACTAAAGTTCCTAAAGTCGCAGCAAAAAGAATAACGACAATCATAGAAATCGAAATCGCAAATCCTACCAAGTACTGCTGATACATTATAGAATGATACCCCAATAGCAGCAAAGAGATAATACTTCCCGATATCATAGAAACGGTAATTTCTTTCGTAAAATAACCACGGCTAAAATCTTTTAAAGTTCCGTTTGCCAAACCTTGTACAACGATTGCCGAAGCTTGAACTCCAATATTTCCTGCAGTTGCAGACAATAATGGCACAAATATGATTAAAGTTGAATATTTTTGAAATGTGCTTTCATTTCCTTTCAAAACAAAAGAAGCTACAATCTCAATCACCATTCCGATTAAAAGCCACGGAAGGCGTGCTTTTGTTAGTTCGTAAACACTGTCATTAGATTCAACGTCTTGTGTAATACCGGCTGCTAACTGGTAATCTTTATCTGCTTCTTCTTTGATTACGTCTACAATGTCGTCAATCGTAATTCTTCCAACCAAACGTCCTAATTCATCCACAACAGGAATGGCCTCTAAGTCGTATTTCTGCATGATACGAGCAACCTCAACATCTTCGGTATCTACATTTACGAAATTTAGTTTTCTGATATAAACCTCACCAATTTGGGTTTTGGTCGAAGAAGTCAATAAATCTTTTAGTGATAATCTGCCTTTTAATCGGTTTTCGTCATCAACTACGTAAATAGAATGAACTCTGGATACATTTTCTGCCTGAATTCTCATTTCTTTCACACAGGTTAATACGTTCCAGTTTTCATTTACTTTTACAAGCTCCTTTCCCATCAAACCACCGGCGGTGTTTTCGTCGTAACGCAAAAGATCGACAATATCTTTGGCGTGCTCAACGTCAATCATTTCGGAGATTACTTCGGCTTTGATTTCCTGCGAAAGTTCTGCGATAATATCGGCAGCGTCATTGGTTTCAAGCTCATCAAGCTCTTCCGCAATTTCTTTTGGTGAAAGTCGGCTTAAGATGTTTTCACGCAGATCTTCTTCCAGTTCCAGAAGAATTTCTGCTGTTTTATCACTATCTAAAACCTTGAAAATGTAGGTTGCTTCGTCGAAATCTAATTCATCTAAGATTTCGGCAATATCGGCATGATGCAGATCATTTAATAAAACTTCAAGTTCCTTGTCGTTTTTACTAATAATCAGCTCTTCTAATTGATGTATAAATTCTTTACTAACTTTGAACTCCATCGGCTTCTATTTTTAGAGTTAGTTCAATAAATTCTTCTGTACTGAGCTGTTCCGGACGTTTATCAAAGATAGTGTCTTCTCGCAGTTTATCAGATAAATTTAATGTTTTCAAACTGTTACGTAATGTTTTTCGTCTCTGCTGAAAAGCGGTTTTTACAACTGTAAAAAACAACTTTTCGCTGCAAGGAAGACTATAATCTTCCTTTCGGGTCATTCTCATCACACCCGATTTAACCTTGGGCGGAGGAATAAAAACGTTTTCATCAACCGTAAACAGATACTCTGTAGTATAGAAAGCCTGAGCTAGTACTGATAATATTCCGTATGTTTTTGAGCCTTTCTTTTCGCAGATACGCTCGGCAACTTCTTTCTGAAACATTCCAGAAAATTCTGGAATCTGGTCTCTAAGTTCCAGTGTTCTAAAAACAATTTGAGAAGAAATATTATATGGAAAGTTACCTATTATAGCAAACTGTTTGTTTTGGTAAACTTCATTTATATTATACTTCAGGAAATCCTGAGAGATAATTTTATCTTTTAATTTTGGGTAATTGGCATCAAGATACGCTACAGATTCGGTGTCGATCTCAATAACGTGTGTAGTAATTGGCTTTTCAAGTAAGTATTTAGTAAGCACACCCATACCTGGTCCTATTTCTAAGACCTCATCATATCCTTTAAAAGTCAAAGTATCTGCAATAGCTTTTGCAATACTTTCATCTTTAAGAAAGTGCTGACCTAAATGTTTTTTGGCTTTTACTTTTTCCATTTCATTATCTTATTTGCCACAAGGGCGCAAAAGTATTCTTTTTTATTGGAAAGGCTCTACGTATGCTAAATTATTTTGCTACAAAGGCATGAAGACGCCTATTTATTTTGCCACACGAGGGCACAAAATTTTATTTTTTATTAATCTCTCGAAGTTGTTGAATATCCAATAAATCTTTACTCCTATTCGCTTTAACTTTGCTAGTTATTAAATCTTCTAAAGATAAAACGTTCCATTTTAAAAATGTTTTATCATTTACCGTTACAATTTCACTATCATTATACGCCTCATCAAAAGTCCTATTCACAGAAAATTTGGTAATCAATTCTAAATCTAGGTCAGCTGGTGAAAACTTTACAGATATGTTTTGTTGCTGTTGTTTAACATTTTCTGGAAAATCATCTATCTCATATCCCATTTCATTAAAGACAAGCACTAATTTTTTGAAATTTTCTTCTGTAGTATCAATCCAAAAATCAACGTCTGCAGAGTGTCTTTGATAACCGTGAAAATTTACAGCTCCTCCTCCAACCATCAACATCCTTACATTGTGTTTAGTGGCTAACGAAATGAATTCATCAATATTTTGATCCCACATTTTTGACATTTTATCTTGGTTTTATTATTATCAAAAAATTGTCTTTATTTTTATCCACCTTGTTTTTCACAGGAAATCTGCTTATTCTTTCACTTAATCTAAGAAAACTACGCACACGTTCAGCACCAGACAATTTTAAAAAATCTTCTTGCTGTTGTCTGTTACTTTCTTCTTTAGTTTGAAATCTGATTTCCATAAGTTCGAATTTTAACTGAACACTATCCCGTCCCGACACTTCGGGATCGGGACTGACCACTGAACACTAAAAAAATCAATGCTCCGAAACAACCTCCAATTCCGTTCTGAAGGAAAGCATTTTATCTGCAAATAAACCCAAAGCTTCTCTGTGAAATTCTGGTTCATCTTCGATATAAAACTTATCTAAAGTTTCTTTGCTATCAGTTACATATTGTACAGAATAGGTAATGCCGCCCATTTCTTCTTCAACCAAAACTTTTACAATTCGTGCCGATGAAAATTTTTGAGTTGCTAGAATTTCTGGTATGTGTTTTTCCTGCATCCATTTTAACCATTGGTCGTGAACGCTTTCGTGTATATTGGTGGTAACGTTGTATATAATCATTTTTTTTAGGTTCTAAGGTTCTGAGGGACTAAGTTTCAAAGGTTTTTCCAGATTCTAGATTTTAGATTGCTATAAAAATCTGAAATCTACAATCTAAAATCTGAACTATAAGTTCTTGTCCCCTCTTAATTCTCTATATTTCTTTCTCGCATCAACAAAGTAAATACTGTCCTGATGATTGAAAATTACTTTTTCGTATAATGGTTTTGCTTTTTCTACATCTTTTAATTCGTCATTGTAAATTTCTGCTGAGAAAAACAGCGCTTCGTCTACATATATTCCGTCGCTATGATTGTCAATAATTTGCTGATATTGGCTTAAAGCCGAAGCAAAATCCTTCTGACTTTCGTAAACTTTACCTAAACGCAGTAAAGTCACCGCTTCTATTTCCTGACCTTTATAAGTCTTTAAAATATTCTGAAACTGCGTTATAGCTTCCTGTTTTTTATTCTGATAAATTAAAAAATCGCCTTTTGCAAATGCTTTCAGCGCCACTTGAGTCGAATCTGCGGCCGTATTATCATTGATCAATAAAAAATATTCTAGAGCGTCGTTGGCGATTAACTGCGTATTTGCGGCTTTTAATTCTTTAAACTGCTTATTAGCCCATTCAAAATCGCCTTTATAATAACTTGTTTTTGCTGCTTTCAAACTTGCTTCGTGCGCCATGACATCATTCTTTAAATCCAATTGAATCTGCGAATAATAAATTAACGCCTGATTAAATTTTTCTTCCAAAAGCAGAATATCGGCCAATTCCATTTTAGCATCGGCTTTTTGATATTCGTTTAGATTTAATTCTAAAGCCTTTTTGATTACCGCTTTTCCTTCTTCTGTCTTTTTCAAATTAAAAGCCAGAAAATGGGCTTGAATGATTTGCAAAGATAAGGTAAAAGGACTGATTTCGTAAGTGGTCAATAATTGCTGCAATTCTTGACTGATGGCCGGATAATCTTTTTCCTGTGCTTTTTCGATCTTAATATGCATTAGAAATGCATTCGACTGAATCAATAAATCTAAATCTTTAGTGTT
This sequence comes from Flavobacterium ustbae, assembly GCF_003946915.1. Classification (GTDB taxonomy): domain Bacteria; phylum Bacteroidota; class Bacteroidia; order Flavobacteriales; family Flavobacteriaceae; genus Flavobacterium; species Flavobacterium ustbae. The sequence continues at coordinate 378,829 of NZ_RPOC01000001.1, forward strand.
TTGAAGAATAAAGTTCAGAATTTCTTCTGCCGTATCGTTGTCTCCTTCGTTCATGGCAAACTGACTCAAATTGACAATACTCATCAACGATTCTGGTTCGCGTTTGTAAATGGCTTTTTCTTGAATAAATGCTTTCCCAAATTCTTTCTGCTGGACATAAAACCAGCTCAAATAATGATTCCAAAAAACATCTTGATCTTTCTGCGTTTTCAAGATTAGAGCTTTACGCATGGCATCCTTAAAAGCCGTGTTGTCGGTTTCGCCATTCATAAATCGAGACAGTTGTGTCTGAATCAGATTGGTGTTCTGCGGATTTGTGAAGGATTCTGTCAATAATAAATCGATCATTAAATCGGTTTTGCCTAACTGACCGTAAAGCATTCCGATTTGGAAATTGAAATTAAAATTCGGCTGAACCTGCATTGCCGTCTGATACGCTTTTAAAGCATATTCTAACAATACTTTTTTCTCGAACGAACTTGCAATTCCGTAAACATCGTTCGGATTTGTTTTTATTTTTTCAATAGCCTGTTCGTAGTAATTTTTAGCTTTCGAATCATTTTTCTGCAATTGAAAATTATATCCCATTTCAACCAAAAAAACACCTTGCTTGTATCTATTATAACGATCTTGAATTGCCTTTTCAGCATTTGCAAACTGCTGTAACTGCTGGTAACAATCGACTGTTCTTAAAAAATATTGGGTATTAGAAGGTGCATTTTTTAAAAGTTCTTCATAACTCATTTTTGCTTTTTCGAAATCACCTTTGTCATAATAATATTGCGCCAATTGCTCGTTTTGTCCAAATGCAAAACCAGAACATAATAAAACGATACAAATCAATATGTCTTTCATATTGCAGTTTTTAGTTTACGATTAAAGCAATGAAAACTTTGATTGAGACTATGCTTAAATTGCCAATTGCTTTTTAGATTTCCAAAAAATCAATCCTATACCAATTAAAATAAACGGAATACTTAAGATCTGTCCCATATTAATCAGCATATCATTCTCAAAAGCTTCTTGATTTTCTTTGAAAAATTCAATTATAAAACGAGCCGTAAATAATAAAGTTAAGAAAGTTCCAAAGATTAATCCCTGTGCCTTTCTGATTTTTTCTGATTTGTACATATAAAACAGAATTCCAAAAATCAGTAAGTAAGCAAATGCTTCATATAATTGTGTCGGGTGTCTCGGAATCACATCGTCTCTCTGAAAAACAACGCCCCAATTTCCATTGGTTGGTTTTCCATAAATTTCAGAATTCATAAAATTCCCCATTCTGATAAAAGCGCCCGTTACAGGTACTGCAACTGCCATTTTATCTAAAAGCCCTAAAAATTGTACTTTGTATTTTCGGCAGTATAAAATCATTGCCGTAATCACTCCAATAGAACCTCCGTGACTTGCCAATCCTTGATAACCGACAAACTGGTAAGCTCCTTTTATCTTTTGAATTGGTAAAAGAATTTCTATTGGATGTTTGAAGAAATAGTCGGGTTCGTAAAAGAAACAATGTCCTAACCTAGCTCCTAAAACCGTTCCGACAATAACATAAATCAATAAAGAATCTAGATTGTCTAAAGAAAGATTTTCTTTTTTATAAATATTTCTAACGATATAAAACCCGAGAAGAAGTCCGCAGGCAAAAAGAGCTCCGTAATATTTAAGGGGAAAAGTATCTGTGATCCAAAATATAACGGGATCAACGTTCCAATTTAATATTCCGTTTTTCATTAGTCGAAGTTTTTTAATTTCTAAAAATTAAGAAAACCTGACAGTCCCGTTCCGAGATTTCGGAATCGGGATAAAAACCTGTCAGGTTTATAATATCTTAAAACCAGAAATTAGTTTATAATATCAAATCCGCAGTAAGGACGTAAAACCTCTGGAATTACGATTCCTTCTGGAGTTTGGTAGTTTTCAATAATTCCAGCTAGAACCCGAGGAAGCGCTAATGAACTTCCGTTTAGCGTGTGTGCCAATTGGTTTTTTCCGTCTTTGTCTTTAAAACGTAATTTCAAGCGATTTGCTTGAAAAGTTTCAAAGTTAGAAACAGAACTAATTTCTAACCAGCGGTCTTGTGCAGTAGAAAACACTTCAAAATCGTAAGTCAACGCAGATGTGAATCCCATATCGCCTCCGCAAAGACGTAAAATTCTATAAGGCAATTTCAATTCTTGAAGAATATTTTTTACGTGTTCTACCATTCCGTCCAATGCGGCATAAGAATTGTCTGGATGCTCAACACGAACAATTTCTACTTTATCAAACTGGTGCAAACGGTTTAATCCGCGTACGTGCGCTCCGTAAGAACCTGCTTCACGACGGAAACATGGCGTGTAAGCAGTATGCAAAACCGGCAATTCGCTTTCGTTCAAAATAACATCGCGGAATAAATTCGTTACTGGAACCTCAGCCGTAGGAATCAAATATAAATCATCTAAACCTGCGTGGTACATCTGTCCTTCTTTATCTGGCAATTGTCCTGTTCCGTAACCCGAAGCTTCGTTTACCAAATGAGGAACCTGAACTTCATTGTAACCTGCAGCGGTATTTTTGTCTAAAAAGTAGTTGATTAAAGCACGCTGTAAACGAGCTCCTTTTCCTTTGTAAACAGGAAATCCTGCTCCAGTGATTTTTACACCCAATTCAAAATCAATGATATCGTATTTCTTTACCAATTCCCAGTGTGGCTGTGCGCCTTCGTGTAAAACTGGAATATCTCCTTCTTGGAAAACATTCAAATTATCATCTGGAGTTTTTCCTTCAGGAACAATATCTGCCGGAAGGTTTGGTAACGTGTATAATTTATTGGTCAACTCAACAGCCAAAGCTTCTGCTTTTTCGCTCAGTTCTTTACTTTTTTCTTTTAGTGAAACTGTTTTTTCTTTCAAGATTGCTGCTTTAGCTTTCTCACCAGCTTTCATCAATTCACCAATATCTTTGGACAATTTATTAGATTCTGATAAAGTATTGTCTAATTCCACTTGTGCAGCACGACGATTTTCGTCTAATTGAACCACTTCTTCAACAACGCTTTTAGCATCGATATTTCGTTTTGCTAAAGCTTTGATTACTTTCTCTTGATTTTCTCTAATAAATGCGATTTGTAACATAGCTTGTTTTTTATAACTATTGTATTTTTATAACGGAAGCAAATTTAAGGAAATGTTTGTTAACAAAAGGACAAACTTTTTCAGGAAAACCGAAATCTCCTATAAACGGCAAAAGCACTTCGAAAGTGCTCTTGCTATATTTTTAAATTTGTAATGTTTTATTCTAAAAAACGATGTCTATCGTCTCTATGAAAAGCATAGTCTTTTCCGTTAAACTTTATCTTTTCAATCTCTTTTTTAATTTTCAAATCACTCTTTTGTTCAATTCCATTTTCTAAATCATCTTCTACGGCTTCTTCATAAGAAAACTTTTTGGTGATAATAAGATCAAAACAACCATTGGTTTTATGGTCAGAAAAACTCATTCCGGTTTCTAAGGTTTCTATTTGAAAAGTCCCGCTTCCGTTAGAATCGCCATTGGTCAATTGAATCGGATATTCGTATAAAAGCTTTACAATTTCTTTATCGCCCAAAGTAACCATTGTAAATTTTTGTTCTGAATACAATACAATCCGGCTACTTGCTTTTGCTTCAGTATAAAAAGCAATGGCCGGTGTTTTTTCGTTTAGAAATATCAGGTCTTTTAAAATATGTGACTTCGAAAACTGAATCGCTTCATTATCATAATAACCTAAATTCTCGTCAAATTCTTCAGCAATAATGCTTCCGTCTTCTCGATTTACAAATAAATACTTTCGCTGAAAATAATCTCCAAGCTCTTCATCATTGTCGTTTGTTCTAAAGGCTTTTTTATCGTGCGCCACGGTTGTGAGAATAAAAAAGGTAGTTTGATTGTTATAATTGATCGAACTTGACTCTTTTATTTTAATATCTGAATATTTGATTTTGAGATTTGAGGCTACTTTGGAGAGCAGCTGTAGATTCATTTCTTTAGAATCTTCAATTTCATCCAGATTTTTAAAAATGAGTTTTTTTATGTGATTTTTATTCACACCAAGATTGGCTTCGGTTTGCGAAAGCAGTTCTTGATACTGAGCTTCTGCTTCGTTTGGAACTTTTTCATTTTTCCCGCAGGAAAACAAAAACATCAAAACACCGCTCAAAAGAATTGTTTTTTTCATAGGCTTTGGTTTGTTAGAAATTTAGGGCATTCAAATATATAATTTTCTTACAAACCATAGCAAAAAAAATAAAAACTAATCTCTCTTAATTTCGTGGCCTACAAACTCTTCCAGTGTTTTAAACATTTCTTCGACCGAAAGCACTTCAGTATCTGGATGCGATTTTAGAAACGAAGCATTCAATTCGGCTAAATTTTCGTCTAATTCAAAATAAGCATTGTTGTTAAGCAAATCTCTGAAAGCGCTTGGAACATCGTATTTTTCTTTTAGAAATTTCCCTAATTTGATGTTGCTCTGCAAACGCAGTTTACGGCATTGTTCTTTAAACAGCTCTAAATGTTGCTCTGCACCAATTAAGGACAAACCTTCTTCAATTAATTCATTCAATTCTTTATTCCAACCAGAATCGTAAACGAATTTCGAAAAATTCCCTTCTGCATATTTAGAAGCATAAAAATCTAAATAGTAACTCATTAAGGCGTCTTCGTGAATCAAGTCGTCGTCTATTTTTTCTTCACGCATTAAATTGATTACCGAAATATTCGAATTTACAACGTCTTGCGGATTTTCACTATTTGCCGCCGTTTCTGAAATTATGATTTTACCGAATTCCATTTGAGTTTTTATTTAAAATTGTTTTGCAAAGTTGGGGGAAATAATAATATAAATGAGTAGAAATTAAAGTTTTTGAGAGATTTCGGTAACCTTTTACAATCTTTAATCAAAATTAACGTTATCTTTATCTAATAAAAGATGCTGATAAAACTAAACACCTTTAACGCAACTATTTGGATAAAATGCATCTGTTATATAGAAAGCTTTAAATAAAGTTTTCACAACCAAAACCAAAGTCATGAAACGGATTATCCTAATATTTAGCATTCTGCTAGCTTTAACAAGTTGCGAAAATGACGATTTGCCAAACTCTGACGTGCAATATTCGCTTGTAGCAAAAGGAGATTCTTTTCCTAATGACGAAAGTATTGCACCAAGACATTTAATCATAAAAGATCAAAAAGCTTGGGATAATTTAATGGCAGAAATGAACGTTTCTACAAATTTATCTAAAGATTTTAAAGAAACTAATATAGATTTTAGCCGATACCAAGTTATTGCCGTTATTGATAAAACCCAAAATACAGAAGGACATTCGATAGATATTGTCAAAATTTCCGAAAATCGAAACACCATAATTGTAACAGTCGAAAAGCTAAAAAATGGCAATAGCACTTTAAAATTATCAAGACCTTACGACATTATAAAAACAGACAAAACAGATAAGAAAGTTATTTTTGAACAATAATCTTATCAGAACAAAATCTCAACTGCTTATTTAAAAATATTTTTGATTGCCTCCAGTTTTGGCTGGAGGCAATTATTTTTTAATCGTGAGCAATACTATTTCTTTTCCTTCGAAGTTTTTTTGTGATTTCGAAAACAAATCTTTAATCGAAAAGTAATATTAAAATAATCCTCGAAATATAAATCCGTCCGTTAAATACCAGAATAAACCGTAATTTTATTCCATCTAAAATAGATTTAGCGGCAAAACAGAAAAATATGAAAGAACGAAAAGCATTAGAATATTATGTTTTAGACGTATTCTCAAACGAAAGTTATAAAGGAAATCCGCTTTCGGTTGTTTTTACAGATGGAAATTTAAAATTAGAAGCTTATCAAGACATTTCTAAAGAGTTTGGCTATTCTGAAACCTCTTTTGTCTATTATTCCTCGCGAGAAAAAGCACTTGTAGTTCGTTCGTTTACCCCAACTGGAATCGAAATTGATGGCGCAGGCCACAATCTATTAGGTGCGGTCTGTGGCGCTCTACTAAAAGAGATGCCTATATTTGATGAACAAAACGAAAGTGAATTATTTGTAATAATGAACCATTCGGCAATTCCTATAACGGTAAGTTTTGATGCCGATACGCGATATCCATTGGTTCAAATGCATCAAAAATCGGCAGTAATTAAACAAGAAATCCCAACGTATAGAATTGCTGTCGCTCTGGGTTTAAAGATTGAAGATTTAGATGTCAATTCTTTTGTGCCAACCATAGTTAAAACAGAAGTCGCGCACACGATGGTTCCTATAAAAAACAGTCAAATCTTGAACAGCTTTGTTCCAGACAATCAGCTTTTAATCGAAATCTCTAAAGAGTATAATTCTGAAGGATTTTATTGTTTCGCTCCAGCTGATGAAGGTCAAGACCACATAGTTGAGACGAGATTCTTTAACCCTATAATCGGAATAAATGAAGATCCGGCTACAGGAACAGCAGCGGGTTCTCTAATTGGTTTTTTAACACAGAAGAAATTTACTAAATCGGACAAAGAATATAAAATTCTTCAAGGCGTAAAATTAAAACAAGCCTCTATTATTGAAGTTATGAATCGTGAAGAAGATATTTTGGTTGGTGGGTCTTCGATTATTACGATGAAGGGGCAACTTTATATATAAGTAAAAAGTAGAATTATAATAGAATTGTAACTATCTTATTTTATTGAGAAAGCTTTAATCATAAAAAAAGACAGCCCATTTTTCTGAACTGTCTCTCTAAAATTATTTTTATCTTTTAAAATTTAGATATACTGAAACTTCCATCAGTTACTTCATATTTTTTTTCATTCTTAGTATCTGAAAAATTAAATGTTCCTTCAATTTTTTTATCATTATTTACTGTTATATTTATCGTTCCTGACTTTACATCTACATTATTAAATTCAGGCATGAAACTAAAAGTGATACGATACGTTGTAGTAAGATTTGACAAATCATAGACTACGGGGTGACTTCCAACTTCTGCATTTAGTGGTAACCATAAGGAAAGTTTTTTATAAGTATCATCAATTCCCTCACTAACCATAATATTCATTGAGTTAGAAATAAGAATAGCGGGCTCAAAAGAATAATTTTTTCCTTCATACTTGAATTTCACAAAATCATTTTGTGGTAAACTCTCTTCTGAATCATTACTGCTACATGACGACGATAATACTAATGCAAAAACAGCAATAGCAAAAAACAAGATTTTTTTTAAATTTTTCATAATTGGCTTTTATTAAATTAATGGATAAATATAGAAGAATTTTATTACAATTTAATAGTGCACAAATTTTAATCATTCTTAAAACAAAAAAACCGCATCCTTCCGGATACGGTTTAAAATATTTAAAACTAAAGAAGTTCTTAGTTCGTTTTCATCGGCGGTAAATCGAATGCAATTGAATCGTGTTCGAAGTTATTTCTGTGTGCTCCATCGCAAAATGGCTTGTTTGAAGAATGTCCGCAACGGCAAAGTCCCAATGCAGATCTTCCTTGTAATCCGTAAAGTGCTCCTTCTGGATCCATGATTTCAAAATCTCCTTCAATTTTGATAGATCCGTTTTTATTGATGATTAATTTCGTCTTGCTCATAAATTTGTTTTTTTTTCGGCTGCAAAGGTTGCGAAATATATTGGCATTTATAAGCGATGATCGTAGTTTAAACTGGTTCTACTTTAGGAAGAATTCCATAGAGATTCGCTAAGTTTTGTTTCCCGCAGATTGAGCGGATTTGGCAGATATTAGATACGAATAAAATCTCTTATCTGCTAAATCTGCGGGAGAAAAAATTAACCGTTTGGGCTTTCTCCCTCGTTACTTTCTTTTGTTCATTCATTTTTGTGATTATCTCTTTCAATTTTAAGGCTCTTTCTTTTTTAATTGCAGAGCGAAGTTTTGTTTCCCGCAGATTGAGCAGATTTGGCAGATATTAGATCACGAATAAAATCTCTTTAATCTGCTAAATCTGCGGGAGAAAAAATTAACCATTTTGACTTTCTCCCTCGTTACTTTTCTTTTGCTCATTCATTTTTCTGATTATCTCTTTCAGTTTTAAGGCTCTTTCTTTTTTCTCTTCTTGGACTTTGGCTTTTTTACGCTTTAGCAATTTGGTATGCAAAGCTTTATTTTTTGAATCTTTTTGAGGTCCTTTTGCCATAACTATCAATTTTGAATAGTACAAAGATAGGTGTTATAATGTTTTTGACACGAAAGCATTAAGATGCAAAGTTTTCTTCTATATTACAATTAAAATAATCTCGCAAAGGCGCGAAGTCGCAAAGTTTGTCAGGCTGAGCGTCCCGAGAATTCGGGAGAAGCCTGCACAGTGATTCAGCGATTTTGCCACGAAGACACTAAGACGCAAAGTTTTGTTTGCCACAGATTGAAAAGATTAAAAATGATTTTTTTACAAAGTGTTTTAAAATGAATCCCAAAACTTTGCGAGATTAAAAAACTTCGCGCCTTAGTGTCTTCGTGGCAAAACCTTATAGTGCCTTATAAACAAAATTCTTAAACGTCACGCTTCCTTTTCCTATTGAACAAAGACCAATTCTTAAACCTAAGAAACCACTCAAAACATTATGATTGTAACCTGAAACTTCTACCGAGTTTTCAATCTTTTTCCAATCTTTTCCATCAATGCTGTAGAACATATCTACCGTATTTTTAATATTTTTAAGTTTAAGAAAGACTTTGCGTTTGTGTGTATCTTTTTCCGTTGGAAACTGCCATCCTCTCAAGTTGGCTAGAATGTTGTTTTGATCTGCTAATATTCCAGAATAATATTGTTTATCATAAAAAAGCACCAATCCGCCAGTCGCATCACCTTCAATTTCCATTTCAACCTCAGCAGAATACGAATGTCCGCCAGGAACAACCACAAGCGGCGAACTGTTTCCTACTCCATCACCTTTTCCTTGTATGGTCAAAGAATTATTAGCAACTTTAAATCTCGAATTTTCAACCCCGTTATAAAACTTCCATTGTGGCTTTAAAGAAGTGCCATTAAAATTGTCGCTTAAAGAAAATTCTGGAAGCCTCTTCCCTTCTGGTTTTGCAATTGGTTTATCGGTTTCTATTCCGTTTGGAATTTTGTACCAGCCGTCTTTTGTCCATTCTACAGGTTGCAATAAAGTCTGGCGTCCGAGATTGTAATAGCCATTTTCATAACCGTGAAAAATCATCCACCATTTTCCGTTTGCATCTTCAAAAACGGTGCTGTGTCCTTTTGACCACCAAGTTTCAGAACTGCTATTTGTTCGAACAACGGGATTATGCGGTGAATTTTCCCAAGGCCCTAAAGGCGATTTTGATCGTGCTGAAATTACCATATGGCTTGTCGCTGGACCTGCAGTTCCTCCTTCGGCAACGGTTAAATAATAATATTCTCCTCTTTTGAATAATTTCGGACCTTCCATACAAAAGCATTCGATACTCCATTCGCGCGGAATTTTCCAGCCATCGTAAACATGTTTTAGTTCGCTCGTTACCGAAAGTCCGTCTTTTGAAAGTGCAACATAACCTCCGTTACTGAAATACAAAAATCGATTCCCTTTATCATCGGTAACATGTCCAGGATCGATATTTCCAATTTTCAAATCTACAGGTTCACTCCATGGACCGTTTATAGAATCGGCTGTTACGACAAAATTGGTGTTATTCGCCGGAAAATAGATGTAATACTTATTGTTGTATTTAATTAAATCTGGAGCCCAAACAGCTCCTACATATTTATGAAGCGCATTGGTTACGGGTTCCCAATTCATTAAATCGGTCGAATGCCAGATTAAAAGTCCCGGATAATAATCGAAAGAAGAATGCACAACGTAATAGTCTTTTCCGTCGCGCAGCAAACTCGGATCGGGATAATCGCCTGCAAAAATCGGATTATTGAATTTGTTTTCTTTTAAAATTTTGTCGGATTGTGATTGCGAATTGACTGAAAACACAATTAATAGAAATAAAACGGAAAGGTATATTTTGTTCATTTGAAGTTGGTTTTGATATTTTTTTTCAAATATAGTCAAAAAGACCATAAGATAATTGTTTCACAGAGATGCACGAAGGTTTTCTCCGAGATTCGCAAAGTTTCTTTATTAAGACCGCAGAAAAAATCTCGCAAAGACGCAAAGGCGCAAAGTTTTTCTTTTTATGCTTTTGCCACAAAGACGCTAAGGCACGAAGCTTTTTAAAACTCACAAAATGTGAAGCCGCAAAGTTTTTCATTATGTTTTGTCAGGCGGAGTGTCCCGAGAATTCGGGAGAAGCCACGTTTGCTGAATCAATGGGTGGGGCTTCTCCCGAATTCTCGGGACGCTCAGCCTGACAATGTTGGTTCATTTTAAAACACTTCGTAAAAAAATCATTTTAATCTTTTCAATCTGTGGCAAATAGAACTTTGCGCCTTAGCGCCTTCGTGGCAAAACTCAAAAAAATCTTAGTGAATCTCTGTGTTTTCTTTGTGAATCTCTGCGGAATAGTAAAATTTCAATTCTATTGCTTATTTTTGCACTTCATAAAATTCATATAATGACACAGAATCCAAAAAGATATACGATCACGGCGGCATTGCCTTACACCAACGGACCAATCCATATTGGACATTTGGCTGGGGTTTACGTGCCTGCAGATATATATTCTAGATATTTAAGATTGCAAGGAAAAGATGTAGCATTTATCTGCGGAAGCGATGAACACGGGGTTGCAATTTCTATGAAAGCCAAAAAAGAAGGAGTTACACCACAGCAGGTTATTGATAAATATGATGGAATTATCCGCAAATCGTTTGAAGATTTCGGAATTTCATTCAATAATTATTCCAGAACTTCTGCTAAAATTCATCACGATACGGCTTCGGAATTCTTTAGAACATTATATGATAAAGGCGATTTTATCGAAGAAGTTACAGAACAATTGTACGATGCAAAAGCGAATCAGTTTTTGGCTGACCGTTTTGTTGTAGGAACTTGCCCGAAATGTGATAATCCAGAAGCGTACGGCGATCAATGCGAAAAATGCGGATCGACTTTGAATGCAACCGATTTGATCAACCCAAAATCGACTATTACTGGAGAAACTCCAATTCTTAAAGAAACCAAACACTGGTTTTTACCTTTAGACAGATATTCAGATTTCTTAACCAAATGGATTTTAGAAGGCCATAAAAACGACTGGAAAACGAATGTTTACGGACAAGTAAAATCTTGGATCGATGCTGGTTTAGAACCTCGCGCCGTAACACGTGACTTAGATTGGGGAATTGATGTTCCTGTTGAAGGTGCTGAAGGCAAAAAATTATACGTTTGGTTTGATGCGCCAATTGGCTATATTTCGTCTACCAAAGAATGGGCTGCGCGCGAAGGAAAAGATTGGGAACCCTATTGGAAAGATGAAGAAACGAAATTGGTTCACTTTATCGGAAAAGACAATATTGTTTTTCACTGTATTATTTTCCCAGCGATGCTAAAAGCTGAAGGAAGCTATATTTTGCCAGACAACGTTCCTGCAAATGAATTTTTGAATTTGGAAGGAAACAAACTTTCAACTTCTAAAAACTGGGCAGTTTGGCTACACGAATACTTAGAAGAATTCCCAGATAAGCAAGATGTTTTACGTTACGCTTTAACATCAAACGCACCTGAGACAAAGGATAATGATTTTACTTGGAAAGATTTCCAAGCTAGAAATAACAATGAATTAGTTGCCGTTTTCGGAAACTTCATTAATCGTGTGGTGGTTTTGACCAACAAATATTACGATGGAATTATCCCGACGCCAAACGAATTTACAGAAGTTGACGAACAGACTTTAGCAGAATTAAAAGCGTATCCAGCCGTAATTTCAAGCTCGGTTGAGCGTTACAGATTCCGTGAAGCTTTGGGCGAACTGATGAATGTAGCTCGTTTAGGAAATAAATATCTGGCAGACGAAGAGCCTTGGAAAGTGATGAAAGACAATCCAGAGCGTGTAAAAACGCAAATGTATGTAGCGTTGCAAATCGCTGCTGCGTTGAGCGTTTTAGCTGAACCATTTTTACCTTTTACAGCCGCTAAATTGTCAAAAATCTTAAACTTAAATGATCTTAAAGAACATTTTAAAGGGTTTAGCAAATTTTTGAAAGAAAATCATCCTGGAGCTACAGATGTTGTTTTGGATAAAGTATTAGGTTGGAATGACATTTCTGAGCAATCAGATTTATTGCCAGCTGGACATAAAATTGGGGAAGCAGAATTGCTTTTCGCTAAAATTGAAGATGAAGAAATACAAAAACAAATAGATAAATTGGAAGCAACAAAAACAGCTAATTTGGCTGAAAGCAAACAAGCAGAACCGCAAAAAGATTTAATTCAATTTGAGGATTTCGCGAATATGGATATTCGTATCGGAACTATTTTAGAAGCTGAAAAAATGCCAAAAGCAAACAAACTTTTAGTTCTTAAAGTAGATACTGGAATCGATGTTCGCACAATTGTTTCAGGTATTGCTGAGAGTTTTTCTCCAGAAGAAATCATCGGAAAGAGAGTTTCTGTTTTAGCAAACCTTGCTCCAAGAGCTTTACGCGGTGTTGAAAGTCAAGGTATGATCTTGATGACAACCAATGCAGAAGGAAAACTGGTTTTTGTAAATCCAGATGCTGATGCGCCAAATGGAGCAACTGTGAATTAAAACACTTTCAGATAATAAACATATCGTTTCTAATTTAGAGGAACGAAACGAGAAATCGCACGAAGAATTCAAGCACTGTTGCTGAATTTTGAGTGCGATTTCTCGTTAATATAGCTTCAATTATGGCGTTAGGCATTAAATACTGGTAGAATTTGTTGCCGAATTTCGAGCGCGATTTCTCGTTAATAGCTTTCAAATTGTGCCGTTAGGCATTAAATACCGGTAGAATTTGTTGCCGAATTTCGAGCGCGATTTCTCGTTAATATAGCTTTCAAGTTATGCCGTTAGGCATTAAATACTGGTAGAATTTGTTGCTGAATTTCGAGCGCGATTTCTCGTTAATAGCTTTCAAATTGTGCCGTTAGGCATTAAATATCGGTAGAATTATGATTTAAAATTCATCTTCGTGCCGTAGGTACGAAACCAAAAACATTATTGTGTGCCTACGGCACACTAATTTGTGTGAATATGCTTTTTCTACCAACATTTAATGCTTAACAGCATATTGCATATTATAGCTCTTGAATTTTAATAGATTCGTACTATTTGTTTAACAATATTAAAGACATAGATCGCACTAAATATTAGAAAACAGAATAATATATAAAAGAGCCTTTTGTTAGAGATTTATAAACATAGCAACTACAATTTAGAAAGTTATTGTTCATTTTTCTACCTGCAGATAGCTGTAGACGTATTTTTTTCTGAAATTAGTTTTCTTTCATAAAAATTAAGATATTAGCACCGAAATGTTTGAAAAAACCTGTTAATTATGGAGCTAATAGAAAGTTTGCCTACCCTGCTGAAATCTTTTTGGTATATCGCTATTCCAACAAGTTTAATTTTTCTTATTCAAACCATCATTACTTTTTCGGGTCTTGATATTGCCGATGGTTTCGACACCGATTTTGACGCCCATCTACACGATGGAGGAGATTTTCAATGGTTCTCGCTAAGAAACCTAATCAACTTTCTTTTAGGTTTTAGCTGGACAGGAATTTCATTTTATTCTACACTTGGCGAAAAACCTTGGTTTCTAATTACTCTAGCATTGGTTGTTGGAGTTTTGTTTGTACTCTTGTTTTTCTTCGTTATCAAACAAGTGCAAAAACTCGCCGAAGACAATTCTTTTAAAATTACCAATACAATCAATAAAACGGCAGAAGTCTATTTAACAATTCCAGAAAACAAGACTGGAAAAGGTAAAATTATGATTAGCGTAAACGGGGCTTTTCACGAATTGGAAGCAATGACTGAAAATGCCAGAATTCCTTCTGGAACTGCTGTAAAAGTTATTAAAATAGAAAATAACAACCTCTTAATTGTAGAAACCATATAACATAAACTATAATGATCAACCCAATTATTTTGATTGCAGTCGCAGCAATCGTTCTATTCGTAACCATTTCAGCATTAATCTCGAGGTACAAACGTTGTCCTTCAGATAAAATTTTAGTAATCTATGGTCGTACTGGCGGAACCTCAGCACGTTGTGTACACGGTGGAGGCGCTTTTATCTGGCCCGTTATTCAGGATTATTCTTTTTTGGATTTAAAACCGCTTTCTATTGAGGCCAATTTGACGAATGCATTAAGCCGTCAAAATATTAGAGTCGATGTTCCATGTCGATTTACGATTGCAATTTCTACAGAATCTGACAGTATGAATACTGCAGCTGAAAGATTATTGGGTTTATCATCAGAACAAGTTCAAGAGTTGGCAAAAGATATTTTGTTTGGTCAGCTTCGTTTGGTTATTGCCACAATGACTATTGAAGAAATCAACTCTGACCGTGATAAATTCTTAGATAATATTTCTAAAAACGTAGACAGCGAATTAAAGAAAATTGGTCTTAAACTAATCAACGTAAACGTTACGGATATTCGCGATGAATCGGGTTATATTGAAGCTTTAGGAAAAGAAGCCGCTGCAAAAGCAATCAACGAAGCAAAAATTAGTGTTGCCGAGCAGGAAAAAATCGGAGAAATTGGTAAAGCTCTTGCCGATAGAGAAAAAGATACTCAAATTGCAGAAACCCATAGAGATCGTGATGTAAAAATTGCCATTACTCAAAAAGATAAAGAAATTAGTATTGCAACCGCTTCTAAAGATGAAACAATTGGTAAAGCAGAAGCAGCAAGAGATACAAGGGTAAAAACTTCTGAAGCAAACGCTATTGCGATTCAGGGAGAAAACGAGGCGAAAATTGCTATCGCCAATTCTGAAGCGATCCGAAGAGAGAAAGAAGCAGAATCGTTACGTATTGCAATTGCTGCTGAAAAAGTACAACAGGCAAAAGCATTGGAAGAATCTTACCTTGCAGAACAAAAAGCCGAGCTGGCCCGTTCTGAAAGAGAACGTTCTACTCAAATTGCAAATATTGTAATTCCTGCAGAAATTGCTAAACAAAGAGCTATTATCGAAGCGCAAGCTGCAGCCGAAACTATAAGAGAAAATGCAAAAGGAGAAGCCGATGCTATCTTTGCTAAAATGGAAGCCGAAGCAAAAGGTTTATTAGAAATTCTGACCAAACAAGCAGAAGGTTACAAAGAAGTTGTAGCCGCAGCTGGCGGAGATCCAAGCAAAGCATTCCAACTTTTATTATTAGAAAAACTTCCTGAATTGGTTAAAACGCAAGTTGAAGCTGTTAAAAACATTAAAATTGATAAAATCACCGTTTGGGATTCTGGAAATGGTCAGGGCGAAAATGGGTCGACAGCCAATTTTGTTTCTGGAATGATGAAAACAGTTCCGCCTTTAAATGATTTATTTAATATGGCTGGATTGAATTTACCAACTTATTTAAAGGGTGAAGACACTCCTTCAGAAACACCTCCAACCATTCAAGTGGAAGAAACAAAAGAATAAAAATCCTTCTTTTTAAAATAAAAAAGCGCGAACCAATTGCCATTTGTAATTGATTCGCGTTTTTGCTTTTATGATATTCGTTTTCTAAACTATCTTTGAAAAAAAATACCTCAAATAAAATACGCATGAAACTTACCAAACCAAGATTAGCCCTAATTGCCGGAATACTTTGTATTTCTATTTTTCCAATCTTGGTAAAATTACGCTTAACTCCGGGATTAATTTCGGCATTTTACCGAATGGCTTTTGCGGTTACTTTACTCTTGCCTTATACTATTCTGTCTGGGAATTTTAAATTGCCAAAACCTAAATTTCTGGTTTTGGCTGCACTTTGCGGTGTTATTTTCTCGTCGGATGTTGCGGTTTGGAATATCGCCATTCAGGAATCGAGCGCTACACAGGCGTCGCTGCTTACAAATTTATCGCCAGTTTGGGTTGGCATTGGTTCTTTTTTCTTTTTGAAAGTAAGGCCCGCAACCAACTTCTGGATCGGAACTGTGGTTTCGCTTTTTGGAATGATTACTTTAGTTGGTTTTGAATTTTTTGTCGATTTAAACTTTGATAAAGCTTTTCTTTTTGCGGTTTTGTCTGGAATCTTCTATTCGATTTATCTTTTAATCAGTAAAAATGTTTTATCACAAGTCGATGTTTTATCCTTTATGACCATCAGTTTAATGGCTTCAAGTATTTATTTAGGAATTCTTTGTTATGCTTTGGGCGAGCCTTTTATAGGTTTTACAGATACAGGCTGGTTTGTTTTAATTTTACAAGCCGTAATTTGCCAATTGTGTGCCTGGCTTTCTATCAGTTATGCCACGCAGCACATGCGAGCCACGAGAGTTTCATTGAGTCTGTTAAGTCAGGCTGTAATTACTGCTATTTTAGCTTGGCTATTTTTGGAAGAAAAAATAACTTTACAGATGGTTTTCGGCGGAATTATTCTGCTTTTCGGAATTCGAATTACTTTCTACGATAAAACGATTTCTTTTAAAAGGCTTTTTTATAAGAATTGATTTTCACGCAGATTCCAAGTGATTTAAGCAGATCAAACAGATTTTACTTTTTTAAATTAATCTTTTTAATCCTTTTAATTTGTGGCAAATATTTATCTCTCGCAGATTATGCAGATTCAGCAGATTTATTCATATTAAAGAAATTTGTGAAAATTTGTGCAATTGCTTCGTCTGTTCGCTATCGCTCGGGTTGTGGCTAACAAAAATTTCACGCAGATTTGAATAGATTTCAGCAGATTTAAAAAATCCTTTTAATCTTTTAATCTGTGGCAAAATATCTCCAGCAGATTCTGCAGATTGAGCAGATTTTTTTTATCTTAACAGATATATTAGAAGCAATAAAATTTGTGAAATTACTTCGCCTTCCAATTCTAGAAATTATTCTCTCAATAAATTCCTGAATTCGTGGCTAACAAACTTGAAACAAAAAACATTATGTTACATAAAACTAAAATTCCAAACTTAAAAGTAATCGCATTTGATGCCGATGACACTTTGTTTGTAAACGAACCTTATTTTGAGGAAACAGAACATAAATTCTGTGCTTTGATGGAAGACTATCTTTCACACCAAGGCATTTCGCAGGAATTATTCAAAATTGAAATTGCCAATCTACCTTTGTACGGTTACGGAATTAAAGGCTACATTCTTTCAATGATCGAAGCGGCAATGAACATTTCAAACAATACAATACCAGTTGAAGTCATTGAAAAAATAATTCAATACGGAAAAGAATTACTCGAAAAACCAATTGAACTTCTAGACGGAATCGAAGAAACTCTCGAATCTTTAAAAGGAAAATATAAATTGGTCGTTGCAACAAAAGGCGATTTAAAAGACCAGCACAGCAAATTGCACCGTTCTGGTTTGGGTCATTATTTTCATCATATCGAAGTAATGTCAGACAAACAGGAAATTGATTATCAAAAACTTTTAGGCCGTTTAGACATTGAAGCGCATGAGTTTTTAATGATCGGAAATTCATTAAAATCTGATGTTCTCCCAGTTTTAGGAATTGGCGGTTATGCCGTTCATATTCCGTTTCACACAACGTGGGAACACGAAAAAATTAATCATACTATAGAACACGAGCACTTTAGTTCTTTTGAAACTATCGCAGAAGTGGTTCCGAATTTATTATAATGAAAACACTTTTAGACTTAGAAAACTGGAATAGAAAAGAACATTTTGCCCATTTTAAACAAATGGAAGAACCTTTTTTTGGTGTTACGGTAGAAATTGATTGTACCAAAGCATATCAAAACGCAAAAAGCAAAAATGCCTCTTTTTTCATTTTCTATTTACACAAAACATTGGTTGCCATAAATGCCATTGAAAATTTTAAATATCGAATTTCAGAAAACCAGATTTTCATTAATGACCGCGTTGACGCATCGGCAACAATTGGCCGTGAAGACGGAACTTTTGGTTTTTCTTTAATTGAATATGATCCAGATTTTAAAACATTTGAAAAAATTGCATTAATAGAAATCGAACGCATTCAAAACACAACCGGACTTTTCACCCGATCTTTTGACGACGACAATCTGATTCATTTTTCTGCAATTCCGTGGCTGAATTTTAGTTCTATAACCCACGCACGCAGTTTTACATATCCAGACAGCTGTCCTAAAATTTCTTTTGGAAAAATGATGGTTTCAGAAACAGGCAAAAGAACCATGTCAATGGCTGTCTACGTACATCACGGCTTAATGGACGGAATGCACGTTGGCCAGTTTGTAGATCTTTTTCAAGAGCTTATGAATCAATAAAATAATCGGAATACTTTTTGCAGCCCAAAAACACATGAAACGAGTTTTTCTTTTTTTATTTTTAATCTCCAGTGCCACTTTGCTTAGTCAAACAGTGCTAACTTCTTATGCCATCGATTTAAAAAATAAAATAGACCAGTCTGAAATTGTAACTGCAGAAAACACCGTTACGCATGACGTATTTGTTTTTGCCGCAAGTGCAGACAGTCTCTCTATACTAAAATACAACAGCGCTTTATTTTTAAGAGATAAATTTGTCACCAACCGTCAGTATACTGAGAACAGATCTCTTATGGGATATAGTTTTAGCGAAGATGGAAATCCTACTTTGTACTGGTTTTCGAAAGAAGAAAAAACGATGATTCTGATTAAGTATTATCTGGAAAACAAAACTTCTAGAGCACTAAAATTTCAAATTCCGCTTGACGACAAGGCTATTTTGACACATTATCAAAAAGACAATAATTTCTATCTGCTAATGCAGGAAAGAACTAGAGACGCATTGACTGCTTTTATATTTAAAAACGGAATGGCTCAAGAAAAGTTTTTAGATTTCAGTTCTTTCAAATTTATAGACAGAAAAACCCAGCCTAAAACATTCACTCAAATTTTGAATGAAAATCCAATTGAAAAAATGGATGCTGGCGAATACAATCCGCTATATAAAGTTACGGCCAAAAGTAAAATTTATACCCTGCCTAATCGTTTAATCTTAACTTTAGACCACAGTTTTAGAAAAACACAATTGTTTGATATCGATTTAGAAAGTTTGGAAATAAAAGAGAAAACATTTATAAAACCAATTGGAGAGAAAAACCCAAAAACGTCTAATTCGTATTATCATGAAAATAAACTATATCAACTCAATGTTAATGCCGACGAGCTTTTGTTTGATATTAAAGACTATGAATCTGGCCAATCGATAAAAACATTTTCGGTTTCCAAAAAAGACACTATCCGCTTCAGCAATTCGCCTTTGCTGCTGCAGATTGAGAATCGAGAACCCCGAAAATTAAAGAATACGGCTAAATTTTTAAAAGAATTATCTGCTCTTGATGGAGGAGTTTCTGTATATAAAAACGAAAAAAATCTCTTCATCACCTTTGGAGGAACGGGTAGCAGTTTTAATACAATATCCATAAACGCTTTTAATGATCCGTTTGGAGATTTTCCTTCAAACAATTATTATAATATTGAGAGCAACTACTCCGTATTTTTTGAAAGTATATGGACCAAAAAACTAGAATTGACTCAAGAAACGCATGAACCATTTGCTAGTGATAAAATTTTCTACTTTTTAGATACTCATAAAGAAGCCGTTCTTTATAATACGCTTAAGCTAAAAAACTACACTATTTTAAATTATTACGATATTGTTGCCAAACAATTTGTCCTGCGAAAGTTTACCGACGGATTTAATTAAAAACTCATTTTCAACAACTTACAAAACAGTATTTCTCTTTTTTACTTTCTTTTCTCTACTCATTATTTTTAGATTTCATCAAGTGACCTTATTATGATACTTTTTAAACTTTTAAAGAAAGTTTTTGCTTACAATTTTTTGTTGTTTTGAGCAAAAATTTAAATTTAAAAATGATGAGAAAAGTTGTTATGACTCTTGCATTTGCCCTGGCGTTAACAGGAGTGCGTGCGCAAACAGAGAACAGTAAAAGTTTTAACAAATGGTCTATAGACTTAGGTGCTGGAGTTAACAAACCGCAGCGACCATTTAGTGATGGGTATTCAACTAACACAATAAGCCCTTGGACTGGAGACTTAGGTGTTCGTTATATGTTAAACAATAAATTTGGTTTGAAAGCTGATTTTGGATACAACAGTTTTACTTCAAAAGGAAGTTCTATCGATTTTGATTCAAAATACTACAGAGTAGATTTACAAGCTGTTGCCAACTTAGGCCGCATCATGAATTTTGAAACTTGGACTAATACTTTAGGTTTATTAGGACACGCAGGTTTTGGTTATGCTCAATTAAGAAACGATAATTACAAAGGAGCAGATGAAATTGGTAACTTCATTGCTGGAGTAACAGGACAGATCAAATTATCAAACAGAGTAGCACTTACTGGAGATTTCTCTACTATTTTGAATGCATCGCAAGATCGTACATTTGATGGCGCATACCGTCCAGGAAACAGAGGTTTTTCTGGAATAGTTTTTAACGGAACTGTTGGTTTAAACATTTACTTAGGTAAAAACGAAAAACATGCTGACTGGATCGTAACAGAAAACAACGGTAATGCAGATATTTCTGGTTTAGAAAATAAGGTAGCAGATCTTGAAGCTCAAATCAAGAACATACCTGCACCAAAAGAGTTAGTTATTGAGAAACAAGTTAACAATCCACAGCTTACTAATGATGAATTGATCAAAAGAATGATCAATGATAAATATTACAGTGTGTATTTTGACTTTAATAAAACAACTCCAATCGATAACTCAACTGCAGCAATTGATGTTGTTTTAAACTACTTAAGAAGAAATCCTTCTGCTAATCTTGATCTTGTTGGTTATGCTGACCAAGTTGGAAAAGCAGAATACAATGAAAAACTATCTAATATTAGAGCAACAAACGTTAAAACTATTTTTGAAAAAGCCGGAATTGCTTCTTCTCGTTTAAATGTTATTGCTAATGGCGCAGATACTACAATTCAAAAAGATTCTGAAGAAGCTAGAAGATTAGCTAGAAGAGTTACGTTTATTGTTAAATAATTCCTTTTTTTAATTATAAACCGAAGTCCTTAAGATAAATTATCTTAAGGACTTTTTATTTTGTAATGATAGTGCCTCACTTCTCAAAACACTTTTTTTGGCAGTAGTACACCGCAATTAATTATTGAAAAGAAATCAAATCACTTATGTTTTCTAGGCTTTGAAAAAAATGAAATGAATAATTTTTCTTAATTTTACAAAAAAGACATCTATTATGCTATCAAAAAATATTGAATCGGCTTTAAATAAGCAAATCCGTATCGAATCAGAATCTTCGCAAACCTACCTTGCTATGGCTTGTTGGGCAGAAGTACACGGATTGGAAGGAATTGCTCAATTTATGTACACACAGTCAGACGAAGAGCGTGCACACATGCTTAAATTGGTTAAATATGTAAACGAACGCGGAGGTCATGCTCAGGTTACAGATTTAAAAGCGCCTAAAACTACTTATACTACATTCAAAGAAATGTTTGAAGAGCTTTATAATCATGAACTTTTTGTTTCGAAATCTATTAACGAACTGGTGCATATTACTTTTGAAGACAGAGATTATGCTACACACAATTTCTTACAATGGTATGTTTCTGAACAAATCGAAGAAGAAGCTACAGCTAAATCTATTTTAGATAAAATCAACTTAATTGGTGATGACAAAGGCGGACTTTATTTGTTTGATCGTGATATTCAACAGTTAACAGTTACAAGTTCAATCGCTATTAATCCAAAATAAAAAAGTTAAAGTTTATTTAGAATATTTACAAATAACTTTTTTCGTTTATATTTGTCTCTGTTTTTATAATACAGAGGAAAATTGGGCAAGAAAGAAAAAGACAAGGACAAGAAAAAGGATAAAAAGAAAAAGAAGAATTCTGATATCCTTGATAAGATCAAGAAGATTGAAAACCGTAAATCTTCTTGCTGTGAAAAATACAAAAAGAGCGAGAAAAAACGCTGCACACGCTGTCCTATGTTCGATTTATTCAAAAAGACTGCTTAAAACATATAGAATTACCCATCAGATTTCTCTGGTGGGTTTTTTAGTTTTAAATTGCAGTTCACTTTCGATTTTTAAATTCAATTATGAAAAACGATTTTACAATACCCAAATCTAGTCTTGACTTTTTGGTTGAGCTCAAACAAAACAACAATAAACCTTGGTTTGAAGAGCATAAACCACAGTATTTGATAGAACTCAATCATATCGAAAATTTTGCCGACGCTTTGCTCAAGGAACTTTCCAAAACCGACGTTTTAGAAAATGCTTCGGGTAAAAAAAGCGTTTACCGAATCTACCGTGATATTCGTTTTTCTAAAGATAAAACGCCTTTTAAAACATTTTGGGGCGGCAGTTACACCCGTGCGACCGCAGCAAGACGTGGCGGTTATTACTTTCATCTCGAAAAAGGAAACAGTTTTTTTGCGGGTGGCTTTTGGGGACCAAACGCTACAGATTTAAAAAGAATAAGATCTGAATTTGCAAATGATCCCGAGACATTTCAGAAAATTTTAAACTCCAAATCTTTCGTTAGTAATTTTGGAACTTTACAAGGCGAACAACTCAAAACAAAACCAAAAGATTTCGACATTGACCATCCAGCCATTGACTTGCTTCGTTATAAACAATATTTGGTTATCAAGCGTTTTACAGACAAAGAAGTCTTGAGTCCTCAATTTTTAGAACTAGCTTTGGATGCTTTCAAAAATATGCGTCCATTTTTTGACTATATGAGCGAAGTACTTACTACAGATACAAACGGCGCATCTATCTTATAATCTTTAAAATTAATAAGCCTAACAGGTTTAAAACCTGTTAGGCTTGCAAAAGATTATTTACTTAGCAGTAAAATCTCATTTACTACTACTTCTGTTACATATCTTTTTTCGCCGTTTTTGTCGTCATAAGATCGATGAGTTAATTTTCCTTCAACAGCGATTTCCTTGCCTTTTACAACATATTTTTCAATAAGTTCGGCAGTTTTTCCCCAGGCAATTACGCGATGCCATTCGGTTTGTTCTACTTTTTCTCCTTTATCATTTGTATATCTTTCGTGTGTTGCAATAGTCAATTGCGCATTTTTTTTACCATTATCAAAATTTTTGATTTCAGGATCGTTACCTACATTCCCAATTAATTGTACTTTGTTTCTCAGTGCATTCATGGCTTATATTATTTTACTGTTATTATTAAATTGAACTATGTCTCTAATTCAACACTGCAAAGATGAAAACTCCAGTAACGACAGTCGGTTATTAACTATTTATTGTCGACTGTAACTATTTGTAAGCGTTTGTAATTGGAAATTGTTTTTTGTATATTTGAGATAAACCTTACCATATGCAGGCAAAAATTAATAAAGTCGAATTACGAAATCTTGAAATTGAAGACTATAAACAACTAAAAAAATCAATGATTGAATCGTATCCTGAAATGGCCGATTCTTATTGGGGTTCTGACGATATAGAAAGATTGCTTTCTATTTTTCCGGAAGGACAACTTGTGATTTTAGTAGATGGAAAAGTGGTCGGTTCTGCATTGTCTCTTATTGTTGACGAAAAATTAGTAGAAAAAAGGCATAATTATCAGCAAATTAGTGGCGATTATACCTTTTCTACCCATAATCCAAATGCTGAAATTTTATACGGAATAGATGTTTTTATTCATCCAAATTATCGAGGTCTTCGTTTAGGCCGACGATTGTACGATGCGAGAAAAGAACTTTGCGAACAGCTGAATCTAAAAGCGATTGTTTTTGCAGGAAGAATCCCGAGTTACAGAGAACATGCAAAAAAAATGACGCCCAAAGTTTATATTGAAAAAGTTAGAACTAAAGAATTGTACGATCCTGTTCTTTCTTTTCAGTTAAGCAATGATTTTCATGTTTTAAGAATTATTAAAAACTATTTGGAAGGCGATGAAGAATCAAAAGAATTTGCCGTTCTATTAGAGTGGAATAATATCTATTACGAAGATAGTCCGAAACTGATTAATCTTAAGAAAAATATCATTCGATTAGGATTAATCCAGTGGCAGATGCGTCCGTTAAACAATGTAGAAGCTTTATTTGAACAGGCAGAATTTTTCATTGATGCCGTTTCTGGCTATGGATCTGATTTTGCCTTATTTCCCGAATTGTTTATCGCACCGTTAATGGCCGATTACAATCATTTATCTGAAGCAGAAGCTATCCGTGAACTGGCAAGACATTCTGACCCAATTAGAAAGCGCTTCCAGGAATTTGCCATTTCTTATAACATCAATATTATTACTGGAAGTATGCCCTATCTTGAAGGCGGAAATTTGTATAATGTTGGTTTTTTATGCAAAAGAGACGGAACTTCAGAAATGTATACCAAAATTCATATTACGCCAAACGAGGTAATTCACTGGGGAATGAAAGGCGGATCTGAATTTAAAACTTTTGATACGGATTGCGGTAAAATCGGAATTTTAATCTGTTATGATGTTGAATTTCCTGAACTTTCTAGACTTTTGGCAGATGAAGGAATGAATATTTTATTTGTTCCGTTTTTAACTGATACGCAAAACGGATATACACGTGTAAAACATTGTTCGCAGGCGCGCGCGATCGAAAATGAATGTTATGTAGCCATAGCAGGTTGCGTTGGAAATCTTCCGAAAGTAAACAATATGGATATTCAATATGCGCAATCTTCTGTATTTACGCCATCTGATTTTGCTTTTCCAAGCAACGGAATCAAAGCCGAAGCAACTCCGAACACAGAAATGACGTTAATTGTAGATGTCGATTTGAATTTATTGAAAGAACTACACGAACATGGAAGTGTAAAAACGCTAAAAGACCGTAGAGCCGATCTTTATGAGGTTAAGAAGATTAGCACTAAAAATTAACGCCTTCAAATGTTCGTAATTAGAAAAAATCCATTGTTTGAAATTGATATTACTGATGAATATCTTGTAATTAACAATACTGATTTTATCAAAGATAACGGAACATTTGAAATTGAATCTCTAGAAAGTGTTGAGCTATTAAGAAATTTATCTTATTTTAACAAAATTATTGAAGTCACATTTGGATTTAATGTTCCTGCCAGATCGAACGAACTAAGAATTAATATGGAAAATGGCTTTAAAGATATTGTGCTAACAAATTGCAATATAGAGAAAGTAGAATTATTTGTATACGAAATTAATCAGGCAATTATAAAAAAACAGCGTTAAAATTCTTACTTTTCGGCAAATTAAAAAATTGTGAAATGAAAACATGCCTCGAATGCTCAGCTAAAATTTCCGGACGTGAAGACAAAAAATTTTGCTCAGACGGTTGTCGAAATGCCTATAATAACAAAATAAATAAAGATAGTACGAATTTCATGCGAAATATAAACAACAAGTTACGCAAAAATTACCGTATTTTGGCAGAGCTAAATGTAGAAGGAAAATCGAAAGCTTCTAGAGACAAACTCTTAACAAAAGGCTTTGATTTTGAATTCTTTACAAACATTTTGCAAACCAAGACAGGAAATACATATTATTTCTTGTATGATCAAGGCTATCGTTCCTTGGACAATGATTATTTTATGCTTGTTAAAAAAGAAATATAGTTAGCATTTTTACCATGAGAAAAAACCAAACCTCAATTCTAGCCATAACCTGCGTTTTATTTTTACTTGGCATTATATACGCCACGATGATGCCGCAAGGAATCTCTAAAGACGACGAAGCGCTTGCTGAATTCTCAACCGACAGAGCCTTTCATCAAGTTGAAATAATTGCGCAGAAACCGCACTACGTCGGATCGACCAATCATGAGCTTGTGGCCAATTATTTAAAACTAGAATTAAACAGAATTGGTTTAGAAACGAGTGTTCAGGAAGGTTTTACTCTAAATGATAAAGGTCTTTTAGTAAAGTCAAAGAATATTTTAGCCCGAATTAAAGGAACCAATAATACAAAAGCACTTTTACTTCTTTCTCATTATGACAGTGCACCACATTCTTTCTCAAAAGGTGCAAGCGACGATGCTTCGGGCATTGCTACAATTTTAGAAGGCGTTCGTGCCTTTTTATATTCCAAACATCCTCAAAAAAATGATATTATTATCTTATTTTCTGATGCAGAAGAATTAGGATTAAACGGCGCTGCTTTATTCGTCAATCAACATCCTTGGGCAAAAGACGTTGGTTTGGTTTTAAACTTTGAAGCAAGAGGAACTTCTGGACCAAGCTACATGCTGATGGAAACTAATAAAGGAAACCAAGCCTTGGTTAAGGAATTTACAAAATCAAAACCTTCTCATCCAGTTTCCAATTCCTTGATGTACAGCATCTACAAAATGCTTCCTAATGATACCGATTTGACGGTTTTTAGAGAACAAGCCAATATTCAGGGATTCAATTTCGCTTTTATCGATGGTCATTTTAACTATCACACACAGCAGGACGACATTCAGCATTTAAACAAAACCACATTAGCACATCAGGGCACTTATATTATGCCTTTGATGAAATACTTCTCCAACATTGATTTAAACCAAACCGAGTCTACAGAAGACGATGTTTACTTCAGCGCTCCTTTTTCATTCATCAGTTATCCGTTTACTTGGGTAATGCCAATGACACTAATTGCTTTCGGTTTATTATTCATCTTCATTTTTGTTGGAAAAGTAAAAAGAATCATCACTTTCACAGAAATTTTCAAAGGTTTTATTCCTCTTTTAGGATCAATAATAATTGCAGGATTGGTAACCTTTTTAGGATGGAAACTTATTCTAGAAATTTATCCGCAGTATTCTGATCTTTTAAACGGATTTACTTATAATGGACATGCGTATATTGGCGCATTTGTTACACTGAGCATTGCTATTTGTTTTGCGTTCTATCATCATTTTTCTGAAGCTAAAATTACAATGAACCATTTTGTTGCTCCTTTATTGCTTTGGATTATCATAAACGCATTTTTAGCCAACAGCTTAACAGGAGCTGGTTTCTTAATTATTCCTGTTTATTTCGGAATTTTATTATTTGGAATTTTTGTCTTCACACAGCATTACAGTTTAGGAATGAATTTACTTTTCAGCATTCCTGCTCTAGCAATTGTCGCACCATTTATCGTGATGTTCCCAATCGGATTAGGACTTAAAATACTTTTTGGAAGCGCTATTCTAACTGTTTTATTATTCGGATTGCTATTGCCAATATTTGGAGCCTTTGCAAAAAAAGGGGCTTGGATCATCGTTTTCTTCCTTGCTTCTATTTCGTTTTTCATTTACGCAGGATATCATTCTGGTTACGAATACGGAAAAGCCAAATCTAATAGTTTATTATATGTTTATAATGCCGACAACAATTCTGCTGTTTGGGCAACTTATGACACTAATTTGGATGAATGGACCAAATCGTATTTGGGAGAAAGCAATCAAAAAGCGGTTGGTTTAAACACTTTGCCATTGGCAAGCAAATACAACACAACATTTACTTACAGCGCTATAGCTCCGGTTGTTGATGTGCCAAAACCAACAATTCAGTTTTTAAGAGACAGCGTAATTGGGAACAATAGATATTTGAAAATTAAAATCACGCCAAACAGAAAAGTAAACCGTTACGACATCTATGCTAATCCAAAAATGGCATTTTTTAACTTTAAAGCAAACGGAGTGGCAACTTCTGGCGAAAAAGGAAATCGCCTGCAAAGAGATGACAGCAAAATTTTATGTTACTATGTGGTAGGAAATGAACCGCTTGAAATGGAATTTTACATCAACAAATCGTCTATTTTTGATATGGATTTAATCGAAAGTTCATTCGATTTAATGACAAATCCGTTATTAAACGTCAAACCAAGAAGCAATTGGATGATGCCGACACCTTTTGTTTTAAATGATGCCATTTTAATACAGCAGAAAATTAAGAGATATACGCCGCCAATAAAACCGCTTGAGCCAGTTGTGGTAAAAGATAGTTTGGCTGTTGCCAAAGACAGCGTAAAACCTGCACCCCTTCCAGAATAGATCTTTCTAACCTTTAAATGATTTAAAATGAAAAAAAACTTCTTGTTGTTTTTGACTTTTAGCAACTTTTTGGCACTTAATGCACAAACGGTTGAAGAAAAAATAGCTGCAAAAGCATGTGAATGTTTAGAAAAGAATTCAAAAATTACCGAAGATGTTTTCAGAGACTGTTTAACTCAGCCAATGGGTGAGCTGATTTTAACGGATAAAGATCCAAAAGTTAGAGAATCGATGAATACTGTTGAAGGCATTCAAGGTATGGTTCTGAGAGTTCAAGGTGTGATTGCCAAAAAATGTCCAAACTTGATTCCAGAATTAATTGAAAACAAAGACAATGTTTTCTATAGCGAATCAAAAAACAAAAACGCACAGAATTCTTATGTCATTGCCAAAGATTTTATGCGCCAGAACAACTATAAAATGGCTATTGAAAGTTTTCAGCTAGCTTTAAAAGAAGATCCAAATTTTGTTCTCGCCCTTGATGACATGGCAGTTTCGTACAGACAGTTAAACGATTACGATAATGCCATTAAATATTACAACAAATCACTGGAAATTTATCCTGAAGGCAATTTTGCTTTAATGAATATTGGCGTTGTTTATACTTTTAAATCTGATTATAAAACCGCAATAAGCTATTACGAAAAGCTAATTCAATTTCATCCAGATAATGCTGAAGGCTATTTTGGTGCTGGAAAAAACTATTTCATGCTGAAAGACGATGAAAAAGCATTGGACAATCTTTTTATAGCACATATTATTTACACCAATGAAAATTCAGATTATGCAAAAGATTCTGAAAAACTCATCGGCGCTCTTTATCAGAAAATGAAATCGGAAAATAAAGAAGATTTATTTAAAAAAATTGCAGAGAAAAACAACATTAAACTAGAATAAACACTGGTAATTAAGGCTTCTACAATCGTTTTAAATTCTAAAATAAAGGCAAACTTAAATATAAGTTTGCCTTTTTCAATTTAACAAGCGCATTCAAATTTTAAACCTTCTGTCTTTCCCTTTGTTCCTTCAGTTGCATAACCATCAAATTTCCACCACTAGATTCCTCAATTAGGGCATAAAAAGAAACTACAAGGTGCAATTTATTTTAACTTTGTGAAAAATAAATCTCACAAAGTCGCTAAGACACAAAGCTTTTTTTTTGCCATAGATTAAAGAGATTAAAAAGGATTTTGTTTCAAGCTCTCGATAAAAAAGACTTTGAACCTCTGCACCTTTGTATCTTTGCACCTCAAAACAAAAAAATGAAACAAATAAGCATATTAGGTTGTGGCTGGCTTGGATTGCCTTTAGCGAAAAAACTAATCGAAAAAGGACATTCAATAAACGGATCAACCACTTCAGAAAACAAACTTTCAATCTTAAAAAACGCTGGAATAAATCCGTTTATTGTTATCCTGAACGATCCCGAAACTTCGGGAGAAGGAGCATTTGAAAGTGATTCCATTTCTGAAAACATCAACACTTTTTTAGCGGAAAGCGAAATTCTAATTATCGACATTCCGCCAAAATTGAGAGCGGTCGATCCTAATACTGAGAAAAAGGCTTTTGTAGAAAAGATCCAAAATCTAATTCCTTTTATAGAAAAATCAGCTGTTAAGAAAGTGCTTTTTGTAAGTTCAACTTCGGTTTATGGCGATGATAACTGTTTAATTACGGAAGAAACCATTCCGAATCCAGAGACAGAAAGCGGAAAACAATTGCTTTTAGCTGAAAAGCTTCTTCAGCAAAACCAAAACTTTGAAACTACAATTCTTCGTTTCGGAGGATTAATTGGCGAAGATCGTCATCCTGTAAAATTTCTCGCCGGTAAAGAAAACCTCGAAAATCCAGATGCCCCAATAAATTTGATTCATCAAAATGACTGCATCAGAATCATAGAAGAAATTATAAATCAATCCAAATGGAATGAGATTTTTAATGCCGTAGCGCCTTTTCATCCAACAAGAGAGGAGTATTATTCCCAAAAGGCGATTATAATGAATTTTCCAGAACCAAAATTCAGTTCTCAAAAATCAAACATTAAAAAAGTTATTTCAAGTGAAAAAATTGAAACCATTTTAAATTATCAATTTACGACTGATCAATATTAAAACATATAAGTCATATAAGTTCATCAAAAGAGTTTAGAAAAACTTAAATTTGCTTATATAACTTATATGGTTTAAAACCCAAAATTTATGGAAACAGCGTACATCAACTCGCCTTTAGGAATCACCAAAATTGTTGGAGATGAAAATGGTATTGCTGTAATTTCCGTTTCTGACGTTGGCACGAATGAAATTTCAGAAACTATTCCTGAAGTTTTACAAGATACTGTTTTTCAATTAAATGAATATTTTGAAGGCAAAAGAACCGATTTTGATCTCAAACTGAATCCGCAGGGAACTGAATTTCAGCAGAAAGTCTGGAAATCGCTATTAGAAATTCCATTCGGAAAAACAGTAAGTTATATGGATCAGACCAAAAAACTGGGCGACGTAAAAGCCATTCGTGCCGTAGCATCGGCAAATGGTAAAAATCCGCTTTGGATTGTGGTTCCTTGCCATCGAGTTATTGGCACAAACGGATCATTAACGGGTTACGCTGGCGGATTGTCGCGCAAAAAATGGCTTTTAGAACACGAAAGCCCTTCACTGCAACAAAGTTTATTTTAGTTTTTCGCCACAAATTTCAGTAATTTACACTAATTTTAAATTCTTTCTGAGCAAACCAAAAGTAAGATAATTCTTTTGTTTTGTGTGAATGCTTTAAATTCATAAAAATAGAATTCGCGGAAATTCGTGAATTGCTTCGCCTGTTCGCTATCGCTCGGGTCGTGGCAAAAACCACAGTAATATATGATTGAAAAAGTAAACCTCAATAACATTTTATTTCTTGATATAGAAACCGTTCCCGAAGAAGAAAATTTCAATTCGCTTGACGCGGAAATGCAATCGCTTTGGGATTTAAAAACGCAATATCAGCGTAAAGACGAGTTTTCTCCAGAAGAATTTTACGAACGCGCCGGAATTTGGGCCGAATTTGGAAAGATAATCTGCATTTCGGTCGGCTTTTTTACGATCAAAGGAGATGTTAGAAACTTTAGAGTGACTTCGTTTTTTGGTGAAGAAAAGAAAATCTTGAAAGATTTCAGTAATTTGGTTAATAATCATTTCAATCAGCCACAGCATTTGCTATGCGGACATAATTCGAAAGAATTTGATATACCGTTTATTGCCCGTAGAATGATTATCAATCAATTGCCAATTCCAGACAAACTGAATTTATTCGGTAAAAAACCTTGGGAAATTCCGCATTTGGATACTTTAGAATTATGGAAGTTTGGAGATTACAAGCATTATACTTCTTTAAAACTGCTCACCAAGATTTTAGGCGTGCCATCGCCAAAAGGCGATATCGACGGAAGTCAGGTTGCACACGTTTATTATGTCGAAAAAGATATCGACCGAATTATTACATATTGCGAAAAAGATACGATTGCTGTGGCTCAAATTTTCTTACGCTTACGCCGGGAAGATTTATTGATTGAGGAAGAAATTATTCATGTATAGGTTTTTTTGAGGGGCAAAGGTTCAAAGGTTCTGAGATGCTAAGTTTTTTTAGGGAAAAGTTTCAAAGCTTCAGAGGATCAAAGCTCCTAATTTGTGATTAATTGCTTAAATTGACTTATATAACTTATATGGTTTAAAAAAAAATGACGCATTCAGAAATTTCGCATTATAGAATGGTTTCACAGAAACTTTATAAAACAAGTTCTTGTTTGCCACAGGAAATTGTAAAGCATTTTGGTGCTATGCAGGCGCAGGACTATGCCATGGCGAAATGGGCAATTGGTTCGCGTTGTGATTCCTCAGAAAAAGAGATTCAAGAAGCTATAGATTCTGCTAAAATTATTCGAACCCATATTCTGCGTCCGACTTGGCATTTTGTTTCTCCAGATGACATTTATTGGATGCTAGAACTTTCAGCGCCACAAGTAAAACGTCTCTTTACTACAATGGCCAAACAACATGGCTTTGACGAAAAGAAATTCGGTCAGGTTAATTCAGCAATAGAAAAACTTCTGGCGGGCAATAATCATTTAACCCGAGAGGAAATCATGCAGGAACTTAATATTCAAAAAAAAGCCGGCGATTTATCTCCTGTAATTGTAATGATGAATGCCGAACTGGACGGTTTGGTCTGCAATGGCAAAATGAAAGGCAAACAAATCACGTATGCTTTGCTCGAAGAAAGAGTTCCGAAACCAAAAATTAAATTGAATAAAGAAGAAGCCTTAGTAAAACTCGCTCAACGCTATTTTGAAAGTCACGGTCCAGCAACAGTACTTGATTTTTCGTGGTGGTCAGGTTTTCCGCCTACAATTTGCCAAAAAGCAGTTAACGCAATAGAGTTGCAACTAAACCAAATCACTATTGATAATCAGCAGTTTTGGTTTAAAAAAGGATTTTCAGACGAAGACAACTTTCGCGAAAGCGTACATTTCCTTCCCTCTTTTGATGAGATATTAATTTCGTATAAAAGTCGAGAAGCTTCATTTAATACAGAACATCAATCGAAAGTTTTTACTAATAATGGAATTTTCAAACCTATTATTTTAGAAAACGGAAAGGTAATTGGCATTTGGAAAAGAACCATTAAAAAAGATTACGTCAAAATAGAAACGGAGTTTTTCAATGAAATAGAAATGGATAAAAAACAGGTTATTTTGGAAGGAATTAAATATTTTGAAACGTATTTGGAAACCAAAACTGTTATTGAATAGTTTTTTTTGAAAAGTGATGGCTAATTGTGCCGCTCCGCTGGAGCTTTTTCTTCTGTGACTTTTTCTATAAATATATCGCTCTTCCAGAGCTTAGTATCAAAGAATAGATAGCTCTGGAAGAGCGACATATTTATAGCTAGTTATCGATTTATACAACATAAGCCCCAGAGGGGCGACATCAATTTTCTACATTTGAAATAAATTATTTCAAATCCTAAGCATCAAAATATTCTTCTGAAACAGAATCTTTATGCTTATTATTGCTAAATAATTACATTTACAAAAAATTACAATTATGGTATTAAGCAGATTTTGGTTAGCGATTTTCATTTCTTCGATTGTTTTTATTGTAGTCAGTTTGTTTACTGCTAATACGTATACTATTGATTCTATTTTAAATGGAAAGAAAGACGATCCTATTTTAGTTTCTGAAAAATACGTGGAAGAACTTCCTGCTTTCTTAAAAGATAGTATCAAAAAAGCGCCAGATCAGACCATGATTATCAATCGTGACACGCTAAATGCCGACACAACTTACGTTTACAAAAACAAAACGGTAAAAATCTATAGCGGACTTCAAAAATCTGACGGTTTATTGCCAACTTGTAAAAGCACATTGGTCGATTTAATTCTGCCTCTTATTGCCTATTTAGCCTTTTTCTGCGGATTAATGGAACTTTTAATTGTTTCTGGGGCTTCAGGAAAACTAGCAAAAGGTTTAAGTCCAGTATTTGTGAAAGTGTTTCCAAGTATTCCTAAAAATCACCCTTCAATATCTTACATGACCTTGAACTTTGCTGCCAATTTCTTGGGATTGGATTCGGCTGCAACTCCATTTGGACTGAAAGCCATGGAAAGTTTACAGGAAATAAACCCCGAAAAAGACAAAGCGAGCGATGCACAAATTATGTTTATGTGTCTTCACGCTTCTGGATTGACTTTAATTGCGACTTCTATTATTGGTTATCGCGCGGCGGCAAACGCAAGTAATCCGGCCGATGTGATGCTACCTTGTATCATTACTTCGTTTATCGGAACTATCGCGGCATTTTTGATTGTTGGAATCAAACAAAAGATCAATTTCAAAAGTGCTTCGTTGCTTATTGGTTTAATGGTTTTAATTGCGGCTATCGTAAGTCTGTTGATGTATGTAAATCATTTGGATTTAATCGGAAAAAATTACTTTACTTCTAACCTTTCTGGATTAATCTTAATTGCCATTATTGCATTTACGTTGATTTTCTCATTCCGACACGAGAAAAAATTCAAAGAGGCAGAAACAACTGTTTTTGACACTTTTGTTGTCGGCGCTAATAACGGAGTTAAAACCGGAGTTACTATTTTTCCTTATGTTTTAGGAATGTTGGTTGCTATTTCATTATTCAGAAATAGCGGTTTATTCGAAATTATCAGCGACGCCATCGGGTTTATCTTTTCAAATTTAGGCGTAAGTAAAGACATTACCAATGCGCTTCCTGTTGCGATGCTGCGTCCATTTAGTTCGGCGGGTTCAAGAGGATTTCTAATCGATTCAATGAATACTTTTGGAGCCGATTCTTTAACTGCTAGATTGAGTAGTATTTTTCAATGTAGCGCCGAAAGCACTTTTTATGTAATTGCGGTTTATTTTGGTTCTGTAAATATTAAAAACACACGCTATGCGTTAGGCACAATGCTTTTGGTAGATTTGATCTGTGTTATTACAGCGATTTTTGTGGCTACTTGGTTTTTTTAATCTAATTCCGTCACAATTAAATTCTGCATTTAATAACGCGTTTTCATCCGCGAATTAAAATCCAAATTACAAGATTTTTTGGAACGATTCCCCGGATTAAAATCCGGGGCTACAAAATTGTTCGAGCCGATGGCTCTTTCTTCATGTAACAGATTTTGAAAGTTCCTTAGGAACGTTTAATATTGTAGCAACGGATTTTAATCCGTTGATCTTAAAGGCAACAATTCAAGAGTTCCATAGGAACGTACCATATTGTAGCCACGGATTTTAATCCGTGGATAATTATCAAACATCATATTTAAAAAAAGAAAGTTAAATATTACAAAAAAATATTTATTGCATTTATTTTTGCCAGAAAAAAAATATGGCAAATACCTATCATCAAGTCTACATTCAAGTAGTTTTTGCAGTTAAATATAGAAATGCTTTAATTGAAGAAAGCTGGAGATCAGAATTACTCGGTGTAATTGGCAATTTAATCAATGAAAATGGGTGTAAAAACATTATTGTAAATGGCGTTGAAGATCATGTACATTGTTTGCTAGCAATAAAACCAACAATTACCATATCTGATCTCATGAAAAATGTCAAAGCAAAATCTTCAAAATATATCAATGACAATAAACTAACGAAATCTCAATTTTCGTGGCAGGTTGGTTACGGTGTTTTCTCTTATAGTCAATCTCAAATAGATTCTGTTTACAAATACATTCAAAATCAAAAAGAGCATCATAAAAAGCAAAGTTTTAATGATGAATATCTGAATTTTCTAAATAAATTTAAGGTTGATTACGATGAAAAATATATATTTGAAAATCTAACATAAACATTATGAAAATAGCCCCCCTCTTCTTCGTATTGCTCTTAATCGGATGTCAAAAAACAAAACCTACAGACGCTGCACCGCCAATTGCAGAAATACTGGAAAACCACGAGACATTGCCAGTTACAAATGATGAAAAAATCATTAAAACTGATACGGTAGCCATTTATATGGACGGAACAGAATCTCCAACAGATTATATTCTGGCTCATTTGGTAGAGCAGCAGGCAGATAAAGACAGCATCGTTTCTGTAAAATACCGATTAGACTTTTATCAAAACAAAGCTAAAACGGCTTCTTCAAAGATTGCAATTAAAGGTTTTGAAAAAGGTTCTGAATGGACGGCATCTTATGGACTAGCTTCTGAAAATTTCAAAAATTCTCCTTTTTTACAAATTTCTGTTGGGTATCCAGCATGCGGATATTCACATGAAAATTATTTATATTATCTAAAAAATAACAGCCTGC
This sequence comes from Flavobacterium ustbae, assembly GCF_003946915.1. Taxonomy (GTDB): domain Bacteria; phylum Bacteroidota; class Bacteroidia; order Flavobacteriales; family Flavobacteriaceae; genus Flavobacterium; species Flavobacterium ustbae. Next base: position 414,710 of record NZ_RPOC01000001.1, read on the forward strand.
AATTAGTGCATCAATGGAATACGCTGTCCGACAGCGGTTGGGGTAATTGGCTGGAAATCATTAATCCAGAAAAGAATTCTGAACCAAAATCTTTTTATTGCAAAACTGTTGCATTTGTTCCAGATGATGAAAATGAAAACCAAGACATGGGAATTCTAACGTATTCAGATTCTATTGCTTTCGAATTAAAAGACAATAAATGGAAAAAAATGCTTCTTTCTGCAAAGGATAAACCTTATTTCGAAAAAAAGATGACGTTTGACCAATTCAATACGATAGAATAAAAGCATCAGAAGACCCTTATTCAAAATCTTTCTAAAATAAATAATTTCTAACTTTGTAAAAAACAAAGTAATGATTGATTTTATATACCAGGATCCTTATCCGATCTTAAAGGATGATACGCAGTACCGCAAAATCACCTCAGATTTTGTAAAAGTGGAGCAGTTTGGAGAACGTGAAGTTTTAACGGTTGACCCAAAGGGTTTAGAATTATTGGCTGAAGAAGCTTTGACAGATGTTTCGTTTATGTTGAGAACGACGCATTTGCAAAAACTAAGAAAAATTCTAGATGATCCAGAAGCGACAGACAATGATCGTTTTGTAGCTTACAATTTACTTCAAAATGCATCTGTTGCTGCTGAAGGTCAGTTACCAAGCTGCCAGGATACAGGAACTGCAATTGTAATGGCTAAAAAAGGCGAAAGCATTTTTACTGGTGCTGACGATGCAGAATGGTTGAGCCGCGGAATTTTTAATACTTATCAAAAAAGAAACTTACGTTATTCGCAGATTGTTCCGATTTCGATGTTTGAAGAGAAAAATTCAGGATCAAATCTTCCGGCGCAAATTGATATTTATGCTAAAAAAGGAACTTCTTACGACTTTTTGTTCATGGCAAAAGGTGGTGGTTCTGCTAATAAAACTTACTTATATCAGCAAACTAAATCTTTGTTGAATGAAAAATCTCTGGATGAATTCATTAGAACAAAAATTAAAGATTTAGGAACTTCTGCTTGTCCTCCGTACCACTTAGCTTTGGTAATTGGTGGAACTTCTGCTGAAGCAAACTTAAGCGCTGTCAAAAAAGCTTCTGCTGGATATTATGATAATCTTCCAACAACTGGAAACATGGCTGGTCAAGCATTTCGTGATCACGAATGGGAAGAAAGAGTTCAGAAAATCTGTCAGGAAAGTGCGATTGGAGCTCAGTTTGGAGGAAAATATTTTACGCACGACGTTCGTGTAATCCGTCTGCCTCGTCACGCGGCTTCTTGTCCAGTTGGATTAGGAGTTTCTTGCTCTGCAGATAGAAACATTAAAGGAAAAATTACAAAAGACGGAATCTTTGTTGAGCAATTAGAGGTAAATCCTAAACAATTTTTACCAGAAACAGCGCCACATTTAGAGGCTCCAGTAGAAATTGATTTGAATCAGCCAATGGCAGACATGTTGGCTCAACTTTCTAAATATCCAGTTAAAACGCGTCTAAAACTAAACGGAACTGTAATTGTTGCGAGAGATATTGCTCACGCAAAAATTAAAGAAATGTTAGATGCAGGAAAACCAATGCCAGAGTATTTCAAAAATCACCCTGTTTATTACGCTGGTCCTGCAAAAACTCCAGACGGAATGGCTTCTGGAAGTTTTGGACCTACAACTGCTGGACGTATGGATGTTTATGTAGATGAATTCCAGAAAAATGGCGGAAGTATGATTATGCTTGCAAAAGGAAACCGTACCAAACAAGTTACTGATGCCTGCAACAAATACGGCGGATTCTACTTAGGTTCTATCGGAGGTCCTGCTGCAATCCTAGCGCAAGACAACATTCTAAAAGTAGAAGTTGTTGATTTTGAAGAATTAGGCATGGAAGCGGTTCGTAAAATCACCGTTAAAGATTTCCCTGCTTTCATTATCACAGACGACAAAGGAAATGATTTCTTTGCCAATCTTTAAGGTATTTGCCACAAAGACGCAAAGACACAAAGTTTATATAAAAGCAAAAACCGCCCAAAAGGCGGTTTTTGCTTTTATATAAAATATCTTAAAAAAAATCTTTGCGTCTTTGTGCCTTAGTGGCCAATCTTTACGCGCTCATATCTTGTTTTTCGAAAGCTATAAAATGTGATATTTCTCCTTTGAGGTTATAAACGGGAGAGGCATCAATTTTACATTTGTATGTATTTCCGTTTTTTCTATAATTTTCGAGTGTTTTTTCAAAAGGAATCTTCATTTTTACTGCTTCTCTAATTTCTTTTAAATCCTTTTGTGAAGTTGCTGGCCCTTGAAACATTTTAGGAGTTTTTCCTAAGATTTCTTCCTCTTTATAGCCCGTCATTTTTTTTATTCCGCTTGACGCGAAAACTATTTTCAAATCTAAGTCGGTTACTACAACTACTTCGTTTTTAATTCTTTCCTGAATGTTAAGCTTTTTTTCATCCCAAGTAAATTCATCTGAGATTTTGCTTACTCTTTTTAAATCTGAATTTAAGGCTTTTAGCTCATTTAGATATTCATAATGAAAATCCCAAGCCAGAATTGGAACTGAATTTCGTTGCTGTAAATCATCCGAATTTTTATTTTTCATACCAACAATCCGATATTTAAATCTTTTTTACTCAAAGATAGCAGAAAAATCTTGCTATTCATAACCCCTATCTTATTTTGAATTTTTAAAAATTGTTATCAAAACGTAAATTTTAACTGCACGACAACTGCCTTCTTCACTTCGGTATTCAAATTACTCAATGAAATTCCGAGCAATCTAACCGAATCTTTCATTTTTTCCTGATACAATAATTCCTCCACATTTTCCATAATCAAACTTTTATCTGAAATAAAATAAGGCAGTGTTTTACTTCTTGTCTGTTGCGAAAAATCGCTGTATTTAATCTTCAGTGTAATTGTTTTTCCAGAGATATTATGCCTTTGGAGCCGTTTTTCTAACGAAGTTGCAATACGCTCCAATTGTTCCATCATAAAAATTTCTGATGACAAATTCACATCAAAAGTATGTTCTGCCGCCACCGATTTTGCAATTCGAGAAGATTTCACTTCGCTATTATGGATTCCTCGCACAACGCTATAATAAAAGGCTCCCGATTTTCCGAAATGTTTCTCCAAAAACTCCAGGGACTTACTCTTTAAATCGGTTCCAGTAAAAATTCCGAGCTGATACATTTTCTCTGTTGTCACTTTTCCAACCCCATAAAACTTACGAATCGGAAGATCTTCTAAAAAAGATTCTACTTCATCAGGATTTACCGTTTTCTGTCCATTCGGTTTATTATAATCGCTGGCAATTTTGGCCACAAATTTGTTAATTGAAATTCCAGCTGAAGCCGTTAATCCTACTTCATTCAAGATTCTTGCTCGAATTTCCTGCGCGAGAAGACTTGCGCTTGGATTTCCTTTTTTATTCTGAGTAACATCCAAATAGGCTTCGTCAAGCGAAAGTGGCTCAACCAAATCGGTATAATCGTGAAAAATTTTATGAATTTTGGATGAAATCTCTTTATAACGGTCAAATCTTGGCCGAACGAAGATAATTTCAGGACAGTATTTTTTGGCTAAAACTCCGCTGAGAGCACTTCGAACGCCAAACTTTCTGGCTTCGTAACTTGCTGCCGAAACCACGCCCCGATTCTCTGAACCGCCAACAGCAACAGGTTTTCCTCTCAATTCTGGATTGTCCATCTGTTCTACCGACGCATAAAATGCATCCATATCAATATGAATAATTTTACGATATGTTGGTGTTTCAGACATATTGCAAATTTACAGAGGAAAAACAATAAAAAAGCCTTGCACATAGTTATAAATCATATCAAATTTAAATGAATATGAATTCGATGAGTTCAAACCAATTATTCTTTTTATTTTTGTTCTTCTACTCGAAAAATTAAATAATGCGAACATTTGTTATAGGTGACATACACGGCGGATTACTTGCCCTTGAGCAAGTTTTAAACAGAGCCAAAGTTACTACTGAAGATACTCTAATTTTTTTGGGCGATTATGTCGATGGCTGGAGTCAGCCTGTTGAAGTAATTGACTTTTTGATTGATTTAAAGAGCAAACAAAACTGCATCTGTATAAGAGGAAACCATGACCAGCTTGCGTTGGATTGGCTAGAAGAGAGACATGATGATTTTGATGAAGAAATGTGGTACAAACATGGCGGAAAAGCTACTGTTGAAGGTTACGCCAAAATTTCTGAAGACAAAAAAAGAGCTCATATCGAATTTCTAGAAAATCTTCAGGATTATTATCTTGACGATCAAAATCGTTTGTTTGTTCACGCTGGTTTCACTAATTTAAATGGTGTAAAATGGGAATATTTTTCGAAGTTATTTTATTGGGATAGAACACTTTGGGAAACCGCTCTTTCTTTAGACCCAAAATTAAAGGAAGACGACTTACACTATCCTAAAAGATTTACCGTTTATAAAGAAGTTTACATTGGCCACACTCCGGTTACCCGAATCGGCGAAACGGTTCCTGTAAATAAAGCTTGCGTCTGGAATGTCGATACTGGAGCTGCATTTAGGGGTCCGCTTACGATTTTAGACGTCGATACCAAGGAATACTGGCAAAGTGAGCCGTTAAACGAATTGTATTTTAATGAAAAAGGTAGGAATTAATTTATTTAATTCTAAATTTGCAAACGCAAAATAATTAATATTAAATTTTATGAAAAAGGTTATTACACTCTTGTTTTTAGTATCATTCGGATTTATTAATGCGCAAAGTGCCTTTACAGGAAAAGGCGACATGAGAGTAAACGTTGGTGCAAATTTACAAGATGGAGGATCTGGAATTCAAGGTTCTATTGATTTTGGTTTAGGAGAAAATTTCTCTTTCGGATTTGTTGCCAATTATTTATTAGGAGTTGATAATTTTACAGGATTTTACCACGGAAGCACTTCTGCTTACAACGACGCAACACCAGATTTTGGCGATCGTTTTGATGCAAAAGCAAGAATCAATGCGAATTTATCAAGTGTAATTGGTGTTCAGCAATTAGACGTTTATCCTGGATTAAGCTTAGGTTTACATAATTTCGGAGGTCACGTTGGTGGTCGTTATTTCTTTACTGACGGATTCGGTGTTTTCACAGAAATCGGATTTCCTATTGCAAAATACGGTTCAAACAATGATCCATTCTATCATTTAAATAATCAAGCTACTTTCAGTTTAGGAGCTTCGTTCAATTTACAATAATTTTAAGTGATAAAGGTTCAAAGTGACAGAATTACAAAGAGCTTGCTGCACAACATAAAAAAAACCGCCAAATTTTTTCGGCGGTTTTTTGTTTGATTATTTTCTAGCGAATTTTCTTTTTATCGAAATAATAAATTCGTTTAACGTGATTCCTTTATCAGGACCATCCTCTACTAATAATTCTGAAATATCTTTTTCTCTGTAGGGCACAAACAGTGATAAATACCAACTACTTGTACTTGTAATTGCGTTTCCATTTAAAAATGATCCTAAAAGAAAAAAGAAAGTCAAAAGCCTTATAAAAACAAAAAACTTTCGATAACCTCGACTTAAACCATATTTTTTGTTTTCTCTAATTGCCTTATTGGTAAAATAAACCAATTGAAACAATGCAACCAACACAATAACATACTTTATACTATCTCTATCAATTAAAAGCATTAAAAGAGCAATAAAAATGGAGGCAATAATATTTGCTATAAACAAATAACTTCCCCATTTAACATCTATTTCAAACTTTTCCAAATCTCATATTTTTAAGTTTCAAATGTAAATAAAAGATTACTTATAATTCGTCCTCAAAAAACAAAAACCGCCGAAAAGGCGGTTTTTGTTTTTATACACAATCCAAAACTTTGTCCCTTTGAGCCTTTGCAACTTTGTCCCTTTTTTAAATAATCATTTCAGGAATTTCACCTTCAATAATCAAATCAGCTTCTGTTGAAGCGATGATGTGCTCGACTGATACGCCTGGCGCTCGTTCTAAGAGCTTAAAACCTTTTTCCGCTACTTCGAGCACTGCAAGCTCTGTTACGACCTTTTTAACGCATCCTACGCCTGTAAGCGGCAAAGTACATCTTTTTAAGATTTTTGATTCTCCTGCTTTGTTCACGTGCATCATGGCAACGATGATATTTTCGGCGGAAGCTACCAAATCCATTGCGCCTCCCATTCCTTTTACCATTTTACCTGGAATCTTCCAATTGGCAATGTCTCCGTTTTCTGAAACTTCCATTGCACCCAAAATCGTTAAATCAACTTTTTGACTGCGAATCATTCCAAAACTAAAAGCCGAATCAAAGAAACTTGCTCCAGGAAGTGTCGTGATAGTTTGTTTACCTGCGTTAATAATATCGGCATCTTCTTCTCCTGCAAACGGAAAAGGCCCCATTCCGAGAACGCCATTTTCACTTTGAAATTCAACAGCAATATCTTCACGCACATAATTCGCAACCAAAGTCGGAATCCCGATTCCTAAGTTTACGAAATATCGGTCTTTAACCTCTTTTGCAATTCGTTTTGCTATATCTTCTTTATTCAGTGCCATAGTTTTTAATGTATCAATTTGTTAATGTGGCAATTAGTCAATTTGATAATTAGATAATTTCGTAGATATCTAAAGAATTATCTAAGCGGAAAATTATCTCATTATCTAATTACCTCTGACGTACAGTGCGTTGCTCAATTCGTTTTTCAAACTTTTCTCCCTGAAAAATGCGTTGCACCATAATTCCTGGAATATGAATCTGATTAGGATCTAAAGTTCCAACTTGCACCAATTCTTCAACTTCAGCAATGGTGATTTTTCCCGCTCCTGCCATACACGCATTGAAGTTTCTGGCTGTTCCTTTGAAAATAAGATTTCCCGCTTCATCACCTTTCCAAGCTTTAACAATGGCAAAGTCAGCTTTAAAGGCTTCTTCCATAATATGCATTTTTCCGTTGAATTCGCGTGCTTCTTTTCCTTCTGCAACTTCAGTTCCGTAACCTGCTGGCGTAAAGAAAGCCGGAATTCCAGCCTGCGCCGCACGACAGCGTTCTGCTAAAGTTCCTTGAGGCGTTAATTCCACTTCCAATTCTCCAGAAAGCATCTGACGCTCGAATTCGGCATTTTCTCCCACATAAGAAGAAATCATTTTCTTAATTTGTTTTTTCTGAAGTAATAATCCCAAACCAAAATCATCTACTCCTGCATTGTTAGAAATGCAAGTTAAATCTGAAATTGATGTGTTTACCAAAGCTGCAATGGTGTTTTCAGGAATACCACATAATCCGAAACCTCCAAACATAATGGTCATATTGCTTTCAATTCCACTTATGGCTTCCTGAACGTTATTTACTTTTTTTGTTATCATAACAAACTATCTTTATTGCTGAATATTTTTTGATAAAAATAAGGTTTTTAGATTAAATTATAACGATTTCGTAAAAAATAAAACCCAAATAAAAATCCCTTTACAATCTTCTAAAAGACTTGCAAAGGGATTGAAATATAATTAGATACGCTTTATTGCAACAATATTACAATTCAAATTCATCTGTATTTTGTTCGGTTTGCGTAGTATCTTTTACTATTACTGGCCTAGCGTAACAATCTACTTTAATCGAAAGGTTTGCTGGACGCTCAAATTCTGCTTTCGAAACCTGAAGATCTTTATCTGCATAACATAGTTTCATGAAATACCCCCAAACTGGAAGTGCAGCTGTTGCTCCTTGTCCGTAAGTCAAACTTTTGAAACGAGCCGAACGATCTTCACATCCAACCCAAACTCCAGTTACTAAATTTGGAACCATCCCCATGAACCAACCGTCTGACTGGTTTTGTGTTGTTCCTGTTTTACCCGCAATCGGGTTTCTAAACATATATGGATATCCTGTCCAACGTTTATCTCCGCTTCCACCGCCTTCGGTACGTAAACGAGATCCTGAACCACTTTCTGTTACCCCTTGAAGCAATTTGATTACTGCAAACGCAATATCTTTATTTAAAACGTCGTGAGACTCTGGAATAGGCTCATAGATAACCTCTCCGCTTTTGTTCTCAATTCTGCTTAAAAACTGTGGTTTTACATAAACTCCTTGGTTAGCAAAGGTGCTGTATGCGGCAACCATGTCTTCAACTGTAATATCTACGGCTCCGAGAGCAATAGAAGGCTGAACTGGAATTTCTGTTTTTACTCCCAATTTCTTAGTCAGTTCAACTACAGCTTCTGGGCCTGTTCTGTCAATCAATTTAGCCGAAACCGTATTGATTGAACCAGCTAAAGCTTGTTTTAAAGTTACCATTCCACGGTAAGTATGATTAGAGTTTCTTGGCTCCCAATCCTCTGTAACGTGATGACGTCCTTTACGAATCATAAATGGACCATCTAGAATAGAATCGCAAGGAGACATATTTAACTCCTCAATCGCTGTCGCGTAAACGAAAGGTTTAAAAGTAGAACCTACTTGTCTGGCTCCTTGTCCTACGTGATCGTATTGAAAATATTTGTAATTGATTCCTCCAACCCAAGCTTTAATTGCTCCAGTCTGAGGCTCCATTGCCATTAAACCAGATTGCAAAAAGTGTTTGTAATAACGAATAGAATCCATAGGAGTCATTACCGTATCGCGCTCACCTTTCCAAGTAAAGACGCGCATTTTTGTTTTTACTTTGAATGAAGCAATGATATCTTCCTCGCTTTTATCCATTTCTTTCATCTGAGCCCAGCGAACAGAATTTTTCATCGCTTGCATCATGATTCTCTCTGTTTCAGCTTGAGTGATGTTTAAGAAAGGCGCATTTTTATTGGTTTTCATTTCAATAAAAAACTGTTCTTGCAAATTTTTCATGTGCGCAGAAACTGCTTCTTCAGCATAACCCTGCATTCTGGAATCAATTGTAGTATAGATTTTTAGACCGTCTTTGTAAATATCGTAATCAGAACCGTCTGGTTTTTTGTTATCTGCTACCCATTTTTTCATATAATCACGAAGATACTCTCTAAAATAAGTTGCCATACCTTCACGGTGGCTTTCCAGCTTAAACTTCAATGTAATTGGTAATTGCTGAAGTCTTTCTTTTTCAGCTTCAGAAATCATTTTAGCTTTTGCCATTTGAGACAAAACCACATTACGACGGTTTTTTACCCCTTCTGGATTTCTAACTGGGTTGTATAGTCCTGAGTTTTTAAACATTCCGACCAAAATAGCAGATTCGTCAACTGTTAAGTCTTTTGGTTCTTTAGAAAAATACGTTTGTGCCGCAGAACTTACACCAACGGAGTAATTTCCGAAATCATAAACATTGCAATACATGGCTAAGATTTCATTTTTGGTATATTGTCTTTCTAGACGAATCGCGATAATCCATTCTTTTATTTTCTGTACAATCCTGAAAGGCAAAAACTTAGACCCTTCACCATGAAATAATTGTTTAGCTAATTGTTGTGTTAATGTACTGGCTCCACCATTTGTTCCAAGAGTAAAAACAGCTCTTAAAGTTCCACGTCCGTCAATTCCTGAATGTTCATAAAAACGGGCATCTTCAGTTGCAACAAGCGCTTCAACTAAATTTTTAGGCAAATCAGAATACTTAAGCTGAGATCTATTGGTTTTGAAATACTTACCAATTACAACTCCATCAGAAGAAATAATTTCTGTAGCGAGATTTGAATCTGGATTTTCTAAATCTTCAAATGAAGGCATTGAACCAAATAGGCCCCATGAAGCAAATAAAAAGAAAGCCAAAATTCCTACTAGAAAATAGGCAAATAATCTCCAGAATTTCTTTTTGTAATAATTAATATCCTTAACGCTATTGGATTGATTGTTTTTTTTAGCAGCCATAATTATTTATCTAATCTTTTTGTTCTATTCTAAAACCAACGTCTGTAATTCCTTGCAAAGCTTCAACGCCAGGAATCTTACCTGATTGTCTCACAGCTTGTTTAATGTGAACTTTATATTTTCCTGTAAACTTTACATCTTCTTTGTAATAAAGTTTGCTCTCTTTTATATCAGAAAATCCGTTTCCTAACAATGTTCCGTCTGGCTCTGCCATTTGGTATTCTAAGGTATCCACTTTTGTAAATCCGCTTGGCGTTTCAATAGCAACAATCAAAAACAAATTATTAAACGGATAATTGTCATTGTCTCGTATGTTTACAAATAGATTGTATTTTTTTGTAGAATCTAAAACCGGCAGATCAAAGCTTATAATGCTGTCTTTGTGCCAGGCACTTCCAACAGATTTATACTCGTCAAATACTCTTTTTTTATCGCAAGAAAAAAGAAGTATTGCGGCCAAAAGAAGAATTCCGCTATTTTTTATTCTCATTTTTAGTATTCGTTATTGGTTTTCTAGGTTCAGCAGCTTTATTTTCATTTGAATTTTGCTTATTCGGATTGTTTTTATTCGAATTATGCTTTTTCTTATGATTTTGCTTGTTTGGATTGTTTTGATTATTTGCCTTATTTGGATTGCCATTATTTGCATTACCATTGTTCGGACTATTATTTCCTGCTGGTTTAATGGTGTTTGTATTTTTCTCCTGTTGCGGTTTTACCGGAGCCGCTACACCAGCTGCCTCTGCATTTGGCTTACGCTTGCGATTTGGTTTTTTCTTTCTCTTTGGCTGGTCAAAACGAGTTAAACTTTCTTGACCCATTGCATTATTGAAGTCTTTTTCTGGTTCTGCAACAACCTCAACAGCAAAATCTTCTAAAGAAGAGACTTTGTTTTTCTGTTTATTTTCGGCAATAATTTCTTTTACTTGATCAATTTTTAAAACATGCCAGTTTGCAAAATTATTCGTGTAAGCAAACCACATTAATCCTTTAAAAATATCTTGTTTTTGGCAAACTGCATCTCCTTTTTCAGTAATCAGTTTGGTATCATAATCTGGAAAATCTTTTAAAGCGTCCATGTAAGTGTCTAACTCATAGTTCAGACAACATTTTAATTTTCCGCATTGTCCCGCTAATTTTTGCGGATTCAATGATAATTGCTGATAACGTGCCGCTGATGTATTAACACTTCTAAAATCGGTTAGCCAAGTCGAACAGCAAAGTTCACGTCCGCAAGAACCAACCCCGCCTAAACGAGCTGCTTCCTGACGGAAGCCTACTTGTTTCATTTCGACTCTGGTACTAAATTCTTTAGCAAAATCCTTAATCAGCATTCTAAAGTCGACACGATCATTTGCCGTGTAGTAAAAAGTTGCTTTAGATCCGTCACCTTGAAATTCGATATCAGAAATTTTCATTTCCAATTTATGCTGAATTGCTAATTCACGTGCACGAACTTTCATTGGTTCCTCACGATCACGAGCCACAGACCAGATATCGATATCCTTTTGAGATGCTTTTCTATAAATTTTTGGAACGTCGTTACTATCTGGATTTGCTCCTTTTTTCTTCATTTGAATCTTTACCAATTCTCCTGTAAGTGTAACAATTCCAATATCATGTCCTGGCGAAGCAACAGTTGCCACAATATCGCCAATGCTTAGAGTCAATTTATCAGAATTTCTAAAAAATTCCTTACGTCCGTTTTTAAAACGAACCTCAACACAATCAAAAACCGGCTCTCCATTAGACGGACTCATGTTCGAAAGCCAGTCAAAAACCGTCAATTTATTGCAGCTATCGGTGCCGCAAGTCCCATTATTTTTACAACCTTTTGGTGCGCCACCATCTGAGGTTGAACAACTTGTACATGCCATAATTATATATGTAGTGCTGCCAGAATGCAGCTTAAGTTCATAAACGTTTGATCGGTAAAGATAGTATTTTTTTTATTTTGCTTTTATTGATTAATTCTAAAGGGTTGTTAAATAAAAAAATAGATTCAATTTTAAAAAGAACTCTCTTATAAAAACAATCTATCACTCAATTTTTAAACAGTTGTTAATTTTTAATCCTAAAATTTATTTGTGGTTTTTATGTTTTATCTTACAGCATCGTTTGTGAAGCCAATAATTACGAAACAAACTTGTTATTAAAATATAGTATCACTTTTAAATAAATTCAAATGCAAACACAAAACCAGATTGAAAATTTCCTTTTTCAGGGAAAATTTGACGAGGCCAGAGAATGCCTAAATAACGGAGAAAAATTTAACGATCAGTATCTTAAAAATAATTTTTCTCAAATCGCCGCCAAAATTATCGAAGCCAAAGAAATTGATTTTATTGAAAAATTGATAAAAGCTGGATTTATTGAAACCGATATTTACGAATTGGATAGTTTTGATCAATCGATTTTTAAATCGCTGACTTTGTATTTGAAAGATGATGATGAATCGATTTCTTTCTTCAAAGAATTGATGTCGAAGATGGATAACATTAATGACGAAATTAGCGATAAAACATTACTTGGCTATTTTCTTGAAAAAGGAATTTCGCCAAAAATAGTTCAAGTTTTAGTTGAAGATTTTGGGGCTAATACACAGTATAAGAACAATGCAGGAGAAAATTTTATCTATACCGTTTTGAATACTTATGGCTTAGATCCTGAAAAAGTTAAAGAATATATTACTCTTTTGATCAATAATGGAGTCGACATCAACGAGAAAAACATTGTCGGAACTACTCCACTAATGTGTGCTGTGAAAAGAAACAGGAAAGAACTTTTACCCTTTTTACTAGAAAACGGTGCCGATCCTAACGAAACAGACAATTCTAACAATACTGCATATTACTACGCAGTAGCTGAACAATTTTCTTTTGATATGTACGATGCTTTAGCAACGGTTTCTTCACCTGACTTTAATATTGTGAACAAAGAAGGACGTACTTTATTGACTAATTTTATTAGTTCAATTTCTGGCTCTCCTTCAGACATTACTTTCCTAGAAAGATTATTAGCTGATGGCGCCGATGTTAGTTTTTGTGCGCAATATTACGGTCAGCCAAAATCGGGAATTGATTATATTGTCGAAAAGAAATCGGATATCTTGAAATCTGTTCTGGAGAATGTTTCTTTGGATGTTAACGAACAAGACAATCAAGGAAATACCATTTTGCATAAAGTCTGTGCCTACAATGTTAATTATGATGCAGAAATGGCAAAAGAAACCTATCGAAAAGTAAAATTGCTTTTAGATCAGGATGCCGATATTTCAATTACCAATGATAAAGATGAAACGGCTCTTATGCTTGCGTCTGGGGACAACCTTAAAATTAAAACTGTAGAACTTTTAATGAAACAATAAAATCAGATATTTATGTCAATGTCATTTATAGTTGCCTGTGAAAACGGAAATAGAAAAATAGCCGAATTACTGCTTCAAAACAAAGAAGTAGATTCTAAATATACAGACGAGAAAGGAAGAACAGCACTTCATTATGCGGCTCATAGAGGTTATCTCGATATTGTAAAAATATTAATTGAAGACGGAGCCGATATTAACTATGAAGATCACCAGGGAGAAACACCTTTATACTTTGCTTGTCTTCAAAAACAAAAACAAACTGCTTTATATATTTTAGACAATAATGCTGAAATCTCTAAAAACGACAAATACGGAAATAGTCTCCTTCATTTGGTCGTTCAGACGGCTCAAACTGAAATTGCAACAAAGTTGCTTCAAGGCGGAATTGATGTTAATTTACTGAATAACAATGGAGAAACACCGCTTTTATTGGCATCAGCTAAATTAAATCGAGAAATTATACAGCTACTTTTAGATAACGGAGCCGATATTAACACAAGCGATAAACAGGGAAATACACCGTTAATTTATGCTTGCTACACCAAATCGATTCCGATGGTGACATTACTTCTCGATAATGGAGCAGATGTAAATCATGTAAATCATTCTGGCGAAAATGCACTTTTGATTGCCTGTTACGAAACCAACCGAATGCTTGCCAAATTATTAGTCGAAAGAGGGGCAAATGTATTCACGTCTAACAATAATGGATATTCTCCTATTTGGTACGCTTGCGCGAATAATCAAAAGGAAATTGTCTCCTTATTTTTAGAAAATGGAGTTGATGTTAATTACAGCAAACCGGTTGCTGGCAATACATCTTCGATGAATGATTATTTAGATTGGATTGTAAGTGCCTCTAATATTTCGAACGAATCTAGTTTTACGCTAAACAGTTCTTATAACTACGGCGGAGAAAGTCTTTTGCACGTTGCCACAAAAAAAGGGAACTTAAGTATGGTAAAACTATTGATAGAAGCTGGAGCAAACATCAATATTCAAGACGAATCTGGAAATACACCTTTACATTACAGTGCTGCAAACGGCAAAAAAGATGTAGTTAAATATTTATTAGACAACAAAGCAGATGCATCGATTGTAAACGTGAAAGAACAAAAAGCAATTGATTATTCGAATGTAAAAGGTTTCAACGAAATTACCGAGTTAATTCTAAAATATGCTCCTTCGGGAACAGTTGTAACGCCAATTCAGAAAAGTGAACCTCAACCAACCGATTCAGGAAATTCTATGGAAGCCAAGAAAAAAGCACTATTAGACTTAAAAGAACTTCTTGATGCTGGAATTTTAACTTCGGAAGAATTTGAAAGTGAGAAAAGCAAAATTTTAAAAGGATAAATAATAAACAGACTTAAAATGAAAAAAATCTTAAATACCACAACTCTATTTTTAGTATTAATTGTAGGAAGTTTACTTGCTACATCTTGCAACAACCTTTCGCCAGAAAAAACCTTTGAAATTGCAGCTTTAAATTCTAATTTATTATCGCGTTTTGGAAGCAAAGAAATCAATGAAAAACTGCAATCAGAAGCACAGGTTTATGATGAAAGCCAAAAAAAGATGGTTCCTTCTTCTTACTATGATGCTTTTAAATATGATATAACCAATTTAGAAACACGATTTCAAACGATCAAAGATATTGCTGAAGATGATGATAATAAAGAACTTCTTCAGGCATCAAAAGATTTATTCTCTTATGCAATTGCCAAACAAAAAGAAGGTTATTTGCCAATCGCTAAGTTGAAAGACGAAAAAGCTTCGCCTGAACAAATAGAAAAAGCGATCACAGATTTTGATGCCTCAACTCAAAGCGAAATTGACGCAAAATTCACAAAACTAATGAACGTGGCTAAAATCTATGTTGAAAAGCATAATATTAATGCCAAGATTGGGATTTAAAGATTAAAAGCGAATTTTAATCTAAAACAAAATTTAAATTAAATAACTAAATGCTTAAAACTCTAAAACTTTCGTTGCCTTTATTTTTCTTGATTATAATCGCATCTGGCTGTAAAGATTCTAAAACAGATGCAAAGACTCAGAACACAGAAATAGTCGATCTTAAAGAAATTCCAGAAGTTGAGGAACAACCAGTTATAGTAAAAAAAGAACCAACAGATTTTATACCAAAAGGCTTTGTTTCTTTTGACACTATTTATGGTGATGTCAATAAAGATGGTTTAGAAGACTGCGCTTTAATCATTAAAGGAACTGATAAAAGTAAAGTGATAACACATGAATATAGAGGTCAATTAGATCGAAATAGAAGAGGCTTACTTGTTCTGCTTAATACCAAACAGGGATACGAACTGGCATCAAAAAATTTAGATTGTTTTTCGTCTGAAAATGAAGATGGTGGCGTTTATTATGCTCCTGAATTGTCTGTCGAGATAAAAGACCAGAAATTATATATAAGTTACGCTCATGGAAGATATGGATATTGGTCGTACACTTTTAGATATCAAAATAATGATTTTGAACTTATTGGTTATGACGAAAGTAGCAATCGAGGACCTATTGTACTAACAGAAACTAGCATCAATTTTTTAACTCGAAAAAAAATTGTCAATCAAAATGTAAATGAAAACACTTATGATGATGATGAAATTTTTGAGAAAACGGAAAGTAAAATCCAACGGACAAAACTGATGAAATTAGCTGAAATTAAAGATTTTGACGCACTCGATTTAGCAAAAGAATAAAACTAAATTTAACTAAGAGAGCCGTAATTATACGGCTCTTTTCTATTATACGCTATGTTTCCTTAACCGTAATGATCTTAACTGGACAAGCTTTTGCTGCCAATTCACAGCTTTCTGCAATACCATGATTGGGAGATTTTAAAGTAAAAAATCCTTTGGCATTCTGAGAATGAAGCAATACCGATTTTCCGTCTTTTTTTGACATTTGAAAATGTATCGGATCCATCTCGACACAGTAATTACAGCCAATGCATTTGTCTCTTTGTAAAGTGATGATAACCATTACGCCTCCACAATTTTATATAGTTTGTCTGACATTCTAATTCTAAAAGGAAGTTTTAAACTGCAATCGTCTCCTTTTGTTGCTTTTTCTCCTGCAATATCATTTACAAACATTTCGTCGATAATCATTTCCTGCGCTCCAGTACTCGGACCCGTAACAAGAATTTTATCTCCGATTTTAATATCGTAAGCTTCTATTTTGAATTGCCCAACCTCAGCTTTTGGGAAATAATGCATTCCTTTTCCCACATAAACTTTTTTCTGAGTTGCAGCAGATCCAGGAATGTCACTCCACTCGCCTAGTTCTTGTCCTAAATAATATCCTGACCAAAAACCACGATTGTAAACGGTGTTTAAAGCTTCCATCCAAATTGCTGTTTTTTCTTTTGAGAAAGTACCTTCATAATAAGCATCAATAGCTTCACGATAGGTTTTTGTAACTGTTGCCACATATTCTGGAGCGCGTCCGCGCCCTTCAAGTTTTAAAACCTGAATTCCAGAATCAATTACCTGATCTAAGAAATCGAGCGTACATAAGTCTTTTGGCGACATCATGTATTCGTTATCTAATTCTATTTCAAAACCTGTTTCCTGATCAATAACGGTATATTTTTTTCGGCAATTTTGTTTGCACGCGCCACGATTTGCAGATGAATTATGCGAATGCAGACTCAAATAACATTTCCCCGAAACGGCCATACATAAAGCGCCATGTCCGAAGATTTCGATTTCTACTAAATTCCCGTTTGGACCTTTAATTTGTTCTTTCTCAATTTGTTCCGTAATTTTCTTGACTTGACGCAAACTTAATTCACGGCTTAAAACCATAGTATCGGCAAACAGACTATAAAATTTAATGGTTTCGATATTGGTAACATTCAATTGGGTTGAAATATGCACTTCCATTCCAATCGACCTCGCCATCGCAATTACAGCTTGATCTGATGCAATTACTGCCGTAATATTGGCTTCTTTGGCTTTGTTCAACAACATTTTTACGACAGATAAATCGTGGTCGTAAATAATCGTGTTTAAAGTCAAATAACTTCGAACATTTTTGGCTTCGCAGCGATTGGCAATTTCTTTTAAATCTTCGATAGTAAAATTGACTGTCGATCTTGCACGCATGTTCAATTGTTCTACGCCAAAATATACAGAATCACAGCCATTATCAAGTGCTGCTTGCAGTGAGTCAAAGCTTCCTGCTGGAGCCATGAGTTCGATTTTGTTAGTATTTGTCATTTTGATTTGTATTGTGTTTCCAATAGCTAAACCACTGGTTCTCTTCGTTTTTCGCATCTAGCCTTAACAATTGGCAAAAATAATATGGAGAGGCGTTACATTTCTATGATTAAAATCATAGTTTATGTTTAAAAACTATTTGTAATAATAGTTTTTTGAATATTGCCCATGGTTTTAACTGGGAGTACGCTGCGTTACATGCTGTTGAGGATTTGCATTGTGTACCCACGGTTGAAACCGTGGGCAATGGTTTTATATTCTTTGTCTTTGTTTTTTAGATGAACTAACCGGATAATTAATTATGTTTAATTTACTACAATAGATCTTCAAACATAGCCCACGGTTTCAACCGTGGGTACGAAGCATTACATACCGTTGAGGATTTGCGTTGTGTACCCACGGTTGAAACCGTGGGCAATGGTTTTTATATTCTTTGTCTTTGTTTTTTAGATAAACTAACCGCATGATAATTATTTATGATAAATTCTCTGCATATAGGTTTTCAAACATTGCCCACGGTTTCAACCGTGGGTACGAAGCATTACATACCGTTGAGGATTTACATTATACACCCACAGTTGAAACCGTAGGCAATGCTTATTAGAGTGTGGTATTTAGTTTAAAGATTGGTTTTATTCTCAAAACCATGCAGTTTTACAAATTCGTCAAATTCCTTTTGCCCATCTATTTTAAGATGGTGCTTTTTTTGATTTTTGATATAATTATAAACAACATCCAGCTGGGATTCACTTACAGCAAAAGCGGCATAACCTGTTTGCCAGGAAAATTTTCCTAGAATTAGATTTTCTCCATTTATAGAATGAGAAGAACCTCCTTTTGCCTGACGAATTACATCTGCAATAGATTTTTGTGCATTTAATAAAAATAAAATATGCACATGATCTGGCATTCCGTTAATAATTCTAACTGGGCAACCTAAATCTATTAATTCATCTCGAATATAATCATGCACTCTTTTCTCAATTGAGAAATCAATTAATTCTTGACGATGTTTGGCAGCCCATATCGCATGAACCCATATTTTAGAAAAAGAATGAGACATTGTAAATTAACGTTTTTAAAAACGCTAATTTACAATTTTATACAACTTATCTGACAAACGAACACGGAAAGGAACTTCAAAAGTAACTTTATCACCAATTTTCGCAGTAGTGGTTTCTGCTCCGTTTACAATGAATTTTTCTAAAACCATTTCCTGTTCTCCAGTTGTTGGACCAGAAATTAAGATTTTATCTCCAACATTAAGTTCGTGGTTTTCTATAGTAAATTGTGCTACTTGAGCTTTAACATAGTAATGTTCTGCTTTTCCAAGTAACACTTTTTTGATTTTTATTTTCTGACGGATATCAGCTGGTTTTTGAGCGGTCGCCAAAGCAGTTTCTGGCAGTTCTCCTGAATGCTTGAATTTCAGGTTTTCTGATTTTCCTTTTCTAAAGACTTTATTTCCAACCTGTTTTCCAGTTCTTAAACGAACTTGATCAACCAAAGGCATGTGGATAATTTCCAGACATTCTGTAGAACAGCAGTTTTCCATTGCTGCTTTACAATCATCACATTGAATGAACAACAAATGGCATCCGTCATTTTCACAGTTCGTGTGGTTATCACAAGGTTTTCCACATTGATGGCATTGCGAAATAATGTCGTCTGTAATTCTTTCGCCTAGACGATTATCGAATACAAAGTTTTTACCAATAAATTTGCTTTCTAAACCTTCTTCTTTCAGCTGTTTAGCATAATTAATAATTCCGCCTTCTAATTGGTAAACGTTTTTAAAACCTTGGTGTTTGAAGTAAGCACTGGCCTTTTCGCAACGAATTCCACCTGTACAATACATTACAAGGTTTTTATCGTCTTTATGATCTTTCAGTTGTTCGTTGATAATTGGCAAACTTTCTCTAAAAGTCTCAACATCTGGAGTAATGGCTCCTTTAAAATGTCCAACTTCGCTTTCATAGTGATTTCTAAAATCTACTACAATTGTATTTGGATCATCAAGAATTTCGTTGAATTCCTTGGCTTTTAAGTGAACGCCAATATTGGTTACATCAAAAGTATCATCGTTTAAACCATCGGCAACGATTTTGTGACGCACTTTGATAGTCAGTTTTAAAAAGGAGTGATCGTCTTGTTCTACCGCAACATTCAATCGTATACCTTTCATGAAATCGTAAGCTTCAAGAGTTTCTCTAAAAGCTTCAAAATTTTCGGCAGGAACACTCATTTGAGCATTTATTCCTTCGTTTGCAACGTAAATTCGGCCTAATGCATCAAGGGCATTCCAGGCTAGGAATAAATCATTACGAAATTTTTGTGGATCTTGAATTTTGGCATACGCATAGAAAGACAACGTAAGTCGTTGTTTACCTGCATCATCGATCATGATGGCTCTTTCTTCTGCGCTTAAAGTGTTGTACAGTTGCATGCTATAAACAGTTTTAAGTTAAGAATATATAAGTTTTGTAGATTTTATTTAAAATCTGGGGCAAATTTAGGGTTTATTTTGAGATTAAAAATGATTCTAGTTCAATTATCTGTTTTTTTAACATCTTATAAATCTTTCTTTTTTGATAATGCCTATTAATTTCATAAAACATAGTTTTCTTTATTTTTTTGATTTTCTGAAAGATTTGCAAAATTTTTGAATTATCAAATAAGTATATTCGAAATAAATTATTCTTACAAAAAATGCAGTTCATCGATCTTAAATGACATTTTACCTACTTTACATTAATAACTGATAATCAGATAAATAAAATTTAAACTGTAATTAACAAAATCTAAACAATATATATCCTTATAATCAAAAAAATGTTAACTTAGCTATTGCACTTTACTGGTTTTTAATTAGTTGTATTAAATAAATTTCACCTAAAAGAATTTTAACAATGAACAAAATCTACTCCTCAGCAATTTTATTAAGTATTTTATTTTTTTCTTGCAAAAAAGAAACCCCACCGAGTCCCAAACCTTTAGAAATTTCGGTCACCACGGTTTTACAGCAAGATGTAAAATTAGAATCTGAATATACTGGACAGACTTTTGGCCAATCTGATATACAGATTAATCCGCGAGTTGATGGTATTATTGAAAGTATGAATTTCAAAGAAGGAAGTTTTGTTAAAAAAGGCCAAATACTTTATACTATCGATCCTTTACCATATAAAGCAAAACTTAATGAAGCACAAGGAGTTGCAGCAGAATCGCAGGCACGACTGTCTAAAACCAAATCCGATTTGGATATGATTACTCCATTAGCCAAAATAAATGCCGTGAGCCAGAGAGAATTGGTTTCGGCAAAAGCCTCATATAATGCATCATTAGCACAAATTAAAGCATCTGATGCTTCGGTTCAAAATGCCAAAATCGAACTGGGTTATTGTCAGATCATAGCGCCAATTTCAGGATTAATTGGTATTTCAAAAGTTCGTGTAGGCGATTATGTAAGACCAGGTGCTGTATCGATTTTAAATACTATTTCAGATTTAGGAGATGTCAGGGTTCGATTTACGATAAGCGAACAGGAATTTTTACGTCTTTATAGAGAGTTCAACAAGCCAAATTCTACTTTAAAAGGTTCTGGCGCAAGTGTTACCATAAAACTATCAGATGGCTCTCTCTATCCGCAGACAGGAAAAGTGAGTTTTGCTGACAGACAAATCGATCCTTCTACCGGCGCAATTACTTTTGAGGCTGCTTTTCCTAATCCAGATAAATTATTACGCCCAGGCCAGTATGTAAAAGTGGCACTGCTTACCGACATTCGTAAAGAAGCCCTTGTAATTCCACAACGTGCTGTAATAGAGGTTCAGGGTATTTATCAGGTCTACGTAGTAGGCAACGATAATAAAGTGCAAATGCAAATTGTAAAACCAGGTCCTGCCGTTAAAAACGGTTATATTATTGAAGAAGGACTAAAACCTGGAGATAAGATAGCCATGGGAGGTACTTCTTTATTAAAAAATGGAAGTGTCATTACTCCAAAAATCGTTCAATGGCAATTGGGCGATACAGAAACCGCAGCTGTAAAGTAATCTAAATCACATACTATTATGGGAGAATTTTTCGTCCGAAGACCGATTGTTGCCATTGTAATTAGTATTATTATTGTGATACTTGGATTACTGGCACTTCAAAAAACACCAATTTCTCAATATCCAGATATTAATCCGCCTGTTGTAAAAATTACTACCTCTTTTACAGGAGCAAATGCACTGAATGTAGAACAAGCCGTTGCCACTCCTATTGAACAAAAGGTGAATGGAGTTGAAAACATGCTATACATGAAATCTGTCAACACATCTGACGGCGCTTGTACTATTGAAGTTACTTTCGATGTGGGAACAAATCTGGATAATGCCAATATGCTTACCCAAAACAGACAAAACCAGTCTGCTCCGTTTATGCCCTCGAGTGTAAAGCAGCAAGGTGTAGTGGTAAAAAAGTCCTTATCGTTTCCGATGATGTTATTTACAATTACATCTAACAATCCGAAATATGATGCTAAGTTTTTAAATAACTATGCAAGCATTAATGTTGTTGATCAGCTAGCACGTATAAAAGGAGTCGGAGAAGTGACTCTTTTTGGAGGAAGTGACTATGCAATGCGTATTTGGCTAAAAGCAGATGTCATGAACAAACTTGGCGTTACTGTCGAAGATGTAAAAAATGCATTGAACGCTCAGAATATGATTAGCCCAGGAGGAAAATTTGGCGCAGAACCGGCACCTCCAAACACTGAATTTACTTATGGAGTAACGCTTCAAGACCGATTAGTAACGGAAAAAGAATTTGGGAATATCGTCGTTCGAAGCAAAGAAGATGGAGCTCACATTTTATTAACCGATATTGCCCGTATCGAATTAGGAACAGAGAATTACAGTTCAACTGCCCGCAGAAACAGTTCTCCAAGTGCCGTTATAGCTATATACCAGATGCCAGGAAGTAACGCTCTTGATGTTGCAGAAACTGCCAAAGCCACCATGAAACAAATGTCTGAAAAGTTTCCGCAAGACATCGTATATCAAGAATCTTTAGATACAACACTTGCTATCACCGCTGGGGTCGATGATATTGTTCATACTCTTTTCGAAGCTATTTTATTAGTTATTTTAGTAGTTTTTATATTTCTGCAAAACTGGCGCGCTACGTTAATTCCTTTAATTACTGTTCCCGTTTCGCTAATTGGTACCATAGCCGTTTTCCCAATGTTAGGATTTTCTATCAATACCCTTTCACTTCTCGGATTAGTTCTAGCAATTGGAATTGTAGTCGATGATGCAATTGTGGTGGTAGAAGCCGTAATACACCATATCGAACATGGGAAAAATCCGCGAGAAGCAACCGTTCAGGCAATGAAGGAAGTTTCTGGACCTGTAATTGCCATTGCCTTAATTCTATGTGCCGTTTTTATCCCCGTTGCGATGACTCCCGGAATTACCGGGCGTTTTTATCAGCAGTTTGCCATAACCATTGCCGTCTCGGTCGCATTCTCGGCATTTAGTGCCTTATCTTTAAGTCCCGCACTTTGTGCCATGCTCTTAAAACCCACTAAACCTCTTGATCAGCAAAAAGGATGGCTAGCTAAATTCTTTTCTGGGTTTAATAGAATTTTTGAAAAAGTTACAGGTAAATATATTGGCGGAGCCACATTCTTTGCAAAAAAAGCCATCCGTATAGTTGTTTTACTTGCTGTTATACTAGTTTCAATTGTTCTTTTAGGCAAAAAGATTCCGTTAGGATTTATTCCAGAAGAAGATCAAGGTTATGTATTAGTAAATATCGCCTTGCCACCCGCATCATCATTACAGCGTACCGATGAAATATCTAAAAAAGTAGACAGTTTCCTTAAAGAAGAAAAATCTATTCTGTCTTACACTACCATAAACGGATTTAGTATGCTTACCAGCTCCTATCAGCCTAATAATGCTTTTGTATTCATCTCTTTAAAACCTTGGGAAGAAAGAGCAGAAACCGCCAAACAGTTTGTGGACAGATTCAATAAAAAACTGGCAACTCAAATTACAACGGCAACTTGTTTTTCATTCGGTCCGCCTGCAATTCAAGGTCTAGGTGCTTCTGCTGGTTTTAGTTTAATGCTACAAGATCGCGGAGGAAACACACCGCAATATTTAGCAGAACAAACTCAGAACTTTATTGCTGCAGCACAACAGCGTCCAGAAATAAAACGAATTTACACCACTTTTAATTCCGGTACACCGCAAATTAAGCTGGATATCGACAATGATAAAGCCATGAAATTAGGAATACCAGTTTCTAAAGTCACCGAAGCACTGGGAGCCTTTTTGGGAGGAAGCTATGTAAATGATTTTAACCGTTTCGGACGCCAATATAAAGTTTATGTGCAAGGAGAAGCTGTTAATCGTGTAAGACCAGAAGATTTAAATCTCATCTATGTAAAAAATAATAAAGGAGACATGCTTCCGATCTCTACATTGGTTACAGCAACCAAAGTATCTGGTCCTGATTTTACAAATCGTCTAAACTTATACCGATCTGCCGAAATTGGCGGAAGCCCAAATGACGGCTACAGTAGTGCTCAGGCTTTAACAGCATTAGAAGAAGTTGCCAAGCAGACCTTACCTGCAGATATGAGTTACGACTACATCAACCTATCGTATCAAGAAAAACATTCGCCAGGAGGTTCTTCTGTTTTTATTATGGCATTGGTCTTTGTATTCCTGATTCTTGCCGCACAGTACGAAAGCTGGAAATTACCGTTTAGTGTGCTTCTCGGAGCTCCCTTTGCCGTATTTGGAGCATTTTTAGGACTTCTTTTGGCAAGATTTGGAAGTGATGCGTATGTCAATAATGTTTTTGCACAAATCGGACTCGTTCTTCTCATCGGATTAGTAGCGAAAAATGCCATTCTGATTGTCGAATTTGCTAAAGAAGAATATGAAAAAGGAAAACCGCTTTACGAATCGGCTATGTATGCGGCAAGACTTCGTTTTCGTCCGATTTTGATGACTGCTTTTGCTTTCATTCTTGGAGTTGTTCCGCTATTAACCGCTACTGGCGCTGGTTCGCAAGCACGTATTGTAATGGGAATGGCAGTATTTAGTGGAATGTTAATCGCCACGGTATTAGGTGTATTAATCGTGCCTGGTCTATTTGTTATGATTGAAAACATCGGTAAAAAGAAAGACGATACAATCACAACAGCAGAAAATAATGTAGAACCAAATACTACAGACCATGAGTAAGAAATATAAAATAATCGTTATTATATTGATTCTTTGCCTATTTCCTGCAGGATGTATGGTAGGGCCAAAATATAAAAGACCTGATCAGCTAAAATCGGATTCTTACATAAACGAAAGAAATTTAGACAGTCTTGCCTCGGTAACCAATGTAAAGTGGTTTGATTTGTTTAATGATGATGTACTAAAGGGACTTATAACAAAAGGTCTGGAAAATAATTATGATCTCAAAATTGCCGTTTCAAGAATTGAACAGCTTCGCGCACAGTTGGGCTACACCAAAGCAGATTTATTTCCTTCTTTTCAGTATGGAGCTACAATCAACAGCAACGAAAAATATATCTCTCCTTCTACTGCTGCAGCTACTATGTCTTGGGAACTTGATTTCTGGGGAAAATTTCGCCATGAAAATAACGCCGTCAAAAATGAACTTCTTGCAACCGATGAAGCTCGCAAAGTCATATTGTCTGACATTGTTTCCAATATTGCGACTGCCTATTTTCAGATGCGAAATTTTGATGATCAGCTTGAAATTACTCAACATACCCTTGAAACAAGACAAAAATACTTTCAAATTATAAGCGAGAGATTTGAAAAAGGCTACATCTCTGAAGTCGACAAAGTGCAGATCGAACAGCAAGTTGCTATTGCCGAAGCCGCGATTCCTAACATTCAAAGACAAATAACCTATTACGAAAATACAATAGCCTTACTAACTGGTCAGCTTCCTACCGAAATTCAGAGAGGCAAAAGCAATACCGAACTACAGATTGTCAGTACAATTCCATTATCAATTCCATCTGCGTTATTAGAAAACAGACCAGATGTAAAAGCTGCCGAATTAAGATATGCGGCAGCAAATGAAAGAATTGGTGTTGCTCAAGCCATGCGTTTTCCTTCCATCAATCTGGCTGCCCTTGCCGGATTTGCCAGTGCTGACTTAAGCAATCTCTTTTTAGGAAGTTCTTATATGCAAAATGCTTCTGGCGGAATTGCAGGTCCTATTTTCGCATTCGGAAAAAACAAAAGAAGAGTCGAAATAAACAGACAAGAGGCAGAACAGTTCAAATTCATGTATCAAAAAACCTATATTGGTGCCGTTTCAGAAGTAGAACAATCCATACAAAACGTAAGAACGTATCAAGAAGAATGGAAAGCACGCAGTAGACAAGTTCAGGCAGCTTTAATCAATTTCAAACTATCACGCGAAAGATATGATAGTGGCTACGTTTCTTATTTAGAAGTTTTAGATGTAGAAACCAATCTTTTTAATGCCCAATTAAGCCTAGCGCAATTATCTGAAAGACAATTAAGCTCAATGGTCGAATTGTATAGAGCCTTAGGCGGGGGATGGAGTTTTTAAAAGATTCTGAGATATTGAGGTTCTAAGCTACTAAGCTTCTTACTTTTAATCCATAAAAAAAGCACCTAAAATTAGGTGCTTTTCAAATCTTTGTCGCTATGTTACTTTGAAACTTTGTTTCTAAAACCTTAGTAGCTTAGAATCTCAGCATCTTAGAACCTTATCAAATTAGCAGAATTCGTTGAACGCGTCTTGTAAATTTTCAGCAATTAATTCAGCTGGGCGTCCTTCAATGTGGTGACGCTCTAACATGTGAACCAATTCTCCGTTTTTAAACAAAGCCATAGATGGCGAAGATGGAGGAAAAGGAAACATGTGCTGTCTTGCAGCATCTACAGCTTCTTTATCAACTCCTGCAAAAACAGTAATTAAATGATCTGGCTTTTTAGCACCTTCTAAACTCATTTTTGCTCCAGGACGTGCATTTCTTGCAGCGCACCCGCAAACTGAGTTTACAACAACTAAAGTGGTACCTTCCGCTTTGATAGCATTATCTACAGCTTCAGCACTATGTAAATCTTGAAAACCAGCAGCTGTTAATTCAGCCTCCATTGGTTTTACCATATCTAGTGGATACATATTCTTTTGTTTTTAATATTACTTTTGATTTGCAAAGTTACAAAGATTACTCGCAACTAGTTAATTTGAAGTATAAAGTTTTGTTATAGTTTGATTGATAAATTTGAATCTATTTTTTCTCGCAATTTTGCAGATAAAGTAGCTTTTACTCCAAACTAACATTCTGATGTCTATTAAATCTCCAAAATCTGCGAGTAACAAAATTAAAACAAAACACGAAACAAAGCCTTTATGAAAGGCAATTTTGGACATTTAATGATTACTTTAACATCTTCAGACAAACTCGTTTCTTCATCTAAAAACTTAAAAATCAGCTTCGGATTTCCTTTTTTAAACAAAGAAGAAAAAATAGAGCTTCCCAACTCATTATGACGATACAGAATATCCAAAAGCAGTAAATCGTAAAACCAAAACTTAGATTTTTTCTGAAACGACCGCATACTAATTGAACCTTGATTATCATTCTGAAGAAATTTAACCAATTCTGAAGATTTTTTATCTGAGTTTTTAAAAGTATAACCTGTACTAGCTTTTGTCCATCCGCCCACTGTACCAATATTCAAAACACGTTTTGTGTTCTTTTCCCAAAAAGGATAGCAAGTCATAGGTATACTTCCCTGCTCTTTTTCGATAATTTCGTAGTTTTCTGCACCTAATTTTTTCAGATAAAATTCAATCTCTTTTTCATATTCTTCTTTCGGAAGGAGTTTTTCCGAAAACAAAGTATATTCTACCAAAGCTTCGGTTTTTGATGTCGGCAAAACATACATAAATCTTGTATTTCCTCTCTGTTCTACCGAAAAATCCATGAAAGTTACTTCTTCTGGATTGAAAATTTCGTTTTCCGTTTTTACAAACCAACCCACAAAATGCTGTTGCAAAACGGGATATTTATTTTGCCTTTCGGCGAAAGCCTTACTATAAATACTGTTGAATAAATAATGGCAAGTAAATCTGTATTCTTCTGTTCCAACAAAAACATGCGTTTCGAGTTCGTTAATGTCGGTTACTTTGGCATTTAAGAAAGTAATATTTTGATGTTTCGATATTTCATCAAAAACAAGATTATAAAAATCTAAACCATTAATTTTATTGTATTGATAAGGTTTTAACGCCAAATGGCGATTAAAATCTTTACTAGCAAACAATGCAGAATCCCATTTTTTTGAAACAATCGAATTCCAGATGTTTTCTTCTTTTTCCCAAAAACACCAGGTTCGGTCGTTGCTCTTTTTTGAATCCTGATCTAAAAGCAAAATCGATTTATCTATGAATTTTTCAGATAAAATCATTTTGTAAACCGTCATCAGAGATGCGAGTCCTGTTCCAGTAAAAATGTAGTCGAAATGTGGGATTTGCGAAGAATTCATTCTCAAAAATAAGAAAATTTATTCTTTCAATTTTTCCAAAAGCTGTTTAAAGTCTTTTTGGCTGAGATAATAATTGTATTGAAAGATAATCTCGTTCTTCTCATTCAAAACACATAAAATTGGATACGTAATTTGGTTATTGATCGTTCCCAACTGCAAAGCCAGTTCGTGAACCCCAACATTGTTTCCTGTTGGCTGAAATTTAAATGTTTGGTTTTGAAAATGAATATCTCGTTTTTCTTCGGCATTGAAATCAATAAAGTAAAAATCTGCGTTTAGTTTTGCAATAATTTCGGGATTTTTAAAAGTCGTGGCTTTCATTCTCTGGCAAAACTGACACCAATCGGTATGAATGAAAATGACAGTTTTTCGTTTTTGAATTTGTTGCAAGCTGTCTACTTCTTCAAAAGAATTGCTTTTTAACTGGCAGAATCCCATTGAAGTTATTCCGAAGAATATAATAAGTAGATAAAGCTTTTTCATTGTTTTTATTTTTTGTTAGCCACAGATTAAAAAGATTAAAAATGATTTTTTTTTTGCCACAAATTGCACAAATTTTCACAAATTATAAATGCTTTCTACTGTGTCTACCTGAGCGTTTCGAGACTTCGGGAGAGGGCGATCCAATTGGGCGTGGGCTTCTCCCGAAGTCTCGAAACGCTCAGTCTGACATAAAAAACAAAATCCTTTTAATTCTTTAAATCTGTGGCTAAAAAAATAGTGCAAATTCGTGAATTGCTTCGCCAGTTCGCTATCGCTCGAGTCGTGGCGAACAAAAAATTTACCTAAACGTATATCGCAATCCCAAAAATCCGCGGATAGTTTGATTCTGTCCATAAACATAAGTCGTATCAAATGTCAATCCGTATGGATTGTCGGGCGTAACCAAAACTTTTCCAGCCGAATCGTATTGCACATTTTTATCAAAAGGATCATTTGTTCTCGAAATCAAAAACGGATTATTTTGTTTTGGTCTAAAGTTAAGCAGATTTTTAACTCCGCCATATATTTCAAAATCTTTCCAACCCGAATACGTAAATTGGATGTTCTGAATGCTGTACCAAGGCGACTTTGGACTTCTCGGATCGGTTTCGCTTAACAATGGCAATTTCATCGGACTGTAAACATTTCCAGTATAATCTAATGATAAGTCCCAAGGCTGGATTTTATACGAAATACTCCAAGTTCCAGTAAAATTCTCCGTTAAATAAGGTCTTTCAGAAATTTTGTCCTGAACATTTTTATTGTCTAAAACCGTTGCTCCAACAATAAATTTTAATCCCGACGGAAAATTCAAATCGACATTCGTGCTGATTCCCTGGCTTATTGCATAGCCATCAATATTATCATAAATGATTTCGTTTGGATTTGTTTCATAATCTGTTACAATTTTATTGCTAAAACGGGTATAAAAAGCCGTTGTTTCAATTCCCATAAAAGTCCCGTTTCCGAAATTGATTTTCTGGATATAATTCAAATTGACATTTACAGATTTCTCAGGATTCAAATCATTAGCAATTACAACATCTCGTGAACCTGTCAACGCGGCATGATCTTCGGTAAATAAATTCACCACACGAAACCCTGTTCCAGCGTTTAAGCGGAAAATTGTATTTTCATTAGCTTTAAATCGATACGCAAATCGTGGCGTAAAAATCGATCCGTGAATCGAGTTATAATCATATCGCATTCCCAACAAAACCTGACTTTTAGGAGAAAACGTAATTTCGTCCTGAACAAAAATTCCTGGAAGCCAAGTATTTTCGGCTTCTCTAGTTGCAGGCGTATTATCATCGTAATAGGTATATCGACTTGCAATTCCTGCCAAAAGATCGTTTCTTCCGACCTTTTTATCCCAAGTCAATTGCAAAAAACCAATTTTCTGATTGGCGATATACGACGTTGTTCCGTATCGGCTGTCCTGATAATGCACATTTCCAGAGAAAGAAAGCATCAGTTTTTCTTCAAATGGCAATTGATAACTACCAATTAATTCTGCTCTTTTGGTATAAATACTTTCGCCGTAAATTTCGTCGCCGCCACGGTATTTCTTTTCCCAGCGAACATCTCCACCCCAGCGGTCTTCGTACATTCCGCGCGCTGCAATCGTAAAAAGGCGATTATAATTTCGTTTAAAACTCCATTTATTAAAAACCGAAATTCGTTCAGAAAGTGTGACATCGGTAAAATTATCGTGGTCTTTATCAATTACCTGATCATAATTAAAGTAATTTACACCAACAATCGAAGTAGCTTTTTTACCGACATTAAACTTAGCACCCAAATCTAGATTACTTTCAAAATAAGAAGTCGTAAAATAATCAGCAGAAAAAGTCGGGGCATTGGTTGGGTTTTTAGTGATAATATTAATCAGACCACCAACAGCTTCACTTCCGTAAAGCGACGAAGCTGGGCCTTTTACAATTTCGATTCTTTCAACCAGAGAATTCGGAATTCCAGATAATCCATAAACTGTAGAAAGGCTGCTCACAATTGGCATTCCGTCAATCATTACCAAAGTGTAGGGACCTTCTAATCCGTTTATATGAATATCTCCCGTATTGCAGACACCACAATTGAGCTGTGGACGAACGCCATTTATATTTTGAAGCGCATCGTAAATACTTGGTGTTGGGTTTTTCTTGAAAAAAGTAGGCGAATAAACCTCAACTGGAACTGCACTTTCTAATCGTTTTACAGGTTTTAAAGTTCCTGAAACCACAACTTCGTTCAGTTCGTTTTGATCTTCTTCTAATTCGAAATTCAAGTTTAAATTTTCATTTTCAAGAACTGAAATTTTTTGGTTTATTATTTTAAAACCTGTTGAAGAAACCATAATTCTATAGTTTCCTCTTGGAATATTTTCAAGATTATAAAATCCTAGAGAATCGGTTTGAGTTTTAAAGTTTGTATTTAACAAAGAGACTTTAATTTCTTGAATAATAGGAGTTACAGATTCTACTTTTCCGGAAATGTTTTGAGAATAAATGCTTTTGGTGGCGAGTATTAATATTGTCAAAAATAAATATTTCATTCTTTTAAAATTAAATTTAGACAAATCTAAAAATTAAATTTGACAAACAATTAATCTTGAATGAAATTTTTAAAACATTTCAATTTCAATCCGTTAAAAAATGTTTAAACCATATAAGTGATATAAGTTCATTTGAGAGAAATTTTGTATTTTCTCATATCACTTATATGGTTTAAAAACAACTACAAAAAGTCCTCGTCGATAAGTTCTTTGTTGATTACCGCTCCAGCGAAAGATCCGGTAGAAACCGCCAAAGCCACAGAACGCATTTGAGTTGTCGCGTCTCCGCTAGCGTAAATTCCTGCAATGTTGGTTTTTTGCATAAAATCAACTTTTAGGTATCCCATTTCATTAATTTCACAGCCTAAATCTTTTGGCAAAGCACAATGCTGCTCAAACGGAACTCTGGCGTAAATTGCTTTTACCTCAACTTTTTCTCCATCTTTAAAAACAATATTCGAAATATATCCTGCATTATGTTGTAGAGAAACTATTTCTTCTTCTAAAATTAAAACATCTTTGTTCTTCAAGATTTCCGTTTGTTCCAAAGTCAATTCTGATTTTCCGTTTGTGCATAAACGAAGATCTTTTGTCCAGTTTGAAATCAATTTAGCAAATTCAAAACCCATTTCGCCATTAGCAATAATCGCAGTTTTTTCATTTTTGACTTCGTAGCCATGACAATACGGGCAATGTAAAACCGAAATTCCCCAGCATTCAGCAAAGCCGTCAATTTCTGGGAGCAGATCTTTAACGCCAGTGGCAAACAATACTTTTCTAGCTGTAAAAACATCTCCAGATGCTGTTACTATTTCAAAACCGTTTTCAATTTTAGAAGCTTTCACCGCAAGTCCGTTATAAAATTGAACTGTTTTGTAAAACTCGACCTGTAGTTTGGCTTTCGCCGAAATAACAGCAGGCTTTTCTCCATCCTGCGTTATAAAATTATGAGAATGCGGTGTCTGTCTGTTGCAAGGCAATCCGCTGTCTATAACCAAAACCTGACGTAAAGCACGTCCTAAACTCATTGCAGCTGATAATCCGCTGTAGCTGCCGCCAATGATAATCACTTCAAAATTTTTCTTTTCCATATTCCTAATTTTTAATCTTCTATTGGGTGAAATTATTTTTAACACATAGAAACATAGCTTTTAGGTTTTTGTAAAAGGCGTTTCACTTAGAATAATTAGACATAGAACTATGTGTTAAAGCCTGCTTTTTCTGTACTCTTAAAAAGAAATTAAGTTGCTTTCACCCAATGGGTTATTTTAATGATTTTGCTTTTTATGTAATCTGTAATTAATTAAATGTCCGATGACCATTCCAATTCCTCCGAAATAAATCAAATCCAAATGAATTTCGAAAAAAAGATCAGCTAAAACACTGATCCAAATCAGAGCCATCGAAACAACTAAAATAGACGACACCAAAAGAGCCGATTTTTTTATAATTTTGAGAATTGCAAATAAGCCTATCGAAGCAAATAGCAAATCTATAAAGGGATTATGACTCAGCCCTAAAGGAAGAATCGTTAAAAGAGGAAAAATCAAACAGTGAACCAAACAAATGGTTGCGGTTGAAATTCCTAAAATATCGTAAAAAGATGTGCTTATTTTCTTCATTCTGTGTACATTTGCTTTAATGCAATTTTGTTGCAAATATACAAATTTTTATCAATTGCAACATTGTTGCGTTTAATTTTTAATGCTGTACAAATGAAAACGACACGAAATACCGCCGCAAAGACCGCTGTTTTAGAAGTGTTTGAAAAATCTAAAACTGCGCTTTCGCACACCGAAATCCATAAACAATTAAACGACTTATGCGATCGCGTTACTATTTATAGAATATTGGACCGATTAATTAATGAAGATATTATTCATAAAATATCCAATCTTGACGGAACGGTAAAATATGCCAAGTGCAATCATTCGCATCAGCGCGTACACATTCATAATCATGCTCACTTTAGTTGCGAAAACTGTCATGAAATTACATGTCTGGAAAGTGTAAAACCAAGTTACATTATGCCACACAATTACAAAGTAAACGAAATCAACTTTACCCTTTCTGGTTTATGTCCAAAATGTTTAAATTCTAACATTTAATATTTAGACTCGTCTAAAAATATTCTTTCGCGAATATAATTTTTATCTATATTTGTGAAAACAATACTTTTATAATGGGTAAATCTTTAGAAGAGGTACACGAATCTGTCTCTACAGAACATAAAAAAACAGGTTTCAGAAAAATTTTAGCCTTTTTAGGCCCCGCATATTTAGTCAGCGTTGGTTATATGGATCCAGGAAACTGGGCGACAGATATCGCCGGCGGAAGTCAGTTTGGGTATACGCTAGTCTGGGTTTTATTGATGAGTAACTTAATGGCTTTGCTCTTGCAGAATTTAAGCGCCCGTCTCGGAATTGTCACACAACGTGATTTAGCCCAAGCTTCGAGAGAAACCTATCCCAAATACATTAACTACGTTTTATACTTTCTGGCAGAGATCGCAATTGCGGCCTGCGACTTGGCAGAAGTTCTCGGAATGGCGATTGGAATTAATCTTCTTTTTGGAATTCCGTTACTCGAAGCAGTTTTAATTACCGTTTTAGACACCTTTTTATTGCTTTTCCTAATCAACAAAGGAATTCGCAAGATGGAAGCCTTCATTATTGCTTTAGTAGCCATAATAGGCTTTTCTTTTATTTTTGAGATGATCTTTGCCGAACCAGAAATACATAAGGTACTGGAAGGTCTTATCCCTTCTATTCCAAATTCGGCGGCTTTGTATATTGCCATTGGTATCATTGGTGCGACCGTAATGCCACATAACTTATATCTGCATTCTTCTTTGGTTCAAACCAGAAAATTTGACAGAACTCCAGCCGGAATCAAACAAGCCTTAAAATATAATTTCATTGATTCGACAATCGCTTTAAATCTAGCCTTTTTTGTAAATGCGGCTATATTGATTCTGGCGGCAGCAACTTTTCACAAAAACGGAATGTACGAAGTTGCCGAAATTCAGGATGCGCATAAATTTCTCGAACCGCTTTTAGGAACCAAATGGGCACCGGCTTTATTCGCAATTGCGCTTATTGCCGCAGGACAAAGCTCGACCGTAACAGGAACATTGGCTGGTCAAATTGTAATGGAAGGCTATTTGCATTTTAGAATTCAGCCTTGGGTTCGCCGAATTATTACGCGTTTGATTGCTATTATTCCTGCTGTTATTGTAATTTTAATTTATGGCGAAAGCGTCACAGGAAAATTATTGATTCTGAGTCAGGTTATTTTAAGTTTGCAGCTCGGTTTTGCTATTATCCCGCTGATTCATTTTGTGAGCGATAAATCAAAAATGAACGGATTTCATATTTCTAAAACCACACAGGTTGTTTCTTGGATCATTGCCTCAATAATTGTTTCATTAAATGCCAAATTAGTTTATGATGAAATCACGTCCTGGCTAGAAACTTCAGATAATCCGATCGTCTTGTGGTTAACCGTAGTACCTTTGGCAATAGGACTTTCAGGTTTATTGCTTTATATCATCTTTAAACCATTTATCGCCAAAGCGAAAAACAAAATGGTAAATCATTCTCCGCACAATTTAAAACTGAAGTTTTCTCCAAAAGAAAGCCAAAGTGTCAAAAACATAGCAATATCTGTCGACTTTTCGAGTGCAGATGAAGTTGCATTAAATAAAGCTTTTGAATTGGGCGGTTTTGAAGCTCAATATACCTTAATTCATATAGTAGAAACCGTCGGCGCATTAATGTATGGCGTTCATGTACATGACCATGAAACAACTATTGATGAAAAACTTTTATTAAAGTATAAAGAAATGCTCACCGAAAAAGGGTTTAAAATTGAAACAGAACTCGGTTTCGGGAAACCAAATAAGGTAATTCCGAAAATCATAAACGAAGGCAGTTTTGATATCCTCGTCATGGGAACACACGGCCACACTGGATTGAAAGATATTCTTTTTGGCACAACAGTAGACAAATTGAGACATAAAATTTCGATACCTTTGTTAATTGTTAAATGATAGCTTCTAAGCTTCTGAGTTGCTAAGGTTCTAAGGTCTTTTTCAAGCCTAGAAGAAAACTTAGAACCTCAGAAGCTTAGAACCTCAGAAGCTTAAAAAAATGACCTTTTCAGAAGAAAACTACTTAAAATCTATATATCATCTGACGGCTGTGGCTGATTCGGAAGTGAGTACCAATGCGATTGCGGAAATGATGGAGACTAAAGCTTCATCGGTAACAGATATGCTTAAAAAGCTTTCTGAAAAGGATTTGGTGAATTATAAAAAATACCAAGGCGTTTCTCTAACGGAAAACGGAAAGCTTGCCGCTAAAATGATTGTACGTAAACATCGCTTATGGGAAGTATTTTTGGTAGAAAAACTAAATTTCAGCTGGGATGAAGTTCATGAAATCGCCGAGCAATTGGAACATATTAAATCGGAACAATTGATTAATCGTTTGGATGATTTTCTAGGAAATCCAACTGAAGATCCACACGGTGACCCAATTCCAGATGCAAACGGCCGAATTATTAAAATTGAAAAACAGCTTTTATCAGAATTGAATGAAAATCAAACTGGCGTTTGTGTGGGTGTAAAAGACACTTCTTCTGAATTTCTAAAATACTTAGACAAACAAGGAATCGCTTTAGGTTCTAAAATCGAATTCCTTTCTAAAGAATCTTTTGATTTATCGGTTCGAATTAAAGTGAATGGTACGGAATTATCTATTTCGAATAAAATTGCTTCTAATTTGTTTGTAAAGCTGGTTTAGTCGTTATTTCGCAGAGATTCAAGAAGAATTTTATTCTCTTGTCAGAATGAGCGAAGTCGAAGTCCCGCAAAGTAATTACCTCAATTTTTCGGACGGATTAAAATCCGTCCCTACAAAATTGTATCGAGCCAATGGCTCTTTTATAAATCAAAGCAAAGTTTCGTAGAAACTGAAATATTGTAGTAGCAACAGATTTTAATCTGTTGAAAGAATGGCGAATATTTTACACGATCCCTTTTTCAATCATTTCTAACATTACTGGCGATGCATTTTTAAATGTCGGTGCTTGCTCAATAATGCTTCCTGCATTCTTTTTATTTACTTTAAACGTTACATCATCGTTTGTTGTGAATAACAATGCGGTTAGAAATGGATTTTTAATATGTGTCCCCAAAATCAACAAGGCTTCATCTAAAGTATGAATGCTTTCAATTTCTTCGGTTTTATATCGAAAAGTAAGCGAAATGGAATAGGTATTGTCTTCGTTTAAAACCAAGCGGAAATAAACATTTTTTAAATCGGTATCGCCCATTGTTTTCGCCAAAGTAAGTTTTGCGAAAGTCCCACTTTGGATACTTTCTTTTACTCGTTCACAAAAAAGGGCAAATATTGGTTCGTACATTTTTTTTAAAGGTGCTAAGGTTTTGAGATGGTGAGGTTCTAAGTTTTCAAACCTTTGGTGTTATTTTTTTTCGCAAAGTTACGCAAAGCTTTTTATAAATTCCTTTGTGAATCTCTGTGAAATCTTAGTGCAACTTTGCGCAATAACTCTATTTCCCTGTAAATTCAGCTTTTCTTTTTTCTAAGAATGCTGAAGTTCCTTCTTTAAAATCTTCTGTTCCAAAACATTCTCCGAATGATTTTATTTCGGTATCAAAGCCATTTTTACCATCTTCAAAATTAGCATTGATTGCTTTTATTGCTTTTCCGATAGCAAAAGGAGCATTTTTTATTATTTTATGAGCAATTACATTCGTAAAAGACAAAAGCTCTGCTTGGGAAACTACGTGATTTACCAAACCATATTGTTTCGCTTCTTCAGCAGAAATCATAGCTGCGGTCATAATCATTTCCATTGCGCGGCCTTTTCCAACCAATTGTGGCAAACGCTGTGTTCCGCCATAACCTGGAATCAATCCTAAAGTTACTTCTGGAAGTCCCATTTTAGCATTGTCTGAAGCTACTCTAAAATGACAAGCCATTGCCAATTCAAGTCCACCGCCAAGAGCAAAGCCGTTAACAGCTGCAATAACCGGTTTTCTTAGATTTTCGATAAAATTAAATAACGCTTCTTGTCCCTCGGCGGCTAATTGCGCGCCTTCAACAACGGTATAATTAGCAAATTCAGAAATATCTGCTCCAGCTACAAAAGCTTTTTCTCCGCTTCCGGTCAAAATAATAACACGAACATCATCATTTTTACTTAATGATTTAATTGCTTCGCTAAGATTGCCAATTGTTTCTTTATTTAAAGCATTTAGTTTTGCAGGTCTGTTAATGGTAATAGTTGCAATTCTTTCTTCAATAGAAACTAAAATATTTTCGTAAGTCATGACGCTGATTTTTATGAGTTGGTGATAGGTAAAGAGACTATAAACGTTGTTCCTTTTCCGTAAGTTGATTCAAAGGTAATTGTTCCTTTGTAATTTTCGATAATGTTTTTTATAATTCCGAGTCCGAGTCCCATGCCACTGGTTTTAGTGGTAAATTTAGGTTCGAAAATCCTTGCTATATCTTGTTTTTGTATGCCAATTCCGTTGTCTTTTACCGCAATTTCGACATTATTTTTCTGGCGTTTTACAGTAACAACAATTGATTTTTGAAACTGGCTTTCAGGAATAGCCTGAGTTGCATTTTTCACCAAATTGGTAATGACACGAATTAATTGTGTACGATCCATCTTGGAAATAATTTCGCGCTCTTCGCTTTCAAAAACAATATAATCTTCGTTAAAAATATCCAAAGCCAGTTCGACAACGTCAACCACATTCAGCGTTTCATTTTGCTGTGCTGGCATAGAAGCAAAGTTTGAAAACGCCGATGCTACAGAAGTCATGGTGTCAATTTGCTGAATTAAAGTTTCTGAATAGTCATTCATTTTCTGCTTCACATTTGGATCGTTCGGATCAAATTTTCGTTGAAAACTTTGTACCGTCAAACGCATCGGAGTCAATGGATTTTTAATTTCGTGCGCAACTTGTTTCGCCATTTCGCGCCAAGCTTCTTCACGCTCACTTTGGGCCAGTTTGATGGCGCTGGTCTCCAATTTGTCCACCATTCCGTTATACGCTTTTATCAAAAAGTTGACTTCTTTGCTATTAGCTTCTAAAACGATTTTCTCATTTTTCTGATACAGATTGGTTTCTTCCAGACGGTCAGAAATGGTTTTTAGTGATTTTGTAATATAAGTTGAAAGGAAATACGCTAACGCGAAAGCTACAATAAGCATAAAAGAATATACTTGACTTAAGCGAATCAGGAAAGTATTCAACTCATTATCGTAATAGCCGTCATCTTCTAAATAGGGAAGATTTAGGATTCCGAGCGGTTTGAATTTTTCGTCTTTTATTAAACTGTATGAAGATCTATTTTTGACACCATCGATGGTTTTGATGTCTACGAAGCGTTTTTCGATAGAAGAACGAACCAATTTTAGAATGTATTCTGGAATTGGTGGTGCAACTTTATCAACTGCAAAGGTTTCTTTGGAAGATTTAAGCAGTTTTCCCTCAAGACTATAAATATTGATTTCGATTTTATGAATCTGCGCCAGTTCGTGAATTTTATCTTTAAAAATCAAATCCAGATTCTGGGTTTTTAATGGATAAGTTGTAGTTGCCAGAACGTAATTAATGTGTTCTTTTACCGCGTTTTCTTTTCGTTCAAGACGTTCTTGATGGTATTCCTTTGCTTCAGTTTTAAATTGAATAATCGAAATCGAAGCCAATAAAAAAGATGCCACAACAATCAATACAATCATCGACAGGAAAATCCTGGTACGAAGCGAAAGCATTGACATTTTGAAGTTAAGCATTTTTTTGAAGTTATGAGTTTTGAGTTATGGGTTATGAGTTTTGTTATGCGTTATAAACTTACAACTCAAAACCCATAACTCATAACTTATAACTATTTTCTTTCACGGATTCTCTTATAAAACCGGAATCCCAGCATGATTAAAACCGAGAATAAAATAATTCCGATTACGCCAAAAATCCAATTGATGGCGCTTTTTAAAACTACTAAAAAAACTACTGCAAACAAAATAATTGTTGCGCCTTCATTCCATAAACGCATGAAGTTGCTGGTATATTTTACTTCGTCGTTTTGTAATTGCTTAAAAATCTGATGGCATTTTCCGTGGTATAAATACAGCAAGAAAACGAAACATAGTTTTACATGCATCCAAGGCATTTTCATCCAAACATGACCCGCATCTGTAAAAAACAGCATCCAAAAAGCAAAAATACTCGCCAAAACCGCCGACGGCCAAGTGATAATATACCACAAACGATATGTCATTATTTTGTACTGCGCCTGAAGAATTTCTTTTTCTGGTGAAGGTTTTTCGTTGGCTTCAATTTGGTATACAAACAAACGCACAATATAAAACAAACCTGCAAACCAAGTGATTACAAAAATTAAATGCAGTGATTTTAAATAGTTATAATATTCCATTTATTATTTGTTTCAGGTTTCAAGTTTCAGGTTTCAAGTTTTTCTCACTTTGAGAACACAACTTGAAGCCTGAAACTTGAAACCAAATATTATTTTGCCCAGTCGTTAATCCAGTTCGAAACCGTTTCACACCATTCGTCATCATCATTCAAACACGGAATCGCTAAGAATTCTTCTCCCCCATTTGCTTCAAAATCTTCTTTGGCACGCATAGCGATTTCCTCTAAAGTCTCTAAACAATCTGAAACGAAAGCAGGAGTTACAACTGCGAGTTTCTTGATTCCTTTTGCCGGCATATTGTCAATTTCAACATCGGTGTAAGGTTCTAACCATTTGTCTCCCGCTAAACGAGATTGGAATGTTAGACTATATTTATCTTCTGGAAGTCCTAATAATTTAACGACTTGTTTTGTTGTTTCGTAACATTGGTGACGGTAGCAAAACTCGTGTGCCGGCGATGGTGTATTGCAGCATGAACCGTCAATTTTACAATGTGATTTTGTCACATCGGTTTTGCGGATATGACGCTCCGGGATTCCGTGATATGAAAATAATAGATGGTCGTAATCGAATCCTACTAAGTGTTTTTGGATAGAATCTGCCAAGTTTTTGATGTAATCTGGTTTGTTGTAAAACGCTGGAACATCAGTAAATTTCATGTGAGGAAATTTCTTTTTTCGAATTTCCTCCGCTTTAACCAAAATAGTCAAAGTTGAAGCCATTGCATATTGCGGATATAAAGGAAAAAGCATTACATCTGTAACTCCTTTATCGTGTAATTCCTGAAGTCCTTTTTCGATTGTCATGCTTCCGTAACGCATTGCCAATGCAACAGGAACGGTTACTAATGGCTGTACTTTTTTCTGCATTCTTTCTGAAAGAACAACAAGTGGCGAACCTTCTTCCCACCAGATTTTCGCGTATGCGTGTGCCGATTCTTCTGGTCTTTTTCTTAAAATAATACCACGAACCAATAATGCTCTTAATAAATACGGAACATCGATCACGTATTTATCCATTAAAAATTCGTCTAAATATGGTTTTACATCTTTTGGTGTTGGACTGTCAGGAGATCCTAAGTTTACTAATAATACGCCTTTCATTATCTTTTCTTGCTTTAAGCTTTTTATTTGTTTTTAAAAATTTCGACAAAAGTAAACGCTGTACTTTATTGGAAATATGATAATTGTTATTTTTTAGTTATTGTTGAATATTCAAAATTGATTTAAAATAATTCGAGAGATTTTTTTCACGCAGATTACACAGATTAAAGCAGATTTGTGCAGATTAATTCGTGAATTAGTGGCAAAAAAAATTAAACATTCGCATTAATTGACATCAAATATTTTTTTGGAGTTGTTCCGAATTTCTTTTTGAATGCGGCTATAAAGTGGCTTCCCGTACTGTAGCCAATTTTCAAACCAACTTCGTTTACATTATAAGAACCGCTGTCTAAAAGTTTTCTAGCGAAATCCATTTTATAATCGAAAAGAAAACCATAAACCGTATCGCCATAAATTTGTTTGAAACCCATTTTGAGCTTTTTCAAATTCAAACCAATTTCGTCTGCTAGTTCTTGCAATCCTGGTGGTTCGGCCATATTAGCGATTACGATTTCTTTGGCTTTTCTGATTTTCAAAACATTGTCTTCATCAATCAAAAACGGACATTGTTCTGCGTTTGGATCTTCGGTTCTGTTGAAATACAGACTTAGTAATTCATACCCTTTTCCTTTATAATAAAGGTTTTTTATCGATGGATGAAGGTTGTAATGAAAAAGCTGACTCAGCACAATCGCCATTGACGGACTGATATTTCCTTCGTTATAATATTTCTTGTCTTTATTATCGGCACTTAAAAAAGTAATATAATCGGCTTCGGCAGAAAACAACGCGTGAAATTTCTTAATCGATACAATTACCGAAATTGCCCAAGAGTTTGGAGCCAATTCTAAATGAAGCGGTAATTCTTTCTGCGGATTATATAAAAGCAGCGATTTCTCCTCTTTCAATTCTAAAGCATAAGTGCCTTGATTAAACAGGAATTTAGCATTGCCTTTTATCCCGAAGTGAAACTGTATCAGGCCAGTACCTACGATTTCATGCTCTGCAATAAATGTTTCAGAACTGTCATTTTGAAAACGGATCAGCGTAAAGTCGTCTTCAATTTTTATAATTTCTTGAGAACCCATAGCGATATTTTTTGGAAACTAAAATCAAAACAAAGCACAAATCTTATTTAGAATCACTCTAAACTAATCTCTTCTAATGAGTTGATTTTGCTACAAAAGTAGTCCTTTTTACTCAATAACACCCATTTAGGATTAAAAAAACATATAGCGACACAAAAAGTACTTTGAGCGTTACTTTTATCAAAGCTATAGTAATAATTTTGTTGCACTTTTTAGAAAGTGAAATTTATGGAAAACAATAACGTACCGAAACACCTTTATTTTTACTCAGTTGGTCTGAGTTATAAAAAAGCAGATGCTGAGGTAAGAGGTCAATTTAGTTTGGATGCCGTTGCAAAAACACGTTTGCTGGAACAAGCTAAAACAGAAGGAATAGAAAGTTTAATTGTCACTTCAACCTGCAACAGAACCGAAATCTACGGTTTTGCAGAACACCCTTTTCAATTAATAAAATTGATTTGCGATAACAGTAACGGATCTGTTGATGCTTTTCAAAAAGTGGGTTTCGTTTATAAAAATCAGGAAGCCATCAATCATATGTTTCGCGTAGGAACTGGTTTAGACAGCCAGATTTTGGGCGATTTTGAAATTATTTCACAAATAAAAACTTCTTTTACCCATTCTAAATCAATGAATTTGGCCAATAATTTTATGGAAAGATTGGTAAATGCAGTGATTCAGGCAAGTAAAAGAATTAAAAACGAAACCGAAATTAGCTCTGGAGCAACTTCTGTTTCTTTTGCATCGGTACAATATATCTTAAAGAATGTTGAAGATATTAGCAATAAAAATATTTTACTTTTCGGAACTGGAAAAATTGGAAGAAATACTTGCGAAAATCTGGTAAAGCATACTAAAAACGAACATATCACTTTAATTAACAGAACAAAAGACAAAGCCGAAAAATTGGCTGGAAAACTAAATCTGATTGTTAAAGATTATTCTGAATTACACTTAGAACTTCAAAAAGCAGATGTTGTCGTTGTGGCAACAGGCGCGCAAAACCCTACGGTCGACAAAGCAATCTTGAATCTTAAAAAACCTTTGTTGATTTTGGATTTATCTATTCCGAAAAACGTTAATGAAAATGTTGAGGAATTGGAAGGCGTAACTTTAATTCACATGGATTATTTGTCTCAATTGACAGATGAAACTTTGGAGAACAGAAAATTACACATTCCTGCAGCCGAAGCGATTATTGAAGAAGTGAAGGAAGAATTCACCACTTGGATGAAAGGCAGAAAATTTGCTCCGACTATTAATGCGTTAAAAGAAAAATTAAACGCGATCAAAATGTCGGAACTAGATTTTCAAAGTAAAAAAATTGCTGATTTTAACGAAGCGCAGGCCGAAATCATCAGCAATAGAATCATCCAAAAAATCACTACACATTTTGCAAACCATTTAAAAGACGACGACACGATGGTTGACGAAAGCATCGAATGGATAGAAAAAGTCTTCAAAATAAAAGCATCTTAAAAACATAAAACTTTATATTTAAACCATATAAGCAATATAAGTTCATATTTAAGCGCTACTGATTAGTTTTGCTCCAATACAATTCTAAAATGAACTTATATTACTTATATGGTGAAATTTTTAAAAATGGCAGAAAAGACAATCAGGATAGGAACGCGTGATAGCGAATTAGCGCTTTGGCAGGCACATACTGTTGAGAAACAATTAAACGATTTGGGTTACAAAACCTCAATTGTGGCCGTAAAATCGCAAGGTGACATTATTCTGGACAAACCTCTGTATGAATTAGGCATTACCGGAATTTTTACTAAAACGCTTGATATCGCTATGATTAATGGAGATATAGATATTGCGGTTCATTCTATGAAAGATGTTCCGACTGCTTTGCCAAAAGGAATTGTTCAGGCGGCGGTTTTAGAAAGAGCCAATGTTTTGGACATT
The DNA here is from genome assembly GCF_003946915.1 of Flavobacterium ustbae. Lineage (GTDB taxonomy): Bacteria > Bacteroidota > Bacteroidia > Flavobacteriales > Flavobacteriaceae > Flavobacterium > Flavobacterium ustbae. The sequence continues at coordinate 458,336 of NZ_RPOC01000001.1, forward strand.
TTAGTTCACAAAGGAAATCCTGATTTTGCTAATCCGAGTACAATTGCAACCGGAAGTCTGCGTCGTCAGGCACAATGGTTAAATAAATATCCAAATCATACGGTTGTTGATTTACGCGGAAACGTAAACACGCGTATGCAAAAATTGAACGATAATGATTGGGACGGAGCTGTTTTTGCTGCTGCAGGTTTGGAACGCATCAACTTAAAACCAGAAAATGTTATTAATTTAGATTGGATGATTCCAGCGCCGGCGCAAGGAGCGATGCTAGTTGTGGCAATGGAAAGTGACAATTATACACTTGATGCACTTTCGCAGTTAAATGATATTGAAACTGAAATCTGCACACACATCGAACGTCAGTTTTTAAGAACGTTGGAAGGCGGTTGTACGGCACCAATTGGAGCTTTGGTTCGTTACAACGAAGACGAAGACACTTTACATTTTCAAGGCGTTTTACTTTCTGTTGACGGAAAACAAAAATTGGAAATCGACAAAACGGTTGATATTTCGGAGTGGAAAAAATTAGGTTTTAACTCGGCTCAGGAAATATTGAATAACGGCGGTGCAGAATTAATGGCGTCTATTAAAGAATCTTTGAAGAAATAATGGCAAAACCAATTCAAATAGTATCCACAAAAATCTTAAATCCGCTTTTAAAACAAGAGCTGGTGAAAATTGGTCTCGAAGTAACTGAAGCTGACTTCATTAAAACTGAAAACAAATATTTTAAATTAGAAAACCTCAACGAAAGTCTGATTTTTACAAGTCAGAATGCCGTTCACAGTGTTTTATCTCACCCAGAATCTGACAAGCTTATCCCGAAGCTTCGGGACAAAAATGTTTTTTGTGTTGGACTTAAAACCAAATCGCTTTTAAGCGATAATGGCTTTAATGTTATGGCTTACACAGGTTACGCTTCTGATTTGGCTGAAATTATTTCTTTGATCTACAATAAAGAAAGCTATACTTTTTTCAGCGGAAACTTAAGACGAGATACGTTGCCAGAAGCTCTAAAAGAAGCGGGAATACAGTTTAACGAAATTCAAGTTTACGACACTTCATTAACGCCACAGAAAATCAAAACTCCGGCAGATGCGATTTTATTTTTCAGTCCGTCTGGTGTTGAAAGTTATTTGAAAGAAAATACGATTAAAAAAGAAACCTGCTTTTGCATTGGAGAAACCACAGCAGAGGCTTTACATAAAATTACCAAAAACATCATAATTGCAGATCAGCCAACGGTTGAAAACGTAATTGAAGATGTAATTAACGAATATAAATAAAAACCTTTGCAACTCTGTCACTTTGCGACTTTGCAACTAAAATAAAAAACATGTTAAAAAACGACCTATTTTTAAAAGCCTTAAAAGGAGAAACGGTTCAGCGTCCGCCGGTATGGATGATGCGTCAGGCAGGAAGATATTTACCAGAATTTAGAGAACTGCGTGATAAATATGATTTTTTTACGCGTTGTGAAACTCCAGAATTAGCTGCTGAAATCACGGTTCAGCCAATTCGCAGAATTGCTCCAGATGCAGCGATTTTGTTTTCAGATATTTTGGTTGTACCTCGCGCAATGGGAATTCATGTAGAATTGAAAGACAATTTAGGGCCAATCATTCCGAACCCTATTCGTTCTTTGGCAGATGTTCATAAAGTTTATGTTCCAGATGTAAATGAAACTTTAGGTTACGTTTTTGACGCTGTAAAACTGACCAAAGAAATGCTGAACGACGAAGTGCCATTAATTGGTTTCGCTGGTTCGCCTTGGACAATTTTCTGTTATGCTGTTGAAGGAAAAGGTTCTAAAAGTTTTGACACGGCAAAAGGTTTCTGTTTTTCTAACCCTGCTGCAGCACATACTTTATTACAAAAAATTACAGACACTACTATTTTATACTTAAAAGAAAAAGTAAAATCGGGTGTAAATGCCGTTCAGATTTTTGATTCTTGGGGAGGAATGCTTTCTCCTGTTGATTATCAAGAATTTTCATGGAAATACATCAACCAGATCGTTGATGCTTTGGCCGATATTACGCCGGTTATTGTTTTCGGAAAAGGATGTTGGTTTGCTCTTGGCGACATGGGTAAAAGCCGCGCATCTGCTTTAGGTGTTGACTGGACTTGTTCGGCTAGAAATGCTCGTTATTTGTCTGGTGGAAATATCACATTACAAGGAAATTTCGATCCATCAAGATTACTTTCACCAATTCCGACAATTAAGAAAATGGTTCACCAAATGATCGACGAATTCGGAAAAGACAAATATATCGTAAACTTAGGTCACGGAATTTTACCAAATATTCCTGTAGATCACGCTAAGGCGTTTATTGATGCTGTTAAGGAATACGGTCAATAGTATTCAGTGTTCAGTTTTTTTAGTAATCAGTTTGCCTTTCCTGCAAGGTTTCCAAAACCTTGTAGGTATTTAATAAGCGTAAAGTTTATAGATTATGTTTAATAGATACCTACAAGGTTTTGAAAACCTTGCAGGAACGCTAAAAATGAAAGGTTGAATAAGAATGAAGTTGGAGATTTTAGAAAAATATTGTTATTATCACATTTATAATCGCGGAATAAATGGCGCTACTATCTTTGAAAATGATGAAAACAAAATATATTTCTTAAAACAATTAGCAAAATACACTGAAAACAAGCTTTCAATATTTGCTTATTGCCTGATGAAGAATCATTTTCATTTGGTAATTCGATTGAATGTTGAAGAAAAAGAAGTTACCCAATCCTTTTCAAATTTGTTTAATTCTTATGCAAAAGCATTTAACAAACAAATCAATAGAACCGGAAGTTTATTTGAAAAACATTTCAAAAGAATCAAATTAAAAGATGAAAATTATTTAAGGCGATTAATTATTTATATTCATTTAAATCCAAAACATCATTTAGATCAGGATTTTAAGAGTTTTAGATTTTCTTCTTATCAGGCATTTTTATCTGATAAAGAAACTAAAATTGAACGAGAAGAAGTTTTAGATTTATTTGGAGATTTTGAAAATTTCATTTTTTGTCACAATCAAAAAAATGATTTTTTAGACGAGGTTTACACTTTTGAATAATTTTTAAGTTCTCCTCCTGCAAGGTTTCCAAAACCTTGTAGGTATGGATGCACAAAGCTAGAAATATTTAGGTTACGTTAAAAATAGACACCTACAAGGTTTTGGAAACCTTGCAGGAGAACGAAAAAGAATAAAACAATGCTCAACAAAGCCCTAAGAGACGAAGAAAAAATCAGAATTGATAACGTTCTTAAAACGTTACGAACACTTATTTTCGTGCCTTATCCGTTGAGCCATTTACAAAAAACAAATATTGAAAATCAGCTTAAAGATTTCGGATTAAATCTTGAAACTTTAGTTAATTATTCAAATGAAGAACTTATTGATTTATTAGTTCGATGCCATTTAGACTGGGATCATTTAGAACAATTTGCCGATTTACTTTTGGAATTTTCTAAAGCAGAAGAATATAACTTTCAGGAAAAAGCTTTGGCGATTTACCAATATATTCAACAGAAAAGCAATGTTTTCTCTTTCGGAATAAATACAAAAATTGCTTCGGCGAAAGCCAAAAAACAATAATCATGAAAGACCAATTTTACGCCTACATACAAAACTTACAAGACCAAATTGTCGCTGGTTTAGAAGCCGTAGACGGAACTGCAAAATTCCGTGAAGATTTATGGAAACGCCCGGAAGGCGGCGGCGGAAGAACACGTGTTATAGAAAACGGTCCCGAAGGATCGGGAGTATTCGAAAAAGGCGGTGTCAACATTTCAGCTGTTCACGGAAAATTACCTGAAACAATGCAAAAGATGTTTGGCGTTGGCGAAGCCGATTTCTTTGCCTGCGGACTAAGTTTGGTCATTCATCCGAAAAGTCCAATGGTTCCTACTGTGCACGCCAATTGGCGATATTTCGAAATGTACGATGAAGCTGGAAATGTTATTCAGCAATGGTTTGGTGGCGGACAGGATTTAACGCCTTATTATTTGTTTGAAGAAGATGCCATTCACTTTCATCAAACTTGTAAAACAGCTTGCGATAAACACAATACTGAATTCTATCCGAAATATAAGAAACAATGTGATTCGTATTTCTGGAATGCGCATCGAAATGAAGCGAGAGGTTTAGGCGGTTTGTTTTTTGATTATTGCAAAGCAAATGATGAAATGTCAATGGATGATTGGTACAATTTCGTAACCGAAGTTGGAAATAGTTTTCTTGAAGCGTATGTACCAATTGTAGAAAGAAGAAAAAATCTTTCGTATACACCAGAACAGAGAACTTGGCAGGAAATTCGTCGCGGTCGTTATGTCGAATTTAATTTGGTTCACGACAAAGGAACTTTATTCGGCTTAAAAACCAACGGAAGAATTGAGAGTATTTTAATGAGTCTGCCTCCGCATGTGCAATGGGTTTACGACCATCATCCAGAAGTGGGAAGCGCGGAAGAAAAATTGATTGATGTATTGGCAAATCCGCGTGAGTGGATTTGATAATCGTTATTTAATTTTTTTAAACACATAGAAACATAGATATAAAGACATATCTTAGAGGTGATTTTAGAAAATCATAATTTTCACACATAGTCTTATGTGATTTATTACAAGTGAAACGTCTTTTTAAAATCTATTAAAACTATGTCTCTATGTGTTCCAAAATAACCTGTCTAGCCTTCCTATCTAGCATTTTCGGCTGTTTCGCTCAAAACGACACCTTACAAAATCGGTATTTTAAATCGTACAATGACAAAATTACGGCCAGTGTTTATTATTTAGACACCTCGAATAGCTTTCAGATTACCTCAGATATTGAGGAACCAAAATTCTATGTTGATCTTATTCCCAATCGCCGCGAACAGATTGGTTTTAGCTTAAGCTATAAAATTATTGACATTTCGATTGGTTTTGCGCCTAAATTCCTAAGCGGAAATACTGGCGATTCAAAATCTAAAAACTTTAATTTTCATACCCGTTTTTATTACAAAAAATGGATGCAGTCTTTTACATTCATTAATCAAAAAGGATTTTATATTAGCGATGATAATATTACGGCGCAATTGCCTAATATGCGAACCACAAAAATTGGCGGATCGACTTCTTATATTTTCAATGATAAATTCTCTTTTAAAACCCTGACAAGCCAAAACGAATGGCAGACCAAAAGTTCAGGCAGTTTTATTCCGTCTTTCTCTTTTTATTACACCAATTTGGATTTAAACACTCCCGATTCCTCTCCTGGAGATTTGTATGTGTTTACCCTGGCTCCTGCTTATTACTACAACTTTGTAATTAGCGACAGGGTTTTAATTGGTGCTGGTTTGGCTTTGGGAGCTGGAATTAATGATATTGACGGAGATACCTCTGCTTTATATCAAGCCGATTTTAATTTAAAACTGGCTTATAATAACGATCGTTTCTTTGGTTTTGCTAGTCTTAATACGGTGAGTTTTGCTCAAGACGACAAAGTTGATCCGCGGTTAAATGACAATATTGCTACCGTCAAACTTTCTGTTGGTTACCGATTTGATCCTCCCAAAAAGGTAAAAGAAGTTTATGACAAAGTCAACGATAAAATTGGATTGTAAGAATTTTTTACTGCTAACAAGAATTAAGCGAGAAAAAATTCTTAATTTAGAGAGATTTACAAAAACTAAAATTCGTTAGTATGAAAAATATAGAACAATTAAATCTCATGCATTCCGGAAAAGGATTTATTGCAGCATTAGACCAAAGTGGTGGCAGTACTCCAAAGGCATTATCGCAATATGGCGTTTTGGAAAACAGTTATAAAAATGAGGAAGAAATGTACACGCTTGTACATGAAATGAGAACCCGAATTATTAAAAGTCCGGCTTTTGACAGCCAATATATTCTAGGGGCTATTTTGTTTGAAAATACAATGGACCGCAAAATAGACGGACAATGGACAGCTGAATATCTTTGGGAGAAAAAACATATTATTCCATTTCTGAAAGTAGATAAAGGTCTTACCGATCTTGCGAATGGCGTTCAGTTAATGAAACCTATTGAAAATCTAAATGCGTTATTGGATCGTGCTGTAGAACGAAAAATCTTTGGAACCAAAATGCGTTCTGTTATCAAAGAGGCAAATGCAATTGGAATTCAAGAAGTGGTTGGACAGCAGTTTGCCGTTGGCTTGCAAATTTTTCAAAAAGGATTAGTTCCTATAATTGAACCTGAGATTGATATTTACAGTCCAGACAAACAAAAATCTGAAGAAATACTGAAAGAAGAAATTCAGAAACAGCTTAATTTATTGGATGAAGATGTAAAAGTGATATTGAAACTTTCTATTCCGACAGTAAATAACTTTTATAGCGATTTAATGTCAGATCCTCACGTGGTGCGCGTTGTAGCGCTTTCTGGAGGATATTCTCTTGAAGAAGCCAATAAGAAATTGGCAGAAAATCACGGACTTATTGCCAGTTTCTCGAGAGCATTATCAGAAGGGCTTACCGCCCAACAGCTTGATTCTGAATTTAACGCTCGATTAGAAAATTCGATTAAGGAAATTTACGAAGCTTCGATTCAATAAAACCATAAAAAAACCCTGAGACATTAGTTTCAGGGTTTTCGTTTTTTAGATTATTTCGTAGTCATTTCATCAGCTAAATCTAATGTCTGCAAAATGATATTTTTATCAGACTTAAAAGAGTTCAGTTTAAAAACGAATTTCAGTTTATTGTCAATTAGCTTTTTAGGCGACTCAATCGAAACATCTGAAAACTGAGCCGAAATTTTTGCCATTCGAACCAATTCAGAATCTTTAGCTTTTTTGCCAAATGTTTTCACCGTTTGTGCTATGTTCAGCTTTCCAGAAATGTAATTTTTACTCAAATCTTTCTTTGTATCTTTAGCAAAAGATCCTTTTCCAGCGCCAAAGTAATTTTTTGTATTAGCAACAATTACTACGTCTTTGTCTTTTATAATAAATACATTATCATATTCTTGAGTTCCAACAATAGTATAAACATTTCCGTTTTGAACCAATACTTTTTTACGAACGCCCAATTGCAGTAATTTATCTCCAAATGTTGGATGTGTCGAAGTGAAAATAAAACCAAACAGCGGAATTTCTTTTTTCACTTTCTCTTCCGTTATTTTTTCTTCATAATTTTCATCGTATCCATATTGTTTGGTCATTACCTCAACTTCTTTCACATCATATAAAAAAGCACTTAAATCTCCATCAAAAAGCTTTGCTGTAGCTTCTTCATCGACAATTGTCGATATTAAATCTGTCACGAGCGTAATATCTTCTTTAGAGAATTTCGGGTTTTGAAATAATTCTGTCATTAACGACGGAAAGTTTTCAAGCGCCGCTTTTGTATTCGCATGATACGAAACATATCCTAAAGGTTTTTCTGCCGGGAAATAGTTGTAAATATTCTTGTTGATTTTTCGATTACTAATTTTGCTTACCACATCGGCAATCTGCGGAGAATATTCTACCACTTCTTCGATTCGGGCATTATCATTATCAAAATAAAAATCCAAATTGATTCCTTTTATAAAATTTCCAAAGTTATTCTGCATGGGCAAATATTTGTCATACCCACCCAATAAGGAAAGTGGATAATTATAAAGCGAATAAAAACTTGAAATAAATCCGCCATAATTTACCCAAGACGAAATATCTGCCGAAACATTTATTTTGTTAGAACTTGGCGGTGTAAAACCGTTTTCGAATAATGACTTTATAATTTCACGCTGTTTCTCAGCTAAGTTTTTATCAAATTCGGCTTGCTCAGCAGTATACTCTTCATACGGATTTCCATTAAATAATGCCTCCATTTCTGTTTCCATCGGAGAATTAATATCCAATCTTTCATCTGGCATTATTGACGGTTCCCCTATTTTTGGCGGATTTTCCATATTTGGAACATCATAAACCGCAGGAGCTTCTACTTCTACTGCTTGTTCATAAGGTTCCGCCACAGCAACAGAATCCATTGCTAAAGTAGTTTCTGCTGCATCATAAAATTTAGACGGAAGTCTTTTTGTCAATTCGATTATAACCAAATGCGTATCATTCCAAACAAAAGATCTTTTTACTCCGCTTGGTGTAAAAACCGCATATTTTCCGAAATCTTCAATTGCACCATTTTTATCATTTGCACCTTGTTTTTCAATCAAATATTGTTTAACTGCTTCCTTGCTTTTTACAGGAATCGTTACTTGATAAAAAGGAACAGAATCTAAGAAATTGCCATGAATGGTAATCTGATCGTCTAATTTAATCACAGAAGTATATTGACGAAGATCAAAATCAGGTTTTTTACTGATGTATCTCGTCAAAATAGGATGATTTAAAACTTCGTCAATGCTAACTTTTTTAGAAAGCTGTTTTCCGTTAAACTGTACAAAATAGTCGTATTGGTCTGGAACAGTTTGTCCAAAAGTAAAATACGTGGCGAATAAAAAAATTAAGGTGTAAAAATGCTTCATAAATTATGGCGTTAATTGGATTGTATTATTCATTAATGTCGATTTTTTAAATACGCTGTACATACTTTGCTTCAAAAAAACCGTTTTTTTATTTTTTGAGATTTTACTATTCGGATTCTCTGCAGTAGCAATATCTTTATCAAAAGTATAGATTGAAATAATGCTGGCTTCTTCGAGGTCTTTCTTTTTCTTCGGATCGTTTACCACTTTTTCTGGAACGGGATACGAAGCAATTCTTTCAAAAGTTTTGCCGCTTCCGCTAAAGTGAATCTGATCACGCTGATTGTTTATCGTATTGACAACGGCATTTAATGCTTTCAAATTAGCGTAATTGAGTTTGATAATGAAGACGTAATTTTGGAAATCAGATTTTGTCGATACATTTGAAATACCTTCAATCTTCAAAGCTTTTGCTTTAAAATCACTTAGCTTAGCGTTTATTTCCTGTTCGTTCGGAATTTTAACGCCGTCGACTTCCTCAAGCCAAATAGCAGATTTGGTCTTAAACCAAGATTTTGAGAAATCGACCATCAGCGTATATTCACCACTTTGATCATCGTGATGTTTGATTCGTTCTGTAATTTCAAAACAGCTCGTTAAGAGCAGACAGCAAAATAAAGCGAGAATTTTCTTCATATCACAAATTTAAATCAAAAAAGTCACAATTTTTAGATAATATTAACTCTTTGAGAAAAAGACCCAAAGCTTAATTCTAGTCGTTTTTATTTACCTTTGCAACGCTGTTTTAAAGACAGTTATTCTTCAAAAAAAACAAAACAATAACAGTTTTAGAAATTACGATTTCGACAGAAATCTAAAATCTAAAATCTAAAATCTAAATTTATATGTTCCCATTACACAGAGGCAGAAGATTAAGAGTAAATGAATCTATTCGTTCTTTAGTTCGCGAAACCAGTTTAAGTCCATCCGATTTTATGTTTCCGATGTTTATTGCTGAAGGCGAAAATGTAAAAGTAGAAATTCCTTCAATGCCGGGAATCTTTCGCAGATCAATCGATTTGACTGTTGAAGAAGTAAAAGAAATTTATGCTTTGGGAATTCGTGCCGTAAATATCTACGTAAAAGTCAGCGAAAATTTAAAAGACAATACCGGAAAAGAAGCTTGGAACAAAGATGGTTTAATGCAGCAAGCTATTCGCGCTATTAAATCCGCTTGTCCAGAAATGATTGTAATGCCAGACGTTGCTTTAGACCCATATTCTATTTACGGTCACGACGGAATCATAAAAAATGGCGATGTTGAAAATGACAGTACAGTTGAAGCTTTAGTAAAAATGGCCGTTTCGCACGCAGAAGCTGGTGCCGATTTTGTTGCGCCAAGTGATATGATGGACGGAAGAGTGTTACGCCTTCGCGAAGGTCTTGATGCTGCTGGATTTCACAATGTTGGAATTATGAGTTATTCTGCAAAATATGCTTCGGCTTTTTACGGACCTTTTAGAGATGCGTTAGATTCGGCACCAAAAGAAGCCGATGTTGTGGTTCCGAAAGATAAAAAAACATACCAAATGGATTATGCCAACCGTATAGAAGCCATTAAAGAAACATTGTACGATGTAGAAGAAGGTGCCGATATGGTTATGGTAAAACCAGGAATTGCGTATCTTGATATTGTTCGCGAAGTTAAAAATGCTGTAAACGTTCCTGTAACTGTTTATCACGTTTCTGGAGAATATGCAATGATCAAAGCGGCCGCAGAAAGAGGCTGGTTGGACAACGATAAAATTATGATGGAGCAGTTAATGTGCATTAAACGCGCAGGTGCAAGTTTAATTTCTACTTATTTTGCGAAAGAAGCAGCAATACTTTTAAACAATAAATAATGAAAAAAGTATTGTTTTTATCTGCTGTTTTAGCATTTGCTTCTTGTAAAAAAGAAGGTTCGCAAAATGCAAATACAGCAACCGAATCTGTTTCTGAAGGAGAATCAGCGAAAGCCCAAACTCCAGAAGAATTAGGAAAACAGCTTTTTGAAGGCGCTGGAAATTGTTTTGCTTGCCATCAACCAGATCAAAAAGTAGTTGGACCAAGCATTAAAGAAATTGCAAAAATCTACAAAGACAAAAATGGCGATATGGTTACTTTTTTAAAAGGAAACGCAGAACCAATTGTAGACCCAAGTCAGTTTGCGGTTATGCAGACTAATTTTGCCATAACAAAATCAATGTCTGATGAAGAATTGAAAGCAATTGAAACTTACATTTACAGTCATTTAAAATAATTGACTTTTATTCCATAAAAAAACGGCGCTTTTATCAAGCGCCGTTTTTTGTATTATATCATTTTGATTACCAGATTTTAACTCGTTTTTCTGGTTCAACATACATTTTATCTCCTTTTTTAATATCGAAAGCTTTGTAGAAAGCATCCACATTCTGAATTGGAACGTAAGCTCTGTACATTCCAGGCGAGTGCGGATCTGTTTTTACTTGATTTTTGATCGCTTCGTCTCTTGTTTTTGTTCTCCAAACCGTAGCCCAAGAAATAAAGAAACGCTGTTCTGGTGTAAATCCGTCGATTAAACCTGGATTTCCGTGCGCTTTCAAATACAATTGTAATCCGTCATATGCAGCGTTGATTCCGCCTAAATCTCCAATGTTTTCACCTAAGGTAAAATGTCCATCTACGTGAATTCCTGGCAATGGTTCAAGTGCGCTGTATTGGTTTGCTAAATCTGTTCCAAGAGCAGTAAATTGTTTCAAATCTTCTTCTGTCCACCAGTCAACCAAGTTTCCTTCCGCATTGTAGCGAGCACCAGAATCATCAAATCCGTGAGAAATCTCGTGTCCGATTACAGCACCGATTCCACCATAATTAACCGCCTCGTCAGCTTGGTAATTATAGAAAGGTGGCTGTAAAATAGCAGCTGGAAAAACAATTTCGTTATAAGACGGATTGTAATATGCGTTTACGGTTTGCGGAGACATATGCCATTCTGTTTTATCAACTGGTTTAGACAACTTATCTACGCTTTTTTTAAAGTTCCATCTTGACAAATTTTTAGTATTTTCAAAATAACTTCCACCTTCTGCGATACTTTTGGTTTCTAAAGCCGAATAATCTTTCCATTTATCTGGGTATCCAACTTTTATGGTAATCTTATTCAATTTTTCGATCGCTTTCAACTTTGTATCTTTAGACATCCAAGTCAAATTGTTAATACGGTTTTGGTACGCCGTGATCACATTATGAATCATATCTACCGCTTTGGTTTTAGCTTCAGCTGGAAAAACTTTCTCTACGTAAAGTTTCCCCAGAGCTTCGCCAATTGCTCCGTTCACCATATTAAGCGCTCTTTCGTCTGATGGAAGCTGTTTAATTGCTCCTCTCAAAGTTTTGCTGTAAAAATCAAAATTAGCATTATCGATTGCTGTTGTCAGTTTGGTTGCCGAACCGTTAAGCAAATCCCATTTTAGGTATTCTTTCCATTGTCCTACTTTGTTTTCTGTAAAAACAGTTTGCAAAGCAGTCATGTATTTAGGTTCAGAAACTATCACAGAATCCAGTTTAGCAATTCCCAAACCAGTAAAATAATCATTCCATTTGATTGCCGGAGTTAGTTTTTGAATAGCGTCTACCGTCATTGGATTGTATTGTAAACGGCTGTCTCTTCTTTCAACTCGGTTTAATCTTGGCTTTGATAATTCTGTTTCTAAAGCCAAAATATCTTTCGCACTTTGTTTTGCTTTTTCTGGAGATTCTCCAATAAACTGTAGCATTCTTGCTATGTGCTGTTCGTATTTGGCACGTTTTTCTTTAGAATCTTTATCCTCTGAAGTGTAATAATCTTTATCAGGAAGACCAAGATCACTTGGCACCAAGTTTACCGAATTTTTAGAACTGTTTTTATCATCAGCACCAATGTAAATTCCGAAAAATCCAGAGCCTCCTTCTTTTTCCATTTCGACCAAATATTTCTGAACATCAGCAATATTTTTAATAGCGTCGATTTTTTTCAAATACGGTTTTAATGGTTCGATTCCTTTTTTATTTCTTCCAACAGAATCTAGGTAGGTATTAAATAAATTAACCGCTTTTCCCTGATCTGTATTCGATTTGTACTTAGGGTTTGCTGAAGCTTCTTTTAAAACTGCCATTACATCTTTGTCAGTTCTTTTGATTAATTCATTAAAACTTCCCCACGTCGTACGATCACTTGGAATTTCTGTTTTATCTAACCAAGTACCGTTTACATATTTGAAAAAATCCTGACTTGGACTAACTTTCGTATCCATATACGAAACATTGATACCTGGTTCCTTTGGAGCATTTTGAGCTTGGACTGCGGTAATTGCAAACATTGCAGATATCACACCAAACACAGGTTTAGCAAATTGTTTTTTCATAAAAAATTATAGTTTAAGGGAAAATACAAACATATTGTTATTATTTCAAAAAATGTGTTAAATTTTTAACTGGAAAATTAAAAAAGCGAATAAATTTCACAGCTATAAATTTTATATGTAGGCTATTGGTCTATAACTGCATAGTAAATGTTACAAAAGCCTGTTAAAAAAATAATTGAGTAAAGCTTTTAAAACCTGCTTTTTGTACTTTTGCGCCAAATTATTTTTATGAAATCGCTTTTATATAAATACCGCAAATTCTTTATTGTTCTAATAGTTTTTTCGGTTGTTACCATATCTTTGTTTTATTCTGCATTAAAACCCAAAAAGACACTTCCAATTTATAATCCCGCTGATGTTAATCCAGAATTGGTAGACAGTACGATTCAATATAAAAGTAAATACCACACTATTGCCGATTTTTCTTTCATCAATCAAAATGGTGATACTATTACCCAAAAAGACTACGAAGGAAAAATTTACGTTGCCGATTTCTTTTTTACAACCTGCGGATCGATATGCCCAAAGATGTCAACCAATTTGGTAGATGTTCAAAAGGCCGTTTTAAACAATCCGAAAGTAATGTTGCTTTCTCATACTGTTTTTCCAGAAGTTGACAGTGTTTCGGTTTTAAAAGCTTATGCCATAAAATATGGCGTTGTAGACAGCAAATGGAATCTGGTTACTGGCGACAAAAAAGAGATCTACACGATGGCCAGAAAATCGTATTTGGCTGTTAAACTAGGAAGACCAGATCAGCTTTATGATATGGTGCATACAGAAAATTTTGTTTTGGTCGATCAAAAACGACGTGTTCGAGGTTTTTATGACGGAACAAATAAAGAAGATGTAAAACGACTTTTGGAAGACATCGAATTTCTCTCAAACGAGTAAAAATGCCTTCTTTTTAGAAACATTTAGCATTTGTCGAAGTGTTAAATGCCTTGAAATAAAGAATAATTGCCTACTTTTGCAATCTAAATTCAATCTAAATAAGCTTGCAAAATACAATACACACTCTGAAAAAAGGCGAAAAAGCCATTATCAAAGATTTTGATATCGATCTTATTCCACTTAAATTATTAGAAATGGGTTGTCTTCCCGGCAGTTTAGTTGAATTACTGCAGGTTGCTCCTTTTGGTGATCCGTTATATTTGGATATTAACGGTTCTCATGTGGCAATCCGTATTGAAACCGCTCGTGAAATTGAAGTTGAACTTATCAAAACCAATTTGTAATGAGTGTTCAGAATATCAATGTTGCCCTTATCGGAAATCCAAATACCGGAAAAACTTCTGTTTTTAATCAGTTAACAGGTCTTAACCAGCAAGTGGGGAATTATCCCGGAATTACGGTTGAGAAAAAAATCGGTTTCTGTAAATTACCAAATAATATAAAAGCAAACATATTAGATTTACCAGGAACCTACAGTTTGAACGCCAGTTCAATGGACGAAAGTGTGGTTATCGAACTTTTGTTAAATAAAAACGACAAACTATATCCTGATGTTGCTGTAGTAGTAACTGATGTTGAAAATCTGAAACGAAATTTACTGATTTATACACAGATTAAAGACCTTGAAATTCCAACGATTTTGGTCATCAATATGTCAGATCGTATGGAGCGCAAAGGAATTTCTTTGGATATTCCGTATTTAGAAGAAAAACTAAAAACTAAAATTGCTTTAGTAAGTTCGAGAAAAGGTTTAGGAATTGAAGAATTAAAGGAACTGATTGTTTCATATAAAAACATTACGCACGAACCGTGTTTAAATGCTTCAGTTATTGATCCTGAATATTTTGAAAAGTTAAAACATGCTTTTCCGAATCAATTAATGTATAAATTGTGGTTGGTTATTACGCAAGACGTTAATTTCTCTAATTTAGATCGAAATGAAGTTCGAAGCACTTTTACCAAATCACATTCAGAATTAAAGCGTTTACAGCAGAAAGAGACCATCAAAAGATATCAGTTTATAAATGATGTCTTAAAAGAAGGTTTAAAAGTTGACGCTTCGTTGGCAAAAGATATTCGCGCCAAATTAGACCGTGTTTTAACGCATAAAGTTTGGGGTTACTTTATTTTCTTTGCCATTTTATTTTTGATTTTCCAATCGATTTTCAGCTGGTCAACCATTCCGATGGATTTCATTGACAGCACTTTTGCTTCTTTAAGCAGCTGGGTTGCAGAAGAACTGCCAAGCGGTATTTTAACCGATTTGCTTTCGCAAGGAATTATTCCGGGTATTGGAGGTGTTATCATTTTCATTCCGCAAATTGCTTTCTTGTTTCTGTTCATTTCCATTCTAGAAGAAAGCGGTTATATGAGTCGTGTTGTGTTTTTAATGGACAAAATCATGCGTAGATTCGGACTCTCCGGAAAAAGTGTTGTGCCTTTAATTTCAGGAACAGCTTGTGCAATTCCGGCTATTATGGCAACTAGAAATATCGAAAACTGGAAAGAACGTTTGATCACGATTTTGGTAACGCCATTCACAACTTGTTCTGCAAGGTTACCCGTTTATGCCATTATTATCTCTTTGGTAGTACCTAGCAAACGCATTTTCGGATTTTTAAATGTTCAGGGATTAACGTTGATGGCCCTTTATGTACTAGGATTTTTTGCTGCGATTCTATCAGCTTATATTTTAAATAAAGTTTTAAAATTAGAATCTAAAACCTATTTTGTTGTTGAAATGCCAAGCTACAAAATGCCACTTCTCAAAAACGTTGGTATTAATGTGGTAGAAAAAACAAAAGCATTTATTGTTGGCGCAGGTAAAATCATTTTGGCAATATCTGTTATTTTATGGTTCTTGGCTTCTTACGGACCTGGAAAAGAATTTAATGATGCTGAAAACATTGTAAAAGAAAGATTTGCCAACACCACTTTAGATGAAACGCAGTTTGAAAACGAAGTGAATTCTCAAAAACTAGAGAATTCCTATATCGGATTAATGGGACGCGCAATTGAACCTGCCATTCAGCCTCTAGGTTACGATTGGAAAATCGGAATTGCCTTAATCAGTTCGTTTGCGGCACGTGAGGTTTTTGTTGGAACATTGGCGACTATTTACAGCGTTGGAGATACCGATAACGAATCGACCATAAAAAGTAAAATGCAGGCAGAAGTCCGTCCAGATACTGGAAAAAAAGTATTTGATTTTGCGACGGGAATTTCTTTATTGTTATTTTATGCTTTTGCTATGCAATGTGCCAGTACATTGGCCATTACAAAAAAAGAAACCAATTCGTGGAAATGGCCTGCAATGCAGTTAGTTTTCATGAGTGCATTGGCTTATTTTACTGCTTTAATCGCTTATCAACTATTAAAATAAAAAGTTATGATTCAGGAAATAATCGCCTTTACAATACTAGGAATTGCAGTAGCTTTTTTAGTCAAAAAATATTTCTTTAAATCGAAAAAGAAAAAGGACTGCGGTGATGGAAATTGCGGTTGCAGTTAGGGGTTTTATTTCACGGAGATTCGCAAAATAAACACAAAAGCTTCACAGAGATTTTTAAATTTCTTTGTGAAGCTTTTTTCTTGAATTTTGTTTTTAAAATTTGTCTTTTATTATTACTCAAAAGTTTTTTCTTGCCTATATCTATGTTTTCAATCTCATATTTTTGAATTGGTAATCTTATAAAGATAATCTTTCTTGGGTGTGACCCTTTCAGGGTCAATATGTCGCGCTAATCATTCTTTTTCTATAAACATATAATCCCTTCGGGATTTTTTGATAAATAAAAAATACAGTATCATGTATTTCTAGAAATCAAACTCCGAAGGAGTTAAATGTTTATAGAAAAAGAATAATCTCCATGATGCAATGACCCTGAAAGGGTCACACAACCACATTTTTACTTACATAACAATTCAAAATAAAATGGCAGGAACATTTTCTCAAATCTACATACAAGTAGTATTTGCAGTAAAAAATAGAAATTCTTTAATTGAAAAATCTTGGAAAGAAGAATTATACAAATACATAACAGGCATTGTTCAGAACAAAGGTCAAAAGATGCTAGCTATAAATGGAACATCTGATCATATTCATTTTTTGATTGGAATGAAGCCAACTTGTGCTTTATCTGATTTGATTAGAGAAATTAAAAAATCATCCAATGCATTTGTAAAGGAAAAGCAATATTCAAAATATGCGTTTCAATGGCAAGAGGTTATGGCGCTTTTTCTTATAGCCATTCTTCTTTAGAAAATGTTATTCGTTATATTGATAATCAGGAAGAGCATCATCGTAAAAGAAGTTTTAAAGAAGAATATCACGATTTCTTAATCAAATATAATATTGAATTTAAAGAAGAATTTTTGTTTGATTGGATCGATGCTTAAAGTCTGTTTTACTTTCGAAGAATAAAAAATGTCTTAATATGTTATTTAAAAAACATAAAGTATCTTCTTAATATATTTTCTAAAACTATTTTTGATTTTTAAATTCATCAACAATGACACAAGAAGATAGAATGGAAATTATACGAGACAATAGAGTCGCTCGATTATTGTGGTTTGCAATTGGTTTTTTCTGCGCTACAATTATTACGTATTTGATAATGAAAAATAATCATTAAGGCTGAATACTAAAATCTGAAATCTGAACACTTTATTTCAGCCCTTCCCACTCCGCATAAAACTGAGCAAGAAACGTTTCCATAAAGCGGTGTCTTTCGGTAGCAATTTCTTTTCCTTTTTGGGTATTCATTTTGTCTTTTAGCAATAAAAGCTTTTCGTAGAAATGATTTATTGTTGGAGCGTTGTTCTTTTTGTACTCCTCTTTGGTCATATTGGTAACCGGAGCAATTTCTGGATTGTATAATGCTCGATTCTTAAATCCGCCGTAATTGAACGCTCTTGCAACACCAATGGCACCAATTGCATCAAGACGATCTGCATCTTGCACAATATCTAATTCTACAGAAGTGAACTTTCTTTCGAAATTTCCGCCTTTATATGAGATATTTTCGATGATATTGACAACATGAGCAATTGTGTCCTCAGAAACATTTTCGGCTTCTAAAAACGCTCTTGCTGTTTTTGGCCCAATCGTTTCATCTCCATTATGGAATTTGCTATCGGCAATATCATGTAATAAAGCTCCCAATTGTACAACTGTAAGGTCACATTCTGTATCTTTTGCAATTAAAAGCGAATTTTTATAAACACGTTCTATGTGAAACCAATCGTGTCCACCTTCGGCATCGTTTAGTTTTTCTTTTACAAAAGTAATAGTTTTAATAATTAGTTCTGAAGTGTTCATACAGAGGTTTTTACAGTTCATAAAAAATGTTGATTGCCAAAGTTTGAAAAACCTCAACAATCAACAAATATATTTTTAATTTATATTAAAGCAACTTTGTTGCTTTTAAGAAATTCTAATCCCGAATTCTCGGGATAAATTCCAAATTCCAAATTCCAAAATCTGAAATCTACATTCTAAAATTTCTAAAGTCTCGCAGGCTCAACCCATTTAAAAATGTGAGATTCTTTAGGAATTACAATTCTTTCAGAGATTTTCGCCATACGCGCTGGTAATTTCATTAAGTAATCACGAGCTTTTTCTGCTTCATCAGTTAAATTGGTAATTTTATCAACTTCCCATTTATTGATTAATTTCTGCATAATATCTACATAATCGTTTGCTGTGTAAACACCGATACGTTGAGCAGAATCTGAAAACTGTTCAAAAGCTGTACTAATTTTTTGTCCAGATTCTCTTAAGAAGTGCGCTGGCATAACGATTTTTTGTTTCATCATGTACTGAAACGCCAACATCATTTCGCTTGGATCAACTTGAAAAATTCTGGTAACAAATTCACTGTAAGCATGGTGGTGACGCATTTCGTCGCCCGCAATCATCTTACACATTTTAGACAACTTGTTATCGCCAAACTTTTTAGCCATTTGTGCTACTCTGTTGTGCGAAACGTAGGTTGCTAATTCCTGGAAACTTGTGTATACAAAGTTTTTGTATGGGTCAGATCCAGTTCCAATATCAAAACCGTCGTTGATTAAATGCTGTGTTGTCATTTCGATTTCACGCATATTTACACGACCAGACAAATACAAGTATTTATTTAAAAGATCTCCATGACGGTTTTCTTCACCCGTCCATTGGCGAATCCATTTTGACCATCCGTTACCGCCGTCTTCCACTTGGTTTACACCTTCAACATCCATTAACCAAGACTCATATGTAGGCAATGCTTCCTCAGTGATCGTATCACCCACAAGCGTAACCCAGAAATCGTATGGAAGTTCTTTGGCAATTTCGCGTAATTCTTTTACCTCTTCAAAGAAATTTTCTCCTTGCGAATTAGGTAAGAAATCTGTCGGCTGCCAAATTTTTTCCACCGGAATTAAATACTGTTCAACGAAGCTATCCACGTTTTTTTCCAAAAACTGCATTACTTCTAATCTAATGTTTTTTATAGACATTACTCTTTTCTAATTTGGGACCTTTGCTTTCGCGAAAGCAAAAATCTATTTATACTCGTTTATTCCTTCTTTAACTGCTTTTTCAGTAATCTCCATCAGCTCTTCAAATTTGTAATCTTTGACAGCTAAAGCTTTATGTGCTGTAAACTTCAGATGATTTCCTAAACCAACAGGAAAAAAACCAAATTTTACCATTTTCCAAGAATTATTGATACTCACGGGTACGATGTATGCAGATGGTGCATATTTGCATAAAATCTTTAAACCGCTTTGCGCAAATTCTTTTGGTACACCCGTTTTGCTTCTTGTTCCTTCTGGGAAAATAACGGCAGATCTTGTGTTTTTTTCGATATATTCAGACAAGCCTTTGATAACTGGTATCGCTTGTTTAGGGTCTTTTCGGTCAATTAAGACAGATCCTCCATGTTTCAAATTAAATGAAACACTCGGAATTCCGCTTCCTAACTCCTTCTTACTTACAAATTTACAATGAAAACGTCTAAAGTACCAAATCATTGTCACGATATCGTACATACTTTGATGGTTTGCCACAAAAATAATTGGCACTCCTTTCGGAATTGTGTCTACGTTTTCTATGGTATATCTTGTTCCAACCAGCCTTGTGCAGGTTAAAAGGCAGAAGTTTAAATAATCAACACTTTTTTTGTGAGCCTGGTAACCAAAAACATTTAAGCAAATCCACTGAATTGGGTGAAAAACAACCAAACACAAACCAAATAATAAATAGTAAATTACCGATATGGGATAAGAAATAATTTTTTCCATGCTTCAAAAATTAATGCGCAAAAGTAGTAAATATATTTTTAGGCTTATAAAAATTGAAAACAATAACCGTTTTTCTGGTTTAATTGTACCTTTGCACTAAAATTTGCAAATTTTTTCTGAATTAAATGAACTTTACTTACCCTAAAAACGAGCGTTTAAAAAGCAAAACCACCATCGGATTATTATTTTCTGAAGGGAAATCGGTATCTAAATATCCGCTTCGTTTGGTTTACCGTCAAGCGGAAGCAAATTCAGAAGAACAAACCAAGGTTGGCGTTTCTGTTTCTAAGAAATATTTTAAGAAAGCCGTTGATCGAAATTACTTCAAAAGAGTTTTGAGAGAAACCTATCGTTTAAACAAACATTTACTTTTGGACAATCTGGATCAGTCGTATTCGATTATGCTTTTTTATCAGACCAAAGACCGTTTAACTTACGAAGAAATCAACACCAAAATGATACAACTGTTTGAGAAATTCACAGCTCAGATCAATAAACCGCTAGATTCTGAAACAAAAACAGAAGCGTAAATTTCAAAACGTAAGATTATTAATCAAGTTAGGCAAAAAAATCGTAGTTTTAGCTCTAAATTGAAATTTTATGCGAAATATTTTCTTTTTATCAATTTTCTTTTTGATTCTTTCGGGATGCAGTAAATCTTACGAACCAGATTCAAGAGACATCAAAATATCGGCTGTAAAACTTCCTGCAAAAGCAGAAGCTAATTACAATGAAGATGCCGTTCAATCAGCTCCACCTGCTCCAAAAGAAAAACAAGAAATTGAGCAAAAGATCATAAAACAAGCTAATTTACGATTTGAGACCGATAATCTTGAAAATACTTTTGCTCAAATTCAAAAATCAGTTAAAGCAAATAATGGTAATATTTTTAATGATACAGAAGGAAAAAACTACGATAATGTCAACAGGATTTTAGTAATAAAAGTTCCGAGTCAGAATTTTGACCGTTTTATCAGTGAAGTCTCCAAAGGCGTTTCTTATTTTGATGAAAAACAAATATCTGCCGAAGATGTTACGGAACAATTCATTGATTTAACTTCAAGACTAAAAACAAAGAAAAAACTCGAAGAACGTTATCTTGAAATTTTAAAGAAAGCGAACAAAGTCAGTGAAATATTAGAAATTGAAAAACAGATTTCGGCGATTCGAGAAGAAATCGAAGCCAAAGAAGGTCAACTTAAATATTTAGAAAGTCGTGTTTCTGAAAGCACGATTACTATCGAATTTTACAAAACAATAGCCGAAAAAGAAGGTGTTAAAATCTCATACGGGTCAAAACTTTGGACAGCCATTAAATCAGGATTTTTCAGTTTATCTGATTTTGTAATTTCCTTAATCAGCGTTTGGCCGTTTGTTATTATATTTATTGTATTAGCCTATTTTATTAGAAAAAGATTAAAAAGAAGAAAAAAAGAATAATCATGTATCCGTATTTCAAAAAGAAATTTATTATACCAGTCGCTGCGGCGGGAATGTTGTTTGTTGGAACCAGTTTTAAAGAAGATTTTTTTGAAATTGCCAAACAGATCGAGATTTTCACCACTTTGTTTAAAGCTGTAAATACCAATTATGTTGACGAAACCAATCCAGGAGATTTGATGGATAAAGCAATCAAAAGCATGCTGGGAAGTCTAGATCCGTATACGGTTTATTTTAACGAACAAGATGTTGTCAATTTTAAAATCAATAATACGGGAGAATATACCGGAATCGGCGCTTTAATTTCTAGAAAAAAAGACCGCTTGATTGTTCGCGAACCTTATAAAAATTATCCTGCAGACAAAGCCGGACTAAAGGCGGGCGACGAAATTATTCAGATTGGAGACATTCTGATTGCCGATTTTAAAGATGATGCTTCGTCATTATTGAAGGGAACCAAAAACACGAAAATCAACATCAAATATCTTCGTCAAGGAAAACCTTTTACTACAGTTTTGGTTTTGGATGAAGTCGATATTAAATCGGTTCCTTTTTATGGAAAAATTGATGATAAAACAGGTTATATTGTTTTGGCGCATTTTAGCAGAAAAGCGTCTGCGGAAGTGAAAGAGGCGTTAGAAAAATTAAAAGCCGACGGAGCGAAACAAATTGTTCTGGATTTGAGAGGGAATCCTGGAGGTCTGCTAAACGAAGCTATTGATATCTGTAATTTGTTTGTTCCAAAGAATGAAGTGATTGTAACAACCAAATCTCGAATTGAAAAACATAATAATACGTATAAAACCCAGAAAGAACCGATTGATACTGAAATTCCGTTGGCTATTTTAGTAAACGGCAGAAGTGCTTCGGCTTCAGAAATTGTTTCTGGTGCGTTGCAAGATTTGGATCGCGCTGTTGTTTTAGGTAGCCGAAGTTTCGGAAAAGGTTTGGTACAGCGTTCTGTTGATCTTACTTATGGAACGCAATTGAAAGTTACAATTTCGAGATATTATACGCCTTCTGGAAGATGTATTCAGGCTTTGGATTATGCGCACAAAGACAAAAATGGTGTGGCGCAGAAAACGGATGCTAAAAACTATAACGCTTTTAAAACTAGAAAAGGAAGAACGGTTTATGATGGCGGAGGTGTTTTGCCAGATATCGAATTGGAGGAAGCTAAAACAAGTGCAATAGCAACAGCTTTGATAAAAAATGATGGCGTTTTTGATTATGCAACGACTTACTATTACAAAAACCCAAATCTGGGCGATAAGATTCCAACTTTAACCGATGCGGATTACGCGGCCTTCAAACAATATTTAAAAACGAATAAAATCACTTTTGATACCGAAACAGAAGTGGCTTTGAAAAATACTTTAGCAGCAGCTAAAAAAGAAAAAATTGACGAGACGATCACTGCCGAATATCAGCAATTGTTGAACGCTTTAGAAAAAAGCGAAACGACTTTACTGGATAAAAATCAAAAAGAAATCAAAAACATGATTTTGGAAGAATTGATTAAAAGATATCAATATCAAGAAGGTTTGTATCAGTATTATTTAAAAAACAATTCGGAAATTAAAAGAGCAGTTAGTGTATTAAATAACCAGACAGAATATAAGACGATTTTAAAAATATAGTGAATGAAGATAACTTTAGCCTTACTTCTTTTTTCATTTTATACAGCAGAAGCACAACATAAACCTGTTGAAACCATTTATTTTGAATTTGACAGATATGATTTGACGAACAAACAAATCAATGTTGTTTCGAACTTTATAAAGAATATAGACACTGCTAAAATAGAGTCTATACAGATCTACGGCTATTGTGATGATCGTGGAAATGATGAGTATAACTTTAGATTATCTAATAATCGAGCCAATACGATTCAAAACCTGTTGGTCAATAAAGGATTTAATCAGAGTAAAATTGTTATTCTGGAAGGGAAAGGGCGTATTGTTGTAAAACCAGATACGGTTGAAAATCTTTACGAAACGCGTCTACGAAATCGGCGAGTTGACTTAATCGTCGTTAAGAAAAATAGTTTCGGAAAAGGGATTCATACTTCTTTTAAAGACAATTTAAAAGTTGGTGATAAAGTTTGCATGGAATCTATATTATTTGATATTGGAAGCGCAAAACTTACAGGCTCTTCTAAAAAAGAACTGGATAAAATTGCCTTAACACTCCAAAACCATAGAAATCTGAATTTTGAAATTCGCGGACATGTTTGCTGCACACCCGAAATTTACAGCGACGGAATTGACAGAGCGACTAGAGAAAGAAGACTTTCGTGGAATCGCGCCAAAACTGTTTTTCACTATTTAATGTCTAAAAAAATATCCAAAAGCCGCATGACTTATTTAGGATGCGGCAACAAATATCCGCTGGGAAAAGGTGATAATTATGATCGTCGCGTGGAGTTTGTAATTACTAAGATTTAGCTTTTTTTAAGGTACTGAGGCACTAAGGATCTAAGGCTAAAATCTGTTAAATGCTTCATTAGTTTTTTATTCCCTTGCCATCTCAATATGCGGAATATCGTCTTCTAAATACATTTCGCTGGTTTGCACAAAACCATGGCTTTCGTAAAATTTCTTTAAATACAATTGAGCTCCAATGGTTATTTTGTCTTTTCCGAAATTGGATTTTATTTGAGCAATTGCTTCACGCATTAAATCATGTCCAAATTTTCGGTCTCTGTAATTTTGATCTACAACGACTCTTCCAATTGAAGCGTTATCAAAACTAATTCCAGCATCAAATAACCTCGAATAGGCTACAATTTTGCCTTCAAACTCACCAATAAGGTGTAATGCTTTCTTGTCTTTATCATCAAGATCCAAATAAACGCAATTTTGCTCGACTACAAAGATCTCACTTCTCAATCTGAGCAAATCGTATAACTCAAACACCGTTAATGCCTCAAAAGGCTTTATTTTCCATTTTAATTCCATTCTACTTTAAATTTTGCCACGAAGGCACAAACGTCTTTTTTGCCACGAAGACACAAAGGCACAAAGATTATTAAAAAAATGCAAAGGTGCAATTGCGATTGCACCTTTGCATTTTTCTTAGTGATAAAAAACTTAAAAAGACCTTTGTGCCTTTGCTACTTTGTTACTTTGTATCTTACAAGAAGAACTATTTTTTCGTCATAACGATTTCCATGCTTTTATATTCTGATCCGTTTTTGACATCAAACATTTCCATCTTTCTCGTTTTCGGATCTACTATTGTGTAAACTTCTCTATAAGGTGTTTTTTTTCCGTTCATCGGATTTACCATATCACCTTTTAGCTCCATGCTTTTTGTAGCATCATCATATTTACCAACGGCAACCATCATTCCAGTTCCCATATTGTCTATAAATGTTGTGGTATATTCTTTGCTGGCATTATTGTAACCTAAAGTGCTTTTACCTTCAAATGGCTGTCCCATCATGGTGCCTTTGTAATTGGCTTCTTGATAGCGTCCGCCTAAAATCATTTTGATGTCTGCTGTAGAAGTTGCTTTTTCAGGTTTTCCGTTTGGTTCTGACCAAAATGTCATATCGCAGTTCCAAGTTCCAACCTCATCGGCCATCAATTTATGCGGGTTTCCAGGAGTTGCATATTCTTGCCAAGCTTTCATTTGCGCGGCAGAATCTAGTGGCGCTTCCGCAACAGTTTCTTCGGTTTTAATAGAATCTGTTGCTGTTGCTGTTGAAGTTTCGTCTTTTACTTCTTTCTTACAGGAAACAAAACACAGGGTTATTATTACTAATGCTGTGGTTAATTTTTTCATAACTGTTTGTTTTAATGTTTGTTATGAATAAAAGTACAAAAATTTTTTGTTTGTTTTAGGTTTCATGTTTAACGTTTCAAGTTTGATATGCTTTGTGTGTTTTAACGCAGAGGTCGCAATCCCGATAGCTATGGGGATTCGCAAAGAGCGCTGAGTCTTTTTGAGAAGGCGAAGTTCGCAAAGCTGTATATGTATTTGACCCCAGAGCTTTTAATAATTTGGAACTTGATATGCTTTGTCTGTATTTTAACGCAGAGTACGCAAAGGATTATTAGCAAAGAGCGCTAAGTTTTTTTGAGGGTATCATTAAAATGATAAGTTCACAAAGCTTTGCGAACTCAATATATAGAACCTGCTTAATCTCGCAATTAAAATATCTTAGCGAACTCTGCGGTAAAAACATAAAGCATATCAAACTTGAAACGTTAGACATGAAACTTGAAACAAAAAAAACTATCTCTTGTCTATTTTTACCGTTTTTATGATGGCTTCGAGGTTTAGCATTAAATCTCGTTCTTGGTGCGAAGGAGAATAAGAGAATCCTTCAATAACTAAAACACGGTTAAAAGTTTGGTCTATTATTGCGTAATTGATAAACGGTCCCGACATAAAATCGTTTTTCAATTCCCAAGTTCCTTTGGTTTCAAATGCTTCTTTATTGTCCAACATTACTTTAGAAAAATATGGAGCGTAGGCTTCACTGGTAATCATTTGCGTATTGGATTCACGCCCTTGAATGTATTTTCCGATTGAGTCGCGCATTTTTACGATGGCATTAACCACATCTTTTTTCTTTTTGAAATTGCGAAGCGGAATCTGGTAAATTAATAAACTAGTATTGCCACTTATAATTTCTTTTTTTAGCCAAATAAATTTCTTTTTGTGCAGCATATATTCATATCCTGTCGGAATCTGAATATTGATATGAAATTTGTTTTTTAAGATGGCTTTATTAAGCAATGATGCACTATTGTCTTCTTGAATTTTCTGAATTTCGGCATCATGGATAATTTTTATTATTTGTGGCGCATTCAGTTCGAGACTGCAAGTAATATCATCTACAGATTTTCCGTAAATGCGAAAAGTATTATGAGGTAGTGTTTTGCTTCGAATGATTTCGAATTTATCTGTAGCGGCTTTTTTTACTATTATAATGCTTCGACTATCGGTAACAAAGCCTTCCAACAATCTGGCAGGATACTGGTTGATGGTAAAAAGAGGTTCTTCTTGTGTAAGTCCAAGAACTGGTGAGGCAAATTTATTTCTGATGCTATCGCCTACTTCTCCGTACCAAAGCTGATCGTCGATAATGACCGAAATGGCATTTGTTTTTCCGGAAACAGTCTCGCTTTGCTTTTCGCTTTTGAAACAAGAGGTCAGGAAAAATGCAACTAATAGCAATAAAAAATGGGTTTTATTCATTTTTTTAATTTATGAAATAAAACCCAAATTTAATAAGATTATTCTATTATCCGTTTATTTTAAGTTTCATTCCCGGTTTAATATCTTCATCTTTAATGCCATTCCATTTTTTAATATCTGAAATTGTTACTCCAGGATATTTTTTAGAAATGCTGTATAAAGAATCTCCTTTTTTAACGTAATAATCTTCACTAACGCTTTTAGAAGTGGCCTTTTTCTTGAATGTATCAACCGAGTTTGATGCAATTGCTGTTGAAGTTGGCTCTTCTATAACTATTGCTGCTTTAGAAATGATAAGTGTTTTTCCTAAACCAATGTTATTTGAAGTTAAATTGTTAAGCTCTTTTAACTCCGCAATAGTCGTACCGAATTTCTTTGCAATGCTACCTAAATTGTCTCCAGCCACTACAACATAGTCTATATCGACAGCTGTTGGCTTATCTTTATCATCAGCAGATGCGATTGCTTCTTCTTTTTTGTCTATTGCAGCATTTGCTTTAATACTCGAAGGCTCATCAGATTTAATCTTCAAACTTCTGCCTATAACAACAGCATTTGTTTTTAGATTATTCCATTTTTTAAGTTCACTAATGCTTACATCATATTTTGCAGCAATTGCTCCTAAATTGTCTCCTTTTCTAACTTTATAAAATTCGAAATCGCCATTATCAACCGCTGCTGGTTTTGCAACTGCTGGTTTTGTTACTCTCGCTTTCGGTGCATATTTAACTGCTAATCGAGACGAAGTAGATCTGAATTCTGTATCATGCTTGACATAAGCATAAATCTGTTCTTCGTTTGAAACAAATGTTGCTACTTTATCTTTAGGAAGACGAATAAAATGCTGTTCTCCTTGATAAAAAGGTACAACTTCCATTTTATAAGACGGATTTAAAAGTTTTATTTGTGATTGCGGCATGTCTAATAAATCTGCAATTTGTTTAAAAGACATTTGATTTTTTACGCAAACTGTATCAGTTTCAAAGTTTTTGACAACTGCTCTTTCTGGGTTAATTCCGTGTTCTTTATGATATTCAAAAAGATACATTGTTGCTAAAAAAGCAGGAACATAACCTTGAGTTTCTTTTGGAAGATAATTTCTAATGTCCCAATACTTTGTTTTTCCTCCAGAACGACGAATCGCTTTGGTAACATTTCCTGGTCCTGAGTTGTAAGAAGCTAAAACCAGCTCCCAGTCGCCAAAAATATTGAACATTTTGCTCATGTATTCTGAAGCTGCGGCTGTAGCTTTAAGAGGGTCGCTTCTCTCGTCGATATAAGAATCGATTTTCAAAGCGTATTGTTTTCCGGTTCCGTACATAAACTGCCAAAGACCCGTAGCGCCCATTCTAGAAACTGCTTTAGGATTTAAAGCAGATTCTACAACGGCTAAATATTTTATTTCCAAAGGAACGTTTTGTTTGGCAAAAGCATCCTCAAAGATTGGGAAATAATATTCTGACAAAGACATTAATCGAGAGAACGATTTTTTTCGGTTCTTAAGAAATGACTTTATTACATTTTCTAAACCTTGATTGTATTCTATTTCAAAAGGTGACTTTTGATTCATTAAAGCCAAACGCTCTTTAAGGAGTTCTGTAGGCAATTCTTCGTCGACGGTTACATCCTTATTGATGGTTTGAATGTCTTTTGTTAAGTCGTCATAAATATCTAGACTAACCAATTCATTCATCCATAAACTATCTACTTTAGAAGCAAGATGATCTCTTTTGAACGTGCTTTTTATAGAATCTAAATACGACAACTTAATGTCTTGCTTTATTTCTCTCGAAAATTCTGCAGATTCCTGCGCGAACATCGACATGGAGAACAAAGCTGTCACCACTAAGGATATTTTCTTTACAATCATATAACATTATTTTAAAATTCTGTAACTCAAATAATTACAAGCTTTTTATTTTTGCAAATCTAAGCCCTTTATTGAAGAAAAGTGTTTAAAAAAATGTTAATTGTGATTTTTTAGTCTAAAATCGCTGCGATTCCAGGTAAAGTTTTTCCTTCTAACATTTCAAGCATTGCCCCGCCACCAGTGGAAACGTAGCTCATTTTATCTTCAAATCCGAACTGTTTTACTGCTGCAACAGAATCACCACCACCTACTAATGAAAATGCTCCATTTTCTGTAGCTTCTGCGATATAATCTCCTAATGCGATTGTTCCTTTAGAGAAAGTTTCCATTTCGAAAACTCCTAATGGACCATTCCAAAGAATCGTTTTTGAACCTAAAATTACTTTTTTGAAGTTCTCTAAAGATTTTGGACCTGCATCTAAACCTTGCCATCCGTCAGGAATTGCAGTTACATCTACAACCTGAGTATTAGCTGTGTTTGAGAAATCGTCTGCAGCAACAACATCAACAGGAATATGAACCTGAACATTTTTCTCTTTAGCTAATCTTAAAATTTCAAGAGCTAAATCTAATTTGTCATCTTCGCAGATAGACTCACCGATTTTTCCTCCTTGCGCTTTAATGAAAGTAAAAGTCATTCCTCCTCCAATAATCATGTGATCTACTTTATCTAAGATATTTTCGATAACAGTGATTTTAGAAGAAACTTTAGATCCTCCAAGAACTGCTGTTACAGGTTTTTCACTGTTTTTAAGAACTTTATTTAAACTCTCAATTTCTTTTGCCAATAAGGTTCCGAACGTTTTATCGTTTGGAAAAAATTGTGCAATAATTGTAGTAGATGCGTGCGCTCTGTGTGCAGTACCAAATGCATCGTTTACATAAATATCTCCAAGAGAAGCTAATTCTTTAGCGAAAGCTACATCTCCTGCTTCTTCTTCAGCATGAAAACGTAAATTTTCTAATAAAAGAACTTCGCCTGGTTTTAAATCTTTTGCTGCAGTTTGAGCTGGTTCTCCAACGCAATTTTCAGCAAATTTTACTTGAACTCCTAAAATTTCAGAAGCTGTTTTTAAGATATGTTTTAGAGAATATTTCTCTTCTGCTCCTTTTGGTCTTCCTAAGTGAGACATTAAAATTACGCTTCCGCCTTGTGCTAAAATAGCATCAATAGTTGGCTTAGCTGCTTCAATACGTGTAGTATCTGTTACATTAAAATTTTCATCCAATGGCACGTTGAAGTCAACACGGATAATAGCTTTTTTATTTTTAAAATCGAAATCGTTTAAAGTTTTCATTTGCTAAATTTTTTAATTTTTTGAAAGAATAACAAATATAGGACTTTTACAGTACTCTAAATTTCAAAAAAGCAAAAAAAATCGTGCAATAAAAACGAAAACGTTGTAAATTATGAAAACAAACAAATTAATTCTTAAAAATGATAAAAATTAATTATCTAATCGTGAACTGGACTTTGTGTACAAGGACAGTTACTGATAGATTGTAAGAAGTCGAATCCGATTGTGATGGAATGCGTTCCTGAATTATAAGAGCCAAGACCATTAAACATAAGCTGGTACGAATAGGCAAAATAGAATTTAGATTTCATAAAACCAGCCATTGGCCCCATTGCCAAAGGTTTCGGGAACTGGTCATTTAGGAAACGATATGAAACTCCAATCCAATAATAATCTTCGTAACGGTTATAACGTCTGTATTTGAAGTTAAAATCGGTTGTAGAACGCTGGTCACTCGCAAAGTACTGTAAGAAAACCGATGGTTCATATTCAATACGTCTATTTTCTCCGTCTTTAAAAGTGAAACCAGAATATACTTGAAAGTTTGATAAAAGATCAGGCTCGTTTACTCTTTCAAGGCTGATATTCTTTTTCAGTACGTTGTTGGCATTGAAACTAAAGTAAAATCCTCTGTTTCGGTATAAAGCACTAACATCAAAGTTATTATTAGCGCTATAACGGTTATCTGTTGGCTGCTGTCCTCCGATTGGCGGATTTCCATTACTTCCATCATTAAAGTTTCCGGTTTCAAGTCGGAAACTATTAAAGTTATAAGAGATACCAAAAGATAAATACTGTTCTGTACGATAATCTAAAATCAGGTGGTGAGCAAAGGAAATTTTGGCTCCTGTTTGTCTTGTATTTCCGTTGCTGTCATTATATAATGACAATCCAACCCCGGAACGATCTAGAACACGGAAATCGGCATACAATGATTGGTTATCTGGCGCATCTTTAATTCCGACCCACTGCGTTAAACCATTGGCTCTAATACGAAGATTATCTCCAATACCAGCATAAGCAGGGGAAAGAATAAAAGGGTTATCAGCTAAATACTGTGTAAACACTGGTAGGTTTAACTCTTGGCTGTAACTTGTTGTTACAGCCATGAGTACTAAGGATAAAATAAACTTTTTCATTGTAATAATTTTTTTAGACAACATCATTGGGGCTATAATTTTGTTATCTGTATAATGTGAAATGTCCAACAAATTCTCTCGGATCTTTCGGATCATTTAGTTTAAGAACGTACCAGTAGTCACCTGTTGGCAATTCGCTTCCATGGTATCTACCATCCCATTTTCCACCTACACGGTATTTCGCTACTACTCTACCGTATCTATCGTAAATATCAAATGTTAATTCTTTGTATGCTAATGCGCCACAGTCTGGACCAATTGTAGTGTTTGTAGCACCATTTGGCGTAAAGTAGTTTGGCATACAGAAGTCATAGAATGTACCTTCAACATCAATTGTTGCTTCACAACCGTTTTTGTCTCTTACGATCACTTTATAAACGCCTGTTTTATAGATTCTATAACTATTAGATGATGTAAACGATTCACCATTGAAGCTATACTCGTAAGGTGCAACACCTCCAGAAGCTTGTACAACAATTGTATTGATGTCTTTGCTTTGGTTTGTAATATTTACTAAACCAAGTTCTGCAACTGCATCAAGACGAACTTCATTGGTTTCTTTTTCACAACCTTCAAGTAATGCTCTTACAACATAATCACCAGAAGGAAGATTTCTAAATACAGGATTTCCAGTTTGTTGTGCAACCTGAACTCCATCAGCAAATAATGTATAAACAATTGTTGCTTTTCTTGTATCCTCAATACTCTCGTCAATTGTGACAGTAATTGAATTTACTGGCAGATTATTTTCACAATCATAAGCTACTGCCGCCGTTGGAGTCAATTTGATTGGATCTGGTAACGTAATTCTAACTTCTTGCTCACATTCGTTAGCATCTTTTACAATTACTGTGTACTCAATTCCTCCTAATAGACCTGTAAAACTGAAGATTTCTGGTGTTACGTCTGGCGCTCTGAAATCTAGTGTTACACCGTTTCCAGAAATACTAGCAGTATAAGGTGCTCTACCTCCTTCTACTTGAACAAATGCAACTCCATCTTTATCATCAAAACAGTGCTCTGGAATTCTTTCATCTGTTAATTCTGTAACAATCAATGGTATAGCATCTTCTATTGTCACTGGATAGTCTACATAACATACATTAGCATCTTGAACTCTCACTACATAATCACCTGGCTTTAAGTTCTCAAAAAGAGGTGTATCAAAAGTTTGATCAAGTACTGGCGTAATAGAATATACATATGGGGCAGTACCACCAGAAGGAACTATCGTAATTCTTCCGTTGTTGTATCCAGCACAAGTAACATTAAATGGCGTTACAACTGCACTCAATTCTTGATCAGGTTGTGTAATGTCAATTAAATCTGAAAGTTTATCACAATCTTCGCTATTAACATTCACACGGTATTGTCCAACTGGAATTTGTGTAAACGTTCCAGGAGTTAATTGAGTCGGAACTGGTGTAATAGGTAAATTCGTAACAGCATCAACTAATGTATATACATAATTTCCTAAACCTCCAGTAGCTTCAACGTAAATACTTCCTGTTGCACCGCCTCTACAAGGAACATCAATATGAACAAATTTCTCAAATACCAATTCTGGAACTGGATATAAAGGAATCTCAGCATATTCTGCCGTACAACCATTCGCATCTCTTACGTAATATCTATACTTTGTTTCGACAGTAGTTTTTGGCACATTAAAATCTTGTGGAGACGTAAATGAAACCGGACTCCAATTTGTACCATCTGTACTATAGAAATATGGTGCTGTACCACCTTCTGCACTAAGTGTAATTACTGGAGCATTATCACAAGTTTCTCTTGCTGTTAATGATAATGTAGCTATTACTTTTTGTGGCTGACCAATAGTAACTTCGTTAGATCTGCCTGTACAAGTCCAATCATCAGAAACTGAAACATAATATTTACCAGCTCCTAATCCTGCAAATGTTTGCTCTGGCTGTGGTCCTACTGTAATTTCAGAACCATCAAGTAACGTTCCATGTAAAGTATATGTGAAGTTTCCAGAGCCTCCATTGATAGTATTTACTGTTACAACAGCATCTGTGTCATTATAACATGTTAATGAAGCTCTGTCTGCAGTAATTGCTAAACTAATTGGTGTTGGTATCGATAACTCAACTACCTCAAAATCTTCACAACCATTTACATCTTTTACGTATACAGTATATCTACCTGCTGGTAAATCTGTGAATTTATTTTCAGCAGAATAAGCTTTAGTCACTGGACCTTCAAGTTTGTATTGGTAATCTCCAATCCATCCTCCTGTTGCAGTAGCTACTATTTCGCCGTCAGTATTACTTGCACAAGTAATCGCTTTAGGTGTAACAGTAATTTCTAATGCTGCTATTGGACCTTGAATAGTGAACTCTGTTTGAACAGAACAATAAGGAAGTCCTTCTAATTCTGCTACCATTGTATACTTACCAACTGCTAAGTTAGCAAGATCAACTTTTGTTCCGTTTGAACGTCCGCTTACGCTTGTTCCAGATTCATGTGTTAATACATATGTAAATGTACCTGCTTCATCTGTTGGCGTTGGAATATCATCAATTAAAGTCAATGTTACGCTTCCATTTGTATCTGAGAAACATGTAACGTCTATTACATCTGAAGCGATCAAACGGAACGTGTTTGGTTCATTAACAATGTATGGTCTTTCTACACCACAACCTGTTACTGGATTAGTAACTTTAATTAAATAAGTACCTGGTTTCAATCCTGCAAATAATCCTGTTGGACTAGTTGTTACAGGGTAAACTGTACTATTTGTACCTTCAATTGTATATGTCAATGTTGGTAACGTTCCTTGTGTCGGAACTGCTGTTACTTGAACTGACTCATCATCTCTACAATTGATTTTAGTTGTAGAAAGATTTAAATCTGCAATACCAATGTAAGGATTTATTGTTACTGAAGAATATCCACCTTGGCAACCATTATCATCAAATACATTGATCACGTAGTTACCACCTAAATAATCTGATTCAGTATATGTATTTCTTTCGTCATTTTGAACTTCTACACCATTTCTCATAAACTGATATCTAATGTAGTTACCTGAACCTCCTGTTACTGTACTTGCAGGAATAGTAATAGTAGCATCGATAGCTGTATTACCAGTGTTACAAACATATTGTGTAACTGTTGGCGCTGTTACCATAATTTCATCTGGTTCTCCAACCACAGCTGTAGCTGTTGCAGGACATCCTTTTCCAGAAACTACAGTTACTACATAATTACCTGCTGGTAAATCATAGAAGTAACGAGAATCTTGAGCCGCTCTTGTTACAGGTCCAGCAAGGCTATATCTGTAAACAGGGTTATTGTTTGATGGATCAAGAGTTACTTCGATACTACCATCAGCAAAAGTGTTACAAGATGCATCTGTTCCTCTTGCCACAACTCCTGTTACTAGAGTTGGAGTTACGATTGTTAGATCAACAAATTTCTCACAGTTTGTAGCAACATCTCTTACGATAAATCTATAAGCACCTGGAGCTAAACCAGTAAATTCGTTACTTATACTTGTTGTAACCCAGTTATCTCTAGTGTACACATAATTACCAGGAGTTCTTCCTCCTCCTGCGGTTAATGTAACCACACCATCAGGATCCATACATGTTGGATCTGTCGTAATATCTGCTCTTAATGTAAGCGGTGCAGGAATGTTAAATGCTGTTGTAGCTGTTACTACACATTTATTAGCATCTCTAACTCTCACCGTGTAATCGCCAGCAGCACCTACGATAAAGAAATTATCTCTTTGGTAATCATTTCCATCTAAACTATATTCTAATGGACCAACTCCTGTTGCTGTTACATTAATTCTGTAGCCTGCAATGTCATAACATGGACTCGCTACAGATACATTGTCAATTACTGGCATCGGATCTCTAGCAATGTTTACTGGTACAAATGTTTTACAACCTTTTGTATCCATTACATACACATGCCAAGTATCAAATGCTGGTGCAATTGCTGTTGTTGGAATTGTGATTACTTTTTCATTTTTAAATAATCCATCCGCTGGAATACCTGCCGTTGGTAATACCGCAACGTATTTGTATCCTGGAGTACCTCCAACAATTTGTGTTTCATCGATTATAATAACCGCACCTGCAGTGTTACAATTTTGATTCTTAACTGTTGGATTCAATCCGCTTACATTTAGTACTGGCGGTTGAGTGATTTCAAATGTATTAGAAGTCACTGGACAGAATGGATAATTTGTCTCAGTAATAACTACTGTATATGCACTACCTGCACCAATTCCAACTGGAATTGTAAATGGATTAGTTGTCGCGCTATTTGCATTACCAGAAGCACCTGTTACCGCTAAACCAGCATTAAATACTTGGTACGTGTAAGGTCCTCTATAATCTATCACATCAATTGTAATTGCACCATCTGTTAAACCATTACAAGATACTGATGTAGAAGCAGTAGCAATAACTTTAGCTGTGTTATACACTGGCACTTCGTAAGCATCTGTTGTAATAGAACAGAATGTAGTTCTATCTGTTATTTTAAACTGATAGAAATGACCTGCTGTTGGTGCAACATAGTCGAAACTAGTATTTCCAGCACCAACTAAAGTAGCAGTTTGTAAAATCTGACCATCCTGATAAACTTCATATTCAAAATTAGCTGGAGTTGCACCACCTGTAATCGCTACACGGATAGTTTCACGTCCGTTGTTAGCACAAGAAGCTCTATCAACTAAAGTTGCTGTTGCAGCCGTTAATCTAGGGAATGGAGCAATTATAATTTGTACATCATCAATACAGCCATTTGCATCTTTAGCATAGTAAGTTAAAGTTTGAGTCAAACCGTTATCTACAACATTGAATGTATTTTCTGTTTTCCAGTTTGTTCCATTGTTACTATAAGTGTAATCTGCTATTGCACCACTTCCTGCACCACCTGTAGCTCTAACTGATACTACAGTAGTATTTAAATTATTAGTAGCAGAACAAGTAAATGGCGATGGTGTTGCAGTAGCATTAACCGGTATCGGTTCATCAATAACAACAGTTTCTTGTCTACTACATTGTTTTCCTGAAATTACAGTAACTGTATAAGTTCCTGCAATTAAACCTGTAAATAAAGGTGTGTTTTGAGTAATCAAAGCACCCCCTGCAGGAATTGTACGCTGAATTGTATACGTATAATTTCTATCATTATTACCTGCACCTAATGTAACTAATATAGAACCGTTTGTAAGGTTTCCTTGTGGAGCCACACAATTTGGTGAAGTTGGATCTGCAGTAAATGTTACTTGAGTTGGAAGTACCATGTCAACTGTATTTGTTGTAACATGACAATTGTTAGCGTCATATACATCGAATACATATACACCATCTGCTGAATCTGTTACCGTAATATCTGTATACAATGCATTTGTAAAGGCAGTTAATGCAGATGTTACACCAGCGTGTGTAAAAGTATATTGATACGGACCGTATCCTCCTACAGCACTAAGTCTAATTGTTCCATTTGTTGGAAGCGCACCAGTACAATAAATTGGTTTTTCCATTTTTGCAGATGCATATAACTGACCTTTAATTTCTGTATTAACAACAGCTGATTTACATCCAAATTTATCTTTAACGATAATAGTATAATTACCAGGACTTAAATTAGAGAATGTATCAGATATCTGCCATGTCTGACCGTTATTAATACTGTATTGAAATGGTCTTACATCAAATGTAGATAATGAAGCAGCAGTAACAACAAGTGTAGTTGTATTTCCTCCATTCACATAACAATAATCTGATGATGCGGCAATTGTTGCAGTTGGATTAACCGGTGGAATCAATTCGAATGTATCGTCGATTCTACATCCGTTAGCATCTATTACATGAACATTGTAAGTTCCTTCTTGAACTAGATTTGCAAAAATTCCTGTTTTATTAGATAAAATAGTTCCATCCGGTTGTTCTACAGTATAAGTGTAGTCTTCCCATCCACCTGTTGCACTCATAGTTACACCTCCCAAAGTTGTACATCCTAATGGAGTTACATTTAATGGATCTAAAACTAAAGCTGAAGCTGGAGCTGCAATAGTAAATGGTAATGGCATTTGGCAACCTGTTACGTCATCATAAACTGTGATGGTATGATTTCCTGCAGACAATCCTGCTAAGCTGATAGTTGATGAAGTTAAACCACCAACTGGTAACGATGGAGCGTCTAATATATAATGATATGTACCTGCATTTGTTCCGAATCCAGATACAAAGAACGTAGCTCTTCCATCTGTCGCACTCAAACATGTGATTGGAGTTGTAGATTGCTCTATAATATTTATATTGATAACATTATCAATTCTAAATGGTTTTTGAACCGTACAATTATTATCATCCGTTACTTGGAATACATAATCAACATCTGGTAAAAGACCTGTGAAAACATTGTTTCCAGCATTATCTACAGCAGCACTCGCTGGCGAGATAATTTGGTACGTTAATGCTCCAACACCATCTTGAACTCCAGAAATTGTAACTGAAGTACTTAATGTTGTACACGTGATTACCGGACCTTGAGTCATTAAGAAATCCGACGGAGGATTTAATCGGTTGATAGTAACCGTTCCAGGAACTTCGCAACCATTCTCATCTTGAATAATGTAAGGAATAGTTTGATCCTGACCATTATAATCTACGGTATAAGTAGTAGTAGAAGTAAAATCACTACCATTAAAACTGTATAAATAATTTGGGCCAGTACCAGAACCAGGAGTCGCCGCCAATGTTACAGTAGCAGATTGTGGAGCATTTCCTGTAGTACATGTAAATCCTGACACTGATGGACCATTATCTGCTAATGGTGTTGGTTGATTTAATGTTCCGTTTCCAGAAACTTCACAACCTAAAGCATCTCTTACAACGTAAGTATAAGGTCCCGCAACTACTGAATAAACAGTCTCTTCGCTAAATGTTCCAGAATTATTAAACTCAAATGTATATGGAGCTTTTCCACCAGTAGCGGATAATTCTACTGTTCCATTATCACCATTACAAAGTGGTTGAATTGGATTTGAAGAAGGCGAAATTGGCACTATAGCATCAACTCGTACAACATTTGTCTCAATAGGACAAGTGTTTGCATCTGTAATTCTAAATTGATAAATATCTGCGTCTCCAGAAGCTACAGTATAAACAAATGTAGTTTCTCCTCCTACTACTGTTGTTGCAGGAGTAATTGAATTGTATGGATCTGTACCTTTTCTAACTTCATATGTATACGGAGTTGTTCCGTTTTTCACTTTTACTGTGATTGCAGCATTTTCAACTGTACCACCAGACACAGAACATGCTAAAACTGTAGTAACCTCAGCATTTGCAGTTGGTGTCGCATTAATTGTTGTTGATGTAACTGGTGTTTCGCAACCATTAGCATCTCTAACAACTACATTAACTGGACCTGAATTTAATCCTGTTATTGTATAAGGCATTGGTGTAGTTATCAATTTGAAATTACCATTATTTACACTAATGTAGTATGGAGCAATTCCCGCTGTATCTTCATTAACTCTAACTTCGAACGCACCTTCAGCAGCACAATAGTTAACTACATCAAGGGTAATTAGTGGGCTAGGATCTAAAGGAACTGCGATATTATCACTAGTAATACATCCGTTCGCATCTTTAACCCAAACTAAATAACTTCCTGAATTAACATTGAATGAACTTGCGCTATGCGTTGGTGATACAAATGAACTGCTTGCTGGTTGAACGTCTGAAGCGTCGAAACCAATTGGGCCATTGTCCACCACTATTTGGTATAAATATGGACCTGTTCCACCTCTACCTTGTGCTTTAACAATACCTGAATTTGGATTACAATTTGCATTTTTAACCAAAGTAGCATCTACAAATAATTGTGTTGCAGATTCTTTAATTTCAAACATTGTAGATGCAGATTTACATCCATCAATTGTTCCTCCTCTTTCAGTGAAAACTATGTAATATCTTCCCGGAGCCAAAGTTCCTGGTCCAACATCTGGATATGTTTTTGTGAAAGATGTTCCAGAAACAGGTTCAGTTAATACAGGACTAACAACTTGATTGCTTTGATCTCTAAAAATCTGATACTCTACAGAAGTTGTAGTTGCATTAATTCCTGTTACGTTAAAGGTTACTCTACCATCAGCTGCATTTAAACAAGTTACATTCTGTGCTACCGGCGTACCAACCAACGTTGAAGCTGGAGCAATTGGTCCGCTCGCAGATTTCAAGAAATAACAATTCGTCGTTAAATCGTGAACCACAAAAGTATAAGTAACACCCGGTGTAAGTGGATTGAATGTTTTAACATTTCCTCCTGCTGTATCAGGTCCTACATAATTATTGGTGTAAGGAGCTGTATTAAACTCCAAGATACCAAATTCATAATTACCACTACCCACTGTTGCAACCGCAGTAACAATTGCTGTACCACCACTAGTACAAGTAGACGGTGTTGTTGTAATATCTATAACTAAGTCGTTTGGCGGAGATGCCATAACTTCCTGAGAGCTTACAGAACAATCATTTTCATCTTTGACTTCAATTGTATAGATACCAAAATCTATAATATCAAATTTATGATCTTCTCTTGCTGTTGTAGTGTAAGAATTCTTAAATCCGAAGTTATTACTGATATAGTAAACATATTGTCCTGTACCACCTGTTGCATTTTGAACCGTGATCGCTCCTAAAGTCGATCCTGGTGGCACAGCACTAGGATCACATTCGATAGGATCTACATGCGTTCCGAAAGTAATAGGATCCGGAGAAACTACAAATACTTGAGCTGTTCCTGTTCCTTCACAACCTTTACTATCTCTAACTTTGTATGTATATCCTAAACCTGCACCAGTAGCACCCGGTAAATCTGTAAAATAACCTGTATCATTACTAGTTGCCCAGTCGTCAATTGTGTAGGTGAATGGTGGTACACCTCCAGAAGTTACAGAAATTCTAATTGTACCTTCTTCGCTTGATGTACATTTTGTACCAGTTGCTATAGCAGAAACCACTGGAATTTGTGGAGTAGTAACTTCAAAACTTGTACTAGCAATTGTACTACATCCACCAGATGTAACATTGAAATAATATGTTCCCGGAGTTGATGTATTAAATACATTTCCTGGAAGAGTTGTAAATGGTCCAGTGCTAATAGTACTATATCCGTAAGAATAAGTTCCGTCTCCACCAGCTCCAGTTAAAGTTACTTGTGCATCTGCAGTTGTAAATGGAGGAACTGCTAAACAAGTTGCATCTTTATCTGCTCTAACTGTAAGTCTTAATTGATCATTAACAATTAATGTAGTTTTTGCTTCACAACCATTATCATCCTTAATACTTAAAACATAAGAACCAGAACCCGGAATAGTTTTAACTGGGTTGTTGTTATACACTCCATTTAATCCGTATAATGCATTTGCATTTCCGTTATATACAGTACCCGTAATAGTTACCGTTGTGCTTCCAGTGAAACATGTTACTGGAGCTGGATCAATAGTTGGCGCAGCATCTCTAGTTACGCTAATATTTCTTTGTACTGGACAACCGTTTTTATCTTGTACATAAACAACGAAACTTGTACCTGCAGTTGGGCTTGTTGTACTTCTAGTAAATATTCCAGTAGTATTGTAATCTGTTGGGAAGGTAGGAGCTGTCGCACCTGCTCTCACTACAGCATAATATAACGTTCCTGTACCGCCAGAAGCAGTAACAGTTATGGTAGTATTTGGCTTATCGCAATATACTTTAGTACCTGCAGCAGTAAGTATAGTTACTGGAGTAGGATTTGCTAATGTTACTACTTGCGTAGCTTCACATCTTGTAGCTGTATTAGTAACTACAAATGTATAAGTCTGAGGTGTTAATCCTGTGTACGTAATAACGTCTCCAACTTGATTTCCTCCAGTAATTGCACCTGTTACACTTCCTGTTAAAGTATAAGTATAACCACCTGTTCTATTACCAGCAACTGTATATCTAATTTCACCATCATTTCCATTGTTACAAGAAACTGGTTTAATTACAGTGTTTGATGCTGTTATTTTAACTACATCATTAATAACATGAGTCTGAGTTATAGTACAATTATTTGCATCAGTAACTTTAATGTTATAAGTACCTGGGTATAAATCTGTAAAAGTATGTGTATTAGAATTTACACCTGTTATAACTGGAGTTGTTGGTGCAGTTGCAGCATTTGTATAAGTAATTTCATATCTAAATGGTGGTACACCATTTGTAACTGTAACCAATAAATCTGTATTTAAATTTGCTGGGTTACAAGTAATCGCCGGTGCTGAGAAAGCTAAAGCCGATGGCGGGTTTAACGTATTAACAGTTGCAGATGTTGAAACTGTACATCCGTTTGCATCTTCTACAATAATATTTACTACACCAGAAGTACTTGTTGTATAAGTATTAGAATATACAAAAGTCGTTGATCCGTTATAGTAATATTTGTATTTGTTAGCTCCAGCAAATGGTGTTCCGTTTACAGCTGTAACTGTAATTGTAGAAGTTTGCGGAGTATTATTTGTACCACATTTTAAATCTGTTGCAACAGCGCTAGCCGTTAAAGCAATTGCTGGTTGGTTAACTGTTACTGGTTTAGTTCTCGTACACTTTTTATCATCTATTATTGTAATTTGGTAAGTTCCTTGACTTAATCCAGTAAATACATTAGATGGTTGGTAACTAGTTCCTCCATCAATACTATACTCGTAAGTTCCATTCGCAGGAATACCTGTTACTGTAATAGTTCCATTAGAACCTCCAAAACATTTAACATCTTCAACTTCATAATTAAAGTCTGGTAAAACTTTAGCTGCAATGTTTTGAGTAACTGTAGTTCTACAGTCATTGTTGTCTAAGATTTCAAATTCATATGTAGCCGCAGCAGCACCAGTAGTTGTAGTATGAGTAAATACTGTCTGACCTGCCCCTACAGGAATATAAGCTCCTGCAAAACCGCTTCCATTTGTACTAACTCTATATCTATAATCTGGATAACCATTTCTAACGGTTACTCTAATAATAGCATTTGGATTAGTAGGATCACAATCCAAATCTTTATCTAATCCAATCGATGCTTCAACTGGTGAAGCAACTACTTGAGCTGGTAGATCAATAGAACATCCAGTAGAAGTATCAGTAACTGTTACAACATAACTATCAGGAATTAGTCCAGAGAAAGTACCATTGTTTTGTTGTGCTCCGCCATTAATACTGTACATATAATTTGGCGCTGTATTAGGAGTAACTCTAATTGTTGCCCCAGATCCACCAGCACACAAATCCGTATTTGTTGCTATAGAAGCTGTAGGAGCAACCTTGTCATTAATTGTAAAACTTCCGTTTACAGAACAACCATTTCTATCGGTAACCGTATAAGTATAATTTCCGTTATTTAAATTCGTAAATAAATTAGTTGTTTGAGAAATAGGTGATCCTGTTGGTGGTGTTACTACATAAGTAAAATTACCCCATCCGCCAACTGCATTAATTGTCGCTGTACCTTTAACATCACAAGTTACGTGTGTTAAAGTTGGTGCGTTTAATGCTAAAGTAGCTGTAGGCCCATTAATTGTAACTGTTTCAGATGCAGGGCAAGATGTTGTTGTATTTGTAATGGTAAAATCATGATTACCTGCACTTAATCCCGTTACCGTAATATCAAATGATGTTCCTGTTCCTGGAGATGAACCAGTAACAGCAGCTCTTGTATCAACAACGTAACTGAAAGGTACATTGTTACCTAATCCTGAAACCGTAAAAATTGCACTTCCATTAGTAGCACCTGCACATGAAATATCGTTTTGAGATTTAACCGTTACAGTAATAGTTGGTAATGCTTTTATTTCATGTATTTTTTCGTAAAGACATTTATTAGCGTCTCTAACTTCAAAAGTATACGTTAAACCAGCTGCTAATCCTGTAAATGTATTACTAGATTGGAATGCAGTTGCAGATGCAGTTGGCGCTTTAATTCTGTATTCTAATCCAGCTGTAGGAACCCCTGTTCCCGCTGCATTTACAACATTGGTAATCGTTACATTAGCTCTATTTGAAGGACAAGTTACAGCAGAATTATTGATTGTCATTCCTTTCGGAGGATTCAATGCAACAATCTGACCTACTACAGCCACTGTTTTAGTACAAGATTTACTATCTGTTGCTGTTACAGAATAGCTTCCTGGAGTCGTCAAATTCTGGAATATACCAGTAGTATTTGTTCCTACAGTAGTATTTGTAGTTGTATTTCTTAACACATACGTAAACCCTCCATTCCCTCTTGTTGCAGAAGCAGTGATGGTTGCAGCGTTTGTGTCGCAATTGTATGGCGTTGTAATCGAAGCAGAAAGTACAATGTCTTCTGGTTGGAATACTTTAAAAGTATATGTTTCTTTACAACCTAAAGCATCTATAATAATATAGCTATAATCTCTGCCTGTAGCAGTTCCCGCTAAATTACCATAATGGGTTGCTGTCGTTTCAGTAGTTGAACCATTAAATAAATATTTAAATGGTGCCACACCTGTTAATGGTGTAATATCAATATAACCATTTGCTGCATTAAAGCATGTTACTGGCTCTACTTTGTGAGATGCAGTTACTGGCTCTAATTGTTTAATTTCTCTTTCTTCAACTGCAGTACATCCGTTTGCATCTGTTATAGTGAAAACATAAGTTGCAGGTGTTCCCGTATATGTAAAAGTTGGACCCGGAATGTTTCCACTTGTAAATACCGTTGCATTTGTAGCTTTATTTCTAACTACATATCGATATGGAGCAGTTCCTCCTTCAATTCTAACTGTAATAGTAGCATTTCCAGAAATACAAGTTAATGCACCAGTAATAGATGAGGAAGCAGAGATTTTTTCATCAATTTTTTGGCTTACCGCTAAAGCATCACAACTATTAGCGTCTGTAATTAAGAAACTATATGTACCAGGAGCGGTTGCTTTATAATCGAATGAAGTTGTATTAAATGTAGCACTTGGAGATCCATAAGCTCCTCCGTTTGTACTTACTCTATAAGTATACGGACCAACTCCACCAATAATATTAACTGTAATTGTAGCAGCATTATTATCAAAACATAATCCTGTGTTTTGAACAACTTCTGCTCTTGGTAAAGATGCTGGACTAATTACCAGTT
The DNA here is from genome assembly GCF_003946915.1 of Flavobacterium ustbae. Lineage (GTDB taxonomy): Bacteria > Bacteroidota > Bacteroidia > Flavobacteriales > Flavobacteriaceae > Flavobacterium > Flavobacterium ustbae. The sequence continues at coordinate 502,552 of NZ_RPOC01000001.1, forward strand.
CTGTATCCATAGCATCTGTACAAGACTTAGAGTCTACTCCAGAAATAATATAAGTACCCGCAGGAACTTCAGTTAAAATTCCGTTAGCTGGGAAAGTTCTTGTGTATGAAGAATTTTTGTCTTTTAATGTTATCGTATATGCTGGTGTACCACCTACAGCTGTAGCCGTAACTGTTGCACCTTTACAAGTAGCTGCCGATGCCGTCGCATTTACAACAAATGGATCTTTAGACGGAACTACTGTTGGAATTGTAACGCTACATGTTGATGCATTATTAGCATAACGAACACGAACATCATAATTACCAGCAGCACGCCCTGAAATTACAACAGGAGAAACTTTAGAATTTACCCAAGTTGGCGATGATGCTCCTCCATTTAAAGTATAATAGAATCCGTCTGTTGTATTAAAGTTTTCTGCATAAATGCTAAAACTACCGTCATTACCACCATTACATGAAACCCCAGTAACTTCTCTAACTACAGATGTAAATCCTTTATTATCTTCAACTTTTAAGTCTAAAACTTTAGCTTGTAAACAAGATTTTGGTAATTGACGTACCCAGATATCATCGATAACTAAATCGTTACCATTATATTCCTGACTACCTGAACGAATAACAAAATCTAAATTTGTATATGGCCCTGGGTTTAATGATAATGAAATTTTTACCCATTTATTTCTGTTTGGATCATTTTCTCCTTCGGCAATCTTTCCTGTGTTTTGTGTTGCCACTACCTGACCAGCTCCATTTACTAATTCAAATCTCAATTCAGGAGCATAACCAGTTTTTCCAGCAGTCAATAAGTTACCAATATAAAGGTCTACAATTACTGGTTGGTTTGGAATTACGTCAACGATAGGCTTCATATAAAGTCTACCGTAAGGGCCGGCCTCTTTTCCAATATTTACTAATAAATATCTTCCATCTGCTCTACCTGTATTTGGTAGATTATTTGGATTTGTAGTGTGATCTTTAAAAGGGAACCATGATGAATATCCATCACTTCTCCAAAAGAAACTAGTCACAGAATATTGGTTATCCTCTACAGATCGTGTTCCACATGGGAAAGGGCTATTTGTTCTTTGATCGTTAAAGCAATATCCTAAATAAGGTGGATTTGTAGTTGCATTTGCAATACCAGTAGTTGTTGTAGGTGGACCATTTCCGAAATCCTCGATTAATAAATTACTGTATGTTTCGGCATCTACTAAATTGTATTCTACTTTAAGTTTATAATCTCCAGCTGGAAGATCTTTAAAGACATTTGCAGGAGTATTTGTATTTAATGTATAGATATAACTTCCCGGATTCGCAGGATCTGGCTTACCTATATAGTATGAATAGGTATAATTTACACTTGTAGAAGTATGTGCTGTTACGGTTACCGTACCTTTTCCATCACAACTATAAACCGCAACTGGAGGATCAAATGTTGGATCTGCAGGTTTCTCATTTAAAATAATCCCTGGTATTTCGAAAACACAATCTGCAGCATCTTTTACTAATAAAGTATAAGCTGTTGTACTTGGAGCAACATAAGCATAGTTCTGTAAAATCCATGTGTTTCCTCCATCAAAACTATATCTATATGGGTTTGGAGCAGGAAATTGCACACCACCTTGAACGTTTGTAACTCTCACCATACCATAATTTTGATTTGGTGCTGTACCACAACCAGATAATTCGGCTACACCACCAGAAGCTGAAAGAGTAGCTGTTGGACCTGTTATAACAATATCTTTCGGTTCATCTAGACATTCTGTACCATCATAAACATATTTTACAATTACTGTATAAGTACCTGGATCTAAATTTGTCGTTGGCAAAGTCGTATATGCACCTCCGTTAACATTATACGAAACAGCATAACCAGAATTTGATGGTGTAACAGTTAAAGATATTTCTCCTTCTTTACTATTGTAACATCTTACATTTTTCTGATTAATTGTTACTGTTGGTCTTGTCGGTACATTAAATGTTATTGTCGGAATTGTAAATCTACATCCTGCATAATCTACTACAACAATATTATATTGTCCATTAGCTGGCAAGTTAGCTCTAGTTACTACAATTTTAGGATCAGATCCTATGTTAACGCCATTAACAATATAATTATAAGATGGAGTTGGTCCAGGAAGTGGAGTTCCTCCACTTGCGCTAATTACAATTTCTCCATCACCACATGCCAATGGCTTTGTGCTAACAGATGCTTTTAATTCTGAATCTAAAATCTGAACGTTTCTAACTTTTTCAAAACAATTATTTTTGATTCCGTAGATTTCCACATCATAAGTTCCAGGATTAACTGGAGTGAAATCAAAGTAATTAGGAAATGTCTGATTTCCTGAATCAATAATGATTGTATTAGTTCCTGCTCTTTTTAAGACAAATCTATAATCACCATTAATACCATTTGCAAAAGCACGAATAGCACCTTTACTTCCTGGACATAATGGATCTGTTTTCTCAATAGTTCCAGTAAACGTTTCTTTCAAAATAGTAACATCCACATAGAAAGGACAAGTAGACGTTTGTCCATTTGCAGGAGTTTGTCTAATATGTACTCTATGATTTCCTTCTGTTACATTATTGAAAACATTTGAAGGCTGGTAAACTCCACTATTATCTAGACTATATGTATAGCCCGTATTAATTGGTGGGTTTGTAACAGTAATACTACCAACAGTATTACAAGTAATATCTGTATGATCGGCCTTAGGATCTAGTGGATTTTGGAAAACACTAAAATAGAATGTGTTCACACAATTGTTTCCATACGTCACTAATATTCTAAAAGCTCCTGGTCTATTAGCTGTAAATGTAGCTCCTGTTCCAATATTGGTCCAGTTAGGTGCCTCATCATACGGACAGCTAGATGGGAATCCTGTTGGAGGAACATCTGTGGTCTCCTGCCAGACAATACTTGTAGCACCAGTTATATTAGTGTTGATTAATCGCGTATCATTTAAACCACATAAAAAGATTTTAGGAAACTCAATATTATCTCGAGTACATGTTTCTGGTCTACCTGTACTTGCTACAATATTATTTGCATAACTGCTAACAGGATTAACATTTGCTCCTGCTAAATGATCTTTTACATTAAAAGTTTGTAAGATACCTTTACAATCTGGAGTCCCTCCTGTTTGTACTGTATACTTATCTGCTTTTATTACTGTAATAGATTGCGTTGTTCCAACAGTTACTCCTTTAGAATCTTTCCATAAATAAGAAGTATATCCATTGGCTGCCGTTAAAACAGCGCTTCCACATAATGACACTTCACTTTCATATTGACAATCTTCAATACCTACTAAGAAGTTTGTAGAAGTAGGATCACCTATTATACATCCTGTATTAAAAGAATAACTGCTGTCGCCGTATGGCTGACCATTATTTGTTGGATTTTCATCTCCAAAATATCTTGATAATGCTGTATTTCTAATAATATTAGAACATGCATCCATCAATTCATGGCAATCATTAACAACTCTTACTCTAAATTTGAAAGAATACGTTCCTCCAGATTTTACAACCAAAGCATTGTCTACTCTAAAAACTAGTGTCCGAGTAGCAGGATCATAAGATTGGAAATGAATACCATTTGGTAATGTAAAAATATCTGTGGTCGGATTGAAAATTACATTATTAGGAAGAATATCGGTAATAGTAAAATCTTTAGCATTATCATTTCCTTGATTTTTAAATCCGATCTCATAACGCATTTCCTGACCCAGCCTAACAGGCTGACCTGCTAAATCATATTCGACATCTGCATTTCCTTGTCTACGGACTCCTTTTACAACTTTTGTTAATACAATTTTTGGTTCAATAATATCTACAGCAAATGTTGATAAAAAGGCAGCATATCCATCACCTCCTGCGGTAGTAGTTAATAGTCTAAAAGTTCCCTCAGTTTGATCATTACTAATTACTGCGTTCCCATCATTTGGAATATCCAAGTAATCAATATCAAAACCTAAGTTATTTCTACTGCTCGGATTTCTAGTGGTGACATTTGCATTGTTTTCTGTAATAGAAGCATTGAAGAAGTTATCCTGCGGATTTGAAGTATTCCAAATAGTGGTATAATTTGTTGCTGTTGCAGAATAAGGGCCTTGTCTAAAAGCAAGAGCATCTCCTTTTCTACTTAAATCCCCATCTAAAGCAGCTACACCAATTTTTGCATAAACATTAAATGGCGCTGGTAATGTTTTAAATCCTTTTATAGGAATATCTACTTGTAATAATCTGTCTGGTCCCGCATCAACGTTTGTCATTCTTGCACCATCAAAAACAGAGATAAACTTACTTGGTTTATCTGGTGCCTCATAAATAACAACTAATGTCCATCCACCAGCTGATCCTCCTTGTCTGATTCCAGTTGTGGCTCTTACGTTACCAACGGTATATGTACCATTTACAGCATTTTTTAAAGGCTTTATTAAATCTGTTACATCTTTAAAACAAACATAAACACTATTATTAAAGTTGTTGCTATTATTCCCTTTAAAGATAACTTCACGTGGATTGCTTTTATCCGCTGTAATTGTCTCATAAGTAGTTCTTCCAGGTATTTTCAATCTAACCTCATTCCAATCGTTTCTTGCAGTCGGACCACAATTAAAACAATTAGAATTTGTACTCGATGCCGTAGGGTACATCGCAGACCAATATAAACCTGCAAATACAACTTCCTTACAATTGCTGTCAATATTTAAATCGGCACTACTTGAACTTGTATTTCTCCCAGAATCTGGATCTACATTTAAGTAGTCGGCATTCAAACCGTTATTATCTGCAGTTCCATTATAAGGCAATCTTTCACCTCTTGGAGTTAAGATAGTATTACCTATTAACTTAATATCACCTTTAACTCTAACGTATGTATTACCCTTACCATCATTTAACCTTGGCGAAAAATCTGTACCAACCTGAGCATATCCAGTAGTAAATAATGTAAAAAATAAAAACGCAAAAATAGATTTTCGGTTTTCTTTCATTTTCACAAATAGTGGCTGTACCATCTGCTTCCTGTCAAATGATTCCACCAATTTTTCAAACTGTTTTTGTGTGTCAGAAACAATGTTTTTGATCAAACTAAAAACAGTCTTAACTGATTTAAAAATAGTAGGTTTTTCCATAGTTATCTTTTTGTTTACCCTGCAAATTAATCTCTAAGGGGCATTAGAGAAATCAACAATTAGTATTCTAAAATATTTATATTTTCGGTTCATTCTGAAGTTCAGAAAAAACCATTCCTCAATTCAAATTATATTAATTCTCAACTTTTACTACAGCCATTCTACCGTTGTATGGCTTGCTACCCTTTGCCTCCATTGCTTTTGTAGCTTCTTGTAAACCATCAAACTTCTCGTAGTAGATGTAATACTTACTTGTTGTTACGTTGTAAAAGAAATTGATATCTGAACGTCCCGCAGCAACTGCTTTTGTTAAGAAATCATCGCGTTTCTCTACACTGTTATGAACTGCAACAATCAAATAATAGCCACTATCAGAGTTTTTAATATTCTTAATAATCTGCATATTCGACTGCTCTTCACCAAAATCAAAATCGCTAGCTGTTAATGGCGTACTGCTCAATTTAGTTGTCTCTTTTATTCGTTTCAGAGCGGCAACGTCCTGCGCATATCTTCCTTCATCATTTTCATAAGCGGCACGTTTAATTCTACGTTTGCGCTCAATTTCTGTTTCTGTTTTAATACGCTCTAAATCGGCAATTAAAGCAGCACCTTCTGCTTGCATTTTTAACTGAGCCGCTTTCAATTCGTTGATCTTTTCAAGATAAGCTTTATTCAAAGGATCATCTTTAGGGAACTTTTTACTTCTTTCGTTATAAAGATTCGTCAACTTCGCAATCTCATTCTTCATGCTGTTATTGGCATCCGCAATCTGAACTTTTAATGATTCAATCAGACTGTTTTCTGCCGCTACACTCTTAAATGGTTTTGGCTCTTTATAAATACCTTTTTCACTTAAATCATTCTCCTCTTTTAAATCGTTCAAGTCTTTTTGCTTGTTGGCAACAGTTGCTTTAAACTGATCTAATAAATCATTCTGCAGCTTACGTGTGCTTTCAACAGACTGGGTCAAGTTTTCAATTGCTTTTCCAGTATCATCTTGCGCTTTTGCCGCTAAAGCTGCTGCTTCAGCATCTGCCTTAGCTTTTTCAGCTGCAAGTCTCGCTTGACGCTCTTCCTCTTCTCTCAATCGTCTAGTCTCTTCTTCTGCTTTCAATTTTTCAGTAGCTTCTGCATCCGCTTTCGCTTTAGCGTCTGCTAAAAGTTTAGCTTGTAGCGCTTCCATATCTGCCTTTGCTTTCGCATCTGCAGCAAGTTTCGCTTGTAGCGCTTCTGCATCTGCTTTTGCTTTGGCATCTGCGGCTAATTTTGCCTGAAGTGCTTCTGCATCTAATCTCGCTTTTTCTTCACTAGCTTGTTTTGCTTTTAATGCTTCTGCGTCGGCTTTTGCTTTAGCATCGGCTGCCAACTTAGCTTGGCGAGCATCTTCTTCTTCTTGCAATTTTTTAGCTTCTGCATCTGCTTTTGCTTTAGCAGTAGCTTCTGCATCGGCTTTTACTTTAGCATCTGCTAATAATTTTGCCTGTAAGGCTTCCATATCTGCTTTCGCTTTTGCATCAGCTGCTAGTTTAACTTGTAAAGCTTCAGCATCCGCTTTGGCTTTAGCATCGGCTGCCAATTTCGCTTGACGAGCTTCTTCTTCAACTCTAGCTTTTTCTTCAGCAGCTTGTTTCGCCTGTAAAGCTTCTGCATCTGCTTTAGCTTTAGCATCTGCGGCTAATTTAGCTTGGCGAGCTTCTTCTTCAACTCTAGCTTTTTCTTCCGCCGCTTGTTTCGCTTGTAAAGCTTCCGCATCAGCTTTCGCTTTTGCTTCAGCAGCTAATCTTGCTGTTTCTGCTTCTGCAGCTTGTTTTGCTTTCAATGCCTCTGCATCCGCTTTTGCTTTTGCATCAGCTGCTAATTTTGCCTGACGTGCTTCTTCCTCTTCTTGTAATTTTTTAGCTTCTGCTTCTGCTTTCGCTTTTGCCGTAGCTTCAGCATCTGCTTTTACTCTTGCGTCAGCAATTAATTTAGCTTGTAATGCTTCCATATCTGCTTTCGCTTTCGCTTCAGCAGCTAATCTTGCTGTTTCTGCTTCTGCATCGGCTTTTGCTTTTGCTTCAGCAGCTAATCTTACTTTTTCTGCTTCTGCATCAGCTTTTGCTTTCGCATCAGCTTCTAATTTTACTTTTGCTGCAGCCTCTGCATCGGCTTTAGCTTTTGCATCTGCTACCAATTTGGCTTGAAGCGCTTCTGCATCCGCTTTAGCTTTAGCCTCTGCTGCCAATTGTGCTTGACGCGCTTCTTCAGCTTGTCTTATTTTCAGTGCTTCTGCATCTGCTTTTGCTTTTGCTTCTGCAGCAATAAGTGCTTGTCTTGCTTCTTCATCTGCTTTCGCTTTTGCTTCTGCTGCTGCTTTTTCTTTAAGCGCCGCTTCTTCAGCAGCTTTTGCTTTTAAGTCTGCAGCCGCTTTAGCTTTATTTGCCGCATCAATAGAAGCTTTAGTTTTTGCTTCTGCTGCAGTTTTGGCTTTAGCTTCTGCTGCTAATCTTGCTTGTAATGCATCCGAATCAGCTTTAGCTTTTGCATCTGCTGCTAATATTGATTGCATGTCTGCAGCTTCTGCTTTTGCTTTTGCATCTGCTTTACGTTTTGCTTCTGCTGCATCGGCTTTGGCTTTATTATCTGCAATTAATTTTAATCGTGCGGCTTCTGCATCGGCTTTTGCTTTTTCTGCAGCTGCCAATCTTGCTTGTCTTGCAGCTTCTGCATCTGCTTTTACTTTTGCTGCAGCGGCTAATCTTGCTTTTGTTGCAGCTTCAGCGTCTGCTTTAGCTTTATCAGCGGCTAATTGTGCTGCTGTTTTCTGTGGAGCCGGAGCTGGAGCAGCTGGTTTATTTACCGCTTCTGCTTTGGCTTTAGCCGCTGCTTCTGCATCTGCTTTCGCTTTTGCATCTGCAGCCAATTTTAACTTCATTGCTTCTGCATCGGCTTTTGCTTTATCAGCAGCCAGTTGCGCTTGTGTTTTTTGCGGAGCTGGAGCCGCTGCTGTCTTGTTTGCGGCTGCTTGCGCTCTCGCTGCTGCTGCGGCATCTACTCTAGCTTTGTTGTCGGCAGCTAATTCTATTCTGCGTTGTTCCGCATCTGCTCTAGCTTTATCCGCAGCTAGTTGTGCCTGTGTTTTTTGTGTTGCTGCTACAGCTCTGTTTGCTGTTGCTGTTTGTGCTCTCGCTGCTGCTGCGGCATCTGCTTTTGCTTTTGCCTCGGCAGCCAATCTTATCTTAACAGCTTCAGCATCTGCTTTAGCTTTATTATCTGCTTCTAATTTTGCTTTGGCTGCAGCCTCTGCATCTGCTCTAACTTTTTCTGCTGCCGCCAGTCTTGCTTGTTTTGCTTCAGCATCAGCTTTGGCTTTTGCTTCTGCGGCTAACCTATTCTTTTCAGCAATTTCAGCTCTGTTAACTTGAGTTGCTTGCGATTTTGGTTTAGCTGGAACTGGTTTTGGTTTTGCAGGATCAATAATAGATCCTTCCTCATCATCTCCGTAATAGTAATTTCTATTTTTGAATTTGTAGGCAATGGCAAATTCGTGTGAACCGCCTAAGTTTGAGAAATTGCCCATTCCTCTTTCGTAATTATATTCAATTGCAATGCTTGGAGAAATATTGATCCCAAGTCCTGCAGATACTCCATATAATGTGTTATAACCGGCTTGTGCCCAAACTCCTTGCTGAAGTGCAAGCATTCCAAGACCCGAAATAACTGTTTTATCTTTTTTAATTTCTGTTCTAACAATTCCAGAAAATTTACTTCTATCAAAAAAACCATAACTGTCAATGTAACCTGTGTACATCGCATGCAGTTGAATTGCTCTTTCTGGATCATCTTTTACCATTCCTGATCCTAGATTATAAAGCACTAAATTATTAATAGACAATCCAAAATCTAAAAAAGCTGTTCCATAATTAATACCTGGATTAATCGTAAGTAGCGTACTTTTTGGAAAATCTCCGTTTAAAATAGTGGTATCATCTGATATGATTTTTCCACTATTTATACCACTTTGATAAAACCCTGCATTTAAACCAAAAGTCAAATTACTATCCTCTTCAAGAACAATATTATGTGCGAAATTGGCAACTCCGCCAAATACTGTCATCAAACCATAATTCTGCTGAAACAAACTAACTGCAAATGCTTCATTCTCTCTAAAACGTCCAGAATAACCAAATACGTAGGTATTAGGAGCATTTTCAAATTGTGTCCATTGTCTTTTGTTGTAAAAGCTGATATACGGATTTGATTCTCGAACAAAACTAAATGTCGGGTTAATTAAATATCTATTAAACTTTAAAGAATTTCTAATGGGTAATGAAAACGAAACAACTCCATCCTCAGAAGCTTCTTGAGAATAGAGTGCATTTGATAAACCATAAAATAAAGTGATGAATAGTAAAAGTTTCTTCATATTATTTTATAACAGTTATTGATCCTTTTTTTTCACCTGCATCGCCTTGAATAACATAGTAATAAACTGGATTTACATTTTTTAAATCTATATTGTTTTGAGGCCAATCGCCTTGGTAATTCACAACGTCCAAAACCATATCTCCGTTTGAACTAATGATCATTACTTTTGTATTTGCATTTTTATATTCATCTGGAATATCCCAATAAGGAATCAATCCTCCCAATTTTATAATATTCGGAATAACAGTTGCATTTCCTGGTTCTCCATTTATTCTAAATGAAAATTCTCGTGTAGAAATACAGCCTGAAGCTTGAGATACTTTTACCGTATAATTACCTTTTACAGCTACAACATAAGATCTTGATGTTTCATTAGGAATTAGATTTCCATTTAAATACCATTCATAAGTAACGGCATCTGCATCTGTAGTAACACTAACTGTGATCGTTTCTCCTTCAGCTAATTGGTAACCGTCTTCGGCATCAATGCTAGCTTCAAAACTATTATTACTTTGAAGATTAATACTGCCTGAAGCCTTACAACCTCCAAAATCTACATCTACAGTATAAACTCCTGATTCGTTTGTAGAATATGTACGATTTGTAGCGCCTGTAATCACAGCGCCATCTTTTTTCCACACATAACTATTACCAGAAGTTGCAGTTAAAACAGTTCCTGTTCCACTTGAGCAAAAAGGATTTCCTAAACTTGAGCTAATAGTTACGCTCGATCCTGAAGTTGAAGAAATAACATCTACACGATTTGAATATGATAATGAAGTACAGGTTCCATAATTCGTTTCTACATAATATGTCCCAGGCGTAGTAACTGTATAAGTTGGTCCTCCATTGCCTTGAACAAGAGTTGGCAACGTCGTTTCGCCATTAAATCTATACCAATTGTATGATAAAGATGGGTATTTTGTAGGTGAATCATTTACTGGATTTGTAGAATCTGGATCAATTGATAATACGTAACTACCACCAGAACAAATAGCAGCACTACCATTAAAATTGTTAATGGTGTACTGCTGATCATGTATTTTGTAATAAATTGGGAAAAGCTTTTTTGTTGTCGAAGACGAAAATGTTCCGCTGGCTGGCTGGCCTCCCGAACTCTTTATCCTCAAGGCATAAGTATCTGATCCAACTATATCAGAAGGAATACTAAATACTATTGTTTTCTTATTAGCTGCATCATCGATTACGTTTACAGTTGTTGTTGAAGTCGGAGTAGTAAAGCTACCTGCTTTATCCGATAATTCAACTTCAAATGTAGTACCTGTTTGATAGCCTGTGTAAGTAAATGATGCCCTATAAGTTGGATTAGCAGCACCACCAGCGCAAATTCTATCAAAAGTTAAAATGTCAGGCACTATGCTTTGGGCATAGGTATTCGATTCAGTAAAAAGAATTATACCAAATAATAAAAAGACTTTAAAAAAAGATAAAGTAATTTTTTGAATCATATAGTGCGTGTTCTTGCTAGATCTATACGCTCAAAAAACAGAATATCTATAAATGTTTCTGAGAAGTCGTACTTATAGTTTTCAATTACTTCTTTTGCAATAATTGAAGTTGCAGCAAATGACGAATTCTCTTCGCAATCATTAGATACGGTATTTGGCTCAGCCGCTATAGTAAGGCTATCCTTGGGGGCGGACATCCCTACTATAGACTGATTTAAATTACCTTTTGTGCCGTTTTCAATAACAGCAATATTGTTGTTTTGGTTATTACAAGCCAAAGTTAAACCACACTCAGAAACTGCAGCCTTAGTAGGATTTTCTGCTGTATTCTGTGCATATAGAGTTAACGAAATAGGCGAAACCAAAAATATTATATATAAAAAATATTTTTTCGTAGATACCATTATGTCTTGATCTTTATTTGGGCCCGTAAGACGATACATAAATTGTGTCTGGGGACTTAATTAATAAAATTTACGCGAGGGAAATAAAAATCGAAACTATTTATCTATTACCGCTTGAAGCTGTGATTTTTCCTAATTGTAATCTAAAATCTGGTTTTTTAGGATTGAAGATATCAATGAATGTTTCTTTGTTATCACTTTGAGAGTAAACATTAAAGAAAACACTGTTTCCATACCAGCTTTCTAAATCTTCATTATTAGAATTGTACTCTGTAAAGATGTTTCCATTACATAGGTTAAAGTACATTTCTTCAAATTTGATTTTCTTAAGGTTGGCATCATTGATCTCTGTTTTGCTGTCTAATAATACTGCCGGATTAAATCCAGAGATTACACTTCTTTTCATTTCAAGAGAAGCATTTTCTGCAACATAAACAGCCTCTTTTACTAAACCTGCTTGAATATCAGCTTTAATATTTTCACTGTCGTTAACCATCGTAATATTACTAGCAACAACTAAAGTTTGTTTTTTAGTAAAGTCTGTTTCACTTTTCTTTTCAAAAGATCTTACTTCCATACAACGAGATCCGTCTTTTGTACTTGAGAAGTAAGAAGATCTAACTGCTAGAGAGTTGAAGAAACGACATTGAACTCCTTGAGAAAATTTAAAGTCGTCGTTTACCGATTTATATGAAACGAATTTTGTAGCATTTAAGTCACCACCTAAGATTCCGAAAGAATCTCCACCAGCGTAACTAACCATGATGTTTTCAAGAATTGTTTTGTTTCCAACTGCTGCAAGAGTCAAAGCGTTGAAAGTATCTAACCCTTTTACTTTTTTTCCAGCAAACTCGATTCTTACGAATCTCAAAATTCCAGAGTTAGAAGCTACATTGTCTCCACCATAAGTAGTCATAGATGGATCAAGGTCTAAGTTATAAGAACCTACATTTCCGAATTTATTAATAGGTGCATCTCCAAGAATTACAATTCCACCCCAATCTCCCGCTTTTTTCATGCTACGGTTTGAAGTAAATACAATTGGATCTGTTTCTAAACCATCAGCCACTAATTGTGCTCCTTTTGTAATTACCAATGTTCCTTTAGTTTCGAAATCACCAATAATTACAGTTCCTGGTTCAATAGTTAAAACAGCATTGTTTGTAACATAAACGTTTCCTTGCAAAACGTAGATATTTCTTTTCAGCAATTTAGTATTAACAGAAATATTTCCTGCCAAAATTTGGTTTGCTTCTCCATAGTCAACTTTATTAGGCTTAAACTCGGTCCAGTTGTTTAACCAATTGGTGTAGCCCATAATTCCTTTCTCTTGTTGAGCATTCATACTCGCCACCGTAAAAAGAACGCAGATTAATTGAGTAATTTTTTTCATGATAAGGGGGTATTACGGTTAATAATAAATTTGGGTATGCGCAAATGAAAAAACTCCTCTCGAGTTTTCCGAAATTTTTCAGAACACTCGAGAATGAGTCTTTTTTTATTATATTTTTCAAAAGTGTTCCATTAGATTTTATCCATTTACGTAAACACTATCGAAAAGGTTTTAAAAAATAAAACTTTATTACATTTCGTTCAAGTCGTTGAACTCGTGTAATGATTTCAATGTACTTTCGTAGAACAAAATTGCAGCAACTAGATTTCCTTTATCAGAGTAAGGCATCATTTTTCTTTGGAATTCTACCGTAGTATCCAAAAATGTTGACGTACCTACTGCCTGAGCATCTAATATTTTTTTGTGATCACTGTCGTCTGGAATACCAAGGTCGGCCATAGTAACACCTGGTTTTGTAACCAAAGCAATGTAAGGGAGAGTTTTAACTAATACTTTAATTCGCTCGATGTATAATTCCAAAAGTTCTCCCTTTTGCATACCACTCAATTCTTTTTGATCATGGTATTTACGGATAAGAGCAGTTGTACTGATAATACTTCTCGGTGCGTTTTTAGCTTGTGCTGATACAGCCGCAGTAGTTAAGATAAAAAAAGCACTAAATAGAATAATTTTCCCTTTCATAGATTCTTGTTTTATAATTGGTTGTTGATAAAAACAAAAATATATAAATTAACTTAATTAACAACTCGAATAGATTTTTTTTTCAAAAAATTTCCTTAAAAAAACCTTAAAAACTAGCGTTATGTCGAGAAAATGTGCGTTTTAACGCGCTTTTTGTTAAAAATGTTAATGTTAAAACCGTAAGATATTAACTATAAAAAATAAAAAATTAACTCTTTAAATAATCAAAAAAAACCTCATTTTACCGATTTTCGAAAAAAAATATTAACAAAAACATCTTGATATTTACTTACTTGGAGATATTTATTAACAAAATTCTGTAGAAAACGATCTAAAAAAAATCAAAAAAAGGGTTCATAAATAATCTTACTCCCGAAAATTTTAGACTACACATTTTCTTCTATCTTTGCCCTATGCAATTTTCTCAAATTTTAGGTCAAGATTACATCAAAAGCCACTTGATAAAAAGTGCTGCTTCTGGTAGAATTCCTCACGCACAATTATTCGTTGGTCCAGAAGGAAGCGGTACTTTAATAACTGCCATTGCCTATGCCCAATACATTTTGTGCAGCAATACTGGAGATGAAAATTCAAACGGAAACGATTCCTGCAATCTAAAGTTTGATAACATATCACATCCCGATTTGCATTTTATTTATCCCACTGTAACTACAGAAGACGTAAAAACAAAACCTAAAAGTTTAGATTTTATTCAGGATTGGCGCAGTTTCATTCAAGAAATGCCGTATGGCGGATTATTCGATTGGTATAAAATTCTTGGCGTTCAGAACAAACAAGGAGAAATTCGTGTTGAAGATGCGCAAGAAGTTTTAAAATCGCTTTCGCTAAAATCTTACGAAGGCGGTTACAAAATCATGATCATTTGGATGGCCGATAAAATGAATATTGCAGCCTCCAACAAACTCCTAAAACTTTTAGAAGAACCATCAGACAAAACCATATTTATTCTGATTTCTGAAAATGAAGAAGATATTATCCAGACCATCCGTTCCCGATGCCAAGTAATCCATTTTAACGGACTTCCGGAAAAAGTGATCGCCGAAGCTTTGGTCGCTCAGGAAAATGTAGATTCGAATTTAGCTAAGAAACTTGCACATCAAGCTCAAGGAAATTTTAATAAAGCCTTGCATTTACTAAAAGAAGACGATGACGATCTTCCTTTTGAACAATGGTTTGTCAATTGGGTTCGCGCCGCTTTTAGAGCAAAAGGAAACGCCGCCGCTATTCAGGATTTAATCTCGTGGAGCGAACAGATCGCTACGCTGGGTCGAGAAAGCCAGAAAAAATTTATTCAATATTGCATCGAAATGTTCCGACAAGCGCTAATGCTAAATTACCACGCTCAAAGTTTGGTTTATATTGAACCGAAAGTGGATAAATTTAAACTGGAAAATTTTGCTCCGTTTGTTAACGGAAATAATATTCACGAAATATTCAAAGAACTTTCAGATGCTATGTATCATATTGAAAGAAACGGAAATGCAAAAATAATCCTTACCGATTTATCGATCAAATTGACTCGTTTAATTCATAAAAAATAATTCATCAATGAACAATGTTGCCTCAATTTTACTTTTAGCTTTTCTAGCTTTAACTTTTTTGCAATCAGGTTACGAAAAAATTTTTTACTGGAAAGATAATGTAGCTTGGCTTAAAGAACATTTTGCCAAAACTCCCTTAAAAAATCAAGTTCCGTTAGCGCTATTGCATTTATTAATTTTAGAATTAATTTCTGGGATTTTATGTGTTGTTGGAGCAATTCAATTATTCACAAACAACGGCAGAGAATTTGGTTTTTACGGAGCAATCTTTTCATGCATCAGTTTATTAATGATGCTTTTCGGACAAAGACTTGCAAAAGATTACGATGGTGCGAGAACCATAGTCATCTATTTTATACCAGCTGTAATGGCTGTTTATTGGTTGAATTAATCAGCCTCAATTATAAAAAATAAGCCACAGATTTCACAGATTAAAAGGATTAAAAAATCCGTGTAAATCTTTGAAATCTGTGGCAGAAATTAAAATTTATTATTCAAAAAAATGAATCCAAAACATCCTTCAGAATCCTTAACTATTTTAACTGATTTAGTTTTACCTAGCGAAACAAATCCTTTAAACAATCTTTTTGGCGGTGAGTTATTAGCCAGAATGGATCGTGCAGCAAGTATTGCCGCCCGCAGACATTCACGCCGAATTGTGGTAACGGCCTCTGTAAATCACGTGGCTTTTAATAGAGCCATTTCGCTTGGAAGCGTTGTAACCGTAGAAGCAAAAGTTTCAAGATCATTCAAAAGTTCGATGGAAGTTTTTATAGATGTCTGGGTAGAAGACCGCGAATCTGGCAACAGAACCAAAGCTAATGAAGCCATTTATACTTTTGTCGCTGTAGACGACACCGGAAGACCAGTTGAAGTTCCTGCAATTGTACCAGAAACCGAACTTGAAATCCAGCGATTTGATGCGGCACTTCGTCGTAAACAATTAAGTTTACTACTTGCTGGTAAAATAAAACCATCAGATGCTACAGAATTAAAAGCTTTATTTTTATAGTCCCATTTTGATACAAATTGGAACAATCAAACTTCTAAAAAAGAAGTAATTTTACAAACTGTAAAAGTAAAAACTAAAATTAAGAGAGAATTTTCTTAATTTTATCCGAAAAGACAAAACTAATAATTAAGATATTTTAGAAAAAATGAGTTCAGACAAAGAAGCCAAATTAAAAGCGCTGCAATTAACGCTTGATAAACTTGACAAAACCTACGGAAAAGGAACCGTAATGAAAATGGGCGATAGAGCCATTGTAGAAGTAGAAACGATTTCATCTGGCTCATTAGGTGTAGATTTAGCTCTTGGAGTTAATGGATATCCTAAAGGAAGAATTATCGAAATATATGGTCCAGAATCTTCTGGAAAAACTACTTTGACACTTCACGCCATTGCAGAAGCTCAAAAAGCAGGCGGAATTGCCGCTTTTATCGATGCGGAGCACGCATTTGATAGAAATTATGCTGAAAAATTAAATGTTGACATCGAGAATTTAATTATTTCTCAGCCAGACAACGGAGAGCAGGCTTTAGAAATTGCCGAAAATCTTATTCGTTCTGGTGCTATAGATATTGTTGTAATTGACTCTGTTGCAGCCTTAACACCAAAAAGTGAAATTGAAGGTGAAATGGGAGATTCTAAAATGGGTCTTCACGCGCGTTTAATGTCTCAAGCTTTAAGAAAACTAACTGGAACTATCAGCAAAACAAATTGCACTGTTTTCTTTATCAACCAGCTTCGTGAAAAAATTGGAGTTATGTTCGGAAATCCAGAAACTACAACGGGTGGTAACGCACTTAAATTCTACGCTTCTGTTCGTTTAGATATTCGTCGTTCTGCTCAAATTAAAGACGGTGAGAATGTTATCGGAAACAGAACTAAAGTTAAAATTGTTAAAAACAAAGTTGCACCGCCATTTAAAACTGCCGAATTTGACATTATGTACGGAGAAGGAGTTTCAAAAACTGGCGAAATCTTAGACTTGGCTGTAGAATTTGACATCGTTAAAAAAGCAGGATCTTGGTTCAGCTACGGTGATACAAAATTAGGACAAGGTCGTGATGCTGTTAAAACTTTAATTAAAGATAATCCAGAACTAGCTGAAGAACTAGAAATTAAAATTAAAGAGCACATTAAAGAATTGGCAAATGCCTAAAAAATAGGTAGAAGCATATACTTTAAAAGCCGAGCGATTTTACATATCACTCGGCTTTTTTATTTTGAAAAAAATTGGATTTTTTACGCAACCTTTTCATCAAACTTCCATCTGTATAAAAAAGCAGTTAAGATTGGTACTGCCATATATCAATTAGAGTTTTTTTTTAGAATTTATGTTGGTTGGTTATTTGAGTAAGAATCCGTTGGTTTTTCAACTAACGGGTTTTGTCAAATTTTTTTTATTTCCGACGCAACCTTTTTATTTTTTCTTCATCTATAATAATATGCTGTTAACATGAGTTAATACAT
Source organism: Flavobacterium ustbae (assembly GCF_003946915.1). Taxonomy (GTDB): domain Bacteria; phylum Bacteroidota; class Bacteroidia; order Flavobacteriales; family Flavobacteriaceae; genus Flavobacterium; species Flavobacterium ustbae. Next base: position 520,054 of record NZ_RPOC01000001.1, read on the forward strand.
AAAGTATTTATTATCAACCATTAATATTTTTAACCATGAAAGAGAAAATAGAATTGTTGTACAATAAAAATCGAAGAAAAACCAAATTAAAATTTAAAAAGGTATTGCGTTTTATTTCAGAAAAGATAATTCACAGATAAACTTTTGAATAAAAATAGGGGGTTTTTAATTCAAAGAAAAGCCGGTAGATCTAATCAATCTACCGGCTTTTGTATTTTACATAATGTTTTTATGTTTATTTCTGAAAATCGATTAAACCATTGTAAATTAAATTCCGAACCTTGTCTTTCAATTCTTTTCTATGCTCAATTGTTAGTCCTTTTGTTTCTACAAAAGGCAAAATCCGTGCGCGCATTTTACCGGGACTTCCGCTCATAAACGTATAAGAAAAGCGTTCTTTATTGTCAGGAAAAACAATCGGCACAATCGGAATTTGATGTTCGATAGCCAATCTAAATGCGCCGTCTTTAAATTCATCCAGCAAAATACTTTCATCATCCGGAACTCCGCCTTCAGGAAAAATACAAATACTTAAACCTTGATTTAATCTATTTTGGGCTCTTTTAAAAACTTCATTTTTACTTTTAGACGAACTTCTGTCTACCAAAATACAAGTTCGCTTATAGAAAAATCCAAAAAGCGGAATCTTTACTAATTCTTTCTTTCCAACAAAAACAAACGGATTCTTAATCAGTACCAGCATTAGCATAATATCTGTCATAGAGGTATGATTGGCTACAATCATGTAACTTTTGCCTTTAATGAGCTTCTCTTCGCGTTTTACGATGTAATAAAAGCCCATTCCGAAAAGGATAAATCTAGCCCAGATTCTAGCCATTTTAAAAAAATAGGGATATCCTTTCTCTGAGAGAATAGAAATAATTAAGAACGGCAGCATTATTAAAATTGGAATCGCCATCAAAACGTAAAACCAAATGCGCCAAAGAACCCAAAAAGCAATTTTAAATATTTTCATAGATTCAAATGTAAGAAACCGAAATGAATTTTATAGAGATTTTTTATCCGAGTATACTAGATATTGTAACGCAAAGGACGCAAAGGATTTTCGCAGAGGACGCTAAGTTTTTGAGAAAATGCTTTCGCATGAGTTCGCAAAGCCAGTCATCTTAAATTCAAAACCTTTTAATTTTTTTTTGTAAAAAACTTTGTGAACTTTGCGCTTAATTGTTATTTTTATACGAAAATATGCGTTAAAATTATAAAATGAATGAAAATGAAATTTCAACGATTATAATCGGTATTGCCATCCAGATTCATAGAACGCTTGGACCAGGATTATTAGAAAATGTTTATAAAGAATGTTTGTTTCACAAAATTAAGCAACGAGGTCTCTTTGTAGAAAAAGAAAAACCAATGCCTTTAGTCTTCGAAGAAATAAAACTAGACTGCGGCTATAGAATTGATTTACTAGTTGAAAAAAAATATGTAATTGAAATAAAAGCAGTCGAAGCTTTAACTGTGAACCATTTGGCTCAAACATTAACCTATTTAAAATTAGGAAACTATAAACTTGGTTTACTAATAAACTTTAACGAATCGCTCCTAAAAAACGGAATCAGAAGAGTAGCAAATAACTTATAAAAAAGTAAATCTCAGCTACTTCTATGTAATACTACTTTCAAAAATCTCAGCGACCTCAAAAAAACTCAAAAACCTAGCGCTCTCTGCGAAAAATCCTCCGCGACCTCTGCGCTACAGCAACCCAAAATAAAGTAATCCTCGAGGTAAATCTTTACGAGCTTTGCCGTTCAAAAAAACATTCCGACATTTGCAATTCAGAAAAAAACGAGAATGGCAAAAATACTTACTGGTGTTCAAAGTACAGGAACACCGCATTTAGGAAATTTATTAGGAGCAATTATTCCGGCAATCGAATTATCAAATGATCCAGCAAATGAATCTTATTTGTTTATTGCCGATTTACATTCCATCACTCAAATTAAAGACGGAAAAACTTTAAGAGAAAATACCTATAGCACTGCTGCAGCTTGGCTTGCTTGTGGTTTAAATCCTGAAAAAGTTACTTTTTACAGACAGTCTGATGTGGTGCAAACTACAGAATTGACTTGGTATTTGAGCTGTTTTTTTCCATTTCAAAGATTAACATTAGCACATTCTTTTAAAGATAAAGCAGATCGTTTAGACGATGTTAACGCAGGACTTTTTACTTATCCAATGTTAATGGCAGCCGATATTTTATTGTACGATGCCGAATTTGTTCCGGTTGGAAAAGACCAATTGCAGCATTTAGAGATTACTCGTGACGTTGCAGCAAGATTTAACCATCAAATGGGCGAAACGTTTGTTCTTCCTGAAGCAAAAATTCAGGAAAACATTATGCTAATTCCAGGAACAAACGGAGGAAAAATGAGTAAATCTGCCAACAACATCATCAATATTTTCTTGGATGATAAGACTTTACGCAAGCAAGTTATGAGCATAGAAACTGATAGTACTCCACTAGAAGATCCGAAAAACCCGGATACTTGTAATGCATTTGCTATTTATTCTTTATTAGGAACAGAAGAGCAAATTGCAGAAATGAGAGCCAACTATTTAGGCGGAAATTACGGTTATGGTCATGCAAAACAAGCTTTGTTTGAATTGATTACAGAAAAATTTAAAACCGAAAGAGAGAAATACAATTATTACATCAATAACCTTGAAGAAGTAGACGCTCTATTGAAAAAAGGCGCTTCAAAAGCTTCTGTTATTGCTGATGCAGTTCTAGCAAAAGTTAGAGAAGTTCTAGGTTTTCAGAAATAAAAAAAGCTAACTGCTCAAAACATTTAACGCTGATCTAAATCGATCAGCGTTTTTTTTGAATTATAATTATTCTTTTCCTAAATATAATTCGTAACTTCAAGTATAGTAATCATTTAAATTAAAAAGATGAATAAGTATATTGAAGATTATAATGTTCCGCCATATTTATTTCAAATTCTGAATATCGTTTTTGGCTTGTTGCTCATTTACATTTTGTATCGATTGTATAAACATTTTAAAAAATAAATAAGATTTTATGCGTTAAATAGATTCAAAAAGTTTTCCAGGAAGTGGTCGTATAATACCTTTAAGCTCCATCCCTATCAAAAATCCTGAAAGTTTATAAATCGGAATTTCGCATTCAATTGCAATAATGTCCAATAATTCCTTTCCGTTCTTCTGAAGGAAATCATATATCTTTTGTTCCTCAGGTTCCAATTCTACAAAAAGTTGTTTCTGAATATTTTTTGGCTTTTCTTTTATATCCCAATTCAGCATATAAATCAAATCGGCAGCGCTTGTCAATACATTTGCTTTCTGAGTTTTAATTAAATTATTACAGCCTTGACTGTACTTATCGGTCACTCTTCCAGGCACCGCAAATACATCTCGATTGTAATCATTGGCCATATTTGCTGTAATCAAAGATCCCCCTTTATCAGCAGATTCAATGACAATTGTTGCCTCGGTCATTCCGGCGACTATACGATTTCTTCGTACAAATTTTTCTTTATCAGGATTCGAATCGCTCCAGAATTCAGTAATAAAACCACCATTTTCTTCCATTCTCGCCATGTATTTCTTATGCGTTCTCGGATAAATCTGATTTAAACCATGCGCCAAAACGCCAATCGTTTGCAGATTATGATCCATTGCTGCCTGATGTGCCACAATATCAACACCATAAGCAAATCCGCTAACAATAACAGGATCTAATGGAGCTAAATCTTCTATCAGCTTTCTACAAAAATCTGTACCGTACGAAGTGATCTGTCTCGTACCAACTATGCTAATTAATTTTTTGTTTTTAAAATCTAAATTTCCAGCAGTAAAGATCAGAATCGGAGCATCAAAACAATGTTTAAGCTTTTCTGGATAGCTTTCGTCTTTAAAAAATGAAACCGCAATATTATTGTTTTTAATGAAAGATAATTCCCGATCTGCCTTTTCAAAAATAGATTTGTCTTTTAGATTTCTCAACAAAGCAGATCCAATACCATCAACTGACGCCAATTGCGAACTTTTAGCTTTAAAAATCTCTGAAGCCGACCCAAAAGTATGAAGCAGTTTTTTGCCTAAAATATCTCCCACTCCATCAACTTTCAATAAGGCTAGTAAACTAAATAATTCCTGATCGGTCATTTTTTTAAAACATTATGTAAAATAGAAAAAATAATTTCACTCATTTGAAATGGCAAATATCATTAAAACAAAGTAATTTCTTAATAAAATTGAAATATAATTTTCCCACTTTCATCAAAACTTCAATAAAAATGAATTTAAATAATTGAAAACGAATTGTCTAAAAATAAATCTCAATTGTTAATAAAAATTGTGAATAAAATTTTGATAACTATACGCGTTGCATAACTTTGTTGATATGAAAATCGAAGTATATATCTCGCAGTTATTGTATCGTTATCAATGTGTAACGGTTCCAGGATTTGGTGCATTTTTAACAGAAACTCATTCGGCGCAGTTGAATGAAAGCACTAATTCGTTTTTTCCTCCAAAAAAGACTATTTCTTTCAACAGCCGTATCAAAAATAATGACGGATTGTTGGCAAATCATATCGCACAAGCTGAAAAAACATCTTACGGTTTTGCTGTAAGTGCCATTGCTTTTGAGGTTTTAAATTGGAAAAAAGCCTTAGAAGAAGACGGCGTAATTCTTTTAAAGAATATTGGTGAACTACGTTTAAACTCTGAAAGCAATATTGTTTTTAAACCAAACGATCAGACCAATTATTTGGCAACTTCTTTCGGATTAAGCCCTTTTGTTTCTCCTATGGTGAAAAAAGAGACTTTTGAGAAAAAAATCGAAAAAATCGCTGCAAAAGAAAAAGATGTTGTTTTAATATATGAAAATGAAGAAGAGACCAAATCTTCAAACCCATTTTTACGATATGCTGCAATTCTTGTTTTAGGACTTGGAATTACGGGAAGCATTGGTTATCCTTTATACCAAAATCAAATTGACAATCAAACACTTGTTGTAGAACAAGCTGTTCAGAAAAAAGTTCAGAATAAAATTCAGGAAGCAACTTTCATGATCAAAAATCCGCTTCCTGCTGTAACACTTTCTGTAGATTCTGCAGCTGTTGAAACTGCAGAGCCAACTATGCCTTACCACATTATGGCTGGTGCTTTTAGAAGTGAACAAAATGCAAGAAAAGCTTATAACCAACTAATAAAAGATGGTTTCAAAGCTAGAATGCTAAAAGAAAACAAACACGGATTATATCCTGTTTTGTACGGAAGTTATGCTACAATGAAAGAAGCTGAACAAGCCCAAAAAGAAATACAAAAAGGCGAAAATCCGCAAGCCTGGATTCTGGTCGAAAATCTATAATTTTAAAAAACCTGTTCTGAGAACAGGTTTTTTTTGTCTTATTCTGTCTTTAAAAAAACTTCTATTTCAATTTGGTAAAAAATTACGTTTTTATTTTTGACGTAAAAAATGGAATACAAATTGTCAATTAATAATTCTTTACATCCGCAGTTTGATAACGAATTAAATATGATATGGCCAGAAAATGCGGTCTACAGTAAAGAAAGCTTAAATTGCTATTTTAAGCAGTTAACCAAAAATATTCCTGTAGATGATAAGCTGTCTGAGTGGAAACTTCATATTACAATTTTTCTGGGTGGTATATTTAATTCTAAATCTATTTTAATAATCAAAAGAGGTGTCGTTTATCCTGCCCAAAAGATAAAAGAAATTACGATCCATATCACGCTTCCAACTAGAGAAGAAGCATTTTGGGGAATATCTGAGAGAACTCGTTTTAACGAATACATAAAAGATTATAAAAAGCATAGCCACGTTCTTCCAGTTGATTATCAAAAGTTTGAAAGTTTAACCGAGTATATTCAAGAAAGTACTAAAACGGCATTAGCTTTCATTTTTAGAAAAGGAATAGCTATAAATGGACAGAAAATAAAAAAATATAAAGCCGATTTCGCAAATAGTGCGGTGCTGTAAACCCATTTTTTATATTGTCTTATTCTATTGTTTTTATAACTTCGAATAACCTAAAATTTAGAATTCTGCTTTTACTTTTGTTTAAAAAAAACATGAAATATATTTTAAAAGCAGTAGTTGTTTTATCATTATTATTAAGTTCTCAAACTTTTTTTGCACAACAATTACAGACAACTTTACAGCAGGAAACTGAATTAAAGAAGGCTGAAGCCAAAACACAACAAACTTTAAAAGAAAACTATAAAAAGATAGACGACAAAATTGAACATCTTAAAAGAGAACAGAAAGAGCTAGAAGCAAAAAAGAAAAATCTAGTTAAGTCTGAAAGCAATTTGAAAACTACAAAAGAGAAGATAAATAAACTGGAAATTGCTAATCAAAAGATTGAAAACAAAATAGCTACAAGTTCAATTTCAGATGAAGAAATTCAGAAACAAAAGATAAAAACCAAAGAAAATGAGGTTAATATTCAAAAATTGAAACTGACACAAATTACTCAGGAAAAAGATCTTGAAAAAGCGATGTCTGCATTATAAACAAAGAGCCTAATTCATTTGAATTAGGCTCTTTGTTTCTCGTGAAACAATTTTAGCGTTTTGCGAAAGTATCTCTTTTTCTGACTGATAGATGATCAGTTTTGCTGGTGGTGAATTCTTTTCGCCTAGAACTATAAAATGGCATTCGTATCTAAAATTGCCTTTTATAAATTCGTAATGATGATTTCCGCCAGTTCCGTCTGCAAAAAACTTGCCTTTTTCAATTATCAAATCTGGAGTATCAGTCATTTTCTTTTTTACTGACCACGAAGCATAACGATAATTATCATTTCCCAAATCATCAATTCTGATTCTGAACTTTGACGTTTCTAAAATTGCCACAGGTTCTTTAAAATTTGAAATTTCAGCATTTACCGTTTATTTCTGCGCAGCGATTAATGTGCTTTTTTGTTTTTTCTCCGCTTCAGATTGATAGTTGATTGCAATAATTTTTCCGTTTGTATCCATCCAAAGATCGCCTTGATTCAGCATTATTCCGCGCCATCCCATCTCCGACCAATCCTTTGCAGGATTTGATTTGGTTATTTTTGAAATCAAAGTTTTATCAAAGATTTCGTTATATCTTTTTATAAAATCTGTTTTATTTTTAACCTTCGGGATTGGATATTCTCGTTTTAGCGGAAAAGTTATTCGTGCTGCGACCGCATTTTTATTATTGTTTTTTACTTCCGAGATAAAACTGGAAATAAACTTTTGATATTCTGGTTTCAGATCCTGGCTTTGCATTAGCTGAGAAGAAATCATCAGGAAAAAGAAAAATATTGCTTTACATTTCATAGCTAATTTTTTAAAAATCATATTGATAAATCCAAATTTACTAAAAGCGTTGCCAGCAATTTTATAAAATTATAATTTCAGATTATCATGTTTTCAAGTCGTTCCACGTGGGACTAAAAAGCGATTTTTCAAAAATCAATTAATGCTCGCTTTGAACATTTTCAGTTCATCCCAAGTAAATTCGTCCCCATGTTTTTCTTTCAACGGACTCAAAGATTCTTCTTGATAAAATTCGAAAGCTTCGCGAAGGGCCAAAATTTTATCGTAGGGCAAAACGTCGTTAATATCTACTTTTTTTACCTGAATCAATTTTATCAAATGCGTTTCGATAGTTTGCACTGTCAGTTTACGCATTCTCGCAATATCTTCAATGGAATGCTTCTCCAGCCACAAATCATGCGTTTCTTCGACTGTTGCCTTTTTAGCCGTTTTAAGCTCACTTTTTTCCGCTTTAGCTGATTTGTATCGAACAACGGGTTCTTCAGTCCTAAAAATGTCTGTATTTGTCGTTTGAAGCTCTTCGCGAATTCTTTCCGCTTTGTTGATTTTATAATTTTTAATATTTGGCGATGTTAGCTTTTCTTTGCTGATCGCTTCTCCGGCAACCACAACTTCGATCAATAATTTGGCTTTCATCAATCGCAAAACCGCTTTGGTCTGCAAATCTTCCAGAAAATTCAATTCTTCGTAAAATTCTTTCACTTTTTTAAATTTCTGAATTTCAGCCATTTTATAAATTAAATCGTCCACCAATTTGTCCATTGGCTTAAAGAAATAATCGTACGCCGCTTCTACCCTTTCTTTCACAAAAAGCAAATCGACTGTTTCTTTGCTGAAAATTTTGTTGAGTTGAATGATGAATTTCTGCGAAGGTTCTGCAAGCTGTTCGATTGTATCCAAACGTTTGTGCGCCCAAACCGAATGTTTTGATTTTTCGGAACCGGCTGCATTTTCGTTGTAACTAAAACGATGATTGCGCCATTCTTGTGCTAACTCGCTCCAATTAAAACTGTTTATCAAATAGTTGTGAATAAAATTCTTGGTTTCGAAGTGAAGTGAATTTTTTAATGTTTCTTCAGTCGCTCGATTCAAAGCGTAATCCATCACATCCTGATCGTTGGAAATGCCATTCATCTGCATCGGAGAAAGCAAAATAAGCCCGTTTAACGAACGCAAACGCGAAAGTGCTACATAGGCCTGCCCGGGAAGAAAAACTTGCGATACGTCGAGCGCTGCTTTGTCAAAAGTTAAACCTTGGCTTTTGTGCACTGTAATGGCCCATGCCAGCTTGATCGGATAATGGGCAAAAGTTCCCAAAACTTCTTCTTCGATATCTTTGGTTTGCTCGTTGACTTTGTAGCGAATATTTTTCCATTCGTACTTTTCGACTTCGAGCGTCATGTTTTCTTCTGGGAAATGAACAAAGATTTCTTCGTCAGACAAAGATTTGATTACGCCCATTTTTCCGTTGAAATATCTTTTCTCAAAAGACAAATCATTTTTAACAAACATGATCTGCGCGCCGACTTTCAATTTCAGTTCTTCTTCAACAGGAAAAATCTTTTCTGGAAAATCTCCCACTATAAATGGCGTATATATGTATTCTTTTCCATTTAAATCATTGATTGACTGTGAGTTGATAGAATCTGCTTTGGCATTATGCGTTGTCAGTGTAATGTAACCTTCATTCTCTTTGAAGTCAAAATCGGGCTTAACATACTGATTTAGAACAACAATATCCTCTGGAGTAATCTGATTATTTCTCAAATTATTCAAAACCGAAATAAAAGCATCATCGGTTTGGCGATAAATTTTTGACAATTCGATATAAATTGGCGGATAGGTTTGCAGGACATGAGAATGGAAAAAGAATTTTCCGCGGTAATAGTTTTTCAGCGTTCGCCATTCTTCATCTCGAATGACTGGCGGCAATTGTAATAAATCTCCAATAAACAAAACCTGAACTCCACCAAAAGGCTGTGTGTTTCTACGAACCGTCTGCATCATAAAATCGACGGCATCCAGCAAATCGGCGCGAAGCATACTCACTTCATCAATAACGAGAAGCTCCATGTTTTTGATTACATTTCGCTTCACGTTATTCATTTTAAAATGGCGACGCAACGTTTCTTTGTTTTCAAACTTTACCGTTTCTGTAAATTGTGCGCTAGCATCGTACGACGGAATAAACGCAGAAAACGGAAGCTGAAACATGGAATGAATAGTTACTCCACCCGCGTTCAAAGCCGCAATACCAGTTGGCGCAACAACAACAGTATTTTTGTGCGTCGTCGCAATGATTTCGCGCAAAAGCGTAGTTTTTCCAGTACCAGCTTTTCCGGTAAGGAAAATAGATTTTTGAGTCTGATTGATGAATTGTAAAGTGTAAGCTGCCGCTTCTGAAACGTTCTGCATTTTGCCTGTATTGAAAAATAAAATTACCGCATTTTTATAAAAAGAAAAAACCTAAATCTTTAGTGGATTTAGGTTTTCAGTAATTTAGTTAGTTTGGTAGTTTTTATTTTTTAGCTTCGCCTTCTTTCTTTTCAGCTGCTGGTTTAGCATCTGCTTTTGGCGACGCTTTGTATTTGTCGTTTAATTCTTTGATGATTTCTTTTGTGATATCATATTTGTCTTCAGCATACAAAACTGTTGCAGCATCTCCTGTTCCGTAGATGTAAGAGTAACCGTTTTTCTTTCCGTAATCTTTAATGAATTTTTTAACTCCACTAACAAGAGAATCCATTTCAACACCGCTTTCTTGTTGTAATTGTTGTGCTAATGCTTGTTGTGCATAACCTAATTGCTGCTCTCTTTTTTGCAACTCAGCTCCTCTTTGCTGTGCCCAAGCTTGACCGTTTGCTTGTGCTTGGCTTTGAAAATTAGCAGCGTCTTGTTTAAAACGTGAAATCTCAGCTTGTAATTGTCTACCTTTTTCTTCCGCTTGAGCTTTGTACTTTGCCTCTAAATCTTTTGCCTCAGTGTATTCTTTCATCAAAACCGAAGTATCCACGTAAGCTGTTTTTACTTCCTTTACCTCTGCTGTTTTGTTACAAGAAACTGCGAAAACTGAAAGTGCGATAATAACTAATGCTTTTTTCATTTTTTTTAAATTCTATTTTTTAAGTATTGAAGACAAAAATATAAAAAAATCAATAGCATCAGCATAAAGTTTAAAAAATGCGCAAATTTTATGATATTGTTTTTATTTATAGAAAAAATAATAGCAATAATTCAACTTTATAGCAGAAATACGGGCCTTTTTTTGACATTTTTTAAAAACGAAAAAGCTATTTCGCCAATATTTTGAAGAAATAGCTTTTTGCTGATTTTTTAGGTTTTATTTATTCTTTAAAACATAAATATGCGATGAATATTCTTTTGTGCTTTTGGCTTTCCAATTTGATCTTAAACCAACGAAAAAAGCTTTGATGTAATTCATTTTTCCTGTTTTGTATTTTTCAGATAAAAGACTCACATAAAACGAATCGAATTTCATTGGAAGTATCTTTTCTAATTTCATGTCTACTCTTTCAAAAAGCAATTGAATCGATTTTTTTGAAAAATGCCAAAAATGAATTGGCACATCATAAGCTGCCCAAAAAGTTCCGTAATGTTGCGCGTCAAAAGATTTATAGTTTGGAACCGCAACAATTAAAGTTCCAGTTGGCTTTAATAAACGTTTTAATTCCTGGATCTGATGTTCTAAATCTGGAACGTGTTCCAAAACATGCCACATCGTGATAACATCTAGAGAATGATTTTCTAAAGTGCTAATTTCTTCTACAAAAGAAATTCCTTTTTGTTTCGCAATATTTTTTGCACGATCGCTTGGTTCTACTCCAACTGTTTCCCAACCATCATTTTTTGCTGTTAAAAGAAAATCTCCAGTTCCAGCACCAATATCTAAAATTTTACCTTTTTGTGATTGTTGACTGTTTATTAAATTCAATTTGTTTTGAAGCGCAATATTTTTCACAAAGTGATATGCTTTTTCAAATAACGAACGTTTGTTGTCTGTATGCGAAATATAATCTTCGCTTTCGTAATATCTTCCTAAATTTTGAAGTTCAGGTTGCGGAGAAGTAATTAGCATGTCTAATTCTTCATCTTGATATAATTCAAAAATTTCTTTTGAAACAGAATGGTCTTTTACTGTAAGAAAGTGTTTTTTGTTTAAAACGTTCATTTTTTAAATTTATAGATATTTGGGTTTAATTTATAGCAAATCCTAAAACCGAAATTTATCGTTTTTAGGATTGATAATTGTATTTTTATTATTGTTTCCAGTTTATCTTTACCGCTGCAATTTTATCATTTTCTAATCTTGTATTTTCTAAAACAGAAAATCCATTTAGAATATAAAATTGCAATGGCGAAATATATTTTTGATGATTTCTTTTTCTATCATTTTCATGATCGATAACCCATCCATTCAAATCTGTGTTATTCTTTTTTAATTCTTCTAACAGAATTTTTCCATATCCTTTTCCTTGAAATTGATAATTCAACATAATTGCAAACCATATTTCGTTGTCACGAAAAAAAGTATAAGCCCAACCTTGAATTTCATTTTCATCATCAACCAATACATAATTTTTTATTCCTGCAATTTCATTTACATACTTTTCAAAATCATGAAGTGTTTCATGACCAAATTGAACTGGATATTCATTATTTCGAAGTTGCCACAATGTTTCTTTTTCTTTTAATGAAAAATTTCTTTTTTAAATGACTTTCATTTTTTTGATGCTTTTTCTAAAAAGGTTTCACGTGGAACAATGGAAATTTGTTTCAAGTTTTAGGTTTCAAGTGTGAAGATCTAAATTCGTTTCACGTGGAACAACCTGTAACTTTTAAACCTGAAACCTGAAACAAAAATCTATCTTCCCATATAAATCAAAAGCACGGAAATATCACTTGGTGATACTCCGCTTATTCTTGAAGCCTGAGAAATAGTTACAGGACGAATCTTGCTTAATTTCTGTTTTGCTTCAATTGACATTGATTTAATTTTATCGTAATCGAAATTCTCAGGAATTTTTACTTCTTCTAGACGATTTAGTTTATCTGCATTATTTCTTTCCTTTTCAATATATCCAGAATATTTAACCTGAATTACGGCTTGTTCTACAATTTCTTCATCCAAATCATTCTCTTCAATATAAGCTGAAACTTTCTCAAATTTCAACATATCTTCCAATTCAATTTGTGGACGAGAGAAAATCTTAAACATTTTATCTCCTTGCGAAATCGGTGCAGATTCTTTAGATTCCAAAATCGGATTGGTTTCTGCAACCGAAACACTAGTTTCTCTAAAAAACGAAACCATCTTTTCAGATTCGTTTAATTTTCTTTCCATTCTGCGTAAACGATCTTCAGAAGCTAAACCAATTTCGTATGACATTGGAGTCAATCTGAAATCGGCATTATCTTGACGCAACAATGTTCTGTATTCTGCTCTTGATGTAAACATACGATAAGGTTCTTCTGTTCCTTTCGTAATTAAGTCATCAATCAAAACTCCAATATACGCTTCGTCACGTTTTAAAATTAACGGATCTTTTTCATGCACTTTTAAGTGCGCATTTATTCCCGCCATCAAACCTTGAGAAGCTGCTTCTTCATATCCTGTCGTTCCGTTAATCTGTCCAGCAAAATATAAACCTTCAACTAACTTGGTTTCCAAAGTGTGTTTTAATTGTGTTGGTGGAAAGAAATCATATTCGATTGCATAACCTGGGCGAAAGAATTTTACTTTCTCAAATCCAGCAACAGAACTCAAAGCTTTAAATTGAATATCTTCTGGAAGTGAAGTTGAAAATCCGTTTACGTACACTTCACAAGTATTCCATCCTTCTGGCTCCACAAATAATTGATGACGTTCTTTATCTGCAAAACGATTTATCTTATCTTCTATCGAAGGGCAATATCTCGGACCTAAACTTTTGATTCTTCCGTTAAACATTGGAGAACGATCAAAACCTTCTCTCAAAATATCATGAACATCCAACGAAGTATATGTCATGAAACAAGAACGCTGATGCGTTAATGGAGTCGTCAAATCTGAATACGAAAATTTATCTGGTTTCGCATCTCCTTTTTCTTCGTTCATTTTCGAATAATCCAAAGAACGTCCATCTACCCGAGGTGGTGTTCCCGTTTTCATTCTTCCCGCTTCAAAACCTGCTTTGATCAAATCTTCGGTAATTCCGGTTGCAGCACTTTCTCCTGCTCTTCCTCCACCAAATTGTTTTTCTCCGATATGAATCAAACCATTCAAAAAAGTACCATTCGTTAAAACGACAGACTTCGCTTTGATTTCTACACCAAGCGAAGTTCTAATTCCTTTTATCTTTCCGTTCTCAATTATCAACCCTTTTACCATTTCTTGATAGAAATCAAGATTTGGCGTTTTCTCCAACATCATTCTCCATTCTTCTGCAAAACGCATTCTATCACTTTGAACTCTTGGAGACCACATTGCAGGTCCTTTCGATTTATTCAACATCTTAAATTGAATTGCCGTACGATCGGAAACAATTCCCGAATACCCACCAAGCGCATCAATTTCGCGAACGATCTGTCCTTTTGCAATTCCGCCCATCGCAGGATTGCAAGACATCTGTGCTATGTTCTGCAAACTCATTGTAACCAATAAAGTTTTCGATCCCAAATTTGCAGCCGCAGCCGCAGCTTCAGAACCAGCATGGCCTGCACCAACCACAATAACATCGTATTCTTCTAAAAACATTTTTGTTTTATTATTCTCCAAAAACCGCTAACGAGGTTTTTAGAATTACATTTATATTTTCTTGTTCCACGTGGAACTCATTTTTGTTTCAAGTTTGAGGTTTCATGTTTCAAGTTAAAATTAGAACCTTCAAAACTAAATTCTGCAATCTTTAAACTAAAGTTTAAAATACAAACGTTCCACGTGAAACATGTTTATTTCAAATTCGAAAACTTCCGTTCTAAACTTCCGTTCGAACTTTCAAACAGAACTTTCAAACAGAACTTTCGAGATCATGTTTCACATAAAACATTATTACATTTTTTCTCAAATCAATCTTTAATATCGTTCCACGTGGAACGATTTACTTTAAAGAATTATTTTTTTTAAAACGTTCCACGTGGAACGTTTACTACTTTTAATTAAAATATGTTTCACGTGGAACATAAATTATTAAGATATTTAATTACTGTTCCACGTGAAACATCTTCATCTTTTCTTCTTCTTTAGCTCTCATCAATTGAGCCTGTTGTTCTGTTTTATCTTTATAACCACAGTAGTGAAGTATGCCGTGAGACAGTACTCTCTTTAGTTCTTCTGCAAATGAAACATTAAAGTCTTTTGCATTATCTGCAACACGTTCTACAGAAACAAAAATATCGCCATTCAACTCGTTACCAACAGTATAATCGAAACTGATAATATCGGTAAGTGTATCATGATCTAAATATTCTACATTGATTTTATGCAGGTATTCGTCATCACAAAATATGTAATTGATCTCGCCTTCATTCTTTCCTTCAGAAACAATTACAGCACTTAGCCAGTCACTAAAAGCCTGCTCGTCTCCTAGAGTGAAATCGGTTTCGTAATTAAAGTTTATCATTTTGTATTAAAGTATTCTTGAACTTTTTGATTAAAATTCGAGCGCAAAGGTAGTGATTGTCTGTTTAATATCTCTACACTGTTTAAATATTCCAGTAATGAACTAGGTAACGCATTAGAACGATTTGAAAATTCCGCCTTGTTGGTTTCAGATTGTCTTTGTGTATCTTGACCTTGTTGCTGAACTGCATTGTTTAATTTCCATAATTCTTGCTGGATGTTTAAGATACGTTGCAAGTTTTCATTCTTAAAACCTTTATTCAAAATCTGTTTTTCAGATTGCTTCATTTGGTCTATTACAGATTTACCTTGAGAGTCCAAACCTTTCTTTGCTAATTCTTTTTGTAATGCTTCACGAAGCTTAACTTGCTCTTTGTAAATCTCCATAATAGCCTCTGCATCTCCTTCCCCATCTTCACCTTCTTTTCCATCCTTTCCATCTTTACCATTACCAGAACCTTGGTTACCTTGCCCGTTTTTTCCTTTTCCATCTTTACCTTGGCCTTCTTTTCCGTTACCCTCTTTACCTTGTCCCTGACCTTGTTTACCTTCTCCACTTTGTCCTTGTTGTCCTTCTCCAGGTTTACTTCCAGACTTCATTCCTTCTTTCATTTTATCAGCAAGACCTTTTTGTTTTTGTATAATATCTGGCAATTGCATTCCGTGTCCGTCTCCTGGTTTAGGTTTGCCAGCTCCCGGTTTAGGCATAGACATTTGCATATTATTTAATAAATCACTTAAGAAATCAGCTAACTTATTAGCAGATGAAACGGCATATTGCTGGTGCGAAACTCCTCTTGGGATTTGAACATCGGTTAAGGTTTCGATAGCTTTGTCCATATTGTATTGAACGTTTCCTATTTCTTTCGTAACATCTTCTGCAACCTTTGGATTACGTAATGAAAGTGCAAACAAACTATCATCAACATGGCGGAACTGTTGTTTTAAATTCTGCTGAATCTTGATGTTTTTTGTAAATGTAGAAGAACCTAATTTCATTGCTTTGAATTGCTTCATCACATCTTCTTGTGACAAAGAATATGCTAAAAGATTATCCAGAATCTGACGAAGCATTGCTACATCTTCTTCTAATTGTTCTTGCTCGCCACCTTCCATTTCGCTCTGCATTTCCTGAGCCATGTTCTTCATTTTCTTTGCAGCACTTTTCTGTTTTGGCTTAGCTGCAGAAGTATTCTTTTTACTTAATTCTTCTGAAGCTTTATTAAGATCATTATCTACATCTTTCTCCTTCAAAGCATCAGACGGAATATCTAAAGGTTTCTTTAAAGTCTTATTTTCTTCTTTCAAATCTTTTAAATCTTCTTGAATCTTATCAAAAGACTTATTGATTTCATCCTGCTTTTCTTTTGTATTTTCTTTCTCTTTATTTGATAACTGTTCCTGTTGTTCTGACAGTTTGTTTAGTTTCTCAGCAACCTGTTCTGCTTTCTTAGAAACATAAAAACGTTTAGTCAATTCTACTAATTGTTCTAGATTACGAGATTGGTTTTTACTGATTTGTTTGAACTTTTCCATTTTATCAAACAGATCTTCGCTGTTTAATTTGTCATTTAAGTTCTTCAATTCATCTAATAGCTTCTGATTTTTTTCTAAATCTTTCTGAGCATTATCTAAACGCTTTTGTAAATCTTCAGCTGTTTTATCTTTCTTATCGTCTTTGAATTTATCCAGATTCTGATTCATTTTCTCAGAAAATTGTTTCATCATTTCGTCTTGCTGTTTCTGACGTTTGATAAAATCATTGATCTTCTGCTGATCTTTAAACTCTAGATTATCTTTTTCTTTCCCGGTATTTTGAAGCTTATCCATTTCAGAAATTTGCTTGGTTTGATTCTTTAAAGATTTCGATAAACTATTGATATTATTATTCTGTTGCTGCAATTCCTGATCCTGAATTTCATCTGTTGTAGCAACACGATCTGAAAATGTAGAAGACTTTGTACTCTTGAATCCGTGCGGTGCATCGTTATCAAAAACTTCAAAATAGTATTCATAAGATACTCCTTCTTCTACTGGAAGATTACTTGGAAAATTAAAAACAAACTGATCGAATACTCCAGGCTTCACATTGATATTTCCACGTTTAGCAGACTGCGGTTTGTCACGTTCGTAGTATACAATTTGTAATCTCGAAAGACCGTAATCATCTCCCACTCTTCCTAGAATATAATTTTTATCCAGCTTCAAACTGTCTGGTGCAGGCCCAACATTGATGGTTGGAAACTGATCTTTGATAACAGAAAGCTGATAATCTAGTTTTTCGTAGTTTTTAACCTTAGAATTAGATGTAAGTATTTGATATTCGGTGTTTTGACTTATATTTTTAGTCAATTTAAACTCATTTTCTGCCTTATTGAACTTTACTACTTCATTATCTCTTTTCCATACTATTTCTTGCGTAGATTTGGTATTCATTTTCCATGTTACAGTCGTTCCTTCAGGTACAATTGCATTTCCAGTTCCTTGAATTGTCTCTGATTTTTTCTTTAGATAAGAAGGGAAATTTAAAACCATTTCGAAGTTTGCAATAGACGGAACAGTGATTACTTTCAATTCATAATCTTCTGAAACTACATTATTTCCTTCAAAAGAAAATTGAATATTCTCTGTCGGTTTCTCGACTTTAAATTCAAACTTTCCAGTTTGAGAAGATTCCATAAAATAACTTTCATCTCCAATATGGATCATGACATTTTCTGGAACAATGTTTCCAACAGATTCCATTTTAATAACAAAATCTTTGCTTTGTTCAGCTTGTAAATTAGAATTTAGAACTACAAATTTGAAAGGAGCCGGTGGCAAAAATGCAGAATTGAAATGCACTACTCTATTCAAACTTTGAGAAATAATATTGCTATTTCCAGAAATATAAAACACTGCAAAGAGTAAAATTGGAACTAAAGCCAATGGCAAATATTTTTTATTAGCTTTAAAATTGATCGCATTCCCAAATGGAATTGGTTGCAAAGAATTTGCTTTTTGTTCTATCGAAGCCAAAACTAACTCTGAACTTTCAGCATTATTTTCTGAAGACAATTGCAAAAAGTTCGTCAGCTTATCGCTCACTTCTGTGAAATGATTTCCAATAATTTTGGAAGCTTGCGTATAATCAATTCCTTTTTGAAGTTTGAATAATTTGAAAAGTGGAAACAAAATTAGACGTACTAAAAGGAAAACTTCAACAGCAATAAATAGCCAGAATAAAAACGTTCTTCCTAATGGTTTTAACCAAAGAAAGTATTCTACAAAAAGCGTAAACAAGAAATACAAAAGTCCGAATCCGGTAAAAAGTAAGATGCCTTTTATCAATTCGTTGGTATAATATTTCTTAATGAAAGCTTCTAGCTTTTGATATATCGCAGATGATGTCTTCAAAATAAATCTGTTTTGATTATAACCTATAAAAGTAGTAATTATTGAGATTCAAATTCCAAAAAAATAAATTCCAAATTCCAACTGCAATACAAGCTTGGAATTTGGAATTTTAAAAAATTTGGAATTTAAGTAATGTTGTATCTTTGCATTAAAATATAAACAAAATGTCAAAGCAAGTTCGTGTGCGTTTTGCACCAAGTCCGACTGGACCATTACATATTGGCGGAGTGCGTACTGCCCTATTTAATTATTTATTTGCAAAAAAACATAACGGTGTTTTTTATCTGAGAATTGAAGATACAGATCAGACTCGTTTTGTTCCAGGTGCAGAAGCTTACATTATGGAAGCTTTGGAATGGTTAGGAATTGCTCCTGAAGAAACGGTTGGAAAAAATGAAAAATTTGGTCCGTACAGACAAAGCGAACGTAAACATTTATACCAGCAATATGCCGATCAATTGATAAATTCTGGCTGGGCATATTATGCTTTTGATACTCCGGAAGCTTTGGATGCTCATAGAAAACAACACGAAGCAGAAGGAAAAACATTTATTTACAATTATCACAACCGTGAAAAACTAGATACCTCTTTAGTAATTTCTGCAGAAGAAACGGCTAAGAGAATTGCAAATGGAGAACATTATGTAATCCGTTTTAAAACTCCTGTTGATGAAACTTTACATTTAAAAGATATCATTCGTGGTGATGTTAAGTTTGAAACGAATCTTTTGGATGATAAAGTTTTGTTTAAAAGTGACGGAATGCCAACATATCATTTAGCGAATATTGTTGATGATCATTTGATGGAAACTTCACATGTAATTCGTGGAGAAGAATGGTTGCCTTCTATGCCACTTCACGTTTTATTATACAGAGCTTTTAATTGGGAAGCTCCAGAATTTGCACATTTACCTTTGATTTTAAAACCAATTGGAAATGGTAAATTATCTAAAAGAGATGGAGACAAAATGGGATTCCCAGTATTTCCATTAGAATGGAAAACGGAAGAAGGCGTTTCATCTGGTTACAGAGAAAAAGGATTTTTTCCAGAAGCAGTTGTAAACTTTCTTGCTTTACTTGGATGGAATGATGGAACTGATAAGGAAATTTATTCTCTAGAAGAATTGGCTGCATCTTTTGACTTGAGCAGAGTTCACAAAGCGGGAGCAAAATTTGATCCTGAAAAAAATAAATGGTTCAACCACCAATATTTAATAAAACAAAATGATGCAGATTTAGCTAAAGACTTCACTCCTATTTTAGAAGAAAAAGGTGTTGACATTTCTAAATATGATATTACAAGAATTGTTTCTTTGATTAAAGAAAGAGCAAACTTCGTTTCTGATTTTTGGGATCTAACAGATTTCTTTTTCCAAGCGCCAACATCTTACGATGAGAAAGCAAGTAAAAACTGGAATTCAGCAACTCCAGCTTTAATGCAAGAATTGATTTCTACTCTTGAATATATTGACGGTTTTGATTCTGCAAATATTGAAGCAATCGTAAAAGACTGGTTAACTAAAAATGAAATCGGAATGGGTAAAGTGATGCAGCCTTTCCGTCTTAGTTTGGTTGGAGCTTTAAAAGGTCCTCACCTATTTGACATTGTAGAAATCATTGGAAAAGAAGAAACTATTTCAAGAATTCAGAAAGCGATTTCAACTTTATAGTTTTAAAAATATAAACTGAATCTTAAACGCTAAGTAACATCTCAAAAATGTTCTTAGCGTTTTTTTAATATTTAATAATTTTCATTTAGAAGAATTTTCGTAATTTACCAGAATCATAAACATAAATTAAATAACCATGGGTACAGGATTAATTATCTTTTTAGTATTGGCATTCTTCATTTTTATGTCGTCTTTCTTTACTGTAAAACAACAAACTTCAGTTGTTATAGAACGATTTGGAAAATTTCAAAGTGTGAGAAATTCAGGATTACAATTAAAAATTCCGATTGTGGACAGATTGGCCGGACGTGTAAATCTTAAAATTCAACAGTTGGATGTTATCATCGAAACCAAAACTAGAGACAACGTTTTCATCAAAATGAAAGTTTCAGTTCAGTTCAAAGTGATTCAGGAAAAAGTATACGAAGCATTTTATAAATTAGAATATCCACACGATCAGATTACTTCTTATGTATTTGATGTTGTTCGTGCTGAAGTTCCGAAACTAAAATTGGATGATGTTTTTGAAAGAAAAGACGATATTGCAGTTGCAGTAAAACGTGAATTGAACGAAGCAATGTCAACTTACGGATATGATATCATCAATACTTTGGTTACTGATATTGATCCAGATATCCAGGTAAAAAATGCCATGAACAGAATCAACGCTGCGGACAGAGAAAAAACGGCTGCAGAATTTGAAGCTGAAAGTTCAAGAATTAGAATCGTTGCAAAAGCAAAAGCTGAAGCTGAAAGTAAACGTTTACAAGGACAAGGTATTGCAGATCAACGTCGTGAAATTGCAAGAGGTCTTGTAGAAAGTGTTGAAGTTTTGAACAATGTGGGTATTAATTCTCAAGAAGCTTCTGCCCTAATTGTAGTAACTCAACATTATGATACTTTACAATCTATTGGATCTGATACAAACTCTAACTTGATTCTTCTTCCAAATTCTCCACAAGCCGGAAGTGATATGCTGAATAATATGGTTGCTTCGTTTACAGCTTCTAACCAAGTTGGCGAAATGATGAAAAAAAATACACCTAAAAAAGTGGAAAAACATAAACCAACTCCACCACAATCTGGTTATGAAGATGACAATGAACCACAAGTTTAAAAAACTGAAAATAAAAAAAGAGGCTTAATTGCCTCTTTTTTTATTTATAAACCAATTGATTACAAATGGAATAATAGATTGTAAAATTTGTGGTAACGAATTTTTGAAATAATCTGTGTAAGATGAAACGAATCCGTTTACTATTTTTTGTGGTGTTATGCTTTCTTTAGTCTGCTGAAAACTTAAAACCAATTTCTGATAATTGATCTCTTTTTCTAATTTTAGAATTTCCAAATCCTTATCAATTTCTGCATACGATGAGTATTTTTTCTTTTCCATAGTAATTAATCATTAAAAAAGATTTCTGAAAATTTCTCTAAAATTGGACCTTCTACCATTTTATCTTTTATAAAGAAAAGTAAAATAGTAAAGAAAAGATAGATACCTCCTACTGCCAAAAATCCAAGTGCATTACTGTCAAACAAAGAACCAAAAGCATATGCTGCGGCAAAAGATCCAAAAATTAAGACCATCGTGAAACAAACTAAAATTAAAGTAAACTTAAAAATTAAAGTTGTAGACTTCATTGCTACTTTAAAACCCCAAAGTTTATAATAGGCTAAATGACTGTCAATAAAAACTTTAGTTTGTTCTTGAATTTTTTCAGTGTTTTCTTTTAACTCTTCGAAAGCCATATTTGGTATTTTAAAAAATAAAAAAGCACAAAACTTCCTTATAAATAAGTTAGTAATGTGCTATTTGTAATTATTATTATTTTTGAAGTTTAGCGTTCTGCGCTTTTAGATCAGCCAATTTAGTTTCCAAAAAAGAAATTACTTCTTCAGTTTTATAACTTACATTCGAAAGTAATTCTGTTAATGTTCCATCAAGATTTTGAGTTGCATTTGTGAACTTCTCACGAAGAACTTCAGAACTAGCATCAAAAGAATCTTTTAAATTATGTTTCGTATCATCGATACCTTCTTTAATTTTTGCTCTAGTTTTTGATCCTTTATCTGGTGCAAATAAAATTCCGATTGCCGCTCCAGCAGCTGCCGCAGCTAAAATTGCCGCAGCCGTATTTAAGTTCTTAGACATGATATTACAATTTTAAATTATTACCTTAAAGATACTCTTTTTTGAACTTATAAATTTCTGATTAATTGTAATTTACAAAAATTTAACAATATAATTAATACACATACGTAATAGCCTCGTATTTACCATCTTTTTCAATTATGCTCACAAACGGAGAACCATTTGAAGCCGACTTGCTTTTAATTCTCATAGCAGTCTGATTCTGGTTTGCAATTGGCGGTTCGCCTTTTGTCTTGGTCGAGACTCCCGTAAAAGTTCCTGTCTGCTTCAGTCCTATTGTTTTTTCTTGAGGCAAAACAGTAACCATCTTGTAATCGTCTTTTGAATCTACTACAATTTTATCAGAAACTTTCTGAGTTTGTTTTGTCTGCTTATTTGTAATTGATGAAACAGCATGTTTGCTAATTTTAACTTCTTCAGAACTTCCGTTTAAAGAATAGTAAACAAAACCATTTTCATTTTTAATAAAATTTACATCAAGTTCTTCTCCATTGTGTTTTGTAATTTGATGTGTTTGCGAAATTGCTACGTTTGCAAATAATAAAGCTAGTGTGAAATATAAAATTTTCATGATAATTAGATTTAAATTAAAAATTGTCAGACTTGAAATTTAAAAACTAAACTTTCACACAAATTCAACATTATGGAATTTTGTACATTATGATACAATTTGAAAAAATGTCTTTTTACGATAGATATTATCAAAACTACATCATAATAAAAATGAGAACATAAAATTGTCTTTTTGGGAAATCAGTTTTGAAATTGTATTGCGATAAAAATTACGAGTTTCTAAAAACAATAAATTTCAACTTAGATTCTTTACGGCAAATTTTAATTTTTTACAAAAATCATCTCTGACTTTTGATATTGAGTTAAAAATAGCAGTTTTATAAACAATTGTGTGTTAACAAGCCGTTAAACTGACTAAAATGACATCAAAAATTAAAATTCTGACCTTAAATAAACGATAATTTAAAAAATGAGTTATTTATCGATTCAATTTAAAAAACGTCTTAAAATCAATTTATGAAGGCTAAAATTAATATATAAAAACTATTATTTTTAAATTTATTATCATTTTTTAAAATAATAATTAAAAACTAATATTTTAAAAAATTAATAATAAAAAACTATGAAATTAAATTGAAGGCAAAAATTAAAAAAAATTAGAAAAAACCTAGATTCTAGTTTTTTTTAAGAAGAAACATGCTGTAAAAACGAAAAGTTGAAATAAAGAGTTTTAATGAATCAAAATTTTAAAAAGGTCTTCTCTACTCGACTATTTTTTATTTTAGCCTAATAATAATTTATGAAGGTCTAATTTTATATATAAAATTAATTAAAAACAAAATATTAATAGTTTTTATAAATAATAAATTAAATTTATTATAATTAGCAAAAAATATTATTAAAAATTATAATAATAATTTTAACATCAAAATTATAAGCTAAAAAAACCAAAAGCTAAAATAAAGACTTTTTATAAACTTAAATTCAAAAAATGAATAAGTTATCCAATAAGATTTTATTTTCTATTAAAATCAATTTATGAAAGTCAATTTTAATTTATAAAAATTATAAGTTTTAAAATTTCAATAGTAAATCTATATAATAAAAAAAAGCGCTTATAAAAGCGCTTTTCATAAATTAAGTTGATATTACTTCTTTACCATTTCAGAAAGAATTTCAATTTCTCTTTCTGAAGCATTTTTTGGTGGATTTGAATATAATTTCAAAATTTCATCATCAAACTGATTTCTCAGATTTTCATCTTCAATATCTCTCAAATTCAAAAGTGCTTTAGATCTTACATAAGTCGATTCACTTTTTAAAGACATTGTATATAATTTGTGGATATCTTCTTGTTCTACATCAGCAGATTTTAAACTTGAATATTTCAAAATAAACTGAGCAAACAACAAAGAACTCTTATTATTGTTGATATTTTTCTTTAAAGAATTCTGTAATAAAGAGAAACTCGAAACATTTTTGATGTTCTCCCCTATTGCACTTTCAATTGCAATTCGTTCTGGTTTAGTCTCAACTTTAAAATATTTGTTGATATCTTTTAAAGAATTATTGATGCTGTTTTCTTCTTTTTTACCTTTTTCTTCCCAGGCATCTTTTAAACCAACCGTTTTGTTAAACACTAATTTTGAAGGAGTTGAGTCTTTATCAACAGTAAAATATCCTAAACGTTGAAACTGAAATTTATCTTCATTTTGAGCTGTTGATAAACTTGGTTCAACATATCCAGTTACAATTTCTAACGAATTTGGATTCACAAAATCTAAAAAATTTTTGTCTTTGTAACTGTCTGGAGCTTCGTCTGTAAACAAACGATCGTATAGACGAACTTCTGCTTCCAAAGCATGTTTGATAGAAACCCAATGCAATGTACCGGATACTTTTCTTTGACTTGCTTCTGTACCGCTTCCGCTTAAAGAATCGGTATCATAAGTTACATGAATTTCTGTAATATTGCCGCCAGCATCTTTTACAACAGATTCACCTTTAATGATATACGCATTCTTAAGACGCACTTCTTTTCCTAAAGTCAAACGGAAATATTTAGCCGGAGCATCTTCTAAAAAGTCTTCTCTTTCAATATATAATTCACGAGAAAAAGGCACTTTTCTGAAACCAGCGTTTTCATCTTCCTGATTATTTTCTGCTTCTAACCACTCTTCTTTTCCTTCCGGATAATTGGTAATTACCAGTTTCACAGGATCTAAAACAGCCATTACACGAGGTGCAATTTTGTTTAAATCTTCACGAATACAAAATTCTAAAACCGATACGTTAATCAAATTATCACGTTTTGCAATACCAATTGTATTAGCAAAATTACGCAAAGATGCAGCTGTATAACCACGTCTTCTTAACCCTGAAATAGTTGACATTCTAGGATCATCCCAACCGTTAACATGCTTTTCTTTAACAAGTTGCTGTAATTTTCTTTTACTAACAACAGTATGAGATAAGTTACGTCTAGCAAATTCTCTTTGTTTTGGACGCAATTTATTTTCATCAAAAATTTGATCTAAAAACCAATCGTATAATTCACGGTGAGGCAAGAATTCAAGTGTACAAAATGAATGAGAAATTTGCTCTAAATAATCACTTTGTCCGTGCGCCCAATCGTACATTGGATAGATTTTCCAATCGTCTCCAGTTCTATGGTGGTGTTTGTGTAAAATTCTGTACATGATCGGATCACGCATTAACATGTTTGTTGATTTCATGTCAATTTTAGCACGAAGAATGTGTGTACCAGCCTCAAATTCACCGTTTTTCATTCTTTCGAAAAGGTCTAAATTCTCTTCAACAGAACGATTTCTGTACGGACTGTCTGTTCCCACAGTAGTAGGCGTTCCTTTTTGAGCAGCCATTTCTTCAGAAGTCTGACTGTCAACATAAGCTTTATCTTTCTTAATTAATAAAACTGCCCAATCGTATAATTGTTGGAAATAGTCTGAAGCATAACATTCTTCTGCCCAGGAATATCCTAACCATTCAACATCTTTTTTAATAGCATCAACAAATTCCTGCTCTTCTTTTTCTGGGTTTGTATCGTCAAAACGTAAATTTACAGGTGACTGATAATCAATTCCTAAACCAAAATTTAATGCAATAGAACTTGCATGTCCAATGTGCAAATATCCATTAGGTTCTGGTGGAAAACGAAAGCGAAGTTTAGTATTCGAAAGACCTGATTTTACGTCTTCCTCTATGATTTGTTCAATAAAATTGAGTGATTTCTCTTCTGATGCCATTATTTTATAGTAATTTTAGCAAAGATAAAAAAAAGGTTTCAGGTTTCAGGTTTAAAGTTATCTAACTCGCATAAAACATGAAACGTTAAAGCTAAATCCCGAAATTAATTTATTTAGTACTTTTGTAAAAATATTCAGAATTATGAGACAATTGACAGTTACAATTCCAGACGACTTCTACGAAACTTTTGTTAGTTTTTTTAAACATATTCCTGATGTTTCTATTAATGAAAATGTTGAGAATGAAATTCCGCTATGGCAACAAGAAATGGTTTTAGAACGTATGAAAAATGCTAAACCAGAAGATTATATTGATGCAGATGTTGCTTTACAAAATTTAAAAAATAAATATGGTCTTTAAAGTTTTAATAGTAAAAAGAGCCGATTTAGAAATAGAAGAAGCTTTTTTATACTATGAAAATATTAGAAAAGGTTTGGGAGAAAAATTTCTTTTAGATTACAATGACCATTTAAAAACACTTTATAAGTTTCCACTTTTTGAAGAAAAATACAACATTGTTCGTACTTTACCTTTAAAGAAATTTCCTTACACTATCCACTTTACAGTTGATGAATTAGAAAAAATTGTTTCTATTCAAGCTGTAACCTGCAATTATCAAGATCCAAATACTACAAGAATTAAATTATAAAAATGGGAGTTATAAAACTTAAAAATATCCGTACTTTTTCTTACCACGGATGTTTAATTGAAGAAGGAAAAATCGGTTCTGATTACACTGTAGATTTAAAAATTAAAACCAATTTACAGAAATCAGCTGAAACAGATCATCTTTTAGACACGGTAGATTATGTTCATTTGAACAAAATTGTTACTGAAGAAATGGCAATTCGTTCTCATTTATTAGAGCATGTGGCTAAAAGAATCAATATTCGTGTATTAGCAGAGATAGAAATGATAGAAAAAACAACTGTTTGGGTTTCAAAAATTAATCCTCCTATTGGTGGTGATGTTGAGTCAGTTACTATAAAAATGACGGAAATTAGAAAGTAATTTTTAAAATTAAAATCTTAAATTTTTAAAATACTTCATTCGAAACTTTTGAAATTTAAAGATTTTAGTTACTTTTGCCATCCGTTCAAGTAATGGCGTCGTGGCCGAGCGGCTAGGCTGGGCTCTGCAAAAGCTCCTACTCCGGTTCGAATCCGGACGATGCCTCTAAAACCTTCAAAGCAATTTGAAGGTTTTTTTTATGTCTAATTTTTAGAAAAAATTAATAAAGATTACGTTCGAATCCGGACGATGCCTCAAAACCTTCAAAGCAATTTGAAGGTTTTTTTTTATGTCTAATTTTTAGGAAAAATTAATTAAAGATTTACGTTCGAATCCGGACGATGCATTAAAGAGATACAGAAATGTGTCTCTTTTTTTTGCGTCATTGCGAAGAACGAGGCAATCACAGTAACATATCAATGTTCTAATTATCATGATGAGATTGCTTCGTTCCTCGCAATGACTAAACACAAAAAAACCTCTGAAATTCAGAGGTTTAAATTTATAATTATGAGTTATTAACAACTATTTATGTTCGATTCTTTCAAAGGCATTTTTCATCATTTCCTTTTCTTTTGGAAACCATCCCTGAGTTATTAACACAACTCCAAAAACCATTAAGACAATACTAATTCCTTTTTTAATTTTTAGAATATTATTGGGTGTCAATTTCGATTTTAACTGTTTGGCTAATACTATTTTAATGCAATCGACTAATAAATAAGTAATGATAACTGACGTAAAAAAAGTAAACATTCTTGAGTTTATCATTTCTAATTTTGGTCCCACAGAAATAATAACGGCTAACCAAAAGCCAAGAACTCCAATGTTGATAACGTTTAAAATAAAACCTTTTATAAATAAACTGCCGTAGTTTCTTTTTATGATATCACGATCTATTTCTTCGGCATCCATTTTTTCATCGTTCTTCAATCTTATGAAAGAAATAATTCCGTAAGCCAGCATAATAATTCCGCCAAAAATAAACAATGCCGGTTTATCTTTTAAACTCTGAATAAGTCTGTAACTTCCTAAATATGCGATTCCTATAAAGAAAATATCACCTAAAACAACACCCAAATCAAAAGCCATTGCAGCTCTGAATCCTTTAGTGATACTGGTTTCAATTAGTATAAAAAACACTGGACCTACCATAAAACTTAGAAAAAGTCCCCATGGAAGTCCAGTTAGAATATCATTTATCATTCAAATACAATTAATTACTTTACTTCTTCAATTTTACCACCAAAAACAGTTTTCTGATTTATTTGTTTCGGTTTTCCGTAAATGTAAATAGAGCCTCCTGCGCTCACTTTTGCATCCACAAGGGTTGAAGCATTAACATCGGCTTTTCCGCCCGCAGAAACGCTTACTTTCGTTTGAGACGTGGCTAATTTACTTCCTAGGAAATATCCGCCAGCTCCTAAACTTGCATCAAGGTTATCTGCTTTACCAGTTACGGTTATTTCTCCGCCAGAAACTGAACTTACTTTTAACTTATCAACATTCAAATCTACGTTAATTTTTCCGCCTTCCTGGGCACTGACTTTAAAAGAAGTTGATTTAATAGTTTCGTTACCAGTAACTAGAGCTCCTTCATTTACGTCAATCAGTTCTAAACGCTTGTAATATAAAGTAACATCAAGATCATTTCCAGATAAAAGTTTTGGAAACGGCATTCTTAATTTTAAAATACCATTCTTATTAACAGCTTCTAATTCTGTCTCTCTTGCTCCTTTTATAACAATCTTATTTTCAGAAGAAGGAACCAATTTAACACTTAATTTATCGTAAACTTTAACCGTATCAAATTCTCCTAACTCTTTTGTTACTTGTGCAAATGACATTTGTGCAACTAATATCGCAGCTCCTATAATTAACTTTCTCATGTTTATTTTTTTTTAATTAATAATCAACTTTATTCAGCTCTTCGTAAAAAATGAAAATCCAGCTGTTTTTTAACTAAATCGGCATTTTTCACTTTCACATAAATTTCGTCTCCTAATTGCAATAATCGGTTTGAAGTAGCTCCAACCAATGCATATTGCCTTTCGTCAAAAGTATAGTAATCTTCTTTTATCTCTCTGATTCTTACCATCCCTTCGCATTTATTTGAAACAATCTCAACATAAATTCCCCATTCTGTAACACCAGAAATAACGCCAAGGAATTCTTCATCTTGATGATCCTGCATGTACTTAACCTGCATGTATTTAATACTATCACGTTCAGCATTTGTAGCTAAACTTTCCATATTGGAACAATGCAGAGATTTGGTTTCATAGGTTTCTTCGTCTACAGAAGCGCCTCCATCTAGATAATATTGTAGCAAACGATGTACCATAACGTCTGGATAACGTCGAATTGGCGATGTAAAATGGCTGTAATAATCAAAAGCCAGACCGTAATGGCCAATGTTATCT
This sequence comes from Flavobacterium ustbae, assembly GCF_003946915.1. Lineage (GTDB taxonomy): Bacteria > Bacteroidota > Bacteroidia > Flavobacteriales > Flavobacteriaceae > Flavobacterium > Flavobacterium ustbae. The sequence continues at coordinate 549,433 of NZ_RPOC01000001.1, forward strand.
GTCGAATATTTGGCTTTACTCATACTTCTAATGGCAAGAGTATCAATAAGATTTTGTTCTTTCTTACCGTTTACTTCTTCCATTAAAGCATTTATTGATTTTGCGATATCGCCTTTTGTTCTAAAATCAATTTTATAACCAAATTTAGCAATAACTTGCTGCATAGCAATCAGTTTATCTTCATTTGGTTCGTCGTGAATACGGTAAACAAAGGTTTTCTTTTGTTTTCCAATATATTCAGCGACTTTTCTATTTGCCAAAAGCATAAATTCTTCAATCAGATGATTGGCATCTTTAGACACTTTAAAATAAACACCTTCAGGTTCACCTTCAGCATTCAAATTGAATTTTACTTCTACTTTATCAAAAGAAATAGCCCCTTGCTGCATTCTTTTCTTTCTTAGAATTTTAGCTAATTCGTCTAGTTTTAAAGTAGCTTCCACAATTTCATCTGAAACAACATACGAATCTCCAGTAATAGAAATATCATCAGGAATAGTGTTATTTCCTTTAGTTTCAATAATATGCTGCGCTTCTTCATAAGCAAAACGCTGATCTGAATAGATTACTGTTCTTCCAAACCATTGGTTAATAACTTGTGCAGTTGGAGAAACTTCAAATATCGCAGAAAATGTGTATTTCTCTTCATTCGGACGAAGCGAACACGCAAAATTAGACAATACTTCTGGAAGCATTGGCACTACTCTATCCACCAAATAAACCGAAGTCGCACGTTGATACGCTTCATCATCCAGAATGGTTCCTTCTTCCAAATAATACGAAACATCGGCAATATGAATACCAATTTCAAAATTGCCATTTTCTAATTTTTTGAAAGACAATGCATCATCAAAATCTTTGGCATCTTTTGGATCTATCGTAAACGTAAGTGTATCACGCATATCACGACGTTTGGCAATCTCAGATTCCTGAATCGAAGTATCCAATTTTTGTGCAAAAACCTCTACTTCTACTGGGAAATCAGATGGCAAACCATATTCTGCTAAAATAGCATGAATCTCTGTATTGTGCTCTCCAGGTTTTCCAAGTACTCGAATTACAGATCCGAACGGACTATCAGCTCTTTTTGGCCAATCTTCAATCTTCACTAAAACAACGTCACCGTTTTCTGCTTCTCCTATTTTATCTTTCGGAATAAAAATATCCGTGTACATTTTAGGATTCGCAGTAGCAACAAAAGCAAAATTTGGCTGCATATCAATTACACCAACAAACTCTGTTTTATCTCTTTCGATAACTTCAATTACTTCACCTTCAGGTCTTTTTCCTTTTCTTCTGTTATAAACGTAAACTTTAACTTTATCTTTATCTAAGGCACGATTCAAATTATTGGACGGAATAAAAACATCTTCTTCAAATTCATCACAAATAAAATATGCCGTTTTTCTGCTCGTCATATCTATTGTTCCTTCGTAGTAATCCTGGCTTACTGCTTTAATCAAGTATTTTCCAGGTTCTGTTTCTATAATCTTATTTTGAGCGGCAAGAATTTTCAAATCTTTTATAATCTGATTTCTGCTTTTTGTATCGTCTAATTCTAGCTTTGCTCCTATTTGTTTATAATTGAATGGTTTATTAGCATTTTGCGATAAAATCTTAAGTATTTTTCCAGAGAAATCTTTCTCCTTCTTTATCGGCTTTCTAATTTTCTTACTCATATATCTTTTCTAATAAGGCTTAAAATTACAAATAAGATATCAGATAATACTTTTTAACAAATAGAATTATTAAAAATATAACTTTTCGTACATTTACAAAAAGACCTAAAATGGAAAGTTTTAAAACGATTGCCGTATTCAATTATCTGCACGAAACCGTGGTTCTCAAACACTTACTGGAACAAGATGGAATCCCTTATTTTTTCGAGAACGAAATGACCCTTTCCGTTATGCCATTTTACTCCAATGCACTGGGCGGAATTAAACTCAAAGTACATCCAAACGATTTTGAACAAGTTCAAGAAATCTTGGATAATCTCAACAATCCACTTAAAATCGTCTGAAACAAAAACTCAAAAGACAATCGATTCAGAAAAATTCAATTCAAAAAATGAAATTTTTCATTTTCAACTTTTTTAGTTTTCAACATATATTAAATACAACAAAAAAGATTTTTAAAAATTTAAAAAAATTTGTTGGTTATTATAGTGTGTTAATATGTCGAATAAATTTTTTTTTGAAGTCATTGAAATCTCGTTTTACTTATTTATTCTGAGTTATCAACATAGTTATTTTTAGTTAAAGGATTAATTTTTAAGCTTTTTTCAATTTTAATTAACAACGGTTGACAACCAAATTTAACTTCATTTTGTAGATAAGTTGACATGTTGATTTCTGTTGAAAATGGCATTTTTGATATTGATAACTTTTCCAAAAATTCACGAAACTTTCCTTGCATATTTAAAACCGATTTTGGATTAAGCATTTTTCTTAAATAACCAAAAAATAGTTCTAATTTTCTTTTCGAACTTATTAACATTTTCTGTTAATTTAAAGTTAACTGAATATCAACGAATTAGAAAGTCTAATTAACACCTTAAAATTTTAACAAATATTCTGAATATTATTTATTGATTGTGAGATACTTATGAAGTTATCAAAATTGTTAATAACTGATAAGATATTGGTATCAAGTACTTTATATATTTAGTTTTTATAGCCAAGAATTTTAGAATGTACACTAATTATAATTTTAGATTTTGATAATGTTTAAAACTGTTCACAATAAAAGAAATTAGTGAAAATTGGTGCATTTCGTACCAAACATATATTAATTAAGTAAATTTGCAGTACACAACTTAATAGTATTAAAAATGAAAATTTCGATAGGAAACGATCACGCAGGACCAGAATATAAAAAAGCAATTGTAAAAATGCTTGAAGCTAAAGGATATGAAGTAACTAATTACGGAACTGATTCTGAAGATTCTGTAGATTATCCTGATTTTGGGCATCCAGTTGCGAATGATGTATCTGAAGGAAAAGCCGATTTTGGAATCGTAATCTGCGGAAGCGGTAACGGAATTGCAATGACTGTTAATAAACATCCTAAAGTAAGAGCTGGTTTATGCTGGACTAAAGAAATTGCTTATTTAACGCGTTTACACAACGATGCAAACATTGTGAGTATTCCGGCGAGATACACCTCTATTGCGCAAGCTGTAGAAATCGTTGAAACTTTCCTTGAAACTTCGTTTGAAGGCGGAAGACACCAAAATAGAGTGAATAAAATCGCTTGTTCGTAAAAAGTCAAAAAAAAATTCGGTGCTTCGCACCATATAAGAAAAAGTAAACCGGGCGGATTTTTTAAATCTTTCCGGTTTTTTATTTAAAATGTCTTAAAATCAATTAATTATGTATTGTTTTTATAGTTATTAACAATGTTGATATCTATATTTTGTGAGTGATTTTCAAATAAATAACGACAATCTGAATCAAAATAATTCCAACAAACTTTACAATAAAAGAAGTTTTGGCCGTTTTATGTTTAAAAAGTAACATTGCTGTTAATAACCCAATTGATCCGCCTATCAAGGCCAGAAAAAACAAGGTGTTTTCCGGAATTCTGCGTTTTTGTTTGCGGGCTAAAAATTTATCATAACCGGCAATTGTAAATTCAAGAACATTTATAATTAAAAAATAGAGTAATAAAACTTTCATTGGCTAAAAAATTGGGACAAAGATATTATTTTAGCAAACCGAATGACATTCTGTTTAGGGTTTTAAACAAACAGATTGTGTCATTTTTATAAACAAGAAAATTTTCAGTGAAATATAAGATTAGTAAATAATGCGAGATTTTATAAGAATCTCGCATTATTTACTAATTTAGCGTAAAATATTTTTTTATGTTAGAAAGTCCACCAATATCGAAATACGATAATAATACTATAAGTTTACTAACTCAGTTAACGTTATCTGGTGAATTGAAGGAAATCAATGATGAATATTTATATTGGGATAAAATTAAATATAAAACAAAATCAATTAATCCAGTTGAATATTGGAATGCTGTTAAACTATCTCGATCATTAAATAAACAAAATATTATATTCGGAAATTATTCTTTTAATTTTAATGTCACGGATTACATTCTCAGACTTTTACATCATTTTGATTTGAATATTGGAGGAAATTTGGGAAGTAATATTGGCATAACAGATACCGACAAAAATAAATTTCTGATAAGCTCAATAATGGAAGAGGCTATTTCAAGCAGCCAGATGGAGGGGGCAAATACCACCAGAAAAGCTGCAAAAGAAATGATTCAGAAAGAGCGAAAGCCAAAGAATAAATCAGAACAAATGATTATGAACAACTACTTTACAATGAAGTATATTGTTCAACATAAAAATGAAGATTTAACACCTGAAAAACTTCTTTATATTCATAAACTGATATCTAATAACACATTGGATGACAATGAGGATGAAGGAAAGTTTAGAGAAAATAATGATATTTATGTAGTAAATTATTCCAATAGTGAAGTAGTACATACGCCACCCAAAAATGAAGAGATAGAATTATTAATTAACGATTTATGTCTTTTTTTTAATAATGAACAAAAAACATTTACACATCCAATAATTAAAGGAATTATAATTCATTTTATGATTGGTTGGATACACCCATTTTCTGACGGTAATGGCAGAACAGCACGTACATTATTTTATTGGTATATGCTTAAAAATGGGTATTGGCTTACAGAGTATTTAACTATTTCAACAATTATTAAGGATACAAAAGTTCAATACGAAAAAGCTTTTCTATATTCAGAAATTGACCAAAATGATTTAACTTATTTTATTACTTACCATATAAAAACAATGGAAAAAGCTTTCACAGCTTTGAAAGAATATATAGGAAGAAAACAAAAAGAAGTAATTCAGGCAGCAAAATTTATTAAAATACCAAATGTAAATGAGCGCCAAGCGCAAATTTTAAAAATTTTAAATGAAGACTCAGACCGAGTCTTAAGTAGTAAAGAGATAGAAAATAAATTTGGAGTCTCTAATTTTACGGCTCGAACAGATTTAAATAATCTTGAAAGTTTAGGATTTTTAGAAAAAATACAGGTTAATAAAATTAAACACAATTTTATTAAATCTAAGCAGTTTAATAAAATTTTAAAAACTTATAAATTGTAAATAATGCGAGATTCTCGTAAAATCTCGCATTATTTACATCTTTTAAAAAAATAATAAAATAAATGACTAATATTCAATTCATTGCCAAGTCTGTACAGGCGCCGGCGGTTAGTATTCAAAACACGGTAAAGCTTTTAGAAGAAGATTGTACGATTCCGTTTATTTCGCGTTACCGAAAAGACGCGACTGGAAATCTGGATGAAACTGTAATTGAAGCTATTGCAAAATTACAGAAAGAATACGATATGCTTATTAAACGTAAAGAAGCGGTTTTAAAATCTATTGAAGAGCAAAAAGCGCTTACGCCAGATTTGAAGAAAAAGATTGAAGATAGTTTTGATTTACAAGAAATAGAAGATTTCTATCTTCCATACAAAAAGAAGAAAAAAACAAAAGCCGACGTGGCCCGTGAATTCGGTTTAGAACCTTTGGCAAAATTAATAATGTCTGAAAGCGATGCAGATTTCGATTTTATTTCGACTCAGTATCTAAATGAAAATGTAATTAACGAAGAAGCCGCTATTCAAGGCGCAAGAGATATTGTGGCCGAATGGATCAACGAAAATATTTATGTTCGTAAACAGCTTCGTCGATTATTTCAGCGAAAAGCGACAATTGCTACAAAAGTGGTCAAAAAGAAAGCTGAGGAAGAAGGAGCACAAAAATTCAATCAGTATTTTGATTGGGAAGAACCTTTGACAAAAGCGCCTGCGCATCGTTTATTAGCGATGCTTCGTGCAGAAAATGAAGGTTTTATAAAAATGAAAATCGATGTTGATATCGACGATGCGTACGATGTTATTGATGAAATTATCATTAAAAAACAAAATAATTCAACAGCACATTTACAGCTAGCGATTGAAGATAGTTACAAACGTTTACTGAATCCGGCAATTGGAAATGAGACTTTACAGGAGGCTAAAGCCAAAGCAGACGCGAATTCAATTCAGGTTTTTGCTAACAATTTAGGTCAGTTATTATTGGCGCCGCCGTTGGGAGAAAAACGAATTTTGGCAATTGATCCAGGATTCAGAAGCGGTTGTAAAGTAGTATGTCTGGACGAAAAGGGAGATTTATTATACAACGAAACTATTTATCCGCACGCGCCTCAAAATGAGGAAACAATGGCGATTAAAAAAATCCGTTCGATGGTAAATGCCTATCAGATTGATGCGATTTCTATCGGAAATGGAACAGCTTCCAGAGAAACAGAATTCTTCATCAAAAAAATCGCGTTCGACAAACCAATTCAGGTTTTCGTGGTTTCTGAGGCTGGAGCTTCGGTTTATTCGGCTTCAAAAACGGCCAGAGAAGAATTTCCTAATTACGACGTAACGGTTCGTGGTTCGGTTTCTATCGGAAGAAGACTTTCCGATCCGTTGGCCGAATTGGTAAAAATCGATCCGAAAGCGATTGGAGTAGGACAGTATCAGCATGATGTGGACCAAACTAAATTAAAAGAAGAATTGGACAGTACCGTAATTCGTTGCGTGAACTCGGTTGGAATTAACATTAACACGGCAAGTAAGCATTTACTAAGTTATGTGAGTGGAATCGGGGAGAAGCTGGCCGAAAACATTGTGCAATATCGCTCAGAAAATGGACCTTTTGAAGATAGAAAACAATTAAAAAAAGTACCTCGTTTAGGTGATAAAGCCTATCAGCAAGGAGCTGCGTTTATTAGAATTACAAATGCTAAAAATCCGCTGGATAATTCGGCGGTGCATCCGGAAGCTTATCCGGTTGTGGAAAAAATGGCGAAAGATCTTAATATTTCTCTAAATGAATTAATTGCAAATAAAGAGAAAACAGCGCTTATTAAGCCAGAAAAGTATGTTACGCCAGAAATTGGTTTATTAACGCTAAAAGATATTATAAAAGAGCTTGAAAAGCCTGGATTGGATCCTAGAAAATCGGCTAAAGTTTTTGAATTCGACGCCAACGTAAAATCGATTAAAGATTTGAAAACCGGAATGATTTTACCCGGAATTGTCAATAACATTACCAACTTTGGCTGTTTTGTTGACATCGGAATCAAAGAAAGCGGTTTGGTACATATTTCACAATTAAAAGCGGGATTTGTGAGCGACGTGAACGAAGTGGTGAAATTACATCAGCATGTTGATGTTAAGGTTACTGAGGTTGATGAAGATAGAAAGAGAATACAGTTGACGATGGTTTTGTAGAAAATTCCAATTTATAAAATTCCAAATTCCAAAAACGCGGGAATATTAGAAATAAAAAATGCCAAAATTACATCGTAATTTTGGCGTTTTTATTTTGGTTAGCAAATAAAAAAATCCCAAACTACAATCTTAAAATTGTAATTTGGGATTTTAATAAGCTTTTCGAATTTATTATTTCGTTTCTTCCTCTTGTTTTTTAGAAGCAGCAGGTTGATCGTCTTTAGCAGCGTTTTTAAATTCCTTAATTCCGCTTCCTAAACCTTTCATTAATTCTGGAATTTTTTTACCTCCAAAAAGTAAAATCACAATACCTACGATAACAAGGATTTCTGTAAGACCTAATCTTCCCATGACTATTATATTTAATGCCGAAGCAAATTGTTTTCTAATTATTCCGCAAAGGTATATAGAAATATACGAAATAGAAGTATTTTTAGTTTAAAATATTTGTATCAGACCACGTTAAATATTTTATAAAATCGTAAATTATAGCTCTTCTTAAAATTTTTAGAACAAATATCATGACGATTAATTACTATATTTGCTAGCATAAAGAAGGATAATGACTAAAAAAAGGAAAAAGAATTTTAGGAAAAAACTATTCGTTAAAAACCGTTTAATAATTTTAAATGAAGACACTTTTGAAGAGTTATTTTCTTTGAGGCTTACTCTAATGAATGTTTTTGTAACGTTTACATTAGGTGGCATATTTCTAATTTTGGTTACTACTTTTATTATTGCTTTTACGCCGCTTCGCGAATTTATTCCAGGATATTCTTCTACAGAATTGAAACGAAATGCTACAAAACTGGCTATTAAATCAGATTCTTTAGAAACCGCTTTAAAACAGAATGAAGCTTATATAAAAGGGATTCAGAAAGTTTTAAAGGGAGAATTAGAATATTCTAAATTTAGCAAAGATTCAATATTAGCTGAATCTGCAGAAGATGCATCAGATGTAAATATGAAAGCTTCTGATGCCGAAATGAAACTAAGAGAAGATGTCGCTGAAACCGAAAAAGAACTGAAAGCAAAATCTCAAGACAAAAAGAAAAGTGATAAAAAATAATACCACTGAAAATGTCAATTAAGTCAATTGCGGCAAAAATATTTGCTAAAAAAATATACAATAAAACACTTAAATGGGCTAACAAACCAGTTGAAACCCAGCAAAAGGTTTTTGAAAATTTGATTGAAAGTGCACAAAACACCGAATTTGGGAAAGACCATCATTTTAATCAAATAAAAACGTTTCAAGATTTTCAGAAACATGTTCCTGTAAGAGATTACGAAGATTTGAAGCCTTATGTTGAAAAGGTTGTAAAAGGCGAATCGGATATTTTATGGAAAGGAAAACCATTATATTTTGCTAAAACTTCGGGAACAACTTCGGGAGCAAAATTTATTCCGCTAACTAAGGAATCAATGCCTTATCATATTGAAGCAGCGCGAAATGCCATTTTGCATTATGTTCATGAAACTGGAAAAGCCGATTTTGTTGACGGAAAAATGATTTTTCTGCAGGGAAGTCCAATTCTAACCGAGAAATACGGAATTAAATTTGGAAGACTTTCTGGAATTGTAGCACATTTTGTTCCAAAGTATCTTCAGAAAAACAGAATGCCGTCTTGGGAAACCAATTGTATAGACGATTGGGAAACCAAAGTCGATGCCATTGTAGACGAAACGATTAAGGAAAATATGTCTATAATTTCTGGAATTCCGTCTTGGGTGCAAATGTATTTTGAGCGTTTGGAAAAGAAAAGCGGAGGGAAGAAGATAGGTGAAATATTCAAAAACTTTAATTTGTTTATTTACGGAGGTGTTAACTACGAACCGTATCGCGCCAAATTTGAAAACATGATCGGACGAAAAGTGGATAGTATCGAGTTATTTCCGGCTTCTGAAGGATTTTTTGCCTATCAAGATTCACAAAAAGAAAAGGGAATGTTGTTGCTTTTAAATTCAGGTATTTTCTACGAATTTATAAAAGCAGATGAATTCTTTACCGAAAACCCAAAAGTGTATACGATTGGTGAAGTTGAGGTTGGCGTAAATTATGTGTTGATTATTTCTACCAATGCCGGACTTTGGCGTTATAATATTGGTGATACCGTTCAGTTTACCACTTTGGCTCCGTATCGAATTATAGTTTCGGGTCGTATCAAACATTATATTTCGGCTTTTGGAGAACACGTAATTGCCAATGAAGTTGAAAATGCTATGAAAGAAGCGGTTGCTGAAACCAATATAGTTATTAACGAGTTTACTGTTGCGCCGCAAATCAATCCGTTAAGCGGACTTCCGTATCATGAATGGTTGATTGAATTTGAAAAAGAACCAGACGATTTTGACGCTTTCGCAGAAGCGTTGGACAATTCAATGCGCAAGCAAAATATTTATTACGATGATCTCATTACCGGAAATGTGCTGCGAAAAGTTGTGATCACAAAAGTTTCTAAAAATGGATTTCAAGATTATATGAAATCTCAGGGAAAACTGGGAGGTCAGAATAAAATTCCGAGATTGTCAAATGACAGAAAAATTGCGGATAATCTTACAAAATAGTATAATATTTTTAAGATTAAACAGTTTATTTATCCAATAAGTTTATATGGATAAATAAAAATTCATGGGTTAAGGAAAGTTTCAAAACAAATACCGAATTTCTTCAATAAGAGCCCAATGGTGGGATTATGGTTGGAACGGAGCGTATTTTATAACAATTTGTACACAGGATAGGGAACATTATTTTGGAAAAATTCAAAATAATAAAATGATTTTATCAGAAGTTGGCATTATTGCCGATTTATTGTGGCATCAAATTCCAATGCACCATAAAAACGTTGAATTGGGTGATTTTGTGGTGATGCCAAATCATATTCACGGAATTTTGATTATCGATAAACAAAATAATATCGATTTGGATAACGTGAATAATACGAATGACGCGAACGATGTATATACAGGGCATGCCCTGTATATACCACCGCCGTCACCGGTCATCACATTTGAAAAACCAGGTTCGCAACGTTTTCAAAACATTGGGAAAAACACCATTTCGTGTATTGTTGGATCCTATAAATCTGCGGTAACCAAACATGCCAATAGATTAGGTTATCGGCATCAATGGCAAAAATTATTTTATGATAATATCATTAGAGACAATAATCAATATCAAAGAATTTCTGATTACATTGTTTCAAATCCAGAAAATTGGGCAAAAGATAAATTTAAGACGGAAGATAAATCAAAAATAAAATGATTTTATAAAAATAATATTGTAGATATAAGGTATGTATTGTATTTGCTTACTTTTGAATTATAAATAAAATAGGATGAAAGAGACCAAACATATATCAAGATCTAGAGCGCAGGAATCTTCTGCGGCTATTGAAAAAATGTACATTACAATGCGCCATTTATTCAACCGTGGTTTTTACAAACCAATGGGAGTTTCGGGCGATAGTTTAAGAGAATCATTATTAGCGTTACGTCCTGAAATTTATGGAAATATAGCCGAAGAAAAAGTAGAACTTAACGGACTTTTGTACGTTATTGAGCGTCTTCCAATCGGAATTGAGCAGTGTCGTTTTATCAATTTAACGTCAGACGAAGGATATTCTAAATCGCATTTTCAGCCAATTGTTCCTCCAAAAAGAAGAAGAAATTGTTACAGAATAGACGAGGAGCAAATGAATGTCGAAATCACACGTGGGCGTTCAGATATTTATGATATTCTAACGCATTTGACTTTCATTTTCATTGAATCTCATAAAATCAAAAATAGAGTTTTAATTGATGATGGAGGAGAGGTTTCTCGCGATTGGCAGAAACTGGAACAAGCCGTGATGCAGACTAAAAAACTGACTCAGATTGAAAAAGAAAAAGCGATTTCGCACGTTGCGAATATCTTGGCTAGAACTTTTGAAGAAGTTTTAGATATCTACGATGCTTTTGGTTCTGAAACTGCGCCAGATCGTTTTCTGCATGTTATCTATTGGTTAGGAAAATTAGCGATTGAAGAAATTGTCGAAAACAATAAACGTACGATTACTTTTAGTCCCGTTTTACGTGAGCGTCTAGGACATCACATACATGGAGAAGTTTGGGCAACAAACATAAAAGAAGTTCTAAAAGCAAACGATTTGCTGAAAAGACCAATTCATGTTATTAGTGCCAATATGCACAGTGTAATGAATTCGATTTTTGCAACGCCTTTGTTGAAAACTAAATATAAAGGAAAAACAGATTTCTTTATTTATGAAGAATTAAGCAGTTCTGGCTCTAAAGAAATTAGAGGTCAGGTTGAAGAATTGGCTTTAAAAAACGGAATGATTTCTCTTCCAGATACTTCAGGAACCAATATCGATGTTCAGATTTTTGATACAGCCAAAGTGGACTGGTCAAAAACAGCATTTTCTCATGCCAATGTAGGCGAAGAAAAACCGGTAATTATTGTAATGGATTATGCTTTTGGAGAACAGGCTTACGAAACCATCGATGAACTTTTAAAACCTTATAAGAAAGAAACTTTACTTAACGTAAAATCGGTTTCTATTATGGGTAAAGCTGGAATTCTAGAAGGTGGAAAAGGAGACATTATGATTCCGACGGCACATATTAACGAAGGAACGGCAGACAATTATTTTTTCGAAAATGAGTTAACGGGTTCAATGTTCGAAGGAAATGAAATTGATATTTATGAAGGTGCAATGGTTACTGTTCTTGGTACTTCGTTGCAAAATAGAGATTTATTGAAATTTTTCCACGAATCGACTTGGGGCGTAATTGGTCTTGAAATGGAAGGTTCTTATTACCAGAAAGCGATACAGTCGGCATCAAAAATTAGAAAAAGCGTACCTCAGGATATTAAAGTCCGTTATGCTTATTATGCGTCTGATAATCCGTTGGAAACCGGAAGCACATTGGCATCTGGAGGTTTAGGAACAACTGGCGTAAAACCTACTTATTTGATTACTATTAAAATTTTAGAACAGATTTTCAATATAAAATAATTGTAAATGAGTACAAAAGTACCGCAGAATTTGGAAGATCAGGAAATTGATATCACTGTGATTTCAAAAAAAGTTAATGAATTTGCCGATTCTATTAAAAGATCTTTTTTTAATGGAATTCAGTCTTTTATTGTCAATTGGAAAATTATATTGACTTTAGTAATCGTTGGATTTAGTATCGGACTTTTAATTGATAAAACAAGAAAGATTTACGATCACCAGATCATTGTAATACCAAATTTTGGAAGTACGGATTATTTATACTCAAAAATTAATTTAATTGACTCAAAAATTAGTAAAGGCGACACGTTGTTTTTAAAAAATAGTATTGGTATTAAAAAACCAAAAAAATTGGTTGACATAGAAATTGAACCAATTCCAGATGTCTATAATTTTATTACCAATAGACCAGAAAACTTTGAACTGATTAAGTTAATGGCTGATAACGGAGATATTAAAAAAATTATTAAAGAAAATATAACCAGTAAAAATTATCGCTATCATAACATTTCAGTTCGTACAAAAGACTCAATTGGCGAAAAGGAAATAGTAGAGTTGATATTGGAATTTTTGAATAAATCTGATTACTATAAAAAAATTCAAGAGGCAAAATTGATTAATGTAAAAGATAAAATGGTGCAAAATGATTCTACAATTTCTCAAATTAATGACGTAATAAAAGAATTTTCTAAAAATAAAAATTCTCAGAAAAGCGATAAACTTGTCTATTACAACGAAAATAATCAGCTTAATGATGTAATTAGAACAAAAGGAGATTTGGTTAATGAGCAAGGAGGTTATAGAATTGAGTTGATTGGCTACGACAAAATCATTAAAGATATAAGCACAACAATAAATATTGAGAAAAAAGGAATCGTTTATGGACATGTAAAATTCCTGCTGCCATTACTGTTTATCTTTCTTTATGTATTTGTACAATTTTTTAAAGCTTTTTATAGAAAGCAGAAGCTAATTGTAGAAAACAATCAACCAATAATTTGAAAAAAAAATTTCTAAAACTATTTAATGGGATAGGCTTTTTTTTAAAAGTTTAAAAACTAAATTAGCCAAAAATTTTAAAATGAAAACAAAACTATTTTTTGCAAGCTTACTTTTAATAACAGTTTTTACTTCATGCAAGAAAGATGCTGTGAAAGAGGAAGTTAAACCAATTGAAATTGAGACAAAGAAAAATAATTTTCAAGTAACTTTAACCGCAATAGTTAAAGAAGACGATAATTTTCAGCTGTATTACAGTCAAGATGCTTATGAAGTTCCTTATAAAGAAGAAAATTCTGTTTGGACAGCCGTAAAAGCAAATAGCAATCAGCAGGATATTGTGTTTAATCTGCCAGAAGATGCAATTCCAAACTACATTAGAATTGATTTAGGAACAAATGAAAATCAAAAGGAAATTATTATTAAAAACTTTAAAATGAACTACTACAGTAAAAGTTTTGAAGCCAAAGATTCCTTGTTTTTCAATTATTTTCTTCCAAATGATTGTGTGAAAATTGTAGACAAAAAGAACGCAATACTTCAAAATATCAAAACCAAGGAAGGAAAATATGATCCGCTATTTTATTCAGAGAAAGCACTTTATGATCAAATTCAATTAATTGTAAAATAAATTAGATTACAATACTACTTAGAGCCACAATTTTGTGGCTCTTTTTTTCTGGTTAAATTTCGCATTTTTTGCGCCAACTTACATTATTAGGATCTTATAGCCTTATAGTACATATATTTGTAAAAAAATATCATCTTGTTTAAATCAAATTACCTCAATATATTTCAAAATAAACGAATTAAAAATTTTGTTATTTATGGAATAGGCCAGAGCATCAATCTAGTGAGTCCGCTTTTGGTAATGCCTTATTTGGTTGCTGTTTGCGACAAGGAAGGATTGGGCAAGATTGGTGTTGGGTTTTCTTTTGCTTTAATAATGAATGTTTGGGTTGATTATGGTTCTTATATAAACGGAACCAAAGAAATAGCAATAAACAGGAGCAATGAAGAAATTATTGGCAGAAAAATAGTTTCAATTTATGTTATGAAATTGTTTTTAATTTTAATGTTATTGTTGCTCACTATATTATTGGTTTATTTTGTTCCCTTTTTTAATAAAGAACGATCTCTTTTCTTTTTTAGCTTTTTGTATGTCATCGGTCAATTAATAAATCCTACTTGGATTTTTCAAGGTTTGGAAAATTATAAATGGATTTCATTTATAAATATAATTTCGAAAGTACTATATGTAGCTTGTGTTTTTAGTTTTATTACTATCAAAGAAGATTATATTTATGCCAACGCTTATCTAGGAATTGGACTTGTAATTTCTAGCCTTGTTGGGCTAATTAGTCTGATAAAAAGATATAATTTGCGTTTTTACAAAGGTGTAATAAATGACGCTGTAAGGCTATTAAAAGAAGAATTTTATCTGACTTTCTCACAGCTGTTTCTTTCATTTTATCAATATATGCCTATTATGATTATAAGCTATGTGGGAGGTAATAATATGGCGGGACAATATAAAATTATAGATCAGATCGTTATGACTTTCAGGACCTATCTGCAAATGTTTTTTAATTTTATATATGCCGATGTTTGTCTGCAAATACACTTGAGTTTAAAAAACGGAATTTCTCAATGGGCCAAGCACAATGGCTATAATTACATATTGATTCTTTTATTAGTACTAACGGCATTTACGTTTACAGAACCCATTTTATTATATTTCAATATTTCTTGGAGCGAATTAGAATCTATGAAATTCTTTTTCAGACTAGGATTAATAATACCGATATTTATGGCAGTTTCTACAGCTTTAAAACTGTTGCTTTTTGCATTAGATCGCAATCACGCATACATAAATATTACGATTGGTTCTTCTATTTTTAGCCTGATTGTATTTTTTTTACTGGTAAAAAATACGGGATTACAAGGTGCTTTTATTACTAACATTATTATCGAGATCTTGGTAATAATTTTATATTGTATGGTTTTACGACCAATAATTAGATTTAGAAATAAATATGAACATTAAAATTTACAAAAGTTTTCCGTATCAGATTTTATTTTTGCTTTGCATAGGAGTTTCTTTATTTGCAAATTACGAACTTACTTTTATCGTTTGGTCATTAACTTTATTGGTAACTGTTAAAAGAAAATATTCGGTTACAATTATTAAATATTCATTCATTTTTCTGCTCATACTTTTAGTTGCAGTAATTTCAACTTTATTTAACAGAACTACGACATTTTTAATTATTAGGGATTTCACCTATTTAATAAAACCAATTTTAGGATTATTGGTTGGTTACCAACTCTGCAGATTCAGTAGTAAATTGGGTTTAAAAGTAATTATTTTCACAGGCTTGGCAATTGCCGTAATGCATTTAGGAATGCTATTATTTGCATTTGTAAAGTTTAGAACATTGAGTGTTAATCTTTTGAGAGAATATGGGGGCTATTTTAGTGATTTTGAAATTTATGTATTGATTATCCTTATTTTTTATAAGGACTTTAAACTAGAAATTTCAAAGAGGCTGAGAATACTAATATTACTTATAGTAAGCGTATCAAGTTTTTTGTATCTGGCTCGAACCAATCTCATTCAGTTTATAATTTTATATGTTGGCTTAAAAGGATATCTTATTTTAAATAAAAACTCTTTAAAAGTACTAGCATCAGTAATACTAGCCACCGTTATTGGCTATGCGGCAATAGTATATATAAATCCGAAAAGAGAAGGAAAAGGAATTCAAGCATTTTTATACAAAATAAAAATTGCGCCGCAAGAAGCTTTTAAAACACGAATAAATAAAGATGACTGGAAAGATTTTAATGATAATTACAGATCTTTTGAAAATATTATTGCTGTAAAACAAGTTTCAGATCAAGGAAATAGGGCCATTTTGTTTGGTGAAGGTTTGGGATCTACTCTTAATCTAGGAAGGAAAATCTGGACAAACGATCACGAAAACGTTCAATACATTCCCATTGCCCACAACGGATTTATTACCGTATTCTTAAAATCAGGAATATTAGGCGTTTTATTGCTTATTATTTTTTTGGTGTTATTATATAGACAAAAAAAATCTGATATTGAAAATGTACAAGCCGTAAATTATTTATTAATTGGCTCCAGTATTTTTTTGATAGTTTCAAACTGGGTATTTTTGGGTTTTTATCTAAAATTAGACAACAAATCGATAATTATTGGGTTCTTGATTGCCCTGAGAGAGATAATGATTAGAGAATATAAAAATCAAAAAACAATTAGCGATGAATACTAAAAACACTACCAGTATTTTTGTTGACTGTCATGTTTTTGATAATGGTTTTCAAGGAACAAGAACTTACATACAAGGCTTATATTCTGAGTTACTAAAGAAAAAAGATCTCCATTTTTTCTTGGCAGCTTCAAAACCAGATAACTTAAGAGATATTTTCGGGGTACATTCAAATGTGACTTATGTCAAGTACAGCTATTCAAACAAGTTTTTGCGGTTACTTATTGATATTCCTAGTATTATAAAAAAGAATAAAATTGACTTTGCCCATTTTCAATATACCGTTTCACCGTTCAAAAGATGCAAATATATAGTAACTACACACGATATATTATTTGTTGATTTTCCAGAATATTTTTCGTTTTTCAGCAAAATCTTAAATTCCTTTTTATACAAACAGAGTGCCAAGAGGTCAGATATTAGGCTAACAGTATCTGAATATTCCAAAGAGAAAATTCAGCAGTATTTTAAATTTTCTAATTATAATATCACTCCAAACGCTATTGATGCTACTTTTTTTCAAGAGTATAATAAAGAACAGATTATAGCAGAAATATCTAAAAAATTTTCATTAAAAAAATATATTATTTATATAAGCCGATGGGAACCACGAAAAAATCATCAGATGGTTTTAGAGGCTTTTGCAAACTTAAAACTATATAAAGATTACCAGCTTCTATTTTTAGGAAATGAAACGATAAACAACCAGGAATACAACAAAGTTTTTAATTCATTAAACGATGAAATAAAAAAACAAATAACGGTTTTAAGAAACACCGATTTTGAGACAATGCTGCAATTATTACGAGGCGCACAAGCATCTGTTTATCCTTCATTGGCAGAAGGTTTCGGAATTCCGCCTTTAGAGTCAGTTGCTGCTAAAATTCCAACAATCTGTTCCAATAAAACGGCAATGTCAGATTTTACTTTTTTTAAGGAGTACTATTTTGACCCTTTCGATCAAACAGATTTCAATACCAAACTTCTCAAAATTTTAGAAGAAAATCATGATTCAGATTTTGAGATAATGGCACAGGAAATTAAAGCAAAATACAGCTGGCAAAAATCGGCTGAGGTATTATATGAGCTTATAAAACAACAAGAGAATTGCTAGTTTATTATTGATTTTTGGCAGTATTGCTTCCAAATAATTTGTTTTTTGTCTGAACTAAAAAGTTATAATTTTTAGCAAATTGTTTTTTAAAAAAAGAGGCATCTTCTTTAGGAAACCAATCTGTTGTTCGGGGTTTTTCAATTTGTTTTTTATGAATTTGATATGCATATGTAGCAATCGATGTTCTAAAGCGACCTTCTGGAAAATTGGTCATATCATAACCATGAAGTGTATAAGGAGCACATTGCTGAATGATTAAGCGATTAAAAGGCACGTCGAGTTCTGTTTCTTCATCAGTTCTTAAATCCTTAATTTTTAAGCCACCTTTATATGCCGGTTTCCAATCTTTATTTAAATACAAAAGAAGATTTAATTCTCTATACCAATTTTTATTGATAGGATGATAGTTAAAGTCTAAATGCATATCTAAAAAACTATTTTTTTTGCCCTGATGAAGTCCTCCACCATGATTTTTTGGGTCAACAAAAATGGATTTTGAGGTAATGTACGAAATGATTTTATTGAATCGTTCAGATGATAAATCACTATACAACTCCAGCATTTCTGGACCTAATTCTTTATAATTTGATTTTTCAAACTTATTATTGGCAAAAGAATAATCTCGGCTTTTATTGTTGAGTTCTGGAATACATTCGTAAGCTTTTAGTAATTTGTCTTCTTCACAAAAATTATCAACTATCAAATGCGGAAATGGACTTGCGGTTAAATATTTTAAGCGTAGAACGTCTAAATTATTTTCTAGATATTCAAAGTTTATCATAATTAGTATTAAAAAATGATTTCAAACAAAAGTAGGAATTAAATTAAGCATCTATAAATTAATAATTGAATTTGTTCGTAATTATGTTTTAATTATTAAATCATTATTTTTGGCTCAGATTGATACGATATAGATGAAAATAGCCATTCTTGGAACCAGAGGAATCCCTAATAATTACGGTGGATTTGAGCAATTTGCAGAATGTTTTGCTGTTTATTTAGTTCAACAAAAACATGATGTGTATGTTTACAGTTCGCATAATCATGTTTTTCAGGAGAAAATTTATCAAGGAGTAAACATTATTCATCAATACGATCCTGAAAATAAAATAGGTTCTGCCGGCCAATTTGTTTATGATCTGAATTGCATTTTAGATTCTAGAAACAGAAATTTTGACATTATTTTGCAGCTAGGTTATACTAGCAGTTCTATCTGGTCTTTTCTTTTTCCAAAACAATCTATTATTGTAACCAATATGGACGGATTGGAATGGAAAAGGACAAAATACACTAAAGCGACCCAAAAATTTTTAAAATTTGCCGAAAAAAAAGCGGTTGCCAATAGTGACTATTTAATTGCAGATTCCCTTGGAATTAAAGATTATCTGCAAGAAAAATATAAGGTTCAAGCTTCTTACATCGCCTATGGAGCCGAACCGTCCTTTCAACAAAATGAAGATTTACTGTTGCAGTATAAGGTCGAAAAAAGCAACTATAATTTATTGATAGCCCGTTTTGAGCCAGAAAATAATATTGAAGTTATTTTGGATGGAATTGCTGACAGTCGCGATGATAAAATAATGCTGGTAGTAGGAAACAATGATAATAGTTTTGGAAACTATCTGAAAAAGAAGTTTTATAATTTTAAAAATATACGTTTTACAGGCGGAATTTATAATAAAGAACATTTAGATAATCTGAGATATTTTTCTAACCTCTATTTTCACGGACATTCCGTTGGAGGAACAAATCCTTCACTATTAGAAGCAATGGCGGCAAAGGCATTAATTGTGGCGCATGACAACCAATTTAACCGTGCTGTCTTAAAAGAAAATGCATTTTATTTTTCAAACAAAGCAGATATCAAAAAACGGATTGAAACAATAGACAGAAAGAAATGCGAACAAATTGTTGATGATAATTTTGATACTATAATTCAAGAATTTAATTGGAATAAAATAAATGAGTCATACCTTAAATTATTCGAAAAAAGTCTTCAATAAAATTGATGAATTATGGCAGAACAAAACCTTGCTGATTATGCTTTTATCAGCAATACTAATAACGCTTCCGCTGAAACACAGTATTGGAAGTTTAAGCTGTATTGTTTTTATCGTTGTTTCTTTCCTTAAATCCAAAAAAGCAGATTTTTCAATTTCGAGCGTTTTATTCTTTCCAATGCTCTTGTATTTTTTGATGTTTATATCCCTAATTTGGACTATAGATAGCAAACTCACAATTAAAGGTTTACAAAAAGAAATATTATTTTTATTAATTCCTTTGGCATTTTGTTTTTTATCAAAAATGGACCGAAACCATGTAGATAAAGTTTTAAAATGGTTCAGTTTTGGAATGGCTGGTTTTGCTGTTTTTTATTTTTTAAAGGCAATTGTAAGATTTATAAATTCTGGTAATAAGGAAGTTTTTTTCTACCATGA
This sequence comes from Flavobacterium ustbae, assembly GCF_003946915.1. GTDB lineage: Bacteria > Bacteroidota > Bacteroidia > Flavobacteriales > Flavobacteriaceae > Flavobacterium > Flavobacterium ustbae. The sequence continues at coordinate 569,651 of NZ_RPOC01000001.1, forward strand.
ATTGGTTACATTAGAATTGAATGCTATTTATATGGCTGTTTTTTCTTCGTTGGCCATGTTTTATTTTATTTCAAAAAAACAAAAAACAGTTATTGACAAAACAGGACTTTTGATCCTGATAGCATTTATATTTTTGCTATCATCCAAAAATATTATCATAGTCGATTTAGTGATGATAGTAATCTATTATTCTTTTTTTGATTCGATTTCTTTGCGCGCAAAAACAATAATTCTTTCAACAGTTCTTATTGTATCGATCACTTCCATAATTTTTATTAAGCCAGTCAGAGATCGATTTATGATCGAATTTGAAACCATATTTGTTGATGGGTCTTTAAATAAAACCATAAAAGAAAATCAAGGTCCAATTTATAACATAAGTTTAAAGCAGGCATGGAATCAGGATCAATTTCAGCAGAATGACTTTTTTCCAGGAACTGCTTTTAGACTTTTTCAAATAAGAATCTTTAATGAAATGCTCCAAGAAGAAAATATCTTTTTTACCGGTTTTGGTCTAGAAGCCGCTCAAGAAAAGATAAAAAACAAGGTTAGAGAGCACAATCTGTATCCCAATTATGGAGATTTCAATTTTCATAATGAGTATGTGCAAATATTTGCAGAGCTGGGAATATTTGGTTTTTTACTCGTAGTAAGCATGTTATTTATTTCATTGCGAAAAGGAATTTTAAATAAAGATTTTATTCATATTGCTTTTTCGGTATCAATGATAATCTTATTTTTGACCGAATCCTTTTTAAGTCGACAAAGAGGAATAATTTTCTTTATAATTTTTTACTGCATGTTCAATGTGCCAACAAATTTTAAGGAACAGAAAATAGAACAATGAAAAGAATACTTATAACTGGAGCAGCAGGATTTTTAGGATCACATTTATGTGACAGATTTATAAAAGAAGGTTACTTTGTAATTGGAATGGATAATTTAATTACAGGAGATCTTAAAAATATTGAACATTTATTCAAGCTGGAGAACTTTGAATTTTATCATCATGATATTACCAAATTTGTTCATGTTCCAGGCGATTTAGATTATATCTTACATTTTGCATCTCCTGCGAGTCCGATAGATTATTTAAAAATTCCGATTCAGACTCTAAAAGTTGGATCACTAGGAACGCATAATTTATTAGGATTAGCACGCGTGAAAAAAGCAAGAATTTTAATTGCATCAACATCAGAAGTTTATGGAGATCCATTGGTGCATCCGCAGACAGAAGAATACTATGGAAATGTAAACACAATTGGTCCGCGCGGAGTTTATGATGAGGCAAAACGTTTTCAAGAATCGATCACGATGGCTTATCATACTTTTCATGGCGTAGAAACGAGAATTGTACGTATTTTTAATACCTATGGACCAAGAATGCGATTAAACGACGGACGCGTAATTCCTGCCTTTATTGGTCAAGCACTTCGCGGTGAAGATTTAACGATTTTTGGCGACGGAATGCAAACGCGTTCTTTCTGTTATGTAGACGATCAGGTCGAAGGTATTTACAGATTATTACACTCTGATTATGTATATCCGGTTAATATTGGAAATCCAGATGAAATTACCATTAAAGATTTTGCTGAAGAAATTATAAAACTGACAGGAACAAACCAAAAAGTGGTTTATCATCCACTTCCAGTAAACGATCCATTACAGCGCCAGCCAGATACTACAAAAGCAAAAGAATTGTTAGGTTGGGAAGCAAAAGTAAGCCGTGCTGAAGGAATGAAGATTACTTACGAATATTTCAAATCATTATCTCCAGAAGAACTTGCAAAAGAAGAACATAAAGACTTTTCTAGTTATATCAAATAATTTTTTTTAAAGACTATAAATTCTAATGAACGCTTTAGTATCTATTTTAACACCAACATATAATACTGAAAAGTTCATTAAATCGACTATAGAGTCAGCTCAAAATCAAACTTATACAAATTGGGAAATGATTTTGGTTGATGATGCTTCTACAGATAATACAGTTGCTATAATTGAAAAATTTGTTCAAAAAGACAGTCGAATTAAACTCTTTAAATTACCAGAAAATAGAGGAAATGGTTTTGCCAGAAACGCAGCTTTAGAAAAAGCCACGGGAAAATATATTGCCTATTTGGATGCTGATGATTTATGGTTTTCAGAAAAATTAGAAAAACAGATTCAATTTTTAAAAACCAATAATCTACACTTTACTTTTAGTTTTTACGATTCTGTTAACGAAGAAGGGAATGATTTAAACAGAAGAGTTGAATCACCAAATCCACTGACTTACAAGCAATTGTTTTTCTGCAATTATGTTGGTAATCTAACAGCAATTTATGATGTGGATTATTTTGGGAAAATTATTTTGGAAACCTCACAAAAAAGGCAAGATTGGAGAATATGGCTTACAATTTTAAAACAAATTAAAGTTGCAATGCCAGTTCCTGAATCTTTGGCTTTTTATCGAATAAGAAAAGATTCTATTTCGTCATCAAAATTCAAATTGATAAAACACAATTTTGGCGTTTATCGAGAATTTCACGGATATAATTTTGCGTTTGCTGTTTTATTAATGTTGAGGTTTTTGTTTACGCAGTTGGTTATAAAACCTCGATATATTAAGAATATTTAAATTTTTTAAGGTCGCAAATTGCTACCTTAAAAAATAATAGATTGTATTTCAAACATAGCCCAAGGTTTTAACCTTGGGAAACGTATTGTGATAATTCATGAGTACCCACGGTTGAAACCGTGGGCTATGTTTTTTTCAATGTCATTTTGAAGTCGCAATTTGCGACTTCAAGATCATTTTTTATACCCAATTTTCACTCTTTCACATTCATTTTCTTTTTTCTCAGTCAATTCGTCCAAATAAGAAAATACCAATTCAATATTCTTATCATGATTTTCCAATTTCTTCTGTCCCGAGGCTTCGGGATGTAGAATATCAACTTTTATTTCAGTTGTATCCAAAAGCATTTGTCTCACTTTCGTGAAAATGCGCATAATCTGAATATTGGTTTGGATTGCTTTGTCGCTTTTTAGAACGCTTGAAAGCATTAGAACGCCATGTTCGGTGAAGGCCATTGGCATGTGACGTAAACCCATTTTATCAGAATTGGAGGTCACAAATTGTGACCTCCAATTTTCAAATTCTGATTTATTGAGTTCAAACATAAAATCTTCAGGAAATCTGTTTATATTTCTCTTAACAGCTTGTTTCAATACTTTTGTTTCAATTCCATAAAGTAAGGCGAGATCACGATCGAGCATCACTTTTCGCGAATAAAATATATTTTGTCTGAAATTGTTTCTTCAGAAAGAAGAGATTGATGGTTCATAAGTTTTCAATAAAAAAAATGTAGGATTTTATTTATATTAAATATAAGATTTAAATTGTTTTAGTTTTCCGCGATTGGTTCTTTCTAAAACTGTTTTTCTGATAAATGTGAAGTTCAAATTTGGTTCCAGATATAAATCGATGGCGCTTTTTATTTTTTTAATTTGTTCTGAAACTAATTCATTTTCAGAAACATATTCAATTTCAAAAGAATCTATTTTTGTTTGTTTGATAATGAATTCTTTTACATTTCCGTCGTCTTCTATGATGCTTTTGGTAACATAATAAAAGGTTAAGCCAGGAGATTTTTTTCCGCTTGGTAATACAGCAACGTCATTGGTTCTTCCAATTAATTTCTTGAGAATTGGTTTTTGCGGTGTACTTTTTTCATCTAAAATTCCGATGTCTCCAATTTCATATCGAATAAAAGGATTTGCTTTGTTGAATAAAGAAGTAATCACAATTTTTCCTTCAATTCCTTTTGGAACGGGATTATTATTTTCGTCTAAAATTTCGACAAACAAAGTTTCAGCATTTACCTGCCATTCACCTTGTGGATTTTCAAAAGCAATTAAATCTAATTCAGAAGCGCCATATTCATTAATAATTGGAATGCCAAATTGTTTTTCCAGCAATTTTTTATCCGATTCAAAAAGCATTTCAGAAGTAACAAAACAAGCTTTAAGAGTTGGACAAATTTCTTTTAAAACGATATTTTTTCGATCTAAATATTTAGCAAACAAAACAATTGAACTCGTGTATCCGTTGAGGTAATCGAATTTTTTGGTTTCAAATTTTCGAAGAAATTTTTCTAGAACATCATCCGATAAATCAAACACCGGGAATCGAACTCGGCGACTCAAAAAATCTTTAAAAAGCTCTTTTTGATATCCAATAAAATCCATCGGAATTCCATAAAAACGCGCTTGGTAAGAATGATTAAAATCTATTCCGAACCAGCCAAAACGCATAATATTTGAAGCCCAGGTTAAGGCGTGAGAATACTTATCTTTAGCAAAAACAAAAGGAGTTCCGCTTGAACCTGAGGTTTTGTTGAGGTAAATATTTTTTTTAGAATGACCTTTTGAAAGCCTTTCAGAAAGTGGCTTTTGAAGATTTTTTTTGTTTAAAACAGGCAAATCTTCCCATTTTTGAACATCTTTATTTCCAATTAATTCCTGATAAAAAGGATTATTTTTGAGATGAAAATCGACAATTTCTTTCTTTTTATTTTCTAGAAAAACGGCAAATTCTTCTTCAGATAAATTTATAATTTGATTCAATTCGGTTTTGGCTTTCTTTATCGGAAAACCATTTAAACGAAGCGTAATATCGAAAACAGAAATCATTAAATAGCTTCTTTTATATCGTCATAGGGTTTAATTGATCTCAATTCCTGACCTTTATTAAATTGTTCTTCTTCAATATCATAATCATCTTGAAGTCCAAGCCAGAATTTAGCACTATTTCCAAAATATTGGCTTAAACGTAACGCAGTATCGGCAGTAATTCTGCGATTTCCTTTAATAATTTCTGAAATTCTAGTTTGAGGAATTTTTAATTCTTTTGACAAACGATAAGGTGTGATATTGAGCGGAATCAAAAATTCTTCCGATAAAATTTCACCAGGATGTATATTGTTTAATTTTTCCATTTCTTTTTTAACTTTTTAATGATAATCAATAATTTCTACATTTGAAGCATTTCCATTTTCCCAACAAAAAATGATACGCCATTGATTGTTAACTCTAATACTATAAAATTCTTTAAGATTTCCAGAAAGTTTCTCCAAACGATTAGAAGGCGGAATTCTCAAATCAGAAATATTCTGTGAGTTATTAAGCATTCTAAGTTTTCTTCTTCCAATCTGTTGTATTTCTATTGAAAGTTTTTTGACAACAATACCATTCCAAATTTTTTCAGTGTCTTTAGATCCAAATGAAATTATCATACCTTTCTCGTTACTAACGCCAAAGGTAGGTAAAATAAATTATTATTTAAGCTTAAAACCCACTATTTTTGCACCACAACTAAATACAACAACACCATGACAATTTTACTATTGGGATCAGGCGGAAGGGAACATGCATTTGCATGGAAAATGACTCAGAGTCCGCTTTGCGAAAAACTTTTTGTAGTACCTGGAAATGCAGGAACTGCTGGAATTGCTGAGAATGTGGCAATATCTGCAACAGATTTTGAAGCAGTAAAAGCATTAGTGCTGAAAGAAAATATAAGTTTAGTAGTCGTAGGACCTGAAGATCCGTTGGTAAAAGGTATTTACGATTATTTTAAAAACGACGAAAGTTTAAAAAATATTCCGGTTATCGGACCATCAAAATTGGGTGCGCAATTAGAAGGAAGTAAAGAATTTGCAAAAGAATTCTTGATGAAACATAATATTCCAACTGCGGCTTATGATAGTTTTACTGCCGAAACAGTAGAAAAAGGATGTGATTTCTTAGAAACGTTACAGCCTCCTTATGTTTTAAAAGCAGACGGATTAGCAGCAGGAAAAGGTGTTTTGATTATTCAGGATCTTGAAGAAGCTAAAACAGAACTACGCAACATGTTGGTTCACGCAAAGTTCGGTACAGCAAGTTCAAAAGTTGTTATTGAAGAATTTTTGGACGGAATCGAATTAAGCTGTTTTGTTTTAACAGACGGGAAAAGCTATAAAATTCTTCCAACAGCAAAAGATTATAAAAGAATTGGAGAAGGAGATACAGGTTTAAACACAGGCGGAATGGGAGCAGTTTCTCCGGTTCCTTATGTAGATGCAGTTTTAATGGAAAAAATTGAAACTCGTATTGTAAAACCAACAATCGAAGGTTTCCAAAAAGACGGAATCGAATATAAAGGTTTTGTATTCATCGGTTTAATCAATGTAAAAGGTGAACCAATTGTTATTGAATACAATGTAAGAATGGGCGATCCGGAAACCGAAGTTGTGGTTCCTAGATTGAAATCAGATTTAGTTGAATTGTTCTTGTCTGTTGCCGATCAGAAATTAGGAGACTTCAATTTAGAGGTTGATCCAAGAAGCGCTACAACGGTAATGGTAGTTTCTGGCGGCTATCCTGAAGATTTTGAAAAAGGAAAAGTAATTTCTGGCTTAGAGAATGTTACAGATTCTATTGTTTTTCATGCAGGAACAAAATTAGATAACGAAAATGTCGTTACTAATGGAGGACGTGTAATTGCTGTGACTTCATATGGAGATAATTTCCAAGAAGCCATAAAAAAATCTTACCAAAACATAGATAAACTAAGCTTTGATAAGATGTATTTTAGAAAAGATATTGGCTTCGATCTAATTTAAAAATAAAATTGACCAACCCTTTTAATTAAGGGTTTGGTTTTTATTTTAAAAATGAATGAGCTGTTGTATCTTGGTTTTCTGTTCCAGCATCATCAAAAATGCGTAATTGTTTAATCCAATATACGATTGCTATAGAGCAGATGATCATAAAAATCCAGTTGATAGTATTTGCACCAAACCATGTAATTAATTCCAAACGACGTAAAAAGTCAAGAGGAGCAAACAAAATGTTAACGAATAGGTATTGAATTCCTTCGAAAAAAGCTGTCATAATTTTGAAAATTATATGTTATTTATTGTTGTGTAATGCCTTGAAGATAAAATTCGGCGAACCAAATCTTTTTTCAACTTGTTAGGTTTTTCCTTTTAAACAAGTAGTATCTTTACAATCACAAAAGTATAAAATATCCTTATGATAACAAGTGTTTTTAAAAAATCTACGCCATTAAATTATTCATTGGTTGTAATTTTAATACTGGTTTTCTTTTTTATGTTCCAAATTAAAGACCCTTCTTGGGTTAGTTCTTATTTTTTGGCTTTCCAAAAAGTGAGTTTATTGTGCTTCATTTTAGCTTCTTTTTTTATGATTAATTTTATTGTAAAAAAGAACGGACTCAGTAAAGACAACGGATACGCGATATTTTTCTACTTATTGTTCATTCTGTTTTTCCCAACAATATTTAATAACGCAAATGTTATCTATGCCAATTTTTTTATTTTATTGGCACTTCGACGATTGATTTCGCTTCAATCGCTTAAAGCATCAAAAGAAAAAATATTTGATGCAGCATTTTGGATTTTTGTAGCTTCTTTATTTCAATTTTGGAGTATTCTCTTCTTGATATTGGTTTATATCTCCATTATTTTTCACGTTTCGAGAGATTATAGAAACTGGGTTTTGCCTTTTATAGCACTTTTGGCAGTAGCGATTTTGTTTTACATGACATCGTTAATTATAAATATTGATGCCGTAACTTTTATTCAGGAAAGAGCTGTTGTCGATTTTAAAATTGATTATTTTACGAATAATTACGAAAATGTGGCACTTTCAATATACACGGCTGTAGCTTTATTTTTTGTGACTTCAATGTTAATGACGTTATCAAACAGACCGCAAATTGTTCATTCTTCGTACAAGAAAATTGTAGCTTGTTTTTTTATAGCGGCCTTTGTTTACATCATTTCGCCAAATAAAAGCAATGATTTATTATTGTTTAGTATTGCACCATTAACTATTATGGCAACAAGCCATGTAGAATATATGCAGCAAAAATTGAATAACGAAATTGTTTATTATACCTTGATTGTCTGCAGTTTATTTACTTTTTTCTCTCAATTATAATTTACTTCCGTAAGCAAGATCGCCAGCATCTCCAAGTCCGGGAACAATGTAATTTTTCTCATTTAGTCTTTCGTCTAGAGAGGCAACCCATAAATGACAGTTTTCTGGAAGATTTTTCTCTAGGTAAGCAATACCTTCTGGAGCAGCAATAACTACAACAATATGAATTTCTGTTGGAGCAGCATGTTCCACTAGTTTTTTATGAACTGCCACAATCGATTGACCAGTGGCAAGCATTGGGTCAAGAAGTAAAACCGTTTTATTGTTTAAATCTGAAATTGCCTGATATTCAACTCTAATTTCAAATTCGTCATCATTGTTTGGATGAAATCTGCAGGCAGAAACAAAACTGTTTTCGGCATGATCAAAATAATTTAGAAAACCATTATGAAGCGGCAGTCCAGCTCTCAAAATAGGGCATAAAACTAAATCGGTATCAATTTCTGTAGTCTTCTTAAATCCGAGAGGAGTCTGAATTTCAACCTGTTTATAAGGTAGAATTTTGCTTAATTCATAAGCCATAATTTCTCCAATGCGTTCAATATTTCTACGAAAACGCATGCTGTCGTTTTGAACATTTACATTTCGGATTTGTCCTAAAAAATGATTTAACACACTGTTGTTCTCAGAGATATAATGGATTTTCATATTATTTTTTTAGAAGATCAATTGTTTTTTATGAATAATTGAAAAATTAACGCTTTTTTTCAAAGTATAAAAGTATAAAAAGTATCTTTGTTTAGTAAAAAAAATAAAGACATGTTTTCAAAATTAGCATATTCTGTTTTCGAGCAAAGTATCAAAGATTATCATCAATTTGATAATGTAGATCAGCCGATCAATAATCCGTATCCAAAAGATAAATTTGAACATTTATTATATCTAAAAAATTGGATTGACACCGTTCAATGGCACTTTGAAGATATTATTCGTGATCCACAGATTGATCCAGTTGCCGCGTTAACATTAAAAAGAAGAATCGACGCATCAAATCAGGAACGTACTGATATGGTGGAATATATTGATAGTTACTTTTTACAAAAGTATAGTAATGTAAAAGTAAAAGACGGGGCAAAAATCAATTCTGAAAGTCCAGCTTGGGCATTTGACAGATTGTCTATTTTAGCTTTAAAAATTTATCACATGCATGAAGAAGCAACTCGTGCAGAGGCTTCTCAGGAACACAGAGATAAGTGTCAGGAAAAATTAAACATTCTTTTAGAACAAAGAACAGATTTATCTACAGCAATTGAAGAATTACTGACAGATATCGAAAACGGGGATAAATTCATGAAAGTGTACAAACAAATGAAAATGTACAACGATGATGAATTGAACCCAGTTTTATATCAAAACAAAAAATAATTTTTTTAGATTACAAGTTTGTCTATGATAACAATTGAACTATTAAAAAAACTCAAAGAGTCAGAAGACAAGGTTGAATTTAAAAAAGGAGAAGGAGGTAATATATCCTATGATGGTGGTTCTAAACCGAAACCTAGCGATAGACGAAGATGCATTTTAGGATATGTTACCGCCTTATGTAATGAAGGTGGAGGATATTTAGTCATTGGGATGACTGATAATTATCCACATGAAGTAGTTGGTACTCAACAGAATTTAGGTTCAATAGGAGAACTTGAATCTAAAATATATACTGATACGGGAATCCGTCCGTCTATATATGAACTTTATGAAGATGCTAAAAGAGTATTAGTAATAGAAATTCCATGTAGACCTGCTGGAAAAGTTTTTAAATTTGAAGATGTTGCTTTAATGAGAGTTGGTGAAGAATTAAAACCAATGTCAGATGAATTTTATTTAAAAATCATTCAAGAGCAGGAACCTGATTTTTCACAGCAAATATGCGAAGATTTAGAAATTTCAGATTTAGATGAAAAAGCCATATTATTACTGAAAGAAAAGTATTCAATCAAACAAAATAATCCACAATTTAAGTTATTGCCTAATAAACAGATTCTTTCTGATCTCGATCTTTTAAAAAAAGGCAAGCTAACGAATGCCGCATTGATTTTATTGGCAAAAAAAGAAACATTGCAAGAAAGGCTACCACAGGCCAAAGTAATGTTAGAATACAGAAATTCAGAAAGTCAAATTCCTTTCGATAATAGAATAGAATTTGTAGAACCTTTTTTTATTTTAATAGATGAATTATGGAAAACGATTAATTTAAGAAATGGAAGTTTTCCTATTCAAGACGGAGCATATATTTTTAATATTCCTTATTTTAATGAAGAAGTAATTCGAGAATCCATTAATAATGCTATATCGCATAGAGATTATCGAAGAACATCTGAGATTGTAATTAAACAATTTCCCCAGAGACTTGATGTTATTAATGCTGGTGGCTTTCCTGCTGGGGTAACTCTAGAGAACTTAATAAAAATACCAAGCACTCCAAGAAATAGATTATTAGCAGATATTTTGCAAAAGACTGGAATTGTTGAACGTTCGGGACAAGGCGTAGATAAAATATATTATAATACACTCTCAGAAGGCAAAGCAGAACCTGATTATTCAAAATCAGATAATTTTCAAGTAAACCTTAAACTTTCTGCAATAATAGAAGATCGTGCTTTTGCTTTATTTATTGATTCAATTCAAAAAGAACTTCCTGAAAATGAAAAACTTTCTGTTCTTGAAATAGTTACATTGAATAAAATTAAAAATGGCGTTCAGAAAAATGACCTTGAATCAGAACAAATAAATCATCTTTTGCAGAAAAAACTAATTGAGAAAAGAGGTAAAACAAATGCAGTTTTTTATATTCTATCTAAAGATTATTATGATTTTACAGATGAGAAAGCAAAATATTATAATCTTAAAGAAATAGATGACAGCCAAGTATTTAATGCGATTGTACAGTTTTTGACTAAAGAAGAAAATGCAAAAATGAAAGATTTTGTAGGTCTTTTTGAAGACAAATTATCTAGAAAACAAGTAAGGTTTAGAGTAGATAAATTAGTTTCAAATAAAACGTTAGAACAACTAGGGGAAGGGCCTGCATCAACTTATAAATTAAGTCAAGATTATATTAAAGAAATTGAAGTAATATCTGAAGCATTAAACATTGGGATGAAAGAGATGATAAAGAATAAAACAGAAAGAGCAGAAAAAACAGAAAAAACAGAAAGAGCAGAAATGGCCAAAGAAAGACCAAAGAAAAAGGATTAAATTGTTGAAAACCCCATCATTTTGTTAATAAACCCTTGTAAACAATTGATTTTCACGTTATTTTTTTAAAATGAAATGGCCAAAGAATGGCCAAAGAATTACCTCATTTTATAATATTTCGCACATTTTAATTTTAAATAATATAAATTTGAATAAAAAAATTAAGCATATAGCCGTCATGAGACTATCCGCAATGGGAGATGTCGCCATGACGGTTCCTGTTTTACGAGCTTTTGTAAAACAATATCCAAACGTGAAACTGACCGTTATTTCGCGACCTTTTTTCAAACCATTTTTTGACGGAATTCCAAATCTAGAGTTTTTTTCTTTTGATGAAAAAGAAAGACACAAAGGTTTTCTTGGACTTTTGAAGTTATATTCTGATGTAAAAGAACTCAAAATCGATGCCTTTGCAGATCTTCATAATGTATTGAGATCTAAGATTGTGAGTTTGCTTTTCGCTTTAAGCGGAAAAAAAAGAGCAACGGTTGATAAAGGTAGAGAAGGAAAAAAAGAATTAACACGCGCAGAAAATAAGATTTTCAAACAGCTGCCAACCATGTTCGAAAGACATGCAAAAGTGTTTGAAGAGCTGGGTTTTTCGATAGATTTATCTCATCCAGAATTTCCTGAAAAAGCAGTTTTAAGTTATGAAATTTTAGAAATTATCGGAAACGAAAACCAAAAATTAATCGGAATTGCACCTTTTGCTCAATACGATTCTAAGGTTTATCCGTTAGATTTGATGAAAGAAGTAATTGCAAAACTGGCTCAAAATTCGTCGTACAAAATTTTGCTTTTTGGCGGAGGAAAAAAAGAAATCGAAATCTTAGATTCGATTGCTCAACCATTTGAAAATGTAATTAATATGGCGGGAAAAATTAAATTTCAGCAGGAATTACAATTAATAAGTAACCTTGATGTGATGCTTTCTATGGATTCTGGAAATGCTCATATTGCCGCAATGTTGGGTGTAAAAGTAGTTACCCTTTGGGGCGCTACGCATCCGTTTGCGGGATTTTTGCCATTCAACCAAAGTCTAGAAAACGCCTTGACTTCAGACCGAAATCAATATCCAAAATTGCCAACTTCGGTTTACGGAAATAAGATTGTCGAAGGTTATGAAGATGCAATGAGGAGTATTAAGCCAGAGGATATCACAAGCAAAATAACGAATTTACTTTAAAAGGAAATTCCAATTTATAAATTCCAAATTCCAAACTTTAGGGTGATTAACTTTGTCAAAGTTTTAAGCTTTGACAAAGTCAGACGAACTCAAATTGGAATTTGGAATTTTTGTATTGGAATTTAATTTACCCTATCCAAATCTTCTCCTCACGGCATCGGCTATGAATATATCGCTGTAAATACGAAACGGTTGATTTATAATCTGGCGCGTCATAGCCAAAACGTTCGTGTTCCATTTGTTCTTTGTCTAAAGCTTCGCAACCTTTTATAACTTCTTTAATCATGTCAATTAAAGCAAGTTCTTTATTCTCCGTTTTTTGAAATTTTAATTCTATAATTTCGTCTTGCAGTTCTTCACAATAAGAAACAAGTTGTTGTACTTCAGATTCTTCCAGAAGATCTCTATTATTTCTAAATATTTCTCGAATTGATTTCATAAACCTAAAAATTAAATTCCAATTTTTTATCCCGAAACTTCGGGTCCAAATTCCAAGTGGAAAAATGAAATCTTTGACAAAGATGTAAAGAGTCAAAAAAAATCCAAATTCTGATTGTTAACATTGGAATTTGGAATTTCATCCCAAGGCTTTGGGATTGGAATTTTTATATTTTATACATCATCGTAATCAACATAAATGGTATCAGATGTTGGATGAGCTTGACAAGTTAAAATTAAACCTTCTGCGATTTCACTATCCGTTAAAATAGAATTTTTTGTCATTTCTGCAGAACCAGTTGTAACACGTCCTAAACAGCTGCTGCAGATTCCGCCTTGACAAGAATATGGAGCGTCAACACCTTGTTTTAGAGCCGCATCAAGAATAGTCTGTTTCTTAGACATTTCAAAAGTAGTTTCTTCATCGTCTACTAAAACTGTAATTTTAGTATGACCTTCTTGAGAACCTTGAATTACATTTTCTTCACTAGAAGAAGTAAAAAGTTCAAACTTAATAGCAGAATCTTTTACATTTTTTTCTTTCAAAACATCAGAAACTGTATTGATCATTTCTTCTGGTCCGCAAAGGAAAAATTTATCAAATTCAAGTTCTTTGTGTTTGTTATTTAAAACAAAATTCACAGCCGATTTTTCAATTCTTCCAAACAAAGCATTCTCAGCTTTCGCCTGACTGTAAACATAATGCACAAAAAATCTGCCTACATATTGCAATTGTAAATCGTGAAGTTCTTGGTGAAAGATTGCATCTTCAGGAGTTTTATTTCCGTAAACTAATACAAATGAACTTTTTGGCTCATTTTTTAAAACCGATTTTACGATAGAAAGAACCGGTGTAATTCCGCTTCCTGCAACAAATGCTGCGTAATTTTTTTGTCTTTCTGCGTCTGGCTCAAAAGTAAATTTTCCTTCTGGCTGACCTACTTCAAGAACATCTCCAGCTTTTAATTTAGTATTGGCAAACTGAGAAAAAATACCATTTTTTACTGCTTTAACCGCAATTCTTAATTCGCCGCTGTCTGGAGCAGAACAAATAGAATAAGCACGTCTAATTTCTTGATTGTCAAGTGTTAATTTTAAATTTATATATTGTCCAGCTATAAATTTATAGTCTGGTTTTAGTTCTTCGGGAACATTAAAAAGGATAGAAACGGCATCTGCAGTTTCGCGTTTAACCTCTTTAATTATAAGTTTTAAGAATGAAGGCATGATAGAATTTTTATGCAAAAGTAGCAAACCACTATTAAAAGTTTACCACTAAATTATTTTTTTTAACTTTTTTTGTAACGTTTTCCTACATTTGGTCTCTTACTACAAAAATACTAAAACCATAAACCATGATTAAGAAGTTTATTTATCTCGAATGGAAAGCTTTTATCAGATCGGCCTCTTTTGGTAAAAATCTGGCAATGAAACTCATAATAGGTTTTTTGATGATCTATTTTTCATTAATTTTTATGGCTATGGGAGTAGGAGCATTTTACATGCTTAAAGAAATGAAGATGGAACCATTGGTAACGGTAAATAAATTTCTGATTTACTATTTCTTATCCGATTTAATAATTCGATTATTATTACAGCCAATTCCTGTCTTGAATATTAAACCGTTACTAGTTCTTCCTTTAAGAAAACCAACCATTGTTCATTTTTCTTTAGGCAAAACCGCATTATCTTTTTTTAATTGGGTGCATGCTTTGTTTTTTATTCCATTTTCAGTTGTATTAATTTTAAATGGTTATGATGTAGTAGAAATTATTTTCTGGAATTTAGGAATTATGGCATTAATTTATATCAATAATTTTCTGAATATTATTTTAAGTAATATTGATAAATTATTTGTTGTATTTGTCGTGCTGGCTTTAAGTTTGGCGGCAGGTCAATATTATAACTTATTTGATGTTACGGTATTTACTACTCCATTTTTTCAGAGTTTTTATGATATTGATGGACTGTTTTTAATTCCAATTTTAATTTTAATTGGGCTCTATGCTTTTACTTTTAAATACTTCAAAAATAATTTATACCTAGACGCTGGTCTTTCAGTAAAACATGACATTGCTTCTACAGAAAATCTTTCATGGCTAAATCAGTTTGGAACTTTAGGCACATTTCTTAAAAACGATATTAGACTTATCAAGAGAAATAAAAGATCAAAAACGACCATTGTAATGAGTGTGATCTTTTTATTTTATGGACTCATTTTTTTTGGTAACCCGCACCAACCGCCGGCAATGCAAATTTTTGCCGGAATATTTGTTTCGGGAGGATTTCTCTTTGTTTTTGGGCAATTTGTACCAAGCTGGGATAGTTCCTATTATCAATTAATGATGACACAGAATATTCCGTACAGAGGCTATATAACTGCTAAGTGGTGGCTTATTGTTATTGCAACATTTATTTCTACGATATTAGCCGCTTTTTATCTTTTTTATGGATGGGAAGTTTATCTAACAATTGTAGTTGGAGCCATTTATAATATTGGCGTAAACTCTCATTTGGTTCTTTTGGGAGGTGCATTTACTAAAACGCCGATCGATTTGAGTAATGCCGGAGGAGCTTTTGGAGATAAAAAGGCCTTTAATGTAAATTCGATGCTTCTTTCACTGCCTAAAATATTTCTGCCTTTATTATTGTATTGGCTTGGACTTCATTTTGCAGATAAAACCGTTGCGTTAAGTTTGGTTGCTGGAGCAGGAATTTTAGGTTTTATCTTTAAAGAAAAGGTATTTACGCTAATCGAAAAAAGATATAAAATCGAGAAATATAGCACGATAAGCGCTTATAAGCAAAAGAGTTAATTAGCCAATTAGTTAATTAGAGAATTAGTCAATTAGATAATTAGTAATCTAAAATCTACAATCAAAAATCTAAAATTAAAAATGATACAAGTAAATCAGCTTTCAAAAAAATATAACGAAACGACAGTTTTAAATATCAGTCATCTAGAAATTCCAAAAGGACAAAGTTTTGGATTGGTCGGAAATAATGGAGCAGGAAAAACAACTTTTTTCAGTTTGCTTTTAGATCTAATCCATCCTTCGACAGGATATATAAAAAGCAATGATATTCAGGTAAATACAAGCGAAAACTGGAAATCTTTTACAGGATCTTTTTTAGACGAAAATTTCCTTATCGGTTATTTAACTCCAGAAGAATATTTTTATTTTATTGGAGATTTGCGAAATCAGAATAAAGCAGATGTAGATGCATTATTAGCAAAACACGAAGAATTTTTTAACGGCGAAATTTTGAAGAACAAAAAATACCTTCGCGATCTCTCAAAAGGAAACCAGAAAAAAGTAGGAATTATTGCCACACTTATCGGAAATCCAGAAGTGGTTATTTTAGACGAGCCTTTTGCAAATTTAGATCCAACCACAGTGAGTCGATTAAAAAAAATTATTAAAGATTTAGCCGATAATCCAAACGTAACTGTTTTAGTATCAAGCCATGATTTACAGCACACTGTAGAGGTTTGCAATAGAATTGTAGTCCTTAATAAAGGTGAAATAGTCAAAGATATTCAGACTTCAAAAGAGACCTTACAAGAACTAGAATTGTTTTTTGCGGTGTAAGAATTTCTATATTTAAAAAAGAACCGTATTTTTACAAATGAATATACTAAAACCAATTTTTAGTAGTTATCTGTTTTAAACTCGTTTCTATTGAAAAAGAATACTCTTAAATATAGTTTTACTCTCGTTTTTTTATTCTTTTTGATAGCTTGTTCTACCAAAAAAAACACCTTTTTGTCTAGAAATTCCCACGCCTTAAGCACAAAATATAATATTTTGTATAATGGCGGAATTGGTTTGGATAAAGGATTAAAATCTATTCAGGCCAATAACGAGGATAATTTTTGGAAAATTTTACCAATTGAAAAAATGCAGTTTGACGAAAATTTTTCTGAAGGCGAAAAAGCTAAAAATGCCGATTTTGAAAAGGCAGAAACAAAAGCTACAAAAGCCATTCAGAAGCATTCGATGAATATTGGCGGAAGAGAGAAAAATTATCAGATTGATGAAGCCTACTTAATGTTAGGAAAAGCAAGATATTACGATCAGCGTTTTATTCCAGCAATTGAGGCATTCAATTATATTTTATATAAATATCCCGAAAGCGATAATATTTCCATCGCAAAAATTTGGCGCGAAAAAACCAATATGCGTCTAGGTAACGATGCGGTCGCGCTTAAAAACATTAAAATTTTACTAAAAAAAACAGATTTAGATAAACAGACTTATGCAGATGCAAATGCTCTCTTGGCAGAAGCATATCTAAATTTAGAGGAAAAAGACAGCGCTGTTTCTAAACTCAGAATTGCAGAACAATTTACCAAAAATAATGAAGAACGCGCAAGATATCGTTTTATCCTTGGCCAGATGTATCAGGCAGAAGGAAAGCGTGACAGCGCCACTTATTTTTACGATGCCGTTATTGATTTGAACAGAAAAGCAGATCGTAAGTACATGATGCACGCTTACGCGAAAAAAGCGCAAATGTTTGATTATGGAAAAGATAACGATACGATTTTCTTAAAGACATTTAATAAATTGGTGACCGATCGTGAAAATCGCCCTTATTATGATGTTCTTTTTTATGAAATGGGAGTTTATTATGATAAAAAGAAAGATCAGGAAAATGCTTTAAAACACTACAATAAATCTTTAGGAAGAAAATCTAAAGATCCCTATTTGATGGCTTCTGCCTATAGAAATATTGGGAATATGTATTTTAAAAATACAGACTATAGCATGGCAGCCAAGTACTATGACAGTACATTGGTAAAACTGGACCCTAAAACCAGAGAATATATTTATATAGAAAAAAACAGAAAAAATCTAGATGACGTAATTAAATACGAAGCCATTGCAAAACGCAATGACAGTATTATTAAGGTGTACAATTTACCGCCGACCGAAAAGAAAGATTACTTTGAAAATTATATTGCCGAGCTTAAAAAGAAAGACGAAGCCAAAAGACTTTTACAAGAAAAGGAAAAAGAACGATTGGCCAATATCGACCGAAATTCTCAGGCAGAAATTCCTGGAAATGGAGCTGTAAATCCACAATCGCTGGGTAAACCTGTAGAACCAGAAGGAATTGGAATGCCTCCAGGAGGAAATGATAATGCAAGTTCGTTTTATTTTTATAATCCGACAACTGTTGCCTACGGAAAACTGCAGTTCAAAAAAATGTGGGGCAACAGAACTATGGGCGGAAACTGGAGATTGGCAGGAATCAAAGCAGCCAATAATGACGCGATGAATGACACTATTTCTTCAAAAGAAGTTGCCAATCCAGCACAAGATACAATTGTACCAGAAAAATATACTGTAGCTTATTATGTAAAACAGCTTCCTACTTCGCAAACAGCTATGGATAGTATTGGTAAAGAACGTAATTTTTCGTACTACCAATTAGGACTTATATATAAAGAGAAATTTAAAGAATATAATCTGGCAAGCAATAAACTAGAACAGTTACTTCAGAATAATCCTGAAGAAAAACTAGTCTTGCCATCGATGTATAATTTGTACAAAATTTATCAAATTACAAATCCAGCAAAAGCAGAAGCTATAAAAGCAGAGATTTCTTCGAAATATCCAAATTCGAGGTATGCACATATTATAAATAATAAAGAAGAGGATTCAAATTCTAGTCCCGACAAAGAATACGAAAAATGGTATAAACTTTTTGAAGAAGAACATTTTGATGAAGTCTTGGCAAATATTGATAATCTGATTAACCAATATTCTGGAGATGATATTGTTTCGAAATACGAATTACTAAAAGCCAATACTTTAGGAAAAGTAAACGGCTTAGAGGCCTACAAAAAAGGACTTGAGAATGTCGCAGTTAATTATCCAAATAGTGAAGAAGGTAAAACCGCTAGAGAAAATCTAGAAAAACAGGTTCCTATTTTAGAGAAGCTTAATTTTACAACAACAGACACCAAAAATTGGAAAATAATATACCGAGTTTCTAATAACGATACGAAAACGGTTAAAAGAATTGAAGAAGCAATTAGAGTATTTTTGTTAGTTGAAAATTACGAAAGATTGACAACATCTTTGGATAAATACAATAAAACAGAAAGTTTTGTAGTTATTCATGGTTTAAAATCTGAAGCTTATGCAAATGATATTGCAGGAGTTTTTAGAGATGATAAGAAATATAAAATCCCAGATCAGGCAATAATTATATCAAATGATAATTACAAAATTGTTCAGATTAAAAAGAATTTAGACGCATACATTACCCCGAAAACCCCTTAAATCTTAACCGCCATGTTTGAAAAAGTAAAAAAAAATGGAACTGAACAATTAGGAAAAACAAACAGAATTGTAGAAGGAACCTCCATCGTAGGAGATATAGTTTCTAAAGCCGATTTTAGATTAGACGGCGAATTGATTGGAAATTTTACTTCGCAAGGCAAAATAGTAATTGGGGCCAAAGGAGTTGTTAAAGGAGAAATTATCTGTAACAATGCAGATATTGAAGGAGAATTTCACGGAAAAATAAAAGTACTAGAAACCCTTAATATTAAATCGACTGCTCAAATACACGGAGAAGTAGCAGTAGGAAAACTTTCTATTGAACCAGGAGCTGACTTCACAGCAACCTGTACCATGCTGGCCCATGCCAATACAGTAATCATGTTAGAAGATGGAAAAGGAACCGAACAATAATAGGAGAAATAAATGGTTGGCATTTATTAATATTCCTTTTCAAATGGGGGTAATAATTTTTGTCTTCTCTTATTTCGGAACCTGGCTAGACGAGAAACATCCAAGTCCAAAAGTTTATTATAACACTATTTTTGTATTAGTAGGCGTTGGTGTTGCATTGTATAATGTAATCCGACAAGTAAATGATATCAATAAAACAAAGTAGTTTGTATCTAAAATGCCTTGAGATAAAAGTTGCATCTTTGCACTAAAATTATTTCAAATGCTTTTAAAAAATTACAAACCGTTTTTTTATTTGTTATGTCTTGCTTTAGGAACTTATATAGTACATAAAGCAATTTTTTTCTTTAGCGAAATTAATACCGAGGATTTTCATTACAGTTTAGAATTACTGTATTTATCTTTCTTCGCGATTTCATCTTTATTATACCTTATATTATTAATGGTAAAAAAGAAGAATTTTGAAATTGTCGGAATGGCGTTTCTATTCGGAACTTTTACCCAAATGTTATTAGCCTATTTAGCGCTGCAGCCAATCCTAAAAAACAAAACAGGAGAAACAGATGTTGAAAAATTTAGTTTTTTTATAACATTTGTGCTGTTTTTGTTATTTCAGACCCTTTTAACTGTCCGATTATTAAATGAAAAGCGTTAAAATAACAATTCTTTAAAACAAGGTTTAAAAATAATTTTTCATATCCTTTTGAATATTAATAAAAAATGTACCTTTGCACCAAATTTTAGAAACGTAAAAAATAAGATTTTCCACGATATGGTGATTTCAAACAAACCACTCCGCTTTATTCTTGCCGCTTTTGTAGCTTCTCTACCTATAATGGGTTTTGCAAATCCAGAGAATGACACGACGCATGTTCAAACTGAAACTGCTCACGAAGAGAAAGTAGTTTCACATAATGCTCACCAAGAAGGAGAGCATGTTGCTCTTGATCCAAAGGCAAAAGTGGATGCTTATATTGATCACCACTTACAAGATTCTCATGACTTCGTTTTCTTTTCAGATGAAAAAGAAAACAAGCACTATGGTTTTCCATTACCAGTTATTCTTATTGATGGAGGTTTAAAAGTTTTCTCTTCTTCAAAATTACACCACGGAGAAGAAGTTGCAGAAGTTGATGGTAGCTACTACAAATTAGTTCATGGTAAAATTTACAAAACAGATGCAGCCGGAACAATCAACTTTGATGAGCACGGTCATCCATCAAACGAAAAACCATTAGATTTTTCAATCACTAAAAATGTTGTTTCAATGCTTTTCGTATCAGTATTATTATTTATAATGTTTACTGGTTTAGCAAAATCATATAAAAAAGGACCAATCCCAACAGGATTTGGTAGAGTTTTAGAACCGCTTGTAATTTTCATCAGAGATGAAATCGCTGTTCCAAATATTGGAGAGAAAAAATACCGTAAATATATGGGTTACCTATTAACTGTGTTTTTCTTCGTTTGGGTTTTAAACTTATTAGGAATGACTCCGCTAGGAATCAACGTAACAGGAAACATCGCTATCACAGTTTGTTTAGCGGCCTTTACATTTATCATTACTCAATTTAGTGCAAACAAAGATTATTGGGGACACATCTTCTGGATGCCAGGAGTGCCAGTTCCAATGAAAATTATCTTAGCTCCAATTGAGGTTTTAGGAACATTAACAAAACCATTCGCATTATTAATTCGTTTGTACGCAAACATTACTGCAGGTCACGTAGTAATTATGAGTTTGATTGCAATGATTTTTGTTGGAAAAAATTTAGCAGCAGATTTACCAATCTCATTAGGATTAACTTTGTTTATCTCTGTTATTGAAGTTTTAGTTGCATTTTTACAAGCGTTTATCTTCACAATGTTATCATCATTGTTTATTGGTATGGCTGTTCAAGATCATGATCACGCTCACCACCACGAAGACGAAACTGCGATTATTTAATTTTAGAAGTTTAATTTTATATATATAAATACTTATGGGAACAATTCCAACTTTAGTAGGTGCTGGTTTAGTAGTAATCGGTGCAGGTTTAGGTTTAGGTAAAATCGGTGGATCTGCTATGGACGCTATTGCTCGTCAGCCAGAAGCTGCTGGTAAAATCCAAACTGCGATGATTATTATCGCTGCTTTATTAGAAGGTTTAGCATTCGCTGCTTTAATCTTAGGAAAATAATAAAGAAAAAAAATAACAGCATCTTTAACGGTTGGTTAAAGATGTTGTTACTTTAAAAAAGAAATTAAATATTTAATATAGTTATATAAAATGGATAAGTTAATTAACGATTTTTCATTCGGATTATTCTTCTGGCAAGCTTTAATCTTAGTAATACTAATTTTGCTTTTAGTAAAATTTGCTTGGAAACCAATAATGGAATCTATTACTGCAAGAGAAGAAGGTATTAAAAATGCATTGCTTTCTGCTGAAAACGCAAAGAGAGAAATGGAAAATTTACAAGCAGACAATCAAAGAATTTTGAATGAAGCTCGTGCTGAACGTGACGCGATGTTAAAAGAAGCTCGTGAAATGAAAGAGAAAATGATTGCTGATTCTAAAAACGAAGCACAAGAAGCAGGTCAAAAAATGATTGATCAAGCTAAAGCGGCTATCGAAAGCGAAAAAAATGCTGCAATGGCAGAATTGAAATCTCAAGTTTCTACACTATCATTAAGTATCGCTGAAAAATTATTGAAAGAAGAATTATCTAACAAAGAATCTCAAACTAAATTGGTTGAGAAAATGTTAGGTGACGTAAAGTTAAACTAAGATTATGGCAAGTACAAGAGCAGCAATTCGTTATGCAAAAGCAATTCTAGACTTAGCAAACTCTAAAGGTGTTGCCGAAGCTGTCAATAACGATATGAAATCAATTGCTTCTGCAATTGAAACAAATGAAGAATTGAGTACGTTTATTCAAAACCCAACTACTACGGTTGAAGTTAAAGAAGGTGCTCTTTTAGAAGTTTTCGCAAATGTAAATGGAGTGACAAAAGGATTATTCCGCTTATTATTCGAAAACAAAAGATTTGAAATTCTAGGTGCAATTGCATTAGAATACAATAAATTATTTGATGAAAATAATGGTGTTGAAGTAGCGAAAGTTACAACAGCGATCCCTATGGATGCTGCTTTAGAAGCTAAAGTTTTAGCAAAAGTGGCAACTTTATCAGATAAAAAAATTACGATTGAAAATATAGTAGATCCTTCAATTATTGGTGGATTTATTTTGAGAATAGGAGATAATCAATACAACGCTTCTGTTGCAAATAGATTACAAGTATTAAAAAGAGAGTTAAGTAATTAGTTTTATAACACAAAAAGTGTCTAAATTATAAATTAAGATGGCGGAAATCAAACCTGCTGAAATTTCAGCAATATTAAGAAAGCAAGTAGAAGGTTTTGAATCTGGTGCTACGCTAGAGGAAGTAGGAACAGTACTTCAAGTTGGAGACGGTATTGCTCGTGTTTACGGGCTGTCTAATGTACAATATGGAGAGTTAGTAGAATTTGATAACGGTATGGAAGGTATCGTATTGAATCTTGAAGAGGATAATGTTGGAGTTGTATTATTAGGACCATCAACTGGACTTAAAGAAGGATCTACTGCAAAAAGAACTCAACGTATTGCTTCTCTTAAAGTAGGTGAGCAAATGGTAGGACGTGTTGTTAACACACTTGGTTTTCCAATTGATGGAAAAGGGCCAATCGGTGGTGACTTATACGAAATGCCATTAGAAAGAAAAGCTCCTGGAGTTATCTTCCGTCAGCCAGTTACTGAGCCATTACAAACAGGAGTAAAAGCAGTAGATGCTATGATTCCAGTTGGTCGTGGACAACGTGAGCTTGTTATTGGTGACCGTCAAACAGGTAAATCAACTGTTTGTATCGATACAATCTTAAATCAAAAAGAATTTTACGATGCAGGAAAACCTGTATTCTGTATATATGTTGCAATCGGACAAAAAGCTTCGACTGTAGCAGGAATCGCAAAAATGTTAGAAGAAAAAGGTGCAATGGCATATACAGTTATCGTTGCTGCTAATGCTTCTGATCCAGCTCCAATGCAAGTTTACGCTCCTTTCGCAGGTGCTGCAATTGGAGAGTACTTCAGAGATTCTGGTCGTCCAGCTCTTATCGTTTATGATGATTTGTCTAAACAAGCTGTTGCTTACCGTGAGGTTTCTCTTTTATTAAGAAGACCACCGGGACGTGAGGCTTACCCTGGAGACGTTTTCTACTTACACTCTCGTTTATTAGAGCGTGCTTGTAAAGTAATCGCTGATGATGGTATCGCTAAAAACATGAACGATTTACCAGATTCTATTAAGTCAATCGTAAAAGGTGGTGGTTCTTTGACTGCATTACCAATTATCGAAACTCAAGCTGGTGACGTTTCTGCATATATCCCAACAAACGTAATCTCTATTACAGATGGTCAGATTTTCCTTGATGGAGATTTGTTCAACTCTGGGGTTCGTCCTGCAATCAACGTAGGTATTTCTGTATCTCGTGTTGGAGGTAATGCACAGATTAAATCTATGAAGAAAGTTTCTGGAACTTTAAAATTAGACCAAGCTCAATTCCGTGAATTAGAAGCTTTCGCTAAATTTGGTTCTGACTTAGATGCTGTTACATTAAACGTAATTGAAAAAGGAAAAAGAAACGTTGAAATCTTGAAACAAGGTTTAAATGATCCTTACCCAGTTGAAAACCAAGTAGCAATTATCTACGCAGGTTCTAAAAACTTATTAAGAAATGTGCCTGTTAATAAAGTAAAAGAATTCGAAGCAGATTTCTTAGCTTACTTAAACAGCAAACATAAAGATACACTTAATGCTTTGAAAGCTGGAAAATTAGATGACGCTATTACAGACGTTATCGAAAAGGCAGCAAAAGAAATCTCAGCAAAATATAACTAATATTTAGTTTATGGTTTTTAGTTTATTGTTTGTGGTTCGCCCAACAATAAACTAAAAACAACAAACAATAAACATAAAATTAATGGCAAATTTAAAGGAAATCCGTAATAGAATTACTTCCGTTTCATCGACGATGCAGATTACATCGGCTATGAAAATGGTTTCTGCTGCAAAGCTGAAGAAAGCACAAGATGCAATCACTGCAATGCGTCCTTATGCCGAGAAATTAACAGAGTTATTGCAAGATCTTTCAGCTACACTAGAAGGTGAAGTTGGGGGAGATTACACTACACAACGTGAAGTAAAAAAAGTATTGTTAGTTGCTGTAACTTCAAACAGAGGTTTATGTGGTGCTTTCAATTCGAATATTATTAAAGAGATTAAAAACCGTACAGAGTTTTACGCTGGAAAGCAAGTTGATGTTTTTGCTATTGGTAAAAAAGGAAATGATGCTTTGAGTAAAACACATAAAGTTCACGGTCATCACAATGCAATTTTCGATCATTTAACTTTTGAAAATGTTGCTGGAATTGCAGATAATTTGACTGAGAAATTTTTATCTGGAGAATACGACAGAATTGAATTAGTTTACAATCAGTTTAAAAATGCTGCAACTCAAATTGTTCAAGTAGAACAGTTCTTACCGTTAGCTCCAATTTCTACTGACAAAGCGGCTTCTACAGGAGATTATATTTTTGAGCCTGGAAAAGAAGAAATCGTATTGGCTTTAATTCCTAAGTCTTTAAAAACACAATTGTACAAAGGTATTCGTGATTCATTTGCTTCTGAGCATGGAGCACGTATGACAGCAATGCATAAAGCAACAGATAATGCTACTGAATTAAGAAACCAATTGAAATTAACTTATAACAAAGCTCGTCAGGCTGCAATTACAAGTGAAATTTTGGAAATTGTTGGTGGAGCAGAAGCTTTAAAAGGATAAAAATGTATTCCACAAATAAAAAAGAAAGCCAGCATACGCTGGCTTTTCTTTTTATTGGAAGTTTTATTCTTTTTTAAAATAATCTTATAAAATGGTGATTCTCAAATTATAATAAAGTTGAGAATCACTACCATTTTATAAAAATAGACAGATAACTCTGTGTGCTTTGTCTTTCATGGGAACAAACTAGCTTTATTAGTCCCAATGCTCTGTTTTTTTTAGGGTTACATTTCAGCAGAATCAATCCCTTTGCTTTGTCTTTTATGGGAACAAACAAGCTTTATCAGTCCCAGTGCTTAGTTTTTTTATAAGGGTTACATTTTAGCTAACTTCAATCCCTTTATGCTTTGTCTTTTATGGGAACAAACAAGCTTTATTAGTCCCAGTGCTTCCTTTTTTATAAGGGTTGTATTTAGCTTTCTCAATCCCTATGAAGCAAATTTAAGAAAGGTTTAACGAAAAAATCTTACACAATTTCCATGTAAGGTTTATATGATTCACATGTTTTGCGAAAATTATATAAATAGAATTGAAGTTTTTTGAGGAAAAAATATAAATAATTGATTTTTAGTAATATAACGATGAAGGTTTCTTATTATTGTATTAACATAAAAGAAAAAATATTTTTTATTTTATAAATTTAAAAGTAAAATAGCAAATATGGGTTTGTTTTCATTTTAGACATATTTCAACCTAAAATAAGTATTTTTGAAATATAATCTAGGTCAAATGAAACTACGTGAACTAACAACCGTTAAGGAGATGCTTAGTCAAATTGGTATAATACGTTTTCTTTATCCCAATTTGAGTGAAGAAAAATACGAATCTTATCTTTTAGAAATGGTTCCTCATAATTACACACAAATTGCCGTTTTTGATAACGATGTTTGTTTAGGAATTACTGGCTGCTGGTCTGCAACAAAATTATGGACAGGCAAATATCTAGAAATTGACAATTTTGTAGTAAATCCTGAATATCGATCTAAAGGAATTGGAAAAATGCTTACCGATTATGTAGAGAAAAAAGCGATGGAGCAGAATTGCAGCAGTATAGTTTTGGATGCGTTTACCGGAAATTTTGCGGCGCATCGATTTTATTATAATCAGGGCTATTCTCCAAAAGGATTTCATTTTGTCAAAATTTTAGATGAAAAGAAAATGACTGTTTAAAAACATTGTGAACTTTTCTTTATTGCACCAACAAAAGCACCATTAAACAAAAGAAATGGTTATTTTTGTCTTACAAACATTATTAGAATTATATTTTGGGATTATATAAAAATCTATTCAAGCAAACGGCAATTTACGGACTGGCAACAGTTTTACCGAGAATGTTGAGTTTTTTATTAGTGAGATTATATACGGGAATTTTGCCTACAGCAGAGTACGGTGAAGTTTCGATCGTATTATCCTGGATGGTTTTCTTTAACGTAGTTCTTTCTTATGGAATGGAAACTGCATTTTTTAGGTTTTACAGTGCAGAAGAAGATAAGAAAAATGTAATTGCAACTTCTACTATTTCAATATTTTGGACTTCAATTCTATTTCTTTTTGCAGGATTAATTTTTAGAAATACATTGGCAAACCTAGCCGAAGTCGATGTTCAGTATATCACTTATTCGGTATGGATTTTGGTTCTAGACGCATTGGTTTTAATTCCGTTTTCTAAACTAAGAGCCAACCAAAGACCAATTGTTTATGCAGCAATCAAGATTGGAAATGTTGTTATAAACTTGTTGTTGAATATATTTTTCTTGATGTATCTTCCAAAATTGGCTGCAGCAAATCCGAATTCTGTTTGGGATAATTTATATGTGCAAAATTTCCAAATTGCTTATATTTTCATAGCAAACCTTCTGGCAAGTTTGGCTACGTTTATTGTACTTTCTCCAAATTATCTTTCGCTTGGGCGAAAATTTGATCCGGTACTTTGGAAAAAAATGATGAAATACGGACTTCCAATTTTGGTTGCTGGATTGGCTTTTGCAGTAAACGAACATTTCGATAAAATTCTTTTAGGATATCTTCTTCCAGAAAATTTAGCAAAGTCTGAAGTTGGAGCTTATTCTGCCTGTTATAAACTTGGGCTTTTTATGGTTCTCTTTGCGACAGCTTTTAGATTAGGAATTGAGCCTTTCTTTTTTAGTCATGCTAAAAACGAAAATGCACCACAGACTTATGCAGTTATTACTAAATATTTTGTGATTTTAGGCTCATTGATTTTATTGGGAGTAATCGTTTTTGCAGATGTTTTAAAATATTTGTTACTAGACAATAAATCGTATTGGGAGGCAATGAAAGTTGTACCACTCATTATATTGGCGAATTTCTTTTTAGGTATTTATAATAATTTATCGGTTTGGTATAAACTGACTGATAAAACAAAAATTGGAGCATACATTTCTATTGTTGGAGCCATTGTTACCTTGATTTTAAATTATTTATTGATTCCGAAATATAGTTATTACGGATCAGCAATTGCCACAATTTCTGCTTACGGAAGTATGATGCTGATTTCTTATGTTTTGGGAAATAAATACTATCCCATTCCTTATGATATGAACAAGATTGGCGCTTATTTAGGCGTTTCAATATTATTCTCCATAATTTCATTCTACGGATTTAGAGAAAAATATTATGTTGGAATTCCGTTGCTTTTAGCTTTTATGTATCTCGTTTACCATTTTGAAAAAGATACTATAAAAGGAATACTGAAAAGAAAATAAGACGTTTTAAGAAAAATTATATTCAAAAATGAAAATTCAAATTATCAATAAATCACAGCACGATTTACCAAATTACGAAACGATTGCCTCTGCAGGAATGGATTTGCGTGCCAATATTTTAGAACCAATTACGTTAAAACCTTTAGAAAGAACTATTGTAAAAACAGGACTATTTATCGAGTTGCCAATTGGTTATGAAGCACAGGTAAGACCAAGAAGCGGTCTAGCAGCCAAAAAAGGCGTAACGGTTTTAAATTCTCCAGGAACTGTTGATGCAGATTATAGAGGAGAAATTGGAGTAATTTTAGTAAATTTATCTAATGACGATTTTATAATCGAAAATGGAGAAAGAATTGCGCAGCTAATTATCGCAAAACACGAAAGAGCGGAATGGATAGAAGTTGAAACACTTTCTGAAACATCAAGAGGTGAAGGTGGCTTTGGAAGCACTGGAGTAAAATAATAAATGAGAAAGACCAAACCCAATGAAGATTTTAAATCTTCCCATAAAATCAAATAAAGAATGAAAATAATTGTGCCAATGGCAGGCCGCGGATCAAGATTGAGGCCTCATACGTTAACCGTTCCAAAACCGTTAATTCCCGTTGCTGGAAAATCTATTGTACACCGCTTAGTGGAAGATATTGCCAAAATATTGAAAGAACCAATTGAAGAAGTTGCTTTTATTTTAGGAGACGAAGCTTTTTTTGGAGATGATGTTGTAGCAAGCTTAGAAGATTTGGCTAAAGGATTAGGAGCAAAAGCTTCAATCTATCGTCAAGATCAGCCTTTAGGAACAGGACACGCGATTATGTGCGCAAAAGATTCTCTTTCTGGACCAGCTGTAATTGCGTATGCCGATACATTGATTAGAGCCGATTTCGAATTAGATCCAGCTGCAGATGCTGTTATTTGGGTTAAACAAGTAGATCAGCCAGAAGCTTTTGGTGTGGTAAAACTAAATCAGAATAACGAGATTATCGAATTGGTTGAAAAACCAAAAGAATTCGTAAGTGATTTAGCCGTTATCGGAATTTACTATTTTAAAGAAGTTGGTGTTTTAAGAAACGAACTTCAGAATGTTTTGGATAATAATATCCAGAACGGAGGAGAATACCAAATCAACGACGGAATTAAAGCCATGATGGCAAACGGAAAAGTTTTTAAAACTGGAAGTGTTGACGAATGGATGGATTGTGGTAACAAAGATGTTACGGTTGAAACGAACACAAGAATGTTAGGTTTCTTGCATAATGATGGAGAACATTTAGTAGATTATGGCGTAACATTAGAAAATTCGACCATCATTCCTCCTTGTTATATTGGAGAAAATGTTGTTTTGAAAAATACAACTGTTGGCCCAAATGTATCTCTGGGAAAAGGATGTCAGGTAACAAACAGTACAATCAAAAATAGTTTGATTCAGACTCATTCTCAAATTAAAAATGCTGATCTTAATAACGCCATGATTGGAAATCATGTAAGTTACGATGGTAAATTTACAAGTATCAGTATTGGTGATTATGCTGTTTTAGAATAAAAATATTAAAGTTTCGTTTGTTTTAAATAATGAAAAAGAGAATCTTAACTATTTTATTTTTTGCTTTTTTTGGAAGCATATTTTCGGTTTTTGCTCAAACAGAACCCGAAGATATTGCTATGGCAACAGATGAATATCAAGATTCTTTTTATGAATCATTAAAACAAAAAGGAATTGAAAATTATGATAAAGCTATTGTATCATTGGAAAAATGCATAAAGCTGAAACCCAATGATGCAGTTGCTTATTTTGAATTAGGAAAGAACTATCTGGCGCTTAAACAATTTCAAAATGCGCAAGATGCCTTTGAAAAAGCCACACAATTGGATCCTAAAAACAAATGGTTTTGGCTCGGAATTTATGATGTAAGTTTCGAAACCAAAAATTATCCGCTTGCGATAGAAACTATTCAAAAAATAATTGTTTTTGACGAAGAATATAAAGACGATCTCATTTCGTTATACATGATTACCAATCAGTATGACAAGGCATTGACTGCCATTAATGAAATGAACGATAAGTTTGGAAAATCATCTGATCGAGAAATTTACAAACAGCAGATTTTATCTCAAGGAAAATATCAAAATGCTGAAATAGACAATTTGATTCAGCAGATTAAAAAAGATCCGAAAGAAGAATCGAATTATCTCAATCTTATTCTTTTGTATTCTAAGAATAATGAAAACGATAAATCATTGGAAGTAGCCAAACAATTGGCAAAAGAAATTCCAAATTCAGAATGGGGTCAGGTGAGTTTGTTTAAAACCTATTTAGATGCCAATCAGGCTGATAAAGCCATCAAATCGATGAACGTGATTTTAGCAAGTTCAAAAATCGATTCAAAAATCAAACACAGAACTTTGAATGAATTTTTGATTTATGTAAATAAAAATCCACAGTATTCTGCCGATTTAGAAAAAGCAATTTCGTATTTCGACAATGATCCAGATGTAGACGTAGCCAAAGAAATAGGAAAATTTTATCATAGCAAAGGACAATTTGAAAACGCTATTAAATATTATGAAAAAGATTTAAAAGCAAATTCAGATACTGATTTGGAGACCAATATGTTATTGTTAGAAGCCTATTCTGAAGCAAAACAATATGAGCCAATGACCAAAAGAGCGATGATGCTGATTGAAGTTTATCCGAGTCAGGCACAGTTTTATTACTATGCTGGTTTAGGGAGCAATCAGCTAAAACAATTTAAAAATGCAAAAACCGTCTTAGAGATGGGTCTTGATTATGTGGTCGATGACGTAAAATTAGAATCAAATTTTAATATTCAATTAGGAGAAGCATATAATGGATTAGGAGACGCAAAGAAAAAAGAGGAATACTTTTTGAAGGCAAATGAATTACTAAAGAAGAAAAAATAAAAAGAAAATTCAGATGAAAAAATATATATCAATACTAGTATTGTCTATTGCAGTAATTTCATGTAAATCGAAAGCAGTAGCGGTGCAAGGAAATACAAGCCAGACTGTAGCGCCAAAAGAAGACAAAAAAGTAATCGAAAAACATTATGATAATAAGTTAGATTTTTCGACACTTTACATAAAAGCAGGTGCAAAATATGTCGATGAAAAGCAAAGCCAAAATGTGACAGCAGAAATTAGAATTGAAAAAGACAAACAGATTTTAATAAGTGTGCGTTTCTTAGGAATTACAATGGCCAAAGCTTTAATAACTCCATCAAAAGTTAGTTATTACGAAAAAATAAACAGTACTTATTACGATGGAGATTTTACGAGTTTAAGCAAATGGCTGGGTACAGATTTAGATTATACAAAGGTTCAAAATTTATTAGTTGGAGAAGCTTTTGATGATTTAAGAAAGGGAAAATATACGCAGACTATTGTCGACAATCTATTTAGATTAGACGAAGAAAAAGATGCCAATTTGAAGAAAACCTTTTTCTTAGATGGAGAGAAATATTTAATTCAAAAAGAAGAGATTTCACAGCCTTCAGAAAACAGAACATTACAAATTGCCTATTCAGACAGCAAAGTTTTTGATCAAGGAACGCTTCCGACTAGTATTGAAATCAATGCAGTTCAGCCAAAAGGAAAAACTAGCATTAATTTGAATTATAATAATATTTCATTCAACGAAGAACTTTCTTTTCCTTATAGTGTCCCAAGCGGATATAAACAAGTTTTAATTAAGTAATTTTGCAAAAAGAAAATATAAACATGCCAAAATTTCTCCTAAGCCTAATTTTAATATGTGCCACTAGTTTTGTATGGGCGCAAGATTCGCAGCAAGAAAAACTGGAGCAGCGTAAAGCACAGATTCAGCAGGAAATCAGAGACAATGAAAAAATGCTTCAATCTGTTCGTAAAAAAGAGAAATCTGCTGTAAACGAATATTTGATTCAAGCCAACAAAATCAAGCTGAAAGAGAAATTAATTAATACTACTGCAAAACAAGAAAGACTGCTTAGCAATGACATGTATATTAATCAAGTTCAGGTAAATAAACTTAAAAAAGAATTAAAAGTTCTGAAAGAAGATTATGCCGAAATGATTCTTAAATCATATAAAAGCCGTTCTGAACAAAGTCGTGCCATGTTTATTTTGTCTTCTGAAAGTTTTCTTCAGGCTTATAAAAGAGCGCAATATTTGAAACAATACACCGCTTTTAGAAAAAATCAAGGTTTAGAAATTCAATCAAAAACGGCTCAGTTAGTAGATTTTAATGCAAAATTGGATAGTCAGCGACAAGTAAAAAAGAAGATTATAGTTGAAAATCAAAAAGAAAAAGTTACTCTAGAAGCTGAGAAAAAAGAACAGCAGAAATTAGTAAATGCTCTTAAAAAAGATAAAAACAAAATTGTTAAAGATATTCGATCCAAACAAAGCGAATCTAAAAGAATTGACAGACAGATTGACCGCTTAATTCGTGAAGCCATTGCAGAAGCGAATAGAAAAGCAGCAGCGGAAAGAGCAAAAGCAAATCCAGGAAGCGAAACAAAAGCGCCAGTCTCTTCTTCTAAAATTGCTTTAACTCCAGAAGACAAAGTTTTAGCAGCCGATTTTAAAGCCAACAGAGGAAGACTGCCTTGGCCGGTCGAAAAAGGTTTTATTTCACTAGGATATGGAGATCAGCCACACCCGCTGCATCCTTCAATTACAGTACATAATTCAGGTGTAGAGATTACTACTGAGGATGGTGCAAATGCAAGAGCAGTATTTGCTGGAGAAGTTTCTAAAGTAATTGTTTTGTCGCCAGTAAATAAAGCAGTGGTAATTCAGCATGGAGATTACTTTACGGTTTACCAAAACTTGAGTTCGGTTTCTGTAAGTCAGGGAGATAAAGTATCGATTAAACAAAGTATAGGTAGAGTAAGAACAAGTGGTGATACAGGAAAAACAATCATCAAATTCTTAATTCTTCAAAATACGTCAAATAATAATCCGGAGGGATGGCTGCAAAGCAGATAAAATAGAAAGGGAGCTTAATTGCTCCCTTTTTTTATCTTAATAATTTTCTTCTAAGAAATATTTCAGAACATCTGTAGTTGTAACAATTCCTTTCAATTCTCCTTTGTCTACAACTGGAACTGCGTGAAATTCTTCTTTCACAAAAATTTCTGCTAAATCTCTAATAATAAGTTCTGAAGAAACTGTTTTAGGTTTACAAGTCATAACTTGCGGAATAGTAAGCATTTCCAATACAGCTTCGTCTGCACCATCTTGTCCGTCAAATAGTGCTCCAAATGTCAGTCGGTTAATATCGGTTCGGCTAATAATTCCCACAACTTCTTTTCCATTTACAACAGGAAGATGTCGTATAGAATTGGATTTTAATTTATGTACTACATTTTTTAAATCGTCATTTTGATTAATGGTTATGACGCTTTTTGTCATAATGTGGCTAATTGGTTCTCTCTTTTTCATAATTTGATAGTGTTAGATTTACATCAAATTTGAATATTATTTGAAAGTTAAAAGATGATTTTTGTCACGAGAAAATTTAGAAAGAAAACGTATTTTAGATAGTTATTTTTTAAAATGAAAGTATAAAAGAGGTTTTAATTTCAATTTTTAAGCAGTAAAATGTAAATTGACATTGAAAGTTGATTTGAAATTACATTTCATTGAATTTAAAAAGTAGTATTTTTGCAGTATGGAAACAAATAGACAGAAAAAAATAGGGGGAGTTATTCAGAAAGATCTGGTTGACATTTTGCAGGGTGAAGTGAGAAAAAATGGAGTTACAAATCTAGTAATTTCGGTATCCAAAGTAAGTGTGACTTCAGATTTATCTGTAGCTACAGTGTATTTAAGCATTTTTCCGCAAGAAAAAGCAAAAGAAACATTGGAAGGAATAAAATCAAATACAACTTTAATTAAACACGATTTATCTCAAAGAGTACGTTTACAATTACGTCGCGTTCCAAATTTAGTTTTCTTTATTGATGACTCTTTAGATTATATAGAAAAAATCGATAATGCCCTTGCAGGAAAAGAAAACCCAATTGAAAACCGTGATCTTTTAGAAAAAAGAAGAAAATCGTAATTTGAATTTTCCTTTATACATAGCCAAACGATATATTTTTAGCAGCAGTAAAAATAATGCTATCAATATTATCAACCGCATTGCCAGCATGGGAATCATTGTTGGCACAATGGCTTTGTTTGTTGTTTTGTCTGTTTTCAGCGGATTGAAAGTTTTCAGTCTTTCGTTCACAAATGAAATTGACCCAGATTTAAAATTGACTAGTACATACGGAAAATCATTTTTAATCACTCCAGAGCAGCAAGCTCAAATAAAAAAAATAGATGGCGTTGCTTCTTATACCACAATAATAGAAGAACGTGTTTTATTTTTATTTAAAGACAAACAGCAAGTCACGTATTTGAAAGGTGTTGACAGCCTTTATCCGGTTGTTAACGATATCAAGAAAAAACTCTTTAATGGGCAATGGCTCAAACCAGATAGTTTTCAGGTTGTAATTGGCTACGGTTTAGCTCAAAATTTCTCGATGGGAATTCTTGATTTTGAAAATCCTCTGCAGGTTTTTGCACCTAAACCCGGAAAAGGAGCAATCGAAAATCCTGAAGAAGCTTTCAATAAAACAGATGTTCTGCCAGTTGGGATTTATTCTATCAGCGAAGATTTAGATTCAAAATATGTATTTGCAGATTTAGGTTTAGTGCAAGAATTATTAATGTACAAACCCAATCAAATCTCGGGAATTGAATTTAAATTAAAAGAAAATGCAGATGAAGGAGCAATAAAGGCACAGCTTAATTCTATTTTTAAAAATAAAATTACTTTAAAAAACAGAGCACAGCTGAATGAGTCTTTGTATAAAATGCTTAATACCGAAAATATTGCCGTTTACCTGATTTTTACATTAGTGATTATTGTAGCTCTTTTTAATTTGATCGGCGCCTTGATTATGATGATTTTAGAAAAGAAAGGAAATCTAAAAACGCTATTCAATTTAGGAACAGATATCACAGATCTTAGAAAAATATTTTTGCTTCAAGGAACTTTATTAAGCGTCTTCGGTGGCTTAATCGGACTTGTTTTGGGAATCATCCTCGTGATATTACAGCAGAAATTTGAGCTTATAATGATTACGCCAACTTTGGCTTATCCCGTTGTTTTTACAGTAGAAAATGTTTTAATTGTAATGACAACTATTATTTCTTTAGGTTTTGTTGCGTCGCTAATTGCCAGCAGCCGAGTAAGCAAAAAACTGCTTGATTAATATTTCTTAATAAATATTAATTATATTTACTGCATTAAAAACTACAGCATATGATTGTTTCTGCCTAATCCTATTTTATTTTTTTAGAATAATTAGGATACTTACGTTTACTTTTTTAGTTCAGATAAAAAACATCTGGATCAATTTTTTCATTTATCCTAAAATATCATGACAGAAACAACTATAAAGAAAAGCTTCTTTTCTAAATTTTTTACTACTTTAAAACAAGCTCTAAAAGGCGACGAATCTTTTGATTATACTTCGGGAAGTATAAAGAAAGCTGTAATTCTATTGGCCATTCCGATGGTTTTAGAAATGATGATGGAATCGGTTTTTGCTCTAGTCGATTTATACTTTGTTGGACATTTGGAGCATAGTAGTTTTGCTATTCAAACCGTTGGATTGACCGAATCGGTGTTGACTGTAATTTATTCTCTCGCAATCGGAATGAGTATGGCGGCAACGGCAGTCGTGGCAAGACGTATTGGAGAGAAAGATCCAATCGCAGCTGCAAAAGCCGGAATGCAGGCTATTATTATAGCTTTTGCTGTTAATAGTGTTTTAAGCATTTTCGGAATTATCTATGCAAAAGATATTTTGATTTTAATGGGTTCGTCAATAGGATCAGCTGAACACGGTTACCGATTTACTCAAATTATGATCGGATCGAGTTTATGTATTATGCTTTTGTTCCTTATAAATGGAATTTTCCGTGGAGCTGGAAACGCAGCAATCGCGATGAAAAGCCTTTGGATTGCTAACATCTGCAATATCATTTTATGTCCAATCTTGATTAATGGTTTTGGACCAATTCCAGCTTTCGGATTAGTTGGAGCCGCTTTGGCAACCACTTTCGGAAGAAGCATTGGTGTTTTGTACCAAGTTTATCATTTGTTTTTTGGAAACGGAATTTTAAAAATAAAAATTCCATATTTTGCTCCAGACTTTTCGCAAATAAAAGCTTTGGTCAAAATAGCTGCGCCCGGAATTTTACAATTTGTAATTGCATCTTGCAGCTGGATTTTCTTAGCACAATTAGTAGCAACAACAGGTGGAGATCACGGCTCAGCAGGTTATCAGACGGCGTTGCGAATTATGATGTTTTTCATTCTTCCAGCTTGGGGATTGAGCAATGCGGCAGCGACTTTGGTTGGACAGAATTTAGGAGCGAAACAAATCGATCGTGCCGAAAAATCGGTTTATACTACTGCGAGATACAATGTCATTTTCATGGCATCCATTATGGTTATTACTTTGGCTTTTGGACAATATATTATTTCGTTTTTCACGAATGACAATCAGGTAAAAACCGTTGCAATTGAGGCTCTGCAAATTATGAGCATTGGTTTTATTTTCTACGGAATAGGAATGGTGCTGATAAACACTTTCAACGGAGCAGGAGATACTTGGACACCAACCGGAATTAATTTCTTTGGTTTCTGGTTATTCCAGATTCCGCTAGCTTTTGTTTTGGCAAAACATTTTAATATGGGACCAACGGGAGTTTTTATTGCTATTCCGGTTGCTGAAACGGCTATTACTTTAGCTGGGATTTTCTTTTATAAAAGAGGAAAGTGGAAGAGGGTTCAGGTTTAATAAAAGAAACAGAATATTTGTTATCAACCAATGCTAATAGAAAAAGACTTCTAGAATCTATTAAACAAATGGATAATTTGTAAATACTTATGAAAAACAAAGACCTTCAAATTTTGAAGGTCTTTCTTATATTCGCATATTTCAACGTTAGTTTGCGCTTTTTTGTCATTTCGACGAAGGAGAAATCTTCGTGAGAAGCTCCACAAAGATAAGACTTTCGTTATCGAGCTACTTGCGGAGATTTCTCCTTCGTCGAAATGACAAACTAAACGAAAACACTTTGATTGTAAATTAAATATGTTTTTTAAACAAACTCATACCCCGCATAAACCTGTTCAATTTCTTTCATGATTGCAAATAAATCTTCAGGAGCGTCAGTAGTAACTAGTTTTTGTTTGAATTCTTTAAACGAATGAATTCCTTTGAAATAATTGGTGTAATGACGACGCATTTCTACAATTCCTAAACGTTCGCCTTTCCAATCCATTGACCATTGCAAATGATTTCTAGCAGCTTCAACACGATCAATAACCGTTGGAGCAGGTAAGTGCTCTCCTGTTTTAAAGAAATGTTTGATTTCATTGAAAATCCACGGATAACCAATCGCGGCACGACCAATCATGATTCCGTCAATTCCGTATTCGTTTTTATATTTTAATGCTTTTTCTGGACTGTCGATATCGCCGTTTCCGAAAATTGGCATTGTAATTCTTGGATTGTTTTTTACACGCGCAATATGCGACCAGTCAGAATGACCTTTGTACATTTGCGCACGGGTTCTGGCGTGAATAGTTAAAGCTTGAACACCAATATCTTGAAGCCTTTCAGCCACTTCATCAATGTTAATTGAGTTATCATCCCAACCTAAGCGTGTTTTTACCGTAACAGGTAAATCAGTTCCTTTGATAACTGCTTTTGTCAAACGAACCATTAAATCAACATCTTTTAAAACTCCCGCACCAGCACCTCTGCAGACTACTTTTTTTACTGGACATCCAAAATTGATGTCTACTAAATCGGGTTTTACAGTAGAAACAATTTTAGACGACATCTCCATTGCTTCTTCATCACCACCAAAAATCTGAATTCCGACAGGACGTTCGTAATCAAAAATATCCAGCTTCATGCGGCTTTTTATTGCATCACGAATCAATCCTTCAGAAGAAATAAACTCAGAGTACATCATGTCGGCGCCGTGCGTTTTGCATAATCTGCGAAACGGCGGATCACTCACATCTTCCATCGGAGCAAGTAATAAAGGAAATTCGGGTAGTTCTATATTGCCAATCTTAACCATCATCTATATTTTTTGCAAAATTACAACATTTAGTTCAATTGACAGCAAAACATTCAAAGTCAGGGTAAATTGCTAAAAATAAACCATATAAGTTATATAAGTTCATTTAAATAGCAATGCTGTTTTTGAGTACATATAAGTCTAAAAAGGTGTTTAACAAATTTAAAGGTGCCACATTTTTAAGCTCAAAGTTTTTAAAATGAACTTATATCACTTATATGGTTTAAAAATAGTCTAGCGGTAATCAAAAAAGCGAATTGGTTTCCTACTCATTGGGTTAAAAACGATAGGATTTAGAATTTCTTTTGGAACAAATTCTATTTTTGGCGTTACCCTCAATTTGGCTCTAAAGTGATCTTTTATTTCCTGAAGAAATTCTGGGGATTGATTTTTTACCGCAATTTTGATCAGGATTTCGTCGGTACCTAAATCGTTGGTTGAGATTTCAATTAAGTGATTTTCGATATTGTCGAAACTACTCAAAACGTCGTTCATCGCTGGCGGATACAATGTTGTTCCTTTATATTTAATCATTTGTTTTTTACGTCCCACAACCGGGCCAACACGCAACGTATTTCGTCCACATTCACAAGGCTGGTCATGAAACTGGACAATATCTCCAGTTTTAAAACGCAATAAAGGCATTGCTTCAATTCCTAAAGTAGTAAAAGCCAGTTCGCCCGTTTCGCCGTTTTGAACAGGCATATTATTTTCGTCCAAAACTTCTACAATAATTAATTCTGGATGATGATGTCCGCCTTTTCCATGTTCACATTCGGTAAAAGCCGTACTCATTTCAGTCGAAGCGTAAGTCGAAAACAGCTTAATATTCCATTTATCAGTGATTTTTTTCGATAGAATATTCATCGAAAAATCTTGTTCTCGTAAAGATTCTCCAATACAAATTGCGCCTTTTATGCTCGAATTGTTATAATCGATTCCGTGAATTTCGGCGTATTCAATTAATTTTAAAAGGAAAGAAGGAACCGTAATTAAATAACTCGGATTGTATTTTAAAATAGAATCCCATTGCATTTCTGGAATTCCCGCACCCACTCTTATAACGCCGACTTTCAGTTTTCGCAAGCCTAGAAAATAAGCTAAACCAGCCATAAATTTTCGATCGATTGTGGTCATTAATTGCACCACATCGCCTTCTGCAATTCCGGCACAGGCAAACGAAATAGCTTCATTATATGCCAAACGATCCAAATCAGAATCGGTTAAACCAAAAGTTACAGGATCTCCTAAAGTTCCCGAAGTCGAAGCGTAATCGATAATTTTATGCTGTGGAACACATAAAAAATCATCATTATATTGCTGTAAATCTTCTTTGGTTGTAACCGGAAGATGCTGTAAATCTTCGAGTGTTTTTATTTTTGAAATATCGATATTTTGTCCGGCAAAAAGTCTTTTGTAAAAAGGAGAATTCTCACTGATGTAAGCTAAAAGTTCGGCTAGTTTTTTTTCTTGAAAAATTTTAATTTCTTCTAAAGAATCTTTTTCTATTGCTGGAATCATTTTAATTTTCTTTTGATTTTTTTTAAATATTTTTCAATTGCTTCTTTTTGAGGAACTGTAGTGATTTCATGACTTAAAGCCTTTTCAAAATTTAGTTTTGCCTGAAGAAATTCCTTTTTTTGGTAAAAGTACAATCCTGTCTTATAATATACAACCCAATAATCGGGGTTTAGTGCTTGATAGTTCTGAAGAAATTCTGGAGAAACAGTTTCTTTCTTTTCTAGAATGGAATCTAATTTATGATCTTCAATTTTAAATTTTTTAAAATTCTGAAAAGCAACTGTTTCCAAGAAAGGATCTCTGGCAATATTCAAATTTTCTTCTTGAAAGGACTTTGTTTCATTTTGGTTTTCATTAAAAATCGAATTTAAATCATAACAAACAAATTCGCCCAACTGAAATGGATTTGCCGAAACCCATACTAATTTTTCTTTTGGTTTAAAGATAATTCCGTGATGTGCCAAAAGCTGATTTAGTGCTTTTTCGTTGCCAAAACCCAAAATTTCATTTTTTAAGCCATCTTTATTTCGAAGAATTTCCGAAGCAATTTCAGGATTTACTTTTGGATTTTCAGATAGCAATTCCTGCATTCTTTCATAACGATATTCCGAATGGCTGTTGGCAATTTGTTTTTGATTTCTTTTATCATCTTTGAAAGCTTCGCCTTGAAAATGGTTCGAACAAATTAGTTGATCACTATTTGGAACATCATATACATCCATTTTATTGGGAGAAACTTCAATTAAAATCGCTTTGTTATCGCTGGAACTTCCAACCATAATCGATTCAGAAACAAATACTTTTCTCTTTTTTGCAATAGCAATTGCTTCATCTAGATTTTTGGCGTGCTGTAAAATTTCCCGAGTCAGAATCGAAATCGGTGTTTTCGCGCTAAGCGGAATTTTAGATTTTGAAGCATTTATAGTAACCGTTAAACCTTCGAGATTCATACCAGAAACGGCACCAATCATTCCAGGCCAAGTCACCATCATAAACGGAAATCCTTCTTTTGGTTTTATAAAAGCGGCTATTTTATTTTCTGCGAAAGCATCATTCACATAAAAATCAAAATTACGCGCCAAGATTAAATTTCCGTCTTCTGATTTTTCGTTCCAAGCAGCAAAAGAAGAACAGCCAACCAAAGCTAAATCTTGCAATGCGTGTCCAATGTCGTGTGCAGCATGCAAATACAAACTGCGTTGATATTGAGGTGCTATATGATCAAATTCGTTCGAAGTATATTGAGAAACGCCGTAAATTTCGGTTTGGTATTCGTTAGGAACATTCAGATACAATTTACGATTGAACCATTTTAGAAATTGACGAAGTAATTTTTGTTGGAATTTTGACG
The DNA here is from genome assembly GCF_003946915.1 of Flavobacterium ustbae. GTDB lineage: Bacteria > Bacteroidota > Bacteroidia > Flavobacteriales > Flavobacteriaceae > Flavobacterium > Flavobacterium ustbae. Next base: position 610,795 of record NZ_RPOC01000001.1, read on the forward strand.
GAACAAAATCGGTTATTTTAGAGAAAAAAATACGCTGCTGCTTTTGCAAAAGCGAATCGGTTAAAGCACCAGTTGTTAAACCAATTTCGAGAGGATCGCCTTCGGTATATAATTCCCAAAGGCCTTGTTTATTTTTTAAAAGCGAATTTTTTCCAGAGACAAAAATACTGTCTGAAACTTTTGTAACAACAGGTTTTGTGTTGTTAAAAGCCGTTAAATCTGGTTTATGATGTTTTGATTTTGATGTGCCACAGGAAGTCATCAAGCTAAAAAAACCGATAAGGAAAAGATAAATAATTCGGTTTTTCATAATAAAACTATTCAGAAGCTTTTTTGATTTTTTCCAGCAGATATTCTTTTCCTACAATTTCTGAGCAAGTTATGACCGCTCCAACTGTAACGCCTAAGACACCGTGCATGTTAATACTTTGGCCTGTAAGATAAAGATTTTCTAGCTTAGTTTTGGTCGGAATCAAAGTTTTCATCGGATTATTAGAATCTTTAACATATCCGTACATATTGCCGCCGTCTCCGCCAATATAATCGCGGTACGAAAGTGGAGTAGAAGTATGCACCGATTGGATGCAATCTTGTATGCCAGGAAATTTTTTCTCGATTTCGTTTAAAAACTTTGCCGCTTTTTTGGCTTTGAATTCGTCGTAACTTTCGCCTCTTTCATTTTCTTCAAAAGTCGTGTTAAACGTATTTTCCCAAGCTTTAACGTCATCGTATTTCATGTAGGTCAAAAACGTCATTCCGTCTGCCCATTCTTCGTCATTTTTAGACGGATTCATAGAAGCCATAAAAGTTTTCGGCCAAGAGTTTTCGTCGTATTCATGCGCGGTCCAAACATCATTGGCACTTTTAAAATGGTAATAATTATGATTGATGTATTTGAAAGTTTTGGGTTTAAAAACGATATACAGACTGAAAGCAGAAAGTACGCTTTCTAGATTTTGGATTCTATTGAAAAACGGCTTTCTAAAGTTTTCCTGTCCCGCCATTTTCAAAGTCGTTTTGGGTTCGATATTCGATATAAAAATGTTACCCGAAACCTCCGTTCCTTCTTTCATTTTAACCGAATTCACTTTTTGATTTTCGACTTCAAATTGCGTTACTTCTTTATGCTTAAAGAATTCGCCACCATATTTTTTTAGCTGTTTCAGAAGCTGTTTCGTAATCTGACTTCCACCGTTTATACATCGCCACGAACTTTCGATATACGAATTTACGACAAGCGCATGAACATAAAAAGGCGATTTTTCGGCTATGCCCGCATAAAGAAAATTGGACCCAGCCAAAACAGCTTTTAATTTCTCATTTTGAGTGAAAGAATCGATGGTTTCTTTCGCGTTAAGCGTTAAAATTTCATCGTCATATTTTCCTTGAGATTCTAAATTGTAAAGCGGAAAAGTTTTGCAGACTTCTTTTATTTTCTGGCAATACTTTTCCAGATTTTCTTTTTCTTCAGGAAAAGAAACAGTCAGTTGTTTGATGAAATTTTCAAAACCCTGAGCATGCGGATATTCGGTTTTGTCGTCTTCGAAGGAAATCATATCAAAACCATTTTCATCTAATTTTTTCAGATTCAAATGATCCATTATGCCAATATATTTGAAATATTGATGAAGATTTTGGCCTTTGCCTAAACCTCCGATATAATGAATTCCAGTATCAAAAATGGTTTTATCTCTTACAAAAGTCTGCAGATTTCCGCCATACTGATTGTTTTTTTCGAGTACACAAACGCTGTAGCCTTCTTTTGCCAGAATTACTGCAGAAACCAATCCGCCCAAACCGCTGCCAATTATGACTACATCGTACTGTTTTTTCATTATTTTTTCTTTAAAATGATTAAAGCATTTTCTTCAACAACAGTTTCAAAACCTAAATTTTCAAACTGATTTTTCAAATTCGAACAATGAATCAAAATGACGGAAGAAACATTCGGGATCACTTTTTCAAATTCGGCTGTATAATTTTCGTCAGTAATTAAAAGAATATCATAATGATTTTCGAGAGCCGGTTCTAATTTTTCGTGATAGGTTATTTTTCTCTTTTTAACTAAATAATTGGTTTTGGCAACAAGCAGTTTTTCTTCATCATTTATAAAAGAAACTATTTTACGCTGTGGTTCCTGCAAAGCAAGCAGAACATCCAATTGCCCGTAATCGTTTCCTAAATGAAGAATTTTTGCTTTTGGCTGAATGTGTTTATTTAAATTATAATAGGTTTCAAGATTTTGCTTTACATCTTTTTTGACACTATTTCCAATTTCGATTTCCTTGTAATCGTAACTGTTAATAAGCATGGTTTTGAAATAATCTGGACCTTCCAATTCTTGACGAATTTTTCTATATTCTCCTTTAAAGAAAGTGCTGATCTGTTTGGTTCTTTCGGTGTAATTTGTTCCAAAAGAAAGATTTTCAGGAGTGATTCTTTGTAAAATCGTAACGGTAAGTTTTCCGTGATGAATGACAAAATCACCTTTCGGAATCAATTCTGAAGCGCCGTGAATAACTACAGGAACAATGTCGATTTTAAATTCTTCGGCAAGGAAAAAAGCGCCTTTGTGGAATCGTTTTACAACATTATTTTCAGATCGCGTTCCTTCTGGAAAAACCATTAAAGAATAGCCTTGATTTATTTTTTTGCGTAAATGTTCTACACCGCCTTCGAGACCTTCAGAAACGGGATAAAAACCTGCTTTTCTTACTACACCACCAAAAATAGGTGAGTTGTAAACCCAATCGCTTACCAAAAAAATAATTTTCGGACTCAGCATTCCGATAGCTAAAATGTCTAGGAATGAGGAATGATTGGCAATTATAACGGCTGGTTTTTCGAAATTTTCATTGAAATGATTAACGACTTTTTTGCGAATAAACGGATTGGAATACAATACTGATTTCATAAATTTTGAAATCACATATCGGAAAGCTTTCATTTTTGCTTTTTTACTAAAAGGTAAAATCGGCATAATGGTAAAACTGAAAATTGACATGACAATGCCGCCCATACCATAATACGCAAATGAAATGACACCGTGAATAAAAGTTCGCAATTGAAAAGGCGGATTTCCTTTTTTCGGTCGATTCGATAAAAAGACTTTAAACAGAATCGGATAGAAAATAAAGGTAATAATGAGCGCCGCAAAAACCCCGATTAACGAAACCAATGAAATAGAAGTCAGCGCAGGATGTTTGGCAAAAATCATGGCACCGATTCCTAAAATTGTCGTGATTACGGCCAGAATAATTGAGGTTCTGTAAATCGCAATTTCGTTTACTCCGTTACTGTATTCTTTTTGCAGCGCGCTGGTCATGAAAATGCTAAAATCGACACCGTGACCAAAAATCAGCGTGCAGACAATCATACTGAAAATATTCATCTGAATGCCAAAAAGTCCCATAATTCCCGCAGTTACAATTCCCGTTAAAGCAATCGGAATTAGGCTGACAATAACCAATTCGATTCTTCGGAAAAAGAAAAACAGAATTAAAATTACAGCAACAAAAGAATAATTGACCAGCGTATTGAAATCGGTTTTTAAAGTGCTAAAAAACGTTTCGTTCATTTGCTGGCGGTCAATAGCAATGATGTTTTCTTTTGCCGAAGCCGATTTTACAAAAGCATCACGTTGTTCTGGCGCTACTTTTACTAAAGTCGAAATGGTGTAAAAACCATTTTTTTCGGTTATAAATTCTTGTAGCTGAAGTGCTTTTATTTGCAGATAATCTTTAGCAGAAATTGGTTTGAAATCAGAATCTAAATGATCAAAAAACAAATTGTAAGTTGTTGGCTTAAAGCCTAGTTTAGAACCTTCGGCAATTAATTCTGATTGTACGAATTGTTTTTTTTGTGCAGTCCAGAAAGAATTCCATTTTTCGATTTTCTGAAGCTGTTCTTTTTGCGAAAGCACAATTCCTCCAACAGAACTGAAATTTAAAATTTTATGTTGTTCTTTTTCTTGATTTAAATTTTCGAAAAGGCGGCTATTATGCTGCAAAGCTTCTTCCATCGTTTTTCCGTAAGAAGCTACATAAATAGTTTTGGAAGTTAGACTCGTACTTTCTTCCAGTTGTTTTTCGGCCGCTTTTATTTCTTTTGGAATAAAATTTAGCTGTGATAAATCGTTATTAAAACCAACATCATTATAAGTAAAACAGCAAATGATGGTAATAATGAAGCAAAAACCGATTAAGAATTTATTGTTGTGAAAAGAGAAATGTGCCATTTTATCGATCACATTTTTCTTGTGCTCTGCCGGATTTTCTTTTGGTTTATATAAATGCGGAATAATCAAAAGCGAGAAAATTGCCGAAGCCATTACGATTACGGCGGCAAAAATTCCGAGGTCATTAAGCGCATCCGATTTTACAAAAAGCAGACATAAAAAGGCAACGGCAGTAGTAGAACTGCTCATAATTACGGGCATCGTAATGTCTTTGTACAAAGTTTTTACATCGCTGTTGTGTTTGTAGTGTGTGAGAATATGAATCGAATAATCGATCGTGATTCCGAGAAGAATAGAACCAATTCCTAATGAAATTGCCGAAATCTGTTCTCTCACAAAATATAAAAATGCAACCGCAAACAATCCTCCAAAAACCGTTGGGAGAAAAATAATTAGCGGAATTAAAACTTTTCGATAAAATAAAATCAAGATCAGCATTAAGGTAAACATCGCGATTGATGTCGTCAAAATAATGTCGCTCTTAATCTGGTTGGCATTTGCAACAGCAATTAAGGCCGAGCCAAAATAACTGATCGAGGTTTTTCCTTTAAATTGCTGATTTAGATTTTCTTGAATAGATTTTAGCTTTTCGGCAAAAAGGGTATTTTTTTCCGTTTCGCTTGATGGAATATTCGAAGTAATAAAAAGCAACAATTTCTTTTTATCTTTCGTCATTACAAAACCATTTTCGAGTGTGAAATCTTCACCAATATTTAATTGCTGTAATTTTTTTAAAGCAATAAACGAAATCCCAAACGGATCTTGAAGAATAAAATCTTTGGTAACAAATCCGGAAGGAGAAATTATCGATTTGTAATTTCCTTGAACGGTTGTTGCAATACTGTCTTTTTGGAGTCTCTTTTCGATTGAAGCATAATCTTTATCATCTAGAAAAAGAGGGAGATTATTGTAAACAAAATCGATAGTTTCCTGAATATTTTCTTCGTCAATTTTTCCTTGAATTCCTGTGATATATGGTTTGCAAGATTTAGAAACACTGTCTGAAAATACGGTTGCCATTTCTTTCAAATCTTCAGCAGAACCATTTTTATCCAAACTAAAAATTACGGTGGTTTTATCGGCAAAGTTTAATTGTTTGAGCACTTTGGCCGTAACGTCGGTTTTGTCGTTTGTTGGGATAAGTTTGGTAATGTCTTCTTCAAATTTCAATCTGGAAGCAAAAAAGCCAAAAACCAAAAGCATCAAAATAGCCAGCAGTACCGAAAGAGATTTTCTTCGATTTACAAACAAATGAATGGCGTAGAAATATTGATGCATATTTAAAATTTTGTTAGCCACGAATTCACGAATTATTTTAAATTAAATTTTATTAATTCGTGAATTCGTGGCAGATTTAAATCTGTGGCAAAACTATTTTATTTTTTGGAACTGAAAGCCGTTAAAAGCAAATAACTTACTAAACCAACTGTCAGTGCCGAAACGGATGCTAAAATAAGACTTCCGACTATATATTGCGTTGCATTTTTTTGAATATCATCGAGTGTAATGGAACTATCTAAAACTAGTGGTGTGCTGCTGGTTACAAAAATACTTCCTACTTGAAGCGAAGCATAAATAATAAACGGAATAAAAGGCGGAAAACTTACGTTTGAGGTCAGATATGCAATGACTTTGTTGAGTCTGAACAAGGCCGCAAAGGTAAAAAGCAACACGGTTTGAAATCCCCAAAAAGGCGAAAGTCCGATAAAAATACCTAAAGCGATTGCGGCAGATTTTTTAAAGTTAGAATCTTTACTTTCTAAAATATCTTCTAGAAAGAATTTTTTAAACCCTTTTTTTTTTGCTCTTCTAAAAAAATCGCGAGGTTTTATGTATAGCAAAGCATTGATTACCAAAACAGTATTTAAAATACTGATTCGGGTAAAATCCTGAAACGGTCTAAAATGCGAAACTCTTTCAGTAGGATCGTACAAAACTTGAATAGGAATATTTTTTACTGTAACTCCTTTCCAGGCAGCGCGTACAATAACTTCGATTTCAAATTCAAATTTATTGGTGTAAAAACGTTTTGGAAGCAATCGAAGCGGATATAATCTAAATCCAGATTGGGTGTCGTCCAGCTTTATTCCGGTTTCAAACTTGAACCAAAAATTAGAAAATTTGTTTCCAAAACTGCTTTTCTTCGGCACACTTTCCTGAGTCATATTACGGCTTCCAATCAAAAGCGAATTGGGTTCGTTGTAGATTTCTTCTAGAAAAACAGGAATATCCGACGCAAAATGCTGTCCGTCAGAATCTATGGTAATAGCGTATTCAAAGTTTTTTTCAATCGCTTTTCTAAAACCATTGCGCAACGCTCTTCCTTTTCCAATATTTTTAGGATGATGAATTTGGGTAAGTTGCGAATATTGCTTTAAGATCTCAGCAGTTTCATCTGTAGAACCGTCGTTAACAATAATAATATTAGAAGTAAAATCTAATATAGAATCCAACACTCTTTTCAATGTTTTCTGGTTATTGTAAGTTGGTACAATTACGCAGAACGAAATGGAATGCAGCAGTTCTTGCCTTGATAAAATTGGTTTCATTTGGAATTTTTCGTCAGCTTACTTAACAAACTGTTTCTCTTTTTCAGAGAAGCTTTTGGATTGTAAAACAAATTCTTTTAGATAATCTTTCAATGCACCACTTTGCGCTTTATAGTAAGTAGTGATGAATTTTTTATCTTCTTTAATATTTTTTTTATAACCCGTAATTCCAGGAACATCTTCTTGAATACTCAATCTGATCATTCTCATTTCGATATTACTCGGATCGCTTTTAATAGTGGCTTCAAGCAGTTTTGCTCCTTCCTTAAAACGTTCAATTTTTTCGCCTAATTTTTTTTCAAACTTAGAATCAACTAAAATTGATGCGGCCTTGTAAGCCACTAAAATTTTATCTTCATTGTTGCCAATTCCAGATAGTTTTTCGGTAAATTCTTTTGCGTTTGATTCTGATTTTGCCACATCAGGATACATTTTTCGAATCGCTGCCAAATCTGGAGTATTAGCAAAACCGATCCAAAGAAGTAATGATACTAGTAATTTCATAATTATAATTTTTTATACACGTTGCTTAATTTCAAAGCAGTGGTTTCGTTAAAATATGTGGTGTTTTTCACCTTTACCAAATCATCTTCTGTGTTTGTAATGTCAAGTTCTAAAAGAAGCTCCGGATTAACCTCAGGATTGATCAATGCCATGAATTTTACATTTGTCAAAGACTGAATCACCAACGGACTTTTGATAATAGATTCCGTTAGTTCTTTAATAATCTGAATCATGCAAACGCCTGGCATAATAGGATTTCCAGGAAAATGACCTTTAAAAACCTCATGATTGGCATTAACTAATATACGAATATTATATTTAGCATCTCCTGTTTTCTCTTCAGAAAGCACTTTGTAAAAGTCTTTTAAAACCATAATTTTTTATTTTCCAAATGTATATGCGGCACCTAATTGAAATACTAAATTATTTGTACTATCGCTATACACATAGCGATTAATGTAGGCATCAGTTACTCCTTTTTTCACTCTTGCTTCAATAGCAATATTATTGAAACTATAACCCAAACCAGCAACAATACCTAAATCAATATCTTCTCCTTTTGAAAAATTTCCCTCCAAACCTTTAGGATTTGTTTTAAAGTCATCAGAAACTAGTATATCAAAAAATGGCCCGACCAAGGCGTATATATTTTTATTAAAATTAAATTTATTAATTGTTATTGCAGAAATATATTGTAAAGAAGCATCTACAGTTCCAGTATTATAGACTGTAGTATATGAGTTTGTTTCTGGATTATATATGCTTGTAGTTCCCATATTTGCTGTACCTTTTCCACCTTGTCTTGAATAGGTTAATTCTGGTTGTAACGTATAAACTCTTCCAAGTTTTAAAGCTCCAAAAGCTCCAATGTAAAAATCTGCTTTACTGTTTAAATCTGTGTTTGTTAATTTAGAAATATTTACTCCGGCATGAATTCCCGGTTTAAAAGTCACTTGCGCTTGAGCCGAAAAAATTCCAAATAAGAAAATAAAGAGTATAATTTTTTTCATGTATATTATTTTGTTTTAAAGGTGTAGCTTATTCCAATTTGGAAATTAATATTTGTATTGTAATCACCAAAAAGATAGTGATCATTTGAATTGTTGTGGTAATAATCGCTGTCGAGAATATCCAAAAGACCTTTTTTGAAGCGAACATCAAAAGCAAGACCGGAAGGCATGCGATAGCCCAAACCTACATTAAAAGCAAGATCATTATAATTTTTTCTGCGAACCAAATTGTCATTCAGACGAACATCTAAAGCTGGTCCAAACAAAACCTGAAAACTTTGCGCAAACGTAAATTTATTTATCAAAGAAAAAGACAAATAATCGAGTTTTAAATCCTGATGCACCACATTTTCTGTTTCTGTAGCAGGATCATAATAATTTCTTGCGACATTATTTGATCCTTGTCTTACATACGTTATTTCAGGCTGAAGCGCATATCTCTTGGTTAAATTGATCTCTCCGAAACCTCCAAAATAAAATTCGGGTCTGTAATTGGCATGCATTTCTGAAATGGTTGATAAAGACAAACCACCTCTTAATCCCGGATTAAATTGTACCTGAGCCTGAAGATTGGTAAGAGCAAAAAAAGTAAAGAGAATAAAAACTATTTTTTTCCTGTACATTATTTCATTTTAAAAGTATAACTGATACCAATTTGAAAAACCTGATTTAAGATTACGTCATTATAATAATAGTCATCATTATAATAATTATCATACCCATAAATATCAACCAATCCTTGTTTAATTCTGGCTTCAAAAGTCAGTCCGTTTGGCAATGTATAGCCAACACCTCCAACTATCGCTAAGTCAAAACCTTCAGGATTAGAATTAATATAATTATCGCCAACTTTTACATCTAAAGAAGGTCCTGCTAAAACATGAAATCCTTTACCTTGAAAGTTAAATTTAGCCACAGCGCCAAGCGTTAAATAATTTAATTCGTAATTGATACGGCGAGAACTGCCATTATCAAAATATTCTCTTCCCTCATCTCCCTGTCTCGAATAGGTTACCTCTGGCTGTAAGGAGAAAAATTTGTTGAATCTAATATTTACTAATCCACCAACATAAAAATCGGTTTTAGAGCTGTTATCATCAATATTTGTTAATGTCGATACGTTTAAACCACCTCGAAGTCCAGGACTAACTCTTACCTGAGCTTGTGAAGTGATTCCAGCTAATAATACAAAGGCAATTAAGACTATTTTTTTCATTTTTGGTTTGATTTAATTTTATGGTTAGTTTAATTTTCTATTCTGATTTAAAATAATTTAGCTCGATTTTCAGCTTTATATTCTGATGAATTATTTCGATTTTCTCAGCAAAAATATTGTTTTCTGAATTGAAAAACAGCGTAAATTTTTCTTTTGTTTTAGACGAATGAACAATCTTTTCTAGTTTTTGATCTTTTTTGGAAATAAAAATATAATTGTCGCGTTTTCCATCTGCCGATTTATAAATGTCTGTCGATTCATTTTCAAATTGTTCTTGAATTTGATATTCCTTTTTTAAAAGCAATCTGAAATCTTCTTTTAAAGTATTAATCAATATTTTACGATCCAATTCTGAAACAATCGAATTGATTTTAAAATCGTTTTCCGAGATTTCAAAATCCATTAATTTATTTCCGAATTCGGTTGTAAAAACAACTCGATGTGTGGTGTCGCTTATTTTTTTTGCAATAAAAATTCCAGACAATTTATTTCCGTAAACCGTTATGTTAGTTTTATAAACGTAATCGGTTTTTGAATCTGAAAAATAAGGAACCGCATAAGACGTTTTGTCTAATTTTTTGGGCGTATAATTTTTTGTGACCGAGCCACAAGAAATTACAAAAAGTGCTAAAAAGCAATTAATTAGTAAAAACTGAATCGTCGATTTTTGCATTGATCACTTTATTTTTAAGTACAATTCGGGTATAATCTTCAGAAGATTCCAAAAGTTTTACCTGCACAACAGTTGCTTCTTCTTTATCAAAAGTCAGCTCAATTTGTTTGATGTATTTTTTCAAAGTCGCATCTTTCGGAATAAATTTCGCCAGATTCTGACCTTTTAATTTGAAATATGAAATAGTAAATTCTTTGTCGTCAAACATATTTCCGCTCACGCTTCCCACAATTAATTTATTGATTCTCGCAAATATCTTACTGTTTCCAATATCTACAGCGCTTTTCTTTCCTTCGTCGTTAATCAGGATTTTTCCGTTTTTGAAAGTAATACTGTAATTGTATGGTTTTTTATATTGCCATTGCAAAAGTGCAGGTTCTTTAAAAATCATTTTTCCTGAAGTTTCAATGTCTTTTGACAAAAAATCCAAATGTTTGTATTGTACAAAATCGGTACTTAAAGTTTTGATTTTTTTTGCCACCACATTTACATCTTCTTTAAACTGAGCAATTTCTGCAGCAGACATTTTTTGTTCCTGAGCAAATAAACTGCTGGAAATAAAAAGAAGGAGTAGTGCTATTTTAGTTTTCATGTTTTTTAGAATTATGCTTTAAAATGTTTTTGCCACAGATTAAAAGGATTTACACAGATTATTTTATTCAATTAAAGTAAATAAAAAATCCGTTTTTATCCGCGTCTTCGCGAAAGCGAATCAGTGTCATTCGCGTTCAATCTTCGTAAGCTTTAAGACTCAAAAGTTCTTCAATCGAAACGACTTGATAATTATTTTGCTGTAAAAATTGCAAAAACTGTTCCAATACCCAAACAGAGTGAGCTCCCGTATCGTGCAAAAGTACAATTCCGCCGGGAGAAACGCGTTTTTTAATTCGATTCAAAATTAATTCTTCATCTGTAGTTCCTCCGTCAAGCGAACGAATATTCCATCCAATAACTTTATGTCCAGTTACCTTTAAAGCTCTTCGAATCGAAGGCGTCGTAACTCCATAAGGCGGACGAAAAAAGTTGATTTTTTTGGAAGTGAATTTCTCCAGAAGTTCATCTGTTTTCTGAAGTTCTTGGGTTATTTTTTTAGCATTATAAAAATCAAAAAATTTAGAATGCGAGTACGAATGATTTCCACCTAAATGTCCTTCGTCAATCACTTTTTGCAGAATTTCAGGATATGTTTCGATATTTTTTCCGATGCAAAAGAAAGTTGCTTTAGCATTGTATTTTTTCAGAACCTTCAAAACTTGCAACGTATAAACGCTTGGACCGTCATCAAAAGTAAGCGCGATTTTTTTTTCTTTTTCTAAAGGATTATTACAAAAAGCTTTTACATGATAATTGGAAGAAATTCGGGCAGAACCAAAAGCATTTATTCCAATCCAAGCTAAAATGATAAGCACAAACCACAGAAAATGAATTGCATTATAAAGATTCAAAAGAAACAATAAAAGCAATAAAAAGATAAAAAACAGTGATATGTTTTTATGCGTTATCATTTTGAAAGCAACGTAAAACTATGGTTTTTTCCGTTTAATTGATTGTATAATAAAATGGTTTTATAAGCTGGTTTGGTAACCGAATTTACTTTTACAACTTCAGGAACTTCTTGCGTTTTAATAATTTTGGATGCCACCCAAAGCGCAAAAGCCGAAGCCGTATCATATTCGCCACTTAAATGTTTGTAATACAAAACAGGAGTTTGAGCAAATGTATTTTCAGCAAGAGTTGCATAATAATTTTCGAAATCGGCATTTCCGTCAAAACCTAAAACTAAGGCATCAATGTCAGAAATGTCTAAATTATTTGATTTTAAAAAAGATTGGATTGCTGTTTCAACTTCATTATTTTCTAAAGTGTTAACAATCGAAATATCCAAAAGTTCAGCATACGTATTTTCTTTTCTTTCGTTTTCTAAAACAAAAAAACTAGCGCCTTCTCCGTAAACTGCTCCGCTTGTATCAGAAGTCAGAACATCGTACGGGCCCGAATTGTCTTTTTTAATTCGACCGTTTAGTTTGAAAAGGGCAGTAGTATATTCGCCATTTTCATCAACACCACCAACTAAAATAGAATTAGCTTCATCCTCTTCAATCTGCATTTTGGCATCAATCAAAGCCGATTCAAAAGAAACCGCGCCATTCACGTAAGTAAAATTGTAACCTTTACATTGCTGTAAAAGTGCAATCTGAGCGCCAACTGTATTATGAGTCGATTGAATAAAAGAAGTCGGAGTTAGAAACTCTTCATTATTATCTAAAATGCTTTTCAGGAATTTTTCAGAATCTTCGATACAACCTAAACCAGTTCCGGTAATAATAGCGTCAACGTTTTCTATGTTCGCATCTTTCATGGCTAATGCCGAAGCTACGATTCCGTTTTTTACCCCTTTTGCCATTCTTCGGCTGTTTGCCGGAGAAATATATTCTTTGTAAACTGGCGGAACAATCGCCAGTACATTTTCTTCATGATTGACAACAGCTTCTTCCAAAAAAACAGTATCAAATGTTTTTTGAGTCGAAATACAGCCTACTCCATTTATATATGTTTTTTTTGTCATTAGCTTTTAGAAAATATAAGGGTTGAACAATTTCCTCCAAATCCGAACGAATTGGAAAGAACGTGTTCGATAGTTTTATTTTTTAAAGATGTCTGTGGTTTCAGATCGAATTCTTCCATCGGAACTTCAAAATTCAAATTCGGATAAACCACATTATTTTGAATCGCCAAAACGCTGTAAACAGCTTCAATCGCCGCCGCGGCAGCCAAAGTATGTCCTGTAAAAGGTTTTGTAGAGCTAAAATCAGGCACATTTTCGTCTTCGTAAATTCGCTTCAAAGCGCGTCCCTCAGACAAGTCGTTGTTTGGCGTTGCCGTTCCGTGTACGTTGATGTAATCAATTTGGGAAGGTTGTAAACCCGAAACTTCAAACGCTTTTTTCATTGCCAAAAATGCACCGTCTCCATTTTCTGAAGAGGCAGTTTGGTGATACGCATCGTTTGCATTTCCGTAACCAGAAACTCTTGCCAGCACTTTTTTGTTTTGTTTCGCCACAATTTCATCCGATTCTAAAATAAGATACGCTGCCGCTTCACCAAGATTTAATCCTTTTCTTTCGTTGTCAAACGGTTTGTTATAATCGTCGGACAAAATCATCAAAGTCTTAAATCCGTTGATAGTAAATTTTGCCAAAGCATCTGCTCCGCCTACAATTACGCGATCTAGTTTTCCGGTTTTGATTAATCTTGCGCCCAACATAATAGAATTTGCCGCAGACGAACAAGCCGTACTAATTGTGGTTACCATTCCTTTTAAACCTAATTCTTCGGCAATTTTATCTGCAACATCGCCACCATCGTGACACGTAATGTATTTTACCAATTCCGGTTTTTCGAAATAATCGTAGTAATGTTTTTCAGTCATGTCCATTCCGCCCACGCTTGTAGCCGAAATAAGTCCGGTTCTGAATTCATTAATAGCAGAAATACCAGCATTTTCAACAGCTTGCTTGGCCGCCAAAGTACCGATCATTGCTGTTCTGGAGAAATTATTGGTTTCGTCCAGACGCAATTCTGCAATAAGCTGCTCATTCGTTTTTTTGATTTCGCCGACTTTAATCACATTTTCATGAACGGTCGAAATATGCTGAATGGGAGCAACACCGATTTTATTTTCGATTAACGAAATGTAGTTTTCTTCAACCGTATTTCCGATTGCAGAAACAATTCCCATTCCGGTTATGGCAACACCTTTTGTCATTTTAGATTTCGGATTTTAGATTAAACTTTGCGTCTTCGCGTCTTTGCGAGCCTATTTCTCACAGCTAAGAATAACAAAGCTTATAAATTTAATCTCGCAAAGTCGCTGAGTCGCTAAGTTTTTTAATTAGCAATCTTTGACAAATTTATGTGATTACTTTGTTCTGTTTGCGTTAATGTACGCCGCCATAGTTTCGATAGATTGGAAAATAGCTTTTCCTTCTTTCGGGTCAACCAATTTGATTCCGTAGTCTTTATCTAAAATCACGATCAATTCCAGAGCATCAATCGAGTCAAGACCTAAACCGTCTCCAAACAAAGCATCGTTATCTGCGATATCTTCTACAGCAATATCTTCAAGGTTTAGAGTGGTGATGATTTTATTTTTTAATTCTTGTTTTAATGCTTCCATGATTATTTATTGTATAATGTATTGATAGTTTCGTTTTTATATTTTGAATTTTCTTCGGTTCCGATAACGCAAAGAAAAGCTTTATAATTGTCATTAAAAAGTTCTGTCCAACCGCATAAGACTTTTTCTGCTTTATTTGTGTTTAACAATATGTTCGAATAGTTAAACATAAATTCGGTATTGAAAGCATCAAATATAAAAAAAGAATTCTCACTTTTAAGCTGATGGCGAATACTTATTTCGCCCAGACAAATATTTGGCAGCGTATAAACAAAGACCGCCGGACTCGGAAAATAGTTCTCAGGATCTGAAATAGATTCCTGATGTTTGACATCTGTATCCAGACTAGCCGATTTATTAGCCAAAACCAAAGCGATATTATTTGCTGCATTTTCCTCTACAATCGGACTCAAAAGCAGTTCTGCTCCCAAAAAAGCCAGTTTGCTCAAAGCATCCATTTTGAAGAACTTTGGATATTGGATTTCAAAATTACGTAAAGCTTGTTTTGAAAAATCTCCGAAATTTGTTGGTTCCGTTTTGAATACAGATTCGCCGTTGAGAACAATTTCGTTGTTTTCGATTTGGATATAGGATTGTATGTATGTTTTTTGAGTCATTATTTCTTTCCTAATTTTTTCACTTCCTTATCAAAATCCGAAATAATTTTTTGAGTTTTATTAAACTCATCATATTCTGTAATTGCTTTTTTATCGGCTTGAATTTTCGATATCTTCCCTTTTCCTTCTAAAATTTTATATTCGTTAAATGAAAGAAATTTGTTGACACTCATAGCTAATTGTTCCATAGTAAAAGTATTTTCTCTTTCAATCAAGCCTTCAATGTAATCAAAATAACCAGTAACGGTTCTTTCTAATTGTGTGATTTCTTTTTCTTGTAAATAATTTTTAGCAACAATTACATCAGATTTTATAATTCTTCCATCTGGAGCATTTTTCCAAGTTGTAAGCCCCATATTATCTTTTGCTTTATCAGCATTATTGTAAATTATTTCTGCAGCGGTATTTCCTGTGATAGCAAAATGAAATTTGTTCTGAACCAAAGCATAAAAATTCTTTGTTATTTCGGAATTTTTATCATAATCAATACTACATTCGGCGAAAATATCACTTACTTGTTGGTAAATTCTACGCTCGCTTGCGCGGATAGAACGAACCCTGCGTAATAATTCTTTGAAATAGTCTTTTCCAAAAATAGTTTGCCCTTGTTTTAAGCGTTCATCGTCTAAAACAAAACCTTTAATAATAAATTCTTTTAAGGTTTGAGTTGCCCAAATTCTAAATTGAGTTGCTTTTGCAGAATTTACACGATAGCCTACGGAAATAATAGCATCAAGATTGTAATATTCTAAATCTCGATTTACTAATCTTTCTCCTTCTTTTTGAACTGTTCGGAAATTCCGAACAGTTGCTTCTCTTTCCAGTTCATTTGATTCGAATATATTTGTAATATGTTCGCTAATTGTAGATTTTACAACATCAAACAACTCTCCCATAGCTTTTTGGGTAAGCCAAAGATTTTCGTCTTGCACAATAACATCTACCCTAACTTTACCATTGGGATTGTCGTAAATAATAAATTTAGTTTCCTGATTTTCCATATTATTTCACTTTCTCAAAAACCACAGCCGTATTACAACCTCCAAAACCAGAAGCTGTTTTTAAAAAAAAATCAATATTGGCTTCTTTGTTTCTCTCAATTACATTAATATTTTCGCTTACGCCGATTTCATCAAAACCTTTTGATTCAAACAGCGTATTGCTGTTCACAGATTTGATTGCAATTACCGTTTCTAATAATCCTGAAGCGCCAAGCGTATGTCCGTAAAAACCTTTTAAACTATTTATTGGAACATTTTGAAGATTTAATCTTCCAAAAGCAATTGCTTCCATTTCATCGTTGAAAGGTGTTGCGGTTCCGTGGGCGGAAATATAATCGATTTTTTGTGCTTCGATTTGTGCTTCTTTTAAAGCATTTTGAATACTTAAAAATAAACCTTCACCAGTTCTCGACGGACCCGAAATATGATTCGCATCGTTGATCGAACTGTCGCCAAGTACCTTTATTTTAGCGGTTGCCGGATTCGCCGAAACTAAAACGGCAGCTGTTGCTTCGCCTAAACTTACGCCTGTTCTGTTTTTAGAATACGGTTTACAAGGCGAATCACTCATCGCTTGAAAAGCATTAAAACCAGACAAAACAAATTCTGAAACTTCGTCGCCAGCGACTACAAAAATATTATCGTAAAGCTCCGACTGAATCATTCTTTTAGCAACCGAAACCGCTAAAATTCCAGAAACACAGGCATTTGAAACGACAATTGGTTGTGTTTTGAATCCGAAGAAATCGGCAACGTTTTTGGCTAAAACATCTAAATGTGCGTTTTTGAAACTTTCCTCAGAATTGTCTTTTAAAGCACTAACATTTCCTTTTGTGGTAGAAAGTATAAATCCGGTTTTTGAATTTAATTCAACTCCTGATTTTTTGATAATCGGCTCTAAACCCAAAATCATCAATTTTTCTAAACGCGAATATTTAGTTTCAGAACTAACTTTCGCGAAAGCGTTATTTATATTTTCATCACTAATAATCGAAGCATAAAAGGAATTGGGCATCAAAGAAATATCATTATGAAGCTGAATTCCAGAATCGCCACGAAGAATCGCTTCGACATTCGACTCAACATCAAAACCTAAAGGCGTGATACAATTTGTTTCTGTAATGTATATTTCTTTTCTCATCTTTTGTTTTCCTGCTCCCGAAGCCTCGGGACAAAACCTTGTAGGTATTTATTTTTAAGCTCTATCTTTTAATCTCTCGCTCCCGATAATTATCGGGACTGCAGATTAAGCGGATTTGTTTTTGTCTAAAAATTTTCACGCAGATTTGCTTCGCCTGTTCGCTATCGCTCGGGTTACAGATTAAAGCTGATTTGCGCAGATTTTCTATATTTTAAATTTGTGAAATTTGCGGTTAACTTTTACATTTAGAATTCTTTATAATTCGTGAATTCGTGGCTAAAAAAACTTTATTTCAACAGCCCAACTTTCCTTTTCCATTCCTCATAAAAAGGAGGATTTGTCAACATTAGATTTCCATCTTTATCTAAAAAAACCTGAACCGTTTCTCCCGTGCAGGCAACTTCTCCTTTATCATCAATAATTTTAAAACGATAAATCATTTTTGCTGCAGGCGTATCTACAACCGTTGTTTCAATCGTTACAACATCGCCATAACGAAGAGATAATTTATGTTCGCAAGTCGATTTTACAATTGGAGTTGTATAGCCCGTTTTGGCAATATCCAAATAAGTCAATCCATGCTCACGTCCAAAAGCTTCTCTTCCATCTTCAAAATAGGTGATATAATTGCCGTGCCAAACGATTCCAAGTGGATCTGTTTCGTTAAAACGAATCCTGATTTCGTGCGTAACGGTTAAGTCTGTAGCCTCGTTAAACTGCTCTTTTCTTTTTATCATAAAATAATGCGATGGAAGTTGTAATAATGAAAAACAAAAATAACAAAGTTATTCTCGGAATGATTTCGATGAAAGAAACGTTTCGAAGCAATACATCGTAAAAAGCTTCTAAACCCCAATTCATTGGAGACGATTTTGCGATATACTGCATGACTGTCGGCATGGCAAAAACAGGAACCCAAACACCCCCAATTGCTGCCAAAATAATCACACTTGTTGCGCCAAAAGGAGCAGACTGTTCTTGCGTGCTTGCTACAGTTCCTAATAAAATTCCGAAGCCAATTGCTGCAAAACCTGAAAATAAGGCGACAACACTTGTCAAAAAGAAATGCCCTTCGATATTTAAAGAAGGTAATCCGATTGAGGGAAATAAAAATACCGCAACCGCAACCATCATATAAAACTGAATCATACAAATGATCGAGTAGGTGATGGTTTTGCCAATAATCACAATTAAATTGGAAACGGGATTGGTTCTTAATCGAACAAAAGTTCCTTGTGTTTTTTCTTTTACAATATTGATAGATAGTGGAATGACAATAAAAAAGATGGCAAAAAGTGTCCAAGCTGGAACGTTATGCTGAACGGAATTCGGACGAACTTCTTTATTATTTATTCTTGGAATGATTTCTTTGAAAGTAATAAAGTTTTTTTGCTCAAAATCGATCGCTTCTTCCCCTAATTGTTGTTGAAAAGTCGAATAAATCGATTTGGTTTCAATCTGCGAAATCATTTTATCGATCGAACTCATTACGGCATTTTTAAAACTCATCTGAACAGCTGGATCAAAATACAGTTTAACTTCTTTTTCTTTAATGACGCGCTGAGGTTCTGCAGTTGCAGTGCTGTCAGTCAAACCTAAATTGCTGACAATTTTTTCTACATTCTGCTCGACTTTAGTTTGTAAATCTGAACTTAGATTTTCTGGAATTACGATTGCCAATTGAAATTTTCCTTTGTACACATTTTCTTTGGCAATTTCTTCGGTAATCGGTTGATTGTCAATTTGTGTTACAACAGTAAAATAGCTGCTTTTTTCTAAGTTTTCGAAAACCGTTTTCGAAACAGCCCCTTTGTCTTTATCTACTAAAAGAATCTGAATTTTAGAATCGGTTACGGCTTTAAAAGTGCTGTCCTGAATTAAGGTTACGGCAATGACCAAAACCAGCGGCATGATAAATAAAATAATCAGCCCGCCTAAATCTCTTTTTAGCAAAAGGAATTCTTTTACTACCGACATCCAAATTTTATATACCATCTCTCAACGCTTTACCAGTTAATGAAATAAAAACATCTTCGAGATTTCGGGCATCTTTCGTTGATTCAATTAATGCCGACGGAGTTGCTTGTGCGTAAATTTGTCCTTGATCTAAAATCGCAATATCAGAGCAGAAATCTTCGGCTTCGGCCAAATGATGTGAGGTATAAATAATCGTTGTTCCGTTTTGGTTTAAAACTTTCAGATAATCAATAATGGCGGTTTTAGAATGCACATCGACACCAACGGTCGGTTCATCCAAAAACAGAACTTTCGGATTGTGAAGGATTCCCGCAATCAGGTTTACACGGCGTTTCATTCCGCCAGAAAAAGTCTGAACTTGTTTGTCGGCAAACTTCAATAAACCTAAAAGATCCAAAGCTTCGATTACTTTTTCTTTTAAATCAGAACCTTTTAAACCGTACATGCTTCCAAAATAAAGCAGATTTTCTCTGGCTGTTAAAGTTGGATACAAAGCATATTCCTGAGGCACAACGCCAATGATTTTTTTAATTTTTGAAGCATGATGCTGATAGTCTAAACCATCAATTGTAAAATGTCCCGAAGTTGGTTTTACCAATCCGCAAAGCATAGAAATCAAAGTGGTTTTTCCAGCACCGTTTGGTCCTAATAAACCAAAAATCTGACCTTCGTTTATGTTTAGCGAAACGTTGTTCAAAGAATACATTTCTGCATTTTTGTACTGTTTCGAAAGGGATTCTATTTTTATGATAGACTGCAAAATATTTTTAGCTAATTGCTTTTTTTAATTTTTTGAAAAAGATTTCTTCTCTGTTGGCGATGTCCAGAAGTTCATCGGCAATGGTGTTGTAAGCATCTTCTTTGGCGCTTCTGTTTTTGTAAATACGCGAAGCTTCAACAGCAAAATCTCGCCAAGAATCGCCAATTTTTGTCATTTCTTTAGAAAGTTCTTTTAGTTCTTCGTTGCCCAAAATAATCGAAGCTTCTTGTAAAAAAGCCGCATAAATAAAACGGAATCCGCCGCCGCCGGTTCCAATTTCTTCCTGCATACGAACCATTTGCGCCAAGTAATGATTGGCTTTTCTAACACCGTGTTTAGCAGGCCATTTTCTAATTCTTTTAGAAACAAATTTGATTCCGCGAACACCAACAATTGGCATTGGTGCCAGCATATCGCGACAGGTATTTTTGATTCCTTTTATAATGGCGCTTTTTAAATCGACATTTGACGGAATCTGAATTGGATAATACATTTGTCCGCGTGGAGCGAAAGCGCCTTTGGCAAAACGAACTTTATCTAATTCGTCGTGCGTTAAAGTGGTTACGGTTTCCATAACTGGATCGCTGACTAAATAATCGGTTTCGGTTTTTCCGTAAACGACTAAATTGTGTGCGTTAAAGTGAAAACGGTATTCATCTGGAAAATAACTCAAATGATACACGCCAACTTGTAATCCGGTTGGAATATTATTTTTTAAATTTTCGTCTAAAGCCTTATTGGCATTCGAAACAGAAGAAAATTTTTGTCTTTTTATTTTTAAATTTAAACGAGTCGCTACTTTATTGAAAATCTGTCCAGGCAAAGTTCTGTAGCTGATTGCCGGCGCGTGATTGACTTTTATAAAAGGCAGATAGACAAAAAACAAACCCGAACCAATGCCAAATACCATTGGTTCGCTGATGTTTAGTCCGCTGTTTTTTAGCAGATTTGACGCTACTCCATTCTCACAATGAGCAGACTGATGATGTGTAAAAGTTAACTCCATTATTTGATGCTGTTTTTTAATTCTTCGACAGAAATCTCAAAAGTATCAGCGTATTTTTTTAAAGTATTATCATTTAGTTTGGCAAAAACACTTGGTTTAAAATGTCTTTTTACGCGCCATTTCCACAAGCCGACATAACTGGAAAGAATAGTCAAATCCATTTTATTTAATTCCATAAAATATAGAATTGGACTTGCCTCACCGTCTAAAACTTGTTGTCTGGCGTCGGCAATTCTTTCGTTTATTTCGTCAATAGAATTAGAAAGTGCAATAGCTTTTGGTTCCCAGCCCGTACTTAATGTCGTGGTATATTCTCCATTTTCGTCTGTTGCGTACAAAAGTTCTTTAACGTTGTTTTTCGTTAAATTGCTTTGATCCTGAGGTACTTTATCTTTTTCCATTACCTAGTTATTTTTTCAAGTGGAATTTTACGAAACCGAAATTGTTTTTTGAATAAACAAATTAATTTCGCATTCTAAGAGTATCTGATTCTTGACTAAACTTTTACAGCTCATGGTGCATAAAGTGTAATCTTCGCCTGTAAATTTAGAAACCAAATCGGCTTTGGTTATAATGGTGTCGCCAACTTTTGGAAGCGCATGAATTTTTACATTTTTCAAAGCACTGATAAATCCAATTACATTTATGTTTTCATTTTCTAGTCCGTTGTCGTCAAAAAAGTATTTCTTTCCAACAATTGACGAACAAGTCTGTGCTGTATTTTCGATTAAACCTGCTTCAATAAAAACATTGTTTTGCACAAAAATATTGTCACCTTTAATAAGAAAAACAGTTTCTACCGAATTTGAATCAATATTCAAAATCAAATCCACCATAAGCATTGGCGCTCGGTGTGGTAAATAATTTTGTATGTCAACAGCAGAAGTGGTTTTCATTTTAGTTCTTATTTTGCCAGAACTGTTTTCATTTGTCCCCTGGCAATTTCTTCGTTATTTAAGGTCGTTACAATATCTACCAAAGTAATTCCTGCAAATTCTTGTAGAATCGTTACTTCAGATTGAATAATGTCGTTTACGTTCGGAAGCTTTTTAATTTCAATTTCTTTAATTGAGCCGATGTAGCCCGTTGGAGCAATTTCGTTTTTCAAAAAATATTGATATCCTGTATGCAATGCCACAGATTGTGCCATGTGTTCTATTAAACCTGCTTCAAGAAAAATACGGTTTGAAACAAAAATATTATCGCTCTGAATTTCTAAAGCAGAAACCAAAGAAGTTTCAGAATAAAAATGCATGGTATCGACCATTACAAAAGGAAACTTTTGTGGCAATAAATTTTCTACCATTTCTTTTTCTAGAAGTGCCATTGTTTCCATTAGCAAACAGTTAAATACGCATACGCGAAAGAGAATCTTCCGCTTTCTGGAACAGATAATAAAATTTTATCTCCTTTTTTCAAGTTTCCTGAATTCATCAATTCTTCAAGAGCCAAATAAATAGAAGCAGAACCAACATTTCCAACTCGAGAAAGATTCATGAACCATTTGTCATCTGCCATTCCGATTCCTTTTTCGGTCAGGCCTTTCTTTAATCCTTCAACAAAGAAGTTTGAAGAAACGTGTGGCATAAAATAATCAATATCATCCGCTGTAATATTGTTTTTTGCCATCGCGTCTTTCATGCTTTCAGCTCCTTTTGAAAGAATGAATTCGTCTAATAATTTTACGTCCTGTTTAATCGAAAAAACAGATTCGTTGAGCCATTGTTCTGGAGCATAATCGCTCCAGGATTTAATATCGCCGTTTTCTAGTTTATCACCTCCAGCATACATGCAGGTTTCTAATTCGTAGGCATACGAAAAAGCTTCCATCCATTCTATTTTTAGAGAAATCGGGCCTCTCGGTTTATTTTCTAATAAGAAAGCTCCGGCACCGTCTGATAACATCCAACGGAGGAAATCTTTTTTGAAAGCAATAATAGGCTGTTCTTCAAGGCTTTTTAAATTGTCGGCCTCGTGATTGTATTTTTGAGCATTCAGCCAGGTAGAAACTTTTTCTGATCCTGTGCAGATTGCATTTTTTGAATTTCCTGATCTTACTGAAAGAAAACCAAATTTAAGAGAGTTCATTCCAGCACAGCAAACTCCTGTTGAAGAGTTTAATTCTACCGATTTATTTTTTAATAATCCATGAACCATCGCGGCATGCGAAGGCAAAAATATATCTGGTGTTGAGGTTCCGCATGAAAGGACTTCTAAATCCTGTGGTGTAAAATTATCGTCAAATAACTGTTCCACAGCGTTTTTAGTCAATTCTGCATTTGAGTGTGTACTTTTTCCTGTTTTATCAACAGCATAATAACGGCTTGTAATTTTATTGTTGCGCAAAATAATACGTCTGGCTTTTGAAGCAGTATCATTGATAAGACCTAAAAAGCCTTCCATTTCGTCATTGGAAACAGCTTCATTTGGCAAATATTTTGCAGCTTTTGTAATATATACTTCAAACATAATATAAATTTCCTCGTCTAAACTCCTTGATAATATTGAGTTTCCTTTTTAATTTTCTTTAATTTTAACGGATAGGTAATAAGGTGCAATATATACACTATTGGTGAAATTAACCATATCGCAAGGAATAAATAAACATTAAATACTTTAAGCAGCTGTTTTCGGTTTTTTTGATTTTTATAAATGATGTTTGACCATTTATTGAAAATTTTATTGGCCGTTTTGTCAACAGTCACTAAATACGAACTTATTTTTACAGCCCCAGCATTGACCAATTTTGGTTGCAAATCGGTATAATTGTTCTTCTGAAAAGAATCAAACATGATTTCTCCAAATTTTTCAGACTCGTGGATATCTTTTTCTGAAACGCCTGGAAGAGGAAAAATCCCTAAATATTTTTTCTTAACTCCAGAAAACATCCATTCTACAATAGTAATCACGCTAATTAAATTTCCAACGCGGTCTACCAAAGCTACATTTCCAACTAGATTTGCATTGGCTTTTCGCAATAAAACTTTGATTTTTTCCTGAGCCATAATCCACATGTTTCTGGATCCGCTGATGGTAATTACTGGAGTATTGCTCAAAAGTTTTTTTCCATCTTCACTTTTCAAAAATGAATTGATCGGAATAGAAGGTGATAAATACCAAACCTGATAATGGAATAATATCAAATCGTATTTTGTATTTAAAATTTCTTCCGGAACTGGTTTTAATGCGGTCGGAATCTGTAAAAAAGATTCTGGGAAAGCATCAAAAAAAGAGTCTTTATTCCACGGAAATGGAAATGGTTTTTCTAGTTGTATTTCGTGAAAAGTAAGATTTATTTCTTCTGAATTTAGAAATGGTTTTGCAATATTTTGTGCAATCGATTCCAATTGTCCAGATTGTGTATAATATATTACGAGTACGTTTTTCATTTAGGGTCTTTTGGCGTTGGTGGTGAGCAAAAATAAGTAAATTTATTTAAACGAATTTTCTTATTTGATGGGTGGAGTTTTGATAGCCACGAATTCACGAATTTTTTTTATTTTTTTGCCGCAAAGGCGCAAAGGCACAATTTTTTTTATTCATTGTCTATAATTTTTTTTGCCACGAATTGCACAAATTTTTACTCATTTTTTTGCCACAGATTAAAGGATTTCCCCAGATTATTTACTTTAAAAAATCCTTTCTAATCTTTTTAATCTGTGGCAAAAAATAAAAAAACTTTGGGTCTTAGCGTCTTTGTGGCAAGACTATCTCCAGAAATCAAAGTAGTTGAACCATTGCAAAGGGTATTTTTGCAGAATGCTTTCAACGCTTTTTATATATTCTTTTAAAAGTGCTTTTTCGTCGCGGTGTTTTACTTCGGCTTCTCTGGCGTATAAATGATAATGAAGATTGGGTTCTTTCATTACATACACAAAAACAACAGGAACTTTTAATCGGGAAGCAATTAAAAATGGACCCGCAGGAAATTTAGCTTCTTTGCCTAATAAATTTTCAGATAAAAATTTACTTCCTTCAAAATATCTATCGCCTGTAAAGCAGATTAATTCGTTATTGGCCAAAGCAGCATTGATTTCAAAAATATGAGAGAGATCTTCTTTGATGATAATAAATTTTACGGTAGGTTTTTGAGAAACGCTTTCGAGATAATTCTTAATAGCAGAATGTTCGAGATCTGTAGTAACTAGGTTAATCTGGAAATTGAGGTCAATATCTCCTAAAAAATGTTCTGCGATTTCAAAATTACCAACATGCGCGCTAATTAAAACACCGCCTTTTTTTTCGGCAAGAAGTCTTTTTAAAGTTTCTATTCCGTCAAATTCGTAAGTAAATTTGTTTCGCATTCCTGCAGAAATAGAAACTTTATCAATAATAGTCTGTCCAAAAGTATAATAACTTTTGAAAACCATTTTTTTTGATTTGAAATAGGAATACTGAAGCCTTTCTTTAAAATAGTAGAAAATCGCTTTATTGCTTTTTCTTAGAAATAAAAAATAGTAAGAAGCAACAAAGTAAAGTAGGGCATAAGCAGCTTTTACACCCGCTTTTCGAATCAAAAAAACGAATATTCTATATCCTAAAACAGTTCCTTTGGATTTGCCATCCCATTGATTCATTTAAGCAGATTTGGCCTTTATTTTATTTTCGATTAAATCATAGAAACTTTGAAAATCAGAAATTCCAACAAAATCTGCTTCAACTAGTTTTACACCAAAGTTTGCCTCTATTGAAACTACCAAATCAACATAATCCAAACTGTCTAATCCAAGTGTATCTTTTAAATTAGCATCTGGTTCAATGTCATCATTGTCTACTTCAAATTCATCAACTAAAAAACCGTTAATTCTTGCTATAATCTCTTCTTTATTCATTGTCCAATTTAAACTTTTTAACCACCAACGCAGAGTTGGTTCCTCCGAACCCGAAAGAATTGGACAAAAATATGTCAAATTTTTTGTTTAACGTAGTTTTAACTAAATTTAATTTTGACGCATCTTCATC
Organism: Flavobacterium ustbae; assembly: GCF_003946915.1. Classification (GTDB taxonomy): domain Bacteria; phylum Bacteroidota; class Bacteroidia; order Flavobacteriales; family Flavobacteriaceae; genus Flavobacterium; species Flavobacterium ustbae. Next base: position 636,624 of record NZ_RPOC01000001.1, read on the forward strand.
TGGATTTTCTAAATTGATGTTTGGGGCGATAAAATCGTGCTGCATCATTAAGATAGAATAAATGATTTCGCTTGCTCCAGCCATCCAGCATTCATGCCCAGTCATTGATTTTGTGGAGCTTACAGGCGGATTTTTTTCTCCAAAAACTTCAAAAATAGCTTTTGCTTCATTTGCATCTCCAACAGGTGTTGAGGTTGCATGGGCATTAATATATTCAATATCTGATGCTTGTAGTTTTGCCTCTTCAAGAGCACGTTTCATCGCTGTTGCCGGACCTTCTACATTTGGAGTTGAGATATGTCCGCCGTTTGAAGAGAATCCGTAACCACCGATTTCGGCAATAATATTGGCGCCACGGGCTACAGCAGATTCGTAACTTTCCAGAATTAAAGTTGCGCCTCCGCCACTCGGAATCAATCCGTCACGATCAGAATCAAAAGGTCTAGAGGCTTTTGTCGGATCGCCTTGTCTATTAGAAAAAACACCTAATCCGTCAAAACTGCTCATCGCATATTTATTAATTTCCTGCGCTCCGCCGGTAATAACAATGTCTTGAAATCCGCTTTTAATTAAAAAATAGGCTAAACCAATAGAGTGTGAACCGCTGGCACAAGCAGCACTTACGGTTAAATTAATCCCGCGAAGTTTAAAAATCGTGGAGAGATTCATGGTAACGGTAGAATTCATAGATTTAAAAATGGCACCAGAACCAATAAGAGCGGTGTCTTTTTTCTCGCGAACAATATCTGTAGCGTCGATGATGGCTTTAGAAACACTGTCATTTCCGTACATAATTCCAACTTCTCTATCGTCAAAAAAGGCATCGTCAATTCCGGCATTTTTCAAAGCTTCTATAGTGGCCATATAAGCATATTCGGTTTCTTCACCGATGCTCATGCGTTGTCTGCGTGTCAAAAGATTTTTTAAATCGGTTTTCGGAACCATTCCCGTCAAGGCCGATTGAAAACCAAATTCTTTTCGTTCAGCATCAAACTGAATACCAGATTTTCCTTCGTACAAAGAATCTTTTACTTCGTCTAAAGAAGTTCCGATACACGAATAAATTCCCATTCCAGTAATTACAACTCTTCTATTCATTTTTTTATAGTGACAAAGGTTCATAGTGACAAGGCGACAAAGTAACGAAGATTTTTAATCTCGCAAAGTCGCTAAGGCGCAAAGTTTTTTCTTTTAAAATGTTTTTTATAATAGAACTTTGCGACTTAGCGTCTTTGCGAGCAATTTTTAAGTATTTAATAAAAAAACTTAAAACATACTTTGTACGCTTTGTATATTAAGAATATATTCCGCCGTTTATGTTTATAATTTCACCAGTGATATAACTTGCTTTTTTAGAAATCAAAAAGCTTACCAAATCTGCGACTTCTTCGGCTTCGCCAAAACGGTTTACCGGAATCAGTTTTAATAATTCTTTTTCGTCCAGTTGGCTTGTCATGTCGGTTCTAATAAAACCTGGAGCGACAGCATTGACCGTAATATTTCTTTTGGCAACTTCTTGAGCCAAGGCTTTGGTTGCGGCTACAATCGCGCCCTTTGCTGCCGAATAATTGGTTTGTCCTGCAGTTCCTTTTACACCAGAAACCGAAACCAGATTTACAATACGGCCGTATTTGTTGCGTAACATTTTCTGTATAAAAAACTGCGTAACATTAAAGAAACCGTTTACACTAGTATTCAAAACGCCGTTCCAGTCTTGAGGAGTCATCCACATAAAAAGTCCGTCTTTTGTAATTCCGGCGTTGTTGACAATTGCTTCAACCAATTTTTCAGGATTTTCTTCCTGCCATTGGTTTAAAACATTTTGCACTTCTTCAAAATTAGAAACATCAAAACCTAAGATTTCTCCCGTTGCGCCCAATTTTTGCACTTCTTGTAATGTTTCTTCGGCAGCTGTTTTATTCGAATGGTAATTAATCAGAATATGATAATCGGATTCTACGGCAAGTTTTTTACAGATAGCACTTCCAATTCCTCTCGAACCGCCTGTTACTAATACACATTTCATTTAATGTAGGTTTTATTGATCGTGAAATCGCTTTTGCAATAAGAGCGATTTCACGATGTAAATTTTATAATTTATTGGAGATAAATACTATTTCTTTTTTTTCGGTGCCGGCTTAGCAGCTGGTTTACTTGCAGATTTTACAGCTGGCTTAGTTTCTTGTTTTGGTTTTTCGGCGGGAGCTGCAGCAGGCTGAGGTTTTTCTGCGCTTTTAGAAAACAATTCAGCATTTTCAAACCATTGATTGCTTAAAACTGTTCCGTCAGGTCTTAGAAATCCCCATTTTCCTTCGTTTTTAACTCTAGCCAAACCATCAATAAAACCTTTGTCTTGTTTCACAAATAGAGAAACAATAAATCCGTTTGAAGTGATACCATATTGAGTTGGAATTACTAATTTTCCAGATTCATTAATAAATCCCCAATTGCTTTCTTTTACTGGGGCCAAACCATTTGAGCTGAAAACTTCTGCATCGCTGTAAGTTGGTTCAATTACAAATTTTCCTTCTGGATTAATAAATCCCCATTTTTTTCCAACCAAAACAGGAGCTAAATTTTTAGAAAACGCTTTTCCTTTATCATAAATAGGAAGAATGATCCAGTTTCCTTTTAAATCAATGTAACCAATTTTTCCGTTCTTTTTAGCGTAAGTCAAATCTTGGGTTTCAAAATCCCATATTTTTTCGGCACCGTCAACCGGAATAAATTTTCCGCTGCTTACCAATCCGAAAGTTTTATCTTTTCTAGCCCAAGTTGTGCCTTTAAAATAATTTCCGATTTCTGTATAAACAGGTTCAACCAATTCTTTTCCTTCTGTATTGATAATTCCCCAGTTTTTGTTTAGTTCCACTCTTGCGTAACCATTTTCAAAAGGCTTGATCTGATCGTATTTTGGTTCCAGAACAATTGCCATTTTGTTATTGATCAGTCCAACTTTATTATTTTGTCTGATGAAAGCAACGCCTTCATTAAAATCAAATACTTTTTCTGTTGCAGGAGCTTTTTGAATTTCTCCTTTTGTATTGATATAAACCCAGTCTTTATCTTTTTGTACAACAGCAATTCCGCTGTTAAAATCTTTAGCATCTTTAAAATCTGCGGGAATTACAAAACTCCCTTTAGTATCAATAAATCCCCATTTTCCACCATTTTCTGCGACAGCTAAACCTTCAGAAAAACTTTTGGCAGATTTAAACTGAGGTTCTATTTTAAAAGATCCGTCTTTGGCAATATATCCAATTTTCGAATTTTTCTTAACTAATGCCAGTTCTTGACTATTAACAACTTGAATAAATACTAGCAGTAAAAAAATAAATGTCTTTTTCATGATTTTTAAAATTCAATTTTTAATGATTAAAAAGTTAAAACTCTTTTGGGGCATTGTTTTTTTTAACACATAGAGACATAGTTTTGGATTTCTTAAAAAAGGCGTTTCACTTTTCTCAAATTCACAAGGCTTAATCTCTAAATTTTTTCTTTAACTGTTGATCAGGTAGTCTTTTACTTTTTGAACAAAAGGATACATCACCATATCTTCTTTGAAAGTTGGAATGATCTTTCGAACATCATCGTACCATTTTCTGGTGACAGACGAAATTTTATCTTTTTGCTCTAAATAATCGATTGCCTGAACGATTGTAATTAATTCGATAGCCAAAACCTCAAATGAGTTTTCGATTACTTTTGATGTAATAACAGCCGAGTTTGTTCCCATACTTACAATGTCTTGATTGTCATTGTTGTTCGGAATACTGTGTACGTACATTGGGTTTGAAAGCATCTGACTTTCAGCCGTTGTCGAAGTCGCTACGAACTGAACGCCCTGCATTCCGAAATTGAAACCTAAAGTTCCTAAGTTTACGAATGGAGGCAGTAATTCGTTGATTTTTGAATTCAATAAATAATTCAACTGACGTTCTGCCAACATCGTTAATTTGGTAATAACAATTTTTAGTTTATCCATTTCTAGCGAAATATAATCTCCGTGGAAATTTCCGCCGTGGTAAACGTGTTTGTTTTTTACGTCTATAATTGGGTTGTCGTTTGCCGAGTTAAATTCGTCTTCTAAGATAGAAGCTACATTATTAATAGTTTCTAAAACTGGTCCCAAAATTTGAGGAACACATCTTAATGAATAATATTCCTGAACTTTTTCTTTGAAGATTTCTTCTGTATTTTCCCCAGAATATAAATGGTCTTCTCTTTTACGGATCAACGTACTGTCAGCAAGATTTTTTCTCATCTTTTCAGCCACTTCCTGCTGTCCTTTATGACGTTTGGTCTGGTTTAATTCTTCAGAAAAATGATCATCATACGCCTGAACCAATTCGTTAATGGCGCAAGAAGCTTTTAATGACCAATCTAATAGTTTATTAGCATAATGCACATTTACGACTCCAATTCCTGTCATTACAGAAGTTCCGTTGATTAACGCCAAACCTTCTCTAATTTCTACCTGAATTGGTTGTAAACCTTCGATTTCGAAAACTTCCTGAGTTGGACGTCTTTCACCTTTATAAAAAACTTCGCCTTCGCCAATTAAAACCAAAGCCAAGTGCGATAATTGTACTAAATCTCCACTTGCACCAACACCTCCATGTTCGAAAATTAAAGGCGTAATATCTCTATTGATTAATTCTGCCATTAAATGAATAACAGAAGGATGAACTCCAGAATTTCCCAAAGAAAGCGTGTTCATACGAGCCAAAATAGCTGCTTTTGCACACTCCGCATTCAACGGTTTTCCTGTTCCAGAAGAGTGGCTTCTAATTAAATTATATTGCAGCTGAATTTGGTCAGACTCTTTAATTCTATATTGAGCCATTGGACCAAAGCCAGTATTTACGCCGTAGATTACTTTATTTCCTGAGAATTCTTTTAAGAAATTAAAACTTTCGTTTACTCGATTTAAGACCACATCGCTTATCGCAACTTTGTTTTTTCCAAAGATTATGGCTTCAAATTCAGCTAAACTTAAATATTCATTTATTGTATTCATCAAATCGATTTTGGTTGTGCTAATTTAATTTTATTTATCAAAATAAATGTAGTTATTTTGATGATGGCAAATGTAGGTTAATTAATGATAATAATTCTAATATGACAAAGGAGTTTGTTGATGTTTTAGTGATTGGTGCAGGACCATCTGGATGTGTTTCGGCATCTTATCTTTTTAAGAACAATGTTAAGGTAAAAGTTGTAGAGAAAACAAAGTTTCCGAGACTTGTTGTTGGTGAAAGCCTTATTCCGCGTGTAATGGACCATTTTGCTGAGGCAGAATTGTTTGATGCGCTTGATGCGATGAATTTTGAAAAGAAATTAGGAGCTCGTTTTATTAGAGGCGAAGAAATTTGCAATTTTGATTTCAGTAAAAAATTTGGTGAAGGTTGGGATTGGACTTGGCAAGTTCCTAGAGCTGATTTTGACAATACAATGGCGCAGGAAATTGTGCGTAAAGGAATTGATTTGGAATTTGAAACCGAAGTTTTGGAAGTTTCTTTTGAAGGAAAAAATTCTAAAACGATTGTAAAAGACAAAGACGGAAATCTAAAAGAAATTCACGCCAAATTTATTATCGATTCTAGCGGTTACGGACGCGTTTTGCCAAGACTTTTAGATTTGGACACACCATCTAAATTAGATCCGCATTCTTCTATATTTACACACGTAGAAGACATTAACAGACCAGAAGGCGAGGAAGGAACGCAGATCTCGTTTGACATTCTTGAAACTCAAGTCTGGCTTTGGGTAATTCCGTTTTCTAACGGAAATACGAGTTTGGGAATTGTAGGTCCGACCGATTTTATTAATTCGCTTTCTACTAATAGAGACAATGCAGAGGCTTTAAGAAATGCCATTCAGAAATCAGATTATTATATAAAAAGATTTAAAGGAACTGAGTTTTTATTCGAACCTGTAAAACTCGAAAACTATTCGAGAGCTGTAAAAAGAATGTACGGCGATGGCTTTGCTTTAACAGGAAACAGTTCAGAATTCTTAGATCCGGTTTTTTCTTCAGGAGTTGCGTTTGCAACCGAATCTGGAATGCTGGCAGCAAAATTATATTTGAAAGAATCGCAAGGAATTGAAGTAAACTGGGAAACTGAATTTACAGAATACATGAAAAAAGGGATCGCCGTTTTTACCACTTATGTGCAAGAATGGTATACCGGAAATCTACAGACATTATTCTTTCATCAGCCAGAAAACCCAGATGTAAAAGAAAAAATATGCGCGGTTTTAGCAGGATATGTCTGGAACGAAGAAAATCCGTTTGTAAAGAAACACGATCACGTAATAGCAAATATGGCGTATTTATTGAATATGCAGAAAGAACAAAGCCCTGAATAATTAGACGGCACCCAAAAGTTTAGACAAATTTATAATTAAGTTTGATAATAATGAGCTCGATATTTTATCGGGCTCATTTTGTTTAGATTTGATTTAATTCTTTCGTTATTGTAATAGATTATATATTTATTAATTTCTTTTTTTATTTGTATGCTTTCTTAGAAATAAGTTTAGATAAAGTTTTGGCCGTTTTAGCATAACCTTCTCCAATTCTTGATTCATTGCTAAAGTTATTTCCCCATTGATCTCCAGGAGCTTCTTCGCTTGTAATTTCTAATAAGACATTAGATTTATTGTCAGTTTCTACAAATTTTAAATTAGTAGTAACTTTTGCAGGCTGTTTCATAATTCCAGCATCCCAGCCTGGATAAATCCAAACTGTTTTTACAATTAGAGTGTAAGGTGTTTGTAATCCTTCCTGAAAGTTTAAATCTTTTTTTTCTTTGGTTAAAACAATATTGGCGATTTCTAAAAATTTTGGAGTCCAGATTTGGTCTTTTGCTGCAATCCATTTTTTCTCCCAAATTTTTCCGTTTCCTTTTGCTTTTTTATCCAAGTCAGCTTTGTGTTCTTCAACGTACTGTGCTTCTGGTTTGTTTTCTTTCATCATGGTAAAGTTGCTGTAATCAAACTCGACGTTCATTTCCTTTTGATCTTTAATGAAATGGAAATCTCCTTTAATGACATTCATGTCTTGAGCAAATGCAGCTCCTGAAAAAAGGAAGCATGCAATAAGTAATTTTTTCATTTTTTGAATTTAGTTAATTATTTTTTTCGGGATAAATATATCTAAAAAAACGAAATGCAATCTTTTTTATTATAACAAATATTCTTGTTAATACTAAAAAGCGAGAACCCCAATTTTGGAATTCTCGCTTTTACAAAAAAAATATAATTAAAAATTACAGACTCTTTTGCAAGAAGCTGTTTCTTTTTGAGATTAAAGCTGAAAAATTTTATCCATCAAAATCCATTTTTGTCCCGGTTTTGCCCAAGGTAAAGCTTGTTGGAATTTCCACATTAGAGTTTCCCATTCCTGAACTTTTTCGTTGGCTGCATCGGCTGCGTCTTTTTTTTCAAAAGAGAAATTTTCATCTCCTTCAATAATCATAAACAAACGATTTCCGGTGCAGTAGATATCCAGAACTTCGATACCCGAATCCTGAATACTTTTTTTGATTTCTGGCCAGATATTTTCGTGCAGTTGTTTATATTCTGCAATTAAATTTTGATCGTCTTTTAAATCTAAGGCCAAACAGAATTTTTGTGCTGCCATATTAATTTTTATTTATGAATACGCTACGGCAGTTTGTTTACTTGTGCCTAAACCTTCAATTCCTAATTCGATTACGTCGCCCGCTTTAATGTAAATCGGATCTGGTTTAATTCCTAATCCAACTCCTGGAGGCGTTCCTGTACTGATCACATCGCCAGGAAGCAATGTCATAAACTGGCTTAAATAATGTACTAAAAATGGAATCTTGAAAATCAAGTTGGAAGTATTACTGTTTTGGAAAGTTTTTCCGTTTACAGTCAGCCACATTTTAAGATTGTTTACATCTCCCGCTTCGTCTGGTGTAACCATTGTTGGCCCAAGAGGAGCGAAGGTATCAGAACCTTTTCCTTTTGCCCATTGCCCGCCTCTTTCGATTTGGAAAGCTCTTTCGCTGTAATCGTTCAACAAGCAATATCCTGCGATGTAGTTTGGTGCATCTTCTTCAGAAACGTAGCTTGCTTTTTTACCCACAACAAAAGCCAATTCTACTTCCCAGTCTGTTTTTTCACTGTTTTTTGGGATGATCAAATTGTCGTTTGGTCCGCAAAGAGAAGTTGTAGATTTGAAGAAAATAATTGGTTCTTCTGGAATTGCAGCGCCTGTTTCTTCGCAGTGATCTACATAGTTTAATCCGATGCAGATAATTTTTGAAGGTCTTGCAACTGGCGACCCTAAACGTACGGAATCGCTAACTTCTGGTAAAGATGGATTGCTTTTTAAGGCTTCTTCTAATTTTTTTAATCCGTCATTTTCAAAAAATGCTTCGTTGTAATCTGTAGTTACGATAGACGAAACGTCGTATCTTTTATCATTTAGAAGAATTCCTGGTTTTTCTTTTCCTTCTTCTCCGAATCTAATAAGTTTCATATTCTTTTCTTTTTTAGTTTTTTTTTCTCCACGAATTGCTTCGCCTGTTCGCTATCGCTCGGGTCACGAATTATTTAAATCTTTAAAAATTTACGGCTTATTTTTTTTCGCCACGAATTCACGAATTTTTATTTCAATTATTCGTGAGATCTGCGTGAAAAAAAACACCTAGAATTTCACGAATCATAATTTGTATAAATTCGTGAATTCGTGGCTATATCTTTATTTTAGTTATTCAATTTAATAAATCCACCATCAATTGGGTAGTCTGAACCTGTGATGAAAGACGATTCGTCGCTGCAAAGGAATAATGCTAAAGTAGCGATTTCGTTTGGTTTTCCCATTCTTCCGATTGGTTGTGACTGAGATAACTTTTCGAAGATCTCTTCTTCTTTTCCTGGATAATTTTTAGCAATAAATCCGTCAACGAAAGGCGTATGAACACGCGCTGGCGAAATAGAATTACATCTAATTTTATCGTTCAAATAATCTTTTGCAACCGATAAAGTCATTGCCATAACTGCACCTTTTGCAGTAGAATAAGCAAAACGATCTGGAATTCCAACCCAGCAAGCGATAGAAGCAAGGTTTAGAATTACACCTCCGCCAGCACCTTTAAGCGCAGGAATCGAAGCGTGAAGACAGTTGTAAACTCCTTTTACGTTTACATTCATAATTCTGTCAAAATCAGATTCAGAAGTAGTGTCTACTTTTCCAACATGAGCAATTCCGGCATTGTTTACCAGAATATTAATGTTTCCGATTTTTTCGAAAGTTGATTTTACTTGTTCGTGGTTTGAAACGTCACAAGCGTGAGCAAAAACGCTTCCGCCAGCAGCTTTTATTTCTTCAACAGTTTCTTTTGCACTTTCTTCGGTTAATTCTAAAACGTGAACTTCAGCTCCCTGTTTTGCAAAAAGAACCGAAATCGCTCTTCCGATTCCGCTTCCGCCGCCTGTAATAATGGCTTTTTTGTTTTGTAATGAAAACATATTATGTGTGTTTAGTAAGTTATTTTTATCCTGTTGAGGGTAATTTTTAACACATAGAGACATAGTTTTTTTGAATTTAAAAGGCGTTTCACTTTATTAAAAATCATCCCGAAGCTTCGGGACTATGTGTGTAAACTAGTTTACTTTAATAACCTTTTGTAGATAAGAAAATCTATGTTTCTATGTATTTAAATTTATGCTTTTTGAATACACCCAATGTATTTATTTTTAGTTTGAAATTTAGCTTATAAAGATACGCCTCGTTTCCAAGGAATAAAATCATCTTGATTTAATTGTACCGCTTTTGGAATAATTTCGCCGCTCGCCGCTTTGATGCAATATTCTAAAATTTCTTCGCCCATTTCTTCAATAGATTTTTCTCCACTGATGATTGGTCCACAGTCAATATCGATAATGTCTTTCATTCTTGTTGCCAAAACAGAATTTGTAGCCACTTTAATTACAGGACAAACCGGATTTCCTGTCGGCGTTCCTAAACCTGTTGTAAACAAAATTAGAGTAGCGCCAGAAGCTGCTTTTCCTGTTGTAGCTTCAACATCATTTCCTGGTGTGCAAACTAAACTTAAACCTGGTTTTGTTACCAATTCGGTATAATCTAAAACATCAATTACAGGGGAAGTTCCGCCTTTTTTTGCTGCTCCAGCGCTTTTGATAGCGTCTGTAATTAAGCCGTCTTTGATGTTTCCCGGAGAAGGATTCATGTGGAAACCAGAACCCACTTTATGTGCCAGTTCATCGTAAGATTCCATTAAATCTATAAACTTTCTGGCTTTATCTTCGGTAACGCAACGATCAATTAAATTCTGTTCGGCTCCGCATAATTCTGGGAATTCGGCTAAAAGTATTTTTCCGCCTAAAGCGACAACCAAATCAGACGTATAACCAACGGCAGGATTTGCAGAAACACCGCTGAAACCGTCACTTCCGCCACATTTTACACCAATACATAAATCACTTAACGGCGCATCGGTTCTTTCGTATTTATTGATTTCAATTAAACCTTCAAATGTTTTTTTGATAGCGTTTGTAATCAAAACTTCTTCGCTTTCTGTTTGCTGTTGTTCAAAAATAAACAACGGTTTATCGAATTCTGGATTTTGTCTTTTTACATCATTTACAAAATCTTGAACTTGTAAATGCTGGCATCCTAAACTCAAAAGTGTGATTCCACCAACGTTCGGATGATTCGCATAAGAAGCCAACAAAGCGCTCAAAGTAGAAGCATCCTGACGCGTTCCACCGCAACCTCCTTGATGATTTAAGAATTTGATTCCGTCTACATTTTCAAAAACACGTTTGTTTTTTGGCGTCGGATTCATTTCGATATTAATATCATTGATGTCATTTCCGTTCAAATAACCTTCCAGCAATTCGTGTGTAAACTGATTGTATTTATCCGTTACCGCATAACCTAGTTGTTTGTGAAGCGCTTCTTTTATAACGTCAAGATTTCTGTTTTCACAAAAAACAGTTGGTACAAAAAGCCAGTAATTGGCTGTTCCAACGCGTCCGTCTTTTCTTTTGTAACCTTTAAAAGTTCGGTTTTCAAATTTAGAGACATCTGGTGCGGTCCATTCGTAAGAAGCATTTCTATAGGCGTAAGGATCTGCAGCGTGTTTCAAGTTTTCGGTTGTCATTAAACTTCCCTGCGGAACATCGTATTGTACTTTTCCAACCAAAACACCGTACATATTTACCTCTTCTCCCTGCTTCATATCCTGCATGTAGAATTTATGTTTGGCTTTGATGAGGTCTTTTAAAACGTAAGATTCATTTTCAAAATGAATGGTTTCTCCCTTTTGAAGATCGGTCAGGGCAACCAAAACATTATCATCCGGATGTAGTTTTACAACCAGTTTTTTTGTGTTATTCTCAGACATTGCTTGTTGTTTTTTTCTTTTTTTGTGTCGTCACTTTTTAGTTTTCAAATCAATTTAACTCCTTGATTTTCTTTAAAACTAGGGCAGTAAACAAAAAATAAAAGTAGTTTTTTTATCCATTGGTTATTAGTCTAATATTATCCTTATATAATCTTTTATTATCTTTGTAATATGAAATTAGAGCAAACCAAAATAACGTCATATCTCAACTCCAAAGTTTCAGTGCTGAATCGGATTGAACCGTTTTTTCAAGCGCCTTTTCATTCGCATCCCGAATTGGAATTGGTGTATGTAAAAGAGAGTTTTGGAAAGCGAATTATCGGAAATTCTGTTATGCCGTTTGAGCCCGGCGATATGGTTTTTCTGGGTTCGGATATCCCACACGTTTGGTTGAATGATGAGAAATATTATCAAGGAATTGAAGAGTTGAAAGCCAATTCGATTGTGGTTTATTTCAATAAAGATATTTTTGGATCTGCTTTTTATGAATTGCAGGAAACCCAAAAAATAAACGAACTTTTTGTTCAGGCTGGAAAAGGGATTTCGATTATCGGAAAAACGAATAAACAGATTGCCAAAAAACTAGAAAAATTAGTTGCCAAAAAAGACTTTGAAGTAATTGTCGGACTTTTCGAGATTTTGTCAATGCTTTCTGAAAGTCACGATAAGATTTACATTAATGATGAAATTTATTCCTTAATGCAAAAGGATTCCAAAACGGATCGCATTTCGGAGGTTTTTCAATATGTCAATAAAAATTACAAAAAGAATATTTCCTTAGAAGAAATTGCCGCTGTCGCGAATATGACGCGAACGTCTTTCTGCAGAATGTTCAAACTCAAAACCAAGAAAAATTTCATGGATTATCTGCATGAAATCAGAATTTCGAACGCCTGTAAATTGTTATTAGAAACAGATAAAAGTATGTCTGAGATTGCTTATGCGTGCGGTTACAAAACGGCTTCTAATTTTAATAAGCTTTTTAAAAAATGTAAAGGAATAACGCCGACGGAGTTTAAGAGTAGTGCTATATGACGGGAAAAAATTAGCCACGAATTCACGAATTAAAATGAGTAAAAATCTGTGAAATTTTGTATTAAAAAGTACTGTAAATTTCACAAATTACTATTTGTAAAAATTCGTGAATTCGTGGCGAAAAAAATTTGTGAAAAAAAATTAAATTGATCGATCCAAATGGGTATAACCGCCATCCACATAAATAATTTGTCCGGTAGTGTGGCTTGATTTTTCAGACAATAGGAAAACCACCATGTTTGCGATTTCTTCTGCTGTTGTCATTCTATTTTCTAGTGGAATATTTTTAGTGATTGCAGCTAGTTTTTCTTCTTTATTTTCAAAAGTATTGATCCACGTTTCGTAAAGTGGTGTATAACATTCGGCTACAATTACGGCGTTTACACGAATGCTGTATTTTAGTAATTCAACTGCCCATTCTCTGGTTAAGGCATTTCTTCCTCCGTTGGAAGCGGCGTAAGCAGAAGTCCCGCCTTGTCCGGTTTCAGCAGTTTTAGAACCAATGTTTACGATGGCACCTTTTGATTCTTTCAAGTATGGAAGTGCGTGCTGCGCCATCAAATAATAATGAACCAAGTTTTTGTGAAGGGAAGCAGCGAAATCTTCATAATTTCCGTTTTCTAATCCAACGCCGTCATTAACTCCGGCATTGTTTACCAGTCCGTCAATTCTTCCGAATTCGGCGATTACGGCTTCAACGGCTTTTTTGCAGTCTTCGGGTTTGGTTAAATCGGCAGCAACTTGATGTGCTTCTTTTCCAATGGCTTTTAATTCTTCTACGGCTTTGATGTTGTCATTTTCGTTACGTCCAACGATAAACGGAATGGCATTTTCTTCGGCCAGAACTTTAACGATTCCTAAACCGATTCCTTTTGCACCGCCCGTAACGATAATGATTTTTTGGGTTAATGATAACTGCATGATTTTTATTTTAATTTAAATACTTTTAATTTTTTTTGCCACAGATTATAAGGATTAAAATGATTTTAAAAATCTGTGAGAGTAATTATGTTGCCACGAATTACACCAATTTACACCAATTTTAGAATAATTAAAAAAAAGAAATTAGTGTAAATTGGTGTAACTGCTTCGCCTGTTCGCTATCGCTCGGGTCGAGGCAAAAAGCACAGAAAAAAAATCATTTTAATCCTTATAATCTGTGGCAATATATCATTTAATAAACTCTTTTAAAAATTTACAGCTGTTGTTCATGACAAACAACAGCTGTAAAAATAGAGAGAATTAGAACTGATAATTTTTACCAGAACTTAACATAAAGCGCAATAATGATCAGCATCGTGATTACGATTAAGACCGTTGTCTGCGGTTTAACTTTGAACATTCCAGGCTCAGTCTCGAATGCTTTAGGGTTTACTTTTGGTCCAGCGAAACTCATCAAGATCATCACCAACATTGTGAAGAAAAATGATAATCCCATACAGATGTGGAACGGAATTTCGTAAGCTCCTTTTCCGTTAGGGTAAGCCGTATATAAAAGTGTATCAGGTCCAAATAATGCAGGAGCGTATTCGTTGAATAAAACCGATAATACAAATCCTAAAATTACACCCACGATAGCAGCAGATCCTGTAGTTCTTTTCCAGAACATACCTAAGAAGAACATAGCAAAAACTCCAGGGCTAATGAATCCTGTGTATTTTTGGATGTAGGTAAATCCACCAACACCACCGATTCCTAAGATGTCATTCCATGTAAATAATACAGCTAAAAGCATTGCAGCAAATACGGCAAGTCTACCAATGTTTACTTGTTGTTTTTCGCCAGCATCTTTTTGAATGTATTTTTTATGAATATCTAAGGTATAGATTGTTGAAATACTGTTTACTTTTCCAGCCAAAGAAGCAACGATCGCCGCAGTTAAAGCCGCAACAGAAAGTCCCTTTAATCCTGTCGGAAGGAATGTTAGAATGGCAGAATAAGCACCGTCTTTTCCTCCAACCAATTGAGGCAATTGTCCGTTTGTATATAAAACGTAAGCCGCAATTCCAGGAAGCATTACGATAAGCGGCATTAATAATTTTAATAAACCAGCAAATAAAATTCCTGTACGAGCCGTTTGCAAATCTGCTCCAAGTGCTCTTTGTGTAATGTATTGGTTACATCCCCAGTAGTTTAAGTTGATGATCCAGATACCAGCAGCGTAAGATAACAATCCAGGGAAAGTTAAATATTTATCGATTTCTAACTGCGAAGATGTAGCAGTTGGTTTTGGAATAATCATTTTAAAATGCTCTGGTGCTTCTTTCATTAAAACTTTGAAACCGGCAATGGCATTTTCGCCAACTCCAAAAGCACTTCCAACAGTTGTCAATGCAATATAAGAAGTTACCAAACCTCCTATAATTAAAACGGCAACTTGAATAACGTCTGTATAAGCCACAACTTTCATTCCTCCAAGAGAAATAAATAGTGCAAAAATGGCTAATCCTAACATGATTACGTGCAGATATTCTCCGCCTGCAAGACCGTTAATAGCAACAGCTCCTAAATAAAGAATAGAAGTTAAGTTTACAAAAACGTATAAAAACAACCAGAAAACTGCCATAATCAATGCAGTAGATTCGTTGTAACGTGTTTTTAAGAATTGAGGCATCGTGTAGATCTTATTTTTAAGATATACCGGAATAAACCAGACAGCCACAATAATAAGTGCAACGGCAGCAAGCCATTCGTAAGCAGCAACAGCGATTCCTAAAAAGAAACCTTCACCACTCATTCCGATGAATTGTTCTGCAGAAATATTAGAAGCAATAAGAGAAGCTCCAATTGCCCACCATGTTAAATTTCCTTCAGCCAAAAAGTATGCTTTAGCATCCTGTTCGTCTTGTTTACGTTTGCGGTAAACAGTATAACCGTAGACAGAAACTACGATAAAATAGATAATAAAAACCGCATAATCTGCGACAGCGAGGTTTTGGTTCATTGTTAGTAGTATTTTAAATAATTATTATAAGGTTGTTTGTTTATGTGGTTTAAATTGTTTTTGTGTTGTTTAATCTTGTTAAAAATGCAAGATGTGTTTTATTTCTGTTATTTTTTTGCGAAAATAAAAGTAGAAGCCAAATGTAAAATAAAAATTTAGAAATCAGCTATTAGTAAATGTGTTTTTTACATTTATAAATAACAATTTGTGTTAAATTTTTGATTTTAGACTAAATTCCAACACGAAAGCGTTATGCTTTTACCATACTTTTATAATGCACATCTGAAAGCTGTCTTAAGATTTCGGCACTTTTTTCTGGAGTAATATCTCGCTGCGATTCGCCCATCATTTCGTATCCAACCATAAATTTCTTTACCGTTGCCGATCTTAACAATGGCGGGTAGAAGTGCATGTGAAAATGCCATTCTGGATGAAGCAATCCATCGGTTGGCGATTGGTGAATTCCTGAAGAATATGGAAAAGAAGTATTAAATAAATTGTCATACTTCGTAGTTAATTGCTTTAAGATTTTCGCGAAAGCGGTACTTTCTTCAGCAGTAAAATCGGTAATTTTATTTACGGCTCTTTTGCTTACAATCATCGTTTCGTAAGGCCAAATTGCCCAGAAAGGAACCAAAGCAACAAAATGATCATTTTCGATTACAATGCGATCGCCCACTTTTAATTCGGCTTTTACATAATCTTCTAGAAGCGTTCTTTGGTTTTTATCGTAATACGATTTTAAGCTGTTATGTGTTTTTTCCACCTGAGTTGGCAACGAAGATTGCGCCCAAATCTGACCGTGCGGGTGCGGATTGCTGCAACCCATCACGCTTCCTTTATTTTCAAAAATCTGAACGTGGTTGATGAATTTAATGTTTCCTAAATCGGTATATTCTTTTTGCCAAGTTTTGATGATGTTCTCAATATCTGCAATTTCCATTTCTGGTAACGTAAGATCGTGTCTTGGCGAAAAGCAAACAACTCGTGAAATTCCCTGCTCTGGTTTTGCTTTAAAAAAAGTATGTTTGATATCTTCTTCAAAAATAATTTCGTCCTGTTTCATAGCTGCAAAATCATTCTCAAAAACAAAACTGTTTTCGTAAGCGGGATTATGAGCTCCGTTGGCACGAACATTTCCTGGGCATAAATAACAAGTTGGATCGTATTGCGGAAGTTCTTCTGTAGAAATAACTTCGTTTTGTCCCTGCCAAGGTCGTTTAGAACGATGCGGAGAAACTAAAACCCATTCATTAATTAGGGGGTTGAAACGTCTGTGCGGATCTTCGTTAATGTCAAAATTTTTCATTGTAGTGTGTTGTGGTATTAAAGTAATGTTGTTCCGTTTGAGATTTTTACATCGTAGAATTTTAATTCAATTCCAAATGTATCTAAATAAAGCTTAGAGAACTTACGTTTTACCTCATTTTCATGCCCTTTTTTAACTAAATTAATAGTGCAACCTCCAAAACCACCGCCCATAAGTCGCGAACCAACGATGGTTTCATCTTCTTTTGCTGTATCAACAAGCATGTCTAATTCTTCGCAGCTTACCTCATATTCTTGCGATAAACCATAATGTGTTTCAAAAAGCAATTCGCCCAAAAGTTCGATATTGCCCGCGTCTAAAGCTTTGCAGGCCTTGATAACACGATTGATCTCTTTTACTACAAAATGAACTCTGCTGAAAACTTTTCCAGAAAATTTGTCTTTTAGACTCAAAACCTGTTCTTCGGTTGCATCTCTAAAACTTTTTACTTCTGGAAAATGGCTTTTTATGATTGATAAACCTTCTTCACATTCAATTCTTCTGGTATTGTATTCAGATGTAAAAAGCGAATGTTTTACATTAGAATCAAACAAAATCAGAGAATAATCTTTGAAGTCGGCGTTGTGATATTCAAAATCTAAAGTATTGCAATCTAACTGAATAACTTTATTTTCAAGTCCGTGAACGCTAGAAAACTGATCCATAATTCCGCAGTTGATTCCAACCCAATGTTCTGCTTTCTGACCTAATAATGCGATATCTTTTTTCTCCAATTTTAAATCAAAAAGAGATTTAATTCCGAAAATCATTCCGCATTCTAAAGCGGCCGAAGAAGACAATCCAGAGCCAACGGGAATATTACTGCTGAAAACGCAGTTGAAACCTTCAAAAGAAAATCCGTTATCTTGAAGCTGTTTGATAACCCCGCGAATATAATTCGTCCAAACCACATCGCTTAATTTTACTTCCTGAGTCAGATCGATTTCAAATTCTTCGTTTAAATCAATTGCGATTACTTTAGAAGTTTTGGAATTTTTTTTACCGAAAGCGAAACATATTATTTTGTCGATTGCAGCAGGTAAAACATAACCATCATTGTAGTCAATATGTTCTCCAATGATGTTGATTCTGCCTGGAGAAAGTACCGTTTTTTCTGGAGAAGTTCCGAAAGATTTCTCAAAAAAAGCAGTGGTATTCTGTATTAAAATATCATTCATTATATATAGTTAGTTGTATTGTGGTTTTTGGAATTGTATTAATATTTTTTTGAAATCATTTTTTCAATTAAAATTTAAATCGGCGTAAATCTGCTTTAATCTGTCTAAATCTGCGTGAAAAAATCTATACGCAAAGTTATTTCACGCTCCCGATAGCTATCGGGATTAAAAGATTTTAGCAGATTCAATTAGATTTTATTTATCTCATCGAATGGCTATTATTTTAATTTAAACTTTCAAATTTATAAAGCGTTTTCTGCGTGTATTCTTCTCCTTTTTTCAAAATAGCATTTGGAAAATGAGCATGATTTGGAGCGTCTGGGAAATTTTGCGTTTCAAAACAAATTCCGCTCTGTGCATTGTAATCTACATTTTCTTTTCCTTTTAGTTTTCCGAAACAATTTCCGCCTACATATATATGTACACTTGGCTGATCGGTGTACACATTCATTCTCAAGTTATTTTTAAGACTGATTAACTGCGCCACAATTTCTGTTTTAGAATTGACTACGAAAGAATTGTCAATAGGAAACGGACAGTTTTTTGGCGTTCTGAAATCAAAATCATGATTCGTTAAATCGGTATAATTTCCCGTTGGAATATTGTCTGGATTTGTTTCCAGCATTTTAGCCGATTTGATAAACATTTGCTGTTCCAGAATATTTGCATCGTGTCCGTCAAGATTAAAATAGCTGTGATGCGTTAAGTTGATAACCGTATCTTCAGTTGAGGTTGCTTTATATTCTAACTTTAATTCGTTTTCTTCGGTTAACGTATAAGTCAAGAAAACGGTCATTTCTCCTGGAAAGCCTTCGTCTAAATGTTCGCTCAAGAGACTAAAAGTAACAGATGGATTTTCTCCAGAAATTACATTCGCTACATTCCAGATTCTTCTTCCAAATCCCATATCACCGCCATGAAGCGTATTTCCGTTATTGTTTTCATCAAGCTTAAATTCGATGTCATTTAGGCTAAAAGCACCTTTATGAATACGTCCGGCATAACGGCCAACGGTAGTTCCGAAATAAGGAGCACTTGGTAAATTATAAGATTCTAAATACGCTTCTATATTATCGAAACCTAAAACCACATCTACCAGTTTTCCGTTTAACGGAATTTGGATCGAAGTTACCGTTGCACCATAATTGATGATCTGAACTTTCATTCCGTTTTTGTTAACGAGATCAATTGAATAAATTTCATCCTTATTAGGCATTAAACCAAACAATTTACAATTAGGATTCTCTTTTAAATGCGATATGTGTTTTATTTCCATAAAAAAATTACCAAAAGTGAAATTCAAAAATAGAAACATTTATTATTTTTGCATACCAGTACCTACCAGTTTTTAATATTAATAGTCAAAATGACTTTATCATGAGCCTTATTTCAATTCAAAATAATATTGGTCTGCCAAAATATAAGCAGATTATTCTTTCAATAGAAAAAGCTATTGAAGAGGGGAATTTAGTTAAAGGTGACAGGCTTCCGTCGGTCAATAAAGTCTGCTTGGCTTTTTCTTTGTCTCGAGATACGGTCTTACTGGCGTATGAGGAATTGAAGAAAAGGGGAATTATTTATGCCATTCCTGGGAAGGGATATTATGTTAAAAGCGTTGAAATCACTATAACTCAGAAGGTTTTTTTACTTTTTGACGAATTGAATATTTTCAAAGAAGACATTTATAATTCGTTTTTAAAAAACATCGGAAAAAATGTTCAGGTCGATATTTTCTTTCATCATTTTAATGTTCAAGTTTTCAAAAAACTCCTAAATGACAGCAATGGAAATTATACCAAATACATTATCATGCCGACGAACTTAAACGATATCGTCGATTCTATAAAAACCCTACCAGTAGGCGACGTAATTATTTTGGATCAGACCAATTCTGAGTTGAAAATGTTTCCGGCGATTTACCAGAATCATCAAAAAGATATTTATGAAGGTTTGATAAAAGGCAAATCCCGTTTGTCAAAATACAAGAAACTGATTTTAATTTTTTCTGGTTTTAGAGAACCTACAGGAATGAAATTGGGTTTTGAATTATTCTGCCAGACGTATGGTTTTGAATATGAAATTATCTCAGATTTCAGCAACCAATCAATTGCTTTGGGAGATTTGTATATTATTCCTAACGATCGCGATTTGCTTTTGGTTATCGAAAATGCGATCAATCGAAATTTAAAACTAGGAGAAGACTTCGGAATTATATCTTATAATGAAACTGCATTAAAGAAAATCGCTGCAAACGGAATTACGACAATCTCAACCAATTTTGAATTGATGGGAAAAATTCTAGCCGATATGATTCTAAAAGGAACAAAAGAGCAGATCGAAAACAGATCTGCTCTTATTATGCGGAATTCTTTGTAAAAATTTTTTTGCGAATAAATTTTTAAACACATAGAAACATAGATTTTTTGAACTTTAAAAAGAGTACAAAAGAAACTAGTTTCCACACATAGCTATGTGCATTTAAAAAAGTGAAACGCCTTATCTCCACAAAGAAAAGCTATGTTTCTATGTGTTAAATAAATATGCGTTACAGCTTACAAATTCAGAACAAAATCGTTAAGTAATTTTTCTTCATATTTCTCTTTATTAAAAGTATATAAATAAGAACCTTTGCGAGAAGACTGCATGTCTTTTTCGTCTAGTTTATTTAAGATTTCTAAAGAGTTTATTTTACTGATGAAATTTCTTTTATCCAATTCTTTGCTCAAAATTGCTTCGTATAATTCTAAAAGCTGACGCATGGTGAATTTCTCTGGAAGTAATTCAAAACCAATTGGTTTTACAGAGGTTTTGTATCGAAGTCTTTTAATTGCGTTTTGCACCATTTCGTTGTGGTCGAAAATTAAGTTTGGCGCATCGTTAATTGGGAACCATTCTGCATGATAATTCTGAATCAATTCTGCATTGTGATTTTCTATATTAATTAAAGCAAAATAAGAAACCGAAATGGTTCTTTCTACAGGGTCACGATCAATTTCGCTGTAAGCATATAGCTGCTCCATGTAAATATCGTTAAGACCTGTATATGTATTTAATATTCTAGTTGCGGCAGCATCTAAAACTTCATCGCGTTTTAGAAATCCTCCAATCAAGGACCATTTTCCTTTTTCAGGCTCAAAATCTCTTTGAATCAGAAGGATTTTCAAGCCCTCATGATCAAATCCGAAAATGATGCAGTCTACCGCTAGTAAAACTTTATCAGCAGAGCTATAACTGTTTAGCATATATAATTAATTTGGATGGGTAAATATATGAACTTCCTAAAAGCTTTCATAATTTATTAATGTAGATTTCACACTTACATAATTAACTGCTCAAATGTATAGTTAAAAAAGTAACTTTTTACATAAAAATAACATACAAATATTCTTTTTAAGATTTTTTTAAGAAAAAAACAGGACAGTCAAGGATAGTTTTTTGCAAAAAAGCTTCTGTTTAATCAAAATTGATCTGAAATAAACAATCTTTTACCTACAAAAATATCTATTTTTTCAATTCAAAATACTAAAAAACAGATTATTTGTATTTTTTTTTGATTGATGTGTTTTTTGATTAAAAAACGACTTTTTCATTAAAAGTGTATTTTTTACACAATTAAAACTTAAAAAAGGGCTGTTTTTTTGAAAAAACTATGAGTTTTTAAATGTTAATTGAACACTTAATTTGCGATATGTGTTTTTTTTCTGCTCTTTTTTTGTGATATTAATTTGTTTACGTGGTTTTTTTTTAGTTAAATTTACAAATGTAAGATTAACACTTATTAACTTAAAACCACTAACCAATCTTAACTAAACCATTATGATTACAAAACAAAAATTACTTTTGTATTGCAATTTTCTATTGCCAAAAAAGAACTGGATTTTAGCAGTATTGATGCTGTTATTTTCTGCCAATCAATTGTCTGCTCAAGGCAAAACGATAACAGGAGTTGTAACATCGGCACAAGACAATCTTCCTTTGCCGGGTGTAAACATTATTATAAAAGGAACCAAAACAGTTACTACAACTGGATTTGATGGAGAGTATTCGATTAAAGCCTCACCAAATGATGTTTTAGTTTTTTCATTTATAGGATTTCAGAACAAAGAGATAGTTGTAGGAAGCCAGTCTAAAATTGATGCGGCTTTAGGCGAAGATACCAATAAGCTTAATGAGGTAGTTGTTATTGGTTACGGAACTCAAAAGAAATCGGACTTAACGGGTTCTGTAAGTGTCGTTAATTTAGAATCGGCTAAAAAAGTAGTGACTTACGATGCGGCCAAAATGCTTCAAGGGCAAGTACCAGGTGTTACGGTTCAATCTTCGGGAGAACCAGGAGGTTTTGTCAATGTAAAAATTAGAGGGATAACTTCATTTAGTAACAACAATCCATTGTTTGTAATTGACGGAATTATGGTTGATTCTCCATACGATTTTGCTCCAGGAGAAATAGAATCGATGCAGGTTTTAAAAGATGCTTCTTCGGCTGCTATTTATGGTGTTCGCGGTGCAAATGGTGTTGTAATTATTACAACTAAAAAAGGCAGACAAGGCAAAATGGATATTAAATTCAAGTCGATTGTAGGTCTTCAAAACGTGGCTAAAAAGTGGGATGTTACAGATCGTTTAGGATATCAGAAAATCACAAGCGAGGCGGAAAGAAACAGAGATATTAGAGCAGGAGTTCCTGTAAGTATTGCTCCAGGAAACGACCCAAATAGTCCATCTTATATATCAAATGTAAATACAGACTGGCAAAAAGAAGCTTTTCAGACGGGGGTTGTGCAAAATCAAGCTCTTACATTTACTGGTGGTGCAGAAAGTATCGCGTATAGCTTTAATGTAGATTATTTTAAAAATACAAGCTACATCAAAACGCCTCAGGACTATGAGAGATTATCGACCAATTTAAATTTAAACGGTAAAAAAGGAAGATTTAAATACGGTGCGAAAATAGCGTATACGCAATCTGACAAAGAAATTTTTAACGAATACAATGCAGGACAAACTGTTGTAAGTGACATCTTAGGAGCGGTTCCGACTATGCCAGTTTACGATGCCAACAGACTTGGAGGTTACGGAGGTACAGACAACTTGACGCAAAGAGCTATTTCTATGAACCCAATTGGGTACAACAATTTAATTGACAACAACGGAAAAAGAAATCGTTTCATTGGAGACGTTTGGGGAGAAGTTGAAATAGTAAAAGGTCTTAAATATAAACTGGATGTAAGTTATGACAGAACAGACTGGGAAAACAGAAAATTTATTCCGCCAAGTGATTTAGGATGGTATTATATTACTACAAATGATGAAGCTTCTCTGGATGTTGAAACTGGAAATGAGTTAAGAACATTCTTAAATAACATTTTAACTTATGAAGTTACATTAGGCAAACATAAAATTGATGCTCTTGCGGGTTGGATCCAAGAAAAAAGAGATTATCACAGATATAATATGAGAGGTGTAGGTTTTACTCCAAACGACATTCCGATGCTTCAGTATGCTGATGCTAGAAATGCATCTGAGTATAAATTTACAATTACAGGAGTATCTTATATCAGCAGATTGAATTATTCTTATGATGACAGATATTTAGTGCAGGGTAACTTTAGACAAGATAAAACATCTCTTTTTAGCGAAAAAAATAACTCAGCAAACTTTTACTCTTTTTCAGGAGGATGG
Organism: Flavobacterium ustbae; assembly: GCF_003946915.1. GTDB lineage: Bacteria > Bacteroidota > Bacteroidia > Flavobacteriales > Flavobacteriaceae > Flavobacterium > Flavobacterium ustbae. The sequence goes on from NZ_RPOC01000001.1 coordinate 660,180, forward strand.
AAACTTAGCAACGAAAAATTTTGGACATTGCCTGAATGGATAAGCAATATTAAACTTAGAGGAGGTTATGGTACATTAGGAAACAATACTATTTCGCAATATTTCTTTGCTTCGACAGTAAACAGTTTTGCAGGATATGATTTTAATAATGAGCTTGCACCTGGAACAACGGTAGTAGCTGCTCTTGACCCAAATGTAAAATGGGAAAAATCGATCAACTCCAATGTTGGAATCGAGTTAGGATTCTTCAATAATGATTTACAGTTTACGGCTGAATATTTCATCAAAAAATCAGATGATTTATTATTGGGAGTTCCTCTGCCGTTTTCTACAGGAGCATTTCCAGCAAGTGTAACAACAAATGCAGGATCGATGAAAAACTCAGGAGTAGAATTTACAGCGTCTTACAGCAATCACCATCATAAATTTAAATATGATATTTCGGCCAACTTTGGAACACTTAAAAATGAAGTGACTAAAATCGGTGTAAACGGAAATCCTATTTATGGAGCAGTTTCTAAAACAGAAGTAGGAAGATCGGTAGGAGAAATGTTTGCTTGGGAAGCGATTGGAATTTTCCAGAATGCGGCTGAAGTTGCGTCTTCTCCAACACAAACTGGCGCGGCTCCTGGAGACATAAAATTTAGAGATGTAAATGGAGACGGAGCTATAACTGATGCTGATAGAACTTTTCAAGGCGTAACCATTCCTAAATATGGTTTCGGATTTAATTTTAGTGCTTCTTATTCCAACTTTGATTTCTCCATGTTTTGGCAAGGAGCTGGTGGAAATAAAGTATTTAATGCCATGTACCGCAACTTAATGATTGGTCAATACACCAACCATCATACAGACGAATTAAATTATTGGACACCAACTAACACCAATACCAATATTCCAGCTCCAGTTATTGGAGATCCAAATGGAAATGCTAGAGATTCAAACAGATTTATTGAAAGCGGTGATTATTTGAAATTACAGACAATGGAAATCGGTTACAACATTCCGATTAAAGATAAATTTATTGAAAAAGCTAAGGTTTACCTAAATGGTCAAAACCTGTTAATTATCTCTAAATACAAAGGATACGATCCTGACTTTAACAGTGACGGATTGCTTTCAAGAGGATATGATGCAGGATCTTTTCCAAATCCGAGAACAATTTCTTTAGGAGTAGAAGTGAGCTTCTAAACCAGGTCTAACCATTAAAACGTATTAAAATGAAATCTAAAATATTTAGCTATATAACCGTTTTCCTTTCACTAGCCTTGGTTACAACAAGCTGTGTGGATAACGAAGATCTGACACAACTAGATCCAAATAATGATGCAGTCGATAACTTTTGGAAAACAGATGAAGATGCACTGCAAGGTGTAAATGCGGCGTACGGAAGTTTATTGACAGATGGAACGTATATGAGAAGCACACCATTATTGTTGGATGTAAAAGCAGATGATTCTCGTACAAATAGTCCGTGGGGTTCTATGTACAACGTTGGACATTTCAATTCGAATGTGGCAGATCCTGCCATTTACGGATGGGCATACGAAACGTATTATCAAGGTATTTACCGTGCCAATCAGGTATTAACAAATGTTCCGAACATTGAAATGGATCAGGCGTTGAAAGACAGAATAATAGGGCAGGCTTATTTTTTAAGAGGTTTATATTTATTTCACGCCGTAAATTTATTTAAGAATGTGCCTCTTCCGACAGAATTAGCGGTTTATTATCCTCAAAAAACACAAGAAGAAGGCTGGGCGCAAGTTATTGCCGACTTTAAAGCGGCAGCAGAATTGCTTCCAAATACTTATGTTGGAATTTCAGGATTAGACGCAGGACAGAAAGGGCGTGCTACAAAAGGTGCAGCATTAGGATATTTAGGAAAAGCCTATTTGTTTACCAAAGATTTTGCTACTGCTAGAACAACTTTTAAGCAAGTAATAGATTTAGGCGTTTATTCATTAGTAAGCAACTATCGAGACAATTTTACAACAGCAAACGAAAACAATTCAGAATCTCTTTTTGAAGTGCAATTTAGTAGAGATGCTGGAGGAGTTGATTTAGGATGGGGAGGCGCTCCTGCTTCTGGCTGGGGAAAAACTTCTGCAAGAGCCATTACTTACGCTCCACGCGCTTTCGGTTGGACCGACGTGCAGCCAACATGGGCATTATTTAATGAATTTAAAGAAGAAAAAACAGTATCTGGCGCAGACGATCCGCGTTTAGAAGCTACTATTTTCTACAACAAACCAGGCGGAATGCAATTGTATGGAAAAGATTTTGCCACATTCTATGCTTCAAGCCCAGCCGATTTAAACGATTTATTCTGTAGAAAATACCAAAACTCTGACGGACAATTTGCAGACGAATACGATTGGCGTTCAGGAATCAACGAGCGTTTATTACGATATGCCGATATTCTTTTAATGTATGCAGAATGTTTAAACGAAACAGGAGATACTCCAGGAGCTTATACTTACATTCAAATGGTAAGAAACAGAGTCAATCTTCCTGATTTGGCAACGACAAAACCAGGAATGAGCCAAGCACAGATGAGAGAACAGATTGGCCACGAAAGATTTTTAGAATTCCCTCTTGAAGGACACCGTTTTGATGATATCCGCCGTTGGGGATGGCTTCAAGATCCAGCTAAATTAGCTTGGCTGAAAGCAAGAGATGCCGAATTTAATTCTTATACAGCAGGAAGAGAATATTTCCCAATTCCGCAATTAGAAATGGATAATAACCCGGGAACTATCCAAAACGACAGTTACTAATATTTATTTGAGTTAGTTAAATACTTAATATCATGTGAAGAATTGCCGCTTCACATGATATTATGCCTTAGAATTGGAATACAAGAGAAGTAATTTTTAACAGTAACTAAATTATATACAATGAAAACAATAATAAGTTTGGTTTTATTAGCAGTATCATTAGGGAGTTGTCAAAATGAAGATATTGTCCCAACAGAGGAAGCAGCAGCAGCTGTAAATGCTCAGGATTCACAGGTTATCAATTCGACCGCTAAAACAGTCGGCGGAAATGTGCCCTCGCACGATCCGAGTACGATTGTAAAAAGTGGCGTTAATTATTATGTATTTACCACTGGCGATAATATTCCAGTTACTTATTCAAGAGATTTAATCAACTGGTCATGGGGAACATCAGTATTCTCATCAACGCCAAGTTGGATTACAGGGTATGTTCCAGGATTTACAAAAACGTTCTGGGCGCCAGATGTTGCTTGGTTTAATAACAGATGGAATATGTATTATTCTTGTTCGACATTTGGTTCTGCCACTTCAGCAATCGGATTGGTTACATCGCCTTCAATTTCGCAAAGTGCAGGAACAAACTGGACAGACAGAGGAGTTGTGGTTTCGTCTTCATCAGCCTCAGACGTAAATGCTATAGATCCGTCTATTTTAGTGGATGGTTCAAATGTATACATGGCTTATGGTTCTTGGCATGCCGGAATCGGAGTTATTCAAATTAATCCTTCAACAGGAAAAACAACAGGAAGCAGAACCATTGTTGCAGGCGGAAACGGTGCATCTTGGGAAGCTCCTTGTCTAATTAAAGAAGGAAGTTATTACTACATGTTTGTAAATCGCGGCACTTGTTGCAACGGCGTAAACAGTACCTATTACATTGTTGTCGGACGCTCTACAAGTCCGTTCGGACCTTTTGTAGATAAAAATGGAGTTTCTTTAAAAAGCGGAGGCGGAACAACCGTTTTGGCTTCACAAGGCAATTACATTGGGCCAGGACATTTGTCGAGAATTACAGGAACGCAAAAAGGAGCCGTTCATTATTACAACGCAGCCGATAACGGAAATCCAAAACTCGAAATCGTATATTTTACATGGTCATCTGGATGGCCAACACTTTCTTATTAAAAAAATTAAATTCAGAGGAAAGTTTTCGGGCTTTCCTCAAAAACAAAAACCACTATGAAAAAAGCACTTTTAATCTCATTTCTTATTACGTTTTGTAGTCAGTTGAATTTCGCGCAGACGACAATAACCATTAAAAACACAGCCGATGCTCCAACAATTGACAAAAATATTTATGGTCATTTTGCCGAACATTTAGGTCGTTGCATCTACGGAGGATTTTTTGTGGGAGACACTTCGAAAATTCCAAATACAAACGGAGTAAGAAATGATATTGTAAAGGCTTTAAAAGAATTAAAAATTCCAAATTTAAGATGGCCTGGAGGCTGTTTTGCTGATACCTACCACTGGAAAGACGGAATTGGACCTCAAAACGAAAGACCAACAATTGTAAACAAATGGTGGGGAGGTACAACAGAAGACAACAGTTTTGGAACACATGATTTCCTTAATATGTGTGAGCTATTGGGAGCAGAACCTTATTTATCTGGAAATGTGGGTAGCGGAACGGTTCAGGAATTAGCAGACTGGGTTCAGTACACCAATTTTGGAGGCAAAAGTCCGATGAGTGATTTGCGTGTAAAGAACGGTAGAAAAGAACCATGGAAAGTAAAATACTGGGGAATTGGAAACGAAGCTTGGGGATGCGGAGGAAATATGACCGCAGAATACTACGCTGGCGAATACCGTAAATACGCGACTTTCATGTCAGACTGGGAAAACACTGGCGGAATTACAAGAATTGCTTCTGGCTCAAACAGCTCTGATTACAACTGGACAGAAGTTTTAATGAAAGGCATTCCGTTAAATATGTTAGGCGGAGTTGGAGTTCACCATTATGCTGTAATTGACTGGGGCAAAAAAGGAAGCGATAGAGAATTTACAGAAGAAGGTTATTTCAAAACCATGCAGTCTGCTTTAAAAATGGAAGAATTGGTAACGAAACATTCGGCTATTATGGACAAATACGATCCGGAGAAAAAAGTAGCCATGATTGTAGACGAATGGGGAGGTTGGTATGAAGTAGAAAAAGGAACAAATCCGGGATTCTTATACCAGCAAAATACTATGCGTGATGCTGTTTTAGCGGGCGCAACATTAAACATTTTCAACAATCATGCAGAACGTGTTCGTATGGCAAACTTAGCACAATGTGTAAATGTTTTGCAAGCCGTAATTCTTACCGATAAAGCTAAAATGATTACAACACCAACCTATTCGGTAATGAAAATGTACGCGGTGCATCAAGATGCGAAACTATTGCCAGTAAGCTTTCAATCGCCTTTATATACGTATAATGGAGAAACACTTCCAGCAGTTTCAGCATCAGCATCAAAAGATAAAAATGGAGCAGTTCATATTTCTTTAGTGAATGTAGATGCCAAAAACAAAAACAAAATCGAAATTGATGTCAAAGATTTAGGAGCTAAAAACTTTATAGGAACGATAATTACATCAGGAAAATTACAAGATTACAATTCATTCGAAAATCCAAACAAAATTGTTCCAACAGCTTTTAAAGGTTTCGAAAACAAAAAAGGAAAACTTGAAATCACAATTCCTCCTTTCTCAGTAGTTGTTTTAGAAGGAAAATAAATTTATAAAGATGAAAAAATCCAATTTCATTCTCCAAACAGTTTCGTACATCGGACTCTTTTTTGCGGTACTTATTGCGGTAAGCTGTTCCAAGGATGACCCTGCACCTGAAGTAGGAGGGCCAGATCCAGTAGAACCGCCTGTTGTGGTGCCGCCAGTATTTCCAGGCCCGACTTACGCCGATAATTATACGGCATTTGCAAGTTGGGCAAGCAGATCGCAATGGAATTTAGCCAACGTGCACGATCCTTCAGTTGAAAAATCGGGAGAATATTATTATATGTATCAAACCGATGCTTCATACGGAAACACGCACGACGGCAACGGACATTTTTTCTACAGAAGATCAAAAGATTTAATCAATTGGGAATTTATGGGATCTTCAATGACCACAGCTCCGGCTTGGGTAAAAGATTCATTAAATAATAAAAGAGCCAGAATGAATCCGGCGCTTCCTCCAATCGAAAATCCAAATTATGGCTATTGGGCGCCGTGTGTTCGAAAAGTGGGAAATAAATTTAGAATGTACTACAGTATTGTAGTTACAAATCCAATTGTCGGAACAGACACCAACACGTCTTGGTCGGAGCGTGCTTTTATTGGTTTAGCCGAAACAGATGATTTGGCTTCTAATAATTGGGTCGACAAAGGAATGGTAGTTTGTTCTGAACCTGACGGTGTAAAAAGCTACGTTAGAAACGGAGGAAACGATTGGGATGCGTATTTTAAATTCAACGCCATCGATCCGAGTTTTATTGAAACGCCCGAAGGCGAACAATACTTAATTTACGGTTCTTGGCATTCTGGAATTGCGGCTTTAAAACTTAATCCGGCAACTGGAAAACCAGACAAATTAAAAACAATTGACGATTACGGAATTCGAATTGCAGGTCGCGGAAATGTAAACACAAATCGTTGGCAGGCGCTTGAAGGTCCAGAAATTATCTACAATCCAGACACACAATATTACTATTTGTTTTTGGCTTATGACGAATTATCGGTAGCATATAATACACGTGTAGCGCGTTCCAAAAACATTCTTGGACCTTACGTAACCAATACGGGAATGAGTATTACCAACGGAGCAGAATGTTTTCCGTTAGTAACACATCCATACCAATTTAAAAATCATACCGGTTGGGTTGGATTTGCGCATTGTGCAGTTTTTCAAAACCCAACAACCAAGCAATGGTATTATGCTTCTCAAGCGCGTTTGCCAGAAGGTGTTTCTGGAATCGCAGTTTCAAATGCGGTTATGATGGGACATGTCCGCGGCATTCAATGGACAGAAGACGGCTGGCCTGTAATTGAACCAGAACGTTATGCGGGAGTGCCGACAACGACTTTTGCAGAAGGGAACTTGGTAGGAACTTGGGAACAAATCACAATGAATTACCAATACAAAACCATGCAGAAAGCGGTTACTATTTTTCTAACAGCTGACAAAAAAGTTAGCGGAGACATAACAGGAACTTGGTCGTATGATGCAACCAAAAAAATCGCCACCATAAACGGAGTAAAATGCAACGTAGTCGACGCTTGGGATTGGGAATCGGCAACCAGAAAAGTAACCTTAACCTACACAGGAATCAACAGCGCAGGATTAGCCGTTTGGGGCAAAAAAGTGAATTAAAAATATAGCCACAGATTTCACAGATTAAAAGGATTTTAAAATCTGCTAAATCTTAATAATCTGCGAGAGAAAAATAGCCACGAATTCACGAATTAAAATGATTAAAAATTTGTGTAATAAAAATAACCGCAAATTTCACGAATTGTAATTTGGTAAAATTCGGGAATTCGTGGCGAAAAAAAAAAATAATGATAATGAAAAACCTATTTACAAGCTTTTCCATTTTGTTTTTATCGATAGCCACTGCGCAATCGATAAAAACAAACAATCCCATTATCACCGATAAATATAAAGGAGATCCAGCCGCATTGGTTTACAAAGACAAAGTATACTTGTATGCAGGTCATGATGAAGCGCCAAACGATTTTAATTTTTATAAAATGAATGAATGGCTGGTCTATTCTTCTTCAGATATGAAAAAATGGGAATCGCACCCGGTGCCACTAAAAGTAACCGATTTTAAATGGGCAAAAAGTGACGCTTGGGCTTCGCAGGTAATCGAAAGAAATGGAAAATTCTATTGGTACGTTACGGTTGAACACGGTACAATTCCAGGAAAATCAATTGGAGTTGCGGTTGCAGACAATCCGCTTGGACCTTTTAAAGATGCATTAGGAAAAGCATTAATCACCAACGATATGACCAAATTCAGCGATATAAGTTGGGACGATATTGATCCGACAGTTTTTATCGATGATGACGGACAAGCTTATTTATTTTGGGGAAATACAGCCTGTCATTATGCTAAATTAAAAGAAAATATGACGGAAATCGACGGAGAAATTCATCACGTCAAACTCCCAAATTTCACCGAAGCGCCGTGGATTCACAAACACAAAGACAGGTATTATTTGTCGTATGCGTATGAATTTCCAGAGAAAATTGCCTACGCCATGAGCAAATCAATAACTGGTCCGTGGGAGTTTAAAGGAATTCTAAATGAATTAGCAGGAAACAGCAACACGAACCATCAATCGATAATTGATTTTAAAGGACAATGGTATTTCATTTATCACAATGGAGCGTCAAAGCCACATGGAGGTAGTTTTAGAAGATCAGTTTGTGTCGATAAATTATTTTACAACAAAGACGGAACGATGAAACGTGTGGTGATGACATCTGAGGGAATACAGTAAAAAGTGTTCAGTGTTCAGTTTTTGAGTGTTCAGAATTAGCAAATGCAGCTTATATGATCTAATAAAGTTTCCAGATAAAGCCAAACTTAAATTTACTTACATCACTTATATGGTTTACAAAAACATAAAACAGGCAATCACATTTCTAATGATGTTGACAGCGTCGGTATCGTTTGCGCAGGATATTGTCGTTCACGATCCCGTTGTCATCAAACAAAAAGACACGTATTATCTGTTTTGCACCGGTAATGGAATCAGTGTTTTCAGTTCAAAAGACTTAAAAAAGTGGAACAAAGAGGCACCCGTTTTCAAAGACAAACCAGTTTGGGCGGATGGTGTTGCAGCCGATTTCAAAAACCATATTTGGGCGCCAGATATTTCGTTTCATAACAATCAATATTATCTGTATTATTCGGTTTCCGCTTTCGCGAAAAATACGTCGGCAATTGGCGTTGCAATCAATAAAACATTAGATCCAAAAGATAAAAACTACAAATGGATCGATCAGGGAATTGTCATTCAGTCACATCCAAATCGCGATATGTGGAATGCCATTGATCCGAATTTAGTTTTTGACGAAAACAATACGCCTTGGCTTTCTTTCGGTTCTTTTTGGGAAGGATTAAAATTAGTAAAACTAAATCCGGATTTAAAATCAATTGCAGAACCGCAAGAATGGCATACGATTTCAAAACGAAAAAGAAGTTTCGAATTAGCTGATTCAGACCCAGGCGATGGCGCGCTCGAAGCTCCATTTATCTTTAAGAAAAACGGTTATTACTATCAATTCCTTTCTTGGGATTTATGCTGTCGCGGAGAAAAAAGCACCTATAAAGTCGTTGTTGGAAGATCAAAAAACGTAACCGGACCTTATTTGGATAAAGAAGGAAAACAGCTCGATCAAGGCGGAGGAAGTTTAGTCGTTCAAGGCGACGAAAATTACTTCGGCGTAGGCCACAACAGCGCATATACTTTTGACGGAAAAGATTATATGTTTTACCACGCTTACGAAAAGAAATCCAACGGAACACCAAAATTAGTAGTCAAAGAAATGCAATGGGACGCCGATTTATGGCCAGTTTTGAAATAAATAAAATTAAGGCCACAGATTTAGGGATTAAAAAGATTAAAATAAATCAGCTCAATCTGCTCCCGATAGCTATCGGGACTGCGGGAGAAAATATAAACGCATACTATGTTTTTTACATAAAATGAAATGCCTTTAAAGAAAAGAAAAGCTATGATTCTATGTGTTTAAAAAATAATTACATCGAATAACTCATTATAAAACAATGAAAAAATACAACTTACCAATTTTAACGATTTTCATCTCGCTTCTGGTTTTAGTTTCCTGTAAAGAAACCAAAAATGATGTAGTACAATCGACTAAAACTTCGGCCTTAAAAGCAGGTTACGAAATAGAACCGGTTAACATTCAGAATGTAAAATTGACAGATTCTTTTTGGTTGCCCATTATTAAAAGAGTGCAGGAAGTTACAATCGAATATGCGATTCAGAAATGTAATGAAGAAGGCCGTTTTGAGAACTTTTTAATTGCTGGAAAACAAAAATCAGGAACCGTTCGCGGAGAAATGCCTTTTGATGATACCGATATTTATAAAATTATCGAAGGCGCATCGAATACTTTAATCTCAGCACCAAATCCGAAATTGGAGAGAGTTTTAGATTCGCTAGTTGCGATCGTAAAAATTGGTCAGGAAAAAGACGGTTATTTAACAACATGGAGAACTATAAATCCAGCAAAACCGCCTGCAACTTGGGTTCCTGTTATTGAAGGAAAACGTTGGGAATCTTTACAAATTAGCCACGAATGCTACAATGCAGGACATTTAATCGAAGCGGCTATTGTACATTATGAAGCAACAGGAAAAAGAAATTTTTTGGACATCGCCATCAAAAATGCCGATTTATTAGTCAAAACGTTTGGCGAAAAACCAGATCAGATTAGAGGCGTTCCAGGGCATCAAATTGTAGAAACAGGTTTATTGAAATTGTATCAGATTACGGGTAAAGAAGATTATCTGAAACTGGCAAAATATTATTTGGACAATCGAGGCAATCCAAACGATCATAAATTATATGGAGAATATGCACAAGATCATATTCCTGTAATTCAGCAAAATGAAGTGGTCGGCCACGCCGTAAGAGCGGTTTATATGTACGCAGGAATGACTGATATTGTGGCTTTAGCCAAAGATAAAAGCTATGAAAATGCTGTAAATAATTTATGGAAAAACATGGTCAATAAAAAAATGTACATCACTGGCGGAATCGGTTCAAGACATGACGGTGAAGCTTTTGGAGTAAATTACGAATTGCCAAACCTAACGGCTTACAATGAAACCTGCGCTGCAATCGGCGATGTATATTGGAATCACAGACTGCACAGTTTATACGGAAAATCGAAATATTTTGATGTCATCGAAAGAACCATGTACAACGGATTAATTTCGGGAATTTCGCTTGACGGAAAACAATTTTTCTATCCAAATGCTTTAGAATCTGATGGCGTTTATAAATCTAACAGAGGTTCTTGCACGCGTCAGGCTTGGTTTGACTGTTCTTGCTGTCCGACGAATCTGATTCGTTTTATTCCGTCGATTCCGGGATTGATTTATTCGAAAACTAAGAATGATTTATATGTGAATTTATATGCTTCAAACGATGCTTCTTTCACTTTAGGAAAAACCGATTTACAGATTTCGCAACAGACTTCTTATCCTTGGAATGGGAAAGTTGGCATTTCAGTTAATCCAAAAAAAGAAGCCAAATTCACCATTAAACTTAGAGTTCCAAGTTGGGCAAGAAATGAAGTTTTGCCAGGCGATTTGTATACCTATAAAAAAGCTTCAACTCAAAAACCAACGATTTCTGTAAACGGAGAAGTTTTAGCAATCCAACCTGAAAATGGATATTTCAACGTAACCAAAAATTGGAAAAAAGGAGACAAAATCGCGCTTAATTTCCCAATGGAAGTTCAAGAAGTTGAAACGAATTTGAAAGTAGCAACGAACAAAAATAAAGTGTCTTTAGAATACGGACCAATTGTGTATGCGGTTGAAGAAGTAGATAATAAAAGCAATTTCGATAAAATCGATATCAGCGCAAAAGATACTTTCCAAGTAAAAAAAGAAGCCAATTTATTGAATGGAGTTAATGTAATTGAAACCAATAAATTAAAAGCAATTCCGTATTACAGCTGGTCAAACCGAGGCGTAAATAAAATGAAAGTCTGGATTGATTTTAAAGACTGATTCCTCACAAATAAATTTAATTCAACAAACCGATATAACATGCAAATAAACCTATTAAAAAATCTGGCACTTTTAGCCGTTGTTTTTGTAAGTGTCTCTTCCTGTACAGATAAAAAAGCAGAAAAAAAGCTTTCTAAAGAAGAAGTGACAACGACAAAAACAACCTTAACCAACAAACCTATTGTGTTGCAAAGAGCAGATCCTTTTATCTACAAGCATACAGATGGGTATTACTATTTTACAGGGTCGGTACCAACCTACGACGCTATAGAGTTAAGGCGCGCAAAGTCTATTGATGAACTTCAAAATGCGGAAACCTTTAGGGTATGGGAAAAACATAAAAGCGGACCAATGAGCCGTCATGTTTGGGCTCCTGAAATTCATTATTTAGATGGAAAATGGTACGTGTATTTTGCAGCAAGCCAAGAAGACGATATTTGGAGATTAAGACCTTATGTTTTGCAGTGTACAGGTCAGGATCCTTTGCACGACAAGTGGATTGAACTTGGGCAAATGCAGGCAGCCGACGCAGATCCAAAAAGCTTTACCGATTTTTCTCTAGACGGGACTGTATTTGAGCACAAAAATAAACGCTATTTCTGTTGGGCAGAAAAAACAGGCGGACAGTTTGCAGCTTCTAATTTGTATTTAGCCGAAATGGAATCACCCATAAAACTAAAGACGGTTCAATTCATGCTTACGACTCCAGATTATGATTGGGAGCGTGTAGGTTTTTGGGTAAATGAAGGTCCTGCGGTTATTAAACACAAAGGGAAAATTTACATTACTTTTTCGGCAAGTGCTACTGGTTCTTGTTACAGTATGGGAATGATGGAAGCAGACGAAAATGCTGATTTATTAGATAGAAATTCTTGGAAAAAATCCAGATATCCAGTATTAAAAACCAACGAAGCAAAACATATTTATGGGCCAGGGCATAACTCTTTTACAGTAGATGAAAACGGAGAACCATTAGTAATTTATCATGCAAGAGATTACGAAAAAGCTGTTGGCGATCCAAAAGTGGTACCTGCAACAGATAGAAGACCGCTGAAAGAAATTATTGCAGATCCGTTATACGATCCTAATCGTCATGCGAGAATGATGAAATTAAAATTTGATAAAAACGGTAGGCCAATATTTGAATTTAATTAAAATTCCAAATAAAATCAATACGATTTCCAGCTTGTTTTCTCACTGTTTTGAAGATTAAGATGAAATAATCGCAAAAGAATAAATGTAATGTTGACATTTATCTTTGGTTTTAAGCTTAAAGCCTTGTTTTGATGCATTTTTTATAAAAATTAAATACCAAAACCATATTAAGTGTTTTTTGTACACTTATAAAATTATAATCTTTATATTTGTCAATTATTTAACCAATTTAATTTAGAAATGAAAAATTACGTAATAGGATTGGACTACGGAACAGATTCTGTTCGAGCGGTGCTTATTGACGCAGAAAATGGACAGGAGCTTGCATCGAATGTTTCTCATTATAAAAGATGGAAAAACAAACAATATTGTGACGCTTCTATAAATCAGTTTCGCCAGCATCCTTTGGATCATATTGAAGGATTGGAAATTACAATTCAAACCGTTATTAAAGAAAGTAAAGTTGATCCTTCGTTAGTAAAAGGAATTTGTATTGATACAACAGGATCTTCTCCAGTTCCGGTTACGAAAGATGGAACGCCATTGGCATTGACAAAAGGTTTTGAAGAAAATCCGAATGCGATGATGGTTTTATGGAAGGATCATACTTCAATCAACGAAGCAAACGAAATCAACGAATTGGCCGTAAGCTGGGGCGGAGAAGACGTTACAAAATATGTAGGCGGAATTTATTCGTCTGAATGGTTTTGGGCAAAAATTCTTCACATTGCCAGACAGGACGAAGCGGTTAGAAATGCAGCACACACTTGGATGGAGCATTGCGATTTAATGACGTATTTGTTAATTGAAGATAAAGATTTAAAAACCTTCAAAAGAAGCCGTTGCGCAGCGGGTCACAAAGCGATGTGGCACACCGACTGGAACGGATTACCGCCAGTTGAATTCTTAGAAAAATTACATCCGTATTTGGCACAACTTCGTGGCAATTTATACGATGAGACTTATACTTCAGATTTATCAGCTGGAAAATTAAGCAAAGAGTGGGCAGATCGTTTAGGACTTTCGACAGAAACAATTGTCGCTGTTGGAACTTTCGACGCACATTCTGGAGCAGTTGGAGCTAAAATCGAAGAGAATGCCTTAGTTCGTGTTATGGGAACTTCAACTTGTGATATTCTAGTTGGTTCTTATGATGAGGTGGGAACAAAAACCGTTCGCGGTATCTGCGGACAAGTTGATGGATCTGTAATTCCGGGCTTTATCGGTTTAGAAGCAGGGCAATCTGCTTTTGGTGATTTATTGGCTTGGTACAAAGAGTTATTAATGTGGCCGACAGAACATTTATTAGGTTCTTCTTCTGTTTTAAACGATGCTCAAAAAGAACAATTAAGAGAAGAATTTAGCGATAAATTGATTGTAGAATTGACAAAAGAAGCGGAGAAAATTCCAGTTTCAGAAAGTCTTCCAATTGCTTTAGACTGGATCAACGGACGCAGAACTCCAGATGCGAATCAGGAAGTAAAAAGCGCGATTTCAAACCTTTCTTTAGGAACAAAAGCGCCGCATGTTTTTAAAGCTTTAGTAAACGCAATCTGTTTTGGAGCGAAGAAAATTGTAGACCGTTTTGAAGAAGAAGGTGTAAAAATCGATAGCGTAATCGGAATTGGCGGTGTAGCTCGTAAATCTCCTTTTATCATGCAGACTTTAGCGAATGTTTTAAATAAGCCAATTAAAATTGCAGCTTCAGACCAGACTCCGGCTTTGGGCGCGGCAATTTATGCAGCTGTTGCAGCTGGAATTTATCCAAACGTAATTGAAGCAAGTCAGAAAATCGGAAGTGATTTTGACGGAGAATATTTCCCTCAGACAGATAAAGTAGAAGCATATCACAAACTGCTTTTAGCTTACGAACAATTAAGCGCTTTCGCTGATCCAACAATTAAAATTTCTCAAAATGAGTTCTCTTTATAAAGATTTAAAACAAGAATGCTACGAGGCCAACATGCAGTTGAATGCATTGAATTTGGTGGTCTATACTTTCGGAAACGTAAGCGCCGTGGATAGAAAAAATGGTGTTTTTGCCATTAAACCAAGCGGTGTTCCTTACGAAGATTTAAAACCTGAAGATATCGTAATTGTCGATTTCGACAATAATGTTATTGAAGGAACGATGCGTCCGTCTTCAGACACAAAAACGCATGCTTATTTGTACAAACACTGGCCAAATATTGGCGGAGTGGCTCATACGCACGCGACCTATTCTGTGGCTTGGGCACAATCGCAACAAGATATTCCGATTTTCGGAACAACACATGCCGATCACTTAACAGCGGACATTCCGTGTGCGCCCCCGATGGCAGATCATCTAATTGAAGGAAACTACGAACACAATACCGGAATTCAGATTTTGGATTGCTTTAAAGAAAAAAATCTTTCTTATGAAGAAGTAGAAATGATTTTAATTGGAAATCACGGTCCGTTTGCATGGGGAAAAAATGCTGCAAAAGCGGTTTACAACAGTAAAGTTTTAGAAGTTGTAGCAGAAATGGCCTACTTGACTTTACAAATAAATCCAAACGCACCAAGATTAAAAGATTCATTAATAAAAAAACATTACAACCGTAAACACGGAAAAGATTCGTATTACGGACAGTAAGATTTTGTTTCAGGTTTTCTTTGTTTCAAGTTTCAAGTTGTTGGAGCGTGAAACTTGGAACGTGAAACTTTAAACAAATAAAACAAAAATAAACAATTCAAGTTTTTTCAGATTCCAACCAACTTGAAACCTGAAACTTGAAACAAAATAAACAAATAAAGACATGATTGATATCTCTCAAAAAGAAGTTTGGTTTGTAGTAGGAAGCCAGGAATTATACGGTGAAGAAACACTTAGAAAAGTAGCAGAACATTCACAGATAATCGCAAAAGGATTAGACGCTTCATCTAGTATTCCAGTAAAAGTGGTTTATAAAGATGTAGTAAAATCGCCTTCGCAGATTTTAGACGTTTGTTTAGCAGCAAATTCAGCTAAAAACTGTATCGGAATTATCGCTTGGATGCACACTTTCTCTCCAGCAAAAATGTGGATTGGCGGGTTAAACATCCTTAAAAAACCATTATGCCACTTGCATACACAATACAATGCTGAAATTCCGTGGGGAAGCATCGATATGGATTTCATGAACCTGAACCAATCTGCTCACGGAGATCGTGAATTTGGTTTTATCATGTCAAGATTGCGTAAAAAACGTAAAGTTGTGGTTGGACATTGGGAAGATCAAAGAGTTCAAAAACAATTAGGAATTTGGTCTAGAGTGGTTTTAGGTTGGGATGAATTACAAAATTTAAAAGTAGCTCGTATTGGTGACAATATGCGTGAAGTTGCCGTAACAGAAGGCGATAAAGTAGAAGCACAAATTCGTTTCGGAATGTCAGTTAACGGATACGATTCTTCAGACGTTACTAAACATATCGAGAAAGTAACAGATAAACAATTAGCTGATTTATTAGCGGTTTATGAATCTTCATACAACTTAACCGATTCTTTAAAAGAAGGTGGAGCGCAAAGAAGTTCATTAGTAGAAGCAGCAAAAATCGAATTAGGATTAAGAGCTTTCCTTGAAGAAGGAGGTTTCGGAGCCTTTACAGATACATTTGAAAACCTTGGAGTTTGGAAACAATTGCCAGGAATTGCAACACAAAGATTAATGGCCGATGGTTATGGTTTTGGTGGAGAAGGAGACTGGAAAACCGCTGCCATGGTAAGAGCTTTAAAAGTAATGTGTATTGGTTTAGAAGGTGGAACTTCTTTTATGGAAGATTACACCTACCATTTCACACCACAAAAATCATATGTTTTAGGATCGCACATGTTGGAAATCTGTCCATCAATTGCTGACGGAAAACCTTCTTGCGAAGTGCATCCATTAGGAATTGGAGGAAAAGAAGATCCGGCTCGTTTGGTATTTAATTCGCCTGCGGGAGACGCAATCAATGTTTCTTTGGTGGATATGGGAACTCGTTTCCGTTTGATTGTAAACGAAGTTACAGCGGTTAAACCAATGGCAGAATTACCAAAATTACCAGTGGCACGTGTTCTTTGGGATTGTAAACCAAATTTAGAAGTGGCCGCAACAGCTTGGATTTTGGCTGGTGGAGCGCACCATACGGTTTATAGCCAGTCGATCACAACAGAATTTATGGAAGATTTCGCCGATATCGCAGGAATTGAATTGTTAGTTATTGACGAAAGAACTACTGTAAGAGACTTTAAAGATAAAATAAATGCAAATGAAGCTTATTTTCATTTGTTTCAACATGGATTGTAGGTAGAGGTTCAAAGGTTCAAAGTGACAAAGGTTCAGAGTTTTTTGTTACTTTTAACGAATAACTTCTAACATTTAACTTTAAAAATTCAATTATGAATGTATTAAAACGTAGTGTCTTTATTTTATCCCTATTGGGTTCGGCGATAATATTTGTTCAATGTAAAAGCGATAAAAAAGCCGATACAGAAAAAACAGAAACTGCTGATGCAAAAGCTTCGGTTACGATTGCAAAATCGGAATACGGAACAACGGCAAAAGGAGAAAAAGTCGAGAGTTATAAACTGAAAAACCAAAACGGGATGGAAGTAGATATCATCACTTTTGGGGGAAGAATTACCGATTTGAAAGTGCCAAATAAAGAAGGTGTTTCAGAAAATGTTGTAATTGGTTTTAATTCTTTGGCGCAATACGAAAAAGAAAATCCGTTCTTCGGAGCTTTGATCGGAAGATACGGAAATAGAATCGCTAAAGGAAAATTTTCGCTTGACGGAAAAGAATATCAGTTAGCAATTAATAATGCTCCAAATGCCTTACATGGTGGGCCACAAGGCTATTTTAACGTAGTTTGGAAAGCTGATGAGGTTAAATCTGGCGATTCTGCTGTTTTAAAACTTTCGTATTTAAGTAAAGATATGGAAGAAGGTTATCCTGGAAATTTACAAGTTTTTGTGACTTATACTTTGACAAACGATAATCAATTAGAAGTTTTGTATGAAGCGACAACAGATAAGAAAACGGTTGTGAATTTGACACAACATTCTTATTTCAATTTATCAGGAGATTTTACAAAAACAATCTTAGATCACGAATTGACTCTAAATGCAGATAAATTGGTTCCAGTTGATGCGACTTTGATTCCAACAGGAAAATTAGAAGATGTTGCGAACACGCCTTTCGACTTCAGAACTCCAAAATTAATTGGAAAAGACATCAATGCTAAAAACGAACAATTAGAGAGAGGAAAAGGTTATGATCACTGTTGGGTATTGAACAATCCTGAAAAAGGAAAAACAATTATTGCAAAAGTATACCACGCAGCAAGCGGAAGAGTTATGGAAATGACAACAGACGAACCTGGAATTCAGTTTTATTCTGGAAATTTCCTTGACGGAACTTTACCAACCCGCGACGGAAAAACATACGCACACAGAACGGGATTATGTCTGGAAACAGAACATTATCCAGATTCTCCAAATCAGAAAAACTTCCCAACAACGGTTTTAAACCTGGGAGAAAAGTATAAAACGAAAACGACTTTTAAATTTTCTGTAAAGAAATAATTTTAAAATCTGTTAATTAGTTAGTATTTCTAAAAACCTCGAAAGTGATTTGCTTTCGAGGTTTTTTGTTTAAAGATTATCTTACAACTAAATTTATTTACATTACTTCTTATATTTGAGCTTAATTATCAGATCTAAAATTTAAAAGCGAGGCCAAAAATTACTTAAATGAGAATAATTATAAATCAAAAAAACAAATTTAGTACTGCGATTTCGTTTTTATTTTTTCTGTTTTTTCAATACACAAATGCGCAAATAACATTGACTAATAATATAGGTACGACACTTGTTAAGACTGATATGTTTGGTTGTGATGAAAGTGAGAGTTGGTCAAGATTATTTAAAATGTCAGATTTTGGCATAAAAGCAAATGAACAATTTATTATTAAATCAGGGCAAATAGGAATCGCTAAATCGAATATTAAGACAGAATTGTATGTAACAGTTTATAGTGTTGATGTAGATTATCCAGAATTTATAAATACGCCCTATCACACAAAGGTACTAGGAACCGCTACTCTCGGAAAAAGCCCAATTGTTACTGGCACACCCCAAATTGTTCAAGCAGAATTTGATGCACCAATAATTGTTCCTGCCGGGATTGAAAGAATTTTGGTAACAGTATCAAAAATGAAAGACATTTATGATACTGCTTCTGCAGAAATTCTTATTGCAGGAACAGAATTAGATAAAGGAGAATCAATATATTCTGGTTGCGGTAATCCATATGGTATGATTTCTACAAAAAATTTACCAGTTCCTGTTCCAAATGCCAATTTTTTTATAACTCTAACAGGTGATACTTTTAATGTAAAAAACACGGGATCAATAACTAGATTATCGCATAATATATGTGATGATGTAATAGAAACAGGTATTCATTCTTGTTCAGGAAGTGGGCAATTTTGGGCCAGAGACTTTACTTTAAAAGATTTCGGTATATCAAATAATGAAGAATTTGTTATTAATTCTGGACAAGTTGGGCTTAATGGTGTAACTTGGGGTATAGAAGTGACCTTCAATATTTATAAAATAGACAATAATTTTCCTGCTTCGTTCTCAACAGCAGATTTAATAGGAAGTAGTCAAACAGTAAGTGTTCCTTACGTAGGTAGTACTAGAGATTCTCGAGTTATACAGGTAGACTTTAAAACACCAATAGTTATTCCTGCAGGTGTCGAGAGAATTTTAGTTGAAGTCTATAAAGGACTTGTGCCTAATTCATGGGGGTTAGCGTTTATAGCTGGTTCTGCTCAGGATAATGGTATCTCATGGGAGAGAGGAGGATGCAAGAATCTTCAAGACGGTTCATATCCCAGCATAGACAAATATGTCAATGTTGCCTCATTCGGATATCCAAATGCCAATTTTTATATTAACGTCACAGGAAATGTAAAAAACGTTTCTAATCATTTTGAAATGAACTTTTCTAATATATGTTCAGAATTTTTAAAAGAATTCAGTGTAGATGATCCATCAAGAGTAGCTTCTATAGTTTGGAATTTTGGAGATCCAGCTTCGGGAGTAGATAATGTTTCTACAGATTTATCCCCTTTTCATGATTTTTCGGCAGATGGAAAATATACTGTAACAGCTATAGTTACAGCAAAAGATGGAAGTGTTGAGACATTAAGTGAAATAATTGATGCTAAAGAACCACCAAAAGCTTATGGTATAAATAATGTTTATGCGTGCGAAGACATATATGGAACTGGAATTTCAAAATCTTTTGATGTTGCAACAATTACACAACAGGTTTTAGGCGGACAAACCGATAAAGATGTAACTTTTATAGATGGTAAAGGAAATAAATATAGTTCATTGCCAAATCCGTTTACTAATACCATTAAAGAGAGAGAAACAATAACAGTTAGAGTAAGTCATGAAGATAATTTATGCTGTTATTCTGAAACGACATTTGATTTAATTGTAAATCCATTGCCAAATTTGTCACTCATTAATGATTTGTTTGTTTGCGATAATGGAAATGGTTTTGCGCGATTTGATTTACAGCCATTAAAAACAACCATTACAGGGACGGCAGTAAATTTAAATGTCGAATTTTATCATCAAAACGGACAAAAAATACAAGGTTCGTTAAATACCGTTACAAATCTGGTAGCTAAAGAAGAAATAATTAAAGTCAGAGTTATTAATAGTGATACAAATTGCTCTAATGAATCGACATTTAAACTAATAGTAAGTCCGGTTCCTGTTGCAAATTCATTACAGCAATTAATAGGATGTGATGATAATAATGATGGGATTTCGGAATATTTTGACACTTCAAATGTTGAATCTACCGTTTTAGGAAATCAACAAGGAATGAAAGTTTCTTATTTTGACAAGAATGGAAATCAATTATTAAACGGATTGGCTAATCCTTATACTAATACAATTAAGAATCAAGAAACAATAACCGTCAGAGTAACAAATATTCTGACTAATTGTTATGCAGAAACGGCATTAGTTTTAAAAACGTCTTCACAGCCACAAATTAATAAGCCGGCAAATAAATACACATGTGATGAAGGAAATGGTTTTGGGGATTTTGATATGACTAATATAGATGCAGAAATCATTGGAAATCAGACGGGATTGAAAATAATGTATTTTGATACTAGTGGAAATCAGTTAACAAGTCCTTTACCAATATTATTTCGAAATACTACGCCAGGATCACAAACCATAAAAGTAAGAGTTGAAAACGAAATAAATACACTCTGTTATTCGGAAACAGATTTTGACTTAATAGTAAATAATCTGCCAAGTGTAAATATTGAAAAAACATACTTTCTATGTAATTTAGAACCTTCATTACATGTAAATGTTGCAAGTGATTTGGATACGTATATTTGGAAATTTGAAGGAAATAATATTGTTTCAAATACTTATTCGGTAGATTTAGTAAATGCAGGAAGATATACGCTTGTAGTTGGGAAAATTGAAAATAACATTTATTGCGAAAACAATTTTGAATTTGAACTAATAAGATCTGTTTTACCAAAAATAAAAGATGTAAAATATAAAGAATTGTCAGATGATAATTTTATTCAAATTATTCCGTCTTTCGAAGGCAATTTGGAATATTCTATAGATGGCATTAATTATCAGGATAGCAATTATTTTTCTAATATTCAGGGTGGAACTTATATTTCTTATATAAGAGATAAAGAAGGTTGCGGAAAAGATAGTAAAGAAGTTACAGTAATTGATTATCCTAAATTTTTCACTCCAAATAATGATGGATACAATGATCTTTGGCAGATAACAACTATTCAAAAATACCCAAATTCAAAAATTTCGATATTTGATAGATATGGAAAATTGCTGAAAGAACTTTCTGCAAATGATTTAGGTTGGGATGGATTCTATGGCGGAACAGAAATGCCATCGGATGATTATTGGTTTAAAGCTAATTTTGATAATAAAGTTATTTTTTCGGGACATTTTTCATTAAAAAGATAAGAGTATAAGGCAAATTAAAATAAGAAAAATGACTTTCAAACACTTATTCAAAACCCAATTAAACTGGACTTCAAAACAAAATCAGGTAAAATCAACAAAAAGATTCTACAGCAAAACCCATCAAATAAAAATTGAAGGAAAACCAATTTTAGACATTTCAGCAGCAAAAGCTTTCAAAGGCGATCCAGCATTATACAATCCAGAAGATTTATTGTTGAGCAGTCTGGTTTCCTGCCACATGATGTCCTATTTATATGTTTGTTCTCAAAACGAAATTGAAGTTCTCGAATATTCAGATAATGCCGAAGCAACATTAGAAGTAAATGCAGACGGAAGTGGTCGTTTTATTGAAGTTCGGTTAAGTCCAAAAGTGATAATTGCGAATTCAGATAAAGTAGAGCTGGCTTTAGAACTTCATACAAAAGCAAATCAATTGTGTTTTATTGCTAATTCCTGCAATTTTCCAGTTTTTCATAATGCGAGTTGTGAGGTTTGAATCATATAAGTGATACAAGTTCATTTATTAAAAGATGAAATCTATAGGTAATGTTACATTTAGTCTTGCTGTAAAAAACATTTTTGGAGCAGTGCAATTTGCGTCTTTTTTATTTATTAAGCCTTTTTTCAAATTCTCTAAGTTCTGCTTTCCTATTTTTATCCAAATTGTGCCAGCGAATGTTCTGAATTGCGCCTTCTAATGCATAGAGCATATTAATGCAGGCTGTAGGATCAATTGTTTTTACTTTAATAAAAGCATTTTCGGTCCCTAAAGCTCTTAGCTCAGAAGGATCGTGAATTTCAGCTTCAATTAATTTATTGGCTAATGTATCGCCAATATTAGGCATTTGAGATACTGTATTATACATAGAATTTAAAATTTTATGGTTTAAATACATGTAAAAAAATACCACTTACAATTTGTAAGTGGTATTTAATAAGCTCCCCCTCTTGGGCTCGAACCAACCCCGAAAGCTTTCGGGGCTCTGATTAACAGTTAGGTTTATATTTTAAAAGAAGTTTGTCTATTATTTCTGGATATTTAATTAAGTTTTCAATATATATTTTACTCTTCATTTTTTTAATATGTTTCTCTATTGAAAGTGCTTGGGTTTTACTGCTGCAACTGAAATTAAGGAATAAAGTCCAGTCATTTGCGTTTGCTGTAAATTTATTGGAAGGTGCATTCTTGTGAAATTCTAATCTTAAGTCAAAATCTTTTGTATAGCCAATATAATATCGGTTAAGTTTTTTGGAATGTAGAATATACACAATGTTACTCATAATATCTGATAAAAAAAATACCACTTACAATTTGTAAGTGGTATTTAATAAGCTCCCCCTCTTGGGCTCGAACCAAGGACCCTCTGATTAACAGTCAGATGCTCTAACCAACTGAGCTAAGGAGGAATCACCTTAAAGGTAAATATGTTTGCTAAAAAAAGTTGCTCCCCCTCTTGGGCTCGAACCAAGGACCCTCTGATTAACAGTCAGATGCTCTAACCAACTGAGCTAAGGAGGAAGTTGTTGCTCTTTTTAGCGAGTGCAAATATAAAACTATTTTTAGTTTCTCAAAAACATTTTCACTCTTTTTTTGACTTTTTTTTACTTGCCTACAATCGCCTTGTAAATGTCGTTACCGTTAGCAAACAGTAGTAGTGAAATAAGTAAAACAAAACCAACCATTTGCGCATTCTCTAGGAATTTATCGCTTGGTTTTTTACCGCTAATTATTTCATACAATAAAAACATTACGTGTCCACCATCAAGAGCCGGAATTGGCAATAAATTCATAACTCCAAGCATAATCGACAATAAAGCCGTGATTGACCAAAATACTTCCCAGCTCCAAGAACTTGGAAAAATATTGTAAATCGCAGCAAAACCACCCACTTGTTTGTACGCTTTAGTTTCAGGATTAAAAATCATTTTTAATTGTTTTCCGTATCCTACTAATTGATCTTTTCCTTTTTCAAGACCAACCGGAATAGATTCGAAGAAACCATAATCCTTGGTGCTTATTTTATAGTACCCTAATTTTTCTAATGATTTCATATCTAAACCACCTGCAAAAACGCCTAAAGTTCCTTCTGGAGAAACTTTCACAGTAAGAGGTGTTTCTTTTAAATCACGCAAAACAACAGCAGAAATTTCTTTTCCTTTATTAGCAGCTAAAACCGCTTTTGCTTCGTCAAAATATTTAATCTTTTGTCCGTTAAGAGAAAGAATCAAATCTTTTGCTTTTAAATTTTTGTTAGGAGATTCTTCTGTAACTTTTCCAACAGCAAAAGGGCGACGAATATCGATAAGCATTCCTTTTTCTGTTTTAGAAAGCTGGTCAACAAAATCGGTTGGCATTGTAATAGTTTGCTGTTGCCCGTTTCTTTCAATCAAGACATGTTTTGCCATGATCACATTCATGTTCATGTCGCTGTCAAAATTTTCTACAGCTTTACCGTCAATAGAAATAATTTTGTCTCCTGTTTTAAAACCAGCCTTAAGCATCACAGGATTTTCAATTGCAACACCATCTTTCAGGTCAGAATTAGCAATATAAGTATCACCGTAAGCAAATGCCATTCCGATATAAATAATAAAAGCCAAGATAAAGTTTACGGTAACACCGCCAAGCATAATAATTAAACGTTGCCAAGCTGGTTTACTACGAAATTCCCAAGGTTGAGGAGGAAGAGCCATTTGCTCTTTGTCCATACTTTCGTCAATCATTCCAGAAATTTTCACATAACCACCCAACGGAAGCCATCCGATACCGTATACTGTTTCTCCGATTTTCTTTTTGAAAAGTGAATATTTAACATCAAAAAACAAATAAAATTTTTCGACTCTAGTTTTAAACAATTTTGCAGGGATAAAATGCCCTAATTCATGAAGAATAATAAGTAAAGATAAACTCAATAAAAATTGAGAGAGTTTGATAACTATATCCATTTGTTGTTTTTAATTCGTATTTAACGCACAAAAGTAGCGTTTTCTAATTAATATTAAGAGTGCAAGATAGTGTTTAAGATTTTAAATGTTTGTTAATTAATAAACATTTCGATTTCTCTTTTTAGTGAGATGCCGTAACTTTACTTTTTAAACACTGCCTTTCTCAATTGGTAGTAAAAAATCACTAAAAGTTACAAGTCTATGGCTACGAAATTATTTTCTCCTCTCACCATAAAAAAAATCACTTTAAAAAATAGAATTGCGATCTCGCCAATGTGCCAGTATTCTGCAATTGACGGATTTGCAAACGATTGGCATCTCGTTCATTTGGGCAGCCGTGCTACGGGCGGCGCTGGATTAATTATTCAGGAAGCTACGGCAGTTTCTCCAGAAGCTAGAATTTCGTCTTCTGATCTTGGGATTTGGAAAGATGAGCATATCGAAAAACTAAAACAAATCAACGCATTTATTGTTTCTCAAAACTCGATTCCAGGAATTCAGTTGGCACACGCTGGACGAAAAGCAAGTGTTTCGGCGCCTTGGTTGGGAAATAAAAAATTAGATTTCGCTCAAGGCGGATGGCAAACCGTTGCGCCAAGTGCGATTCCGTATCATGATAACGAACCATTTTTGCCTGAAGCTTTAGATCAAAACGGAATTCAAAAAGTAATTTCCGATTTCAAAACAGCTACAAAACGAGTGGTAGAAGCAGGTTATCAGGTTTTGGAAATTCATGCTGCTCATGGTTATTTACTGCACCAGTTTTTATCTCCTTTAACGAATGTAAGAACAGACGAATATGGAGGAAGTTTTGAAAACAGAATTCGTTTTACTCTACAAATTGTCGAGGCCGTACAATCAGAATGGCCTTCAGATTTGCCATTATTGGTTCGAATTTCGGCAACTGATTGGGCAGAAAACGGATGGAATCCAGAAGAATCTGTTCAGCTTTCTAAAATATTAAAAGAAAAAGGAGTAGATTTAATCGATGTTTCGTCAGGTGGATTGGTTTCGCATCAAAAAATCACATTAGGGCCAGGATATCAGGTTCCTTTTGCAGAAAAAGTAAAACAAGAAGCCAATATTGCAACAGGTGCAGTCGGATTAATAACAGAAGCACATCAGGCAGAAGAAATCTTAAATAGAAATCAAGCCGATCTGATTTTATTCGCCAGAGAATCGCTGAGAAACCCGAATCTGCCTTTGGATTTCGCCGCAACATTAAACGACGATATTCAATGGCCAAAACAATACGTAAGAGCTAAACTTTAATATTTTATTAGCCACAAATTCACGAATTTATTTTAAAATTATAATTCGTGAATTCGTGGCGGAAAAAACAGACTCAGATGCAGAGAATTAAAACAGCATTATTATCATACGGAATGTCGGGAAAAGTTTTCCACGCTCCATTTTTAGATCTTCATGAAGGATTTGAACTATTAGGTTCTTGGGAAAGAAACAAAAAATTAATCCAAGAAGATTATCCATACGTAAAAAGTTACGCTTCGATAGATGAATTATTAAGCGATAACGTCGATTTGGTAATTGTAAACACGCCTGTAGGAACGCATTACGAATATGCTAAAAAAGTGCTTTTGGCAGGAAAACATGCAGTGGTCGAAAAAGCATTTACGACAACGGCAGCCGAAGCAAAAGAATTGGCAGCGATTGCAAAAGAGAAAGGTTTAAAATTGGCCGTTTTTCAGAATAGAAGATGGGATAGCGATTTTAAAACCATTAAAAAAGTAATCGATGACGGCGTTTTAGGAGATTTAGTTGAAGCAGAATTTCATTTTGACAGATACAATCCGCTTTTAAGCCCAAAAGCACATAAAGAAACCGCCAATGACGGAGCGGGAGTTTTGAAAGATTTAGGTCCGCATATTATTGATCAGGCGGTAAGTTTATTTGGCTGCCCGAAAGCTGTTTTTGGCGATATTCGCGTAACCAGAGAAAACTCAGTTGTAGACGACTGGATTGATCTGACTCTTTTTTATTCCAATTTCAGAGTTCGTTTAAAAGCTGGTTTTTTTGTCAGAGAGGCAAATCCGGCATATGTTATTCACGGCAAAAAAGGCTCATTCTTAAAACCACGCGGCGATGTTCAGGAAGACGATTTAAAAGTTGGTAAAAAACCAAACTTAGAATCTTGGGGAACAGAAGACGAAAGCCTTCAAGGACTTTTGCATACCGAAATTGATGGTAAAATTGTGAGAGAAAAAATACCAACGCTTCAAGGCAATTATTTCAGTTTCTTCGATGGCGTTTATGATTCGATTGCAAATGATAAAAAACAGCCAGTTACCGCAGATGAAGGTATAAAAGTAATGCAGGTTATAGAAGCTGCAATTGCAAGTAATGCACAACAGAAAGTAATAAGTATATAGGTCTTATCAAATACGATTGTAGAGGCGCACAGTAGTGCGTCTTTTTTTGTTTCAAATCTTAAAAAGTTGTAATTTTATTAAGAAGATTTCAAATGATATCTGTCGAATTTATAAACAATAACGTTGTATATTGTGTATAAAATTAGGCTTTATACACTTTGACGAGCGTTTTTAGTATTTTTGACAACTTTCCAATACAAATTTCAATATGCTGTTAAATTTTAATCCGTTAGCGCTTTTTCAGACCAAAGCAAAAATCAAGAAAGTATTTAGAGAAGCAAAAGCTTCGTATTTAAATCGCATTCGTTTTGCTGTTGGAATGTTTTATTTCGGAATGGGTTTGAGTTTTGCCACATGGGCGAGCCGAATTCCAGATATAAAAACCGCTTTGCATTTAACAGAAGGAGACTTAGGCTCGATTTTGTTTGCGCTTCCGGTTGGACAGCTGATTGTAATGCCATTTTCGGGAAAGATGGTAACCAAATTTGGTAGTCATCGCATTCTTATTTTCTCTTTAATAATGTATGTTTTGTGCTTAATCAATTTAGGTTTGGCCACAACATCA
The DNA here is from genome assembly GCF_003946915.1 of Flavobacterium ustbae. Lineage (GTDB taxonomy): Bacteria > Bacteroidota > Bacteroidia > Flavobacteriales > Flavobacteriaceae > Flavobacterium > Flavobacterium ustbae. Next base: position 687,815 of record NZ_RPOC01000001.1, read on the forward strand.
TTACAATTATCATTAGGATTATTTCTTTTTGGAGTTTTCGGAAACCTTGCCAATATTGCCGTAAACACACAAGGCGTTTATACCGAAGTTTTGTTTAAAAAAACAATCATGTCTTCTTTTCATGGCATGTGGAGTTTTGCCGGATTTACTGGTGCGTTGGTAGGTTTAGGAATGCTGGCTTTGAAACTAAGTCCGTTGCATCATTTTATAATTGTAGCCGGAATTGTTTTATTGATGGTCGCTCTTAATTTCAATTTTTTGATTAGAGCCAAAGAAAAAAAGAAACCAAAAGAAGAAGGCAAAAAACTATTTGTAAAACCAGATACTGCTTTGCTTTGGCTTGGCGTAATCGGATTTTGCAGTATGGCGAGCGAAGGCGTTATGTTTGACTGGAGCGGTGTCTACTTTAAAGATATCGTAAAAGCGCCTGGACCGTTGGTCGTTTTAGGCTACACTTCTTTTATGATTATGATGGCGAGCGGAAGATTTTTAGGGGATGGTTTAATCAATAAATTTGGGCGCGAACGTGTTATGCAGATTAGCGGCGTCATGATTTCGGCAGGACTTTTTACAGCAGTTTTTCTTCCTTATATAATTCCGTGTACCATTGCCTTTATGTTTGTAGGTCTGGGTGTTGCCACCATAGTTCCTACTGTTTATAGTATTGCAGGGAAAAACCCAACCGTGCCTGCGGGCGAAGCTTTAACGATTGTTTCGAGCGTAAGCTTCTTAGGTTTTTTAATGGGACCTCCCGTAATTGGACATATTGCACAAAGTTTTGGGCTTCAATTTTCTTTCGCCTTTATCGGAATTTTTGGAGTATTGATTGCTTTTATGGTTTCTAAAATTAGAGCTTAATCATAATCTAAATTTACTAGAATTTAATAAAATGCAAATAAATTTATAAGAATTTATTTACATATAAATATTTTATTTATATTTGAATTCGAGTAATAGCTTGAGTTTTAAACGCCCTTTTTCCAAAAACCAATTTTATCTTTTGAAGAATTATCAAAGTTAAATTGGATTTTTAATGGTAAAAAAATACGCACTCTTCTTTATTGTATCGTTTTTTAATTTTGCTTTTTCGCAAAAAGAAATTATTGTATCAGGAATTGTTATCGATGCTCGAACGCAAAATCCGCTAGAAAATGTAGTGGTCACAATACAAAATACTGCAGTGATGCAGCTTACATCAAAAACAGGGAAATTTGAACTGCACATATTTCCTAAAAAAGAACAATTGCTTTTACTAAGAAGTCAAGGATATAAAGATTTCCTTTTAAAAGTACAATCTAATTCGGGGCAAAATATAGATCTCGGAATTTTACAATTAGAAGATACATATTCAGATGAAGTTCCGGCTGCATTGATTACATTGTCAGATAATGATTTTTCAGATGATAACAGTTCGTCTGAAATGACCTCTGGACTTTTACAATCTTCCAAAGATGCTTTTATGCAGGCATCGGCATTTAATTGGGGGCAAGCCCGATTTCGTGTTCGTGGTTTAGATAGCGAAAACGCAGTCACAATGCTCAACGGAATGCCGATGAATAAAATCTACGACGGCAGACCGCAATGGGGCAATTGGGGAGGTTTAAACAATGTGCTTCGAAATCAGGAATTTTCCGTTGGAACAGCGGCTTCCAATTATACTTTTGGAGGTATTCTAGGCACACAGCAGATTTTTACCCGCGCTTCTCAGTATCGTAAAGGAGCCTCGCTTACTTTTTCTGGAAGCAATACTACTTATTTATGGAGAGCAATTGGCACTTATGCTTCTGGAATGAATGCCTCTGGATGGGCTTTTGCTATTTCGGCTGGAAAGCGTTGGACAGATGAAGGTTATTTTGAAGGTACAAACTTCGATGCAGATTCTTTTTTTCTGAGTGTAGAAAATAAATTAAACAATAAGCATTCCATCAATTTCACAGGATTTTATACACCCAATTCACGCGGAAAAAATTCAGCCAATACCAGCGAAGTTACCGATTTGATGGGCGAAAAATACAATTCGTATTGGGGATTTCAAAATGGAGAAAAACGAAATGCTAGAGTAAAAAAGGTAGAAGAACCTTTATTTATGCTGAATCATTATTTTAAAATTGATGATAAAACCAAGCTGAATTCGGCTGTAATGTATCAGTTTGGAAAAGTAGGCAACAGCAATATTGATTATCAAAATGCTGACAGTCCAGATCCTGTTTATTACAGAAAAATGCCAAGTTATTTTAGTTCGCTTTACGCGAAAGATCAAGGCGAATTTTCGGGCGCGTTTACTCCCGATTACGAAAATGCCGAAAAAAACAAAATAGCTTTTTTGGCAAATTCACAGATTGATTGGGATGAAATGTATTTCGCCAATCAAAAACTTGGTTCAAATGGTTATGAGCCTGCACAAAGCCATTATGTGCTTTATGAAGACCGAACAGACGATCACACTTTTGCAGCAAATTCAAATCTAAATACACAAATTACGCCTAATATTTCTTTTGATGGCGGATTTACTTTTAAGAAATTAAAATCACATAATTTTCAGTATTTATTAGATCTTTTTGGCGGAGAATATTTCGAAGATATTGACCCTTTTTACAAAGGAAATCTTTCGCAATCTGATTTGCAGTATCCAAATCGCAAAGTAGGAAAAGGAGATGTTTACGGATATAATTATAATTTGTTGGCTAGTACTTTAGATGTTTTTGCGCAGTTTAAATTTAATTATAACAAAACCGAATTCTTTTTGGCACAATCGTATTCAATGTCCGATTATCAAAGAGAAGGATTATATCAAAATGGACTTTATCCTTCGACATCTTTAGGAAAAAGTGAAAAAGTAAATTTTGAAAATTTTGGTTTCAAAGGCGGTTTCACTTATAAAATCTCAGGAAAGCAGTTGCTGTTTTTTAATGCAGCACATTTTACCAAAGCGCCTTCACTCAGAAACACATTTTCGAATGCACGTTTAAATAATAACATAGTTGACGAAATTGAAAGCGAAAATATAACTAGTGCTGAGGCCAATTATGTATACCGTTCAGCAAAACTCAAATTCCGTTTAACTGCTTATTATACGGCGATTAAAAACACCTCAAAAACGTCTTATTTCTATGCCGAAGGAATTTTTGATAATGGTTCTGGTTACGATCCAACAAATGCATTTGTCAGTCAGACTTTGACAAATTTGGATAAGAAAAATACAGGTGCCGAATTAAGTTTGGAGTATCAGATTTCACCAACATTAAAAACTACTTTATCTGCCGCATTTGGAAATTATGTATACAGCAGTAATCCAAATGTGACAATTACTAACGATGCCAATAGAGCAAAAGAAGGCACGCAAACCACTTTTGATTTTGGACCAGCTTTTTTAAAGAATTACAAACAGCCTGGAACTCCGCAACAAGCCTATTCTTTTGGATTGGAATATCGTGATCCGAAATTTTGGTGGATTGGCAGCAACATTAATTATTTGACGGAAAGCTATATTGATGTTTCGCCAATATCTAGGACTTCTCAATTTTATATCAATCCAACCAATGGTTTTCCGTTTCCTGAAGCAACTTCCGAAAGGGGAAATGAATTATTGAAACAAGAAAAGTTTGAGCCAATTCTATTGCTAAATTTTAGCGGAGGCAAATCTTGGCGTATTCATAAGAAATATGTTGGTCTTTTTGCCAGCGTCAATAATGTTTTGGGTTTAATGTACAAAACGGGTGGTTTTGAACAGGCAAGGAACGCAAATTTTAGAGCATTAAATCAAGATATGTCTAGCGGAACACCATCATTTGGATCAAGATATTATTATGGATACGGCCGAACTTATTTTCTAAATCTTACAATCGGTTTATAAACGAAAAACTTATTTCTCATGAAAAAACTAATTATATTTTTAGCGCTATCATTATTATATAGTTGCAGTCAAGAAGTGGAGACTCCCCAATTGTCTTGTACACAGCCCAATCTGCCAGTAAACAAAACTGTAGATAAAGTATATGAACTTTCGGGAACAACAGCTATCCAATATTTGTACGATGACATCACAGAAGCCTATGTTGTTTCTAGTGATGAAGGGGGCAATTTTTTTAAAACAATTTCATTACAGACAAAAGAAACCGAAAATGCATCGGCTATTGGTTTTAGCGTTCCTGTTGATGCAACAAATACTTACATTGATTATCGTGTAGGAAATAAAGTGTTTGTAAAACTTAAAAATCAATTTACAGATTTGTATTATGGCGGATTAAGAATCGGGAGTTTGTATGTGAGCAACGCTGGAGATCCGACAATTGGAAGGATTTCTCAAAATGAATACAAAAACGTTTTAAATGCTTCATGCACGAATATAGACGAAAATGAATTGGTAAAATCACTTTCTATAGAAGAAGCGCTTTTAGATTCTAAGCTAAATACTTTGATTGAATTAAATGACGTTGAGTTTACCGAGGCAGCATTAGGCCGACATTATTTTGAAGAATCTAACAATGTTGGAGGCTCGACTAATTGGTATTTGAGAGATAGAACTGGAAATCAAGTTATTTTTAGAACAAGTTCGTATGCAAAATTTGCAGATCATTTTGTGCCAGAAGGAAACGGCAAAGTTCGAGGAATTTTAACCAAGTTTGGTTCAGACTATCAGTTTATGGTTCGGTATGAAAGTGATATTCTAATGAATGGAAAAAGAAGTACTCCGTTTTTTTCTGAAGATTTTCAATCGGTTAAAAATAATGTAAATTTTACGCTCCCAGGCTGGAGTAATATTGTAGAAAAAGCAGCAAAATTGTGGAAAAGTATGGTGTATTCTGGAAATGGCTATGCAGAGTTTAATACTACAAGTACAACGGCAGCCGAGAATATAGCATGGTTGGTTTCGCCAAAAATAAATTTGAAAGAGTATAAAAATGCTGTTCTTTCGTTTAGAAGTGCACAGCATGATTTGAAAATCGATTCGCCTTTAAATACTCTTGAGGTATATGTCTCTACCAATTTTGATGGAGCGAACGTAACCAAAGCAAAATGGACAAAACTAGAAGCAAAAGTGCCAACACTTTCTACGCCTGCAAGGCAATTTATCAGTTCTGGCGGAATCGATCTTTCTGCTTATTCTGGAAACATAAATATTGCTTTTAAATACATCGGATCTGGAAAAGATAAAACATTAAATGGTGCTTTTATGGTAGATGATATTAAGATATTTGGAGAAAAAGAAAATGGTAATTTCTAAAAATGAAAATAATAGGCTGATTTTTAAAGTATTATTGAAAAGTTTGTAGTTTTTGTTTTTCAAATTGTTAAAATCTAATTGAATTTTGTATTTTGGTCATCCCAAATCAATACAAAAACAATTATGAAAACCTACTTTATTGCCATCTTACTGATGGTGTTTCCTTGCTTGATGCACAGTCAAGACGACGTTAAACTAAAGCAGATTAACATTGTAAAAACAAATTACCAGAATTCTAAAGACGGCGAAATTGTTAATAAAACAATGGTTTTTAAAGATGGTAAACTTCAAACGATAACGACTTCAGATGTTGTACAGCATTTTTATTACAACAAAAACGGATTGCTAGATAAGACCGTAAAAGATAAGGTTGGAAGTGACTGGAAAGAAGTAATCAACTATACTTATAATCCTGAAAACAATATTACCAAATTTGTAAAAAAATATCAGGAAGGCCCAAATTACATTACCAAAACAGTTTCATTTGTATATGAAGGTGCAAGGGTAAAAGTAACTACAAAAAAGAGCACCAATCATCAGAATTTAGTTGACGATATTGAATATCTTGTTGAAAACGGAATTATTGTAAGACGTACTTCACGTGATAGAAACAAGGCAATTATTGGAAAGCTAGAATATGTTTATGTAAACGATAACGTGTCGAGACATAAAGGATTGGTTGGAGATAAAATCTCTAAATCATATACTTATGATGATAAAAAGTCGGTTGACCAGTTAATTGTTCAAAGTATTTTTGGTGATAACTACAAAGTAATCGTGCCCATGATTTCTTATCACGAAGATGAATTTGAGTTTGAATCTATTTCTTATAATAACGAAATGAATTTCAGTCCATCCTCAACAGCATTGGTTGCGGTGAGCAGAAAATACAAATACAACAAATTAAATTATCCAATTTCTTGTTCTCAAATTGAAGAAAACGGAATTGTAAAAACGGAAAAAACGTTTATTTACGAATAAAGGTTTTAAACTTAGACCATTCAATTTAAAAGTGGAGCTTTGTTGAGTTTATCTTGACAGGTTCCATTTTTTTTTGCAATTTATTTTTAATGAAGTTTAGATATAAAAGTAAAAACGAAATTGTATAATTGATTGTAGCTTACAAATGATTAAATTTGCAACTTATTCAAGACTATGCTAGAAAAAGAAGTTATAAATTTTGAGAGAACAGTAATTGTTGGAATTGTTACTCAAAATCAAAGTGAAGAAAAACTAAATGAATATTTAGACGAATTGGAGTTTCTGACTTTTACCGCTGGAGGTGAAGTTATTAAACGCTTTTCGCAAAAAATGGAACGCCCTAATCCGAAGACTTTTGTTGGGACAGGGAAAATAGACGACATCAATCTTTTTGTAAAAGAAAACAAAATATCGACCGTAATTTTTGATGATGAATTAACGCCATCACAGCAAAAAAACATTTCAAGAATTATTGACTGCAAAATTCTAGACAGAACCAACTTAATTCTGGACATTTTTGCGCAAAGAGCCGAAACTTCTTATGCAAGAACTCAGGTAGAATTGGCGCAATGCCAATATTTACTGCCAAGACTTTCTGGTTTATGGACACACCTTGAACGACAAAAAGGGGGTATTGGTATGCGTGGACCTGGAGAAACAGAGATTGAAACGGATAGACGTATTGTACGTGACAGAATTTCGCTGTTGAAAGATAAAATAAAAACGATTGACAAACAGATGAGTATTCAGCGTAGTAACCGCGGGGCAATGGTTCGTGTGGCTCTGGTTGGATATACGAATGTTGGAAAATCGACTTTGATGAACGCAATTGGAAAAAGCGATGTTTTTGTGGAGAATAAATTGTTCGCCACTTTAGATACAACGGTTCGAAAAGTAGTAATTAAAAACCTTCCATTCTTGCTTTCTGATACGGTTGGATTTATTAGAAAATTACCAACACAATTGGTTGATTCGTTTAAAAGTACACTAGATGAGGTTCGAGAAGCCGATTTGCTTTTGCATGTTGTAGATATTTCGCATCCCGATTTTGAAGATCATATTGAGTCTGTAAACAAGACTTTGCAGGAAATTAAAAGCAACGATAAACCAACTATTATGGTTTTTAATAAAATCGATGCTTATAAATATCTTACTATTGATGAGGATGATTTAATTACGGAAAGAACTAGAAAACACTGGTCGCTTGATGAATGGAAACAAACTTGGATGAGTAATGTGGGAGAAAGCAATGCATTGTTTATTTCGGCTAGAAACAAAGAAAACTTTGAGGAGTTTAGAGAAGTAGTTTACGAAGCGGTTCGCCAAATTCACATAACGAGATTCCCTTACAATAAATTCTTATACCCAGATTATAAAGATGCTGTGGAAAAGGAAGAAGAATAAGACAGAAGTGGCTTTTGATTATTCAAAAGCTGTTTTTTTAATGTAAGCAAACAACAGTTATATTTTATATCTTTGTTTGAATGAGTAAGAATTTATATATAATTGCAGGATGTAATGGTGCTGGAAAAACAACTGCTTCCTTCACAATATTGCCTGAAATTTTAGATTGCCGAGAATTTGTAAATGCAGATGAAATTGCCAAAGGTCTTTCGCCATTTCAACCCGAAAAAGTTGCTTTTGAGGCTGGAAGAATTATGCTTCATAGAATAAATGAGCTTTTGGAAAATAATGAGGTTTTTGCTTTTGAAACAACTCTCGCGACTAAAAGTTATAAGTCTAAGATCCAAACAGCACATAAAAGAGGTTATAAAATAATTCTTTTATTTTTTTGGTTGCAAAATGTTGATTTAGCAATTGAAAGGGTGAAGACAAGAGTAAAAGAAGGAGGGCATAATATTGAAAATAATGTTATTAAACGACGATATATAAGCGGAATAAAAAATTTATTTAATATATATTTGCCTGTAGTTGATGAGGCAATGATTTTTGATAATTCATATGGTAGACCTGAATTAATTGCAGAAAAAATATTAGATACAGAAATTGATGTGATCGATGAAGACAAATACAATAAACTTACAAAGATTTATAATGAAAACATATAAAAGATCAGCGACGCAAACTAAAATTTTGGAATCAATGGATAAAGTTTATGAAAAATTAATTGAATTCAAAAAGAAATCAAATAGTGAATTAGTTATAATGAAAAACGATAAAATTGTTAGAATAAAACCTAAATCATTATAAAAAAATATAAAAGAATATAAAAGAATATAAAAGAATATAAAAGAATATAAAAGAATATAAAAGAATATAAAAGAATATAAAAGAATATAAAAGAATATAAAAGAATATAAAAAAGTTTAACCCTCTTATTTGAGGGTTTTTATTTTCTGAAAAGAAGCTAATTATTGGAATTTAGACCCGATAGAAGCGGTATCCTTGGTGGTCTGCAGTCCTGTAACAGCGAGATATAGCCGACGGGAAACCATATTTGCTAAAATGCCTTTTGTTTGGGTTCAAATTAAAATCCGAAGTTTACTCCTAAACCGAAAACTTGTCTGGTTTGGAATCCTCTGAACGCATTGTCGTCGTAAATAGCTTGAAATGAAAAGTTTGCGGATAAGTATTTATTGACTTTCATGATGATATTAAGCGAATAGTCCATATCTACGTTTTGTGGATCTTCTAAATAATTAGAATATAAATTCAACGTGTTTTCTGCGGTTACATTGGTCATGATGGCAAGTTTGTAGTAGACAGAAGCATAAAAACCAAGTTCGTAACGAAGGCTTTTGTTGGCGTCTACTCCAAAATAAGTTCCGTCGACATAGTCAATTCCAGAAGTGTAGGCGCTGTCTACAAATGTGAATTTGGAAGTTAAGGGTGCGAAGTTTATTTTGAGGTTGGCATCTTTGGTCCAGTAAATTCCGGGACCTGTGGTTAAATAACCTGGAGAAAGAAACTTCGTGTTTTCTGTTCTAATTTCTTTTCCGTTTTCGTCCTGTCCATAAATGTAACCGGTTGTAAACTGGGTTCTGAAATTCAAGAAATATGAATAATACCATTGTCCGAATGCTCTTTTTCCGACGATTGAATTAAGTTCGAAACGGTCGTCTGTCTTTTTTTCGAAATCGGCATTTTTGGTTTGAAGTAAACCGTAGGATGCTAGTACTTTATTATCCCAGGTTAGATCGTCTTTTTTATAATTAAGGTCGTAATTAATGCCTAAAGTTCCAGAAAAGCTATCTTCTCCTCCTGCAATCCAGTTATTGAAACTAGATTGGTTTAGTAATAGAGAAAAATTTCCTTTGCTTTTCCAGCCTTCACCTTCAATTGTGTCGTTTATTTTTTTTACTGCTTTTTCAGTATTAGTAATTAATTCTTTTTCTGAATTTTGGGCTTGAACAAAAGTAAGATTTGCTAAAACGAAGAGTAGTAAGAGTATCTTTCTCATAGTATTTAGTTTAAGTGTATAATCAAATATACTAAAAACCAATGGAAATGTTAGTACCGACGCTCTGTTATTGCAGGTTATTTCTTAGATTCTTTGTACAGCGGAACTGCAGAGCATGCCTCTCCATACATTATGCTTCTAGCAAATGGCTGTAAGTATGTGGTGGCCAAAATATAAGCGCGCATTGGAACTGGTTTTCTCGAACAGCCTTTTACAATAACGGGCTTACTTTTGTAAACGGAATAATCGATTTTACTAAGGATTTCTTCGTAAATGCTTGCGTCCAGATCTTCGATTGTTCCGTTGACTACTTTTTTGGCAAAAGGTGCCAAATGTACGCTTACTAATATTAAAGCCCAAGCCGGAATTATAGCGTCTGTACTACAATGAACAGCCACATATTGATCTTGATATTGTGACCAATCATGATTCTTTAGGTGGTCTCTAAAGTCTTTTTCTTTTAATAAAAATCCTTCTAAAAGCCATTGCGAAATGTCAATCTGCACGCGAAATCCTTTCGGATAATAATCTTCCAAATCGAATACTTCTAATGCGCTGTTGGCAACTTTATTGATGATTTCTTCCATGATATCTTAGTAGTCAGTGTTCAGTTTTTTAGTAATCAGTATTCTGACCACTAAAAAACTGAACACTGAACACTTTTTATTAAAGCATTCCTAATTCTAATTTAGCTTCCTCGCTCATTAAATCTTTACTCCATGGCGGATCAAAAGTAATTTCAACATCAACGTCTTTTACGTATTCAATTGTTTTTACTTTTTCTTCTACTTCTCTTGGAAGACTTTCTGCAACAGGGCAGTTTGGCGAAGTCAGTGTCATTAAGATTTTTACTTCGTAATCAGTATTTACCATTACATCGTAAATTAATCCTAATTCGTAAATATCTACAGGAATCTCTGGGTCGTAAATTCCTTTAAGAATTCTTACGATTGATTCTCCTAATTCGTTTGTGTCTATTTCTTGTTCCATTTTTTGTATTTGTTTTTCACCATGTAAGTTATATAAGTTCATTTAAATTTTTGAGCTTAAATTGCTTTGTCTTTTCCAAAGATCATATAAGTATAATCTTAAATTTCTTTATATGGACTTATATGGTTTAAATTTTATTTCTTTTAATCTTCTAGTAAGCGATATCGTTCGTTTACATATGTTTTTTGACCTTCATGATAAATATTTGTAACATTGAAATTTATCATCAATCCTATTGGAGACTCCAAAAGTTTCATGTAAGACATGAGTTTGGCAACGTGTATAGGAATAATTTGGTCAACAGCTTTTAATTCTACTACTAAGCAATCTTCTATAAACAGATCACATCTTAAATCAGATTCTAGTTCTAAACCTTTATATTCAACAGGAATTTTTAATTCAGATTGAAAATTAATTCCTCTTAAAGTTAATTCTTTTATCGTGCATTGATGATAAATTAAATCAGTCAAATATTTCTTTGTAACCATTACTTTTTTCAGCAATATTACAAATAAAAAGAAAGATAAAGCTTACTTTTTTGTAACCATATAAGTGAATTAAGAATATTTAAGTATTATTTTTAAATGAACTTATATCACTTATATGGTTTATCTATTTGTTTTTAGCGTCAAAAGCCAAAGCGTACATTTTGATGTTTTTGATCATCGAAACCAAACCATTTGCTCTTGTTGCAGATAAATGTTCTTTTAAGCCGATTTCGTCAATAAAATCTGTATCGGCTTCCAGAATGTCTTTTGCTTTTTGATTCGAGAAAGCACGAATTAGAATTGCGATAATTCCTTTTGTCAAAATCGCATCGCTATCGGCTGTAAAGACAATTTTGTCCTCATTTTCTTCGCCTTGCAACCAAACTTTCGACTGGCAGCCTTTTATTAAATTCTCGTCGGTTTTGTATTCTTCTTTAATTAACGGAAGACTTTTCCCCAATTCGATGATGTACTCATAGCGCTGCATCCAGTCATCAAACATTGAAAATTCGTCTATTATTTCGTTTTGAATTTCTTTTATCGTCATAATTATTCTTTAGAGAAAGCAACTAATAAATTTACCAATTTCTCGATTTCTTTTGGGGGAAAACCATTGTCGAAACTTGGAGTTTCATACGTTTTTCCATCTTTTGTTATTTTTAAATTTCCAATTGCTGCGCCGTCGTAAGTGCGTTTGTCAGTTGGTGCTTTCAAAGAAGAAAGGCCTTCTAAATTTACTTTTGAAAAAGCAGAAACAATTTCATTCCATTTTGCATTATCAATATTGCTTTTTACAGCTTCGGCATTGCGTTCTTTAACAATAGAAACAGTTTTGTTTTCTACTACAATGCTTTTGTAATATCCTCTAGACATTGCAGAATATTCAATCTGAGTTGATGCCATATTGACTTTTTTTTGACTGCAGCATCCGCTTGCAATAAAAAGGGTTAAGAGCAATAATGATAGTATTCTCATAAAAATAAGTTTTTTAGCTTAGCATTGTTTGAGCTTTTTTTACCGCTTCGACCATTTGATCAATTTCTTCTTTTGTATTATAGAAAGAAAACGAAGCGCGAATGGTTCCCGGAATACAGAAGAAATTCATGATTGGCTGAGCACAATGATGTCCTGTTCTAACCGCAATTCCCAATTTATCTATAATAGAACCAACATCATAAGGGTGAATTCCATCAATATTAAACGAAACTACAGAAGCTTTATTTTTAGTGTTTCCGTAAATTCTGATGCCTTCAATTTCGTTAAGGCGTTTTGTTGCGTGTTCTAATAATTCATTTTCGTATTCGTGAATTTTATCAAAACCAATTTCGTTTAAATAATCAATTGCCGTTCCTAAAACGATCCCACCAGCAATGTTTGGCGTTCCAGCTTCAAATTTATGAGGAAGATCTGCGTAAGTTGTTTTCTCGAAAGTAACTTCTTTAATCATTTCGCCACCGCCTTGGTATGGAGGAAGTTTGTTTAGCCATTCTTCTTTTCCGTATAAAATTCCAGTTCCCGTTGGACCGCACATTTTATGACCAGAAAAAGCATAAAAATCACAGTCTAATTCTTGAACATCTGGTTTTAAATGCGGAACTGCCTGCGCGCCATCGATTAAAACTGCTGCGCCAAAAGCATGCGCTTTATCAATAATATATTGGATCGGATTGATTACACCCAATGCATTTGAAATATGATTTACAGTAACAATTTTAGTCTTTTCAGAAAGTAAAGCGTCAAATTCTGAAATGATCAATTCTCCATTTTCATCAATCGGAATTACTCTTAAAACTGCACCCGTTTTTTCGCATAACATCTGCCAAGGCACAATGTTACTGTGATGTTCTAATGAAGAAACCACCACTTCATCGCCTGGTTTTAAAATAGAAGCAAAACCGTTTGCCACTAAATTGATTCCGTGAGTTGTTCCCGAAGTAAAAAGCACTTCGTGTGCATGTTTTGCGTTGATGTGATCTTTTATTTTTCCGCGTGAAATCTCATAAGCATCAGTTGCTAACTGGCTCAAAGTGTGAACGCCACGGTGAATATTGGCATTAATTTCGTTATAATATTTTACTTCAGCATCAATTACAACTTGTGGTTTTTGCGAAGTAGCTCCGTTGTCGAAATATACTAATGGCTTTCCGTTTACAGTTTGTGAAAGTATCGGGAAATCAGCTCTTATTTTTTGAATATCTAGCATGTCTTATTTAGAAAAAATCTATTTACAAAAGTACTAAAACTAAATTTGTTTATATAGCAATTCTATAATTTCCTTTTATGGTGCCATTGTCTGCGAACTTAAATGCTGATTCCGTAAAAATCGATTCCATTTTCTGAGTATTCTGAAACGGAATTATAATTTGAGTTCTAAAAACGTGAACATAAATTATTTATATTGCATTAAAAATAAACTATTCATCATGAAAAAATTTCTCAAAGTACTTTTGCTTGCAGTAGTTCTTGCTTTTTTGTATTTCGGATTTACGACTTATCCGAAGCTTGATTTAATTTCCGGTTTCTCTGCCAAAAGTGTAGCATCGGGTCATTTTATGGATCATCGTTCTTTAGATTTGATTCAAAAAACCGACAATGATATCGATATGATTGATTTGGCTAAAAACTCAATTGATGAAGCTGGAAAATTTGCAACGGCTTCTGTTTACGGTTTGAAGGAAAGGAAAGCAATTTATCGCGAAGGTTTGGGAGCGACTTTGATTAATGATGATTTTGATGTTTCGAAACCTTATTTGCTTCCAAAAAGAACAAAATTAGAAAACAATCTTGCTTTTCCTTATGGAAATAAGGAACCAAAAGACACCACTTTTTCAAATGTTGATTATTCTAAATTAAAGAATGCAGTTGAAAATGCTTTTGATAAAGATGGCGGAAAAAAGAAAAGAACCCGAGCTGTTGTGGTTGTATATAAAGACAAATTGATTGCCGAAAAATACGACACAGGTTTTAATAAAGACAGTAAAATTTTAGGCTGGTCAATGACGAAAAGCATCACAAGTTCAGCATTTGGAGTTTTGGCAAAACAAGGTAAAATTGATATTTACAAATCGGCTCCAGTTGCAGAATGGAAAAATGATGAACGCAAAAACATTACGTTAAACGATTTACTTCACATGAATTCCGGTTTAGAATGGGAAGAGAATTACAGCACAATTTGCGACGCGACAAAAATGCTTTTCCAAGCTGAAGATATGGGAAAAGTGCAATTGGAAAAACCGGCACAATTTAAACCCGACGCACATTGGAATTATTCTTCTGGAACAACCAATTTATTATCTCTGATTTTAAGAAGACAATTCAAAACTCAACAAGAATATCTTGATTTTTGGTACAGCGCCGTAATCGATAAAATCGGAATGAATTCGATGATTGTAGAACAAGATATGTCTGGAACTTTTGTAGGTTCGTCTTACGGATGGGCGACGCCGCGCGACTGGTCAAAATTTGGATTATTATATCTGCATAAAGGAAACTGGAACGGCGAACAAATCTTAGACGAAAGCTGGGTAAAATACACTGCAACACCAACCAATACTTCTGAAGGAAAATATGGAGCTCAGTTTTGGTTAAACGCCGGCGGAAAATTCCCAGATGTTCCTCGTGATATGTTTTACTGCAGTGGATATCAGGGGCAAATGGTGGCAATTATTCCATCAAAAGATATGGTGATTGTGAGAATGGGAGTGAGAGAAGAAGAACCAGGATTTGATTTTAATGGGTTTTTGAAGGAGGTGATTGATAGTGTGAAGAAATAGATTTTAGGTTAAAGAGGTTAATTTTTAATTACGTTGAAGTAATAAAATCTTAACCTCTTTCTTTTTTTATTTTTGATCATTATTTTTTGAGGAAGTATCTAAGCCATTTTTTAATATCTTATTTAGTTTAGAAACTGATGAAATCGAATATGGATTTATAGATTTTATGTCTTCCTTTGGTAAACTACCAGTTGTTTTAATATTTTCAATTGCTTTGTCAAAGTCGGATTTATATTCTTTATCCTGAACAACTCTAAATTTTTCATATTCTTTTTCTGCAAATTTTTTAGCAACATCAGCTCTTATTTTTCCTGAATCTTTTAAAATATTATAGTCGTTAAATAGTAAAAAAGCGTCTAATTTATCGACCCATTCTTTCATGGTCATTAATTTGCCTCTATTAGCTTGATTCTCGGCGTAATCTAGATACATACTAACGATTCTATTTAATTCTTTGATTTCTTCTTCAGCTAAATAATTTTTTGCTGTAGAAACATCAGATTTTAAAATTTTACCTCCTTTTTTTTCATTTTTATAAGAAGTTAGACCCATATTAGGCAATTTTGAATTTGCTCTTAATTTAATTATTTCAGGTGCAGTATGATTTGTAATTGCAAATTCTAATTTGTTTTGAACAGTAGCAAAAAATGTTTGTGTTATTTGTGCTTTTGAATCATAATCAACAGCAGTCGCATATATATCTGTTATTTTTTGGTAAAATCTTCTTTCACTAGCTCTAATTTCTCGAATTCTCTCCAGTAATTCATCGAAATAATCTTTGTCAAATAAATTTTTCCCTTGTTTTAATCTGTCATCATCAAGAGCAAATCCTTTTATTAAATATTCCTTTAAAATACTAGTTGCCCATTGCCTAAATAAAGTTGCTTTTTTTGAATTTACTCTATATCCTACAGATATAATCATGTCTAGATTATAAAAATCTAATTCCCTTGAAACATTTCTTGTTCCTTCTAAACGAACTACTCGAATTTTTCGAGTAGTTGAACTTTTTGAAAGTTCTCGGTCTGAATAAATATTTGAAATATGATATGTTATTGTGTTTTCTTCGACATCAAAAATTTCACTCATTGAGTTTTGAGTTGCCCAAACAGTATCTTCATCTAAAATAACTTGAATATTTGTAGTTCCATTATCTGTAGAATAGAATAAAAAATTTGACTTGTTTTCTATATTTTCTTCCATTATTTTGCTGATTTTAAGGGTATAACTTTATTTTTATAAAATTTCTTTAATTCGCTTTCTTATATGCCACGCCGATTTTTGAGTAACATCTAAATCACGTGCTAATTGCATCGATGAAATTTCATTATTTTCATAAGAAAGAATCCAAATTGCTAAAAACCATTTTTGTAAACTGATTTTACTATTATCAAATATAGTTTCTGTCTTAACATTAAAATATTTTCCAGTTTTCTTACATCGATATTTATTGTTTTTACACTTATATACTTTGGAATCAGGGTCGAATGGACTAGTAATGACTCCATTCCATCTCAAATTTTCTAAATGGACAATACAACTTTGCTCGTCTGGGAAAACGTTAAAAAGGTCAACAGCTGATTTTAAATTATAGTCAAACATTTTAATAAATTATTATAATAAAGATATTTACAAAGCTACAAAAAAAACAATCGGTGTAAAGTGGTATATAGTTTTTTTTCATTAGTAATAAAAAAACCGATAAGCTTTAAAAGCTTATCGGTTTTTAATTTTATAAATAAGAAATATTACAAATCAAATCCTAAATTCACTCCCAATTTCATGGCAATGATTTTAGTAATTCTTTGTTTCAATTCTGGTATTTTGATGCTTTCGATAACGGCATTTGAGAATGCGTACATCAATAAAGCTTTAGCTTCTTTTTTCGGGATTCCGCGAGACTGCATGTAGAACATTGCAGTTTCATCAAGCTGTCCAACCGTACATCCGTGAGAACATTTTACGTCGTCAGCAAAAATCTCTAACTGAGGTTTTGCGTTGATTGTTGCTTTGTCACTCAATAAAATGTTGTTACTTTTTTGGAAAGCGTTTGTTTTCTGCGCTTCTTTTTCTACTAAAACTTTTCCGTTGAAAACTCCAGTCGAGCGATCAGAGAAAATTCCTTTATAATCTTGGAAACTTTCGCAGTTTGGCTGTGCGTGGTTTACCAAAGTATAATGGTCAACGTGTTGTTTGTCATTTAAGATCGAAATTCCGTTAAGCGTACTCGTCAATCTTTCACCAAAATGATAGAAGTTTAAGTTGTTACGCGTTAGATTTCCTCCAAATGAGAATGTATGAACAGAAGCATGGCTTTCCTGTTGTTGAGAAACGTAAGTATTGTCGATTAAATTGGCTTCGCTGTTGTCGTTTTGAATTTTGTAATAGTCAACAATCGCACGTTTTTGAGCGAAAATTTCCGTAACAGAATTCGTTAAAACCGGATTTTCATTCAAACTCTGGTGACGTTCAATAATTTGTACATGTGAATTTTCACCCACAATAACTAAATTTCTTGGCTGTACCATTAAAGCGGCTTCATTTCCTGTTGAGAAATACATAATCTCAATTGGCTTATCGGCGACTTTTTTCTTCGGAATATTGATAAACGCTCCCTCAATAGCAAAAGCGGTATTCAATGAAGTCAAACTGTCATCTTTGCTTGCTATTTGATTGAAATAGGTATCAATAACCATTTTATATTTTGGCTTGGTCAATGCCGAAGACATCAAACAAACATCGATTCCGTCATGCGTTGTAGAAGACAAATGCGAACTGAAAACACCATCAATAAAAACTAATTTATAAGTGTCAATTTCGTGTAAAAAGTATTTTTTTACCTGATTAAATTCGATTGCATTTTCCTGTTTTGGAAAAACCGTAAAGTCATTTTTTAAAACAGCGTTTAACGATGTGTATTTCCAAGCTTCCTCTTTTTTGGTTGGGAAACCTTTATTTTCAAAGTTTTTTATAGCATTTGTGCGGATGTCATGCAAATCTGAATGCACATCAACTCGCTCTTCAAAAGCCATAAAAGACGATACTAATTTTTCTTTTAAATCCATTGTTCTTTTGTTTCCTTCGGGGTTTCAGGTTTCAAGTTTCAAGTTTTTTTTACTGAAACTTATTCCCTTTGAAATCTTTTTTATTAAGATAAGTGATAAAGTTTTTTATTTTACCGCTTAAATTTTCATAATCCTTTTTTAAAGCTTCGAATTTTTCTTCTGAAATATATTCAAAATCAAAAACTCGATATAGCTGAGATCTTGTTTCTCCGGCTGAACCTTTTGCAATTGATAAAAATTGTCGAAATTCTAAATTTCCATCTCTTTCAAAACCTTCAGCAATATTATCCATTACTGAACCCGAAGAACTTTTTATTTGATTTTTAAATCTGAGATCTGATTTTAACTCTGTTTCAATTGAAATTATATGAATTTCTTTTGCTAATCTTCGAGCCTCTTTCCAAATTTCTAAATCTTCAAATCGTGTAATTGTTGCCATTTTTCTGTTTATTTAATTTTAAGTTTAAACCTACAAAATGTAATTCAACTTGAAACTAAAAAAACATGAAACCTGAAACAAAAATTTAGTTTTCTGCCTTAATCCAGTCGTATCCTTTTTCTTCAAGCTCGTAAGCCAATTCTTTTCCTCCAGATTTTACGATTCTTCCGTTGTAAAGAACGTGAACGAAATCTGGAACGATATAATCTAATAAACGTTGGTAGTGTGTAATAACGATAATTGCGTTTTTGTCGCTTTTAAGTTTGTTAACTCCATTAGCCACAATTCTTAAAGCATCGATATCAAGACCAGAATCTGTTTCGTCAAGAATAGCCAATTTTGGCTCTAACATTGCCATTTGGAAAATCTCGTTTCTTTTTTTCTCTCCTCCTGAAAATCCTTCGTTAAGAGAACGAGATAAAAATTTACGATCGATTTCTAACAATTCAGATTTCTCACGAATCACTTTTAGCATTTCGTTTGCTGGCATTTCTTCCTGTCCGTTTGCTTTACGAGTTTCGTTGATCGCAGTTTTCATAAAGTTAGTTACGCTAACTCCAGGAATTTCTAC
This sequence comes from Flavobacterium ustbae, assembly GCF_003946915.1. Taxonomy (GTDB): domain Bacteria; phylum Bacteroidota; class Bacteroidia; order Flavobacteriales; family Flavobacteriaceae; genus Flavobacterium; species Flavobacterium ustbae. The sequence goes on from NZ_RPOC01000001.1 coordinate 706,767, forward strand.
AGGATATTGAAACGAAAGGAAAACACCTTTATGTGCTCTTTCTTCTGGAGCTAGATCGGCAAGATCTTCTCCATCAAGGATAACTTCTCCGTCAGTAACTTCATAGTTTTCATTTCCTGCAATAACTGCAGAAAGTGTACTTTTTCCAGAACCGTTTGGTCCCATTATCGCGTGAACTTCTCCAGCTTTAACTTCTATATTAATTCCCTTAAGGATTTCTTTATCACCAATCGCGGCGTGAAGGTTTTTTATTGATAACATTGTTTTTTATTTTATATAAATGTCAATTCTATTTTTGTTGTTTGGTTTAGAACGTTTGCATTAAAATGCGCCTGTCCTAAATATTCCATGCCTAAATAATCGGCTGATTTTTTGAACGGGATATAAAAACTCTCTTCGGTTTCATCATCGTGTGAATTAGATATCACGCCGATTTTCTTTCCTCTGAGTTTTCGTCCGGTTTCTTTTTCAATTCGGATTAAATCCGAAATTCGGTCAAAGAAAACCTTCATAATCCCACTCATATTGTACCAATAAATTGGCGTTGCAAAAATTAAAGTGTCATACTTTTCGATAATTCCTCTTATTAAGGGCAAAAAATCATCGTCTATATTTTTGCTTTCGTAATCATAATAAGAGATATTATAATCGCTAAGATTAACTACATCTATATTTTGTTCTTTCGAAATTTCATCCACAATTTTTGTTGTGTTTCCATTTTTTCTGGAAGAACCTAAAATGATTACTGTTTTGTTTTTCATTAATACTTATTCGTAATGTCCTTTAATGAAAATTATTATTTCCACAAATTGTCTAAATCTTCTTTAGTCATTTTAATTCCTTTTCCCTCAGCAATGCTTTTTTCCGCATCAAGAATTTCTTTTACAAATTCTGGGTTATATGGCTTTTCTTGTTCTTCAATTTCAAATTTTAGACGTTTTGCCAAAGCTTTTAAAACAGGCAAGTCTTTCTTTTTTACATTTTTCAGTAGTAAATCCATATTGTCTATTTTTTAGCTCAAACCAGCAACTTGAAACTTTAAACTTGAAACAAATTTTTACCCTACAGAACCTTCCAAAGAAATCTCTAATAATTTCTGAGCTTCAACTGCAAATTCCATTGGCAATTTGTTCAATACATCTTTACTGAAACCGTTTACAATTAAGGCAATCGCTTTTTCAGTAGGGATACCTCTTTGGTTGCAATAGAAAACCTGATCTTCTCCAATTTTACTTGTAGTAGCTTCGTGCTCAATTTTTGCTGATGGATTTTTACTTTCGATATAAGGGAAAGTATGCGCACCGCAATTGTTCCCCATTAATAAGGAATCACATTGAGAAAAGTTTCTTGCATTTTCTGCTCTTGGAGAAATCTGCACTAAACCACGATAACTGTTTTGAGATTTTCCAGCCGAAATACCTTTAGAAATAATAGTCGATTTAGTATTTTTTCCTAAATGGATCATTTTTGTTCCAGTATCAGCTTGTTGGAAGTTATTAGTAACAGCAATTGAATAAAATTCTCCTACTGAATTATCTCCTTTAAGTACGCAAGAAGGATATTTCCAAGTTACAGCAGAACCTGTTTCAACCTGTGTCCAAGAAATTTTAGCGTTTGTTTCGCATAAACCTCTTTTGGTTACGAAGTTGTAAACTCCACCTTTTCCTTCCTTGTTTCCAGGGAACCAGTTTTGAACTGTTGAATATTTAATTTCAGCATCATCCAAAGCGATTAATTCAACTACAGCAGCGTGCAATTGATTCTCGTCACGGCTTGGCGCTGTACATCCTTCAAGGTAAGAAACGTAGCTTCCTTCATCGGCAATAACTAGAGTTCTTTCGAATTGTCCAGTTCCTGCCTGATTGATTCTAAAATATGTTGAAAGTTCCATCGGGCATTTTACGCCTTTTGGAATGTAGCAGAAACTTCCATCAGAGAAAACTGCTGAGTTTAGCGCCGCGTAGAAGTTATCTTTTTGAGGAACAACTGTACCTAAATATTTTTTTACTAATTCTGGATGTTCTTTAATAGCTTCAGAAATTGGACAGAAAATAATTCCTTTTTCTGCTAAAGTCTTCTTGAAAGTTGTAGCAACAGAAACAGAATCAACTACAATATCCATAGCGATATTGTTCATCTTTTTTTGTTCGTCTACAGAGATTCCCAATTTTTTGTACATTTCTAATAATTCTGGATCTACATCGTCCAAAGTTTTATTAGGATCTACTTGTTTTGGAGCAGAATAATATGAAATTGCCTGAAAATCTGGTTTTTCGTAATTAACGTTTGCCCATTCTGGTTCAATCATTTCTTTCCAAGCACGGAAAGCTTCAATACGCCAGTCGGTCATCCACTCTGGTTCTTCTTTTTTAAGAGAAATGGCTCTTACGATATCTTCGTTTAAGCCCACAGGAAATGTTTCAGATTCTATATTGGTATAAAATCCGTATTCGTATTCTTTAGTTTCCAGTTCGATTTTTAAATCGTCTTCGGTGTATTTGCTCATTATATTTTAATGTTGTCTTAGTTTTTTAAAGTCCAAAGTCTGAAAGTCAAATAGCAGTCTTTAAGACTTATGGCTTTCGGCTTTTGACTATAGTGAGAATGATTCTCCGCAACCGCAAGTTCTGCTTGCATTCGGGTTATTGAAAACAAACCCTTTTCCGTTTAATCCGCCAGAAAATTCTAAAATTGTTCCAGCTAGATATAGAAATGATTTTTTTTCAACGGCAATTTGGATGTCGTTATCAACGAATATTTTGTCGTCATCGCCCTTAGTTTTGTCAAACTTTAAATCGTAAGACAAACCAGAGCATCCGCCACTTTTTACACCTACTCTCACGTAGTCGTGTGTCGCGTCAAAACCATCATCTGTCATTAAGTCGATGATTTTCTTTTTGGCTGTATCAGAAACTTTTATCATTGTTTTATAGTATTTATCTTTTCAACATTCCTTTAATAATTATTAAAAAAGTAACAAAATTATTACATTTTAAAGTGCTGTATGTCAATGTAGAAATGAAATTGTCTGCAAAGATACGACTTAAAAACCTTTTTCCATAACGGTTCACATTATTATAACAAATGAGAAAATAGATATTAGTTATTTTGTTAAAATCTACTTTGAAAAAGCTGTAATTTCGTGCGACACGATTCTATAGAAATAAAAGTCGCAAATATCGGCTCTAAATGTTAAAAAACAAGTATTTCTACTGGTAAGAGTCGTTTTTTATTCAATATTTTTGCAAAAAATTATAACTAATTATGAAAAAGCAAAATGAAATTAAGTGGTTCAAGCCCTTGTTTGCATTAATTTTTGTTTTAGGAATAGGTGCTGTAGCTTTAGTTTTTAGTAATGAAAATGAAACAATTGAAAGTGAAGCTGAAAATAATAGTATAGTAAATACAATTTCGTCTGAAAGTAGAGAAATAACAGAACAAAAAAATATTTTAGATTCTTTAAATATACTTAAAGAAGCTTACGATAAGGCTATATTAGAAAAAACAGCTTTGTCGAAAGAATTGGAATTAGAACGAAGAAATGTAGAAAGTTTAATGGAAATCATTAAAGTTTCGGCAAATCCATCGGCCGATCAAATTCGGATTTATAGAAATCAGCTTTTTGGCCTGCAATATTCATTGGATAGTAAAGTGACGGAGATTAAAAAATTAAAATCTCAAAATAAAAATTTATTGACAGAAATTGAAAGTCAGAACGTTGTCATGTATCAGCAAAAAGCAGAAAATGATACTTTGATTTCTAAACAAAAGAAATTAGAATCGACCTTGAAAGATGCTTCAAGGCTTTATCTAAGCAATTTTAAAGCCATTGCACTTCGCGAAAAAAACTCAGGAGCAGAGTTGGAAACAACAAAGGCAAAGAATACCAAAAAGCTCAAAATTAGCTTTACGGTTAACGGAAATGCTGTTGCAAAAACGGGAAGAAGGGTTTTTTATGTTCAGGTTTTAGATCAGAAAAATACAGTTTTAGGAGACAATAGATTGATTGAATTTGGAAATGATAAAGCGCTGGTTTACAGTTTTATTGTTAGCGCCGATTTTCAGGGCAAATCTTTAAATGCTTATGGAATTCTAAATGCAGATCAGTTTAAAAAAGGAACTTATTTTGTAAATTATTTCGATAAACAGGAAATAATGGGAAGCACTTCAATTACATTAGAATAACCCGAAGTTTTTAACCTTTAATTGTAGCAAAAGGAGTTTGAATTTTCTAGCTTTGTTGTTTTAGAAAATCATTCACATGAAACTTTACCCAATAGAATCTGGAAATTTTAAGTTAGACGGAGGCGCTATGTTTGGCGTTGTTCCTAAGACAATTTGGAACAAAACTAATCCTGCCGATGCCAATAATCTTATTGATATTGCTGCGCGCTGTTTATTGATAGAAGACGGAAATCATCTTATTTTGATTGATACGGGGATGGGTAATAAGCAATCAGAAAAATTCTTTGGCTATTATTCGCTTTGGGGTTCTCATTCTTTAGATAAATCATTAGCAAAATATGGTTTTAGCCGAGATGATATCACAGACGTTTTTATGACGCATCTTCATTTTGACCATTGCGGCGGAAGTGTTCAGTGGAATTCGGATAAAACAGGTTATGAGCCAGCTTTTAAAAACGCTAAATTCTGGACCAACGAAAACCATTGGGAATGGGCAACAAAACCCAACCCAAGAGAAAAAGCTTCTTTTTTGTCTGAAAATATTCTGCCAATGCAAGAAAGCGGACAACTGAATTTTATTGAAAGACCTAACTCTGATTTTGGTTTTTCAAAAGAATTAGGTTTTGATATTTATTATGTTGACGGACATACGGAAAAGCAAATGATTCCGTACATTAAATATAAAGATAAAACCATTGTTTTTTGTGCTGATTTGTTGGCTACAGCTGGACATATTCCGCTTCCATATGTTATGGGATACGATACAAGGCCTTTGCTGACAATGCCTGAGAAATCTAAATTTTTGAATGCAGCGGCAGACCAGAATCATTATTTATTTCTAGAACACGATGCTCATAACCAAATAATAACAGTGGAGCACACAGAGAAAGGTGTTCGCTTAAAAGAGGTTTTTACCTGCGAAGAGATTCTTTAAAGGAATATATTCGACATTAAAAAAATCCCATTTTCGTACAATTGAAAATGGGATTTTTTGTGTTTAAAAGACAGTGATTATTCTACTATTATTTTTTTAGCAGAAGCAGCATCACCATTAATTAAATACACATAATAAATTCCTTTAGGCAAGCCAGATAAATTGATCGTATTATCTGTATTTGCACTATTTAAAGTAAAAGATTTTACTAATTGTCCTAAGGAATTATAAACTGTTGCTTTGTCTAAAGCAACATTATTGATGTTTATTTCTCCTTTTGTTGGGTTAGGATATAGGGCTGCTGTAGAAAATACGGAATCCTCAATACCTAGTGTACAAGTTGATGAGTAAGTTGCTGTTGCATCTTTTTTACTTGCCCACTTTGTATCAGAATAGGTCACATCATCGACCCTAATGCAAGTTAAGTTAGGGTTATTGATAAAAGTCGTGTAGAAAAGTTCAAAATTATTATTGTTTCCATTTTTTAAATTAAGAAGCTTTAAGTCATTATCATTACAAGTTATTTCGGTAATTTTTGAATTGGTAGAAATATCTAAATCAGTAATCTTATTAAAATGACAATTTAACATGTACAATTCTGGATTGTGCGATACATCAATTGTTGTCAATTCATTATAATGACACATCAATTGTTGCAATAAAATATTTTCGGAAACATCTAAACTGTTAATTTTATTTTGGTGACAAACTAAATAAAGTAATTTTTTATTGTCTGATACATTTAAAGTTTTCAGTTCGTTAATTCCACAATTTAAATCATCTAACTCTAGATTTTTATTAATGTTTAAGCTTGTCAATTTATTGCTTCCACACCATAAGTGTGTCAAAGCAAGATTTTTATCCACATTCAAGACCGTTAATAAATTTCCTCCACAGTTTATGCCCTGTAGTGCCAAATTGTTGTCGACATTTAAAAAAGGTAATTTGTTGGAGTTGACAACTAGTGAAGTTAACAATGTATTAGTGTCAATATTTAATCCCGTTAATACATTTGAAGAGCAATTTAAACTGGTCAAATTAATATTGTTAGAAATGTCTAAAGAGCTCAATTTATTTTTTTGGCAATCTAGTCGCTTCAATGCAGTATTTGCGCTTAAATCTATTGCTGTTAGCTGATTATTATCAAGATATAAATAGGCTAAATTTATATTTTTTGAAAGGTTGACATTAGTAATAGAATTTCGACTAGCAGATAAAATTTCTAAAGAGGTAAAATTTTCAATTCCTGTTAAATCTGAAATAGAACTTCTCTCAATATTCAAACTAGTTACAGATGCAATACTTGATGTCAATACTTGTCCGTCTGCAGTACCAGAATCGATACCTAATTCAATCAATTTGTTTTCGAAATTAATATCTGGAATTGAGGTGTATTGAGATCCAGTTTGAACAACCTCTGTTACAGAAATATTATCAACTAAAATTTCTGGAATTGGTGTTGATGTCCCTCTGGCCCAAATAATTACTCCAATATTTTTAGTAGTAGTTGCGACATAATCATATTCAATTTTTCTCCATTGAGAATTTGAAGTAATATTGTCAATGCTACTTGTAATTGGTGTCTGCCAAACATCAGAATCTATTAAGCCTAATTCGACAGATGTGATAGTGCCTGCAACCAATTTATGGTAACCGCTAACTTTATACGTTTTACCAGCTTCTACAGGAAAATAAACACTAGTAAACATATAATTTAAGCTACCGTTTGTTAGTTCTATTTTTGTGCTCGAATTTCCATTTTGAGAATCGGTATCCTGATAAATTAGACCACTAAAAAAACGTCCCCAGCCATTGGGTTGAGACGAAGATGACCAATTTTCAAAATCTCCGTTTGAGACCAAATTTGTCTGAGCGTAAAAAGAAAAATTTGCCATTACTAGCAATAAAAGTAGTTTTGATTTCATAGGCTAAAATTTGTAAATAGGGGTATGTCAATAACATTTTATAATAGTATTGTCTTTTTGCGAAAACCGTACTGAAATGAAAAATGATAAAAAAATCCCATTTCTATTGAAAGAAAATGGGATTTTTTGTGTTTTTAATAAGTTAATTTGTCTTGAATTTCCAAACCTGACCTACAGTTTCACCTCCGTTATTGTCTTTTACAACAATTCTCCAGAAGTACTGTGTAGTAGGCTGAAGCGCCACTTCAAATGATTTTGAGCTTGTACTCTCGCTTACTTTTTCTGTTGGCGGATTTGCAGTTCCAAAATAAACATCATAAGTAAGAGTATCGAACGTATCAACATCTGAAGCGTTCCACTCTAATTTTCCCGATGAACTGCTGATCAGAGCATTTATAGAAGGCGCAGTCAATTCTGGTGCAAAAGGCAAATGGTTCAATACAGCTTCACCCGTTGTATAAAACTTAAAAGCCGACGAATAAGCACTAGCCAGACCTTTAGAATCTATGGCTCTTACTCTCCAATAATAAGCAGTGTTTTTATCCAATGCTAAAGGGCTTGTAGTAAGAGATGAATTATCTAGCGTAACCATGATGTGGCTGAAAGCATTATCTTTTGCGACTTGAACCTGATAAACAATAGCGTCATTTTGTGCATCAGTCGAAGTATTCCACTGAAAAGAAACATTGTTGTCTAGGCATAATTTATTGTCTGCAGGAAGTGTTAATACAGGAACTGTAGGAGCGGTATTAGCTGCTGGAGGAGTAACTGGATCAGGATCGTCTCCACCTCCGCTACCGCAAGCTGCAAATACTAAACAGATTATTGATAAATATATAGAGTTTTTCATTTTTATTTTTTTATGATTTTAATGTATTCCGGAGTTTCCAAATAAATTTTAGCAGCATAAATTCCTGCTGGTAAATTTTCAAGATTTAAAAGAGCTCTACCGCTTTCTGTATTATAATTTCCTTTAGAAACCAATTGACCTCCAAAGTTGTATAATTCGATTGCAATCTCAGTTTTTACACTTGGAATTTCAATTTCGATAGTACCATAAGTAGGGTTTGGATAAGCTGCAAGTGTAGTTCCTAATTCATAAGAAGTCACTTTTTTAGCAAAAACACCTTCGCAGGCTTTTGCAGTTGCTACTTCTACCAATCCAGCTTTATCTAGTGATACTGAAAAATTCGTATCTGTTGTCTGAAATTGTTCTGTACCGTCTACAAATACCGTAAATGGAGCAGTTCCTTCGGTAATTTCAACATTTACATTCTTAGCACTTACAGCAGATTTTCCTGTAATGGTTGCACCTTTTTGAATGGTCACATTAAAGTTTTGTTCAAAAATCATTTCAGGAATAGTAATCTTAATTGTATAAACTCCTGGCGTTAATGCTGTAACTTTTAGACTGTTATTTGTAAAAGTGTAAGGTTTGTCATTTATCGTTGCAGTATAAGCAAATGGTGCTTTTCCAACAATGCTAATTTCTCCATTATTTTCGCCTAAACAAGATTCTCCTTTAGTTTCTACTGTAAAATTGTTAGCAGGCAAAACCAATTCGCCAGTACATTCTGTGTTATAAGTTGCAATAGCATCTTTTTTACCAGACCAATTTTGGTTGGCAAAATTCACATCGTCTACCTGAATACAGTATAGTTTTGGATTTGATACAAATGATAAATTCGTGATGTTCAATAAATCATTTTTTCCATTTTTAATATTCAGACTTGTTAGCTGATTATTGTATACATAGAAAAAGATTAAAGCTGGATTTTTTGAAACATCAACCGTTGTCAGTTTGTTGTCAGAAAGTGCTAATGTTGTTAACAAAGGATTTTTTGAAACATCTATCGCTGATAATTGATTAGTTCTCAAATCTAAACGATCTAAAACTGGGTTGCCTTCCGTATTTAAATTCTGAAGTTTATTTTTATAAGCCGATAAACTTACTAATGCAGCATTTTTAGAAAGGTCAATATTTGTTATTTCATTTTGGGTTATATCTAAACCAGACAACTTTACATTTGTAGATACATCTAAACTGGTTAGTTTATTATTAGTTATCGAAAGACTTTCTAAGTTGACATTTTTCGAGACGTTCAAACTTGTCAATTCATTGTAAGAAGCGTTTAAAGCAACTAAAGCCTCATTATAAGAAATATCCAAATTCGTCAGCTTATTGTTAGAAATAGTAAAAGTTTTTAGCGCTGTATTCTTAGAAACATCTATTGTAGTAAGCTGGTTATTGTATGTATGTAAAGTATTTAAAGCAGTATTATTAGATACATTAATGTTTGTTAAACTATTATACGAAAAATCTAAGAGAACCAAATTAGTATTTTTTGATACGTCTAACGTCGTTAATTTATTATTTGAACAAACTAAGTTCTTTAATTTTAAATTTTTCGAAATATCTAAATTGGTAACATTGTGATCGCTAAATCTTAAAGTTTCTAAAGATGTAAAATCTTCAATACCTGTAAGATCAGATACTTTGTTGCTATTGCCGGTAATTGTTAAATCGGTTATGTAAAAGATGCTGCTCGTTAAAACTTTTCCATTTTCACCGTCTGTATCAATACCACGTGCAATTAGGATTTTCTCAAAATTTGGATCTGGAATTAAAGTGAATTTTCCATTTATCGGACATGCTTCTGAAGAATATATTGCCTTTGCATCTTTTGCAATCCATTTCTCATTTGAGAATGCGGCATCGTCAACTTGAATACAAAGTAAGTTTGGATTTTCTGTAAAATTTCCAAAAATCACCCTTTCCATGTTAACATTGTTTCCATTCTTCAAGTTTAGGTTGTACAAATTATTAAATGCACAATCAATTTCTTTCAGTAATGTATTTCTAGAAATATCTAACGTTTCAAGCTTATTGATACTAGCACTTAAAACGGTAAGTTTGGTGTTTCTAGCAACATTTAACTCCGCGATAGCATTATTGCTGCAATTCAAATTACTTAGTTGTACTTGATTAAAAACGTCTAATGTTGTAAGAGCATTTTTGCTGCAATTTAAATTTATCAAGTTATTATCTGAAATATTTAAAGCTGTAAGGTTATTTGAACTACAGTTTAAGGCAGTTAATTTATAGTTGCCAGAAACATCTACAGCACCCAATTGATTTTTACTTACATCTAAGTCTGTCAACTGTTTGTTTTTCGCAACATTGATATTGGTCAATGTGTTATCCGCAGCATTTAATGAAGTCAATGCGATAAAATCTTGTAATCCTGTCAGGTCGCTAATATTGCTTTTTGATACATTTAAAGAAGTTACGGTATCAATACTATAGGTTGCCACTTTTCCGTTTGGACCATCTTTGTCAATTCCTAGTGCGATTAATTTATTTTCAAAATTAACATCAGGAATTAGCGTGTAAGGTTCTCCATTTGGACATGCTTGTGCTGAAAAATTGGTAGTAGCATCTTTAAATGTGCTCCATTTTTCATTTGCAAAAGCTACGTCATCAACTTCAATACAAGTTAAATACGGATTTCTTTTGAAATTTGAATAAGTGCTAGTCATTAGACTATTAGCGCCATTTTTTATATTCAAATTATATAATTTATTCATGCTGACATCTAATTGAATCAGTTTGTTATTCTTAGATAAATCTAAAGTTTTGATTTGATTGTCAGAACACTGGACACCTGTTAACAGCGGATTGTTTGAAAGGTCTAATGAAGTTAGCAAATTACTATAAATAGAGATAGCAGTTAATTTTGTATTTTGAGATAAATCGATTGTTTCCAGTTTATTCCCGCCTACATATATATGACTTAATAAAGTGTTTTTAGAAACTTCAAAAGATGTTACTTGGTTTTCTGAAATGTCAACAGAGCCTAATTTTTGGTTTTGAAAAATATCGAGAGCCGTTAATTTATTGTTTCTAATATTTAAGGCCCATAGTTCAGTGTTTTTTGATATATCTATACTAGTTAGTTGATTGTGATTAAGACTTAAAATCATTAGTTTAGTATTGTTTGATAAATCAATGCTTTTGATATTGTTATTATCTGCCCGAAGTGAAAGTAGGCTTCTAAAGTCTTGAATACCTGTAAGATCAGAAATTCTATTATTACTATCAGATAAAGTTAAATCTGATAAGCCTGAAATGTTTAAAGTACGCACTTTTCCATTCTCACCATCTGTGTCGATACCTTGAGCAATTAATATTCTTTCAAAACTTGGGTCAGGTATTAGTGTCTGCTGCTCGTTTAATGCACATGCTTGAGCTGAATAGCTTGCAGTTGCATCTTTTGCAATCCAGTTTGCTTCAGCAAATGCTGCATCATCAACCTCAATGCATACCAAGTTTGGATTTTCGGTGAAATTGCCAAAAATCATACGTTGCATATTCGCGTTATTCCCATTTTTCAAATTTAGATTGTGCAGATTATTAGATGCACAGTCTGCCTCTTTTAAAATGGTATTTTTAGAAAGATCTAAGCTTACTATATTATTAAAACTTAAGCTTATGTTGGTCAATTTTGTATTTCTTGATACGTTTAGATCAAAAAGGTTATTGTTGCTAGCATTAAGTTGTGCTAAATGTGTATTGTATTCAATATTTAATGCTGTCAAATTATTTTTAGAACAATCTAAAGAAGTTAACGAAGCAAAATCTTCAATTCCTTCTAAATCTTTAATGTTGCTGTTGGATACATCCAAAGATGTAAGCTCAATTATTTCAGAAGTTAAAACTTTTCCATTTTTACCATCTTTGTCAATTCCTAGTTGCATTAATGCCTCTTCAAAATTCGGATCGGGAATTGCTGTATAGGCCAATACAACATCACAAGCATTAGAATAACTTGCTTTCTCGTCTTTCAATCCCGACCAGTTTGCATTAGAATATTCAACATCATCAACTTCAATACAGCTTAATTTTGTTGATATGAATCCTCTGTAATTATTTGTGTTCGTTATAAAATTTTTATTATTACCATTTTTAACATTCAAATAAGTTAAGGAACTATTATATCCGCAAGTAAATCTTGTCAATAAAGTGTTTTTAGAAACATCTAATGATCTCAAGTCGTTTTGATCGGCGTTAAGATACGATAACTGTAAATTGTTAGAAAGATCTAAGAATTTCAGATCGTTACGCTCTACATCTAAACTTTGTAATGCAGGATTGTTTGTAAGATTCAAAGTTTTAATTTCGGTATCCTTACATTCAAGACTTTGTAATGCAGTGTTTTGCGAAACATTTATAACAGTTAAAGGATTGTCGCCACAGCTTAATGATTTTAATGCTGTATTTTTAGTAACATTTAGTTCAGTAATTGCATTCTCTGAAATAAATAATTTTTCAAGTGCCAAATTTCCGCTTACATCAATTTTAGTAAGCTTATTATTTGTCAAATCTAATGTTGTAAGATGTAAGTTATGCGATACATCAATTTCAGATAAATTATTAAACCTTGCAGCGAAAGAAGTCAGTTCAGGAAAAGAAGAAAGATCAATTTTGTCTATTTTTTTCTGTCCCCCTGCTGATGAAAATTCTAAATCTTTTAAGTTTACAAAAGATTCCAAACCTGTCAAATCGGTTATATTGCCCGTATTAATGTATAGGCGTTCCTTAGATAAAACATTAGATTTTAAAACTTTACCGTCTACTTCTCCGTCGATACTATTCGCAATTAAAGCTTTTTCAAATTCTGGATCTGGTATTAGGATATATTCAGGAGTCTGGCAAGTTAATGAGAAATTGATATTGCTGTCTTTAAATGAATCCCAGTTGGCATTAGCATATGCTATATCATCTACTAAAATACAGTACAAGCTCGGAGTAGCATTTAACCTTATATTTTGCATTAAGGTGTTTTGTCCATTTTGAAGATTTAAAGTTTCAAGCCTCATATTTTGATGAGAATGAATAGTAATCAAAGACTTATTTTTACTTACATCCAATGCTGTCAAAAGGTTGTTGTTTACATATAGATATTGTAGCTTAGTATTTGCAGAAACATCTAGACTGCTTAATTGATTTCCGCTAGCATATAAATTACTTAGTTCAGGAAGATTAGAAACATCTAAGCTAGTAATTTTGTTATCAGGACAATACAAATTTACAAGTTTAGTGTTTTTAGAAACATTCAAACTTGTTAGAGTATTATTTGCATCACATCTCAATATCGTTAATTCTAAATTGTTAGACACGTCTAATGTTGTCAATTTATTTGACATTGTATATAATTGAGTTAAAGAAACGAATCCTTCAATCCCAGTTAAATCAGTAATATTGCTACCCGTAACATCCAAAGATGTTAGCGTATTAATGTCACTTGTTTGTACTTGTCCATCAGGCAAACCAGAATCAATTCCTAGAGCAATCAATTTATTTTCGAAATTGATATCAGGAATTTTTGTGTATTGTTCTGTTCCTGCTTCATATACCTGAACATGGTCTATTAAAACGTTGAAAGCTGCACTATCAAAACTAAAAGTAGAAATCGACAAATCATAAGAAAGATCTGTATCTGGAGTAAATGTCGCTACTTTTTCAGTCCATGAATTATTGGTTGCAAAAGTACTTGAAGATAACGTAGTAGAACTACCGTTTTGCGAAATGTTTAATGAAATAGGATGGCTGCCATTAAAATTATTATCTACATACAGGTACTTAAATTTGATCGTATACGTAACGCCAGCCTTTAGCGGAACTTGTGTCGTAATTTTAGGAGAAGCACTTACATAGGCTAATTGTGCGCTAAAAGCTCCTTCAAACTCAGCAAGATGTCTCGATACACCGTTTTCAATACTCCAGTCTTGAAGTAGATATCCTCCCCAATTTTCAAACCCGCCATTTTTGACTAAATTGGTTTGTGCATAAATAGAAAAATTTGCCAGTAACAGCAATAAGAGTAGTTTTGCTTTCATAGAAAAAGTTTAGAATTAGGTCGCGCAAGTGTAAGTCAATTAAATGGATAATCCTTACGTGAAACCGTAAAAAATGTATTATTTGTTGATTTTTTTACAATTAAAAAGAATTGAAAGTATATTTTAGTTCTATCAACATCTTACCGACAATCATTTGATATATAAATGTTTGTAAATAGTTTACTTTTAAGTATTTTTCGTCAAAATTTCATAACACATTGTTAACAGTTAGTTTTTTGTAACAAAAAAGTATAATTTAGACCCATCTTTTAACTTTACTTAAATATTACAGATACATGAATCATATAAAATCCCTTAAATTATCTGCTTTTGCAATGCTTGTATTAGCAGGATGCAGTGCCACAGTTCAGGCGCAGGTTTCTACTTCAAAAGAGTTTATTACAGCTCCTGCGGCTGTTGTAAAAAAAGCTCCTCTTAGCGAAAATGAATTAAAAAGATGGAGTCATCTTGATTTAATAAAAGATTCAATTCCAGGAATGAGCGTTGATAAAGCCTATGCTGAATTATTGCAAGGGAAAAAAGGCGTAAAAGTAATCGTCGGAATTGTAGATTCTGGAGTTGATATCGAACATGAAGATCTTCAAGGAATGATCTGGACCAACCCTAAAGAAATTCCAGGAAACGGAATTGATGACGATAAAAACGGATATATTGATGATGTTCACGGATGGAATTTCCTTGGAGATGCCGTTCATGAAAATCTGGAAATGACTCGTATCGTGAAAAAAGCCGACGACGGTTCTGCCCAATACAAAGCTGCTTTGGCACAATATACAGAGAAATACGAAGAAGCGCTTCAAGATAAACAGCAAGCAGATTTTTTAATGGATGTTCATAACACCATAAAAAAAGAGCTTAATAAAGCAGATTATAAAATTGAAGATTTAAGTGCAATTACTTCTACAGATCCAAAAGTAGCAAGAAGTAAAGCGGTTATGACTCAGATTTTTACAAATGCTGGCCCAACTTTTAATCCAGAAGAAGAATTAAAAGAGTATAGCGATCAAGTTGAAGAGCAATTAAAATACAACTTAAATAAAGATTTTGACGGAAGAAAAATCGTAGGAGATAATCCAGACGATATTAAAAACAATCGCTATGGTAATAATGTTGTTTTTGGTCCAGATAAAGAAAAAGCACTTCACGGAACTCACGTAGCTGGAATTATTGCGCAAATTCGCGGAAATAATTTAGGTGGAGACGGAGTGGCAACAAATGTTGAAATTTTGACCGTTAGAGCCGTGCCAGATGGAGATGAGTATGATAAAGATATTGCATTAGCCATACGTTATGCTGTTGATAATGGAGCAAAAGTAATTAACGGAAGTTTTGGAAAAAGCTTTTCTCCTCAAAAAGACTGGGTTTACGATGCGATTAAATATGCCGCTAAAAAAGACGTTTTAATTGTTCATGCAGCCGGAAATGACGGTTACAATATTGACGAAACTAAAAACATTAATTATCCAAACGATTCTAAAGATAATGTAAAAGAATTTGCAGATAATTTAATTACAATTGGAGCGATTAATAAATCGTATGGAGAAACAGTTGTAGCTTCATTTTCAAACTTCGGAAAAATAAATGTAGACGTTTTTGCTCCAGGTGAAGAAATCTATGCTACAGTACCAAACAATAAATACAAATATCTGCAAGGAACATCAATGGCATCTCCAAATGCAGCAGGAGTTGCAGCATTGATTCGTTCGTATTATCCAAAATTAAAAGCAGCTCAGGTTAAAAAGATTTTAATGGATTCTGGAGTAGCGCTTCCTTCAACGGTTGTTTTAGGTAAAAGTGAAAATCCAGGAGAGAAACCAGCAGCTGTTTCTTCTGTAGAATCATCAAAAACAGCTAAGATGGTAAATGCTTACAACGCTTTATTAATGGCTGAAAAGATGTCAAAAAAATAATTTAAACAACGTATTAATCTATATGGAAGAGCTTAGTCTCTTCCATTTCTATTATAATAAAGATGCGAAAAATAATTTTACTTTCTTTTCTGAGTTTTGGTTTAAACTCAATATCTGCACAAAACGCTCCGTATTGGCAGCAGCACGCCGATTATAAAATGGAGGTATCGATGGATGTTAAAAACTATCAGTACAAAGGAAAACAAGAATTGGTTTACACCAATAATTCTCCTGATACTTTGAGAAAAGTATATTATCATTTATTTAATAATGCATTTCAACCGGGTAGTGAAATGGATGCCCGTCTTCATTTTATAAAAGATCCTGACGGAAGAATGGTAAACAAAGTAAAAGGTGCCGACGGAAAAGACGTAAAACAAAGCCGCATTGAAACTTTAAAACCAAATGAAATTGGATTTTTAAAAATAACAAACTTCAAACAAGATGGTGCTGTTGCTCGAACTAGAGTTTCTGGAACAATCTTAGAAGTGACTTTAGCAAAACCAATTCTGCCAAATTCTAAAACAACTTTTACATTAGATTTTGACGGACAAGTTCCAGTGCAAATTCGTCGTTCCGGAAGAAATAATTCTGAAGGTATAGAATTGTCAATGTCGCAATGGTATCCAAAATTGGCCGAATTTGATTTCGAAGGATGGCACGCAGATCCATATATCGCGAGAGAATTTCATGGAGTCTGGGGTAATTTTGATGTAAAAATTACAATTGATAAAGACTACACCATTGGTGGTTCTGGATATTTGCAAGACAAAAATGCTATCGGACATGGTTATCAAGATACTGGTGTAACAGTTACCTATCCTAAAAAAGCAAAAACATTAACTTGGCATTTTATTGCGCCAAATGTTCACGATTTTACTTGGGCAGCAGACAAAGAATATGCACATGATATTGTAAAAGGACCAAATGATGTCGATTTGCATTTTTTCTATAAAAACACTCCAAAAGTTGCTGAAAACTGGAAACAGTTAGAGCCTTTAATGATAAAAGTAATGGAATATTATAACCAAAGAGTTGGAGCGTATCCGTACAAGCAATATTCATTTATTCAAGGTGGAGACGGCGGAATGGAATATGCAATGTGTACTTTAATGCTAGGAAACGGAACTTTGGAAGGAATTCTTGGAACTGCAACACACGAATTAGGCCACTCATGGTTTCAGCATATTTTAGCTTCAAACGAATCTAAACATCCTTGGATGGATGAAGGTTTTACAACTTACATTGAAGACAGTGCTTTGAATGAATTAAAAGGAGATAAAAAAGAAGTAAATCCTTTTGTAGGGAATTATAAAGCGTATTATAGTTTGGTAAATTCTGGTAAAGAACAACCGCAGACAACGCATGGAGATCGTTACGACGAAAACCGTCCGTACAGCATTTCTTCTTATGTAAAAGGAAGTCTTTTTCTTTCTCAGTTAGAATATGTAATCGGAAAAGCTAATGTTGACGCTACTTTAAAAAGATATTTCAACGATTTTAAATTCAAACATCCAACGCCAAACGACATCAAAAGAACAGCAGAAAGAGTTTCTGGGGCTGAATTAGATTGGTATTTAACAGACTGGACTCAAACTTTAAACACAATCGATTACGGAATTAAAGACGTTACTGATAATTCAGGAAAAACAACAGTTTCTTTAGAAAGAATTGGTAGAATGCCAATGCCAATCGATTTAAAAGTGGACTATACAGACGGAACTTCAGAGACATTCTACATTCCATTAAGAATGATGAATTTCATTAAACCAAATCCAAACCCGAACGAAAAAAGAACAGTTTTGGAAGACTGGGCTTGGGCACAGCAAAACTATAGTTTTACTATTGATAAAGCCAAAACGGCAATCAAAAAAATCACCATAGATCCAAGCGGATTAATGGCTGATGTGAAACAGACAAATAATGTTTTTGAAGTGAAGTAATCTTCAAATAAAAAATAGAAAAGTCCCGATTAAATTTTAATCGGGACTTTTTGCTTTTAGAACAAATAGAAAATTCAATAGTCTCTAGCTTTAGCCGGAGTTAAACAATCAAACATGAAAAAGGCTTTAGCCAAACACTTTAAGTTTGGTTAAAGCCTCTCACTTTTACAATAAAAACCTCCAGCTAAAGCTGGAGGCAATTGAAAAATTTTATTAAAATCGAGCTTAATAGATTTAACTCAAATGCTCAATCATATCTTTTGTCATAGATTCTAGATCAAATTTATGATTCCAGTTCCAGTCTTCCCTTGCCGCGCGGTCGTCAATACTTGCAGGCCAACTGTCCGCAATTTTCTGACGGAAATCAGGATTATACGTAATTTCAAACTCCGGAATATGTTTTTTAATCTCAGCAGCAATTTCAGTTGGAGTAAAACTCATTGCAGCCAAATTATACGAAGAATGTATTTTAATCTCTTCAACCGGCGCTTTCATAATATTGATAGTAGCATCGATAGCATCATCCATATACATCATCGGCATTTTAGTTTCAGACGATAAAAAGCATTCGTATTTTTTATCGGCAATAGCTTTATAGAAAATATCCACAGCATAATCTGTAGTTCCACCGCCTGGAGGAGTAGACCAGCTTATTAAACCCGGATAACGAATACTGCGCACATCAACACCATAAATATTATGATAATATTCGCACCATCTTTCGCCGGCTTGTTTACTTATTCCGTAAACTGTTGAAGGCTCCATAATAGTATATTGCGGCGTGTTTTCTTTTGGGGTTGTTGGTCCGAAAACCGCAATACTTGAAGGCCAGAAAATCTTTTGGATTTTTTTTGCTTTAGCTAAATTTAAAACATGAAAAAGCGAATTCATATTCAAATCCCAAGCAAAAGCAGGATTTTTTTCAGCCGTTGCAGACAAAAGTGCCGCCATTAAATACACATCTGTAATTTTATGTACTTCGACCAAATGCTCAATTTGATTAAAATCTAAAGCATTGACCACTTCAAAAGGACCTGAGTTAACAACATCAGTATTCAGTTTTCGAATATCAGAAGCAATAACATTTTCTGTACCGTATATTTTGCGCAGCTTTTGAGTAAGCTCGGTTCCAATCTGACCGCAGGCACCAATGATCAATATTTTTGGATTCATTTTTTAATGATTTTTAGAAAGACAAATATAACGTTTTCGCAATTACGCTAGTTTTTTTGAATGGTAAATTATTAATTCATTAATAAAAAAGTTTTTTTGTTGGATTATTCTTGATTCAAACTTGTTTTTTGCCACAGATTAAAGGATTAGATTGATTTATAAAAAAAGTTATTTCCCGCAGATTTTGCAGATTCAGCAGATTTTTTATTTTGTGATCTGCCGAATCTCCAAAATCTACGAGAGCCTATTTATGTTATGCAATGCAAATATATTAGAAGCTTTTTATCGAATGAAAATCCTTTAAATCTGTGCAATCTGTGGCAAAAAACAACTTTTTATTAGCAAAAAACAGAATTCATATTTGTAAATTTACTTCGTAACTTTGCAGCCTAACATTTTAATAAATGAAATATAAAATATCTCTTTTTCTGCTTTTGACAGCCGTATTATTTTCATGCCAAAATGAAAATGAGAAACGTCTTGCCGAAAATGCAAAAGAAGCCAAAAAGAAAGAAGCTATTTTTAATAATATCAATAAAGGCTGGACTTTTCTAGACGAACCAATTAATGAAATTTCAGAATCACAATTAAATTCTTGGCAGGAATGGAGAGAATTTATGAAGGAAATTGACGGAAAACCTAGAAAGACAATTGGGGCGTTTCAGAAAAAATCGGCTGCGATTGCTAAGAAAGCAATGGCTTTGAACAATAATATTCCAGCTCAATTTAATCAGCCTCAGATAAAAAGCCGTATTTCTATTTTGATTACAAAAATTAAAATGCTGGATTTATTTATTCATTTAAGTAAAATTCCAGACGATAAAGTGGTTTTTTTAGTTCAGGAAATCAATAAAGAACTGATTTCTTTAGAAAGACAAATGGATAAAATTGTCGAAAAAGCCAAAATACCAAAAGAAGAAGGAGAAGCAGATTTCCTTAGAATGTTAGATACAGCCCGCGCGATTCCGAATTCGGCACCGCCAATAGATCCAAATATACCAAGAGTTGAGTAAAAACGCCTTATATACTACATACGATAATCTGCCAAAAGCACAGCAGATTGCAACTAGTTTACTGGAGGGAAATCAGGTAAAAATGAACATCAGCGGATTGTTAGGATCTGCTGTTTCATTTATTATACGTTCCGTTTTCAGGAAAACCGAACTGCCTTTTCTGATTGTTCTAGATAATAAAGAAGAAGCGGCTTATTATCTGAACGATCTCGAACAAATGATTGGCGAGCAGGATGTTTTGTTTTATCCCGCTTCATTTCGTCGTCCGTACCAAATTGACGAAACCGATAATGCCAATGTTTTGCTTCGCGCTGAGGTTTTAAACCGAATTAATTCCCGAAAAAAACCAGCCGTAATTGTTACCTATCCCGAAGCGCTTTTTGAAAAAGTGGTTACGAGAAGAGAACTCGATAAAAACACTTTAAAAGTGGCTTTGAACGATAAAATTTCGATTGATTTTATCAACGAAGTTTTGTTTGAATACGAATTTAAAAGAGTCGATTTTATTACAGAACCAGGAGAGTTTTCTGTCCGAGGCGGAATTGTCGATGTATTCTCTTTTTCAAACGATCATCCGTATCGAATTGAGTTTTTTGGAAACGAAGTAGACAGCATCAGAAGTTTTGATGTCGAAACACAATTATCGGTTGAAACGCATAAAAAAATTACGATTATCCCGAATGTGGAGAACAAACTTTTTCAGGAAAACCGCGAAAGTTTTTTAGATTATATTGCCGAAAAAACAGTTCTTTTTATTCAAAATACCGAAGGACTTTTTTCTCAATTAGACAAACAATTTGCAAGGGCAGAAGAAGCTTTTGAGAAACTTTCTAAAGAAATAAAACATGCCACACCAGAGCAATTATTCTTAAATCAGGCTTCATTTATAAAACGCTCTTTAGATTTTTCGGTTGTAGAGTTGGCTTCAAGACCAGTTTATAAAACAACTAAAAAAATCGAATTCCATATTCAGCCTCAGCCATCTTTCAACAAACAATTTGATTTATTGCTGAATAATTTGAGTGATAATCATTTTAATGGCTATAAAAATTATTTGTTTTGTTCGAATGAAACTCAGGCGAAACGTTTTCATGATATTTTTGAAAGTTTGGATGAAGCCAATTCAGAGAATATCCGCAAGCAATATCATACGATTGTATTGCCTTTGTATCAAGGATTTATTGACGAAGAAAACCAGATTACGGCCTATACCGATCACCAGATTTTTGAGCGTTATCATAAATTCAACATCAAAAACGGCTATTCTAAAAAACAGAATATTACTTTAAAAGAACTGACCGCACTTTCTGTAGGTGATTACGTTACGCATATCGATCACGGAATTGGAAAGTTTGGCGGTTTGCAGAAAATTCAGGTAGAAGGTAAAACGCAGGAAGCCATCAAACTGGTTTATGCTGATAATGATATTGTATATGTGAGTATTCACTCGCTTCATAAAATTTCGAAATACAACGGAAAAGACGGAACACCGCCAAAAATATACAAATTAGGTTCGAACGCTTGGAAGATTTTAAAACAGAAAACCAAAGCGCGCGTTAAACATATTGCGTTCAATTTGATTCAGTTGTATGCAAAACGCCGTTTGGAAAAAGGGTTTCAGTTTGCGCCAGACAGTTATTTGCAGAACGAATTGGAAAGTTCGTTTATTTATGAAGATACACCGGACCAAACTAAATCGACAGCAGAAGTAAAAGCCGATATGGAAAGCGATCGCCCAATGGATCGTTTGGTTTGCGGTGATGTTGGTTTCGGAAAAACCGAAGTTGCGATTCGTGCGGCATTTAAAGCTGTTGATAACAGTAAACAGGTTGCGGTTTTGGTTCCGACCACTATTTTGGCGTATCAGCATTTTAGAACTTTCTCAGAACGTTTAAAAGATATGCCGGTAACAATTGGTTACTTAAACCGATTTAGAACGGCGAAACAAAAAACACAAACGCTAAAAGATTTAGCTGAAGGAAAACTGGATATTGTCATCGGGACACATCAATTGGTAAACAAAAATGTGGTTTTTAAGGATCTTGGTTTATTGATTGTGGATGAAGAAC
This sequence comes from Flavobacterium ustbae, assembly GCF_003946915.1. Classification (GTDB taxonomy): domain Bacteria; phylum Bacteroidota; class Bacteroidia; order Flavobacteriales; family Flavobacteriaceae; genus Flavobacterium; species Flavobacterium ustbae. The sequence goes on from NZ_RPOC01000001.1 coordinate 728,840, forward strand.
AAAAGTTTGGTGTAAACGTAAAGGATAAACTCAAAACCATTGCGGCAAATGTTGATACGCTGACTTTGACCGCAACCCCAATTCCGAGAACTTTACAGTTTTCTTTAATGGCAGCGCGAGATTTATCGGTAATTACGACGCCTCCGCCCAATCGTTATCCGATTGAAACGAATGTGGTTGGCTTTAATGAAGAAATTATCCGCGACGCGATTTCATATGAAATTCAAAGAAACGGACAGGTTTTCTTCATCAATAACCGAATTGAAAATATCAAAGAAGTGGCAGGAATGATTCAGCGTTTGGTTCCAAATGCCAGAGTCGGAATTGGTCACGGACAAATGGACGGAGCAAAACTCGAAGAATTGATGTTAGGTTTCATGAACGGAGATTTTGATGTTTTGGTGGCAACCACGATTATCGAAAGTGGATTGGACGTTCCGAATGCCAACACGATTTTCATTAATAACGCGAATAATTTCGGATTATCCGATTTGCATCAAATGCGCGGTCGCGTTGGGCGAAGCAATAAAAAAGCATTCTGTTATTTCATTTGTCCACCATATTCATCAATGACCGAAGATGCCAGAAAACGTATTCAGGCTTTAGAACAATTCAGCGAGTTGGGAAGCGGTTTCAACATTGCGATGAAAGATTTGGAGATTCGTGGTGCAGGAGATTTATTAGGAGGCGAACAAAGCGGTTTTATTAATGAAATAGGTTTTGATACGTACCAAAAAATCATGAATGAAGCCATCGAAGAATTAAAGGAAAACGAATTCAAAGATTTATATCCTGAAGAAAATGATATTGATACCAAAGAATATGTAAAAGACATTCAGATCGATGCTGATTTCGAATTGTTATTCCCAGACGAATATATCAATAACGTGTCAGAACGTTTGGTTTTATATAACGAATTGGGCGCTATAAAAGATGAAGCGGAATTACAGCAATATGAGAAAAAATTAATTGACCGTTTTGGGCCTTTACCAAAACAAGCAACAGCTTTACTAAACAGCATCAGAATAAAATGGATTGCCACAAAAGTTGGAATCGAAAAATTAGTCTTGAAACAAGGCAAAATGATCGGTTATTTTATCTCAGATCAACAATCAGATTATTATCAATCTTCTAAATTCAGAAATGTTTTAAACTTTGTTCAAAAACATAGTAATCTTTGCAAAATGAAAGAAAAACAAACGGTAAACGGACTTCGTTTGTTATTGACTTTTGATAATGTGAAATCTATTAAGCGTGCGCTGGAGTTGATGGAGTTGTTTGAGGAGTAAACTTGGATTTTTTAATTGATTAAAAAAGCTTTCGATAAAATCGAAAGCTTTTTTTTTAGTTTTTTTTGAAAAATCCCTAAATCTTGGTATTGCTAATTAAAAACGCTTGCTTTAAATTGTAAGAATTTTTATATACAAAATTAAACGCAATCATATGAGTTTTTTAGCAAAATTAGAGTTAGACAATGAAAAGTTTAATGTTTTAGAATTTGATATTACGTTCAACCAAGGAACTGATAACAACGGAAAGCCTGCCAATAAAACAAAAGGCGGGCAAATAAGACTAGTTGTAGAGAGCACAAGTACAGATTTGTTTTCAGACTGGATGGTTTCGCAAACCAGTATCAAAGACGGAAAAATTGTTTTTTACAGAAGAGACGCTATGAGTACAATGAAAAATGTCTCTTTTAAAAAAGCATATTGCATTTCATTTCATAAAAGTTTTCGAAGTGAAGGCACAATTCCGATGAGAACAGAGATTTTGATTACTTCTAATGAGATAAAAATCGGAAATACGGTATTTGAAAACAATTGGAGAAACGGATAATTGAAAATATAAAAACTAATTATGGCCTTACAAACAATAACCACGATAAAGATTGGAGAATTAATAATTACAAACTTCAGCCATTTAAAAGTAAATCAAAAAATTCATGACCATCATAGTTTCGCTCTCGAAGTTCGTCAGGATTTATTGGTTGAAGAACTTAGGAGTGTTATGCCTTTTTCGCAACAGCTGTTTGGTGAAAAAATCAGTATAGAGATAAAACCTGTTCCAAAATTGGAAGACCTGATTATTGCAAACAATCCCGAATATTACGTCATGCAGTTTTATGGTGTTGTGACTAAAGTAAAACTACTGAAATCGAGAACAAAAAATCAGGAAGAAACTATATTGATTCAGGGTAAAAGTACCTCAGTTATTTTAGATAATGGTCCAGAATCCAATTCTTTTACTAAAATGCCAATGGAAGATATTGTTAATAAAATAAAATCTGATTATGAAATAGATATAGATGTTAATCCTTTACACAAGGAAGTTTTAGCTTATACAGTGCAGTACAATGAAAGCGATTTTGATTTTTTAAATCGTTTAGCCATGCGAAATGGAGAATGGTTTTATTACACCGGACAAAAACTTGTATTTGGAAGTTCTGGCGGACCTAAAATGCCAAACTTGCTTTATGGTGTAAACATGCAGGATTTTAGATATGATATGAAAGTAATACCGTCGGCATTTAAAATTATAGAAAATGATAATCGAAAAGGAGAATATGCTACCGACGAAAGTTTAAACTACAGAAAAGAGATAGAGGGATTTCATCAAAATTTTATAAACAAATCAAATCAGGTCTTCAGTAAAAAAACAGTTCTTCAGCTTAACCAGAATGCAGCGGGAGGATATGGAAAAACAGAACTAGAAAAGTACTCTAAAAACAAAATGCGTTCTTCTATAAGCGGGATGTTGGAAATAAAAGCGTTAAGCGAAGTTCCGGGAGTAACATTGGGGAACGACGTTATTATAAAAGGAGTAGACAAACAGTTGGAAGGAAGCTATCGCGTAACTCAGATTACGCACACCTGTGACGATGGCGGAAGTTATGAAAATCACTTTACAGCAATCAACTTCAGCGGAGCGGTATTTTCGCCAAAAACGAATCCTGATCTGGTGCCTATCTGCAAAAGCCAGACCGCAATTGTAACAGAAAATGCCGACCCTGACGGATTAAGCGGCATAAAAATACAAATGCCATGGCAGAAAGACAAAGGCGAAACAACACCTTATGTGCCATTATTACAGAAATATGGAGGAGATGCCAGAGGCTCTCATATTATTCCAGAAGTTGGTGATACTGTTTTTGTAGATTTTCAGGGAGGTAACGCCGAATTGCCTATCGTAGTGGGTACTATGACCAGCAACAAAGAAAAAAGCGGTTACAGTACACCAAACAATGATTTGAAAGTATTAGAGACACGAAGCGGCAACCGAATTATTTCTGATGATGAAAAAGGGGATGTTACTATAGAAAGTAAAAAAGGACAGACCATAGCAGTGATTCATGGTGACGGAAACATTAGGTTTAAAGCACCAAAAAATATTGAGTTTGAAGCTGGTGAGGATTTTATTGTGAATGCGGGAAGAGATATTAAAATCGAAGCAAAAGAAGATATTGAGATTGAAGCAGGAAACAATATCACTCAAGAAGCTGAGAATGACATTTACATAGATGCAAAAGGAAATATTATGGAGCATTCAGATAATAGAACTGAAATTGCTGATAAAGAATTTAATAGAACCTCCGATATCTCCAATGAAGTTGCAGCAGAAGCTAGTTTATATAGTCATACAGAAAATATGACTATACAAAGTGGAAAACAAGTTTTTATTAATAGTTCAGAAAAATCAAATCTCTTTTAATTTTAGAAATGGCAATTACAAAACAGGCAAAAAATATTAAAATAAAAGTAATAGATACTTATCAATTAGTAGTTGGAGGCAAATTAGAAAAAAACGCTAACAAATTGAATTTGGAAGCTACAAAAGGTGATTTGAATTTAATAAGTGGAAAAAAAACAACGATTCACGGTGAAGAAAAATAATATGAAAAAATATAACATTTTATTATTCTCCATTATAGTGATAGTAGTAACTGTATTAACAATAACAGTAAGTTTAACAATGGAAAAAAAATATGAATGGTCTGCAGATATCTGTGCACCAAAAGAATATCCAATAGAAGTATTTACGGGAGCCGTAGGAGGTTATTTTTTTAGTCATATGGGGGGATTCTCTAATGGAGGCTGGGGAAGCGGAAATGGAGACAGTGATATAAAAGCCCCATTGCCTAGCAGAATGGACATGACTTGGTTATCGTATGTAGATAATAAATTTTATACAGGTGAATGGGAGCTTCCTAAAGAAAAAATACAACAGCTTTTTGATGAAGGATTTTATGGTGGGCCAGGTTTAGAAAAACAAACTTACAGTGTTATAAAAGTAGGCTTCGCTCCCAAAGGAATGGTGGTTGTATGGGTCATGGGAGTTGGACAACAAGTTGAAGTAGCCAGATTTCAGGCTCATGAAACTACTATTGATCCTAAAGTTATTACTGAAGAGGAAAAGTATATGTTTGAAAAAGATTACACGAAGGATATGTTAACGTACGATGGTACAATTTCTAAAGAACTTAGAGAACACATTACAAAATTTGGTTATCCTGCACCAGAAGTATATGAAGTGTACAGAGAAAAATATATCTGGAAACCTAAAGTAATCCTGCCAGAAGGTTGTAAAATAAATTCTCTATATATAAAAATGTGTAACGGAGAAAATGTTGATCCATACGATAGACCTTTAGAAATGAAAAACAGAGCTATACCTTTTATGTTTCAAATATACTGGTCAACAAAAATTGGAAAAAAAGAACAAAAATTTGTTTCAAGAATTGCTTTTACACGCGATCAGGAATATTGGGCAAAATTTCTTAAGCCAGATGGTGATGATGATATGCCAATTGATTTTGACAAAAATGAAATAAGAGCCTTATTTAAAAATCATATAGATAAAAATAAAGCTGCCGAGATAATTATAAAAATTGATCCAACTAAAAAAGAGGATAGTGAGTGGGTAACAGATTTTTATATTGAACAAGGTGAAAAAAAATATGATTTTAAACAGATTTGTCAGGATTCGGGAAAACTATAATAATTATGAGCATAGTATTTGGAGATTACATACCACCTAAAAAAGTAACAAAAACTAAAGATTTAACAATTGGCGTTTTTTTTGACGGCACCAATAACAATAAAAATAACACCAAGGCTAAAGAGTATTATAACAAACGTGCAAAAGGACGAAAATTAACACCCGAAGAAACTATTTCTGCAGAAGCTTATAAAAAACATGGACTTGATAAAGAGAGCAGTAGTTATTATAACGCCTGGTCTAATGTTGCGAGACTCAGTGATGCTTATCCCGAAAAAGATATGGTTTATGTCGATGGTATTGGTACAGAAAAAGAAAAATCAGATTCTGTTCTAGGAGCTGGTTTAGGTTCCTCTTTTGTTTTTGAAGGCACAGGGATTTTGGATAAAGTAAAAGAAGGTTGTAAAAAATTAGCTGAAACAGTTGGAACCAATAATAAAAAAGAAATAGATATACTTTACCTAGATGTGTTTGGTTTTAGTCGTGGTGCTGCGGCAGCGAGAGTATTCCTGGATGAAATTAGCCAAAAGGCATATCCATCATCGCTTAACCGAAAAAATAAGGGAGGTCATTTGGGTTATTTTTTAGCCAAAAATGATATAAAAGTAAATTTAATAAAAGTTCGTTTTTTAGGTCTTTTTGATACTGTTTCCTCTTATTCAACAATTATTGATGGAAAACCTAATTTTGACGATGACATTAAACAATTACCTTTAAATAATTTATCAAAAGCTACAACAGTGATGCATTTTATTGCCATGGATGAACATCGTAATAATTTTTCACTTACGAGTACGTCAGTTGGAAAGCAAAGAGAGTTTCCCGGTGTACATTCAGATATAGGGGGAAGTTATAATGATGGTATAGAAATAGTCAAAGTTATTGAGAAAAACTTTAAAGAAGTTTTAAACACACTTTCTGAGAAACTCATTAAGAAAGCATGGTTTTCAGAAGAGCAATTAAAGATCTCTATTTTTGGACCAAAGCATGAACTTAAAGGCACCCGAGAATTAAAAAATAGTTACAGCTTTATCCCGTTACATTTTATGGCAGAAGCCGCTATTGCTCAGGAAGTTCCTTTTAAAAAAGAAAAATTAGAGATCAAGAAATATAGTATCTCAAATGACGCATTACTTGTTAGAGTAAAAAAACGTTTGCACCAATATGTATTTGGTGATGCGAAACCTTACACTTTTAAATGGTATGGAGATATTCATGCAAAGTACAAAGGAGTTACATCTGGACATAAACATTTTGAATCTTATCAACAAGAATTACAAGAGCAAAAAGACTTGAGAGAACTTCGAAATAAATATTTGCACTGGTCGGCAGATAATGGCTCTATTGGTATGGAACCAACAAAGGATAGGAAACGTAAAATAGTTTAGAAAGATAAACATGAAAAAAATAAGAAAATTTAAAAAGATAATTTAAATTATAATCATTATTCCAATATTGTTTCTATTGATCAATAGAATGTTTGCTTTGTACTATGACAGAGATTATATGGAGATTGGACAAGGAATTAAATCAAGCAAATATGAAATGAAAAAAATTAACATTACAGGAAAACTCAGATCTATAAGCAGTAACGAGTTTAGTGTTCCAAAATATGACTCGAATGGAATTCGTGAGCTTATTGATAATAGTAATTTTTACGATGCACATATTTTTTTAGATACAATCCATTTGAATTTTATTGTAAACATAGATGAGTATATTTCAGCTTCTGAAAGAGGTGATAATTTTATTAGTTTCTGACAATTGATAAAGAAGGAAAAATAATAAAAAGAGTAGTAATTGATAGTGCAAATTACGTATTAAAAAATTGTATTCTATTGAAGAATAGAATGGATGATATTAAAGATTTGGATAATGCTTCACAATTTATTTATATGAAGCATTACTTAAAAAGAGGCTATTCTCCTTGTTTTATTCCTCCAATGACCCTAGGAATTTCTAATATAAATAATTATTGCAAAACTTGGAGTGGAATCGCCTATTTTGACCTTACTACTAAAGGTGAAAAGTTTAGATTCAAATTTTCAAATGAATTAACAGATTTTTTCTTTGCCAATACATTTGATTTTAATTTTGGATTTTATGAAGTTCCAAATAAATATTCACGAAGCTTAGATGTATGTTTTTTTATAAATAATGATAATATATACATAATTAAGAAAGCATAATTTCTATGAAAGAATACTATTATTTTTTAGAAATTATTTAGTAACCCAATCCTTATTAATAATTTTGTTTTGGTATGAACAACAATTTCGATTTTTAAAATGTAATTAAATTTAGATTCATAATGGAAGAGAAACGCACACAGATTGACGATATTTTAATTATTCAGCAAGGAGATGATGTTTTGGAATTTATTAATTCAATAAATAATGCTTCGCTACATATTTATAATGCAGGGGTTTTATATTCTGATCCTTTTGGTAATTCTATGATAAGTTATCGAGCTGCAATAGTTAAAAATGAGAAAGTCTATAGCTTTAAACAGAGGGGTGATATAATTGATGACCATGACGGAATCACAATATTTTTGCCTAATGAAGAAATTCTAGAAATTGCTAATAAAACTTTTTACAAAGATGGACAAGCTCATAGTATTGACTTTAAAAATTTGTAAAATTTGATGTCTTTTAAAGCGTCAAGTTGTTTGAAGAGTAAAATTTTATCATGAACGAATTGTTTTTTAATACTTCGTGAATTCGTGGCTAAAAAAATTTAAGTTTTATTTATATTTCATTTAAGAAAAATCTTAGAACTAAAAAGTTTTCTTTGGATCAAAATTTTCAAAGCCACTTTTATGTCTTACAGACTTCTTTTCGCATTTTTATTATTTGGAATAACTACACTATCAGCTCAGAAAACAGACAAAATAATTGTTACGGATTCTTTAAAATCAGTTGAGATTGACCCGCTTCGTCCCGCGAACGCCGCTTTTTATTCGGCTGTTTTGCCAGGTTTAGGGCAGATTTACAATAAAAAATACTGGAAACTTCCGTTGGTGTATGGCGCAATTGGTACCAGTACTTATTTTTATATCGATAATCAGAAAAAATACAATTTGTATAGAGATGAGTATAAAAATAGGCTAGAAGGTAAGACGAGTGATTCTGATTATATGGCGAGATTAAGCGAAAGCCAATTAATTACGGCGCAAAAGGAGTTCCAAAGATACAGAGATTTGTCTGCTTTGTTTATTGTTGGGTTCTATGTTTTAAATATTATTGATGCAAATATCGATGCCGCATTATCACAATTTAATGTTGATGAAAGATTAGCATTTAAACCCGCAGTTATAAAAAATGATATAAGAGCAACAAATGATTTTGGATTTGCTCTGAATTATACGTTTTAAAAAATAGCCACGAATTCACGAATTTTCACAAAGTTTGTAGAAAATTAATTCGTGAATTCGTGGCAAAAAAATATTATTTCACAATCAGTTTTTTAGTTACATTAAAATCTTTGGAAACAATATTTACAATATAAATTCCTGTAGATAAATGATGATTAACTTGTCCTGAAGAAGAAAGTCTTTGGTTTAAAAGTGTTCTTCCGTTTAAATCGGAAACGAAAATTTCAGCATCTCCGCTTGTCAATTCGGGCATTAGAATACGAAATTCATTTTCAGTAGAAGGATTTGGGTAAATGCCAATTACAGGTTCAGTTGCAGGAGCTTCTTCAACGTTTAATGCCATTTTTGATGTTCCAACAGTTGTAGGTTCCAATTGCCATTGCGCGCTATACCAGCCATCTTGCGAATTTCCGTATTGTGCAGAACCCGTTTGGTTTTCAACATGAATAATATTTCCAGACTGCCATCTGTTTCTCAATCTTGTCCAAGTTCCGTCAATATAATCGCTTGACCATTGCGCACTCCAGAAAGTAGTATCTGTAATATTACATTGTACAGATCCTGTTTGTCCTTCGATATTCATTAATTCGCCAGTTGCTACATTTTTCAATACAAAATAAGTAGCATCAATTGCGATTTTCTGCCATTTGTAATTGTTGCCAGAAATGGTTGTTCCGTAGCCTACGTTTGTTCCTGCGTCAGACAAATAAGCACCTGTCCATCTATTTTTTATAGTATAATAATTTCCTCCACCAGAAGGTGTGGTAACCGATACTAAGCAAGTACTTGTTTTACTTCCGTCAACAGTTGTTACGGTAATCGTAGCTGTTCCATTCGCGACAGCGGTAATTAAACCTGAAGCATTTACAGTGGCTACAGCAGTATTATTAGAGTTATACGTTACTGATTTATTAGTTGCGTTTGAAGGAAGTACAGTAGGAGTAAGTTGTTGCGTTCCACCAACATTTAAAGATGCAGAAGATGGACTCAAACTTACACTTGTAACCGCTACACCAGTTCCGGGATTAGAATCGTACCAAGCGCCATTCATATACCAGCCTGTTTTGTTTCGGCTTAAATCGGCAGTTTGGTTGGTTCCGTCGTTGAAGATTAAATTAGTTGAGGTAACATTGGTAAAGGTATAACTGTACCACCCATTTCCAGAATTAGTCATATTTACGCCAGGCCAAGAAGCATCTGCTAAAACTCCTGTTGGTAAAGCACTCCAATAATAAATTTTAATTCCAGTTCCCCAGTTTGACGGTTTATAGAAATAAAGAGTAAAATTAGTATTCGGGTTTACAGTAATTGTTGTCGTTGCTGTTTTATTTCCGTCTTGTGTAGTTGCTGTAATAGTTGCTGTTCCCGCAGAAACTGCCGATACCAAACCAGAACTGTTTACGTTTGCAACAGCAATATTGTTCGATGACCAAGTGATATTTTTATTCGTTGCATTTGTTGGCGAAACAGTCGCTGTAAGTTGTTGTGTATTTCCAGCATACAGACTTGCTGATGTTGGAGAAACCGCCACAGAAGAAACAGGAATTGTAGCAACTGTTATAGCTGAGGTTGCAGTTTTATTTCCGTCAACTGTTTTTACGGTTATAGTTGCTGTTCCAGCCGCTACTCCCGTAACCAAACCAGAAGCATTTACAGTGGCAACAGCTGTATTGCTCGATGTCCAAGTTATGTTTTTATTTGTTGCATTTGCAGGAGCAATTGTCGCGTTTAATTGTTGTGTGGTTCCTAAACCAACTGTAACCGTAGTTGGACTAATAGAAACTCCTGTAACGGCTACCACTGGAGCATTGGTATTGGTTAAAACCAAATATTCGTAAGCAGCAAAATTTCGTGTAGAACCTGCTGTTAAAGTTACTGATGCATTATTGTTATACGGATTTACATAAGTTCCTGCTAAAGCTGCCGGAATTACATAAGACTTTGAAGCATTTCGCAAATTCGACATTACGATTACTTTTTCGGTACCTAATGTTTTAGTAAAAATACTGATGTCGTCATTCGCATAAGTCGTTAAATCACCACGTCTGATGGCAGCACTTGAAGTTCTAAAATTTAAAATTTTAGCAAAATCAGCTGCAGCAGTTGGGTTTTGTGACCAATTGAATTTGAAATTCTGCCAAGGCCAGTCAGTTTTGGGTTCGTAGTCAATTTCTTGTCCGCTCATCAAGAAAGGAACTCCTCTCATATAAGCCGAAACTAGAAAGTTGGCTACAATTCCGTTATGGTTTTTAAATGGTATGATTGGTCTTCTCACGCCATCATCATTCGTATAAGTATCATGATTACCCGTGTATCTAACGATTTGCTGATTTCCTGTTGCTTTAGCATACTCATAAGTGGTTTGATCTTGAAGTCTTTGAGAAACAGGTCCACCGTTAGCTACATCATATAAACCACTGTGAAACCATCTATCGCCATAATTCATATCAAAACCAACCTGAAAGTTCTCTTGTCTATCTCCTTCGGCTAACATTAATAAATTATGAGAAGTTATGCCTCGAAGATTTGAATTGACTTCTGACCAAAAATCCAAAGGAGGATTATTGGCATAATCGCAACGATAACCGTCAATATTGGCAGCGAAAATCCAGTAGCGCATGGCATCTTTTATGGCATTTCTAGTCGCAGAATTGTTAAGATCTAATGCCGCAATATCAGAGAAGTTTCCTAATTGCTGAATCGTTGTACCGCTTCGCTTATAATATTCAGGATGCGAAACCGTCCAGCCATGATCCCAGGAAGTTCCGTTGATGGCAATGTCTAGAATAACGGCCATTCCGCGGCTGTGAGCGCCGTCAACTAAAGTTCTTAAATCTGCCAGAGAACCATATTCTGATCCAACAGCTTTAAAATCTTTGATGCAATAAGGCGAAGGAGAACTTCGAGAATCGGTTCCGTGGGGGAAAATCGGCATTAAATAAATTACATTGGTGCCGAGTGCTTTTATATTGTCTAATCGGGCGGTTACTCCGGCTAAATTTCCGTTGGCACTAAACGGACGAATGTGCACTTGATACATATTGATATCGCGCGTGTCGGGAACTCCTGCAAATGGTGTTCCGTACTGAGGCGGATCTTGTGCATAAACGGAACTTGCAAATAATAACAGAAAACAAATTAGTGTTTTCGTAAAATGAAATAACTTAGGGGTAATGTTGATTTTCATAATAATAGTTTTTTGCATGCTTGTCGGCATCTTAACTAAAATTCATTTTCACTCGCATTGTATTTAAATTCGACAAACATTTTGTGGTTAACAGTATTCAATAGTAAGTTTTAATTTTTGCTCATAAATGAGCATAGTTTTTCCGCCACGAATTCACGAATTAAGTATTCATGTAAAAATCTTAATTTGAAAATTCGTGAATTCGTGGCTAAAAAAAACTCGTTAATCTATAATTTTTTCAATCCTTTCAAATCTGAAGCAGTTCCTTCTTTGATGCTGATGGCAACACCACCTCCCGGAGCTAAATACTGCTTCAATTTGCTTTTTGAGTTTACAACAACTTTAGTAACCGTATATTTCTGCGGATTTTGTTTCCAATCTGCTTCTTTCGCATCGGCGTAAATAGTAGCAACGAAACTTTTTCCTGCAGGTAAATAATCAAAAGAAATGTTGGCTGTTCTTGAATTTTCGTCTGTAATTCCGCCAATAAACCATTCGTTTTTACCTTTTGCTTTTCTGGCAATTGTAACATAATCTCCAGGTTCTGCTTCCAGAATATAACTGTTATCCCAATCTACAGCCACATCTTTGATGAACTGAAAAGCATCTGGAAAACGCTCGTAATTTCCTGGAATGTCTGCTGCCATTTGCAACGGAGAATACATCGTAACATAATAAGCCAATTGTTTTACTAAAGTCGTATTTACTCGTTGTGAACTTCCTGTTCCGTAATACGAAAGATCGGTCTGAAAAATTCCCGGTGTATAATCCATTGGACCTCCCATTAAACGGGTAAAAGGCAAAATTGTAGTGTGATCTGGAGCTAATCCTCCCATAGATTCAAACTCGGTACCGCGCGCTGATTCCTGAGCAATCCAGTTTGGAAAAGTTCGGTGCAATCCCGTTGGGCGAACGGCTTCATGGCTGTTAATCATAATTTTATAATCGGCAGCACGTCTCGCAACGTTAATGTAATGATTGACCATCCACTGCCCGTCATGATGTTCGCCACGCGGAATAATCTGTCCTACGTAACCTGTTTTTACGGCATCATAACCGTTGTCATTCATAAATTGAAAAGCACGATCCAAACGACGTTCGTAGTTTGTGGCCGATCCTGAAGTTTCGTGGTGCATAATAATTTTTACGCCTTTTGAAGCCGCATAAGCATGAACCGCTTTTACATCAAAATCTGGATAAGGAGTTACGAAATCGAAAACCTCTTCTTTCCAATTTCCAATCCAATCTTCCCAGCCAATGTTCCAGCCTTCGATCAAAATCGCATCAAAACCATTTTTAGAAGCAAAATCAATGTATTCTTTAGCGCGTTCGGTTGTTGCTCCGTGTTTTCCATTTGGAGTCAATTTGGTAAAATCGTCCGTCAATTTTACGTTGTTTTCTTTTCCAAAAGCCCACGTACTTCTTCCGGCAACGAAATATTCCCACCAAATTCCGATGTATTTTACTGGTTTAATCCAAGAAACATCTTTATATGAAGTTGGATCATTCAGATTCAAAATTAATTTTGAAGCCAAAATATCAGTTGCTTTATCGCTAACGACAATCGTTCTCCATGGAGTTTGCGCATCAGTCTGCATATAACCTTTGTTTCCAACAGCATCAGGTGCTAAATGGCTTACCATTTTATTGGTTTTAGCATCAACTTCCAGATACATTGCCGGATAATTGATTAATCCTGCCTCGTGAATATTGAGGTACAACCCATCATCAGATTTCATCATCGACGGCGTTTGTACAGAAAGTTCTTTTATGGGTTGTTGTGCATTGATTTCGATTGTTGCTTTTTTCATCAACGAAGGAATTTCTGAAATCTTCGAAGTGGTATAAGCATATTCGTTGGTATCATAATCTCCCGGAATCCAGAAAATTTTATGATTTCCAGCCAAATTAAATTCAGTACGCTCTTCTTTAATTACAAAATAATTCAGGTCATTTTGTTTTGGAAATTCATATCTAAATCCCAATCCGTCGTTGAATAAACGAAAACGAAGACGTATAAATCTATTGTTGTTTTTCGCTTGCGCTAAAATGACAACCAATTCGTTGTAATGATTGCGAATTGTTTTTTCTTCTCCTAAAACTGGATTCCAATTTTCATCAACAGAATTTTGAGCCGTATTTGTGATGGAAAAACCATCCATAAACGAAGCATTGTTTTTTAGTTCTAAACCTAAATTACTAGGTTTAATAACTGCTTTTTGTTTGTATGAAAGCTGATAGGACGGAATTCCGCCTTCTTTTAATTCAAATTTTAAGGAAAGATTTTTGTCTGGCGAAGTTATTTCTTGTGCCTGAAGTAAAAATGTACTTAGGAAGATAAAAAATAAAAACGCTGTTTTTTTGCTCAAACGCATTTGAAGCAATGATTCTTGGGATTGAAAATTCATGTTTATTTAGTTTTGTGCAAATTTAAGTCTTAAAGTTGCTTTACGTATGTTAATTTTTCAATACTAAATATTGAAAAGGCTGTAAGGTTACATCTGATCCAAGTGTAACGGAAGCTCCGGTATAAGCATCTTTCCAATTTCCTTTTAAGGTATTTGGAATAAGCTGTTTTACAGTTGAGTTAGTCAAATTAGAAAGAACAAATACTTTTTCAGCATCTTTAATCATGGTAAAGGCACTAACGGCATCACTGCTGTAACCTGTAAATTCTCCATTTTTAAGAGCGTTGCTGGTATTTCTAAAAGCAATGATTTTTTTGTATTCAGCCAACATTTCAGTATCTGCCGTTGACCAGTCGATTGGTGTTCTGGCGAAGTAATTTAATCTTTTGTTGTACCCAATTTCCTGACCGTTGTAAATCATCGGAATTGATTTTAAATACGCTGCCACAACAAATGTTGCAATAGATCCTTTTTTGCCTCCAAAAAGTTCCAAAGGTGTTCCATCAGAAAGGTTTACGTCGTGGTTGCTGGTGTATCGTACCACTTTGTTTGATGGATCATAAACGTTTGCATATTCAGTTGTATTCGAATTCTGAATCGTTGTTGCCGATTTGTTTTCTTTGAATAATTGTTCGATGGTATAAAAGAAATTAAATCCAAAAATATAATCGAAACCAGAAGCAAAATGATTGTATTTTGAACCTTCAGCCAACATTAAAATCTCTTGATTCTTTTTGATTTTTCTCAGTTTTGAAATGGCATCTGCCCAGAAATTATTTGGAACAAAATCAGCATAATCACATCTAAAACCATCAATATTGGCATTGTAAACCCAGTAGGACATAGCATCAATCATAGCATCTTTCATTTCCTGATTATTGAAATTTAATTGCGCTACGTCATTATAATTGGTTCCTGGCGGAATAATAATATTTCCGCTTGCATCCTGCTGATACCAATTTTTATGCTGCGTAATCCAAGCATTATCCCACGCAGTATGATTGGCAACCCAGTCCAAAACCACTGCCATGTTTTTTTTGTGTGCTTCTTCAACCAAAGTCTGAAGATCTTGTAAAGTTCCAAAATCAGGATTTACCGCTTTGTAATCTTTAACAGCGTATGGAGAACCCAATTCGCCAGTTGCTCTTTCTTTTCCAACAGGGTAAATTGGCATTAAATAAATCACATTGGCACCCAATTCCTGAATTTGAGTTAATCGATCCTGAACGCCTTTTAAATTTCCAGCCTGACTAAAAGCACGAATATTGACTTGATAAATTATGGCGTCTTCTTTTTTGGGCATTTTTTCAAACGGAGCGCCATATTGGGTGTACGGAGAATCAGGAGTTTTAGCGTCGTTGTCAGATGAACTGCACGAAACAAAAGCTAAAGCAAGCAAAAATCCGTAAACGATTTTTATATTAAATTTCATAATGATTATTTTTTTGAGTTTTGAAGGTGAAAAGCAACCTGCCTTTCGAAGTAAAAAGACAGGTTAAACTCAAACCAAACTAAACTTAATTTTTATCTATTTTTTTGTGATGGTATAGGTTAAAGTTGGAGGATATCCAAGACTTGCAGGATCTACATCATTGATTTTCATTGTGATTTCATACGTGCCGCCTTCACCAATATAGTGAGCGCCTTGATCATCCAGATAGGCAATTCCGTCGGTTGCGTTTTTAGACCCATAATTGATCGTCCATTCATTATTCAATCTGAATTTCACATTTCCTGGAATTAAATCTGCTGTCACCTTCCAAGTTTTGGTTTGGTAATCATAATTCATAGGAGTACTCGTATTCCAGCTTCCAGAAGTAGCGTCACCAACAATTCCCCATGAATAAGGTGTAGCAGACCATTTTAAAGTATTAAGATTCACTTTTACTTGGAAAGATCCTTCGCCTGGAAGCGCAAAATCTTTAGTGCTCATATTTACCATGTCTGAGTTGTCGGCTCCCGCTCCATAAAATTGAGCCCAATTTCTTTCTGTGTTTAATTTAAATACTGGTCCGTAACCTGGAAGTACTGTAACATAACCCTGATAAACACCTTTTGCGATAGCGGGTAAAGAATTGGCAATGTCTACATTCCATTCGCCTTGATAAGCTCCTGGCATATAAATTTCGCCAAAAACAACACTTTTCTCATACGGAGTTACAGTCAAAGTAATTGGATTTGAAAAGATTTTACGATCCATAACCGCTTCTACGCGA
This sequence comes from Flavobacterium ustbae, assembly GCF_003946915.1. Taxonomy (GTDB): domain Bacteria; phylum Bacteroidota; class Bacteroidia; order Flavobacteriales; family Flavobacteriaceae; genus Flavobacterium; species Flavobacterium ustbae. The sequence continues at coordinate 745,022 of NZ_RPOC01000001.1, forward strand.
ACTACTAATTTGCCCTGAACATCAATCGGAAGCCCTAAATCGACAGCAATTTTATTTAATTCCTGACCTATGAATGTTTTGCTTAAAACATCTGCTCCAACTTCAATTCTTTTTGCTTTTCCCCATGCATTAGCACCGCTAGTATCTCCAATTAAATCAAATTGAACTGCATATGTTACAGGTGCGGCAATAGGAAAAGTTACTTCTGGCCAGGAAATCAGTAACACCTGATCGTCTGCAGTATCTTCGGTTAAAACTAAAGTACTTGATGAAACAGTAATTTCTGATGGAAAATTAACAGCCTTCAATGTCGTTAATTCTGCACCACTGTCGCAGGAGGCGTTCAGAAAAAGCGCGCTGCCTAATAAGAGTAATTTATTTATATATTTTTTCATGATCGTTTTTAGTTTAGTAACCTGGGTTTTGTTTTAATCCGCGATTTGCATTTAGAGCATTGGTTGGAATTGGAAACAACTTTCTGAAAGCAGGAGATGCAGGTCTAAATTCGTTTGCCAATAAAAATTTATCAAAGCGAATCATATCTTGTCTTCTGTGGCCTTCCCAGTTTAATTCGAATCCTCTTTCATTATAAATTTCATCAAGACTCGGATTATGATCTAAAGCGTTCAAACCCGCACGTTGCCTAATTTGATCTACAAATGGTTTTGCAGCAGCGGCATTTCCTAAACGAGCATGGCACTCTGCTATCATTAAAATAACATCTGCATATCTAAAGATTGGAAAATCGTTTGAAGCTCCACCGCCTGTTCTTGGTGTTGCGGGATAAAACTTAACATTACGAACTCCCGCTTGCGGATCTGCTCCCGGATTATCTAATGAAGCAACATCAAGCGTATAATTGAAACCTCCTGGCTGTTCTCCAAACAAAAACTGGTTTCTACGAATATCATTTTCCTCATATTTCAAGAAAAATTCTTTTGGAACAATGGTTCCATTCCATCCGCTGTAACCGAACAAAGCTTGTGCATGGGGTCCGTATAAACTGCGAACAGCGTAAACATTACGAGATACAATATCAAGAGTTGCAAAAATTGGAAGAATAGTTTCGTCATCTGGCAATACATCTCCAAATAATTCGTAGTATTTGCTTCCCAACGGATTTGATGCATCTGCAGCTCCAGAATGCAGCGTAAAACCGCCGTCTGCAACTTTGTTACAAGCTGCTAAAGCTTCGTTCCATTTTGGAGTTCCAGTGTAAACTTGAGCATTTAAATACACTTTTGCCAATAAAGTGTAACCTGCCCATTTATTGAATCTTCCATAATAATTTCCGCCTTTTGTTCCAGACAATAATTCGACATTTTCATTTAATTCTTTTACGATAAAATCGAAAATTTCCTTACGGCTCGATTGCGGAATTTTATCGACAGTTGTATTGTTATCTGTAAAAAAAGGAACATCGCCATAATCATCAATCAATAAATAATAAAAGAAAGCTCTTAAGGTTTTAGCTTCAGCTACTTTTGATGCATCGGCATTTGCTTTTTCTAATAAACTTACGGCCAAATTAGCGTTGTAAACCGCTTTGTATAACCAGTTCCATGTATTATCAATAATAAAATCTGTTGGAAGCCATTCGTGTTTGTGTAGTCTGGCAAAATCCTGCTGCCAATCTCCCGTATTTCTATGCGGAATAACTTGTTCGTCTGACGACATACAGTTCATATCGTACCAGCCGTTATCAGCGCCGGCGTAACCAACACCAGAAGCATTTTCTCTTACAAAATCTCCTGGAATTTGAGCATAAACGTTTGCAAGAGCAATATCTGCTCCTTCTGGGCTTCCGTAAAATTCGTCTGCAGGATATTTATCATACACGTTTTCGTTGATATCTGTACAACTAAAAAGTGTCAGGAAACAAACGCTTCCTGCTATAATTATATTTTTAATCTTCATGTCTTTTTACTATTTAAATTTTACAGTCAAACCAAACGCCACACTTCTTGTACGAGGATAAATTCCTCTATCACCACCAAAGCTGTCTCCGCTTCCGCTTACGTTCAATTCAGGATCAATTCCTGTGTAATCTGTAATCAGGAATAAATTGTTTCCTGTAAGCGAAAGTCTAATAGTATCAATATATTTATCTGTAAAACGGAAAGTATATCCCGCATTAAGATTTTCTAAACGAATAAAAGATCCATCTTCTAACCATAAATCAGATCCGTATGGAGATGTATAAATTCCTTCGTCTACGGCGCTTGCCAAAAGATTAGATTTACCAATGTTCTCCATTCTGCTTAAATTGGAACGAAGACCGTTGTAAATTTTATTGCCTCCAGATCCTCTTAATAAAAGCGAAGCATCAAAATTTTTGTATCGATAAGAAGGATTAAAAGCAAAAGTGTATGTTGGTAATGCAGAACCTGCATAATAACGGTCAGGACTTCTTGTACCTTGGTCGATTATACCGTTTCCGTCGCGATCCAAAACAGTTTCGACATTATTTTCATTTTTTCCAGTATGTTCAAGAATATAAAAAGCACCAATTGGTTTTCCTTTTACTAGATATGAGTTGTTAGTTCCCCAGCCAATGTAGTCTGCGTTTAAAGGAACACCGTTTATGCTTCCGTCCAGATTCAACACTTCGTTTTTCATGAAAGAAACGTTTCCTGCAATAGTTAGCGTGCTATTTGCATTTTTAATTACATCATAACCAAGAGCTACTTCGATACCTTTGTTAGAAATACTTCCAACATTTGCCATTACACTTTTGTGTGGAAAAGGAGGCTGAGGTACTACATAATTAAATAATAGATTTTCTGTCTTAGAAGTGTAAACATCTACAGTTCCTCTTAATCTGTTGTTTAAAAAAGCAAAATCAAGACCTAAATTGGTTTGTTTTTTGGTTTCCCATCTCAAATCTGCATTTGAATTTTGAACAACATTATAGTTTGTAATTAAATCCATTCCAGAATTAACTGTTCCAGAACGATCTACCAAAGAGATTGAGTTTTGAGGAAGTAAACCTTGCTGATTACCTGTAACACCATATCCTACACGAAGTTTTAACTCGTCAATATTCGAATTCTCCATAAAAGATTCTTTATTAATCTGCCAAGCCACAGAAGCCGAAGGGAAATCTCCCCATTTATAGTTGGCTCCAAAAACAGACGAACCATCACGACGAATACTTGCTGTAACTAAATAACGATCTAATAGAGAGTAGTTTAACCTTCCTAAAAAAGAAACCAAAGTTCTGTCGTTTTTGTATGAAAATAAATCGCCAGGTCTAACTTTTGACATATCACCAAATTGAAGCGCGTTGTAAGTTGTTTTATCATTTATAAAACCTCTTGCTTGTCCATAATTTCCTTGATAGCTTTGATTTTGCCATTCATACAATCCCAAAACATTGATATTGTGAATCCCAAATTCTCTTTTATAATTTAGACTAAAGTTGGTCAGTTTTTCATTTTGTCTTCGGTTCCAAATATTAGCAAAACCTTTTTGATCAATTGCAAAAGCTGCCGTTGATTCTACTGGCTGAAAATAACCTTCGGTCGAGTTTGTTTTTCTCCAGCTTCCGAACCAGTTTGCGGTTAAACCTTTTGCCAAATCTAAATCTGCTTTTAAACTTCCGAACAAATTATCATTTTGGGTTTCACTTGTTGTGGTTTCTGCAGCCGCATAAGGATTTAGGTATTGAAATACGTTTGGATCGGTAAAATAAGTTCCGTCAGTATTAAATACAGGATCGGTTGGACGCATTAGATATGTATTGGTAATCAAATTAGATTGAAAAGCAATTGATCCAATACTTTGAATAGTACTTGTTGTATTATTTACACCAGTATTTAAGTTAAAAGTCAATTTCAACTTATCATCAAGCGCCATTTGAGTTGCCTGAATGCGGCCAATATATTTTTGATTGCTAGAGTTAATTACAACTCCATCTTGCAAAATCGCAGTCAAAGAAGCTCTGTAATTGAATTTATCTGTTCCGCCGCCAAAAGATAAAGTATGGGTTTGTGTAATTCCTGTCTGAGTCAAAAGACCGTACCAGTCAGTGTCAGAACCATGATTGGCAGAAGCAGGAACACCAACACTTTGCGCGGCTGTCCACCATTCGTCTGCGCTTAGCATATCTAATTTTTTCGGAATAAAATCTAAAGCTGTAGAACCAACGTATTCCATAGTAGTCTTACCTGCTTTATTTTTTTTTGTTGTAATGATAAGTACACCAGGAGCACCACGAGAACCGTAAATTGCTGTTGCAGATGCATCTTTTAGAATATCATAACTTTCAATTTCACTTGGCGGAACTTGGTTTAATAAGTCCATATTTCCCTGAATTCCATCTACCACAACCAAAGGATCACTTCCTCCAATTAGAGAAGAAATTCCACGAATACGAACACTTGGGCCATAACCTGGCTCACTTCCTACTTGAGAGATATTAACACCGGCAGCTTTTCCAGCAATCAATTGCAAAGGGTTTACAATTGCTCCCTGATTCATATCTTTTGCAGCAATAGAAGAAACCGCTCCAGTTACATCTTTTTTGGCTGTAGTTCCATAACCGACTACAACAATTTCCTGTAAGTCAGTAGCGTCTGGAAGTAGCTGAATGTTTATAACAGCTTGATTAGCCGTTACTCTTTTTTCTTTATACCCCACAAAAGATACGATGATTACAGACTGGCTACTTTCTACAGTAAGTTTGTATTTACCATCGAAATCTGTAACCATTCCGTTTTTTGTTCCTTCTTCAATAACAGAAGCTCCAGGAAGTGGCAATCCGTTTTCGTCTGTAATAACTCCAGAAACGGTTTGTTTTTGAAATTCGATTACTTGAGTTTTAAGTTCTGGTTTTTTAAGGATAATCTGCGTGTCACGAATTTTAAATTCGGTTGGCGTTCCTTTAAAAATTTTATCTAAAACAACATATATAGACTGATCTTTTACAGAAATTGAAACCGTACGATCGAGGTCAATGTCGCTCAATTTGTAAATAAATCTAAAGTCAGTTTTTTGCTCAATGGTCTCAATAACCTTTTCGATTGTTGAATTGTTTAATTCCAAAGTAACTTTTGTCTTTTGTGCATAAGTACTTGCTTTGATATTAAACATGGCGACCAAAATAAGGAGTGTAGTTAATTTCAATTTCAGGTCTTTTTGGAACAATGAGTATAGAAACCCATTATTCTTAGATTTTTTTTTCATAATTTTGTTAATTGATTGTAGTTAATTCGTTATATTCAATCACTTAGTTAATCGGAAATTGTTCGCAGCTCTTTCCGATTTTTTTATTCCCGTAATGTTATTTCATCATATATTGTATTAGTTTTAGTTGGTTATTTAATTAGTATCTGATTGTTTTTTATTGTGTAATTAATGCCGTGAATGTCATTAAAATAACTCATTACATTTTCTATAGATTCTTCCTTAAAACTAGCGTTGAATTTCTCGTTTGCCAGCTTTTCATTTTTATTTATAATAGTAACATTGTAGCGTCTTTCTAGTTTGGTAATAATGTTTTTGAAAGTCATATTTCTGAAGGTCAATCCACCATTTATCCACGAAGTGTAAATATCTGTAATAACCGCTTTTGTCGAAATTGTAGCATTTTGTTTATTGAAACTACCTTTAAAGCCAGGTTTCAAAATCGTATTTTTTGAAGCATCAAAATCTTGTTTATAACCGTACATTCCTACAGAACCTTCAACCAATACCACATCTGTTGCGACATCTTCTGGGTAATTTGAAACGTTGAAATGTGTTCCTAGAACGCGAACATTCAATTCGTCTGCATTTACGATAAACGGATGTTTTTTGTCTTTTGCAACATCAAAAAAAGCTTCTCCTTCTAGAAATACTTGTCTGTTTTCTCCAGCAATAAACTTTACTGGATATTTTAAAGTTGTTCCAGAGTTTAAGTGCACAAAAGTGCCGTCAGACAATTGGAGACGAAATTTTTTACCGTAAGGAATCTTGATGGTATTGTAAATCAATTTTTCAGGATTAGCACTGTTTTCGTAAACCAATTTATCTCCATTTTGATTTCCAATAATATTTCCTTTAGCATCTTTTACCTGAGAAGAATTTTGCTCAGAAATAATTTGGGTTTCACCATTTTCTAATTGCAAAACAATTTCTGAACTTTTAAAATCGAATTTTTCTTCAACAGGTTTGTCTGCTATATTTTGTTTGTAGAAAAATCCAATTCCTAACAAAACAATTACAGAAGCCGCAATTGAAATATATTTTCTATAATTTGATTTTCTAGAAGGCATTTCAATTACCGTTTCTCGTTCTTTTGCTGTAGATAATATACTGTCAAAAATTGCACCGGCTTTCTGCTTATCCATTTTTGGCATTTCACTTAATAGATTTTGTACTTCTTCAACCGTTGGAAAATCTTCGGTTAAATTATTTTCACGACAATACGCAATAACCTGCTCGGTCTCTTCCGCATTACATTGATTTAAAATAAACTTTTCTAAAAGCGTTTTTATTTCAGAATTCGAATTCATTAAGAATGTTTTTTAAGGTCTCTGTTTCTATAATACAGTTGAAGAGGAAGTAAGTACTACTCAAACGTTGTAAATTTTTAAATTTTAACATTTGATTATTTTTTTAAAATCATAAGATGTTGATTTTTATTCGTTTACGAATATTAAAAAAACCTAAAAAATTTTTAAAGCGTAAATCTTTGACAGAGAAGAAGATAATTAATTTTTAGAATAGCAATATCAAACATAGCCCACGGTTTCAACCGTGGGAACGCAACGCAAATCACGCAATGTAAATCGTGCAATGTAAATCACGCAATGCAAATCACGCAAATCAATACTTTACCCACGGTTGAAACCGTGGGCTATGTTTGAATAAAAATTTACATTAGAAACATAACGTAATTGATTTTTGTCATTTCGACGAAGGAGACCCGAGCGATAGCGAACAGGCGTAGCAAATCTTCGTTAGAAGCTCAATAAAGATTGTAAAAGTATTACGGAGTTATTCGCGAATTTCTCCTTCGTCGAATGGCAAAATAGAGCGATATAATTAAAATTTAAAAACAAAAAAATCACTCCGAAGAGTGATTTTTAAGGGCATTATTGTGGTTTTGGTTAGATAATTTCATCGTGAAGCTGAAAAAAGCCGCGCATCGATTCGAGCGCTTTACTCATTTGGTTCCGGACCGTGTTTATTGAGATTCCGAGTTCCATACTTATTTCTTCATAACTCATTCCTTTTTTCCGTGACATTTTAAAAATCTGCCGTCGCTTAGGAGGGAGTTGTTTTATTGCTTGCTTTTGGAGTTTTTTGCAATCGGCTTCCCGAATAGCATAATCTCCATATTCATGTGATTTTTGACTTTCATAAAAAACAGCTTCTTTTAAAATAACTTCATTTGCTGCTTTATTCAAGACATTAAAAGCTTGATTTCGTGCGATAGTAAAAATATAGGCCTTAAAAGATTGTTCTATATCTAAACTTTCGCGGTTAATCCAAACCTTCATAAAAACATCCTGCACATTTTCTTCCGCTGCCTCTTTTGATTTTAAAAGACTAATGCTGTATCCATAAATGTCTTGATGATACAAATCAAAAAGTTGACGAAAAGCTTTCTCGTTTCCATTTTTGAGTTCACTCACCAATAATTTTTCACTATGGTTTGCTGCTTCTAACAATTTAATTCGCTTTATTTAATTCTAATGGTATTAAACTATCAAAATAAGAGGTCTGTCATTTAATGAATGGCAAATATATAAAAATATTATTCGCAACAAATTATATATAAAAAAACTTAATTCGGATTTTTTGTTAGTTTTTTGTAATGATGATATAAAAAACCTTGGCAAGTGGCTTTTTGCAAGTAAGTGTCAAATAGACGCTTTTGCGAAATAAATTTTAATTTAGAATTTGTCTTTTGAGAATATTCTTATTTGATAATAATTGAATTGGGATTTGGTAACAAAAAAATCCTTTCATCTTTTAATTTTAAAGACAAAAGGATTGTTACTAGAAGAATCAAAATCGATTCGTAAACTTATTTTTTATTTAGTTTTTAAGATCTTTAATTACTTTGAAAGCAACATCAACCTGATCTTCTCCAACTAAAATAGTAAATTCATTTGAAGTCGAAATTACCTCATTAATAATAATTCCTTCCCAAGCCAAACGTTGGAAAATGAAATAGTAGATACCAGGAACTACGATGTTTTCTTTTGGTAATTTTACAGTAATAGAAGCTAAATTATCTAATTTCTGGATTAATTTTTCTCTCATAAAGTGTTTTTCAACTAAATGATTTACACTGCTGCTGACAACGATGTTGGTTTCGTTTACGCCACGAGATGAGGTATAAAAAATATCAGATAAAGCATTAATGTCTGAGATTAAATCTGCCTGTTTGTTTAAAACAGTTTCAGATGCTGCAAAAGTGTAATCTGTAAGTTCTGAACGAACCGTTATTTCACCAATATTTTTTATTACTTTATTAATTTTATGATTTAATTTAAAATCCAGTTCTTCCGTCAGTCGTTTTAAAGACATTACAACAGCGCCTTGTTTTACTTCTTTTCCAAATTCACTTTCTAATTCGGTCATAATATTTCGCGAAAGTGAAGTTAGATTAATAATTCCGAGCGACAGGGCATTTAATAAAAATGGTTTTGTTTTAATGTAGTTTTCTACAATAGAAGAAACAGTTTTCATAATTCTTTTTTTTTTTTTGGTAACAGTTGAGTTGGTAGTTAATTTAACATTGCGATGTTATAATTCTTTGCAAATATAAATAAAAAAACAAATTGTTACAATTATAACAATAAAAAATTATGTTAAAAGTGATAAAAAGCGTCGGTAAGATGTTCAATTGCAAATGATTCACCATTTTTATGGATCGCAACGATATCAAAACGAACTTCAATATCTTTCTCAAAATCCTTTTCCCTATCGTTTATGTAGGCATTTACTGCTTTAATCAGTAATTGAATCTTTTTTGGTTTTACAAAATCTTGTGGAGAACCAAAATCCAAACTCGAACGTGTTTTAACTTCAACGATGGCTAAAACAGTATCTTTTTTTGCAATTATATCTATTTCTGCTTTTTGAAATTCCCAGTTTCGTTCCAGAATCTGATATCCGTTTTGTTCAAGATTTGCTGCAGCCAGATCTTCTCCCAATTTTCCTAAATCATTATGCTCTGCCATGTTTTTTTGTTTTAAGTTTCAGGTTTCAGGTTTTTGAAGCTTAATAAGTTTAATATTTTTTGCATGCAAAGACGCGAAGGCACAAAGTCTATTTAAACTTTTGCGACTTCGCGTCTTTGCGAGATTTATGTGGTATTTTTAAACTTCTTAAAAAGAAATAAGGGCGATTATCTTTTAAAAGTAACTGTGCTTCCGGTAGCGGTAACTTCTATAGAAACGGTATTTCCCATAATTAAAGCTCTATTATCTCTAATGTGCCCGGCTGGGAAATTGAAAATAACTGGAATATTATATTTTTTGGTTACATCATCAATAATTTCCAAAGCATTTTTCCCCCACGGTACTTCATTGTCTTTCATGCTTGTCATTCCACCAATGATAATTCCTTTTAAATTTTCGATACAGCCGTTGCGTTTTAGATTCATCATCATACGATCAATATGATACAAGTATTCATCTAAATCTTCGATAAATAAAATTTTATCCTTGCAGTCAATAGCCGATGGAGATCCTAATAAACTATATAAGATAGATAAATTTCCGCCTACTAATTCGCCCGCCGCACTTCCCAAACGATTCATAGGAGTTGGGCTGATAGAGTAGGAAATAGGTTCATTAAACAGAGCTGCGTGTAAAGAACTCACTGCATCTGGAGTAGCTCTTGGAACCGTAACCGGCATAATTCCGTGAATAGATTTATAACCCATCGTATTCAAATGATTATGCAAAACTGTGACATCGCTAAAACCAATAACCCATTTTGGATGCTGTTTGAATTTAGTAAAATCTAATAAGTCTAACATTCTAACCGTTCCATATCCGCCGCGAACACACCAAATGGCTTTAATATTTGGGTTGTCCAATTGCTTTTGAAAATCGGCCGCTCGTTGCTCATCTGTTCCAGCCAATTGATGGTAATCTAAGCCAATTGTCGATCCTATTACAGCTTCTAGACCCCAGCTATGCAATAAATCTATGGTTGGTTTTAGATTGTCATCAATATTTTTTCTCGCTGTTGCTAAAAGCGCTACAGTATCTCCTTTTTGTAAATAAGGCGGTGTTATCATGTTTTGTTGAGATTGACAGTTGAATGATTGTAAAGCAAAAATAAGAAATGCGAATTGATAAATAATAGACGGTTTCTTAATGTTTAAAAGGTTTTTCATGGTCATCATTTGCTTCTTTCATTTATATGAAAAAACAAATATAGAAATTTTAGATTTTAAATATATTTGAATTTTCTTACAATTAATTAAAAAAGAGTAATATTGAATGTTTTTTAAATACTAAATATATGCACTTTTTTAGAAGCTATTTTTTATTACTAATTCTTTTTTCATTTCAAACGCAATCGCAATCCAAAAAGTATAAAATACATACCGTTGCTTTTTACAATTTCGAAAATCTTTACGATACTGAAGATGACATTTTTACAAACGATGATGAATGGACTCCAAACGGAGCGCAGCACTGGACAAAAGAAAAATATCAGCAGAAATTGAAAAACCTAGCGAAAGTGATTTCTGAAATTGGAACACCAGAAAATTTAAATTCGCCAACTTTAATTGGAGGAGCAGAAATAGAAAATCGCAATGTTTTAGAAGATTTAATAAAAGAGCCGAAACTCTTGCCACTGGATTTAGGAATTATTCATTTCGATTCGCCAGACAAACGAGGTATCGATGTGGCTTTGCTTTATCAGAAAAAGTATTTCCGGCCGACTTCTTATTCGAATATTCCATTAATTATTTATAAAAAAGAAATTCCTAAAAGAGAAGAACAGATTGAAGTTTTAGATGATGAAATTGAGGTTAAAAGGGAAAATAAAAATCGTGTTTTTACGAGAGATCAGCTTTTGGTTTCAGGATTTTTGGAAGATGAAGAAATACATATCATTGTCAATCACTGGCCGTCGAGATCGGGCGGGGAAAAAGCAACAAGTCAGTTTCGTGAAGCAGCAGGAAAATTGAACCGAAAAATTATCGACTCTCTACAACAGATTAATCCGCAAGCCAAAATATTGACAATGGGAGATTTTAATGATGGACCATTAAACAATAGTATAAAGTTTGGATTAGGAGCAAAAGGTGTAAAAACTGAAGTAGGAGAATTTGGAGTTTTTAATCCATTTGAAGAACTTCAAAATAAAGGATTAGGAACGATTGCTTATCGTGATTCTTGGAATATTTTTGATCAAATTATCATGACAAAATCCTTAATCGAATCTGATTTTTCGACTTATAATTTTTGGAAAGCCGGTATTTTCAGCAAACCTTATCTTATTCAGAATTCGGGACAATATAAAGGTTATCCGCTACGAAATTCCTTGTCAGAAGCAGGATTTAGTGATCACTTTCCCGTTTATATTTATTTGATAAAAGAAGTTGCAAAGTAGAGACGCACCGTAGTGCGTCTAACATCTCGTTTTAAAACCCTAAAAATTTTTCTGCCACGAATTACACGAATTGCTCGAATTTTTTCAGCCACAGATTAAAAAGATTTTTAGGATTTTTTCAGCCAGAATGAATTAGTGTAATTAGTGAAATTCGTGGCAAACTAAAAAAATCATTTTAATTCATTTAATCTGTGGCAAAAAAACTCATTTTATTTTCTTCAAAACTTCTTTTGCAACGGCTTTATAAGCAGCATAATGATCAGAGTAATCTTTTTCGATTATGGTTTTTAAATGTTTATTCGGAATCTAAAGACGCACTGCAGTGCGTCTTTACAAATTTACTAACTTTAGCTTTTCATAATTTAGTATTTACAAAATGGCTATAGCAAAACCTTTTAACCTGACTCAATGGATTGACGAAAATCGTCATTTACTGAAACCGCCTGTTGGAAATAAAAATCTGTATGTAGATTCTGGAGATTATATTGTAATGATTGTGGCTGGACCAAATGCCAGAAAAGATTATCATTATAACGAAACAGAAGAGCTTTTTTATCAACTCGAAGGAAACATTAAAGTAGTGATTCAGGAAGATGGACAGCGTAAAGAAATGGAATTAAATGCGGGCGATATGTATTTGCATCCAGCCAAAGTGCCTCATTCTCCTGTTCGTTCAGAAGGTTCTATTGGGCTTGTAATTGAAAGAAAGCGCGCTGGTCAAGGTTTTACTGATGGCTTGCTTTGGCACTGTGACAACTGCAATCATAAATTGTACGAAGTGTATTTTGAACTTCATAATATAGAGAAAGATTTTCTTCCTCACTTTGAGCATTTTTACAATTCAGAAGAATTAAGAACGTGCGATAATTGCGGGACTGTTATGGAAAGTGATCCGAGATTTGTGGCGAAGAAATAATTAAATAATAAAGATTAGAAGCTATTTCCTGCTGTCCGCTATATCTTTTGTGGCGAACCCCGCCACAAAAGGATGCCGCTCCCATCAGGGCTATGACACCTACTTTTTAGAATTGTTAAACAGATATAAATATGAAAAATGATAAAGAATTAAATGTTTCACCTTCACTTAGCGAAGAAGAAAAATTTATTTTAGAATTAAAAGCTGATATCAAGCAAGCAAAAGAAGAGTATTTAGCTGGCGATTTTATTACTCATGAAGAAATGCTAATTGAATTAGAGAAAAACGGAATTTTAAAAAGAAAGGATTAAAATATTAATTTTAATCCTTTAATCAGTGAAATCTGTGGCGTAATAATTTACAACTCCAATTTTTTCCCCTGTTCCGGATAAATAATCTGCACTCCTAAATCATTTTGATTTTTTAACTGCTCTTTAATTTTTACAATATTCTTCGCAGGAGGTTTTAAATGCGTGATGATAATTTTGAAGTTTTTCAAAGAACCTTTTCCTGCCAAATCTTCTAGAACATGAAGTTCTTTCATTAAATAATTTGGAGTTAAATGCCCAAATAAAAATTTGTCCGGTTGCTCATTTGGAAAAGAAACTTCAATAAAAATGCCTTTCAATTGTTTTTGCTTAACCAATGGAGCAACAGCTGTCCATAGATCACGAAGATTATTGCTTTTTTCGACTTCGTCAGGGCCCGTGTCTCCTAAATATAATGCATAATCAGTATTGCTTCTAATTAAAAAAGCAGTACTTTCAAACGGATTAACATGACTTAACGGAAATGCCTTAACCGTCATTTTAGCATTCGTTAATAGAGTTTCTACGCCTAAATTCAAAGTTTGAAAATGGTATTTTCTTAAAGGAAAACCAGGTCCCGCATCTCCAAAATTTGCCCAAGTTTGATCGTTAAAATAATGGTTTTCCATCATTTCCATACATTTATTTGTTGCATAAACGGTTTTCGAAGAATCAGCAGGCGAATTGATAATTAAACCAGAAACGTGATCCAAATGTGCGTGCGAAATCAAATATCCTTTAATGTATTTGCGTAAAACTTCACTTGTAGAAACTTTAAAAGTTTTCTTTTCAATAGCTTTTTCAATTCCAGCATTTACGGTTCCGGCGTCAAGACAGATATAATCGTTAGTATTTGAAGGAGCGATTAAATAAGCGGAAAGATTTTTTTCGTCAATACCGCCCATTACTCCCAAAGGAACTACAGAAAAAGAACTATTTTCTTTTTGAGAAAACATAGGAGCTGAAACTAAAAGAAAGCAAACAAGAAGCCTACTGAAATGGGTCATATTTTTAATTTTAAGTAATGCAAATTTCATTAAATAAATCCAATTATGAGGTTTCGTTTCTGTAAATACTATAAAATAAACTTAAATTTACGTTGATTTATGAATTAACTTCAATCGGAAATTAATTCTAAAAGAATATCTTTACATAAAAATATAACAATTTTAACCAAAAAAGTTACAATGACAACAATAGCATCGCAATTTGGAATGAAGGAAGCTCTTGAAAAATTGGGCATCAAGACAATAAATGAAGGAACATCAACAGGAACTAACAATTTTTCTTCTGGAGAAATTTTAGAGAGTTATTCGCCAGTTGACGGAAAATTAATTGCTTCGGTAAAAATGTCAACTGCAGAAGATTATGAAAAAGCAATTCAAACAGCGGCAGAAGCGTTTAAGACTTTTAGATTGATTCCGGCGCCGCAGCGTGGTGAAATTGTACGTCAGTTTGGAGAAAAATTGAGACAAAATAAAGAAGCTCTAGGCAAATTGGTTTCTTACGAAATGGGGAAATCATTGCAAGAAGGTTTTGGAGAAGTTCAGGAAATGATTGATATCTGTGACTTCGCAGTTGGTTTATCTCGTCAGCTTCACGGATTAACGATGCATTCTGAGAGACCAGGTCATCGCATGTATGAGCAATACCATCCATTAGGAATTGTTGGAATTATTTCGGCATTCAATTTCCCAGTTGCGGTTTGGTCTTGGAACACTGCTTTAGCTTGGATTGCTGGTGATGTCTGTGTTTGGAAACCTTCTGAAAAAACACCTCTTTGTGGTATTGCCTGCCAAAATATTATCGCTCAGGTTATTAAAGAAAACAATCTTCCAGAAGGAATTTCGTGTTTAATAAATGGCGATTATAAAATAGGAGAGTTGTTGACTGCAGATGCTCGTATTCCACTTATTTCTGCTACGGGTTCAACCCGAATGGGGAAAATTGTAGCGCAGACTGTTGCAGGAAGACTAGGTAAATCATTATTAGAATTAGGAGGAAATAATGCCATAATTGTTACTCCAGATGCAGATATAAAAATGACGGTTATTGGAGCTGTTTTTGGAGCGGTTGGAACTGCTGGACAGCGTTGTACTTCAACTCGAAGACTGATTATTCACGAAAGCATTTATGATAAAGTAAAAGACGCTTTGGTTGCAGCTTACAAGCAACTTCGAATCGGAAATCCGCTTGACGAAAATAATCATGTTGGACCGCTTATCGACACACATGCTGTTGAAATGTATGCTGCAGCTTTGAATAAAGTTGTGACTGAAGGTGGAAAAATTCTAGTAGAAGGCGGAGTGCTTTCTGGTCAAGGTTATGAAAGTGGCTGTTACGTAAAACCAGCTATTGCAGAAGCTGAAAATTCATTTGAAATTGTACAGCACGAAACATTTGCACCCGTTTTATATTTAATTAAATATGCTGGCGAAGTAGAAAATGCCATCGAAATTCAAAACGGTGTTGCGCAAGGACTATCTTCAGCAATTATGACGAACAATCTGCGTGAAGCCGAAAGATTTTTATCGGCAACTGGTTCTGACTGTGGAATTGCAAACGTAAATATCGGAACTTCTGGAGCCGAAATTGGAGGTGCTTTTGGAGGAGAAAAAGAAACTGGTGGAGGACGCGAATCAGGTTCTGATGCTTGGAAAATTTATATGCGTCGTCAAACCAATACAATTAATTATACAACAAATCTTCCGCTAGCGCAGGGAATTAAATTTGATTTGTAATTATATAAATATCTGAAATAAGAAAGGCTTCCAAATTTGGAAGCCTTTTTAAGTTAAGTTTAGATTTACTTTTTTATAAGAGTTTGATTAAATGATCCGTCGACAGTATAAATTTTTGCCAGATAAGTTCCAGGAATTAAACCGCTTGTATCAATACTTTGAGAATTACCAGAATTAACCACTAGATTTCCAGAAATATTGTAAATAAGTACTTTCTGCACTTTTTGTTCCGGATCTGATAAATATAAAGTGCTTGTAACAGGATTCGGATACAAAATTATTTTTGCTGATTCTATAGTTGAGCTCTCGTCTACTACTGCCATTCTTAAAGTAGTTCCGCTGTAAACCGTGCTGATATAGAATAAATTAGCAACTGAACCTTTGGTTATAGTATGAGAACCAGCCGCAATTGATGCCGTTACAATACCGGCAGATGCTGTATAAGAAACATTATCTACTTTAATAGTTCCTGTAAAACTAGAATCGAAAACCAAAGTTAAAGTAGATGCACTTGTTGTTGTGTATGTTATAGAGGTACTAGATTCAATTTTTAATCGTTGTGTTAGCGTTAAGCCATTATAAGTTACAGAACCAGGAGTCGAATTCATATTTCCTGTAATAGAGTAGAATGTGCTTGTTTTTCCAGAAGCTGTAAAATTATGATTTTCAGAACCGCCAGTAGAACCCGTTGTAACGGTTATTGTTCCTGATGCAGTTACTGGAGTTCCTGCACTTCCAGAAGTAGTTACAGAATAAGATACATTTGCAGTTGGAGTTCCTGTAATCGTGATAGTTTTTGCCGATGTATTTTTTACGAAAGATAATCCAGAAGCTGGTAATCCTGTAACAGTTGCATCGGTAGCATTTCCGCCCCAAGTAAATACAATAGAAGCAATAGCAGTTCCAGAAGAAACAGTTTGGCTATTGTTGCCAGTAGAAGTTAAGGTTTGGTTTCCTGCAGCAGTTACGGTTACAGTTCCTGAACTAGTGGCTGGGGAACCACTAGTTCCAGAAGTTGCAATGGAATACGAAACTGTTGCAGTTGGCGTACCCGAAATAGTGATAGTTTTTGCTGAAGTATTTTTTACAAAAGATAATCCAGAAGCTGGTAATCCCGTTACAGTTGCATCAGTTGCGTCACCGCCCCATGTAAATACAATCGAAGAGATAGCAGTTCCGCTTGCAACAGTTTGATTGTTGTTGGATGCAGATGTCAGCGTTAAAGTTTGTCTGCTTGAAGGTGGATTTCCTTCGCCTTGTACAGCAACTAGAGTTCCTGTATAGTTAGTAAGAGCTGATTTTAATGCTGTAATAACCAAAGAAGAAGTGTCG
Organism: Flavobacterium ustbae; assembly: GCF_003946915.1. GTDB lineage: Bacteria > Bacteroidota > Bacteroidia > Flavobacteriales > Flavobacteriaceae > Flavobacterium > Flavobacterium ustbae. The sequence goes on from NZ_RPOC01000001.1 coordinate 761,893, forward strand.
TCTGTTGCATTATTGAAAGTCCATTTCAAATCTCCTCCAGTAATACGTCCTGCATATTGAGTAGTTTTAGTTTTTGCTGCAGCAGGACTGTCAATTACTAAATTTTTCACATATAAATTAGCATCTGTATCAAAGTTATTATATGTATTTGCACCTGATTTCGATTTTACAGAACTGCTTACCACTTCTCCTCTTGTTGTCGCTACGTAAGCATCAAAATCTGTTGTAGAGCTTATCTTTCCTGAAATATTGTATAATGGATTTGGATCATTATAAGCTACAAAACGCATATTGTTTGTTCCGTTAGAAGCGTCAAAAGTGTTGTTAAAAGCTTTGATGCTTCCACCAGCCTCGCCAGAAAATGTTCCCATTGTTCCTGCATTATTCACTTGATTCGCTTCGTCCCAAATATCAGTACCTTGTAGTGAAGTTAACATTGGGTGTTTGCTATTTCTATAATAATTTCCTTCAACAAAAAGTGAAGATCCTAAAGTTGAACCTGCTCCATATTTAGAAACTCCATCATAATAATTATTGTAAATATGTGCTGAATAATATCGTACGCGAGGATGACGAGAATCAGAATGATCAAACCAGTTATGGTGATATGTGATGTACAATCCTGAAGTTGTTCCTTCGCTCAAACCTAAAAGACTTGCTTTTCCATTATCCCAAAAATGATTATAAGACAATGTGATATAAGTCGAAGTTTTATTGTCTAATGCTCCGTCGCCTTTTATTTGATCGGCGTCGCTTCCCGCATTTCCATAAAATAAATCGCAGTTATGAACCCAAACGTGATCGTTGTTTTGCTGCATTCCTACGTTATCTCCTGCAGTACTGTTACAGTTCATGAATCCAAGATTGTTTACTTCTATATTTGAAGCCGATTTCAATCTAATGCCCCAACCATTTGCAACGGCATCATCTCCAATACCTTCAAAGGTAACATAACTTGAAGCATTGTTTGCGTTTTCGATCACAACATCACCGCCTTCCATAACGGTCATATCAGTGATATTTCCAATCAAACGAATAATAAACGGACGCGTATCTTTTCCTTTTTTAATGGCATACAAAATATTTTGTAAACCAATGCAAGGATTGGAACTTGCCCCTGTAATATTCATCGAAATGGTGTTTTTGGTATTTTGTGTAATGTAAAGAATTACAGCATTATCTTTTGGAGTTCCGTCTGCTTTGTATCCTCCAGGAACACGGCCACCTTCAAAAGCAAAGCCATTTCTGTCGTGTGCTGCTACGGTTAAGCTTCCTGTTGTGGTTCCAGTCCCTTCATTGCCATTGATTACAGGCTTTACTTTTACAGTATAAGATCCTGCTTTTAACCCAGGTATATCAGCACGAAAATAAGAACCGTAACTTCTAATAAGCTGGTCATCTATTTTCTTGTCTGTAAATCCGTTACCAGTGTAGTAAACATTGTAGGTTTGGGCACCGCTGACTGGCTGCCATTTAATAAAAGCAGATTCCAGCCATCCAGAAGCTTCATTAATCGTTTGGGCCCATAACTGAGCTGTCATAAGAAAGACAGCTACGAAAAGTAGGTTTTTTTTCATAGTGTTTGTTTAAGATAGTTAATAAAATAAGTAAGTGGTTTTTACTTTCGACTGCAAGTGGTTTAATTGTAATCGATTACACAAAATTATATATTAATTTTTAATATCGCATTTTTTTTATCTGAAAAAAGAATATAATTAAAATATAAAGTTATTTAATTGTTAAAAATGTAATTAATTGCACTAATTGTAATTTATTACACATTATCAGTTGTATAAGAAAAGCCGTATTTTACTAGCTTTTTGTAAATTTCTCAATTTAATGAAGAGAAATATAAAAAAGATATAATTTTTTTAGTTACAATAAATTACATTGTATTTTTTGTAGGAAATAGACTCTTTTTTGTTTTCTGAGAACAGATTATTCTTAAAATTTGATTTAATAAATTATTCTATTGAAATAAAAAAGCCCTTTTGATTTTACTCAAAAGGGCTTAAATTTTATATTAAAGAATTACTAGTCTTTACTAGAAAGTTTAGATAAAAGTCTTAAGAATTCAATGTATAACCAAACCAATGTGATCATTAATCCCATTGCTCCGTACCATTCCATGAATTTTGGCATTTTTTCTCTTGCACCTTTTTCAATTAAATCAAAATCTAAGAATAAATTAAGAGCTGCAATAATAATTACAAAAATACTGATTCCGATACTCATCATAGAATTTCCATAATGAACAGGCTGCCAGCTAGTAATAAATAGAGAGACTAACCAAGAGATTAAGTAATAAGTCGCAATCGCTAATGTTGCTGCAACGACAACAGATTTGAATTGTTCTGTAACCTTCACAATTCTAAATTTATATAAACCAAGACAAACTAAAAAAGTAACTAGAGTTGCACCAACGGCATTAATTACAATTCCTGGAAATTTTAATTCAAATATCGCAGAAATACCTCCAATAAACAATCCTTCAAATAAAGCATATCCAGGAGCTAGGTAAGGAGAAGCTTGTGGTTTAAATGAAGAAACCAATACTAAAATAAAACCAATAATTGCACCTCCAATTGTAGGCAGCATAGGATTCATTCCGTTAAAAGCCATCCACCATGTTACCATAGCAGCACCGCATAAAATAAGAAATAAGATTGCAGTTTTGTTGATTGTTCCAGATACCGTCATTTCTTGATTATAATCAATAATCTGAGCTTGGTGTACTTCTGTTCTTGAGTCAGCATTAGAAAAACGCTTACTGTTTAAAAATGGATTTTTTGAATTAAAGTTCATAATTTAATGCATTTAATTGAATTCAAATATATGGAGATTTTTTGAAGTGCAATCTCAGAAGAGAATTTTTTAACATGAATTTCTGTTCTTTATAAAGCAAAAAAATCCATTCGCAGTAACGAATGGATTTTTCTATATATTGTATTCTTATCTTAATTCAATAAGTCTAAAACTAATGAAGGAAATAAACCAATAATAATATTTAAAGCAATTGAAATTACTGCAGTTGCATAAATAAGGAATGGTCTTCCTGTTCTTTCCTGATTTGGTTCTTTAGAATACATTGCCAAAATTAGTTTGAAATAGTAACCAACACTAATAATAGAATTGATCACAGCAACAATTACTAAACCGATATATCCTGCTTGAATAGTTTGGTTGAATAAGAATAGCTTAGCAAAGAATCCAGAGAAAATCGGAATACCAGCCATCGACAATAATGAACCTGTAAGGATTGCAGCCAATAGCGGATTTGTTTTTCCTAAACCGTGGAAATTGGTAATATCTTCATTATCATGATCTCTGCAAACATATAAAATGACACTGAAAGCAGCGATTCCTGATAATGCGTAAGCAGCAGTGTAGTATAATAAAACTCCAGCAGAAGCTGAAACCGTTAATAATGTCATTAACATGAAACCTGCATGAGAGATTCCAGAGAATGCAAGCATACGTTTTACGTTTACTTGTCTTAATGCCATGATATTACCAACAGACATCGAAGCAATAGAAAGAACAACTACAATAACTTCAAAAGTGTGTAAGAGATCTTGGTTGTCTAATGAAGCAATTAAGTTCATACCAGAAACCAATTTAAATAAAGTTGCAATTGCTACTACTTTTGCCAATGTGCTCATTAAAGCTGTTGTTAAAGCAGGAGAACCTTCGTAAACATCTGGAGCCCAGAAATGGAAAGGAACAGCAGCTACTTTAAATAACATACCGATAACCACTAAAATCATACCGATTGGAAACCAGATTGGCAACTCTGCAGAAAGTGCGCTTTCGTGAATTTCGCTAATATCAAAACTTCCCATTGCACCGTAAATCAAACAAATACCGAATAAGATAATTCCAGAGGCAAAAGATCCCATCAAGAAATACTTCATACCGGCTTCGTTACTCTTAATGTTCAAACGATCGCTTGCCGCTAAAACATACAATGCAATAGATAAAATTTCAATTCCTAAAAAGAACATCGCTAAGTTTCCAAAAGAAACCATTGCTACAGCTCCAGCCAATAAGAAAACTTTAATGGCAACATAGTCTGAAATTTTAGTTGGGTGATTGTGGTAGAAATTATGACTTAATGCTACAAGGAAAATTGTCAAAACGATAAACAATGATGAAAAAGAAGTAGAGAACTTACTTACTGTAATCATATTGTTGTAATAACTTTGTTCCATTCCGAATTCGCAGAAATTTATGGCCAATACTCCCAGTAAACCTAAGATGGTAAAAGGAACGATGGCTTTTCTTAAATTAAGAATTTCAAACAATAGGCAGAAAATACCCAATCCTGTTATAGCTATTAATGTATTCATTTTTATCTTTTTGATTTAGGATTTCAATTTTAAGTGTAATCCTAATTTATTTTTTGTTTAAAATATTAGTTCTTATTGATAACTTGTAAAATAGTTTCCAAGCTTGGTGTAATCAAATCTGTGATTGGTTTTGGATAAAATCCGAAGAACAATAAAACAGCGATAATTACTGCGAAAGAAATTCCTTCGTTAAGTGTCACATCTGCAAAAGCTTTTGAGTTCGTTTCACCCAACATTACGTGCTGGAACATTCTCAACATATAATAAGCTCCTAAAATAATAGTCGTTCCTCCTAAAATAGCAAACCAGATATTAATTTGAGATAAGCTGTATAAAACGGTAAACTCACCAACAAAGTTAAATGTACTCGGTAATGCAACAGAAGCTAATACTAAGATTAAAAACATTGAAGTAAATTTTGGAGATTGAGCACGGATACCGCCCATTTCTGCAATATTTCTAGTTTCGTATCTTCTAAAAATAACTTCGGCAGCAAAGAATAATCCAACTACCACAAAACCGTGAGCAATCATTTGTAAAACCGCACCTCTTAAACCATCAAGTGTTAGAGTATAAGAAGCCGCTGCGATTAAACCAACGTGAGCAAGAGAAGAATAAGCTAATAATTTTTTAAGATCTTTTTGTCTTAAAGCGACAATCGACCCGTAAATTACACCTGCAATTCCTAAAGCAATAAAGATATACATGTATTCTTTTGCAGCTGTTGGCGCAAGTGGCAATTGCCATCTAAGAACACTGTAAAGTCCCATTTTTAGCATAATACCAGATAAAAGCATTGTTCCAACTGTTGGTGCTTTTTGGTATACATTTGCCTGCCAAGTATGAAAAGGAATAATCGGAATTTTAATAGCATAAGCTAAGAAGAAAGCCAAGAAAATCCAGAATTGCTCGAAAGCAGATAAATTTAATTTGTATAAATCTTCAATTAAGAAAGATCCCGCTTTTGTGTATAAATAAATAAAAGCAGTCAACATGAATAATGAACCAGCAAGCGTGTAAATAAAGAATTTAACCACTGCTTTTCTGCGTTCTTCAGCATCGCCATTCCCCCAGATTAAAGCAATAAAGTAAATCGGAACAAGAGCAAGCTCCCAAAAAATATAATATAAAAGACCGTCAGAAGCTAAGAAAGTTCCTGTCATAGCAAATGCCATAAAAAGAATCAATCCGTAGAAAGCTTTTGCATTTTTATATTCATTTCCAAAAGAAGAAAATATAATAATAGGAGTAAGGGCTGCAGTTAATAAAACCATTGCCAATCCTAATCCGTCAGCGTTTAAAGCGAAAGAAATTTTAGGTTGCGTAATCCAGCTGTTGATTACGCTAATATTTTCACCAGCATTATAATTATTCAATAATACAATTGAACATCCTAAAGCGGCTAGGCTGAAAAGCAAAGCAACTTTTGAAGCTAGTTTGTCACCAGAAAAATAAGTGGCAAATGCACCAATTAAGAGTATAATTAATATAGTAGAAACGTTCATAGTTATAATATTATTGAGCTAAAAATATATAGGAAATAATGGCACACATTCCTAAAACAAATACAAATAGGTATAATCCGATACTTCCTGATTGTAATCTCTTTCCTTGAAAAGCAATTTCGTTTGTCACTTTACCTAATCCGAAAACAAGAGCAGATAAACCAGTTTCGATATAATCTCTAAAGAATTTAGATAAGCTATTAATTGGCTGAACAAATACAGCATCGTAAACTTCGTCTACATAATATTTGTTGTATAAAACTTTGCTTAAACCAGTAATGTTTTCATCAGATTCTGGAAAATTATCTTGTTTAAAGTATTTTATGTAAGCAATTAAAATTCCTAATAATCCACCAAGAACAGCAACACCCATTAAAGTATATTCAGTTGTTCCTAAATGGTGTTCTTCGCCTGCTACTTTTGTGAAAAGTGGAGCTAAATAATGATTTAACCAGCTGTTTCCAGGTAAACTAATTAATCCACCGAAAGTCGCTAAAATAGCTAAAATGATAAGTGGAATAGTGATTAATGAACCACTTTCGTGTAAATGATGTTTTTGTTCTTCAGTTCCTCTAAATTCTTTAAAGAAAGTCAAGAACATTAAACGGAACATATAGAAAGCTGTCATGATTGAAGCAACAGATCCAACAACATATAATGGAATACTATGGTGGAAAGCTGTCAATAAAATTTCATCTTTAGAAAAGAATCCAGAGAAGAATGGAACTCCAGAAATCGCTAATGAAGAAATTAACATAGTCCAAAATGTAATTGGCATCGCTTTACGCAAACCTCCCATGTTGCGCATATCTTGCTCTCCGTGTAATCCGTGAATTACAGATCCAGAACCTAAGAATAAACAAGCTTTAAAGAAAGCGTGAGTGATTACGTGAAAAACAGCTACTTCATAAGCTCCAAATCCTAATGCTAAGAACATTAATCCTAATTGAGAAACTGTAGAGTAAGCCAATACTTTTTTGATATCAGTCTGTACTAATCCAATTGTAGCAGCAACCAATGAAGTAATAGCTCCAATAATTGCGATTACATTTTGTACATCATGAGCTAAGTCAAATACAAAGTTTAATCTTGTTACCATAAAGATACCAGCAGTTACCATCGTAGCCGCGTGAATCAATGCAGAAACTGGAGTTGGTCCAGCCATCGCATCAGGTAACCAAGTGTATAAAGGAATCTGAGCAGATTTACCACAAGCTCCAATAAATAAACATAAAGCAGCTAAAGAAAGTAAAGGTAAATTTAAGTTAGTTGCTCCCGTAATTGCAGTTTTTAAAGTTGCATAATCTAAAGTTGAAAACATCGATCCGATGATGAACATTCCGATTAATAAACCTAAATCTCCAATTCTGTTCATGATGAAAGCTTTTTTCGCAGCATCATTGTAATCTTGGTTTTTATGCCAGAATCCAATTAATAGGTAAGAACAAAGTCCAACACCTTCCCATCCGATGAAAAGAACTAATAAATTGCTTCCAATTACAAGTGTAATCATAAAGAATACGAACAGATTTAAATACGCAAAAAACTTGTGCATATTTTCGTCGTCGTGCATGTAACTGATAGAGTATAAGTGAATCAAAGATCCAATTCCAGTTACGAATAATAACCAAAGAACAGATAATTGATCTAATAAAAATCCAAGATTGATTTTTAAGTTGCTAATTTGAATCCAATCAAATAAAGTAACCTGAATTCCTTTTCCAGTTGAAGTTATTTGATTAAAAAGTAAAAGAGAAACTACAAAAGAAATTGCTACGGCAACAGTTCCGATTGCACCAGAAGCTGTTTTCCCTAAGCTTTTTCCAAAAAAGACATTTACTAGAAAACCTAGTAAAGGAGTTAAAACTAAAATTAAAGCTAAATTGGTATCCATTTCTGATTATCCTTTTAAATTTTTTAAATTATCGATACTAATTGATCCGATATTTCTAAAGATAGAAACTAAAATGGCCAATCCTACCGCAACTTCGGCTGCAGCAACCGCCATCGAGAAGAACACAAAAACTTGTCCTTGCGCATCTTGATGATAAGTTGAAAAAGCAACAAATAAAAGGTTTACCGCATTCAACATAATTTCGATAGACATGAAAACGATAATAGCATTTCGTCTGTACAATACACCAAAAATACCAATACAGAAAAGTACAACACTCAAAAAGATGTAGTTTTCAATACCTATTTGATTTAATATATTACCCATTATTTATTTAATTTTTCTTTTTTAGACAATAGAACTGTTCCAATCATAGCAACCAAAAGTAAGATCGAAGCAAATTCAAAAGGAACCATATATTCGTCCAATAAAATTTTACCTAAAACTTTAATTGATTGGAAATCTTCTCCAGTAGAATCGTATTCACCTACAATTGGTTTCGAGTTAATAAAGATTGTAATCAAAACAATCAAAATTAAACAGAAAGAAACAATAGCGCCTAAACGTGTAATTCGAGGGCGGTGAACTTCCCGTTGTTCGTTCAGGTTCATCAACATGATGGTAAACAGGAACAGAATCATAATAGCTCCAGAGTAGACTATTATATGAACAACAGCTAAGAATTGAGAATTTAATAACAAATAATGACCAGCAATCGAGAAGAAACAGATTACCAAATAAATGGCACTGTGAATCGGGTTTCTGCTGAAAATAGTCAAGAAAGCAGTAATAACGGTAATAAACGCTAAAAAGCAAAAGATAACTTGAACAGTTGTTGCGTGTGCAAAATCAGGAATATGTATCATTTAGTTAGCGTTTTTAAGTTGAGCGTTTTTCAAAGCCATTTCTAAAGGCATTACTAATTTGTCTTTCCCGAAAATGAAATCTTCTCTGTTGTAGCTAGCAGGAACTAAAACTTTAGATTCAGTTAAGTAAATAGCGTCTTTTGGACAAGCTTCTTCACATAAACCACAGAAAATACAACGCAGCATATTAATTTCGTAGATTTCTGCATATTTCTCTTCTCTGTACAAGTGTTTTTCATCAGCCTTGCGTTCTGCAGCTTTCATAGTAATCGCTTCTGCAGGGCAAGATAGTGCGCATAATCCACAAGCTGTACAGTTCTCACGACCTTGTTCGTCGCGTTTCAGCATGTGCTGACCACGGTAAACTGGACTCATTTCACGAACCTGCTCTGGATAATGAATCGTAACTTTTTTTCTAAAAAGGTGTTTTACGGTAATAACCAGACCTTTTACAATCGCCACAAGATACAATCGTTCAATAAAAGACATGTCTTTATTTGACACCACCTTTTTTCTACCCGATAATGATATAGTTTCTATTGACATTTTTACTATTATAGTTTATGATTTACAATTTGACAGCAATCAAATTCAAAATCTATTTTGTTTTTTATTTGAAGCTCATTGAGATTCTTAGAATCCTAAAGCAGCTAAGATATCGTGTCTTAAAATAACAACACCTGTTATCATGATATTAATGATTGAAAGCGGAATTAAAATTCTCCATCCTAAATTCATTAATTGGTCATATCTAAATCTTGGAATTGTCCAACGTACCCACATGTAGAAAAATATGAAGAAACATATTTTTACAAACAATGCTGCAATTCCTAATAAGTTAGCAACATTTACACCTACATTTTCTACCATCCATTGCATTCCTGGGTAGTTGTATCCGCCAAAGAATAAAACAGAAATAATAGTAGAAGAGATAAACATACTCGCATATTCAGCAAATAAATAGAATCCCATTTTCATGGATGAATATTCTGTATGGTAACCTCCAATTAATTCGTTTTCACATTCAGCTAAATCGAAAGGAGTTCTGTTTGTTTCTGCAAATGAACAGATTAAGAAGATTAAGAATGATAAAGGCTGATAAAAAACGTTCCAGTTCATTCCTTGCTGCTGTAATGAGATTTCTTTTAAACTCATTGTTCCAGTCATCATCAATAAAGCAATTATCGATAATCCCATTGCAACTTCGTAAGAAACCATTTGAGAAGCGGCACGAATAGCTCCCATCAAAGAGAATTTATTGTTAGAAGCCCATCCACCAATCATGATGCCGTAAACTCCAACAGAAAGAACTCCAAAAATGTATAGTAAAGCAATATTTACGTCTGTAGCCTGAAGGATAATGTCTCTTCCAAAAAGATGTAAACGATCTCCCCATGGAATTACCGCACTTGTCATTAAAGCAGTACTCATTGCAATTGCAGGTCCTACTACGAATAAAAATCTGTTTGGTGTGTTTGGAAAAAACTCTTCCTTAGAGAACAATTTCATACCATCTGCAAGTGGCTGTAATAAACCTCCCCATCCCGCACGGTTAGGCCCAACACGGTCTTGCAAGAAAGCAGCAACTTTACGTTCTGCCCAGGTAGAATACATTGCCATAATCATTGTAACCGCAAAAACGACTACAATCACAACACTCTTTTCTATAATAAATGCACTTTCCATTTCTTACTATTTTTGGTCTTTATCAGTTAATGGAATTGCTGCCATACTAATCTTCTTACGGTCAATATCACGGCCTAAAAGAATGTTCTTTTCTGTATCGATCGTTACTTTCTCTAATTTCTGAGTGTAATTATTTTGGTTGATTACAGAGTCTTTTTCAAACTCTCTTGGCCCTTCAATTACCCAATCCTTAACATCTTTATGTTCAAAACGACAGCTGTTGCAGATGAATTCTTCTACTTCGTGGTACTCGTCTTTACGACCAGTCACACGTTGAATTTCGCCACCAAACATCCAAACTGTAGTTTTTCCGCAACATCCTGGAGTTGTACACTCTCTATGCGCATTATAAGGTTTGTTAAACCAAACTCTTGATTTAAAGCGGAAAGTTTTATCTGTTAAAGCTCCAACTGGACAAACGTCGATCATGTTTCCAGAGAACTCATTTGTAATCGCTTTAGAAATGCAAGTTGAAATATTAGCGTGATCTCCACGATCTAATACTCCGTGAACTCTGTTGTCTGTCAATTGATCTGCAACTTGTACACATCTTTGGCAAAGAATACAACGGTTCATGTGCAATTGAATATTCGGGCCAATATCTTCTGGTTCAAATGTTCTTTTTTCTTCAATGTAACGTGATTTCGGATTTCCGTGTTCGAAACTTAAATTCTGTAGATCACATTCCCCAGCCTGATCACAAATAGGACAGTCTAACGGGTGATTGATTAATAAAAATTCTGTTACAGATTTACGAGCTTCAGTTACTCTTGCAGACGATTTACTGTTCACTTCCATACCGTCCATACATCCTGTTACACAAGATGCCATTAATTTTGGCATTGGTCGTGGGTCAGCTTCACTTCCTTTCGAAACTTCAACTAAACAACAACGGCATTTTCCGCCGCTGCCTTTTAATTTTGAGTAATAGCACATGGCTGGCGGAACTAAATCTCCTCCAATCATACGTGCAGCCTGCAGGATCGTCGTTCCTGGTTCTACGTCTATACTTTGACCGTCTATGGTTACTTTCATCTCTTTTTTTGTTTTTTTAGTTTCAGGTTTAAAGTTTCAGTGCCGATAGCTATCGGTATTGAAACTAAAAAAACTTGAAACTTGAAACTATTATATAATTACTTTGCCGCCAACTAAATGTTTAACCTGAGAAAAAGGCTCAGCTACAAAGTGATCTCTATTTTTAATTTTTTCTGGGAAACGAACGTGATATTCGAACTCATCTCTAAAGTGACGAATTGCTGCAGCTACTGGCCAAGAAGCGGCGTCACCAAGTGGACAAATTGTGTTTCCTTCAATTTTGCTTTGAATGCTCCACAATAATTCTATATCTTCTTCACGGCCTTGACCGTTTTCGATTCTCCATAAGATTTTTTCCAACCATCCCGTTCCTTCACGGCAAGGAGTACATTGTCCGCAAGATTCGTGGTGGTAGAAACGAGCAAAATTCCAAGTGTTTCTAACCACACAAGCAGTGTCGTTGTATACGATAAATCCTCCAGAACCTAACATAGATCCAGTTGCAAAACCACCATCACTTAAAGATTCGTAAGTCATTAATCGGTCTTCCCCGTTTGCTGTTTTAAAAATTAATTCAGCTGGTAAAATTGGCACAGAAGAACCTCCAGGAACAAATGCTTTCAAAGGTCTGCTTGAAGACATTCCTCCTAAATATTCATCAGAATTCATGAATTCGTCAACACTTAAACCTAATTCAATTTCGTAAACTCCAGGATTTTTAATGTGTCCAGAAGCAGAAATTAATTTAGTTCCAGTAGAACGGCCAATTCCAATTTTAGCATAATCGTCACCAGAATTGTTTACAATCCAAGGCACCGTTGCAATAGTTTCCACATTGTTCACTACTGTTGGGTTTGCCCAAAGACCAGAAACCGCTGGGAAAGGTGGTTTAATACGAGGATTTCCTCTTTTACCTTCCAAAGATTCGATTAATGCTGTCTCTTCTCCACAGATATATGCTCCAGCTCCACAGTGAACATGAAGTTCCAAATCATAACCTGATCCTAATATATTTTTTCCTAACCAGCCGGCAGCTTTTGCTTCGGCGATTGCTCTTTCTAAGATTTTGAAAACCCACATATATTCTCCACGAATGTAGATATACGAAAGGTTAGCGCCTAGAGCGTAGCTTGAAGTAATCATTCCTTCGATCAATAAGTGAGGAATATATTCCATCAAGAATCTATCTTTGAATGTTCCTGGCTCAGACTCATCGGCATTACACACTAAGTGTCTTGGTCTTCCTGATTTTTTATCAATAAAGCTCCATTTCATTCCAGCAGGGAAACCTGCACCACCACGACCACGTAATCCTGATTTTTTTACCTCTTCAGTAACTTCATCTGGAGTAAGTGTTTTTAAAGCTTTTTCTACAGAAGCATAACCACCGTTTTGGCGATATACTTCGTAGGTTTTAATTCCAGGAATATTGATTTTATCTAATAATATTTTTTGTGACATCTTATTTATCGTGTAATATTATTTTATCCTCTTTACAATCAGCAATAATCTGATCGATTTTCTCTTCTGTCAATTTCTCTTTGTAGAAATCTCCCAACTGCATCATCGGAGCGTATCCGCAAGCACCTAAACATTCTACACCAGCAATGGTAAACATTCCGTCTGGAGTTGTTTCGCCCATTTTAATGCCTAATTTTTCAGAAGTGTAATCCATCAAATCCTCAGCACCTCTTAAACAGCAGCAAGAAGTCTGGCAGAACTCAAACATATACTTTCCAATTGGCTTTTGGTTGAACATCGTATAGAAAGTCACCACTTCATAAACCTCGATTGGTTTAATCTGAAGAATCTCGGCAACTTTATCTTGAAGTTCAATACTAAGCCAGTTGTTGTGTGCATCCTGAACTTCGTGCAAAACAGGCAATAAAGCCGATTTTTGTTTGCCCTCAGGATAATGACTGATCAATTCATTGATGCGGTTCATCAATGATTCAGTCATATTTATTTCTTGTTTGTAATGTTTACGTTCCATTTTTATTTTAGATTTTAGATTTTAGTCCCGATAGCTATCGGGATAGATTTTTTCAAATCTTTGTCCAATCCGTATTCTGCAATCTTGTTAATTTTAGATTTCTGAGTTTAGATTTTAGATTTTTTCAAATCGGTACCTATAATCGGTATCTATAATTTTTTTAAGTTTTAGATTCTCCAATCTTTATTTGGGTTAGATTTGTGACTCTAAATTTTAAAATCTGCGAAGTAATCTAAAATCTAAACTCTTAAATCTACAATCAATTACGCGTCTAATTCTCCTGCAATTACATTCAAACTTGAAAGGATGATAATTGCATCAGATAGCATGGCGCCTTTAATCATTTCTGGGAATGCTTGATAATAAATAAAGCAAGGTCTTCTGAAATGTAATCTATATGGAGTTCTACTTCCGTCAGTAACTAAATAAAAACCTAACTCTCCATTTCCACCTTCGACTGGGTGATATACTTCTGCAACTGGTACAGGAACTTCTCCCATTACAATCTTAAAGTGATAAATTAGAGATTCCATAGAAGTGTAAACATCTTCTTTTGGAGGAAGATAGTAATCTGGAACTTCAGCATGATATTCGTTTCCTGGAGGCATTTTTTCTAACGCCTGACGAATAATGCTTAAACTTTCCCAAACTTCAGCATTACGAACACAGAAACGATCGTAAGTGTCTCCTGATTTTCCTACAGGAACAATAAAATCGAAATCTTCGTAAGATGAGTAAGGCTGTGCCACACGTACGTCATAATCAACTCCTGCAGCACGCAAGTTTGGACCTGTAAATCCGTAAGCCATTGCTTTTTCAGCAGTAATACCACCTACGTTTACAGTTCTATCAAGGAAAATTCTATTTCTTTCGAATAAGTTTTGGAATTCCTGCCAAACTGGAGGAAATTCTTCTAAGAAAGCATCTAGTTTTTTGAAAACTTCTGGAGACCAGTCTATTTCAAAACCACCAATTCTTCCCATATTGGTTGTTAAACGAGCACCACAAATTTCTTCGTAGATTTCGTAGATTTTTTCTCTAAATTGAAAAACGTATAAGAAACCAGTATACGCACCAGTATCTACACCTAAAATTCCGTTACAAATAATGTGGTCTGTAATACGAGCCAGCTCCATAACGATAACTCTTAAATACTGCGCTCTTTTAGGAACTTCAATACCTAATAGTTTTTCTACAGTCATCCACCATCCCATATTGTTTATTGGAGATGAACAATAGTTCATACGGTCTGTAAGAGGTGTAATTTGATAAAAAGGACGATTTTCGGCAATTTTTTCGAAAGCTCTGTGGATGTAACCAATAGTTGGCTCAGCCTCAAGAATTTTTTCACCATCCATCAGCAAGATATTTTGGAAAATACCGTGTGTAGCAGGGTGAGTCGGACCTAAATTCAGTACAGAAAGTTCGCTTCCGTCGTCATTTAGTCTCTCCTTAATTATTTTAGCATAACGATGCTCTGGTGGTAATAATAGTTCTGACATTTTATAATGTTGAATTATTTTTTAGCAATTTGTTGTTGTTCTTCCAAAGAACCTGTCATCCTTATCAGTTCTTCCGCTGTCTTCCAATGGGAATTCTTTTCTCATTGGGTGAGACTGCATTTCGTCCATATTCAAAATACGTTTCAATTGAGGGTGACCTATAAAGTCAATCCCATAGAAATCGAAAGTTTCTCTTTCCATCCAATTGGAAGACAAGAAAATATTTGAAATCGATTTTATTTCTGGTTTTTCTCCGTTTAGAAAAACTTTGATTTTTAATCTTTTGTTTTCATACCAGTTGTGTAAATGATAAACAACTGCAAACTGACGTTCTGCTTCATTATCTGGATAATGAATTCCGCATAAGTCAGTTAAGAAATGAAATTTTAATTCTGGATCGTTTTTAAGGAATAAAATCAACGGTGTGATTTTATCAGCCGAAGCTTCTAAAGAAAAAATATCTCTTTCTTGTTGAAAGTTAAAAACATCGTTGCTGAATGTTTCTACAAGTTTGTCTTGAATTTGGTTATTTTCTAAAGCCATCTTATGAGATATTATATGAAGCTAATAATTCTTGGTATTCTGGTGAGCTTCTTCGTCTCACAGATTCGCTTTTTACTAAATCTTGCAATCTCATTACTCCGTCAACAATTTGTTCTGGTCTTGGCGGGCATCCTGGCACATAAACATCAACAGGAATTACTTTATCAATTCCTTGAAGAACAGAGTATGTATCAAAAACTCCTCCTGAAGAAGCGCAAGCTCCAACAGCAATTACCCAACGAGGTTCAGACATTTGTTCGTAAACTTGTCTTAAAATTGGCGCCATTTTTTTAGAAATAGTTCCCATTACGAGTAACATATCGGCTTGTCTTGGAGAGAAACTTACACGTTCAGAACCAAATCGAGCTAAATCGTAGTGAGATGCCATTGTTGCCATGAATTCGATACCACAGCATGAAGTCGCGAAAGGAAGCGGCCATAATGAGTTGGCTCTTGCTAAACCAACAACATCACTAAGTTTTGTAGCGAAGAAACCTTCACCAGTAACTCCTTCTGGCGGCGCAACCATATTTACTTTTGAATCGCTCATTTTATTTTAGATTTCTGATTTTAGATTTTAGATTTTTTAAATCGTAAAAAGTAAAATCAATTTTTTAAATCAGTACTTTAATTTGAATTCAAATTTTAAATCTCAATATTAGATAAGTCTAAAATCTCAGATCTAAAATTTAAAGTCATTATTCCCACTCTAATGCTTTCTTTTTGATGATATAAAAGAAACCGACTAAAAGCAAAGACATGAAAACTAACATTTTTAACATTCCTTCAATTCCTAATTCTTTGAAGTTTACTGCCCAAGGATAAAGGAAAATAACCTCTACGTCGAATAATACGAACAAAATAGCAACTAAGAAGTATTTTACTGAGAAAGGAATACGGGCGTTACCAACAGATTCGATACCGCATTCGAAGTTTTTATCTTTAACTTCAGAGGTTCTTCTTGGTCCTAATTTTCCAGAAATAATGATTGTTCCTACCACAAAACCAACAGCTAAAATAAACTGCATTAAAATAGGAATGTAACTGTATTGATCAGATTGCATAAACTTCGATTTTTTACTTAAAAAATGAGCCACAAAGATAACTTGGAACTCTGTAAAACACAAGCTAAAGGAGGAGATAAGTAGTGCTTGAAACCGCGTTTATATGTAATTTTTATTCATTATAAATAACATTGCGTTATTTTAATATTTTTTTAAGAAATGGGTAAAAAAAAAACGTCCCGATATTTCGAGACGTTTTCTGAGACCATTCAGAGGCAAAAAAAATAAATTGCTATATTTTTCTTAGATCACTGCTACTTTAGCAGCAACTTTCCCTTTTCTTCCTTCTTCTTCTTCGTAGCTTACACGGTCACCTTCGCGTAATTCTTCCGCGTTAATTCCTGAAGCGTGAACGAAGATGTCCTTTCCTGTTTCTTCGTCTGTAATGAATCCATAACCTTTAGATTCATTGAAAAATTTTACTGTACCTGTACGCATTGTAATTGTAATAATAATTTATAATAAAACAAATGTAACATATAAAATAATACAAAAGACATCTACGTGTTAATTTTTTGTAAAAATTATTGATTTACAGTGTTTTTACGCGGTTTATTGCATCAATTTATTTATAGAATAGTGAAATTTGCGAATCATTAATTGTAAGAATATAAAAATATTAGAATTGTAAGAATTCGATAATTTAAAAAATTTACCTGCTAAGATTTTTCTTAACATTTGTTTAAACTAAAAACGCGCTACAATTGCAGCGCGTTTTTAGTTTTATGAAACGGAACTATTTAAAATTAAGCAATATCCACTTTAATTTTAAGCTCTTTTAATTGTGCATCATCAATTGCTGCTGGTGCATCGATCATTACGTCGCGCCCAGAATTGTTTTTAGGGAATGCGATAAAATCTCTAATGGTTTCTTGTCCGCCCAAAATGGCAACAAGTCTATCCAAACCAAAAGCAAGACCTCCGTGTGGCGGTGCTCCAAATTGGAAGGCATCCATTAAGAAACCAAATTGTGCTTTTGCTTCTTCTTCGGTAAATCCTAAATATTTAAACATTAATTGTTGAGTCGCCTTATCGTGAATACGAATAGATCCTCCACCAATTTCGTTTCCGTTTAACACCATATCGTATGCGTTTGCACGAACTTTTCCTGGCTCTGTTTCTAGTAAAGCTATGTCTTCTGGTTTTGGAGACGTAAACGGGTGGTGCATTGCATGGTAACGACCGCTTTCTTCGTCTAATTCTAATAATGGAAAATCTACAACCCAAAGAGGTGCAAATTCTTCTGGATTACGCAATCCTAAACGAGTTGCTAATTCCATACGTAATGCAGAAAGCTGTGCACGTGTTTTGTTTGCAGGTCCAGAAAGAACAAAAATCATGTCTCCAGGATTTGCTTCTGTTGCTTTTGCCCAGTTTGCCAAATCGTCTTGATCGTAAAATTTATCTACAGAAGATTTGTAGGTTCCGTCTTCGTTGCATTTTACGTAAACCATTCCAGATGCTCCAACTTGCGGACGTTTAACCCAGTCAATTAATCCATCGATTTCTTTACGCGTATAATTTCCAGCTGCTGGAACAGCAATTCCGACAACTAATTCTGCTGCGTTGAATACAGGAAATTCTTTATGTTGTGCGAATTCGTTTAATTCTCCAAACTTCATTCCGAAACGAATATCCGGTTTGTCGTTTCCGTATGTTTTCATGGCATAGTCGTAAGTAATTCTTGGGAATTTCTCTACTTCAATACCTTTAATTTCTTTTAATAAATGTCTTGTCAATCCTTCAAAAACATTCAAAATATCTTCTTGCTCCACAAATGCCATTTCGCAGTCAATTTGTGTAAACTCAGGCTGACGGTCTGCACGTAAATCTTCGTCGCGGAAACATTTCACGATTTGGAAATATTTATCCATTCCTCCAACCATCAAAAGCTGTTTGAAAGTTTGCGGAGATTGCGGTAAAGCATAAAACTGACCTTCGTTCATACGGCTTGGCACAACGAAATCTCTAGCTCCTTCTGGAGTAGATTTAATTAAGTAAGGAGTTTCAACTTCACAGAAATCTAAATCAGAAAGATATTTACGAACTTCCATTGCCACTTTGTGACGGAACAATAAACTGTTTTTAACTGGATTTCTTCTGATGTCCAAATAACGGTATTTCATTCTGATATCTTCTCCACCGTCTGTTTCATCTTCAATCGTAAAAGGAGGAGTTAAAGCCGAATTTAAAATCGTTAATTCAGAAACTAAAATTTCGATTTCACCTGTTGGAATATTTTTGTTTTTAGCTTCACGCTCAATTACAGTTCCTTTTACCTGAATTACAAATTCTCTTCCTAGAGTTTTAGCCAATTCAAAAACGGTTTTATCGGTACGGCTTTCGTCAAAAATAAGTTGTGTAATTCCGTAACGGT
Organism: Flavobacterium ustbae; assembly: GCF_003946915.1. Taxonomy (GTDB): domain Bacteria; phylum Bacteroidota; class Bacteroidia; order Flavobacteriales; family Flavobacteriaceae; genus Flavobacterium; species Flavobacterium ustbae. The sequence continues at coordinate 780,707 of NZ_RPOC01000001.1, forward strand.
CACGTAAGTCAACCCAATTCATAAATCCTTTATCACGAGATTTTTGAACCCATCCCGCTAGTGTAACTTCCGTATTAATATTTGAGGCATTTAATTCGCCACAATTATGACTTCTATACATAATCAAAATTTTAGACTGCAAAAGTAAACACAAAATTCAAATTAATATAGTAAAGTGAGAAGTTGATGCAGAATAATTTTAAATATTTTGTTAATTGTCAAATCTGAAAGCTTTAATTTATTTAGTTTTGATTATCTAAAAACTAATTATAATACCTATGAAAAAACTTTTTATTGCGGGTTTGGTAATTTTTAATGCTTTGAATGTTATCGGTCAAAGTAAAAATTCAATAAAATTTACTGCTAAGATTGCCAATAGAAATAGCGATACTCTTGTAATAAGAGGTAGAGATAATTTCAGACAAGTAATTCCAATTGATAAAAAGGAAGTTTTTGCTGCAACTTTTGATGCTCCTCAGGGTTTTTATGTGTTTTCTGACGGAAAGGAATCTTCCAATCTATACTTAAAGCCAAATTCTGAAATCAATTTAACAATGGATGCAAAAGAATTTGACGAAACTATTGTTTATAAAGGCAAAGGTGTTGATGAAAGTAATTTTTTGGCGCAGCAAGCTCTAAAGGACGAAAACTTTCAGAAAGATGCTTTTACTAAAGAACCAGCTGAATTTACAGCTTTGCTTGACGGCAAATTAAAATCGGATACAGAAAATTTAGAGAAGAATAATTTTGATCCAGAGTTTAAAAAATCTTTAAAACTTAGTTTCGAAAGTTTTCACCAATATGGCACAGAACAATACGAGAGAGCTGCAAAAGCTAATAAATTGACTGGAAAACCTTCTCCAGGTTTTGACTATGATAACTATAAAGGAGGAAAAACAAAACTTTCTGACTTGAAAGGGAAATATGTTTACATTGATGTTTGGGCAACTTGGTGTGCACCTTGTAGAGCTGAGATTCCGTATTTACAAAAGATCGAAGAGAAATATCATGGAAAGAATATTGAATTTGTGAGTATTTCTATTGATAAATTGAAAGACACTGAGAAATGGAAAAAATTTGTAAATGATAAGCATCTTGGCGGTACACAGCTATTGGCTGACAAGGATTGGGAATCTGAGTTTGTTGTTAACTACGGTATATTAGGAATTCCGAGATTTATCTTGATAGATCCAAATGGAAATATTCTGAAATCTGAAGCGGCAAGACCGTCTGATCCTGAATTAGATAAACAGCTTAGCGCATTATTGAACTAAATTTTTTACGAAATTTAAAACGTTTTCGTAAAATAGCATTTTTTATAAAACACCAGTAAAACCAGTGCCTGAGCGCTGGTTTTTTGTTTTTTTGAAGTTTTCCAATGTTAAGTTTTTATTCTATGTTACCAAATTGTTAAGCAAAAGTTTTTTTAATGTAAACATTTGATTATATTTGATAAAGATTTCTTAACATTAAATACCTAAAGATATGAAAAAGAGTGTAATTTTAGCTGCAATATTGTTCTCAGGAATTGTAGTTGCACAAGAAGGAAAGCCTGAATTGGAAGCTGCTGGAAACAAGGTAAAAGCAACGTATTACTATGATAATGGTAAAGTACAGCAGGAAGGCTTTTTTAAAGACGGTAAATTAGACGGTGTCTGGGTATCTTATGACGTAAATGGAAATAAAAAAGCCGTTGGAGAATACACAGACGGAGTTAAAACTGGAAAATGGATTTATTTTAATGAAAACAGTTTAAACGAAGTTGCTTATGTAGACAATAAAGTAAACTCAGTTAAAAGTTTACAGAAAAATGCTTTAGCAGACAGAAATTAATTAATTTCAGAAACCAACTATAAAAAAACCGTCTCGATATATCGAGGCGGTTTTTTTATGCTTTTACTTTTTTAGATTTTCTATTTCTTCCAAACCAAATTATAAATCCGCTTACGGGTAGTGCGGCAGCAATTAAACTTACGGTAAAGGCTAGAATTTTTCCAGGAAGATCCAAAACTTGGCCCGTATGTATTCCGTAATTCATTTCGACAATCTGCAGTCCTAAAGTTTTTTTATCGAAAGTCTGACTTTGAATCAATTTTCCGCTTGACGGATGAAAATAATAATTGCTCTGCTGGTCATAACGTAACGTATGCGGATAAGCACCTGTACTCACAATATCGCCTTTTTGCTGCGGAATCATTACAAAAAACATTTCTGCTTTTGGCTGTAGTTTCTGAGTCTGAATAAATGCTTTGTCTATTGCGGTAATCGAATTTGCTTTGAAAGTGGTTGTGTCAATAACAGGAGTTTTTGTTTCGGCTGCTTTGTCTCCGCCCAAATTAAAAGATTTATAAATTCCGTCGCCAACCCATTCGTATGTAAAAGTAAGGCCGGTTATGGCTAGAATTAAGGCAATTAGCGAAATGTAAAAACCAGTAGTATTATGCCAGTCGTAATTGACACGTCGCCATTTTGCAGACCATTTTATGGTTAAACTTCTTTTAAGATCGCTTTTTCGTTTTGGCCACCATTGTATAATTCCCGAAATGAGCAATAAAATAAAAATGATAGTTGCGCCTCCAATAATATGTTTTCCGATATAGTCGGGCAGGAGGAGATATAAATGAATGTATTCTACAATAATAAAAAAATCAGTTTCGGGATTTTCAGATTTCAAATATTTTCCCGTGTACGGATTAAAATACAAATAAAGATTTTCGGTATCTGAGTACGTGTAAACAATCGCCGATCTGTTTGCTCCGTAATAAGCCACCATGCTGGCTTTGTTTTTTGGAACAATTTCTTTTGCTTTTTCCTGCAGTTCAGAAGGCAATAAAAATGGTTTGTTTTGAGGTTCAACCAAACGCCATTCTTTTCTGGTAATGTCTTTTATTTCGTCATGAAAACAAAATATACAGCCCGTAATACAGACTATAAAAACAATAAGCCCAGAAATTAATCCGAGCCATTTGTGCAGAAATCGTATTTTGGTCTTGAATCCCATTTTTTGATTAAAAGCGTAAAAGTATGCTCAAAATTTATAAAGGACAAGTTATTCTAAATAATTTGTAGATAAGCTGGTAAAAAGAATCTCGCAAAGTCGCGAAGCCGCAAAGTTTTTTAGCCACAGATTAAGAGGATTAAAAGGATTTTTAATCTTTTTAAATCTGCGAGAAACAAAACTTTGTGACTTGGCGTCTTCGTAGCAAAAAAAAAAACTTAGTGCCTTCGTGTCTTCGCGGCAAAAAAAACTTTTATTTAGAAACCTCTTTTTTAGGTTTCAAATGATAAGCCGTGTATAGCGAAATGGAGGCCAAGAAAATCCAGAAAACATCGATAAAGAAAATCTGAATTTTGTTTTCCAGAAAAGAAGTCCAAAACCAATCTCCAGAAACGATTCCGTTTGTAATCGGAATTAAGAATCCTAAAATACTTCCAGAAATCAGACAGAATTTATTTGTAAAACTATCATTCTTCTTAATAATAAAGAAGATTGCAAGCACTAACCATCCTCCAAAATAAAGTGAAAACAAGTTGGATTGGCTTAAAGGATAGAAAACTTTGCTTCCAATAAAAGCCAGCGCTGTAATTGGATACATGCTTAAGCAAATTGCCAAATAAATACGTACCACTGCAGCGTTGAAACGTCTTTTCTTCTCGGGCATATTGTTTTTTTGACGGGCAACAAGCCAAATCATAACACCAGAAATGATTACAAAACAAGTTATAATTCCTAAAATGAAACTTACGATTTTTAAAGCATATCCGCCGTAATCGCCAAAATGAATACGGTATAAAATAGTTTTTACAGCATCAAGATAATTGTTTTGTGAAACAGGATCTTTTTTAGCAATTTCTTTTCCGTCATATACGCGATATACGGCTTTTCCAACACCGACAAATTTTTTATGAGATAATAGCTCGCCTTCAACCAAAACGTGCATATTGATATCTCCGTAGTTCTGAATGATAACTCTCGTGATTTCAAAATCTTTCCAGTTGTTTTTTGCCTTCGCAACTAACTCATTTACATTAAAAGGATTGGCAAGTTTTTTATTTTCAAAATTATAATCAGGATCGTTGTATTCTAATTCTTCATACAGCTTTTTATCATCTCCATTATAAAGAGCCATTACGGCTGGAGCAACGATTAAAAGTTTAATCATAAAAAATGCTCCTGTAACAGCATATACAAATTGAAATGGCAATCCGATCATTCCTAATGCAGTGTGTGCATCTGTCCAAAGTGTTTTTAATTTTTCTTTTGGTCGAAAGATGTAGAAATTAGATACAATTTTATTCCAATGCAATAAAACTCCTGTTACGATTGCAAACAGGAAAAATAAAGCTACAAATCCTGATAAATAATACCCGACAGGATAAGGAATTTGAGCTAGAAAATGCAGACGGTATAAAAGTTCTCCCAAAGAATAGGATTCTTCGTAAGTATAAGATTTGAAATTTTTAGTGTCAAGATAGAAAAACGAACCTTCTTTTTGTTTGGCTGGAGCCAAAGTATCTTTGGTTCCTTCCATGTAAACGGCTACTCTTTCTTCTACGGATGGCTTAGAGATTGTAATATTTCTTCCGTGAAGAATATGTTTTTTGTCAAGATCTTTCAGTGCACTATTATAGTCTAATTGGATTTCTCTTGTAATTGCAGTGGATTCACTTCTTTCCCAATTGATGATTTCATCTCTAAAAAAAGAAAAAGACCCAGCAAAGAAAATTACAAAAAGAACTACACTGATAACGATTCCGCTAACAGTATGTGTATGAAAATAGATATTGTAATGACGGTTATTCATAAATTATTTTGCCGTTGGATGGTAAGTTTGACCTAAATAAATAAAAAGACAGAATACTAAAGTAAGAAGAATATAAATTCCCCAGATTTTCCAAGCACTTTTGGCAAGAAACGCAATGACCATAAGCGCAACCCAAAGAATAAAACCGCTGTAAGCCATTGTCATTAAAACATTAGCTCTATTAAACCAAGCCGCAAGGGCAAGATGAAAAGTTACGGCAACGAAATAACCGCCTAGAATTGCGGCCGTGATTTTAAGAAAACGCGGCAAAAAGGCTGGAGTTAAATATTTTGGATTTGCTGGCATTCGTTATTTGATTTAAGCGTAATAAAATTCTAAAATAGAAATGGTGATCAGAAGTGCTAAAAGCGTTTTGTGGTTTACTTTTTTAAGCGGAGCTAAAATGATAATTAAGCTTCCAACAGTCATTAACTGAATAAAAAACATCAAGGTACCGCAGCCTAATGATTGCGTGTAAAGCCAAGATGCGTAAGCAATCAATAATAACCCTAGACCTGTAAGTTTGGTTTGCTTTGGATTGTTTTTCATCCATTTTTCAAAACCAAAATCATAGGATAAAACAGCTCTTTTTGAGGTATAATAAAGCGTGTAAAAAGCTAAAAAAACGATAAGACTGGCTATAGTAATCATAATCTTAGAAATTTAAAAAACACCTTTCCAAATATTTAGAAAGGTGTTTTTGTGAATTATTTATTAAAATCTATATGAAAAGTTTGCAGATACACTTCTCATGTTTTTTGGGTGAATGGTTGACCATCCGTCATAAGTATCAACATTTGCGATGTTGTCTAACTTAAGTGTTAATGTATATTTCTCTGTTCCGTAGAAAATAGATGAATTTAATACGGTGTAAGAAGGAATTGTAAATTGACCTACAACATTTCTGTTCATGATTAAGTTTTTATCAGCATAATTTCCTCCAAAACCTAAACCAAATCCTTGTAAATCTCCTTGTGGGAATTTGTAGCTTGCCCAGAAGTTTGCAGTGTTTCTTGGTCCAGAACTTTCTGGTCTTTGTCCTACAAAAGAAGGATCTCCAGCATTTAATACGGCATCAACATAACTGTAACCTGCAACGATGTTTAAACCGTCAATTGGATTTGCAATGAATTCTGCTTCAAAACCTTTGTTTCTTTGTGCACCATTCTGATAAGAAGTTTGAGTTGGCACTCCGCCTGTAGAACCATACACAGTATAAACCTGATCTGTTACTTTAATGTCATAGTAGCTGAATGTTGCGTAAAGTTTATCTTTAAAAACATTTAATTTTGTACCAATTTCAAATTGATTTGCATGTTCTGGTTTGAAAGTTCTAGGAAGATTAGCTCCAGTTGGCAAAACATCAGTTGTTGGAGCTGAATTAGCAAAACCGTCCATGTAGTTAGCAAAAATCGATACTTTGTCGATAATTGGCTGGTAAACAACACCAAATTTTGGTGATAAAGAAGTTTGGTTGTAATCGTCAGCACTTGTAGTAACATCTCCTTCTGTCATAAAACGGTCAACACGTAAACTAGCCATAGCAGATAATGCAGGTGTAATGTTGATTACATCTGAAACATAAGCACTAATAACTTCTTGTTTTGTTTTGTTGTTGTTTGCATCAGTTTCTGCAATAAGTTTATCAGAACCAGCTTTTGTTAAATTACCGCTGTCATTATCTGTGATATAATTTGCAGGATCTGTAATGCCATATAAATATTGGTTTACAGTTGCTACATCTAATTTTCCAATGTAAACGTTTCCATTTGATACGTATCCTGAACTATTATCAACCTGCCCTCTGTTAAAGTAATCAAAACCAACAACGATTCTGTTTCTTAGGTTTCCAAGTTTAAAATCACCAATAAAATTTTGTTGAATATCAGTTGTTAAAGTTGTAGTGTTTTGGTAGTTCATAGAACGCCCTAAAACAATTCCTTGACTTATTTCAGCAGGTGCAAATTGTGTACCTTCATATAAGTAAGTATAATACCCTTCAGATTTAGAAGAACCTCTAGAAAGAACCGTTTGAGAAGTCCATTGGTCAGAGATCTTGTAATTCATTTGTCCTTGAAGAGAGTAAGAAGGAGTTTCGATAAATAATTCGTTGCTTGTGTAAGAACGTTTGTTGTCGTATCCTAATTCCTCCATGTTATGAACTCTTAACTCCGCCCCTCTATCTAAGAATAGCATAGTAGCGTTTGTCTGTTTGTTGTTCATGAATTCCGTATTAATTAAGAACGAAAGTCTGTCACTAGCCTGGTAAGATAATGATGGAGCAAAGAAAAATGATTTTCTAAATCCAGCATCCTGAAAACTATTTTCTGTATGGTAAGCAGTATTTACACGGAAATTAATTTTGTGTTCCTCGTCTACAGGAGTGTTTACATCTGCAGTCACACGATTTAATCCGTAGCTTCCTGCTGTATAACTTACTTCTCCACCAAAGTGATCGTAAGGTCTTTTTGTAGTAAGGTTAATTAAACCTCCGTAAGAGATTAAACTACTTCCAAATAAAGTTCCAGAAGGTCCTTTAATAACTTCAATTTTGTCAATGTTTGCAGGATCGATGCTTCCGTTATTCAAAGCTGGCAATCCGTTTGTCATTGTTGGCTGTACAGCAAAACCTCTAAGAGAGAAATATCCAGCACCGTCTCCACCACGTCCTGTAGAAGCCCAAAGAGGAGATAAACCTGGAGCATTTTTAAGTGCATCATCAAGGTTTGTAACTACTTGCTCTTTTAAAAGTTCGCCAGTAATAGTTGTGTAAACTTGTGGGTTTTCAAGATTTTTAAGAGGTAATCTTGATACTTGTGTTGTCTCTTTACGAGCTAACGGATTTTTTCTGTTTCCGTTTACCACAATTTCATTTAATTCTTGAGAGTTTTCACTAATTCTAAAATCCTCAATAATTGAATCTCCAGAATTAAGGCTAACACTTTTTTCTTTAGAAGAATATCCAATTCCAGAAACTTTAATTACGTAGTTTCCTGGTTTAATGTTTTTAATTTCATAGAAACCATTTTCGTCTGTAGTAGTTCCTATTTTTGTTCCTTTCAGCACTACAGAAACGTTGTCTGCAGCTTGACTATTTGTTAAGCTAATTTGACCTTTAATCGTTGCTTTTTCTTGAGCCAAAGCAGATACGCTGGTCATTAAAGCAAAACAAAAACTCAAAAAAGAAATAGTAAATTTTAATTTCATTTTTATTTAGAATTGATTTTAATAGCGCAAATGTAAGTCTTGATCGCATATCTTGCAAGTTATTCTTATTTATTCTAAATAATTTTTTAACATCTAGGTTTTTAGTCAGAAAAAGGGTTTTGAAATTTGTGTTTTTGAAATAAAAAAGCCTGCTCAAATAAATGAACAGGCCTCTATATATTGAAATTATTCTGACTACAATTCTAAAGCACGTTTAGCATCGCCGTTCATTAATAATTCTACTGGGTTTTCTAAAGCTTCTTTTACAGCAACCAAGAAACCAACAGACTCACGTCCGTCAATAATTCTGTGGTCATAAGAAAGAGCAACGTACATCATTGGGTGAATCTCAACTTTTCCGTTTACTGCAATCGGACGCTCGATAATATTGTGCATTCCTAAGATTCCAGATTGAGGAGGGTTGATGATTGGAGTAGATAACATACTTCCGAAAACTCCACCATTTGTGATTGTGAAAGTTCCTCCAGTCATATCGTCAACCGTAATTTGACCATCGCGAGCTCTTAAAGCCAATCTTTTAATTTCAGCTTCAATTCCACGGAAAGTTAAGTTTTCAGCATTACGAACAACAGGAACCATTAAACCTTTTGGTCCAGAAACAGCGATAGAAATGTCACAGAAATCGTATCCGATTTTGTAATCACCATCCATCATAGAGTTAACATCTGGATATAATTCTAAAGCTCTTGTAACTGCTTTTGTAAAGAAAGACATGAAACCTAAACCTAATCCGCCATGTTTAGCTTTGAAAGCGTCTTTATATTCGTTACGAATTTGGTTGATTGGCGTCATGTTTACTTCGTTGAAAGTAGTTAACATAGCCGTTTCGTTTTTAGCAGAAACTAATCTTTCAGCTACTTTACGACGTAACATTGATAATTTAGTACGCTCAGTTCCACGGCTTCCACCAGTTGGAGTTCCCATAGAAGGAACAGCGTTTACAGCATCATCTTTAGTAATTCTTCCGCCTTTACCAGTTCCAGAAACTGTAGCAGGAGCGATGTTTTTCTCATCTAATATTTTTCTTGCTGCTGGAGAAGGAGTTCCTGCTGCATAACTTGTTGCTGCCGGAGCTGCTTTTGGAGCTTCTGCCTTTGGAGCCTCAGCTTTCGGTGCCTCAGCTTTTGGCGCTTCTGCCTTCGGAGCTTCAGCTGCTGGAGCTGCGCCTCCGTCTGGTTTTGCAGCATCTGTATCAATTAAACAAACTACAGCACCAACCGCTACTGTATCACCTTCTTCTGCTTTTAGTGTAATTACACCGCTCATTTCAGCAGGTAATTCAAGAGTTGCTTTATCTGAATCAACTTCAGCAATAGCCTGATCTTTTTCTACATAATCACCGTCTTTTACTAACCAAGTTGCAATTTCAACTTCTTTTATTGATTCCCCTGGTGATGGGACTTTCATTTCTAAAATCATCTTGTTTTTGTTTAAAGTTTTAGTTAGTTTCAAGTTTCAGGTTTCAGGTTGTTGAACTTGAAACGTGAAACTTGGAACTTGAAACATTTTTTTATCTAAATAAATTTTTATCGAATACCATTCTAATCGCATCAGCATGACGACGTTTTGCACGTGTGTAACTTCCAGATGCAGGAGCAGAATATGCTTTTAATGAAGCCAATCTCCATTTGATGAAATCAAAGTTCATTAACATGAAGCTGTAAGCCCCCATGTTTTTAGGCTCTTCTTGCGCCCAAACATAATCATCAGCATTTGGATATTTTGCAATGATTTCTTTGATCTGTTCTGCTGGGAAAGGGAATAATTGCTCGATACGAACAACCGCAACGTCATTTCTTCCGTTATTTTCTCTTTCAGCAACAATGTCATAATAGAATTTACCTGTACAGAAAACCAAAGTTTTAACTTTCTTTTTATCTACAGCATTGTCGTCAATGGTTTCTTGGAAACTTCCGTTTGCGATTTCCTCCACTGTCGATACACATCTTGGATCACGCAATAAACTTTTTGGAGAAAAAACTACCAAAGGTTTACGGAAATTGCTCTTCATTTGTCTTCTCAATAAGTGGAAGAAGTTTGCTGGAGTTGTACAGTCTGCAACATACATATTATGTCTTGCGCAAAGCTGTAAGTAACGCTCCATTCTTGCAGAAGAGTGCTCTGCACCTTGTCCTTCATATCCGTGAGGCAACAACATTACAATACCGTTTTGGTTGTTCCATTTATCTTCTCCACAAGAAATATACTGATCAATCATAATTTGAGCTCCGTTAGAGAAATCTCCAAATTGTGCTTCCCAGATCGTTAAGGCTTTTGGATTTGCTAAAGCATATCCGTAATCAAAACCTAAAACTCCATACTCAGATAAAAGAGAGTTGTATACGCCAAAGTTTCCTTTTTTGTTTTCAATAGCGTTTAGTAAAATTACTTCTTCCTCAGAATCTTCAACCTTAACTACAGCATGACGGTGAGAGAAAGTTCCTCTTTCTACGTCTTGCCCAGAAATTCTAACATCAAATCCTTCTGTTAAAAGAGAGCCGTAAGCCAATGCTTCTGCAGTTCCCCAATCTATAGTATTGTTATCATAACCAGCTTTTCTGTCTGATACAATTTTATTGATTTTGTTGATGAATTTCTTGTCTTCTGGTAAAGTTGAGATGGTATTAATGATAGAATCCAATCCTTTTTTATCAAAAGTAGTATCTACTTTTTGAAGCATTTGCGTGTCAGTAACCTGAACAAATCCTTCCCATTCATTTTTCATGAATGGAGTAATGATAGTCAAATCTTTTTTACGAGAAGCTTCTAAGTTTTCTTCCAGTCTAGATTTGTATTCTTTTTCTAAAGCGTTAACATAAGAAGCATCAATTACGCCGTCAGAAAGTAATTTCTCAGCATAAATGTCTCTTGGGTTTTTATGCTTAGCAATGATTTTGTATAAAACTGGCTGTGTAAAACGAGGTTCGTCACCTTCGTTATGTCCATATTTTCTATATCCTAAAAGATCGATAAATACGTCACGTCCAAATTGCATTCTGTAGTCTAATGCAAAAGATACAGCGTGTACAACAGCCTCGGCGTCATCAGCATTTACGTGTAATACTGGCGAAAGAGTTACTTTAGCAACGTCTGTACAATAAGTAGAAGAACGAGCGTCTAAGTAGTTCGTTGTAAATCCAACTTGATTGTTGATTACAATGTGGATTGTTCCTCCAGTTTTGTAACCATCAAGTTGAGCCATCTGAATGATTTCATAAAGGATACCTTGTCCTGCAATTGCAGCATCACCGTGAACAGCGATTGGTAAAACTTTAGAGAAATCGTCATTATAATATTTATCTTGTTTTGCTCTGGTAATACCTTCAATAACAGCTCCAACAGTTTCTAAGTGAGAAGGGTTTGGCGCTAAGTTGATATTGATGCTTTTTCCAGTTCTTGTTTTTTTGTCGGCAGTAAGACCTAAGTGGTATTTTACGTCACCATCAAAATATTCTTGATCGTAATCTTTACCGTCAAACTCACCAAAAATATCTTGAGTAGATTTTCCGAAGATGTTTGCCAAAACGTTCAAACGACCACGGTGAGCCATTCCCATTACAAATTGTTCAACACCTTTTTCAGCAGCTTGCTCGATCAAAGCGTCAAGAGCAGGAATGATAGATTCTCCACCTTCTAATGAGAAACGTTTTTGACCCACATATTTAGTATGAAGGAAGTTCTCAAAAGAAACAGCTTCGTTTAATTTATTTAAGATCGTTTTCTTTTCTTCAGTAGAGAAATTAGGCTGGTTAACATTAACTGCCAGTTTTTCCTGAATCCATTTTACAACGCCTGGATTTCTGATATACATATACTCAATCCCGATATGCTGGCAGTAAATCGATTTAAGACGGGTTACAATCGCTTCTAAAGAAGAAGGAGCCATTCCGATAGTTTGAGCAGCATCAAAAACAGTAGAAAGATCTGCAGCCGATAATCCGAAGTTTTCAATATCCAAAGTTGGAGATGAAGTTCTACGGTCACGAACAGGATTTGTTTTCGTGAATAAATGCCCGCGCGTACGGTATCCGTCAATTAATTTTAAAACGTTGAATTCTTTCTTTAGTTTTTCAGAAACCTGACTGTAATCTGTGTTGTCGCTAGTCACGTACTCAACGATTGTCTGCACAGGGTTTTCGTCGTTATAAGTTGTTTGTCCAAAGTCAAAACCTTGAAAGAAACTTCTCCAGCTAGGCTCAACGCTGTCTGGGTTAACTAAATATTGATCGTATAATTGTGCAAAAAACTCGGTATGCGCTGCGTTTAAAAATGAAAACCTATCCATAATATGAGTGAATATACTTTTTTGTTATATAGAAAGGCAAAAGTACAACAATCACCTTTATTTAAATCTTTTTTTTACGTACTTTTACGTAAAAATTTGTTAAAATAAACGTTAACTATGAATAAAATTCAATTTTCAATCGATTGCAAATATTTTTTTGTGATTTTGACTGTCTTATTTTCAAGTTACACTATTGCACAACAAAAGTATGTTATTGACAACAGTAACCATTTTTGGGATAAAATGCAGTTTGGAGGAGGTTTAGGTCTCGGAATTGGTTCTGGTTACACTGATATTTCAGTTATGCCAAGTGCTATTTATAATGTTAACGAAATTGTTGCTGTTGGAGTTGGATTGCAATTTGGATATCTTTCTTCAAAAAATTATTATGATTCATACGTTTATGGCGGAAGCGTTATCGGATTGGTAAATCCGATTCCCGAAATCCAACTTTCTGCAGAATTAGAACAGGTTCGCGTTAATACAAATTATGACGCAAGAAATGGGTTTCCTTCTTATTCGGATAATTTTTGGAATACTGCTCTTTATTTAGGAGCAGGATATAGAACAGGAAGCGTAACAATTGGCGCACGTTATGACGTGTTATATGATCCGGATAGAAGTCTTTACGGTTCTGGATTTATGCCTTTTGTGAGGGTTTATTTTTAAAGTTGCTAAGGTTCAAAGGGTCATAGCAACAAAGTTTCAAGGTTTTTAAATACAGAGATTTGATAAAGTATATTTTTACAGTAATAGTTATTTTGGCTTTAAGCTTAAGCTGTAATAATTCGAAGAAATCAAATATTGAAAATGAAAAGGTTGTAAAAAAAGAATTAAAACCTTTTTTTGATTCTGATCAAATTGAACATTATTATTTGAATTTTTCTGAAGATGATTTTTTCATACTTATGAAGAAAGAAAACAAAACTGAAAAAGAACTTCAATTAAGCGATTTATTTTCGGGTTATTATCCCGATAGTATTCCAAAAGAAGATTTTGAGAAAATTTTATTAAGACAAAATTATAAGAAGTCAAAATTAAACATTAGAGAACAGAAAAAGATTGAATCTGTATTTAGTGAAAAAGATTTACCAATTCCTGATGCAGCTGCTTGTATTGCAGAATATAGAGATATTTTTATTTTTAAAAAGAGAGGAAGAATAATTGGTATTTCAAAAATTTGCTTTGTATGCAATCGATTCCAGATTATAGGAAGTAAAATAGACGTAAGCATATTTGGTTTTCCCGACGAATTAGATAAATTAAAAAGTATTGTCCGCAAAGATAAAAAACTTAGCGGCTCAGAACCTTAGCAACTTAGCACCTTACTTATAATAATTCCTAAACCAAACCTTTTGCCATTCTCTTTTCAAAATTAAAAAGGCAACTTGTTCGGCAAGAATCACCAAATCAGATCCGTCTAGGCTTTTGATTTCATTTTCTGGAACATCAATTATATATAGAAGATTTAAATATTCAGCAAATTTGTACTGAATCATGCGGTAGATTTTTTCGTGCAGCTGAATCTTTAATTCATCGGGCGAAATGCTTAACGGAAAATCTATTCCTTCATTGGCTAAATTAAAATCCTTATTAATCTGTTCAATAAGATTGAGATATAAAGTCTGTGCTTGAGCTTGTTCAAGTAAAGATTCGGTATTTATTGGCGCTACAAACATTAAATTTTAGATTTATGATTTTAGACTTTAGACTTTAGATTTTACTGAACACTAATTGCTGCCTACTGAATACTAAACTTTACGTCCCATTAGATTCTCACCAAAAGTTCGCAAAACATCCTTCTTTTCGGCGTTGATATCCATTTTTTCTAAAGTTTCAAAAGCTTTTAATGTATACATTTCAATTGCGTCTTGTGTTGCTTTTGATGCTCCAGATTCATTAAAAATAGCTTTCGCCGTTTCAATTTTTTCTGAATTATCGTCTAACTGAAGCGTAAATAATTGCTCTAATTCTGTAGCTTTTTCGCTTGACGAAAATTCTAAAGCTTTTAGATATAAATACGTTTTTTTGTTTTCTATAATGTCTCCACCAACTTGTTTTCCAAAAGTTTCTGGATCTCCAAAAGCATCCAGATAATCATCTTGAAGTTGGAAAGCCAGTCCTAAATTCAATCCGAAATCGTATATTAAATCAGCTTCTTTTTCAGAAGTTTTAGCCACAATTGCGCCCATTTTCATGGCTGCCGCAACCAGAACTGCTGTTTTATATTCTATCATTTTAAGATATTCCGGAATTGTAACATCTTTTCTCGTTTCAAAATCAACATCCCATTGCTGTCCTTCGCAAACTTCAAGTGCCGTTTTGCTAAATAATTTGGCAAGATTTCTAAAAACAATTGGTTCGTATTGCTCAAAATATTGATAGGCTAAAATCAACATGGCGTCTCCAGAAAGAATTCCAGTATTTAAATCCCATTTTTCATGCACCGTAACTTGTCCTCGTCTTAAAGGAGCATCGTCCATAATATCGTCATGAACTAAAGAAAAGTTATGAAAAACTTCAACCGCCATTGCCGCCGGAAGTGCAATCGAATAATCAGTATCAAAAACCTCTGCGGCCATTAAAGTTAAAACAGGGCGAATACGTTTTCCGCCGAGTCCTAAAATATATTCTATGGGTTCGTAAAGATTTTTAGGCTCTTTATGTATGTTTTGGCTCTCTAGATAATTGATAAAAAAATCTTGATACTGACTTATATCGTGCATAATAAATTCTGATTTCTAGGCTCAAAGATACAATTCAAATATGAATTTCTGAGATCGAAATGTTAAAAGGAGATTAATGAATTGAAATAGTTTTTCAATCATTCTCATTTTTAAGGATTTAAAAAAAATCTAAAAAACTTGGAAACTTTTTTGGTATTCACAGTTTCCTGTCTATATTTGCATCGAAAACGGAAACTGAGAAAACTGAAAAAGTTTCCGTTGAGAATTTTTAATGATTTATAAATTAATTAAATCAAGATTTATGAAAATAAAATGGACCTTAGATTCTAGCCAGTCAGATGTTTTATTGAAAATGAGACGATCAAGAACTGCTTATTTGGGAGGAGACGCAAATAAATTTGATGGGTATGTGAATATTGAAGACAATGAAATTGAAGATGCTTCTGTTGAATTCTCATTAGATATTAATAATAAAAATGAAAGTTTCCAGTCTATCGATGCTTATTTACAGCTTCAAGATTTTTTTGAAGAAGATGAACATCCAATAATCAGTTTCAAATCGACATCATTTCAGAAAGTAAATCAGAATATCAATTTTTTCAAAGGAGATTTAACGATAAAAGATATTACACGAGTAGTTGAATTAGATGCAGAATTTTTAGGGGAGAATATTTATAACGGAGAAAAGAAAGTAGCTTTTGAAATTAAAGGGAATATCAAACGTGAAGACTTTGGTTTAGATTTTAGCTCTTTTAATCATTCTTCTGGAGCGGCGCTAGGTAAGGACATCAAACTTATAGCAAATTTGGAATTTAGCATATAAATCTTACTAAAAGAATAAGTTAATGTAAAATTATTACAAATAAATTGGAAACTATTTTTTTGATTTTAGTTTCCAAAGTATATTTGTAAGGCAATTCGAGAATTTAAAATGAAAGAGAAGATTATAGCGAAAGCAAGCGAGTTGTTTTTAAAGCTTGGTTTCAAGAGTGTTACAATGGACGATATTGCAGGCGAAATGTGTATTTCTAAAAAAACGATTTACAAATATTTCTGTAATAAGGAAGTTTTAATTGAAGAAAGCACTTCGATGGTTCATAGTCAAGTTCACGAAATTATGGATACCATTATAGAGAAGAATTACAATGCTATTCATGAAAATTTTGAGATAAGAGAAATGTTTCGTGATATGTTTAAAAATAATACAGATACTTCGCCCATTTATCAATTAAAAAAGCATTATCCAGAAATTTATCAGAACATCCTTTCTTATGAAATTGACCAGTGTACACAATGTTTTAGAGATAATATCGAAAAGGGAATTCGTGAAGGTCTTTACAGAAGCGATCTAAATGTAGAGGTTTATGTTAAGTTTTATTACACTCTGGTTTTTCATATAAACGAAAATACAGTTTCTGAAAGTGAAGCGCAAAGAATAGAGTTAGAAGCCTTGGAATATCACACTCGTGCCATGGCAACAGAAAAAGGAGTAGAGGAATTAGAAAAACAATTAAAAAAAATTAGCAATTAATTATCCAAATTGTCGTCATTTTTTCTGGGAAGAGTTGTAAAAGATGAAATGACGATGCCATCTCAAATATTTAAATAAATAGTAACTACTTATGAAAAGAATCTTTCTTATAGTTTTGTGTACAATAGGCTTGTCTGCCGCCGCACAAACCACTACTTTAACCCTGAAAGACGCAGTCAATTACGCGCTTCAAAATAAAGCTGACGCTAAAAAAGCCAAACTTCAGGTTGAAAATAGTGAGTATAAAATTCAAGAAATACGTTCGAGAGCTTTACCGCAAATTACTGCCAACGGAAACCTTACTTATAATCCAATTATTCAGACTACGGTTATTGATGGAGCAGGATTTGGTCAGCCGGGAACTACAATTCAGGCCGCTTTTGGTCAGAAATGGACTTCGACTGCTGGTGTTTCTTTAAATCAGGCAATCTTTGATCAGGCTGTTTTTACAGGATTGAGAGCAGCAAAATCTACTCGCGAATTTTATCAGATAAACGATCAATTAACAGAAGAACAAGTAATTGAAAGAGTTGCCAATAATTATTATTCTGTTTATGTACAGCAGGAAAGACTGACTCTTTTAGACAGTAACTATGTTAATACCACAAAAGTTAGAGATATTGTACAAGGTCAGTTTGATAATGGTTTGGCAAAAAAAATCGACTTAGATCGTATTGTTGTAAAAATGTCTAACATTGATACTGAGCGCCAGCAGATTAAAAATCAAATTGCTTTGCAAGAAAATGCATTAAAATTCTATATGGGAATGCCGATAGAAACTCAAATTGTATTGCCAAAAGAAGAATTTGAGGTTGTTCCTACTGAATTGACTCAAGAACCAAATATTGAAAACAGAACAGAATATCTGCTTTTAAAGAAACAAGAAGAGCTTTTGATATTTAACAAAAAAGCGGTTCAGGCAGAGTATTATCCAACATTGTCTTTAACGGCAGGATATAACTATATCGGACAGGGACCAGAATTTCCTTGGTTTGCAAAACCTTCTTCTGGAGTATATTGGTCAGATTTCTCAGGAATTGGTTTAAACTTAAGAGTGCCAATCTTTACAGGTTTTGGAACTCGTGCTAGAGTTAGACAAGCAGATGTTGAAATTAGATCTCTTCAAGAAGATATTAAAGACACCAAACTTTCTCTTGATTTAGATTACAGAAATGCAATGACTCAGATTAATAATAATCTGGTAACGATTCAAAACCAGAAAGAAAATATGCGTCTGGCAACCGAAATCTTAAGCAATACCAAAAACAATTACCTTCAAGGTTTAGCCTCTTTAACCGATTTGCTAGACGCAGAAAATGCATCACTTGAAGCTCAAAATAACTTTACAAGAGCAGTTTTAAATTATAAAATTGCCGAAATATCTCTAATCAAATCGAAAGGCGAACTAAAATCTCTTACTAAATAACAAATTATTACAATGAAGAAAATAATTATAACAATCGTAATCATAGTCGTGGCACTTGTCGGGATTAACTACATTTTAAATAAAAACAAAGCAGAAAACGAAGCAAAAACTGCAGTTGTAGCCGAAAAAAACGCAGCAATTTCTGTAAAAGTAGCGACAGTAAAAACTGAAGATGTTAACTTAGGTTTTACTGCAAACGGAAACTTCGCTCCAATTCAGGAATTGACTTTCTCTGCTGAGAAATCTGGAAAAGTAATTAGTGTTTTAGTTAAAGAAGGTGACTACGTAAGAGTAGGACAGACTCTTTTGACAGTAAGAGGTGATGTTATTAATGTTAACGCACAGCAAGCTCAAGCTGTTTTTCAAAATGCAAAAGCGGATTATGCGAGATACGAAAATGCATTTAAAACAGGTGGTGTAACAAAACAGCAATTAGATCAGGCAAAATTGGCTATGACAAATGCACAATCTAATTTGACACAAGCTAACATCAATGTTGGAGACACAAAAGTTAAAGCACCGATTAACGGTTACATCAACAAAAAATACATTGAGCCAGGTTCTATTTTAGCTGGTATGCCTGCAACTGCTTTATTTGATATTGTAAATGTTTCTAAATTAAAATTGACAGTTACCGTAAACGAAAGCCAAGTGGCAAGTTTAAAATTAGGAAACCCTGTTGAAATTACTGCAAGTGTTTATCCTGATAAAACTTTCTCTGGAAAAATCACTTTCATCGCTGCAAAAGCAGATGCTTCTTTAAATTTCCCTGTCGAAATCGAAATTACTAACAACGCAAACAACGACCTAAAAGCGGGTATGTACGGAACAGCAAACTTTGGTGCTAAAAACCAAAAGCAAAACTTAAAAGTGGTGCCAAGAAATGCATTTGTTGGAAGTGTGAGCAGTAACCAAATCTTTGTTGTAGAAAACAATGTTGCTAAATTGAAAAAAGTTGTAGCTGGAAGAATTTTAGGAGATAAAGTTGAAATCATTAATGGTTTAAATGATGGAGAAATTGTAATTATTACAGGTCAGATCAACTTACAAGACGGAAATACAGTAGAAATTATTAAATAGAAGTAATTAGTTATCAGTAATTAGTAATTAGCCCTTGGTTCATAGAAATTAAGAGCTAAGGACTAGGGACTAAAAAACTAAGGACTTAATAAAAAAACATATGAAATTAGCCGAAATATCCATAAAACGTCCGTCGTTAGTAATTGTACTGTTTACAATTCTAATTTTAGGTGGATTGTTCAGCTACAGCCAATTAGGCTACGAGCTGATCCCGAAATTTGAAACCAACGTTATTACGGTTTCTACTGTATATCCAGGAGCTTCGCCAAGTGAGGTAGAAAATACAGTAACCAAAAAGATTGAAGATGCGATTGCGTCATTAGAGAATATTAAAAAGATCGACTCGAAATCTTACGAGTCACTTTCTGTAGTATCGATTACATTACTTTCTACTGCAAATGTAGATATTTCGATGAACGATGCACAGCGTAAAATTAATGCCATTTTAAGTGATCTTCCAGACGATGCTGACCCGCCGTCTTTGACTAAATTCTCTTTGAGTGATTTACCAATTATGACGCTTGGAGCGAATGGTAAAATGGATGAAGCAGAATTTTACGATTTGATCGATAAAAAGATTGCGCCAGTTTTGTCTCGTGTACAAGGGGTTGCACAGGTAAATATTATTGGTGGTCAAGAGCGTGAGATTCAAGTGAACCTTGACGCTGTAAAAATGCAAGGTTACGGACTTTCTGTTCCTCAAGTACAGCAAACTATTTTGACTTCAAACTTGGATTTCCCAACAGGAAACATTCAAACTAGAAATCAGAAAATCTTAATCCGTTTAGCGGGTAAATATAAAAATGTTGAAGAACTAAGAAACTTAGTAGTTTCTTCTAAAGACGGAATTCAAGTTCGTTTAGGTGAAATTGCAGATGTTCAGGATACACAAAAAATCGCAGAGAAAATTGCACGTGTAGATCAAAAAAGTGCCATTGTACTTCAAATTGTAAAACAATCAGATGCGAATGCCGTTGCGGTAAGTGAGCAGTTGATTAAAACAATCAAAACATTAGAGAACGATTACAAATCGGCTCAATTGAAATTGGAAGTAGCAAAAGACAGTACTGTCTTTACACTTGAAGCAGCAGATTCTGTTGTACATGACTTGTTAATTGCGGTTATTCTGGTAGCATTCGTAATGTTGTTCTTCTTGCACAGTATTAGAAACTCGTTAATTGTAATGGTATCTATTCCGGCGTCTTTGATAGCAACATTTATCGGAATCTATTTATTAGGTTACACGCTTAACTTAATGTCTTTACTTGGTTTATCTCTTGTTGTGGGTATTCTTGTGGATGACGCGATTGTGGTATTGGAAAACATTTACCGACACATGGAGATGGGTAAAAGCCGAATTCGTGCCTCTTACGACGGTACTGCCGAAATTGGTGCAACGGTAACTTCGATTACATTAGTAATTGTGGTGG
Source organism: Flavobacterium ustbae (assembly GCF_003946915.1). Taxonomy (GTDB): domain Bacteria; phylum Bacteroidota; class Bacteroidia; order Flavobacteriales; family Flavobacteriaceae; genus Flavobacterium; species Flavobacterium ustbae. The sequence goes on from NZ_RPOC01000001.1 coordinate 801,179, forward strand.
TGTTCTTGCCAATTGCGATGAGTACAGGATTGGTATCGAACATTATTACACAATTCTGTGTTACGGTAATTATATCAACAATGTTCTCATTATTAGCTTCATTTACAATTATTCCATGGTTGTCTTCTCGTTTTGGAAAACTAGAGCATATTGAAGGTAAAAATCTTTTCGGAAAAATTATCCTTGGATTTGAAAGCTACCTTACTCGTTTTACCAACTGGGTATCAAACTTACTAAACTGGTGTTTAGATCACTATATTAAAACAATGGTGGCTATCGTAGTGATGTTTTTTGGAACAATCTTCTGGTTAATGGGAGGCGGATACATTGGAGGAGAGTTCTTCGCATCATCTGATAGTGGTGAGTTCTTAGTACAAATCGAGATGCCAAAAGACGCTTCGCTAGAGCAGACTAACTTTATGACGCAAAAAGCAGAAGCTTTCTTAAAAGGAGAAAAATATGTTTTCAGCCAGATTACAACGGTAGGACAAACCAGTGAAGGTTTAGGAGCAGCACAAGCTACAGCTTACAAAGCAGAGATTGACGTTAAAATGATCGAACAAAAAGATCGTACAGATGATGCAAACGTTTATGCAGCTAAAACAAAACGTAAACTGGAGAAAATATTAGTTGGAGCTAAAGTTAAAACAGTACCAGTAGGTATTTTAGGAACTGCTGAAGATGCAACTTTAGGTTTGATCGTTACAGGTCCAAACGTAGAAAGCGCCATGAAATTTGCAAAAATGGCTGAAGCAGAATTACGTAAAATTCCTGGAACAACAGAGATTAAATTAACAGTTGAGGACGGAAATCCAGAAATCAATGTTCAAGTAGACAGAGATAAAATGGCTGCTTTAGGACTAACGCTTCAAACAGTTGGTTTAACCATGCAGACAGCGTATAGCGGTAATACAGACGGTAAATTTAGAGCTGGCGAATACGAATATGACATTAACATCAAATATAACGAATTTGATAGAAAAAACATCACAGACGTTAGTAACCTGATTTTCATAAACAACGCAGGTCAGCAGATTAAATTAAATCAATTTGCTACAATTACTGAAGGTTCTGGACCAAGTAAATTAGAGCGTAGAGATAAAACAGCTTCTGTAACCGTACAAGGTCAGAATGTTGGGGTGCCAGCAGGAACAATTGTGCAGCAATGGCAAGAAAAACTGGATAAATTGCAAAAACCAACCGGAGTTAACTACATCTGGGGTGGTGACCAAGAGAACCAATCTGAAGGGTTTGGTACTTTAGGAATTGCATTATTAGCCGCTATTATCTTAGTATATCTTGTAATGGTTGGTCTTTACGACAGTTTCGTTCACCCATTTGTGGTATTGTTCGCGATTCCGTTATCGTTCATTGGGGTTTTATTTGCATTGGCGTTGACAAACAATACGCTTAATATCTTTACCATTTTAGGGGTAATTATGTTGATTGGTCTGGTGTGTAAGAACGCGATCATGCTTGTCGATTATACCAATCAGCGAAGAGCTGCTGGTGAGTCTATCAGAACAGCTTTGATTCAAGCAAACCACGCACGTTTGCGTCCAATCTTGATGACGACAATTGCGATGGTGTTTGGTATGTTCCCAATTGCATTAGCATCTGGAGCAGGAGCTGAGTGGAAAAACGGATTAGCATGGGTAATCATTGGAGGTTTGATTTCATCATTATTCCTTACTTTGATTGTTGTACCAGTAATCTATGATATTATGGAGAAAATCATTAAGAAATTCTCTAAAGGAGAAAAAATCGATTATGAAGCTGAAATGGTTGCTGATTATGAGCATACAGAATTAAGCGAAGACGGTTTTAATCCGAAACATACACATTAAGATTAAATCCCAAATCCCAATTTGGAGAAAATTAAAATTTTAAAATCTCAAATTCCTTAATTGGAATTTGGGATTTTTTTATTGAGATTTAAATTAGTGTAGGCTTTTTCGTTTATTTGCATCACCATACAAATGTATTATGTCACAAAAAGATAAGTCTGCAGCAATTGGTTTTATTTTCATAACTATGTTAATAGACATTACAGGATGGGGAATTATTATTCCTGTAATTCCAAAATTAATAGAAGAACTGATTCATGGCGACATCAGCGAAGCTGCAAAAATCGGTGGCTGGTTGACTTTCGCGTATGCGATAACTCAATTTGTATTTGCTCCTGTAATTGGAAATTTAAGTGACAAATTCGGAAGAAGGCCAGTAATCTTAATCTCTCTTTTCGGATTTTCATTAGATTATATTTTGCTAGCCTTTTCGCCAACCATTATTTGGCTTTTTATAGGAAGAATTATTGCCGGAGTCACTGGAGCAAGTATCACAACGGCATCTGCGTATATTGCCGATGTCAGCACGCCTGAAAATCGAGCCAAAAACTTCGGGTTAGTTGGAGCTGCTTTCGGATTAGGATTTATCATCGGACCTGTTATTGGTGGCTTGCTGGGCCAATACGGATCGAGAGTTCCGTTTTATGCCGCGGCGGTCTTATGTATGCTGAATTTCCTTTACGGATTTTTCATTTTACCAGAATCACTTAAAAAAGAAAATAGAAGAGAATTTGACTGGAAACGTGCCAACCCAATTGGAGCAATTTTAGGATTGAGAAAACACCCAACATTAATTGGTTTAATTGCTGCTATATTTCTGTTGTATGTAGGTTCACATGCTGTACAAAGCAATTGGAGTTTCTTCACCATCTATCAATTTAATTGGGATGAAAAAATGATCGGAATTTCACTCGGAATAATCGGTTTATTAGTTGGAGTTGTACAAGGTGGATTAGTTCGTTACGTCAATCCGAAAATAGGAAACGAGAAAAGCATTTATATTGGTTTAGCCTTATATACAATTGGAATGCTACTGTTTGCTTTTGCAACAGAAAGCTGGATGATGTTTGTATTTTTAATTCCGTATTGTCTTGGCGGAATCGCAGGTCCAGCTTTGCAATCTGTTGTGGCAAGTAAAGTAGCGCCAAGCGAACAAGGAGAAATTCAGGGAACTTTGACCAGTTTAATGAGTGCTTCTTCTATCATTGGTCCGCCTATGATGGCCAATACCTTTTATTTTTTCACTCATGAAGATGCGCCATTTAAATTTGCAGGCGCACCATTTATTTTAGGCGGAGTTTTAATGCTGTTGAGTACAGTTGTTGCTTATTTTTCTTTGAAAAAACATTCAGTTTCAAAAATATAAATTGTAGAACAAGAAGAAATAGAATAAAAATTGAAGCCTTTTATTGAGATCTTTTGGTTAATTCAATTAAGCCCAAAAGGGAATATACTTTTTATATTTTCTGGAATTACTCGAAGGATCATCATCCTTAATTAATCCTTCAGAAATAGTCTCTTTAATAATTCTTGAAGCTATTGCAGAATTCTGTTCTTCAATTTGAAAGCGCTCTCTTAAACTTTGATTTGTCATAATATCATTTGAAACATAACGTAAGCAAGCATGTTGATAGCAAGCTCTAACTTTATCTTTCTTATCTAAATGATTGAGCTCTTTATAACTAAACATTGTAACTCTTGTTCTTTTTTCTGACACTATAAAATCTACAGCAGGTAATTGAAATATTTCATTATAAAAAATGACTTTATCAATTCCGCTTCCCTTTTCCTCACATATTCCAAATCTTCTTAATATATCAGCTAATTTCTCATTTCTAGATATATATTCATCTATAAAACGTTGAGGAGTTATTAAAGGAAGACCGGGATTTGAAATTTCAATCCGATCAGAAAAAATTTCAATCATCGGAAAACCTTTTTCATCAAAATCTTGATGTATGAGAGCATTTGCGACTAATTCTCTTATTGCAATTTCAGGATACATCTTAGTTTCTTTTCTAAAAGCTTTCCCTATTTCTTCATTGGAGGGTAGTTGACCATTAATCCAGTCTATCAGTCCATCAAATCCAACTGCATATCCTCTTTTGCCAATTTGCTCTCTTATGGTTTCAACCTTGTTCTTCCCCTTATAAACAATTACTCTTACTGCTTTCCGACCAATGCCATCAAATTCTTCTAGATTTTTAGCTAATAGAATAGCCCCTAGTTTGGTTATATCATATTGATCTTTATTCTTTTTTATAAATTTTTCAGAAAGAAATTTTTCTATTACTGCATTTTGATTATTTGGGTATGGCAATTTTAATAATTCAAAATAAGTTTGAGAACTAAGTAAGTTAATTATATCAGAAGATGTTACATTTGATTTAGCTATATGGTTTTCTAATGGCTTGTTAGGAGCTTTTCTCCAGATTTTACCCTCTTTCTCAGGGAAATCACTCAGTTTTCTTGTATAACTTCCAATTCTGATATATGATACATTTAAAAAATCAACAGGTCGATTATCTGCACATGGAATTATAATCATAGAAATTCGCTTTCCTTCTTCATAGTCAAATTCATGAAATCTAAAATCAATTTTAGGAGCAAGTCGATTAATTAACCAACTTTCCAAATCTTCACCACCTTTTTTGTGAGATTTGATTTTGAAAGTTGTTCCTACAACCTTATGGGTTTTGTCTTCAACACCAAAAATTAAATACCCATGAGAATGATTATGTAGACACGCCCCATTAGATAATGCAGAAATACGTTCGCCAATTTCTTCAGCTGAATGATAGTTTAATTTGAATTCAACCCACTCGCTTTCATCAGGCTGTTTAATTAACTCGTTTACGATATTTATTAACTTTTTTTGTTCCATGATCAAATAACCATCAAATAAGAAAGCCTTGATTTTACTGGCTTTGTTATGTAAAAATACACCTAATTATCAAATAACGATCAAATAAAAATGCTTTTTTGTTAATAACTTTTTTGTTTTGTAAATTTATCGACTATAGCTCAAATTTAGTTTCTATTTTAAATACAAATAATGATTAAAATAATCAATAATTGCTTTGCCTTCCAACAAAACGTCAGCACCAATAATACCGTGAACAGGTTTGGCTTTATAAGATTCTAAAGCTTCATTTACATGCGAAAGATCAAAAATGACGATGCTGAAATTTTTGCTTTTCCAGCTTCCTAACTGAAGTTTATTTTCAGACGAAATTTGTGTTGTCATTCCAGTTCCTCCAGCTCCAGAAGCTTTGGTTTTAGAATTTTTGGCAGACAATTCAAAATGTTCAATGCATTCAAAACCAACACAGGTATTGGATGCGCCTGTGTCTAAAATGAAAGTTCCCTTAATGCCATTAATTTTGGCTTTTATCTGCAGATGCTGCGTTTTGGTAATTTTAAATTTTATTTTTTTGTACTTCTCTAGTTTGAGAATTTTGTGAAGATCTTCCATGTATGCTTGTTCTTAAATATCAAAAATAAAGCAATTACACCCAAAAAACTAATGATATACTAAAGTTATAATTTTAAAACTTTTAAGAGTTCTAAATATACATTAGATTACTTTTTTTTGATAATTTCCATACGTGTATGTGATTGATTATAATGTTGTTATCTTGGTTTTTTAGAGATTTATAAGATTCTTTTTTTTAAATTAGCAGTAAAATGCTTTTTTATGGGTCAAAATAAAATTCATCCTGATCAAAAATATATTGACGGAATTGCTGCAAACGATTCTGTAATCATAGAAATGATATATAAGAAGTTTGCACCAAAAGTCTTCCAGTTTATACATCATAATTCTGGAGACAAAGATCAAGCGCAAGATGTGGTTCAGGAAATTATGATTTTACTTTTTAATCAGGCTAAAGCTGGAAAACTTCAATTGACTTGCCCATTTGATGCCTATTTCTTCTTGTTATGTAAAAGACGGTGGCTTAACGAACTGAAAAATTCTGGCAACAAACAGGGAACAATTTATGAGAATGTAGTATCTGTTAATGAATCTGCTCATGAGTTGATTGCCCAAACAGAAAAATTTGAAGAAGAAGAAAAACGTTACCAACAAGACAATAAATTGCTGATAAAAGAAGGGAGAGCCGCTTTTGAAGCAAACCTGACTAGAATTTCAGACAAATACTTCAATAAAAAGAAACACAAAACAATTTCGCTTAAACCGTGGTATTTCGTTGCAGCGGTATCTGTAATTATTATGTTCGGATTATTTTTCTTTGATTATAATCATTATCCAAATTTTGAAGATTATAACCATCTTGAAAGGGCTTATTTTACAGAGACAGGTGTTTCTGAAGCAAATTTAAAACAAGCAGAGATCAATTTCAACGCACAAAAATATGATGATGCAATTCCGATTTTTGAAATGATTTTGAAAGAAAACAATTCAGACGAGATGAAGTATTTCTATGCAGTTTCATTATTGCAAGTGAGTAAATATGTAAAAGCAGAAACTATTTTTAAAGAATTAGAAGCCGGAAATTCGGTTTATAAAGAGAAAGCAAAATGGAATCTGGCTCTGTCTAAACTAAAACAAGGAAAATATAAAGAATGTAAAACAGTTCTAGAATCGATCTCTGAGGATTATGAAGATTATGATGAAGTAGAGCATTTATTAGAAGAATTGGAATAAAATCAAACTTTTTGTAAAAAAAATGCCCGTAATACGGGAAACCTCAATCGAATTTCGAATTTTAGTTCTAAATTCGATTTTCTTTTTAAGAAAGATGCAGTTTGGAACACACTTTGCTATTTATAGGAGCAGATAATAAACTCCTATTTGTTGCACTAAGGAACGAGGGATCGCACTAGATGATCGAGAGAAAAAATGGGGGTTTTCTTTTTCGAAGCTTCTTGTGAGGTTCTTCGTTCGTTAGAAGGACAAAAAATAGGTTATTATTGTTCAAACCTTTGTCAAAGTTTTAAGCTTAGACAAAGGTTTTTCATTTTTTAGAAAAGTATAAACTTGTTTTTATTTACGCTTTCGCGAAAGCGAGTCTATCATCTACGTTTAGTTTACTAATTTTCAGTGTAATTTGAGGAAAGCCGTAAAAGTTGTTTAGAATTATTTCCTACATTCGGCAGAATCAAAAAACTGAGTTTCCCAAAACTATTTTTAACTAACCCCCAAAACGCTGCATGAAAAAAATTACGTTATTTTTCCTGATTATATTTTCGCAAATTCTCTTTAGCCAAAAAGTTACCGAAACCGAAAAATTAGTTGCAACCTGCAAAGTCTGGGGATTTCTAAAATATTATCATCCAAAAGTTGCCGCTGGAGAGTTCAACTGGGATCAGCAATTGATTGATATTTTGCCAAAGGTTGAAAAAGCACAAACCAGAAAAGAATTTTCATTGGTAATCTCAAACTGGATAGATACGTTAGGAGAAGTGCCATTAATTGAACCAATTGCAGAGCCAAAAGATGTCAAGTTTTTTGATAAGAATTTCGATTTATCATGGATCAATACCAGCGCTTTATTCTCTAGAAATCTTTCAGCAAAATTGAAGTTTATTGAAGAAAACAGATATCTGTCTAATGAAGAATTTAGCCCAGATTTTGATGCTTTTAAAAAACTGAAAAATTACTTCGATCTGGATTACAATAGCAAAAGTAACAGGGTTTTAATGACTTTTGCCTATTGGAGTGTTATAGAATACTTTTTTCCATATAAATATGTAATGGACCAAAAATGGGATGTTACGTTAAATGAAACGCTACCTTCAGTGGTTCAGGCAAATAATTCGGATGAATTTTATAAAGCATTCAGAAAAATGATAACCAAACTGAATGATAGTCACGTTATGTTTCACATTTATCCAGATGCTTCAGCTACAAAAAGTCCGGTTTATTTTCCTGCAACGGGTAAAATAATAGACGAAAAAATAGTGATTACCGAGATTTTGGGAGATAGTCTGGCTGAAGCAGATAATATTAAAGTTGGGACTGTAATTACCAAGATAAACAATAAAACTATAAAAGAACTTATTCAAGAAAATAGAGATATTTTCTGTGCTTCAAACGAAGTTTCTTATCAAAATAAAATTGTTGGAAATTTGCTAAAAAGTGAATCTGAGAATGTTAAAGTAGAATTTTTATCAAACGGAAAGTACGAAACAAAAACAATGACATGGTCTAATTATCATGATTCGCATAGAAATGAGTTTAAAAAAGGAGCGCAAAAAAAGAAAGATAAATTTAAACTTTTAGGTAATAATATCGGTTATGTTAATATGGGGGTGATCAAACCCAAGAATATTCCAGATATGATTGAAGCTCTTAAATCGACAAAAGCAATTGTTTTTGATATGAGAAATTATCCGCATAATACATGGAAAGAGATTTCAGATTTTTTAAATCCTGAGGAAAAGAAATTTTGCGATTATACAATGCCTTACTTAAACTATCCTGGCAAATTTGTTTTGGAAGAAGGAAGAAAAGCCGGATTTGAAAACAAAGATCATTACAAAGGAAAAGTTATTGTATTGCTCAACGAAGATTCTATGAGCCAGTCAGAATGGACGGCGATGTGTTTTCAAACATCTGGAAATACGACTATTATTGGCAGTCAGACAGCGGGAACAGACGGAAATAATTTTGAGTTTGATTTTAGAGGATTTCATACTGGCTTTACAGGAATAGGAGTTTATTATCCAGACGGTCGAGAAACGCAAAGAATCGGAATTGTGCCAGATATCGAAGTCAAACCAACCATAAAAGGAATTCAGGAAGGAAGAGATGAGGTTTTAGAAAGAGCGCTTTCTTTTATAGAAAAAGGAGAATTAAAGCCACAAAATTCTCAAAAACAAGCAACGATCAAGAATCTGGAAAATTTTAAAAACTAATAATTAAACCTTTATCATTAACTATGATGAAGGTTTTTTGTTTCTGAAAAGAAAAAATCTGCCATATCTGCAAAATCTGCGAGAGGATAAATCCTCGGCAACTTTGGGTTTAGACCTGACAGGTTTTTTAAAACCTGTCAGGTTTATCGATGTATCGAATTGTCTTTTAGAAATAATACAAAAAATTAAAAATCCGTTTTTATCAGCGCTTTCGCGAAAGCGAATCAGTAAAATCCGCGTTTCAACTCCAGAATTGCTATTCTTTTAATATTGTCGTAATTTTGCCAACTATAAAAATTAAGACAGTTGGAACCTACTATAACAATCACCGATACCCATACCCATTTATATTCTGAAGAATTTGATCAGGATCGAGGCGAAATGATTCAGCGCGCTATTGATGCCGGAATTACGCGTTTTTTTATTCCCGCAATCGATGCTGCGGCGACGCAGTCTATGTACGATCTCGAAAAAAACTATCCTGATAATATCTTCTTGATGATGGGTTTGCATCCCACTTACGTAAAAGACAATTATCTAGACGAATTGGCGCATGTAGAAACCGAATTAGCCAAACGAAAATTCTACGCAGTCGGCGAAATCGGAATCGATTTGTATTGGGATAAAACACATTTAAAAGAGCAGCAAATTGCTTTTAGAAAACAAATTCAATTAGCAAAACAATACAAATTACCTATTGTAATTCATTGCCGTGAAGCTTTTGATGAAATCTTTGAAATTTTAGAAGAAGAAAAATCTGAAGATTTGTTTGGGATTTTTCATTGTTTTTCCGGAACTTTAGTACAAGCACAGCAGGCAATTTCGTATAAAATGAAATTAGGAATAGGAGGAGTAGTTACATTTAAAAATGGAAAAATTGATCAGTTTTTAAATCAAATCGATTTAAAACATATTGTTTTGGAGACCGATTCGCCTTATTTAGCGCCAATTCCGTATCGCGGAAAACGAAATGAAAGCAGTTATCTAGTTAACGTAATTGCTAAATTGGCCGATATTTACCAAGTTTCGGAAGAAGAAATTGCAGCAATTACAACACAAAATTCAAAAGACGTTTTTGGGATTTAACTTGTGCCTTACAAAACTTTAATTTTTTTTTTGTTCTTTTGCCCACTTAAAACCAATATAAATAATGCAGAGATTTGATGCCATTCGACCGTTTTATGATTCCGAAATAAATGAAGCCCTTCATAATGTTGTAAATCATCCAATGATGAAAACTATGATGAACTTTACTTTTCCGGAGGTAGAAGATGAGGTTTGGAAGGAACAATTAAAGAAAACACATTCTATTAGAGATTTTCAATGCAATTTTATTTATAACACTATTCAGAAAGTTCTAGAAAAAAGCTCTGAAGGTTTAACGACTTCAGGTTTTGAAAAATTAGAACCAAATACTTCGTACTTATTTATCTCCAATCATAGAGATATTCTTTTAGATACTACTTTATTAAATGTTTGTTTATTCGAACACGGTTTAGTAATGACGGCTTCGGCAATTGGAGACAATTTAGTGAAGAAAGCTTTCTTGGCAACATTAGCAAAACTAAACAGAAACTTTTTGGTTTTAAGAGGTTTAACACCTCGCGAAATGTTGCAGAGTTCTAAATTATTGTCTGAATATATGGGACAATTACTGCTTCGCGAAAACCGTTCGGTTTGGATTGCACAAAGAGAAGGAAGAACAAAAGACGGAAATGACGAAACCAATCCAGGAGTTTTAAAAATGATCGGAATGGGTTCTGATGAAGGAAACTTAATGGATTATTTTAAGAAATTAAAGATCGTTCCAGTTTCTATTTCTTACGAATATGACCCGACGGATGTGCTGAAAATGCCACAATTAATGGCAGAAGCAAACAACGAAGTTTACGTAAAAGATAAAAATGAAGATTTCATGACCATTATAAGCGGTATCATGGGAACTAAAAAAAGAATACATATTTCGGTCGGAGATGTTCTGGATACAGAAATCGATCAGATTGTAGCCGAAAATGACAATGCAAACAAGCAAGTTCAGGCTTTGGCACAAACGATTGATGATGTTATTTTGAAAAATTATCAATTATGGCCGACTAATTTTATTGCTTACGATATCCTGAACGAAACAGATAGATTTGCTGACAAGTATAAAGAAAGCGAAAAATCATTGTTTGAGCGCCGTTTAGAAATGAGAATCGGAAGCGATAATCCTGTTACAAGACAAGGGTTTTTAGCCATGTATGCTAATCCTGTTGTCAATAAATTAAAATACCAAGATGTCATCTAAAGCAAAAATCCTATTGATTTATACCGGAGGAACAATCGGTATGAGCAAAGACTTTGAAACTGGAGCGCTCAAAGCGTTCAACTTTGGTAAATTAATTCAGAAAATTCCAGAAATTAAACAATTGGATTGCGAAATCGAATCGATTTCTTTTGAGAACCCAATTGATTCTTCGAATATGAATCCTCAAATGTGGACCAAAATTGCCACTATTATCGAGGAAAGCTACAGCGCTTTTGACGGATTTGTGGTTCTTCACGGATCAGATACCATGTCGTATTCGGCTTCGGCATTGAGTTTTATGCTCGAAAATTTAGCAAAACCAGTTGTATTTACAGGTTCGCAATTACCAATTGGAGATTTGCGTACCGATGCCAAAGAAAACCTGATTACAGCAATTCAGATTGCTTCGCTTTTAGAAAACGGAAAACCAGTTATTAAAGAGGTCTGTTTGTATTTTGAATACAAATTGTATCGCGGAAACCGAACTTCTAAAGTAAATGCAGAACATTTTAGAGCTTTTACAGCGCCAAATTATCCAGAATTGGTAGAATCTGGTGTTCACTTAAAACTAAACAGACATTTATTTCTTCCCGTAAAAAAAGAGGCTAAACTGATTGTCCATAAAAACTTAGACAATCACGTTGCTATTATCAAAATGTTTCCAGGAATGAGCGAAATTGTTTTGGCTTCGATCCTTGCCACTTCTGGCCTACGCGGAATTGTACTAGAAACATACGGTTCTGGAAATGCTCCAACCGAAGATTGGTTTTTAAATTTAATTGAAAAAGCCATTAAATCGGGAATGCACATCGTAAACGTAACGCAATGCTCAGGCGGAAGCGTCAACATGGGACAATATGAAACCAGTACAGCCCTAAAGTCTTTAGGCGTTATTTCTGGAAAAGACATTACTACAGAAGCTGCAATTACAAAACTAATGTATTTGCTAGGACATAAAATTCCTCAAAACGAGTTTAAAGATGTTTTTGAAACGGCTCTTCGTGGGGAAATATCTTAATTGTAATTCCAATTTTTTTAAATCCCAAATTCCAAATTTCCTCGAAATGACAAGCTGTTCAAAAAGAACCGGCTTAATTAAATGAACTTATATTACTTATATGGTTCAAAAGTCCCCCTTAAGTTTGGAATTTGGAATTTTTTTAATTGGAATTTTTATATTCAACAGTACAAGTCTCCAATTCCTCTTCAACTTTATGTTTTTTATAATACACATAAACCAAAACCGAAAGAATACAAATAACTCCCTGAATGGCAACGGTAGCTCTTACGCCAAGAGAATGAGAAACATAGCCAATAATTAAACTTCCTACAGGAATCATTCCCTGATAAGCCATCATGTAATAGCTGATGCTTCTAGAACGCATATTTACAGCACTATGAGTCTGAATATAAATATTGATAGAAGAAGTTTGTCCCATCATTCCAATTCCGCTCAGTGTCATACAAATTAAAGCAATTGTGATACTGCTTGAAATCGCTAAAATAATTACGCTAAAACCAAGAAGTAAACTTGCTGCAATCATCAGCTTGTTCATGTTTTCGGCAGATTTTAGATTGGCAAGGTAAATTGCAGATAAAACAGAACCAATTCCAGCAGCGCTTTCGAACCAACTGAAAGTTTCGGCGTTTCCGCTAAAAATATCTTTCGCAAAAACGGGCATTAGCGTATTGAACGAAATTACAAACACACTGCTACATGTTAGCATCATGAGCATTCTTGCCATTTCGGTTTCTTTTTTAACGTAATCTAGACCTTCGATAAAATCATCTAACATATTTAATTTATTTTCAGCTTTTATATGTGGTGTCATTTTCATCATCATTAATGAAATAAGAACAGGAATATAACTCACGAAATTTCCAATAAAACAAATATCTTCACCATATTCATGCAGAATAATTCCGGCAAGCGCAGGACCTGCAATTCGGGCAAAATTGTTTAAAGTGGAGTTAAGCGCGACTGCATTTGGAAGATCTTCTTTATTGTCGACAATATCGATCATCATCGTTTGGCGACACGTCATATCAAATGCGTTGATAATTCCTTGTACAAGACTCAAAGCCAAAATAAAATTGATATTGTAAATTTTAAGATAAATAAGCAAAGCTAAAGTTCCAGCCTGAAGCATCGCCAAAGATTGTAAAAATAGCATTGTTTTATGTCTGTCATAACGGCCGATGATACTTCCAGCTAAAGGAGCCAAAAACAAAGACGGAATCATGCTTAAAAATGTCGCTAATCCTAATAAAAATACAGATCCCGTTATACTATAAACCATCCAGCTTACGGCTGTTTTCTGCATCCAGGTTCCAATAACTGATACGGATTGTCCGTAGAAAAATAACTTGAAGTTTTTTGATTTTAAGGCTTTAAACATGACTCTAAATATTTAATACAAAGTTCGGGATTATGATAGTATTAGAAAAATTAATAATTTTACTTATAATAAGTAGTAAAACTTATCAATATGGAACTTTATCAACTGCAGTATTTTATTAAAACGGCTGAGGTTTTGCACTTTACCAAAGCTGCAGAATTGTGTTTTGTAACGCAATCGGGGCTTTCGCAACAAATAAAAAAACTCGAAGAAGAGCTTGGTTTGCCTTTGTTTAAGCGAATTGGTAAAAAAGTGCAATTGACAGAAGCTGGTTCCGTTTTTTTGATTCACGCAAAAAAAGTGGTCGAAAATGTTCAAAACGGAAAACAAGCCATCGAGGATTTAAACGAAATGATTGGTGGCGAACTTAGAATTGGCGTTACCTATATTTTCGGACTTTTGATTCTGCCCGTCGTAAATGCCTTTGCCAAAAGATATCAAAACCTTAAAATTATTGTGGAATACGGAACGACAGAAACGCTGGAGCAAAAATTAATTAATAACGAACTAGATTTAGTACTCGTTATTTCGTCACACCCGATAGAATTGCCCATTCAGAAAGTTCCTTTGTTTATTTCAAAGATGGTTATGGTAGTTTCTAAAAATCATGCATTGGCGCATTTGGATAAAATTGCGTTTAAGAAAATAGAAGATATACCGCTTATTTTACCCGGAAAAGGATCGAATTCGCGAGAATATGTCGAAGAATTATTCTTAAGGTTCAATATGAAACCTAAAATTTCGATCGAACTACAATCGATTCATGCCTTGCTTCAAATGGTAGAAAACAGTGATTGGGCGACAATTGTGGCAGAAAAAGCATTAAAAGACTGGGATCAGCTTAAAGCCATACAGATTACGGGTGTTGCCACTAACAGGGAATCTTTTATGCTGACAATTGGAGGGTACCAGAAAAAAGCCGTAAAACTATTTATGGATGAATTTAAAAAAAGCATTTAAAGGAAGAACAATTTACCTTTGTAAAGTCAGATTTTTTTGTGTTATTTGCAAACCAAAATAGAAAGGTGTCCGAGTGGTTTAAGGAGCTAGCCTGGAAAGCTAGTATATGGGTAACTGTATCGAGGGTTCGAATCCCTTCCTTTCTGCAAGAAAATTTAAAAACCCGCAGTTTCATAAAAAATGAAATTGCGGGTTTTTTATTTGATAATGGGGTCTGATTAACAATCAAAAACAATATTTATGAATTTTTGTAAGTTAATTTTTACTATTTTTGCCAAATATTTTTTAAAATAAAATAAATGGAAACTAAAGATCAGGTGTTAGAGGCAATTAAAAAAGCAGCTGCGCCAGTAAATGCGGGAAAGGTAGTTGAATTAACAAAATTGGATCGTAAAGAAGTAGACAAAGCGATGAAAAAATTAAAAGATGAAGGATTAATTGTCTCGCCGAAACGCTGTTTTTGGGAAGCCAAATAATTACAGTTTTGAAATCCGGTTTTCCGGATTTTTTGTTTTTAAAATTTTATTAGTCCTGAAAAAACTAAAACTTCTACTTCTTAAAAAAATATCAAAACTAAAAACACATAGTCCTAAAAAGTTATTTTAAAAATACGGTTTCCCGCATTTTTTTATTACAGAAATATTATATATTTGGCTCCTGCGTAATATAAATAACTTGATGGATTTACCTCCTTATTCGCCAGGATTGCATAAACTGGTTACTCTACATGTCGACCAAATCTGGAAGCTTACAGACAGCAAAGGTTTTGTGGCGGTTACCAATTCTATTTTGCAGAAATACGAATTGGAGAAGGTTGGGGCAGTAGTTCACGATTTTGATAACGATAGTTTTACGATTTCGTACTGCTTGAAAGAATCGCATATTTGTATACACACTTGGCCAGAATACAATCAGTTGACTTTAGATGTTTATTTGTGCAATTATCTTCAGGACAATTCAGCAAAAGTGCGCGCTGTAATGGCCGATTATGTGACGTATTTTGATGCCGCAATTATTAAAGATTTTGAAATTAACCGTTAAGATATGAAGATTCCTTGTTACGACTGTAATACAGAAACCGAATTAGAGGTTGGTTTTGAAGTTTTAAATTTTGTTTGCCCTGAATGTTATAGCGTTTATATCGTTGATGAGGCGGGACAATTTAGAAGAAGATCGCAATATAGAGCTCCTTTTCATGATTGTCCGCTGGCAATTGGTGACACTGGCTTCTTAAACGGAAGTGAATACACAGTGACAGGAATTCTAAGGAAAAATGTTTATCCAGATTATACTTGGACAGAATTTATCTTGCAGAACAAAGAAAAAGAATTTCTTTACTTGTCGCTTTCAAATGGACATTGGATGGTGCTTACCGAAATGGAACCTATTGCAGATATAAAAAAAGGTATTAAGATTCTAAAATATAAAGATGTTAGTTATAATTTATTTGAACATTCAGATGCTGAAATAATTAATGCGAAAGGATTTTTTGATTTTCATATTCCGAACAAGAAAATTCATTTGGCAGAATTTATAAACCCGCCATACCTTGTTTCGATCGAAAAAATGAATAATGTTCAGACTGCTTTTCATGGTGAATATATCAGTAAAAATAAAATCAAAAAAGCATTTCCTAGAATAACATTGCCTTATCAATCAGGAACCAGCATGATTCAGCCGTTTCATTTTGATCTTACCAATACAGCGGTTATTTTCTGTTTTTTTGCTTTGCTAATTATTTCTGCAAACTGGTACATTTATAAAGATCAAGTCGAGCAAAATGTTTTTAATAGCAGTATTAAATTCAGCGAATTTGATAATAAAGAAATAACGAGTCCGTCGTTTGTATTAAAAGGAGCTTCGGCACCAATGACGATTAAGGTTTCTACAGGTGTAAATAATTCTTGGGCAAACATAAACATTGCTTTAATAAATGAAGATACTAACGACGAAATTTACGCTAACAAAGACATAGAATATTATTATGGCAGTTCTGATGGAGAATCTTGGACAGAAGGGAGCCAATCGGAGAAATTTAATATTTGTGGAGTCGAAGGCGGAAAATACCATCTTTTAATAACGCCAATGAAAGCTCCAGAAGATCTTTCGAACGGCGAAATGGCGGTGAGTGTCGTATGGAATCAGCCTTCTAACAGAAATGCTTGGCTGGTCATTATCGGAATGATTGTAATTTACTTTATAGTACGTTACCTAAGAATTCAATTTGAAAAAAAGAGATGGGCAGACAGCTCTTACTCTACTTACGAATAAATTAATATGAAAAGAATTTTTGACTTCTTTACTTATAACTGGGCTCCATTAGCAATTGGATGCTTCTGCTTTGGAGTTTACATGTATTTTACTCTCGCAGGAAACCGAATCTGCGATTGCGAAACGACAGAAAATTATAAATCAACAACGAGCGGAAGCCGTTCATCATACAATCATTTTTATCACAAATAAAAAAATCAATTAATATGGAATTAATTCACGCTCAGCCAATAGTAAATTCAATTATTTACTCTCTTTTAGGAATCATCATTTTATTGGTTGGTTATTTTATTATTGAAAAACTGACTCCAGAAAATACATGGAAAGAAGTTGTAGAAAAAAATAATGTTGCTGTTGCAATCGTTTTGGCAGCGTTTATCATTGGGATTTCCATGATTATTAATGCCGCAATTCATGGGTAAAAAGTTTCTCAAATTCGAATTTCTTTTACTTTTTGCTGTATTTATAATTGCCACCTGCGGACTTATTTACGAGTTGGTTGCTGGAACTTTGGCTAGTTATTTACTGGGCGATTCGGTAAAACAATTTTCGTTTATTATTGGCGTATACCTGTTTTCTATGGGTATAGGCTCGTTTTTTTCCAAGTTTTTTCATAAAAATCTGCTCAACACTTTTGTAGAAATCGAAATACTGGTCGGACTTATCGGAGGTATGAGTTCGGTAGTTTTGTTTCTATTGTTCGAAAATGTTGGGTCTTTTCAATTCATTTTATATTTATTTGTTTTTGTAACCGGTTTTTTGGTCGGATTGGAAATTCCGCTTTTAATGAATATTTTAAAAGATAGGGTCGAGTTTAAAGATCTCGTTTCGAATGTTTTTACGTTTGATTACATTGGAGCTTTGCTGGCTTCAATTTTATTTCCGCTGGTTTTGGTTCCGAAATTAGGCATCATGGGAACCTCTCTTTTCTTCGGAATGATCAATGTAAGCATTGCAATTGTACTTTGTTATTTATTGAAAAGAGAATTAAAAAAGGTTTATTTTCTGAAAGCAAAAGCCATTTTTTCTTTCGTATTGTTATTGACGGTTTTTATTTTTTCGAATGATATTTTGGCCTATTCAGAAGGCAAATTGTACGGAGAAAATATTATTTATACTAATTCGACACCTTATCAGCGTATTGTTTTAACGCATAATAAGAGCGATTATAGGCTTTATCTGAATAATAACTTACAATTTAGTTCGGCCGACGAATACCGTTATCACGAAGCCTTAGTTCATCCTGCAATGTCAATAGCAAAAAGCGTCAAAAATGTTTTGGTTTTTGGAGGAGGAGATGGTTTGGCAGTTCGCGAAATCCTGAAATACAAAGATGTAGAAAAAGTAACTTTGGTCGATTTGGATGAAGGAATGACCAAACTATTTAAAACAAATACGGTATTAACCGGTTTCAATCAAAACTCACTTAACAATCCAAAAGTCACTGTAATAAATACAGACGCTTATATTTGGTCAAAAAGCTGTAAAGAGCAATTTGATGTCGCGATAATCGATTTTCCAGATCCGTCCAATTACAGTTTGGGGAAATTGTATTCGCTGAATTTTTATCAGACCTTAAAAACCATTTTAAAACCAGATGCGGTGGCAGTTATACAGACCACGTCGCCTTATTTTGCGCCAAAATCTTTTTGGTGTATTAACAAAACTGTGATGCAGGTTTTTCCACAGGTCGATGCGTATCATGCATACGTTCCGTCATTTGGAGAATGGGGTTATACGATTGCTATAAACGGTTTCGGAACGACTTTTAATACCGTAAACCGAAAAGCAGAAAAATTGAAATTTTACAATTATCAATTTGACCGATTCAATTATTTTACCAATGATATGATTTCGAATGAGATCGAAATTAATCGTTTAGACAACCAGATTTTAGTACGTTATTTTGATGAAGAGTGGGGAAGACTGCAATAAGTCGAGAAGAGGCTTTATAAAAGTAATTGGCGCGGCTTTAATTGCGGTTCCGTTTCTGCAGTTTTGTTCTGATAAAATTGCGGTGCTGCTAATTCGTTTATCTGGAACCAAACATTTGCTCGGACATCGTTTATGGATTAAAGATTTTCCTAAGCCGACCAAACAAATTCAGATTCCATATTTAATTGTGGGCGGAGGAATTTCGGGTTTGAGTGCTGCACGACAATTTCAAAAAAGAGGAATTTCAGATTTTTTGATCTTAGAATTAGAAAACCATTTGGGAGGAAATTCTTCAAATGGACAAAACAAATATTCTAAATATCCTTTAGGCGCGCATTATTTGCCATTACCAAATTTTCAAGACAAAGAATTGCTTTATTTTTTAGAAGAAGAAAAAATAATTTTGGGTTACGATTCAAAAGGATTTCCCATTTTTGATGAATTGCAGCTGACTTTTGCTCCAGACGAACGTTTGTTTTACAAAAACAATTGGCAGGAAGGCGTAGTGCCAAAAAACGGAAATTTAGTTTCTGATGATTTGGAGTTTGAGAAATTTTTCAAGCAAATGGATGTTTTTAGAACTTCAAAAGGAGAAGACCAAAAGTATTTATTTGATATTCCGATCTATCTTTCTTCAAAAGACGAAAAGACAAGAACTTTAGACAAAATCACGATGAAACAATGGTTTAAGCAGCATCATTTTACTTCTGAGCCTTTGTTTAATTATATTGATTATTGCTGTAAAGACGATTTCGGTTTAGGAATTGAATACGTTTCGGCTTGGGCAGGAATCCATTATTTTGCCGGAAGAAAGCAAGACAGCACTTCAGAAAAACACGATAGCGTTTTAACATGGCCAGAAGGAAATGCGCGTCTTGCCAGCCATTTAAAAAAATATACGACTGATAAATCTTTGAAGAATCATTTGGTTTATGAAGTGAAAATTGAAAATCAAAAAGTCATTGCAAAAGCTTTTGATGACGCAACAAAAACTTCTGTAGAAATCATTGCTGACAAAGTAATCATGGCATCTCCACAATTTGTAAATCAATATTTAATTTCAGATCGAAAAACCTTTACAAAAGATTTTCAGTATACACCATGGCTTTTGGCGACTTTAGTTGTCAATGATTTATCAGATAATGGCAGTTTTCCGCTGTCTTGGGATAATGTAATTTATGATGCAAAAGGTTTGGGATATGTTTACGATCAGCATCAGACTTTGAATCAAGTTCAGGACAAAAAAGTCATTACGTATTATTACAGTTTTTCTTCGGCCGATTTAAAGAAGACCAGAAAAGAGCTTTATAAAAAAGACAAAGAATATTGGAAACAGTTTGTTTTGAACGATTTAAAAATTGCGCATCCCGATATTGAAGAATGTACAGAAGAGATAGAAGTTTTTCTTCTGGGACACGGAATGATTTCGCCTGCTCCAGGATTTATTTTTGGTGAAGCGAAGAAACAGGCTAAACAAAACATTCAGAAAAAGATATATTTTGCTCACAGCGATTTGTCTGGAATTTCGATTTTTGAAGAAGCTTTCCATCAAGGGATTAATGCAGTAAACGAATTATTAGATGACACAACCTTGGATTCATAAAGCCAAAACAGATCTGACTTTTATTATCGGACCATCTTTTTTTGTGCTGGCGATAATTTTTATTTTTCAGGATTATATTACTGAAATTGAAACGGATTATTCTTTTTATACTTGGCTTTTTCTGATTGTTTTTATAGACGTAGCGCACGTTTATGCCACTTTATTTAAAACTTATTTTGTTGCCGATGAATTTCAGAAACAGAAACGGCGATTGGTTTTGCTGCCTCTTATTTGTTTTGTTATAGGAATCGTGCTTTTCTCGTTCGGGAGCTTAGTCTTTTGGTCATTTTTGGCTTATGTGGCGGTTTTTCATTTCATCAGACAGCAATACGGATTTATGAGATTGTACGCCAGAAAAGAAGCTAAAACCCAAATCTCAATTTGGATTGATAATCTAGCCATTTATGCTTCAACGGGATATCCGATGTTGTATTGGTTTTTTTCGTCTAAGCGAAAGTTCAACTGGTTTGTGGAAAATGAATTTTTTAGGTTTGAAAACGAAAAACTGCCAGAAATCCTGTTTTGGATTTATGCTGCAATTATGGTTTTGTATGTAATTTATACTGCTATAAAATCAATTCAGAATCAATTTTTCAATATTCCGAAGAACTGTATTATTCTAGGAACAGCACTTTCTTGGTACTTCGGAATTATTTATTATAATGATGACTTGATTTTCACTTTATTGAATGTCGTTTCGCACGGAATTCCATACATGGCTTTGATTTATTTTAAAGAAATCGATGGAAAATCGGAAGAAGAATTAGGCCGTTTGTCTTTTTTAAAACAATATAAAGGTCTTTTAATTTATATTGGAATTCTTCTTGTAATCGCTTTTTCAGAAGAATTTCTTTGGGAACTTTTTGTTTGGAACGAAAATATCAGTGTAACCAGTTTTGATTTTTCGAACTGGCAGATTTTATTGGTTCCATTACTGACGGTACCTCAGTTCACACATTATTTATTGGACGGGTTTATTTGGAAATCTAAAAAGTAAATCAATAAAGTTTCGTAGAAACAAATAATATTGTAGCAACGAATTTTTATCCGTTGAAGAGATTCACAAAGATTTTCCGATCGTTTAAGGACGGATTAAAATCCGTCCCTACAAAATCATTCGAGCCGATGACTCTTCTCAATTTCAATAAAATTTAGTCGCGACGGATTTTAATTTGTTAAAAAAGATAAATACAGGTTTTTAAAAATCAAAAATATTAATCCTGCAATGCCATTTTAACTTTCGGCATCATCTTGTCTACAAACATTCTATAAGCTGATTGTGAAGGATGAAGTCCGTCTGAGGCAACTAAACTTGGATTGTTAAGACCTTCGCGAGTAATTTCAGTAATGGAAACAAAAGCAATTTGATTGGTGTTGCAGTAGTTCTCTGCAAAATTATTGTATTGTGTAATTTCTGCTGAGATTTTGTTGCTTTGATCTCCTGCAAGAGCCTGACCGTACGGAGTATAAGCGTAGTCTGGAATAGAAATGACAACAACATTTTTTTTGTCACCTTTGGCCAGCATTATCGCTTTATTGACCAATTCTGGAAACTCTTTTTCGTAAACAGAAAAACTTCTGTGCTGGTATTGATTGTTCACACCAATTAAGAGTGTCACTAAATCATAATTTGATTCTGGATTTTGAGAATTGATTGCCGAAATTAAATTGGATGTTGTCCAACCTGTTGTCGCAATTATTTTGAGCGAGACAGAACTAGAATACATGGCGTTTAAACTGGTTTTGAGCTGTTCTGGAAAACGGCAAGTTTCACAAACGCTCTGACCAATGGTGTAACTATCGCCTAAAGCCAAATACTTTACGGTACTTGCAATTGGCGGTTCAGGCTTTGTTGGAGGAGTTACAATTGGTGGAGGTGGAGGTGGCGCATCAGCAGTTTCGTCTGAACTGCAGCTTAAAAGAAATACTGAAAGTATAACGGTAACTATTTGTTTAAAATGTGGTTTCATAATCTGTTTAAATTAGATTTTTGCATTCGCTTTAAACAAATAGTTACGTTAAATATGTGGGTTTGGATTTTATACCATTTCTGCCTTCATTACGATTTCTTCTTCGATGGCATTCCAAAGTGCGATGCGTCTTTCTAAGGCAAGAATAGAAACTTCTTCAACTTCTTTCCATTTTTGAGCATCTTCTTCACATAATTCTGTAATCATCTGCATGGCCATCGGTCCGTGTTCGTCGGCATCTAGTTCGATATGTCTTTCAAAATAGTAAAGTAATTTTGTTAGATCTGTATCGGGAAGGTTTTTCTGGAAATTTTTCAAAATCTGCGTAAACATACTCGGAATCAAATCTTCTCTCCCGAAGGTAAATGCTGCAGCAATTTCGTGTGGTTTTCCTTCTTCGATAACTCTAAAAGTAAAATCAAGAAAAGACTTTACATTTGGATGCAATGAACTTTGTTTGATGGCAACAAATATATTTTGAAGCGAATGTACTTCTGATAAAAAACTTAAAACTCCAGTTGTATCGGCACCGCAAGCTTCCATTGCTTCCAGATACATTTCGTAATGGCTCTGTCTTCTTCCGTCTAGCGTTAAGTCGGTTTCTTCGGCAAGAACAATTTCGTTTATTAAATAACGTGTTTCTGGGTTTTTAGTAGCAAACCAAGGCGTTGTCGTGCAGGTAAGTTTGGCTTGTAAAGCTTTTAATAGTGACATAAAATCCCAAACAGCAAAAACGTGAGTTTCTAAAAAGCTGTGTAAGTCATCTATGTTTTGAATCTTATTATATAAGGAATGGTTTAATAGTTGGTCTTTTTGTGGTTGTATGCTTTTGTTTATCGTTTCGATATTCATTTTTGGAAATTTTGATGCAAAGATAAAAAGCTTCTCGGTTAGAAGAAGCTTTTTAATATTGAATTTGTATATAATTTAATAGTTGGCTATTATTTAAATGCTGGAATTCCAGTTACATCCATTCCGGTAATCAGTAAGTGTATGTCGTGAGTTCCTTCATAAGTAATAACACTTTCCAAGTTCATCATGTGGCGCATAATAGAGTATTCGCCAGTAATCCCCATACCTCCGAGCATTTGTCTGGCTTCACGAGCAATGTTAATTGCCATGTTGACATTGTTACGTTTTGCCATAGAAATCTGCGCCGTTGTTGCTTTTCCTTCATTGCGTAGAACTCCCAAACGCCAAGTTAATAATTGTGCTTTTGTGATTTCAGTAATCATTTCGGCTAATTTTTTTTGTTGCAATTGCGTGCCTCCAATTGGTTTTCCGAATTGAATTCTTTCTTTTGCGTATCTTAAAGCAGTGTCATAACAATCCATTGCCGCTCCAATTGCTCCCCAAGCAATCCCGTAACGAGCAGAATCTAAACAGCCAAGCGGAGCGCCTAAACCAGATTTATTTGGCAGAAGGTTTTCTTTTGGCACTTTTACATTGTCAAAAATTAATTCTCCTGTAGCAGAGGCGCGAAGCGACCATTTATTATGTGTTTCTGGAGTTGAAAATCCTTCCATGCCACGCTCTACAATTAAGCCATGAATTCTTCCTTCTTCATTTTTGGCCCAAACGATGGCAATATCAGCAAAAGGCGCATTTGAAATCCACATTTTAGCTCCATTTAAAAGGTAATGATCACCCATATCTTTAAAATTGGTAATCATGCTTCCTGGATCTGAACCGTGATCCGGTTCTGTTAAGCCAAAGCAGCCGATAAATTCTCCTGTAGCCAATTTTGGGAGATATTTCATTCGTTGTTCTTCGTTTCCGTATTTCCAGATAGGATACATTACCAAAGAAGATTGTACAGATGAGGTAGATCTTACTCCAGAATCGCCTCTTTCAATTTCCTGCATAATTAGTCCGTACGAGATTTGATCCAATCCTGCTCCTCCGTATTCTACTGGAATATAAGGACCAAAACCGCCAATTTCGCCAAGACCTTTTATAATTTGTTTCGGAAATTCAGCTTTTTGAGCATATTCTTCTATAATAGGAGAAACTTCTCTCTTAACCCACGAACGAGCAGATTCACGAACCAATTTATGTTCGTCTGTTAACAAATCATCTAAGTTATAGTAATCTGGAGATTGAAATAGGTCTGGTTTCATGTTGTTTAATTTTATCAAAGCAAAGTTACACAATAAAAATATAACAAATATCGGTTAAATTGTTATATTTATATATGTGAAAAATAAAATTATTAGGAATTTGGCAAATTAATTGTAGTTTATTGATAATTTATAGACTATTTTTGAATTCCAAAAACAAACTTTAATGAGGCTGATCATCTCTTTTTTCTTTTTACTACTTACGCTTGCCAATGGAGTCGCACAGACGAATGGGGAGCTTACAGAAGAAAAGTACTTAGAATTACAGAATAATATCCGTTTTAGCGCAAACGGAAATTATGATGAAGGTTTGACTTATGTCGATCAGATGCTTAAGTCTAAAAATGAGATTCATATTGCTTTTGCTTATGGAGCAGGTTCTTATTTGTATCAATTAAAAGGAAATGCAGATAAGTCCGAAAAAATGTATAAAGAATCTGTGAAGCATTTGAATAAGATTCAAGAGTCTAATGAGAAAACAAAACTACACGCGTATTTATGCAATTATCGAGGACTTACTTATTGGAAAAGATCTAATTATGGTAAAGCGCTCAGCAGTTATCAGGAAGGCGTCAAATTTTCTTCTAAAATAAATGATGTTGTTCAAGTAATAAAATTCAAAGCAAATATTGCTTTGCTAAATGAGAGTGTAGGCAATTATCAGTTATCCATAAAAATCTTAAGACAAAACGATGCGTTTCTAGATAAGAATGAAGGGTTATATGAAAAAGAGCAATTTCAAAATGCTAAAAGTAATACCTATACCAATTTAGGAAATTGTTATGAAGGTTATTATAATAAAAATAGAGAAAAGACCTATTTGTTAGATTCTGCCGAATACTATTATAAGAAAAGTATAGCGTATTCGGATAAATTTATTGACAATAAAACTACAGCTAAACTTAGTTTGGGGAATATTTATTTATTTAAAAAGGATTATGCCAATGCCGAAAAAATTTATTACGATATCACCTTTTATGCAAAACAGACCAATAATGAATCTGTATTTCAAGTTGCTAGCTATAATTTAGGAGACCTCTATTACTCTATTAAAAAATATGATAAAGCGCTTATATTTTTAAAGAAGGTAGATTCTATTAGCTTAAAAAACAAAAGGATTGATAATAATTTCTTTAAATCTAATTATATACAGGCTAAAATTTACAGTATTAAAAATGAGCCTGAGCTGGCTTATAAACACTCTAAGCTATACTTAGATTCATATGAGAAATATGAAGGAAATCTTAGAGAAGAAACTTTAGACGTTAACTATAAGCTAGGTACAGCAGATCTTAGTGAAGAAATGTTTGATGTCCAGGAGAAGTTTAAATATGAGGTCTTTTGGAATAAAGCGTTGAAAATATTTTATGTAATTCTGGTAATCGGAATTGTATTTTTTCTCATCAAAAATATTAGAGATAAAAATAAAGCCCAGAAGAAAATGAATGCTTTAATTGAAGAGTTTAAAGCGAATCTGGAAAGAAAAGAAATTGAAAAAACAGAAATAGAGAAAGTTTCTACGGGAGAAGAAATAATTGTTGAGGTTCCTGAAAATGAAGATGTTGTTCTGAAGAAAGAAAATGCAAACTTAAGTATTGATGAGGCTAAAGAAAATAAAATTGTAGAAAAATTACTTCTTTTAGAAGAAAAACTAGAATACTTAAATGCCGATTTTACACTTTCTTACGCTGCTAAAAAAATAAAAACCAATACAACTTATTTGTCTTATGTCGTGAATAAAAGATTTGGGAAATCTTTTAGCGAATATTCTAATGAACTGAAAATTAATTATGTAATTAATCAAATGATTACCAATCATTTATATCGTAAATATTCTACGCAGGCAATTGCAGAGAGCGTAGGTTTTAAAAATGCAGTCTCTTTTGCAAAATCATTTCGCAAAAGAACTGGAGTGTCTCCAGCTCAGTTTGCGAATAATATTTAGTAAGCATAATATTTCTACCTTTTTATGTGTTTCCACCGCCACCCACTTTACTTGGATCGTTTTTTGGATCAATTGGTTCTTCATCTCCTCCAGTAATTGTTTTCAGCTCTTTTCTAGATATTGTATCTAATTGAAAATCTTTTAATGTTAATTCTGAGTTTTTCATGACTATAATTTTTTGGATTTATTTTTAAAATTTAATTGTCTATATCTTTCTAACTATTAAGTATTTCCACCGCCGCCTACTTTTCCTGGATCAACTGGATCAGTCGGTGGCGCATCTCCACCTGTAATTGTTTTTTGCTGTTTTTTAGAAATTGTATCTAATTGAAAATCTTTTAATGTTAATTCTGAATTTTTCATGACTTTATTTTTTTTTATTTTTAAATTTTACTTGTCTATATCTTTCTACTATTAAGTATTTCCACCGCCGCCTACTTTTCCTGGATCAACAGGATCAGTCGGTGGCATATCTCCACCTGTAATTGTTTTTTGCTGTTTTTTAGAAATTATTTCTAATTGAAAATCTTTTAATGTCAACTTAGATTTGTTCATTTTTTCTATCTTTTATATTGAAAATTAGTACTATAAATCTTTCATAAATATTTTTGACAACCTTAATTAGCGCAACAAAAAATGATGCTTAAAATTGGTTTATGTAAATTTTTTTTGGTTTTTAGAAGAAGTACAAAAGGTTTTTTTGTAAGCTGATTTTGTTTTTAAATTGTACTGCTTCTTTATTTTTTGGAAGTTTTTTTGGTGCTTTTCAGGGGCAGTTTTTTGACCTTAATAAGCCTTTTTTTACTGTCGCATTTAATGATTTTTTCTTGTAAAATCATCGGCTTTTAGTCATCTATTTTTCATGTTTTTGAATGTTTGAATTATTACTTATCCAAAACTAGATAAAAAGGAAAACCGTTAATCGAAAATGGACTTTCTGACCTTTTTAATAAAAAAAATAACATTTAAATAATTGAAAAACAGTGAGTTGTATTGAGTACTATACTTGGTATAATTTATAAATTGTATGTGGTATAATTAATAAAATGTATGTCTATATGCGATTTTTATCAATAAAAACCCCAATCTTTGCAGTGTAATTATGATTTAAAAACGATCAAAAACGATGTTAAAATTGGTTCAAAAATTTCTGCAAATCAATCGCTACTCAGAAATAAAAAATGAGTTCAAGGATCTGTTTTTGTCTCATCCAAATTATCCGAGTTTATTTGCTATTACAGATTCGTTTG
The DNA here is from genome assembly GCF_003946915.1 of Flavobacterium ustbae. Lineage (GTDB taxonomy): Bacteria > Bacteroidota > Bacteroidia > Flavobacteriales > Flavobacteriaceae > Flavobacterium > Flavobacterium ustbae. The sequence goes on from NZ_RPOC01000001.1 coordinate 828,648, forward strand.
ATTTGCTTTCTGTAGAGAACGCAGCTGTAAGAGTTTCGAAAGAACAAATCGAAGATTTGCCTTCTAATTTTTTGGCGTATTTTAAAGGCGAATTAATATTAGTCGAAAAGATTAAAAGCGGAGTAAGAATTACAACCACAAAAAAAGGAACTCAAAAACTATCATACGATAAATTTCTTTTAGACTGGAATGGTGTTATTGTTGCCATTGAGCCAAACAACGTAGTAGCAAGAGAAAATCTAAAAATAGAATACAATTGGTTAAAATATTTTCTACCTCTTGTTCTTGTAGTAGGATTGTCTTTATTCTATAATCGTTTTGACGAATTTAGCGCTTCATTCTTGTTGACATCTATTCTTGGATTAATTGTTAGCATATTTATTGTTCAGGAAAAATGGGGAGTTAAAAATACAGTAATTTCAAAATTCTGTAATTTAAGTTCAAATTCTTCTTGTCATTCTGTAATAAGTTTCAATGACGATATTGCAAATAGATGGTTGAGTTTTTCAGATTTGCCATTGCTTTTCTTTAGCTCAAGTATTATTGCCATATTGGTTCAGCCTTTAAGTTCGGCTATTTTTGTTGGATTTTTAAGTCTGCTCGCTATTCCGATAGTAGTTTGTTCGATTTGGATTCAAAAATTTGAGATTCAAAAATGGTGCATCATGTGCTTAGCCGTATCATTTTTAATATTGGTTCAGAGCATTGTTTGGTTTTCTTCAGATCTTTTTACATTGAGTTTCAGTTTTAATGCTGTTTTTCCATACCTATTTTCTTTATTGCTTTTAATACCAATCTGGGCGACAGTTAAGGTAATGATTAGAAAAATGCTTGATAATGAAAACTCTCTAAAAGAACTTAAGAAATTCAAAAGAAATTATTCGCTATTAAACTTCTTATCTAAAAAAGTAAAATATACAAAAGGATTTGAAGATTTAAGAGGTTTAACCTTTGGAAATAAAAATGCAGGCGTTAAACTTTCTGTAATTCTAAGTCCAAGTTGTGGACATTGCTATAAAACTTTTCAAGAAGCTTTTGATTTAGTATTAAAGTTTCCAGATAAAATATATTTGAATGTTCTGTTTAATATTAATCCAGAAAACAACGACAATCCATACAAAGCAGTTGTCGAAAGGCTTTTAACGATTAACAGAACAACACCAGGAAAAACGGTTGAAGCAATTTCTGATTGGTATATCAAAAGAATGGTGCACAAAAAATGGCTTAAAAAATGGAATGTTGATTCTGTTAGCATGATGATAAATCAGGAAATTCAGAAACAATATGACTGGTGTTCTATCAATAATTTTAATTACACGCCAATTAAAATTGTAAACGAAAGACTATTTCCAAATGAATATGAGCTGAATGAATTGAAATATTTCTTAAATGATTTTGTAGAAGAAGTTCAAGTTTTGGAAAAAACAGCATAAGAAGTTGCGACTCTTAAAATAAAAATTGTGACCCCCAATTTAAAACCTGCAATTATGTTAAAAAGTATTTTAAAATTGAAAGGAGCAGTAGAATTGACTGCAAGTGAGCTGAAAACAATAAACGGAGAGAATGCTCCTATTTGTGAAGACGGATTTAAAGCTAAAAGATGTACAGAATTTGGAACTGTGCCAGCATACTGGAACTGCATTCCAAATAATTATGTCGGAAGCTGCTAAAAGGAAATTTTTAAGCATCAAGTTATGAGGGATTTGAGGCTTAAACTCAAAAAATTAAATAACTGGATTATGTTAGAAAAAATTTTAAAAAGCAAAGAGACAAGAAAGCTGACAAAAAAAGAGCAAAAAAATATTTTAGCCAGTGATTATGGGCAAGAATTTAATTGCAATGATGCGACTGTCGATAAATATTATGCTTGTTAATTTTCATGTTTAAAAAAGCAACAGAAAATATGTTGCTAAAAAATGGTATTAATTATGTTAAAGAAAATTTTAAACCTTGAAGGTGCTCAGTACATTAATAAGAGGGAGCAGAAAACCATAAAAGGAGGAATTCCAGAATGTTGGGTTTACGCTTTGCAGGCCGGATGCATTTTAATACCACCAGGCGAAACTTGTCCGCTAAATACATCATCGGGTATTTGTGACACAAGCCGTCTTTGTTGTTAATTTTTAACTTTTTTAAAAGTAATACAATATAGCCTTATTTAGAATTTAGTCATGTTTTTTTTGAATGTATAGGCGCTCGATCGTGGAACATTGAGCATATTCTCAGTATTGATGATTGGTACTGAGATTCTTAGGAGTTGGCCGCTGTGTTGATTTTATTTGGTTAGGGTAACCGCGGCCATGTCCTAAAGAAATTGTGTTGCTAAAACTTGTTTTTAAATACTTAAACAGAGAAGACTTATGTCTTCTCTGTTTTTTTTAGATTAGCAAGAATATTTTTTCTTACATTGGTCTTGAATAAATCAAAATAACATTGAAAAAATTCGCACATTACAGACAAGCAGACCATAAAGATTGTGGACCGACATGTTTAAAAATTATTGCTAAATATTACGGAAAAACAATTCATATTCAGGAGTTGAGAGATTTTAGCGAAACAACTCGTGAAGGAAGTAATCTGCTTTTTTTGAGTGATGCTGCCGAGAAAATAGGATTTCGAACATTAGGCGTAAAGCTGTCTGTAAAAAGAATTGAAGAAGCTCCTCTGCCCTGTATTCTTCATTGGAATAAAGACCATTATGTGGTGCTTTATAAAATAAAAAAAGGAAAATATTATATTTCTGATCCCGCTTTTGGTCTTTTAAAATACAGTAAAGAAGAGTTTGTTAAGTTTTGGATCGGCAATAATGCAGACGATCAAACAAAGGAAGGAATTGCACTGTTGATCGAAGCAACTCCTAAATTTTTCCAGTCTGATTTTGATAAGGAAGAAAATTCAGGATTAGGATTCCGTTTTCTTTTCCAGTATCTTTTTCAATACAAATCATTTCTTATTCAACTTGCAATAGGACTTTTTGCAAGTAGTTTATTGAGCCTAATTTTTCCGTTTCTAACACAAAGTATTGTTGATGTCGGAATCCAAAATCAGAACATCCATTTTATTTATTTAATTCTCTTCGCCATGCTTTTTGTTTTTGCAGGAAGAACAGGCTTAGAACTCATTAGAAGCTGGATCCTACTGCATTTATCTACGCGAATCAACATTTCTCTTATTTCAGATTTCTTTATCAAATTGATGAATCTGCCTATTTCCTTTTTTGATGTAAGAATGACGGGAGATATTATGCAGCGAATAAATGATCATCGACGCATCGAGAAAATATTGACCACATCATCACTGAATGTGCTTTTTTCTGTAATAAATATGTTTGTCATGGGCGCTGTTTTGGCCTATTTCAACCTACAGATATTTTTAGTTTTTTTTGCGGGAAGCGTGCTTTATTTTGCATGGATTGTACTGTTCTTGAAAAGGAGGGAAGCGCTAGATTATAAGCGATTTGCTGAAGTTTCCAACGAACAAAGCAAAGTAATGGAACTCATAAATGGAATGCAGGAAATTAAGCTTCATAATGCCGAAAAACAAAAGCGTTGGGGGTGGGAGTACGTTCAGGCGAGGCTTTTTAGAGTTTCAATTAAAGGACTCGTTTTGGAGCAGACCCAGACAATAGGTTCTTCCATTATTAATGAACTAAAAAACATATTTATCATCTTTCTGTCAGCCAAGTTGGTCATTGATGGTTCAATAACGTTAGGAATGATGCTTGCCATAAGTTCAATTGTGGGAACTCTAAATGGTCCTATTACACAAATAATTGAATTTGTAAGAGAATTGCAGGATGCTAAAATTTCGCTGGCAAGATTATCCGAAATTCATGAAAAAGAAGATGAGTTGCAGCAGGAAATTAACCAGACAAACGAAGTTCCGCACGATGTCGATATCGAAATTAAAAATCTTTCTTTTCGATATTTGGGTTCAGATGCTCCTGTTTTAGATAATTTAAGTCTGATAATTCCGTGCAATAAAGTAACCGCTATAGTAGGCGTTAGCGGAAGCGGCAAAACAACTTTAATGAAACTGCTTCTCAAGTTTTATGAACCAGAAAAAGGAGAAGTTCTTATCGGAAATTCGCAGCTTAAAAATATATCGCAAAGCGCTTGGAGATCCAATATTGGTGCCGTAATGCAGGAAGGTTTTATTTTTAGCGATACTATAGCCAATAATATTGCTATAGGAGTCGATAGAATTGATAAAGAAAAACTGCTCTATGCGGCAGATGTGGCCAATATTAAAGAATATATTAGCGAATTGCCCTTAGGTTTTAATACCAAAATAGGCGCAGAAGGATTAGGAATGAGTACCGGACAGAAACAGCGTTTATTGATTGCAAGGGCAGTTTATAAAAACCCTGAAGTTCTGTTTTTTGATGAAGCAACTTCTGCATTGGACGCTAATAATGAAAAGGAAATTATGAAAAAACTCGATATCTTTTTCAAAGACAAAACGGTAGTCGTCATCGCGCACCGATTAAGCACAGTTATGAATGCAGATCAGATTGTGGTTTTAGACAAAGGAAAAATCATCGAAATAGGAAGCCATTCGGCATTGGTGGAACAAAAGGGTAATTATTTTGAATTGGTTAGAAATCAGTTGCAATTAGGAAATTAATCATGAACGAAGATACATTTGAATTAAGAAGCGAAGAAGTTCAGGATATCCTGACCAAAGTGCCACATTGGATGATAAGATGGGGAACAGTTTTGATATTTGCTATCATCATCATGCTGTTTTTTGTTTCGTGGTTTGTTAAATACCCAGATGTTGTAAGAACAGAAATTACAATTACCACTAATATTCCGCCAGAGAAAATTGTATCAAAATCTTCTGGACGTATTGAAGCTATTTTAGTTAAAAATAAAACGCTGGTTGCCAAAAACAGCACATTGGCAATTATCGAAAATACAGCCAACTACAAAGATGTTTTTCTGCTGAAAGATATTGTAGATAAATACGATATAAATAATTCTAAAAAAGAATTTCCTTTCGAATTATTAAAAAACAAGCAATTGGGCGAAATCGAAAGTGCATTTGCCGTATTTCAGAAAGATTATCAAGCGCAGGAGTTAAATCAAAATCTTCATCCATTTGAGATAGAAAGCAGAGCGCAGAGGTCAGAAAAAATTCAGATTACCGAAAGATTGGAAATTCTGCAGCAGCAGAAAGTGATTAACGAGCGCGAATTGGAGCTTCAAAAAAATGAAGTTGCCCGTTTTGAAATTTTGTTTAATAAAGGAATTATTTCAGCTCAAGAAATCGAAGCCAAAAAACTGAATTTTCTTCAAGCACAAAAGAATTATAGAAGTCTATTGTCGTCAATTTCCCAATTGAGGTCTTCGCTTATTGATAATACAAAATCAAGCCAGAATTCTCAGATAAACAGCACCAGAGAAGAGGTTAATCTGGGGCGCAGTGTTTCGCAGTCTTTTTATCAGTTAAAAAAAGTTATACGAGACTGGGAACTGGCATATGCCTTAAAATCGTCGATTAGCGGAAAGGTTACTTTTCTGCAAGTCTGGAACGAAAATCAGACCATAAATATTGGTGACAATGTTTTTTCGATTATTCCCGATGCCAAAAACAGCTTTATAGGAAAAGTAAAAGCGCCGGCTTTAAATTCAGGAAAAATAAAAGTTGGACAAAGAGTCCATATTCGTTTGGCCAATTATCCCGACAGAGAATTTGGTGTTTTAAGAGGCGAAATCAAAAATATTTCGCTTGTTCCAGATAAAGACGGGAATTTATTGTTGGATGTGGCACTTCCAAACGGATTAAAAACATCTTATAACAAACAAATTGCCTTTCAGCAGGAAATGAAAGGAAGTGCAGAAATTGTAACCGAAGATCTGCGTTTAATAGAACGAATTTTATATCAGTTTAAGCATATTTTTGAACAGGTTTAAACCTTAAATCTACTAACAATCAAAACCACTATTTAAATGAAAAAAACTTTATTAATTGTTTTTATATTAATCTTTCAAACTATCTTTTCAAAGCCCATTACAGAAACCCAAAAATTAGCTGCGACTTGTAAAGTCTGGGGTTTCTTAAAATATTATCATCCAAATGTTGCGGACGGCAGCAAAAACTGGGACGAACAATTGTTTCAAATTTTGCCAAATGTTGAAGAAGCACAGACTTCTGAAGCATTCTCACTAGTGATTGAAAATTGGATTGTTTCTTTAGGAGAAGTGAAAGCTTATAAAACTGAAAAACCAGCTGTAAAAAAACAATATTTCGATAAAAACTTTGATTTATCTTGGATGAGTAATGGTGAATTATTCTCAAAATCGCTTTCTAAAAAATTAAAATTTATTGAAGAGAGTAGAATTCAGGGCAAACAATTTTATGTTGATTATGTAAAGGACGGAGGAGTGCCATTACAGTTTAATAATGAAGTTAAATACCCAAACTTTAAATGGACAGAAAAAAATCTACGTCTTTTGGCATTATTTAGATATTGGAATTACGTTGAGTATTTTTTTCCATATAAATATCAAATGGACGAAAATTGGGATAAAGTCTTAATAGAATTTCTCCCAAGATTTATAATTCCAGAATCCGAAAAGGATTTTGCCTTAGCAATGCGTGAAATTTCGATTAAATTAAATGATACGCATGCTTCAACTCATATGTCTCAAATGTTTGAATATTTTGGAGATAAATTTATTCCGGTCGATGTTAAAATAATAGATGAAAAGGCCGTTGTTATTGGTTTAAAAAATGATTCTCTTGCCAAAATTAACGATATAAGAATTGGTGATGTTATTACAAAAGTTGAAGGCAGAACAATCGCAGAGATTTTAAAAGAAAATGTAAAGTATGTGGAAGGATCCAATGAGCCTTCGGTGCTAAAAAATGCATATTGGGCGATTTTTAATGGAGAATCTTCATCGTTTCAAATCGAGTTCATTAGAGATAATAAAATAGCTGAAAAAGCGATAAATCGTTATAAGTACCAAGACTTAAAAATTCAATATCCAACCAATGAAAAATGGAAAATTCTAGAGGGAAATATTGGTTACATTAACTATGATGAAGTCACTCCCGAAGATGTTCCAAATTTAATTGCGGCAATGAATAACACAAATGCTGTTATTTTTGATAATAGACAAAGACCTCAGGATGTTATGTATGCAATTTCGGACTGGCTCAATGCTAAGCCTACAGAATATGTTAAATATGTTGATCCTGATCTTAGCTATCCAGGACGCTACATTTGGAGAACAGACTTAGATAAATGTGGAAAAAATAACCCTGATTATTACAAAGGGAAAGTAATAGTTTTAGTGAATGAAAATGCGGTTAGTCATGCAGAACATAATGTTATGGCTTTACAAACGGCGCCAAAAGTCACGGTTTTAGGTTCTCAAACTGGAGGAGCAGACGGTGCCAATTATAGATTTTCGTTAATAAAAGGATTTACTTCATCGTTTACTTGTTATGGTGTTTTTTATCCCAATAAGAAAGAGATTCAACGCATTGGGATTGTTCCTGATATTGAAGTAAAGCAGACAATTTTAGGAATTCAACAAGGGAAAGATGAAGTTTTAGACCGAGCAATTCTATTTGCAAAAAATGGAAAATAAAAGATAAAAAGCGATGAAAAAGATATTTTTATTAGGTATTTGTTTTTTTGGAAGTTTTGTGTATTCACAAAAAGCAGACTGCAATAAGTTTAAAACGGGAAAATTTGTTTCACAGGCATTTCCAAATGAGTACATTATTAGAAAAGATTCAATAGAAGAAGCTTATATGGATGGAAAATTACAATCTGTTTGGGCTGTAAAATGGCTAAGCGATTGTAAATTTGAATGCGTATGTATAAAAAATAATGGATCGGAATATGTTAGATTAGGTGATCGATTTGTCAGTGAAATCATTAATTCATTTGACGAAAATTGCATTACGTTATCGAACATTTACTACAATGAAGAAAAACCCAATGGTATGGAATTTCAAAGAGGAGTATGTCTTCAGGATAACTAAGTTTACATCTTCAAATAAAAATCCTTTGTCAATTCAATATATTCAGGTGTATAAATATGCCTGTCAATTTCGATAACTAATTCATTAACTTCGATTTCTGAAATTTCATTTCGGCTAAAAGCCAATAAGCTGCGTTTAATTTCAGAAGTCGGAGTTCCTTTTACGCGTGTAATTTTAATAGGATACAATTCTGCTTCTTTTGCCAAAGCAATAAATTTTTCTTCTTCTTTGAAAGGAATAATAATTGCTAAAATACCATTTTCAGAAAGTAGTAAATCGGCGGCTTCAACAATTTCTTCAAAAGGCATTGCATCTTGAAAACGAGCTAAATCACGCTGTTCATTTTCTGTCTTATAATCTTCAGCATAAAAAGGCGGATTGGAAACAATCAAATCATATTCGTCTTCTGGTTCTTCTATAAACTCATCTAAACCGGCATGAAAACAAAATAAACGATCACCCCATGGTGAATTTTCAAAATTTTCTACCGCTTGTTCGTATGCATCCTCATCAATTTCTAAAGCGTCTATTTGTTCTGCTCCGCAACGCTGAGCAATCATTAAAGCAATAATTCCAGTTCCAGCGCCAATATCTAAAACACTAAAAGGATGATGATTTATTGGAGCCCAAGAGCCCAATAAAACACCGTCGGTTCCGACTTTCATAGCGGTTTTATCCTGATTGATAGAAAATTGTTTGAATTGAAACATAAATAAAAATTCCAAATTTTAAATTCCAAATTCCAATGTTGGGTCGAAATTCCAATGTTGAAATTCCAATTGAAAAGGATTGAACAGCAAAAATACTATTTTAGAAATTAATTACTTTGATGTTTTGGATATTATGGCTGATAAAATTTTTCGCAATTCTTCTATTTCGAATAATAGAGATTCAGATTTAATTTTTTGTTCGGGATTTAGCTCATGTAATAAACGAATCCAAAATTTAGATTCTTTAGCTTCTTTTCGAGCTATTTTTAGTCGAAAGATTAAATCTTTGTCACCGAGTTTTTCATTTGCTTCGATATAATTTGCACCTACAGAGCCAGAAGATCTTACAAGCTGTTTACCATCTTCAATATTAGAAGTTGTTTTAGGTAATGTTTTAATGTAGTTTCGACATTCTTTAGCAAATAAAAAAGTGCGCTCTTCTAAGTCAAATGGTTTATTCATGGTGTAAATTCCAAATTCCAAGTTGGGATTGTAAATATAGAACAAATGTCAATAAAAGAAAGTTTTTTCTTTCAAATATGTTTTGAGATAATAAAACTTTAATTGGAATTTGGGATTTCAATATTGGAATTTCCTTTTGGTTGGAATTTGGAATTTAAAAATTTGGAATTTAATTTAAAGGTACATTTCAATCAATCCCTCTGGAAGATCCATAACAACCTTTTTGTTTTCGCGGTCGATTTTTACCAAGAATTGGTCAATCATTGGAACTAAGATTTCAACTTCGCCATTTAAAACTTCAAAAAGAGGCTGAGCAGTTGAATCATTTATAGAAGTTATTTTTCCGAAAACGCCTAGACGTTTGTCTTCAATTTCGAAACCAATCACTTCGTGGAAATAAAATTTGTTACCACTAAGTTTTGGTAACATAGATAAAGGAAGATAAATACCATTTCCGACTAAGGCATCGGCATCTTCTTCGGTATTTACATCTTCAAAACGAACTCTCAGAAAGTCGTTTTTATGCATTGAGCTTGACTCAATAAAAAAAGGAACCAAGTGTTTGTTGTGTTCAACAAACACTGATTCCAGATTTTCGTATAACTCAGGTTCGTCTGTATCTAAATAGATCAGAACTTCACCTTTGAAACTAAATTTTTTAGCGATTTTACCTAAATAAAAACAGTCTTCTTTACGCATTATCGCTAAGTAAAATTATGCTTCAGTTGTTTCGTTATTCTCTTCAGCAGCAGGAGCTTCTTCAGTTGCTTCAACTTCAGCAACTTCTTCAGCTACAGGAGCTTCTTCAACGGCAGTAGCAGCAGCAAGCGCTTCAGCCTGAGCTTTAGCACGTTTAGCGTTTACTTCTTTTTCAGCTTTTAAAGCGTTAGCTTTAACATCTGCTTTTGCTTTAGATAAACCATCTTTTTTAGCATCAACTTTTCCTGCTTTAGACTCTAACCAAGCTGCTAATTTAGCATCTGCTTGCTCTTGAGTTAAAGCTCCTTTGCGGATACCTCCATCAAGGTGGTGTTTCAATAAAGCACCTTTGTAAGAAAGGATTGCTCTTGCAGTATCAGTTGGTTGTGCACCATTGTGTAACCATTTTACTGCGCTGTCAAGATCTAGCTCAACAGTTGCTGGGTTAGTGTTTGGATTGTAAGTACCGATTTTCTCTAAGTATTTACCATCTCTTTTTGAGCGTGCATCTGCAGCTACAACCCAGTAAAAAGGTTTTCCTTTTTTACCGTGTCTTTGTAATCTAATTTTTACTGACATAATCTAATGATTAAATTTTGAGGTACTCGACCTCTGTTAATTAAGGGCGCAAAGATATAATTTTTTTATGAAAAACACGTTTCAAAGAGGATTAAATATATAACAGTTGCTTTTTTAGCATTTTTTTGACTTTTTAATTTAAATTTTTTAGCTCTTTTTGCAAAAAACTGCATCAAATTCAATTTTAAACATGAAAAAGTATTTCTGCTTTTTATCAATTTTAGTTTTGCTGGTATCTTGTACAGCAGATACAACAACATTTAATAATACGGCTTTTCAGGCTCTAAAAGATAATGATTTTTGGAGAGCTGAAGTTTATGGAGTGAGAAAAGAAACGAACGGAGTTTTTATCGTCGAAGCTTCTTTAGGCTACGAACAAATTAATTTTCAGCTTCCTGAGCTATCCGAGAAGACATTTATTTTGGGTGTTAATGATGATACCAAAGCCATTTATAAAAATACTAGTGAAGAACAAGAATCAGAATTTGACACTGGAGCAGGCAGAGGAAATGGAGAAATTACTATTACAGAATATAATAAGGAAGAAAATACCATTTCGGGAACATTCAGATTTACGGCCTTTAATATTGCTGCTGATGCAGTAAAACAGGAAATGCGTATTACAGAAGGTGTCTTCTATAAAATTCCATTAGAAACACGTAATGAAATTTCTGTTAATTAATAAGACTTATTGTTAAGTGTAAATCCAAATAAAAACATAAATAAACTTACATATAGTAGATTAGAAAAAAATAAGACTACATTTGTCAAGTATTATAAATAAATATCTATGAATATTTTTGTTGGAAGTCTTCCATTCAGTATTGAGGAAGCAGATTTAAGAGAGTCTTTTGAGGCTTATGGTGCAGTTGACTCTGTTAAAATTATTACTGATAAATTTACTGGAAGAAGTAAAGGATTTGGTTTTGTTGAAATGCCAAATGATAGCGAGGCTCAAAAAGCTATCGATGAATTGAACGGAGCTGTAGTTTCAGGTCGTACAATTGTTGTAAATAAATCTGAGCCTAAACCAGAAGGCGAAAGAAGAAGTTTCAACAACAACCGTGGTGGAAATGACCGTGGTGGTTATGGAAACAACCGTGGCGGTTATGGAAATGACCGTGGTGGAAACAGAGGAGGATATTAATATTTTTTTTCTAAAATACAAAAGGGATCAATTTTATTGATCCCTTTTTTTGTTTGATAAATTTGTTTCAGGTTTTATTTGTTTCAAGTTTCAGGTTGGAAAACTTGAAACTTGAAACCTCAAACAAAAATTAACTAATTATACATTCGCAGCTAACCAGTCACCTACTTCTTTAGTACCGTATGCTTTTCCTCCGTTTGCTAAATCTTCAGTAACTACTCCAGCTTCTAAAGCTTTGTTTACAGCGTCTCTCATTGCTTTTCCTTCTTCCATCAATCCGAAGTTTTCGAACATCATAGCAGCAGATAAAACAGTAGCCATTGGGTTAGCAATGTTTAATCCAGTAGCTTGTGGGTAAGAACCGTGAATTGGCTCAAATAAAGATACTTCAGCTCCCATAGATGCAGAAGGCATTAATCCCATTGAACCAGAAATTACAGAAGCTTCGTCTGTTAAAATATCTCCAAATAAGTTTTCCGTAATCAATACGTCGTAAGAGTTAGGCCATTGCACTAAACGCATCGCAACCGCATCAACAAATTCGTAGCTTACTTCAACTTCCGGATAATCTTTTTCCATAGCCTGAACTGTTTCTCTCCACAAACGTGAAGTTTCCAAAACGTTTGCTTTATCTACACAACATAATTTTTTAGAACGCGTCATGGCTAATTCGAAACCTTTTTTAGCCAAACGCTGTACTTCTGCTCTGGTGTAAACGCAGTTGTCAAAGGCAGTGTCTCCACCGTCTTTTCTTCCTTTTTCACCAAAGTAGATTCCGCCAGTTAATTCTCTTAAGAAAACTAAATCCGTTCCTTCGATTCTTTCTCTTTTTAATGGAGACTTATCTAATAATGAAGGGAATGTAAAAGTTGGTCTTACGTTTGCGAACAAACCTAAAGCTTTACGCATTTTTAATAAACCTTGCTCTGGTCTTACTGGCGCAGAAGGATCATTATCGTATTTTGGGTGGCCGATTGCTCCAAAAAGAACCGCATCAGCATTTTTACAAACTTCGTGTGTTGCATCTGGATAAGGCTCGCCAACTGCATCAATTGCAGCAGCACCAGTTAAAGCTGGTTTCCAAGTGATTTCATGTCCAAATTTTTGCGCAATAGCATCTGATACTTTTACGGCTTGATCGATTACTTCTGGTCCGATTCCGTCACCGGCTAAAAGGGCTATGTTTAATTTCATTATTTATTTTTTAAAAGGTTCTAAGGTTTGAGTTGCTAAGGTTCTAAGGTTTCTTAGCGATTATTTTTTAAGCTTCTGAGCTACTAAGATGCTAAGATACTAAGTTCCAGCAAATCTTAGAACCTTAGTAGCATAGCGACTTAGCACCTTAGAAGGCTATATTAAGCATTTTCTGTGTTGCAATTATCGCTGCAACAGTCTGGTCAGAATCTAAACCACGGGTTTTAAATTCTTTTCCGTTGTTTACCCAAGTAATAATCGTTTCGCATAAAGCGTCAGAACTACTTCCGGGTGGGATTCTTACTGCGTAATCAATCAATTTTGGGAGGGTTAATTTTTTGCTTTTGTAAATCTTAGATAAAGCATTCATAAAAGCATCAAACTGACCGTCTCCTTGAGCATTTTCTTCTATTATTTCTCCATTTAAATTTAGAGATAAAGTCGTTGATGGGCGCATTCCTTTAGAATGAACCAGCATATAAGAATTGATTGTGATTTTTTCTTCGTACGTATGACTGTCTAAAACATCCGAAATAATGTACGGAAGATCTTCTTTAGTAACGGTTTCTTTTTTGTCGCCCAATTCGATAATTCTTTGGGTAACCAATTTCAAATCTTCGTTGTTTAGTTTTAAACCTAATTCCTGAAGATTCTTTTCGATATTGGCTTTCCCAGAAGTTTTTCCGAGGGCATATTTTCTTTGTCGCCCAAAACGTTCCGGAAGCAAATCATTAAAATAAAGATTGTTTTTGTTGTCTCCGTCGGCGTGAATTCCGGCAGTTTGCGTAAAAACGTTATCCCCAACAATTGGTTTGTTGGCAGGAATTCTATAACCTGTAAAAGTTTCAACCAGTTTGCTTACAGAATACAAAGAAGTTTCTTTAATGCCAATGTGTACTTCTGGTATATAATCGTTTATAACTGCTACGGTACTTTCAAGAGGCGCATTTCCTGCACGTTCTCCCATTCCGTTTACGGTAACGTGAAGCCCGTTGATTCCGGCTTTTACGGCTTCCATAACATTGGCAACACTTAAATCGTAATCGTTATGCGCGTGGAAATCAAAGTGAATATTTGGATATTTTGCTTTAATTTTTGAAATAAATTCAAAAGTCAGAGACGGAATTAAAACGCCTAAAGTATCCGGCAATAAAACTCTTTTAACGGACTGAGTAGAAAGGAAATCTAAAAATTGAAAAACATAATCTTGAGAATTTCTCATTCCGTTGCTCCAGTCTTCCAGATAAACATTCGTTTCAATATTATTCTCTTTAGCTAAAGCAATAATTTGAGCTATTTCTGCAAAATGCTGTTCAGGAGTTTTTTTCAATTGGTGCGTTAAGTGATTCATTGAGCCTTTGGTCAATAAATTCTGCACTTTTGCACCCGCTTTTTTCATCCATTCAATGGAAACACCGCCGTCTACAAACGTTAGCACTTCGATTCTATCAATATAGCCACGTTCTTCAGCCCAAGAAGTGATGCCTTTTACGGCTTGAAATTCCCCTTCGCTCACGCGTGCAGAAGCAATTTCGATTCTATCAATATTTAATTCCTCCAGCAATAATTGCGCAATGGTCAGTTTTTCTGCAGCAGAAAATGATACTCCAGACGTTTGTTCACCGTCACGGAGCGTCGTATCCATTATTTCAATTTTTCTTTTTTCCATTATTATATTGTTAGCTTTAAGCTGAATTATGCATTATATTTTTGTAATCAGAATCAAACCTGTTGACCAATTCATTTTTGTTAATTGAATGTCTTTTCTTTTTTCTAAATCCTGAATCAGAATATCGACGTTTTTATCATGATCATTTGGCCAGTTGGGTTGAGGCAGCATATCGTCAATTAAATAAATTCCGCCAGAGTTTAATAAATTCAATGTTTCTTCTAAAACCACATATTTTCCAGGCCAAGCATCAGCAAAAATCAAATCAAATTTTGAATCTTTATAGTTTAAAATCCATTGCTCGGCATCTTCGCAAACAAATGAAACATTTGATTCTTGAAAATACTTTTTTGCAATGCTTTGATATTCTGATGAATTGTCTATCGAAATTAAATTAGCATTTCCATTCATTCCTTCAATCATCCACGCAAGTGATAAACCGGTTCCAGTTCCTAATTCTAAAAAATGACCGTCTTTTTTGGTTGTGATTAATGTTCGAAGTAAACTTCCCGTTTGCAAATCTGACGGCATTGAAAACGAAATTGCTTCAGAATCTTTTTTGATTTCTGAATAAAATTTCGGTAATACAATGTTGTTGTCATTCATTATTTTGGAAGGGCTTAAGGTTTTTTGTTTAATTTAGAAAGACCCGAGAGGTTTTGAAGCCTTTCGGGTCTAATAGACTGAATGATATTGCTATTAGTAAGGAAGTTTATCAGCGAAAGCTTTAATATCTTCTTTCATATCTTGTAAGTAATCAATGTCGTCAAAACCATTGATTAAGTTATTCTTTTTGTATCCGTTGATAGCAAAAGATTCTTGCTCACCAGTTGATAACAAAGTAATAGTTTGGTTTGGAAGATTGATTTCTAATTCTGTTTTAGGATCAGCTTCGATAGCTTTGAAAATGTTAGCTAAAAACTCAGGGCTGATTTGTACTGGTAAAACACCAATATTCAAACAGTTTCCTTTGAAGATATCTGCAAAGAAAGAAGAAACCACAGCACGAAATCCGTAATCGTAAACCGCCCAAGCCGCGTGCTCTCTAGAAGATCCAGAACCGAAATTTTTTCCTCCTACAAGGATTTTTCCGCTGTAAGTCGGGTTGTTTAAAACGAAATCTGCTTTTGGAGTGTCGTCTCCATTATATCTCCAGTCTCTAAAAAGGTTATCTCCAAAACCTTCACGTTTTGTAGCTTTTAAGAAACGAGCTGGAATTATTTGATCTGTATCTACGTTCTCAATTGGCAACGGAACTCCGCTGCTTGTAAGTATATTAAATTTATCGTATGCCATTTTAATTTTAGATTTTTGGATTTTAGATTTTAGATTTTCCTCTCTGGGGTGAAATCTAAACGCTGAAATCTTTTTGTATTAATAATGTGAATGAATTTTTATTTGAAGAAATTTAGATGAAGATTACGCAAAGTGAGCAATCTAAAATCTAAAATCTCCAATCTAAAATAATTCTCTCGGATCTGTCAATTTTCCTGTAACCGCAGCCGCAGCCGCCATAATCGGACTTGCCAAAAGCGTTCTTGAACCAGGACCTTGACGACCTTCAAAGTTTCTGTTTGAAGTACTTACTGCGTATTTACCAGCTGGAACTTTATCGTCGTTCATGGCTAAACAAGCAGAACATCCAGGCTGACGTAATACGAAACCAGCTTCTGTCAAAATATCTAAAATTCCTTCTTCTTTAATCTGCGCTTCAACAACGTGAGAACCCGGAACTAACCAAGCCGTAACATTATCTGCTTTTTTTCTTCCTTTTACAATTTCAGCAAAAGCTCTAAAATCTTCAATACGTCCGTTTGTACAGCTTCCTAAGAAAACGTAATCGATTTGTTTTCCGATCATTACATCATCTTCGTTGAAGCCCATATAAGCCAAAGATTTCCTGTATGTTTCCTCACCGCCTTCAACTTCTTTAGCGTTCGGAATATGTTTGGTGATACCAATTCCCATTCCAGGGTTAGTACCATAAGTAATCATTGGTTCGATATCAGAGGCTTTGATGTTTAATTCGGCATCAAAAACAGCATCCGGATCTGTTTTAAGTGTTTTCCAATATTCAACTGCTTTAGTCCAAGCTTCACCTTTTGGCGCGTAAAGTCTTCCTTCAAGGAAATCGAAAGTAGTTTGGTCAGGAGCAATCATTCCTCCACGAGCACCCATTTCGATACTTAAGTTACAAACTGTCATACGTCCTTCCATAGTCATGTTTTCAAAAACATCACCAGCATATTCAACAAAATATCCAGTTCCTCCAGAAGTAGTCAATTGTGCAATAATGTAAAGCGCA
Source organism: Flavobacterium ustbae (assembly GCF_003946915.1). Taxonomy (GTDB): domain Bacteria; phylum Bacteroidota; class Bacteroidia; order Flavobacteriales; family Flavobacteriaceae; genus Flavobacterium; species Flavobacterium ustbae. Next base: position 845,417 of record NZ_RPOC01000001.1, read on the forward strand.
ACGTCTTTTGGCCCAACACCTTTACTTAGTTGTCCGTTTACGTTGATACGCATTTTCTTTGGCTTTGGCTGCATAATACATTGCGTAGAAAGCACCATTTCAACCTCAGATGTTCCGATACCAAAAGCGATAGCTCCAAAAGCACCGTGAGTAGACGTATGAGAGTCACCACAAACAATAGTAGCACCTGGCAAAGTAATTCCGTTTTCAGGACCCACTACGTGTACAATTCCATTTTTTTGGTGACCTAATCCCCAGTGTGAAATTCCGTATTCAGTTGCATTGTCTTCAAGCGCTTTAAGCTGATTTGCAGACAAAGGATCTGCAACAGGTAAATGCTGGTTTATAGTCGGTGTATTGTGGTCTGCGGTTGCAAAAGTACGTTCTGGGTATAAAACGTTAACGCCTCTTGATTTTAATCCTAAAAAAGCAACAGGGCTCGTTACTTCGTGAATGAAATGACGGTCAATAAAAAACACATCTGGTCCATCTTCAATTTTACGCACAACGTGTGAATCCCATACTTTGTCAAATAATGTCTTACTCATTTTTTATTTTTTTTAATTGTAATTTTATAACTACAGCCTTTCCTGTTGATTATAATAGGTAAGCAAAATTAAAAAAAGGTAAAAAACAGTCAATTTCAATATTTCATTATATACGATACCCAAACTAAATTACAGATTGAAAAATGCTTTTTTATTGTCAGATTTAATGGTGTAATTTGAGATGAAATTTGTTTTTTAATCTTTTTTAATCCTTGCTTTGCTTTGTTTGTTTGTTGTTTGAATAGTTTGCAAATTTATTGTATAATAAGTGTAAAATATGTGTTTTTGTTTGAAAAAATGTAACAAATTAAATAAAAATAGTAATAATTGACAGTGTTTAGATTTTGATGGATTTTGAATTTCAAATGTTTTTTAGCTTAGAAATAATGAATCCAAATAAACTTTTTGTAATTTTCTAAAGAGGAAATACTACGACATCCAAAAGGATAAAATTTATCAAATTTTATGAATTTTAAGAGGAATAATGAATTGTTCGCAAGAATGTATTTTTAAGAATTTTGTGTTTTAATTAGCCAAAAAAATGACTAAATTTGACTTTCTCCATTTTTTATATTCTTAATTTTTATCACGCATAAAATCAGTTGTTTATGTTGTGTGAGACTTGGGATTTGGGGCTTTAAAAATTGACATTTCCATAAAAATATATGTATTTAATATTCGATACCGAAACAACCGGATTACCAAAACGCTGGGACGCGCCAATTACCGATTCTGATAACTGGCCCCGCTGTATACAAATCGCCTGGCAATTGCATGACGAAATGGGACAGCTTATCGAACATCAGGATTATTTGGTAAAACCGGACGGATTTAATATTCCGTACGATGCTGAACGTATTCACGGAATTTCTACCGAATTGGCAGAAGCCGAAGGAATCACGCTGGCCGAAGTTTTGGAGAAATTCAATATCGCTTTAAGCAAAACCAAATTTATCGTCGGTCAGAATCTTGGTTTCGACGTGAATATTATGGGAGCCGAATTCCATAGAATGGGTGTAGATTCTCCAATGAGTTCGATGCCTGTTTTAGATACTTGTACCGAAGTTACAGCTTCATTATTACAACTTCCCGGAGGTCGTGGAGGAAAGTTTAAACTTCCTACCTTGACAGAACTACACAGTTATCTTTTCGATAAGCCTTTCGCGGAAGCGCACAACGCCACTGCCGACGTTGAGGCAACCACGCGTTGTTTCTTAGAATTGGTTAGAAGAGAGGTTTTTACAAAAGAAGAGCTTGACGTTCCGAAAGAATATTTTAAAGAATTTCAGGAAAGAAATCCACAGGAATTTCCTTTAATTGGTCTTAAACACATCAATTTAAAAGCCGCTTCAGAAAAAGTTAGAGAGCAGATCAAAGCTTTACAAGTTGATGAAACGCCAACTGTGGTTTCAGAATCGGATAAAGCCGATTTTAAAGCGGCAAAATTTGCACATTTACACAATCATACACAGTTTTCGGTTTTGCAATCGACTATTGGAATTGGAAATATTGTAGCGGCTACAGCCAAAAACGGAATGCCGGCTGTTGCCATGACCGATACTGGAAACATGATGGGAGCTTTTCACTTTGTGAGCGCTGTTATGAATCACAATAAAGGAGCTTCTACCAAAAATAAAGCTTTAGTTGACGCTGGAGAAGAACCAACAGAAACGGAAGTAAAACCAATCGTAGGCTGTGAATTTAATATCTGCGAAAATCATTTAGATAAATCAAAAAAAGACAACGGTTATCAGGTTGTTTTAATGGCCAAAAATAAAGCAGGTTATCACAATTTGGCTAAAATGGCTTCAATTGCCTACACCGACGGATTTTATTATGTTCCGAGAATTGACCGTAAAATCGTTGAACAATACAAAGGAGATATTATGGTTTTGTCTGGGAATTTATACGGAGAAATTCCGAGTAAAATCCTGAACATTGGTGAAAACCAAGCCGAAGAAGCCTTAATTTGGTGGAAGGAGCAATTTGGCGAAGATTTCTATCTTGAGGTAATGCGTCACAATCAGGAAGACGAAAATCGTGTCAACAAAACCCTGATTGAGTTTTCGCAAAAACATAATATCAAATTAATTGCAACCAACAACACCTATTATTTAAATAAGGAAGATGCCAATGCGCACGATATTTTATTGTGTGTAAAAGACGGTGAAAAACAAGCAACGCCAATTGGTCGTGGCCGTGGTTACCGTTACGGACTTCCGAATCAGGAATATTATTTCAAGTCGCAAGAAGAGATGAAAAAACTCTTTGCCGATTTGCCAGAAGCGATTATCAATATTCAGGAAATTATAGATAAGGTAGAAGGATATTCACTTTACCGAGATGTATTGCTTCCGAAATTTGATATTCCAGAAGAGTTTGTTGATCCCGAGGATGAAAAAGACAATGGAGTTCGTGGTGAAAATGCTTATTTACGCCATCTTACAATGGAAGGGGCAAAAAGAAGATACGGCGAAATTACAGAATCGATTCAAGAACGTTTGGATTTTGAGCTTTTAACAATTTCGAATTCAGGATATCCGGGTTATTTCTTGATTGTACAGGATTTCATCGCCGAAGCTAGAAAAATGGACGTTTCAGTAGGACCCGGACGTGGTTCTGCAGCGGGTTCTGCCGTTGCATACTGTCTCGGAATTACCAATATTGACCCGATCAAGTATGATTTGCTTTTTGAGCGTTTCCTAAATCCTGACCGTGTATCGATGCCCGATATTGATATCGACTTTGATGATGAAGGTCGTGGCCGTGTAATGGATTATGTAATCAATAAATACGGACAGAAACAGGTGGCACAGATTATCACTTATGGTAAAATGGCAACCAAATCGGCGATTCGTGATACGGCACGTGTACTGGATTTACCTTTATTTGAAGCCGATAGAATTGCAAAATTGATTCCGGGAATGATGCCGTCAAAATGGAATTTGGCACGTTTTATTTCGGAAAGCGAAGATGAGGTAAAAAAAGCCCTTCGTTCAGACGAATTTGATAATGTAAAAGAATTAATCGCTATCGCCAATGAAGATGATTTGGCGGGAGAAACTATTCAGCAGGCCAAAATTCTGGAAGGTTCAATGCGTAATACGGGAATTCATGCTTGTGGGGTAATTATTACGCCGTCGGATATTACGAATTATGTTCCCGTAACCACTGCAAAAGATTCAGATTTGTATGTAACACAGTTTGATAACTCAGTTGCAGAAAGTGCCGGATTGCTGAAAATGGACTTCTTGGGTCTGAAGACCCTTACGCTGATAAAAGATACCGTAAAACTGGTAAAATATAGAACAGGAATTGATCTCGATCCGGATACTTTCCCGATCGATGATGAAGAAACCTATGCGTTGTTCCAAAGAGGTGAAACGGTTGGAATCTTCCAATATGAGTCGCCCGGAATGCAGAAATACATGAAAGATCTGAAGCCAACGGTTTTTGGAGATTTAATTGCCATGAATGCACTTTATCGTCCGGGACCTTTGGAGTATATTCCTTCTTTTGTTCGAAGAAAAAATGGCGACGAAGAAATCAAATACGATTTAGATGCCTGTGCAGAATATTTATCTGAAACCTACGGAATTACGGTTTATCAAGAGCAGGTAATGCTTTTGTCTCAGTCTTTGGCAGGATTTACAAAGGGTGAGGCCGACGTATTGCGTAAAGCGATGGGTAAAAAACAAAAAGACGTACTGGATAAAATGAAGCCGAAGTTTGTCGAACAAGCGGCTGCAAAAGGTCATGATGCCAAAGTCTTAGAGAAAATCTGGAAAGACTGGGAAGCCTTTGCGAGTTACGCCTTCAACAAATCGCACTCGACTTGTTATGCTTGGATTGCGTATCAAACGGCGTATTTAAAAGCGCATTATCCGGCAGAATATATGGCGGCGGTACTTTCGAATAATATGAACGATATCAAACAGGTTTCGTTTTTTATGGAAGAATGCAAACGTATGGGATTACAAGTTTTAGGGCCAGACGTAAACGAATCGTACTATAAATTTACGGTAAATGATGATTATGCTGTACGTTTCGGAATGGGGGCAATTAAAGGAGTAGGTTCTGGAGCGGTAGAAACGATTGTAGCAAACAGAAAAGACGGAAGATATAAATCGATTTTTGATTTGGCAAAGCGAATTGATTTGCGCGCTGCGAATAAAAAAGCGATTGAGAATTTAGCATTGGCTGGAGGTTTTGATTCGTTTGAAGGAACTACGAGAGCGCAATATTTTCATGATGATGGTGACGGAATTACATTTTACGAAAAAGCCATGCGTTACGGATCGAAGTTCCAAGAAAACGAAAATTCATCGCAAGTAAGTTTGTTTGGAGAAGCCAGTGAAGTTCAAATTGCCGAACCAGTTGTGCCACCTTGTGAAGATTGGAGTACCATGGAAAAACTGGCAAAAGAAAAAGAAGTTGTCGGAATTTATATTTCTGGGCATCCGCTTGACGACTTTAGATTTGAAATGAAATACTTCTGCAATGCCCGTTTAGAAGCCTTAAAAAGCATGAATGAATATGTTGGAAAGAATCTTCATTTTGCGGGAATTATCAATAATGTACAGCATCGTGTAGCGAAAAATGGAAAAGGCTGGGCGGCGTTCAACTTAGAAGGTTATGACGAAAGTTATGAATTTAAGATTTTTGGTGAAGAGTATTTGAAATTCCGTCATTTCTTGATTCAGAACAATTTTGCCTTTTTGAAAATCATGATCAAAGACGGTTGGGTAAATCACGATACAGGAAAGAAAACCGATCCGAGAATGCAGTTTGTAGAGATTCGTCAATTGCAGGATATTTTAGAAGCTTTCGCTAAAAAGCTAATCGTATTGCTGAATATTAAAGATCTTCATCCCGAATTTATTCACAAGCTAAGTCATTTATTCAATGAAAATAAAGGTGATAATTCTGTGACTTTTGAAATCATGGAATTAGAAAAAATAAAAAAATTGGTTGAGGTAGAAACTCCAACTGATTTTGAAGCGGAAGATGCCGTTTTTGAAGATGAAAGCGAAAATGAAGAGGATGGCCCTGAAACTAAAATACAAGAAGTAAATGAGGTAGAAGAGATAAAAGTAGTAACCAAATTATCTATGCCAAGCCGTCGTTTGAAGGTCAGAATTTCAACTGAATTATTACAGGAATTAGAGAAAATGCAGATTAATTTTAAACTGAACTAAAAATTTAACAGTTAAAATTTAAACAGATGTTAATTTTTTTAGTTAAAAATATGCGTGCATAATAGTTTTTTAGTAATATTGCCCAAAATTACAACGTTTTCGTTTCAAGTCTAACTTCGCAAACTGTAAGAATCTGTTAAAATATTCTAAGTTTGTATAAATCAATAAATCAAAATTATGAAAAAGAACCTATTTTTATTAGGATTATTAGTTTGCTCAATGGCCGGTGTGGCGCAGACAACAGAAAAACCAGAAAGCTGGTATTTTAAATTAGGAGGCTCATATTTCAATCAAACTGCTTCAACAGAATTTCCAACAGTTGGAGGAAATCCAGCATTAAATAAAACTTACGTAGGAGGAAAATTAGTTTCTGAAGAAAGTATTACTGGATCTTTCGGTCAAGGTTTCAGAACTGGTATTACTGCTGGTTACCGTTTTTCAACACGTTTAGGAGTTGAGTTAGGGATTAATTACTATAACAGTAATGACAAAAAAATGGCTCAGACAACTTCAGACCAACCATATATCCCAACTTCTGCAACAACTGGAATTTATAATTTTAAATCAGTTGGTCAAATTACAGCTTTTGATTTAGCTCCTGCAATTGTAATGTTTTTAGGTGAAGCTAAAGGATTTGAACCGTATACTAAAGTTGGTATTTTAGTTCCAATTCACGGAGACTTAGAAATTAAAACAGATGCTGTTGCTCCAGTTGGAGTTAATCCTGGAACAGGACAGCCAGTTTTTGGAAACGTTCATAGTGTTGACAAAGTGAAACCAAACCCAACTATCGGATTTACAGCTGCTGTTGGTACAACGTACAAATTGACGAGTCATCTTTCTGCTTTTGCTGAATTGGAATATAGAAATTTTACAGTGCACGGAAAAACAAAAGAAACTACTGAGTTTACGGTTAATGGACAAGATGCTTTGGCAACTAGAACAACTGCACAAATTCACACTAATTACAGAGATGGTTTAAATACAAATTCTAATAATGCTCAAACAAATCCAAATGGTGTAGATGCTTCAAGACCAATGGATGAGTTAAGTTCTTATGTTGGAATTTCTGGTTTAGGTTTAACTTTAGGTATCAAATACAGCCTATAATTTTATAGAAATTTTTAGTTTTTTAAAAAAGAGGATATTCGAAAGAATATCCTCTTTTTTGGTTTAATAGTTTTTTCACGAGTTGCTTGTCATCCCAAGGAACGAGGGATCTCCGTAAGTAGCTCTACATAGATAGGCGATTTAGTTTGAGGAGTTTCTTGCGGAGATCCCTCGTTCCTCGGGATGACAAAAATGATGTAAAATTATTATTTTGAAGCTTCTCTAAACTCCTTCAAAACCTGATCGATAACCCAAGTTGTTCTGGCACCAGTCTTTCCTTTTGATGGAGAAGCGCCTTCATTGCCTAAAAGTTCAGCGATAACAGTCTCGATAAACGGTTGCTGAATATGAAGCGGATTTTCTATTGTAATAGTTTCCTTTTCTCCCTCTGCATATTGAATATGAATAGGATCATTACCAAAAGTAGAGAACGAGATTTTTCCTTTATCGCCCACAATTTCGGTATTGTCATAACGTTCAAAACTTGCAAAATTCCAGATACCCGAACCGTGAATTCCATTTTCGAACAAGAAAGACATTGAAACAGCATCTTCGGCGGGATAAGCCATTAATTGAGAAGTCGCATGTCCGCGAACCGATTTTATTGGACCTAAAACAAAATCTAAGAAATCTAAAGTGTGACAGGCTAAATCAACAAAAATTCCTCCTCCAGAAATATGTGGTAAAACCGTCCACGGAAGATTGATTTCGTCATCGTAACGTTCTTCAAAAGGATGGAATAAAACACAATTAACATGTCTGATATTGCCTAATTTTCCTTGATCGATAATTTCCTTAATTTTTAAAAAACGAGGAAGTGCTCTTCTGTAATAAGCTACAAACAATGGAACATTATGCTCTTTGCAGGCACTGATCATTTCGTTGCATTCTTCAAAAGTCAGCGCCATTGGTTTTTCTACATAAACTGGTTTTCTGGCTTTGGCGCATAAAATCGTATATTCTTTGTGAGAAGATGGAGGAGTAGCAATATAAACGGCATCAACTTCTGGATCGTTAATTAGATCTTCAGCATTCGAATACCATTTCGGAACATTGTGGCGTTTGGCGTAATCTTCTGCAAGGGCAGCATCTCTACGCATTACGGCAACCAAAGCAGAATTTGGAGCTTTTTGAAAAGCAGGTCCGCTTTTAACTTCGGTTACATTTCCGCAGCCAATGATTCCCCATTTTATAATTTTCATGGTTTAAGTTTTAAGTTTCTCAAATTTAAAGTTTATTTAAAAAGGTTAGCCACGAATTCACGAATTATTTTTTCATTCAGACTACGTATAAAAGTGTATGCCACGACCCGAGCGATAGCGAATAGGCGAAGCAATTGCACTAATTTTTTTGCCACAGATTAAAAAGATTAAAAGGATTAAACTTTGGATGTATTTGTTTCACGCAGATTTTGCAGATTAAGCTGATTTTTTATTACCATAGATTAAGGGTTTTCATAGATGAATCCTTAACAGAAATTCGGGCAATTCATCGCAAAACTTTCTATTTTTAAACTGAGGAAAAAACAATTCGTGAATTCGTGGCTATCAAAATTTTGCGCAATTAGTGCAATTGCTTCGCCTATTCGTTATCGCTCGGGTCGTGGCAAAAAAACAGCCACAAAATTCACAAAATAAATTCGTGAATTCGTGGCTAAAAAAAATAAGCTTAAAGTCTTACTTAGAAGGCAAAGCTTTAAAACCCATATTGTATAGCGTAAACGCTTGAATATCTACATTTTCTTGAATTGTAGCCGCAACAGATTTTCCTGCTCCGTGTCCAGCTTTAACATCAATTCTAATTAAAACCGGATTATCTCCCGCCTGTTTTTCCTGCAGTTCAGAAGCAAATTTAAAACTGTGTGCCGGAACTACACGATCATCATGATCACCAGTTGTAACCATTGTTGCTGGATATTGTGTTCCTTTTTTTACGTTATGAACAGGAGAATACCCTTTTAAATATTCAAACATTTCTTTGTTGTCCTGAGCAGTTCCATAATCAAAAGCCCATCCTGCGCCCGCTGTAAAAGCATTATAACGAAGCATATCCATAACTCCAACTGCTGGCAAAGCCACTTTCATTAAATCAGGGCGCTGAGTCATTGTTGCACCAACTAATAAACCACCGTTCGATCCTCCACGAATAGCTAAATAATCAGATGAGGTATATTTTTGCGCAATTAGATATTCCGCGGCAGCGATAAAATCATCAAATACATTTTGTTTTTGCAATTTCGTTCCGGCATCGTGCCATTTTTTTCCGTACTCACCGCCACCTCTTAAGTTAGCAACAGCATAAACGCCACCGTTTTCCATCCAAACTGCATTAGCAATGCTGAAACTTGGTGTTAAACTAATATTGAATCCGCCGTAACCGTAAAGAATCGTTGGGTTTTTACCATCTAATTTTGTTCCTTTTTTATACGTAATAATCATGGGAACTTTGGTACCGTCTTTTGATGTATAGAAAACCTGTTTAGACTCGTAATCTTCGCTTTTGAAATCTACTTTTGGTTTTTGATACACTTCAGATTTACCCGTTTTTGGTTCCAAAGAATAGATGCTTCCTGGAGTTGTATAATTGGTAAAGCTGTAATATAAAATCTTCTCATCTTTTTTACCGCTGAATCCGCTTGCAGTTCCAACAGCAGGAAGTTTAATTTCACGAACCAATTTTCCGCTATAATCGTATTGCTGTACAAATGAAACAGCATCTTTCGTATAATTAGCAAAGAAATAACCGGCACCAGTTGAAGGGTTTAATACGTTTTCAGTTTCTTTAATAAAATCTTTCCAGTTTTCTACTTTCGGATTGCTTGCATCAACTGTAACAACACGTCCGTTTGGAGCTTTGTAGTCAGTTTCTATAAATAATTTTGTTCCTTCATTTTCAATAATAGAATAAGAATTGTCAAAATTGTTAATAATAGTTATAATCGGACTATTTGGTTTAGTCAGGTCTTTAATATACAGCTCATTTCCATAAGTTGAATTAGCGGCTGTAATTACCAAATAACGATTGTCTTCGGTAACATAACCTCCTACATATCTTCTTTTTTGGTCGGCACCAAAAATTACTTTATCGTCTTTTTGAGAAGTTCCTAGCTTATGGAAATACAATTTATGCTGATCTGTTTTAGCAGACAATTCACTTCCTTTTGGTTTGTCATAGCTAGAGTAGTAGAAACCTTCATTTCCGTGCCAAGATACACCGCTGAATTTTATGTCAACCAAAGTATCTTCAATAACTTTTTTAGAAAGTGCATCAATAATAATGACTTTTCTCCAGTCGCTTCCACCTTCAGAAATGGAGTAAGCTGCAATGTTTCCGTTTTTAGAAAAATTTAAGCCGCCAAGCGAAGTTGTTCCGTCTTTAGAAAAAGTATTCGGATCTAAGAAAACTTCTTCTTTTCCTTTTTCATCTTTTCTGTAAACAACAGATTGATTTTGAAGTCCGTTGTTTTTAGAATAATACGTAAACTTTCCTTCTTTGAATGGAGCTCCAATTTTCTCATAGTTCCAAAGTTGTTCCATTCGTTTTTTAAGTTGATCACGAAACGGAATTTTATTTAAATAAGCGTAAGTAACGTCGTTTTCAGCTTTTACCCAAGCGCCGGTTTCTGCAGATTTATCATCTTCTAACCAACGGTAAGGATCGCTTACTTTGGTGTCAAAATAAACATCAACAGTTTCTCCTTTTTTTGTTTGCGGATATTGAAGTTTGTCTTGTCCAAATGATAGTCCTGCAGTTGTAATTGCCATTAATAAAAATGTTTTTTTCATAGTTAGTTTTATCTGTTGTAACAAAAATAGCATTTTTTGTTGTGAAAAATTAGGAAGGAAAAGTTAAACCATATAAGTTGTATAAGTTCATTTTATTTTCCTGCAAGGTTTCCAAAACCTTGTAGGTATAATTTGCGATCAAATCTAAAATAAACAAACCTACAAGGTTTTGGAAACCTTGCAGGATAGCCCATTATGCTAAAATCAACTTATATAACTTATATGGTTCAAAAAATCTTATAAATTAAAATTAACGCCCAAAATGATATTTCTTCCAATATTCGGAATACCGTCTGTTTTTAATCTTGAAAGGTGAGCGATGTATTTTTTATCGAATAAATTGTTTCCGTTTAAGTTAATGTCGAAAGCAGTTTTTCCAAGTTTAACCGTTCCTCCAAAACCTAAATTTACCAAAGTATATCCTTTAGAAGCTGTTTCAAAACCGCTCACGTTGTCTTGACTAAAAGTTGAAGAAACATTCAAAGAAGCAAAACCTTCACTTAACCAGTTTTTGATGTTAAATTCAGTTCTAAGTGTATTATTCCAGTTGTTTGCAGGAATTAAAGGCAGATAATCATCATTGTCTTTTTTACCTGTAACCGTTTCAAAACTAGTCTCAAAATGCAGCCAGTCTAAAGGATGCGGGTGAAAGTGCAATCCCGCTTCTCCACCAAATAATTGTGCATTGTCTTGAACGTAAGCAAACACATCATTGTCATCCAAAACTTCTCCCGTTGGCGAAGTGTAGATGTAGTTGTTTACGTGATTGTAGAATCCGTTTACGAAGAATTCAAAATGAGAATTTTTATATTCTAAGTTAATATCGGTCTGAACATTTTGTTCGGTTTTCAAATTAGCATTTCCAATTTCATAACGGTTTGTTCCTTCGTGAACACCGTTTGAAGTTAGTTCTGCTAAGTTTGGCGCTCTAAATCCTGTCGCGACATTTAAACGAAGCGTTAAAGGTTCTGCCAATTTGGTTTTGTATCCTAACGAAGCATTGAAACTATCAAAAGATCGGTCAAGAGCCTGAAAATACCCTTCTTCGCCTTCAGTTCCGTGTGCAATTGAATTTACATTTCTATTGTCAAAACGTAATCCAGCTTGAATAACGCTGTTGTCCCATTCGTAGTTTGCGGTTCCAAAAACTCCAAAATCATTTGTTGTTGCGTCTGGAATTAAATATTCTTCACCAGAATTTTTATTGGTCTGATGCATTCCCTGAACTCCTAAAATAGTTTCAATTTTTCCGAATTTAGGAAAATGATATTTTGCATTATAATTAAAAGTATTCAATTTCATGTGCAAAGCAGCTTCGTTGCTGTCTTCAAACTCGCTTCTGTCATTGGCAATGTATCCTAAATCAACATCTAATTTTGAGTTTTCAAAGAAAATAACATTGTTCAAACTCAATAAATGATTGTTAATTCCCTGTCTAGGAAATTGTGTGTCTTTGCTCGATGATTGTGCTGCAATTCCGTCTTCAGGAATTCCGATGTCTAGTTTATTAAAGTTATATCGCACAACACTTGAGAAGGTTGAATTGCTGTATCCAATTCCGGTTTTGAAATCGGTTTCATTATAACGTGAATTGGTTACGCGATTGCCATCAGCAATTTTGTAATCAGAATGGGTGTTGTAACTTCCTCGTGCTAAGAATTTCCAATTGTCCGTAGAAGTTTTCAATCCGATAGAAGAATTGCTTCCTTCTGTATTTGTAAAATATTTTTGGCTGAAATTGGCTTTAAAATCCCCTGCATCAGCAAATTTTTCAGGATTAAAATATAAAACGCCTCCCAAAGCATCAGAACCATATAGTAAAGAAGCAGGACCTTTAATAACTTCAACACTTTCTATTCCAGCATCATTTAAACCTAAACCATGTTCGTCTCCAAACTGCTGATTTTCGATACGAACACCTTGAGAATAAACCAAAACACGATTGCCACTAAGTCCGCGAATAACAGGTTTTCCGATAGAAGTTCCCGTAGAAATTTGCGAAACTCCAGGAATTGTCGCTAAACCTTCAATTAAAGTTGAAGTCCCTTTTTGCTGTAAGGTTTTAATGCTTTCGTGTTCAATTTTCATTACGTTTTGCGATTGCAGTTTGTTGAAAGGTGTTGACACGACTACTTCATCCATTTCTAAAATAGATTCTTCTAAAATTATATCTAAAGTATTTTGCTTTAATAATTTAGCAATTGTTTTATTTTGATTGGCATATCCAACATAAGTAAAAGCAATGTGTAAACTTCCGTTTGGAAGATTATTGAATTCGTATTTTCCGTTTGCATCTGTTGTGGTTCCTTTGTGCAATTCAGGAGCATAAACAGAAACCCCAGGTAATGGCTGATTTTGAGTATCGGTTACAATTCCTGAAACCGAATTTTGAGCGTTCAGCATGCTCGAAAACCCTAAAAGTAGGGTAATTATAAATTTTTTCATTTGAAAATGATGCTATAGTTAATGGAGTGTTTCTTAGAAATGAAAATCAAAAACAGTAATAAAAGCATTCTAATCCTAACCGATATAAGGAGGATTACGAAACTCAATGTTGTTTTGAAATTAAATTAAAAGAAATATGATGTTTTTCGAATAATCGAAATTAAGAGACTATAACAGCAGGAGGACCCCGTAAGAAATACGAAGTGGTTGAAATTGAAAAAATCTTCTCCGAAAACGGGAAGAAATAAGCTGTTTCTCTGTCAAATGAATGAAATTCAAAAGAGAAATTTTGCGGAAGAATAAAAGATTCAAAAGCAAAATGACAAACAAAACAAACGTCATAATCATGATGCTGATGCGTTATCTCGCCGTTAGGATCATTGTAATTATGATGACATTGTTTTTCTGAAAGCTGTTTTACAATATGCTCATAACTGTGTATGGACTGAAACAATATCGAAAATAATATTGTTACAGCAAACGATACACTTAATATGAACTGCTTTTTCTTCATGACCTACAAAGGTATAAAAGATAAAAACAAAATAGATTAATTTTTTTCTTTCAGGGAATTGATTTATTGAAAATAATGCAGCAATTAATTTTAATCGTAGTCAAAATGAGAATATTTATACTTTGTATCTTTACTACAAAAAGCATTATATTATATTTGTATGTGAAATAAATAAGCGTACAGAGACGTTTATTTATAATCATCTCTTTAAAACTCAAATCCACGATATGCGAATTATTTTTAGCTGCTTATTTTTACTCACTTTTTTTAACTCTTTTGCACAAGAAGATGTTAAGCCTGAGATAAAACCAGTTATAAAAATTGATTCTTTGTATCGAGAAGATCAGTTTTACTTTTCGGTTACCTATAACATGTTTACCGATATTCCGGTCAATTTCAAACAAAACAAATTTTCTCTTGGACTTTCAGGAGGTTTTTTACGCGATATGCCCATTAATAAATCGAGAACAGTTGCCATTGCGGCAGGTTTAGGTTTGAGCTATCAGAATTACTATCAAAACTTAACTATTTCTGAGGACGCTACGGGAAATATAATTTACGGCGTGAATAATTATGGCGAATTTGTTTCTAATCGTTACAGACAATATTCTGTAGATCTCCCGATAGAATTCAGATGGCGTAATTCGACTTACGAAAGCACTAAATTCTGGCGTATTTATGGCGGAATAAAATTGAGTTATGTTTTTTCGAGTATGTCTCTTTTAAATGATGGCGAAAACACGTATAGAATCAATAATAATAAAAACGTAAATACATTTCAATACGGACCTTATATTGCTGCGGGTTACAATACATGGAATCTTTATTTGTATTATGGTTTAAATCCGCTGTTTAATTCGACGACGACTTTGTCTGGAGAAGCAATCAAAATGAAGACCTTAAATGCGGGATTGATTTTTTATATTTTATAACCAGAGATATAAAAATAAAAGCTGTGGCATTATTCCAATAAACAATCCTATTAATATTTCTCTAGGAGTATGCGCATTCATTTCTAAACGAGATGAAGCCACAATTCCCGACAATAAAATAAGTAAAGCCGACCAATACGGATTATGCATTTGAAGATGAATGTTTAATCCGATAACAAAAATCGTTAAACCTGAAATAGCCACCATGTGCAGACTTGCTTTCGTCTTGAAAAGAACACAGACCAATGCAAAAATTGTACTGAATAAACCAGCAAGAAAAAAGAAGTGAAGCTCAGGATAACGGGTAATGACAATGCTTCTTTTGACTAATAAAATATATAAAAAACACTGCAAAATGAGCGGAATTGTTCGTTCTGAAGTCTCGCTAAGCATGACCGATTTTACATGTCCTGTCGATTTTAGAAGCAGATAAAATAAAACGGGAACAATAATATTGATTACTAAAATCTGTATTAAGACAAAATACTTTTCCTGCCTACTAAAAACGTCTTCTTTGCAAAACAGATAAAACAAAGTAGCGTACAGCGATATAAAAATCGGATGTAATATATACGAGAAGAGTGGAAGTACTTTTTTCAAAACGCAAAATTTGTGGTATAAAACAAATATACTGAAATATTATTTTTTGCCACGAATTACACAAATTTTCACAAATTTCATTTTAATCTGCTGGAAGAGATTTTGCCACAGATTGAAATGATTTTCACAGATTTTATTTTTTAATATTTAGAAAATTCGGGGTTAAGAAAAATAATCATTTTTAATCTTATAATCTGTGGCAAAAGAATCAAAAAAAATAGTGCAATTCGTGTAATTCGTGGCAAACATTCTCGTTTCTATCATTAATGTTTTAATTTTGAAAAAAAGAAATTACCAAATGAGCCAAAATTTAAAAAGCCTGGTTTCAGTTCTCAAAGCCAATTGGATTGGTTCAGATGCTGATGTTTTAATCGATCATATCTCAATTGACAGCCGTTCGCTTCAAAACGGATCGCAGACCTTATTTTTTGCTCTAGTCGGCGTTAACAACGATGCTCATTTATTTATTCCCGATTTAATAGAGAACGGAGTTCAGAATTTTGTCGTACAGTATATTCCGGAAGGATATGCAGACAAAGCTAATTTTTTGGTTGTCGAAAATACGCTTTTTGCACTTCAGGGATTTGCGGCATATTATAGAAATCTGTTTCATTTTCCGGTTATCGGCTTAACGGGAAGTAACGGAAAAACGATCGTAAAAGAATGGCTCAACTTTTTGCTGAGTCCAGATTATAATATTATTAGAAGTCCAAAAAGTTACAATTCTCAGGTTGGAGTGCCACTTTCTATAATTGCCATTAATGAAAAACATAATTTAGGAATTTTTGAAGCTGGAATTTCGACCGTTAACGAAATGGTTAAACTGGAGAATATCATAAAACCAACAATTGGCGTTCTTACCAGCATTGGCTCTGCGCATGACGAGGGGTTTAAAAACCTAGTGCAGAAGATAGATGAGAAATTGCTGCTGTTTAAAGATTGTCCGATAATTATTTACCAAAAAAACGAAATCGTCGATTCTTGTTTGTTGCAATTTGCAGCAGAATATATGATGCATCCGCGAAAATTGTTTTCGTGGAGTTTTACCGATAGAACCGCCGATGTTTTTATTTCGAAAAAAGAAAATAAAAATGAAAGTACAGTAATTCAATATCAATACAAAAATGAAATATTCAATTTAGAAATTCCGTTTAACGATTCGGCTTCTATAGAAAATGCGATTTCGTGTTTACTGGTTTTGCTACATTTTGACTACGATCAGGAAACGATTCAGAATAGAATCCAGATGCTTTATCCGGTGCGAATGCGTTTGGAAGTAAAAAACGGAATCAATAATAGCAGTATAATTGATGATAGTTACAGTTCCGATTTTCAGTCGCTTAAAATTGCTTTGGATTTTCTGGAAAGCCAAAAGAAAAAAGGCGCTTCCAAAACTGTTATTTTATCAGATATTTTTCAAAGCGGATTTTCCAATGAAGAATTATACTCGAAAGTTGCCCAGTTAATTCTAGACAATAAAATAAACCGAGTAGTTGGTATTGGGTCTACGATTTCTTCTTTTGCAGCAAAATTTCCAAACAGCGTTATGTTTCAAAATACAGCTGATTTTATCGCCGAAATTGACAATCTGAATTTCAATAACGAAACCATTTTAATAAAAGGAGCAAGATCATTTAAGTTCGAAGAAATTGTTTCGCTTCTTGAAGAAAAAACTCACGAAACAGTTCTAGAAATCAATCTCGATGCTATTAGCCACAACTTTAATTACTACAAATCAAAACTGGCACCAAATGTCAAAATGATGGTAATGGTAAAAGCATTTGGTTATGGAAACGGAGGTTTAGAAATTGCTAAATTATTAGAACATCATAAAGTGGATTATTTGGGTGTGGCTTTCGCCGATGAAGGAATCGCATTGAAAAATGGCGGAATAAAATTGCCAATTATGGTTTTAAATCCAGAATCGACCAGTTTTCCATCGATTATTCAATATCAATTAGAACCAGAAATTTATAGTTTAAAAGGTCTAAATGCCTTTTTGAAAATTGCCCGCGAAAAGAATTTAAAAGATTATCCAATCCACATCAAAATGGATACGGGAATGCACCGTTTAGGTTTTGAGAATAATACGATCGATGAGCTGATTTCAACTTTAAAAGGAAATTCAACCGTTCGAGTGCAGAGTATTCTTTCACATTTGGCGACAAGTGATGATCCAACACATTACGATTTTGTGAATCAGCAGATTGCTTTGTTTGAGAAATTATCTTCCAGATTAATTAACGAATTAAACATAAATCCGATTCGCCATATTTTGAATACTTCTGGAATTAGCAATTTCCCAAATGCGCAATACAATATGGTGCGTTTAGGCATTGGATTGTACGGAGTTTCAAACGATTCGGCAGAACAAAAATATTTGGAAAACGTTGGAACATTAAAGTCAATTATTTCTCAAGTCAGAACTATTCCTGCAGGCGACAGTGTGGGCTACGGGCGCCGTTTTATGGCAGATGCAGCAACTAAAATTGCTACAATCCCGATTGGTTATGCAGACGGAATTGCGAGATTATGGGGAAATGAGGTTGGTTATGTAACAATTAAAAATCAAAAAGCTAAAATCGTTGGAAGTGTCTGTATGGACATGTTAATGGTTAACGTAAGCCATATCGATTGCAAAGAAGGCGATTCGGTAATTATTTTCGGCGAAAGCCCAACGGTTATAGAAATGGCTGCAGCATTAAAAACCATTCCGTATGAGATAATGACGAGCATTTCGCAAAGAGTAAAGCGCGTATTTTTTAGATAGTAATTTTTTTAAACCATATAAGTTATATAAGTTCATTTTAGATGAATATTATTTCTTTTGTTACTTGATTATGTATTTCAATTGCGTCAAGCTTATAATTTCTACTATGACTTATATGGTTTAAAAGAGAATAACTTATATGGTTTTTTAACAAAAATTACGTATTTTCGATATTCGTTAATGTAAAACTAAACAAGTCAGATATGGGATTTTTTTCAGAATTTAAGGCATTTGCAATGAAAGGCAATGTAGTTGACCTTGCTGTTGCTGTAATTATAGGAGCTGCTTTTGGTAAAATTGTAAGTTCATTTATTGAAGATGTAATTACACCGTTAGTATTAAAACCAGCTTTAGATGCAGCTCATTTGTCAAAAATAGAAGAACTAACCGCCTTTGGAGGTGTAAAATACGGTCTGTTTCTTTCTGCAGTAATTAACTTTATCATCGTAGCATTTGTTTTATTTCTTGTTATTAAAGGAATGAATAGCCTTAAAAAGAAAGAAGAGCCAGCGCCGAACCAGCCTGCTGCACCAACTCAAGAAGAGTTGCTTACAGAAATTAGAGATTTATTAAAAAATAAAAACGTATAATACCGCTACACTAAGTCTAACTTAACCGCCTTCTAAAGAGGCGGTTTTTTTACAAAATGTTTATTTTGTAACATTTTGTTATTTTTTGTGAATCACCTTGTCAAGACTTTTATTATACTTATTTTTGCAATACAAATTAGATTAATTGATTATTTAAAAATATAAAAATGAGAATTGCAGTTGTAGGTGCTACCGGAATGGTTGGCGAAGTAATGCTTAAAGTTTTAGCGGAAAGAAATTTTCCTGTTACAGAATTAATTCCTGTTGCATCAGAAAGATCGGTAGGAAAAGAGATCGAATACAAAGGAACTAAATATAAAGTAGTAGGATTGCAAACCGCTGTTGATATGAAAGCAGATATCGCTGTGTTCTCTGCTGGCGGAGATACATCTTTGGAGTGGGCTCCAAAATTTGCTGCTGCCGGAACAACTGTAATCGACAACTCTTCTGCATGGAGAATGGATCCAACTAAAAAATTGGTTGTTCCAGAAATCAATGCCGATGTTTTGACTAGAGAAGATAAAATTATTGCAAATCCAAACTGTTCTACTATTCAAATGGTAATGACTTTGGCTCCTTTGCATAAAAAATACAACATCAAAAGAATCATTGTTTCTACTTACCAATCTATTACAGGAACTGGTGTAAAAGCGGTTAAACAATTAGAAAATGAGTACGCTGGAGTTCAGGGAGATATGGCTTACAAATATCCAATCCACAGAAATGCAATTCCTCATTGCGACAGTTTTGAAGAAAACGGATATACTAAAGAAGAAATGAAATTAGTTCGCGAAACTCAAAAAATATTAGGTGATAATACTATCAGAGTTACCGCTACTGCAGTTCGTGTGCCAGTTGTAGGCGGACACAGTGAAGCAGTAAACGTAGAGTTTACAAATGATTTTGAAGTAAATGAAGTTCGCGAAATCTTACACAACACTGATGGAGTAGTGGTGCAAGACAATTTAGATACCTTTACTTACCCAATGCCATTATATGCAGAAGGTAAAAATGATGTTTTTGTTGGAAGAATTCGTCGTGACGAAAGCCAGCCAAATACATTAAACATGTGGATTGTTGCTGACAATTTAAGAAAAGGTGCTGCAACAAACACAATCCAAATTGCTGAATACTTAATTAAAGCAGGTTTGGTATAATCTCAGAGATTAATTAAAATTGTTATAAAGAAAAAACCGTAATCGCAGTAATGTGATTACGGTTTTTTTGTGGCTTAAGTTGATAGCTTAATTTGATTACACCAAATTCGGTACAATTAGAAAATTCAGCTACAAGCAATAAATTTTTCCTTTCTGTAAAAAAAATGTATTCAAGTAACTAACATATTTCTAAAAACTGTCAGGTTTAAAGCTAAAAAAAAGCGAGAATTTAAATTCTCGCTTTTTGTATTTTTAATATTCTGGTGCCAATTCTAGTTCCAAACCTTCCAAATCTTCAGTAATTGGAATCTGACAGCCTAAACGGCTATTAGACTTAACATAAAATGCTTCCGAAAGCATGGCTTCCTCATCGTCACCCATTTCTGGTAATGCAACATCATTCAGAACATAGCACTGGCAAGAAGCGCACATGGCCATTCCTCCGCAGGTTCCTTCTACAGGAAGTTCGTATGCTTTGCATAACTCCATTATATTCATTGCCATATCAGTTGGAGCTTGTAATTCGTGTATAACTCCTTCTCGATCTTTAATTTTTATTAATACATCCATTTTAATTATTGGAATTTTTTGGCAGGATTTTATAACGTGAAAAAATCCTAATTTATATTAGCTAGTAGGTTTAGTACTAAAAGCGTATTCCTTTCTATTGTTTTCTTTCAAACGCATTTTTACTCCAAGGACATTTTCATTCTTTTCAAGAATTGTTACCACTGCAATTACAGAGTAATAATCTTTGTCAGATTGGAAAACAAGTGTTCCTTCGTAAGTCGTGTTTAAAACGCCTTGTTTGTCTGTTGATGCTGAAATTTTTCTCGGATGAGAAAATTCTGCTGAACTGTAAGTTGTCTTACTTGCAAATTTAGCTCTGCCATCAACAAAGTCATACAGAAAATCGTAGTTACCAATTCTTAATGAACCAGCTTCTTCATTTGGATTAATCGAAAATACAATTTTTCCCGAATATTGAAAATCTGCCCATTCTTCTGATTCGCTTACCCAAGCCTTGTCAACAACAACATTCTTACTTTGGGCGTAATCTACAGTAACAAAAAACAATAATAAAAAAAGAGCGTAAAAGTTTTTCATAAGTATAAGATTAAGGGTTATGTGACAAATTTAAGTTAAAAATGTAACAATTACTTAACAAAAACTCTTAAAACTTTAAGTTGTTTTTTCAGAATGTCGCAAAAATCATTGTTTTTTGAGAGCGTTTTTGCTAATTATTTAAACAAATCACAATAAGGCTTATTATTCTTGTTAAATGCAAAAATACGTTCAGAAAAAACAATTACATCTTTGTTACATCACATTTACCACAGTTTCGATTTGTGGTGCATATTTTTTTATAGTTGTTTCAACACCTGCTTTAAGCGTCATTTGATTAACGCTGCAGCTAATGCAAGCTCCTTCCAGACGAACTTTTACATGTTTGTCATCTTCAATAGAAATCAATGAAATATCTCCGCCATCAGATTTTAAGAATGGTCTTATCTCGTCTAAGGCCAATAAAACATTATTTGTTAATTCTTCTGTTGTCATAATTATAATGTGTCAATTAGAAAATATGTCAATTAGAAAATTCTTTAAAATTACCTAATTGTCTCATTATCTTAAATTTATTAATTTTTTAATTGTGAAATTTGCCAATTAGATAATACTTAAAATTTTCTAATTGGCAAATTATCTCATTATCTAATTAGTTTTTCTTTACCGCTGAACAGCCTGCCATTGTTGTGATCTTGATCGCTTCTGTTGCGGGTAAGCTTTCGTTTCTGTTTACTGTTTCCTGTACCACATTTCTAGTAATTTCCTCAAAAACTTTTTCTATTGGTGATGCTGTCTGCAATGCTGCCGGACGACCGTAATCTCCTGCTTCGCGAATAGATTGTACAATTGGAACTTCTCCTAAAAATGGAACGTCTAAATCTTCAGCAAGGTTTTTAGCACCTTCTTGTCCAAAGATATAATATTTGTTTTCTGGCAATTCTTCTGGTGTAAAGTAAGCCATGTTTTCAATAATTCCTAAAACTGGAACATTGATATTGTCTTGCATAAACATTGCCACTCCTTTTTTAGCATCGGCAAGAGCAACTGCTTGTGGAGTACTTACTACTACAGCACCAGTAATTGGTAGCGACTGCATGATAGAAAGGTGAATATCTCCAGTTCCAGGAGGCAAGTCAAGAAGCATGAAATCTAATTCTCCCCAGTCAGCATCAAAAATCATTTGGTTTAATGCTTTTGCAGCCATTGGCCCTCTCCATATTACGGCTTGGCTTGGCGCTGTAAAAAATCCGATAGAAAGCATTTTGATTTCGTAGCTTTCAATAGGTTTCATTTTTGATTTCCCATCAACTGTTATAGAAACTGGTTTTTCGTTTTCAACGTCAAACATAATTGGCATCGATGGTCCGTAGATATCGGCATCTAGAACTCCAACTTTGAAGCCCATTTTTGCAAGCGTAACAGCCAAGTTTGCAGTTACAGTAGATTTTCCTACTCCTCCTTTGCCAGAAGCGACTGCAATTATATTTTTGATACCAGGAATAGCGCGCCCTTTAATTTCAGGCTTCTCTGGAGTTTCTACTTTAATATTTACTTTTACTTTTGCATCAGGTGATATTAAATCATGAATTGTTTTTTTAATATCATCTTCTGCTCTTTTTTTAATGTGCATAGCAGGTGTATGCAGTACAAGGTCTACAACAGCTTCGTCGCCAAAAGTAATAACATTGGTTACGGCACCGCTTTCGACCATATTTTTTCCTTCTCCAGCAATAGTAATTGTCTCTAAAGCTTTTAGAATTTCTTTTCTATCTAGTTTCATTGTAATGGGCTGTTTTTTTTATTCTCAGAAAACAGTTTATAAGATTATATTTATTTAAACTGTATCAGGGTGCAAAGATAACAGATTAAGTTCGGAAATTAAGCGTTTTTAAATTGTAATTATTGATATTGAGATTATTCAAAATTATTATGCATTAAAAATTTTGTTTGAAAGAAGTATTGAAACTTTTTTGTCTGCCAAGAAAAGTTTTTCCGATTTAAAAGATTTTTATATAAATTTTCTTTCAATTAAATAAAAATTCTCACAAAACTTCTTTATATTTGATAGCCCAAATCGATGATTCCTAAGACAAGAAAAAAATATGTGAAAACTAGTTTTTTGAAGTATTTATTGGGTTTTCGGTATTTTTTTTAAAGTTATTCTACAATTTAAACTTTAAAAATATGCGAAATTTTACTTTTTCATTGATTATTACAGCGGTCAGTTTTTTTGCATTTTCATTTACTTCGAATACTAAAAACAAGGCTGATTTAACAAATCGTAAAACGGTTTCAATTATTGCTATTGATGCTGCTTCGATTAATGCATTTTTTAAAAAATATCCTAAGCTTAAAAAATATCAGAAAGATGTTGAGGATATTTACAAGGCCAAACAATACCAATCTATTTGGTATGACGAAAAAAGTATAACCGAATTTGGAGCGCTTTTATATCAGAAAGTAAACGTGCTCAAAGATCAGGGAATCGAGGCCAAAATGCCTTACAAGGATATAATTGATCAAGCTTTTAATGAAAGCGATAACATTGAGCCTCCGCAGATAGATACAGAATTACTGCTAACAAGCATGTACGTGTTTTATGCCAGCAATGTATATTCTGGTGTAGATCCTACAACGCTTAAAAAAATAGGCTGGTTTCTTCCGGCAAAATCTATTTCTTATTCCCGAATTTTAGATTCTCTTATTGTTGATTCCAATAGGCTAAATGAAGACGATTATCTATTATTTGCCCAATATTATAAACTTCAGGATGCTTTAAAGAAATATAGACAAATAGAAAAAGATGGTCTTTGGCAAAAAATCACTATCGATAGTGCTACTTACAGGGATATGAGGCCAGATACTACTGCGCCAGCGATAAAAGAAATAAGACAAAGGCTCTATGTGCTTGGCGATCTCAAGCAAGATTCTAAAAGTAATTTTTATGATCGAGAATTGATGGATGGTGTTATGAACTACAAAAAAAGACACGGTTTGACACTGAACTATATTATTAATAGAGATCATATTAAGCAGTTTAACGAACCAATTGAGAAAAGAATTAAGACCATTATGCTGAATATGGAACGATGCCGTTGGATTCCGACAAAACTCGCCCGGGCAAATGAATATGTAATGGTTAATATTCCTTCTTTCAGAGTGATTTATGTTAAAGATGGAAAATATGATTTGGTGTCGGATATTTTTGTTGGTAATAGGCTTAGTGAAACTGTTATATTCAGCGGTAATATGGATCGAATTGTTTTTAGCCCTTATTGGTATGTGCCGAATAGCATTATTCAAAACGAATTGAAACTTCAAATTGCCAGCAATAAAAATTATCTCGCCGAACATAATATGGAATGGAATGGAGGGAAAGTAAGGCAAAAACCAGGACCTAAAAACTCTTTAGGATTAGTAAAGTTTATGTTCCCGAATCCGAATGATATTTATATGCACGATACGCCTGCAAAAAGTTTGTTCCAGTTTGAAAATCGTACATTCAGTCATGGTTGTATAAATGTGAAAGAGGCAAGAGAACTGGCATTACATATTTTAAAAGATGATCCTGATTGGCCAGTAGATAAAATTGATAAAGCAATGAGCGGAGAAAAAGAAACTACCTGCATGCTTAAACGTAAAATTCCGGTTTACATAGGATATTTTACCGCTTGGGTTCAGGACAATGGCGAAATAAACTTTTTCCCAGATGTCTATAACCGCGATGAGAGTTTAGATAAACTGCTTTATTCCGATGCTGTAACGATGAAGGATTAAAATAAAAGCCCGACGGATTTTACTGAAATCTGTCGGGCTTCTTTAAAAAAAATGGTCTACAAGCTTATTCGTATTTTAGATATTTTAATACATCTATTTTGGTAACCTGAAATGCTTTTGTTAGAACTATCACTAAAGTTAAGATCAAAAGAGAAATCAGGGCAATTACAAACGGAACAGTCGATATTCCAATTCTAAAAGCGAAATCTTCCAGCCATTTCTGTAATAATAGATAAGCAGGAACAATTCCGATTCCAAAACCTATAAAACAGAAAACAATATATTGTTTCGACAATTCTTTTAAGAGTATATCTGTTTCGGCTCCTAAAGTTTTTCGAATGGCGATTTCTTTCAGTCTTCTTTCCATCGAAAATGATGCCAAAGCAAACAATCCGAAAATTGCAATTACAATTACAACCAAATTTAAGATGAAAAATAGGTTTTTCTGCTTTACTTGCTCTTCATAAGTTTTTGCAAATCCTTTGTTAACAAATTCATAATCAAAAGGGTAATCGGGATTTACGTTTTTCTCCCAGTATAATTTCAATTTTTCTAACGTTTCTGTTAAATTATTTGGAGAAACCTTTACAAATATATAATTGAAGTTGTTCCATTTTAAAGTTTTAAGATTAATAAATACCATTGGAGGCACTTTATTCTGCAACCCTGTAATATTAAAATCTTTTACAACCCCGACAATTTTAAACTTCAAATTCCCTTTTTCATCTCCCCATCCGGAAGTTATAACAGTATTGATTGGATTTTTAAGATTAAGCGCCTTCACCAGTGTTTCATTCATCAACATACTGTTGATCGTGTCTGAAGCGAATTTAGGTGATAAATCACGTCCTTGAACAATTTTGATTTTCATCATCTCTAGAAAACCAAAATCCATTTCGACATTTCTCGGCTGTACGAAAATGCTATTGTGAGTGAAACCAGAACTGGAGTTTGTACTCCCGCCAAAAGAACCTGCAAACGTAGAAACATCAACAACTCCAGAAATTTTGGCAATTTCTTGTTTGTCCACCAAATATTGTGCAGTTCTTTTAAATCGATCTGGTTTGTTATACGGAATTGAAATGACTTGATCGCCACTGAAACCTAAATCTTTATTCATCATAAAATTGACCTGAGAATTAACAATCAGAGCGCCGATGATAAAAAATGCAGCAATTCCGAACTGAAAAATAAGCATCGAGTTTCGAATCCATATTCCGCTTTTGCTTCTTGAAAAATTGCCTTTAAGGACTTTTAAAGTTTCAAAATTAGCGATATAAATGGCTGGGAAAATACCTGCAAGAACAATTACTAATCCAAAAATGAAAATGAGCTGCAGGTAAAATTCGTTGCCATTTATAGTCAATTTTTTATTCAGGAAGTTGTTGTAATAAGGTAATGAAAGTTCTACAATTGCTAAAGCAAATAAAATGGCCAGCGTTACAATGATGGCAGTTTCAAAAATAAACTGTCTAATAATCTGATTTTTTGAAGCTCCGACAATCTTTCGCACACCTACTTCTTTCGCACGTTTTATGGCAGATGCTGTTGCCAGATTAATGTAGTTTACCAGTGATAAAACCAAAATTAACAGAGATAAACCAGCCATGATATAAAGTAATTTTAAATTACCCATGCCTTCAGGAAAATTAGAGCCAGAAGCTTTTGTGCCATGTAGACGAGCAGTATTTAACTGATCCAAAATAATTTTAATTTCTCCGTTTTCTTTTACATATTGTTCCACTGTTTGTCCGCTTTCTTTAGCATCTTTTACAGTTCGGTTTACAAAGTTTACGTTATGCATTTTCTTTAAAACCAAAGCAGGATCAACATTTTTTTTGATTTTAATCAATAAACCATAATTAAAATTTCCCCATCTATTTTCGTCGCCATCTCTTTTTACACCGCTGAAAACATAATTTGGTTCTATAGAAGAAGGTCTGGTAACACGATAAACCGACTTTACAGTATAATTGGAGCTTCCATATGTAATCGATTTTCCAATAGGATCTTTGTCATTAAAAAGTAATTTGGCTTGTTCTTCAGAAATAGCAGCGCTGTTTTTTTCTTTTAAAATATTGGTTTTTGCACCTTTCAAAATCTCAAAAGGAAAAAAATCAAAGAAATTCTCATCACTTACCATTATTTTTTTGGGAATCAATTTTTTGTCTTGATATTTAACAACTTCTTCATCATACCAGGTATTAAAAAAGCAGATTTTTTCAATCTCAGGAATAGATGCTTTACAAGTTTCTCCAAAAGGAATAGAGCTGGTTGCCCAAGTATCTCCTGTAGATCCAATTTTATTCAAAACCATGTAAGTATTCTCTTTTCCAGGGTTCCATTGATCGTAAGAATGCTCATTATTCCAGTAAAGAATGGCAAAAATAACTGCAGCAATTCCGATGCTTAATCCTAGAACATTTAAAAACGAAAACAATTTGCTTTGTTTTAAATGATATATAAATATTTTAAACCAGTTAAAAATCATTTTGATGTATATTTTTTATAGTTGATATGGCAGTTTTTCAAAACCCTTAAGGTTTTAGATCATTGTAAAAATCTTGCATACTAATTCTACCAGAACTACGAGTGCAGTAACAATAATTTTAATCATCACTTTATTATTTAGCGTCCATAAAAACATCAACATTTCGTTGATTTAACTTCTCAGAAAATATAACTCCATCTTTCATGTGAATGGTTCTTTGCGAAAAAGAAGCATCATAATCAGAGTGGGTAACCATCAAAATAGTAGCACCTTTAGCATGTAAATCGGTTAAAAGTTCCATTACTTCGTTACCGTTTTTACTATCAAGGTTTCCTGTTGGCTCATCGGCCAAAATAATTTTCGGATCATTTACCAAAGCTCTTGCAACGGCAACTCTCTGCTGCTGACCTCCAGAAAGCTGCTGCGGAAAATGTCTCAATCGATGAGAGATATTTAGTTTCTCCGCAATGGCTTCAATCTTTTGTTTTCTTTCAGAAGCTTTTACATTGTTATAAAGCAAAGGGAGTTCGATATTGTCATAAACAGAAAGCTCGTCGATTAGATTGAAATTCTGAAAAATGAAACCAATATTTTCTTTTCTCACTTTTGCTCTTCCTTTTTCTTTTAAACCGATCATTTCCTGATCTAGCAATTTATAGCTTCCGCCATCTGCACTGTCCAAAAGACCAATGATATTCAGTAAAGTCGATTTTCCACAGCCAGAAGGCCCCATAATGGTTAAAAAATCTCCTTTTTTTATTTCTAAATTGATTCCGCTCAAAGCAGCAGTTTCTATTTCTTCGGTTCTAAAAACTTTGGTTAAATTCTGAATTGTGATCATAATTTTTTAAGGTTTTGAAATGTTATTAAATTCGTTTTTTGATTGATGATTGATGATTGATGTTTTTATATTTTTTTGTTTCAAGTTTCAGGTTTGCAGTTCGTTAACTTGATCCCGAGACTTCGGGAGAAACCTGAAACAAAACAAACTATTCCAATGCAAGCTCTTCAATGTCTTTATAATCGGTATAAGAAGAAGTAACTACAGATTCGCCTTCTTTTAAGCCTTCTAGCACTTCATAATACGAAGGATTTTCGCGTCCTAGTTTGATATTTCTTTTTTGGGCTTTGTTTCCATTCACTACAAAAATCCATTTTCCTGCAGCTTCGTGGTTAAATGCGCCTCTCGGAATTACCAGTGTTTTGTTCTTTTCAGATAAAATCAATTTTACACCAAAACTAAGTCCGTCCTGAAGAACAATATTTTCTTTAGAAATAAACGCTAGTTCTACGGTAAAACGCCCGCCTTTAACCTCTGGAATTACTTTAGTCACAATAACTTCAAGAGTTGCACCTTTAAATTCTACCTGTCCTTTTAATCCCTCTCTGATTTTTTCCAGATAAAATTCATCCACTTCTGCCGCGAGTTTGTAGCCTTTCTTAGAATCAATTTTTCCAATGCTTTGGCCTGCCTGAAAAGTTTGTCCCAAAACAGCTTCAAAAGAAGTTAATCGTCCTGTTTCTGGCGCTGTAATTAAAAAGTTCTTTTTGTTATTTCTAAGAATATCCAAACTTTTTTCCATCGTCTGAATCGAACGGTTTATCTGCGAAATCTGTACCTGATTGCTTTGTTTTTCTTTTTGAATGCTCTGCTGAATCGTTTTTTTACGCTCTTCCTGAAAGCGAAGACTTTCCTTAAAAGTATTCCAGTCATTTTTAGAAATTACATCCTTTTCATAAAGTTTCGCATTCATGTCGTATAGCCTTTTGGCATCGTTATAATCATGTTCGATTAAAACAAAATCTTTAGTCAAGTTTAATTCCTGATTTCTAATGTTTAATTTTCCTGTATTCAAATTGTTGATTTGCTCGATAATAGCCGTTTCCTGAGTCAAGTAATTCAATTCTGTATTCGGATTGTACAAACGTGCCAACGATTGTCCTTTGGTAACCATAGCGCCGTTTTCTACAAAAATCTCTTTTACAGAACCGCCTTCAGTTACGTTTACCAGCATCATGTTCAATGGTTCTACTTTTGCCTGAAAAACGACAAAATCTTCGAAAAACGCTTTTTCTGCTTTTTGAATTACCAATTCGTCGGCTTTTACGTTTAAGGTTCTTTTGGTGTTAAAAGCAAAAATCGTGATGGTTAGCAAAACTAAAAAAACAGCAATTGCTATTGCGAGATATCTAAATTTTTTATTTTTACGAGGAATTATCGTGTCCATTTCTTTAATTATTTTACTGATAGTCAATAGGTAAATACTATGCCATAAAATTTATTATTTGTAAAGTATTGATTTTAAAGAGGGTTTAAAAACCAAGTCAAAAAAGGAGTGTCCGATAATGAACAGTTGACCGTTCGGAAGCGGACAGAAAAAACACCACATGAGAAAAAAACTAGCCCAAATATTAGTTGTTGATGATCAGGAAGAAATTCTTTTTTCTGCAAAAATGATTCTCAAGAAACATTTTGAAACGATTTTCACCACTAATAGTCCAAAAAAAATCATTTCAATCTTAAGCGAAAATGACATCAATGTAGTTTTGCTGGATATGAATTACCGAATTGGTTTTGAAGATGGGCGAGAAGGAATTCATTGGCTAAAAGAAATCAAAACTTTATCTCCGCAGACGATCGTAATTTTAATGACCGCTTTTGGTAAAATCGAAACCGCTGTAGAAGGCATTAAAATAGGCGCTTTTGATTATGTTCTAAAACCGTGGAATAACGAAAAACTGCTGGAAACCATTGACAAAGCTGTTAACGAAAGCAGAAAAAACAGTAAAAAAACTCCTGAAAAAGCAGAAAAAAACGAAAAGAAATATTTCGTCGGAACTTCGGCCAAAATTAAGCAAGCTTATTCTATGGCCGAAAAAGTAGCCCGAACAGATGCCAATGTTTTGATTTTGGGTGAAAATGGAACAGGAAAATATGTCTTTGCCGAATATATTCATCAGCATTCTGAAAGAAAAAATCAGCCTTTTGTGCATGTAGATTTAGGTTCGTTGAGCGATAATTTGTTCGAAAGTGAGCTTTTTGGATATGCCAAAGGAGCTTTTACAGATGCCAAAGTCGATACCGCAGGAAGATTTGAAACAGCACAGAACGGCACTATTTTTTTGGACGAAATAGGGAATATTCCGCTTCATCTTCAAGCCAAATTACTCCATGTCTTGCAGACTAAAACCGTAACACGTTTAGGAGAAAGTAAACCAAGACCGCTGAATGTTCGTGTTGTCGCAGCAACAAACAGCGACATTAAAACAGAAGTAAAAAATAAAACGTTTCGTGAGGATTTACTTTACAGAATCAATACAATGGAAATCAATCTTCCGTCTTTACGTGAAAGAAAAGATGATATTGTACCGATGGCTAATTTTATTTTGGAACAGATTGCCGAAAAATACAATCATGGTCACGAAGCTTCGGGATGGCGTTTTGAAGACAATGCTGGGGTTTATTTGGAACGATATCCGTGGAAAGGAAATGTCCGTGAAATGGAAAATAAAATAGAACGCGCACTTATTCTGGCAGAAAATAATACCATTTCTGTAATGGATTTGGATATTTTAGATTTTGAAGAAATTCAGGAAAATGACGAAAACCAGTTGTCTGAAATGGAAAAAGTAGCCATTGAAAAAGCGCTTTTTAAACACAATGGAAATATCAGCAAAACCGCTGAAGAACTTGGTTTGTCACGCGCTGCCTTGTACCGAAGAATTGAAAAATACGATTTAAAATAAAGTTTAGCCACAGATTTAAAAAATTAAAAGGATTTTTATTCTTTGTCTAAAATAAGTTTCCCGCAGATTTAGGAAATTTAATTGATAAAATCATTTTAATCCTTAGAATCTGTGGCAAGAAAAAAAATAACATGAAGAATTGGAAATTTTATAATGCATTGTTTATAAGAGTTGTGTTTGTAATGGCGCTTTTTCTCTGTAGTGCTTTATTGTTTTATAAAGGATTTCAATTCAATGCCATTTTAGTTGGTGCTTTCGTTTTGATTTTCCTGTTCGAAATGTATTTTTTTGTCAAGAATCAATTGCTGTTTTATGACAAAACAATAAATTCTATTTTGCATGACGATTTTTCGACTCACTTTCCCGAAGAGTATAAAAAAGACAATTTTAGCAGTTTGTATCTTTTATACGATACTTTAAAAGTTCAGAAACAGGAACAAACCTCCAAAGAATTGATTTATCGTTCGATTTTAAATAGTATCGATACAGCGACTTTGATTTTAGAAAAAGAAGAAGACAGCTGGTCAATTTTTATTATGAATGATTGTTTTTCGAATCTGTTTAAAGTACCGAAAGTAAGTCATTGGAAATACCTTAAAAATTATCTTCCGGGACTTTGCAATGAAATTGAAAACGTAGATTTTAGTGAATTGAAAACAGCCATTTCGATTAAAATAGAAGATCAGGATTTGCAGACTTTTATGCTCCAGACTTCTCGTACGCAAACCTACAATAAAGAGTACTTTATTATTTTATTGGATAGTATTCAGCGTGTTATAGAGAAAAAAGAAAAAGAAGCTTGGATTAATTTAATGAAAATTATTTCGCATGAATTAATGAATTCGCTCACGCCGATTCGTGCGCTTTCGCAGAATTTACTTCATATTGTAGATCAAGAAGAATTGGAAGAAGATGATTTTGAAGACATCAAAAGCAGTATTTCGACGATCATAAATAGAAGCGATCATTTACAGTTTTTTGTAGAGAATTATCGCAAATTGGCAATGCTTCCGACTCCAAACAAGCAAATGACACCTATAAATGCTTTGTTTGAAGATTGCTTGCGTATTATGAGTCCGATTCTAAAAGAAGAAGGAATCGAATTAATCAATGAAGTTCATAGTTCACGTTCGATTCTGATTGATAAAAACCAGATGGAACAAGTAATTATCAATTTGATTACCAACAGTATTCATGCTTTAAAAGAAAAAGAAGAAAAGAAATTATTAATCTCTAGTTATACTGAAAACAATCGTTTTTTTATTGTGATTTCTGATAATGGAAAAGGAGTAGATGCTGAGATTAGAGACAAAGTTTTCCTTCCATTTTTCACCACAAGAAAAGACGGCGCCGGAATTGGATTAACGCTTTCTAAAAATATTATCGAAGCGCACGGCGGCTATTTAAGCTATCAAACCGATGAAGATCAAACTAGTTTTGTGATATGCCTTATCTAAAAGTAAGTTTTGCCACAAAGACGCTAAGGCTTAAAGATTTTATTGTAAAGTTTGTAATGTAGAAATTGTAATGTAGAGACGCACTGCAGTGCGTCTACGCAAAGAGAGTACTGAATGATTTAAATCTCGCAAAGTCGCTAAGACGCAAAGTTTTTTCTCCCGCAGATTTTGCAGATTCGGCAGATTTTTAATTATTTATTCTATCTTAAATCTCCTAAATCTGCGGGAGAAAAATAAAATAATTAAGCTCAAGCTCAAGCTAAAATGAACTTATATCACTTATATGGTTCAAAAAAAATCACCCCTCAATTTCAGGTTTCCAAAAGTGTTTTTCAAAATCGACAATCTGATTGTTTACGACTTTAATGCCTTCATTTTCTAAAAGTTGCTGCATTAAATTAGTTCCGTCAAAATGGTGTTTTCCGGTCAGAAGGCCTTTTTGGTTTACCACTCTGTGCGCCGGAACATCATCCATATTATGGCACGCATTCATTGCCCAGCCTACCATTCTTGCAGAGCGAGCCGTTCCTAAAGCTTTCGCAATAGCGCCATAAGAAGTTACTTTTCCAAACGGAATTTGTCTAGCGATTACATAAACTCTTTCGAAAAAATTCTCTTCAGCCATAATTATTTTGCCACAGATTAAAGGATTAAAAGGATTCTAAAATTACTATTTATCTGCTAAATCTGGGAAATCTGCGTGAAAATTTAATTACAAAAAAAGAATCATTTTTAATCCTTTAATCTGTGGCATAAATTTTATGCGAAGTAATAATTCAAGATATTAAAAAGCGTCACAAGAGCCACTACTCCGGTAATGGTTCCGATAATTGCATTCATATTGCGCATGAAATAATCGGTTTTCTTTTCTATTCTTCCAAAGAAAGCAATATAACTGTATAAAACGATAAAAGCTCCAAGAACAGAGCCTGATACAAAAGTCAAAATAATCGTGTTTTCGAAAACAAAAAGATGGTACGAAGCCAACGTTACGCTTACAACAACGTAATACGGAATAGGAAAGAAATTCAATCCAGAAAGTAGCATTCCCAGAAAGAAACGGCTTTTTTTACTGCTCTTTTTGATTTTCGTTTTTTTCTTTGCTATTGGTTCTTTAGCAAAAAAGAAAAAGTAGATGGTTAATATCGAAAAAATGATAAAACCAGCTTCACGCAAAAGTATTACAACGTCTGGACGATTGTCTATAACGCGTGCAAATAGTACGGCAACATACGCCTGAAAAAAAAGAACTAAAACAGCACCGATTACAAACCAAATGGCATTCTTTCTTCCTTCTTTCATCTTTATTTTGGCAGCAGTCATGTTGAGTAATCCCGGCGGAATTGTCCCAATTACAGCGGCAATAAAACCTGAAAGTAGTGGAGTTAGATAGGTCATTTAGTAATTAAATCGGTTAGATAAAGGTTTCGAAATTAAAATTAGTCTTTAATTTTGAAACGAATATACGTAATTGCCTTATTAATTTCTAAATATTGTTTTTCGTAAAAAGTCTGGATAGAAGTTACAACCTCAGGGCTTCCTTCGTTTTTGTAAACATTATGGTTAGCATAAAGAACTTCGTGGCCTTCTCCATGAAGTAATCCAAGTGTATAGCCGTGCATGAATTCGCTATCGGTTTTAAGATTTACCACTCCGTCTTTTTTCAGGATTTTTTTGTACAATTGCAGGAACTCAGAATTGGTCATTCTGTGTTTGGTTCTCTTGTATTTGATTTGCGGATCTGGAAAAGTAATCCAGATTTCATCTACTTCGCCTTCAGCAAAAATATGATTGATCAATTCGATTTGTGTACGTACGAATGCCACATTATGAAGTCCGTCTTCTACAGCAGTTTTGGCACCTCTCCAGAAACGCGCTCCTTTAATATCAATTCCGATAAAATTTTTGTCTGGGTATTTCTCTGCTAATCCAACAGAATATTCTCCCTTTCCGCACCCCAATTCTAAAACTAATGGATTGTCATTTTTAAAGAAATCAGAATTCCATTTTCCTTTTAAAGGCATTAAATCGCCTACAACTTCTTCTCTGGTTGGCTGAAAAACGTTTTGAAATGTTTCGTTTTCTCTGAATCTTTTTAGTTTATTTTTACTTCCCACTTTTACAAAAATTTTCCGCAAAATTAAGGAATATAAACGAATGAAAATAGCGGAATTAGGTTTAAAAGTTCTTTCGCCACGAATTCACGAATTATTCTTGATTTTTGTTTTGCCACAGATTACACAGATTACAAGGATTTTAACTGTGTGTAGATTTTTCTGCCACGACCCGAGCGATAGCGAATAGGCGAAGCAATTCACGAATTACTCTGATTTCTTTTTCGCCCCAGATTACACAGATTACACGGATTTTAACTGTGTGTAGATTTTTCTGCCACGACCCGAGCGATAGCGAATAGGCGAAGCAATTCACGAATTATTCTTAGTTTATTTTTTGCCACAGATTACACAAATTAAATGGATTTTATTTTTAATCTGTGAGAATCTGTGCAATCCGTGGCTTAAAATTTTTCCGCCACGAATTCACGAATTTTATTTTTTATAATAATTCGTGAATTCGTGGCGGGAAAAAATTATCCGTAATGTGGTTCTGTAATTGGCTGTGCTTTTGGATCAAGAGATTCATCGTGTTGCGATAAATCTAGTCCGATGTGTTCTGATTCTTCTGAAACTCTTAGTGGAATAATAAAGTTCGTTACTTTAAACAAGAAATAAGCTCCGAAGAAAGTAAAGATCGAAACCAAAACCAATGCCATCATATGGTGTCCGAAAACATTCCATCCGCCGTGAAGTAAACTTGCGTTTTCGCCGTGAGCAAAAACAGCTGTTAAGATCATTCCCATAATTCCGCCGACACCGTGGCAGGCAAAAACGTCAAGCGTATCGTCGAATCTTTTAGAATATTTACAGTTTACAGCCGTATTAGAAACCAAAGCTGTGATGAAACCGAAGAACATACTTTCTGGCACAGAAACAAATCCTGCGGCAGGCGTAATAGCTACTAAACCGACAACCGCGCCAATACAAGCTCCAAGAGCCGAAACTTTTCTGCCGTTCATTCGGTCAAAGAAAATCCAAGTTAGCATGGCTGCAGCCGATGAAGTTGTAGTTGTAGCAAAAGCCATAGCTGCAGTTCCGTTGGCAGCAAGCGCAGATCCAGCGTTGAATCCGAACCATCCAAACCAAAGCATTCCAGTTCCTAATAATACAAATGGAATATTGGTTGGAATATGCTGGCTGTTTTTTCTTTTTCCTAAAACAATAACTCCAGCTAGAGCTGCAAAACCAGAGCTCATGTGTACTACAGTTCCTCCGGCAAAATCTTTAACACCAAAATAGCTTCCTAAAACACCCGTTGGGTACCAAACGGCGTGACATAAAGGAGCGTAAATAAATATCGTAAATAAACTAATGAATACTAAATAAGAGATAAAACGAACGCGTTCTGCAAACGAACCTGTAATAATTGCCGGGCAGATAATGGCAAATTTCATTTGAAACAAAGCAAAAAGCATAAACGGAATCGTATTTGCCAGTTGTTTATGAGGCAGAACGCCTACATAATCCATAAAAGCAAAAGTGGTTGGGTTTCCGAAAAAGCTGTAAAAATGATCTCCAGAACCAAATCCGATAGGTTCTCCAAAAGCTAGACTAAACGCCACAACTACCCATAAAAGTGTTACTACACCCAAACAGATAAAACTTTGAAGCATAGTCGAAATAACATTTTTCTTTCCGACCATTCCGCCGTAAAAGAAAGACAATCCTGGTGTCATAATCAAAACCAGACAGCTTGAAGTAAGCATCCAGGCAACATCAGCAGGAACAATATGATCTAAAGTTCCAAATTCTGATAAAACATAATCATTTTCTGTTACTGTTGGCCAAAATGCACCGATCGTACAAACGACACTTATCATAATAAAGGAAATAATCCAGCGTTTTTCTGTTTTCATTTTTAAAATACTTTGTTGAACCCTATTTTTTTTGGGGTCAAAGTTAGAAAAAAATAAATATTCCTGTTTTAAAGGCTATTAAAATAGAGGTGTGGCTTTTATTTTGATTGATTTTGTAAAATACGGCTTCTTTTTTTGACAGTATCTTATTCTGAAGTTATAAAAGAGCATTGTTTTTGCCGAATTAATTAAAAATTAGAGCAGTAACAATGCTTTTAAAGTGCTCAAAAAGTTATGTTTATAATAAGAAATATTGAAAATGTTTTATTTTTTCTGAAGTTTTGCAATCAAAGCGTCTTCAATTGGCGCTTTTATCTTGGTTACAGCGTCGACTTCGTCATTCGGAACTGTCATTGATAAAACATAATGCTGAATTTTCCATTCGTTACCCACTTTAACCAAAACTCCAGAACCACGGCAGATTTTCATTTGAGTGTCTAGCAATTCGTCAAACCAAGCAATTTTTCCGCTTTTATCAAAAAAGATATGACGTTCTAAGGCTTTAAAGTTCCAAGTAGTTCCTTTCTCAAAAAAGGGTTTTGCCCAAACAGCAAATTCTTTTTTCGTCCAATTTTCGGTAGCATCGGTACCAATATAAATCGCATCTGAATTTAATACGCTGAAATAAGCATCAAATTTTACCTCAGCAGCTGCTTTATGCCAAGCGTCTAAGGTCTGATTGATTTTGATTTTGTCTGTTTGGGCATTCGCGAAAGCGCTAATAAATAGAAGGATTAAAGCAATTTTTTTCATGATATATAAATTTAAAGTTTAAAGATATTATTTTTTTAAACCATATAAGCTATTTAAGAAATCAAGGAATACGTAATTATTGCCACAAAGACACGAGGGCGCAAAGTTTTATTTTAAGATTCTTAACGACTTTGGCCTTTGTGGCATTTCTAAGTAAAGCTTAAATTGAATGTTGTCTGGTTGCTATTAATATATTTTATTTATTTTTTCCCGCAGATTTAGCAGATTGGGCAGATTTTTTATATCTATTTAAGCAAAAAAATCCCCTTAATCTGCTAACTCTGCGGGAAAAAAGTTTTACGTTTTTCAACATTTAAAATTCATTAACAAATAACTTTAAATGAACTTACATTACTTATATGGTTAAATTCAAAAAACAAGTATATTTGAGAGATTTTAAATAATACCACAATGAACGCAAAAATACTTCTAAGCGCGCTAGCTGTTACTTCTGTACTTTTTATTTCCTGCAAAAAAGAATTGGAACCGCAGAAAAGTACAGCAACATCTGAATTAGTAAGGTTAGGACTTGCAAAAGATACAACTAAAGCTGCTGCGCCAGTGGTGCAAAATCCTGCAGCGAACCCAAATACAGTTTTAAGCGATACCAAAGGAATTAATCCTGCACACGGACAGCCAGGCCACCGTTGCGATATTGCGGTTGGAGCGCCTTTAAATTCCGCACCGCCGCAGCAAGGTCAGGCTGCGACACAAACAGGGCAAACAGTAAAGGTAGGTCAGCCTCAAGTAGTGACAACTACAACAGTTCCTGCTAAAACGCCAAAAGGAATGAATCCGCCACACGGCCAGCCCGGGCATAGATGTGATATTCCGGTTGGAGCGCCATTAAATTCGCCTCCAGCAAAAACAACAGCCACCACAACAACGAATACAGCGCAAAG
This sequence comes from Flavobacterium ustbae, assembly GCF_003946915.1. GTDB lineage: Bacteria > Bacteroidota > Bacteroidia > Flavobacteriales > Flavobacteriaceae > Flavobacterium > Flavobacterium ustbae. The sequence goes on from NZ_RPOC01000001.1 coordinate 883,234, forward strand.
CGGAACAGTGACACAAAACTTTTCTGTAACGCCGCCAGCATCAAATCCAGTTCCGGCTTTATTGAGTACGGAAGGCACAGAAGCGACAGTAGCAGACGGAATGAATCCGCCACACGGAAAACCAGGTCACCGTTGCGATATTGCAGTTGGAGCTCCATTGCCAAAATAAAAATTGAACCATATAAGTGATATAAGAAAATTTAAAGTTTTTTTATTTTTACTGTAAATAAACAAAGCCTCAAAGTTTATACTTTGAGGCTTTGAATTTTTAGAAAATTTAAGTTTTTATCATTTATTTAATAAAAGCACGAAGCCGCAAAGTATATATAAACTTTGCGGCTTCGCGTCTTTGCGAGATTATTTTTTTTTTAGTAATAAACTAAAAATGAACTTATATCACTTATATGGTTTAAAAATTAATGTTCTTTTATTTTTTCGAAAGTGCTAGTCAACGATTTTTTGACTTTAGCCAATGCGCCACTGAAAGCTTTTTCAAGCGATTCGGCGTGTTCTGTAACAGTTATAGGCTGTAATTTTACAGGACGGACTTCAATCACACATTTTTTGTCATGCAAGCTGAATTTTTCTCCGTTTTCATCACCAAAATGAATCTCTACACGGGTAATTTTATCTTGAAAACGATCTAAACTTTTTTCAACTTCTGCAGAAAAATAACTTTCTAATCTTGCACTTCCTTCAATGTTTTTGTCGGTATTGATTTGTACTTTCATAACGCATAATTTTTTAATGATTCATACTCAAACTTATCGATTTTAAGGATAAAAGACAAGCGAGTTAAGGAAAGATTATGAAAATTTTAATGAATTAATTTCCAGTTTTGTAATTTGGTTCTGAGAGGTTTGTTTTGTAGAAAACTCTGCAAAAGAATTGTTATTGAATAGGATTTTTCAACAATTCAATCGATTCGAAAAGTATGGCGAAAACCCTTAGACAAGTAAATTATATTCTTGCCTTAAACGTAATGCGCGAAAACGAATTTCTTCAACAAGAAAATATCAATCTGGATGAAAGTTTTTACTGGCTGAATAAATTGGTGTTTTCTGGGTAAACGGTATTGAAATAATTTTCAAAAGCTTTACATAATAATTCTTTATGTACTTCAAATAATTCTTTTCTAACATCCCAATCTTTAATGTACTCATCATCTTCACTACAAACTTCTTCTCCTTCAAGTTTCCTAGTTAAAATATCACTTAATAAAACATTATCACAACTTGAATAATTTGGATAATATTCTTCAATAAATAACCAATAGTTAAACAGATTTTCTTTCTTTTCTAGATATTCCATTTTTAAGATTATTGTGTTTTACTGTATAAAGTTATCTTCATCAATTGGAACAGGTTCATCTTTCATGAATAATTCAAAAGAGCCAATAGGAGCGAAGTCAATATTAATCAAATTATAATCATCTTTTTTACGCCATAAGCGAACAGAATCTGTTCCTTTCTTTTCTAGCCACTCACGAGTAACAGGTTCTCTTTCTTTGAGTCCTAAAACATCTACAAGTAACCATTGACCTAATGCAGATTGTCCAAATCTTTTACCATTTTCATCTCTTATAGTGTTGCTTCCAGACTGTAAACCTTTCATATTATCTTGAGTAACTAAAGCAGGAATTGTTTTTCCATTTGGAAGCTTTAATGAGAAGCGTACTTCAGGTTTTTCATCAGCAGGACCTTTATAATCTTCTTTAATTTTTTCAAACTCAAATATGTTAGATGTAAAAAAATCAGGGTGTTTTTTATGAAATTCTCTAGGAATAGGAACGTAAATTTCATTTAAAGGTCTTAGAGTATTACTTCCTTTATTTTTAGATGCAGCATTCCATGCATTTAATCCAGATTTTTCTTCTACTTCTTTTGATTGGTAGGAATACAATGGTAAGTAAGCTTCAATAATATCAGGTTCTGCAACTTTTGTCGTTTCAATAAGATTGAAGTATGCTTGTAGTAAAAATGAAAATGGATCTTCAATAATTTTTACATCAAATTTATTGAGTGTTAAAGTATTGTATTTGCTAGAATCAAATTTTTGCCATATTTGCGAATCACCAAATGTATACCTATAGTCTTTATTTCCATCAGACCAAGATAAAGCAGATGATGTTGAATTAAAATTTGTAAGTTTATTTAAATCAATGAGCGGATAAGCACATTCATTTATAGTGAATATACCTTGATCGCGAGTTATATAATGATAAATGTTTTTATCTTCTGATAATCCTAATCGTTCATAATCGCTTTTCATTCTCTGATTTTTAATCTCAGAAATTTTGTATGCTAACGAATGTAGATCGCTACGATACTCATTAATTTCGTTTTGGTAGCGCTTAAGTTGCATAACTTTTTGAAAGGATGGTTTACTTCCCATCCAAGTCTTCAACCCAATTCCAATTCGATCATCACCAAATATAGAAAGTACATCATGTGGAGTATTACCAATATCAACATTTTGACTATTGAAAATTTTTGTAAAAACAGTTTCTTGAAATTTAGAATCAAGATATGGAATTAAATCTCCTTGTTTTTGACGAAAAAGGTTTGATAATGCTCCATAAACTTGCAAAAACTTTATGTATTCTTTTCTTTGATCACTAGAAAACTGTTCCCAAACACTCATGGCTGTAAGACATTTAAAATTTCTTGACTAATCCTTTCGATTAACGGTGTTGTTACGGAATTTCCAGCCTGCATATATAATTTACTGTTAGCAATATTAGGCAAAATATATCTATCCATTGGATATCCTTGAAAAGCAAAACATTCTTTTGGAGTTAATTTCCTAATGCCATAGTCATCAAGAATTAAAGGAACATTGTGTCCTCCTGTTCCCATGTTAGCAGTTAGAGTTGGACAAACTTGACTTTTGTTTTCTCTAACATAAACTCTTCTCCATTGATATATGGTATCTTTTGAAGTTATTGTTTTTTCCAGCTCAGGATAATACTGATGATCTTTTTTATAATATAAATTATCCGCCTGTTTTCCTTTTTCTAAAACATCATGAATTGTTCTAGTTAAAGGTATTGGTTCTGGAAATTTAAAATCTCCATGATTTGGTACTTGTTCTTTGTCAAACGCTACAATAAAGATACGTTCTCTATTTTGAGGAACATTTGCATGTGTAGAAGAATTTAAAATTTTAGTATATGCTTTGTAGCCAAGTTTTTCTTCCAATATTTCTAAAATTACTTTAAACGTGTTTCCTTTATCGTGAGAAACTAGATTTTTTACATTTTCAAGAAAAACTACTTTAGGTCTTTTAGTTTCAATAATCTTTTCTAAATCAAAAAATAAAGTTCCTCTGGTGTCGTGAAAACCTTTTCGATATCCTGCTATTGAAAAGGCTTGACATGGAAATCCAGCGCACAAAACTTGGAAATCTTCGGGGATATAATTTTTTGTGCTTTTTTGAGTAATGTCTCCAAATGGAATCTGACCAAAATTTTCACGATATGTTTTTTGCGAATCGATATTCCATTCACTAGTGTAAACACATTTACCACCTAAATTTTGCAATGCAATTCTAAATCCTCCAATTCCAGCAAATAGGTCAATAAATTTAAAAGTATAGTTTTCGGGAGTAGGAAATGGAACATCTTCCACTTCAAAAAGTAATTGTTGTAATGCAGAATCAGAAACCATATTTAGTTTCTCTTCTTCATTCTTATATTCAACAATTTGTTTGATGTATTCAGCAGCTTCTTCTTCAAAATGATCCTTAACGCCATTATGATAATTGTGCAGATAATGTGTAACAACGGCTTTTCTATTATCGTCTTCTTCTACAAAGCGATTTTTAAATTTTTTATTATCAAATTCGTCAATGTTGATCTTTTCTTCTCCCGTCATTTTGCGCTAAAATTAGTGGTGCAATTTATGAATAATAATCCAAAATTAGGAATTATATTTTCCACAAACTGGATTTGATAAAAGGTAATTTTCTATCTACCCCTTATCCCTCTTCCCCCACTTAACCTTCATTTTCCCCTCATTATCATAAGCAATCAAGTGCAGGACAATGCCGCGTTCGCGAACGGCTTTTCGTTCGGCTTTGGTGGCGAGTTTGGCGTCGTTTTTAGAATTTCTTAGCGGAACGGTGAGGGCGAGATTGGTGCCTCGGCCGAAAGAATAAATGCCTTCTGCGTCAAGGTTGAGAACGCTGGAACTTATGGTTAATTTATGGACATCAATTTGTTCTCCGCGAAGATTGAGCGAACCTGATAAATCGCTGAAAGTAATATTCTCTACATCACGAAGCGGAAAAGCAAATTTGCCGACTTTCATAATCGGTTCAAAGTTGAGCAGTGCGCCTTGGTTGACATTAAAATCGAGTTTTCCTTTCATCGAATTGACAATTAAATCGCCTTTACTGCTCATTAAACCCACGACATTGGCATTACTGGTAAATCGGCCGCGAATATTTTTCGGACTAAAAGAGGTGATTGCAAAGTTGTTGAAAGACCTTAAAAAACTGGCAATATCTACGTTGTTTACCTGAGCATTAGAACTAAAAACAAAATGATTTCCACTTGGCTTTACGGAACCGCTAAAATTGATGCTTCCGCCAGAGGTTTGTAGGGTTCCGTTTTGGAGCAGGACTTTAGAATTCAGCATTTGCAAAGTGGCATGGGTGTTTGTTGCGGTTAATGATCCGTAAGTGATTTTGTCTGCTTTGAGGTTAATTATTGCCGTACATTTATCAATTACCGGTTTTAGCTGCGTCATAAAATTGACATTTCCCTTAACGGGCTTTTTCTGCGCTATTTTCTTTTGCGCGGGACTTTGTTTCAGTACGCCCAAGAATTGTTTTACATCGATATGCGGGCAATAAATATTCCAGTTTACAACCATTTTTTCTGGAGCATCATAATAAAGATTCAAGAAGTTGTCTATTTTTCCATCGATGCGGATGATATTGTTTTTGTGTTTGTAGGCAATCTTTTTAATGTAAAGTGCCTGTTCTGTAAACGATAATTGCACGTCTGTTTTTTCGGCTCTAATATTTTTCGGAAAATAATCAAAAGTTGTGTCGTCAATATCAACATCGCCCGTAAAACGAGGCCTGTTGATATACAAGTTGACAATATCAAACTGAAATTTTAAATTGGCTTTGGCGTGACCGCTTTCAAAACGAAGAACTTTATTGTTGGCCATTCCGTTGAGTTTCGAAACGTCAAAATCAGCATTTACAACCCCAGTGGCAATTGGTTTTTCGAGATCATTGATAACCGCTTGAGGAATTGTAAGCGGAATAGTCTCGTATTCTGCTTTAAAATGGGTTAGAATAATGGCAGAATTCGGATCGCTGAAACCTTTTTCGGGTTTGAAATTATTAGTAAAAATGCCTTTGAAAGAACAATTGGTAAACAAACCATCAGGAATCGTCAATTCGTTGTTTCTAATGTCGGCCTGAACCACAATTTTTGGATCGCCTTCGACATTCAAGTCGCCTTTAATGTCGCAGTTTACTTTAATCGGTTTCTTCAAATCGAATTGGTTAAGTTTCGAACTGATGTTTGCCGATAATAAATTGGAAGCATTTCGCCATAAAATATCCGTTCCGATATTGATTCCGAAAAGCGAATTTCCTTTTCCGATATTAAAGAAAGCTACAATATCAAAAGCATCAGAACCAATTTTAAGCTTTTTGGTATGAATGTCTATTTTCTGACCGGTTTCGGCATACGCAATATCAAATTTGCCTTCGAGTACTTTTTCTTTGGCAAAACTTCCGTGAACGGTATTAAAAGCTAGACTATTAATTTTGGTTTTCAAAAACAGATTCGTTTGCCAGTTGTCATCGTCGTAATTTACTTTAGATTCTAAATTTGCTACGTCAAAATCAAACAATTTGTGTCCTAAGTGATTGTCGATAATCACATGAACTTGGCTGAGGTTGATTTCGTCTATTGTCGTTTCTGGTTTTTCTTTATTCGTTTGCGGTTTTTTCTTTTTTGGTTTAAAAATATTGGCGTTCGAGTAACCGTCTTCGGCTTTATAAATGTAAATGTCAGCGTCGTTAATTAAGATTTTATGAATATTAATTTCTTGCTGCAGCAAACTCCATATGTTTAAACGCGCTTCTATTTCTTTAGCTCTCAGTAAAGTATGTTTGTGACTTTGCCATTTATTGTCTTTTACTTCTACCTCGTTAAGCGCAAGCGTAAAATAAGGAAACCCGGTTAAGAACTTATAATGAAAATCGGTTACGTGAAATTTCCCATTTATATTTTCGTTGATTTTGGTATTGACTTTAGCGATTATTTCCGCTTTATTTTGGTTGAAATATATAGATAATCCTCCACAAGCGAGAAGCAATAATCCGAACAATCCTAAAATGAAAAAAGCAAATCGTTTGGAGTATTTTCTAAAACGTTCAGATCGGAAAAAGGTCTTTATTTGGAGTAAAGTTTCCTGCATTGAAATTGAATTTGTATACATTAAAGATACTATAAAAATTTAACTTTAATTTAAATTTTTGATATTCAAATTAATGCGAACTTTATAAATAGAATCAAAATGTATTTACAGTATATAATTAATGACAATACATTTATAATGAAAACTAATTTAGTAATGGTGTTTGATTTGTTTTAAATTTTTAAATTTGTACTGTAGTTTGAAAGTTAATAATTCAGACATAATTTAATCTTAATATATTATGGCATTAGCAATAACAGATGCTACTTTTGATGAAGTAGTTTTAAAATCAGATAAACCAGTAATGGTAGATTTTTGGGCAGCATGGTGTGGTCCTTGTAGAATGGTTGGTCCAATCATTGACCAATTAAGCGAAGAGTATGCTGGTAAAGTAGTTGTTGGTAAAGTAGATGTAGATGCTAACCAAGAATTTGCTGCAAAATACGGTGTGCGTAACATACCAACTGTTTTGGTTTTCCAAAACGGTGAAGTGGTAGGCAAACAAGTAGGAGTTGCTCCGAAACAAGCCTACGCTGACAGCTTAGACGCTTTGTTGTAATCTCTAAAGATTGCAATTGATATAAAGAAGGCTTCCGTATATATTGGAAGCCTTTTTTATGCAATAATTTGAAGGATATTAAAAATTAAAAATCGATTTTCTAATTTCCAATTGTAGTTTTGTTGGTTTTGGAAGTTCGCTGATGGTAAAATTCTTCTCTGTAAATTTTTCGCTTTTTGCTTCTGTTTTTAATGGACTCAAATCGATCTGAAGTCCTCCGTATTTTAAATATTTCTGATAATCGATCTCGTTTACCGAATTTACATAAGTTTTAATTTCGTCCAAAGGTTTTCCGGCAATCTGCTCAGAAGCTGTCCAAAATTCTTCTTCTGTAAAACCTCTGCCTTTTTTCTCATAATATTCATTGTAAAGAAAACGCATTACATCGTCTAGAGATTTTTTATTGGCAGTATTATTTCTGATTTCCAGATCCATCAGTAAACCAATTGTCGGGCCTTTGTCGTAATAAGAAATAATGGTTTGTTTGGCGTTGCTTTCATTGTTGAAGAAATTGGACCAGATATCAAAACTCGATTGCGATAACGACATATGTCTGCAGCCTTCTTCATTTTCATACTTTTTTATCGAACCAGAAAGATATTGCAGAGCATCTTTTCCTTCCATTAATCCGGCTTTTACCATTATAATATATTGGTAGTATACTGTGAAACCTTCAGAAAACCAAAGCATAGTTGTGTAGTTTTCTTTATTGTAATCAAAAGGTCCTAACTCAATCGGACGAATTGCTTTTACATTATAAAGATGAAAATATTCGTGCGTTACAAAATTCATAAAGTCCAGATAGTCTTTTCTTGAACTGGAGTCGAAAGAACCTTTTGTAAAGATGGCCTGCGAATTCCAGTGTTCCAAACCGCCGCCGCCGGCTTCCATCATGATATAGCTATAGTTTTCGTATGGAATTTTCTTCATGATCGAAGTTGTAGCAGTCATGATTTTTTTCAGATCCGAAACAAATTTATCTTCCTGAAGTCCTTGTGGTGTTGCAACGCCAAGAGAATATTTTTTTCCTTCATTTTCAAATTCTATTGTTTTTTGATTTCCGATGTAAATAGGACTATCATAAAAAACATCAATATTTTTGGCATAAAAGCTATTTTTTGTCTCGTCTGTACATTTTAATCCGGTTGAAATTTTTGTCCATTTTGCCGGTTTGTTCAATGTTATCGTAACAGGATTATCAATCTTATTTTCCACATGCATGAAAACAGTATTTGGCATTAAAAAAGCTTTTTCTGAATCTACATAAGATTCTGCAACTGATTTTTTATTGGCAAAAACACGGTATTTTACTGTGATTTTTGAATTAGATCCGTTTTCAATTGTCCAGCTGTTTTTGGTCGATTTTTTCCATTTAATCTTTTGATTTTTATCGTCTTTCACTTCAAAATCAATAATATATCTTGGCGTATTTAAGATTAAATAATAACCCGGAGTCCAGACCGGAAGAATAAGGTTTGTTTTTTTGGATGGAAGATTTTCAAAATTCAAAACAACTTCTGCATAATGAGACTGAGCATCTTCAAAAGAAACAGAATACTCCATTTTTATTTCTTCGTTATCAGATTTATTTGCGGCGCTGCAAAAAAGAAAGGCGTGTAAGAGAAGTACACAATAGCATAATTTTATTGCTTTTGTCATTATTCAAGTTTTTAAGTTCAGGTTTGTTTTTGGTAACTCTTTTAGGTTCTGTATTATACGTAAATCGCAACGATTTTTGACAATTGCGTACAAAAACACAGAAAACAATAGCAATATAAGAAGTACTTTTGAATAATGTTTAAAGAATTAAGCGAAATAACATTATAAAGGTGAAATAATCGTAATTGTAGTTCCTGCATCTGGTGTAGAGCAAACTTCAATCTTGCAGTTTATTGCCGTTGCAAGATCCCGAATTAAATGCAAGCCCAATCCGGATTTGATTCCGATTACTTCAGAATCGTCGTAAAGTGCTTTAAATTTCTCCTGACTTCCACCCGAACCGTTATCGGTTATAGAAAGCAAAATTTGATTGTTTTCGCGTATGGCTTTCCAGATTATATACGGATTCTCTCTTTTTTCGAGAACTTTTATAGCATTTCCAGTCAGGTTTCGGATAATTGTTTTTAGATAATTTTTATCCGTATTTAAAATAAGCTGCTCCGGATTTTCAAAAGACAGGGCGATATTTTCATACTGTGAAAAATGCTTTTCTGTTTCTTCAAAAACCTTTTCAATCGCGATCTTTTTAAAATGCGGTTTAAAGTTTTCCATTTGTCCCTTGCTCCAAAGCAGAATATCTTCCATAGAGTTTAACAAATTCTCTGCTCCCGAAATCACTTTTGTCTGCATTCTCAAAGCCGTTTCTTCATTAATAAGTTCTGGACTTTCTTTTTGAAGATGCAGAAAATGAATCAGATTCGAAATCGGACTTCTCAAATCATGATTCAATATGCTAAAGAAACGCGCCTTGATTTTATTGGCTTCATCCAATTCCTGATTCAACGCCTGAAGCTTCAAATTGGTTTTTTTCCTGATCTGGCTTTGTCTCCATAATAACAATCCGATAATAAGAACCAGAATAATTCCTGCGGTCAGGAAAATACGCTGTTGTCTAGCATCTTCAATCTGAATGTTTTTAATGGCATTTTCGGTCGAAAGATTCTTAATTTCCTGCGCTTTGGTTTTGTTTTGAAACCTAGCTTCTGCGTTGGCAATGTTCTGCTTAGCAGATTCTGCCATCATTTCGTCGTTGTTTTTGCTGTAAATTTCGTTATAATGATAGGCTTCTTTCCACTGTCCGAGTGCGGCAAAACTTTGAGAAAGCTTTTTGTTAATGTTGACAAAGGATTCTTTGTCGTATTTTAGGGCATTTACAGAAGCTTTTTTTAAGGTTTCAATGGCTTTATTGTATTCTCCTTTTTCATACAAAACTCTTCCCATTATCGCATTGGCTTCCATAATAATATCCTCATCATTGGATTTTTTTCCTAACAAAACAGCTTTTTCAGCATAAAAAGAAGCGGTTTGTGTCTGGCCGTCATTAACGTAATATTCAGACAGACTTCGGTTGGCATAACTTAGATTGAGAAATAAAGAATCTTTTGGTGTAGGATAAGTATATATTTGGCTGTAATATTTTTGAATGCTGTCTTTTTCTTTTAATGAAACATAACAATGCAGGTAATAATTGCATAAAAAAGCACTGACATAAGGAGAATGAATGGTGTGTTTTTTAGCTTCGTTCAAATATTCAATTGCCTTTTGATATTGTTTCATTTTGGTATAAGCACTCCCAATTTGAAGATAAGAAACGGCAATATTTTCCTCATTAACCTTATCTTTTTTGAGCATCTTTTTATACGAAATTGCTTTTAATTGATAACTAATAAAAGTCTCGTATTGGGCATTGTCCTGATAATATTCGGCTAAACTTCCATACAAAACAGCTTTGGTATAATTGCTTTTAGTAGTATCGACAACATTTTTAATGTATTGGGCCAAAGATTTACTTTTTGCGGTATCCTGAACCGAATAATAAGCGTAGTTCAAACGCATTAAAACGGTTGTTTCGTTTTTTAAATGACGTGCTTTTCGAGCATATTTCCATGCGTTTTCATAATTTACCAGCGCATTCTGATATTGATTGTTGCTAAACTCGTACGCAAGTCCTTTTTGAAGATAAAAACGGCTTTTGTAAGCATTTTGATTTTTAGCTATCAAAATTCCTTTGTCTGCAGCTTTTATTAGTTTTGGATAATCTTCTTTGTCTAAAAGTTGTGCAGTATATTGAAGCCAGACTTTCAGTTTTTCGTCTGTTGTTTTATAGCGCGATAAATTAGGTTCATGCTGTGCAAAAGCATTCAAAGAAATGAAAACTAAAAGCAGTAACCTTATGCTTTTCATGCCATTAAGTTTAGGTTTTCTTTATAACTTCTTCCAATCGGAATTACGGCATTATTATTCAAAATAATTTCGTTTGAATTAATTTTCTGCACATATTGCTTCTGCACGGCGTAGCTTCTGTGAATACGAACGAAAGACTGAAAATGATTTTCTTTCAGTAAATTTCCGATGCTCGATAAAACACAATGTCTTTTCTGGTTTGTAACTACCAAAGTGTAATCTTTAAGCGCTTCGAGGTATAAAATTTCGTGAAGTTTTACTTTCGTCTGTTCGTGGCCTTCTTTTATATAAATGGTATCGCCGCCAATACTCGCTTCAAAAAGAGAGGCTTTGAGTTTTATTTCCATAAACTCTTCGATACGATTTATGGTTTGGGTAAAACGATCCAGTTTTAAAGGTTTTACGATAAAATCTAAAGTTTCGATCTGAAAACTTTCTACCGCATGTTCGGGATGAGCGGTTATAAAAACACAGACAGGAACTTCTAATGCCTGTTTTCTAAATTCAATTCCGTTTAATCCTGGCATATCGATATCTAGAAATAGAATGTCAATTTCTTCTTTTTCTAAAAAAGGAACTGCCTCTTCTGCCGATTCAAAAACGCCTGCAATATCTAGAATAGGAAACTTCTTGGCATAAGAAACCGCCGTAAGCCTGTCTATTTCATCATCATCAACAATAATACAAGAGTATTTTTTCATCATCAAACTGTCTTTTAAGGCAAAAATAAGTTGTCTGTCTATTTAAAATGCTGTTCGTCTATTAGCGGTTTTTTCACAGAATTTAATCCGGCAACTTTGTCCTGCAAATCCATCACAAACAAACAAAACCACCTTTGTGATAGTTGCAAAAGTAAAAGCTATTAAGTTAAAAAAGAACTATTTAATTAAATTTTTTAAACCAAAATGTTATGAAAACCTTTAAATCAATTTTTTTTATTTTTCTAATTTCAGTTTCAATAATTTCCTGCAGTTCAGATGACGGAGCACCGGGAGTTGATGGAGTAGACGGAGCACCGGGAGCACAAGGGCCAGCAGGAACTGCAAATGTAATCTACAGCGGCTGGATTAATGCGCCAGCAGGAACGCCAGAAACAATAGACGGAACTTCAGGATTATCTACTTCTTTTGCTGTTCCGCAACTTTCGGCAGACATAATGGCTAAAGGAACCATCTTGGTATATATGTCTTTTGGATCAGGAGTTAATATTTATACACTGCCTTATACTTCAACTGCCGGCGGATACGCTAATACAATTACAGCGATTGCAAGCCTTAATACAATTAAAATCTTCCGATTTAAACATGCGGCTGACGGAACAACAGTTGGACTGCCGTCAACTCTTAACTATCGTTATATCTTAATTCCTGGAGGCGCGGCAGCTGCCGCAGCAAAAACAGCAAAACTGGATTATGCTAAAATCAGCTACGAAGAAGTTTGCGCACATTTTAATATTCAACCGTAATTTTTAAAACAAATCAACCAATTATAACTAATTAAAATTAAATATTATGAGAGCTTTTAAATCGATTATAACACTTTTAATTATAACACTTTCTGCCGCATGCAGCAGTGATGATGACAAAGACAATACGCCAAAATTTGAAACAGAAAATCCGCTTGAGGCTTATTATACTGCAACAGGTTTTACTACTGTTTCCAATTTTGTTAACTCAGGAGATTATGAATTTGGACTTGCCTTTACGCCAACCGTAAAAGGAAAAATAAAGGCCATAACTTTAAAGCTTCCCTCGACAAATCCGTCTGTTCGTGTAACAATCTGGGATTTTGCTTCCAAAGCAGTTTTGCGCTCTGAAACCTTAAACGTTGCAACCGCAGATGTGCAGGTTATAAAAGAAATTAGCGAACTGGCTTTAGAAAAAGATAAAAAATACATGATTACCATGAATTCTAATGATTGGTACAAAAAAAATAAAGCTGATAATTCTAACGTGACATACCCAATTGTGGCAGGCAATATCACAATTAATGAATACAGATGGCTTTCTGGAACGGCACAAACATTTCCAACGACCGTTTCTTCCAGCTATAATGCGGGAGATTTAAGCTTTGATTTTCAACAAACTGAATAATTCTTTTTTTGGATAGCTTTTGAATTAGTAAAGGAAAAGGTTTGACAATTGTCAAACCTTTTTTGTTTGCAATGTAATGCTGGTTATTTTAACCGAAAAGTTTTTTTATTTCTATATGTTTTTAATCGCGCAAAGTCGCAGAGACGCAAAGATTTTTCTACTTAATTTTTTTAACAAACTTCGCGTCTTTGCGAGAATTTTTTTTGAATTAGAAAAAAACTTAAAAATAAAAGTTCGCAAAGCTTTGTTTGTTAAAGCTTTGCGAACTTGTTTTTAGCATTAAAAACTAAATACGGTTCTTAATTAACTAAATTAGTGGTTATGCGTTTCACTATTTTCATAACCTAAAACGGTAATCATATAAGGCGTTGCCGAAACCTTTGTTTTTTTGACTGCCGATGTAGAAAGATTAACCTGCAATAATTCTCCCGTTGCTGGAGAAGTGATATAAGCAGATCGTTCTGTTACTGCCATTTGCGGTTTTAATGTTGCGTCTGTTGCAGTTGCCGCTGTAGCTTTAACTTCTTTTTCTAAAGCTAAACTGCCAATATTATAAATTTTGAAATCTCCTGAGTGCAATAAAACAGCCAGTTTTTTACGATCGTAGCTCGTTTTGCATTGCATAATGGTTGTATTGGCAATGATTGGTTTTACCGTATTGGCAACCACATCAATTAAATAAGCGCCTTTTGCAGCCGTGTAGCCAATGAATTTTCCAGCCGAAGCCGTTTCTAAAATACTTCCAAACCAAGCCGTCCCAAAATCTGATGGATGATCTATCAGTTTTTGGTTTCCGTTGCTTTCTACAACTAAAATTCCGCTTGACGAACCAAAAACAGCGTAAACTCCGTCTGAAGCATTTCCGTGAATTCCTTTTGTAGCCAATTTAGGTTCAAAAAGTGTTTTTCCGGTATTGTCAATAATTTTTACTTTTTCTGGAAGCGTTCCTGTAACCGAATTATCTTTTACCGTAATCGCATATGTTCCGTTTGTAAATGTTGCCATTGCACCGTGATGTGCCAATAAACCTGCATTGATGTTTTTGAATGTCGCACCGGCTTTGTTTACATCTGCTTCTTTACCAACAGAAAGCGTTCCGTCACCGTCATTAAAAGTCAGGATTTCTCCAATTTTACTTTTAAAATGAGTTGGTTTTAATGCGCTTGTCGCTAAAATTCCAAATTTAGGAACATCATCAACATCAATATGATCGCCGTGTAATTCCAGTCCGCTGTCAAAAGTTTCTACAAAATTATTGTCTCTGTGTACAATTCCTGCAAAACGTCCAGATTCTGTAGTGTATAAAGAAGCTTTTGGAAATTTTGCAGCAAAAGAACTGATTTTCTCTTCATGCGGATCAAAAAGGGTTAGTTCAGCTGTTTTTTCGTCAGAAATTAAAACTCGAACAAATGTATGTTCTTCGGTAGTGTCATGGTCATGATCATGGTCGTGATCGTCGTGATTGTCATCGTCGTTGCTGCACGAAACCGCAAAAAGTGATACTGCGAATAAAAATAGCAGTTTGTAAAACTTGTTTTTCATTGTAATAAAGGATTTAAAATTTGTAAATAATTGATTTTAGAATGGTTTGCTTATCGCGAAAATGAAAACGGAATTTTCATAGAAACAATAATGTTTCTCCCCGCTTCTGGAAGTTCGATAAGCCTATAAAAGCTAGTGTGATTTAAATATCTTGTATTGAATAAATTTTGGATTTGAATATTGATGCTGATGTCCTCTTTTCCTGTTTTTACTTTTGTACCCAAAGCCACATTAAAAACATGACTTTCGGCTGTTTTTTTCTCAGGCGGAACAATATTGTTTTGTGCTGCTGTGAAACGATAATCAACAGAGAAATAAGTGTCTTTTAAAAAGTCAATTTGAGGCTCGTAATTTAGTCCCAACAAAACCGAAGGCGGCGGCGAAAACGGAAGCGTATATCCTTTTTTGCTTCCCGATTTTTGTTCAGAATACAAATATTCTGCTGCAATTTCGGCGCTTAAAGATTTGATGAAATAATAGCGTGTTTGCAATTCGGCACCGTAACGGAAAACTTCACTTTGTTCATATTCAAAAACCTGATTTCCTGCTCCGTAATAAATATCGTGAGCTGAGGTCGGATTTAGATAAATGAAATTCGGAAAATAGTTCACAAACGGTGTCAGCTGAAAAGACCAGTTTTGCTGATTCCATTCCATTCCCAAGTCCAGTTGATACGAACGTTCTGCATCCAGATTCGGATTTCCTTTTTCGAATCGGAAATAATGATAATTCACTCCGTTTGAAGCTAGTTCCTTCGCAATCGGCATTCTAAAACTCGATCCTAAATTGGCTTTAAGCGAAAGTTTTCCAGGATTATAATTGATTCCCGCCGACCACGTAAAACTGTCAAAAGTCTTCGTCAGATCTTGAGAACGCTGTAAATATTCCAATTGCGTCTGATTGTTTTCTGAAACTGGACTTTGAAACCAGTCGTAATAGGATTGCATTTTAATTTTGCCGTAATCATAACGTACAGCGCCATGTAGGAACCATTTTTCGTTCAGTTCTATTTTATCGTAAACAAATAAACCTGCATTAATTTGGTTGAAAGCCGGAATCAAAAAACTCCATCCGTTAATGGCGTTTTCTTGCGAAACCACATTAGTTCCAACAGTAATCTGATGGCGATTAATAGCAAATTCGTCCTTCGCAGAAAACGACCAAACGTTTTTATCATATTGACGTTCCAGATCTTGCGGCGCGTACATATCTTCAGGATAAATTGGAGGCATATAACCGTGATTCACGTAATGACTCCATTCGCGTCTAAAGTTTTTCTGAAAACCAAGCTGCGTTTCAAAAGCATGATTTTTCCAATTAAAAGAAGTTGTATTACTTACTTTTAAATGATTCACTTGCTGATACGGCATTAAAATATCACGGCTTGATTTGTCGTGCAATTCGGTATCGACATTTCGAGGTTCGAGCCCGTGCGCATTCGCGAAAAATCCGCTTTTGGCATAAACATTACTGAAATAAAAAACAGACTTCAAGTTTTCTCCCGAATAACCCGTACTCAAATGAAAATCGAGTTCGCGCCCAGCCGTATTACGCAAATGATTTTTGTATAGCGGAACCTCGTAACTGTAAACTTGCACTTTATCAGTTGGAACACGATAATCTCCATAATCCATAGCCGTTACACGCGTATCGAAAAACCAGTTTTCATTTCGGCCAAATAAATTAAGCGAACTTCCAAATTGTGCATTGTTGCTTTTTCCAGTAAGATCCACACTTCCGCCAAAAGTATTTTTAAATGGAAGAGGAAGCGGTTTAATGTTCACCGCGCCGCCAACAGCATCAGATCCGTAAATAAATGAAGAAGGGCCTTTTATGATTTCTACTCGGTTTACCGCATATTGGTCAATTTCCAATCCGTGATCGGCGCCCCATTGCTGGCCTTCGTGTTTTAAGCCGTTTTCGACCACAATTACCTGATTAAAACTCAACCCACGAATAAGCGGTTTTGAACCTCCAGAGCCAATCGAAATGGTTTTAACTCCGGGCAATTTCTGTAAAGACTGCATTAAACTTCCGCCAAGATTACGCTGAATAAAACTGCTGTTTACCGTTTCTACATTTAGCGATTCTTCTTTTTTGCGTTTTTCGACAGCATTCCCGTTTACCAAAACTTCTTTAAGTTCTTTTATTTCAGGTTTTTTTTCTGAAGGCTGATTTTGAGAAATAGCTTCAGCTGAAAGCAATAAACTGATGAGTAAAAAACAAGATTTCCAAAAAAGGAATTGGGCATTCTTCATTAAATCTGATTTATAAAATTTTAATACTTAAACCTTTCAGTGTCTGCCAGCCTTCTTTATCCGTAAGTCTGATCATAAAATGATAATCGCCTGGATCAACATCGGCAGGAATTGAAATTTGTGCCGTTGCTTCATAATTTTTTACGCCATCAGGAATGGTATAATTGTTTATAAAAAGCATTGGTTTTACTGGTTTTTTTACCGCTTCCATTTCGCAGCTTTCAACCTCTGTACTATGCGTATGATGATCAAAATTGTGATGAATGTCAAGGCTATAAGATCCCAATGCAACATTGTCATTGAAAGAAGCTTTGAAAGTGAAAGTTTTTCCGCGTTCGATCGTACTGCACTGAATCGGAAATGCATTTGAGCCACTAATGTCAACTACAGGATATTCGGTGTCGATTTCGGCATTATCGCTGGAACAGGAAGAAATAAAAGCAAGAGCCAAAATGCCTAATAATAATTTTATCTTTTTCATTTTTTCAAGTTTAATTAAAGTGCAAATGGAAGATCGATCGATTGTGAAAAATTGATGTTGTACGTTGTGTTTTTATACAAAACCAAGAAAGTATAATCGCCAGTTGCCCAAGATTTGTTGGCAATTAAATCCTGTCCAACAGGAACATTGTTGTCTTTTGCAGCACCGATTGTAAGTTTTGGAGTTTCTCTAGTAAACTTTGTTCCGTCCCAAGGAACATTAGAAAACTGACTCGCATCAGGTACATTTTTATGTTCAAAAACATCATAAACAATCACTTTGCTAAAATCGATCTGATCTACACTTTCGGGATTGTGTTTGGTGTTTTTATTAATCAAAAGCAGGTACATAATTCCGTCGCCTTTTACACCTTCGAGTGTTACCTGAGAACTAAAAATATCATTGTTTTTATACTTGGCATCAGCATTAGAAAACTTACCTTTTCGGTACATAAAAGCATCGTTTATAAAAAGCGTAAATACCGATGCAACAGGATTTACCGGAATGTTTTCTAATTTATAAATCGTTAGGTTTTTCTTTACTTCAAGCTTGCTTCCGTTTTGATCGTTTACGATAATGATGAAATCGTATTTACCTTCTGCAGCATCTTCTGGAATGTCAAAATGTTTGTGAACCGTTGCGTTTTTTGCACCCGCATATTGCGCCCACGTAATTTCGTGCGACCAAACTTTAGAATAGGTTTCGCCGCTTCTTTGAACAATTTTTACCTGTACATTTTCGATTTTATCAGCTGCAGTAACTTCAGCATTAAAATGGAAATCTGCGCCAATTGTGGCTGTTTCATTGTTGCCAAGACCTAATTCAATTTTGTCAATTGTGGGAACGGCTTGTTCTTGTTCTGCATCGTCGTTGCTACAGCTTGTAAAAGCAATCGAAGCAAAAAGCGAAGCCAGAATGAGTTTTGTTGTTTTCATTTTTTCTGATTTGATTTTAATCATTTTATAAAGAGTATTTGGGTTACAAAAAGAGTTTAAGTGCCTATTTTTAGTCCCAGAGGGACGACCTGTTTGTAGCTCCAGCGGGGCGAAATGTTTATAGAAATCGAAATTGAATTCATAATTAACCTCCAGAGGAGCGAAACATAAACAAACGAACCAAAAGCCGTAATTGCGCTTTAAGTCAGAATACAGAAATCGATAAAAAAGGGAAATAATTTTTGTGCGGAAAAAGCAGTGTTTCGGCATCAAAAAATAGATTTTCGATGCAAAAATGAATTCAATACAAAGTATGAACTGCTAAAAAAAGATGTGATTGTTAATCGCTTTTTTAAGATTTTATATCATTAAAAAAGACAAACAGTAAAACTGCCGAACAATCCGAGCACAAAAATTAAAGTGAAAAAGCAGGCGGGGCGCGAAGTGAGAACAACGACCCTTTAAAAAATGCTAAATGCTGCTGATTGTAAAAGTTTAGAGTTTTTGCTGCAACATTATTTTTGTAAAATTGAAAAACAGCAAATTCAAAAGTGCCAACAGCGCTAAACTTGAAATCACAAATGGAACATTTATGAAGCGAATGCAATTGGTTTTTGAATTGTGGCTTTTCTGAAGAAGAAAATTCTAGTTTTTCTTTAGAAGAATGCGTATCTAGAATATGCTCATACGAATGGACAGCAGGAAACAGTATTGCGAACAATACGATTAACGGCATCAGAAGATTTATAAATTTAATTTTCTTTTTCATTCGTGAAGATTAACTTCTGGACGAGTTTTTTTATTACTTAAATGCAATGATGTTGCAAATATAGAAATCTTATTTTTAAATGCAATGTTGTTGCGGTAATTGTTTGATAAAAGTAGCGTATTTGCTATTTTAGCCAATCTTTATATTCTTAAAAATGAAAATTTTATACACCTTTCTTAGTTTCTTAATAGCCATCACGATTGGATTTTCTCAATCAAAACCCAAAGAAAATATTGTTTTAGAAAACGGTGTTTCAGAACAATTGGCGCATTTTAGAAAGCAGCAAATTTCTAATCTGAAATATGATCTTTCATTCGAAATTCCGAATCAGAAAAGTGAAGATATCTTTTCTAAGTTGCTTTTAGAAGCGACTTTATCAGAGGTAAATCAGCCTTTGTATTTAGATTTTAAAGAGAAATCTCAAAACATTAAAACAATTGAAGCAAACGGAAAAAATATTGCAATCGTTCATGAAAAAGGGCATATTGTAATTCCTTCTCAGAGTTTGATTTTAGGAAAAAATACAGTTCAGATTTCGTTTATCGCAGGAAATTTATCTTTAAATAGAAACGATGATTTTCTATATACTTTATTGGTTCCCGATCGTGCGAGTACTTTATTTCCGTGTTTCGATCAGCCCGATCTAAAAGCGGCTTATAAACTAAGTTTAACTGTTCCGAAAGATTGGAAAGTTTTGGCTGGAGCCGAAGTAAAAAACAAAATTGAAAAAGGAGATTTCACTTCGTACACTTTTGGAGAAACCGATAAAATGAGCACCTATTTGTTTTCTTTCGTGGCAGGAAAATTTGATAGTGTAACAAAGAAAGCTGGTCCCGAGACTTTGGGAGAAATGACAATGCTGTATCGTGAAAATAATCCGAAAAAGATTGAAATGAGTACCGATACGATTTTTAATTTACATCAGCAGTCTTTAGATTTTTTAGAAAAATATACTAATTATAAATTTCCTTTTCAGAAACTAGATTTTGCCGCAATTCCTGTTTTTCAATATGGCGGAATGGAACATGTCGGGGCAATTCAATACCGAGAATCGACCTTGTTTTTGGATAACAGTTCGACAGACAGCGAAAAATTAAACAGAGCGAAATTAATCGCGCACGAAACCTCGCATATGTGGTTTGGCGATTTGGTAACGATGAAATGGTTTGATGACGTTTGGATGAAAGAGGTTTTTGCCAATTTTATGGCAGATAAAATCATGAATCCGATTTTTCCGAAAGTCAATCATAATCTGCAGTTTTTTACGGCGCATTATCCTAGCGCTTACGCGGAAGACCGATCGTTGGGAACGCATCCGATAAAACAGCATTTGGCGAATTTGAAAGATGCAGGATCATTATATGGTGCGATTATTTACAACAAAGCACCAATTATGATGCGCCAACTGGAAGCTTCGATGGGAAAGGAAGCTTTTCAAAAAGGAATCCAAAAATACATTCAGAAATACGCCAACGATAATGCAGACTGGAATAATTTGGTGGAAATTCTAGATGCCGAAACACCTCTTGATATGAAAAAATGGAGCGAAGTTTGGGTAAATAAATCGGGGAGAGCTATTTTTTCTGACAAAGTAGAGTTCGATAAAAATAACAAGATTAAAAGCTTTGAAATCAGTCAGAAAGCAGAAGACGGTTCGGACAATATTTGGCCTCAGATTTTCCAAATCGGATTGGTGTATAAGAATGAAGTAAAAGTTTTAAACGCTCAGATAAATGATAAAAAACTGATTTTAAACGAAGCGATCGGACTCAAAAAACCGTTGGCTGTCCTTTATAATTATAATGGTTTTGGATACGGTGTTTTTCCGCTTGACGGGAATAATTTAAATTATATTTCAGGCTTAAAAGATGAGGTTACAAGGGCTTCGGCGTACAGTAATCTTTATGAAAATACTTTGATTGGGAATGTTTCACCAGAAAAAGCTTTTGATTGCCTTTTTAAAGGAATTCAATCCGAAGAAAATGAGTTGGTTTTGCGAATGGTTTCAGGTAATCTGAATACCATTTACTGGAGATTTTTGACTGAAAAACAGCAAAATAAAGTCCAAAAGCAGCTTGAAGATGTATTGTACAAACATTTGAACGAAAAAGTGTCAGCTAATATTAAAAAGACATTATTCGTATTGTTTAGTTCCATTGCTTACTCAGATTCTGGAAAAGAGAAATTATTTAAAATCTGGAGTAAAGAAATTACAATTCCGGGGTTAAAATTAAATGAAGACGATTACACCAATATGGCAATGAATCTGGCCATTTTTAAACATGAAAAAGCCAATCAGATTTTGGTGAAAGCTAAAATAGCAATCACAAATCCAGATAAAATTAAACGATTTGAGTTTTTAATTCCTTCTCTTTCTCAGGACGAGAAAGTGAGAAACGCTTTTATTGAATCTTTGAAAGACGATGCCAACCGTGAGAAAGAATCTTGGGTTTCTGCTGGACTTGCCAATGTAAATCATCCGCTTCGTCAGGAAAGTGCGCAAAAGTATATTAGATTTTCACTAGATTTGGTAGACGAAATTCAGCGTACGGGAGATATTTTCTTTCCGAAAGATTGGTTGGATAATACGGTTGGAAAGTATTCGTCGAAATATGCTTTTGATGAAGTACAGCGATTCTTAAAAGAAAATCCTAATTTTAGTCCGATCCTGAAACGTAAATTATTCATGGCAACAGATTTGCTTTTTAAAGCGCAAAATATTAAAAAAGAAACCGAATGAAAATCGAAACAGAAATAGAGAAAGTCTCGAGTTTTCAGCATCTTGAAATGCTGGCGAATCAGGTTGTGGAAGGTTTTATTTCGGGAATGCACAAGAGTCCGTTTCATGGATTTTCTGCCGAATTTGCCGAGCATAAAGTTTATAACGCAGGCGAAAGCACCAAACATATCGACTGGAAATTGTTTGCCAAAACAGACCGTTTATATACGAAACGTTTTGAAGAAGAAACCAATATGCGTTGCCATATTATTGTCGATAATTCGTCGTCGATGCATTATCCAGAACTGAAGTCGAATCAGCCTTTTTACGAAAAGAAGATTGGTTTTGCGGTTTTGGCTTCGGCAGTTTTAATGAATATTTTAAAAAAACAAAGAGATGCTGTTGGATTAAGCGTTTTCTCTGATCATTACGAATATTTTGCTCCAGAAAAAGGAAGCGACCGTCATCATCGAATGCTTTTGAATAAACTGGAACAATTGCTAGAACAGCCAAAAGTCAAAAAAACGACCGATACCATTACCTATCTGCATCAGATTGCAGAGAAAATGCATCGCCGTTCGATGATTATTTTGTTTACGGATATGTTTCAAACACAGGATGATGAGAAATTGTTCAATGCTTTGCAACATTTAAAACATAACAAGCACAAAGTAGTTTTGTTTCACGTGGTAGATAGCAAAACCGAGTTGCAATTTGATTTTGACAATACGCCACGAAAGTTTATTGATTTAGAATCAGGCGATGAGGTTTCTATTTTTGCAGATAATGTTAAAGAAGAATACGAGAAGAGGGCAGAAGCTTACTTTAAAGAATTGTCTTTAACCTGTGCAAAGAACCAGATTAAGTACGTTTCTGTCAATGTTGGCGATAATTTTGAAAAAATATTGACTACTTATTTGGTTGAAAAACAAAACTTTGGATAATATTTTGAATAAATATTAAATATTTTTTACAAAAACGCTTGCAGAAACGAAATTCTGTTATATCTTTGCAACCGCAATAACGCAGAGGTTTGGTAGTTCAGTTGGTTAGAATACATGCCTGTCACGCATGGGGTCGCGGGTTCGAGTCCCGTCCAGACCGCAATATTGGGAAAAGCCTTTCGTAACAGAAAGGCTTTTTTGCCCAAATACGGTATCTAAGATTAGTTGTGTTGTTTTGCTACGACTTTGTAACTCGTAGCTGGTTTAGTAGTTAGACCAATGAAAAGCTTTCCACTTTTGTGGATGGCTTTTTTGATTTAAGACCTTTTGTAAAAAGGTAAACTCCAAAATCCGAAGTCTCGGGAAAAATTCCAAATTCCAATTTTTACCTCAAAATTATTTTACCGCAAAGATTCTGTGTTGATTTCCTAATAAATCTAAATTTTATTTTAGCATTTTTGTTTTAAAATTTATAATTTTGATCTCTTAGTCAGCCAAGAGCTAGACTGTATAGCG
>NZ_RPOC01000020.1 GCF_003946915.1 Flavobacterium ustbae
TTGCGGCGGGGCTCACCTCTTCCCATCCCGAACAGAGAAGTTAAGCCCGCCTGCGCAGATGGTACTGCATCATTGTGGGAGAGTATGTCGTCGCCTTTCTTTTGAAAACCCTGTTTCCAGCGAAACGGGGTTTTCTGTTTTATAACATCTTTATGAGAAAAATATATTTACCCTAGTTTTAGAAGTGTTAAATTATAGTCAATTGTTTGAGGTAAATATTGATACTTTAGACTTTTCGAATTTGAATGAGTACTTTTGTCTTCAAATTATTTATTTTAATATGAAGAAAAACATTTTATTGTTAGCACTTTTAGCTGTAACAGGTTTAAGTGCGCAACAACGTCCAAAGTTGGTTGTGGGTATAGTTGTAGATCAGATGAAAATGGAATATTTATATCGTTTTTCAGATGATTTTTCTCCAAACGGCTTTAAGAGATTAATGAATGATGGATTTACGTTCCAAAATATGCATTATAATTATATGCCAACTTACACGGCTCCTGGACACGCTTCAATCTATACGGGTACTACGCCTGCTACTCACGGAATTGTCGGTAACGAATGGTTTAGTAGAACTCTTGGAAAAGAAATGTATTGCACAGATGATGCAGAGGTTAAAATTGTAGGAGATGGTACTGCCGAAGAAGGTGCAATGTCTCCAAAAAACCTTCAAAGTACTACAATTACTGACGAAGTTAGAATGGCTACCAATTTTAATGGAAAAGTAATTGGAATGAGTTTAAAAGATCGTGGTGCTATATTGCCAGCGGGTCATTTTGCTAACTGGGCATTTTGGTATAGTAAAACAGGATCTTTTATTTCTAGTTCATTTTACGGTGAAAAATTACCTGATTGGGTTAGCGAATTCAATAATGAAAAGAACTACTTAAAATATATCAATAAAGGCTGGGATTTGTATAAGCCAGCTTCGGTTTACAATGAAAGTCTTCAAGATAATAATCCTTATGAAGGAAAATTATATGGTAGTGCAGCGCCAGTTTTTCCTTATGATCTGAAATCGATGTATGAGAAGAATGATGCTGGTGTTATTAGAGCTACTCCTTTTGGGAATGATTTACTTGCTGAATTTGCAAAAAGAGCGATTGAAAAAGAAGAATTAGGAAAAGATAATATAACAGACTTTCTTACGGTTAGTTTTTCTTCTACAGATTATGTAGGGCATTTACTTGGGCCCCGTTCAATGGAATTGCAAGATACTTATTTGAGATTGGATCAGACAATTGCTGATTTCTTGGCTTATCTTGATAAAACAGTTGGTAAAGGTAATTATTTACTTTTCTTAACCGCAGATCACGCAGGAGCTGAGAACGTAATTTATTTGAAAGATCGTAAATATAATGTAGATAATTATCCTTCTAAAGAGGTTAAGAAAAGCCTACAGGATTTTTCAACTAAGGCTTTTGGAGTAGATTTGATTCAAAATTATTCTAATTTTAATGTGTTTTTTAATAAACAGATTATAAAAGATAAAGGATTAGAACTTGTAAGTGTAAAGAAAGCTTTCAAAGATTTCTTAATTACTCAGCCACAAGTTAAAAAAGTTTATACGGAAGAAGAAGTTCTGGCAAATGCTGGAAATGATTATTCTTTAAATTTTGTAGCGAAAGGTTACGACGTTACGCAAAATGGAGATTTGGTTATTGTAGATAAGCCAGGAGTTATTGAGTATACATCTACCGGTACATCTCATGGAACTATTTACAGTTATGATACGCATGTTCCAGCAATTTTTTACGGATGGCACATTAAAAAAGGTGAATCTTACGATAAAAAAGCAATCACAGAAATCGCTCCAACTATAGCGCAGAAAATAAAAGTTTCTTTTCCAAATGGAACTGAAGCTAAGGTTATGACTGAAGTTTTAGATAATAAAAAATAATCATTGATTATATTTTAAAAACCTGTCTTCGTGACAGGTTTTTTTATGCCATAAAAAAAGGCTTTTCAATAAAGAAAAGCCTTTTGTAAAAGTGATTTAGTAAGCACTTGTTTAAGTATTAGCCTATGCGTTTGCTAATACTATTTCTTCGTTAAAAGGAAGATTCCATGCTTCCGCAACTCCTTTGTAAAGGATTTTCCCATTAGCTACGTTTAATCCTTTTTTCAATTCTTCATTTTCTGCACATGCTTTTTCCCATCCTTTGTTTGCTAATTGTACCGCATATGGTAAAGTTGCATTTGTTAAAGCTAAAGTAGAAGTGTAAGGAACAGCTCCTGGCATATTAGCTACACAGTAGTGAACAATATCGTCAATAATAAAAGTTGGGTTTTCGTGAGTAGTTGGAGTACAAGTTTCAATACATCCTCCTTGGTCTACAGCTACGTCAACAACAACAGTTCCTGGACGCATTAATTTAAGCATATCACGAGTAATTAAGTGAGGTGCTTTTGCTCCTGGAATTAAAACTGCTCCAACAATTAAGTCTGCATCTTTAATTGCTCTTGTAATATTGTAGTGGTTAGACATTTCGGTATTTACGTTTGCAGGCATGATGTCGTCTAATTGACGTAAACGTGGTAAGCTTAAGTCCATAATAGTTACTTGAGCACCTAATCCAGCAGCCATTTTTGCAGCCTGAGTTCCTACAATTCCTCCACCTAAAACTAATACTTTTGCTGGCGGTACACCAGGAACACCTCCTAAAAGAATTCCTCTTCCTTTTAGTGGTTTTTCTAGGTATTTAGCACCTTGCTGAATTGCCATACGACCTGCAACTTCAGACATTGGAACTAATAATGGCAAACTTCTGTCTGTTTTTTCTACAGTTTCGTAAGCCAAACAAACAGCCCCTTTTTCTAACATTGCATGTGTTAATTCTTCAGAAGAAGCAAAGTGGAAGTAGGTAAACAATAATTGATCTTTTTTGATCAATGGATACTCAGAAGCAATTGGCTCTTTTACTTTGATGATCATTTCTGCAATTGCATAAACTTCTTCAATTGTTGGTAAAATTACCGCACCAGCTTCTACATATTCTTCATCTGCGAAACCGCTACCTAAACCAGCAGTAGATTGAACATAAACTGTATGTCCGTGTTTTTTCATTTCAGAAACACCTGCAGGAGTTAAAGCAACTCTGTTTTCGTTATTTTTTATTTCTTTAGGAACACCTATTATCATTTTGTTATAATTTTTTGTTTTTGTTGAAATTGTTTTACAAATCTACAGATAGAGAATAAATTATGGTTTAGGACATGATAAATAAGAAAATATTATTTTATTTTTTACTTTTACAGAAAAATATTCTGTTTTAATTCTAAATATATTCTTCAAAAAGAAAAAAAGACTAAATAGTACTAATTTTAATAAAACGTTTTCGTTATGCCTTTAGATGAAATTGACAAAAAAATCTTACGTCTCTTGCAGGAAGACGCGCATTACACTTTAAAAGATATTGCAAACAAAATAAATTTGTCTTTAACGCCTGTCCACGATCGAGTGAAACGTCTTGAAAAAGATGGGATTATAGAGAAATATGTAACCCTTTTAGACAAGAAAAAATTAGGAAATAATTTGACTGTTTACTGTCAAGTTACTCTCACTAAGCAGACTTATGACACTTCAGAGGGATTTAACCAGTCCATTTTGAATTTGCCAGAAGTTGTGGAGTGTAATTATGTTTCTGGAAACTTTGATTATATGCTTAAAATTATAATTCCAGATATGGAAAGCTATCATCATTTTCATCAAAAAAAATTATCGGTGCTTCCTGAAGTTTCCTTAATAAATACAGTTTTTGTTATTTCTGAAGTAAAAAGCACAACTGTACTTCCTATATAAAAGAAAAACCACCAAGATTAACTTGATGGTTTTAAAAAACAGTTAGTTTGGTTGAATTAATAATAAGTATAACGTCTTACTTTGGCAATATATTTTGCTAAACGAATAACTTGATGGCTATATCCGTATTCGTTATCATACCAAATGTATAATACGATGTTTTTTCCGTCTTTTGAAACAATTGTCGCATTGCTGTCATAAATAGATGGCGCAGAAGTTCCAACTATATCAGATGAAACTAATTCGTTGTTTAAAGAATATTTTATCTGCTCCACCAGTTCTCCTTCAAGAGCATATTTCTTCATGATTTTATTGATTCCTGCAATTGAGGTTGCTTTTTTAACCTCTAAGTTTAAAACTACAAGAGATCCGTTAGGAACAGGAACTCGAATTGCATTTGAAGTTAATTTTCCTTCTAAAGTTGGTAAAGCTTTTGCGACAGCGCTTCCTGCTCCAGTTTCGGTAATAACCATATTTAAAGCCGCAGCTCTTCCTCGACGGTATTTTTTATGCATGTTATCAACTAGATTTTGGTCGTTGGTGTATGCATGAATCGTTTCTAAATGTCCCTTTACAACACCAAATGTTTCTTCAACTACTTTTAAAATAGGAGTAATGGCATTTGTTGTGCAAGATGCGGCAGAAAAAATATTTGTTTCATCAGGATTAAAATCATTATGATTTACACCGTGAACAATATTTGGTACGCCTTTTCCAGGAGCGGTCAATAAAACTTTGCTTGCTCCGTTTGAGTTTAAATGTCTTCTTAACGCTTCTTCTGTTGTAAATGCTCCTGTATTATCAATCACTAAAGCATCATTAATTCCGTATGCGGTATAATCAATTTCCTCAGGAGAATTTGCGGTAATAATATGAACTGTTGTGCCGTTAATAATTAAAGCATTATTTTTAGAATCGGCTATTACAGATCCTTGAAAATCTCCGTGAATGGAGTCGTATCTTAAAAGAGAAGCTCGTTTCTCTAAACTCGATGCATCATTTTTATCACGTGTTACAATTGCTCTAAGTCGTAGTTGATTTCCTTTTCCAGTTTTAGACATTAGCTCTCTTGCCAATAAGCGTCCGATTCTTCCAAAACCATACAAAACAACATCTTTTGGCTGAATTTCTTTTGAAGATTTTGCTTTTTTCAATTTTTCAATAACAAAATATCTTGCATCAGGATATTTTTCATCTTCTAAACGATACTCGTAAGTCAATTTGCCGAGATCTATTTTTGCTGGCGGAAGATCTAAAGATAAAACCACTTTTGCGATTTCAACCGAATCGAAAATGGTTATTGGTTTGCCTACAAATTCACCAGCATATTGATGAAGATTGATAATGTCGCTTACGTTTTTATCCAATAATTGATTTTTGAATAAAACCATTTCGATTGATTTGTCATACCATAAATCGCTTATGGTTTTGATTAATTCTACGCCGGCTTTTCGTCGGTCGACTTGTAATGATACCTCTTTTTGGTACAATGTTTTGTTACTCATAATTGAAAAAATAAAATGCTCACTATTTTAAAATTTTGGGCAAAAGTATCTATTTCAATCGATTTCGTAAACTATTTTCGAATTTATTTTTAAAATAAAAAAGCCACCTTAAAATTTTTAAGATGGCCTTTATTGAAGTTATCAGTCTTAGTTCAAAAACTGTAAATTGTAAATTAAATTATGATTCTGAAAATTTCTCCATTTCTGTTGATCATTTCAATTCGAACACTTTGTCCTTCGTCTTTTTTACTTAAAAGTTTCGAAACTGTTTCTACGTTTGTTGCTTTTACATTATCGATGCTCAAAATGATGTTTCCTAGTAATTCGTTTTGATATTGCATTAAATTCTCATTGGTGATGTTTTTAATTTTTACACCATAATCAATTCTGAATTTTTTCTTGTCAGCAGCATCAATATTTTCTAATTCAATTCCTTTTACTTCAGCGCTGTAAAATTCGTTTTTGCTTAAAGTTACAGGAACTGTTTTCGTTTTTCCGTCCTTAATATAAGTTACTTTAACCACATCGTTTGGACGTTTTGTATTAATGTAGCCTGATAAATCGGCATAAGTTGAAATATTCTGCTCATCAAGTTTTACGATAATGTCTCCTTTTGTTAAACCAGCTTTTTCTGCACCAGAATTTTTAGAAACTCTATTAATATAAAAACCTTGAGTTTCTGTAATTCCTAATTCTTTAGAAGCTGTAGCATTCAATTCGCCACCTTCAACACCAAGAATACCTCTTTGTACATTTCCATATTCCATAATGTCCTCAATAATTTTGCGTGCAATATTAGAAGGAACAGCAAAAGAATATCCAACATAAGAACCCGTCATAGACGAAATCATGGTATTAATTCCAATTAATTCACCGCGAGCATTTACTAACGCTCCACCGCTATTACCTGGGTTTACAGCAGCATCAGTTTGAATGAAAGACTGGATTCCGCTTTGGTCTAAATTTCTTGCTTTAGCCGAAACAATTCCGGCAGTTACAGTCGAGGTCAAGTTATAAGGATTTCCAACTGCAAGCACCCATTCACCCACTTTTACAGTGTCAGAGTTTGCAAAAGCGGTGTAAGGAAGTTTTTCGTCAGCATTGATTTTCAAAAGGGCAATGTCCATTTTAGAATCGGTACCGATTAACTTCGCTTTGTATGATTTTTTGTTGTTTAAAGTAATTTCAATATCTGTAGCGTCTTTAATTACGTGATTGTTCGTAACAATATATCCATCTTCAGAAATAATTACGCCAGAACCAGTTCCTACTTGTTCTTGTTGCTGCTGTCCACCATATCCGTAGAAAAACTCTAGCATTGGGTTGCTTACAGTCCTTCTAGAAACATTTTTTACGTGAACAACAGTATGAATTGTTTTGTCTGCGGCTTCAGTAAAATCTAGTATTTCGGCACCTAAACCAACATTTTTTCCGTAAGAGTTAGGGGCAAGAGTTACAACAGAATTTCCTTTGCCAAAAAAAGAATTGTTGCTTTCAAATAATAACTTGTAAGCACCAAGAGTAATAGCACCACTTAATAATGACACTAAAAATAAGGCTGAAAATCTTTTCATATTAGAATTTGTAATTAAGTTATTAGGATTTACGTTCATGTTTTATTTAACGTAAAATTACTTCAAAAAATTATTTGTAAAAACGGTTTAACGCTCTTTAACAATGATTAACATTTCATTAATTAATAGTTTGTACTTTTGTACTTCTAACAACTAAAAAATGCAAGTAGAATTTTATAAATATCAAGGCACAGGAAACGATTTTGTAATGATTGACAATCGTACAGATTTCTTTCCAAAAGACGATGTGAAACTTATTGAACGACTGTGCGACAGACGTTTCGGAATTGGAGCTGACGGATTAATTCTTTTAGAAAATGATGCTGAAACCGATTTCAGAATGGTTTATTACAACTCTGATGGAAACCAAAGTTCGATGTGCGGAAATGGCGGCCGTTGTCTGGTTGCTTTTGCCAATCAATTGGGTGTAATTGATGATAAAACGACTTTTATCGCAACTGATGGATTACACCATGCTTCTGTTAATGCTGATTCGATTGTTTCTTTGCAAATGATTGATGTGAACGAAATTCAGAAAAAAGATTCTTATACTTTTTTAAATACAGGTTCACCTCACCATGTTCAAATTGTAGACGATTTAGAACATTATAATGTTAAAGAAAGCGGAGCCGCAATTCGTTATGGCGAATTATATGGCGAAAAAGGAAGTAATATCAACTTTGTAAAAAAAGTAGACAACGATACTTTTTCTTTAAGAACTTACGAAAGAGGTGTTGAAGATGAAACTCTTGCTTGCGGAACTGGCGCTACCGCCGTTGCAATTGCTATGAATGCGATTGGAGAAACCGATAAAACTTCGATAAACTTAAATGTTGAAGGCGGAAAATTGGTTGTTTCTTTTGATAAAGATAATGATGGCTACACGAATGTTTTCTTGACAGGACCTGCAAAATTTGTTTTTAAAGGAACAATTGAAATATAAAACCCCAAAATTTTTAAATTCCAAATTCCAAGTTTATAATGCAAATCTAAAATCTTCAATCTAAAATCTAAAATTGTCAATGATTACATTAAAAGGCGAAAACATTTATTTGCGTGCACTTGAACCTCAGGATTTAGAGTTCATTTATTCGATAGAAAATGATGAGAATATTTGGGAAGTCAGCAATACGCAGAGTCCTTACAGCCGTTTTTTGATTAAACAATATTTAGAAAATGCTCATCAAGATATTTATGAGGCGAAACAGCTTCGTTTGGCAATATGTCTAGACGAAGATTTTCCTGCTGTCGGATTGATTGATTTGTTTGATTTTGATCCTAGAAATAATAGAGCGGGAATTGGTATTGTAATTCAGAAAGAAGAAAATCAAAAGAAAAACATTGGTTCTGAGGCTTTAGAGCTTTTAATTAAATATTCTTTTTATAATTTAAATCTCCATCAATTGTATGCAAATATTGGTGTGCAAAATGTAGCCAGTGTCGCACTTTTTACTAAATTTGGTTTTAAGAAAATCGGGATAAAAAAAGATTGGATTTTGTATCATAACCACTATCAAGATGAAGCAATTTTTCAGTTAATTAATCAACAAATTTAAATTTTAAGCTTTGAGTCTAAAGAAAATAATCACAATAAGTGCCGTAGCCATAATTTCAGTTTTATTGATTTATGGTTTTATTTTAATCAGTAAAATTTTTAGTTCTAATACTAAATTTGAAGAAAAAGAAGTATACGTTTATGTGCCAACAGATGCTAACTATGCTGATGTAAAAAAGATTTTAGCACCTTATGTCAAAAATTTTGACAATTTTGAAATGGTTGCAGAAAAAAGAGATTATCCAGAAAATGTAAAATCGGGTCGTTTCCTTTTAAAGAAAGACATGAACAATATCGATTTGGTTCGTGCCATGCGTTCTAATATTCCAGTTAAATTGGTTTTTAATAATCAAGAACGTTTAGAGAATTTTGCCGGAAGAATTGGTGCCGAAATCGAAGCTGATAGTACATCATTAGTAAAAGCATTTAAAGATCCTGCTTTCTTAGAAGCAAACGGATTTAATGAAGAGAATGTTTTTGCCATGTTTATTCCAAATACTTATGAGGTTTATTGGAATACTTCTGCAGAAAAATTCCGTGATAAAATGATAAAGGAATATCATAATTTCTGGACAGATGAAAGAATTGCAAAAGCTAAGGCGCAGGGTTTAACTCCAGTTCAGGCAACTATTCTGGCTTCAATTGTTCACAAAGAATCTGTTAAAAAAGACGAAAGACCTCGTATTGCGGGCGTTTACTTAAACCGTCTTCGTTTAGAAATGCCATTACAAGCTGATCCAACAGTTATTTATGCTTTGAAACTGAGAGATAATAATTTTGATCAAGTGATTAAAAGAGTTTTTTATAATGATTTGGTAATGAGGTCTCCATATAATACTTATGTAAATAAAGGACTTCCGCCGGGGCCAATTGCAATGCCAGATATTACAGCTCTGGAAGCGGTTTTAAACCCTGAAAAAAACGATTATATTTATTTCTGTGCAAGTGTTGAACGTTTCGGATATCATGAATTTGCAGCCACATTGGCAGAACACAATGTAAATGCTAAAAAATATTCAGATTGGATCGCTAGTCAAGGCGTAACAAGATAAAAAATTTAGTGATCTAAAAAAGATTTAAAACCGAAGTGAATTTCACTTCGGTTTTTTTATTCTAAAATATTTTAAAAACCAAAAATATGAAATTCCTAATTTGTATGTTTTTTTGATATTTATTAATAAAAAAATAGGCAATTTTTAAAGTTGAATTTTATAATATTCAAAAACTGTCTTTCAAAATTTGAAGAAAAAATAATCTTTTTAAGTAAGATAATTCTTTCTTTTTATTAAAAAATGCTTAAAATTTATATAAAATGAATTTTTTTTTGGCCTTAAATTTTGGTTTTTAAGGTTAAAAAATTGTTACCAAAATCTTTCGGAATCTATTACTATAGCTGGGATGAAAGCGATTTTTGAAATTATGCTAAAAACGCTAAAACCTTGATTTTAAGCATATTTTAAAAATGTCTTATCTTTGCACCGTAGAAATTTCAAGAGAGTGACAGTGTCTTGAAGAAAAACAATTTATGATAAAGAAATGGTATTTTTATGCGAGTTTAGTCGTTATTATTACATTTTTAAGTTTGGGATTTATTCCCTCTAGCCACGAAACCAAACCTTGGTTTTTAATTGAAAAAACAGATGGATCAGAATATATTTTTCCATCTAAAGAAAAGGATGATTATCCCAATACAAACGTCCCATTCACAGGAAATCATCTTATAGGATTTAAAGAAGCAGTAGCTTTTAAAGAATCGCAAGGGAAGTACAGATTAGTAAATTCTCTTGGTTATATGGGCAAATATCAATTTGGTTCTAAAGCTTTAAGAGCTATCGGAATTAATGATAATAAAGCCTTTTTAAAAGATCCTGCTCTACAAGAAAAAGCCTTCACAGCTTTGTTAGCCAAAAACAAATGGATTTTAAGAAATGAAATCAAAAGGTATGAAGGCAAAATCATTAGTGGTATTGAAATTACCGAATCTGGAATTTTAGCTGCGGCGCATTTAGGTGGCGCAGGTTCTGTAAAGAACTTTTTCAAAAACAAAGGAAGCAGACATTTTAGAGATGCTTTTGGAACTTCTTTGAGAAGCTATATGAGAGATTTTGCAGGTTACGATCTTTCTTTTATAGAAGCAGACAGTAACGCAACAGTTAATGACTAAACGTAAAAAGAAAAATCCCTTTAAGGGATTTTTCTTTTTTAATCTATTAAGGCTTCTAAGATTTTTATAGCTGCTTCACTTATTTTAGTTCCTGGACCAAAAACGGCCGATGCTCCAGCGTCAAACAAGAACTGATAGTCCTGAGACGGAATTACACCACCAACAATTACCATTATATCATCTCGTCCGTGTTTTTTGAGTTCTTCTATAACTTGCGGAACCAATGTTTTATGACCCGCCGCAAGTGATGAAACGCCTAAAATATGAACGTCATTTTCTACAGCTTGTTTTGCAGCTTCTGCGGGAGTTTGAAACAAAGGGCCAATGTCAACATCAAAACCTACATCGGCGTAGCCTGTAGCTACAACTTTTGCTCCACGATCGTGTCCATCTTGTCCCATTTTGGCAATCATAATTCTAGGACGTCTTCCTTCTTGTTTGGCAAAAATATCTGCTAGATTTTTTGCCTTCTCAAAATTCTCGTCATTCTTTATCGCTGCACTATACACTCCGCTAAAAGATTTAATTTGCGCTTTAAAACGGCCAAAGACAGTTTCCAATGCATTGCTTATTTCGCCTAGTGTTGCTCTGTTTCTAGCGGCTTCAATGGCATTTTCTAATAAGTTTCCTTGACCTGTTTGTGCACAAAGGATTAATTTTTCTAGTGACTTATTTACTTTTTCAGAATCCCGTGTTCGTTTTATTTCTTCAAGACGTTCGACTTGCTGTTTACGAACTAGCTGATTGTCTACATCTAAAATGTCCAACGGATCTTCTTTTTCTAAACGATATTTATTTACACCGACAATAATATCTTGTCCGCTGTCAATTCTTGCTTGTTTTCTTGCCGCAGCTTCTTCAATTCGAAGTTTCGGAATTCCAGCTTCAATAGCTTTTGTCATTCCGCCGAGTTCTTCTACTTCTTCAATTAATTTCCAAGTTTTTTCGACGATATTATTAGTCAAGCTTTCAACATAATAACTGCCAGCCCAAGGATCAACCGTTTTTGTAATTTTAGTTTCTTCCTGAAGAAATATTTGAGTATTTCTGGCAATTCTAGCGGAGAAATCTGTCGGAAGTGCAATAGCCTCATCTAAAGCATTGGTATGTAAAGATTGCGTTCCTCCAAAAACCGCCGCAGAAGCTTCAATGCAAGTTCTTGCCACATTATTAAACGGATCTTGTTCGGTCAAACTCCATCCGCTGGTTTGGCAATGTGTTCGCAATGCTAGAGATTTGTCACTTTTTGGATTGAACTGTTTTAATAATTTAGCCCAAATCATACGTCCAGCCCTCATCTTGGCAATTTCCATAAAATGATTCATACCAATTGCCCAAAAGAAAGACAATCGTGGTGCAAAGTCATCAATAGTCATTCCTGTAGATAATCCAGTTCTGATATATTCTAAACCATCTGCCAAAGTATAAGCTAATTCAATATCTGCGGTTGCACCAGCTTCTTGCATGTGATATCCAGAAATAGAGATCGAATTGAATTTTGGCATTTTTTTGCTCGTAAATTCAAAAATATCAGCAATAATTTTCATCGAAGGAGTGGGAGGATAGATATAGGTATTTCGTACCATAAACTCCTTTAAAATATCGTTTTGGATGGTTCCTGCTAATTTTTCAGGAGAAACACCTTGTTCTTCAGCTGCAACAATATAAAATGCCATAATTGGAAGAACAGCTCCGTTCATAGTCATAGAAACAGACATTTCATCTAACGGAATCTGGTCGAAAAGCACTTTCATGTCTTCTACAGAATCTATCGCAACGCCTGCTTTTCCGACATCGCCCACAACTCTTTCATGATCTGAATCATAACCGCGATGTGTAGGAAGATCAAAAGCAATGGAAAGTCCTTTTTGTCCCGCGGCTAAATTTTTTCTGTAAAAGGAATTGCTCTCCTCTGCTGTAGAAAATCCAGCATATTGACGGATTGTCCATGGACGTCTTACGTACATTGTGGCATATGGACCGCGTAAGTTAGGCGCAAAACCAGCTCCGAAATCAAGAAATTCTAAATCTTCGATATCTTTCTCCGAATAGTTTTTTTTGATTTCAATTCCTTCAGCAGTCGTAAAGTTTTCGGTCAAGTTTTCTAATTCTTGACTTTCAACTTTCAACTTTTGACTTTGAAGCGTAATATGTTTAAGGTCTTTTCTCAATTGTAAAATATTATTTAAAATTGGTTTAGTTCACTATTTCTGGATGTGTGAAAAATGGATTTTATAACAATCTTATTATCGTAAATAGAATAATGTATGGCGTAAGGAAAAGTCTTTAAAAAGATAATTCTTGTTTTGTCATATCTTATTTGGAATAAGAATGGATCTTTTTTTAGAATTGCAAGGCTTGCTTTAAATGAATCGTTAAATCTTATTGCTAAATTAGGGTGAATGTCTTTGTACCAAAGCAATGACTTTTTATAATCTGACTTTGCTTCTGTAATAATCTCTATTTTATAATTCATTTTCAATTTCCTTTAAAAAATCATCAATGTCAGTCGCATCGCTTGGATTTTTTAAGTATTTCTCTGTCCTTTCTCTCACTTGGTCAATTTGCCACTGTGGAATTTTGTATTCATTATTTTGAATAGGCAAAATAATTACTTCTACTTCATCTGCTTTAAAATCATCAGGTAAAATAACAGTTACTGAATGGTTTTTAACCGTTATTATTTGTCTAATTGCTTCCATAATTATTTAGGTTTATATTCAAATATAGATTTTTGAAATCAATTTCTATTCTAATTCCAATCTTTCTTGCTCCATTTTCTCCGCCAATCTTTTTTCGATTATCGGTGTAATTAATGTTTTTCTTGGTTTGATTTTAACGAAAGGAAACAATTCTAAATCGTGTTTCATTTGGTCTTCTTTGTTCGGATATTTATTTGTGCCTACTAAAATTTCTTTTTTAGCATTAAATAATTCTTGTTCTTTATTGGCGCTTTCCTGAATTTTCTTTTTGATTGTTCCTTCATTTAGAAGTTTTAAAAATCCGCCGTTTGATTCGATTTCTTTAAATAAGGCTAGACTTTTTTCGGCGAGTTGCATCGTTAAACTTTCGATATAATAGCTTCCGTCGGCTGGATTGTCTACTTTGTCAAAGTAACTTTCGTGTTTTAAAATTAAAAGCTGGTTTCTAGCAATTCGATCGCCAAATTCGTTGTCTTTATGATATAAAGCATCATATGGTAAATTAGCGATTGCATCTGCACCTCCCAAAATTGCTGACATGCATTCAGTCGTCGTGCGTAGCATATTTACATTATAATCGTAAATCGTTTTATTGCGTTTGGTTGGCGTTACCAATAAATGGCATTTAATTTCTGAATTATATTCTGCAACAGTTAAGTCGAAAAGCATTCGAAGTGCACGAAGTTTAGCAATTTCGAAGAAATAATTTGTCCCAACTGAAACTTGAAAAACAATTGATTTTGCAGTATCAGTAAAACGGTTTAGATATTCGTTTGCATGCGCTAAGCTGTAAGCAATTTGTTGTGTGATATTTGCTCCCGAATTTTGATACAATCCTAAATCTACACTTAGTATATTTAAGTTAGTTGTATTTTTAAAAACCAGATTTAAAGTATCAAAATTTGTTTTTTCAGAAGTGGAAAACCAATTTCCTTCACGTGCTAATTGCCCGATTGGATCAAAATTGCAATAAAAAAGTGCTTTTTTCTGTAAAGAAATAGTATCTAATTTTTTTACGAAATCGATTGAAATGAAACTGAAATGAAAATAAACGGTTCTATTTTCTAAAGGAAGATTTTCCAATAATTTCTCAATGTCGATTTTTTCGTTTTGAATAGTAAAACGAAGGCTTTCTGCACCTCTTTCTAAAGTGTTTAAAGCGCGTTCAATTGATTTTTCTATATCAAAAACAAAGATATTCTGACAGATTTTAAAATCTGAGACTTGTGTATTTACATTTGCTGCTTTTGTAAATTCATCATTATGATAAAAAGGTTTTACCTGAATATCTTCTGGCGAATTCCAAATAACAGTCTGATTGTAATCGGCTCCATCCAATTCAAACTGAATTTTTTGTTTCCATTGTTTGGATGAAATCGGATTAAAATCGTCGAATAGGTTAGTGGCCATTTTATGTTGTTTGATTATTCTTTTTCTTGAATCGTGTCTCCTTCAAATTGAATGATGTAAATATCTTCGCTGTCTTTTTTCATAAAATACTTCTCGCGTGCGTATTTTTCAATTTGTTCAGGATTTTTAAGCAATTTGATCTGCTCTTGATCTTTTTTGATTTCTTCCTGATAATATTTTTTATTATCCTGAAGTTCATTGATTTGTCCATCTAAAAAGCGATGGTCAAAATAGGAGTAATTGTCTAAAAATAACATCCAAACGATAAAAAATAGCAAAACCCAAACATATTTGTTTCCTAGGTATTTGAACCATTTCTTGTCTTTGTATGGATTTTTAAATTTCATTTTTAAACGAATATTTTTTTGAATTTGAGTGTTGTCTTTAGCCCCGATAGTAGTGAAAATCCTTTTGTGCCTCGTTTTTTTAACGAGACACAAAAGATTACTTCACTTATTTTTTTATTTCAAGCGGAGTTCAGTGAACTTCGTTTGTAACGAATAGCGGGACACGAGCGAAGCGAATTGGCGTAGCAATCAGCTCCTAATTATTATGGTTTAAATTTACGATAAAAATTATGAAATTCTCTGATTAATTACAGCTCGAACTACATCAATTGCTACCGTATTGTATTTGTCATTCGGGATAATGATGTCTGCAAAAGCCTTAGATGGTTCGATAAATTGCTCATGCATAGGTTTTAATGTTGTTTGATAACGATTTAAAACCTCGTCAATATCGCGTCCGCGTTCTGAAATATCTCTTTTTAAACGACGAATTAATCTTTCGTCAGAATCTGCATGAACGAAAATTTTAATATCAAACATATCTCTTAATTCTGGATTTGTCAGTATTAAAATTCCTTCTACAATCATTACTTTTCTTGGATGAGTCGAAACGGTGTCGTCGGTTCTATTGTGCTGAATAAAAGAATAAACAGGCTGGTCAATTGTTTCGCCAGCTTTTAAGGCTTTTAAGTGTTTTACCAACAACTCGAAATCAATCGCTCTCGGATGGTCAAAATTGATTA
This sequence comes from Flavobacterium ustbae, assembly GCF_003946915.1. GTDB lineage: Bacteria > Bacteroidota > Bacteroidia > Flavobacteriales > Flavobacteriaceae > Flavobacterium > Flavobacterium ustbae. The sequence continues at coordinate 15,743 of NZ_RPOC01000020.1, forward strand.
ATGCTCTTTCGTCAAAAGACAAATTGGTAGTTTCTTTATAATAAGAATCTTGAGAAATTACCCCAACTTCAGTATGTGGCAATTCGTTCATGATTTGGTGTACTACCGTTGTTTTTCCGCTTCCTGTTCCTCCTGCAATTCCTATAATGAGCATAAATTTGATGTTATAATTTGTTTCGCAAAAATAATAATTTAACTGAATTGAATAAACATATTGTTTGTTTTAAACCATATAAGTGATGTAAGTTAATTTTAGTCCTGGATGATAATGAAAATAGTTTTCACTGAATTTATATCATATATAATGAGAAAAGAATAGATATTTCTTTTGAACATTACATAGACTGTCAATAATAAGTTGTGTAATTCTTTAAGCTAAAATGAACTTATAAATAAACTCTAAACTTATAATTCCTTATATGAACTTACATGGTAAAAAAAACTAAAAAAAATCCCGAAAGTAAACCTTCGGGATTTCGTGCAATCAGTATAGTTTAAAAAAATATTCTGAATTTAGTAAGCACTTGTAATTATTTATTCTTTTTTGCTTTTATCATCATTTCAAGCTGATCCCAAAGTTCTTCTGGAATTGCTTCTAATAAGTTGAATTGTCCAGCGCCTTTTAACCATTCACCTCCGTCAATTGTGATTACATCTCCATTGATATAAGATGAAAAATCAGAAACTAAATAAGCTGCTAAATTGGCTAATTCCTGATGATCTCCAACTCTTTTTAATGGCACTTTTTTAGCCATATCGAATTTTTCTGAAAGATCTCCTGGCAATAATCTGTCCCAAGCTCCTTTTGTAGGGAATGGCCCTGGAGCAATGGCGTTGGAACGGATTCCGTATTTTGCCCATTCGACAGCCAAACTTCTAGTCATAGCTAAAACTCCAGCTTTTGCAGTAGCACTAGGAACAACGTAAGCAGAACCTGTCCAAGCATAAGTAGTAACGATATTTAAAATCGTAGCCGATGTTTGTTTGGTGTCAATCCAGTGTTTTCCAAAGGCTAACGTACAGTTTTTAGAACCTTTAAGTACGATATCTATCACAGTATCAAATGCATTTGCCGACAATCTTTCTGTTGGCGAAATGAAATTTCCTGCCGCATTGTTTAAAAGAACATCTACTTTTCCGAAGGCTTTTAAAGTTTCCTGAAGCATATTTTCTACTTCTTCATAATGACGAACGTCACATTGAAGTGGTAAACATTTACCTCCAGTTTCTTTTTCAAGTTCAGCAGCAGTAGTTTTTAACTTTTCTAGATCTCTAGAAGTAATCGCTACTTGAGCTCCCAATTCGAGAAAATATTTGGTCATAGCTTTACCTAAACCGCTTCCGCCGCCTGTAACGACAATGACTTTGCCTTGTAAAGCATCGTCACGTAACATCTTATCTGTGTAGCTCATACTTTTTCTTTTTTTGCAATATTAGTTAAATAAAATAGGATGCATGCATAATAATGTTATAAAATATTGAAAAAAATTATATTTCAGATAATTTTTTTGCTGCAGACTCAAGCGTGAAGTTATCTTTTGCAAAACAAAAACGAATTAATTTCTGGTCTTTATGATCAGAATAGAAAGTTGAAATTGGTATTGCAGCAACTCCGTGATCAATAATGAGATTTTTGCAGAAAGTTACATCGTAATCATTTGAAATATTGGAAAAAGAAGCAACTTGAAAATAAGTTCCTTCGCAAGGCTTTAATTCGAAACGGCTGTTTTGAAGCAGTTTCTGAAAATAATCTCTTTTTTCCTGATAGAATTTTCCAAGTAAATTCACATCAACAACATCTAAATATTCGCTAATCGCAAATTGAGAAATGCTATTAACGCTAAAGACCAAAAACTGATGCACTTTTTTGATTTCTTTCATCAAATGTTCAGGCGCAATCGTATAACCGATTTTCCATCCCGTAATATGAAATGATTTTCCGAAAGAAGAAACCATGACGCATTTATCTAAAAGAAAATCTTTGGTGTGTGCCGAAATATGTTTTTCTTCGAAAGTGATGTATTCGTAAACTTCATCAGAAAGAATAATAATGTCAGGATATTTTTCGAGAAGATTTTTTAATTGAATAAAATCATTTTCAGTTAAAATTTTTCCAGTTGGATTATGCGGATTATTGATGATCATCAGCCTTGTTTTTGCAGAACAGGCTTTTTCGATTCTTTCCCAATTTGGTGTATAATCATCATTTAATGCCACGCGAACAGGCTTGGCTTTACAAAGTAAAACAGGAGATTCATATGAATCATAACTTGGATCGAGAATAATTACTTCATCATTTTCTTTTACTAAGGCTAAAATTGTAGTGAAAATTCCCTGAGTAGCGCCAGCAGTAACCAAAAGTTCAGTTTCTGGATTGATTGTTCTTTTATAAGAATCAAAAGTTAGTTTGGCAATTTTATTCATTAACGGCGGATAACCAGCCATTGGCGTATATTGATGAACGTTTTCTTTTGATAATCTTGCGACAATATCAGTTAGTCTCTCGTCAACAGGAAAATTTGGAAATCCCTGCGAAAGATTTATTGCATTGTACTCAGCTGCCATTTTTGACATGACAGTGAAAATGCTCGTGGTTACGTTTGGGAGTTTACTCATGATGAAGTTTGATTTGGAAAACTTATGTGAGAAATCGTTAATTTACTGTTATAGGCATAGAATAAAGAACTCGAACTATTTTGTCATTTTGTTTTCCAGGAGTCCATTTAGGAGATTTTTTTAAAACTCTAATTGCTTCTGCACCTGTTCCATATCCAATATCTCTCAAAATTTTTATATCACTTAAAGATCCATCTTTTTCAATGATAAAAGTAACGTATACTCTTCCTTTCAGGTTTTTTTGTTGATTTTTATAGTTTTCTTTTAAAAAAAGTTCTAATGCTTGTTGACCTCCTGGAAATTCAGGTCTCACTTCTATCCCAGCTGTATTATAGACTTGGTTTTCTTCTTCTCTTATAACTTCTCCTTTATAATTATGGAGATTTTCTGGAGTTATTTTAACTTCTTCAGTTTGAGAAAATACATGTTGTATGGAACAAATAAAAAACAAAATTAGAAACTTCTTCATGAATGATGATTTTAAGATTAGTTTACATTTTATGAATAATAAAAATAGTAGGTCTTTTATCAATATCAATTTTCAATTTTTTCCAATCCGAAACTTTTAAAGTTTTGATAAATTCAGTTGGTAAAGTAATATCTGTCGCGATACATAAGTGGGTTGACGGATTTAAAATCTGCAGAAGATCTTCAATCAATTTATTGTTTCTATAAGGCGTTTCAATAAATAACTGTGATTGGTTTTTATCGTAAGACAATTTCTCAAAATGGCGAATTGCCGATTTTTTTTCGTCTTTATCAATTGGCAAATAGCCATTAAAAGTAAAACTCTGGCCGTTCATTCCAGAAGCCATCATCGCTAATAGAATAGAAGAAGGGCCAACTAAAGGCACAACCTGAATTCCTTTTTCATGAGCCAATTTTACAATTACAGCACCAGGATCAGCAACTCCTGGACAGCCAGCTTCGCTCATTAATCCCATATTTTTCCCTTCTAATAAAGGTTTGATGAAATCTAAATGTTCGCTGGTTTCAGTTCTTTTATTTAAAGTAAAAAGAACCAATTCTGATTGTTTTTTCTCTGGATAAACTGCTTTTATAGATTTTCTTGCCGTTTTGTCATTTTCAACAATATAGTGGTCAATAACTTCTATAGTTCTTCTTACGGTTTGCGGTAAAACATCCATCGGATCGCTTTCGCCCATTGTGGTTGGAATTAAATATAGTTTTCCGAAAGATTTCATAATGTATTTGTTTTAAATTAAAAAATTCAATTATCTCTTTTATAGAAACAATTGAATTGTATTAGGAGTGTTTTTTAAGAAGCTGATCTGCAATAACATCAGTTACTTCGTCCAGCATTTGGTAAACATTGTCAAAACCATTTACGGCACCGTAATAAGGATCCGGAACGTCAACATTTTCATCTGGAAATAATTCGTTCAGAATCATGCGGATTTTGGCTTTATGCTCGGGAGTTTTGGCTAATTGGGCTACATCGCGAAAATTCGAATTATCCATAACATATATATAATCGAATTCATCAAAATCTGAAACCTGAATTTGTCTTCCTTTTTGAGCGCTGATGTTAATTCCGTTTTTTCTGGCAACTTCAATAGAGCGTTTATCAGGACAATGTCCGATATGCCAAGAACCTGTTCCAGCAGAATCTACAAAGAATTTATCTTGAGGTAATTTTGAAGCTAAAATTCCTTCTGCTAAAGGAGATCGACAGATATTCCCCAAACAAACCATTAAAACTTTTATTGGCATGATCGCGTTATAGCGTTAGTTTTTTATTGATATCTTCAACAAACTTTTTGAATTGTTTGTCTGTAGAAACTAAATTGTCTACTGTTTTACAAGCGTGAAGAACAGTTGCGTGATCGCGATCTCCAATTTGTGAACCAATATTTGCCAAAGAAGCTTTAGTGAATTTTTTTGCAAAGAACATCGCTAATTGTCTTGCTTGCACCACATGCCTCTTTCTGGTTTTAGATTGAAGTGTTTCAATATCCAATTGGAAATAGTCTGAAACAATTTTCTGAATATAATCGATAGAGATTTCTCTCTTTACGTTTTTAACAAATTTCTCTACAACACTTTTAGCCAATTCAATCGTAACTTCTTTTTTATTGAAAGAAGATTGAGCGATTAACGAAATAATAGCACCTTCAAGTTCTCTAACGTTAGATTTAATGTTTCTTGCAACATATTCTAAAATATCTTCTGGCATTTCTACACCATCACGATATAAAATGTTTTTTAAAATTGAGATACGAGTTTCGTAATCAGGCTGGTGTAATTCTGCAGATAATCCCCATTTAAAACGAGACAATAATCTTTGCTCAATATCCTGCATATCAACAGGAGCTTTGTCTGAAGTAAGAATTACTTGTTTTCCGTTTTGGTGTAAATAGTTGAAAATATGGAAGAATACATCTTGTGTTCCAGATTTTCCAGATAAAAACTGAACATCGTCAATGATTAATACGTCGATTAACTGATAAAAATGAATGAAATCGTTACGATTATTCTTTTTAACAGAGTCAATATATTGTTGCGTAAAAATCTCAGCAGAAATATATAAAACGGTCTTTTCCGGATACTTATCTTTTACTTCTACGCCTATAGCATGTGCTAAGTGCGTTTTCCCTAAACCAACTCCTCCAAAAATCAATAATGGGTTAAATGAAGTTCCTCCAGGTTTGTTGGCAACAGCCATACCCGCAGAACGAGCCAAACGGTTAGAATCTCCTTCTAAGAAATTATCAAAACTGTAGTTCGGATTTAACTGAGACTCAATTTTTAAATTTCTAATTCCAGGAATTACAAACGGATTTTTAAGTTCAGGATTTAAGTTTTTAAACGGAGCATCAACCTCTTGCGGTTTCATTGGCACTCTGTTGGCACTTGGCAGCTGCTCGGTAAACGGCTGTTTATTGCCATAAGTGTTCTCCATTTTAATTTTATAGAGTAACTTTGCGTTTTTTCCCAGTTCTTTGGTAAGCGCAACTTTCAATAATTTTACGTAGTGCTCTTCGAGCCATTCGTAGAAAAATTTACTTGGAACCTGAATGTATAATGCGTTATCGGTTAGCTCAACTGATTTGATTGGCTCAAACCAAGTTTTATATGCTTGGTCTTGAATATTATCCTTTATAAAGGACAAACAGTTTTCCCATACCGATTGAGCAGTTTTAGTCATAGATTCAGATAAATTTTTATTATTGTTATAAAGATTCTCCTAATAAAAGAGGAGCAATTTTATTCCGTATTTCGGGATAACAAATATGTGAACAAATTTCTGTAAAAAAAAATATTTTGGTATCTAATTTTATAAAAAAAAGTTGTAACAAGACTTTTTAAATTTGAATTTTTTTAATATTTTATCAATGAAAAATCACCAGACTCAAGTACGAGTTCGTTACTCAGAAACTGACCAAATGGGAGTCGTTTATCACGGCAATTATATTCCTTATTTTGAAATTGGACGCGTGGAATGGCTTAGAAATAAAGGGGTTTCGTATAAAAGCATGGAAGAAAGCGGAATTGGGCTTCCGATTGTGAACATGAATATCAATTATAAAAAATCGGCAAGATATGACGAACTTTTAACAATTCATACCACTTTCAAAAGCCACTCTTCTGTTAAGATTGAATTTGACTGCGCAATCTATAATGAGACAAATGAGTTATTAACAACTGCGACGTTTATTTTAGTATTTGTTGCGTTAAAAACGGGTCGTCCAACAGCTCCTCCGGAGTACATTTTGGATATATTTAAAACACTTGAATAATTGTTAAAACACGATGCTTTTTTGTAACGTTTTATACTAATTTAATATCGATTTCGAACATTAAATCAAAAATGCTGAACACGATTTCGGCATTTTTTTTTCGTGTTTTGGTCACAATCTTACCAATTGGCAAACCTGAATCTTCATCCATTTCCATTTCTTGAGAAACGATTTCTAATTTCTTTTCTTTAATTACGCGCATTACTTTATTCATGTTTTTATAATCAAAAGAAATTAAAAATTCGACATCAATGGTTTTTTCAACAATTTCGCAAATCTGTAATGTTTCTTGAGCCGTAGTTCTGTAAGCGCTTATTAAACCGCCAACGCCTAATTTTACTCCTCCAAAAATACGAACGACTACAACAAGAACGTTAGTTAATCCAAAAGATTGTATTTGTCCGTAAATTGGTGCGCCAGCGGTATTGCTTGGTTCACCGTCATCATTGGCACGATACGAAATTTTGTTTCCAACGCCAATTTGGTAAGCGTAACAATAATGCACTGCGTGCGGATGCTGTTTTTTAAGTTCTTCTATTATAGGTTTTACTTCGTCTTCATGATCAATCGGAAATGCATAGCCAAAGAATTTACTGCCTTTTTCTTTAAACAGTATTTCTTCAGACGCAGTTGCAATAGTTTGATAAGTGTCGTTAATTTCCAAAAGAGATAATCTTAATTGTATTTTATTTTTAGCCACAGATTAAAGGATTTTAAAGGATTCCTTTTCTAAAAAATCTGTGTAAATCTTTTAATCTGTGGCCTTTTTTTTCTTAAAGTATATTTTTTTTATAAAGATCAACCACATCTTCTTTTCCGACTTGAAGATTCCAGACTTTAATTCCTAAAGTGGCGGCGCTGTCTGTATTTTCAGTTTTATCATCAACAAACAAGGTGTTTTCAGGAATTAGATTATTTTTATCCAAAACAAATTGATAGATTTTCGGATCTGGTTTTCTCATTCCGATATCAAATGAAAAATATACTTTTTCAAAACAGGCGTAAAAATCTTTGTAGAAAGAAACGCCGCTTTTTTCTTCAAATGTATTAATGTGGATCGAATCGGTATTGCTCAATAAAAATAAACGATATTTTTTTGACAACTCTTGAAGAAACTCCAATCTATAAAAAGGGAAATCTGCTAGAACAGCATTCCAAGCTTTTAAGATTTCTTCTTTAGAAGCATTTGGCAGTTGTTTTTGAAAACCGCCAACAAAATCTTCTGGCGAAATTGCTCCAACTTCAAACGAAAGATTTAATTGATCTAATTCAGAATTCCATTCCGTCATTCCTAATTTTTGCAAACCAGAAATTGTGGCAGGTTTATCTAAGTTGATAAAAATATCTCCAAAGTCAAAAATTATCGCATTAATCATAATTTCTAATCAGTATTAATTCGTCACTTAAAATGTTGGTTTTCGAGCTGTTTTTTCTTGAAATAATTGGAGCTTTTGTTCCTGTCGAAAAACTTGCTTTTCCAACAAAAACTCGGGCTTCGTCCCAAAGATTTTCATCTATAAAAGATTGCAGCGTTTGCCTTCCGCCTTCAATAATTACAGATTGAATTTGATTCTGATACAAAACATCCAAAATCTGAGGAATGATATTTTTATCAAAATCAATTGCTTCAAATTGTGTATTTTCTTTTGAAGGTTTCGAAATTTTAGAAAAAATAATTGTTTTTACCTTGTCATCAAAAATAAAACTGCTTTCGTCAATTCGATTATTTTGATCTATGACTATTCTAGTCGGATTATTTCCAAACCAATCTCTAGCATTCAGTTTCGGATTATCATCAACAACAGTTTGTGTTCCCACAAGAATGGCTTGTTCTTCCGTTCTCCATTTATGAACCAATTGTCTGGAATATTCATTTGTAATCCAAATTGGCTTGCGTTCTTGATCTGTGGTTTTTTCTGGAGCCAAAAAGCCGTCTTGACTTTCTGCCCATTTTAAAATAATATAAGGTCGCTTTTTTTGATGAAAAGTAAAAAAACGTTTATTCAGTTCGTTGCATTCGTTTTCTAAAATCCCAACTGTGACATTAGCGCCGGATTCGATCAGTTTTTTTATCCCTCTTCCGGCAACTTTTTCGTTAGGATCAACCGTTCCTACGACAACATTCGGAATTTTATTTTCAATAATCAAATCACAGCAAGGAGGAGTTTTTCCAAAATGACTGCAAGGTTCTAAACTTACATAAATGGTAGATTTTTGCAATAAAGATTTGTCTTTGACAGAATTAACTGCGTTTACTTCAGCATGCGGTTCGCCAGCTTTTTTATGCCAGCCTTCGCCAATAATCTGATTTTCATAGACAATTACACTGCCAACCATTGGGTTTGGGTAAGTAGTTCCAAAACCATTTTGAGCCAACTCTATACAGCGTTTTATGTATTTTTCATGTATATTCACAGTGCAAAAGTAATTAATTTTGAGTTGATCATCAGCTCAAAAAATTGAAGTTATGAAACAATCGCAAAAGTTGTAATAGGATCAAAAAACTATCTTTATTTTTGTATTTATAATGAATTAGAGTAAAAAAAATGGTAAATTGGCTAATAAGGGCAATTAAAAAAGAAGACAATCAGGCAGTTGCAAGTTTGATACGATCTGTTTTTGATGAAATGGAAATTCCAAAAGTAGGAACTGCATACGAAGATCCGTATCTGGATTTGATGTTTGAAGAATACAGCAAGACCAAATCGGCATATTTTGTTGTCGAAAATGATGGAGAGATTGTAGGATGTGCAGGAATTGCTCCTTTAGAAAATGGCGATCCTGAAATATGCGAATTACAGAAAATGTATTTCTTGCCAAAAACAAGAGGTTTAGGAATTGGTACACAAATGATGGAAAAATGTCTGGATCAAGCTAGAGCTTTTGGTTTTAAAAAATGTTATATCGAAACCATGCCATTTATGCATGCCGCACAAAAGCTGTATACAAAATCTGGTTTTGAATATCTTGATGCTCCGTTAGGTCGTACTGGGCATAGTTCTTGTCCTGTATGGATGCTGAAAGTTTTGTAATTCCAATTGTAACAAATTTTAATTAGCAAGACTTATTGAAAGATAAAATGTCAGTTTTCGGCTGATATAAAATGCTCAAAAATTAAAAATGAAGATTAAACAATATCGTACTCAGTTTATTAAAGAATTATCTCCTTTTTACGATGCGTACGAAGCGGAGAGCTTTTTTTATCTGATTCTGGAAGATAAACACCAGCTTCGTCAGATTGATTTAGCTTTAAATCATGAATTAGCTTTTGATGAAAATGATTTTGTGATATGGGACGAACTGTTAAAACAGCTTAAAAAAGAAGTTCCTATTCAATATCTGCTTGGAAAAACACACTTTTACGGTTTGGATTTTGAAGTAAATGAAAATGTTTTGATTCCGAGGCCAGAAACAGAAGAATTGGTCGAATGGATTATTAATGAAAACGCAAGTCCAGATAAAAATAAAAAAATAAAAATTCTCGATATCGGAACAGGAACGGGCTGTATTGCTATTTCACTGGCAAAAAATCTTCCAAATGCAGAAGTTTTCGGAATTGATGTTTCTAAAAAAGCAATTGAAACGGCTAAAAGAAATGCGATCACAAATAATGTAGATGTTACTTTTATGCTTTTGAATATTTTAGAAGCAGAAGAGTTTACCTGTCAGTTTGATATTATTGTTTCGAATCCGCCGTATGTTCGAAATTTAGAAAAAGTAGAAATCAAAAAGAATGTGCTGGATTATGAGCCACATTTGGCGCTTTTTGTAGAAGATAACGATCCGCTTATTTTTTATAGAAAAATTGCTTCGCTAGCACAAAATGGACTTAAGGAAAAAGGGAAATTGTATTTTGAAATCAATCAGTATCTTGGAAAAGAAATGATTGAACTTCTTGAAAATATGAATTTCGCTGAAATTGAGCTTCGAAAAGATATTTATGATAATGACCGAATGATAAAAGGGAATATTTAGAGTATTCAGTGTTCAGTTTTTTAGTATTCAGTTTTCTTTATAGTCTGAATTAAACTGATCACTAAAAAACTGAACACTGAACACTAAAACTATTCGTAACGCAATGCTTCAATTGGGTCTAATTTCGATGCTTTAATAGCTGGATATAAACCAGAAACTATTGCGACCATAAAACTTGTTGCAAAAGCAGCAAAAATGGCCATCCACGGAATTACAAAAACAAAACTCATGGCGGTTGCAATAGCAAAACCAAGCAGAATTCCTAAAACGATTCCGACTATACCTCCAATTTGGCCAATTAATAAAGTTTCGATAAAAAACTGAAAAGCAACGGTAGATCTTTTGGCTCCCAAAGCTTTACGAACACCAATTTCGCGAGTACGTTCTGTAACCGAAACAATCATAATATTCATTAAAGCAATAGAAGAACCTAAAATAGTAATTATAGAAATTATCCAAGCCGCCCAGCTTAAATATTGCGTTATGCTGAGAATGCGGTTAATCAAATCATCACTTCTCACCACTCCAAAATTATTATCACGAACCGGACTTAGTTTTCGGACTCTTCGCATTGTGCTCGTAGCATTATCAATAGCTTCGTCTAAAACTTCTTTTTTAGAAACCATTACACTAATCGTGTAATTGATGTTGGGTGCTGTAAATAAAGATCTTGCAACCTGAATCGGAATTAAAACTCTTAAATCCTGACTGTTTCCAAAAGTTGATCCTTTTTCTTTTAAAACTCCAATAACTTTAAATCTGGCACCACGAATAGAAATGATTTTATCTATCGGATTAACATCTTTCAAAAGTCCTTTTTCAAAATCTGAACCTACGATACAAGAATACGTATTGTTGTCAATATCAAATTGGTTAAAACTTCTTCCTAAACTAGTTTCAAGTCCAGAATTGGTAATAAAGTGTTCATCGACACCAACTATAGTAATTTCAGGATCTGTTTTTTCGCCTAAATACTTTACTTCTGCAGTAGAAGTTGCAGTAAAAGAAAGAGAAGTTTCTGTAAAGGGGTATTTGTATTTTGATTTGAAAGCAACAGCTTCTGGATAAGAAATAATCGGGTTGATTACTTCACGTTCGTTTCCGCCACGGTTTCGAACTTTATTTTCATATTGATTAATATTAAAAGTATTGGCTCCCATCGATGCAAAGTCGTTCGAAATGGTATTGTCCAAAGCCGAAACAACAGTTAAGATTCCGACCAAAGCCGTAATCCCGATAGCAATAATTAAAACGGTAAGAATGGTACGTAGCAATTGGGTTTTTATAGAACCAAACGCAATTCGAATATTTTCTTTAAATAATTTTAGCATCATGACCAATTTGTCACGAAAATACGGTTTTTGTTACAAGTTTGTTTTCGAAGTGTTATTATTTATTTTAAAAAGTAAGATATTTGCAGGCGATTCAAATTAAAAGAAAATAATGTCAACGAATTTAGATATAAGGTTTCAACAAATCTAAAATCTAAAATCAACAATCTAAAATAAAAAGAAGATGGCTTCAAAACCAAGTATACCAAAAGGAACAAGAGATTTTTCACCAGCCGAGGTGTCAAAACGTCAATATATTATTCAGACTATAAAAGCGAATTTCGAAAAATTTGGTTTTCAGCCAATTGAAACGCCTTCGTTTGAAAATTCAGATACCTTAATGGGGAAATATGGAGAAGAAGGAGACCGTCTGATTTTTAAAATATTGAATTCTGGAAACTTTTTCTACAATAAAAGTAAAATTGAATTGCCAGAATCAATTGAAGAGTTACAACTGAATTCTGCTGAGAAAATAACTTTAGAACAAAGAATTGAATTAAATAAATTCACGGGAAAAATTTCTGAAAAAGCGTTGCGTTACGATTTGACCGTTCCGTTTGCAAGATATGTAGTGCAGCACCAAAGTGAAATTGAATTTCCTTTCAAAAGATACCAGATTCAACCAGTTTGGAGAGCAGATAATCCGCAAAAAGGTCGTTTTAGAGAATTTTTTCAATGCGATGCCGATGTTGTAGGTTCAAAATCACTTTGGCAGGAAGTGGAATTGGTTCAATTATATGATACTGTTTTTACTTCTTTAGATTTAGAAGGCGTTACAATCAAAATCAATAACCGTAAAATTTTATCTGGAATTGCTGAGGTAATTGGGGCTTCAGATAAATTAATTGATTTTACAGTTGCATTGGATAAACTGGATAAAATAGGAGAAGACGGTGTTAAAAAAGAAATGATCGAAAAAGGAATTTCTGAAGAAGCGTTAGTAAAAGTGCAGCCACTTTTTAGTTTCTCAGGAACTTTTACAGACAAAATAGCACAGCTTTCTGAATTATTGTCATCTTCTGAAGAAGGAATGAAAGGTGTTGAAGAATTGAAATTTATTTGTGACAACGTTGCGGTTTTAGGACTATCGACAGCTACTTTAGATTTGGATGTGACGCTTGCTCGCGGTTTAAATTATTACACCGGAGCTATTTTTGAAGTTGCAGCGCCAAAAACTGTAGCGATGGGTTCTATCGGCGGTGGCGGAAGATACGACGATTTGACGGGTATTTTTGGTTTAAAGAATATGAGCGGAGTTGGAATTTCTTTTGGTTTGGATCGAATTTATTTGGTTTTAGAAGAATTGCAATTATTCCCAGAAACTGTTGCAGCAACTTCTAAAGCAATATTCTTAAATTTTGGTGATAAAGAAGCTTTGTACGCTTCGCAGGCAATTCAAAAATTGAGACAAGAAAATATAAAAGTAGAATTATATCCTGATAGTGTAAAAGTTGGGAAACAGTTTCAATACGCAGACAAACGTTTAATTCCGTTTGCAGTATTGGTTGGAGATCAGGAAATTGCTTCAAATTCTTATGCGTTAAAAAATCTAGTTTCAGGAGAACAGATAACTGTAGATTTTGAAGGATTGAAAAATGCTTTGTTGGGGTAAGGTTTAACCGCAAAAAGCGCAAGGTTTTACACAAAGAGCATAAAGTTTTTTTGCCACAGATTAAAAAGATTTTTTTAACCGCAAATTGCGCAAATTTTCACAAATTCATTGTAAAACATAGCCCACGGTTTCAACCGTGGGAACGCAAGGTTTTTTTTGCCACAGATTAAAAGATTAAGAAGATTTTTTTGCCACAAATTGCACCAATTTTCCTGAATTGATTTAAAACATAGCCCACGGTTTCAACCGTGGGAACGCAAAGATTTTCTTGTTCCAAGCGGATTTTAAAGATTTAAATAAATTATTTGCTTTTATAATCTAAAGATTCAGAGTGACTTGACTAAAATCGGTTTAAATCGGTATAAAATAACTTGGTAGAGAAGAAAAAAAGCTTTTAATTTGCCACCTCAAGTTACGGGCGTAGTTCAAGGGTAGAATAGCGGTCTCCAAAACCGTTGATGGGGGTTCGAATCCCTCCGCCCGTGCAAAACATACAAATGACAGCTCTGTCATAAAAAGCTCAAGCAAAAAAAAAAGCTTCGTCTCTATAGGCGAAGCTTTTTTTAATATAAGGTAAACTTGAATTAATAATTATTTAGAGGCCGAAGCCAACCCTTAAATTCAATTTTTAGTGGTAAAAATTTATGTTTTTTATTGGTTTCAAAGATAAGATAAACTAAAACGTAATAGTCTTAAAATTATAATAAATTTTTCAACTTAATTATGTTTTTTAAATGTCTCATAATTAATAAAGTGACAATTTGACATTTTCTAAGATTTGGCAGTACTTTTGCAATCTAACAGAAATAAAAAATGAAGTTTAAAAATATTTTTAAAAATAAAAGTAATATGACTACGGAAAATACAGAATTCGATCAGGAATTAGATGACGCAACGATAGAGAATAACGCTAATGGAGAGCAATTAATTGTTGAAGAATTAAGTGTTGAGGAGCAATTAGCTCAAGACTTAGCTAAAGAAAAAGATAAGTTTTTGAGATTATTTGCCGAATTTGAAAATTACAAAAAAAGAACTTCAAAAGAGCGTCTTGAATTATTTAAAACAGCAAACCAAGAAGTTTTATTGGCTATGCTTCCAGTTTTAGATGATTTTGACAGAGCTGCTGTAGAAATTAATAAATCTGACGACGAAAATCTTAAAAAAGGAGTGGAGCTAATTCACGAAAAACTGAAAAGTACTTTGGTTTCTAAAGGTTTAGAGCAGGTTGATGTAAAAGCAGGCGATGATTTTAATGCAGATTTTGCTGAGGCTATTACTCAAATTCCAGCACCTTCTGATAAGTTAAAAGGTAAAATTGTTGACGTTATTGAAAAAGGATACAAATTAGGTGACAAAATTATTCGTTACCCTAAAGTTGTTACTGGAAACTAAAAAAAGTCAAAAATTATATTTTGATTTTCAACTTTCTAAAGTTGGATTTTGGAATTTTAAAATTTGGGATTTAATCTAGATTATGAAAAAAGATTTTTACGAAATACTAGGCATTTCAAAAAATGCTGATGCTGCCGAAATAAAAAAAGCATACAGAAAAAGTGCTTTAAAATACCACCCTGATAAAAATCCAGGCGACAAAGAGGCAGAAGAAAACTTCAAATTGGCGGCAGAAGCTTATGAAGTTTTAAGTGATCCGCAGAAAAAAGCGAAATACGATCAGTACGGACATCAAGCATTTGATGGTTCTGGCGGATTTGGCGGAGGTCACGGCGGTATGAATATGGATGACATTTTCAGCCAGTTTGGTGATATTTTCGGAGGTGGATTTGGCGGTTTTGGAGGTGGAGGCGGTGGTCCTCGCCGTGCGAAAGGAAGCAATCTTCGAATCAAAGTAAAACTTACTTTGGAAGAAATTGCAAATGGAGTTGAGAAAAAAGTAAAAGTAAAACGTAAAGTTCAGGCTAAAGGCGTAACGTATAAAACTTGTACGACTTGTAACGGTCAAGGTCAGGTTATGCGTGTAACTAACACTATTTTGGGAAGAATGCAATCTGCGTCTACTTGTCATACTTGTGGTGGTTCTGGACAAATTTTAGATAAAAAACCTTCTGAAGCAGATGCTCAAGGAATGGTTCAAGAAGACGAAACAGTATCAATCAAAATTCCTGCTGGAGTTGTTGACGGAATGCAATTAAAAGTTGCCAACAAAGGTAACGATGCGCCAGGAAACAGTATTCCAGGAGATTTAATTGTAGCGATTGAAGAAGTTGAGCACGAATTCTTGAAGCGCGAAGGTGAAAACGTTCATTTCGATTTATATATCAGTTTCCCTGAAGCAGTTTTGGGAGCTTCTAAAGACATTGAAGCAATTAACGGTAAAGTTCGTATTAAGCTAGAAGAAGGAATTCAGTCTGGAAAAATCTTAAGATTAAAAGGAAAAGGAATTCCAAGTTTAAACGGTTACGGAAGCGGAGATTTACTAGTTCACGTAAATGTTTGGACACCAAAAACCTTAAATAAAGAACAAAAACAATTCTTTGAAAATGCTTTGACAGACGACCATTTTGCTCCAAGTCCAGAGAAATCAGAGAAATCATTTTTTGAAAAAGTGAAAGATATGTTCTCATAATCGGAACTTTCTAACATTATAAATAATAAAAACCCATTCTAGCATAAATTAGAATGGGTTTTTTGCGTAATATAACACAATTTCGCTTCGAATTATTTACTTTTACAGTCGCTGAACCGTAATAGGCAAAGTGACGCAGTAAATCCTTAAAAATAGCATGAGTAACTTACTAGAAGTACATAAAGTCGTAAAAAAATACGGCGACTATGTAGCACTTAACGAAGTTTCATTAAATGTACCAAAAGGCAGTATATATGGACTTTTAGGCCCAAATGGAGCCGGAAAAACTTCCCTTATCAGAATCATAAACCAAATTACAATGCCAGACAGTGGCGAAGTAATTTTGGATGGAGAAAAACTACAGCCCAAACATGTGCAGACTATTGGTTATCTTCCTGAAGAAAGAGGTCTTTATAGCTCTATGAAAGTTGGAGAGCAATGTCTGTATTTGGCTCAAATGAAAGGCCTTTCTAAAGCTGAAGCTAAAAAACAGCTAGATTATTGGTTTGACCGATTAGGAATTCAAGGCTGGTGGAACAAGAAAATACAGGAGCTTTCTAAAGGAATGGCACAGAAAATACAGTTTGTGGTTTGTGTTTTACATAAGCCAAAACTACTCATTTTAGATGAGCCCTTTTCTGGATTTGACCCTGTAAATGCTAATGTAATTAAAGATGAAATTTTGGCATTGAAAGAACAAGGTTCTACGATTATTTTTTCGACTCATAGAATGGAAAGCGTAGAAGAGCTTTGCGAAAATATTGCTTTAATTCATAAATCAAATAAACTGATAGAAGGTAAAATCGGAGATGTAAAACGCCAATTTAGAACCAACAGTTTTGAAGTTGGAATTCTGACTAATAATGTTGAAGGTTTGATGTATGACATTACACAAAAATTTACCGTTTCTCCTGCGAGTTTTAAATCATTAAATGATGATTTGAAATTGAATATACAGATTGGAAATGCCTCGCCAAACGAGTTGTTACATCTTCTGACGCAACGAGGGCAGGTGACGCATTTTGTAGAAAAAATACCGAGTGTTCACGATATTTTTATTCAAACGGTAACTGAAAACAAAAATTTAAATTCCAATAATTAAATTCCAAATTCCAAATTTGAGACTTTGAGAGTTGGAATTTGGAATTTGAGATTTGAAATTTAAGATATAAATGAATATTATTTCTTTAATTATAAAAAGAGAATTTATTGCCAAAGTCCGCAATAAATCTTTTGTTGTCATGACTTTTTTGAGTCCGCTTTTATTTGTAGCTATTGCCATTTTTATTGGTTATTTGAGCTCAATGAAAGCTGAAACCAAACGTATTGCAATTCATGACGAGACAGGACTTTTTGCCTCAGATTTTTTAAAGGAAAATAAAAAAGGAGCCGAATTTAAATATCTCAATTTATCTGAAATTGAGGTAAAAGCTTTGAAAGACAGCATTACAAAAGAAAATTTCGCTGGATTAATTGTTATTCCGAAAACGAAAAATATAAAAGAATTAGAAAGTAAAATCGAGTTTATTTCTAATAATAGTCCGAGTATTTCTTTTATCGAAAACACTCAGGATATTATAGGTAATAAAATTACAAAGCTAAATCTTGAAGAGGCAAAACTAGATACTTTGGCCATCCAAAAAGCGCAATCAGATGTGAATATTCATTTGATTAAAGCTTCTGGAGAAGAAAGTCTGAAAGGTTTAAACGAAATTAAAATCGGAATTGGCGGCGCTTTTGGTTATCTAATTATGATGTTTATTATCATTTACGGAAATATGGTAATGCGAAGCGTCATCGAAGAAAAAACAAACCGTATTATCGAAATCATTATTTCATCAGTAAAACCATTTCAGCTAATGATTGGTAAAATTGTAGGAACCTCATTGGCAGGAATTCTACAATTTGTAATCTGGGCCATAATTGGTTTAGGATTAATGTTTGCGGCTTCGGCGTTTTTTGGAGTAAATGTTGGGCCGGCAGCCAGAATTTCGCCAGAACTAATGCAGTCTACGCAACATGAGTTTTCGGGTTCTGCGCAAATGTATATTGCTGAATTATGGAATCTGCCGATAGCAAGTATTATAATAGGCTTTGTAATTTATTTTATTGGAGGCTATTTCTTATACAGTTCATTTTACGCAGCAATTGGAGCGGCTGTCGACAATCAAACCGACTCTCAACAGTTCATGCTTCCAATTTTAATGCCGCTGATTTTGAGCGTTTACATCGGCTTTTTTACAGTAGTAAACGATCCGCACGGAAGTGTTGCCGTTATTTTTTCAATGATTCCGTTAACGTCTCCAATTGTAATGTTAATGCGTATTCCGTTTGGTGTGCCGTGGTGGCAAATCGCAATTTCGGTATCATTATTGTTTGCTACATTTTTCCTTTTGGTTTGGTTCGCTGCAAAAATTTACCGCGTCGGTATTTTAATGTACGGCAAAAAACCAACGTGGAAAGAATTGTATAAATGGCTGAAATATTGATTTAAAGGTGCTAAGACACTAAGGTTCTGAGGTGCTAAGATTTTAGCCCTAAAGAAAAACCTTAGAAGCTTAGCATCTCAGAACCTTAGAACCTTAAAAAAATGAGTAAAATCCTAATTATAGAAGACGAAGCGGCGATCAGAAGAGTTTTGGTAAAAATTTTATCAGAAGAAAATGATTCGTATCAGGTAGATGAAGCTGAAGATGGGGCTGTGGGACTTGAAAAAATAAAAAACAGCGATTACGATTTGGTTTTGTGCGATATCAAAATGCCAAAAATGGACGGTGTTGAGGTTTTAGAAGAAGTAAAAAAAATAAAACCCGAAATTCCGATGGTTATGATTTCTGGTCATGGCGATATGGAAACAGCAATTCAAACCATGCGTTTAGGAGCTTTCGATTATATTTCTAAACCGCCAGATTTGAATCGTTTGCTAAATACGGTTCGCAATGCTTTGGACAAAAAACAATTAGTAGTTGAAAATAAAATTCTGAAGAAAAAAGTAAGCAAAAACTACGAAATGATTGGGGACAGCGAATCGATTAATCATATCAAAGTGATGATTGATAAAGTGGCACCAACAGAAGCCAGAGTTTTAATTACGGGACCAAACGGAACGGGAAAAGAATTAGTGGCGCATCAATTACATGAAAAAAGTGAGCGTTCTGCTTTTCCTTTAATTGAAGTAAATTGCGCGGCGATTCCTAGCGAGTTGATTGAAAGTGAATTGTTCGGGCATGTGAAAGGTGCTTTTACATCGGCAGTGAAAGATCGTGCTGGAAAGTTTGAAGCAGCAGACAAAGGAACCATTTTCTTAGATGAAATTGGTGATATGAGCCTTTCGGCGCAAGCCAAAGTATTGCGCGCCCTTCAAGAAAGTATGATTACAAGGGTTGGTGCAGATAAGGATATTAAAGTAGATGTTCGTGTTGTTGCAGCAACCAATAAAGATTTAAAAACAGAAATTGCAGAAGGCCGTTTCCGTGAAGATTTATATCATAGATTAGCGGTAATTTTGATTAAAGTTCCGCCATTAAATGAAAGACGTGATGATATTCCTGCTTTGATTTCGCATTTTACAGAAAAGATAGCTTCAGAACAAGGAAATGCAGTTAAGTCATTTTCGGCGGAGGCCATAAAATTATTGCAGGAATACGATTGGACAGGAAACATTCGCGAACTTCGTAATGTGGTAGAAAGACTGATCATTTTGGGAGGAAACGAAATCTCTGAAACCGACGTGAAAATGTTCGCAAGCAAATAATGATTTAGTTTTCAATCAGAAATCTAAAATCTAAATTCTAAAATTAGAAATGAAACTAAAAAAAATAAACGAGAAATTACAAGACGGTTTAATTGAAAATGGTTTGACAGAAGCCAATGCTTTGCAGATGGAAACTTTTTCGACCATAAAAAGTGGTGCCGACTGTGTCATTATTTCTCCAAAAGGAAGCGGAAAAACAACTACAATTGTTTTGAATGTGATTCAGCAATTGGCAGGAAAAACAGAAGAATCGCCTCGAGCTTTGGTTATTGTAGAAGATAAAGCGAAGGTTCTGGAAATGGTAGACCTTTTTAACAAGTACGGAAAATATACCAATCTGGAAATTTACGGTGTACACGAAAAAGGAGATATGGATTATGATAAAAACTATATTTCTACAGGAATTGATGTTTTAATTGGTACGCCAGTTAAACTGAATGATATGTTTACAACGGCAGGTTACAATGTAAACCGTTTAAAAATGATGATTCTGGATGATGCAGATCCGATCTTAAAATTACGTCATGAAACAAAAATCATGCGTATTTCGAATAGTATTGCTAAAGTACAGCGTATCATTTTTGCTGAAGAATTGACAGAACGTATCGAAATTTTGGCAGATAAAATGCTTGTGGAACCGTACTTATTTGATATGGACGAAGAAGGCGAAGAAGAGCTCGATGAAGAAGAAGACGATATTGAAGAGGAAGAATAAATAATAAGTCTCGGTTTTCAGTTTGCATTAAACTAAAACCGAGATTTTTATTTTAATAAAATCATAATTAAAATAAAAGAATATATCATGGGATTAATGAAAGTGTTTTCAGGAAGCGAAGTACTAGCAATTGCTTTGCAGGAAAGATTAGAAGAAGCTGGAGTAGAAACGGTAAAAAAAGATAATATCCAATCGGCTCGTTTGGGCGGATTTGGACAAACAGATTTGGCGGTTGAATTATTTATTCAGGAAACAGATTTCGCAAAAGCGAATCCAGTTGTTGAACAGTTTAGAATGAGTATTTAAGAAGTATTCAGTGTTCAGTATTTTAGTGTTCAGTCGAATTAGATAATGAAATAAAAAATGAACGCTGGGTAATAAAGTGAAGAAACTGAACACTAAAATACTGAACACTGAAAACTAATAAAAAATGCAATACAAAATGATTGTGCTCGACATGGATGATACCTTGTTGACTGATGACCACAGAATTTCAGATTTAAATAAAAAAGTACTTTTAGAAGCACAGGCCAAAGGTGTGTATGTGGTTTTGGCTTCTGGAAGGCCTACAATTGCAATGACCGCTTACGCGAAAGAATTACAGCTGGATTTAAACGACTCGTATATGCTTTCTTTTAACGGAGCGATAATAAGTCGCGTAAAAGACAATTTAGTTTTGTTCGAACAGAAATTAACTGTGGAACAAATTCATGCTTTATACGATTACAGCGTTAAAATGAATACGCATATCATCACTTATTTAGATGATGAAATTATTAGCGAAACAGATTCTGAATACATAGAAATCGAAAAAGAGATTACGGGAATGGCGCATCGTAAAGTTTCTAGCTTTAAAGAGTATGTAGACAGACCTGCGGTTAAATGTATCTTATTGCAGGATCCAGAATATTTGAAAACAGTCGAAAAAGATCTAATCGATTTTATGCCACATTTAAGCGTTTCTACATCAAAACCTTTTTTTCTGGAAGTAGCACAATTAGGCATTGATAAAGCAGCGAGCTTAAAACGTTTAGCCGAGGAAAAACTCGGAATTCATCGAAGTGAAATAATTGCAGTCGGAAACGCAGGAAATGACTTAACAATGATAGAATATGCAGGTTTAGGGGTTTGGGTAGATAATGTGACGCCAGAATTGCGCGATAAAGCAGATTTAATCGTATCTTCCAATAATAATGATGGAGTGGCTGAGGTTGTGCAACGCTTTATTTTAAATTAAAAAGAGATGAAAAATCCAATTGAAACCGAACGTTTAATTTTACGGGAGTTTGTAGCTTCAGATGCTGAAGGGATGTTCGAGCTAGATTCGAATCCGAATGTGCATTTGTTTGTGGGGAATAAACCGGTAAAACATATAGAAGAAAGTATAGAATACATCAAGTTTGTTCAAAAACAATACAAAGATTTCGGAACTGGAAGATGGGCTGTTGTATTAAAAGAAACGAATGAATTTATTGGCTGGTCTGGAATTAAATATATTACAGACGAAATCAATAACCATAAAGATTTTTATGAATTAGGATACCGTTTTATCGAAAAACACTGGGGAAAAGGATATGCAACTGAGGCAGGTAAAGCTTTTGTAGATTACGCTTTTAATGAAATGAAAGTTGCAGCGCTTTATGCTTATGCAGATGCGGGAAATGAAAACTCAAGAAAGATTCTCGAAAAATTAGGTTTCCACTTTGTGAATTCTTTTACTTATCAAGAAGAATTAGAAGTTTGGTACGAACTCAAAAATCCAAACTCAAACTAAGAAATGTATTCCAAATCTTTACATACTTAAAAGTCAGTAAAGATTTGGAAACAAATCAGAGTTAAATATTATTTTTTGGCTACAGAAACGAAGTATTTATTTCCGTCACCCATTGTTAATTTTACACGCTCATCGCAAAGGTCGATTGCAAAATTTGCACTTTCGTAACAGCTGCAAGTTGTGTTTTTGTCTTTAGACATTTCTGTTTTACAGTTGTTGTTTTTAAAGCTTGCCAATTGTGGTGTGTATAAGCTAACTAAGTCAGTAGAAGCAGTAACTAAAGAAATAATGCTTGCAGAATTATTATTTGTAATTCTGTATACAATTCTATCTGTATAGTTTACTTCATTAACAGTTACTTTACGAATGTAGGTATAAGCTGTAGATCCTTCACCTGGTTCTTTAACTTCAAACTTAAACCCAACTGCACGAATAGCAACATCAAATTGCTGTTGAGAGTTAAAGCTCGCCCAAGTCGTCAATGTGCTAATGGTAGGAAATGGATTTGCATTTGCGGCTGGAGCATTAGTTTGCGCTTGCGAACTAAATAGGGTTAAGAACATCAAGCAGATCGTGGGTAAAAATGCTTTCATAAAGCGTGGTATTTGTATTTTAATTTTGCCTACTCTCTTTGGTTTTCGGCTTTCCCATTTCATTTTGTAATACAAAACAACAACATAACGAGTAAAATTCAAAATTGTTATGCCGGAATTATTATTAAATTAATTAAAGCGTATTAAAAACCTTAATATGAATTTATTGCACCCTAGATTTATAACAAAGGTAAATGTAAGAAATTTTGAAGTTAAAACTTAAAAAAATGCATTTAATCGGTAAAATTTGCATTTAATCGATTATTTGTCATTTTATTCTTATCACAATCTTAAAGTGTTAAAAATGCAAGAGCTTCTTTTTTCAAAAAAAATAGAGAAAAGATTAACTTTTGAATCTTTCTAAATTAACATTAATGCAAATTATTGATTCGAAGTCCATTAATTGCTTTCTTTTGATGAATATTGTTTGTAAATTTGCAGCCTTAAATTTTTTGACAACGATTTCATTAATTTAAGACAGATTATGGAAAATAGAAAGAAAGTTGCCTTTTATACGCTGGGTTGTAAACTGAATTTTTCAGAGACTTCTACAATTGCCAGAAATTTTAATGACGAAGGTTTTGATCGCGTCGATTTTGAAGAAATAGCAGATATTTATGTCATTAATACTTGCTCTGTAACAGACAATGCAGACAAACAATTTAAGCAAGTAGTGAGAAAAGCAATGAAGCTTAACGAAAAAGCTTTTGTTGCAGCAGTTGGCTGTTATGCTCAATTAAAACCAGAAGAATTGGCCGCTGTTGATGGCGTTGATTTGGTTTTGGGTGCAACAGAAAAATTCAAAATCACAGACTATATTCATGATTTGAGCAAAAATGACATGGGTGAAGTGCACTCCTGCGAAATTGCTGAAGCTGATTTCTACGTAGGAAGTTATTCTATTGGAGATCGTACGCGTGCATTTTTGAAAGTTCAAGACGGCTGCGATTATAAATGCACCTATTGCACTATTCCGTTAGCAAGAGGAATTTCGAGAAGTGATGCTTTAGAAAATGTACTCAAAAATGCTAAAGAAATTTCGGCTCAGAATATCCGTGAAATTGTTTTAACGGGAGTTAATATTGGAGATTATGGAAAAGGGGAGTTTGGAAACAAAAAACACGAACATACTTTCTTAGATTTAGTTCAAGCTTTAGATAAAGTAGAAGGAATTGAGCGTTTAAGAATTTCGTCTATCGAGCCGAATTTATTGAAAAACGAAACCATTGAGTTTGTTTCAAAAAGCCGCACTTTCGTACCGCATTTTCATATTCCGCTTCAATCCGGAAGCAATGATATTTTAAAATTAATGAAACGCCGTTATTTGCGTGAAGTTTATATTGACCGTGTAAACAAAATTCGCGAAGTAATGCCTCATGCATGCATTGGCGTTGACGTGATTGTTGGTTTTCCTGGAGAAACAGACGAGCACTTTTTAGAAACGTATCATTTCTTAAACGAATTGGATATTTCGTATTTACACGTTTTTACCTATTCTGAAAGAGATAATACAGATGCAGTAGATATGGAAGGAGTTGTTCCTTCAAATGTAAGGGCAAAACGTAGTAAAATGCTTCGCGGATTATCAGTAAAAAAACGTCGTGCTTTTTACGAAAGCCAGTTGGGAACTAATAGAACAGTTCTTTTTGAAGGAGAAAATAAAGAAGGTTATATTCACGGATTTACAGAGAATTACGTAAAAGTAAAAACACCTTGGAATCCTGAATTGGTGAATACTTTGCAGAAAATTAATCTAACGAAAATCGACGAAGACGGAAGTGTTCGTTTGGAGTTTTTAAATAAATTGGCTGAGGTTTAGTTTTTTGTTTCGCAGAGATTCGCAAAGAATTCACAGAGATACACAAAGTTAATTTGAAATTGCAATATTGTAGAGGCGCACAGCAGTGCGTTTAAGGCAAAGTTTAGACATACAGTTTGTCATTTTTCAAAAAAGAAGAAATGACAAAAAAACGACAAAGCTCTTTAATTTAATAAAGAGCTTTGTCGTTTTTATTAAAAATTCTCCGCGAATCTCTGCGAAAAATCTCCGTGAATCTCTGTGGATAAAAAATTACTCCTTTTCCCCAACCACCAATTTCAAAGAATTAATATAATCCGTATCAAATTCGATAACGCGAATTTTTTCAGGATTAAAACTTAATTCCCCGCCAAATTGACCTCGGATATCTAGAAAATCAATGGTCAATTCTTCGTCATTCAATTCTATTAATTTTCCTAAATAAGCAGATTTTGACGATTTTTTCGCAATTTGAAAAATGCCATACTTTTCAGAAATATAATGGATAATCGAAGCTAAATCACGAATCGGAATAATATCATCTGAATTGATTTTTAAACCCTTCATCCGAATCACTTTTTCGGTAAAAGCCAAATCATGATCTCGGTTTACAGCTTCAATATTTTTATTTTTCAAAATCACGAAACCATCCAAAATAAAATCTACCGGATTATTTCGAAGCAAAATCCAGTCATCAGAATAATCAATTAGAAAACCAGTAAAGATTTCTTTCTTATCCTGAAATTCTATTTCGACCAATTGTCTTAAATATTGTTCCATATTTTTTATTTTAAAATTCCAATACTGAAATTCCAAATTCCAACTCGTTTGGTGAGATTTGGAATTTGGAATTTAAAAATTTGGAATTTATTTTTAAGGATTCGTCGACCAAATACTGCTGTTTTTAATAAACACTCTTCGGTTTAGTTTTAATTGCGCAATAATTAAATCTGCCATATCTTCAGACTGCATTACTTTTTCTGGGTTTCCGTCTGTCAGGTTTAAGTCTTTTGCCATATCAGTCGCAACAGTACTTGGCGTAAGCGCTGTCACACGAATATTATGTTTTCTCATTTCCTGCATCAAAGAATCGGTTAATCCTAAAACAGCAAATTTAGAAGCACTGTAGGCACTTGTCAAAGCATTTCCGTTTAAACCAGCAGTAGACGAAATATTGATAATATCTCCAGTTTGTCTTTCGATCATGTTTGGAATAATAGCACGAGTAGTATAATACGTTCCCATTAAATTCACCTTAATAATTCTTTCCCAGGCTTCTGGTTCTAGCTCTAAGAATTTTCCAAAAGAAGCGATTCCGGCGCTGTTAATTAAAATATCGATGTGTTTAAATTGTACTAAAGCTTGTTCTACGGCTTCATTGATAGAATTAATGTCAGAAACGTCAGCAGATAAAGCCAAAGCTTTTACGCCTAAATTAGAAGCTTCGTCAGCCAATTGTTCTACGTCTTTTTGAGTTCTTGAAACCAAAATCAGGTTTACACCTTCTTTTGCCAAAGCAATTGCCACAGCTTTTCCAATTCCTTTTCCTGCGCCCGTAATAAAGGCATTTTTATTTTTTAAGTCGGTCATGATGGTAATTTTTAGAATGCAGAAAGCATCATTATAAGTCTTACAAAAATAAGCTTTTGAAAACTAAAATGATGCTTTAAAAGGTATTCTTAATCTAAGTTTAACAACTTTTGGTTATTCTTTCAAAACCATGTCAATACACATTACAGCTCCTAGAATTAACTGTCTCAACGGACTGTCAGCTGCAACGGTATCTTCAATTTGAAGCGCATAATTATCGGCACTCGTAAAAAACTCTTTTCCTAATCCTGCCCATTTTTTATTTACTTGAGCAAGCTGTTTTCCTTCGTGAGAAAATTTAAAATCCCAGCCCGTCCATTTTCCTTGAAGCGTTGCAACTGGTTTTTCATTTTTATCCATAATTTCAAATCTTCCTCCAATAGAAAAGAATTTTTGTTTGAAAGTTCCGATCAAACGATCTTTTTCGTCTAAAACTTCTACGGTCGATCTAAAAATGGCAACGCCTCTTCTTACTGTAATTAACTTTTCGCCATCAGCAGTTGTAATTTCAACATTAAATGGAGTGGCTCTTTTATAATCTGTAAATCGGAATACTTTAGTGAAAAAACCAAGATTGTTTTCTCGGCAATTCATAATGATTTGATTGGTTTCGGGATGGTAGATATCGTAATTGTTTGCAGCTTTAAACATTCCGATATGTTCTTTTACTAAAAATAGATTTTGGCTTAAAATAGGATTCATACGTGTGTAAAATAAATTTGTGTAAATAAAAATCAAATGTAAAAAAATATTTATGGAATGTTTTGAGGGATTCCTCATACTGCTTGCAAAAGTGAAAGAGTTTTATGTTTTAAAGATTCACTGTGGAGACGATAATATGTCTATCCCAATCTTTTTTACTGCAGAGATCGCAAAGATTTTTCGCAAAGATTCGCAAAGATTTTTTATTAGAGATTTTAAAGGTTCGCAAAGATTTTTTCGTAGAGACGCACTGCAGTGCGTCTAATTCAGAGTAAAAAAAAAGAAAAATCTTTGTCAAAGTTTAAAACCTCGACAAAGATCTTCTGTATTATGTGAATTTAATTAAATTGTTTTGAAGTTTCAACCAATCTAATAAACTCAGCTTTATAACCATCAGCATCATTTGATAAACCTTGTTTTGCCAAAAGAGCAATATCATTTGAAGATTTATTTGAAATTAATTTTGAATCTCTCAATTTCAATCCGAACCAAGCAACGGCAGAACTAAATTTCATATCATCGCTTGCTTTTTCTAAAACAACAGATTTATTTTCGATTACCTGAACCATTTCGATACTTTTTTCGCCGTCAGGTTTTTTGTAACGGAATTTTATTGTTGCCAATTCACTGCTGTAATTATTGGAATTAGGTTCTGTTTTAGTGTATTTTAAATCATCTGGCTGTTCGGCTAAATAATCGCTTTTTATACCAGTAGGAATAATTTCATACAAAGCCGTAACGGTATGATTGCTTCCTAATTCTCCTGCATCAATAGCATCATTTTTAAAATCTTCTGGACGAAGTTTTCTGTTTTCGTAACCAATCAAACGATACGCCTGAACTTGTTTCGGATTAAATTCGATCTGGATTTTTACATCTTTCGCGATAGCAAACATCGAACCTTTAAATTCTTTTCCAAGAAAACGATTTGCTTCCTGAATATTATCGATGTAAGCATAATTTCCGTTTCCTTTATCGGCTAAGATTTCCATTTTGCTGTCTTTGTAATTTCCCATTCCGTAACCTAAACATGTTAAGAAAACGCCTGTTTTTCTTTTTTCTTCAATCAGTTTTTCCATATCAGAATTAGAAGAACTGCCTACGTTAAAATCGCCATCTGTTGCTAGAATTACACGATTATTTCCGCCTTTAATAAAATTTTCTGTTGCTGTTTTGTACGCCAATTCAATTCCAGCGCCGCCCGCAGTGCTTCCTCCAGATTGCAATTTATCTAGAGCATCAATAATAGTTTTTTTCTCATCGCCAGAAGTTGGTGGCAAAACCATTCCTGCAGCGCCCGCGTATACAACAATTGCAACTTTGTCTTTTGGTCTTAATTCGTTTACCAAAATTTTTAAAGATTGTTTTAATAAAGGCAATTTGTTCATGTCGCTCATAGAACCCGAAACATCAATTAAGAAAACGAGATTTGAAGCAGGCAAATTTTCGGTTAGAATATTTTTTCCTTGCAAACCAATTTTCAATATTCTGTTTTTCGAATTCCAAGGCGAGTCGCTTACTTCTGTATTGATAGAAAATGGATGCTCGTTTTTTGGCTGCGGATACGTATATTTAAAGAAATTCACCATTTCCTCCACACGAACGGCATCTTTCGGAACTTGCTGGCCGTTATTCAAAAATCGTCTGATATTCGTATAAGAAGCATTATCAACATCTATAGAAAATGTAGAAAGTGGTGCTGTTTTTGGACTTTCAAAAGCATTTTCAACAAAAGTATCGTAATCTTCCTGAGTCGGTTCAGTCGGAATTGGCATGATATTTAATTTTTTATCCAATTGTTTTTCCGTAAGATTTTTGTAAAGTTCATTTTTTGTAGAAATAACCACAACGCCATTTGCGGCTCTGCTTCCGTAAACTGAGGTCGCTGCTTGATCTTTTAAAACAGAAACATTATCAATATCATTCGGATTAATTTTTGACATTTGATTGGCTTTTGCAGGAACTCCATCAATAATGTACATCGGTTCGTTTTTTGGAGCAATATTAGCGTTTCCACGAATAGTAAGTGTTGGGCTTGGCGTATAATTGGCGCTGCTTTGCACTTGAACTCCAGCAACGTATCCCTGAAGCATTTGTGTCTGAACCATTTTTTTTGCTTTTCTTTCAGCGCGTTCATAACTACGATCTTCGTACTCCGAATCGCTTCTGCCATAGCCAACAACCACAACTTCTTGTAAGGTTGACATTTCTGGAAGCATTTTTATATTAATGATATTGGAGTTTTGAACTTTTTGTCTTTGGGTTTTATAACCAATAAAAGTGATAACCAACATATCTCCTGTTTTTGCTTGAATGCTATATTTTCCATCAAAATCGGTTTGAGCAGTCGCTTTTGATGTTTGATTGAAAATGGTTGCACCAGGAATTGCTTGTTTATTTTCGTCTGAAATGATTCCAGTAATCGTTCTTTCTTGCGCCATGGTTACGAAACATATAAGCATAGCAATGGCTGATGAAATAAGTTTTAGACTTTTCATGATAATAAGTTTTAGAATTAATGTTTTGATTTTGCTTTGTCAAAGCTGCAGACTTTGACAAAGCTTGAGATTATTTTTTAGGAGCCGGTCTTCCGTTTTTAGTGGTGATTATGACAACTCCTTTTTTACCTTTTTCGCCATACTTAGAAGTAGCTTCAAGATCTTGCAAAACGGTTATTGTTTTTATTTCCTGCTTATCTAAAGGCGCATACGGACTCGTTGGGTTTTTGCCAAAAAGATCTTGTTCAGAATAATAAATGCCGTCAATAATGTACAAAGGTTCATCTAAAACGACTAGAGAATCTACATTTTCGGGCTCAAAATTTGACATTTCGGCCTGCATCATTTTATCTCTTTTGGCATCATCGCTATGGGCAATTGCATTTCCGTTAAAAACCACCAAAGGAGCATTTCTCTTCGCTTTTTGAGCTGACGGTGCGGCAGAATAAGCAACTTTAGCAGCCGCTCTTTCTGGATAACTTGAAGAACCCATATCTGGAGTTACTTCTTTTTTTGAAAGATTATTATCTTCTTCGTAATATTCATTTTTACGAAGTGAATTTGCTGTTACGACAACTTCTGCATCTATTTTTGGCGCTGGTACAGATTGAACAGCTTCTGCCTGCGGAATTAGCACTTCTTGAACAGCAACTCGTTCTTTACTTTTGTTTTGTTTTTCTAAAATCTTAACTGCTTCTTCGTTAGAAACAATTCCAGAATCTGAAGATGTAGTTATCGCTTTTTCGTTTAAAGCCGGTTTTTCAGGCTGTAAAATTTCTTTTTCTTCTAAAACTACTTTTGGAGTTTCGTTTTCCACTTCTTTATCTGAATGTAAAAACTGATAACCTAATGAAACAAGTAAAAGGAGAGAAGCCGCAACAGCGATTTTTTTCCATAGAGAAATTGTTTTTTTATCTTCTTTTTTGTCCAGTTTTTCTTCAACGCGCGACCAGACCTTTTCCATTCCTGGAAAGTCTTGAAACTCGGCTTTTTGCGAAGCTTCTTTTATTTTATCGAATAATTTATCTTGATTGTCCATGACTATTTTGCTTTTTGATAATACAGTTTATTAACCAGTTCTTTCAGTTTGGTCTTAGCGGCATTCAATTGTGATTTTGAGGTGCCTTCAGAAATCTTCAGCATTTCGGCTATTTCTTTATGTGAGAAACCTTCAATTACAAAAAGGTTAAAAACAGTTTTACAGCC
This sequence comes from Flavobacterium ustbae, assembly GCF_003946915.1. Classification (GTDB taxonomy): domain Bacteria; phylum Bacteroidota; class Bacteroidia; order Flavobacteriales; family Flavobacteriaceae; genus Flavobacterium; species Flavobacterium ustbae. Next base: position 46,252 of record NZ_RPOC01000020.1, read on the forward strand.
GTCGGGAATATGGTTTAATAAATTAAGTAAATCTTCTTCTTCCAACGTATTTAATTCGTCGACAGAAGGCTGAGAAATCAGCTTTACGTCGTCGAGATACATATTAAAGTTGGTTGCTTTTCTAATGGATGCCAAACAATGGTTTACAGTTATTCTTTTAGCCCAAGCTTCAAAAGCATAAGCCTCTTTTAACTGATCTAGTTTGGTGAAAATAGTAAAGAAAGCATCGGCTAGCGCTTCTTCGATTTCTTCTTCCTTTTTTAAATATCTTTTGCAAAGGCGGTACAACTTAGGCGCCATGTATTCGTACACCTCGCGCTGGGCATCGCGGTGCATTTTTTTACAGTTTGCTATTTGAGTCTCGTTTATCACAATTGTTGTCTTTCTTATATAGAGAGATAAAAAGATAAAAAGGTTGGGACAGGGGTGAAAAAAATATTAAAATATTTTTTTTAAGGTTCAAAGAGACAAAGTTACAAAGATTCATAGGTTTTTCTGTAGAGACGCACTGCAGTGCGTCTAACGTTTTGTTTTGCTACGAAGTTTTTTCGCCACGAATTTTTACAAATTATATTTGCTACAGATAAACATTCTTAAATAATTTATAGAATTTAAAAAAAATACTCTCGCAGATTTTGGAGATTTAGCAGATAATAAAAAATCTGTCTGATCTGCGTAATCTGCGAGAGAAAAAAACTTTTTGCATTTCTGCGAAACCCAAATTGGATTTTTTTTATAAGCAATTATTACTTTTTAATTTGAAATCTAGGATCGCCAACCTGCCATAAAGCAAAGGCATACATATCTGCTTCATCACCATACCAAACATCAAGATCGCTTGAATGGTGTCCATTTTGGTAATTAACATGCAATAAAATTGGATTTTCTGATGCAGTGCTGTTTTGTAAAATTGCAGCAAATTTTCCTGGTTCCCAAGGAGTAACTCTCGGATCATTGATTCCCGTACGAACTAGAACCGCTGGATATTTTACGCCTTTCTTTACTTTACTTTGAGAATCCATTTCCAGAATGTGTTTTACATCTTCTGGATTTTTTAAAGTTCCAATTTCAGGAATCTGATTTGGACCATTTGGAGTTGTTTCCATTCTAAGACTATTGGTACAGCCAACTTCAACAAGTGCTACTTTATAGAGATCAGGACGTTCGGTAATTGATCTTCCAATTAAAACACCTCCCATACTTACGCCGTTGCCAATTAGTTTTTCTTTAGAAGTATATTTTTCTTTTACCAAATATTCTGAACAGGCAATAAAATCTTTCCAAGTATTTGGTTTATTTGCTTTCATACCGTCGGTGTGCCATTTATTGCCTTTTTCTCCACCACCACGAATGTGGGCAAAAGCAACAACAACATTCTGTTCTAATAATGTCATTAAAGTAGGCCCAACAAAATAGGGATATTGACTAAATCCGTAGCCGCCATATCCCGTAATATAGCATGGTGTAGAACCGTCCATTTTAATATTTTTTGGATAAATAATTGATAACGGAACCATTACACCATCGTGGCTTGGTATTTCTATTTCTTTGACAGCATAATCTTTGTTAAAATCTGGAAAAGCACCATTTGAAGATAATTGTGTACTTTTTTCTAATTTACCAGTCATGGCATTATAATCATAATCTACTGTAGGAGTGATCCAATTGTTGTTAAAAAGTTTCATCTCATCGTTTTGACGAGGATTTAAAGCAAAACCTCCATTGGCACCAATTGGCAATTCAATAAGTTTCTTTTCAAAAGTTTTGACATTAATTTGGAAAGTTTCCTGATTGATTCCGTCGCTTAAAGCATAAAAAATAAAATTTTTAGATTTTCGTAATCTTCGTAATACTTTGTCTGTTTCTGGGACTAAGATTGTTGGATTAGCAAAATCAGGATTTTTTATACTTGTATATCCAATTTTATAGTTAGGCGCATTTTTATGCGTGATAAAAAAGATTTTATCGCCAAGAATATGACTGCCCGTTATTTCATCTTCATATTTAACTAAGGGTTTCCAGTTTATTTTTGATTTAGAAAGCTCAGATATTGGTGCATAAAAAGAGAATTCTTCATTTTTTGTCGATCCAATATTTAAGACGATATAATCGTAATTATCAGAAAAGCTTGTTTCAGGAAACTGTTCCTTCAAAAGATTAAGTTCGGGATTATTATCCTTAGATGCCAGTATTTTATCTGTTTTTGGATCAGTTCCAATTATATGCAGCAGAGATTTCATGTTCTTCAAAAAATCATCACTTTTATTATCTCTGGTAGCCATTTGAGTATATATAATGGATTTGCTGTCAGGCGTAAATTCAAAATTAAATTCGCTCCATATCGGAGTAAGTTTATCAGTAATGAATTTTTTCGACTGAAGATCCATAATTTTGAGATCACAAACTTCTGCACCGTCTTCAGATATAGTTACGGCTAATTTTTTATTATCAGGACTAATAATAAAATTAGTAATAGTTGTACCTTTTTTGATGGTATTAGGATCTAATAATAAAATTTCAGTTCCATTTTTGCCTTTTCTGAAATACAATTTATTTACACTTTCTTCTTTTTTGTTCTTGACATAATAATAATTGTCTCCAACCTGTTTGATTGAACCATATTGATCTCCACCTAACGCTTGAATTTCTTTCATTCTTTTAAAAAGAATATCGCGTCCAGAAATTGTTTTTACAATAGAGTTAGTATAATCTGACTCGTCTTTAAACCATTTTTGAACTTCCGGGCTGTTCATGTCTTCCAGCCATCGATAAGAATCTGTAACTTTTGTGCCAAAATAATCATCTACGACAGGTCTTTCGGGTGTTGCAGGATATTTAAATTGAGCCTGAGATATTTGACAGGCAGTAAGAAGTAAAAATGCTAAAGTTGTTTTTTTGATCATAGTTTTCTATTGGTATTATAGTTTGTTTGGTGTTTAATTTTTTTAGCAGATTTAGCAGATAATAAAAAATCTGCCTGATCTGCGAAATCTGCGAGAGAAAAAAACTTTGTGTATCTCTGTGTCTTCTTTTGTGCATCTCTGCGAAACTGCGAAACTGTAAAATTGGAATTTGGAATTTTTTTATTGGAATTTTATTTAATTGGCAAAGTCAATTTATAAATTTTAGTTTCCAAAAGATCGGTATCATTATCCTCACAAAGCAAAAACTCGATTTTATTATTTTCTTTTTTGAATAAAGTCAGGCCTTCAAATTTATTGGTTGCTGTAATTTTTTGAGTAAAATCTATTTTCATCGTTTTTACATCAATTCTTCCGATGAAACTTCCTAAGATTTCGCCATCGTCGTAAGTAGATTTAGTGTCTTCTGCGGTTGAAAGAAAGTAGATTTTATCGTCGACCAAAACGGCATCGGTAAAACTAGAACGAACGCCTTTTATTTTTGGAAGTTTATAATTGACAGAAATCAGTGCAAATTCTTCTCCGAGATTTTTAGCATGAATCGTAAAAATGGTGTTTTTGTTGGAAATGCCATTTCCGCGATTGAATAAATACCAGTTTTCGCCATCAAAAATAGCGCCTTCGAGATTAAAATCTTCTGGTTTTATTTCGCCAAAATTCTGCATTACAGCATACAGATCGACTAAGTTATTTTTTTGTAAAACCGTTTTAGATTTAATATCAAACTCAATCATTTTGTTTCGGTTTTCGGTAGAACCGGAACCAAAAACATACAGCGTATCGTTATGGTGTGTTAGAGATTCAAAGTCAGGTTTCAGATTTTTCGGAATATTTGCAGTTGGGTTATCAATTAAAGCATGCTGATTTAATTCTTTATTCTGCATATTGTATTCGTACAAGAATCCGCTGTTGTCGCCAATTACGTAAAGCGCGTCATTGTTGTAAAATAATCCTGATGCAGAACCGATTCCGATAATTTGAAATAATATTTCTAATGTGAATTTTTCCATGAATGTTGTTTTGAAAATGAGTGCCTAGCCCTGATAGTCCCGAAATTTCGGAAGAAATGCTTTGAAAAGAAATTGCATTTTTTCCTGACAGAACAAAGCGACCAGCGGAAGCTCTTGTTATGGCTTTGGAAAAAAGCAATTTATTGAAAAGTATTGCAATGAATAGCAGGAATATGCTTCGTAAAATTACTATATTTATAAGACAAAAAATGAAAAAGATATGAAATCAATAGACCCGAAAGATTTTAAAGTTGTAAATGAAATTAAATTAAAACATATTCCGACTTTATTAAACATCGAAGCCGATGATGAAGAAAAAGAAGAAAAACTAGATAAAGTTCAAGCCAAATTAAGCGATTTGCAAGATGTCATGTACGCGCACAATAAATATAGCGTTTTGATCTGTCTGCAGGGAATGGATACTTCGGGAAAAGATAGTTTGATTCGAGAAGTTTTCAAAGAATTTAATCCGCGTGGGGTTGTGGTGCATAGTTTTAAAACACCCAATTCAACCGAACTGGAGCATGATTATTTGTGGAGACATTATATTGCGCTTCCAGAAAAAGGAAAATTTGGCATTTTTAACAGAACGCATTATGAAAATGTTCTCGTAACACGCGTGCATCCTGAATATATTTTGGCTGAAAATTTACCAGACATCAATTCTGTAGATGACATTACGCCAGAATTTTGGCAAAAAAGAATCGACCAGATTAATAATTTCGAAAAGCATATTTGTGAAAACGGAACAATTGTCATGAAGTTTTATCTGCATTTAAGTAAAGAAGAACAACGCCAGCGTTTACTGCGTCGTTTAGAAGAAGAAAAGCACAATTGGAAGTTTTCGCCTGGCGATTTAAAAGAGCGCGGCTATTGGGACGAATACATGAAATATTACGAAGAAGCCATCAATAGCACTTCTAAACCTCATGCGCCATGGTACATTGTTCCTGCCGACGACAAAGATATGGCTCGCTATATTGTAGCTAAAATTATTTGGGAAGAAATGAAAAAACATACCGATATTAAAGAACCAGAGTTGGACGAAAAAACCGCAATACATATCGAATTGTATAAAAAGGAATTAGGAGAGAAGTAGAAATAGTCGTTAGTCCTTAGCTCTTAGTCCTTAGTTTTTTTATGCTACGGATGAGCCTAAGAGATAAGTACTAGGCACTAATAAACTATGGACTAAAAAAAAAACTAAAAAACCCGACAGACTCCTCAGACTGTCGGGTTTTTACCAAAAACAAAATAATAAATTAAACCTATTTTTTATAGTTTAAAACCATAAGCAACACGTAAGGCTACTTGATTGGTTCTAAAGTCATGATAATCTTCGTAACGAACACTTAAATCGATATACTTGTTGGCATATCCAATACCTGGAGCCCACAAAAAGGTTGTTTTGTCATAACCATTTGTTACTGCAAAACCAGCACCTAACTCGCCTAAAACATAAAATTGATCTTTTAGGACAAAAGCTTTAAAACCTGCTTTAGCTGGAATGAATCCAAGATCTTTTACGTCATTTCCAAGTTCGTCTTTCCCCATAAATAAATTTGTAAATCCCGTTGTTAAGGTTAATGATGTTTTTTTAGAAAGATCGTACTGTAAACGTACATCTCCACCCAGAGACCAGTCATAGTCGTTGTCTGTTGGAAGTCCTCCATTTAATCCAACTCCTAATCTAAAACCTTGATCATAATTTGTCGCTTCTGTCTCCTGAGCGAAAGTCGTGTTGGCAAATAAAAACGTAAAAGTAGCTAGGCATAACATCTGTAATTTTTTCATGGCTTATATATTTGAAATTTCTATAATGTAAAATTATATGGAAGGCATTTGGGGTTTGTTATACAATTTTTAAAAATCGTTACATAATATTGACATGGTCTTATTTTTGTCTTAAAAATGGGATATGTTTTTATTAATAGGATAGAATTCGAAGCTTCTGACTATCTTTGCCGACTAAAATAGAATAGAAGTGAATTTAAAGCAGTACACCAAAGAGTTTTCGTATAATTTAAGACTAGCATATCCTGTAATTTTGGGTATGGTCGGACACACCTTAATTGGTATTGTCGATAACATAATGGTTGGTAAAATCGGAAGTACAGAATTGGCGGCAGTTTCACTTGGCAACAGTATGATTTTTATAGCAATGTCTCTAGGAATTGGGTTTTCTACAGCCATTACGCCAATTGTTGCCGAAGGTGATGCTGAAAAAAATGATACTAAAATTAGATCTGCTTTTCATCACGGTTTATTTCTATGTACCATTTTAGGTCTGGTGCTTTTTACCGTCATCATGTTTGCCAAACCGATTATGGAATTGCTAAATCAGCCGGCAGATGTTATCGTGCTTGCAAAACCATATTTAGGCTGGGTAGCTTTTTCTTTGATTCCGTTAGTAATGTATCAAGGATATAAGCAATTTGCAGATGGAATGTCACTGACTAAATATTCGATGTATGCGATGGTAATGGCAAACGTACTTCACGTGGCTATAAACTATGTTTTAATCTACGGTATTTGGATTTTTCCAGAAATGGGAATTATCGGAGCTGCGTTAGGAACCGTAATTTCGAGAATATTTTTGGTCATGTTTATGCATATCATGCTTTCGCGAAGAGAAGATTTAAAACGCTTCTTTAATGGTTTTAATTTTAACGAAATAAAAAAAGCTACCATAAAAAAGATTATCAGTATCGGATTTCCTTCTGCCATGCAAATGCTTTTTGAAGTCGTTTTGTTTACCGCTTCCATCTGGCTATGTGGCAATATCGGTAAAACAAGTCAGGCCGCAAATCAGATTGCCTTGAGTTTGGCATCGCTTACTTTTATGTTTGCGATGGGATTAAGCGTAACTTCTATGATTCGTATCAGCAATCAAAGAGGTTTGATGGATTACAAAAAACTGATTGTTGTAGCGCGTTCAATCTTTTTGCTTGCTATATTTTTGGAAACCGTTTTTGCAATATTCTTTATCGTTTTCCACGAATATCTTCCTAATATTTTCTTGAATATGGAAAATACAGGGCAGATTTTAGATAACGAAGAAGTAATTGGCATTGCCTCAAAACTGCTTTTAATTGCGGCAGTTTTTCAGATTTCTGACGGAGTTCAGGTTGTGGTTTTAGGAGCGCTCCGCGGACTGCAAGATGTAAAAGTGCCCATGTACATTACTTTTGTAGCCTATTGGGTTATTGGTTTTCCGATTTCGTATTATTTAGGAGAACACACCGAATTGAAAGCGCAGGGAGTTTGGATCGGACTTTTGGCAGGTTTAACCGCAGCGGCGATTTCGTTATACATTCGCTTTCATTATTTAACTAAAAAATTAATTATTAATTCAGTTTCAAATAGCTAAATTTGAAATATTTAAAACAAAAATAAACATGGAATTACCTAAATTTTTACTTGGAGATAATACTGATTTTCCAGATGATATTTTCATCATTCATCTAGATTATCCAAGATTTATTATCAATTTGAAAGATGATGAGGTTGAGTTTTTAGAAGAAGCAGAAGATCTTGACGAAGCAGAATTAAATGCCGAAATGGAAGGTTTAATTGAAAAAGCAAATGAGTTTTATGACAGAGAAATAAACCGTTACGAAGAGTAATCTATTATTTCTGATTTTACGTTCTTATATTATTTTAATGAAAAATTTACGTTTTTTAAAACCGGTTTTTAGTTTTATTGCAATTGGATTATTGATTACAACTCTGAGCCGGATATTTTTATTTTTTCTTTTTAAAGAAAGAGTAGTGCAAACACCAGATTTCTGGTATATTTTTCCGATCGGTCTTCGAATGGATTTGATATTACTTTGTTATTTGTCGTTTCTTCCAGCATTACTCATTACTTTTCTGCCGAATAAGTGGATGAAATTTACCAACAGATTTTTGGTAATTTATAGTTTTCTGTTTCTGTTTCTGATTCTTTTTGTAGAATTGGCTTCGCCAGATTTTGTAAAACAATACGATACCCGCCCGAACAAGATTTTCTTAGATTATCTAATTTATCCAAAAGAGGTAGTCGGAATGCTTTTAAAAAGCTATTTGACTTCTATTATTGTGACTTTCCTTATTTTGGGAGTGGTAATTTATTTTGCTTTCAAAAAGGGAAAACAATTATTCTATACCACAAGTACAGATTATAAATTCAAATTAATGGTGTTTCCATTAGTGGCTTTTTTACTGTTTTTTGGAGCGCGCTCGAGCTTGACTTCAAAACGCCCAATTAACGCTAGTAACGCCGTTTTTTCTACAGATCAGTTAACCAATACTTTGGGATTAAATTCATTTTATACGGTTGCCTTTGCGGCTTATTCTATCAAAAATGAAGGAAATACCAAAATGTATGGTAAAATGGAGGAAGCCGAAGCGATTGCCCGTGTAAAGAAATACATGGTTGCAGAGCCAAACGATTTTACCGATGCTGACATTCCGTTTTTACATGTGCAGCAGCCAGATTCTGCTAAAGCGAAACCATATAATTTGGTTATCTTTTTGCAAGAAAGTTTAGGTGCAGAATACGTTGGAATCTTAGGTGGAAAACCATTAACTCCAGAATTTGATAAACTATCAAAAGAAGGAACATTATTCACCAATTTATATTGCACCGGAACCAGAAGCGTTCGCGGAATTGAAGCTGTCGTAACAGGATTTTTGCCTTCACCATCAGAAAGTGTTGTAAAGCTTGGAAACTCGCAGCAAGGCTTTTTTACATTGGCAGAAGCATTGAAACAAAAAGGTTACGAAACGAGTTTCATTTATGGAGGAATGGCAAATTTTGACAATATGGCTTCGTTTTTCAACGGAAATGGTTTCAGCGATATTGTCGATCAAGAAGATTTTGAATCTGACGGAAATAAATATGCCTTTAAAGGAACTTGGGGCTATTCTGATGAAGATTTGGTAACCAAAGCCAATCAATATTTTAAATCGAAAGGAGATAAGCCATTTTTCTCTTTAATGTTCTCGACTTCAAATCACGAGCCTTTTGAATATCCGACAGGAAGAATAAAGCCTTACGATAAAAAGCCTGCGACCGTAAATAACGCCATGAAATACGCCGATTTCTCGATTGGAAAATTCTTCGAAATGGCAAAAAAAGAGGCTTATTTTAAGAATACAATTTTTATTGTAATCGCCGATCACAATACAAGAACATACGGCAAGAATTTAGTTCCGATAAATAAATTCCATATTCCTGCATTTATTATGGGGCCTGGAGTTGCAAAAGGAGCTGTTTACGATCGTTTAGCAAGTCAGATTGATATTCCGCCAACACTATTAGGTTATTTAGGAATTCCGTTTGAAACACCAATGGTAGGACGAAATTTAACCAAATTAGATCCGAAAGTAAAAGGTAGATCTATCATGCAGTTTAATGATATCAATGCTTTTAGAGTAGAAAATCAGGTAGTTATTATGCAACCGAATTTGAAACCGCTTCAATTCGAAATTAAAAATGATACCACTTTGGTTCCAGTAAAATTAAATGAAGATTTAGCAAAAGACGCTTTAGCGCACGTCATTACCGCAGGGAATCTTTACAAGGAAAGCAAGTATAAACTTAGAGCTTCTAAGTAACTAAGCTTCTAAGCTACTGAGCTTTTCCTTAGAAGATTAGGGGCTCAGTACCTTAGAACCTCTTATTAAAATATAATTTTAATAAAAGAGAAGCAGCTGCAAACGATGAAATTTCATTGTTTTGCACTGCTTTTTTGTTTTCTTCTAAAAGTGAAATAATTTCGGGTTGATTGTAGAAATTTTGCTTCAATTGCTCGTTGATGGTTTCCATCATCCAGAAATGGTTTTGTTCTTTTCTTTTTTCTTCGAAAAATCCGCTTTCTTTTGTCAATTCAAAATAATCTGAAATCGTATTCCAAACTTCAGGAATTCCTTCTTTTGTCAACGAACTGCAAGTCGTTACTTTGGGCTGCCAATTCGACTTTTTTGGAGGAAATAAATGTAGCGCCCGATTAAATTCCACTTTCGCCTGATTGGCCTTTTTTATATTGTCGCCGTCTGCTTTATTAATTACGATGGCATCAGCCATTTCCATAATACCGCGTTTAATGCCTTGAAGTTCATCGCCTGCGCCAGAAATTTTTAAGAGCAGAAAGAAATCGACCATACTGTGAACCGCAGTTTCGCTTTGGCCGACACCAACGGTTTCGATAATAATAGTATCAAAACCTGCCGCTTCACAAAGAATAATTGTTTCTCGAGTTTTGCGTGCCACGCCGCCCAGAGTTTCGCCAGAAGCACTTGGCCTAATAAAAGCATTTTCATCTTTAACCAATTCTTCCATTCGCGTTTTGTCACCTAGAATGCTTCCATGCGAAAGCGAACTGCTTGGATCAACTGCCAAAACCGCGACTTTTTTTCCTAATTGCGTCAGATGTTTTCCAAAGGCTTCAATAAAAGTGCTTTTTCCAACGCCGGGAACACCCGTAATTCCAATACGAACCGATTGATTCGCACGAGATAAACAGCCTTGAACGACTTCGCTGGCTTTTTCAAAATGACCTGGATTGGTACTTTCAATTAAAGTAATGGCACGGCTCAAAGAAGTTCTGTTTCCTTCTAAAATACCATCAATTAATTCTTGAGAAGAGGGTTGCTGTCTTCGTCTGGTTTTAATTTCATTAATAGCCGAAATATTGGTAATTTCTGGTTGTGAAATCCCAGCTTTTTCATGTAAAGCACTCGATTGTTTTTTTAAATCAGACACAGCATTTTTTTCTCTTGTAAAAGTACAGAAAACAAAAACAGTTTCAAAAAGTTAGTTTGCCACGAATTACACGAATTGCCACTAATTTGTTAATCTCAAAAGGTGTAAAAAAGTTAGCCACGAATTCAGGAATTTTCTTTTTAAAATCTTTGAGATTTTTTTTTCGAATTAATTCGAATAATACTAGATAAAGTTTTTCAAAAGAAAATTCGTGAATCGCTTCGCCTGTTCGCTATCGCTCGAGTCGTGACTAAAAAAAACTTAGAACCTTAGCGTCTTAGTGCCTTAGTAGCTTAATAATTAGTAACCAGCAGTAAAACGAACTTGGTGGTGTTTTGGAGTTTCAACTTCGTCAGCAATGACAACCGCTAAATCTTCTACAGAAAGAATACTTCTTTGTTCCTCGTTGAAAACTGGATTTTCTAAACCTAAACGGTATTTTCCAGTTCTTCCAGTTTTTGTTCCTGCATGCATTTCAAAAGCAGGACTAAAGAATGCCCAATCCAAATCTTTTTCTTCTTTAATGATATTTAAATAATGTCTCGCTGCATTTGCCCCAGGAAAAATTTCTTTTGGAAAATCTGGCGTATCAACGGCTTGCAAGTCTGGAGCAACATATAAACTTCCTGCACCACCAATAGTGATAAAACGTTTTATACCCGATTTTTTGACCGCTTCCTGAATTGCTTTAGATCCAGCTAAAAAGTCATCATAGATATTTGGGTTAGTCCATCCTGGGTTATAAGCATTGATTACAGCATTGTGACCTTTTAAGATTTCTGCCAAAGCATCAACATTAAAAATATCGGCAGCAGCCCAAGTTACGTTTGCTGAGTCTTTTGGAGTTCTTGCAATAGCAGTAATTTCATGTTTTCTATCTGCTAATTCGTTTAAAATTGCTGAGCCTACAAATCCTGTAGCTCCAATAAGTGCGATTTTCATAATATATAAATTTATTTAGTAATAAAAAATGTTACAGTTTAGGTTAAAAAAATAGCCTTAAAATTGATTCGAAAAATCTTCCAATGAAATGCCTTCCAATTGTGCACTCACTTTTTGATTCATTTCGCTGTATAAATTCTCCAAATGCTGATTGATGTTTTTTCCAACTGGACAATCAGGATTCGGTTGATTTTTTGCAAAACCTAAACCAATCGTTTCAAAGGTCATTTCGAATATTTGTTTTAAAGTCAGTTCAGCAGCATTTACAGCCAATTTTGTACCGCCATTTTTTCCTTCTTTACTTTCTACAATATGATGCGCTTTTAAGTTGGCAATTTCTTTTCGAACCAAAACAGGATTCAGATTGATGCTCCCCGCAATAAACTCCGATGACAAATAATCATTTGGGAATTTATGCAGCAGAGTAAGAATGTGAATCGTTATGGCAAATTTACCTGAAATCATACTGTAATAAAATATGTTACAAATTTACATGTTTTTATAACACAAAATACTAATTTAACTATTTTTTGGTAAAAAGAGTATAGAGAAATGTAAAAAGTAACTTTTAACTGTTTGATAATTAATGATTTTTTATAGAATGTTATATGTTTAACAAAAGAAAATCAGTAGTTATGATTTCTCCAAATGCACTAATTCCTTCTCACTTTTTACTTCTCACTAAACTAGAATAGTTATTTTTGTGTTGATCTTACAATATGAACAACTTTCTTTTAATATTTTTCTTTCTTGCGCTAGGTTTAGTTTTGCAGCACGTAAAACAATTTCCTACTCATATCTATAAGACGCTCAATAAAATTGTTATTTATTTCTGTCTTCCTGCGATTACTTTATATCATATTCCGAAAATAAAATGGAGCAGTGAATTGCTGTTTCCCATAGGAGCGGGGTGGATTACTTATATCCTGGCTTTTATATTTTTTCATTTTTTAGGAAGAAGAAATGGCTGGTCCAACAAATTAATAGGATGTCTAATTCTGACAGCAGGATTAAGTAACAGTTCTTTTCTTGGTTATCCCATAATTGAAGCTTTGTTTGGAAAGAAAGGTCTTGAAACGGCTGTTTTGGTCGATCAGCCGGGAACTTTTGTTGTGGTTTCGACACTTGGAGTTTTTACAGCTGCTTTTTATTCTAAAGGAAGTCCGAATGCTTTTGGAATATTCAAAAAAATTATCTTATTTCCGCCTTTTATAATGTTCGTTTTGGCCTGCCTGATGAACATTTTTAATTATAATTTAAACGAAAATATAGAATCTTTGTTACTAAAAATTGGAAGTTTGGTAACACCATTGGCATTGCTTTCTGTTGGTTTGCAATTGACTTTTGATAGAAAAAGTCAGCATTGGAAATTTTTACGACTCGGACTTTTCTTTAAACTGATTTTAATTCCGTTTATAATTTTTGTGTTGTATGTGATTATTTTTAACCAGCATTCTGAAGTTATAAAAATCACGATAATGGAAACTGCAATGGCGCCAATGATTACAGGCGCAATTTTAGCATCTACCTACGGATTAAAACCAAAATTAAGTAGTATGATGATTGGTTTTGGTATTCCGATTTCTTTTATAACATTGGCTTTCTGGTATTTTATCTTAAGCTTTATTTAATTCTATAACTTTAAAACTGAACGCTGATAATACGGATTCGCTATCGTGAAGACGAGGATTAACGCAGATTTTTTTCTACCAAAATCAATTTAGCCGATTTCTTGAAAACTCTGCAAATCCTTAATTATATAGAGCAAGTAGAATTTTAACTTTATTTTAATTTTTAGATGTTTTCTAAATGCATTTTTTAGTTAATTTTAGAGGAACTAAAAACTATAAATTATGTCAACATTAAGATTAGGCGATATAGCTCCAGATTTTCAAGCAGAAACGACACAAGGACCAATTAATTTTCACGAATGGTTAGGAGATTCTTGGGGCGTTTTATTTTCGCATCCAGCAGATTTTACTCCGGTTTGTACAACTGAATTGGGAACTGTAGCGAACTATGTTCCAGAATTTCAAAAAAGAAATACTAAGGTTATTGCTTTGAGTGTAGACGGTTTAGACTCACACAAAGAATGGATTAAAGATATTAACGAGACTCAAAATACAGAAGTAAATTTCCCAATTATTGCAGACGAGGATAAAAAAGTAGCCAATCTTTACGATATGCTTCATCCAAATGCTAGCGACAAATTTACAGTGCGTTCTGTTTTTGTGATCGGACCAGATAAAAAAATCAAATTAACGCTAACATATCCTGCTTCTACAGGAAGAAATTTTGACGAGTTGCTTCGTGTTATTGACAGTTTACAACTAACTGCCAATTATAGTGTTGCAACTCCAGCAAACTGGAAAGATGGTGAAGATGTGGTAATTGCACCAGCAATTCCAGACAGCGATATTCCTGAAAAATTTCCAAAAGGGCACACGCCAATTAAACCTTATTTGCGTTTAACACCGCAGCCGAATAAATGATTTTGAGCTTCTAAGGTGCTGAGGTACTAAGATGCTAAGATAAAAGTTGTTAAGAATAAAAGCTTCTGAGATTCTAAGTTTAAATTAGAAAATCAGAAGCTTTTTTATTTTGATATATTAAAGCATAGCCAAGGTTTTAACCTTGGGAAACGTATTGTGATAATATATCGTGATAATTTATTGCGTACCCACGGTTGAAACCGTGGGATATGTTTGCTAGAATAAGAGCCAATTTTGCAATAAAAGAAGAAATATTTAGAAATACCAAATAGTGCCTTAGAAGCTTAGTCCCTCAGAACCTTAGAACCTTTACTTTGCCGCCAACAAAGCAGCCATTTTTTTCTTATCTCCTACAACCCACAAAATATCATTTTTTTCTAAAATCAAACTAGATTCGGGGTTTAGGATACGGTTTCCGTTTCGTTCAATTCCTACGACCATTCCATCTGTTTTTGCTCTAAATTGGCCGATACTTTTTTGAATAAATTCGTCTTGAGAAACTTCAAGCTGACGCAATACAATATCGGTTTCTTCTACTTTACCAGGCGGTTCCGTTTCATTTTGAGTTAAGAATTTTGTGAATTCTGTAATTTGGGCATCGGTTCCAATTACACAGATTTCGTCGCCTGGAAATAAACGCTCGTTTTTAGTCGGAATCGGAATCGTGACATCTCCACGTTTAATGTAAGCGATATTAATTCCTAATTGCTCTCGAATTTTTAGCTCTTGTAAAGTTTGTCCAACGAGATTAGATTCTTTTTTAATTTCGAAGAAAGACATGTGTCCGTCCCACGGCATTAAATTGGCATATCTTCTATCAATCTTTTTGTTTTCACGATCATTCAGGTTTTTCAGAAAGTGATTTTCTATTTTATGGTATTGCTCGTTCAATTTTTTAGGGAATATTTGATACGCTCCCATCGCGATAATTAACGCAACGAAAGCAACCAAAGGAGAGAAGAAAATATTCAATAGAAATCCCACAAAGAATAAACCAAGACTCATTCGTATTAAAATAAGCATTAAAAGTGCTCCACGGTATTTACGCTCTTCCCAAAGCGCTTCGACTTCATCTACTTTTACACGACGAAGTGAAAGCGCCCATAAAAATGGTGCAATTACAACTAAGGTTAGCAAAGCTGCCAAAGTATTTCCGAATCTTGTATCGGCTACCAAAGGCGCTACAAATTTAGATGACAATAATATAATGGCCGTAATAATAATAGTATGAAGTATGATTTGCGTAATAGATGAGCGAAGTACAATCTGCCAAGTGCTTACCGATTTAATGGCTTGGGCATTTACACTGTAACGATTGATGTTCTTGACCCATCTTTTAGGCATTTTTGACTCTAAAAAGAAAGCAAAACGTTCCGAATATTTAATTAAAAATGGAGTCGTAAATGTCGTAATGGCAGATACGGCAACAATAATTGGATATAAGAAATCGCTTGTCACTTTTAAAGTCATTCCGAGGGTAGCGATGATAAAAGAGAACTCCCCAATTTGTGCCAGACTCATTCCGGTTTGAACAGATTGTTTTAACGGCTGGCCAGAAATCAAGGCTCCGATAGAAGAACTGAAAGCTTTTCCGAAAATGGTCAATAATGTAATTATAGCAACAGGAAGCGCGTAGTTAACCAATGTTACAGGATTAATTAGCATTCCGACTGATACAAAGAACACAGCACCAAAAAAGTCTTTCACGGGCTGAATTAAATGTTCAATTTTTTCTGCCATAGTGGTTTCAGCAATAATAGATCCCATGATGAAGGCTCCTAAAGCTGGAGAAAAACCAACATTTGCAGCAAAAATTACCATCATTAGACATAATGCCAATGAGATAATAAGCAGCATTTCATCTGTCATTAGATGTTTTGCCTTCTTAAAAATAGTTGGGATAATAAATATTCCGCCTAAGAACCAGATGATTAGAAAGAAAATTAATTTTAAAACAGATTGCAATAATTCAGCTCCCGAAACTTGATCGCTTACCGCAATAGTCGATAGTAAAACCAGCATTAAAATGGCGACAATATCTTCGACAATCAAAGCTCCGAAAACAATTCCGACGAATTTTTTTCCTTTAACACCTAATTCATCAAAAGCCCTGATAATAATGGTAGTTGAAGAAATGGAAAGTGTCGCTCCCAAGAAAATACTATCCATTTTCCCCCAGCCCATCCACTGACCTACACAGTAACCGATTACGGTCATAAAAAAAATCTGTGTTATGGCGGTGACAGACGAAGTCCCTCCAACTTTCATTAGTTTTTTAAAGCTGAATTCGAGCCCCAAACTAAAAAGTAAAAATATAACCCCAATCTCTGCCCAAACTTCTACACTTTTCATGTCGGTTATAGATGGGAAAAAATCAAAATGGTTTCCGGCCAAAAATCCTGCAATCAGGTAGCCTAAAACCAAAGGCTGTTTCATTCTTTTAAATATTAAAACGGCAATTCCGGCAGTCATCAGGATTAATCCCAAATCACTAATTAAAGGTTGTAGGTGATGTGTAGTTTCTGCTGCGGCATTTAATGCAATCATATAAAAATGTGGTATTTTTTTTAAGGAGCACATTCAGCTTTTCATTTACATGAAATTTACTGCACTTTTTTATTGTAAGTGGTTTGTTTATACTGGTTTGGCTCCGAATTAAATAAAAAAAGCTATCCCGATAAAGATAGCTTTTTTTGGTAAAATATTTGGTATTTTTCTTAAATTCCTGTGTAATTACTAGGAGTTATAGCTAATAATTCTGCTCTAACCGCATCTGAAACTTCTAAAGTTGCAATGAAATTATGAATCGCGTTTTTGTCGATTGCTTCATTGGTTCTTGTTAAGCCTTTTAAAGCTTCGTATGGATTTGGATATGCTTCACGACGTAGAATAGTCTGGATAGCTTCTGCTACAACTGCCCAGTTTTTCTCTAAATCTTCTGCAAATTTATTTTCGTTTAAAAGCAATTTGTTCAAACCTTTTAGAGTTGCTTCAAAAGCAATAACAGTATGTCCAAACGGAACTCCAACGTTACGTAAAACAGTGCTATCTGTTAAATCACGCTGTAATCTTGAAATTGGTAATTTTGCTGATAAATGCTCAAAAATAGCATTTGCAATTCCTAAGTTTCCTTCAGAATTTTCAAAATCAATTGGGTTTACTTTATGTGGCATTGCAGATGAACCAATTTCTCCAGCTTTAATTTTTTGTTTAAAATAATCCATTGAAACATACGTCCAAATATCACGATCTAGATCGATAATAATGGTGTTGATTCTTTTTAAAGCATCAAAGAAAGCTGCAAAATGATCGTAATGTTCAATTTGTGTTGTTGGGAATGAATGTTTTAAACCAAGGTCGGTTTCAACAAATTTATTTCCGAATTGTTTCCAGTCAATTTGTGGATACGCTACGTGGTGTGCATTGAAGTTTCCTGTTGCTCCTCCAAATTTTGCCGCAAACGGAATGTTGAACAACAAACGCATTTGCTCTTCTAAACGCTCAACAAATACCAAAATTTCTTTTCCTAGACGAGTAGGAGAAGCTGGCTGTCCGTGTGTACGCGCCAACATTGGAATGTCTTTCCATTCCACACTTAATTCTTTTAATTTGGCAATTACCGCAATTAAAGTCGGCATATAAACTTGCTCAAACGCTTCTTTTGTAGAAAGCGGAATGGCAGTATTATTAATATCTTGAGATGTTAATCCGAAGTGAATGAACTCTTTGTATTGAGATAAACCTAATTTTTCAAAAGCATCTTTAATAAAGTATTCAACCGCTTTTACGTCGTGATTGGTTACTTTTTCTGTTTCTTTAATCCAAAGTGCATCTTCAGTTGAAAAGTTTGTGTAGATATTTCTCAAGCTTTCAAATAAGCTAGAGTCAATCCCTTGCAGTTGAGGCAATGGAATTTGGCATAAAGCAATGAAGTATTCCACTTCAACTAAAACGCGGTATTTTATTAAAGCTTCTTCAGAGAAAAAAGGTGCTAAATTTTGAGTTTTATTTCTATATCTTCCGTCAATTGGCGATATAGCATTCAATTCGTTTAGAGTAGTCATTGTTATGTTGTTTTTTCGAAAGGTGCAAATATAAACAGAATTTACGGATTTAAAGTAATCACAAAGTCAATTGAAAGCATTTTAAAATGGAAAAGATTGGCAAAACACAAATTTCACGAATTAGCACAGATTTTTCTATTATCTTAAATTATTCGACCAATATAATCTTCGTGCTAAATTTGTGTTTAATTTTTATGTCTTTAAAATGAATTTAATCTTGTTCTTAAATCTGCAACTCCTTCAGAAGCAAATTTTGCGATCGTTTCAACTTTATTTCTAAGATTCGGAATTGCAATAGGTTTTGGATCAATATAAAAAACGGGAGTTGTATTTGGAGTGTAAGCAATTAATCCAGCTGCAGGATAAACTTGCAGTGAAGTCCCGATTACGGCAAAATAATCTGCTGTTTCAGTAATGTCGATCGCTTCTTCGAGTGCAGGAACTTCTTCGCCAAACCAAACAATATGCGGACGCAATTGATGGCCGTTGGCATCTAAATCTCCCGTAACCAAATCTTCTGTCCAATCTAAAATCAAGTTTTTATGCTGCGTGCTTCTTACTTTTAGCAATTCGCCGTGCAAATGCAAAACTTTTGTACTTCCAGCGCGTTCGTGCAAATCATCAACGTTTTGTGTAATAATGTGTACGTCGAAATCTTTTTCCAATTCAGCCAAAATAATATGACCCAGATTCGGATTTACTTCTTTTAATTGCTGGCGCCTTTTGTTGTAAAAATCCAACACCAATTCCTGATTTTTATGCCAGCCTTCTGGAGTTGCAACTTCCATTACATCATGACCTTCCCATAAACCATCGCTGTCACGAAAAGTTTTTATTCCGCTCTCAGCGCTAATTCCGGCTCCGGTTAAAACAACAAGTTTCTTTTTCATTCTTCGTTTTATTAAAAGATAAAAATAGTGATTTCTTGGTTCGAATGTTCCGAAAAAAGCAAGGATTACCTACTCTGTCAAAAGAAAATAATGGGTATTTATACTCTTTCTCTCTCTTTTTTAATTGGTTAGTTTTAAGGCTGGGTTTTTATAAGTGATTCTAAATGATTTTAATTCAATTTACAGGACTATCTGGTTCAGGAAAAACGACTTTGGCAGAAAATGTGAGGCATCTTTTGCTTCAAAATAATTATGAAGCTGAAGTCGTAGATGGCGATGTTTACCGTCAGACAATTTGTAAAGATTTAGGATTTTCTAAAGAAGACCGCTGCGAAAATGTAAGACGTCTTTTTAGCGTTGGCCGAGCTTTGATTGGGGAAAAGAAAATTGTCTTGATGTCGGTTATCAATCCGTATGAAAATCTTAGAAACGAATTAAGGTCTTTTGACTTTGTAAAAACGGTATTTCTGGATTGTACGATTCAGAATTTGATTGAAAGAGATCCAAAAGGATTGTACAAAAGAGCATTATTGCCAGATGATGATCAAAATAAAATTAGAAAATTTACAGGAATTAGCGATGTTTTTGAAATTCCAAACAAAGCAGATTTAGTATTAAAAACAGATTCAGAAACAGTTTCGGTTTCTGCCCATAAACTGTACAACTTTATAATTAGCAATTTAAATTCTTAGGCTTATGAATCCTTCTTCCTGCCAACTTCCAATTTCTTTTTCGATAGAAAAATTGCAGAACGATTTAGTGACTTGCGAAACCAATTTATGGACTCCGCATTTTAATACCAATCGATATGAAGGAAAATGGACAAGTGTTTCTTTGCGATCGCAATCGGGTTTAGAAAATGATATTTTATCTTTTCCAGATAAAGAATATAAAAATACACCTTTGCTTGACAGCTGCCCTTATTTTAAAGAAATAATGGATTGGTTTAGATGCGAAAAAGAAGCGGTACGATTATTAAGACTCGGACCTGATAGCGAGATTAAAGAACATGTTGATAATGATACTTCGTATGAAGATGGTTTTTTTAGGATTCACGTTCCTATAATTACCAATTCTGAAGTCTATTTTTATGTAGATCACAAACGGGTTCCGATGAAAATGGGAGAGTGTTGGTATGCTAATTTTCAATTACCGCATAGCGTACAGAATAAAAGTTTGGAACCTAGAATTCACTTAACCCTAGATTGTATAAGAAATGAATGGTCTGATGAATTGTTTTCTAAAATGGGTTTTGATGTAAATTATGTGCCAAAGAATGAATATTCAAATGAGGTGAAAAAACAGATAATTGCAGAGCTTTCTAGAAATCCGTCAGAAATTAGTGCTCGCCTTATTGCGGAACTTCAATCACAAATGAATGCATAAAATGGAAAATATAAAAGATCTTATTGCAAACTGGATTCCGATTAAATTGGTTAAAAAAGATGATGAAGTTTATTTTGAATGGATGTATTTCTCAGACATTCCTTTTGCAGAACCTTTTTTTGAAGAAACTATTGTCAAATGTAAAAGCCATAGTTATAATTTAAAGCGTTTTAAATTTACAAGCACAGTAGAAAATTTAATTAATTGGTCTAAAGAACTCAATTTTGTCGAATTAAAAGGATTGGTTTTTCATGTTTCAAGATGCGGATCTACGATGTTGAGTCAGTCTCTAGCAACTTCATCTGAAAATATTATGGTTTCTGAAGCTCCTATTATTGATCAAATTTTGAGAAGTGATGCTTTTGACGAAAATATGAAAACAGATTTGCTAAAATCGGTTTTGAGATTATTAGGGCAAAAGAGGTTTCCAGAACAGAAGCATTTAATTATAAAATTGGATGCGTGGAGTATTTTTAAAGCGTCTTATTTAAGATCGGTTTTTCCAGAAATTCCTTTTGCATTATTGTTTCGAAATCCCGGAGAAGTTTTAAGATCACACCAAAAGATGGCAGGGATGCACATGGTTCCTAATTTAATTCCGTCGAGTGTTTTCGGAATTACTTCTGAAGAAATAGAACAAGTAAGTTTGCAACAGTATCAAGCTTTGGTTCTGGAAAAATATTTTCAAAGTTTTCTAGATTATTATGAAACAGATGAGAATGTGATTATGTTGAATTATAATGAGGGAATGAAAAAAGTAATAGAGCATTTCGTTTCTTTTTCAAACCTGAAATATTATCCCGATGTACTCAATAAAATGTTTGAGCGTTTACAGAAACATTCTAAAAATGAAAACAATGTTTTTATCGGAGATTCATACGAAAATGATACCTTGATTATTGATTTAACAAAAGCTAATTTGCTTCATCAGAAATTAAATAAAAAGGTTAGTGAACAGTTGGCGCGTTGAAAATAAGTTAAATCCTTCTTTCTGTTTTATTAATAATGTACTTTTGCGCCAAATTGAAATAAAGTGTCTTCAGAATTAAAAGTAAAAATTAAAAGAAGTCTTTTAGATAATTATAAGCGTGATCTTCATCTTCATTCAGATTTTATCAGATTTGAAGATAAAGATTTAGCTAATAATGGTTTTACGCTTTTTAAAGTAAACGAAATAAAAGAGTTTCGTTATGGGATAACTTACTATCAGTACAAATTTGTATTTGGAAGAGAGTATCAATTATATGTCAGAAATTTCAATAATGAAATATTGAAAATTAATTTCAATACTTATTTAGGTATAAAAAAACATGAATGTCATGAGATCTATGTTAATATATTAAATGCTCTATGGAATCTATATTTTGAAGAGAAAACACTTTCATTTATTGAGAAATTTAAAAGAGGTGAATCTTTTTTTATTGGGGATGTGCATATTAATTCAGAAGGAGTTATTCTTGAAATTTCGAAACTTTTAAAGCAAGAAAAAAAGCTTATTCCCTGGAATGATGTAGCTATTAAAAAATACAATACTTACGTGTCTGTTTATTCCAAAGAAAATTCTTTAAATTTTAATCGTGGTTATTCCTATAAAAATGATTGGAATACATTTGTATTATATAGCGTTATTAATAATATAATAGAAAACAAAAATACCAGTAATGATTGATTTAAATTACCTCGCATTCTTAGAAAACATATTGACAGAAAATCGAAAAGAAAGATTTTTAGAAGTATTGACGAATCGTACTAAACATTTTACAGTGGCTGTTGAAGATGTTTTTCAAATGCATAACACAAGTGCTGTAATGAGAAGCTGTGAAGTTTTTGGAATTCAGGAATTGAATGTAATTGAGCAGCGTTTTGGAAAAAGAATCGATAAAGAAATTGCTTTAGGTGCTCAAAAATGGGTAGATATTAATAGATTTGATTCGGTTTCTGGCTGTCTTTCCGATTTAAGAAATAAAGGTTACCAAATTATTGCAACAACTCCACATGAAAAAGATTGCATGTTGGAAGATTTTGATATTACAAAACCAAGTGCTTTATTTTTTGGAACAGAAAAAGAAGGTTTGTCACAAGAAATTATGGACAATGCCGATGGTTTCTTAAAAATTCCAATGGTTGGTTTTACAGAAAGTTTAAATATTTCGGTTTCTGCAGCAATTGTTATTCAAAACATAACAAACAGACTGAGAAGATCAGATATTAATTGGCATCTTTCTGATGAAGAAATTTTAGAAAAGCGATTGCTTTGGGCTAAAAACTCTATTAAAGATATTAAAAGAATCGAAGCGCGTTATTATGAAGATAATCCTAGATAAATATTAGCCACGAATTCACGAATTTTTTCTGTAGAGAAATGAGAAAAAAAATTCGTGAATTCGTGGCAAAAAAAAACTATAAAAAAATCCCCGGCTACAATAGTAATCGGGGATTTTGTATTTATTAAGAGTTTATTATTTCACTAAAACCCATTCACCAGAAGCGATTAAGCTTTCTGCTTTTTTAAACTTCATTTCTTCCGTTTTACCAGTTGCAACTTCTTGAACTGTAACAGTATCATTTCTGTTGATTTTTGGCATATCTCTAACGATAGTTTCTGTAACCTGACGTTCTTGTGTTTGTCCAGCTTCACGGTTAATGCTTTCGCTGTTTGGAATTTCGTCTTTACTTAATTGTAAGTTTTCTTTTTGACGAACTTCACTTGCTTCGTGAATTTCTGGAACGTTTTGAGCAGGTAAATCACCTTTGAATAAGAATGAAATAACTTCTTTGTTAACGTTGTCCAACATCGATCTAAACAAGTTGAAAGCCTCTAATTTGTAAATAAGCAATGGATCTTTTTGTTCGTGAACAGCCAATTGAACAGATTGTTTCAATTCGTCCATTTTGCGTAAATGTTTTTTCCAAGCTTCATCAACAATAGAAAGTGTGATGTTTTTCTCAAAATCAGCAATCAATTGAGCACCTTCACTTTCGTACGCTTTTTTCAAGTCAGTAACCACATTCAACGTTTTGATTCCGTCTGTAAATGGAACTACAATTCTTTCGAAATGATTGTTTGGCTCTTCAAAAACTCCTTTAATAATTGGGAAAGCTTCTCTTGCGCTTCTTTCTGTTTTTTCAGTGTAGAAAGCTAAAGCTTCTTTGTATACTTTTCCAGTAACTTCGATATCATTTAATTTGGCAAAATCTGCCTCAGAAATTGGAGAAGTGATTCCGAAATAACGAATTAAATCAAATTCAAATCCTTTGAAATCATTTGCTACTTTATTATTGCTTACAATTAATTCGCAAGTATCATAAAGCATATTCGCGATATCCAGTTTCAAACGCTCACCAAACAATGCATGACGACGACGTTTGTAAACTACTTCACGCTGAGAGTTCATAACATCATCATATTCTAATAAACGTTTACGAACACCAAAGTTATTTTCTTCTACTTTTTTCTGAGCACGTTCGATAGATTTAGTCATCATAGAATGCTGAATAACTTCACCTTCTTTAAGTCCCATTCTGTCCATTACTTTCGCAACTCTTTCAGAACCGAATAAACGCATTAAATTGTCTTCAAGAGAAACATAGAATTGAGAACTTCCTGGATCTCCCTGACGACCAGAACGACCACGCAACTGTCTGTCTACACGACGAGAATCATGACGCTCTGTACCAACGATTGCTAAACCTCCCGCAGCTTTTACTTCTGGAGACAATTTAATATCGGTACCACGACCGGCCATGTTTGTTGCAATAGTTACAACTCCAGCTTTACCAGCTTCTTCAACGATTTGCGCCTCTTGCTTGTGCATTTTAGCATTCAATACGTTGTGTGTAATTCCTCTCATTTTAAGCATACGGCTTAATAATTCTGAAATCTCTACAGAAGTTGTTCCGATCAATACAGGTCTTCCAGCATGAGATAATTCAGTAACGTCTTCAATAACCGCGTTGAATTTCTCACGTGTTGTTTTATAGATATAGTCTTCTTTATCAATTCTTGCAATTCCACGGTTTGTTGGAATTTCAACAACGTCCAATTTATAAATTTGCCATAACTCGCCTGCTTCTGTAACGGCTGTACCAGTCATACCAGCCAGTTTGTTGTACATTCTGAAATAATTCTGTAATGTAACTGTAGCAAATGTTTGTGTAGCAGCTTCGATTTTTACGTTTTCTTTTGCTTCGATCGCTTGGTGAAGACCGTCAGAATAACGACGTCCGTCCATGATACGACCAGTTTGTTCATCGACAATCATAATTTTGTTGTCCATGATAACATACTCTACATCTTTTTCGAATAAAGCGTATGCTTTTAAAAGCTGAGTAAGAGTGTGGATACGCTCGCTTTTTACACCAAAATCTTGGAATAATCTTTCTTTAGCTTCAGCTTCAGCGTCTTTGTCAAGTTTTTGTTTTTCAATTGCTGCGATTTCTGTTCCAATATCTGGTAGCACGAAGAAATCTGAATCTGTATCTCCAGAAAGGTATTTAATACCATTATCGGTTAATTCAACCTGATTGTTTTTCTCTTCAATCACAAAATACAAAGCTTCATCGACTTTGTGCATTTCACGATTGTTGTCTTGCATGTATTGATTTTCAGTTTTTTGAAGCAATTGTTTAATTCCTTCTTCACTTAAAAATTTAATTAATGCTTTATTTTTAGGTAAACTTCTGTAAGCTCTTAATAATAAGAAACCTCCATCTTTAGTATTTCCTTCTTTGATTAATTTTTTAGCTTCAGCTAAGAAACCATTCGCTAATTGACGCTGTTGTGCAACTAAGTTTTCGATTTTTGGTTTCAATTCGTTGAATTCGTGACGATCTCCTTGTGGAACCGGTCCAGAAATAATAAGAGGAGTTCTTGCATCGTCAATCAATACCGAGTCAACCTCGTCGACAATCGCAAAATTGTGTTTTCTCTGTACTAAATCGCTTGGCGAATGTGCCATGTTATCTCTTAAGTAGTCAAAACCAAATTCGTTGTTGGTTCCGTAAGTGATATCGGCGTCGTATGCTTTTTTTCTTTGTTCTGTACTTGGTTGATGGTTATCGATACAATCAACAGATAAACCGTGGAACTCGAATAAAGGCGCTTTCCATGTGCTATCACGTTTTGCCAAGTAGTCATTCACTGTTACTAAGTGAACTCCATTTCCTGTCAAGGCATTTAAGTAAAGTGGAAGTGTTGCAACCAAAGTTTTACCTTCACCCGTTTGCATTTCGGCAACTTTACCTTCGTGCAATACCATACCACCAATTAACTGAACATCATAATGAATCATGTCCCAAGTGATATCTTTTCCGGCAGCATTCCATTTGTTAGCCCAGATTGCTTTGTCGCCTTCAATAGTAATATATGATTTTGCAACCGAGAATTCGCGGTCTTTTGCAGTTGCAGTAACTTCAATATGAGAGTTTTCTTTAAAACGGCGAGCTGTTTCTTTTACTACAGAAAAAGCTTCTGGAAGAATTTCCAATAAAGTTTTTTCAGAGATTTCATAAGCCTCTTTTTCAAGAGCATCTATAGCATCATAAATGTCTTCTCTTTTATCGATGTCTTCGATGTTTTCTACTTCCGCTTTAAGCGAAGCAATTTTAGCATCTTTATCAGCTCTAGCTTCTTTGATTCTATCTTTAAAATAAACGGTTCTTCCTCTTAATTCGTCGTTTGATAGACTCATTAAAGGAGCTTCGAATGTTTTAATTTTGTTTAAGTAAGGTTGTAAAGCTTTGACATCTTTCTGGGACTTATCGCCGACAAAGACTTTAATAATACTGTTTATGAAACTCATGATTTATCGTATTTCTTTTATTATATAATATATTTGAACCAAAAAAAAAGCCTCTATGATGAGAGACTTTTTCATTTGGTTTATTTTTTAATATTCATCCTCATTCCAAAGATAATCTTCGTCTGTTGGATAATCAGGCCAAATTTCTTCCATTGATTCATATATCTCGCCTTCATCTTCGATAGACTGAAGGTTTTCTACAACTTCTAATGGAGCACCAGCTCTAATAGCGTAGTCTATAAGTTCATCTTTGTTAGCAGGCCATGGCGCATCACTTAAATAAGATGCTAATTCTAATGTCCAATACATCTGTTATCTGTTTAGTTTGTGCAAAAATAAATTTTTTACTGAAAAAGACAAGTAAATTTTGATTTATTTTAATAAAAATTAAGAACGTCACTTGTAAAATTCCAAAAATCAAATTCCAAATTCCAAAAACAGCCCGTAAAACTTCGATTTTTGTTGGAATTTGGGATTTAGAAAAATTGAAATTTGCAGAAATTTATTTTCTGGGAATCCATTTCACTTCCTCGGCTTTTAAGTCTGAGGACAACTTTCGTGCCAAGACAAAAAGGTAGTCAGAAAGTCGGTTTAAGTACGTTATTGCAATTTCTGGAACGTGTTCATTATGACTTAAATGTACGGCTAAGCGCTCTGCTCTGCGACAAATACATCGCGCAATATGACAATGTGACACAGTTGGATGCCCACCTGGTAAGACAAAATGAGTCATTTGCGGAAGGCTTTCGTCCATTTTATCTATTTCATTTTCGAGCAATTCGATATCTGAATCAATTATTCCAAGATTTTCCAAACGAAGTTTTCCGTTTTTTAAAACTTCTTTTTCCTGTGGGGTTGCCAAAATGGCACCAACTGTAAAAAGACGATCCTGAATTTCTATTAAAATGGTTTTATATTGTGAATCTATTTCCTGATCGCGAATTAATCCTATATAAGAGTTTAGTTCATCAACAGTCCCGTAACTGTCAATTCTAATATGATCTTTTGGAACACGGGTGCCACCAAAAAGAGCTGTGGTTCCTTTGTCGCCTGTTTTGGTATATACTTTCATTTTTTTTTTAGCTTCTAAAGTTTTTTTTTAAGGGACTAAGGTTCTAAGGAGCAAAGAGACAAAGTTTTTTTCTAAAAATTAATTCAAAGAATTAATTTTTAGAAATCTAAAATCTAAAATCTAAAATCTAAAATCTAAAATCTAAAATCTAAAATCTAAAATCTAAAATCTAAAATCTAAAATCTAAAATCTAAAATCTAAAATCTAAAATCT
>NZ_RPOC01000021.1 GCF_003946915.1 Flavobacterium ustbae
GCACCCGTGCGCCGGTCTCAAGGCCCGAAAGCCTCTACCCCTCGACTTGCATGTGTTAAGCCTGCCGCTAGCGTTCATCCTGAGCCAGGATCAAACTCTTCATCGTATATTTTTATAATGTATATTCGATGCTTCTCTTTTTGGCTTTCTCGAATCTTCCGACTCTACTGCTCTTATTTCTTTTGTTCTGAAATCTCTTTCAGAACGGCTGTCAATTCAATATGTCTACGAACATGTCTTTCTTTTGTTTCGCCTGTATCTCAAAGCGGGTGCAAAACTAAAGATTCTTTTTGTTTCCTGCAAGAAAAATTTAAATATTTTTGAAACTTTTTTTTCGCCTCTCTTTTTCTATTTTTCTCAACAATCTCTCAAGGAACTTTCCCTGTTTTGCGGGGTGCAAATGTAAAAAGCATTTTCAAATCTCGCAAGCTTTTCTGGATCTTTTTTTAGAAAATCGCTTTTCTTTTGATTCAGTGCCTGCCACTATTTTGATGAACGTTTTTCGCTGTTGCGGGTGCAAAAGTACCACCTTTATTTACATTTACAAGCTTTTATTTTACATTTTTTCCATCTTTTTTATTTCTTTTTCTTAACTCACTGGCAACCCAATCTTTACAATTCAACTTTTCTGCTGAGCTGTGGGGTTTTTCTGCGTTTTGTTTCTTTTTTGATGGTTTTCGGCTCTTTTGGCATGTCGTTTTTATTGGGTTTTGACTTTTTTCAAGCCTTTTTTGTTCTTTTTGCAGTATTTGCTTCTTCTGAAAACAGCTGCCCTAGCCCCGATAGTAGCGGAAATCCTTTTGTCTGGTTTCTTTAGCCAGACAAAAGATTGAAGCGGATAGCGGGATTAAGCTCCTTATTATTATCAAATCTTTAAATTCCAAATCCCAAACCCGAAAGGCTTCGCTGCGCTCAGCTACACTTATTTTATTGCTGCATACTCGAATAATGCAGCTTAAGACGCACTCCGGTCCGCTTCTACAAAAAATTAGAATCTATACATATTGTACGCAGAAACAAACCTAACAGGTTTTGGAAACCTGCTGGGTTGGATGCCGATTATTTAGAAACGGATATAATCAAGCTGTGAAATTATCCCTGGCTTGCATCCTCTCCTTATATAGTATTATATAAAAAACAAACCAACAGGTTTGGAAAACTGCTGGGTTGGATTCCGATTATTTAGAAACGGTTATAATCTAACCATTAAACTACCCCTAGCCTGTATTCTCTACTTATATAATATTATGTAAAAAACAAACCCAACAGGTTTGGAAATCCGTCGGGTTGTGGACTAGAAAAATCACTCTTATATATAATAGAGTAAAGTTGTACATATATATTGTATGTATTTTTGTAATACTGTATATTTGCATTCACAAAATTATAAACAATGATCAAGATTACTTTACCCGATGGGTCAATTAGAGAGTTCGCTTCGGGCGTAACTCCAATGGAGGTCGCTAAAAACATTAGCGAAGGTTTTGCTAGAAACGTGATTTCTGCATCTTTTAATGGTACAACTATTGAAACCGAAACTCCATTAACGACCGACGGTAATCTTATATTATATACTTGGAATGATGCGGAAGGTAAAAAAGCTTTCTGGCACTCTACTTCGCACGTAATGGCGCAAGCTCTTGAGGAATTGTACCCGGGAATTAAACTAACTCTTGGACCTGCAATTGCTAATGGGTTCTATTATGACGTGGATTTTGAAGATCAGAAAATTTCTGAGGCTGATTTTAAGAAAATTGAGGATCGTATTCTTGAGATTTCAAGAGGAAAGTATGATTTTAAAATGCGTCCTGTAACTAAAGCAGAAGCATTGGAAATGTACAAAGATAACGTTTACAAGACTGAATTGATTTCAAATCTTGAAGACGGAACGATTACATTCTGTGATCACGCTACTTTTACTGATTTATGTCGCGGTGGACATATTCCGAATACTGGAATTATCAAAGCTGTAAAAATTATGAGTGTTGCGGGTGCTTACTGGAGAGGTGACGAGAAAAACAAACAGTTGACTCGTGTTTACGGAACTTCTTTTCCTAAACAAAAAGATTTGACTGAATATCTTGAACTTCTTGAAGAAGCAAAACGACGCGATCACCGTAAATTAGGAAAAGAGCTTGAACTCTTTGCTTTCTCTCAAAAAGTAGGTCAAGGCTTACCGCTATGGTTACCAAAAGGCGCTGCTTTAAGAGATCGTTTGGAACAATTTTTAAAGAGAGCTCAAAAAAAAGCGGGTTACGAGCAAGTTGTTAGTCCGCATATTGGTCAAAAGGAACTTTATGTTACTTCTGGTCACTATGCAAAATATGGGGCTGACAGTTTTCAGCCAATTCATACTCCTGCGGAAGGTGAAGAGTTTTTATTGAAACCAATGAACTGTCCTCACCACTGTGAGATTTACAATGTAAGACCTTGGTCTTATAAAGATTTACCAAAGCGCTATGCTGAATTTGGAACAGTATATAGATATGAGCAATCTGGAGAATTACATGGTTTAACTCGTGTTAGAGGGTTTACTCAGGATGATGCGCATATTTTTTGTACTCCGGAGCAATTGGATGAGGAATTCAAAAAAGTAATTGATCTTGTTCTTTATGTATTTGGTTCGTTAGGTTTTGAAAACTTTACTGCTCAGATTTCGTTGAGAGATCAGGAAGATAGAGAAAAATATATTGGTACTGATGAAAACTGGGAAAAGGCAGAAAATGCTATTATCAACGCAGCAAAAGACAAAGGCCTTAATACTGTTGTAGAATATGGTGAAGCTGCTTTTTATGGTCCGAAACTGGATTTCATGGTTAAAGATGCTTTAGGAAGACAATGGCAATTAGGAACAATTCAGGTAGATTACAACTTACCTGAGCGTTTTGAATTGACTTATAAAGGTGCCGATAATGAACTACACCGCCCTGTGATGATTCATAGAGCTCCTTTTGGATCTATGGAGCGCTTTATAGCAATTTTGCTTGAGCATACAGCAGGAAATTTCCCACTTTGGCTAATGCCTGAACAGGCTATTATCTTGTCTTTGAGCGAGAAATACGAAAATTATGCTAAAAAAGTTTTAGATTTGCTAGAAAATCACGAAATTCGCGCCCTAATTGACAACCGAAATGAAACTATCGGTAAGAAAATTAGAGATGCAGAAATGCAAAAAATCCCATTTATGCTTATCGTTGGTGAGGAGGAAGAGAAAAACGGAACCATTTCAATTCGTCGTCACGGACAGGAAGGAAAAGGAAACATCACAGTTTCTATCGAAGAATTCGCTTCGATTGTAGACGAAGAAATAAAAAAGACATTAAAAGTATTTACAGTTTAACTTAAATTAGAAAGTCATAGCAATAAAAAGTAACAGAGGTTTTCAACCTCGAGTAGAAAAAAAAGATGCGCACAGAATAAACAATCTTATTCGTGTTCCAGAAGTACGTCTTGTAGGTGAAAACATTGAGCCTGGTGTATTTAAAATAGCAGATGCGTTACGTTTAGCTGACCAATTTGAATTGGATTTAGTTGAAATTTCGCCAAATGCAGAACCGCCGGTTTGTAAAATCATGGATTACAAGAAATTTGTTTACGAACAAAAGAAGCGTGATAAAGCATTAAAAGCTAAATCATCTCAGGTTGTAGTAAAGGAAATTCGATTTGGACCTCAAACTGATGAGCATGATTACGAATTTAAAAGAAAGAATGCTGAAAAATTCTTAAAGGAAGGATCTAAATTAAAAGCTTTCGTTTTCTTTAAAGGGCGTTCTATCATTTATAAAGATCAAGGACAAATTCTATTATTACGTCTTGCTCAAGATTTAGAAGAACATGGTAAAGTTGAAGCTATGCCTGTTTTGGAAGGAAAGAGAATGATTATGTTCATTGCTCCGAAGAAAAAGAAATAGTAATCAGTTTTTTAGTATCAGTGTTCAGCTCGAACATGAAACTTTAAACCTGAAACTAAAAAATATAAGTAAGTAAGAATAAATTAAAACACTAGGAAAAATGCCTAAAATGAAAACAAAATCTAGCGCTAAGAAACGTTTTAAAGTTACTGGCTCTGGAAAGATTAAAAGAAAGCATGCTTTTAAAAGTCACATCTTGACTAAAAAATCTAAAAAACGTAAATTAGCTTTGACTCACTCAGCGCTAGTTCACCAAACAGATATGAAAAGCATCAAACAACAATTAAGAATTATCTAATAATTCTTTAGGTTAAAAAATTATTTATATAACCTTGGAGTATGGCTTTGAAGTTCCTTTGATTCAATTCAGGACGCCTGCTACAAAAACACATTAAAATTATGCCAAGATCGGTAAATTCAGTTGCTAAAAGAGCAAGAAGAAAAAAAATAATGAAGCAAGCCAAAGGTTTCTTTGGAAGACGTAAAAACGTTTGGACAGTTGCTAAGAATGCAGTAGAGAAAGCAATGTGCTACGCTTACCGCGATAGAAAACAAAACAAAAGAAATTTCCGTTCTTTATGGATTCAGCGTATTAACGCTGGAGCTAGATTAGAGGGAATGTCTTATTCTCAATTCATGGGTAAAGTTAAAGCTAACGGAATCGAATTGAACCGTAAAGTTCTTGCAGATTTAGCTATGAACCACCCAGAAGCTTTCAAAGCTATTCTTAATAAAGTAAAATAAAACGTTTTATAAACTCAATTTAAGATTACTTACTTATTATATAAAAAGCCATTCGTTAACACGAATGGCTTTTTGCTTTTAAGAAGCCTGAAAAGCCAATATCTAAAATTCAATATAAAAAGCTAAATTTACTTTAAAATCTCATCTTAAATGCAGAATCCAATTCTAAATCATATTCAAAAGTTTATTAATCTGGAACCGTCAGAAATTGATCTATTAGAATCATGTCTGGCTATTTCTCAAATAAAAAGAAAAGAACATGTTTTACAAGAAGGCCAAATATGCAATACAATGTATTTTATTGTAAAAGGCTGTATGCGTCAGTATATTATTAACTCAAAAGGTACAGAGCAAACATTACAATTTGGCGTAGAAAATTGGTGGATAACCGATTATTTGAGCTACCATAATCATATCCCTTCCCATTTTTATATACAAGCTGTGGAGACCAGTGATGTAATCGCTATTGAAAAATCGGTTTTAGATTCTATTTTAATTCAAATTCCTAAACTTGAAAAGTATTTTAGAATTGTTGCACAAAAAGCATTTGGTGCAGCACAAATGAGAATTAAGTTTTTGTTTACTATGTCTGCAGAGGAACGTTATAATCATTTTAAAAATCAACAACCTGATTTCGTACAGCGTGTTCCACAATATATGCTTGCCTCCTACTTGGATTTTTCAGCAGAATTTATGAGTAAAATTAGAGCTGGAAAAGTTTAGTTCTAAGATACTAAGCCTCTAAGTTGCTAAGCTACTAAGTTGTTGGAACCTATTTTTTTTTGAAAGACTTATAAACTTAGCAGCTTAAGTAATTTCTTGAAGTAGTTCAAGTTTTTGAAGGTATACATTGCTGACCTTTGTAATGAACTTTAAAAACAAATAAAAATGAAATCAAGAATTGTTATTCCGCAAGTTGCTCCACAGGCTTATGAGGCTTTAATGAATTTAGAAAAATATATTTCTTCTACCTCTTTAACTACTGAACATAAAGAATTAATTAAAATACGAGCTTCTCAAATTAATGGTTGTGCGTACTGTATCAATATGCATACTGCAGATGCTAGAAAATATGGCATTTCTGAACAAAGAATTTATCTTATTAGCGCATGGCGTGAAGCTGATGTCTACAGTGAAGAAGAAAAAGCAATTTTAGCTTTGACAGAGCAAGTGACTTCTATCGCTAATCATGTTTCGGATGAAGTTTATCAAAATGCAGCACAATTATTTGATGAAAAATATCTTGCCGAAATCATTCTAGCCATCATTACTATTAATTCATGGAATAGACTTGCAATTACTACCGGAATGAGAGCTGTATAATTTTATAAGGATAAAATTTACAAACTCACAACCTCGCAAAGCCCTTGACTATTAAGGGCTTTTGCTATTTATCTAAAAATGAGAATCAAAAAATATGAAAAATTTAAATAATTTAAAATACCGTATTTATACTCTTTTATAATTTGCAGAATTATTTATTTTTGGCGCATGATACCAAAAAAAATACAATTTTTACTATATACACTTCTAGTTTTCATGGCCTTTTTTGCCTGTGAAAATAAAAAAAAGAATAGAGTGAAAATTGCAAGTGACAATACCAAGATTGAGAAGGCGATACATGTAGCCGATTCTTTCTACAAGAAAAAAGAGTTCGATAGCGCATTTTATTTTTATAATAAAGCCAGAACAAAATGTAATCCGAACAGAGATGCAAAAAAGTATGTTTATTGCATGTATTATATGTCCGAAATTCAACAGGATCATGAAGATTATATCGGGAGTACTACTACTGCAAATGAAACAATTCCTTATTTAAATAAAGTAAAAGATCCTAATTATGTATGGAATATTTATAGTGTTTTAGGGAGAAACTATTATTACACTTATGACTATCCAACTGCTGTTTATTACTATTCTAAAGCATTTACTTTAAATACCGATAGAATAAACAAACTTGAAGCAAAAAATAATATAGCTGCAATTTATATTAAACAGCATCGGTATAATAAAGCTCTTCAATTATTTTTGTCAATAAGTAAAGAAAAGATTGTACAGCAAAACCCGATATATTATTCAAAAATACTGGATTATATTGGCATTTGTTATTTCAAACTCAAGAATGAGAAAGCTTTGGCTTTTTTTAAAAAAAGTATACAGATAAACACTGAAACAAAGTATGAAGATGGTTTAGGCAAAACATATTATAATCTTACAGAATATTACCGTAACAACAAGGCATTATCGATGATGTATGCCAAATTAAGTTACAAATATTACACATTATCTGGCAATACAGATGATCGCTTACTTGCTTTGCAGTTTATTACAGAAAATAATAGTTCGGATATTGAATCTAAAAAAAATGCACTTGTTTATATAAAAATAGCAGATAGTATATATAGAGAAAGACAAAAAGCTAAAAATCAGTTTGCAAAAATTAAATATGACTCTAAAAAAGAACAAGAGGAAAATTTAAAATTAAGTGTCCAAAAAATTAAAAACGAACTTCAATTAGCAAAACAAGAAAGAAGAAATATTACTTTTTACATCATAATTTTAATAGCATCTTGTCTAATTGTCTTTCTCTATATTTTTCTAACTGTAAGAGCAAATCGCAAAAAAATTGAAGCTACTTACAAAAGTGAAACCAAAATTTCTAAGAAATTACACGATGAGCTTGCTAACGATATTTATCATGCACTTGCATTTGTAGAAAACAAAAATCTTTCATCAGAAGAAAACAGAATTCATTTATTAAAACGATTAGAAGGTATTTATTCGCGTACAACAAATATTTCCAAGGATAATAATCTAGAAACGAGTTCTCAAAATTTTATCGCTTCTATTAAAGAGATGATTTCTAGTTTTAATACATCTCAAGTTAATCTTTTAATAAATGGTCTGGATTGTATTTCTTGGAGTGACATTGATAAAGATAAAAAAACAGCAGTTTATCGTTCGATACAGGAATTGCTAGTAAATATGAAAAAACACAGTGATGCAAGCTTGGTTGGAATAACTTTTAAGGAATTAGACAATTTTATAATCATTAATTACACAGACAATGGAAAAGGAGCTGACACAAACAAAATGGCTATAAAAAATGGGTTGAAAAATATTGAGAATCGAATTGGTTCCATTGAGGGCGGGATTGGAATTTATTCAGATTTAGGGAAAGGCTTCAAAGTACAAATCAAATTTCCAGTATAATGCTAAAAAAACTACTTTACTTTTTTCCAAAAAAAAGCCTCATTTTCTGCCTTTTAACTTGCGGGGTAGTTCTAGCACTTTGTTTGTCTCTGAAATTTACAGACCCTAAAAAACTACCTTTGAGTTACGCCAAAACCGACCGTTTATCAGAAATAAAAAAAACATTGGCAAAGGCACATGCTTTTTCGAAAGTTGAAAAAGGTGACAGCGCTTATTTTTATTTCAATAAAACTCAATTGTTATGTGAGCCAAAAGAGGACTATGCCGATTATTATGTGGAATCACTAAATCATATGGCAGAAATTTTACAAAGACAAGGTGACTATTATAAAGTAGAAACTATACTCGTAAAAGCTTTACCATACTTAGATAAGACAACAAATGTAAAATATGCCGTTAACACTTATACGTTTATGGCCTACAACTATGATATTACTTATGATAATGAAAAAGCATTATATTATCATAGAAAAGCATTAAAGAAGGCCTTCTCTACATTTAGAAAATCTCGTATAATATCTGAAATTGCCTTTGTTTATGTGCAGGAAGGAAAATATCAGGAAGCTGTTGATTTACTAGAACCTATAGCCTGGCTGAATATAGAGGACAAAATTACTCCTTCAAATACAGGTTTTCAGCGCAGTGCTAAATTGTACAATTTGGGTCTTTCCTACCTCTATCTTGGAAATCATAAAAAAGAAGCTTTTGACTGCTTTACCGAAAGTCTAAAAGTCGCTCTTACTTTAAATGATGACTATGAACTAATTACCTCCTACTATGCTCTTTATAAATATTACGAAAAATACAATAATCCTAAGCTGAAAAAAATTAATATTGAGAAAGCGTATTACTATGCTAAAAAGTCAAACTCTAAATCCTACGCCGTTAGCATGTTAGGTTGTTTAATTGAGGCAGACAATGCCGCAAATTCAAAAAAGAATTTTAAAATTTATAGTAGAATGCTTGACAGTCTTATTGTGAGCAGAAAAAAAGCAAAAAATCAGTTTGCAGATATTATATATAATTCACAGAAAGATAAAGATGAAAACTTAGAGCTTAAAAATCATAAAGCCGAAAACGAGTTAAAACTACAAAGGCAAAAAAACAGAAGCTATATATCTTATATAGTAATTTCAATTAGTATTATAAGTTTAATATTTATATTTTTTTACATAACTATAAAAGGAAAAAAAGAAAGAAACAATGAAGTTTTCAAGAATGAAATGCGTATTTCTGAAAAATTGCAGTTTGAACTCGAAAAAGACATTGATAAAATTTTGTTGTTTACAGAAAATTACGATCTAGAAAAAGAAGAAAATAAAGAAAAACTTCTATCTCATTTAAACAATATCTATCTAAAAACCAGAAATATTTCTCGAGAAAATAGCGAAATAGCTACCGATGAAAATTTTGAAAAGGCGCTTAAAGAAATGATTTCTGGATATACCAACCAAAACATAAATATAATAATAAATGGTTTGCATACTTTTTCGTGGTGTAAAATTGCGCGAGTGAAAAAAATTACTGTTTTTCGTGTTCTTCAGGAAATTTTTGACCAGATGAAAACACTAAATAATGCTTCGTTAGCAAGTATAACATTTAAAAAAGAAGAAAAAAATATCTTGATAATGTATAGTGATAATGGCAACGAAATCAGCTCAAAAAACATTGTTTTAGAAAAAAGACTACAAAATGTGGAAAACCGTATTAAAACAATAAAAGGAACACTTAATTTTGGCACATATTCCGAAAGCGGTTTTAAAATAAGTTTCAAATTTCCAATATAAGACATCTATGTTTAAAAAAGTTTTAGTTGCCGAAGATCTAGACAGCATCAGCATTGCAGTTGTTCAAGTACTTGAAGAGTTACAAGTTCCTGTAATCCATCATGTGAAATATTGTGACGAGGGTTTGCTCAAAGTAAAAAAGGCATTGGCTGAAAAAGAACCTTATGATTTATTGATTACAGATTTGTCTTTTAAGTCTGATCATAGAAAAGTAAATTTAAATAGTGGTGATGAACTTATTGAAGCCATAAATAAAGTACAGCCAAAACTTAAAAAAATTGTTTTTTCTATAGAAGACAAAAGCTACAGAATTAAATCTTTATTTAATGATTTAGGAATTAACGCCTATGTTACAAAAGGAAGAAACAGTATTTCTGAGTTAAGAAATGCTATTAAAAGTGCTTTTAACAACGAAGAAAAAATTCTTTCTTCAGATTTGTCTTTTAGTTTTAACGATAAAGCGTTAATAGAAATTGAATCGTATGATATTTCTATTTTAAAACTTTTATCTCAAGGATATATTTTAGAAAGCATTTCTAAAGAATTTAAAGATTTATCTATAACTCCAAACGGAACAAGCAGTATCGAAAAAAGAATCAATAAACTCAAAATTTACTTTAAGGCAAACAACAATGTGCATTTGATTGCCATTGCAAAAGATTTCGGATTGGTGTAATTTTTATAGCTTTACGGGTTTCCGTAAGGATTACACTTTTGATTCTGCTAAATTTGTGAGAATCTATTAACTGACCAATGAAACCAAGAAGTAAAGCAAGTATTATCTTCTCTAAAATTAATACTACCCAAAATAAAATTATAATGAAAACAATGTTACTTTGCCTTTTTTTATCGATAAGTTTTGCCATTGTTTCTGAAAGAACAGGCTGGCTAGAAATTGACTGGAAAATAATTTTTATTCCAGCATTATTAGTATTGCAAATTATAATTATCGGAACTGCGTTAAAAAATCGATACAAAAAACATTAATTAATTTTAAGTCAGGCTTAATTATTGCAAGAAAAGAAGTTTTATATCTTAGCTTCTTTACATTTTACATGAAAAATACTCTTAGCCTATTCTTATTATTATTTGCATTTATATCTTTTTCGCAAACCAAAGTTGTATCATGGAATATAGAAAATTTTGGAAAATCTAAATCTGATATCCAATTGAATTATATTGCCAAAACAATTTCAAATTACGATATAATTGTAATTCAAGAAGTTGTGGCCAGAAACGGTGGTGCACAAGCTGTAGCTAAACTTGCCGAATTGCTTAATCAAAAAGGTAATAAATGGGATTATAAAATAAGTGACCCAACTTCTAGCAGCAGTTACAAAACAGAACGGTATGCTTTTATTTGGAAAACTCACAAAGCTAAATTAAAAAATAAGCCTTGGTTGGAGAAAAAGTTCAGCCTAGAAATTGATAGAGAACCGTATTATGCCACTTTTGAAATTAATAATAAAACAATAACGCTTGTTAATTTTCATGCGATAACGCAAAAGAAGCAGCCCGAAACTGAAATCAAATATTTCAAATTTTTACCAAAAGAATATCCTAATTTAAATCTGGTTTTCTTAGGTGATTTTAATTGTCCCGAAAAACATTCCGTTTTTAATCCGTTAAAAAAAATGGGATATGTACCTGTACTAAAAAATCAAAAAACGACTCTTAAGCATGCATGCAAAAACAATATTTGCCTAGCATCTGAATTTGATAATATTTTTTACAATGCAGCTACTTTAAAAGTGAGAAACTTTGGAGTCATCAAAACTTACGAAGATTTCGATTCACTTCAAAATGCTAGAAAAGTATCCGATCATATTCCGATTTGGTTTGAATTTTCTTTAAACTAATTACGTTTTAAGTTTCTTTTTTCTAGCAGCCGGAAATAAAACATTGTTTAATATCAACCTATAACCTGGCGAATTTGGATGTAAATCTAAAACCGTTGGCGGGTCTCCAACCTGATGCTGAAAATCTTCTGGATCATGACCTCCAAAAAAAGTAAACATTCCTTTCCCTTTTTCACCATGAATATATCTTGATTCTCCGTTTAATTCGCAAGTCCCCATAATCAAGATATTCGATTTTATTAAAGAAGTATCAAAAGAAGTGGTCTGCCCCATAAAACCTTTTACCAATTGCGTATGATTTTGGCATAACATACTCGGGATCGGATCCCATTTTGCAGAAAATTCCATTAAAGTAAAATAATCTTTATCCATCACGATACGTCTTTTAGTCGTCATATCGATATCTGAAAATTCATAAACTTCAGGTCTTCTTTCTAAGGTAAAGTTTTTAAAAGCAAAAGAATTATTATAGTTTAATTTTGACTGATAATTAGATTCGCTAGGATCTCCGTCAAACATAGTTTCGCAAATATCTACTCCGTCGGCGGCAAGTGCAATATCAAAACTATCTGTAGCAGAGCACATAGCAAACATAAAACCGCCACCAATTACAAAATCTCTAATTTTTTTTGCAACTGCTCCTTTTTCCTGAGATACTTTCGCATATCCTAATTTGGCCGCCAAAGCTTCAGCATCTCTTTTTTGGTCGATATACCAAGGTGTATTTTTGTAGGCTGCATAAAACTTTCCGTATTGTCCAGTAAAATCTTCGTGATGCAAGTGAAGCCAATCGTACATTAATAATTGATCACTTAACACTTCTTCGTCATAAATTGGAGTAAAAGGAATTTCGGCATACGTTAGAACCAAAGTTACAGCATCATCCCAAGGCTGTTTTCCTTTTGGCGTATAAACCGCTATTTTAGGAGCTTTTTCTAAAATTACAGATTCCATGTTTTGAGAAGGGCTCGAAATTTCATTTAAGATCGATGCCTGCTCACTATCGGAAATCACCTCAAAACTCACTCCTCTTATTTTACATTCTTTTCTAATCTCATCTGCATCTGGAAGTAAAAAAGAGCCTCCTCGGTAATTTAAAAGCCAGCTTGCTTTATAATCTCTGCTCAAACACCAATATGTAATTCCGTACGCTTTTAAATGGTTTTGTTGCGTCGATTCGTCCATCGGAAGTAAGATAAACGAAGCCTTTACATTAAACGTAACTAATAGTATAAAAATGTAGAATAAACTCTTATTCATTAGAAAATTATTTTAGTAAAGATATAAAAGGCTATCGCAAAAAAAGAATACTTGCGTCCTTTTCTAGAATAATAGCATGTTAAATAAAAAAGTATTCAAAAAAGAGGATTAGCAACAATTAAAAAACAGGTAAAAATACCTATACTTTGGAAGAATATTCTCTATATATTTGCTATCCCAGGTTCACAAAACTAATCGCTGTAAAAACAACCAAACTATGAAGTTTAATGAAAGTAACAACCAGCAAAAGGGTCTGAATATAATTCAGAAAATAGGTTTATGTGTCCTAGTAATAACAATCATATTGTATTACGTATTGTCAATTCAGTTTTTGACAGCCTAATTTTTAGATTGTCAAAACTGCTAATTCGTTCTGGATAGCATAAACTACCAAACCTGCAATATTTCGAGATTCAGTTTTGAGCAATAAATTATTTCGATGCCCTTCTATGGTTCTCGGACTTAAAAAAAGATGTTCTGCAATTTCTGCGGTAGTTTTCTGCTGGCAAATCAATTGCAGAATTTCTATTTCGCGAGGCGAAAGAAAATTTGTTTCTAAACCCCCTCTTGCATTTTTGGGCGAAACTATTGTTTCCTGAATTGTTTTTAAAACATTTTCGTTATAATAGAATCCTTTTTTAGCTACTTCGTTGATTGTATGAATTAAATCTTTTGGAGTGGTGTTTTTAATTAAGTAAGCCACTGCCCCAACTTGAATCATATTGGCGATAAAAGATTTGGTGTCGTAACTTGTTAATGCTATAATTTTTATATCGGGAAATATCTTTTTAATAATTTTGGTAGCTTCGACTCCGTTTAAGACTGGCATCTTCAAGTCCATTATTATGATATCTGGTTTAATTTCCCTTTCGTTTAATTGAGAAATAAGCTCATCTCCATTCGAGGCTTCAAAAATAATTTCTATATTTTCTTCTCTTTGTAGTAGAAAAGAGATTCCTTTTCGAAACAAAATTTCATCATCGACTAGAGCAATTTTGATAGCAGCATTCATCTTTATTTGATTTTGGTCGTTTAGTTTGGTTTGTCGAAATTACAA
Source organism: Flavobacterium ustbae (assembly GCF_003946915.1). Classification (GTDB taxonomy): domain Bacteria; phylum Bacteroidota; class Bacteroidia; order Flavobacteriales; family Flavobacteriaceae; genus Flavobacterium; species Flavobacterium ustbae. Next base: position 13,832 of record NZ_RPOC01000021.1, read on the forward strand.
AATATGATTTAGAAAAAATCTAAATAACTTATTTTATTAACTAAAAACCCTCCAAATTAGACAAATTTAACCTAGAAAGTAAAATTTACAGCAATTCCATTATTAATTTCTGACTTAATTTCTATTGTTCCTTCTAAAAATGATATTCGGCTATCAATATTTTTCATTCCTAAACCTTTTTGGTTTTCGGCATTCGATCCGTCAAAACCAATTCCGTTATCTTCGTAATTGCAAGTATTTATTCCTTCATTATAAAAAAAAGAAATCCAAATTTGTGTGGCTTTTCCATGACGAAGCGAATTATTCATGAGTTCCTGAAGAATTCTAAAAACATGCAAATGACGGTCTATGTCTTTGTCATGAAAATCAATCTCATTTTTATAATGTGTTTTAACCGATTTGCTAGATTCAAATTCTTCACAAAGTTCTTCAATACCTGCATGCAAACCAAATTTTTCAAAAACTGGCGGTAGCAGATTGTGGGCAATTTTTCTGGAATTATCTAATGCCTTGTTGGTTAAATTGATTATATTATCTGTAATCTCGGCAGTTTCGCTTTCAGTAAGATTGGGTGCCGAAAGTAAATGAGTATTTAAAGAAACAATATTTAATTTTGAACTAATATCGTCATGAAGATCTTGCGCTATTCTTTTGCGCTCTTCTTCCTGTGTTACAATAATGGCGTGTAATTGCTCTTTTTGATAACGAAGTATTAATTCTATTTTCTCTAGCTCTTTCTGAATGATTTTTTTTCTAGAAAAGTAAAAGAATATGATTAATGCTACTGCAACAATTATAAAAAACAACGAGATATATAATATTATAGCTACGAGCTCTTTTTCTGGAACATTATTTATATTTAAAAAAACCGAAGCGCTTATCATATTACAAATTATCAAAATTAGACTTGAAAATCATTTTCAAATATGTATATAAAAATCTCTATCAGGTTATGATAGAGATTTTACAATTTTAAAACTATCTTCTATTAATAAGGAGGACTTGGTCTTGCCCCGTCATAAACATCCCCTGCATCTGCGGTTTTTGATGTTAATGATGAGCTTACAATACGATTGTTTTTGTCCATTCCTATCAAGTAAGTAGTTACTTTCCCTTCTGGGTTAAGCCCTAGGAAAACACCAATGTTTTTATTAGAAGCTTTTTCCAGCAATTCTTTTACAACTTCGACTTCTAAAGTGTAATAATGAAATCTGTCATCCTCATAAGAAGTCACTTTATCAAGATCTGAAACTGTTTTTAGTTTATTTTTCCATGATGTAATTCCGTCATAAGCCACAGAAGGATCCATAAGGTGAGCATTCAATACAGCAGAACTCTTTTGGGTGCTCACTGAAGAATTGTCTAAAACACTCAGCTGAGCGTCTAAATTAGAATCTTTCAGAATCTTAGAGTCAACAAATCCAAATTCATTTCGATCTTTATCAACTCCGGAAATAGTAAGCTGAATAGTGTTTTCATCATAACCTAAAACAAAACGTACAAATGTAACATTCTGATCTGCAACAAGGGTTTTAAGTTCTGCCGAAGAAAATAAATAGGCAGAAACCTGTTGCTGCGAATTTGCAAATTTTGCATTCAGATCGGCATCAAGCCAATTTTCCTGTTCGGTTTTTACAGCTGCAGAAGCATCTTCCTGAGAATTGTCTCTTTGGCAGGAAAAGGCAAAAATTGCAGCCGCAAGGGTAATCAATACTTTTTTTTGGTTCATTATTTAAATATTAAGGGTTAATAAAAACGTGTTAAAAAAATAATAAAGAGCGTTTTTTTTAAAATAAAAATTAGTTTTCAAAAGACTTTTTAAAAAAACTTACTTTCCATTCATGCAATATAACTAATTGATAAACTAAAAATAAAAAAGCATTTAATTTCCATGAAAAATATTTAACATCTAAACTTAATGTTAATGTTAGATTTCCAATTAAATACAAAACAGTAGATCCTAACATAAAAAAAATGACAGCTATTGTTATATAATAATAAACTTTCTTTTCAGTAAGCATATTGTAGAAATGTAGTAAGCCGAAAATGACACAACTCAAGGACGTTAAAGTAATAGTAAATAAGTTAAATTTTAAAAATTCTTTTGGCTCTAAAAAAAATTGAACGCAAAAAATTACTATTCCCACTGATAAAATGCTTTTTACAAATAATTTTTGGCTTTTTATTTTTATTAATGAATTATAAAAAAAACCCAATAAAACCATTTGGCCTATAATAAAAATATTAACTAAAAATAAATTATTAAAATGCAAATGATATAGTAACTCCATTGACATCTGCATTATAAATGCAAAAACTAAATAGGCAACAAAAAAACCATTAACTTTTTCCTTACGGAAAAAGCTAATGGAGTATAATATTAGATTAATTAATAAAATCAAATAACCTGAATATATTAAAAAATCAGCCATTCTTGAAATAGTTTATTAAAAATCAAAAAGGAGGACTTGGTCTGGTACCATCGTACACAATGTCATCAGCAGCTTCGCAGTCATCATTTTTATCTGCTTTACCGTAAACATTGATGTACTTTTTCTTTTCTGCATCATATTTGGCTCCGTTAAAAATTAGCGTTCTCTCTTTATTATCGTTTATACCGATATAAGCCCAAACTGCTTCTGTTTCTAGCGCTAGCACTTTTTCGAGACTTTCTCTTGGTATCAAGAAAGCTTTTACTTTTCTGTTTGCATCTTCGATTGTGGTATCACCCTGATATCTCTTTTCCCACTTCTCTGCGGTTTCTAAAGGAATCTGAATAGGTCCTGGAAAAGTTTCTTCATTCATAATTTAAATTTGTTATTGGTTAATATTTAAAAAAATTAATAGTTTATATGGTTTAGCTAAACTACTGATTTTTATTAGAAAAATAACTTAAAAACATAAAAAAAGCCTTAATAATAAGGCTTTTTATTTTTTTTAGAATGGAACATCGCTGTCATCGTCGTCATTTAAATTACTTCCGAAGGCTTCATTAGCTGAAGGCAGATTATTAGTAATAAACGGATTATCATCATGATTCATTTTTGACGGTAAATCATCATAGCTACCGGTAAATTCGTCAAGATTATCAAATTTACCTAAATGTCCTAAGAATTTCAAACGAATGTTCTCAATACCACCGTTACGGTGTTTTGCGATCATAATTTCGGCCTGACCCGCAGTTGGCGAAGCCTCTTCATCATCCCATTCTTCAATTTTGTAATATTCTGGTCGATATAAAAATGAAACGATATCGGCATCCTGCTCAATTGCACCAGATTCACGAAGATCCGAAAGTAAAGGCCTTTTACTAGAACCACGAGTCTCTACCGCACGCGACAACTGAGAAAGTGCAATAACTGGAACGTTAAGCTCTTTTGCCAATGCTTTTAAGTTTCGGGAAATTGTCGAAATTTCCTGCTCACGATTTCCTCCACCTTTATTATTTCCTCCTGCAGTCATCAACTGCAAATAATCTATAATAATAATTTTAATACCATGTTGCGATGCCAAACGACGACATTTTGCTCTTAAATCGAAAATCGAAAGTGACGGTGTATCATCAATAAACAAAGGTGCCTTTTCTAAATCTTTCACTTTAGTACTCAACATTGTCCACTCATGAGCTTCTAATTTTCCGGTACGTAATTTTTCTGAAGACAATCCTGTTTCAGAAGAAATAAGCCTTGTAATTAACTGAACCGATGCCATCTCTAGAGAGAATAAAGCTACTCCGTGACCATATTGAATAGCAATATTTCTGGCCATAGAGAGGACAAATGCCGTTTTTCCCATCGCAGGTCTTGCCGCAATGATAATTAAATCAGAAGGCTGCCATCCAGATGTTAGCTTATCCAGATTATGAAAACCAGTTTCTACACCACTTAATCCTTCTTTTTTAGAAATTTCTTCAATTTTCTTTTTAGCTTGTAAAACCAAACTCTGTGCAGTTTCAGAACTACGCTTGATATTTCCTTGCGTTACTTCGTATAATTTTGATTCTGCTTTATCCAATAAATCAAAAACGTCGGTACTTTCATCATACGATTCTTCAATAATTTCTGAAGAAATTCTAATCAAACTTCTTTGAATAAATTTTTGTAGAATTATACGAGAGTGAAATTCGATATGCGCTGAAGAAGCAATTTTTTGAGTAAGCTGAATCAAATAAAAATCTCCACCCGCCAAATCCAACTTTCCATTTTTCTTTAACTGAGTCGAAACCGTTAAGATATCGATTGGCTGCGTTTCGGTAAAAAGCTGTAAAATTGCTTCAAAAATATGTTTGTGTGCATCTTTGTAAAAAGCGTCGGGCTGTAAAATGTCAATTACATCGTCTACCCCTTTTTTATCAATCATCATTGCTCCCAATACAGCTTCCTCTAGATCAAGAGCTTGCGGTGGCAATTTTCCTTTTTCTAAGTTAATAATTGTGGTTTTGTCGACCTTAACAGGGTTTACATTTTTGAAATTTTCCATATAGCGAAAGTAGCAAAATTTAAAAAAAATCTGCTATCGAGTTATAACTAGTTTTTTGTTTATAAATAAGTTTTTTTGTTGATAACCAAAAAAAAATCCGAAACCGCAGGGCTTCGGATTTTTAATGATTTGATATGAATTTACTCTTTAAACTCGCCCATATTACTGTATTTGTCCATTCTTTGGGCAATTAAGTCGGCTGTTGATAAGTCTTTTAATTCATTATATCCTTTCGTGATGTATTCTGCTACTGTTTTAAAAGTAGTTTCTCTGTCATAGTGCGCTCCGCCTAGTGGTTCTGGGATTACATCATCAACTAATTTTTGCTTCTTCATGTCAGAAGAAGTTAATTTTAAAGCTTCTGCTGCACGCTCTTTATACTCCCAGCTTTTCCATAAAATAGAAGAGCAAGATTCTGGAGAAATTACAGAGTACCAAGTGTTTTCTAACATGTAAACACGATCTCCAACACCAATTCCTAAAGCTCCACCAGAAGCACCTTCACCTACGATAATCGTAATGATTGGCACTTGCAGACGAACCATTTCAAAAATATTTCTGGCAATTGCTTCTCCTTGTCCTCTTTCTTCAGCTTCAAGCCCTGGGTATGCACCTGGAGTGTCTACTAAAGTAAGAACTGGAATTCCAAATTTCTCTGCCATTTTCATCAAACGCAAAGCTTTACGGTATCCTTCAGGATTAGCCATACCAAAATTACGGTATTGGCGTGTTTTAGTATTATAACCTTTTTGCTGACCAACAATCATAAACGACTGTCCGTTTATTTTACCAAGACCGCCAACCATCGCTTTATCATCTTTAAAACTTCTATCTCCATGAAGTTCTAAAAAAGTATCGCCGCAGATTGCTTTGATATAGTCTAAAGTATAAGGTCTATTTGGGTGTCTTGACAATTGTACCCTCTGCCAAGCCGTAAGGTTTTTATATATATCTTTCTTAGTTTGCTCTAATTTCTTGTTGATTTCCTGACAAGTCGGAGTAACATCAACGTCAGATTCTTTCCCAATAATAACGCACTTTTCTAACTGGTCTTCAAGTTCTTTAATTGGAAGCTCAAAATCTAAATATTCCATGGATTTTTGAATTTTGTTTGTAAATCGAACCGCAAATATAAAAATATTATATCATTGGCGAAGTTAATTGTTATTTAAAGTATAAAAATGCAATTTAAAAATAAGGAAACTATTACAAGTTTTCTTTCTTTTTCTGATAATGTTTGAAAACACCATTTAGGATCACGGTTATAATAATTATAACAGCTCCGATGTAAAACTCAACACTCATTTTTTCTTTTCCTCCTAAGATAAAATAAGCCAATACTATTCCGTAAACTGGCTCCAAATTAGTGGTTAACATTACGGTGTAAGGCGTTAGTCGCTGCATTACTTTTACTGAAGCCGTAAAAGCATAAGCTGTACAGATCGAAGCCAAAAGCAATAATAAAACCCAGTTATTTAAAGACAATTCGAAGAAATCGGCTGTAAATTTTCCTTGAAATAAAAAATAAATCGTGATAAAGAAAACGCCCGCTCCAAACTCATAAAAAGTAATAACAGAAGGTTCGTGATCTGAGATTAATTTTCCGTTCATTAACGTAAATAAAACGCCTAAAATAATTGCTGCCAAAGCATAATAAACTCCTGTAAGATATTTTATTTCTACCTGAAGAATCAAACCTAAACCTGCAATAATTACCAATCCGAAAAAAACTTCGTACCAAAGCACCTTTCTTCCATAAAATAAGGGTTCTAATAAAGAGGCAAAAAATGCTCCTAAAGAAAATATGGAAAGTGTAATGGAAACATTGGAAACATGAATCGCTTTAAAGAAGAAAATCCAATGAAGAGCAATCAGTAAACCGACAAAAATCAACTTAAAAAGTTCTTTAACCGGAACTTGAAAAGACTGTTTTTTAAAAGCAATAAATCCGCCAAGAAAAATCATGGCAATCAGCATTCTGTACCAAACCAAATTATCTGCATCTATTGTAATTAGAGCGCCCAAAATGGCTGTAAAACCCCAAATAAAAACAATTAAGTGAAGATTTAAATAACTTTTTAAATTATCGTTTCGCATTACGTAATAAATAAACTGCTAAAATTCCGAAGACAATATTCGGGAACCAGACAGCCAATAAAGGTGAGAAAGTAGATTTTTCGGCAAGCGTTCCAAAGATTTTATCAAAGAACACAAAAGAGAATGCAATTGCAATTCCAATAGCAAGATTCATCCCCATTCCGCCTCGGCGTTTCATAGAAGAAACCGAAACCGCAATAATTGTTAAGATAAAAGCAGAAACTGGTATGCTATATTTTTTGTAAAGAACAACCAAATAGGTATTTATATTTCCAGAACCTCTTTTTCTTTCTTTTTCGATAAAATCAATTAATTTACCCAAAGTGAGTGTTTCTGCAATATAAACAACTGGCGTTAAATCGGCCAATTCAAATTTAAAAGGCACATGTTTTTCAGGTGCTTTTTCGATAACATCATTTAAATCTCCAACCGTTCTTTTTGTGTAATCGTATAAAATGTAAATCTTCTTCTTAGGATCCCATTTAATACGGCTTGCAGTAATTTTATACGTTAATTTTTCTTTTTCAAAATGTTCTAAAGAAAAGTTGAAAGCTGTTTTTGATTCTTCATTAAAGCTGTTTACGAAGATAAAATCATTATCATTTATCTGTCTGAAAACGTTGGTATTTTCGCCCCGCATGAGCTGTTTACCGTTTCCTTTCAAATACGTATACCTAAAATTATTATACCCTTCACTTGCCGCGGGAACAATAAAAAATCCCATTAGCAAAACAAAAATAGAAACGATTGTTGCACCTATTATATAAGGTCGTAAAAATCGCGTATAGGAAATTCCCGAACTTAATATCGCAATAATCTCTGTATTGTTGGCCAGTTTTGAAGTAAACCAAATAACCGACAAAAACAGAAATATAGGAAATAATGAGTTTATAAAGTAAATCGTGAAATTGTAATAATAGAAAGCAATATCACCAAATGGAATCTTATTTTCGAGCATTTTATTCACTTTCTCAGAAACGTCAATTACGATTCCGATTGGCGCAAATAAAAGAAGCATCACAGAAAAAGTTCCGAGATATCTTTTTAAAATGTATTTATCTATTATTGACAGCATATGTTTTTGTTTGTTTATTTTGTTTCAGGTTTCAAGTTTCAAGTTCTCTTCAGAACGTGAAACTTGAAACCTGAAACTTTTAAACTTATAATCGTTGGCTCATATTTTTAACCATCATTTCTTTCCATGGCCTAAAATCTCCGGCTAAGATATGTTTTCTAGCTTCACGAACCAACCACATATAAAAACCAAGATTATGAATCGTAGCAATTTGTTTTCCTAAATATTCATTAGCAGCAAACAAATGGCGCAAATAAGCTTTAGAATATTCTGTATCTACAAAAGTGTGTCCCATTTCATCAATTGGAGAAAAATCGGCTTCCCACTTTTTATTCTTAATATTAATGGTTCCGTTTGCCGTAAACAACATTCCGTTTCTTGCATTACGAGTTGGCATAACGCAATCGAACATGTCAATTCCTAATGCAATATTTTCTAGAATATTTATCGGAGTTCCAACCCCCATTAAGTAACGAGGTTTATCTTCTGGAAGAATTTCGCAAACTACTTCAGTCATTGCGTACATTTCTTCAGCTGGCTCCCCAACAGAAAGTCCGCCAATTGCATTTCCCTGCTGACCCGCATTGGCAATATATTCAGCCGACTGGCGACGCAAATCTTTATAAGTACTTCCTTGAACAATTGGAAAAAATGTTTGCTCATAACCATATTTATAAGGTACTTTTTCCAAATGATTAATACAACGATCTAACCAGCGGTGCGTCATGTGCATAGAGCGCTGCGCATAACGGTAGTCGCAAGGATAAGGCGTACACTCATCAAATGCCATGATAATATCGGCACCAATAGTACGCTGAATTTCCATTACATTTTCTGGAGTAAAAAAGTGGTAAGAACCGTCAATATGCGATTTAAACTTTACACCTTCTTCCTTAATCTTTCTATTTGATGAAAGAGAATATACCTGATAACCACCAGAATCGGTCAAAATATTACGATCCCAATTCATGAATTTATGCAGTCCTCCTGCTTTTTCAAGAATTTCGGTCTGCGGACGTAAATATAAATGGTAAGTGTTTCCGAGAATAATATCTGGATTGATTTCTTCTTTTAGCTCACGCTGATGCACTCCTTTTACAGAAGCAACAGTTCCAACAGGCATAAAAATAGGCGTTTCAATTACGCCGTGATCTGTAGTAATACTACCCGCTCTAGCTTTAGACTGCGGATCTTTTTGTAATAAATCAAACTTCATAAATTCGTTTTTCTCCCAATTGTTCGGGACGGCAAAGATAATCTAATTTAAAGAATTAGATAATTTGTGAAATAGAAAATTAGATAATGATTAACAAACTTTAAATTTGAAACCTGGATTGTAGAAAAATTAGATAATTAGGCAATTGACAATTTAGATAATGATTCATAGACTTAAATTTAAACTTGCATTTGTTTTTTTTGAGCGTTCGTTCAAAAAATGTAAATACTGGAACATTTCTCTTATAAAGATATAAAGCAAAAAATGCGTGTCATTTGTAACTTTATAATCAACAAAATTAACAACAACTAATGAATTTTAAATATTCATTATAAAATAGAGAAATCATGATAAATGCAGAAGAAAAATTAGACCAGATCAAAGATGATCAAATCGAGAAAAATCTTAAAAATATGGATTATCCGGCAAATGAAGATATTTACAATCAAGACAATAAGCTTGAAGATATTAATCCTGAAGAAATCTCGGGTGAACGCATCATCAACCAGAACAATCATGAATGGAAACAAAACAGCGACAAAATTGGAAATGATTTGGACATTCCAGGTGCTGAACTAGACGACGAACAGGAAGAAATAGGCTCAGAAGATGAAGAAAATAATTTTTATAGTGAAAGCGATACTGAGTAAACAGTTTTTCCTTCTTTCTTACAAAACTAAAAATCTTGCAATGCAAGATTTTTTTATGAATTAAATAAAAATTGTAAAAAATACACTTATAAAAAATCAAAAAGAAAAACAGTCGTTATATTTTTTCAGATAATGTAAAAAAAAGAGCAAATTTTAACAATTGCTGTAAAACTAAAGCAAAAAATCATTTGTCTGCCCACAAAATAACGTTTACTTTTGCTTCAGTTTAACTTTTACATATAAAATGAAGCCTAACACACAACAATTAAGCGATTTAACGATCCAAGTAAGAAGAGATATTCTTAGAATGGTACATGCTGTAAACTCTGGACACCCAGGTGGTTCATTAGGTTGTACTGAATTTTTGGTTACACTATATCAAAATATTATGGACCGCAAAGAAGGTTTTGATATGGACGGAATTGGAGAGGATATTTTCTTCCTTTCAAATGGTCACATTTCTCCTGTATTCTATAGCGTTCTAGCACGCAGCGGTTATTTTCCAATTTCAGAATTGGCTACTTTTAGATTATTAGATTCTCGTTTACAAGGACACCCAACAACTCACGAAGGTTTACCTGGAGTTCGTATAGCGTCTGGTTCTTTAGGACAAGGTTTATCTGTAGCTTTGGGAGCAGCTCAAGCTAAAAAATTAAACGGAGACAATCATTTAGTTTTTACTTTACACGGAGACGGAGAATTGCAGGAAGGTCAAAACTGGGAAGCGATCATGTATGCTTCTGCTAAAAAAGTAGACAACCTTATTGCTACAGTTGACGTTAACGGAAAACAAATTGACGGAACAACTGACGAAGTTTTGGCAATGGGAAGCCTTCGCGCAAAATTTGAAGCTTTTGACTGGGATGTTTTAGAAATCACTGAAGGAAACAATATCGACGCTATCATCGCTGGTTTAACTGATGCTAAATCAAGAACTGGAAAAGGAAAACCAGTTTGTATCTTATTGCACACAGAAATGGGTAACGGTGTAGACTTCATGATGCACACACACGCTTGGCACGGTAAAGCTCCAAACGATGACCAATTGGCAGCTGCATTAGCTCAAAATTACTCTAAAGACCAAGTAGACTATTAAAAAAGTGTTCAGTATTCAGTTTTTAAGCGTTCAGAAAAAACTTAGTCCCGAAGTTTCGGGATAGCAACTGAAAAACTTAGAACCTCAAAAGATAAACAATGAAAAAATATACAAATACAGGAAGCAAAGATACTCGTTCTGGTTTTGGAGCGGGAATGACTGAATTAGGTCAAAAAAACGAAAATGTTGTAGCATTATGTGCTGACTTAATTGGATCATTAAAATTTGATGAATTCAAGAAAAACCATCCAGAGCGTTTTTTCCAGATCGGAATCGCTGAAGCAAACATGATCGGAATCGCTGCAGGTTTAACAATTGGCGGAAAAATTCCTTTTACTGGAACTTTTGCCAACTTCTCTACAGGAAGAGTTTATGACCAAATTCGTCAATCTGTTGCTTATTCAGATAAAAATGTAAAAATCTGTGCTTCTCACGCTGGTTTAACTTTAGGAGAAGACGGAGCAACTCACCAAATCTTAGAAGATATCGGATTAATGAAAATGCTGCCAGGAATGACTGTAATCAACACTTGCGATTACAATCAGACTAAAGCTGCTACAATAGCATTAGCAGATCACCATGGTCCAGCATATTTACGTTTCGGACGTCCAGTTGTAGCAAACTTCACTCCTGCTGACGAACCATTCGTAATTGGAAAAGCAATCTTATTAAACGAAGGTACAGATGTTACGATCATCGCTACTGGACACTTAGTTTGGGAAGCTCTTATTGCTGCTGAAGCTCTTGAAGCAAAAGGAATTTCTGCTGAAGTAATCAACATCCACACTATTAAACCTCTTGATGAAGAAGCTATTCTAAAATCTGTTGCTAAAACAAGATGTGTAGTTACTGCAGAAGAGCACAATTACCTTGGAGGTCTTGGAGAAAGTGTTTCTGGAGTATTAGCTCTAAACAATCCAACTCCGCAAGAATTTGTGGCTGTAAAAGATAGTTTTGGAGAATCTGGAACTCCAGAGCAATTAATGGAAAAATACAAATTAAACAATCAAGCAATTGTTGAAGCTGTAGAAAGAGTTATCAAAAGAAAATAATTTTAGTTTTCTTACTCTATAGAAAAGCCTCGGAATTTATATTCCGAGGCTTTTTTTTACGGGCTTTTTCTGACATCATTTATTTAATTTAAAATGATTAGAGCCATTTAAAATACAAGAGAATATAAAAAAAGCCTCGAAACATAATCTCGAGGCTTACTATCTAATTTTCAAATTTTACTTCTTTTGATAAGGATAAGTTTTATCAAGATGAATTCTTAATCTACCTGGCGTTGTATAATCCTCAGGAACAAATTTTCTAGGGTTTGTTATCGATTCCGGATTTGGATTTTTTGGGTCATTATCAGGATAAGTAAGATCTCCAGTTGGTCTTCTAGGAATACCTCTTGGCTCAGTTTCATCTTCATTCGGAGTAGCTGGATCATCAGACATTGGATCCCATGGATAATAAAGTCTAGTTCCATAATAAAAATCTTTTCCGTCTAATTTACCCCATCCAACTTGATCAGTCGGCTTAGTAAGTTCAAATCTGGTAGTATACCCATCACCATCATCATCAAAATCCAAGAAATCAGGAATTCCATCTCCATCTGAATCATCTATTAATTCTTTCGGAAGATTCGGATATCTACCCGTATCTCTTTGATCGTACAGATATCCATCGCCATTTAGATCTTCTAAATAAGAAGGTACACCATCTCCAACAGGAACAAGTCCTGCAGACGTAACATTATATTCGCTATCGTTTCTTTTTAAATCAAATAGTTTAAAACTAAAAACCAATGGCGAATATGCCGGAATATTGGCTTGACTATTTGCATAATATCCAAGACCAGAAGGAAGAAACATTACACCTGCACCATAATCACTATAACTAATAGTTCCATCAGCTCCAGTTGCATTGCGGGTTCCTGTTTTAAATTGAGGCATTATTTCTCCCCATCCATCGATAATTGTACTTGCATAAATATCCAAATTAAACTCACGGGCAAGTCCATATGAACTATCAAACTGGCTTCCATTTAAAAGGGTTCCAGTGTAGGATACATTTACAGTATCAAAATTACAAGGCGACTGGCCAACTCCTTTTCTTAAAGACAGAAAATATACTCTATATGTTATATCACGGCTGTAAACATCCCTGTACTGTATAGGATAAGTTGTCTGATCCCAAATAGAAGCTTGAGATCCTCCATCTGGAATTTTTGAGATAGTTACATCATAATTTTCAGTTACTGTAATATAATTGGTTTTTAAATATTTTACAATAGAATCGTTATCTGCCTTATACTGCTCTGCATAATCCCTTGCAGGAGTTACAACTACATCATCATCATCATCCTTTTTATTACAAGAAACAATGGCAATACCAGCAAGTAGTAAAACAATATAATATTTAAATTTATTCATTATTATCATTTTTTTAGGTGCGCAAGATACAATATTGATTTATTTTTGTAAAGAATTTAACTTCTATTTTAGAAAAATTATGAGAATAGATAAATACTTATGGTGCGTTCGATATTACAAGACTAGAAACATGGTTACAGAAGCTTGTAAAAAGAACCAGATCACTGTAAATGGGCAAGTTGCAAAACCTTCAAAAGAGGTATTCCCTACAGACAAGATTACTTTTAGAAAAGATCAAATTACACAAATTATAACGGTTTTAGATATTCCGCAAAATCGTGTCGGCGCAAAACTGGTAGATATTTACCAAAAAAACGAAACTCCGCCCGAAGCTTTCGCACATTTAGAAATGCTAAAACTTTCTAAAGAACACTATAGAAGAAGCGGCACAGGACGCCCAACAAAAAAAGACAGAAGAGACATTGACGATTACGGAGACGAAATTTTAGAGGATGACGATGATATTTAAAATTCAAAACTTAAATATAAATTCCAAAAATCAAATTCCAAATTCCAAAAATCTTAAAACTTAAAACTTAAAAAGTTCAAATTCCAAAAAATCACAACCTAAAAAATTAAAATTCCAAATTCCAAAACTACATCACTAAATTTTGAATTCAAACAATTGGAATTTAGAATTTTTAAAATTGGAATTTAAAATAATTATCTTAGCAAAAAATAAAATCATGAGCAGCAATATTATCTTAACCAATCAGGAAATCGACCATAAAATAAAACGCATCGCTTACCAAATTTACGAGACCTTTGTCAATGAAGAGGAAGTGGTCATTGCCGGAATTGCTTCTAACGGATTCGTTTTTGCCGAAAAAATAGCGTCGGCACTCAGCAGCATTTCTACTTTGAAAGTTTCCATCTGCGAAGTCAAAATCAACAAACAAAATCCGCAAGAAGCGATACAAACTTCATTAAGTCCTGAAGAATATAAAAACAAAGGATTGGTTCTAGTTGACGATGTCTTAAACTCAGGAACCACATTAATTTATGCTGTTCGTCATTTTTTAGACGTTCCGCTTAAAAAATTCAAAACAGCAGTACTTGTTGACCGAAATCATAAAAAATATCCCGTAAAGGCAGATTTTAAAGGAATTTCGCTTTCCACTTCTTTATTAGAGCATGTTCAAGTAGTTTTCAATTCAGAAAACGGCGATTATGCTTCTTTAAGCTAAGATTTTCAAAATATCCTGAACCGTTTCTTCGACAGATTGACCATCAACTGAAACTTTATGTTTGGCCTGATTGTAATAAAAACTTCTGTCGAATAAATGTTTCGCGATAAACTCTTTCATTTCCTCCTCATTCATATTGGCGATCAAAGGACGTTTGCTTTTGTTATGCACCAATCTACTATATAAAGTATCTATTGATGCCTTTAAATATATAGACACTACATCATCCCCTTTTAGCAATTCATGATTATTGGCATAACATGGAGTGCCTCCACCTAATCCGATAATATTATTTTCTGAAGATTGCAGCAATTCAACGAACATTTCGTGTTCTAATTTTCGAAAATACACTTCTCCATGCTTTTCAAAAATCTCATTTATGGATAAATTTGCTCTTTCTTCGATACATTTATCTAAATCTAGGAACGGAATATTTGTAATTTTTGACAAATTTTGGGCTATTGTCGACTTTCCGCAACCCATATAACCTAACAACACAATTTTTTTCATATTAATAAAACCTTATAAACTAAGCATTTGGAAACTTTTCCAAAAAAAAGACAAATTTATGATAAAATAGCTTGGAAACTTCAAAAAAAACTCCTTATATTTGCACCCGCATTCAAGAAATTAAATGACTCGATAGCTCAGTCGGTAGAGCACATCACTTTTAATGATGGGGTCCTGGGTTCGAGCCCCAGTCGGGTCACAAATTTTGTGATAAACAAATTAAATTTCTTGAAAGCAATGACTCGATAGCTCAGTCGGTAGAGCACATCACTTTTAATGATGGGGTCCTGGGTTCGAGCCCCAGTCGGGTCACAAAAAGGTTGAGTAATTATTTACTTGACCTTTTTTATTTTAAGGCCATGTGGAGAAACGGTAGACTCGCCATCTTGAGGGGGTGGTGCTCGCAAGGGCGTGAGGGTTCAAATCCCTCCATGGTCACTAAAAAAAATGAGAGTCTATTTTACTGCAAAATAAGGTTTTACAATTTTTCTTTAAATTAATTGCAAAATTCATTTAAAAAAAGAGCCGATAACCTAAAATAAGTCCTTATATTTGCACCCTCATTGAAGAAATGACGACTCGATAGCTCAGTCGGTAGAGCACATCACTTTTAATGATGGGGTCCTGGGTTCGAGCCCCAGTCGGGTCACAAAAGGTCAAGTAATTATTTTACTTGGCCTTTTTTGTTTTTATATAAATCAAAAAAAAATCCTGCAGAATTAATCTTCTGCAGGATTTTTTGATTCGCCTTTATTTTTATTGATGAGTTTGACCATATTGGAATTAAAAAACGAAAGGTTCTCTTCTAATTCAGAAAAAAAATCAAGATCCGCATTTTCGATTTCAATTATTGCTTTTTGCAGAATTAGTTCTCCACTGCTTGTCAATTTAATCGTTTTTGCTCTTGTATCGGTCGTATGCTCTTGCCGCGTTATAAATGCTTTTTCTTCCAGCGTTCGCAATACTTTAGACACCATCATTCGATCAGAATTACTTTGGTTTGCAATTTCGACCTGAGTTACAGCGTCGCTTTTTTTAGAAAGCCAGCCCAAAGCAGCCAACAAGACGAACTGCGTTTGAGTTAAATCCAACGGATCCAAAACTTTTTTTTGCTTACGCTGCCATAACATTGTCAACTGTCCGAGCAAATATCCCGGACTATCTTCTGGCTTTTTAAAATGAAAATCAATCTCTTTAGACATAATCTAAAACATTTAAATTGATATTAATTAAATCGAATTTATAAAATTCAAAGATAATCTGAATCATTAGCAACTTCAACGAATGTGATTGCTTTATTCTCAAAATCATTAAAAATAAATATTTCTATTTATTTACTTTCCAAAAAAGTAAGCTTATAGCCATCGATATCTTTTACATGAAATGCTCTACCAAAAGGAGTTTCAATAATTGGTCCCGCAGTTGTTACTCCGTTTGCAATAAATTTCTCCTTTAGATCGGCTACATTTTCGTCAACCGCAAACCAAATTGCAACTCCAATGCCCAATTCTTTTCCTTCGATAGGTTCCAAAGGCGTACGAATTGCAAAACTTGCCTGCCCTTGATCATACTTGAATACGCAAGCCTGTGGATTAACATTCCCAATCTCGAACCCTAATTTATTCTCATAAAAGTCTTTTGATGCTTCTAAATTTTTCACTTGTAGTGATGCAAAAGTTAATTCTCTCATTTTTATTACATTTAAAATTGTTGTCGCAAATATAATATACACGACAACAATATACAAAGTTTTTCCTCTTTTTATTCTTCAGCTAGAATACAAGAGCATATAAAAGAAATTCTTAATTCTTAATTCTTAATTCTTAATTCTTAATTCTTAATTCTTAATTCTTAATTCTTAATTCTTAATTCTTAATTCTTAATTCTTAATTCTTAAAATAAATTTGAAACTTAAATTATCCAGCAAATAAAACTTTCTTAAATTCGTAGATGAATAATTAAATCACTAATCCCAAATTAGTTTTATGAAAAACCTACTATTAGTGTCATTATTAATGATGACCTGCTCTATCTGGGCACAATCTGCAACAGGCTATTTTGACAAAGCCATAAAAAAAGCCGAAGCTGGAAACACAAAAGGTGCGATCGCCGATTACAACAAAGCCATCAGGATGAATTCAAAATTTGTCGAAGCTTATCAGAATCGCGGTGTTGCAAAACTGAAACTAAACGATCTAAAAGGAGCCCAAGCCGACTTTAGCAAAACAATTGAATTAGACAGCATGAATGCCGACGCTTTTACAGGCAGAGCCAATGTCAATTACAAATTGCAAAACTATCAAGGCACCATAGACGACTGCACCGCATCTTTAGGTTTAAATCCCAAGGATTATATTGCGTATAACTTAAGAGGGTTGGCTTACAATAAAATTGGAGACAAAAAAAATTGCTGCAAAGATTTTAGCAAAGCAATCGAATTAGGAAGTCAAAGTGCTATAAAAAACAAAGCCACTTTCTGCAAATAAATACAAAAAACAAAATTTTCAGAACAGCCAGACTAGATTTTAATCTACTGGCTGTTTTTTGTTTTTATCAAAGTAATATATTTCTTAAGAAATAATTACCTGATTTTAGGTAAAAAATATATTTTGAATACCTAAGCCTCTAATTCTCTATCTTTTTAATGTAGTTTTAAGCCCGAATATAAGATTTTATTTTACATTTGTTGACTTAATCGCGAATAATGATAAACAATATTAAAACTGTTTTCAGCATTAAAGACCTTGAGAACTTATCTGGAATAAAAGCGCATACTATACGCATCTGGGAAAAGAGATACAATATTCTTGAACCTATGCGAACCGATACTAATATTAGATTTTACAATCTTCAAAATCTGCAGAAACTTTTAAATATCACGTTACTGCACGAATACGGCTATAAGATTTCTAAAATTGCAACTTATCCTGAAGAAAAAATACCGCAACTAGTACGCGAAATAATTTCGAAGAAAAACTCTCAAAACTATGCCATTACTTCTTTTAAAATGGCAATGATGAATTTTGATCAAGAACTATTCTTTAATACATTCGATTGGCTTATTACTGAAAAAACGTTTAAAGAAGTTTTTAAAGATCATTTTTTACCTCTTTTAAAAGAGCTGGGATTATTGTGGCAGTCTGAAACCATAACTCCTGCAAATGAACATTTTATGAGTCATTTGATCAAACAGAAAATATTAATTTATACCGAAAGCCTTCAGATTAGAAAACCTACAAAAACCGATCGAATTTTTGTTTTATCGCTTCCGCTAAATGAAATTCACCAGATCGGATTATTATACCTTCAATACGAAATTCTGGATAAAGGCTATAAAACCATTTATCTCGGAGAAAGCATGCCTATCGAAAACCTGCAGGATTTAACCAAACATTTTGAAAATATAACTTTTATATCTTTCATGACAGTGCAGCCAGATAGAAGCGTAATTAATCAGTATGTAAAGTCTATGGGGCAGAAATTATTGCTGCAAAACAATGAAATCTGGCTGATGGGAAAAATGACAGAGTGTATAGACGAGAAAGTGCTTACAGACAGAATACGTGTTTTTGACTCTATGGAAGAAACTATTAACATGCTTTAATTTATTTTTGTTTAAGTTTTTCTTATATTTGTTAAACAAATGAGAAAAACAATTCAAATAATCGGTTCTGGCTTCTCTTCTTTGGCTGCCGCGTGTTACCTTGCCCAACAAGGAAACATAGTTACTATTTATGAAAAAAACAGCACAATTGGCGGACGTGCAAGACAATTTAAAGAAGACGGTTTTACTTTTGACATGGGACCAAGCTGGTATTGGATGCCCGATGTTTTTGAACGTTTTTTCGAAGACTTCAATAAAAAACCTTCAGATTATTACGAGCTCATAAAACTAAATCCAGCTTATCGGGTTTATTTTGGAATCAATGATTTTATAAGCATTTTTGACAACCTCGAAGAAATAAAATACACTTTTGAAGCCATAGAAAAAGGAAGCGGTTCAAAACTGCAAAACTTTATCGATCAGGCTAAAAGCAATTACGACATTGCTATCAAAGATCTAGTGTATCGACCTGGAGTTTCTCCGCTTGAATTAATTACTAAAGAAACTGCATTAAAACTCAATCAGTTTTTTAAGAATGTAAGTTCTGATATTCGAAAAAATTTTAAAAACGAAAGATTAATTCAGATTCTTGAATTTCCGGTTTTATTTCTCGGAGCCAAACCAGCTAAAACGCCTTCTTTTTATAATTTTATGAATTATGCCGATTTCGGCCTAGGAACTTGGCATCCTAAAACGGGAATGTTTGATGTGATTCGAGCAATAGAAAAAATGGCATTGGAACTTGGCGTTACCATCAAAACCAATTCGCCAATTGAAAAAATAATCGTTGAAAACGAAACGGCAACCGGAATTGTAATAAATGGCGAAAGCATAAAAGCAGATATTGTATTAAGCGGTGCCGATTATCAGCATTCTGAAAGTTTATTGGAAAACAAACACCGAATGTACTCTGATGAATATTGGGACAGCAGAGTTTTTGCACCTTCTTCTCTCCTATTTTTTATTGGTTTCAATAAAAAAATAGAAAATATTTCGCATCATGCCTTATTTTTTGATGTCGATTTCAATCAGCATGCTGCAGATATTTATGATAATCCAAAATGGCCTGAAGCACCGTTGTTTTATGCCAACTTTCCATCCAAAACAGATGTAACCGCCGCGCCTGACGGAATGGAATCTGGTTTTTTCTTAATTCCGCTTGCACCCGGAATTGAAGACAGCGAAACTTTACGAGAAGAATATTTTGAAAAGATAATTGCTCGTTTTGAAGAACTTACACAACAAAAAATAAAAAATAACATTATCTTTAAGAGATCATTCTGTAAAAATGACTTTGTAACCGACTACAATGCCTACAAAGGAAATGCTTACGGAATGGCCAATACGTTATTGCAAACGGCTTTTTTAAGACCAAAATTAAAAAGCAAAAAAGTCAAGAATCTATATTTTACAGGGCAGTTAACTGTTCCTGGACCAGGTGTTCCGCCTGCTTTAATTTCAGGAAAACTAGCAGCTGAATTAATTCAAAAATCTTTTAGATCTTAAAAAAATGAAATCACTATTCGACGCCGTTTCTTTCAAATGTAGCAAACTGGTAACCAAAAATTACAGTACCTCATTTTCGCTTGCTGTCAAAATGCTTTCACCAAGCATACGCGATGCTATCTACAGCATTTACGGATTTGTTCGTTTTGCTGACGAAATCGTAGATTCTTTTCATGATTACGAAAAAGAATATCTTATTGAAGATTTCGAAAAAGAATATTACAAAGCAATGGAACTAGGCATTAGCTTAAATCCTATTTTAAATTCTTTTCAGCACACTGTAAAAGAATATAATATTACAGACGATCTCGTTCAGGCCTTTTTAAAAAGCATGAAAATGGATCTCATAAAATCCAATTATCAGACTCAAACCGAATACATTGACTACATCTACGGTTCTGCCGATGTTGTGGGATTAATGTGCCTTAAAGTTTTTGTTTCTGGAAAAGAACATAAATACGAACAGCTTAAAAATGAAGCCATGCGTTTAGGTTCGGCGTTTCAGAAAGTAAATTTCCTGAGAGATTTAAAAGACGATAATACTATTTTAAACCGAACTTATTTTCCGGGAATCAATCTCAATAATTTCAATGAAGATTCGAAAAATCAGATTATACAAGAAATTGAAGAAGATTTTAGAATTGCATATCAAGGAATTGTAAAACTTCCAATAGAAGCAAAATTTGGAGTTTATACCGCTTATGTTTATTACAGAAAACTGCTTACAAAATTGAAAAATACTCCTTATTACGAAATTGGA
Source organism: Flavobacterium ustbae (assembly GCF_003946915.1). Classification (GTDB taxonomy): domain Bacteria; phylum Bacteroidota; class Bacteroidia; order Flavobacteriales; family Flavobacteriaceae; genus Flavobacterium; species Flavobacterium ustbae. The sequence goes on from NZ_RPOC01000021.1 coordinate 34,435, forward strand.
AATTCTAGAATCAGAGTTTCTAATTACACCAAAGCGGGTCTTTTGGCGCAGAGTTTTGTGACTTATAAATTAAAGTTGGTTTAAAAATAGGTTCAAAGCTGCAAAGGCTCAAAGGCACAAAGATCACTCAACGTATTGTTTGTCACCCTGAGCGAAGGGCTCACGATAAGCTCTGCATTCCTCCTTGGTCGGAATGACAAAAACTGAATAAAATAATAACATCAACAATAAAAAAATGATTTCCTTTTTAATCTTTTTAGGCGTTTTTCTGTTCATGGAATGTGTTACGTGGTTAACGCACAAATACGTCATGCACGGATTTATGTGGTATTTTCACGCCGATCATCATCAGCCCAAGTACGAACATACTTTTGAAAGAAACGACATTTTCTTCGTCATTTTTGCTATTCCGAGTATCCTCTTATTTTATTTCGGCGTTCAAGGCGGATTCAATTATCTGTTTTTCATTGCCTGCGGAGTTACACTTTATGGCATTTGCTACTTCTTAATTCACGATGTTTTGATTCATCAGCGCTTCAAATGGTTTAAAAATACCAAAAACAAATACCTCATCGGACTTAGAAAAGCACATAAAATACACCACAAACATCTTCAAAAAGAAAAAGGAGAATGTTTCGGAATGTTGTTTGTTCCCTTTAAGTATTATAAGATGTAGCTTTAAACGAGTAGACCTGACAGGTTTTAAAAAACTGTCAGGTCTAACTGCTGATAATAATTAAATTAAACATGAAATTATACAAAATAGTAACCGTACAGCATATAAATGCCAGTGTAGAAGATTGTTGGGATTTTTTCTCCAGTCCAAAAAACCTGCAAACCATCACATTAGATAATATGAATTTCCAGATTCAAGATTATGATGGCAAACGTATGTATCACGGTCAAATTATTACCTACACCTTAAAACCGCTTTTCGGAATTAAAATGTCTTGGGTAACCGAAATTACAGCTTGTCAAGAAAATGAATATTTTGTCGACATTCAGCAATTTGGACCTTATAAACTATGGCATCACAAGCACTTTTTTGAACCCGTTCCAGATGGCGGAACAAAAATGACAGATATTGTACATTACGCCCTTCCCTTCGGAATATTAGGCAGAATCATGAATAAACTGGTCGTAAAAAATAAACTCAAAAGTATATTCGAATACAGACATAATAAAATCGAAGAATTATTTAATTCTAAAAAAAAATAGCCACGAATTCACGAATTTTTTTTTGATATACTGTGTGTGTTTTGAAACGAATTGCACTAATTCTTTACTTTTTAGATTAGAAAAATTCGTGAATTGCTTCGCCTGTTCGCTATCGTTCGGGGCGTGGCAAAAAAAAATCTTTCTAATCCTTTTAATCTGTGGCAAAACACACACAGCATATCAAAAAAAATTCGAGCAATTCGCGGCAAAAAATACACAAAGCATATCAAAAAAATTCGTGAATTCGTGGCTAATACACACACAGCAATGACAAAACAAAAAGTTACCCTTTTCTGGTTTAGACGTGATTTACGTTTAGAAGACAACACAGGATTATTTCACGCTTTACAATCTGATTTTCCTGTTATTCCCTTATTTATTTTCGACGAAGACATTTTAGAACATCTTCAAAAAAATGACGCCAGAGTAACTTTCATTTACAATTCGCTTCAAAAAATAAACTCAGAACTGCAAAAAATAAGCTCTTCGATCTTAATTAAAAAAGGAAAAACAAAAGAGGTTTGGAAATCTCTTATTGACGAATTTGAGATTCAGAACGTTTTTTTCAATAAAGATTACGAACCCTTTGCCATCAAACGCGATACAGCAATTACAACTTTATTAAAAGAAAATAACATCGAATCATTTTCTTTCAAAGATCATGTAATCTTCGAAGAAAAAGAAATTACAAAAGCAGACGGACTTCCATATACCGTTTACACGCCTTATAAAAATAAATGGCTAGAAAAATACCAACTTTCTGGTTCTGCTCCTGAATATGATTCGATTTCGGTTCAAAACAATTTCGCAAAAAGCAACTTCAAATTCCCCGATTTATCGGAAATTGGTTTTGAAAAAAGCACTATAGAAGTTCTGCAACATAATTTGTCACAAATTGCTCATTATAAAGAAACAAGAGATTTTCCAGCTTTAGACAGCACTTCCTATCTTTCACCGCATTTGCGTTTTGGAACGGTAAGCATTCGAAAATTGGTAAATTGGGCCAACCGAAAAAATCAGACTTTTTTAAGCGAGTTAATTTGGAGAGAATTCTTTATTCAGATTCTGTTTAGTTTCCCAAATTGCGTGAATCATAATTTTAAATCCAATTACGACGGAATTCAATGGCGCAATAACGAAGAAGATTTTAAACGCTGGTGCGAAGGAAAAACAGGCTACCCAATGGTCGATGCCGGAATGCGTCAGCTAAATGAAACTGGATATATGCACAATCGCGTTCGTATGGTTGTGGCGAGTTTTTTGTGCAAACATTTACTCATAAACTGGCAATGGGGCGAAGCGTATTTTGCCGAAAAATTATTAGACTTCGAATTGGCCTCCAACGTTGGAAACTGGCAATGGGCGGCAGGAACAGGTTGTGATGCAGCACCGTATTTCAGAGTTTTCAATCCAGAAATACAACAAAAGAAATTTGACGAAAAAGGAGAATACATTCGCAAATGGATTCCAGAATTTGATTTTGGCTATAACGAACCAATGGTAGATCATGCTTTTGCCAGAGATCGAGCGATTGCAACTTATAAGGCTGGAATCATTAAATAAAGTTCCTTATTGTTTCAGGTTTAAAGTTTCAAGTTAATTAAGATTGAGTATAATCTTGTCACCATGAGTGAAGTCGAAGAATTCACAAAGTGAGAACACGACAGATTTAACTTGAAACATGAAACCTGAAACAAAAAAAACTAACTATTAATATTTCAAATAATTATCAACCACAATTTTGGCTTTCAAATCAAACATTAAATTATACAAGCCAAAGAAAGTACGATTCATATAAATAAAGTGCTTAGAACCGCGATTTCCGTTCATTTTTTTGAGGTTTGTATCTTCAGAGAAACGTTTTCCTAGTTCTGCAATCGCATTAAAGAATTTTTCATCGGCAAAATCGAAAGTTTCGTTTTGGAAAGGTTTTGTAAAAAGTGATAGCAATTCATGAAACATTTCGGTAAAATATTCAATTTCAGACGGCGTATCATCTTTACGAAGAATTTCTAATTCGAATAATTTCTCGTTGAAAAGCGCTGGATCTGTAATGACATTTTTATTGATTAATTCAAAATACGGCGTATAAAAATCTTCTGGAATTTGTTTCATACAGCCAAAATCCAAAGCAATCAATTGATTCTGATCGTCGACCAAAAAGTTTCCAGGATGCGGATCTGCATGCACTTTTCTCAAAACATGAATTTGATACATATAAAAATCCCAAAGCGCCTGACCTATTTTATCGCCCACTTCTTGATTGGTATTTTGGGCTGTAAATTCAGAAAGATGAATTCCTGTCATCCAATCCATTGTAATGATTTTCTCTGACGAAAACTCCGGATAATAATTTGGGAATTTAATATTTTCAATTTTACTGCAAGCATCTACAACTTCCTGACTTTGTTTTAATTCTAGTAAATAATTGGTTTCTTCAATCAGTTTGTCTTCGACTTCTTTAAAGTATTTATCAGAATCTTTGCCCTGAAGATTAAACATTCTAATTGCAATTGGTTTTACCAAAGCCAAATCTGACGAAATGCTATTGGCAACTCCCGGATACTGAATTTTAACGGCTAGTTTTTTATCGTTTTTCTTTGCCAAATGCACTTGTCCGATACTTGCCGCATTTACAGAATTTGGGTTAAACTCGTCAAAAATCTCGTAAGGCGTTTTTCCGAAATTGTTTTTAAAAGTTTTTAAAACCAAAGGCGCAGATAGCGGCGGAACAGAAAATTGTGAAAGTGAAAATTTCTCCACGTAGGCCTGCGGTAAAAAATTCTTGTCCATGCTTAACATTTGAGCCACTTTTAATGCACTTCCTTTAAGACTTTTTAATCCGTCGTAAATATCCTCAGCGTTGTTTTCGTTTAATTTGTCGCGGGTCAAATCTGGATTGACTATTTTTTCAGCATAATGCTTCACATAATTTACGCCAATTTTAGCTCCAGTCTGAACGAGTTTTCCTGCTCGTTCTATTTTTGAGGTTGGAATATAATCTATCGTTTTCATTACCTGCTGTGTACTTTTTCTTTAAACAAAAATTTTCCAAAATCAATCAGATGATTCATTGGTGCCACATTCATCAATTCAAATGATGCGTTAACAGATTTTTCGATAAAAATATCGGTTTTCTCAAAAGCTGCCGACTCATCCTCCATCCAGAATTTAATCGTTAGCATTAATTGCAACCAAGACGATTCTTGAATAGCCTTTTCCTGAAACTTTTGAAATTTTTCTTGTTCCAATCTATAGTCGTCTGTTAAAATTTCAGAAACATATTCCTTAAAACTATTGCGAAGCGTTGTTAACTGCACTAAATTCTTAATTGGGTTTCTATCTATTTTAAGCGATTGCAACACATAACTTCTGTTGGCAGTCAAGATTTCGAAGAAAGTAAAGTAAAAGCTCAGCATTTTGTTCTTCATGTCATATTGCTGGTATTCTTCGTTCTTGTGAAGAAGATTCACCGTGTTTTCAAAAAACAGTCGGAATATTTCTTTTTCTAAACCTTCCAATGTTCCAAAAAAAGCGTAAAATTCGGCTTCCGTAAAATCATTTTCTTTCGTAAAATGATAAACCGATTTAGGTTTTTGGCCTTTTTCTAAAACCTCTTCCATATATTTTGAAACGATATCGTCTTTGGTAATTACCTTCTTTTTAGTCGTCATCTTATTAAAATTTAGAATTTGCCATAAAGGTAAACATTGTTTAAGTACCTTTACTATTCCTTAAACACTACACACTGTTAAATATATTATAAACTATTATGGCTCAAAATGTTCTACTAACAGGCGGCACCGGTTTTATCGGAAAATATTTGACAGATGTATTAATCGAAGCAGGCTTTTCTGTTTCGGTTTTGAGCCGTTCTGACAGAGAAAATACGCCAAGAGTTACCTATTACAAATGGGATATCAAGAAAAATTATATTGACAAAAATGCCATTCTCAATGCCGATTATATTATTCATCTGGCTGGCGAAGGAATAGTTGAAAAAAGATGGACCAGAAGACGCAAAAAAGCGATTATAGAAAGCCGCGTTCGACCTGTAGAAATGATTTATTCTATTTTAGAAATGAATAATAAAAAACTAGAAGCATTTGTTACCGCTTCTGGCATCGGAATTTATGGTGCTATTACGAGTCATAAAATCTGTACGGAGAACACACCTCCAGCGGATGATTTTTTAGGTACAACTTGTCAAAAATGGGAAGAAGCCGCAGATAAAATCGGTTCGTTGAATGTTCGAACTGTTAAAATTAGAACAGGAATTGTTTTTGGTAAAAATGAAGGTTTCTTAAAAAAAATGATTCCGACGTTTAAATCTGGTTTTGGCGCTATCCTTGGTTCTGGCAAACAATACCTTCCTTGGATCCATATTGAAGATTTATGTCAAATTTATTTAAAAGCTATTCAAGACACAAAATTAGAAGGCGCATATAATGCTTCAGTAACAGACAATACCACCAATGCTCGATTTTCTAACACTATGGCCAAACTCTACGATTATAGGATATGGCTGCCAAAAGTGCCACCGTTTGTGCTAAAGATTTTACTTGGTCAAATGAGCGAAGCAGTTTTAACTGGACAGCGCATATCATCTGAGAAAATTCAGAAGACAGGTTTTGAATTTCAATTTACCGATTTAGAAAAAACCTTAATTAACTGTTTAAAATAGCTTCCTGATGGAACGCGGATGACACGGATTCGCTATTGCGAAAACGCGGATAAAAACAGATTTTTTTTATAAAATCAGTGCAAATCTGCATCTTTGCGGCAGCAAATCCCTCTCATCCGCGTTCCATTTATGCAACCCGAAAATAAATTTATTTTAAAGTCAGCATGGCTTCGTCGCTGCGTACTATACCTGTCAATTCTGTATTAGCCGTTTTAGCAATTTTAGATGCGATAGAATTTGGAATGCGAATATTAAAATCGGATACTGCAATTGGAAAATCTGAAATAACTTGAATTCCTTCTGGAACTCTTTTAATTAAAGCATTTACAACAATTTCTTTCGATTTGCCTCTTAAATTCAATTTTCCCTTTATCTGATATTGTTTTTCGATCTCGTTAATATCTTTCAAATCAAACTTTTCAATCTTTCCTTTAAAGATAGCTTTAGGATAACGATTGCTTTCCATATAATTGTCATTGAAATGCTCTTGCATGAGATTCAATTTAAACCGAAAATCTTTGATTACAACAGTACAGATAAATGTACTTGTTTTAGGTTCTAGAAGTATGGCAACTTGTCTATTTACAGCACTCACTTCTTCGTACAGCGGTACAGACGCTTCAAAATTTATTGTCCCTGTACTCGTAAAAAATTTGTCTTGGGCAATAACAGAAAAGGCGGTAAAAAGTAAAAATAATAAAGTAGTTGTTTTCATAATCGTCTGCAATTTGAACAATTATGTCATTCAATAATTCTGATTAAGATAAATAAGTAAAAACAGATTTTAATTAATCTGAAAAATTGAATGGCAAAACTCAGTGAAAAAATTCCGTAACCCAATAATTATACTTAAAGTTACGGAATTTCTTGATGAAAAGTTCTGAGAGTAATGCTAAAAATTTGTGAATATTTTTCTCTTGTGAATGAAAATCGTAAAAGGTGAAATGTTTAGGATTTTCTTTTTACTAAAGCATAAATTACATTGCAAAAAAACAAAAGCAATGCTATTAGAATCATTAAATGTTTCCACGAAATGATAAAATAAGTATCGTGAATATTGATATCAAGCATTTCATCTCCTTTATAAAAGCCAAAACTCAACAGAAGGACAGCTAGCGCTAAAAATAAAAGATAAGATTTTCCTTTTATATAGTTCATTCAAAAATTACCCTTTTACTTCTGTACAAATCTCAATTAAAAATCCGTTTAAATCTCTTGCGTAGGCTACAATCTGTCCCCACGGTTTTTCTACAGGTCCTGAAACGATAACGGCACCAAAAGAAGTAGCTTTCTGCAAAACTTCGGGTACATTTTCTGTTATAAAACCAATTTCTATAGCAAAAGGCTTATCTTCTAAACTACTTTCGATAAAACCTTCAGGCAGATTTTTTGCTGCTAATTTTTTAGAAGCAAAAGAAAGAGTTGTTTCTCCTGTAATCAATTCGCCATAATCATTTTCTGGTGAGACGAATTTTCTCGAAAATCCAAATGCGTTTTCATAAAACGAAATAGATTCTTCGACATTTTCTACGTATAAAATTGTATATCCAAACTTGACCATATTTTCTAATATTTAATGTGTGAAATAAATATAAGAAAATTTAGCTGATTTCTAAAAGAACATTATATTTTTCTAAGCTTGCCAAATCTTCAATTGAATTGATATTGGCTAGCTTTTCGTGTTCTTCGACTTCTTTTCTAACTTCGATATGTTTTATTGCTTTTCTAAAACGGCGTATTTCTTGTAAATTAGACAAAATTAATCCTGGAACTTGAACGCTTTTTCCTTCTTTGTCTTTGGCAACCATCGTAAAATAAGACGAATTACAATGTTTGATAACTCCTGTCTGGATATTTTCTGCTTCAACGCGAATTCCGACTACCATTGAGCTTCTTCCCACATAATTTACAGAAGCTTTCATAGTAACCAATTCTCCAACTTCGATAGGTTTAAGAAAATTGACCGTATCTACAGAAGCAGTTACGCAATAATTACCGCTGAATTTTGATGCCGATGCAAATGCAATCTGATCTAATAACTGCAAAATATATCCTCCGTGTATTTTGCCACTAAAATTGGTATGCGAAGGCAGCATTAACTCTGATATACTCACTTTTGATGAAGAAACGGGCTTAAAATCTGTAGTCATGTTTTTTGTTTTTTGGTGTGTGATTTTTAACCATATAAGTTATATAAGTTCATTTTTTAATTCAATACTAAACTTATAGGGTTTATTTTATTGATTCATTCTTTAACCATATAAGTTATATAAGAAATTTAAGTTTGAGTTAAATGAACTTATATAACTTACATGGTTTAATTTTTTTTTGTTTCTTTTTTAATCACATAAATCTATATGAGAAAATTTAAGTTTTGAATTAAATGAACTTATATAACTTATATGGTTTAATTTTTTTGATTCAATATTTTTTTGATTGGCTTTTTTAAACATAGAACTATGTGCTTTTATGCAAGTGAAACGCCTTTTTTCTCCAATCTCAATTTCTATGTTTCTATGTGTTTAAATTATTATTTTTCTACTTTCAGACTGAAGCAAAAACTTTGAATGAACTTATATAACTTATATGGTTTAAATTTTAATTCAATAATTCATTTTCATCTGTGTTTATTGCCCTTGCAATGATAGCATCAGGAAGTGATTTTTTGGCCTTTGCTCCCATTTTTTTCAATCTTTCTACACTTGAAATTAGGTTTCCTTTTCCGTCTACCAATTTATTCATGGCACTTTCGTATTCTGTTTTGGTGTCTTTTATTTTATTTCCAATTCGGACTAAATCTGATACAAAACCTTCAAATTTATCGTATAACGCGCCCGCTTGTCTCGCAATCTCTAAGGCATTTTCCTGTTGTTTTTGATTGGTCCACATGCTGTCTATTGTTCGTAAAGTTGCCAAAAGCGTGCTCGGCGTTACAATTACAATATTTCGGTCAAAGGCTTTTGTGTACAAAGAAGGATCTTCGTTTAAAGCAATGGCAAAAGCAGGTTCCATAGGAATAAAAAGCAATACAAAATCTGGACTTTCCATTTGATACAGATCGTGATAATTTTTACTGCCCAATTGCTCCACATGCCTTTTGATAGAAATAACATGTTCTTTAAGAAATTCTATTTTTAAAAGTTCTGACTCTTCGTTAACCCATTTTTCATACGCTGCCAGCGAAACTTTAGAATCGACAATCATTTTTTTGCCATCCGGAAGATTAATGATAACGTCTGGAAAAACGCGGTTTCCTTCTGCATTGGAAAAACTTTGCTGCACTTCGTATTCTCTCCCTTTTTCTAGTCCCGATTTTTCTAAAACACGTTCCAGAACCAATTCTCCCCAATTTCCCTGCATTTTACTGTCGCCTTTTAATGCCTTTGTCAGATTTAAGGTTTCTTTGCTCATTTGCGCGTTCATTTCACTTAACCCAATAATCTGCTGACGAAGCGCCGCATGATAATCGATACTCTCTTTATGAGTTTGTTCTACCTTTTGCTCAAACACTAGAATTTTATCCTGCAGAGGTGTCAGGATATTTTTCATATTAACCGTATTTTGTTCGGTAAACTTTGCCGATTTTTCTTCTAAGATTTTATTGGCAAGATTTTCAAATTCTTTGGTAAATTTTTCTTGAAGTTCACTAATTTCACTTTTCTGCTCTTTATGGCGTTCCCATAAATTTTCAAAATCGACTTCTTTTTTAGAAAGTTGAATTGCCAAACTGTCTTTTTCTGTTCGAATGTTTTCTTTCTCAACATTATTGAACTGCAATTGTTTTTGAAAATTATTTTTTTCGTTTTCAAACTGTTCTTTCTGCAGCTGCAACTGGCCGTTTAATGCATTTAATCTTTCTTCTGAAATGGCTTTTTCAGACTGAAATTTGGATCCAGAAAGCATTCTGCCTACGTAGATACCCACAAAAAGCGCCACAACAAAACCTAATAAAAACGGTACATATTCAGACATAACTAAGTTTATTTTACGTAAAAGTACGCAATAATACGTAGTACTTAGTTTTAAAATTATAAATTTCACTAATTCATTCTTAATCCAAACTAAACCAACATTTTAATTTTTTTCAAAAAAAATAAAACGGCAACGCAACCATTCTTTTAAATCGCCATCTACAAAATATAAACCTATTAAATAATTATGAAAAAAATAATACTTGGCTTATTTGTAGCCTTCGGATTCAGCGCCTGCTCGCTAAACGACGAAACTAACTATGTTGACTGTGGAGCAAATACAAATGTAAATTTTACAGGTTTCCCTTTTGCATGTAACTATACTGTAAAAAATATGCCAAATAATCCAGCATTGGCATTTATTGGATCACAGGAAAAAATGAACGAGTTTTTTTCAAAGCAGGCTAATAGCTGTCCTGTTGCGAGCGACCCTAACATTGATTTTACAAAACAATATTTAGTTGGAATTTTTGCTGGTGCCAAACCTACAACAGGTTATGACATCGTAATTAGCTCTATTGTTGAAAACAATTGTGAAATCATAGTGAATTATTATGAAAAAACACCGGCTACAGGCGAAAACGTATCTCAAACCCCAACTTATCCTTATGATTTTGTTTTGATTCCAAAAACATCAAAAGGAATGATTTTTAACAAAACAAATGAAAATGCCGATAATATCGTTATTGGAAGTTTCGCTAGCAAATGTACTGGTGCTGACTGCCAAAAATTCTATCAGATTAACGATTACAACACTTTAAAATTCTTAAATGTTGCAATTGGGCAGTATGATTTTAACCAGTACAAATACACTCCGACAATCAAAAGAGGCGAATATACCTTATTATTAAAAAGCGTTCCTGCTGAAATTATCGCTTTGAAAGGACAAACTAAAACGTATGGTTCTCCAGATGCTGAAGATCAAGGCGGAATTTATTTTGAGCTACGCCAAGGAGCAAGTGTTACTAGAGTTTATATAGACAATAAAGATACTCCAGATCAAAGTGCCGAAATTAAACTTTTCAAAAAAGCAATTCAAGAAAAAATTACAAGTTTAAAATAATGCAATCATGAAGAAACTCTTTTTCTCTCTTATTGCCTGTTTTCTTTTAACATCGATGATTTCTGTAAATGCTTCTAAGGAAAAAACGGAAGGATCGATAATCAATGCTTGGATTTGGAAAAAATCTATAGGAGGTCCTAGTAATCCTTACGTAACAACTCCAAAAACAATTGGTTTTACTAAGAAAATTGTCTTTACCGAAAACGGAAGGATTATTACTTATAAAAACAATGTAGAAATAAGAAACAGCACTTATAAGATAGAAAAAGGCAAAGGATATTTTGACCAGTTAGAACATGATCTAATTACATTTGAAGGCAAAACTTATGTAATAGAAAAGCTTGACAATCAAAACCTAACGATTATAAGCAACAATCCAGATGGTGCTCAAACTATTTTTAAAAGATAGTTTTGTAAGCTATTTAGAACTATTTTTGCAAAATCAAATTTAAACCATTTCTTGAAAGACGAGTTAGAAAAATATATCAAACTGTGCATGAAAAATGACAGGGAGGGACAGCTGAAAATTTATCAGCTGTTCTCTCCTGTTTTATATGGCATTTGTTTGAAGTATATGAAAAACGAAGATGATGCGAAAGATGTATTTCAAGAGGCCTTTGTAATTGCATTTCAGAAAATAAGCCAGTATAAATTTGAAGGAAGTTTTGAAGGTTGGCTGAAACGGATTTTTATAAATAAACTCATCGAAACTTTAAATAAAAAGAAAAAAGAGAGTTTCTTTTTAGATGTTTTTGATCCCGACACCGATTTTGTCGAAGAAGAAGAACTAGAAGCTATCCCGATAGAACAGGAAAAACTGCTAGAGTACATTCGGGATTTACCAGATCAATATCGAACGGTTTTTAACTTGTATGTGTTCGAAAAAATGAAACACCGAGAAATTGCCGAACTACTAAAAATCTCCGAAGGAACATCCAAATCAAATTTAAACCGCGCTAAACATATATTACAAAAGCGAATTTTGAGCATAAAAAATTTTAAAACAGCATGAAGAAGCAAAAAATAGAAGATATTTTTTCATCAATGGAAGACTTTTCCACTGTTCCGCCACCGGAATTATGGAGTCAGATTGAAGAAAAATTAGACAAACCCAAAAAGAAGAAGAGAGTTGTTCTTTGGTGGTCGGCTGCTGCATGCTTATTATTAGGGTTGCTTCTACCTTCAATTTTACATTTTACTGGTTCGCCTGAAAATATCAATCTTAACAATGGCAAACTAGAAAACAGTACTAATAGTGTTGTGCTTGACAAAAAAACAAGCGACTCTCCTGATAGCAAAAATGGAGGTCAAAATAAAAATAATTCCAAAGCAGCTGATTCTTTAAGTGAAAATTCTGCTATAAAAAATCAATTCAATACAGGATCAGGAATTCAAGTTGAAGAGACTGCTGTGGCGCATTCAAATTCTACAAACAAAAACAATAAAAAAGATTATAAGTACAATGCTCCAAGTCCGGCCAATGCTCCGAACCAATCTGTTGCATTTCAGAATTCTGTTTCATTAGAAGAAAAATCTATTAATAAATCTTCTAAAAAATCTGTTTTAGAAAGTACAGCTAAATCCTCAAATAGCAAATCTTCTCATAAAGGAATTTCTGAAGAAAGAGTTGCGTTTGGCAAATCAAACAAATTTAATTCGAAAGCAGAAAAACAGCTTTCGAACTCTATCTTTGAGGAAAAATTGAATGCTAAAACGAACTCCAATATTGCTTTTAATAATGCAGCTTCAGATGCAAGCTCAAACATCTCGAAACAAAATACAGCCAAAGCAAAAGCTGTCTATGAAAATACTTCTGCAGAACTTGCCTACAAAAGCGATTCTAAAGATAATTTGAAAAACAATTTAAAAACTAATATCAACAACGGCTTTAAAGATAATTCGAAGTTCGATAGCAATGCTTTAACCAAAGTTGATTCGGCACAGCTGGCAGAATTACAAAATTTAGAAAAAGGAATTTCGACCCCAGAAGCAGAAAAAGACAAGAAAGAGAAAAAGGATAAAAAAATTGATCCTAAAGAAAGATGGAATCTTGCTGTTTTTGCTGGTGTTGCCAGTTCTGAAAACACTAAAAACGAAAAAACTTTAGGAAACGTAAACGATTCTAAACAATCTAGCACTTATGGCGTTAAAACAAAGTATTACATTAATAAAAAATGGGCTGTAAGTTCTGGACTGAAATTTAATGAATTAGGTCAAAGTGTTGCCAATGTTTCTTATATAAATGCCAAAAACAATGCTCTTTTTGTTCCTGGCGCATCTGCTTTAACAAATGATGCGGCTCCAGTAGGAAATTCAGAATATCTTTTTGTTTCAAACAGTACCAAAGAAGCTTTGAAAAGCGATAATGTACAAAGCGGAAGTTTGGATCAAAGTTTAAGATATCTAGAAATGCCATTGGAAGTTTCTTATTCTGTATTTAATAGAAATAAGGCCCGCATTAATTTAAATACAGGAGGTTTTGTCGGCAAACTAATTTCTAACAATGTAGCCTTAGATGGGCATTCTATTGGCGAAAACATTGATGCCAATAATTACGTTTATGGTTCTACCTTGAGCAGTACGGTTCAGTATCAAGTGTACAAAAAAACCAATGTTTTTGTTGAACCTGCTGTAAATTATTATATCAATCCGTTAAACAACCAGTCTTTCAACCAATTTCAATGGGGATTAAATTTTGGTTTAAATTTTTCTTTCTAAAATGAATTTGCAGTAATTTTCAGAAAAACTTTAGAGCTCCTTTTTATGAGTATTAGTACCGCTTCATCTGATTTATTATTAAGCAAAGAAATCATTTTTGACAAAACCGAATTACAACTCACTTCTCTGGAAAAAGAAGCCGAAAGTCAAGAATATAATGCCTTTCGTTTTGCTTTAAACAGCAAAAATATCTGTTATAGAGAAGCCAAAATCACTCCAACCAAAATTGGACAATTTGTTACTTTATGGAAACGAAATCAGACGGGTATTATTGAGCCTTTTGATTACGCTGACGATATTGATTTTGTTATAGTGAATATTCGAAAAGATGAAAATTGGGGACAATTTATTTTTCCGAAGAAAACAGCATTAGAAAAAGGTATTTTTTCTACTCCAAATAAAGAAGGAATTAGAGCCACGAGAGTTTATCCGCCGTGGGATGAAACTGTTAGCAAACAAGCACAAAAAACTCAGAAATGGCAACTAGAACATTTCTTTCTTTTAACTAATCATAACGATATTGATTTAGAAGGGTTCAAAAAAATATTTGCATAAAAAAAGCAGTAAACTTTTGCTTACTGCTCTTCCAACTGTTATGTTATTTACTCTAAAAATCCTAAACTGCTGTATAACCTCCATCGGCTATTATATAACTTCCTGTGGTGAAAGAAGATTTTTCAGAACTTAGAAATGTTACCAGCTCGGCAATTTCTTCTGCTGTTCCTAAACGGTTCATGGCAGATTTTGAAGCCACGGCCTGCATCATATCTTTATTCAAATTATCTTTTAAAAGTGCTGTTTCAATATAACCTGGTCCAACAGCATTGCATCGAATGTTTTTCTGTGCATATTCTACCGCTATATTTTTTGTCAAACCAACAACAGCATGCTTAGAAGCTGTATACGCTGGGCTAAGCGGTGCAGCAACTTGTCCGTGAATCGAAGCGATATTTACGATGCTTCCGCCGCCGTTTTTCTCCATTTGTTCTAATTGGTAACGACACGCATAGAAAACACCGTTTAAATTAAGAGCAATTACTTTATCCCAAGCCTCAGGCTCGTATTCTCCTGTTGGCTTTGCCGGGCCTCCCATTCCTGCATTGTTGCAAGCAATATCCAATCGGCCGTATTTTGAAACTGTAACTTCAACCATATGTTTATTGTCAATGGCACTCGACGAATCTCCTTTTACAAAAAAAGCTTCTCCGCCCTTTTCTTTTATTGTTTTTACGGTTTCTTCACCGTGCTCTACATTTATATCAGATACTACTACTTTTGCTCCTTCTCGAGCGTATGCTTCTGCTACTGCACGACCGATTCCTGATCCACCGCCAGATACAAAAGCTACTTTATTTTCTAAAAGTGCCATTTTATTATATTTTTAAATTGATTCCTCTAATTTACGAAGATCTACAGCGATACAGAAGCTTTAAAAAGAGTTTACAATAACATTAACGCTTACCGCTAATGTTATGTTATTTGACACTAAATTGACTCGATTTTGCTTAAAATTTTGTATTGTATTATTCCTCATCATCCAATTTCATGTTTCCACGATCCTTATGATTATCCGGATGCGAATTTGGGTATCGATTTGGTGTTATATCAGAATTATGATCTTTGTTTTCTACCGTTTTTTCCGCCTCTTTTTCTGTCGCAACGCCGCGATTTGAATTCGGATTATCTTTGGAAACCTTTGGTATTTTTTTCGGAATGTCTTCGTTTTCGTTTCTAGCTCTTTCGACAATTTTTTTATTGCCATCAGAATCGGTAACCATTTCTCTATTTAATTTCGGATCCTTCAAATCATCATCATGAGAAACATTTGTTCCTTTTTCATCGATATTTTTTTGAGTTCCGTTTATCTTTTTTGTTCCTAAATTATTATTTTCCATGACAATATCGTTTTTCATTAGTATTATAATATTACGAATTCTTAGGCTGAAAAATAAGTCATTTAACATTGCTTTGGCTTAATAATGTAATTTTCTTACATAAATTAGCAGTGAATTTAGTAAGCTATAATCATGAAAAAATTTATCCTCTTAGCCATTGTTTTATTCATTGCTCTTTCTTGCAATAAACAGATCAAACAAGAAAATCCAAAAACGGAAAGAAAAAAGGAAATTAACAATTTTAGTAAAACCACTCTATTTGAAGGAACATTGCCTTGTGCAGATTGCAGCGGTATAAAAACTGTTCTAAAAATTTACAATGATTACAGCGTTTCACAAAATAATAAGTTTGAACTGATAAGCACTTACGAAGGAAAACAGCCTAATAATACTTTTACACAAAAAGGAAATTTTAATACGGAAAGAGGTTTAGAAAATGATCCGGACGGAACTATTTATGTCCTAAATTGGGATCAACCAGAAGACAAACAAATCTATTACGGCTATTACAGCAAAAATCCTGAAAAGCTTTATCTTTTGGATAAAAACAGAAAAATAATCCAATCGGAATTAAACTATTCTTTAATAAAAAAATAGTTTTGAAACTTTTTCCAAAATCAATATCACTTAAATTAGTTATATATGAATTTCTTCAAAGTCAAAACCAGCTGGTCAAATGCCGAATTTGTCGGTATCAAACTTTGTATGGCTTCTGCTTATCTTTTAATTGGAAGTTATTTTCATGATTTCTTTAAAGATTATTATACTTTATTACTTGTAATATTTGGCTTCACGGTAATTTGGTTTGTATATCAATGGCTGAAAAAGATGAAACAGTCGAATTTGAATTGATTTTACTTTTAATCTCTACAAACAAAACTATCTTTGCATTCTAAAATAAAGGCATGCACAGACATTTTATTCTTTTTAAACCATACGGCTATCTAAGTCAGTTTATATATGAGCTAAAACGAAAGAAAAAGCTTTTGGGCGAACTGTATGATTTTCCTGCCAGAACAATGGCAATTGGAAGATTGGATGAAGATTCTGAAGGATTGCTTTTACTGACAACCGACGGAAACATGAGCGAATTGGTTCGCAGCAAAAAAGTAGACAAGGAATATTATGTTCAGGTTGATGGTATAATTACTCCCGAAGCTATTGAAAAACTGCAAAATGGCGTTGAAATTGGTCTTGATGGCGGAAAATACAAAACCAAACGCTGTAAAGCTTCTATTGTAACAGAAATTCCTGATTTTGGACCGAGAGCCAAAAAAATTAGAGACGAGCGTCATGGTCCGACTTCTTGGGCTTCTATAACCGTTCGTGAGGGCAAATTTCGTCAAGTGCGAAAAATGACTGCTGCAGTTGGTTTTCCGACTCTTCGTCTCGTTCGTGTTCGAATAGGAAATGTATATTTGCAAAATCTAAAAGCCGGTGAAGTTCTAGAAGTTGCCGATTTTCAATTAGACAATTAGATAATGTGCCAATTTGATAATTAGATAATTTTTGCATCTCTGCAACTTTGTTCCTTTGTTTCTTTGAACCTTTAAAAAAAACAAAATGCTAAACGTAGTTCTTGTAGAACCAGAAATACCAAATAATACCGGAAATATCGGTAGATTGTGCGTGGGCACAGAAAGCCGACTTCATTTAATTCATCCGTTCGGATTTGTAATTAACGACAAAAACCTAAAACGTTCGGGATTGGATTATTGGGTTCATCTTGATGTTACCGAATACCAAAATGTAGAAGAATGGATTGCACAGATTCCAGATCATTCGCGTGTATTTTTGATGAGTTCACATTCTGATAAATCTTATTTGGAAAACGAATTTCAGGATGGTGACTGGCTGGTTTTCGGAAAAGAAAGTGTCGGTTTGAGCAAGGAGTTTATGGAGAGATTCGAAAATCATTTAACGATTCCGATGTCTCCGCTTATTCGCAGTTTTAATATTGCCAATTCGGTTGCGTTTGTAATTGGTGAAGCGAAGAGACAAATTGGATTGAAGAAATAATTATTTCGAACTCCTGCAAGGTTTTAAAAACCTTGCAGGACATACAAGAATTGTTAACTCACAATAAACTTCCCTTTTTCAGCATCAAAGACAATATGTTCGTCTTTGAATAAATTGCTAAAACTTCCATTCGAAATTAAATTACAAGGCTGATCTTGTACAATATTTTCTGGCGTCATTATGATCATTTCGTCGCTTAACTGAATCGCCAGATCAATATCATGTGTAGAAAACAAAATGCATTTTTGAGTTTCCTGGGTCAGTTTTTTTAGTAGTTTGAATAATGAAACTTTATGCAATAAATCCAAATGTGTTGTTGGTTCGTCCAGAATAATTAATGGCGTATCTTGTGCCAAAGCTCGTGCAATTAAAGCTTTCTGCAATTGTCCGTCGCTAATCTGAAAATGTTTTTTTGAGGCTAAATGTTCGATTTGCGTTAAACTCATTGCTTCATGAACTTTCTTAATATCTTCGTCAGATAATTTATCAACCCAATTGGTATACGGCTGGCGGCCTAGCGCCACCAATTCAAAAACAGAAAGATTACTTGGTGGCAATTTTTCAGTTAAAACTAAACTCAAATTTTGCGCTAATTCTAAAGGCTGATAATCAGAAATATTTCTTTCATTCAAATAAACATTTCCTGATAATGGTTTCTGAATTCCGGTAATGGTTCGCAGTAATGTTGATTTTCCTATTCCGTTTGCTCCTATTAGAGTAATTAGTTTTCCCGAAGCTAAATTTAGATTTAAATTCTCAGCAATAGTCGTAACGCCTTTCTTGGATTTGTATCCAATCGTTAAATTTGAAGTTGATAAAATTGTTTTCATTTTTTAAGGTGCTAAGTTACTGAGGTGCTAAGGTTCTAAGTTTTCTCTACGAACGTTATAATCCTAATAATCTTTTTAATCTGTGGCTAAGTAATCATCAAATATTTCTTTTTCTAACTAAAAGCCAAACCACAACCGGCGCGCCAATTATAGAAGTAACTGCATTTATTGGAAGCGTCACCTCAAAGCCTGGCATTTGCGAAACGATATCACAAAAGAGCATTATAATAGACCCGAAAAATAAAGTGCTCCAGAATAATATGGTATGATTACTGGTTTGAAAAGTCAGTTTTGCTATGTGAGGCACTGCTAAACCAACGAAAGCGATTGGACCTGCAAATGCTGTAATGGCTCCAGATAAAATGCTGGTTGCAAAAATGATTATTAGTCTTGCCTGTTTAAAATTTAATCCCATGCTTTTTGCATAGTTTTCACCCAAGAGCAATGCGTTTAACGGTTTTATACTTTTGGCACTTAGCAGCAAACCAATCGTCACGCAGAACGTTAAAATGACAATAGTTGTCCAAGAAAGATTTCCTAGATTTCCCATTGACCAGAAAGTAAACTTCTGCAGCTGTTCTGCTGTGCTAAAATAAGTTAAAACGCTAACAATTGCCGTTGTAAAACTTCCGAACATCAATCCAACAATTAAGATTGCCATTGTATCGCGCAAACGCTGCGAAACGACTAAAACCAGAAATAAAACCAAAGTACTACCTAAAGTCGATGCTAAAACAATTCCGTACGAAGACAATGCAATTACGCTTAAAAAAGAAGGCAGAAATCCGGCTCCTAAAATCACAAAAGCAACCCCTAGACTTGCGCCAGAACTTAATCCTAAAACATAAGGCCCCGCAAGCGGATTACGAAATAAAGTCTGCATCAGAAGTCCGCTCATTGAAAGTCCAGTTCCGACTAAAACGGCAGTAATCGCTTTTGGCAAACGGTAATTTATAATAATATATTCCCAAGTTGATTTTGTGGCTTGTCCGCCGGTTAAACTTGCCAAAACATCTTTTAACGGAATGGTAACCGACCCTAAACTAATGCTAGCAAAAAACATCAGTAAAAGACTTAAAGCCAAAACGGCAAATAAAATGGTATTTCGTGTTTTGTTTACCAAAATTAGTTCAGTTTAGAGGCAAAAGTAAATTCGTAGCTCGCCAATAAATCAGGATGGAAAATCTTTATATAATCTTTCAATACTAGATCTGGACGGCTTGGTGCTAATTCGTAATAAATGGTTCCGCCTGTTGCTCCCAATTTTCCTTCAAAATTGTAAACGCTCTTATTTTTAAAAGCATCAAATTCGCCATAATGCGGATTTGCTTTTTGCAATTCATCCAAACTTTTAAAAGATCCCGAAGCAATCCACACATTGGCATCTTTCGCTTTGTCCAAAACTTTTTCAAAAGACAAACCTTCGCTTCCTGTACCTTCAAGATCTGCCCACAAATAATTAGATTTGGCATCTTTCATAAACCGCGCTACCCAGCTGTTCCCTTTAGCCACGTACCAAACATCTTCGTACATAGAGCCATATAAAACCTTTGAAGTTGCAGGTTTATCTTGAACCAGTTTTTTTGCCTGATTGTAACTGTCTACGATTTTATCAAATAGCTCTTTCGCTTTCTCTTCTTTTCCAAACAAAGCCCCATAAAGTTTAATCCATTCTGCTTTTCCAAGCGGAGATTGTTCCATCCAATCGCCTTGAATTAGCACATTCAACCCACTTTTTTTAAGATTATCCAACATCGGATTATTGTTATCAATACCAAACGTAACAATCAAATTTGGTGACAATTCAATCAATTGTTCGATATTCAATTTTTCATTTTGTCCAACGTTTTTCACCGAACCTTTATCAATTAATGCTCTGGTTTTTTCCGAAGAAATATAATCGGTATGGGGAAATCCGACCAATTTATTTTCTACTTCGAGCATTTCCAAGAAAGGAATATTGGTTGTTGAAGTGACCACAATGGTTTCGAGAGGAACTTTTATCGAAGGATATTTTTTTAAGCTATCTGGAATTTGCGCTTCTTTTTCTTCTAAAATATAAGTGAATTTTCCTTTAGCGTTTGGCCACGGATTGCTGACTTTTACAATGGAATATCCTTCGTTTTTTACGATAGAAAGTCCAGAAGCAAATTCGATGCTTTCTTTAGCAGTTTCAGATTTTACAGTATCTTGCGCTTCATTTTTTTTACAGCTGATTACTATAAAAAGTAAACAAAGGACTTGTAATTTATGGAAAAAATATTTCATGTTTTATCT
Source organism: Flavobacterium ustbae (assembly GCF_003946915.1). Classification (GTDB taxonomy): domain Bacteria; phylum Bacteroidota; class Bacteroidia; order Flavobacteriales; family Flavobacteriaceae; genus Flavobacterium; species Flavobacterium ustbae. The sequence goes on from NZ_RPOC01000021.1 coordinate 55,110, forward strand.
TTTGTGTGTTCACAAAGGTAAATCAATTTCTATTTTTTTTGTTTACCTTTATTCCTACAAATTTAAACAAATAGCCTTTTATTTGATGAATGTACCAAAAACAAAAATCTGCTCCAGTTGTGAAACTGCTTTTTCCTGCGGCGACACTTCACTAGAAAATAAATGCTGGTGTAACGATTTTCCACCTATTTTCACTCTTTCAGATGGAGGCGACTGCCTTTGTCCCACATGTTTTAAGGAAGCTTGCGAAGATAAAATTGATGCTTATGTCGAAACCGTAACTCCAAAAAAGGCTCTTAACAATAAAGCTATGTTTTTGCCAAAAACCGATAATTTAATTGAAGGAATCGATTATTACATCGAAAATGGCAACTATGTTTTTAAAGCTTGGTTTCATCTCAAAAGAGGAAGCTGTTGCGGAAATAACTGCCGACATTGCCCCTACAAGTAATTATGAGTTATGAATTATAAATTATGAATTATAAGCTGTCTTGATAATTAATTTATAACTTGCCATAATTCATAATTTAAAATTCATAATTAATCAAAATGATTTACTTGATCACTGGCGGCGAACGTTCTGGCAAAAGTGCTTATGCCCAAAAATTGGCTTTAGAGCTTTCCAATTCTCCTTTATATGTTGCAACTGCTAGAAAATGGGACGCTGATTTTCAAAATCGAATTGACCGTCATCAGCAAGAAAGGGATGAACATTGGACTAATATTGAAAAAGAAAAATATTTAAGCGAAATTGATTTTTCTGGAAAAACGGCTTTAATTGACTGCATAACGCTTTGGCTGACTAATTTTTTTGTTGACAATAAAAACGATGTGGCTTTAAGTTTAGAAGAAGCAAAAAAAGAATTTCTTGCGATTGCTAAACAAGAAAATGCGAATATCATTATCGTAACAAATGAAATCGGAATGGGCGTTCATGCCGAAACTCATATCGGAAGAAAGTTTGTCGAACTTCAAGGCTGGATGAATCAATTTATTGCGGCAAATGCTGATGAAGTTGTGTTGATGGTTTCTGGAATTCCGGTTAAAATAAAAGGTTAAATTCCAATAACTTAAAAGTAAATTCCAATTTTTTCCCGAAGTTTCGGGACCAAATTCCAAAGCTATGCTTTACCTTTACTAGAATGTTTTTAATTTCTCAATTTGGAATTTGGACACGAGCGTCAGCGAACTGGCGAAGCAATTTAAAAAATTGGAATTTAAAATGAGTAACCTAGACGATATCTTAAAATCACGCCGCGACACCCGACATTTTACAGCAGATGAAGTGCCCGACGAAGTAATCCAAAAAGCGCTACAGGCTGGACATTGGGCTCCATCGGTCGGTTTGACTGATGCTACAAGATATTATCTGATTAAATCGGATGAAGTTAAAGCGTCTATTAAAAAGCTCTTTTTAGATTACAATAAAAAAGCCGAAGAACGTACCGACAATCCTGAACAGAAAGAACTTTACAGATCGCTAAAACTAGAAGCAATTGAAGAAGCGCCTATTGGACTTGTTATTGCTTATGACCGTTCAGTCCTGAATCAGTTTACCATTGGGACAATTGGCAGCAACGAAGCGGTAAAATTTAGTTCGGTTTGTGCCGCTCAGAATATTTGGCTTTCGCTGACAGAACAAGGTTACGGAATGGGCTGGGTTTCAATTTTAAATTATTATCAGTTTAAAAAAATCCTTGATTTACCCGAAAATATAGAGCCGCTTGGTTATTTCTGCATCGGAAAACCAGCAACAAATTATAACAATCAGCCAATGCTGCAACAATTGCATTGGAAACAAAAATCAGAAGCTCCTATTTGTTCTGAAATTAAAGAAATTCATTCAATATCTATTGGAGATTTGGTTTCGAAATCAGAAAATAAAATCCAAAACAAATCTGATTTTCATTCTCTTTTACAAGACAAAATAGATTCCAAAACTAAACCTGTGGGTTCTTTGGGAACTTTAGAATCTTTGGCTTTTCAAATGGCATCGGTTTTTGAAACTTTGAATCCTAAAATTGTAAAACCCAATATTGTCGTTTTTGCTGCCGATCACGGAATTGCCAATCATGGCGTGAGCGACTATCCGCAAGATGTTACGCGCCAAATGGTGACTAATTTTCTGGAAGGTGGTGCGGCCATAAACATATTCTGCAAACAGAACAAAATCGAATTATCTATTGTAGACGCTGGAGTAAATTACGATTTTCCAACAAATGCAAAACTAATCGATGCTAAAATCGCTAAAGGAACGCAATCTTTTTTACATGTTCCCGCAATGAGCGAATCTGAAGTTCAATTGTGCTTCGAAAAAGGAAAATCGATTGTCGAAAATATTGCAAAATCGGGTTCTAACTGTATTGGCTTTGGCGAAATGGGAATTGGAAATACTTCAACCGCTTCTGTTTTAATGAGTATTTTGACAGGATTTCCTATTGAAGAATGCATTGGAAAAGGAACTGGAGTCGAAAACGAAAAACTGATTCTGAAACAAAACATACTCAAAAAAGCAATTGAAAATTATTCCGGTCAAGCCGAAATTCTATCGAAACTTTCTTATTTCGGAGGTTTTGAAATTCTTCAAATGGCAGGCGGAATGTTAGCAGCTTTTGATCATAATATGCTGATTCTGGTTGATGGTTTTATTTGCACGGTTGCTTATTTGATTGCTTTTAAAATGAATCCGAACATCAGGAAAAATGCTGTTTTTTGCCATTGCTCTGCAGAAAAAGCGCATTCAGAATTATTACAATATTTAGAAGCAAAACCTATTTTAAATTTAGATTTACGTTTGGGAGAAGGAACTGGCTGTGCCGTTGCTTTTCCTATTTTGAAATCGGCTGAGGCTTTTTTGAATGAAATGGCTAGTTTTGAAAGTGCTGGAGTGAGTAGGAAATAAAATATTTTCCTTAAACAAGATTTATTCGCAATTTTGTCATTCTGAGGAACGAAGAATCGCACGCGCAAATCGACAAAGATTGAAGCTAAACTTTGTGGAGTTCCTAGTGCGATTCTTCGTTCCTCAGAATGACAAAACTGATTGAATTAATCATAATGAAATGAAAAAAGAACTACATATTTTCTTTACCTGTTTAATGTTTTACACCAGAATTCCATGTCCAAAAAACATTACGCATCATCCCGATTATTTAAATAAAGCCACAAGATATTTTCCTTTTATTGGATGGATTGTTGGGAGTATTTCATTTTTAGCTTATTCCCTATTTGCCTTATTTTTATCTACAGAGGCAGCTGTAATAGTAGCAATCATTGCTTCTATTTTAACAACGGGCGCTTTTCACGAAGATGGATTTGCCGATGTCTGCGATGGCTTTGGCGGCGGATGGACGAAGGAAAAAATCTTAATGATTATGAAAGACAGTGCCATTGGCGCTTACGGAGCCATCGGATTGGTTTTGCTTTTTTTATTAAAATTCAAATTGCTTTCAGAATCTATTTTGCTCTTTCAAGTTTATGATTCGATGGCAGTTTTTAAAATTTTTCTTTTATTTATTTCTGCTCATTCTTTAAGTCGTCTGGCGGCAATTAGCATTATTTTTACGCATGAATATTCTCGTGAAGATGCTTCCAGCAAAAGCAAACCAATTGCCAAACAATCTACTTGGAAAGAAGTTTTTGGTTCTTTCTTTTTCGGTTTACTTCCGTTAATTGTATTTTCTTATTTTGATTTAAAATTTCTTTTAGTCATAATTCCTGTTTTTGCAGCAAGATATTTTTTAGCCCATTATTTTCAAAAATGGATAGATGGTTATACAGGAGATTGTCTTGGCGCCACACAACAAGTTTGTGAAGTCATATTTTACTTAAGCATTTTATTTTTATGGAAATTTATCTAGTTCGTCATACCGAAACAATCTGCGAAAAAGGTATTTGCTACGGACAATCTGATGTCAATATTGCTGAGCCTTTCGATGAAATCTTCTGTAGAATTATTTCAGAATTACCTTCAGAAGCGCTTGTTTTTTCTAGTCCGTTAAAGCGTTGTGCTGTTTTAGCAAAACACATTCAAGAGAACATTAAAGCCATTTCTTATCAGGAAGACGAACGCTTAAAGGAAATGAACTTTGGCGATTGGGAATTGAAAACTTGGAATGAAATTCCGCCCGAAGAACTCAATCCGTGGATGGAAGATTTTGTGAATATCAAAGTTTCAAATGGGGAATCTTTTATCGAATTGCACGAAAGAGTTGGAGAATTTTTATCTGAAAAAATTTCAGGAATAAACCAGCCAGCCATTATTGTTGCACACGCCGGAATTATAAGAAGCATTTTATGCCATCAAACTTCGCTTCCGCTAAAAGACGCTTTTAATAATAAAGTCGATTTCGGAGAGGTTATAAAAATTGATTTTTAGCGCAAATAATTTATAATTTTTTATGAAACCTAAAAGAAATTTGAATATTCACTATTTTTAACTTTATCTTTGCAGCCAATTAAGGTTGTGTTCTAATTTTAAAACACATTAAAAGGGAATCAAGTAAATTCTTGAGCTGTACCCGCAACTGTAAGCTAAGTTCAAAACGAATGCTTGCTGTAAACTACAAACCACTGTCCGCCGCGGCGAATGGGAAGGTAAACAGCAAGACGCAAGCCAGGAGACCTGCCTTTGTAACAATTATCGAGCTCTCGGGAAAAAGAGTGAAGAAATTATGACTATAAATAGACTTTTTACTTTTTTATTATTTGTAATGTGCCAGATTATTTCGGCGCAAAGCGATTCTATTACCAGCCTTAAAGAAGTTTTTGTTTCAGACAAAAATTTAAAAAACTACTCCGTTTCGCAGTCTGTTTTAAAATTAAACGATTCTGTAATCAATAAAAATGAAGCGCTTCTAACCGATTTATTAAACTTTAATTCGACTTTATATTTTAAAGAATACGGACGCGGAATGCTTTCTACAGTTTCTTTTAGAGGAACAACTTCTTCTCAGACAGCTGTTATTTGGAACGGAATAAATATTAATTCTCAGATGAACGGAAGTACAGATTTTAATACAATTTCGGGTTCCGATTATAATTCGATAAGTGTAAAAGCGGGCGGTGGAAGTGTGATTTACGGAAGCGGTGCCGTTGGAGGAACAGTGCATTTAAATAACGATTTGTTATTTTTTAATCGTTTTGAGAATAATTTAAGACTTGATTACGGTAGTTTTAATACAATTGGGATTAATTATAAAACTTCTATTTCCAACAAAAAATGGAGCGCTCAAATCGGACTTTCGAAAAACAGTTCGACAAACGACTATAAATATTTAAATCGTTATACGTGGAGAGGCGAACAGCGCTGGAACCAAAACGGGCAATATGATATTATTACTTTAAGCGCCAATGCGGGATATAAATTCGACGAAAATCATATTTTAAAACTTTACAGCCAGACTTCCAACACCGATCGCAATACTTCTTTGGTGACAGAATCTGAAACGAAAAGTAAATATGTAAATGGTTTTAATCGAAACTTATTGGAATATGATGGAACTTTCGGAAAACTGAAAACCAATTTCAAAACCGCTTATATTTTCGAAAACTACCAATATTTTGCTGACAATGCTTCAAAATATTTTACCTACGGAAAAACCGAAAATTTGATAACAAAGCTGGATATCGATTATCATTTATTCAAATCAACACACATAAACGGAATTGCAGATTACAGTCGAACAAACGGTTACGGAACCAGTTTTGGAAGTCACGTTCGAGAAATAAGTTCTGCAGCTTTATTGATCAGACAAAATATTGGCGCTGACTGGAAGAACGAATTCGGAATCAGAAAAGAATTTACCAACAATTACAAATCGCCTGTTTTATTCAATATAGGATCTTCGTACAAATTCAACAGTTGGTACAATTTAAAACTTAATATTTCTAAAAATTTCAGGATTCCGACATACAACGATTTGTATTGGGATCAAGGAGGCAATCCTGATCTAAAACCTGAAAGTTCTTACCAAGGCGAAATTGGCAATGTTTTCACATTCAAAAACCTGACTTGGACACAGAACTTTTATTACATGAAAATTACCGATATGTTGCAGTGGGTTCCTGGTTCAGACGGCATTTGGACTCCGCAGAACCAAGACAAAGTAAACAGCTACGGAACAGAGACTTTATTGGGTTGGAAAAAAAGTTATGGCAAAAACATTTTTGCCTTAAATGCAACTTATGCTTATACAGTTTCTCAAGATGAAGAAACGAAAAATCAGATCTTTTTTGTTCCTTTTCATAAAGCTACAGGAGCAATATCTTATTCTAGAAATAAAATAAGCGCTTACTATCAAATTCTTTATAATGGATTTGTTTATACAAGAGCCGACAATAATCCTGATGAAATTATTAATGATTATACGATCTCAAATATCGGAATCGATTATGATCTTAAGTTTTTGGATTCATTTAAAATAGGTTTTCAAGTTTTAAATCTTTTGAATAAGGATTACGAAAGCTTAGAAAACAGACCAATGCCTGGTCGCAATTTCAATTTGTATTTAACCTTAAAATTTTAATATATGAAATTTAGTAAATTACTTTTAATAGCTTTGAGCATTTCGTTATTCGTTTCTTGTTCAAGCGATGATGACGATTCTCCGAAAGGTGCTTACGCCAATGGTTTTTTCATTTTAAATGAAGGATCTACAGATGCTGGAACGGTATCCTTTTCTAGTGATGATTTCAGCATTTTTACAAAAGATGCTTATAAAGCAGAAAATGGATCTGATGTACTTGGGAATTTTGTTCAGAATATCTTTTTTGACGGAGACAGAGCCTATATTATTGCGGGAGGATCAAATGTAATTACTGTTGTAAATCGTTATACGTTTAAGTTAATCGCAAAGATTGATTCTGGTCTTGCAAATCCTAGATATGGTGTTACAAAAGATGGAAAAGCGTATGTAACAAATGCAAATACCTATTCTTATATCAATCCTGAAACTGGAGATACTGATGATTATGTTGCTGTAATCAATTTGGCTACTAATACTGTAGAATCTAAAATTGACCTAAATGCAACTGCAAACAGATTAATCTTAGAAGATGGCAAATTATACATTACAGAACCTAACAGCAGTACTAAATTATTGATTGTAAACATTGCTACAAAAGCAGTTGAAACAGTTGAAATTGGTCTTAGAGGAGATTCTATCGAAGAAGAAAATGGCACATTATTTATTCTAAAAGCTCCTTATACAGGATCAGGAGAAATTGTAAAAGTAAAAATATCAGATAAATCTGTCTCTAGAATACCATTCCCAGAAAGTTTAGCTGGAACGCGCGGTATGGATATTGAAGACAATAAAATTTATTATACTGCTGGAAGTGCTGTTTATGCTATGGACATCAATGCAACAACTCCTTCTACTACAGCAATTGTAAATACACCAGCTACTAATATTTACGGTTTTGCAGTAGAAAACAACCGTATTTATATTGCTGATGCAGCATTTAATAAAGATAGTAAAGCTTATATCTACAATCTATCAGGAGTTCTGCAAAAAGAATTAACTGTAGGTGTAGGTGCAAATGGGTTCTACTTTAACGATTAATTTTATCCTTAGAATAGTTTTTGTTTTTTTACGAAAAGGGCTTTCATTTCTGAAAGCCCTTTCTATTTTTCAATAAAATCCAAGTTTAAACTCCAATATTCAAATTCCAAATTCCAAAAATTGGATGAATGTAAAATTGGAATTTGGAATTTGGAATTTGGAATTTGAATATTGGAATTTTATTTTATTTTAAACCATTTACCGGAGGAGCGGTTTGAAAATACATTCCGTGTCTTAATCCGTTAAGTATTTTCGAATCTGTCAAATAAGGAAGTTCTGGTCCAGAATTAAGAGTTCTTTTGGCTGCAGATCCTGTAATTTTTGAAATAGCCAAATTAAGCAAAGGCTCAGAAGCTTCTCCTAAAACACCAAAAGTATCTATATATTCTGTTTGCTGATAAGTAGGCTGCAAACCTTGAGTATAATCTCCAAAACCTGCAGAATTTGAAATTTTTAAAATCAAAGGCTGCATTGCATATTTATGATTTGGATTTATTCCTTTTTTAGTAAAAAGCGTCTCAGAATCATAAATCGTATACGAACCCACATTTTTACCAGTAGTTGTTTCTCCAATCTGAACTACATTAATATAAGGCTTTAATCCATTAATAACCAGTTCGCTCGCAGAAGCTGTACTCTCTGTAGTAAGGATATAAACGGTACTTAAATTTAAACTGTTCAGCACTTTACCATCAATATTATTAACAAACCTGTAATTCAAATCTTCTAAATCATCGGCCGTAAAGTCTTTCATCAGTTTTGTGTTAAATTGTGTTTTAGCAAAAACCTGATTATCAAACTGCCCCGTAATCATACTAGAAAGTCTGATTGAAGACGTAATAGCTCCTCCTCCATTATAACGAAGATCTAAAACTAAATCTGTTACTCCCTGCGATTTCAACTCGCCAAATGCTTGATTTAGTTTGTCATCATATCCCGGATAAAACCCATTATACATTAAATAACCAATTTTATGGCTTCCAGAAGTAATTACTTTATTAATCAAAATAGGATTTTCTTCTAAAACAGATTTGGTTAAAGCAACCGATCTTCCATTCAAAACATATCCGTTTTCATTAAAATCTGCCAAGTTTAGCGTATAACTATCCTGATTTAATAATAATTCTTGATAATTAGAAACGGTAAGCTTCACTCCATTTACACTCGTAAACAAATCGCCGCGTTTAATTGCTTTGGTAGAAGCATCAGAATTTGGTAAAATGTATCGCACGTAACCCACTACATCATTTGATCCAGAAGCAACGCGGCTTAATCTAAAATCGACACCATTATTTTTTGTAACACCGCTTAATTCCTGTTCAAGAACTGTATAATCGTCTACAATCCAACTGAAACGATCAATTGCATCATTAGGATATTTACTTACTGGCTTGTACAATAAATCTTCAAACAAATCTTCGGGCTGAGAATACCCTCTTAAAAAATTATTTAAATCATTTTCTGTTGCAAATCTAGTGTCGGCTAAATTAGGAACATCGGCCTGCCATAAATAAACTTGATTTAAGCCTTTCCATATAAAACTGTTAACTTGTGTATCTGCAGGAGATGCAGCGTCATCATTATCTTCGCAAGACTGTAAAATAAACGCAAACAAAAGGAGTAAGAGAATACTCTTTAGAGGTGTTTTCATATCAATTAATATCTTAGTGGTATTTTTGTAAATGTAGTACCTTTAGCTTTAGCTCCTTAAAAAAAGCAGTGATTTTTTTTACATTAAAAAAATATTTGTTTTTTGCTGTAACAAATAGAATTGCGCTTCGTCTTGACTATATAAACCAACCAATAACCAACCGATTAATGAACCAAGTTGTATTTATAGAACTAATTAATCCTTTTAAAGACAAAGTTTTTCGTCTGGCAAAAAGATTGCTTACCAGTACAGAAGAGGCTGAAGATGCCACACAGGAAGTTATGGTGAAGTTATGGAACAAAAAAGAAAGTCTGGACGCTTATAATAGTGTTGAAGCATTGGCTATGACAATGACCAAAAATTATTGTCTGGATCAGTTAAAATCAAAAAGAGCCAGCAATCTCCAGATTGTTCATAATAATTTTACTGATAGACAGCCACAACTGGATAAAAGACTGGAAGATGAAAACACTTTAGAATGGGTTGAAAAAATTATAAATGACCTGCCTGAACAAATGCAGTTGATAATACAGCTTCGGGACGTAGAACAATATGAATTTGACGAAATAGCGAAAATTGTCAATATGAACGAAACGGCAATACGGGTTGCCCTTTCTAGAGCGAGAAAAAAAATTAGAGAATCAATGACAAATACACACCTTTATGGAACTAAATAATATAGACAATCTATTAGAAAAATACTTTCAGGGAGAAACTACCATTGCCGAAGAAAATCAATTAAAAGAATACTTTTCTTCATCAAATGTTGCGCAGCATTTGGAGCAGTACAAACCTATGTTTGGGTATTTCTCTCAAGCAAAAGAACAGAAATCGACGCAAGAAATTCCACTACAAACTAAGAAACAAAATGTGGCGTGGTTATCTATTGCGGCTTCGGCTGTGATTTTGCTCGGAATTGGAACCTATTTTTATGTTAGCGAAAGCAACAAAACAAACACTGCAGTGGCTTCGCAAACCGAACTAGGAACTTATGACGATCCTGAGAAAGCGCTAAAAGCAACACAAAAAGCTTTGGCATTATTATCAAGCAATGTTAATGTGGGCATAGAAAGTGTACAATATATTAACGAGTATGAAAAATCAAAAAACAAAATTTTTAAACAATAAAAATCAATCAAAAATGAAATCAACAATTCAACAATACAGAAAAAACAATATGGGCAAAACATTCATTTTAACGCTAGTATTTACATTTGTTACGCAATTCTTTTATGCGCAAAATGCCTTTGATAAATTTGATGGGCAAGATGATGTAACCTCAGTTATTGTCAATAAAAAAATGTTCGATTTAATGAGTAAAGTCAAAGTAGATGCTTCTGATAAAGAAACGCAGCAATATATTAAGTTGATCAAAAAACTGGATTATTTAAAAGTATTTACAACTAAAAATCCTAAAATTGAAGCCGATATGAAAGCTACTGCAGATAAATATGTAAAAACTGCAGGTTTAGAAGAGCTAATGCGTATTAATGACAGCGGTAAAAATGTCAAAATAATGGTAAAATCTGGTACTACAGATACTCAGATAAAAGAACTTTTGATGTATGTAGAAGGAGGATCTAAAAATGATGATACCGTTTTATTATCTTTAACTGGTAATTTTGACATCAACGAAATTTCTGTTTTAACAGACAAAATGCAGCTTCCTGGAGGTTCTGACTTAAAGAAAGCGTCTAAAGGCAAAAAATAATATGAAAACAAAAATCTTCTCCATAGCCCTTATGGCTTTGCTAAGTTTGGCAAGCTGTAATTCTGAACCGACTTTGCAAAAGTACTTTGTTGAAAACACAGAAAACAAAGATTTTATCGCATTGGATATTTCACCGAGCATTTTGAATCTTGAAAAAACAAAACTTTCTGCCGAACAAACCGAAGCTGTTAATTCTTTTGAAAAAATGAATATAATCGCTTTTAAAGCAAATGACCAAAATCAGGCTCAATTTGAAACAGAAAGAACGAAAGTAAAAGCTATTTTAAAAGATCCAAAATATCAGGAACTAATGAAAATTGGCTCTGGTAAAGACGGCGCTTCTGTAAGTTATGTAGGCAGCGACGATCATATTAACGAATTTGTAATTTTTGCCAATAAAAAAGAAAACGGTTTTGCAGTGGTACGCGTTCTAGGAAAAGATATGAATCCGAATAATATTATGACTTTAATGTCTGTTTTACAGCAATCTAAAATTGATATGGAACAGCTAAAGCCTTTAGAACAATTAATAAAAAAATAATATCTTACTTTTTAAACTTAAGAAAGCTCCCTTTACGGAGCTTTTTTGCTATTATAAAAACACCCTTTTTAACAATCTAGCATTTTATAATTCTATATCATTTTTTTTGTAATCATAAATGATATTATTGTAAACATAACCTATTGGAAACGAAATTGGATATTCTTCATCAAAAACAGTGGTAAAAAGATAATGCTGACCAGAAGGAAAATATTCATAACTGGAAACATAGCGAAAAAGTGCCGTAGTTCCTGCATGTTGCGAAGAATAAAGATACCCTATAACAACATCGTTAACAGAAGTTTGTTCAATACTTAATTTATGGTCTTTAACAGATGATCCGTTAACAGATCGATACAATGGAACAGTTCCCGGCAATGGAGAAGAATAGACATATCCCGCATCTCCATCAAAAACATAACCGCTATATTGCGGATCTATTTCGCATGGATTAGTAGTGTAAAAATAAGATTGATTTTTTTTAAACCGATATATTTTCTTCGTCCCTACAGCCATAGGATATAAAGTACTTATTGCCACAACATCATAATAAGTAAATCCTTTCCAAGCTTTAATGCTATACGTCTGCATAACAGAGGTTTCATCATCCAAAGGCGTACAAGGTATTTGAGGGCCAGCTTTTTCGTTCGTGTGATTGAGTCCAAAATTATGTCCCAGTTCGTGCACCATCACTTCTACTTTTACATCAGGAAGCAGATAATTATAATAAGGATTGATGGATATAAATTTTCCCGGCTGGCCTAAATAGTTTGGAGAAGCGGCATAGGCTCTTATTTTTGAATTTTCGTCATAATTGCTATATCTCACATTCATGTTTGAAGAAGATAATTCGCTGACAACACTCATTGAAATACTTGCATTTATAGTATTCCAGTGCTTTATTGCTTCTTCCAATGCCTTTCGCCATTCTGCTGAAACTTCTGGAGAAACATAAATTTTTGCAACTGGTGGAGATACAACATGATTATCGCCTCTTTGATTCACTTTACCAATAATGGAACCCGCATGATTATAATGATCTCTAGCCTCTTCTAACGGCATCAATACATCTCCGTCAATGATAAAATTCCCTGTCCTTGAATCATATATGATTTTTTTTGTATCAATCTGCATACTTAGAGAAAGATAATTTTTAAGCAGATTTATTTCTTCATTATATTGTTCTTCATTGTTTCCTTTTTCCTCCATTTCTTTATTATGATCTATAGAGCAACTTACTGAAAAGATTACAAGACATAAAGCTCCTAACAATCTCATTTTGTATCGATTTATCATAATAAAAGTATTTGAATAATAATCTTACAAATATCAATAAATAAATTATCATTTTGAAGCTTATTTCCTTCTTTTTTAAGGTTTTTAAAAGATTAAAATTGTATACTAAAATAGAAATCTGTCTTATTTTAAGCACAAAAACATTTTATACTTTTTTTACTATATTTACATAACAAGAACATTTTCAAGGTTTTATAATTCAAAAACTCAATTAAAACAGATCCTTTTTCATATGTAATACGCGTTTATAACTTTTTATACTTTTTAAACATGGCACAAATTTTATTGAACATGATCGTTAAAAATGAAGGGAAAATCATAACCAGACTTCTTGACTCCGTAACAGACATTATTGATGCCTTACTAATTTGTGACACAGGTTCTACAGATCAAACAATTGCAATTATAGAAAACTGGGCCAGTTCTAAAAATATTCCTCATAGAGTCGTCAAAGATTCTTGGGTGAATTTTGGAACAAACAGAACAAATGCAATATTCCATGCAAAAGAATTTATAATTGAAAACGATAATCTACTAAAAGATTGGTATTTACTTTTTTTAGATGCTGATATGCAGCTTAAAGTAGATTCGTCATTTTTTAAAAGCCCGCTAAACTGTCCCTCTTATAGAATAAAACAATTTACTGCGGGTGGACTGGAATATTATAATACTCGTCTTGTTCGTGCAGATGTAGAAATGAAATATGTTTGTCCAACACATGAATATTTAGAAACAAAAGGGATCGCGAGTACTATTTTAGATTCCTTACAAATTTTTGACATTGGAGATGGAGGAGCTAAAACCGATAAATATGAAAGGGATATCAAACTTTTAACCGAAGCTTTGGAGCAAGAACCGGGAAACCAAAGATACCTGTTTTATCTAGCCAATTCTTATTTTGATATAGGTAATTATACCGCCGCAAAGCAATATTATCAAGCCAGATATGAGGCAAATGGCTGGAGCGAAGAACGTTGGTTTGCAAAATACAAATGGGGTTTGTGCTTATTAAACTTAGATGCTATAAATGAGGCCGAAGATATTTTATTGCAAGCTTTTGAAGAGCGCCCATGGCGGGCTGAGCCTATTTATCAATTGGCTCTTTTTTATCATAAAAAAAATGATCATGCCAGAGCCTATATGTATGCATCGCTAGCACTTAAACTAAATGATACAAAAGACGACATCTTATTTATTGATAGTTATGCCAATGGAAATGGCCCTGTCGAAATTATAAGTGTTCATGCCTATTATCTTCTTTTTTTTGAAGAAGGCCAAAAGTGTACAGAAAAACTAATAGCCGACTATCCTGGGGTTGAGCGACATGAACAAAACCTTCAATATTATAAAAATATAAATAACATTTAGATTGAGAACAGCAGCCTTACCTCAATAGGTAAAAATATTTGATAAAAACATTATTAAAAAAGAAAGCTCCAATTTTCATTGGAGCTTTCTTTTTTAATAGAATCTGAGAGCTTATTTACTCAAATACATTTTTCTTCTAGAATACAATTCGTAGAATTGATCGTCTTTTAAGTCATCAATAAATAAGATGCTTTCTCCAGTCGATTTCATTTCTGGCCCTAACGCTTTGTTTACATTCGGGAATTTGCTGAAAGAGAAAACTGGTTGTTTAATTGCGTATCCGTTTAATTGCGGATTGAAATCAAAATCGGTTACTTTATTGTGGCCTAACATTACTTTTGTAGCGTAGTTTACATAAGGCTCTCCGTAAGCTTTTGCAATGAACGGAACCGTTCTCGATGCTCTAGGATTTGCCTCGATAATGTAAACCGTATCGTCTTTAATCGCAAACTGGATATTGATTAAACCAACCGTTTTTAAAGCTCTAGCAATTTTATGTGTATGATCTTTAATTTGCTGCATTACAAATTCTCCTAAGTTAAAAGGAGGCAATGTCGCGTTACTATCTCCGGAGTGAACTCCACAAGGCTCGATGTGCTCCATAATTCCGATGATGTAAACATTTCCATCAGCATCACAAATGGCATCAGCCTCAGCTTCGATTGCTCCAGCTAGGTAGTGATCTAGTAATAATTTGTTTCCTGGAATAGCTTTCAACAAATCGATTACGTGCTCTTCTAATTCTTTTTTGTTGATTACAATTTTCATTCCCTGACCTCCTAATACATAAGAAGGACGAATTAAAAGTGGAAAATCTAATGTATCTGCTAATTTTGAAGCTTCGTCAGCTGTTTCTGCAATTCCGAATCTTGGGAAAGGAATATTTAACTCCGTCAACAAGTCAGAGAAACGTCCTCTGTCTTCTGCCAAGTCAAGCGCGTCAAAACTAGTTCCGATGATTTTCACTCCGTATTTAGACAATTTATCAGCCAATTTCAAAGCTGTTTGTCCGCCTAGCTGAACGATAACACCTTCTGGTTTTTCGTGTTGGATGATATCATAAATATGTTCCCAGAAAACCGGTTCGAAGTATAATTTATCAGCCGTATCAAAGTCAGTTGAAACCGTTTCAGGATTACAGTTAATCATGATCGTTTCGTATCCGCATTCTTTTGCTGCTAAAACTCCGTGTACACAAGAGTAATCAAACTCGATTCCTTGCCCAATTCTGTTTGGTCCAGAACCTAAAACAATTACTTTCTTTTTGTCTGTTACAATGCTTTCGTTGTCTACAAAACGCTCTCCGTTGGCTTTTTCGATTTCAGCTTCAAAAGTTGAGTAGTAATAAGGAGTCTGCGCTTTAAACTCAGCTGCACAAGTATCTACCAATTTAAACACACGGTTGATTTTTTGTTCCATACGTAAAGTGTGCACTTCACTTTCTAAACAATTCATCATGTGCGCCAATTGTCTGTCTGCAAAACCTTTTTGTTTTGCTTCTAGCAATAATTCTTTTGGAAGATCTGTCACTTTATAGTTCGAAATTTCTTTTTCTAAAGTATAAAGCTCCTCATATTGTTTCAAGAACCACATATCGATTCTTGTAATTTCGTGGATTGTACTCAACGGAATTCCCATTGCGATGGCATCGTAGATTACAAAAACGCGATCCCAGCTTGCGTAAGTCAGTTTCTCGATAATCTGCTCGTAATCTTTATATCCTTTTCCGTCAGCTCCTAAACCATTTCTTTTAATTTCTAAAGATTGAGTTGCTTTGTGAAGCGCTTCTTGAAAAGAACGTCCGATTCCCATAACCTCACCTACAGATTTCATCTGAAGACCTAAAGTTCTGTCTGAACCTTCAAATTTGTCGAAGTTCCAACGTGGTATTTTTACGATTACATAATCTAAAGTCGGTTCAAAAAGAGCCGAAGTCGATTTTGTAATTTGGTTTTGCAATTCATCTAAGTTATATCCTAAAGCCAATTTCGAAGCGATTTTAGCAATTGGGTAACCTGTAGCTTTTGATGCTAAAGCAGAAGAACGAGATACACGAGGGTTAATCTCAATCGCTACGATATCTTCTTTTTCGTCTGGCGAAACTGCAAATTGTACGTTACAACCTCCTGCAAAGTTTCCGATACTACGCATCATTAAAATAGCGTAGTCACGTAATTTTTGGAAAGTGGTATCAGATAATGTCATTGCTGGTGCTACTGTAATCGAATCTCCAGTATGAATTCCCATTGGATCCATATTTTCGATCGAACAGATAATAACAACGTTGTCATTTTTATCTCTTAAAAGCTCTAGTTCGTATTCTTTCCAGCCCATTAAAGCTTTATCAATCAAAACTTCGTGAATTGGAGAAGCTTCAAGTCCACGAGTTAAAAGCTCATCAAAATCTTCTTTTTTGTACACCACAGCTGCTCCAGTTCCTCCCAATGTAAACGAAGGACGAATTACAAGTGGGAAACCAAATTCCTGCGCAATTTCTTTTCCTTCTAAGTAAGAAGTAGCTGTTTTGGCAGGTGCAGTTGGCACATTGATTTTTTCTAAAAGCTGTTTAAACTGCTCTCTGTCTTCTGTAATATTAATGGCGTTAACATCAACACCGATCAATCTTACTCCGAAATCCTGCCAGATTCCTTTTTCTTCAGCTTCCAAACACAAGTTCAAGGCCGTTTGTCCTCCCATTGTTGGTAAAACAGCATCAATTTGTGGATGTTCCTTAAGAATTTCAATAATCGATTTTGTAGTTAATGGTTTCAAATAAATATGATCGGCCATAGAAGGGTCGGTCATAATAGTCGCTGGATTTGAGTTTATCAAGATAACTTCAATTCCTTCTTCACGAATAGAACGCGCAGATTGAGATCCTGCATAGTCAAATTCGCAAGCTTGGCCAATAACGATAGGTCCTGAACCTATAATTAAAACGGATTTTATTGATGTGTCTTTAGGCATTTTGTATGTATTGTGTAGTTGTTTACGATTTAAAAAAACTTTTCTAGTGCATTATAAACTAGAAAGTTGAGAGATTTTTTACCGACAAGGTATAAAAAAAGGCGATACTAAAAAAGTAATCGCCTTATGTATGTTTATACAAACATTATTTTTTGTGTCTAGGTTCGCTAGAAACAGTTAATTTATGTCTTCCTTTTGCTCTTCTACGCGCTAGAACTTTTCTTCCATTCGCAGAAGCCATTCTGTCCATAAATCCGTGCTTATTTCTTCTTTTTCTTTTCGATGGTTGAAATGTTCTTTTGCTCATTGCTTTGTATCTTTAAAAATGGTATCTAATTAACTCTTTATTGGTTTTGGATATCGTTGTTCAAAAACCGAGTGCAAATATACAAAGACTTTTTTTTCTGGCAAGCACTTTTATAAAAATATTTTTAATTGATTTTACTATCTTTGCACCCACAAATTTACATTAATTATGTTTCACAAAAATATTAAACTTATTTTGGCCGCACTTCTTGTAGTTGCTGGCATCTGGCAATTTACAGAAAGTAATATCGGAAACGGAATCTTCCTTATATTATTGACTGCTATTCCAGTTTTTCTTTATTTCAAAAACGAATTTATCCTTTTAGCCTTCCTTAAATTAAGAAAACAAGATTTTGAAGGCGCTAAAAAATGGCTATCATACATTAAAAATCCAGAAGGCGCATTAGTAAGAAAACAACAAGGATATTTAAATTATCTGCAAGGCATCATGTTATCTCAAACCAACATTAACCAGGCTGAGAAACATTTCAAAAAAGCAATCGAACTGGGACTATCAATGGATATGGATCTGGCTGTAGCCAAATTGAACCTTGCCGGAGTAGCGATGTCACGCCGCAGAAAACTAGAAGCGACAAACTTACTTAACGAAGCTAAGAAATTAGACAAACAGGGCATGCTAAAAGAGCAAATCTCTATGATGAAAGAACAAATGAAGAAAATCTAAATTTTCTTTAAATTAAAATAATTTGAAATCCCAAATTCTCCCGAAGCCACTGTAGACTGCACCCAAAAGTTTAGACAAATTTATAATTAATTTTTATAATAATGAGCTCGATATTGTATCGGGCTCATTCCTTTTAAATTTAGTTTTATCCTTTCATTATTAT
>NZ_RPOC01000022.1 GCF_003946915.1 Flavobacterium ustbae
AATGTACTTCATGAGTCATTTAGCCGCGAATCGACTCTCATCCTTTTCACTTTATTATATCCAAATATAGGTATTTGAAAGATTGATTTTATAACTATGCAAACATAGGAGTTCGCAAAGTTGTTTTTTTACACAATCAATGTCTAACATAGCCCACGGTTTCAACCGTGGGTAGGCAGATTTTATAAATTGCTAAGGATATTTGTGATTATTAAAACGTTCCCACGGTTGAAACCGTGGGCTATGTTTCTAATAGAAAATAAAAATCCTTGCGTGCTTTGCGGTTAAAAACACACAAGCTAAGAACATGAAACTTGAAACCTGAAACAAAACAAACAAAATTCTTATCTTTACAATATGAAAATAGAAATTTGGTCGGACATCATGTGTCCGTTTTGTTATATCGGAAAAAGACAATTGGAAACTGCGCTTGCGGTATTTCCTAATGATGAATTTGAAATTGAATGGAAAAGCTTTCAGCTTGATCCAACGATCACTTCACAGCCAGACACAGACGTTTATACATTCTTAGCAGAAAGAAAAGGCATATCGGTTGAACAATCTAAAGAAATACATAAAAACGTTGCAGAACGAGCTAAAAGCGTTGGTTTAGATTATAATTTTGACAAAGCCGTTATCTCGAATTCTTTAAATGCACATAGAATCATTCAATTGGCGAAAACTAAGAATATGGGCGATCGAATGGAGGAAATTTTCTTTAAGGCTTATTTTACTGACGGACAAGATTTAAACGATGGTCCAACTTTAATTAAATTAGGAGTTCAAGCTGGTTTAGAAGAAAACGAAATTAGAGAAGTTTTAGAAAGCGAAAATCTGTTTATTAAAGAAGTTCAGGCAGATATTAAAGAAGCAGCCGAAATTGGCGTTCAAGGTGTTCCTTTCTTTGTATTTGATCGTAAATATGCAGTTTCGGGTGCGCAGCCTATTGAAACTTTTGTAAAAACAATTCAAGAAGTTTTAAAATAAACTTTCTTATTATTAAAACCTAAAAGCGTGCTGTCTACATTTAAACAGCACGCTTTTATTATTTAGTTTCTTTTATAAACTAAAAATAATTAATGATTTGCTCTACCTTTTGAATCGTTAGATTTTGTAGCGCCTTTTCCTCTAGAACCAGTGGTTGATTTTTGAGTTTTTCCAGAATCTTTCATTCCAGATTTCGAATCTTTTCTTGAAGTTTCCATAATGTTATAATTTTTTAAATTATTAATATGCCAAAGTTGCAAAATACTTAAGTGCTTATTTTACAGAATTATATTTCTGTTTTATAAAATAAATAGTACCGTAAATAAGCCTCATAAATGAATCATGTAAGATTAAAAGTAAATCCTATAATTTTTTTAAGCGTCTAATTTTCAAATTTGTATATAGATTTTTTTTAAAGAATTACTAATTAAAAAAAGTAGCCATGAAAAAAGATGCCAACAGCCGATACACCGCAAACATGAATGATTTTAAATGCAGTAAACCTGATCACATTGACACTGCGCATGAAAATGAAGCATTGGATGAAGAATTTACTTCGGGACAAAATCCAGATACAAATTACAGATGTGATTATGATTCTGATGATGCCTATGAAATCATAGAAAGCGGATTAAATCTGGCTGAAGACAATACTCCTTTTTCTAGCTATGATGAAACAAACCCTTATGACAGCTATAATCTAGATCATGAAGATGATAAATATAATTGTCCTCCTTACAGAAATTTTGAACACTAAAAAATCGCCATACTACTATGTCTCCAAAAAATGATCAGGAAATTATGAACGAATACTTGTCTAATGAAAGAACTTTATTAGCATGGATTCGTACTGGAATCGGAATAATGGTTTTTGGATTTGTAGCGGTTAAATTTTCATTATTTCTAAAACAGCTTCCTGCTAAATATATTGCCGAAACTGTTGCACCAAATAGCAATTACACTATTTACTTAGGAATTGGATTATTGATAGCTGGCGCATTAACTATTTTGTTGTCTTATCTACGTTACACGCGCACGATCAAACTATTAAAAGCAGGAAGGTATCAGTATTCAACCGCAATGCTTACCTTTATTACAATGATGCTATTTGTACTAAGCATATCACTAATAGCCTATCTAATTATAGCAGCAACCTCATAAAAATTGACACATTATCCAATTTTCTAATTATCTAATTGAATGAATCCGCCATTACTAGAATTTAATGATAAAGGAATTTACTGCCATCAAGCAGATGTATATCTTGATCCATGGCGGCCAGTCAAAAATGCAATTATTACACATGGTCACTCTGATCACTCGCGATGGGGACATGAAAATTATATCACCCATTATTCCAATGTTCCAATTATTAAATATCGTCTTGGCGAAATAAATGTTACAGGCAAGAACTGGAATGAAACTTTTACGATAAATGGAGTAAAATTCTCTTTTCATCCTGCGGGACATATTATTGGTTCTGCTCAAATAAGAGTGGAATATAAAGGCGAAATTTGGGTTTTTACTGGCGATTATAAAACAGAAGACGACGGAATTTCAGTTCCGTATGAAGTTGTAAAATGCCATTCTTTTATAACCGAATGCACCTTTGGACTTCCGGCTTTTAAATGGGAACCGCAAACCGATGTAATGACCGATATTAATAATTGGTGGGCAGAAAATCGTGCGGAAGGAAAAACGTCTGTTCTTTTTGGTTATTCTTTAGGAAAAGCACAGCGCTTATTAAAATATCTTGACCCAAGTATTGGCCAAATCTACACGCATGGCGCGATTGAAAACATGACCAATATTGTTCGTCCGCAAATTGAATTGCCCCCGACTACCAGAGTTACTGTCGAAACTAAAAAAGAAGATTTGTTGGGTAATATTGTCATTGCACCTCCAAGTGCACACGGAAGTTCTTGGATTAGAAGGATGACTCCATTTGTAACCGGAACTGCAAGCGGCTGGATGGCTTTTCGCGGAGCAAGACGCAGACGAGCTGTTGACAGAGGTTTTGTGCTGAGTGATCACTGCGATTGGACAGGATTATTAGAAAGCATAAAAGCAACTGGCGCTGAAAAGGTAATTTGTACCCACGGATATTCGGATATTTTTTCCAGATACCTCAGAGAATTAGGCTACGACGCCCGAACAGCTCACACGCAATATGATGGAGAAACGAATGACAGTGATGAATTATGAATTATAAAATAAATTATGAATTATGAATTCAACTAACAACTCATAACTAATAACCCATAACTAATAACCCATAACTAATAACCCATAACTAATAACCCATAACTAATAACCCATAACTAATAACCCATAACTAATAACCCATAACTAATAACCCATAACCCATAACTCAAAATGAAAAACTTTGCCGAACTTATAAAAACCTTAGATAGTTCTAATAAAACATCGGTAAAAGTTGATGCGCTGACTAATTATTTCTTGAAAGCAAGCGATGAAGACAAAGTTTGGACCATTGCTATACTTTCGCATCGCCGCCCTCCCCGACCAGTTAATACGACTTTATTGCGTTTATGGGCAAACGAACTCGCCAATATTCCGCTTTGGCTGTTTGAAGAAAGCTATCACATCGTAGGCGATTTAGCCGAAACCATTGCGCTTGTTATTCCGACCACAAAAGAACATTCCGATAAAAGTCTGACGGAATATTTGCAGGAAATAGTTGCTTTGAAAAAGAAAACAGATTCGGAGAAAAAAGAATATTTACAGACCAATTGGCTGAATTTGAATTATTACGAACGATTCGTTTTCACTAAATTAATCACTGGCAGTTTCAGAATTGGTTTAAGTCAGAAACTGATGACAAGAGCACTTTCAAAAGCTGAAAATATTGATGAAGACACGCTGGCCTATAAATTAATGGGCGACTGGAATCCGAATACGGTTACGTTTCAAGAATTAATTTTAGACGAAAAAAGCAGCGATTATTTATCTAAACCGTATCCTTTTTATTTGGCTTATCCAATCGAAGGCGAACTAGAAAATTTAGGAAATCCAGAAGATTGGAGCGCCGAACATAAATGGGATGGCATACGCTCGCAAACCATAATTCGAGACAACGAAATTTATGTCTGGAGCCGTGGTGAAGAGTTAGTAACAGATAAATATCCCGAATTCAGTTCTTTTCTAGGCATTATTCCAAACGGAACTGTTATTGACGGTGAAATTCTTCCGTTCATAGAAAATCAAATCGGCACTTTTAATGATTTACAAACCAGAATTGGGCGAAAAAATGTTTCTGCTTCTGTTTTAAAGAAAACGCCAGTAATTATCAAAGCCTACGATTTATTGGAATGGCAAGGAAATGATATTCGAAATCTTCCTTACGAAGAACGTCGTAATTTATTAGAAGAACTTTTTACCACTCTATTAGGAAAAGATATTCCGTTGCAGCTTTCTGAGAGGGTTACTTTTTCGACTTGGGAAGACATTGCAAACGAAAGGTTAAAATCTCGCGAAATGAAAAGCGAAGGTTTAATGCTGAAACGAAAAGATTCTCCGTATTTGGTTGGAAGAAAAAAAGGCGATTGGTGGAAATGGAAAATCGAACCTTTAACGATAGATGCAGTCCTCACCTACGCCATGCGCGGCCACGGAAGACGATCTAATCTATTTACTGATTACACTTTTGCGCTTTGGCAGGAAAACGAAAATAACGAACGCGAGCTCGTCACTTTCGCGAAGGCGTATTCTGGTTTAACAGATGCTGAATTCAGAATGGTAGACGATTTTATCAAAAAAAATACATTAGAAAGATTTGGCCCCGTAAGAAGTGTGACTCCAAAATTGGTTTTTGAAATTGGTTTTGAAGGAATTGCACTTTCTAAAAGACATAAAAGTGGTGTTGCTACCCGATTTCCTAGAATTTTAAGATGGAGGCATGATAAAAAAATTGAAGAGGCTAATTCTATTGAGGATTTAAAGAATATGATTGTTTAGGGGATTTTTAAACACATAGAGACATAGTTTTCGTGGTGCTGATAAAAAGGCGTTTCACTTGGTTTGAATGCACATAGTACGCTTGTCCTCCTGAGCGAAGTCGAAGGACAGGTTAGAAACTCCACAATCAAAATCGCCAATCTTTGTAGAGCACTTGCGTGTCCTTCGACTCCGCTCAGGATGACAAAAATGAACAAAAAAACTTTGCGACTCAGCGACTTTGCGAGATTTAAAAAAACTTCGAGCCTTAGCGCCTTCGTGGCAAAACAAAAAAATAAAAAATGAATAGAGAAGAGTTATTTACGATCGCCAATAATTGGTTTAAAAGTCAGGGATGGAAACCTTTTCCGTTTCAGACTCAGACGTGGACCGCTTTTCTGCAAGGAAAAAATGGCTTATTGAATGCCCCAACTGGAAGTGGGAAAACCTATGCGCTTTGGCTTCCGATCATTTTAAATTATATTAAAGAAAATCCGAATTATAAAACAAAACATAATACTGGTTTAAAAGCCATTTGGATTACACCGCTTCGCTCTTTATCTGTCGAAATAAAACAAGCGGCAGAAAGAGTTCTTAATGATTTGGATATTCCAATGACAGTCGGAATTCGTACAGGTGATACTTCTTCGGCAGAAAGAGCCAAACAAAAAGGCAAAATGCCCGATTTATTAATTACTACTCCAGAAAGTCTGCAATTGCTTTTGGCTTCCAAAGGTTATGCAAATACTTTCAAAAATTGCAGCTCGATTGTAATTGATGAATGGCACGAATTGCTTGGAACAAAACGTGGCGTGCAAATCGAATTGGCATTATCTAGATTAAAGACAATTGCTAAAAATTTACGCATTTGGGGAATTTCTGCTACAATTGGCAATTTACAGCAAGCACAAGAAGTTTTGCTTGGCGTAGATTCTGAAGCTTTCAATAATTCTGTTTTGATTAAAGCAGTTATTCATAAAAAAATAAAAGTGGTTTCTATTATTCCCGAAAAAATGGATACGTATCCGTGGCGCGGACATATGGGATTGCACTTAATTGATGAAGCGGCAAAAATTATCAAATCCAGTAAAACTACATTGATTTTTACAAACGTTCGTTCGGCTTGTGAAATCTGGTATCAGCGATTGCTCGAAAAATATCCTGAATTTGCTGGAGAGATGGCGATGCATCACGGAAGCATTGACCGAGAAACTCGTCTTTGGGTTGAAAATGCTATTCGAAATGAGGAATTAAAAGTAGTAGTCTGTACTTCGAGTCTAGATTTGGGAGTTGACTTTGCTCCTGTAGAATCAATTATTCAAGTTGGCGGACCAAAAGGCGTGGCTCGTTTCATGCAGCGCGCCGGACGAAGCGGACATCAGCCTGGAAAAGAAAGTGTTATTTATTTTTTGGCTACACACGCTATCGAACTTATAGAAGCTTCGGCTTTAAAAAAAGCGGTTGAGAACAGTGTAATTGAAGATCGTGTTCCGTATTTAAACAGTTGGGATGTTTTAGTTCAATATCTCAATACTTTAGCGGTTTCTGACGGATTTTATCCTAACGAAATTTATAAAGAAATTCAAGGCACTTTTAGCTATCAAACGATTACATCAGAAAACTGGAACTGGATTTTAAATTTTATTACACAAGGTAGTCAAAGTCTACATGCTTATGACGAATTTAAAAAAGTAGAAATCGACGAAAACGGCTGTTATAAAATTAATAGTCGAATGATTGCCATGCATCACAGAATGCAGATTGGCACTATTGTGGGAGACGCTGTTATGAATGTCAAATTTCTGAGCGGCGGTTATATTGGAACGATTGAAGAATGGTTTATTTCGAAACTGAAGCCAGGCGACACTTTCATTTTCGCAGGAAAAAAACTCGAATTATTCAAAATCAGAAATATGCAGGTTTTGGTTAAAAAGGCAAGTCCTAAGAAAGAATCAAAAATAGCGAGTTGGATGGGCGGACGTTTAGCACTTTCTTCTCAAATGAGCGAATTGCTTCGAAAAGAATTATATCGTGCCAATACCGATAATCTTTCGCCAGAATTAAAAGCTTTACACCCTTTATTTCAAAGACAGCGAAAAGAATCTATTGTGCCAAGTTCCGACGAATTCTTGATTGAAACTTTCAAAACACGAGAAGGCTATCATGCCATTTTTTATCCTTTTGAAGGCCGTTTTGTACATGAAGCGCTGGCAAGTCTATTGGCCTTCAGAATTAGTTTGTTACAATCGATCACTTTTTCTCTGGCTTATAATGATTATGGTTTTGAATTGCTTTCGGATCAGGAAATAGATATAGAAGCCGTTTTAGACAATAATCTCTTTTCAACCGAATATGTTCATCATGATTTGCAGAAAAGCTTAAATTCGACTGAAATGGCAAGAAGAAAATTTAGAGATATTGCGGTAATCTCAGGATTAGTTTTTACAGGATTTCCAGGAAAAATGGTAAAAACCAAACATTTGCAAAGCGGTTCTCAATTATTATTTGAAGTTTTTAGGGATTTTGAGCCCGATAATCTATTATTGCACCAAGCTTATCGTGAAACATTTGAGCATCAATTGGAAGAAGGACGTTTAATTTTAGCTTTAGAAAGAATTGCCAATCAGAGTATTATTTGGAAACAATGTGTAAAGCCAACACCATTTAGTTTCCCAATTATTACAGATCGATTAAGAGAAAAATTATCGAGTGAAACCTTAGCCGAAAGAATCCAGAAAATGACTGCTTCTTACCTGAAATAACCACTTATGAAAATTCAAATATTAAACGAAACTTTTACGCTTCATCCAAGCGGAGCAGTTTTTTGGGAAGATCAAAACATTTTAATTATTTCTGATGTCCATTTGGGCAAAGTATCTCATTTTAGAAAACACGGAATAGCAATTCCGCAAAATGCTGTTGCAGAAAACTTTAAAAGATTAACTGACGTTATTGAACATTTTTGCCCTGAAAAAGTGATTTTTCTCGGAGACTTATTTCATAGCGCTAAAAATACGGAATGGAATTTATTTGAAAACTGGGTTACAAAATGCAAAAGCCAATTAATTCTTGTTGCTGGAAATCACGATATTATTGATGAAAAACATTATCATCAAATTGGAATTTCTGTTTTACAAGTCATAGAAATTGGCAATTTTTTGTTTACACATCATCCGACAGAAAAAGAAAATCTTTTTAATTTTTCGGGACATATTCATCCGGGAATCACCCTGCGTGGTTTGGGAATGCAAAGTTTAAAATTGCGCTGTTTTTTTCACAAATCCAATCAAATGATTTTGCCTGCGTTTGGCGAATTTACCGGAAAATTTATTTTAAGACCAGAAACAGACCATATCGTTTATGCTATTGCTGGAAATGAAGTTGTTTTAATAAATAGAAAAGAGACTTAAGTCTATAAAACTATATGAATTTATTTACTTATTTAAATTACCTAAAATAATTGCAAGCATTATTTAAATTAAAATTTGAAATATATTAATCTAATCAACAGATAATAAGCGCATTTAAAAAAGTAAAAAATATCTTTTCATTTCTTATTGATTTTAATAATTCTTTTCTTCTTTTATGAAATAAATTTATATATTTGATAGAGAAAAATCCAAATTACAGCAAAATGCAGAACAACTTACTAGGCGTGTTAAAAGAGCACGAAAACAAATTATTAGCGATATGGTCTCAAATTCTTTTAGAAAGCGGATCTGGCGATGGTGCAATGGAAGAAGAAGAGTCAAAAGAATTTGCTTCACTATTTTTAAACGCATTAGCTAAGTCAGATGATAATGATACGCACGAATTTGAAAAAGTTCAAGATCTGATTGTTGGAATTTCTTCTTCAAGAGGTAAACGCGGGTTTTCGCCAAGAGAAAATGCACAGTACCTAATTTCTTTTAAAGAAGCTTGCTCTAAAATATTATCTGAGTTAATCACAGATCCTGCAACACTTTATGATGCTAATCTAAAATTAAATGCAATCTTAGATGACATGACGATTATGACTTTTGAAGCATTTATGCGAGGAAGAGAAGACATTATATCAAGACAAGTAGATGAAATCAGCGAAATTTCAACTCCTGTAATAACAGTTTGGGAAGGTATTGTTGCTTTACCAATTATTGGAACACTAGATAGCTCTCGTACACAAGTAGTAATGGAGAGTCTTTTACAGCAGATTGTGGATACTGGTAGTTCTATCGCTATTTTGGATATTTCGGGTGTTCCTGCCGTAGATTCTCTAGTGGCACAGCACCTTATTAAAACAGTGAGTGCAACACGTTTAATGGGAGCAGAATGCATCATTAGTGGTATTCGACCAGAAATTGCACAAACGGTAGTACATTTAGGAATCGACCTTAGTGGCATTACCACAAAAGCATCTCTTGCGAGTGCATTACAAACAGCTTTCGATATGCTTCAGTTAGCTGTTGTAAAAAGAAAGAAAATTGTAGAATAAAGATTATAAGTTTTTTTTATGGAAAGAATTCCTATACTAAAAATGGGAGATTTTCTGCTTGTAACCATACAGGTAGATTTATATGATCAGCTGGCAGAAAATCTTGAATCAGACTTAATAAACACCATTAGCAAACATAGTTCAAAAGGTGTCTTGATTGACATCTCAGCCGTTTCTATTATAGACTCTTTTATGGGACGCATATTAGGAAACATCGCTGTTATGTCAAAAATACTTGATGCACAAACCGTCGTTGTTGGAATGCAGCCTGCAGTTGCGATAACATTGGTTGAACTAGGGCTTTCTCTAAATGGGGTCTTAAGTGCCCTAAATGTAGAAAGAGGAATGGATTTACTTCGCTCAAGAATGCACACAAGCGATAACGAAGAGCTGGAGTATGACGACGATAACGAATAACAAAGAAGAATCCCTTATTGTAAGAGAACAGGATGTTGTGCCGTTACGCAATCGCGTTAAAGAATATGGCGTAAAGATTGGAATGAGTATTTTAAATCAGACCAAACTCATTACTGCCACTAGCGAACTTGTGCGTAATCTGCTCAAATATGGCGGAGGCGGAAAAGTCATTATCGAATCTGTCAGTAAAGGAAGAGAGAATGGCGTACGTGTTACTTTTATTGATAAGGGTCCGGGAATAGCCGATATTGAATTGGCTATGAAAGACGGCTATAGTACAGGAAAAAGTCTAGGATTAGGCTTGCCCGGAACAAAAAGACTTGTCAATGAATTTGACATTAAATCAGAACTAGGAAACGGCACAACCGTTACTATAACAAAATGGAAAAATGGATAATACGTTTTCCACTTATAAAATCGATGACAGAAGTCTCATTGCTTTTATAAAAAGAGAAATACACAATCTTGCCCTTCAACTGGGTTTTACTCCACATAGAGCTGCAGAAACAGATATAATTGTTGCTGAACTTACTTCTAATCTAATAAAATATGCAAATGGCGGTGAAATGCTTTACCGCGCACATTTAAATGGAGAATTTAGTGAAATCGAAATCTACTGCCTAGACAAAGGCGTAGGTTTTGATAATGTTGCAAAAATTATGAATGATGGATATTCTTCTTCTAATACACTAGGACATGGTTTAGGCTCTATTAAAAGGCTTAGCAATGATTTTCAAATTTACTCTATCAAAAATTGGGGCTGCGTGCAATATGTAAGAATCTGTGAAAAACCAGAAATACAATTAATTCCTTTCAAAAGCGGACTTAATTATACTTCAATTGCTGTCAATTATCCAAGTGAAAAACTTTGCGGAGATGGGTATTATATAAAACAAAACAGCAAAGGTTTTCAGATATTTGTAGGCGATGGATTAGGTCACGGAGAAAGTGCCAACGAAGCAGTCGAAGCTGCAATTAAAGTTTTTAGGCAAACTATCGAGACCAATCCTACAGAAATTCTGAAAGATATTCATTCTAAAGTAAAAAAAACAAGAGGATTAGTTGCAACAATAGCATCTGTCGATTACAAATCAGAATCCTGGAATATTTGCGGCATTGGTAATATTAATACCCGAATTTATAATGGGTTAGAAAACAAAACCTACACTCCTTATAACGGAATTATCGGCCACAACATTCCGCGAACTTTAAATAACACTATTGTGCCTTATAAAAAGCATCAGATTATAATAATGCACAGCGACGGATTACGCACTAGATGGAATTTAAATGATTTAAACGGCGTATTTAAACAAAGTCCCGGCATTATTGCATCGGCTCTTTATAAAGATAATGTTAGAGGCACAGATGATGCAACAATTCTTGTGGGAAAAATAAATTAAGGCGTATGAAGGAGATTATACAAATAAATCTTGACAATGAAATGGACTTGATATTGGCCCATAAACGATGTATGAAAATTGCCGAAATGTGCGGCATGGCATCTTCATTTCAAACAAGATTTTCTACAGCAGTCTCTGAAGTGGCCAGATGCGCTATCGCTAAAGGTAAAAATTCACTGCTGGTTTTGGGAGTTAATATTATTAAAGCTACTCAAAAAGAAATCATTGCCATAATTACAGATACAGAAGATTTAAAAAGTTCTTCTCCTGAGGCATTCAATTATGCGTCAAAAATTTCGGGTCATATTGATTATAAATATTCTAATAATCAATCTACTACCACAATAAGCCAGCCCATTTCATCGCCAAGTCTTCTTTCAGAAGCGAAGATAAAAACGCTGATTGACTATTTCAAATTTGAGCCGCCTTTGTCTCCTTATGATGAGATTAGAAAGAAAAACATTGAACTTATCGCGCTTTCAGAAAAATTGGCTGAAAGCGAAAACAAATACAAACAGTTAGCCAATACAATTCCGATTTTAATCTGTGTGATTAGCGATCGAAATAATGTTTTATTGGTAAACGAATCTTTAGAAAATTATTTAGAAAGGCCTTTATTAGTTTTTGACCGTAAAACTTTAATCAATTTTATTCACCCAGAAGATATTGATTCTATTTTAGAAGGCTGGAATAGAGCCAAACAAAACAGATCTGATTTTTTGGGAGAAACCAGAATAAAAAACGGATCAAATTACATTTGGCATTTGGTTTCGATTATTCCAAACAATACCGAAAACGGAAGCTTTAATAGCTGGTTAGTCTATTTTGTCGATATCAATGCTCAGAAAATGATGGTTGAGACATTGAAAGACAATACCGAACTAAAACTTATTCAGCGTGAACTGGAGAGCGCCAACTCAAAACTTCGTTTTAAAAACAAAGAATTAGAGCAGTTTGCGTATATCGCCAGTCATGATCTACAAGAACCTCTAAGAAAAATTATGATTATGCTTTCTCGTGCCGGAGAGCATTTGAGCGAAGACCAGAAGAAAAAATATTATTTTGACCGAATAACACTGGCAGCTGGAAGATTATCCAACTTAATTACCGATGTTCTCAATTATTCAAGAATTGATAATCAGGAACAATATTTTGAAGAAGTCGATCTGAATGAAATTCTGATTGAAGTTTTGGGTGATTTAAGTCTGGTTATAGAAGAAAAGGATGCCGTAATTAGTGTACATCCGCTTCCTAAGGTTTCTGGACTTGGAACGCAGCTTCGCCAATTATTCTACAATTTAATTAATAATGCTTTAAAATTTAATGCAACCCAACCTTCTGTAACGGTTTCTTACGAAGATCTTCCTATAGACGAAAATAAGCCAATGGGAGCTGAAAATTACGATACAATTGCAATTTCTGACAACGGAATTGGTATGGACAGCAAATATTCTAATAGAATCTTTGATATGTTTCAGCGTCTTCACGAGCGTGATCAATATGGAGGAAATGGTATTGGTTTGGCGCTATGCCGAAGAATTATTGAAAACCATAACGGAATAATCAATTTCAGCAGTAAACCTGGAGAAGGAACCACTTTTTGGATTTATTTTCCTAAAAGATAATTATTTTTAGTCGTTGGTTGTCATTAGCTAAAAAAAAAATGCAATTTCAGCAGATTAGATTTTGAACTATAACGAACAAAATTATTTCCTATTTTTTCGAAGATTAAGAAAGTCCCTCTAATTGCCGAAAAACTGGAATTAGAGCTTTTCCTTTTTCTGTTAAAGAATATTCTATATGGAGTGGCTTCAATTTGATTGTTGTTTTTTCCAAAAGCCCTTCTTCTTCCAGTTCTTTCAAAGCTGTAGCCAAAGACTGTTTGTTTGAACCCTGAATTTGACGCAACAAATTATTAAACCGCAAAGGCGATTCTACAGCTAGGCGAAAAATCTCAGCCTTCCATTTTCCAGATAAAATCTTAAGTAGTCTTTGTGCTGGACAAGTTTCTTTTTCTTCCATAATTATTGCGGGTAGTCAAAAAAAATTGACCTATTGTTTTGGAAAGTTTTTTGATTAAAATTTGTTTTGATTCTAAAGTAAAAATATAAAATGAAGGGAAGGAAACCAAGCGAAATAAGTACCGAAGAGCTTTTAAAAACGCAAAAAACGATTCATTCTACAATTAAGGTCTTAATTCTAATCGCTATCTTACTATTTATCATCATTGTATGTGTGATTCTTTAGCAAAATGAATTTTAAAAATGTAATTATTTGTTCTTTTTTCAGAAGGAATTTTTTGCCGAAGAATTGAAATAAAAACTTAGAAATAAAATAAATAGCATTTCTTTTAAATTTAATTTTTCTTAACTGAAAGTATTTCAAAAAAAATTAAATTTGGCTTCCCTAAATAAGCCCTTAAATTATGATTCAAAAAAAGACTTTGTATTTTTTTCCTCTATTTTTATTTCTTTTATTCTCGCAACTTAATTATGCTCAACAGCAAAAAACGGTCAAAAAAGAAAGCCGAGGCAAACTATTTAATGACACTACAGCCACAGATAGTGACTATTTAATGGCTATTGAAAAAGCTGGAGAAGTTCTAGAGTCAGCTTATAATGATATTGATTTTGCAGGTGATACCCGTCATCTCTTTGCCGAAATGAAACGTACTGAAAGTAAACTAAACTTAATTTTAGCTAGTTTAAAAGGAGCAAATCCGAATGTTCGAAACCAGTCTATGTATCGCGTTGTACTGCAAGAAATTGAGCAAGAACTGGAAGAACAGAACAAATCAATTGATGCTCGAAATCTGAATCTTGAAAGCATAAAAAAACGCGTAATCGATCTTCGCAAAGACAAAACATTAATTACGCTGCTAAAGGATACTATTCGTCGTAAACAGTTTAAGAAAGAATTTGGAGATCTTAGAAAAAGATACGTCTCTACTGATAGTCTGATGACTCAAAACCAAACTACTTTAAACAACAAAAAGAGACTTACGGTACAGCGTAAAATTTCGGTTTCTAATGCTCTGGTAGCCGTTGAAGATAAACTGGAAAAATCTGGAATCAATATTTTCAATAAAGAATATTCTTCTTTATGGCAGATAAGCGATTCTGCAGCCAAGAAAAAAGTAACGCATAATATAAAAGCAAAAATCATAATTGAAGAGAATGTTGCGGCTTATTATCTAGGCTACAAAGCTAGCGGACTTATTACCTTATGTTTCTTTATGGGACTTTTGTTTTGGTATATTTCTCGAAACATCAAATATCTTAAAACAAACGGTTATGCCGAAAACCTGCAGCTCTTAAACTTTAAATATTTAAATCGAGGTGTTTTAATGCCTGTTCTCGTTATTGCATTAAATATTGCTGTAGTTACCAATTTGTATGCTCCTGCCCTATTTTTAGAATTAATTCAGCTTTTCCTGCTAGGAGTTTTAATTGTGCTTTTCAAAGATCAGTGGTCTGGAGTTGCTATGAGAAACTGGCTTTTTCTATTAGGATTATTCTTTGCGCTTTGCTTTCTAGACTTATTCATTACCATCGGATTATTACAGCGATTAGCGTTTGTAGCGATCAATATTTTGGGAATTCGTTATGGATTAGTTCAGATTAAAACACTTAAAGAAGAACTTTATATAAAAGCCTTTTTTAAATGGGCAACTATCATTTTTATTGGGTTAAATATTTTATCTATTCTATATAATTTATTCGGACGAGTTTCTCTTTCTAATATGTTAAGCCTTACCGCTTTTATATCGCTTACTCAAATTGTTGCTTTAAGTGTGCTTTTGAAAATTATTTTAGAGATTATCCTACTTCAAATTTACACCACTAGAGTAAAAAGAGGAATTGAAAAAATGTTTGATTACGAGAACTTATCTTATACATTAAAGAAACCTTTCATTATTGCAATCAGTTATATGTGGCTAATAGTGATTGCTTCAAATTTGAATATTTGGGAATCGGTTCGAGCCTCTTTAACAAAACTACTAAGCCATCCAAATACGATTGGAAGTATTACGTTTACGCTGGGTAATATTGTTCTATTCTTTATTATTATTTGGGCTGCCCATTTGCTACAAAAATATGTAGCGTATTTCTTTGGTGAAATCGACGATGAAAACGAAGAAAACATCAATAAAAGGCAGCATTCTAAATTGCTTATTACCCGATTGGTGGTTTTAATAAGTGGTTATCTGCTGGCTGTTGCAGCCTCAGGAATGCCTCTTGACAAACTGAGTATTCTTTTAGGAGCTTTAGGAGTTGGTGTCGGACTTGGACTTCAAAATGTGGTAAATAATTTTGTATCGGGTATTATCTTGATTTTTGACAAACCTATTCAGGTTGGTGATGTGGTCGAAATTAGTTCAGAATCTGGCCGTATAAAATCTATGGGACTTCGAACAACTAAAATTAATGCTCCAAACGGTGCCGAAATTATTATTCCTAACGGTAATTTATTATCTCAAAATATTACGAATTGGACCTATACAGACAATTTCAAATTGGTAGAAGTTACTTTTGAAATTAACGGAGAAACAGTTCCGGAAGAAATTAATACAATCGTCAATGAAACACTTGCCAATCTTCCGTTGGTAAACAATTCAAAACCATCACAAATATACTATAGCTCTATTTCTGATGGAAAATATAAACTTTTAATCAAGTTTTGGTGCAGTATTTACCGAACCGAAGAAACGATAAGTTCAGCAAGACAAGAACTCTATATCAGTTTCAAAAACAAAGGTTTAACATTCTCCAGTTAAAATATAACAGAAAAGGCGGTAATCAAATTTACCGCCTTTTTTTATGATATTATTTCTCGTTTTTTTAAATTTTGGCATTAATATGTTAAATAATAACACTTTAGCAAAAACAGGTAAAAACCCCCGTACCCAGCACTTTGTTATAAAGTAATTTAGCATTGTAGTAAAACACTACGAAAACTAACATTAACTATTAAAAATCTTAAAAATTATGGACGAATTGATTGGTGTAATTAAAATTTTTGCAGGAAATTTTGCTCCTAGAGGCTACATGTTTTGTCAAGGACAGCTATTGTCTATTGCACAAAACCAAACTTTGTTTTCAATTTTAGGCACTACTTATGGGGGAAATGGAACAACAAACTTTGCTTTACCAAATTTACAAGGTGTTGTACCTATTGGACAAGGAAACAGCAGATCTGGTCAAAATTATGCTTTAGGTCAAACAGCTGGTACAGAAACTACTACAATTCTGACAAGTAATATGCCACCACACGTGCATACTGGACCTGGAAAAATTTCTGTGAGCAGCGCAAATTCAACTGATTCTACGCCTGTGGCTGATGCTTCAATTGCTGTTCCAGGTTCTTTCGTATCAAGAGTATTTACACCAAGTTTAGGTTTTGCAACGTCAACACCAAGTGTGAATTTAAACAGCAATATTACCACCGCTGCTACTGGTCAAGGTCTTCCTATAAATAATATGCAACCTTACCTAGCCATAAATTATATTATCTGTGTTGAAGGTATATATCCATCAAGAAATTAATACCAAATTGTAATAGCATCATTGCAATTGATAGGACCATTTTGGTATTTCGCCAAAATCATATATTAATTTGATCTCTGAATAATCTCTAATGCCATACATAGACATAAGACAATATGGATTTGTAATATAAGACTCAGCAGTTTTTAATTCCACATCATCAAATATTGTAAGCTCGGTAAAAAGACACACATCAGGATAATTTTCAAAGGTAGCTGGCAGAGTATAAAAAGCACTTTCTATTTTTGAATTATGATTTTCTCTGCCAAAATGTTCTTTGTTTATTGTAAATAATCTATCTACAAATACCTTATAAGGATAGGGCTGCAATTCTTTGTAGCCCTTTACTTCGTTTATTGTCTTCCTAAAATAAGGCTCATAATCAAAAAATGTATAGGCTAAATCTATTCTAATTTCTTGAGGAATAAATATAGCATTAGAAGATAACTGTTTTATTATATTTCTGCTAATGGCAATTTGAGGTTCACGTGTTAAACCACAATCCATCGTTTCTGAAATCGTCAAATCTACAATAAAATCTTCAGGAATTGCATAAGTGATTGCATTAGATTCTATCAGTTGAAGATCATATTCTTCAAGATCAATTAAAGTAATAAAATTTTGAACGGATTCTAAAGAGGAAGCATTTATATCAATTAAAATAGCACTAATTCTTCCTTTATCGAACAATGGCAATAAAGGGAGAATTAATGTTGCAAAAGGTCCACAGCCTGCATAGAGTATATTAATATTCTTTTCGGTCGAATCTGTTAAAAGTTTTGTTATGGCTTTATAAATTCCTTTTATAAAAGAAACTGTTCTAAGATAATCATCAACACAGTCAGCTGCACCTGAACTCGATAAAGCAATTCCTCCACTTACCAATGTTTCATTGGCATCTGAATGACTATGCTTTATTAGTTTTTTATAAAAAAAAGAAAGCTGCTGAGCAGCTTCTAACTGCTCTCCTAAAGTATTTGATGCTATGATAGATTTAACAATAATCGTAAGTTCTTGTTTAGACATATTAAAAAACTTTGATTTTTTTTTTAAAGTCCGAAATATAAGTCAAAAAGATATTACTGCAATACTAAATAGATAATTAAATATCAGAAAATTATGAAGAAACTTTACCTACTAATACCTCTGCTTCTTTTTGCTATACAGCATACAATTGCGCAGGCTTATACCGAAAACTTTGACAGTGCACCTAATGATATGTCAACATTTACATCAAATGGAAAAACTTTTAATCTAACTTCTAATTTTGGCTTTAAGACAGCACAACTAGGCGGTCTAGGTTATGGCGCAACTTCAGGCTTTATTCAAGTCGCTGATCCGCAAGGCCAGGTTGTTCTTGGACAAGCTGGCACTATTACTTCCGCATCTGGTACTTTTAAAATAAAAAATCTTTGGCTTTATGCAACTGGAGTTGCTGAAATACTTCCAAATAAAACCTTTGATGGGCTACCAGGGAGTATAACTTTTAGAGGAAAACTTGCTGGATCAACCGTATTCACAGTAGTAAAAACTACTACTGGTCTTGATATAGGCTACAGTTTGCCTGGAAACGGATTTACATTCGTAGATTTTGCCACTTTAGGTGGTTCTAATAATACAAATCAAATTATAGATCAACTAGAAATCCAATTGAGTAGCAATTACGATTATTTTGCTATTGATAATTTTACATTTGAAAATGGAGTTACTGTTCCTAGCGTAACCACCACTCCGGCAACAGATATAGGAGCAAAAACAGCCACATTAGGAGGTTCAAATACTGATGGTGGTGCAGCGATAGAAGCTAGAGGAATTGTATGGTCCACGACAGCAAACCCAGTACTAAATGGTGCAGGTGTTACAAATGTAACGACGAGCAATGAGACTGGTGTTTTTACTGTAAACGCTACTTCACTGCTTCCTGGAACAGTTATACATTATAGAGCATATGCAAGAAATTCGGTCGGAACAGCTTACGGAAGTAACCAATCATTTACAACCAATGCTGCCCTATCTGCTACACAATCGCAAACAATTGCTTGTAATGGTTTTAATAATGGTACAGCGACGGTAGTGCCTTCAGGAGGGAAATCACCTTATACATACGCATGGTCTAATGGATCTACAGGAGCAACTGCAGTTAACTTATCCCCAACTAATTACTCTGTTCTAATAACAGATAGTGAAGGAACTTCTATATCAAAAAACTTTGCCATAACTCAAAACCCTGCTATATCAGCATCAACGACAATTACAGATGTATCCTGTAATGGAGGTAATGACGGATCTATAGATCTTTCTCCCTTAGGAGGTAGCGGATCTTATACTTATAACTGGGGAGGCGGAATAACTACACAGGATAGAACAGGCCTTACGGCTGGCACCTATTCAGTTACCATTACTGATACTAATAATTGCAACTCCACGATAAACAATATTACAGTGGGTCAACCTGCAGAACTTAACGGAATAGCAATAATAACAAATATACTTTGTAATGGTGCAAGTACGGGAGAAATTAATTTTTCTCCAACAGGCGGAACTGGACCTTATACCTATTTATGGAATGATGGAGTTACTACAACCCAAAATAGAACAGGACTTCCAGCAGGAAACTATTCTGTGACCGTTACAGATTCAAAAACGTGTACAAAAACTATTAATAATCTAACTATAAATCAGCCTTCTGCAATTGATGGTACCGCTACTAAAACTGATGTTGCATGTTATGGAGGAAATACAGGAGGTATCAATTTTACTCCTTCGGGAGGAACTTCGCCATATACTTTTGAATGGAATGATGGAATAACAACTGAAGACAGAATGAATCTTATGGCAGGAACATATACTGTTAAAGTAACCGATAGCAAATTATGTACAAAAGAACTGAGTTATACAGTTACTCAACCAACAGCACCTTTAAGCGCATTGACTGGAGGTGGCAAAACAGATGTGTCTTGCAACGGCGGTGCTAATGGTACTGCAACGGTAGAACCAACTGGAGGAACTCAAAATTATACGTATTCGTGGAATACAACTCCTATTCAGACAACTGCCACGGCAGTAGGTCTTACACAAGGTACTTATACCGTAACAGTTACCGATACCAATAACTGCCAAACAACTAGAAGCTTTACCATTAACCAGCCAACTGCGCCTTTAAGCGCAGCCACTGGAGGAGGACAAACAGATGTATCCTGCAAAGGAGGCGCTAATGGTACCGCAACGGTAGAACCAACTGGAGGGACTCAAAATTATACGTATTCATGGAATACAAATCCTGTTCAGACGACTGCTACAGCAACAGGACTTGCCGCAGGAACTTATATTGTGACAGTTACCGATGCTAATGGATGCGACGCAACCAGAAGTTTTACTATTAACGAGCCAACCGCAGCTTTAGATGTAGCTATTGGAGGAGGAAAAACAGATGTATCCTGCCATGGAGGTGCCAATGGTACTGCAACGGTAGCACCAACTGGAGGAACGGGAGCTTATACCTATTCATGGGATACAAATCCTGTTCAAACTACTGCCACAGCAACTGGACTTACTGCAGGAACTTATACTGTAACTGTATACGATGCTAACAGCTGCCAAACAACCAGAATGTTTACCATTCACCAGCCAACCGCACCTTTAAGCACCACTGAAGGAGTTAAACAAAATACAAGTTGCTATGGAGGTGCTAATGGTGTTGCAGAAGTTATTGTAAGTGGAGGAACACCAACTTATACGTATTCTTGGAATACAACTCCTATTCAAACAACGGCTACAGCAACAGGACTTGCTGCAGGTACTTATACTGTAACAGTTACTGATGCTAAAGGATGCCAAACAGATAGAAGTTTCACTATAACAGAACCACCTGCCCTAGTTGCCAGTGTAGGTTTTGAATCTGATGCTTCTTGCAATGGGGGAACAAATGGTTATGCAACAGTAGATGTTACTGGAGGAACCGGATCTGGAACTTATACGTATTCTTGGGCGCCTGTCGGAGGAACTGCTGTTACAGCTTCTGGCCTTGCTGCGGGTACCTATACGGTAACTGTTACAGATGCAAATTTATGTCAGACTACACAAAGTTTTACTATTTCAGAGCCAGCAATTTTGTCAGCTACAAAATCGCATACAGATGTACTGTGTAATGGAACTGCCACAGGAACTGCTACAGTAACTCCATTAGGAGGAAATGGCGGATATACCTATTCATGGGCTCCATTTGGAGGAACTGCTGCTACAGCTACCGGACTTACACAAGGTATTTACACCTGTAGAATTACGGATTTTAAAGGATGTTGGATTACTGAAAGTTTTACGATTAATGAGCCTTCTGAATTAACAGCTACTACCACTCAAATAGATGCTACTTGTTCTACAGGAGGAGAAGCAACTGTTACACCTGCTGGAGGAGTTGGAAATTATACGTATTTATGGACTCCTGGAGGTGCTACAAGTCAAACGGTTGCCAATTTAGCAGCTGGCAACTATTACTGTGACATTACAGACGGTAATGGGTGCACTATTACCAAAAACTTTACCATCTCTACAACCAATACTTTAGTAGCTACTACTTCTCAAACTGATTTAACCTGTAATGGTATAAATACAGGATCTGCAAGTGTGGTTCCATCAGGAGCAGTTGGACCATTTACTTATGTATGGTCTCCTTCTGGAGGAAATGCTGACACCGCTACCAATCTTGCTGCAGGAAATTACTCCGTAACCATTACTGCTGGCAATGGGTGTTCTATTGTAAAAAACTTTACGATTAATGCTCCGCCAGCAATTGAAATCACCAAAGACTCACAAACAGATGTTACTTGTCATGGTGGCGCTAACGGATCTTTAGCCGTTTCTGTAACAGGAGGAACAGGTGCTTATACCTATTCTTGGGCACCATCTGGAGGAACTGGTGCAACTGCATTAGGTCTTTCTGCAGGAACTTATACTTTAACTGTTACAGATGCTAATTCATGTATTCAAACACAAACTTTTACTATCACAGAACCTGATGCACTTAACACAACAACATCTAAAACTGATGTTTCTTGCAACGGAGGCACTAACGGATCTGCAACAGTAAATGTCACTGGAGGAACAGGCGCTTACACCTATTCTTGGGCTCCATCTGGAGGAACGGCTGCAACAGCATCTGGACTTGCGGCTGGAACCTATACTGTTACTATAAATGATGCCAATCTGTGTCAGACAACAGCAACAGTAACCATTGAAGAGCCAGATTTACTTACAGCAACAATAGCTAAAACAGATGTTTTATGCAATCAAGCAAATGACGGAACAGCTACAGTAACTCCATCTGGAGGAACTGGAACTTACTCCTATTCATGGTCGCCATCTGGAGGAACTGCTGCAACAGCGACTGGATTAAGTCCTGGTACATATACAGTAACCGTAACCGATTCAAATACCTGTTTTACAACAGCATCTGTTTTAATTACAGAGCCTTCTCAGCTTTCAGCAACAGATTCGCAAACCAATGTCTCTTGTAATGGTGGTAATGACGGTACGGCTACAGTAGTGGCTACTGGAGGAACAGGCAATTACAGCTATTTATGGGCTCCATCTGGAGGTACGGCTGCAACAGCAACGGGTTTAAGTGCTGGAACATATACCATAACCGCTACAGACGAAAACTCATGCTCTGTTGTAAATACCATTACAATTACAGAACCTGACGCTTTGTCTTTAACTTTAACTCCTACAAATGTTTCTTGCTATAATGCAAATGACGGATCTGCTACAGTTAGTGTAATTGGAGGAACAGGTTCTTATACTTATGCTTGGGCTCCGTCTGGAGGTACAGCAGCAACTGCAACTGGACTTAGTGCAGGAACTTATACAGTAACTGTTACAGACGCTAATTCTTGTTCCAAAACACAAAGTTTTACTATCACAGAACCTGACGCGCTTAATGCAACAATAGCTAAAACTGATGTTTCTTGTAATGGCAATTCCAACGGATCTGCAACTGTAAGTGTAACAGGAGGAACCGGAGTTTATACCTATTCTTGGGCTCCATCTGGAGGTACGGCTGCAACAGCAACTGGACTTGCAGCGGGGACTTATACCGTTACTGTAAAAGATGCCAACTTATGTCAGACAACAGCAACAGTAATTATAGAAGAACTTCCTTTGCTTACGGCTACAATAGCTAAAACAGATGTTTTATGCAATCAAGCCAATGACGGAACAGCTACAGTAACAGCTGTTGGAGGAACTGGAACTTACACCTATTCATGGGCTCCATCTGGCGGAACTGCTACAACCGCAACTGGATTAAGTCCTGGTACATATACAGTAACCG
This sequence comes from Flavobacterium ustbae, assembly GCF_003946915.1. Taxonomy (GTDB): domain Bacteria; phylum Bacteroidota; class Bacteroidia; order Flavobacteriales; family Flavobacteriaceae; genus Flavobacterium; species Flavobacterium ustbae. The sequence goes on from NZ_RPOC01000022.1 coordinate 23,110, forward strand.
TTACCGATTCAAATACCTGTTTTACAACAGCATCTGTTATAATAACAGAACCTACTCCACTTTCGGCATCAGCTTCGCAAACCAATGTCTCATGTAGTGGAGGCAATAACGGTACAGCTACAGTAGTAGCTACTGGAGGAACAGGCAATTACAGCTATTTATGGGCTCCTTCTGGAGGTACTTCTGCTACAGCAACTGGTCTTTCTGCTGGAACTTATACTGTAACCGTTACAGACGAAAACTCATGTTCTGTGGTAAATACCATCACAATAACAGAACCAGATACTTTATCTCTAAATGTAATAGCTACAGAAGTTTCATGTTATAACGGAAATAACGGATATGCTACAGTTAGTGCAGCTGGCGGAACTGGAACGTATACTTATTCTTGGGCTCCATCTGGCGGAACTGCCGCAACTGCAACTGATCTTGCTGCTGGAACATATACGGTAACCGTTACAGATGCCAACTCTTGCTCTACTTTTATAACTGTCGAAATAATTCAACCCGCTAATCCTGTAACGTTAAACACTTTAGCAGTATCTGAAGTAACTTCAACTGGTGTTTCATTATCTGGTACCGCTTCTTCAAACGGAATAAATACAGATAAAGGAGAATGTCTAACAGAAGTTGGTTTTGTCTACGCATTGCATACAGAACCTACAACAGCAGACACTAAAATAAATGTTACGGCTTCTTTAGGAACATTTACAAATACAGTATCAGGGCTTAGAGGAAATAGAACTTATTATGTTAGAAGTTATGCTGTAAATAGTAATGGTGTAGTTAATTATGGAAATGAAGTTAGTTTTACCACACAAAAATATACGCTTACTATAACGGCAGCTACAGGACATACAAAAGTATACGGTACAGCCGATCCAGTATTTAACTTTACGTCTTTAGGCTTTGCGAATGGAGATACAAATGCTATAATTACTGGTCTGCTTTCTAGAGATGCAGGCGAAAATGTTGGAAAATACAATATCAAACTAGGATCAATTAGCGCAGGAGCAGATTATACTATTGTATTTAATGGTGCAGAATTCGAAATTACTAAAGCCAATCAGACCATTACTTGGAATCAGACTTTAGAATTCGGATGTACAGATTCAAATACTGTCACTCTAACGGCAACAGCAGATAGCGGTTTACCAGTTTCGTATACTATTGCAAATGCAGCCTTGGGAACAATTTCAGGAACAACTTTAAATATCTCTGGATCAGGAAGCTCGACAATTACCGCTGTACAAAACGGTGATCAAAATTATAATCCGGCTACGACCATTGTGAAACCAATTCAAGTTAGCCAATCTGGACTTGTCATACAGCAATGGGCAAATGTTTTATTCTTCGATAATAAATCGAATAATTATGTAGCTTGGCAATGGTACAAAAATGGAGCAGCCGTTTCTGGCGCAACCCGTCAGTATTACAGCGAAATTCTGCCTTTAAACGGTACATACTATGTTGTAGCAAAAGATAAAAATGGAAATTCAATCCAATCTTGTCCAATTGAGACTAGCGGAACAATTTTCACCAAAAAAATCAAAATCTATCCAAACCCAGTTAGACCTGGAGCTGAATTTACTTTAGAATGTGATTTTAGCGAATCTCAACTAAACGGATCAGAAGTCGTTATCTATGACATTACAGGAAGATTAGTCCAGACTATTTCAAATGTAAAAAATCAAAATCAGATTATCGCTCCGTCTCAGGTAGCTTTATACGTTGTCGTTCTTAAACTGGCAGACGGTCAGATAAAAACAATCAACTTATTGGTTAAATAAAAATGAGATTTAATTTAAAATTACACGCAATGAAAATTAAAATCACCATAGCTACACTACTACTGTTTAATGTCACGATAAAGGCTCAGGAAATTAATTTTAAAATTAATGGAGGCCCTTCTGGAATTCTCTATGATAGCAATATCGGAAACGGTAAATTAAAATTTGGAGGAGGAATAGGTGTCGGATACACCTATTTCTTCAGCGATCACTGGGGAATCTCAACAGGAGTCGATGTTACTTACAATCAGAATAGTTTCGAATTAGACAACGGAACGACAATTTCAACTTATGAAGTTGATGATCAGACTTCTGCATTTGAATACCAAGTAACTCCGACTAACTATAAAGAAGATCAGCATTTTATTGGGGTGGCAATTCCGCTTCTTATGCAATACAGAACTTCGATAGCTTCTCAGACACAATTGTATTTTGGTTTTGGAGGAAAAATTCTCTTTCCAGGAAAACAGACCGTAAAAGCTTCAGCATCAGAATTGCAATTGAGTGGCTACTACCCTGATATCAATCTTTTAATTGACGATCTGCCTTCTCACGGATTTGGTAAAGTAACAAATTGGCAAGATAAGACAACCGTTAGTTTAGATCCTTCTTTTCTATTAAGTGCTGAAACTGGTCTTACTTTTAAACTAAAAGAAAAAACACAGCTTTATACTGGAATATACGTTGATTATGGCTTGACAGAATTAGCAAAAGAGAGTGTAGATGTTAATATCGTGGCTTATAATCCGAACTCACTAGATAATATTCAGGCTAATGGCACAAGCGGAAATAGAAAAATTGTTCAAGAAAGCCGTTACTTCTCTGCAGGTATACAGCTAAAACTAGGTTTTTCATTAACAAAAGATAGACCAGAACCTGTAGCTGCAGCTCCAAAAACAGAAACTGTGGCTCAAACAGAAGCGCCTGTTCAGAAAACTACTCCAGTTGAACAAAAAGTTGTTGAAACTGAACCAGTCAAAAAAGAACTGACGCCAACTGAAAGAAGCATCGTTGAAAAACCTCTTGCCTTTCAAGAAGTTGGAAACACTAACGTAACTCCACAGCTTGCTACAAAATTAGACGAAATCGCTAAAATTCTAAAAGCGAATAAAGATATAGAACTAAATATTACAGGTTATACTTGCGATATCGGAACCGAAGCTCGTAATCTTGAAATTGGAATGAAAAGAGCTGAAGCTGTTTCTGACTATTTGAAGAATAAAGGAATAGAATCTAATCGTATGCATTTGTTTTCAAAAGGAGAAAAAGAACCTTTAGTTCCAAATACTCCAGCAGAAAATAAAGCGTTAAACAGAAGAGTTTCGCTTACGCTGATAGACGCTAAGTAATCTTAAATAGTTTTCTAAAATTAAAGTCCGAAAGAAGAGAAATATCTTCTTTCGGACTTTTTCTTTTTAAAACACAAAACCCTTTCTTTCAACAACTTTTATAAAATAAACCTCCGCGTAATATAAAAAAACAAATCTAACGCAGTATGATTAGAATCATGTTTTGAACAAAATGATGATAATATATTTACCCTATTAAAATGATGTACTAAAATATACTTTTAATCAAGTTACAAAAGAAATGCTATTAGCTATTATACAATGGTTTTAGCAGAAAAATTTTAAGAATTAATATGAACAAGAACTTTTTAGCCCAGGAGATAATCCGATTGAAAAAAGAAAAAAATGCTATTGTGCTGGCTCATTATTATCAAGATGAGGATATACAGGAAATAGCAGATTTTATTGGAGATAGTCTTGAATTGGCAAAAAAAGCTCAAAATACAGAAGCTGATTTAATAGTTTTTGCAGGTGTTCATTTTATGGCAGAAACAGCCAAAATTTTAAACCCTGAAAAAAAAGTAGTTTTACCCGATTGGAATGCTGGCTGCTCACTTGCAGACGGCTGTCCTCCCGAAGATTTCAAATTGTTTAAAGAACAGCATCCTGATCATGTCGTTGTAACTTATATCAATTGCTCTGCCGAAATAAAAGCAATGAGCGATTTAGTATGCACTTCGGCAAATGCCAAAAAAATAATTGGGTCTATACCCGCAGAACAAAAAATCATATTTGCGCCAGATGAAAATTTAGGCAAATATCTTCAAAATGAAACCAAGCGCGAACTTGTCTTATGGAAAGGCTCATGCGTTGTGCACGAAGCCTTTTCATTAGACAAACTTATTGAAATATATAATAAAAATCCGTCTGCAAAAATTGCGGCACACCCAGAATCTGAAAGCCATATTTTAAAAGCAGCGCATTACATTGGCTCAACTTCTGGAATTATTAATTTCATTAAAACGGATCCTGCTGCCGTTTTCATTGTGGCCACAGAAGCCGGTATCTTGCATGAGCTTGCCAAAGCTGTACCTGATAAAACGCTGATTCCGGCTCCTACCACAGAAAACAATAGCTGTGCATGCAGTGAGTGTGCCTTTATGAAAATGAATACATTAGAAAAACTGTATTTGTGCCTTAAAAATGAAAGTCCAGAAATGCTGGTTGCAGAAGAACTCAGAACAGAAGCATTAAAACCAATAAAAAAGATGCTTGAACTTTCATAAAAACCAGATAACTCTAAATCAAAGTAACATGCTTAAAACAGATATATTAATTATAGGTTCTGGTATTTCAGGATTATTTTTTGCTATGAAAACGGCAAAAAAACGTCCCGATTTATCTATTGTTATAATGACGAAAGAAACGGCAAAAAACACCAATACCAGATTGGCACAAGGTGGTATTGCTGTGGTAACAGAAAACTTGAATGACAGTTTTAATCAACACATTGAAGATACACTTAGATCTGGTGGAGGCTTATGCGATGAAGAAATTGTCAAAATGGTTATAAGTCAAGCGCCAGACAGACTGAAAGAGTTAATTGAAATTGGAACTTCATTTGACAAGACTAAAGATGGCCAATGGGATTTAGGTCTAGAAGGCGGACATTCTCAACATAGAATATTACATCATAAAGATAGCTCCGGACAGGAAATTGAGCATAAACTGCTCAAAATGATTAAAAAGATGCCCAATATTGAACTTTTGGAAAATCATTTGGTCATTGACATCAATACGGAAACAAAAAAAGCTAAAACTACTTGTACCGGAGCTTTTTTTTATGAAAAGAAACATAATCGCATTAAATACATCAGAACTCGAACTATTGTTTTAAGTACTGGCGGATGCGGGCAGCTTTTCGAAAATACAACAAATCCAAAAATAGCAACTGCCGACGGTTTGGCAATGGCAGCACGCGCAGGAGCAGAAATTACAGATATGCAGTATATACAGTTTCATCCAACGGCTTTATATACAGGAAGAGAAAATCCGTTGTTTTTGATTTCGGAAGCTGTACGTGGTTTTGGCGCTCATATTATCAATGAAGAAGGAAAAAGATTTTTATTTAAATATGATTTGCGTGGTGAGCTCGCAACACGCGATATTGTCTCAAATGCTATTAGCAAAGAGCTTCAATTAACTTCAAAAGATCATGTATATTTAGACTGCAGACATTTGGATCACGAAGCTTTTTCAGAACATTTTCCTATTATTACTGCCCATTGTAATCAATTAGGAATTTATCCAGAAAAAGATCTGATACCAATTGTTCCTGCGGCACATTACCAGTGCGGAGGAATTCGTGTAGATGAAAATGGTGTCGCAACAATCAAAAATCTTTATGCTATTGGAGAATGTGCCAGAACAGGACTTCATGGAAAAAACCGTTTGGCATCTAACTCCCTTCTTGAAGCTTTGGTATTTGCGCATCAAGCCTCAGAAAATGTAGATAAAACTATTGCCGAATTTCTTTTTTCATCTAAAATATTAATTCCGAAGTTTCCAAAAGCAGAACAAACTAACGATTACCATGCTTTTGAAATATTAAAAAAAGAATTGCAAAAATTGGTCACGTCTTTCTACACGAGTGAAGATCGTGATGCCGAATTGGCTTTTGAAAAAATTAAAGCGCTCCATAATCATTCTATTTCGCTTACTGAAAGACACGAAATTACTATTCCGTTTATAGAATTTTCGAATATGATCGCTGCTTCATTACTTATAATTAAGCAATGCAAAGCCACAACAAACAAACAAATGTGCTGAAACCAAAATTAATCTATACCCCTCTATCACTATGAAACTAACAAGTAAAACCACAATAGGTGAAATCGTAGCAGATGATTTCAAAACAGCAGCCATTTTTACAAAACTGCATATTGATTTTTGCTGCAAAGGACATCGCACAATTGAAGAAGTCTGCAAAAAGAGAGATATTGAAGAAAAAGTTCTTATCGAACATATAGAAAAAGCAAGAAACGGTTCTGCCAATCAGTCTTTTGATTATAAAAGTTGGTCGCCCGACATGATAGCAGATTATATAACCAAAATTCATCATAAATATGTTGAAGAAAAATCTCCAATTATTCTTCAATACTTAACTAAATTATGCGGTGTTCACGGTGCGATTCATCCTGAGCTACACGAGATTCATACCATTTTTTCAAAATCGTATCTAGATCTGACAGCTCATATGAAAAGAGAAGAGTTGGTTGTTTTTCCCTTCATAAAACAAATGAAAATCGCCCACAGTAAAGGCACAGAACTGGAAACACCGCCTTTTTTTTCTATCGAAAATCCAATTGCAACATTAAAAGACGATCATGTTACCGAGGGTGAACGTTTTAGAAGAATCAGGGCATTAAGCAATAACTATACGCCACCAATTGATTCCTGCAATACTTATAAAGCAGCTTTTGCAATGCTAGAAGAATTTGATAAAGATTTGAAAAAACATATTCATTTGGAAAACAATATTCTTTTTCCGAAAGCAATTGAACTTGAAAAAACACTTGAAAAAGTATCTTAACGGACTTTGCATAAAATTTAACCGCAAAGAAGCAAAGGTTACGCAAAGAACGCGAGGCTTTTTTTAAGATTATAAATACTGAAAAGTTCGCAAAGCTTTGTTGAAATAAAGTTTGTCTAGACAAAGCTTTGCAAACTTAAAATATAGATTCTGCTCAGTGTCTTAATAAGATAACTTAGCGCACTTTGAAGTAAAAAAAAAAGACCCTAAAGAAAAAAACCAACTTGAAACTGTCATAAAGAATGGAAAAATATGTGATCAAACGCAATGGAGACTATAAGCCTTTTGAAGCTTATAAAATTCAAGATGCAATCTCAAAAGCATTTCGAAGCGTCAATCAGCCTGTAGACAAGAGAATTTTCAAACTTGTTTATTGTAGTCTTGAAGTAAAATATTCTTGGCCTGTAGAAGAAATTCAGGATATAATAGAAAGAGTACTTTTTGAGAATGGCTATTTTCAAACCATGCGTTCGTTTATAATTTATCGCCATACAAGAAAATTACAGCGAGAACATATTAATGGATTTAACGACGACACCACTTATATCGATAGTACACAGACTGTAGAAGAATATATCAATCAGTCTGATTGGAGAATTAATGCGAACGCGAATATTTCGTATTCAAATGCTGGCTTAGTCAGCAATACAGCAGGAAAAGTAATTGCCAATTATTGGCTTGATAAAATATATAATAAAGAAGAAGGTTCTGCTCACAGGAATGGCGACATACACATTCATGATTTGGATTGTCTTACCGGATACTGCGCTGGTTGGAGCTTGCGTGTGCTATTAAATGAAGGTTTTAATGGCGTGCGTGGCCGTGTCGAGAGCAGACCTCCTTCTCATTTTAGAGAAGCATTGGGACAAATGGCTAATTTTCTGGGAATTCTGCAAAGCGAATGGGCAGGCGCTCAAGCTTTCAGTTCTTTTGATACCTATTTGGCTCCCTATGTTTTTAAAGATCAACTGAGTTATGATGAGGTTTTAAAAGCTGTGAGAAGTTTTGTTTATAACTTAAATGTGCCAGCGCGTTGGGGGCAGTCGCCTTTTACGAATATCACTTTAGATTGGAATGTTCCCGACGATCTAAAAGAACAGATTCCGACACGAAACGATCAACATTTATTTTTGAACATCGATAATGAAAATCTAGTTCTAGAAGCTAAAAAAAGAGGCCTATCTAAACTAATCGATTTGAAATATGGCGATTTTCAAAATGAAATGAATCTTATTAATAAGGCATATTATACGATTATGACAGAAGGAGATGCCAATGGACAGCCGTTCACATTTCCAATTCCGACCGTAAATATTACAGAAGATTTTGACTGGCAAGGAGAAAATGTCGATTTATTATTTGAAAATACAGCCAAAATTGGTTCGTCCTATTTCCAGAATTTTATAGGAAGCCAATATATTTTGGATAAAAATGGCAATCGTATCGAAAATCCGGAAGCTTACAAACCCAATGCCGTTCGAAGCATGTGCTGCCGTCTACAGCTCGATTTAAGAGAATTATTAAAACGAGGAAACGGTCTTTTTGGAAGCGCCGAAATGACGGGAAGCATTGGTGTTGTAACCATCAATATGGCGCGTTTAGGATATTTGCATAAAGGAAATATTATTACGCTTTTTGAACATTTAGATCAATTGCTGCAAATCGCAAAATCGACTTTAGAGAAAAAAAGAACCTTTATTCAGCAAATGTACGATCGCGGGCTTTACCCATACACACAGCGTTATTTGAAGCATTTTAGAAACCACTTTTCCACCATTGGTGTAAACGGAATGAATGAAATGGTGGTTAATTTTTCTGAAGGAAAGCAGAACATTACTTCAAATTCAGGAATCCATTTTGCAACAGAAATTCTAGATCACATTCGATTAAGGATGAAAGAATTTCAGGAAGAAACTGGAAATCTTTACAATCTTGAAGCAACTCCGGCAGAAGGAACAACATATCGTTTTGCCAAAGAAGACAAAAAACGCTTTCCTGAAATTTTGCAGGCAGGGCAAAGTGAAAACATATATTATACCAATAGTTCACAAATTCCAGTCGACCATACCGACGATCCTTTTGAAGCCTTATTGCTTCAAGACGAATTACAATGTAAATATACTGGTGGTACAGTTTTACATCTTTATATGAGAGAAAAAATAAGCAGTTCTGAAGCTTGTAAAAACTTCGTGAAAAAAGTTTTAACCAACTTTAAACTGCCTTATATAACGGTAACACCAATTTTTAGCATCTGTCCTATTCATGGATATTTAAACGGAGAACATGAATATTGTCCAAAATGCGACGAAATTTTACTCAATAAAAACAATCAAAAACACTTGGCTTATGAAAACGAAAACGCTTAAAATTCTAGAAGAAAAAAAATCCCAAAGAAGTAAATGTTTGGTTTATACACGTGTAATGGGATATCACAGGCCTGTAGAAAGTTTTAACATTGGAAAAAAAGGTGAACACCAACAGCGTACACATTTCGAAGAAACCATTATCTAATAAAGGAATATTTAGCCTCACGCCTTTTACTTTATTAGATTATCCGCATAAAGCAGCCTGCATAGTGTGGTTTGCGGGCTGTAACATGCGGTGTTTATACTGCTACAATCCTGATATTGTTTTAGGAAAGGGAAAAATAAGTTTTGACGACGTTCTTTCTTTCTTAAAAACTAGAAAAGGATTATTAGACGGTGTCGTATTAAGCGGTGGCGAATGTACTTTACACAAAAAAATAATTGATTTTATAAAAGAAATCAAAGCAATGGGATTTGCGGTTAAAATAGATACCAACGGTTCCAACCCAAAAATATTGAAAAGCCTGATTCATGATCAATTAATTGATTATGTTGCGTTAGATTATAAAAGTCTTCCTCATACCTTTGAAAAACTAACGCAATCAGGCTTATTTTCTGAATTTGAAGAAAGTCTCTCGCTTTTAATTCGGTCGAATATTATATTTGAAGTTCGCACCACTTTTCATTCTTCGTTAATTACAGAAAATGATTTTATCAGAATGATTGAATATCTTGAAGTAAAAGGTTTTGAAGGAAATTATTTTATCCAGCACTTTATGAATAATGTTCCAACGCTTTCAAAATTAGATCATTCAAATAAAAAAATACAGCTTAAAAACTTTTCAACTGAAAAAATAAAAGTTATTTTTAGAGAATAACAACGTAAAAATAAAGGACTTATGACCTTACATCATTTTATTTTAATCATTCATCTTTTAGCGGCAACAATTTGGGTTGGCGGCCACTTGCTCTTAGCCATTTGTTATCTTCCGACAGCCTTAAAGAAAAAAGATCATCACATTATTTTAAACTTCGAAAAGAAATTTGAAAAACTCGGAATGTCTTCTCTCGCTTTATTGATTATAACTGGAATTTGGATGGCATACGATTTTGGTATAACTGCAGAAACCTGGTTTCATTTTTCTAGCGGATTTGAAAAAGTAGTTTCGCTTAAACTGATATTACTTTTCTGTACTTTTATCTGCGCTGTTTGTGCTCAATTTTATGTTATTCCTAATCTCAATGAAAATAATATCAAAAATATAGCTGTAATTATTTTAACTGTTACTTCAATAGGAGTTGCCATGCTGGTTTTAGGATCAACATTGCGTTATGGCGGAATTTAACTTTCAAATAATAAGTTCCAACTAAGACATCATTCAATATCCAACTGGCCAATTAGCACTCCAGAGAATAAAGTTCCTAATACTACACCAATTTTAAATGTCCCGATTTTAATGCGGCCGATTAAGAATCCAAGAGCCAGGCATAAAAAAAGTGCCAGTTCAGGATTTGCTCTAAGTATAGCTGTAACCATATTGCTTTATTTTTCAGATAAATTTAATCAAAAAAAGAACACGCCAAACTTAAAACACTAACAAACAATTAATTACAATAAATCCACTATTTTTCTTTCCTCTAAATATTTTTAAACAGACCAATAAAAATGGAACTATGTTTCCGTTGAAGCTTATATCAATTTAATTACATCTTCCAATCCAAACATAGCCCAAGGTTTCAACCTTGGGTACACAGACAGAAGAAATTCCCTTTATGTATCCAAAGTTGAAACCTTGGACTAATGTTTAATCTTAGCATCTCAGAACCTTAGAATCTTAAAAATCAACCAAAAGTCTTTCGATACTTTTCCATTACAGTTTTAAATAAATCTTTATTGGATGGCGGCGAAAGTACAATCGCTTTTGATCCAGAGTTTATCGACTCTTCTATACTTTCCAAATTTTTACCGCCCGTTGCCATTACAGGAAAATTAGGAAATTGAACTGTTATTTCCTTTACAATTTCATTTGTGTTCCCTCCGCCTGAAACATGGAAAATATTTACTCCTGCTTCTATTCTTTCTTTTAAAAATTTATAATCAGAAGTAGTAACCGTTGATATGATTGGAATTGCCACTTTCTCTCTGATTTTTTTAATATCCTTATTTTCAAACGGAACATTTACAATAATTCCTGCCGCACCGGCCTCTTCTGCATAAACAGCCATTTCTAAAGATTTTTTGCCTTTTGTTTTCCCACCTCCAACACCGCAAACAATTGGTTTTCCTGCAAAATCAATCAGTGTTTTGATGATTTTGGGTGAAGGCGGAAAAGGATAAACTGCCAAAATTGCATCGGCATCGTTGTTTTCGATAAGCGCCATATCCGTAGAAAACAAAAACGATTTAATGTTATGAGTTCCAAATTGTAACCCCTCACAATTTTTATTTATAATTTCTGGTGTACTTAGTTCTTTTTCAATTGGTTTATTCCTTCTGAATAGTTTTTCCCAAAAGGAATTTTTTCTTTTATTCTCCCAAATTGAGTCTGTAATTAAATTGATTTCCATGGCCGTTTTATTTTTGCATTATGACCAAATTTAGGAGATTGAAATTTATTATTTTTATAAAATAAACGCGAAAATTTACATTTTGTAATGAGTCAGGAAAAATTTGTAGTGAAATGAAAAATAGAAATTTACAACTCTTAAATACAAATTCTTATCATTATTATGTAATAAGAGTACGCAGAAAGAAAGTAAATTTGCTTTTACACTAAAAAAACAATCATGAAAAATCTGGTAATTATTCTTTTTTGTATTCTCTGCTTTTCGTGCGGAAAAAAAGAAAACGGCAACGAAACTTCTTCTTCGGAAATTGCACAAGATACCACGCAGCAAATAAAAGTCGCAGATAAAGAACCGGTTGTCGAAAAGAACATCCAAACTGGCGATACCATTGTCATGAATGTAAAAAATGAGAAAGGACTTTTTATAGCTGAAGGAAATTTGAATTCTGCCACTTCTAAAGTTTACATCAAATTTAAAAACGAAAATTCTGCAAACCTCAAAGCAAAAATCATACTTCCTGAAGGCGGAAACATTCGCTTTAATCAAATCATTGCACCGGATAAATCCTCAGATGGGCCATTTGGTATGGATGTAGAAAAAAAATTAGACCAGAAAGGAAATTATCTTTTAATCATTGGACATTCTCAAATGGCGGAGAATCCTTATGTTGGGAAATTTGAAGTGCAATTGGAGATGTAATAAACAATTTCATACAGAATAAAAAAGCGCAAAATCATAAAGATTTTTGCGCTTTCTCTTTTTAAAGCTGATCGTGGAATTTGTAATAAAATTTAATTATATAATTTATCAAAAAGCTCTGGGGATGCTTTCAGATATTTATCTTTTCCTATTTCTTCATTCCATTTTTTGGTGATGAAATCGCTCAGCTGTAATCTGGAATCGATTCCTTTAAAAGTCGGATTGACTTTCCATCTCGGTTTATCCTTCCAATTGGCATTAATATAACTGATTGCTTTTACCGTCTTCGGATTTTCATTTATGACTTTAAAAAACGGAACAAACCATTCTTCCCAAGCCATTTTTGCCTGTTTAGGATTGGACAAAATCATTTCTTTTGTTAATCCCGTATTGCCTTTTGGATCTTTTTTCCAATCGGTAGAAGTTGGTGCTGCTTCACAAATAAAAACGGGTTTGTTTTTTGCTTTCGCGAAAGCGATCATATTTTCCTGTTTGTAATTATTGAAGAAAGAAAAACCGCACCAATCTACATAATCGTCGCCAGGATACCATTCACTCAGATATTCTAAAGTGCTTTCAAATCCTTTAGACTGCCAGACATAAGCCACATTCGTCACGCCTTGGTCGTCGAGTTTGTCTTTAATTCGCCTGAAAGCTTTTATGTAAGCTTCTCTTTCATAACGATTCCAAGGTCCATCAAATTCAAATCCGATTCGAAGAAAAACAGGACGTTTTCCTAAGCTTTTAAAGAAATCCCCCATTTTTAGAATATACGAATCTAGTTTGCCACTCGCAATTTTTTCTTCGCTGTCAATTATCGCCAGACCAATAGCCAAAGCTGAATTTTTAAAATCGGCATCATGAAGCTGTAAAGACATATTTTCTGGGCCGTCGCCCCAATCTGCTGTTTCGTAAATTCCGTCTAAGCCTGTGTAAGTAAACGAATGTCCGTCAAATTCTTCTGTAACGCCTGGCATAATATCAGTATACATCGTGAATCCGCCTGGAGCGGGAAAATGATCAAAATAACCATTTTTATCCTTTTCCGTTCCGCCTAAAGCGTCGTTTTCCTGACCAATAAATAGAATAACTTCGCCATCTTCAGGTTCAAATTTGGCTCGTTTTAGTTCTTTTTTTTCAGCAAGTTTTGCTTTTTCGTTAGTAGAATTCTGTTTGCAGTTCAACATCAAAAAACAAAATCCAACAATCAAAATATATCTTAATCCCATAGTCTATTTTCTTTATTCTATTTTCTATCTTCTCAAAAAAAAATTTAAAATCTAAAATCAACAATCTAAAATTCTATACTCAAACCATTCAAAATCAGCGTGAACTGAATTCGTTGCCAAATCCTGACAGCACAATCCGATCAAACAGCCAGTAAATGCTGGTCGATAACGTTCGCTTTCGTCTCGAACATAATCGTCAGACAAGATACTCATATCCAGTTTTTCGCCAATTACAGCAAAATCTTTTTTATTGTTGCTAAAGCTAAATTGCAGTTCATCACGATTGACTTCAGCTCTTAATAAAACTTCTTCAATTCCTGTCACAACCGCAATTTCTTTTTGTTCAATTATGGTATAATTACAACAGCTGACAATTGAAAGAATCTTTTCATTTTTATTTTTTGTAACATGAAAATAATGATAATGCCCTGTGTTGTAATACAAAACCAAACCCGCCAAATGCTGAAACTTAGTTGGCTCAAAATAAACAGAAGTTGTAATTTGTACATTAAAATGCTGTAAACGTCTTGCAACCAAAGCCTGCGTATGCGTAGAAGTCAGCGATTCTTTACCTTTTAATCGTAAAAAACCCGGACGTTCAGTAAGTGAAATCCATTCTTCAGATTGTGGAATTCTTAAGGTTTGAAAATCAATCGGCAATTTATCAGAATCAAAATTTTCTCTTTCTGGATTTTCTTCAACAAAAACTTCTTTTAAATCCGGTGACGGAATTTCTAATCTTGGCAAACTTGAACCCGATTTCAAATAAGGCCAATCGTCTTTCCATATAATTTCTTCAATTGCGGTTTCTCTTCCTAAAATGCACCTTCCCTGTTCTGTCAAAGGTCGGCTGACTAAAAAAGTAACATACCAATCTCCATTTTGAGTTTCGATAAAGGAGGCGTGACCCGCTTTCTGCAACTCATATTCGGGAGTATTTCTGGCCGTTAAAATTGGATTTTCGGGATGCGATTCATAAGGTCCCGAAATCTTTTTAGATCGCATAACCGTTTCAGCGTGACCGTATTCTGTTCCTCCTTCGGCGAGAATTAAGTAATAATAATCGTTTCTTTTATAGAGATGCGGACCTTCGGTACATCCTAAATCGGTTCCAGAAGTCAGGTAAAAGATTTCGCCAACAAGTTTTTGTTGTTCGGTGTCATATTCCTGAAGTTCGATTCCGCCAAAAAACTTTCCTTTTCTATGATCTACAAGCATATTCGTATACCAGGTTTTTCCATCTTCATCATGAAAAAAAGAACCGTCAAAACCTGCTGAAGTCAAATAAACGGGATCACTCCAATCTCCTAAAATATCTTGTGCTGTTACAACATAATTCGGCGTGTCTTTCCAAACTCCGTCAAAAGATTTTACATTAGTGTAAACCAGATAAAAAATTCCGTTTTTATACGATAAACAAGGCGCCCAAACGCCGCAAGAATCGGGAACTCCTTTCATATCCAACTGCGAAAGCCGATTGAGCGGATGTGCAATCACTTTCCAGTTTTTTAAATCTTTAGAATGATGAATCTGTACGCCCGGAAACCATTCAAATGTTGAAGTTGCGATGTAATAATCATCTCCAACACGACAAATGGAAGGATCAGGATTAAAACCTTTTAAAATTGGGTTCTGAATCATATTTCTTGTTTTACGAAATCACGTTCTATTTGTTCCAACGATTTCCCTTTGGTTTCAGGAAGTATTTTATATAAAATGTAAAAACCGATAAAAGCAATTCCACCAAAAATAGAAAAGGTTACAGCATTTCCTAAATTGGATAATTCCCACGGAAAAACCTGCTGTACGACCCAGCTCACCAATCCGTTTACAAAACCAATTACACCAATGGCAAGACCGCGATAACGGTTTGGAAATAATTCGGAAAGCAAAACCCACATAACAGGGCCAAGCGAAAAAGCAAAACAAGCAATAAATCCCATTACGCCAACCAAGACCAGAACGGCATTCATCTGCGTCGCCATTTCTAGAATCGTCCCTTCATTTTTGGCATAGGTCTGCTCTCCTAAAGTAGATTTCATTTCTTTTTTAAAATCAACATCAGTATCATAAATTTTCCCTGCAATTGGATTTAATTTTTGAGCTATTGATGTTTCTAAAAGGGTTATTTTTTCTAAAGTTAACTGATATTTAGCTTCTTTAAATCCGTATGCGCACAAAGTCATACTGATGGCAATTCCAGCAACGCCAAATAACAATAAAGGGCGTCGTCCCATTTTATCAATTAAAAACATGGCCACAATTGTAAAGGCAACGGTAATAAAACTCAATAAAACGCCCGACGAAAAAGAAGCATCGTTCCCAATTCCGGTTTGTTTGAAAATCGAAGTGGCATAAAAATAAATGGCATTAATTCCCGTAATTTGCTGTAAAACGCCGATAACCAATCCGACTGTAAAAACGAATTTTAGCGAAGGTTTAAAAAGATCTTTTATTTTTGGTTTTTCACTATTTTGATTTTCTTCTTTTAAACTTTCAATTATTGATTTCATTTCCAATTCTGCTTTTTCTTCTCCATGCATGGAAATCAAAACTTTTTCGGCTTCAATATCTCTTTTCTGAGTGAAAAGCCAACGTGGACTTTCAGGCACAAAAAACAAAAAGATGTAATATACAACTGACGGAATAATCACTATTCCAAGCATCCAGCGCCAGACATTTTCTTCTGTTAAAAAACTAGTCTGACCAGAAGTGTGCAAATAATTGAAGTAATAATTGCTCAAAAAAGCAGCAAAGAACCCCAACACAATATTGAGCTGCTGAATAGAGACTAATTTCCCTCTGTTTTCTGCCAAAGAAACTTCGGCTATATAAGTTGGTGCGATTACGAGTGCAATTCCGAATGCGATTCCGCCAATCATTCTGGCGATATAGAGCATTTCATAAGAAAAACTATAAGCCGATAAAACGATAGACGCTGCGTATAAAAATGCGGCGAGAATAAGCAGTTTTTTTCTTCCGATTATATCGCTTAATCGTCCGGAAATGAGCATGGCAAACATGGCAGTAAAAGAGGGCGAACTTACCACCCAACCGGTCTGAAAATCATTTAAATTGAATTCTGGTCCTGCGTACGACATTACTCCGGAAATAATTCCCGCGTCAAAACCAAACAAAAATCCTCCTAAAGAAACTACAAAAGCGGCAAATATTGATTTTTTCATTTAATATTAAAGTTGTTTTTGGATTTTTTAACCGCAAGGACGCAAGGTTTTATGCAAAACGCTCTTTGCTGTTAAATTAGAAATTAATAACCAATTTGAATGCAATTAAAATTAAACACATAGAAACATAGTTTTAAAGTGCGAATAAAAAGTCGTTTCACTTAAAATAAAACACATAGCCTATGTGAAAAAAATCTTGATTTTTTAAGAAAAACTCTAACATTGATTTTTAAAATTCTATGTTTCTATGTGTTTAAATTAATCAAGTTAAATAAGAAAATGGGCTGCTTTTTACACAGCCCAACTTCAGGCTAACATAACTTAACTATAAACTACTCATTAATATCCTGGGTTTTGAATTAATACTGTCACTCCAACTTGCTGAATTTCTGATGCTGGAATTGGTAATAACTCGTCTCTTCCTACCATAAATACTTTTCCAACAGCTTCGAGAGCCGCTTTTGCATCTCCCCAACGTACTAAATCGGTGTATCTGTCCCAGCCTTCTGTGGCTAGCTCTCTTCTTCTTTCGTCTTTAACACCTTGCAAATTGTAAGCTGGTATTTTCGGATTTCCTGCTCCGTATGCCCTTTCTGTAACTAACTGAAATGAACTTGCTCCGCTTAAAACGCCATTTCCTCCCATTAATCTGGCTTCGGCGTGCATTAACAAAACATCAGCGTAACGAATTATTTTTTCATTTAATGGAGAATCGGCATAATTTTGAAGTGCATCCTGAACCGCAGGCGGAATCCAATATTTATACATACTCGCTTTAGATTTAAAAGCCGCCGTACCTGTTGGCCAGAAATAATTGTAGGTATCTGTCCCGAAAACCCATTGTCCTTCAGTCGCAAAATTGACTGAACCATCAGGATTTGTGCTGCAATTGCACGAAATTGCTCCTCGTCCGCCTCGTACAATAGTTTGTGGCGTAATAAAAGTATACTCTTTTCTTCGATCAGAATTGTCATAAAAATCAATTAATTCCTGTCTTGGCACACTATTTCCGAAAGCACTGTTTCCAACCGAACTATTAAACAGAAAACCAAACATTTGATGTGTAGACGAACCCTGATTAGAATAACTCGCATTTCCTTCAAAATTATTGTATAAAGAGCCGCTGATGTAACCAATTTCAAGAATCGATTCTTTTCCGTATTCGTTGTTTAAGTCCCAGTTGTCTTCAAATTTTTCTTCTAATGAATAACCTAAACTTATTACTTGTTCGCAGTATTTTACCGTTTCATTGTAATCTTTCTGATATAAATTTGCTTTCGCTAAAACGGCATACGCGGCGCCTTTTGTAGTTCTTCCTTTCTTTGCTGCAACTGTCGGTAAAACTTGCGCCGCTTCCAATAAATCTTTCTCTATTTGCGCATAAACTTCTGCGGCTGTAGCTTTAGGTTTTTTAAAATTATAAGAAGCATCTTTAATATATTCTGTAATTAACGGAACACCTCCAAAGTGTTTTACCAACTCGAAATAAGCAAATCCGCGTAGAAATTTGGCTTGCGCGATTAACTGATTTTTATAGGCTTCATCTTTTATTTTTTCAGTTTCGCTAATAATTCCGATTGCGGTATTAGCTCTGGAAATCATTGTGTACCATTTTTTCCACATTCCTTCCACACTCGGATTATTGGCCTGAATCGGATTTTTATCAAAAGCCTGACCCGCAACCCAAAACGTTGCCCATTGCGAAACTACATTGTCTGCTCGCATATCCTGAAACATAACCGGATACATATGTCTCGTCGCCGCGCCGTCGACCTGCCATCGCAACGGATCGTAAGCAGCATTTACTAAAGCTTCAAAATCTGAATCGGTCTGAATGGCATCTGCAGTCAGTTGAGTGGTTGGTTCAATGGTCAGGAAATCTTCAGAACAGCTGTTGAGCATCAATAACATAGAAAATGCCAATACACTGTTTTTTATATATATAATTTTCATAACGAAAGTATTTTTAAATTAAAACTTAACTTGTAATCCTACCAAAATGGTTCTTGCCTGTGGATAAAATCCTCTGTCTATTCCCATATCCAGAGAATTATTGGCTCCAGATTCTCCAATCTCAGGATCGGTTCCGTCATACTTGGTACTTACCCATAAATTCTGACCCGTAACATAGATTCTGAATTTGTCGATTTTTAGTTTGTCTGTTAAACTCAATGGAAGACTGTAACCTAAAGTCAGTGTTTTTAGTTTTAAGAATGAGCCGTCTTTTACATAAAAATCTGAAACCTGAGAATCTGTCAAACCAAAACCTAAAGTGTTTTTTAAGCCATTTGAAGAATAAGAATCTTTTCTGTTCGAATAACCCGCATCTGTTCTAATCGTCGCGTCATAGATATCATTTCCTTCAGAACCGTATAAAAAAGCATTGAAATCGAAGTTTTTGTAAGCCGCTCCCAAATTCACTCCATAAGTAAAATCAGGAAGAGCACTTCCGATATAGGTTTTATCAGCTGCTGTAATTCCGGCAACTCCGTCATTGTCTTTATAAACTAAATTTCCATCTCCATCAATAGATTCTATTTGATAACCGTAAAATCCTGCAATTGAATGTCCAACTGTCGTTAATGTAATGGGATCATTGAAGACAAAAGTTCCTGTTCCGCCGGTTAACGGCTGTCCGTTATTTCCTAAACTGGTCACTTTATTTTTGTTCTGAGCCAGATTTGCCGAGATATCCCAAGAAAATCCGTTTCCATATTTTTTTCTGTACGAAAGCAATAATTCATAACCTTTATTTTCCATATCGGCAATATTGGTTGCAGGCGCAGGATATCCGGAGAAAAGTGGAACTCCGATCGGAATTAGCATATCGCTTGTTTTTTTGATATAATAATCGAATGTCAAACCGAACGAATTATTGAAAGCATTAATATCTAAACCAAAATTCGTTTGTGCGACTTCTTCCCATTTTACATCTGGATTAGGTAGAAACGCAGGCGTTAAACCCGAAACATTTTCTCCTCCAAAATTGGTTCCTGAACCTGAATTCAACACTGCTGAATATTGAAACGGATTAATATTATCACTTCCGTTAATACCCCAGCTTGCGCGAAGTTTTAAAAGATTAATTAGTTTAGAATCGTTTAAGAAACTTTCTTCAGAAATAACCCAACCTCCAGAAACAGAAGGAAAAACTCCTGTTCTATTATTTGATCCGAAATTGGAAGAAGAATCTGCTCTTAAAGTTCCTGACAATAAGTATTTATGCGCGTAATCGTAATTTACTTTTCCATAAAATCCAACCAAAGCCGTATCAAAAGCATAAGGAACAGCAGAAGTAATTCCCGACGGATTACGGATTGTAGCAAAATTGGTCGATTCAAAATCATTCGTGAAAAAGCCAACTCCATTTCTTGAACTCGTTGCAAAAGACGTTTCATAAACCGACATTCCAGCCAAAACATCTAAATTATGACTTCCTAAATTGGAGAATTTATACGAACCGTTTAAGTCAAACTGCGTCATTTTGTTCGAATAAACTGTTTCTCTCAATGTCGCATTTGTATTTACGTAACCTTGATCAGAAAAATCAAAAGTTGGTGTAAATTGTTTGTCAAACGTATTGTCTTTATAGTGGAAATAAGTTCCTGTGATTTTAAAATCTTTAAATACTTTCCAAGTTCCTTTAATATTCGCCGACGTAATATCTGAAACCGATTTATTATTGGTAATAATCAAAGCTAAAAACGGATTGGCAACAGCACCAACAGTTGGCAACGAAACTCCATTAACGACAACTCCCTGCTGATTTCCCATTCCAAAAGGAACTGAAGGATCTTCTGGATCAAAAGCAGGATAAATGGCCGGAATAGAATTCACAAAATTCATAATAGAAATTCCCGTTCCCGATTGGTTTTCAAAAAGATAATCTCTTTCTACATCAACCAAATTGATTCCGACATTTAAATTAAAATTTGCTGTAAGATCGGTTTCAAAATTTAGTTTAATATTTTTTCTCGTGTATTGCGATTTGCCTTCATTTCCGCCAACCATACCTTTCTGGTCAAAAAGTCCGCCTGAAATAATGTACGAGAAATTTTCTCCGCCACCAGAAATAGAAGTGCTCAAACTCGTAACTGGAGTTGTTTCAAACAATTCTCCGTACCAATCTGTATTTGGTAATTTGGCAATTTCCGTCGGCGTAAATACATTTCCGTTCCCTGGATTTTTAGTTCTAAAATCATTTAAATAAGAAACATAAGCGTCTTTGTTCATTAAATCTGGTTTATTTCCAAGAGATTGAAAACCCGTATAGGTATCAATTGTAACTTTCGGTTTAGCCTGATTACGTCTTCCGGTTTTGGTTTCAACTAAAATTACTCCGTTTCCTCCACGCGCTCCATAAATCGCCGCTGATGCCGCATCTTTTAAAACGTTCATACTTTTAATATCATCGGGATTAAGGAAATTCAGATTAGGAACTTGTTGCCCGTCAACTAAATATAATGGTGCAGACGCTCCAACCGAAGAAGCTCCACGTAAACGAACCGTAAGTGGCGCGCCAGGAGAACCCGAAGTCTGAACTACCGTAACTCCAGGCGTTGTTCCTTGCAAAGCGGCTTCTGGACGGGCTACGGCCAATTCTGAAATCTGAGCCGCATTTACAACTCCTACCGCTGTCGAAACCGCTTTTTTGTTTTGCGTTTGCCCGTATCCTACAACTACAACCTGATCTAAATTGTTCATGCTTTCGTTTAACGTAATCGTGATATTTTGATTTCTTTTTAATGCAACTTCTTTCGTTTCATATCCTAAATAACTCACTATTAAAATTGCTGTTTCTGAAGCTAAAGAAATAGAGAACTTTCCATCAAAATCTGAAGTTGTTCCTATATTGCTTCCTTTAATTTTCAAATCTACTCCTGGCAACGGACCTGTATTTGAGGTCACTACTCCAGATACATTTTGTGAAAATGAATGTGCCGTCATCAAGAGGAAAACGGACATGACCATTTTGAATAAGTAATTTTTCATAAACGCTGGTTTTTTAAATTTGGATTTTTTGGTCTTTTTTTTGTTAATAGTTCAAATATATAGACGTGAAATAGGAATAGTTTAATTTTTAACTTCATTAAACTCCAAATCGAAAAAATCTTAATTCTTCAAAATTGAAAACAGTAATTGAAAAAAAGCAGCAAATTCAAGGCATCAAAACAGATTGAAATTTTTAGCGAAATTTTACTTAAAGGTTTAAGTAGATTTTTTGAGATTTTTTTATAATTAAGGAAATTGATTACAATTTTATATATATAATATTTTTTATAAATTCAAAAACACAATTCATAAATCAACTTAAATTATATTGTATATTCGTCAATTAAAAACAAAAAATACTGTCGATTTCATTTTCCAAAGAATACCAAAAAATGAATAAAAAAATTACTCTCAAACAAATTGCAAAAGAGTTTAATACTTCCATTGCAACGGTTTCTAAAGCCCTGAACGACAGTCATGACATTAGTACGGCCACAAAAAATAAGATTAAAAATTACGCACAACTTCATAATTACAAACCCAATAGCATTGCTTTAAGTTTGCTCCATAAAAAGACTAAAACAATTGGTGTTATAATGCCTACGATTCTGAATCATTTTTTTGTTCAGATTTTCAACGGAATGGAACAGGCTGCCAATGAAAAAGGTTATAATCTGATTACAATAATTTCTAATGGCAAACTGGAAAAAGAAATTACTTCTATCAATCTTTTAGAAAATGGAATTATCGACGGATTACTAATCTCACTTTGCGAGGAAACTCAATCAAAACAGCACGTTTCTCACATTGAAAACTTCATTAAAAATGCCGGACCAGTTGTCATGTTTGATCGCGTTTTTGATTCGCTTGACGCTGATAAAATTATTGTAGACGATTTTAATTGCTCCTACAAAGCGACAGAGCATTTAATAAAAACAGGCTGTAAAAACATTGCTATTGTGACAGTTCTGGATTATCTTGGAATTGTAAAACTACGAATAGACGGCTATTTAAAAGCTCACGAAGACTACAACATTCCTGTAAATAAAAAACTGATTTCTTTAATCAAAAAGGAATATGATTTTGAAACCGAAATAAAAACGATGCTCGACTATCAAAAGGTTGACGGCATTATCGGTCTCGAAGAATATTCTACTGTAGAATCGATGACGATTGCTCAAAACAGAGGGTATAAAATTCCTGAAGACATTTCGGTTATTGGTTTTACAAATAGTGAAATGTTCAAATACTGTAAACCTTCTATTTCCTGCATTAGCCAGCATGGTGTTTTTATGGGACAAATTGCCGTTCAGAAAGTAATTGAAAGGATTGAAAATGAAGGTAAGGATCTGGCTGATTTTGAAACGAAAATTATTAAAGCAAGTCTTATTGAACGTGATTCTACAAAGAAAATAAACAATTAAATTTCAGTATTTTACTACTTAATTTTTAATTACTTGTAAGTTAAGGAATCGTATATTAAAAAAAATGGGTTGCATAAACCGTCAATCTTTTCTATTTTTATGAATCGGAAAACCACTGAGATCCGATTTAATGTTTTAAAAAAGTAAAAAATTAAAATGAGTAACGACAAAAAACTAAAAGCCGTCGCTTTCGGAGAAGTACTTTGGGATATTTTTGATAATGAAAAAAAAATTGGAGGAGCGCCTTTGAATGTGGCTCTTCGCATGAAAGCACTAGACGTTGATTCTAATATGATTAGCTGTGTAGGAAATGATGAAGAAGGAAAAGCCATTATAAACGAAGTCAATAAATTAGGCTTAGAAACCACTACGATTCTAAAATCTGACGATTACCCAACAGGATTAGTAAATGTAACCTTAGACGAAAGTAAATCGGCCACGTATGAAATACTTTATCCGTCTGCATGGGATAAAATTATCTTAAACGAAGAAGCTAGAGAATTAGTTGTAAACTCAGATGTTTTAATCTATGGAAGTTTGGTTTGCAGAGACGAAGTGTCGAGAGAGGCATTGGAGGAACTGCTCCATACACACACCTATAAAGTTTTTGATGTCAATTTGCGTAAACCGCATTATGATTACGAAACACTGCAACACCTAATGCAGTCTGCTAATTTTATTAAATTTAATGATGAGGAACTGACTGAAATTAGTGCCGCTTTCGATTCTCCTTATACTACTTTAGAAGAAAACATGAATTTTATCTGCTCTTTAACCAATGCTACTGCAATCTGCGTTACAAGAGGTAAAGATGGCGCGCTATTATTATGGGACAAACATTTGTATGAAAACGAAGGTTATACCGTAAAAGTTGAAGACACGGTTGGTGCAGGAGATTCTTTTCTAGGCGCTTTAATTACCTCTCTTTTAAATGGAAAAGAACCCCAAGCTGCTTTAAATTTTGCTTGCGCAACAGGCGCGTTGGTTGCAGGATCGGCAGGCGGAAATCCTGAAATTTCAATTCTTGATATTGAAAATCTGATTAATAAAAATTAGAAATACATTTTAAATATATACATCAAACTCTACATTTTGAATTTACATTCTAAATCTACAATGAAATCCGAGAGGTTTTAATCCCGAGGCTTCGGGACTGTCGGGTTCATAATTTTTTTAATGAATTGCCTCCAGCTTTAGCTTGGATGTATATTTTTTTTTAACAACAAGGTTTTAGCCAATCGCAATTTTGGCTAAAGCCATTCATAATTGAAATTCAAACCTCCATTTAAAGCTGGAGTCAAGTGAGTATTTCATTATTCACTATGTTTTAGTAGATATGACATTTACACTATAATCATCAGTTTTAACCTTCAAACATGGGAACTATGTAAATTTAAAGTGTAATTATTTCTTCCTAATCGACCAGAGCGGTGTAACTTGCATTTTCATAATAATCAAGAAAAAATGATGAAAAAATTACGAATTTCACTTATCAATATACACGGACTTCTAAAGGGTTCTGGTCTAGAAATTGGACGGGATGCCGACAACGGAGGCCAAACCAAATACATTTACGAATTAGCCGAATTTTTATCCCAGCACGAAGATGTCGAACATGTGCATCTTTTTACCCGATTAATAGACGATCCCGCTCTTTCTCCAGAATATGCGGTGCCTGTAGAGGTTATCAACGATAAACTAGATATTAGAAGAATTCCGTTTTTAGGAAAAAAATACAAAGCAAAAGAACAGCTTTGGGAGGGACTAGATACTTTTGTGAATGGCGCAATGCAGCACATTAAACAGCATAACATTTTTCCCGATTGGATTCATTCGCATTATGGTGACGCGGGATATGCCGCAGCCGAATTATCAGCCGTTTTAAATATTCCATTTGCTCATACAGGACATTCTTTAGGTTTTTATAAAAAGAAAAAATTAATTGAAAGCGGAGAAACAGAAGAAGAACTCGAAAAAAAGTTCAAGTTTAAAACTAGAATTGCTGCCGAAGAAAAAACCTTAGAACTCGCAGAATTTATTGTTACTTCTACCGAACAGGAAATTGAAACCTACAAAGCCTATAAAAATTTCGAACTCGGAAAATACCACGCCATCTCTCCAGGAATCGATACTCGAAAATTTGTTCCGTATTATTATCAGGAAAATGATTCGGATAAACATATGGAAGAAGCGCAACGAAAATATTGGGTTGCCGAAACTATTTCTAAATTTTTAACCAATCCGCACAAACCTATTATTCTGGCACTTTCGAGACCAGACAGACACAAAAATCTGCATACTTTAATTGACGTTTATGGAAAAGATAAGGAATTGCAAAGTATTGCCAATCTGGTCATTTTTGCCGGAATTCGAAAAGACATTGCAAAAATGCCTGAATCGGAAAAAAACGTATTAACCGATTTGCTTCTTTTAATGGACAAATACGATCTGTATGGAAAAATGGCTATTCCGAAGAAACATGATGTAGAAAATGAAGTTTCGATTATCTATCGTTATGCGGCAGAAAAAAGAGGTGTTTTTGTGAATTTAGCTTTGCATGAAAACTTCGGCTTGACCGTTATAGAATCGGCTAGTTCGGGGCTTCCTGTTGTCGTGACCAAGAACGGCGGACCTTCAGAAATTATTCCGGTTTGCCAGAACGGAGAATTGGTAAATCCGCAAGAAGAAAGTCAGATTAAAAAAGCGCTTCGAAATATTCTAACCGATGAAAATCAATGGAAATATTATTCGAACAACGGCGCCATTAATATTCAGAAACATTACAGTTGGGTCAGCCACGTAAATCATTATGTTGATTTAGTAAAAGAAAATTTATCTGTTTCGTCTGGTGCGGGAATCAAAAAACAGCATTATCCAAACATCAATATCAGCCGATTAAAACGTAAAATCGATCATATATTGGTTTCAGATATTGACGGAACTCTGATCGAACCTAAACTTTCTAATCCTGGTCTAAAAGAATTAAAAACGCATTTAACCAATCGTACGGATAAAATGGCTTTTGCAATGGCATCTGGACGAAATCTGGAATTAGTCAAAAAAGTCATCAATGAAGAAGAATTTCCTCTACCCGACTTTATTATTTGTTCGGTCGGAACCGAGATTTATTACACCAACGGAGAAGATTATATTTTAGATAAAGGCTGGGCAAAATTTCTTTCTGGAAGATGGAAAAGAGAAGAAATTGTCAATAAATTAAAAGCCGTAAAATGGATTAAACTTCAAGAAGATGAAGCTCAAAATCCGTATAAAATCTCGTATTATTATGAAGCAGGACATTACGATCACGACGAATTAATTGAGGTTTTAGGAAAAGAATGGTATAAAATAAATATTATTCCGAGCCACGGTCAGTTTTTAGATTTTATTCCAAAACGTGCTTCCAAAGGAAATGCGATTAAATTTTTATGCCGAAAATGGTCTATTCCACTAGGAAATGTAGTCGCGGCGGGAGATTCCGGAAATGATGTCGACATGTTTAGAGGCCCTGTAAAAGGAATTATTGTCGGAAACAGAAGCGCAGAACTTTTGGCTTACGAAACCACAAAAAGCATTTATGTGGCTAAAACAGCAGCTTCAGAAGGAATTTTAGAAGGTTTAAAACATTATAAAATTATTAAGTAATCAGCTGTGATGGTTAAAAGCCGCGAATTCACGAATTTTATTTCAAAATACTGTACCAGTTAAAAAAAACGAATTAGACGAATTTTTGCCAATTTTTAAAGTTTTAAAAATTCGTGAATTCGTGGCGGAAAGATCAACTTTTTACAAATTCACGATTCACAAAAATTCGTGAATTCGTGGCGAAAAAAAAATAATAACCCATAAAATAAATAATAAAATGTATTCAGGTTCAGGATTTAGCAACTGGGAAATTGGAGATGTTGATGTATTTATAGATGAAAAAGGAATTCATCATTTATTTCATTTAATTATTCCCAATCACGATTATATTGCGCACGCGGTTTCAAAAGATGGTCTTTCATGGAAAAGGGTCAAAAACGCTTTATTTGTTGGCGATCCAGGCGAATGGGACGATGACATGTTATGGACGATGCATGTGAGCAAAAAATCGGATGGCGAAGGTTATGAAATGTATTATACTGGTTTGAAACGTCAGGATAAAGGAATTGAGCAAAAAGTAGGAAGAGCAGTTTCTACCGATTTAATTACTTGGAAAAAAGAAAATCTATACGGACTTCCTTTCAAAAGTGAAGCGCCACACTATGAAGGACAAAACAATAATCCCAGAGAATGGATTAGTTTTAGAGATCCTTTTAAATACCAATACAAAGGAGACGATTATTTACTAATCTGTTCCCGAAGTGCCTCTGGACCAACATACCGCAGAGGTTGTATTGGTGTTGCCAAAAGAGAAAAAGAAGGTTTTGTGTTGCAAAAACCGCTTCATATTCCGTACGTATATGACGATGTAGAATGTCCGTGCGTTTTCGAAATTAAAGGCACGCATTATCTTTTAGGTTCTATTCGAGAAGATATTAAAGTACGCTATTGGTCTGCTCCAGAATTTAGAGGAGAATATTGCGCTTTTCATAATAATGTTTTAATGCCTCAGGGCAATTATGCGGCGAGAGTGGTAAAAGAAGGAAAACATTATTTGGTTTATAATTTTTATTTCGCAGACGGAAATGTAAATACACATCGCGTGATTCCGCCACCAAAAGAGCTAGATACCGATAAAAGCGGAAGACTTCGGTTAAAAAGTTACTATTTCTGGGAAAAATTATATCAGAAAACGATTCAGCAAAAAGACCTGCCGCAGCCCATGCCGATTTTGGGAAATCCAACAGCAGAATTTCTTCAGGAAAATGAAAACAAATGGCGTTTTGGATGCAGAAGCGGTTACGAAATTTACTGTTTTGAAAAACCGTCAATGGATTTTGTCTGGGAAGGAACGCTTTCTGTTGAAGGAATGGGAAAAACTGGTTTTGTAATTGAATGTGATAAAGAAGGAACTGGCTATTATATTTCGATTGATTTCATGAACGGTTTTGTACAGTTTAGAGCTTGGGGATTTAATGAAAAAGATGTAAAAAACAATTTTATCTTTCAAAACATACAAACGAACCAGTTTGAAATTGGCGAGGAAAAACAGATTTATTTCAAAATAATCCGTTATGGAAATTACTACGAACTTTCTATAAATGATATAGTAAAATTGACTTTACTGGATTTTAAATACAACGAAGGAAAAGTCGGAATCTACGTTTGTTCGGCTGTGATTTCGATAAGTGATTCTAAAATTCACGCTATTCCAGAACCAGAAAATGAATATGCCGCTTCTGATCCTGAAAAATATGAAAAAGATCATAATCGAATTATTCAGGTTCAGGGTCCAGGAACTCTCTAATTGTTTGGAACGCTGATGACGCGGATTTACTTCGTAAAGACGCGGATTAAAACGAATTTTTTTAAGGATTAATCTGTTTTATCTGCGTTAAAAAAATTAAACACAAAGACTATGATAAAAAAAATCGCAACTTTATTACTATTTTTTCTGTTTTTTAATCTTTCACACGCACAGAAAAATGATGCAGAAAAATGCCGTTATACCAAAACAGCTCAAGGTTTTCTGATGGTTCTTCGCGAAGGCGATAATGTTTTAGAATTAATCGAAAAATTGGCTAAAGAACAAAATATTCCTTCGGCGAATTTCACGGGAATTGGTTTTGCGCAAGATGCTACTTTTGGTTTTTATGATTTTAATGAAAAGAAATTTCATCCTAAAACATTTAATAAAGTCGAAATGGGAAGTATAACAGGTTCTGTTGCTTGGAGCGGCGACAAACCTTCTATACACATGCACGGCGTAGCAACCGACGACAAATTTGACGCTTACGGTGGGCACATTCTCGGACTAAAAGTCGGAACGGGTTCTATGGAAATTTACATCACGGTAAATGCTGAAAAACTGGAAAGAAAAATAGAACAGCCGTTGAATGCAAATGTTCTACAATTGCCTTGTATTGATAGCAAAAAATAAAATTTAAACACATAGAAACATAGTTTTTGTAAGCTTTGACAAAGTTAACTCGACACAAAACTATGTGTTAGAAACTAGTTTCTTTTTATCTTCTTTATTTCAAAAAAGTAAATTCTATGTTTCTATGTGTTTAAAATTCATTAATTCAATCGCTCTGTAGTCTCCATTCTCAAACAATATTCACTTCCTAAATATAGCGGGTTTCCGTGTTTTTCTGACCAAAATCCGTCAAGGATATCTTTTGTGATACACCTGTAAACGGCAACGCCTTTATACGTTTTATTGTCGTCTCCTTTGTAATTAAAATTGATGACCAGAATATTATCCTTAAAAAAACCAGTTCCTTTTTGTTTATGCGAATTGATAAGCCAGTCCGCTTTTATTCGGTTGTTTTTGTCTAAAGCTAAGGTCAAAATGCCTTGATAGGTAATCTCATTACTTTCGTCCTGATTGCTTCCTGAAATGGAATACTTTCCAACTAAATCTTGTATCGTCATTTATTTTTGATGCTAAATAAAACCCATTCCAATATCGGAATTGGAGCAGATTGCAAATTTAGAAAAAAACAACAATAAATTAATGCAACAAAGTTTCGTTAATAAGGAAAATGTTTTTAATTTGCGTCGCATTAAAAACAATCAAAAAATGAATAGGCGTAAATTTTTAAAAGGCTCTACCGCGTTAACCGGACTTTTCACTCTAGGTCCGTCAGTTCTATTTGCAAATAATTCAGAAGATATTTCTAAAAAAAGCAAAAAGGCAAAAAACATTATATTCATGGTTAGCGACGGAATGAGTTCTGGCACGCTACAAATGGCAAATTTATATTCTCAGTATATTCTAGGTAAAAACGGAAACTGGATTACGCTTTATGACGAAAATAAAGTTTCAAGAGCGTTGATGGATACTGCTTCAGCTAGTTCTGCAGTAACCGATTCTGCAGCAGCCAGCTCATCGTTTGGAGGCGGACATCGTGTCAAAAATGGTGTTTTAAACGTTGGTACTAATGGAGAAAAATACCTGCCGATCTGGCAAAAGTTCAAAAATGCCGGTAAAAAAGCGGGCTGTGTGACTACCGTTACCATTACTCATGCCACTCCTGCTGGTTTCTGTGTGAATTCTGATAGCAGAAATGCAGAGCCTGAAATTGCAGAAATGTACGCCGATCTTGG
The DNA here is from genome assembly GCF_003946915.1 of Flavobacterium ustbae. Lineage (GTDB taxonomy): Bacteria > Bacteroidota > Bacteroidia > Flavobacteriales > Flavobacteriaceae > Flavobacterium > Flavobacterium ustbae. The sequence goes on from NZ_RPOC01000022.1 coordinate 53,381, forward strand.
AATTGATGTTCTAATGGGCGGTGGCGATGAATTTTTCAATTCAGCAAAAAGAGCAGATAAAAAAGATGTTTACAGCAAATACGAACAGAAAGGATATCAGATTCTAAAAAATGGTGCTGACTTAAACAATTTAAAAAAAGGAAATAAAACACTTGGTGTTTTTTCTTCGGGCGCACTTCCCTATTCTATTGACCGAGCTAATATTGCCGAATTGCAAAATACGCCGACTCTTGCCGAAATGAGTACTGCCGCAATTAACCAAATGAAAGATCATGAAAATGGTTTTGTTTTGCTGATTGAAGGCGGAAAAGTAGATTGGGCGGCTCATGCCAATGATATTTCGGCATTGCTTCACGATCAGTTGGCTTTTGATGATGCTATTAAAGCAGCGATAGATTTTGCCGAAAAAGACAAAGAAACGCTTGTTATTATTACTACAGATCACGGCAATGCCAATCCAGGGCTTATTTATGGAGCAGATGCCGTAAAGAATTTCAAAAGCATTGCTGATTATAAATACACAAACGAATATGTTTTAAATGCCATTCATAGCGATTTCAATTTACAGCAGATTAAAGACTGGATTTTTGAAACCAACAAAATAAGCCTGACTGACGAAGAAGCAAAACATTTATTGGGCTTCTATTCTGGACTCGAAAAACAAGAAGGCGGATTGTATAATTATAAAAAACTTCCGTTTAAAGCCTATTCAGAAATTCAGAAAAAGCATAACAATGTAGGTTGGATCAGCATGGATCATTCTGGCGATTATGTAGAACTTGCTGCTTTTGGCCCAGGAAGCGAACTTCTGAAACCTTTTGTAAAAAATACCGATATGCATTATTTAATGCTAAAAGCTTCTATAGAAAGTTAGAAATTATTGAGTTATGGGTTATGGGTTATGGGTTATGGTTTATGAGTTATGAGTTATGAGTTATGAGTTGTGAGTTGTGAGTTTTAAAGATATAGTCGAATTTTATATTCTTAAGTTAAACGTCATAACTCATAATTTATCATTTGCATTTGCATTTCATAATTCATAATTCATACCTCATAACTCATACCTCATAACTCATAACTCGTACCTCACAACTCATAATTCATAATTCATAACTCAAATCTCACAACTCACAACTCACAACTCATAACTCATAAACCATAACCCATAACCCATAACTCACAACTCACAACTCACAACTCATAACTCTAACACATAACTTCTACTTCCAACACATTGATATTTTGTTAATTTCTTATCGAATTTAATAAAAGCATATCAAAATTTATAGCTAAATTGGTAGTATGAGAACAAATCCGGATGTACTTATTATTGGAGGCGGACTTGCTGGTCTGGCAGGCGCTTTACACTTATCCAAAAAAGGATTGAAGGTTGTTCTTATCGAAAAAAATACTTTTCCAAAACACAAAGTTTGCGGAGAATACATCTCAAATGAAATTCTTCCCTATTTATTCTGGCTGGATATAGATGTTTCTAAACTTCATCCAACAGCCATTTCAAACTTTGAATTTACGGCGCAAAACGGTAAAACAGCAAAAACGAAACTTCCGTTAGGCGGTTTTGGAGTCAGCCGTTACGAATTGGATCATTTTTTATTTCAAAAAGCAGTAGAAAACGGCTGTACCATTATTACAGAAACCGTGACAAATATTTCTTTTGAAAACGACATTTTTACCGTTACTACTTCTGAGGAAATGCTTTCTGCAAAAATTGTTTTAGGCGCTTTTGGCAAAAGATCCAATATTGACCAAGTGCTGTCCAGAGATTTTATTTCTAAAAAATCTCCGTGGCTGGCTGTAAAAGGGCATTATAAAGGAAACTTTGACGAAAGTCTTGTCGGTTTGTACAATTTTCAAGGCGGTTATTGCGGTGTTTCAAAAGTCGAAAAAGACATTATAAACATTTGTTATCTCGCCGATTTTGAAACTTTTAAAAAATATAAAAACATTGAAGAGTATCAAAAATCAGTTCTTTATAAAAACAAAAAACTAAAGGCCATTTTTGAAAACAGCACTTCCATATTCGAAAAACCTTTAACGATCAGCCAAATTTCATTCGATAAAAAAGAGCCTGTGGAAAACCATATCTTAATGATTGGCGATACCGCTGGATTAATTCACCCGATGTGCGGCAACGGAATGGCAATGGCGATTCACAGTGCTAAAATTGCTTCTGAAATAGTTTTGGATTTTTATTACGGAAAAATCGAATCCAGAAATGACTTCGAAAAAAAATACAGTAAAGAATGGAAAAAGCATTTTAGTAAAAGATTGCTTTTTGGTCGATTATTAGCCAAAGCGCTCACACATAAAAACCTTACTCACGTATTAACGACCGTTGCGGCATCGCTTCCGTCATTACTTTCCCTTATTATAAAACAAACACACGGCCGTCCCATAACTAGTGAATAAATGAGTGTAAATACCAAATATAGAACAGAAGAAATCGAAATGATGGATGATTTTTCGCTTCAAAGCGAAGAACTTATTGGCGCGCTAGATCAGATTGCTTCAATAAATCAGTTGCTAGGCGGAAATAAACTGACGCTTCATGGGATAAAAGAACTTTTAAAAAAGACCGATACTTCTAAAACGATTACAATTGCCGACATTGGATGCGGAAATGGCGATATGCTACGAATGCTTGCCAAATATGGAAAAAAACATAATCTTAAATTTCAATTAATCGGAATTGATGCTAATGCTTTTACGATTGATTATGCCCGAAAACTTTCAGCAGATTTTACCAATGTTGAATATATATGTTTGGATATTTTTAGCGAAGAGTTTAAATCGCTAAAATACGATATTGTCTTGTGTACGCTGACATTGCATCATTTTACTACAAATCAGATCAGCGATCTAATGCAAACATTGAATAGTAATGCTTCAATTGGAATTGTTGTAAATGATTTGCATCGCAGCAAAGTCGCTTATAGATTATTTCAGCTAATTGGCGTTGTTTTCAATCTTAATACCATGTCTCGCAACGACGGACTTATTTCTATTCTAAAAGGATTCAAAAAAAGGGAATTAGAGCATTTTTCAGAAAAATTAAATTTAAAAAACTATTCCATCAACTGGAAATGGGCTTTCCGTTACCAATGGATAATTACAAAAATATGAGTGTAAAGATCGTTACAGCTGTTAAGCAGCTTCCGCAATATTCCCGTACAACCGAAGAAATACTTCCGCTTGTAGAAGTCTGGCTTGAAGGTCAGGAAGAACGTTTTGTCAAAAAAGTAAAAAAGATTTTTGAAGGCGCTTCTGTAGATAAACGCTATTCCATTATGGAACCTTCAGAGGTTTTTACGGCCACTTCATTCGAAGAAAAAAATGATATCTACAGCCGCGAAATGATTGTTTTAGGAGAAAAAGTGCTGGAAAAAGCACTCAAAAAAGCAGATTGGGATCCTGAGAGTTTAGATTATATTATTACCGTAAGCTGTACCGGAATTATGATTCCGTCGCTTGATGCGTATCTTATTAATAAAATGAAATTAAGACAAGATATTGTTCGACTTCCTGTAACCGAAATGGGCTGTGCGGCAGGAATATCTGGAATTATTTATGCGAAGAATTTTCTAAAATCAAATCCAGGAAAACGCGCTGCGGTAATTGCAGTAGAATCGCCGACAGCAACATTTCAACTCAATGATTTTTCGATGCCGAATATTGTCAGTGCTGCCATTTTTGGAGATGGAGCTGCCTGTTGTTTATTATCGTCAAGCGAAAGTGATAATGGTCCCGAAATTCTGGACGAACAGATGTATCATTTTTATGATGCCGAACACATGATGGGTTTCAAACTAACCAACGGCGGATTGCAGATGGTTCTTGATATAGAAGTTCCAGATACGATTGCTTCTCATTTTGGCGATATTATTCATCCGTTTTTAAAACAGAATAATTTAGAAATAAAAGATATTGACCACATGATTTTTCATCCCGGCGGAAAAAAGATTGTAACCACGGTTCAAGAACTTTTCGCAGGATTAAATAAAAATATCGACGATACAAAAGAAGTACTAAAAGAATATGGCAATATGTCGAGTGCAACTGTTTTATATGTTTTGGAGAACATTATGAACCGAAATCCGAAAAAAGGAGAAAAAGGTTTAATGCTAAGTTTTGGCCCGGGTTTTTCGGCACAAAGAGTTTTATTGCAATGGTAACTTAAGAGCTTATGGAATTAAACGAAATCATCAAACAGCTTCCGTACAGTGAGCCTTTTTTATTTGTTGATGAATTGCTTCACGCAGACGAAAATGGCGTAACGGGAACCTATACTTACAACGAAAATTTAGATTTTTATAAAGGTCATTTTAAAGATAATCCGGTAACTCCAGGCGTTATTTTAACCGAAACCATGGCGCAGATCGGAATGGTTTGCTTGGGAATTTTTCTGTTAGGAAATGAATTAGGAGAAAACACGGTAATTGCTTTTACTTCGGCTGAAATGCAATTTCTAAAACCTGTTTATCCAAATGAAAAAGTAACCGTAACTTCTGAAAAATTGTTTTTCCGTTTTGGAAAACTAAAATGTAATGCCGTTATGAAAAATGAAGCTGGACAAGAAGTTTGCCGAGGAATTTTGGCCGGAATGATAACGAAAAAATTATGAAAAAGAGAATCGTAATAACGGGGCTTGGAGTTGTGGCTCCAAATGGTGTTGGTATTCCTCATTTTACTGAAGCATTAAAAAACGGCATTTCTGGTATTCGTCATGATAAACAATTAGAAGAATTGCAGTTTTCTTGTCAGATTGCGGGTCAGCCACAAATATCTGAAGAATTGAAATCGCAATATTTTACCGAACTTGAACTTCGAGGATTTAACAGTACAGGAATTCTCTACGGCGTTATGGCAGGAATGGAAGCATGGAATCATGCAGGATTGCCAATAAACGAAACTCCAGATTGGGACAGCGGATGCATTTTTGGAGCGGGAACTTCTGGTATAGATAAATTTCGCGAAAGCATTTATAAAATTGACGAACTCCAAACCCGAAAATTAGGAAGTACAGTTGTTGCTCAAACCATGAACAGCGGAGTAAGCGCTTATCTAGGAGGCAAAATCGGATTCGGAAATCAGGTTACAACCAATTCTTCGGCTTGTATTACGGGCGCAGAAGCTATTTTAATGGCGTATGACCGAATACAATCTGGACAGGCAAAACGAATTTTAGCAGGAAGCACTTCTGATAGCGGGCCCTATATTTGGGCAGGATTTGATGCGCTTCGTGTTTGCTCTTCTAAATTTAATGACAATCCTGAAGAAGGGTCAAGACCAATGAGCGCGTCGGCTGCGGGTTTTGTTCCAGGAAGCGGTGCTGGAGCTTTTGTGGTTGAAGATCTTGAAAGTGCTCTAGAACGTAACGCAACAATTTATGCCGAAATTTTAGGCGGTAACATCAATTCGGGCGGACAGCGCGACGGTGGCACCATGACGGCTCCAAACAGCGTAGCAGTGCAAAGATGTATTAAAACTGCAATAGAAAATGCGGGAATATACCCAAATGAAATTGATGCCATAAATGGACATTTAACCGCGACAACAAAAGACAGTCTGGAAATAGAAAACTGGACAGAAGCGCTAGAAAGATCTGGCTCTGATTTTCCATACATTAATTCATTGAAAAGTCTAACAGGACATTGTTTAAGTGCTTCTGGAAGTATCGAAAGCGTAGCTGCTGTTTTACAGCTACATGAAGGTTTTTTGTTTGGCAATAAAAATTGCTCTGATCTTCATCCTGAAATCGCTTCTCTTATTGATTCTTCAAAAGTGCTTTTAGAAACTATGAAATCGAATCCTAAAATAATTGCTAAAGCTAGTTTTGGTTTTGGCGATGTAAATGCATGCATAATCTTAAAAAAATTTGAAAACTAAAATGGATAGAACTGAACTTATCGAAAAATTGAAAGTAATTATAAAGCCTTTTGCTACTAACACAGAAGCTTTTGAAAATCTTACAGAAGAAACCGATTTTATTAAAGACTTGAATATTAATTCGGCTAATCTGGTTGATATTGTGCTGGATATTGAAGAAAATTTCGACATCGTAATCGATAATGTAGATATGGAAAGAATGCTCGATGTTAAAACCGCTGTTGAAATTATCGAAACCAAACTTGCCGAAAAATGATTGGCAATGACATTGTAGATCTTGCGCAGTCACGTTTAGAAAGCAACTGGCAGCGCAAAGGTTTTTTAGAAAAGCTTTTTACAGCTGAAGAGCAAGGATTTGTAAAAGACTATTCTGAACCTGAAATCATGGTTTGGCTTTTATGGAGCATGAAAGAAGCGGCTTATAAAATCTACAACCGTCAAACCAAAATACGAGAATTCTGTCCGAAGAAGCTTTGCTGTTCTTTAGATTTTTTAAATTCTAATATGGCATCAGGAAAAGTAATCTGTGCTGAAAATATTTATTATACTAAATCGAGAATTTCTAGCGAAAATATTCATACCGTTGCGGTTAAAGATTTTGAGCAAAAAGAAAATATAATTGAAGTTCAGAACAAAGAAATTGTAAAAGATCAAAATGGCATTCCGTATTTAAAAACTACAGATGTTCTTCAGGATATTTCAATTAGCCATCACGGACGATTTGAAAAATGGGTTATTATTCAGAAATGAAATAACCAAGACCATATAGTCCCTACGGGACAAATATTTTGAACGCATTTTTTTTGCTACCGATATTTAATCTCTACGAGATATTTTCATAATAATATTAATATCAGGATTGAAGCTTTCTTCATCTGGATATTTTTGGCTACCGATATTTAATCTCTCCGAGATAGATTTATATAAATATCAAGATTAAAACTTCCTGCATGTGGATATTTTTGGCTACCGATATTTAATCTCTACGAGATAGATTTATATAAATATCAAGATTAAAACTTCCTGCATGTGGATATTTTTGGCTACCGATATTTAATCTCTACGAGATAGATTTATATAAATATCAGGATTAAAACTACCTTCATCTGAATATTTTGGTCACCAATATTTAATCTTTCCGAGATAGATTTACATAACAATATCAGTGTCTGGATTAAAACTTCCTTCATCTGGATATTTTTTGCTACCAATATTTAATCTCTCCGAGATACATTTACATAACAATATCAGCATCAGGATTAAAACTTCCCTCATCTGGATATTTAATACTTCCTTTGAGTTCTTCTACTCTTTTTGGATCAAACTTAGGAAGTTGCAATTCACCATCTTTCTTCCACTTTTTAACTGTTTCAGAGATTTCTTCTGCTTTTTCGCTAGAAAATGGCGTATCGCGTGCCATGTATAATGTCTGCGAAGGATAAGCCAGAGAGGTGCCGCTTTTTTCTATAATATCCATCATACGCAATAAAAGATCTTCTTGTACTTCTTGTGACGTTTCAAAATTAACCGCTTCAATATAGGCCGTAATTTCAACTTTTAAAGCGTCTGCAGTAATACCTGTAAAACGAACTATTGGTGGTGAATGTAACACAGCAGGATGCGCATACAGTAAAGATTTTAATTCTACCAGCAGATAACGCATCTGATCTGGACTGGTTTCCATTCTAAATCCAAAAATAGGATTAAATATAAATCGGTCGCGATGGGCATAATTTTCTATTTTGCTAGCCGAAAGCTGACCGTTAGGAATCGTTACAATGCTGCGGGCAGCCGTACGAAGTGTCGTAGAACGCATTCCGATAGATTCTACAGTTCCTTTTATATCATCAATACGGCAAAAATCACCAACACGTAATGGCTGGTCGGCAATAAGACTCACACTTCCCACAAAATTTTCTATTGTTTTTTGTGCTCCAAGTGCCAGAGCAATACCCCCAATTCCAAGTGCCGCGAGTCCAGCTGTAACATCTACTCCAATAATTCCTAGTATGGCAATAATTCCGATAAAAACAATTGCGGCTTTCATAGTACGGCTTAAAAATAATACTGCTGATACTGCAGAAGCGCGCCCTCGCCTATTCATTCTGCTGCGGGTAAACATGCTCACAAAATCGGTCATTCTCCAAAGCAGTATTAGAAAAGCTAAAATTCCGATTGTAATTATAATAATGCTAAATCGTTGCCTTACTATAATCGAAATGCCCATTCGTTGCGTAAATGCCACAAATAAAATTACTGTGAGGTACATTTGAACTGGAAGCGTAAAAGCTGCTATTATTGCATTGCCTTTCTCACTATCGGCTTTCTTCCACGTTTTTTGAATTAAAAATATAAATACAAATATAAGCAGTCTAGAAAGCAAGTACGAAATGACCGTCATTACTACCACTACTCCCCAATGTCCAATAGGAACGTTTCCAAGTTTTCTTTCTTTTAAAACTTTTGGCAAGACTCTGTCTAAAAATGTTTTTTCTCCGCTAATATCTGCGGCGAGAATTGCTTCTATTGTTTCTGCAGAAAAAAGCCATAAAGCGGGCTGACTTTCGTCTGACTGATTTTCTAAATATAGCGGTATGTTTATTTTATCTGTGGATATATTTCCAACTAAGTCTAGCTCAGATGCCAAATTATCGTCTATACGTCCTAATTCTTTATTGCTAAGAATAGATGATGGCGAAAAATTACCTCCTTGATCCAACAGCTGCTGAAAAGTCTTTGCTATTTGTATTCTTTCGCCTGTTTTGCGGTAAGAGCGTTTACTAAGCATAAAATACTGACTGGCTCGCAGATAATTCTGGTCGCCAATTGCTTTTATAAATCCGTTTACGGTTCCTTGCGGTGTTCTTCTTCCTAGAGAATCATCAGGAACTTTTGCAGGTTCTTCGGCAGTTGTTTTTGGGGTGCCTAAAAGCTGCGCTTCCATTCTTGATGGGGTTATGGCTACTGCTAATAATAAGAGTAAAAAAGAGAATAAACGTTTGGCACCTAAAATCATATTTTTTGCTTTAGTAACTTAGACTATTAAAAATAAGAAATATAGCAGAAAAACAAAAGATTTAGCCGCGAAAACATCTTAATTTTCTACACAAAAACCTTCGTTCGATAATACTTTATTATATCAAAACAAAAAAATCCGCCTCTGCTGCGACGGATTTTTCACTTTAAATTAGGGTACTAAAACAGCTCTGCCTTTTATTTTCCCCTGTCTCATTCTTTCATAAACCTCGTTGGCATCGTCAAGTTTATGTTTTTCTATTTCGATATGAATTTTCTTTTGTCGTGCAAGACCTACAACTTCCATCAATTCTGTTCTGGAACCCCAATACGGATTGGTCATACTTACTCCAAAAGGCAACCCATTCATATTGTACTGATAATGTCCGCCTCCAAGGCCAATAATAGTAAGATCTCCATCAAGACTTACAACCTTAGTTCCTAAATCTATTGTAGAAGTAACTCCAACAAAATCAAGAACTACTTTAGCTTTTTTGATTCCTGTAATTTTCTGAATTTGTTCTGCTGCATCTACGTCTTTAGAATTAATAGCAAATTGAGCTCCTAATTCTTTAGCAAATGCCAATTTATCTTCGGTAACGTCGCAAGCAATAATTGCCGCTCCGCTTATTTCTCTTAATATTTGCAACGCAACGTGTCCTAAACCACCAACACCTATAACGACAACATACTCGTCTGGCATTAATTTAGAAAGCGAGCGTTTTATAGCAGAATATGGCGTAAGTGCCGCATCTGTAAGTGGAGCGGCTATAATAGGATCTAGATCGAATATAGGCACTAAAAGTCTTGAAGACGGAACCAGCATATACTCAGCCATGCCGCCATCGAGTCCTAAACCGCCTCCATAAGCTTGCTCCGACTGATGATCACAATAATTTTCTTTTGACTGCTGGCAAGGCTTGCAATGTCCGCATCCCCACGGACCGTATACCAGAACGGCATCTCCTTTTTTATAACCTTGCACATTTTCACCAATTTCTTCAACCCATCCGGCATTTTCATGTCCTAGCGTAAAAACTGTTCCTACGACAGTTCCTTCATCTATAATGTGCAGGTCTGAATGGCATACACCCGCTCCGCCAATTTTTAACAAAACTTCATCACCTTTAGGAACAGGTCTTTCAATATCATTAACAACGCGAACATCTTTGTGTCCAAAAAAACGTACTGCTTTCATAAAATAAAAATTTAATTACTATTCTACTAATTTACAACTTGTATTTTCTACGTTATTCATCAGACAAGTTAAGTTTATCCTAATTTATTGGTTTTATTAAGTGTTTATAGGAACTGCCAACATAAGCAACGAGATTGAAACAACAAAAATTGAACTCACAAAAACAAAAAAAAGAGAACTTACGTTCTCTTTTCCAATTTGATTTTATGGTATAAAATTCGATTGCGATTTTGCAATATAATGTACTGTTCCGTACTTTATTTTAATAATAAACAGACAATAAGATTTTAGAATTTGAACCTTCTATATATTTTTCAAGCTTTTTAAAGAATGCTTCATTAACCATTGGACAACCGTGGCTGTTGATAATGTAATAGCCTTGTTCATCTTGTGGAACCTCTTTGTAATGGTGCAATACGATAGCACGTTTCATGGCATTATTATTAGTTTCATCTAATCCTGCCAATCTAAAAGCTTTTCCGAAAACACCTTTATATGGTTTTTCTACCGAATATCTTCCTAAAGAAGTGCAATTAGAGTTTGGAGTATTGCTAAATTGAAGAATATCGCCTTTTATTCCAGTCTCAGAACCAGAGCCATGTGCTACTAATCCCTGATCAAGAATTTGATTGTTTTCAAGATCGTAAACAAAAAAGCGATTTTTTCCTGATTTAATCTTCATGTCGACAAGAAAAGCAATTTTGTTACTATACTTGCGATTAGACGCTGTGTAAGATTTAATTTCGTCTACATGCTCTGTAAGTCTTGCAAATTCAATTTCGCTTAAAATTTCATCTTTCTCCCATACATTTACAGTAGTAAAGGAACTTAAGGAGAAAAGCAGTGCCATTAAAAATATTCTCATATTAGGCAAAAAGTTAGGTTAAACAATAATTTGGGGCAATCGATAATCTAATGCTGCAAAATTATACACAAAGCTTATACAATTCCCATCTTATGTGTTAAAGATATTATAAATATCTGATATCAACAACATTAAACGTTAATTTTTAATTAAAATTCGTTAATCTGCATTACTATCAGCTAAAATCAAAATCATTTTAATACTGTGTTCTACATAAAAATTAGTTTTTTAACTAATATAGTATTCAACTAATTACATTTTTTTGCTACCGTAGAAGTTATTTAATCTCAAAAAATGCAGTTTACCTTTAAATCAATTTCAAAGTTCATTTCAATTTTAACCGGACTAGTCATAATATAAAAACTGGTACATTTTGATCCTACGGCAAAACAATACATTTGATCGGAAATAGAAAAGTATCTCAGACAATGAACAGACAAATAAGACACGACTGGAGCAAAGAAGAAATTCAAGCCATTTACGATCAGCCTTTATTAGAATTAGTTTACCAGGCCGCAACCGTACATCGCGATTGGCATAAATCTTCAGAAATACAAGTATGTACACTGCTTTCTGTAAAAACAGGCGGCTGTCCAGAAGACTGCTCTTACTGTGGGCAAGCAGCGCGCTACCATACCGATATTAAAGTGCAAGCTCTTTTGCCAACAGAAACAGTTCTAGAACACGCACAAAAAGCTAAAGATGGAGGCTCTTCTCGTTTTTGCATGGCTGCCGCTTGGCGCGAAGTCCGTAATAATAAAGATTTTGATCGCGTTATCGAAATGGTAAAAGGAGTGAACGATCTCGGACTGGAAGTTTGCTGTACCTTAGGAATGCTTACCGAAGAACAAGCTATGCGTTTGCAAGAAGCGGGTTTGTATGCTTATAATCACAATTTGGACACTTCGGAAAGTTATTACGATGAAATTATCAGTACACGAAAGTTTGATCAGCGTCTTGATACAATTAACAATGTCAGAAAAGCAGGCATTACGGTTTGTTCTGGCGGAATTATTGGTTTGGGAGAAACACCTGCTGATCGCGTTTCTATGCTCTTAACCTTAGCTACAATGCCTGTTCATCCGGAATCTGTTCCTGTAAATGCGTTGGCGAGAGTAAAAGGAACGCCGTTAGAAAACAATCCGAAAGTGCCTCTTTGGGATATGGTTCGAATGATTGCGACGTCTCGTATTATCATGCCCGCTGCTGTGGTGCGATTAAGTGCTGGACGCATTGAAATGACGGAAGAAGAACAAGCTTGGTGTTTTATGGCGGGTGCGAATTCTATTTTTACTGGTGAACGCGAAACGTTATTGGTGACACCAAATCCAGGATTGTCTGAAGATATGCAGATGTTTCAAAATCTTGGACTTAAACCTTTGACTAAAGAGAGCAAAACTGCTTGTACGGTAAGCTAAAAGACTAATTGATCTCTTATAATGTGTTTTTCTTTTATTTTTCTTTTTTAGCAAACAAAATTAGATGCTTTATCTTACTTATTTATACAAAAATGAAAAATTTAAAGTCAGTAGACTTTTGGAAGTTCAATACTCAAAACAAATTAAAAAAATTGCGCAAAGTCAGAGACATTTGCGCAGCTTTTTATGTGGAACACTTCGGGGAGCGGGTAATCAAGAACATATTCTCGTCACTCAAATTTTATAACATTTTTATTTTGTTTCCATTCGGCAAGATTTTTTTTAAACAACTCATTTATATCCTCAGTAAAAAACCAGTTACCACTATATTCTGTTTTCTTTAAAAACTCTTTTTTAAACTCTTTTAAAAGCTTATTAGCTTCAATTATAAAATCGTCGCTTTTTAACACAAATTTGCCATCTTCAAAATATTTCGGCGTATAATACAATCGACCTGCTTCTATTGTATTTTCTTTGGATTGAATGCATTTTAAAAATTCTACCACATATGACTTTTCAGGATTAAACAGATAATAACTTTGTTTCTCAATAAATCTATATTCGGTTTGCTTTGAATCAAACACAATCTCAATCTTACTTTGATTAGATAAATTTAGCTCTTGTTTTATTTCGTCTAGATGCTTTATTAAGTTTGGGTATAAATCGAAACCTTTACTTTTAAAGAAAGTAACAAACTTTTCTATATCATCATTAGAGTGAAAAAAATTAATTTGTTTTGAAATCATAATTTTAAATTAATTTATGGAACAAATATCGTTCTATTGCTACCATTTGGTGCACCCACGCTACGCGAAGTGTTCACCTATCGCGCTGCGCAAATGTCCCCCGCTGCGCGAAGTGTTATCCTATCGCGCTGCGCAAATGTCTCCGACTTTGCGCTTTTTTTTACTTCCTTATTGGTATTTACTTCTAAAAGTCTCCGACTTTAAACGAGTCTAATAATGACTAAATCTAAAAACCGATTTTGAATCTAAAACATCCACAATCGGGTTTTCTGCTTTTTGAATATAAACTAAACCGGAATCATTTACATAATTGGATGCACTTGAATAAATATAATCTGATGCTTTGTTTACTAATCCTGCTTTTACAGGATTTAAATGTAAATAATCTAATTTTGACCACATAAATTTATCGGTATAAATTTCTTCAGCATGGTTTCCGTACTGCCAAAACTGAAAAACTTTATTTCGGGTATGCTGTTGGGCGGCCAGTTTAAAACGTTCCAGCATCCATTCTCTTCTGCTTTCTGGACTATTCTGAATTTTTTCTAAAATCGATTTTGCAGTAAACTTTTTAAAATCTCTAATCAGATCTGAAAGCTTTCCATTTTCAGACTGCACAATCATATGAATGTGATTGCTCATAATTACATAGCCGTACAATATCATGCCCTTATTCTTAATACAATAGTCTAAACATTCGACAATAATATCACGGTAATTTTGTCTTGTAAAAACATCAATCCAGTCTACAACGGTCGGAGTTATAAAATGTGGAAGTGCTTGATCTCTTATAACGTATCCTTCTTTCATTTTCTTTTTTTCAAGCATTAAAATTAGGTGATTTATCTTACTTATTTATACAAAATGAAAAATTTAAAGTCAGAGACTTTGGGAAGTTCTGCATTCAAAACATGTTAAAAAAATTGCGCAAAGTCAGAGACATTTGCGCAGCTTGTTATGTGGAACACTTCGGGGAGCGGGGGGGACTTTGGGAAGTTCTGCATTCAAAACAAGTTAAAAAAATTGCGCAAAGTCAGAGACATTTGCGCAGCTTGTTATGTGGAACACTTCGGGGAGCGGGGGATCAACTAATAATTGTCCTGAGTTGTAATAATACTTCTGAATACCACTTTTACACGTAAAAATTATTTCATCGCACCTATAACCAAGTATTTCTTCAACATTCTTATTAACTTTTACATCTAAAATTTCATCTCCTTGAACACTCCCATTATTCCAATATACGATATCAGAATTGGACATTTTATTATAAAGTTTATTTTCCTTATTATCATATAACTGCCATAACAAAAGTTTGCCATTAGTTTCAGATTTATAACTTCCGTCCTTAATAAAATATTTTTGTATAGTCCCAAGCATAAATCTCCATTGATCATCTTTTATTTGCGCAGTATTGCTTGTATAAGAATTAGAATAAATTATCTCACCCTCAAAATTCTGCGAAACGGATGTAAACGAAATTAACATCAATAAAAATTTAATTTTATTAATCATACCCATTATTTATTAAATTGTTCATTAAATTGCGAAATCATTAGCTCTGGTTTACTAACAGAATATTTAACCATGACAGTGTCTCCCTCGCTCACTTTTTGATATGATGTAAAACCATCAATACCTACATACTCTTTATTATCAACTTTATATTTAACCCTAATATGGTTACCCTTTTGGACTGATTTTTTAATAACTACACCTTGAGTTAGTTTATAATTTTGATTAATAAAGTCAATATTCTCTAGCTCCTCTTGTCTTAAGTTTGTTGCTATAAAATAAATTCCAAAAGCCATCAGTCCGATCACTCCAAATACTTTTAACTTGTCTTTCATAATTACCATTGTTTTTTAAAAGCCTAAAAAGCTTTTAATTTTATCTCCTATTGAATTTTGTGCTGCTTTATTCACTGTTTCGCCAACGGCGCCTTTTGTTGCCGAATTAATCATCTGCGCTTTTACTGTATTTATTCTCGCGACTTGAGCCCCTCCTTTTGCTTTTGAAAGGTTTTCCCCAGCAATCATAGCTTTAGATCCAGTCAAATTTCTACCTCCATCTGTTACTTTGTTGAATTTATTGGTAGCTTTAACAATGTCTTTAGTAGCTCTAGTTTCTGCTTTCGTTGCTGCCTTTACACCACCTTCCGTTACATTTCCAATTTTTTTCCCAATGGCTCCGCCAATTTTTCCTGCTGCAACATCAACCACACCATCAACAGCTGCTTTTGACACACTCTTTTTACCATTAAAAACATTTTGATTACCATCTTTTGCAGAATAATCAAAAGTAGCTTTCGCTACAACTGATCCTCCTTCAATTCCTGCTACTGCAATCGCACCAACCCCTGATCCTATTAAGGCTCCTTTTACAGTTTCAACTCCTACATCAGCCCAATCAACTTCACTTAAAGATTTGCCAGATAATAGCTGCCCTCCCAATTCTAAACCTCCACCAACAAGTCCACCTATAGCTGCCGTAAGACAATTAGGGCAACGTCCATCTGGGTCATCAAATCTAACTGGGTCATTATATCCATATGCATATGGATTTAAATTATTCCTATTATATATACCACCTCCGTTTCCTAAAGTAGTGTGATAAGCAAATTCTACTTGAGCTTCATCATTTTCATCAATATCATTAGGATTAAATGTAAAATCTAGATCATTTATCAATGGATCAATATTTATCCAGCGACCAAGTGCAGGGTCATAGTTTCTTGCTCCATAGTCATACATCGCAAGCCCCAGCTCGTCTTGAAGTTCCTTCCCATTGTACTTATACTTATTCGCTGTAGCCAAATAATCATTATATCCTTTATGTTTTAATCCAAAAGGATAATAATTATTCTCTTCAATAATTTCAAGAACCTGTGTTGCAAGGTTTTTAGCATAGCTCACTCGAACGTTTCCTAAGTGGTCTTTGTACTGGAAAACATACGAAAGTGCTCCTGCTGTATTTTTAACATACCCCTCAGCAGTCGGGAAAAACTCTAAAATATTGTCTTTGTACTGGTAGCCTCCTAAATAATCGGTCGTAGCTGTAACAGTGCCTTCTGTAACGGCCTTTTTTATTTTTTGCCCTAACGCATTGTAAAAGTACTCAATGGTTCCTGTTGTTCCAAATGTAATTTTCTTTGGCAGGTTTAAATGATTATAGGTAATCTCGGTAATGTTTTTATTTTTATCGCTAATCATATTTCCATTACTATCATAGCTGTAATCGTCATCTGTTTTATTGACATCGTTAAAACCGCTGCTATTATTAGCATTATCAGCTACCTTAGTAAGCAGGTTCGAATTGTTTGCATAAGTATACGTTAGATTGTCAATGTCTATATTTCCTACCTGAGGGTCATAATCTCCTTTACGGCTTAATGTTTTAATATTGCCATTTTTATCATACGTCAGATTTTCGTCGTAAGCACTGGTTGTTAAGCCGTTCTTTTCGTATACCGCATTTTTAAGACGGTTAAGGTTGTCATATTTATAGCCGTAAGCTCTTTCATTTAAATCTGATGCGGTTTTCCAAAACGTTTCTGAGATATTTCCGTTGTAGAGTTTTTTCACATCTGAAATATCGGTCTGCGTGGTTTCGTAATTAATTTTAAAAGCAAATAGATCTGCTGGATCTGTACCCTGCTGCAGATTTGCTGTTTTATTAATTTCTTTCAGCCAACCTCTAATATTATACTGAAAATCTACTTTTTGAAACGGATTTCCAGTATTGTTTCCTACTTTCTTACTTGTTAGCTGTCCTAATGCATCATAGGTGTTTTCTGCTAATAGTTCGATTGTTCCGCCGTTTATTTGGTGCGTGTGTCTAAGCAGTCTATCCTGAGGCGAATATGTAAATTCTTCTCTTACTGTAATTTCAGCATTTCCAGATGTTCGCTTATGCTTAGTAATAGTGTAAAGGGTCTTCCCTGTAAAATCTACTTTACTCTCACTGGAACTATATCCGCCCAAATAATTCTGAAGATAGTTTTTTATTGGTCTTGCCTTATTATCATAAAATATTGTGGTAGTTTCTCCTGCAGTAGAAGCTGCCGTAGTTACAGCTCTTGTCCAGCTTCCTGTGGCTAGGGTTTTTACATTGCTTAAGACTGGCTGCCCTTCTATAGAAGTTGGAACAGGCTGTGCATTTGGAAACGCGTAGCTATCATAGTAATTAACGGTTAATAGCTTAAAATTTACGGGTTCAATAGTGTTGCTGTAATAAGCTTCTATACCGTCAATATTACCCGAAGTCTGTTTGCTTTCGTATAGAACCGTTTTGTTGTTTTGAGCATCTTGCAATGATTTTCGCGTTGCTGAATTTGAAGTCTGGTTGCTCCATCCTGTATAAACTGGTCTGCCGAAAGCATCATATTTGGTAATGATCCAGCCTTGTGCATTTTCATCTTTAAAAGGTGACAAGGCTGGCCCAGTTGCTACAGGACGGTCCAGTTTATCATACACAATAAATTCCCATTGTTTGCCCGGAAGTTTTTTCTCTGCCAAACGGTTGTTATTGTCGTATTTGTATTGATAGCATAAGCCATTGAGTGTATCCACGGTTATTGTTCCTGCTGCATTTGGCGGAATTACATAGGTAAGGTTTCCGTAAATATCGTAAACGTAATAAGTATCATGTTTTTCTCCTGCATCGTAGGTTCTTTTTAATACAACCTGCCCTTCCTTATTCTTAAACTCAACTGTTGAACCCGATCCTTCTGCAGGACTAGCTGCTGTGTTTTCGTCATAAGTGATATTTTTAAACAACTGGTTGGCTTGATAATATCCTGCGTCTGAAAAGGAAATTTCATACAGACCAGATCCGGCATTCCAAACCGCTGCAGCTTTATACAATTTTACTTCGCTTGCCGTATTGGTCTGATAATCTAATTTAATTTCATGGCCACTATCCATACTCCAAGAATTTCCTGGTGCCGCTTGTTTGAGAACTCTGTTTAGAGGTGAAGCTTCCAACTTTTTCTGCGAATATGGATTTGAAGTGTTTTCATATTTTTCTGTATTGTAGAACCCAATTGTTGCCGATTCGGCATCTGCTGCAAATGACATATCTGTTGATGAAGCTTCATATGGAAGAAATTCTAATACCTGTCTTCCAAAAGTATCATAAGTAATGTGTGTGACAATGTCTTTTGACTGAGATGACTGTCTATTAGCAATCTGCTGTACAGGTCTGCCAAGACCATCAAAATAGGTTATATTGGTCTGAATCTCATTGATAGACGCTGACTGTACGATCGCTTGTTTTGGCTTTTTATAAACTTTATTAATGATATAATTATGGTCTGCAGACGGAATTACAATATCAGAACAGTCTGAACTGGATCCCGCTAAAGATGGACAGTTATCCGAATTATTTCGAACATAATTGCCATTTGGAGTCGCACACTGCTGTACAAAAACAGAAGGATCTCCGAGACCATCTGCGTCATTATCTGCATACCACTTTGTATTGGGATTAATGGATGCATCTGAATCATTGCAGTCCGTATTGTTGGCTACATATCCCGTAGGCTTCACGCTGTACGAAACGCTTAAGGAAGGGTTTCCAAACGTGTCGCCGTCGGCATCCCTGTAAAAGGTCGATGGGGCAATATTGGTGATATTGGCTGTCGCATCATTATAGTCGGAGGAATTCAGAACATATCCTGCAGGCTGGGTACACTGAACCAGTTTGGTTGCAGGCGTTCCAAAAGTGTCTCCATCTTGGTCTCGATACCACACCGTATTGGGGTTAATAGCCGCATCGGCATCATTGCAGTCCGTATTGTTGGCTACATATCCCGTAGGCTTCACGCTGTACGAAAC
>NZ_RPOC01000023.1 GCF_003946915.1 Flavobacterium ustbae
CAGATCTACGCAGATTATTATAAAAATCCTTTTAGATCTGCCTAAATCTGCAGAATCTGCGTGAAACAAACTTTGCGACTTCGTGACTTTGCGAGCATTTCAGCCAGCTTTACCCAAAGCTTTGCGAACTTAAAATGTGTTCATAGTATATAAAAAAAACCTTCGCGCTCTTTGCGTTAAAAAAAAGCTTTGCGTTAAAACACACAATGCAGGCTACAGCCCAGCAATCAAAGCCTGCATCAAATCACTGGCTTTATGGTGTTTTAGCGTACTAGTATTTTGTCCCGACCATAAACAAATCAAATCGGTTCTTCCCTGTGCTAGAGCGGCGTTTTTTAAAGGTGCTATAAATTTGGTCTGAAGCGGAAAAGGAAGCACTTCGGTTTCAAAAGGAACAGCATCAGATATTTTATTGGTGATCATTCGTCCCATTCTGCCTGTCAGTGATTTGGAAACGGTTGTTGAAAGATTCGGATGATCAAAAATCATTTTTTTATGAACAGGAGTGGCACCAGATTCATCGGTTACCATAAAAGCGGTTCCTAATTGTACGGCATCGGCACCGAGAGCCATGGCGGAAGCAATTCCTTTTGCGTCAATAATTCCACCTGCGGCAATTATAGGTGTTTTGGTTTTCGCTTTTAATTGCTGAACCAGCGTGAATAAACCCGTAAAAGAATCTTGCGCTGGTTTTAAAAATGAAGGTCTATGTCCGCCCGCTTCAAATCCGGCAGCGATAATAGCATCAACTTCGGCATCTTCAAGAGCAAGTGCTTCTTCAAGAGTTGTTGCTGCACCAATGGTTTTTATACCTAATTTTCGACTTTCTTGCAGAATTTCTTTAGACGGAATTCCGAAAATAAAACTGAAAACAGCGGGTTTAAGTTCGAACAAAACTTCGACCTGTTTTTCAAATTTAGAAGCTATATCAGAAGATAAATCAGGAAGCGGAATCTTTAATTCATCAAAATAAGGTTTATAAAGCTGTTTTATTTTTTCCAGTTTTTCAGCAGGATAATTTACGAGGCTTTTATCGACATCATTCACCCATAAATTGATATTGTAAGGTTTAGAAGTCGCCAGTTTAATTTCTTTTCCTGCTTCGCGAATTTCATCAGGAGTTAGCGTATAAGCTCCATAACTCCCTAATCCGCCTGCGTTGCTAACAGCAGCCAAGAGAGCGGCAGTCGAAAAACCACCTCCCATGGGGCCTTGTAATATTGGGTATTCAATACCTAGTAATTGTGTTATTTTAGTTTTCATGCCTGAACTTGTTTGTAGTAGAAAAGTAAAATTACTAAATATTTAAAGAGATTATCTTTTAATTATTTGTATCGTTTTTAAAGTAAGAAACAAAAAAAGAAAGCCTGTTTTTTCAGGAATGAAATTTTACGGTTGAGTCGTAAAAAATGATTATTCGGTTATATAAAAAAAGATAGAAGCCTTTATTTAAAGAATTTTGCATAAAGCTTAATTACTATTTTATGAATTCACCTCTTACTATAATCGCCGCAACTAATTTTTCTGCCATTGCCAATAATGCCGTTGCTTATGCTGCCGGACTTGCAAAAGCTACGGGTGCAAAATTGGTTTTATTTAATTCATTTTCGCTGAGTGTGCACAGTGCCAACTCACATATTACCGCAGATGCAATGCAGAAACAAATTGACAAAGCAATTTCTAGACTGGAAAATTTAGCCAAAGAATTGGCAGATTTGTTTCAAATTGAAACGTCAGCAATCTGCACGTATTCTTTTTTAGAAGATGAGCTTCCGAGAATTATAAAAGAAACAAATGCTGATGTTGTGGTTATGGGAATGGCAGAACGTTCTTTTGAGCAGGAATTATTAGGAAATTCGACTACTTCTGCAATTAAAAACCTTCATATTCCAGTTTTGGCGGTTCCAGAAAATGCTCGTTTCCTGAATATAAAAAAGGTTTTATACGCTTGCGACAGTCTAAGTTTTTCGGCTATCAAAAAATTCAGCTGGATTAAAAATACATTAGGAGATTTTGATGCTGAGATTGAGTTTTTCAGCGTAGACGACAAGCTAGACGATTTGAAAGAAGAACAGCATAGAGTTTTAATGAATTCTAATATTGAAAAAGAATTTGAAGATGTTAAATATTTGTATAAAACAGTAAGATCGAATGCTGTAATTAACGAAATTAGGAAAGAAATCAAAAATTATGAAGCTGATCTATTAATTATGGTGCCTCAAAAATATGGTTTTTGGGATTCTCTAGTACACAGAAGCAAGACTAGGATTTTAGCAACAGGTCTAGATATCCCTTTATTGTCGTTTCCGAATTATTAAAGATTAATTTGATTTAAAAAATAATCATATAAAAATTGGGTGCTTTTTTTGAATAAATAGTATCAAAATAAAGTTTAACAGATTTATTTTTGATTTTATCAATTCGATAATTTTTAGAGTCTATTGCCGAGTATCAAAATTATATCTTAATGTTTCTGTCATTTTTGTTAATTATTCTTAATTATCTACTTGTTTCAGATATTTTTAAATTAATTTTGTGGCACTCTAAAAACGAAATGCAGATCGCTTTTTATCAGTTAAACAAAAGCTATAATAGAAAATTTTGTACAGACTAAAACAGCATTATATAACTTTAAAAGTAGAATAAACTAAGATTTATACCGAGTAATACCGAGAGAACGCTTTGTGTAGGTTTTTGATTTATTTTAATTGGATTTTGTATAATATTTTTAGCCTGTTCAGTTTTTGAAAAAATAATATTTTCTCATAAAATTAATGATCAGTAGGATTTAATCCGCTTTTGAAGGAATGAAAATTTGCTTTTCCCACCAGATCTAAATGAACTGTAAAAAAGCAAAAAAATAAGTATTTAAGCATGAGGTTCTAAGAGTAGAAAGCTTAAAAAAAACAAAAACAAAATGGGAGCAGTAATTACAGCTATAGGTGGTTTCGTGCCATCATCAATCCTGACCAATAAAGAGATTTCAGAAACAGTTGATACATCTGAAGAATGGATCATAAAAAGAACTGGAATTAGAGAACGTAGAATTGCAGACGACGATACAGCAACATCTGATCTTGCCGCTGCTGCGATTGAAAATCTTGTCGAAAATTATAATGTAGATCGTGGCGAAATTGAAGCTTTGCTTGTAGCAACAGCAACTCCAGATCACATTTTAGCCCCAACAGCAAGTATTGTCTGCGATAAAAGCGGACTTACAAATGCTTTTGGAATTGACATGAATGCAGCTTGCAGCGGATTTTTGTATGCGCTGGAAATGGGAGCAAACATGATAGAAAGCGGACGCTACAAAAAATTAATTATCGTTGGAGCAGATAAAATGAGCTCTATCGTAGATTATGAAGACCGTAATACTTGTATTCTTTTCGGAGACGGAGCAGGAGCGGTTTTATTAGAAAAATCAGAATCTGACGCTGGTTTAATGAAAACGATTCTAAAAACTGACGGAAGTGGTGTTTCTTCTCTAGCTGTTCCAGCGGGAGGTTCTAGAAATCCAACGTCTATGCAGAGCCTTTTGCACAGAACACATTATTTAAAACAAGACGGAGCTTTTGTATTTAAAAAAGCAGTTTCTGCCATGAGCCAAGTTTCGCAAGATGCGTTGATAAAAAATGAATTAGAAGCTAGCGAAATTGACTGGGTAGTGCCACATCAGGCTAATTTAAGAATTATTAATGCTGTTGGCGAAAGTTTAAATATTGATTCTGATAAAGTTAAAGTAAATATCGACCGTTACGGAAACACAACTTCTGCAACAGTTCCGTTATGTTTATGGGACTTCAAGGACGATTTCAAAGAAGGACAGAATGTATTGATCACTACTTTTGGTGCCGGATTTTCTTGGGGTGCAACGTGCTTGAAATGGGGCGTTATGCGTGAGAAAAATCCAGTTGCCACAATAAAAGCAGACAACAAACAAGAAGGTGTTCTGGTAGAACATTAAAAATAGGATTTTTTAATTTTTACAGTCGAGGGAATTAATGGGTAGAAAGAACCAAAATAAAAAATCGGGCAAGAATTTTTTCTATAAATATTATAGAGTTATTGTAATTCCGGCTGTTTTTTTGGTGTATTTTTCTTCGTATTATTGGCTAAATCCTTATCGAACTTTTGATGAAAAGGATTTAATTGATATCGATCAGACCTTTGATATTTTCATCATTTTAGTGTATTGCGCCATCTTAACCGAGCTTACACTTTTTATAGGCAGAAAACTTAATTATTATATTAGTTGGGAGCAAAATCCGGTATTTAGAGCAATAGCGCAGTTTATTTGCCTAATTGCCGGAAACAGTCTCTTAAATCTTATCTTTTCTAGTGTTTGGGATTATTTTTATCCGTGTACAGCACTAGAAGAAAATGATTTGGTTACCATTTGGCAGTCTAAAATTATGGCTGCAATAATTTCTCTTTTAATGAGCGCCATTCATACTGGAATATTTTTATTGAACAGATGGCGAATTAATGCCGAGGAAACGGCAGAATTAAAAATAAAAGCCTCAGAACTTCAAGAATCCGTAACAAGATCAAAACTAGAGTCTTTAAAAATGCAGTTAGATCCGCATTTTGTATTCAATAATTTTAGTACGCTCACAGAACTGATTTATGAGGACCAGAAGGAAGCAGCTTCGTTTCTTGAAAATATAACGAGAGTATATCGTTATATGATTTCGAACTCCAATAAAGATACGATTACGGTAAAAGAAGAAATCGAATTCTTGAATGCGTATTTTTATTTATTGAAGAAAAGATTGGGCGATAAAATCGATTTGAAAATTGAGATCGATTCTCCTTCTTTAGCGCTTCATTTACCTCCATTAACGTTGCAGTTATTGGTAGAAAATGCCGTAAAACACAATATGGCAACTTTAGCCAATCCGCTTACGATTTCTGTTTTTTCAGATTCTGGAGATATTATTGTTCGAAATAACTTGCAGCGAACAGCTGGAAAAAGTCTGGTTTCTACCGGAATTGGAAATAAAAATATTGAATTTCGCTATAAAATTTTATCTGAAAGAATGCCGATTTTTAGTGAATCAAACGACTATTACGAAGTACGTCTGCCATTAATTTAAGAGTTATGAAAATTTTAATTGTAGAAGATGAAAGCATTAACGCCAGCCGATTAAAAAGGCTGTTAGAAGAGCTGGAACCCAATTGTGAAATCGTCGCGATTATTGATACTGTCGTAGATACAGTGGCTTGGCTGAACTCCAATCCGTGTCCTGATTTAATTACAATGGATATCCGTTTAGCGGACGGACTAAGCTTTTCTATTTTTGATGAAATAAATATCACTTGCCCTGTAATTTTTACTACCGCTTACGACGAATATGCCATTCGTGCTTTCAAAGTAAACAGCATCGATTATTTGATGAAACCCATCGAAAAAACCGAATTGGAGTTTGCTTTAACAAAATTCAAATCTTTAAACAAAAACGAAACTAGCGTTACCAATATTACTGGAATTCTAAAAGAACTTATTCAAAAACCAGTATTCAGAATGCGCTTTTTAGTAACGTATCGTGACGGCTATAAAAGTGTAGACGTTTCTGATATCGACTTTATTTATTCTGAATTTAAAACCAGTAATTTATTTTTGAAATCGGGTGTAATTATCTCGATTCCGCAAACCATGGAAGAATTGGAACAAGAACTCGATCCGAATATCTTTTTCCGTGCCAACCGCCAGTTTTTCATTCGTGCAGAAAGTATCAAATCTATTGCGAACTACTTCAACGCAAAACTAAAAATCCAATTAAAACTCGATCCCGAACGCGAGGTAATCATCAGTAGGGAAAAAACGCCTTTCTTTAAACAGTGGATGGATCGATAGTTTTTTAAGCTTCTAAGGTTCTGAGGTGCTAAGATGCTAAGTTTTTTTCGCCACGACTCGAACGATAGTGACAGGCGAAGCAATTCACGAATTTTATTTTGCACGCGAAGCTTTTTTGCCACAAATTCCACAAATTTTCGCTAATTTTTTCCTGTATTTACTCTCATTTTTGTCATTTCGACGGAGGAGAAATCTCTACAAGTAGCTCCGCAATCTATACCCAATCTTTGTAGAATTTCTAGCGGAGATTTCTCCTCCGTCGAAATGACAAACGTTGTGTTTTACCATTCTGACTGATAAAATTCGAGAAATTATTCGTCAGCAATTTTAACGCAAAGCATTAATTAGCGAAAATTCGTGAATTGCTTCGCCTGTCACTATCGTTCTAGTCGTGGCGAAAAAAAAACTTAGCGTTTTAGTGCCTTCGTGGCAAAAACAAAAACCTTAGCCCCTTAGCATCTCAGTACCTTAGAGCCTTAAAAAAAAACTCCGTTTCAGTATCAAAAAATGCCGTTTGGGTAACTTTCTCCCATAAAAATGCCGTTTTACGCTGTTATTTTGCTGCCAAATTCCACATATTCATTTAAAATGAAAAGTAAAATGACAAAACAATTTTTTAAAAATAATAAAGCAATTGGCAGAATTGCAATTTTATTGATAACCCTTTCCCTTTCTTCATGCGGAAAAAGTGGAGAAGGACAAATGGCTCCTCCAAAGCCAGAAGTAGACTTCTTGCAGACGAGTTCTGTAACAGGAGAAGTAGAAAAAAAATATCCAGGAACAGTAGAAGGTACCGTAAACGTTGATATAAAAGCTCAAGTATCTGGTTACTTAGAAGCGATATATGTAAAAGAAGGAGATTATGTTACCAAAGGACAATCTCTTTTTAAAATTAAAGGCGATGTCTACGCCGAACAAGTAAACAACAGCCGTGCAGCTTATAAAAGCGCTTTGGCGAATCAGGCAAATGCTAAATTGGAAGTAGAGAAAATCAAGCCTTTGGTTGAAGGAAAAGTATTTTCGGACATGCAGTTAAAAACCGCACAAGCCAATTACGAAGCAGCAACTGCACAAGTAGCACAGGCTAAAGCCGCTTTGGGATCATCTCAGATTAATGCCGATTTCTCTTTGATTAAAGCTCCTGTAAGCGGCTACATTAGCCGTATTCCAAACCGTATCGGAAATTTAGTTACGCCAACAGACGCTGTTCCGTTGACGGTTTTATCTGAAATCAATAATGTGTTTGTTTATTTTTCATTGACAGAAGCAGATTATTTAGCTTTTTCTAAAGATGCCAAAAACAATCAGACCGTAAGTTTAATTATGGCTGATGACAGCGAGTACGAGCACAAAGGAAAACTAGAAGTTGCCAGTGGAAATATTGATCGCGCTACAGGAACAATCGCATTAAAAGCCATTTTCCCAAATCCGAAAAAGCAATTGCGTGCGGGAGGTTCTGCAAGAATTGTATTGAACAAAAGTTTATCGTCTGTTATTACAGTTCCGATGGCGAGCGTAAAAGATATCCAAGATAAATTCTTTGTTTTTGTTTTAAAAGGAAACAAAGTAGCTATGGTGCCAATCGAAATCGCGGGTAGTGCTGGAGTAGATTATTTTGTAAAATCTGGATTGAAACCGGGCGATAAAGTTGCGCTAAATTCTATCGATGTACTTTACGATGGTATGGAAGTAGTTCCAAAAACCGCTGCTAAAAACACAAGCAGCAAATAATTTTTCATTAAATAAAATAACATTTCCATGTTAAAGAAAATAATAGACAGGCCAGTATTGGCCACAGTTATCTCTATTGTACTGGTGATACTGGGGATTATAGGTCTTACCCGATTATCTGTAACGCGATTCCCAGATATTTCGCCGCCAACAGTTATGGTAAGCGGTTCGTATCCTGGAGGAAACAGTGAAACTGTAATTCGTTCGGTAGTAACGCCTTTAGAAGAGCAGATTAACGGAGTGGAGAACATGCAGTACATTAAATCGACTGCGAGTAACGACGGAACATTTTCGATCAACGTCATTTTTAAACAAGGAGTAGATCCAGATCAAGCTGCGGTAAACGTTCAGAACAGAGTACAGCAAGCCACTCCAAAACTGCCACAAGAAGTAATCCGTATGGGATTAACGACTTCTAAACAGCAAAACAGTATGATTGTTATTTTCAACTTATATACAGATGATAATAGCAAATACGATGAATTGTTCTTGCAGAATTATGCGAATATCAACTTAGTTCCCCAAATGAAACGTGTTCCAGGAGTTGGACAGGTTCAGATTTTCGGACAAAAAGATTATTCGATGCGTGTCTGGTTAGATCCGCGTAAAATGGCGAATGCAGGTTTAGTGCCTTCAGATGTTACTCAGGCTATTGCAGAACAAAGTTTAGAATCGGCTCCAGGTAAATTGGGAGAAGAATCTACTGCGGCTTTAGAATATGTAATTCGTTACAAAGGAAAAAAGAACAAACCAGAGCAATATGAAAATATTGTCGTTAAAAACGTTGGTAGCAATGTTCTAAGATTGAAAGATGTTGCACGAGTAGAATTTGGTTCTATTTCGTACAGTGGAGATAACAAATCGAATAGTAAAAATGCCGTTACAATGGCTATTTTACAGACATCGGGTTCAAACGCCAACGACATCGAAATCGGAATCAACAAAGAAGTAGAACGATTGTCTAAATCTTTTCCTCCAGGTATTAAATACGTAAACGTAATGAGTACCAAAGATAGATTGGACGAAGCGACAGGACAAGTAAAATCGACTTTGCTTGAAGCTTTTATTCTGGTATTTATTGTAGTATTTATTTTCCTTCAGGACATTCGCTCGACGATAATTCCGGCTATTGCGGTTCCGGTAGCGATTGTAGGAACGTTTTTCTTCCTTTTGGTTTTCGGATTTACGATTAATATCCTAACGCTTTTTGCTTTGGTATTAGCGATCGGAATTGTCGTCGATGACGCGATTGTCGTTGTCGAAGCCGTTCACAGTAAAATGGAAGAAGATTCAGAGATTTCAGCAAAAGATGCGACACACGGCGCAATGGCAGAAATTACAGGAGCAGTAATTTCGATTACTCTGGTGATGTCGGCGGTATTTATTCCTATCGGATTCATGACGGGATCTTCGGGAATTTTCTATAAACAATTTGCTTATACATTGGCCATTGCGATTATCATTTCTGCTGTAAATGCCTTGACGCTTACGCCTGCATTATGTGCGCTTTTGCTAAAGAATCACGGAGCAAAACATGGTGATCAAGAACATAAAACGAGTTTTAAAGAGCGTTTCTTCGTTGGTTTCAATAGCAGTTTTGACAACTTAACAGGAAGGTATATTAAAGGCGTTCGTTTCTTAATTGGAAGAAAATGGATTGCTGCCGGATTAGTTGCAGGAATTACGGCAATTGCAGTTTACATGATGATGTCTACACCAAAAAGTTTCGTTCCTCTAGAAGATGATGGTTTCATGGTATACAGTTTATCGATGCCACCAGGAACAGCTCTTGATCGAACTACTGCTGTAATTTCGAAATTAGAAAAAGAATTGGCTCCTATAGAAGCTATCGATGTAAATACCAGTATTACGGGATTCAACATCTTGAGCAACAGTGCCAGTCCTGCTTACGGATTAGGTTTTATAAAACTGAAGCCTAAAAAAGACAGAGGAGCTGTAAAAGATATTGAAGAAATCATGAACATCGTAAACGGAAAACTGGCTAAAATTAAAGAAGGTCAGATTATGGTTTTCAGAATGCCTCCAGTTGAAGGATTTGGGGTAACGAGTGGTGCTGAAATTGTATTGCAAGACAGAATGGCAAGAAGTCCGGAAACGTTAAAAGCAATGTCTGATAAAGTTATTGGTCAGATTATGCAGCAGCCAGGAGTGCAATATGCGTATACAACTTTTAGAGCCGATTATCCACAATTGGAATTGGAAGTTGATGAAGATAAAGCGCGCCAAATGGGTGTAAACATCAAAGAACTGTTAGGAAATATTCAAACCTATTTTGCAGGAGATCAATCAGCTGACTTTTCAAGATTTGGTAAGTTTTACCGTGTAAACGTAAAAGCGGATGGAATTTTTAGAATGGATGAAGATGCATTTAACGAAATTTTCGTGCGAAATGCAGATATGCAGATGGTTCCAGTAAAATCAATCGTGAAATTCCACAAAGTTTACGGTCCAGAATCGGTGAATCGTTATAACCTTTATAATTCGGTAAGTATTACAGCAATGGCATTGCCAGGCTATAGTAACGGTCAGATTATGGATAATCTGGAGCAAGTTTTAGACAAACTTCCGTCTGATTACAGTTACGAATGGACAGGTTTAAGTTTGGAAGAAAAAGCAGGAGGTAGCCAAACCGTTGCCATTTTCGGATTGTGTTTATTGTTTGTATTCTTCTTATTGGCAGCACAATACGAAAGTTATTTACTGCCGCTTGCCGTATTGCTTTCTATTCCAACAGGAATTTTAGGCGCTTTTGCCGGAATCAAAGCGGTTGGTTTAGACAACAATATTTATGTTCAGGTCGGATTAATCATGCTGGTCGGACTTCTAGCGAAAAATGCCATTTTGATCGTAGAATTTGCTCTACAAAGACGTCTTGCCGGATTAACGATTATGGAAGCAGCAATTGAAGGATCGAGATCAAGGTTGCGACCAATTATCATGACCTCGCTGGCTTTTATTGTAGGTATGATTCCGCTGATGTTTGCTTCTGGAGGAACAGCCGTTGGAAACCGATCTATCAGTGTAAGTGCCGCAGTAGGAATGTTTAGCGGTGTTATTCTAGGAATTTTTGTGATTCCGTTGCTTTTCATTGTATTCCAATATTTACAGGAAAAAGTATCCAGAAAAAAGATTCCAGCTCAAGTTCAAACGATAAAAGAATAAGAATGAAAAGTATATATAAAATCGGAATGGTTTTACTTACGGGCGCGATTATGACATCGTGCGTGGTAGGGAAAAAATATTCTCGTGAAGATTTAAATGCTCCAGAAAAATACCGCGAAGAAGTCGCGGTTACTGGAGACACGGTTTTGCTTCCGTGGAAAAACTATTATAAAGATCCTTTACTGGTTGCTTTGATAGAAAAAGCTTTAGTCAAAAACAATGAAGTGATCATTGCCATGAAAAGCATGGAACAGCTCGATCTCAGCTATAAACAAGCCAAATTATCGTTATTACCCACACTAGATTTCGATGCTGGAGCGAGCCGTTCTTATCCATCTAAAAATTCCCTAAACGGGTCTTTGAGCCAGCAGTTTATTGGTAAAGATTATATGGACGATTACAGTGCCAATCTTCGACTTTCTTGGGAAGTTGACATTTGGGGAAAAGCAGCGATGCAGAAAAGAGACGCTAAAGCAGCTTATTTTGCTCAAAAAGAAAATCTTTCGGCATTGAAAACCCGAATTATTGTGCAAGTGGCGCAAGCGTATTACAATCTTTTAGGTTTAGATGAACAGCTGAAAATTGCTGAGAAAAACATCGAATTAAGTACAAATACTTTGAATATGATGCAATTGCAATACAATTCGGGTTCAATTAGTTCTTTGGCTGTAAACCAGACAGAAGCGCAGAAAAAAACAGCTGAATTGCTAGTGCCTTTAGCGAAAGCTAATATTGCGGTTCAAGAAAATGCTTTGCAGATTTTATGCGGAGAATATCCAGATAAGATCGAAAGAGCTGGGAATATAGATGCTGCAGAAGTTTCAGTTGTTTTACCATCTGGAATTCCAGTTTCACTTTTAAGTCGAAGACCAGATGTTAAAGCTAGCGAATATGCGGTTATGTCTGCTGCTGCGAAAACGGGATTGGCAAAAGCGACCATGTATCCGACACTAAGCTTGAGTCCTTCAGTTGGGTTAAACTCATTTGAATTTGAAAAGTGGTTTGATTTTCCAGGATCGATAACCAAAACGATTGCTGCCAATTTAGCACAGCCAATCTTTAGAAAAAAAGCGTTGCGAACGGCTTATGAAGTTGCTGTTTTAGAACAGGAAAAAGCGGCTGTACAGTTTAAACAGTCTTTTATCACCGCAGTTGGAGAAGTAAACGATGCCATGTCTCGATTAAAATATGCTGACGAACGTATCATTTTAGCAAAAGATAAAGCTGCATCGTTGGACAAAGCAACTTCAGATGCTGGTTTGCTTTACAAAAGCGGAATGGCAAATTATCTGGAAGTAATTGCGGCTCAGAACAGTTCGCTGCAAAACGAATTGGATTTGGTAACCATAAAACTCGAAAAACTGAATGCAGCAATTAACCTGTATCGTGCTTTAGGAGGCGGAGTAGAGTAGTCTTTATTTTTTTTATAATTCACCGTTTCTGTAAGCAATTATGGAAATGGTGAATTTTCTTTTGATTTGAATTGACTGATTTATGGACAAAATTATTTTTACCCGATCAGAACTTTATAACTTGGTTTGGAAATTTCCAATTCCGCAAATTGCAAAACATTATGAAATTTCCAGTATGGGAATCAAAAATGCGTGCGAAAGAATGAATATTCCGCTTCCTAAAAGCAGACATTGGATTGGTCCAGTATACAAAAGAAAAAGTGTTCCGCAGTTACCACTTGATTTTAAGGGGAATAATGAAATCGCTATTTTGAAAAAGGCGTACGAAATGCAGCTGCGAGTTCCTGCTAAATCTACACCTTTGTTGGATTTAGCGCAAAGTATAAAAAACGATAAAAATGCGCCCTTAGTCGTTAGCGAAAAGCTTGAAAATCCGCATTCAATTATTGCAGCAACACAGAAATATTGGGAAAGAAAAGTTTCCAATGCAAATATGGAAGAAGACAAATTTCAGATTTTGGATTTAAATGTTTCTAAAGAAAACGTAGATCGTGCTTTGCGGTTTATGAATGCTTTTATTCAGCTGATTGAATATCGCGGACATGAATTCAAAAAAGATCTTGACGGTTTGGAAACAGTTATTTGTAAAAACGGAATCGAAATTAAAGTTGATTTAAGAGAAGCCCAGAAACGACTAACTAAAAATGGTTTAAGAGAAACTTATGGCTACGTTTTTACAGGCGATTTTATTTTTAGAATTTCAAGCGGATCGAATAAAAAAGAATGGCGCGACGGAAAGATTATTCTAGAAAATAATCTCGCGTTAATCATGGCGAAAATAGAATTAATGGCCGAAGAAGATTAATTCGTGAATGAAATTATTAATAGAAGCCGTAGTAGGATAATCCACAAAAGGAGCACAATATAAATTATAATTTGGGGTTCATTATAAAGAATCCGAAGGATTCAAATGTCTATAGCGTATAATTTGAAGTTTGCTATAAAGAATCCGGAGGATTCAAATATTTATAGCACATAATTCTTGCCGCCTATATGTGACCCCGAAGGGGTCATACTCACGCTCTAGAATGAAATTCTATAAACATTTGAATCCTTCGGATTCTTTACTTTAGAAAAAAAACTTTAGGATTATTCTTAAATTTAATTACACATTAGCCAACTATGTGAAAGAAATATTTTCTCTTTGACATCCTCAGATAAACATAAAATCTATGTTTCTATGTGTTTAAATTTCTATCTAAAATCCTTTTTAAAAGTCAACTGAAAACTTACGCCATTTTCGTTTGTAATAGACAAATCTCCTTCAAGCGTATTGCTTAAACCGTTTATAAGCGTCATTCCGAACGAATCGCTATTTTGCAATGCTTCGATATCCTGTATTCCAATTCCGTTATCAGAAATATGAAGCCTATAATAATCTTGCGAAATCTCAGATAATGCCAGACTGATTCTGGAATTTTCGGTATTTTTAAAAGCGTATTTTATCGAATTGGTAATGACTTCGTTAATAATTAATCCTAAAGCGATAGCCTGAGAAATATCTAATTCTATCGAGTCAACTTGAACTTTAAAATCGATATATTCGGCATTAAAAGACTCTTTTAAATATTCAACCAATTCATTGCAGTATTCCGGCATATCGATCATCGAAACATTATCTTCACGATACAATCTCTGATGAATCAGCGACATTGCATAAATTCTATTCTGGCTGTTTTTTATAGTAGAAATTGCCAAATCATCTTTTAAATAAGACGACTGTGAATTAAGCAGACTAATTACAGTTTGAAGATTGTTTTTTACACGATGATGAATTTCTTTCAAAAGCCATTCTTTTTCTTCTACCAAGCGTTCCAGCTTTATATTCTTTAGCTTAATTTCCTTTTCTTTTACTTGTAAACGGCTGGTATTGCGCTGTTTTATCTTCGCTCTATTGTATAATAAAATAATGATAATCAGCAGTAAAAATAAACTGCTGACAGAAATCATATTAAGAAGTCTGGACGATTGCAATTGACTTTTCTGAAGATTCGTTTGCTGTTTTAAAGATTTAATGTTTTGTATTTTGGCCGATGTTTCAAACTTAAATTTTAAATTTTCATAATCCCGATGCTTGGCAATATCATCAATCGAATCCTGAATTCGAGTATAATTTTTCATGTGATCGATCGCAGAAAGATAATTTCCGTTGATCGAATCAATTTTAAATAAAGAAAGTTCCAATTGCTGCGGATTAAAACCCTCTGTTTTTGGTTTTGTAATAGCAATAATTCGATCTGTAATCTCTTTTGCCTTTTGAGGTTTATTAATTTTGAGATAAAACAAAGCCATGATCGAAGAACAAGTCGCCACATCTTTGACAGCTTCTTTGTTTTTCAATTTCTTGGCATAAAAATCGACTTTTTCATAATTGTTTTCTGCCTCTTTAAATCTTGCTAATTCTTCGTAACAGCGCGCTTTAAGCTGATAAAAAATCATAAAATCGATGTCGTTTTTGGGTGGATATTTTTTGGAATTTGTTTCCAGATATTTTAAAGCTTCGGCATATTTAGAATTGTCCATTAAAGATCGTAAAGCTCCAAAAAAGCTTTTGTACCAAGTTCCTGCGTTTAATTCTTTCTGGTTGTACTCAATTCCTTTCTGATAAAATTTAAGCGCATCTTCATAGTAGCCCGTGCTAGTGTAAATGTTGCCCAAACGTATATAAAAACTGTCTGCAAAAGCGTAGTCTTTTGTTTTTTCCATTGAGCTAACGCTTTTCAAAGCATAATACAGGGAATTTCGTAAATTGTTATTCAGCAATTCGATATACGAAATGGTAGTCTCTGTATATTGCGTATGTAGAAAACCTATTTTTTTCTGAAGATGAAGACTAGTAAGAAGCTCTTTTTTGGCCAATTCCATTTTTCCAGTCCAGAAATGCACCGGAATTATTTTCATTAAGGTTTCAATTTCCTTTTCTTTATTTTCTGTTTTTTTGTAAATCTCACGAGCTTCGGCTAAAACAACTGCTTTTTCAGGATTATCATCTGGCATGTAAGTGCCTTGATTGTCTATCGCTTCGGCTAATAATTGATCGTTTTTTGTTTTTCTTGCTACGTTGACCAGCTGTGAAAAAATGGTACTGCTCAACTTCGTGTTTCCTGCTTGATAATAGTATTTAGCAAGAAGAAATTGAGATTGGAAAATCCATTTTTGAATATGGTTTTTTTCAGCCAGTTTTTGCGCCTTATGAATATACAAAAGCGCATTTTTCAAATCATTTTTTTTAGCGCCAGTTTTAAACAGATAAAAACTCCCAATCTGCAATGCCAGCTTGATCTGGTTAATGCTACTAAGTCTTGGCAGAAGCATTTCTGCACCGCGAACATAATTGTTGGTGATTAAATTATTTCCAGGAAAATCAGATCCGTCATTAAAACCTTCATCATTGGCAAGCGTGTAGGGCAAATTATGCGATTTGCAAGCCAAAATCATGGCGCTGTCAATATCTATAGAACCTTGATTAACGTTACGAAGATAAATCGCAACATTATGAAGCATCAATCTATCTTTCTGAAGCTTAAGTTTATCGGTTTTGTTTTGGCAAAAAGAGGGTGTGGTAAAGAAAGTTAGTAAAAGTAAGAAAATTACTTTTTTCATGTTTAGGAGTGTTTGGAAACGTAAAACTAAGCGTTTTAAAAGTGTTTAGAAAACATTTTTAACCATATTTTTTGCTTGAAAAAAGAATTTATGTGATGAAACAATTTCAAAAAAAAGCTGTCTAAAATCTAGACAGCTTTTTTTAAAATGTGATGTATTCTCAATAAGTGAGTTTCAGTTTTTTATTGCTCTGAAATTTCTTTTAATTTGTCCATAGCTTTTGGATACGTACTGTTGAAATAATCCAAATATTCCTCAATAGTATCCATTTCGACAGTTACCGTTGTAATACCGTTATTTTCTTCAAAAGTATAATTTTCATGTCCGCCGGCCCATTTTTCAACTTGTTCGCCAGTGGTTACTTCGGTATCTCCATCTAAAAAACCGTAATGGCGAATGGAAACAAATTGAGCAGGATTGTTTTCCTCAATTTCCGAAACCATTCCGGCTTTTTTACCGTTTTCATCTGTTCCAACAAAACGGATTTTACTTCCTTTGTCCCAACTGCCTTCATAAGTAGAAGTAGGGTTAAAAGTTTTGACCCAATATTCATAAGTGGCTTTGTCCTTTAAGCCGAGCATCGTTTCATATACCTTTTGAGCAGATGCATTTATTTCTTTTTTAAATTGTAATTTTTGCATGGCTTCTTTGTTTTTTTTCTATACTTTAAAGATATGTATTATTTTGATTATAAATGCCAAAACATTCTGATAATGATGTTGATAGCGCGCTATTGGGTTATTTATTTTCAATTCGTTTATAATGAAAAGCAGAATTATATGAAAACCCATCTCCGATTATAATTAGTAAAGCACCAGAAACATCAAAGGCATAATTTACTAAAAGGCCATTGTCTTTTGCTAAGCCAATTCTTGTCTTGTTACTAGTGAAACCGCCAAAAATAAAAGGAATTCCATTGCGTTTTACATACTTATTATCAAGATGAAAAAGTCCATTGTTTTTTAGTTTTCCACCGATTTCTGTGCTATCAATTTTTACGTCCTCTTTTTTAAATAAGAACTTGATTTTTTTATTATTTATAAATTTTAATTCAACGGAATATGTAGCTAAACTATCAAATTCAGTTTTATTTTTACTAACAAAATAATAGAAACTTCTCAATACAGCTTTGGATTTTATTATTTCAGGGTTACCGCTATGAGTATAACTTGTATCAGGAAAAAGTTCAAAACTACCTTCAAGCTTATTTAAATTTTTTTCGGTTATTTTGGTCTTATTTTTTTTTACTATTCTACTAGAAAAACTTGCGCAACTTGATAAAATCAGGGCTGAAATTAAAATAAGAATTATTGATTTCATTTGGTCTTTTTCTACAGTTTGAGTTTCTTTCGTTTTTGCTTGGTATAATGATGTCGACACTATATAGAGGTTTGTAACTAAATTAAGTTCATTGTTAAAATTTGCAAAATATCAAATATAAAAACATTTTTCTATAAGGTCTCTTGTCCTCAACAAGCCAGTACTACAATTTTTTAAAATTTTTTTAAAAAAAAATCTTACAAAAGTATGTTTCTTTTTAATCACAAACAAAAAAAGCCGTCCCAATAAGGACAGCTTTTTCAAAATAGTTGTGTTGTTTGGGTTAAACCAGTTTGGAAATTAATTAATTTTAACCAAATGCGCTTCAATAGCAGCTCTTTGAGACTCATATTGAGCTGGAAGTTTTAAGTTTTGACCTAATTCTTCTAAGCTTTCGTCTACAGTAAATCCAGGATTATCTGTTGCGATTTCAAATAAAACTCCTCCTGGTTCTCTGAAATATAGAGAGTGGAAATATTGTCTGTCAATTTGCGGCGTAATCTGTAATCCGTATTCTTCGATTTTTTCTCTGAATTTCATTAAAACTTCGTCATTCGGTACGCGGAAAGCCACGTGGTGAACAGTTCCGTTTGCGTTGAAACCGCGTTTTTCTTCTGGTAATTCTACCAAATCAACAATTGCAGCATTTTCTACAGCATCTGTTGCATAGCGGTAACGGTTTACATCCTGATCGATCAATTTATAACCAAATATTTCAGTTAAGATCGCAGCTGTTGGTTTAATATTGTTTAAAGTCAAAGTAATGTTGTGGAAACCTTTTGTAGCCACGTCTGCTTTTACTTCGTCAGTTTCCCAAGCTTTTCTTTTATCGTCTGTTTTAGATTCGATTAACTCTAATTTCAATCCGTCTGGATCTAAGAAAGTCAAATATTTTTCTCCGAATTTTTCAGCTGGTTTATTGTAAATTACGTTGTATTGTTCAAAACGTTTTTGCCAAAAATCAAGGCTTCCTTTTGGAACAGAATATCCAATTTCAGTTGCCATTCCCGAACCTTTTCTTCCTTGCTGGATTCCTGCTCCCCAAGGGAAAAAAGTTAGAATTGTTCCTGCGCTTCCTACTTCGTCACCAAAGTAAAAATGGTAGGTTCCCGGATCGTCAAAGTTTACTGTTTTTTTGATAAATCTTAATCCTAAAACTTTTGAATAAAAGTCAAAATTGCGTTTAGCGTCACCTGCAATTGCAGTAATATGGTGTAAGCCTAAAATTTTATTTTCCATGGTATTTGTTATATTAAATTGTTATTGATTTTCTTTTACAAATTTACGCCCGTTATGCTTCTGGATCGATTAACCTAGATTAAGAAATAAAAAGGCATTGTTTTTGAAAAACGCTAGAGATTAACCAAATAACATTCCGATTTTAAAAAGGCTTTGAAAAACAAGACGTTTAGATTAATAATAAGTTTTAATAGATACGATATATCGTAATTTTATGAAATGGAAAAGGCATATTTAGAAAATGTTAGTTGCAGAGATGATTTTAACGCATAGAAACATTCCCGATAGCTATCGGGATTAAAATGTAAAAGGCGTTTCACTTATTTAAATGCACATAGCAAACTATGTGTGAGAAATGAATTTCTCTTTTGCCTCCTCTGATAGGCAAAAAAATCTATGTTTCTATGTGTTAAAATTATATCTCGTTCAATTTAGCGCAATCGATTAGCTATTTACTAAAGCCTATTTCTTAATTTTACGCTTTCAGTCCCAAAAAAATCCACAAGAAATACCTTATGCAAAAGCCGACAGATAACACTGCAATTACACAACGACTGCAGGAAAGAGAAAGAGAACAAATGCTGATTATGGATATTTGTACAGCGCTTTCTCAGGCTTTAAACAAAAATGAATTTGGCACTATTGTAAATACGTTGCTAAAAGAAAACCTTCAGTTTAATAATTTTGTTATAGCTTCTTCTTATGACAGCAAAGCCGAATATCGAATTTTCTATTCAACAGATAAAAGTACAGATTCAAAAAGCTATCCCGAAAAAGATTCTTTTTTCGATCGCTGTACAGATTCTGCCGATATTGTTTCTTTTGACTTAAAATCAGATTTGAAAAGTCCAGATTACATTCAGAATATTTGTGAAAAAGGTTTTAGAAACGGAATCGGAATTGGGCTTCCTTATATAAAAGGGAATCGAAATGTGCTTTTTCTTTTCTTCAAAAATGCCCAAACTTTCAGCAGAGAATCTAGCCGTATTTTAAAAGGAATTGCCACACAGTTATCTATTACGATTAGGAATATTGAATTGACAACTCAAAACGAAACTGTTTTTGCTGAACTGGAAATACTGAAAAAGAATATTTCAAAAAAAAGAGAGGAAAAAACTACGTCGCAAAATGAAGATTTTCAAGGAATTATAGGAAGCAGCGATGCGATGAAAGAAGTTTACGAATTGATTTCGCAAGTAGCCTTTTCTAATTCTACCGTTTTAATTTTGGGAGAAACGGGAACAGGAAAAGAACTTGTGGCAAACGCTATTCACAGTTTGTCTGAGGTTTCAAACCAAAAAATGATTAAAGTAAATTGTGCTTCTATCCCTGAAAGTCTAATTGAAAGCGAATTATTCGGACACGAAAAAGGTGCTTTTACAGGCGCAACAGAACAGCGAATCGGGAAGTTTGAACAAGCTGAAAACAGCACGATTTTTTTAGATGAAATAGGGGAGTTGCCTTTAGAATTGCAGGGAAAACTGCTTCGGGTTTTGCAGGAAAAAGAAATTGAAAGAGTTGGCGGAAACAAAAGCATTAAAGTAAATGCTAGAGTGATCGCCGCAACCAACAAAGTTTTAGAAAAAGAAGTTGCAGAAGAGCGTTTTAGAAGTGATTTGTATTACCGATTAAATGTTTATCCGATTTGTCTGCCTGCTTTGCGTGATCGTAAAGAAGATATTGTCGTTTTGGGAAATTTTTTCTTGAAAAAACATGCTGAAAAAATGGAAAAGAATATAAGAGGTTTTTCTAAAAAAGTCCAAAAAAGCATGATAGCTAATGCTTGGCTCGGAAATGTCCGCGAATTGGAAAACATGATAGAAAGAAGCATTTTGTTTGCCAAAGACGATAAGATCAAAGAAATGATTTTTCCAGAAATTGCAATTGCAAGTCCAGGTAATTTAGTAAATGAATTTTATACCAAAACACTTCAAGAAGTAGAAAAAGAACACATTCTAAAAGTCCTAAAAAAATGCAACGGACGAATTTCTGGTCCGCAGGGCGCGGCTGTTTTGCTTGGTTTGCCTTCTACAACACTAGCTTCTAGAATGCGAAAGCTAGGAATTAAAAAAGAGCACTTTCTGAATTGATTTTTTTTGGAGCGGATTTTTAAACACATAGAGACATTCCCGATAGCTATCGGGATTGAAACGTATAAAAGGCGTTTCACTTTCAATAATACACAAAACACTACTTGCCAACTTTATTAAAGTTCTAAATTAGACAAAGTTCTCACAAAGAAATACGCAAACTACTATGTGTTAGAAACTAGTTTCTTTCTTTATCCTTTTAGAAGCAAAGAAAATCTATATTTCTATGTGTTTAAAAAACATTTTTCAACTTTGTTATAGTTTAAAACTTTGACAAAGTTCGAGCAGAAACTTGAAACTTGAAACTTGAAACTTGAAACAAAGTCTTTAAACCAACTTTATAAATATCGATTTTCGCAATTTTGGCTCAAGGTTTTTGGTCTTGTGTCCTTTTCCAGTGGTATCTTCCACCAATAAAATTGAACCAGTCGGAAAGGTTCTTTTTTCTCCTAAAGAAGTTTCGATTTCTACACCGCCTTCCAGTAAAACAATATATTGGCGGTCTGGCGCATTGTGAAAATCGTAATCATAAGAGGGACTCACTTCTCTAAAAACAATAGATTTTACCGGTTGATCATCAGATAAAAAACCGATGTCGCCATTGTTTTTCAACGGAACTTCAAAGTCTTCAAAATGACTTTCTCCGTTGGCATCGCTGTAAACACGAGTTATCGTAATCATTATTTTTTATTGAAAATTAATGCATTAGCACAATTAATTTCATCTTGACTGATGGTGTGTCCCATGTTCGGGTAGATTTTTTTAGTAACATCAGCACCCATTTTTTCCATAAGCGTTTCAGTATCATTGACCCTTTCTACAGGAACGTGAAAATCTGGATCGCTTGTTCCTATAAAAACAGGCGTGTTTTCGAAATTACCAGCATAATGGTTTTCATATACTTTATCGCCAATTAATCCGCCTGTGAAAGCTACAATTCCGCCATATTTTGCTGCATTTCTCGTAGTGAATTCCAAAGCAAGACAAGCCCCTTGAGAAAACCCTAAGAAATAAATATTTTCTTTTTCGATTCCGTTTTGCTGTATT
The DNA here is from genome assembly GCF_003946915.1 of Flavobacterium ustbae. Taxonomy (GTDB): domain Bacteria; phylum Bacteroidota; class Bacteroidia; order Flavobacteriales; family Flavobacteriaceae; genus Flavobacterium; species Flavobacterium ustbae. Next base: position 21,543 of record NZ_RPOC01000023.1, read on the forward strand.
GCCACTACAACTTGATGTATTGCTTCTAATGATTTTGAAAACGAAGGTTCATTTTCGTCCAGTGGAGCTAAAAACGAATACGGATACCAAGTGCTGTTTTCGGCCTGAGGCGCGACCAAAGCAAAATCATCAACTTTAAGATGTCTCGCAAGCGAAAGTATATCATGAGCGTTGGCACCGCGTCCGTGTATCATAACCAACGCTTTTTTAGCTTCATTTAATGGAATACCGTCTGTTAAAATTTCTGTATTCATAGTATATTTTTTTTATTTTTTTAGTGAATTTGGTTTTACGCAGATTTTTATTCTTTGCGTATAATTTGTTTCACGCAGATTTTTAAAGATTCTAGCAGATTAGAATAGATTTTATTTTAAGAAATCTGCGCAAATCTTTTAGACAATCAAAATCTGCATTATCTGCTAAATCTGCGTGAAAAAAAACTTTGCGCATAGATTTGTTTCACGCAGATTTTAAAAGATTCTAGCAGATTAAAATAGATTTTATTTTAAGAAATCTGCTAGATCTTTTTTCGATAAAGGAAATCTCAAATATCTGCTAATCCCGATAGCTATCGGGAGCGTGAAATAAACTGCCAATCTTGGTCGATTTACTAGTGCGATCCTTCCTTCGTCAGGATGACAAACTTTGAGTATATTATTTCTTCCAAATATCCTCGTATTCGTCTGGATGTCTTTTAAATTGCGCGTGAACGTAAGGACAAAGCGGTAAAACTTTTAAATTATTAGCACGTACATAAGAAACCATTTCTTCTAAAAGCTTTTTAGCATAACCTTTTCCTTCTGCTTCTGGCTCAACACCTGTATGGTAAACCGTCAGTAAATCTGGTTTGATGCTTACCGTCATTTCTCCCAGTTTTTTATCGTCGACATAAAGATTAAAAGCTCCATGTTTTTTCTCGTCTAATTCTAGTTTTATTGTTTCCATCTTTTTGGCTTTAGTTGTTTTATAAGGACAAAGTTCGATAAGTAGTCGGTTAAGTCTTCTTAATGTAGATTAATTTCTTTTGGTTGCTTTTGCCCGTGCAGAATTTACGCAAAGCTCGCTAAGATTTTTTATTAAAAGCTTAAGCGGAATCTAGATATTAAGTTCGCAAAGCTTTGTGCAGACAAAGCTTTGCGAACTTTTAATTCTTAATTAAACCTTTAAAAACTTAGCGTTCTCTGCGAAAATCCTTTGCGCACTTTGCGTAAACCTTTGCGGTTAAATCAATAAGCAATTTAATTATATCCCTGCTTAATTCCTAATTTTTTCATTTTAGAATACAAAGTCTGCGGCTGCATTTTTAAAAGTTCGGCTGCACCGCCATTACCAGAAACCTTGCCGTTACAGAGCTGAAGCGCATTCATTATATGTTCTTTCTCCATTTCTTCCATTGACTTTAATTTGTCAGAGCCAATTTGCGAGGAGAAAGCCGAAGTGCTAGAAGGAAGCTCAAAATTTTCAATTTCGTTTGTTTTGGCGAGAAGCACATTTCGTTCAATCAAATGTTCTAATTCTCGCACATTTCCAGGCCAATTGTATTTTTTTAATTGTTCTAAAGCTTTTGCACTTATGCTATTGACATTTTTTCTAGAATTTGCTGCATACTTTTTAAGAAAGTATTGTGCCAGTATTTCAATATCTTCTTTTCGTTCTCTTAAAGACGGCAACTGTATCGGAAATACATTTAAACGGTAATACAAATCAAGCCTAAAGCGCCCTTCGGCAACTTCTTTTTCTAGCGATCTGTTGGTGGCTGCTACAATACGAACATTGATTTTTATCGTTTTATTTCCTCCCAAACGCTGAATTTCTTTTTCCTGTAAAACACGCAATAATTTCACTTGAGAATCGAGTGGCAGTTCTCCAATTTCATCCAGAAAAATGGTTCCATTATTGGCTTGTTCAAACTTTCCAATTCGTAACGCATTCGCGCCCGTAAAAGCACCTTTTTCATGTCCGAAAAGTTCCGATTCTATTAAAGACTGCGGTAAAGCGGCGCAGTTTACCACCACAATCGGGTTCGATTTATGTGCTGAAAGTTCATGTATGGCGTGTGCTGCTCTTTCTTTTCCTGTACCGCTTTCGCCTAAAATAAGCACAGAAGTTTCGGCTGGAGCCACAATTTTTATTTTTTCTATAACATCATTCAAAAGCGGACTTTGACCAATAATTCCTTTGATTTCTTGGGCTTCAGTATGGAATTGGTTTACAGCCAAATCTGCTTTTTCCTGATCAAAGCGATAACGGGCAATGTCAAGCATTACAATAAGATCTTTTTCTCTAAAAGGTTTTACCATAAAACCATACGGATGCGTAGCTTTTACGGCTTCTAAAGTGCTTTGATTGGTATTGGCAGAAATGTACAGAAAAGGCAGATTTTTTTCGCGAAGTTCATTTGCGAGATCAATTCCGGTTAATTCTCCTTTTAAAATAATATCCAATAAAATCCAATCCGGACTTTTATCTTCGATTAATTTTCTAGCTTGAGCCACAGAAGCGGCAATTCCAACCACTTGATAACCTGCTTTGTGCAGCATGATTTTCAAATCATTTGCAACTATAAATTCATCTTCAACAATTAGTATTTTCTCCTTCATCTATAATGATATCATTTAAGAGTTTTCTATCGTTTCTTCAAACTCCGTTTTTCTTGTAAAGGTAATAGTGATTTTTAATCCTTGATCATTTTTTATATCAAAAATGCCGTCAATCTGGTCGGTTAATCCTATTATTAAATTCATGCCGAGTGAATTCCTTTCGATATTTTCAAACTTTTTCGAAAGCCCAATTCCATTATCAGAAATCTGAAGTTTATAGTTTTTTTCGCCGATGTTTTTAAGAACAATGCTTATTTTTCCTTTTCGATCGTCGGGAAAAGCATATTTTATGGCATTGCTTACGGCTTCATTTATAATCAATCCGATGGGAATAGCTTGAGCAACATCGAGATAGGTTTTTTCTACTTCTAAAATAAAATTAATTTTTTCGGCTGTTCGAAAACAATCTTTCATGCAATTGATTAATTCGTGCACATACCAATCCATATTAATATTCGCCAGATTATCAGATTGATATAATTTCTGATGAATGAGTGACATTGCATGCATTCTGTGCTGGCTGTTTTTTATGGCCATTAATGCATCTTCGTTATGCAAATAAGCCGATTGCGCATTTAATAAACTTATGACAATCTGAAGGTTGTTTTTTACTCGATGATGAATTTCTCTGAGAAGCCATTCTTTTTCTGTGAGCAGTTTTTTGTTAAGTTCGTTTAACTCCAGAATCTGATGGCGCTGAATGTCTATTTCTTCGTTTTTCTTCTTTTTTAATCTAAAAGCGCTGTACAAAAGCAATAGAAAGAGAAATCCAACTAAAATATTTTGGTACAGCGCTGTTTGTTGAGCGTCATTTTCTGAAGCCGTTATTTTTGGAGAAAGCAGATTTTGATTTTTCTGACCCATACCCGTATTTCCAAGCAAAAGCAAACCCATTATGCATAAGGCACGAAAGTATTTTTTGATGGATAGAATAGGGATGAAGGTCATTTTTTTAAGATTTTATAGTATCATAAATCTGCAATCCAAAAATGAGCATTTTTCTAGCTTTCTCTGTGATATAAGTAGCAAATAATCATGGCGGCTCCAGGCACGATTAAAGTTCCTAATCCGAAGAACTTTCCGGCAACAGCTCCAAGAAAACATCCTGCCAAAAATCCGATTAAGGTAACCAGCTGTTTTTTAAAACTTAAAAATACTTCAGCATCTTTAAGTCCGTTTTTTAGCAGATTGCCCAAATCTAGAGAAGCCTGAGTTACATTTCCTGTCATCATCGTTGTTGGGCCGTGGGTTTCTTTAGCGTAAAGCTTTCCAAAAGCATTCTGAAGTCCCATTGCAAAAACCGTTGTCATGGCAACAGTATACATTGTCCATTCTTCGAAGTTTTGTAAATAACCAAAAACGTATGATGCAATACCGCTTAAAACCAATAAAACACCTTCCCAAAACAAAATGGTATAACGATTAGTAGCCTTTTGCGCTATTCTTCCTCCTGTAATTACCGCGATGATAAAAATGGGAAAAGTAAGCAGTTTTACCCACGCATGTATATCTGAACCTTTGACAATTTGATAAGCAAATACGATAAAGTTACCCGTTACGTGTGCCGAAAATATCGAATCAGCAGCGACAAAAGTGACGGTATCGCAATACCCTGCGATCATGGTTAGAAGCAGGGTTACGTACCAAATATTTTTTTGTTGAATTTCCATAATTTGTTTTTAGTTTAAATGTGCGCGAAGCATCCACGCCATTTTTTCATGATTTTCTACTAATCCTGTAATAAAATCGCTTGTTCCTGCATCTTGCAAGTCGTTGGCAATAAGATTGATATTTTCTCTCAAATAAATAATGATGCTTTCGTGATCTATAAGCAATTCTTTGATAAAGCCATTGCTGTCGTTTTTCTCTTGTAATTCTTCTGTAAGATGTGTCAGAGCAAGAAAATCTTTTAACGTTGCTGGCGTGTAATGACCTAAAGATCTGATTCTTTCTGCAACAGTATCTACAATCTCGTCAATGGCGTCGTATTGCTGTTCAAAGAAAAGGTGTTTGTTATAAAAATCTGGGCCTTCAACGTTCCAGTGCGCTCTTTTTGTTTTGGTATAAAGTACAAATTCGTCTGCAAGAACTTTAGCCAAAATAGCGGCAATTTTTGAGATGTTTTCTTGTTTGATTCCGATGTTTGTTTTCATTTTTAATTTGGGTTTAATATTTAATTTTTTATGGTAATTTTAAATAAATGAAACACATAGAAACAGAGATTTCTTTGCTTTTAAAAAAGGATACAAAAAGAAACTAGTTTCTAACACATAGTCCTTTGTGTAGTTCTTTGCGAAAACTTTGTCAAACTTTTAAACTTTGACAAAGTGGCAATCTCTATTTGTATTTATGCAAGTGAAACGCCTTTTATGCGTTTTTAATCCCGATAGCTATCGGGAATGTTTCTATGTGTTTAAAAAATTAATTGTTTAATAATTCTAGCAAATAATAATCGAGCGAATATGTTCCTGCGCCAAGCGCAAGAAGTAATAACAGCGATAAAGTGTACATATAAGGTATGTCGCGCACTTCGAGCGAATCGTTTCTGTGAACCACAAAATAGCCAACTGCCGTTACACCAATTGTTGGGAGAACCGCAAGTCTTGTCCCGATTCCGAGAATAATGAAAAACGGAATTACAGTATCTGAAAATGTTGCTACCAGACCGTTTAGTTTTTCAGGCAAGTGCAACGGATTCGGAACGTGTTCTTTCTGTCCGTTTTCGACTCTGAATTTTTTCATTCCATGAACTCTGAAAAGTTCGACAGCCAGTAGCACTCTAAAGACTAAAAGCGCTGCATTGTTGAATGCTGTTCCTAAATCAGAATGGAGGATTTGTTTTATAATTTCGATCATTTTTTTGAAATTTAGAAAGCAAAGCAAGAACAGCCTAAAGCGCCCCAGAATGCATTATAATTGTTTACTGGAACATTGCTCATTCGCGCCGCATCGTGATTGTGTAAGTGAACATCACAACTTCCGCTGCAACTGTGAATCTGCGAAGTCAGTTTAGGTTTTGCATCTGCTTTTGCATTTTTTTCAATCGCGCTCTGCAAACCGCTTCTTACTGGATATCCGTTGTAAATATTGGTTGGCGACCAATCTGGTAAAATCGGAATATGAGGAGGTGAGAACGAAGAAAAATCTCCATTAGCATACACAATTTTTCCGTCGACAATAGTTAAATCAGCTTCAATTTTTTTGATGTCTTCGTCATCGATTGTAAAATAATCGCGGTCTAAAACTACTAAATCAGCAAACATTCCAACTTTAATATCTCCTTTTTTATTCTGCTCTTGCGAAAACCAAGCGCTTCCTCTAGTGTACAATTCTAAAGCAGTTTGTCTGTTCAATCTCGTCTCATTATACAATTGCAAACCTCCAACGGTTTTTCCAGCGGTCATCCAATACATAGAAACCCATGGATTGTAACTGCTCACACGTGTGGCATCAGAACCCGCACCAACTGGAACTTCCATTTCAATCATTTTCTTGATTGGCGGTGTATTTTCAGCTGCTTTTGCTCCGTAACGATCGGTGAAATATTCACCTTGATACGCCATTCTGCTTTGTACAGCGATTCCGCCACCTAGCGCTTTTACGCGTTCAATATTTCTTTCGTCTATTGTTTCAGCATGATCAAAAATCCACGGCAATCCGTTGAACGGAACGTCTTGATTGATTTTTTCGAAAACATTCAAAAATCTTGTAATACTTTCGTTATAAGTGGCATGAAGTCTGAAAGGCCAACGATTTTCTACTAAAAGGCGAACGACTTTTTCTAGTTCGGCTTCCATATTTTCAGGAAGATCTGGTCTTGGCTGAAGGAAATCTTCAAAATCGGCAGCAGAGAAAACAAGCATTTCACCCGCTCCGTTATGACGGTACATATCATTTCCCTGATATAATTTTACTGTATCAATCCAATCCGAGAAATCTTCAAACTCGTGTTTTGGTTTCTGAGTAAAAAGATTGTAGGCAATTCTTACCGTCAATTGCTTCTTTTCATTCAGTTCATTCACGACTTTATAATCGTCTGGAAAATTCTGAAATCCGCCTCCCGCATCAATAACACTTGTGATTCCGAAACGGTTCAATTCTTTCATAAAATGTCGAGTCGAATTAATCTGATGTTCGTAAGAAAGCGTTGGACCTTTTGCTAAAGTCGAATACAAAATCATCGCATTTGGAGTCGCAATAATCAATCCTGTTGGTTCTCCATTTGAATCGCGTTCGATATGTCCTCCTGGAGGCGCAGGCGTATTTTTGTTGTAACCAACTGCTCTTAAAGCTGCTCTGTTCATAAGTGCTCTGTCGTACAAGTGCAAAATAAAAACAGGAGTATCAGGCGCAATGGCATTGATTTCTTCTAGAGTTGGCATTCTGCGTTCGGCAAACTGAAATTCTGTCCAGCCGCCCACGACACGAACCCATTGCGGATTTGGAGTGCGATCAACTTGCTCTTTTAGCATTCGAAGTGCATCTGCCAGAGAAGGAACACCATCCCAACGCAATTCTAAGTTATAGTTTAATCCGCCTCGAATAAGGTGAATATGCGAATCATTAATCCCCGGAACAACTCTTTTATTTTGAAGATCAATGATTTTGGTTTCTTCAGCAGCAAAAGTCATGATGTCGCTGTCGTTTCCAACTGCAATAAATTTCCCGTCTTTAATTGCAACTGCTGTCACATTTGGCGTTTCTGCATTGAAACTATGGATTTTTCCATTAAATAAAATTAAATCTGCTTTCATAATTCCATTGTTTATTTAGTATTCAACTTTGCAATTGCTTGCTTAATTCCTTCTCCTGCAACCGTATAATAAGCAGGGCCAGCCAATAAGATTATTTTCTTTAAAGGTTTGTGTGTGGCTAATTTTTTATCTTGTAGATATGTTTCCGTTCTATACGCTTCAAAAGAACCTAAAACCACATTTTCGGCAACCAAAGCTGTTGGAGAATCAATTCCTGCATCTTTAATATCGCTTGCAAAAGAATAATTGGAAACGTCTAAACGTAGAGCTTCGCGCATGGCTGTGCTTCCAACACTGATCATTAAATCAGGAGAAAATTTGGTACGATCTCCCAATCCGATTAATAATAATTTTTTGGATGCTAAAGTGCCTTTTGGAGGCGTAATCAATAAAGTTTCAAGTGAATGACCTGTAAATTTGCCGCTTTTGCGCAGTTCAGTAATAATGCCTTTTAGCGCGTCGTCTAAATGTACCATTCCGTTAAGGTTGGCAGGCTGGGCAGGAGGGTTGGTAATGTCACCTTCTGTATATTCAAAAACGCAGGCAACTTGTAAGTCAGCTTCTGCTGCAGATGGTCCCTGAACCAATCCGTTTACTGCAATTCCGTCTACTTTCCCCCAAGTTGTAGTCGAACCAATTGAAGCTGTTTGTGCAAAAGCATTGTTACTAAGCGAGCCTGCAAATGTTATAATTAAAAGCATCAGATACGAATATCTCAATCTGTATTTTGATGTGTTTGTTTTCATTGCTAAGGGTTTAGTTGTATTATTTTGAATTTTATTTAAACACATAGAAACATAGATTTTCTTTATTTTGATAAAGGATAAAGAAAGAAACTAGTTTCTAACACATAGTCCTATCTGAAAAGTTTTGCGAGAACTTTGTCAAAGTTTTAAACTTTGACAAAGTTGATTACTGTTGATACTATGTGTATTATTACAAGAGAAACGCCTTTTATTCACTCCTAAAAGCTATGTTTCTATGTGTTAAAAATTAATTTTTTTGTTTTAAAATTTGAACCCGAGTTGGACATTAAAGAAAATACCGTCTTTAGCATTCGGAGTAATATCGTTGATAAAGGCGCCAGTTTTGAAATACTGAAACCCGTTTGAAATGGATATATATTTATTGATATTGTAGGATAAACTAGCCAAATAAGCTGTTCCAATGTATCGTTTGTCTGACATGCTTCCTAAACGATTTAGGCTTCCGCCTGGCCTGTAAACACCGTCTTGGAGTGAATAACGCCAATTGAAAACTACATCAAGCTGCAGCTGTAAGTTCGAAAGCAGATCCATCGTGGCATAAGGATGAATATCAATCAAGTTGACTGGCCCAATTTGTGGATTAAACCCAAAATAACCTCCTTTAGGAAAAAGCGGATTAAAGGTCTGCAAATCGCCGTCGCTTTGAGTCTTATCTCCCGAGATATAATCGTTTCTAAGATTTATCGTAGGTTTAAATTTGGTATTTTCAAACATATATCCAACGTCTATAGAACCTGTCCAAGCATTTATATTTCCCGAACCAAAAGTGCCAAATTGGTAGGCTGCTTCTAGATTGTAAATAAAACCGCCTCCGTATTTCCAGAATCTTGTGCCAATAGTATGTCTTCTTTCCGGAGCAATTCCTTCTTCAAAAACAGATCGATCTCTTCGTATTCCGAGATAATACAAATCAAGATTTCCTGCTTTTGGAATAATTATTTTAGAATAACCTCCCCAGAGATTCAGCTGTTTGGACATTTTATTATCAAAAACACCCGAATTCACAACATCCTGCATCATAGCAAAAGCATCGATGTAAAGCCTTTCAGACGCATACATTATTTTTCCTCCAGTAAAATACAATCGGTCATTTCGCCCTTCCTGTACAGAAATTAATCGTCCAGAACCGTAGTCAAGTTCTTGTCTTCCAGCTCTGATGATTATTTTTTTATCTTCTTTTTGATATACATTCAGATCCAAAAAAAGATTTTGCACATTCAGCTGATCTTGATCTGTACCTATCGTTCCGTTGAATATTCCATCTTGCAATGCGCTTCTAAGCTGTGCAAAGACTCTGAAATTTTTTCCGAGATGAATATCAGCATGAAGATCATAGCGCTGCAATATAAAATTGTTGCTGCCAGTATCAAATCTTCCCCAGTCTTCATTATTGAAATAAACATATTCATATCGAGCTTCGCCGCCAACTGACATGTAAAAATCTTTTTCTTGATTTAACGGAATGAATTTTAATCGTCCGTAAAAGTTTCTATTCGAGTCTTTTAAAAATTCATAATTTTCATCATAACGCATCAGCTTAAAATTTTGAGCCGACGCAAAGGTTCCAAAAAAGAGGAAAAGAAAAAGTATTTTGGCGTTTGATATGGATTTTGTTGATTCCAAAATAATGAAGGCTTAGAAGATTTTTGTTTTATTTGTTTCAAGTTTCAGGTTTCAAGTTTCAAGTTTGAGGTTTGACATTGAAATTGAAATTGAAATTGAATTTTGAAATTGATTTAGTGTTTCAACATGTTGTGCGCATAGTGAATTCCTAGACCATAAGAACCACCATATTTCTTCATTAAAGAAGTTACAGGACCGTAAGTTGCTTCGCGTGCCCAATCTCTCTGAAGTTCTAATAAATATTGAATAGAAGTAATTGGAATTGCTCCGGCTTGAATCATTCTTTGTACAGAACGTTCGTGAGCTTCAACGCTTACATCACCGCATGCATCTGTAATAATGTAAACTTCGTAACCTTCTTCGATTGCCGATAAAGCTGGGCCAACAATACATACACCAGTCCAAAGTCCAGCAAGAACAATTTTTTTCTTATTTTTTGCTACAATTGCTTTATAAGCATTTTCATCTTCCCAAGTATTCATTGAAGTTCTGTCAATATATCCAGAAGTAGCGATTGGATAAAATTCTTCAACTTCAGGAAAAACTGGTCCAGAGAAGCTTTCTTCAGCCACAGTAGTTACAACTGTTGCTACATCAAAGATTTTTGATGCTCCAGCTACAATTGCCACATTGGTACGTAATTCGCTTAATGGAATGTTGTGTGTTGCAAAGGCCATTTGTCCTTCAAAATCGATTAATACTAATGCGTGATTATCTGGTGATAATAAATTTGCTGATGGTTTCATATTATTTGTTTTTAAAATTTATAAATTGGTTTTTGGCTAATAAAATGCCATATTTTTAATTTGCTGCAGAACACTATTTTAGGTTCTAGGGAACGAAAAATTACTAACGATATATCGTAATTTTATTAAGGAGTTTGAAATTAATGGGTAGAAAGTTTCTTAATCATTTCGGCAGAAACAGTGTCGGCATAAATTCCGAAAGCGCTTGTTAAAACACCTTTTAGATTGTAGATTTCAGATTTAATTCCGTAAACAATATCTTCATCTCCAGGATTCGTATCGCCTTCAAATCGGAATAAATATTCAATCTTGAATTCTTCTGGTGACATGCTCTGCGTGTTGTTGTTGTAACGAATGCAGTTGCTGTCCAGATTAAAGTTTTCTGTAAAACCTTGTGTGCTCAGCCATTGCAAAGCTTCTACAACGGTATCAAAAGAGGGTTGCTGAAAATAACTCATAATTGAAGAGGATTAAAACTGCCTGTAAACAACCTTTACAGGCAGTGATTATTGATTATTTTATGAAATCTAAAATATCGTTGTTGATCGTTTCAGCATTAATTGTCGGCATACCGTGAGAGAATCCTGGGTACGAAATCAATTTTCCGTTTTTAAGTAATGCAGCTGATTTTGGTGCTTGATTGTAAGGAACAATTTGGTCGTCTTCTCCATGTAAAACCAAAACGGGAATATCTAAACTCTTTAAATCTTCTCTAAAATCGGTTTCAGAGAATGCTTTAATTCCTTCATAGTGCGATAATACAGAACCCATCATTCCTTGACGCCACCAATTTTGTTTGATCCCTTCTTGAACTTCTTGTCCTTCACGGTTCCATCCGTAGAATGCAATAGGGAAATCGTAGAAAAATTGCGCTCTGTTAGCAGCAGTTCCTTTTCTGATTTCGTCAAAAACTGACAACGGCACACCTTCAGGATTAGATTCGTTTTGAACCATTATTGGCGGTACAGCGCTAATGATAACCGCTTTTGCAACGCGTCCTTTTCCGTATTTTGCAGCGTAACGAATTACTTCACCGCCCCCAGTGGAGTGCCCTACGTGAATCGCATTTTTTAAATCTAAAGCCTCTGCTAATTCAGCGATATCAGATGCGTAAGTTTCCATGTTATTGCCTTCAGAAGCTTGGCTAGAACGTCCATGTCCGCGACGGTCGTGTGCGATAACTCTGTAGCCTTTTTGAAGGAAAAACATCATTTGTGCATCCCAATCGTCACTTGATAAAGGCCATCCGTGGTGAAAAACAATTGGCTGTCCTGTTCCCCAATCTTTGTAATAAATTTGTGTTCCGTCTTTTACTGTAAATGTGCTCATGATTTTTTGATTTTAGGATTAATTTTATATTGAAATATTTGAATAATGTGTAATTATGTTTAAACTTTTAACAGATAAATTATTGTTTACTTATCGTTGTTAGGTTTCTGATGCAAACTTATTACGGAAATAAACTTCTGTCGATTAATCTAGGTTAAGAAGTGATAATCGACTTAAAATTTTTGTTTATCAAAGTCTTTCTATAGAAGTTTGTTTTTTCTTGTGCCCAGTTGATTGCTGGATCTCGACTCGAAAATGACTGTTTTATTGTTTTCATATTTTAGCATTCTTTATATGGTTATTTGAATGCCATAACTATTGCCAATTAGCATGCCTTATTTGCAGTGTCTTTATTTTAAAGGCATTGTTGAAAAACGCGTTAATTTTACTTACGATATTTCGTTAATTTATGAGTAATTCGCTTTTTGCTCCTAAAATTGGATTTGGCTTTTTATTAAATAAAAATGAAGTTTAGTTAAAATAAATACAAAATAGTATGTACTTTTGCCAGCAAACTATTTGAACAAGCATTGAAAAGGTTAATCATTATAGCACTTTCTATTTTAATACTGTCGCCATCTTTTGGCAGCTTGTTCGTTTATGCTTCTTTTAAAATCAATCAGAAAGAAATTGCTCAAACCATTTGCGTTCAGCGTAAACAGGCTTTTAATAGCTGTAATGGCCGATGTGAACTTCAAAAAAGCATTAAAAAATATTCTGATAACGAAAGAAAAATGCAGGACAGCTTAAAAGATAAAATAGAGCTTGTTTATGTGCAAAACACTGCAGAAATTAATCTTAACGTAATTCCAGTTATCGAATCAAAAGATAACGATTCTATTTTGTTCGAAAAGAAACCAATCGGGGCTTCTTCTCTTACTTTTCATCCTCCGCTCTATACTGTTTAGGGATCAACTTTAGCTTTTAAATTCCAAAATTAAATTCCAAATTCCAATTTTGAATTTGAATCTGAATTTCGAATGTTCTATTTGCTTGCTCAGATTTAAAATCTTGGCTTAGTATCGATATGAAGTAAATTATTTTTTGGAACTGATTTTGATCTTCTTTTTGTAAGTGAAGAAAATTGCTTTATGCAATCTTCATTTACGTTGCCATTTCTTGGCTAATTTTAACAGCATTTGGCCTTTTTGCTATTCAAAAAATTATGGCTTAATGTCATATTGTAAACGTTTTTTTATAACATTCATCAAATGAAATCTTTTAATTTTTGGATAATCGCACTGTTATTCGCGGTTACTTCCTGTACAATTGATAAAACAGATTACGAAGCAGAAACGGGTTCTGAAGTTCCTGAAAGCTACGAATTTAAAGAAGCAACTTCGCTTACAAGCGGAAATTATAAAATTAGTATAGAAGCTTTAAACGGAGCATTTTATAAAGGCTACAATGAGCTTCGTCTGAAAATTACTAATACTCAAAACAATCAAGAATTAACGACAGCTTCTGTAACTTTTTTGCCAATATTAAGCAATGCAGACGGAAGCAAAAGTTCCTGTCCGCATGAGTATAATGTTGCTTATGATGCTACAAATAAATACTATAGCGGCTACTCTGTTTTTACAGGAGAAAGCACCACTACAGCGAGCTGGAAATTGTACATTAGCTTTACGGCTGATAATCAGAAATATGAGATCAATAAAGATGTTACTGTCGAAAAACAAAGCAATAAAAACCTCAATATGACTGCTTTTGCAGGAAATGATGGAGAACAATACGTAATTGCATTGGTTTCGCCTCAAAAACCTACCGTTTCAGAAAATGCGCTGGTTGCTGGCATTTACAAGTACAATAAGCCAACAACTCCTGCTGGAACTTTTCCAGATCCGTCGCAGTTTTCTTATTCGGAAGTTGCGGGCTATACATTAAAATTAGATCCGAGAATGCCTGAGCCTTCAATGGGAAATCACTCTTCACCAAATAATAAAGATTTGACTCAGGAAACTGACGGCTTGTATCATGGTGTTGTGAATTATACGATGACCGGAAACTGGACATTGAACTTCATTATGATGAACCAAAACGGTTTGATCGTAAAAGGAACCATAGTTCCGACGGATCATACGCCTGGTGTAGAAGGTGTGAAAAGTGAACTGTATATTGATACTTTATTCTAAAAACATGAAATATATTATAATGCTGCTTTTCTTGGGAATTTCAGTTACAGCTCAAAATCAGCACGCACATCACGATAGCATAAAAAAATTAGAAGAAGTAACGGTAAAAAGTGCCACTAAAAAGAAAATTGAAACCGAGATGAAAATGGCAGTTTCGGTTGATGAATTTTTGTCTTCGTCAGACAATATCAGTTTTATAAAACGTGGTGCTTATGCTTGGGAACCTTTATTGAATAATATGAGTACCGAACGTTCGACAGTTACAATTGACGGAATGCATGTTTTTGGCGCTTGTACCGATAAAATGGATCCGATTACGTCTTATGTGGAAAGCAATAATTTGGCTTCAATTGATATTAAATCAGGTCAGGAGGGAAGTTTGCATGGATCAACCATTGCAGGAAGCATCGATTTAAAAAGAAAAAGCACACAGTTCGGACTTCAAAAAAGATGGAATGGCGCTTACCAAACGGGATTTGAGTTTAATAATAAGCAGTTTTTCAATTTAGGAAATGTCTCTTATTCAGGAACTAAATTTGTTGCTGACGGAAGCATTTCATACCGAACAGCCGATAATTATTCTGATGGAAATAACGACGAAGTAAAACATTCGCAATACAATAAATTCAATACTTCCTTGGGATTGGCGTATAAAACCAGTGAATTGTCTTCGTTAAGATTAGATGCGATTTTTGATATGGCAAAAAATGTGGGATATCCTGCCTTGCCAATGGATTTGTGGCTTTCTCGCGCATTAATTACTTCAGCGGCTTACAAGCAATTGTTTGAAGAAGGATTGGTAAGAGTGGTTGATACCAAAGTGTATTTCAATACTATTGAGCATTATATGGACGATACCACTCGTCCAGAAAACTTGGTTCACATGGATATGCCGGGCTGGAGCACCACTTATGGTTTGGTTTCGAAAGCGAATTTGAAAAAGAATGATTACTCTTCTGAAATTCAGTTAAATGCTTACGATAATCTTTCTATTGCAGAAATGCGCATGTATCCGCAAGATCGAAGCGAAAGAACCATGTTTGCCTATAGCTGGCCTTGGGTTACAACACGTTTTGCGGGACTTTCTATGAATAATTCTTGGGATATTTCAGAAAGAAGTCAGATCAATTTGGGCGGTTCTTTGGGAGTCAATTACAATTATTCTAAATATGTAGAATTCAACTGGATTTTTCATCCAGGCGCGCCTCAAGAAAAAACGAGATTTCTGCCAAGTCTTAATGCGGCTTACAACCTAAATATCGATCAATTTAATTTTTCTGTTGGAACTGGTTACGGCCATAGAGCGCCTTCTGTTTCTGAGGGTTACGGTTATTACATCTATAATAGTTTTGACCGTTACGATTATATCGGAGATCCGAATTTAAAAAATGAAATTTCGTATGAAGGAAATGCAAGTGCTGGGTTTAAAAACGAAAGATTAAGCATTCAAGGAAAAATAAACTATTTCTACATTCAGAATTATATTATTGGTAAAATCTTAAGTCTGGGAAGTCCGATGAATTATCAGTCGGTTGGGGTAAAAGGCTATACATCTTTAGATTACGCCACGCTTTTAAATATGTCTGCCAATGTAAGTTACGATATTTTGGAGCATCTGCATTGGAAAGGAACGCTGACGTATGCGCGCGGAATGGATGATAAAGGAGGAAATCTGCCATTCATCCGTCCGTTAAGTTATCTGACTTCATTGCATTATATGTATAAAAATTTCGGAATCCAGACTTCTGTTAATGGCGATTTCGAACAAATTAATTACAGTCCAGAATATGGAGAAGATTTAACTGGAGCTTATACAATCTGGAATATTTCTGCTGATTATTCTTTTAAAATCAATAAAGTAAAAAGCACGATACAAATTGGAGCTGAGAATTTATTAAATGAATATTACAGCACGTATGCCGATTGGGGAAATATCCCGAGAATGGGACGTAATATTTTCACGTCGTTAAAAGTGAATTTTTAATAGAGGATAGATTATAGAAAATAGAAAATAGAAAATAGAAAATAGGGATTAGAGAATAGAGAATAGAGAATAGAAAAAAACTAGTTTCTAAGACATAGACCTCTGTGGTTTATTACAAGTGAAACGCTTTTTGTAGACTTCAATAAGCTATGTTTCTATGTGTTTAAAAAAATAAGCTCAAAGAGCAAACGAAAATGAAAAAAGTTTTTAGTATCACAATGACGATTTTGTTCCTGCTGGTTTCTTTCCAGCAGGCGCTTATCATTGTGCACTTTAAACTGAATCAGAACGCAATCGAAAAAGAATTTTGTGAAAACAAAGCCAAGCCAGAACTGCAATGTCATGGTAAATGCCATTTAAAGAAAGAACTTCAGGACACAGAACAAAATAACGATCTGGAATTGAGAAGTATCAGTAAACAGATAGATATTGCTTTAATTTCTAATATTGAATTTACTGTTTTAACTCCGAAAGATATAAACGCAAAAAAGGTTTTTCTTTATAAAGAATATGGTCAGACAGAGCCTTGCCTTGAAATTTTTGTACCACCGCCTATTTTAAACTAAAAAATTAAACACATAGAAACATAGATTTTTTTTAGAAAATAGAAAAAAGGAAATGGAAAGAAACTAGTTTCTAACACATAGTTTGCTATGTGAATTTAAATTAGTGAAACGCCTTTAGCAAATTCCAAAAAGCTATGTCTCTATGTGTTTAAAATAATTTCAATGTTTTAAAATACAGTACAAAAATTAAAATCATAAAAATGCAAAATTTAAAAAAATACCTTTTATTAGCTGTTGCCGCTTTGGCATTTGTTTCTTGTTCAAGCGATGATGATACCAAAGCTGCAAACAATGTAACGCTAGAATTCAACAATACGTTTAAAGATAAAACTATTGTTTTAGGAGACGCCACTTCAACATCTGCAACAACAAATACTTCAGCAGCAGGACAGATTCATCATTTTTCTGAGGTGAAATATGTAATCAGTAATATTCGTCTAATAAAAGATGACGGAAGCGAAGTGCCTTATAATGTAAACGATTTGGATAAAGGTGCAACGGTAATTGATCAGGCAAAAGCGGCTTCTTTAAGCTATGTCTTGAGCAATGTTCCGTCTGCAAATTACAAGCAGATTAAATTTGGTTTGGGTATCAAAACAGAGCAAAACACTTTAGATCAGACAAGATTTCCTAAGTTTTACGGAGCAGCTGGAGCTAATGATACCGAAATGATGTGGGAATGGGGAACAGGATATCGTTTTACAAAAGTGGAAGGCTTTTATGATACCGATAATAAAGTAATGTCGATTCATTCTGGAAGCACTGTAGCAGGAAAAGAAGGTGCTTATACTCAAGGTGTAAATGCGTATAGAGATATTATACTAAATCTAACTGCAAATGCAGTTGTGGGAAGCAGCGCTCCGAAAATCAAAATTAAAGCTGATTTTGATAAATTATTGAGCGGAAAAATCAACACAATTACCTTATCAACAGGAACAGGAATGGGTGATAACGCAACTCCAAATATTCATACTGCAGCTCAAATGGTAAAATTTGTAGATAACCTTGGAGGAAACGGAACAAGTGATGTTTCTGGAATGTTTTCTGTGACTAGCGTAGAAAACTAAATTAACGCATTGTGTCAAGATTTCGAATAGGTTTAAAAATAAATTGCCTCCATCTTTAGATGGAGGTGTATGAATTGGCAAAAAAGAGGCTTTAGCCTAAATGTAATAGTTTGGCTAAAGCCTGGATTATTTGCTATTTCTAAATCCCCTAGTTAAAACTAGGGGCTATTGCTATAAACCTTTAATTTATCTTAATCAATATAGTTTCAGCAAATCAAATCAAATTTAATTTGCTGAAATCTTCACAAATCTGCGTGAAACTTTTTGATCTGCAGGTTTAAAAAAATCTATTGTGAGCCGTCTGACTCTCAAAGACGGCTCTATTTTAAATTCATACTAAATGAAAAAAATATTTGGCTTCATAGTAATTGCATCCTTTTTCGCTTCTTGTAACAGCGACGATTCAGATATGATTTCTTATGATAATCCTGAACTTTCATTGCAAATTCCTGCCGATTTTCCAGAAGTAAATCCTTATGTGAGTTTAAATAAACCCACAAAATATGGTACTGAATTAGGAAAAAAACTTTTCTCTGACAAAAGATTAAGCGCAGACAATACAATTTCGTGTTCTAGCTGTCATATTCAGGCGAGTGCTTTTGCCGATCACAATCCAAGGGCTATTGGAATCGAAGGAAGAATCGGACTTAGGAATGCGCCTCCAATTCAAAATCTGATGTTTTTAAAGTTTTTTAATTGGGATGGAAGCAGGCTCCAGTTAGAAAACCAGCCTCTGGTTCCGATTATTACACATGAAGAAATGGATTCTTCTATTTTGGAAGTTATCGGAAAAATTAAAGATGATGCTTCTTACAAGGAGTTATGTAAAAAAGCATTTGGAGATCAGGAAATTACTCCTGATAGAATTTATCAAAGTATAGCTCAGTTTGAGTACACTTTAATTTCTGCGAATAGCAAATATGATAAAGTAAAACGCACAGAAGGCCAGTCGTTTACAGAAAGTGAAGCGGCCGGTTATGCTACTTTTCAGCAGAAATGCGCCAGCTGTCATAGTACCGAATTGTTTACCGATCAAAGTTTCAGAAATATTGGTTTTCCTTTAAATACAGATTCTAATGAAGCAGGACGCGGAAGAGTTACAGGCATTGCTGCCGATTTTATGAGTTTTAGAGTTCCGTCTTTAAGAAATATTGAATACACAGCGCCTTACGGAAGTTTTGGCCAGTTCGCAACTTTAAAATCGGTTTTAGATTATTTTGATAATGGTGTTTTAGAAGCTGATAATTTAGATCCTATTTTTAAGAATAACGGAAACAGAATTCCGCTTACAGAATTGGAAAAAGAAAATCTTATTGCGTTTATGAAAACGCTGAGCGACAAAGAGTTTACTGGGAAATAGGCTGTTTATTGTTTGTTGTTTTGGAATTATCATTCAATGTGGACTTTCGGGAGCTTATACTTGTGTCGGGATTATATACTATAATATTTGAATCCTTTGGATCTTTCAGTTTATAAAAAGCTTTAGGGTTTTGTTAATACATTTTATTTCTTTCGCTTTAGTGAATGAGTTTCGATTTAAAAAGACTTGATTTTATTGGTGTTTTTTATCTTTTTACAATAAAAAGAAAATGTTTATAATGTGTTGATAAATAATGCGTTGCGTATGGTGTTAAAATCTGATTTCGATAGATTAAATGTTTTAAATTTAGTAACTGAATGATAGTTAATTATTTAAAAATGTTTGAATATGGAAAGAGCTATAAAATTACAGGTTCGTAAAGAACTTGATGGAAAACAAGAAGTAAATATAATTAAGCTGAAAGGCAGTTTAATAACTAAAGGCTACACAGAAATTATCCATATTAGTGATAAGGACGATGAATTTTATATTAATTCATTTGCAACCACAACTGCAAGCAATGAAGTAAAAGAATTTATTTTAGATTTTATAAACAAAGAAAATTTAAGCAATACAATTAGCGTTCTAGCTTAACAGCAGAATCGCATAATTGCATTGCTTAATGTATTTTTTGTTAGTTACACTTTGCTAGTTTACACTGCGCTTGTAAAACTTGTGTTTTGATCCAGATAAAGATGATCTTTTGATCTGTCTTCTGGTTTCTCGTCCCAATCTCCCCAATCTCCTACATAAGTTTTACGAAAGATTAATTCGTTATTATCACCAATACAAACCAAAGTTCGGTCTGTACAGGTTTTATTCTTTGGACTGAAATTTATTTGTATATTTTCCATGACGTGATAATTTTTAATTGTTTTATGAGATTGTAAAATTAGAAATTACGTCTGGCACTTTGTTATAAAATAAAATTGAATTGTTGTTTAATTCACATGTATAAGGCTGAAAAATAGTGATATATAAAAAAAGCTAAACATTTTTTTGTCTAGCTTTTTTACTAAAAAATAACTCTGTCCATTTTTATCTCTTGCATCTTCCACGGGGTTCATCACCTTCGCGAAGTATAATTTCAGAATGTAAAAATTGTGCAGCATCGGCTGAGCCTTTTACTTTTTCTGCACTGCGTTCCAACATTTCTGATTCAAATTCTTTTAAGATGCTTTTTCTAAGTCCGTTTTTTCTCCATTGCGATTTTGCATTGCAGCCTTTGGTTATTTTTCTGGCCAATTTTAAAGCATCCAATAAAGCCTGATTGGCACCTTGTCCTTTAAACGGACTCATGGGGTGTGCGGCATCGCCAATTAAAGTAGTATTTTTATTTTTTTCTAATAATTCTGAATTCAGTAATTCGCGATCGTAAACAGGATATCCAGAAATTAAACTTGCTTGTGTAGCTTCCAAAATTTGCGGAATAGGAGCGTGCCATTGTGTTCTGAGAATCGCTTCTTCTTTAAGAGCTTGAGGGCCTTTTGCGCTTAGTTCTTTGGCATCTTCTTCGGACATGGGGAAACTCAATTGCCACATAACAGAATCGGCTGTATAAGGCATAATATAGATGCGTTCATTGCCGTTGGCCGTTTGAAAAACGGTTGCCGAATCTAGCAACGGACTCGAAACATCTGCAAGTGAATTTAATGGACAAATGCCTAAAATCACAATACAGTCTAAATAACGGAGCGGTGTTGCATCTTCGCCGATTATTAGTTTTCGTACAGCGCTTCGAATACCATCTGCGCCAACAACAAGATCGGCTTTAGATTTTTTGATCGCTCCATTTACATCAAAATTTAACTCAACACCATTTTCACATTCCTTAAAATCGATCAATTGATGTCCCCAATTAATCTTTTTATCGCCAAGCTGTTCGAGTAAAGCCAATCGAAGAGACTGTCTTGCAATATGGATATTGGTACGTTTTATAGGTGTTTTTATTTCAGTTTCCAACCATTTTCGGGTTCCCCATTCGCCTAAAACTTTTCCTTCAGTATTATGAACTATGTGTTTTGTCGAAATCACACCATCTAAAGAAGTAATTCCTAAACCTTTCATGGCTTTGCTAGCTTGCTGCAACGTCAATCCGTAACCTTGAGATCTAGCGTCAAAGTCATTGTCTCTTTCGTAAATAGTAAAAGGAATTCCACGATGCAGACACGCAACCGCCAAAGCAACACCGCCAATTCCTGCGCCAATTATGGCAACATGTGGAAAATCGGTATTAATTGCTGCAAAATGATCGGATTGAATTAGTCCAGAACCAGAGCAATTGGTGCATAAATGCAGATGGGCTTTTGGTTTAACAGGAGGAGAATCGGTACTTTTTGTTCTCTCATATTCAGCCAATTCAGTCTTATAAATACGTTGTGCTTTCTTAGTGAGCCCACGATTTATTTTGCCCTGTCCTTGGCATTCCTGACATATAATCCACATATTCTGCTAACTTACTTTAGTATGAAGTTGCAAAGTTACATCAACTATAACATTTAAACTACTGATTTTCAAAACTGAAAGATATTCAATATTCAAAATTTAGAGTTTTGAAAATCAGTTAGTTGTGTTTGCTGGTTTGCTTTTTTAATTTGATTCTATAAAGTTGTCAATATAACGGGCAATCATTTCCGGATATTGGTGTTGCGGTCCATGTCCTGTTTGAGCTATCGTGATAAGTGTTGCGGTTGGCAATTTTTGGTTAAGTTCGAACCAGTTTTCTGGAGGAAAGCAAACTTCATGATTAGCAGAGATTATTAAAATTGGAACATTGGTCTTCATTAATTTTTCTCTAGTATTATAAGGATCGTTTATATAATCGTCATGAGATTTACTGTAATGTTCCCAAAGTTCAGCTCTCACTTTTGGATCTTTATTTTCTCTTTCCTGTATTCTTTTATGACTTTCTACCGCTGCATTTCGGCTTATTTCAGAAGTTGGCTCAAAGAATAATATAGTTTCATGTTCGAGCGTGTAATCTGGAATATAGGCTGTTTTAATAAAAATTTCTTCTAGGTTATGATTTACTTTTCCTGGAGGTTTGGTTCCAATTAAAATGGTGTGCGTAATTCGGTTCGGAAATTCAGTTGTTATTACCTGTGCCGCCCAGCCTCCGAGCGACCATCCGCCTAGTATAAATTTGTCAATTTTTAATGCATCGGCCAGATCAATAGCATCTTTTCCAAAACCTAAAATCGTTTCATGCGGTGTTCCTGTAGAAGAAGCAAGTCCTTTATGATTAAAAGTTATCACTCTGTATTTTTTCGCCAATGAATCCAAAAATGCTGGATCCCAATCGTCGAGATTCCCACGAAATCTGTTGCAAAGAATAATCGGTAATCCGTCGCCAATCGATCTATAAGCTATTTTGTAATCTTGAACAGAGGCAAATTTAGTTTCTGACTGGCTTGCCTTACTTAAAGTTTTTTCTTTTTCCATGTTGCTAAAAATTTATTTGTTATAATTTAAATTAAGTTTTTGTAAACTAATAATATGCCATTGGGGAATTAATGCGGTTAGTGAATGTTTTGTGAAATTTCAGAAAATGAAAACTGCGATATTTAACAAATATTCGAAATACAGTAAATGGAAAGGAAGTGTAGGCAGTTATATTTTATAATTTTTGAAAAGGATTATATAAGCCAGACTATTGTATTTGTTCTAATTTTATTAATCATTTAAAATAGAAGAAATTATGGAAAAGAATAATCAAACCCAGAAAAACCCGAACCCAAAACAGGGCGGGGCAGATCATCGTACTGATACTAGAAAACATCAATATAAAGAGCATGACGAAGTTTTGACCAATGATGAAAATTATGATGCTGACACTAAGAAATTTAAAGGAGAAGCGCCAGAACTTGATGATAAGCTCAATAATGAAGAAAAAAAATAATTCGAAAACGTCTTAAATTAGTTTGAGACGTTTTTTTTATATTTTTTTTAAGAGATAGGTGTGAAGATGTAAAAAGTATGAGTTGATTTTTATAGATTTGTAAAAATCTAATACAACCTCTCAAAATAATAATTGAGATACAATATATAATACAAGGCATGAAATCGATTACTTCAGTTTTTTTTCTTTTAATGTTTGTCTGTTCCAATTCATACTCGCAATTGAGTTCTGAAAAAATATTCGAAAGTTTTAAGCAAGGTGAGCGTACCAATTGTTCTTCTATAGCTTTTATTAAAGCTTCTTTAAACGTATACGGTCTGGACAATCTCTTTGAGAGCGAAAAATTAAACAACAATTCTTATAAGATTACGCTAAAAAATAATGCAACCTTTCATCTGGACAGCAGCGAAGTAAATAAAGCGACTAAATCTGCTGGTTTTGTTTATATAAAAGATAATTGTGATAGCGAAAAAATAAGAGATTATGCTATTCTGACTTATGCTGTGATGGCAAAATACATGCAAATTATAGACAATGAGCCTACTTTTGACAAGGCGTTGGAAGAATTGGAAGAAGGTACAGTCTATACGCCAACCATCTATAAGTATTTAGGATTCAAATTAGGCAAACAGATTCAGAAGTTAAAAAGACAATCTGGAAGCGAATATTGTGGCGTTGTAGCATGGTCAAAAGCGCATGCCGTGTTTGTCTGCGAAGATTTTATGGATTATTATGGCAACAAAAAAAGCATTTGGATAAAGTATCCAGGTCGTTTTAGAATTATTAAGTCTTAAGATAATACGTAGTTTTACTGGCGAAAAATCCTTAATTTCTGAGGATTTGGTGTACTATTTTACTTATCGCAACGTAACAATTATAATTTTATTGTGAAAAAGGAAATATAAAAATTGCGTTTTAACATAATTTATATATTTTTGTTTTATTCAAGAACCAAATCTATTAAGAAAATGAAGAGTAAGATTATTTTATTATGTGTCCTTTTCTTCTTGACAACTGCTGCTGTTTCTGCGCAGGCAAAAAATGCACCAAGAAGTATCATTAGTACAACAGCTTTAATTCGTAAATACCATGATCAAAAAGAATTAAGTGGTATGCAAAAAGGAGAACTTTTAGAATTGTACATTGAGCGTATTAAAGTTTTGGTAAAAACACTTCCTTACATCGCTTTGGTTACTAAACCAGGTGTTACAATGGCAGATTTGGGAATTCCTGATACAGCAGACAATAAAAAAATATTAGACGGACAAGCAGTAGGCACAACTACTTTCTTAGATACTACAGTAGAGTTTCAGAGAAAAATGATGCCTTACTCAGATAAAGGAAATCTTATCGCTGCAATTTTGTTTTATGAAACTACATTGAAATCTTTACACGAATTCAACGAGCTATAATAAATTAGAAAATAAAAAATAGAAACTCCAAGGTCTTATGATCTTGGAGTTTTTTTTTTGTTTTCATCTTTTTAAAATGGATTTTAAAAGATTAAAAGGCTTTTAATTTTTTATTCTTTTACTATAATTCTTATAAAAAAACAAAATCAAATGTACTTTGTAACTATTTTGTTTTTAATTACTTATAATATCTGAAACGTTTTCGTTAACAATTTTTTTGTAGAAAGTTTAATTAAAATTTGGGAAATCATATTTTTAATTTACTTTTGTTCTATCAAATTAGTAGAGTTTAAAAATAACGAAGAAACGCAGTGATTACAATCCACACACTTCCATTTCAAACAAGCAAAACCATTTGGCAATCTGGCCGAATGCGTTGCAGCAGTTAAAATTCCTCTTTTTTATTCATTATAAATTAATACCAAAACCCTAAATGGGTTTAAAATTTTATAGGCCAATTTCAAATAATAGTAATCCAAAAAAAAGTAAAAATGAAAAAACGAATGTGCTGCAGATAAAAGAGAAAACCATTTCTGTAGTAGCAGAAATGGCAGAAGCTTAAAAGAAATAGTCATCTCTAAAGGGAAGCAGGAATATAAAATTATCCTGGGCTTACCTTATTTTAAACTAAAATAAAGTAATGAAAATAAAATTAAAAAGATATGCTTACTTATGTGTGTTCTTAATTTCAATTGGAGTTAAAGCACAAGATAACAATCCGTTAATTCAATCTAAACTAGAAGGAAAAGTAATTGATGCCGTTACAAAAGAGCCTATTATTGGGGCTTCTATCACTATTAAAGGGACTACGCATGGCGTTCAAACAGATTTTGACGGAAAGTTTTTCTTCCAAACGGGACAAAAACTGCCTTACACATTATTAGTAAGTTATCTAGGATATAAAAAAGCTGAAGTTGTGGTGAATGAAAATCCAGTAACGATCAGTCTTACAGAAGAACAAAATCAATTATCAGAAGTTGTAGTTACGGCTTTGGGTATTTCTAAAGAAAAGAAATCTTTAGGGTATAGTACGCAAGCGCTTAAGACTAAAGATATTGCAGAAACAAAAGAAACTAACTTTTTGAACAGTCTTAGCGGAAAACTAGCGGGTGTTCGTATTACCAATTCACAAGGAGATATGGGATCGTCTCGTATTATTATTCGTGGAGAAACCTCTATTGCAGGAAACAATCAGCCATTATTTGTGGTAGATGGAGTTCCGGTAGATAACTCGCAGTTAGGAAGCGTTGGAGGAGCAACTCGTGACTTTAAAAATGCCATTGCCGATTTGAATCCTAATGATATTGAGACCTTAACCGTATTAAAAGGTCCAAATGCTGCCGCGCTTTACGGATCACGTGCTGCACATGGTGTTGTGTTGATTACTACAAAATCTGGAAAAAGCCAAAAAGGATTAGGAATTACGTTGAATTCTGGAATTACGATTTCGCAAGTCGCAACTTTACCAAGTTTTCAAAACTCTTATGGTCAAGGGTCTAACGGAAGATTTAGTTTTGTAGACGGAAAAGGCGGCGGTGTAAATGATGGTGTTGATGAAAGTTGGGGCCCAAGAATGGACGGACGTCTAATTCCGCAATTTTATTCAAATGGAGAGGCTGTACCTTTTGTGGCGCATCCTAATAATGTGAAAGACTTTTTTAATACTGGTATTACTTATGACAACAGTATTTCTGTAGCCAGATCGGATGAAAAATCAGATTTCCGATTAGGTGTAAACAATCAAAAACAATTGGGAACCGTTCCTAATAGTGAAGTGAATAAAACCAACTTTACACTTAATACAAATTACCAAATTTCAAAAGGTATAAAAGTAGGGGTAACGGCAAATTATATTACAACCAATGCTCCAGCTTTGCCAGGAGGTCCTTCAGGAAACCGTGCTGCGGGTGTAATGCTGCAGTTCCTTTGGTTCGGTCGTCAAGTTGATATTAACGAACTTCAGAGAAACAGAGAAGTGAACTGGAACAACAGCTATTATAGCAATCCGTATTGGAATGCCTATTATAATACTACAAGCCAGCAGCGTAACCGTATAATTGGAGACGTTCATTTGGACGCAAAATTGGCTGAAGGACTTAATTTTAAATTCCGTACAGGAGTTGATTATTATAATGACAGAAGAAAATATGAGATCAGATATGGAACAAACGGAACGCCTTTCGGATCGTATGCTGAAGATGCTTACACGGTAAATGAGCAAAATACAGAAGGTATTTTTACGTATACTAAAAAAATAAATGACGATTTTACTGTAGACGCTCTTGCCGGATTTAATATTCGTAATCACAGCGATGCCAACAATTATCAAAAAGCACCACGTTTGGCTGTACCAGATTTGTACACTTTAACCAATTCGCGTGACCCATTAACATCATCAAACAACTTATCAAGATTAAGAGTTTATAGTGCCTATGCTTCTGCGCAATTTGGTTATAAAAACTATGCTTTTTTAAACGTTACAGGGCGTAATGACTGGTCGTCTACATTACCAAGCAACAATCGTTCTTATTTTTATCCTTCTATTAATGGTAGTTTAGTTTTATCTGAAGCTTTCAATTTGAAAAGCAATACGCTTGATTTCTTAAAAATACGTGGAGGATGGTCTGAAGTGGGTAACGATGCCGATCCGTATCAGTTGGCTACGGTTTATAATTTCCAGACGGCATTTGACGGAAATCCAATTCAAACATCATCACAAAGAAAATTGAATGAGAATCTGAAACCAGAAACAACGCGTTCTACCGAAGTTGGTTTAGAAGCTACTTTCTTTAAAAACAGACTTCATTTTGATGTGGCTTATTACAATACAAACAGTTTTGACCAGATT
Source organism: Flavobacterium ustbae (assembly GCF_003946915.1). Lineage (GTDB taxonomy): Bacteria > Bacteroidota > Bacteroidia > Flavobacteriales > Flavobacteriaceae > Flavobacterium > Flavobacterium ustbae. The sequence goes on from NZ_RPOC01000023.1 coordinate 48,632, forward strand.
TTGGAGATTAAAACAACCACTTCAAGCGGTTATAACTCTCAGTTAATCAATGCGGGTAAAATAAACAACCGCGGTATAGAAATTCAATTGGACGGAAGCCCTATTCAAACCGAAAACTTTAAATGGAATATTGGAGCAAATTATTCTAAAAACACAAGTAAAGTTGAAATTCTGGATTATGCCAAACAGATTCAAAACTATACCATTGGTACTTCTGGAGGTGTAGATGTATTAGCATCTGTAGGCCAAGCTTATGGGGCGCTATACGGAACTGCTTATTTGCGTGATGCGAGCGGAAACATTGTGGTAGGAGCAAACGGACTTCCTAAAGCAGATCCGACGAAAAGAGTGTTAGGAAATTATACGCCAGATTATTTGGCAGGCGTAACCAATACATTAACCTACAAAAATCTTGAATTATCATTCTTAGTTGATGCAAGCGTAGGTGGAGAAATTTTTTCAGGAACCAACAGAACGGGTACGTATACAGGAGTATTGGCATCAACTCTTCCGGGACGTGGAGCTGAAAATGGAGGTTTAAGTTATTATTTGGACGGAACTACAAAAACATTGGTAAACGGAACTGCGCCATCTGGTGTAACAGTATATGATGATGGTATGATTTTTAATGGAGTATACGAAAACGGATCTCCAAATACAACGGTGTTAAGTGCACAGGAATATTACAAAGCATCTTACAACATCAGCGAAGCATATATTTATAGCTCAACTTTTGTAAAAATGAGAGAAATAAAATTGGCTTACAATTTAAATAAATCATTTGCTAAAAAACTTGGATTAGAGGGGGCTAGTATTACTGCTGTTGGTCGAAACCTGTTTTTTATCTACAAAGACGCACCAAATATTGATCCTGAAACTGCTTTCAATACTGGAAATGCACAAGGTTTGGAAAGTTTATCCTTGCCAACAACCAGAAATTTCAGTCTTAATGTTAATCTTAAATTCTAAAACATCATGTTAAAAAAAATAGCATATATAACTCTCTTTGCCTTAACGTTTAGTTCTTGCAGCGACACGTTGGATGACATTAATAAAAATCCAAATGCAACCGAAACACCTTTAGCGCCTTATTTGTTAACAGGAACGCTAAAACAAGGAGCCGACTTATATTGGGGTTCTACGAATAACTTTGACTCCTCTTTATTATTTGTGCAGCATTGGGCAAAAATCCAATATACAGAGCCAGATAGATTCGATGTTTCCAATGCTTCATTTGTTACTTTATGGAATACAGGTTATGCAACCTTAATTACAGATTTGAATACCATCATCAATTTTCCAGATGCGCAGGCCAATTCAAATTATAAAGGAATTGCGTTAACACTTCGTTCTTGGACATTTTTATTGTTGACAGATGCTTACGGAAATATTCCGTACAAAGAAGCGGGTCAAAGTATAACACCTGCATATAGCACTCAAAAAGAAGTGTATACAGGATTGCTTGAAGATTTGAAAAAAGCTCAGTCTTTATTGGGTACCGCAAATGGAGCAGTAACAGGAGATTTAGTTTATAAAGGAGATATTGCAAAATGGAAACGTTACGTAAACTCGCTTCGTTTGCGTATAGCGTTAAAAATTGCTGACAGAGAACCTGCTTTGGCTAAACAAGCTGCAATTGATGCTACTAGTGATGCCGCAGGAGTTTTAAGCAGCAATAACGATACTTTTAAATTTACATATATCAGTTCACCGCAGCAAAATCCAGCTTCAGCTTGGTTTGAAACTCGTGATGACTACCGTATTTCTAAAACGATGGTTGACAAACTCAAAGAATTTTCAGATCCTCGTTTGCCAGTTTATGCCCAATTGCCATCTGATGCAAGTGTCAGTACCTACGTTGGAGGAGGAAATGGATTATCAAACAGTGATGCGAATAGTCAAGGTTTTGCTAAAACATCAAAACCGGGAACTTATTTCCTCACATCAACATCGCCTGCTGTAATTTATTCGTATTCTGAGGTATTGTTCAATCTTGCAGAAGCAGCTGCGCGTGGTTATATAGGCGGAGATGCGGAACAGCTTTATAAAAATGCTATTACAGCATCATTCAATCAATTTGGGATTAATGACGCGACGGTTATTGCGAATTATTTGAACCAAGCAAGCGTAAAATACGATGCAACAAATTATGCTAAATCTATTGGAACACAAAAATGGATTGCCTTTTTTGGTCAAGGTTTAGATGCTTTTGCAGAATGGAGAAGATTGGATTATCCTGTATTGACAGCTGGTCCAGCAACAGTTTTGGACGGAAAAATACCATCACGCTTTTTCTATCCTGGTACAGAACAGTCTTTAAATGGAACAAGCTATCAGGCTGCTATTACCGATCAAGGAAAAGATTTATTGACAACCAAATTATGGTTTGATGTAAAATAATCAATTTTGTTTTAATGAATATAAAAATGGCGTCAACTGAATAGTTACGCCATTTTATTTTTAAACTAAGCAACGATAGCGCAGATTTGCAATCTGTGCCCACAAAGTAATTCCTTCAATATCTTAAAAAATAAAATTATAGTTTTACACTTTACTTTTTAATTTAGTTCAGCGAGAAATTATGCAGACTTAGAAAATGATTTAGATGTTGTTTTTATTATACTTATTTTGAGGTGCTCAACTTTTGCGTATACTCATCTTTGCGGGCACGGATTGCAAATCCGCGCCATCGGGTATCTAGGATATCTCTCTAAAATGAGATCTTTATGGACTGCAGAATCTGTCGTGGCATCTGATGTTGTTTTAAGCTGGAAAGCAATAAGCGGAGTTGTAAATGCTTTTGAATTTTCAGCCATTAATGCCATAGCTTTAAATAATTATGTAATCCACACTACTAATGATTCCATAACAAAAGAAATTGCTGAAAAAGCAAATACTTATCTTATGTGGGCAACCATTGGATCCCTTTTTGCAAAACCCTACATCCAAACAAAAGTTATTGATTCTGCTTTTGAATTAAATGGTGTAGTAAAACAATTTAATGATGATGGTATTTCTATTTATAACCCTGGGATGACATCCTCCCAAATTTCTGAATTTGATCAAGCTCTTGTTGTCGTGAAAAAAGTAGCTGGTGACAGGGAATTAGGTGTAAACAGTGTAATACATACATTAACAGAACAAGGATCTGAATATGAAAACTTTTTACAAAAATTTAATCAAATAGAAAGCGAAGCAGAAAAATATGCTTTTTACCTCGATTATGGAACATTAAAAGATTCTAAAATAAGACAACTATTAAACGCAAATAACAGTAAAGCTTTTGATAATTGGAGGTTTTTTTATTCCAACAATGTAATTGTTGATAGAAAACATATTGAGATCTTAACTGATCAGACTTACATAAATGATCTATTTCGATATTATAATGAAGGCTCTTTAAGAAAAATTATAGAACCATCAAGTTTTAATGTCAGATTAAAATTTATACGAAAATTTGGAAAATTAGATCCTATTGCGTTTGATAATTTGATACAAACTCCAAACGGTGTTATTTTATTACATGAATCTCCTTCTCTTAGAAGTATGCCCGATCTATTAACTTCTGATGATGTTGTAGAATTTTTGAAAACAGGTCCAACCAAAAATGATATTGGAGTTAGAATTGAAACGCAAAGATTGAATTGGAGTACTTCAATGAAAATGTATCAAGAAAACATTTCATTTAAAGGAATGTCTATTCAAGAACTTTCAGATTTTCATAGTATTTTTAAAGATGATTTTAGATTTGACAAAGAGAAACTTGATACTTACCTTAACAGTAATCGAGCAAGAATTAAAATTAAATGTTATAATAATTCCGAATTAGTTGAACCAACAATTGAAGAGTTTTATATTTCGGGAACTCATGAAACATTTATAAAATTATTCAAAGATATCCCTGATGAGATCGTTGAAAAATTCATTCAAACTTCAAATACAGAAGGTTACGATGCTTTTGCTAAAAATGCCTTTGATTTCCATGGAAGAGCTAGGTCTAACGATACCGAAGTAAAATTTTTATATAATTTTTTTCAAAATCATTTTCATAAAGGTAATAAATTTGTGATTGAAATAGAATCGACATTATACACTTGTACATCTTGCCAAAAATATTTACAGGCAGCACAAAATTATGCAAAGACTGAAGGGAAAATACTAGAAATTCAATTTATTGCCCATCCAAAAGCTGATAATTCAGTAGAAGTATTCAAATTAGTAAAGTCATTAAAAAAGTAAATCATGGACATAAAATTTTTAGAACAATTGAAGAATTATCCCTCTAAATATCCAAATGATATAGATTATCAAGGAACAATTGAACCCATTTCTTTACAAGAAATAGAAACTTTAGAACAATTATATAATAATGGTAATACTTTTCCAAAGGCATTACGCGAATTACTCTTTTTAGCAGGTAACTATTGTTATGTTTTGGATTATGGTTGGAATGAAACAGAGGAAGAAATACAGAATGAATTGCAAATTTCTGCTAGGAAATGGCTAGTAAAATATAATAAAAACATATCCAGGCCTTTCTTTGTCATTGATGTTTATAATGGCCCTGAACAATTTCTATATGTTTATTTAGATGAAGGGAATAACCCTTTTGTTTATCAGGCTTTTCTTCCTGAACAAAATAATATTAAACATTTCGCAAGTTTAAATAAAAGCCTCTCTGAATATATAAACAGCCTTGTTGATATAGTAAAACAAGGATATAATCCATTTTAATTTACTCTGTCTCTTCTGAAAAAAGTTTACACAAAAAATAAAAACAACTCAAAGGCAAAAATCTTTGAGTTGTTTTAAAATCTTCTCTCAAGAAAACCTAAAAACATACTTTAAGCCCCAATCCGGAAACTTAAAATTATAAGTTTCCCCTACCCGCTATTACCTTTATTTTAAGACAATACACAAACCCTATTTCTCTGTTTTACAATTATATCCCGATCGCGCAGATTTGCAATCTGTGCCCGCAAAGTAATTCCTTCAAAAATCTTAAAAAAGAGCGTGTCCTTATTTCTTATTCTACAAGTCTATTCTTGTAGAATGAACTCCGATCGCGCAGATATATCTCCGCAACGATAGCGCAGATTTGCAATCTGTGCCCGCAAAGTATTTCTTGAATATCTTAAAAAATAAAAAGTACAGTTTTACACTTTACTTTTTATTTTTGTAGGAAAAAAGATTGTGTCAACAAAATACAAAGCAACAACAACTGAAGAAGCCTATTTTATAACAATAACCGCTGTAGGTTGGATAGATATCTTTACAAGGCTAAACCAGAAAAACGTTTTAATAAATGCTTTAAAATATTGTCAGGAAAATAAAGGTTTAGAAATTTATGCTTATTGTATTATGAGCAGCCATATTCATCTGCTCTGCAAAGGAACTAATGGTTTTGTGTTATCTGACATTATTAGAGATTTTAAAAAATTTACGTCCAAAAAAATAGTCCAGACCATATTAGACGAACCCGAAAGCAGAAGAGAATGGATGCTGGAATATTTTCAAAAAGCATGTGAACATTTAAAAAAGGATCAGACTTATAAAGTTTGGCAGAATGGTTATCATGCAGAACTTATTTACAGCAGTAAGTTTATAAAGCAAAAAATAGATTATATTCATAATAATCCTGTCAAAGATAAAACTGTAAGCTCAGCTGAAGATTATTATTTTAGTTCGGCAAGGAATTATGCAGACTTAGAAAATGATTTAGATGTTGTTTTATTATATTTATTTTGAAGTTCTAAACTTTTGCGTATGCTCATCTTTGCGGGCACGGATTGCAAATCCGCGCTATCGGGTGATTCAAGAGAATGGATTGAAACTGCATATACTAGTCAATTATTAGATGGTTCAATAGTAAAAATTAAACATGTTAACCATCATAGATATAATCTACAACCAATATTTGAAAATCATTATACATATTTTGAAATCCAATAAATTATAAAGAATATGAAAAAATCGGAAGAATATAATCTACACTTTAGTACTTATGAATTTAATAGCACAATAATACCCCATGTAGGATGTAGTTTAGTAAATGGGTCTAGTAAAAATAATGAAATAGCGAATTTTTTAGAACCAAATGGGATTCGTTTAACACAGCAAATAATAGATGATATTACCTCTTTAAATTTAGACTTAAATATACCTTTTGAGGGTTACAATATTTGGGGAGGAAATCAAGATGAAAGTGTTGAGATAAAATCTCCTCCCTTTAGAGCTGTTTTCAATACGACTGGAAAACCAGTAGAAGTGCCTATTTCAGATTTTTTACAAATTTTACAAGAATGGAAAATCTTTTTAGAAGGCATACCTAAACCACATTGGCTCTCTAACAGATAAATATGAAATAACCCGATCGCGCAGATATATCACCCGATCGCGCAGATCTATTTTCCTCAACAATAGCCACAGATATGCAAAAACCCGATCGCGCAGATATATCTACGCAACGATAGCGCAGATTTGCAATCATAAGTGTTCGAAACCTTAAAAATAATTATTTTTGAATTAAAAACTATGAGCGTTTTGCATGTCTTAAATTACATTCCCAAAGCTGAATTAGAAAAATTATCATTAGAGTATAAGGTAGATTATCAAGTAAAGAAATTAGATGGACAGACAATGTTTCAGTTACTGCTTTTCTCAATGCTCAATGTTAAGCAAAACAGTCTGCGCGTTATGGAAGAATTTTACCCGATCGCGCAGATCTATCCCCGCACCCGCAACGTTAGCGCAGATTTGCAATCTGTGCCCGCAAAGTAATTCCTCAATATCTTAAAAAAATAAAAAGTACAGTTTTACACTTTACTTTTTATTTTTGTAGGAAAAAAGATCGTGTCGACAAAATACAAAGCAACAACAACTGAAGAAGCCTATTTTATAACAATAACTGCTGTAGGCTGGATAGATATTTTTACAAGGCTAAACCAGAAAAATGTTCTAATAAATGCTTTAAAATATTGTCAGGAAAATAAAGGTTTAGAAATTTATGCTTATTGTATTATGAGCAGCCATATTCATATGCTTTGTAAAGGAATTATGCAGACTTAGAAAATGATTTGGATGTTATTTTTGTTATATTTATTTTGAAGTGCTCAACTTTTGCGTATGTTCATCTTTGCGGGCACGGATTGCAAATCCGCGCTAACGAATATTTTGACGCGAATAAAACAAATTTACTTCGTAAAAACGCTGATTTCCATGGATTTTTTAAATTTATATTTAAAGTAGATTTTGGCTTGACTTTTTTAGATAAAAATAAAAAATCCGTTTTTATCCGCGTCTTCGTGAAACGAATCCGTTTCATCCGCGTCAACTATGCATATCTAATGATTTTAAAAATTACAATTTTTCATACCAATTTAAAATATAATCGGCAACACTTTCCCAGCCTGGTTCTCCGCAGATAAAGTGACTTTTTCCGTCGAATATTTTAAGATCAACACGTCCTGCATTTCCGTTATATCTGCTCGCAATTGTTTCTGTTAAGCTAGGAGGAAAGATATGATCGTTACTGCCACCAATAAATAAAATTGGTTCATGCGGTTTTTTGAAATTGATATTCGAAAACGAACTTAAAACCAATTCTCGGCTTACTTTATAACTTTCTGGCACTGCAAACTTTTCAAAAGCAATACTTTTTTGCGATTCTGGAATAGTATTAAAAAAAGCATAATCGTACCATTTTCTGCTTCCCATGAAATATTTATTGAAAGAGAAAAAACCAAAAGCAGGAATTACCGTTTTTAAAGTCTGAAATGGCGGAAACACATTTTTTGGAGGCGCTCCATCAATGCTTACTCCAGCAGCAGCTTTACCTAATTCGACTAATTTTAAAGCAGCCATTCCAGCCATCGAATGTCCTATTACCAAAGGTTTTTCTGGTAAAGTATCTATCAATCGGCTAATATTATTAACAACATCTATAAAACCTGTTTTGGTAAGGTTAGGATGAACTTTTGCTCTCAATTCGGCAGGATTTCCTTCGTGTCCGGGATTGGCCGGCGTATAAACGGTATATCCTTTTTGTTCATAGTACTGTTTCCATTCTGCCCAAGTTTTGTCGTTAACAAAATTTCCATGAATAAGCACAATTGTTTTGGATTTTGACATGATTCTTTTATTTGATTAATGTTAGAATTTCTTTGAAAATTTCTCGTCTCGAGTCTTTAACCAATTCATAAAGACACATTTCAACATTGGTTAATGATGCGCCTTTATGCTGCAGTTTTTGCAAAGCGATTAAAATACTTTCTTCTGCTCGAGAAGAAACACAATCTGCTATAATTTCGACTTCAAAGTTTTTTGACAATAGCCCTAAAGCAGTTTGATATACAAAGATATGAGCTTCTATACCGCAGATGATCCATTGCTTTCTGCCAGAATTGATAATTGCTTTTTTAAAAACTTCATTATCCAGAGCGTTGAAAGAAAATTTTTCAATTGGTTGCTGTTCGTGCAATAACTTTTCTAATTCGGGAATTGTTGCACCAAGTCCTTTCGGATTTTGTTCTGCCCATATTATCGGAATTGAAAGTATTTGACAGCCTCGAATGAGTTTTTCTAGATTGGACACCAGTTCTTCGCTATTGTGTACAATCCGTGCCAATTTTCCTTGAACATCAATTACAATCAATCCCGTTTTTTCTTGTACAAGCATAACGATCTATTTAATTTGGAAACTAAATTTACAAATTTTATGTATGTAAATTATTGAATTGTAAAATGTTATGTTTGTTTTTGTTGAATATTACTTCAGGTATTTTTTAAGTTCTGCGGCAGCCTGAAGAAACAGCGCTTTTGTCTGCGGAATTTCAGCCAACCCATTCAATAATCCGAAATCATGAATGACGTCGTTATATCGAACGGTTGTTACTACAACTCCTGCATCACTTAATTTACGTCCGTAAGCTTCTCCTTCGTCTCTTAAAATATCATTTTCTGCCACTTGAATTAAAGTTGGAGGAAGACCTTTCAGCTGAGACAGACTTGCCTGCAATGGCGAAGCGTAAATTTCTTTCCTTTTAGAAGGATCCACATATTGATCCCACATCCATTTCATTAAAGAATCGGTTAGAAAACGCTGTTTGCCATATAGTTTATACGATTCTGTTTCAAAATTGGCATCGGTTACAGGCCAGAAAAGAATCTGCACTTTATACAAAGGCGTTCCTTTTTCTTTCGCCATTAAAGCACTCGCTGTAGCCAGATTTCCGCCTGCGCTGTTGCCGACAATTCCCAATTTGCTTCCGTCTACATTAATTTCGTTTCCGTGAGCGGCAATCCATTTGGCGGCAGCGTAAACCTCATTTACAGGTAGCGGATATTTGTGTTCTGGAGAAAGAGAATAATTGACAAAAACGCCAACGTAACCCGTAAGCACACTCAAATCTCTCACCATTCTTTTGTGCGTAGGATAATCGCCCAAAACCCAGCCGCCGCCATGAATGAACATAAAAACAGGCAGTTTTCCTTTCTCGCCAGCGGGACGAACAATATTAAGCTTGATTTTGTAACCGTCTGCAGTAATTTCTTTTTCCGATTCTTCAATTCCAGACAAATCCACTTTAAAGGCATTTTGTGCGCCAACCAACACATTTCGTGCATCTGCAACCGGAAGCGATTCTAAAGGCGCTCCTCCTGCATTTAGAGGTTTTAAAAATGCTTTTACAGCTGGCGTCAAATGCGGATCTGTCGCGTAATCGCTTTGAGCATTTGCGGGTAAACTGCTTAAAATTATATAAGGAAGAAGTATCATTTTTAAGATGCTTGATATTTTCATAATGTGTAGACTTTTATTTTACAGAATATGGCAATGAAAGATTTCCGCTGGCAACAGTGTAGACTTTGTATACGCCAAGCATGGGTTTAGAACCTTCAGCATCGTGAGAACCGCCAGCACCTGTGCTAACTTCCATATAACAGCTTACGGCATCAAATTTAAAATCGGTTTTGTTGTTGATTCTAAAATCGGGAACAATTACTTTTATAGAATTTCCTTTTGCCACTATATTAAAACCTGGGCTGTCCATATACATCGCCATTCCGGGATTTGTTGGAGGCAGCACCACTTTTGGATCTCCTTTTGTGAATTCTTTTACAGAAAGTCCGCCCGCAACACGTTTGTCTTCTACAAGCAATACCCAGTGTGCGTGCCATACCAAACCATCGTTAAGATAATTTCCATCCAAACTTTCATCCCAAAGTGGAGTATCTTCAAAATCTGGATGAGAAGTAAGAGCAAGTGCTACGATTCCTTCTACTTGACCAAAACCAATATCAGAAGATTTTAAAGTAGTCGGAAAAACGTAGGCTAAAACTGGAGCGCCATTTAACTGTCCGACTGGTTTAGGCATAGTTTTTCCTGCGGTTCCTTCCACTTTAATATCCCAAACGGTAAGACCTAAATCGGCTTTATGCGTTATTGTTGCCGATTTTATTTTAAAATCGCTGTTGTTATAAGTTCCACATTTGTCACAGGCTTGTGCAGCGCTGAAATTTAGGAATAGAATGATTATCAGTAAAATTGATTTTTTCATAATAAATTGGTTTTTAAGGGTTAACTTTCCTAGAAAACCAATTTATATGCCATGTCAATAAAGCCTTTAAGAATAGGGTTTTAGCGCTTTTAAAAGGAAATGAAAGCGCTATATTTCGCTAAACGAATTTCGATTAGTGAGATTTCGCTAGCGCTAAAAATGGGACGCGGATAAAACGGATTACTTCGTAAAACGCGGATTTTTTTATTTACATATAAAATCTATCTTAATTATAAGTTTAAAAAATCCGTACAAATCAGCTCCCGATAGCTATCGGATCGTGATAACGAATCCGTTTTATCCGCGTCTAATAAAAATTAAGATTTAGTCTCTAAATTCTCTTCTTTTTTCATTGATTGGAAATTCTTTAGAAAATTCAATTTTTAGGATTGTTCCATTATTATTTTCCATAGAAAATGAAGCTTCCAAATCGTCACTAAGACCTTTTATCAGACTTAAACCGAACGAATTGATTTTTTTATTGCTAATGTTCGCATCAAAACCAATTCCGTTGTCAGCAATAGTCAGCAAATATTTGTCTTGTGTCGTGGCTTCAAGCGTGACATAAATCATTCCCGTCTGGTTGTCTGGAAAAGCGTATTTTATAGAATTGGTAATAGATTCGTTTAAAATCAATCCCAGCGGAACTGCCTGCGCAACATCCAATTCCAACGGATCAATTTTAAGTTCAAAACGAACGCGCTGTCCAAGCGAAAAAGATTCTCTTAAATATTCGACCAATTCTTTGATGTAATTCGGCATATTGATCGTCGCAATATTTTCTGAATTGTATAATTTCTGATGAATAAGCGACATAGAATGAATACGATGCTGACTGTTTTTAATAGCAGACAAGGCCATATCATTCTCCAAATAAGCCGATTGTGAATTCAAAAGACTTATTACGGTTTGAAGATTGTTTTTTACACGATGGTGAATTTCCTTCAAAAGCCATTCTTTTTCATCGAGCAAATGTCTCAAATTGATATTCTTTTGATTGATTTCTTTTTCCTTCAGTTCCAATTCGGCATTCGTTCTTTGTTTCAGACGATATCTATTATAGAGTAAAGCAATTGTAAGAACCAATAAAACCAAACTCCAAATAGAAACGGTATTTAATAATTTTGATTTTTTTAAAGCACTTTCCTGTAGATCGGTTTCTTTGTCTAATTGCTTTATTTTTTGTTCTTTATTTTCGGTTTCATATTGAAATCTAAGTTCTTCAATCTGTTTGTTTTTTGCATAATCTAAAATAGAATCACTAAATTTTTTGTACAATTTATGATGCGCCAAAGCCGATTTAAAATCACCATTTAGCGAATCTATTTTATAGAGAGACATTTGCACTGCTTCTGAGTTGTATTTCTTGTTGTATTTTTTAGAAATAGCATCAATTTTGTCAAGATATAATTGTGTTTTCTGAAGATTGTTTCGATTGGCATAAAACAAAGCAGCCGACGAATACGTATTGCACACATCTCTATACGTCAGCGGCGAATCTAAAAGATCTGCAGCTTCTGCGGCTTTTATAAAATATTTTTCGGCTGTTCCATAGTTTTTAATACGCCAATAGCAATTGGCGTAAGCATAATTCAGCAGCATATCATCTAGTTTATTTGGAGGAGGATATTTGCTTGCAATAGAATTCATGTATTCTATAGCTTCTTTATTTTTTCCTTTCAGTGACAAAGAGGCTGCGGCAGTAATAAAACCTTTATACCAGCTACCCGTGCTAAAATTATTTTGCCCGTGCGCAATACTTTTCTCAGACATTTTTATGGCCTCATCGGTATGGCCCATTTGCAAATACGCTATTCCCAAACGCATATAAAAAATATCGGCAAAGGTAAAGTCTTTTGTAGCTTCCATTGTTTTTACACTTTTCATCGCATAATAAAAAGCATCTTTAATATTGTATTGTACACCGTGGATATACGAAATAGTAGTTTCGGTAAATTGCTGTTGTCTGAAACCAATTTTTCGCATAGCTGCTAGGTTCTGATACAGTATTTTTTTGGCATCATTTATTTTTCCGTGCCAAAAATAAATCGTGCACAATTTTGTTTTTGCTTCAATTCTTTTTTCTTCAAGACCTAAAGATTTGAACAAAGCTTCGGCTTCTGTTAGTATTTTTTCTTTTTCAGGATCCAAGTCGTACTGATACGTTGCTTGGTTAAGCAATGCATACGCCAGAGCTGTTTTATCATTTTGTTTTCGGCATTCGTTTACAACCTGTATAAAACATTTTTTACTCTCGGGATAATTGTTGATTTGAAAATAGAATTTTCCCAAAAGCATTAAACTTTCGCGCTGCCACTTTTGTATTTTTAGCTGATTGCTAATTTTTACTGCATCGGTTATATAGAGATTAGCGTTTGTGATGTCGTCTGGTTTTGAAAAAGGTTTAAATAGATAGTGGATTCCCAATTGCAGAGCTAGTTTTACCTTATCTACGCCTTTAGATTTTGCATAAAGTTTTTTAGCCGCATCAATATTTTCTTTTTCAATAAGATCTTGACCAATTAAATAAGAACCATCATTAAAACCTTCGTCATAAGCTAAAGAAACAGGAAGTTTATAGGCCTTGCACGTTAATACTACAGAGCTGTCAGTATCGATAGCGCCTTGATTAGCATTATACAGATAAGATGAACTAGTGTGTATTAATAAACGCTTCTTTTTTAAATCATAATTTGCTGTTGCAGGATGGTTTTGTGCTTCAGCATTAATTGCAATAAAAAAAAGCAGACAAAACGAGTAAAGTAGCTTCATTGGTTTAGAATTAAATTTTAGTAAGTTTTTGATTAACAAATATAAATAGAAACATTTGTGCTTATTTAAAAAATAATATGAAAATTAAGGTTAATTGTGATTTTAATTTATCTAAATTTGGAAACCGATAATTTTAATTGACATAATTAACTATTTTTTGTATCAATAAATTAAGTGCAATATAAGACAAATTTACACACTTATGAAAAAGTTTACCGCTAACGGACATGAAGTAACTTCTTCAGAATTTAAAAAGCGAATTTTAATTGTAGAAGATCAATTTATTGAAGCTCACGATTTACAGTTAATTCTCGAAAAAGCAAGTTATGAAGTTACGGGAATAGCGCGGTCGGTAGAGCAGGCTTTGGAACAAATTGAGATTAATAGGCCAGATTTAGTTTTTTTGGATATCATGCTGAAAGGAAGCCGAAATGGAATTGAACTGGCACATATTCTAAAAGAAAAATATATTGGGTTTATATTTATTTCTGCCAATTCTAGTAAAAGTATATTAGATCAGGCAAAAACTACTCAGCCGTACGGTTTTATTGTAAAACCTTTTAGAGAGCAAGATGTCTTAACAACTCTAGAAATTGCATTTTATCGCCAACAGTATAGTTTAGAAAGTCAATTGTTACAGCAATTTCAGCTTCAGGCAGCAATTACAGACATTATAAATTCAGATTTGAAGAAGGAAGAAGCGTTATTGGCTTTCGCGAAAGCGACGCAGACTTTTATTCCTTTTGATTATCTGGAAACAGGCTTTGTAACCACTACACATTTTGATAATCTCGGAATTGTTCGCAGAAATTTAGATCAGTATCAAATGATCAATCTGCAGAAATTATCACAGATCGCAGAAATTTCCGAAAAAGAAATTAATGAAACATATCGAAAATCTAAAGCAGATAAAGAACCGATTATTTACAGTGAAGAAGCGCTGATAAACAACTTTCAAGAAGCGCCAATAAAAGCTTTAATTGCACATAATTTTGGCATAAAATCGTATTTGGTTTTTCCTCTTTCGATTGCCACGATTCAGAGCTATCATTTTACATTTTATAGCCGTAATCTAAATGTTTATTCTCAGGAACATTTACGAATTTTGAATTCGCTGGAACCTCTTTTCTGCCAGTTTATTACTAAAATTTATTCGAAAGAAGATGTAAATCTGCCTGCTAAAAAAACGGAAATCAAAAACGTAAAACCCGTAAATCCCGAACAAGGATTTGACGGAATTATTGGCAATAGCTCGCAAATGAGTGCTGTTTTTAATTATATCCGAAAAGTTTCTCCTTCAGATACTTCCGTTTTGGTTTTAGGAGAAAGCGGTACAGGAAAAGAGAAAATTGCACAAAGCATTCATGCCTTATCGCCAAGAAAAGATAAGCCTTTGGTTATCATTAATTGCGGAGCTATTCCCGAAAATCTTGCAGAATCTTTACTTTTTGGACACGAGAAAGGTGCGTTTACAGGCGCTTTGGACAGACGAATTGGTAAATTTGAAATGGCAGATGGCGGAACTATTTTTTTAGACGAAATAGGAGAAATGTCTCTGGAATTGCAGGTAAAATTGCTTCGTGTTTTGCAGGAAAGAGAAATTGAACGTGTTGGTGGCACTTCGTCAATGAAAATAGATGTAAGGATTATTGCGGCTACCAATAAAAATCTGGAAGAAGAAGTGGCGGCAGGAAGATTCAGAATGGATTTGTATTACCGTCTGCATGTTTTCCCGATTATGGTTCCGCCATTAAAAAAGAGAAAAGAAGATATTCCCGATTTGGCGAATCACTTTATAGCGGTTTACAGCGAGAAAATGGGCAGAAAAGCGCCTGTTCTTTCCGATTTTGCTTTGCAGCAGATTATGAATTACAATTGGCCTGGAAATATTAGAGAACTTGAACATGTGATACAGCGTGCCATTTTGCTGACAGACGGAAATACAATAAAAGAAATTGAACTTTCTATGTCATCCAAAATGCATCCGGAACAGCCTTCGGAATCATTTTCAATCAAAACGATATTAGAAAACGAACGCGATTATATTCTTTATATCCTTAAAAAATGCAACGGAAAAATTTCTGGAGCAGGAGGCGCCGCCGAAATTCTAGACATTCACCCGTCAACATTAAATTCGAAGATTAAAAAACTCGAAATAAAGAAAGGGATTATTTAAGAATTAAGAATTAAGAATTAAGAATTAAGAATTAAGAATTAAGAATTTTCTATTATGGTTTGCTATGTGTATATATGCAAGTGAAACGCCTTTTTTAAAGTTTTCTATAACTATGTTTCTATGTGTTAAAATAAAAACAAATTAAGAAATTTTCTTCAGACAATTGGCAATAAACTCCGCCATCGTTTCCCAGTTTTCCTGATTAATGCTTAGATGGTTCGAATCTTGAAATTCTTTATAGCAAGTAATAGAATGCAGGTTTTTGTATTTCTTGAAATTTAAATAATTCAATGAAATAGGCAAAAAAGCATCTTCTGAGCTTGATAAAAACAAAAGCGGATTATGTCTTTTTTTGAAATCGATTTTACCCGATTTGGAATAGATGTCACATAGAATTGATTTAGATTCTGGAATCAATAGTGTTTCATAAGTTTCTTTTTGTTCTTCAAATGACATTTGGTTTCCGAAAAGAAGCTGCCATTTTTTGAAAGGCATTAAATAGGCTTTATTTTTTGAATTGAATTGGCCTGAAAGACTCCAGAGATTTTTATAAAACGAAAAATTACAATGCAGGAGATTGCCAGGCGGTAAAGAATTGATGCAGATTCCAACAGCACCAAGCTCTTTCTGAATAAGTAATTGGGTTAGTAAACCTCCATAAGAATGGCCAATAAGAATTGGTTTTTCAGGAAGTTTATCAATGATTTCGGTATAATAATCCAATAAATCAGATAGACGGGTTAAGGCAATTTTTGATTCGGAATGTGCTTGTCTTAAAACGACAGCAGATTCATTTTTATGTGGCCAGGGCGGCGCTACGGTTTTATAACCTTGATTCTCAAAAAAAATAATCCATTCTTTCCAGCACACATGGCTGATAAACGCTCCAGTAATAAACATAATCGTTTTTTTATTAGATAAATACATCATATCGAAGCTATTAGATTAAATTTCTGAAAATCAGTACTATTTCATTCGCAAAAAGCAAAAGAAATGCCTTTTTTGTAAAGGATTGATTATAAAAGCATTGTTCTTAAAGCGGTTTATAGAAATTATTATATATCGTTAAAAAAGAGATTTGATTCTTGAAATATCATAATTTTTAAAACGTAAGTGAATGGTAAATGCTTTATTATAAGCTTTCTATGTTTTGGTTTAATCTTTGTCTGCTTAAAAGAAAACGAATTGATTTCAATCTTTAAATTATAATTATGGAAAAAATTTATGACGCAGAAACACGCTTTGCCGATTTAGGCGATCGTAAAATTGCTTATCGTTCTTATGGCGAAGGAAAAGCGGTAATTTTTGTGAACCGATTTAGAGGAACGCTTGATACTTGGGATCCGCTTTTTATTGCAAAGATGGCAGAAGAGTTCAATGTTATTGTATTTGATTATTCTGGAATTGGCTCTTCTACAGGAAGTCTTGCTCCAGACATTACGATTGTCGCTAAAGATGTAAAAGATCTTGCCGATTTCTTAAAATTAGATTCGGTTATAGTTTTAGGATGGTCGTACGGCGGACTGGTGGCACAGACGGCTACTTTGCTGTATCCTAATTTGGTAACGCACGCTGTTTTAGTTGGAACAAATCCGCCTGGACAAAACGAGATTCCGATTGAGCAGGCATTTTTTGATGCTGCGCTAAAACCTATAAATGATTTTGAAGATGAAATTGTTCTGTTTTTTGAACCTAAATCAGAAGCAAGCAAAGCAGCGGCAAAAGCTTCTCATGACAGAATTCATAAAAAAATAGAGGTAGAAAAAATTCCTTCTACTATGGATGTTTTTCAATTGTATTTTGGCGGAGGAGATACTTTTAGAGATGATCCTTTAAATTTTAGAGAACAGCTTAAAAAGACCAAAACACCTATTTTGATTATTTCTGGAGATCATGATATTAGTTTTGCCGTAGACAATTGGTATCCGATTATCAATCAGATGACAAATGCTCAGATGATTGTATATTCGGCAACAGGACACGGACCACAGCATCAATATCCAGAACTTACAGCACAATACATCATTAATTTTGTCAATTACATATAATAAAGTTCATCAGCAGAACTCATTATATGCTAAAAGGAATAGTGTCAGCAGCTATTCCTTTTTTTATTTTTGAAAATTATTTAAAGATTATTTTAGGCTTTATTTTATAAAATGATATTTCGCTAAAAAATAGTTTTTAGCGAAATATAACCAAGAAAAATAACCAAATTTAGATTTCGATCGTCGTGTTTATTTTAGGTAGAAATAATTCGATGGAAGCATTTTTAAACGAATCTAAAGCCTTTTGATGATCCATTATAATAAAGCCAAAAGTATCGTAATGAACGCCTAAAACTTTATTTACTCCGACCAATTTAGAGGCTTCAATAGCTTCTTCAACTCCCATTGTAAGTCCGTCACCGATAGGAAAAACGGCAAAATCCAGTTTTGTAAATCTAAGAATAAGCTGCATGTCTAGCGTTAATGCCGTATCGCCGCTATAATAGAAATTTCCATCAGCGGTTGACAGTACAAATCCGCAGGCAATACCACCGTAAGAACCATCCATAAAACTGCTCGGATGTTGGGCTACGACACATTTTACGGTTCCGAAATCAAAAGTAAATTTTCCACCGGGATTGATTGGATGCGCATTTTCGATTCCGTTTTTCAATAGCCAATTATAGATTTCAAAATTCCCAAGCACTTTGGCTCCAGTATTTTTCGCAATTCGTTCTACATCCAAAATATGGTCATAATGTGCATGAGAAATAAAAATGTAATCTGCTTTTATGGCATCAACATCAACCTCTTTGGCTAATTCGTTGGGTGTAATAAAAGGGTCAAAAAGAATATGTTTCCCGCCCGCAAAAACAGAAAAACAAGAATGTCCGTAATAAGTAATTTTCATGATAAATAGTTTTAAATCAGTTAATAATTAAAATATTTTTTCCAAGAAATGTGCCATTGAGGGGAAGCAATTTTTTCAACAATAAAATTAAAATGACTCATGCTCTCAGAAATGACAAGGTTGTATAAAGTTACTCTTTTGTTAATTCACTGTTTTGTAATTGTTTCATTTCTAAAAATTTAGTTTCATATTGCAATGTGAAACATCAAATAAATGTATAGACTGATAATTTTCAGAGCAAAGAGGTAACTTTAATTGAAATAGTAATAATCCTAAAATTACAAATCATGAAAAAAAATGTTCTAGCAGTACTTTTAACAGGCTTGGCAGTATTGACATTTGTCGATATTGAAGCCCAAACCAAAAAGAAGCCTAATATTATAATGGTAATCTCAGACGATACTGGTTGGGGAGATTTAGGAGTTTATGGAGGAGGAGTTGGCCGTGGTATGCCTACACCAAACCTAGATAAAATGGCAAAAGAAGGAATGCAGTTCTGGTCGTTTTACGGACAGCCTAGCTGTACGCCTGGAAGGGCAGCAATGCTAACGGGCCGTATTCCGAACCGTAGCGGTATGACAACTGTTGCTTTTCAGGGACAGGGAGGCGGTTTGCCAAAAGAAGAATGGACATTGGCTTCGGTGCTTAAAAAAGCCAATTATAAAACGTACTTTTCAGGAAAATGGCACTTAGGAGAAGCCGATTATGCGATGCCTATAGCTCAAGGTTTTGATAAAATGCAGAATGTAGTACTTTATCATTTGAATGCCTATACGTATGCTTTTGAATCTTGGAATCCAGAGATGTCTCCAGAAATGCTGGCTTTTTTCAAAAAGGTAACTATTGGTGTACTTGAAGGTGAAGCAGGCGGAAAAGCGCGTGAGGTCTCTAAAGTTACAGAAGAGAATATTGCAGAGCTAGATATGATGATGGTAGAGAACAATTTAAAACAGCTTGATGAATACGCAAAAAGCAAAGATCCGTTTTTTATGTGCATCAATTTTGCTAAAAATCACCAGCCTAACCTTCCTTCAAAAGAATTTGCAGGCAAGTCTCCAGGAAAAAGCAAATATTCTGATGCTGTAGTAGAAATGGACCACAATGTAGGCCGAATTATGGATAAAATTCGCTCTTTGGGAATTGCCGAAAATACGATAGTTATTTATACAGTAGATAATGGTGCTTGGCAAGACGTACATCCAGATTCTGGATATACACCTTTTAGAGGAAGTAAAGGAACAGATAGAGAAGGAGGTAGCCGTGTGCCAGCTATTGCTTGGTGGCCAGGACAAATTGAAGCGGGAAGCCAAAGCCACGATATTGTAGGCGGACTTGATCTTATGGCGACATTTGCTAGTCTTGCTGGTGTCGAGCTTCCGACAAAAGACAGAGCTGGTGTAGATATGGTTTTTGATAGCTACGATATGTCGAATGTATTATTTAAAAAAGGAAAACCTCTACGTGATCGTTGGTTCTATTTTACAGAATCTGAATTATCTCCGGGAGCTATTCGTATGGGAAAATTTAAAGCCGTATTCAACACTAGAGGAGATAATGGAGCAATTGCAGGAAGTGACATGCCTGGCCAGCAATTGGGATGGAGAGGCGACGAAACTTATATAGCCACTGTTCCTGCTGTATACAATCTTTGGCAGGATCCGCAGGAACGCTATGATCTGTTTATGAACAGCTGGACAGAAAAAACTTGGACAATGGTAATCTTTGATCAAGCAATGGACGAAATTATGAAGACCTATGCAAAAGTACCTCCAAGACCGCTTCAAAGTGGATCATTTACTGGAGAGATGACCATAGATCGTTATAGAACTATTGAACAGGTGAAAAAAATGATGAATGAAAAGAAAACAACTCTCCCTAAATTGAGTGTAGATTAAGTAATAAAAAGGAAGCCGAACGTTAATAGACTGCACCCAAAAGTTTAGACAAATTTATAATTAAGTTTGATAATAATGAGCTCGATATTTTATCGGGCTCATTTTGTTTAGATTTGATTTAATTCTTTCGTTATTGT
>NZ_RPOC01000024.1 GCF_003946915.1 Flavobacterium ustbae
CTTCTTTAAAACCAATTCTACGCATTCTAACTTAAATGCATAGTCATACTTTACTTTTCTTTCCATAAAAAATGCCCCCAAATAGTGTCTAACTTTTTGGGGGCAGTGCATAAATTCTCAGGCTTTTTAATTTTTTAATGAACTTGATGGTACAGAATTCGAACCGTTTGTTAGAAGATTTAAAGATTTTGGTTGGTACTTGAATGTTTAGATTCTACTATTTTCTCGCTCATTTATTTCATCTATCGCACTTTCAATAAAATATTTTAAATCATTGCTTCTTGTTCTTTTAAATTCTGCCTTCAACGTTTCTAATGATTTTATTGTTCCAGTAGATCTAAGGGTTGCACAAATCATACATTTAGTATGCTGATCACTAGTCTTCAGTTTTAATATTAAAATCTCTTCTAAATCTTCGTGCTCTGAGTTTTTTAAGGCATTAAGTGCATCAATCCTGTTCTGATAAGTTCCTCTTAGTAATAATTGTTTAAGATAATCAATATTGAGCGTGGCTGGTTTTCTTAATTCATTAAGTCTACTTAAAACTGTTGTAATTACTTCTTCCTTGTCCGTTTTTTTTAGTTCTGAAATCAAAAAGTCAAAAAGTTCATAATCTTTACAGTTTACGCATAAGCTGCTTAAACATCTTAAAACGTATTGTTTATATTGAAAAAAATCTTTGTCCTTAAGTAATTTGATAAGTTCTGGCTTTAAATTTATATCACTTAATTCATCCGAAACCCTGTAAGCAAACCAACTAGAATAATCTTCACTTCCAAAAGATTGGTCTCGTTTCTGCTTTTTAATGATATTATTTGAAATAAAATTTTTGCTTCCCATTTCAATAATTAGAGTCTTTGCATCAGAAGACTTTAACTTATAAATTAAGTTTTCTTTATCTTCTTTAACTTTTTCATCTAAACTTTTAAATAGTCCAAATAGCATAATTTTGTTTTTATTTAAAATTTCTGATTATAATCTTTTAAACTAAGGATTTTCTTAATGGATTTAAATAATCCAGTTGTTTCTCTTCAAACAATTCTTCTAATGCCTCACAACCATTTTCAATTTTATAATCCCTCTCCGCTTGTGTAATTGGAATAAGCCAATAGCAATGAATAACCTTTTCTTCAAATTGAAAAATTTCCAAATTTTCTCCGTCAAGATAAGGTAAGGAAATAAACGCATGGTCACAGACAGAGTTTTCAAGCCAAGGTCTTCCAATATTAGAGGAATGGTGAATATTAAAAGGTGTCAGTCTATGATGAGAGGCATGAACAGTCAATAATTCAAGCAAAGAGTTATCTTGTCTGGGAGAATAAATAACTAACTCAATTAGGTTATCATCTATTAAATCAGCCGACATGCCAACTGTGCAATACGTCCATATATTATGGATTTTATTCGGAGGGAATTCTAAAATGAAAAATTCAGGATGGATTTTCCATGTTGGACCTATCTCCCACTTTATTTTTTTTCCACAAATTCCAAAATAGGAATTGTAGTGATCGTTCAATTTCGCAGAATAATTCTTTTGCATTAGCTTTTTATGATGAAACAGAGTCAATTTTTGTCAAATCAATCTTGCAGACTATTATTTGACATAGTGAACTTAATAACTTTATCTTCAATATGCAAATAAAAAGTTACTCCAGAATTTTAGATCCATGATGGGCTTCGAACCAAAATTCCCTGTAAATCAAGGCATTTTCAAAACTAGAAAAAAATCCTCTAAATTTCGAATCACAAAAAAGCCTGCAAAATATACACTTTGCAGGCTTTCAATTTTTATAGTGACCCCGGAGGGGTTCGAACCCCCAACCCTCAGAGCCGAAATCTGATATTCTATCCAGTTGAACTACGAGGTCAATTTATTTATGATTTTAGATTGCAGATTTTAGATTTCTTATTGGAATCTAAAATCTACAGTCTAAAATCTAAAATTATATTTACGAAAGTAATTTCTTTACGATTGTCGAAATGGTTTTTCCTTCAGCAGTTCCGCCTAATTGAGCAGATGCTAATCCCATTACTTTACCCATTGAAGCAATTCCAGAAGCTCCTGTTTCAGCAATGATTTTTGCAATTACAGCTTCTACTTCTTCTTCGCTTAATTGAGCTGGTAAAAACTTCTCGATTACAGCAACTTGAGCCAATTCTGGTTCTGCCAAATCGGGACGGTTTTGCTCTGTAAAGATTCTTGCGCTTTCTTTACGGGTTTTAACCAATCTCTGAAGTAATTTAATCTCTTCTTCTTCAGATAAATCTTCTTTAGATCCTGAAACAGTTGACGCTAATAATAATTCTGATTTAACAGCTCTTAATGCTTCTAAAGCTACAGTATCTTTTGCTTTCATGGCGTTTTTAATTTCGTCCATGATTTGTGTTTGTAAACTCATTTTTATGTTTTATTTGAAATAAGCTAATGCTTAATAATTGATATATTAATTTGATTTTTCTTCGACTAAGTTTATTATGTGCGAAGTCGAACTGACTCTAACGAACAATAAGATTCACTTTAAAAACCTATTTAGGAAGTCAAATTCTTAAATTCTGTGCGAAGATAAAAAAAATAACCCGAAAATTAAATCCAATTTTCGGGTTACCAAATATTATGATTCTAAAATTAATCTACGTTATCGTGCAAAAATGAATTGTTTGAACGTAATTGTAAATCATTATTACTGTCTGTTCCAACAGAAATTCTAGAATTTGTATTATTAGATTGCGAATTAGACAAATCTATTCCTAATCTTTTGTAAGCTGGTTCTTTTTCCAACTCATCAATTCTAGAAACATTGTTATGGAATTTATAATTAAATTCTTTTAGTTTCTTTCTTCTTTCTTCAGCTCTTAAACGCAATGTTTCTTCGATAGTCAATTCTAAAGGAGAAACTTCAGAAGTTGTAGAGAAATCTGGCTGACTAGCAAAATCAACTCTTGGCTTCAATGTGATGTTTAATTCTTCTGGAATAGTATCCTCAACTACTTTTTCAACAGGTTTAGAAGCTAATAAATCATTTTCAACTTCCATATATTCTTCTAGAGAATATTTGATGATACCGTTATCTGAAACTTCAGTAACTGGCACAAATTGTACTGGATCGTTTACTTTAATTTCGCGAGTTTCATTTGTTAATTCAAACAACACTCTATTATCTTCAACAACTGGCTCTCTTTTTACAGGCTCTTGTTTGAACAAAGGAAGATCAAAAGAGAAAGTTGTTTGTTCTTCTCTTTCAAAAACTCTTTGCTGATGAACTGGAGGCTGCTGTATTTGCTGAATTGGTGTTTCAGGAGCAGAAATTGTAAAATCGATATCTGTAATTGGCGAAACAATTTCGAAAGTTACATCCAAATTTTTAATAAACTCAGACATCACTACTAACTCTTCCTGATTGATAGCTGGAGCAACAGCTTGTACTGGAGTTTGAATTATAGCTTGAGTTGGAGTCGGTGTAAATGTTTCATCTTCATCTACCAATTCAAAAACAACTTTATCTTCTACTTTTGCTGTAGGAGTATCTGTTGTTAAGTCAAAAGATGTAAGAGGTCTGTTTGTTAAATTATGAACACTTCTTTGCTCATCTTCTAATGTATGAATGATTTTCTTCGGTTCTGTATTTACAATTTCGTTTTGCTGTTCTACATCAAAACCTGTAGCAATAATGGTTACAGCAATAGCCTCACCAAGAGTTTCGTCTTCACCAACTCCCATAATGATATTTGCATTGTAACCAGCTTCTGCTTGAATATGATCGTTGATTTCTCCAATTTCGTCAAGCGTAATCTCATTAGTTCCAGAAACGATAAGCAACAATACGTTTTTGGCACCCGTAATTTTATTGTCGTTTAACAACGGAGAATCTAAAGCAGAAACGATAGCGTCTTTTGCTCTGTTTTCGCCTGCTGCCACAGAAGATCCCATGATCGCAGTTCCACTGTTTGCTAAAACAGTTTTTGCGTCACGCAAATCGATATTTTGAGTATAGTGGTGCGTAATTACTTCGGCAATACCTCTAGAGGCTGTTGCCAAAACTTCATCCGCTTTAGAGAATCCTGCTTTAAAACCAAGATTTCCGTATACTTCTCTTAATTTATTGTTGTTGATTACAATTAAAGAATCTACTTGCTTACGCAATTTCTCGATTCCTAGAATTGCTTGTTCCTGACGCACTTTCCCTTCAAATTGAAACGGAATGGTCACAATACCAACAGTTAATATTTCTCTTTCTTTAGCTAATTGAGCAATTACCGGAGCTGCACCAGTTCCAGTTCCTCCACCCATACCAGCAGTAATAAATACCATTTTAGTATTTCTATCTAACATTTTTTCAATATCAGAAATACTTTCAATAGCCGATTGCTGTCCTACGTCTGGGTTTGCTCCTGCTCCTAATCCTTCAGTTAAATTAACTCCTAACTGAATCTTATTTGGTACTGAACTATTTTGAAGCGCTTGCGAATCGGTATTACAAACGATAAAATCTACGCCTTTAATACCTTGTTTAAACATGTGGTTAATAGCGTTACTTCCGCCTCCACCGACACCTATAACTTTGATTACATTTGATTGATTTTTTGGTAAATCAAATGAAATACTTCCAAATTCTGAGTTGCTCATCATCTTTTTGGTTTTTTGAAATTCTTATTAAGTACATTTTTTACTTCTTGACTTGGGGCCAGAAAGTAATCCTTCTCTTTTTATTCTAATTTATTCTGCGTTGTCTAAAAATTCTTTGATTTTGTCGACGTATCGATCAAAAAATGATCTTCTTATTTTGGTCTCTGTAGATTCATTGCTTGCTACCTTTTGGCCAACGGCTTCTCTAGGCTCATCAATTGTTTCTACTTTCTCAACGTAGTTTTCTTCAACTTCGTATCGCTGTACTGGAGGAGCCGTTCTGTAAACTACTTTTGGCTGTTCTTTAACTAGTTCCATTCTAACAGCACTTTGCGAACTGTTTTCGATACTATTCATTACTAATCCTACTGCAGTTGCAAACAACGGGCTAGAGATTTCATCACTAGAGTTTCCTGCCAAATGCTCGTTCGGATAACCAATTCTAGTATCCATTCCAGTAATGTATTCTACCAATTGCTTAATGTGCTGCAACTGTGCGCCACCACCTGTTAAAACAATTCCTGCAATCAGTTTTTTACGAGGATCTTCATGTCCGTATGCTTTAATTTCTGCAAAAACTTGTTCTACAATTTCCACTACTCTTGCATGGATAATTTTAGATAAGTTTTTAAGCGAAATTTCTTTTGGCTCTCTTCCTCTTAAACCAGGAATTGAAACAATCTCATTATCTTTATTTTCTCCTGGCCAAGCCGATCCGAATTTTACTTTTAAAAGTTCGGCTTGTTTTTCGATAATCGAACAGCCTTCTTTAATATCATCTGTAATTACATTTCCTCCAAAAGGAATTACTGCTGTATGACGAATGATGCCATCTTTGAAAATAGCCAAATCTGTTGTTCCGCCTCCAATATCGATAAGCGCAACACCAGCTTCTTTTTCTTCCTGACTTAAAACCGCATCTGCAGAAGCTAATGGTTCTAATGTTAATCCAGATAATTCAATTCCTGAACTCTGAATACATCTTCCCACATTTCTGATTGAAGAAGCCTGACCAACTACAACGTGAAAACTAGATTCTAGTCTTCCGCCATACATACCGATTGGTTCTTTTATTTCAGATTGCCCGTCAATTTTAAATTCTTGCGGTAAAACGTGAATAATTTCTTCTCCTGGAAGCATCGCCAGTTTGTTAACTTGATCGATTAAAAGCTGAATATCTTTTTCGCCAATTACTTCTTCTGGATTATTTCTGCTGATGTAATCTGTATGCTGTATACTTCTGATGTGCTGTCCGGCAATACCTACAACTACATCTTTTATTTTATATCCTGAATTATTTTCCGCTTCGAGTATAGCCTGCTGAATAGACTGAATCGTCTGCGTAATGTTGTTTACTACTCCTCTGGCAACACCCAAACTTTTGGATTTACCGATGCCCAAAATCTCCAACTTACCATATTCATTTTTTTTGCCAATCATGGCAACGATTTTGGTTGTTCCAATATCTAGACCTACTGCAATGTTATCTTTTTCCATTTTCTATTATTTAGTGCAAACTACTTGTTCCGTAAACCTAAGGTCAATTTTTTTGTATTTGTATAACGAACTATCTAAAACTGCTTTTTGAAAAAACGCTTTATAGTTTCTAAATTTCTTATCAACATTCATCGTTCTTCCAAAATCTATGAAGTAATCATAGTTACGATTAAACATTTTTAAGCTTCCATTCGGCATAATCTCTATAGCAATGATGTTTTTTTTCAAAAACGCATCGTCATAAATTGTGCGAAATAAAGCTGCTAAATCTTCGTTATTTTTTTCATTTATTGCCCCTGAAACAAGAGGAACTCGTGCAGTGAAATTGTCTGATAAAGGCATTTTACCACCCTCATAGTCAATATAAAAAGAAGTGCCGCCGTCATAAACTCTTGCTATGGGCGTCTTCTGTTTTACTACTGCTTTTAGAACCCCGTCGATACTTACAAAAACATTTGACTTCTCAATCATCTCTTGCGTATCGAGGGTTTTCTCTATCTTATTCAAATCTAGTTCATCTTTTCTAATACTGGAAGCGTCTCTTTTATTTTCTATCAACAATTTATTAACCGTTTCCGGTTTTACAAAAAGCGTATTTTCCCCTACAAAAACAACCATAGATTTTTTCAGTTTTCGATCCCCATTTCGATGCTGAGCAAAAGAATATAGAAACAAAACCAGTCCGAAAATAAGTACTAATCTAATATTTGTCCAATTAAATATTTTCATTTAAAATCTTTTTAATTGACGGAACCATCTCTCCCAAATCACCAGCTCCAATTGTTACAATAATAGGTGCATCACTGGCTTTAATTTCACCTAATAAATTTTCTTTTGCAACAATTTTTTTATCTGTATTGGTCATTTTACCCAAAAGCCACTCAGAAGTAACTCCTTCCATCGGAAGCTCTCTTGCTGGGTAAATATCCATTAAAAACACTTCATCAAACTGCGATAAGCTTTCGGCAAATCCGTCAACAAAATCTCTTGTTCTGCTGAACAAGTGCGGCTGGAAAATCGCCAAAACTTTACGCCCTGGATACAACTCTCTAACTGCCTGATGAACAGCATTTATTTCTGTTGGATGATGTGCATAATCATCAATATACACTAATTCTTCAGTCTTAATCTGATACGAAAAACGTCTTCTGATCCCGTTGAATGAAGCAATGGCTTTTGCAATAGAATCGGTCGGAGTTCCATAAGTTTTAGCCATTGCAATAGCCATCAATCCATTCATTAAATTGTGCTTTCCAGGCAGTCCGAAACGCAGATCTTTAATAATTTCTGATGGCGTCTGCACGTCAAAAACATAAGCCCCATCTTCGATTCGAACGTTATAAGCCTTATATACAGCATCTTCATTTATAGCACATTGAACACCTTCTAAAGGCAATTCTTTGGTTATAAAAAGCTTATTTTTATCTTCTACTTTCGAAGCAAATTCTCTAAATGAATCTTGAATTGCATCGCTAGTTCCATAAATATCCAAATGATCGGCATCCATAGAAGTTACACAGGCAATATCTGGACGTAAGTGCAAAAACGATCTATCAAATTCGTCTGCTTCTACAACCGTTACCGTTTTTCCGCTTCCGATAAGATTTGAATTATAGTTTTCTACAATACCTCCAATAAAAGCCGTTACATCTACACCACTTTGAAACAGAATATGCCCTAAAATACTTGATGTTGTTGTTTTTCCGTGAGTTCCTGCAACTGCAAAACAGAAAGTATCTTTGCTTATGATACCTAAAACTTCAGCACGCTTTTTAACTTCATAATGTCTTTCTATAAAATAGTTCCATTCTGAATGTGTTTTTGGTACAGCCGGAGTATATATCACTAAGGTATTTTCAACGAAATAATCTGAAGGAATTAAACTAATATTATCTTCAAAATGAATATCTATACCGCTTTCAATCAATTCATTTGTAAGCATTGAAGGGGTTTTATCATAGCCTGAAACCTGTTTTCCAATAAATTTGAAATAACGGGCTAGAGCACTCATTCCGATTCCTCCGATACCTATAAAATAAACGTTTTGTATTTGATTTAAATTCATTTTAAATTATGTTTTTTCAGACTTTTAAAATTCCTTACAACATGTAAGTTATTACTAATTAAACTCTTGCAATCTCAACGTCTTTTTAAGCCTAAATTGCCTAAAATAGCGCTCTAATCTGTATTTAATGTTGTATAATTTTTGTTTTAAATTATATTATAACAACTTTTTAATTTCTTCAACGATGCGTTTAGTTGCATCTGGTCTTGCCAATTTTTTAATGTTATCGCTTAGTTGTTTTTGTTTTCCCGAATCTTTCAGCAGCGCTTCAAAAACAATGCTAAACTGATTGTCTAGTTCAGATTCTTTCAACAAAATTGCACCTTTTTCATCTACAATTGCCTTTGCATTTTTAGTCTGGTGATCCTCAGCAACATTAGGCGAAGGGATAAAAATTACAGGTTTTCCAACAATACATAATTCTGATACTGATGAAGCACCAGCACGTGAAATTATGACATCTGACGCTGCGTAAACAAAATCCATTCTTTCGATAAAATCGACCACTTTTACATTAGGCTGATTGTATTTTTTATATTCTTCAAAATATAATTTCCCACATTGCCATATTACCTGTACCTCTTGAGAAAGAAAATTTTGCAGTTCTTTTTCTATTAGCTGATTAATTTTTCTCGCTCCTAAACTTCCTCCAAGAACCAATAGCGTTTTCTTATTCGGATCTAAATTATAGAACGCAATTGCTTCATCTCTTTTACTTTCTATATCAATTAAATCTTGACGAACGGGATTTCCTGTTAGAACAATTTTCTCTTTTGGAAAAAAGCGCTCCAAATTTTGGTACGCTACACAAATTGCATTGGCTTTTTTGCTCAACAATTTATTTGTAATTCCCGGATAAGAATTCTGCTCCTGAACCACTGTCGGAATTCCTGCCGAACCTGCCGCTTGCAATAAAGGCCCGCTAGCAAAACCTCCTGTTCCAATTACCACATTTGGCTTAAACTTTCTGATAATTCTTTTTGATTCTAATAAACTGCTTGCCAGCTTAAGAGGAAACATCATATTTTGAAAAGTCAGTTTTCGCTGTAACCCCGCAATCCAAAGACCTTTTATTTCATAACCTGCCTGAGGCACTTTCTGCATTTCCATTTTATCTTTGGCGCCTACAAAAAGAAATTCTGCATCAGGAAATTGTAATTTTAATTCATTCGCAATCGCAATCGCAGGATAAATATGTCCTCCTGTTCCT
The DNA here is from genome assembly GCF_003946915.1 of Flavobacterium ustbae. GTDB lineage: Bacteria > Bacteroidota > Bacteroidia > Flavobacteriales > Flavobacteriaceae > Flavobacterium > Flavobacterium ustbae. The sequence continues at coordinate 9,397 of NZ_RPOC01000024.1, forward strand.
CCTCCGCTAAGTATGAATTTATAGTTTGTCATTTTTCTAAAAATTACAACATTTTAAAACTTATTCTTTTTATTTATTTAAAACCGCATTCATCGGATTTCTTGAATTATCTTCTATCGAATAGACTGGTTCTTCATCATATATTTCCTGAGGAATTACATCGTCTTCTGCCAATTCTTTATCAATCAATCGCTGTAGTGCTTCTTTTCTTTTTTCTTTTTCTAATTTTTCCTCAGCAATTTCATCTTCTTTTTTAGTCACGCTAATGATAATTCCAAGTCCAAGACAAGTCATCCAGATCGAACTTCCCCCGCTACTAATCAACGGAAGCGTTTGTCCTGTAACCGGCAATAATTCTACCGCCACCGCCATATTAATCATTGCTTGAAATATCATCGGGAACCCGACGCCGACGACGACTAATTTTCCGAATAAAGTAGGTGCTTTATGAGACGCAATTACAAATCGGAATAAAAGCAATAGATATAAAACTACAATCGCTACGCCTCCAACCAAACCATATTCTTCTACAATGATGGCATAAATAAAATCGGAAGATGACTGTGGCAAAAAGTTTTTCTGAACACTTTTTCCTGGCCCTAATCCTCCAAACTGCCCAGATGCTATGGCAATTTTTGCTTTTTCAATCTGATAATCGTCTTCATCTGGTTTATCTGTCGTAAAGTTCATAATACGACTTTCCCAAGTTGAAACCCTGCTGAAAAATCTTGAATCTGGAAAAGCTTTTGCTACCAAAAGAAAAAATGCCAGCATAGCAATTCCTGAACCTACAATAAAAGCAAGATATTTTATTGGATATTTTCCAATAAACGTCAGCATCAAAACCATTGAAAAAATCAGCGCTGTGGTTGAAAAGTTCGCAGGCAATATAAGTGCCAATGTTATAAATACCGGAACCCAAAGCTGAATTAATGAGGTTTGAAAAGGCTCATTTTCTTCTTTAGTTTTAGATAAATAGCGTGCCACGTAAATAAACAAAACAATCGATGCTAATGTCGAGGTCTGAAATGTGATTCCGATAAAAGGCACCTGAATCCAACGGCTCGCATTTGCTCCCGCAATTACAGTTCCTTTTAAAAGAGTGTACACCAATAAAATCCAAACCACTGGAAGCGCAATTTTAGAAATTGCTCTAAAATAGTGATACGGCACTCGATGCACCCAATAAATGATTAGAAAACCAATACAAATATGAGCCAAGTGCTTTACCAAATATCCTAATGTATTCCCCGTACCATGCCCAATATAAGCCAAATTACTACTCGCACTAAAAACAGGCATAAACGAAAACAAAGCCAATAAAGCCACGAATGACCATATTACTCTATCTCCTTTTAATTTGTTTACTAGTTCTTTCATATTTTAGATTTCTGATTTTAGATTTTAGATTATTTCGAACCTTCGGTTTTGATTATTTTATTTATTTATTCTATTATTTACTGTTTTTAGACTGCTTACAAAAATTGCTGTCAATTCATTTGCTTCTTTCAAAGCGATTTCGAGTTCTTCTTTGGCAAGCCACATTTTTTCTTTTATAATTTCAATCCAGAACAAAGTTTCGTCAGCTTCTTCTAAAACTATGTTCATTTTAGCAACAAATTCTTTATCACTTCTCGCTCTGCATACTGCTCGATAATTTGCTCCAACTGATGTCCCACTTCTTACTATTTGACTTGTAATTGATCTAATTACATTTGTATTCGGCAACTTTTCAGCTAAATCAATGATCATCAAAGAAAACTTCTTAGTTCTCATCTTCATTTCATTCGTCGTCATACTCAAAAGAACTTGTAATAAGTTCAAAGCTTAGAAATAATCTAAAATCTGAACTCTAAAATCTAAAATTATAAATTGTGGACAGCTTGTTTGAATTGTTTTCCACGATCTTCGTAGTTTTCGAATAAATCGAAACTTGCGCAGGCTGGAGACAATAAAACTGCATCACCTTTTTCTGTTAATCTTTGAGCAGTTTTTACTGCATCGTTCATGTTATTTACTTCAACCATAATATCTACTACGTTTCCGAAAGCATCAATTATTTTTCTGTTATCAACACCAAGACAAATAATTGCTTTTACCTTTTCGCGAACTAAAGACATCAATTCGTTGTAATCGTTTCCTTTATCAACACCCCCAACAATCCAAACTGTTGGAACATTCATACTGTCTAAAGCAAAAAAAGTAGCGTTTACATTTGTTGCTTTTGAATCGTTGATATATTGAACGTTTTGTATTTTTAATACTTTTTCTAAACGGTGCTCAACACCTTGGAAATTAGATAAACTTTCGCGGATTGTTGCATTTCTAATCTGCATCAATTTCGCCACAGAGCTTGCTGCCATTGCATTTTTCATATTATGTTTTCCTTCTAACGCAATGTGTTCTGTATCCATTGTAAACTCTTCTTGGTTGATCTTTATTTCCATTTTGTTGTTATTTATAGAAGCTCCTTCATCAAATTTTTTCGTCAATGAAAAAGGAATTAATTTTGCTTTTGTCTTGTTGTTTTTTAACCATTCTGTACTTGCCTCGTCATCTGCATCGTAAATGAGATAGTCACTTTCAGTCTGTTTCATTGTTATTCGAAACTTCGAATTGATATAATTTTCATACTTATATTCATATCGATCCAAATGGTCCGGACTTATATTGGTTATAATGGCAATATCTGGCCTGTAATCTATTATTCCGTCCAGCTGAAAACTGCTCAATTCCAAAACGTAGGCATCATACTTATTTTCTGCTACCTGCCAGGCGAAGCTCTTTCCTATGTTCCCGCCCAATCCGACATTTAAGCCTGCATATTTCAGCAAATGATGTGTCAGCATTGTGGTGGTAGTTTTACCGTTACTTCCCGTAATCCCGATCGTCATTGCATCTGTATAAGGAATCGCAAATTCAATTTCCGAAATCACTTTTACCCCTGCTGCAATCAGCTTTTTTACTATCGGAGATTTCTCTGGAATTCCCGGGCTTTTCATCACCACATCTGCATTTAGAATCAAATCTTCTGTGTGCTGTTCTTCTTCCCAGGCTATTTTATTAATGATAAGAACTTCTTTATAACTTTCTTTTATCTTTCCGAAATCAGAAACAAAAACTTCATATCCTTGTTTCTTACCGAGGATTGCGGTTCCTACTCCGCTTTCTCCTCCTCCAAGCACTACTAGCCTCATCTATCTTAATTTTAAGGTTATGATTGATAAAATCGCTAACATTACGGCAACAATCCAGAAACGTGTTACGATTTTACTTTCGTGATACCCTTTTTTCTGATAATGATGATGCAAAGGCGACATCAGAAATATTCTTCGGCCTTCGCCAAAACGTTTTTTTGTATATTTAAAATAAGTCACCTGAATAATTACCGAAGCACTTTCTGCTAAGAAAATCCCACAGAATAAAACAATCAATATTTCTTTACGAACTGCAATTGCCAATACTGCAATGATTCCTCCAATGGTCAAACTTCCTGTATCTCCCATAAATACTGATGCCGGATAAGAGTTATACCAAAGAAATCCTATAAGCGCTCCAACAAATGCCGAAATAAATACCGTCATTTCTCCAGAATTCGGGATATACATAATGTTCAAATAATTCGAGAAAATGATATTACCAGAAACAAACGTAAATATTCCGAGCGCGAGGACCGATATTGCGGAAGTTCCCGCTGCGAGTCCGTCGATTCCATCTGTCAAATTTGCTCCGTTTGATACCGCTGTAATAATGAAAATTACAACTGGAATAAAGATTAACCAAGCCCATTTCTCATATCCATCTCCCATAAAAGACAATACTTCAGCATAGTCAAATTCGTTATTTTTTACGAAAGGAATTGTCGTCGCAGTAGATTTTTCTTCAACACCTGCAGGCATAATCACCGTTGAATTTGTAGCGGTCTTAAAAATATCTGCACGTCCTGTATCTGTTCTTACTGTTACAGCAGGATTAAAATAAAGTACCGCTCCAACGATGACCCCAAGACCAACTTGTCCGATAACTTTAAAAATTCCTTTTAAACCTTGCTTATCTTTTTTGAATATTTTGATATAATCATCCACAAAACCAATGGTTCCCATCCATAAGGTCGTTACAATAAGCAAAACAATGTAGATGTTGTGCAACCTAGCAAATAATAAAACAGGCAAAAGAGTCGCAAAAATGATGATAAGCCCTCCCATTGTTGGTGTACCAGCTTTTTCATTCTGACCTGCTAGACCAAGTTCGCGCACTGTTTCTCCAACTTGCTGACGGCGTAAAAAGTTAATTACTCTTTTACCATAAATAGTCGATAAAAGCAACGAAAGCATAAATGCCAAAGCTGATCTAAATGTGATGTACTGGAAAACTCCTGTTCCCGGAAGATCCAATGTCTTGTCAAAATATTCGAATAAGTAGTACAGCATATTTTTCTTTTTTTAAATTCTTTTTTGAAACTCCAAATTCCAATGTGGTATTTGAACTTAAAAATGTATTGTTATTTATTTAGTTGCTTTAAAATCTCTTTTATTGTTTCCATATCATCAAAATGATGGCGAACACCATTTATTTCCTGATATGTCTCATGCCCTTTTCCTGCAATTAGGATAATATCTTTAGCTTCAGCCAATTGACAAGCCGTTTTAATTGCTTGTTTTCTATCGGTGATGCGTAACATTTTTTTATAATTATGAGGTTCAACTCCTTGTTCCATTTCGTCCAAAATAACTTCTGGATCTTCATTTCTAGGATTATCAGAAGTCAGTACTGCTTTATCGCTTAAATCTGAAGCGATCTTAGCCATAATTGGACGTTTTGTTTTATCACGATTTCCTCCGCAACCTACAACAGTAATTAATTGTTCGTTTTTGGTGCGAATGTCGTTTATTGTTTTCAAAACATTATCCAATGCATCTGGCGTATGCGCATAATCTACAACAGCGGTGATTCCTCCATCTGAAACGATATATTGAAAACGTCCTGAAACACTTTCTAAATCAGACAGCAAACGCAACGCTTCAAGACTATCAATACCTAGCTCTACTGCAGTTCCATAAATAGCTAAAACATTGTATGCGTTGAAAGTACCAATCAGTTTTACCCAAACTTCATTATCATTTACTTTTAACAATAAACCAGACAATTGGCTTTCTAAAATCTGCGCTCTGTAATCTGCATATGATTTTAAAGCGTAAGTCAGTTTTTTAGCAGCCGTATTTTGAAGCATAACCGCTCCATTTTTATCATCTATGTTAGTTAAAACAAAAGCCGATTTTGGCAATGAATCAAAAAATGACTTTTTCACATCTCTGTATTCAGCAAATGTTGGGTGATAATCTAAATGATCGTGAGAAAGATTCGTAAAAATTCCGCCTACAAAATGTAAAGCTTCAGTACGTTTCTGATGAATACCATGAGAACTTACTTCCATAAAGCAATGCGTAACTCCAGCTTCGACCATTTCATTTAAATAATGATTAATTGTCAAAGAATCTGGCGTTGTATGCGTTGCAGGATATTCTGTTTCATCAACCACTATTTTTACCGTTGATAATAAACCAACTTTAAAACCTGCTTTTTGAAATAGCTGAAATAATAAGGAAGCAATTGTAGTTTTACCGTTTGTACCCGTTACACCAACCAATTTTAGTTTTGAAGACGGATCTTCAAAATAATTAGCTGCCATAAAAGCTAAAGCGCTATTGGTATCTTTTACCTGAATGTAAGTTACATTTTCTACAGCATTAGCAGGAAGTGTATCGCAAATAATTGCTTTTGCTCCAAGCTGAATTGCTTTTTCAATATAATCATGTCCATCTGAAAGCGAACCGCGAATTGCTACAAAAACATCATTTGCTTCTACTTTACGTGAATCAAATTCAATTTTCTGAATAGCAACATCTGTCGAACCTTTTACAGACTCAATAGCTACTTTATATAATATGTCTTTTAATACTTTCACGATAATTCTAATACAATTGTTGTGTTTTTGCTAATATTGGTTCCTGCTTGAATCGATTGATTTTTCACTTTCCCCATTCCATTTACTTTTACTTTTAAACCTAAATTTTCCAGTAAAGCAATTGCGTCCATTCCAGGCATTCCTTTTAAATTCGGAATCTGACTGCTTTTTTTATTGGCCTCAGCAGTATATTTATCATAACTAGCATCCTGTTTCGGAATTCTAGTGTCTATTTTTTTTATTTTATTTGTCGAAGGCGCATCTGTAAAAATCTTTTGCGCAATTCTTTTGAAAACTGGTCCTGCAACGTCTGCTCCATAATAATTATTCTTAGCTGTATTCGGTTTATGAACCACTACAATACAAGAATACTTAGGGTGATCTGCTGGAAAATATCCTGCAAAAGAAGATGCATAATACATTCCTTCTCTTCCTGCTTTACCATAATTAACCATCGCCGTTCCTGTTTTTCCCGCCATCGAGAAATCTTTCGAATACAACTTAGAAGCTGTTCCTTTTTTTACCACGTTTGCTAAAACTGCTTTTACTTTTTTAAGCGTTTCAGGCGAACAAACTCTTGGATTTATAACCTCTGTATCAAACTTCTTTATGGTTTTATTCCACTCTTTAATTTCAGATACAAATTGCGGTTTTACCATCACTCCATTATTTGCTATCGAATTATAAAAAGCTAAAGTCTGCATTGGCGTAACCGAAACCGAATATCCAAAAGCCATCCACGGAAGTGAAATTCCCGACCAGATTTTATCTCCTGGATGAGGAACAATAGGCCTACCTTCTCCTTTAAAATGCAATCCCAGCGGTTTATCCAAACCAATTCTTCTGATGTGATTTACAAACTTTGACGGATTATTTTTGTAATTATCATAAACTGCCTGAACCATTACTGTGTTTGACGAAAGTTCGAATCCGCGGGCTAAAGAAACTTTTCCGTAACCACCATGATGCGAATCACGCACCGATCTTCCATAATATTTAACTACACCATTATGACTATCATAAACTGTACTTGTGTCTGCAACCTTATCTTCTAAAATCGCAACTAAATCAACCAATTTAAAAGTCGATCCTGGTTCGTGAGATTCTGCAATTGCATAATTGGTTGTCTCGTAATACGATCCGTCTTCTGCTCTTCCTAAATTTGAAATCGCTTTTACGTGACCCGTTTCTGTTTCCATTACCACCACACAACCATGGTCTGCTTCGTAATCTTCCAACTGTTTCAATAAAGCATGATGCGCAATATCTTGAATAAAAACATCTATAGTCGAAATCACATCGTAACCGTCAATTGGGTCTACTTCGTTAACATCACGAATAGGTTTCCATTGTCCTTTTGCTATTTTTTGCTTTAAAATTTTACCGTCTTTTCCGTTTAGATAATTTTTAAACGCCCATTCAATTCCTTTTCCTACTTCAACTCCTGTTGCAGGATCAATACGGTCGTAACCAATGGTTCTTTCAGCAATTTTTCCGATTGGATGTTTCCTAACCGTTTCTTGCTCGACAATAATTCCGCCTTTGAAAGCACCTAAACTGAATAATGGAAAACCTTTAATTTTCACATATTCGGTATAGCTTAAATTACGGGCAATCAAATAATAACGGTTTTTATTCTCGCGCGCTTTTCTAAGTTCTTTTTCATAATATCCCGCTGGTCTGTCTAAAACCGTTGCCAAAGAATCTGATAATTGCTTTACGTATTTCTCAAATGTTTCTTTTTTAGGCGCTTTGGCATCAAAACGAATTTCATAATTCGGGATTGATGTTGCCAATAAACTTCCGTCAGCAGAATAAATATTTCCTTTGTTGGCCGGAATTACAAAATTTCTCACCGTACGCTGTTTGGCTAGTTTTCTGTAATAATCTCCTTGTACCCATTGAATATTGGTTAATTTAACAACAATAGCAATTGCCATCACAAAGATGAAAACTGCTACGAGGTAAATTCTGTAGGATATATGTTTATCGTCTACTGCCATATTCTTTTAAAGAAACTTTTTTCTTCTTCTTTTTTAACTTCTATTTTTATCGGAGGAACTGTCGACGGAAAAATTTGTTTTTCTAACATTTTATCCGAAATAGTCGACTCCATTTTTAATTTCATCAATTCTGAACGTCGATCTACAAATTCAGATCTCAACTCTTTTACTTCATTATTCAATTTTGCTATTTCAAAAACCTTCTGCTCGTATCGCTGCGTATTGGCAATCATTAAAATAGCCAGCAGAATTATGAAAACAATAAATCTCCAGTTTTTTACTGCATCTTCATGAATCAGAAATCTTGCTTTTAATATGCTAAATACTCCACCTTTCATTTTCTACCTATATATATTATATCTTTTCAGCAATTCTTAATTTGGCACTTCTTGCTCTATTATTAACTTTTATTTCTGCTTCATCTGGAACAATCAGTTTTCCGATTGTTTTGAATGGAACTGAAAAGTTTCCGTAAAAATCTCTTTCTGGCTCCCCTTCAAACATTCCATTTTTTATAAATCTTTTTACCAAGCGATCTTCTAATGAATGATACGAGATTACCGAAAATCTTCCTCCCGGTTTTAAAATTTCTAAAGACTGCTCAATAAATTCTTTTAGAACGTCCATTTCCTGATTAACCTCAATTCTGATTGCCTGATAAATCTGAGCTAGAATTTTGTTTTTAACCTTTTCAGGCAAATACTTTTTCAGAACATCTTTCAACTCGTCTGTTGTTTTGATCGGATAATCTCTTCTCGCTTCCACAATTGTTCTTGCTAGAACTGGTGCGTTCTTCAACTCCCCATAATCAAAAAAAACACGACGTAAATCCTGTTCTTCATATTCGTTAACCACCCGATAAGCATTTAAATCATTTTTTTGACTCATCCGCATATCTAACTCAGCATCAAATCTTGTTGAAAAACCTCTTTCTGGAACATCAAACTGATGTGATGAAACTCCTAAATCGGCTAAAATCCCGTCGACTTGTTTTACTCCGTGAAAACGTAAAAATCTTTTTATGAATCTAAAGTTTTCATTTATCAAAGTAAACCTTTCATCTGGCAATGCATTGGCAAGAGCGTCTTCGTCTTGGTCAAATGCAAACAGCTTTCCGTTTGGTCCTAATCTTCTTAAAATCTCTTTTGAATGACCACCGCCTCCAAACGTAACATCTACATACACGCCGTCTGGTTTAATATCTAAACCATCAACTGTTGGATGAAGCAAAACCGGATTATGATATTCCATCTTCGTCGTCATTAATATTTCCCATTACTTCTTCGGCTAAATCTGCAAAATCCATATCTTCGCCGCTTATTGATTTTTCGTATAAATCTTTATCCCAAATTTCTACAATATTAACCGCCGATGAAAAAACCACATCTTTAGAAATACTTGCAAACGTTACCAAATCTTTTGGAACAAGCAATCTTCCTAACGCATCAACCTCAACCACTTTAACACCAGCAGTAAACCTTCTAATGAAATCGTTGTTCTTTTTTACAAAGCGATTAAGCTTGTTGATTTTTTTCATCATCGCATCCCACTCTTCCATCGGATACAGCTCTAAACACGGCTGAAAAACAGAACGCTTCAAAACGAATCCGCTTTGAAGAGAAGCCGTCAATTGCTTTTTTAAAGGTGCAGGCATCATTAGCCTTCCTTTAGCATCGACTTTACATTCATATGTTCCAACAATTGTGTTCAAAAAAACTAGTTAACATGTTATACAGCAAAAATATAAAAAATTTTACCACATTTTACCACTTTATACCACTTTGTTAATAAGTTTAACCACTTTACTACCACTTTCTATAATTCTCATTTAATCAATACCTTAACTATTAATTAACGGATTTTTAATTCTATTATTCATTCAAAAAAATAATGCGCTAATTTTCTTAAAAAATTGATTATTATGCACTTTTCTTAACATTTAAAGATTTTAACAAAAAGACGTTTATTTACTGATTTTTAGAGATTTACAAATTCTACTCAAATTATCTAGTTAAAAAATGGCATCAAAAATTCATTTTTGTGTAATTAACCCTATATTTGTCGAAATTGAAATTGGCATTAGATTAGATGGACAAACACTATAAAAAAGAAGGCAAATACAGCTATTTTGAAGCTGGAGAAGGAACTCCGATCGTTATTCTGCATGGTTTAATGGGGGGCCTAAGTAACTTTGATGGTGTAGCACAATATTTCCCAACGAAAGGGTATAAAGTTGTTATCCCAGATTTGCCAATATACACTCAAAGCATTTTAAAAACGAACGTAAAAAGTTTTGCGAAATACGTAAAAGACTTTATTACTTTTAAAGGGTTTGACAAAGTTATTCTTCTAGGAAATTCTCTAGGAGGACACATTGCTTTATATCACACAAAACTGTATCCTGAAAAAGTTGCTGGACTTGTAATTACTGGAAGTTCTGGTCTTTACGAAAGCGCAATGGGAGACAGTTACCCAAGAAGAGGCGATTATGAATACATCAAAAAGAAAGCTGAAGATGTATTTTATGACCCAAAAATTGCAACTCCAGAATTGATTGATGAAGTTTACGCTACGGCTAACGACCGCATCAAATTAATCAAAACTTTGACGATTGCAAAAAGCGCAATTCGCCACAACATGGCCAAAGATTTACCAAAAATGGACGTTGATACGTGTATAATTTGGGGTAAAAATGATAATGTAACACCGCCAAATGTGGCAGAAGAATTTCATAAATTATTGCCTAATTCTGATTTGTATTGGATTGATAAATGCGGACACGCAGCAATGATGGAACACCCTCAGGAATTTAACGAAGTTCTTGAAAAATGGCTTACCGAAAAGAAATTATAGCCGTCAAAAAATTATTTTAGGAGGTTTTAAAACGTAAAGGAATATGAAAATTAATACCGCCGAATTTATTGTCAGCAATTCTGATGCATCAAAATGCCCGAAGGATTTTTTGCCAGAATATGCTTTTATAGGAAGATCAAACGTAGGTAAGTCATCATTGATTAACATGCTTACCAATAATAAAAACTTAGCTAAAACTTCAGGAAAACCGGGAAAGACACAGTTAATTAATCACTTTAAGATTAATAACAACTGGTTTTTGGTCGATTTACCAGGTTATGGTTATGCTAAAGTTTCAAAGAAAACAAAATCTGTTTTTCAGCAATTTATTACCGATTATTTTGAAACAAGAGAACAATTGGTTTGTGCTTTTGTTTTGATTGATATTCGCCATGAGGCTCAAAATATCGATGTCGAATTTATGTCTTATATGGGCGAAAGTGAGATTCCGTTCTGTATTATTTTTACAAAAGCAGATAAAATCAGCAAAGGAAAAATAGATTCGCATATCGCGGCTTACAAAAAACAAATGTTTGCCAACAACTGGGCCGAAATGCCACAGTATTTTGTAACCTCATCTACAGAATCAATCGGAAAGGAAGAGTTGCTTTCTTATATTGACGAAGTAAATCAGGAAGTTTTTAAAAATAACTCAGAATTTTAAAATTAAATTTCAAAGTTAAAAATATACATATTGAAAATCCCAAATTCCAATTATATTTAAGATTGGAATTTGGGATTTGATTTATTTGAAATTTTACTATTTCGTAAGTTCTAGTTTTTCTGCAAAGTAATCACAGAAATCTTTCATCGTGTCAGACATTTTTTCGTCGTCTGTTGCACGTTTGAAAGTATCTGACATTGCTACTAAAGTCTGATGGAAGAAAATCTTCATTTCGTCTACCGGCATATCTTTGGTCCACAAATCAATACGCATGGTTTCTTTTGCTTTGCTATCCCAAATTGACAGCATTATCGCTTTTGCCTCTTCGGCTTGAACTCCACCGTCTTGTGCACTCCACGTCAATTTTTCTGGAACACGGTTTTCGTCCAATTCTATATTAAATCTAATCTCTGAATTTATATTTGCCATTATTTCTTAGGTTTATATTTTGATTTTTCGAAGATTTCTTTTGGCTCCAACTTAAACAATTCGGCTAAAGAAACATCACTATTATTTTTCATGTAAGAACGTACCATCTGCCAGCCTATCCAAGCTCCCACTCGCCCTGGAGAATCGTTATCAATTTCTAAAAAGAATTTAGAAAAAGGTGCCGGAGCTATAAATCGCGCATTCAATTTCGGGTCATCACTGTAGAGCATTTCATTTTCTATAAAATAACGCCACATATAAGCTTCGTTTTCTTGACACCATTTTATCTGCTCAGGCGTATACCCCATTTTTTCAGCATCTGTATATTCAGGAAGCAGCAAATCTTTTGCATAAAGCTGTTTTCCTTCAAAAACCATTTGAGAAACTAAACTCTTGTCAATCGAATTCTGAATATTTCGATAAGAAAAACTAGAAACCACGTCTGGCATAATTTGTCTTTCTTCAAAATTCTCTTTTAAATAATTTGGAAACTCATAAAACTTATGCTCTTTTCCCAAATACAATTCTAAAGCTACCACAACAAGACTGTCTGCATAAATTGCTTTTGCATTATAGTCCATTTCTCCAATAACGGTAATTACCTTCGGAATTTTAGTTTTAGGGAAATAATACTTTATGTGCTGAAAAAGTTCATTAAATTCTTTGCGAACGGGTTCGAAATTACTGTATTTTTTCTGAACTTCTTCATAAACTTCTCTCCAGATCGGATCATTCATTTTCTGAATCCAGACATTATCATCGTTACCCGGAAAGAAAAAAGGATATTGTTTTTTTACTTTTGCCAGATCTTGTGGTTTAGTTTCAAAAAACACTTTATCAAATCGTTCTACTTTAATATCAACAGGGATTTCTTCTACTTCTTTTTCAACCTTACTTTTTTGGTTGCAAGACAAAAAAAACAGGCATAGAACCACTGCAAAGCGATAAATTTTCATTTTATTTTAATTAGATTTGTGTTATCAGAATTTTAAGTAATTGCATACTCAAAATAATTCTGCAAATATACATCCCTGCATCTTAAAACTTAAACTATTATGGCTAAAAAAAGCACAATTCAAACAGAAAAAGTAAATACGCACATTGTAGACTGGTTAAAAAATTACGCTACTAATGCAAAAGTAAACGGTTTTGTAATTGGAATCTCAGGAGGTGTAGATTCTGCAGTAACTTCAACTTTATGCGCACAGACAGGACTGAAAGTTTTATGTGTAGAAATGCCAATTCATCAAGCAGAAAGCCAAGTTTCAAGAGGAAGAGAACATATTGAGCAACTTAAAAAACGTTTTCCAAATGTTTCTGATGTTAAGACTGATCTGACAGACACTTTCGAATCTTTTAAAAGTGCTGTACCTTCAACTGAAGATGTAGCGAAAGTCAATTTAGCTTTGGCTAATACTCGCGCCCGCATCAGAATGACTTCTTTATATTATTTAGCAGGAATTCACGGTTTGCTTGTTGCCGGAACTGGAAACAAGGTAGAAGATTTTGGTGTAGGTTTTTACACTAAATATGGAGATGGCGGAGTCGATTTAAGTCCGATTGCTGATTTAATGAAATCTGATGTTTATGCTTTAGGAGAATTTTTACAGATTCCGCAGTCAATTTTAACAGCTGCTCCTACGGATGGATTATTTGGTGACAATCGTACTGACGAAGACCAATTGGGCGCAAGTTATGACGAACTAGAATGGGCGATGTTAGCCGCGGAGTCAGGAAAAATGGCATCTGACTTTGAGGGGAGAGAAAAATCTGTCTTTGAAATTTATAAACGATTAAACACCAGCAACAAGCATAAAATGGATCCAATTCCGGTTTGTTTGATCCCAAAAACGTTAAAATAATACATTTTAACATTCTCTGCGAGTTATTACAGAATTTATTTATTAATTTTACCGTTCCAAAAACATGAACAATTCTAAAAAAGGTAAAAATTATGATTAAAGTATGTCTAGCAGACAATCATCCTGTGACGCACTTTGGCGTTAAGTCTTATTTTAAAGACCACGATCAAATTTCAATTGTTGCCAACGTAGGCAATTTTTCAATGGTTAGAGATATTCTTCAAACGAAGGAAATCGACATTCTAATCTTAGATTTAGAGTTAGAAGGACTTTCAAGTATCTTTGAAATTAAATCTATCTTGAAAAATTTCCCAAAAACAAAAATTGTTATTTTCAGTGATCTTGCTGAGCAAATGTACGCTCCAAACGCAATTAAGGCAGGAGTTTCTGGGTATGTGCACAAAACAGAAAAACTTGAAACATTAGGTCATTCTATTATTAAAGTACACGAAGGAAAAATTATCATTAATGAAACAGTACGTAAAAACATGGCTCTTATTGCTAAACAAAGCAAAAGTGAACGTCTGTACAGAAAACTTTCTAACCGTGAAATCGAGGTTTTACGTTATTTAAGTGATGGTAAGAAAAACAATGAAATCTCTAAAATCTTAAATCTGAACGAAAAAACAATCAGTACTTACAAACTAAGATTATTGACTAAATTGAATGTTACGAATTTAGTTGACTTAGTAAATAAAGCTAAGACTTTAGAAATTATTTAATCACAAGTCGAAATTCTTAACCTTTTAAGAGAATCGAAAAATTTATAAAACTCTATCTATTTTGATTTTATCAATTAGATAGAGTTTTTTCTTTTTAGTGATAAGGCACTACTACTCGTCCTAATTTTTTCGAAAAGTTATTTAGCAATTTGGAATAATCAATCACCATACTTAAAACCTCTGAATTATCTTCCTGCGGATTGGTTAATAGCGAATTCTTTAATTCGGCAATAATTCCAGACACCAAATACCATCTCATAGCAAATATCGTCTCAGAAACATTCTGCTCGATGGTTTCGCTTTTCTGTTTTGGAAAAATATTCTGCCCTTCCCAATTGTGAATGGTTAATCTTTCATCTTCCATTAATATATTGGTCACCTCTTGAGCAAAATCGGGCTCCAGATGCATTAGATATTTGTCTAGATTAAAAGTTTCATTCTGGTTATAAAAATCAATAATATTATTGTAAATATTTTGAAACAAGACATTTGACAATTCTATTTCATCTTCCTGAAGACTTAAATATATTTTTTGAAATACTTTATATTCTCTTTTTTCCGATACTTCTTTTACATTTCCTTCTTCATCAGCTTTCAAGTAAACATCTTCGAAACTTTCTACCACACTTCCGTACAATAGTAAAATTTCAATTACTTTCTTTTCAAAATTATAGAGAATATCTACTTTTTGAGCTTGTTCTTGCGGATAGTACCCTGGATCTCCTGGATAATCATCTGGCGGTCCTGTTCTTGGATCTTCTGGATCTCCTCCTGAAAAAGTGCCGGCTTGCAGCTGGTTTCTAACTACTTCAAAAGGTCTTTGCTCTTGTTTCTGTTTTTTATTCGCGTCAGCGATATCTTTCTGAATCAGCTGTGCCAAAGTACTCGTTAGAACCTGCTCTGAAATATCCATGATTCGCGCACATTCCTGAATATATACTTCACGCTGAATACGGTCTGGAATTTTAGAAATACTCGCAACCATATCACGAATCAGATCGGCTTTTTTTATAGGATCGTTTTTGGCTTCATCCATTAAGATCGAAGCTTTAAACTGTATAAAATCTTTACTGTTATTTTCTAGATAAGCAACTAAATCGTCATGCGAATTGGCACGCGCAAAACTATCTGGATCTTCTCCTTGCGGGAAAGAACAAACACGAACATTCATTCCTTCTTCCAGAATCAAATCGATTCCTCGAATTGCAGCTCGCAAACCTGCCGCATCTCCATCAAAAAGAACGGTGATATTTCGCGTCAGACGATTGATCAAACGAATCTGATCTGGCGTTAATGCCGTTCCAGAAGATGCCACAACGTTTTCTATTCCAGCCTGATTAAACTGAATTACATCGGTATACCCTTCTACCAGATAACAATTGTTTTGTTTGGCTATGGATTGTTTGGCATGGTAAATTCCGTAAAGGACTTTACTTTTATGGTAAATATCGCTTTCTGGCGAGTTCAGGTATTTTGCCGCTTTTTTATCATTGGTTAAAATACGTCCTCCAAAACCTAAAACACGTCCTGACATACTTTGAATCGGGAACATTACGCGCCCTTTAAATCGGTCAAAAGGGCGGTCTTCTCTCGGAATTGTTAAACCTGTACTTTCTAGAAATTCTAATTTATAGCCTTTTCCTAAGGCTTCTTTTGTCAAAGCATCCCAGGTTTCTGGAGAATATCCTAAATTAAACTTTTTAATGGTTTCGTTAGTAAAACCTCTTTCTTTAAAATACGATAAACCAATGGCTTTTCCTTCTTCAGAATTCAATAAGACATCATGAAAATATTTAGAAGCAAACTCCGAAACCAGATACATACTTTCGCGAAGATCTGTATTTGCTTTTTCCGCTTCTGTCTGTTCCGTTTCTTCAATTTCGATATTATATTTTTTGGCTAAATATCGAATGGCTTCTGGATAGGTAAACTGCGAATGTTCCATTAAAAACTTAACGGAATTTCCTCCTTTTCCTGTACTAAAGTCTTTCCAAATTCCTTTTGCGGGCGATACCATGAACGAAGGCGAACGCTCATCTGAGAACGGACTCAATCCTTTAAAGTTACTTCCTGCGCGTTTCAAATTCACAAAATCGCCGATAACCTCCTCTACTCGAGCAGTTTCAAAAACAGAATCTATGGTGCTTTGTGAAATCAAAATCTAAATTATTTTTTTAAGTGGATAGCTAGCAAAAATACGTAAATCTTGGTTGAATTTTAAATGATTTTTTAAACAAAAAAAGCACCTCCAAATAGAGATGCTCTTTACTAACTAAACTTAATTTTCTTAATTGAAATCGAAGCGAATACCCAAAGAAATATTATTCTCATCAACTAAATTGTTCTTAAAAATTGGATTTAAGTCATATTTCAAATACAAGCTTATTTCTTTGTAGCCAAAGTAAGAACTCAATCCATAAATAAAATTATTGACATTATAATCGCCTTTTGTTTTTTGTGTCGTTTTATAATCATTGTCTTCAAACTTTAAAATCTGTTTCGATTTTACATTGATTCCAGCATATCCTCCAAACCCCATTCTGAATCCTTTGTGTGTTCTAAAATAGGTTTTCCCATCATGATTGCCGTCTTTCGAAAAATCAAATTCTAAATGAACCGGAGCCACTAAATACACATTTCTAAAAAGAGATTCTTTTAAATGTATCGGATTTGTAACTAAATCTGTTTGTTGGCCGTTTACAACAAAACTGCGATTATCTGTCGGACGAAGATTATTATACATTAAAGAAAGACCGTATTTGGCATGCAATAAATTATTGTCGTTTAGAATTCTAGAATTTAAAGTCAAACCCCATTCGTAAAAATGCGACCCAATAAAGTCGTAATTAGAATCTTGAAGTTTACCATCCACCATACTACTATTCAACCCCATTGCAAATACAAATTGAGAAGTTGTTCTTTTAGATTCTCTTTTAATTTTATCATCCTTACCGTCGTATACTTTCATTGCAGGAATTTTTATTTCTGTTTGATTCGCTCTAATGGAGTCATTGTTTCCGCCAATTACCAAAATGGTTCCTCCTTTCGCTTTCTCATAGTTTAGCTTTCCATCTACTTTTTCCTGAATCAGTTCCTGTAATTTTTCTTGTTCTACGGCAACTCTATTTTCGATATTACGGGCTCTCTTTTCTGCAAATTCCTTTTTTCTTTTTTCTGCTTCTTCTTTAGAAATAGTTCCTTCGACTAATTGTGTGTTAACATCGTCAACTTCTTTTTTAAGTTCTGCTTTTTCTTCCTTTGTAATTTTTTCGATTTCTATTGCTATTGCCTTTGCTTTGTTCTCAAAAGTTTCCTGTGCCAGCAATTTTGTGACAAATAAGAAAAACAGAAGGAATAAATAAATGGTTAAATTTTTCATGATTACTTTTTTTGATTGATTGGATTAATTTGATTGCTACGCCAGTTCGAGCTAAGCTCTCGTGTGATGATTGTACTTATTTTTTAACGTTTCGATTTTCAACCGCAACTTTGACCGTGTGATAACTTCTATTTATTTTGGTAATCAGTTTTTCTCTAAAAGAAAGCTCCAATTCCCCATCTACCTGATCCAATAGATCGTTAGAATTGATTTTTACTTTAGATTTTGATTTAGATTTTGATTTAGACGCATTTTCTGCCAGAATTTTATTTTCTGCCGTTTCTAATAGTTGATCTATATTTTCTTTTTTTGAAGTTTCTGCAACTAAAGTTTGACTGGTTGTTGATTGTTTTTCTTGATTGTTTTTGATGATGATTGAAGACTCCGCTATTTGATTTGATTCATTTTGATTGTTTTTATCTGAAATTTGTCCCGAAGCTTCGGAATTGTTTTTTTCATTTTTGTTTGCTCTTTCTTCCGAAGTTTTTTCAGCAATTGCAGTTTCCGCTTTCGCTGAATCAATAGTATTTAAAATAGGCTCTTTTACTGATTCTTTTTGAGTTTCGTTTTCTTTTTCCACAACTACCGTTTCTGGCGTTTTAACTGCATCTTTATTCTGATTGAAAAACAGTGTCCCAACCAATAAAAACCCGATGAAGCTGGCCGCGATATACAACCATTTTCTTTTTGATTTTTTGGAATGAAGTTTAACTGGCTCTTTCTCTTCTGCCACAGTCAGCATCGCATCCAATCGATCCCAGGCTTTATTGCTTGGTTCAATTTTGCGCTGGTTTAGTTTGTCACGGAAATCCTTTTCAAAATTATTCGGTTCCATTATCTTGTTTTTTTAAAATAGTAATTTGTGTTTGGAGCATTTTTCTAGCGTGCGATAATTGCGATTTCGATGTTCCTTCATTTATTCCTAACATCTTGGCAATCTCATTGTGTTTGTAACCTTCAATCGCATATAAATTGAAAACCATTTTGTAGCCATCTGGCAAAGCATCAATTAAATACTGAATCTGTTCTACCGTAAACTGGCTGTCGATTTGATTAAAGCTTTCCTCAACAAAAAACTCATCTTCAGCAAATTTTACTTTTTTCTGAACTCTTAAATACGAAATGCATTCGTTAACCATAATTCTGCGAATCCAGCCTTCAAAACTGCCTTTGTGTTCAAAGTTTTTCAGATTCGTAAATACTTTCATGAAAGCGGTTATCATTACATCTTCTGCCAGCTGAATGTCTTTTATATATTGACGGCACACGCTTAACATTTTAGAAGAAAACTTACTATAAATCTGCTGCTGCGCCTGACGATTGTTTTCGACAGCGAGCTTTATGATTTTAGCTTCTTCTTGATGTAATGCTATAATTTTCATTAATAAGCGGTTCGGTTTTGGTTTTAGAAATAGACTTCTATTAGCATAGACGATTGTTGATTTGAAATGGTTGCATCAACTATTAAAAATTTCAATAAAAAAATTTCAAATCCCAACAAAATAAAAATAGACAACTGATTTACAACAAAGTAAAACAATTATCTAATTGACAAGTTTTCTAATTATCTAATTTGAGAGACTATTTTTTTCTTTCAATAACGTAGTTCACCATCAAAGTGAGAGCATCTTTGTATTCTGAATCTTCGAAGTTTTGAAGTAATGCAAGTGCTTCCTGCTGGAATTCGACCATTTTGTTTTCGGCGTAAGCCAAACCATTATTATTTTTCACAAAGGCAATCACTTCTTTTACGCGTTTTTTGTCTTTGTTGTGGTTTTTGATGGAGTTTATCAGCCACTTTTTTTCTTGCGGAGTACAAGTGTTTAAAACATGAATTAAAGGCAATGTCATTTTTTGCTCTTTAATATCTATTCCCGTTGGTTTTCCGATGGCTTCTTCACTGTAGTCGAATAAATCGTCTTTGATTTGGAAAGCCATTCCTATTAACTCGCCGAATTTGCGCATGTTTTCTACCTGAATATCGTCTTCGATCACGGCTTTCGCGCCAAGCGCACAACAAGCAGCAATAAGCGTTGCGGTTTTTTTACGGATGATTTCGTAATACACGTCTTCGGTAATATCCAATCTTCTTGCTTTTTCGATTTGAAGCAATTCTCCTTCGCTCATTTCGCGAACGGCTACAGAAATGATTCTCAATAAATCAAAATCGCCATTATCTATAGAAAGTAACAAACCTTTAGACAATAAATAATCTCCAACGAGAACGGCAATTTTATTTTTCCAAAGTGCATTGATGGAGAAAAATCCGCGGCGGCGATTGCTGTCGTCTACTACATCATCGTGTACTAAAGTTGCGGTGTGAATAAGTTCAATTACAGAAGCTCCGCGATAGGTTCTCTCATTTACAGTACCGCCAGAAACCATTTTTGCAGTAAGAAAAACAAACATCGGACGCATTTGTTTTCCTTTACGGTTTACGATATAATAGGTGATTCTGTTTAGTAAGGCAACCTTAGAAGTCATCGATTCATGGAACTTTTTTTCGAAAAGTTCCATCTCGTTAAAAATGGGTTGCTTTATTTGAGACGTAATATTCATTTAGACCCCAAATATACTATTTTAAATAAAAATACGTTGTGTATTTTAGGTTAGGATTTAAATATTTTATGCTCGAACCTTAAATAAAACACCCAAAATAGCTCTAACTAATACTGATTTGAATTCATTAACTTAAAAGAAGAACCCAAACTATTTATTTATGAAAACAAAATTTTTATTACTTAGCACTTATATTACGATGTCTTTTTTTATCAGCTGTAATTCTGATGAAAAAACAAATGATGAAACAGTCGCTGCGATTACGAACGAAGAAATTATAACTAATTCTAAAATCGATGCTTCTGTTGAGGATGTTACGAATATTGCTGAAGACCAATTTAGTTCTCAGCTTAATGTGAATGCAAAACCAAGCGGACCAATAAAAAATTATCTTCCGAGTTGTGCCACCATTACAACCGTTTTAACCAACAATACTTGGACAAAAACTGTCGATTTTGGCGCTGAAGGCTGTACTCTTAACAACGGAAATACAGTTAAAGGAAAAATGGTTGTTTCTTTTTCTAATGATTTCACTTCTTCTACACAAACTATTAGCTACACTTTTGAAGGATTTTATCATAATGACAAAAAACTTCAGGGAAGTAAAAGCATTGTAAGAACCATTAAAGAAACCAGCCTATTAGTGACACCACACCCAGTTTCTACGGCATCTATAGATTTAGCCATTACTTTTGATGATGGAAAAGTGTATACTAGAAAAGGAACTTTGATAAAAGAAATGACTTCTGGTTATGACACATGGTTTGATTGGGAGGATAATGTATTTGTGGTTACCGGAAGTGGCACTACAACTTTCCCTAACGGAGATACTTTCTCTGCAGAGATTACTACTCCTTTAGAATTTAATGCGTCTTGCAGAAAATCTTTTGCAGTAAAAGGAATTGTTTCTATAACAAAAAATGGTGCTTCAGCTACTCTTGATTATGGAAACGGAGAATGTGATACACTTGCAACAGTAACAAAAGATGGAGTTACAGAAGAAGTTGATTTGAAAAAATAAAGCATCCTTTTTGTCCAAAAAAAGCATTAAAAAAGAGAAAAACTCTCGTTTTTAATGCTTTTTGTTTTTATCTGAATATATTTTCTATAAACATTGCTACTACCGATATTTTACTCCTAACGGAGTATACTAAACAACCTTATATGATTCTGCCACCGATATTTTACTCTTAACGGAGTAATTTAGACAACCTTATATTGTGATTCCGCTACCGATATTTTACTCCTGACGGAGTTATTTTTAGTAACCTTATATTGTCTCTGCTTCTTTATTGGCTAATTGTCCGCATGCGGCATCAATATCTTTTCCTCGGCTTCTTCGTACTTTTACTACTACGCCGATATTTTCTAACGCTTTTATGTATGCCATAATCGATTCTTCTGAAGCTTGCTGGAATTCGCCATCATCGATTGGGTTATATTCAATTAAATTAACTTTGCACGGTACATATTTACAGAATTTCACCAATGCGTCAACCGAAGCTTTATCATCGTTAATTCCTTTCCAAACTACATATTCGTAAGAAACTTTGCTTTTGGTTTTTCTGTACCAATATTCTAAAGCTTCTCTCAAATCTTTTAAAGGGAAGTTTTTACTGAATGGCATGATGCGTGCACGGGTTTCGTCTATAGCAGAGTGCAGAGAAACTGCCAGCTTAAACTTCACATCATCGTCTGCCATTTTTTTGATTATTTTCGGAATTCCAGAGGTCGAAACCATGATTCGTTTTGGAGACATTCCTAAGCCTTCTTCTGAAGTAATCATATCGATGGCTTTAATGACATTGTTATAATTCATTAAAGGTTCGCCCATTCCCATGAAAACGATATTTGAAAGCGGATGATTGTAATAAAGACGGCTTTCTTTGTCAATAGCCAAAACCTGATCATAAATTTCGCCTGGTTCTAGATTTCGCATTCTTTTTAATCTCGCTGTTGCGCAGAAATTACAATCTAAACTACAACCTACCTGACTAGAGACACATGCTGTAGTTCTGGTTTCGGTCGGAATTAAAACAGATTCTACCACAAGACCATCATGAAGGCGCACGGCATTTTTTACCGTTCCGTCACTACTTTTCTGCATCGTATCAACTTTAATATGGTTGATTACAAAATTGTTCTCCAACATAGATCTTGTAGCTTTTGCTACGTTTGTCATGTCTTCAAAACTGTGAGCTCCTTTGCTCCATAACCATTCATAAACCTGATTTCCACGGAAAGCTTTATCTCCATTTTCAACAAAAAAATCGCGAAGCTGCTCTTTTGATAAGGCTCGTATGTCTTTTTTCTCCATTTGCATGCTGCAAAGTTAATCACTTTTGTCATTTTTTTTGGCTTTTTACATTCATTCTTATTTAAACCATAAAAAATAGGGAGAAAATGACAGTCCTTTTCTATTATTTTCTAAAACTCAAAGTCTTGTCTGTCTTTTAATTTGATTTTTATCTAGAAAAAGTTCTCAAAACAGTTCTAGTATTTTCGATCACAAAAACAGCAACAACTTACACTTAACTTTCATTAGTATAAATATCAAAAAACCAACTTTAATAATGTTTGGCATTCTTTACTATAACAATTTAATAAATATTTAGCCATGATTTTTATCATTTCGTTTTCTATACGCGCGCGATAATTTTGGTCTAAGAAATAAGTATTGTTTTTAATTTTTGAACCACTAACTGAATTTTAAAACTTCCTTATTTGAGTGATTAACCTATACTTTATCAACATGAAAACAATTCAATCAATTTTACTGACCGTAATTTTTACAACAATGTCATTACAGGCAAATGCGCAAAAAAATTATAACATAACTGCCAACTCCACTTTTGAAGTAGCAGGAACTTCTACCGTACATGACTGGGTAATGAAATCTACAGAAGGAACCGGAACTGCCAATTTAATAGTTAAAGATGCTAAACTTGCTGGTATAAATAGCTTAACGGTTTCGTTATTGGCAGAAAGCTTAAAAAGCTATAAAACAAGCATGGACAAAGTAGCTTATGAAGCTATGGATACCGAAACATATAAATATATTGAATATGTTTTAAAATCTGCTGAAAAAATTGATGAAACAACTTGGGACTTAACTGGTGTTTATACTATTGCTGGCGTGAGCAAAGAATATAAAACTCAAGTAAAAGTAACGGCAACTAAAGGAGCTTTTGTTTTGCAGGGTTCTAACCAAATTACTTTTGGAGATTTTGAAATGACTCCTCCAAAGGCTGCTCTAGGAGTTGTAAAAGCAGGAAAAGATCTCACAGTCATCTTCAATATTATTTTAAGCTAAATAGAGCGTCAGCTGAATGTTAAAAATTGCACTCTTTTTAAGAGTGCTTTTTTTTAACCAAATGTTAAAATTATCGATTTAATAAAATTCGCCTCCTTGTTTATCGATTCCTCAAAAAATGAAAACGTTGTAGTTTATAAATAGCAATTTAATAAAATTTTAACAATGATTTTTATCATGTACTAAAACGGTATATAGGAGGATCTTTGATACAAGTTAAAAAACAATATAAAATACTTAAAGATAGAATTGGCCGAGTTTATCTATATTTTTTAAAATCTAAAAAACACAATAAAAATGAAAACCAATAAAATGAAATTATTCGCTCTCGTTATTGCAATTTTCGGAATCACTTCGTTTGCAAAAGCACAAAAATCATATTCCTTAGATAGTAAATCAACTTTTTCTGTTGCGGGAACATCTACACTTCACGACTGGGAAATGAAATCGGCTTCTGGAACTGGAACGGCTTCTTTAAATATTGCTAATGGAAAATTAACTGAGATAGAAGCTCTGACAGTTACTCTTTTAGCAGAAAGTGTAAAAAGCGAGAAAAAAAGCATGGACAAGGTAGCTTACGAAACGCTAAAAACAGATAAAAACAAAAACATTAAATACGTTCTGAAATCTGCTGAAAAAGTAAATGAAACAACTTGGGAATTAACTGGAACTTACACCATTGCAGGAGTTAGCAAAGTTTATAAAACCAACGTAAAAACAACCGTTACAAAAGATGGTTTAAATCTGCAAGGATCTAATAAAATCACTTTTTCAGAATTCGGAATGAAATCGCCAACCGCAATGCTTGGTACAATAAAAACAGGACAAGACCTAACTGTAAAATTTAATTTAACCTTTAATTTATAACCGCCATGAAGAAGATTTATATTCTATTTATTGCAGCAATTAGCACATTTACCGTTCAAGCACAAGTTAGCTTTGGAAATATGCAAAACCAAATTTCGAGAGATAAAAATGGTATCAACGTTTTTGACGTTCAAAAAGATGATAGAGAGTTTAAAGGTCTTAGTATAGATCTTGGTGGTGCTTTCAACATGGATTTTCAAGCCACAAATTCATTCAACGACCAACCTGCTAGTTCTACTACTACCACGACAGCAGGTAATACAACTACTGTAAGAACAATTACTGGCTATCGTTTAATGAATACAGAAAACAATTTTACTCTTCCTGCGGCTGATATGTACATTGGAGCTCAGTTATTTGATGGTGTGAGAGTAAATTTAGATATTTATTTAGCATCAAGACATCACAATGATTCTTATGTGAAAGGCGGATACTTACAAATTGACAAGTTAGACTTTATCAAAAAAGACTTCTTGGCTGATGTAATGAAATATGCTACAATTAAAATTGGACAAATGGAGAACAACTTTGGTGATGCTCACTTCAGAAGTTCTGATAATGGAAACACAATAAGAAATGCATTTGTTGGTAATAACATCATGAATTCGTTCACCACAGAAATGGGTATGGAAGTGTACTACAAAAGAAATGGTTGGGTAAGCATGTTAGGTGTTACCAATGGTAATTTAAATCAAAGTAACGAAGAAGTTTTTTACACTTCTGGTCCAAACACAAATACAACGCATAGTCCTTCAATCTTAGCTAAATTTGGTTATGACAAACAACTGAGCCAAGATTTAAGAATTAGACTTACAGGTTCTTACTATCATAATGCAAATCTAGGTAACGCAAACATATATGCTGCTAATAGATCAGGATTTGGTTACTGGGGTATTTTGAATAATAATGCTTACAACAATACCATTACTAGAACCGACGCTGACGGAAATGTCACTACAACTTCTACAGATGTTCCTACTAGTTTCAGTAAAACTTCTACTCCAGAGGCAACGTTCAACCCTAATTTTAAAAACTGGGCTACTTCATACATGATTAACCCTTTTGTAAAATACAAAGGACTTGAATTTTTCGGAACAATCGAATTAGCTTCAGGAGGAGACAAAGCTGGAACTGACGACAAACGTACTGCTAACCAATATGCTACAGAGGTGATCTACAGATTTGGAAAAACAGAACAATTCTACCTTGGAGGTAAATATAACACAGTATCTGGAAAATTGTCTAATGCAGATGCTAAAGAGGTAACAGTAGATAGATTTGAAGCAAGTGCTGGTTGGTTTATGACTAAAAACATTTTAGCTAAATTAAATTACGTTAATCAAAACTATAAAAATTACTCACAATTTGTGGGAAATCCAGCTAGTGGAAATCCAAACAATTTTTATGGAGGTAAGTTTGATGGTTTAGTATTCGAAGCTACAATTTCATTCTAAAAAAAAAATGAAAACAAGATTTTCAATATTAATTATGGGTTTAGCACTATTCTTTTTCTTAGGAAGTGCTAAACCCACTTTTTTTCCAGAAGATACGGCTGTGGTAATAAATAAAATTAAAATAGAAATCACAGGACTATCAACTGTTGGTAAATACAATTGCTCTAATACTTTTTCTATAAAAGATACAGTCTTTGTAAATTCGATCAAAAAAAACACTTTTAATACTGAGATCAAAATGTCAGAGTTTGATTGTGGCAATAAAATAATGACCAAAGATTTACAAGGAACTGTCAAGGCTAAAAAGTTTCCGAACAGCACTGTTTCTATAAGCGACATAAAACCTGTCGGAAAAAACTACAAATGCAGATTAAACTTTTTCATTACAGATAAAACCCTAAAATACAAAGATTTTATTCTATACAATAACGACGACAAAATTCAAGGAACTCTTAATCTGAAATTCTCTGACATCGAATTGGAAGCTCCTGTAAAGATGGCTGGATTGATCAAAGTTAAAGACGACATTGTGATTAATTTCTCCTTATATAAAAAATAATTTTTTCTATTAAAAATTAAAACGCACTTACAAAAAAAATCAAAATTTGGCACAAGAATTGTTTTGCTCTCAAAAGAAAAATAATCTTACAAAGAGCTCAATCATTTTAAAATTTGTACTTTTATTTTTCAGCCATTTAACCTTTAAGTTTTTATCAACCTAAAAAAATTAAATTATGAAAAAACAAATTTTGAGTTTAGCTGTAATTGCTTTATTAGCTTTCGCTGTTCAATCTTGCGAGAAAAAAGAAACTAAACCAGCCGATGAAGAATTAACACTTGGAAACAAAGTAGATTCTTTAACAACAGACATTGAAGAAGTAACGGACAGTGCTGTAAGCAAAGCCGAAGGTGCCGCTGCAAAAGCAAAAGATGCAACACAAACAGCAGCTCAGGATGTAAAAGACGCGACTAAAAAAGCAGCCAATGACGTTGAAAATGCTGCTAAGAAAACGGCTACCGATGTAAAAGACGCTACTAAAAAAGGCGCAGAAAAAGTTGAAAATGCTGCTAAAGCCGCTAAAGACGGAACTGTAAAAACAGCTAAAGATGTAAATGAAGCTTTGAAAAAATAAAATTCATCTAAATCCAAAACAGAAACCATTCGCAAAACGAATGGTTTTTTTATACCCTATATTAAGTGTATAATTTTGTATTTTTGTTGCTAAATTACAAGACAGTACAACATGCATTTTATATCTCAAGAATTAGAAGATTATATCGAACAGCATTCTGAAAAAGAACCAGAATTGCTGGCAAAACTCAATAAAGAAACATATCAAAAAATACTTTTACCAAGAATGTTGAGTGGTCATTTTCAAGGCCGTGTTTTAAGTATGCTGTCTAAATTAATTCGTCCTGTAAATATTCTTGAAATTGGAACTTATACCGGTTATGCGGCTTTATGTTTATGCGAAGGAATGCAGGAGAATGGTCAATTACATACTATTGATATTAAAGAAGAATTGGTCGATTTTCAGCGAAAATATTTTGATCTGTCTCCCTGGGGAAACCAGATTGTTCAGCATTTAGGTGAAGCTGTAAATATCATTCCAGATTTAGACCTAAAGTTTGATTTGGTTTTTATCGATGCTGATAAAGAAAACTATCTGAATTACTGGGAAATGATTGTTCCAAAAATGAATAAAGGTGGCATTATTTTATCTGATAATGTTTTATGGAGCGGAAAAATTCTGGATCCTGTTCACCCAAATGACATAAGTACAAAGGTACTTTTAGAATACAATCAGCTTTTAAAAGAAGATCCAAGAGTTGAAACGGTTTTATTGCCAATACGAGATGGATTGACGGTTTCGAGGGTGCTTTAATTATAAGGTTCTAAGCTACTAAGCTACTAAGATGCTAAGGTGCTAAGGTTTTCTTTCTATGTTTAAAACAATTAAAATGGATTATTCCAATCAGGTAGATAACGAAGGTTTTTCAATAATAAATAATGTTTTTACAGAAAATGAAATTGAAAATTTAATTTCATTAATTGAAAATAAAACTGCAAACAATCAAGAGAGTTCTACTTTTAGAAAGTCTCAAGATTTATTTGCTATTAGGCAATTTCATAAAGAAATTCCAGAAACTCTTCCAGTTATTTTTAATAAAAAACTGCAGGAAATTATTGAGAACATTTTTGGTGAAGGCTTTTTTATTACAAAGTCTATCTATTTTGATAAACCAGAAAAATCGAATTGGTTTGTAGCTTATCATCAGGATCTAACAATTTCTGTTGATCAAAAAATTGAAATAGAAAATTTCGAAAATTGGACTGTAAAACAAAATCAATTTGCAGTACAGCCTCCTACAGAAATATTAGAGAATAATTTCACAATCAGAATTCATATCGATAAAACCACTAAAGATAATGGAGCTCTAAAAGTGATAAACAACTCGCATTCGAAAGGAATTTTGAGAATTGAAAACCTTGATTTCGAAAATGAAAAAGAAACAATCTGCGAAGTCGAAAAAGGTGGAATTATGATTATGAAACCTTTATTATTTCATGCTTCAAACAAAACCACAAACAACGAACGAAGAAGAGTCATCCATATTGAATTTAGCAAACAGCAGCTCCCAAATGGATTGGAATGGAGTGAAAAAACGGTTTTGAATTAGTTTTTTTTAAGCTTCTAAGGTGCTGAGGGACTAAGGCTCTAAGATTAAAAAAAGGCTTTAGCCAAACATCTTAATGTTTTTGGCTAAAGCCTTTTTTCTTGACTTTATTAAACCTCCAGACAAAACTGAAGACAAACAATATATTTATTAAGCTAAAAAAACTTAGAACCTTAGTCCCTCAGCACCTTAGAACCTTAAAAAAACTATCCTGGAAAATACTGCGGTTTTAGCTTTCTGTAAACCAAATATAAGAGTGATCCAAAAAGTGCTCCAAAGAAATAACCTGCTAGGATATCGCCTGGAAAATGTAATCCTAAATAAATTCGGCTGTAAGCGAAAATTAAAGGCCACAGGAATAAGAAACCAATATATTTAAAATAGCGCCTTAAAACCCAAAATAAGAAAGTTGCAACCGCCATTGTGTTTGCGGCATGTCCAGAGAAAAAGCTAAACGATTTTCGAACCTGAACTACTCTGATGATTGAGTTCACTTCAGGGTCATTGCAAGGGCGCAAACGCTGAAAAGTATGTTTAAACAAATTACAGGTCTGGTCTGTAAAAGCAAGCAGAATTGCTATAAAAAGTAAAATATACAGGGTTTGTTTTCCTCCTACTTTTTTATAAATAAGATAGAACAATAATAAGAAAAATGGCGTCCAGTTTAATTGACTGGTAATAATAAGCCATAATTTATCGTATGTTTCAGAACCTAACCCGTTTAGATAAATTAAAAGATCTTTATCTAATTCCTGTATTTTTTCAAGCATTATCTTTGGCGTTTTATAGGTCCAGAAAGGGTATCAATGTCTTCTTTTACTTTTTCGATTTCATTTGCAGTATCTCCTAAAAGATTTCCTGTATCGCCAAGTAAATTAGATTTTGCGTTATTAATTTCCGCATTAATATTTCCAGTGATATCAGTCAAGGATTTTGAATCAAGGCCATTAGCCTCTGCTCCTTTTTGGATTTCACTTTTAATATCATTAGTTGCATTCTTTAATTGAGCCATCGCTTTCCCCATTGTACGAGCAATTTCTGGCACTTTGTCTGAACCAAAAAGCATTAACACGATAAACAGTATGAAAACTAATTCTCCTCCTCCTATACCAAACATAACTTTTATTTTTGTTTGTCGCAAAGATATTAAATTTTGAACGCTCTGAGTTTTAAAATTAACTTAAAAAGTCCTTTAAAATATATTTCAAAAAAGAAAAAAGTTCATCGAGCTTTTAAACCCGATGAACTTTTTATTCTAAGTCTTATTTTTTTTAGTCAAATTTTGACTTTGTTTCTACTTTTGGCCAAGAGTTATTGGTTACATCAATATCTGCTGTTAGCAACTGCGGATCTATCTGAATACTCTTAATTGCTTTTGTTGTAGCGTATACTTTTCTAGCAGTTTCATTACTTTTTCTCCAGATTTGTGCTGGATATTTGTAATTATCTTTAGAACCATCTTCGTAAGTAATCTCTACTAAAATAGGCATAATCATTCCGCCTGGTTTATTAAATTCTACTTCGTAGAAGTATTTAGGAGATTTAATGGTCGCTTTTTCTTCAGCAGTAAAAGTTTGATCAACGTAATCTGCCAGAGGCTTAAAATCTTCCATTTTTAAAGCTTTTTTCTTAGAGTTGCTTACTTCTGCATTGTCTCCAGAAACCAAATAAACAAAAGGTCCTTTTTCGAATCCAAAACGTCCTTTTCTTACTTTAACATCTTTAATATCTGTAGTTGGAGTATCTGAAACATAATATTGTTTCACTTCTTTAATACCAATATCTACAAAATCTGTTGAATAGAACCATCCTCTCCAAAACCAATCCAAATCTACCGCCGAAGCATCTTCCATTGTTCTAAAGAAATCTTCTGGAGTTGGATGTTTAAATTTCCATCTGTTTGCATACGTTCTGAATGCGTGATCGAATAATTCTCTTCCCATAACTACTTCTCTCAAAATATTAAGACCTGTAGCTGGTTTTCCGTAAGCGTTATTTCCAAATTGGTGAATTGTTTCTGAATTAGACATAATCGGTTCTAAAAACTTTTGATCACCACTCATGTACGGAACAATATTTTTTGCCGGCCCTCTTCTTGAAGGGAAATTCGGGTCTAATTCCTGTTCTGCCAAATATTCTAAAAATGAATTCAAACCTTCATCCATCCAAGTCCATTGGCGTTCATCCGAATTCACAATCATTGGAAAGAAAGTATGTCCAACTTCATGAATAATAACACCTATCATTCCGTTTTTCACTTCTTTACTTGTCACTCCGTTTTCGTCCGGACGACCATAATTCCAACAAATCATTGGATATTCCATTCCTTGATCTTCTGCCGAAACTGAAACTGCTTTTGGGTATGGATATTCGAACGTATGAGATGAATAACTTTTTAAGGTATGTGCTACGACCATTGTAGAAGTTTCTCCCCAAAGCGGGTTTGCTTCTTTTGGATAAACAGATTCTGCCATAACAGTTCTGTTCCCCATCTTAACAGCCATTGCATCATAAATGAATTTTCTCGAAGAAGCAATTCCGAAATCACGAACATTTTTAGCGCTGAATTTCCACGTTTTTTTCTTTTCAGAAAACCCCTTTTCAGCTGCTTCAGCTTCTGCCTGTGTTACAATGACTACAGGTTTATCAAATGATTTTTGAGCTTGTTCGTATCTTTTCACTTGTTCAGCTGTAAAGACTTCGCTTCTGTTCATTAATTCTCCCGTTGCATCGATCACGTGATCTGCTGGAACAGTAATGTTTACATCGAAGTTTCCGAAAGGAAGAGCAAACTCTCCGCTTCCCCAGAATTGCATGTTTTGCCATCCTTCAACATCGTTGTAAACCGCCATTCTTGGGTAGAATTGAGCAATTACATATAATTTATTGCCATCTTTCTCGAATAATTCATATCCTGATCGACCGCCTTCTTTTCTATAATTATTAATATTGTACCACCATTTGATTGAGAAAGAAATTTTTTCCCCAGGTTTTAAAGGCGAAGTCAAGTTAATACGCATCATGGTTTCATTAATCGTATACGACATCGCATTTCCTTTAGCATCTTTAACTTGTTCGATATTAAAACCGCGCTCTAAATCTTTTTTCAAATATTTAGAAGAAAATCCTTCAAGAGGTAAAACCTGACTAATTTTATCACTTTCAGCTAATGAAGTTTGCGTATTTGCTTTTGCCTGATTCTGATCTAGCTGTATCCATAAATATTCCAGAACATCTGGCGAATTATTGGTATAGGTAATCGTTTCAGATCCGCTTAATCTTGAATTTTTATCATCCAATTCAACATCAATTTTGTAATCTGCCTGCTGTTGGTAATATGCCGGCCCTGGAGCTCCAGAAGCTGTACGAAACATATTTGGCGTTGCCAGTAAGTCGTACATCTGGCTAAACTTATTAGTATCGTACTTTCCTTGTTGCTTAGCAGGCGCGGTTACAGCTTTATCCTGCGCCACTAACATTGCAGGAAATAGTAATAATAATGAAAGTTTTTTCATAAAATTTTAATGGTAATTTCTTTAGCCTGTGAAAATAGTAATTATAACATTAATTTTATCAATGTCTTAATATTTTAACAATTCTTTCCTTGAAGATTCTGTAAAAAGCACACTTCTTTTTGTATCAAATGCTGAAATATGTGTAATGTTTTGCTGTTCTGAATTCCAATCTACCAAAACTGTAT
This sequence comes from Flavobacterium ustbae, assembly GCF_003946915.1. Lineage (GTDB taxonomy): Bacteria > Bacteroidota > Bacteroidia > Flavobacteriales > Flavobacteriaceae > Flavobacterium > Flavobacterium ustbae. The sequence continues at coordinate 41,846 of NZ_RPOC01000024.1, forward strand.
TGGAAATCTCAAGAGTTTTAAATTTATCTATATCCTTAATTCTTGAATAACAAACCAAAACGTCGTCGGCTTCAACTTCTTTAGACAAAAATGTTATTGCTTTCGATTGTCCGTTTACTTTAATTAAAAAATGCTCTGATAGATATTTTTTAAGCAATTCAACATCTGCCGGAGTTTCTTTGCTTGTACCTACAAAAGTTTTTTTGTGGTACTTTTTTTCCATTGCATTATTTAAATCATCAATAAAAATGCGGGAAGTAATTTGTAACATTTTCTTTTCGGCAGCATAATTCACCTGAAAAACACCAACATAAAATTTATGAAAAGTAAATGCTGAAAACAATACAAACAAAATAGCCAGCAAAGGATAAACTAACTTTTTTTTCATTTTTGAACAGCAGCAGCCTTCTTAAATTCTTTATTCTTATTAATCATGAAATCCATCAGCTGAAACTTCTGGTCTGGATCTAACAATTGTTTAGAATGCGGATCGTTTGAACAGTACATTAAGAAAAGCTCAATTTCGTCATCTTTAAGATTTAGCGTTTTAGAATAAAAATCTTTCGTAAAATTATCTTTGGCATATTCTACAAAAGCAATATCGGTAACTTCTTCCTCTCTTACATCTTCTTTTTTACTTAAAAGCTTTTTGACATCTTTAAAGATTCGAACAAAATCGGTTCCATATTTTATAGTCTGATCAGACATCATTGCATTATTTTTCGCTGTAGACTGATTGTCGTCTTCAAACTGCATATCTACAAATTTTTGAGAATTGCCTTCTAACGATTTTACTTTTAATTCTTTATGAACTACAACTTCCTTAAGCTGATTATTAACCATGTCCAATTTCACTTTAAACAGAATCTCAGCACAGTCTTTTTCAGTTAAAACTATTTTTTTTGATTGAAATGTAAGGCCAGAAAACAGCAAAGTATCTTTTGGCTGTGCCATGATATCAAATAAACCACCAGAACCAATAAATGTTCTGACATTAGCATTAATATTCATTACGTAACCACTTTCTATCGTTAAAAAATCGTTTATAACTTGACCGTGTAATGGTTTCCTAAAACCGTTTTGCCCTAATACAAATTGACAAAATAAGCAGACAACGAGTACTCCTAATTTATTTTTCATTTTCGAGAATTGTTAGATATTTTCTTGCTAGATCTGTGATTAAAAACATACTCATTGTTTTGTTTTTCGTATTCAAAGATACAGCAAATTCAGCATCATCCACACAAAATAATTGAAATCCTTTTATATAATCTACAGGTATTTTTAATCTTTCCGTATAATAATTCTCCTCAAAAAGATATTCCAGCTTTCTAAAAAGAGCTTCCTTTTTCTCTACATTCACTTCTTTTTTTAGCATGGCAGTTCGCCCAGAAATACTATTTAAAAGCTTATCAATCGATGTTGAAGTAGCGGTATAAACTTTTCGTTCTGCGGGCGTGTATTTTTTTTGTCCGTACGGAATAATTCCTAAATTTTCAGCTGTTATATTGGCATTTTCATTTACCACAACCTCTTTCAACTCCACTTCTTTTGCGGTCATTTTCACCACTAAAGTATTCGGATACAGATCTTCAGCTGTAATTCTCTTTTTTATCGGTTCCAAATTAACCGCAGAAAAAACCAGAACATCACCTTCTTTGGCCATTATTAAAAAATTACCATCAGAATCTGAAACTGTCGCTACCTGAGTAGCATTATTAATAATATTTACCCCTTCAATTGGAGTGGAGTGTTCTAGCACTTTACCGGCTACTTGTTTACTATCGTTTTTTTGTCCAAAACTAATCTGAGCAAGAAACAAAAAAACAAGAATTGATATGATTTTATTTTTTTTCACTAACAATCATTTCTTTGTATTTTACAGCTAATTCTCCTAAAAGAAATTCTGTAGAAGTTTTATTCTTAGAATTCAAAATTGCAGTAAACTTATCATTTTCTATTGCATAATATTCAAAACCTTTTACATAATCTGCCGGTATTTTTAATCGGTCAATAAAATGATCGAGACTAAACATATTTTCTAGCAATCTCATGAAAAACTCTTTCTTCTCAACCGCAACTTCTTTTTTAAGTATAGCTGTTCGCCCTGAGAAAAAATTAAGCAACGGATCTGCAGATACAGAACCTCCAGCCATTGTACCTGCATTTGCTGTAGCGTTTAGCGCAGTTGCCGTCTGCAGTTTACGTTCTGCTGCGGTGTATTTCTTTTGTCCTAACGGAATTATCCCCAGGCTTTCGGCGTTAATGTTATCATATCGTTTTACAACAACTTCTTGTAATTGATACATAACCATATTGAGATTAACAGTAAAATTGAGATTGGAGAAATCTTCTTGTTTCAATAAAACCCTTTTTTCTTTAAAACTTATCGAAGAAAAAACCAGCACATCGTCTGCTTTTGCTAAAATAGAAAACGATCCTGCTGCATTTGTGGTTACAGTCTCTTCCGTCTGGGCATTGATCACATAAATACCTTCCATATCTGATGCGTTGGAAACCACCGAACCATTAAAAACAGAACGATCCTGAAGACTCTGAGACCAGCCAACCTGACCCGCGATAACAATTAAAAAACAACTAATTTTATGAAGCAAAATGAAATAAATTAAAAATATTGTTAAAACGGTAAAAATATCTCAAGTCGTTCCAAATTTAATACTAATGAGTTGGTAAAAATATGTTAATTAAAACCGCAAAAATTTAAAGAAAAACAGACTTTTTAATACCTTTAACAAACAAAATTTGAGTTTAAAAATCATGAAAAGCATTATTATTGCCAGTACTTCTACTTTACACGGAGGCAACTACTTAGAATATATTTTACCTATTTTAAAAACACATTTTAAAAACTGCAAAACAATCTTATTTATTCCGTATGCACGCCCTGGGGGTATTTCGCACGACGACTATACAAAAAAAGCTGCTGAAGCTTTCGCTACAATTAACATTGAGGTTAAAGGAATTCATGAATTTGAAAATCCGAAAGATGCGGTAAAGAACGCGGAAGGAATTTTTACAGGCGGAGGAAATACTTTTTTGCTAGTTACACAGCTTTACAAAAACAATGTTATGCAGTTACTTTCTGAGACTGTAAAAAATGGAACTCCGTATCTAGGATCGAGTGCAGGAAGCAATATTTGCGGTTTGTCTATGCAGAGTACAAACGATATGCCTATTGTTTATCCTCCAAGTTTTCAAACTTTAGGATTAATTCCATTTAACTTAAATCCGCATTATTTGGATGCCGATCTACAATCGAAACACATGGGAGAAACTCGCGAAACAAGAATTAAAGAATTTCACGCATTTAATTCAATTCCGGTTTTAGGCTTAAGAGAAGGAAGCTGGTTAGAAGTTAAAGGCGAAAAAATTATCTTGAAAGGAGATTTGAAAGCTCGTTTGTTCAGGCAAAACCAAGACCCAACAGAACTAGAAGCTGAAAGCGATTTGAGCGATCTGAAATAATTTTTAAATTTTTTAAACCATATAAGTTATATAAGTTCATTTAATTAAAGCCTTAGCAAAAAACTTATTCCCTTATATAACTTATATGGTTAAAAAAAAAAAAAAAAAGCCTCAAACAATGTTTGAGACTTTTGAAGAGCGAAAGACGAGGCTCGAACTCGCGACAACCAGCTTGGAAGGCTGGAGCTCTACCAACTGAGCTACTTTCGCATTAACTGGGTGCAAATTTAAAAAATTCAATTTTAAAAACAAATAAAAATCAAAAATTTTATTTTCACAAAAACAAAACTAATAAGTTTGTTTTCTAGAGCGAAAGACGAGGCTCGAACTCGCGACAACCAGCTTGGAAGGCTGGAGCTCTACCAACTGAGCTACTTTCGCATTGGTTCGGCAAAGATAGAAAGAAAGTTCAGTTAAAAACAAGCTTTTGGGCAAAAAAAATTAATAAAAAACAACAATTATTTATAACTTATTTAAAATTAAAAAGTTATAAATGCTATATTTTTAAAAAAAATCATGATTACAATCAAAGAAATTTCATCAAAAGAGACTTATGCTGTGCGCCAACCTGTTTTAAGAAACGGAAAACCTATAGAAAGTTGCGTGTTTGAGGGCGATGACTTACAGTCTACGCATCATTTTGGCTTATTTGAAAACGAATATTTAATAGGAATTATTTCCTTATTTAATAAAATCAATACTATATTTGCCGCACAAAATCAAGCTCAAATTCGAGGGATGGCTGTTTTAGAAACGCATCAAAAGAAAGGATATGGAGAAGCATTGGTCAAACATTGTGAAAGCTATTGCAATGAAAATCAAGTCGATTTGATTTGGTTTAATGCCAGAACAGCGGCTGTAGGCTTTTATAAAAAAATGAACTATCAAACAATTGGTGATGCATTTGACATTAAAGATGTTGGCGAACATTATTTGATGTTTAAAAAATTATAAATATGAAAAAAATCTACTTTATAGTAGTAATATGCTTTTTTGCAAGCTGTAAAAAAGAAGAACCAAAATCGACACCTATTGTTAAGAAAAAGGTTCCGGCCATTATACTTACTGATGAGAGAAAAGTCGATATAGACACAGCTATAATAGGTACCTTTAAAAGCGAAACCTTAAAACAATTTTATATCGCATCTGAAAATCAAACGGTATGGGGAAATCTTAAAAAGAGAACTTTTGTATTGTCGCAATTAGAAAAATCAGACGAATTAGGCTTAGAGCCAGAAGATTACAAAATATCTCAGCTTAAAAAATTTGAGAGCAAAATCGCATCGCTTAATGATAGAGATTTGGCTACGTATGATATTTTACTGACTTATAATTTTGAAAAATATCTCAATCATCTTTATAAAGGAAAACTGGATCCTAAAAAATTGTATACGAATTGGGATCTTGACGAAAAAACATTTGATGTAAATTCTGTTCTTGTTAAAGGTTTCAACAACAATAAACTAGATAGCATTGTTGAAAATATTCAGCCTAAAACACAAACATATAAAGAGTTGCTTAAAGCACTTGAAATCATTAATACTTTTCCAGATGAAAATATAGGCACAATAGAATCTGCCGATAAAATTGTTTTGAACGATACCAATTCTGCTTTAATAAACATTAAAAAAAAGTTGCTGTATTGGAACGATATGACTGGAAAAGACAGCCTTACAAAGATTTATGATAAAAAAACTTTTGAATCGGTTAAGAAATTTCAGGAAAGACACGGTTTAGCTGCAGACGGAGTTATCGGAGTTGGAACCATTCGTGCTTTAAACCATTCTAAAGAGAATAGAAAAAAACAGATTATCGCCAATTTGGAACGTTGGAGATGGTATCCGTCAGAATTGGCAGAAAACTACTTTATTATTAATATTCCTGATTACAGCTTAAATGTTGTTGAAAATCAAGACACAACCTTAGTTAGAAATGTTGTGGTTGGAACCAGCAAAAGAAGAACTCCAATTATTACTTCGTATTTAAAAACCGTTGTTTTTAATCCGACTTGGACTGTTCCTCCGACCATTTTAAAAGAAGATGTGGTTCCGGCAATGAAGAGAAACCGCAATTATCTGGCAAAGAAAAACATCACGATTTATGATACTTCAGGCAATGTTGTATCTCCAATTGCATGGAATGAAAACAAACCAAATAATTATCGTTATGTACAAAGTCCTGGTTCTGATAATTCGTTAGGATTAATGAAAATCTTGTTCCCAAATCATCATAGTGTATATCTTCACGATACGAATCACCGAAATGTTTTTGGGCGTAATAACCGCTCTATGAGTTCTGGCTGCGTGCGTGTTGAGAATCCGTTAGAATTGGCTCAACATATATTAGATGTCGATGGCAATTGGCCTCAAGACAGAATCGATACTATTATTGCCAGTAAAACAACAATGAGTTTTAAGATTACCAAAAAGTATGCCTTGTACCAATGGTATTGGACGGCTTGGAGCAAAAAAAATCAGCTCCATTTTAGAGCTGATATTTATGACTTAGATTCGGATTTATATGCGCAATTAAGAAATTAGCCTCTCTTCCATCGCAAAACTTCTTGATGGATGATAGATGTATAAACACGATTTGTCTTTTATTAATTGAATGATATCATTCGTCATTTCAACTGGAACTGCAGGACAGCCTTGGCTTCTGCCTAATCTTTTATGATTTCTAATAAAAGATTCAGAAACGTAATCTGCACCGTGCATTACAACACCTCTTTCGCGGGCATTGTCGTTTACACCATTTTCTAAACCGTCTAAACGTAAAGAAGCACCGTGTTTTCCTTGGTAAATTTCGCCAGTTGCGTAAAATCCTAAACTGCTTTTAAATGATGAATTAAGATTTGAAAATGCTGAAGCAAATTCTTCTCCAGTATTTCTTCCGTGAGCAACAAGCGAATTAAACAAAATTGTATTGCTAGTTAAATCAATCACCCACAAACGCTTTGTGTTTGATGACAAACTAAAATCAATTAGTGTTAGGATATTTTTCTTGACTACTCCTCTTTCTTTCAACAAATAAAATCCTTTTAAAGCTTCCGAAAAAGTTTTAAGCTCAGGCATTTTAAAATTGTTGGAATTTAACGAGTTATAAACGCTCTCGATTTTAGAATCTACTGTAACTTTTTCGACTTTAGCAATCGTCTTTACAGTGGCATTTTTTTTAAGATCGGCTGTGTTCTTTGAATCTTTTCCAAAAGACAATAGCAAAAACACAAATAACGGATAAATTTTGTAAATCATTGAATTTCTTTAGGTTAAACAAAAAATTTGGGTAGAGCAAAAGTATAAAAAAATCACTCCTTGCAAAATACAAGCCTGATTTTCAGGCGTTTTTTGTTTAAATTTTAACATAATTAACAAAAAAAAGCTATTTCTGTAAGATTTTATCTTATGCTAAAAATCCTAACATTTTGGTGAATTTTCTTAAAAAAACATCAATAAAATGGAAATCTTGAAACTAAAACTGTAACAAGTGAAAGAAAATGATGTCTATTATCTCTATATTAAAGTACTTTTGCTTTGTAATTCTCCCAAAAAATTCAATGAAAAAAATCATTTTCTTCGGTTTTCTTTTATCCGTTTTGTGCGGCTACAGCCAGAATCAGAAAAAATCAATTCAGGCACAAGTAACTACGCATGACATTTCTATTGATGGAAAACTAGATGAAGCAGCTTGGAAAAATGTACCGCTTGCTACAGACTTTATTATGCTGGAGCCAGACAATGGAAAAGCTATTCCGTATGAAAAGCGTACTGAAGTTAAAGTTGTATACAATAACGACGCAATTTACATTGGCGCTATGATGTATGACAATGAACCTTCTAAAATTTTAAAAGAAATTTCGCAACGTGATAATTTTGGAACCGCAGATCTTTTTGGCGTTTTTATAAATGGTTTTAATGATGGACAGCAGGATTTTATGTTTTATGTTTCTGCAGCCGATGTACAAGGCGATTGTATTATGACCGATGCCAATGGCGAAGATTATTCTTGGGACGCTGTTTGGATTAGCAAAGCATCCTTGGCAGAAAATGGATGGATTGTAGAGATGAAAATTCCGTATTCTGCATTAAGATTTTCTGCAGAAAACAAACAAACTTGGGGAATCAATTTCTTTAGAGAAATTAAACGGGAACGTTTTAAATATACTTGGAATTTTGTCGACAGAAAGATTGGAACTTTTACGCAACAGGCAGGAACTTTGGAAGGTATTGAAAACATAAAACCTCCTACTCGATTGTTTTTTATGCCTTATGCATCGTATTATTTAAATGCCTCAGACGGACAAAAAACATACGGAACTATTAAGGGCGGAATGGATATTAAATATGGCATAACCGATGCTTTTACAATTGATGCTATTTTAATTCCTGACTTTGGACAGACAAAATATGACGATCAGATTTTGAATCTTGGACCTTTTGAACAGCAATTTAACGAAAACAGAGCCTTTTTTACTGAAGGGACAGACTTATTCAGCAAAGGGAATATATTTTATTCCCGAAGAATTGGTGGCGTTCCGTCAATCGATCCTGTATTAAATGAAAATGAAGAAATTGCAGAATTACCCGCGGCTGTAAATCTCGTCAATGCCTTAAAATTATCCGGAAGAACAAAAGACGGACTCGGAATTGGTATTTTGAATGCGGTTACAGAAAAAACTTTTGCAACCATAAAAAATACCGAAAACGGAGAAACAAGACAGGTAATTGTAGAACCACTTACGAATTATAATGTATTGGTTTTGGATCAGCGTTTTAGAAAAAATTCGTCTGTAACTTTTATTAATACCAATGTTACCCGCAACGGACATTTTAGAGATGCAAACGTAACGGGTCTGGCTTGGGATTTAAACACAAAAGCCAATACGTATAGTTTATTTGGAAATGTAAAATATAGTACCATAAATGATATAGAAGACAAAAACGGTATTTTTTCGACAGTAAGTTTGGCAGAAACAAGCGGAAATTACAGATACAGCGTAGGTACCGATTTTGTGTCTAAAAATTTTGATCCAAATGATTTGGGAATTAATTTTTATACCAATTATTACAATATTTATGGAAACGCAAATTACCGAATCTTAAATCCAACCAAGCGATTTAACAGCTTTAGAATTGATTATGAAATGTATAGTGAATTCAACAAAGAATCGGGAAAAGTGCAGGATAACAAAATCGCAGCCGAACTAAATCTTACTACCGTCAGAAATAATTATTATGGAATTGGTTTTACTGCTTCACCATTAGAATCTCACGATTATTACGAACCAAGGGCAGTAAACCGTTATGTAATCATACCGCAGAAAATAGATTTTTGGGGAAGCATTTCTACCAATTACAATTATAAATTTGCTTTAGACCTGAATCCGTCACTATCCATTGCAGACGAACGCGGCCGCGCGGCATATGGTGTAGATATTGGCCCTCGCTACCGATTTAGCGATAAATTATTGCTGACTTATACTTTTAGTTTTCTCAAAAGAAATAATAACAAAGGTTTTATAGATAGTTTTGATGACGACGACAATGACAACACAGCTGAAATTATTGTATTTGCCAATCGTGATGTTATTACGTACGCGAACACTATTAGCGGAAAATATGCAATCAATAGCGCTATGACTTTAAATTTGGCAGTGCGACAATATTGGTCTTCAGCAGAAAACAAAGACATTCTTAAACTTGGTTTTGATGGAACTTTGGATCCGTATCTGCAATATACGGAGAACAAAAATTCGAGTTTTTATTCCTGGAATGCCGATTTATCGTATTCTTGGTGGTTTGCGCCAGGAAGCCAGCTTTCTGCTTTATACAGAAATAATGCTTCTAATTTTGAACGTATTATCCATAAAGATTTCAAGCATAATGTTACTAGTTTATTGACCAACGATGCCTTAAAACATATATTTTCAATCAGTGTAAAATACTTTATTGACTACAGTGCCGTTAAAAATAAGCTCAGAAAAAGAGCTTAGCGTGAATTAATTTTAAAAAATACAGACTTCTATAACTAAATCAATATTTTTTTTTATAGTTCATTTTATTAAATATAAATGTAACATTTCTCAGGTTTCAAATTTTATAAATGCCTTATCTTTGTAGAAAACAAAAAGTAATGAACAAAAAAGTTATCCTTATGATTTTAGACGGTTGGGGAAAATCTCCTGACCCTAAAGTATCTGCAATAGACAATGCAAATGTTCCTTTTATAAACAGTTTATACCAAAAGTACCCAAGTGCACAACTTCGTACTGACGGATTAAATGTTGGTTTGCCAGAAGGCCAAATGGGAAATAGCGAGGTTGGACATATGAATCTTGGTGCAGGAAGAATTGTATATCAAGATTTAGCCAAAATAAATTTAGCTGTAGAGCACAAAACTTTAGCAAAAGAGCAGGTTTTAATTGACGCTTTTACTTATGCTAAAGCCAACAATAAAAAAGTACACTTTTTAGGATTAGTTTCAGATGGTGGTGTTCACTCACATACTTCACACCTTCGCGGACTAATCGATGCTTCTCAAGAATACGGTTTAGATCAGGTTTATATTCACGCTTTTACAGACGGACGTGACGTTGACCCTAAATCTGGAGGCAAATACATTCACGATTTAGAAGATTATATTAAAGATACTCCAGTAAAAATTGCTTCTATCATTGGCCGTTACTACGCTATGGACCGTGATAGACGTTGGGAGCGTGTAAAACTGGCTTACGATCTTGTAGTTAATGGTGTTGGTACTCCATCTACAAATGCTGTTGCAAGTGTTTTAGACAGCTATGCAAAAGATGTAACTGACGAATTTATAGAACCTGTTGTTATTGTTGACGAAAATGCAAAACCGCTTGCTACAATTGTAGAAGGCGATGTTGTAATCTTCTTTAACTTTAGAACAGATAGAGGACGTGAACTTACTGAAGCGCTTTCTCAGCAAGATTTCCACGAGCAAAATATGCATAAACTAAACCTATATTATGTAACATTCACCAACTACGACGAAACGTACCAAAACGTAAAAGTGGTTTACAATAAAGATAATATTACAGAAACTCTAGGTGAAGTTTTAGAACAAGCTGGCAAAAAACAGATCAGAATTGCTGAAACGGAGAAATATCCGCACGTAACTTTCTTTTTCTCAGGAGGAAGAGAAGTTCCTTTTGAAGGAGAATCAAGAATTTTAAGAAATTCTCCAAAAGTAGCTACTTACGATTTAAAACCAGAAATGAGCGCTTATGAATTGACAGACGCTCTTGTTCCTGAATTGTACAAAAGAGAAGTTGATTTCGTTTGTTTAAATTTCGCAAATGGAGATATGGTAGGCCACACTGGAATTATGGAAGCGGCAATTAAAGCTTGTGAAGCTGTGGATGTTTGTGTAAAACAAGTTATCGAAGCGGCTCTTGCTAACGATTACACTACAATTGTAATTGCTGACCACGGGAACTGCGAAACGATGATTAATCCAGATGGATCTCCAAACACAGCTCACACAACAAACCCAGTGCCGATTATCTTGGTTGACAAAGAACTAAAAAGCATTCAAGATGGTGTTTTAGGTGATATTGCTCCAACAATTTTAGAATTGATGGGCGTTCAGCAGCCAAATGCAATGACTTGTCATTCGTTGTTGTAGTTTTTTTACCATATAAGTTATATAAGTAAATATAAAAGCTATATCTAAAATAAAGAACATATAATATAAGTTCATTTAAATAAAACCTCGCAAAGACGCGAAGTCGCAAAGAATTTTAAACTTTGCGTCTTTGTGACTTTGCGAGATTATTTTTTTATTTTAAACCAACCATATAAGTAATGTAAGTTCATTTAATATTTTTTTTTACTTGGATGAACTTCTCTTTTAGACACAGTTTTTATATTTACTTATATCACTTATATGGTTTAAAAAACAAAATGATAAAGTTGCTCTACACCATAAATCACAAGTCCGATAAAACCACCGACTAAGGTTCCGTTGATTCTAATGTACTGAAGATCTTTTCCTATTTCTAGTTCTAACTTTTCAGAAACTTCTTTTCCATCCCAACTTTTTACGGTTGAAGAAATTAAATCGCCAATTACTTTTTTGTTATTCAGAAGAACCGCTAGAAGATCATTTTTAATAAAACTATTGATTTTTTCAAACATAACATGATCTTCTTTAATTCCGTTCCCAAAAGTCTGAATCAAACCAGCAATACTGTTTTTAATTGAAGAATCATCCCCTTTTTCTAAATCTGTTGTTATCGAAAGTTTGATTTCGTCCCAAATTCCATTAATATAATCCTGAACTTCTTTCTTTCCGACAAAACCTAAAATTATATCGTTGATTTTGATTCTCATTTCCTCAGAGTTTTTTACTTTCTCTAAAAAATTAAAAATATATTCGTCAATTTTTAAACGCACTGTGCTTTCAGGATTTTTGGCTTCATCTAAAAAATCTTGCAAACCGTTAAAAACACCTTCAGTAATGCTTTTATCGGCCAAACCAAAACTTAAAAATGGCGTTGAAGCTTTTACTTTTTGTCTAATTAAATCTTTGTTGTTTCTCAACTCGCCGCTCATTACTTCAAGAAGGTTTGTCAGCATTTGATTTTTCAAATCTCCTTTTTGCAAAGGCTCTAAAGCGACGGCAACCCAATCACCAAAATTTATTCCTTCTAGCCGTTCTCTAAACTGAACCTGGATAAATCGTTTTATATCTTCATCTTTTATTGCATTTAAAATTCCGGGAATAATATTTATCGCTACAACATTAGCAACTTTGTTGGCGTTTTCTTTCTGCGAAAGCCAATCTGATGCTTTACTGGCAAAGTTAAATTCGTCCAATTTAATTTCTAGTTTTTCTCTATTTAGAAATTCTTCCGAAACAAAACTTCCGAGATTTTCACCAATTTCATTTTTCTTAGTCGGAATAATAGCCGTATGCCAAATCGGAATTCCCATCGGATGCCGAAATAATGCCACAACGGCAAACCAATCTGCAATTCCGCCCACCATAGCCGCTTCGCTAAAAGCCTGTAAAATTGGAATTTTAAAATAAATAGCAATTAAAAATAACAGCACAGCAACACCCAAAAGCCCCAAAGCATTATTCTTCATTTTCTTAAGGGCTTTTACTTTTTCTATATCTCGATCTGTAATAGTTTCCATAATTATAAGCGTTTCTACTACTAATTTAAGGCTTTTTGCTGAAAATTAAGTTAAAAAAATGAGTTGCCACGAATTACACGAATTTTCACGAAATATTTTTTTGCCACAGATTAAAAGATTTCCACAGATTAATCCTTTTAATCTTTTTAATCTGTGGCAAAAGAAAAATAAATCCAGTGAATTCATGGCTAAAAAAATTACTCAAAAAGTGAGATAAAAATTGTACTTTTGCGAACTGAAAAATGGAAAAAATATGATCATCCAAAAAACTAGAGAGGAAATCGAATTAATGCGCGAAAGTGCTTTAATCGTATCAAAAACATTAGGAATGATTGCTTCTGAAATTAAAGAAGGAGTAACAACTTTATATCTTGACAAATTAGCCGAAGAATTTATTCGCGATCACGGTGCTGTTCCAAGTTTTCTTGGATTGTACGATTTCCCGAATTCGCTTTGCATGAGCCCAAATGCTCAGGTTGTTCACGGTATTCCTAACAATGTACCTCTTAAAAGTGGTGACGTAATTTCGGTTGACTGTGGTGCTTTCAAAAATGGCTATCATGGAGATCACGCTTACAGTTTCGAAATTGGAGAAGTTGCGCCAGAAGTTAAAAAACTTTTGAGAGTTACTAAAGAATCTCTTTACGTTGGAATTAGAGAATTTAAAGCCGGAAATCGCGTAGAAGATGTTGGAAATGCGATTCAAAAATATACGGAAGCTCATGGTTACGGTGTTGTTCGTGAATTGGTCGGACATGGTGTTGGACAAAAAATGCACGAAGAGCCAGAAATGCCAAACTACGGAAAACGCGGACGTGGAAAACTTTTTGTTGAAGGAATGGTCGTGGCAATCGAACCGATGATCAACATGGGAACCAGAAACATCAAACAACTGAAAGACGGCTGGACAATATTAACGGCAGACGGAAAACCAAGTGCGCATTTCGAACACGACGTTGCTTTGATCGATGGAAAACCAGAATTATTATCTACTTTCCAATACATCTATAAAGCTTTAGGAATCGAAAGCAATGAAGAAGACGAATTCAGACAAGTGCCTTTAGTGCTGTAAGAATTCCACAGAGATTCACAAAGATATACGCCGAGATACACAAAATTATTTTATACGCCTTTTGAAAAATGTATTTGGAAAATGAAGTATCGCAAGATGAACTAAATACTATCTCATATAAAATTATAGGTTTAGCAATTGAAGTTCACAAACAACTAGGGCCTGGTTTACTAGAATCTGCGTACCAAGAATGTTTATATTATGAAATTGCAAATGCTGGATTAGCTGTAGAAAGGCAGAAAATTTTGCCTATAATTTATAAGGATATTAAACTGGATCATGGTTATAGAATTGATCTGTTAATTGAAAACAAAATTGTAATCGAACTAAAAACGGTGGAAACTTTTACAGATGTACATTTTGCACAAATATTAACTTATTTAAAACTTGGTGAATACCCTTTGGGTTTGCTTATTAATTTTCATTCAAAAATTTTAAAAAACAATATAAAAAGATTTATAAACACTTAGTGGAACTCTGTGCTCACTTTGTGCAACTCTGCGAAACAACCCCACATGAAAAAACTTTTCAAATTAGTTTTAAATACCATTCCAAGACCATTATTAATTCGTTTGAGTTATGTGGCTCGTCCTATTTTAGCATTCTCTTTAAGAGGAGATAAATTTACAGATCCTATTGACGGAAAAAGTTTTAAATCGTTTTTGCCTTACGGATATGGAAAACAGCGTAACAATGTGCTTTCACCAAGTACACTTTCGTTAGAAAGACACCGTTTACTTTGGCTGTATTTAAACGATCAGACTGATTTTTTTACAGCACCTAAAAAAGTATTGCATTTTGCTCCGGAACAAGCTTTTTACAAGAGATTCCGCAAGCAGAAAAACCTTGACTATACAACAACCGACTTGCTTTCGCCTTTGGCAGATGTAAAAGCAGACATCTGTAATTTACCTTTCAAAGACAACGAATATGACGTTATTTTGTGTAATCATGTTTTGGAACACATTCCAGACGACACAAAAGCAATGCAGGAATTATATCGTGTTTTAAAACCAGGCGGAATGGCCGTTTTGCAAATACCACAGGATTTGAATCGCGACGTTACTTTTGCAGACGATTCTATTACAGATCAAAAAGAGCGTGCGAGAATATTTGGCCAATACGATCATGTTCGTATTTACGGACGCGATTATTTCAACAAATTAAGAAGCATTGGTTTTATTGTTATCGAAGAAGATTATACAAACAAAATTGCACCAGAATTGGTAGAAAAATACTGCTTGGCAAAAGGCGAAATTATTCCGCTTTGCTTTAAACAGGAAAACTAATTTTTTTTTTTCACCATATAAGTGATATAAGTTCATTTAAAAGGAGTTTTCAAAATAGCAATAATTTGAAAACTCCTTTTATTTTTTGCCCAAACCTAAAGATTATAAGCCTAACAAAATCCCTATATTTTGCAACCTACAAAATCATTTCAGTTCTGTTTTGACATCAGTTTTGAAAAAAATCTGAATGCCTATATCCCTACAGCGTATATTGTTGAAAACACCAGCGAAATCAAATATCTGGACAAAAAAGCCACCAAAGGCGTACTGGAAAGTTTTGGAATCGATTATGAAAATTTAGATCACAATTCAAAAAAGATTCTTACGATCTGCGAATCTTTAAAACCTGAATTTATATTTAAAAAATTCAGCGCGAAAGTAAAATCAGCCAAAACAATTGCCGATTTACAGAAAGATTCCAAAATTGATTTTGCTATTCGCCAGCATTTAAAAATCAATTTAATTCCATTTTATGGCCTAATTGTACAAGAACAATATCCCTTATCGATTGATTTAGGTCCAGAAAAAGATTTTTATCGTTCGAGAGTCAGCATTGATCCGTTGGATTTTGAACCGCAAATTCAATTTGACAAACATGCAGAAGGCATCACCTATACCCTTTCTTTAAAAGAAAATGAAACTGCTTTTTTGCCAATGGACAATAAAGTAGATATTCTTTCTGATGAACCGGGCTGGCTCATTGTCAATAAAAAACTAGGCCAGTTAAAAGAGTTAAACGGTAAAAAACTGACACCATTTTTAAAGAAAAAATCAATCGAAATCCCTTCAAAATTGGTCGATGACTATTTTAAAAATTTCATTCCAGAAATAGCTAAAAAAATTGACATTGAGGCGAATGGTTTTGAAATAGAGCTTCGCGACCAAATCGTTTCATGCACGATTCAGCCAATATTTGATTTCTTTAAAAACTGTTATTATCTCAATCTTTATTTTGATTATAATGGCTATCTTTTTGACGGAAGCAAAACAAAAAAAGCACATTCTTTTGTAGATTTCAGCGTTGCCAATGAACCTCGAATTATTCAGTTTAAACGCTGTACTGATGAAAATTTATATATTGAAAAACTTTCTGAAATTGGTTTAGAAAAAATCAAAAACGAATTGTTTGGATTAAATTCTGAAGCCGAGAATTCCGATCCTTATATCAATATCCAATTCATTATTGATCAAAAAGAAAAACTAAAAGATTTAGGTTTTACAATTGAAAATCTAAAACTGGAAAGCAAAGAAATTATTACTGGAAATCATACTATTTCTGCTTCAAAAGAAACAACTGGAGACTGGTTCGATATTAAAATAATTATTACAGTTGACTCTTATAAAATCAATTTCAGCGAAATTATTCCAAACATAAAAAGCAAAGAAAGACTTTTCCCTTTGCCTGATGGAAACTACTTTTTGATTCCGCTTGAGTGGTTTAGCAAATATGGTTCTCTGGCAAAATTGGCCAAAACAGAAAATGGTGTATTGCTTTTGCGAAAAAGCAACTTTACCGCTTTAGACGGAATTTCAGAAATCGATAATGATTTAGATCAGATTCATCAGGCAGAATTTACCGCTTCCGATTTGATAAAAGCAACTTTAAGACCGTACCAAATTGATGGCGTAAAATGGCTTTTAGGACATTTTAATTCCAACATGGGCGCGTGTCTTGCCGACGACATGGGACTTGGAAAAACACTGCAGACTTTATCTGTTTTAGTTTCTGTTCAAGAGCAGTTAGGTTTTACAACCAAAACAACCAATTTTGATTTATTTTCGAACGAAACAACCGTAGAAAGAGAACCATTAAAAGCTTTAATTGTTTTGCCTTCTTCGCTAGTTTTTAACTGGTACAACGAAGCCGGAAAATTCACACCGCACTTTTCTAAAATGCAATATGTTGGAAACGATAGAAAATCTTTAGCCAGCAGAATCAATTCGACCGATTTGATTTTTACGAGCTATAGTATCATTCATCGCGATATTTCAATTTTAGAAAAATACGATTTCCGTTATTTGATTTTGGACGAAAGCCAATATATCAAAAACAAAAATTCTAAAATTTTTAAAGCCATAAATAAAATTAGCACGGGACATAAAATTGCCTTGAGTGGAACGCCGATCGAAAATTCGCTTGACGATTTATGGTCACAAATGCAGTTTATCAATCCGGATATTTTAGGCAGTTATGCTTTCTTTATGGAAAATTTCAAAAATCCGATTGAGAAAAAGCAAAACGAAGAAGTTTTGGCAGAATTAAAAAACCTCATCCAACCTTATATTTTAAGACGAACCAAAGAACAGGTTTTAAAAGATCTGCCAGAGTTGACAGAACAGATTTACTATTGTGACATGGATCCTGAACAGGAAAAATTATACGAGAAAGAAAAATCTAAAGCTCGTAATTTCCTGCTTAAAACTGACGGATCTCCAGATAAAATCAGCATTATCAATACTTTAATGAAGCTTCGTCAATTGAGTAATCACCCAAAAATGGTGGATCAGGAATCTGAAATTGATTCTGGAAAATTTATCACGGTTACTAATTATTTAGAAAATTTAGTAAAAGCAAAACAAAAAGTAATTATTTTCAGTTCGTTTGTAACCAATTTGAATTTCTACACCAATTGGTGCAAGGAAAATAAAATAGATTTTTGCGAAATCACTGGCGAAACTCCTTCAGAAAAAAGAGAACAGCAGGTAAAGGTATTTCAAGAAAAAGAAAATCCGTTGTTATTCTTTATTTCGTTAAAAGCGGGAGGTGTTGGTTTAAATATTACAAAAGCTTCGTATGTTTTATTTTTGGACCCTTGGTGGAATCCTTTCGCAGAAAAACAAGGTGTTGGGCGGGCGCATAGAATTGGTCAGCTAAACAAAGTAAACGTAATCCGATTTATTTCTAAAAATACTGTTGAGGAAAAAATTATCAAACTGCAGGAAAACAAAAAATTATTGTCTGACTCTCTTTTGGAAGAAAGTTATATTAATGATGAAATCGAAGGCAACTTAGAATATATTTTAGGTTCTTAATTGTTAAACCCAATAGATTGGCATCTTTTTCGTTGTATAAAATTGTTATATTTACAAATCTTACAACGAAATACGATGCCAAAATTTTTATATACAAGCTTTATTTTCCTTTTTATTTTCACTTTAGCAAAAGCGCAAGAAAAAGAAATTGACCCTCCTTATAATATCAAAACTGTTTCTTTTATTCAGAATGGCAGTAATGTTGTTCCAATTTTCGAATTAGGAGCTTCTTTTTCGTTTCAATTTGATGATTTATTTGGCAATGAAGCCAATTATTATTTTGAAATCATTCATTGCGATTACAACTGGATTCCAACAGAGATTCCAAAAACAGACTATGTATTAGGTATGGACAATCAGAGAATTACAGATTTTTCTAATTCGTTCAACACCTTGCAAGTTTATACGCATTACAGACTTTCTTTTCCTAACCAGTTTACGCAGCAATTACGCCTTTCAGGAAATTACATGCTTAAAATTCTGAACGAAGACAGAGAAGTTGTTTTTTCGAGAAAATTTATTTTGTTTGAAAGTCATTGTACGGTTGGAGCTCAGGTAAAAAGAAGCCGAAACCTCAGTAACATTGATTACAAACAGAATCTTGAATTCACCATTTTGTCTAACGATATTGCTTTTCAAACTCCATTACAAAATGTAAAAGTTGTTTTACTGCAAAACGGAAACTTTCATACCGAAATAAAAAATATTGTCCCGCAATACACAATAGGCAATCAGCTGATTTATAAATATGATAAAGAAACCCAGTTTTGGGGCGGAAACGAGTTTTTGTATTTTGAAAACAAAGACATTCGCGCGGCCAGCAATAATGTGGCTAAAATAGGATCTAACAATGATATCTACAATGCTTTTTTATATACGAATGCAGCAAGAGGAAACCAAATTTACACTTTGTATGAAGATGTAAACGGGAACTTTGTGGTGAAGAATATTAACGGCTCTAATAATGATATCGAAGCCGATTATGCTTGGGTTTATTTTAGTCTTTCTGCTCCTGCTTTTAGAATGAATAAAGACATTTATATTACTGGAATGTTTAATAATTATAGTATTTCGCCAGAATATAAAATGGACTACAATAATGACAAAGGCGTTTTTGAAAAAGCTATCATGATCAAGCAAGGTTTTACCAATTTTCAATATACTGTTGCAGACAAAAAAGGCGCTATAGATTTTGAAAATGCTATTGACGGAAACTTTTATCAAACGGAAAACGAGTACACCATTTTGGTATATTATAAAGAGGCGACCGACCGTTATCAGCGTGTAATTGGAAAAGGAAATGCAAACTCTATCAATATAGTCAATTAAAACAATGTTAAGGTTTTAGTTTAAATGATTTTTTTTTGTAGCTTTGCCACTATAACACTCACATATATACGGCGTTAGTATGGTTTCTCAAATTACACGAGGCATAAAAATATCTGTTTTGACTAGTTTTGAAGGTACATACTTCAAAAACTACAAGATCCATTTTGCTTTTAGTTATGTAGTTACCATCGAAAATCACAGTAAAGATTCTGTACAGTTAACTTCGCGTCACTGGGAAATTTTTGATTCACTAAATGATTTAGAAGTGGTAGATGGCGAAGGTGTAATTGGTAAAAAACCAGTTTTAAAACCTGGCGAAAACCACACTTACAGTTCTGGCTGTTTATTATCATCGCCTTACGGGGCAATGAAAGGTCATTTTAATATGATCAATTTTACTACTACAAAAACATTCAAAGTAATTGTTCCTACTTTTAGAATGTGTGCTCCTTTTGCATTAAATTAAGATATAATTTACATCTATAGCTTTTATCGTTATCTTAATCATAAATTTGTCAATTTATTAATTTATCCTTTGTACTTTTGTGCAGCGTTAGATTATTCGTAACAAAACAAATCGTCTGACTTTAAATTGTCTAATTCACAAATTTTAAATAACATGCTTAAAGGATTTTTTCATGTACCAAAAGCGGTAAACGAGCCTGTAAAAAGCTACGCACCAAACTCACCAGAAAAAGCTGCTGTTCAGGCTGCTTATACCACAATGTGGAATTCTCAAATTGACGTTCCTTTACATATTGGAAGCGAAGAAATTAGAACTGGAAACACAAGAAACATTACAGCTCCTCATGATCACCAGCACGTAGTTGGAAAATATCATTTGGCTGAAAAACAACATATTGAAAAAGCGATTGCAAATGCTCTTGAATCAAGAAAAGCATGGGCAAACATGGCTTGGGAACAGCGTGCTGCTATTTTCTTAAAAGCTGCTGAACTTATCGCAGGACCATACAGAGCTCGTATTAACGCGGCTACAATGATTGGTCAGTCTAAAAATATTCACCAGGCAGAAATCGATGCTTCTTGCGAGTTAATCGACTTTTTACGTTACAATGTTGAGTTTATGACTCAAATCTACAACGATCAGCCAAAATCAGATTCTACAGTTTGGAACCGTGTTGAATACAGACCATTAGAAGGTTTTGTTTACGCTATTACTCCATTCAACTTTACTGCTATTGCTGCGAACCTTCCTGCAAGTGCTGCTATGATGGGTAACGTTGTGGTTTGGAAACCAAGTGATAGTCAAGTATTCTCAACAAAAATTATTTTAGACGTTTTCAAAGAAGCTGGAGTTCCAGACGGAGTTATCAACGTAGTTTTTGGAGATGCTTTAATGATTACAGATACTGTTTTAGCTAGCCGTGATTTTGCTGGTGTTCACTTTACAGGATCTACTCACGTATTTAAAGATATTTGGGCTAAAATTGGTGCAAACATCCACAATTATAAAACATACCCAAGAATCGTTGGAGAAACTGGTGGTAAAGATTTTATCATTGCTCACCCAAGCGCAAACGTAAAACAAGTGGTTACAGGAATTACTCGTGGTGCATTTGAATTCCAAGGACAAAAATGTTCTGCAGCATCTAGAGCTTATATTCCACAAAGTTTATGGCCAGCTGTAAAAGAACAATTAATTGCTGATGTAAAATCTATGAAAATGGGTTCTCCAGAAGATTTTGGAAACTTTATTACAGCAGTTATTCACGAAGGTTCTTTTGACAAATTAGCAAGTTATATCGATCAAGCTAAAAAAGATGCTGACGCAGAAATCATCGTTGGAGGAAATTACGATAAATCTAAAGGTTACTTTATTGAGCCAACGGTTATTGTAACAACAAATCCAAAATATACTACAATGGAAACTGAGTTGTTTGGACCAGTTATTACTATTTATGTTTATGAAGATGCAAAATGGGAAGAAACTCTTGAATTAGTTGATACTACTTCTGAGTACGCTTTAACAGGAGCTGTGTTTAGCCAAGACCGTTATGCTATTGAGGTAGCTACAACTAAATTACAAAATTCAGCTGGTAACTTCTATATCAACGACAAACCAACTGGAGCGGTTGTAGGAATGCAGCCATTTGGTGGAGCAAGAGCTTCTGGAACTAACGATAAAGCGGGTTCTGCATTGAACTTGTTACGTTGGGCTTCTCCAAGAACTATTAAAGAAACTTTTGTAACTCCAGAAGATTACAGATATCCCTTCTTAGGTTAATTGTTTGTTTCAGGTTTAAAGTTTCAAGTTTAGAAACTTATCATATAAAAAGCCGATTCTTGAAATAGACTGCACCCAAAAGTTTAGACAAATTTATAATTAAGTTTGATAATAATGAGCTCGATATTTTATCGGGCTCATTTTGTTTAGATTTGATTTAATTCTTTCGTTATT
>NZ_RPOC01000025.1:0-44468 GCF_003946915.1 Flavobacterium ustbae
AATCTAAAATCTAAAATCTAAAATCTAAAATCTAAAATCTAAAATCTAAAATCTAAAATCTAAAATCTAAAATCTAAAATCTAAAATCTAAAATCTAAAATCTAAAATTATGTACAAAACTACGTAGTTAACTACATATATACAAGAAAAAAACTGCTGAAGTCAGCAGTTTTAATTGTTTTTTATGATTTTAAACGATTTGTCGTCGGGAAATTTATTCTTTAACTAATACAATAACAGCTTTGTAGCCCGTACCAACATTCCATTCGCTTGACGAAATAACTTGGCCTTTGTCATCATAAACTTTGAATTCGGCTGTATTTGGAGAAGCAAAACCTTCGTTTAAGGCTTCAATATCAATTTTATTAATTCCTTTTACTAAGTTGATTTTTACACTTTTAAAATCGCCGTTTAATAAAACTTCAGGTTCAATTACTTTATCGTTTAAATATACTTTTACTTTATCGCCGTCTACAAAAGCGGCATCACGGTACATAACCGTAGAAGTCGCGGCTGTTGTGTTGATATTTCCTAGAAACTGATTTCTTCTATAGAAAATACCTTCAACGTTTGCTTCTGGTTTGTAAAGGTTGGTGTCTTTAAATAGTTCGTCTGGATTAACCTGAAGTGGCGCTGGTTTTTCTATTGGCGCAGGCGGATTTTCCTTTGGAGCTTCTTCTTTTGGCGGAATAGTTTCTTTTGCAGCTGGTTCTTTGGTGGGAATTTTTTTGAATTTATTATCCAATTCCTGAGCAAAACTGTGCAGTGAAAAAGAGGTAAAGGCAAGTATCAAAAATATTTTTTTCATGTTTTCTTTTAAATTAATCTTGAGGGTATTGTTTTACAGATTAGATGCATCATAATCTTTTATATATAAACATTTTATAAAAGTAATTATTGTCTTATAAAGTGTTATTTTTTTCTAAAAAATAACAAGTTGGGGTAATTAAAGAATCCAAGCATTCAAATATTTATAGATTTTATGTAGCAATTTGAGTATGACCCTTCGGGGTTACATATCTGTGGTGGGAATTATATGCTATAAATTCTTTGCTTTTATAGTAAAGAGTTTTTTTTTTATCCCATAATTAATTAAATAAAACGAACAATCTTCTAGATCTGCGGGAGAAAATTATTCTCGCAGATCTAGCAGATTTTGGAGATCATAACTATCAGTAGCTTTTATTAAAAAATTATTTAAAACAAAAGAATTATATTTACTATTAAAATCCATGAATCATGAAAGCATTAGTTATTGGAGCAACAGGCGCGACGGGAAAAGAGTTGGTTAATTTGCTTTTAGAAAGCAATGATTACGAAGCGGTTTCCATCTTTGTAAGACGTTCGACAGGAAAATCCCATCCAAAACTCACAGAACATATTGTTGATTTTTCAGATGTGAATTCGTTTCAGGATTTAATTGCAGGAGATGTCCTTTTTTCCTGTATCGGAACAACTTTAAAAGACGCAGGCTCAAAAGAAAAGCAATGGAAAATCGATTTTGATATTCCAGCTTCATTTGCCTCTGTTGCCAGACAAAATAATGTGCATTCTTTGGTTTTGGTTTCATCGTATGGCGCTTCAGCGAAAAGCAGTGTATTTTATTCGATGATGAAAGGAAAATTAGAAGATTATCTACAAGGTCTTCATTTTTCGCAATATATCATTTTCAGGCCTGGACCGCTTATTCGCGAAAATTCAGATCGCTGGGGCGAAAAGATTTCTGTGAATATTATTAAAGCACTAAATAGAATCGGACTGTTTAAGAATCTAAAACCTATAACCACTAAATTTTTAGCCGAAAAATTAGCCAAAGCTCCAAAAGCACTTTCAGATGGAGATACGACACTTGAGCTTAATAGGATTTTAGGGCTTTAGTTCTTAGCTTTTAGTCCTTAGCTTTTAGTACTTAGTTTTTAGTCCTTAGTCAATAGTACTTAGCGCAGAGTATAAAGTACATAGCGCAAAGTACAATACACAAAGCTAAAAGAGCTAAGGACTAAGTACTAAAAGCTAAGTGCTAAAAAAAACTAAGTACTAAGAACTAAAAAAAATAAGGACTTTAGACTAATTTTGCCTTATCTTTATGCACTTTTACCGCCTTAAAAATGAATAAGAATTACCCCATTCCAGAAAACGAACTTCAACGTTTAGCTGCCCTTAAACGCTATAATATACTTGATACACTTCCAGATGATGCTTTTGATGATGCTACAAGACTAGTTTCGTATATCTGTGGTGTGCCAATTGCCCATATTTCTTTTATTGATGAAGACAGACAATGGTTTAAATCTGAGATTGGAATAGGGGTTTCTGAGGTTCCTCGAGAAATTTCTTTTTGCAATTACACTATTTTAGACACCAAAATTGTAGAAATTAACGATACACATAAAAATGAAACGTTTAAAGACGATCCAAATGTTACCGGCGGTTTTAATGTACGATTTTATGCCGGTGTGCCACTAACAACACCAGACGGTTACAATATTGGAACTTTGTGCGCCGTTGATCATGTGGTGAAAGAACTGAATGATAATCAGCGAAATGCACTGTCTATTATAGCCAAACACGTTATCGCTCAGCTGGAATTAGGTACAAAAAACAAACAGTTATATGTACAGCGAAAAATTGCGGAACGTGCAGTTTTAGCAAGAGACAGTTTCTTGGCCAATATGAGCCACGAAATTAGAACGCCTTTAAATGCGATTATTGGTTTTACAGATTTATTAGCGCAAAGCGAACTCAACGAGACACAGCACGATTATATCGAAAGTGTTCAGATTGCGGGCGAGAATTTACTCCTTATTGTAAACGATATTTTGGATCTTTCTAAAATTGAATCAGGAAGTTTACCGATAGAATCAGAACCATTTAATTTAAAGAAAACACTCAAACATGTCTATAATTTATTGAAAGTAAAAGCACAGAAAGATGTCGAATTTAATCTCTTTCTAGATGCCGAAATGCCCGATATGGTCATTGGCGATCAAGGAAGATTGAATCAGATACTCGTAAACCTGATCGGGAATTCGCTTAAATTTACAAGCGAAGGAGAAGTAACGGTTTCTGTAAAAAAAGTAGACGAAACAGATGAAAGTTATTCGCTTAAATTTTCTGTGAAAGATACTGGAGTCGGAATACCAGAGAACAAAATCGGAACTATTTTTGAACGGTTTACGCAGGGCGAAGAAAGCACAACGCGAAAATTTGGCGGTACTGGACTTGGTCTTAATATTGTAAAACAGCTTGTGGAACTCCAAAAAGGAGAAGTTCATGTAAAAAGTAAGGTAAACCGTGGTTCGGAGTTTTTCTTTATTCTTTCGTATAAAAAAACAGATTCTGCAGAAATGGCGATAAAAACTATTTCTAAAAATGATTTAGGAAACCTTAAAATTTTGCTTTGCGAAGACAATGTTTTAAACCAAAAGCTTGCAAAGAGCGTAATTAATAATTTTGGATTTGAGTTGGATATTGCGCAAAATGGAGAAGAAGGCATCGAACTTTTATCGAAAAATGAATATGATTTGGTTTTAATGGACTTGCAAATGCCGGTTAAAGATGGTTACCAAACCACAGAATATATTCGATGTGAGATGAATTCGAATATTCCAATTATTGCCATGACTGCGCATTCTCTAGTGGGAGAACAAGAGCTGTGTTATAAAGTTGGAATGAATGCATATGTGCCAAAACCTTTTAAGCAATCGGTTCTTTTAAAGGCCATAAAAACGGTAATGAAGCCAGGCGGAGACATGCAGCAGAAAAGGATTATAGATATGTCATTTTTGGACGAAATGGCGTGCGGAGATCCTGAGTTTAGAAAAGATATGATTGACCTTTTTGTTGAAAAAATTCCGAATCAGTCCGAACAGTTAGCAGAAGCTTTTAAAAATGTCGATTATCAAAATGTAAAAAAACTGGCGCATAATATGAAATCAAGCATGGATATTTTTATGCTAAATGATTTGAGCGACTGTCTTACTGTTATTGAAGAAGAAGCGTTAAAAGGAAAGTTTACAGCCGAAACTGCAGATAAAATGAATATTTACAGCTCTGGAATTGATGAAGTCGTTAAAATTTTAAAAGAGTTATGATATAAGGTAAATAAGCAATAGCTTTACCATAAATGACGTTATAATTTAAGTTTTCCCCAGATAAAAAAATAAAGAATGAGAATTATTTTAGCCGAAGATAATGATATCCTACGCAAATCGTTATCTTTTTTCTTAGAGTCGAAAGGATTTAGTGTTGACCAGTTTTCTGATGGAAAAGAGGCTTTGGAAGCCATCGAAAAAGAAAACTACGATTTAATATTAACCGACATAAACATGCCAGGCGTGAGCGGAATGGAAATTACGCAACACGTTAGAGAGAATCTTAAATCTGATATTCCTGTCATTATATTGACTTCTTCGGGCGTGGAACAGACCGAGTTGGATTCTTTTGACATTGGAGCAAATGAATTTATAGCCAAACCTGTAAGCCCGGCCGTACTTTTAGTGAGAATTAATAAACTGCTAAAAACCAGAATCTAATGAAGTTTATCTATTATTCTATTTTCCTATTTTTTATTTCTTCTGTCGCAATTGCACAAGAAATCAATATAGACGAAACTTTGGCAATTGTGAAGCTCGAGGTTGAAAAAGAAAATTACGATAAAGCCCTATCGCTTATTGAACCTTTGCGCGCCAAATATCCTGAAAATGAAGATATACAGACGTATGCCGGACGCATTTACAGCTGGAAAAAAGACTATAAAAAAGCTATAGAAATACTGTCTCCAATGGCAGACCGCAATAATCCGAATCCAGAAGCTTTGCAGGCGCTTGTAAATGTTTATTTCTGGACAGAAGATTATGAAAAATGTATTTCTTACTGTGATAAATATCTTGCTATCGATCCAAAATCTGTTGATGTTTTGTGGATTAAAGTTACCTGTCTAGAAAAACTAAACCGAGATCAGGAAGCGTTAGATTTAATAGAAAAAGCTACGTTTATTGATAATAGCACACAAGCTTTTAGAGGAATTCGCACATTGATTGGGCGCAAGGCAAAAAATGCCGTTTCGGCTTCTTACCTCAATGTTTCAACATCAGATCCTGGGCAATCTCCGTTTCATTACGGCTATGTAGAGTATTCGCATAAATTCAGTAAATCGGCAATTGTCGGAAGGGCAAATATTGGAAACATAAGCAATGATACCCAAATGTTATTTGAAACTGATTTCTATCAGACCTTTTCAAATAAAAGCTATTTGTATGCAAACGCTGGATTTTCTACTGGAGAAACAATATTTCCGATGGCAAAAGTAGGCTTAGAATACTATTTTAAACCACAGAAAAAATTTGATTTTTCTCTTGGAACAAGATTTATGCATTTTGATACCGACGATATAGCGCTACTTACTGGTCAGGTTGCTTACAATGCTGGAATTTATAGTTTTGCATACAGACCTTACTATGATGTTTCTAACGAATTGTTTTCTCATGTTTTAAGCGTACAGCGCGTAAACGAAGAAAAAGAACGTCTTATTAGATTGGAATTGCAATACGGAAATGTACCATATTTGTATCTATACAATAGTTTTACACAGCCTCTAAAAGCCTATCGCGCAGGAATCCAGTATCAGCACCGTTTTGGCGATTCATTTTTTGTACGACCTATTTTTCTTTACGAATACGAAGAATATGTACCAGGAGAATACAGAAATAGATTTAATGTGCAGTTTATCGTAACGAAACGTTTTTAAGATGACAGAAATCTGGGAACTATATAAAAACGGTGGTTGGGAAGTGCCTTTTCTTACTTTCTCCATTTACGTGTTTGTCGCTGCGTCATTCGTTCTGTATCTTACTATTGTTGCCAGCAGGAACAGGAAAATAAAAAGAGAACGACTGAGAAAAGAATACAGCGCAATGATTGACAAAGTTATGTCGGCTGTTATTTTTGAAGATGTTTCGTTTTCCAGCATCAAAGAAGATAAAAATTTTCTAGTGCTTTTTGACACTTCATTTTTTAGAGAAGTTTTAACCGAATCGCTTATCAATCTGCATAAGAATTACGAAGGTGTTTATGCCCAAAAACTCGAACAGTTTTATAAAGATTCTGGACTCATAAAATATTCCTTCAAAAAACTGAAAAGCCTGAAATGGGAAATAAAATGTAAAGGAATTACTGAATTGGCAGAGTTTAATATCAGTGAAGCATTTGATCTGATTATTACTTTTTCTAAAGCCAGAAAGAAAACATTAAAGATTGTAGCCTTAAACGCCTGCATAAAGTTGGAGGGAACTGAGAGCATCAAATATTTAGTTGAACATTCAGACCCTATTGACGATTGGATGCAACTCAATATTATTGCCGCTTTCAAAAAACACGATGTTGGCGATACCGAAGGAATAGAACATTTATTGGAGTCTCAAAATACAACCGTAATTACGCTTGGATTAAAGCTCATTAAAGAACTAAAATTATCACAGAAAGTTCCTCATGTAGCACAATTGGCTGCTCAGACAACCAATACCATTATAAAATACGAAGCACAGAGTATTTTACAGACGTTAACAGCATAATCTTATAAGAAAATGACTTTTTTTAATACAGAAATAACATGGTTTTTGGATGTATATATACTCCTTATACTTGGGTACGCCATACTAATCATGTCTTCTTATTTAATCTTGGCTTACCTTTCTACAAAAGAGCTTAGAAGATACCTTAAACGCAACAGTTTTGTTGATTATGATGTGCTTTTAACGAGCGAATTTGCGCCAAAACTGTCACTTATTGCGCCTGCTTATAACGAAGGTTTGACAATCGAAGAAAATGTAAAATCATTGCTTTCGCTAAATTATAATAACTATCAGGTCATTGTGGTAAATGATGGAAGTAAGGACAATTCGATGGAAATCTTGACCAAAACTTACGATCTTGTTTTGACCGATTTAGATTTTCATCCGAAAATTGAAACCAAAAAAATTAGAGGAATTTACACTTCCAAAAACGCGGCTTTCAAAAAACTGATTGTGGTTGACAAAGAAAATGGAGGCAAAGCCGATGCGTTAAATGTCGGACTTAATATTGCTCAAAATCCGTATGTGGTTTGTATTGATGTCGATTGTATTTTAGACAAAGATTCGCTTTTAAAATTGGCAAAACCATTTTTAGAATCCTACGGAAACCGAATTATTGCAACAGGTGGAGTAGTTCGAATTGCCAATCAATGCATAATTAAGAACGGACGTTTGGTCGAAGTGAATGTTCCAGATGTAATGCTATCAAGAATTCAGGTTTTAGAATATTTGAGAGCTTTCCTTTTAGGAAGAATGGCTTGGGGAAAATTGGACGGATTATTGCTAATCAGCGGTGCTTTTGGTGCTTTTGATAAAGAAATCGCGATACTTTCTGGCGGTTACAGCACTAAAACAGTTGGCGAAGATATGGAACTTATCGTGAGAATGCGTCGCTATATGCTTGATAACAAATTGCCTTATTCGGTAAGTTATATTCCAGATCCGCTTTGCTGGACAGAAGCTCCAGAAGATTTTAAGATATTCAAAAAACAGCGTTCTCGATGGATGAGAGGAACTATAGAAACCTTAAGTATTCACCGCAGAATGTTCCTGAATCCGAAATACAAATTGTTAGGAATGCTGAGTGTGCCGTATTGGACGTTATTTGAGTTTCTAGCGCCTGGAATCGAATTTATAGGCCTTGTCATAACTGTGGTCTTTATTGTATTCGGATTGTTAAACTGGCATTTCTTCTTTTTACTGCTCTTTTTTGTGTATTCCTTTGCCGTTTTATTTTCGGTTATCGCGTTGTACAGTGAAGAAAAAACGTATCACAAATACCCAAAACAAGCCGACTTTTTTAAATTGTTGATGGCGGCTTTTATAGAACCATTTTATTTTCATCCGCTTACGGTTTATGCTTCTTTAATTGGCTACAAAGAAAAAATTATGGGAACCAAAGGTTGGGGAGAAATGACTAGAAAGGGTTTTACTAAGAAGGAGTAGAGAATTAGATAATTAGATAATTAGTCAATTAGATAATTTGAAAATAGAAAATAGAAAATAGAGAATAGAAAATAGAGAATAGAGAATAGAGAAGATGTGTAAATTTTTATAAGATTGGTTTCACGCAGATTTTACAGATCTAAACAGATTATTATAAAATCTAAAAAATCTGTTTAGATCTGCTTAAATCTTTTTTTAAATCTGCGTGAAACAAAACTTTGCGTCTTTGCGAGATTATATTGCAAACGTTAGACGCACTGCAGTGCGTCTCTACATCCAATTTTTGAGACAAAACTTTTGCGTCTTTACGCAATTATATTACAAACGTTAGACGCACTGCAGTGCGTCTCTACATCTAATCTTTGAGAAAATACTTTGCGTATTTTGCGTTAAAAAGCTACATCACTCATATTTCAAGTATTTCAAAACATCAACTTTGGTTACTTGGTAGGCTTTTGCTAAAACAATCGTAAGCGTTAAAAATAATAGCGAAAGAAAAGCGATAAAAAATGGTAAAGCTGGAATATCAATGCGAAAGGCAAAGTTTTCGAGCCATTTGTGTAGTAATAAATAAGCAGGAATAATTCCGGTTACAAAACCGATTATACAGAAAATCACATACTGTTTAGACAATTCTTTCAGCAAAATATTGGTTTCGGCACCAAGTGTTTTTCTAATGGCAATTTCGCGCAATCTTCTTTCCATAGAAAAAGAGGCGAGGGCAAACAATCCGAAAAGGGCTATTAAGATCACAACAACATTTAGTAAACCAAATAAGTTTCTTTGATCTTCGTACTTTTTATAGGTTCGTGCAAAGTTTTTATCTACAAAATTATATTCAAAAGGATATTCAGAATCTACTTTTTTAGACCAGAATTTTTTAAGTTCTGCAATCGTGGTTTCCATGTCTTTTGGCGAAAGCTTTACAGAAATATTCCTTATTTCTTTTTGTGTCCATTTCTGAGCATTGATATGAAATAAAATCATTGGGCTAATCTGGCTTTCTAAACCAAAATAATGGAAGTTATTTACAACTCCGACAACTCTGTATTTTTCTCCTTGCCAGTCTATTATCTTATTTAAAGGATTTTTTTCATTTAGGGTCTTGGCAGCAGCTTCATTCAGCAAAACATTAGAAATAGTATCAGAAGCAAGTTTATCTGTAAGTGCTCTTCCTTTTATTACTTTGATATCCAACATTTCAAGCATTCCAAAATCAAAACCAATTTGCTGAATGATGACTTCCGGATTATTTTTGTAATGCAGTCCAGCCCATGAATTTTCACTTTCTCCAATAGAAAAGGCTCCAGCCGAAACGGCCTCGACGCCTTTTATTTTCTGCATTTCCTGTTGAATGGCTTTATATCGTTCAAATTGACCTTTTCCATTTTTCTCTTTAAAAGCAATATTCAATACCTGAGAGCCATTAAAACCTAATTCTTTTTGTACCATAAAATTAACTTGCTGGTAAACGATGAAAGATCCGATAATAAAAAATGTGGCTATCGCAAATTGTAGTACAAGCATGCTATTTCTAATCCAGATACCGCTTTTACTACGCGAATAATTTCCTTTTAAAACGTTTAAAACTTTAAAATTTGAGATGTAAACTGCTGGAAAAATTCCGGCAACAATAATTACAAGTAAAAAGATTAGAACCAGTTGCACATAAAATTGAGATCCAAGTAATATTAAATTTTTGTTTAAAAACTGATTGTAGAACGGTAATGAAATCTCAACAATTACAAGTGCTAACAAACAAGAAAAGAGCGTTATTAAAAAAGTTTCAAAAACAAACTGTGCAATAATTTGAGATTTAGTAGCGCCAATAATTTTTCTGACGCCAACTTCTTTGGCTCTTTTTATGGCATTTGCGGTGGCTAAATTAATGTAGTTTACAATTGATAAGACTAATATTAATGCTGATAAACCCATCAATATTTGTAAAAACTGAAGATTTCCTGTGCCGTCAGGAAATGGATAGTTTCCTTTGTAAAGCCTTGAATTTTTAAGAGGAAGTACCTTTGCCTTTATTGGTTCTCCAAACTTTTTAATAAAGGCATCAAGTGTCATACCTTCATTTCTGGCCTGTTTTTTATAATTTCGTTCAAGAAATATTTGATTCAGATTTTTGACTATTAATGGTGCATCACGATGATTTTTTAGTTTTAAAATCAAGCCAAAATTAAAGCCCCAGTGATCTTTAAGTCTTTTCAGGTCTTCATTTATTTCGTTTGTAATGGCATTTGGCATCACTGCCGATTTCTCATTTAATCGATACACGCCGTGAACTGTAAATGTTTTTTCAGTATATCTTACTTGTTTACCTACCGGATTTTCATTCTTAAATAATCTGTAAGCAGTTTCTTCTGAAAGAACAATACTTTGAGGATTTGACAATGCATTTTTTGCATTTCCGTATTTAAATTCAAATGGAAAAAACGAAAAGAAACTATTTTGAGCCGAAAATATTTTTTCAACCAATTCTGTCTTGCCGTTATATTGTATGATTTCTTTTGAATAAGCAGTATAGAAATAACAATAATTTTCCAGGTAAGATGTGGTTGATTTCAAAATTGGAGCTGTAATAGCAGAGTTTGTTGCCCATACATTTCCTTCTCCAAGATCATTCATAACGATGAACATTTTCTCATTTTCAGGAATCCATTCGTTATAAGAATGTTCGTCGTTCCAGTATAGAATCGCAAAAATTAAACCTGCAATTCCAATACTTAAGCCTAATATGTTTAGCACAGTAAAGAATTTGTTATTCTTTATGTGATAAATAAATATGTTTGTCCAATTTTTAAACATGATTTTAGTACTTAGAATTTACCAAAACATCTACATTTCTATGATTTACTTTTTCAGACAGAATAGCACCATCTTTCATAAAAATGGTTTTCTGAGAAAAAGATGCATCATAATCAGAGTGCGTTACCATCAGGATCGTCGATCCGCTGGCGTGAAGATCGGTTAGCAATTCCATTACTTCATTTCCGTTTCTACTGTCCAAATTTCCTGTAGGCTCATCGGCTAGAATAATTTTCGGATTATTGATTAAAGCTCTTGCCACGGCTACACGCTGCTGCTGTCCGCCAGAAAGCTGTTGTGGAAAATGCTTCAATCGATGTGCAATGCCTAGAATTTTAGCGATATCATTTACACGAGATTTTCTTTCGGCAGAAGGAACATTATTGTAGATTAAAGGCAGTTCGATATTATCAAAAACCGATAATTCATCAATTAAATTGAAATTCTGGAAGACGAATCCGATGTTTTCTTTTCTGGCTTGCGATTTTTGTTTCTCTTTCAAACCAACCATTTCTTGTTCAAGAAGCCTGTAACTTCCGCTCGAAGCACTATCAAGAAGTCCGATAATGTTTAACAAAGTTGATTTTCCGCTTCCAGACGGTCCCATAATAGAAACAAAATCGCCTTGATTGATCGTTAACGAAATTTCGCTTAAGGCGCTGGTTTCTAATTCTTCAGTTCTAAATACTTTTGAAAGTTTTGTAATGGTAATCATAATTGACTGTTTAATTTTTGATTGATGATTTATTATTTGATTTTTTTTAATTGCATTCTGATTGTGTCTTTATACAATACCATTTTCCATTGCATCGATTTGTTGTCGAAATTATTAATTTGAACAGGAATTGTATCTGGATTTTGCAAGTTTCTTTCATATGAAATCACTTTAAAGGTGTTTTTTACATCATCAAAGCGATATTTCATGTAGATTGAGGCACTGTCGACATAGATATTTGGATTCGGACAGAAGAAAATCTTTTCTCTTTCTTCAATATAAATAGTTTTCCAAGCAGAACTATCTTTTTCCCAGGCTTTTTCAGGAATCATTTTACCGTTTCGAGACATATTTTCTACTTTCCATTTTCCAAAATATCTTTTAGAAAGCTGAACTTGATGACTATAATAAAGTACAAAAAGACAAGGAATTATGATGCATAAAACACGCGCCAAAACTCGCAATATTTTACT
Source organism: Flavobacterium ustbae (assembly GCF_003946915.1). Classification (GTDB taxonomy): domain Bacteria; phylum Bacteroidota; class Bacteroidia; order Flavobacteriales; family Flavobacteriaceae; genus Flavobacterium; species Flavobacterium ustbae. The sequence goes on from NZ_RPOC01000025.1 coordinate 12,021, forward strand.
TTTTATTATAGAAGAAATCATTCTCTGAGAACGAAATAAAACAATTATATTTTCTTTATACTGCCATATCAAATAAGTTAATCCCAACATAATTAGTATAGAAGTAAAACAAGTAATTGGGCCAATATTATAAAATAGATTAATTAGTAAAATATTGAACATTACGGGCATTAGTAGCAATAATCCGAGTAAAATAGATCGTTTGAATAATAATGCAATACCTCCAGCAATTTGCAGTATTGCGACTATAACCGAAAGTCCGTATGAATATCCATAATATTTCCAAGTAAGTTCTTGACCTGTAAGTGTATTGGCTAAAGAATCATTTATATGATAAGAAAAGGAGAAATTAACATCGATTATCTTTTCAAAACCAAAAATGCAGACATGAAAAGCAATCCAAAAACGCAATAATGTTATCAGTATAGTTTTGTATTTCTCAGAATTTATGGTTCTATTTTTTTCTTTGTAATTCCAATAAAATGAAAATATAAGAGAGAATAGAATTGCGAATAGCAAAGCAAGCATTCCAGTGGTATTTATAAACTTTGTAAGGCGGTAAGGTAAAATTGGTAGTATCACAAAAAGCAAAGCGTTTACTCCGCCTACGATTGCGAGGAAACTTAAATAAAATTTTGATAACCAGTTAGATTTAATTGTTGGATAATTGGATGACATAAAAAAGAATAATTTTAGTTGTTTTATTTTTTAGGTTTTAAAATGTTAACAATGTGTAATCGCTATTTATTTTGTTATTTTTACTTCCGAAAGCTGTTAATTATTAATGATTTACAAGTTCTAATGTGATTTTCGTGCCAATAAATTAAACCTTCTAAACGGCTTGTTTTTAAGGGTTTGTTTTTCGAAATAAAATTGAACTGTCCATTAATGGACACCTTTCGTCCAAAACTGAACAATAATGAAAAAGACCAACGCCTCAATTTTAATCATCGACGATCAGGAAGACATTCTTTTTGCATCAAAAGTCTATTTGAAAAAGTATTTTGAGAACATTTTTACGCTCAATAATCCGAAAAATATTGTGGAATTATTGTCGAAAAATGCCATCGATGTCGTTTTGTTAGACATGAATTATAGATTGGGTTTTGAAGATGGGAGAGAAGGCTTATATCTGCTGAAAGAAATTAAAACGCTTTCGCCAAAAACAGTTGTGATTTTAATGACGGCTTTTGGAAAAGTAGAAACAGCTGTAGAAGGCTTAAAATCGGGCGCTTTTGATTATATTTTGAAACCTTGGGAAAATAAAAAACTCCTAGAATCTGTAAAACAAGCAGTATATAAAGCGAGAAAAGAACAGAAGAAAAATAAGGAAGTCGAAATAAAAGATGAATTTTTTATTGGCAATTCTGAGATTATTAAAAAAGCCTATTCTCTAGCCGATAAAGTAGCGAAGACCGATGCTAATGTTTTGATTTTGGGTGAAAATGGAACTGGAAAATTTGTTCTCGCACATCATATTCACACACAATCCGAAAGGAAAAATCAGCCGTTTGTTGCGGTCGATTTAGGTTCTTTAAACTCGAATATTTTCGAAAGTGAATTGTTTGGCTACGCCAAAGGTGCTTTTACCGACGCGAAAACTGATACTGCTGGACGTTTTGAAATGTCGCAGAATGGAACTATTTTCTTAGACGAAATAGGAAATGTTCCACTTCATTTACAATCAAAATTATTGCAGGTTATTCAAACGAAAACAGTTACGAGATTGGGAGAAACAAAAGCAAGACCTTTGAATGTGCGTATTATTACTGCAACCAATTTGAATCTTAAACTAGAAGTTGCAGACAAAAACTTCCGCGAAGACTTGTATTATCGCATAAACACGATGGAAATTATTTTGCCTCCATTAAGAGAAAGACATGGAGATAAAATTCCGCTTGCCGAATATCTTTTGGATAAAATGATTGAAAAATACAGCCGAGACGAAATTACTTTTGATAAAAAAGTCTTGGAACAAATTGAAAAACACGCTTGGAATGGAAACATTCGAGAAATGGAAAATAAGATTGAACGCGCTGTTATTCTTTGCGAAAACAACACAATCACCGTTTCTGATTTGGATTTGGAAATCATAACGCCTTACGACGAAAATCCAGATGATATTCAGCTTTCTTCTGTCGAAAAAGCGGCGGTTGAAAAAGCACTTCTTAAAAACAATAATAATATTAGCAAAACGGCTGAAGAATTAGGCTTATCAAGAGGTGCGCTGTACAGACGTTTAGAAAAATTTAATATCAATATTGGCTAATATGTTGAGGACTTTACAAACTTATAAACTTCTTTTTCTGAGGCTGATTTTTATCGTTGTCGGAATTGAATTGTCGCTTTATTTCTTTCGAATCGGTTTGCTGTTTACCGGAATATTTGGCCTTTGCATGGTTTTTCTGCTCGCGCGCGAAATGTATTTTTATGTTCGAAATCTAGTTTTGGTTTACAATAAAACCATTTCTTCGATTTTGCAGGATGATTTTAGTTCCGATTTTTCGAAACACAAATTTAATAGCACTTATAATGATTTGTTTACTTTGTATGAAACATTGAAAAGCAAACAAAATGAACAGGTTACGAGAGATATAATTTATCGTTCTATTTTAAATAATATAGAATCGGGCGTCGTTATTTTGCAGAAACAAGAAGCCGATTGGAGCATTTTTTTGATGAATGACTATTTTTCGAGCCATTTTAATGTATCGAAAGTTTCAAAATGGAAATATCTTAAAAATCAATTGCCAGCATTATGCGAAATTATTGAAGAAGATGATTTTCATGAAATCAAAACGTCAATCGAAATCAGTATAGATGAACAGAGCAAACAGACATTTGTTTTGCAGGCTTCGCGAACCGAGATTTTTGGACAGGATTATTTTATTGTTCTGTTAGATTCGATTCAGAATGTGGTTGAGAAAAAAGAAAAAGATGCGTGGATTAATTTGATGAAAGTGATTTCGCATGAATTACTGAATTCTATAACGCCAATTCGTTCCATTTGCCAGAATCTTGAAGATTTGGTAGAACAAGATGCGCTTTCGACAGAAGATTTAGAAGATATCAAACACAGCGTGCAAACGATGCTGAGACGAAGCGATCATTTGCAGAAATTTGTCGAAGGTTATCGAAAGCTGGCCATGCTTCCGTCTCCCAAAAAAGAAAAAGCAGATCTACAGCAACTGATTGAAAACAGTATTCTAATTATGAATCCGCTTTTTAAGAAAAATAATATTGAAGTAATGAATACCGTTTCTCAAAATTATTTTATAAATATTGACTCGCAACAGACAGAACAAGTGCTGATTAATTTATTTACAAATTCGATTTATGCAGTAGAAAACAATGCTTTGAAACAAATTTCGATTTCGGCAGAAGCCAAAAATAACCGCATTTTTATTCGAATTACCGACAACGGAAAAGGGATTGAAAAAGAAATTGAAGATAAAATTTTCCTTCCTTTTTACACTACAAGAACCGAAGGAGCTGGAATTGGATTGACTTTATCTAAAAATATCATAGAAGCACACGGCGGCTATATTTCGCATAAAAATGAAAATAATAAAACTGTTTTTGAGATTTGTCTGATTGAAAATTAATGGAAAATTAATTGAATTTTATTGGAAATACGTTTTAACATACTGTTATTATTTTTTTTTTAAATTTGTGAATGAGAAGTTGCCAATTGACTCTCGTAGATAAATAATAGTACAACAAATGAATATAGATTCAGCTTCTAGTATTGCTTCTAATTTTCTTAGTGATTTAAAAACACAAACATCTGATTCTCATAGGAGATTAGAAGAGCTTCCAGTCTCAATGTCAATTATGTCGCCAGACATGAAAATAGAAGATTACAGTTATTATTTGAGTTTAATGCACGATGTGCACAACGATACAGAGGGACTTATATTTCCTTTTTTTTCTGAATTAATTGAAGATTTGGAACAAAGAAGAAAGAAACATCTTATAGAAGACGATCTTTTATTTTTAAATTCAAAAAAAATAAATTCGGAGAAAGTTTTTCAAACAGAAAAAATCTCAACACCTTTTGCATTGGGAATTTTATATGTTGTTGAAGGTTCAACACTTGGAGGACGCTTTATCCTGAAAAATGTTTCTAAGTTTCCTGAACTTTCAGGAGATAAAGGCGTTTCGTACTTTAATGGTTACGGAGATAGAACAGGAAGTTTTTGGAAATTATTTTTGAATTTCGTAGCCACTTACGAACAGGAAAATAATTGTGGAGATGAAATTATAGAAGGCGCTGTATTTGCTTTTGATAGCATATATAAGCATTTTGACCGCAGGTAGAAAATGAAAATAAAAGACATTGTTAATCGTGACTTGGTTACTTTGACCAATTGTGAACACGAACCCATACACATTCCAGGAAAAATTCAGCCGCATGGATTTTTGCTTGGTATAACCCAATCTTGGAAAATAGATTTTTGCACAGAAAATGTTTCTGTTTATTTTGATATTTCCCACACTCAGATGTTAGGAAAACCCTTTTCTGAAATTTTTGGTTTTGTCGCTCAGAACGAAATATTAGCTTATATAACTGGAGACGAAGTTCAGGATGCTTTTCCGCTTGAGATCGAAATACTTGGAAAATTATTCCAAATTAATATCCATCTCAGTAATACTATATATATTCTCGAAGCCGAATTATTGTTTGCTGATAGAGAGAAATTAGCTGACGCTTATAAACAGACGATTCAGTTTGTAAGCCAGATGAATAAAACTAAATCACTTAAAGATTTATGCGCTCTTGTGGCAAAGGGAACGCGCGAAATAACGGGTTATGACCGTGTAATGATTTACCGTTTTGACGAGCAATATAATGGAGAAGTATTTGCAGAAGATTGCCGAGAAGATTTGGAACCTTTTTTAGGACTGCATTATCCGCATACCGATATTCCAGCTCAAGCGCGCGAATTGTATATTAGAAATCAGCTTAGATTGATTGTGGATATTAATTATGAACCAGTTCCAATTTATACCGTAGATGATAAGGAAGGAAAAAATCTCGATTTAAGCCTTTCAATTCTTAGAAGCACTTCTCCAATTCACGTAGAATATCTAAAAAATATTGGAGTTGGCGCAACATTGACAATTTCTCTTATTCATCATGACAAATTGTGGGGCTTAATAGCCTGTCATCATTATTCTGAAAAAAATATTTCGCCAGAAATTAGATTGGCAGCCAAACTTCAAGGTCAGTTTATAACTTCTCAAATTGATATTAGACAATCTAATGATGAATATTTAAGCGCTCAGAAAACCATTTTGGCATTAGAGCAATTAAATGCATTAGACTTGCCTATTTTACAAAAATCGATAGAGACTATAATTGGTTCGCCACAGCTATTAGAAATTGCTAATGCTGCAGGAGTGTCCATCATTTCTAGAAATAAAATCTATAAAAATGGTTTGACACCATCTGATGAGCAAATTTTTAAATTAATTGAAAAGATTGTTGAAAAGAATACAACTGAAGTATTCTATACCAATAAAATAAGCGATCATTTTCCAGAATTTGCTTCAGATGAAAATTTTGCTGGAATTATTTATCACTCACTTGGCAATAATGATCATATTGTGTGGTATAGACCAGAAACTATATCTGAAATTCATTGGGGAGGAGATCCTGAAAAAAGCATTGTAAAAGACGATAAAGGGCTTCATCCTAGAAATTCATTTAATATTTGGAAACAGATTGTAAACAATCAAAGTAATATCTGGAGGTCGTACGAAATTAATGCAGCAGCTCAGTATGCTCATACGCTACAAAATCAGCTTATTCTGATTATGTTGAGCGAAGAAGAAGAAAAGTACCGAAACCAAAGCGAAATATTAAAAGAAACAAATTCTGAACTAGAAAATATCAACTGGATTAGTACACATGATTTGCAAGAACCTTTGCGTAAAATTCAGCTGATTACTTCAAAAATGCTTTCTGAGTTAGATGTTATTTCTACAGAATCGATTTCCAATTCTTTAGAACGAGTTTCAAAATCTGCCAATAGAATGAGCGGATTATTAGAAGATATTCTAAAATATACTCGTATAAAAAATAACAGAGATACATTGGACACTGTAGATTTAAATGAAGCGCTGCAGGCTGTTCTTAAGGAAATGAGTGAAACTATTGCAGAAAGTAATGCTGTAGTAGAATACCAAAAACTACCAGAGGTTCATGCTGTAGTTTTTCTGATGAAACAACTGTTTACCAATATTATTCAGAATTCTTTAAAATATGCTTCTCCAGAGAGAACGCCAAAAATTACTATTACGGCTTCTCAGGAACCAGTAATCATTAGCAATCTTTTTAAAGTCTATTGTCATTGGGTTCGCTTTTCGGATAACGGAATTGGTTTTGAAGCCCAGTATGAAAAATCGATTTTTAAAATCTTTACCAAACTCCATCCTCAAGAACAATATACAGGTTCGGGAATAGGACTTGCTTTGTGTAAAAAAATTATGCAGGCTATTGGTGGAGATATTTATGCGCAAGGAAAACCTGGTAAAGGTACCGATATTATTGTCTATTTTCCTTGTGATCCCCAAGACAAGCTTTTACCAATCTAAAAGACAAAAAAAACTCTATCAGAACAAACATTGATAGAGTTTTTTATTTTATAGAAAATAGAAAATAGAAAATAGAAAATAGAAAATAGAAAATAGATTTTTTTTAAACACATAGAAACATAGATTTTTTTGTTCTCGAAAAGTAAGTTGAAAGAAACTAGTTTCTAACACATAGCTGTAGTTGACGATTTCTTCGTTAGAACTTTGACAAAGTTTTCACATGTCATATAGAACATAGCCCAAAGTTTTAACTTTGGGAGCTTATGGTACGTCCAGTAAACTATGTTTCTATGTTTTAAAAAAATCTGCGAGAAAGAAAATATGATTTTTATTCAACAGTTTTAATCTTTCGGCTTTTAAAATTCACTTCTGAAATAATAGTGGCCGAAAAAATCAAAGTTCCTCCCAAAAGCAAGCGCCAAGAAAGATTTTCTCCCAAAATAAAGAAAGCTCCAATTGCACCAAATACTGGTTCGAACAAATAAATTACCGCCACACGTTCTGCAGATAAGTAACGCTGAGAAATATTGGAAACCGTATACATAAAAGCCGTAGAAAACAAACCGCAATAAACGGCACCAAGCCAAAACGTATCATTTTTAGGGAACCAAACCGCCTGCGAATCCGTAAGTGCAATACAAAAAGTAAATAAGGCACAAAAAGCAAACATTGGAACGATAGAATACAAAAGATTTTTAGCAGCCGAATGTTTTTCGACCGAAATCAGATAAACGGCAAAGGCAAATGCGCCAGAAATCGTAAATAAATCGCCAATATTTATGGTAAATTTATCTGTTATGGCAATAATAAATAATCCTGTTAAAGCAGTCAGAGCCGCAATCCAGATCTTTAGCGGTGTATTGGTTCTATAAACGGCTAATTTCAGCATCGGAATAATAATTACCGTCAGCCCTGCAATAAAAGAACATTGCGAAGCATCTGTATATTTGAGGGCAGTAGTCTGCAACTGAATGCCCAAAAACATAGGAACCGCCAATACAAAACCTGTTTTGATGGCTTCTCGATTGATATTTTTAACGTATTTCCAAAAAACAATGCTCAGTACCGCTACAGCCAGCAGGAACCGATAAAATAAAAAGATATTAAGAGAATAATCGCCAATAGCCATTTTGGTAACCGAGTAAGAAACTCCCCAAAATGCTGTTCCAAGAATTAATAAAAACAATAAAAGCCGTCTTTTTTCCATTTTGAAAATTGTATTTTAAAGCAATGTTTTTTTCATCATTAAATCGGTTTGCTCGTCGTCTCCTAATCTAAAAATATGCGTGTCAAATTGCACAAAACCATTTTTAGTATAGAAACTTACCGCTCTGAAATTCTTTTCCCAAACGCCCAACCACATATATTTTGCTTTAATTTCTTCGGCGATTTTTTCTGCTTGTGCGTACAAAGTCTGCGCAACTTTTTTGCCGTGAAATTCCTTTGCTACATAAATGCGTTCAATTTCTAAGGCGTTTAAATCTTCTTTTTCCGTTTGGGCATTTCCTGTATTCAATTTCAAATAGCCAACGATTTTTTCATCTAAAACGGCTAAATAAAAATAGGAAGAAGCATTATTTAATTCGGCACTCAGTTTTGCTGTAGCAAAGCTTTCGTCTAGATATTTTTTCATGTTTTCTTCGCTGTTTACATCGGCAAAGGTCTCAGAAAAAGTTTGTCTGCCAATCGATTGAAGTTTTAAAACGTCATCAATTGCTGCTTTGGTTATTTTTAGATTGTTCATCGTATTTATTTTTAGTTACAAAACCTGACAGGTTTGCAAGTTTGCTATGTTTTTTTAAATAAGTGAAACGCCTATCTGCGTGTTCAATATCCTATGATTCTATGTGTTAAAAAAATTAAGCTTTAATGCATTAAAAGCTCTTTTTCATTCTTAATAAATGCGTAAATTGCATCAATGGATTTACAGCAGATTAAATATTTTCTAGCGTTATCACGCGAACTTCATTTCTGGAATACTGCCGGAAAAATGAATATTACACAATCAGCACTTAGTCGTCAGATTCAATCTTTGGAGAATCAGCTTGGCGTCCAACTTTTTGAACGGAATAAACGCAATGTCAAACTTACGGCGGCTGGTCAATTCTTAAAAGAAAAATGGGAGGTAGAATTGAGTAAATTAGAATTTATTCATCAATCTGCCCGCCAGATTCAGTTAGGGGAGAGCGGTACGATTACCATTTCTCATCCTGATTCTATTTCGGCCTCTCTTATGCCCGATATTTTATCCCGTATTTCTGATGCTTTTCCGAAACTTAAAATCAAATTGGTTCAAGTTCTTTACGAAAACCAGCAGGATTTTCTCCGTAACTATAAAATAGATCTAGCCATAACCAGAGATATTAATAATGCCAAAGATATTCAGTCTAAAAAAATCTATACCGATCATTTAGCTATTGTGGTTCCCGAAGATCATCCGTATCAAACTCCAGAAGATCTGACGAAAGAAACACTTGGATCGCAAAAGTTTATTTTGCCAACTAATGATGAAGGAAGCAGTTACAGCGATCTCATCAGAAGGTTATTCCATTCTTTAGAAAATGCTCCAGAAGTATATCTTCATTCTGAATTTGGCTCTTCTATTATTGCTTTGGTTCGAAAAGGGCTCGGAATTGGAATTTTACCCGATTCGTATCTTTTTCATGAGATTCCGGGAATCCGATTTATCAAACTTCCTTTAGAAACCGATTTGTACATTAATTGGAGAACCGAAGACCATAATCCTGTGTTGGCCAATGTTTTGAAACTGATTATTCCCTAAACTTATGCACGTAACATTTCGATATGCGGAATTCCGTCTTCATCATAAACTTCTCCTTGTTCGGCAAATCCGAGCGATTGATAAAATTGAGATAAATGATATTGCGCACTGATTCTGATTGGTGCTTTTCCAAACTTTTCTTCACAGCCTGCTATAGAAGCTTCCATCAGTTTTTTGCCTAAACCCAATCCGCGGTGAGTTCGCGCAATAACTACTCTTCCAATAGAAATTTCATTATAAGAAATTCCAGAAGGAAGCAAACGCGTCACGCCTGCTAATTCATTATCAACAAAATACAATAAATGAAAACCTTTTTGGTCTTTATTGTCTAAATCAAGATAAGGGCAGTTTTGCTCTACAACAAAAACATCGCTTCTTAAACGAAGCATATTGTACATTTCGTGATTGGTTAATTCGTCAAAAGATTTAATGGAATGGCTGAATGTCATTTTAATTTTAGGCTTTAATTTTTGACAAAGATAGAAGAGGAAATAATGTGATAAAATGCTATTTTTTTATCATGTGATGCGTAAAATGCATTAGTTGTTTTTGAATTAGATAATTAGGAAAATAGAAAATAGAAAATAGAAAATAGAAAATAGAGAATAGAGAATAGAGAATAGAGAATAGAGAATAGAGAATAGAGAATAGAGAATAGAAATTGTATTATTACTCCCAATTTTTAAACATAGCCCAAGGTTTCAACCTTGGGTACGCAATGAATATCAATAACGATATTTATGATCTTAACGTACCCAAGGTTGAAACCTTGGGCTATGTTCTATATGCAGTGGATAAGCTTTGTCAAAGTTCTGAAAAGCCAACAGCTATGTGTTAGAAACTAGTTTCTTTCAATTTCCTTTTTTTGGAGAGAATAATCTATGTTTCTATGTGTTTAAAAACAAAAAAACTTTGTCAAAGGTTTTAACTTTGACAAAGTTGAATGTAACAATTTTAAAAGTTTCAAGTTAAGTTGAGTAACGTGAAACTTGAAACCTGAAATAAAAATATATTTTTAGTGCGAAACCGCTTTTAAACCAACAATAGAACCAACTAGAGTTGCTAAGAAGAACAATCTCCAGAAAGCAGCAGGTTCTTTAAAAACAAAGATTCCGACCAGAACGGTTCCGACAGCTCCAATTCCAGTCCAGACAGCATAAGCAGTTCCAAGCGGAAGCGTTTCTGTAGCTTTCATTAGTAACAGCATACTAACCGTTAGTGATATGAAGAAACCAATATACCAATAGTACATTTCGGTTCCTGTTGTTTCTTTTGCTTTTCCGAGACATGAGGCGAAGGCAACTTCGAACAAGCCTGCAATGATTAAGATAATCCAGTTCATATAGTTAAAATTTTATGGTGCAAAGTTCTTTTATGGAAATCTAAAATAATTTAACAAATGATAAAAAATGAAATTATTTTAGTCAGTTTCAATCAATAGCAAAATCCAATTTAGTCTGCTAAAATTTTTTATTCCCGATAGCTATCGGGAGCGTGAAATATTTTTTGCGTATAGATTTTTCACGCAGATTTACACAGATTAAAGCAGATTTGCTAAGATTAAAATAATCTGAAAGGTAGGATTGAAGGAAGATTTCTCAATTGGTTATTTTAACTCAGCACGTATTCTGCTCAAACTGACTTGTGTAATTCCCAAATAAGAAGCAATATGCCCTAATTGTACCCTTTGAAGCAGTACAGGATGATCTTTCATTAATTCTAAGTATCTTTCAGAAGCATTTTTAAATTGTTTGGAGATCAAACGTTCTTCGGTTTTAATCAATTCTTTTTCTGCAAATTTTCTTCCCCAATTGGCTATATGCACATCTTCATTAAAAAGTTTTCTTAGGTTTTCCGTTTTGAGTTCGTACAATTCGCAATCTTCCAAAAGTTCAATGTTTTCATATCCAGGCTGATCTTCTACATAACTCTTCATAGAAATAATAGTTTCGCCTTCTTTTCCAAACCAAAAAGTAACTTCATTATCTCGCTCCACATACGCTCTTACCAATCCTTTTTTTATAAAATAAATATTCGATTCTATTTTGTTAGCTTTTAACAAAATATGCCCTTTCGGGAAAGCAATTTCGGAAACATTATTTTGCAACGCCAATTTGGATTGATCGGGAAGTTCGTAAATAAGGTCAAGAATTTTGGAAATATCCATCAATGGAATTTTAGTATTTTAGAATAAAGGTAAAAAGTAAACGGGAAATGAGAGTTATTTTAATAAAAAAATCCCATTTCGATTAAGAAATGGGATATAAAACAACCTCTGCGATGAGCTATTATAAACAGAAGCGATTTTTGACCAACATATAAACTAATTTATTCCTCCGCCTAGAGCTTTATACAGCAATACTTGTGAGTTTGCATTTCGAAGCTGGATGTCTACAAAGTCCAGTTCGGCCTCCAATTTATTTTTTTGCGCGTTAATGATTTCCAAGTAATTGGCATAACCGCTCAAATACAGATCATTTGAGACATTTACGGCAATTTCGAGATGGTCAATTTCATCCAATTTATGTTTTAAAACATCTTGATAAGCTTGATTTCTGTGCAGTAAAGCACTTAATTCGTTAAAAGCTGTTGTAACTGTATTTTGATATTGAATAAATGAGATTTCCTGTCTTTTATTTGAAACAAAAAAATCCTGTTTGATTTGACCTTTGTTGAAAACAGGCGCTGTCAATCCGCCCAATAATTGCCAAGCGAACGATCCTGCATCAAATAAAGTATTGAACGAAAACGAATTAAAACCTGCATATCCGCCCAAATTTACAGTTGGGAAAAATGCCGCACGCGCCGATTTTGCATCGGCGTTACTTGCCAATAATTCGAAATACGCTTCAGATACATCTGGTCTTTTGTGAATAATAGAATCTACGCTTATTTTTTGGTTTAAAACTTCTAAACGTCCAGACAAGAAATCACCGCTTCTGTCGATTTTTCCGCCGTATTCGCCCAAAAGTGTCAATAAAGCTTTTTCGGTCTGATCGATGCTTAGTTTTAACTCTGAAGCCTCTGCATGAATGTTACTGTTTTGCGCATTAAATTGTTGTACAGCCAATTCAGTTGCTTTTCCAACAGATCTTTGAGCAGAAACGATATCTAATGCTCTTTCCTGCGTTTTTAAGTTATCATCGTAAATGGCAGCTTGTTTGTCTAAAGCAATTAATTTGAAATACAAATCGGCAACATCTCCTAAAAGGCGTGTCTGTAACAAACGCATTCCTTGCTGAGAAGCAAAAAATCGCTGTTGCGCGGCTTTTTTACGATTGCTCAATTTTCCCCAAATGTCAGCTTCCCAAGAAACTTTAGCTCCTAAAAACAAGTTAGGTGTAACATCTTCGTTAATTCTCTGTCTTTCGGTAATATTCTGAGAAAAATTAGTGTCATAATTACCAACTCCGTCCATTGTATATTTTCCGTAGTGCGTTCCAGAAGCATCAGCCACAAGATCTAAAGAAGGAAGAAGAGCCAGTTTGGCCACTTTTAAATGCGAATTGGCAATTAAAATTCTTTCTTGCATAATTAAATAATCAGGATTCTTGGCAACTGCTTTTTTTAGCAATGCGTCTAATTTCTCATCCTTGAAAAAAGTTTCTGTTTTTAACGGAATAAAAGGCGTAGTCCCACTTACAGCTTCTTTTGTTTTTGTGTCAAAATTTTCTGGAAGCTTTGCTGCGTCTAATTTGTCACTGACTTTTGGTGCAGAACAAGCAGTCAAAAGTAAAATTCCCGTAATTATAACGGCACTTTTGGTTGTCCTTATCGCATCAGTATTTTTATATTGATTTAGTATGTTTTTCATTTTTTCAATTTATTTGTTTTGTCTGCTAAATTTTTTTGAAACACATAGAAACATAGATTTTTTTATCTCAAAAAGAGTTTAGAAAGAAACTCGTTTCTAACACATAGCTTTGTGGAATAAACTTTGTCAAAGCTTTGCGTTTTTAAACCCGACAGGTTTTTAAAACCTGTCGGGTTTGTAACGTTGAAATCATTTTTTTACACATGCTTTGCGCAATCAACTTTGTCAAAGTTTCAAACTTTTACAAAGTTTTTTACAAAGTGTAGCTATGTGAATTAAAACTAAGTGAAACGCCTTTATACGGTTTCTATATCCTATGATTCTATGTGTTTAAATAAAAACTCATTAAGATTTGCTCATTCGTTTTTCCAATTTTGCAAACAGTATATAAAGTCCAGGAATAATCAAAAGACCAAATACTGTCCCGATTAACATTCCTCCCGCAGCTGCTGTTCCGATAGAACGGTTACCAATTGCACCCGCTCCAGAGGCAATACAAAGTGGAATCAATCCTGAAATGAAAGCGAACGAAGTCATCAAAATAGGACGGAAACGTAGTCTAGCTCCTTCAATAGCGGCTTCGACAATATCTCGGCCGAGTTTGTTTTGCGCCATGGCAAATTCTACAATCAGAATGGCATTTTTGGCGAGCAGACCAATCAGCATGACGAGTGCTACTTGCGCGTAAATATTATTGTCTAATCCGACCATTAAAAGGGCTAGGTAAGACCCAAATACTCCAACTGGAAGACTCAACAATACTGGGAACGGAAGCAGTAAACTTTCGTATTGTGCGGCCAATAATAAGTATACAAAAAGTATACACAGCCCAAAAATGTATATCGTTTGGTTACCCGAAAGAATCTCTTCACGCGTCATACCAGACCATTCCAATTCAAAACGGCTTGGCAGTTTTTCTGCAGCAATTCTTTCTACAGCAGCAATCGCGTCACCTGAACTATAACCTTCAGCTGGTTCACCGTTAATCATAGCCGACATGTACATATTGTAACGTGTTAGAACCTCTGGACCGTAAACTCTTTCTAATCTAATGAAAGTAGAAAACGGAACCATTTCGCCTGCATCATTTTTCAAATACATATCCAAAATGCTTTCAGGATTTTGACGAAACTGCGGACTTGCCTGAACCATTACTTTATACATTTGAGAGAAACGGATAAAATTGGTCGCATAAAAAGAACCTAACATAGTCTGTAAAGTACTCATGGCATTGTCTACAGAAATGCCTTTTTTGGCCGCCAAATCGTAATCGATATGAATTAAATATTGCGGGAAAGTGGCATCAAAACTCGAAAATGAGTTCTGAATTTCTGGCGAAGCATTTAATTCTTTAAGAAATTCTTTCGTTACTTTATCGGTATTGGTAATGCTTCCTCCAGATTTGTCCAATAAACGAAGCTCGAAACCACTCGTATTACCAAAACCAGGAACGGTTGGCGGAGCAAAAATCTCGATTTGTGCATCGCTAATATTTTTTGTTTTTTCTGTAAGCTCGGCCATAAATTCGGTTACCGAAATATCACGCTCGCTCCAATCTTTTAAATTGATCATTCCCATACCGTACGAAGCTCCGGCGATTTCAGTTACAATGCTGTAACCGGCAAGTGTTGTAACATTATCAACGCCTTGAATTCCTTTGGCAATTCTAGTTACTTCGTCTAAAGCTTTTTCGGTACGTTCTACCGTTGCTCCTTGCGGAGTTGTAACACTTACATACACCATTCCCTGATCTTCTGTTGGGATAAATCCAGATGCTAAAAATCGAGTTGTACCCCAAGTTAAGATACAAAATAGCACTAATAATCCAACAGTAACCGTGTTTCGATCGGCAAATTTTACTAATACTTTGATGTATTTTGACGTAATATTATCAAACCAATGATTAAATCTGTTGAAGAATCGGTCTAAAAGTGATTTTTTCTCTTTATTTGGGTCGTGCGCTTTCAGCATAATAGCACAAAGGGCAGGAGTAAGGGTAAGAGCGTTTATACCTGAAATTACGATACTAATTGCCATCGTTAAAGAGAACTGTCGGTAGAAAACTCCAACCGGACCGCTCAAGAAAGCTACCGGAATAAACACTGCAGCCATTACGATGGTAATTGCAATAACGGCACCTGTAATTTCTTTCATTGCACTAATGGTCGCGTCCATTGGTGACATATGTTCTTCGGATATTTTTACGTGAACGGCTTCGACAACGACAATCGCGTTATCGACCACAATTCCGATCGAAAGTACTAAGGCGAAAAGCGTCAATAAGTTGATCGAGAATCCCATCATCGACATAAAGGTAAATGCACCAATAAGCGCAACAGGAACCGCTAAAACTGGAATCAAAGTCGATCTCCAATCTTGAAGGAAAAGGAAAACGACAAATGCCACTAAAATAAAGGCTTCTACCAAAGTTCTTAATACTTCATGAATCGAAGCGTCAAGGAAACGTGATACGTCATACGCAATATTGTATTCCATTCCTGGAGGGAAAGAAGATCCTTTCAGCTCGGCCATTTTTTCTTTTACGCTTGCAATTACTTCAGAAGCGTTAGAACCTGGACGCTGTTTCAACATGATCGATGCAGAAGGTTTTCCGTCGGTTTTAGAAACCATTCCGTAACTCATCGCACCAAATTCAATTTTAGAAATATCTACTAATCTTAAAATTGTTCCATCTGAATTAGATCTTAACGGAATTTGTTCATACTGCTCTGGTTCAAAGAATTTTCCCCCATACTTAATTACGTACTGAAGCTGATTGTTCATTTGTCCTGAACCTTCACCCACTTTACCGGGTGCAGCAGAAATGTTTTGTTTTTGAAGTGAATTAATCACTTCATTAGCCGAAATATTATACGAAAGCATCTTTTCTGGATCCAGCCAGACACGCATCGAATATTCTTTCTGCCCCATGATTTCGGCACGACCTACACCATCAATACGTTTTAATTCCTGAAGAATATTAATATCCGTAAAGTTGAAGATAAACTGCTCATCCTGAGTTTTGTCGGTACTCGTAATATTCAAGTACATCAACATACTGTTTACCTCTTTTTCGGTCGTAACACCAGCACGAATAACCTCTTCTGGAAGTTCGTCCAGAATTGTCGTTACCCTGTTTTGCACGTTTACGGCGGCAAGATCGGGATCGGTTCCTACTTCAAAGAAAACCTGAATTAAAGTTAAACCATCGTTGGAAGTTACGGTTGACATATACGTCATTCCTGGAACTCCATTTATGGCTCTTTCTAGCGGAAGGGCAACGGCATTGGCCGAAACCTCTGCATTTGCTCCTGTATATTTTGCTGTAACGGTTACAGACGGTGGTACAATGTCTGGGAACTGGGTGATGGGAAGCTGAAACAACGCCAGCAATCCCAAAAGGACTATCATAACCGAGATGATTAATGACAATATTTTCCTTCTGATAAATAGCTCTATCATTTTAAATTTTTTAGATAAATAATTAAATAACTGTTTTACAAGTCGATAAACCTATATTTGTTTCATATTGATTTTATCGCCGTCTCTCAATGATTGTGTACCCTCTTGTACAATTAGGTCGTCGCTTTTTAGACCGTCATTTAAGATGTACACATCATCTAGAGTGGTTTCAATTGTAACATTTGTCATTTTAACTACTCCATCTTTGTTCACGCGAAAAACATATTGTTTGTCTTGAATAGAAAAAACAGCTTTCTGCGGAATTAAAATTGCATTGGTTTTTGGTTCTGAAATAATGAGTTTTCCAGAAGTTCCGTGTTTGATAAATCCTTGCGGATTGTGAAATTTTGCTTTGTATTGGATAGAACCAGTCTGCCTGTCGATTTCTCCGTCAGCCGTTTTTAGTTCTCCTTTTTGGTCGTAAACCATTCCATTTGGCAATACCAGTTTAATATCTCCATGCTTGTTTAAGGTTTTGTCTTCCATCATTTGGAAATAGGTATTCTCTGGAATAGAGAAATAGGCATACACATCATCTAATTGAGAAACAGTTGTCAGTAAAGAACCGTTTTCAACTAAACTTCCTTCTTTAAACGGAATTCTATCAACAGTTCCGTCAAATGGCGCGCGGATTGTGGTAAAACCAATCTGCTGATCTATTGCTTTTTTCTCTGCAAGTGCATGGGCAACTTTCGCAGAAGCGGCTTCATATTTTGCTTTAGACAATTCTAATTCTTTGTCTGCAATTACTTTTTTATTGAAAAGCGTTTGTGCTTGTTCCAATTCGACAGTTGCAATTCTTAAGTCAGCTTTAGCGCTTTTGTAAACGGCTTCGGCCTTTAGAAGCTGAATTTGAAGCTCCACGTCACTTATTTTGAAAAGAACTTGTCCTTTTTTTACTTTTTGTCCCTCGCTAACGTATACTTTGTCTAATAAACCAGGAATACGAACGTGAATTTCTACATTGTTTTTAGCATGCACATCGGCAACAAATTTGCTCGAAACTATGGTGTCTTTTAAAGTTACCTTGTAAACAGGTACTGTTTTTATGTTGTTAGAATCTTTTTTTAATTTATCTCCGCACGAGACTAAAACGAATAAAGCCAAAGTGCATAAAAGAAATGGATTTTTATAAATGCTCATCATTAGGTGAATTTTTGAATAAATAGATATTCTCCCTTGCTTGGTGAATACAGGGAGTATGAATTTGGATTTAGAAAATAAAAGGATTACGAATACTCGTTTTTGGAAAAAGTACCGCAATAAAAAATGTTTTTATAGCAATAACTGCTCAATCGCATCAGCAAATGAGGTATTGTTCTAAAATTAGAAATATAAAAACGACTAAGTCCTGTAGCCTAGAAAAGCTGGTACAAATGAAGATGAGGATGTCTTTCTATGTGGTATATAGAAGCTATACCATATATTAAACTTTTTTTGTAAAGTGTAAAGTTGACTAAATTGCTAAAATAAGGAGCTTTGATCGTACTTTGTTCTAAAGTAGTTGCTCTTGATTTTATTTTCTTTTTAAGTTTATAATGTACTTCCAGATTTTTTGTAGAAGAACAATCGGAAGAAAAAATCTGAGTATCGTCTGCTGCAACGCTATCTAAGGTAATACAGTTGCTGAAGTGATAAATCGGCTGATAAGTCTCGGTGCCTCTGAAAAAGCAAAGCAGCGATAATAAGACGATATATATGAACTTCTTAGATTTCATTCAGTGCAACGGAATTATAATTTTGTTCCTTAAAAAGCGGATTTATTTTGTTTAAAGTGCGCCAAATATAGTAATTTGAAAAGTAAGGTTTCTTAAAATTGTTTTAAAAACTATGAAAATTAAAAATTTGATAATATTTGGAGCTCGTTTTTATGGTTTTGATTTTTTACTGACTTTCTAATTAATAAGTTAGTATTACTATCTTAGTACAATAATTTAAAACTACAAAATGTCAAATCAATTTCACGAAGTAATCGCAAAAGCATACAATGCTTTTAACGAAAGAAATATCGATAATTGTTTAGCTACGATGCAGGAAGATGTGCAATGGTCTAAAGCTTGGGAAGGCGGATACATTGTTGGACACGACGAAATAAGACAATATTGGACAAGGCAATGGTCGGAGATTAATCCAAAAGTAGAGCCAGTTGGTTTTGACGAAAGAGAAAATGGAAGCCTTGAAGTTCGAGTTCATCAAAATGTAAAAGACTTGCAAGGAAATGTGATGTTTGACGGATTGGTGAAACACGTTTATACTTTTCAAGAAGGCTTGATTAAAACCATGGATATTGAATTAGTCGAGAATTAGTTGCAAGCATAATGAATAGACTAATTGTTTTAGTGTAATTTTTATATTAGAGATTCTTTTTAGTTAAAGCCTTATCTTTGCGTTTCAAGAATGCAAGGAAACGAACTTTGTTTCCTATAATAAAAATAATACCGCGTGAATCACTTAAAGCTTTTCGGAACAAAATTAATGCTAATGCTATCCATAATTGGTTATGGACAAAATCTAGACAAAATCATAAAAGAAAATATCGGAAAAAGGACAGATACTTTGGTTCAGTTCAAAACTGACTCGCCTTATAATTATATGCCTGTAACTATTATCTCAGGAAAAGAAAAAGGGCCCGTTTTTACCATTATTGCTGGCATACACGGTTATGAATATCCTCCAATTTCAGCCGTGCAGGAATTACTTAAAGAAATTGATCCGAAAAAATTAAATGGAACTTTGGTTGTGGTTCCAATCGCCAATGTGGGGTCGTTTTATAGAAGAACGCCATTTGTAAATCCTGCAGATCATAAAAACCTGAATAATGCTTTTCCAGGTTCAGAAACGGGGACAATTACAGAGCAGATTGCCAATTATATAACCAAAGAGATTATTCCGCAATCAGATGTTTTTCTAGACATTCATGGAGGCGATGCCAACGAAGATCTGCTTCCGTTTGTTTGCTATTACAACAATACAGAAGAAGAAAAGAAGACACTTTTAAGTGCTAAACTTTCCGAGATTTCAGGAATTAATCATATTGTTTCGTACCCGTACACAATTACGAAAACAGAACCTGCCAAATATGCGTTTAAACAAGCCTCACAAAACGGAAAAACCGCGCTAAGCATCGAAGCCGGAAAACTTGGTAATGTACAGACAGAATCGGTGCATTTGATAAAAAAAGCAGTTTATAATATGCTGAATTACATGGAAATGTATAGCAACGGAACAGCTTCTGTAAAAAATCCTTCAGCTGTTTATTTAGATAATCAGGGATATGTAAAAGCAGAAATTTCCGGAATTTTTCATAGCACTTTAAAAAGCGGAGATTACATTAAAAAAGGCGATAAAATTGGTTTTGTTTCTGACGAATTTGGAAAGGTTTTAATGGAAGTAAAATCACCATCAACTGGAATTATTTTGTATAAAATTGGTACGCCGCCTGTAAATAAAGGCGAGACTGTTTTTTGTATTGGGTTTTGAGATAGGTATAAATATTTGTTTATAAACTCAAGTTAGAATCGTTTAAAGTCAGAGACTTTAGAAGTGATAATGTTTAAGAAGTCAAGAAAAATAGCGCAAAGTCGGAGACATTTGCGCAACGATATTAAGTGAATACTTTGCGTAACGTGGGGGGCTCCAAGTTACGGAATCTTAAATTCGACTTATCAAACATTTAATACAGGTAAATAATGGATTTTAAATTACTAATAATATTATTTTTTAGTTTATTGTTTATAAGTTGTGATAATAAATTGCAAAATGTTGACGATGTTCAATTTGCCATAGAAGATTTTTATGCTGGGAAAGATTCAGTGTTAAATATTAGACTAATAAATAATTCGCATAAAAATTATTATATCACGCTTGATACAAATAGAACTTATAATTATTCTGCATTTAATGAAAAGTTTAATAAAAGTGTGATTTTAAAACCATTGATATATAATGATGGGAAATTAGTGTCACTAAAAGGGGAGAGATTCGTAAGTAAAACAATTGGAACAAGAAAAAACAAATGTATAGAAGATGAGCTTATTAAATCTGATGAGTTTTATAAAAATTATGTAACTTTAAAAAATGCTATTTTTTTAAAAAGTAAGACTTCAAGGGTTGTAACCATACCATTTTCTTTAAATTTTAAGACATGTTTTTCAACTAATCGTTATGACTTAAAAAAACTTAAAAAAAATGAACTCAAAATTGAATTCAAGATGACAAAAGAAATATTAGAAAATGATGTGCCAATTAGAAAGCGAGATTCATTGAAAAAGAAAGGATTTATTCCTTATTACCAAACAATCGTTTCTAATACAGCAAAAATATTCTTATAAAGCATTGTGGCGATATCAAAGAAGTAAAAAGCTGTCACTCCAAAATACTAGAAGAACTCACAATATTCACATCCGCATATTGCCAAGAATCATCAAAAGAGGTTTTAATTTTTAAAGCCTCTTTTTCTTTTTTCTGCTGAGATAGAGCATTGTAAAGTCCGATTAAGGCGAAGCCATTTTTTGGGAATGTTTGTAAATCTTGTCTGTAGATTTTTTCTGCTTCGGCATATTTTTCTGCTTTCAGCAAAACGACTCCTAAATAGTGTCTTACAGAGAAAAACCAATCGGGAGGTTCGTTGTAATTTAAGCGATCTTCAATTTCTAATGCTTTGTTTAAAAGTGCAATTGCTTTATCTAAATTGTTCTTTTTTGCTTCAATTCCTGCTGAGAGAACGTTATTGGCAATCTGAACCAAATCGTACGTAGTGTTGATATTCCAGATTGTTATCTCTTTTAAAGTTTGATCTTTGGCTAATTCGTTAAGAAAAACCAGTTGTTTTTCGGCATTAGCAATATCTTTTTTTCCAAGATAAGCCATTCCTTTGGCGTAATGCCAGATTGAGTTTGGATAAACAAGATCTTTTTCAGGTTGTGGAATTTTCATAATCTTATCCCACATTGAGAATTTTACGGCTATATAATACGGAATGCTATAATAATGCTGCAAAGTTCCCCAGCCCGCTTCACGCATAATTTTAGGCGAAATATGTTGCTGTAATGTCAGTGCCGATTTCCAAGCCAATTGTGAATTTCCTTCTAAAGCTGCTGTTGCCGTTAAAAAATGATAGTTATGCGGATAATAAGCTAGAGGATAAGCGCCTTGCGCATTACAAGTAGTGGAGTAAAGACTATCAATTCTCACGGCTTCAATATTGGAAAGTGTGCCTTCGTGATAATCTCCTGTGCGAATGTAAATATGAGAAGGCATGTGTACCAAATGTCCCGAACCCGGAACCAATGTTTCTAGCAATTTAGCACTTTTGAGTCCGTTTTCTGGATGTGCAGAAGCTTCTACAGCGTGAACTAAAAAATGATGCGCACTGGGATGTTTCGGATTCTTTTTAATTAATTCGTTTAAAATAGCTAATATTTGCGGTGTCCATTTTTTCGGAATCTCCGTATCTTTTTCATACAAATCCCAAGGATGAAGATTCATAAGAGATTCGGCGTAAAGCGTTCCAATATCAGGATCTGAAGAGAATTTGAGATGTACCTTTTTCATTGCAGCGGCATAAGCAGTATCTAAAGGTTTTCTGTTTGCAGGGGGATTTTTTGTGTAACGTACAGACAAAGCATCAATCATAGCAATTTCTTTCGGCGTGCATTTTGCAGCAAGTTTTTTGGCTTTTTGAGCCGCATCATAAGCGCGCTGAAAATTATCTTCTTCCATTCCGCCATTATAATTCGGATCTAAAACATACGCAAAACCCCAATGCGCCATAGCACAGTTCGGATCTAAACGGCTGGCTTCGTAAAATGATCTTGCGGCTTCGGCGTGATTGAAACCGTAAGCCAGCATCAATCCCTGACTGAAGTATTTCTGCGCTTCTGGATTATTCGTAGAAATTTTAAACGAAATGCCATCAAGTCCTTTAAATTTTGGTGCTTTTTTATTTTGTGTATACCAATCTTTGTCATTCGTTTTTGGAATGTAGCAGCCTTGCGTTGCATTAACTTTAACAGATTTGGGTTTTGTGTTTTTTTCTTTGCAGCAAACAAAAAGAAGAAAAACAGCAATTAGGAAGTAATTATATTTCATTGCAAAATTGGATTTGAAATTATATAATTCGTATAAAAGTCTGTTAAGGGAGAATAGCCAATAGATTTGAACAGGAGGTATTATGCAAATTTAGATAAAAAGAAATATATTCTTTGTAAATATTTTTTTTTCAGTGTTGTGTGTTTTTTATTTCACGCAGATTTTAGAAAGATTGAAGCAGATTAGCACAGATTTTTTAAAAATTAATCTGCCAGATCTGCTAAATCTGCGAGAGAAAAAATAAGATAAAAATGCTTATACTTTCCGCATAACTTTGGCTGAAAGAGTTTCCCGCAGATCTAGCAGATTTAGCTGATTTATCTAATTTAATCTGCTTCAATCTTTTAAATCTGTGTGAAACTATAATTGCAACAATAAAAAAGGTTTACACTTTTCAGCATAAACCTTAATTTCTATAATTATAAAAATATTTCTTAGTTTGTTCCCGCAGCAGCTTTGTCTACTAAAAACAATAATTCGCCAGATACTGGTTTAATCAATTGCATTGGGTAAAGAGTCGGATTGTATTCTCCTTTTGTAACTTCTTTCAAAGCATGTATTTTCTTTTCTCCAAAAGCCACAACCACAATTTTTTCTGCTTTGTTGATTAATGGTGCAGTAAGCGTGATGCGATACATTTTCTGTGGAGCTAAATAATAAGCGTCAACCCATTTGGTTTGTTCTTCTAAAACTGCTTCGCCTGGGAAAAGAGAAGCCGTGTGTCCGTCGTCGCCCATGCCTAAAAGAATCAGGTCAAATTTTCCCTCTTCGCCCAGAATCTTTCTGATAGTCTGTTCGTAAGTTGCCGCATATTCTTCTGGCGTAACGCCGTCTTTGTACATTTCGAAGATATTTTCCTGCGGAATAGGGACGTGGCTCAATAAGGTTGAATACGACATTTTAGCATTACTCAGATCATCAGTAAGCGGAACCCATCTTTCGTCTCCCCAAAAAATATACACTTTACTCCAGTCAATTTTGTTTTTGTAGTGATCGGATGCTAATAGTTTATAAATTCCTGCAGGAGAAGAACCTCCTGTAAGAACAGCTGTAAATTTGCCTTTTGCAGCAATAGCTTTTTCTGCAACTGCTACAAAAAGATCTGCCGCTGTAGTATTAATTTGTTCTGTATTATTATAAATCTGTATCATTTAAAACTTCTTCTTTTGTTTGTGTATTCGGAATCCATTTGTGGCCTTGGCGCGCTAACAATTCGTCAGCTTCTTCAGGTCCCCAGCTTCCTGCTTTGTAATTTGGGAAATTGGTTGGAGCAACGGTTTTCCAAACTTGCTGAATCGTATCAATTGCATCCCAGGCTTCTTCTACCTGATCCCAACGCATAAATAGAGTAGGATCTCCTAATAAAGCATCTGCAATCAATGTTTCGTAGGCCTCTGGTGACATTGTTGAACAAGCGAAATAATCAAAAATCATTTCAGCAGGTCTTAGAGACATGGACAAACCTGGCTTTTTGGTCATAAACTGCAGTTTAATGTCCATAGAAGGCTGAATGTTGATAATCAATCTGTTTGGTGTCATGCCTTCTTTTCCATAAGAAAATGAAGAATGAGGCACTGGTTTAAACTGAATTATAATCGAAGACTGTTTTTCTTCCATTCTTTTTCCTGAACGCAAATAGAACGGAATTCCCTGCCATCTCCAGTTGTCTAAATAGATTTTCATTGCTACGTAAGTTTCTGTATTAGAATCTGGTGCAATGCCTTTGTCTTGACGGTATCCCGGAACCGGAACGCCTTTTATTGCGCCAGCATCGTACTGACCTCTCACAATATAGTGATACACTTCTTCTGGCTTGATACGGCGAATTGACTTTAAAACATCTGCTTTCCTGTTACGAATGTCATCAGCGTTTAAAGAAGCAGGCGCTTCCATAGCCGTCATACATAAAATCTGAAGCAAGTGATTCTGAATCATATCTTTCAAAGCACCAACACCTTCGTAGAATCCGCCTCTTTCTTCAACGCCGACTTCTTCTGCAACGGTAATTTGCACGAAATCAATAAAATTACGGCTCCATAAAGGCTCAAACATCGAATTTCCAAAACGGAAAGCCAAAATATTCTGAACGGTTTCTTTTCCTAAATAATGATCGATTCTATAAATCTGTTCTTCTTTGAAAGTCTGTGAAAGCATTTCATTCAATTCAATTGCAGAAGCTTTATCGTAACCGAAAGGTTTTTCGATAATAATACGATCCTGTTTCGGATTTGCCGCAAGTCCAATCTTCTTGATATTACTCGAAATTGTGGAAATAAAAGAAGGTGTAATCGAAAGATAGAAAAGACGGTTGGCACGTTCGCCAAAAGCCAGATCAAAATTGTTGATTTTTTCGTTTAACCCGATATACGATTCCTCTTTGTCAATATCAAGACTGTGATACGTGATATGCGAAAGGAATTTTTCTGTTTCTGAGTCAGCAATTCCTTTTTTTCTTGAAAAGAGGTTTAGATTTTCTAAAACATAACTGCGAAAATCCTCATTGGTTTTTTCTGCTCTTCCAAGAGCAATAATCTGGAACTGTTCAGACATACGTCCGTCAAGGTACAGATTTTGAAAAGCGGGAAAGAGTTTTCTCTTTGCCAAATCTCCGGTTCCTCCAAAAATAACAATGATTGTTGGATTCTTTACTTTATTTTTAGTCATTGTGTGGTTGTGTTGTTTTCTGGTATTTTTATTCAGCCCATAGTGTATGGAAAACGCCTTCTTTGTCTATACGCTCGTACGTATGCGCTCCAAAATAATCACGTTGTGCCTGAATCATATTGGTTGGTAACTGAGCAGATCGGTAAGCATCAAAATAAGCTAGTGAATTCATTAAACCTGCAACTGGTAATCCTTTCAGAACAGCAAACTGAATTACAGCTCTCATTCCAGCTTGGTTATCTGTTAATTTTGAAGCAATTCCGCTGTCTAAAAGTAAGTTTGGTAAATCTGCTTTTGCAACGTAAGCTTTTCTAAAATCTTCTAAAATTGTTGCACGAATAATGCATCCGCCACGCCAGATTTTAGCAACCGTTTCCAAGTTTAATCCGTAGTTATATTCTTTAGAAGCTGTGTGAAGCTGAGCCAATCCTTGAGCGTAAGTCACTACAATAGAAAAGTATAAAGCCGATTTTAGAGCCGCAATCGCTTCACTTTCGTTTACACTGCTTTCATTAGCATTCCAAACTAATTTCTTAGCCGCTTCAATTCTTTCTGGTTTAGTTTTAGACATATCGCGCATGTTCACTGCCGCGTCGATTGTTGGAACCGGAACTTGTAAGTCCATCGCGTTTTGCGAAGTCCATTTTCCTGTACCTTTAGATCTTGCCCAATCCGAAATTTTATTGATTAAAAGACTTCCGTCTTCGTCTTTTTGTTTTAAGATATTTCCAGTGATTTCGATCAGATACGATCTCAAATCATCCGTTTCGTTCCATTCAGCAAAAGTTTTCTGAATCGTTTCGTCATCTAGATTATAACCTCTTTTCATAAGATCATAAATCTCAGAAATTAACTGCATGATTCCGTATTCAATTCCGTTATGAACCATTTTTACATAGTTTCCAGCAGAACCATTTCCAAGATATTCAACGCAAGGTTCTCCGTCAACTTTTGCCGCAATCGCTTCAAAAATAGGACGAAGTCTCTCGTATGCTTTTTGATCGCCGCCCGGCATCATTGCTGGTCCGCGTCTTGCACCTTTTTCACCGCCCGAAATACCCATTCCGAAGAAGTGAATTCCCTTTTCAGACAATTCTAAAAATCTTCTGTCAGTATCCGTAAAATAAGTGTTTCCACCGTCAATAATAATGTCTCCTTTATCTAAATGAGGCAGTAAGCTAGCAATAGCGCTGTCTACAGGTTTTCCCGCAGGAACCAATAACATAATCGCTCTTGGCTGCTGAATAAGTTCAACGAAATGTTTTACATCTGTAGTCGCTTCAATGGTGTGGTTGGCATCGGCTTCTTGTTGAAGAGAATTAACCTTTTCGGTGTCTAAGTCTAAACCTGCAGCCGCGAAGTTATTGCTGGCGATATTTAAAAGTAGGTTACGGCCCATTACACCAAGTCCTACAATTCCAAAATCAAATTTGCTCATAGTTTTTAATTAACTAAATTATTAGAAAGCTGTTTTTTGCAGAAAAAAGTAAGAGAAAGTACAGTAATGCTTTTTCGTTCAATGTTTTGCAGAAAAACAATGGTTGTTTTAATTTTTACATTTCAAAATGCAGAGCGCTAAGTTAGGCAAAAATGCTGAAAAAGGTGGAGTAAAATAGTTCACTTTTGGTCTTTATTGTGAAACTTTTTTATGTGTTGAAAATACATTTATTTAGTTTGTTTTTAGCTCTTTATAAAGCTATATCGTTATAATACTAGTAATGGCAATTAACGAATTTATCTATGATTTGTTTTATATAATTTGTTCTACTTTGTCAAAGTTTCAAACTTTGACAAAGTTTTTTGAGCGGAATGATTTAACACATAGAAACATAGATTTAGATTGCATATAAGGCGTTTCACTCACATAAATTCACATAGTAGCTATGTGTTAGAAATGAGTTTCTTTTTTTATTCTTTTTTGAAGTGAATAAAATTTATGTTTCTATGTGTTTAAAAAGAAATGTTAGAGCTAAGGATAAATCATCAAAAACATAAATGCAAACAGATTCACCAAAAGCACAACACCATACACAATATTCGATTTGCCTTTGCTTAAAGACAGCATAACCGTAAAAACAGACAAAGCCAATAATACAATAGATTTAATGTCGAGACCTAAAACAATAGGCATTTTCATAACGATGCAGACAGCAGCAACACTCGGAATTGTTAATCCGATACTGGCTAAGGCAGATCCTAGAGCCAAATTTAAGCTTGTTTGCAGTCTGTTTTTCTGCGCGGCTATAATAGCGGCAATAGCTTCTGGCAATAAAATAATAATCGCAATAATTACCCCAACTAAAGATTTCGGAAGATTATACCCTACAATAATCGTTTCTATAGTAGGTGATAGCGTTTTTGCCAATAAAACGACGATTCCTAGACTTACAAGAAGAAACACTAAACTGGTATAAAAAGTTTTATTGTTAATTTCTATCGGATGCAATTTTTCGGTTGCATCATCTCCATTAGTTAAGAAATATTGTCTATAGCCTTTGGTTTGCGCAAATAAAAATGAACCGTAAATGACCAAACAAGCAATCGAAGCAAAAATAAGTTGTGGTGTTGAATAATAAGAACCGTGAACACTTTCTGTAAAAGTTGGAAAAACTAAAGTAAATACAATAATAGAAATCAAAGAAACCAAACCAATCGTTACCGAAGAAGTAGAAAAATTCTGTTCGTAATGTTTGAGACTTCCAATAAGAAGACATAAACCAATAATTCCGTTTAGAATAAGCATTGTTGCAGCGTAAACAGTATCTCTCGCAAGAGAAACAGCATTTGTACCTTCTGAAAGCATGAGCGAAATAATGATAGAAACCTCAATTACAGTAATTGAAATAGCCAAAATAATAGTTCCATAAGGTTCTCCTACACGTTCTGCAATAATTTCAGAATGATGAACAGCTGACATAACGCTCAAAATAAGCAGTATGCTTGCTATAATTTGAAAAACAGTGCTGTTTTCAATCCATCCTGTAAATAGCAGCGCCCACGATAGAATCGGAATTATGATGGTCCATTGTAATAAGTGTTTCATTTGCTAGCTTTTAAAATTAATTGCAGATACCGATACGGCCAACAGAACCGGCTCCAGTTCTGTAAGATAAGGTTTTTATGGATAAAAAACTTTTGAAAAATATATTTTTAAGGACTTTTTAAGTTTGTCTGTCTGCTATATTTAGAAATTTGTCAAAGGAAAATAATTGGTTTTTTATGAATTCCGAATGATTTCCTTTCAATAAGATTTTTCCATTTGATCATTTCTTCGATCGCTGAGCAATTAGTAAAGTCACATTTTCTGTATAGAAATATCAATAGCACATCAATATTCTGCACAAAAAAAAGAGGAGTTACACACAATTTGGTTTCAAATTACAATCTGAAACAAAGTAACCGACTGAATACTAGTTTTTTTTATGCCATGAATTTAATTTTATAGAAAACAATTTTATAAGACGACCGGAAGAATAAATTTTTAATGAATAATCTAACTTTTAAATTTATGAGAAATGCTTTTCTACTAATTGCAGTTTGTCTGAGTACCATTTTGTTCTCCTGCAAAAAAGATAAAGATCAATTGAATACAGAAACGGAAAAATCTGATAGTGCCGACACTGCATTGATCGCTGACAGGGGCTGGCCTCGCGAAGCTGAAAATAACGGTACAAAACTGGTTTATTATCAGCCTCAGGTAGACGACTGGAAAGATTTTAAAGAACTGATGGCTCGTGTGGCTTTTTCGCTGACTCCAAAAGATGGGAAACAGGTTTTGGGTGTGGCTTCTATAAAGGTTGAAACACTGGTAGATAAGGACAATCGAACTGCTTTTATTAAAAATCTTCAGGTAACCGATGTGCGTTTTCCTGCTCTGGACAAAAAGAAAGTTCCTGAAATGGAAAAATTGTTTAAAGAAACACTGCCTCAAAGCGGAGATCCTATTTCGGTAGATCGCATTTTGGCCGATTTAAGCCATAACAAAATCCCAGCTAAAGGAATTGCGGGTAAAAATGATCCGCCTGCTATTTTTTACAGCACCAATCCGTCGATTTTGCTTATTGTGCAAGGCGAGCCTGTTTTGGTTCCTATTGATAAATCGGATATACAATATGTGGTAAATACCAACTGGGATTTGTTTTTTGATAAAGCAGGAAAAGATTATTATTTATTGGTTGATAATATCTGGCTGACTTCTAAAAGTGTTGAAGGCAAATGGACAAAAACGACCAAACTGCCCGCTGGTTTTAGCAATTTGCCGTCTGGACAGAATTTTGATGATGTAATTAAAATGATTCCGCCACCTTCTTCTGGAGGAGCGCCACAAGTTTTCTACAGCAATAAACCAGCAGAATTGATTGCGGTAAATGGAAACCCGAAATTTGTAAAAATTGACGGAACTAAACTAATGTATATTGACAATACCGAAAATGATGTTTTTGCAGATGAAGCCGATGGGCAATATTATGTTTTATTATCAGGAAGATGGTTTAAATCTAAAGCCTTAACAGGGCCTTGGACGTACGCAAGTAATAGCCTTCCTGCTGATTTTGCTAAAATACCTAAAGATTCTCCACGTGCGAATGTATTGTCGTCTGTACCTGGAACGCAAGAAGCCAATGATGCTGTAATGTTATCTCAAGTTCCAACAACTGCTATCTTGAAAAAATCGGACGCCGAAGCAAAAGTAAATGTAACTTATGATGGAGGAACTCCTCAATTTAAACCTATTGAAGGAACTAAAATGCAATATGCAAGCAATACTCAGGAGAAAATTGTAAAAGTAGGCGATTTGTATTATTTATGTTTTCAGGCCGTTTGGTTTATGTCGACTAGTCCGAATGGACCTTGGAAAACAGCCGATTCTGTTCCGAAAGAAATTTATACAATTCCGCCAAGTTCGCCTGTATACAATGTGACATATGTAACGCAGACCACGACCGATACAACGGTTGAAAGCAGTTCGACAGCGGGTTATTTAGGTGCTTTTATTATAGGCGCAACATTTGGTGCGATATTAACGTATGGTACAGGATGGTATTATCCGCCTTATATGTATTACGGCGGAATGTATCCAATTTACCGACCTTGGCCTTATGCATATGGAGGAGGAGCAGTTTACAATCCGTGGACTGGCGGTTATGCAGCAGGAAGACGCGTTTATGGGCCTTATGGTGCTGCAGGAACTTCGGCTTGGTATAATCCAGCAACAGGAAGATACGGACGTTCTGCAAGTGTGCAAGGCTGGTATGGAGGCCGTACTGCGGCAAGCACTTATAATCCGTGGACAGGAAATTATGCCAGAACCAATCAAGGACATAATGCCTATGCCCAATGGGGACATTCTGCGGCTACAAACGGAAATCAATGGGCGCAGACGGGGCATATTACTACGCGACGAGGAACTGCAATTGGTTATGAGACTTCTGGCGGAAAAGAAGGTGTAATTACGCATCGTCATGGCGGAGGAACTACTATTCATACCAATAACAATCTCTATGCAGGGCACGACGGACATGTGTACAAAAGAGATGCTAACGGAAACTGGAGTCATTATAACAACGGAAACGGTGGTTGGACGCAGGCAGGAACTTTAGGTTCGTCAAAAAAATCAGGAGAAGGAATTCAAAATAGAGGCAATCAGCGACTTGGTACAGATGGAGCAGGAGAAAGAATTCAGCACGATAAACCGAATCAAGGACTTGGAGCAAATGGGGCGGGAGAACGTATTCAGCCGAGAACAAACCAAAATTTAGGTGGCGAAACTAGAATTGGTGACGGAATCCAAAGAGATAATTTCCCGAAAGGAGATCAAACTTTAGGACATCCTGATAAACCGCTTGGAGAAGCTGGACATTCGGACATAACACACGATTTAGATCGTTCTGCTTTTTCTAGAGACCGAGGAGAAACGCAAAGCCGTCACTTTCAAAACGTCCAAAGAGGCGGAGGAGGAGGCTTTGGCGGAGGCGGCTTTAGAGGCGGCGGTGGCTTTAGAGGAAGAAGATAAATGATAAAAGAGAAAGGGTAATTATAATTCAGAAAATCAGGAATAGTAGCAATACTAAACCTGATTTTTTTATTTTAAACGCAAAGTTCGCAAAGCTTTGTGCTTATTTTTTAACGCAGAATACGCAGAGTTTTAATCGCGCAAAGTCGCGAAGGCACAAAGTTCTTTTTAGAAAGCTAATATATTTCACGCAGATTTGAAAAGATCTGAGCAGATCTACGCAGATTATTTAAAAGCCTTTTAGATCTGCCTAAATCTGCAGAATCTACGTGAAACAAACTTCGCGACTTTCGTGACTTTGCGAGCATTTCAGCCAGCTTTACCCAAAGCTTTGCGAACTTAAAATGTGTCCATAGATATTTCACGCAGATTTGAAAAGATCTGAGCAGATCTACGCAGATTATTATAAAAATCCTTTTAGATCTGCCTAAATCTGCAGAATCTGCGTGAAACAAACTTTGCGACTTCGTGACTTTGCGAGCATTTCAGCCAGCTTTGCCCAAAGCTTTGCGAACTTAAAATGTGTTCATAGATATTTCACGCAGATTTGAAAAGATCTGATCAGATCTACGCAGATTATTATAAAAATCCTTTTAGATCTGCCTAAATCTGCAGAATCTGCGTGAAACAAACTTCGCGACTTTCGTGACTTTGCGAGCATTTCAGCCAGCTTTACCCAAAGCTTTGCGAACTTAAAATGTGTTCATAAATATTTCACGCAGATTTGAAAAGATCTGATCAGATCTACGCAGATTATTATAAAAATCCTTTTAGATCTGCTTAAATCTGCAGAATCTGCGTGAAACAAACTTTGCGACTTCGTGACTTTGCGAGCATTTCAGCCAGCTTTACCTAAAGCTTTGCGAACTTAAAATGTGTTCATAGATATTTCACGCAGATTTGAAAAGACCTGAGCAGATCTACGCAGATTATTATAAAAATCCTTTTAGATCTGCTTAAATCTGCAGAATCTGCGTGAAACAAACTTTGCGACTTCGTGACTTTGCGAGCATTTCAGCCAGCTTT
>NZ_RPOC01000025.1:44568-44647 GCF_003946915.1 Flavobacterium ustbae
ACCCAAAGCTTTGCGAACTTAAAATGTGTCCATAGATATTTCACGCAGATTTGAAAAGATCTGAGCAGATCTACGCAGA
>NZ_RPOC01000026.1 GCF_003946915.1 Flavobacterium ustbae
GCGGGGCTCACCTCTTCCCATCCCGAACAGAGAAGTTAAGCCCGCCTGCGCAGATGGTACTGCATCATTGTGGGAGAGTATGTCGTCGCCTTTCTTTTGAAAACCCTGTTTTAAGACGGGGTTTTTTATTCTAACTTTTGCTTATAGAAATATAAGCAATATGGTACCTTAGCTCAGATGGTAGAGCAATGGACTGAAAATCCATGTGTCCCTGGTTCGATCCCTGGAGGTACCACATCATGCTCGGATGGTGAAATTGGTAGACACGCTGGACTTAAAATCCAGTGAACAGCAATGTTCGTGCGGGTTCAAGTCCCGCTCTGAGTACAAAACTTCAATTGGCTTTTGCTAATTGAAGTTTTTTTTTTGCATAAAATTTAGATAAATCTCTAAATTTTATATTTTTACTTCACTTTTCCATCTCACTAAAAATACATAAACTATGCAAAATGTTTTTCTTAAAGAAGATTGTGATCAATTTGTCAATAGAATAAATCAGCTCAAGCCAGATTCACAGCCTCTTTGGGGTAAAATGTCTGTCGATCAGATGTTGGCTCATTGTAATGTTACGTATGAAATGGCATATGATAATATTCATCCAAAACCAAATGCTTTTATGAGATTTCTTTTAAAAGTGTTAGCTAAAAAAGCAGTTGTAGGCGATGTACCTTATTCTAAAAATATTAAAACGGCACCACAGTTTATCATTAAAGGTGATCGAGATTTTGATCTTGAGAAAAGTAGGCTAATCAATTATGTAACTAAAACTCAGAGATTAGGAGAAAATGAATTTGAAGGAAAAGAATCGCTTTCTTTTGGTAAATTGAGCATTAAAGAGTGGAATAATATGTTTGCTAAACATTTGGATCATCACTTTTCGCAATTTGGAGTTTAAAAATAGAACTATGAGAATTTATACAATTATCTTTTTTCTTCTTTTAGGAATGTCTTCTTACGCTCAAAAAGAAGAAGCACAAAAATGTATTGAATCTTTTTTCGAGGGATTTCATCACCGAGATTCTGCAAAGATTAAATTAGTATGCTCAGACAAAATGATTTTGCAATCTATTAGTGAAAGTTCAGCTAAAGGAAATAGACTTTCTAATGAAAGTGCGAAAGAATTTTACAAATCTATCGCATCAATTCCTTCAAATATAAAATTTCAAGAAAAAATATTGAGTTATAACATTCAAATTGATGGAACAATGGCTCATGTTTGGACTCCTTACGAATTTTACATAAATGATAAACTAAGCCATTCTGGAGTAAATGCTTTTACGTTATTTAAAGAAAAAGATTCGTGGAAGATTATTTATATAATCGATACTAGAAGAAAATAATTAATTTTTAAGTATTTCGGTATGTAATACAGACAAATATCATTCAAAAGACATTCAGGACATTTTGGTTTTGGTCTGCATGTTTCTCTACCTAAGAAAGATATTGCCATTCCTATTTCAGACCAGATATTCTTAGGGAGTGCCTGCATTAGATCTTTTTCTATTTTATTTCCGTCTTTATTTTCTTTTACAATTCCAATTCTTGGAGCGACTCTGATGACATGTAAATCGGCAATAATTCCTTCAGCTGGTTTATTAGTTTCTCTTAGAATAACATTAGCTGATTTTCTTCCAACGCCTTTTAAAGCAGTTAATCCGTTCATTGTTAGTGGAATATCTTTGTCTTCTTTAATAGTATTTGCAATTTCTAAAATCCATTTTGCTTTTGTAGAATGGTTTCGGACTTTAGTGATGTAAGATGTAAAAGTTTCTAGATCGGTTTTTGAAATGCTTTTTAACGTTGGATATTTTTCGAATAAAATAGGAGCTATGTTATTTATATTAGCATCAGAATCTTGCGCAGAGAGGATAACCATGACAAGTAATTGATACGTGTTTTCGTATTCTAAAGGATGCTTTTTTCCTTTATATTTTTTCAAAATGGGTTTTAATTTTATTTCCCAATCCGATGTCTCACCAAATAAATCCATTTCGTTCAAAATTAAAATATTGATAACTAGGTTTCTATATTATAAATTTACGAATTTTAAATAAACTCAAGAATCTTTTTAATAACGCTGTGATTTCCTAGAATTTTTCTATGCCCAAGTCCTTCTGTTAAATATATAGTCCCGTTTTCCAGATTTTCATGAATATGAACTCCTGCTTTTACTGGAACTTCAGGATCATCTTTGTCATGCATTACTAAAACAGGGATTTTTACTTTTTGTGCGGCTCTATAAGCTGAAAAATCATCCATTTTAACTTGATACTTATTTTCAAATAAATCTCTAAGATGATTGCTGATTTCTTTTTTCAATCCCAATTTAAAAGTAAATTCATCTAAAATATCCTGAACAATATCGCCACTTCCGATAATTACGGCTTTTTCTACTTTAAGTCCGTCTTTAATGGCATTGAGAACCGACATTCCACCTAAAGAATGTCCGATTGCAATTTCAAAAGGACCAAATTGTTTTTCTATTTCTAAAATAGAAGCTATAAACTCCGACATTATCGTTGTTGTTCCTTCTGATTTTCCATGTGCTGGCGCATCAAAACTAAAGGTAGAATAACCATTTGCCAAAAGCTCGTCGGCTATTTTAAATACTTGTGTTCCTCTTCCAGACCATCCATGGACTAATAATACTTTGCGCTGACTTTCTCCGTATGAATACGTAACTACGGCTTTATCAATTGCAGGAACATAAATTAATTTTTGAATGCTTTTGGCATCCATTTCTAACTCCCGTTTAGGAACTTTATGTTTTATAGGTGTAGTGAAAATTTTTGCAGCAAATTTTGTAACTAATTTTGTGGATATAAAAGCACAGATTTTCGCAGAAATTATAATAATCTTCGGAATTTTTAATGATTTAGTAGGATTAGTTGCCTTTTTTGCCATTTCAATAAATCTTGTTTAAATAAGGGATCTTGCTTGTTTTTTTGCTAAATTTAAAGAAGCATAAAAGTAGTATATAAATGATTGCTTCTTATGTATAATTATAAATTAATTTCTGAAATGGAAATATTTCATATTAGTGCAGAATGTTATCCTGTGGCAAAGGTTGGCGGTCTTGGTGATGTAGTTGGCGCATTACCTAAATATCAGCAGTCTGCGGGACATGACATTAGAGTTGTACTTCCTTGTTATGACACAAAGTTTAAGCGTGAAAATGATTTTGAATGTGTGCATTGGGGAACTGTTACGTTAGGAAGTTTTAATTTTCCGTTTAGTGTCTTAAAAGAATCAACAAATAAGCTAGGTTTTGAATTGTATCTAATAGAAATAAATGAGCTATTCAATCGCCCGAATGTATATGGTTATGAAGATGATATCGAAAGATTTCTTTCTTTTCAGATTGCTACACTTGATTGGATTCTAGCTCGAAACCAAGTTCCAGATATTATCAACTGTCATGATCATCATACAGGTGTTATTCCATTTTTGCTTCAGTTTGCTTATAAATATGAAAATTTAAAGGACGTAAAAACGGTTATCACAATACATAATGGTTTATATCAAGGTTGGTTTGGTTTTGATAAACTTTATTATCTGCCAGAATTTGATTTAAGACATGTTGGTTTTTTAGAATGGAGTAATTCTATAAATTCTCTGGCTGTAGGAATTAAATGTGCCAATACGGTGACTACGGTTTCTCCAAGTTATTTAAACGAAATTAATATTTCGGCAAATGGTTTAGAATCTTTATTCAATTCTGTACGACATAAATCTAAAGGTATTTTAAACGGAATTGATATTGAAGTTTGGAATC
The DNA here is from genome assembly GCF_003946915.1 of Flavobacterium ustbae. Lineage (GTDB taxonomy): Bacteria > Bacteroidota > Bacteroidia > Flavobacteriales > Flavobacteriaceae > Flavobacterium > Flavobacterium ustbae. The sequence goes on from NZ_RPOC01000026.1 coordinate 3,776, forward strand.
CGATGAAAGATCAAATGATTGCCACAAATTATTCGACTGAAGATTTTGAAGCTGGAAAAAGAAAAAATAAAGAAAAGCTTTGCGAAGAATTTGATTTAGATCCTTCAAAACCATTATTTAGTTTTATTGGCCGATTGTTTGAAGAAAAAGGTGGCGATTTGCTTCCGCATGCAGCTGCTTTAGCTTTGTCGGAACATTTTGAGGAAATTAATATACTAATATTAGGATCAGGAAATCCTCAAATTGAATCGCAGTTAACGCAGTTGCGAAATGATTATAAAGGAAATTACAATGTTTTTATTGGTTATAATGAAGATTTAGCGCATTTGATTTATGCAGGCTCAGATTATATTTTGATGCCTTCAAGAGTTGAACCATGTGGATTAAATCAGATGTATGCCATGCGTTACGGAACAATTCCGATTGTTAGAAGAACTGGAGGGTTAAGAGATACGGTTATTGATTTTGGAGATGAAGGAAATGGGGTTTGCCATGATCAGGCCTCTGTTGCCGACATTTGCTACTCAATAAATCGTGCTGTTGGGTTGTATGAAGATAAAATAAATTTTAATAAAGTTTTAAAAAGAGGAATGACAGCCGATCATTCCTGGGAAAGTGTTTGCCAAGAATATATCGAAATATACAACTTAATAATTCAGCAAAATGAAATTTAAAAAGAAAAATGTAGTTGCCATTATTTTAGGAGGTGGACAAGGTTCACGTTTATTTCCATTGACAGAAACAAGATCAAAACCTGCAGTTCCGATTGGAGGGAAATACCGTTTGGTCGATATTCCGATTTCAAATTGCATCAATTCTGATATTTTTAAAATATTTGTCTTGACACAATTTAATTCTGCATCGCTAAATGCTCATATCAAAAACACTTTTAATTTTAGTATTTTCAGTCAGTCTTTTGTAGACATTTTAGCTGCTGAGCAAACTCCAGATAATCCTACTTGGTTTCAAGGAACTGCAGATGCTGTTAGACAATGTATGTCACATTTTCTGAAACACGATTTTGATCATGCTTTGATTCTTTCAGGAGATCAACTATACCAAATGGATTTTAATGAAATGCTTGAAGCTCATATTGCAGCCGATGCTGAAATTTCTATTGCAACTTTACCTGTAAATGCTAAAGATGCTCCAGAATTTGGAATTCTAAAAACCAATCACGAAAGTGTGATTGAAGCTTTTATAGAAAAACCACATGCTTCGTTATTACCAGATTGGGAATCTGAAGTGAGCGAACAAATGCAGGAAAAAGGAAAAAAATATCTTGCTTCTATGGGGATTTATATTTTTAATAAATCTTTACTGGAAGAATTAATGTTAGATCCTGAAACAAAAGATTTCGGGAAAGAAATTATTCCGCAATCTGTTGGGAAGCATAAAATCTTAAGTTATCAATATGAAGGATATTGGACAGATATAGGAAATATTGAATCTTTTTTTGAAGCTAATATTGGTTTGACAGCAGACATTCCAGAATTCAATTTATTCGATAATGAGAATAAAATTTTCACAAGACCAAGATTATTACCGCCATCTAAGTTTAGAAATTCAATAATAAACCAATCTTTGATTTCTGAAGGCTGTATTATTAATGCGAAAGAAATTAAAAGTTCTGTGATTGGAATTCGTTCCAGAATTGGCGAAGGAACTGTCTTGGAAAATTGCTACGTTATGGGTAACGATTTCTATCAAGATCTAGATGAAATGAATTACGAAAGCAGTATTAATAAAATACATGTTGGTATTGGTGAAAACTGCTTTATCAATAATGCGCTTATCGATAAAAATGTACGTATTGGAAACAATGTTCACATAAGCGGAGGAAAGCATTTAGATAATTTCACCAATGAATTATATAGCATAAAAGACGGAATTGTTGTGATCAAAAAAGGTGTGACATTATCAGATAATTTCAGAATAGAATAAACTTAAAAATTCCAATTTTTAAAAATCCAAATTCCAAACTTCCCTTAAAAAATATGAGTAAAGTAATCGCACATTCTCTTTTTACTGACTTTGATATCGATTTATTCAAAGCTGGAAAACACTTCAGATTATATGAAAAATTAGGAGCGCATTTAATCGAAGTTAATGGGGTAAAAGGCGTTTATTTTGCCGTTTGGGCCCCGACGGCTCATTCGGTTTCGGTTGTTGGCGATTTTAATTATTGGACAGAAGGCGAACATGCTTTGAACGTTCGCTGGGATTCTTCTGGAATTTGGGAAGGTTTTATTTCTGAAATTTCAAAAGGAACACTTTACAAATACAAGATTCAATCTAATATAAATGGTGTAATTACAGAAAAAGCAGATCCTTTTGCGCGCTTCTGCGAAAAACCACCGCATACCGCATCTGTAGTCTGGGATTTGGATTATAAATGGAAAGATGAAAATTGGATGCAGCATCGCCAAGAATTTAATGCTCTAGATAAGCCTTATTCGGTTTACGAAGTTCATTTAGGATCTTGGAAGCGAGCAGAGCATAATCGATTTTTGACGTATCTTGAACTTGCTGATGATCTGGTAAAGTATGTAAAAGAAACTTGTTTTACGCATGTAGAATTCATGCCTATTATGGAATATCCTTATGATCCTTCCTGGGGATATCAGCTTACAGGATATTTCGCGCCAACTTCTCGTTTTGGAAAACCGCAGGATTTTATGGTTTTGGTAGACAAATTGCATCAAGAAGGAATTGGCGTAATTCTGGATTGGGTTCCATCACATTTTCCAGATGATGCCCATGGTTTAGGTTATTTTGATGGTTCACATTTGTATGAACATCCAGATCGAAGAAAAGGATATCATCCAGATTGGAAAAGTTTGGTTTTTAATTACGGACGAAATGAAGTTCGTGCCTTTCTAATAAGTAATGCTGTTTTTTGGCTTCAAAATTATCATATTGACGGACTTCGAGTTGATGCTGTTGCTTCTATGCTTTATTTAGATTATTCTAGAAAAGACGGCGAGTGGGAAGCTAACATTTTTGGAGGAAGAGAAAATCTTGATTCGATAAGTTTTCTTAAAGAATTTAACGAAGTAATATATTCTAATTTTAGTGGAATTCAGACTATTGCAGAAGAAAGCACTTCGTTTCCGATGGTTTCAAGACCAACTTCTTTTGGAGGTTTAGGTTTTGGAATGAAATGGATGATGGGCTGGATGCATGATACTTTAAAGTATTTTCAAAAGGAAACCGTTTATAGAAAATACCATCAGAACGAATTGACTTTCTCGATGACGTATGCCTTTACTGAAAATTTCATGCTTCCGTTTTCTCATGACGAAGTAGTCTATGGCAAAAATTCTCTTATCTACAAAATGCCTGGCGACGAATGGCAGCGTTTTGCCAATTTGAGATTATTGTACGGATATATGTTTACGCATCCTGGAACAAAACTTTTGTTTATGGGAGCAGAGTTTGGGCAGACAAATGAGTGGAATTTCGAACAGAGTCTTGACTGGCATTTATTGCAATATGATTTCCATTCTGGAATAAAGAGATTGATAACAGATTTGAATCAATTGTATAAATCTCAGCCTGCATTGTACGAAAAACAATTTAGAGGAGATGGTTTTGAATGGATTAACTATTCAGATCATCAAAATGCTATTTTATCTTATATCCGAAAAGGAAATAATCCAGATAAGAACTTAATAGTTGTTTGCAATTTTACGCAAGTTGTTCGGGAGAATTATAGAATCGGTATTCCTAAAAAAGGCAAGCTAGAAGAGATTTTTAATAGTGATGCCAAAATATACGGTGGAAGTGGCGCGGGAAATTCAAAATCAGTAAAAGTGGATGCAATATCTTACGATGGAAGAGATTTTTCTGCTGAATTAGTTTTGCCGCCTTTAAGTGTTATTGTTTATTCTTTGGCTTAGTAAATCTAATCCTCTTTTATGAAGTAAGATTTTGTCATTATATCGTTTCAAAATTATCAAATTGTTGATTTTTTGTTTCGTAATTTAAAACTCGTACAGAAAAAACGTTTTCGTTAATAAACCTTTTATTCATAGGGTGTTATGAACTTTTTTTGTATGTTTGAATAGAAGCAAAATGTTATAAATTAACTCATTTGAGATATGATTACAAACACATCATTAGAATACAAAGGCGATTTATATCCATCAAAAATTGTCTCTTATGAACATGAAGGAGATTCTATTTTCTTTAATACAGATAATAAAGTAATCTTAAAAGTTACTATTCTTCGTGATAGTTTAATTCGATTTCGTTTTACAACAAAAGGCTATTTTAGTAACGATTTTTCGTATGCGATTGATAAAACCCAGCTTCATGGTTATAATTTTTTGGAAGTTACAGAAGAAGAAACTTTCTTTCAAATTAGAACTAGTAAAGTAAAATGCAAAATACAAAAGGCAGATCTTCGTCTTACGATCTACGATTTAAATGATTTTCTAATTCTTGAAGATGAACTTGGTTTTCATTGGGAAGAAAGCTATGAATATGGCGGAAATATCGTAAAAATGAGTAAATATGCTAAAGATGGCGAGTGTTATTACGGTCTTGGCGACAAAGCCACTCAAATGAATCTTAAAGGCAAAAGAGTAGAAAATTTTGCTACAGATCAATACGCGTATCAGAAAGATCAAGAACCTCTTTATAAGGTAGTTCCGTTTTATATTGGGCTTCACAACAAACAATCTTACGGTATATTTTTCGATAATACATTTAGAACTTTTTTTGATTTTTGTCAGGAAAGAAGAAATGTGACCAGTTTTTGGGCTGAAGGCGGCGAGATGAATTATTATTTCGTGTATGGTCCTCAAATGCAAGATGTTGTTACAACTTATACCGATTTAACGGGAAAACCAGAGTTACCGCCACTTTGGGTTTTAGGATACCATCAATGCAAATGGAGCTATTATCCTGAAAATAAGGTAAAAGAAATTACTTCAAAATTTAGAGAGCTACAGATTCCGTGTGATGCCATTTATTTGGATATTGATTATATGGATGGCTTTCGATGTTTTACATGGAATAAAAACTATTTTCCAGATCCAAAAAGGATGGTTTCTGAATTGGCTGAAGATGGTTTTAAAACCGTTGTAATTATTGATCCCGGAATTAAAATTGATAAAGATTATTGGGTTTATAAAGAAGCATTAGAAAAAGATTATTTCTGCAAAAGAGCCGATGGACCTTACATGAAAGGAAAAGTTTGGCCCGGAGAATGCAACTTTCCAGATTATACAAATCCCGTAGTTAGAGAATGGTGGGCTGGATTATTTAAAGAATTAATTTCAGATATAGGCGTAAAAGGAGTTTGGAATGATATGAATGAACCCGCTGTCATGGAAGTGCCAAATAAAACTTTTCCAATGGATGTTCGTCACGTTTATGACGGAAATCCATGCAGTCATAGAAAAGCTCATAATATTTACGGAACGCAGATGGCAAGAGCAACTTATCATGGTGTAAAACGATTTGCGTATCCAAAACGACCATTTGTAATTACAAGATCGGCTTATGCTGGTGCACAGCGTTATACATCTTCATGGACTGGTGATAACGTAGCAACTTGGGAACATTTATGGATTGCAAATATTCAAGTGCAAAGATTGTCCATTTCTGGAATGGGATTTACGGGCTCTGATATTGGAGGTTTTGCTGAACAGCCAACAGGCGAGTTGTACGCACGCTGGATTCAATTGGGTGTTTTTCATCCGTTTTGCAGAACGCATTCATCTGGAGATCACGGTAATCAAGAACCTTGGGCTTTTGACGAAGAAGTAATCAATATTACTAGAAAATTTGTGAGCCTTCGTTATCAATTGCTTCCTTATTTATATACAATGTTTTGGCAGTATATCGAAGAAGGAATTCCGATGCTGAAACCATTGGTTTATTATGATCAAGATGATACTCAGACCCATTATCGTAACGACGAATTTATCTTCGGAAACCAGATTTTAGTTTGCCCAATACTTGAACCTAATGCTGTAGGTAGACGTATGTATATTCCTAGAGGCGAATGGTATAACTACTGGACCAATGAATTGTTTATTGGAGGAAGAGAAATTTGGATTGACACTAAATTTGATGAAATTCCAGTTTTTGTAAAAGCAGGAGCAATTATTCCGAAATATCCAGTTCAGCAATATGTAGGCGAAATAGAATTTGATGAACTAACGCTTGATATTTATTATAAAAATGGTAAAGAGCAATCAGCGGTTTACGAAGATGCTCAAGATGGCTACGATTATAAAAAAGGACGTTATAGTTATTTGTCGTTAAGAAATATAGGAAAAGAAAAAGAAATCATTATTCAGCTTCACAAAGAAGGAAAATATATTACGCCATACACAAAGTATAAAATAAACTTGATTGGTTTGCCTTTTAAAGTTTCTGAAATTGAAATTGACAATGAAAAAATCGAATTCGATAAAATTGGTTTTGAGCAAAATAATTTCTTAATAGTTTATAAAGAGTTTAATGAACTTCACATCATAGGAGAGTAGTTAAATTTTGATATTTTTTTGACTTATTGTGTAAAATATTTTATTTTTTTTAATTGTATTTTTGTTAGAAAATAGCTCGAATTATGAAAAAATATATGTTTTTAGGGGCTTTTGCAGCACTTGTTATGGCATGCGCAACAAACCCAATTACTGGAAAACAAAACTTAAATTTTGTTTCAAATAGCGAATTGTTTCCAACTTCTTTTCAGCAATACAGTGCTTTTTTGTCTGAAAATAAAGTTATTACTGGTACCTCAGATGCTAAACTTGTTGAAAATGTTGGATATAAAATTAAGGTGGCAGCTGAAAAATATCTGACTTATTTAGGACAATCACAGTATTTAAAAGATTATCGATGGGAATATAAATTAGTTGATAATAAGGAAGTTAATGCTTGGTGCTTGCCTGGAGGAAAAATTGTGGTGTATTCAGGAATATTGCCTGTAACGCAAAATGAATCGGGTTTAGCAACGGTTATGGGGCATGAGGTTTCTCACGCTTTGGCAAATCACGGTGCACAAAGAATGAGTGCCGCACAATTGCAGCAAATTGGAGGAGCAGTTTTAGATGCTGCAACAACAAATAAGTCGGCTCAAACCAGAGAAATATTTTCTCAAGCTTATGGTATGGGAACTGAAGTAGGAGTTATGCTTCCTTTTAGTAGAAGTAACGAAAGCGAGGCAGACAAAATCGGTTTAACTTTAATGGCGATTGCAGGATACAATCCAGATGATGCTATTGCATTTTGGACCAGAATGTCTGCAAAATCAGGTGGTGCAGGAACACCAGAATTTATGAGTACGCACCCTTCTGATGCTACGAGAATTGCTAATATCAAAGCCTTAATTCCAGAAGCAAAAGCAATTGCGCTTAAAGTTGGAACTATAAAATAAATTAAGCATAAGAAAATATGTTTCTAAAAAGTCATTCATTTTTTTGAGTGGCTTTTTTATTTTACCTAAGTTCATAATTTAATAATGTACGAATTGCAGAATTTCTATTTGATTATCATAAAAAATAGATAAATTCGTAGCCTATTTAACAAACCATTTCTATGAAAAACCTACAAAAAGGAGATAAGAAGCTTTTAAATGCTTGGGCATTTTATGATTGGGCAAATTCAGTTTATACTTTAACGATTGCCTCTGCTGTATTTCCAATTTTTTACGAAGCTTTATTTAGTGACCGCGATCATTATATTGATGTTTTCAGTCTGCATCTTAAAAATTCAGCTTTAATTAGTTTCATTACAGCTGCGGCGTTTTTAGTAGTTTCTTTTATTTCGCCTTTATTATCTGGTATTGCCGATTATGTGGGAAATAAAAAATCATTCATGAAATTTTTCTGTTATTTAGGAGCATTATCGTGTATGGGACTGTATTGGTTTGACTTAGAAAATATTTACGTTGGACTTTTGTTTTACTTTTTAGGCTTGCTTGGCTATTGGGGAAGTTTAGTTTTTTACAATTCATACCTTCCAGATATTGCATTTGAAGAGCAGCAAGACAGAATTAGTGCAAAAGGATATTCTTTAGGTTATATTGGTAGTGTTATTTTGTTGATTATCAATTTAGCAATGATCATGAAACCAAAACTTTTTGGAATTTCAGGAACAGATGGTGAGGCGGCAATGAAGGCCATGCGATATTCTTTTATAATGGTCGGCGTTTGGTGGATTTTATTTAGCCAGTATACTTATTATTATTTGCCAAAAGGAAGTAAAGAATCTGGCCAAAAATTAACAAAATCTGTTGTGTTCAATGGTTTTAAAGAATTGAAAAAGGTTTGGGTATTATTACAGCAAAATATTCCTTTAAAACGTTATTTAGGAGGTTTTTTTGTTTCTAGTATGGCTGTTCAGACTGTGATGCTTGTTGCAACTTATTTTGGTGCACAGGAAATTCAATGGGAAACTAAAGAACAAAGTACAATTGGTTTGATTATTTGTATTTTAATAATTCAATTGGTAGCTGTAGTAGGAGCTGTATTAACTTCTAGAGCTTCAGAAAAATTTGGCAACGTACCAACTTTAATCTTTATAAATGCAATTTGGGCTGTATTTTGTGCGCTTGCATTCTTTATTACTTTGCCAATTCATTTTTATATCATGGCAACTGTTGCTGGATTTGTAATGGGAGGAATTCAGGCTTTATCTCGTTCAACTTATTCCAAACTGCTTCCAGATACAGAAGATACCACTTCATTTTTTAGCTTTTATGATGTTGCAGAAAAAGTGGGAATTGTAATTGGAATGTGTGTTTACGGAATTATTGATCAAATTACAGGAAGTCCGCGTGCTGCAATTGTAATTTTGGCTATTTTCTTTATAACGGCCATTTTCCTTTTAAGAAGAGTACATAAAAAAGACGTTTCAAATTAGTCGAAACGTCTTCTTAAATACCAATATCACGAATGGCAAGGAATTATTTGATTGATGATTTTTTGTCATTCGTGATATTTTTTTTTGAATAAAATTAGCTTTTTGTAATGCTTCCAGATCCTGAGACTTTAACGTCTTTTTTTTCAGGATTTCCAACATATCTAATGTTTCCAGAACCAGAAACTCTAGCCGTTAAACTTTGATCGCAGGTAACTTTGCTGTTTCCAGATCCCGAAACATTTGCATCAACAATCTTCGATTTTAAATCGACAGCATTTATATCTCCAGAACCAGAAAGTTTTGTAGAAAAATTATCAGCAGTTCCTCTTAAGCGAACGTTACCAGAACCGCTTACATTTAGTTCTAAATTATTAGTGTCAACTGGTAAAGTAAAATTTCCAGAACCTGATAATTTAACCAAAAACTTTTCATTTTTGATAACGTCTTTCGATTGAATATCGCCAGAACCTGCTAAACTCAATTCAGAGATTTTTTCAAAAGGAACTGTAATCTGAATGTTTTTACCAGAACTCGTTCTAATGTTCGTGAATTTTTCGATATAGATTTTTAGAGAATTATCTTCCACTTCCACTTTTATGGCAGACAAGAGATTTTCTTCTCCTTTGATGGTAATTTTGCCTTCTTTTCCTGCAACTAAATCTACATCAAAGAAACCTGAAATTTTAATTCCGTCGTAATCTCCAGTAGTTCTAGTTTCGGTAACTACTTTTCCGTTTCCTTGAAGTTTGTTTTGAGCATTTATAACACTTGCAGAAAGGGCAACAAATGCAAATAATAAAATTGACTTTTTCATTGTTTTGATTTTAGATGATTAATTTTTTGTTAGCGAAACATTTCCATAGTTAGAATTAATATTGATTTTGTTCTGACCTTTTTTCTTGTAATAACCAGCAATTCTTTTACTGTTGCTTTTAACTTCTGAAACAGAAACTTCTAAATTATTATCATGTTTGATGTTGGAATATCTAGCTGAAATATCGAAATCGAAAGCATAATTTGGCACGTAACCAATGCTGATATCCGTATATCCTGAATTTATAGTGATATTTCCAGCTTTTTCAGTCACAGTTCCAATACTGATTTTGCTGTAATTGGTATTATAGTTAAAGTTACTTGAGATTTCTCCAATAATAAAAGTTAAATAATTACCAGAACCGTTTAAAGAATTGATTTTTTGAAACTTAAGTGTTCCGTAATTACAGTCAGCTTTAATATTTTGTCCGTCATTAAGGTTAACATCGGTGTAGTTGGCATTTAAATTAATATTTCCAGAATCATTTACTTTTAGTCCAGAATAACGCGCATCAATATTTCCCGTTTTAATATAATCTATACTAGAGTTTTGGCAATATTGAATTGAGATTTGATTATTAGAACCGTTCAATTTTCCTAATGTAACTTTTCCGTACTTGCAGTCAATATCTGTAGAAGATTCTGCGTTTGGCACCGAAATATTTCCATATTTATTAGCCAGTTTAATCGATCCGTTTTTTGGAATTTTGATTACATAATTGATTTCAAAACTATTGTTGCTTCCTTTACTTTTTAGATTAGAATTTCCAAGCTTAGTAACAGCAGAAACCAATCCTTTAAGAGCCGTAATATCTACATCAATACTATTTAGCCGCTCATTGACCCAATTTTCATTTGGCCCGTTTACTTTTATAGTAATGTCGAGATCAATTTTATCTTCGTCCCAAGTCGTAACCGTAATGCTTCCGTATTTGTTGTCAACATCTATTCCGGCGTTTGAGTTTACGATATAGGTTTTTTTAATGTTTTTTTGTTTGGTGATAAAAGTGTCATCATTTGAAAATCCTAAAAAGGGAATCAAAAGAAATACGATTAGTAAGTTATAGTGTTTTTTCATTAGAGTTGTTTTTTAATTTTTCGTTGTCTTCAATTCTTTTCAAAACGGCTTGTAAAAAAGAAATACGCGTTTGGAGATTGCTAATCATGGCATAAATAATTTGTTTATTTTCTCCATTTTTTTGCAGTTCATTTATGATTTTTTGATAATCAGCATCAAAAGTTTTCATCTGATTCATGGCATCATTAATAATCTGCTGATTTTCTGGCGAGCTTTTCTCTTTTAGTTTATCAAGTTCGTTGTCAATTAGAATATTGAAAATAGAATCGGTACGTTTAGTTTCTTTAGAAGCAAATTTGAATTCTTTTGGCTTTTCATTTTTATAAAAAAGAGATATTCCAAGCATTATTACAATCGAAGCGGCAATAGCAGTTACGACCCAATATCTTTTCTTAGGCTCTTTTTTGTTTAATTTCTGCAGAAAATCCATCTGATGATCAGGATTTAATTCCTGAATATCCCATTGGTTTTCAAATCTGTTGAATAATTCGTCTAAATTGTCTTTTTCATTTTTCATAATTCCAATTCATTTTATATCTCTTCCAATTTTTTTCTCAAACTGTCTTTTGCTCTGCTCAAGGTTGTTCTGCAATTTGCGTACGAAACGTTTAGGATTTCGCAGATTTCTTCTTGATCATAACCTTCAATGTAAAAAAGCGTGAGCACCATTCTGTAATTATCTTTCAGCTGTAGAATAGTATCCAAAACCTGTTTCACTTTTAAAGAGTTTAAGTCAATATTTTCAGAAATAATTCCGTCATTTTCTTCAATTTTATAAAGCTTCTTACTTAAATCTTCTACCTGAAAAGAATTGTTCTTCTTGTAAAAATCAATACTATAATTGATGATTATTTTTTTTAACCATGCTCCAAAAGCCACTTCTTGTCTATAGTCATTGATTTTTGTAAAAGCTTTTAAGAAACCTTCCTGCATGACGTCTTGTGCAAAATGTTCATCTTTTACTATACGAAAAGCCACATTATACATCGCCTTACAATAGCGATTGTATATTTCAAATTGCGCTTTCTGATTGTTGTTTTTACAAAGCGTAATTAATTCTTCGATATTTTGGTTATTTAGATTCAAGTAGTGGCTTTTGGTTTTATATAAGGACAGTATTTTTTTTGCTTTGTTACACTTTTATAAAATTAATTTTATTTTTTCTCAATTCGGTTTAAATAATAAAGTGAAAATATATTTTTTTAGACCTGACTTCTTTTGTTTTTGGCATAATGATTGTCTATTTTTATGCCCTATCTTGTAATTGAAAAACAAAACGGTTTTTCAGTAAAACTTCAATAAGCAATACGCTGTTTGCAGATAGCACAAAAAATTTAATGACAAAAAGACTTATATTTTATTATGTCAAACCATAAAATACTTACTATTGACAATCTGTCACTTCAAGAATTCGATTCAGAGGCAGAATTAATTCCATTATTGACTCCAGAAGACGAGGAGGAAATGAATAATGAAGAACTTCCTGTTTCGCTTCCAATTTTACCTTTACGCAACACAGTTTTGTTTCCGGGAGTTGTTATACCGATTTCTGCAGGAAGAGATAAGTCTATTAAACTGATTAATGATGCCAATGCAGGCGGAAAAATAATTGGTGTAGTTTCTCAAATTAATGAAGAAGACGAAGATCCGTCAAAGGATGATATTCATAAAATAGGGACAGTAGCGCGTATTTTGCGTGTTCTAAAAATGCCTGACGGAAACGTTACGGTTATTCTTCAAGGTAAAAAACGTTTCGAAATTGACGAAATAGTTTTAGAAGAGCCTTACATGACAGCAACTATTAAAGAAGTTGCCGAAGAACGTCCAGATGAAAGCGATTCTGAATTTACCGCCATTTTAGATTCGGTAAAAGAATTAGCCATACAAATTATTAAAGAAAGTCCAAACATTCCTTCAGAGGCGACATTTGCTATTAAGAATATTGAAAGTCAATCATTCTTGATCAATTTTGTTTCTTCTAATATGAATTTATCAGTAAAAGAAAAACAAGGACTTTTATCGATAAATGGATTAAAAGAGCGTGCTTTAGAGACTTTACGCTATATGAATGTTGAACTTCAAAAATTAGAATTGAAGAACGATATTCAGTCAAAAGTACGTTTTGATTTAGACCAGCAGCAAAGAGAATATTTCCTTCACCAGCAAATGAAAACCATTCAAGAAGAATTGGGAGGTGTTTCTCAGGAAGAGGAAATGGACGAAATGGGGCAGAAGGCTAAAACCAAAAAGTGGGACGAAAAAACGCAAAAACATTTCGAAAAAGAATTGTCAAAAATGCGTCGTATGAATCCGCAGTCTCCCGATTTTGGAATTCAGAGAAACTACTTAGAATTATTTTTAGAGTTGCCTTGGGGCGAATATTCTAAGGATAAATTCGATTTGAAACATGCGCAGAAAATTTTAGATAAAGATCATTTCGGACTTGATGAAGTTAAGAAAAGAATGATTGAACATTTGGCAGTTTTAAAATTGAGAAATGACATGAAATCGCCAATTATCTGTTTAACTGGTCCTCCAGGAGTTGGTAAAACATCTATTGGGCGTTCTGTAGCAGAAGCTTTAGGTAGAGAATATGTTCGTATTTCTTTGGGAGGTTTACGTGACGAAGCAGAGATTCGCGGACATAGAAAAACCTATATTGGAGCAATGCCAGGACGTATTATTCAAAGTTTGAAAAAAGCGGGAACTTCAAATCCGGTGTTTATTTTAGACGAGATTGATAAACTATCAAGCGGTAATAGTGGTGATCCGTCTTCAGCTTTATTAGAGGTTTTAGATCCAGAGCAAAACAATGCTTTTTATGATAATTTCCTTGAAATGGGTTACGATTTATCTAAAGTGATGTTTATTGCGACTTCAAATAACATGGGAGCAATTCAGCCAGCTTTGCGCGACAGAATGGAAGTAATCAAAATGTCGGGTTATACTATTGAAGAAAAAGTAGAAATTGCTAAAAGACATTTATTTCCAAAGCAATTAGAAGCTCATGGATTAACTTCAAAAGATTTGACTATTGGCAAAAAGCAATTAGAAAAAATTATTGAAGGTTATACGAGAGAATCTGGTGTACGTAATTTAGAAACTAAAATCGCTCAGGTTATTAGAAATGCAGCAAAATCGGTTGCAATGGAAGAAGAGTATAACAAAAAAGTTACCGATGAAGATATCTCAACAATTTTGGGAGTACCAAGATTAGAGCGAGATAAATACGAAAATAATGATGTTGCCGGTGTGGTAACAGGTTTAGCTTGGACAAGTGTTGGAGGAGATATTTTGTTTATTGAATCTTTAATTTCTGAAGGAAAGGGAGCTCTCACAATTACAGGAAATCTTGGAACTGTAATGAAAGAATCTGCTACAATTGCTTTAGAATACATTAAAGCAAATGCGAAGAAATTAGGCATTAGCACTGAGCTTTTTCAGAAATACAATATTCACTTGCACGTTCCAGAAGGAGCAACTCCAAAAGACGGACCAAGTGCAGGTATTGCAATGCTTACTTCATTAGTTTCTCTTTTAACTCAGAGAAAAATAAAGAAAAGTCTTGCTATGACGGGCGAAATTACGCTTCGTGGAAAAGTATTGCCAGTTGGTGGTATTAAAGAAAAAATTCTGGCTGCAAAAAGAGCAGGAATTAAAGAAATTATTCTTTGTCACGAAAACAAAAGTGATATTGACGAAATAAAAGCAGAATACTTAGAAGGTTTAAGTTTTCATTATGTGAAAGAAATGAGCGAAGTTTTAGCTATCGCCTTAACAGACCACAAAGTTAAAAATGCTAAAGAGCTGAAGTAACTTTTAAAGTTAAATTCTAAATATTTTAAATTCCAAATTCCAAACTGACAGTTGAGCAGATTGGAATTTGGAATTTTTTTTATTGGTTTTTAATCAAAATTTATTTGATGCAATAATTTATTTTTTGGTGTTATATAATTTTATATTTGCATTTGCGTTATTCCCATATCGGTGCGCCAAAAACAAATGCTTAAAAAAGTTGTTTTCTTTTATATAATCTTAATTTGTTCGTCTTCTTTCGGACAAGTTGGAGGGCGCTACACTTATCAATTTTTAAACTTAACCACTTCGCCAAGGCAAGCTGCATTGGGAGGCGATGTAATTACGATATATGACGAAGATGTTAATCAGGCCATGTCAAACCCAGCTCTTATAAACGCAGACATGGATAATCATTTGGCATTAAATTACGGAAGTTATTATGGCGAAGCCTCATACGGTACAGCATCGTATGCTTATACTTATGACAGGCATCTTCAGACTTTTTATGCTGGAGTTACCTATGTAAACTACGGGACATTTGAAGGTTATGACGAAAACGGCCAGGCAACTTCTGACTTTACGGGAAGTGAAGGCGCATTATCACTTGGATACGCATACAATGTTCCGTACACAGATTTCTATATTGGAGCAAATGCTAAATTAATTACTTCCTCTTTAGAAACTTATAATTCTATTGGCGGTGCGGTCGATTTGGGCTTTTTGTATATAAACGAACCAAATGATCTGAATTTTGCTGTAGTTTTTAGAAATATGGGAACACAGTTTACAACTTATTCCGGAATTAAAGAAAATTTGCCATTTGAAATTGTTTCGGGTATTTCGCAAGAATTAGAACACGTACCAATTCGTTGGCATCTCACGCTGGAGAATCTACAGCAATGGAATATCTCTTTTTCGAATCCTGTCCGCGGTGAAACCAACATCGACGGATCTACTAGTGATGAAAAAGTTTCATTTGTAAACAATGCTTTAAGACACGTGACTTTTGGTGTGGAGATTTTCCCTAAAAAAGCATTTAATTTTCGAGTAGGATATAACTTTAGAAGAGGTGAAGAATTGAGGGTAGAAGAACAGCGTAATTTTTCTGGAGTATCACTAGGGTTTGGTTTAAAAATGAATAAGTTAAGATTTAATTATTCCTATTCTAGGTATACATTGGCGGCAAATACAAGTCTTTTTGGTTTAACATTAAATTTTCAGTAACTGCATGAAACTGTTTTATTTGGCTTTGTTTATGACAATAAGCTTTTTTACGGGATCTAAACTTTCTTTTAGAGAAGAAAGCGCTATTTCTACTGTAGAAATGGAAAGAATTAATAGCAGAATTGCAAATATCAAAAGTATGATTAGTGCTGATTCTAAATACAATCAAAAAATTGCTTTTCTTATTGATATGAAAGTCCCATCAGGTAAAAATCGCTTTTTTGTTTACGATTTGCAGAAAAATGAAGTTATAGATCAAGGACTTGTGGCGCACGGTTCCGGTTCAGAAACTGGAGTAAGAGGAGTGCTGAAATTTAGCAATATGCCAAATTCTAATTGCACTTCGTTAGGCAGATATGCTGTTGGAAAAACATACAAAGGTATTTTCGGTAAAGCGTATCGATTGGCTGGTTTAGAAGAGAGTAATAACAATGCTTTAAAAAGAGCAATTGTACTGCACCATTATTCTGCGGTTCCTTACGAGGAACAAGAGTACTATATAAGCAATAGTCATGGTTGTCCGATGATTAATGAACAGTTTTTCAAAAGAATAGAAAAGATTATAGATAATTCTAAATCGAATATTCTTATGGATATTTACTATTAATAAACTTTTGGGAATCGTAAACTAAATGAAAAAAGTAATAATTGTTTTTCTTTTTATTCTTGCGCTTTCCGCGGCATATTTATTATTTTATGACGTTAAAAAAATTAATCCATTAGCTTCTGATAATAAAAGAATTGAATCTCAAATTGCTGAAGTAAAAAAGCTAATAAATAAAAATTCCAACTATAATAATAAAATTGCTTTTTTTATCGATATGAAGATTCCTTCGGGAAAGAATCGTTTTTTTATTTATGATTTAAAATCGAATAAAATTATTGACAAAGGTTTGGTGGCTCACGGTTCTGGTTCTGAAACTGGTGTTAAAGGGAAACTTCGTTTTAGCAATGTGCCAAATTCTTTAAGTACTTCATTAGGAAAATATTTTATTGGAAATTCCTATTATGGCAAATTCGGAAAATCTTATAAATTGTATGGATTAGATGAAACCAATGATAATGCTTTTAAACGCGATATTGTTTTTCATTACTATTATGATGTTCCATATAAGGAGAAAGATGGCTACATTTGCAATAGTTATGGCTGCCCGATGGTGAATAAAAAATATTTTGACAGAGTGTCTCGATTAATTGATAGTTCTGAATCGGATATTTTAATGAGCATTTATTACTAGAGCCATTCTTTAAAAGAATAAAAATTAAAAAATTAAAAATTGAAAAAAATTACCATTGCTATCGACGGATTTTCATCTACAGGAAAAAGTACTCTTGCCAAACAATTGGCAAAAGAGTTAGAATATGTTTATGTAGATACTGGAGCGATGTACCGCGCTGTGGCTTATTTTGCTATGCAGCATAATTTGATAAGTGCAGGCTCATTTAAAAAAGAAGCTTTGATTGAAGCATTGGTAGAAATAAAATTAGAATTTAGATTTAATGCTGATCTCGGTTTTGCCGAAATGTATTTAAATGGTGAAAATGTCGAAAAACAAATTAGAACTATTGAGGTTTCTAATTTTGTGAGTCAAGTTGCCGCAGTTTCAGAGGTTCGTGCTAAGTTGGTAGAACAACAGCAGGAGATGGGAACTAATAAAGCCATTGTAATGGATGGAAGAGATATTGGAACGGTAGTTTTCCCGAATGCAGAATTGAAAATTTTTATGACGGCAAGTGCAGAAACTCGCGCGCAAAGACGTTTTGATGAGTTGCAGCAAAAAGGAGATAATGTCTCTTATGAAGAAGTTTTAAAAAATGTGGTAGAAAGAGATCATATGGATACGCATCGTGAAGATTCTCCTCTTGTAATCGCCGATGACGCAATTGAGATTGATAATTCTTACTTAAATAAAGAAGAACAATTTGCCGCTGTTTTAGAATTGGTGAATGATGTTGTTAAAACGATATAATTTTTTGCAGATATTATTTTTAATGGTAGTTTTACCGCTTCATTTTACTTTAAAGACAATTTCATTATATGGGAATTAAAAACAGGTTAATTTTTATGAGCTTTCTTCAATTTTTTGTTTGGGGAGCCTGGCTTATTACAATTGGAAATTATTGGTTTGGAACCAAAAATTGGGAAGGAACACAATTTGGTTTAGTATTTGGAACCATGGGAATTGCTTCTTTATTCATGCCTACATTAACCGGAATTATTGCCGACAGATGGGTAAACGCTGAAAAATTATATGGAGTTCTTCATATTTTATATGCATCCGTTTTATTTGGATTTGCACAAGTTACAACACCAGATACTTTTATTGTAGTAATGCTTTTGGCAATGTGCTGCTATATGCCGACAATCGCTTTGAGTAATTCAATATCTTATACTTCACTTAAATTAAACAATAAAAACATTGTAAAAGATTTTCCGCCAATTCGCGTTTGGGGTACAATTGGTTTTATTGTGGCTATGTGGATTACTAATTTAAGCGGAAGTAAAGCAACAGAATATCAGTTTTATATTGCTGGAATTGGGGCTTTAGTTCTTGGAATTTATGCTTTTACTTTACCAAAATGTGAACCACAGCGTTTGATTAAAGAAAATGCTACTTTGACTGAAACATTAGGTTTAGAATCCTTTAAATTGTTTGGGAATTACAAAATGGCTTTGTTTTTTGTGTTTTCTATGTTTTTAGGAGGTGCATTGCAATTAACAAATGCTTACGGAGATGTATTTTTGGATGAATTTAAACATTTTCCAAAATATGCAGATTCTTTTGTAATTCAATATTCGACTATTATTATGTCGATTTCTCAAGTTTCTGAGACATTATTTATTCTCGCGATTCCGTTTTTCTTAAGACGTTTCGGAATCAAACAAGTTATGTTGATTAGTATGTTAGCTTGGGTTCTTCGTTTTGGATTGTTTGCTTTTGGAGATCCTGTAAACGGTTTATGGATGATTATTTTATCTTGTATCGTATACGGAATGGCATTTGATTTCTTTAATATTTCAGGTTCTTTATTTGTAGAAAGCAATACAGATTCTAAAATTCGTTCTTCTGCGCAAGGTTTATTTATGATGATGACCAATGGAGTAGGAGCGGTTTTAGGAAGTTTGACTTCTGGCTGGGCAATTGATCGTTTTTTTACAAAATCATTCAGCACAACTACTGAATTAGCTGGATTTTTGCAAACGGATGCTTCTAACGAAAAAATGGCAGAATTTGTAAAAAGTCAAGGAAATACTATTACCGACGGAGTTTTTACAAATCCAGTTCTAATGAAAGATTGGCATACTATCTGGTTATCATTTGCTATTTATGCTTTGGTAATTGCAATTGCTTTTGCGGTTTTATTTAAGCATAAACATGATCCGAAGGAAATTGAGAATTTGAGTCATTAATAAATAAAAAAAATATATCGGTAACCCGACAGGTTTTAAAAACCTGTCGGGTTTGTTTATTTAAGAAATGCGCTCCTGCAAGGTTTTAAAAACCTTGCAGGAGCGCATTAAGCAATTATGAAAAACAAAACTTTCTAATCTAGCCCCGATAGAAGTGGAAATCCTTTTGTGCCGGTTCCAAGGCTTCGGAAGGCACAAAAGATTACTTCGTCAGTTCGCTATCGCTCGGGTGCAACGAATAGCGGGACAAAACGTCTTGAAAAACCCGAAATCTTCTGCTTCTAATCAATATACTGATAATCATATCGGTTTTGTTTTGTTAATTCAGAAAAATGTAGTAATTTTGCAGTCCTTTTGGCAGAGAAGAGTTTCCATTAGGAATCAACCATTTATGTAAAACAACTTCTGTTTTTTCTATCGCATAGAGAAACTCGAGAAAAGCAGAATACAAATTTTTTTATCAGCATGTCTGAACAATTAAAATCACAAGAAGAGTTTTTAGCAAATTTTAACTGGCATAACTTCCAAGAAGGAATTGATGCAGTAGATGAGAAAAACTTACAAGAGTTTGAAGAACTAGTATCAAAAACTTTCATCGCTACAGATCAAGAAGAAGTAGTTGAAGGTGTTGTTGTTAGAATTACAGATAGAGACGTTATCGTTGATATCAATGCTAAATCTGAAGGTGTTATTTCTTTAAACGAATTCCGTTACAACCCAAACTTAAAAGTAGGTGACAAAGTAGAAGTATTAATCGACATCCGTGAGGACAAAACAGGTCAATTAGTATTATCTCACAGAAAAGCACGTACTATCAAATCTTGGGATAGAGTTATTGCAGCTAATGAAACTGGAGAAATCGTTAACGGTTTTGTTAAATGTAGAACTAAAGGAGGTATGATCGTTGACGTATTCGGTATCGAGGCGTTCTTACCAGGATCTCAAATTGACGTTAAGCCAATTAGAGACTACGATGTATATGTAAACAAAATGATGGAATTCAAAGTGGTAAAAATCAACCACGAATTCAAAAATGTTGTTGTATCTCACAAAGCTCTTATCGAGGCTGATATTGAAGTACAGAAAAAAGAAATCATCGGTCAATTACAAAAAGGACAAGTATTAGAAGGTGTTGTTAAAAACATTACTTCTTATGGTGTGTTCATTGACTTAGGTGGTGTTGACGGATTAATTCACATTACTGACCTTTCTTGGAGTAGAATCAACCACCCAAGTGAAGTTCTTGAATTAGACCAAAAATTAAACGTTGTAATCCTTGATTTCGATGATGAGAAAACAAGAATTCAATTAGGATTGAAACAATTAAACGCTCACCCATGGGATGCTTTAGATGCTAACTTAACTGTTGGTGACAAAGTAAAAGGTAAAGTAGTTGTAATCGCTGATTACGGTGCATTTATCGAAGTTGCTGAAGGTGTTGAAGGTTTAATTCACGTTTCAGAAATGTCTTGGTCAACTCACTTACGTTCTGCACAAGATTTCGTAAAAGTTGGTGATGTTGTTGAGGCTGTTATCTTAACTCTTGACAGAGACGATCGTAAGATGTCATTAGGTATCAAACAATTATCTCAAGATCCATGGACTGACATTACTTCTAAATACCCAGTAGGTTCTAAACATACAGGTATCGTTAGAAACTTTACAAACTTTGGTATTTTCGTAGAATTAGAAGAAGGAATTGATGGATTAATCTACATCTCTGACTTATCTTGGACTAAGAAAATTAAACACCCATCTGAGTTTGTAAACGTTGGTGAAAAACTTGATGTAGTGGTATTAGAATTAGATGTTGAAGGACGTAAATTATCTTTAGGTCACAAACAAACTACCGCTAATCCTTGGGATCAATACGAAGATTCTTTCGCTGTAGGAACTATCCACAATGGTGAGATTTCTGAAATCGTTGACAAAGGAGCTACTGTAGAATTCGGAGATGATATCGTTGCTTTCATTCCAACTCGTCACCTTGAAAAAGAAGACGGAAAGAAATTGAAAAAAGGTGATACTGCTGATTTCAAAGTAATTGAATTCAATAAAGAATTCAAAAGAGTAGTTGCTTCTCACACTGCTATCTTCAGAGAAGAAGAAGAGAAAAATGTGAAAGCTGCAACTGAAAATACTTCATCTGCTTCTACTAATGCACCAGCTGCAACTTTAGGAGATAACAATGATGTATTAGCTGCTTTAAAAGCTAAAATGGAAAAAACTGAGAAAAAATAATTCTTAGCTTTTTTATAAATAGAAAGTCCCACAGTGATGTGGGACTTTTTTTTGTTTATTAAATTATATTTTTGTAAATTTTAACAAATAAAGTTGTGTTATTATCTGAAAAAGTTATTTTTGTATGAAAATACCACATATGAAAAAACTCTACTTTGTAATTTTAGCATGCTGCTTTTATAATTTTTCTACTGCCCAAATAATCAATATTCCAGATATCAATCTTAGAATGAAATTGATGTCGCTTAATCTTGACACGAATTCTAATTTTCAGATAGAAATTAATGAAGCGCTTGCTTTAAATTTTCTGGATATTAGCAATCAAAATATAAATTCTTTGCAAGGATTGGAATATTTTACCAATCTTCAGTATTTAAATTGCAGCAATAATCCAATTCTTATGAATGTTGATTTTAATGTATTCAAGAAACTTACCTATTTAAATTATTCTTATATACAAAGTGCTACAAGTATTATAATAGAAAATTCTAATCTTACTACATTAGTACTCGATGGATTAACTAGTTTAGATTATCTGCAGTGTAACGCAAATAAAAACCTAACTTCTTTAAGTATTGAGGGGGCAATAAATTTAACCACTCTTTGGTGTAATAATAATAGCCTGACCTCGTTAAATTTGCAGGGATTAACAAAACTTCAGGAAGTGCATTGTGATGTTAATCAATTGCAATCATTAGATGCGCGAAATTTAACAAATCTTAAAAGTTTAAGTTGTTCCGGTAATCAACTGACATCGCTAGGCGTTACTGGATCGACAAAACTGAGCTCATTATCTTGTTATTCCAATAAATTGCAGCAATTAGATGTAAGTGGGTTAACTAATCTTATTGATCTATCTTGTCATTCGAATCGATTTTCAAATCTTGACGTAAACGAATTAAGTAATCTTATTTATTTAGCATGCTATTCGAATCAATTGACAAGTCTTGATCTAAGCGGATTAACCAATCTTAAAGAACTGTATTGTGACGGAAATTCAATTTCTTCATTAAATTTAAACGGTTTAGGAAAACTAGAGTATGTAAACTGTAGCAGTAATCAATTGCAAGCTTTAAGCATAACAGGATTACAAAAACTAAAAGGTATTAAATGTATAAATAATAAGATTACAACCTTAGATTTAACGCAATTACCAAGTTTTACAAAATTAGAATGTTCTTATAACCAATTGAAAACATTAGATTTAAGTGATTTGAACAAGTTAAGCGAATTTAGTTGTTCGAACAATCAGCTTACCTCTTTATTTATAAGAAATGGCAGTAATGAATCTGGTTATTTAAACTTTTCAGAAAATCCAAACTTAGAATACATTTGTGCAGATGAAAGTCAGTTACCTTTAGTTCAAAGTCTTTTAGATACTTATGGATATATTAATTGTAATATAAATTCGTATTGTTCATTTGAACCAGCTGGAGAATTTTATACTGTTGTTGGAGAAAATAAAATAGACTTTAACAATAATGGCTGTGATGCTCAAGATTTAAGCTTGCCGAATTTGAAATTTAATTTATCAGATGGAACTAATACATCGAGTATTATTACTAATGGAAATTATTCGATTTCTTTGCCCGCAGGAACGCATTCGATTACTCCAGTTTTAGAAAATCCAGACTATTTTTCGATTTCACCTTCAGTTGTCAATGTAGATTTTCCATCACAGGCAAGTCCGCTAACTCAAAATTTCTGCATTACTCCAAATGGTGTACATTCTGATTTGGAAGTTGTTATTTTGCAAATCGATGTGGCAAGACCTGGATTTGATGCAAATTACAAGATTATTTATAAAAATAAAGGAAATACAATACAATCTGGAACAGTAAATCTGACATTTGACGATTCTGTTTTGGATGTTGTTTCAGTGAGTACGACAACATCTACTCAAACGGCAAATAATTTATTGTGGAATTTCGCAAATTTGAGACCATCAGAATCAAAAGAAATTACTTTAAATGTTAAAATAAATGCGCCAACAGCAACGCCAGCGGTGAATAATGGAGATATTTTAAAATTTACAACTACTGTTACTTCGCAGGATAATGATGAAAATCCGCTAGACAATACTTTTACCTTAAATCAGACAGTTGTAGGTTCTTACGATCCAAATGATAAGACATGTTTAGAGGGAACGGTAATTACGCCAGATTTGATTGGGCAATATGTTCATTACATGATTCGTTTTGAAAACACAGGAACCTATTCAGCTCAAAATGTCGTTGTAAAAGACATGATTGATTTGTCTAAATTTGATATTTCGACTTTAATTCCAACAAGTTCAAGCCATTCTTTTGTAACCAAAATTTCAGAAGGAAACAAAGTAGAATTTATTTTTGAAGGAATTAATCTTCCTTTTGATGATGCCAATAATGACGGTTATGTTGCTTTCAAAATAAAGACAAAATCAACATTAGTAGTTGGAGATTCTTTTACTAACGATGCTAATATTTATTTTGATTATAATTTTCCTATTTTGACCAATAAGGCAACTTCAACATTTAAAGCAACTTTAGCAAATCAGAATTTTGATTTCTCTAAGTATTTTGTTTTATATCCAAATCCATCTAATCAAATTTTGAATATTTCTCAAAATGAGAATATAGACATAAAATCTATTGAAATTTATGATGTTTTAGGACAAATAATAATAGCCGTTCCTAATGCGAAAACAACTTCAAATATTGATGTATCTAAGCTTAAAACAGGTAATTACTTTATAAAAGTTAAATCAGACAAAGGAAGCTCAAACACTAAGTTTGTTAAAATATAAATTAAAAAGTCCCACGGCAATGTGGGACTTTTGGTTTTAGATTTTTTCTTATTCGTAAACTTCAGCAGGAGTATAAAATTTCCTTGCAGAAGATATTTCTTAATTAATTTGAAGCTAATAATTTTGTTTCTTCTGGAGTGAACTCATTTACAATTGCGTAAGTATCAATTTTTGCAATTTCCATTTCATCCAAAATATCTACTAAATTTTTGAAATTGCAATTTTTACTTGGTTTGATAATTACAATTGCACCACGATTTGGTTTTCCATATTGAGCATATCTTTCGCGAATATTGGTATTTTTTGAATACAATTCTCTACGAATACCATCTTTGCTATAATCTACTTTTTTAGGTTCTTCTAAAGGGCGAAATAAAAGACCAGAATAGGTAATTATTTCATTGTTTTCATCTAATAAAACGGTTACAATTCGATCACTTATTCCTGCTCCGCAACTAATAACACCATCCCATTCATCCGATGGTCGATTTGGAAGACTTAAATCCACAGCTTTTGGTTTGCTCAACTCAATCGTAACCATAAAAAATATGATAAGCAAAAAAGAAACGCTGACCATTGCCGTTAAATCGACTCTTGAATTCAGTTTTCTGCTTCTAATTTTTTGAGGAATGTTTTTCATAATGAATGAATTTTTACTAAAGTTAATAATAAAATAGTAAAAAAATGAATTCAATTTTGAAAAATAATAAAAATATTATAATCCTTAAAGCCTCTGTATCAAAGGGATTTCTGTGGTTTCATAAAATTATATTTCAAACTTATAAAACCAAAGAGCATTTTAAGGCGTAAATGAGCTTATAACTTAAAATCATTAAATATGAAAACTAGAAAATTTTTAGCTCTTGCAGTTTTAGCTTTAGGATTTGCCTTTACATCAAATGCGCAAAAATCGGTAATGGTTGGTGGCGCAGCGATGTATCCAAATAAAAATATTATAGAAAACGCTGTAAATTCAAAAGATCACACGACTTTGGTTGCAGCAGTAAAAGCCGCAGATTTAGTTGAAACCTTAAAAGGAAAAGGGCCGTTTACTGTTTTTGCTCCAACAAATGAAGCTTTTGACAAATTACCAAAGGGAACAGTAGAAACGCTATTGAAACCTGAAAACAAAAAAATGCTTCAAGGAATTTTGACTTATCATGTTGCTGCTGGAAAATGGAGCTCAAAAGATATTGCTCAAGCAATAAAAGATGGGAAAGGTAAGGCGAGTATTAAAACAGTTGCTGGCGGAACCTTAACTGCTTGGATGAAAGGAAAAGATTTATACATCAGTGATGAGAACGGCAATAAAGCTAAAGTGACAATTGCAGATGTTAATCAGTCAAATGGTGTGATTCACGTTATTGATGCCGTTTTGCTTCCTAAAAAATAAAAATAAAAAATTCCAAATTTTAAATCCCAAATTCCAATTTAAACTAGACTGCACCCAAAAGTTTAGACAAATTTATAATTAATTTTTATAATAATGAGCTCGATATTGTATCGGGCTCATTCCTTTTAAATTTAGTTTTATCCTTTCATTATTAT
>NZ_RPOC01000027.1 GCF_003946915.1 Flavobacterium ustbae
TCCAGTACTTGCTCCAAAGCATGAAGCATCAGTTTTAGAAGAATCTGCCAAAGCCAGAGCAGCGTTCGGCTGTCCGATTGTTACCGAATTGCTTTTTGAAGAGCAGGAATCTGAAACAGTCAAAGTATAAGTTCCCGCAGGAAGATTGGATACTGAAGCCGTTGTTCCGACTACGGCATTTGCACTGTTTTTCCAAGAATAGCTTACGGTTCCAACTGCGTTTGTCACAGTTCCCGCAGTTACAGTTCCAGTGCTTGCTCCAAAACATGAAGCATCTGTTTTAGAAGAATCTGCCAAAGCCAGAGCAGCGTTCGGCTGTCCGATTGTTACCGAATGGCTTTTTGAAGAGCAGGAATCAGAAACAGTCAAAGTATAAGTTCCCGCAGGCAGGTTTGAAACAGTTGCCGTTGTTCCGACTACAGTATTTGCACTGTTTTTCCAAGAGTAGCTTACGGTTCCAACTGCGTTTGTTACAGTTCCTGCAGTTACAGATCCAGTGCTTGCGCCGAAGCATGAAGCATCAGTTTTAGAAGAATCTGCCAAAGCCAGAGCAGCGTTCGGCTGTCCTATAACTACTGTTTTTGTAATTTGACAAAGATTAGCATCTTTAACTGTAACAGTGTAAGTTCCCGCAGAAAGTCCGTTTGCAGTTGCATTGGTTCCTCCAGAAGGCGACCAAGAATAAGTGTATGGACTGGTTCCTCCCGTTGGTGTAACTGTAGCCGTACCATTAGCTCCTCCATAACAAGTTGCGTTAACTTGTGTGGTTGATGCATCCAAACCTGTTGAAGGTTCGGTGATTGTTATTTGTTTAGTGTTGCTGCAACCTTTTGAATCTGTTACGGTTACAGTGTAAGTTCCAGCGGCTAAATTTGAAACAGAAGCTCCTGTTTGCACAGGAACAGTATTCCAAGAGTAAGTATAAGGAGAAGTTCCTCCCGAAGCTGTAACAGCAGCAGTTCCTGTTGCGCTGCCTTTACATTTTACATCAAGATGGGAAGCTGTTGTTTCGGTAATAACAATGTTGGTCTGACTTACCACTACTGGTTTAATATCTGAACAACCAGATTGCGCATTAGATCCTTTTATGTAGTAAGTTCCAACTGGAGCAGCAGATGGATTGGCTAAAGCGATAGTTGCTCCTGCATTAGTCCAATAGGTATAAGTAAGTCCAGAAGAACTTCCTGCCGTAACTGCTGGCAAGGTTAAATTAGCTGTTCCATTTAAACATACTGGCGCAGGATTAGTAATAACCAAAGTATTTGTAGCAAAACTTTTCGCTTTTAAAAATACACCTGCATCCCATTTTTGGTCAGAAGCATCCGCAATTGCCATTTTTATTTTATAATTTTTTCCTGGAGTAACGGCATAAGTTGCGGTCAATACCACAGTAGAGCCATCATATTCCATTTTTGTAGACCCCGCAGGATTATTTACATAATAAGCGACATTATGATTTGGAAACGAAACATTATCTACGTTTGTTCCAGAAGAGTGTATATTGTTTACTGTAACAGCATCGCCATTTGGAAGCTTTGCTAAGTTTATAGCATTATTGGTATAAGTTCCCGTAATGCCAAAACCGCTTAAAAAGAAACCAAAAGCATCGTTGAAATCAGTATGAACATATTCTAAATATTCTTCTGAAGCAAAGACAAATTGAAACTCAACCAAATTGCCATCAGGGATAAAATCAAATTCTAGAATAGCAGCATCGTGCATCGTCTTGCCAGAGATTGAAGTCAAATCAGGATCACTCGCTTCATAAATCATTTCATCAGATCTGTTGGTATAGGTATTCGGTCCCATTGCAGAACTTATTCTTCCTGTAGAAATCAAAATACCTTCTTCAATCGGAAAAGTTGAAGTTGCTTTGCTATAATAACCCAATTGTCTATTTCCGGCAGTAGATGACCAGCTGTGATTGTTCCAAGTCCAAGTATTATTATTGTTTCTTCTGTAATAACCAAAACGGACATTACTTATGCTTAAACATCCAGATGTTAGTATATTTCGAACTAGCTCGTTGGCAGTATAGTTGTTATAACCAGCAGGATTTGCGACATCTATAGACCCGGCAACAGCTAGAGCGCTAATTGCGGCGGTTTTTGAAGTAATTTTATTGGCAGACAATGTATTACCAATTCGAGTAGGTATTTCTTGTGCATGCAAAATAGAAATACTGCCTAAGAATATTAAAAAGAAAAAACAAAGCGCTAAATATTGATAGTAAAATTTTTTCATATTGATAGCTTTTAAGTTAGCTGCTATAGATATTTTTAGATAGAAAAGTGTTTTTAGATGTCCTTACGTTACCACGAGTAAGGACAGCAGTGCTCGTTAGAGATTCTATTAAAAAAGGATTGATTTACTAGAATCGGAAGAAAATAACAGCAGATAACTGCTTGAAGCTCTATCGTTTTGAAACGAAATACCAGAACTGAAATGCAAATCAGAGATTTTCTTTTGAGAAAACAGCTTAGAATCTTGGCCAATATCTTCTGAACTGTTAAAAAGCATATTTGCATTTTTAGTTTTTAAAAAAGGCGTTGTTGCAATTAAAAAACAAAGCAACAGAAAAAAGGTTTTTTGAAAGATGTTTTTCTTCGAGAGAAAAATAAACTTACAATTGGTTACAAATTTCACTGCTTTTTCAAGAGTAGATTTAGTTTTCATAACTTAAGATTTTGTTTTAAAGTATTTATGAAATTTTAACAGAATCAAAGTTATATTAGAGTTTTTCTAATATGTTTTTTTTATCTGCAACTAACCTAAAAACTCGTTGAAATGTTGTTTTTTTATAAAAAATTGACTCAAAAAAGCATTTTTTTAACCCGAAAAAGTAAAATTTTTTCGTACATTTTTTTGCTTTATTGATCAAAATGGTATTATTTGATGCGTTATAAGTATTTAATAATCAGATATTTATTTAAAATTTTAAAATATAACATATTATCGACTAAATACTTATTTTATGGATGAATTACATAAAAGATATTTTTTTCTTTTTGTGTTTTACGTTAATGTTAAAGTTTTGAGAATTACATATTCCTGTTAAAATTTCATTAGAATGTTAACAGAAATAAAAAAAAGAAAAGGTTTAAAATAACTTTTGTAAATTAGGAGTTAATTAAAAAACGACCTGTAATCAGGTTTTAAATTTTGCTGCTTATGAAAAATCTTATTTTAATCCGTCATGCCAAATCGAGCTGGGAAGCACCATTAAAAGATTTCGATCGCCCATTAATGAAAAGAGGAATTTTAGATGCGCATGATGTTTCATTAAATATTTCAGAGTATCTTCCTAAAACATATATTATTTGGAGCAGTAGCGCCGCTAGAGCTTCAGAAACCGCTTTAATTTTTGCACAAAACCTTTCGTATCCTTTAGAAAGCATTATTTTTAGAGACGACCTTTATACTTTTGATGATAAACAACTCGAAAAAGTTATTAAATCGTGTGATAATAGTTTTGAAAGCGTTATTCTTTTCGGACATAACGAGGCTATTACAAATTTTGTTAATAAATTTGGGGATGTTTTTATAGAAAATGTTCCAACTTCAGGCTTTGTATCTCTTCAATTTGACGCCGAAAGCTGGGATACGATCAATAAGGGCAAAACACATAAAACTATTTTCCCCAAAGATTTAAAATAATAACCGTGTACGAACAGAAATATATCGATAGAGAAAAAAGCTGGTTAGCGTTTAATGCAAGAGTCCTTCAAGAGGCAGCAGATAATACAGTGCCACTTTTAGACAGACTGCGTTTTGTTGGAATTTTTTCAAACAATTTAGACGAATTTTTTAGAGTTCGGTATGCAGCCATTCGGCGATTGAGTCTCTCTGGTATTTCTGGCGAAAAATATTTAGGTGGTATTTCTGCCCATCAATTAATTAAAGATATAACAGATATTGTAATTCAGCAGCAATCTGAAAGTTTACGTATTTTAGGTAATATTGAGGCAGAGCTAGAATCGGAGAATATTTTTATTATAAATGAAACTCAGATCACGCCAAAACAAGAGTGTTTCTTAAAAGACTTTTATACGCAAAAGCTAAGTCCAGAATTGGTTACCATTATCTTAAACGATTTGGCAGTTTTTCCAATTCTAAAAGACACTTTAGGATATCTAGCAGTTCGTTTAGAATTGGCAAACGATGAGGTTCGTTATGCTTTAATCGAAATTCCAAAAAACATCAATAGATTTGTCGTTCTTCCTTCTGATGACGAAAAACAATATGTTATTTTAATTGATGATGTAATCCGTTTCAAACTGAAAAACATCTTTAATATATTTGATTATAAAAGCGTTTCGGCTCACATGATTAAGATTACTCGTGACGCGCAATTAGACATTGACAGTGATTTGAGTAAAAGTATGCTCGAAAAAATCGCTACATCTGTAAAAGACCGCCGAATTGGAGAGCCAGTTCGTTTTATTTACGATAATTTAATTGAAGAAGATACCCTGCAGTTTTTCTTAGATAAAATGAAAATTGTAGAAACAGATAGTATAATTCCTGGAGGAAGATACCATAATCGTCGTGATTATATGAGTTTTCCAAATCTTGGCAGATACGATTTGTTGTATAAACCAAACGAGCCGCTGCCGGTTCCTGGTTTGAGTTTAGAGGGAAGTATTCTAGAAAAAATCTCTAAAAAAGATTATTTGGTGCATGCGCCTTATCAGTCATTTTCATATCTGACTAAGTTTTTGCGTGAAGCAGCTTTAGATCCAAAAGTAACCAGCATTAAAATTACCTTATATCGTTTAGCAAAAAATTCACAGATTATTAGTTCTCTTATAAATGCTGCGAAAAACGGAAAAAGAGTAGTGGTTCAAATCGAACTTCAAGCACGTTTTGATGAAGCTTCGAATATCTCCTATGCAGAGCAAATGCAGATGGAAGGAATTGAACTTATTTTTGGAATGAAAGGTCTTAAAGTGCATAGTAAAATATGTGTGATAGAGAGAATGGAGGAAGGTAAAAATCGCCGTTACGGATTTATTTCGACTGGAAACTTCAACGAGTCAACAGCAAAAATTTATACCGATGTAACCTTGTTAACCTGTCATCAGGGAATTCTAAAAGACACCTCAAAAATATTTGAATTTTTTGATATCAATTACAGAGTTCACCGATACAAGCATTTAATCGTATCGCCACATTATACCAGAACTAAATTTATCAAATTAATTGACCGTGAAATTCTTCATGCCTTAGCAGGAAGAAAAACACACATTAAATTAAAAATGAATAGTTTATCCGATTTTAAAATGATCGATAAATTATATGAAGCAAGTAATGCAGGAGTAAAAATTCAGCTTCAGGTAAGAGGAATTTGTTGTTTAATTCCTGGAATTCCGGGAATGAGCGAAAACATCGAAGCTATAAGTATTGTCGATAATTATCTAGAACATACTAGAGTTTATATTTTCGGAAATGCAGGTTTAACTGAAGTTTACATTTCATCTGCCGATTTCATGACTAGAAATCTTGATGCAAGGGTAGAGGTAACATGTCCGATTTATGACCTTGAAATTAAGAAAGAACTAATCGATAACTTCAATATCGGCTGGAAAGGAAATGTGAAAGTAAGATATCACTCGTACAAATTAGATAATAAATATAAGCCGAAAAATCATCATGCCCCATTTAGAGCACAATTTGAAACCTATAAATATTATCAGCATAAAATAGCAAAGCTAGAAGAGGTTCCTCAAAAAGTAAATTAATAATAAAAACCAATTTCAAATCATAAAGTGAGCATGATTAATATTAGGAAGTTTGCAGCGATAGATATCGGTTCAAATGCCATGAGGCTTTTGATCGCTAACGTTGTGGAACAAGAAGGTAAAGAACCGCAGTTTAACAAAAGTTCCCTTGTTCGTGTGCCAATTCGTTTAGGACAGGACGCCTTTACAGTTGGAGAAATTTCACAAGAAAATATAGATCGAATGGTAGATGCCATGAAAGCATTTAACCTTTTGATGAAAGTACATAAAGTAGAACGTTATATGGCATTTGCAACCTCTGCAATGCGTGAGGCGTATAATGCAAAAGAAGTGGTGGCTTTAATTAAGAAAAAAGCCGACATTAAAATCGAAATTATCGACGGTAAAAAAGAAGCGGCAATTATTGCTTCTACAGATTTGCATCATTTAATTAAATCAGACGAAACCTATCTTTTCGTAGACGTTGGAGGTGGAAGCACCGAATTTACACTATTCTCTGACGGAAAAATGATTACTTCAAGATCTTTCAAAGCGGGAACTGTTCGTTTGTTAAACAATATGGTGCACGATGTAGTTTGGGATGAAATCGAAAAATGGATTAAAACCAATACAGCAGATTACGACGAAGTTACACTAATCGGTTCTGGTGGAAACATCAATAAACTGTTTAAAATGTCTGGAAAACAGCAAGAAAAACCGCTTTCATACATTTATGTGAACTCACAATATGCATTCTTGAATTCGTTGACATACGAACAGAGAATTGCCGAATTGGGTCTGAATTCTGACCGTGCCGATGTAATTATCCACGCAACGCGTATTTATTTGAATGCAATGAAATGGAGTGGAGCGCGCCAGATTTATGTTCCTAAAATCGGACTTTCTGACGGTATCGTAAAAGCAATGTATTACGGTAAAATTTAATATTTATATATTTTTTTAAATGAATAAAGGCAGATTGGAAGCTTTTAGTGATGGCGTTTTGGCAATCATTATAACCATTATGATTTTGGAAATCAAAGCACCCGCGGGACACGAATTTGCAGATTTAAAACCGCTTATTCCGAAATTCTTAAGCTATATTCTGAGTTTTATTTACGTTGGAATATACTGGAATAACCATCACTATTTACTGCATGGTTTATCTAAGGTAAATGGAAAAATATTATGGAGTAATCTTCATTTTTTGTTTTGGCTTTCTTTAATTCCAGTTTCTACCGCATGGATGGGAGAGCATAATTTTCAAAAACCAGCAATGACCTTGTATGGTGTTATTTTGTTGCTTTCTGCAATTTCGTACAATATCCTGCAGCATACCATTATGTGCAGCGAAGGCAATGATTCAGCTTTAAAAAAAGTGCTGAAAAAAGATTTTAAGGGAAAAATATCTTTAGTTTTATACGTAATAGGAATCACTACAGCATTTTACAATCAATGGGTTTCTGGTATGGCTTATTTTATTGTAGCGATGTTATGGCTTATTCCAGACAAAAGAATCGAAGGGATTTTTGCTTCTAATGACTAAATTATGAAATCTGTTTTTAAGTCCATTCAAGATTTTTCTAATGATGAATTAAATCTTTTAGACAATTTAATTACATTTCGTACCTTAAAAAAAGGAGAACTTCTGTTGATTGAAAATCAGGTTTGCAACGAAATAGTTTTTATCAAAAAAGGAATTCTCCGTTCTTTTTTTGTGAATCATAAAGGGGATGAAATTACCAATTGTTTTGCTTTTGAGAATGAATTTATGGCATCATTTGCCAGTTTTATAACCCAAGAAAAAGCAGAGGAGAATATTCAGGCATTAATCGATACAGAACTGCAAATTCTCAATAGAAAAGCCTTAGAAAAACTCTACCAGTCAGGGTTTAATTGGCAGGAAACAGGCAGAAAATTGACCGAATTAGAATTTGTAAACCTGCACAAAAGAATGGTTTCTTTTCAGAAATTATCTGGTGCAGAACGCTACGAAGAATTGTATCAGAATCATCAAAAATATCTACAGTTAATCCCATTGCAATATTTAGCTTCTTATTTAGGAATCACACCCAGACATCTAAGCCGAATTAGAAAAGCGATGGTTTAATTTTTTCTATTAGTTTTAAAAAGAATCTGCGGAAATCAGTTTGCAGCCAGTAAATCTGCATAATCTTCCAAATCTGCGAGAAAAAATAATATTAAGTATAAGCCTGAAGTTTGAGTTTAAATTCCAATATTGTTTAGAGGAAAAATCTGCGAAAATCAGTTTGCAGCCAGTAAATCTGCACAATCTGCCTAATCTGCGAGAGAAAAACAGCAATGACAGATTCAGGTCCATTTATAGACATTTGTCTAGTAAAACAAAGTGCACTAATAGTATTTTTAAAAAAACATCAATATGAAAAAAATACTAATTATAAACGGACATCCAAACCTTGAAAGCTTCAATTTCGGAATTGCCGAAGCTTATAAAAATGGAGCAATTGCCTCTGGAGCTCAAATAGAAACCATAACAATTGCCGATTTAAACTTTAGTCCAAATCTGAAATTCGGCTACCAAAAACGTACTGATTTAGAACCAGATTTGTTAGAATCATGGGAAAAAATAAAAAGAGCAGATCATTTAGTTTGGATTCATCCTGTTTGGTGGGGCGGACTTCCAGCGATAACAAAAGGATTTATAGATCGATTGTTTTTGCCTGGAATGGCGTTTCAATATCGCGAAAATTCTGTCTGGTGGGATAAATTTTTGAAAGGAAAAACAGCTCATATTATCACAACTCTAGATCAGCCAAGCTGGTATTATAGATTGGTATACGGAAGGCCAAGTGTCAATCAGTTAAAAAAATCAACTTTAGAATTCTGCGGTGTAAAACCCGTAAAAGTTAGTTGTATCGGAATTATAAAAAGTTCTAACGAAGAACAAAGAAAAAAATGGCTTGCAAAAGTCTACAATTTCGGACTTAGAAATAAATAAGCGAATGCAGAAAAATTCATTTAATCTATTTAATCTGTGGCAAAAAAATTAGTGAGAATTCGTGAAATTAGTGGCAAAAAAAATAATTAACTATTCAATTCCAATCCAAATGTTGAGCGCAGAAGTTCAATATTTGGGTTGATTTCTAAGAAACGATTATAACGATCTTGGTCATTAAGTGTTCTCTTCAGTTCTACAGTCTCATTTACAATAACATCGATAGTAATATCGTGATTGTGCAGATGGCCTTTTAAATGCCCTAGCAAACCATTTATCATACCTTCAAATTCAAGTTTAGAACCTTCATTCGGAAGTTCGTAAGTGATTTTTGTTCCATCCAAAACAGGATCATTGATCAACAAGATAGATTCCATAATTTTGAAACCTTTTTGACCTAAACGCTCTGCATATTTGTTCCAATGAAGACGCATGTCGGTTTCGTTAAACTCTTCTGTCATAAAAACTGAAGAAGAAGTTGGTTTAACGTACGATTTGCTGCTTTCTTCCATTTCTTTTTTCTTGCGGATACTGGCAAGAGAAAAAGCAGAAACTTTTGGAGCACCGCTTGTATCTATTTTTGGAGTTTCTGGAGCCTGAACTTTTGGTTCTTCAGTAGGAGTTTGAGCTGTGTTTTGAGTATTTACAGCAGTATTACCATTGCCATTTTCCGTAGAAGTTGGTTCCGAAACTTCGGGATGGGATTTTATATTTGGAATTTCTGTCTTTGAAATCTCCGTTTTAGGACTTGCAACTTCAACTATAGAATACCCGCCATTTTTAAAGTAAACAGGTGGAATTATGAATTGCTCAGCTTTTTTTTTTCTCCATCAAAGTTGATAGAGGCCAATTGCATCAAGCATAATTCAACTAAAAGTCGTTGATTCTGACTTAGTTTGTATTTTAAATCGCAGTCGTTTGCAATGTCAATTCCTTTCAATAAAAATTCCTGAGAACATTTTTGAGATTGAGTGGCATACATTTGCTGAGCCTGTTCTCCAACTTCTAATAAAGCAATAGTAGACGGAGTTTTGCTCACTAATAAATCTCTAAAATGCGAAGCCAGACCCGCAATAAAATGATGCCCGTCAAAACCTTTAGCTAGAATATCATTGTAAGCCAATAAAAGTTTCGGAATTTCATTTTCAAGAAGTAAATCGGTAATCGAAATATACGTTTCGTAATCTAAAACGTTTAAATTTTCAGTTACAGCCTGACGTGTTAGATTGGTTCCGCAATACGAAACTACACGGTCAAAAATAGACAAAGCATCACGCATCGCACCGTCTGCTTTTTGAGCAATAATGTGCAGCGCATCATCTTCAAAAACGATTCCTTGACTTTCAGCAACATCGGCCAAATGTTCTTTAGCATCTTTTACTGTAATTCTTTTGAAATCAAATATCTGACAGCGTGATAAAATCGTTGGAAGGATTTTGTGTTTTTCTGTTGTTGCTAAAATGAAAATAGCATGTTTTGGCGGTTCTTCTAACGTTTTAAGAAAAGCATTAAAAGCGGCAGAAGACAACATGTGGACCTCGTCGATGATATATACTTTGTATTGTCCAGTTTGAGGCGGGATTCGAACCTGATCGATAAGGCTACGAATGTCATCAACCGAGTTGTTGGATGCGGCATCGAGCTCAAAAACGTTAAAAGCAAAATCTTCTGTAGGATCATCATATCCAGGCTGATTTATCTTTCGAGCCAAAATACGAGCGCAAGTGGTTTTACCAACTCCACGCGGTCCTGTAAATAGAAGAGCCGAAGCCAAGTGATTGGTTTCTATAGCATTCAACAAAGTGTTGGTAATGGCTTTTTGCCCCACAACATCCTTAAAGGTCTGCGGGCGATATTTACGAGCCGATACTACAAATTGTTCCATATTCTCTTTTATTGGATAGCAAATATAGACTATAATTTAATGATTTAAAAATTAAAAAAATGAAAGATTTTTAAGTTGTTGAACTATTGTGCTTTTCATTTTTTAAAATAACTAGTTTACTAAATAATTTATATTTTTACTAAAGTAATACTTGTTATTTTATATATAAATTCAATGAAAAACTTCCTTTGTCCGATTTTTGTATCTCTTTCATTTTTTATTTATGCTCAAAAAAACACAATATTAAAGAGCCAAAAGATAGCTTTGAATGAAGCAGAGAGATATTTAAAAACCAATCAATTAGATATGGCAGCAGATATTTTTAAATATACATATAAATTAGATGATGGTAGTAAATTAGGAGTGATTGCTGTTCGAAAATATGATTCAATAATGAAAAGTATTTTAATAAAGGATATTATTGGAAAGTGGATATTGTTTGAGCAAGGTTCAAATTGGGGATTTACTGAAGAAAAAGATTCGATAAACAGAAAAGTCTTGGTAATCTCGAAAGATGAGTTTCAATTTTATGATGAAAACATTCAAACTAAAGAACAGAAAAACTATAAAACAGAAAAAATAATTTTAACAAAATTTGAAGATACGAGTGGTTCAAGATTTGATTTTGTATTTAGTGATAAATCTCTTTGGAGGATCTTTTGGGATAATAGACGAAAATATTTACGACAGTTTAGCACCGGAGAAGAAACTATTGATAATAGGACAGAGATTTTTTGTGGTAATATTGAATTGAATTATAAAAGATATGATGAGGGAGCTATTAAATAGGTAAATAGATCGTCGTTTCTAAAGAACTCAAAGATAAAATCAATAGTCATTAAATGCCACTAAATAATTGTAGTATTTATAGATTAAATAATTTTGAAAAAGAATAAATTTTAAGTTTTACTGGAAAACTTATAAAACTCATCCTAATATCATATAATCTTTTGATACTTAATCTATTTAATTTTGAAATAGGTTAATTATTAAAACACATTATTATGAAATTCAAATCAATTTTATTAGGAATGGCACTTGCTGCCTCTTTAGTTGCCTGTGCTCCTAACGATGCAGACATCCAAAAAGCAATTAGTGAAAAACTAGGAGATACTCCAGAAGTAATCGTTACTGTACATGAAGGAGTTGCGACAATAACAGGAACCTGCGAAGACGAAATTTTTAAAAAAAATATTGAAAAAAGTGTTAGAGCTGTTAAAGGTGTAAAATCTGTCGTAAACACTTGCGAACTTGCCAGAGCCAACCAAGAGCCAGCCGCAGCAACTGTAGTAATTAATTCAGATGCCGATTTAGATAAGTCTGTGCATAAAGTTGTAGATTCTTACGACGGAGTTAGTGTAACTGTTGTTGGTGGTGTTGTTACGCTTTCGGGAGAAATCAAAAGAGATAAATTGCAGCCTTTAATGCAGAGTATTCAGGAATTGCATCCTAAAAAAGTTGATAATAAATTAATTATTAAATAAGGAAATGATGAGTTTACAAGATAAATATAGAGAAGTGACAGATTTAGCTTCAGAACTTGGAATATCAAATCTGGAAGTAAGAGAACAAGATAACGTTTTGTACATTGACGGAACTGCTCAATCTGCGATGGATAAAGATAAAATTTGGGATGCCTATAATAAAGTGGACCCAGATTACAGATCTGCTGATGTAGTAATGAATATTGATGTTGCCGTAGGCCCTACAAAAGAGTATACAGTCGAAGTAGGAGATTCATTATCTAAAATAGGAAAAGCGTACGGCGTTTCTTGGCAGGAAATTTTTGAAGCGAATAAAGATATAATTTCAAATCCAGACTTGATTCAGCCAGGCTGGAAACTTAAAATACCTTCAGCATAAATAGAAAAAATTCCAATTTTTTAAATTCCAAATTCCAATTTCGTATCTAGTGAAAAATTGGAATTTGGAATTTTTTTATTGGAATTTTAAAATTGGAATTTAAAATTTTTACCTACCTCTGATACTCAAATCAAATAAAAAAGTTGCTGTTTCTTGATCTGAGTCGGCTGAAAAGCCAGCTACATAGACTCCTTTTTTTCCAGAAGCCGATCTAATTCCGTATACAACTGCCTCATCCGCCGGGTCCGACTCACCCTCGTATCGATACACATGAACAATTTCAAATTTCTCAGGATTCTTTTTAATCGCATCAGCATTTCGATTAAAATCGCACGTAAATCCTTTTTCATTCAATTGATCTAAAGCCTTTGAAACAGTTGCGTAATGATACATTCTTTTCATAATAAACTGAATTTAAAATTATAGATTTCTAAAGATAACTATTTTAGAATTAAAAAGTTAAGATAAAAATCATAAAATCTGAAATTTAAAATCATTATTGTTAGTTCTTAAATCGCTACTTTTGCAGCGCAGACCGCCTTATCGTCGTCCCGATTCATCGGGAGGGAGGAAAGTCCGGACACCACAGAGAAGCATAGCGGGTAACGCCCGTCGGCCCCGTCTCGTTCTTTGAAACGAGACGGAGTTAGGACAAGTGCAGCAGAAAGTATGTACAGGTAATGCTGTAGTGAAACCAGGTAAACTCTATGCGGTGAAATACCAAGTATATCGGCATTTAAGGGCTTCTCGTTCGTTGCCGAAGGGTAGGTAGATTGAGTTCCGAAGTAATTCGGAATCTAGATAAATGATAAGGTATTGTTGAGTTGCAAAACGAGACAAGAACAGAATCCGGCTTACAGGTCTGCATTTTTTATATATTTGTGAACTATCTAACCTATTTTCATGAATATTAACACTCCAAATTCTTCTTCCAAATCTAAAAAAAGCCTTTTTAGAACTATAGTCACCAATCTTACATTTTGGGTTTTAATTGCGATTATTTCAGGCATTTTATTGGGGCATTTTTCTCCAGAAAATGGTGTCAAAATGGAATTTCTGGGCAAGAAGTTTATTCAGCTAATTTCTCTTTTTATTGGCCCAATTATTTTCTTGACCATTGTTTTGGGAATTTCGGGAATGGGAAATCTAAAGAAAGTAGGTAGAATCGGAGTAAAAGCACTAACTTATTTTGAAGTAGTTTCGACCGTTGCATTGGCAATTGGTGTGGCAGTGGCTTATTTATTTAAACCTGGAAAAATAGATAAATCGAATTTGACTTTTGGCGACGCAAGCCAATATACAAAAGGAGCTTCAGAACATTTTTCTTGGCTACAGTTTTTCTTGTCCAATTTTACGCTACAAGTTTTACTAGCAGCAATTATCTGCGGAATTGCATTGAATTTTTATCAAAAAAGAGAGCAGACTATTTTAGTTTTAGAACGATTTTCTAAAGTGGTTTTCTTTGGTTTAAAATACGTTATGTATCTCGCGCCAATTGGTGCTTTTGGCGGAATGGCCTACACAATTGGAAAATTTGGTTTGGCAACTTTAATTCCGTTAGGGAAATTAATGCTTTGCGTTTATCTCACCATGGCACTTTTTGTCTTTTTGATTTTGGGAAGTATTTTGAAATATTATAAAATAAGTATTCTTTCCGTTTTAAAATATATTAAAGAAGAACTTTTACTCGTTCTCGGAACTTCTTCTTCAGAAGCTGCTTTGCCAAGTATAATGGTCAAATTAGAAAGAATGGGGTGCAGTAAATCTGTTGTGGGGTTGGTGATTCCGACGGGATATTCTTTTAATCTCGACGGAACTTCGATCTACCTTTCAATGTCGGTCTTGTTTATTGCACAATTATATGATGTGCATTTGAGTTTCTTTGAAATTCTAACCGTTATCGGAATTCTAATGATTACTTCGAAAGGCGCTGCAGGCGTAACAGGAAGCGGATTTATTGTTCTAGCTTCGACTTTAACAGCCTTGCATAAGATTCCAGTTGAAGGGTTAGCGTTTTTATTAGGCGTAGATAAATTCATGAGCGAAGCCAGAGCGATTACCAATCTAATAGGAAACACGGTTGCAACCATTATAATCTCCAAAACAGAAAGAGATTTCACAGAATTAAATCTTAATCCTATTTCGGAAGAATAAGTTTAGCCAATACTTTGTGATGTTTTTGCCGCGAAGACACTAAGGCACAAAGTTTTTAGGTCACAATCATACTAATTAAAAGTTAATAATTTTTTCTCTCGCAGATTGTGCAGATTTAGCTGATTTTTTAATCTCCATAATCTGCATAATCTGCGAGAGAAATAAAACTTTGCGTCTTAGTGTCTTTGTGGCTAAAAAAAAACTAAGATTCGTCTTTTGTGGTTCTTACCAAGCTAATTCCCGACATGAAAAAGACAATTCCTAGTATTCCGTAAATAATAAGCGATTTTATATCTCTGGTTCCTCCAGAAGTGCCGGCAAAAATAACGGCAGTATAAATAAGTCCAATGATTCCGAGGATTGTAAGTAATCCACCGAAAAATCTTTTTAGGTTCATGATTGTTAGATTTAAAAGTTCTCTAACAAAGTTAAAATCCAAAAAGTTAATTGCTGTTATACAATTGCTTATAAAAAATTATATGATTTGCAGAATACTATTTTTCAATTTTAAATTCCAAACCAATATTACGAGTGCTTTCGATCTTGATTTTCGGATCTGAATTGAAATATTTTCTCAATCTGCTAATAAAAACGTCCATACTTCGGCCAGTAAAATAATCGTCAGTCTTCCAAACAGACATCAGAATCTGTTCCCTTTTTAATAACTGATTATGGTTAAGATATAAGTACTCAATAAGAGAAGCTTCACGTTCAGTGAGTTGCTGAACATGATTTTTGTTATTTAGCGTTAAACGTTCATTGTCAAAAATGTACGAACCTATTTCGATACTATTATTTCCGTTAAGCGTTCTCTTTTGTTCCAGTCTTTTTAGAATATTTTGCAAGCGCAGAATTAACTCATCAGCTTCAAAAGGTTTGGCGATGTAGTCGTCTGCTCCGAGCTTCAATCCAATGATTTTGTCTTCTTGTAACTTTCTCGCCGTTAGAAAAATAAAAGGCGTTTCGGGATTGATTTTAATGATTTTTTCAGCCAATGAAAACCCGTCCAATTTGGGCATCATGACATCAAAAACGCAAATGTCAAAAGTCTGGTTTTTAAAATAATCCAAAGCAATTTCGCCATTTTCTGCCCAAACCACTTCAAATTGATGTAGTTCTAAATATTGTTTTAAAATCGCAGCAAAATCAAAATCGTCTTCGGCTAAAAGTAATCTTTTCAAAATAAGGGAATTAAACTTTTAATAAAATAGTAAACTGAGCACCTTTTCCTAAATCGCTAATCACGTTAACAGAACCCTGATGCGCTTTTACGATTTGATCCACATAATACAAACCTAAACCTAAGCCTTTTGTATTGTGAAGATTTCCTTGCTCAACGCGATAGAACTTTTCAAAAAGAAGCGCCTGTTTGTTTTTGGCAATACCAATTCCGTCATCTTCAAAATTGATTGAGAACTGTTTTTCTACAATTTTTGTTCTAATCGTAATCATGTTAGAACCATATTTTACGGCATTTTCGAGTACATTTAAGAAAGCTGTGGTCAAATGAAATTTATCCAGCACCAAAATAGTTTTCTCCGTCTGAAAATCGGTTTTAAGATGGATTTTAGGAAAAGCAATTTTAAAATCATTTACAATAGAAAGCAGAAAATCTTCGGCTTCTATTTTTTCTTTTTGCAATTCAATCTCGTTTTCTGCGAGCGAATTCGCCATAACCTGATCAATCAGATTCTGAAGACGATTGTTCTGGCGCGAAATAGTATTTACTATCGAATTAAAATTTTCATCGTTGTCACGAATGTTTTTCTGCGCTAAAATTTTGGTCGAAATTCCCAAAGTAGCCAGCGGCGTTTTCAGTTCGTGCGTAATATTATTGATGAAATCAGTTTTAACGTCGCTTACTTTTTTCTGTTTAATTAAAGCTCTAATGGCAATTACAAAAAGACCAATTAATGTCGCAATCGAGAACAGCGAAAGAATGAGTATAAAAGTCATTCGTCTCAGAATAATCATTTCCCAATCAATTACCGAAACATACATCGAATCTTCGGTTAATAATTGATATTCATTATTTTCAAAAGTTCCGTTAGTTGTGCCTACGTAGCTTCGAACTAAAAAAGCATGATTTAAAGAAGCCAGATTTCCATATAATTTGTTTTGGATAAAAGGTTTTTCAGAGAAAATCGTATCTGCTTTTTGCTGGTTTTTATACAGAATAAATTTGTTTAGAACAACAGCAAAATCAATTTTGAAATTCGGTAAATCCCTTTCAAATTTTCTTTTAATTTTCTGCGTAATAATGTTCTGAAATTCGGTATTTAAAACACCATTTTTAATATCCAATCGGCTATTTTTTCCCTTCATGTATTTTTCTGAAAGGCTTTTGTAGAGCGTTTCTTTTTTCGCAACCAAAGCCGAATCGATATCACTGTAATTATTGGTAATTTGAGCAATTTCGTTTTTAATTTGAGTGTGAAACTGTGCGACTTTGTATTCGTAAGCCGTTTTTACCAAATAACATTGCACTGTCATAAGCACAATTAGCGCTACAACAGAAAATGCGATTAATAAATTGATTCTTTGCTTCATACTCGTTTTAAAATCTGTTCCAAAAATACAGCTTTTGCTCAACAAATGGCAGATTAACGCTCCATTAACCTTCGATTAACATTCAGAACTGGGATTTCAAAGCATTTTTGCAGCAATGCTAACCCAATTTATATTTTAAAATGAATTATCTGCCCTTAAAACTACTTATTACACTTTTACTTTTCTGCCTTTCCTTGATGGCAAACGCACAAAGCGAAACTGCAAAAGATTCAACTTCTAAAGAACTGAAAGAAGTTGTCATTACGCAAAGCAAAAACACGTTTACCAACTCCAACGGAAACATAAAAGTAGACGTTGCCAATTCGGTTTACAATGCAATTCCGAATCCTATTGATCTGATTTCGAAATTGCCAACAGTTCAAGTAAGCGCCAATCGTGAAACTATTTCAGTAGTAGGAAAAGGAACGCCATTAATTTACATTGACAACCAAAGAGTAGGAATGAACGAATTGAATGCTTTGGCTGTAGCCGATATTAAAACAATCGAAATCATTCAGAATCCATCTTCAAAATATGAAGCAGAAGGTCGCGCAGTTATCCTGATTACCAGAAAACTAAGTAAAAAAGACAGTTTTAAAACTGATATTTCTGAAACAGCTTCTTTCAAAAAAAATTACAATAATTATTTAGGTT
Source organism: Flavobacterium ustbae (assembly GCF_003946915.1). Classification (GTDB taxonomy): domain Bacteria; phylum Bacteroidota; class Bacteroidia; order Flavobacteriales; family Flavobacteriaceae; genus Flavobacterium; species Flavobacterium ustbae. The sequence continues at coordinate 17,804 of NZ_RPOC01000027.1, forward strand.
TTAATTCGAGTTTTAAAAAAGGGCAGCTAGAATGGAAAGCTAATTTTAATTATAACCGCCGAAATCCTTGGGAAAATCATAGTATCGAATATCAGATTCCGCAAGCCAATATTGTTTCGGATTATGACGTTACAGCAGTTTCAAAAGTAAAAGATTATATTTTTGGAGGAGGTTTATTCTATAAAATAAATGATGAAGATTATTTCTCCGTTAACATAAACGGTAAAGTTCGCAACGACACTTTCGATATTAATACCTATACCTTCAATAAAAATCAAGAGGAAGAAAATAATGTTTTCACTTTAAGTGATAATTCAAGCTCAAAGAATTTTATCAATTCATTTATAAATTATTCAAAGAAAATAAAAGCTATTGACACCAAGCTGTTTGCTGGTTTTCAGTTATCCAATTTTAATCAGCATTTGTGGAGTTTGGTTCAAAATAATTTTAACGAAACAGAATTTCAATTGTCCCAAAATCGAGATCAGAAGTTTAATGTTGATGTTTTTTCAGGTCGAATCGATTTAGAAAAAAAGTTTAAAAATGAAATGAATTGGGAATACGGTGCGCTGTATTCTGCAGCAAAATCGAAATCTGATTATGCTGTTTTTGATTATGAAAAAAGTGAAAATACGACTTTTAGATATAATTTTAAAGAAGAAAATTTAGCCGCATATTCTCAGCTTTCGGGTAAAATCAAAAAAGCAGATTTTTCACTGGGATTGCGAATAGAAAATACCAGAGTCAATGGCAAATACAGCACAGAAAGTACGGCGTTAATTGATAAAAATTATACAAATGTATTTCCGAAAGCGCAAATTTCATTTCCAATTGACAGTACAAAAAGCATTAGTATAGATTATTCAAAAAGTGTGTCGCGACCTAATTATTCGGCATTAAGCATGATTGCCACCTACATAAATCCTTATTTTATTTACGGAAGTAATATCAATTTAGGACCAACATTTATGGATGTAGTTTCGACTGTTTTCCAATATCATAACAAATCGGTTAAGCTGACTTTGTATCAAAATAAAAATCCTATTTATCAAGATTTTGTTTTTGATAGTCAGACGAATGTGCTGACGTTTACAGAGAAAAATTTTGAAAAAGAATCGGGTTATAATGTTGAGTTTACGCTTCCTTTTAGCTATAAAATCTGGGAATCGACCAATTCTTTAATTTTCGCAACCAATAAAATTGAAGATAAATTGGCTGTTTTTAATTCTTCCAAAACCTATTTGTATTACTATTCCAATAATACTTTGAAGTTGCCAAAGAATTTTACTTTCGTTCTTTCTTTTTGGGGAGCCACAAAACAGAAAGAAGGTGTTTTTGAACGAAATGCAAAGCTGATTTTTGATCTTTCGCTAGCAAAATCATTTGGCAAAAATTGGAATTGTACTCTGAGTTATAATGATGTTTTTAAAAATACAATTTACACTGAAAGGTTTACAGTCAACAATATAAGTTCGAGAGCTAGATATTTGGTTGATGCGAATGAAATTGCGTTAACCCTGCGATATTCCTTCGGAAAAATCAAAGATTCTGAATTTAAAGAAAAAAATGTCAATGAAAGTGAGAACCGCATTCGATAAAAATTAGAAATTCCAAAAATAAAAATCCCAAATTCCAATTTTCTCCTACGATGGGGATTGGAATTTGGGATTTGAAATTTGGAATTTTATTATATTAACCTTCGTCTTCCTCAGATTCTTTTTTAGAAACATCGTGCGGTAATTCTTCATCGTCGTCGGTAGAATTTAGTTCGAAGAAACTAAAATAAGATCCGCCATAACTTTTCTGAAACGAAAAATTACTCATATGATCGAGTTTGGTATATTTAGAATGCTCGATAATCATCATTCCATCATCTTCTAGCAATTCTCTTTCAAAAACAGTTGAAACAATCTTTTCAAAAGTAGCTTGATCCAATCCGTAAGGCGGATCTGCGAAGATAATATCGTAAGTTGTTTTGCTGTTTTCTAAAAACTTAAAAACATCACTTTTTGTTGCGGCAATGTCAAAATCAAATTCAGACGAAACCTGTTTAATGAATTTTACGCAACCAAAATCGCCATCAACAGACGTAATAGGAGCGCTTCCGCGTGAAGCAAATTCAAAACTAATATTGCCCGTTCCCGAAAATAGATCTAAAACTTTTAAACTGTCAAAATTAAAATGATTATTCAAAACATTAAACAATGCTTCTTTACTCATGTCAGTCGTAGGTCTTACAGGTAGATTTTTTGGCGGAAAAATTCTGCGTCCTTTGTATTTTCCTGAAATGATTCTCATGATTGAAATAAGATATAATGTTTTTGATTTTGAGCGGCTGTAAAACTGTTTCTTTCTTGAAGATTAGAAACATCTAAGAAAGAAATATGGCGAACATATTTGTACGCGATAGCATAAAAAGGATCATTTTCTGTAATCGTTCCTAACAATTCTAGTTTAAAACTTTCCGGATTCATGCTCATTTGTTCTGCTGTAAATAAAATATAGTAGATAAAATCTTCTGGCGTAACGTATTCAAACGAATTAAACAGCAAAAGTTTTTGATTCTGCACTACGATAATTTCGAAATTTCCTGGATTAAAGTTGACGATCATTTTTTTGTCATCGTTATTTCTTGAACTGTCCAGAATTTTTTCGACCAAAATACTATTGGCATGTTTATAATCAAACGAACCAACATTGTCGATCAAGAAATTGTTGATATTCACATACGGAATATAAACTGCATTCATTTGATAATTAGGAATTTGATCAAAGTTAAAATGGTCTGTTTGAAATACTTTGCTAGTGTATTGCAGATAACTTCCTAGATAATTTTCATCAAACAAAGCAGTCGGAACAAAAGTCGAAAGGTTATTGTTATGAATAACCATTACTTCATCGTAAGTGTTTTTTAATTCAGGATTGTTTTTGAAAGCATCGCTGAATAAATCCTCAATTCGATGTGTTTTGGTAGTATCAAACTTTATTTCTTTAAAAGAAGTAATGATATTATTTAAAGTATCAAAACAGCAATAAGAGAATCCAGTCAGAGAAACCTGAATTGAAAGTTTTCTGTAGTTTTTTGAAGTAATGTTAGTATTTTGTAATGACATAGTTGATTTACAATTCGTTACCTGTTTTAAAGCAAGAAAGAATTTAAGCGACCACAAACTTACAAATTAAAAAGGAACAATAATAATTGCAATTTCGAAAAACAATTTTGATTAAACTTAAAAGTAAGGTTAAGAAAAGGTTTGGTTAAGGTGCTTTTGAACCATATAAGTGCATATAAGTTCATTTTAGATTGTTTTGTCTAAAATTATTTAAGCTTATATAAAAAGGATTTCATTTATTGCAAATGTTTAAAAATCTGCGCAAATCAGCGTGTTCGCGATAGCGAATCTGCGTCATCCGCGTCTAATATATATGCATTCCAATCTAAATTAACTTATATAACTTATATGGTTTAAAAAAATAAAAGCCGAACTTTGTATTTCAATATTACTTTATGAATTCTGCACAGTTTTACGGCACTTTACAAAAACGATTTCCTTTTGCGCCAACATATAAACAGGACATTTTTTTTCAGAAAATTGCCATCTTTTTAACCGAACCTCAAAACGACACCATTTTTGTTTTGAAAGGATATGCCGGAACAGGAAAAACGACCGTTATTTCTACCATTGTCAATAATTTGGGTGACATTAATAAAAAATATGTTTTGCTGGCTCCAACCGGACGTGCGGCAAAAGTAATTGCCAATTATTCGAATAATCCAGCTTTTACAATTCATAAAAAAATATATTTTCCAAAGAAAGCATCTGGAGGTGGAGTAGCTTTTACCAAACAAGTCAATAAACATAAAAACACCATTTTTATCGTCGATGAAGCTTCGATGATTTCAGACAGCACTTTAGACAGCGGTTCGCTTCTCGATGATCTGATTAATTATGTCTATTCTGGAAACAATTGTAAAATGATCCTTTTGGGAGATACCGCTCAGCTGCCTCCCGTAAATTTAGATATTAGCCCTGCGCTTGATATTCAGACTTTGGGCGTTCATTACGATAAAGAAATCGAACATATAGAATTGGACGAAGTAATGCGTCAGGAAGAAAGTTCGGGTATTTTGTACAATGCAACCGAATTGCGTGAATTACTGAAAGAAAGTTTTATTACCGAATTTAGATTCAATGTCAAAAAGTTTAAAGACATTGTTCGTTTGACGGACGGTTACGACATTCAAGATGCCATAAATACGGCATACAGCGATTGGAGTATAGAAGATACAGCGTTTATTGTTCGATCGAATAAAAGGGCAAATCAATACAACGAACAGATTCGAAGCCGTATTTTATTTAAAGAAAGCGAGCTTTCAGTTGGCGATTTCTTGATGGTCGTAAAAAACAATTATTTCTGGCTAAAAGAAACCGACGAAGCCGGATTTATTGCCAACGGAGATATTATTGAAGTTCTGGAAATGTTCGGAATCAAGGAACTGTACGGATCTAAATTTGCAAAAGTAAAAATTAGAATGGTGGATTATCCGAACCAAAAACCTTTTGAAACGGTTTTGATTTTAGATACTTTAACCAGCGAATCTCCATCTTTAACCTACGAAGAATCGAATCGTTTGTACGAAGAAGTAATGAAAGATTATGAAGATGAACCAACGAAATACAAGAGATTCCAAAAGGTAAAAGAAAACGAATATTTTAACGCATTGCAGGTTAAATTCTCTTACGCCATAACATGTCACAAATCGCAAGGAGGGCAGTGGAATACGGTTTTTATCGAACAGCCTTATCTTCCAGACGGAATTGACCGCGACTATATCAGATGGCTTTATACCGCAATGACACGTGCCAAAAATAAGTTATATTTGATAGGCTTTAAAGACGAGAGTTTTGAAGATTAAAATTCTTGCCACAGATTAAAAAGATTAGCACAGATTTTTTTAGAATTTGATTAGTAAGTTTTTAGAGAAATCTTTTTAATCCTTTTAATCTGTGGCAAAAAAACATTTTTGCAATGACAACGCTAAACGACTTACATTCGATTTCATCAACGTTTTCGAATACTGATAAAATGCCGGTTCTGTTTTTAGGACACGGCAGCCCAATGAATGCAATTGAAGAAAATCAGTTTGTGGCGGGTTTTCGCAGTCTGGCTAAAACATTGCCACAGCCCAATGCAATTTTATGCGTTTCGGCGCACTGGTTTACCAAAGGCACAAAAGTAACCGCAATGGAAATGCCAAGAACCATTCATGATTATGGAGGTTTTCCGCAAGCGCTTTTTGATGTCCAATATCCCACAAAAGGAAGTCCAGAATTGGCTGTAGAAACACAAAAGATTTTAGATCCAGTTATGGTCGAATTAGACGAACATTGGGGATTGGATCACGGTGCTTGGAGCGTTATTAAACATTTGTATCCAAATGCAGATGTTCCCGTAATTCAGCTGAGTATTGATTATACCAAATCAGGGCAATATCATTTTGAATTGGCTCAAAAGCTTCAAGCGCTTCGTTATAAAGGCGTTTTAATCATCGGAAGCGGTAATATTGTGCATAATCTTCGAATGGTCGATTTCAGGAATTTTGATAAAGATAATTATGGTTACGATTGGGCAATTGAAGCGAGAGAAATGATAAATAATTATTTGCTCGACGGAAATTTTCAGCCGTTAATTGATTTCGAAAAACTAAATAAAGCCGTTCAATTGGCGGTTCCAACACCAGAACATTATCTTCCGCTATTGTATACTTTGGGTTTGAAAGATAAAACAGACGAATTGGATTTGTTTAATGACAAATTATTGGCGGGTTCTTTAAGCATGACATCAGTAAAAATTATGTAAAAATAACTTAGTGAATCTTTGTGAAAAATCTTAGGAACCCTCTGTGAAATATATTACACAAAACACACAAAGATTTGAATAGAGTTTCGCAAAGAAAATATAACCTTATAAACATGAAAATAATAGCAGTAATTCCCGCAAGGTATGCCTCAACACGTTTTCCAGCAAAATTAATGCAGGATTTAGGAGGCAAAACGGTCATATTAAGAACGTATGAAGCAGCAGTTGCAACAAAACTGTTTGATGATGTTTTTGTAGTAACCGATTCTGATTTGATTTTTGATGAAATCGTTTCGAATGGCGGAAAAGCCATCATGAGCATCAAAGAACATGAATCTGGAAGCGACCGAATTGCAGAAGCTGTTGCAAATCTTGATGTGGATATTGTAGTAAATGTTCAAGGTGACGAACCTTTTACAGAAGCCGCACCTCTAGAACAGGTTTTATCGGTTTTTAAAAACGATCCAGACAAAAAGGTCGATTTGGCTTCGTTAATGCGTGAGATTACAGATGAAGAAGAGATCAATAATCCGAATAATGTTAAAGTTGTAGTAGATCAATCACAGTTTGCGTTGTATTTTTCAAGATCTGTAATTCCTTATCCAAGAGAAAAAAATGTTGGAGTGAGATATTTTCAGCATATCGGCATTTATGCTTTTAGAAAACAGGCCTTATTAGACTTTTACAGCCTTCCAATGAAATCTTTAGAAGCTTCAGAGAAGTTGGAGCAATTACGCTATTTAGAATTCGGAAAACGCATTAAAATGGTCGAAACCACGCATGTAGGAATCGGAATTGATACGGCTGAAGATTTAGAAAGAGCGAGAGCGATGCTGAGAGATCTTTAAAGTTAGGTTTAATCAAAGCTTTGAAAAATAGAAGCGGATAAAGCAGATTCGCTTTCGCGAAAGCACTGATTTATACGGATTTTTGTATTGCTTTTGGTTTTGGTTTTGGTTTCCATTCAGTTTGTCATTTCGACGAAGGAGAAATCTCCGCAAGTAGCTCGACATGCAAAATCGCCGATCTTTGTAGAGTTTCTCGTGGAGATCCCTCGTTCCTCGGCTGACAAACTGTATGTGCAAAAAATAAAAAAAGCTCCTTTGGAGCTTTTTTTATTATATAGTAAAATCTAAAATCTAAAATCTAAAATCTAAAATCTAAAATCTAAAATCTAAAATCTAAAATCTAAAATCTAAAATCTAAAATCTAAAATCTAAAATCTAAAATCTAAAAT
>NZ_RPOC01000028.1 GCF_003946915.1 Flavobacterium ustbae
ATAACGAAAGAATTAAATCAAATCTAAACAAAATGAGCCCGATAAAATATCGAGCTCATTATTATCAAACTTAATTATAAATTTGTCTAAACTTTTGGGTGCAGTCTATTTATAGTCTCAGGCTTTTTATGTTTATTTATGTTCAAGATTTTCGATCTTTTATTCTAAAATAATTTACTTATACAATAGCATTTCTAGTCTTAACTTCTCCATCTCGTTTGTAATTGGCTAAAATTACTCCGGTTGAAGTAATGGTACTATCTGTCAAAATAAAAGATGATGGATTTGCATTATCATCAAAAAGCTTTTTCCCTTTACCAAGTAGTAGCGGATGAATTTTTAATCGGAGTTCGTCAACTAAATCATTTTTTAATAAAAGATGAATAAGTTCGCTACTTCCCCAAACCTGAATGTCTTTGCCTTCAGAATTTTTAAGTTTCTTTATTTCATCAAGACTTTCGATAAAAATAGAATTTTGCCAATCTGATTTTTCTCGGGTTTTAGACAGTACATATTTATTTCCATCATTAATACTAGGCCAAAATTCGGCATGGTTTGGCCAGTAATTTTCCCAAATTTCAAATGTTTTTCTTCCCAAAAGATAATCTGCAGTTTGCAATTCATTTTGTACAGCCTTATCATAAGTTTCGTCACCATACGGCACGGTCCATCCTCCAAATTCAAAACTTTGAGATCGGTCTTCTTCAGGTCCTCCAGGAGCTTGCATTACTCCGTCTAATGATAACATCGATAAAACAATTATTTTTCTCATATCAAAAATGTTTGAAGTTGTTTTTTAATACAATCAATTATAACGAAATCGAAGTCTTAGCTTTTCTACTTTTTTTCTACTTTTTAGAATTTCTAATGATATAATAAACCGAAAATAGAAACACCACAATGTAGATAAATGCCAATGCAGGGTTTTCAAATTTTAGACTTTGAAAGTCAAATTGCTTATATAAAACTACGCCTAAAATAATTGCGATAATCCAAAAGACAAATGTAATTGGTTTTTTATTTTCCATGGTTTTAGTAATTAGTTAATTAAAAATTCTTTTAGTTTTTTATAATTTATCCTGTTCCGCTCTTAAAATATCAACGACGCTTTCACTTTTAAAATTCTCCATAAACAAATGAATCAAAGGGACAGTCGGACTTTTAGGGTATTTTTTTAAGAAACGGTTAAACTCCTGAATGTTTTCTGGATAAATATAGCTTTCTTCTGTTGCTCGTTCTCTAGTTGGTGTATTATCTTGACCAATTAAATAATCCATTTGATAATTTTTGTATTCTTCTTTTACAGATGGAATCAATTTGGAATTTGGATATTTCGCCATAAAATTTTCCCACGAAATTATTCTGTCGCCCAAATCTTTAAAAGAAATAGCAAGTGCTGCATCTCCAGAATAAAGCGATTTGTTTTCTTCGCTTTTTAATTGCAAGTAATCTTTATAATCATCTGTCACATAATTTTTGAAAATGGTATAATAGAAATCATGTAAAGGCTCAATTTCAACATATCCTTCTCCAATTTCCCAATAGCGCAATTGATGTTTAGAAAGTCTTTCGCCTAAAAGTTGTACCGCTTTTTTGTCGGCTTCGTCTTCATTGTAGAATTTCTCCAATACTCCAGTTTCTTTTCCAGCTATTTGCTGTAATAAAGCACCGTTTTTTTCAAAATATTTTTCATATAATGCGTTTGCGGCTTCTTTATTGGGCAATGATTTTAATTGAAGTACAACTTCATTTTTGTTCTTAGTAAATAATTGAAGCAAGTCTGAATCTGATTGTGCTGTTTGTGCAAAATTTTGAACTTTAATACTGTCTTTTTTTATTTCTGTTTTGTCGGCAACGTTTTTATTATCTGTTTGTTTACAAGAAGAAAGTAAAATTAGGACCGTAATTGCAATAATGGATTTTCTCATTTATTTATTAATATATAAGCTATTTCGAAATGTATTTTTAAATGAAAAAGGACAAAAAGATAAAACTCTTCTTTTGTCCTTTATTTTTTAAAACTGATTCAGATTAACTGTTATCATAAATTTATTTTTGGTATATCAAAAATACATCTATTATTTAAAATAAGAGAATCCTTATTTTAATTGTTCGTCAATTATTACTGCAATATCAGTATTCGAATAATCAGACACTAAAATCTTTCCAGTTTTATCAATAACGATTCTAGTCGGTATTCCATCTATTTTATAGTTTTCTACAACTTGAGCTTTATCGTCTAGAAGTACATTAAAAGTATATTTTTTCTCTGAAATAAATTTGCTTACATTATTGTAAATTTCTTCGTTTTTTCCTTTTTCCCAAGTATTTACAAACAGAAATTGCACATCTTTGTCTTTGTATTTTTCGACAAGTCCCTGCATCTTTGGAAAAGAAGCTTTGCACGGACCACACCACGTTGCCCAGAAATCCAGCACAACCACTTTTCCTCTATAATCTGAAAGTTTTATCTCTTTACCTTCTAAGTTTTTTAATGAAAAATCTGAAGCTATATCCGAGCCAAATTTTGAAATAATTTTTTTAGCATTATTTTCTTTTTCGGCCAGATTTGTTTTCTGTTCAATAGCATTATATTCGGCAATTGGTAAATTCTTTTCAATATAAATTTCTTTAAGCTTAGCAAGAAATACGGTAGAAGTAACCCCTTTAGTATTGATTTCGTCTTCAATATAAGCCTTTACTTCCTCTTTACTTTTTATCTTGTCTATTATGGCCAGATACGTTTCTTTTCCGTTAAGATCTAATCTATTTTTTTCTTTAAGTGCATGCTGATATTTGTAAGCTTCGTCATATTTGCCTTGCTTGTAAAGTATGTGTGCATAAGTATCGGTGTACATACTAAGTTCGTCCTCATAATCAGGAAAATAACTTTCTTTTCTTCTTTGGTCAAGGAGATCAAGCGATCTTTTAGAAACTATGGCCGCAAAGTCGATATCTTTACCAGTTGATTTCAAGCCAGCACCAGAAATTGTCCAAGCATAATTATTGTATAAATCTCCAACAATATAAAGATGGGGTTCCAGCGCTATCGCTTTTTCCAATTCTTTATTCTGAAGATAGATGTCGTGAAGGTTCTTGTAAAATGGGCTCAAAGCTCGCTTAGAAGTGTTTTTAAATCTTGTTTTAAAGGTGTTAAGCGTTTCTAAAATATAAGATTCGGTTTTATCTGGATGACTATAAAAGTCTTGTATAAACTTAGATTCCGCAAGTTGGCCGTTCGGATATTTGCTTTCGAGTTCCTTTGCTATCTTTTCCTTTTCATCGGTCATGCCGTTATTTTCATAAATGTAATAAGCCGATGTTAAAGATTCGTTTGTGTTTTTTTGAACACATTTTGCCGCAAATGCAATATTTTCTTTCTTGCTAAATTCTTTATCAACGGTGCCTTTTTGGTAAAGATAAATCAGGTAAATTTTATCCTCTTTTAATTTTGGGTATTTTGCAAATAAAGCCTCATACGCAGGAATAGTAGATTCTGTCTTTGTGTCCAATTTTAATTTTAGCTGAAAGTTGCCATAGCTTCTGCTGAAAATTTCATTGGCAAGCGATTTGCTTAACTCCGATTCATTTTGAGTTTTGAGAAGTACAGAATAGCCTTTGTCTTGATTATTATCTGCAACCTTTTGCAAATCTGTTACCGTAACTAAAATGGTTCTTACCGAGTCTGGAACTTGTGCTGTAAACTCATAAAGTTTTCCTTTTTTTATCAACGGACTTAAGTTCGTATCAAAATCAGCAGTTGTGGCGTATAATACATTTGCTTTAGAATTGTCTTCTATAACAAGACCTTGCGGAGGTTCGTAAACATACGTATTGGGTTTCCCTACGTTGAATTTTTTGTTTTTTAAATACACTTTTCCGTTTTGAGAAAAAGCAGTGTTAAAGATTGCAAAGAGTAATAAAAGGATGGTTTTCTTCATTTGTTTTTGGTTTTTTGATTGATTGTTTCTTAAATTTTAGCGAATGCTAAATTATGCAATGTTAGCTTTGTACGATTTTTATTAAGAAAATATTAGCATAAAAAATGCCCAATCTCAATAAAGACTGGGCAAAATTATTTTAGAAACTAAAGGATTTATTTCTTCGAAAACAAATTCTCAGCAACCCAAGCCGGGCCAATTAGTAAAAACTGAAGATCTTTTAAGAACGAAGGTTTTTTACCTTCAATATTATGGCCGTAAAATTGTCCGATCCAAGCCAAAGCAAAAACGCCAAGCGAGAAAATCCATAACGGAACAAATTTTGAAATATAATAATTGACAATTAAACAGAGAATAGAAAAAATGGCAATTTTAATAGCCATTGAAATGGATAATCTGATGTAGAAAATAAGAACAAAAAGCAAAACTAGAAAAGCCCAATTTTCTATTATAGGGGCATTTAATTGAAGCGTATTGGAGATTATCGCACTCGGAATACTCATAAGTAAACCAACAATCGAAAAATAAATAGCAGGAACACAAATATAATGTATCGCCTTGTTTTTGGGGTTCTGATGACTTACAGCATACTCTGCAAACCATTGGTCTAATGTTCTCATTTTTGTGGTTTTAAGGTTAGTTGCGTAAATCTAATGAAATTTCTTTTACGTTTTACCGTGCTGTATTTTCATTATTTCATCAACAATAGCAATGGCTTTTTCTAATGTAATTCCGTTTTCCTGATCTATTGTTAGCGGATGATTTTCCTCAATCATTTTTATTTCAGGAATCAAATCCAAGCCTTGCTCAATAGCCATTGATTTTAAAGACAAAGTTTCGCCATAAGTGGGTACATTGGTCTGCATCCAGCCAAAATAAGGATCTTGATTTACTCGGTTCGGGTCTTCCCATAAATCCATTCGCAGACAGAAATTATCTTCGCTAATTGTTGTCCATACATTAAAAACCAAATCTTCGTGATAATCTATAATCGGAATGGTTAATCTACCACGGTGAAAAAAATGTTCTTCGTCGATATAACACCAACTTCCGCCGTATTCAATTCTTTGCTCTCTTTCTTCGGTTGGAATGGTAAAATAATAAGCAGGAAATTCACTGCCAAAACACAATGGCATTTGGTCAAAAGCTTCTCCGCAGCAAGAACATTTATAAGTATACATTTTTAATATTTTAAAGAATTAGCTTCCTGACTGTACTGAAAAACATTATCCCATAATTCATCAATGGCAATAAGTGCATTTTTGAGCGGAATAACATTCCATTTTCCATCAGTTTCTATTCCTAAACCGATGCTTTTTAGCTTTAATAAAGCATCATTTACATCAAAATCCAAATCAGTATTTAATTTTGTTTTAAACCAAGATTCAATTTGATGGTCTAGTTCTTCTGCGGTTAAAGATTTTTCACTTTCGTGTAAAAAAGTATAAGCCAGAATCGTTTCTTTTAAAGCTTCTTCTTCAGAAGAATTTAATAAAGAATAAAACGCACCGCTGTTATTTCCGATGTTCTTAAAATACAAACTGTCTGAAAGTGTTTTAGAATAGCGAATCTTTTTGTTTATGAAATTATTGTATTGGCGAAAACAATACGCGCCTAAAATTCCGAGCGCAATTAAACCTTGATTTAAAGACGTTTTACTGTTTAATAAATCGATAGTTTCTCCAGTTTGATAGGCTTCATACATATTAATCAAGGCTGGAATTACTTGGGCACTTAATAATGAAAGTCCACCAAAAACACCTGGAACCCAAAGCAGTAATTTATCCTTCAAGGACATTTTCGGAATGGCATTCGGAAAAACCGTTTCGAGATCGTTTTTAGGAACGCGCTTAAAAATTTTCAAAGCGATCGATCCGGGATCGATTGGCATTTTTCCTAATTTGACTTTTTTCTCTTTAAGGTAATCTGCCTCGCTGTAATTGAGATAAATAAGAACGCGGTCATAATATTCAATTTCAACTTCTTTGGTCCAGAAAAAGTATTTTTTAACCTTTTCTTTTGCCTTATGATGCCCGCGTGCGTAAAGTTCGTAATCTTTAAAAGCATTAAAATCGATAGAAAGATGCAGTCCGATCAAATCCGATTCATGAAAGGCTTCGTTTAAAGCTTCTTGATCGATTCTGTAATAATTGCCACGGTCTAAAACCTTTAAAAGCGTTTCTTTAAAAACAGGGAAATTGCTTTTATTGATAAATTGCACGCGTTCTTTTTCGCTTAAATCTGGATCGTAGAGTGCGTAATGCTGTTTTAGATTTCGATTAAGATTAAAAGACTCGTAATGATAATAGTGTTCGATAATTTCGAATAACTTCTTAAAATCAGTAACCTTTTCAGGATTTTCAGCAAAAACAGCAATCTGCTGTTCTAGTAAAAACTCTTTGTTAAACGGAATATAATGTTCTCTAGTCATTTGGACTTTAATTTCGTGGCTTTTATAAGAAGCAAAAATACTTATTTTTTTAGGAGCCTTATTAGTTTTAATTTAATTATATAAAATAGCTATATTCGTACAAAAAAATAAAATGTTCAATCCGCAATTAGGCTATCATACTTACTATGTTTATATTATAACTAATAAACATAGATCAACTTTTTATATTGGGGTTACCCAAAATCTAAAAGAAAGACTTAAACAGCACAGTGTAAATGCTGAAAACAATGTCAAGACATTTGCTGCTAGTTATAATGTTGAGTTTTTGGTTTATTATGAAAAATTCACATGGATACAAGAGGCAATAGCTAGAGAAAAAGAATTAAAAGGGTGGATTAGAACAAAGAAATTAGAATTAATAAGAGATTTTAATCCAACTTTTGAATTTCTGAATTACCATTTTGAATAAGTCCAGTTTGTCATCCTGACGAAGGAAGGATCACACAAGAAATTCCGCAAAGTATAGCCAATCTTTGTCGAGCTACTCGTGCGATCCTTCCTTCGTCAGGATGACAAAAAAAGGTGACCATAAAAAAAAGTGAAATTTCCAATCGGTACCAGCGACTTGAAATTCCACTTTCTGTTCCAAAAAAAAAAGTGACAAAAAATTAAGAAGTTCTCTACACGAAAACTTAGAAACAAAAATTATTCACTGCAATATTACCACTAAATAAAATGGTAAGTATAGGTGTTTATACCTGTTTTTTTCAAATGAAGCTTTATAAGAGTAGAATCTCAAGGATTTATTGTAAAACTGACTTTTTTAATTCGATCACGCCTTGAATATATTTTATTAATTCTTGACGAGAAACGGCAAAAGACGCTTTTTCGGCTTCGGAGTCTAGATATAAACTCGCAATACTTTCTGCATCTAGATTTTGAGTAAAGTGATGATGTTCTGCATATTGTATAAGATGATCTACAAAAAGTTCGCGTTGTTTTCCTTTTTCAACAGTTTCAAGATCGCCTTCTTTTATTTTTTCGATTACAGCTTCTGGCAAATCGATTGTGAGATACATACAGTCGACAGCGACTTTAGAAAGCAATTCTTTGGGGACTCTTCCCGTTGCGTCGCAATAGGCGCATGGTGCAGGAACCCATTTTAATTGGCGGTTTAAACGGCGAATATCATCCCAATCAACAAATCTTTTCCCGAGACATCTCGGACATTTTACAGTAGATCTTTTAAATAAATTAAAAAGGTTCATTGGGTTATAATAGCTTAGTGGTTTCGTTAAGCTGCGAATTTAAATAATTAAGTAAGAAAAGTTGCTTGGTTTGTCATTTTTTTTAAGAAAAGAATTAACAAAATTGCAAATATGTATATTTTGAAGATGTTTAGAGGTAGTAAAAAATCGTTTTAAAAAAGATAATCTCGAATGAAAAAATTAAGAATTTTGTTTTCTATTAAAATTAAATGATGTGGAGATTAAACAAAAATGCTCTTGAAAATATAGAAAAAATCGCACTTTATTTCCTGTATATTTGATGGAAATTTATTTAAAAAAGCCTTTACATATGGAATATATTAAAACTTCAAAGCTTCAAAATTTTATCCGAATATTTTTGGGATTGTTTATGATAACAGCAGCCATTGGACATTTTACTTTTCAGAGAACCGATTTTCAGGCGCAGGTTCCCAATTGGGTTCCTATGGATAAAGATTTGGTCGTGATACTTTCTGGAATTGTCGAAATTATTTTAGGTTTGGCCATGGTATTTTTAACCCAATATAAAGTGAAAGTAGGAATGGCGCTGGCACTATTTTACGTTTTAGTTTTCCCTGGAAATATAGCACAATACCTAAACGGAACTTCTGCCTTTGGACTCGACACCGATCAGGCGCGTTTAATACGATTGTTTTTTCAGCCTGTTTTGATTTTTCTGGCTTTATGGTCTACTGGAGCGATTGCTGTGCTGTTTAGAAATAACAGAGATTGAATCTTGTGATGAAAATAAAGTATTATGAACGGTTATTATAATTTGAAAAAAGAAAACAAAAAGCCTAACCTAAAAAAGTTGAGCTTTTCAAAAATTATCTCAATTACCGAACAGGCAAGTTGTTTAGCAGAATCTGATATTTCCTTCCCACAGGAATCATTTCATTATTACACATTGTCAATGTTTTCGAAGTAACACTGGCTATTTTTTCTGTATTTACAATATACGAGCGATGTACTTGCATGAAATTAGCAGCATCAATTTCTGAGGCAATACTCGAGAGCGAACCGTAAATAATATGTGGTAAATTCAGTTTGGTGCTGTAGAGTTTCATATAGTTGCCCAGACTTTCGATGTAAAGAATATCGCAAAGAGGCATGTCTATATTTTGTCCGTTTAAGCGGTACGAAAAGATTTTAGCGTTGGTTGGAGTTTCTTTTTTAAGACTGTTTCCAGAAAAAAAAGTTTTCGCTTTTTCTATCGCTTTAGCAAATTTATCTGGTGAAATCGGTTTTAAAAGATAATCAATCGCATCGTTTTGATAAGCCGAAAGCGCATAATCAGAATAAGCGGTGGTTACAATCGTAAGTGGACGGTTGGGCTGAAGTTCCATTAATTCGACACCTGAAATTACAGGCATATTAATGTCGAGAAAAATAATATCGTATTGGTTTTCGTTGAGCAGTTTTATGGCTTCCATACCATTAAAAGCACTGCCAGAATGTTCTAGTTCGTCAAATTTGGAAATGTGCGAAATCAAGGCTTTATGCGCCGGCGATTCGTCATCAATTATCAGACAGCGGTAGGTAAGTGCCATATACTCAGTTTTACGATAAACATGTTTTTCTCTTTTTTACAGCTCAAATTGTGTCTTAAACCATAAACTTCCAAACGTCTTTTTAGATTTTCAATTCCGATTCCCGTACTCGAAAGTCTTGATTCGGTATCAAGACAATTATTTTTTAAAGTAAAGCACAAATTGCGGCAACTTACTTTCAAATCCAAATTAATAAACGGTTCTGGAGTTTCGGCAGAAAACTTTACCGCATTTTCTACCAAAGGCAAAAAGAACAAAGGCGGAATCTCGATTTGTTCATGAACGCCTTCAATATTTTGCTTTACTTTCAGCCTTTCGTTTCTAAAGGTGTAATATTCAATATATTTTTTAATAAACGCAATTTCTTCCTGCATTAAAACATAATCTTTTTTAGAAGCTTCGATCTGATAGCGAAGCATATCCGAAAGATTCAAAATTCGGTCTGGAACTTTGTCGGGTTCTGCCAAAGCTTCTCCGTAAAGGTTATTCATAGCATTCAATAAAAAATGCGGATTCAACTGCTGTTTTAAAAACGAAAGTTCCGATTTAAAATTCATAATATCCTTATCGACCTGACTCATTTTTTTGGTGATAACAATATGCAGGAAATAGAAAAAACAGCCGTTAATGATAAGTGATACAATTTGAAGAGTTTTTAGATTTCCTAATCCCACAAGCGGGAAAAACCAATTCATAAAAAAGTAAAAACCAGTCCAATAGATCGCTAGAAGCGTGAAAAAGATTTTAAATTTTTTATGAAATAAGAACGGATTGATAATGCAGATATTAAAAACGGTAATCCAAACAATACAAGGAAAATAACCAACGGCAATTTTACTGAGAATATAAGACCAGCTGTGCCCGTCGAGTTTTATTTCGTCATAAATACAAGCCAAAATGACCAAATAAACAAGCGTATTTACAATTAAGTTTCGTAGAAAAAAATTCTGGTAGATTTTTGCAATTGTCATAGCGGCAAAAATAATATAATCGTATAGTCTGTAAGCATTTATCGAGAATAATTTATACCAACGCCATTCGTATAAATCATACGCCATTGGTATAAAAGTACTGTTATACTACTGGTTTGTGGTTTATTTTTGAACTCGAGTTTCTATAATCTTTTTAATAAAAAATAAAAATGTACCAGTTTAAAGAATTACAAGAAGCAGAGAAGATTGTGGAAATTTTTAAAACAAATGTCCAGAAAGAATCTGATCGAGATTATGTTATAGCAGTTATGCAAAATCAGTTTCCTGAATATCAAATTAATTTTGATTTGGAAGACTGCGATAAAATATTAAGAGTTGAAGGCATTGATCTACAGTATGATACTGTTATGAATGAGGTGCATGGTTTAGGCTACACTTGTGTGCGTTTAGAATAATTTTACATCTTTGGTTTTAAATCAGGTGTAAATACGCTACCGTATTTGTATAATTTGTAAGTATTTTGTGTAGTATTTTAATTTCAAACTAAAAAGAAATGATAGATTTCATCCTTTCAATTATCCTTCTTCTTCTGAAACAGTTCAGCTGATTGAGCTGTTTATTTCCTTTGCAAATTCTTGCCGCTTTTCATCTATAAAAGGGGTGTTCTTTTTTGCGTTTTATTTTTCTAATTTTGCGCCATGAAAAAAAAGTTCCAGCTCTTCGATTTTAGCCAGAAAATCAATTACAAAAACGAAATTTTAGCAGGTTTAACCGTGGCGATGACCATGATTCCAGAATCTTTGTCTTTTGCTATTCTGGCGGGATTTCCTCCTCTAGTTGGATTATATGCTGCTTTTATTGCAGGTTTGGTTACAGCTATTTTTGGAGGAAGACCAGGAATGATTTCAGGCGGAGCAGGAGCAACTGTCATCGTTTTAATTGCCTTAATGAAATCGCACGGAATAGAATATGTTTTTGCGGCCGTCGCATTAGGCGGTGTTGTCCAAATCTGCATCGGACTTTTTAAACTCGGAAAATTTATTAGGCTCGTTCCACAACCCGTTATGTTCGGTTTCGTAAACGGATTAGCGGTTGTGATTTTTATGTCACAATTAGAGCAGTTTAAAACCGTTGTCAACGGTCAGGTTTCGTGGCTTCAGGGAACTCCTTTATATATTATGTTAGGATTGGTGGCGCTAACTATTGCCATAGTTTTAATTTTTCCGAAGATTACAAAAGCCGTTCCTGCTTCTTTGGTTGCCATTATAGTGGTTTTTGCTTTGGTAATTGTTTTCAATATCGAAACCAAAACAGTAGAAGATATCGCTTCGGTTCAAGGCGGATTTCCTCCATTTCATATTCCGAATATTCCGTTTTCTTTTGAAACTTTAAAAGTGATATTTCCATATTCTGTAATTGTCGCCGCAGTTGGTTTGACTGAAGGTTTGCTGACGCTGAATTTGGTTGACGAAATCACGGGAACACGTGGAAACAGCAATAGAGAATGTATCGCGCAGGGAAGTTCAAATATCTTAAACGGTTTTTTCTACGGAATGGGCGGCTGTCCAATGATTGCACAGACTTTAGTTAACTTGGGTGCGGGTTCTAGAGCCAGACTTTCGGGAATTATTGGTGCTTTGACTATTTTATTGATTATTCTTTTTGGAGCGCCTGTAATTGGAAAATTGCCGATGGCTGCTTTAGTTGGCGTCATGATGATGGTGGCGATAACAACTTTTGAATGGGCAAGTTTCAGAATTATTAATAAAATGCCACGACATGATATTTTTGTTGGAATTCTAGTCGCTCTTGTTACCATTGTACTGCATAATCTGGCATTGGCGGTTTTAATTGGCGTAATTATCTCAGCTTTGGTTTTTGCTTGGGAAAGTGCCAAAAGAATTCGCGCAAGACATTATATAGACGAAAACGGAGTAAAACATTATGAAATTTATGGTCCGTTATTCTTTGGATCAACCACTACTTTTTTAGAAAAATTCGATATTCAGAACGACCCGAATCATATTATAATTGATTTTAAAGAAAGCCGTGTTTCTGATATGTCGGCAATTGAAGCTTTAAATAATTTGACGAAAAAATACAACCTGCTTGATAAAAAAGTGGAGCTAAAACATTTAAGCGAAGATTGCAGGCAATTACTCAAAAATGCTGATGCGGTTATTGAGGTTAATGTGATTGAAGATCCTACTTATAAGGTGGTTTCTTGAGAATTAGATAATGTGGCAATTTGATAATTTATCATAATGTTATGCTGTAGAGGCGCACCGCAGTGCGTCTCTACAGATATGCTTTGTGTTTTTAATTGTCTAATTGACAATTTTGTAATTATCTAATTTTCACCCTATCCTAATTAAATAATTTGATTTTCGTAACTTTGTAAAATGAAGCTAACAGAAACCTTAGAAGATTTTTACACCGTTAAAATTCAAGGAATGCCCGAAAATCTTAAAAAAGAAATCGGACATTTTAATGTTTTTAAATTGGATGAATATATCGGAAGTACTTGTAGTCCTTTGCCTTATACCCGAAAAGACTTTTATAAAATCAGTTTAATCATTGGGAGGAATAAAGTGCACTATGCAGATAAAGTGGTAACGATTGAAGATCAGGCTTTATTCTTTGCGAATCCTCAAATTCCGTATAGCTGGGAGCATATCGATGAAAATCAAACGGGTTTTTTCTGCATTTTTACAGACGCCTTTTTTAGTCAGTTTGGGAATTTAAAAGAATACCCTTTATTTCAGCCAGGCGGAAATCCTGTGGTTCCAGTTTCAAAGGAATTGGCAGAATCTCTCAAAACGATTTATTTAAAAATGCTAGAAGAAATCAATTCTGATTATGCTTTTAAATATGACGTGCTTCGAAATCTGGTTTTCGAAATTATTCATTTAGCATTAAAAACACAAACTGTAACTGCTTCATTATATAGTAAGTCGAATGCTACTATTCGAATTTCTTCTTTGTTTTTAGAATTACTCGAACGACAATTTCCTGTTGAATCTATTTCACAGCAAATTAATTTTCGTTCGCCTTCAGAATATGCCAATCAGTTGAATGTGCATGTCAATCATTTGAATAAAGCTTTAAAAGAAACCACAGGAAAGACAACTTCTCAGATTATATCAGAAAGAATTGTTCAGGAATCTATGATTCTTTTAAAACAAACCAATTGGAATATTAATGAAATTGCTTGGTGTTTAGGTTTTGAAGAATTGTCTCATTTTATTAATTTCTTCAAGAAAAATGTTCAGGTTTCGCCTAAAAACTATCGTGTAGCAGAAATTGATTGATTTTTGCAACTTCTTGCTTGATTGCTTTAATTTTTGAGAAGTACTTCGCCAATACCTTTGTCCTGTAATTATAAATGTAAAAATTTAAAATCATGGGAAATAATAAAGTTTGGTTTATCACCGGAGCGTCAAAAGGACTTGGATTAGAATTAGCTAAGAAACTATTAGCAGAAGGGTTTAAAGTTGCTGCAACTTCAAGAAGCGAAAAATCATTAATTGATGTTTTGGGCAATACTTCAGAAAATTTTCTTCCTCTTGAAATGGATTTGATCAATGAAAAAAGCGTAAAAACTGCCATTGATAAAACGATCAATCATTTTCAAACAATTGATGTTCTGGTAAATAATGCCGGTTACGGATTATTAGGAGCATTAGAAGAATTAACCGATGCTGAAGCTAGAAAAAATTACGAAGTAAATGTTTTTGGTTTATTAAATGTAATTAGAAATGCAATGCCAATTCTTCGTGCCAATCAATCGGGACATATTTTTAATATTTCTTCTGTGGGAGGATATTATGGAGAATTTCCGGGTTGGGGAATTTACTGTTCTACAAAATTTGCCGTTGCAGGTTTAACAGAATCTCTGGCTGCAGAAATTAAGCCTTTTGGTGTTCACGCTACAATTGTTTATCCGGGCTATTTTAGAACCGATTTCTTAAAAGATAGTTCATTATTATTGCCTGAAAATCCAATTGCTGATTATAAAGAAGTGAGACAATCTGAAAGCGCACATAAAGATGATATTAGCGAAAATCAACCTGGAGATCCTGTAAAATTAGCCGAGGCTTTGATTAAAGTAAGTCAGGATAAAAATCCGCCTTTGCATTTGTTTTTGGGTGAAGATGCCTTTAATATGGCCAATCAGAAAATTGCAAGTGTACAAAGTGAATTAGGGCAGTGGAAAGAGGTTTCGGTTGGAACTAATTTTTAATTAGAGAACTTGGTTAATTAGATAATGATTTTCCACAACGTATGTCTGTAGAGACGCACCGCAGTGCGTCTAACACAAAGTATGATTAATTGCCTTCAGCTTTAGCTGAAGGAAAACAAATGCTATTTAAAAAGGCTTTAGCCGAACTATAAAGTTTGGCTAAAGCCTTTTGTGCTTAACTTTTGTAACCTCCAGCTAAAGCTGGAGGCAATTGGTATAATCTTTTTAGAGAATTATCTAATTATCTCAATTGACAAATTGCCACATTATATAATTAAACAAATATCTAACTATCTCAGCATTGTATCAACATCACTCAGTTTCCCGTCAATTTCGCCAATCTGCAAACCTAGAATATGAGCAATTAGCGGATAAACCGAAACATTCTGAAATGTTTTTACTCTTTTATTTACTTTAAAAGCTGGACCTTTTGCATAAAAAATAGCATGCATATCTTTTTCGTCATTATCATATCCGTGAGTTCCGCCTTTAATATGTGTACTCTCTTTGCTTACTAAACTCCATCCTTTTTCAGCTTCGATAACAAAATCATGTGCTCGCGGATTTGTTCCGTAATGCAGTCTTTTAGGAACTTCTGTAGATTTCCAGAATTTAATATGCTTAACTTTTTTCAAAGCATTTGCAATAGAATCCTGATAACCTGGTTTTGCCTGCAGACTCATAATTGGATTGATGACGTCTTTGTAACCCAGCCATTCTGGTTTTAAATAATCTAAAACGGCTACTTTTTTATCGTTGCTTATATCTGCCATTCCGTGATCTGAAACAATGATTAAATTGATTTGTTTTCCGATAGGCAACAGGTCTAATTTTCTCGATATTTCACCAATAATCGAATCCATTTTAATAACTGTTTTTTCGGTTTTCGGCGAAAGCGGACCAAAATTATGTCCTGAATGATCGGGTTCGTCAAAATATAACGTAACCAAATGAGGTCTTTGTTTTTCTGGAAGTTGCAGCCATTTCATAACCGTATCGATTCTCGCTCCGTATGGAATTTTACCATCGTATTTTTTAAAATAACTCGGATTTCTTTTGTCAATATCAGAACCAGGCCAGAAGAATGATGCTGTTTTTACGCCTTGTTCTTCCGCTAGATTCCAAATCGGATTTCCGCCATAAAATCTTGAATCATTTTTGGCATTAGAAGACAATGAAAAAGACTGATTTAAAGAAGCATCAAAAAAAACATTGTTGATAATTCCGTGATGATCTGGATAAAGTCCCGTTACAATAGAATAATGATTTGGGAACGTTTTACTCGGATAAGAAGGTTTCATTGATTTGGCATGTGCGCCTTCTTTTTCTATTTTTTTCAGGTTTGGAAGATCGTAAAGTTTGCCATAATCCCAACGAAAGCCATCCATTGAAATTAGAACAACATAATTGTCTTTATTTTGGGCTTGTAAAAAAGTTGTAAGAAGTAAGAATGTAAAAAGTAAAAGGGGAGTGACGTATTTTCTCATTGTTTGATTTTAAAGAAATGCAAAGTTAAGGCTAAAGCATTTTTTAAAGAAAAAGAGAATGTTAAATAAAAAAGTTGGCCACGAATTGTTTTTTGCCACGAATTGCACTAATTTCCACGAAGTATTTTTTGCCACAGATTAAAAGAATTAAAAAAGATTTATAATCTGTGAATCTCTTTAATCTGTGGCAAACTTTTTTTATTCAAATGAATTAGTGGAAATTCGTGCAATTCGTGGCAAAAAAAATCCATTTAATCTGTGTAATCTGTGGCAAATAAAAATATACGTATAGATTAGAAAAAAATAATTCGTGAATTCGTGGCTAAAAAAAAAGCGCCGAATAAAAATCCAGCGCTTTTAAGTTTTAAGAAAAGAAACGATTACATCATTCCTGGCATTCCGCCACCCATTGGCATTCCGCCACCAGCATTTTCTTCTTTAATATCAATTAATGCACATTCTGTAGTTAAGATCATTCCAGAAACAGATGCAGCATTTTCAAGTGCTACACGAGTTACTTTTTTAGGATCGATAATTCCTGCAGTAAGCATATCTACATATTCGTCAGTTTTTGCATTGTAACCAAAATCACCTGAACCTTCAGAAACTTTAGCGACAACAACAGAACCTTCAAGACCAGCGTTTTCAACGATAGTTCTCAATGGAGATTCAACAGCGCGAGAAACGATTTGAATTCCTGTAGCCTCATCAGTGTTATCTGCTTTTAAGTCAGCTAAAGCAAGTTTAGCTCTTAATAGCGCCACACCACCACCAGCAACGATTCCTTCTTCAACAGCTGCGCGAGTTGCATGAAGAGCATCATCAACTCTGTCTTTTTTCTCTTTCATTTCAACTTCAGAAGCTGCACCAACGTAAAGAACCGCAACACCTCCAGCTAATTTAGCTAGACGTTCTTGTAATTTTTCTTTATCGTAATCAGATGTAGTAGTTTCCATCTGACCTTTAATTTGGTTCACACGGTTTTTGATGATATCTGCTTCACCAGCACCACTTACGATAGTTGTATTGTCTTTGTCGATAGAAACTCTTTTTGCGTTTCCTAACATTTCGATAGTTGTATTTTCAAGAGTGTAACCTCTTTCTTCAGAAATTACAGTTCCGCCAGTTAAGATTGCGATATCTTCTAACATTGCTTTTCTTCTGTCTCCGAAACCTGGAGCTTTTACAGCAGCAATTTTAAGAGCACCTCTTAATTTGTTAACTACTAATGTAGAAAGTGCTTCACCATCAACATCTTCAGCGATAATTAATAATGGTTTTCCTGATTGAGCAACTGGCTCTAAAACCGGAAGTAATTCTTTTAAAGAAGAAACTTTTTTATCGTATAATAAAATGTAAGGAGAATCTAATTCAACTTCCATTTTTTCTGGATTTGTTACGAAGTAAGGAGAAAGATATCCTCTGTCAAACTGCATTCCTTCCACAACATCTACAAAAGTGTCTGTTCCTTTAGCTTCTTCAACAGTAATAACCCCTTCTTTACCAACTTTAGCGAAAGCAGTAGCGATTAATTCACCAATAACTTCGTCGTTATTTGCAGAGATAGAAGCAATTTGTTTGATTTTGTCTGAGTCACTTCCAACCACTTTAGCTTGTTTTGCTAAGTCAGCCACGATAGTTTCAACCGCTTTGTCGATACCACGTTTCAAGTCCATTGGATTTGCTCCAGCAGCAACGTTTTTCAAACCTTCTTTTACGATAGCCTGAGCCAAAACTGTAGCTGTTGTAGTTCCGTCTCCAGCTAAATCATTGGTTTTAGAAGCAACTTCTTTAACCATTTGCGCACCCATATTTTCTAGAGCGTCTTTTAATTCGATTTCTTTTGCAACAGAAACACCATCTTTAGTAACTGTAGGTCCTCCGAAAGATTTTCCGATAATTACGTTACGACCTTTTGGTCCAAGAGTTACTTTTACAGCATTTGCCAATGCATCAACACCACGTTTTAAACCGTCACGTGCTTCAATATCAAATTTTATATCTTTTGCCATTTTAATTTTTGTTTAAAGTTTGATTTGTTTCAAGTTAAATGAAGTTCTTACTACTTCGTACTCAATACAATATTTTTAGATAATCGCTAAAATATCATCCTCGCGCATGATTAGATAATCAGTGCCTTCCAGTTTTAATTCTGTTCCTGCGTATTTGCCATAAAGAACAGTGTCTCCAACTTTTACAGTCATTGTATGATCTTTAGTTCCGTTTCCTACTGCAACTACAGTTCCTTTTTGTGGTTTTTCTTTGGCAGTATCAGGAATAAAAATACCTGAGGCAGTTTTAGTTTCAGCTGCAACAGGCTCAATAAGTACGCGGTCTGAAAGCGGTTTAATGTTTAAAGCCATGATTTTATATTATTATAAGTTATACGTTTTTTTCTTGTTCTATAAACTTTCAGAAATTATGCCATGCTAGAAAAACTGACATTATTTCTTAAAAAAAATGCCAGCTTTGACAGGCTGGCATTAGATTTTTATATCGAGCTAAAATTATTTAGTAGCTGGTGCTGCTGGAGCAGGAGTATTTCCTTGTACTGGAGCTGCAGGTGCATTTACAGGAGCTTCAGTTTTGTCAATGATTTTAGATTCAGTATCGCTTAAAGCTCCAGAGAAGCTTAAGCTTGAAAGTAAAATTAACACAATTAAAACAGTAGCCAAAGTCCAAGTACTTTTATCTAAAAAGTCAGTTGTTTTTTGTACTCCACCTAACATCTGCGTTCCGCTGATAGTAGAAGACAATCCGCCTCCTTTAGGGTTTTGTACCATGATAACTACGATCAATAGAAAACAAACTATTGTAATTAAAACTAAAAAAATTGAAAATGTGCTCATTACTTAATTATTGTTATTGTTATTTTGTTGTAAAATCTTTATATCCGATATGCGGTCTGCAAAGAAAGTAATTTTTTCTGGATATTTCAAAATTAATATTTCATATGCTTGAATTGCTTTTGTATATTTCTTTTGTTCCAGATAAACTCTAGCCAAAGTCTCGGTCATTAGGTATGAATTGTCTTCAGAATTGCTTTCAATTTGTACCGCTGGAGCATTACTTCCTGGTTTTATTGGCGAAATTTTCGGGTTGGTTTCGATAAACTTATCGATAATTTCAGCCTTTTTTTGTCGTTCTTCTTCCTGTTTTACTTTTTCAGCAGCTTCCTTTTCTGCTTTTTCCTCTGGCGAAAGATCGTTTGAGCGGTCAATAGGTTCTGTTCTAGATAATTGTAGCCATTCTTGAAAGGAATGTTTTTCGTTTAAAGAAAAATCCAAAGGTTTTCCGATTTCTAAATGCTCTGCAGCAGTTTTGGCAGGTTCATTTACTTCTTCTTCCTCGATTATTTCTTCAAGTGGCTCTTCATTTTCCTCCTGAATTTCTTCAATTTTTTCTTCTTCACCCTCAGTTTCAATAGCAGTTTCTTCTATCGCTACTTGTGGCTCTTCGGGTGTATTTGTTTCAGCTTCTTTAATAGAAGAAAGAATAGATCGTTCTACAGGATTCATTTTAAATTCTGGAATAATCATTTCTTCGATAACGCTGTCATCTTCTTCCTCTTCTTCCTCCGAATTTAAAACAGGCTCTTCTGTACTTGGGGCTGCTTTTTCTTCTTCTATTTTTTCAGATTGTATAGCAGTTGCAGCTTCTGCTTCTTTAATAGAACTTAAAATAGAGTTTTCAATACGCTCATTTTTAGGTTCTTCAGCTTTTATTGGTTCTGGTGCAGAAGGTGTTTCAGAAACCTTTATAGAACTTAGAATCGAATTTTCTAGGCGATCAATTTTAGGTTCTTCAATCTGAATAGCTTCTGTTTCAGAAACAGTTTCGGTTTCGTTGACTTTGGGAGAAATATCATTTTCACTAGAATCAATTTTCTGTTGTGATTCTTCTGTTACAGGTTTTTCAAAAGTTACCGATTGCACTTCTTTTATGGCTCTAAAAATAGATAAATCTATTTCTGGAAGCTGCTTAGGTTCTTCTGTTACTGTAGGTTTTTCTATTGTAGGTTTTTCAAAAGTAATAGTCTGAGCTTCTTTTATAGCTAAGAAAATAGAAGGATCAATTTCTGGAAATTTTTTAGGCTCTTCGGCAATTATTGGTTCTTGCACTTTTATTGGCTCTTCCAATTTTACAGATTCCTCAGTTTTTATAGATTCTTCAGTTTTTACAATTTGTACAATTGAAGGGGTTTCAATAGGAGAAATTGGCGCTTCTTTTATTGGATCTAAAATCGGCTGTTCTACAATGTCAGTTTTTATTTCAATAGCTTTCTGAATCTGTTCTGGCGAAATTATTTCGCTATCAAAAACAGTAATTTCAAGAAGATCTCTCAGCTTTTGTTCATAAAAATCATTCTGGATAGAGGTAAAAGCCTCAGAAGTTATAAAATCAAATAAAACAGAACGATCAGAAGTGTGCGCAGCCGTAACTTTTAAAGCATAATTATACTTAAAACTGTTTTGGTTATAAAGTCCCTTTAATCGCAATGCACGCGCACTTTGAAAATACGGAAATTCATTCAAAACACTGCCTAATGCATCCGCCTGCTTTTCTGTAATTGCATCGGGTTTATTCATTAAGTAGGTATAATCGCTAACGTTCATTTATTTTTTGTTTAATCAGTTATTCGTTTACTCGTCAATTGTTTTTACTGTTAAATCGGTTAAACAATTAAACAGTTAAACTAAAACTTACCATTTAGCCAATGATTCATTAAAGATATCTTGGGTAATTCTTTCAAAAATAACTCTTATCGCTTCGTTTAAAATTGATCCAGCAGGTAATTCCTGTCCTGGGAAATCATAATAAAACTCAAATGATTTTTCAAAATCATCAGTTTCTTTATTTTTATTTGTGAATCTTACCTGAACACGAATTGATAAACGGTTTTGCGATGCTCCAGCGCTTCCATCTGTTCCTACAGCCGTTGCAGTCATTGGAGTGATTCGATAATCTGTAATCTCACCTTCGTAAGTTAATTCGCCTCCAGTACTTACCAAGTTTAAATTGGTCTGGTTCATGATTAAATCCTGTAAAGTCAACGTGAAAGTTCTGTCGATTCCAGGTTCAACCAAATCTGCATTATTCTGAAAGAAGTTAACTTGAAATGTTTTAGCATCGATTGGTTTTGCTCCTGTAAAGTTGTAAACTCCACAGCCACTCAACATAAAAAGGCTTAATAAGGCGAAAAGAGAATATATTTTTTTCATAAATTTTGTTGAAAATTCCAATATTTTAAATTCCAAATTCCAATTTTGAGGCAACCCAATTTGAAATTTTAAACTCAAATGTTGCCAAATATACTACTTTGAATTTGGAATTTATTTTTGGAGTTTATTATATTTTGAAGATCCAATCTTGGAATTTGGAATTTAAAAGATTGGATTTTGTTTTTTTATAAGTCGAATTGTTTGATTTTACGGTACAAAGTTCTTTCAGAAATACCCAATTCATCTGCAGCAGCTTTACGTTTTCCTTTGTTTTTTTCTAATGATTTTTTGATCATTTCAATTTCTTTTTGTTCCAAACGTAAAATTTCTTCTTCTTCGATCGTTTCTGCATCTAGATAGTTATTGTCGTCCTGGATATGATAGTTTTCTTCACGCACGGCAGGTGTTGCCATAACAGCAGTTCTTGGCTCTTCTTCAAAATCTATTTCGCTGTCATTCTGCTGATTTCCGTATATTTTCTGAATCAAATTCGGATTAATGTCTTGTACTTTTGAATTTCCATTTTTCATTAATTCCAAAGTCAGCTTTTTTAAATCGTTCAGATCACTTCTCATATCAAAAAGCACTTTGTACAAAATGTCTCTTTCTGTACTAAAGTCGCTCTCTTTTTTGCTGTCGCTAATAACAGACGGCAGATTGCTTCCTTCGGCTGGCAAATAAGATTGTAAAGTAGCAAGCGTAATGTCGCGATTGGTTTCTAAAACTGAAATCTGTTCTGCAACATTTCGAAGTTGGCGAATATTACCGCTCCATCTGAATTTCTGCAAAAGCTGAACAGCATCGTCGTCCAGTCTTAAAGGTGGCATTTTGTATTTGTGAGCAAAGTCGGCCACAAATTTTCTGAATAACAAGTGAATATCATCGTTTCTTTCACGCAAAGGTGGCAATGTAATTTCGACTGTACTTAAACGATAGTATAAATCTTCACGAAATTTACCTTTTTCAATAGCATTAAATAAATTTACATTGGTTGCAGCAACAATACGAACGTTTGTTTTTTGAACCTGAGACGAACCTACTTTAATAAATTCGCCATTTTCCAAAACACGTAACAAACGAACTTGAGTTGTTAACGGCAATTCACCAACTTCATCAAGGAAAATTGTTCCGCCGTCAGCTACTTCAAAATAACCTTCACGCGTACTTGTTGCACCTGTAAAAGCACCTTTTTCGTGTCCAAAAAGTTCACTGTCAATAGTTCCTTCCGGAATTGCACCGCAGTTTACGGCAATATATTTACCATGCTTTCTGTGCGAAAGCGAATGTATAATTCTTGGAATATTTTCTTTACCAACACCACTTTCCCCAGTTACCATAACCGAAATATCAGTTGGAGCAACCTGAATGGCTTTTTCGATAGCACGATTTAATTTCGGATCATTTCCAATAATCTCAAATCGTTGTTTTATTGCTTGAACTGTTTCCATATTGTTTTGTTTCAAGTTTTGTTTGTTTCAGGTTTCAAGTTTTACTTTTACCTTCAACTTAGGCTTGTATTTTTTGTTTTGCCACAGATTGAATGGATTAGCACAGATTTTTTTTAAATTTAAATAATATATCTTTTATATTGAAGGGATTTTGTTTGAAAATTAATAAGCAGTCCAACTTCTGAATTTGATAGTTTTATGTAATTTAATATTTGAGCAATATGCTCATTTGAAAATTCTTTTATTGCTTTTACTTCTAAAACAATATCTTCATTTACAATGAAATCAGCATAAAATTTATGTGCTAAGACTTTTCCTTTGTATTCAATTGAATATTCTTTTTCTCTCTCAAAAGAAATGTCATTTTCTTTGAACTCAATTTCTAAAGCATCTTTGTAAACGATTTCCAATAACCCAGGTCCCAAATTCCTATGTACTTCCATACAAATGCCAATAATTCTATAGGTTTCCTGTTCTCGATAATGTTGCATAAATATTTTTTAGCACAAATATAAAGTAAGAAAAGTAATTCAAAAAAAATCATTTTAATCCTTTTAATCTGTGGCAAAAAAAACTTTTAATTCATTTCAGAATATCCCACAGCTTCACCTTTTAAAGTTCCACTTGTACAGCTTGTGATTTTTACGTTTACGAAATCTCCAATTTTATAATTCTCTTTTGGGAAAACAACCGTAATACTTTGAGAGTTTCTTCCAGAGAATTCGTCTTTAGATTTTTTAGAAACTTTCTCTACTAAAACTTCAACCGTTTTTCCAACAAATTCCTCACTTCTAAACCAGGCATGTTTTTGCTGTAAATCAACAATTTCCTGTAATCTTCTCGCTTTAGTTTCTTCCTCAACATCATCTTCCATTTTTCTTCCGGCCAAAGTTCCAGGACGTTCAGAGTATGAATACATATAACCGAAATTATATTTTACATATTCCATTAAACTCATAGTATCTTGGTGATCTTGTTCTGTTTCTGTTGGGAAACCAGCGATCATATCCTGCGAAATCGAAGCATCGGGAACAATTGCTCTAATTTTGTCAATTAAAGTCATATACTCTTCACGAGAATGCAGACGATTCATTTCTTTCAAAATTCGGTTGCTTCCCGACTGAACAGGTAGGTGAATATGTTTACAAATATTCGGATATTTCGCCATAACGTGCAAAATACCTTCGTGCATATCCTGCGGATTTGAAGTCGAAAATCGAATACGCATTTTAGGGAAACCAGCAGCAACCATTTCAAGCAATTGATCAAAATCGACTGCAGTTGCTTTCTGCATTTCAGAAGCATTTACAAAGTCTTTTTTCAAACCACCGCCGTACCAAAGATAACTGTCAACGTTTTGCCCAAGAAGCGTAACTTCTTTATAACCTTTATTCCACAAATCTTGAATTTCAGCCATAATACTCTGCGGTTCACGGCTTCTTTCGCGTCCACGCGTAAACGGTACAACGCAGAAAGTACACATATTATCGCAGCCACGTGTAATCGAAACCAAAGCGGTGATTCCGTTACTCATTAAACGAACCGGCGAAATATCTCCGTACGTTTCTTCTTTTGATAAAATAACATTGATAGCGTCGCGTCCTTCTTCAACTTCGGCCAATAAATTCGGAAGATCTTTATAAGCATCTGGACCTACAACAAGGTCAACAATTTTTTCTTCTTCCAAAAATTGACTTTTCAAACGCTCGGCCATACAGCCCAAAACGCCCACTTTCATTTTCGGA
The DNA here is from genome assembly GCF_003946915.1 of Flavobacterium ustbae. Taxonomy (GTDB): domain Bacteria; phylum Bacteroidota; class Bacteroidia; order Flavobacteriales; family Flavobacteriaceae; genus Flavobacterium; species Flavobacterium ustbae. The sequence continues at coordinate 24,229 of NZ_RPOC01000028.1, forward strand.
TTCGTACGTTTTACGGCGTTGTATTTCTCCAAACGTTTACGAATTGTCTGTTCTGCTTTGTCTCTAATTGAGCAAGTATTCACCAAAACCAAATCTGCTTCTTCTAAAACAGAAGTTGTGTTATAGCCACCGTCAGACAAAATGGAAGCTACAACTTCACTGTCCGAAAAATTCATCGCACAGCCGTAACTTTCTATAAAAAGTTTTTTAGTATTTTCAGGTTTATTTTCCAAAACAAGACTTTCGCCCTGTTTGCTTTCTTCAATAATCTTTTCCATTATAAAAATTCAAAGTGCAAAGATAACGCAAAAGCAATAAAATATGACAAGATGGCAGAAAAGAATTTTAGATTTGTGATTTTAGATTTTAGATTGAAATCGGTAATAAAAATTCCAAATTTTTTTAAATCTCAAATTCCAAAAAGAGCGCAGCGATTTTTAGAAAATCTAAAATCTAAAATCTAAAATCTAAAATCTAAAATCTAAAATCTAAAATCTAAAATCTAAAATCTAAAATCTAAAATCTAAAATCTAAAATCTAAAATCT
>NZ_RPOC01000029.1 GCF_003946915.1 Flavobacterium ustbae
CGCTATACAGTCTAGCTCTTGGCTGACTAAGAGATCAAAATTATAAATTTTAAAACAAAAATGCTAAAATAAAATTTAGATTTATTAGGAAATCAACACAGAATCTTTGCGTTCTCGATATATAGGGATTGCGCTCTTTGCGGTTAAAAAAACACAAAGCATATCAACTTGAAACCTGAAACCTGAAACCTGAAACTTGAAACAAAAAATAACTTAAATAAAAAACCGCAACTCTTTATGGGAATTGCGGTTTCTAGGTATAAAAAATGGTTGGTTAATAGCGATATCTTTTTTTTTACAATGATATATCTTTAATTTGAAACTAAAAAATATCCCTGTAACAGAAAGAAACTTTAATGTTAACTATTTAACATTACAGGCATTACAAGCATAGTAACTGTTTCTCCTTCTTCTAAACCATCAACTGGTGTTAAAATACCAGCTCTATTTGGCAAAGACATTTCAAGCATAATCATATCAGATTGAAGGTTGGTAAGCATTTCTGTTAAGAAACGAGAGTTGAAACCAATTTGCAAATCATCACCTTGATAATCACAAGTCAATCTTTCTTCTGCTTTGTTAGAGTAGTCAATATCTTCTGCAGAAACGTTTAATTCAGCTCCAGCGATTTTTAAACGAATCTGGTGTGTAGTTTTGTTAGAGAAAATTGCAACACGACGAACAGAACTTAAAAATAAAGAACGGTCGATCATTAATTTGTTTGGATTTTCTTTTGGAATTACTGCTTCGTAATTCGGGTATTTTCCGTCGATTAAACGACACATTAAAATATAGTTGTCAAATGAGAAAGTCGCATTTGAGTCGTTGTATTCGATTTTAACTTCTGCGTCTGAGCTTCCTAAAATACTTTTTAAAATATTTAAAGGTTTTTTAGGCATAATGAAATCTGCAACTTGAGAAGCTTTTACATCTGTACGCGCATATTTTACCAATTTATGAGCATCTGTAGCTACAAAAATCAATCCTTCTGGTGAAAATTGGAAGAATACTCCAGACATTACTGGACGTAAATCGTCATTTCCAGCAGCAAAAATAGTTTTACTTACTGCAGTTGCTAAAACCTCTGCAGGAACAAGTGTTACAGATGGATCTTCAAGACTTACAGCTTTCGGGAATTCTTCTCCAGCTGCATAAGCCAAGGCATATTTACCAGAATTTGAGCTAATTTCTACTGTATTGTTATCCTCAACAGTAAAAGTTAACGGCTGCTCTGGGAAAGTTTTTAAAATTTCAAGCAAAAGTTTAGCAGGAACTGCTACACTTCCTTTACTTGTAGAATCGATCGATAATGTAGCCGACATAGTCGTTTCAAGATCTGAAGCCGAAACGGTCAACTCATTATTGTTTAGTTCAAATAAAAAGTTGTCTAAAATAGGCAACGTATTGTTACTGTTGATTACACTACCTAAAACTTGTAATTGTTTTAATAAGTAAGAACTCGATACTATAAATTTCATCTGTTTTATTTTATTTTTTGATGGACCGTATTAGCAAATAAAGGGCTAAATATACGGATTACAAATATATCTTAAACTATCCAAACTATTACATTTTTTTATTAACATCTATTTACTATACTTTCTTTTTCTTACAAAAGTAAAAGCTAAACCAAAAACTGCTAAAATTAGAATTGGAACTCCGATAGTTATGAACTGGGTCAAAGTGTAGCTTTCGTAAACTTTTTCTTTGTCTAATAAAGGCAGTTCTACATCTTTGCTTCTAATGTTAATAAGTCCTGTGTCATCAAGAAGGTAATTAATGCAATTCATGATGAAGTCTTTGTTGTCGTATAATTGGCCAGTTCTTTGGTCGTAACCCAACTCAACCGGCATTCTGTTTTTGTCTAATTGATTGCGAGCTAAATCTCCATCAGCAACCACAATCATTTTGTTTGGTTTTCCTTTTGCGGTAAACGAATTGTCTTTAAAAGGCAAAACTCTATTTTCGAAGGCAGAATGGAAAGAACCTTCCAATAAAACGGCCAGCGGTTTGTTGCCTTTGTTTACATAATCTTGCGGAGTTGTTTTTTCGGTCACCATGTTCAGGCTGATCTCAACAGGTGCTCCAATGGTTTTAGAATATTGTGACGATTGCAGTAGAACCGTTTTTTTGATTCCGTTTTTTAAAGTGTCAATCGGATTTGCGAAATCGAATTTAATTCCGCCCAGATTTTTAACAATCGGATGCTGGCTTGTCGGATAAACCTGCGGAGCAAATTTCCAAATAAAATCTTGATATTGTGTTGCGCTTCCTTGTTCGCCAGTTGCCAGTTTTATAGGGGTTCCTTGTTCATCTTTAACCAATTCGGGATTAATTCTGAATCCGTATTTGAAGAACATATCATTCAAATTTAAATCTCTCGGATAAGCCAGCGTTGCACCCATATCATTATATAGACTATCCATGTCGGCAGCTACTTGATCAATTAGCCAAAGCGTTTTTCCTCCATTCATAATAAACTGATCCAGAACTTCTTTTTCTTCGTCAGAGAATTTTTCTGTTGGTTTAGAAATAATTGCTAAATCGTATTTTTTAAGTGCGTTTAAAGTTCCGTTTGGATCTTTGGCAACAGAATCTAAAGTGAAAGGCCCGATATAATAGCTTTCTTTAATTTGCATCAGCATTTTAGCGATATGAATCTCTTTCAATTCGCCATTCCCTCTTATAATCGCAACTTTCTTCTGTTTGTTTTTGGTAATTTTATTGATAGCATCGGCAATAGAATATTCCAAATGCTGAATCGATCCGATTACTTTTTGCGTAGTCGAAGCGCCCATTATATTTTTTAATAATGGAATATTAACTTCCTTTTCGTTATAAACTGCAACAGCCCAAGGAAAAACCATTTCTTGTGATTGTTTCCCTTTGTCGTCTACAGTAATATTTATTGGAGTTAATCCTTTTTGAAAAAGCGATTTTGTGAGTTGGTCACTTTCTTCTTCATTTTCTAACGGATCAACAAATTCGAAAACAATGTTTTTATTATAAGCTTGAAATTCTTCTAATAATTGTTTGGTCTCTTGCTGTAAACGCTTAAAATCTGCAGGAAGATCGCCTTCCATGTAAATCTTTATAGAAAGCGGATTTTGAACTTGTTTTAGAATTCCTAATGATGTTGGAGATAAGGTATAACGTTTGTCTTTCGTTAAATCAAAACGATGAAAAAATAAGGTTCCCAGTACATTTAAAACAACTAAAATAAAAATAGTGATGCCTAATGTTTTTAAATTATGTTTAGTAGCAGATTTCATTAAGCTTTATAAGATTTTAATTGATAAACAGTAAAAGACAAAAAAGCGATGGCAATGCTTAAAAAGTAAATAACGTCACGCGTGTCAATTACTCCACGGCTCATACTTTTGAAGTGATTTTGCATTCCTAAAGCCGAAATATAGCTGTTTGATCCAGGAATTAACGAACTTAATCCTTCGAAACCAAAATAAAAGAAAAAGCATAAAAATACAGCAATGATAAAAGCCACAATCTGATTTTCTGAAAGGGTAGAAGTAAAGATTCCGATTGCGGAATAAGAAGCAATTAGAAACAATAATCCGAAATAAGAACCAATCGTGCTTCCCATGTCGATATTGCCTTCTGGGGAACCTAAATCTGAAATTACTTTCACATAAATTAGGGTTGGAATAATAGCTAAAATGATCAATAAAAATGAACCAAAAAATTTACCATTTACGATTTCCCAGATTGATAAAGGTTTGGTTAATAATAACTCTAAAGTTCCTTGTTTTTTTTCGTCAGAGAAACTTCTCATGGTTACGGCTGGAATTAAGAAAATTAGAATCCAAGGCGCCAATGTAAAAAATGGAGTTAAATCGGCATAACCTGTATCTAATATATTGTATTCTCCTTTAAAAACCCATAAAAAAAGTCCGTTGCTGATTAAGAAAATCGCAATGACCAAATAGCCAATGGGAGAACCAAAAAAGGATTTTATTTCTCGTAAAATGATTGATTTCATTTAAATGTTTTGTTATTTATTGTTTAATGTTTCAGGTTTCAAGTTGCCGCATAACGTGAAACTTGAAACCTGAAACTATTTTAAGCGTACTAATTTATCCACACTCCACGCTTCTGGTTTTGCATTGAATAACTTTTTTGTAAAAGTCCAAACTGAATCAAAAAGTTCAGAATTTCTATAATTTTCTAAATCGGCTTCAGTTTCCCAATAGCTGTAAGTGAAAAAGATACATTTGTCATTTTTGTCCTGATACAATTCTAAAAAACGATTTCCTTCAGCATTTCGTATTTTGTGTTTTATCGATTCAAAATTCTCCAGAAAAGCGGGAATATTTTCTTCGTGAAAACTCATTTTTACTATTCTGACAAACATTTTTGTAATTTTAGATTGTTGATTTTAGATTTTAGATTGAAAATCGGCAATACGCGGGCAAAAATACCAAAATTGATTGTTGTTTGTAGAAAAAAATAAAATATTATTAAGCCATATTTTTTCGAATTCTTTATGGGAATTGTATTTCAGACATAGCCCACGGTTGAAACCGTGGGCTATGTTATGATGCAAATCAATAAATCTCTTTTTAGAGAAAAAATAAATTCCAATAACGAAATTCCAAATTCCAATTTTCCAGCATTTATAAATCTAAAATCTGAACTCTAAAATCTAAAATGGAATTTACGAAAATTTAATCGTAATCACATCACGATAATTCAATCCTAGCAAACTATTTGCAGAACCAACTTTAGAAGGATTGCTTCTGAAAATAGCAATTTCAAGGTAGCCAGCTTCGTTAAAAATCGCCAGTTTTTCGCCTTCATAAGTTTTAATCGGATATTTATCTGAAGTCGCAATTGCCGAATAATTTGGCAGAATCGTTTTGATGCTTTTTGGTTTCATCAGGATTTCGTACGGGCGACCACGCGAAATTTCTAAGAATTGCTTTTTAGAAATATTCGTAACCACGTTTCCAAAATGATCAATGTAAATAATATTGCCTTTTATCGAATTTCCGTCATCGGCTACAAGAGCTTGAAGTTCTGTAGCTTCTTTAAGAGAAGTTATTTCTTTTCCAATAACATTCAACAAACCGCCTTTTGAAAGATGTGATGCAACTTGGATAAAAATATCCAAATCGGTAAATTCAATAGGAAAACGGTCATGAATATTAATAGCGACAATTTTCTGCGGAACGATTTTCTGCGTCAGCATACTCAAGATTCCGTTATCGGCACAAATAAAATAATGATCGTTCCATTGCATGGCAATATGCTGGTTCTCTTTATTGCGCTCAATATCGACACCAATTAAGTGCACGGTTCCTTTTGGAAAACTCATATAGGCAGCGCCAATAATGTAACTCGCTTCGGCAGTATTAAAGGGATCAATGTCATGAGAAATGTCAATGATTTGAACTTCTGGATTTTCAGAAAGTATTTTACCCTTCAGCGAACCCACAAAGTGATCTTTCAAGCCGTAGTCTGTAGTAAGGGTAATTATTGACATAATTTTGTTTATAACTATTGATAGTATTTAAATCTAATTTTCATTAAATTTGAGAAATGCAAAGCTAATAATAGTAAACACAAATTGAAAGAAAGAAAAGACAATTTGTTAAAATAGTATGAGCTTATAGCTTTAAGTATTCAGTTCTATTCGTTTAGAAAAAATGAACACTAACAAACTGAATACTGTTACTTAAAATTAGAACCCGACAACTCTAAAAATAATAACTGAATTATTTAATTTAAAACTACCTTCATTTGAACGAAAGAATAATCGAGCTAGTAGATATTGCACCAAAAGAGTTTTGGGGCGCGCAAGACAGCCATTTAGAAATTATTAAAAAGTATTACCCGAAGCTTAAAATCGTAGCGCGAGGGACAACTTTAAAAGCATTTGGCGAAAAAGAAGTTTTAGACGAATTCGAAAAAAGATTTCAAAGATTAATGCTTCATTTTACACGTTACAATAATATTGACGACAATGTAATTGAGCGTGTCATAATGAGTGACGGTCAGGAAGAAAAAAGAGCTTACGATCATGACAAAATCTTAGTTCATGGTGTTGGCGGCAAAATAGTCAAAGCCATGACGCCCAACCAGCAGTTACTGGTAGATACGATCAAAAAGAACGACATGGTATTTGCTGTTGGTCCCGCTGGAACTGGTAAGACTTACACTGGTGTTGCAATGGCGGTTAAAATGCTGAAGGATAAAGAAGTAAAAAGAATCATATTAACGCGTCCTGCGGTAGAAGCTGGTGAAAATTTAGGATTTCTGCCTGGAGATATGAAAGAAAAACTCGATCCTTATATGCAGCCTCTTTATGATGCATTAAGAGATATGATTCCGAATGAAAAACTGGAAGATTATATCTTAAAGGGAATTATTCAGATTGCACCATTGGCATTTATGCGCGGACGTACACTTGATAATGCCTTCGTGATTCTAGATGAAGCTCAAAATACCACACATTCGCAAATGAAAATGTTTTTGACCCGTATGGGGAAAAATGCCAAATTTATGATTACGGGTGATCCTGGTCAGGTCGATTTGCCGAGAAGAACAATTTCTGGACTTAAAGAAGCGCTTTTGGTTTTAAAAGACATTGATGGTATCGGAATTATTTATCTGGATGATAAAGATATTGTGCGTCACAGATTGGTTAAAAAGGTAATTGATGCTTATAAGCAGATTGAAAATCACGATTGATTTTTATAAAATAACTAATAGCCACAGATTAAATGATTTCATAGATTTTTAGAATCACTTAAATCCTTTAATCTGTGGCTAAAAAAAATATTCGTTTTGTACAGAATTATAGATGTATAAAACGATTTTTTTTTAATTGAAATTCCAATGAAACAGCTTGATGATTTCTACTTAAAACAAGAAGAACCCATAAAAGGAATATTTCTCGCATTAAAAGAAATTATCCTTAATCAGGACAAAGACATTACTAATGTCCTGAAATATGGAATGCCCTTTTTTTGTTATAAAGGAAAAATGTTTTGCTATTTATGGATTAACAAAAAGAACAAACAGCCTTATATCGGAATTGTAGAAGGAAAACATTTTGATGAGCCTTTTTTGATTCAAGAAAAACGTTCCAGAATGAAAATTATGATGTTGAATACCGAAGAAGATTTGCCTTTAGAACAAATTGAAAAGACTATTCAAAAAGCAATTAATTTATATAAATCTGGAATTGTCAAAGTTTAATTCTTGAAAATGCATTATTTAATGAAATAGTTAAATAAATAATAAACTTGCCGTATTTCATGCTTTCAAATTGCTCAAACTTTGTTCTTCCGAGCTTAAAGCCGTAAATTTGCATTCATACCTATTGATTATTAATATGACAAAACTTAAAAATATAAAAGTGGTAGTAAGTGACCTTGATGGAACTTTACTTAATCCACAGCACCGAATTTCAGATTATACCAAATCCATTTTTCAAGAACTTCACAATCAAGGCTATCTTATTGTTATAGCTACAGGTCGTCATCATTTGGATGCAATGGCCATCATTGATAAACTTGAAATTCCTGTTTACTTAGTAAGTTCAAACGGAGCTAGAATTCATTCGCCTAATAAAGAAGAACTTTTTGCATTCAACTTAAACAGTGATATTGTAAAAGCGGCTTTAAATGTAGAAATCGATCCAGAAATTACCGTTGTATTGTTTAAAGAAAATACTTGGCAGACCAATAAATGGAATGAAAAACTTAACTCTTTTCAAGAAGAATTAAAGTATCGTCCAGAATTGGTTGATTATAAAGTATTGGATGATTTTGCTGCCATTAAAATTTTCTTTTCTTGCCCGGATCACGAGAAATTAGTAAAATTAAAAGATGAAATTTTAGCCAATTCTTCAGAACATTTGCACCATGCCTTTAGCTTACCGACTTGTTTAGAGTTTATGGACAAATCTATAGATAAAGCGGTTTCTATTGAAAGAGCTTTAGAAAAGGAAGGTTTTACATTAAAAGAGGCAGTTGCTTTTGGAGACGGCTACAACGATGTTCAAATGCTTTCTGCAGCCGGAAAAGGTCTTATTATGGGGAATGCGCCCGCTTCGTTAAAAGAAGAGCTTTCAGATTTAGAAGTTATTAAAACCAATGCCGAAGACGGAGTAGCAAGATATATTGCAACTAGAATTTTAAATAAAGAATTTGCAACAACCTAATTCAGAATGTTTTATATTCAGTTTTATTGTTGGATAATAAATTATAGTTATTTTTATAAGAGCTAATTCACAGAGAGTTAGCTCTTATTTTTTTAACCTTAATTTTTTTTAACCATGAAAAGATTTTTACTTCAAGTTGAGCGAAATTGTATTTCGGGAGCATTGGTTTTATTGCCGATTTTAGTTTTTTTTGTTTTGTTGGAAAAAGTCTGGAAGTTTTTTCAGAATTACGGAGAAAAATTTGCACATTTCTTGCGATTGGATCTTTTTTTAGGAAAATATGCTACTGATATAGCAGGCGGAATCATTTTGCTGGTCTTAGTTTATTTAAGTGGCTTCGTAATGCGCTTGGCTTTTTTAAAACATTTTGCAGAATGGATGGATGAAAAATTAATGATTTTTTTACCAGGTTATGAAAAGAATAAAAAAGAAGCTGAAGAAAGATTATTGAAAAGAGATAGTAAACCCAAGCCTGTCACAGATTTGCCAATTCTGCTCAAGAATGGAAATTTCTGGCAACCTGCGCATTTAATAGAAGAAGATCAAAACGGAGGTGCAGTGGTTTTTGTACCCAATGCGCCGGCCAAAGATCAAGGGCAAATTTTGATTGTTTCGTCAAGCGATATAAAAAAATTATCAGAAACTACGCTTGGCAATTTAGATAACTCCATAAAATCATTTGGAAAAGGAATTTTGAGCTTTAAATAATTTGCCAAAATTGAACTAATATTTTCTTTGTTTGCTCTGCCAAATAGTTTTAAATTTGCAATCATAAAAAACAACACAACCAAAAGGATAATGAGTAATACGATCACAACTACAAATTTTAATTTCCCGAACCAGAAATCAGTTTACCGCGGAAAAGTTAGAGAAGTTTATAATATTAACGACGAACTTTTAGTAATGGTGGCTACCGATAGACTTTCGGCTTTTGATGTAGTTTTACCAAAAGGGATTCCGTACAAAGGACAAATCCTAAACCAGATTGCAACAAAATTTATGGAATTGACGCAAGATATCGTTCCAAACTGGCTGATTGCAACTCCAGATCCTAACGTTGCTGTTGGACATTTATGCGAGCCTTTTAAAGTAGAAATGGTTATTCGCGGATATGTTTCGGGACATGCTGCACGTGAATATGCTGCGGGAAGAAGACAAATCTGCGGTGTTACTATGGCTGAAGGTTTGAAAGAAAATGATAAATTTCCAGAACCAATTATTACGCCAACTACAAAAGCAGATAATGGTTCTCACGACGAAGATATTTCTCGTGAAGACATTTTAGCAAAAGGAATTGTTTCTGAAGAAGATTATTTAGTTTTAGAAAAATATACACGCGCTTTATTTCAAAGAGGAAGTGAAATCGCTGCTCAAAGAGGATTGATTTTAGTAGATACAAAATACGAGTTCGGAAAAACAAAAGAGGGTGTTATTGTTTTAATTGACGAAATTCACACACCAGATTCTTCTCGTTATTTTTATGCTGAAGGATATGCCGAAAGACAAGCAAAAGGGGAGGAGCAGAAACAATTATCTAAAGAATTTGTTCGCCGTTGGCTAATCGAAAATGGTTTTCAAGGTCAAGAAGGACAGCAAATTCCTAATATGACAGATGAATATATCGAATCTGTTTCTGAAAGATATATCGAATTATATGAAAATATTTTAGGAGAGAAATTTGTAAAAGCTGATATTGACAATATTGATCAACGTATTGAAAAAAACGTATTAGATTACCTTTCTTCAAAATAGTAATTTAGGGTTTAAACTAACTATTTAAACCATGAACTTTATACCGAAAAAAAATGCCTTGCTTTTTGTATGTATTACAGCAGGGCATTTTCTTTTTGCGCAAATTGATAAAAATGCGACAAAAGAAACCAAAAACCTTTACCAGAATTTAAAAACTATTTCTAAAAATCATATTCTTTTCGGGCATCAGCACGCACTTGAATACGGTCACGGATGGAGCAATGAACCCAATCGGTCAGATGTAAAATCGGTTACGGGTTCGCATCCAGCAGTTATTGGAATTGATTTTAGTGATTTTTCTGGAAGATCTACAGAACAGATCGAAAAAGCAAAAGAAGTTTTAAGAAAAATGTAATTGCTACTTATGAAAGAGGCGGAATTACAACGGTTTCTTGGCATTTTAATAATCCAGCTTCTGAAGACGGATTTTATTGGAAAGACGGAATTTCGACAGCTTCAATGGCTTTGATAAAACCTGGAGGATCTCATCATGAACAGTATAAAGAAATTTTAAAAACTGTTGCCGATTTTGCCCATTCAGTAAAGGCAAAAGACGGAAAACTTTCTCCACTGATTTTCAGGCCTTTTCACGAATTTGATGGTGATTGGTTCTGGTGGGGAAAATCGCAAACTTCTAGAGAAGATTTTATTGCAGTTTGGCAGTTTACGGTTTCTTATTTAAAAGATACTTTAGGAGTCCACAACTTTATTTATGCTTTTTCTCCAGACAATCGATTTAATTCGGAAACAGAATATTTGGAACGTTATCCCGGAGATCAATATGTTGATATGTTGGGTATGGATGATTATGGAGATTTTGGAAGGGATGGAAAATATGATTTAGAAGCAGGAATAAAAAAGCTCAAAATATTTTCTGATTTAGCTATTAAAAAGAATAAACTTGCCGCATTTACCGAAACAGGTTTAGAATCTATTCCAAATGAAAATTGGTGGACAGACGTTTTACTGAAAGCACTAAAATCTGAAAACTTAGAATTGGCTTATGTTTTAGTATGGCGAAACGATGCTGTAAGTCCAACCCATTATTATACGCCTTTTCCTGGTCAGGTTAGTGAAATGAATTTTTTGAAATTTTATGATGATCCTTTTACACTATTTGAAAAAGATTTAAAGAATATTTACAGCAAAAAGTTTAAGATTTAGCTTATTTCTTAATTGAATAGAAAGCGCAATTTGGGTCAGCCGGATTGCGCTTTTTTATTTTTTTCAAAAAGCATGCAACCAAATTGACTTTTATGTCGTCTAAATAGAAATCATCATCATCATCAATCATTTAACAAACAATCAATCATCATGAAAAAAACAGTAATCATTTTAGGAGCAGTTTGCCTTTTGGGTAACACTTCATTTGCATCAAGTTTCGATTTAAAAATTAAAAATCAAATTGAATTTTCAGACTACGGAAAATCGCCATTGCATCTCGCAATAAGTATAGGAGATGTTGAAGCCGTTAAGAAATTTGTACAATACGGAACCAATGTCAATAAAATGGCGAACAATATGACGCCATTAATGGTTGCGGCACGATTTAATCAATGTGAAATTATCAAAATTTTGGTTGCAAATGGAGCAGATTCATCAATCGAAAATTCACATGGGCTTACAGCTTTACATTACGCGGAATATGCAAAAGCAACAGATTCAATTACTATATTGAAAGTAATAAAAGAAAATCGAAAAATTAGAAAATAGAAAAAAGGAAAGTGCAATTCAAAAACTGAATCGCACTTTTTTATTTATAGGCTTTAGAATCAGGCTTGTATTCTATGATTTTTAGTAATAAAATAAGCTTATAAAATAAATGGTTTGTTTCAGATGCTGAAGTTTTTTAAATTGTTTGAAAAAAAATAAGATTTATTGTAACATTTTTGTTTTTATGTAGTCTATTATAGTAAAACCATTAATTTGGTAATGTTTAGGTTCTTTAATTATGGTATTATTAAGTAAGTGTTAAGAATTGGTTAAAACACAGTACTTTGTAATGCATAATACGATAAAATAATTTACTTTTACATCAGAATTAAAATCATCATCAATCATTTAACAAACATCAATCATTATGAAAAAATCAGTTATTTATTTAGGATTAGCCTTAGTAACATTTGGAAATGTAGCTATGGCTTCAAATGAAGTTTCAACTATTAAAAATCCAGTTGAACGTACAGGTTATGCAGCAAATCCTTTGAATGTTGCTATTAGCAAAGGAGATCTTGAAACGGTTAAGAAATTTATTGAATATGGAGCAGACGTAAATTTAATGTCTGAAGATCTTACACCATTAATGATAGCCGCACTTTACAATAAACACGAAATCATTAAAGTTTTATTGGCTAGCGGAGCAAATCCAAGCACCAAAAATGAAAAAGGTTATACCGCATTGAAATATGCACAAGGATCAAATGCTTCAGATGCAATTGCACTTTTGAAAGATTTGAAATAACAGTTTAATTGAGTTTTGAATTAGTATAAAAAGACCTTTCTGAGCAAAAGGTCTTTTTTTTGCGTTATAAAGTTCTAAAAACAAAGAAGCATCATTACTAGAATGATGCTTCTTCTTTTTTAAATCCCAACAAATTGATTTAAAACTAATTAATTTATTCTATTGGCACATCTTTTTTTCTGTTGAATACCCAAAATAAAATTGGGAATACTAATAGAGTTAAAACTGTTGCAGTCATTAAACCACCAATAATTACAATTGCAAGAGGTTTTTGAGATTCTGAACCGATCCCGGTAGAAATTGCAGCAGGTAACAATCCGATTGAAGCCATCAAGGCTGTCATGACTACGGCTCTTGTTCTGGCTTTTACACCCCTGAAAATAGATTCTTCTAGCGAAAGTTTAGCCTTCAGATTATGGTGGAATTCTGATATAAGAATAACACCATTTTGAATACAGATTCCTAAAAGAGCAATAAAACCAACTCCAGCAGAAATTCCAAAATTCATTCCTGTAATATGTAGGGCTATGATTCCACCAATAATCGCAAACGGTACGTTAGCTAGAACCAGAAGAGAATCCTTGAAGTTTCCAAACAAAATGAATAACAAGACAAAAATTCCGATTAAACTTATCGGTACGACTTGTGCCAAACGCGCACTTGCACGAACCTGATTTTCAAATTCTCCTGTCCAACCAGTTGTATAACCCGCAGGAAGTTTTAATTGGTTAACTTTAGATTGCGCTTCAGCAATTGTACTTCCTAAATCTCGATCACGCACAGAGAATTTTACTCCAATAAAACGTTTGGTATTATCTCTGTAAATAAATGCAGGACCTGTAATAGTTTTAATATCGCAGATTTCTTTTAAAGGAATTTTGACTCCGCTGATTGTTGGAACTTTTATTTCCTCTAAATCTTTTTCATCTTTTCTGTATTCTTTAGAAAAACGAACACGAACATCAAATTTCTTTTCATCTTCGTATTTTTCAGTTGCCGTTTTTCCTCCAAATGCTAATTCTAAAACAGCTTGCGCATCACTCAAAGTTACGCCGTAAGCGGCCATTTTTTCTCGATCTAAAATAACACTTATTTCAGGCTGCCCGACATTTCTTAAAATACCAACATCTTTAATTCCAGGAATATCTTTTATTTGAGCAAGAACTTTATTGGCAAGTTCGTCGAGTTTATTCAAATCATCTCCATAAATTTTAACCGCATTCGATGCTTTAAATCCTGCTACAGATTCGGCGACATTATCAATTACAGGTTGCGAATAATTGTAGGTAATTCCCTGATGAATTTTCAGTTTGTTATCCATTTCATTTATCAGGTCGTCCATAGAAATTTTACGTTTCCATTCTGATTTTGGAAGTAAGTCAACCTGAAGCTGAATAAACCCAAAACCATTCGGATCGGTTCCGTCATTGCTTCGTCCTGTCTGAGATAAAACTTTTTTAACCTCAGGAAAACTTTCCAAGTCTTTTCTAATCATTGCCGCCGTTTTCACACTCTCAGGAAGAGAAGTACTCATAGGTAATTCTGCTGTAACCCATAAAGCTCCTTCGTTTAACTGTGGCAAAAATTCTGTTCCTAAGAAACCTGCAGAAAAGAAAACAGCTCCCAGTAACGCTGTAGACGCAATTAGCGTTTGAATTTTATGTTTAAAAGTCCAAGCAAATCCTTTAGATACAATTCGATCCCAGAAATTTACAAACGGATTATGCTTTTCTTTTACATTTTTATTCAATAAAATATGAGAAAGAACAGGAACTAAAGTCAAGGTAAAAATGAGCGCTCCCAATAAAGCAAAACCTAATGTAAAGGCTAATGGTGAGAACATTTTTCCTTCTACTTTCTGGAAAGAGAAAATAGGAAGTAAGGCAGTAATGATAATCAGTTTAGAAAAGAAAATAGCTTTACCCATTTCTGTTCCCGTTTTCTTGATTAAGCTTCCTTTTGCAATTTTATTGAATTTTTCCATTCCCAACTGATGCGCTCGATGATCTAAAACTACAAACAATCCTTCAACCATAACGACGGCTCCATCAATGATAATTCCGAAATCGACCGCACCTAAACTTAATAAGTTGGCGCTCATTCCCATCATTTTCAAGCACAAAAAGGCAAATAAAAGAGAAAGCGGAATGACAATAGAAACCGTAAAAGTAGTTCTCCAGTCGGCCATAAATAGGAATACAACAACAGTAACTAGAATAATACCTTCAAATAAGTTGTGCATTACCGTTTCGGTCGTAAAATTCATCAGATTATCACGATCGTAGAAAGTTTCAATCTTAATATCTTTCGGAAGAACATTTTCGTTAAGATCTTTAATTTTAGCTTTTATTAAGGCTAAAGTTTCTTGTGGATTTTCGCCTTTACGCATTACCACAATTCCTTCTACGGCATCGTCATTATGTCCAATACCAGTTTGTCCGACTCTTGGCATTGAACTTTCGTAAACATCGGCTAAATTTTTAACCAATATTGGATTCCCGCCCGCATCATCAACAATAATATTTCCAATATCTTCTCTTGATTGCAATAAACCAACACCACGAACAACAAAAGCTTGTCCGTTTTTTTCAATCACATCACCACCAACATTTAAGTTGCCAGCATTTACGGCATTATAAACCTGCAATGGCGTGATATTGTATTTAGCCAATTTAATTGGGTCAACTCCAACTTCATAAGTTTTAGTCTGCCCTCCAAAAACATTCAAATCGGCAACACCAGGAAGAGAACGAAGCTGTTTATCGATAACCCAATTTTGGTAAGTCAATAATTGTCTACTATCTCTGCTGTCGCTTTTTACAATATATCTGAAAATTTCTCCAGTTGGCCCATAAGGAGGCTGCACATCTGGTTCTACATCATCTGGAAGCGAAACGTTTTTTAATAAATTATTTACTTGAAAACGGGCAAAAGTATCATCAACACCGTCATCAAAAATGATTTTTATTACAGACAAACCAAACATCGTAATGCTTCGAACACTGGTCTTTTTCTGAACAGAATTCATTGAAATTTCGATAGGAGAGGTAACGAAGCGTTCTACTTCTTCGGCACTTTTTCCATTCCATTGTGTAATAATAATGATTTGCGTATTGGTTACGTCTGGAAAGGCATCAATAGGCATGTTTTTGAATGAAATAAATCCAGCCACAGCCAATAATCCGACCCAAAAGAAAGTAAATGCTTTGTTCTTTAGCGAAAAAGCAATAATATTTTTAATGAATTTGTTCATGTCTTAGTTATTTAAAGCCCCGTAAATGAATAGCTGATTGTTTGTGATTACCTTTTCATTTTCTTTTAATCCGCTCGAAATGTAAGTTGTGTCTCCCACAACTCTGTAAACTTCTACTTGTCTGGTTTCGATATTGTTTTGGTCTTTAAATACTACCACAAAGTTTTTACTTTTATCAAACACAATAGCTTTACTAGGTACGGCTATCATGGACTGATTTTCATTGAAAGACAATTTAATATTGGCATTCATATCAGGTTTAAGCATATAATCTTTATTGCTTAATTTAATTCTAGCCTGCATTGCTTTAGTTTCTGGATCAATGACGTTGTAGATTTTATCTACTTTTCCGTAAAATGTTTTGTCAGGATAACTTAAAGTTGTAACCGCTGCATTGGTTCCTAATTTTACTTTATTAATATCAATTTCATTAATATTAGCCATAGCCCAAACCTCGCTAATTTCTGCAATATCGAAGATGTTTTCAGAACGGTCATTTCGCAAAAGCATATCTTGATTGATGCTTTTCTGAATAATAAAACCGCTTATTGGAGCTGTAACTTCATAAATAGATCCAGCTTTAATGCTGTAAATCTTGTACGTTTCTTGAATTTTACTCAATTGAGATTGTGCTTTATTCACTTCAGATTTTGCCTGAAGAACATCGCTTTCAGAATTTAATTTACCGTCAAATAATTCCTGGGCTACTTTTAAATTGTTTTTCGCGACAAGCAAATCACTTTTGGCATCAATAGATTGTTTTTCAAAATCTGCTACATCTGTACTTTTTATGGTAGCAAGAACTTGTCCTTTTTTTACATAATCTCCAAGCTCAACGTTTACTTTCATTACATTTCCGCCAACTAGCGGATACACGTCAATCATTTTATTATCGTCAGCTGTGATTTTACCATAAAAACTTAGTTCATTTTTAAGAGGCTCCATTTTGGCGTCGGCTGTTGTAGTCGTTTTTAGCATATCGTTGCTCAAAACAAAAGAAGTATTGGTTTCAGGATTTTCAACTTCTTTTTTACAGCTTGTCAGAGATAAACTTACTATTGCGATTCCTAAGAATATATGTTTCATTTTTATACTTTTTTAAAATAAATCTTTGTTGATGGTACTATTTAATTCTTCGCCAGCGATAACTACTTTCTTTTTTAATTCATTTAACTGAATTATTGCTTGATTATAGCTTTCCATAAAATCGGTAAATTCTAAAAGGCTTACGTTTCGTTTCTGAAAGTTGGTAAGCATTCCGTTGTAAACCGCTTCAAAATCAGAATTCACAGTTGGTTTAATCACACTGTAGTTTTGTCTTGACTCATCCCATTTAGTCCAAGCAGAAGTAATTTCGGTTTGAAGTTGTAGTTCAAAACTTTGTTTTTCAATTTTAGATTGTTCTAAAATGGATTGGGCATATTTAATATTTCCTTTATTTCTGTTCCATAAAGGCAGTGGAATACCGACACTTAAATTGGCTTCATTATTAAACGCTCCACTTCGCTGATCGTAGTTTGCTCCCAAAGTTATATCTGGAACCGCAAGTGATTTTTGCCATTTTACATTCAATTCATTAGCATCAATTTCTTTTTGCTTAGCAAGATAATCAGGTCGATTTGCTATCGCTTGTTCTTCAAAACCTTTTAGGTCAAAAGCAATTAATTTTAAGTATTTATCTGAATCTTCTTTGTCTACCGTAGGAATCACATTTTCAGTTTCATTCAAAAGAAGTTTCAAATTTGCCTGTTCTTCTATATTATCATTAATGACTTCCAATCGTTCATTTTTGAAGTTAAGATACAATGACTGCAAACGAACTACGTCTTTTAAAGGTACATTTCCTTTTTGGGCCTGAATAGAGTACGAGTTGATTAAATTCTCGATATGGGCTAATTGTTTATCTGTATTTTCCAGATTTTTAGAATTATAATAAACAGTAAAAAAGCTTTTGCGTAATTGTAGTTTTAAGGTACGCAATACATCGTTAAACTGAAGTTCTGCCAATTGTGCATTTGCTTGAGCAAGTTTAACTTCATTTCGTTTTTTACCACCAAGATAAATAAGCTGCTCAATTGCAAATACTTTCTGACCATTTTTACCAATGTCAAAAAACTTATCCCGTTCCGGATTATAAGCATTCAATTCTGCTGTTATAGTTGGGTTGTCCCAAATCCTAGCCTGAATAGTAAGAGCTTTTGCTGCATCAATATTATATTGTGATGCCAGTAAAAAAAGATTCTTTTTTAAGAATTGGCTTTCACAGTCTTGAAGAGTAACTGTTTTTTGAGCCATAACCGCCTGATTGAGGAATACAAGCAGTAAGAATGCATATAGTTTTTTCATTGTATCAAATTTATTTTATACAAATATGCTATCACTTGACTTTAAGACGCCTTAAAATCTACCTTAAAAATAGCTTAAAATAAATTATCTATGAAAAATAATGCTAAATAAATTAATGTTAGTGTCTGGAATACTGTAAGTTATGTGTGAGTTGTGAAGATTTAGTATACGATTTACAATTCGAAGCCCTAATCCAAAACCGGTGATTCCTTTAGAGTTTTCGCCACGCATAAAAGGCTGAAAAAGATTTTTTTGTTCTAAATCATTTAAGGTACGTCCAGAATTTGAAATCGATAAAACAAGTAAACCATTTTCTGTACCAATATTTACTTTTGCCTGTTTATTATCAGAATAAATATAGGCATTCTTTAAAACATTGGTAATGGCTATTTCTAAAAGGTTTTTATTGCCATTAATTTCTAAAGCCGTATCCAAATCATCACTTTCCTCCATTTCAAAAAGAATAACAAAATCTGGAAATGTTTTATTTGTTTTTTCAATTGAAGAAAAAAGGATTTCATCGATACGCTGAACTTCATTATGATCAGTTTTTCGATTGTCCATTTTAGAAAGAATCAATAACGAGTTTATCAATTCACTCAAATGATTGACATCGTCTAATATGTTATTTAAGAAAGATTTCCTTTTAGGATTAATTTCAGGATCAACGATGGCATTTTCAATCTGAGAAGTCATCCTAGAAAGAGGAGTTCGCAATTCGTGAGAAGCATGAGCAGTAAACTCTTTTTGCTTCTGGTAGGATATTTCAATTCGGTCCATCATAAAATTAAACTCATCTGCGATTAAATCAATTTCGTTTTTAGTACGATGTGATGTAATTCGAGTATCAAGATTATTTTCATTAATATTTTTTATTTTCTGATGAAAAGCATCAAGAGGATTTAATGCTTTTTTTACCGCAAAAGAAGTTAAAAGCCAGCAAATGGTAGTAAAGAGTAAATAAGAAATAACTAATGTATATCTTAGAAATAGCAATTTTTTTTTGCCATAATCGTCGGTTGCAGAAATAAGCGCATAGAAATCTTTATCGTTGGTGTCATAGAAAACACCATATACTTCGTAATCGCCCTGCTGTTTAAAAAAGGTTTTGTTCTTTTTTAAATATTTTAAATCCTCAATTGACCAATTTATTTTAGCATCATCAATGCTGCTATAAATCAATTTGAAGTTAGAATCGAAAACAAGCGTTTTTTCATCGTAAAGTTTATTGATAGAATTTTGGTCAATTATTTTTAAAAGCTGATTATCGACACGCTTTACATTAACAAGCAATTTGATGTTGGATAAAGCTTTAATTTCTAATCGATCTCTAAATTCTTCTTTTCTATAATTAGAATATAAAACGAATATCACCGTAGATGCCAAACCAAAAAGAATGGTAAATAGCAAACTAACCAAAAGTGATATACGATTTTTTAATGTCATTCCTTATCGCTTAAATAATATCCATAACCAACTTTGGTTCGAATAAGTTTCATTTCGTGATCTTTATCTATTTTCTTTCTCAAAAAGTTAATATAAACTTCTATAGTATTCTGATTGGTTTCTATATGATAATCCCAGAGTTTATCGGCAATAAACTGTTTCGAAAGCACTTTTCCTTTGGCATGAGCCAAAATTAAAATTAAATTGAACTCTTTTGGAGTAAGTTTTATTTCTTCTCCAGATCTAAAAACTTTCATCTCTTCTTCCAAAATTTCAAGATCGTCCACTACAATTTTGTTTTCCATTTGCTGCGGAACTTCCTTTCTTCTTAAAAGCGATTGAACTCTCGCGTACAATTCTTCAAAATGAAAAGGTTTTACCAAATAATCGTCAGCGCCATTGTCAAAAGAAGATAATTTGTCTTCAATTTCGCTAAAAGCCGTAAGCATTATTATAGGAGTCTTTTTATCAACTTTGCGAATATCTCTGCAAACATTAATTCCGTTTGTTCCTGGAACATTAATATCCAGAATAATCAAATCGTAATCGTAAGGGAAATATTTTTTTATGAGAAGAGAACCATCATAATAAGGAAAACACTCGAAATCCTTTGAAACAAAGAATGCCGAAATTTCTTTAGACAAAGTAAAATCGTCTTCGAGCAGTAATATTTTCATGTTGTTTGGTATTTGTAAATCCAGATCTATTTATTGATCCGGATTTACATTAGAAATATATTTTTATTTAAAATAAGAAAAAGTTTCGTTATTCTCAATTTTTAATAAAGATTCGTAGATCAGCTGGATTACGTTTTCAACATCATCTCTGTGAACCATCTCTACAGTTGTATGCATATAACGCAACGGAAGCGAAATCAACGCAGAAGGCACACCGCCATTGCTGTAAGCAAACGCATCTGTATCTGTACCCGTAGCTCTTGATGTAGCATGTCTCTGAAACGGAATTTTATTCTCTAAAGCAGTATCCACAATCAAATCACGTAATTTATTCTGAATTGCCGGAGAATAACCAATAACAGGGCCTTTCCCCATTTTAAGATCACCTTCCACTTTTTTGTCAATCATTGGAGTAGTAGTGTCGTGGCAAACATCGGTAACAATGGCAACATTTGGCTTAATTCTGTGCGCAATCATTTCTGCTCCGCGAAGACCAATTTCTTCTTGAACAGAATTTACGATATATAAACCAAAAGGAAGCGTTTTTTTGTTCTCATGAAGTAAACGCGCAACTTCAGCAATCATGAAACCGCCCATTCTGTTATCAATGGCGCGACAAACAAATTTATTCTCGTTCAAAATCATAAATTCGTCTGGATATGTAATCACACAACCCACATGAACACCTAAAGCCTCAACCTGTTCTTTAGTTTCGCATCCTAAATCAATAAAAATATTGCTCAATTTCGGAACCTCTTCTTTGTCGCGTAAACGAGTATGAATCGCTGGCCATCCGAAAACACCTTTTACAATTCCATTTTTAGTATGGATATTAACCCTTTTCGAAGGAGCAATTTGATGATCAGAACCTCCATTACGAATAACATATATTAAGCCATCTTCTGTAATATAATTTACATACCATGAAATTTCGTCCGCATGTCCTTCAATAACAACTTTATAGGGAGCGTCAGGATTAATTACTCCAACAGCAGTTCCGTAAGTATCAGTTATAAAAGTATCAACATAAGGTTTCAAATAATCCATCCAAAGTTTTTGACCTTCACTCTCGTAACCAGTAGGAGAAGCATTATTTAAGTAACTTTCTAAGAAAGCTATAGAGTTATCATTTAAGATAGAATTTGTACTCATAAAAATTTTTTTTTGCTAAAATATAAATTTGGTATCAGAGTTGTGTATAAATATATAATTTTACACTTAAATTATGATTCAATGAGACTAACCACCTTTTTACTTTTTATATTAATTTGTTTTTCTTCCAAAGCCCAAGTTACTCCCAAAGAGAATGAACAAATGGGTTATATCCTTACAGAAAGAGATTCAATTTTAGGTGATACCATTCAGCTTCCTGAAATAATTGTTTCCAAAGGGCAGAAGATGAGCCCGGAAGAAATGAAGCAATTTCAAATTCTTCAAAATAGAGTATATAAAGTGTATCCGTATGCGAAACTAGCTGCAGAAAGATTAACAGCTTTGAATAACGGAATGGCAAGATTAAAAACCAACCGTGAAAAGAAGAAGTATTTTAAAATCGTAGAGGATTACTTAAATAATGAATTTGAACAAAGACTTAAAAAGCTTTCCAGAAAGCAAGGGCAGATTTTAGTAAAGCTCATTCATCGCCAAACAGGAATTACGACTTACGAATTAATCAAAACGCTAAAAAGCGGATTCAAAGCCTTTGTATCTAATTCAACCGCAAATTTATTTGACATTAGTTTAAAAGAAGAGTATAAGCCCTATGATGTAAACGAAGACTATTTAATAGAGACCATTCTGGTACGAGCATTCGAATCTGGCCGACTCATGAACCAAAAGCCTGCTAATCCAGTAAATTATGATGATCTAGCAGAAAAATGGCAGCAGAAAGCAAAAGAACTAACTAAGAAATAATTTTACATATATATAAGTATTCAACCCGACAGGTTTCCAAAACCTGTCGGGTTTGTTTTTTACATATTATATAACTAAGAATATAATTGGCGACAATTTTACAACTAGATTATATCCGCTCCTAAATAATCGGCATTAACCCGACAGTTTCCAAACCTGTCGGGTTTCTCTTTTATATAGGTATAGCGTTATCCAGCCAATCTTCCATAGAGACGCACCGCAGTGTGTCTCACGCCCCCGTGTAAAAAAGCGGTTCTCCCCAGCTGAGCGCAGCGAAGCCTTTCGGGTTTGGAATTTGGAATTTGGGATTTGGAATTTAAAGATTTGATAATAATAAGGAGCTTAATCCCGCTATCCGCTTCAATCTTTTGTCTGGCTAAAGAAACCAGACAAAAGGATTTCCGCTACTATC
>NZ_RPOC01000002.1 GCF_003946915.1 Flavobacterium ustbae
CTTCTTTAAAACCAATTCTACGCATTCTAACTTAAATGCATAGTCATACTTTACTTTTCTTTCCATAAAAAATGCCCCCAAATAGTGTCTAACTTTTTGGGGGCAGTGCATCTAGAAACGGCTTTTGTTATTTTAGAAAGTTTGACTTTTAGAGAACTTCTCCCTTAATTTTAAGAGCGACTCTTCCGTCGGGATAGTTTACTGCATTTGTTTCGACAGTAATAGTTTTACGAATAGGTCCTGCAACCATATTATATTTTACATCGATTTTTCCTTTTTTGCCCGGCATAATTGCTGCCGCAGGTTTTGTAACAATGATTGAACTTACTGTAGATTCTGCACCTGTAATTAATAGAGGAGCATCTCCAGTGTTTGTAAATTCAAAAGAACGAAGTCCGTTGTCACCTTTAGAAATTTTTCCATAATCAATTGTATTATCAGGGGCTGCAAATTCAATTTTTGGGCCATTTTGTGCATAACTTATTGCGCTAAACAATAAGACTGCAATAAAAGAGGCTGCATTTTTCATATGAAATCTTTTTTTAATTGTAAGTAAATATACATTCTTTTAATTAACACACAAATTATTATTTCTCTTTTTATAGTCTACTTAATTATTTACTTTTGCTGTCAGTTATAATTACAAAAATTGAACCAAATTTTTGTTTAACTGTTTAATCGTTTATTTGTTTAATCGCATGGATTAATATGTAAATGATTTTTTTTAAAGCAGAAAAACAAATAGATAAGTCAATTAAAGCCAACGATAAAGCCGATTAAACGGTTAAACAAATAAACGATTAAACAAATTATATAAATGACAATTCCAGCACAATTTGACGCTAAGACGATTGAGAGTAAATGGTATGATTACTGGATGAAAAACAATTATTTTCATTCAGAACCAGATCATAGAACGCCGTACACCATTGTAATCCCGCCGCCAAACGTCACTGGAGTCCTTCACATGGGACATATGCTGAATAATACGATTCAAGATGTTTTAATTCGTAGAGCACGCTTAAAAGGATTCAACGCTTGTTGGGTTCCAGGAACTGATCACGCTTCTATTGCAACTGAAGCAAAAGTTGTGGCGAAATTAAAAGCAGAAGGAATCAATAAAAACGATTTAACTCGCGAAGAATTCCTAAAACATGCTTGGGAATGGACCGATAAATACGGCGGAACAATCTTAGAGCAGCTTAAAAAATTAGGTGCTTCTTGCGATTGGGAACGCACTAAGTTTACTATGGATCCAGATATGTCTGCTTCTGTAATTCGTTCTTTTGTTGATTTATACAATAAAGGATTAATTTACCGCGGTTACCGAATGGTAAACTGGGATCCTGAAGCGAAAACTACTTTATCTGACGAAGAAGTTATTTACGAAGAACAGCAAGGAAAGTTATTTTTCTTAAAATATAAAATTGAAGGTTCAGAAGATTTCTTGACTATTGCAACGACACGTCCTGAGACTATCTTTGGAGATACTGCTATCTGTATCAATCCGAATGATGAGCGTTTTACACATTTAAAAGGTAAAAAAGCGATCGTTCCAATTTGTGGCAGAGTAATTCCAATTATCGAAGACGAATATGTAGATGTAGAATTCGGAACAGGATGTTTGAAAGTTACGCCTGCGCACGATATGAACGATAAAACTTTGGGTGAAAAACATAATCTTGAAATCGTTGATATTTTTAATGAAGACGCAACTTTAAACAGCTTCGGATTACACTATCAAGGAAAAGACCGTTTTGTGGTTCGTACCGAAATTGCAAAAGAACTGGAAGAAATTGGCGCTTTAGCAAAAACAGAAATCTACTTAAATAAAGTAGGAACTTCTGAAAGAACAAAAGCGGTAATCGAACCAAGATTATCTGACCAATGGTTCTTAAAAATGGAAGAATTGGTAAAACCAGCGATAAAATCAGTTTTAGAAACGGGAGATATCAAATTACATCCAAAACGTTTCGAAAATACATACGCGCATTGGTTAAACAACATTCGCGATTGGAATATTTCTCGTCAATTATGGTGGGGACAGCAAATTCCAGCATATTATTATGGAGATGGAAAAGAAGATTTCGTTGTTGCAGAAAACATCGAAGATGCTTTAGTTTTAGCCAAAGAAAGAACGAATAACCCAGAACTTACAACTTCTAACCTTAAGCAAGATGTTGATGCCCTAGATACTTGGTTCTCATCTTGGTTGTGGCCAATGTCTGTTTTTGGTGGTATTATGGATCCTGAAAGTCCAGATTTTAAATATTATTATCCAACAAATGACTTAGTAACAGGTCCGGATATTTTGTTTTTCTGGGTAGCGAGAATGATTATTGCAGGTTACGAATATGCGGGTGAAAAACCATTCACCAATGTATATTTAACTGGTTTGGTACGTGATAAACAACGCCGTAAAATGTCTAAATCATTAGGAAATTCTCCTGATCCTTTAGACTTGATTGATAAGTTTAGTGCAGACGGAGTTCGTGTAGGATTGCTTTTAAGTGCTTCTGCAGGAAACGATATTATGTTTGATGAAGAATTATGCAGTCAAGGAAAAGCGTTTTCAAACAAAATTTGGAATGCTTTCAAATTGATTAAAGGTTGGGAGGTTTCAGATTCAATTCCGCAGCCAGAATCTTCAAAAGTAGCAATCGAATGGTACGAAGCGAAATTACAGCAGACTTTAGTTGATATTGAAGATAATTTCGAAAAATACAGAATTTCAGATTCATTAATGGCGATCTACAAATTGGTTTGGGATGATTTCTGTTCTTGGTTCTTAGAAATGATTAAACCAGCATACCAACAGCCAATTGACAGCGTAACTTTCGCGAAAGCGATCGAAATGTTAGAAAACAATTTGAAATTGCTTCATCCGTTTATGCCTTTCTTGACAGAGGAAATCTGGCAGTTAATCGCTGACAGAACGCCAGAAGAAGCTTTAATTGTTTCGACTTGGCCAGAAGTAAAACCATTTGATGCTAAATTGATTTCTGATTTTGAAAACTCAATTGAGGTAATTTCTGGAATTAGAACAATCAGAAAAGACAAAAATATTCCGTTTAAAGATGCAATCGAATTAAAAGGAATCAACAGCGAAAATGTTTCAACGTATTTTGATTCAATTATCACGAAATTAGGAAACGTTTCTGCTTTCGAATATGTTTCTGAAAAAGTAGACGGCGCATTGTCTTTCCGTGTAAAATCAAATGAATATTTCATTCCGATTACAGGAAATATTGACGTTGAAGCTGAAATTGCAAAACTGACAGAAGAATTAAACTATACAAAAGGTTTCTTGAAATCGGTAGAAGCAAAACTTTCTAACGAGAAATTCGTAAACGGAGCTCCAGAGAAAGTTCTTAATTTAGAAAAACAAAAACATGCCGATGCTTTAGCAAAAATTGCTACAATCGAGCAGAGTTTGGCTGGTTTGAAATAATACGCTTAATAGCCACGAATTCACGAATTTTTTTAACATTCGCTAGTTCAATTTATGGCGAAAAAAAATGGCATTTTAAAATGTTAAACCCGACAGGCTTTAAAAACCTGTCGGGTTTTCGCATAAATTAACTATGTCACGAATTCATAAATTAATTATTTTACAAAGATTGTAAAAAATAAAATTCGTGAATTCGTGGCTATCTTTTTTTCTTCAAAACCAAAAACAAAGGATAAGAAACTACAGCAATTCCAACAATAATAATAAAACTAATAGGATCGCTGTAAACGAATCCTCCAAGTAATGCAATGGAGAATATAATAGCAAGTATGGTTGTCCACGGATACCAAAAAGAACGGTAAGGTCTTGGTAAATTAGGTTCTTTGGTTCTTAATTTTAAAAGTGAATAATAAGCCAATCCCCAAACAATTATAGAGATAAAAGCGGCGAAAGAAAACAAGACTTCAAAAGAGCCGATGCAGATTAAAAATAAGCTGAAAAACGAAGAAACTAAAAGCGCGACAATTGGTGTTCCGCCTTTGTTTACTGTTGTTCCTTGTTTAATAAAAAATCCATCACGGCTTAATCCGTAAAGAATTCTCGGCGGGATCATCATAAAAGCATTCAAAATACTGATTAAAGAAAAAATTGAAATTACCGTTACGATTTTTGCTCCGTTTTCTCCAAAAAGAATTTTCGCCACGTCTGCTGCTGCAAGATTAGATTTTGCTAAAGTTTCGATTGGCAGAACATGAAAAAAAGCTGCATTTACCAAAATATAAATCGCCACAACAAGCAAAACTCCGCTGTACAATGATTTCGGAATATTTTTGCTCGGATCATCATTTTCTTCGGCAAAAAAGCAAACCGCATTCCATCCGTTGTACGTTCCTATAATAAGCTGTAACGATTTAAAAAATCCAAAAACTAGTCCGATTTGAAAGATGGAATTATCTGTTTTTATTCTAGGAACTTCAACTCCAGAATACATAAAACAAGCCACAACCAAGGCCACAAAGCAAATTACTTTTAAAAGACTTGTAATTTGTTGAATGACACTTCCATTTTTTACACCGCTTAAATGCAGTAATACAAATGCAACCAATAAGGAAATAGATAAAAGGGTAGAATAATGGGCCAATTGCGGAAAGAGTATAATCGTGTATTCGCTAATTACGATACAATAAAAAGCAGGTGGAATAGCATTTACGATATAATCGTACCAGCCAGAAAGAAATCCAGCATATTCGCCCAAAGCTCTTTTAATATAATTGTAAGATCCGCCAGCTTTTGGCAGCATTGTCGCCAATTCAGAATAGGAATTAGCTCCCAGTAAAACATATAAACCTCCAAAAAGCCAAGAAGCCAAAATAAGCCAGTAGTTATTTAGCATTTCAGCAATTGTTCCAGGTGTTCTTAAAATTCCGACACCAATTGTTCCTCCAATTAAAACGGCAATATTAAAACTTAGGCCTAAACTTTTTTGCAATTGGTTTTTCTTGGAATCTGACATTTCGAGTTCGTTTTTAGGGATATAATTTCAAACAAAAATAGTGGTTTTTATGCGTATTTTATTTCCTATTTAAAGCAAAAAAAAACCTTGCCAAAAAGCAAGGTTTTTTAAATTGAAATTAAATCTAAGAATGAGTTTTTCTAAAATTATTTTACTGCAATTTGATAAGTAGCCATTTTCCAGATTTCATCGTATTTTTTTCCGTTGTGTTCACCAGAAGCTTTGTCTGTGTGTGCATATTCAACCATATAATTTCCAGACCAGATTGGAGTAAAAGAGAATTCTCCTTTATCGTTTGTCCATAATTCTTTTTCCCATCCGTTTGGTGCAATAACTTTGATTTTTGCTTCTTTAGCAATAGCGCCATCATAAGAAGCAACTCCAGTTACTTTAGCATCTTTTTTTGCAACATCTGCATTTTCTGAGAATACAGCAATTTTGTTTGAATTTGCCGTAATGCTATTTCCTGCATTTTTATTTCCAACCACAACAGTTGCGCTAGAATTATAGTCTAATTTCATTGTTCCGTAAACATCTCCAACTGTGTGCTGCATTACAATTGTGTAAACACCATCTTCTGTTGGAGTAAAAAACGCCTGATATTTGTTGTCTAATGCTTTTGTAGTCAGTTTAGTTTCTTTTTTTGACGGACTTACCACAACCAAGCTGAAATTTTTCAAATCAGAAAACCATTTGTCAGCTTTTGTAATGTCATTATCAGAGAATTCTCCAAAGTAAATAGAAATTTCCTGAGCTTTACCTTTTGTTCCAGTTGCTTTAGTTTCGATCCAAAGAGCGTGTGCAAACATTGGAGCTGATGCCAGCATTACAAAGAAAAAAGCTATGATTTTAAAAGTATTTGATTTCATACGATCAAGTTTAAATTATTAGATGATATTTTTTACAAACATAAGTGTTATTTAGAACAATTAAAAATAAAATCTTAAAAAAGCTTACTTTTAAAATAGACTATCTAGAATTCGTTTTCTTTTTATTTTTTCTTCCCCACCAAATTAAGAAACCTGTTATAGGCAAACTTGCTGAAACTAGACTGGCAAAAAAAGCCAGCACTTTTCCAGGGAATCCGAGAATACTGCCAACGTGCAGATCGTAATTTATAAATCTAAATTTTTCGCCACCACTTTTATCATTATAAGTTGTAACTCTAAGCGGTTTGGCAGTAGAGCGGTCAAAGTCCATTGAGATATCATCAAAACGGTTTTTGTATCGCACAAAAGTTTGAAAAGTGGCTAAGGAATCATCTGCTTTTGGAAGGAACAAATAATAGCTTTTTGCTTTCGGATTGGCTTTTCTTGTTGCAGCATATATTTTGTCTGTGGCTGTATTTTTAGAATATTGTGTGGTGTCAGAAACTAGTTTTTCTTTTACAATTGTTTTTCCACCATTAAACAGCCATTGAACTCCTTTATCGTAACATTCAAAAGCCCAAACCAATCCTGTCAAAGCAATTATTAAAGCGAAAATCAACATATAATATCCTAGAATATTATGCAGATCATAATTTTTGCGTTTCCATTTTGTGGTGTTTTTCCACTGAAACCAAAAACGCTGTTTGGCAGCACTTTTATTTTTTGGCCACCAGAGAATTAAACCTGTAATTAGTGAAATAATAAATATAATGGTCGCCGTTCCTGTTATTGGGTCGCCAATTGTACTGTTTAAACAAAGTGTCTGATGGAGCATTCGAACAAAAACAAAAAACTCAGAGTTGTATTCTTCGAGTTTTTCTACAGCTCCAGTATATGGGTTTATGTAAGCATATGTACTTTGATAGCGATTCCAGTACCAGATGGCATCTTTGTCTAGTTCTTCAAAAAACCAAATGATTACAGTCCGTTTTTCATCATTAATAATTCTGGCTCCAGAAAGTTTTTGGTTAGGATTATCTTTTGCGTTTGCTTCTACGGCAATATTTATGAGCTGGCTAATAGGAAGTTTTTTGTCTTTGACTTGATCTACATAATAGTAGTCATGAATTATGGGACGTAATTCTTCTTCAAATGCATACAGACAGCCTGTAATTCCAAGTATAATTACGATTATCCCTGAAGATAGTCCTAACCACAAATGTATTTTGAGTATTAGTTTTTTAAAAGTCATTTATAAAAAGTCTTGTCATCAAAAAAGCACCTCATGATTTTAAACAGAGATGCTTTTTATTATTTTAATTTTAGTTTAGTCTTAAAACTTGATCGTTAAATTAGCTAGAATGTTTGTAGGCGCTTGAGATGTACCCCAGAAATCCCAGTACTTTTCGTTGGTTATATTATTGAATTTTAAGCCAACTCTCCATGACGAATGATCGTAATATACAGACGCATTGTATGTAGTATAAGACGGCATATAAAAAGTATTATCTGCTGTAAAGAAATTATCGTCTACATAGTTGGCACCAAAACCTAACCCTAAACCTTTTAGTTTGTTTTGGAAAGTATATGAAGTCCAGAAGTTCACTACATTTTCAGGAGAACCAGTTGCTTTGTTTCCTTCAATTGTAGCATCAGAAGCTTTTACAATTCTGTTATCATTGTATCCATAACCTGCTACAATGCTTAAACCATTGATAGGAGTTGCCGTCAATTCAAAATCGAAACCTTTACTTACTTGTTTGCCATCTTGTTCTGTAAAACCAGATGCGTTAAGTCTTGTTGCATTATCAATCGTAATATTGTAGTAGCTTACAGAACCACTCAATTTTTTATTGAATGCTTCGGCTTTAATTCCTCCTTCATATTGTACAGCATAAATAGGATCTAAAACTAATATAGAAGCATCTGGCTGCGTTACTGGCTGCATATTTTGAAACCCATTCATGTAGTTTCCAAATACAGAAACTTGGTCTTTTACCAGTTCATAAACCAATCCTAATTTTGGAGCTAAAGCAGTTTGGTTGTAACCTTCAACGGCACCTATTTTTTCGCGATCAAAATTATCCAAACGTAGACTTAGCATTGCAGAAAGACGATCTGTAAAGTTGATTACATCACACGCATATACGCTAAAAGTTTTTTGATCTGCAAGCGGAGAAGTGGTAAGAACAAGACCAGCATCGACTGCTTTTCTTCTAATAGGAGAGAATGGCGCTGTAACATCAATATTATCAAGAGTAAATGTACTTCCTCCAGAAAATGCACCACTATAAAGTCTGTAATTTATACCAGCAAGAAATTTATGTTTAATGCTTCCTGTAGCAAATTTACCATTTAAATTTTCCTGAATGTTAGTGTAGTTGTTGTAAATAGGTCCCCAAAGTCCAACGCGCCTAGCGACTTGAGTTGGAGAACTCCAAACGGCGTAACTCTGGTAACTGCGTTCTACATCTTCTCCAACAAACGAAAATACAGTTGTAGATTTCCAGTTTTCTGAGATTTCATATTCTGCCTGTGCAAAAACTTTGGTCGCTTTTGTTTTAGCATCATTGTCATCATGAAACATCGATTTTCTGTAATCAATTTTCAAATCATTCGGATTTGTAATTCCAGAAGTTGCTCCGTAAGTATTGTAAGTTCGTCTTGTATTGTTTACATTATAAAGTTCGGCATCGATGTTGAAAGTCAATTTTTCTGAAGCTTTATAAGTAAGACTTGGCGCAAAAAGCAAAGCATTATTAAAACCATAATCAAGAAAACTTTTTTCTCTGTTTACCGCCATATTTATTCTAAACAAAACGCTTTTGTCTTTGTTTAACGGCGTATTGACATCAGCAGTAAGACGGTTTAAGCCAAAACTTCCAGTTGTGTACGAGATTTCGGCAGCAGTAATTTCATGAGGTTTTTTAGTTACTAAATTTACTACCCCTCCAAATGAAGATACGGTAGAACCAAATAAAGTTCCAGATGGCCCTTTTAGCACTTCAATGCGTTCTACGTTTCCAAGATCAACAGAAGAACGCCCAGATACTGTTTCCATTCCGTTTCTTGCATTAATTCCGGTAGAGAAACCCCTAAAAATTACACCGACACCTCCAGATGGATAACTGATTGAAACTACACCAGGAGAATTTTGAACTGCGCTTCTAATATCTACCGAAACCTGTTCTTGTAATAACTCTTTATGAATTATGCTGTAAACTTGTGGATTT
Organism: Flavobacterium ustbae; assembly: GCF_003946915.1. GTDB lineage: Bacteria > Bacteroidota > Bacteroidia > Flavobacteriales > Flavobacteriaceae > Flavobacterium > Flavobacterium ustbae. The sequence continues at coordinate 9,067 of NZ_RPOC01000002.1, forward strand.
TCAAGATTTTTAAGAGGCATTCTCGCAACATAATCTGTTTTTTTAGAAACAATACTTTTTGGACTGCTAATAATAACTTCTTTTAATTCTTTATTCGAAACTTTCAGCTGTAAATTTACTTCGGTGGTTTCGTTTTCTGTCACTACAACTTCAGTTTCTGCAGTTTCGTAACCAGCTAGAGAGACTTGAAGCGTATAAGTATTCGCTTTAACTTTATTGAAATCAAAGCTGCCGTCATCATTAGAAACGGTGCCGTATTTAGAATTTTTAAGAATAATGTTTACACCAGCCGCAGGTTCGCTGTCAGAAGTGGTAATGGTTCCTTTAATTTTTCCGTGATTTTGTGCAAAGGCAGATAAGAACGAAAATAAAAAACTGATTGTAAGTAGAAAACGCATAGTTTTCAAATTGAGGTAATTCATTGGTACTTTTTTATTGGTTTATAAAACTGTTCTTATTTAGAATAAATAAAAACAGTGCAAATGTAAAAATTAAATTAATCTTAACAATTTTTATTTTTATCATTTATAAACGAAATTGTTAAATGTTGATTCTGGAGAGATTACTAGAAATTCTTATTTATAATTGTAGTGCCATAAACTTTAAAAAGGTTTAATTTTGCAGTCTGAAAAAACAACTTCATGATTTTACCATTCTTTAAAAAAATCCAAAATACACCTAGAGGATATCGTATTGCCAATACTGTTTTTTTCTTTCTTTCGGGTTTTGGTTATTCTTCTTGGGTTTCGAGAATTCCACATATACAAGCACAATTGCATTTGTCTGAAGCCGAATTTGGAGCAGTTTTATTCGCTTTTCCGATAGGTTTAATGCTAACGATGCCTTTTACAGGAAAATTGTTAAACAAATACAGCAGCCGTTATATTATGCTCTTGGGAGCCGTTATGTTTAATGTTGCGCTGTCATTGCCAGGTTTGGCGGCATTTGTGTGGCAGTTGGTAATCATACTTTTATTCTTTGGAGCTTCTCGAAATATCTTCAACTTATCTATAAATGCACAGTCTCTCGAAGTGCAGAAACTCTATCCAAAATCGATTATAACACGTTTTCATGCAGTTTGGAGTATTGCAGTTTTTTCAGGCGCAGGTTTAGGTTATGTCATGGTTACGCAAAAGATTGCGCCATCTCATCATTTATTGGGTGTAAGTGTTTTTATGCTAGCGCTGACGGCTTGTTTTTATCCGATGAGTATTCATAATGAGCCAGTTCCTGTAAAAAAGAAATTCTTTTCTATGCCAGAAAAGAATCTGATAAAATTTGCTCTGATTTGTTTTGTTTCAATGGCTTGCGAAAACACCATGTACGACTGGAGCGGAATTTATTTCGAAAATATTCTAAAAGCTTCACCAAAATTGACCAGTGCGGCGTTTGTATTTTTTGCTTCGGCAGTAACTTTAGGACGTATATTTGGAGACTACGGTGTAATGAAATTTGGAACTAAAAAAATCTTGCTTTACAGCGGAATATTAATAACAGCTGGTTTCGGCGTTTGTTTTGTTCTGCCGTATGCTTACCCCACTATTTTTGGTTATGTTTTAATCGGATTTGGGGTTTCTTGTGTGGTTCCGCTAGTATTTAGTATTGCAGGGAGATCTTCAAAATTGAGTAGTGGTTCGGCTTTGACTTCTATATCTACAATTGGCTATTTAGGATTTTTATTGGTTCCGCCAATGGTTGGTTTTATCTCCGAATATTTAAGTATGAAATGGGCATTTTTAGTTATGGCCATTTTAGGAATTCTGATGATTTTTATGGTGAATAAGATCGGGGAGAATGAGTGATTTTTTTTTTAAGCTTGTAAGGTGCTGAGGTGCTAAGGTTTTTTGCCACGAAGGCGCTAAGACATAAAGTTTTTTTGTTTAATTTAAGTTTGCTAAGATTCTAAGTTTCAGTTTTGCAGCGAAGACGCTAAGGCAGGAAGTTTTTAATTTTTTTAATCTCGCAAAGTCGCGGAGTCGCAAAGTTTAGAATTCCGTAGGAATGAACCATTTTGTAGCTACGTCCCGAAGCTTCGGGATTAATCCGTGGGGTTTATGAAACGAAACCAATTCGAAAATTCCGTAGGAATGAATTATTTTGTAGCCACGTCCCGAAGCTTCGGGATTAATCCGTGGGGATATGGAAATAATACCGAGCAAAAGTTCCGTAGGAACGACACATTTATTGCCGTGCTAATTTATCTTTTCTTCATTAGAAACTTTTCAGAAGCCGTTTTACCTTTTTTCATTCCGAAAATTTCTGCGACAAGAGAATCATTTCCAACTTTATTGTATACAATTTTAGAAGGATAATCGTGTTTCGGGTTTTCAAAAACAATTTGATTGTCGGTAGACGTAGTCATTTCAAAAGTTACTGGAAGTTCGTCATTTTGTCCTGGAACAGTAACCGTAAAAGATAATTTGCCATTTTTATCTTCAAGATTTACATGTTCTCCAAAAACAGTGTCTTTTCCTCCAACAACAAAGTAAGATTCGCCAAAATAAACCGAATCATTTACTTTTTTCCAGCGTTCTGTAAGTTCGCCTTCTTCAGATTTATTGCCCCATTCGCCAATAAACCACGAAGCTTTTTCGATATTAGATTTTGTTTTTAGGGGAGTTTCTATTTTGATTTCTTTTTTACAAGAAGTTATAACTGTCAAACCAAGTACTAAGAATAAAGAAAAATATAGCTTCATGATGATTTATTTTAAGTTAAAGTTTCTAATAATATAGTCTTAAAAAAAATGCTTTTTAAAGGGAGGACAACCTTTGTACATCCTTTGACTTCGATCAGGAAGACAAAAAATATAAAAAAAACTTCGTGCCTTAGTGCCTTCGTGGCAAAACAAAAATCTTATTTCTTAGTAAAAACAAACTTTTCCGAACTTGGTTTGCCATTTAGATTCCCAGAAATTTCAGCTGTCAAAGTATTATTGGCGCCTTTTGAATAAACAATCTTTTGAGGATAATCATGTTTTGCATTTTCGAAAACCAATTGCTGATCGGTTTCAGAAGTTGAAGGGAAGAAAACCGGTTTATCTTCGTTTTGGCCTTTTACAGTTGCTTTATAAGTCAATGTTTCACCCAATTGAGCCAAAACAATAGTTTCAAAATGTAAAGTATCTTTTCCTTTAATAAAATAAGATGAAGCGCTAAAAGTACTGTCGTTTAATTTCTGCCAGTTCTCAGATAAAATACCTTCAGGAGAAGTATTTTCCCAGTTTCCGATTAACCAGTCGGCTTTTTTGATTTTATCTTTCTCGATCGTTTCTTTTTTCTGGCAAGAAACAAAAGCTATAATAAAGGCTATAAGAGTAATTTTCTGAAACATATTTATGAGATTTTGGGTTTAATAGTGGTACTAAAGTATGAATTTTTTTTTCAGCCACGAATTCACGAATTTTTTTACCACAGATTATCTGGATTAAAAAGATTTTTTTTAGCCACGAATTTCACTAATTTGCGCGAATTTTTTTGATCGTTACTTTGATTTTGTTTCACGCAGATTTAAAAAGATTTAAGCAGATTTTTTAAATTTTAGAATCAAAAATAAATCTGCTCAATCTGCAAAATCTGCGTGAAACAAAATTTGCGCTCCAAAAGAAATAATCCTAATAATCCTTTTAATCTGTGGCTAGAAAACTTTAAATGCTAGCAGTTAAAATCTCGTAAACCAATTCCTTTGTTGGTTTTTGATCGCCTAATTTTGCTCTAACATCATCGAAAGTCACTTTAAAATCGCAACCCGATTTATATTCAGCACAGCCGTAAGCCGTTTTACCTTTTAGAATTGTACCTTTTTTACATTTCGGACAAACCAATGCATCTGAACTTTCTTTTGTTGCTGTTTTTTTATCCGTTTTCTTTGGTTCAAGTTTCAGTTTGTAGTTTTCCTCAAATCGAATCAAACCTTCAACAGTTCCCGAATCGGTTTTGAAGCCTTTTATATTTACAGTCGAACCTTTCTGAACCAACCTTAAATATTGGCTTTCTGTGATTTTTTTATCATAAAAAACAAACGGAAGCACAAAATCGCAACCCGATTTATATTCAGAACATCCAAAAGCTGATTTGCCTTTTAGAATATTCCCTTTTTGGCATTTCGGACACGTTTCTGATGAGATTCCAGAAGCTTTCTTTTTTTCTTTTTCTGTTTTTACAATAGGTTTTTGTACTGTTGCGGCGTGCGAAATATTAGCATGTTTGGTTTCCATTCGCACTTCATAAACCAATGCTTCAACCATACGTTTCATGTTTCGGATAAAAGCTGCAGCGGTAAAAGTTCCTTTCTCGATATCTTTTAGCTGTTTCTCCCAAGTTCCGGTAAGCTCGGCCGATTTCACCAATTCGTTCTGAATCGTATCAATGAGCTGGATTCCAGTTAATGTTGGTAAAACCTGTTTTTTATTTCGAACAATATATTGACGTTTAAAAAGCGTTTCAATAATATTGGCACGCGTTGACGGACGACCAATTCCGTTTTCTTTCATCAATTCACGCAGATCTTCGTCGTCAACTTGTTTTCCAGCCGTTTCCATCGCACGCAGTAAAGTCGCCTCGGTAAACTGATTCGGCGGTTTGGTTTCTTTTTGCAGAAACGAAGGTTCGTGCGGACCTTTTTCTCCCACGACAAAACTCGGCAATAAATCAGGCTCTTTTTCTTTTGCGTTCGGGTCTTCAAAAACGACGCGGAAACCTTTTTTCAAGATTTCTTTTCCCGTTGCTTTAAAAGTAACATCGGCTGCTTTTCCGATTACGGTTGTATTGGCAACTAAACAATCATCGTAAAACACAGCAATAAAACGTCTTGTAATAATATCATAAACCTGCTGCTGATTGAAAGGCAGATTATTTTGAACCCCAGTTGGAATAATCGCGTGGTGATCGGTTACTTTTTTATCGTTGAAAACCTTTGGCGATTTTTTTATTTTCTTTCCTAAAAGCGGTTCGGTCAATTCAGCATAATTGGTTAATTTCTGTAGAATTCCAGACACTTTGGGATAAATATCTCCAGGAAGAAAAGTCGTATCTACTCTGGGATAGGTGATTACTTTTTGTTCGTATAAAGTCTGTGCAATCTTCAGCGTTTCTTCTGCCGAAAATCCAAATTTCTGATTGCAATAAACCTGTAAACCCGTTAAATCGAAAAGTTTTGGAGCGTATTCGTTTCCGTTCTTTTTATCGACAGAAACAATTTCAAAATCGCTTTCTTTGACTTTTTCGGCTAGAATTTCTCCGTCTTCTTTTTTCAGGAAACGTCCTTCTTCATAACTAAAAAGCGTTTCTCTGTACAAAGTCTGCAATTCCCAGTAAGGCTGAGGTTTAAAATTTTCTATTTCTCTAAAACGTTCTACAACCATCGCCAGTGTTGGCGTTTGCACGCGTCCGATAGACAAAACTTGTTTATAGCCACCATGTTTTACGGTATACAAGCGCGTAGCATTCATTCCTAAAAGCCAATCTCCAATGGCTCTAGAAAATCCAGCGTAAAATAAATTATCGTAATTGGCCGATGGTTTTAAGTTTTCAAAACCTTCTTTGATGGCTTCTGTTGTAAGTGACGAAATCCATAAACGCTGAATTTCGCCTTTATAATGTGCTTCGTTCATTACCCAGCGCTGAATCAGTTCTCCTTCTTGTCCAGCATCCCCGCAGTTGATGACCACTTCGGCTTTGTCAAAAAGACTTTTTATGATTTTAAACTGTTTCTGAATTCCCGAATTGGGAACGACTTTGGTTTCAAACTTTTCTGGAAGCATTGGCAGATTATTCAAATCCCAGATTTTCCAGTGCGGTTTGTAATCGTTGGGTTCTTTTAAGGTGCATAAATGCCCAAAAGTGTAGGTTACAGCATAACCGTTGCCTTCGTAATAACCATCGTGTTTATTGTTGGCACCCAAAACGGCTGCTATTTCACGTGCTACACTTGGTTTTTCGGCAATACAGACCTTCATTCTTTCCTTTCTTGATTAAGTAAGCGAAATTAGGGATTTTTGGAGAAAGGGGCAAAGGTTCTTAGGAACAAAGGAACAAAGGTTTTTTTGGGTTTGCCGCGAAATGCACTAATTTTTACTAATTTTTTTAATTCTTCAACGTAATTACAATCTGTAAAAACACTTGAGATTATCTCTAATTAAAATTACCAATTAATCTATAATTTTAAAAACCTCAATAAACTTTTCTTCAAATTTCTTCTTTTTATAATTCATCAGTAAATTAACAATTGTACCTGTGACTGCTATAAATAAATTGAATATTATGAAGACTACACTTGGTGCGTTCTCAATAATAAATATAATGTTAAATAAGAAGAATGCTGCAATAGGAAGATAGCGAATCCAATAATAGCCAAATTTAATTGGGATTATTTCGTAAAAAATTTCAGTCTGATTTTTATTCAAAGATTTAATTTTTCCGTTTAAAATAAAAGGAATAGGATGTATTGTTGCATTTCGGGTTATTTTGAAATCATTTTGATTTATTGTTCCGAAAAACAATTTGTCTTTTTCTCCAGCTATATTGAATACATGAAAAGGAGTTCCGCTAATTTTAGGATTTCCACTTTTAGTGTTTATTTTTAGTTTTTCTCGAAATTCCTCAATCCCAATTTGTGATATCATTCTTTTAATTATTAATCATCGGATTCAAATTACTATCCTTATTTCTCAAATCCAATCCGCCTTCGTAAACCGATTTCAGATTAGTCAGATAAAAATGCCAGCCGTTGGAACAGCCTAATCTAATGTATTGTTTCGAATAATCATCTGTTGGAATATTATAATGACGCAGTTCTACCACGGTATAACCTTCCGTTTCGCTTAGTTTTACATCTACTAAGCAACTTCCTTCAAAAGTAAATTGTAATTGATCTAGTCCATTGGCAGAAACTATTTTTCCTTTCATGGCATCTTTGTATAAATGCCAAAACCATTCGTAAGTAGTGTCTTTTACAGCATTTTTGTTTTTGTCTAGCGGCTGCTGTGTGGCATCAAAAAATAAAACTTTTTCTAAAAACCATTTTTCTAATTCTGCAGCTTTTGTCCAAGCGTTATAAATGTCTGAAAGAGTAGCTTTGATCGCTATTTTTTTGGTGAAAGATGTCCAGTCGAAGTTTTCCATAAGAAGTATATTGATAGTCTTTAAAGTTTTATTGCTTTGGCGAAAGAAATCCAAATTTACGTTTTAAATTTCATATTTGTTTAGCACAATTCCGTTAGTGTAAAATTCTGATCTGATTAATTTGAGTTTCGTTTTTTCATTAAATATAGAAAGGCCTTTACCAATTGAAACTGGATGTACAAACAAATTCAACTCATCTAGAAGATTTTCTTTTAGAAGAGAAGAAACAAAGTTAGCCCCACCATAAACAATTACATCAGCGCCCGGTTTGTCCTTTATTTTTTGAATAGCGTCTTTTAAATTGCCATTTTCTAGAACTACATTTTTTCCATCAATATGCTGCAGGTTTTTGCTGAAAACTATTTTTTGAGTTTCAGTAAAAAATTGTGCAAAGTCAGTTTCTTGATTTTTGCTGGCACTCTCGGCTACTTTCTGCCAATGCGGAATTGATTCAAGAGCCATTTTTCTTCCCAATAAAATAGTATCTACATTTTCTGTAATACCATTCAAATAATCAATTTGTTTTTGATCAGATTCTGTAAGCATCCAATCTAGTTCGCCATTTTCGCCACCAACAAATCCGTCGATTGTAATGTTTATTTGCAGTTTTATTTTTCTCATGATTTTTGGTTTTATCATTAAAAAAAGAATACATTTTACACTTAATCAATATAATAAATTTACTCATTTTTATAATATCTAAGAGAAACCATCTTGATTTATAATGCCAATTTCTTATCAGGAATAGAAAAAATGGAGATTTTATTTTATAGGAAAAAAGTTATATCTTGCAGCCGATTATAATTATATCATGATAACTGCAAATTCCTATTTAGTAAACAGCTGTTTAATGTGCTTAATAAGTGCGTTACGGTATTTGCATGATGATATTTTCCTAAAAAGTTCCAAAGACTTTATTCCGTTTGCCCTGTCATAACTCTGGACAGGGATTTTCAGTTGCCTAATAAGTTCGTTTATCAACTTTTATTTTATTCAGAATATGATACACTGAATGAGATAGAACTGCTCCATATTTAGTGAAGAGTTTTTATGTCATATCTGTATAAAATGAAACAAACAGGAAAATAATGTCACAAAATATCATTTTAACAACAGGAACATACGATTTAATAAAAGACCACGTAAGAAGAAAAAAAGTAACTCTTCAAGAAGAAGAATTATTATTAAACGAATTAAAACACGCTACTCAAGTTTTGAGAAAAAATCTTCCGGAAGATGTAGTTTCAGTAAATCGAAGAATTACATATAAAGATCATGTCAAAAATGAAGAAAAAACGATTCTTCTAGTTGGTCCTGATAAAGTAAAAGTAAGCAAAAACAAGATTTCGGTTCTATCAGACGAAGGAATTGCAATAATAGGCTACAAAGTTGGCGATGTAGTAGAATGGCCTGCAAAAAAAGGAAATCTGAAATTGGAAATTCTAAAAGTAGAAGCAGAGGCTTAATATTTAACATGTGATTTTTAATGAAAAAAACATCCCAAAAAGCGTATGCTATGCGGGATGTTTTTTATTACTTCTAAAAACACATTCAACGATTAAAATAAGTATATTCGTTCTTCTAAATAAAAGTGTAAGCAATTGTAAATGAGTATGAAGCAGGCAGGAACTATAGACGAAGTCATTCTGTTATTGGACGAAATAATAGAAAGATCAAAGCTGGAACAAAGCAATCTTGGTTTGTTCGCCATTCTGTATCGTGAAGTAACGGTAAAAGTAAAAGAAGGTATTCATGCAGGAGCTTTTCAAAATGGCGAAAGAATGGAAAAACTAGACGTTATTTTTGCTAATCGGTATTTGAAAGCGTATTATCTATATCAAGCCAAAGAAAAACCATCTGAGTGCTGGGGATTTGCCTTCGAACAAGCCGAAAATTTCTGGCCAATTGTCCTGCAGCATTTACTACTCGGAATTAACGCGCACATTAATCTTGACCTCGGAATTGCTTCGGCCGAAGTCAGTACCATAGAAGACATAGGAGAACTAAAACATGATTTTGACCAGATCAATTTCATTCTTAGCAACTTGGTCGCTGGTGTAGAAAAGTGCCTGATCAAGATTTGGCCAACGCTCACATGGATTCTAAAGGCTACGGGAAAAATTGACAATTTCTTTATCGATTTTAGCATGGAAACGGCAAGAAACGGGGCGTGGAAATTTGCCAACGAATTTGTAGCTGTTCCAGAAAACGAAAGAGAAGCCTGCACGCAGTTAAGAGATCAAAGAATTACCGAAATTGCTCGATTTGTTTCGAACCCTGGATATTTTGTTAGCGCCGTTTTTAAAATCATTCGCGTATTTGAACGAGGGACTATTGCTCAAAAAATAATGGATATGCAGATAATGGAAGAGAAGAATATGGAGTGTGTGGCGGCGTGAATTTATCGTTAACCTTAAATTGTTTACTTCTGCTGGCGCGAGCGTCGCGCGGATTTATATTTAAGCAAGAAAAGGGATTATTGAAGAGTATCAATAACAATTCCATTACTATAAACTAATTTGTTTGTAATTTTTCCATTCTTATCATACCATGTAAATTCACCATTTTCTTCGTGATTTTTGAAAAAACCTTCTGCTAGAATATTTCCATTTTCATGATACCGGGTTGATTTTCCGTTTCTTTTTCCTAAAATATAATTTGCTTCTCCTTGCAATTTTCCATTAGAATACCATTGTTTAATATTTCCGTCCATAAGATCAGATTTATAAAATATTATATTTTTTTGCTGTCCATTTGCGTACCACCATTCGCTTTTACCATCGATTTTGTCGTTAATCCAATTTGTTTTAGATTCTGGTTTGCCATCTACAAAAAAAGATTCGTATAAACCATTTTGTACTCCGTTTTTCCAATTGGAGATTTCTTTAATTTGGCCATTACTATGCCAACTCTTGTTTAAACCATCTATTTTGCCATTGACATAATCGGTTGAATGAGATATTTGCCCATCTTCAAAGTACCAAAGCTTTGTGCCTGTGCCGTTTTTGAGATTTGTTGACCATTCAATTTGACCGTTGAGATAATATCTTGTCCAATCATCTTTGAATTTGTGATTTTCTATTATTCCTTTTTCAAAAACATTTCCATTTTGAAAATAGGAAATGTAAGGTCCGTTATATATGTAGTATTGAGTAAAAACGTTTGATTTAACGAAAGTAAGATGTATCAGTTTCTCGTTTTGATCATACCAATAAATTGTATCTATATTTTTGCCATTCTTCAGTTTTCCTTTTTCGTAAATTGATCCTGTAGAATAAAAAGAAGTGTAGTTGCCGTCTTTAACTGTAGTTTCGTCTGAAAGCGGAATCCAAGAAGTTTTACCCGTTTCGGAATCAACCCAATATACCCAATTCTCATTTCTTTTGTCTTTATCATTTATATCGGCATTGCAACCGTAGATTAAAATTGAAATGAATAGTAAAAGTCTTTTTGGCATAAGATTGTATTGAGGTTTTGAAATAAACATAATGTCGTTACGAATATATGATATTCTTCTAATTTTGAATTCACGTTTTTTTAGGTAATTTTTAAAAATGAACACATATAAATTAGATGTGAAATGTAAAAGTCAGAGACTTTTTTGAAGTGTAGAATTTTTCAAGAACAAATAAATTGCGCGAAGTCGGAGACATTCGCGCAGCGGTTGTGAGAACACTTCGTGGAGCTGGGGGTTTGAGTTTTGGATATAAAAAAAGCTACACTGTTTATTTGTAGCTTTTGTATGTGATGATTTTATATTGTGTTATACTGTTGTGGGTACGGATTGCAAATCCGCGCTAACGGGAGCTCGGGTTTCGTCGCTGTGCGAAGTCTCCCGACTTCGTACCCACAATTTCGTCGCTGTGCGAAGTCTCCCGACTTCGTACCCACAAAGATAATCCATTCTTGTATTTAATTTATTTTGTAGAATATTGGAACGGGCGCGAAGTCGGAGACGTTCGCGCAGCGGAAAGCTGGCGTTAATTTTGTAAGTTAGACAGAAGGTGTATGTCTACTTGAAAAATCTTCTACTTGTTTCTCATATGTCAACATTTTTTGAATTTTATTCGATACTTTCTTTTCATTAGAGGATGTTAAGCTACCAAATTGAAGATGGTTATTTTTCATATATGAATAATACAAATCACCATATATGTCATTGTAAGTAATTAAATATTGTTCTTTGTTTTCATAGTCTAATTTGAAAGAATTATTCCCGAATAAATCATATCCAATAAGGTTTTTTTTCCAAAATTTGTTTTCTGTATCTAAATCACTTAAAATTCTAACATTTAGAGCTGGGCCTCCTCCTATATTTTGAATTATATATTCAGAACTGTATTCTTCTTGGCTAATTGATATTAATGGAGTTTTTGTTTTGAAATCCAATTCATCTTTTTTTTTGTTGTAATGGTAAACTTGGATTGTAAGTATGATAATTATCAATGCATTAATTATTTCAATATATATTGTTGCAACATTTGTGTCAAGATCAAAATCTGTGAAAGATAGAGATAAGTGGAATAAAATAAATAAGAGAATGATGGAAGTGCATATTCCAATGATTTTTTCAATTTTCATAATTTTTGAATCTAGAGTTTAGGATTTAAAATTTATTTTTGAGATTTTTTATCAAATAATGAATATATTATAAGAGCTCCACCACCATATAATATTAACTTTCCAAGACCGCCACCTCCACTGCATACCCGACAACTTCCTCCGCTATTACAATATTTACATGAGCTGCAAGTTGTACAAGCATGGCAGCTACTTGAACCGCTACAACGCCCAGCAAAAATTTTATTAGTTGATAAGATAATCGGGATAACAAAGAGTATTAAAAAAAAACCTTTATAACGCATAAATTAATTGTTTTAAAGTATAGGTTTTTCTATTCAATATTTTCTTCTTCTTGCTTACTTTCCTCTTCCTCTTGTTTTCTTTTCTCCTCCTCTTCCTCCAATTGTTTTTTTTGATATTCAGCTTCTTCGTCCTCTCTTTTTCTGTATTCCTCTTCTTCATTTTCTTTTTGCTGAATTAGTTCATCTTCAGTTGTTGCAGATGAACTTGTCGAACAGTTTTCTTCATTTCCAATAATTCTAATTGTATAGTCAACGCCTTCATCGCTAGTAAATGAAGCTTCACCATTTGAAATATCTGGTGGAGTAAAATGTGAATCATCGAGCCAACCTTCATTTGGCCAATGAATTACAGTTAATTCATTGTTTTCAATTTCAACAAGTAAGGTATATGTTGAACTTGTACCAGTTTCTGAATAATAGTAATCAATTTCTGCACAATAAGTTCCATCAGGATAGCCATCTTCTTCAAAATTACCAAGTGAGTATTCTTGAGTGTCATAATTATCGGGCTTTTTGCATTCAACAAATAGAAAGGTAAAGAATATTAGAGGCAATATTTTTAAAAGATTTAGTAATTTTATTTTTCCCATTTGCTGAATTTTAATGTTAAATATTGGATACTGATTGATAATTAAATTACTAACAAACATCGTTTTTAATTTAAAAATATTATCGCGTAAAAACACCTGATTATTCTGAAAACGAAATGATTTATTTAATTGCCTTCAGCATCATAAGCAATTCAGGAATTTTGCTCACTTGTGTTTCTGTCCAGAAATAATGTCTATAATCTGTAAGACCATTATCTTTAAGATATATTGATATTCTTCGAGAGGTTTTTTGAATATGAAAACTAAATGTTATTTCTTTAGAATTAAATATATAAGTGGTTGATTGGTTCTTTTCAGTTTTATCTTTAAGATTTGGAATAACATATTGTTCGATAAATAATATAAATTCATTAACTTCATTCAAATCAATCCAAGAGGATTTAAAATAATTTTCGGCTAATGCCATTTCCACTTGCAATGCTTTAATTTTTGTGTTTGATTTTAAATCAATTGCCTCAACAGGAAAGAAGACCAACACTTCTTTTAATCCAGTCGTAAATTCGGCTTTTATATTCCAATCCTTATTTAATTGCAAGATTTCTGCGTTCTCAATAAATTGGCGTGCTACAGAATTATTAGGTTGAGAATGATTTTGTGTTATTGCAAAAAGTAATAAGAATAGAGCAAATAGTTTTTTCATGTGTAAAGTTGTGATTGTTGTTTTAGTATGTTTTTCAAAACTAATTACTTAAAGTCTAATTACATTACGGAAAACCGTAAACCATCTTATGAAAACCAAAACCCTAGCCCTGATAGAAGCGGCATCCTTTTTAGGCAAACGAAAATTTCTTAATTAAAACCAAGACTTGTGCCTAAAAAGATATAGTCCCGATAGCTATCGGGACAGGAAAAAGCTCCTAAAAACAACCCAAATTCCACTAAATTTCCCCCTCCAAAAACACAAAAAATCAATTCTAGAATTTTCGATAAATATTTTGTAATTTTGCAGTCCAAATAAAGGAAAAGAAAATGTTAGATAGACTTCAATATGTAAAGCAGCGTTTTGATGAGATTTCGGATTTGATTATTCAGCCGGATGTTATTTCAGATCAGAAGCGTTATAAGCAGCTCAACCAAGAATATAAAAGTATTAAGGCTTTGGTTGAAAAGAGAGAAGAATACATTATTGTTTTGGCAAATATCGATGAGGCTAACGAAATTATTGCTGACGGTAGTGATGCTGAAATGGTGGAAATGGCTAAAATGCAGTTGGATGAAGCTAAAGATCGTTTGCCAGAATTGGAGGATGAAATCAAATTTATGCTGATTCCTAAAGATCCTGAAGATGCTAAAAACGTGATGGTGGAGATTCGTGCCGGAACGGGTGGAGATGAAGCGAGTATTTTTGCAGGTGACTTATTCAGAATGTATACTAAATATTGCGAAAGCATGGGGTGGAGAACCTCTGTTGTAGATATGAACGAGGGTACTTCGGGTGGTTTCAAAGAGGTTATTTTTGAAGTTACTGGAGAGGATGTTTACGGAACTTTGAAGTTTGAAGCGGGTGTTCACCGTGTGCAGCGTGTTCCTCAAACAGAAACTCAAGGTCGTGTGCATACGTCGGCTGCTACGGTTATGGTGTTGCCAGAAGCGGAGGAGTTTGATGTTCAGGTTGATATGAACGATGTTCGTGTCGATTTCTTCTGTTCGTCTGGTCCTGGAGGGCAGTCGGTAAATACAACGAAATCGGCTGTACGTTTAACGCACATTCCAACAGGATTGGTGGCGCAATGTCAGGACGAGAAATCGCAGCACAAGAATAAAGATAAAGCTTTAATGGTATTACGTTCTCGTTTATACGAAATGGAATTGGCCAAAAAGCAGGAAGAAGATGCTAAAAAACGTAGTTCTCAGGTTAGTTCTGGAGACCGTTCGGCTAAAATTCGTACGTACAACTATGCGCAAGGTCGTGTAACCGATCATAGAGTTGGTCTTACACTTTACGATTTAGGAAATATCATGAATGGTGATATTCAGAAAATCGTTGCTGAGCTTCAGTTGGTTAATAATATGGAGAAATTGAAGGAAGCTTCGGAAGTTTACTAACGTAAACTTCTTAGGTGCTGAGGTACTAAGATACTAAGGTTCTAAGTTTTCTTAGATTGTGATATAAAGCCGAACATTTGTTCGGCTTTTTTATTTTCAAAATCTTGGGATTTTATCTTGGTGCCTTGAGAAAAAATAGTTCCAAAACTTTGCTATAAGAATCTTAGGAACTTACTATTCTGTAAGGAAAGTTTTTTCTTAAGAATTTTAAAATGTTAAAGAAAACTTAAAAAAATAACTTAAAAAATGCATTCACAAAGTTTTGGGATAGTATATTAGCGCTTCAGAAACTCTAAAATAAACCAACCAATCAATTTTTAGTTATGAAGAGAACTTTACTTTTATTTTGCTTCTTTGGAAGCTTTTTTTATGCGCGATCGCAATCGTATTTCGGATTTAGAGATGATAACTATGCCGGAATTCAATCTGCATTATTTAATCCTTCCAATATCGTGGATTCTAAATACAGAGCCGATGTAACGTTTGCTTCTGCAAGTGGAACAGGACAGAATGATTTGTACGGAATTAATTTTGCTAATGTTCTAGACGGAGGTTACGATTTGGATACCGAAGCTAGCAAAAATTTTAAATCGAACAATAGAGGAAATTTTAATATCGATATTATGGGGCCTTCTGTAATGTTCAATATTACTCCTTTACACAGTGTGGCGCTTTTTACACGTGTACGAAGTGTTACCAACATGATTGGTATAAATGGACAGCTTATTGATGAGGTGAACAAAGATATCGATGTTTCGGAAAGTTTTTTAATTTCAGGCGGAAATCCGAATGCGGTTACAAATTCTTGGGCTGAAATTGGAGCGAGTTATGCAACGGTTTTGTTCGATCGCGACGATCATTTTGTTAAAGGTGGTCTTACTCTAAAATATCTAATGGCTGGAGTTAACGGCTATATTAACGGAAATGATTTAAGCGTGGCTTTCAACAAAAATGACGCTGACCCTACGCTAAGCGAATATTATTCAACAGGAACAATAAGAACAGCTGCAAGTTATGATTATGAAAATGGCGATGATCCAACGTTTGACGCAACTTCGGCTGGAGTAGGACTGGATCTAGGCTTTACTTACGAGTATCGTACCAACTGCCATACTTGCCAAGGAAACCGCTATAAGTTTAAGGCAGCAGCATCGGTAACAGATATTGGGAAAATAAACTACAACAATATTGTCGAGAATACTTATAATGTAAATGGAAGGGTGACACAAGAAGATATTGAAGATGCCGAAGATATTTTTGAGTTTTTTGATGCAAATTATACTAAAGTATCTTCTAGAAAAGGGTTAAAAGCCAATCTTCCGACGGCTTTGCATACCAATTTTGATTGGAACATCAATCAGAGATTTTACTTAAATCTAAGCGGTGATTTCAGTTTGGTAGATGCCAAAAAAATAAACGGAACTGCAATTGCGAATTCGGTAACTTTTACACCAAGATACGAAACAAGACAATTTAGTTTCTATGTTCCTGTAACGCACATGCAATACAGCGGAACAACAGTGGGAGCAGGCTTTAGAGCAGGTCCGTTATTTATCGGTTCTGGAACTCTTTTCTCTAATTTGTTTTCCAATACATCAAAAGCTTGCAATATTTACGCAGGTCTGAAGTTGCCGATTTATCAGGATTATAGATAAGCATCTAAGGTACTGAGGCGCTAAGCTTCTAAGCTGTCAAGCTTATTTAAAAAAAAGAGCATCTACTTTGTAGATGCTCTTTTTTTAAGATAGTAAGAGTAAGATTCGAAGAATCAATAAAAAAACTTAGAACCTTAGCGCCTCAGTATCTTAGAAGCTTAAAAAAATATATAGTGATTAGGTGAATTTTCATCAATCGTTTCCCCAAAAACGTATGATGAAAATTAGACACCTAGAAATACTCTCGTATATTCAAAACATTTATATAGATTAGAGTAAACGTATACACCATTTTTTATCATTATTTCGCTAAACTTTTCCATAATATATAAATTAAGTTAACAAATTACTCTCTAGATGGTTCATATTGTGATGATTCTTCGTTTTCTTCAGAAGATTCACTATGAGGTTTCGAAACCAGATTCGTTACGATAAGCTGAATGACTGAGCCTAAGATGCCCTTGAACATTGAGTCCCCTTTTCCGACGATAAATCTTTTGGCGATATAGCCAATTCCGATACTAATTACCGATTGCGCCAAATGGCTTTTAAAACCAACAGTTTCGTTAATTTCTTCAACCGTATTTCGAATTAGGTTTATCGGTTTTAGATTTTCCTTAATGTCATCAATATGGTCTTTTATTTGGCACCATTCTGCATCCTGGCGAATTTCTAATTCCTCAATTTTTCGATTTAATTGATCAATATTGTAAATAGCCTCCATAGTCTTTTTATTGGTATTAATAAATTAAATCTTATTTTTTAGTTTCTTTTAGAATACTCGAAATGATAGTATTTCCAATCGGAGTTTTAATCAATTTATGATGTGATTTTACCACAACAACCACTACAATAAGATAAAATAGCGCCATGATAAAAAAGCCGTAGTAATACTCTCCAAGTTCTTTTCCAATCCATAAGCTAATCCCAATATTCAAGAACAAAGTAAAAAATGCAACAACAATTCCGATCGCTATCTTAGATGCCAATGATGCTGCACCATCAGCCACTGAACATACTGTTTTTAGTTTTAATAATTCTAAACTTGTTTTAGCATAGTTTTCAGCTTTTTCATAAAGATTTAAGTCCTCGTTTGTTGTTGCATTTGGTTCCATGATATAGGGTTTTATGGTTTGAAAATTTCACTAATTAATATAAACGTATTAATAGTTTGATTTTACTGTTTTAACGTCATCTTTGATTGTATTAAAATCATCTTTCACTTGGTTAAGTTTAGATTTTCCTTCTTCGATAATATCTTTACCGTTTGAAGTGATTTTATTTACGACACCATCAAATTTCGTTTTCAAGTTATCCCCGTAATCTTTTGATTTATCTTTAATTTTTTTTCTTGTGTTTGATCCTTTGTCTGGTGCAAATAAAACACCTATGAATGCTCCCGCCGCTGCGGCTCCTAAAATTCCTAAAATTGTGCTACTAGTTTTCATAATAAATAATTTTTAAATGGATTAATATTAATAATTTGTTGATTTAATAATTGTAATTTTTAAATTTCTCGACCTTTAATTAGTCGAAGTA
Organism: Flavobacterium ustbae; assembly: GCF_003946915.1. Taxonomy (GTDB): domain Bacteria; phylum Bacteroidota; class Bacteroidia; order Flavobacteriales; family Flavobacteriaceae; genus Flavobacterium; species Flavobacterium ustbae. The sequence continues at coordinate 26,904 of NZ_RPOC01000002.1, forward strand.
AAACTGCAATGATGGCGATTACCAATAGAATATGGATAATGCTTCCGAAACTGTAAACAAAGAACCCAAGGGCCCAAAGTATCACGAGAATCACTGCGACGGTGTATAATAAATTTGACATGGTTTTTTTATTTTAGTGGTTAATATTTTTTTAGTTTAACTTATACGACATGTATAAAGTCAAGTTGCTGTTTCTAACGTCAGGAAAAGTATAAGTTTCTCCTAGTACAGTTCTTTCTTTACCAACGGTTGTTAAACCATAATTGTAACGAACTCCGATACTGATTGGATCAAAATCAACTCCAACACCTGCAGCAATACCTGCATCAAACTTGTTTAAATCGTCTCTGTCAATTTCTTCATTGATTTCAAATGATCCATCTCCAGTTACTTTTGAACTTACTAAGTAAGAAGCATAACCCCCAGCATGAACATTAAAGTTCTTTGTGATATTTACTCTAACAAGTAATGGAAGTTCAATATAATTAAGTCTGAATTTAGCATCACCTTCAAAAGGACCCGCATTATATTCTAGTTTAGCTCCCTTTGTTGTAAACAAAAGCTCTGGCTGAATGGCTACAAAATCTGAAACAGGAAGTGTGGCATAAAAACCGGCATTAAAACCAGATAAAATATTGTTGTCGTTTACATCATCACCGCTGTCGATTAGGTTAGACATGTTGTATCCCCCTTTTACCCCGAATTCGGTATTTACATTATTGTCCTGAGCGTGCAGCACTCCAAATGATGCTGATAAAAAAAGTGTTAAGGCGCATAAAAAATTGGCTTGTAATTTCATAATAATTAATTTAGTTAATAGATTAGATAAATAGGCTTTTATTAATTTTGTTTCTTTATTCTTTCAGTCTCTCGTAAGAGTTTATATTGTTCTGGCAAAAATCTAAGAACGAATTCTAAAATTTTCTTGTCGTTTGTTTCTCTAGAAATAGTCTGGAGCAGTTCAATCTGGTCATTTATCGCTTCTGTCATGGCATCCAAATAGATTGTATTAAATTCACTGCCACTTGCATCAATAAGGTTGTACAGGTCTCGTTTATGAGTGGCATTAATTTCGGTAATGACAATGAGCTTAGATGTGGCCATTTTGTTAAGTTCTTCTAACAATTGATTTTCTTGAACTTCAATTCTTTTGCTTAATTCCTGAACAATTATATCTGAACTTTTTTGTTGTGCAATTTGACTTTTTGAAATAATAGATTTGCTAATATTCGCCGACGAAATAAAAAAAAAGACTTCTGTTTCTTCTCTTTCATTTTTTGCAAAAGCCTGATTTTTCAAAGTTTTTTCAATCGGATTAACTTTTCTGCATGATGTGATGCAAACAACTAAAAAGAATGAAAAAAAGACTTTAAAACAAACAGTCTTCGTGGCATGAATTACTTTCATTATTACTTCATAAAGTATTACATTACAAAGATGCTAACGAATGAAAGATTTTCCTTTACAGCATAAAAATGAAACGTTATATAATTCCCATAATACGCTTATATTTCGGTTTTGTCCTTTTAAAATCAATGCTTTAGAGGTTTTTTTGGTTGAAGCAAAAAAAAGAAATTACAGTTTTACTATAATTTCTTTTTTTATGGGTATAATTTGGAAAGGTTTTTATTCTTATAATAATTCCAATCCTAATATAGGTTTGGAATTAATTTTTTTAATCGGGAAGAAAGACGGTAAATACAGATCCTTTACCTAAAATACTGTCGGCTGTAATATGACCTTTATGATTCTCAACAATCTTTTTACAGATCGCTAAACCAATTCCAGTTCCAGGATAATCTGTTTTGGAATGAAGACGCTGAAAAAGAATAAAAATAGTTTCTTTAAACTGCGGGTCAAATCCCATACCGTTATCTGAAAAAGTAATTTTATGAAATTTCTTTACCGACTGTTCCAAAATTTCAGGATAATCCGAAGCACTGACTTTTTCGCTAGAAATAGAAATTTCAGGTCTAAGACCAGGCTGACTGTATTTTAATGAGTTTCCGATTAAATTGATAAAAAGCTGCTCAATCTGATAAGGAATTACAGAAAGTTTAGGAAGTTTTGGAGCCGAAATAATAGCTTTCTTTTCTTCAATTATTTCTGCCAGTTCAGATTCTGCATTATTCAGAAGTTCATTTAGATTTACTTTAATAAATTCTTTCTTGGTAGTATTCGTTCTAGAAAACAAAAGAAGATCGTCTATTAGAACGCGCATTCTTTTTGCAGAACTTTCTATTTTAGTGATATAATTTTTACCACTTTCAGACATTACCTCTTTGTCAGCATCCGAAACTCTAGAAATAAAAGTCTGTATTTTTCTAAGTGGTTCCTGCAAATCATGACTTGCTACGTGGTTAAAAGAGGCAAGTTCTTTATTGCTTTTTTCCAGTTCTTTATTTCGTTCCTGAAGTTCGATATTAAGAAGATGTTCGTCTGTTATGTCAAAATTAATTCCAAGTAAAATTTTGCTTCCCTGTTGGTCCGTTACTAATTTTCCTGTTGTTTTAAAGTAACGCACTTCAAAATCGGGACGTATAATTTTATAATACACAAACGGAAGATGTTTTTTGTCTAAAATTCCGTCTATTGCTTTGGCTACAGCTTCTTTATCATCTGGATGAACATATTTAATAAGTGTTGCCTTATTTGGAGCAAAAGATCTTGGTTCAAGACCTAATAATTGGAATTGATTGTCTGAAAAATCTATTTTATCAGAATCTAAATCCCATTGCCATGTGCTAAATTTTCCAATATTTTCAGATTCAGAAATTAAACCGCTTGAAATTAAGAGTTTTTTGTTGAATACTTTTAAGCGCTCAAAATCACGGCTAATTTGGCGGTAAGCCAATAAGATAAAACTCAAAGCGACTAGAAATAAAGAAATAGAAAACAGCGGACTCAGAGAGATTTCAGAATCATAAATTTTGAGTCTTTTCTTCAAGAATTCTTTTTCGATGTCGTTCATTTCATCAACCTTAAAACGGATATTTTCCATCAAGATTCTTCCGCCAAACATATGGTTGTCGAGTTTTCTCTTGTCGTAAGTTTTTGGATCGCTGTATTTTAAACAGTTTTCAAAAGAAACGAAACGCTGTGTAATGAGTTTGAAAAGTCTATGAAGGTTTTTCTGTTGCTGCGGATTATCGGCGGTTAACTTTTTTAAGTTAATAAAAGATGTATTTACCTTATCTCTCGAGTAGATGTAGGGAGTTAAAAAACGGGCATTACGAGTAATAATATATCCTCGCTGGCCCGTTTCTGCATCTTTTATAGCCGACATTAATCGTTCGAGCTGAATGTTGATTTCGTAAGTATGCATAACCAGTTTGCTCGATTCATTCAAGTCCTGGTTGTGTTTGTAAGCAATTGATGAGAGAAATAACAGAATGAAAACTGCGATTACAAAAATAACTCTCAAAGAGTTTGAAGAATTAAAATTTGGTATCCATTTCATTGGTATGCTCTTATTTTAGTCGCAGCAAGAAATTATCACGGTTAAGTCCAGAGGTATGATAATGCCAGTTGACAGTCACGACTTCATTTATTATTTTTTTCAATGTATTGAAATCGCTAGGCTTTTTGATGTAAATATTTGCACCTTGAATAAAAGTATCTTCAATATCCTCTTCAGAAGAAGATGTAGAGTAAATAGCAATAATTATATCTTTTAAATGATCCGTTTTTTTGATTTCAATAAGACATTCTTTCCCTGTTTTTTTAGGCATGTTCAAATCTAGAAACAAAATATCTGGAAGTTTATTGTCTGGGTTCATTAGATGATCCATTAATTGCATTCCGTCATGAACAAAATTTACATTTGTTTGTATTTTTATTTCTTCAAAAGCATCTTTAAAGAAAAGACGGTCATCTTCATCATCATCAGCCAATAAAATGTGTAATGCGTTTTTTTGCATTTTGATCGCGGTATTTAGGTTTTATTTTAAATTCTCTCTTCGTTTCTTAATAATTCTCTGAAAAGCAGACGGCGTAATTCCGGTTGTGTTTTTAAACTGCGTACTCAAATGTGCTACACTCGAGTAATTTAGTAAAAAAGCAATTTCGGTCAAACTCATTTCGTTGATAATAATCAGCTGTTTTGCTCTTTCAATTTTCTGCAAAATAATAAAATTTTCTATAGAAGAATACGTTACTTCAGAGAAAACATTAGATAAATATCCGTAACTGTGGTTGAGCTTCTCAGCCAAAAATACAGAACTTTTGTAATTATTACTATCATCCATAAATACAAGCTCGATAATCGCGTCTTTTATTTTTTGGACTAATACACTTTTTTGATTTTCAACTACTTCAAAACCACAAGGAGCCAAATTTGTTTTTAACTTCTCCAGTGCTTCGGCATCAAGATTGTCTTCAATCTCAATTTCGCCAAATCCTAGAGTAGAAAAATTTATATTGTTTTGTTCCAGGTTTTGTTTTAAATAAAGAGAGCAAATGGTGTTAATGTCGAACTTTATAAATAGTTTCATTATATAGAAATTTGGTTAAAGATACTTATTTTATTTGGTGTTTTAGCTTTTAAATGATATAGAATTACAAGTAAATGTGATTTTAAAATAATTTTTTCAAAAAAATACCGTCTAATAGTTTTACTAGACGGTATTTCCCTGATTGAGTTGCAAGGATTTACAAATCTGACAGGATTTGATGAAACTCTTCTTTAGTTTTTCCTAATTTTTGCTGAAGCTTTCCATACATTTCGTCTTCTTTTCCTTCAGCAAACATCAAATCATCATCTGTCAATTCAGCATATTTTTGCTTTAATTTCCCTTTTAACTCATTCCAGTTTCCTTTTATTTCTGTCGAATTCATGATATCTCTTTTTAATTTATTTGTATTGTAAAATTGCGCATTCTCGCCAAGGTTTTTGTTACATTTATTTTTAAGACTGTTTCATAATTTTCATTTTTTCGGTAGTGATTAGTGCTTAGCTGTTAGTATTTAGTTGAGCTTTTAATATTATAACTAGCTTTTAATGCTAAATATCAAATTCTAAGGATTAGAGAATAAAAAAAGCTAAGGACTAACAGCTAAGCACTAAGCAGCTAACCGCAAACGTGAAACTAAATAATATTATTTGTAATTTTGCCGCACAAGCAAAACACAATATGACAACACAACAACTACACGAACAAATTCTTCAAAAAAAATCATTTTTATGCGTTGGCTTAGATCCTGATTTGGCAAAAATTCCGCAGCATTTATTAGAAACCGAAGACCCGATTTTTGAATTTAATAAAGCTATTATTGATGCTACACACGATCTAACAGTTGGTTACAAGCCAAATACAGCTTTTTTTGAAGCTTACGGTATAAAAGGATGGATGTCTTTGCAGAAAACAATCAATTATATCAACGAAAATTATCCTAATATTTTTACGATTGCAGATGCCAAACGTGGTGATATCGGAAATACTTCTAGCATGTATGCCAAAGCTTTTTTTGAAGATTTGAATTTTGATAGTGTTACAGTTGCTCCTTATATGGGAAAAGATTCTGTAGAGCCTTTTTTGGCTTTCGAAAATAAACATACAATAATGTTGGCATTGACTTCAAATGAAGGCGCTTTCGATTTTCAGACTTTAAACACAAACGGACAAGAATTGTACAAACAAGTTTTAGAGACATCTAAAACGTGGAAAAACAGTGAAAACTTAATGTACGTAGTCGGAGCAACAAAAGCAGAATATTTTACAGAAATTAGAAAAATTGTTCCAGACAGTTTCTTACTCGTTCCTGGAATTGGCGCTCAAGGCGGAAGTTTATCTGAAGTTTGCAAATACGGAATGAACGATAAGGTTGGGCTTTTGGTAAATTCGGCAAGAGCCATTATCTATGCTTCTAAAGGAACTGATTTTGCTGAAAAGGCTAGAGAAGAAGCTTTGAAAGTGCAGCAAGAAATGGAAGAGATTATTAGTTTGAAGTTTCAGGTTTAACGTTTCAAGTTCTTACTTTGAACGTAATTTAACCGCAAAGTTCGCAAAGGTTTACGCTACGAACGCAAAGTATTTTTCTTTGCGTACCCCTGCGAAAAATCTTTGCGAACTTTGCGGTTAAATTGATCCCAAAAACTTGAAACATGAAACATGAAACAAAATAAATGAAACAATTCGCAGATCAATTAGGAACTATTCATTCCTTTGAAAATGCTCCAAAACGCATTATTTCGTTAGTTCCTTCGCAGACAGAATTATTATATGATTTAGGTCTCGAAGCAAAAATTATCGGAATAACGAAGTTCTGTGTTCATCCGTTTCACTTTAAATCAACCAAAAAGATTGTTGGCGGGACAAAGAAGATTCATTTTGAGAAAATAAAGCTTCTTGAACCAGATATTATTATTTGCAATAAAGAAGAAAATACAGAAGAAATCGTAAATCAGTTAAGCGAAATTTGTCCAGTTTGGGTAACAAACATTGTGACAATAGAAGATAATTTCCAAATGATTTCAGATTTTGGGCAATTATTCAATTGCAGAACTGAAGCGCAAAAATGGAATAGCAAATTGGCTTTCGCCTTGAGCGATTTCAAAAATTATATCGAAAATATAAAGCAAAAGAAAGCCGCTTATTTTATTTGGAAAAATCCTTATATGGTTGCAGGAAACGATACCTATATAAATGAATTGCTAAAACTGAATCATTTTAAAAATATTTACGAAGACAAAGGCCGTTATCCTGAAATCGAGTTAAAGAAAATGCGTCTTGAAGGCGATCCTGATATTGTTTTTCTTTCGTCTGAACCTTACCCTTTCACAGAAGAAGATGCTTTTGAAATAGGCAGATTTACACATCATGCTAAAACCATTTTCGTAGACGGAGAAATGTTCTCTTGGCATGGAAGCAGACTTTTAAAGGCTTTTACATATTTTAAATTACTCCACGAACGTTTGAAAAAATAAATTCCAATAAATAAATTCCAAATTCCAATTTTCCGCACAGTAAAAATTGGAATTTGGAATTTATTTATTGGAATTTGATTTAAAATTATTGGAATTTCAGATAAAAAAGAATGCCGGCATCTCGAAGACGTCGGCATTATTTAACTAACCAAAACCAAAATAATAAATAACCAGTTTATTACAATACAAATGTCCGACATAAATCAACATTATGCTGTTAAGGTGTTGTTATTACTTTGTTGGAAATAAGTTAATGTATATTGGGAAAAAATTCCAATATTTTAAAATTCCAAAATCCAACATTGGAATTTGGAATTTTTCATTTGGAATTTAAATATATCCTGAAAGGATTTATATAAATAAAGAATGCCGGCATCTCGAAGACGTCGGCATTATTTAACTAACCAAAACCAAAATAATAAATAACCAGTTTATTACAGTACAAATGTCCGACATAAATCAACATTATGCTGTTAAGGTGTTGTTATTACTTTGTTGGAAATAAGTTAATGTATATTGGGAAAAAATTCCAATATTTTAAAATTCCAAAATCCAACATTGGAATTTGGAATTTTTCATTTGGAATTTAAATATATTCTGAAAGGATTTATATAAAAAAAGAATGCCGGCATCTCGAAGACGCCGGCATCATTTAACTAACCAAAACCAAAATAATAAATAACCAGTTTATTACATTACAAATGTCCGACATATATCAATCTTATGCTGTTAAGGTTTTGTTATTACTTTGTTGGTCATAAGTTAAGATTTGTCTAATCGCTGTTTTGAGCTTTGTGCACTATAAAATAATTTTTGATTATTAAAATATAATAACAATCAATTTTGTTTATGAATATGCTAAGAATAAGTTTGTATATTTGATAAAACATTAAAAATCAGCAAAATGGAATCAAACAAAAAATTAACAACCGCAACAGGAACTCCCGTTCCAGACAATCAAAACATTCAAACAGCAGGCCCTCGCGGTCCCGTCTTATTACAAGATTTTTGGTTTTTAGAAAAGATGGCGCATTTTGACCGAGAAGTAATTCCGGAAAGAAGAATGCACGCCAAAGGTTCTGGTGCTTACGGAACTTTTACTGTTACACACGACATTACCAAATATTCAAAAGCAGACTTATTTTCTGAAATTGGTAAAAAGACAGAAATGTTTGTGCGATTTTCGACCGTTGCAGGAGAAAGAGGTGCTGCTGATGCCGAAAGAGACATACGTGGTTTTGCCATGAAATTTTACACAAACGAAGGAAATTGGGACTTGGTAGGTAATAATACGCCAGTTTTCTTTTTCCGTGACCCAATGAAATTTCCTGACTTGAACCATGCTGTAAAACGTGATCCAAAAACCAATTTAAGAAGTGCTGATAACAATTGGGATTTTTGGACTTTATTACCAGAAGCTTTGCACCAAGTTACAATCGTAATGAGTGATAGAGGTATTCCGAGATCGTATAGAGAAATGCATGGATTTGGAAGCCATACCTTTAGTTTTATTAATGCGCAAAATGAAAGACATTGGGTAAAATTCCATTTAGTTTCGCAACAAGGAATTGAGAACTTGTCTGACGAAGAAGCGGCTTTATTAGTAGGACGAGACAGAGAAAGCCATCAAAGAGATTTATTTGATGCTATTGAAGAAGGAAACTTTCCAAAATGGAAAATGTTTGTACAGATCATGTCTGAAGAGCAGGCAAAAACATATCGTTTCCATCCATTTGACTTAACTAAGGTTTGGTTAAAAGGAGATTTTCCACTAATTCCAGTTGGAGAATTCGAATTGAATAAAAATCCAGAAAATTATTTTGCAGAAGTAGAGCAAGCTGCTTTTAACCCAGCGCACGTGCCGCCTGGAATTGGTTTCTCTCCAGATAAAATGCTGCAAGGACGTTTGTTTTCTTATGGTGACGCACACCGTTACCGTTTAGGCGTAAACAATTATCAAATTCCAGTAAATGCTTCAAGATGTCCTTACAATACATTCCATAGAGATGGAGGTATGCGTGTTGACGGAAATAATGGAGGCCGTAAACATTACGAGCCAAATAGTTTTGGAGAATGGCAAGATACGCCAGAATTAAAAGAACCGCCATTAGCAATTTATGGAGATGCTTATGCACATAATTTTAGAGAAGACGATAGCGATTATTTCACTCAGCCAGGTTTATTATTCAATTTATTAACTCCTGAGAAAAAACAATTGTTGTTTAAAAATACAGCTGGACAAGTTGGTGGAGCACAGAAATTTATTCAGGTTCGCCACATCAGAAACTGCTATAAAGCCGATCCAGCATACGGAGAAGGTGTAGCAAACGCTCTAGGAATGACAATGGATGAAGTCAACGCTTTTGATGATCCAAGACTGGCGATTGTTGCTCGATAAATTTTTTTTAAAAGATTCAAAGTGACAGAGTAACAAAGGTTCAAAGTTTAGACTGAATTATAAAAGTAAACCCGATAAGTTTGTAAAAACTTATCGGGTTTTATATTTTAAAAAGAGATTTAAAGTCAGTCAATAACCTTTGTCTCTCTGTCACTTTGAACCTTTGTTACTTAGTTTAAGAAAAAACCACCGTCTTATTACTATACACCATAGTTTTTCTTTCGGCGTGGAGTTTAATTGCTCTTGCTAAAACTATTCGTTCTAGATCACGGCCTTTCATGATAAAATCTTCTACAGAGTGAATATGAGAAACCCTTGCGATATCTTGTTCAATAATCGGACCTTCGTCTAATTCTTCTGTTACATAATGACTCGTTGCGCCGATAATTTTTACACCACGCTTAAAAGCAGAATGATATGGTTTTGCTCCCGGAAAAGCAGGTAAAAACGAATGATGAATATTGATGATTTTATTTTCGTAAAGCGAAATTAATTTGGGAGTAACAATCTGCATATAACGCGCCAAAACAATAAAATTGATTTGATATCTTTTCAAAAGTTCAATTTGTCTAGCTTCGCCTTCTTCTTTATTGTCTTTTGTAAAAGGCACATAATGAAACGGAATATCAAATCGCTCGGCAATAGATCGCAAATCATTATGGTTGCTAATGATAACAGGGATTTCGACTCCTAATTCGTCAGCACTGTATCGTCCTAAAATGTCAAATAAACAATGGTCGTATTTAGAAACAAATAAAGCCATTTTAGGTTTCTGTTCTTGATTGTAAGCGTCCCAGGACATATTGAATTTGGAAGCAAGAGTTTTATCAAAATCTTCTTTAAAGCTTTCAATAGTAATTTGAGAATTTGCAAACTCGCATTCCAATCTCATGAAAAAAACATTTTGTTCAACATCAACGTGTTGGTCAATGTAAGTAATATTTCCTTCAACTTTAGCAATAAATGTTGTCACTGATGCGATGATTCCTTTTTGGTCTTTACAGTGAATTAGGATGGTTATTTTTTGCATTTTGGTTGGTTTTTTAGTTTTGTTTGCCACAAAGGCACTAAGACTCAAAGTTTTTCTTAGAAACTTAGGCTCTTAGAAACTTAGCAGCTTAAAAATTACTTCTTATCCTGTAGAGCAAATACCTTTTGCAATAAAGGCGTTGTTCTAGCAGAAATATCATTTCGGATATCTTTTTCTTCAACAGCAATCATTTTAAAAACTCCAGACAAAGCCTGATTAGTTGTATAGTCAGTCAAATCTGGGTTTACTTTTTTTACTAATGGAATAGTGTTATATTTTGTTATAATCTTTGACCAAACAGCATCGGCACCTACTTTGGCAAAAGAGTTTTTTATCACGGGGTTAAATTTTCCGTACAAAGCAGTTGTGGTACTGTTTTGCAAATAATTGGTAGCGGCATTGTCGTTTCCTAAAAGAATGTTTTTAGCATCTGTAAAAGTCATATTTTTTACAGCCGAAACAAAGATAGGAGTAGCTTCTTTTACAGCATCTTCAGCAGCGCGATTCAGCATTTTAATTCCTTCATCTGCAAGAGAGCTTAAGCCCACTTTACGCAACGCTGCATCAACTTGTTGCAATTCTTCAGGCATCAAAATTTTTACAGCTTGATTTTTATAAAAGCCATCTACAGCAGTTAATTTACTTACTTGCTCTGTAATTCCTTTATTAAGCGCTTCTTTTAGTCCAGAAGCGATATCAACACCTCCAATACCTGGAATCTGAGAAGATATTTGTGGGTATTGATTTAAAGTCTGTTGTACCTCTGCGCAAGATGTAAGCGAAAATGTAACGGCTAATAGTAAAATCTTTTTCATTATGGGTTTTATTTAAGTTTCAAAAATACTACTTATTCAAAAATAACGCCACAAATTTATTAAGGCAGCGATATAAATTTGTTTTATAATTAACAATAACGCTTTATTGTTTGTTGTGAATTATTTATAAAAAAAATCGCCTTATAATTTTTTATAAGACGATTTTCGATTTTGTATCAAGACGAACAGATAATTTAAAAGCGTTTTTACTTCAAGATGTAGGATTTCCTGATTACGCTCTTAGTTTCTGCTTACTTTTTACAAACTAATATAACTAAGATTTTTAGGGACAAAAAAGGCGGCTATACGTATTGCAAGCAATATAAATTGGGATTGTAAATTGGATTAATCTGCTTTAAATCAGCCAATATATTGTGAGTATAATCTTTACCTCCAATCGCTAAATAGAATAAAGATTTTGAAACATAAAATGGTCTTAACGGAATTGAACGCCAGCCGACCTTAATGTTTTTTAAGAAATGTTTTAACGCGTACTTAAATGTTTTTTCTTCAGGACGAACAAAATAAATAGTGTAACTTTTTATTTTTGTCATTAGATTTGGAAACATTACAAATTTTCCGCCTTGCTGAATTAATAAGTTTATTTCAAAAAGTGTTAATCCTTCGATATTTTCTGTTTTCATGAGAATTAATTTTAATTAAAAAATCAGTGGTACTATTATGATGCAAATGTCCGTCGGTTTGCTTTCTTTTTTGACCTCTAAAAGTCTAAAAACTAATAAGTTATGTTATTTTTGAATTAATTCTCTGTATTTGTAATAAATAGATTACGAGTTTGGTCTTTTTTTATAAAACTTAATTATTTATAGGATAGATAAGGTTCGCAGTAAAATAAAAAAAACGTTATTAAATGCAATTCTGCATTTAATAACGTTTATAGTTTATAAGTAAAAGTTTGCTATTAATTTGAAGAAACAGCTTGCGATGTAGATAAATTATTTAATTCTGCATCTCTTTCATAAACATCTTGAAAGAAGCCAATTTCTCCATTTTCATTTACTAACGAAGTAAAATAAGTAATGTAAATTGGTACTTTTTTAGTCAGCTTAAAACTGTTTTCTACTTTACCAGCCATTGCTTTATCAATTTTTGATTGTGTCCACTCCGGATAATCTGCCAACATTGCAACAGCTAATTCTTTAGCCATTTTCACATTGATACATCCGTGGCTGAATGTTCTTTTTTCAAAATCGAATAAAGTTTTAGAAGGCGTATCGTGCATGTAAATGTCATCAGAATTTGGAAACATAAATTTTACTAATCCTAAAGAATTGTCAGGTCCTGGTTTTTGTCTTACTTGACCGTTTACCATTTCCATGTTTTTCTCAGCAAGATAATTTGGATCTGCAGCAATTTTAGATTTCAATTCATTTTGTACAATACTTTGTGGTACTGTCCAATACGGACTAAAAACGATTCTGTCAATTTCTCCATTAAAAATGGTTGTTTTGGTTAAAGGCGCTCCAACAAATACTGGCGATGTCAATTGAACTTTTCCATTTTTTACATAAATCATTTCGTATGAAGGTACATTTACTAAAACATACTCATCGCTAGCAGCAATTTTGGCACCAATTTCACGACATCTTTCCATGTTCAGTTTTAAAGTGGCAACCCTGTCTTCTAGTGGAATATTCATTTCATTAATATGCTCTTCTGCTAAAATGTAATTGGGTTTAAAACCATTACGAACTTTATATTTCATTACGGCATCCATCAATTCACGATCGTAAACGTCGCTTTTAGAATCGGTTTTCAAATCTCCTAATAAATACAAACGCGTTCTAACTTGTGCAATCGTACTAGAAACTGCATCTGGACGTAACTCTTTGTATGGAGATTCTGCTGGAACAATTGGTTTCCATTTGCTAGATCTTTCTAATTTTTTATATTTTTTTAGAACGTCTTGCAATTTGTAATATTGATCGTATTCTACTTTTGCATCAGCTGCATCAGCTGTTGCTGTTTCTTCTAATGTGCTGTAATTTAAAAAATCTTTCAGCATTACATCATAAGCTAATCTTTTCTTATCAGCATTATTTTTTTTAGTATAAACCACATACAAAGAACTCAAAAGCATATCTGCATCTGTTTGAGAAAGTGTACTTTGATCTGATGATGAACTAAATAATTGGTCAATTTCTTTTTGATACGGAATTATTAAATCATTTGTTTTTTTTGCTTTTTCATACAAAGCAGAACCAAATTCGCTGATTTCGTCCTCGTCAAACCAGATTGTTCCTAAATCTCTGTTTTTGTACAACGACATTACATCAGATTTGTATTTTTTCAAATCCTTATATCTTTTAAAGAAATCATTTGAAACTTCGTTTACATCATCTGAATTATTGTGGTAAACGGTTAAATTATTTGAAGCTTTATGTGTATAATTCTTGTTTTCAATTTTGTTAAAAGAAAATACAAAAAAACTCAAACTTAAAATTACGGTGAATGAATAAAATGTTCTCATTTTTTTAATTTTTACGTTATTACTTTTTACGTAAGTTTTTGGTAAAAATTTGGGGCTTTTCTACAATGCTAAATTACATTACAAGTACTCAGAAGACGTTTTCATATTTTATTTAAATGTTGCGAAATTGCCATGTCTTTAAGCTTTCTTTAAGTATATCAGTTAGTTAGCAGAATTGTTAGCCCCGAAGCCTACGAAATCGATTTATTTTTGTTAACATAAAGCTATAGTCTTAAACGAATATTAAAATATTTTGTACATTGGTCGCTTAAAATTATCATATTCATAAAATGGAACAACAAATACCATATATTCCTAAAAATAAAGTAAGAATTGTTACTGCTGCTTCGCTTTTTGACGGACATGATGCTGCCATCAATATTATGCGCCGTATCATCCAATCTACGGGTGTAGAAGTAATTCACTTAGGTCACGACAGAAGTGTTGAGGAGGTAGTGAATACCGCCATTCAGGAAGATGCCAATGCTATTGCAATGACTTCTTACCAAGGCGGGCATAATGAATACTTTAAATATATGTATGATTTGCTTCGCGAAAAAGGAGCAGGGCACATTAAAATCTTCGGAGGCGGAGGCGGAGTAATTCTTCCTAGCGAAATCGAAGAATTGCATGAATATGGTATTACGAGAATTTATTCTCCAGACGATGGTCGTTCTTTAGGCTTGCAAGGAATGATTAATGATTTGGTACAACGTGCCGATTTCCCGATTGGAGATCGATTGAACGGAGAAATCGATCATATCGAAAATAAAGTGCCAACTGCCATTGCGCGTTTAATTTCTGCGGCCGAAAATTTCCCTGAAATTGCAAAACCAGTTTTTGATAAAATTCACGAAAATAACACTACGTCTAAAATTCCAGTTTTAGGAATTACAGGAACGGGTGGAGCAGGAAAATCCTCTTTGGTTGATGAATTGGTTCGTCGTTTCTTGATAGATTTTCCAGAAAAAACAATCGGATTGGTTTCTGTTGATCCTTCGAAAAGAAAAACGGGAGGAGCGCTTTTAGGAGACAGAATTCGTATGAATGCCATTAATAATCCGAGAGTTTATATGCGTTCGTTGGCTACGCGTCAGTCAAATTTGGCTTTATCTAAATATGTAGCCGAAGCGATTCAGGTTTTAAAAGCCGCAAAATACGATTTGATTATTCTGGAAACTTCTGGAATCGGACAATCTGATACCGAAATTATGGATCATTCAGATGTTTCACTTTATGTAATGACGCCAGAATTTGGAGCTGCAACGCAATTGGAGAAAATCGATATGCTGGATTTTGCCGATCTAGTAGCGCTAAATAAATTTGACAAACGTGGCGCGCTTGATGCTTTACGCGATGTTAAAAAGCAATATCAGAGAAATCATAATCTTTGGGATAAAAATCCTGATGAAATGCCCGTTTTTGGAACAATTGCTTCTCAGTTTAACGATCCGGGAATGAACACGCTTTATAAAGCGATCATGGATAAAGTGGCAGAAAAAACCGATTCTGATTTGAAATCGACATTTGAAATCACGAAAGAAATGAGCGAAAAGATATTTGTGATTCCGCCCGGAAGAACACGTTATCTTTCTGAAATTGCTGAGAATAATAGAAATTATGACGAAACATCAATTGCTCAGCAAAAAGTAGCGCAGAAATTATACGGAATTTTCAAAACCATAGAATCGGTTTCTGGTAAAGTGCCACAGATTACAAAAGCAGGAATCGACGATTCGACTGTTCTCTCTGGAGGATTTCAGGAACACGACGAAAACAGAATCTTTTTAAACCTTTTACTCAATCAGTTTGATAAAGTAAAAATGGATTTAGATCCGTACAATTGGGAAATTATCCTGAATTGGGACGAAAAAGTCAACAAATATAAAAATCCGGTTTACAGTTTTAAAGTTCGCGATAAAGAAATTAAGATTGCGACACATTCTGAAAGTTTATCGCATTTGCAAATTCCAAAAATTGCCTTACCAAAATATGAAGGTTGGGGAGATATTCTGCGTTGGAATTTACAAGAAAATGTTCCTGGAGAATTTCCGTTTGCTTCGGGATTATATCCGTTTAAACGTGAAGGCGAAGATCCGTCGAGAATGTTTGCGGGAGAGGGCGGACCAGAAAGAACCAATAAACGTTTTCATTATGTAAGTGCAGGAATGCCAGCCAAACGTCTTTCTACTGCTTTTGACAGTGTAACTTTATACGGAAACGATCCAGATTTGCGTCCAGACATTTACGGAAAAATTGGAAATGCTGGAGTATCAATCTGCTGTTTGGACGATGCTAAAAAATTATATTCAGGTTTCGATTTGGTTCATGCTTTAACGTCTGTAAGTATGACGATAAATGGACCTGCACCAATGCTTTTAGGTTTCTTTATGAATGCCGCAATCGATCAGCAATGTGAGATTTACATCAAAGAAAATGGTTTAGAAAAAGAAGTTGAAGCTAAAATTGCCAAATTATATGCAGCCAAAGGAATCGAAAGACCGAAATATCAAGGCGATCTTCCTGCTGGAAACAATGGTTTAGGATTAATGCTTTTGGGTGTAACGGGAGATCAGGTTTTACCTTTGGACGTTTATAACGAAATAAAAGTAAAAACGTTATCTCAAGTTCGCGGAACGGTTCAAGCCGATATTTTAAAAGAAGATCAGGCACAGAATACTTGTATTTTCTCAACCGAATTTGCACTTCGATTAATGGGAGACGTTCAGGAATATTTTATTACGAAGAATGTTCGTAATTTCTATTCGGTTTCGATTTCTGGATATCATATTGCCGAGGCGGGAGCGAACCCAATTACGCAATTGGCATTTACGCTTTCAAATGGTTTCACATACGTGGAATATTATTTGAGCCGCGGAATGAACATCAACGATTTTGGACCAAACTTATCGTTTTTCTTCTCAAACGGAGTAGATCCTGAATATTCGGTTATTGGTCGTGTGGCACGTAAAATCTGGGCAAAAGCCATGAAATTGAAATACGGAGCCAACGAAAGAGCTCAAATGCTGAAATACCATATTCAGACTTCTGGACGTTCGTTACACGCGCAGGAAATTGATTTTAACGATATTAGAACCACTTTGCAAGCTTTGTATGCGATTTACGACAACTGTAATTCATTGCACACGAATGCTTACGACGAAGCGATAACAACTCCAACAGAAGAATCAGTTAGAAGAGCAATGGCAATTCAGCTAATTATTAATAAAGAATTAGGTTTAGCCAAAAATGAAAATCCAATTCAAGGTTCGTTCATCATCGAAGAATTAACTGATTTGGTTGAAGAAGCTGTATTACAAGAATTCGACAGAATCACAGAAAGAGGCGGAGTTCTCGGTGCAATGGAAACGATGTACCAACGTTCTAAAATTCAGGAAGAAAGTTTGTATTACGAAACCTTAAAACACAACGGTGATTTCCCTATTGTGGGCGTAAATACTTTCTTGAGTTCAAAAGGTTCGCCAACGGTAATTCCGGCTGAGGTAATTCGTGCTACAGAAGAAGAAAAACAATACCAGATTACGATGCTGGATAACCTGCATAATTTCCACGAAGCAAAAGTAAACGAGCATTTAAACCAATTACAAGAAGCCGCCATTAAAAACGAAAACTTATTCGATTATTTAATGGAAGCTACAAAGGTTTGTTCGTTAGGGCAGATTACTTCGGCGTTGTTTGAAGTTGGCGGGCAGTATAGAAGGAATATGTAGAAGTACATTTCAACTGTCCGAAATTAGCGGACGTTTAATCAATATGAAAAAACCTCTCATGTAAATGGGAGGTTTTTTGTTTGTGTTTTCTTAGCTTTATTTTCTATTAGCTTAGCTAGCAATTTGAAATACTAGTTAGAAAAATTTGTAATGTAACTTTTTGGTAAAACAATTTTTATCAATTTGGTTAAATAAGATGAAAATAGTATTGCCAATAACAAAACTATAAAATAAACAATATCATTATTGGTAATATTAAAAAAGGCTGCATTTCTATAAAAAAGTAAACGACTAAGAAACCACAAGGGATTATTGCAGAATATTAATATTAAAAAGAATGTCAGCGATGTATTTATAAAACTATCGGCATTATCTAATTTTAAATTCTTTTTTGATACGATTATTAGAATAATAACTAATTGGATTATCGCAATGCTACAAGATGCTAAATCATTAGCAGTAAAATTTGTGTCATAATCAAAAAGTATAATAAAATGCCTTGAAACAGTAAGAAATATTAGTGCTATAAATAGAAATGAAGAACTATTTTGTAAAGATGGTTCTATTGGCTTTAATTTATTTTTAAACTGTAATTTTTCCAGTTTTTTATCTAGTATACGAGTTCTTGTAGATAAGAAAATTGATATAATGCCACATATTAAATACAAGTTAGTTGCATATTGATATCCATGCAAATATTTTAAAATGAAACAGAAAATAGATAAAGTTCCAATTATAGTAAATGCAAATTGTAAGATTGAAATGTTTTTAATTTTCGCAAAGAATGAATTAAGAGTTAAAAGGAATACAGGAAGTATCACATGAAGTGATAAATCTTTAATGAGATACATGTTATCTTTTTCATAATGAGGGAATTTAAATAAAAATTCTTGTAAATTATAAAGAAATAAAGTCCATAAAAATAAGATGAATACAAAATGATTACTATTAATTGATATATCTTTTTCTACTAACAATCTAAAAACTAATGGAGAGCTCAAAGTAAAAAGTAAGATGATAATACGGAAAGTAAATTCAAAAGGATTTATTGAAACAAACCCATAATCCCAGAAAAAATAAAAATATAAAAGAATTGAAATCATTGAAAAAACAAAAATATAATTCGAGTGTATTTCAGAATAAGAATTAATTTGTCTAATAATAAATTTTATGATGTTCCTGTGAAATAAAATTAAAACAAGAAGTATAATTGGTCTATTGGAGAATATTGCGCTCCAAAAGCTTATGTCTCTTGGAGTGAGGAAATAAATAAGAAATTGAAAAAAAATAAATGTTATAAAAATAATTTTTAAAATTCGATACTGATTTATCTCATTTAGTTCAACAATGTAATTTTTTAGATAAAAAAGGGAAGTCAAAAAATTTGAGTTTTTAATTAAAATTACAAAGCATAAAATGCAAATAAAGGCAACATTCCAATTTAAAGAATATCCGCCAGAAAGACCAGAAGTTATGCTATTTTTATTGATGTCAAACACAGCTTCTATTGTATATTTGAAGAGCAAACCATAGATTATAAATAGACCTGAAAGTTTAAAAATTAGATTGCTAAATTGCCTTAACTCCATTTTTTATATTATAATTTTTAGGTGAATATGAATTTTCAAATATAGTTTGTTTTTTAAAAAGACAACTATTTTTTGTGTATTAAAAAACTTTCATTTTATGCACGAGCGCGACGCTCGCGCCAGCAATAAATTTCATAAAGTTTGTCATTTCGACGTAAGGAGAAATCTCCACAAGTAGCTCCGTACAGAATGTCGTCAATCTTTGTAGAATTTCTCGCGGAGATTTCTCCTCCGTCGAAGTGACAAGATTGTGGAAATATTATCTTAAAAAAATAGAAAACCTCTCATTTCTGAGAGGTTTAAATATCTAATCAAGTTCTATTAAACTTTACTTTTTAACTTTATACAGCTAAAGAATATCAAGATGATTATAGAACAATATCTTAATAAAATAGAAGCTTTACAGAGCAACAAAAGTACAGTTGTGTATTCTGATAATGCTCATCTGGAGTTTTACATTCAAAAAATAAGGCAAAAAAGTAATGAATCTTCTTTTACTCTCGATATTTTTTTGAAGAAACAAATTTCAGAAACAACGACATTAAATCATGAAATAAGAAAACTGTTCGAAAATCAGTTAGGATTACTTTTTTTGGAAAAAGAATTTGGGAATGTTTGTTTTGCATACAGTCACGAGGTTAGACCAGAATATAGGCAGAATTTTAGACTCATAGATGTGTTGGATTATATTTATGCTTTTGCCCATTCTTCGGTTTTCGTAACATCTAAAAAAATAATGATCACATCAGAAACTGATCTTTTTTGGGATTTGGTTAAAATAGGAGAAAGCTTGAGAAGAGAAATAACATCTGAGAATTGATAGTCTTAAAAGATTACTAGCTGTTTAAAAACAGGTATTTATACTTTATATAGAGCGTTTCTAATGGCTTACTTTTGGTTAGCAATTAAAAACATAAAATTATGGAATTAGATTCTAACCAATTATTAAAAGATTTATCTCTTAAATGTATGGCGGGTCATACGGCAATCGCGACTCCTTCTGGAGAAAAAGCTATCAGTGATTTGTATAAAGGAGACTCCGTTTTGGCATTTTCTGCAAAATTAGAATCAGGCAAACTTCAATTATCTTCATCAGAGGGAAAAGTTACTTTTAGTGGAGGTACTCAAGGGTTTAATAATGCGCTTTATTTAGTATTTGGAGATAATAAAGAAATGATCTGCACTATGGACCAGCCTTTTTTGCTTGAAAATGGTAAATACGCTAGAGGTATACAATTAATACCCGGACAACATCTTGTAGATAAAGATGGCAATTCTGTTGAGGTTAAGCTAGTTTCTTTAGGGCAGTATTATGGAATAATCAATGGCATAGCTGTTAATGATCTTAAATTTACAAGCCCTGATGATCATTTATTATTGGCGCAGGGAGTTATAGTTGGTGATTTCATTTTTCAAATGTATTTTGATTCTCTTCCAGATAATTTAAAAGAAATAAATAATGAGATATAAAAAAAGCAGCTCCTGGTACGAGCTGCTTTTCAAAAATTAGGGGCAAAAAATTAACGACGGAAAGATGGACTCTGGTTAACAGTTTGGTCTAACTTTACAGTCTTCAATTTTTTAGCAGCAACTTTAATTTCGTGTTTCTCAACTTTGTCGTTTGCTTTCACTTCAAGAACATAAGTTCCTGCAGGAAAACTTTCTAAACTAATTGTTTTTGAAACCTCTAACTTGTCTGCTGCAGATTCTCCCGCATAAAGTAAGTTGTGATTCTCGTCGTAGATAGAGAAAGATGCATTTTCTACAGTATCCAAAGTAAAGCTAACTACTTTTCCGTTTCCTGTTTTGATATTTAAAATGTAATCACCTTTTCCGTCTAAGGCATAGGTAAACACAGTCGCTAAAAAAAAGGCAGCAACTAAACCAGCTTGGGTAAATTTTGTCATGTTTTTTTTAAATTGTTAATTACTAAATGTGGAACGCGTAAAACTACAAATACAAATTTAATTTTTGGCAATAAATTAGCATTTTTAAATGCTTAAGTTGTTGAATTGTAATTATTTCTGTATTTTGTTTGAACTATGTACGTAATTACTGAGCTTGCGGTTTTTGGAAATTTGAGTTTTTTTAAGTGTTTTAAATGCACTTAATTTAATTTATAAGAATACTTTTCTAAAATTAAAACCTAATATATTTTTCATTACAAATACAAATAAAAAAAAACAGCTCGATAAAGACAGAGAGCTGTTTTGTTTAATGTAATTTCAAAATTTTCTAACCTTGATTGTGCCTTTTTAGATCTAAAATCTTAGCGTGCGGCAACGCTTGAATTTTTAGCAAAACCAGATTTGTAAACTGAAGATACTGCATTTCTAGACAAAGATGCATTATCAATTATTGTAATCTCGTATTTTGCTTTTTTTACATTGTCTTCTACTTCTAAGAAATAAGTTCCTTCTGGAAATTCTTCTAGACTGAAAGTTCTCAAAATTCCATCTTTACCAGATGCGCTTTCAGAATAAATCAAAGTTCCGTCATTGTCATAAATAGCTAAATTGGCTTTCGGTACTTTATTAAGTGCGAAAGTGATCAGTTTTCCATTAGCTTTTAATACATGAAGAGTAAATTCTCCATTTCCATCAATTGCGTAAGTGCTTATTCCTGTGAAAAGCAACGCTGCTACTAAACTCAATTTTGCAATCTTTTTCATGGTACTTAGTTTTAAATTTAATTGTTCTAATTATCTGATGCTAAATTAGTTATATAATGCAGCGAAAAAAGCAACTGTATTTTCTTATTTCTATGCTATATTCTCATTTACGAAACCGATATAGGTTAAATTTTAAATTATATTTATTGTTATTGTTAATTCGGTTATTATTTTTTAATGTTTCTCTTAATTTTAACTTTACTATGGATTAAGAATTACTTTACAAATGCTATGATATATATTACACAGAGTTTCTCAAAGAAATGCAGAGATTCGCAAAGTTTTTTTATTAATCTTTGCGAATCTCTGCGAAATCTTTGTGTATCTCTGTGGTAAAGGATTTTTTTTTTGGATTGTGTGTTTTAACCGCAAAGTTAGAAAGGGTTTTATCGCAGAGAACGCAAAGTTTTTTGAGTAAATTTTATAAAATAAAAAAGTTCGCAAAGCTATATGTATAAAGCTTTGCGAACTTTGCCTTTATATATGCATAATTTTAAAATTAAATCTTTGCGAATCTATGCGAAACCTTTGTGTCTCTGTGTGAAACAAATCCTTCATAAAAAAGCAAAAAAAAACAGCTCAATAACCACAAAGAGCTGTTTTTAAAACTTTTGAAAGTTTTTAAACTTACTAACTATCTAACCTCACTTTTATACTTTACGAAAGCATAACTTTTTAGCGTGCAGCCACGCTTGAATTTTTAGCAAAACCTGCTTTATACACAGAAGACACAGCGTTTTTTGATAAAACTGAAGAATCGTCTTTTATTGTAATTTCGTATTTTGCTTTTTTTGTATTGTCTTCTACTTCTAAGAAATAAGTTCCTTCTGGAAATTCTTCTAGACTAAAAGTTCTTAAAATTCCATCTTTACCAGAGGCGCTCTCAGAGTAAATTAGAGTTTCGTCTTTGTCATAAATTGCTAAGTTGGCTTTTTGTGTTTGGTTAAGACCAAAAGTGATCAATTTACCATTAGCTTTAATTACATGCAGATTAAAATCTGCTTTTCCATCAATTGCATATGTGCTTATTCCTGCGAAAAGCAATGCTGCTACTAAACTCAATCTAACAATCTTTCTCATGGTATTTAGTTTTAAATTAATAGTTCTAATTCTCTGATGCTAAATTACTTCCGTTGTAAGTAAAAAAGCACAACTGTATTTTCTTATTTCTATGCTATATTCTCATTTACGAAACCGTTATAGGTTAAAATTTGAATTATTTTCAGCGTTTTGGTTAAAACGGTAATTTTAATTTAACGTTTTGGTAAAATATAGAGTTTTTGTACCACGGAGATACACAAAGAAAAAACGCAGAGATTCACAAAGTTTTTTTAAATAAAATCTTAGCGAATCTCTGCGAAATCTCTGTGCATCTCTGCGAAACATTAGGGCAAAAAAAAACAGCTCAGTAACCACAAAGAGCTGTTTTTAAAACTTTTGAAAGTTTTTAACTTACTAACTATCTAACCTCACTTTTTATACTTATTAGAGTATAAAGTTTTAAGTGCCGTGAAGAATTGCACTTAACCTTAATATTTTCTTAGTTTAATGAAGTTGTTCCTTTTGAAGACAAAGTAGAACTATCTGCATTTACTGTAATATCATATTTTACTTTTTTGAAGCTATCAGCAACTTCTAAAATGTATTTTCCTTGTGGAAATTCTTCTAAACTGAAAGTTCTTAAGATTCCAGTTTTACCAGAAGCGTTTTCAGTATAAATTAAAGTACCATTTGTATCATATATACTGATGACAGCTTTTTGTAATTGGTTAATTCCAAAAGCAATTACCTTGCCATTTCCTTTCAATACATGAAGATTTAATGCTTCATTTCCATCAATTGCATAAGTACTCATTCCTGTTAGAAGTACTGCACATACTAAACTTAATTTCATAATCTTTTTCATATTCTATAGTATTAAATTTTTTTCGTTCATTTTTCTGATGCAAAGTTATAGCAGCATGTGTGGTATTTTAACATCTATATTTTCCAATTTATATGCTATATTCTCATTTACGAAACCGTTATATGTTAAAATTTGACTTTAATGTTGTCTTTTTGTTAATTTGATTGTTTTTCTTCAAATTTTTTCAAAAACCGCATACTTCATAAAATTTCTATTTTTCTTACAATTTTTAACATATTTGTATAAAATCAGGTTTTAAATAGGATAAATAGAAAAAAAGTCAAGAAAAAAAATAAGACCCTAAAAAAAAGTGGATTTCTGTATGGATTTTTCAATGTTAAGAACGTTATTTTAATGTAAAATTCGCATTTACGAAACCGTTATAGGTTAAAATTTAAATTATTTTAGGCGTTTTTGTTAAATTTGCTATTATTTTCTAAAGAAATTATCATGAAGACTATTGCCCCAGCTCTTGAAGTGATAACTAACTCATACGGAAGTTCTTTTACCTATACTAAACACGCCGAAAAGACCAATAGCAAAGCTCATTTATGGCACTATCATCCAGAAATTGAGTTGGTTTATATAAATGGCGGGGCAGGAAAAAGACAAATAGGAAGCCATGTTTCTTATTATACCAATGGTAGTTTACTTTTAATAGGAGCTAATTTGCCACATTGCGGTTTTACAAATGAGCAGACAGGAAATACAACCGAAACTGTAATTCATATAAAACCTGAATTTTTGGGAAGCGACTTTTTCGTTGCGCCAGAAATGAAAAAGGTGCAGAATATTTTGAAACAGGCTAAAGGCGGAATTGCTTTTGGTGGTGAAACAAAAAAACGTATCGGAAAGAAAATTGAAATGATGGAAAACGAACCGCCGTTTCAAAGACTTATAACGCTTTTGAGTGTTTTAGACGAATTGGAATCGGCTGAAGAATATACCATATTAAATGCAGACGGATTTTCGATGGAATTGCAGACTCAGGATAACGATCGTATGAATGTGGTTTTCAATTTTGTGAAAGATCATTTTCAGGAATCTATTTCTATAGATGAGGTTTCGAGTATGGTAAGTATGACAACGCCTTCTTTCTGCCGTTATTTTAAAAAGATTTCGAACAAAACATTTACCGAATTTGTAAACGAATATCGTCTGGTGCATGCTTCAAAGCTTTTGGCAGAACAGCCAATGAGTATAAATGAGGTTTGTTTTGAAAGCGGTTTTAATAATTTCAGCCACTTTAGTAAATCGTTCAAACAATATACAGGTAAGAGCGCATCGCAATACCGACACGAACATAAGATTATAATTAGCTAGTTTTTTAGCTGAGTTTTTTTTTAGCCACGAATTCACGAATTAATATTAAAAATTCGTGAATTCGTGGCTATCTTTTTTATGATATAATTGGATTTTCTATCAGCAGAATCTCCAAAATCTGGGCGAATAATTTTTAAATGCTCTCGCAGATTTAGCAGATCGAGCAGATTTAAATAAGAATTAGTGTAATTCATATAGTCAAATTACGCAAAATATTTCTTCAAATTAAAATTCGTGACTCGAGCGATAGCGAATAGGCGAAGCAATTCGTGGCTATTTTTTTAGTAAAACTGGAAGTCGGATTTTTCATATATTTTATTCTGAAAAAAAGTTATATTTACAGAACCCTAATCAGAAAAAAATATCAAAAAATGAAAAAAATTAAAATGCTATTGTCTGCAATCATGCTTTGTTTGACTACCATGACATACGCCGCAAAAGTAGACACCTTACAAGTTGCCAGCACCGCTATGGGGAAAACCTATAAAGCTGCAGTGGTTTTACCAAATTCTTATGCAAAAAGCAAATCGGCTTTTCCTGTAATGTATCTATTGCATGGCGCTTACGGACATTTTAGTGATTGGCTTAAAAGTACTCCAAACAAAAAATTGGTTCATAATCTAGCAGACCAATACAATATGATTATTGTAATGCCAGAAGGGGAGACGTTTAGTTTTTATTTGGATAGTCCCGTAAACAAAGAAAGTCAGTTTGAAACTTTTATTACGCAAGAAGTGGTGCAAAAAGTAGATAAAACATATAAGACAATTGCAAATAGGAGTGGAAGAGTGATTACAGGTCTTTCTATGGGTGGACATGGCGCTTTGTATTTATCGACAAGACATCCAGATTTATTTTGCGCTGCCGGAAGTATGAGTGGTGCAGTAGATATGGGAACGATGTTAAACAGAGATTCTTCGGCTCAAGTTGTAAAATTAATGCAGCCTGTTTTTGGAGACAAAAGCGGTAATACCGAATTGTACGAACAAAATGCGGTAATGGGAATGATTGATAAAATTAAGGCGAATAAATTGCCACTAATTATAGATTGCGGAGTAGATGATTTTTTAATTGAACCCAACAGAGAATTGCACAGAAGATTGGTTTATTCTAAAGTAGATCATGATTACACAGAAAGACCAGGAGCGCATACTTGGGATTATTGGGAAAATTCGCTTCCGTATCACGCACTGTTTTTTAGTAAAATATTGGCTAAGAATCAGCTTACTGCAAAAAAATAAAGATATTTTTATTTGAAAATAAGCCAAATCGCTTTTTTTGGTTTAATTTTTGGAATACCTTTATATATATAATCTTTAAAAAAAAATAATTATGAAAAAGATACTTACCTTATTTGCAGTTATCGGTTTAATTGCATTTTCGAGTTGTGAAGGACCAGAAGGGCCTCCGGGACCTCCGGGAGAAGAATTAGTTGCTCAAGTTATTGATGTTAATAATGTTAACTTTGCTTCGAATGGAGAGGGAGAGGTTATAAATTTTGGATTTACGCTTTTTCCAGGCGATGTAGCTTTGGCTTATAGAGCAACAGGGACGGCAAATGGAGGTACCGTTTGGAGTCCAATTCCAGAATCACATTATTATGATGATGGAACTTTATTTTTTACTTATAAATTTAATTTTAGCCGAGTGGATTTTGAACTTTATCTAGATGGATTTGAATTAAATACTGTACCAGCTAATTTAAGAACTAATCAAAAGTTTCGTATTGTAGTTGTTCCTGGTAACGATCCTCTAATTAGTAATAAATCAGTTAATGCTAAGAATTATTTGGACTACAATACAGTTATTGCAAAATATAACATTGATGACAGTAAGGTTAAAACAATTAATTTATAAAGTTTAATAAATCAATATAAAAAAAAGGAAATCTTCACGATTTCCTTTTTTTATGCAATATATTTTTTTAAATATTATTCTTCATGTAGATCAGAATCTGTCAATATTTTTTCCTTTCCAAATTTAAGAGAAACCAAAATTCCAACTAAAAGAGATAAAGCGATAAATCCTAAAGAAGCCCATTCTGGTACGTGGAAGAAATCGTGAAGTAGCATTTTTAATCCGACAAAAGCTAAAATGGCTACCAAACTGTATTCTAAATAACTGAATTTTGCCAGCATATTTGCTAAGAAGAAATACATAGAACGCAATCCTAGAATAGCAAAAATATTTGAACTGAAAACTAAAAACGGATCTGATGTAATGGCTAAAATCGCAGGAACGCTATCGACAGCAAAAAGAACATCCATAACCTCAATCACAATTAGCGCCACAAATAAAGGTGTTGCTGCTTTTTTGGCAGTTTTGGTAGAAATAAAGAATTTTTCTCCATCCATTTCTGCTGTAATCGGCATAACTTTACCTAGAGCTTTGTAAATAAAAGAGTCTTTTGGGTGAAAATCTTCTTCTTCGCCAGAGAATAGCATTTTTAACGCGGTAAAAATCAGGAATATTCCAAATACATAAGTAGTCCAGCTAAATTTATTGATTAGCATTACACCGAAGAAAATCATTAGTCCGCGGAAAACAATGGCTCCAAGAATTCCCCAGAATAGTACGCGGTGCTGGTATTTTTGCGGAATTTTGAACGAAGCAAAAATAATAGCAATGACAAAAATATTATCTACACTTAGCGAAAGCTCGATCAAATAACCCGTAATAAACTTCATAGAAGCTACCGTTGGTTTTAGATTGTCGGGGTTTGCGATATAATCTGTAGTGTATAGCCAGTAGATTACTCCCGAAAAAAGGAATGATAAAGTTACCCAAACAAGGGTCCATTTGCTGGCTTCTTTAGTACTAATAATATGTGGTGTTTTGTTAAAGACGCCTAAGTCTAAAGCAAGAATAAAAACGACAGCAAGTAAAAAGAGAGTCCAGACGATCATAATGTTTTTTGTTTAAATGATATACAAAGATAGCTTTTGATGTTAAACTTCAAAAATTAATTCAACGAGAAAAAGTTGTTTTAAAGCTACTATTTTCTAGTTTGCTGGTTTAACTCAATAACTAAAATTATTGTCTCTAGAATTTGATGCTTAATGGTAATAAAATTATGAATTATGAATTATGAATTATGAATTATGAATTATGAATTAGTGCAATAAGAACTTAAATAAGTTATAGGTGTAATTCTAATCTTTACGAGATTCCTGTCTTGAAATTTCGGAATCATTAAGAATATCAGGATTTAGCTCATAAAAAAAGTGCCAGTAAATAAATACCGGCACTTTAGAATATACTTAAGCTTTGAATTAGATTGCTGAGTTAACAGTTTTGATAATTCTAGCAGCAATTTTGTAAGGGTCTCCGTTTGAAGCTGGTCTTCTGTCTTCTAACCAACCTTTCCAACCTTTTTGAACAGTCATTAAAGGAATTCTGATAGAACATCCTCTGTCTGAAACTCCATAAGAGAAATCGTTGATAGAAGCAGTTTCGTGTTTACCAGTTAAACGCTGATCGTTGTAAGCTCCGTAAACCGCGATGTGCTCTTTAGTAACAGGACGGAAAGCCTCACAGATTTTCTCGTAAGTTTCTTGAGAACCACATGTTCTAAGAACTGTGTTAGAGAAGTTAGCGTGCATTCCAGAACCATTCCAGTCAGTATCTCCTAGAGGTTTTGGGTGATATTCGATATAGTAACCATATTTCTCAGTTAAACGGTCTAATAGGTAACGAGCAACCCAGATTTCGTCTCCAGCTTTTTTAGCTCCTTTAGCGAATAATTGGAATTCCCATTGTCCGCAAGCAACCTCTTGGTTGATTCCTTCAAAGTTAATTCCAGCAGCGATACATAAATCAGCATGCTCTTCAACTAATTTTCTACCGTGTGTGTTTTTTCCACCTACTGAACAGTAGTACATCCCTTGTGGAGCAGGGTATCCTCCAACTGGGAAACCAAGTGGAAGTTGAGTTTTAGTATCCATAATGAAATACTCTTGTTCGAAACCAAACCAAAAATCATCATTATCATCATCAATTGTAGCTCTACCGTTAGAAGGGTGTGGTGTTCCGTCAGCATACATAACTTCGCACATTACTAACCATCCGTTGATACGAGTTGGATCTGGATAAATTGCAACAGGAACTAATAAACAGTCAGAAGATCCACCTTCAGCTTGTCTTGTTGATGAACCATCAAATGACCAATTTCCAAGTTCTTCTAATGTTCCTTTGAAGTTTTCGTGCTCTTCAACTTTAGTTTTACTTCTAAGATTTTGAGTTGGTTCATATCCGTCTAACCAAATGTACTCTAACTTAATTTTAGCCATAATAATATAAATTAATTTTTTTGTTTTTTTCGTTGGGTCAAATATAGATTTATTTTTTTAGTCCTAAAAATTAGGGGGCTATTTTGTTTATCGAAGTATAATTTTTTGGATAAGCGCAATTTTGATAGGGGTATATTTCAAAAAAAGCAATTTTAGTAACCTTAAAAAAATAAATTCGTAATAATTACGGCACTTTTTTGAGTTTCTGAGTTAAGGAATTATGAAAAAATGTTTATTTAATCAATATTACCGCACATTTTTGTTATATTTCTTTGTTTTGAATTCATTATTCTTTAAAAAAGGCATCTTCTATTGAAAAAACGTTGACTAAAAATCTAAAATTTATATTTACAACAGGCTTAATTATTGTTTATATTTGCCTCTTATTTTTTAATGAAAATTAGTACGAATTTAAACTTTACATACCATGTCAACATTACGTTTTCAAGCTTTACAACAAGCTTCTAACAGAAAGCCAGTGCATTTTGAAGAAATTGACCGAAAGTCTAATCTTTTCGGATCAAATGTGTTTAATGAAAAGGCAATGAAACAGTATTTAACTTCAGATGCTTTTAGAGGAGTAAGAGATGCTATTCAGCATGGAACGAAGATTGAAAGAAAACTGGCAGATTATATCGCCATGGGAATGAAAGAATGGGCTCTTGCCAAAGGAGTTACACATTATACACACTGGTTTCAGCCTTTGACGGGAACAACAGCAGAAAAACATGATGCCTTTTTTGAAACTTCGTATGACGGAAGCGATCCTGTAGAGAAATTTGGTGGAGCACAATTGGTACAGCAAGAACCAGACGCATCGAGTTTTCCAAATGGCGGAATCAGAAATACTTTTGAAGCAAGAGGATATACGGCTTGGGATCCAACTTCTCCAGCTTTTATATATGGTACAACTTTATGTATTCCGACCGTATTTATCGCTTACACAGGAGAAGCTTTAGATAATAAAATACCTTTATTAAGAGCATTATCTGCAATTGATGAAGCGGCTACAGAAGTTTGTAAATATTTTGACAAAAACGTAAAAAAGGTAACAGCTACTTTAGGATGGGAGCAGGAATATTTCTTGATAGATAAAGCTTTAGCAAATTCTCGCCCTGACTTAATGATGACGGGAAGAACTTTATTAGGACATACTTCTGCAAAAGGACAGCAGTTAGACGATCATTATTTTGGATCGATCCCAACGCGCGCTCTTACTTATATGAGAGATTTGGAACAGGAATGTATGTTGTTGGGTATTCCAGTTAAAACGCGTCATAATGAGGTGGCACCAAATCAGTTTGAATTGGCTCCGATTTTTGAAGAGACGAATTTGGCCGTTGATCATAACTCTTTATTGATGGATGTGATGCAAAGAGTGGCAGAACGCCATGATTTTAAAGTGTTATTTCACGAAAAACCATTTAAAGGCGTAAACGGATCTGGAAAACACAATAACTGGTCATTGGCGACTGATACAGGAGTTAATTTATTGAGTCCGAGCAAAACGCCAATGAGCAATTTACAGTTTTTGACTTTCTTTATTAATACGATTAAAGCGGTAAACGATAACGAAACTTTATTAAGAGCTTCTATCGCAACAGCAAGTAACGATCACAGGTTAGGGGCAAACGAAGCGCCGCCAGCGATTATGTCGGTTTTCATTGGAGCGCAGTTAACTAAAGTTTTATCTGAATTAGAAAGCGTAACAACAGGAAAACTTTCGCCAGAAGAAAAAACAGACTTAAAATTGAACGTTGTTGGTAAAATTCCAGACGTATTATTAGATAATACAGACAGAAACAGAACTTCGCCTTTTGCCTTTACAGGAAATAAATGGGAATTTAGAGCAGTGGGTTCAAACTCAAACTGTTCAAATGCGATGACAACTTTAAATGCAATTGTAGCCAAACAATTAAAAGATTTTAAAAATGAAGTGGAGAATTTGATTGAGTCGAAAGACATGAAAAAAGACGACGCTATTTTTAATGTTTTAAGAGAATACATCAAACAATCTAAAAAAATTCTTTTTGAAGGCGACGGATATAGTGAAGCATGGGAAAAAGAAGCCGCAAAAAGAGGATTAAGTAATTTTAAAACCACTCCGGAAGCAATTAAAGCAAAAGTTTCGAAACAAGCTTTGGATCTTTTTGAAGAATTAGGAATTTTTAATCACGTTGAAGCCGAAGCGCGTTACGAAATTGAATTGGAAGAATATACTAAAAAAATCCAGATCGAAGGACGTGTTTTAGGTGATATTGCCAGAAATCATGTTATCCCGACTGCGATTCGTTACCAAAATACATTAATTGATAATGTAAAAGGATTAAAAGAGATTTTTGGAAAAGAGTTTGAAACTATTGCAAAGGAGCAAATTGTTTTAATTAAAGAAATTTCAGGTCATATTGAAGGAATTAATTCTAAGGTTTTGGCAATGACCAATGAAAGAAAGAAAGCCAATCAATTAACAGATGCTCAAAAAATGGCAGAAGCGTATTGCAATAATGTTAAACCATATTTTGAGGATATTCGTAATCACTGTGATAAATTAGAATTATTGGTAGATGACGAAACTTGGACTTTGACCAAATACAGAGAATTATTGTTTACGAAGTAATATTTAGGTAACAATTTGTTAAAGCCTGTCTCAAAAAGACAGGCTTTTTTTGTAATAATAGTAAAAACAAGGTTAATATCTCTCTTTTTTAGCACTTTTAAAACCGTAAATGTAAATAAATTGCAATAAGTAGTTTTTTTCTTATGAAAATTTTTAAGCATTCTGGCAGTTCATCGAGATAGTTTTACAGTTTATCGAAAAGAGGTTAATATCTTGTAAAATAGGTATTTATACGTGAACTTGTTTTGAATAAGTTTTTCTAATTTTGGTCATCAAGTTGAAAAAATAGATTTAAAATTTGTTTTTAAAACTAATAAAAAGCCCTCATTTTTCCTCCCCCGGAACAAACCTACAGAACCTACATAATAAGTTGTATTAATAACCAATTAAATATATTTATTATGAAAAAAGTAATTTTAAGCATCTCAGCGATGCTGTTTGTAGGAGTAGCGGCAATCGCTCAAGGAAATACCTCTTCGGTAAGCCAAGTTGGAGACGGCAATACTGGTATTGCGAATCAAAATGGTCAAACTAATGATTCTAAAGTTGACCAATTAGGAGATGATAACACATCTGAAGTGTACCAAGGAATTCAACCAGCCTTGTACAGTGCAGTTAGTAACAAAGCTGATGTGAAACAAGAGGGAGACGGTAATGATGCTTTCATTTCTCAAAGTAACCAAAACAACGAAGCTTATCAAACTCAAAATGGTGATTTAAACAAAGCTACTATTTGGCAAGATCAAATCGTTAATGCACCAAGTTCAACTGGCGGATCTGACAAAGCATGGCAGTCTCAAACGGGAGATAACAACACAGCTACTGTAGATCAAGGAACAACTGGTAACGAAAGACCAACTGGATCTCCATTTAGCGCTGTTCAAATTGGACACGTTAATGACGTAAATGTTCCTGTTGGACCACATAGCGGTAATCAAGCATGGCAGACACAAGTTGGAGACTATAATCTAGCATATGCAAGCCAGGGAGGAGTAGGAAATAAATCTACTCAAAATCAAACTTCACCAAGTGGTACAGCTGACGGAGATGGAAACCAATCATACCACTATCAATATGGTGACGGTAATACAGCTACATCTACTCAAAATGGTACTAAGCTAACAGAGCATACATTGCAAATTGGTAACACCAATACAGCAACTGTAAACCAACTTGGTGCATCTCACAGCAGTATTGCTTTCTCTAAAGGAAACAACAACACAATCACTGTTTCTCAAAGCAACTAAGGCTTAAATATAAAATGTGATAGTCGCAGAACGACTATCACATTTTTTTTAAATTAAAAATATAACAAAATGAAAAATTTCATTCTATATATACTTTTAATGCTTTTTTACTGCCCCCTTTTTTATGGACAGGATAAAGAGGATAATTTAGAATTTAATAATTACAGCTCTTCTGTTTTCAATTCAAAAGAAAAAGCTCTTAGCATTGTTTCAAATTTGGATAAAAAGCAACGCGAAGAACTAAACTCACGAATTCAATCGGGTGTAGTAATACAGCAAATCGGTGATTTTAATAAAGTATATACTTCTTTAAAATCTAATGATACCAAGGTGGCAGTAGATCAAAACGGTGACCGCAATGCACTGTTTTTAAATAAAAATGCCAAAACAATCACACAGAGTGTTATACAGCAAGGAGATAACAACAATATTAATGATTTTACATTGTATACTAATCATAATGTAAACATGGAGATAATTCAAAAGGGTGATAATCAAAACATTCAAAATATTGGAACCAATTCGCTGTCCAAAAACATGAAAATTACACAGACAGGAAATGGAGCTTCAATAATACTTATAAATAAATAAGCATGTATTTTATAAACAGACATATTATAATTTTTTTAATGTTTTTTTCGCTATTTACGTTTGGACAAGTCCCTCAGGATAAGATAAAAGCAAAAATAGAAATAGAGAAAATAGAGAACAGTGTAAAAATTACCGGTACTGCAGAGAATTTGACAGATGTAATTCGAAGTGCAGCTTACCGTTTGTCTGTTATTAAAAATAATGATAAAAGTAATAATCAATCTAATAATGATCAAGTAGGTGCTTTTACCTTACAGCCTAATGAGATTCAGAAATTATCTACTTCTCAGATTAATTTGGCTGCAGATGACCAAGTAATTGTTTTGCTCTTATTTTATGATGAAGATAAGCAGATTATAGCAAAAGATAGAGTAGTGCTTGGTCAAGAAAAAAAAAAGATGATGTAATAGTGCTTCCCGTTGATGGATTTGTTTTGAAAGGTATTATAACCGATAATACCAAAACAAAAATGGGAAAAGATTTTTACGATAGATATTATTACAAATACAATGAACTTGGAATAAATGCAGAAAAAATAGTCACAATAGGTGAAGAATATAGTTTTGCGAGAAATACAGCCATTTCGATAATCATCGATAATGAGGTTATTTATGAATTTTTAGCACAGCCAAATGACGAATTTTTAGAAGCGGTTGCAGAAGAATCTGTAAACGCAACCTTTACTTATTTGAAAGGAAAAGAAAAAGAACGCAAATATTTCACTCAGTATTAATTTTATTATTAGCGCCATGAAATTTATTTTAACCTTCACAGTAGTACTTTTTATCTCTCCGTTTATAAATGCACAGGCTTTAGTTTATAAACCGGTCAATCCAGCTTTTGGGGGAGATACCTTTAATTATCAATGGCTTTTGAGCAGTGCCGAAGCACAAAACAAGCAAAAAGATAAAACAGCTGTCACTACACAGCAAACCGACTTAGAACGATTTAAAGCCAATTTAAATTCACAGTTATTAAGTCAGATTTCCAGTTCTCTTTATAAACAGCAATTTGGTACAGATGGTATCAAAGAAGGCTCTTATACTTTCGGAAGTTATTCGGTAGATGTTTATCCTTCAGCTGATGGATTAACGCTCAATATTTTAGATACCAATACAGGAGAACAAACACAAGTAATCATCCCAAATCAATAACATGCGATTCCATTACTATCTATTCATTGTATTTGGATTTCTTTTAACTGGTTGCGGCGCTTATTATAATCAACCCACTGGAGTACAGAAAGCTGTTTTGGGAGAAGGCACGCCTGCGACTTCATTATTAAAAGATCTGCCAAAACCTAAGGAACAAGTCGTTGTCGGTGTCTACAAATTTAGAGACCAGACAGGGCAATATAAACCTCAGGAAAACGGAAGCAGTTTTAGTACTGCCGTAACTCAGGGTGCAACCTCAATTTTGATAAAAGCACTAGAAGACTCAAAATGGTTTGTGCCAATTGAGCGTGAAAATATCGGAAACCTTTTGCAGGAGCGAAACCTTATTCGCGCTACAAGACAAGAATATGTAAAAAATGCGAATCCAAACGAACCGCAATTGACTCCGCTTTTATATGCTGGGGTATTGCTGGAAGGAGGGATTGTTTCGTATGATTCCAATATTATCACAGGCGGATTCGGAGCTAGGTATTTTGGTGCTGGAGCATCTGTAAAATACCGTCAGGATCGAGTTACTATTTACTTGAGAATGATTTCTACCTCAAACGGAAAAATCTTAAAATCAATTTACATTTCAAAAACAATACTTTCTCAAGCTATTGATGAAAGCCTTTTTAGATATGTCAATTTTAAAAGACTTTTGGAAGTTGAAACAGGATATACTACCAATGAACCAGTGCATATGGCTGTAACAGAAGCTATAGAAAAAGCAGTAGAATCATTGGTTTTAGAAGGAATAAAAGATAATATCTGGCAGGCCGATGCACCAAAATGGCAGGTTGATAATTTACTTAAAGCTTACGCTGAAGAAACCAAAACGGCCGATGTAACAGGCCTTTATGATAGAGTTTTGGAAAACAGAAGAAGTAAATTTTCTATGGAACTTTCTGGCGGAACCACTTTAATGGATGGAGATTACAGAGATCCGCTTTTACGACCTTTTGGACGTGGAGCCTTAAAATGGCTTATTACTCCAAGTTTTACAGTAAGTGCTTCTACAAACGTCGTAAATCTTGCTAACAAAAATTTACTTGATGTAGGTTATCTTACTTATGACCTTAATATGGAGTGGATCATACTTCCTAAAGATCGTCTTACGCCATTTTTATACGCTGGAGGAGGATATGGAATGAATCGAAAATTTGAAAATTCATACGGTAAATTTCAGTACGGAGCAGGCTTAGAATATATGGCATCAGATCGAATTGGGATAAAATTATTTGCTGAACAAAATATAAATTTCAGTGACAATCTTGACTATATAGTAGCGGGAACACGAGATGATTATTATTATAAATTCGGATTAGGATTAACGTATTATTTTGTCAAAAAGAAAAAATAATATGTTAGAAATTTCTAAAGTATAAGGACCCGTTTAAATTTTAAAATAAACTAATCATGAAGTATTTATACAAAATAATAAGTGCAATTTTTTTGGTGGTTTTGATTTCCTGCAGCGAAGAAAAAATTGGTGAATCTGAATTTGGAACAGTGACAGGAAAAGTAGTCAATAGTGATACATTTGAACCAATGGAAAATGTCAAAATAGTATCAAGTCCGACAACAAGTACCGTTTTTACAAATGCTGAAGGAAAATTTACAGTTTCAAATATAAAAGTCGGAGAATATTCTTTTCAAGCTCAAAAAGAAGGTTTTGTAGCAAAATTTGAAGCAGTTAGTGTTACAGCAAATAATACCTCTGAGATTGTATTTGAATTAAGCAAATCGACAGTAAATAACAAACCTCCAACAGTTCCAGCGTTAACTGCGCCAGTAGACAATAGCACAAGCCAGCCAGTAAATGTAGAATTAGCTTGGACTGTAACCGATCCTGATAATGATGCTATGACCTATACCATCAATCTGAGAAATGATAAAAATAGTGTTGTAGCAGTTTTTGCAGATATAAAAGAAAAAAAACTGGCGCTTACAAACCTTATATATGGGGCAAAATATTATTGGCAGGTTTCTGTAAGTGACGGAATAAACACACCTGTTTTGAGTGCGATAAGTTCATTTACAACCGTAGCTTTCCCGTCGACACGATATTTATTTGTAAAAAATATAAATGGAAATAATGTGATTTTTACAGCAGACGATGCCGGTAAACAATACCAATTAACAAGTTCTGAGAAAAACTACTGGCGTCCGAGACGAAATAATAACGCTCGAAAAATTGCATTTATAGGAACAAACGGTTCTAAAAATGATATTTACACCATGAATTTTGACGGATCAGATATAAAGAAAGTTACAGGTTCTATTCCGATTGCAGGCTTTAATGCAGATTATTTAAGCTATTCTTGGAATGCTTCTGGAAGCGAATTTATTTATCCGAATTTTGATAAATTGTATCGAATAAAAAGTGATGGAAGCGGAGTTGCTAAGATATTCCAAACTCCAAATGGTAAATTTATTTCTGAATGCGATTGGAGTGCCGACGGAAGTAAAATAGCACTCAAAGTAAACGATATAAACGGATATGGTGTAGAAATTTATGTTATAAATCCGTCTGGAGTTGTACAAACACAAATTTTAGCAGCGTTGCCTGGCGCAGTGAGTGGCTTAAATTTTTCAGTCTCAGGCTTAAAATTAGTTTATACAAGAGATGTATCAGGATTTGAAAACAGTAATTACCGCCAATTAGATTCTAGAATATTTGAATATAATTTTGTTTTAGGAAATTCATACGAAATAGCCACAGAAAAAATATCAGGAACAAACGACTTAGATGTTCGTTACTCTCCAAATGAGGCCGAATTGATTTTTATGAATACCTCTAACGATGGGCTCTCAACTAAAAATTTTCTAAAATCTGGAATTGGAATTAAAGACTCTAGAACGACATTATTTTCAGGAGCTTCAATGCCTGATTGGGAATAAAAACAGCAAGCCAAAGCTTCATAACCAATTTTATTTGAGAAGATCGGCAGGAGATAAACTTCTGCCGATTTTTTTTATCAATCAAATAATCGAATAAGGCAAAGAATTAAAAAAAGGGATTATCTTTGCACCACATCAACACAAACTAATTTTCATGAGTTCAGATTCTAGCAAAAGATATGCACAAAGAGGTGTTTCGGCATCAAAAGAAGACGTACATAACGCTATAAAAAATATTGACAAAGGTTTATTTCCGCAGGCATTCTGTAAAATTGTTCCTGATTATTTGACCCAAGATGAGGAACACTGCCTTATTATGCATGCTGATGGAGCAGGTACAAAGTCGTCTTTGGCCTATATGTATTGGAAAGAAACTGGAGATCTTTCAGTTTGGAAAGGAATCGCTCAAGATGCCTTAATCATGAATATTGACGATTTATTGTGTGTGGGTGCAACAGACAATATCTTACTTTCTTCGACCATTGGAAGAAATAAAAATTTAATTCCAGCCGAAGTTATTTCTGCAATCATTAATGGAACCGAAGAATTAATCAACGAATTAAAATCTTTTGGCGTAACGATTCACTCAACAGGAGGAGAAACTGCTGATGTTGGAGACGTCGTTCGTACCATTATTGTAGACTCAACTGTAACGGCACGTATGAAACGTTCAAATGTTGTAGACAACGCTAATATTAAAGCTGGAGATGTAATTGTTGGTTTAGCTTCTTTTGGACAGGCTTCTTATGAAAAAGGCTATAACGGAGGAATGGGAAGCAACGGATTAACATCTGCACGTCATGATGTTTTCGGAAAATATTTAGCTAAAAAATATCCAGAAAGTTATGATGCAGCAGTTCCAGAAGAATTAATTTATTCAGGACAAGTAAATTTAACCGATGAGGTAGAAAACAGCCCTATCAACGCTGGGCAATTAGTTCTTTCTCCAACAAGAACTTACGCGCCAATTATCAAAAAGATTTTAGATAAATATACTCCAAAAGACATTCACGGAATGGTACATTGCAGCGGCGGAGCACAAACTAAAATTTTACATTTCGTAAAAGATTTACACGTTATAAAAGACAATTTATTTCCAGTGCCGCCATTGTTCGAATTAATTCAAGAACAATCAAAAACAGATTGGAAAGAAATGTATCAGGTTTTCAACTGCGGTCACAGAATGGAGCTGTATGTTCCAGAAAATATAGCACAGGATATCATTGAAATCTCAAAATCTTTCCATGTAGACGCACAAATCGTAGGTAGAGTAGAAGCATCAGACGCTAAAAAACTTACCATTACAAGCGAATACGGAACATTTGAATATTAAAAATATTGTGAACCGTATAAGTTATATAAGTTCATTTTAAAACTATACGCAGCTTAATTGAACTTAAGTTAAACGCGCTTAAACTAAAATTTATTTATATAACTTATATGGTTTTAAAAAAAAACACAACGATTATGTACGAATTACTTTTTTGGAGATATCTAGACGAAATTTACCTTAACAATCAGGAAGTTTATGAAGCTCTTCTTGAAAAAGAAGAAGTAGAAGGTCTTGCTGTTCTTCAAACTGAAGTAATCGTAAACAGAATTAATTCTGTTTTTTCAGACTGGGAAAGAATCGATGAAAACAGCTGGAAAAATCCAAAAGGAAAAGGAGCATTTCAAGTTATTACTACACCACAAAGCATCAAAATAGACTGCTACGGAACAGAAGGCAAAACCATGAATAAATTGGTAGATGTTATGGAAGAGTTTAAACTGCCACTTTACGATCCGCAGGTTCCAGAACGTTATGATGAAATGAGTGAATAAATTTTTTGTTTAAAGTTTCACGTTTGAAGTTTAAAGTTTAAAGTTTAAAGTTTAAAGTTTAAAGTTTAAAGTTTGGTGAAACGAAATCCTAATTTATTCATTCAGAAAGATCCAGAGGCTCGGGAAATATTGTAGGACCGGATTTTAATCCGGTTTTTTATATAAAATACCCAAATGAAAAAAGAGCCAGCGGCTCGACCCATTTTTTCCAGTTTTAATATTATCCGTTCCTACGGAACTTTTAATTGGAATTTGGAATTTTTTTATTGAAATTTAACCCTATCCATCCTTCAAAATCAAATCTTGTTCTTTTCTGAGTTTGATAACCAATTGATCTACATACGTTTTTATTTTCTGCGGAAGCGTATTCCAATTCTGATCTTTTTTAAAACTTCTGCAATCGTCTAACACACATTCGGCAGCACGAATCACGTATTTTTTATTTTTATAAACCGTAATAATTTTTACGCGTCTTATTTCATCATATTCTGTTTTTGTTCCATAAACGATTACAGGATCAATATAGCCGTCGTTATCAAGATCTTTTGTACTGCAATATTTTGTCCAAAACCAAATAGTAGTTTCCTTCGGGTTATAATCTTCTAATAAATCATTAATTCTCCATTTTTCCAAAAATCCGCCATGGTCATTTATCACACAAACAGCTTGTATTTTGGTATTTAAAGTGTCTTTTTTAGAAATTATTTTCTGATTTTCTCCTAAAACTAAATTATATACACCGCCTTTATCACTGAATTCAAATGCTCTGTAAATTGGAAAATCAGTTACGCCTTCAAGTTCACGTTGTGCAATTTCCTGTTTAGTTAATCGATGGCTTTCTGTTTTTTGAGAAAAGAGGAATGATGAAGACAAAGAGAGTATTAAAAAAAAGTAATTTTTCATGAAAGGCCTGAATTTTATAAATCAAAGATATTTAAAACCTTTTAAAAGCATTGCAATTTTATGTTTTTTAAAAACAGTTTTTGTTGTAATTTTCTGAACTATTAATTATTTGAAAAATTGCCAATGAATATTTTACACAAATCTGTTTTTATTATTGTTTATGGATTTTTAGCACTTGTTTTTTCAACAAATATAAGTGCTCAGAAAAAGGGAAATTCGCTTAAGAATTTAATCCAATATGTCGATCCAATGATTGGAACAGCAAAAATGGGGCATACGTATCCTGGTGCAACAGTGCCTTTTGGAAGTGTGCAATTAAGTCCAGAAACCGACACGATAGCTTACAGTTTAAACGGAAAATACAACGGAGAAGTTTACAAATATTGTGCAGGATATCAATATGAAGATAAAACTATTGTAGGATTCAGTCATACCCATTTTAGCGGAACGGGACATTCCGATTTAGGCGATTTCTTAATTATGCCGACGACAGGAAAACTGCAATTGAATCCAGGTGTAGCATCAAAACCGTTGTCAGGTTATAGATCGGCATTTTCACATTCTACGGAAAAAGCAGAACCCGCTTATTACAATGTTTTATTGGAAGATCATAAAATTAAAGCAGAATTGACGGCAACAACCCGCGTGGGAATGCATCAATACACTTTTCCAAAATCTAATGAGGCGCATATTATTCTAGATCTAACTTCAGGAATTTACAATTACGATAAAAAGAATGTATGGACATTTGTTCGTGTAGAAAACGATACTTTAATAACAGGTTACCGTCAGACCAATGGATGGGCGAGAACCAGAACAGTTTATTTTGCGATGTCATTCAATAAACCGATTAAAAGTTACGGACAAGCTGCACAAGAAAAAAGTGTTTACAGAGGTTTTTGGGGGAGATTCGATCAAACGAAAAATTTCCCTGAAATGGCAGGACAAAACTTAAAACTGTTCTTTGATTTTGATACCAATGAAGGCGAAAAAATTAAAATAAAAATGGCTTTATCGCCGGTAAGTTCAGCGGGAGCTTTAGAAAATATGAAAAAAGAAACTCCGGACTGGGATTTCGAAAAAGTAAAAAAACAAAGTCAGGAAGTTTGGAATAAGGAATTGAATAAAATTCAGATCGAAATCATTCAAAAAGAAGATTTGGTAAACTTTTACACCGCAATGTATCATGCCTTTCTAGGTCCGACAGAATACATGGATTTGGATCGAAATTATAAAGGTTTGGATATGAATGTTCATAGAGCAGAAAACTTTACCAATTATACCAGTTACTCGCTTTGGGATACATATCGTGCTTTGCATCCATTATTTAATATCGTACAGCCAAAACGAAACGCCGATATGGTAAGTTCTATGCTCGCTCATTCAGATCAGAGCGTTCATAAAATGCTGCCAATTTGGTCACATTATGCCAACGAAAACTGGTGCATGATCGGTTATCATTCTGTTTCTGTTGTGGCAGATGCCATTGTAAAGGGCAATATTTCTTTTGATGCAGAAAAAGCGCTTCAGGCCTGCGTAAATACCGCAAAAGTTCCTTATTACGATGGCTTAGAATATTATATGAATAAAGGTTATGTTCCAGAAGATAAAAGTGGCGCTTCGGTTTCAAAAACCTTAGAATACGCTTATGATGACTGGACAATTGCACAAGCCGCAAAGAAATTAGGAAAAACTGACATTTATAATGAATTCATCAATAGATCGAAAAATTATAAAAATGTGTATGATGAGAAAACAGGTTTCATGCGTCCGAAATTGAATGACGGAACTTTTAAGAAAGAATTTGATCCGTTAGATACGCACGGACAAGGTTTTATTGAAGGAAACTCTTGGAACTACAGTTTATATATTCCACAAGATCCTGTTAGTATGATTAATTTAATGGGTGGAAATGAAAAATTCAAAGTTCGTTTAGATTCGTTATTTAACATGCATCTTCCTGATAAATATTTTGAAAACACAGAAGATATTACCAGAGACGGAATTATCGGAAATTATGTTCACGGAAACGAGCCATCGCATCACGTAGTTTATTTATACAATTGGACAGATTCTCCGTGGAAATCGCAAGATAAAATTAGAATGATTTTGAAAAAAATGTACCGAAATGGAGCTGATGGTTTAGGCGGAAATGACGATTTCGGCCAAATGAGCGCTTGGTATATTTTCAGCAGTTTAGGATTTTATCCAGTCGCTCCAGGTTCTGACGAATACGCATTGGGAAGTCCGCTATTGAAGAGCGCTGTTTTAAATTTAGAAAACGGGAAAACTTTTGAAGTTGCAACAGTGAACCAATCGGATAAAAATGTCTTTGTTTCCAAAGTGATTTTAAATGGAAAAGAACTTTCTAAACCATTCTTAAAACATGAAGATGTTATGAATGGAGGGAAAATTACCTTTTATATGAGCAGTAAACCTAGAAAATAGTAAAAAAAAGTCTTAGTCCCTAGTCCTTAGATTTAACAGCTAAGGACTAGGGACTAAAAACTTAGGACTTCTTCAAAATTCGAGAAATTTGTGAAATTCGTGGCGAAAAAAAAGCGAAATTTGCACTCTAAATAAAGAAACGAAATATGAAAATAAATCTAAAATCAGGAATTGATAAACTGCTTTTCGGAATGAAGCAGAACGACGTAACCGCTGCTTTAGGAAAACCTGATAAAAACTATAAAGACGAAGACGACAATGTTATTTTTGTTTACAATGCATTGAAAGCAAGATTGACATTCTACCAAGAAGAAGATTTGAAATTGGGTTACATTGTAGCATCTAGCAATGATCTAGAAGTTTTCGGATTCAAATTAATCGGAAGAAAAATTGCTGATGTAAAGAAAGATTTCGCTGCAAAAGGAATTACAAAATACAATCAGGAAACTTTTGATACTTTCGAAAATTACTTCAACGAAGACAATTGGTTTATCCTTCAAACAGAATTTGATGAGGTTGTGAAGTTTGAAATTGGAGCTATCATCAACAGTAAAGATGAATTTGACTGGAAATTTCCTGTGAAGAAATAAGTATAGTTTGTCATCCTGAGGAAAGAAGGATCACACTAGCTGATTGAAAGATTTTTTGATATCCTTTGAGGAATTTCTGGTGCGATCCTTCGTTCCTCAGGATGACAAAAATGAGAATCACTTTACCAAAGATAAAACGTAAAAAAAACCGACAATCACTTGTCGGTTTTTTTACGTTTTAAAAAGAAATTATCCTTTTAACCATGCATTTTTAAGTTTCTCTTTTGAAGCATCTGTAGCTTTAAAAGTTTCAGCTTCTTCGTATGGTAATTTTACAGTTCCTTTTACAGTTTCTTCTTTAGTGCCACGTTTAACTTTTAAAGTAATTGGATCGTTTTCTTTCCAATTTTCACTTTCTGTGATCAAATCGTAAATGTTATCTAAGTTGTATGATTTGTTGTTTACCGCTAAGATTTTATCTCCACCTTTTAAATTCAGGCTTTTAAAGAATTCAATTGATTCCGATTCAGGACGAACAGCAATTTCTTTTGTTGCTTTGTCAATAGTAATATTAGGAGTTTGTCCTTTAATAAACGGATTTCCAGCTTTTTTCTCCATTGCTTTTGTTACACCAACTTTAGCTAAGTAGAAATCGTAAGGAATTGGAGTAGTTCCTGCAACATATTTATTTAAAAATTCACCAACTTCAGGATACGTTAACGAAGTAATTTTTGCAAATAATTCGTTGTCATTAAATGGTTTTTCAACTCCGTATTCATCAGATAATTTATGCATTAGATCCAAAATTCCTCTTTCGCCATTACTTTTTTCTCTAATGATAATATCAATGCACATTCCAATTAAAGCACCTTTTTGGTACACATTTAAATATTGGTCTTTATAAGGCTGTTCTAATACATTTTTACTCATTACCGTAAATGACATCGTATCATTTAGACCTTTTGCCTGCTCAATTTTATCAGCAATACGAGTATAGAATTCTGCTTCGTCAATCAAACCTTGATTAATTTGGAAAAGATTAGCAAAATATTCGGTTACACCTTCATACATCCATAAATGCTCAGACATTTTTGGCGCGTTGTAATCAAAAAACTGAATTTCTTTTGAGTGAATAGTTAATGGCGTTACAATATGAAAAAATTCGTGAGAAACCACATCTTTCATAGATTCAACCAATTTTTCTTTAGGCATAGATTCTGGTAAAACTACTGTGGTAGCAGTTGGGTGTTCTAAAGCTCCAAAACCGTGTGCATCGTCTTTTGCCATGCTTGACAAGTATAAAAGCACTGTATATTTTTTA
Source organism: Flavobacterium ustbae (assembly GCF_003946915.1). GTDB lineage: Bacteria > Bacteroidota > Bacteroidia > Flavobacteriales > Flavobacteriaceae > Flavobacterium > Flavobacterium ustbae. The sequence continues at coordinate 71,611 of NZ_RPOC01000002.1, forward strand.
GTAGAGTTTATCTTTCCTAAAAAGTTTTTCTGTGCTGTCATCATGGTTTTCATTTCTGGAGTAATACTTTCAGCAGTATATTTTCCAGTAGGAGAGTACACAGCAATTAAGATATCCATTCCGTTTACATTAAAAGTAGTGTAATCTGGTTTCGAATACATAATTGGGTTTTCTACCAAAACAGCATAACGAGAAGTTGTAAAAGTGTCAGATGTATTGCTTGCATCTTGATCTGTCATAGAAGTAGCGCCCCAAAGTGTCTCAGGATGCGTAATGGTAACTTTGTACGGAATATCTAATTTGTCTTGAAAATACCCTACAAATCCATGTGTATTAACCATGAAATTTTTTCCGGCATCGATGTTTGTTCCTGCTGGAGAAAAAACGTCATCATTTCCAAATCCAGTTCCTTTTTCAGTATCAAAACTATCATTTACCAAGTAAGTGATTTTTTTTAAGGCTTTTGCGTTCGAAATAGACCAAGAATTATCGTCTAATCTTTTTACCGTAAGCAAATTTCCTTTGGCATCAAATGCTTTAAAGTCTTCTGAAAATTTTCCGTAATTATCTGTTGAATATGTACCTGGAACGGTTTTAGGAATGCTGTACACAATTTCCTCTGTTTTGATAGCAGGAGGAGTAACGGTTACTAAAACCTTATCGTCTTTAACATCGGTTAAATTGATATTAACTTCAACTATATTGCTTTTTGCGGTCCCCGTGCTCCCTGTTTTACAGCTCCAAAAAGTCACCGCTAGAGCTAAGGTGTAAAGTATTTTTTTCATTTGTATATGTTTAGTTAATTGTATTTGTCACAAAAAGCATTAAAAAGTTACTAAAAAATCACATTAAATTTAAAGATAAAAAAAAACTCCTGAAAAACAGGAGCTTTATATTAGTCTAATTTATTTTTGATATAATATTTTCCATCCAAATCTTCATCAAAATCATCTATTTTTACTGGTTTTGGTTTTGGTTTGTTTGCAACTGCCTTCTTTTTCCACATCTCAAATTTTTCAAGAGGCATTTTCTTTTTCATGATTTCCAAGACTTCTTTCTCTGCTAATCCAAATTCTTTTTTTATAATTTCAAATGGATTTCTTTCTTCTAAAGCTAACGAAACAAGTTTTTCAGTTTGTTCCCAAGTTAATTCTTTGCGGCTACTCTTTTTCATCTCGTGAAAATTAATTCAAAATAGGGTGTTAATGATTAATAGATTGATTTTCAATTCTAGTATCAATATTATAAAAAAAAATAATACGTTGGTTCAGTAAAGTGCAATTTTTTTAATGATTTTAGTTGTTTTTGAAGGATCTTGATTTTTGAAATGGAATTTTTAATAGATTCTTTAATTGATTGTTTTCTTCAGGCAACATGTGAGTATCTACACCATATACCAGCTGTTCTTTGGGTAAATAAGTAAAGGTGCCAAAAAGCCTGTCCCAAATAGAAAAAATATTTCCATAATTGCTATCTGTATAAGGCATAACATAATGATGATGTACTTTATGCATATTCGGAGAAACAATAAAGTAACTTAAAAAGCGATCCAGTTTTTCTGGAAGTGAAATATTAGCGTGATTAAATTGTGAAGCAATAACCGATAACGACTGATAAAGAAAAACCATCCACATTGGAGTTCCAACAATCAATACGCCCAAAGTGGTAAAAGCAAAACGCACAACACTTTCTCCTGGATGATGTCTGTTTGCTGTTGTAGTATCAATCCAAGTGTCGGTGTGATGCACTAAATGAAACTGCCACAGAATTTTTACTTTGTGTTCTACTAAATGAGCCAAATAAGCTCCAATTAAATCCAAAAGCAGTAAGCCAAGAATGGTATAAAGCCAAATAGGCATTTGCGGAAGCCATTGCAGAATTCCGAAATTATGATCGACAGCCCAAGCGGCAGTTCGTATTAAAATAAAGGCTAAAATAAAATTGACGACAATTGTAGTAAACGTAAAAAAGAAATTTATTCCAGCATGAGGCCATTTTCTGTACTGCATTTTAAATAATGGAAAACTGTTTTCGATGAGCCAGAAAATAGTGATACCGCCAACAAGTATTAAGCTTCTATGTGACGAGGGAATTGTACTGAAATAAGAAATGATATCATTCATAATATTACAGAGTTTTGATTCAAATTTAATTAAATTGATAAAACTGTAATTTTATTTTTGATAATTTTTTAATGTAACTGGTTGTGTTTTGTACTTTTTGTTTGATGGTAAAATAAAAAAAGCAGAAAATTATAATTTTCTGCTTTTTTTATAGGATAATATTTTAAGATTGCTCTTCAGTTTTCGTATTGTTCTGCAGTAAAGTTTTATAAAGTAAACCTGCTACAACGGCACCAAGAATAGGAGCGACCCAAAACAACCAAACCTGAGAAAGTGGTTGTCCACCTACAAAAATAGCCTGAGATAAAGATCTCGCTGGGTTAACAGAAGTATTTGTAATTGGAATACTAATTAAATGAATTAAAGTTAGCCCTAAACCGATTGCAATACCACAGAAAGGAGTATTTGACAATTTATCTGTTGCTCCTAAAATTATTAGTATAAAGAATAATGTAAGTACAAATTCAGCTATAAAACAGGCTTGTAGCGAATAACCATCAGGAGAAAAGGCACCGAAGCCGTTAGATGCAAAAGCTCCAGCTTTTGTATTGTCAATACCAAAACCAGCTTTTCCAGAAGCAATTGTATATAACGTTCCAGCCGCAGCTATAGCACCTACACATTGTGCAATGATGTACGGAAGAAGATCTTTGGCAGAAAACCTTCCGCCGGCCCATAAACCAAAAGATACAGCCGGATTAAAATGTCCGCCCGAAATATGACCAACGGCATATGCCATCGTAAGAACTGTTAAACCAAAAGCAAGAGCAACACCCGCAAACCCAATTCCTAAATTTGGAATACCTGCAGCAAAAATAGCGCTTCCGCATCCACCAAAAACAAGCCAATAAGTTCCGAAGAACTCTGCAAATAATTTTTTCATAATAAAATAATTTAAATGGTTAATGTTAGAATGTATATTGGAAAGCCCAATAAATTAAAACAATTTGTAAGGGCAAACGTACAAATAAAATCCATCTTGGTAAACCAAAACCTGCTTTTTTATTTTGAAACATGTACAAATTGGCAGGGAAGACAGCAATTAATAGCATTATTATTCCCCAGGCAGCAAAATGTGTTGTAAAAGGCAGGATTAGAAAGATGCCTAAAATAATCTCGGCGGCACCACTTAAAAAATTTATTAATTTGGGGTTTTTAAATGCGGGTGGAATGATTTTTATGTACATTCCAGGTTTTCTAAAATGATTTATTCCGGCAAGAATATATAAAGAAGCCATTAAATACAAATGCCAAGGTAGAATCATGATAAATCGTTGTTTATCACGAAATTATAAAAAAATTAACAATTATTGCATTACAGATCTTATTTTTTTAAATAATGCTTGTTTAAGGTTATCTTTTACGCTTGAAATTTACATTCATAATAATTATGGCTAATATAATAAGTACAATACCAACCCATTGAGAAAAGATTACTTTTTCATTTAGTAAAATATAGGCCATCATCACAGAAACGGGCAGTTCAAGTGCAGAAACAATGCTGCCTAATCCGATTCCCGTTAGCGGAAAACCTGCAGTCATTAAAAGGGGCGGAATAATAGTTCCAAACAAAGACAATACAATTCCCCATTTTAAGAATATCTCTAGATTGAAAGCCGTTACCTGAGTTGCAAAAGCAAATGAAAAAACAATAACTGCACCACCCAAAAGCATGTAAAGACTTCTCTGTGCTGATGAAATTTCCGTAGCAACACTATTGGCAGTAAACATAGTTGTAGTAAAAGAAGCTGCCGCAAGCATTCCCCAAAGAAGACCTCTCCAATCTAATTCGATGTCATTATTGATAATATTAGTAGCTAAAACAGTTCCAAAAAGCACGATGCATACCGCAATGACTTTTTGTTTAGAAGGAAGTTTTTTTTCTAAAATCATTTCAAGCAAAACTCCCATCCAAACAGTTTGCATCAATAAAACGATTCCGATAGAAACGGGTATGTACTTTACAGCCAGATAATAAAATAAGCTCGTCATTCCTAATGAAGTTCCCGCAAGCATTAAATTGAAGATATTTTTAGGAGATGCTTTTACAGCACTATTTTTATTTTTAATACGCTGAAAAAGATTGATTAAAAGAATGCCTAGAATCCCGTAAATAAATTGTGAAGTCGTTACCTCTGCAGTTGTGTATCCTTCTGTGTAAGCCATTTTTACAAAAGTAGCTAGCATTCCGTAAGTAGTTGCTCCCAAGGCAACAAGAAAAACACCCTTTAATACATTATTTTGCGACGTCATAAATTATCTGTTTAAAAAAAATTAGCCGGCAAAGGTAAGTTATTTTGTTTAGGATTTCATCGTACTATGTTGAAAATAGTAATTTAATGACAATAAAAATCAATTTTGAAGTCTTGAATTGGGAATTATTTAAAAAATGAAAATACCGAAAAAGAGAAAAGCCATCAAAAATAATTCTGATGGCTTTTTGTTAGTAAAGAACAAATGGTTCTATCTATTAATTATTTAGGCTGATTTTGGTAGGTTTCAATTTCAAAAATCAAAGTTGAATTTGGAGGAATTACACCGCCAGCACCTTTTTCGCCATAAGCTAAATTAGAAGGCAAGAAGAAAGTTGCTTTTTCTCCATCTGTCATCATATCTAGCGCTTCAATAAAACCAGGAATCATTCCTTCTTTTTTACCAACTGTAAAAGGAAAAGCTTTGTAGCCGCCTTGAGCATCTCTGTTGGCATCATATTTTCCGTATACTTTTACTACTGGAGCCATGCTGCTGTCAAATAAAGTTCCGTCTTCAAAATATCCAGCATAATGGAAATAGATTGTAGAGCCTTCAGCACCTTTAACGCCAGTTCCTTTTTGTATAACAACATACTTTAAACCTGTAGCAGTTGCTGTCGCTTTTGCTTTTAAGTCTTTAAAATAAGCCGCTTTAGCAGTCACTACTTTTTTAGCTTCTTCTTTTTTTGCAGCCTCTTTTTTTACGTCGTCGCTTAAAACTTTTAAAGGATCAAATTTCTTTGCTGCAGCACCTTTGCGAGTAATCACAATTTTTGTCATTACATCATCTTGAACAATTTTATTCACATTATCCATTCCAGAAACCACATGACCAAAAATAGTATGCTTTCCGTTTAACCAAGGAGTGTCTTTGTGTGTAATAAAAAATTGACTTCCGTTTGTTGCCGGACCAGAATTTGCCATTGCCAAAACACCGCCTTTTTCAAATTTTAAATCGTCTACAAATTCATCTTTAAAAGAGTATCCTGGACCTCCAGAACCATTTCCGTCTGGATCTCCACCCTGAATCATAAAGTCATTAATTACTCTATGGAATTTTAATCCATTATAAAAAGGTTTTCCTTTATAAGTCGCCTTTACATTAGGGTTTGTGCCTTCTGCCAAAGTGATAAAATTGGCTACAGTAACAGGAGCTTTTACATATTCTAGTGATAAAACGATATCTCCTTTTGTAGTAGAGATTGTTGCAAAAATTCCGTCGCCAGGATTAGCCGCAACAGCTGCTTTACTTGTAGGTTTAGCTGCTGGTTTTGTGGCAGGTTTTTTAGTTTGTGCTTGAATATTTATTACTGCTAGGCAGAATAAAAAAAGAAATTTAAACTTCATTACTATTTAAATTTAAGTCTATGATTAATCTTTTAATTACGGTTTTTCTAATAACTGAATCTCAAAAATGATATTCGCATTTGGCGGAATTACACCTCCTGCGCCAGTTTCTCCGTATGCTAAGTGAGAAGGAATAAATAAAACGGCTTTATCTCCAAAAGAAAGCTGCTCGATTCCTTCGATAAAACCAGGAATTAAACCGTCTTTTTTTCCTGCTGTAAACGGAATTGGCTGATATCCCTTAGCGGCTGATCGCTGTTCGTCAAATTTTCCAAATTGTTTTGCTACGTCTTCAATACTTGTATCAAATAATGTCCCGTCTTCTAAGAATCCAGCATAGTGAATATAAACTTGAGTTCCAATTGCAGGTTTTTTTCCAGATCCTTTTTCTGTAACTACAAATTCTAAACCACTATTGGTTTTAGTAGCTTTAGCTTTTTGTGCCGCATAAAAAGCTAATTTATCTTTTTGAACACCGGCATATTTAATTTGTTCTTTGGCGATGTCAGCAAAATAATCGTGGAATACTTTTACAGCATCAAATTTCTTAGCAGCTTCACCATTTCTAATGATTTTTACAGAAACAATATTGTCGCCTTGCACTACCTTGTTTACTACTTCTTGATCTTTTGCGTCTACAACATGACCAAAAATAGTATGTTTTCCGTCCAACCAAGGAGTTTCAACATGCGTAATGAAAAATTGGCTGCTATTGGTTCCAGGTCCGTTATTTGCCATAGCTAAAACTCCAGCTTTATCAAATTTTAAGTCTGAGAATTCATCTTTAAATTTATAGCCAGTATCTCCAGAACCCGTTCCTAATGGATCTCCAGTCTGAATCATAAAACTTTCGATAACTCTATGAAATTTTAAACCATCAAAAAAAGGTTTATTTTTTAGGTTTTGATGCATAACAAATTCATTTTTACCTTCGGCAAGTGTTACAAAGTTGGCAACTGTAATAGGCGCTTTTTTGTAATCAAGTTCTACAATGATATGACCTTTGTTAGTTTCGATATCGGCATATAAACCATCTGGCAGATTACTGTGATCGTTTTTACAAGAATAAAATGAGCTTACGGCTATTAGTAATAATAAAATACTCTTTTTCATTTTAAGATATTGTTTTATTGAGTTAATGTGTCTTTTTTAGCTGGTGCTGCAGGTTTTGCAACAGCAGGTTTTGGTGTAACGGTAGATTTTGGTGTAACAGCTTGTGATGGCTGCGCTGCAGGTTTTGCAGTTGGTGCAGCTGGATCTGGAACAAAATTTCTAAGCGTTACCGTTACGATTAAAGATTCGTTTGTTCCAATTTTTTTGTTATCTCCATGATAGCCGTATGCCATGTGCGATGGAAATAAAAAGGTAACGGTTTCATTCTTGTGCATTCTTTTAATTCCGTCACGAAGTCCCATCATAATGTCTTGTTTGTCGACATAATAGGTTTGCGGACCAAGATCAGATTCAGAGTAAATAACATTGCCTTTAATATCTTTTACTTCCATGTTAAAGTAGGCGATATCACCTTTTCTTGGAGCTAAAGTTTCGGCTGCATTTTTTTCTTCATAGTAGAACCAATAACCTTTTGGAGTGGCATAGTACTTTACTTTCGGATTGCTTTTTATTATTCTTTTGATGACATCTTCTTCATTTGCCACTAATTTCTTGTTTCGGTCAGCCGATTTCTTCATGAATGTTCCCGAAGCACTAGAGATTGGTCTTCTGGCTTCTTCAGGATGCTTACAGCTGATTGATAAAACAGCAAAAAGCAAAGTGTAAATGCTAAGTTTTAGGTAATTCATGATTTGGACTATAATTTTAGTTTTTTTACTAAATCTTCAAATTTATTCACTGTCTCTTCCATCGAAACTTCCGATCTTCCTCCAGCAGCATTACTATGTCCGCCGCCGTTAAAATGATCTCGAGCAAACTGATTTACATCAAATCCTCCTTGCGAACGGAAAGAAATTTTGATAATGCCTTCTTCTTTATTTTCGATAAAAATAGCAGTAAAAACAATATCTTTTATACTTAAACCATAATTAACAATTCCTTCGGTATCACCTTTAACGTAATTAAAAGAATCTAGCTCATCTTGTGTTAACGTCATATACGAAGTTTTATGATCTTCGAGGATCTTCATATTTTGCAAAGCGCGACCTAATAGCTGCAATCTGCTGAAAGAACTATTATCGAAAAGTAAAACAGGAATCTGCGTATTTTCTACTCCTAAATCAATTAATTCTGCTATGATTCTATGCGTATTTCCTGTTGTTCCTGGAAAACGAAACGAACCAGAATCAGTTAGAATTCCCGTGTAGATGCAAGTTGCAATGTCTTTATCGATATCTTCTTTTTTATTTAAGAAAGTGATAAAGTTGTAAACCATTTCACAAGTCGATCCGTATGAAGTGTCTGAATAAGTGTATGCTGCGTAATCATCAGGTTTTTGATGATGATCGATCATGATAAAAGTAGCATTCAGTTTTGCTAAAGCATTCTCCATCATTTCTCCTGTACGATGAAAAGCATTAAAATCAAGCGTAAAAATAATTTCAGCTTCTTCTAAAAGCTGCGTACAGATTTCAGTTTCTTTTTCGAATATTTTTACAGTTTCAGATCCTGGAAGCCAAGCTAAAAAATTAGGGAAATCATTCGGTGCAATTACTGTTGCCTGATGATTGTTTTTTATTAAAAAATGGTATAAACCCAGCGTAGATCCCATCGCGTCGCCATCTGGTCCTCTGTGTGGAATTATGACAATTTTCTTCGGGGTAGCGAGTAATGATTGAATCGCTTGAATATCTTGTATTTTCATAGTGTGCGAATTTACAGTTTTTAATGTAATGCTGAAAATATTTTTATCTCAGTCGTTAGTGGTCAGATTTTTTAAGTAATCAGTGTTCAGATTGTTTAGTGTTCAGTTCTATTATGGAATTTGGGTTTTGAATTGTTGTATGTAATTAGCATGCAGATGACACAGATTCGCTAAGCGAAAACACTGATTTACGCGGATTTTTTTTGTTTGAGTTCCGTAGGAACGAAACACATATATTAATTGGAATTTGGAATTTAAAAATATTGGAATTTGCTGCTGAAGCTTCGAAATAAAATATTGGAATTTAAAATTTGGATTTTTATTTTTTATAAATCCTGAAGTTCTTTTTTATAAAATTTCTGATATAACTTGTGCTTCGCACCTTTGACAATTTGAGATTTGTAAATTCCAACCGAACCAGAAGAAAAATACGCAATGATACAGGCAATTGCGATAAAGATTCCAGGAGCAATTCCGAATAATTCCATTCCCATAACGGTACAGGCAATAGGAGTGTGGGTCGCGCCAGAGAAAACGGCCACAAATCCGATTCCAGCTAAAAGAGCAATCGGCATTGGAATGACAGTAGACAAAGCGCTGCCTAAAGTCGCGCCAACAAAAAATAAAGGAGTCACTTCTCCACCTTTAAAACCAGCTCCTAAAGTAAATCCGGTAAATAATATTTTAAGCAGAAAATCGTACCACGGATTCGGATTTGAAAAGGAATCGACAATAACGGGAACGCCCAAACCAGCGAATTTAGTAAAACCTAAACCAGCAATGGCAATCGCTAAAACAACTCCGCCAATTACAGGACGAAGCGGAGGATATTTAATGTTTTTTGAAAAAAGCGAACCCCAAAAGTGAGTGCTACGCGAAAATAATAAAGCAGCAAATCCAGAAAGAAGACCTACAATAATGGTATAAAAAACGTTGTTTAAATTGAGTTCTGGAATTATTGGAATACTATAATGTGTGTGTTTTATTTTCCAAAATTCTACAGTAAAATAAGCGCAATATGCGACTAGAAAAGAAAGTACAATACTTTTAAAATTGATTTTACTGAAATACAAAACTTCCAAAGCGAAAATTGCACCAGCCAAAGGAGTTCCGAAAACAGAAGCAAAACCTGCGCTGATTCCGAGAATGATTAAAATTCTGCGTTGTGCATTATCCAATTTAAAAAGCTTTGTAAACTGATCTGCAATTGCACCTCCCATTTGTACCGCAGTTCCTTCACGGCCCGCCGATCCACCAAATAAATGAGTCAGCAAAGTACCTAAAAGAACTAAAGGCGCCATTTTAAACGGAATAACTTTTTTAGGATTTTCGTATTCTTCCAGTAAAAGATTGTTTCCTTTTACAACAGATTCTCCCCAATAATAATAACTCAAACCAACCAGAAATCCGCCGAAAGGCAAGAGCCAGACAATCCATTCATGCTGAATCCTAAATTGCGTAACCCAATCTAAAGAAATTAAGAAAAACGCAGAAGCCGAGCCAGAAAGAAATCCTATCAATGCACAAATAATAATCCATTTAGGAATATCGAGCAGCAATTGTTTTGGATTTAGGGAAGTCATTTAGGATTGCTAAAAATAGTTTGCCACGAATTTCACCAATTTTCACGAATTAATATGTTTTAATTTTAAAAATAAAAAAAAGAAATCTTTTAAAATTCTTTTAATCTGTGGCAAAAAAGAAAAAATTAGTGCAATTCGTGAAGTTCGTGGCAAAAAAAAAATTACTGAACAACAGCAGTAAATTCTATTTCAACCAAGTATTCTGGAGCAACCAGCTTACTAATTTCATAAAATCCTGTTGTTGGTTTTATATCTTTAAAAAAAGCAGAATGCGCTCTTGCCACTTCTTCAAAAGTAGAAACATCAGTAGTGAAAATTCTAGTTCTAATAACATCTTTCATCCCAACATTTAAATCTTCTAAAACTTTTTCAACTCGCTCCAAAATATTATAGGTTTGCGCATAAGCGTCATCAGCTTTTACTTTATCGCCGTCAACAATGGCTACAGTTCCAGAAACTTCAACGATGTTGCCAATTCGTACCGCTCGGCAATATCCCATTTTGTCTTCCCACGGAGATCCGGTTAAGATGTTTTCTCTTTTCATTTTTATAATTTTTGCGAATTTGTCTATATGGTTTTAAAAAGCAAATTCAGGTTAATTAAGATGCTGCAATTTAAGAATTATGCTGCTGAAAGGGATTAAAAAAAGCTTGAAATCAATTCAGAAATTCAAGCTTTTTTGTGATATTAATTTGTTATTCGGAATGTTTTTCTTCGTAAAGGCGAAGCTTATTCTGTACCGTATTTAAGTTTTGCTGTAAGACTTCAATTTTATTCAAAAGATTTGCAATGGCGTCGATTCCTTCGAGATTAATTTTGAGATCATAATGCATACGAATCATTTTTTCTATCGTTGGCAATTGTTCGGGTTCTAGAAATTCGTCATTTTCTTCTGCAATAATATGAATCAAACCAAAATTGTGAAGTTCGGTTATAAAAGTATTTTCAATTTCGTGGTACAAACAAAACTGTTTTATCTGGATTAAATTTCTGTTTTTCATGACTTTCTTAGTTTTGCTAATTCTTCAAATAACTCTTTTTCTTTGTCCGACAGATTCGTTGGAATTTTTATGGTGTACGCGATGTACAAATCGCCAAACTGATTTTCTTTTTTATAAACAGGAAATCCTTTTCCTTTCAATTTTACCTTAGTTCCAGGCTGAGTTTCTGCTGGGACTTTAATTTTTACTTTTCCATCAAAAGTATTGATGTAGGTTTCTCCGCCTAAAACAGCCGTGTATAAATCAATTGGAGCATCGGCATACAAATTATTTCCTTCACGCTTAAAATCGGAATTATTCGAGATATTAAAAGTAATATACAAATCGCCGTTTGGGCCGCCGTTTACACCAGGTCCGCCATGATTTGGAATTTTTATAATCTGTCCGTTTTCAACACCAGCTGGAATCGTAATTCGGATGTTTTTTCCGTTAACCGTTAAATTTTGTTTGTGCGTAGTATAAGCAGATTTAAGATCTAGTTCTAGTTCGGCATTAAAATCCTGACCTCTATATTTGGATTGTGATCTGCTTCTTCCGCTACCATACATCGAATTGAAGAATTCTGAAAAATCGCTTCCAGAAAAATCTCCACCAAAACCAGAGAAATCGCCTCCAGAATATTGCGAACCGCTTTGTCTGTTTTGTTGCTGATTCGGATCGTAACCGGCTTTTTCAAATTCGTCGGCATGTTTCCAGTCTTTTCCGTATTTGTCGTATTTTTTTCGGTTTTCCGGATTGCTTAAAACTTCGTTTGCCTCATTAATTTCTTTAAATTTTTTTTCGGCTTCTTTATCATTCGGGTTCAAATCGGGATGATATTTTCTAGCCAGTTTTCTATATGCTTTTTTGATATCTGCTTCAGTTGCAGATTTCGTTACATCTAGTACTTTGTAATAATCTATATAATCCATTTTGTATGATTTTATAAATGCGAATTAAAGCCTTGAAGTTAAGAAAAATCTGCTGATTTTCAAAATGTTGGAATAGAACGCAGATGAGACGGATTTGCTAATGCAAAACGCAGATAAAAACTGATTTTTTTTAGTTTAAATATAGGCGAATGCAAATTTGATTTTCAACACCAAATAGAATATTCAGTTTTGGATTTTGGAATTTAAAATTTGGAATTTAATTTTTCGCAGAAAACCATCTTTTGGCAGGTTTTTTGATTCCAAAAATTAGCTTAATTATATGTTATAAAACTCCTAAAGTTGTGAAGCCTAATTAAATTATACTATTTTTGTGAAGGAGGACTTTTGGTTAAATTAATTATAAAAGCCGATTTCGATAATACTTTTTTCAATGAAGCACATTTTATTTTTCATATTGTTTTTTACTGCAATGTCAGTGTCAGCCCAAGTCGAATTTAATTCTAAATTCAAGACTATTCCTGGGGGGAAGTTTACTGCAAAGCCTAAAAAGACTCCAATTCCTGACGTAAAAGATCCGCAGGCAAATAGTCTCGATATTCCAAGTATAAAAACTCCAAACGTTTTTGAAAACACAACGATAACTCCAAAATCAAAATTTCAGATTGGAGAGGAGAAAAGCACATTTACCATGTCTACCGAAACAGATTTTGCTAATCCAGGAGATCGATACGTAGCAAAAATGGAAAAAGATTTGGATAAATCTTTGAAAGATGCCGGATTGAGAGAAGGCCGTGGTGTTTTGGTAAAGAGAAATATTTCGCTAGGTGATTTTAAAACGAAATCTGAATTTTTTATAGTGAAGTTCCGAGACTTTGGCGCTATCGACGGTGATTTAGTAAAAGTATCGTCAAATGATGCTGTAATTCGCGATAGAATTTTATTAGATTCTAATTTTCAGCAAGTAAAAATTAATCTTGCCCAAGGTTTTAATAAATTAGATTTCGAAGCCTTAAATATAGGTACTTTAGGAGGAAATACCGCAGAAATACAAGTCTATGACGATAAAGGCAATCTCGTTACAAATGATTACTGGGATAATCTTGCCGCAGGTTTTAAGGCGTCTATTGTCGTAACGAAAGAGTGATTTTAAAAGCTACTAAGATGCTAAGCTTCTAAGGTTCTAAGTTTTTTCTTAGCAACTCAGTAGCTTAGCACCTTAGTACCTTAGTACCTTAGACTAAAATGGATCCGCAGTAACTTTAAACTTCATTTCTGCTTTTACCGTTACATCTTTAGTTAAAGTCTCTTTCAAAGTCACTTTAGTTCTTATTTTGTAGCTATCCGCTTTAATATATTCGTCCAATCTATTATCGGTGCAAATTAAATCGATTGTGTTGCTTGAGACATTAATATTGTCTTGATAAGCTAATTCAATTTCTTCTGAATTGGCTGTAGAAATATAAAGATGAATCGATTTTAAAAATGTAAAAGTCTTATCTAAAGGATCTATAATCGATAATTTCAGCGATCTGATTTTTACATCTTTTACTAAACTAGCTTTTGTTTTATTGTTTTCAAATTCAGCCGAAGAATTGGTTGTAACTTCTGGTGTAATAATCTCTGAGGGCAGATTGATTGGCGAAGTGCTTTGAATTTTAATCGAAGCATTATTCGAAATTGTAAAAGTCAATAATTCATCGACAGCATTACAAGAAGAAAAAAAGACTGAAAGAAAAGCTGTCAGGGCAATGAGTTTTGATTTCATGTTTGATTTTTAGTTACAAAGTTACAAAGTTACAAAGTTGCAAAGTGACAAAGTGAAAAATGAAAAATGAAAAATGAAACTTTGATTTTTAGGGTTAATTAAAATTGTTTTTCCTAATTACGAAGTTTTTTAGAAAATGGATTTCTTTAGAGTGACAAAGTTACAAAGGCTCAAAGTGACAAAGGTTAATGCCTTTTAATTTTACCTCTGAACCTTTGTTACTTTGTCACTTTGAACCTAAAATCGGAAGTATGAAAAAAAAAAATTTTTTTCATACTTCCGATTTTTACTTTTCGAATATAAAAAGTATTTTTGCGCATGCAACACAACGTACTTATTTTAGATTTCGGATCGCAATATACTCAGCTTATTGCGCGTAGAGTTCGCGAATTAAATATATTCTGCGAAATTTTTCCTTACAATCACATTCCAAGTGATTTATCAAGTTATAAAGCCGTAATTTTAGGAGGAAGCCCTTTCTCTGTTCGTGGAGAAGACGCGCCACATCCTGATTTATCGCAAATTAGAGGTAAAATGCCTTTACTTGCTGTTTGTTACGGAGCACAATATTTAGCACACTTTAGTGGTGGAGAAGTAGCTGCTTCAAACACAAGAGAATACGGTAGAGCAAATTTATCTTATATTAAAGAAGGCGAAACTTTCTTTGAAGGAGTTTCAGAAAATAGCCAGGTTTGGATGTCTCATAGTGACAGTATCAAAGCTTTACCAACAAATGCGGTGAAATTGGCAAGTACACATGATGTAGAATATGCAGCTTACAAAATTGAAGGCGAAACTACGTATGCAATCCAATATCATCCAGAAGTGTATCATTCAACTGACGGGAAAAAGATGTTGGAAAACTTCTTAGTGAAAATTGCTGAAGTTCCTCAAAACTTTACTCCAAATGCTTTCGTTGACGAAATGGTAGCAGAATTGAAAGAAAAACTAGGAAACGATAAAGTAGTTCTTGGTCTTTCTGGTGGAGTAGATTCTACTGTAGCAGCAGTTTTATTAAATAAAGCAATCGGACAAAATTTATATTGCATCTTCGTAAACAACGGACTTTTACGTAAAAACGAATTCCAAAATGTGTTAGATCAATACAAAGGAATGGGATTAAATGTAAAAGGTGTAGATGCTGGTGATCGTTTTCTTGGTGAATTAGCCGGAATCAGCGATCCTGAAACCAAACGTAAAACAATCGGGCGTGTATTTATCGAAGTTTTTGATGATGAATCGCACCTTTTGGAAGACGTAAAATGGTTGGCGCAAGGAACAATTTACCCAGACGTAATTGAGTCTGTTTCGGTAAAAGGACCTTCTGCTACAATCAAATCGCACCACAACGTTGGTGGATTGCCAGATTATATGAAATTGAAAATTGTAGAACCGCTAAGAATGCTTTTCAAAGACGAAGTAAGAAGAGTTGGAGCTACATTAGGAATAGACCCAGAATTATTAGGAAGACACCCTTTCCCAGGACCAGGATTATCAATTAGAATTTTAGGAGATATTACTCCAGAGAAAGTTCAAATTTTACAAGACGTTGATTCTGTTTTCATCGAAGGATTAAAATCTTGGGGATTATACGATAAAGTTTGGCAGGCGGGCGCAATTTTGCTTCCTGTAAACTCTGTTGGTGTAATGGGTGATGAGCGTACTTACGAAAAAGTAGTAGCGCTTAGAGCGGTAGAATCTACAGACGGTATGACGGCTGACTGGGTTCACTTACCTTACGATTTCTTGATGAAAGTGTCAAACGACATTATTAATAAAGTAAAAGGTGTGAATCGTGTTGTTTACGATATTAGTTCAAAACCACCTGCAACAATTGAGTGGGAATAAAAATACTGCTTTATAATTATATAAAAATGCTCACTTTGGTGGGCATTTTTTTGTTTACAAACAAATGACAGTTTTAATTTTTGAATGCAAAACTTTTTAGTGTCCTAAGTTGTAACAAACCTATGGAGAATAGTAGTATTTTTTTAAAATTAAGTTACATTTGTAAAGCCCTAATTTTTATAACCTACTATTTATGAGAGAGTTTTTAACGATTTCTCTTGTGTTTATTCTGTCTTTTAACAAAATAATTGCACAAGATTCAATTATTGAATATCAAATTCAAAAAGGAGAAACCGCTTATTTTATTGCCCAAAAGTATAAGGTTTCCATTGATGAGATTTACAAACTTAATCCAGAATCTCAAAAAGGCATTAAGGAAAATCAAATTCTAAAGATTCCCGTTCATACTGAAATAGTTGCGAGTCAAAACACACAATTGAAACATGTTGTTCAACCAAAAGAAACACTCTTCGGACTTTCGAAGCAGTACCATATTTCGGTAGAAGCCATTCAAGATGCAAATCAGGAAATTCTTGCTGGCGGACTTCAAATAGGCCAAGAGTTGATTATTCCTCAGAATTCAGATAAAAATACAAAAACAGAAATTTCGAGTTCTTCAAAAGTTACACATCAAGTTGTGGCAAAAGAATCTTTATTCAGCATTGCGAGACAATACAATGTTTCGGTTCAGGATTTAGAAAATTTAAATAAAGAAATTTTAATTAACGGATTACAGGTTGGTCAGACGATTTCGATTCCGAACAAAAGAAAAACTTTAGACGGAAGAGTTCGTGTAATTAATCAGGAAACGGTTTTTCATGTGGTTGAACCTAAAGAAACTAAATTTTCGATTGCCAAGAAATACGGAATTTCAATTGACCAATTAGAATCGCAAAATCCTGAAATCGTAAACGGATTAATTGTTGGAAACAAATTGGCTATTAACACTGCAGCAATTAAACCCGCAAATGAAAGCGAAGAACTGATGTTGGCTCTAGCCGAAAAACAAGTTGTAGTTGAAAAAACAAAAGCTAAAACGGTAGAAATTGAAGATTTGAAAGATCGTTTGGTGGTTCAGAAAGAAATGAATCAAAAAATTATAAAAATTAATGATCTGAAAGTGAATCTGAACGATATGAATGGTTCTAAAGAAAATTCGGTTGAAAAACTGCGTTTGGTTTTAGAAGCGAATAAAAATGTTCAAGACGTTTTAATGGCAAAATTAGATTCGCTTGTAGCTGCAATGAATAATGATTTGAAGGAATTAAAACGAATGGATATTTTGAATGTAGAAGAATCTAAAAGACTTGAAAAACAATCTTCTGAAGGAATCAATAAAACCAATGAATTATCATCTCAGCTAAAAAAAGAATTGGCCGAAAACAGAAAAGTGTATACTGGTTTGATGAATAAAGTCGAAAAAATTGCTGTTGAGGAAAATCAAGAATATAAGAGGAAAATCCGCGAAAGCGAAAAAAATAACAACACCGCTTCTTTACAGCAGCGTTTGTCTTTAGAAGAAATTAAAAGATATAAAATTGAGCAGGAAGAAGGCGACAAACAGAATCAGCTTTTAATTGCTAAAATCGATTCTTTGGATACTCAGAAGAAAATTGAAGTAAAAAGACATATTAGCAAAGCTTCTTATTATAGCATGGAAGCGCGAAAATTTGATGATAAACTGGCTTTGGTTAAACTGAAAAAATATCAGGATGAAGCGATCAAAAAACAGAAAAAGAATAATTCGGGAGAAAATTCAAAAACTATTTCTTTGGAAGAAATGAAACAAGAATTGAAATACAATCCGTTAAGGACTGATAAAACCGTAAAAGTGGAAGTTTATGATAATCTTAAAGAAGTTTCAAACGGGTATTACTTAGTTTTAGGTATATTTACAGGCGCGGTTGACCGAGATAGGTTTATTATGAAACTCATTGATTCTGGCGAATTTAACGCTAGCTTCTTTTTCAACATCAACAGCCTTTCGTATTATGTTTACGCCGATAAGTTCGAAAACATGGAAGAAGTGCTTTACAAATGCAAGAAAAAAGAAGAAGATGAGTTATATAAAGAAATCATTATTGCTAAAGTAGAAATCGATCTGAGGTAAATTTTACAGCAATAAAACAAACGGCGCGAATTTTGCTTTTAGTGAAATTGTAACTTATTTTAGAATTAGAAATTAAATTGTTTTAAGCCTTATTATGAAATATTATTTAACAGTATTGTCTCTCGTATTTTTTATAACTTCAACCGCATTTTCGCAAGAAAAAGTGGTGAAATACAAAGTATCGAGCGGTGAGACGATTAATCAGATTGCACAAAAATTTAAGGTAACGCCTTATGATATTTACCAGCTCAATCCAGACGCAAGAACTGGATTGGTGCCGAATTCTGTTTTATTGATTCCGACGAAATCAGGTGAAGCAAAAAAAGATGTTTCTGAAACTAAAACGGCTTCAGGGAAAGAAATTATTCATGAAGTGCAACCAAAAGAAACGTTTTATAGCATTACGCACAAATACGGAATTTCAGAGGAAGCTTTAAAAGCGGCAAATCCTACTTTGGAGAAAACAGGCGTTCAAATTGGACAAAAACTGGTTATTCCGGCAAAAGGATCTGCTCCAAAAGCAACCGCAAAACCTGCTAAAGAAAAAGGTGCTGAAAAATATGTTTACCATGATGTTCAGGCAAAAGAAACCAAATTTGGAATTGCAAAACAGTACAATATGACGGTTGACGAATTGGAAAAACGCAATCCCGAAATTGTTTCGAATTTGCCTGTCGGATACCGTTTAACAATTAAAGGAACGGCTCCAAAAACGGCGAGTGCTCCAGTAGAAACTGCAAAACCTACTGAAAATAAAAAACCTGCGGAAACTTCTAAAAAAGCAGTTTCTTATATGGATTACCAAGTGAAACCAAAAGAGACTTTTTATAGTTTAGGAAGAACGTTTCATTTGTCTCAGGAAGAATTAACAGCTTTGAATCCTTCACTTTCTGAAGGAGTAAAGGAAGGAATGGTTATTAAGGTTCCAACAGGATATTTAGCTCCGGCTCCAATTGTTGTTGCAGATAAACCAATTGGAACTACTAATGACAAACCTGTCGTAAGTTCTGGTGGCGGTATTAAAATTGTAGACAGAGTAGAATCTGAAGAAAATAATGCTGAAGTGGTGGCTCTGACTAAGAAGAAAACAAACGAACGCAAAAAAGTAGTTTTGTTGCTTCCTTTTAATTTAGCAAAAGTTCAAAGCGATACTGCGGGAACGGCAAACAGAATTAAAAATGATAAGTTCTTAAACATGACTTTAGATTTTTATTCTGGAGCCATGATGGCGATTGATTCAGCCAAGACATTAAAACTGCCAATTGATGTTTCTATTTATGATTCACAGGAAACTAAAACTACTTCAAATGTGGTAGGTTTACTTTCTAAACTTCAAGATGCAGATGCTGTAATTGGACCATTTTATCAGAATAATGCAGAAACAACAGCAAATATGCTTCTTTCTAATGACGTTCCGGTAATTTCACCGTTATCAAAAGACAGCGCGAATCCGATTAACAATTTGTATCAAACAGTACCTTCAAGTGACGTTATCAGAAATGCAGTTTTTGATTTTATGCGTTCTAAAAACGGAAATATTGTAGCGGTAGTAGATAAGAAAAAAGAGTCGGTTATCAATTACATCAAACAAAACCAAAGAGGAGTTGCTTTTGCTACTTTGACAGAAACGGGAGGTTTGGATGCTGCTAATTTAAAAAGTCTGTTGATGCCAAATCGTATGAATTATGTTGTGATGGAAACAGGCAATACAGCCATGGTTAAAGCTACAATAAAAGCGTTGTTGGATTCTCAGAAAACATGTCAGGTTCAATTGGTAATTTTAGAGCCAAACAGTACTTTGGATACAGATGAAATCAGCTTTGAGAATTTGGTGAAATTGAAATTGATGTATCCTTCTGTAACTCGCGAAAGTGACGAACAGCCAGTTTTGATTTATGAAAAACAGTACAGTCTTAAAAATAAAGCAAATCCAACAACGTATGCGACCAGAGGTTTTGACGTTACGTTTGATACGATGATGCGTTTGGTGCAAGGAAAAACATTTCAGGAAACAGCCGATTTAATGACCACTCAGCAAGTAGATAATAAATTTCAATATTATAGAAAAGAAGATGGCGGACACGCTAATAAAGGAGTGTACATTTTATATTACGATAGCGATTTAACTTTAAAAGTAGCAAATTAATGACATCAAAAGTAACCTATTTAGGAGATTTAAGAACAAGTTCAATTCACGTGCAGTCAGGAAGCGAAATCATTTCTGATGCGCCATTGGATAATAACGGAAAAGGAGAAGCATTTTCTCCAACAGATACAGTTGCCAATGCTTTAGCAAGCTGCATGATGACAATTATGGGAATTAAAGCTCGTGATATGGAAGTGGATTTTATTGGTTCTACTGCAGAAGTAACCAAAATTATGAACGCAGAACCAAGAAGAATTGGAGCAATCGAAATTGTATTTGAGATGCAAGGTGTTGCCGACGAAAAAAGCAGAACTATCTTAGAGCGCGCTGCAATGACATGTCCAGTATTCTTAAGCTTAAGCAATGAAATAGAGAAGAAAATTTCTTTTAACTGGAAATAAGCTTTTAAAATTATATATTATGTAAAAACCATCAGGAAACTGATGGTTTTTTTATGGAATTATTTTTTTTAATCTTGAAATATTTTTGCAGAAATAGGATTTTGTTTCAAAAAAATTGCAAAAAAAAGATATATTTTTCGCATTCGAATTTTAATATTGCCTATATTTGCAAAAAAAACGCAAAACACTGCTTCGAAATTGCAGTTTTGATTGATAGTATAAAATACAATAAGAAGTCAGTTTAAACAAAAGTAATTGTATCGATATGATTTTTGACCATAAAAGAAAAAGTAAGTATCTTTATGTGTTTGATAGTGTTTTAGTTATGTGATTTTTAGGAGATGGCTTTGATTAATAGTTTTTAAAGTTATATGCCAGAAATGTTAAAAATTGAAATTTCAACAAAATAAAAATTAAGATATCATGTTAAAAAGTAAAATCGACAAAGCAACAGGTTTCGAAAAACGCTTCGAAAACATCAATACAGTTGTTTTTGAAAACTCAACTGATGCTTCAAAAGAAGTAGCACAAGAAATTGCGACTTTAATTAGAGAAAAGCAAAAAGAAGGAAAACCTTGTATTCTTGGTTTGGCAACTGGTTCTTCTCCAAAAGGATTGTATTCTGAATTAGTGCGTTTGCACAAAGAAGATGGTTTGAGTTTCAAAAATGTAATCAGTTTTAATTTGGATGAATACTATCCAATGGAGCCGAATTCAATCAACAGTTATGTTCGTTTCATGAAAGAACTTTTGTTTGATCACGTCGATATCTTGCCTGAAAACGCTCACGTGCCAGACGGACTTTTGACAAAAGAGCAAATTGCAGATTACTGCCACGAATATGAAGCTAAAATTGAAGCTTTAGGCGGAATTGATCTTCAGATTCTTGGAATTGGAGGTAACGGACATATTGGTTTTAACGAATCTGGTTCGCTTCAAAACTCTAAAACACGTTTGGTGGCTTTAGATCATATTACAAGAGTTGCGGCAAGTAAAGATTTTTATGGTTTGAATAATACGCCAAGAACTGCAATTACGCTTGGAGTAAAGAAAATCATGGAAGCAAAAAGAGTAATCTTATTGGCTTGGGGTGAAGGAAAAGCAAATATCGTGAAAAGATCTGTTGAAGATGAAGTTACAAACAGAGTTCCCGCTTCATTTTTGCAAGAGCACGATAATGCCGTTTTTATTTTAGATAAAGAAGCATCTTCAAAATTAACAAGAGTTAATAAACCTTGGTTAGTTGAAAAAATCGTTTGGACTGATAAATTAACTCGTAAAGCGGTTTTAGGATTGGCATTAGATCTTAAAAAACCAATTTTAATGCTTACAGATGCCGATTATATTGAAAATGGTATGAGCGATTTGTTAGCAGATTCTGGTCCAGCTTACGACACTAATATTAAAATTTTCAATAAATTACAAAATACAATTACAGGTTGGCCAGGCGGAAAACCAAATGCAGACGATTCAAACCGTCCGGAAAGAGCAGAGCCAGCTAAAAAACGTGTGTTGATTTTCTCTCCACACCCAGATGACGATATTATCAGTATGGGAGGGACTTTTATGCGTTTGCAAGAGCAAGGGCATGAAGTGCATGTTGCGTACCAAACTTCTGGAAATATTGCTGTTGCAGATGATGAAGCATTACGTTTTGCAAGATTCGTGATTGATTACAACGAAAAATTCGGAATCAAAAGCCCAGAAGCAGACGATATTTACAAAAAAGCAGAAGCTTTCTTAGAGAATAAAAAGAATAGTGAAATTGATATTCCTGAAGTACGTTATATTAAAGGTTTAATTAGAAAAGGCGAGGCGAGAGCTACGAGTTATTTTGTTGGTCTTCCAGACGAGCAGATTCACTTTATGGAATTGCCTTTCTATGAAACAGGGACAATCGAGAAAAAACCAATCGGGCCAGAAGATATTCAATTGACGGTTGATTTAATTGAGAAAATTAAGCCACACCAGATTTACGCAGCTGGAGATTTAGCAGATCCACACGGAACACACAAAGTTTGTTTGGATGCTATTTTTGAAGCAGTAAAAGTTTTAAAACCAAAAGAATTCATGAACGACTGTTGGTTATGGTTGTACCGTGGAGCTTGGCAAGAATGGGGAATTGACGAAGTTGAAATGGCAGTTCCGATGAGTCCAGATCAAGTTTTAGCAAAACGTCACGGAATTTTTAAACACCAGTCTCAAAAAGACGGAGTTGTTTTCCAAGGAACTGACGCACGTGAATTCTGGCAAAGAGCTGAAGACAGAAACCGCGAAACAGCAGAATTGTATCATCAATTAGGTTTAGCAACTTATGCGGCGATGGAGGCTTTCGTGAGATGGCACTACTAAGTTGCTAAGGTTCTGAGATGCTAAGGTGCTAAGTTTTTATTCGTCGCGAATTCACGAATTAGTTTAAATGAAATTCGTGAATTCGTGGCGAAAATCATTTAAATCCTTTTAATCTGTGGCAAAAAATAATAGCTTTGCAAAGAGAAGCAAGAAGAAGAATCTATGTTCTTTTCTCTTGCTTCTTTTTTCTTTATAAAATGGAACAAGACAAAAAGCAACTCATAAAATTAGCGCACACCAAAATGCCTTTCGGTAAATATGAAGGAAGATATTTAATTGACTTGCCTGAATATTACGTGGTTTGGTACCATAATAAAGGGTTTCCAAAAGGAGAATTAGGACAGCAATTACAATTGGTTTATGAATTAAAGTTGAATGGTTTGGAAGAATTGATAAGAAATATTAAGAAGCAATATCCGAAACCATAAAAGAAATTAGATAATGAAAAAATTAGAAAATTAGATAATCTTTAGAGAGATAAACGCAAAATATCGATTTAAGATGAATTTAATTTATGGTTTTTTAATTATCACTTGTCTATTTCTTAAATTTCTTAATTGACACATTTTCTAATTTTCTAATTAGCAAATTGTCTAATTAAATTTGTACTTTTGCCAAGTTTTTTACACAACTACTTACAAACAAACAACAGAATGAATCAAACAAAATATATTTTTGTTACAGGAGGTGTGACCTCTTCATTAGGAAAAGGGATTATCGCGGCATCTTTGGCAAAATTGTTACAAGGAAGAGGATACCGTACTACTATTCAGAAATTTGATCCGTATATTAACGTTGATCCGGGGACACTAAACCCTTATGAGCACGGAGAATGCTACGTGACAGATGATGGAGCTGAAACTGACTTAGACTTAGGGCACTACGAGCGTTTCTTAAACGTTCCTACTTCTCAGGCTAATAACGTTACTACAGGAAGAGTTTATCTTTCGGTTATTGAAAAAGAAAGAAGAGGAGAATTTTTAGGAAAAACGGTTCAGGTTGTTCCTCATATCACAAACGAAATCAAAGACAGAATGCAATTGCTAGGTAAATCTGGCGATTATGATATTGTTATCACTGAAATTGGTGGAACTGTAGGTGATATCGAATCTTTACCTTATATAGAATCTGTTCGTCAGTTGGTTTGGGAGTTAGGAGAAAATAACGGAATCGTAATTCATTTAACTTTAGTTCCTTACTTGGCTGCAGCAGGTGAATTAAAAACAAAACCAACACAGCACTCTGTTAAAACTTTAATGGAGAGCGGTATTAAAGCCGATATTTTAGTTTGTAGAACTGAGCACGAATTGTCTCAGGAATTACGTCAAAAATTAGCTTTATTCTGTAATGTGAAAAAAGAAGCAGTTATTCAGTCAATTGATGCTTCTACTATATATGAAGTTCCAAATTTAATGCTTGAAGAAGGATTAGATGTTGTGGCTTTAAAGAAATTAGATTTACCTAAAAAAGCATCTCCAGATCTTAAAAACTGGAATACTTTCTTAAAAAGATTAAAAAGTCCAAAACAAACGGTTAACATTGGTTTAGTTGGTAAATATGTAGAAATGCAAGATTGTTACAAATCTATTTTAGAGGCGTTCATTCATGCAGGTGCAGCAAACGAAACTAAAGTAAACGTAATTTCTATTCATTCAGAGCATATTAATGCTGACAATGTGGAAGAGAAATTAGGAACTCTTGATGGAGTTTTAGTTGCTCCAGGTTTTGGCGAAAGAGGTATTGAAGGAAAAATCGAAGCAGTTCGTTTCGTTCGTGAAAACAATATTCCTTTCTTCGGAATTTGTTTAGGAATGCAAATGTCTGTTATCGAATATTCGAGAAATATTTTAGGTTATGCTGACGCGAATTCAACAGAGATGAACGATAAAACGCCTCATCCGGTTGTGAATTTAATGGAAGAGCAGAAAAATGTAACCGATAAAGGAGGAACAATGCGTTTGGGTGCTTGGAAATGTGATATTAAACCAAACACTTTAGCGTACAAAATTTACGGAGAAAAAACTATTTCGGAGCGTCACCGCCACCGTTACGAGTACAATAATAAATATGCAGATGAATTGCAAAAAGCTGGTTTAAAAGCTTCTGGAGTTAATCCAGATACAGGTTTAGTAGAAATCGTAGAGCTTGAAAACCACCCATTCTTCATTGGTGTACAATACCACCCAGAATACAAAAGTACAGTTGCTAATCCGCACCCGATTTTTGTGAACTTTGTGGCTGCTGCAGTTAATGCGCATAAAAAATAATAATTATATTCTAAGAGGTGTAACATTTAAATTAAACGAATAACTAATAGCCTCAAACGAATAACTTTTTTTAAAAATAATGGAAGAAAAAAAATTAGACTTTAATTCGATCATCGGTTTTGTATTGATATTCGGAATTTTGATTTGGATTATGTATCAAAATCAGCCTTCTGAAAAAGAAATCGCTGCAGAAAAAGCCAAGAAAGAATTAGTTGCTAAACAAGAAGCACAAGCAAAAGCAGATAAAGCTAAAACTGCGTCATTACCAGCTGTGGCTGTAACTCCTGGAGATACAGTTCAATTGGCTCAATTGCAAAAAACTTTAGGAGGATTTGCTTATTCTGCAACACTTCCTTCTGCAAAAGAAGCTTTTACTACAATCGAAAACGAAAAGTTAAGATTGAAAATCGCTAATAAAGGTGGTTATATTGTTGAAGCAACTCTAAAAGAATTCGAAAGATTAAAAAAAGGTTCTGGACAATTAGTTGAGTTAATTAAAAATAACAACTCAAACTTAAATTTACAGCTTCTTACGACAGATAATAGAACACTAAATTCTAAAGATTTGTATTTCGAGCCGACATTAGAAAAAATTGGTGCAGACCAAGTTTTATCTATGCGTTTGAAAGCTGGAGCTAATGAATTTTTAGAATATAAATATATTTTAAAACCAAACGATTATTTAGTTGGTTTTGATATTCGTTCTCAAGGTTTGAACAGAGTTTTAAACTCTGCAAAACCAGTTGATTTGCAATGGGATTTAAAAACATACAGAAACGAAAAAAGCGTTTCTTATGAAAACCGTTATGCTGAAATTAACTATGAATACGGTGATGAAAAATACAGCTACGTAAATAACCGTGGTCAAGGAAAAGAAGAAACTCCTGAAAAAGTAAGTTATGTAGCTTTCAAACAGCATTTCTTTACTACAATTCTATCTACAGAAAAACCATTTGAAACTTCAAAATTACAATCTGACGACTTAGTTAAAGATGAAAAAATCGATACTGTTTTTACAAAACAATTTAGAGCAAATTTACCTTTAGCATTTTCGAATGGAGAGATCGATTACAAAATGAATTTGTATATGGGTCCTGCAGATTACAAAACATTAAAAGCTTACGATAAAAACTTCGAAAAAATTATTCCGTTAGGTTGGGGAATTTTTGGATGGATTAACAAATTCATTTTTGTTCCGTTATTTGGATTCTTGAGTACAACAATGGGACTTTCGTTAGGAATTGCTATTATCATTTTTACAATTATCATCAAATTGGCTATGTCGCCAATTACGTATAAATCATTCCTGTCTCAGGCTAAAATGAAAGTTTTAAGACCTGATATTAATGAATTGGGAGAAAAGTATAAAAAAGACCCAATGAAAAAACAACAGGAAACAATGAAACTGTACAACAAAGCAGGCGTAAACCCAATGGCAGGATGTATCCCGGCATTGATTCAGCTTCCTTTTATGTACGCGTCGTTTCAGTTTTTCCCTGCAGCATTTGAGTTGAGACAAAAAAGTTTCCTTTGGGCAGACGATTTATCATCTTTTGACTCAGTTATAAAATTACCATTTAACATTCCAATGTACGGAGATCACATCAGTTTGTTCCCAATTTTGGCAGCGATTGCGATTTTCTTCTACATGAAAATGACTTCTGGAGATCAGCAAATGGCTGCTCCTCAGCAAGAAGGTATGCCAGATATGGCAAAAATGATGAAAATCATGATTTATGTTTCGCCATTAATGATGTTAATTTTCTTCAATAGCTATGGTGCGGGATTGAGTTTGTATAACTTTATTTCAAACTTAATTACAATCGGAATTATGTTTGTTATCAAGAATTATATTGTTGATAGCGAGAAAATTCATGCTCAGATTCAAGAAAACAAATTGAAAGAGCCTAAGAAACCAAGTAAGTTTCAGCAGCGTCTTCAAGAAGTAATGGAACAGCAAGAAGCAGCAAAAGCTCAGAATAAGAAAAAGAAATAATTTTTCAATAAATAAATAAAAAAACCGTCCCGATACATCGGGACGGTTTTTTTATGGTTTAAAATTTAGGCAATAAAACCTTGTCTATGACATGAATTATCCCATTTGAACATTGGACATCTATTGCTATAATATTACTTACCCTATTACTTGCGTCGGTGATTTTTGCACCTCCCGTTAGGTTAACTGTAAAATTTTGACCAGCAAAAGTACTAACTGTCTGTCCATTTGTCAAAGCAGCCGACTGAACATTTGCGCCAGTAACAACATGATATTTTAAAGTAGTTTCTAAAACATTGGCAGGAATAGCAGGGAGACCCGAAAATCCGGTTTCTGTTAAGAAACTTGCAAATGCTGCATTGGTAGGAGCAAAAACGGTAAAAGGAGAATTTGCTGTTCCAGATAGAGTAGTTGCAAAACCTGATGAAGGATTATAAGTTAAAGCAGCCACTAATGTTGTGAAGTTTTTATTAGCCATTGCATGATTTACAATTGTTGGTAATCCGATTACGCCATCTACAACATGAATAATACCGTTTGACGCTTCAATATCTGCCATTGTAACTGTTGCGCCTCCGTTTGTTTTGCCTCCATTTATGTCAACTCCTGTACCTTTTTCTAAATACATACTTATCGTGTTAGAAGTAGAAGCACCACCTTTTGCTAAAGTTTTTACATATCCAGTTGTGATTTCGCTAGACTTTACTTTTATGTTCAGTACATGATTTAATAGTAATTCTTTTAGGGCCGCAGTTGGTACTGCATTAAGATCAGCATATCCATTTGCGGTTAAAAAAGCATTGAAAGCCGTATTTGTAGGTGCAAAAACAGTAAAACTGCCAGAAGAATTTAATGTAGTAGCCAAATCGGCTTTTTCAAGGGCGGCAACCAAGGAAGAAAGATCGGGACTTGCTTTCGCAATTGCAGTAATCGTTTTGGTTTTTTCAGGAGCATTATCGTCATCATTGTTACATGAAATACTGACGATGGAAATTATCGCTATCAAAGCGATTAATTTCATTGTAATTGTTTTCATAATACATTGTTTTTTTCGTTTGATATAGCTAAGTTATGAAATTTTGTTTAACAATTTTTTAAATAAATTAAACAATTATTAAAATTAAGAATATTTTAACATGATTTTTATATTTTTAAATTACTGGTTTTTAGTTGTTTATATGTGTTAGGTTACGTTTTTAAACTCTTTTTGCATTTTTTATCCCATTAAAAAACTTAAACAGAATCAAAATTGTTTTTATGATAATTAATTAAAAATAAAAGTTAAAATGGTTATACTTTTGCAATACTAAAAAGTGATTTTTAGTGTTATACTAAAAAATAAATTATGAAAAAATTTTGGATTTTACTTTTAATAAGCACTCTTGGATTTTCGCAGGATTTTAATAAAGTCGACGCTAACGGAAAAAAAGACGGACTTTGGAAAGGCACTTATACTGAATCGAAACGTCCGCGTTATGAAGGAACTTTTGATCACGGGAAAGAAACAGGTGTTTTTAAATTTTTTGATGATACAAAAAAAGGGGATGTTTTGGCAACGAGAGATTTTAGTGCCAATGATGGAAGTTCGTACACTATATTTTACGATCAGAATAAAAATAAAGTAAGCGAGGGAAAAGAGATCGGAAAAGCTCGTGAAGGCGAGTGGAAATATTACCACAAAGCTTCTAAAGTTCTTATGACGGTTGAGAATTATAAAAACGGGAAATTAGAAGGCAAAAGAACTATTTATTATCCAAATGCTCAAATCGCTGAGGAGATGATGTATAAAAATGGTTTAAAAGAAGGACCATATAAAAAAATAGGGCAGAACGGAACGCTTTTGGAAGAGTCAAACTTCCAAAATGATCAATACAACGGCGATGCGGTTTTTTATGATTCAGATAAATCAGTTGCTTCTAAAGGTAAATTTGTAAATGGTAAAAAAGCTGGAATCTGGCAATTTTACACTAAAGGCAAATTGGTAAAGGAGCTTAATATGAGTGATCCTAAAAATGCAAACAAAGCTTCTGAAAAAGGAGAAAAGAAAAAATAATCGAAGGCTGTCTGTAATGACGGCTTTTTTTATGCGTAAATAAAAATTAGTACAGTTGAGTGAAATTTGTGACAAACTATTTTTTAAATTTGATTTCACTAATACATTAATTAGATGGATTTAAGCGAGATTTTAGGAAGATTTTTACTGTTGTTTTTCTCGATTTTAGTTTTGTATTTTTTCTCTAACAGAAAAGATAACGCTACCATAAATCCGTTGATGGTTATTGTCGGACTTTGTACTTTTTCGCTTTGTTACCTTTTTACCAAAATAGAAATCGGTGTTGGCATTGGTTTTGGTCTTTTTGCTATTTTTTCCATACTCCGATTTAGAACACAATCATTTACGGTAAATGCCATAATCTTTCTTTTTGCAACGATTACGTTGTCTATTCTGGATATTATGTATCCGTTTGAAAAGATGGAATTATTGTTATTCTTTCAAATTACCATTATCGGATTTTATATTGCAGCTTCAATTATAGTAAATAAAAAAGCTTCAAAATATCTGAATTCTGTCGATGTAAAAATTCCGCTTGACGAAAACTTTTCTTTAAACTCAGAAGTAATTCGAAAATCAATTCAAAAAAAAATTAAAATTGAAGACTTTGATTTTAGAATTGTTTTAATAAATACCGCAAGCAACGAAATAGATGTTTTAGTTTTCTATTAATTTTCTTAAAAATTGTAGCTTAAAATCAGATATTTTGACGCGGATTAAACGGATTCGTTACCACGAAGTCGCGGATAAAACCGGATTTTTTTCATTTTTAAAAAATATAAATTAGTTTTTATCCGCGTCTTTACGAAGTAAATCCGTTTAATCCGCGTCTAATATTTAATCATTGAATGGACGAACCTGTTTGATATATAAATCTCTTTTTTCGCCCACAATTTTAAACTCAATATCTACAGGATGAAATTGGTTTTTACGCCAATAGCGATACATTTTGCTTTCAATTTTTTTGCTGACATCATAGAGATTGCTCATTTCTTTTCGACTCAATAAAGGTTCATTATTGTTTAAATTTGAGTTTGAAGTGTAATCAATATCAAAATCGGTTTCGTCTTTTCCGTCATTAAAATGATACGCTACAAACTGCTCGCAGATTTCACCTTTTTCTGGTTTTACAACCGAATTTTCTCCTTTTTGAACATTAACGGTAATTCCCGGAAAGTTTTGCCTAAAAATGTTTTTTGTAATAATTACACCATTTGCGAGTTCATCAGGAAATGAGCGATGAACCAAAACTCCCACTGCAATATTTTGCTGGTCAATTCCGAAAAGTTCTCTTTCGTTATACGACGCTTCATTCCAAACGCTTGCCCAGACTTGTTTGATGGCTTTTTCGAAAGTTTTAATGCTGTCTCCTAAAATTCCAGTTTTAGAATCGTATAGTCCGGCGCCATTGAAATCATCCAAATCTTCGGCGTTGGTGGAAGAACGAAATCTGAAATTTTTGAATTTGGCATTTTTGAAAGTTTCGTTGAGTTTGGCAATTAAAGCGGGATCGACTTTTTCTTTTTTTATCGCATCTCTAATTTTCTTTAACTGATTATTAATCCAAACGGTAGAATCTTTATGCGGATTTGCTAAAAGTTCTGCAATTAAAGGAGAAATAGATGCTCTCTGAATATGTTTCGTATAAAAATAAAAAGGAATTGCATGCGCATCTTCAGGAGTTCGAAACGGAATCTCTTTTGAAATTGCAATCAGATACGCCATATTTTGAGCTTTTGAACCAATGTAATTCACTCCTTTTTTTGGAATTGTAGCCAAACTGACTACTTCGGTTACAGAACTATCAATTGTTAGTTTTTTCTTTTTACCAGCAGATTTTATTGGAATCTTTTTTGTGGTTTCTTTTATGAAAAAAGTATCGACTTCGATTTTTAGCTCTACTTTTTTAGAAAGTAGTTTTTTGATAGTATTGTCTTTTTCAACATCCGTATAAGCCATAATCGGAATCTTTCTGTTTTTTCCTAAAAGCACCAAATGGCTTAAAGGCGTCTGAAGTTCATTCACAATAATTCCTCTTACGTTTGGGAGAATATCTGGCGTTCCATCCAAAATAATAATTTCGTCGGCATTCGGTTTTATGTTTTCTAATTCTTTGATTTTGTATTTCTTGAGAATTCCAATATTGCTGCCGCGAACAACTTCTTGATACTTTAATTCACCAAAAATATAATCAGATTTCACACACGGAATTTTAAATTCTTCCCGCTGAAACCAATTCATCATCTCCGGATTGTTCAGATAAAATTTGAGTTTTTCGCCAATAAAAGTGGATTTTTTGACCATATTAAAAAAACGTTCAATCAATGCAACGGGCATGTGATCGGATGCAGCAAGTTCAAAAATCCATTTGTCGGTTCCTTTGATGTGATTTAAATTGCCGAGAAGAAAATCTCTGTTTTTTTCGGTGTCACTGTAATTTTCATTGTTGAATACTTCAAGATCTTGGCTGTAGCCTAAATAATTGACCACAAAATCATAATGAAGCGGAATAAGACTGCTGTTGAAATAATACATTTTTTGTTTTCGAAGATCGTAAATCACTTTTACCGATTCGATATTCGAAAATTTATCAGACAAAGGTTTTCCTCTAAACGCTTTGTAAGCTTCATAATTTGCTAGAGAAGCGCTAAATCGTTGTGCACTCAAAGTCGTTAAGACGAACAGGAAAACTAAGCTATAAATATGTTTTTTCATACTCGTAAAATGTATGATTAAAAGTACTTAAAAAAGCAATAAGTTTTATCTACTTAGGCATTACTTAAACTAATGCAAACCATTGCAAGATTTTCTACTATTTGGTGTACCTTTGCAACCTTAAAAATTAAACATTTCAAAATGAAACGAGTAGTTGTTGGACTTTCAGGTGGAGTAGATTCTAGTGTTGCAGCTTATTTATTGCAGCAGCAGGGATACGAAGTAATTGGCCTTTTTATGAAAAATTGGCATGATGATTCGGTTACTATTTCTAACGAATGTCCTTGGCTAGAAGACAGTAACGATGCTTTGCTTGTTGCTGAAAAACTTGGTATACCGTTTCAAACTGTTGATTTGAGCGAAGAATACAAAGAAAAAATCGTGGACTACATGTTTAACGAATACGAAAAAGGAAGAACTCCAAATCCTGACGTGCTTTGTAATCGCGAAATCAAATTTGATGTGTTTATGAAAATCGCTTTAAGTCTTGGTGCAGATTATGTGGCTACGGGACACTATTGTCAAAAAAGTGAAATTGAAGTTGACGGAAAACCAGTTTATCAATTAGTTGCTGGAGTTGACAATAATAAAGACCAATCTTATTTTTTATGTCAATTGTCTCAAGAACAATTGTCTAAAGCTTTGTTTCCAATTGGTGCTTTAACCAAACCAGAAGTACGCGAAATCGCTGCTGAAATGGAATTGGTTACGGCAGAAAAGAAAGATTCTCAAGGTTTATGTTTTATTGGAAAAGTTCGTCTTCCAGAATTTTTACAGCAAAAATTGCAGCCGAAAGATGGTAAAATTGTTCAGGTTGACAAAAATGATCCGATTTATGCTGTTGAAAAATCAGCTGAACTTTCTTTGGAAGAGCAATTAAAATTAGAATCTAAAAAGTTAGACTATCTTCCGACAATGGGCAAAGTGGTTGGAAAACACCAAGGAGCTCATTATTTTACCGTTGGACAAAGAAAAGGTCTGAATGTTGGCGGAACAACAGATCCGTTATTTGTAATTGCTACAGACGTAGAAACCAATACTATTTATACAGGTTTGTCAAGCCAGCATCCTGGTTTGTTTAAAAAAGCACTTTTTGTCGGAAAATCTGAAGTACATTGGATTAGAGAAGATATGACGCTAAATGCAGGAGAAAAAATGGAAGTAATGGCGAGAATTCGTTACCGTCAGCCTTTGCAAAAAGCCGTTTTGCATCAATTTGAAGACGGAATGTATGTGGAGTTTGAAGAACCACAATCTGCTATTACAGAAGGACAATTTGTTGCTTGGTATTTGGAAAATGAATTAGTTGGTTCGGGAGTAATTTCTTAGCTTTATACTTTATTTGGGAGTAATCCTTAAAAAGTATAAACTGATGAGATATAATTTTACTTTTCTTTTATTACTCCTTTCGTTTGCGGTATTTGCGCAAGAAGATGCATGGGTTTATTTTAATGGAAAACCTAATGCTCAATCATTTTATGATAATCCGTTAATAGAACTTTCTCAAAAAGCTTTAGATCGAAGAACAAATCAAAATATAGCATTAGATTTGACCGATGCTCCTTTAGAAACTTCCTATGTAAATCAAATTAAATCGAGTACAGGAATTACGGTAATGGCGCAGTCTAAATGGCTAAACGCACTTCATATTCGTGGAACTCAAGCTAATATTAATGCTTTAAAAGTGTTGTCTTTTGTAGCAAAAGTGGAGTTTGCAGACAGAACTTTAAATTCTACTTCAAAAAGCACTTCTACGGCAAAGACAAGTCAAATTGCTAATAAACTAGAAACTGCAGCTAATTATTCTTATGGCAATTCGGGCAATCAAATACAGATGTTGAATGGACATCTTTTACATCAGCAGAATTATACTGGAGAAGGAAAAATTATAGCGGTTTTAGATGCGGGATTTCCGGGTGTAAATACAGCTCAGCCTTTTGAAAATCTTATAAATAATAATAAAATTCTCGGAGGTTACGATTATACAAACCGAAGCAATAATTTTTATGCAGGTGATGATCATGGCACCAAGGTTCTTTCTACGATGGGCGGGTACAAAGAAAACGCCCTTATTGGTACTGCTCCTAATGCTTCTTACTACTTATTTATTACAGAAATAGGTGCTGTAGAAAATCCAGTAGAAGAATCACTTTGGGTAGAAGCAGCCGAAAAAGCAGACGCTTTAGGAGTTGATATTATTACCTCTTCTTTAGGATATTTTGGCGATAGAACTGAGCCAAGATACGATCATATTTATAGCGATATGAACGGAACAACCAATTTTGTTTCAAGAGGTGCTGAAATTGCTTTTAGCAAAGGAATATTGGTTTTGGCTTCTGCCGGAAATGAAGGAACCAGACCAGAAAATCATATTGGTTCTCCTGCTGATGCTGTTTCTGTATTAGCAATTGGTTCGGTAAATGCAGCAAAAACAAGAACGAGTTCTAGTTCTATCGGTCCAAGTTATGATGGAAGAATAAAGCCAGATGTAATGGCTCAAGGCGTTTCTGCTGTAGTTGCGAATGCAAACGGAACTATTGGAACTGCAAGCGGAACTTCGTTCTCATGCCCGATTATGGCAGGAATGGCGGCTTCATTATGGCAAGCTTTTCCATCCAAAACAAACAAAGAAATCAGACAGATGATTTTGGCTTCTGCCGACAGATGTTCTAATCCAGATAATAGTTATGGCTATGGAATTCCAAATTTTGGAACAGCATTAAGTGTGGACAGTTTTATAGAAGAAGTTTCGTTTGCCGTGTATCCAAATCCTGTTAAAAATGAAGTTTCGTTTTCTTTTTTGAATGAAAATAATACAGCATCAGTAACCATTTATTCTATATTAGGACAAAAATTAATAGAAGAAAAAATCAATTATTCAAACCCAGTTCTTTCCTTGCAATCGCTTCAAAGCGGACTGTACATTTATAGTTTTGATGCCGATAATCTGCATAAAACAGGAAAGATAATCAAGCAATAAATTAATGAATAAAATCACTCAGCTTTTCAATATAAAATATCCAATCATTCAAGGCGGAATGATTTGGAATAGCGGTTACAAATTGGCTTCGGCAGTAAGTAATGCTGGAGGTTTAGGACTTATTGGAGCGGGTTCTATGTATCCAGAGGTTTTAAGAGAACACATTCAGAAATGCAAAAAAGCAACCGATAAGCCTTTCGGTGTCAATATTCCGATGTTATATCCAAATATTGAAGAAATCATGAGTATTGTGGTTGAAGAAGGAGTAAAGATCGTTTTTACTTCGGCAGGAAATCCTAAAACATGGACTTCTTTTTTGAAAGAAAAAGGAATTACAGTAGTTCATGTGGTAAGTAGCAGTGTTTTTGCCTTAAAAGCGCAAGACGCAGGTGTAGATGCCGTCGTAGCGGAAGGTTTTGAAGCGGGCGGACACAACGGGCGTGAAGAAACTACTACGCTGACTTTAATTCCGATGGTAAAGGAAAAAATACAAATTCCTTTAATCGCTGCGGGCGGAATAGCCACAGGAAGAGGAATGCTGGCCGCAATGGTTTTAGGAGCAGATGGAGTTCAGGTCGGAAGCCGTTTTGCCGCGTCTCTAGAATCTTCGGCACACAATAATTTTAAAGATACGATAGTTAATACTAAAGAAGGAGATACGCAATTGACTTTGAAAGAGTTGGCTCCTGTAAGATTGGTGAAAAATAAATTTTATCAGGATGTTCAAGACTTGTATCAAAAATGTCCTTCTAAAGAAGAATTGGTACAGCTTTTAGGGCGTGCAAGAGCCAAAAAAGGAATGTTTGAAGGCGATTTGGAGGAGGGAGAATTAGAGATTGGACAAGTTGCAGGATTGATTCACGAAATTTTACCAGTTGAAGAAATTGTTCAACAAATGATAGCCGAATTTGAAGTCGCATCCAAAGAAAAGACTACATTTGAGTTTTAATTGACGGCAAGAAATAATTTATGAATTCTATACGCACTTATATATTACTACTTTTTTTAGGATTTGGTTTTCAACAAGCTCAAAGTCAGTCCTATCATTTTAAGACTTCAGGCTTTAGCGTTCTAGAAAAAAACGAAAGAGGAAAATGGGGCGAGTGGTCTAATCTTGATTTGGTAAATCTTACCGTTGTTTTAGATACCAATAAACATAGAATAGTAGTTTATTCTCAAGAAATTCAGCTTTTCACCATTTTAGATTATATTGAAAGAGAAGAAAACGATACCGATATAACGTATTCTTTTATGTGTAAAGATAACGACGGAAAAGAATGCAAACTGTCAATTATTACCCGAAAAAAACAAGATTACCGTAAACAGCTTTACATCAATTACGACGATCATATTATTGTGTATAATATTTTTAATGTTTGATGTAAAGGTTCTGAGATGCTAAGCTTCTAAGGTTCTGAGCTTTAATTTTTCAATCATAAACATATTTAAATAATAAACCCGACAAGTTTTTAAAACCTGTCGGGTTTGCTATATAAACTGAGAACCTTAGTTTCTTAGAACCTTAGCACCTCAGAACCTTTAATTCTCCACATCCTTAATAAACTCATCATACTCTAAATAGAACATTTCAAGAGCGTGCATATTTTCATTGAAAAAATCAAAAATAGTATCCCAAGTATTTTTATTGCTAAAACCAACTTCTAGTTTTTCGACCCAAATTCGGCTGATGTTTTTACCACTTTCAAGCGTGTAATTTTTTTCAAAAACTAGGTTCTTAATAAATTCTTCCTCCAGAATATTTTTTAAAGCTTCCAATTTTTCAAAGTAAGCAATACGTTTTTCATCGCTTCGGTGTTCAATGTCAATTAAAACTTGTGCCTTTTTATTATCAACGTAAAATTTAAAAGAGAAATCTTTGATTTTGGTATCATAAAGCACCCATTTGCGAGGGTATTTTTCGGCAAAAGCTACCCAAAATTCTCTTTTTATTCTTTGCGATTCTTCTCTGCTGTACATTTTTTTAGGCTTTAAGATTAGAAAACTTGCGGTACTGCGTTTTCTGAAGTATATTTATGTTTTATTTGAAAATACAAAAATAAGCTTTGATTATGAATTTTCAAGACTTTTTGAAATATGTTCCCAATATAATTCCAGTAGAATTGCCAGCAGTGACATCACACTTAAAAATGGCTCCAAAAGAGCGTATAGTGGGATTAAAAAATCTTGATATCGAAGCACTAAACGCTAGAATGGCGGGAGTAATGATGCTGTTTTATCCAAAACAGGAAAAAACACATCTGGTTTTGATCGTTAGAAATGCTTATGATGGAGTCCATTCGGCTCAGATTGCATTTCCAGGAGGAAAATATGAAAAGGAAGATTTAAATTTTGAAACCACAGCACTTAGAGAAACACATGAAGAAATCGGAATTACGAGCGATAAAATAGAGGTAATCAAACATTTTTCTCCTATGTATATTCCGCCAAGCAATTTTTTGGTGCATCCGTTTTTAGGAATTGCTAAAGAAGAACTTTCTTTTTATCCCGATGTGCGAGAAGTAGCCGGAATTATAGAACTGCCTATTTCTGTTTTTTTAAATGATGAGATTATAATCGAAGCCAGATTATCAACTTCTTACGGAGCAAATATTTTGGTTCCTGCATTTAATATTCAAAATCATGTGGTTTGGGGAGCCACAGCAATGATTTTAAACGAATTGCGAGATGTTTTGAAAGCTGCAATTGCAAAAGAAGCTTGATAATGTTTTTTTAACGTTTTGATATTCATTTGAATAAGTGTTAATTGTAGAAATTGTGTAAATGTGTTGCTAAAAGAATAATTTTTGTATGTTTGCGAACTCACAAAAAATAAGACAAATTAGTTATGGGATTGTTTAAGCGAAATCCTTTTGGGCATATATTATTCATCAAGAAATGGTTAATCCGAGTTCTTGGTGCGATGACCCATAAGAGGTATAGAGGTTTTAATGAATTGCAGATTGAAGGATCTGAGATTATTAAAACGCTTCCAGATACTAATGTTTTGTTTATTTCCAATCATCAGACTTATTTTGCAGACGTTGTAGCTATGTTTCACGTCTTTAATGCCAGTTTATCAGGACGTCAGGATACGATTAAGAATATCGGTTATTTATGGCAACCAAAAATGAACATTTATTATGTTGCCGCCAAAGAAACTATGCAGTCTGGTTTATTACCCAGAATTTTAGCCTATGTTGGAGCTATAACTGTAGAGAGAACCTGGAGGGCAAAAGGAGTAGATGTTACAGAAAAACGTGATGTAAATCCGAACGATACTGAAAATATTAAAATAGCGCTTGCAGATGGTTGGGTTATTACTTTTCCGCAAGGAACTACCAAATCGTTTAAACCAGTTCGTAAAGGAACCGCACATATCATCAAACAGCACAAACCAATCGTTATTCCTATTGTAATTGATGGTTTCCGCCGTTCGTTTGACAAAAAAGGACTTCGATTAAAGAAAAAAGGAATTCTGCAATCTTTCATCATCAAAGAACCTCTTGATATTGATTATGAAAACGATACCATCGAACAAATTGTAGAAAAAGTAGAATACGCAATCGAACAACACCCTTCATTCTTAAAAGTTATTCCAGCAGAAGAAATAAAAGCACAGGAAGAACTCAACAGATTGAGACAATGGGAGTATTAGATTTCTAATTTTTTTTTGTTTCAAGTTTCAGGTTTCACGTTGCAAATGCTTTGTCCCTTTGTAACTCTGAACTTTGTAACTTTGATTAAAAATCTATTTTCTTCAACTCCTTATAATTCGCATACAAACGTCTCAAAAGCGTTCCGTAAATAACTCTGTAGAAACACCAGAACAATCCAAAGAAGCCTAAAATTACAAGAAATAATATTCCAATTGTAACGAACATGGCTTTTCCGTTCATGGCTAGTTTATTTCGAAGAAACTCCATATCTGGATTGTAGACAAAAGCGATAAAAAAGCTTAGAATTGCTGTAATTACAATCATTCCCAAATTGTACCAAACATAATATTGAACCGTTTTTCTAGTCTTTAAAATAGCACCCATCAACGATTTTGTGGCTATTGTAGTCGAAATGGTTTTGTAATTTTTATAAAAGATGTAAACAAAAATTAATACTACAACATAATTGAAATACGTTAAAAATTCTAAAGCGGTTACAATTTCAGGATGATTCATTTTTCGCAATACATCATCTGTATTGATGAATAAGTTTGAAAATGTCCAGAAAGAAATTTCCAAAATGCTGATGATCAAAATCCATTTTACAATAGACGATGATTTTTTGTGAATCATTTTGTAAATTTCCGTTTCAGAAATTTGTTGAAAAGAAGCAGTGTTCTTTTGCCAGTCTTTTTTTAGTAAATCCAGTTCTTTCATAATAATTTTTAAGGATTTAGTATTTTTTTAAGTTTCCCCTTAATTCTGTTCATTTTCACACGCGCATTCACTTCGCTGATCCCTAGGGTTTCAGCTATTTCTTGATAATCTTTGTCTTCTAAATACATAAAAACTAATGCCTTTTCAATATCATTCAATTGATAAACTGCTTTATACATCAGTTTTATCTGTTCTTCTTCCTCATAATTATAGTCAACATCTTTTACAAAATGCTGATGATTTTCATAATCTACGGTAGAAATAGTTTTTTTGGTTTTTCTGTATAAGGTAATCGCTGTATTTAAGGCAACACGATACGTCCAAGTCGAAAATTTACTGTCGCCTCTAAATTTTGGATAAGCTTTCCAAAGCTGAATGGTAATCTCTTGAAACAGATCTTTATGAGCATCTTCGCCAGCAGTATATAATCTACAAATCTTGTGGATTATATTCTGATTTGCCTGCAGCTGCGCAACAAATGACTGTTCTAGATTTTCGCTCATATTTATATTAGTAGTAGTGAAATCATTTTTGTTACAGTTGAAAATAGTTTTTTTGCCACACATTAAAAGATTTTATTGATCTCTTTGAAATGTTTTATAAATCCTTTCTAATTCTTTAATCTGTAGCTAAATGATTAAAAGTTTTTATCTCGATAATAATTAATCGTTAAATCGATGAACTTACTATAACTTTCCATTCCGTCTTTTTGGTTATTTGTTTTTAAGAAATTGTCCCAAAGAAAGTGAAAACCTTTGTCGATAAACGTGTCGTATTTTTTCCAGAAATCTTGATTTTCTTTATAGTTTTTTAAAATTCCAACGTGAACAGTTTTCTTTAGCTGGTTAAAAATCTTTTCATTTTTATGCTTCCAAATTCCTAAACAATAACTTAAGGTAAAGCTGTATCCTGAATATTGGTAATAAAGATTTTCGTTTTTAACAGACGCCAGGACACCTATAAAATTACATTCACTTTCACTGGCAAAACCAATTTGGTGAGCCATTTCGTGAGATGTGGTCAGAGGAAAATTGTACATTGGCAACAAATAATTAATCTGAGCTTCGTTTGTAAACGGATTTAAATAACCGCCAAATCCCATATAAGTTAATGGAACGCTGAACAGTGATTTCTTTACGCTCAACGTTTTGTATTTAAAGTATGGGTGTTCTTTCGCCAAATTATCATAACCGTTTAAAATCATCTGAAATGATTCTTTCTGCGAATACGGAAAAACAACTTTAGCACTGTCATTTTTTGTAATTTGAAAATGAACTTCGTTTGTCTTTGCAATTAACCTTTTAGTGAAAGCCAAAAGATCTGCATCTGTATATTCTCTTTTGATTTCCATCTTCTCAAAAAGAGGTTTACGATAATAATTAAAAGCCCAAAGCAAATGGAAGAAAAAGTAAAAAACAGAGATTTTGCCTAAGATGGTTAAAAGATGATCTTTCCAGTCTGTTTTCCATGTTTTTCTAATTTTCCAAAACCAACTGATAATAGAAATTAGTAAAAGACCATAAATAATGTCGCCGACAGAAAATGGAATTTTACCTAAAAGCGTTCTTGAAAAATGAGAAATTCTAATGAATAAATTCTTGCTGTAAAAGCCTTCGATAAAATCTGGAAAGTAAGGAAGGATTTTATAAAAAATGATTTGAACAAGAAGAAATAAAGGTAAAACGTATTTTGATTTCACAGTAATTTTTTTGGATAAGTAAATATAAAAATAAGTTAGCCACGAATTGCACGAATTTTTACTAATTGATTATTTAGGTAAAACTTTGGAACCATTATAATTTGTGCTAATTTGTGAAATTCGTGGCAAAAAAGCGTTTAAACTTTGTAACTTTGAGGCTCTTAATTGTTAAACATCAAACAAAATATAATGAGTCAAGAAATTAGAAATCTGGAGCCAAAAGCACTTTGGAACAAATTTGCAGATTTAAATGCTGTTCCGCGTCCATCGAAAAAAGAAGAGCGTGTGATTGAGTTTATGAAAAACTTTGGAAACAGCTTAGGTTTAGAAACTTTCGAAGATGAGATCAGAAATGTAATCATCAGAAAACCGGCAACTCCAGGAATGGAAAATCGTAAACCGATTGTAATGCAAGGACATTTAGATATGGTGCATCAAAAAAACGCAGATACTGTTTTTGATTTTGATACACAAGGGATCGATATGTATGTGGATGGTGACTGGGTTCGCGCGCGTGGCACAACACTTGGAGCTGATAATGGGTTAGGAGTGGCAACGATTATGGCTATTTTAGAAAGTAAAGATATTCCGCATCCTGCAATTGAAGCTTTATTTACAGTTGACGAAGAAACTGGAATGACAGGAGCTTTAAACTTAAAAGGCGGTATTCTTCAAGGTCAGATTTTATTGAATCTGGATACAGAAGAAGATGATGAAATTGATATCGGATGTGCTGGAGGAATTGATGTAACAGCAACTAGAACGTATCATGAAGAAGAAGTTCCAGAAGGTTCTGTTGGATATACTATTACCGTAAAAGGCTTAAACGGTGGACATTCGGGAATGGATATTCATAAAGGTTTAGGAAATGCTAACAAGATTATGAATCGTCTGTTGTTTGATGCATTTGAAAATTTTGGTTTGCAAATCGTTGAAGTGAATGGAGGAAGTCTTAGAAATGCAATTCCGAGAGAAAGCGTTGCTAAAGTAATTATTTCTCAAATGTTTGATGAGGCTTATGTTTATGATATGCAGGAAATTATTTCTGATATTAAAGCGGAATATAAAACTACCGAGCCTAATTTGTCTATTGAAATCGTAAAAGGCGATTTGCCTGAAAAAGTAATGGATTTAGGAGTTCAAGAAGGCATAATTAGAGCAATTTATGCAGCTCAGAACGGAGTGTATAAAATGAGCGCTGATATGGCAGATTTGGTTGAAACGTCAAACAATATTGCTCGTGTAGTGATTAAAGATGGAGAAATCTTAGTAGGTTGTTTAACGCGTTCTTCTGTTGAATCTTCAAAATTTGATTTGGCTAATTCATTACGTTCTGCCTTTGAATTGGTCGGCTGCGAAGTAGAGCTTTCAGGTTCTTATCCGGGATGGACTCCAAACGTGAATTCTGAAATCTTAGAAGTTTTAAAAGACATTTACGAAAAACAAAACGGAGAACAGCCTAAAGTTGTGGCTTGCCACGCTGGTTTAGAATGTGGTATTTTAGGAACAAATTATCCAGACATGGATATGATTTCTTTTGGACCAACAATTCACGGAGCGCACTCTCCAGACGAAAGAGCAAGTATTTCTTCAGCACAAAAATATTGGAAATTTGTTTTAGAAATTCTTTCTAATATTCCAGTTAAATAGTAGTGTTCGGTGTTCGGGTTTTTAGTATTCAGTCTAAAAAAGTGGTCAGTGTTCAGTCCCTTCGGGATAGTGTTCAGTTTTGCTGCTCTTTAAAAATGAAACTGTAAGTATAAAAAAAGTGACCAATGGTCACTTTTTTTATTTGTATATTTTTTTTGATACAGAACACTTTTTTAGCTTATACTGATCACTAAAAAAAACTGACCACTGACCACTTCAGAATTAGTTTCTCTTCAAAACTTTATATTGTTCGTAACAAGCACTGATCGCATCCATAATCTGCAAATCGTTTGCACTTTGAATGAAAGAATCAGAATAGTTGCAGCGGTGCATAATTTCAGGAATTTCATCTTTGCTGATTCCTAATAATACTGCAACGGTTTCTCGATCGTATTTCGATTCTAAAAGCGTTCGTACTGTATCATCTTTTTTCATTTCCTTTAGTTTTTTCAGTTCTCTAGCATTTTTTCCAAAAAAGCCATAGAGTACATCGGCGGGATTAAAGATAGATCCAAGGACTTTTCCGAAGGCATTTGGAGCATATTCTCCAGCTTCGTAACCTTGCGTAAGTCCAGATATACTATAACGATAGTTTTCTTTTGTTGGAATTAATTTAGAGTCAATTTCAAGATATCCTGTTAGAGAAAAAGGAGCAATGACAACTTCTTCTAAAGCAATTGCTTTTTCGGTAAGTTGAATTCTGGTTACTTTATTTTTTATCCAGTCATTTGTAACTCTAATTCTTAGCGATTGAAACCCAAGAATAGAAAAATGAAGTGTATCGTTGACTTGTACATCAATTTCAAAATACCCTTTTTCGTCAGATTTTGCACCACGAACTTTATTGGTGTTAATAATGTTTACGCCAGAAAGCGGTTGTTTGCTGTCGTCGTTAATAACGTAACCTGAAACTCTTTGTGGGACTGTTGGCTGTGAATCTTGCGTATCTTGCGCAAAACCAAGGTTGGCGAAAAGAGTAAAAAAGAAAATTGCGAAATATTTCATATCCTGTTTTAAAGTTCTAAAAGTAGTAAATCGGGATTAAATATCTCGCAGTCTGGGAATTTAATTATAAGAAAATTAACAAAGGCTGCAGCATTGCTTTTTTGAATTACAAAACTGATTTAAAGAGGATGAAATTCTCGTAAAAAAAATCCCAAATTCCAAGTACGTCTGGAATTTGGGATTTTGTGTATTAAGAAATTGAATTATTAATCTCTTCTTGGTCTTCTTGGTCTTGATGAATCGCCAAAGCTTTCAGAACGTCTTGGAGCTCTATCCGAACCTCCTTCAGTTCTTGGAGCAGAGCTTCTAAAACCACCTTCTCTTCTTGCAGATGAATTTCTATCGCTTCTAAAACCTCCTTCGCGTGAACCTCCATCACGAGAACCTCCGTCTCTTGAAGAATTTCTATCGCTTCTAAATCCGCCTTCGCGTCTTGGAGCAAAGTTTCCGTCTCTTCTTCCGCCAGAGCTTCTTCCACCACCACGGTTATTGTGGTCACGTCTTCCGCCGCCATCATTTTTAGAGATTTCAACATTAATACGACGACCTTCTAATTGTACGTTGTTTAAAACGTCCATTACTTTGTCAGTAAATTGAGGATCTGTATTAAAGAAAGAGAATCCTTCTTTTACATCAACTTTAAAGATATCATCACGACCTAAGTCTAATGTTTCTTTTAAGTAATCTTTTAAAGACATCCAGTCGAAATTGTCTCTTGAACCGATGTTCACAAAATAACGAACTGCACCGTTGTTGCTAAATTCTCTTCCTTCAGAATCTCCTCTTTCACGTCTCTCACCACCAGAAACAGAGATATCTCTATTCTTTTTGTAATAAGCAATGAAACGGTTAAATTCTACCGAAACCATTTTCTTAATCAACTCTTCTTTAGATAAATCTTCAAGAACATTGTTGATTGCTGGTAAATAGTTGTCAATTTCGTGATCAACCTCAGTATCTTTAATTTTGTTTGCTAAGTGCAATAACTGAATTTCGCAGATTTCAATTCCAGACGGAATAGATTTTTCTTCAAATTTCTGTTTGATAATTCTTTCGATAGAAGAAATTTTACGCAATTCACTTTTTGTAACAATTACAATAGAAGTACCTAATTTTCCAGCTCTACCCGTACGTCCAGAACGGTGGTTGTACGTTTCAATTTCATCTGGTAATTGGTAGTTAACAACGTGAGTTACATTGTCAACGTCAATACCACGTGCAGCTACGTCTGTAGCAACTAACATTTGAATTTGTCTTCCGCGGAAAGATTTCATTACACCATCACGCTGTGCTTGAGACAAGTCTCCGTGTAACGCAGCGGCGCTATATCCATCTTCAATTAATTTTTCAGCAATAGCTTGTGTATCTCTTTTTGTACGGCAAAAAACGACAGAAAAAATATCTGGATTAGCATCGGCTAAACGTTTTAAAGCTTCGTAACGATCACGTGCATTTA
Organism: Flavobacterium ustbae; assembly: GCF_003946915.1. GTDB lineage: Bacteria > Bacteroidota > Bacteroidia > Flavobacteriales > Flavobacteriaceae > Flavobacterium > Flavobacterium ustbae. Next base: position 116,424 of record NZ_RPOC01000002.1, read on the forward strand.
CTAAATAAAATTCGTGAGATACTGTAGATGAACCTGAATTTTTTGTTCCTACAGTAATTTCTAATGGCTCGCTCATGAATTGTTTTGCAATTCTAGCAACTTCTTGTGGCATAGTTGCAGAGAACAACCATGTACTTTTTTCGTCTGGAGTATCTGATAAAATAGATACGATGTCTTCATAGAATCCCATGTTCAACATCTCATCAGCTTCATCAAGAATACAATAATCTATATTTTTAATGTTAACCAAACCTCTGTTGATCATATCCTGCATTCTCCCCGGAGTAGCCACAATAATTTGTGCTCCTCTTTTAATTTCTCTGGCTTGCTCTGTAATACTAGCTCCGCCGTAAACTGCTACCACATTAATACCTTTTTCGTATTTTGAGTAGTTTTTAAGTTCGTTGGTAATCTGTAAACAAAGTTCTCGTGTTGGCGATAAAACTAATGCTTGTGTGTTTCTATTGTCAGCATCAATTTTTTGAATTAGCGGAAAACCAAAAGCTGCCGTTTTCCCTGTCCCTGTTTGAGCCAACGCAACCATATCTGTGTCTTTTTCCAATAATAGGGGAATCGCCTTTTCCTGTACCTCTGACGGATTTTCAAATCCTAGATCTAAAATCGCCTTCAGTAACGATTCATTCAATCCTAATTGTTCAAATTTATTCATATATGTATTTAAAATAGGGTGCAAAATTACTGTTAATTATTCAGAAAAACTAATGCATTTTAAAGAATTGTATATTTGTTAAGATTTGATTATCAAAAAGTTAGAGATTTGATAAAATGAAATTGTCTGTAAAATGAATAATTTCAATTAAAAAACAGTCGTGAAATCTAAAATTTACGACTTAAAATGTTGTATTTGAAACAATTATTTTGTGGTATTCAGAAAATCAATCAGTTGCTTAACAGCTTTTCCGCGGTGACCTATAGTGTTTTTGGTTTCTAAAGGCAGTTGAGCAAAGGTTTCGCTGTAATTTTCTGGTTTAAAAATAGGATCATAACCAAAACCATTTGTTCCCCTTTTTTCTAATGTGATATTTCCTTTAACGATTCCTGTAAATAAATATTGTTTTCCTTTTAGGTTTAAAGTAATAACTGTCTTGAACTGGGCGCTGCGGTTTTCTTCATTTTTTAAAGCCTCTAAAAGCTTGTTCATATTGTCATCTGCATTTTTTTGCTCACCTGCATATCGAGCAGAATATACTCCAGGTTCTCCATTTAAAGCATGCACTTCTAAGCCAGTATCATCTGCAAAGCAATCGTAGCCATATTTTTGAGTTACATAATTGGCTTTTAAAATGGCATTTCCTTCAATTGTATCGGCAGTTTCTGGAATGTCTTCTAAACAATTAATATCTTCTAAACTTAATATGGTAATGCTTTCTGGAAGCATGCTTTGAATTTCTGCTATTTTATTTTTGTTGTTTGATGCAAAAACGAGATTCATGGTTATAATATTTTAAAAATGATTTTTCGATAATAAAGGCAATGGCAATTCCAAAAGTATAAGCAAGAATATCAGACCAAAGAAACCCTTGTCCAAGAACATATCTGCCAAAAAGTGTTTTTCTAAGTTCAATAATCCATTCGCTTTGATAAAGCTGTAAAAACTCAATACTATAACATATAAAAAGAGAAAGTAGTATTACAAACAGAGACTTTTTTTCAGGAAAAAAGATTCGAACAAAAAAGTAAATCATTACAGCATACAGAAAATCACCAATCCATAGAGGTATAAAAGATATTTTTCTTGAAAGTATTCCCAAAACAATAATGCTTAGAAAAACTAAAAAATAATAGATTCTTGGTTTTTTCAAATTTGATTTTTTTATAGAAGCAAATCTACAATTCTTTTAAACACTTTTGACGTGTCCACTTTGTCAAAGTTTTGAACTTTGACAAAGAGAAAATATTTTAGTAGGAGCGGAGTCGAAGCCTTGTTAGTATCCCAAACGTATTTTTATTTTTCGAAGTTATGGCAATACTAAATGTTAGACGCACTGCAGTACGTCTCTACGGAAAATCTTTGCGACTCTTAGGGATAGAATCTTCGTGAACCTTTGCGTAAATCTTCGTGAATCTTTGCGGAAAAACTATTCCGTAGACTAGATATCCTCAAAAGTACATTTTTACGGTACAAAAAATACAATTCCTCTTCCACATTACTTTATTTCATAAATTTATCAGTTCAATTAACGATCTATCAAAATAACCACATGAAGGCAAAATTTTTTACACTGATTGCAGCTTTGTTTCTTTTTCTAAATCAAGGCTATTCTCAAAAAGACAATTCATTTAATATTAAAAAGCAATTGGATTATTGCGCACAACAAGCTTCAAAAACCTTAAAAGTAATTCCGAACGACGGAACTTCTCCGCGAACAGTTCCAAACGGAAGCAAAGAATGGAAATTTGTTGGCTACAAAGATTGGACAAGCGGATTCTGGCCTGGAGAATTGTGGTTTCTGTACGAAGCAACAAAAGATAAAAAATGGGAAAAGGAAGCCGATAAATTTACTCGTTTTCTAACGCCATTATCTATTTCTAAAGCAGGAGATCACGATTTAGGTTTTCAGGTTTTTAATAGCTTTGGAAACGGATATCGTTTGACAAAAAATCCAGAATACAAAGAAATTATTTTAAAAACTGCTGATACATTAGCAACGCTTTTTAATCCGAAAGTAGGAACAATACAGTCTTGGCCTCACAATAAAATGGGCGGTCACAATACGATTATTGACAATATGATGAACTTGGAGCTATTGTTTTGGGCTTCAAAAAATGGAGGAAACAAAAAACTTTATGATATTGCTGTAAAACACGCTGAAACTACAATGGCAAACCATTTTAGACCAGATAATACTTCTTATCACGTAATTATTTATGATTTCGAAACTGGAAAAAAGATAAAAGGCAGAACGGCACAAGGTTATAGTGATGACAGCATGTGGGCGCGCGGGCAGGCATGGGCTATTTATGGTTTTACAATGACTTATAGAGAAACAAAAGATCCTAAATTTTTAGATTTTGCTCATAAATTAGCTCGTGTTTATTTGGATAAATTGACAACAGAAGATTTAGTTCCGTATTGGGATTTTAATGCTCCAAATATTCCGAACGAACCTAGAGATGCTTCTGCCGCTGCAATTGTTTCTTCAGCACTTTTAGAACTAAGTTCGTACACAAAAGAGAAGAATCTAAAAAAGGAGTATCTGACAAAATCTAAAAAAATGATAGTATCGCTTTCAGACCATTATCAGAGTCATGATGTCAATTCAGCATTTTTATTGCATTCAACTGGTCATAAACCTGCAGGAAGTGAGATCGATTGTTCTATAAATTACGCAGATTATTACTATCTTGAGGCATTATTAAGACTTCAAAAATTAAAATAAAAAATTATGAGAAAGAAAATAACCTCAGTTGCTTTAGTATTAATGACCGTTTTAATACTTGTAAGCTGTAAAAATACCAAACAAAAACTTCAAGAGTATGTCGTTACTTATAATAAGACTATAGCTCCAAGTTTTAGAGCCGAAAACGTAACCCTTACTACAGCAAGAGGTTATATAAACGACGATAAGATTGAACTGCGTTTTGAAACCGATTTAGAGCAAAATGAAGCGAATAAATCGGAAGCTGATATTTCTTTTCCGAAATTGATAAAACTAATGATTGATAAAGATCAAGTTCCAAGACAACTGATTGAAGAAGGCGTTCAGTTTGATGTATATTTTCTAGCAGATGATAATACAGTTTTAGACAAAGAAGTACTAACTGGCGAATCTCTCAAAGATTTTTTAAAATAATAAATTAGTTTTTATAGAAAAACATACCATTTTAATTCTTACATATTAAAAGTCTCTTTAAAATTTATTTAAAGAGACTTTTTTGTGTTTGTAACATAAAATTAGCCGAAAAACAAACTTTTTAATTCCTACAAATATTCTTGTTTTAAGTATATAATCAGTTTGTAGTCAAATAATTATGTCTATGATTTTTGAGCACGAATGTTGTTTTTATGTCATGAATTAATTATGTTTGAGTTAAAAAATAACTATTAAACCAAAAAATTATGAAAAAAATTACCCAAATCGCATTTGCTATAGCTTTTGCATTATTTTTAGTTAGCTGTAAAAATACCAAGCAGAAAATTCAGGAGCATGTAAGTAATTACAATAATTCGTCTTCTATAAAAGGAAGCGGTATTACCAGCACAACAGCAAAAGCTTTTCTAAATGACAATAAAATTGAAATTAGGATTGAAACCAATTTAGAAGAAAATGATGCAAACAAATTAGCCTACAAAGAATCTTTTCCAGATCTGTTGAAAGAGATGATCAAGAATGATCAGATTTCATCTTCGCTTATTGCAGAAGGGGTAAAGTTTGATGTTTATTTCTTAGCCTATAATAATGCTATTTTAGCGCAAGAATTAGTAGGTCAAGAACAATTGGCAGTTTTAGAAGGAAATGCAAATGCAAGTAAAGAAACTGCAAAATTATAATTGGAAAATTATAGATAAAAAAATCCTCTTCAGAAGAGGATTTTTTTATGAGAACTGAGTAACGTTTTTCAAATTATCTGGGAAATAAAGCTCAGATAAATTGGTAAACTCATCTCCGCGCATAAAAATATTAATATCAACATCGGCAAAAGATGTTTTTCCGGCCGCAGCCAAAAGTTCATTTGCAGCATGAAGTGTATTTTTATGGAAGTGAAAAACTCTTTCAGATTTATCTGTAACAACCAAACCTTTCATCAGCATTTTATTTTGCGTAGCCACACCAGTAGGACATTCGTTATTATGGCAGCGAAGCGCTTGGATACAGCCTAAAGAAAACATAAATCCTCTCGCGCTGTTGCACATATCTGCTCCCAATGCAATGGCGTGTAAAATAGAATAGCCAGAAATGATTTTCCCACTTCCGATAATGCGCATTTTATCACGAATTCCTAAACGGACTAAAGTTTTATTAACGAAAATTAAGGCAGGTTCAAAAGGCATTCCGACACCATCTGCAAATTCAAGTGGAGCAGCTCCAGTTCCTCCTTCGGCTCCGTCAACAGTTATGAAATCTGGATAAATGTCTTCGGCAATCATTTCCTGGCAAATGGCTTCAAATTCGGCAGTATTTCCAATACACAATTTAAATCCAATTGGTTTTCCGTTAGATAGATCACGCAATTGTTTTATAAAATGAATCAATCCTTTTGCATCAGAAAAAGCATGATGTCCAGGAGGAGAAAGAATCATAGTATGTGGCTGTACACCCCTAATTTTTGCAATCTGTTCCGTATTTTTTGCAGCTGGCAAAACACCTCCATGACCTGGTTTTGCACCTTGCGAAAGTTTAATTTCAATCATTTTTACATTCGGAAGATTAGCCTTTGCAGAGAAATTTTCAGGACTGAAATTTCCTTCTGCATCGCGGCATCCAAAATATCCCGTACCAATCTGCCAAGTAATATCTCCGCCTCCTTCTAAATGATAATCGGTTAATCCTCCTTCTCCTGTGTTTTGGTAGAAATTTCCTTTTTTAGCACCAATATTAATAGCACGAACGGCGTTTTCGCTTAATGATCCAAAACTCATTGCCGAAACATTAAACAAAGAAGCAGAATAAGGCTGTTTGCAATCTTTTCCGCCAACTAATACGCGAGGAAGTTCTTCATTTACTTTTGCTGGAAAAATAGAGTGTTTTATTCCTTCGTAATTTTCGGTATTCAAATTTAATTGTGTTCCAAAAGGCGTATTCGAATCAATATTTTTTGCTCTTTGATAGACTAATGAACGCTGATTTCTAGAAAAAGGTTTTCCGTCTGTAGATCTTTCAATAAAATACTGCTGAATTTCAGGCGCAATCATTTCAAACAAATACCTAAAATAACCCAAAACAGGGAAGTTTCGTAAAATAGCATGTTTCTTTTGCGAAGCATTATAAACTCCAACAATCAATAAAAGCGGAATAATAAAAACAAGTAAATAACCGCGTCCAGTTTGATAATAAATTGCGGCAACAATTAGAAACAATAAGAATCCGTAAATAAAGAATTTTTTTCTCATGTTTTTAAAAAATTAAAATAGGTAATAAATGTAATCTTAGTTGAATCTCAAACGCACATAAACATGTTTGATTCCTTTTTTGTCCGATTCTCTTTCATCAATTTCCAGAATATCGGTCAATGATTTAAGCATTGGCGTTAGTTTAGGATAGCCATAATTTCGAGGATCGAATTCAGGTTTTTTCTTCACAATCAGATTTCCAACATCTCCTAAAAATGCCCATCCATCATCATCTTCAATGTCTGTAATAGTATCTTCTATAAGTTCAATAGTTTGTTTGTCTATTTTGTGCAATGCTTTATCAGAAGGTTTCTCTACCGGTTTTTTAGTATCTGCAGCTTTTGGTTTTTTCTTTTGAATAGCTCCGTCTAATACCTCAATATAAATAAATCGGTCGCAGGCAACAATAAACGAATTTGGTGTTTTCTTTTCTCCAATACCAATTACCTTCATACCCGATTCGCGAAGTCTTACAGCAAGTCTGGTAAAATCGCTATCACTAGAAACAATGCAGAATCCGTCCAATTTGCCAGAATAAAGCAAATCCATGGCATCAATGATTAAAGCAGAATCTGACGAATTTTTTCCAACGGTATAACTATATTGCTGAATAGGAGTAATGGCATGTTCTAATAAAACGCCTTTCCAGCCATTTGCATTTGGTTTTGTCCAGTCGGCATAAATCCTTTTTGTGGTTGGCGTTCCTAATTTGGCAATTTCTTCCATCATGCCTTTTACATTGCTGTACGGCACATTGTCTGCATCAATAAGAACTGCCAGTTTTAAATCTTTTGAATTGCTTAAAGGCATTATTTTAATATTTAAAATTAAATACTCTCAAAGTTAAAATTAAAATTGGTTTTTATAAGAATTGAATGGTGAATAAGTGTTTTTATCAGCACTAATTAGTTTCATTATAAATAATATTCGATACTTCTAAAATTAATTAAAGATAAATTTGTCTTTTATGCAAAAGCTCCATATCTTTGCTGAGAACAATTAAAGAAATATGTTTTCAAAAGCGTGTGAATACGGAATAAGGGCCTCAATATTTATTGCAACCAAATCTTCAAAAGGGATTAGGGTTGGCATAAAAGATGTGGCAAAAGAAATCGATTCTCCAGAACCATTTACCGCTAAGATTATGCAGATTTTAACCAAAAATGGTATTATACATTCTGCAAAAGGAGTAGGAGGCGGTTTTGAAGTTTCTCCAGAAGCATCAAAATCTATAAGATTAATTCAGATTGTCGATGCGATAGACGGAAATAAAATTTACAGCGGTTGTGGTATTGGCTTAAAAGAATGTTCAGAACAGCATCCGTGTCCTGTTCATCACGAATTTAAGAAAATACGGGGTCTGCTTTTAGAAATGCTGACTAAAACGACTTTAGAACAACTCGCCTCAGACGTAAAATCGGGTGATTTCTTTTTAAAAACATTAAATATTAACGATTAACATTAAATAAATTATCTTAAAAAATGAATGCAAAAACCAAAATTTCACTATTAATCCTAATGGGATTTTTAACAATAACTTCTTGCGGTAAAAAAGAAACAGCTCCAGCAGATCAAACTGAGGCAACTGAAACATCGACTGAAGGTGAGGCGGCTCCTACGGCTGTAGCAACTGAAGAAAATGTATTAGTTATCGAAGGAAACGATCAGATGCAGTTTAGCACAAACGAATTAAAAGCTGTTGCAGGAAAACCAATCAAATTGACTTTGAAACACGTTGGTAAAATCCCTAAAGAAGCAATGGGACATAATTTAGTAATTTTACAAGAAGGAACAGATCAAGCCAATTTTGCTCTAAAAGCAAATGACGCTAAAGCCACTGATTACATTCCAGAATCTGAAAAAGCTTCGATTATTGCTCATACTAAATTGTTAGGCGGTGGAGAAGAAGATACAATTGAATTTACAATCGATAAAAAAGGATCTTATCCGTTTGTTTGCTCTTTCCCTGGCCATGTCGCTATGATGAAAGGGGTATTAATTGTTGAATAATAAAATATAAAAATAAATACCACAGACTCCAATGCAAAAATTGGAGTTTTTTTTAAAATCAATAAAAGATAAAAATGTCTTTTATTTCAAATTCCCTCAAGGAAATGAAAAGAGAAAAAAAACTATGGCTAGTGTTTGCACTGGTGATGAGCATTTCGTTTGCAGTGCTCGGATATTATGGTTACGAAATTTATCAGCAGGCACCACCTGTTCCTAAAGAAATAGTAACCGATTCAGGAAAAGTTGTTTTCAGCGAAAGCGAAATCAAAGACGGACAAAATATCTGGCAAAGTATAGGAGGCCAGGAAGTGGGATCTATCTGGGGACACGGCGCCTATGTGGCTCCAGACTGGACCGCAGATTGGCTGCACAGAGAAGCGGTTTTTATACTGGATATTTATGCGAAAAAGGATTTTAATAAAAAGTATGATGAATTGGATGCCGAAAAACAATCGGCTTTAAAAATTCGGTTACAGCAGGATGTAAGAACCAATCGTTACAATGCCGAAACGGGAATTCTTACGATCTCTGAAAACCGTTTGGCGGCGATTGAATATTTAAGCGAATATTATAAAGGTCTTTTTACGAATGATCCGCAATTTGATAAACTCAGAAGCGAATATGCAATTCCGAAAAACTCTATTACAGATGTAGAAAGAATGCATAAAATGAATGCCTTTTTCTTCTGGGCGACTTGGGCAACGGTTACGAATCGTCCTGATGGAGATATTTCATACACACACAATTGGCCGTCAGATGAGTTGGTTGGAAATGTAGCAACAACAGAACTTTTGGCTTGGTCTGGAGTAAGTATTATTTTATTGATTTTGAGTGTTGGAATCTTAGTTTTCTATCATGCAAAATCGGGTGAAGAAGAAGAATTTCCGCTGCCAAAAGAAGATCCGATTATAAAACAAGGCAAAACTAAATCGATGGGATTAGTGACCAAATATTTCTGGATTGTAAGTTTATTGATGGTTCTGCAAATGATTTTCGGAATTATAACGGCGCATTATGGAGTTGAAGGAAATGGTTTGTATGGAATTCCAATTGATAAAATTCTGCCTTATGCCGTAACGCGTACATGGCACACACAATTGGCTATTTTCTGGATCGCAACAGCATGGTTGGCAACAGGATTGTATATCGCTCCGGCAGTTTCGGGAAAAGATCCTAAATTCCAGTGTTTTGGTATTAACTTCTTGTTCATTGCTTTATTGATTATTGTTTTAGGTTCAATGGTAGGGCAATGGTTTGGAGTTATGCAGAAACTGAATTTAGTTCAAAATTTCTGGTTTGGACATCAAGGTTACGAATATGTTGATTTAGGACGCTTCTGGCAGATTTTCCTTTTAGTTGGGCTGTTTCTATGGCTGGCTTTAATGATTCGCCCGTTGCTTCCAGTTTTAAAGAAAAAAACAGAAGAAAAAAACCTAATCATTTTGTTCTTGGTTTCTTGTACTGCAATTGCAATGTTTTACGGAGCTGGATTGATGTGGGGAAGACAAACCAATTTGGCTATTGCTGAGTATTGGAGATGGTGGGTTGTCCATCTATGGGTTGAAGGTTTCTTCGAAGTATTTGCAACTGTTGTAATTGCCTTTTTATTTGTTCGCTTAGGATTATTAAAAACGAAAACGGCAACTTTAAATGTACTGTTTGCCACGATTATTTTCATGGCTGGAGGAATTTTAGGAACATTTCATCACCTGTATTTCTCTGGAACACCAACTGCAATTATGGCTTTAGGAGCAACTTTTAGTGCTTTAGAAGTAGTTCCGTTGACGTTAATTGGATTTGAAGCATATCAAAACTATAAATTATCAAAATCAACAAAATGGATAGCCGATTATAAATGGCCAATTTATTTTATGATTTCAGTAGCCTTCTGGAATTTCCTTGGAGCAGGAATCTTCGGATTCATTATTAATCCGCCAATTGCATTGTATTATGTGCAAGGTCTAAACACAACGCCTTTACACGGACATACGGCTTTGTTTGGAGTTTACGGAATGTTAGGAATTGGTCTGGTGTTATTTGTACTAAGAAGTTTGTATCGAAATGTACGTTGGAACACGAAGCTTTTAAGCATCACATTTTGGTCTTTAAATATTGGATTATTTCTGATGGCAATTTTGAGTCTTCTCCCAATTGGAGTTTGGCAAGCAATCGAGAGCATTAATCACGGAATGTGGTACGCTCGTTCATCAGAATTAATGCAACAACCAGCGATGATTACGTTAAAATGGCTTCGTGCTATTGGAGATTCCATTTTTGGAATTGGATTCATTACTATGGCCTGGTTTGTATTTGAACTCACATTAAAAAACAAAAAATAAAACACAAAACTTAAAAAATGATTATCATGGAAAATTTAAAAAACAAAACAATTGGATCATTTGTAGCTGAAGATTTTAGAACTGCTGCAGTATTCTCAAAATATAGAATCGATTTTTGCTGTAAAGGAAATCGAACTGTTAGCGAAGTCTGTGAAAAACAAAATATTGACGCAGATGTATTATTAGAAAATGTTCTTCAGGTTGCACAATCAGAAAATAACGGAAGTATCGATTTTAATTCATGGCCTTTGGATTTATTGGCAGATTATATCGAAAAAACGCATCATCGTTATGTAGAAGAAAAAACAAATGTTTTGCTTCCGTTTTTAGATAAATTATGCAAAGTTCACGGAGCAAATCATCAGGAATTATTCAGAATTAATGAATTGTTTATTGGTTGTGCAGGTGAATTGTCTCAGCACATGAAAAAAGAAGAATTGGTTTTATTTCCATTTGTGAAACGAATGGTGAAAACGAAAGAATCTGATGGAATTTTATCACAACCCTCTTTCGGAACGGTTTCAAACCCGATCGCGATGATGATGCACGAGCATGATAATGAAGGAGAGCGTTTTAGAGAAATTGCTGAACTTACCAATAATTACACTCCACCGGCAGATGCATGTACGACGTACAGAGTAACTTTTGCAATGCTAAAAGAATTTGAAGAAGATTTGCATAAACACATTCATTTAGAGAATAATATTTTATTCCCAAAAGCTGTTCTTTTGGAGAAAGACTTTGTTGAAGTAGAATAAAGGTTAATTTTATTTTTTTGCCACGAATTCACGAATCATACCATCTTTATTAATTGAAAATCATTTTAATTTCACGAATTTTAATTTATGAAATTGGATTAAAATTAAAAAAGACAATGTAATTCGTGAATTCGTGGCTTAAAAAATCATTGGTTACGTTTGCACAGATAAAATGCACGTTATGAATTCTCAAAAAAGCTGGATACTTTGCTGTTTTTTTAATTTTCTGATTGCTTGTTTTTTCGGATTATTAATGCGGTTTATGTATCTCTTTCCGTTAGATTTTCTAAACTACAGCTTTCTGCTTCATGCACATTCGCATGTAGCTATGTTAGGCTGGGTTTATTTGATCATTTATGTTTTGATTGTTCATTTTTTTATTCCAAAAGAAAAAAGTCAGAAACCGATTTATAATCGTTTATTTTGGCTGACAGAGTTTTCAGTAATCGGAATGATGATTGCTTTTCCTATTCAAGGATATGCTTTGTTTTCGATTGTTTTTTCGACTCTGCATATTTTGCTGAGCTATGTTTTTTGCCGTTTAGTTTGGAAAGATTGTTCCAAAGACAAATCACCATCACAAAGACTTTTATTTGTTTCTATTCTTTTTATGATTTTATCTACTTGCGGCGTCTGGTGTCTTGGTCCAGCTGTAAGCACGTTAGGAAAACAAAGCGCTTTTTATCAAATTGCTATTCAGTTTTTTCTTCATTTTCAGTTTAATGGCTGGTTTATTTTAGCAATTTTGGCTTTGTTTTTAAAACAATTTAAAAATAAAATTGATGAGGTAAAATTTAAAAAGTTTTACTTTTTGATGGTCATTTCTACGCTATTAACCGTCTGCTTTCCAGTTCGCTGGTTTGTCGAAAATGATATTTTGAGCTATATCAATTGTTTGGGAGTTTTAATTCAATTGGGAGCTTTTATTTATTTCTATAAAATGCTAAAATCTCAAATTAGCACTTTCAGAAGTTCTTTAGATAAAACAACTAAATTGGTTTATGATTTAGCTTTAGCTTCCTTGTTTTTGAAAGTCGGAATCCAATTACTGACTATTTTTCCTAATTTGGCAGAAGTGTCCCATCAAATCAGAAATTTTGTAATTGGTTTTATTCATTTAACGACTTTAGGAATCATAACTGGATTTTTGTTTGGGATTTTACTTCAGAATAAAATGCTTTCTTCCAATTCTTCGGCATTAAAAATAGGAGTAAAGATTTTTATTTTGGGATATATTTTGACTGAAGTTTTATTGTTTTTGCAAGGCTTGTTTTTCTTTTTTGGAGGAGGAAGTATTTCAGGATATTTTCAGAGTATTTTGATATTCAGTATTCTTTTGGTTTTGGGTTTAACTTTAATGATGGTTTCTATAATAAAATTGAAATTTGACAATTTAGAAAAAGCAACAGATTAAGAAAAAAGTCCCAAATGGAAGATATATTTATAGAAAAATAAGATAGTAGATAGAGAAGCTCCAGCGGAGCGACATATATAGAATCCTATTGGGGATATAATTTTGCTAACGTGATAAATAGGTCGCTCCGCTGGAGCTTTAAAATGTGTAATGTTTCTATAAATATTGCGCTTCTCCGAAGCTTAATTGAACTCCATTATAAATAAAAAAAACAAGAGCCGATTTTATTATAAACCTGCTCTTGTTCTTACTAATTAACCTATTTAAAATATCTATATTTTCCCTGCTTCCTGATTTATGGTTTCAATTGTCTTTTCATTATTTACACCCAAACCTTCCTGCTGAAATACCAATTCTCCTTCTGGATTGAAAACGCTGATAATGTTAGAGTGTGAAAAATCTATTGGAGATATTTTTTTGTAATTAACAGCTAAAACCGCTGCAAATTCACGAGTATTTTCTTCAGATGAACGAAGGAAAATCCAAGGATCTTGATTCATTTTATTGTCAATGGCAAACTTCTTTAATCTTTCTGGAGTATCTGTTTTAGGATCGATACTTACCAAAATCAGTTTTACGTGTTGTTTTGTATTGGTATTCAGTTTAGATTCAATATCTCGCATATCGGCTACTAATCTAGGGCAGGCTGCTTTACAGCTGGTGTAAATCATTACCATAACCAAGACATTTCCTCTAAGCGATTTCAATTCAATATCTTTTCCGTCCTGCGTTGTCCATTTAGATGGAAGATTGTAAATCGATAAATCACTAACTTCCTTATTTGTTTCTGATTTGTTTTCTTTTTTATCTGCTTCTTTACAGCTGTAAAAGGAGAAAAGAACAAGAAAAGCAATTATTATTTTTTTCATTTTAACTAAATTAAATTTTTGGTTTTGTTGTGCTGGCGCATCTAAATCCTAGATTTCGTGTTGAATATTGTGCTTTCAAACTTCCTCTGAAGGCGTAACGCATAAAAGCTGCATAATCCATTAAATCAGATGCATTTACAGAAGCGCCTCCGCAAAAGAGGTTTTTATCATTGCTTTTATCTTTTCTTGATTCTCCCGATAAAAAAATGCTATTAAAATCAGATGTCCATTCCCAAACTAAACCGTGCATGTCATAAACTCCCCAATAATTTTTGAAAGTTTTTCCAATCTCATTTTCGTACGTTCTCGATTTCTCGTACCAAGATAAAATGTATTCGTTGAATTCTTTTTTGGTTCGTGCGTCTATTTTTTTGGTATCTGCCATTGCCACATATTCCCATTCATCCATTGTTGGCAAGCGTTTGCCTTGGCATTCGCAGTACTTTTTTGCTGCAAACCAAGAAACACTCGTTACGGGTGATTTTGGTTTTGCATTTCTATAATCAAAATCAGCTGACCAATAAGACAAATAGCTTTTATCGGCAAAAATTCCTTTAATTTTTGATTTTTGATAAGATGGATTTTTTTTGACAAATTCTAAAAATTCAACATTTGTAACGGGATAAATGTCAATATAAAAAGATTTTACAGCAACAGGTTTTTGAGAAACAGCTCCATAAAGAGGGACATAAGATCCCTCTTTTATGAAAGCCATTCCTTTTTCCTGAGCTTTCATGACACTAAGTGCAGAGAAAAAGAGAATAGTAAGTATGAAAATGTATTTTTTCATGCTAGAGTTTTGCTGTTATCTTAAAGCTTTTACCATTTCTGGAGTAACTTCTGTTTTATTATTTCCCCAGCTGTTATAAATGTAGGTAAGCACATTGGCGATTTCATCATCAGATAAATTCTGAGCAGGCATTATGTTGTTGTATTTTTTACCGTTAACTGTTATTTCTCCAGTTAAACCATGTAAAATTGTTTTAATAGCGCGTTTAGAATCGGCATTTAAATAATCTGATTTTGCCAAAGGAGGGAAAGTGCTTGGAATTCCTTGCCCTTCAGATTGGTGACATGCAAAACATGTTGTTCCAAAAATTTCTTTACCAATTTTAACTTTCTCTTCAACAGTACGTTTTGTGATTGTTGCTTTTGCAGCTGCAGTTTCCGGCATTTTTTGGATTGTTCCGCCTTCAGGCAAATAAATACCTTCTTGGATAGTTCCCGAGTAAATGTTTTTATTTTCTTTTCCTTCTACTTTTAGCATTCCTAAAGCACCTTTATTGAATGCTCTGAAAATAGAGTGGTCAACCAAAATAAAAGTTCCTGGAGTTTCTACTTTAAAATCTACAATTGCAGCGCCACCAGCAGGAATTAAAGTTGTCTGAACATTTTTATTTACTGTGCTTCCTCCTTCAACGTGCACATTATCGAATATTTCGCCAATTACGTGGAAAGAAGAAACTAGATTTGGCCCACCGTTTCCAACAAATAAACGAACAGTTTCGCCTACTTTTGCTGTTAATTCATTTCCATTTGTTAAGGAACCTACTTTTCCATTAAATACAACATAATCAGGAGTTTCTTTTACCGCTTTATTCATGTCAAATGGCTGAAGGCCTTTTGCTCCGTATTCACCTTGAGTGTAAAAATCACCCTGCATCACGTAGTACTCTTTATCTACAGGAGGAAGTCCGCCTTCTGGTTCAACCAAAATCAATCCGTACATACCATTTGCAATGTGCATACCTACAGGAGCAGTTGCGCAGTGATACACATATAAGCCAGGATTTAAAACTTTAAAGCTAAAGACTTTTTCGTGTCCAGGAGCTACCAAAGAAGAAGTTGCCCCACCACCCGGACCAGTTACAGCATGTAGGTCAATATTATGAGGAAGTTTGTTGTCAGGATGGTTTTTTAAATGAAATTCAACTTCATCGCCAACACGAGTTCTGATGAAACTTCCTGGAACCGAACCTCCAAATGTCCAATAAGTATATTTAACGCCATCGGTCATTGTACCTTCTTGTTCTTTAATTTCCATGTTTAATTTCAGCTTCATTGCCGTTCTGTTGCCAACTGGTTTTGGAACATGAGGAGGTGAAGTTAACTCAGCATTCATCTCGCCTTCGGTCATAATATCAGCATAATTTTTAGCTTCGTCCTTTTTACAACTGCCTAAGAGAAAAATCATCAAAAATGAACATAGCAACTTGTTCATTTGAGTCCAAATTTTGTTATTCGTTTTCATAATTACTTGGTTTTGTTTTCGTTTAAATATGAATCAAATATAAAGGACTAAATTGTCTTTTATTATGATAAAAATCATGTT
Organism: Flavobacterium ustbae; assembly: GCF_003946915.1. Classification (GTDB taxonomy): domain Bacteria; phylum Bacteroidota; class Bacteroidia; order Flavobacteriales; family Flavobacteriaceae; genus Flavobacterium; species Flavobacterium ustbae. Next base: position 132,219 of record NZ_RPOC01000002.1, read on the forward strand.
TAAAAGATAATTCGAAAGCATTTTTTAGAGAATTGCGCTATTGGATTGTTAAGGTAAATCTGATAAAAGCAAATCTGTTGATTATTTTTTAATAAAAATAATTGAGGCTCTTCATTTTAAATTAATAATGATTATTTTTGCTCGCTGATTACGTAAAAAAAATTACTACAATATATTATGGTAAAAGATTTATTCGAAAGAATTCAGGACAATAAAGGACCTTTAGGAAAATGGGCTTCTCAAGCAGAAGGTTATTATGTTTTCCCAAAGTTAGAAGGAGAGTTGGGTCCTAGAATGCAATTTCACGGAAAAAATATTTTAAACTGGAGTTTAAATGATTATTTAGGTTTAGCTAATCATCCAGAGGTTCGTAAAGCAGATACAGATGCAGCAATTCAATTTGGTGCAGCTTATCCTATGGGAGCTCGTATGATGTCTGGACACACTACTTACCACGAACAATTAGAAAATGAATTGGCAGAATTCGTTATGAAAGAATCTGCTTATTTATTGAATTTTGGTTACCAAGGAATGGTATCTATTATTGATGCTTTGGTTACTAAAAATGACATTATTGTTTACGATGTTGATTCACATGCTTGTATTATTGATGGTGTTCGTTTGCACATGGGTAAGCGTTTTACATACAAACACAATGATTTGGAAAGTATGGAGAAAAACTTGCAGCGTGCTACTAAAATGGCAGAAGAAACAGGCGGAGGTATTTTATTTATTACTGAAGGTGTTTTCGGAATGCGCGGACAGCAAGGAAAATTAAAAGAAATTGCTGAATTAAAGAAAAAATACAATTTCAGATTATTAGTAGATGACGCTCACGGTTTTGGTACTTTAGGTAAAACTGGTGCTGGAGCAGGTGAAGAGCAAGGAGTTCAAGATCAGATTGATGTTTACTTCTCTACTTTTGCAAAATCTATGGCTAATATTGGTGCTTTCGTAGCAGCTGATAAAACAGTTATCGATTATTTAAAATACAACTTACGTTCTCAAATGTTTGCTAAAGCATTGCCAATGATCCAGACTATTGGTTCTTTGAAACGTTTAGAGTTGTTGCGTCAGTCTTCTGCGATTAAAGATAAACTTTGGGAAAATGTAAATGCATTGCAAAGTGGTCTTAAAGAAAAAGGATTTAATATTGGGGATACTAATACTTGTATTACACCGGTTTATTTAGAAGGAAGTATTCCTGAAGCAATGGTAATGGTAAATGATTTAAGAGAAAATTATGGTATTTTCCTTTCTATCGTTGTTTATCCAGTTATCCCGAAAGGAATTATCTTATTGAGAATGATTCCTACAGCTTCTCATACATTAGCTGATATTGATGAAACGTTAACTGCTTTTGAAGCAATTAGAGAGAAATTAGTTAACGGAACTTATAAAGAAATTGCAGAGCGTACAACTGTTGACGTTTCGTAAATTAATATAAATAAATTCTCTTAAGTGGGAATTATGTAAAAAAAATCCATTTGTTCTACGAATGGATTTTTTTTTATTGAGGTAACTTTATATCATAATCACAAAATAAAAATAAGAATTATGAAAAAGGTATTAATAATCTCAGCAGTTATTTTCGCCCTTTTTGTTTCCTGTAAAAAAGAGACAACAACGGCACCAGAAATTACACCAAGTGCTCCAAAAGAAGCAGAAATTGTAGAACCATCAGGTAAACAATGTTACAGTTATTCAGGTAATGACAACTTTGTCGATTTAAGTTTCAACGTAAACTCACATCAGGAAGTAAACGGAACATTGAGCTACAATTATACCGGAAAAGACAAAAATGAAGGAATTCTGGTAGGAAATATGAAAGGAGATACACTTATTGCAGAATATACGTTTACATCTGAAGGTATTTCTTCTGTACGCGAAGTGGCTTTTTTGAATAGAGATGCTACTTTTATTGAAGGATACGGAGAAACTGTAGAAGCAAATGATAAAATTACTTTTAAAGATAAATCTAAATTAAAATTTGATCAGAAAAATGTACTTACAAAAGTAGATTGTAAAGACTAATTTGAATACTTTTTAATGCTAAAAATCCATTCGTTTGGGGGCGAATGGATTTTTTTATGTTTTATAAAATAATGAATTATGAATTATGAATTATGAATTATGAATTATATTTTTTCTATAATACTGAACACTAAAAACTGACCACTGATTACTAAAACTTAAAGATTCTTCAAATAAGTCTTTCTCTGACAGTGAATAGTAGGATCAAAGTTTTTCCAAAGCAAATGAATTGCATTGTTTTCTAATAACTCAGGAGTTCTAATACAAGTCTGAATTCCTTTAGCCGAAAACGTTTTGTAATATTCATCAAAAATAATTGCTGTTACACCTTTATTTTGATAATCTGGATGAATACCTATCAAGTAAAAAACAACATCTTTACTGTGTTTTTTTGCTTTTAATAATTGAAGAAATCCAAATGGGAATAATTTTCCTTTTATTTTTTGTAAAGCTTCAACAAAACTTGGCATTACGATGCTGAATGCTACTAAATTATCATCTTTATCAACAACAAATTTGATGTATTCTGGATTGATAAAACTGATGTATTTCTTTTTAAAATATTCTTTTTGAACATCAGAAATAGCTACAAACGAAGCTAGTTTTTCGTAAGATTCATTAAACAAATCAAACATTTTGTCTACGTGAGGCATAATGTCTTTTGTTTTGGTAAAATTAAGCGCTTTTAGTCCATAACGCTTTTTGATTAGCTCTTGTGCTTTCTGAAAGAATTCTGGTTTTACATTCGAAAAAGGAAATATACTTTCAATATATTGTTTTTCTACCTGAAACCCTAATTGTTCCAAATGCGTTACATAATACGGATGATTGTACCATGTAATCATGGTTCCGATTTGGTCATATCCTTCAGTAAGAACCCCAACCTTATCAAGATTAGAAAATCCCATTGGGCCTTCAGCATGTTCCAAATTGTGTTTTCTTCCCAATTCAAAAACTTTTTCAAGTAATGCTTTTGTAACTTCAATATCATCAATTACATCAAACCACCCAAAACGTACTTTTCTCTTATGCTGATTGTTAACTTCAGACCAATTGATAATGGCAGTAATTCGGCCAACAATTTTATTGTCTCTGTAAGCTAAATAAAAGTAAGCTTCGGCATTGTCAAAAGCAGGATTTTTAGTTTTATCAAAAGATTCCAATTCATCTGAAATGATTGGCGGCACCCAATACGGATTATCCTTGTATAAAGAAAAAGGAAATTTGATATATTCGGTTAATTCTTTTTTGCTTTTGGCTTCTTTAATTGTGATCATTAAGATGGTATTGAGAGTCCATAGTGGCTCTGGTTATTCAGTTTATTCGTATTTAGCTTTACGCTTTCGTTCTTTTTCTTGATAGTCAACTGCTTTTTCATTGTCAGGATTCTTTTTTGCTCTTGCGGCTGCTTTATCTTCCACAACCTTCTCTTTGTACCATCCGTCATAACGCCATGATACACCCACACCGCCATACAAAACAGAAGGGGTGTTTTTGAAATTGGTACTTATAGAAGCATCAACCTGCATGTTTGAAGAAAGAAGAAAAGCAGCTCCTCCGCGAAGAATTGAATCGCTATAGAAATCGCTTTTATATCCTTGATTTTCAATAAAGCCAGACCATCTGTCATTAAATCCGTGCGTCAAAGTTAATACATATCCGTAACTTGGATAGTCAGTTCCAATATAATCTGCAATAATATTAGTTACAAAAACCCAAGCTCCGCCTCCTAATAGATTTTGTGTAATAAGCGAAACTTTAGGAGATATAGCGCCATCAGGAGAAAAATAATAGGGATTTTCAGCTCCAACAAAATTAGCACCCGCAAAAACAGAAACAGCTGGAATAAGTTCTCTCCATTGAAAATTACGATTGGCTTTATAGCTATAGATGTTTACTTCTCTTTTATAATTTTTGTACGGATCGTAAATAAGGTATTTGGCTCCTAAAACCGTTTGTCTAAAATTATTCTTTTTGTAGCTGGTGTACGGAGTGTCAAAATTCTCCGTTTGATACTGTAAATCAGCGATAAATTCTAATTGTTCTAGAAAAGCTCCGTATCTAATTGTTAAATCTGTACCAAATCCGCTGGCATCGTAGTCTAATAAATCGTGTTTTTCTTTAATTCCATAAACACCAAATTCGGCTTGAATAACAGATTTTCCAACGGCGTAGGCAGACATTGTTTCACCTGGACGATTTGAGTTTATGACGTCAGTATATTGCGCAAAAAACAGTTGTGGAATAAAAAAAAGTACTGGGGCTAGTAAGTTTTTAATTTTGAACATATAATTTTTTTTGGGTTGAAAAATAATAACGCATTTCAAATGTACATATTTTATTATTTATTTAAGATTCATATTTTATTTTTAAGCAACGGATTTATTAATTTTGAAAAAAAATATATAGTTATGCAAGAAGCATCTTTTTCAGGTTTTATTAAAACCATCATGTGGGTTATAGCTTTTTATTACATTTTTAAATTTTTAGCTAAAATCTTTTTGCCTGTCTTGGTTAAAAAGGCAGTAGAAAATGCGAGTGAAAATTTTCAAAGACAGCAGCAGCAATATAATCAAGGCAATACATATCAGAACAATCGCAATACCAATAATAATGATGAAATAATCATTAATACTGCTAATGCTAAGAACCCGCGCGAAACCAAAAAAGTGGGAGAGTATGTTGATTACGAAGAAATAGATTAGATTTGTGTCCTGAAAATTTAGGATTCATTTTAACCCAAACCAGCCAAAATTGAAAATAGTAAATAAGTTCTATCCGCATGCCCTTGCTATCTTGGGCTTTATTTTTGTTTCATTAATTTATTTTTATCCAGTTCTTCAAGGAAAACAAATTTTCCAGTCTGATATTGCGCAATACACCGGAATGGCAAAAGAGCAAAATGACTTTAGAGCTGTAGAAAATGCAGAACCTTATTGGACAAACTCGGCCTTTGGTGGTATGCCGACGTATCAGCTTGGAGCAAATTATCCGAACGATTTTATAGGTAAAGTCGATGATGTTTTGCGTTTTCTTCCGCGTCCTGCAGATTACTTATTTTTATATTTCCTTGGTTTTTATGGTTTATTGTTGGTTCTAAAAACAGATCCGCTTAAAGCTTTTATCGGCTCGATTGCGTTTGGTTTTTCAACTTATATGATTATTATTCTAGGCGTTGGTCATAATGCCAAAGCACATGCTATTGCGTATATGCCTTTGGTAATTGCTGGATTTATACTCGTCTTTCAGAAGAAATACATTAAAGGAGGACTCCTCACCATGTTTGCAGTGGCATTAGAAATTAGTGCCAATCACTTCCAGATGACCTATTATTTATTGATTTTCTTATTGATACTTTCAGGTTATTATGTTTTTAATTTTATTAAAGAAAAAGATTTTAGAGGCCTTTTAATTTCTTGTGGAGTTTTACTAGTTGCAGGAATTTTTGCTTTAGGTGCGAATGCTGGTAATTTAATGGCAACGCAAGAATATGCTAAATATAGTATTAGAGATAAAAGCGAGCTGACTTTTAATCCAGACGGATCTAAAAATGAAACTACTGCTTCTATGACGACAGAGTATATTACAGAGTATAGTTATGGAATTGCAGAAAGTTTGAATTTAATTGCTCCAAGAATTTTTGGAGGTTCAAGTCACGAAAATGTAGGTACAGATAGCCGTATGTATGCCTTTATGGTTGAGCAGGGAGTTCCTGCATCTCAGGCTCAAGATTTTGTTTCTGGAATGCCAACCTATTGGGGAGACCAACCTATTGTATCGGCGCCAGCTTATATTGGGGCTGTGGTTTTCTTTTTAGCAGTTTTAGCTTTATTTATTGACGATAGAAAAATTAAATATGTTTTCCTAGCTGGTGCACTTTTCACTTTAGTGCTTTCTTGGGGAAAAAATTTCTCTTTATTGACCAACTTTTTTATTGAATATGTTCCTCTTTACGATAAATTTAGAGCTGTTTCATCCATTCAGGTAATTCTAGAATTATGTTTTCCTGTTTTGGCTGTTATGGGATTACAGGCATTTTTTAAAGCAAAAGACGAACCGAAATTACAGCAGAAAGCATTAGTGCAAACCGGAGTTTTTGGTTTAGGAGTATTGGTTATTTTATTAATAGCTAAAAGCTTCTTCCATTTTACAGGAGCAAGTGATCAATATTTCTTAGAAAGCTACGGGCCAGGTTTTGTTGACGCTTTAAAAGAAGACAGAATGACGATGTATTATGCAGATATATTAAGATCTGGATTTTTAATCGTCGTTACTTTTGTTGTACTTTGGATGTTTGTTAAAAACAAATTCTCTCAAACTACAACTTTAATCGTTATCGGAATTGTAATGATTTTTGATTTGTTTTTTGTAGATAAAAAATATGTTTCTGCAAAAGATTTTGTGAGTCCGGTTCAGATTGCAGCGCCTTTCCAAGAAACACCAGCCGATTCTCAAATTTTAAAAGATACTTCAGTTTACCGTGTATTTGATCTTCAGGGGCAGTTGCAAGGAAGATCTTCTTATTTTCATAAAACAATTGGAGGTTATAGTGCTGTAAGACCTAGAAGAATGCAGCAATTGTACGATTATCAAATTGCTAAAAATAATCTAGAAATACTTAATATGTTGAATGTTAAGTATGTAATTCAGGTAGACAGTACAGGTAATCAAATACCGACTGTTAATCCAGAGGCGAATGGAAATGCTTGGTTTGTGGAGTCTGTAAAACTGGTAAATAAACCAGATGATGTAATGAAAGCCTTGAATACTTTGGATACTAAAAAAGTAGCGGTATTTAATGTTCATGAACATGAAAATAAATTTCAAAATGCGAGATTAAAGAAACCTTTAGATACTACAGGAACGATTAAGGTTGTTACTTATAAGCCAAATTACATTAAATACAAATCTGATAAAGAAAATGATGGTTTAGCTGTTTTCTCTGAAATGTATTATAAAAATGGTTGGAATGCTTATATAGACGGCAAATTAACAGATCATTTTCCTGTTGATTATGTTCTTAGAGCAATGGAAGTTCCTGCAGGAAAACATACGATTGAATTTAAATTTGAACCTCAGATTATCAAAACTGGTGGTGCAATTACTTTAATAAGTTCAATTGGGATGTTGTTGCTTTTGGCTGTTGGAATTTATTTTGAGAGCAGAAGAGCTAAAAAAGAGTAATTGCGATATAATTTGTAAATTATGTATTCGTAAATCGTTTCGTATCTTTGTTTTAGATTATTTTAAAAAATTAAGTGATGAAGAATGTTATGTTAAATTTTGGCTCTCCAAAAGAATTGGAAGCCAGAAGAATTGCTGAAATTAAGTCACTTTCTTATTTGGAAAGATTGGAAAGGTTAATGACCATCATTGAAGTTTCGTATAAATTGAAAAGTGCAAAAATAATCCAATCTAAAAAACGATGAATGAGCAGTTAATTGCTATTTGGAATAGTTTTTTTGAAAACAAGGTTAAGTATATAACTATTGGAGGATTTGCTGTAAATATTTATGGTTATAATAGAAGTACTGGTGACATTGATATTTATTTAGAAGACACTATCGAAAACAGGCTTAATTTAAGAAAGGCATTAAAATCTATAAACTTAGGGGATTTTGAGACCATTGAAACAATGCAGTTTATTCCTGGTTGGACAGATTTTACATTAAGTTATGGTTTAAGGCTAGATATTATGACTGCTGTAAAAGGTTTAGAAGATAAATCTTTTTCTTCTTTACTAGATGATGCTACGATAGTAATGATTGATGGAACTCCTGTTTATTTTATTGATTACGAAAACTTAATAATTGCTAAAAAAGCCTCTAATCGGCCGAAAGATATTTTGGATATTGAAGAATTAGAAAAAGTAAATAACGAAAACGAAGAAAAAGCTAATTAAATTTAAGCAGCTTAAAGAATTAATTATAAAATTGGAACAAAAAAAACTTTTAATAATCACCTATTATTTTCCACCTGCGGGTGGGCCGGGTGTACAGCGTTGGCTGAAATTTGTCAAATATTTACCAGAATTTGATGTACAGCCTATAGTTTATGTTCCAGAAAATCCAACCTATCCAATTGTTGATGAAGGATTGGTTAGCGAAATATCAGATCAAGTAATTGTTCTAAAAAATAAAATTTGGGAGCCTTACCAATTGGCTTCTGTTTTTTCGAAAAATAAAACTAAGAAAATCAGTTCTGGGATTTTTCCGCAAAAGAAAAAACAAACTTTTCTGGATAAAACATTTCTGTGGGTTCGCGGTAATCTTTTTATTCCAGATGCTCGTGTATTTTGGGTAAAACCTTCTGTTTCTTATTTAGAAAAATATATTAAGGAGAATAACATTGATACGATTGTAACTTCTGGACCGCCGCATAGCCTTCATTTAATTGGTTTAGAATTACAGCAAAAATTGAAAGTGAAATGGTTTGCCGATTTTCGCGATCCTTGGACAACAATCGGCTATCATAAAGCACTTCGATTATCTTCTTATGCGGAGAAAAAACATAAAAATCTAGAGCATAAAGTGCTTAATTCTGCTGATGAAATTATTGTAACTAGTAAAACAACTAAAACCGAATTTGAAGCGATTACCAATAAGCCAATTACGGTAATTACAAATGGCTACGATGTAGAAACGGTTGAAAAACAAAATTTGGATACCAAATTCACTTTAGCTCATATTGGTTCTTTCCTGTCAGACAGAAACCCGCCATTTTTATGGGAAGTTTTGGTTGAATTGCTGAAAGAAGTTCCAGAATTTAAATCTCATTTAGAAATTAAATTAATTGGAGCCGTAAGTCAGGAAGTTTTAGATGCAATACAAGAGCATCAATTAAATGACTATTTAAATTTAGTAGGTTACGTTTCTCATAAAGAAGCCGTTGCGCATCAAAGAAAATCTCAGGTTTTACTTTTAATCGAGATTAATTCTGAAGATACGAAAAGCATTATCCCAGGGAAATTGTTTGAATATATGGTTTCAAATCGTCCGATAATTGCCATCGGCCCACAAGGATCTGACTTTGCCGATATCGTTACGCAGACCAATACAGGAGTATTTTTTGATTATTCTGAAAAAGCGAAGTTAAAAAGTGTAATTTTGGACTTTTTTAATCAGTTTTTGGAAGGGAAACTGCAATCGCACGGAATTGGTTTACAGCAATATTCCAGAAAAAACCTAACCAAACAATTAGCACAGCTGATTAAACAATAATCATTAAAATTCAAATACAATCTAAACTCAAGAAATGGGTATTGTCTTAAATCAGTCTTTTAAAAATACTATAATTACATACATTGGTTTTGGTATCGGAGCCATAAATACTTTATATCTTTATCCCGTTTTTCTTGGGGCAACTTATTACGCTTTAACAAATTACATTACTTCGGCGGCAAATGTGATCATGCCTTTGTTTGCTATCGGAATGCAAAATACGCTCGTAAAATTTTATTCTCAATATAAAACAGAAGAAGAAAGAGAGCAGTTTTTGTCTTTTACAGCTTTGTTTCCTATTTTAATGTGTATTCCGTTAGGACTTATCGGAGTCTTCTTCTATGACGACATTACCGATTTTGTTTCTAAAGAAAATCCGATTGTGCGTGAATTTATGCTCTTGATTCCTTTTATCGGAATCTGCATGGCTTATTTTGAAATTTTTTATGCATGGGCGAGGGTACACATGCATTCTGTTTTTGGGAATTTTATTAAGGAAGTTGGTTTAAGATTACTTTCAACTTTTGCTTTAATAGCCTTGTATTTCAATTGGATAAGTTTGGTTCAATTTGTTTATGTGACTGCAGCTATTTATTTCTTAGCTTTTATTGTAACGATGTTTTACGCATTTTACATCAAAAAGCCTAATTTTCAAATTTCGATTCCTGAAAATGTAAAAAGTGTAATGGAATATACTTTCTACATCATACTATCAGGAAGTGTGGCAAATTTACTTTTAGATGGCGATAAACTGATTCTGAATCAGTACATGAAAATCGAAAACATCGCATATTACTCTGTTGCGACTTATATTGCTTTGGTAATTTCAGTGCCAAGTCGAGCTATGCATCAGATTGTGTACCCAATTACAGCTAAATTAATGCATGATAACCAATACGAAGAATTAAATCAGCTTTATAAAAAGACTTCGATCAACCTGCAAATTGTAGGCGGATTTGTAATGCTTTGTATTTTTGTCAACATTAACCAATTATACGAATTAGTTCCTAAAGAATACAGTGGAGGAATATCGGTTGTATTTATGATTGGTCTTTCTAAATATTTTGATTTGATTTTAGGAAATAATAATGCAATAATTTTCAATACAAAATATTACCGAATGGTTTTGTATTTAGGTTTGATGCTGGTGGTTTTGACCGTGATTTTAAATTTAATTTTTATTCCTATCTGGGGAATTTTTGGTTCTGCATTTGCAACACTTTTATCTATTACGTTATATAGTTTGGCAAAACTATTATTTGTAGTGAAGAAACTTCATTTATACCCTTTTACAAAACAGACAATTCATTCCATATTGTTGACTTTTGTATTGTTTCTGCTGTTTTATTTTTGGGAATTTCCGTTTTTCCAGTTAATAAGTATTGCCTTAAAATCGATTTTGGTAACGATATTGTATGTTTATCTGAATTATAAATTTAAAATTTCATCAGACATCAATAATGTTATCGATTCTATCTTTAAGAAATTAGGTTTTAGAATTTGATCTGATTTTTCTGTAAAAAAGAAAATAATTTAAAAAACGTAGCATTTTTGTTTTTATATTTGTTAGAAAGGATAACTAACTTATTTCTAGTTGAATATGAAAACAAAAGTACTTGCGTTATTAGCTTTCTTTTTTGTTTTATTTTCTTTTTCCGTATCTGCCCAAGCCCCCAGTTTGAGCAAGACCGATGTAGAAATTTCGACAGTAAAACTCAAAGGTTATCCTGTAAAGCCTTTCAAAGATACACTCTTTTTGGTTTATCATAAAGTTGGTTCTTTTTCTGCAAAAGAACGGGCCGAATATATCACCAATAAAATCAAAAGACTTTATAATGAATCTTTCTTTGAAAAAGATTCGATTAAAATTATTCCATCAGATGTCGCGATGGACATTGTCTATCAAAATGATTTAGTTATCATGTCTGTTTTTGATTCAGACGCAAAAGCAGAAAACAGCACTATGGACAAAGTTGCTAAAAGAAATTTGGCTAAGATTAAAAATGCTATCCTTTATCAGAATGAGAATTATTCACAATTGCCCAAACGAATAGGGTATACTGCATTGCTGGTTGTTATAATTGGACTGATTCTGTTTTTGGTTGGGAAGCTTTTTAATCTTATTAGAAATTATATTGTCAAAAATAAAGACCGATATTTTAAAGGATTTAATTATAATGCAATCAAGATATTATCTCCAGAAAGACAATTGATTTTGTTTCTCCGCTTTTTTGGTTTTATAAAATTAGTGACGCTTATTTTAATAGTTTATCTATCGCTTCCTGTTTTATTTAGCATATTTCCAGCTACTAAAGCTTACACTACAATGCTGCTTAAATGGATATTGACGCCGGCCAAATCTGCCTTAATGGGGTTTATTGGGTTTTTGCCAAGTTTGTTCACGATTATTGTAATTGTTTTTATTTTTAAATATTCGATCAAAATAATTAAGTTTTTCTTTGATGAAATAAAATCAGAAAACATAAAAATTGACGGATTCTACAGCGATTGGGCATTGCCAACATTCAACATAATAAGATTGTTGATGTATGCTTTTATGCTGGTAATTATTTTTCCGTACCTGCCTGGTTCAGATTCTCCTATTTTTAAAGGAGTTTCGGTGTTTGTTGGAGTTTTATTTTCACTAGGTTCTTCAAATGCTATTGCCAATATGGTGGCAGGTTTGGTTATTACTTATATGCGACCGTTTAAAATTGGTGATTATATAAAAATTGGAGATGTAAGTGGCGAAGTAATAGAAAAAACAGCATTGGTTACAAGAATCAGAACACCAAAATTTGAAGATATTACGATTCCGAATGCTACGGTTTTGTCTAGCACTTCTACTAATTATTCGGCAAACACAAAACATTCCACAAACGGATTGCTTATTCATACCACAGTGACCATTGGATATGATGTGCCGTGGGCATCTATTCACGAAGCATTGATCAAAGCCGCTTTAAAAACAGAAATGATAGAAAAAGAACCTAAGCCGTTTGTATTGCAGACCAGTTTGGAAGATTTTTATGTTTCGTACCAAATTAATGTGTACACTAAAGAACCAACTAAACAGCCGAGAATTTATTCCTCATTGCATCAAAACATTCAAGATTCTTTTTTTGAAGCCGGAATAGAAATCATGTCTCCACACTACAGTGCTTTCAGAGACGGAAGTGCAATTGCAATTCCGCCAGAATACCTCAAAAAGGAATAGTAGAGTGGTAGTTTTCAGTGCAAATATAAAGGTTAAATAATTGAAAACTAGTTATTAAAAAATAAACTTTAACACCTGAATATTTTGTAATTAATCGAATAAAAATTAACTTTATACTAAAGGTTTAGCACTACTTTGAAGAAATTGCAGAATTATTTGTAACAAACTCCCTACTTACAAGTATTTTTTACATTTGAAGGTAAGGTGTTTTTCAAGAATAGTTTGTGAAATAAAATGGATTAATGGTAGATTAAATTATTATGAAAAACAATCATCTCAGCCAGGAACAAAGCATGCAAGTATTTTCTAATATGATTTCAAACAAAGTTCATAATGGATTTACTTTAGAAGAAAGAAATGATGAATTGCTTTTCGCGGTCTTATCTAAAGGAGGAAAAGTGGTTAATCACGGTTTGAATTTTACGATTTTTTGTTTAACTCTGGGTTTATGGTCATTTGCTTGGCTATATCTAACCTTTGAAGCTTCAAAACAAAAAAAGATTTTAGTAGCTATTGACGAAGATGGTCTTCCGTTTGAAGAAAGATGCTTAGTAGCTTAATTTTTAGCTACAAATTTAATAAGGTTCTAAACTACTAAGTTTTTACAAACTAGTATTTTAGAACCTTATTTATTTTAAAGTTGAACTCTTAATATCTCAGGTTCTTAGAACCTTAGTATCTTAGAACCTCTTTTTTACAATTTATCTTTTAAGTAAACTCCCGTTACCGATTCTTTTACTTTTACAATATCTTCAGGAGTTCCAGATGCCAGCAAATGACCTCCGTTTTCTCCACCTTCAGGACCTAAATCAAGAATCCAATCGGCACATTTTATTAAATCGAGATTATGTTCGATTACAATTATTGAATGTCCTTTTTCGATTAATGCATCAAACGAAGCTAAAAGTTTCTTGATATCGTGAAAATGCAATCCAGTTGTAGGTTCGTCAAAAACGAATAAAGCTTTGTCCTTTGTGGCACCTTTAACCAAGAAAGAAGCCAATTTAATACGTTGCGCTTCTCCGCCAGAAAGTGTAGAAGAAGATTGTCCTAACTGAACATATCCTAAACCAACATCCTGCAAAGGCTGTAATTTTTGAGTGATTTTTGACTGTTTATTTTTTTCGAAAAAAGCAATAGCATCATCAATGGTCATCGTTAGGATATCATTGATATTCTGATTGTCAAAAGTAACTTCTAAAATTTCTTTTTTAAATCGTTTTCCACCACAAGTTTCGCAAGGCAGAGAAACATCGGCCATAAAGACCATTTCGACATTTATTGAGCCTTCTCCTTTACAAGTTTCGCAACGTCCTCCGTCAACATTAAAAGAGAAATGTTTGGCTTGATAACCTCTTATTTTTGATAGTTTTTCCTTAGCATATAAATCACGAATGTCATCATACGCTTTAATGTACGTTACAGGGTTTGATCGAGAACTTCTTCCAATCGGATTTTGATCTACGTATTCAATATGTTTAATCTGCGAAAATGACCCTGAAATTTCAGTAAACTGACCTGCTTTTTCCGCAGCGCTTTCCAGTTTTTTCTGCATAGCCGGAAATAAGATTTTCTTGATCAGCGTACTTTTTCCACTTCCAGAAACACCAGTAACTACAGTTAAAACATCTAACGGAAATGTAACATTAATGTTTTTTAAGTTGTTTTCGCGTGCACCAATAATATCAATATGATTCTTGAATTTTCGTCTTTTTTTCGGTACAGAAATCTCTAAATCGCCATTTAAATATTTGGCTGTCAAAGAATCAGATTGCAGAATTTCATCATAAGTTCCTTGCGCAACTAGTTTTCCGCCAAAAGTTCCAGCTTCTGGACCAATATCAATAATCATATCGGCAGCTTTCATGATATCTTCATCGTGTTCTACAACAATTACGGTATTGCCTAGATCACGAAGAGAAAGCAAAACTTTGATTAATCTTTCAGAATCTTTTGGATGCAGACCAATACTTGGCTCATCCAGAATATACATCGAACCAACCAAACTACTTCCAAGAGAAGTAGCTAAATTTATACGCTGCGATTCTCCTCCAGAAAGTGTTGCCGAATTTCGGTTTAAAGTAAGATAATCTAAACCAACTTCTGTTAAAAAAGACAGACGATTATTGATTTCGACCATCAAACGTTTTGCAATCTGCTGTTCGTAAACGTTTAACTCGATATTTTTGAAAAAAGTAACTAAATGTTTAATTGGTAAATCAACCAAATCAGAAACCGTTTTTCCGTTGATTTTTACATAAGAAGCTTCTTCGCGCAAGCGTTTTCCTTTACAAGCGTGGCATTTTGTTTTACCACGATAGCGCGAAAGCATTACACGATTCTGAATTTTATAATTTTTTTCTTCTAATTCTCTAAAGAAATCATTTAGTCCCTGAAAATATTGATTTCCAGTCCAAATTAAATCTTTTTGTTCATCAGTTAATTGGAAATAAGGCTTATGAATAGGAAAATCAAATTTGTAAGCATGTTTTACCAATTCATCTTTATACCAGCTCATACTGTCTCCGCGCCACGGGTAAATAGCACTTTCATAAACAGACAAAGCTGTATTTGGAACAACCAGATCGGCATCAATACCAATTATATTTCCGTAGCCTTCACAAACAGGACAAGCCCCATAAGGATTATTGAAACTGAATAAATGAACATTTGGCTCCAGAAAAGCCATTCCGTCAAGCTCAAAATTATTCGAATAAGAAAATCTCTTTTCTGCATTTAATTCCTGAAGGTAACAAATTCCTTTTCCTTCAAAAAAAGCAGTTTGAACGGCATCGGCCAAACGGTTATAAAATTCTTCTTCCTCTTTTACAACAATACGGTCAATAATGAGTAAAATATCTTTATTATCTAATTGGTGTAAATCTGAAGTAGAAAATTCATCCAAACGAACCATTTCGTTATCAACCAAGATACGCGCAAAACCTTGCTGTAAAAGTACTTTCAGTTTATCTTCTAATTGTCTTCCTTCTTCAAGATGTATCGGCGCAAGCAGCAGCCATCTACTGTCAAGTGGAAGGCTTTTTACATCAGAAATAACATCTGTAACGGTATTTTTTTTAACTTCCTGTCCAGAAATAGGAGAGTAGGTGCGTCCAATTCTCGCAAACAGAAGTTTGATGTAGTCGTAAATTTCGGTCGAAGTTCCAACAGTCGAACGGGCGTTTGTCGTATTTACTTTTTGCTCAATCGCAATAGCAGGCGCAATACCTTTAATATATTCTACTTTTGGTTTGTCTAAACGGCCCAAAAACTGACGCGCATAAGAAGATAAACTTTCTACATAACGTCTTTGTCCTTCGGCGTATAAAGTATCAAAAGCTAAACTCGATTTTCCTGATCCTGAAAGACCTGTAATGACAACCAGTTTATTTCTAGGAATAACCACATCTACATTTTTTAGATTATGTACCTGTGCTCCTTTAATTATAATATTTGATTTTGGATCTATTTTAGAAAGGTCAATTTGCATAAAAAAGTCAATTTTTACAAAAGTAATCAATTTTGAATTGGATTTAGTTAAGGATTTAGTTCCAAATTTTAACTATTTTGCTTTAAGTGAAAGAGTTTTTTGACTTAGATTTCAAAAAAAAATGCTGTTTTTTCCAGCTTTAAATACTAAGTTTTAAATCTCTCAGAGAAAAAATATGAGATAATAGCGTGTTTATTTCAATAAAAATTGTAATTTGAAATCTGATTGAAAGAAAAGAATAAATATTATATCATTAATTATAAGCTGTTTAGAGGTATTTTTTAACATTTTTCGGAAGTTAATGTTTTACGGATTTTTAGCACTTTGTACGTAAATTTTATGTTTATTGTACATTAATAAAAGTTTTACTAATAATAATCAATGATTTATTTGCATTTTAAAATTAAAAATTGTTAAATTTGGTCACAATATTAACATACTTATAAAAAAAAAGAAACGCCTATTTAAAAAAACTACTTTTTAGAAAATACTCCAAATTTTTAAAATAAAACTAAAAAAAGTAGTTATTATGGCTGATCTGCATACTCCAGACGCTCTATTAGTAAAAAATTATGTTGACGGTAGCGAAGCTGCTTTGGCGACATTAATAAAAAGGCACGAATCTAAGATATATGGTTTTATATATTCTAAGATTGCTGATAGAGATATTTCAAATGATATTTTTCAAGATACATTTATTAAAGTAATCAAAACTTTAAAAAGCAATTCTTATAACGAAGAAGGTAAATTTCTACCTTGGGTAATGCGTATTTCTCATAACTTAATTGTAGATCATTTTCGCAAAACCAAAAAAATGCCGATGTACAGAGAAACAGAAGAGTTTTCTATTTTCTCTATCATGTCTGACGATTCGCTGACAATAGAAGGCAAAATGATTGTGGATCAAGTTGAATTGGATCTAAAAAAGTTAATAGAAGAACTTCCAGATGACCAAAAAGAAGTATTGGTAATGCGTATGTACCAAGATATGAGTTTCAAAGAAATCTCAGAAATAACTGGTGTCAGCATCAATACAGCGCTGGGAAGAATGCGTTATGCGTTAATGAATTTGAGAAAAATAATAGATAAGCATCAAATTATTTTAACCAACTAATACTATTTTGATAATTAGCCCGTTATACTAATATAAAACATTTTGATAGTATGGGGAAAATTTACTCAAAAAAAGCATTAGCTTCTAAAAATCTTAAGCCTAATAAAGAAGTAGTTTCTTTTTTATTGAATTATTCTAAAGCCTTAACAGTTGTTAAGATTGAAGATAAAAATTTTGAGATTATAGCTAACTAAACAGCCCACTGCTCCTGTCGGATGTTTATTGAAATAAGCCGAATGGTCGTTTCGGTTTGAAAGCTCACTGTTTGTGTATTTATATACAAGTAGTGAGCTTTTTTTATTTATAATTTTTAGCAAGAAAAAAATATAAGTTTTTTACATCATTTTTCTCTCGTTTTGTTAAAATTTAATATTTTGATGGAGATTTGTGCGTTTATTTGGTTTTTAATTTTATTTTAGTTAAAAAACTAGTTTTTTGTTTGATAAAAAAGCTTTTTTAAGTGTTATTCGTATAGAAAAGTTTTTTAATATCAAAAAGCATAAAAAATAATCAAAATAATAACCAATATTTAACTCCAAAACCCAATGTTTATGAAGAAAAACTACCCTGCTTTATTTTGTTAAGTTTGATGCATATTTTGATTTGAGAAAATATTTGAACAAGCAATATCTACTCAAAGAATAGCAATAAAGATTATTTTTAAAACCAGTTTAATTATCTATTGCTATTGCCTCAAAAAAACTAAGAAAATCATTTAATCACCAAAACTTAACCAAAATGAAAGAGAACATTAAAATGTTGTCATGCTTGTTATTGATCAGCATTGGCACATTTGCCCAAAAAGACAAAATTAAGGAAGCGCAGTCTTTATTTGATAAAGGAAATAGCCAGGAAGCTTTGGCCATTTTAACTAAAACAGAATACCTTATTCTTAATGCACCTGATGAAGATAAATCAGATTATTACTTCTTAAAAGGTAACGTACTAAAAGATTTAGCTGTAAAAAACATCGATGCAGCCAATAATTTTACTTTAGCATCGCAATCGTATCAAGATGTGTTTTTGTACGAGAACGAATCAGGAAAATTTAAATGGACAGTTAAGGCTAATATGGCCTTAAAAGATATGAAAGCCAGTCTTGTAAATGGCGCAATGGCAGATTTTAAAGCTGGAAATTTCAAAGAAAGTGCCGAGAAAAGCTATAAGGTATATTTATTTGATAAAAAAGACACTTTAAACTTGTGCAATGCCGCAGCTTCATCTATAAATGCGAAAGATTTCAATGCCGCAGTTACGTATTATGAAATTCTTAAAAAAATAAATTATTCTGGAAAAGGAGTTCGATATTATGCTACAAACAAAAAAACAAAGGAAGAAGATACTTTTATTTCTCCAAAAGCTAGAGAATCAGCAATTCAGCAAGGTTTGTACGAAAAGCCAAGAACAGAATCTATTCCGTCAAAAAAAATAGAAATAAATAGCAATTTGGCATATGCCTACCTTGAAAATAAGGATTATCCTAAAGCAGAATCAACTTATAATTATGTTTTAGAATTAAATCCAAATTATATAGATGCTTACATTAATTTGGCTTATCTGAAATTGCAAATGAAGAAAGATTTAGCAGATGAGATATCTTCTTTAGGAACAACTCCTGCAGAAATGAAGCAGTATGATAAATTGAATGCCAAAAAAGACGATATTGCAAGAAGCGCGATTCCTTATCTGAAGAAAGTGCTTACGCTTGAACCAAAAAATCAAGATGCAACCAAAACATTATTAGGAGTTTACAGATCGCTTGATATGAATGCAGAATATAATGCTTTAAAAGCAGGAATGTAACTTTTTTAAGGTTCTAAGTTTCTAAGATACAAAGGCACTAAGGTTCTAACTTTTGTGCCTTATTTTTTTACCACTGATTTTTCCATTTCTTCGATAAGAGATTTTTTTCCAACGGTTTTGGTGATAATATCTTTTTCTAAACTCCAGCCTCTTGCAGGCGAATATTCTCGGCCGTACCAAATAATCTGCAAGTGCAAGTCGTTCCATAATTCTCTTGGAAATAGTCTTTTAGCATCTTTTTCAGTTTGTGCAACATTTTTTCCGTTAGATAAATTCCATCTGTGCATCAAGCGATGAATATGCGTGTCTACAGGAAAAGCAGGAACGCCAAAAGCCTGTGACATTACTACACTAGCCGTTTTATGTCCAACAGCAGGTAAAGCTTCGAGCGATTCAAAACTTTGCGGAACTTCACCATTATATTTTTCAATCAAAATTTCAGACAAACCATGAATTCCTTTCGATTTCATTGGAGACAAACCGCAAGGACGAATAATTTCTTTAATTTCTTCTACAGACATTTTAACCATATCATACGGATTATCAGCCTTTGCAAACAAAAGAGGCGTAATCTGATTAACACGAACATCTGTACATTGTGCCGACAATAAAACCGCAATTAAAAGCGTATAAGGGTCTTTATGATCGAGCGGAACAGGTATAGTAGGGTAGAGTTCTTTCAATTTGTCTATAACAAATTGTACACGAGCTTCTTTATTCATTTCAATGATTTTATTGTCTGTAAAAATAGTATAATTTTAATGATGTGCCTAATCCAGCTTTCCGTTTCAACTCCTCATTATGGCAGTTTACATTTTTTGTATTTAAAAGAGCTTCCTTCGGTCGCTTTTTAAATACAAAAAATGTAAACTGCCATAATTCCGGGGTTTCCACTTCAATCTGGGGCATGAAAAAAGTTATGAATTATAAATTATAAGTTATAAGTTAAAAGTTAAAAGTTAAAAGTTAAAGGTTGTGCGCTATCTTTGTTTTTTAAATTTAAAATCAACAATCTAGATATAAATCTGAAATCTAAAATCAACATTCTAAAATCAACAATCTAAAATAAAAGAGATATGACAACATTAAAAGCAGGAGATAAAGCACCAAATTTTTCAGGAATAGATCAAGAAGGAAAAACACATAAACTGGCAGATTATGCCGGAAAAAAATTGGTCGTTTTCTTTTATCCAAAGGCAAGTACGCCTGGCTGTACTGCAGAGGCTTGCGATTTAAGAGATAATTTCGAACGCTTTAAAGCCAATAATTACGAACTTTTAGGAGTAAGTGCAGACAGTCAGAAAGCGCAACTGAAATTTAAAGACAAATACGAATTTCCTTTTCCGTTAATTGCTGACGAAGACAAATCAGTAATTAATGCATTTGGAGTTTGGGGACCAAAGAAATTTATGGGAAGAGAATACGACGGAATTCACAGAACCACTTTTGTAATCGACGAAAAAGGAATAATTGAAGAAGTAATCGAAAAAGTAAAAACAAAAGAACACGCCGCACAGATTTTGAAATAATTTTTTTTGTTTCAGGTTTTCTTTGTTTCAAGTTTCAAGTTGTGCTCAAAATGGGCGAAATTGTAACGCAAAGAGTGCAAAGATGGTATGCAATGCACGCAAAGATTGACCGTAGAGACGCACCGCAGTGCGTCTACGCAAAGTATGGCAGGTTTTGCATTAACGCAGTTTCATGATGAATATTTTGCGTTAAAAATTAAATACAAAGCAAAAAAATGCTAGATTTTATAGCCACAGATTATACAGATTATGAAGATTTTTTTAATCCTTTTAATTTAATAATCTGTGGCTATTACACAAAGCTTTGCGAACTTTGCGTTTTTAAAACGAAACTCAAATAAAAAATCTTAGCGCACTTTGCGTTAAAAAAAATATAAGACAAAAAAAAGGTCCCAATAAAGGGACTTTCTTATTATGCATTTTGCTCTAATTCTTTTTGCGGATGATATCCAAAAAGATGATGTTCTTTTATAATTTCAGGAATTCCAGGAGGAAGCATTGGTTCCCATCCCGGTTTGCCTTGATTAATCATTTTTAAGATCTCTCTAGAGAAAACATCCAAAATGTTCGGATCATAATCTTCAATATCAACAACTTTCCCGTTAAATTTAAAGAATTTATATAACTCTTTCATTCTAGGATGAACTTTCAAGTTGTTTGAATTCATTAGCATTCCTTCTTCATCTAGCATTGGATATAAGAATACTTTCATATCGCGATAGAATAGTTTTCCAAACGCTTCAAGAATTCCTCCGCTTAAATGGCGGTAGTATTTCTCGTCAAAAATATCAACAAGGTTGTTTACACCCATTGCCAATCCCATACGCGCCTTGGTATAGTTAGCGAAATATTCCACTACTTTATAATATTCTTGGAAATTCGAAATCATAACCGTCTGACCAAGCGAACAAAGTAATTCTGCTCTGTCCATAAAGTCACGTTCGTCAATTTCACCATCAGAACGTAAATTCGAAAGTGTGATTTCAAAAATAACCAGTGTATTATTTTTTTCCACTTTATTTTCTTCGAGGAACATTTTTAGAGATTTCTCATACATGTCCATGTTTACTTTCGTAACCGGACGAAAACTTCCTCTTAAAGCTAATAAATTCTTTTTGTAAAGAATGGCAGCCGGCAGAATGTTTTTCCCCTCAGGATTAAACATTACGGCATCCGTCATTCCATTTTTAACCAATTGTAAACTCATTAAACGATTGTCTACATCGGCAAAACGAGGACCAGAAAAGTTGATGGTGTCTATTTCTAACTGATCTTTATCTAAGTGATCGTATAAATAGCGAAGTAATCTTTTTGGGTCATTGTATTTGTAAAAAGCACCGTAAATTAAGTTTACTCCTAAAATACCAAGTGTTTCTTGTTGTAATCTAGCATCAGTCTCTTTAAAACGAATATGAAGGATAATTTCGTTATAAGCTTCGTCTGGTTCAATTTGGTATCTAATTCCAACCCAACCGTGACCTTTAAATTGTTTAGCAAAATCTATTGTTGCAACGGTGTTGGCGTAACTGAAGAAAAGTTTTGTAGGGTGTTTTTCTCGGCTTAAACGCTCTTCGATGATTTGTCCTTCATGGGTAAGCATTTTTTTTAAACGCTCTTCGGTAACATATCTTCCATCATTTTCGGCACCGTAAACGGCATCACTAAAATCTTTATCATAGGCAGACATTGCTTTTGCAATAGTTCCCGACGAACCTCCAGACCTAAAAAAGTGTCTAACTGTCTCTTGTCCAGCGCCAATCTCAGCAAATGTTCCGTAAATATTCTCGTTTAAATTAATGCGTAACGCTTTGTCTTTTATAGAAGGAATCTGTTCGATGACCTTGTCACCTTTGAGTTTTATTTCTGTACCCATTTTGTTTTAAATAGATTTGTTACAAAGTTAGCAAATTAGGCTTCTAATGAAAGAGAAATAATCCTATTTTTGTAAAAAAATTAAGTTCAATTGAAGGTTTATTTTTTAGGTACAGGTACATCTCAAGGTATTCCAATTATTGGGATCGATCATCCGGTTTGCAAAAGCACTGATGCTAAGGACAAAAGGCTTCGTGTATCCATCTGGATTACGTGGGATGAGCATTCTTATGTAATCGATTGCGGTCCCGATTTTAGACAGCAAATGCTTTCCTGCGGATGCCGAAAACTCGATGCAATTCTTTTTACTCACGAACATTCCGATCATACTGCTGGTTTAGACGATATACGTCCGTTTAATTTTAGGCAAGGCGAAATTCCGATTTACGGTCATCAACGTGTTTTGGATAATTTAAGACGTCGTTTTGACTATGTTTTTGAAACGGTAAATAAATATCCTGGCGCTCCGAGTGTAAAAACGATCGAAGTCCATAATAATGCTCCTTTTCCTGTTGGGGATAAAATGGCTATTCCTATAAATGCTATGCATGGTGATCTTCAGGTTTTTGGATACCGAATTGATGAATTTGCGTATCTAACAGACGTAAAAACAATCGAACAATCTGAAGTTGAAAAACTAAAAGGATTGAAGGTTTTGGTTGTAAATGCTTTGCGTGTCGAGCCTCATAATACACATTTTAACCTACAAGAAGCGCTAGATTTTATAGATCTAGTTAAACCAGAAAGAGCTTATTTAACTCATATTAGTCACGTTTTAGGTTTTCATGAAGAAGTGCAGAAAACACTTCCTGAAAAAGTTTTCTTGGCTTATGATAATTTAGAAATTACAATTTAATTATACCACACAATGAAAAAATCCTTAATGCTTTATCTTTTTATTCTGGCTATTTTAATGAACGTTTTTACGTATGCGTTTTACAGTGGCGAAGTGAAATTTGGAGAACAGCGATATGAAAAGACTACAAAAAAGCTGAGAGATAGTATTAGTCTGATGAAAAATAAATTGGCAGAAGCAGATTATTTTTCTTTAGATCATAATGAAAATGCGCAAAATTATTTTGATAATAGTGCATCTGGAGGTAAAGTTATTTTATACGAGAAGCTAATTCCTGTAGTGACTGAAAAGTTGCTTGATTATAATGCAAATCCTAAAGGAAATCCGTATACAGGGCAAGACCAGATTGGGCCAAATAAATTTATCATCAATAAAGTAAAAATTTTAAACCATAGATGGATTATTGCAGATTACAGTAATGGAGAATTATGGGGAGAAGTCTTGTTAAAATATTTTGTAGACGATAAAGAAAACATTACTTTTGAAGTAAATCAAACTTGGTTATATCAAAAATAGGATTTTATAATCCTATTTTTTTTGACCTCTAAATTAATAGGATTATGAAAAAGATGTTTTTGTTTTTGATTATGGCGAGTGCAATTTCTTGCGCTAAAAAAGTTTCTCAGGAAAATACTCCAAAAGAAACAAAAAAGGAAACTGTTGTAGGAGGAGATTTAGATTCTCATGGTTGTAAAGCTTCGGCGGGTTATACTTGGTCTGCCCTTAAAAAAGAATGCATTCGAATTTTTGAAGGAACAAAACTTTCTCATTATGATGATGGAAAAACGTATACAACGGCATCATACGTAATTTTTGAAGGAAATAAAGCTGAACTTTTTTTAGATACCCAAAAGGAATCCATCATTTTAGAAAGAAAATCTGAAGGAGATTCTTGGGTTAACGGCGATTGGCAATTAATTCCGTGGAAAGGATATGTTTTGAAGAAAAACGGGAAGATTCTTTATACTGGAGAGTAAATAAATTCCAAATTCCAAAACTTGTATTTAAAAAAACTTTGTCAAAGTTTCAAACTTTGACAAAGTTTAGAATATAGATTATTTTTCAATACTTATATTCAAATCTGCAAGTTCAATCTGGAATTTTATTTTTGCTTTTAAAGCGGCAAAAACTTTAACCAAGGTTTCAATTGTTACATTTCCAGCATTATTTTCTAGTTTTGATATTTGTGCTTTTTGAACGCCAATAAGTTTTCCTAATTCTTCTTGAGTCAAATTGCGCTCTTTTCGAGTTTGTTTGATAGCATTCCCAATTAAATCCATCTGCAAATCATACTCAAATTGATCTCTGTTTGGAGTTCCAATTTTACCGACAATTTCATCTGTTACCTGATCCAAAGTATATGTTTTCATTTGTTTAGATTTGATTTTGATTCTTTTCTTTAAAATAATTGAATCTGATTTTTTCTGCTCGCTCAATTTCGTTATCAGGAACTTTACTTCGTTTCTTTATAAATCCATGTGTCGAAATAACAAGCGTATTTTTTGAATTTGTTTTATCCCAAAATGCTAAAAGACGATATTGATTTCCCTGGTATAAAGTTCTAAATTCCCAAATGTTATCGGTCAACTTTTTAAAAAGTTCAGGATCGTTTTTAGTTTGCGATTTTTTTATATTGTAAATTATTTTTTCTGAATGTTTTGCATTTAATTCTTTTAGGAAATTAAAAGCTTCTTCTAAGAAGATAATATCAAAAATTATGATCATTGTTTCGTATTACAAAAATACCCAAAAGTTTCTTTTCAAAGAAACTTTTGGGTATTTAATTATTTTATGGTGCTGTCTAAACCAAATTTGGTTTACGGAGCGAAAATACAATATTTTTGATTTAAAATTTCTTTTTTATAGGATTTTTATTTGTGTTTTTATCTCAAAACTTTGACGAAGTTCTGCTGAAAACAATAACTTTAGAACTAAATAATTTCTTGAATAAAATTAGAAGTTACTACTTGAGCAAATTCTTCGTTTAAGCTTGCTAAAGCTGTTTGATGTATTATTTCAGCAGAAAATTCTTCTCCATTTATGCCTTTTTTATTAAAGGTCGCTGTTGCATCAGAAACAAGATATACGTTGTAACCAAAATTTCCAGCCATTCTTGTTGTAGTAGAAACGCAATGATCTGTCGTTAAACCTACAATTACAAGATTTGTGATTTTAGCATCGTCAATTAGTTCTTTTAAATTTGTTCCAATGAAAGCACTATTGACATTCTTTTTAATTACTTTTTCTCCTTCAAGAGGTTTTACAACATCTTGAAATTCATTTCCAGGATTTGTTTCGTTTAAAATCGAATTCGGATTTGAAGAACAATGCTGTATATGAAATATAGGCAGTTGCTTCGCTCTCCAAGTTTTTAAAAGTTCGCCTGCTTTTTCTTCAGCGTTCACATTATTGCGATCTCCACCCCAGTAAGCAATATCATGAAAACCTTTCTGAATATCAATTAAAATTAAAGCTGGATTATCAAGTTTTGAAATGCTCATTGAATAAAGGATTTAGTGTAAACTTTGACTGAATACTAACTCAAAAGCCAATTCTTAAAATCAAAGAAATTCTGTGGTGCAACTCCATGTCCAACAGGATATTCTCTATAAACAACAGGAATGCTTAATTTCTCTAAAATCGCTGGAGTTTTTCTCGCCCATTCAATCGGAATAACCTGATCAGCCGTTCCGTGAGAAGCGAATATTTTTAGGTTTTTAAAGTCATTATTTTGATAACCTTCTTTAATGATTTCTTCATTAAAATACCCACTCATTGCTACTACGCGCTGAATTTTTTCTGGATACGAAAGTGCTGTTGCATAACTTAAAATTGATCCTTGGCTGAATCCAATTAAAGTTACATTATTAGCATCAATTGGATAATTGGCAACTAATTCATCTATAAATGAAGCAATTTTGTCTCTTGAAATTTTTGCTTGTTCGTTATCAGAAAATTTATTTTGATCAGCATCGAAGTTAATCGCATACCAAGCATAAGCACCGTATTGTAAATCGTATGGCGCTCTAGCCGAAATAATGTAATAATTATCAGGAAGTTCAGAAGCAAAAGAGAATAAATCGGCTTCGTTGCTTCCGTAACCGTGCAATAAAAGCAATAACGGATTTTTATCTAAAATTACTTTTGGCTCTTGTATTTTATATTCTAAAGATAGATTCATTTTTCTTAGTATTCAGTGTTCAGTCCCGAAGCTTCAGGATAGTGTTCAGCTTTGTCCGAGTTTTTGGAATTTGCAATTTCAAAAAATTGGAATTTCAAAAATTACCCAATTTTCTTAAACCATTTTTGAAATAATTCTCCAACTAATGGAATAGGTCTCATTTGCCCTTGAATGGCATTAAAAATACCAAAAGTCCACAGAATTGAAATGCAGATCCACATTGGAAAAGTGATAAAAAAACTATCAAAATTGCTGATGATTGCTCCTAAAGAAATAAAGGTTAAAGACAACCCCAAAGCCTGACGGATATGAAAAGAAGCAAAAGTGTTTTTGTTTTCAGAATTCATGCTCATGGCGATTAAAACACCAATAATAAGAATGTAACTCGTAATAGCGATTGGTTTTCCTTCTTGGACTGAATTATTCATTTGTATTATTTTGTAACTAGTTGATTTTGATTTAAAATTCCGTATACAGCACCTTTAATTTCGGTTCCTAAAAAAGCAGAATTTTTAGATTTCGAAAGAATATTTTCTTTCGTAAAAGTTGATTTTCCTTCTGTTGTAAACAAACTCAAATTTGCTTTTGCACCTTCTTCAATTGTATGGTTTTCTAATCCGAAAACAGTTCTTGCAGCAGTTAATTTTGCGACAATTGTTTCTACAGGTAAAACCGTTAGTAAAGCTTCAAAAGCACTTTCTAAACCAATAGTTCCGTTTTTCGCGGTATCAAATTCCATTTTTTTGAATTCAATATCAATAGGGTTGTGGTCAGAAGTAATCATATCAATTGTGCCGTCGGCAACTCCATTAAGTAAAGCTTGCCTGTCCACTTCAGTTCTTAGCGGAGGCGTAACTTTAAAACGAGTATCGAATCCGTCCAGTTTCTCATCGGTTAAAACTAAATGATGTACAGAAGCGCTACACGTTACATGTAATCCTTTAGCTTTGGCTTCTCTAATTAACTCAACCGATTTTGCAGTAGAAATGGTCGGAATATGGAGTTTTCCGCCTGTATATTCTAATAAAAATAAGTTTCTTGAAATTTGAAGTTCTTCCGCTAAATTCGGAATTCCTTTTAAGCCTAATCTTGTAGAAACAATTCCTTCGTTGGCAACACCATTTCCTTTAATGTTCGGATCTTGTGAATAAGCAATTACCAATCCATCAAAATCTTGAACATATTGTAAAGCAATTTTCAAGATATTAGCATTGTCGATACTTTTATTATAATCTCCAAAAGCAATCGCTCCAGCATTTTTCATATCAAAAAGTTCTGCCATATCTTTTCCTTCGCTGGCTTTTGTTAAAGCTCCAATTGGAAAAATTTCTGTTGCAGAACCATTTGCTTTACTTTTTACAAAATTTACCTGAGACTGATTGTCAATAATTGGTAACGAATTGGGCTGTAATGCAATTGCTGTAAATCCGCTTTTTGCTGCAACATTCAATCCGTTTGCAATAGTTTCACGGTCTTCGTAACCTGGCTCGCCGAGTGAAACACTGCTGTCAAACCATCCTTGAGAAACATGAAGATTTTCAAATCGCACTACTTCTGCATCATCGTTTGGAAGAGAAACTCCTATTTTTTCTATTAAACCATCTGCAATTAAAAGATCAACGGTCTGATTGTGAAACGGACTTTTTGAGTCGATAATTTTGGCGCTTTTGATGATTAGTTTCATATGTAGAGAATTTATTTTTTTATTTAAAGACTCTGCTTTGTCATTTCGACGAAGGAGAAATCTCACTCGATATTCCGTTCCAAATATTCTCAGCATGTGCGATTTCTCGTTCCTCGAAATGACATGCTAAACAAATAAGTTAGAACCTATTTTACAAATTTTATAATTGCCATTTCTAATGCTAAAAATAACAGTGCAAAGATAACAAACCATTTCCAAATTTGGCTGTCAGTTCGTTCTGTTTGTAGCGTATTGAAAATGGTCGAAATGGTATCGGCAGTTTTAAAATCAGAAACTACATTGGTGTTAACCTGACTCAAATCGCTTTCGGTTCTTTTGTAATTAAAACTGATATTTTCAACCTGCTGTTTTTTATCAAAAACGCTGTAATTTCCAGCAGTTTCAGGAAAATCATTAAACGTTAATTTTACTTTATTATTTAAAATCTGCTGAATCGGAATAAACGAATCTTCTGTTCCTTTTACTTCTAAAATAGCATCTTTAGTCAGCAAAACATCCACAAAATAAGGCTGATTATTTCCTATTGTTAAAGCATTTACACCAGTTTTCTGATTGTTTTGGGCAATTTTATAAAATAAAGGAACAATTAAGGGTGATTGCTGAAAATTGGAATTGGCACTATTTATAGGTGCTGTAAAAACTGTTATTCCAGAAACTTGATTTTGTACAGAAGTCACAAATGCAGTCTGATCTTCGAATGAAAGTACAGCGGGATACGGACTTGAAACAGTAAATGAACTGTTTACTTTCGGATACTGGAAATTGGTTATTTTATTTTCGAAAACTTCTGAAAATAAAGGATGATCAAAATTAATTTTAGTGATTAGTTTGCTATTGGCTTGTAAATTTCCGAATTGAATTTTTCCAAACTGACCCAACAAAGCATTTAAACTTGAAAGCGAACTTTTCTCAGACGGAATTACAACCAAATTTCCTCCCTTAGAAACAAAAGCTTTTAAAGTCGTTTGCAATGCCTGTGGAATATCAATTAGTTCATTTAAAATAATCGTATTTTGTTTTTCTAAACTATTGTAGTCTAAAGCGCTAATGGAGTAATTGTTGTAATTGAATTCACCAGAAGTATAAATTCTCGATAAGAAATTGCTTTTTTCTGGCTCGCCAATGCTAATAACGTTTGTTTTTTTGTTTTTAGAAATACTAAAAAACAATTTGTTATCATAAGTCAGCCCATTGTCTTCGATAGCAACATAACCATGAAAAGCCTCTTTTGGAATCGTAAAATTGATTTTCTTTTTCGTTGCATCAAAATTGACAATCGTTTTGGCAATTAGTTTGTTTTGATTGTAAAGAGCAGTCGAAACTGGCTTGAAATCTTCGCCATAAGCAGATAAATTTATGCCAATCTCGTAAAAGTTTTCCAACGTCTGATTGATGTAAACGCTGTCAATCGAAATGTTATTTTTCTGTTCTGCTTTGGGAACTATGAAATAGGGTTTTTCGTCAAAATCTATACTTGCAATATCTTTTTGCTGTAATCCAACAGCATCGGTAATAATCACAATATCTTTTTTATGAGCCGATTTGTGCGCTTTTATTTTTGCTGCAATAGCTGTAAGGTCAAAAGAAGACGCACTATATTTTAAGTTTTGCAAAGCACTTTTAGACGATTTAATATCGGTGTTCCAAAAATTTTCGGTGTTGGTCAAAAGGGAAAACTGCGTATTTTCTGGAGTGTTTTCTAATAATTCCTGGACGGCTCTTTTTAATAATTCACCTTTTTTGCCTTTTGCCTGCATGCTGAAGGAATTATCCAGTACAATATACATTTCGTTGGAAGCGTTTTTACTGTCAGCAGCTTCAAAAAAAGGCTGTGCAAAGGCAATAATGGCACAGGTGAGCAATAATAAACGCGTCGTTAATAAAAGTCGTTTTTTGATTTTAGAACTCTTACGAGTCTGAACAGCAAGTTCTTTTAAGAATCGAACATTGGTGAAATAAGAAGTTTTAAATCGCCTTAATTGAAATAAGTGAACCAGAATTGGCACGATCAATAAAAACAGAAAGTATAGAATTTCGGGATGTTTAAAATGCATTCTGGCTTCGATTTACTTGTCAAAAGTACGAATTAAATTATTTAAACCATATAAGTTCGGGTAAGAGATTATAAGTGAAAATTAAAATTAAGAATTAAGAATTAAGAATTAGGAATTAAGAATTAAGAATTAAGAATTAAGAATTAAGAATTAAGAATTAAGAATTAAGAATTAAGAATTAAGAATTAAGAATTAGGAATTAAGAATTAAGAATTAAGAATTAAGAATTAAGAATTAAGAATTAAGAATTAAGAATTAAGAATTAAGAATTAGGAATTAAGAATTAGGAATTAAGAATTAGGAATTAAGAATTAGGAATTAAGAATTAGGAATTAAGAATTAGGAATTAAGAATTAGGAATTAAGAATACTTAAATAACTTCTATGAACTTATATGGTTTGAAAAAACAAAAAATGTAACTTTTGTAATTTCTTGTGTAGAAGATGTGATTTCGAAACGATTTTATTGCTTATTTTAGCTAATTCAAAAAACAAACTATGAAAAAAATATATCTAGTCTTATTTTCAGCTTTATCAATAACCGCGGTAAAAGCTCAAAATAAATTTAATTTATTGGTGGGAACTTACACCAATACCTGCCAAAGCAATGGTATTTATGTATACGAATTCGATGCTTCTACAGGCGAGTATAAATTAAAAAGTTCTTCTGAGAATGTTGTAAGTCCGAGTTATCTTTCGGTTTCTGCAGATAATAAATTTATTTATGCGGTAAACGAAAACGGAACGCAGAGTACGGTAAGTTCTTTTTCGTACGATGCTCAATCTGGGAAAGTGAGTCTTTTAAATAAAAATGATGCTCTGGGAGCTGATCCGTGTCATTTAATAAATGATGATAAGCATGTAATTGCTGCCAATTATTCTGGTGGAAGCATCGCAGTTTTTAAGAAAAACACTGATGGAAGCATTTCAGAAGTGCAGCAGTTAATTCAACACGAAGGAAAAGGACCAAATGCGGCGCGTCAGGAAAAAGCGCACGTGCATATGGTTGTTTTTTCTCCAGACAAAAAGTTTGTGCTTTCTAACGATTTAGGTTTAGATAAAATATTTATTTATAAATACAATCCAACAGCTAAAAACGAAATTTTAACGTTGAAAGGGAGTGTTGATGTAAAGCCAGGAAGTGGGCCAAGACATTTGACTTTCAGTAAGGATGGAAAATTTGTGTATTTAGTACAAGAACTAGACGGAACTTTGACGACTTTAAGTTATGATAAAACTGGTAATTTAAAAGTAGTTGCGGAAACAAGTATTCTTCCAAAAGATTTCAAAGGAGGCACAGGAGCCGCTGCAATCAAAATTTCGCCAGACGGAAACTTTTTATACCTTACAGATCGTGTAGACGCTAACAGTATTTCGGTTTACAAAATTCTAAAAACAGGAGCTTTGGAGTTAGTAGAACAGCAAAGTACATTAGGAAAAGGTCCTCGTGATTTTGCTATTGACCCAACAGGAAATTACGTTTTAGTTGGTCATCAATATACTAATGATATAGTTATTTTTAAAAGAGATATCGCAACAGGAAAACTGACAGATACAGGCAGAAGAATACAGATGTGCTCGCCAGTAGGTTTGGTTTTTACGAAAATATAGTTTTTTTGAAGGTACTGAGGTGCTAAGTTTCTAAGGTTCTAAGTTTTTTATATAACACAAAAAAAGGGTAAAGATTCTTTGAATCTTTACCCTTTTTTAAGCTTAGTACCTTAGAAACTTAGCACCTCAGTACCTTCAAAAAAATTACTTTTTCTTCTTCTTCTCATTTCTGGTCTTCAACATATTTCTGTTGACAGAACCGTGAGTTTTCTTTTTGGTTTTTGAAGGGCCTCCAAGGTTAACTTTTTGATTCTTTTTAGATTTTTCGTGAAAAGCGCCATCACCTTCAAGCTTTGGTTTTTTCATTAAAAACTTTCTTGGCAATTTGTCTTTTTCGGCTTCAATCAGTTTTTCTGAGATTTCGACTTCTTCAGGAAAATCAGCGATTTTAAGCTCTTGATCCATTAAAAGTTCAGTTTCGATTTTAAATTCTTCTTCTCTTGGAGTAACAAAACTAATTGCAGTTCCCGTTGCGTCTGCACGACCTGTACGACCAATTCTGTGCATGTACAATTCTGGTTCTTCTGGAAGTTCGAAGTTAATGACGTGCGTGATTTTTGAAATATCCAAACCTCTCGCCATAACGTCGGTTGTAATTAAACCACGAAGATTTCCTTCTTGAAACTCAGCCATTGTACTCAAACGGTAATTTTGAGATTTATTAGAGTGAATAACACCAAATTGGCCTTCAAAAAGTTCATCGATGCGATTGAAAAGCATATCTGAAATCTTTTTGTTGTTTACGAAAACCAAAATACGGCTCATGCTTTCGTCGGTTTCTAACAAATGTTTTAAAAGATTTACTTTGGTATTGAAATTCGGAACGTTATAAGTAAGCTGCGTAATTTTTTCAAGTGGAGTTCCCGATGGAGCTAGAGTTACTTCTTCTGGAAAATCGAAATAATCATTTAATAAATCATCCACTTCATCTGTCATTGTTGCCGAGAATAGAATATTCTGGCGTTTGGTTTTCATCATCGCAAAAAGCGAAGTCAACTGTGGTCTGAAACCTAAATTTAGCATTTCGTCAAACTCATCGATAACCAGTTTTTGTGTTTCGTCAAAACGAACTACAGCGTCAAGAGCCAAATCCATAGTACGTCCAGGCGTACCAACAAGAATGTCAACACCTTCGTAAACAGCTTTTTTCTGTGTGTTAATATTTACACCACCGTAAATTCCTAAAGTTTTAACCGACATATAAGTAGTCAGTTTCTCCACTTCTTCGACCACCTGAACAACTAATTCACGAGTTGGAACTAGGATTACGATTTTTGGTGTATTGGTATGAGTAAATTTGTAAAGCTTTAAAAGCGGCAGTAAATAAGCAAATGTTTTACCAGTTCCAGTTTGTGCAATTCCCATCATATCACGTCCAGACATGATTACAGAAAAAGATTTTTCTTGAATAGGAGTAGGCGTAACAAATCCTAATTCGTCAACTGCTTTTTGTAATGATTTTGGAAGATTAAATTTTTCGAAAGTGCTCATTTGCTTTAAATTTTGTGCAAATGTACGTTAAATTCATGGTTTTATTATGTGATTCTTAAAATGATGTGATAATTTGTTGTTGTAACTATTTAGTTTTCAGTTTTAAAGTCCATGAAAAAAACTTTGTAAAGATTTTTTAAATGCTAATCCATAAATTAAACTAGAAAGAAATTCGTGTAATTTATGGCTAAAAAACAACTTACAGATTGTCCACCACGAATTCACGAATTGGTTAGATAAAAATTCAGGAATTCGTTGCGAAAAAAAACTCTCGCAAAAAACTTCGAATAATTGTTTATTACTTTACGCATTTTCTAGTGTGATCCTTCCTTCGTCAGGATGACAAAAAGGGGCGTTAGTTATGCTGATAGAAGTAATAAAGAGTCTTTAAAACCCTTCAAAAACCCCTAATCCAAACAAAGCAAAATCGTATTTCACAGGATCTTGAGGATCCATTTTGCGAAGTGCTAAGTCTAATTCTGCTAATGCTTTTGCATCGTTTTGCTTTCGCGAAAGGATTCCGAGTTTGCGTGCCACATTTCCAGAATGAACATCAAGTGGACAAGATAATGCAGAAGTTGAAATGCTTTTCCAAATTCCTAAATCGACTCCTTTTGCATCTTGACGTACCATCCAGCGTAGGTACATGTTGATTCTTTTGGCTGCTGAATTATTTAAGGGATCTGAAATGTGTTTTTGAGTTCGCGCTAAATGATCGGTTTCGAAAAAGATTTTTTTGAATTCGCTAATGCTTTTCTGCAAACTGTCTTTTTCTTGATTTTTTGCGAAAACATTTTCTAAACCGTTGTGATTTTGGTAGATATGTTTTAGACCTTTTATAAAACCAGCAAAATCATGTCCGTTGAAAGTTCTGTGAACAAAAGTTTCGAGTCTTGCCAAATCTTCATCAGAATGCGACATTACGAAATAGTAAGGTGTATTTCCCATCAATTCCATCATTTTATGCGAATTCTTGATAATCATTTTACGGTTTCCCCAAGCGATTGAAGCGCTTAAAAAACCGGCGATTTCGATATCTTCTTTTTGAGTAAAAAGATGCGGAATCTGAACAGGATCGCTTTCTATAAAATCCTGATTGTTATATTGAATGACTTTTTCGTCTAGAAATTCTTTGAGTTCTGCTTTATTCATTTGTTGTAATTCTTTTTGCGTAAAAACCGTCTTTGAGATTATTGGTGCGCATTTGTGGAATATAATGGAAGTTTTCCTTAAAACTATCAATTTGTTCTTTATTAACACAAGGTAAATCTCCGTTTCCACTTGCCCAAAGAAAATCTTTTTTTTGAGGAGAATTATATTTTAAATTTCCTAATTGTACAGTTTCAAATGCTGTATTGCTTTTTGAATTTTGGTAAGGAAAAATACTATTTTGGAAAGAAAAAGTACTTATTTTCCTCATTGTTTTATTATTTGCTAAACTACTCAGATTTAATGGCAAAAATAAAATTACTGCAATAGAAATTATCGAAAGTGAAAAAAGCAAATTGATTATTTTTTTGTTTTGGACGAAACAAACAAAACAAAACAGAGAGAAAAATAAAATAAAATTGATAGAAAATCGATATTGGGGAGAAGTTATCAAAAGTAAAAATAACTGTAGAACCATTCCGATGTAAATAGCCCAAAGCGCTTTTTCATTTTTAAATTTATAAATAAAAAGCGGAGTGATTAAAATTAATAAAACGCTCAGTTTATTAAAAACGCCATTAAGTTTTGGCAATGTTATCCATCTTAAAAACAAATCAAATTCTGACATGACGCTATATTGTTTTTGAGAAACAGAATAACCGTAATATTTAAGATTGTCGTAATAAAAGTTTTGAATGACATTTGGTACAGCATAATCCGTTGTTAAATAAAAGAACATTTTTGAAGGAAAAAGAGGAGTTCCGCAAATGATTATGTTTTTTATAAAAAAAAGAGATAGTACAAGAAGCGATAATAAGATAGGTTTTAAAAGTTTTCCT
This sequence comes from Flavobacterium ustbae, assembly GCF_003946915.1. Taxonomy (GTDB): domain Bacteria; phylum Bacteroidota; class Bacteroidia; order Flavobacteriales; family Flavobacteriaceae; genus Flavobacterium; species Flavobacterium ustbae. The sequence continues at coordinate 167,383 of NZ_RPOC01000002.1, forward strand.
GATACTGATTTAAAGTAAAGTACAAATAATATTAAGGGAAAAATAGCAAATGTTAGCGTTGTGTTTTTAATATAAAGTAAAAAAAGAACCAAAGTTAAAAGCAGATTAAATATCTCCGAATTAATATTTTTGAAGTTTTCTAAAAAATAATAAAAGAAAATAAAAGAGAAAACATAAACAGGAACATCTGGAGATGGAGCGCTTATAAACTGAAAAAGAAATACATTAAATAGAGGCAATAAACCAATAATCAAATCATTTATTCTTCGATTTTTATAAAAATCATTCAGTTTCTGAATCGCAAATATGTTTCCTAGCAATAGGCAAAAACCGCTTAAATCATTAAAGTTTTTGTATATAAAAGAAAAATTAAAAACGCTTTGGGTAATATGCCATCCGCTTGTTTGGCCATTAAAGAGATGCAGGTTTACAATTCCTTTTACAAAACCATACTCATTAAGCCATTTTATGGTTTGAATGTAATAAGATTCATTATCTATCACGAAAGGAGCTGAGGCGCATTGAGAAACAATCAAAACCGCATTGATTGCCAAAAATATTTTTAGATTGCCGCTTAAGTTTTTAAGATCAAGAAGAAAAGATTTGTATAAGTCAACAATCGAACTTCGAAATTTAAATATTAAAAGAATATTCAATACTGCGTAGGCAATGTGAAACTCAAAATTTATTCTTCCAAAAATTGCCCAAACACTTGCTATTAAAGTTGTTGTAAACAATCCAAGAATACAGGCAATTATAAAGTTTTTATTTTTGAGATTCATAATTTTATCAAAACCCACACCTAAATTTAAGGTTGTAAATAAAATATAAATCCAGCTAATTGTTATTGTGAGCATTAGATCAAGATTTGTCCGTCAGACATAACTAATTTTCTGTCAGCCATGTTTGCCAATTCTTCGTTGTGTGTTACAATAACAAAAGTTTGTCCGAATTCGTCTCGAAGCTGAAAAAATAGCTGATGCAAGTTTTCGGCCGAATGAGTGTCCAAATTTCCAGAAGGTTCGTCGGCAAAAATCACATCTGGTTTATTGATTAGGGCTCTTGCTACTGCGACGCGTTGCTGTTCTCCGCCTGAAAGTTCACTTGGTTTATGGTTTATTCTATGCGAAAGTCCAAGATATGTAAGGAGTTTTTTTGCTTCTTCTTCTGTTTCGGAAGTTTTTTTACCAGCAATGTGAGCAGGAATGCAGACGTTTTCTAGAGCTGTAAACTCAGGTAAAAGCTGATGAAATTGAAATATGAATCCGAGATTTAAATTTCTAAAATCGGATAAAACCTTATCTTGTTTGCTTTTCTTTTTGAAATAGCGGTTGTAGTAAAACAATAATAGCAAAGTAGGAAGAAGTATTACCGCCCATGTCCCGTAGCCGAAAATATCATTTTCTATTTTGCTTCTAAAAAATAATACAAAGACCACTAATAAAATGAAATATAGAGCTCCTAACCAAGTAATGATTTTGAATGCTTTTTCTTGGTTTGAACTTTCGTTTTTTATGTTTTGTAACTCGAGAACGTTTTTGCCATTAATAGTTAAAGACGAATCGGGATTGTAGTCTGGCTTGTCTAAAGTTCCTAAAATTTGCAGCAAAGTTGTTTTTCCAGCACCCGAAGCACCAACGATAGAAACAATTTCACCTTTTTTAATATGTAAATCAACTCCTTTTAAAACTTCAAGTTTATCGTAGAATTTATGTATGTTTTTTGCGTGTATCATGTAGCGAAACTGTTTTTACAAAGAAACGAAGATTATGGTCAAAATCAAATCACAATGGTTTAAATTCCAATTTTTCAAATCCCAAATCCCAAATCCCAAATCCCAAATCCCAAATTCCAAAAAATCTAAAATCTAAAATCTAAAATCGGTACGTAAATTGATATGGGAATAATGAAAATTAAAATTCGAAAAGAAATAATGCAGTTTCGTGAATATTTTTTTAATTTCGATTAACTTAAAAATGAATGTGTTATGCAAGATTTAGAAGTTGTAGAAGATAACAGAATGTCAAAATTACTAATCGGATTGGTTTTGGATGGAATTGGTATGATTTCGTTCTCGATTCCGTTCTTGGGTGAATTTTCAGATGTGGTCTGGGCGCCCATTGCTGCAATAATTATGGCAAAAATGTATAAGGGACGAGTAGGAAAGGTTGCCAGTGTATTGACTTTTCTGGAAGAGATTATTCCTTTTACAGATGTAATTCCGTCTTTTACCTTAACGTGGATTTATACTTATTTCTTTACGCGACAGCCCAAAGAATTTAAAGAACAATAAATAAAGAAAAGACAGCTAATTTTTTTAGCTGTCTTTTTGTTTGAATCTAATTTATATGATAACTTTTTCTAATAAAGTATAATTAGTCTTTGAATAAAAATCCAAGTCCCATGTTTTTAAGCATTTTCTTTTCAAAGTTCCAAAAGAACTTAAATTGCCCAAAAACAGTTCCAATAGCAACTAGTAGAACCTGATAAATAGGGAAAATAATAATAAGACGAATAAGTGTAAACCAGCCTCCGAAATCTTCTTTCGTAATTCCGAGCCAAATGCAGAAAGGTTTAGATAGCCAAGCAGATGCCGATCCTGTTATGGCAAAAACGATAAGTATAATAACGGCTTGTAAATTGGAGGTGATTCCCCAGCGTTTTTTTAGTCTGTTCATTGCTATTTGTAATGATTACAAATATAGTATATTATCTTGATGGAACATAACCCCAAAGCTTTTGTTTGTAAGTATTTTGAAAATAAATCATGTAATTGTAAATTAAGTAATTTACTTCATAGCCATAATGAATGTCTGGACGATAATCGATTGACATTTCATACAAATTACGATTATAGCGTTGTGGCTGTAAAACACGATTATTCCATTCTGTTACATACAAATAATTTTTATTTTCAAGATAAGCTAATGAATAATAGTTTCTAGGATAGGCTCGAGAAGCAAGCCAAGTTGAGAATCCGTTGTCAATTATAATGACTTCGTATTCTAATGAATCATTTGCGATTCTAACAGTGTCACTTCCTTTTTTATTTCCTGCGGCATTATCAGTGCTAGCAATATTCTTAGAAGCTGTAGAACATGCGATAATAGTAAATAAAACAATTAATATGGAAATGCATTTTTTCATGTTTTAAATTTACGAATATTTGATGAGAAGAGGGAAGAGTTTAACATGAATCTAAGATTTTTAGGTACTGAGGTACTGAGGTGCTAAGGTTCTGAGGTTCTAAGCTGCTAAGTTTTAGAAAACTTAGTTTTTTATATAGAAAAAGCTGTTTGCATTGCAAACAGCTTTAAATATTTTACCTAAAATCTTAAAGACTTAGAAGCGTAGCACCTCAGTAACTCAGAAGCTTAGAACCTTAGTAGCTCTATTTTCCTCCAAATATCTTCCCGATGAACCCAGCGATTCCTCCTTTGCTTTTGGTAACTACAAGTACATCTGCAACGTCTACTTTTCCGTCATTGTTTTGGTCAAGTCCAAATTGCATTCCGTATTTAGAAATGGTGTCCATTATTCCAGAAGCTTGTCCGCTATTTCCTGAAATGGAATTTATAATATCTGAAATTTGAAAACTGCTGTCGTTTGGATCTTTTGCTTTATTTACTAAAGAACCCAAAATCTGCGGAATCAAATTGGAAGCAACTCCACTTGAATCTGCACTGCTAAGACCAAATTTTTCTCCTAAACTTCCGCTTAATTGCTGTTGAATTTGCTGTACTACGGGATTGGAACTATCTAATTTGGAATCTCCGTTAAACAATCCGGCGATTTGATCGGTTCCTCCTTCAGAAACAATTTTTTTTAATCCTTCGAAGATCGAATTGCTAGTTTCGCTAATAACGGCTTCGTTGTGTTCATTTGGAACAGCGGTATTGTTTACCACTGCATCGCCACCATATTGTTGTACTAATTGGGTTAATTGTTCAAACATGATAGTAAGGATTTAGATTAGAAATCAAATTTAAACAAAAAAAGAAAGGGATTTATTAAACTGTGTTAATAAATCCCTTTTAAGTGGTTTAATTATAGTTAATTAGCTTAACAAAGTAATAATTTGAGAGGCCAATTCTGTACCAATTCTGTCTTGTGCTTCCCCAGTTGCAGCGCCAATATGAGGAGTCAACGAAATTTTAGAGTGCATTAATATTGCCATTTCTGGTTTTGGTTCGCTTTCAAAAACGTCTAAACCTGCGAAAGCTACTTTTCCTGAATCTAAAGCTTTTACTAAAGCTACTTCGTCGATAACTCCACCACGAGCGCAGTTTACGATACCAACACCATCTTTCATAATTTCAAGTTCTTTTTCTCCAATGATGTAACCATTTTGAGCAGGAACGTGTAATGTGATGAAATCTGATTCTTTAAATAAAGATTCTAAAGATTGAGAAACGATTTTTGTTGTAATTGACTGTCCGTCGAAGAATTCAACTTTAATATCAACTTCTGGAATAAAGCTATCAGCAGCGATAACTTTCATTCCTAAACCAAGAGCCATTTTTGCAGTAGCTTGTCCGATACGACCAATACCAACAATACCTAAAGTTTTTCCTCTTAATTCAGTTCCGTTTGCATACGCTTTTTTCAAACCGTCAAAGTTTGAATCTCCTTCAAGAGGCATATTTCTGTTAGAATCATGTAAAAAACGCACACCAGAAAATAAGTGTCCAAATACCAATTCTGCAACAGATTCTGAAGATGAAGCAGGAGTATTAATTACGTGAATTCCTTTGCCTTTTGCATAATCCACATCGATATTATCCATACCAACACCACCACGTCCGATGATTTTGATGCCTGGACAAGCATCGATAATATCTTTACGAACTTTAGTCGCACTACGAACTAAAATTACGTCAATGTTGTTTTCATTTATATAGTTAGCTACTTGTTCTTGAGCTACTTTTGTAGTGATAACTTCAAAACCGCCTTTTTCTAAGGCTAGAATTCCACTTTTAGAAATTCCGTCATTTGCTAATACTTTCATTGTGTGTTTATTGTTTATTTGGTGAATCGTTTATTTGTTTAATCGATAAACCAGCTATTTGATTTTTCTTTTTTGATATTTTTCTAAAGGAAATATTTTTAACGATTAAACAGTTAAACAAATTAACGATTAACCGAAAAAAAGATTAAACTTTACTTTCAAGCGCTTTCATTACATCAACTAAAACCTGAACGCTTTCAATTGGCATTGCGTTGTAGATAGAAGCTCTGTAACCACCAACAGAACGGTGTCCTGGCAATCCAGAAATTCCTGCCGCTTTCCATAAACCATCAAAAGTTTCTGTATGGTCAGGATTTGTCAATAAGAAAGTTACGTTCATGTTAGAACGGTCTTCAACTTTTGCAGCACCTTTAAATAATGGGTTTCTGTCAATTTCACCGTAAAGCAATTCTGCTTTAGCGTTGTTTAATTTTTCAACAGCAGCGATTCCACCTTTTTCTTTAATCCATTGTAAAGTTAAAAGAGAAACATAAACAGCAAATACAGATGGCGTATTGTACATACTTTCTGCTTTAATGTGTTTGCTGTAATCTAGCATACTAGGAATTGTTCTTCCGTTTTTGCCTAAGATTTCTTCTTTTACCACTACTAATGTAGTTCCTGCAGGTCCCATATTTTTTTGAGCTCCGGCATAGATAATATCGAATTTAGAAAAATCTAATTCACGTGAAAAAATATCAGAACTCATATCGCATACAACTGGAACATTAGTTGATGGGAATTCTTTCATTTGAGTTCCAAAGATTGTATTGTTGCTAGTGCAGTGGAAATAATCAGCATCAGCTGGAATTTCGTATCCTTTTGGAACATAAGTATAATTGTCTTCTTTTGAAGAAGCTACGACAACAGTTTCACCGAAAAGTTTTGCTTCTTTGATCGCCGCAGTTGCCCACGTTCCTGAATCTAAATAAGCAGCTTTTCCGTTTTCTTTCATTAAGTTATATGGCGCCATTAAGAATGCTGTGCTGGCACCACCCTGTAAAAATAAAGCCTGATAACCTTTTCCCTGAAGTCCTAATAATTCTAAAGCAAGGGATCGAGCTTCCTCCATAACAGCAACGAAATCTTTGCTTCGGTGCGAGATTTCAAGGATAGATAACCCTGAATCATTAAAATTTAAAATTGCTTTTGATGCCTTCTCAAAAACTTCCTGAGGTAAAATACTTGGTCCTGCGCTGTAGTTGTGTTTTTTCATGGTTGTTGTTAATAGTCGAAAATTTTAAAGACGCAAATTTCGTCAATAAGAGCCGAAAAAGCGTTAAAATATTCGAAATAATTAAACAATTTATTACTTTGTTGTTAACAAAAACGTTATAGTATCGACATTATCTGCGTAATCCCACAATTGAGGTTTTTGCGTTTCTCCAAATGCAATACTATTTCGCGTTAAATTATCGCTAACAATACATTGAATTTGATCTGCGTCGTTCTGAAGGCGTTTTTGAAGTTCTTCAAGACTGTCATAATATTCATAAAAAACACTCGAAATAGGCGAGGCGTAGCTTGGATCTTCTTTTAAAGTCAAAAATCCGTTGTCTAATAATTTGAAATTGCTCATTAAAAAAACGGCTTTATTATAATCGTAATTATTAGCGTATTTTTCGTAATGAATAACATCCTGATATTTAAACATCGCTTGAAAAAAAGCTTCAAAAGAATACTCTTTCGGAACAAAAAGTTTAGAAACATTTCGGCATCCTAAACCAAAATATCTAAAAATATCTTCACCTAAAGCTTCCAATTCTTCGTTGGTTTCTTTTCCAGTCAAAATCGCAGCCGAATTTCTGTTTTTTCGAATAATAGATGGTTTATCTTTAAAATAATATTCAAAATAGCGCGCCGTATTGTTGCTTCCGGTCGCAATTACGGCATCAAAGTTTTCCAGTTTTCCTTCCACGAAAGTGATACTATCTTTTAAATTTTCATCGACAGCAATTAAATATTTAGCCAAAAACGGTAACAAATGCTGGTCGTTTGATGAAGTTTTAATTAAAGCTTTATTGCCTGTTATTAAAACAGATAAAAAATCATGAAATCCAACTAATGGAATATTTCCAGCTAGAATTAAAGCAACCGTTTTTTCTTCCTTGCCAGCTTGATCGAATGAGTAAGCTGAAAGCCATTTGTCTATATTTTCAGCCGTTAAAGCTTCTGCCCAAGATTGTATCGAAAAATAAACCTGTTCGGGCGTATACCATCCGTTATGAGATTGAGATAAACGAATCAGATTTTCGAAATCATCAAAAAAAATATCATTATATAGAACGTCAGATTTTGGTGTAGAGGCACCTTCAGAAAACTGACTTAAAAATTTTCCTAATTCAACAAAAACACTTTTTTTTGTTTCTAATGTCATAATGTTTGTTTATGAATTGTTTTGATTGTAATTTTGCACAAAAATAAGCTATATTACGTTATAAGGCAAAGTAGTTTTGAATCTTTCAATCTTTAATCTACAAAACCTATATAACTTTTAACAAAACGAAGAAAAAAGATGGCAATTATTATAACTGACGAATGTATCAATTGTGGGGCTTGCGAACCAGAGTGCCCAAATACAGCAATATATGAAGGAGCAGATGATTGGAGATATAAAGACGGAACAAGTCTTTCTGGAAAGATCGTATTACCTGACGGAACTGAAGTTGACGCTGATGATGCGCAAACTCCAATTTCTGACGAAATCTATTATATAGTACCAGGAAAATGTACAGAATGTAAAGGTTTTCACGATGAGCCGCAATGTGCTGCTGTTTGTCCTGTTGACTGTTGTGTGCCAGATGACGATCACGTTGAAGATGAAGAAACTTTATTAGAAAGACAGTCATTTTTACATGGCGAGTAATTGCTCGTGTACTTAAAAATATACAATCCTGAGTTTTAACTCAGGATTTTTTTTACCCCTGATATCAGGTAATTTTAAAAGTTAGTTTGTTGATAACTAATGTTTTATTTTTTATAAGTATTGCTTTATTGTTAAAAAAACAATACTTTAGTTGAAAATTTAACAGTGCCTATGAAGAAATTGCTACTCTTGTTTGTCTTATTATTTAACATGTGTGTTTTTGCACAAAGTGAAGAGTATTCTATTATTGTAAAAGATATAGAAACGCAACTTCCTATAGAAAATGCAACAGTGGTGATAATGAAAACGAAACAAATTTTGTTAAGCAATGAAGAAGGTAAGGTTACTTTTATGCTAACAGGTGGTTCTAATGTGCAGGTTTCTGAAACGAATTATGAAGATATGACCGTGCGCTGGACTTCTTTAAACGGAGATCAAAAGTTTGTTATTTATCTGAAAAGTAAAAATAATAAACTAGACGAGGTGATTTTGTCTAAAGAAGCTCCAGAAAAAATACTGCAGAAGCTAGTTAATAATTCGATAAAAAAAATTAGCATTTCGCACAGACAAAAAGTATATGTGAGAGAGTTTTTTATGCTAGACAATCAATACTCGTATTATAATGACGGATTGGTAAATTTTCAGTTTGATAAAAATAATAATGCAACCACTTTGCTAGTGGAACAAAATAGATCTTACGGACTTTTGGAGGCCGATGTAAGTGCAGATCTAAGAGGTTATAATTTGAATAATATAATGGAGAATTATTCGAATTTTAAATATTTTGATCCGTTATTAGATTCTAAAACAAGAAAAGAATATGATTTTACCATAAAAGGACATTCTACAAATAAGGACTATTATGTTATGTCTGTGAGTCCGTTAGATAAAGCTAAAGCGGCAATTGACAATTTTCAGATAATTTATGATCCGGTAAAGAAACTTATTATGGAATTTACGATTTCGGTAACTCCTTTAAGTCTTGATAAAATTGAAGAAAAAACAAAAGAAGGCGAGAAGAATATGACCAAATCTTTTGTGAAAGTAAATTACCGCTTTGACGGAACCGATTATTACGTTTTGAGTTCTAATGAAGAAATTGGCTATAGCATTATCCAAAAAGAAAAGTCAAAAAATATTCAGGTTCGAAACAGTTTTGTTACAACTGGTTTCAATAAACAAAATTTCACTTATAATGAAAGTGATGTTTTTAAAGAAAAATCGCTTTTCAATAAAAAGAATAAAATCCTGACCAATTATTGGGATATTTCAGGATTTACCGCAACCGATGAAGAAAAAGCCATCATCGCATCTTTAGAGTTTAAATTGTAATTAATAAATAGAAAAGAAAAATCCTGAATTGTGAAGTTCAGGATTTTTTGTTTGTTGAATTAGACGAATTCTTTTTGTCAAGCTGAGCGTTCCGTTCCGAAGTTTCGGGATAGGGTAAGCCTTAGAAATTAAATCCAAGCCTTGCATAATAATACGCTCCGCTGAAACCCATTTGTACAGCATCCCAATAACCTCCAGCTTCGGTGTTTCCTTGTTCATCTTGTTTTGTTGGATATACATTAAACAAGTTATTACTTCCAATTGTTAGTTTTAAATTTTTAGTAAACTGATAGCCAAGTGTTAAATCCGTAACAACTCTTGGGTTGTAAACATCATCTTCGTCTGCATAATCTACTAGAACTACTTTGCTAAATCTAGTAAAAGCCAATCCTGCATCAAATTTCTTTATGTTGTACGTTAGATTCAAAGCAAATTTATTGTCTGGCGCAGAAGCTAATAAGAATGCTCTTTCGCGTTTTCCAAAGAAAGTGGCTTCGTCTAAAGTACCATTTTGCACTTTGTCAATTTTCATGTCATTGATATTTCCAACCAAAGTTGCTCCAAATAGCGATTCGCCAAATTTCTTTTTCCAAGAAAAAACCAAATCTAAACCATGAGTACTTGTATCTACACCATTAACAAAAAACTGAGCTTCTGAAACACCAAGATTTAAAGACGAAGCATCAAAATATCCTGTAAGAACGATACGATCTTTTACCTGAATATAATAACCGTCAATTGTAGCAGTAAAATCGCCAAACGAAGCCGTGAAACCAAGCGAAGCATTTACCGCTTTTTCTTCATTTAATTTCTGAATTCCGAAAGCTCTCGTAACCGGACTGTCATTTGGAGCCAGTAAAACCTCTGTTGCTCCGCTCGCGTTAAAATTGGTAAAACGTAAATTATAGTAAATCTGTGCTAACGATGGCGCACGGAAACCTGTACTAACAGAACCTCTTAAATTAATATTATCTGTGATTTTAAGACGAGAAGCTAATTTTCCGTTTAAAGTGCTTCCAAAATCGCTGTAATTTTCAAAACGTACTGCACCGCTTACCATTAATGCTTCTGTAATATCCAATTCGGCATCGGTATAAAGAGAGAAGTTGGTACGGTCTTTATTCACTTCATTGGCAGGGCTGTAACCAGGGAAACCTTGTGAACTTCCCGGTCTTGGAATAGTTGGAGAAGAATCTGGATCTGTAGGATCATAATCTGGATTTGGAATCGTAGGAGCGCTTTGAGTTGTTGGATCAGTAATGGGCTGTCCGTTTGTATCATAAGTAGTGTATGAACCTTCTTCTCCTGCGAAAATTTTAAATTGTTCCATTCTAAATTCTGCACCGAAAGCAATATTCAAACCGCCTAAAACTTCTCCGTAATTTTTAGAAACGTCAAAATTGGTAGTGTTTTGAAGTAGGCTATGACCTCCAGCATCAAATTCTAGAGGAGATTTTTCTTCAAGAGAAGCATTTATTGTTCCTTTAATATCGTACTGAAATTTATTTTTTCCGAAAGTATTACTCAAATCAAATTTCCATCCTCCAGCAGATTCTGTTCGAATTCCCGCAGCGATTGAATTATCATTTATTTTTGAAGTAATTCTTGGCGTATAACCTCCAGGATAAACCGATTCTACCACTCTTTCGCCATCATTTCTGGTAAAAGCATAAGCATCTGTATCTCTGAAATTGCTTCCTCCAAAGGCATAAAATTCCGTTTTATCTGAAATTGGAATAGCAAGGTTGGCAAATAAATTTACACCTGTCATTTCAGCATCACCAAAACCTTTTCTAAAATCGTATGCAGGTCTTAATGTTTTGTTTTTGTTTAGAAATTCTCCGGTTACATTTACGTATCCGCCTTTAGATCCAATTCCGGTACCATAATTTGCCGCGACTCTTACCGAACCTCCATCAAAATCCTGATCCTTCCCGTACGAATTTCCGTTCCCATTTTTATCCAATCTATAACCTTTTGTATTTGGAGTTCCAGGTAAAAAATCGCCTTTTGCATTGGTATTAAATACTCCGTAGGTAATAGATCCTGTTAGTTCATCAACAGCATCATTGGTCACAATATTAATTACACCAGAAATAGCGTCAGAACCATATTGTGCAGAAGCTCCATCTCTTAAGATTTCAATTCTTTTAATAGAAGCCGCTGGAATGGCATTTAAATCGGTTCCCGTGTTTCCGCGTCCGCGTGTTCCAAACAAATTGATTAATGAAGATTGATGTCTTCTTTTTCCGTTAATCAAAACCAAAGTCTGATCTGGTCCCATACCTCTCAAAGAAGCAGGATCTACGTGATCGGCTCCATCAGAACCCGATTGTTTGTTAGCATTAAAGGAAGGGGCTACATATTGCAAGAGTTGGTTAATCTCTATTTTTCCGCTTTGGGTTGTAACATCCTTTACATTAATAACATCGATTGGAACTGCCGAATTAACAACTGTTCTTTTGGTGTTTCTGGAACCTACCACTACAACATCATTTAAAACCTGACCGTCGTTTTCGCTTAAAACAGCATCTACTGTATTGCCAGAAGCTAGTTTTTCAACTGTTGCAAACCCGACATAACTAAAAATTAATGTAGCGCCTTCTTTTACTTTTATTCTAAAACCACCTTCAAAGTCAGTTGATACTCCGTTAGAAGTTCCTTTTTCGGTAACATTAACTCCAGGCAAAGGATTGCCGGTTTTGTCTTTTACGTGGCCCGAGACTTCTTTTTGAGCAAAGAGAAATGCTGAATGCAGCAGAAATATTAATAATGCAATCTTTTTCATGGTAATTGGTTTTTTGGTTTGTTTTTTGTTGATTAGTGTTATAAAAGTAATATTTTTTAACAAAAACTTAATAAAATGTTTAAAAATTTTTAAGAAACGGCTTAAAATTATATTATTGAACATTTTTACTTCGTGCAAGAGCTATTAAATCTTATATTTGCAAAATTTTAATGCCGAAAAGTATCATTTTGGCAGAAATCAAGAAAAGCAACGTAAAACATAATGCATTAAGCAACAATGTTTAATGTCTCGGTCGAATAATGAGATCGAATAAATAATATAGAAACAAACAGATGAAAGCAGGAATTGTAGGATTACCAAATGTTGGAAAATCAACATTATTTAATTGTTTATCTAATGCGAAAGCGCAAAGTGCCAACTTTCCGTTTTGTACAATCGAACCTAATATTGGTGTTGTAAACGTTCCAGATCCAAGAATCAACAAATTGGAAGAATTGGTAAAACCAGAGCGCGTTCAAATGGCAACTGTAGATATTGTAGATATTGCAGGTTTGGTAAAAGGTGCAAGTAAAGGTGAAGGTCTTGGAAACCAGTTTTTAGGAAACATTAGAGAGTGTAATGCTATCATTCACGTTTTACGTTGTTTTGATAATGACAATATCGTACACGTTGACGGAAACGTAAACCCAATTCGTGATAAAGAAACTATCGATATCGAATTGCAGTTAAAAGATTTAGAAACAATCGACAAACGTTTAGAAAAAGTAAAACGTGCTGCAAAAACAGGAAATAAAGAAGCGCAGACAGAAGAAGCTTTATTAAACAGAATTAGAGAAGCATTATTGCAAGCAAAATCTGCTAGAACAATTGTTCCTCAAAATAATGATGAAGAAGTTTTGATGGAAGCTTTCCAATTGATTACTGCAAAACCTGTTTTATACGTTTGTAATGTTGACGAAAGTTCTGCTGTAAACGGAAACAAATATGTAGATCAGGTTCGTGAATTGGTAAAAGACGAAGATGCTGAAGTTATTGTACTTTCAGTAGGAGCAGAGGCAGATATTACAGAGTTAGAAAGCTACGAAGAACGTCAGGTTTTCTTAGAAGATATGGGATTAGAAGAGCCGGGAGCATCAGTTTTAATCCGTGCGGCTTACAAACTTTTAAAACAGCAGACTTATTTTACAGCTGGTGTAAAAGAAGTTCGTGCTTGGACAATCAACATTGGAGCTACTGCACCACAAGCTGCTGGAGTTATCCACACAGATTTCGAAAAAGGATTTATCCGTGCAGAAGTAATTTCTTATGACGATTACGTTCAGTACGGTTCTGAGGCAAAAGCAAAAGAAGCTGGAAAATTCAGAGTAGAAGGGAAAGAATACGTGGTGAAAGATGGTGATGTAATGCATTTCCGTTTTAACGTTTAATTTTTCTTTAGAAAATAGAATATAGAAAATAGAAGGAACCGCTGGAGAAATTCAGTGGTTTTTTGTTTTTTACCGCAGAGATTCGCAAAGAGTTTTCGCAAAGATACACTAAGGATTTTATTCACAAAGAATTTCTGTAGAGACGCACTGCAGTGCGTCTACGCAAAGATTGTCGATTCTCATTTGGCTTAAAAAAATAAAAAAATCGGTTTAAATCTGCGCTTTCGCGAAAGCGAACCCGTAAAATCCGCGTCCAATTTAAGGCATACAGAATTTTTGGCTCAAAAATTGGTTATAGAAAAATTACCAAAATAATAATCTAAAACCAATTTATTAAAATGCTAAAAAAATCTTTCAAAATTTTAGGCTGGACACTGTTCGGAATCTTTGCTTTTCTTGCTCTTTATATTTCGTCAGTTTTAATCATTTCAAAAATCACGGTTAACTCTGATATTGAAAAAGTAGAAGAACAAAATGCGATTCCGATTTATATTCTTTCGAACGGAGTACATACCGATATTGTGGTTCCAATTAAAAACGAAAGCAAAGATTGGAGAAACGAAATTCAATTTAGCCAGACACAATCAAAAGATTCGTTAATGAATTATATTGGCTTTGGCTGGGGCGACAAAGGATTTTATTTAGAAACACCAGAATGGTCAGACCTAAAAGCGAGTACAGCTTTCAAAGCAGCATTCGGAATCAGTTCTTCAGCAGTTCATGCGACATTTTTTAAGCAATTGCGAGAAGGAGATGACTGCAAACGCATTTTGATTTCAAAAGAAAATTATCAGAAACTGGTAGCCTACATTTCAGATAGTTTTAGAGATCCTGTCAATCCGCAATGGATTGAAGGTCACAGCTACGGAAGAAAAGATGCTTTTTATGAAGCCAAAGGAAGTTACAGTCTTTTTTATACCTGCAATACTTGGGCAAACAACGCTTTAAAGGCCGCGAATCAAAAAGCAAGTTTGTGGACAGTTTATGATAAAGGGATTTTTTGCCATTATAAATAGATTTTTTAGAACCTAAGATAATTCGTTTTGTAGAGAATATGTAGTCCCTACGGGACAAATGTATTGTTGTAATTGTTTTATCTACCAATATTTAATCTCTACGAGATATTAAGATATTTAGAAATTCTTTTAATGTATAACTCCGTTAAGAGTTAAATATTTGTAGAGTTTTATTTGCCAATATTTAATCTCTACGAGATATTAAGATATTTAGAAATTCTTTTAATGTATAACTCCGTTAAGAGTTAAATATTGGTAGAGTTTTATTTGCCAATATTTAATCTCTACGAGATATTAAGATATTTAGAAATTCTTTTAGTGTATAACTCCGTTAGGAGTCAAATGTTGGTAGAGGTAACCCAAACCTAATATGTCCCGTAGGGACTACACATTTTTTTAATATGTGAAAATGGAACAACATGGAAAAAATATAAAATTCCTTCAAAAATCAAGAATTGCTCATCTTTGATTATTGCTTAAATTTGAGTAAACATCAAAAATTCAGCAAATGAAAACCAAAAATATTCTATCAAAAACCTGGTTTCTTTTAAAGAATACCTTTCTAGAATTTAATGACGATAATGCAATCAAATTAAGTGCTGCGTTATCTTATTATACCATTTTTGCATTACCTCCTTTATTAATTATTATCATTACCATTTGCGGCTTTTTCTTTGGCGAAGATGCTGTTACAGGGCAATTGTATGGGCAAATAAACGGTTTAGTGGGTAATGGTGCAGCTACGCAGATTCAGGAAGCTATTAAAAATGTGGAGCTATCAGGAAGTAATGTTTTTGCTACGGTATTTGGAGTGGTGATGTTGCTGATTGGAGCCTCAGGGGTCTTTGCAGAAATTCAAAGTTCAATCAATTTTATCTGGGGTTTGCGTGCGAAGCCAGACAAAGGTGTTAAGAAATTCATTCAAAACAGATTAATGTCATTTTCGATGATTGCTTCTGTAGGTTTCTTAATGATTGTCAGCTTGTTTGTTAATACAATTTTAGATTTAATGAGCGCCAGATTAAAATTATACTTTCCAGAAAGTACAGTCTATTTATTTTATGTGATCAATATTATAATTGTGCTATCTAGTATTACCCTTCTATTTACTATCATTTTCAGAACATTGCCAGACGGAAAAATTAGATGGAAAGATGCTATTATTGGTTCTGCAGTTACGGCAATTCTCTTTATGATTGGTAAATTTGCAATTGGTTTATATTTAGGTAATTCTACTGTAGCTTCAGTTTATGGTGCTGCAGGATCTGTAATCATTATTTTAGTTTGGGTTTATTATTCCGCAATTATTCTGTACTTTGGAGCAGAATTTACGAAAGTCTATGCAAAATCGTATGGAGGAAAAATTTATCCAAATGAATACTCGGTAGAGATTGCAAAAGAAGTTTACGAGATCGAAGATGTAACACAAGAATCAACACAACAAAGATTAACAAACGAGAAACCATGAAAATAATAGCCTTTGGAGGAAGTAACAGTACACAGTCAATCAATAAACGTTTAGCGACTTACGCAGCTGGTTTATTTGAAAACGCAGACGTAGAAGTTTTAGATTTAAACGATTTTGCCATGCCGGTATTTAGCGTTGACCTTGAAAAAGAAATTGGCCAGCATGAAATAGCGAAAGCTTTTTTAGGCAAATTGAAAGAAGCTGATATTCTAGTGGTTTCAATGGCAGAAAATAATGGAAATTATTCTGTTGCTTTCAAAAATATTTTCGACTGGAGTTCTCGCATAGAAAAAGATGTTTTTCAACACAAACCAATGTTGCTTTTGGCTACTTCGCCAGGAGGAAGAGGGGGATTGTCGGTACTAGGAATCGCACAGAATCTTTTTCCGCGTTACGGGGCAGATATTAAAGGAACTTTCTCATTACCAACATTTGGCGCGAATTTTGATTTGGAACAAAATAAGATTTCTAACGTTGAGTTAGATACTGAACTGAACAATATTATCAAATCAAATTTTTAAATGCCACAAAAAAAGATTTCATTTTTACTCTTATTACTACATATTATTTCTTTCAATTTTGTTTTTTCTCAAAAGATTAATGAAGTTGATAAAATAGTTGCAAAATATCCAAAAAGCTTTAATAGCACCGAAAAATTAGCAGGAAGAATTGAAAAGGATTTTGATTCTGATGCAGAACGTGCACGAGCTATTTATAGCTGGATTGCTTTCAATATAAAATACGATTATAATGCTTATTTGAATCCGCCAAGAGTGCAGGGATTCAGTTATTCTTCTGAAGCTGAAAAACAGCGAAAAATAAAACAACTGAATGATAATCTTATTCAGAAAGCTTTTAAATCGCAAAAAGCAGTTTGCGAAGGGTTTACAGCTTTATATAAAGATTTAGCTGAACAGGTAGGGTTGAAATGCGAAATAATTCGTGGCGATTCTAAAACCAGCGTGAGAGATATTGGAAGAAAAACTACTTCATCCAATCATGCGTGGAATACAGTTTTAATTGGAAGAAAATGGATTTTGATTGACGTTACTTGGGGACAAGGTTATTATGACAGTTCTAAAGGAAGAATGGTAAACGATTTTAATCCTGTTTATTTTGATACCGATCCGGAATATTTCTTTGCAAAACATTATCCAGATTCTGGAACATTTATGGGAGAAAGAATCAGTAAAAATGATTTCTTAAACGGCCCTTTAATTTATAATAAAACAATCGAAAACGATTATAAAATTAAAACTCCAGATTCAGGAATAATTGAAGCTAAAAACGGCGATAAAATTACTGTCGAAATAAAAAATGTTTCCAAATCAAATCAGGTTTTTTACTTAAATAAAAAAAATCAGCCCATTAAAGTTTTGAATCCGAAAGAGAAGCGCGGAGGTTTAGAATTTCAGATTCTGATTGATAACAATATTGGAGACTATGTTACTATTTTTATAGACACAGACAGTATTGTTTCTTTTAAAATTGTTTCCAAATAAATTAAAAAAGCTACATTTTTCTCTTTTGCAAAATTGCCGTACCTTAGCAGGAAATGAAAGAATTTGAATGCTATGGAAACTACTTTTTTGAAATCAATTTTAGATAATGATTTCTATAAATTTACGATGCAGCATGCTGTAATTAAGCTTTTTCCAAAGGCAAAAGTTCGTTACGGATTTATAAATCGTGGCAAACATATCTTTCCTGCAGGTTTTGCAGATTTGCTTCGTCGTTCAGTCGATGCATTGGCAGATCTTCAATTAACTAAAGAAGAAAAAAATTACCTCGCACATTATTGCCCTTATCTAGATCCAACTTATTTGGATTTTCTGCAAGGTTATCGATACGATCCTTCAGAGGTGCATATCAGTCAGGAAGGCTCAGAAATTAAAGTTACTGTTGAAGGCTTTTGGTACAGAACTATTCTATGGGAAGTGCCTTTAATGGCTTTAATTTCAGAATTATTCTATAAAGCCAATCACTTAATTCGGCTAAATGATGAAGCCATAAAAAATCTTACCAAAGAGAAAATCGATAATTACAACAAATTAGGAGTTTCGGTTTTAGAATTTGGTACAAGAAGACGCCATTCTTATGAAGTTCACGATTTAGTAAATGAAACGCTGAGAATTAATGGAGGAGAAAGTTTTATAGGTACCAGCAATGTACATTTTGCAATGGTCAATAACCGAAGACCTTTGGGAACTCATGCTCACGAATGGTTTATGTTCCATGCGTCACAATATGGTTTTAAAATGGCCAATTCTATAAGTTTGGAACATTGGACGCAAGTTTACGGCGGTGATCTCGGAATTGCCTTAACGGATACTTACACGACAGAAATATTTTTCAATCAATTTAATAAAAAATATTCCAAACTTTTTGATGGTGTTCGACACGATAGCGGAGATCCAATAGAATTTGCTCAAAAAGTAATCTCGCACTATACCAAAATGGGAATTGACCCAAAATCGAAAGCCATTGTATTTTCGGATTCTCTCAATTACGAAAAAGTAAAAACGATTGTAGATTTCTGCCACGATAAAATCAAAATGTCATTCGGAATTGGAACAAATTTTACTAATGACGTTGGACTTCCTGCAATGAATATGGTGATCAAATTAACCGATACAAAACCCGATAATATACATTGGCAGGGAGTTGTGAAGTTGTCTGACGAAAAAAACAAAAATACGGGAACACCCGAAATGATTGCGCTGGCAAAAGAAGTACTAGGAATCAAATAGTTTTTTTTGCTGAAAAAGCAATTTTTCGTGATTGCAGCGCCTGTTTTATTTTAAAATCGATTTAAATAGATTTTAAACTGTTATTATTCATAACAAAAAAGAAATACGCTTTTATTTTTTACCGATAAATGGTACATTAGCCAAAAATCCTAAATTCATTTATGCTAGAGCAAAATCAATACAACGAAGATAATATTCGTTCACTCGATTGGAAGGAACATATTCGTATGCGTCCGGGTATGTACATCGGGAAATTAGGGGACGGATCATCACCGGATGATGGTATTTATATTCTTTTGAAAGAGGTTATGGACAACTGTATCGATGAATTCGTTATGGGTGCCGGAAAAACAATTGAAATAACCATTAAGGATAAAACGGTTTCGGTTCGTGATTACGGACGTGGAATTCCGTTAGGAAAAGTAGTCGATGTAGTTTCGAAAATGAATACGGGAGGAAAGTACGATTCTAAAGCTTTCCAGAAATCTGTAGGTTTGAACGGAGTCGGAACAAAAGCGGTAAATGCTTTGTCGAATTTTTTTCGTGTAGAATCAGTTCGTGACGACAAACAAAAAGCAGCTGAATTCTCTGCTGGAAATCTAGTTCAGGAAGAAGATGTTATTGATACTACAAAACGTAAAGGAACCAAAGTTACTTTTACGCCAGACGAATCAATCTTTAAAAACTATAAATTCCGTTTAGAATATGTCGTAAGAATGGTCAAAAACTATTGTTATTTGAACAATGGCTTGACGATTATTTTTAACGGCGAAAAATACTATTCAGAAAATGGTCTTCGTGATTTATTGGAAGAAACAATCAATGAAGAAGATTTAGAATATCCGATCATTCACCTGAAAGATCATGATATTGAGGTTGCCTTAACACACAGTAAAACACAATATAGCGAAGAATATCACTCTTTCGTAAACGGTCAGAATACAACGCAGGGAGGAACGCACTTAGCGGCGTATCGTGAAGCGGTTGTAAAAACCATTCGTGAGTTTTATAATAAAAACTTCGAAGCATCAGACGTTCGTAAATCGATCGTAAGTGCGATTAGTATTAAAGTAATGGAACCGGTTTTTGAGTCTCAGACCAAAACTAAATTAGGTTCTACTGATATGGGGTCTGATGACGGAACGCCTCCAGTTTCTGTACGTACTTTTGTAAACGATTTTATCAAAACCAAACTTGATAATTATTTGCATAAAAATCCGCCTACTGCTGAAGCTTTACTTCGTAAAATTCTTCAGGCAGAACGCGAAAGAAAAGAATTATCAGGAATTAGAAAACTGGCAACAGATCGTGCTAAAAAAGCCAATCTGCACAATAAGAAACTAAGAGATTGCCGCGCGCATCTTCCAGATACCAAAAATCCGAGAAACTTAGAAAGTACGCTTTTTATTACCGAGGGAGATTCGGCTTCCGGATCGATCACCAAGTCGCGTGACGTTAATACACAAGCGGTTTTCAGTTTACGTGGAAAGCCTCTGAATTCATACGGAATGAGTAAAAAAATTGTGTATGAAAATGAAGAATTCAACTTACTTCAGGCAGCACTTGATATCGAAGACGGACTAGAAAAACTGCGTTACAATAATATCGTAATCGCAACCGATGCCGATGTCGACGGAATGCACATTCGTTTACTTTTAATCACTTTCTTTTTGCAATTTTTCCCTGAATTAATAAAAGAAGGACATTTGTATATTTTACAAACGCCGCTTTTCAGGGTTCGTAACAAAAAAGAAACGATTTACTGTTATTCTGAAGAAGAAAGAAAAGATGCAATCGAAAAATTAAAACCAAAACCGGAAATTACGCGATTTAAAGGTTTGGGAGAGATTTCGCCAGACGAGTTTAAAAACTTTATTGGAGATACGATTCGCCTAGATCCAATTATGATGGATAAACATACTTCGATTGAGCAGTTATTATCTTTCTATATGGGTAAAAATACACCAGACAGACAAGATTTTATTATCAAAAATCTGAAAGTGGAGATTGATGAGCTTGAAGAGTCTTAGAATTTAAAAAGATAATTGATTAGTAATTTAATTTCATTCATGAAAAAATCTGTTTTTGCTTTATTGATTTTATTACTTGTTTCTTGTCAGTCTAATAAAAAAGAAGATAAGAAAGAACTTATTGTTGCAAAACCAGTTAGTGAAGTTGAAATTGAAGAAGAAAACGACAGTTTAATTTATAAGATTGAAGAAAATACAATAGTAATTGCAGGAGATACATTAAAAATTGAAGCTCCTTTTCTTTATTCTTTTGAAGGAATACTTGAAGCAGACAAAAAAATACAAATTCATATTTCTAATAAATTGACCGAAGAATATGGAGGCTATTGGAAATCTGGCAGACTTTATATTGATGGGGAGAAGCAAGTTTTCGGTTTTGGAATTATAAAAGATAAAAAAGATAATTTCTACACTGGAAAAGTATATTATGATGCAAATGAAAGTGAAAAAACTATTTGCAATCTTAAATTATACAATTTAGGAACAGAGAAAATGTTTATAGAATGCTTTTACAATAAAAAGAGCTACAAAATTTTTCCTAGTAAAAAATTTCCATCGTATAAATGCTTTGATAAAATAGATTATACATTATTTGATACAAGGGAAGCTTATAAAAAAGGTACGGCAAGAGATTATACGCCATCAAGAGATTATATTTTCATTGGAGAAATGATATCAAATGATAAAAGCTTTGACGTTTTAAGTTCTAATTTGAAATATTTATTTAGTGATTCACTAAGTATAAAAGACCATAGAGGATGGAAACATAATTTTGATATTAAAAAAGCTCAAAAAGAAGAGGATAATTATATGTCAGAAAGTTTATTTACAAGTTCTCCCATTTTTATAGATTCAGATATCTACGTGTTTTCTAGTTACTTTTATAGTTATATGGGTGGAGCACACGGCATGTATCATACATCATATGATAATTATGAAATAAGTACTGGGAAAAAAATTGAAATAACTCAAATTTTAAAAACGAAAGATGAAGATTTTATTGAGTTTTATGATAATAGAGTAAGAACTGAATGTGGAGATACAGCACCTTTAGGTATAATATCTCTTGCAAATAATTTTTATATTTTGCCAACAGGAATTACTTTTTCATATGCTCCTTATGAATTGCTTGGTTTTGCAGGTGGTGAGCCAGACTTTTTTTTCAGTTATGAAGAATTAGAACCTTATATTTTAAAAAATACTATTCTGAATAAGTATTATTCGAATTAGAGATAATACTAATTCGAAAATTTGATTTTTCAGAAAAAACACAAATTTATAATTTCGAATATAAATAATGAAAGACGAAGAAGACGATAACATAATTCCAAACGACGACGAAAATAATCAGGATGAAAACCAGACTGATGACAATCAAAATGGAGATGATGATGAGGTTATTGATGTAGATGCCAAACATTTTGAAGGGCAGCATTTTTACGAAAATCAGGAAGAAGAAGGCGAAGACGTGATTACCAAAGTAACCGGAATGTACAAAGACTGGTTTTTGGATTATGCTTCGTACGTAATTCTGGAACGTGCTGTACCTGCAATTGAAGACGGATTTAAACCTGTTCAACGTCGTATTATGCACTCGCTTAAGGAGTTGGATGATGGTCGTTATAATAAAGTTGCCAATGTAGTAGGACACACCATGCAGTATCACCCACACGGAGATGCGAGTATTGGCGATGCGATGGTACAGATTGGTCAGAAAGATTTATTGATTGACTGTCAGGGTAACTGGGGAAATATTTTAACAGGCGACGGTGCTGCAGCGCCCCGTTATATCGAGGCACGTTTATCTAAGTTTGCTTTAGAAGTTTTATATTCTCCAAAAATCACTGAATGGGGATTATCTTATGACGGTAGAAAGGCTGAACCAATTAATCTGCCGGTAAAATTTCCATTGCTTTTAGCACAAGGAGCAGAAGGTATAGCCGTTGGTTTATCAACTAAAGTTCTGCCTCATAACTTTAACGAATTGATTGATGCTTCGATTAAAATCTTAAAAGGAAAACCGTTTACGCTTTACCCTGATTTTATGACGCAAGGTATTGCCGACGTTTCGAATTATAATGACGGAATGCGCGGCGGACGTGTGCGTGTGCGTGCTAAGATTTCGCAGTTAGATAAAAATACATTGGTAATTACTCAGATACCGTTTTCTACCAATACATCGAGTTTAATTGACAGTATTTTGAAAGCCAATGAAAAAGGCAAAATCAAAATCAAGAAAATTGAAGACAATACAGCGGCAGATGTTGAGATTTTAATTCATCTTTTCCCGGGTGTTTCTCCAGATAAAACTATTGACGCTTTATTTGCATTTACAGCTTGTGAAACTTCTGTTGCGCCTCTAGGTTGTGTTATCGAAGATAATAAACCATTGTTTATAGGCGTTTCGCAAATGTTGAGAATTTCGACTGAAAGAACGGTTGAGCTTCTTAAACAAGAGCTTGAAATTCAGTTAGAAGAATTAAAAAATAAATGGCATTTTTCTACTTTGGAGAAAATCTTCATTCGTGAAGAAATGTATATCAACTTCAAATTATACGGAGATAGAGAATCGCTTTACAAATATTTGTACGACAGTTTTGAGCCTTTCAAAAAATCATTTGTTAGAGAAATCAACGACGACGATTTACAAAGACTGACTCAGATTCCGATGATTCGTATCACACGTTTCGATTCTGATAAAGCCGATGAACTGATTTCGAGATTGGAAGACGAAATGAAAGAAGTAGAACATAATCTGGAACATTTAACAGATTTTGCCATTGCTTATTTTACCAAATTAAAAGAGAAATACGGAAAAGGACGTGAGCGCCAGACTGAACTTCGCATTTTTGATAACGTTGAGGCTACAAAAGTAGTTTTAAGAAACACCAAACTATACGTAAATCGCGAAGAAGGATTTGTAGGAACAAGTTTAAAGAAAGACGAATACGTTGGCGATTGCTCTGATATTGACGATGTAATTGTCTTTTTACGAGATGGTACAATGATGATTACAAAAGTTGATGCCAAAACTTTTGTGGGTAAAGATATTATTCATGTAGCGGTATTTGATAAAAACGATAAGCGCACTATTTATAATATGATTTATCGTGACGGAAAATCAGGTCCGTCTTATATCAAGCGTTTCAATGTTTCTGGAGTTACTAGAGATAAAGCATACGACTTAACAAATGGAACAAAGGGGTCACAAGTTGTCTATTTTTCACATAATCCAAATGGTGAAGCTGAGGTTGTAACGATTTTATTAAGACAAATTGGAACGATTAAAAAACTGAAATTCGATATTGATTTTGCAGCTTTAGCCATTAAAGGGCGAGGTTCTAAAGGAAATTTAGTAACCAAATATCCAATCAAGAAAATCGAATTAAAAGAAAAAGGAATTTCAACCTTACTGCCAAGAAAAGTCTGGTTTGATGATACTGTAAAACGTTTAAATGTTGATGCAAGAGGAGAACTTCTGGGTGAGTTTAAACCAACTGATAAAATATTAATTATTAGTCAGTCAGGTAAATTAAAGGTAATTATTCCGGAATTGTCTACTCATTTTGAGGAGGATATGATTGTACTGGAAAAATGGAAACCTAAAAAACCAATTTCTGCAATTTATTACGACGGAGAAAAACAGCGTTATTTCTTAAAACGTTTTCTTGTTGAAAATGAAGGAAAAGAAGAAAGCTTTATTACCGATCATCCAAATTCGCAATTAGAAATCGTTTCGACAGACTATCGTCCGGTGGCACAATTGGTTTTTGCAAAAGTAAAAGGAGTTCAAAAAGAGGATCTTCATATTGATGTAGAAGATTTTATAGCTGTAAAAGGTTTTAAAGCTTTAGGAAATCAATTAACTACAGATAAATTAAAACAAGTTAATCTGCTTGAACCACTTCCTTACGAAGAACCCGTAGAAGAAGTTCCTGAAAAACCAGAATTATCAGAAGATGATTCGGTGGAAACAGAATTAGATGATGACGGCCAAATTGGTTTGGTTTTAGAATAAAATAAAAACGCTGAGAGTTTCTCAGCGTTTTTTTATGGAGTTAATAAAATCAATAACTAACATAAAATATTAACTTCCACAATGTTTTTTATCCATTTTACTTCATTATTTTCAATAACCACTTTTATAACGTCTCCGTCTTTTACCTCGCCAGAAATTATTTTCTTAGCCAAAGGTCGTCTCAAATGGCTTCTAATAATACTTTTGATTGGTCTTGCCCCGTATTTTGCGTTATAGCCATTTTCGGCGAGATAGAGTTTGGCTTCCATCGGAATTTCAACCTTAATATTGATATTTTTCAATAAATCCATAAACTCTTTTTTCAGGTGAATTTCGAAGATTTTCAAAGCATTTTCTTTGCTAATGGGCGCAAAAGGTACAATTTCGGTTAATCGGCCTAAAAATTCGGGTCTAAAATAATTTCCCATAATTTCCATTAAAGAATTTGAAGTCGGAATTTGGCCTTTATTAAAGGTTTCAATAATATGATCTGCACCAATATTTGAGGTGAATAGAATTATAGCATTCGAGAAATCACCTTCTTTACCTAATCGATCATGAAGTTTTCCTTCATCCATAATTTGCAAGAAAACATCGTATACAGAAGTATGTGCTTTTTCAATTTCATCAAACAAAACAATTGAGTACGGGTTTTGTCTGATTTTGTTTACCAGTAATCCACCTTCTTCATACCCTACATATCCTGGAGGTGCTCCGTAGAACAACAAGCAAAAGAAAGTAGTTTTTCAAAAAACAACGATCCTTATTTAATGATAAAACCAAAAAATGATGGAACAGTAGGCAAAAATTTTAGAATAAATTTCTGGTCAACTTGTGCAGAAGAAGGAAACGATATTAAAGCAGGAACCGTATTAGAATGTAAGGATTTATATTTCGCAAGTAAAAATGCAATCTTAATGACAAACACTGTTGGTGGTTTAAACAAGCAGAATAATAAAGACCGAATTCTGGCCTATAGAAATGCACTTCTAACACGCGGTCGAATTGTAACTCTTGCCGACATTAAAGCGTTTGGATACAATCATTTTAAGAATTCTATAAACGATATCAGAATAGAGAAAGGAACTAGAAAAGAAATCTCAGTAAAAGCTGGTTTTAGTCGCACAGTAGATATCTTTATCACTACCAACGAACATGAAAAAAAATATTTATCAAATGAAGAATGGAATTATCTCTGCGATAGCTTTATGAAAAATTTACAAAACAGATCTTCGAATATTTTTCCGTACCGAATGTTTGTAGAATAAGTAAAAAATGCCGAAAACTAACAGTTTTCGGCATTTTTATTCTTCTGGATTTATTTTGGTTTTACTGGTATTTTTTATCTGTGAGGGTTTTCATAAAAGCAACAAGGTCTTTTTCTTCGTTTTTGGTTAGCTTTAGTTTATCAAAAGGGAGTGTTTGGTTTTCGACTTCCAGTCCTAAACCTTTTCCTCCTCCTTTGTTGTAGAAATCAACTACTTCTTCGAGAGTTTTGAAAACACCATTGTGCATATATGGAGCCGTTACAGCCGCATTTCTAATAGTAGGCGTTTTAAAAGCGCCAACCAGTTGTGGCATTTTATTGTATAAATAGCGTCCTTGATCTGCACTTAGTTTTTTACCTGAAGCATCTTGTGGTGTGCCAATAACTTCATGCTCGCTTTTAGAATAACTCGGCGGAACAGTTCCGTTAAACAATGGCGTAAAATGGCAGGTGGCACATTTTGCTTTTCCCATAAAAAGATTCATTCCGTTTATTTCCTCTTTTGTTAAGCTGTTTTTGCCTCCTCTCATGTACTCATCAAATCGGGAATCGAAAGCATTTAGAGATCTGACATAACTTGCGATTGCATTTTGAATTTGCCAAGTTTCTGGTTTTTGAGTTTTTGGATAAGCCTTTTTGAAAAGATTGATATATGCTGCATTCAAAAGAATTTTAGCGTGAATATCGTCCATAGAACCATGCATTTCATCTTTATTCTGAATTACATCGACGCTTTGTTTCTCTAAATCCAATTGGCGCATATCCCAAAATTGAGCATTCTGCAAAGAAGCGTAGGTAAGGGTAGGAGTATTTCTTGCCAAGTTTGAACCCGTCAAAGAAACATTGGTTTTTAATCCGTCAGTAAAAGCTTTTTCTGGATTATGGCAGGTTGCACAGCTTCTGTTATTGTCTTTAGACAAGCTGGTGTCATAAAAAAGTTTTTCACCCAATTTTGCTTTATCTGCTGTAAAATTATAATCTTTAGACAGCACAAAAGCATTCACATCAAATGCATTTTTGTCGAATAGAGTTTCGATATCTTGTTTTAACGGACTGGTTTTGTTTACGTTTTTAATATTTTCTTCTGTCTGAAAAGCTTTTATTTTTTTAGAAATCGGATTCAAATATTCCGTGATAAAAAAAGCTCTGTCAAAAGCATTGAAATTATTATTTTCTTGGCAATATTGATTTGCTTTTACTGCCACATTCTTTAAATCAATTAAAGATTTATTTTTGGAATTGATTATTTGAAGTGTTTCAGAAATTGAAATTAAACTTTCTCCCGCTTCAGGAATAGAAGACTGTAAAATTGGACTGTCAAAACCTGTAATTCCTAATGCAATCACTCTAAAAACATTTTGTTCAAGAGCATCGAGAACATAATCATCACTTATTGTAATAGCTTCAAAATTACTTTTTAATTGCTTGATATTAGATTGAAAGATATGGAGTTCGCGAATCACATTTTCTTTATCTTCAATTTTATATTCAGGGTAAATCATTTCTTCAATAACTTGAAAACCATGCGGTTCAAAAGATCTGTTTTCTTCCAATTCCATTTCGTCCAAAGCCGGCCCATTCATAAAACGGGCTGTTTCTGGAATAAAATATTCAATTGCCCATTCTATTTTTTTATAAAATAAACGGGATTTTTTAAATTGTTCGACAATTTCTTTTGGAGCAGCATTATCATTTACAAGCTTCTGAAATTGTACAATTTCATTATTTAATTTATTTAAATCAATAAGAAGATTCTGTTTGATAGTATTTTTCGAGGATTCATTTTTCTGACACGAAAAGAAGAAGCATAGTGCTAAAAACAGAAAAGAAAAGTGCTTTAATTTCATAATAATATTTTATAACAACAACCCTTATTGGTAAAATAAGGGTTGTCAATTATATTTTATGTTAAACATAATCTCTTAATGGCAAATGTTTTTAAGATATTAAGAATAAGGCTTTGAACTAAACCAAGACTCATTAAGTTAAAACGATGTATGCTTAATTTTCTTGACAAAGTTTGGCTTGATTAACTTAATTCTCTTAATGGTTCAATTTTTTTTTACCATTAAAATATTTGTAATTATTATCGTTGTACGTTTCTAATAATTACAGTCTGACCTCCTTCAATGTTACTGCTAGTTCCTGAACCATCAGCATCTTCGAAATCACTACTTTTCCAAGTATGAGGGTGAATATTTACGGTAAAAGTATCAGGAACACCAATAAGGTCAGATATATCTTCCATAGCACCATATTCCCAACTTCCAAATCTCATTTCTCCAGACGGGTTGTAAAGCGCATTCCAAGCTGTATCTGTTCTTTTGTGGTTCATATTTAACCACGCTTTATTTTGTTTTGTAGCAATGTTGTATTGCCAGATGTATGAATCATGTTTTGCATCAGCATAATAGCTATCACCATCTTCCTGAATGTAAACAAAGTTTTCAGTTACACATAAGTTATCAGGATTGATAATTCCCGTTCCTGGAGTACTGTCGCCTTCAACAGCCAATTCTATAGTTCCTTTTAATGGATTTGCAGCATCCAGTTTCAGTTTGTAAACTCTTCCCCACATTGTATAGCCATCTACAGGAGCATTGTTTGTTGCCTGTCCAGTTGCGGTAAAATAGATTTCTCTGTTGTTACTTGCGCTTCCTTTTCTATAATCTACGTCTTCAACTCTCGAAAAACGAATTGCTTTTAGATCATTAACCGTTGTATTGATTACCGCTCCAGTTAGGTTTTTAGCATTTGGAATTTCAACAAATTCAACTGGGTATGAGTTATTTAAAGTCATAGACATTTCAACTTGATTTCCGTCTGTTCTCTTTAAAGCGTATAATTTTCCGTTTGATAAATCACCAACTGTACTTACGTACATAATCACCTGACCTGCACTTGCGTGAGAAGTTGCATAAGACTGATCTTCTCCAATTAAAATTACAGTTTTTCCAGGATAAGCCTCTTTTGGAAGCGGAACAGCATTTTCCATACTAGCTTTTCCAAGAGCTGGTAAAACTCTATCTTTTCTTGCTTTGTCTGAAGTTAATCCCAAAGGGTTGATTCCGTGAACCATACTTTCCTGACCGCTTTCTCCCGCTGTTAGAAAGATTGGTCCAAATCCGTGAATTTCTGGAGTAGCCAAAGTCGCAGAACACAAACGAGTTAAACCTCCAACACCGTCAACGATATAATCTCCTTTTACAGGTTTAAAAGTTTTGTCTAAATAAACTCTTGAAACCGATTGAAGAATCTCATGGTTTGTAATCATGATATAACCGTCTCCGTTTGGATCTTTCATTAATCCCGCACCATCTGGCTGTGCACCATAAATAAATGAAGGAGATTCTGGAAGTACATCTGAACTAGCGATAAGGGTACTAATTTTTAGATTTTCAAATCCAGTCATTGCATAGACAAAAGGAGGAACTTTTGAATGTGAAGTAAAATCGATGTTTGTGTTAACACCATTTGATCCGTCTTTCTTGTCGTCATCATTGCAGCTTATTGCTGTAAATCCTGCAATTCCAAGCAAGGCAATAGATTTTAAAAAGTTAGCTTTCATAATTGTTTTTGTTTTTTTTGATTAGATCAAAACTATCTATCCAAAACAAAATACATGTTATGCCTATTTTTTCTTTTTGCTAATTTTTATAAGTCATGTATTACTAAAAGGTAAATAATGAAGCGTAAATGTAAATTTAATATTCATAAAAAAATCTTAAAGCGGTTTAAAAAGCTGATTTAAATTGGTAGCTTTTTTCTCCTTTAACTTTTTCACAATTTTAAGAAATGCAATTGCTGTAATGTAAGCATCGCCCAAAGCAGTATGACGATCTTTTTTAGAAATATCAAATTTATCAGCAAGATCGTCTAGCGTATAATGATCTTTTCTTTCAAACAAATGCGATTGAATTAATGTCTTTTTGTACAAATAAGCGGTATCTAAAGTTTTATTTGTTAACTGAGGAAGTCCATTACGTTCTAGAGCTTTGTTAATCATTGTTACATCAAAAATAGTATGATGCGCAATAATTATAGCATCGCCCAAAAAATCTAAAAATTGTTTTAAAGCTTCTGATTCTGTAGGACGTTGAATAACAAAAGCTTTCAAAATTCCATGAATTTGAGCCGTACTTTTATCATAATGATCTTGTTCTATATAAACTTCAAAACTTTCTTGAACAGAAATGATTCCGTTTTGAAGAACTAGAGCACCGATACACAAAATACGGTCATTATCGTAATCAAAACCTGTAGTTTCGGTATCTAAAACAACAAAACGAGTTTCTTCAATCGTGATATTTTCATCAAATAGATTGATTTCCTCTTTTTTCCAAAAATTCAATAAGCTCATATTATACCAAGTTTGAAATATTAAAACGTACCGAAATAAGTTCCTGAAGTTCTTTAATGGTTTTAAAAGTGCGTTTCAGTTTGATTTTTTCCATTTTTGTCAACGATTCCAATTCTATAAACTGACCAGAATCGTGATGCAGAAGACCTTGTTTTGTTCTGAATTTTAGTAAAGCTTTAAACGAATACGAACAAGATAAATACAATTCTCTATTATTAGGTTCCAATTCGGCCAGTTTTTCAAAACGTTCAGCCGTGTTGCTAATTCCTTTTACCGAATGCGATAAAATTAGCACACGCGCAGCATCTGTCAAAGGCATTAAAGCACGTCTTTTAATGTCAAAATTATCTTTGTTGGCACCATCTTGCTCAACTAAAAACTGTCTAAAGAAACCAGTAGGAGATGGGCTTTGCAAAGCACCGCTCACCAAATGCATATAAAAAATTGGATTTGCCTTAATGGTTTCAAAAATATAATCAGATAGTTGACTTGCCGTTTCGGTATCGCCATAAGTCACGCTATAATCAAAGAAAATAAACGATAACAAAACCTCATTTTTCCCAGGATTGGTAATCCAATGATGTACCTGACTTTTCCATTCGTCTAAACTCATACACCATTTCGGGCTCGATGCCATCATGTCGGCAGGGCAATAATCGTAACCAATTTCAAAAAGCCCTTTATTGACAAGACCTGCAAATTTTGAAAAATAAACTCTAGTTTCGTCTCTAAAAACCTCGTTTACATTTTCGTATACAATAGCATTATCCTGATCGGTATGCAGCATTTGTTCACCACGTCCTTGGCTTCCCATTGCCAGCCAGGCAAATTTTACCGGAGGCGGACTGCTCATTTTATCGATACAGATTTCAATTACTCTAGTTGTGCAGGCTTCGTTAAGTTCGGTAATGATTTTAGTAATCAAAGTCATCGGGATATTTTGATCCAGATAACCTTGCAGCAGCTGCATAATTCGATTGCGAATTGGCTTTATTTCCTTTATTTTTTTAGCTCTTTTCAAAGCCTTAATCAAAACCGCAGGATTATTTCCAAGCGCAACCATAACGTCATGTTTAGATAAAATTCCAACCGCTTTAGTATTTACAGTTCCATCTTTCGTTAAACACAAATGGCTAATATCGCTTTTCATCATCGCCATCTGCGCCTCGGTAACCGTCATTTTTTTAGAATACGTAATAACCGGTTTTGTCATTATGGTTTCTGCCGTTGTTGTAATTGGAAAATCTCCAGTTACAATTTTATTTCGAAGATCCTTATCGGTCAGAATACCAATAGGAAGCATCTCGTCTACAATCAAAATAGCACCGACTTTTTTCTTACTCATTATTTTTGCAATATCTCTCGCGGTTGTTGACGGACTGCAGGTTACAATTTTTTTTGAATATTTAATAGGTGCGAGATCAAAAGAATGATTACTTGAATGAAGATTTTCATCTAAAATACCGTCACCGTACAATTTATCTTTATGAATATCTGAATACGGATTTCGGGTGTTTGAGGCATAACTTTCTATCAGGAAATTTCCAATATTTCTATTTTCAAGCGCATAAGGTTTAAAAACCGCGATCGGGATAGCATACAAAATACTTTCTTCGTGCGCTACGGCTTCCATAATATAGTTTTCTTGTGCCAAAAGCGGACGCAGACCAAAGATATCACCTTCGTCACACATGTCTAAAACACTATTTTTAGTGCTTTTTTTCAAAGCAACCGCACCTTTATGCACCACATAAAACGAATCGTGAGTTTTGTCATTTTCTGCAAAAATTACACTGTCTTTTTCTTTATAAATTATAGAAATCTGCTCAGAAAGCTTTTCTAGTTCTCTCTGATGAAGAAAATTAAAAGGCGGATAATTCTTTAAAAAGTCAGCAACTCTTTGCGAAATGGTATTTTTCATTGGTCGGTTAGATTAGAGTTCTAAAATACTATTTAAAATAGAAATGTAAAAGAAACACGTTTTTTATTTTTTTAGGTGCTGAGGTGCTAAGATTCTAAGTTTAAAATCTTTGCGACTTTGCGTCTTTGCGCGAAATTTTTACAAGCAGAACATAAAAAAAAGCTCCCCAAAAAGGAAGCTTTAATAAGTATTCATTTCTTCGCGACTTTGTGCCTTTGTGGCAAAAAAAACTTTAAACTATTTAATCGACTTTATAAACCGTGCCTCGCTGTTTTTCTTCAGAACCAACAAGTCCGTATTCAAAAGTATAAGAATCTTTAGAAGTGTTTAGAATCTTCATACTGATTGCCTTTTCTTCGGCCATATTTTTAGGATGTTTTTTTTGTAAAACATACTCGCAGTCGCTTACCCAACGAATAGTTGCTGTATCTGTTTTTCCTTCAAAAGTTTCGATTTCAATATCGCCTTTACGTTCAAAATATGTTGTTTTTTTCTCGCCGTTGACTTCAGTTTCAAACTTGAATTTCCCAGTTTTAAAATCTTTACAATTGTGTTCTGTTTGATAACATGAAACTAATGCTAGAAGAGGGAATAAGAATATATTTTTTTTCATTTTAGATAAGTTGTTTTTTTAGGAGCTAATTACTTCATCAGTCGCTATCGCTCGTGTCCTGCTTTCCATTTCAATCTTTTTGTTTTTGGCAGCAAAAACAAAAAGGATTTCTCCCGAAGCTTCGGGACAATCAGGGCTAGGGCATTCGTTTTCAAAAGATCTTTTTAATTAAAGAATAAAAAGAAAATGACTAAAGTTAGAAAAGTCAGAAATATTAAATTTCTTTTCCTGTTTTTAAAACTTTGTTCTTCAGTTAAATTTGTTCTACAAAATTTAATTAGGATCCACCAGCATGTTCCGCCAAAATTTGCATAGTATTTTATCATTTTAATCTTTTTAATTCATCGTCTGTAAAGTTCTTGATTTCTTTTTCTTTGGCAAACTTTTCAGCGTTGTAATTTTCCGATTTATTTTTCGGAATCGATAAACTTGTCCATTCGCTATTTTTCAGTTGTTTGGCATAAAAAACAATCTGCCCAACATGATACGGATAATGCGCCAGTTGACGATTTATGGCTTCAATAACGGTATGGCCTTCATTTCGAATATAAATAATATCAGAAAGCTGTTCGGGTATTAAGTTTTCTAAAGCATTTTCGAGACAATTCCAGCCTTCGTTCCAGAGATGTAGAACTTCTTCTTTAGATTGGAGATCGTTTTCAAATTCTGAGTCGCGATTGCGCCATTCTTTCTCGCCGTCGGTAGTTAAGAAATCGGTCCATCGCGAAAGCATATTTCCAGAAATATGTTTTACGATCGTTGCAATAGAGTTAGTATCGTCATTTAGAGCAGCAAAAAGCTGTTCTGGTTCAAGCTGATCCATTGCTTTTTCGCCCAGCATTTTATAATATAAAAACTGTTTTTTGACGCTTTCTAAATAAGTTGTGTTAGCTTCCATAATATTTTAGCAACGAATTGAACAAATTTTCACAAATTAAAAATTGGAGTTCTCTTTAAATGAATAATAAAATTAGTGGAAATTCGTGGAATTCGTGGCTAAAAAAAATTAAACAATTTTAATGTCGTATTTGTCTAATAATCCAACAATTCCCTCGGTAGAGAATCGTGCTTTTTTCATCGGATTAAATTCAGGATCGATTTTATAATTGTACGCCGTTCTAAAATCTACTCCAGCTAATTGTGTTTCATTAAAAATAGCGCCGTCTAGATTGCAATTGTCAAAAACAGAATTGGTTAAGTTAGTTCCGATAAACGTTACTTCGCGAACAGAAGAATTGATAAACTGCGTTTTCGGCATTTTTTTATTCGAAAATAAAGCATAATCCAGAACACATTCGTCAAAATGAACTTGGAAGAGAAAATCATCACATTCGTTAAAAGCGATTCCTAAAAGCTTGCAGTTTTTGAAAGTAACATTTTTTAAACTCGTTTCTGCAAGACTTGTCATAGAAAGATTGCAGTCTATAAATTCGCAATCTAAAAAAGTATTGGAATTAAAATTACTATTAGAAAAGTCACAGTTTTTAAAAACACAATCTTCAAACTCTCGATTGTTTATTTTTTTGTCGATATAAACAACCTTGTCAAATGTTTTCTGAATGTGAATTAAACTTTCCATGAGTATTTTTTAGGTTTTTGAGCATTGTGACGCACTCTCAAGATATAAATCGCTGTATCTGTTATTTGATAAGATACAGCATAATGGTAAACAGAATAAACTCGAAAATTTCCATTATTATCGGTTTTTTGTTTATCAAGTTTGTAAATTTCAGGACTAGTTTTTAGAATTTCAGTACTGTCAAATATGGTATTGACTACTTTATCTGCAATTCTGAGTGATTTACTTTCAAAGAATATATAAAAATGAATATCTTCCAGCTGTTCAAGTGCAGTTTTAGTCCAGACTATTTTCTTCCCCATTTTTTTGCAATCTCTCTCGCTTCATCT
This sequence comes from Flavobacterium ustbae, assembly GCF_003946915.1. Classification (GTDB taxonomy): domain Bacteria; phylum Bacteroidota; class Bacteroidia; order Flavobacteriales; family Flavobacteriaceae; genus Flavobacterium; species Flavobacterium ustbae. Next base: position 202,116 of record NZ_RPOC01000002.1, read on the forward strand.
TCATTGTAAATATTTCCTTTTGAAATATCGTCTAACGCATTGTTGATATCGATATTATAAGCAGAATCTGTATCTACAGCAGTATTATTTATCGATTGTAAAAGATGTTTTAATTTCTCAACAAAAGAAGGGTCTTTGACTTTGTCAATTTCTTTATGTATCCAGTTTATTTCGGCTTTAATATCCATAACAAAAATTTTAGTAAAGATACAAATTAGTCATTAAAAATCCCTTTCATTATAATCTTCAATCCTAAAAAGCTTAATAGCATAGAACTTAGGCAAGCCATAATCCCTATCCCTAAAACCAGATAATGCCAGTTGGTATGCTGATTTTGAAATGCATTATAAATCAAAGTTGGCCCTAAAAACATTAAAGGTAAAGCACCGCTTAAATATTTAATTCCTTTTCCTAATAATTTTTTATTTGTTGCCATGTCTTTTTTATTTCAGGTTTTAGTTTTATTGTTTCAGGTTTCAAGCTTAAAAAAAATAGCAAAGTTGGAAAACCTTAGTACCTTAGTTTCTTTACACCTTTGGACCTTGTAAATAATTATCAACAGCATTTCTCACGCTGCCGTATTTTTTTAATAATGCTGCGCCTTCTTCATAAGAAACCGGAATTTCGTCCATAATCATTTTTACGCCGCGGTCAACCAGTTTCACATTACTTAACTGCATGTCGACCATTTTATTGCCTCTTACTTTTCCAAGCTGAATCATAGATGCGGTCGAAATCATATTTAGAACTAGTTTCTGTGCCGTTCCAGCTTTCATTCTCGAACTTCCCGTTACAAATTCTGGTCCTACAACTACTTCTATAGGAAATTGAGCCGTCAAAGCTAACGGACTTCCAGCATTACAAGTAATACATCCTGTAACAATATTGTTCTGATTACAGGTTTCTAAACCGCCTATAACATAAGGAGTTGTGCCAGAAGCAGCAATTCCGATTACAACGTCATTTTCTCCGATATTATGATTTTGCAGATCAACCCAAGCTTGTGTTGGATTATCTTCAGCGTTTTCTACAGCACGTCTTATGGCTGTATCACCGCCTGCAATAATGCCATTTACTAAATCAAACGGAACACCAAAAGTTGGCGGACACTCAGAAGCATCAACAACACCAAGTCGGCCAGAAGTTCCAGCGCCTATATAAAACAATCTTCCGCCTAGCTTTAGTTTTGCAACAATCTGAGGTATTAGAGCTTCTATTTGTGGTAAAGCTTTCTCGACTGCATAAGGCACGGTTTTATCTTCCTGATTAATATTAGATAACAATTCATGAACAGACATCTTCTCTAAATGTTCATATTTTGAGGCTTGTTCAGTAGTTTTCGTAAATGTCATTTTATCGTTATTTAGACTCGTCAAAATTAATATATTTTATCTCAATCTTGCAAAGTCTCAGAGATTTAAAATCAATTTTTTTCTTCTGTTTTTTCTCTACAAAGACCCTTTTGATCGACCTTTGTTACAAAAGTGAAAACATTTATATTTGTTGATCAATAAAAGAATGAATGGATAAATTAGCATTTTTAGATAGCGTTGCTCGTATTGCTGTCTTTGTTTCGTTATTACTGGCACTTTTTTTACTTACGGTAAAAACGGAAAATAAATTGGCTAATAGATTATTTGCTTGTTTTATTATTTTTACAGCAATTGATATCAGTGGACTTCTTGATTACGAATTTCCGAAGGAATATATAGATTTAGAAATCTTTAGAAGCTCATTTTGCTTGCTGGAAATGCCAATGATTTATCTGTATGTTTTGGCAGTTTGTTACAGTGACTTTAAGTTAAAGTGGAAGCATTTACTTTATGCAATTCCATTTTTTATCATGAATTTGTTTTCGTACGTGGTTTTTATTTGAAATCAGTAAATGAAAAAACGGAGCTTTTAGCTAATTATAGTCAAATGCCAGAGATTTACTTTTTTCAAGCTATGATGGAAATTCAATTTTGGCTCTGTATTATTGGAGTGTTTTTAATTTTGAAAAATACAGAAAAATTTATCTCGAAAATTACACCAACCCAAGTGCTTCTACCTACAAATGGCTTTTTCAGATGAATTGTGTTTTTGTGGTCATGCACTCTTTTACTGTTTCAAAAAACATGTTAAAATACATTGTTAACAGAGATACTTGGCTTTGGGCAAATGTTATCGTGATCATTATGGCTTTGTCTGTAATCTGCTGGTTTGTTATGAAAGCCTTGAATCATCCTGAGTTATTTCGAGGCATCAATTCCAGATTACATTTAACAAAAGAATTTCTTCCTCAGGAAAATGTAGATTCAATCGAAACAAAAAGCAATCATAATGAGGCTGTTGTATCTCAAATTTCGGCATTAAAACAATATATGGAAGAAAAAGAACCCTATCTGGATCCGTCGCTTACCATTCAGGAATTGGCAAATCAAATTGAGATTCCAGCTCGTGATTTGTCAGTTTTAATAAATCATGAAATGGATCAGCATTTTTTTGATTTCGTAAATGAATATCGCATTCAAAAAGCAATGCGAATCCTTAAAGATGAATCAAAAAGTCAACTTACTGTTCTGGAAATCTTGTACGAAGTTGGTTTTAATTCCAAATCATCGTTTAATACCTCTTTCAAAAAATATACAAATTTAACGCCAACGGCTTTCCGAAACGCTTCATAATAAAGGTTTTGTAAAAAGTCGAACGTTTTATGTAATAAAGTCGAACCAATTTCTTCTAAAGAAATTGGTTCGACTTTTTTTGTCGGTCGAATCTGGAAAATTTCTAAGGCAACTTTGCTTCAAATTAATCGAAACAAGTTTAAAATTAGAAACCATGAAAAAATTACAATTCCTTATCTTTTTAGTATTGCCTTTATTTTGTCTGGCACAATCAATTAAATTAAAAGGAAAAATAGCCAACGAAAAAACACCTTTAGAATGGGCAGATATTTCTATATTGAATTCTGAAGACAAAATTATCGACGGAACTTCAACCAAAGCGGACGGCTCTTTTGAAATCAATCTTAAAAAAGGAACTTATAAAATAGGAGTGAGTCTTGTGGGTTATAAAGAAGTAGAAAAGAATATCGTTTTAGAAAATGATCTTGATTTAGGAATTATTACTTTAATAGAAAACACAACGAAATTGGTAGAAGTTGTTGTTCAGTCTAAAAAGAAAACTATCGAACAGAAAACAGATCGTTTGGTCTATAATCTAGAAAACAATGTTGCCAATGTTGGAGGAGATGCTTTAAGTGCAATAAATACCGCGCCTGGAGTTGTGGTTCAAAATAATACAATTAATATATTAGGAAAAGGAACTTCAAGAGTTATGATTGACGGAAGGATTATTGAATTAACAGGTGAGGAATTGAATAACTTTTTGAAATCAATTTCTGCTGCTGATATCAAGAATATCGAAGTTATAAGCAATCCACCAGCAAAATATGAAGCCGAAGGAACTGGCGGATTGATTAATATTATTATGAAAAAAGGAACTCGTGATTCTTGGAAGAATTCTACAACTGTTTCTTACGATCAGAATAAATACGGAATTTTTACTTTAAGAGATAATTTCTTTTATAGCAAAACAAATTTCGTTTGTCGGCAAGCTTTAATGGAAAAACGGGATATAAAAATGTAGATGAAATCTCGGACGTTTATTTTGAGGATGGACTTTCGAATTTGAATGCGAGAACAAAAGCAAAAAACGAAAATCTATCAGGAAAATTGGCTTTGGATTATGATTTTTCAGAAAAAACTACAGTTGGTTTTCAAGTTTTAAATGATAGAACTAATCCTGATTTTCAATCAGATATTATAGTTAAAAAGTATAATGCACAAAATCAATTGCAAAATTATATTGTCAATAACAGTTTTGCAGACAGAGCATCGGGCAATCAAACCTATAATGCGCATTTGATTACAAAACTGGATACGTTAAACCGAAAATTATCATTTGATGTGGATTACTTTAACTACAATTCAAAATTTGATCGTGAATTTACTGCGAATAATTATTTAGCAGATGGAACTTTTGTAGATGTCAATCAATCAGGAAGAAATATTTCGAACCAGGATATTGATAACTGGAGTTTTAAAGCCGATATGGAACATCCTTTAAAAGCTTTAAACTTATCTTACGGTGTAAAATTGAGTTTTACAAACAGTATTAGTGATGTACTTTTTTATGATGCAATTTCAGGAACTCCCGTTTTAGATCTAATGCAATCAAACCGTTTTAAATACGCCGAAAAGAATCAGGCAGTTTACATTAACGGAGATAAAAAAATAAGTGAAAAATGGAATCTTCAATTGGGATTAAGGTTAGAAAACACAGAAACAAACGGATTTTCTGAAACGCTAAATCAGGAAACTGTCAATAATTATCTAAAATTGTTTCCAATGTTTTTTGCTTCTTATAAGAAAAATGAGAATAATACTTTTAGTCTGAATTATGGAAGAAGAATCAACAGACCACGTTTTGATTTACTGAATCCATTCCGAATCTACATTAGTAGTAATAGTTATGCTGAAGGGAATCCGTTTTTAAAACCTTCTTTTAGTGATAATTTTGAATTTGCGCATTCGTACAAAGAAATTCTGAGAACTAGTGTTTATGTTAATTCAGTTACCAATGGTTATGGAGTTTTGTTTACTTCAAATCCAGAAACAAGTACGCAGATCATTACGCGTGACAATTATTTTAAAAGCTTAAATTATGGTGTTGGCGAAAGTTATTCTGAGAGTTTTGCAGATTGGTGGCAAAGTGAAAATTCATTGTATTTTTTAGGCGCAAAAACAGAATTCATTAAGGATATCAGCGCAACGCCATCTAATAGTTTACAAATTGATTTTACGACAAACAACACTTTTGTTTTAGGAAAAAACACGAAGCTTCAAATGGATTTTAATTACAGTACACCTTTTAAAAGTGGTTTGTATGAAATAGGTTATGCTTCAAGTTTTGATATTGGTTTCAAACAGGATTTGTTCAATAAAACGCTTCAGATTGCATTTTTAGCCAATGATATTTTTAATGTTTCTTATTTAAAAGATTTTACTTCGGTGGTAAATGGCGTAAAACAGGTTTATAGCAATAACGAAAGCAATCGATTTGTACGTTTGTCTCTGATTTACAATTTTGGAAATAAAACGATAAATGTAAAGGAACGCAATTTTGGAAATCAGGAGGAGAGAAAGAGAACGGGGAATTAGTCCTTAGTCCTTAGTTTTTAGTTTCTTTGTGCTTGGTTTTCACTCTTAGTTTAGTTATTTTCTAATCTCATACTAAGGACTAAGAGCTAGGCACTAAGGACTATAAAAAGAAAGCCAATAAAATCCCTAAAACAATCATAGAAACTTTAGCAATGTTGAATTTATGTCCTTCGCTGCTTTCGAAAATAATTGTTGAGGAAATGTGAAATAAAATTCCGATTACGATTGCTGTTATTTCGGTGTAATATTTACTTAAAAAGGGCAAATATTCTGAAGCCACGGTTCCTAGCGGTGTCATAATGGCAAAAGTAAGCATGAAGGCGAAAATGGCTTTTTTGTTTAAATCGGCATTAATGAAAAATGTCGTTAAGATTACCGCAATTGGCAAGTGGTGAATGGCGATTCCGATTGCTAAACCGTGATGATGGCTTACAGGAAAACCCTCTAAAAAGGCATGAATACACAAACTGATAAACAAAAGCCAGGGAATTTGAGACATTTTTGCATGTCCGTGAACGTGTCCGTGTTCGGCGCCTTTTGAGAAAAATTCAAGAACGATCTGGAATAAAATTCCGACCATGATAAAGATTCCAATACTATGACTGTGCGATTTGTAAACCTCAGGCAATAGATGCATTACGGTTAATGACAATAAAAAAGAACCGCTGAAGGCCAGCAGTAATTTTAAATTGGTTTTGTTTTTTGGTTTTATAAACAAAGCCACGCTATATCCTAAAAGTACAGAAAATAAGGGTAGTAGATAATTCATTCTTTTTGTTTAATCGTTTTTTGTTTAATTGTTTAATCGATTTTTCTGTCAGTCTGTTTAGCGATTAAACAAATTAACGGTTGAACGATTAAATCTATTTAAAAATCATGATTAATCTTTCGCTTTCGGTTTTGTGGAATTTTTTGAGTTTGTAATCTCCAAAAATGTCGAGAAGAAAAATTCCGGCTTCGTCCATTAAATCCTGAAAGTCTTTCAAAGTTAGTGCTTTTACTTTTTCTGTAAAATGATATTTTCGGCCTTTGTCTTCAAAATCAATTTCTTTAAGAATATGTCCGTCTTCAACATATCTTTTAATGTGGAAATCAATATCGTCAACCGTTTTCACTTCTTCAGGAACAAGGTTTTCAATAACGTTTGTCACGTTCATAAAATCAATAACGGCAAAACCATATTCAGATAAGCTTTCTTTAATAGCTTTTAAAGTTGTAAGGTTGTCATCGTCGCTTTCGAAATAGCCAAAACTTGTAAAAAGATTGAAAATGGCATCGAATTTTTCTTCAAAAGGTTCGCGCATGTCGTGCACTTTAAAATGAAGTGTTTCGTTGCTGTTTTTGCTGGCTTCGGCAATGCTGTTCTCAGACAAATCGGCTCCTAAAACATCGTAGCCCAATTGATTTAAATAAATAGAATGACGGCCTTTTCCGCAAGCTAAATCCAAAACTTTTGCTTTCTCAGGCAAGTTCAGATAATGCGTTAAATTGTCCATGAAAATTTGAGCTTCACGATAATTTCGATCCTTATAAAGAATGTGATAATAGGGCGTATCAAACCATGAAGTATACCAGTTTTGATCGTCGCCTTCTTGATTCGGGATAGATGCGTTATGTTTTTCAGACATTTATTCTATTTCAATTAATTCAAAGTCCGGCAAATTTAGTGTATTTTTGCCGAAAAATAACTATTTCGCTTCGATACGTATTTTATACCAGTATAATAAAATTCTATAGCGATTGGCTTTTTTTAATTTAAAAAGAAATGGAAGAAAATTTTAAAATGGTTGCCAAATGTTTTTTTGGCTTTGAAGAAATATTAGAAAAAGAATTGCGCACTCTTGGAGCTCAGGATGTTGAGAAGGGCGTGAGAATGGTAAGTTTTAAAGGAGATAAAGGTTTTATGTATAAAGCCAATTTGTCTTTGCGTACTGCCCTTAAAGTCTTAAAACCAATTTATTCCTTTAGAGCAAACAATGAGCAGGCTTTGTATAAAGGTATTTCGGGAGTAAACTGGTCGAAGTATTTAAATGCCAATCAGACTTTTGTGATCGATGCAACGGTGCATTCTACTTATTTCAATCATTCTGAATTTGTTTCTCAGAAATGTAAAGATGCCATTGTAGATCAGTTTAGAGAAAGAACAGGGCAAAGACCAAGTATAGATAAACAGCATCCAGATTTACGTATTAATATTCATATCGATAGAGATCAGGTTTCTGTAGCTTTAGATACTTCTGGAGCTTCGCTACATCAACGAGGTTATAGAACAGCGACTAATATTGCGCCTATTAATGAGGTTTTGGCAGCCGGAATTCTTTTATTATCAGGCTGGGACGGACAAACTCATTTTCTGGACCCAATGTGCGGTTCTGGAACTTTCTTGGCAGAAGCAGCAATGATTGCCTGCAACATTCCGGCAAACATAAACAGAAAAGAATTTGCTTTCGAAAAATGGAAAGATTGGGATAATGATCTGTTTGATACCATTGTGGATAGTTTAATGAAAAAAACAAGGGAATTTCATTATACGATAAAAGGTTTTGATAAAGCGCCAAGTGCTGTCAGTAAAGCCAAAGACAATATCAGAAATGCTAATCTTGAAGATTACGTTACCATAGCCGAAGACAATTTCTTCGATACCGAAAAAGAAACAGAAGGTAAACTGCATATTGTTTTCAATCCGCCTTACGATGAGCGTTTAGATATTCACATGGAAAGATTCTACGCGAGTATTGGAGATACTTTAAAGAAAAATTATCCAGGAACAAATGCTTGGTTTATTACAGCGAATCTAGAAGCTTTAAAATTCGTTGGGTTAAAACCTTCAAGAAAAATCAAACTTTTCAACGGAAGCCTTGAAGCACGTTTGGTTAAATACGAAATGTACGAAGGAAGTAAGAGAACGAAATTTCAAGTGTAAGCTTCTAAGGTGCTGAGATGCTAAGGTACTAAGCTAAAAAACTTAGTAGCTCAGAACCTTAGCATCTTAGCGCCTTTAAAAAGAATAATAATGTAAGCTTTTAAGGATTCAAGCTGTTAGGAAAACCTTAGCAACTTTGAACCTTAGTAGCTTAGCAACTTTAAAAAAAATGTCAAAACTACAACTACGAGCTTTTTTATATCAATTAGCAGCTTTTGCAATCTTATTTATTGCCTTTCGATTTTTAATTGCGGCCTACACAGGATTAACAGGAATCTGGATTCCGTTGACGGCATTTGTAATTGGAACTATTGTTGGGCCTAAATTTCAGGCAGTGAGAACTAAAGACGGTGAAAAGCTTTTTATGAAATGGCTTTTTATAAAAGGAATCAAAGAAATTCAATAATATAAAAATGGTTATATGAGGAAAATTGGACTTATTGGCGGAATTAGCTGGGTTTCTACTTCAGATTATTACACTTTAATTAATAAAGGAATCAATGAAAAACTCGGCGGACTCAATTTCTCTGAGTGTTTAATTTACTCTTTTAATTATGCCGATATTAAAAAGAATAACGATGCCAATGACTGGGATTCTACTTTTTTAATGCTTCTCAAAGCAGCAGAAAGCTTAAAATCGGGAGGGGCAGAAGCTATTGTTTTATGTGCCAATACGATGCATTTAATTGCTGATAGACTACAACAGGCTATTGGAATTCCCCTTATTCATATTGCAGAAGAAACGGCAATTGAAATCCAGAAAAAACAAATCAAAAAGGTAGGTTTGCTGGGAACGAAATTTACAATGGAATTAGATTTCTTTAAAGATAAACTTGCTGATAAAGGAATCGAAACGATAGTTCCCGAAAGCGAAGAAATTAAAGATTTTATTCACTACACTATTTTTGAAGAATTAGGGAGAGGAATTGCAACTGAGGAAACGAAAAAACGCTATTTAGAAATTGCAAATGAATTAATCAAAAAAGGTGCAGAAGGAATTATTTTAGGATGTACCGAAATTCCGTTGGTAATAAAAGAAGGCGATTTAAGTGTTCCTATTTTTGATACCATAATACATACAAAAGCAGCGATTGACTTTCAGTTAGCTTAAAAAAAGGCGCTAAGGCACTAAGGTTCTAGGTTTTCTTTTAGTGTCGTAAAATAAAAAAGCTTCAAATTCAATTTCTTGAATTTGAAGCTTTTTTAACTTAGCACCTTAGCACCTTAGCACCTTAGTACCTTAGTAGCTTAAAAAAAAACTACTTTTTCTTTTTCTTCGCTTCTTCTATTTTGGCATTTTCAGATGCCATTGTTTTTTTCTTGTAAATCGGAATAAAGTAAGAAACCGTGTAGTTGAATCCGACTCCAAAACTTCCGTCATACGTTCTGTTAAATCCTGGAATATATAGATTTTCAAAATTGCCAGGTTCTTTATTCATAGCCAAAAGTTTAAGTTGGACACCAAAACCAACAAAAACATTATTAAAAACTTTTGCTTTTAATCCCAATGCAACTTCAATCCAAGCTGCTGTAAGTCCGCTGTACTTTTGACCTTCATTTATTGGTGGCAATTCTCCCCAATACGGATTAGGATTATAGATTTTATAATTAATCAGCTCTTGGCTAAAAGTACTAAATCCACCACGCATTCCTATTGTGATCAGATTTTCCATATCAAGCCAGTTTTGGTAAAAGTTATAGTCAAAACCTGCTTTAACATAAGTTCCAGTAGCCGAAGAAGTCAAACGGTCGTCTTCTGTAGTTTTATCTTCGAAACCTAATTCGGCTGCTAAATAATATTTTTTTGTTAAGCGCCAGTCTCCAACAAACTCGATTCCTTTGTAATCTTTGTCATATAGTCCGCGAGTAAGTTTGTATAAATCAACACCAACACGAAGTCCGTATCGATCTGTTTTTACAACGCTGTCTGTTAGAATTTCCTTTGGAGCTTCCTTAATTTCAGGTTTAGCCGTTTTTACCGTTTCTGTCTTTGGCTTTTGAGTCACTGTTGAATCCAAATTTTTAGAAATCTCAGGTACATCCTGAGCATAACCTAAAAACATTGAAAACAAGAATGAAAGACTAGAAATAAACTTCGATGTGTGTTTCATCTTCAGATTCTATGTTAGGGTTTTCTAAATTAATTTGAGTCATCCAAAAAGTATCTCCATCTGGATCAGTTTGAATAAAAGGGTCATTATTTGCAAGCTGGAAAATAGTTTTAAAGCCACAAGCCCTTGAAACATATACATTTTGTGCAGTATAGTTAAATTTAAGAACATCGGTATTAACTGCTGCAGGATTTGCATTTAAAGAATCAAAAATAAGCTTGAAAGTTGTTGTACTGTCATTTATCTTTAAAGGAAGTGAAACGGTGCTTCCGCTGGTTACGTACCTTAAAGTATCGTCAACAGCTAAGTTTTCATTAAATACAATTCCCTGTTCCATTCCATCACCAATAACTTTTAAGTTGGTTACATTTTTAGTTTTTGTCGGATTGGCAATATCATAAAATGTAATCACCAATCTTGGTGTAGTTGGTGTATTGGCATCACAAATATCATCTTTCTCGCAGCTTGATAAGCCAAAAGTAAAGAGCAGTAAAATAGCGATTATTTTTTTCATGTATTTTTTATCGAAGTTCTAAAAGTACAACATTTTCAACATGATGCGTCTGCGGAAACATATCTACAGGTCTCACACGAGTCACTTTGTATTTTTCATCCATTAAAGCCAAATCACGTGCCTGAGTTGCAGAATTACAGCTTACATAAACGACTTTTTCTGGAGCAATTTTTAAAATCTGTTCTACTACATCTTTGTGCATTCCGTCACGAGGCGGATCTGTAATAATAACGTCTGGTTTGCCATGCTGTGCAATAAAAGCTTCATTAAAGACCACTTTCATATCACCAACAAAAAACTCACAATTTGTAATATTATTGCGTTCTGCGTTGGCTTTAGCGTCAATAATTGCTTCAGGAACACTTTCTACTCCAATTACTTTTTTTGCTTTTTTAGAAACAAACTGAGCAATAGTTCCTGTTCCTGTATACAAGTCATAAACCACTTCATTTCCTGTAAGACCAGCAAAATCTCGAGTTATTTTGTACAATTCATAAGCTTGATCAGAATTGGTTTGGTAGAAAGATTTTGCATTAATGCTAAATTTTAAACCTTCCATTTCTTCTAGAATGTAATTTCTTCCTTTATAAAGAATAACATCCTGATCGTAAATAGTATCATTTGGTTTTCCGTTTACAACATATTGTAATGAAGTAATCTGAGGGAATTTCTCGTATAAATGGTCAAGAATTAATTCTCTGTTTTCTTTATCTTCTTCAAAAAACTGAATTAAGACCATAATTTCTCCAGTAGAAACGGTACGAATCATTACGGTTCTTAATAATCCAGAATGTTCTCTCGGATTAAAAAACGCTAAATTATGTTCGTTTGCAAAAGCTCTGATTTCGTTTCTAATGGCATTTGAAGGATCTTCTTGCAAATGGCATTTGTTAATGTCTAGAATTTTGTCCCACATTCTCGGAATATGAAAACCTAAAGCGTTTCTGTTTCCTAGATCTTCTGTGCTTCCTATTTCTTTTTCTGTAAGCCAACGACTGTTAGAGAAAGAAAATTCCATTTTATTTCTATAGAAAAACTGTTTCTCAGAACCTAAAATGTCTTCAAATTCTGGAAGTTCAATTTTTCCTATTCTTTGTAAGTGATTTTTAACTTCATTTTGTTTAAATGCAAGCTGCTGGCCGTATTTCATATTTTGCCATTTACAACCTCCGCACACTCCAAAATGTTCGCAAATTGGATCTACTCTATATTTAGATAATTCATGAAATTTTACAGCTTTACCTTCGTAATAAGCCTTTCTTTTTTTTAATGTCTGCACGTCTACAACATCTCCAGGCACGACATTCGGAATAAAGATTACTTTTCCGTCAGGTGCTTTGGCTACCGAAACTCCTTTTGCACCGGCATCAAGAACCTCGATTTGATGAAAGACAATTTTGTCTGTATTTTTTCTTCCCATAGCGCAAAAATAAGCCTTTGAAAACTTTTACAAATTTAATTTTAGAAAAAATTTAGAAATTCTTCAAAATATTAGTTTAATTGGGTATAAAAGTTAATTTTGTTTTAGTAATAAACCCTATAGAATTACATATTAACCTACGCTTATCAGTTTCTTTTGTATGAAGTTGTATCACAAACTCTCACAAATTAGCTTTCTTAAAAAAAGTTATGCTTTTAAATTTTTATTTGTTGCTTTTATCGGTATCCATATCCCTTTAATCGGAATCCTATTTTTTGTTTTGTTTTTCGAACATCAAGTTTCTTCAGCATCAATTCTTGTTTTTTCTTTAATTATGACATTGCTAGCAACGGCAATAACACTTTTGGTTTTAAATAGACTTATAAAACCAATCGCAACGGCTTCAAAAGCTTTAGATGACTATAGAATTTCAAGAAAAGTATCTGTTCTTCCTACGATATATACAGACGAGGCAGGAATGCTTTTATGTAATATACAGGAATCTATTAATGAGGCTGAGAATTTTATTAATGAAAAACAAGATCTTATTTATATGCTTTCGCATGATTTGAAGAATTTTGCAGGAAATCCGCAAGGTTTGGCTAAACTGATTATAAGCGAAAATCCGTCGGAATCGGTTAAAAATCTAGCCCAATTGATTTGCGAATCTACTGATCTCCAGTTTAGATATATTGAGAATTTTATCAAATTGCTAAAAGAGCAAGACGAAATTGTAAAAGTAAATCATGAGGTTAAAAAGGTTTTGTTTTCTAATATTATTCCTTTTATCAACGAACAAGTCGAACAGCGTTTGTTTGATAAAAATATAAAGCTCGATTTGGCTGTAGAATGTCCTGAAGCAAATCTGAAAATAGATGAAGGGCTTTTGGTTCAAGTGCTGGTAAATCTAATAAGCAATGCTGTTAAGTTTTCTTATTTTGATAGCGAAATCAAAGTCAGAATCTTTTCTCAAAATTCAAAATTGATTTTGACAGTACAAGATAAAGGAATTGGATTTGATAAAAACCAGATTGAAGAATTATTCAAAAAATTCACCAAAATGAGCCGACTCGGAACTGCTAGCGAAAGTTCTACTGGAATTGGGCTGTATTTGTGCAAAAAAATTATTGAAAAAAATAATGGACGGTTGACGGCTTCTAGTGAAGGAAAAAATAAAGGCGCAGAATTTAGAATTGAATTTGATTCCTAATTAAAAATAAAGGCTGTTAAGATTTAATTCCTGACAGCCTTATTTTTTTAATGTTTTACCAAAGCTGATGAACAGAAGTCTTGATTAAATCATTGTAAATTTTATTCATTGCAGTAATTTGCTCAGAAGTTAATTTTGGAGTGTCGTAAACTGATAAATTAGACAAAACATGATCAACTTTTGAAGCGCCTGGAATAATACAGCTTACTTCATTAAAACTTAAAATCCATTGAAGCGCAATTGCAGCCAGATTTTCTGATTCTGGAAATAGCGCTTTTAATTCTTCAACCGCTTTCAATCCTAATTCATAATCAATTCCAGAAAATGTTTCGCCTTTATCAAAAGCTTCTCCGTTACGATTAAAATTGCGGTGATCCTGAGGATCAAAAGTGGTTTTTGAATCGAATTTACCGGTTAAAAGTCCACTTGCCAAAGGAACTCTCGCAATGATTCCGATATCTTTCTTTTTGGCTTCCGAGAAAAATAACTCAGAAGGACGCTGGCGAAACAAATTAAAAATGATCTGAACCGTTGTTACGTTAGAATATTCAATTGCTTTTAAAGCTTCTTCAACTTTTTCGACACTTACGCCAAGATTAAGAATTTTGCCCTGATCTTTTAATCGGTCAAAAAGTTCAAATATTTCTGGACGATAATACACTTCAGTCGGCGGACAATGCAATTGAATTAAATCTAGTGTTTCTAATCCTGTTCTTTTTAAACTGTCTTCAATAAATTTTTGAAGCACTTTAGGCGTATATCCATCATTAACATGTGGATTAATCTGGCGTCCGCATTTTGTAGCTACAAAAATTCGTTCAGAACGAGAACGAACGACTCTTCCAACAGCAGTTTCGCTTAAGCCGTTTTCATAAACATCGGCAGTATCAATAAAATTTACACCATTATCTATAGCGGTATTTAAAAGTTCATCGGCTGTTTTATCATCAAAACCCGATCCCCATTTCCCACCAACCTGCCAAGTCCCAAGAGAAATTTCAGATATATTGAAGTTTGTTTTTCCTAGTTTTCTGTAGTTCATTTCATTTCTTTTAAGGTTCTAAGGCACTAAGTTTCTGAGGCGCTAAGGCTTTTTTAGCCACTAAGCCTAAACAGTTAAGATTTTAATCTTAGAAGCTTAGCATCTCAGAAGCTTAGTACCTTTTTTCAATCAATCAAATAAATCCGAAGACAAATATCTGTCGCCTCTATCGCAAATCACGGCAACTACAACGCCAGATTCTAATTTTTCGGCAATTTTTAAGGCAACAGCAACAGAACCTCCGCTGCTCATTCCTGCAAAAACACCTTCTTCAAGGGCTAATCTTTTGGTCATGGCGCGCGCTTCTTCTTCGCTTACGTCTACAACTGTATCCACTTTAGAAGCATCAAATATTTTAGGAAGATATTCCTGCGGCCATTTACGGATTCCAGGAATCTGAGAACCGTCGCTTGGCTGTGCGCCAACAATCTCCACATTTGGATTCTTTTCTTTCAAATAAGTAGAAGTTCCGATAATCGTTCCCGTTGTTCCCATAGCCGAAACAAAATGAGTTACCGTTCCATCAGTGTCATTCCATATTTCAGGGCCAGTTGTTTTGTAGTGTGCTTTCCAGTTGTCATCGTTGGCAAACTGGTTCAGCATCAAATAACCACCTTGTGCTACTTTTTTATCTGCATAATCTCTAGACCCAATAATTCCTTCGCTCGCAGGCGTAAGAATCACGGTAGCGCCATAAGCACGCATAGTTTGAGTACGCTCTTTTGTAGAATCTTCAGGTAAAACCAATTCTATTTCGATACCAAATAATTGGGCAATCATTGCCAAAGCAATTCCAGTGTTTCCGCTGGTTGCTTCAATTAATTTATCTCCTTTTTTGATGTCGCCTCTTTCCAATGCTGCGGCAATCATATTGTATGCGGCTCTATCTTTTACGCTTCCGCCAGGATTATTTCCTTCCAGTTTCAGCAAAAGTTTTACATTTTTATTTTGAACTAGATTGACGGTTTCCATGAGCGGAGTATTGCCAATTAGGTTTAATAATTTATGTGAATTCATGTTATTTTTTTTCTTTGATTTTAACTTCAGTAGTCGTGGTGTTCATCACAATAGAATTTTCGGGAATCGATTTTGTAATCCAAGCATTTCCTCCAACAATACTGTTTTTTCCAATTACAGTTTCTCCTCCCAGAATTGTAGCATTGGCATAAATGCAGACATTAGCCTCTACAGTTGGGTGTCTTTTGGCGTTTTTCATCTCTTTACTTACGCTTAAAGCACCAAGCGTAACTCCTTGATAAATTTTTACATGTTTTTTGATTACAGTAGTCTCGCCAATTACAATACCCGTTGCGTGATCTATAAAAAATGGCGATGCGATATCGGCACCAGCATGAATATCTGTACCTGTAATTCTATGCGCGTATTCGCTCATTAATCGAGAAAAAAGCAACAAATCGAGATGGTATAATTCGTGGCTCAGTCTGTAAATTGCGATCGCGTAAAATCCGGGATAACCTAAATATACTTCGTCAATACTGTTTGAAGCGGGATCGTTTTCAAGAATATATTCGGCATCTTGATTTAGTTTTTCTAAAACTCCAGGCAATTTTTCTAAAAATCGGTCCCAAATCGATTCGCATAAATTTTGTGGTTTTTTGCAGGCCAAAACAGCAATTTCTTTAAAACGAAATTCTAGTTCATCAATGCTTTCGTCAAGTGCTGCATTCGAATCAAACAGGGTATAAAAAAGCTTTTCTGTAAAGTCTTCTGTTTTGGTTTTAATGCCGTAATTTATGTGTGAATGGCTCTTTAAAGCTCTTATGTTTTGTATGATATTGTCTTTTGTCACAATGGTAAAAATGAATGAATAATTTTGGAACGTTAAAAGTAAGGCGTTTTTTGGAAATAAAATCACGATTTAACTAAAGAAATTTTCTTTGCAAAGTGAGATTTGTGATAAAATACAAAATCTAAACGGTTCTTTTTTATGTAATTCTTAAAAAGTTAATTACGTAAATTAGCTTTCAAAACATATCAAAATGGAAAATAACCACACATTCAAAAGTGCTATTTCTGGGCTTTCTTTAAGCGAAAATGAGAAAATTTACGGAAGAGCAATTCACGATCCTATTTTGGGATTAATTAAAAAAGAATATCCTGATTTTAGTGAAGAAGATTGCATTTCTATAAACGAGTTGAATGTGTATCGCCAAAAATACATTTCCAATTATCTTTCTACTGAAATTGGAGCGCTTTCTGCCATGGAGAAAAACGTTATTTCGTCATTAAAAGAAGATAAATCGATCGTAAGTATTGTTGAAGATGAAGAAGAAAATAGAAACTTAGGACAAAAAATCGCCGATAAAGTGGCAGATTTTGGAGGAAGCTGGACTTTTATTATTTCTTTCGTTATTTTTATTTCAATTTGGATTATCTCCAATGTTTATATTTTTCTAAATAAAGGTTTTGATCCATATCCGTTTATTCTCCTAAACTTGATTCTTTCCTGTGTTGCCGCTTTGCAAGCGCCCGTTATTATGATGAGCCAAAATCGTCAGGAAGAAAAAGATCGAAATCGAGCTAAAAAAGATTATATGATTAATCTGAAATCGGAACTGGAGATTAGACTAATTCATGATAAAATCGATCATTTAATTATGCATCAGCAACAAGAATTAATCGAAATTCAGAAAGTTCAAATCGAAATGATGAATGATATTCTGGATCAGATTAAGAAATAATATGGTGTGAAATTTCAATTTTTTATCCCGAGGCTTCGGGACCAAATTCCAAAAAAGAGCGTAGCGATTTTAGAAAATCTAAAATCTAAAATCTAAAATCTAAAATCTAAAATCTAAAATCTAAAATCTAAAATCTAAAATCTAAAATCTAAAATCTAAAATCTAAAATCTAAAATCTAAAATCAGAAATAAAAGTGTTTAAAATAGTAGCCGCCTAGCATGAAAATGAAATTGACCACTGTTATTTTCCAAATTAGTTTTTTGTAATTTCTTGATTTATCTAAGAAATGAAACGCGATAAAAATGCCTAGCAGAAGGCAGGTGTAGATGGCCGGGTACATTTTAAACGCCGCTGAAAATTCGCCTTGAAAAAGTAAGAATAGAGAACGCTGAAATCCGCATCCTAAACAGTCAAAACCGAAGATGGTTTTGAACATGCAGGGAATCATATATTTCTCTAAACTCATGGCAGATCTTTTTGCAATTTTACTAAAAAAATATGACAAAGCTTTGAAGCACTATAGAAGTAGTAGTTGAAAGTTTTATATTTTTGAAATCTTAAAATAGGAAACAGATGAAAGTTTTTAAAATAATAATAATGATTCTTGCGATTTCGGTTGCACTTTATGAACAGGTTTCGGAAGAAAAAAACATCTATATCATGATTGCTGCAATTGTGGTTTTTATGTTCGGAATGATGCAACTGAGTGCAAAAACACCAAGTAAACATAACGATAAAGAAGAGTAGGATGCTGACAAAAGGAGATAAGGTTTCTGTACTCGATGAAGCCATAAACGGAACAGTTGTTTCGGTTAAAGACAAAGAAGTTTTAATTGAAACAGAGGATGGGTTTATGATGACATTTTTTGTCAATGAATTGATTAAATTGCAAGAAACCAGTGATTTAATGAATTCTATTAAAAGAGTTGATTTAGATCAAGCTTCAAAAGATAAAATCGAACCCAAACCAAGAAGTTTTGTAAAAGAAAAGAAAGAAAAACGAGATGTTGGCGTTCCCGAATTTGATTTGCATATCGAAAAATTAGTTCCAAATAAACGAGGTATGTCTAACTATGATATTTTGACGCTTCAGACCGAAACGGCGAAAAGACATATCGAATTTGCGATAAGAAACCGCATTCCAAAAATCGTTTTTATTCACGGTGTTGGCGAAGGGATTTTAAAAGCAGAACTTGATTTTTTACTCGGCCGTTATGACGGAATTGATTTTCAAGATGCCAATTATCAAAAATATGGTCTTGGGGCAACCGAAGTTTATATAAGGCAAAATAATAAATAAAGAGGCTTTTCTTGACCGTAAAAGCTTAATTTTAAAGCATAAAAAAACGTCTGTTTTTGTTCTGATTTCTTTGTAAAATCATTTCAAAAAACAGACGTTTTTTTGTAAGAATTATTTTTATGGTTTCTTTTAAAAAAAGATGCTTTTAGTTGGTTCCAGTTCGAACAATTTTTCCAAGGAGAAAACTGTTCCCAAGTTTGAAACTGCTCTTTCCTTTTTCTAAAATTACATTTCTAAGCACGATGGTGTGAGTGAAAACTCCTGCGGTAACAGTTGTTGTTACTTCAATAATTCCGCTTTGATTTCCTACAGCAAGCTGGCCTGTCCAAGTTTCTTCAATAGCAGGAGCACTTGGCTGTACTGCGGCGCAAATAAAGGCTGGAGTAATAGAGCCAGTTCCTTCTTTTGCTGTTTTGTAAAATACTTTATTTTGAGTAGCTGTAATCGGACTTGTGCGTGGCTCGTTGCTTGGAGTAGCCTCATTAACAAGCAATTTAGGATCTATATCGTCAATTGATAAATAGAATGTATTATTGTAATTGTAGACTTTTTTGATATCCTGACACTCATAAGCGGCATTATTCGGATCTGTTCTAAAAGTTAAATTTGCAGGTGTTATGTTGGTATTGTAAGTTCCAAAAACAAATTCTGGTTCTACTTGAATTCCCGCTGGTTTTTGAAATGATATATTTCTAAAAATAATACTATGCTCATAACCTTTTATTCTTGTGCTTCCATCAGTTGCACTTGTATCAACTAACTGAGTCGTTTCAATTTCAATTAAACCTTCAACTCCAATCCATTCTTCAGTTACTCTTGGAGTAGTAGGCGGAATCGCACCGCAAATATTTGCTGTTGCAACTGTTCCGTCATAAGCTCTGTAAACCACACGATATGATCCATTTGCATCGATAGTGTAAATTTCTGTTCCTTGGTCATTTTTAATTGCTCCTTCTGGCATTTGAAGCAAAAGAGCTTCCTGAGATTTTAATTTATAAATTAAGGTATTCGTTTCAGGATCACAGGCTTGAGAATCTGTAACTTCTGCAAAATTTATTTTGTCTACAGTTAAATCTCCATCATCGCACCCATTTAAGAAAAGAGCGAAAAATAGGAGAGCAGCATATTTTTTCATCGTAATATTAATTTTGGTCAAAAATAGTGAAAAAATTGCCAAATGATATGTAAGATTTGACAATTGATATTTCTTAACTTTACGGCGATGAAAAAAGTATATTTAGATAATGCCTCAACAACAGCAATGCGTCCTGAAGTAATTCAGGAAATGACGAAAATAATGCTTGAGGATTACGGAAATCCATCGTCTACGCATAGCTTTGGACGAAATGGTAAAACAATATTAGAACTTTCAAGAAAGAGCATTGCCAAACATTTAAACTGCACGGCTCAAGAAATAATTTTTACTTCTGGTGGCACCGAAGCCGACAACTGGATTTTGCGTTCTGCTGTTGAAGATTTAAAAGTAGAAAGAATTATTACTTCTAAAATAGAACATCATGCCGTTTTACATACCGTTTGGGTGCTTCAGGAAGAATATAAAGTTCAGGTTGATTACGTTAAGGTAAATGCAGACGGAAGCTTAGATTTAACGCATTTATCCAATTTATTGGCCGACGAAAAAAAGACTTTGGTTAGTTTAATGCACGTTAACAACGAGACAGGAACTGTTTTAGATTTAGATCGCGTAAGTTTGATCTGCAAGCAATATAATGCCTTATTTCATTCAGACACTGTTCAGTCTATCGGAAAAACTGAAATCGATCTGCAAAAGATTCCTGTTGATTTTATTGTGGCTAGTGCGCATAAATTTCACGGACCAAAAGGTGTCGGATTTGCTTTTGTTAGAAAAAACTCTGGTTTACAGCCATTACTTTTTGGAGGCGAGCAGGAGAAAGGTCTTCGTGCAGGAACCGAACCTGTGCATCAGATTGCCGGAATGGCAAAAGCTTTATCTATTTCGTATGAAAAACTAGAGGAAGAAAGAGCCTATATTTTAGGATTGAAAAATTATCTGATTGAACAATTGGAAGTTCATTTTCCAGATTTTAGAATTAACGGAAAGAAAGACGATTTTTATAATATCATCAATATCATTCTGCCATTTTCATCAGACAAAACTTCGATGCTGCTTTTTAGTTTAGATATGAAAGGGATTGCCGTTTCTAGAGGTAGCGCCTGCCAATCTGGAAGTATAAAACCTTCGCATGTTTTAAATGAAATGCTTTCGGAGACTGATTTAAAATTGCCAAATCTCCGAATTTCATTTAGTCATTACAACACCAAAGAAGATATCGATTGGATGATTGAAAATTTGAAAGTGATTTAAGATGCTAAGCGACTAAGGTGCTAAGAAGCTAAGTTTTTTAATCTAAATTCTAAAATCTACAATCTAAAATTTATTTACGAATAACTTTTACCTGAGAATCGTTGGTTAATTTGATTATGGTAGAAGATTTTCCGTTTATTTTGTCTTGGTTTAATTTTACAACATAATCAACTCCATTTACAATCTCAGGGCTAATGTCTTTGAAAGCAATTGGTGTAGGCTGACCCGAAATGTTTGCGGAAGTTGATACCAATGGTTTTTTCATTCTTTCCATTAATTTATAACAGAAAGGTTCTTTAACTAAACGAACGCCCAAAGATTTGTCTGCTGCAATAATATTTGGCGCAACGTTTCTAGCATCGTCAAGAATTAAAGTGGTTGGTTTTTCAGATAAATCCCAGATTTGCCAAGCAACTTCTGGTATGTTCTTGAAAACATTGTAAATCATCTTTTCACCATTCATTAAAACAATCATGCTTTGTGTTTCTGCACGCTGTTTTAGTTTGTATATTTTAGCAACAGCTTCAGGATTTGTGGCATCGCAGCCAATTCCCCAAACGGTATCTGTCGGGTATAATATTATGCCGCCGTTCTTAATTACTTCGTACGCGTTGATGATTTCCTCGTTCATTTTATTTTTTAATTTCGCTTCAATTATGCAAATGCAAAAGTAATTCTTTTTGAGAAGATGTTATTTAATAAATAAAAAAGTATAATTTCAGTAAAGCTCTTTTAAAAGAAAAGCGATAATTTTTTTCAGCCTTAATTCTCTCTTTTAAAGGTCTGTAATCTTATAGCACGGAACTCCTTTAATTTTAAAATTATTATGATATACGTAGAGATTTATTAGCCTTTCTGAGATGAAGCCAAAAATTCTTGCCTGATAAGGATCTTCTGGAATTGTAATTTTTGATTCAAGTTCGAAAAGTATCGGAAACAGCCAGCTGTAATAAGCATCATATTTTTCTTTTGAGCAGATCATCATATTTCCAATGTGAAAAGTGATTCCTTCATCTAAAAATTTTGTAATGCTGTCCTTGTACTCTGGATGCCTTTTTACAATTATTTCTTTGGTTAATTCCCAATCTTCGCTTCTGTGATCATCGCAGTAGTTCTGAGTCAAAGTTGAAGTTTTGAATTTATAGGGTATACATAGAATTGCATCATAATTAGAAAGAATAGATGCGATCTTTTTTTCTAATTTGGCAGAAGAAGTATTGAATAGTTTGGTGTTTTTGAAATCCTTAATTGTAATTTTTTTCTGTTTTGAAGGCTTCAAATTATACCATTCATTATAAAAATTATAATATCTTCTATAATGGCATATTCCAACATAGTCAACATCTTTAATATTTTTCCAAATCCAGTAAGCGGCTGTTAATTCGCAATAATTATTATTTTTTGAAGCAATATTATCAAGAGTATTGTCTCTTATAGTAGTTGGCGAAATAGCTTCATTAGTTCCAACCTGAATTGGAACTAAAACATCATTGGATAAAATAGCATCCTCTTTGTGAGTTACTACAAAAACTTTAATCATTTTTCAATTCTTTTTTAGATCTTGTTAATGCTTGGGCGATTACTTGATGCATGTCATAATATTTGTACTCTGCTAATCTACCTCCGAAAATTACATTTTTTTCATTCAACGCCAATTTTTTATATTTTTCAAATAAGGCTTGGTTTTTTTCATTGTTGATAGGATAAAAAGCTTCGGTAGACGGAGTCCACTCCTTAGGATATTCCTTTGTAATTACCGTTTTGCCTTGTTTTCCAAATTCAAAATGTTTATGCTCAATTATTCTTGTAAAATCGTACGTAGTGTCGCTATAATTAACAACGGCATTTCCTTGAAAATCCTCTTTATCAAGAATTTCATTTTCAAAAGATAGTGATCTATACTCTAAAACTCCTAAATTATAATCAAAATATTCATCTATTTTTCCAGAATAGACAATTTTATCTGCAAGTTCTGTAAACTTTTGTCTGTCAGAAAAAAAGTCTGTGTCTTTAATTACCTCAATTCCTTGCAGCAATCCATCTATTAATTTGTTATAGCCGCCTTTCGGAATTCCTTGATAAGTATCGTTAAAGTAATTGTTGTCAAAAGTAAAACGAATCGGAATTCTTTTGATAATAAAAGAAGGTAATTCTGTGGCTTTTCTGCCCCATTGTTTTTCCGTGTATTCTTTTATGAAATTATCATAAATATCTTTTCCAACCAGACTTAAAGCTTGTTCTTCTAAATTCTGCGGATTTTTTACGCCATAAATAGCTATTTGCTCTTCGATTTTAGCTTTAGCTTCCTGCGGAGTTTTTGTACCCCAAAGCTGATAAAAAGTATTCATGTTAAAAGGTAAATTGTATAATTTTCCTTTTGATAACGCTAAAGGCGAATTGGTAAAATTATTAAATTCTACAATTCCATTTACATAATCCCATATATCTTTATCATTGGTATGAAATATATGGGCTCCATATTTATGAATATTAATACCTTCTATATTTTCACAAAACACGTTTCCTCCAACGTGGTTTCTCTTATCAATTACGAGACATTTTTTTCCAGCTTTTAGTGCTTCACAGGCAAACACACTGCCAAACAATCCCGATCCTACGATTAAATAGTCATATTTTTTTTTCATGCGATAAAAGTAGATATTTATTGCTACATTGCGGCAAATTTCACTAAAAGTTTATGAAAGGAAAAATAAATGTTGGGTATCTTGTTTCTTACGATTATGAATTGTTAAAAAACTCTTTGCCAACAGTATATAAGGAAGCGGACAATGTTTTTTTAGCTATTGATAAAAATAGAAGAACTTGGAATGGAGAATACTTTACTATTGAAGAGTCTTTTTTTGAATGGATTAAAGTATTTGATGTGGATCATAAAGTTGTAATTTATGAAGATGATTTTTATGTGCCAACTTTTACGACAATGCAATGTGAAATTAGAGAGCGAAAAATGCTTTCTGAAAAAATGGGAATAGGAAACTGGCTGATCCAAATTGATTGCGATGAGTATTTTGTTGACTTTGGTAATTTTGTTAAAGATCTTAGAAAACACAATTCGTATATAGAAAATCCGCACGGAAAACCAATTCAGATTGCTGCTTTTTGGCTTATTTTATACAAATATACTCCAAATGGAATTTTGTATGTAAATAAACCAACAAAGGCTATATTTGCCACAAACAACCCAAAATATGTTAATGGTAGAAGGGTAAAAGGGCAGGTTATTTATACTAATAATCTGGTCTTGCATGAATCATTATCACGAACAGAAGAAGAGCTGCGTTTTAAATTTGAAAATTGGGGACATAATAAAGAAACCAATAAAGATTTTTTAAATAAGTGGATTACAGTAAATGAAAGCAATTATAAAGAATATAGCAACTTTTACTATATAGAACCAGAAAGATGGAAAAAGCTGTCTTTTTTTCCGACTAAAAATATTGCTGAAATAAAAAATATTGTTCAAGCCGAGAATGAATTACAGCTTTCAAATTCATTTTTATGGAAGAAAAACTTTGGTCAGTGGTTTAAGTTTTTATTTAAAAAGGTTTAATATAAGATGCATTTAAGCAGGAACTATGAAATTCGAAATTGATAAAACTTATAACAGTAAGGAAATCGAAAATTTAATTGAAAATTTTAATTTTTCAGGGACAATTTTTGGTAATGGACAGCGCAATCAGATTAAAATTTTTGATTTAAACGATAAAAAAATAAACATAAAATCGTTTAAAATTCCGCACTTTATAAACAAAATCGCTTATAAATACTTCAGAAAATCAAAAGCAAAACGTTCTTTTGAGTTTGCCAATAAATTATTGCAATTAGGTGTCGGAACTCCAAAACCTATTGCATTTGCTGAGTTTTCATCTATAATAGGTTTAGAAAAAAGCTTTTATGTAAGCGAACATTTAGAATGTGATCTTACTTTTAGAGAATTAGTAGAAATTCCCGATTTTCCAGATCGCGAAAATATCCTAAGACAGTTTACAAAATTTAGTTTTGATCTTCACGAAAAAGGAATTGAATTTTTAGACCATTCGCCAGGAAATACTTTGATAAAAAAGAACGACAGCGGAAATTATGATTTCTTTCTGGTAGATTTGAATAGAATGGAATTTCATAATTCAATGTCTTTTGAAATGCGTATGAAAAACTTATCTAGACTAACTCCGTTAAAAGAAATGGTGGCTGAAATGAGTAACGAATATGCAAAATTTTATGCAGAACCTGAAGAGAAGATTTTCGAAACTTTATGGAGAGATACTTCAGATTTTCAAGAGAAGTTTTACAGAAAAAAACGTCTAAAAAAGAAACTTAAATTTTGGAAGAAGTAAGGCGTCGCAATTCTTTATAGCGAATAAAAACGCTATACGCATTCAAATAGCATATTATAATACCTTTTCTTCCGTCCAGAAAACCAAAACGGATTATAAATTGGTACAAGAAAGTATACAAAGGATGAAGAATCTGCAGTAAGAAATACGGTTTTGTTCCTTTTGCAAATTTTTCATTGGCTTTCAAAATTCCATAATTGTACATTTTCGATTGATAATCTGTATAAGAAGAATATGAAAAATGTATGATTTTGTTTTTTAAAGTAGCAATAGATCCGTTTACGATTAGCTTTTCATGAACGGTTCTTTCCTCATTGTATCGGCATTTTGATTGATTAAAAAGTCTGAAAATTTTATCAGTTTGCCAACCGCTGAAATTCAACCTGCTGTTTTCGAACATAAAAATGCGATAGATAAAATAAGCGCTTGCAGCGTTTTCAGAATTAATTGCAGCAACGATTTCAGGTTTTAATTCGGGTGTTAATCTTTCGTCGGCATCAATAAATAAAACCCAAGAATTTTTAGCTTGATCTATTGCAAAATTTCGCTGTGAGGTATAATCGGTAAAACGATTTTGAATGAGTTTTACATTTTTAAAAGATTCTACAATACTTACTGTTTTGTCTGTACTATAAGAATCAACAACAATAATTTCATCAGCAAAATCAATATCTTCAAGGAGCGATTGTATATGCCGTTCTTCATTAAGCGTAATAATCAATACTGATAATTTTTGCTTTTCACTGTTCATTGTCGGAGTCTTTACTTTTTCAATTCTTATATTCTTGAAAATAAGTCT
This sequence comes from Flavobacterium ustbae, assembly GCF_003946915.1. Taxonomy (GTDB): domain Bacteria; phylum Bacteroidota; class Bacteroidia; order Flavobacteriales; family Flavobacteriaceae; genus Flavobacterium; species Flavobacterium ustbae. The sequence goes on from NZ_RPOC01000002.1 coordinate 228,044, forward strand.
CTAGTTTTTTGAGTATAAGTTCCAACGGGTATTCAGCATAATATTCAAAAGTATGTTCTTTTATATATTGTTCTGTATGTTTTTCGTAGATTTCTGGTTTTAAATCTTTTAAATGAACCGAAACATTTTTGGCTTCATTTTCGAATAATTGCCATGTTTCTTTTCTAACAGAAGGAGTAAAAATAGAAAAAGTCGGAATTTCTAAGGCTTTTGCCATATTTACAGCGCCACCTTCGTTTCCGATCAGCATTTCGCATTGAGAAAGTATTGCTAAAAACTGACGTAAATCTGTAGCATACAAATCGAAAATAATATGTTTTTTGGTTTCTTCAGAACAATGATTATAAACCTCCAAAGCTTGTTCTTTCTGATTCGGAATATAATTAAAGAGAATAGTAGCGTTTGTTTTGGCTACTGTAAAATCAATAATTTTTGCCATTCCGTCAAGCGGATAGGTTTTGTAATGCTCGCTTCCTAAAATTCCAAACATAATTAGCGGTTTTTCAGGATCTATATTGTAGCTATTTAAAATATTTTTTGCTTCTGTAATTTCAGATTCTTTTAAAAAGATTTTCGGTTTTACATTTCTTATTTTTTCTGTAAAAAAAGGTTTAAGAAGCAATAATCGGTTTTCAATTGCAAGACCATATTCTGATTTTATAGCATCAAAACGCTCATAGCTATAATTGTAAAAAATATTAGAATACCATTTATGGTACGAAACTTTATATTTTGCGCCAGAAAAAAATGTTATAAGATTTGTCCCTAATTTGCTGTAAACATCAATTACAGCATCATATTTTTTTCTTCGAATCTCAAAAATGAATTTAATAAACCCAAGAGTCGATTTTCGAATTTTATTAGTTACCGGAATAATGTTATCTATATTCGGATTTTCTTTCAGAACATCGATCGAATTAGGATAACACATATAGTCAATTGTAGAATCTGGAAATTTGGCTTTTAGATTATTACAAATAATTGTACTGGTTAAGACGTCTCCGATTCTTTTTTGTTGAATGACTAATATTCTCATTTGGGTTCTGTTCAATTAGAAGGCTAAAATACAAACTATTTTACGAAGTGTACAAGTGATGGCGGTAATAAGATTAAACTAAATTAAAAAGTTATATTTTTGTGCTCAACAAATTAAAATTAACAATGGGAATTAGCGGTTTGGTTATTACTTTCAATGAAGAAAAAAACATTGGAAAATGTATAGATGCCTTATTTAAAGTTTGTGACGAAGTAATTATTGTAGATTCTTTCAGTAAAGATCGCACAGTAGAAATTGCTAAAGAAAAAGGGGCGCAGGTTATTCAGCAGGCATTTTTAGGAGATGGCCCGCAGCGTACACACGGATTGCCTTTTTGTAAAAACGACTGGATTTTAAACCTTGATGCAGATGAATTTCTAGACAAAGATGCTGAGGAATTTATTCTAAATAAAAAATATTTAGAAGGAAATTATGATGCTTTTAGCTTTAGAGTTAAAAACTTTTTAGCCGATAAATTAATTGATTTTTCAGGTTGGTATCCAGATCACAAAGTTCGTTTCTTTAATAAACAAACAGCACATCCTTCAGATTCTAAAGTGCATCAGAAAATTGTAACTCAGAATGAAAAAAAGGTTGCAGTACATATTTTGCATTACGGATGGGATTCTTTCGATCAGATTATTGCAAAAAAGAATCAGTATTCTGGCTGGCATGCACAACAGTTGTTTGATCAAGGAAAAAGAATAAATGCTTTTAAACCTGTCCTAAACGGAACTGTAGCTTTTATTCGCTGTTATTTCTTTAAAAAAGGAATTTTCAATGGTCTGGATGGATTGTCGATTGCTATGATTCAGGCTTTTTTCTCTTATATGAAATATGCTAAGCTTATAAAGCTTCAAAATCAGCAAAAAAATAAATTATAGAGCGAGTTTGTTTTCAATAACCCTTTCATTAAATGACTGTATGTAAGCTTTTAAGAAATTAGAAATTTCGCTAGTTTTTTGTGGGTTTTGGCCTTGTATGTTGATTTTTAATAAAGGATCTGTTTTCCAATTGTATAATCCGATTACTTGATTATTAGCAAAAGCAAGATAATAGTCATCAACAATACAATGATAAATACCTTGTAAATAGTATACAGCAAAATTTTTAGAATCCTGATAGCTTTTTCCAAAACAAATTAAATCTGTTTTTATACCTAAATAATCTATTACACTTGGCATAATATCGATTTGCTGAAAATTCTTTTCGTTCACACCAGAAAAGTTTGGATTGCCTGGGTCGAAGAATAAAATGGGAATATGAAATTTACCAATAATGGTTTTATCAATTTCCGATTGACCTTCTGCAGAGGTATGATCTGCGGAGATTACAAACAATGTGTTTTTATACCATTTTTGCTTTTTTGCATTTTCAAAAAAAAGTTTCAAAGAATAATCGGTATATGCTATACTTTGTTGTATTACTGTTGTTCCCTTAGGGAATTTATTTTTGTATCGTTCTGGTATCGTGTACGGATTATGAGACGAAATAGTGAAAATAGAACTAAAAAAAGGTTCTTTAAAACTAGATAGTTTTCCAGCAAAAAACTGTAAAAATTCTTCATCAAAAATCCCCCATTTTCCGTCAAAAGCTTCGGTTCCAACATATTCATCTTTGCCGTAATATTTTTCAAATCCTGCGGCTTTTGTATATTGATCAAAATTCTGGCTTCCGTTAAAAGCGCCGTGAAAGAAAGAAGTGCTATATCCTTCTTTTTTAAGAATTTTAGATAAACTATTTGTTTTATTTAAAGAGTAACTAGAAATTATAAAAGAATTATTCATTAAACTGGGTATGCTGGAAATAATCGATGGAACTGCATCGATAGAAACTTTTCCGTTAGCAAATCCGTTCTTAAAATAATAAGATTTGGTTATTAAAGAATCTAAAAAAGGTGTTTGCTTTTTGCTAATGTTTTCATGACCAAAGCTTTCCAGAATAATTATTACAACATTTTTTTTATTAGTTGATTTTGTTTCTTTAAAAGATAGAACTGGTTTATAAATAGAATCAAGTTCGTTTTTATTGAAATAATTAGCTTTCTCAATATCTTCCTTTTGTGATATTGTTTTTAGAATACAAAAAGGTGTATTTAAAATAAGTGGAGCGTTATTTAGAGAACTATATTTAGCTGCATCTACAATTCTGAGAGGTTTTTTTTGAAATCCTCCGCGAGCAATTATTAAGAGTAAAAAAACGGAGGTGAGAAGATAAAAAGATTGTTTTAAGAACTTTTCTGATGTAAATCTTTTTATTTCATTTCTATTTTTAAAATCAGGTATTGATTTCCAAAAAGCAATACTGAGGATGATAAATAATAAAGGGATGTGCCAAAATTCTTTTATAAAAGAAAAAAGCAATCCTAATGCTTCTTTTTCCATTCCTTTTGCAGTAATCATGCTAAATGTGCTTCTTCTTCCTGTAAATTTGAAATACACAATATCTATAAGATTTGATGCAATAAACAAAAGATTAAGGGTAAAGAAAGAAATTTTTAAAGTAGTCTGATAGAGTCGACGATATTTAAAATTTCCAGGAATCGCATGTGCAATCAAGAAAATTAAAGTAATATACGAAATTGCTGAAAAGTCAAATAAAAGGCTTCCTAAAATATCTTTTATTGCTATACTATCAAAGTATTGAGAGTTTAAACTATAAAATAAAATATTACAAATTTGATAAAGTATAAAAATTAAAAAGTATCTATAAAGAAATAATTTTAGGCTAGATGTGTAGTTTTTCATTAAATGTATGCGAATATTAAGACTCTTTTTTTTTAGAGATTTTTTTAGTGCGCAAATTTAATATAATTTTCTTACTTTTATGTATTTGTAAGATTTTTTGGTTTTATTAAAAAAAGAGGACGTATTATACGTCCTCTTACAAATATATTTTATAAGCGTTGATTAAACAGCAACATCATACTCACGAAGTGCATTGTTTAAAGAAGTCTTTAAATCTGTAGATGGTTTACGAGTACCAATAATTAATGCACAAGGAACTTGGAATTCGCCAGCAGCAAATTTCTTAGTATAACTTCCTGGAATTACCACAGAACGAGCAGGAACAAAACCTTTCATTTCAACAGGCTCATCACCAGTAACGTCGATAATTTTTGTTGATGCTGTCAAACATACGTTAGCTCCAAGAACGGCTTCTTTTCCAACGTGAACACCTTCAACAACAATGCAGCGAGAACCGATAAAAGCGCCGTCTTCGATAATAACTGGAGCAGCTTGCAATGGCTCAAGAACACCACCAATACCAACACCACCGCTTAAGTGTACGTTTTTTCCAATTTGAGCACAGCTTCCTACAGTTGCCCAAGTGTCAACCATTGTTCCTTCGTCAACATAAGCACCAATATTTACATAACTTGGCATTAAGATTACACCGCTAGAAATGTAAGCGCCGTAACGAGCAACAGCATTTGGCACCACACGAATTCCTTTTTCAGCATAATTTCTTTTTAGCAACATTTTATCGTGGTATTCAAAAATACCAGATTCCCATGTTTCCATTTTTTGAATCGGGAAATACATTACAACCGCTTTCTTAACCCATTCGTTTACCTGCCATTTGTCACCAACTGGTTCAGCAACACGTAATTTTCCTGCGTCTACCAATTCGATAACTTCTCTAATGGCATCAGTAGTTGTAGTTTCTTGCAATAAAGCTCTGTTTTCCCAAGCTTGTTCAATTATAGTCTGTAAAGAATTCATACGTTTAATTTTTTGGCAAAGATAACGTATTTGTAGAAATGCAAAAAAGCAAAACTAATTGAAAATGTTACAGGTTTAACTTTTTGTTTCTTATTTGTAAAATAAGTAAACGTATTAAGATAATGATTTTATAAAACATCCTTTAAAAGTTTTTTTTATGTCAAAATATGACAAAAGTCAGGCTTTGTGTTTTTTCTTCGGACTAATTTCGCAGTGTTGATCAGCATTCCATTCCATTCCATAAATAAATCATATAAGCAGTAAAATATGAATCAAGAAAATCACCTTCAAAACAGAGTAATTATAGATAAAGAAGTAAGCTGGGATAAAACTCAGGTTATTATGAGTAAAACAAATGCCTACGGTATTATAGAATATGCCAACGAAGTGTTTGTAGATGTCTGTGGTTACGAAGACTATGAGTTAATGGGGCAGCCTCATAATATCATACGTCACCCGGATATGCCAAAAGTAATTTTTAAAGTGCTTTGGGAGAATATTAAAAACGGAAAAAACTTTCACGCTATTGTAAAAAATCTTGCAAAGTCTGGAAGGTATTATTGGGTAATTACAGATTTTGAAATCGCTAGAGATGAAAATGATGTTATTGTAAATTACTTCGCAAGAAGGCAAGCTGTGCCACAAGAAGTAATTGCGATGCATATTGAGCCTTTGTATAAAAAATTATTACAGATAGAGGCGGCAAGCGGAATTGAATTTAGCGAAAAGTACTTGATAGGTTTCTTAGAAGAGAAAAAGAGAACTTATGTTGAGTATATTAAGGAGTTGATTTTTGAACACGAAAAATCGCAATCTAAGTTTGCAACTTACACAGAAGAAGAGGATGCAGATGAAGAAGAACATAGAGGTTTTTTCAGTAGATTGTTCGGGAGATAAATTGAGTTATTTTTTAGGTTTGAATATTTGGATAAAGTCCGTCTTGAATCTTTCAAGGCGGATTTTTTATGGTTTGTTAAAACTTCAAGAAATCAATGTAGAAAAGTCTATCTTTGTGTTTTAACTTACAGAATTATGGAAGCGATAAGATTAGAGTTTCAGCCAGAGATTAAAGAGAAAATTCTAAAGTTACTTAGTGAATTTTCGTCTGAGGAATTGAGAATTGTTGAAGACGATTTTGAGGATTCTGATTTTGAGAGAAATAAAGAAATCTTAAGAGAAAGAGCTGTTAAAATTGACAATAAAACTGCTCAGTATAGTACGTTTGAAGAGTTGGATATGTTGTTGGAGGATACTATAAAAAAATATGAAGATTAAATTAACTGTTGAATTTAACAATGATTTAAAAGAAATAATTAACTTCATAGCAAAAGACAAACCTATTGCGGCGAGGAAATTTAAAAATGATTTATTAAAGCATTTAAAAAAAGATCTTCTAAATCCTTTTCATTTTAAAAAATCTATATATTTTGATGATAGTAATTATCGGGATTGTGTTTTTAAAGGATACACAACGATTATAAAGATTGATTTGGAACTAGATTTAGTACATGTTCTGGGTATATTGAAACATCGTCTTTATTAGATAAATTTGCTGATTAAATACAAAACAAAATGCCAAGAATCCTTTCAATAGATTACGGACAAAAACGTACAGGAATTGCAGTGACAGACGAAATGCAAATTATTGCTTCGGGCTTAACAACTATTCCGACCCATACTTTAATTGACTTTTTAAAAGATTATTTTGCTAAAGAAAAAGTCGAAGCGGTTTTGATTGGCGAACCAAAACAAATGAATGGACTTCCATCTGAAAGTGCTTCTGTGATTAAGGGCTTTGTGACTCACTTTTCAAATATTTTTCCAGACATGAAAGTTATTCGTGTTGACGAGCGTTTTACTTCAAAAATGGCATTTCAAACTATGATCGACAGCGGTTTAAGTAAAAAGCAGCGTCAGAACAAAAGTTTGATAGACGAAATTTCTGCCACAATTCTGCTTCAAGATTATCTTTCCGCAAAAAAATAACGCTGTTCGTCGTATTTTTTATTTATAATTTAATGGTTTTTAGAAAATCCTAACTTTTATCATGTAAAAATTAGTTTTTTTTTGCAATTAAAAAAGTACCTTTGCACTTTAAATAAAAATACTGTTATGCCTGACGAAACCATACGTTCAAATAGTGATGTAGTACTCATTGGCGCTGGAATAATGAGTGCCACTCTCGGAGTAATTTTGAAAGAATTACAACCAGATATAAAAATTGAAATTTACGAAAGATTAGATATTGCCGCAGCCGAAAGTTCTGATGCTTGGAACAATGCAGGAACCGGACACTCTGCTTTTTGTGAATTGAATTATACTCCAGAAAAGGCAGACGGTAGCATAGATCCTAAAAAAGCAATAAGTATTGCAGAATCATTCGAGATTTCTCGCCAGTTTTGGTCTTACTTAGTGCAGCAAAATAAAGTGCCGTCTCCGGATAATTTTATTAAAAGCGTACCTCATATGAGTTTTGTGTGGGGAGATAAAAACGTAGATTATTTAAAAAAGAGATTTGAGGCGTTGCAAAGCAACCCGATTTTCTCTGATATGACTTTCAGTACCGATTTTGAACAGCTTCAAAAATGGATGCCATTGGTAATGGAAGGAAGAAATGCTGATGAAAAGTTAGCTGCAACATATATGGAAATTGGTACCGATGTTAATTTTGGTGCTTTAACAAGAAGTATGTTCAATTACTTAGGAAAATTAGACGGCGTTTCTTTGTTCTTTAACCATGAAGTTAAAAAACTAAGACAGCGTGAGGATAAATCTTGGAGAATTAAAATTAAAGATTTATCAACCGGAAAAACTCGTAAAGCCTATACTAAATTTGTATTTATTGGCGCAGGAGGAGGTTCTCTACCTTTATTAGAAAAGGCGAATGTTCCTGAAGGTAATGGATATGGAGGTTTCCCGGTAAGCGGACAATGGCTGAAATGTACAAATCCAGAAGTAATTGCTAAACATCAGGCAAAAGTTTACGGAAAAGCAAGCGTTGGAGCTCCTCCAATGTCTGTTCCACATATTGATACACGTGTAATCGATGGAGAAAAAGCGCTTCTTTTTGGACCGTTTGCAGGATTTTCAACTCGTTTCTTAAAAAATGGTTCTTATTTAGATTTGCCATTGTCTATTAAACGTAACAATTTAATTCCGATGCTGGCTGCTGGATATCACAATATTCCATTAACAAAGTATTTGATCGAGCAGGTGCGTCAGTCTCCAAAAGACAGAATGAAAGCTTTACGCGAATATCTTCCAACTGCGCGCTCAAAAGATTGGAAATTAGAAAAGGCAGGTCAACGTGTTCAGGTTATTAAGAAAGATGAAAAAGAAGGCGGAGTTTTAGAGTTTGGTACAGAAGTAATCAATACGCATGACGGAACTTTAGCTGTTTTATTAGGTGCTTCTCCAGGAGCTTCTACAGCTGTAGCAATTATGATTGATTTAATCAGCAGATGTTTTACAAATCAAGTTAAAACACCTGAGTGGCAAGCAAAATTAAAAACAATGATTCCTTCTTACGGTCAGACTTTAAATGATAAGCCAGAACTTTTAGAAGAACTTAGAAAACAAACAGCAGAAGTTTTAAAATTAAAATAAGCTTCTCCTTAATTGAATATAAAAAACAAATCCAGATGAATTAATCTGGATTTGTTGCTTTTAGGTCGGTTGTGTTTTTTAGAATTTTTTCTGCCAGATTGCTCATCCAAATTAATTGTTCAATAACCATTTGAGCTTCTTGCATTTTAGCTTGACGTGTTTCCTTATCGAGATCATCATCTTCGGCCAAGCGCGTAAAATGTTTTCGCTTAAGTTCTTCAAACTGTAAAGTCACATCTTCTTTTTCAAAAAAAGTATCTTGTATAATAACCTCATTTCTTAAAATAGAAATAGAATGGTCCAGATTGGCAAGAATCGTCTTGATTATATAATTGAAAGAATCTGAGGCAGAAGTAGTTTGATGCGACTGAATATAAGTCGACAGCGATGCCAAAGCGGATAATAGTGAGTGATTTAAAACGACCAATTTGTTAACCAAAGGCATTGTTTTCTGTTTCGATTTTGGTTCTTGCATCATGCGCTGAAAGGATGTCATTAGATTTCCTATTTCAACAAAAGCATTTTTTCTAGCAAGACGGTAAGAAGTTGGAACTTCTCCTTTTTTATTATAAAAATCAGCAATTTCTTTGAGATAATTTCTGTTGGCACGAATCGAATTTTCTATATGTATAGGCGTATTGATAAATTCCCAGGCCGGCCATAAAAACTGATTAGCAATAAAAGCTAAAATAGCTCCAGCAAGCGAATCTAATATTCTGTATTGAATTACCTCATTAATGTTTGGTGTCAGAATTCCGTAAATAAACACCACGTACATCGTAACAAATGTTGCGCTTATTTTGTAATTAATTTGGGTAAATGAAATTCCAAGAAGCATACATATAATAGAGAAAATACTCAGTGCAACGTGATTTTGAATAATAGAAACAATTCCGAAGGCTAAAATTCCTCCCAAAACAGTTCCGAACATTCTATTGTAAGATCGCTCTTTGGTTAAGCCATAACCAGGACGCATAATTACTACAATGGTCAGCAGAATCCAATATACGTTTTGAAATGGCAGTACTTGCCCGAGAAAAAAGCCAATTAGAATAGTGATAGTCAATCGTATCGAGTGCCTGAAAATAGAAGAAGAATAACTAAGATTCTCAATTAAAGTTCGAATCGGATAATATTGCGGAGTAAGGAATTTTTCAAGCTCCTTATCTTTATCTTTCAATTTATAAGACTGCATTGCCAAAGAAAGCGCGCGTTGGATAGTTTTGATTTTTCCAACTTGGTTTTTGGCGTATTTTAGCATATTGGTCAGCATTAGAACACCTTCTGCCGCTTCTTCTTTTCCTAATCTTTTTTCATAATCAAAAATGGCAAATTCAAGAGCGTCCAATTCATTTTTCAAATCGTGTTTGTCTACATAAACACTTATATGACTCACATTTTTTGAAAGTTTTTTTAAAGTCGAAGCCAGTTTATAAGCCACATTCTGATAAGTTCTTAAAACATCAGGATGTCCAGCAAATTTTTCATGAATTTTACTGTGGTCAAAAGAAGTATACAGCGCAAGTTCTTGAATTTCAACTAAAGTGATAAAAACTAAAAGCATTTTTCGGTTCTGGCTCGTAATTCCAGATGCATTTTGATTGCCAATCAGCATTTTTCTTAAATCTTCGTGAATAAGATTTAATTCAACCTGCAAGGCCAATTGTTTTTCTATAATGGCTCTTCTGTTAGCTTCTGGACTCCACAAATCACCTCTTAATTTAAGGTATTTGGCAGTAAGTTTAATTCCTTCTGCAATTTGTAATTCTACATATTTATAAGGTTGTACAAAATGAAAAACAAGAGATACTATAAGGTATAAAATTCCTCCAATAAAAATAAAACCAGAATATTGAAAAGCTTCCCAACCTTCATGTAAATGCCCAAAAGACAGAGAAATTGATAATAATGCAGAGAAAGAGATTAAAGTTGCGCGCTGTCCGTAAACTGAAATCATAGAACATAAAAACAGCAGAAAACCTAAAAAGATGTAAAATAAAAAAGGATACGGATAAACGAGATTAACCAAAAGATTAACCCCAGAAACAATAAAAGAAGCCGCGATTAACCCTTTTATTTTATGACCGAGAGAACTCGGAATATCGCTGGGATAGGTATAAAAAGCACCAAGTGCAATAGTAAAGCCAATTTCAAAATGACCTAAAAAATTTAAAACTAAAACAGGTACAACAGAAGCAATAGTTACTTTAGAGGCATTAAGAAATGAAGTGCTGTTTGTAAATTTTGAAATTCTATCAATCATAAAGAAAGGTTTACTAACAAAGATAAGAATTGTAGGAGTGATTTTGGCATAATTATAGCTGAGATTTTTAGTAGCTTGTAAAAAATATGATATAATGGCGTATAAGAATTATTCATTGACTATTTTTTACTATTTTTGCCAGCTGAAATATCAGAACTTTAATTCTGTTTTTTGAAGCACATAAAACATAAACAAAAACAAATGATTTTACCAATTGTAGGATACGGTGATCCTGTTTTAAGAAAAGTAGGGCAGGATATTACACCAGAATATCCAAATCTAAAAGAAACGATCGCAAATATGTACGAGACGATGTACAATGCGTATGGAGTGGGACTTGCAGCACCGCAGGTTGGACTGCCAATTCGTTTGTTTGTTATAGATACAACGCCTTTTAGTGATGATGAGGATCTGCCTTCAGAGGAACAAAAAGATTTGAAAGGTTTTAAAAAGACTTTTATCAATGCTAAAATCGTTAAAGAAGAAGGAGAAGAATGGGGATTTAATGAAGGTTGTTTGAGTATTCCTGATGTGCGTGAAGACGTTTACAGAAAACCAACTGTGACAATCGAATATTGTGAAGAAGATTTTGTAATGAAAACGGAAGTATTTGACGGATTAATCGCAAGAGTGATCCAGCACGAATACGACCATATTGAAGGAATCTTATTTACAGATAAAATCTCATCTCTAAAAAAACGCTTAATCCAAAAGAAATTGAAAAATATTACCGAAGGAAAAACGTTTCAGGAATATAGAATGAAATTTTTTGCTGCTAAAAAAGCAAGATAAGTTTTCTAATACTATTTAGAAACAAAAAATAAATCAAATTCTTAATACTAATTTTAATAAAAATGAATTTAGCGAAAATTTTAGCCATTTCAGGAAAACCAGGGTTATACGAATTAAAAGTACAAACTCGTACAGGTTTTGTGGCGGAATCATTAATTGATGGAAAGAAGATTACTGTAAATCTAAAAAGCAATGTAAGTTTATTGTCTGAAATTTCGATTTATACTTATGAAGGTGAAAAACCGTTAACTGAAGTAATGCAGCAGATTGCCGTTAAAGAAAATAAAGGACAAGCTATCTCTCACAAAGAAGATAATGCTACTTTGTCTGCTTATTTCAAACAAATTCTTCCAGATTATGATGAAGAAAGAGTTTATCCTTCAGATATTAAAAAAGTATTAAACTGGTACAATACACTTCAAGCTAAAGGGCTTGTAACAGATTTAGCTCCTGCAGTTGAGGAGCCAAAAGAAGAAGCTCCAATTGCTGAAGAAAAACCTAAAAAAGCTCCAGCTGCTAAAAAAGCTCCGGCAAAAAAAGCGGCAACTAAAAAAGAAGAATAATATTTTTAGATATTCAAAATTTAAAATCCTGTTGAGATGTTTTACTCAACAGGATTTTTTACTTTTACAGAATCGAGTTTAAATCAAAAGAACTTCAAAATGAGCAGAGAAAACCAGTTAAAAGCATTTGAAAGATTATTAAATATCATGGATGAACTTCGTGAGCAATGTCCGTGGGATAAAAAACAAACTCTGCAGACCTTAAGACATTTAACAATCGAAGAAACTTATGAACTGGGCGATGCTATTTTGGACAATGATTTAAATGAAGTAAAAAAAGAACTGGGAGATTTATTGTTGCATATTGTTTTTTATGCTAAAATTGGTAGCGAAACAAACGATTTTGATATTGCTGATGTGTGCAATGAAATCTGCGAAAAACTAATTCATCGTCATCCTCATATTTATGGAGATGTAAAGGTCGAAAATGAAGAAGAAGTAAAACAAAATTGGGAAAAACTAAAACTGAAAGAAGGTAAAAAGTCGGTTTTAGAAGGAGTTCCAAGAAGTCTTCCTGCATTGGTTAAAGCAAGCCGAATTCAAGATAAAGTAAAAGGTGTCGGTTTTGACTGGGAAGAACCTCATCAAGTTTGGGATAAAGTACAGGAAGAACTGCAAGAATTACAAGACGAAGTAAAAACCGGAAATCAAGATAAAATTGAAGACGAGTTTGGAGATGTTTTGTTTTCTATGATCAATTATGCGAGATTCTTAAATGTAAATCCAGAAGATGCTTTAGAAAGAACCAATAAAAAGTTTATTAAACGCTTTCAATACTTAGAAAGTAAAGCAAATGAATTAGGAAAACCATTGATGGATATGACGCTAACAGAAATGGATGTTTTCTGGAATGAAGCTAAAAAGCTTTAATTAATTATCGGCTAATTTTTTTAGAGCGCGAATATCTTTAAGCATAATTTTTTTACCGACTAATTCAATTAATCCCAACTTATTAAAATCAGACAATAAACGAATACAGCTTTCTGTGGCAGTACCAATAATGCCGGCAAGTTCTTCTCTTGTCAATTGCACTCTTAGTGTTTTATCGGTATCTTCGCCAAATTCATCATGAAGATGCAGTAAAGTTTCAGCAAGTCTTTGCTTTACTGTTTTTTGAACTAAGGCGATTTTTTCGTTTTCAGATTCTTTCAAATCTTCGCATACAGACTGCATCAGATTTAAAGAAAACTGATTGTTATTATTAAAGAAATTTATGATTTCTGTTTTAGGAATAAAACAAACTTCCATGTCAGCAATTGCTTTTGCCGTTAAGTTTGCTGGCTCGTTGCTAATCATAGAACGCTGTCCAAGAAGTTCTCCAGATTTTACCAGCTTTACAATTTGATCTTTTCCGTTTGCACTCAGTTTAGAAAGCTTGCCAACACCATCTTTTATACAGAAAACTCCATTAGTCACTTCGCCTTCTTCAAAAATGGCTTCACCTTTTTTAATTTTATAAGAGGTTTTACTGCTGGCCAATTTAATAACTTCGTCTTTATTAAGTGCTTTTAAAGAGCTTAGCTGGCGTACTATGCATTGATCACATTTGTTCATGACAATAGTTGTTTGCTGCAAAAATAAGCATATTTAAGGTTTTTAGCCAGTATTATATCGTAAAATTATTATAAATTAAAACGAACTTTATTTTAGGCTATTTTATTTTATTAATTTAGAATTCAATTTCAATATTATATGACAATTATCATCTTAATAATTGTGCTTTAATTGGAAATTTGCGGCATATAAAAACAAGTTTATGAGGGAGCAAAGTTGTTTTCATTGTGGTTTATCTATTGAACAAAATGAAGAAATTGATTTTGATGATAAGAAGTTTTGTTGTACAGGCTGTAAAACAGTTTACGAAATTTTCAGCAGCAATAATCTAACATCCTATTATGATTTTGAAAAGTCTCCGGGTGCCACACCGCAAGACATTAAAGGAAAGTATGATTTTTTAGAAAATGAAGCCATACTTTCAAAAATATTAGAATTTCAGGAAGGAAACACATCAATTGTTTCACTGAATATTCCTCATATCCACTGTAGTTCATGTATCTGGATATTAGAAAACCTTAATCGCCTACAGCCTGGAATCAGTATTTCTCAGGTTAATTTTCCCGAAAAAAGAGTTAGAATTACCTTTAATTCAGAGGTGGTTTCTTTAAAAGAAATCGCTTATCTCTTGAGTTCGATCGGTTATGAACCTTATATTAGTTTAGAAAATTACGGAACCGAAAAAGCAAAAATAGATAGAAGTCTTACCTATAAATTAGGTGTCGCATTTTTTTGTTTCGGAAATATCATGCTGCTTTCATTTCCAGAATATTTTGAAATGAAAGAGTTTTGGCTCGATAGCTACAAACCATTTTTCAGATTACTCATTTTTCTTTTAGCATTGCCAAGCTTCTTATACTCAGCAAGCGGTTATTATATTTCGGCATATCATAGCATTAGAACTAGAATGCTAAATATAGATATTCCGATTGCTTTAGGAATTATTGTAATGTTTATTCGAAGCACTTATGATATGGTTATGGATCACGGTCCAGGATTTTTTGATAGTTTAGCAAGTTTGGTGTTTTTTATGCTTCTTGGAAAAATGTTTCAAATAAAAACCTATAGTTTTTTAAGTTTTGAAAGGGATTTTAAATCCTATTTCCCAATTGCTGTTACCAAAATAAACAAAGATGCTTCAGAAGAAAACGTTGCTATTTATGATGTTTTAAAGGGAGATCGATTATTAATTAGAAACCAAGAACTGATACCGGTTGATGGAATTTTAATTAGCGAAAGCGCAGAAATAGATTATAGTTTCGTGACAGGAGAAGCAGTACCGATTACTAAAAAATCTGGAGATAAAGTATTTGCAGGAGGAAAGCAGATTGGAAAAGTAATCGAAATGGAAGTTTTGCATTCGGTTTCGCAGAGTTATTTAACTCAATTATGGAGTAACGAAATTTTTCAGAAAAAAGTAGATCAGAAACACAAAACCATAACAGATGCAATAAGCCGATATTTTACGCCAATTTTACTATTAATTGCATTTGCAGGCTTTGGCTATTGGATTTTTATTGATGCTAATACTGCTTTTAATGTTTTTACAGCGGTACTAATTGTAGCATGCCCATGTGCATTGGCTCTTACAGCTCCATTTACGTTTGGAAACATATTGCGAATTTTAGGCAAGAAGAAATTTTATTTAAAAAATGCTATTGTAATTGAACAGCTTGCTAAAGTCAATACTATTGTTTTTGATAAAACAGGAACAATCACGACGAACAAAAAATCGAATATAATTTACGAAGGAAATTTTATTTCTGATGTAGATATTCTGGTGATTAAGAATGTATTGCGAGGATCAAATCACCCTTTGAGCCGAATGCTTTATGATTTTCTGCCAGAAGGTAAGCGTGCAGCTATAGAAAACTTTCAGGAAATTACCGGAAAAGGACTTTTGGCATCTGTAGATGGAAAGGAAATTAAAATTGGTTCAGGGCAATTTGTCGATGATATAGTTCCAGATGGTTCAGAAATCGAAAAAACAGCATTACATATTAAAATTGGAGAAGTTTACTTAGGAAAGTATACTTTTCAAAATCAGTATAGAGAGGGCTTAGAAAAGCTTTTTGCTGATTTGAGTAAAGATTATCAAATCAAAGTGCTCTCGGGCGACAATGATGGCGAAAGGTCAAATCTAGAGGCTATCTTGCCAAAAGGTACTGAATTGATTTTTAATCAAAAACCAGAACAAAAATTGGAGTACATAAAAAAACTTCAAGAAAAAGGTCAGAATGTAATGATGGTGGGGGATGGACTAAATGATGCTGGGGCATTGGCTCAAAGTAACGTTGGAATTTCTATATCAGAAAATGTCAATGTCTTTTCGCCTGCCTGCGATGCCATTTTAGATGCGGCAGAATTTTCACGGCTAAACTACTTTTTAAAGCTTTCGCATAAGGCCATTTTTATCATAAAAATGAGCTTCGGGTTATCTCTTCTCTACAACGTTATAGGGCTTGCCTTTGCAGTTACGGGAAATCTACTTCCGCTAGTTGCGGCGATTATTATGCCATTGAGTACAATTACGATTGTGAGTTTTGTAACTTTTATGTCTAACTATTTCAGTAGCAGAAATTTAGAATGATTTTTAGTTGTTCAAGAATATATTTTTTGTAAATTTAACATATCTTTTTGTATATGATAATTATCATATTTTATGCGCCCTTAACGAATTAATTTTGTTAAAATAAATTTAAGGTATGAGTGTTATTTATCTATTAATTTCAGTAAGTATTTTTGTGGCAATCTGTTTCTTTATTGCCTTTATCGCAGCTGTTAAATCTGGACAGTATGATGATGATTATACGCCTTCAGTCAGAATCCTTTTCGACGACGAAACCAAAATTAATTCCCAAAATAATAATTTACCAATCGAAGAAAAACAAGTATAATTATGGAAATGGAACAGTTTTATTACGACAACAAAATTGTAAAAAAATTCATTTACGCCACAATACTTTTTGGTGTTGTTGGTATGTTAGTGGGGCTTACCTTAGCGGTAATGTACCTTTTTCCCAACATCACTGATGGGATTTCGTGGCTTAGTTATGGCCGTTTAAGACCTTTACACACCAATGCAGTTATTTTTGCTTTTGTGGGTAATGCCTTTTTTGCGGGTATGTACTACTCGCTGCAAAGATTGCTAAAAGCCAGAATGTTTAGCGATTTTCTTAGTAATCTTCATTTCTGGGGATGGCAGTTAATCATTGTCGCTGCTGCAATTACACTTCCGTTAGGTTATACTTCTTCTAAAGAATATGCAGAGCTAGAATGGCCAATTGACATTGCAATCGCTTTGATTTGGGTGGTAATGGGAATAAATATGATTGGTACAATGCTGCGCCGTAGAGAGCGTCACTTGTATGTGGCAATCTGGTTTTATTTAGCAACATTTGTTACAGTAGCGGTACTGCATATTTTTAACAATATTGAAATTCCAGTTTCAGCTTTAAAAAGCTATTCTGTTTACGCTGGTGTACAAGATGCGCTTGTGCAATGGTGGTACGGACACAATGCAGTTGCTTTCTTTCTTACAACTCCGTTTTTGGGATTAATGTATTATTTTGTACCGAAAATTGCAAATAGACCTGTTTACTCTTATAGATTATCTATCATTCACTTTTGGTCTTTAATTTTTATTTATATCTGGGCAGGACCACACCACTTATTATATTCTGCATTGCCAAACTGGGCTCAAAATTTAGGTGTTGCATTCTCAGTAATGTTAATTGCTCCGTCTTGGGGAGGTATGATCAATGGTCTTTTAACTTTAAGAGGTGCTTGGGATAAAGTTCGTGAAGAACCAGTTTTAAAATTCTTCGTTGTAGCGATTACTGGTTACGGTATGGCAACTTTTGAAGGGCCAATGTTATCTTTAAAAAATGTAAATGCCATTGCGCATTACACGGACTGGATCGTAGCGCACGTACACGTGGGAGCTTTAGCTTGGAATGGTTTTATGTCATTTGGTATTATTTATTGGTTGATTCCAAGAATGACAAAATCAGAGTTGTTCTCTAAAAAATTAGCAAACTTCCATTTCTGGATTGGTACTTTAGGTATTATTGCATATACAATTCCATTATATGTAGCTGGTTTTCAACAAGCTTCTATGTGGAAACAGTTTAATCCAGATGGTACGTTAACTTATGGAAACTTCCTTGAAACAGTTACTGCTATTATGCCAATGTATTGGATGAGAGCTATTGGAGGTAGTTTGTATTTGATTGGTATGTTTACATTGGTTTATAATATTATTATGACTGTAAAAGCAGGTCAGACAATCGAAGATGAATTGGCTCAGGCTCCAGCTTTACAACGAATCAGCAGTAGTAGGGTAAGAGGAGAAAAATTCCACTCTTGGTTAGAAAGAAAACCAATTCAGTTAACAATACTAGCTACGATTGCTATTTTGATTGGAGGTATTATTCAGATTGTTCCAACGATAATGGTGAAATCAAATATTCCGACTATTTCTAGCGTAAAACCATATACACCACTGGAACTTGAAGGACGTGATTTATATATCAGAGAAGGTTGTGTTGGATGTCACTCTCAATCAGTTCGCCCATTTAGAAGTGAGGTAGAGCGTTATGGAGTTCAAGCAAAAGCTGGAGAATTTGTTTATGATCATCCATTCTTATGGGGATCAAAACGTACAGGTCCAGATTTATTAAGAGTAGGTGGTAAATATAATGACAATTGGCATTTTAACCACATGTGGAATCCGCAAAGTACATCTGCGGGATCTATTATGCCAGGTTACAAATGGTTATTCGATAATAAACCGATGGACATTTCATTGACTCAAAAGAAAATGCAGGCAATGATTTCATTAGGTGTGCCATATTCTGCAGAAGATGTTGCTAATGCACAGAAAAGTTTAAGAGAACAGGCTGTTAAGATTGAGAAAAGTTTAGAAAGCGATCCTGATTTTGTTAAGAGTTATGAAGACAGCCGTAAAAAAGCAGCAGCAAAAGGCGAAAAATTCATTCCAATGAATGAAAGAGAAATCGTGGCGCTGATTGCTTATATACAAAGACTTGGTACTGATATTAAAGTAAAAGAAACTTCAAAATAACAGCATTATGTTTGAACAAATAAAACACAATATGGAAACCATATCGGGTATAGAAGTTTACCCGATTATTTCCTTCTTAATTTTCTTCTTATTCTTCGTAGGATTAGGTATTTGGGTATTCTCTTATAGAAAAGAAAAAATTCAAGAAATGAGTAATATACCTTTAGATGAAGGACTTAGTGTAATTGCAAAAGATAGATAAAAATGAAAAAGTTTTTCCCAGTATATGTTAGAGTACCAGTGATTTTCTTCATCGTTTTCGGATTGATGGAGTATTTTGTTGACTCGGGCGACAGGCCAGCATTTATAAAGTACCCAATGATATCGGTTTTTTTATTTGCATTTCTTTTCATTTTGATTGCTATCGAAATTACTCTTAGTGCTGTAAATCGAGTAATGTATCAATTGCTAACGCCAGAAGAAAAAGCACAAAAAGAACTTGAAGAAAGTTTAAGTTTCAAAGAAAGCACTTGGTTTAAAAACCTAATGCATAAATTGACTAAATCGGAACCAATTGAAAAAGAAGCCGATTTGTTGATGGATCATGATTATGACGGCATCAAAGAGCTGGATAATAATTTACCGCCTTGGTGGGTGTATCTGTTCTATATCTGTATCATTTTTGGAGTAATTTATGTGGTTCGTTATGACGTTTTAGGAGCTGACGATCAAGAGATGGAGCTAAAAAAAGAATTAGCTCAAGCAAAAATTGATGTGGCTGAATACATGAAAACAGCGCCAGATTTAATGGACGAAAAAACAGTTGTTTTACTAACTGATGCGCCAAGCTTAGATGAAGGTAAAACAATTTTTACAACTAATTGTGCAGCATGCCACCGTGCCGACGGGGGAGGTCAGATTGGACCAAACCTTACAGATGATAAATGGATTTTAGGTGGAGGTATTAAAAATCTTTTCCATACCATCACAAATGGAGGTAGAGACGGAAAAGGAATGATTGCTTGGAAAGGAACTCTTAAACCAAAAGAGATACAAAAAGTAGCAAGTTATATTCTGTCTTTACAAGGAAGTAATCCAAAAGATCCTAAGGATGCAGAAGGGGAGGTTTGGGTAGACGATAGTGCTCCTAAAATCGATGCCGCTGCAACTGCAAAAGATACCACAGAAGTTAAAAAATAATTAGAATATCATGTCAAATTTACCAGACGAAGCTTTTAGAAATACCATTGGAACGATAGATGAAGGTGGTAAACGAAAATTTATATTTCCTAAAAAACCGTCTGGTAAATTTTATGATTATAGAAAAATTGTCAGCTATGTTTTGTTGGCAATTTTATTCATAAATCCGTTTATAAAAATAAATGGAAACCAATTTATGATGTTCAATATCATGGAACGTCGCTTTAATATTTTTGGATTTCCTTTTTGGCCTCAGGATTTTTATCTCTTCGTGATTTCAATGCTTATCGGCGTTGTATTTATACTTTTATTTACTGTTGTTTTTGGAAGAATTTTTTGTGGCTGGATCTGCCCGCAGACTATTTTTCTAGAAATGGTTTTTCGTCGAATCGAATATTGGATTGATGGAGACAGAGGTTCTCAGACCCGTTTGGCAAGACAGGAATGGAATGCCGAAAAAATTAGAAAAAGAGTAACCAAGTGGCTTATTTTCTTCTTAATCTCTTTTCTTATTGCAAATGTCTTTTTGGCTTATTTGGTAGGAAGCGACACATTATTCTTAATGATTGAGCAAGGACCAATACAGCAATCAAGCAATTTTATCGCATTGCTAATATTTACTGGTGTTTTCTATTTTGTTTTTGTATGGTTTCGCGAACAAGTGTGTATAATTGCTTGTCCATACGGAAGATTACAAGGAGTTCTTTTAGATAATAAATCTATAAATGTTGCTTACGATTTTGTTCGAGGTGAAAAAGAAGAAGGCCGTGCAAAATTTAATAAAAAAGAAGATAGAGCATTAACAGGTAAAGGAGATTGTATAGATTGTCTTCAGTGTGTTCATGTGTGCCCAATGGGAATTGACATTAGAAATGGAACACAACTGGAATGTACAAACTGTACAGCTTGTATTGATGAATGTGATCATATTATGGAATCTGTAGGATTGCCAAAAGGTCTTATTCGTTATGCCTCTGAGGACGAAATTGTAAAAAAAGAGCCTTTCAAGTTTACAGCAAGAATGAAAGGTTATACAGCAGTTCTCTTTATTCTATTGAGTATTTTTGTTGGAATGCTGTTTTTAAGAACAAATGTTCAGGCAGTAATTTTACGTTTGCCAGGTCAGTTATTTCAGCATAATGGGGAAAAAATCAGTAATGTTTACACTTATAAAATTGTAAATAAAACAATGAAAGATTACAACGATATTCATTTTGAATTAATTGATCAGAAGGGAGAAATAAAAAATGTCGGAAAGAAACATTTTAAAATAAATAAAGAAGGAATTTCTCAAGGTACATTGTTTATCGAAATAGAGGAAGTTTTATTAGAAAGTGATAAAACAAAAGTAAAAATAGGAGTTTATAACGGTTCTGAACTCCTGGAAACAACAACTACAAATTTCTTAGGACCACGAAGTTTTAACTAAAATTATTAGATTATGAAATTTAATTGGGGAACTGGAATTGTCATTGCATTTGGATTGTTTATGACATTTATATTATATTTTGTTTTTGAAGTGCAGTCAAATTCTAAATACGATAACGATTTGGTTGTAGAAGAATATTACAAACACGATACACATTTTCAGGAAGAAATGGCCAGAATTCAAAATGCACATGATTTGCAACATAAGCCAATAATTAAATATACAGATAACGGCGTAGCTGTAACTTTTCCTGCAGGATTTGAAAGTGATAAAGTGAAAGGGAATATTCAATTGTATAGACCATCAAATAAAAAATTTGACTTTAATACTCAAATTGCTTTAACCAATTCTGAAATAATTATTCCGCAGAAAAAATTATTAAAAGGGCGTTGGGATGTTAACATGGAGTGGCAGTATGAAGGCAAAAAATATCTTACTAAAGAAGTTATTTACGTAAACTAAATAAAATGTTATTTTCAGCTTTCTTTTTGGGTTTAATCAGTAGTCTGCATTGTGTTGGAATGTGTGGACCAATTGCTATGATGCTTCCTGTTGACAGGCAAAATGAAGCCAAAAAGGTAACGCAGATTATGACCTATCATTTCGGGCGATTAGCTGCTTATTCTATAATTGGGCTAATATTTGGTTTACTCGGAAGAGGTTTCTTTCTTGCGGGATTACAGCAAAAAATGTCCATAATTATCGGAGTAATTATGATTATTGTAGTTTTGATTCCGGAAAAGAAATTTGCTCAGTATAATTTTTCTAAACCTGTTTACAAAATCATTTCAAAGATTAAAACCAATCTTGGAGGCCAGTTTAAAAAAAAGAGCTACAAATCTTTATTTACAATTGGTCTGTTAAACGGATTTTTACCATGCGGTATGGTGTACGTAGCTTTATTTGGAGCAATTGCAATGCAAAGCGCAAGTTATGGTATTCTTTACATGTTTTTATTCGGAATAGGAACTATTCCACTAATGACTTTTGTTGTTTATGTGAATACATTATTGCGATTGCCATTTCGAAATAAAATTCAAAAGGCAATTCCGTATGTAGCAGTTATAATTGGAGTATTATTTATCCTTCGAGGACTAGGATTAGGAATTCCGTATATTTCTCCTTCAAATATGAGCTTATTTGTGCAACAGACTCCAAACTGTCACTAAGTAAAACTTAAACTAAACTAAACTAAACTTAAAACTAACTACCCTTAGACAGTCATCGAAAACAAATTTGTTTCCGGTGACTTTCTTTTTAGATGTAAATCAAAAGCCATACAAATATTACGGACAAAAGGCCTTCCTTCTTTTGTAATTTTTATTTTATTATTTTCAATAACAATTAAGTTGTCGTTTTCGATTTCTTGTAAAGCATTTAGAACTTCTGGGAGTTCAGTAAAACTTAAATGTTCTGCGGTCCAAGAAGTTTCCAATTCGCACGTTAAATTGAGAATGTGTTTTCTAATGATAAGATCTTCATCATTTAAAATATGACCTTTTACAACAGGAAGTTGATTTGATTCTAAAATTTCATAGTATTCTTCGATGCTTTTTGTGTTTTGCGCAAAGCTGTACCAGCTGTCACTTATGGAGGAAACACCAAGACCAATCATCACTTGAGTTTTTGAGGCGCTGTAGCCCATAAAGTTTCTGTGTAAATTTCCGTTGTGAGCGGCTTTATATAGACTGTCTTCTGCTAATGCAAAATGATCCATTCCAATTTCGTGATAACCGTTTTGTATAAGAAGTTTTTTCCCAGTTTCGTATAGTTTTCTTTTTTCAGCATCTTTTGGGAGATTTTCTTCGTTAAAACCACGTTGTCCGTTTCCTTTTATCCAAGGTACGTGTGCGTAGCTGTAAAAAGCTAATCGATCTGGTTTTAATGAATTTGTTTTTTCAACCGTATCAATTACATCTTCTATGGTTTGAAAAGGAAGTCCAAAGATGATGTCATGTCCAATTGAAGTATAGCCAATTTCTTTTGCCCAAAAGGTTACTTTAGCAACATTATGAAAAGGCTGGATTCTATTGATAGCTTTTTGAACCGTAGCCGAATAATCCTGAACTCCAAAACTTACGCGACGAAATCCTAAATCGTATAATTTTTTAAGCTGTTCGTAAGTTGTATTATTTGGATGCCCTTCAAAACTAAATTCATGATTTTCTGCTTTTACTGCATGATCGAAAATTCCGTTAATAAGACTTTCTAAGTTCTCTTTAGAAAAGAAAGTTGGGGTTCCTCCGCCTAAATGTATTTCCTTAATTTTTGGTTTTTCGGATAGTAAATTACAATACATAGTCCATTCTTTTAGAACAGCCTGAATGTATTTTTCCTCAACGGAGTGATTTTTGGTAATGCGCTTATTGCATCCGCAAAAAGTACACATGCTTTCACAGAAAGGAAGATGAATATATAAACTGATTCCGTTTTTTGAATTGCTTTCAGAAAATGATTTTTTCAAAGTAGTAATCCATTTTTCTGTTGTAAAGCCAGCTTCATTCCAATAAGGAACTGTCGGATAACTAGTATATCTTGGACCTGGGACATTGTATTTTTGAGTCAAAGAAATTTTCATAACGACGGATTTAGTTTTCCTCAAAATTAAAACTTCAACCTAAGACATAAAATGACAAATGTCATAAAACTTGTAAAAAAAAAGAGACTCAAATTGAGCCTCTTTTATTGAATTAAATAACTAACGTGATATAGAATCTTGGATGATTTTAAGCCATTTTTTCGCAAACTGATGATCTTGATAAACGCTGATTTGTTTAATACGATCGTCATCAAAATCATAGAATGGAATTATTATTTTTTTTGAAGTTCCTTTTTCTTGAAATTCAAAATCAATTTTAATAATTGTGTCAGAACCAGCATCTGTTGTTGGAATTAATTTGCATGATGCAATTGTATTTAAATCCACATAAGTTGATTCTTGCTGATTTGGATTGAAATTCATTAAAATGAACTTATTGTTTTTTTGATCAATCGTTAAGGTTTTATTATTGATTGATTCTGTCAAATCAAAATCTTCTGGATGAGTTGGATTGAATCTTTTTTTGATGTTTAGAATTCTTGATTTGCTTGCTGCAGACGAACGTGCAGAAAAATATACTGGGATAGCGACAATAATTAGAATCACAATACCCATAATTGTGGTAGTAGTTTCCATAATGTTTTAATGAAATAAATAAATGATAGAGATAAACGGTTCTCAGATTGAAAACGGTTTCTTAGATAAGTGAAGAATAAATCTTCAAATGAAAATCAAGTATTTATTTACCAGAAAAAATGGAAAGCATAGAGTATGACTGAAACCTTTTTACATTGAGTTGTAAAGAGTTTAGTATAAGCTGTAGTGTTTGTAACGGTTTGATGCTGTGGTATTAGCGGCAAAAGTGTATCAAAACATTTAATTATTCCAATCGGATTAGTTTTGATGTTTGCTACAAACTGATAGCTGCCCTGAGGCTGAATAAATGCTGATGAATCGAGAATGTCTTTGCCAAAATTGGTGTCCGACTTTTCCGTTTCAATTACGCTTACAGAGGTCTGGTTCGCTTGATAAGCAAACAATCCCGCAAGTAAGAGCGTAATAAAAATAACGGTTTTATGAATCCAATTCATGACGGCGAATTTAAGTCATAAAACGCAATTAAAGAAATTTTATAGAATTAATTAACACTCAAAAAAAGCCCTCAGTTTAGACTGGGGTTTGAGAGGTTATTGTTGCATTTTAAAATAATAGTCTGCAGAATGTTTGCCGCTTCCATAAAAGAGGAAGAATATACAGACTAATAAAACGACTAATGCTAGAATTAAACTTTCAGAGTGCATTTGTCCCATAAAGTTAACAAGGACTGCACCGAATAAAATTGGTAATTGAGCTGCGATTGCCCATCTGGTCAAAAGGCCGAAAATAATCATTATACCACCAATCATGTGAGCTGGAGCAATGTAATGCAGCATAAACATACCTCCTCCAAACTTGTCAATCGGGGAAATTAAATCATGCAGGTATTGAATATTGGTGACGAAAGAGACTCCTTTCATAAATAAAAATCCACCCAAAACAATACGTACTAAATCAACTGGTAAATAAGTGTGCGAATTTGCCCATTTATTCAAACTTTTTACATTTTCCATGATGCTGTGTGATTAAAAATTATATACTAAGGTACTAATTTTTAATCAGATATTTATTTTTAACACCTTGAAAATTAGTTTTTTGCTTTTTATTTAACGTGTTTTTGAGAATTCTTAAATCACTAAACTTGAATAACTCCTAAATTAAATGGTTTTTGAATAGGAGCGTGGTTTGCCGCTTCGATTCCCATAGAAATCCAATTACGAGTTTCTAATGGATCAATAATGGCATCTGTCCAAAGTCTTGAAGCGGCATAATACGGAGAAGTCTGTTCGTCGTAACGAGCTTTAATCTTGTTGAATAGTTCTGTTTCTTTCTCTTCATCGACGTTTTCTCCTTTCGCTTTAAGCGAAGAAGCTTCAATTTGAGCCAGTACTTTTGCAGCTTGAGTTCCGCCCATTACGGCAAGTTCGGCACTTGGCCAAGCAAAAATTAGTCTAGGATCATACGCTTTTCCGCACATGGCATAATTTCCTGCTCCATAAGAATTTCCAACTATTACGGTAAATTTCGGAACAACAGAATTGCTGACCGCATTTACCATTTTGGCACCATCTTTTATAATGCCACCATGTTCAGATTTTGAACCTACCATAAATCCTGTAACGTCTTGTAAAAATACTAGCGGAATCTTTTTCTGATTGCAGTTGGCAATGAAGCGTGTGGCCTTGTCGGCACTGTCAGAATAAATAATACCACCAAACTGCATTTCACCTTTTTTAGTTTTTACCACTTTTCTTTGGTTCGCAATAATTCCGACTGCCCAGCCATCAATTCTAGCGTAACCTGTAATTAAAGATTGACCGTAGCTTTCTTTGTAAGCTTCAAATTCTGAATTATCGACCAAACGTTTGATGATTTCCATCATATCATATTGTTCCGTTCTGGCTTTTGGCAGTATTCCGTAAATATCATTTGGTTCTAAAGCTGGTTTTTCTGCTTTTATTCGGTTGTAGCCTGCTTTGTCAAAATCACCAATTTTGTCTACAATATTTTTGATTTTGTCTAAAGCATCTTTATCATCTTTTGCTTTATAATCGGTAACGCCTGAAATTTCACAATGTGTTGTGGCTCCGCCTAAAGTTTCATTATCAATAGTTTCGCCAATTGCAGCTTTTACCAGATAGCTTCCTGCAAGGAAAATACTACCCGTTTTATCAACAATTAAAGCCTCGTCACTCATGATAGGAAGATAAGCGCCTCCAGCAACACAGCTTCCCATAACGGCAGCAATTTGGGTAATTCCTAAGCTGCTCATTTGGGCGTTGTTTCTAAATATTCGTCCGAAGTGTTCTTTGTCTGGAAAGATTTCATCCTGCATTGGCAGATAAACTCCTGCGCTGTCTACAAGATAAATGATAGGTAGTCGGTTTTCCATTGCGATTTCTTGAGCACGAAGGTTTTTCTTTCCGGTTATAGGAAACCAGGCACCGGCTTTTACCGTTGCATCATTGGCTACAACAATACATTGTTTTCCTTTTATATAACCAATTTTAACTACTACGCCGCCTGAAGGACAGCCACCATGTTCTAGATACATTCCTTCGCCTGCAAATCCGCCAATTTCAATACTTTTAGAATTTTCATCCAATAAATAAGCAATTCTTTCTCGAGCGGTCATTTTGCCTTCAGCATGCAGTTTTTCGATTCTTTTTTCTCCACCGCCCAATTTTACTTTGGCAAATTTTTGTTTTAAATCAGAAAGAAGTAATTTATTGTGATCTTCGTTTTTATTGAAGTTTAAATCCATGATAGAATATTGATTTTGTAAAATAGTAGTGGCTAATTTACAAAATCAATTGAAATAAAAGGGATAAGATTATTTTGAAAATAAGAATTTTGACAAAAGTCATAAAAAAAACTGAAGCAAAGCTTCAGTTTTTTTTAGAACCTTAGAACCTTAGAACCTTAGAACCTTAGAACCTTAGAACCTTAGAACCTTAGAACCTTAGAACCTTAGAACCTTAGAACCTTAGAACCTTAGAACCTTAGAACCTTAGATCATTTCTTTGAATCACAAACCATTCTTTTTAAAATTGCCCATTGTTTTAAAGCATCACGAGCTTCAACAGCTGGATATCCCAGCATTGTTTTTCCCGCAGTCACATCTCCTGTCACGCCCGATCCAGCACCAATTACAGCACCGTCGCCAATTGTTGTATGGTCTTTTATAGAAGCACTGCCGCCAATTATAACGCCATTTCCTAATGTTACAGATCCTGCGAGGCCACTATTTCCAGCCATAATACAAAACTTGCCTAATTTACTGTTATGCCCAATTTGAACTAAATTATCTATTTTACAGCCATCTCCAAGAATCGTAGAGCTAAATTTACCGCGATCGACACAAGTATTGGCTCCAATTTCTACACAATTTCCTATAATTACATTTCCGATTTGAGGAATTTTAACCAACCCTTTTTCTGTACAAGGTCTAAAGCCAAAACCGTCAGCGCCAATAGTAGCATTTGGATGAATGATGCAGTCATTTCCGATGTGACAACGCTCGCGTATAACTGCTCCTGACCAAATCGTTGTATTTCTTCCGATGGTACATTCATCTAAAATAGTAACATTTGGATATAATATTGAACCTGCACCAATTTCAACTTTTGGACCTACATAACATCCTGGACCAATCTTGACACCTTCGCCAATAATGGCTGTTTCATCAATAATGGCTGTTTTGTGAATGTCATTGCGAAATAGAGGAGCGGGTGGAGCAAAAAGGGCTAAAATTTGAGACATTGCCAAATCGGCATTTTTTACTTTAATGAAGGCGCGATTTTCGCCAGGCTCTATAGAAATGTCTTCGTTAACAACAGCTACAGAAGCATTGGAAGCTAACCAGTATTTTTCATATTTTTTGTTTCCTATAAACGAAATTTCTGAAGTTGTAGCCTTTTCAAGCTGCTCAGTAGCGGTTATATTTTGAGTTGTTGCGCCATAAATTACGCCATTTATTATTTCGTTAATTTCTTGAATTGAATAGGATTTCGTCAATTTAGCTAAATAGATTTAGGGTTAATTTTTGCCAAATAAAATGAATAAGATTTGAATAAACAAATTGTTGTTTTGACGTTTTTTAAAAAATATTTAAAATAACAGTTCGAATATTACAAAATTAACATTCTACCTATTAAAGTTTTGATTTTTTTATATTTTAGTCTTTTTATTTAGTATTTATTTTCTTATAGATCTGTTTGTTAATT
This sequence comes from Flavobacterium ustbae, assembly GCF_003946915.1. Classification (GTDB taxonomy): domain Bacteria; phylum Bacteroidota; class Bacteroidia; order Flavobacteriales; family Flavobacteriaceae; genus Flavobacterium; species Flavobacterium ustbae. Next base: position 256,600 of record NZ_RPOC01000002.1, read on the forward strand.
TTAAAAAGTGCTGATTATTAATAATTTGTAATTTTTATTTAAGACAAAAAAAAGCGATTCACTTTTTAAGAGAATCGCTTTTTTGTATAGAGTGATGTTAGTCTATTCTTTTACTTTATTTAAAGATAAAGCATTAATACAATAACGCAAACCACTTGGAGGCGGACCATCAGGAAAAATATGTCCCAAGTGAGACTCGCAGACATTACAAGTGACTTCAACACGAATCATTCCGTGCGATCTGTCGGCATGATATCCAACAGCATTTTCTTTTACAGGTTGTGTAAAAGACGGCCATCCTGTTCCAGATTCAAATTTTTCGCTGGCATCAAACAATAATGTTCCGCAGCATTTACATTCGTAAATTCCTGGTTCAAATAAACTGCACATTTCGGAGCTGAAAGATCTTTCTGTTCCTTTTAAACGTGTCACCTGAAATTCTTCTGGAGTTAGAATTTGCTTCCATTCTTCCTCCGTTTTCTCCACTTTTTTATCTGGAGTCGGATTTCCTTTATTTGTAAAATGAATTACATCTGCCCATTTTATCATAACTTTTGTTTTTTGTTTAAAAAAAGTTTCAGGTTTCAAGTTTGTTGCGCCTGACCACTATCCCGATGCTTCGGGACTGACCACTAAATACTATTCCTCTTCCTTTTGACCCATCATCATCAGATAGGCTTTTAAGAAAGCATCAATGTTTCCGTTCATCACGCCATCGACATCGCTTGTTTCGTATCCTGTGCGAACATCCTTAACTAATTTATAAGGTTGCATAACATAATTACGAATCTGTGAACCCCATTCGATTTTCATTTTCCCAGCCTCAATATCTGCACGTTGTGCTTGCTGTTTCTTTAACTCAATTTCATACAATTGAGAACGAAGCATTTGCATAGCACGCTGTCTGTTATCTTGCTGTGAACGTGTTTCAGAACATTGAATCTGAATTCCAGTCGGTTTGTGAACTAACTGAACTTTAGTTTCTACCTTATTTACGTTTTGTCCTCCAGCACCACTCGAACGAGAAGTTGTAATTTCGATATCGGCAGGGTTAATGTCGATTTCGATACTATCATCAACTAACGGATAAACGTAAACAGATACGAAAGAGGTGTGGCGTTTAGCATTACTGTCAAATGGCGAAATACGAACCAATCTGTGAACTCCGTTTTCTCCCTTTAGATATCCGAAAGAATAATCTCCTTCGAACTCTAAAGTTACGGTTTTAATTCCCGCAACGTCGCCTTCCTGAAAGTTAAGTTCTTTGATTTTATAACCATAACTTTCGCCCCACATCATGTACATACGCATCAGCATTCCTGCCCAGTCACAGCTTTCCGTTCCGCCGGCTCCGGCCGTAATCTGTACAACGGCACTTAAACTATCTCCTTCGTCAGAAAGCATGTTTTTGAATTCGATGTTTTCTATATGCGATTGTGCTGCATTGTATTGTTCATCTAGTTCTTCAACAGATAGTTCGCCTTCTTTATAAAAATCATACGCCAGCTGTAATTCCTCAGTAAGAGAGACAGCTTTGTCATAATCTTCAATCCATTTTTTCTTATTTCGAAGATTTTTTACAATAAGTTCTGCTTCTTTTGGATTGTTCCAAAAATCAGGAGCAAAAGTTTTTTCTTCTTCGTTTGCAATTTCGATAAGCTTGGCATCAACGTCAAAGATACCTCCTCAACGCACCAAGGCGCTCCACAATACCTTTTACTTGTTCGGCTGTTGTCATAAATTAATTAATAGGTTTTTATATGTTTTTTAGAATTATTACGTTAATTTGGTCTATAGAAACTTGCGAGTTAAATTTTATTAAACTTGCTGAGAATAACTATTTGTAATACGTAATTTTGCATACAAAAATAAGATATAGTTTTTAGAATATGGAAATAAATTTAATCAGCGATACCATAACAAAGCCTACTTATGAAATGCTGCAGTATATGTTTAACGCTCATGTTGGCGACGATGTATACAAACAGGACCCAACGGTGATTGAATTGGAAAATAGAACAGCAGAGTTTTTTGGTATGGAAGCTGGTCTTTTCTTTCCGTCTGGAACTATGGCAAACCAGACTGCAATTAAACTTCATACGCAGCCTGGAGAACAATTAATTGCCGATAAATATGCTCACGTTTATCATTATGAAGGTGGAGGTGTTTCTTTTAACAGCGGTGTTTCGTGCTGTCTGATAGATGGAAACCGAGGCATGATAACAGCAGCGCAAGTTAAAGCTGCGATCAATGATCCTGAGTTTTACCATAGTCCGTTGACAAGTTTGGTTTGTGTAGAAAATACAACCAACAAAGGAGGCGGTGCATGTTATGAATTAGAAGATTTAAGAGAAATAAAAAAAGTTTGCGACGCTAATAATTTGAAGTTTCATTTGGATGGAGCAAGAATTTGGAATGCTTTGGTAGCTAAAAGACAGAATCCGAGAGAGTTTGGAGCAATTTTCGATACTATTTCAGTTTGTTTGTCTAAAGGATTAGGCGCTCCGATTGGTTCTGTACTTTTAGGAAGTAAAGCTGACATTCACAGAGCGTTGAGAATCAGGAAGATATTAGGTGGAGGAATGCGTCAAGTTGGGTATTTAGCAGCAGCTGGATTATATGCTTTGGCTCATAATATTGAAAGATTGGCAGAAGATCATCGCAGAGCAAAAGAAATTGCCAAAATCTTAAGCACAAAACCTTGGATCGCATCAATAGAACCTGTAGAAACTAATATTTTGATTTTTTCGCTTGCAGAAGGTTACAGTGACCAATTGTTAATCGAAAAATTAAAACAGAAAAATATTCTGATAAGTTCTTTAGGACATAATAAACTTCGTATCGTGACGCACTTAGATTATAAAGAAGTGATGCATACGTATGTAATTGATACGCTTTCTAAGTTTTAATCATAAAAAAACCGCCTTTTATGGGCGGTTTTGGATAATTTAGATAATAATTAAATTTTTTCTCCGTAATAAGCTTTTCGCATAATTTCTTCCATGTCCTTAATTAAAGGTAAACGTGGATTTGCAGGAGTACATTGATCTTCAAAAGCGTTGATGGCAAGTGTGTTTAATTTTGCAAGCCATTCTTTTTCGTCAATTCCTTGCTCTTTAAAGCTCATTTTTATTCCCACTTTTTTAGCTAAATCCCAACATGCCTGAGCATAAATCTGCGGAGCATCTTTAGGTCCCTTTGCAGGAAGTCCTAATACTTGGCAAATTTCAAAATATTTTTGATCGGCTTTGTAAGTTTCATATTTAGGCCAAACCGAAAGTTTTCCAGGAACCTCACCATTATATTTAATTACATAAGGAAGTAAAATTGCATTAGTTCGTCCGTGGGGAGTATGGAACATTCCGCCAATTTTGTGAGCCATAGAATGTGAAATCCCGAGCATAGCATTGGCAAAAGCCATTCCGGCAATTGTAGATGCGTTGTGCATTTTATCTCGTGCCTCGTCATCGTTTTTACCATTGAGATAAGTTCTTTCTAAATATTGAAAAACCATTTTGATAGCCTGCAAGGCCAGTCCGTCTGTATAATCATTGGCAACAATAGATACATATGCTTCTGTTGCATGGGTAAGAACATCCATACCTGTATCTGCGGTGATAGAAGCAGGAACGGTTTTGGTTAATTCTGAGTCAATTATGGCAACAGTTGGCGTAAAAGCATAATCTGCCAGCGGATATTTTTTGTTAACAGAATGATCTGAAATTACCGCAAAAGGTGTTACTTCAGAACCTGTTCCAGAGGTTGTTGGTATACAAATCATTTTGGCTTTTTGTCCCAGTGCCGGAATTTTTACAGCGCGTTTACGAATGTCTAAGAATTTTTGTTTTACATCATCAAAAGAGGCATTCGGCTGTTCGTATAAAAGCCACATCACTTTGGCAGCATCCATAACAGATCCTCCTCCGATAGCGATAATATGATCCGGCTGAAATTCTACCATAGTTTCGGCACCCGCTTTTGCAGTTTCTATGCTAGGATCTGGCTCAACATTAGAAAAAATCCTTACATCTGCTTTGTGTTCGCGACGATTTAATACGTCGATAACTTTTTGTACAAAACCAAGTTTGAGCATGCTTGTATCGGTAACAATCATAACTTTTTCTAGCTTTGGCATTGATTTTAAATATTGAATCGAGTTTGGCTCGAAATAGATTTTTGAAGGTACTTTAAACCACTGCATATTATTGTTTCTTCTTCCGATTCGTTTAATATTAATTAAATTTACAGCTCCGACATTTCCTGACACTGAGTTTCTTCCATACGATCCGCAGCCAAGAGTTAAAGAAGGAATAAAGGAGTTGTATACATCACCAATACCTCCAAAAGTAGCGGGAGAATTCCAGATTACTCGGATGGCTTTGACCGCTATTCCAAATTCTTTGGCGATTTTTTCGTCTTTAGTATGAATTGCGGCTGAGTGTCCTAATCCGTCAAATTCAACCATTTGTTCAGATAATTTTATGCCTTCTTGGGTTGAGTTTGATTTTAGAACAGCCAAAACAGGCGATAGTTTTTCTCGTGTTAAAGGTTCTTTTTCGCCAACTTCAGATACTTCAACAGCAATAGTAACCACATTTTCGGGAACAGAGAATCCAGCTTGTTCTGCAATCCATTGAGGTGATTTTCCAACAATATTTGGATTAAGTTTTGCGCCAGCACAGTTTATTCCTTTTGCTGTTACGCCAAACATAAGTTCTTCCAGTTTTGCCTTTTCATTTTCATTTGCAAAATAAACATGATGACGTTTAAAGGCTGCTTTTGTTTCTTCGTAAATTTCTTTATCTATAATTGCAGCCTGTTCAGAAGCACAGATCATGCCCCAGTCAAACGATTTTGAAAGAACAATATCATAGACAGCTTGTTTTATATTAGCTGTTTTTTCTATATAAGCAGGAACGTTTCCGGCTCCCACACCCAGCGCAGGTTTACCGCAAGAGTAAGCGGCGCGTACCATTGCATTTCCTCCAGTTGCTAAAATTGTCGAAATAATAGGATGGTTCATAAGAGAGTTAGTAGCATCTACAGACGGATATTCGATCCATTGAATACAATCTTCTGGTGCTCCAGCCTCTATTGCTGCATCTCGTACCACAATAGCCGCAGCTTTAGAACATTGCTGAGCTGATGGATGAAAACCAAAAATAATTGGATTACGAGTTTTTAAAGCAATTAGAGCTTTAAAAACTGTAGTAGAAGTAGGGTTTGTAGTTGGAGTTACACCACAAATTACCCCAACAGGTTCTGCAATTTCGACAATTCCAGATAAATGATCTTCGCCAATAATCCCAACCGTTTTTAGATTCTTTAAGCTATTGGTAACATTTTCTGCAGCAAACATATTTTTTGTGGCTTTATCTTCAAAAATACCGCGTCCAGTTTCTTCAACGGCATGCAGAGCAAGTTTACCGTGCTGGTCGATCGCAGCCACAGATGCTTTTGCTACAATATGATCTACCTGTTCTTGATTAAGTTCTAGGAATTTTTTTAGCGCTTTTGCAGCTTTTTTAGCAAGTTCGTCAACGTGTGCAATAGCGTCTAATTTTTGAATTTCCTTATTAGAATCTTTTGCTGAACTAAAATTGTTCTTATCTGCCAATTTGTGTTCAATTTCATTCGGTTTTACAGTTTTCTCATTCATAATAATTAGATTTATATTAATATTTTGATTGAATAATCTTGTTGTTTTAATTCTAAATGACACCTAAAAAAACTGACGCTTATTTTTGAAAAGCGTTTAGCAGCAGATTGGAAATCTTTTTTGGTGTAAAGATGTTTCTGCACAAAAAAAACAGTCATTTTTTTGATGCTTTTTATTAAAACAACTCTGTTTTTGGTTTTGATCTGTATCAAATTTCAAGACTTATTCAAAGAATAAAACTGATATTTGTCAGGAATGACTGAAAAATCTACGCAAACGTTTTCTTCTGATTTTTAATATTTTACGTTTTTTAGAAAGGAAAAAAACTCCTATTATCACAGAAAATTATGGGAGAAATAAAGTTGGGAAATTTGTAAAAAGAAGGTGGCTAAAAAATGCATATCTGTAGAACTATCTCGATTGAAGAAGTTATTAGCAACAAAAAATAATCTGCATTATTTAGCGCTATTCAATGAGATAAAAAGAATGAATTTTGACATTTTTTGAAAGCAAAAAAACAGACAATATGCAATAGTAATTATGCGAAAAGTGATTTTTTTGCGAGAAATTTTAACAGATTTTAATTTACTTTTCGATGTAAAAAGTATTAAAAATGAAAAAAAAGGGCCTAAAAAAAATATTTTAATTAAAGAAAATAGTCTTGTAAACAAAAAATGAGCTTCAAAAAAAAACAAAAAAGGTCGTAAAGTACGTTTTATTGAATTTTTTGAAGCTCAAAATTCTACCTAAATAGCAGTAAATTTTATTTAAAAAGATTATCCATTCCAGGAATAGAAGGCATATCCATTCTGGCTACAGCGTCTAATTCTCTTTCGTTTACATTTGTAGCTTTTTCTATGGCTTTGTTTAAAGTTACGATTAAGTAGTCTTCTAACTGCTCTTTGTCTTCTAATAGAGAATCGTCAACAGAAATTGTTTTTATTTTTCGACTAGCTGTAATAGTAACTTTTAATAATCCGTCAGCGCTTTGTTCATCAATCAAAACAGTATCAAGACGCTTTTTTGTATCTTCAATTTTTTGCTGGGTCTCTTTAAGTTTACCCATCATTCCCATTAAATCCATTTTTGTTGATTTTTTAAATTATTTCAGACAAAATTACTATATTGCTGTGTGAATTCAATAGAATAATTTAAGAAAAAATTAATTCTGTTCTATTGGGTTTGTGCTATTTTTGCGTCTTCATATTTAAAAATTAATGCTTAATCAATGCAAAATGATATATCGGCCCCAAAGGCTAAAATAATACCAAAAACATTAAAAAAACACAAAGAATCTAGGATTGACAACTACTTTTGGCTAAATGACCGCGAAAATTCTGAAGTAATTGATTACCTAAATCAAGAAAATGCTTATTATGAGAATATGACTTCTCATACGAAAGAGTTACAGAAAAATTTGTTTGAAGAAATGAAAGGAAGAATTAAAGAAGACGATTCTTCTGTTCCTTATTTCTATAATGGATATTTTTATATAACGCGTTTCGAAACCGGTCAGGATTATCCAATTTTTGCTAGAAAAAAAGGAAGCCTTTCTGCAGAAGAAGAAATTCTTTTTAATTGTAACGAAATGGCAAAAGGACATGCTTATTTCAAATTAGGAGGTTTAAGTATTAGTCCAGACAACAAATTTGCAAGTTTTGGAGTAGATATTGTTGGTAGAAGAATTTATACTATTCAAATAAAAAATTTAGAAACAGGTGAAATTTTAGCAGATAAAATAGAAAATGTTACTGGTGCTTCGGTTTGGGCAAATGACAACAATACTATTTTTTATGTTAGACAAGATCAGACAACTTTAAGAGCTGATAAAGTTTTTAAACATAAATTAAATACCAATTCAGAAAGTGATGTTTTGGTTTATAATGAAGTAGACGATACTTTTAATGTGTCGATAAGTAAAGAAAAATCGAGAAAATATATTGTTATTGGTTCCGGAAGTACTTTGACAACCGAATATAGAATTTTGAATTCTAATAATCCAGAAGGAGAATTTACTGTTTTTCAGCCACGTGTTCGCGGATTAGAATATAGTATTTCTCATTACGAAGATTCATTTTATATCTTAACCAATAAAGACAAGGCGACTAATTTTAAATTAATGAAAACGCCTGAAGATAAAACAGGAAAGAAAAACTGGGTAGATCTTATTCCGCACAGAGAAGATGTTTTGTTAGAAGATATAGAGATTTTCAAGAATTATTTAGTTGTAGAAGAACGTTCAAATGGATTGAATCATATTAGAATCATGCCTTGGAACGATGAACCAGATTATTATCTTCCTTTTGGCAGTGAGACTTATAATGCCTACACGACAACCAATGTAGATTTTGATACCGATATATTGCGTTACAGCTATCAATCATTGGCAACGCCGTCTTCTATAATTGATTTTAATATGAAGACTAAAACCAAAACGATTTTAAAAGAGCAAGAGGTTTTAGGCGGAAAGTTTGATAAAAACAATTACGTAGAAGAAAGAGTTTGGGCAACAGCAAGAGATGGTGTAAAAGTGCCAATTTCTATGGTTTATAAAAAAGGGTTGGAGAAAAATGGTAAAAACCCATTGCTGCTTTATGCTTACGGTTCGTACGGAATTACAATGGATACTTATTTTTCATCGACAAGATTATCGCTTTTAGACCGCGGATTTGTTTACGCCATTGCCCATATTAGAGGAGGCGAGGACTTAGGAAGACAATGGTATGAAGACGGAAAACTGTTAAAAAAGAAAAATACCTTTACAGATTTCATCGATTGCTCTAAATTTGTAATTGACCAAAAGTTTACTTCTCCAGAACATTTGTATGCAGAAGGAGGATCTGCTGGCGGACTTTTAATGGGAGTAATTGTAAATGAAGCTCCCGAATTGTATAACGGAGTTATTGCTCAGGTGCCTTTTGTAGACGTAATTACTACAATGTTGGATGATAGTATTCCGCTTACAACTGGAGAGTATGACGAATGGGGAAACCCTAACAATAAAAAATATTACGATTATATGTTGTCGTATTCGCCTTATGATAACGTAAAAGCGCAGGAATATCCTAATATGTATGTTTCCACTGGATTACACGATTCGCAGGTACAATATTGGGAGCCAGCTAAATGGGTTGCAAAATTGCGAGATTTAAAAACAAATAATAAACTTTTGTTTTTAGATACGAACATGGATGCAGGTCATGGCGGGGCTTCGGGACGTTTTGAGGCTTTAAAAGACTTAGCAAAGGAATTTAGTTTTTTATTAGATTTAGAAAAAATTAAAAGCTAATTAGAAATTTTTTGTTAAATTTGCAACCTATCAAGGTTAATTTGAAAATGCCTTTGATTAACTATTTTTTTATGAAAGAAGAAATAACTGCTTATAATAATGTTTTAGAGTTAATAGGAAACACCCCCCTTATTAAGCTAAATAAAATTACCGAAGAGTTAGAAGGAAATTTCTACGCAAAGGTAGAAGCTTTCAACCCAGGTCATTCCTCAAAAGATAGAATAGCATTATATATTATTGAAGAAGCCGAGAGAAAAGGAATTCTATCTCCGGGAGATACCATTATAGAAACCACATCTGGTAATACAGGTTTTAGTTTAGCAATGGTAAGCATTATTAAAGGTTACAATTGTATTTTAGCGGTAAGTTCAAAATCATCTAAGGACAAAATTGACATGTTGAGAAGTTTAGGCGCCAAAGTGTATGTCTGTCCGGCTCACGTTTCTGCAGATGATGAAAGATCTTATTATAATGTAGCAAAACGTTTGCACGAAGAGACAAAAGGTTCAGTCTACATTAATCAATATTTCAACCAATTAAATATTGATGCCCACTACAACACTACAGGTCCAGAAATTTGGGAACAAACAAAAGGACAAATTACGCATCTTATTGCATGCAGTGGAACAGGAGGAACTATCTCTGGAACTGCAAAATTCTTAAAAGAAAAAAATCCAAATATTAGAATTCTAGGTGTAGATGCTTTTGGTTCGGTTTTGAAAAAATACCATGAAACAAAAGAATTTGATAGTAAAGAAATTTATCCTTACCGTATAGAAGGTCTTGGTAAAAACTTGATTCCGTCTGCTACAGATTTTGATATTATTGATAAATTCATGAAAGTAACCGACGAAGAAAGTGCTCACTCTGCAAGAGAGATTACTAGAAAAGAAGGTTTATTTGTTGGTTATACTTCTGGAGCAGTAATGCAAGCTATCAAGCAATATGCAGAAGAAGGAGAATTTACAAAAGATAGTAATATTATTGCGATTTTCCCAGATCATGGTTCTCGTTACATGAGTAAAGTATTCAGCGATGACTGGATGAACGAGCAAGGTTTCTTTGATAGTGTTAATGAAGAAGAAGCTCAAAAAATTGAATTCGTAAAGTAATAAAATACTTTTCAAAATATACAAACTCCATTCGTATTTTCGGATGGAGTTTTTTTATTTCCTAATATCATCTCCTTTCAGTTTTCTTCAAAAGTTAAAATCTATCGTTTTATTGAATATGCCGTATTTATACGTAAGAAATTGTTGTTTAAGATATTTTTAATTTAATTTTTTAATAATAACAATGAAAAATATAAAAATTACTTAACGGACAAAATGCATAAAAAACGTTATTTGAACGAGTATTTTGGTAAGTTGTCGGAAAAATTTTAGCTCCAAGTAGTAAAAATATAGTTTAGCGATATAAAATAACATAGTTATTAATCCCTAAAATCTACTATTATGAAAAAAATACTACTAACAGGATTGTTTGTAAGTTTTTTGAATGCGAATGCACAAACACCGATTCAGGAATTTAACTTTAATGGCACTTTAAATAATACTGCAAATACAATATCATTTATTGGCACCAACAATTTTGTAGCAGATAGAGCAGGAGCTATAAAAGGAGCTCAGCGATTAAATAATAAAGCTCTAGAAGCTGTAATTGATAATTTGCCTCAAGGAAAAAGCTCAAGAACAATTAGTATTTGGGTAAAATTCAATGATATTGCCAATGCGAATTATATTTGGGGCTACGGAAATGCTTTAAATGCGCAATATTGCGGTTTATTACAACAAGGTACTACTTCTTCAAACTCTGATCTGAGTTTGGCTGCCTGGGGAGCTTCAAATGATGTTATTGTATCTACACCGCTGGAGAAGAGCATTTGGTACAATTATACCATCACCTACGAAGGTACTACTTCTAAAATTTATCGCGATGGTAAATTATTAAAGTTTCTGGAAGGAATGACAAGATCTACTAACGGAAATATTTTTAGATTGGGAGAAATCAATACTATGGTAGGAATAAATGCTGATATAGATGATTTAAAGATCTATAATGTGGCTTTGACTCCAGATCAGGTAAAAGAATTATATGAAAGCGAAAAAGGCAATGATTTGCTAGTAAAAGCTCCTGCTGAAACGAAGTCAAAAACTGTAGTTAAATCAAAGACTGCAAATGAAACGATTATTACCACAAGCGATGTTAGTGGAATGACAAAAAAAATTGAAATTTATTCGCAAGGAGAAAAAATTGTAGGAAGTAATGCCACGAATATAAACGATCTTCCTGAAGGGACTTATTTATTAAAAATTACCAGCACTCCGTCAAAAAAAATTACCTCAAAATAAAAGATCTTTTTTAGTTTGTTTTAAATGTTAGTTAGTTTTTTTATTGCGCAAGCAATTGGTTTTTTGGAATAGTAAGAAAAGCTTTCTGTATCAGGAGGCTTTTTTTATTGCAAGATTAATATAAAATCGATTTGATATGGAATTGATTTTACTGAAGTCAAAACCTTTAAAATAGCCCAGATTAGGTTTAGAGTATTTCAAACGGAATGCTATTTGACTGAAAAAGTTTTTTTGTGAGAATTATGTATTTGGATGTAAGAATTACTTGGTTGTGATGAATTTAAATTATAGTTTTAACAAAATTTCTAAAAATAATAAATGAAATTTTAGAATTGAAAAATCTAAAGTATTTCAATTTAACAATCAATTTCTATTTGCCTTAAAATAAACATTCTGATAAAAGTTATAACTATGAAAAAAATATTACTCACTTTAATGTTTGTAAATTTTTTAACTGCCAATGCACAAAATCCGGTGCAGGAATTTAAATTCAACGGAAATCTAAACAGTGCCGACAATTCTATTTCTTTTTTAGGTACCCCACTTTTTGTAAACGATAGAATGGGAAGCCCTAAAAGTGCCTTACGACTCACAAACAAAGCTTATCAAGCAGTAGTAGGCGAGCTTCCGCAGGATAATAAGCCAAAAACAATATCAGTTTGGGTAAAATTTAATGCTATCAATATTCCGAATTATATTTTTGGATATGGTGCCGCCATAAACGGACAATATTTTGGATTGGCACAGCAACCAGTATCAGGAGGAAATTCTGATGTCAGTTTAGTAGGCTGGGGAGATAACAATAATGTAGTAGTTTCTGTGCCATTAGCAAAAGAAACTTGGTACTTTTATAGTGTTACTTTTGACGGAAATGTTTCTAAAATTTACCGAAATGGTGTTTTATTAAAGTCTGTAGAAGGAATTCAGCGTTCGGCAAAAGGTTATATTTTAAATATAGGAAAACTAAATACCTCCACAAGTATTAATGCAGATATTGACGATTTGCGATTATACAGTGTTGCTATGACAGACGAACAGGTTTTGGAGGCTTACAATAGTTCAAAACCAAATGGTGCTGCAGTACAGACAATACCAGTTTCAGCTTCTAATACTCAGAAAAAAGCGGTTACAGCACCCGTGAAAACATCTGCACCTGCTGCTGCAGTCGAAACTAGTAAAAGTGGTAAAACTGTTGAGGTTTTCTCGCAGGGAAGACAAATAATGAGTGCCAATGCTTCTAATATTAGTGATTTACCGGAAGGGACTTATTTGATTAAGGTTATAAATACTTCTGCTAAGAAATAAGATTTTTAGGTTTTTTAAACAACAATGCCTTCTGATAATTTTCGGAAGGCTTTGTTTGGTAGCATGAGCTTAATATGTTTGGAGAATTATTCAAGAATATAGCTTACAAATTCTCCTCTTTTATAATGAGGAATATCATTATGATTAGATTTTAATATCATAGTATTCCAAGGTTTCCATTCATTAGAAAGTTCATTATTAGTTACTAAATAATGGTCTAATATTCCTTCTACAAAATAATCTTTTAAGGGAAGATCTAGAATTCTTTCTTTTCCATCTTGTGTGAGAACCACTTTGTATTCTAAATTATTTTTTTCATTAATATGAAAAGTAAATATACCACTATCCCATGAACTTAGATATTCTAAATCGCCATCTGAATCATATTGAGTAGGAACAAGATTGTTATCTTTTTCAAATTCAAAAATCATTGACATCATTCTATCGTTTACCCAACGATAGAAAACTTCAGCATAATCTAATAGATTTTGATTTGCATTTTCACTTTCCCATTTACAGGAGATAGAATATGAACCATCTTCTTTAATTGTATATAATACTATATTAAATTGATCGATTGAATCAATTTTTGTTTCAAAATATTCATGAACTTGTCTTTCATAAGTATAAAGCTCTCTTCCATCTAAAGTGCCTTCATTTTTATTATTGTCCTTATAATAGAACGTATAAATATCATAACTTCCCCCAAGTGTAAAAATAAATTTTACTTCTAAAGTATCGTAAGGAAATTCCTTGTAGTAGTCATAGAATGCTTTAACTATTTCTTGTTCTTTCATTTAGCTTTTGTTTTATGGATTAGTAATTGCTCTTTTACTTAGTGTGTTATCTTTAACGCCATCAAAAAGACCAACATCTACTCTAGTAGATGTTGGTCTTTTTGATGTTCCATCGAAATAAAATTCCATTTCTACTTTTATTTTTTTATTAGGATTTGCTCTTTTAAAATCAGAAATAGAAGTTTCCATCTTATACCAGTCTCCACCGGCTCTATTTTGCACAGCGTTTTGAGAAAAATAATTTATAATGGAGTAAGATCATCAAATTTAACTTGCAAACTTCCTCTTAAATAATTGTGAAATTTCTCGAAAAACAATTTGATATCAGCCTCAGAATAACGCTCTTTAAAAGGGGAATCAACTATTGATAAACAATAATCATCTTGAGTTAAAGCAAAGCCAAGACATTTATATAACATTTCCCAATATTCCAAGGTTCCTATTTCTAATAATGCTCCCAATAATCATCTTCAAATACTTTTTCATTATTCAATCTATGATGATGATAATAAATAAAATGAACCGCAATCCCTAAATATTTTTGAAGAGTTTTTACTTCCATTTAAAAAAAATCTAATTATTAGTATTTACCAAGCCGCTTTTTTCAGTAGATATGACTTAGCATCTTATAAATGCTAAGTTAAAACTATATTGATATAAAAAAAGCCTTCTGAAATTCAGAAGGCTTGTAAATTATCTTTTTTTCTGCTGGCCAGGAGCGTACCCTTTTGCACTTTTGTCTCCGTTCATTTTTTTAGCTTGCCCAGGAGGTATTTTTTTACCAGAACTTGGTGGGTTTTGAGTGTGAACATGAGTACTGCAACTGATTACGCTTAATACTAAGAACAAAAGAACTAGTACAACTACAGCAATTCGTGTGATTTTAGATGTTTGCATTTTTAGTTTAAATTTATTTTGAGGTGATGCAAATATAATTTTTTATTTGAATTAAGCGTAAGTTCACTAAAACAAAAAAGCTCCAGAAAAATCAAGAGCTTTTTAAAATATATTTTATAGAAAGATTATTCTTCTTTCATAGTATGATAAACGTTCATTACGTCATCATCTTCTTCAATTTTTTCGATTAGTTTTTCAACGTCAGCGATTTGCGCTTCAGTTAATTCTTTAGTGATTTGCGGAATACGCTCAAAACCAGAAGATAAAATTTCAAGACCTCTGTTTTCTAATTCTTTTTGGATAGCACCAAAACTTCCAAAAGGAGCATAGATTAAGATTCCGTCTTCGTCTTCAAAAACCTCTTCAGCACCAAAATCAATAAGTTCCAATTCTAATTCTTCAGGATCTATACCATCTTTTGCAATTCTGAAATTGCAAGTATGATCAAACATAAATTCAACAGAACCCTGAGTTCCCATTGTTCCGTTGCATTTGTTGAAATAACTACGAATATTAGCTACCGTTCTATTATTGTTATCAGAAGCAGTTTCAATCAAGATTGCAATTCCGTGAGGCGCATAACCTTCAAACAAAATTTCTTTATAGTTGGCAGTATCTTTATTACTTGCATTTTTAATCGCGCGCTCCACGTTGTCCTTAGGCATGTTTGCGGCTTTTGCATTCTGTATAACAGCTCTTAATCTAGAATTGGCGTCTGGGTTTGGTCCGCCTTCTTTAACAGCCATTACAATATCTTTACCAATTCTGGTAAATGTTTTGGCCATTGCAGACCAACGTTTCATTTTTCTTCCTTTTCTAAATTCGAACGCTCTTCCCATTTCTAATTTTTAGTTTTTGTGATGCAAAAATACGGTTTTCCTAATTTTTACAAAAACAAAATAAAAAAAATAAATTCCAATTTTTATCCCGAAGCCTCGGGACCAAATTCCAAAAAAAAGCGAAGCTTTTTTAAAATCTAAAATCTAAAATCTAAAATCTAAAATCTAAAATCTAAAATCTAAAATCTAAAATCTAAAATCTATCCCGATAGCTATCGGGACTAAAATCACTTACTCCCTCCATTAAAATCATTAATGATATTTACGGCTTCGTTCAGGTACGGATTTGTTTTCAGATTATCCATTTGATATTGGTTAATCGTTTTCTCATTCGGATAGGCGCCCAGAAGAAACTGATTCACACTCGAATTATAAACATCCAGCGGATTATTTTCGTCATTAAAAGTATTGATCTCTGTCCAAAGCGTATTCAGAATTTTTTTCTGCTTAAAAACGGAGTCTAATGTCATCGGGATTTCAGCCTTTGGGCTATTTACAAGCTGATCTATTTTAAGATTGATCTTTTTAATATTGTTAAAAAAGTAATTGTCAGACAATCTCGCAGAACTATTAGCTGCAATTTTATCGATCAAATTTCGTTTAACATACGTTTTGTATTTTAAGAAAGGTTCAATACTATCATTTTTAATCGCCGTCGGAAAATCACTTTCTTTTTGATAAACATCTTCGTAGAATTCGGGAAGCACCACATCTGGTTTTACCCCAATAAATTGATGGCTTTTGCCTGTAATTCTGTAAAACTTATTAATTGTAATTTTCAAGTAATCTGTATTTTTTTCTTCTTCAAGCGGAAGAATAGTCTGCATCGTCGCTTTTCCGAGCGTATTGCTTCCTAACAAAAGTGCACGGTTATAATCTTGCATAATAGAAGAGAAAAACTCGCTTGCCGACGCCGTATTGCTATTGACTAAAACCACAATTGGGCCTCTGTATATAACGCCTCTGAGAGGGTCATTAATAACCGATTTTTCTTTCTTGCTGTCAATTACAATAGAAAGCGGACCATGATCAACAAACATTCCGGCCAGTTTTATAGCTTCTTCCATAGAGCCGCCACCATTGTCAATAAGATCAATAACAAGTCCTTTTATACTATCTCTCTGCAGTTTTATAACTTCTCGCGCAACATCATCTGCACATCCTTTTCTACTATTGCCATCAAGATCTGCATAGAAGCTCGGAATTTTGACGTATCCAACTTTGTTATTTTTACCAATGATGAAACTAAAAACCGAATTCTCCTCATCCTTCATGACTTGTTTTTCAATGTAAACATCAAAACTTTTACCTGAGTTGCGTTTTAAAGTAAGTGTAATATGTTTGTTGGTTTCAGACAAAATCATCGTTGAAATAGATTCTAAAGAAGCGCAGGAAACCTGAAGAGTTTCTTTCTGATTGGAAATAGAAATAATCTGATCGCCTTTTTTTATCTGACCCGTTTGATACGCAGGTCCGTTTGGGTCTACCTCATCAATAATGATTTCGTTTTTCTCATTTAAGTTAACCGTCATTCCAAGCGACAAATGCTCTTTTGATAATGAGGCAACAAAACTCGTTTTAGAATCGTCACTAAAATAAGCCGTATGCGGATCAAAATAGGTGCAGAAGAAATTGTAAAGTTTCTCTTCTAGTTTAGTATTAGAGTCTATTAACGTGCTAAAACGGCAAATTTCATTCGTCAGAATTTGATTTTTAGAAACCTGTTCAATCGATTTAAAATTGGTTTTTAAAGAATCTAAATTATTACTCATTTCAGCAATATCATCCAAGATCTGATAGCGTAGCTTCTTTGTCCAAACCTTTTCCAGATCTTCTTCCTTTAGATAAAAAGCAAAAGATTTTTTATAAAAACGAATAGTATCTTTTTTTATATAATCAATCGGAAGCGTCTGAATCTTTTCTAAAACTTTTTTAGTACGCAAAAGGCCATTTACATATTGTGCTTTTATATCGGAAAGAAAACTGCAATCGTTTTTAAGGATCAGATTATCTAGATTATATCGGTATTTCTGAGCTAATTCGTCATATTCGCTCTTAAAAAGGATATTTCTAGAAGGATCAAGTTCATTAATCAGGTTGTCAAAAACAAACACAGATAAGCTGTCATCAACTGGTTTTGGCCTTAAATGTTCAGCTTGAATAAGCGCATTTATTTTGTTTAATATTTCACAAGTTTCTGCGCTGTTCTGACTAAAAGAGAGAGTTGATGTCAGCAAAAAAAGGAGTAGTGAAATCTTTTTCATAAATGGAAATTCATGGTTCATGATTAAAGTTACACTAATTTTTTTACAAAAAACAGTAATTCCTTTAAATATCGACGACAAAAAGGTTTTTTACTATAAAATACATATTTGAGAGTTGCCACGAATTACACGAATTCGCACTAATTTTTATTTTAGTTAGCCACAGATTAAAAGAATTAGAAAGATTTTTTTAATAATCCTTTTAATCTCTGTAATCTGTGGCAAAAAAATTAGCGGAAATTCGTGTAATTCGTGGCAAAAAAAATGCGTCACAACTTTTCGCTGCAACGCATTCAATTATAATCTAAAAAGAATTATTTCTTATAAAAAGGCAGTTTTACCACTTTAGCAGGAACATCATTTTTTCTGATTCTGATAAAAATATCACTATCTACAGCACTATTTGCAACAGTAACATACCCTAAGCCAATACCTTTATTCATAGAAGGCGACATAGTTCCAGAAGTTACAATTCCGATTACA
Organism: Flavobacterium ustbae; assembly: GCF_003946915.1. GTDB lineage: Bacteria > Bacteroidota > Bacteroidia > Flavobacteriales > Flavobacteriaceae > Flavobacterium > Flavobacterium ustbae. The sequence goes on from NZ_RPOC01000002.1 coordinate 274,484, forward strand.
TTTCCGTCAGCATCAACAATCTCATAATCATGTCTTGGCACCGCGCGCTCCTGCATTTCAAAAGCAATTAATTTTCTTGTAACGCCAGCTTCTTTCTGTTTTTTAAGCGCTTCAGAATTCGTAAAATCTTTTGTGAATTTTGTAATCCATCCTAAACCAGCTTCAAGTGGAGAAGTAGTATCATTAATATCATTTCCGTAAAGGCAGAATCCCATTTCTAGACGCAAAGTATCACGTGCAGCAAGACCAATAGGTTTAATTCCGTAAGATGCTCCAGCTTCAAATACTTTGTTCCAGATTTGTTCTACTTCATTGTTTTTACAGTAAATTTCAAATCCGCCAGAACCAGTATATCCTGTAGCAGAAATAATTACATGTTCGATTCCTGCAAAATCACCCACTTCAAAATGATAATACGTAATAGCAGACAAATCAACAGAAGTCAAAGACTGCATAGCCTCAACCGCTTTTGGTCCCTGAATTGCCAAAAGAGAGTAATCATCAGAAATATTCTTCATTTCAACACCCAGATCATTGTGAGATGAAATCCAGTTCCAGTCTTTTTCAATATTCGAAGCATTTACAACCAGTAAATACTGCTCTTCTTTCATTTTATAAATAATCAAATCGTCCACAATTCCGCCTTCGTTGTTTGGAAGACAAGAATATTGCGCTCTTCCAACAGTCAAAGTAGAAGCATCATTTGAAGTCACTTTCTGAATCAAAGCCAAAGCATTTGGACCCGTCAACAAAAATTCACCCATATGCGAAACGTCAAAAACTCCCACGCTGTTACGAACTGTTTCGTGTTCAGCATTAACCCCTTCATAAGTAATAGGCATATTATAACCCGCAAAAGGAAGCATTTTAGCCCCTAAACCTTCATGTATGTGCGTAAGCGCAGTATTTTTCATTGTGTTGTTTTATAAAATTGTTTTGCAAATTTATTCAAAAAATATCGAATTAGAATGTCTTAAATTATAAATTTCGCAATAATTAGGAGCTATTCCAGCTTTTCGTTACAAGTCCTCATAAAAAAAGCAAAGTTTCTAATGCTCTAAAAAGAGCTTCCTTTGGTCGCTTTTTTAGAACAAGAAACTTTTGCTTTTTTTACTCCGGGCTTTTCACTTCAATCTGGGCTAGAGTACACGGTTTCAAAAAGAAGAATTAGTATTTCAATTTTTTATGTAACTTTAATTTGTAGTGCTGAAAATTTCTCGCAAAGACGCGAAGACGCAAAGTTTTCTACGAAAGACCTTATAAAAAAGAAGAAAAAACTTTGCGTCTTTGCGACTTTGCGCGATTAAAAAAGACAAGCATTAGCTTAAAAAATCTTTGGGACTTAAAAAAAATAAAAAAATGAAAGAACCGTATTTAATCGACAAAGAAGAAATTCTAAGACTCTATAAACCTAGAGATTCCAAAGCACACAAAGGAACACAAGGTCACGCCGTTATTATTGCGGGAAGTTACGGCAAAATAGGAGCAGCAGTTTTGGCCTCAAAATCCTGCCTAAAAACAGGCTGCGGACTCGTAACGACTTTCATCCCAAAATGCGGTTATCAAATCCTTCAAATCTCGATTCCGGAAGTTATGACCGTAACCGATGAAAATACCAATTTCATCACCAATATTCATCTTCCGTTAATTCCGCAAGCCATCGGAATCGGTCCTGGTCTAGGAAAAGAACTCGGCACACAAAAAGCTTTATTTGAATTTTTAAGAGTAAACAAAGCACCATTAGTTTTAGATGCCGATGCTTTAAACATTATTTCAGAAAATATTTCTTGGTTAGAATTAGTTCCCGAAGACACCATTCTCACACCGCATCTAAAAGAATTAGAACGCTTAATCGGAAAATGGAATTCAGAATCCGAGAAATTCCAGAAAACAATCGCATTTTCAGAAAAATACAAAGTCATTGTCGTCATGAAAGGCGCACCGACCTACATTATAAACCGAACATCAGTTTACGAAAACACAAGCGGAAACGCAGCCCTCGCCACAGCAGGAAGCGGCGACGTCTTAACCGGAATCCTGACGAGCCTTTTGGCACAAGGTTACGAACCTAAATACGCTTCTAAAATCGGGGTTTTCCTCCACGGTTTAACAGCAGATTTGGCATTACCAAAATTTGGTTATGAGTCTTTTACAGCTTCGACGATTATTAAGTATTTAGGAAAAGCTTTTCTGAGTTTAGCTTAACCGCAAAGCACGCAATACCGATAGCTATCGGGAACGCAAGGTTCGCAAAGTTTTTTTTAATACTAGACGATTTAATCTCGCAAAGTCGCAAAGACGCAAAGTTTTATTTCACGCAGATTTAAAAAGATTTAAGCAGATTGAACAGATAATTTTTTAATTAATCTGCTTTAATTTGAAATCTCGATAGCTATCGGGAGTGTGAAATAAAAAAATCATTTTAATCCATTTAATCTGTGGCAAAACCAAAACTTCGCGTCTTTGCGAGATTTATTTAGTTCTGCTTAAATTTTCTTAAATAACTTATATGGTTTAAAATTGCGCTCCTAGCATAAAAACAAAAACTTCGCGACTTTGCGTGATTTATTTAGTTCTTTTTAAATTTTCTTATATGACTTATATGGTTTAAAATTGCGCTCTTTGCGTAAACCTTAGCGTCCCTTGCGGTTAAATTTATTAAGTTTGTAATGTCAAAGATTAGTCCCGAAGCTTCGGGATAGCAACTCAGTACCTTAGCATCTTTGAACCTTTAAAAAAAATGAAAAACAACTTCGATCTAAGAACAGTAAACGTCATGCGTTACATAACGCCACTGCGTGAAGGCGGTTCCTTACCAGCCTTAGCAGAAGCCGATGACGACTTTAAATACGTATTAAAATTCAGAGGAGCCGGTCACGGCGTAAAAGCATTAATCGCCGAATTAGTAGGCGGACAAATCGCAAAAGCCTTAAAACTGCAACTGCCAGAATTAGTTTTCGCCAATCTCGACGAAGCTTTCGGAAGAACCGAAGCCGACGAAGAAATTCAAGATTTACTGCAAGGAAGTCAGGGATTAAATTTGGCGCTACATTTTTTATCTGGCGCAATTACTTTTGATCCTGCCGTAACGACTGTCGATGCCAAACTAGCTTCGCAAATCGTTTGGTTAGACGCCTATATTACGAACGTTGACAGAACATTCAAAAACACCAATATGCTGATCTGGCATAAAGAATTATGGCTGATCGATCACGGAGCGTGTTTGTATTTTCATCATTCCTGGAACAACTGGGAACAGCACGCTAAAAGTCCGTTTGCGTTGATAAAAGATCACGTTTTATTGCCACAAGCGTCACTTTTAAAAGAAGTTGATGCCGAGTTTAAAGCGATTTTAACTCCAGAAATTTTAGAAGAAATTGTAAATACGATTCCGTTAGACTGGCTGCAGTGGGAAGATGCAGATGAAACTCCGGAAAATTTAAGAAATGTGTATTTACAGTTTTTAAAAACACGATTAGCCAATTCAGAAATATTTGTAAATCAGGCGAAAAATGCAAGATAATCACTTATACGAATATGCTGTGATTCGTGTTGTGCCAAGGGTAGAGCGCGAAGAATTCCTAAATATCGGAATCATTTTGTTTTGCAAAAGAGCCAAATTTATAAAAGTCCTTTTTCATTTAAATAAAGAAAGAATACAAGCCCTTTCTGCCGATTTTGACATCGAACAATTAGAATGTAATTTAACGTCATTGCAAAAAATCGCCAACGGAGCCAAAGACGGCGGTCCAATCGCTGAATTCGAAATTCCGGAACGTTTTCGATGGTTAACGGCCATTCGAAGTTCTGCAATTCAAACCTCAAGACCTCATCCGGGTTTGTGTCAGGATTTGGAGAAAACTATTCATCGATTGTTTGAGGAGCTTGTTTTGTGATGTTTTTTAAACCATATAAGTTATATAAGATAATTTAAGCTTGGTGCTTAAAAGAATCTCGCAAAGTCGCAAAGACGCCAAGTTTTCTTTCACAGATTTATATTCTCATTTTTGTCATCCCGAGGAACGAGGGATCTCCGCAAGTAACTCTGCAAAGTATTGTTAATCTTTGTAGAATATTGTCGCGGAGATCCCTCGTTCGTCGGGATGACAAACTATACGGTAACCGTACTAATAAACTTTGCGTCTTCGCGACTTTGCGCGATTAAAAAAAACTTTGCGAATCTCTGTGTAATTCTCTGCGAATCTTTGTGACATAACTTCAAACCTTTTTCTCCATAAATATAAACTCCAAAGGCGTATCAGAAATCGTAACATGAATTTCGCTTTCCGGAAAAGCCTCTCTTTCTCCCGTATCTGCATAACCATGACGTTTGTACCACGCAATCAATTCTTCACGAGCCGAAATTACCGTCATAACAATGCTCGATAAACCCAAAGATTGAGCATGATTTTCGGCTTCGGCTAAAAGCTTTTTCCCGATTCCGCTGTTTTGAAGTTCTGGCGAAACCGTTAACATCCCCAAATACAATTGCTTTTCTTTTTCAACCAATAAAACCGAACCAATAATTTTATCATTTTCAGTAAACTTGAGTATTGTATTTTTAGGATCAAGGAAAATATCGGTCATTTCGGGTTCGTCGGTTCTTTTTCCTTCTAGTAAATGCGCTTCGGTTGTCCAGCCTTGTTTAGACGTTTCGCCTCGGTAAGCCGAATTAATTAAGGTTACTAATGCTGGAATGTCTTCGAGTAATGCTTTTGTAATCATGTGTTATAATATGTTGTCCAATTAATAATTTGGAGTATTTTGTTTTACTTTTTCAAGCAATTGATTTTCTTTTTCAATTACTTTTTCAAAAGGAGATTTTTCTGGAAGATTTTCTTTTTGATATTGTTCTATAAGAGGAAGGGTTAAAACAATTTTTAAAGCCGTATGATAATTAGTTATTTCAGTTCTTTTCTCGTCAATTGTCGACACCAGACTTTCTAATTCAGCTTTTTGAGAGCCATATTGGTCTGAACTTTTATCTATTAAACTTTTAATTTTCTTTTTTAGTATACTGTCTCTAATACCTTCCATTTGACCTTTGGCAGAACCATAATAATTATAAGATTTATTATCATAATTGTGAAAAATAGCAGTAGTATCTCTAGGATTTAAAGCGTGCAATTCATCTTCTAAAGCTTTTAGTTTGGGAGATTTATCTACAAGTTCCTGATATAAATTATCTACTAAATTATCTCTGCTTTTAAATCTTCCTAAGCCTATGCCTTCTTCCTGCAATGCTTTTGGTTCTTCATTTTCTTTGATGTTTGTATTTTCCTGTTTGCAAGATGTTAAAGCAATTAACGAAAATAAAATGTATATTTTGTTCATGGTTTTATTTTGAGTTTAATATTAAAACTAAACTACAAAAAAAAGTAATCAGCAGATGCTGAAATTTTAAGGAAATATCTGAAAAAAAATATTGAAATTTGTATTAAATCGAAAATCAATAAAGTATGAGCAGAATACATTTATTCGAGTTTGAAGATCAGCAATGGCTTCGGGAATTCATTAGAAATTACATGACCGACTTTTTGCAGTTTCTTTCTAATAAAACTGCGCTGTACCGAGGAATTGTTCCCATAATTGAAAAAGCTTTAAAAGAAAGCCAAACCAATCAGATTACTGATCTTGCTTCGGGTGGCGGTGGCGGACTGATTTGGCTGAACAATGAATTGCGAAAAAACAATCCCGATTTAAAAATTCTGCTTACCGATTATTACCCGAACATTCCTGCTTTTGAACACACGAAAAAACAAGCTGATAATTTCGATTTCATCAAAACTTCTGTCGATGCGAGAAACGTTCCCCAAAACCTCAACGGACTAAGAACTCAATTCTTGTCTTTTCATCATTTTAAACCCAAAGACGCACAGCAGATTCTGCAGAATGCGATTGACAGCAACAGTTCGATTGCAATTTTTGAAGGGCAGGAGAGAAGCGTTCCGAGTATTGTGGCGATGATCTTTTCGCCGATTAGTGTTTTGCTGACAACGCCTTTTATCAGACCGTTTAAAATTGGCAGAATCATTTTTACGTATCTCATTCCCATCGTACCGCTTTTGGTTTTGTGGGATGGCGTAGTTTCGTCTTTAAGAACCTATTCTGTTGATGAAATGAACGAATTGATTTCTAAGCTTAATAATAAAGAAAGTTTTAATTGGGAAGTTGGAAAAGTAAAATCCGGGCCTGCGAAGATTTTGTATTTGGTTGGGACGAAGAAGTAAAAATTTGTTTTCCACGTATGCTAGTGCGAGCGTCTCGCTCGTACCCGTTTCAATATTCACGTTTGCCAATCTTTGCGTTCACGAGCGAGACGCTCGCGCTAGCGGGGACCCTATGCTGTGCGAAGTCTCCTGACTTTGTACTCGCACCTATATTCCTTTCCAATATAGATGCTTTATGTCCAATTGGAACGGGTGCAAAGTCGGGAGACTTCGCACAGCGATCGCAATACTTCGTAGAGCGGGGGACTAAAAAATAAAAATTTGTTTTCCACGTATGCTAGCGCGAGCGTCCCGCTCGTGCCCGTTTCAGTGTTCACTTTTGCCTATTTTTGCGGTCACGAGCGAGACGCTCGCGCTAGCGGGGAGCATCTTTAATTGATGACGCGATATATTCATAAAATTCATATTCTTTCTCATTTTTCCAATCACAAATTAGTCCTTGGATCGTAAATTTTTTATCAAAATTTCTGCATAGTATTACCAAATTATTGAAGTTGTCATAGAGTTTAACACTTGCAACTAAATTTCCATCAAGCACAAAAATTATAATTTGATGTGAATCTTCTGGAAATTTAAGTGTAGAGGTTTTGTTTGGATGTAGAATGTGTACAAATTCATTTTTACCACCATTAACAATCCAATCTCTTAATGGATTGAATTTTGAATTTAGCACGAAATCTTTCCCTGAACAAAAGGCTAAAAAATTAAAAGCAATTTTAGCGCAACATCTGTAATAATTCGAATCTATTTTAGCTGATTGATGTGTTCTGACTTGAGAAGTTACTAATACCGGACTAATCGAGTTATTTAAAGCATTAGAAATTTCACTTACCAAAGTTTGTGTGAAAGGATTGGTTTTACCATCATAACTGGCAATAAAACATGAATAATTTTCTTCAATTCCGCTTTTAATTCCCAACATGAATTTATGCTTTTCAAGCGTTGCAAATTTAATAAATCTAGTTTTTAAGTTTTTAGCTTTTGATATATTCTCAAAAAGAACTTTAATTCTTCTTCAGAATTTTGTTTTGGAAAATTAAAAATAACTTCTCCAGTGATTTGATTAAATATTACATGAGGAATTTCAAATGGTTTATTCATTTGAATATAACCAAGTGAAAAACATTCACCTTTCGTAGGTTCGCTAAAAACTGAAATTTTGGACTTTGTTTCTCTTTTAGGATTTAGACTTCCTCTTTTACCAGGTCCAGAAATTTGCCTCGGAAGAGAAATGATTGATGATCGTAAAAATTCTTGCTCAGATTTAGAAATTATATTATTGAATTCATCGCTGACATACCCTAAAGGCAACTTAAGTTTTCCTCCTAAGCCAGCTGAAATAATGTGCTCCGCATTCTTATAATTTAATTTTTCTTTCGATGTTAGATAGATACACATATTTGGATGTCTTTCGATGTTGTGCTAGCATGAGTATCTCGCTTATGCTCGCTTAATGGTTTGATTTACTTTACGTTCACGAGCGGGACGATCGCTCTAAAGAAGGCAAGTATCATCATTATAGTTTAGTCAAGTTTCAATGTAAATGTCCAATTTTCTTTTGGATTTTCACTAAAAGGTATTTTTGATCTATTTAGAATAATATTATTGATATTAGTTTGAAAGGGAAGATCAAATGGCCACCAAAACTTATCACTTTCATTTTCAGGCCAAGCTACCAAATGATAAGTTTGGTCTTCTGGATTATTAATATTAGTTTTATCAAATGAGCATATTCCTTTTTTAGCAATTTCAACAAAATCAGTTAGGTATGATTCTAATTGTAACTGATTTAATCCAAGTATTTCACTTAAATTAGGATTTGTAATATATTTAAAATCAGATGGAAGTTGTGAAATATTTTCATGTAATTGCTCATTTGCAATATCATTTGCCTCAATTACTCTTGGTAATCTTCCTCCTGCAGAGGCAAAATGTAATAATCCCAATGTAACGTTATAAATATAGTAATCAATATCTCTACTATATTGTTCAAGTACTGTGTAACTCATTATTTATCAAATGTGTGTTTACAATTATCGCAAATCGGAACAGGTTGTTTTGTTCTTGGTCTAATTGGAGTTGAAAATATTATTTTATCTAAAGGGATAGTTGAATTTCCAATCATTAGTTTTTGGCTGACATTAACTTCTGCACAATTACCAATTGGATTTCCCTTTCCATTTTTTTGGATGTATAAATCACCTAATTCTCTTAACTTATTTCTCAAAGAATTTCTCATATTAGAATCACAAGGCTTACTATACGAGAAAACACGCTTACCATTATATTCCGCTCCAATAACTACAGCAGGTTTAAATTTGAAGGAAATAAGTTTTATTACATATTTTTCAGTTTGTTCTTCTAAGTTCATTATTGGTTTTTAAGTTTATTATTAACTCGTTTGCTTGCTTTTCAAATATATGTATTTTTTCTTGCCATTTTTTATGGATTTCCGTACTGGATATTTTTACTTATTAATTCAAAATAATTAATGGTAATACAATAAAAAAAGCGAGTAAAAATACTTTTACTCGCTTTAATCATTCTTTATATGTTTTTTACCCCAAGAAACTCTTCAACTCCTCATAAGTTCCCGATCGCGCAGATCTATCTCCGCAACGATAGCGCGGATTTGCAATCCGTGCCCGTAAAGTAATTCTTTTAACAACTCAAAAAACAAAAAGTTTAGTTTTATACTTTACTTTTATTTAGTTTGACAAAGAATTGTGCAGACTTAGAAAATGAATAAGAAATAATTATTTTGAACTCTTAAACTATTGCGCTTATTCAACTATACGGGCACAGATTGCAAATCTGCGCTAACGGGTATTTCAAGTAAAACTTTTTTACTTTTCCTTGCAAGCGCTTGCGCTAGCTGAGAGAAATTTTTATCACTCCCATATTTTTCTTATTAGTCTTAATAGTTTTGGTTCTTCTTTTTGTGTACTATCGTTTTGAATTTTTTGTTTTTGCTGCTCTTGCTTTTGTTGCATAAGTTTCTCCCATTCTTTATTTGTCGGCTGTTTTAAGTCAGCCCCACCTTTATGTGCAAAGTGGACGTAACCAATTTCAGGTTGAGGAAGTTTGTCTTCACATTCCTTTGAACACAAATTAGTGAGTAAAGGTAAAGTGTCTGTCCCAACACGAAGAGTTATCCAAAGTTGATTTGTTTGCTGATAAGTGATTTCTTTATTACAAATACTACATTTTAGAGTATCTCCAAAGTATCTAACAGGATTATGTGTAAGTAAAGGAAATCTCATTCGGTTCTTGTAGTTTCCAAATAATGCTCTTGTGCTTACACGACTGTCTTTTAGTTTTTTACAGTTACTAATTTCATAAGGAAACCAATGTAAGTTATAAGAAGTGTATGGATCGAAGTATTCAAGTGATTCCATTTGTCCAATTTCAGGCGGAATTCGTTTTAATTTGCTTCCATAAAGCCAAACCTTTTTTACTTTTTTAAGTTTTGATATACTCTCTGGTAAAGTATGAATTTGAGAAAATAGTTCTTTTCCAAGCTCATCGAATGGCGAAAATTCTTCTCTATTTTCGTAGGCAACTTTGTCTACATATTCGCAAAGTTTTTTCCATGCATAAGAGTTTCTATCCTGTACATCGTTTTCAATTTTGTGAATTCTATCGTTCATTATTTATTGTGAAATACTTTTTATACTTCATCTGCTAATTTATAGGCTAGAGAAACCTTCATGCATATTAAGTCAGATTGATATGCGAAGATCTATTTTTGTTTTTCCTACTTTTCAAATATATGTATTTTTCTTGCCAATTTTTAATTTGTGTCAAATAATTAAAATGAAATTTCTTGTTTGAAAAATAGATATTGTTGGATAAAAAAACGACTGAAATAATTTTCAGTCGTTTGATATATAATTAAGAGTTACCCCAAGAACTCTTTCAACTCCTCATAAGTCTCAATCTTCACACTAACTTTCTCCTCATTAATAACACTCTCAATCTGTGTTGGAATCGGAAGCGTAATTCCTAGCGCTGGTTCAACAACGTCTAAGAATTTAATTGGGTGAGCGGTTTCTAAGAAAATACCAAGGGCATTAGGAAATTTTTCAAGCTCTTTTTTCAAACCTAAATAACCCACAGCGCCGTGAGGTTCTGCGATATAACCGTCGGTTTTGTAGATTTTCTTCATGGCTTCAAGAGTTTGTTCGTCTGTGTAGCTGTAAGAAGAGAAATCTTTTTCGAAAGCTTTTAAATCATTATTGTATAATTCCTGAATTCTAATAAAGTTACTTGGGTTTCCAACATCCATTGCGTTAGAGATTGTTGCTTTAGAAGGTTTCGGGTCGTATTTTCCGTTTTCTAAGAATCTTGGTACGGTGTCGTTTACGTTTGTAGACGCTACAAAATGCTCAATTGGCAAACCTAATTTTTTTGCCATAATTCCGGCACAGATATTTCCGAAGTTTCCGCTTGGGCAAGAGAAAACCAATGGTTTGTTTTGGCTCTTCAACGCTTTGTAAGCAAAGAAGAAATAAAACATCTGTGGCAACCAGCGCGCAATATTAATAGAATTTGCCGAAGTCAGGTTTTTGTGCGCCAAAGTTTCGTCCAAAAACGCTTTTTTCACCATATCCTGGCAATCGTCAAAAACACCGTCAACTTCCAGTGCTTTAATGTTCTGCCCTAAAGTAGTCAATTGTTTTTCCTGAATATCGCTCACTTTTCCAGACGGATATAAAATGACAACATCTACGCCGTCAACACCCAGGAATCCGCTTGCAACGGCTCCGCCCGTATCGCCCGAAGTTGCTACTAAAACGGTATTTTTAGCGTCTTTTTTGTCTTTGTTGAAATAACCCAAACAGCGTGACATAAATCGCGCTCCAACGTCTTTAAAAGCCATTGTCGGTCCGTGGAATAATTCTAACGAATAGATTCCATCTTCGACTTTCACAACCGGGAAATCAAAAACCAAAGTTTCGGCAATGATTTCTTTTAGTTTTGCTTCTGGTATTTCGTCGCCTACGAATTGTTTAATCGCTTCAAAAGCAATTTCTTCGTGACTTAAACTTTCGATTTTATCAAAAAATGAAGGATCAAGTGGCGTAATGCTTTCGGGGAAATATAATCCTTTGTCACTCGCTAATCCTTGTATTACAGCTTCCTGAAAAGAAACTTTTGGGGCATTATGGTTTAAACTGTAGTATTTCATTGTTTTTTTAGTTCTTAGATTTTTAGTCCTTAGTCCTTAGTTTTTTTTGTTTAGTGCTTAGTTTTTTAGTATTTAGTTTAATCTTTAGCTTTCAGACTAAGGACTAGGGACTAACGACTAAGTACTACTATTAAAGAATTCTTACACCGTCTGGATTAATCTTCGAAACGTGAATTTCATACGGTAAATTCATTTTTTCGTAAACTTCACTCATGGCTTTGGCGATTTGGTCGGCGGTGTTTTTTCCTCGGCTTAAAGCGAAAATCGACGGACCAGAACCTGAAATTCCAGAACCTAAAGCGCCGTTTTCGTAAGCGGTTTTTTTGATCTGGTCGAAACCTGGAATCAAAACACTTCTAAGAGGTTCAACGATTTCGTCATGAAGCGAACGTCCAATTAATTCGTAATCTTTGGTATAAAGACCTGCGACAAGTCCGCCTACATTTCCCCATTGCGTGATGGCGCTTTTTAGGGAAACATTTTGTTTCAAAACCGAACGAGCGTCAGAAGTTTTTAATTCAATCTGCGGATGAACCACCGTTGCGAATAATTCTTCCGGACTGTCGATTCTGATAATATCTAGCGGAGCATAACTTCTTACCAAAGTGAATCCGCCTAAAAGGGCAGGAGCAACGTTGTCGGCGTGCGCATTTCCGCTGGCTAGTTTTTCGCCCTGCATCGCAAATTGAACCAAATCTTTACGAGAATATGGTCTTCCTAACAATTCGTTGATTCCGAAAACTGCTCCGGCAGAACTTGCCGCACTGCTTCCGATTCCGCTTCCAGCTTTTATATGTTTATAGATTTCGATTTCGAAACCAAAATCCAATTCATCCAAAGTCGCTAACATCGCTAAAGCCGCCACACCCGAAACATTTTTCTCGGTTTCAAGCGGTAAATCGGCACCAACGATTTTAGTAATACGAACGCCTTTCTGATCTGATTTTCGAACGATCATTTCATCACCCGCATTGTCTAAGCAAAGTCCCAAAACGTCAAATCCGCATGAGAGATTGGCGATAGTTGCAGGACAAAAAAGTTTTATTTCCATATTTTTGGTTTTTGCCACGAAGGCACAAAGTCACAAAGTTTTGTTTTTTTTGCCACGAAGGCTCAAAGACACTAAGATTTTTTATTGCAAAGGCTCTAAGATTTTAGTTTCTGAGCTTAAAAAACTTAAAAACTTAGCGCCTTCGTGTCTTAGTGGCCAATAATATTACACATTCCCGATACGGATGACGTCAGCAAAAATTCCTGAAGCGGTAACGGCTGCACCGGCTCCGGCTCCTTTGATCAATAAAGGCTGATCTACGTAACGATCGGTGTAGAAAAGCACGATATTGTCTTTTCCTTCTAAATTATAGAAAGGATGATCTTTTGGAATAAACTGAAGACCAACGCTTGCTTTTCCGTTTTCGAATTGCGCTACGTATTTCAATCTTGAATCTTTTGCTAAAGCTTCTTTATAAATGTTTTCAAAATGAGAAGCGTGTTTGATTAACGAAGCAAAAAAGTCATCATTGTTTGTTGTTGCTAAACATTCAGCTGGTAAAAACGATTCGTTTGCAATAGCGTCAATATCCATTTCGTAACCGCTTTCGCGAATTAGAATCAGGATTTTACGTGCCACGTCAATTCCGCTTAAGTCGATTTTCGGATCTGGTTCTGTGAAACCTTGAACTCCCGCTTCTTTTACGACATCGTGGAAAGAATTATTCTCGTCAAAATTGTTGAAAATAAAGTTCAAACTTCCCGATAAAACCGCTTGGATTTTATGCACTTTATCTCCAGATGCAATCAGATTTTTTACAGTATCTATAATTGGCAATCCCGCACCAACATTCGTTTCAAATAAAAATGGAGCGTTGTATTGACGAGATAAGTTTTTCAATTTTTTATAATTGTCGTAAGCAGAAGAACACGCAATTTTGTTACAAGTTACAACGGCAATACTTTCTTTTAAGAATTTCTCGTAAGCTTCAGAAACTGTTGCGTTTGCAGTGATATCTACGAAAATGCTGTTACGTAAATTCAATTCTTTCGCTTTTTTGATGAATTGTTCAATACTTGCTGGTTCACCTTCGCTTAAAGCGGCATCCCAATTTTTAAGAGAAATTCCGTCTTCATCAAAAATCATTTTTCTAGAGTTTGATAAAGCAATTACACGAACGTTAATTTTTAAAACTTCTTTTAAGAATTTTCTCTGATTGTGAATCTGTTCGATGAATTTTTCACCGACATTTCCAACTCCCATTACAAATAAATTCAGCTGTTTAGTGTTTTCTTCAAAGAAATTTTCGTGTAAGGTATTCAACGCTTTTTTAACGTCTCTTTCGTTAATTACAGTCGAAATATTACGTTCAGAAGCTCCTTGCGCAATCGCACGAATGTTTACGTTGTTTTTTCCTAAAGTGCTGAACATTCTTCCGCTTAAACCTTGGTGATTTTTCATGTTTTCACCTACCAAAGCAATAATGCAAAGATCTTTTTCTACATAACAAGGATCGATTTTGTTCTGCGAAATTTCGATTTCAAAAGCTTTGTTGATCGCAGCTTCGGCATTATCGGCATCAGAATTCAGGATTCCGATACAAATTGAATGTTCAGAAGAAGCCTGAGTAATAAAAATTACGTTGATTTTTTCCTGAGATAATACTTCAAATAAACGTCTAGACGAACCCGCAACTCCAATCATTCCCGGACCTTCAAGTGTTACAAGCGAAATATGATCAATATGGCTAATTCCTTTTACAACAGTATCTTTTGATAAAACCACATCAGAAATTAAAGTTCCTTCTGCTTCTGGCTCAAAAGTATTTTTGATTAAAATCGGAATGTTTTTTCTTAAAACGGGCTGAATTGTGGGCGGATACAAAACTTTTGCTCCAAAGTGCGACAATTCCATTGCCTCTTGGTAAGAGATATTTGCAATTGGCTGCGCTTGTTTTACAATTTTCGGGTTTGCCGTAAACATTCCGTTTACATCTGTCCAGATTTCCAATTGTTCTGCGTCGATTGCTCCAGCGATAATGGCAGCAGTATAATCAGATCCTCCACGTCCTAGGGTCGAAGTGATTCCGTCAATTGTCTGTGCAATAAATCCAGGCAGGATATTGATTTTTGCTTTATTTTGAGCAAAGTATTCTTTAATCAGCTGATTTGAAACTTCGAAGTTTACAGCAGCTTTTCCGAAATTATTATCCGTTTTTATTAATTCGCGGCTGTCTTTGTATACAGCCTCTTTTTCAGATTGCTGAAATGCCTGAGCGATAATGAATGAAGAAAGTAATTCTCCGAAACTTAAAATAGTATCAGCTGTTCTTGGAGACAATTCGCCTAAAAGAAAACAGCCGTCCAGTAAAGTTTCTAAATGGTTGATGATTCTTTTTACATGACTTAAAAGACTGCTTTGCTCGCTCACCGGAATCAGTTCTTTTAAAGTATCAAGGTGTTTTTTCTCAATTTCGGCTACAACCTCTCTAAAGCTTTCGTCGTTTGCGGCTGCTTTTGCGGCTGCGGATTGCAATAAATCGGTTACTTTACTAAGAGCAGAAACAACAACGACCAATTGGTCTTGTTTTGCTTTTTGGTTAACAATTTCGAGAACGAGTTTTATATTTTGAGCATTGGCTACAGAAGTTCCGCCAAATTTTAATACTTTCATTTTATTTTTTCTTAGGTGTAAAGGTTCTGAGTTGCTAAGGTTCAAAGATTATAGACTGTGAACTGAAACTGAAAACGGTTACTATTGTTTTTTTTTCTTTTTGTAAATGTTTTCTATGTATCCATTAACTTTCTTCTTTTGCGAAAAAAGTATAGACAACCTGGATTATATGTAAAAATGTATACCCCTAAGGGGTAGTAGTTGTTGTAGTAGAAATAATGGTAGCAGCAATTGCAACTCGTGTTTGAGCTGTAATAATTGTAGAATGATATTTTATGCTGTTACTTTTCATTTTTGATTTTTCAAAAGTACAGCTTTTTATAAGAGTTAAAAACTTGAAAAGCTTTTTTACGAATATTTTAATAATTCAAATCTGCGTAATTTAATATTGAGCATTTGTTAAAAGAGGATATGTTAAATTGATGTTTTGATATATTTTGGAATGTAGTTTTTAAAGATTTAATCCGTTCAAAAGACTGAATTTTAATTCAAAATGATCTAAAAATGGAACGAAAGACAAAGTTTTAGTTCAAAAAGAAATTTAAAGTATTTAAATGGCTTTTGTTAAAATCTTAATTATTGTGATAATTTTTTGCTTTTTAATATTGATTTGTTGAATTTTGGCGTTTAAAATTTCAAATCATCATGAGAGAGATCCATTATATAAGTTCAGAAACTATTACTTTAGAAACCTTACAAGAAATTCTAAGTCAGAATAAAATATTAGAATTGTCTGAAGAGGCTAAAGTCAATGTTCAGAAATGCCGTGATTATTTAGATAAAAAAATGGCATCGCACACAGCGCCAATTTATGGAATCAATACTGGTTTTGGCTCTTTGTATAGTGTGAAAATCTCTAATGAAAATTTATCTAAACTTCAGGAAAATTTAGTTAAATCACACGCTTGCGGAACAGGAGAAGAAGTTCCAGCTGAGATTGTGAAAATGATGCTTTTGCTGAAAATCCAATCTTTAAGTTATGGACATTCTGGCATTCAGTTACAAACACTGGAGCGTTTAGTTGACTTTTATAATAATGATATTCTGCCTATTATTTATACGCAAGGTTCACTTGGAGCTTCTGGAGATTTAGCTCCTTTGGCACATTTGTCTTTGCCATTAATAGGTGAAGGAATTGTACTTTTTGAAGGAAAAAAAGTAGCTTCTGCCGAAGTTTTAGAACATTTTAACTGGGAACCAATCGTTTTGCAGTCAAAAGAAGGTTTGGCTTTATTAAACGGAACGCAGTTTATGAGTGCTTATGGAGCGCATATTTTAATTAAAGCTTACAAATATTCGTATCTAGCCGATTTAATCGGAACTATTTCGTTGGAAGGATTTGACGGAAGAATCGAACCTTTTAATGAATTGATCCATTATATTCGTCCGCACAAAGGGCAAATCGTAACCGCACAACGCATTACTGAATTTTTGGACGGAAGCGAAATTATCACTCAAGAAAAGAAACACGTACAAGATCCGTATTCTTTCCGTTGTATGCCGCAAGTTCATGGCGCTTCAAAAGACGCCATTGATTATGTTCGAAAAGTTTTCAAAACAGAAATCAATTCGGTTACCGATAATCCTAATATTTTTATTGAAGCCGATCAGATTATTTCTGGAGGAAATTTCCACGGACAGCCTTTGGCTTTAGCGCTTGATTTTATGGCAATTGCTTTGGCAGAATTAGGAAGCATTTCTGAAAGAAGAACGTATCAATTAATTTCAGGATTGCGTAATCTTCCTGCCTTTTTAGTAGATAATCCAGGATTGAATTCAGGATTTATGATTCCGCAATACACAGCGGCAAGTATCGCAAGTCAGAACAAGCAATTGGCAACTCCGGCAAGTATTGATAGTATTGTCTCTAGCAACGGCCAAGAAGACCATGTAAGCATGGGAGCAAACGGTGCTACAAAAGCCTTACGAATTTTAGACAATTTAGAACGTATTTTGGCAATAGAATTATTAAATGCGTCACAGGCAATTGCATATAGAGAGCCACTAAAATCGAGCGATTTTATCGAAATGTTCTTGAATAGCTACAGAGAAATCGTGCCTTTGGTAAAAGAAGATAGAATCTTACATAATGACATAGAAAATACGGTTTTATTTTTAAAGAGTTTTCAAATTGAAAACGATTTGTTAACAATGGCTTAACACTGAAACGTGTTATTGAAGGTAATTTTGCGCTATCAAAAATAAAACAATGTCAATAAACAGTATTTTCCAATTTTTAGTGCCGAAAGACAAAAAATTCTTTCCACTTTTTGAAGAAGCTTCAAGCAATTTAATTGAATTAGCTTCTAACTTACACGAAGCTGTAAATTTACCATTAAAGGAAAGAGAAGTTCTTTTTCAAAAAATTGACGAATTAGAGCAAAAAGGAGAAGACATTACACGTCAGACCAATTTAGAATTGAGTAGAAATTTCATTACTCCATTCGATAGAGAAGACATCCACACTTTAATTACTTCTATTGATAACGTTGCAGATTACCTTCACGGAGCTGCAAGCCGTATGAAACTGTATCAAGTAGATAAGATTACAAAATCTATCAGAAAGATGACAGAAATCAATCTTGAAGCTTGTCAAAACATTGACAGTGCGGTAAAAGAGTTGAGCAACTTAAAGAATATCAATGTTATTAAAGAAGCTTGTGCTAGAATCAACAAACTAGAAAACAAGTCTGATAACGTATATAACAAAGCAGTTTTTGAAATTTTTGAAAACGAAACAGATGCTAAAAATATTATTAAATATAAAGAAGTATTATCTGTTTTAGAATCAGCAACAGACAAATGTAAGAGTGTTGCGAACATACTAGAATCTATTTCTGTAAAACATTCTTAATTCAATTTTTTCAATCTGAAGTTATAATTTTATGACGCTACTTATATTAATTATAGTATTAGCCTTAATTTTTGATTACATCAATGGTTTTCATGATGCGGCAAATGCTATAGCGACTGTTGTTGCTACAAAGGTTTTGACACCTTTTCAGGCCGTGGTCTGGGCAGCATTTTTTAACTTTCTGGCTTATTGGGTTTTCGGATTTGGTGTTGCGGATACTGTTGCTAAAACAGCGCATACCATGGAAATTAACCTAGTTGTAATTTTAGCCGGAGTTATTGCCGCAATCTGTTGGAATTTATTGACTTGGTGGTTAGGAATTCCTTCAAGTTCTTCGCATACACTTATTGGAGGTTTTGCTGGAGCGGCTGTAGCGCATGCTATCGCAGTTCATGGTTTTTCTGGATATGTTGGAGAAGATGGCGCAACACATTATTGGTATGAAATTGTAAGCTGGTATAAAGCCGGAAAAGATGGCGGAATGCCGTCTGGGGTTCTTATCATTATTGCGTTTATTGTTTTGGCACCATTAATTGGAGCATTAGCCTCTTATTTAATTTCGATCTGGCTTTTAAATGCTTCTCGTAAAAATATTTGGCCTAAAATCTTTACTGTAGCTTTAATGATCGCTACGATTGTTTTCGTATACTACCAAATGGTTTCTTACGAAGAAATTTTAGAGCATGGTAAACCTCGTTTTGAATCTCATTTTTGGAGCGTAGTGTTTGATTCTCATAATATTAAATGGTTTTTAGTAGCCTTTATTATTCTAACTGTTAGTGCATTTTGTTTAATATTCAGCAGTTTAAATCTTCATCAGGCGGATGCTGCTTTAAAGAAAATGCAATTGTTATCTTCTGCGGCATTTAGTTTAGGTCACGGAGGAAATGACTCTCAAAAAGTAATGGGTATTATTGCTGCAGCTGTAGCAGTTTATATCAATACAAATCCAGGTGTACACATGGCTGAATGGCTTGATGTGGTTTTACCAAATGAAGATGCTGGAATTAAAGGTGTTATGCCAGGATGGATTCCGTTGGCATGTTATTCTGCAATTGCAGCTGGTACTTTAAGCGGTGGATGGAAAATTGTAAAAACAATGGGATCTAAAATCACAAAAGTAAGTTCGTTTGAAGGTGTTGCAGCAGAGACTGCGGGAGCTTTAACACTTTACTTTACAGAACACTTAAAAATTCCAGTAAGTACAACACACACCATTACAGGATCTATTATTGGTGTTGGATTAACAAAACGTGTTTCTGCAGTTCGCTGGGGAGTTACCGTAAGTTTAATCTGGGCTTGGATTTTGACTATTCCAATTTCAGCTTTATTAGCAGGTTTAGTTTACTTTATTTTAAGTGTGTTTATTTAAATAAATCATATTCCAATATATAAAACCGATTTCAATCTGAAATCGGTTTTTTTATTTTAATTTGTTTTAAAATGAAACGACAAAAGCTTTTGTAAATACAGTATATTTTGTCGATTTTTGAAGAAGTTAATATTTTAGTATGAAGAAATTAATCCTGCTGTTTTTATTGCTGGCTGTACAAAACAGTTTTGCTCAATCTAATAATACATCTTTTAAATATGGTTTTGTAGATCAAACTGGTAAAGAGATAGTTCCTTGCAAGTATGACGGTCTTGAGACATTTATAAATGGTTTTGCTGTAGTGCAGCTCAATGGTAAATTTGGTTTAGTCGACAAAACAGGCAAAGAAGTTGTTCGCTGTACGAATGATAAGATAATAAACAAACAAAGTTGGATTATAATCAATAATAAAAATACCAAGCCACACTATTTGGTTAAATCATCTGATGTGTTGTTGACTAAAAAATATGAAGAAACAAAAACGTTGTCTCCAGAAATAATTGCCGTAAAAAAGAATGAAAAATGGGGATTTATAGATGTTGTAGGTGATGAGATTAATCCAAAGTATGAGGAGATAAGTAATTTTTCGGATCGATTTGCTGTTGTAAAATTGAATGCTAAATATGGAATTGTGGATCAGATCGGAAAAGAAATTATTCCACCAATATACGATCGTGTGCAGAATTTTAAAGAAGGCGTTGCAATTGTAGAATCTAATGGTAAATACGGAGTGATTAATGAAGATGGTAAAATGGTAATTCCTGTTGAGTACGATATGAATTTTTATTTTATGAATGGTGTTTCGATTGTAAAGCTAGGTGATAAATATGGCGTTTTGGATAATGAAGGAAAAGAAATAGCGCCAGTAAAATATGATTTCATGGTTGTAAATAATGACCTGATTCAAATGAAATTGAATAATAAATACGGTCTGATTAATAAAGAAGGAAAAGAAATTTCTCCAGTTAAATATGATTGGATCGAATCTTTTAAAGATGGAATTGCAGCAATTAAACTAAATGGAAAATACGGTTTTATTAATAAAGAAGGCGAAGAAATTGTTGAACCAAAATACGATAAAGCAGATAATTTTATTGATGGAATGGCAGCTGTTAGGGTTATTAAAAATTAATCGCATACCGTATCAAGACTTTTGAAGGTTTTTACGATTATGCTTGCGTTTATAATGCGTCTGTTTTAGATTTTTTTGATCTTCAGAAATAATACTTATTGTTCCGTCAATTTCGAGCATGGCCAGTTTTATATTTTTGAAATATTCGATGCCGTGTTCTCTCATAGCTTCTTTTAATTCTTCGTCAGAAATATCGAGTCTGCTTAAGGTTTGAAAGTCTAATTTCCCATCATGAACTAGAACTTGAGGTTTATCTAATAGTAAATCGCTAATAGTTTTATATCTGCGGATCAGTTTTTTTATAATGTAATTGATGATGAATAAAACCAAAGCGGCTACCAAGCCTCCAATTAAACTTGTGTCTGGGCCAACCATAGCGTTTTGAACGGAATTGCTAATAAGTAAAATCAGAATTACATCGGCGGTGTTTAATTGGGAAAGCTCTTTTTTGCCGAATACTCTCAAAGCAATTGTCATGAAAAAATAAACAGCGATACTTCTTAAAACAATATCTAGATAGGGAAAAGCCATATTTTTTATTTTAAAGTTAAATAAAAAAGCTTTGTCAAAGTTTTAAAACTTTGACAAAGCTGCTAAAATATTTATGCTGAATTAAGTTTAAATGAACTTAATTATAATTTGAAATTCTTTTCAATCGCTTTAATCATTTCTCCGGCAACATCTTTATTGGTTGCGCCTTCGATTCCTTCAAGGCCTGGAGAAGAGTTTACTTCTAATAATAGCGGGCCTTTAGAAGAGCGAATAATATCTACTCCGGCCACTTTTAAGTCCATTGCTTTCGCGGCTTTTATGGCGATCTTTTTCTCTTCAGGAGTTATTTTGATAACAGAAGCCGTTCCACCAAGGTGAATATTAGCTCTAAATTCGCCTGGCATAGCTTCACGCTGAATTGCTGCAACTACTTTTCCATCTATCACAAAACAACGAATGTCTTTTCCGTTGGCTTCTTTAATAAATTCCTGAACTAAGATGTTAGCATTTAAACTTTTAAAAGCATTAATAACACTTTCTGCAGCTTTTTTGGTTTCGGCTAAAACAACGCCTTTTCCTTGCGTTCCTTCTAATAATTTTACAATTAAAGGTGAACCGCCCACCATTTTAATTAAATTGTCTGTATCAAGCGGAGAATTGGCGAATCCCGTTGTCGGAATGTCGATACCGCTATTTAAAAGTAACTGTAAGGAATATAGTTTGTCTCTAGATTGCGTAATAGCAGTTGCCGAATTCAAGCAAAAAACCTTCAAAGCCTCAAACTGACGGGTAAGCGCACAGCCGTAAAATGTAATGCTCGGTCTTATTCTCGGAATAATAGCATCAAATTGATTTAAAATCTTTCCGCCTCTATAATGAATTTCTGGAGTTTTGGCATCCAATTTCATATAGCATTCTTTGATATTCAAAAAATGCATTTCGTGTCCGCGCATTTCGCCGGCTTCCATAATTCTTTTATTGCTGTAAAGCTCTGGATTGCTGGCTAAAACACCAATTCTTAAGCCAGAACTTGCTTTTTCAGAGTTCTGATATAATTCTTTAAGTGATTCTGCTGTAGGCTGTCCTAATAGGTATTTCTGTTCTGGATCTACCAAAACCCTTCCGCTCATAGCTTCGCGCCCTAAAAGCATTCTGAAACCCATAGAATCGCGATTGGTTAAAGTCATTTCGATAGGCCATTTTGCATCGCCAATTTTTAAACTGGTCTGAATGACGTAGCGATGCTCTCTAAAACCGCTAGAACTTTTCACAATTCTCTTATCGACCAGCGGAGCTTCGCAGTGAATAATAGTTTTAATATTATTCTGAATCGGATTAATATCAAATTTAACCCAATTGGCATCATTTTTTATAAAAGGAGCTATGTTTAATGCGTGCATTGCCGAAGTTTTAGCGCCAGAATCCACACGAGCCTTGATTGTCGGGATTCCTAGTTCTGGAAATGAGCACCATTCTTCGCTGCCTAAAATGACTTTGTTTTGAAGCATATATTGTTTCTTTATTATAGTATTAAAATTCAAAAATAGCTATTTGCTTTTACTAAAGATAGTGATTTTTACAAAAAAAAATGCCCGTTATGTTATGAAAACGTAACGGGCAAGTTATTAGTGTTATAATTTTTGACTAATTTATTGATTAGTCGGTTCTTCAGCTTTATGAATTTCAACAGATAATTCTTGAGAATCTTCTTTTAAATCCATCCAGATTTCATCACCAGAATGTATTTTCGAAGTAATGATTTCTTCAGCTAACAAATCTTCAACATATTTTTGAATTGCTCTTTTTAAAGGACGTGCTCCAAATTGTTTGTCGAAACCTTTCTCAGCGATAAATGCTTTTGCTTTGTCAGTTAAACTTAATTTGTAGCCTAACTCTGCAATACGAGAATATAGTTTTTTCAATTCGATTTCGATAATCAAATCAATATCAGCTTTTTCTAATGCATTAAATACAATTACGTCATCAATTCTGTTTAGGAATTCAGGAGCAAAAGTTTTCTTCAAAGCGTTTTCGATAATGCTTTTTGAGTTTTCATCAGCTTGAGCTGTTCTTGCAGCTGTTCCGAATCCAACACCTTGTCCGAAATCTTTTAACTGACGCGCACCAACATTAGATGTCATGATAATGATAGTGTTTTTAAAGTCAATTTTGCGACCTAAACTATCTGTCAAATATCCATCATCTAAAACTTGAAGCATCATATTGAATACATCTGGATGTGCTTTTTCGATCTCATCTAAAAGAACCACACAATATGGTTTTCTACGAACTTTTTCAGTCAATTGACCTCCTTCTTCGTATCCAACATATCCTGGAGGCGCTCCAACTAAACGAGAGATCGCAAATTTCTCCATGTATTCACTCATGTCTATACGAACAAGAGCATCTTCAGAATCAAATAATTCTTTGGCTAAAACTTTAGCCAATTGTGTTTTACCAACACCAGTCTGCCCTAAGAAAATAAACGAACCAATTGGTTTGTTTGGATCTTTAAGTCCAGCTCTGTTACGCTGAATAGAACGTGCAATTTTTAGAACTGCCTCATTTTGCCCAATTACTTTATTCTGAATTAATTCAGGTAAATGTGCCAATTTGTTGCTTTCTGTTTGCGCAATTCTGTTTACAGGAATTCCAGTCATCATTGAAACAACATCGGCTACATTATCTTCTGTAACTTCAATACGGTTGTTTTTAGAATCTTCTTCCCATTGTTCTTGAGCTAAAGCTAGATCTTTTTCAATACGTTTTTCATCATCGCGAAGTTTGGCTGCTTCTTCATATTTTTGTTTTTTAACAACCATATTTTTCATTTCGCGCACTTCTTCCAGCTGACGTTCTAAATCCAAAATTTGTTTCGGAACATCAATGTTAGTAATATGCACGCGAGAACCAGCTTCGTCCATTGCATCGATCGCCTTGTCTGGTAAGAAACGCTCAGACATATATCTGTTTGTCAGTTTAACGCAGGCTTCAATAGCTTCTGGCGTATACGTTACGTTATGGTGATCTTCGTATTTGTCTTTTACGTTGTTCAAGATTGCAATCGTTTCTTCAACAGAAGTTGGTTCTACAATTACTTTTTGGAAACGTCTTTCTAAAGCTCCGTCTTTTTCAATATACTGTCTGTACTCATCAAGAGTAGTAGCGCCAATACATTGAATTTCTCCTCTTGCTAAAGCAGGTTTGAACATGTTTGAAGCATCAAGTGAGCCTGTTGCTCCTCCAGCACCTACAATAGTATGGATTTCATCAATAAAAAGAATAATATCATCGTTTTTTTCCAGCTCGTTCATCACGGCTTTCATTCTTTCTTCAAATTGTCCTCTGTATTTTGTTCCGGCAACTAAGCTAGCCAAGTCTAGAGTTACAACACGTTTGTTGAAAAGAATACGAGAAACTTTCTTTTGGATAATACGTAAAGCAAGTCCTTCTGCAATAGCAGATTTACCAACTCCAGGTTCTCCAATAAGAAGCGGATTGTTCTTTTTTCTACGGCTTAGAATTTGAGAAACACGTTCAATTTCTTTTTCGCGTCCTACAACTGGATCTAGTTTTCCTTCCTCGGCCATTTCTGTTAAATCTCTCCCAAAATTATCTAAAACTGGTGTCTTAGATTTTTTGTTTGACTTATTGGCGGGATTATTAAAACTGCTTTCTTTAAGACTGTCATCTTGTCCTGAATCGTCATTGTACGATTCGTTTCTTGGCAAGTTTTCTAAGAATTCTTCTTCGTTTGGAGTCATATTTAAATACTGTTCTTTAGCTACGTCATAATCTATTTTCAGTTTATTCAATAGCTTGGTTGTTGGATCGTTTTCGTTTCGTAAGATACACAATAGCAAATGTGCCGTGCTTATCGATGAACTTTGAAATACTTTTGCTTCAAGAAAAGTGGTCTTCAGGGCTCTTTCGGCCTGTCGGGTAAGATGAAGGTTTTTCTTTTCTGCATTTACTTCAACGCTCAAGTTGGCTGGGCTCAGTATTTCTACTTTTCTGCGTAAATGATCTAAATCGACAGCTAGGTTGTTAAGTATATGAATAGCTTTTCCGTTACCATCTCTTAAAATACCTAGCATAAGATGTTCTGTACCAATAAAGTCATGACCCAATCGAAGAGCCTCTTCCTTACTGTACGTAATAACATCTTTTACTCTTGGTGAAAAATTATCATCCATAATATATAATTGGTATTGTAAATTTAGTGAATTACAGTTTTAAAAACAAAAACCGTACCCTTCAGAATCTCCTGTCAGCTAATAGACGAAAAAAAAGACAATAAAACAGTTAAAAAACGCTTAATTTATTAACTAAAAGCCAAAATAAAGTTGTTAATAAATCATTGAAATAAGTGTAAGGAAATAGCTGAAAAAATTTCAAAAAAACGTATCTTGGCACGCTTTGATAACTAATATAATTATTTAATATAACAACTTATGTCTGAAGGAGAAAAGTTAATTCCTATTAACATAGAGGATGAAATGAAGTCAGCTTACATCGATTATTCGATGTCAGTAATTGTATCGAGAGCACTTCCTGATGTTAGAGATGGCTTGAAACCAGTGCATCGAAGAGTTCTTTACGGAATGTATGATTTAGGTGTAACATCGAGATCTGCCCACAAAAAGTCTGCGAGAATCGTAGGGGAGGTTCTTGGTAAGTACCACCCCCATGGTGATACCTCTGTTTATGATGCAATGGTACGTATGGCGCAGGAATGGAGTATGCGTTATTTGTTAGTTGACGGACAGGGTAACTTTGGTTCTGTCGATGGAGACAGTCCTGCAGCAATGCGTTATACGGAGGCCAGAATGCGCAAAATTTCTGAAGAGATTATGGCCGACATCGAAAAAGAAACAGTTGATTTTCAATTGAACTTTGACGATACAATATATGAGCCAAAAGTAATGCCAACAAGAGTTCCTACTTTATTAGTAAACGGAGCAACAGGTATTGCAGTTGGTATGGCGACTAATATGCCACCACACAATTTAACTGAAGTTATCAATGGTACTTTGGCGTATCTTGATAATAATGATATTGAAGTAGATGAATTAATGACTCATATCAAAGCTCCTGATTTTCCAACGGGAGGTATTATTTATGGATATGAGGGCGTTCGTGAAGCTTTTAAAACCGGTAGAGGGCGTATTGTAATGCGTGCTAAAGTTGGTTTTGAAGAAGTTGACGGAAGAGAATGTATTATCGTTACTGAAATTCCATATCAGGTTAACAAAGCCGAAATGATCAAGCGTACTGCTGATTTGGTTAACGATAAAAAAATCGAAGGTATTGCCAATATTCGTGACGAGTCTGACAGAAGCGGTATGCGTATCGTTTACATCCTGAAGCGTGATGCTACGCCAAACGTAGTTCTAAATACTTTATACAAATACACTCAGTTACAGTCTTCTTTCAGTGTAAATAATATTGCATTAGTAAAAGGGCGTCCTCAATTGTTGAATCTAAAAGATATGATTCACTATTTTATTGAGCACCGTCATGATGTAGTAGTAAGAAGAACGCAGTTTGAATTGCGTAAAGCCGAAGAAAGAGCGCATATTTTAGAAGGGTTAATCATTGCTTCTGACAATATCGACGAAGTAATTGCGTTAATTAGAGGGTCTAAAAACACAGACGAAGCAAGAGAGAAATTAATCGAAAGATTTAAATTATCAGATATTCAAGCTCGTGCAATTGTTGAGATGCGTCTACGTCAGTTAACAGGTCTGGAGCAAGATAAATTAAGAGCGGAGTATGAAGAATTAATGAAGTTAATTGAGCATTTGAAGGCTTTATTAGCAGACGTTAATTTAAGAATTGATTTGATAAAAGAAGAGCTTACAGAAATTCGCGATAAATATGGTGATGATCGCCGTTCTAAAATCGAATATTCTGGAGGAGATGTAAGTATAGAAGATTTAATTGCAGATGAAAGTGTAGTTATTACCATTTCTCATGCAGGTTATATCAAACGTACTAACTTATCAGAATACAAAACACAAAATAGAGGTGGAGTTGGACAGAAGAGTGCCGGAACAAGAGATCAGGATTTCTTAGAGCACATGTTCGTTGCGACTAATCACCAATATATGATGTTCTTTACCCAAAAAGGAAAATGTTTCTGGATGCGTGTTTATGAAATTCCGGAAGGAAGTAAAACCGCAAAAGGTAGAGCAATTCAGAACTTGGTAAATATTGAAAGTGATGATAAAGTAAAAGCTTTCATTTGTACGCAAGACTTAAAAGACAAAGACTATATCAATACGCACAATCTTGTAATGGTAACCAAACAAGGTCAGGTGAAGAAAACTTCTTTAGAGAAATATTCTAAACCAAGAGCAAATGGAGTTGCTGCTATTACAATTAAAGAAGGTGATGAATTACTTGGTGCTCAATTGACAAACGGAGAAAGCCAAATTATATTAGCAGTTAAATCTGGTAAATTGGTTCGTTTTGAAGAAACTAAAACACGTCCGATGGGAAGAACAGCTTCTGGAGTTCGTGGAATTACCTTAAAAGATGATAAAGACGAAGTAATCGGAATGGTTACGGTTGATAAAAATGATATTTCGACATCACAAATTCTTGTTGTAACTGAAAACGGATACGGAAAACGTACCAAATTAGTTGATGACGATGGAGAAGATGTGTACAGAATTACAAACCGTGGAGGTAAAGGAGTTAAAACACTTAATATCACCGAGAAAACAGGTAACTTAATCTCAATCAACGCTGTGACAGATGCAGATGATTTAATGATTATCAATAAATCGGGATTAACGATCAGAATGGCAATTGAAGATTTACGTGTTATGGGACGTGCTACTCAAGGTGTTAGATTGATTAACCTAAAAGGAAAAGATTCTATTGCTGCTGTTACAACTGTAATGAAAGATGATGTTGAAGAAGTGGTTGTCGATGAAGACGGTAATGTTATTGAATCTGGGATTGAAAGGATTAAGCCTGATTTGGAAGTTTTAGAAGATGACACAGTTGTTGAGGATGAGGATGATTCTGATGATGAAGTTGTAGAGGATGAAGAAGATGCCGATGAAGAGGAAGAGGAATCTGAAGAATAATTAAAAGAGAAAATTAAATACAAATAAATATTATTATGAAAAGTAAATATGTTATACTAGCATCAGCGTTACTGATTTCTGTAGCTACGTTTGCTCAAAAAGATCAAATTAAAAGTGCTGAAAAGGCATTGAAAAGTGGTGATGCTCAAGGAGCTATTACGATACTAAAAGATGCTGAGAGCTTAGTTGCAAATGCTAAAGAAGCAGAGCAGGCACAGTATTATTTTGTTCAAGGTAATGCTTTTCTTGACCTAGCAAATAAAAAGGTTGAAGAAAGTAAAAATCTATTAGCTGCAGCAAATAGCTACAAAAAATTAATTGAAGTAGAAAAAGCTTCTGGAAAACAAAAATATTCAACTCAAGCAGCAGAATCAATTACAAACATCAAAGGATTGTTGATTAATTCTGCAATTGCTGATACACAAGCAAATAAAAATGCAGAAGGGGCAAAAAAATTATACGAAGCGTATGGTTTAGATAAAAAAGATACTATCAACTTGTATTATGCAGCATCTACAGCTGTAAATTCACAAGATTATGATCTTGCATTACCTATGTATGAAGAGTTGAAAAAAATAAACTTTTCTGGAAAAGGAACTTCGTATTTAGCTACAAATAAAGCAAACGGAAACGATGATAATTTTGCTAATGCTAAAGAAAGAGATTTAGCTGTTAAATTAGGAACGCACGAAAAACCTAAAACAGAAGCTGTTCCTTCAAAAAGAGGTGAAATCTATAAAAACTTAGCGTTGATTTTAGTTCAAAAAGGGCGTACAGAAGATGCTAAGCAAGCAATCGCTGATGCTAGAAAGGCAAACCCAGAAGATACTTCTTTAATCTTGACTGAAGCTAATTTGTACCTAGAAACTAAAGACTTCGAAAAATACAAACAATTAGTTGGAGAGGCTTTACAAAAAGATCCAAACAACGCTGATTTAGTATTCAACTTAGGAGTAATTAGTGCTGGAGCTAAAAACAATGCTGATGCAGAGAAATATTATCTAAAAGCAATCGAAATCAATCCTAACTATACAAATGCTTACTTGAATCTTGCAGCATTGAAATTGGAAGCTGAGAAACCAATCATTGACGAAATGAACAAATTGGGTACTTCTGCTAAAGATATGAAACGTTACGATGTTTTAAAAGCACAGAGAGAAGCTGTTTTCAAAGGAGTTATTCCTTACCTTAAAAAAGCTAATGAGTTAGATCCTAAAAACGAGGATGTTTCTAAAACACTAATTGGAGTTTACAGCGCTCTTGAAATGACTGCTGAAGCTAAAGCTTTGAAAGCAAAAATGTAATACTTCTTGTTTCAAAGCCATAAAAAAACCATCAGCCGCGGGCTGATGGTTTTTTTATGGTTTTAACTGATTAATTCAGCAGATAGTGTAATTGTAGTATTCAATAGTTTTGAAATCGGACAGATTTCTTTCGCTTTAGCTGCCGTAGAAGCAAATTCTTCTGCAGAAATTGATGGAACTTTACCTTTTAAATCTAAATGAATTAAAGTGATGGTTCCGTCTTCAAAAGTTACTGTTGCTTCTGTGGTTAAATCATCTGCAGTAAAACCACCTTCGTTCAGTAAAAAGCTTAATTGCATGGTAAAACAGCCCGAATGCGCAGCCGCAACCAATTCTTCTGGATTTGTCCCAACACCATCAGCAAATCTTGTTTTAAAAGAAAGTTGAGCATTATCTAAAGTAGTGCTTTGTGTACTAATTTTTCCTGTTCCTTCCATACCGGTTCCTTTCCAGTTGGCGTGTGCTTTTCTTGTAAATTTCATTTTTTAGCTATTAAAATTAATAATTGATTTGTTATTAGGTGATTATCAAATAGTAGTAATCTATCAAATATACCTAAAATTTTGCATTTCAGCTTTATCAATTTGTTAGCTTTGAAATTAAAACTTACAAAAAAATAAAATTCCAAATTCCAATTGCGTTTATTCAATTGGAATTTGGAATTTTTAAAATTTGGAATTTTCTATATTTATTCCTGTCCTAAGTTTCTTAATTGTTTCAATTTATCTTTCCAAACCTCAAGACTTTCTTTGTGAATTGCAATGTTTTTACGTACTTCCGTAACAATTGAATTCTCTTTTTTAGCATTTTTAGTATTGGTAAAGAACTGAATATTGTTTTCTAATTGGAAAATTTCATTTTGAACTTCTTCAATTTTACGCATAATAAAGATTTTCTCGTTATCTAATTTGCGTGTATCGTTACTATCAGATAAAGAGTCAATACGGTTGGCAAAACGCATCATTTCTGATTCTTTTTTGCTTAGACTCAATTTTTCAAAAAGAGCATCTAATATTTTATTGAATTTTCCTTCGATATGTCTTCTTGAGAAAGGAACTTTGCCCAATGCTTTCCAAGCTTCAATATGTGCTTTAATGGCATCTAAATCTGTTTTGTGATCTCCAGTAAGTTGGAAAGCTCTCAAAACATCCAAATATGCTTTTTTGTTATCAAAAGCAGCAACTTCTTCGCCATTTTCTTCTGACTTATGCTCTTTTAACTTATCAAAATAATGGTTGCATGCATCCTTAAATTCTTTCCAGATTTTATCTGAATATTTTTTAGGAACATGTCCAATTTGTTTCCATTCTTCCTGGATCTGCTTCATTACAGGAGTTGTTGCCGAAAAATCGGTGCTTTCTTGTAATTCTTTAGCCTTAGCAACTAGAGCAAGTTTTTTATTTAGATTGTCGTTTTGGTCTTTCTTAATATCCTTGTAAAACGAATTTTTAAAGGCATTAAAGTTTCTAACAGCAGTTTTAAAAGCGGCCCAAGTTTCTTCATTTACTTCAGATGGTACTTTTCCTGCAGCAAAAAACTCATTTCTTAAATCTTCTACTTTCTGAATTTGTAGTAGCCATTGCGAATGAGAATTTACTTTTTCTGTTCCAAGAGTTTCGATTTTAGCAATAATCTCTTTTTTGATTTCAAGATTTCTGCCTTCGTTTGCTCTTTGGTTTTCAAATAAGACTTCTCTTTTATCGTGGATTTTCTTAGTCAGTTCACTAAATTGATTCCAGATTGTGTCGCGATGCTCTTTAGAAACAGGTCCAATTTCTTCTTTCCAAATTCTGTGTAAATCCTGTAATTCACGGAAAGATTTATTTACATCGGCATCATTTACCAATTCTTCTACACGAGCTATTATTTTTTGCTTTAATTCTAAATTATGTTTAAAATCTAAATCTCTAGCTTCACGATCTAAATGAAGATAGTCATAGAAGTTTTCTACGTGAAAATGATAATTATTCCAAACGTGATTGTATTTATCTTTCGGAATTGCTCCAGCATTTTTCCATCTTTCTCTTAATTCATTAAAATGTTTAAGAGTATCTTTTATGTTTTCCTGCGGATTAATTAATTCTTTTAATTCTTCAACAATAGCCAGACGATTTTCTAAATTGGTTTTTAAATTGGTTTGTAAATGTTTAAAATGAGCATTTCTTTTTTCTCTAAAAACATTATAATATTCGTCAAATTTAGATTTTAGAGGCAGATGATATTCAAACTCTTCATTTGGATCTGGATTAGAAGCTAAAAATTCTTCTTTTTTCTCCTCTATAAGATGATGATATTGTAGCAAGAAAGCTTTTTTGATTTCTTCAATATGATCTTTTACAGACATCACTGCATCTGTATTAACCAGTTTTTTAAGTTCATCAACAAGAGCGTCCAACGAAAATGTGTTGTAATCTTGCATAGGAATGTCGTGACGTTCCTTCAGCGTTTCGTCTTCACTTTCAGCAGCATTTGAATTGGTAATAACATCTAATGCTTCTTGATGAGCATTTTCTTGTTCTTCAGATTCATTTTCAGTTTCTGACACTAGATCTTCGGTCAAAATTTCAGAATCTGATATTTCAATTGCTTCATTTGTTACAGAATCATTTATTTCGATTCCAGATTTTCCGTCTGCTTCATGCAGGTTATCATTCTTTTCTTCTAACATCTTTAAAAATGTATAAGGTTTTTATTTTAAACAGTGCGAAAGATAGTAAAGGTGTTTCTAAATACAAAATAAATCCTTTGTTTATGCTCTTTTTACGATCAAATTCTTATTATTGAGAACCATTTGAAAATAGGTTAAACGATTTTAGGATGATTTATTATTATAAATTTAAATTTTGGATTGCTATTTTTTTTAGACAATGTGTTTTAATATCGCAGTATATATAGCCTTTAAGTAGTATAAATGAAATTCAGAACAAAACCAGAATTCCTGCTTCAAGACCTAAATTGTATGTTTTTTGACCTCCAAAAGCAGCACTTGGATGAATGTAAACCAAATTGGTAGGTGTAATTTTTCGTCCAAATTCAACGAAAGCATTATTCTGAAAACCTTGCAAAACATCATTATAACGAAATGCTACATCTGCTGCAATCCAGTTTTTGCCAAAAAAGTATAGAACAACATTTTCTAATACTGTGACGCTTATATCGTTGCGGCTATTTGCTCCGGCAAAACTCGCTTGATATTCTAACGTAGAGAGCCATAAAAGCTTTTTGGGGTAAAGATACTTTCCGTAAATTACTGCAGGCATAACGACCCATTTTCCAGATCCAAAGTTCGGGTCAGATGCAGTATTGCCATAAACTCTAGTACGTAGTGCAATTCCGTTATTATTTTTCATAAACGGTATATAACTTACTCCCATACCAACGTCGCCTATAGCAGTTTTGTTTATCGAATTGGTATTGGCAGAAATTAGCGGAAGATCAAAACGTAAATTCCAAGCTTTGTTACCCACAGGAAGTAAGACTCGAACTTGAGTGGTGTTAAAAGAGCCATTGTCTGTGTCTAGATATTCATCAAAAAAAAGAAGCGTTTTGAGGAAATAATGGTAGCGCGGTTCAGAGAAAGGACTATTTTTAGGTATAGTATCTTGTGCAAAGAGCCTACCGGTAATCAAAAAAAATAAAATGCTAAGTAATTGTATTTTATTCATAACCACCTGTTATTTAGTGGATTAAAAATACAAAAAATACGTTAACATTTTATTTTTTGCTATTTATTTTATTTGTTCCATATTTTCCAAGCTTTTTCAGCCTGAAAAATAAGCATATCGTGCCCGTTTTTAATTACAGCTCCCTTTTCTTTTGCTTTTCGTAAGAAAGTAGTTTCTGCCGGATTATAGATTAAGTCGTATGCAATGTGCTTTTCTGTAAAAAACTCATAAGGTAAGTTTGGACAAGCTTCGATATTTGGACTTGTTCCAACTGGCGTGCAATTGATTATAATTTGAAAATTGTCAAAAGTAGTAGCATTAATCAAATCGTAATCTATTATGTTTTCTTTAGCTTCTCTAGAAACGAAAGTATACGGAATATCCAATTCATCCAAAGCAAAAGCAACACCTTTAGAAGCTCCGCCTGTTCCTAAAATAAGTGCTTTTCTGTGATGTGGTTCTAATAGTGGTTTTAGCGATTTTTTAAATCCGTAATAATCAGTATTATAACCTTTTAACTTGCCACTTTTAGTAAATTTGATAGTATTGACAGCGCCAATTAGAGCAGCTTTTTTTGATAGTTTATCTAGAAAAGGTATAACTTGTTCTTTGTACGGAATTGTAACGTTTAATCCTTTTAAATCAGGATTGTTTTTAATTAACTCAGTGAAATAATTAATCTCAGATATGTCAAAATTCTCATAGCTGTTGCCAGCAAAAACTTCATTATTAAATTTTTCTGTAAAATAACCTTTTGAAAAAGAGTAGCTTATGTTGCGTCCTAATAATCCAAAACGTCTTCTTAATAAAATATCAACCATTCTTATTTACGATGTTTTTCTATATAATTTTTTACTGTTTTTTTTGCCCAAACTACAGGAAACAAATCTTCTATTAAAATATAATTGTCAAAATTTAGGCGTAAACCATTGCTTAAGTGAAATTTAGCTTTTGTGTTGTCTTGAATCATAAAATACAATCCAGCCAAACGATATTCGATTTCATTTTCTTCTGGAAAATATTCTGTCGCTTGCAATAAAGTTTGGATAGCCGTTTCAAATTCACCTAAAAACTGAAGGATATCAACCCAGAATAACCAAGTGTCTAGTGCGTAATCTCCAAATTCAACTGCTTTTCTAAAACCAAATTCGGCTTCTTCAAAGAAATTCATTTGTTTGTTGATCGTAGCATATCTTTTCCAGTACAAACGATTCTGATTGTCGATTGCCAAAGCTTTATTCACAAAAAACAAAGCTTTCTGATAGTTTTTCTGGCGAAGATGAAAATCTGTAATCGCAATCCAGCCTTTGTCTAAAAGCGGATCTTCGTGCACCGTTTGGTTATAGTATTGAATTGCTTTCGCTAAATTACCAAGTTTTTCATAACACTTTCCAATTCGAAGAAGCGCGTACGAAGTCGCATCATCCAATTCGATAGTTCTGTTATAGCTTTCAATTGCTTCGTTGTATTTTTTCAGACGCTCATAAGCTTTTGCTTTTTCCATAAAAGCGCCTAAAAATTCATCATCAATCAGCGTTGCATAATCAAAAGCGCGAATAGCATTTTCATATTCTTTTACGCCATAATGAAGACGTCCAAGCTGATGCCAAGCAATTTCGCTGTAAGGATTTCTGTTGATGTATTCATTCAAATAAACAATCGCTTCTTGATTTTGATCTAAAAATTCAAAACAGTACACTACATTATAAAGCGCAGACTGATCTTCTAAATCTTCTTCAAGACATTTGATGAAACTTTCTTTTGCCAATTCTAGATTATCCATAAAAAGATATTCCATACCAATCAAATTGTATACATCTGCATAATCATCAGTATACTGAAGTGCAATTTTTAACAGTTCAACTGCTTTTTCATGCTGATCTCTTTTTGAACAGATATTGGCTTTTTGGATGTAGATTTCCTCGTTGTTGGGTTCAATTGCGTACAACTCATTCAAAAGCTTTTCAGCGATATCGAGTTTGTCATCATAAACTAGCATTTCTACTTGTACTAATTTTAAGCCTGTAGATTTTGGATGCTGGTCTAATGCAAGTTTTAAGGCCTTTTTTGCTAAATTAGCCTTGCCTATGTCTAAATAATGAAGAATTATTTCTTCGAATTCTTCAGAATCAAAAAAGAGTACTTTGTTGGTTTTTAACATCGACTCAAATTTGGATAGGGATAGGTTATAATCTTCTTCTTCGTTGCTTAATTGCATACTTCGTATATTTGAAATTAGCCTGTTATAAATTTAGGCAACCATATAATTGTTGTAAGGATAAGAAATTAATTGTTTTGAACAATTTAATTAACAAAATATGGCGTTTTTTATTCTATTTTAGGAAGAAATATCCTTTATTATTAAAGGATTAACTTCAGTTTTATTCTTTTTTTATTTAGGCAGAAAGATTTTAATGAAATATAAATTGAGTATTATTTTCTGTCGTTTTTGTTGAAACTGCGCTCAAAATAATTTTGAATTCTATTTGTTGTTCTTTTTTATTATCTCATCCATAACGTCTAAAATAATAGCGCAGCCTTCTCTAATTTCCTCTTCAGAAATCGTTAAAGGTGGTGTGATTCGTATCGCGCATCCTTCAAATAAAAGCCAGAATAAAATAAGTCCTCTGTCTTGACAGGTTAAAATGACTTCGTTTGTAATATCTGCCGATTCTGTCATCGCGGCAAGCATTAATCCTTTTCCTCTAACTTCTGTAATCAAAGGATGTACCAAAAGTGATCTGAAGAGTTTTTCCTTTTCAAGCGCTTCTGCCATTAAATTTGTTTCAGTTAATTCTTGCAAAGTAGCCAAACAAGCTGACGCAATGACAGGGTGACCTCCAAAAGTCGTAATATGTCCTAATTTCGGATTTTCTGTTAAAAGATCCATTTTTTCAGAAGAAGCTGTAAACGCTCCAACAGGCATTCCGCCACCCATTCCTTTTCCCATAACAACGATGTCTGGAACTACGTCATAATTTTGGAAACCGAAAAGTTTTCCTGTTCTTCCAAAACCAGGCTGAATTTCGTCGACAATCATTAAAGCTCCAACCTCATCGCAGCGTTTGCGAACTTTCTCCAAGAAATTGTTTTCTGGCTGAATAAATCCAGCTCCTCCTTGAATGGTTTCTAAAAGAATGGCTGCAGTTCGAGTGGTTATTTTCTGTAAATCTTCTTCGCTGTTGAAAGTGATAAAATCAACATCTGGAAGCAAAGGCCTGAAAGCTTGTTTTCGTTCTTCAAATCCCATAACGCTCATAGATCCCATTGTGTTTCCGTGATAAGCGTTGTGACAAGAAATAAGCTGGCTACGGCCTGTAACTCGTTTTGCCAGTTTTAGCGA
This sequence comes from Flavobacterium ustbae, assembly GCF_003946915.1. Classification (GTDB taxonomy): domain Bacteria; phylum Bacteroidota; class Bacteroidia; order Flavobacteriales; family Flavobacteriaceae; genus Flavobacterium; species Flavobacterium ustbae. The sequence continues at coordinate 310,831 of NZ_RPOC01000002.1, forward strand.
GCCTTCAATCGCTTCTGTTCCAGAATTTACCAAATAGGTTTTATTTAAAGATTCTGGAAGAAGTGAAGCCATCATTTTACAATATTGAACGGCTGGACTTTGTGAATATTCTCCGTAAACCATTACGTGAGAATATTTGTCCAACTGATCTTTTATCGCCTGATTGACTCTCGGATGCTGATGTCCTAAAGTGCAAGCCGAAACTCCGGCAACAAAATCTAAATATTTCTTATCGTTTGTGTCGTATATGTAAGAGCCAATGGCATGCGAAACTTCCATTCCGAGTGGGTAAGGAGAAGTTTGCGCTTGGTATTTTATAAAATCTGGATTCATTTTTTCTTAAAGGTTCAAAGTCGCAAAGGTACTAAGGATCTAAGGTTTTTTAACTTTACGCTTAGGTTAACTTTTTTTTTAAGCTTCAAAGGCACTAAGGTTCTGAGATACTAATTTTTTTTTTACTTTATGCTTAGGTTGACTTTTTTAAAGTTGCTAATATCCTAAGGTTTTAGCGTACAGTATTTACTTATTTAAGTTTAAGCTGAACACTAAAAAAAACTGTACACTGACCACTATTTCTTACTCTTAGCAGCTGGATTCTTCTTGTCGTAATTCAAAGTTTCCTTCCTGACTTTTAGCGGAATATTTTTACCTTTTTCTTCCTGTTCTTTTCCTTCTTTAATCAGTTTTTCATTCAGTTCGTTATCTTCATCGGTAAAAATATCATCTTTCGACTTTATTCTTTCGGCACCTCGCCAGTTCATTCCTCGCAGTTTTCTAGCATTTTCTGGGAGTTCGTCTTCTGGAAAAATATCACCATCAACTTTATTGAAGAAAGTAATGGTTTCTATAGCATTATTCTCCAAAATCATATTGATTTTACTGCTAACATTTTTATTGATTCCGATTAGTTCATTGGTATCATTTCGCATATAATAAATGACTTCAGTATTTTTGATTACATCAACATCATGGAGTTTTCCATCCCGGAATTTTCCAAACAAATTGAGTCCCTTGACCTGATTATAACCCGTTCCGAGCGTATCCTTGGAGAGAACAAAAGTATTATTGAGGACTTTTAAAGAGTCAATTTTTCTTGTTGTATTGTCGCCAATTAAGTGCATTACATCTCCTGTAATTTGGTTTTCGCCATTCCACAAAATCGGATTTCCGATCAATTTTGTCAAAGCGATTTTAGAATCCGAATGTATAGAATCGCATTTACCGCTCATATCCGTTTTATAAAAACGAACATTGTTAAAAGCACGCAGAATTCGCTCGCCCTCTTTTCCTGTTACCAATAATTTTTTTCCGTGAATGTAAACCGAATCATTTTCAACCAAATTAATCGCTACCGCTCTTTTGGTTACAAACATCGAATCTTTCAGTTTATAAAGCTCTGCATAATGTCCTTTTACAATTCCTTTATTAATCGAATCGGTAATTTTTACATTTCGCGTAGCCGATGCAAATTCAATATTTCGATTGTAATATAAACTATCGCCTTCTATAAGTCGGTCGTCGTATTTGATATAAGATCTTCGCAGAAAATGTGCTAAATTTTTCTTCGTATCATAAAAACCTTTTTCGGTATAAATATAATTGGCTTTACTCGTAATAGTTGAAGGGCCAAGAAGATACGTATGTCCAGAATTACTATAATAATCCAAGTGATTGGACTTAATCACATATTTTGGATTTGTAATTGTAACTTCAGTCAAAAACTGGAATTTCTTTTCTTTCACGTAATATCTTCCAGATTTACTTACCAAAGTATTGTCTTTGTTTACAATTGTTCCTTTAGTATTGTAAAATGCTTCTTGGATATTTCGATCAAAATTGATGGTATCGGTACGTAAAGTGGCATCTGGAGAAGTTAGAACTGCATCTCCTTTAGCGAAAGCTTTTTTTTCATTTCCGCTGTATTCGGCATATTTACTATTTAAGAACAAAGTATCTCCCTGCACTAATTGTACATTTCCGAATGCTTTTAGATAATTTTCTTTTTGAAAAAAATAGGCTTTATTGCAAGTTAAAACCACACCATCGTGAGTTATTTTTACATTTCCTGATAGTAAAACAGCATCTGGTACAGCATTTTGATCGACTGACGACCAATCAGCATTTTCGACTATGATGGTTTTAGGAGTTTGCGTCTTCTTTTTGGCTTGTGCAGAAATTAAATGCGAACTTAAAAACAGACAACAAAATATGAAAAAGAGTGATTTCTTCAACTGATTAAATTTTTGTCAAATTTATAAAAAAGGTTACAATTTAAAGGTGATTTAAGATTAATTTGGTAAATCATTTTCTTTCTGAGAAATTTAAAATCATAAAGTTTTTATCCCCCCCTGTTGTTATCCATGATTTACTGAATTTGTCTAGAAATTTAAAAAAAAATTAATATGTTTTTTTTTTTTTTTTTGCTTGTTTGTAAGAAATGTTTTTGATAATATTGTTTTGATAATAAGAGGTGTAGCTGAAAAACCTTCAAAAGAGTAAGAAATAACTTAAAAACAAAATTATGCAGGATTTACAAAGCTTTAAAGATTTTTCATTAAATAATGATGAATTAACGAGTGTTAAAGGTGGTTATCCGCCAGTTGATAATACTGGAGCAGGTACTTTTACATATGGAAGTCAAACACTTTCATATACATCAGATTGTGATTTTGGAAATGGTCACATTCAGTATGCAAATGTAAGAGCAGTTTAAAATAAGTTTATCTAAACGAGATAATGAAAAGACATGAAATTGTTTTTTCATTATCTTTTGGATTTTATATGATATTAGTAATAAATGGACAAAAAGATCAATCTACAGATAATATATGTAAGTGGCTTATGTATTATGAAAAAGAATTTATCAGGATTGATGAGAATAGTTATATAAATAAAGTAAATTTCGATCTTTTAAATGAGTTTTATGAATTTGAAATTAATAACGTTAAAATCAACCTTCATTCTATAAGTAGTGTTTTTTACAAAAATGGAACTTTAAATTATCAAATCAATACAGATAAAGATGAAAGTAAATTTATTATTGATTATAATGCAAATGAATGGAACAAGCTAAGATTTTTTCTGCACTTCCTAATAGAGAAAAAAGCAATTTGCTTAATTGGAAATATTGCTCATTATGAGGTTAATAAGTTGGAAGTGTTAACTTTAGCGAATGAGATTGGATTAAAAATTCCTGAAAGTTTTATTACATCTTCGAAAGATAACGTTTGTAGGTTATTACACGAAAAGAAGCAATTAATTACTAAATCTATTGGGGAGATAAAACCTTTCTATTCGAAAGATGATTTGTATCTCAATTATACTAGGGAAATTAATCTTTTTGAAAAAATGTCGGATAATTTTGTTCCATCACTGCTACAAGTTAAAGTAGATAAAAAATACGAAATTAGGACATTTTTTATAAAAAACAGATTTTGGTCCATTGCAATATTTTCACAGGAAAATCAAGATTCTATAATTGATAATAGAATTATTAATTCAAATCATATTACAAACTTTCAAATACCTGCTGATTTAGAAAGTAAGATTGTTAAGTTAGCTACGTTATTAAATTTAAATAGTGGTTCGGTTGATTGGATATATTCTACAGATAATAATTTCTATTTTTTGGAAATTAATCCTCTAGGTGTTTTTAATAATGTTAGTTATTATGGAAATTATAATATTGAAAAAGAAATTGCTAAATTATTGTAAAAAATGAAAACTTTAAAAAATGTCACAAGTTTGCAAAAGTGGATTAAGGTCGAGAAACAAAACATGAGCCAAGTTTTATTATCTGACAATAAAAGTATTTCTAAGACAAAAGTTGTAATTGTAAGATCAAACAAACCATATACACTTTTATGAAATATTTAAAATTATTTAGTTCTGTAAAAATCGTAAAAGGTTATAATCGAACATTAATGTTTGATTCAAGAAGGGATTTCATAAGGTTTGTACCAAATAGCTTGTTTGATTTACTGTCGTCAAATTTAGGTATAAACATTGAAAAAATGTTGCAAGAAATTTCACTTGATAATAAAAAAATATTAGAAGAGTACCTTGATTTTTTGATAAATAATAAATTAGGTTTTTATTGTAATTCGTTAAAAGAGTTTCAAAATTTTGAATACGATAATCGGGAATTCGCCTCACCAAATGATATAAATTATCTTATAATTGATTTAGAGAATGATTTTAATCTTAGTTCTATTATTTGTAAACAGATTATTGATTGTAAAATAAAATACTTACAGATAAGATTTTGTACAGATATTTCTGTTACTGTTTTGGAAAATGTTTTAAAAAAATGTGAATTGTTAAATGATTCATTTATTGAGGAAATTTCTTTCGTAATTAGTTTTAGTGACGAGTTGTACTCTTACTTAATTAAAAAAAATCTCTCGATACAGAAATATATAAACGTTATTTTTCATTCATGTGATAACAATATCTCCGATTTACAAAATAATGTTAATAATCTTAGCTTTGATTTTATAGTAGAAAAACTTATTATGCCAATTTCTTGTGGAATTGTAAAGAAATGTAATTTTGTTTTTAATGAGGAGTTTTATTTAGAATCTCAAAATAATAATACATGTTTGAACAAAAAAATCGCAATTGATAGCCGTGGTAATATCAAGAACTGCCCATCGATGAAAAAAAAATTTGGCAATATAGCTAGCTCAAATTTTAAAGACATTATTAGAAATCCTGATTTTATTTTTTTTTGGAATTTAAATAAAGATCAAGTTAGCATATGTAAGGATTGTGAATTTAGGCATGTTTGCATGGATTGTCGAGCGTATCTAGAGGAGCCTGAAGATCATTATTCTAAACCTTTGAAATGCGGATATGATCCTTATCAAAATACTTGGGAAGATTGGAGTATGAATCCATTAAAAAAAAGAGCAATTGAATTCTACGGAACAAAATTATGATGTTTTAACTTGGTCTTTGATCTGTTTATTTACAGAAAAAAATAGTATCAAAATTATGTTAAATGTTCTTATGAAAAAGATACTTTCTGTAGTATTAGTAATGCTTGTTTTCTCAGGCTGTAAAACAAAAGATTTAAAAATGAGTACAGCAAAAGAATCTGCTGCAACAGAAAAGAAAGTTGTAGTGTATCAAGTTTTTACGCGCCTTTTTGGAAATAAAAATACAGCTAACAAACCGTGGGGAACTATTGAAGAAAACGGTGTTGGAAAATTTAATGATTTTACAGATAAAGCTTTACACGAAATAAAAGATTTAGGTGTCAATTATATTTGGTATACTGGAGTTCCGCATCATGCTCTGGTGCGCGACTATACAGCATACGGAATTTCTAATGATGATCCAGAAGTGGTAAAAGGTCGCGCAGGTTCACCTTATGCAGTAAAAGATTATTATAATGTAAATCCAGATTTGGCTGTAGATCCCACAAAACGATTAGAAGAATTTGAAGCTCTAATAAAACGTACACACGCTGCAGGTTTAAAAGTGATTACTGATATTGTACCAAATCATATCGCTAGAAAATATGAAGGAAAATCAAATCCTGCTGGCGTAAAAGATTTTGGCGCAGATGATAATGTTACTGTTGAATACAAGCGAGACAATAATTTCTACTATATTCCGAATCAGCATTTTGAAATTCCAGATGGAGATGTTCCTTTGAATGGAGAGAAAAACCCATTGATTGATGGAAAATTTGACGAAAATCCTGCAAAATGGACAGGAAATGGATCTCGAAAATTCAAGCCAGACCAAAACGACTGGTACGAAACGGTAAAAGTAAATTATGGTGTGCGTCCAGACGGAACTAAAGATTTTCCTGAACTTCCAGCTGTTTTCGATCAGAAATCGTATCAAGAACATTTTGCTTTTTGGCAAGATAAAGACGTGCCAGATTCTTGGAAAAAGTTTAAAGACATTGCCTTATATTGGATTTCAAAAGGTGTTGACGGATTCCGCTATGATATGGCAGAAATGGTTCCGTATGAATTCTGGAGCTATATGAACTCTTCCATTAAAATGAAAAATCCGAATGCGTTTTTATTGGCAGAAGTATATAATCCGAATGAATACCGAAATTACATTCGCTTAGGAAAAATGGATTATTTGTATGATAAAGTAGAAACTTATGATAAGTTGAAAGATATCATTCGTGGACAATCTTCGCCTGACGAATTAACAAAAATTCAGAACGGAATGGCCGATATTGAGCATAATATGCTTCATTTCTTAGATAATCATGACGAACAGCGTTTAGCAAGTCCAGAATTTGCGGGAACGCCAGAAAGAGGAAAACCTTTAATGGTAGTTTCGGCAACAATAAGCACTTCACCAACCATGATTTATTTCGGACAAGAAGTAGGAGAGGCAGGGAATGAAGATGCAGGTTTCGGAAAACGCTCAAGAACATCTATTTTTGATTATATCGGAGTTCCAAATCACCAGCGCTGGATGAATGATGGCAAATTTGATGGCGGTCAGCTTTCGGATTCTGAAAAACAGCTTCGTGACTTTTACAAACGTTTATTGAATTTCACAATTAAAAGTGATGCCTTAATGGGAGAATTTCAAGAAATTCAGTCTATAAACCGTCAAAATCAAGCGTATGATCCGCTACTATATTCTTTTGTTCGCTGGTCAGATAATCAGAAATTGATTGTTATTGCTAATTTTTCTTCTGAAAAAGAAAGCCAATTTGAGTTGAAAATTCCTTCTGAAGTAATTTCAAAATGGAATTTAAAAGACGGTTCTTATGTTTTAGTAGATAAATTGTATCTGCAAAATAAAACCTATTTGAATGTGAAAAATGGAGAAGGAGTGGCTCAAGTAAAAATAAAGCCTTCTGAATCTTTGATTTATGAAGTGAATTAAAGATTATTTTTAACACATAGAAACATAGTTTAGTAGACTTATAAAAGGCGTTTCACTAGTTTAAATACACATAGTTATCTATGTGTTGAAACTAGTTTCTTTTGTATTCTTTTTTTGCACAAAATCTATGTTTCTATGTGTTTTAAATATTTTTTAAACTGTTTTAAGCAGAGAAAGAATTTCTTTAATTGAAAAAGTAGCACCACAGACGAATTCATCAGAAGCGCCGTAATAAACGGTTAAAGTATCTCCGTCAGGTTCAACGATATGTCCATTGGTGAAAACTACATTTCCAAAAAAGCCGCTTAATTCGTAGTTTGTTTTAGGAAACATAATTGGTGTTTCGGTTCTCGAAATTACTTTCGTAGGATTATCAAGTTCCATTAAAAATGCTCCCAGACAATACTGATGAGCATCATTTGCTCCATGATAAATTTCAAGCCAGCCTAATTCTGTTTTTATTGGTGCAGCTCCGGCACCAACTCTTTTACTGTCCCAGCTATCTTTTCTGGTTTTGATAATGCATTTGTGATTTCCCCAATGAATACCATCTGGAGACGAAGCAATCCAAATATAATTACCGCCAAGGTCAACACTGCTCGGGCGATGTAATGCGTAAAACAAACCGTTTATTTTTTCTTCAAAAATGGCACAGTCTTTATTATGAGGTGGTAATATCATTCCGTGTTTTTGAAAATTCTTCCAATCGGTTGTAGTTCGTAAACCAACGCCAACACCATTGTCCGAAACAGAAGTGAAAGTTAGATAATACTTACCCTCAATTAAAGAAACGCGACAATCTTCAATTCCAAAAGTTTCCAATATTCCTTCACCAACCAAATGCGGATAATCTTCTGGCTCATAAAACTGTTTTCCGTCTTCGCTGCACAATAATCGAATATGAGATAAAGTCGTTAAGTAATCAAGCCCTTGATAATTTATAACACGTGCATCTGTAGCAATAAGTTCAGGATGATTTTTTAAAATTTCGATAATCTGAATTGCTCCAGTTTCTGTTAATACAGGGAAAGAAATAATGTCTTCAATTTGCTTCGGTCTTTCGGCAACTCTTACAGCCAGCCAGATTTTGTTTTGAAACTGGAATACGCCGGGATTTAATAGACAGGTAATTTCTAAACCTTCTCGACTTGGCGGTAAATCGGAAGGCGCTAAAAGTGGATTTTCTATAAAACGTGTTGCTATATCTTTCATATCTCTTTGTTGTTGTTTATGAGATAATTAAGGTATAAAAAAAAGCTGATACAGAATTCTATATCAGCTTTTTTGTTTTATACTTTTTTAACCTTTTTGAGCGCTTCGATGTAATATTCGTTTACTTTTTCCCAATTGATATGATTGTAAAAAGCATCAATATAGCTGCCTTTTCGGTTTTGATAGTCTAAATAATAGGCATGTTCCCAAAGATCAATTCCCATAATCGGAGTTCCAGGAATCAAAGCATTTTTCATTAATGGATTGTCTTGATCATTTGTTGTGGTAATTTGCAATTTACCATATCGGTCTACAACAAGCCAAACCCATCCAGAACCAAACTGCTTTTCAGACTGTGCTTTAAACTGATTGGTTAGGTTGTTAAAAGAGCCAAATTCTTTAGCAATTGAACCAGCAAGCGTATCTTTTGGAGTCTGCTCTTTTGGCGTTAGAATATTAAAATAAAGCGTATGATTGTAATAACCGCCAGCATTCTGACGAAGCTTTGCATTACTTAAATCCATCTTTTTCAAAATATCCTCAATTGGCATATTTTCATATTCAGTCGAAACAATCTCTTTGTTAAAATTGTTAGTGTACGATAAATAATGTTTAGAATAATGAGTTTCTAAAGTCAAAGTTCTAATGTCTGGCGCAAGCGCATCATAATTAAAAGGCAATTTTGTCATTTCAAAAGAGCCCGGATCGGCTTTAACATCGTTTGGCGAACCAATAGTGATTTTTTCTTCTTTAGTAGGAAGAGGAACTTCAACTACTTCAACCAGCTTGTCTTCTTTACAGGAAAATAATAGTAAAAATGAAGTTAAAGTGCTAAAAAGAACAACGTTTTTCTTCATAATGTTTTTTATTTTGATGTTAATGAATTGATGATTTCGATATAATTTTCTTTGGCTTCGTCGACAGACAGATGACTGATTTGCATCCAAGCATTCGTTTTAAAAGCGTCTCTTAAATCAAAATGTCCATTCTGATTATAGACAGCAGTTCCAAAAGTTGCCTGTTTGTAAAAAGCATAAAGTCTTAACTGCACATCTTGCGGCAATGAAGCTTGAGTCATTGTCATAGCAATTTCCACAGCTTTAGCAAAGCGCATATCTAAATCTTTATCTGCCATTTATGCTTTTGTAGCAATAATTGTTTTTCCGCCAATCGCTTTTTGATTTAACTCTACATTGATTGGTGTACCTAAAGGTAAAAATAAATCTACTCTTGATCCGAATTTAATGAAACCAGCGTCAGTTCCTTGTACAACCTGCATTCCTTCTTTTGCGTAATTTACAATTCTACGTGCCAGTGCTCCCGCAATTTGTCTGTATAAAATAGCGCCGAAAGTTTCGTTTTCAATTACAACTGTAGTTCTTTCGTTTTCCTCGCTTGCTTTTGGATGCCAAGCAACCAAGAATTTGCCAGGATGGTATTTGCTGAATTTAATGATTCCGTCCATCGCGTAACGAGTTACATGCACATTAATTGGAGACATGAAAATCGAAACCTGTAAACGTTTATCTTTAAAATATTCTCCTTCATAAACCTCTTCAATAACCACAACTTTTCCGTCAACGGGAGCAAGGATATGATCAATGTCTCTAACTGCAATTCTCTTTGGATTTCTAAAGAATTGTAGAATAATAATCAAAATTACAACCGCTGCGAATTGAACAAGCATTCTCAACCATGCAATATCAATAAATTTATCAGCAATTAAAAGTACAGCTACTGTAAATACAGTACCTAGTAAAATGGATGGGCCTCCTTCTTTATGAAACATAATATAAAATTTGATAAAATAAAAATATAATTGGTGCTACAAATATAACACTATCTAATCGATCTAGAATACCTCCGTGGCCTGGCATTATAGAACCACTGTCTTTTATGCCGGCAATTCGCTTAAATTTAGATTCTATTAAATCTCCAATAGTCCCAAAAATGCTTACAATCAATGCAATTGTAGTCCAGATTATGATAGACATGTTGCTAAATTCAGGTTTAGGCTGAATGTAGAGTTTAGAAATCAGGAAACCAGCAAATGCAGCAAAAACAGCACCTCCAATAAATCCTTCAATTGTTTTTTTGGGAGAAACACGTTCAAATAATTTATGTTTTCCCATTGATTTTCCAACTAGATAAGCAAAAGTGTCGTTGGTCCAGATTAAGACAAATAATCCCAAAATAATCTTCGGGTTATAATTGTTTGTTCCAAAAGATATTTTTACAATAAATATAAAAGGAAGTGTTATATATCCAAGTAGATATAAATATTTTGAAGAAGTGCTTACTTTTTGAACAGAGTCATAAAATAAAAATATGATGCACTTTATAGAAACAACAATTGTAACCGCAAGAAGAACTAGATCCAGTTGTTTGATATTGGTTTCTAAACTAATAGTAGAATTAAAATTGTCATTTAAGAATTTAGTCGTCTGCTTGTTGTAATGACTAACAAGAATAATGGAAGAATAAACTAAAATTCCAAATAGAATTGCAAACACTTTGTTTAAGTTTACAATATTAGAAAACTCGTATATTGTAATAATCAAGAAAACACCAAAAAGAGTAATGAAGCTTTCTGTAGAAAACAATATCGAAGTTAATAATAAAGCGATATAAACAGCACCAGAAATGGTTCTCTTCAGTGTTTCGTTCATCTTAAAGATCTTCTAAAAGCAGTAAATAAAGGTTCTTTGCAACACTTCCGTATTGTGTAAAATCCTCTTCTTTTGCTTTTTCGAAATATTTTATTGTAGTGATATTAGTAGGAATGTCTCTTTCGTATTTGCGTTTAATAGCGCTTAGCCCATCGCTTTTCATCGGAAGGATTTGACTCGTAGTTGCTATTATAACAATATTTGCGGGTAATTCGTTTGGTTTATTTTGTCTAATTTGTTTTGATGAAAATAGAATTGAACCTTCATCAGCAATAAGATTTTCACAGCTTGCTAATAAAAATTTAGGGTTTGAAGGCGCAATATAGAATAATTTATTTTCTTCTAATAAACTATAAAGAGCAGGCTCATAGCACAAAACTTCATTTTCAAACCAATCATTTTCTTCTAAGATGTTTTCAAACTGTTCTGCTAATTCCTGTCCGTTTTCACAGTATAGAAACTTTCCTCCATTTTTCTTAAAATTAAAAATGAATTGTTCATCTAAAGACAAATGACTATTCGGGGCAGAAGATGTTCCTGCATATTCGCTTTCGTGTTCTTCGTCAGAAGCGGATTCACTGGAACCAAATATTTTTTTGAAAAAATTCATTTTTTATATGAAATACTTTACATGTTAATTGAAAACGTTCAAAGATAAAAAAATCTTAATTCAAAAGGGTGTTTTGAATTAAGATTTTAAAAAATTATTACGTATTTGGTAAATTATTTATGAAACTACTTCTTCTAAATTTTTATCCCAAGTACGTTTTCCGAAAATGTTTTCTAAATCATCTTTAAAGATAACTTCTTTTTCAATCAGTATATCAGCAAGCTGATTTAACTTGTCTTTGTTTTCTTCAAGAATTTGAATTGCTCTTTCATATTGACCTTCAATTAATTCTGAAATTTCAGCGTCAATAATTTTTGCTGTTTCGTCAGAATAAGGTTTAGAGAAATTATATTCGCTTTGTCCGCTTGAATCGTAATAAGTAACGTTTCCGATTTTATCATTCAATCCGTAGATCGTTACCATTGCGCGAGCCTGACGTGTTACTTTTTCTAAATCGCTTAAAGCACCAGTAGAAATTCTGTCAAAAGTTACTTTTTCTGCAGCTCTACCTCCCATAGTAGCACACATTTCGTCTAACATTTGGTCTGTTCTCACGATTTGTCTTTCTTCTGGAAGATACCAAGCAGCTCCTAAACTTTGCCCACGAGGAACAATAGTTACTTTTATAAGTGGTGCAGCATGCTCCAACATCCAGCTTACAGTAGCGTGACCCGCTTCGTGAATAGCAATTGCTCTTTTCTCTTCTGGAGTAATGATTTTGTTTTTCTTTTCAAGACCGCCAATGATTCTATCAACAGCATCAAGGAAATCTTGTCTGTCTACAGCTGCTTTATTGTTTCTAGCGGCAATTAATGCAGCCTCGTTACAAACGTTAGCAATATCAGCACCAGAGAATCCTGGAGTTTGTTTTGCTAAGAAATCTAAATCAAGACCTTCAACTTTTTTGATAGGAGCTAAGTGTACTTTGAAGATTTCAGCTCTTTCGCGGATATCCGGTAAGTCAACAAAAATTTGTCTGTCAAAACGTCCTGCACGCATTAAAGCTTTGTCTAAAACGTCAGCTCTGTTAGTTGCAGCCAAAACAATTACATTAGAGTTTGTGCCAAAACCATCCATTTCTGTCAGTAATTGGTTCAAAGTGTTTTCTCTTTCGTCGTTTCCGCCAGACATATTGCTTTTTCCTCTCGCTCTACCAACAGCATCAATCTCGTCAATGAAAATGATAGCAGGAGATTTTTCTTTTGCTTGCTTAAACAAGTCACGTACACGAGATGCACCAACTCCCACAAACATTTCAACGAAATCTGAACCTGATAAAGAGAAGAATGGAACCTGAGCTTCACCAGCAACAGCTTTTGCTAATAAAGTTTTACCAGTTCCAGGAGGCCCTACCAATAAAGCTCCTTTCGGAATTTTACCTCCAAGATTCGTATATTTTTCTGGGTTTTTAAGAAATTCAACAATTTCCTGAATTTCTTCTTTAGCTCCTTCTAAACCAGCAACATCTTTAAACGTAGTTTTAATATCAGTTTTTTCGTCAAAAAGTTTCGCTTTAGATTTACCAATATTGAAAATCTGTCCGCCACCTCCAGCGCCTCCGCCAGACATTTTACGCATGATGAAAATCCACACACCCACAATAATGATGATAGGAAGTAAGCTGATTAAGATATCGCTCCAGTTATTTTTTTGTAGAAAGTTGAAATCTTTTAATTTTCCTTCTGTAACTGCTTTTTCTAGTTTAGTCTGAAAGATTTGATCATTACCAATTTCCAAAGTGTAATGCGGACCTTTGTTTGGCTGTTTGAAAATATCTTCAGCAACTTTTTTGTTTGCTGGGTCTTTAAGAGCCGCAGCATTTAAATATACTTCAGCTTCTGCTTTGTTGTAAACAATAACTTTTTCAATCTGGCCTTTTTCCAAAAGCGTGTTGAATTTAGAAGAAGTTAATTGAGCAGGTTCGCTTAAGCTTGATCCTCCTGTGGCAAAACTTATGAATAAAAAAACTAAAAGTATTGCGGTATATATTAACCAAGGACTTATTTTAAATTTATTCGGATTTGGATTATTATCTTTAGCCATTTAATGAAAGTTTCTTTAGTATTTGTTCTCGATTGTAGTTATTTTGGCATCGCCCCAAAGGCTTTCGATGTTGTAATATTCGCGAATATGTTTCTGGAAAACGTGTACCACAATGTGTACGTAATCCATTAAAACCCATTCACCATTATCTGTTCCTTCTACGTGCCAAGGTTTATCTTTTAAGTCTTTTGATACTGTTTTTTGAATTGAGTTTACGATGGCATTTACTTGGGTATTTGAGCTACCGTTACAGATCACGAAATAATCGCATACTGCTGTATCTATTTCTCTTAAGTCAAGAATATCGATATCATTTCCTTTTACTTCCTCAATCCCTTTGATTATGTTCGCCAGTAGAACATCATTATTAATCGTCTTTTTCGCCATGAATTATTTTATATGTGAATTTGTAAAGTTACCAAAATTTGTGATTATTTTTGAACCTTAACAAAATATTAAATTAAGTTATTTAAATTATTTAATGAAACTAATCAAACTCGATGCCATAGATTCTACAAATGACTTCTTAAAAGCAATGGCAAGTAAGGATGAACTGGAGAATTTTACTGTCGTAACAGCTGAAAATCAGACAAAAGGGAAAGGACAAGTAGGAGGCGTATGGAAGTCTGAAGCGGGTAAAAACTTAACTATGAGTGTATTGGTGAAAGATTTTCTCCTTAGCAATGAAGAAGTTTTTAACTTGAGTGTAGCAGCTTCTTTGGCTGTTTCAGAAACATTAAAATCGTTAAATATTCCTGATATATGCATAAAATGGCCAAACGACATTCTGTCATACAATAAGAAACTAGTTGGCATACTAATCGAAAATACCATCAAAAGCGATGGCAGAATCGTGTCAGTTGTCGGAATCGGAATCAATGTTAATCAGACCGATTTTAGCGAATTGCCAAGTGCTTCCTCATTGGCAGTAATTTTGGAAAAAACTTTCAACAAAGAAGAATTGGCGGTTTTAATTGTCAAAAAGCTAAAAGAAAAGATCTTGTTATGGAAAACCAACTCAGAAATTTTCTGGAACGATTACTTTAATTCTTTATTCAAAAAAGGAGTTCCAACAGCTTTTAGGGACAATAACAATCGAGATTTTATGGGAATTATTCAAGGGGTTTCTCCAATTGGAAAGCTCCAAGTTCTACTCGAAGATGACTCAGTTGCAGAATTTGAAATCAAGGAAGTTAAGATGCTTTATTAAAGCTTCTAAGGTTCTGAGTTGCTACGATTCTAAGCTTTTAATCTCGCAAAGACGCAGAGGCGCAAAGTTTTTTTAATTTTTTTTTTAATCTAATTTAATCTGCTCAGATCAATAAAATCTGCGTGAAACAGAAAAGAATCTTTGCGACTCTGCGTCTTTGCGAGAAATTTTCAGCATCAAATAAAAAAAACTTCGTGACTTAGTGCCTTGGTGACAAAACCATAAATCAAAAAAAATGCCCGACAAAAGCCAGGCATTTATAATTCACAATTAATAATTTATAATTATTAAAGTTTGTTCATATTATTTGCTAAAGTTTCAATAAACTTACTGATTGGACCTTTAACCATCATCGCCATCATAGCGTTGAATTCGCCTTCAAAAAACAATTGAACAGCACTTTCAGAATCTGAAACACTGTCAATGTTTGAAGTTAGCGTAAACGGAAGTTTATCACTTGCAGCACCTAAAACAATTTTATTTGGCGCTACTTTTTCTTTCATTTTTAATTTGATTTCCGGCATCCCTTTCAATCCAAAAATAAAAGCGTCTTCGCCAGTCACTTCAAATTTAGCGATGTTGTCTGGCATTAATTTTTCGAAATTCTTTACGTCAGTCAATTGATCAAACAAATCTTGAGCTGATTTCTGAACTGTAACTTTTGGACTTTCTAAGTTCATATTAGTTTTGTTTTTATTTTTAACGCAAAGTGCGCAAAGTTTTTTAAATATGCAAGGTTTTATAAAGTTCGCAAAGCTAAAACTTTAATAAATTCCAATTTTTTTAAATTCCAAATTCCAAAAATTTGTTCGTAAAGAACAGAAATCTAAAATTATTCCCCCTGTCCCCAAGTAGACGGACTCTCGTTCCATTCTAATAGAGTAGACTGTTGGTCTTCTGTAATGTATTGTTTTTGAACTGCTAAGTCTAACAAGTTTTCGTAATTACTCAAAGTAAACAAATCAATGTTTGCATTTTTAAAGTTTTCTTCAGCAACACCAAAACCGTAAGTAAAAATCGCCGCCATGCCCTTAATGTTAGCGCCTTCATTGCGTAAAGCTTCTACAGCCATCAAACTGCTGTTGCCTGTGCTAATTAAATCTTCAACAACCACAACATTTTGACCTTTTTGTAAAAAACCTTCCACTTGGTTCTGTCTACCATGTTTTTTTGGTTCCGGACGCACATATACAAACGGAAGACCTAAACTTTCGGCAACCAAAATACCAACGCCAATCGCGCCTGTAGCAACGCCGGCAATGACATCAGGCTTTCCAAATTGTTTTTCAATGTTTTTAGCAAACTCATCACGAACATAATTTCGTATGCTTGGAAATGAGAGAATTAGCCTATTATCACAATAAATAGGAGATTTCCAGCCAGAAGCCCATGTAAAAGGATTTTCGGGATTCAATTTAATTGCATTTATTTGCAAAAGCAATTCGGCTGTTTTTTCGGCAGTATCTTTATTAAAAATCATAGTACAAATGTATAAAGTTTTTGTAAACGACAAACCACTTTTTTTGACAAATGAAATCTCGAAAGAAACAGATTTCCAATTGTTCTTGTTGGAGAGTATTGATATAGAACATCTTATTATAAAAATTTTTCAAAATAAAATTCAAAAAGCCATTCTATATCATCCCGACGAAAGTGTAATGATGAAAACCCTTAAAGCCAAAATTCCCGTAAACAAAGCGGGCGGAGGCTTGGTGTATAATAAGAAAGGCGAGGTTTTATTTATCTTTAGAAACGGAAAATGGGATCTCCCGAAAGGCGGAATCGAGAAAGGCGAAGAAATCGAAGATACTGCCATGCGTGAAGTAGAAGAGGAGACAGGTGTTGGGCAATTAAGAATTGGAAAAAAACTAGAAAAAACCTATCACATTTTTAAACGAAACGGAAAATACAAACTCAAAATTACCCATTGGTTCGAAATGTTCTCCGATTTTGAAGGAATTCCGCACGGACAAGCCGAAGAAGGCATTGAAAAAGTGGCGTGGCTAAATCCAGAAGAAATCAAAGAAGCACTTAAAAACTCCTACGAAAACATTAAATTATTGTTTGAAGAAGAAAAAGCTCCAACAGAAAAAATGGAACCGCCCGTTGCCTATCGATCGGCTCCAAATTCGAATAATTAATATTTGGGCGTGCCCCCCATACGATAAGAGGGCAAAATACCACACGCATATACGCCCTCTTATCGCATCGGAGTCGGGCTATCCGCGCTACTTCGGTAGCTTGCTTCTATCCCTCACGCGTGCAAACTATGCATGAGTTTTTAGTTTTCAAGTTTCAGTTTTTTCAAAGCTATTGCTGGCGCGAGCGTCCCGCTCGTGACCTCGTTGCGTGCACGAGCGGGACGCTCGCGCTAGCGGGGAAAAAACTACAACTTTACAAAAGTTGCCGTTTTTTATATAATTAGAATCGAACAGTATATTTATTTAAGGTAGATTGCTTTTCAGCATGAGTCTTGGAAATGTTACTAATCAAATTTGAAACCAGCTTTAGCAATTTCTATTGAATCTTTAACTTCTTTTTCTAGAAATATTTTACAATACTCAGGATTATTAGTCGCGATTGCAATTTTATAAAACTTTCTTAAATAAATGTCTCCTGAATTCTTAATATACTTGCCAGATTCATACCTTTTTTCATTGTAGTAAAAGTAAAATCTTGCATCTGTAAAGCCTCTTCTATGCTCAATATAAAAAACCTTAGCAACTGTAACAAATTTATTGTCTTCAATCATATTGTTTTTTTTTTCTTGATACTTATTTGAAAAAAAAATTAGCAATCCCATACATACAAAAAAACACACAACTGCTATTCCCTGATTCTTATTCATACTACTTAAATTTTTTACTTTGTTTTTCTTTTTTTGTACCGAATGACATATCTATCTTAAAATCTTTAAAGGTTTGTTGAATTTGCTCTAAACTATCTCCAATTTTATTTTCAAATGTTTCAGTTTCACCCGATAGCGCGGATTTGTAATCCGTGCCCGCAAAGTATAACATATCTATTTCAACTTTGTCAAAGTTCTATGCGTAAAAGCTTTGCGACCCCAACGTTTCTTCAACTCAATCAATAGCAAAAAAACTTTGCGTACTCTGCGTTAAAAAAAATCAAAGCACTCGATAAACAGGATACTGCATATGAGCCTTTTCATAATGAACAGAATTCTTATAAATCCAATTTAATTGCGCTTCAGGATTTTTAGCAAATTCGCGGTCGTTTTGTTTTTTGGTTTCCAGTTCGGCTTTTAGAGCTGGGTTTTCTTTTAGGATTTTTGCAGCAGAATCTTCAAAGACATAATCAGAATAATGTTCTTTTTGCTGTAAAATAGCATCGAAGAAATTCCAGTTAAAAAACGAATCAACACCTTCTGGTTCAAAAGCTTCTAAAAGATATTTAACGCCTTTTTGGTTTGTTGAAACAACGTAATCTCCTTTCGCGAAAGCGGTTTTAACTATCTTAGAAGTTATTGTCGTGTTTCTATGTAAATAATGACCTTCGTACGCAGATGGAACGGTTTTGAAATTGGCAATTCTGTAGCTTTCAACTTCGATAATGGTATCGTTTTTAAGTTGCGAAAATTGAATATTATTGTTTTTCAAAAGGTCAATAATATTCCAATAACCACGCGGAATGATATAAGCTGACGGAATAACGACTTCTTTCTGCGATTTGAATTCTTTAATATACGGAACGTCTTTTTTATACGGCTTGTTTCTATCGTAATATAAGCGGTCGCCTGTTGTAGCGTCGCTTTTTTTGTAACCCGCTTCGTAACCTAAAAAGGTAAATTTGGTTGCTTTTGTGCTGTCCATTTCCCATTGCAGCGTGTATTTTTTCTTTGGTTGAAATTGTTCCAGATTTTTTACACGAAGTTCTTTGATTTTTAGATAATTGGCGTCAGTAAAATCCAAAGTCGATTTCATATACTCATAGGTTACTTTTACACGTTCGGCATATTTTTTCAGCATATGCGTTTCTACGACAAAACCAATCGTATTAAACAAAGAAGTATAACCCGTTGTATATCGCGGACTGTCAACAAACTGCCCGAAACCTTTGTCTGGAGTATCTTTAAATGAATCAACATAAGGCGTGGTTTCGATTTTTTTGTTTTGTAGATCTTTCACCAAAGCAGGCATCATAACCTCGTTCATATAATCGCCCAAAACCGTTCCGAGTTTGTTATGCTGTGTCATGATATACGTCAGTTTGTATTGATAATCAGAGCCATTACTCACGTGATTGTCGATAAAAACATCAGCATTAATTTTTTGGAAAATCTCTACAAAACTTTTCGTATTTCGCGTATCTGATTTCATTAAATCACGGTTCAAATCATAGTTTCTAGCATTTCCTCTAAAACCGTAAACTTCTGGTCCGTCCTGATTGGCGCGCGTTGTCGAATTTCTGTTCAAAGCGCCGCCGATATTGTAAACTGGAATGCAAACCAAAACCGTGTTTTTTGGCGCTTTCATTTTTCCTGTTGCCAAATCTCTGTAGAATTGCATAGAAGCATCGATTCCGTCCGGTTCTCCAGCGTGAATTCCGTTATTGACAAACAAAACGGCTTTTGTTTTCTGGATTTTATCAAAATCGAATGCTGCGTCCGGATTAAAAGTGACCATGTGCAATGGTTCGCCAGAATCTGTTAATCCCATTTCTTTCACTTGAATCGTTGGAAAATCATTGGCCAGCATTTTAAAATAACGAATGGTTTCATAATAATCTGCCGATTGATTTCCGTTTCCTTTCTCGAAGAAAGTCTCATATTTTTTATTGTTTTGAGCGAAAAGAGTGATAGTGAAAAGTGAAAATAGAATGGTAAAACGTTTCATGGATTTGGTTTTTATGCTTTTCAAATATAGTTTTTTTGTTTAAAGTTTTATCATCGAAGTTTGATTCGCTTTGTCTATAATTTTGTTTCACGCTCCCGATAGCTATCGGAAGCGAGAAATAAATATTCGCACAATCTTCTTAAATCTTTTTAAATCTGCGTCAAATGTAATCTTTGTGGTTTTGTGTCCCGCAGATTTTGCAGATTTTACGGATTTTTTTTATTTGATATTTAGATTTTATCTGCTTGATCTGTAATCCCGATAGCTATCGGGAGCGAGAAATAAATATTAGCGTCATCTGCTTAAATCTTTTTAAATCTGCGTGAAACAAAAATCTACGGTATAAACCTGAACACTAAAAAAGTGTACACTGCCAACTATTTTCTCTACTTTTGCAAAATGAATAAAAAACACCAATCCAACGATATACTTTCCAATTTAGGGATTAAGAGCCTGAATGAGATGCAAGAAATGGCACACGATGCCATTTTAAACGAAAACAATGTTTTATTACTTTCTCCGACAGGATCTGGAAAAACATTAGCTTTTTTGCTTCCAGTTTTAGAAATGTTGCAGCCAGAAATTCTTTCGGTGCAATGTCTTATTTTAGTTCCGTCACGAGAATTAGGATTGCAGATCGAACAGGTTTGGAAGAAAATGGGCACGAAGTACAAAGTCAATATTTGTTACGGCGGGCATTCCATCGACACCGAAATTAAAAATTTAAGCAATCCGCCAGCGGTGTTAATTGGAACTCCGGGAAGAATTGCAGATCATATTGACAGAGAAACTTTTAGAACCGATAAAATTCAGACTTTGATTTTAGACGAGTTCGACAAATCGTTGCAATTAGGCTTTCACGAGCAAATGTCTTTTATTATCGGAAGATTGCCCAAAGTAAACAAAAGAGTTTTAGTTTCAGCAACTTCAGATATCGAAATTCCGAAATATACCAGAGTTGTAAATCCGGTTACTTTAGATTTTATTCCAGAGGAAGAAGAAAAAGCCAACCTTTCCATGAAAATGGTGATTTCTCCTGGCAAAGATAAGTTGCAGAGTTTGTTTAATCTGATTTGTTCTTTAAAATCAGAATCGGCGATTATTTTCTGTAATCATCGCGATGCTGCTGAAAGAATCAGTGATACTTTAAACGAAAAAGGAATTTATTCGGTGTATTATCATGGCGGAATGGATCAGGACGAACGTGAACGTGCTTTGATTCAGTTTAGAAATGGAAGTGTCAGCTATTTGGTTACAACAGATTTAGCTGCCAGAGGTTTGGATATTCCAGAAATGAAGCACGTTATTCATTATCATTTGCCGTTAAAAGAAGACGAGTTTACGCATAGAAATGGGCGTACAGCGCGTATGCAGGCAACGGGAACGGCTTATATTATCATTCACGAAAGTGAAAAACAATTGGATTATATCGATTATGAAATGGATGTTCTGGATGTTGAAGGAAAAGTTTCACTGCCTCAGCCTCCAAAATTTCAAACCATTTATATCAGTGGCGGAAAGAAAACGAAACTGAATAAATTTGATATTGTGGGTTTCTTTTCTCAAAAAGGAAAATTAGAAAAAGACGATTTAGGATTAATTGAAGTAAAAGATTTTGTTTCGTTTGCTGCGGTAAAATTTAATAAAGTAAAAGATTTGCTGAAGAATATCAAAGACGAAAAAATGAAAGGCAAAAAGTTTAAAATTGAAGTTGCCCGAAATGTCATCAAGAAAGAGGAAGAGGAGAAGAAGGGGAGATATTAATTTTAGATTTCTGATTCTAGATTTTAGATTGATTGAAGTTCTGATCGCAAATTTTGTCTTCCTGAGCGGAGTCGAAGGATCTCACTCTAAATCCATCTAGTGAGTTACTTTACATGTCCTTCGACTCCGCTCTGGAAGACATAAGACGAGAAGTGAGCTTACTTTGGAATTTGGGATTTTTTTATTTGAATTTAAAAGTCAATTATTTGTATTTCAGTTGTTTGTGTTTTTGTAACTATAATTTACAATTTTATGTTGAAAAAATAAGGAATTGATAGCTGTTTTTTCAATATTTCTGTGTTTTTTTGTGTTCGTAAAATTGTAAACCCCAAATACCACATGAAAAAAATTATTACTCTTGCCGCATTGTTTTTTAGTTTTGTTTCGTTTGCACAAGTTAAGGTGCTAGAAACAGTTCCTGTTGAAAAACTAGGAAAAGTAAACAACAATTACATTCAGAAAATTGGTGACGAATACACAGTGTATTACACTATTATTCAAAGTGATGACGATTCTACTTTGAGAAAATTTTCATTTAAAAACATTGATAATGCTTACAATTCTTTGTACAATATTATCATGGGCGGATTTACAGCGTCTCCGTTGTACGATATCAAATTGGAGTTACCTAACAACTACATTTGGTTGCACTACACAGGAAATGTTGTTCCAGATAAAGCGACTGTACAATTTATGGTTTCTGGTAAAGAAAGAGATGCTGCTACAAACAACGTTTCTGAGCCATTCGTAAAAGACCAAATCAGTAAATTATTCCAGAAATAAATTGCTTTAAGGTTCAAAGATACAAAGTAACAAAGGGACAAAGTTTTTAACTTATCTCTAACTTTTTTAGGTTCAAAGCAACAAAGGTTCAAAGAGACAAAGTTTTTAAGCTTATCTCTAAATATAATAAAAAAGCTGTTCTAATAGAACAGCTTTTTTTGTTTAGGTGTATTATCAAAGGTCAAAGTTTTTAAACTACAAGTAGCCTTTGTCTCTTTGTTACTCTGAACCTTTGAAACTCAAAATCAAATTTTCTTCACATACTGTGTAATAATCACAATCTGCTGTCCATCAACTTTTCCTTCAATATATTCAGCGTTTTCGTGGTCTAAACGAATGTTTCTAACAGCAGTTCCCTGTTTAGCAACCATACTAGAACCTTTTACTTTAAGATCTTTAATTAAGACTACAGAATCGCCATGTTGTAGTACTACGCCGTTACTGTCGCGGTGGACCAGTTTATTTTCATCATCTTCTCCTTCTCCGGTTGCTTTTGCCCATTCTAAGGTATCTTCGTCAAGGTACATCATGTCTAGTAATTCCTGTGGCCAGCCCGCTGCGCGTAGACGGCTTAACATTCTCCAAGCTACAACTTGTACCGGAATATTTTCATTCCACATACTGTCATTCAGGCATCTCCAGTGATTTAAATCAACGTTGTCTGGATTTTCTATTTGGTCAATACACGTGTTACAGGCTAATATAGCTTCGTCAATTCCGCCTTTTTTAGTTGGCAAAACTTGATAAACTTTTAAATTCTCTTCAGCACCACAAAGCTCACATTTAGATCCGCTTCGTTTGCTTAATTCTCTTTCGATGCTCATTATTTATTGTTTATTTTGAAAATGCGAAATTACTTATAATTTGTCTGATAGGCAAGTTGTACTTTATTAGTTTCTTTTTGATTAAAAACAGTTGCTTTCATAATCTTTAACGAATTCTACTAATATTTTTTCGTCTTTAATTTTAATTTCATCATTTTTGATTTTATCATAGGAAGGCTTACAATCTTCAATTGCAGGCAGCATTGCATCTTTAGTTATTAATCTGCTTAACCCCATAGCTGGCATTTTGAAATAGTTGCTATTATTTGGTTTTTTTATAACATATAATCGAACAATATGACTGTGAGATATTTTATTTAAAACTTTGTATAATTTTACTTTATTGGAGTATAAAACTTGTGCAAAGCTTAAATCATCAACACTTTCGAAATTTACTGTCTCTTTTTCTAGTTTAATTTTAAAACTTTTTAAATCTTTTGGGAAATAGGTTGATGTGACTCCATTATGTATTACCGAAATTTTGTCTTGTACATATAATAATCGATTGACATTAGAAGACGAAGCATCAATTTTTATTTTTACATCTAGAGTGTCATTTTTTACTGTGACAATTTGACTAAAATATTCTTGTGCTGAAGAAGTAGTGTAAATTGAAAATAAAAAAAAGGTAAGTGTAATTTTTAAGAGATTCATTTGGTTTGAAAGATTTATGATTAATTACTTTATAGTTCTAACCGCTTCAGGAACCAGCATTTCATATTCGCCGCCATGACGCAATACATCACGCACAATACTCGAACTAATAAATGAGGTACTTGCGGCTGTCAGCAAGAAAACGGTTTCTATTTTAGACAATTTTCTATTGGTATGTGCAATGGCTTTTTCGAATTCGAAATCGGCTGGGTTGCGAAGGCCTCTTAAAATGAAATTAGCTTTTAATTTTTTTGCTAAATCAATTGTTAATCCTTCATAAGTGATAACCGAAACTTTTGGCTCGTCTTTGAAAGTTTCTTCGATGAAACGCTTTCTCTCTTCAAGAGAAAACATGTATTTTTTTTCAGCATTGACACCAATTGCAATTATAATTTCATCAAATAAAGGAATTCCTCTTTTGATAATATCTTCGTGTCCTAGAGTAATTGGGTCAAACGATCCTGGAAATATGGCTTTGCGCATTTTTTTTGAGGTGCTAAGGTTCTGAGGTGCTAAGTTACTAAGATTTGTTTAAGGTTCTAAGCTTTGAAGTTGCTAAGCTACTAAGTTTTTTTCTTTTGACGGTTAATGCCACAAAGACACGAAGTTGCAAAGTTTTTTTATTTAAGGTTCTGAGATTCTGAATTGCTAAGCTACTAAGTTTTTTCTTTTGACTGTTAATGCCACAAAGGCACGAAGTCGCAAAGTTTTTTATTTAAGATTCTGAGATTCTGAGTTGCCAAGCTGCTAAGTTTTTGTTTTTAAGATTGGAATTTGGAATTTAAAATTTAAGTAATTCTCTTCGTATTTATAGATTCTACCCATTCTTCTTTCTGGCATACTTGGCAAGTTGCCGTACCTTTTTTTTGTTCTGTGGTGTTTCCACAGAAAGAACAAGAATAGGTGCCGTCTTTTGGAATAATTTTGCTTTTTGATTCAAACAATAATGGTAAAATAGGAAGGCCGTAACCAACTTCTTCATCTTTATAATAAAAGACACTTATTTCACCACTGGTTTCAATAAAAGCATGTTTTACTTGTCCCAAATGCTCAATCGATTTGACGCGGAGCTCGGCAAAAAACTCGTCTTGAGCCAATGCTTCTTTTCTGAAAGAAGACAATGAAAATTTCCCGTCATTAATCAGGCATTCGGTTTTTCCTTCTATGAATTCTTCAAATTTCTTGCTTTTTCCAGTCAGCCAGGTTACTACGCGATATAAAAGAATTATGACGGCAAAAACGATAATGGCAGGAACGATTCCGACATCTTCATAAAACATCGGATCACCGGCTGCAGAGCCAAGCGCTATGATAATTACAGTCTCAAAAATAGATAATTGCTTTACACCTCGTTTTCCAGCTAATTTTAGCGTTAGCAGCAAAATAATAAACATTACAGTAGAACGAAATACTACTTCAAAGAGGAATATTTCAGGAAGTTCATTAAATAGTACTCGGTTCCATTCGAAGATTTGTTTCATTTTTTGAAGTTGCTAAGGTTTTAAGTAACTAAGGTACTAAGTTTTGCTATTCGAAATTTATCGTAATTTCTATGTTGTGCAACAATGTTATCTGTAAATTATGAAAACCTTGATCGGCAGATTTAATTTAAAAAGGCGCCAAAACCTTAGAATCTTAGCGCCTTTGTGTCTTAGTAGCTTTAAGAAAGAGCTAACTCAATCGCATTTGTGAATAATTCTTCTAATGAAATTCCAGCTGCTTTTGCTTGCTGTGGAATCAAGCTTTCGGTTGTTAAGCCTGGAATAGTGTTCATTTCGAGCATGTGCGGTTCGTCGTTTACGATAATGAATTCGCTTCTTGAGAAACCTTTCATTTTTAAAACCTCGTAAGCACGTTTCGCTGTTTCGCCTACTTTTTTAGTCATTTCATCAGAGATTCTCGCAGGAGTAATTTCTTGCGATTTCCCTTCGTATTTGGCTTCGTAATCGAAGAAATCATTGTCTGAAACGATTTCTGTAATTGGTAAAACGATAACTTCGCCTTTGTAGTTGATTACGCCAACAGAAACTTCTGTTCCGTCAAGGAAACTTTCAATGATGATTTCGTTGTCTTCTTTGTACGCCACTTCAATTGCAATTGGAAGTTCAGCTTCTGTTTTTACTTTAGAAATTCCGAAGCTTGAACCTGCTTTGTTTGGTTTTACGAAACAAGGCAATCCCACTTTTTCAATGATTTCGGCTGTGTTTATTTTATCTCCTTTATTCAAATAATAGGAAATTGCCGTTTTGATTCCGTATGGTTTTAAAACCGATAATAAATCTCTTTTGTTGAATGTAAGAGCCGATTGGTAATAATCGCATGAAGATTGTGGCAGACCGATTAACTCGAAATAAGCTTGCATTAAACCGTCTTCGCCTGGAGTTCCGTGAATGGCGTTGAAAACACAGTCGAAGGTGATTTTCTGACCGTTTACAGTTACTGAAAAATCATTTCTGTCGATTGGGAATTCAGTGTCGTTTTCGTCTACATAAACCCATTTTTCTTTAAAAATGTGAATACGAAATCCGTTGTATTTTGTTTTGTCAAGATATTGATAAACGACATTTCCGCTGATTAATGAGATTTTGTATTCGCTGGAATAGCCGCCCATGATGATGGCAATATTTTTCATTTTATATTTTTAGTTTTTAATTGTTTCAAGTTTAATGTTTCAAGTTTCTGTACGAATTGTTAAAATTATTCGTTCTTATGAAACCGAGAGCCCTAGCCCTGATGGAAGCGGCATCTCCCGATTAACAAAAACTACGGCTAAAAAGTCTTGTTTTTCTAAATCGGGAATACAGTCGACAGCAGGAATAGCTCCTGTAAATAAAAATCAAATTTTGAAATTCCAAATTCAAAGAGTTCTATGTTTAAAACAAAATTATCATTTTTTTTGAAACGAAATACTTTATCTTTGTCGCTATTAAAAATAAATTTATGAGTTTACGTCAGTATTTAACAAGCCGAGTTTTTTTCTTGCAATTGCTTGCTGCCGCTGCTATTATTGCGGCTATTGGTTATTTATTTATGCATTGGTTGACTTTTACGACTGATCACGGACACGAAATCGCGGTTCCGAATTTGTCTAAATTGACCGAAGAACAAGTAGAGGAAAAATTGGATGAACTAGATTTAGATTATGTTCTATTGGATAGTGTTGATTACAGAAGTGAATATCCGAAATATAGTGTTGTAGAGCAAGATCCGCTACCGGGAACGAAGGTAAAAGTGGGTAGAAAAATTTATATCAAGATTAATGCTTCTGGTTTTTCTTCTGTGAAAATTCCAGATTTGATCGAAAAAACATATCGTGAGGCTGTGCCAACTTTAAAAGCTTTAGGACTTGAGCCAGGAACGATTACCTATATTCCAAATCTTGGAAAAGATATGGTTTTGGAAATGCGTTTGAAAGGCAGAAACTTAAAGGTAGGAGATCGTGTGCTTAAAGCTTCTAAAATTGATTTAGTTTTAGGAGACGGAAAAGCAAGTTATGTAGATGAAAGTCAGGCAACAGATAGTACTGCAGTGCCTGCAGAAACTCCAAGTGATGAACAATAATATTGAAGAAAATTTAGATCTGGAAGACGAATTATTTGAACACTACAGATTTGAAGTCCCTAAAGGTCAGGCGTTTTTACGTATTGACAAATATTTAATGTATTTGATTCCGAATGCCACGCGAAATAAAATCCAGAACGCGGCAACTAATGGAAACATTTTTGTGAATGATATTCCAGTAAAATCAAATTATAAAGTTAAGCCTTTTGATGTGATAACGGTTATGTTGTCGCATCCTCCGTTTGAAAATCATATTCTTCCTGAAGATATTCCGTTGAATATTGTTTATGAAGATGATGCGCTTTTATTGATTAATAAAGAGCCAGGAATGGTGGTGCATCCAGGTCACGGAAATTATACCGGAACTTTGGTAAATGCTTTGGCACATCATTTTGATAATCTGCCAATGAATAGCAGCGAACGTCCAGGTTTGGTTCACAGAATTGATAAAGACACTTCTGGTCTTTTGGTTGTGGCTAAAACGGAAGCAGCAATGACGCATTTGGCGAAACAGTTTGAAGCTAAAACTACTGAACGTGAATATATTGCTTTGGTTTGGGGAAATGTTACAGCTGATTCAGGAACAATTGAAGGAAACCTAGCAAGACATTTAAAAGATCGCATGCAAATGGCCGTTTTTGCTGATCCAGAAATAGGAAAACCTGCCATTACACATTATAAAGTTTTGGAGCGTTTTGGTTATGTAACTCTTATTTCTTGTAAACTGGAAACAGGAAGAACGCACCAAATTCGTGCACACATGAAACATATTGGTCATCCGTTATTTAATGACGAACGTTACGGAGGTCATTTGATTTTGAAAGGAACGACTTTTACAAAATACAAGCAGTTTATAGAAAATTGTTTTAAAGCTTTGCCTCGTCAGGCGCTTCATGCTAAAACGCTTGGTTTTGTTCATCCGAATACGGGAGAATTGATGCGTTTTGATACGGAATTGCCAGATGATTTTAAAGAATGTATTGAGAAATGGCGCAATTATGTGAAAACGCATAATACGGATGAGGAGGAATAATAATTAGATAATTATGTCTAACCTTATAAATAAATAAACAAAAAGCTCCTTGGGGAGCTTTTTGTTTATAATGTAATTTTATTCGTTCCAATATTCTGTAGAGGCGCACTGTTGTGCGTCTAACGTATTGCGGATATTCGTTGCGGAGACGCACTCCAGTGCACCTCTACGGATATGCCTTGTGTTTCTTTATAAAGCAGAATTGTTTAATTTTTTATATAGACTTGATTTTCAAATCGGTTATTTTGACTTCTCCGTTGGTTATGAAACCTAATTTTCCTTTTTGGTTTAGATTGCTTTTTTCCAGAGAACATTCTAGAGAGGTTTTATCGTCTACAGAAAAGTGTAATTGATTATTTAACACTTTGATTTTTACCGAATACCATTTGTTATTTTCTAGTTGCATTGGTTTTCTAAACAACGTTTTTCCACCTCTTTTTCCGTACGAATCGTCTTTTTTATCATAAACTCCGTCGCCAATTACAATGTTTTGGTCGATTTGATATAGGTAGGTTCTTATGTATTTTCCTTTATCCAAATGGAGCATTATTTCAAATAAAGATTCGTTGGTCATATTAACTTTCAAATCTATTTCATAATTCTCTGGAAGCTGTTTTTTGGATATCAAAACTCCCCAAGGCGAAAGAGAACCTTTTCCTGTAAGGGTGTCATTTTTTAAAATCCATTCTTTAGAATTAATTGTCCAATCTGATTTTAATTCTTTTGAATGCTGTAAAATATATTCTTTTTTAGAAGTGGATATCGTGCTTGAACACGAACTTAAAAACAGTAAAAAAATAAATGGAATGCTTATTTGCTTTATCATAATTTGGTATGGTTCCGGTATTCTGTAGAGGTGCATTGCTGTACTTCTAATGTATTGTGGATATTGGTTGCGGAGACGCACTGCAGTGCGCCTCTACAAATGTGCTTAACTTATTTTTAATTCAATTCTGAATGGTACTTTATTTTTCCGATAGAACCCGTTTCTGAAGGTAAAAGTTCGAAAACAGAAGTAGGAGCGAGGCCCTGTTCTATTCTGTGAGAAACATAAATTATGCTGACGTTTGTTTCTTGTTTAATGGTATTAATCAATTGAATTACCAAATCTACATTTTCGTCATCTAAACCTTCAACTGGCTCATCTAGAATTAATAATGGCGGATGTTTTAAAACCGCACGAACAATTAAGGCTACGCGTTGCTGTCCGATAGAAAGGTCTATAAAGCGTTTTTTACGCAGATGTGTCATTTCGATCACTTCTAACCATTGGTTTACAAGATTTTTTTGGTGTGTTGTTGGCTCAGTATACAATCCGATTGAGTCGAAGAAACCTGATAGAATCATTTGTTCCAAAGTGTGACCTTTTTGAAATAAATCGGTCATAGAAGTCGTAAAGATTCCGATTTGCTTTTTGATTTCCCAAACGCTTTCTCCAGTTCCCTTTTTTCTTCCAAACAAAAATAAATCTTGTCCAAAACCTTTAGGATTATCTCCAGTAATTAAAGAAAGAATAGTACTTTTTCCGGAACCATTTGGACCAATTAGCTGCCAGAATTCTCCCTGTTTGATGGTCCATGAAATGTTGTTCAGAATTTTTCTCTCTTCGTAACTTACCGAAACATTTTCGAGTTTTATTAATGTATCTTCTTTAAAAGAATGCGGTTCTAAAGGCTTTGGAATCGAAGCGGTGTTTAAGGTTTTGAAATGATTTTCGATTTTTGAAATCGGATGCAATTCAAACGTATTGTCTGTAATCTGTGCTTTATTTGGAACAAATTCTAAAACGTCTACAACGCGATTTAAAAGCTGGATAATGGCAATATCTTTCGTTAAGTCTTTTAATGAATCGGCTAAAATTACTCTTGAAGCCTGATCTAAATGATCGAACGGATTATCAAAAATGATAAAATCGGGTTTTTGACTGATGCAGTATTTTAGAAATTCTTTTTTACGTTCTCCAGAAGAAAAAGTTCGTAATTGTCTGTTTGAAGTTTCAACGCTATCGTATTGAAATTCTTTTTCGATAAATTTCTCTATGGAAATATCAGAGAAAAGAATTCCTTTTTGATTGTTAAAAACGGCTAATTCTCCTTTGGCTTCTCCGTTTAATATATTGTCTATAAAAGCTTTTTTATTTACCTGATTTGATAAGAGTATATCCCAGTGTTGCATTTTTTTTATTTATGTTGACTTTAAGTTTAATTAAAAATTGAGAATTAAAAATTAAAAAGACTTTGTCTGCATTATATTTTTTGCCAGATCAAAAGCAATAAAGATTGGAAATAATTTTTAATTCGCAATTCTCAATTTTTAATTTTTTTCACTGCCATTTCGCGGTCATTTCTAGACCATTCGCTCCACGAACCTACATATAATTTCGGAATCGGAAGTCCGGCGTAATCCATTGCTAACAAGGTATGACAAGCTGTAACGCCCGAACCGCAATGAACAATTGTATTTTCTGATTTTATATCTCCAATTACGGCTTTGAATTTTTCAGCCAATTCATCTGTCGATTTAAATAATCCGTTTTCGTCTAAATTTTCAGTAAGCGGAACGTTGACGGCACCAGGAATGTGCCCAGCGATTAAATCCAGCGGTTCTGTCAAGCCATCAAATCTGTTTTTATCACGAACATCAATCACGATACTTTCATCGCTTTTACGGGCTTTTTCGACTTCTTCTATATCGGCTATAGCTAATTTCCATTCCTGCGAAGGATAAACTGCTTTTTCAAAAGTTTCAATTCCAGAGTTTGTTGGAAAATTAGCTTGAATTGCAAATTGATAACCACCGTTTAAAACCTGAATTTTTTCATGTCCAATGGCGCGCATCATCCACCAGAATCGCGCGGCGAAATTTGATCCGTTTTTATCATCATAAACGACAACATGGTCTGAAGGTGAAATTCCTAAAGCAGAAAGCGTGTTTGAAAATTCTTCAGAAGAAGGCAAAGGGTGTCTTCCGCCATTTGCAGGATTTTCTGGATTTTTGGCTAAATCACGATTTAAGTTAACAAAACGAGCATCTTTTAAATGTTCTTTTTGATAGTTTTGAAAAGCATTTGCGCCAGCTCGAGCATCAATTAATATAATTTTTGAAGACGTATTTAATTCAATTAATTCTTGAACACTAATTAAGGGAGAAATTGTAGACATTTTTTATTTTTTCTTTGAGTTTCCAAGCCAAAGCAAGGCATTCAAAATTAACTGACTTTGTGTTTTGTTTTCAAAAGTGTATGATAAAGTTTTGTTGGTTCCTCCTTCATAATCAATATCATTATGTCCCATATTTACGTACAGCATTTTATATTTTTTATTGGTCCAAACAACAGGATAATAACCGCTGTGCCAGATTTCGTGTGCTTTTGGTCCAGTTCCTAAAGGAAAACTAGATTCGTCAATAGCGAGTAAAATCTCAATATCTGGATTTTTAGTTAAATCATTAGACCAGCGATACCATTCGTTTGGAGCAGAGGTAAAAGTTTTAGGCAGATTCTTAGTTACTGGATGCTGATTTTCTACTCTTAAAATTGCCGAAGTCGGTCGCCAAGTATTGCTTCCGTATTCGCCAGAACCTAAGAAAGTATTGTGATACCAGTTCCAATTTTGTGGATAACTGGAATCATTTAAAGCAAATGCTGAGAAATGAAATCCTATAAAACCGCCGCCATTTTCCATGTATTTTTGGAAAGCTTCTCGTTGTTCCTTTTTTTCAGGACGTGTGTCCAGAAACAAAACTACCTGATATTTGGCTAAAAAACGGGCATTCAAATTATCCCAATTACTGGTTGAATCGTATTGAAAATGATTTTCTTCGGCCAGTTTCGGAAAGAATTTATTGGCTTCATGCACAAAACTAATATGCGCCTGATCGTTTTTTGCGGTATAAAAAGCAATAACCTTAAATTTTGGACTTTCTTTTTTCTTTTGTGAAAAGCTAAAAAAAGAAAGAATTAAAAGAAAAAATAAAAAACTTCTTTTGAAAAAGGTTTGGTGGTTTTGGTTAAAAATAGTCATCAATGCTGCAAAAGTTAGCTAGGAATTTTTTCAATCAAAATTTCATTTTCAGATTTGTCAAAATAAGTACAAGTCATTTCAATAATATCCACTCGCCATTTTGCAATTCCGCATTGTGCGCAGTGATTACAGAAAGTCATATAATCGGTTTCGCCATGCTGATGTTTTACCAAAAGTTCGATAAAAAGTTCTTTATTTGGAAAATCTGCGACTTTAATCTCAGAATATTTTTCTTCTGCTTCTGCAGTATAATTATTTAGCCCATAATAAACAACACTGCCATCATGTACAAAAGTATCATAACCCTTAACGCCAAGAATAATTAAATCCTGAATGTAATTTGGAAAATCTGCACCGCTTTTTACTTTTGAATGCGCTTCTTTTATTTGTTCGATTGTAAACATATTTATTTTAGATTTTAGATTATTGATTTAAGATTTTTTGCTTCAGAATTTTAAGAATATTTTTTTGCCACAGATTAAAAGATTAAAAAGATTTTTTTTGCAATTTGTAATCCGTATAATCTTTTTAATCTGTGGCAAAAAAAAGTATGCTAAAATATTATTTCAAAAATACGATTAATGATTTTATAAATGAATCAAAAGATTCGATATGTGGTAAATGTCCCGTGTTTGGAATTTCTACCAGTTTTGAGTTTGGAATTGCTTTCTGTGTTTTTTTACCCAATTCAGCATAGTTGCCCATTGTTTTTCTTACTTCTTCAGAAACCAACGGCTTTCCTAGAGCCGTTTTATCTCTTGTTCCGATAATTAAAAGTGTTGGACATTTGATGTTTTTAAATTCATATAAAACAGGTTGTGTAAAAATCATATCGTACAAAAGGGCAGAATTCCAAGCAACTCGATCGTAATCTGGCACGGTTGTCCAACCAGCTCCGAGTTCGGCCCATTTTTGATAATCGGCGTTCCATTTTCCGTCATAGTAATTTGCCATTTGGTATTTTTTGATATCTTCGTAATTCTGTTTCAATTCCGATTCATACCACCAATCAACAGGCTTGTACGGAACAACCAATTTCCAGTCTTCTAAACCAATCGGATTTTCTAACACCAGTTTTTCTGTAGTTTCTGGATACATTAAGGCAAATCGGCTTGCCAGCATTCCACCCATCGAATGTCCCAAAACCGTAGTTTTTTGAATTCCTAAATGATCTAAAAGCTTTTTGGTATTTTCGGCTAATTGCTGAAAGGTATATTGAAGATTATCTGGTTTTGTCGATTTCCCGAAACCAATCTGATCGGGAACAATGACGCGAAAACCTTCTTTTGTTAAGGCTTTAATAGTGGTTTCCCAATAAGCGCCATTGAAATTTTTTCCGTGCAGCAGAATAATATTTTTCTGATTGTAGTTTTCTGGAATTATATCCATATAACTCATTTTCAAGTACTGGCGCTGATTGCTCAGTTCGATATAATGAACAGGGAAAGGATATTCGTAATTACTTAAATTAATATCGAGAGCTTTTATATTTCCCTGCTGTCCAAAACTTAAGCACGGAATTAGAATACATAATAGTTTTAGAATTTTCATTTTAACCACTTTTACATTTATGATTTATAAAGTTAAACTGAACCACTATTAAAACAAAGCTTAAAATCTTAAAATTATCAGAAAAAAAGCGATCCAGCTGATTTCATTGTTTTTTATGCTAATAATCGATTTTTTATCGAAATTTTATCGATTAAATGTAGCTGATTATGAAAATAACGCACTTTGACGAGTAATGTAGCACTTGAAAGAACTTCTTTTATTACGAGCATAAATGTCTGTAATTTAGTGGTATAATGTTGTAAGCCTTAAAAAATAGTATTATGAAAAAGACACTACTTTTGCTCCTGCTCACTGTCCCCACATTTGCCCAAGAACTCAACACTTTTGATTTCGCCGTTATAAACTCAACCTTAATTTCTCCCAACATCGATCTCGACAAAGGTCGGAGTGTTGTCGCTGCAAACGAAGATCAATATTCAGCTTATTTTCAGTATGCACTTACGATGTGTGAAGACGACATGATTTTTGGCGCTGGAATCGATAAGTCTGAAATTGACCGAACTTATGTTGGTTATATCGGAAAAATTTGCGAAAAATTTAGAGCTACAATTGGCATAGGTTATGTAGATTCTAGGAGTGGTTATGAGGGTACTTTTACAGGTTTTAGTATTTCATGGCATTTTTCTGAAAACACTTACATTGGCGGAAATCTAGAAAACCTGCATTCGTCAATAATTGATTATGAAACCGATGAAAGTTTTGATTATTACAAAAAACTGGTTCCCAAAGTTTTTGGAAGTTATGAAATTATTCCAAATGTGATAGCTTTTGGACAGTTGAGTTCGAGAGTAAATGACATTGCGCTAAAATATCAGGTTCGCCGATTTTCAGCTGGAGGATTTTATTCTGGACAGTCGGTTGGCGGTATTTTCGGAACTGTAAATGTTGGACGTTTTGCTCTTTCTTGTAGTACAACTTTCGAAAAAGTAAATTTTGGATTAAAGTTTCAATAACAAAATCGGCTAAACTTTAGTTTATAAAAAATCCCAAAAACAATTTTAAATTTGTTTTTGGGATTTTTTATAAGTTTGAGATAAATAATGATCGTTTATAATCCGACAAAATCATCACTTTTTGGAAAAATACTCAAAGCTTGAATTGCAATTTCTGGTGTTGGCGAAGCAAGTTTACGCAATTTTGTATCCATCCAAGCGCCATCAACCGTAATTGTAGCGCAAAGTGTATCGTCTTCTCTTTTAAACTCATGAACGATTGACCAGCGAGAAGCATCGGCTTTCATTTTTGACGTTTTGGTATGAATGAATATTTTGTCTGAAAGTTTTAATTCTTTTCTAAAAACGCATTCTTCTCTAAACAAGACAGGGCCAAAACCTTGTGTCTGCATTACTTTTAAAGTTAAACCCAATTCTTCTAGAATTTCGATACGATGCTGTGCACCAAAATCGTAATAAGCACTGTGACGAACGTGAAAATTTGGGTCAAGGTCTGACCAACGGAAAGATATTTCTTTTGTAAATGAAGCCATTTTTAATTTTAAATTTTATTGAAAAACCGAAATTACAAATAAAAAATATACGAATGGCACAAAACTACTATGCGTGCATAATTTTTGGTTTCAAATTAAAATAACATTAAGCTTTTTTAATTAAACAATAAAATCAGTTTGGTTTTGAATTGTGGAGATGGAAAGTTTTTTTACAATTTCATTTTAGATAATTCAACTTCCAGTTTATCAAAATTCTCTTCATTTTTATCCACAACATAAGGTTTCAATTTTTGGCATTCTTCTTCAGTTTCAAAAAGCATTTTAAAAACCACTTTGGTTTGATTTTCGGCAATAGTTTCAAAAGTGGTTAAGATTTGAAAAAGCGGTTTCGAATGACGTTTCCAAGCGATAATATTGGGTTTTTCTATTTTGATGAATTCAACATCATTTTCATAATTTCCTTTTTCTGGACCGTGCATCGTAAAAGTCCATTTTCCGCCTTCGCTAAAGTCAAATTCGTGAAAAGTATTGGTAAAACCTGTCGGTCCCCACCAATTTTTTAAATGTTCAGGCATACTCCAAGCTTTAAAAACAAGTTCTTGTGGAAAATTTAAAACTCGCGTAGTTACGATTTCCGAATCTGGCGTTGTAGTAAGAATATCTGAAGTCATTTCTTCTGTTTTTGATTGAAATTCAGTTAAATGAGTAAATTTACATTTATTTTGTCAATTGAAAATTCTGCAAGATTTAAATGGTTTCCAAATTATCCCATTCGTATTCTATTTTATTTATTTTCATATAATAGGGAATAAGAAGCAAAATTTCTAATCTAAAAGAAAAATGGTCTTTTCCTGAGCTGAAAGGAAGAATAAACATAGATGCAACACAGATGACAATGCCAACAATGGCATCTATTTTAGCAATCATAATAGCGTTAGGTTTTTCAAACCAAAGCAAATAGGCAGCAAATCCTTTTAAAAGCATAACCGCAATTATAAAGAGTCCAGTTCCAGAATAAGCGGTATCGCTAGAAAATCCGTAAAGAGAAAGATTTACATTTGGAACAAAGAGATTTACAACTAGTGAGCCGAGTGCACAAATAGTCATGATCATAAAAATCCAGCAGAAAACTTTAATCCACCATGGTAATAATTTGCGTCTTATAACTTCTGGTTTGTCAAATTCATCAAAATGACCTTTTAATTCTTGTTCCATAGTTTGTTTTTAGGTTAGTTAAAATTATTTTTTTATTTGTTTTCTTTCTTCTATTTCGTTTATTTTTTTGACAATAAAAGGCAATGTTAATCCTTGTCCGATTAAGGTAATAAGTACTACTGCGACAGAAATAAATATTATGGCATTTCTAAGCGGAAAAGGAGTTCCGTCTTCAAGAAATCTCGGAAGTCCGATCGCAATAGCCAGAGATACAATCCCTCGCATTCCAGACCAGCTAATAATTAAACTATTTCCAAAATCTAGAAGAGCATTTTCGCTTACTTTTCTTTTTCCTTTTTTGTTTTGAAAAGCTTTTTGCAAATTAATTTTTTGCAGATATACTCTAATCATTCTAATTAAAAGAGCAACAATGGTAATTATCAGCGCATATCCTATATAAGGAAGAATCATATGGTTTTCAATATCTTTTAGAATGTATCGGAAGTTGAGCCCAATTAAGATAAAAATTAATCCGTTTAATAGAAAAACTATAATATCCCAAAGTCCTTTTGATTGACTTTTAAGGCCTTCAGGGAATATCTTTCTGCTGAAACGCGAAATTGCCAATCCTAAAATTACTACAGCAATTACTCCCGAAACGTGTAAATGTTCTGCAATAAGATAAGTTACAAATGGCATTAAAAGCATGAAACTAATTGTAACTTCTGGCTTGTTTTTTACTCGGGCTAAAATAAAAGATAGAATTTTTGACATTACAAATCCAACAAGAAATCCGCCGCCAAGTAAAATAAAGAATTCAAATGCGGCTTTCCAAATAATAAAAGCGGAGCCCATTACAGCAGCAACCGCAAATCGGTAAGCAACTAAAGCTGAGGCATCGTTTATAAGACTCTCTCCCTCTAAAATTGTTAATGTTTTGTGTGATATTTTGAGTCCTTTGGTAATACTTATTGCGGCAACTGCATCTGTTGCTGAAAGTATTGATCCTAAAACGAAAGCTAACGGCCAGGTCATTTCGGGAATTAGGTAATAAGCTACCACGGCTATACCGACAGTTGTAAGGAAAACAAGCCATATGGCTAATGTTGTTATGGTGTGAATGTTGGTTTTGAAATCTTTTGGTGAAATATTAAACGAAGCATCATATAATAATGGAGGGAGAAACAACAGGAAAATAATATCCGGATTAATTTCGATTTCTGCCATAGTTGGAATAAAACCAATTTCGATACCAACAATAACAAGAAGAATAGGATAGGGAAGTTTTAGTTTGTCTGCAAAAGCAGATAAGCCTATTACGACTGTTAGGATGAAAATGATAATGCTGTAGTTTTCCATAATTTAAGATTAGAAAAATGCCAATATAATTAAAAAAATAAAATGATATAAACTTGATATTGCCTTTAATTTAAAAGTTATTTTGTCACTTATTTAGCATCTTATCTTTTACTGGTTTGTTTATTTCTATTCCAATAATGAAACCGCTCAAAAGTCCGCCAATGTGAGCCGCATTATCAATTCCGCCAGCAAGTCCCATAATCAAATTATATGCAACAAAAATTAGAGTTGTGATTAGAAACGCTTTGCTAAATTCTGGGGGGAATACTTTTGCTAACAGTAAAGCTAAAAATGTCCCGTAAAGTCCAAAAATAGCTCCTGATGCGCCAATGCTTACTGTTGCTTCATGCCACCAGATACTTGCGCAGCTTGCTAATATTCCTGTAGAGAGATATAATATTAAATATCTTGTTTTACCCAATATTGGCTCGATAAAAATACCAACAAATAAAAGCCCAAACATATTTGACAGTAAATGTATAAAACCGCTATGAAGAAATACGCTTGTTAAAAGTCGCCACCATTGTCCATCGATAGTTGATGGTCTAAAATTTCCTCCCCATCTTAATAGATCCTCCCCGTGAAAAGAAATAAAACCAAGTCCTGCAATAGCCATTGTTATATAAATCAAAACATTAACGTATATTAAAATTGGGGTGATAAAGAAACCTTCTCTTGGTTTCATAAAATTCAAAAAGTCATTCAAATCTTTATCTCTGGATGTTCCATTTTTGAAACGACTTAATTCTGTTTGATTCAATTTCGGAATTAAGATCATTATTAGCCAAACAACTGCACCAGCAGACAATGTTCCGATAAGCCAATAAATTGTATTTCCTTTTCTGCTTTCAAATGGCTGATTTTTCGAAATAAATATTATAGAGTTTTCTGTTTCAAATTTTTTGCAATTTTTTAAAGCTTTTTTATAACTATCGCCATCGTCAGAGTTTCCAATTCTTTCTAAATAGATAAAATTACTCAAATCTGCTCTGTCAAATTCAGATTGACTTATCTCTAAAAATTGTTCATATCTATCTTGCTTTTCTTTTTCACTGCTTCGATTGCTAATTTGATCATAGTATTTTATGCCCAACCAATATTTGCAACTTAAATTTGAGGAGTTATTTTTTTTATCAAAAATAGGTATAACCACAAATAATGTCATATTAAAGTCATTGCCTTTGTTACTAACATCAAAAGATGTATAAGTTCCCGCCACTGATTTATCAAAATAAAAACGGTTTACTTTATAGTATTTTGATTGTTTTTTTTGTGGAATTTGACTAACAGATTCAATTTGAACCAGCTTTCCAGTTGAATTTTTTAAATAATCTTGCGCGATTACAGCTGATCCTGCAATTGAAAGCCAAAGAATAAACAAATAGAGTTCATTATAAGTTTTACCATTAGATTTTTTTAAATTCAAAATTTTTAAGCGCGGTCGAAAAAAGAATATTACTGGTATTACTGGTAGAAAAAATGGAATACCAAATTCGACTATGCTTTCGTTAATAGAAAACAATTCTAATTTGATAAATAAAAGCCAGTTTAGAAAGGTATAAATGGTGCAAAAACCAATTGAAGTAATTAAAAGAGGAATGAAAAGGATGTTAATTTTTTGTATTGTTTTTTTATTCATGTTTTGTTTGCTTTTGCAATTTATAGCGAAGTTAAAAATCGAAATTAATCTCATATGCTATACATGTCATTAATTCAAATATTTTTCAAAAATAATCTTTTTCTTATAAAAAATATAAGTTCCTTTTCTGATTTTAAAAATCTAATGAAACCGAGTGCCCTAGCCCTGATGGGAGCGGCATCCTTTTTCCTGCTCCTTTAGCAGGGAAAAGATATAGCGTACAGCAGGAATCTGCTACTAAAATGACAGCTAACATATTGATATGCCATACCTGACAGGTCTTAAAAATGTCATGTTGGCAGATTTTTTTTGGCATGCCAATAGCAAACTGACAAATTATATTGGTTTTTTATCTTGGCACAAAGATTGACTTATGCCACCTGAGTTATAAATTAGTATATCAAAATTAAATATATAAAAAATGGGTAAAATAATCGGAATTGACTTAGGTACGACGAACTCTTGTGTTTCTGTAATGGAAGGTAACGAAGCAGTTGTTATCCCTAACGCAGAAGGAAAAAGAACTACTCCTTCTATCATCGCTTTTGTTGAAGGTGGAGAAATTAAAGTAGGTGATCCTGCAAAAAGACAAGCAGTAACGAATCCTACAAAAACGATTGCTTCTATTAAACGTTTTATGGGACACACTTTTGCTGAAACTCAAGATGAGGCAAAAAGAGTTCCTTACAGTGTTGTAAAAGGTGACAACAATACGCCACGTGTGGATATTGATGGTCGTTTATACACTGCTCAAGAATTGTCTGCTATGACACTTCAAAAAATGAAAAAAACTGCTGAAGACTATTTAGGTCAAACAGTAACTGAGGCAGTTATTACAGTTCCTGCTTACTTTAACGATGCTCAGCGTCAGGCTACAAAAGAAGCTGGAGAAATCGCTGGTCTTAAAGTTATGCGTATCATCAATGAGCCAACTGCTGCTGCACTTGCTTACGGATTAGATAAAAAAGGAACTGACCAAAAAATTGCTGTTTACGATTTAGGTGGAGGTACTTTTGATATCTCTGTTCTTGAATTAGGAGATGGTGTATTTGAAGTATTATCTACAAACGGTGATACTCACTTAGGTGGTGATGATTTTG
The DNA here is from genome assembly GCF_003946915.1 of Flavobacterium ustbae. GTDB lineage: Bacteria > Bacteroidota > Bacteroidia > Flavobacteriales > Flavobacteriaceae > Flavobacterium > Flavobacterium ustbae. The sequence goes on from NZ_RPOC01000002.1 coordinate 351,214, forward strand.
ACCAAGTTATTATTGACTGGTTAGCTGACGAATTCAAATCTGAAGAAGGTATTGATTTACGTTTAGACCCAATGTCATTACAGCGTTTGAAAGAAGCTGCTGAGAAAGCTAAGATTGAATTATCTTCTTCTGCAGAAACTGAAATCAACTTGCCTTACGTAACTGCTACTGCTTCTGGACCAAAACACTTAGTGAAAAAATTATCTAGAGCTAAATTTGAGCAATTATCAGATTCTTTAGTAAAACGTTCTATGGAGCCAGTTGCTAAAGCATTAAAAGATGCAGGTTTATCTACATCTGATATCGACGAAGTAATCCTTGTAGGAGGTTCTACTCGTATGCCAAGAATCGCTGACGAAGTGGAGAAATTCTTCGGTAAAAAAGCTTCTAAAGGTGTTAACCCTGATGAGGTTGTGGCTATTGGAGCTGCTATTCAAGGTGGAGTTTTATCTGGAGATGTAAAAGATGTATTGTTACTTGACGTAACGCCTCTTTCTTTAGGTATCGAAACTATGGGTGGTGTATTGACTAAATTAATCGAGTCTAACACAACTATCCCAACTAAAAAATCTCAAGTATTCTCTACTGCTGCAGATTCTCAACCATCTGTTGAAATCCACGTATTACAAGGAGAAAGAGCAATGGCTGCTGATAACAAAACTATCGGTCGTTTCCACTTAGACGGTATTCCACCAGCACCAAGAGGAGTTCCTCAAATCGAAGTTACTTTCGATATTGATGCTAACGGTATCATCAAAGTTTCTGCAACTGACAAAGGAACTGGAAAATCTCACGATATCCGTATCGAAGCTTCTTCTGGTTTAACAGCTGAAGAAATCGAAAAAATGAAAAAAGATGCTGAAGCTAACGCTGATGCAGATAGAATCGCTAAAGAAAGAGCTGAGAAATTGAACGAAGCTGACAGTACTATTTTCCAAACTGAATCTCAATTGAAAGAGTTAGGAGATAAATTGACAGACGATCAAAAAACAGCTATCGAATACGCTTTAACTGAATTGAGAATGGCTCACCAATCTCAAGATCTTGACGCAATCCAAAAAGGATTAGACAATGTAAATGCAGCTTGGAAAACAGCTACAGAAGCAATGTACGCTCAAGGTGGTGAAGGACAACAAGCTGCTCCTCAACAAGAGCAGTCTTCTGGAGATAACGTTGAAGACGTTGAATTCGAAGAAGTAAAATAATTATTCAGTACTGAGTAATTAGTATAAAATATTAAGATAGAAAACCGAGTCAGAAATGACTCGGTTTTTTTATGACTATAATAAACTTAGAGACGCACCACAGCGCATCTATCAGTAGTTTTTCCATAAACTGACAATTGTCATTTCTCGTTCAAATTCTTTTTCGTAATATTACTATTGTAAATTTTTTTGAATGAGAAAGATCAAATACAAGAAAGGGCGCAAGCTACAGCATATTACTTTAGAGTATACAGGCTCCCATAAAGAGCATGAAACAGAGATGCAGCTTTTTGTATATGATGATGCAGATGTTGTTGAATATGAAAAGTTTACGGTTCTGGCGTTAAACTCCTGTTTTGATTATTCCAAAAACAATTGGCTTAATGTTCATGGCTTAAACGACATTAATCTCATTAAAACAATTGGAGCACATTTTAAACTGGATGATTTTCTCCTTGCGGATATTTTAAACACTTCCAAGAGAACAAAACTGGAAGAACAGCAAAATGTTTTATTCTTCAATATTAAATCCCTTCTTCCTTCTGAGTACTCAGATACGATTAGCGCAGAACAAATTAGTTTTATTTTGAAAGACGGAATCTTAATCTCTTTTCAGGAAAAAAGAAGTGATTTCTTTACGCATATTCGGGAGCGTATTCGTACACATGCAGGAATCGTCCGAACCAAAAAAGTAGATTATCTCCTTTATTTACTTTTGGATGCTGTAATGGAAAATTTCTACATTACATTGGAAGATGAAGAAGATAAAGTTGAAGAACTAATCAATCAGACCAAGAAAGACGCAAAACCAATTATATTAGAAAAAATAGAAAATCACCGAGATAATTTAAACTTTTTAAAACGATCAATTGTCCCACTTCGAGATTCACTTTATTATTTAAAAACTAAGAAAGATGACGATGAAGATAATGGATTAATTCAGAAAGAAACATTTAATTTTTTTATTAGACTTCATCAAAAAAGTTTAGAGCTTTTAGAACAGATAGAATCTGATATGAGCGCTCTGGAAAGTGCCTCCAACTTTTATTTTTCTGAACAAAGCAGGAAAATGAACGAAATCATGAAAACGCTGACTATAATTTCAGCCATATTTATTCCGCTCACTTTTATTGTGGGAGTATACGGGATGAACTTTGAAAACATGCCAGAACTTAAAACCCAAAACGGCTATTTTATTGTCATGGGAATTATGTTTCTACTGGTAATCGCCTTAATCATTTATTTCAAAAAACGACGTTGGTTTTAACGTTTGTTTCTGTAGAAAACTATCTGATTTTATATAAATTTGTTATTTAGAATAAATATAAATAATTATGAGTAAAGCAATATATATAGCAACAAGTGATCATAATAGTGGAAAGTCCATTATTACGCTTGGGCTAATGAGTATTTTAATTGGAAAAACGGCCAAAGTAGGCTATTTTAGGCCAATTATCGAAGATTTTGTTGATGGTGAAGTAGATAATCATATTGAGACGGTTTTGTCGTATTTCAATCTTGATATTAAGTTTGAAGATGCTTATGCAATTACCAAAAGCAGGCTAATTAAGAAAAAGAATAAAGGAAAAATAGGAGAGGTTCTTGATCTAATTATCGAAAAGTATAAAAAGCTCGAAGAGCGCTTTGATTTTGTTTTAGTTGAAGGAACAAGCTTTACAGGAGAGGGAACTTCTATAGAATTAGATTTGAACGTCTTAATTGCTAAAAACCTAGGGATTCCAACAATAATTGTTGGCTCTGGAGTTGGTAAAACCTTAGAAGAACTTTTAGATAGTTTGTATTTGGTTTACGATTCTTTCAAAATAAAAGAAGTTGAGGTTTTATCTGTTTTTGCTAATAAAGTACAACCAGAAAATATTGAGTTGGTTACTACGAGTTTGCAAAAAAGTCTGCCCTCTAATGTATTAATTAACACAATTCCGCTAATTTCTAGTTTGAACAATCCAACCATGCAAGAAATTGTAAACGTATTGGATGCTAAAGTTTTGTTTGGAGAAAACTATTTGAACAATGAAATTGGACATTACAGCGTTGGAGCAATGCAATTGCATAATTATTTGGTACATCTGCATGAAAATGCTTTAGTTATTACTCCTGGAGACCGTTCAGATATTATTTTAGGCGCATTACAGGCAAATGAATCGGCTAATTATCCGACCATTTCGGGAATTATCCTGACGGGAAATATTGTTCCGGAAGAAAGTATTCTAAAGCTTATTGAAGGACTTTCTGCCATTGTGCCAATTATTGCTGTTGATGGGGGAACGTATCATATTACAAACAAAATTGGCTCTATCAAATCGGAGATTTATGCTAATAATACCCATAAAATTGAGACATCAATAACAACATTCGAAAAGTACGTCGATAACGATGCACTATCTGAAAGATTGATCACTTTTGAAGCAGAAGGTATGACACCAAAAATGTTTCAGTACAATATGGTTAAAAGGGCCAAACAGCATAGAAAACATATTGTTCTGCCAGAAGGAAATGACGATAGAATTATTATCGCTGCATCAAGGTTGCTAGATATGGATGTGGTTGACATTTCAATCATTGGTGACAAAAAACAAATCGAAAGTAAGGTCTTAGAATTAGGAATTACGCTTGATTTTTCTAAAGTAAATATCATTAATCCGAAAGAATCGGAACTTTATGAGGATTATGCGAACACTTATTACGAGCTTAGAAAAGCCAAAAATGTAAGTATTACAATGGCGCGAGATTTAATGGAAGATGTTTCGTATTTCGGTACTATGATGGTATACAAAGGTCATGCTGACGGGATGGTTTCTGGTGCAGCGCATACTACTCAGCATACCATTTTACCAGCATTGCAATTCATTAAAACAAAACCAAATTCATCTGTAGTTTCTTCTGTATTTTTTATGTGTTTAGAAGACAGAGTTTCTGTTTTTGGTGATTGTGCGATTAATCCAAATCCTACGGCTGAGCAATTGGCAGAAATCGCAATTTCTTCTGCAGAATCGAGTTTAGCATTCGGAATTGAACCAAAAATAGCAATGCTTTCGTATTCTTCTGGTTCATCAGGAAAAGGAGATGAAGTAGACAAAGTAAGAGCTGCAACAGCAATTGTAAAAGAAAAAAGACCAGATTTAAAAATAGAAGGTCCAATTCAGTACGATGCAGCAGTCGATTTAAGTGTTGGAAAAAGCAAAATGCCAGATTCTGAAGTAGCAGGACAAGCGAGCGTATTGATTTTCCCAGATTTAAATACAGGAAATAACACTTATAAAGCCGTTCAAAGAGAAACTGGAGCATTGGCAATCGGGCCAATGTTACAAGGCTTAAACAAACCAGTAAACGATTTAAGCCGCGGCTGTACTGTAGATGATATTATCAACACGGTAGTAATTACGGCAATTCAGGCACAGGGAATGTAAATTCAATTAAAAATTAAAAATTAAAAATTAAAAAAATAAACTAAGAACCTCAGAACCTTAGCATCTTAGAGCCTTAGTAACTTAAGAAAAAATGAAAATACTTATTATAAACTCAGGAAGTTCTTCAATTAAATATCAATTAATGGTAATGCCAGAAAACGAAGTAATTTGTTCTGGAATGATTGATAGAATTGGTTTAGAAACTTCAAATGTTACGTTTAAAACGGCAACTAATTCGTTTGAAGAAACAATTGCAATTTCTAACCATAAAGTAGGTTTGCAGAAAGTAGCCAACATGCTTCTTGATGCTGAAAAAGGAGTTATTAAATCGACTTCAGAAATTACTGCTGTAGGCCATCGTGTGGTTCACGGAGGAAGCGATTTTAGCGATACAGTGAAAATAGATGAGAAAGTAAAAGCAAAAATTAAACAACTTTTTGAACTCGCGCCTTTGCATAATCCTGCTAATTTAGAAGGAATTAATGTTGCTGAGGAAATTTTTAGTTCGGCAGAGCAAATTGCTGTTTTTGATACTGCTTTCCATCAAAGTATGCCAGAAGTAGCTTATAAATATGCTATTCCGAATTATCTTCTGACAGAAAATAAAGTGCGTGTTTATGGTTTTCACGGAACGAGTCATAAATATGTTTCTGAAAAAGCCATTAATTATTTAAAAGATAATTCTAAAATAATTACCATTCACTTAGGAAATGGCTGTAGTATGGCCGCTGTAAAAGACGGAAAATGTATTGATACTACAATGGGATTCTCGCCTTCAAACGGTTTAATAATGGGAACCCGTGCAGGTGATATTGATCAGTCTGTTATTTTTTATATGATTAAAAATTTAGGATACACTCCAGATGAAGTAAATGCCGTTTTATTGAAACAAAGCGGTATGCTTGGCCTTACGGGTTATAGTGATTTGCGTGATATTGAAGCAGAAGCCCAAAAAGGAAATAAAGATTGTCAGTTGGCATTACAAATGAATGCTTACAGAATTAGAAAAACAATTGGTGCTTATGCGGCTGCTTTAAATGGATTAAATGCCATTATTTTTACTGCAGGAATTGGAGAAAATTCTTCTTTTATGCGTAATTTAATTTGTACCGATATGGATTATTTCGGAATTGAAATTGATGCTGAAAAGAATAAAATTCGTTCTAAAGAACTAAGAGAGATCAATTCAGAAAAATCTATTGTAAAAGTTTTGGTTATTCCTACAGATGAGGAATACGAAATTGCAAATCAGGTTTATCACTTATTAGAAAATTAATTTCTTAAAAAAAAAGTTCAAACCAATGGCAAAAATCATTGCGTTAGTATTATTTTCGATATTTCTTTTTCTGTCTCTAGTCCATTTTTATTGGGCTTTTGGAGGAAAATGTGGGACTCAAGGCGTTTATCCAACTTTGGATGCACAGACTCCGTCCAAGAATCCTGGAATAATCCCAACGCTTATTGTTGCCATTGGTTTGTTAGCTTTTGCATTTTTTTATTTAATCAGAGTCAAAATTATATTATTTAAATTGCCTTTTTGGATTGAAAAATATGGACTTTGGATTTTGATGTCAATATTCATCTTAAGATCAATTGGAGATTTTAAATATCTTGGTTTTTTCAAAAGAATAAAAAAGACCAATTTCGGACAAAATGATACTAAATATTTTGTTCCATTATGTTTGATAATCAGTGTTATGACTTTTCTGATTATAATATTAAACTAAATTCCTTCTCGTTTTTTAAAGTAGAAATTAAATATTTGTAAGTATCTTTGGATTTAAAAACGAATATCTTGAAATCGATACTTTTTAAATCAGTTTTCTTCTTTTTCATCGCTTTACAACTACAAGCACAAGAATTACTTCCCTTTGTCGAGAACTACAGCAAATCAGATTATCAGGGAGATAATCAGATATGGAATGTAGCGCAGGGAAATGACAATGCCATGTATTTTGCAAATAACCATTATCTGTTGCGTTATGACGGAGTAAAATGGGAAAAATATACGCTTCCAAACAAAACTATCATCCGTTCTATTCTAATTGAGGGCGATAAAATCTACTCTGGATCTTACAAAGAGTTTGGTTATTGGTACCGAAAAGATGGAACGATGCACTATGTTTCTATCACCAAAAACCTCAGATTATTTGACGAAAAAGATAATGAAGAAATCTGGAAAATATTCCGGTTTAATGGTGCTCTTTATTTTCAGTCTTTTAACGATGTCTTTATTTACAACGAAAAAACAATTAAGAAAATCAAGTTTCCTTTTCTTATTTCGTATTGTTTTGGCGTAGACAATAATTTATACGTGGCTTCTGTTAAAGACGGAATATTTAAAATGAACGGTAAACATATTTCTAATCCGAAAGGGTGGGATGTTTTGAAAAATACTGTTGTTCATGCCATAGAAAAATATCAGAATAAGACTTATATCTTCACACAGAAAAAAGGTGTTTTTATTTTAGAAAAAAACGGATTAAAAAGTTGGGATCATCCAATTAACGAAACTTTAAAATCGGCTACAGTTAATGTGGCAAAATTTATTAAAAACGAAAAACTGATTATTGGAACTGGAAACCGAGGAATCTTAATTTTAGATTTAAAAACTAATTCCTATAGAAATATTGAGCGTGATAATGTTTTAATGAATAACTCCGTTTTAAGTTTAGGATTGGATAAGGAAAATGATTTGTGGGTTGGCTTAGATAACGGTATTGCGCATGTTGAGGTTAATTCTCCAATTTCATTCTTTTATGATAATTCTGGACTTTTAGGTTCTGTTTATGCTGTCGCTGCTCTTAACAAAGGTTATTTAATTGCTTCAAATCACGGAATTTTTGAATACAGCTCTGGAAAATTTAATATGATACCCAATACGCAAGGGCAGGCTTGGAATATTTCTTCAATTGACGGAAAATATATTATTGGTCATAATGACGGTACTTTTTCATATGATAATAATAATTTAAACAGGATTAATGGTGTCAGCGGTGGTTGGAACATGGCCAAAAGCAGCATAAACAACACCTATTTTCAGTCGACTTACAGTGGTATTTTGGTTTACGATGATCCTTCCAACATGTCTAAGTATAAAATCGTAAAGGACTTAGCAAAACCAATAAAATATGTTGCTCAAAATAAAAAAAATGAAATCTGGGCAGCAGATAACTATCGAGGTTTGTATCGTGTTTTGCTAGACGATAACTATAATACGCTGAAAGTTGAAAATGTTACACAGCAGAGCAAAATAAAAAATGATTTTGGAATAAAAATTTTTGAATTTAGAAAGGAAATACTTTTTCTAATCAATAATTCTTGGTACACATACAATTCTATAGCTGGTAAATTGGAAGAAAATGAATTGTTTAATGCAAGTTTTAAAAATGTCACAGATGTCGTTTCTATAGACGATGATCACTTTATGGTTTTGCAAGATGGAATTCTCTATCATATTTATGCGCAAGGAAGCAAGTTTGTGTGGAATATTATTCAGGAAAAATATTATAAAGGAAAACTGATTAATGAGAATCTAAGAATTTTCAAGAAAGACAATTATTATTTGTTTAATCTAGACGACGGATTTATTTCGCTTAAACTAGAATATGAAAACAAACAAAATTCGAAAGTAAAGATTGAAGCATTTAGTAATGAAGTTCTTGTTCCGACTGAAGAAAAAATAAAATTCAATACCGAATTAAAAATTAATGTCATTTCTGGAATTTATGGAGCTAGTAAGCCAAATTTATTTTACAAACTCGATAAAGAAAAAGAATTTATTCCGATTTCAGACGGATTGATCGTTTTGAACAATTTAAGCAGCGGATATCATAATGTTGAAATATTTAAACACGACGGAGCAACCTATGACAAAGTTTCATTGTATAAATTTAAAGTTGCAGAACCTTGGTATTTTTCTTTTTGGATGATTCTCTTATACCTTCTTGTAGTGGGAGCTATTTTATTTTTCTATTATAAATGGAATAAACTCCGCTATATCCAAAAATTAAAATTGCAGGCTGAAGAATTAAAACATCAGAGAGAAATTCTCGAGATGGAACTTAAGAAAGAAAATGAACTTAATATTCAAGAATACGAAAAACACATTTTAGAATTAGAATTGCAGGCAAAATCTTCTGAAGTGGCTGGCAAATCGTTATCAATCGCAAAACAGACAGAAATGATTGATAAAATTCAAGGTATTTTGGAAACTGAAAAAGATTTCAGCAGACTTAAAAGCGAAATCAAGAAAGCGATCAAAATAAATGAAGTAAATAAACATGAATGGGAAACATTTGAAACCAATTTGAACCAAATTCATAATGAGTTTATAATTAATCTCTCTAAAAAATACCCACACTTAACCCCAAAAGATATAAAACTGTGTGTTTATCTTAAAATGAATCTTTCTTCTAAAGAAATTGCGCCTATGATGAATATTTCTTTTAGAGGCGTAGAACTGCATAGATACCGTCTAAGAAAGAAGTTAAATCTCACCCAAGATGAAAATCTATCCAAGTTTTTATTAAGTCTATAAGAATCGCTTTTATTTTTTACAGAATTTATATTTTTCATTATCATTTTTTATATAATTACGATACATCATTACTACATCATAACGATGTGTTAAAGGATTTTTCTAAACATTTATGAGGCTGATAATCATTATGCTAACGTTAAAATTTAACATAATGATGTAGCTATGTTGTAGTGGTTTTTGATGTACTACAACGTTGTAATTGCTTAATTTGGCTCTACTAACTTAAACGATTACGTACTGTATGAAAAATTTTATTTTTAGCTTTTTAGCACTCTTGCTGCTGCCATCTTATATGATGGGACAAGCGCAAGCAATTAAAGGAAAAGTAGTTGACAGTAATGGAATGGGAGTTCCAGGAGCAATAATCGCTTCAGCTGACGCTAGGGCAACTGCAGATGCAGATTTCGACGGAAACTTTACAATTAACGCAAAACCTGGAGACATCTTAAAAGTTTCTATGCTAGGTTTTGATTCGGTTTCTGTTCCGGCTACTGCCGCACCAATGACTATTACTTTAAAAGAATCAGGCGACACTGCCTTAAAAGAAGTAGTTGTAATTGGGTACGGTACAAGAAAGAAAATTGATAATACTTCGGCGGTAAGCTCAATTAAGTCCGAAGAAATTACCAAAATGAAAGTAATAAATGCTTCGCAAGCAATACAAGGTAAAGCTGCGGGTGTTCAAGTTGCTACTTCAGACGCGCCAGGTAGTACTCCGTCTATTGTGATTAGAGGGGTTGGTACCGCATTGGGAGGAAGAAATCCACTATATGTTGTGGATGGTATGCCTACTGACAACATTAACAATATCAACTCAAATGATATTACTTCTTATGAAGTTTTAAAAGACGCTTCTGCTCTTGCCATCTATGGTACTAGAGGTGCGAATGGTGTTATCATGATTACTACTAAAACAGGTAAAGGAAAACTTACTGTAGATATTGAGAGTTATGCTGGTTTTAGATCACCTTTAAAGAAAGTAAGAATGGCAAATGCTGATCAATATATTCAGTATAATAATGCAGCTTTTATTAGCCAGTTTCCTAGCGGAAGATTTTCTGCAAACCAGCCATATAACACAAACTGGTTTGATGAGATAACGCAAACAGGCGTTTATACACAAAACAATATATCTCTTTCTGGATCTTCAGAGAATATTAAATACTTCTTTAGTGTTGGTAATTACGAAGAAGAAGGTATCTTAAAAGGTACAGAATATGGTCGTACTACTTTCAGAAGTAATAATGAGTACAAAATTTCTGAGAAACTTAAAATTAGCCAAAATTTTAGTGTTAGTTCTATCAAAAATAGACCACAACCAATGTCAGCATTTACATCGGCTTACAGACAATCTCCTTTAGTTCCAGTACGTTATGCTGACGGGAAATATGGTGTGCCATTTGTTTTAAATGGAGTTGTTGGCGAAACAGGAGATTCTTTTAACTCCGTTGGTAACCCTGTAGTTGCTTTAGATTATAATGATGAGGAGCAAAAAACTGTTATGATTCAAGGCGGATTGCGACTAGATTGGGATATAATGAAATCATTGAAATTTACGTCACAATTTAATGGAGAATATTTCACTTACAAGCAATACAACTTTGTAGATAATTTGGGCCTTTGGTTAGCGGCTGATCCATCAAGAGTTGAAGCTAGTTATGATAAAAAGAGTTTGAACACAAACACTTTAACAAGAAATACAGACGATTATTTCAACTGGAATTTATCTAACTATTTTACTTACAATAAAGTTTTTGGAGAGATTCACGATGTCGAAGTTACTGCGGGTATTGAAGCAAACGTAATCGGTACTAGATCAAAAACTACTGCATCTGTGAAAAATGTTAACCCAAATAGTAATTTCTGGGGACTTGATGGTGTTCTCTATGCACAAAATGGTGGTGTAACTAATTATACAGCTGTTAATGACAACGAAGCTAGACTAGCATCTTATTTTGGTCGTGTTCAATATAAATTAATGGACAGATACTTATTGACAGGTACTGTAAGACGTGACGGATCTTCTAACTATTCGAGTGATTACCGTTGGGGAACATTCCCATCAGTTGGTCTTGGATGGATTGTAACTAAAGAAAACTTCTTGTCAGATATTAAAGGTTTAGATTTATTAAAGCTTAGAGGTTCTTGGGGTAAATTAGGAAACCAAAAAGTGCCATTAAACATCCAGTCATTCACATCTGGAGTAGATTATAATGGTGGTTCTGGAACAACTATTAATTCGCAAATTGACCCTAGCTTAGGATGGGAAATTGTTGAAGAAGCTTCTGTAGGTTTAGATGTTGAGTTGTTTAATAGCAGACTGAAAGGATCATTTGATGTTTACAGTAAAAACACAAATAATGCAATTTTAAATGTTAAGCCATATTCAACTTCAGGAATCACTCTAGAATCTCCGACACATGTAGGAGAAGTAACTAATAAAGGTTACGAAATTGCTCTACGTTGGGATGATAAAATTACTGATAACTTAAGCTATTGGGTAGGCGGAAACTTCTCACATAACAAAAATGAATTAGCTAGTATGAAGAATGTTCGAATTGCAACAGTAAACGGCGGTTCATTAGGTAATGGTGAGACTACAAAAATTTTAGATAATACTTCAGTTGGTCATCCTCTTGGAAGTTTTTATATGTACGAATATGCGGGTGTTGATCCTGCCAATGGGAAAATGTTGTACTACAATGCGAATGGAGATAAAGTTCCTCAAGGTAGTTTAGATTTAGACAAAAACAGAGATAGAAAATATGTAGGATCAGTTTTACCTACCTCTACTTATGGAGTTACTCTAGGATTAAATTATAAGAATATTGACTTCTCTGTAGATGGATACGGTACAGGAGGAGCGAAAGTGTATAACGGAAAAAAAGCACAACGTTTTTATGGAGAAAATGTAGAAACTTCTTTATTAAATGACATGTGGACAACACCAGGTCAAGTAGCTTCAAATCCAGCTCCATTTAATCAGGTTCCAGTTGCGTCAACTTATTATTTAGAATCAGGAGATTTCTTTAGAATTAATAATATCACTTTAGGATATAAACTTCCATTAAGAGAAGAAGGTTTTATTAATTATTGCAGAATTTATGTAAATGCTATGAATCCTTTTATTACTCAAAAATATTCAGGATTCTCACCTGAAGTTTTAGGAGATGGACAATTGGTTACAGGTACTCAGGGAGTTGAGTTAGATGCTTACCCAGCGTTAAAAACATTTGTAGTTGGTGCAAACTTAAAATTTTAATATCATGAAACGATTATATATATCACTTTTTATACTTTCTGGATTATTTGTATCTGGATGTTCGGATGAATTCTTAGAAGTAGATCAAACAAAAAATATACCCGCAGATCCTGCTTTAGTTGATAGCGATGCAGGTGCAACATCAATGGTTGATGCAATTTACAATATATTTTTAAGTTGGGATATGTCTTCTTTTGCGTGGAATGGAGTTACTAGTATAATGACTGATGATGCAGACAAAGGATCAGATCCAGGAGATACTGGTACGGACAAAGATGTTTTGGATGCTTTGACTTTTAATGCTTCTACACCATCTTTTCAAAGCATCTGGAATTATAATTATGCAGGAATCAATAGAGCCAATCAGGCATTAGCTATGTTTCCAAAGCTTACACAGGTTTCACCGGCATTAAAAACCAGATTAGAAGGAGAAGCGAAGTTTTTAAGAGCTTTTATGTACTTTACTTTGCTTAAAGGATATGGAGGAGTGCCAATTGTAGATCGTTTACCAATTCCAGGAAATCAAAACGATATAGATATGCAGTTAATCCGTAAAAGTCCAGCTGAAGTTTATGCTTTTATCGAACAAGACTTAAATGAAGCTATAGAAAAATTACCATTAAAATCTTCTTACAGCGGAAGTGATGTAGCTCGTGCTTCTAAAGGAGCAGCATATGCACTGTTAGCGAAAGTTAATTTATATCAAAAAGACTGGCAGAAAGTAATTGACAACTGTGATAAGGTAACAGGTTACTCTTTAGTTTCAGATTATTCTTTACAATATAAAAAAGAAGGAGAGTTTGGTCCAGAATCAATTTTTGAAATCAATGGAATAGGAGGAACTGCTTCTCCAGGATTCGGAATTGGAAATTATACAGTTTCTCAAGCACCAAGAGGTTCTGGAGGATGGGGATGGGGTTTCAACACACCTTCTCAAGGACTTGCTGACGCTTATGAAGCTGGAGATGTAAGAAGAGCTGCAACAATTATTTTTAGAGGTACTACATTATATGATGGTACAGTTGTAGCATCAACAGTATCTAACCCGATGTATAATTATAAAGCTTATTCGTCAGCGTTTTACAATCAAGAATTTACAGATACAAATCTTAGATATTTAAGATATGCAGAGGTAATCTTGATGAAAGCCGAGGCGTTAAACGAATTAGGACAAACTGCAGCTGCGATTCCTTTAATCAATCAAATTAGACATAGAGCAGGTCTTGGTGATACGCCATTTACTTCTCAAACTGATGTTAGAAAAGCGATCTATAAAGAAAGAAGATTAGAAATGGCTTTTGAACATGACAGATGGTTTGATCTTGTAAGAACAGGACAGGCAGAAGCAGCATTAAAAGCTGATGTCAGTCCAACTTTCCCTAACGGAAAAACTTTTATAGTTGGTAAACACGAATTATATCCAATTCCGGCTACGGTTGTTCAAGAGTCAGGGGGAGTAACAGCTCAGAATCCTGGTTATTAATCAAAATCTTAAAAATCACTTCCCTCCAGAATTACTGGAGGAAGTGATTATTTACTAAAACCTTAATTTTTTATAATGATTAGAATTTCAGTTTTATTTTTAGCTTTTACTTTTTTTAGCTGTGGATCGAATGCTGATAAGGGGAAAGAAAATGCGGAGGAAAATACTTCTGGCGTTACTGTATTAAATGATGAAGAGCTTTTGGATGCTGTTCAAAAACAAACTTTTAAATACTTCTGGGATTATGCAGAACCAAATTCTGGATTAGCCAGAGAACGTTATCATCCAGATGGAGTTTATCCTGAAAACGATGCCAATATTGTAACAACTGGAGGTTCTGGATTTGGACTTATGACCTTAATAGCTGGAATAGATAGGGGTTATGTTTCTAAAGAAGAAGGTCTAAAAAGATTGGATAAAATTGCAGATTTCCTTGCAAAAGCAGATCGCTTTCATGGAGCATGGTCACACTGGATTGACGGAAATACCGGAAAAGTAAAACCTTTTGGTACTAAAGATAATGGTGGAGATTTGGTCGAAACATCATTTTTAGTTTCAGGATTTATTACGGTTCGAGAATATCTTAAAACAGGTAATGAAAATGAGAAAGCCGTAGCGGCAAAGTACGATGCACTTTGGAAAGGTGTGGATTGGCAGTGGTATACCAATAACAAAAATGTATTGTATTGGCATTGGTCTCCTAATTATGCATGGCAGATGAATTTTCCTTTAGAGGGATACAATGAATGTTTAATTACCTATATTTTGGCAGCATCATCGCCAACACATACCATTGATGCTAAAGCGTATCATGAAGGATGGGCAAGAAGTGGCGATATAGTGACTTCAAATACAAAATATGATCTTCCACTTATTTTAAAACATAATGGAGCTGCTGAATTTGGCGGACCATTATTCTGGGCACACTATTCTTATGTAGGATTAGATCCAAATCAATTAACGGATAAATATGCTAATTATTGGGATTTGAATGTTAATCAGACAAAAATCAATTATAAGTATTGTGTAGAAAATCCAAAAAATGGTTACAGTGCAGATTATTGGGGATTGAGCGCTTCTTATTCTAGAAATCCTGATGGGTCTATCGGATACAATGCACACATGCCAAGCAATGATCAAGGTGTTATGTCTCCAACTGCCGCAATAAGCTCGATTGTTTATACACCAAAAGAATCTATGGCTGTGATTCGTAATTTATATCAGAATCACAAAGCAGAGACATGGGGGAATGCTGGTTTTTATGACGCTTTGAGTTTACAAAATAAATGGGTTGCAAAGCGTTATTTAGCAATCGATCAAGGACCAGAAGTAGTGATGATTGAAAATTACAGAACAGGTTTATTATGGAAATTATTCATGAATGCACCAGAAGTAAAACAAGGCCTAACAAAGCTTGGATTTAAATCTGGAAAATACGGAATCTAAGTTTCTATGAAGAATAAATTAGCCTTTATATTTCTGTTAGTTTCTATAGTTGTTTTTGGACAAAGTGAAACAACTGGAAAAATTAATACAGTTATAATGTCTAAATATGAATTGGGATATGTTTTGCATCGTCCGGTAAATGTTAAAGAGAAAAAGCCATTAATCGTTTTTATTTCAGGAGATGGAGAGAAAGGAACCGACCTTGAAAAAGTAAAAATTAATGGCCCTTTAAAATATTTGAAGACACACCAATTAGACGCTTATGTTTTGGCTCCACAATGTAAGGAAGACGAAAATTGGGATATAGAATCAATCTATCAGCTGATTGTAAAAATTCAGAAAGAAAATAAAATTGATTCAGAAAGAATTTATGTTACTGGTTTGAGCTCAGGAGGATGGGCTTCTTGGAATTTGGCTTTTGCACATCCAGATCTATTTGCCGCAAACGTACCTGTAGCTGGCTTTGTAGATTTGATTCAGTTAGAAAAAACTTGTGAAATAGCCAATATTCCAACCAGAATTTACCACGGACTATTAGATGATGTGGTTAATGTAAATTATGCAATTTCGATTTATAAAGAATTGAAAAAATGTAATGCCAAAGATGTAAAGCTGACCATTTTTGATGATGCAAATCATGATAGCTGGACGAGAGTTTATGATAATGGAGAAATCTACGATTGGATGTTGCAGCAGAAGAAAACGAATACAAACAAATAAATAGAAGAGAATGAAAAACAAATTAGTCTTACTTTTTTTAGGATGCGCTGTTTTGGGTTATGCTCAAAAAAAGCCAGCTAAAAATACAGTGAAAATTAAACCAAAGTCTGAATTTGTGGCGGAGTTATTGTCAAAAATGACTTTAGACGAGAAATTGGGCCAGTTAAACCTACCTACATCTGGTGATATTACCACAGGCCAGGGAAACAGCTCAAATGTGGCAAAAAACATTGCTGAAGGAAAAGTAGGCGGTTTGTTCAACATCAAATCAGTTCAAAAAATTAAAGAAGTGCAGAAAATTGCGGTTGAGAAAAGCCGTTTGAAAATTCCGTTGCTTTTTGGTATGGACGTTATTCATGGTTACGAAACAACGTTTCCAATTCCGCTAGGATTATCTTGTACTTGGGATATGGGCTTAATCGAAAGAAGTGCTCAAATTGCAGCTAAAGAAGCAAGTGCAGATGGAATTAACTGGACATTCTCTCCAATGGTAGACGTTTCTCGCGATCCAAGATGGGGAAGAGTTTCTGAAGGTTCAGGAGAAGATCCATATTTAGGAAGCCAGATTGCAAAAGCAATGGTAAACGGTTACCAACAGCATGACCTTTCTAAAAATAATTCAATTTTAGCGTGCGTTAAACACTTCGCTTTATATGGAGCTCCAGAAGGCGGACGTGACTACAATACTGTAGATATGAGCCACATCAGAATGTTTAACGATTATTTCCCTCCGTACAAAGCAGCTGTAGATGCTGGCGTAGGTTCTGTAATGGCATCTTTCAACGAAGTTGATGGAATTCCTGCAACAGGAAACAAATGGTTAATGACAGATGTTTTAAGAAAACAATGGGGTTTCAAAGGATTTGTAGTAACAGATTATACAGGTATTCCTGAAATGATTCCTCACGGAATGGGAGATCTTCAAGATGTTTCGGCTTTAGCTTTAAATGCTGGTGTTGAAATGGATATGGTTGGAGAAGGTTTCTTAACAACTTTGAAAAAATCTTTGGATGAAGGAAGAGTAAAAATCGAGACAATTGACAATGCTGTAAAACTTATTTTAGAAGCAAAATACGATTTAGGATTATTCCAAGATCCATATAAATATTGTGATGAAAAAAGAGCTAAAACTGAAATATTTACAACAGATAGCAGAAAAGAAGCACGTAGTATTGCAGCACAATCTTTAGTATTATTAAAAAATCAAAACCAACTTTTACCGCTTAAAAAATCGGGAACAATTGGTTTAATTGGCCCATTGGCAGATGCTAAAGAAAACATGCCAGGAACTTGGTCTGTAGCAACAAAAATGGAAAATGCCGTTTCATTATTGAGAGGTATTAAAGAAGTTGCTGGAGCAGGAACTAAAGTTTTGTATGCTAAAGGAAGCAATTTAGATTACGATGAAACTTTTGAAACAAACGCTACAATGTTTGGAAAAACATTACACCGTGATGCGCGTACAAAAGAAGAATTATTGGCAGAAGCTTTAAAAGTAGCAGAGCAATCAGATGTAATTGTGGCGGCTTTAGGAGAATCTGCTGAAATGAGCGGAGAATCAAGCAGTCGTACGAATTTAGAAATTCCTCAAGCGCAAAAAGATTTATTAAATGCTTTATTAAAGACAGGAAAACCAGTTGTTGTAGTATTATTTGACGGACGTCCGTTAGTGATTACTGATGAAGAAAAAACAGTTCCTGCTATTTTAAATGCATGGTTCGCTGGTACAGAAGCAGGTTATGCTATTGCTGATGTTTTATTTGGAGATGTAAATCCTTCTGGAAAATTAACTTCAACTTTCCCAAGAAGTGTTGGACAATTGCCAATTTATTACGCACACAAAAATACAGGAAGACCGCTTGCGAATACAGAAGGAAAATTCGAAAAATTTAGATCAAATTATATTGACGAAAGAAACGAGCCTTTATTCCCATTCGGATTTGGTTTAAGTTACACCACTTTTGATTATTCAAACCTGAAAATTTCTTCAGATAAAATGAATCCTTCTGGAAAATTGAAAGTAACAGTTGATGTAGCGAACACTGGAAATTTTGACGGAAAAGAAACCGTTCAATTATACATTAGAGATTTAGTTGGTTCTGTAACACGACCAGTTAGAGAATTAAAAGGTTTCCAAAAAATAGCTCTTAAAAAAGGAGAAAAACAAACAGTAAGTTTTGATATTACTGTTGAAGATTTAAAATTTTATAACTCTGATTTACAATTTGTAGCAGAGCCTGGACAGTTTGATATTTTCGTTGGAGGAAATTCAAATGCCGATAAGAAAGTTAGTTTTGAGTTAACTAAATAGTTGGTTTATTGATTAGTGAAAAGCCCTTCTTTTGGAGGGCTTTTTTTCTAAACTGAAGAGCCATTTTTGTAATTTTTTAACTACGATTATTATGAATACTTTAAAAATATTTAGTGCAATATGTCTTATTGCTTTTTCATGCGCTAATGCACAAAAAAATGCAATTGTAGCACATCGCGGAGCTTGGAAAAAAAATAATCTGCCTGAAAATTCCATTGCAGCTTTAAGGCATGCAATAGATTTAAAATTGCCAGGATCAGAATTTGATGTTTGGAGAACGGCTGACGATTCGCTTGTAATTAATCATGATGCGCATTACAATAAACTGCTTATAGAAGAAACGAATTATGCAGATTTGATAAAATTTAAACTTTCTAATGGAGAAAAAATTCCAACGCTTCATGAATATATTTCAGAAGGAAAGCGAAATAACAAACATACGCTTTTGGTCTGCGAAATAAAACCTTCAGAAATTAGTAAAGAAAGAGGACAAAAAACAGCTGTCGCAGCAGTCGAAACCATTAAAAAATTAAAAGCCGATAGAAATACTTGCTACATTAGTTTTGATTATGATATTCTAAAAAAAATTAGATCTATAGATTCTAAAACTTCGTTGCAATATTTGGAGGGAAACAAATCTCCAAAAGAAGTAAAAGCAGATAAAATTAATGGGGTAGATTATCATTATTCTGTCTTTCAAAAACATCCAGAATGGATAAAAGAAGCAAAGGATAACAAGATTATTCTAAATGCTTGGACTGTAAATGATGCCACAGTTATGGATTGGATTATTGCACATAAATTCAACTACATCACCACAAACGAACCCGAACTTTTGAAGGAAAGAAAAGAGATTAAAAAGTAAACTTCAAAAACTTAACTAAAGAAATCTAGCCATGAAGGATATATTTAAACAAATTAAGCCATTTTTACTGCTTTCAATGATTTTAGGAAGCAGTCTTATGGCACAAAATTCTGGTAAAACAGAATGGTTTGATCCTAGCAAACCAGCTACAACGTATTGTAATCCGATCAATATTGGATACAATTATACCACATTCAATCATAACAGAATTCCAGAATCGCGCCGTTCAAGCGCCGATCCGGTAATTATTACTTACAAAGGCGAATATTATTTATTTGCAACCAATCAGGCTGGTTTCTTTTGGAGTAAAGATATGTCGGATTGGAATTTCGTTTACGGAAGTTTTCAAAGACAGCCAGGCGACGACGATCAGTGCGCTCCTGCAGCTTGGGTTGTAAATGATACATTATTTTATGTAGGTTCAACTTGGAGAAGAGATCATCCAATCTGGAAAACAGCCGATCCAAAATCGGGAAGATGGACACGCCACGTTGACAAAGCAATGTTGCCAACTTGGGATCCAGCGATTTTTCAGGATGACGATAAAAAAGTATACATGTACTACGGTTCAAGCGGAAAATTGCCTCTTGTAGGTGTTGAGGTTGATTATAATACCTGGCTTCCAAAAGGGAATCAAGCCGATTATGCAGAATTATACAAAGCGACTGAAGTTGAGGACATTCAAAAAGTTTACGGACAAGTTAAGGAAGTGGCGATTCTAGATCCTTCAGCACATGGATGGGAACGTTTTGGGCCAAACAATGATATGGAGCCTGCGCCTTGGGGGAATTTTATTGAAGGAGCATGGATGACCAAACACAACGGAAAATATTATATGCAATATGGCGCGCCGGCTACAGAATTTAAAGGTTATGCAAATGGAGTTCATGTGGGAGATAATCCGTTAGGGCCATTTACATATCAAAAACACAATCCGATGTCTTACAAACCAGGTGGATTTGTAATTGGAGCTGGACATGGAAATACTTTTGCAGATAATTATGGTAACTATTGGAACACAGGAACGTGTAAAATTTCTATAAAAGACCGTTTTGAGCGTCGTATTGATATGTTTCCTGCAGGATTCGACAAAGATGATGTCATGTATTCTATTACAGCTTATGGAGATTTCCCGATTGTATTGCCTACAAGCCAGCGCGATCAGACCAAAGGCGCTTCATCTGGATGGATGCTGCTTTCGTATAAAAAACCAGTTACAGTTTCTTCTTCTGAAGAATGTATGGAAGTAGAAACGCACAGAATGGATCATGGCGGTAAAAAAGTCTATGAAAAATTCTGTTATGGGCCTGAAAATCTTACAGATGAAAATATTCAAACCTATTGGTCTGCCAAAACTAGCAATCCAGGAGAATGGCTTCAAATGGATTTAGGAAGACCAATGGAAATTAATGCGCTTCAAATCAATTATGCTGACCATAAAGCAACGCAGTTTAACAAAGCAATGGATATTTATTATCAATACAAAATTTTTATGTCTGATGATGCTCAAAATTGGACTTTGGTTGTAGATAAATCTAAAAACGATAAAGATGCACCTCACGATTATGTAGAGCTTTCAAAACCGTTTAAAGCGCGTTACATTAAAATGGAAAATATTCATAATGCATCGGGATTATTTGCGATTTCAGATTTCAGAGTTTTCGGAAACGGATTGGCAGCAAAACCCAAAGCAGTTAATTCTTTCAAAGTAGACAGAAACAAAACAGATTCTAGAAATGCTATGATTTCGTGGAAAAAGCAAACGGATGCTATTGGATATAATATTTATTACGGAATTGCTTCAGACAAATTATACAACAGCATTATGGTTTATGGTGACAGTACCTATGACTTTAGAGGTTTGGACAGAGACACAAAATATTATTTTACAATTGAACCTTTTAATGAAAATGGAATCGGAACAAAAAATAAGATTATCGAAGTAAAATAATTTTTTATTATAGAATATGTAAAAGCTCCAATTGCAAATTAAAGAATTTGCAATTGGAGCTTTTTTTTGAGAAATGGTTAGGAAAAAAGCCTGAGAACTGTCAATAATTTTGTTCCTTTGCCAATATGCTATTGGCTTATTAAACTCCAAATTACTACAAAAACTATGAAAAAAACGATTCTTTTAACTGCTTTAGTTTTAAACGGATTGACATCTTTTGCACAGTCAAATGATGAGAAAAACATCAAATTATTTTACAAAAAAGCTTTAACCGAAGCAAAATGTTATACTTGGTTAGAATATCTATCTAATGATATCGGAGCTCGTTTATCTGGATCTAAAGGTGCAGAGCAAGCAGTAGATTATACCAAAAGACAATTGGAAAGTTTAGGACTTGACAAAGTTTATTTGCAAGAAGTTATGGTGCCTCACTGGGTTAGAGGAGAAAAAGAAACAGCCTATATCCTTGACGGAAAAGTAAAAACTACTGTGCCTATTTGTGCCTTGGGAGGTTCTGTTGCAACACCCAAAACGGGTCTTACAGCAGAAATTATCGAAGTTCAAGGAATTAAAGAATTAGCAGAATTAGGAGCGGATAAAGTAAAAGGGAAAATTGTTTTCTACAATAGACCAATGAATCCAGAAAACATCGAAACTTTTACTTCTTACGGAGCTTGCGTTGACCAAAGATATGCAGGAGCAAAAGAAGCGGCAAAATTAGGAGCTGTAGGAACAATTGTTCGTTCTATGAATTTACGTCTGGATGATTTTCCTCATACAGGTGCACAAAGTTACGGTGACTTGCCAAAAGAACAATATATTCCAACAGCGGCAATTAGTACAAATGGAGCAGAATTGTTGAGCAAATCTTTAAAAGTAAATCCAGCTTTAAAGTTTTATTTCAAACAATCTTGTGAGACTTTGCCAGACGCTTTGTCTTATAACGTAATTGGGGAATTGACAGGAAGTGTAACTCCAGAAAACATTATGGTTGTTGGCGGGCACTTAGATTCTTGGGATTTAGCAGACGGTTCTCACGATGATGGAGCAGGAGTAGTGCAAAGTATGGAAGTAATTCGTATTTTGAAAAACTTAAACTACAAACCTAAAAATACGATTCGTGTGGTATTATTTATGAATGAAGAGAACGGCGGAAAAGGCGGCGCTAAATATGAAGAAGTTTCAAAACAAAAGAAAGAGAATCATATTTTTGCACTAGAAAGCGATTCAGGAGGATTTTCTCCAAGAGGATTTTCAATTGAAGCCGATGATGCCAATTTGAAAAAAATACAAGGTTACAAAGATCTTTTTGAGCCTTATTTGGTGCATAGTTTTACAATTGGACACGCAGGTTCAGATATTAGCCATTTAACATCTCAAGCTATTGTAAAGGCTGGTTTAAAACCAGATTCTCAGCGTTATTTCGATTATCACCACGCAGCAAACGATACTTTTGATGCTATCAATAAAAGAGAATTGGAGCTTGGTGCAGCAACAATGACTACATTAATGTATTTATTAGACCAAAACGGAATCGAAATCAAAAAAGCAAATTAGATATATTTAATGAAAGTAGCTTTAAAATTAATTTTTTGTTTCTTTTTGAAACTGGGTTTCAGTCAGGAAAAATCTAAAGTTGATTTTGAAAAACTTTACGTTAGTGAAAAAAAATATTCAATGATGTTTAATTCAAATTGGCATCTTCAAAGAACTGATTCCCTAGAAAATAAATTTATACTGTTAAATGAAAAACGTTCTTTGCAGGATAATTTTACAGAGAATATTGTTTTATTAATTAATAATTTAGGAGCGAATGTTAAGTCTAAAACAGTTAAGAAAATAATTGATCAAAGGATGAAGATCGCTCATGAAATTATTTCAAACAGAGAAGTAGTTAAAAATGGCATAAAAGGACAAGAGATTATTTACAAGGATTTATTATCTGATGGAAATTGGGCTACAATTCTTCAATACTTTTTTGTCAAGAATAAGGATTTGTACATTCTCACCTTTTGTACTAAACCAGAAGAATTTCTAGACTATATGCCTTTTTATCAACAGTTTTATTTGAATTTTGATATAAGATAAAAAGTATAATTTGAAGCTGTTTTCATAAATTGAAAACAGCTTTTTTTTTGACTTTACTACTTCATAATTATGAAGTAGTAAAAAAATAGAATAGGAATATTAGAAAGTAAGAGCAAAATCTTCATGCTAATATCTTTCCTCTGTTGAGGTAGGTGAACAAGCTTTTCCATTAAATGGAAAAACATAATAGTATTGACAATAATTCCAGCCAAAGCAAATGGCCAAGCAATAACCAAAACCATGGTATTTCCATGTGAAAGAATGTAAAGCGTAAATAGAAGCGTACTGATGATAAAGGTTCCAACAGCTAATTCAATAGACTGTTTTTCTTCAAAAGGATTATGAATTGTTTTCATGATTTTAAATTTTAAAAGTTTGCTGAATAGTTAGAATAGGCATTAAAAGCATTTTTGAAAAATCGAGATAATGAAAAGAATGAGCTTGTTTTCCTCTTTTAAATTGCTGAATAAAGTAGGGCATTCGTTTCGGATAAAAGATGGTACCAGTTAAAATGACCATAAACAAATACAAGCTTTTCTTTCCATTTCCAAGCAAATAATACTGCATTCCGATCTCTTCATAAACGGTTATTCCTGTATTGGTTAAAACATGGATAATGTCGTGATCTTCGAGTTTTTCCTGAAGGTCAAAATGATTTTTGTAAAGAAAAATTCCTAATCCAAATCCTAGACTTTCCTCTGGATAATCCATTAAAAGAGTCTTATCAATATTCCAAGGTTCATTTTTCTTGAAATATTTTTGGTAAGGTTTTTTAGAACATTCATACAGTTTTTCAATTAAATAATCTCTCATAAAAGCTTTTTTAAAAGTTCTTTGAATTTCAAAGTAAATTGATAAATAAAAAAGCTAGAAATAATTAGGCTAGCTTTTTCAAGATATTAATAAGTGTCAACTACCGTTTTTAATATATCAGAATCGGCGATATCAGAAGGAGCAACCACTTTTTCTTCTAAAGGTATATCGTTTCCATAGCGCTCTTTTAATATTTTCTGAACTCTCGGATCTTTTAGATTAAAATCTTTAAGTTCACGAAGTTTAGATAATTCAATTCCTGCAGCATTTTTATAAATCTTCCAGATTAATTCAGAACAGTATATTCTGTTATCCGTCCATTCAAAATAAGCATCATATTCTTTACCATCAAACTGCTGACTATAATCTTTCATTTTTTGTAAAACTTCAGGTTTTAAAACGCTGTCATCTTTCAATCGTTTTACCACATATTTATTATCTCTTCCGTGTTTAATCCAATCTTCAAGCGGTGTTAGTTTTACAGGCTGAACGGCTTCAAAAACAAACCATTTATCGTTAATATCATAAATAATCCCGCAATGCGAAAACTTCGAGTTTGTCGCAATACGAACTGCTTCACATTGTTTAGATTCTGAAGTCTGAAAAATCAAATCACCATCTTTAAACTTACTTACTATTGTTTTTTCTGTTTTAGATTTCCCAGTAAATGGATTATTAGGAAAAACTTTTATTGCAACAAATAAGGCACAGCCAAAACTTAAAATAAAAGTAAAGATCGGAAAGAGATATTTTTTATTTTTCATAAAGTATAATTTAAAGTACTTTGAGTTACAAAGTAAATAATAAAAATAATAGCTGCCAAATAAAATGACAGCTATTTTTATAAATATTTTTATATGATATTAGACTCTAAAAATACCTCCAACAGCAATAATTCGCTGAAAGAAGAAGAAATCTTGAGAAGCTTTATCTGCACTGCTTGTCGTTGTTCTAATATCCTGCATGTTGATATAACCACCTTTCAATTCTCCCTGAATATAGAAGTGTTTGAAAAAAGTAATGTTGATACCTGCTTTTGCAGAAAGACCGTAACCAGAAATGTGAAAATCATCATGACGTTCTTTTCCTAAAAGCATTGTATTTGTTTTCGGATATAAAACTCCTCCACCAATACCTTCAGTCAAGTTAATCTGAACTTTGTCAATATTCGGAAGTCTGAATAACTTAGAAATATCATCAAATCTAGAAATTTCAGTATGAACATAATTTAAACCATCTGTATGCTCGTAAGTCAAGAAAGTTTCGTCTGTAAAGTTAACAGGTGTATTGTTGTAAACACCATTATGAACATGACCAACTTGATCAGTCGGCAGATTTACATATCCAGTAACATTTGCAGTTTGGTTTTGCGTCATTACATATTTCATATGGTCAACACCAATTGCTACACTATAATGATCACTAATAAAATAACCTAATCTTAAATTGGTTTGAGGAATTGTCATGTTTACAGGATTAACATAATCAATGTGCCATCCTTTTGGTTTATCATGAGCCGCCATATTATCGACCGTAAAGTTATAATCTTTACCTCTAAAATTTACATCAGAATCAGAGTAGCTTTCTCTGTTCCCACCCCACATTACAAAGAATTTCCCTTTATTATGAGCAGTATATTTATCTTGTACCTGAATTTCGTCCTGAGCAAAAGTGTTTAAGGACACTAGTGTCAGTAAGAAAAATAAAAATTTTGTTTTCAAAGAACTTAGTATTATAATTTAGAATGCGTTAACTGTTTTTCTGATTGCAACTAACTTGTTCATTAAACCTTCAAAATAGTCTAAATGAAGCATATTAGCACCATCACTTTTTGCGTTAGCAGGGTCAAAATGAGTTTCAATAAAAATCCCATCTACACCAACTGCGATTCCCGCTTTAGCAACGGTTTCAATCATGTCTGGTCTTCCTCCTGTAACTCCAGCAGTCTGATTTGGCTGTTGCAAAGAGTGTGTTACATCTAGAACTGTAGAAGCATATTGCTGCATAGTAGGAATTCCTCTAAAATCTACAATCATATCTTGGTAACCAAACATAGTACCGCGATCTGTAACCATTACATTCTCATTATTACAATCTAATACTTTTTGAACGGCATGTTTCATGCTCTCTGGACTCATAAATTGTCCTTTTTTCAGGTTAACTGTTTTACCTGTATTAGCAGCTGCTACAACTAAATCGGTTTGGCGAACTAAAAACGCAGGAATTTGTAAAACATCAACATATTGAGCTGCTTTTTCAGCATCTTCGTTTGTATGAATATCTGTAACTGTTGGAACGTGAAAAGTTTCTGAAACTTTTCTTAAGATTTTTAAAGCTTTTTCGTCTCCAATTCCAGAAAAACTGTCAATTCTAGATCGGTTTGCTTTTTTAAAAGATCCTTTAAAAACATAAGGAATTTGAAGTTTGTCGGTAATACCAATTAATTTTTCAGCAATTCTAAGAGCCATTTCTTCTCCTTCAATAGCGCAAGGCCCAGCTAATAAAAAGAAATTTCCGCTTTCAGTATGCTTAATTTGTGGAATATTGTGTATGTTCATCATAAGAATTTTTGGTACTGCAAAGGTAGTTATGATTTATGAGTTTCAGATTAAGATTTAAGATTATTTTATGAATCCCGATAGCTATCGGGACTGCTATCCGCTTTAATTTTTTTATCGTAATCCTTTTTTTCTAGATCCTTGCAGGAGCTTCCGTTGGTCGCTCTGCAACGACCAGAAAAAATAGGCTTTCTCAAAAAAGGATTTCCGCTCCTATCAGGGCTAGGAGTTTAGTGGAATTAAGAAAAATTAAGTTAATTGTTTTGCTTTTAATTAAACTATTGTTTCAATTTCTTGTCTCTAAATCTTTTAATGAAAAATTGTACGACAATAGTTAGCAAAAGTAATAATGCCGCAAGAAAATTTGCCGCTACGATAGGAAGCATTATTAAACCGCATCTGGTTTGAAATTCAGGGTTAGCATTTATATTTTCTGATGCAATGTAAACCGAAAGAAAAGATAGCGGAATTTGAAGCAAAACAGTAATAATGCTAATAGAAACGAACTTTAAGGATGTTGTTTTATGAATCGATTTTGTGCCCCATATTATTTGAATTATTAAAGGTATTACAAGTAATATAAAAGGAGTTATTCCGTACATCGTAATTTAATGGATTTTATTGTTTTAATCTCAATCCCATCGGAACCATTAAAATTCCTTTTTCATAAATGTTCAAATACAGCTTCACAGGCTTTTTCTGTCCGTCCCATTTCAGTTCGTACACATTCAAAAATCCAGCACCCATATTACTTCTTTTTGTAGGGAAAGGGCAGCAGGTTTCTAATCTTTCATACGTTATTTTTTCGCCATTTGGACCAGCCAACGCATTTAAGAAACGTGCTTCATTTAAAGTTTCACTGTTTGTATTTTGAAAAAATATATTAATAGGATAGTCCGGATCATAACCATACTTTTTATCTTTAGCAAATTGTGTTATAGAAAAAGTATTGTCTTTTTTCAAAATCAAATCTGGCGCATTGTCATCGACATTTTTTAAGGTTGATTTTGTGCTTACACAAGAAGAAGCACCGACTAATAAAACAATTAAAAGAGCTATTTTTTTCATGGTTAAGGTTGTTGCGAAAATTAAATGGTCTGCTGTACTTTTTTCGGATTTAGTCTCAAAATTCCAACAACAATCAGATATTGTGCCAAAAGATAAGTCAGCATAATAAAAAAAGAACTTTTAGGAATTGGAGCATAAAATTTATTTAGAGCCAAAATACTATCAGAAATGATGAAGAAAATAGCTCCTAAAAACACAAGCTGATTGCCTGGTTTCTCCCAAACTAAAAATCCGTTGAAGGCAAATAAAAGCATAATCGAAATTATCGATGCATAGATAGAAACCGGAAGTTCAAGATCTCCTAAATACGGCATTAAAACGGCCACCATTCCAATTAAATAGATTGCGATCAAAATGCTGCCGAAAATGAAAACGGGTTTATTTTGCTTTTTTCTCATTCTTCTCTGCTTATTAAATAGAATGCAGTAGATTATATGTGCTGTTAGAAAACATACAAGCCCTAAGATAAAATAAATCTCGCCAAGATCTGTAAAAAGCAAAATAACGTCTCCTAGCCATGAAAGTACAAGCGCTGCCAATAAAATATTCTGACTTGGGAATTTCCTATAAAAATAAGCTCCAAATCCGATAATAGGTATCAGAATTGGCTTAAGAAAGAGATCAAAACGTTCGTAGCCACAAAGCAGAATTATAAGGTAAACTATGCTAAATGCTCCATAAATTTTAAAAAAAGAGGAATTTCTCATATTAGAGGTTATGAATTGATATATTGGTTTTGGTTGGTTTTAAATTCAAAATTGACAAAATAAAGTGTCATTAAAAAAGATACAATCAGATAGGTAAAAATAATATAATTGCTAATTGGAATTACATGATTTAAGCCAAACCAGTCTCCATAATAACCAATAATGCAAATTACAATACCCAATCTGATGCCTTCCCATAGAGGCGCAAACCTATTTTTGTCCATTAACTCAGTATAACTATATATGGTTACAAAAATAAAAAAGCCGTAGACGAAAATATTAGGAAGTCCGATTTTTGCAATATTCTCAAACAGGTAACTTACAAATAATAATGTTATTAAAACTTGAGCAACAGACCAGTATATTAATGTTTGAGAATTGTTTGTACCGTATTTTTCAAAATTAAAAACATTTTCAATTTTATTTACAGGATATTTTTCTTCAAAGTTTTCTGGCCGCCAGCCAGTAGGTTTGAACCAGATGGTTAGTTTGTCTTTCCATTTTGGGGCACGCCACGCATCTTTTATCAATAAACTCAAATGCTGAAAATTTATTTTAATAGGATTCCAAGTGTTTGCAGGCCTTGTGATTCCGAATACTGGCGGTACATGATCTAATTCTTCCTGAAAAGTGCCAAAAAGTTTGTCCCAAAAAATAAAAATCTGAGAATGGTTTTTATCTAAATATTCTGGATTAATGGCATGATGCACACGATGATGCGAAGGAGTTACCAAAATATGCTCAACAAATCCCATTTTTTTGATATGTTTCGTATGATACCAAAATTGTAAAAATAAATGAAGAGGGAGTGTAATGGCAATTACCGAGGCAGGAACGCCCATTAAAGCCGCAGGAATCAATAAAAAAGTAAACAGATTAACTAGACTTGCAATAGGTTGGCGCAATGCACAAGCCAAATTAAATTCTTCGCTACTGTGGTGTATGGCATGTTTGTTCCAAAGAAAATTAATTTGATGCGCTAGACGATGACTCCAATAACCGTAAAAATCAATCACAAAAAAAGCGATGAAATAGGAGAGTACACTTGGTTCTAAATACTGTAAGGCAATTTTAGAAACCAGCCATTCGTAAGAAAGAAAAGTGATGCTAAGTCCCAAAACATCTTTAACCGAATTGGTAATGCCAGAACTTATACTGGATACGCTGTCTATTAATGGAGCAGTGTCGTTTTTTTTATAAATGCCATAAATTTTTTCAATAATAATCAAGGCTAAAAAAACCGGCATTGCAATAATTAATATTTTTCCGTATTCTTCCATAAAAAAAGCATTCTATTTTTTCCAAATATAGAATAAAATAGAATGCTTTTTAAATTATTTGCAATTAAACGATTTCGGCGCTAAGACCCGCTTCTAAAAGTTGTGTGCATTGAGGTTTAAGTTTTTCAATCGGGCCTGTTTTTACAGTGCATTTTCCGTTGTAATGTACAATCAAAGAACATTGCTCGGCTTGTTCGGCAGTATGGCTGCAAACGCGCATAAGAGTATCAATTACGTGATCAAAAGTATTTACATCATCATTGTATACAATGATCTCGTTATTAAAAGCAATGGCTTCTTTTTCGCGAACTCTTTCTCTTACTTTTTCTTTAGTACTCATATTGTATAGTTTTTGTACTGAATTGATTATCAGTATCTAATTTACGTATTTTAAAGATACCCAGTTGTTTCTCTGAAGCTTTTTAACATAAGTTAAACCTTTCTCAACGCATGAAGCATCGATAAACGGAATGTCTTCTTCGTAAAAACCGCTAAAAAGAATTATACCTTTCGGATTTAAAGCATCTGCGTAAGCCTGCATATCATTCAATAAAATATTTCTGTTGATGTTGGCAATAATCAAATCGTATTTTTTACCTGCCAATAAAGCTGCATCGCCCTCATAAACGCTGATATGTTTGCAATTATTGCGTTCAGCATTTTCAATTGAGTTCAAATAACACCAGTTGTCAATATCAATAGCATCAATTGGTTCTGCACCTTTCATCTCTGCCAGAATTGCTAAAATTGCCGTTCCGCATCCCATGTCTAGGGTTTTTAAACCTTTTACGTCCATTTCCAATAAATGCTGAATCATCATGTGAGTGGTTTCATGATGACCTGTTCCAAAACTCATTTTTGGTTCAATTACAATATCAAACTCTGCGTCTGTTTTTGCATGAAAAGGAGCGCGAACATGGCATTTTCCGTCTACATCGATTGGTTCAAAGTTTTTCTCCCATTCTTCGTTCCAGTTGATCTGATCGATTTCTTCAATTGTATATTCAATTTTAAACTCTTCAGATTGTAAAATATAAATGTCATCTAGAATATTCTCATCCCATAAATCTTTCTTCACAAAAGCCGAAATTCCGTTTTCTGTTTCTGTAAAACTTTCAAACGCTTTTTCGCCTAATTCCGCAACTAAAATCTCTGATCCAAGTTCTTTTGGCTCAATCGTAAAATGATATCCTAAATAAATATTTGACATAAAAAAAATTTTTGCAAAGATAAGAATAGAAAGCAAAAGTTCTTAATTTTTTAAACCATATAAGTGATATAAGTGAATATAAATTCTCTCTACAGTTTATAGTCGTGATAATTAATAGTACATATAAAAACGATCATAAAAAAAGCGCTCGCTTTAGCGAACGCTTTGTATATATTTAATGCCACAGATTAAACAGATTAAAGGATTAAAAAAGATTTTATATTAAGAAAAATCAGTGATAATCTTTTAATCTGTGGCTAAAAGATTAAATAGCCGTAACGATAGCTAAGAAATCATCTGCTTTTAAAGCAGCTCCTCCAATTAAACCACCATCAACGTCTGGTTTACCGAAAATTTCTTTAGCGTTTTCTGGTTTAACAGAACCACCGTATAAAATAGAAACTTCATCAGCGATATCTGCTCCAAAAGCTTTACGAATCGTTTCTCTAATAAACTCGTGCATTTCTTGTGCTTGTTCTGGTGAAGCAGTTTCTCCAGTTCCGATAGCCCAAACTGGTTCGTATGCCAAAACAATTTTAGACCAAGATTCTTTTGCAATGTGGAAAACTCCGTCACGCAATTGATTTTCAACAATGTTGAAGTGATTATTAGACTGACGGTCTTTTAACTCTTCTCCAAAACAGAAAATAACGGTCATATCATGTTTTAAAGCAGTATCAACTTTGTTTGCGATTAAAGCGTCACTTTCGTGGAAAATAGCTCTACGCTCTGAGTGACCTAAAATTACTGTGTTTACGCCAATGTTTGTTAACATATCTGCAGAAATTTCTCCTGTAAAAGCTCCACCTTCAGCTTGGTGAACGTTTTGAGCAGAAACTCCGATAGTTGTATTTTTTAATTTTGCAGCAGCAGCTTGTAAGTTTACAAAAGTTGGTGCTACAATTACTTGTGCATTTGTTTTTGCTGGAATTTTAGCAATTAGTTCATTTAATAATTCTTCAGTTTGCGCTGCATTTTTATGCATTTTCCAGTTTCCTGCAACAATCGATTTTCTCATTTTGGTAGTTTTATATTATTTTTTTGTTTTTTGTTTAAATTTTTAATTTCAACGAAATCTATTCAAAATCAAAATTGAATTTTGTCATTGCCATTGAAATTGTCATTGCCATTGTCATTGAAATTGATATTTGAAATTGATTTTTGACATTGACATTTGAAATTTGATATTGAAAATTATTTCAATACTTTTAAAGTTGCGTCGATTTTATCAAAATCAGTTTCAATCGCACGGTATAAAACAATTTTTCCAGTTTTATCTACAACAATATATCTCGGAATCCAGTCCAGATCAATCGCTTTTCCAAAAAGACCTTTCATTCCGTCATTCATCATATAATGATCGCCAGTGTTTAATTCGTGTTTTTCAATTCCAGCTTTCCATTTTTCAGCTGTTTTATCAGCAGAAATAAATAAGTAAGAAACATCAGGATTGTTGGCTTGTAATTCTTTTAATTTTGGCATTGCTTTTACACAGTCGCCACACCAAGAAGCCCAAACTTCGATAACCAAAGTTTTTCCTTTATATTTTTTTAAAATGTTTTTGAATGCAACTTGACTTCCATCAGAAGCTAATAATTTTTCAGACAAAGCTTCTTTAGAAAAACTTGTTTTCTGAGCTTGTGAGCAAGAAAATGTAATAAATGCAATTAAGGCTAAAGCAATTTGTTTCATATATAAATTATAATAATTTTTTGTTAGGTACTGAATTCACAAAGTTAAAGAAACAAATTGAAAGCCAAATACAGATTAACAAAATTTGAAGAATCGCTTATTTTGTAACAAAACTGCAATTTTGGGTTAGAAAAAGCAGAATGAAATCGTAATAGTAGAGGAGTAAAAAGATGTTTTTTTGTAAAGGATATATTTAGAACAAAAAAAATGAAGAAATTTTTATTTCATAGGAGAAAACTTTAATCAAAAAAACGTCAGATTTCAATAAAAAAGACTTCAATAATTTTTATTGAAGTCTTTTTGTGTTTTTGAATGTTTAATTCAAATTATAATTTCCATTTGCTCATTTTTTGCTCGGAATAATCTATTCTTTTAATTTGAAAGCTATGGCTATATGTTCAATTTAAAGGTAAGCTTACTAAGTTCTTTTTGTTTTTCTGATTCTATTATTTGTAAACTATCTAATTTCTTATCGGTTTTTACCTTAGAATTGATTATAGTCTTTTTTCTAATTGATTTTGCAGTCATTTTTTATCTTAAGCTTTTTTTATATCAATATTATTTTTAAACATTACTTTCTTTACTTATAGGTTAGTAAAAAAAAACTCCAATTCAAATGTAATTGAA
Organism: Flavobacterium ustbae; assembly: GCF_003946915.1. GTDB lineage: Bacteria > Bacteroidota > Bacteroidia > Flavobacteriales > Flavobacteriaceae > Flavobacterium > Flavobacterium ustbae. The sequence goes on from NZ_RPOC01000002.1 coordinate 384,471, forward strand.
TTGGAGTTTTAAAGTTTTATATTTTGTGAGAAATTTTACAATTTCAAATCATCAGTATCATTATAATGTACTTTTTGAGCTATAGTTCCGTCGTGAACCACAACAATGCTTGGATTAGCTCTTTCAACTGTTTTTAAAGCTGTTCCATCGCAGAAATAGAAATCAATATCTAAGGCATAATCTTTTTTAGCTTTGGCAATTTCCTCAGCTCCAGAAGCCGTCATTCCGATTACTTTGTAACCTTTTGCTTTTGCATCTGCCGTAACTTTTGCTAGTTTTTTCATTCCCTCAGGATTCGATAAATTCAAATCGTAAGTAACGTAGATCAATAATTTCGGTTCTTTTAATAATTCTTCTTTATAGTCAGAATCGTCTTTTGTCATCGTGAAATCGTGAATAGGAGGAATGTAGCCTTCAGTAATTACTTTGTCTTTACGATCAACGAAAACAGCTCCTTCTGGAATATTCATTAAGTCTTTTTCTGTAAATTCTTTATCAACTCCGTTTACTTTGTAGATGAAAATCATTTCTACAACCGATTTTGGAGCACCTTCTGGAATTTCCATTCCTTTCTCGATGTTGGTTCCCACTTTGTACGGGCGGAAATCTTTAATTGGATTATGATTGATAACCCAAACGGCCATAAATACGCATAAAACTATGCTTATTAAAACAATAATGTTAGTTACAATTTTTGAAAATAAAGGTTTTACTAATTTTTTATTGATGAATAAAATTAAGATAAAGAATAGTAAAACGATGTCTTTTGTAAATGACTGCCAAGGCGTTAAATGTAAAGCGTCTCCAAAACAGCCACAATCTTTTACTACGTCAAAATAAGCGGAGTAGAAAGTAAGGAATGTAAAGAAAACAATCAGTAATAATAAAGCCCAAATCGTCAGTTTTGATTTATAGCCAACCAAAAGCATTACGCCTAAAACGACTTCTAAAATCACTAAAAAGATTGCCAAACCTAAAGCCAATGGCTCTAAAAATGGCATATTGAAAACGGGTTCGCTAAAATATTCTGCAAGTTTGTAAGAGAAACCAACTGGATCGTTTAGTTTTATTAATCCGGAAATGATAAATAATACACCGACAAATAAGCGGGAGAATTGAGTAATGATGTTTTTCATAAAAAATATAAATTTTTAAAATTCCAATTTTTTAAAACCCAAATTCCAAGTTTCAGAACTTGGAATTTGGAATTTGATTTTTTGGAATTTTATTTAGTAATAGGATTAAGAATTAAAGCAAAAACAGCATAATTAATCATATCCTGATAATTCGCATCGATACCTTCAGAAACGATTGTTTTACCTTTGTTATCTTCAATTTGCTTAACGCGAAGGATTTTTTGTAAGATCAAATCGGTTAACGAGCTTACACGCATATCACGCCACGCTTCACCGTAATCGTGATTTTTTGCTTCCATTAAATCTTTGGTCACCTTTACTTTAGCATCATATAATTCAGTTGCTTTTTCAACGTCAAGATCTGGCTGATCTGCAACTCCAAGTTCTAACTGAATTAAAGCCATGATCGAATAATTGATAATTCCGATAAATTCGCCTTTTTCATCTTCGTCAACTTTACGGATTTCGTTTTCCTGTAAACTTCTGATTCTTTGCGCTTTTATAAAAATCTGATCGGTAAGCGATGGCAGTCTTAAAATTCTCCATGCGCTTCCGTAATCTATCATTTTATTGATAAACAAGGTTCGGCAAACCGAAATTACATTATCAAATTCTTGAGAAGTATTCTTCATTTATATGCTGTATATTTGCTAAAATTTCTTCAAAAATAGGGATAATATTAAATAGTTTCAAGTTTCGGGTTTTCTTTGTTTCAAGTTTTTTCCAAACAAATTGTTAACGCTGTAACTGGAAACAATTTAAAATAGTTTCAAGTTTCAGGTTTCAAGTTCTTGAACTTGCGCAATCTGTGGTAACTTTAAATATATAAAACTTGAAACTTGAAACAAATTAAAACTTGAAACAAAATGTTTATTAACTGTAAAGGCCGTTTGATCGATTTGGAAATCCCAAAAATAATGGGAATTCTGAACGTGACGCCAAATTCTTTCTTTGACGGCGGAAAATATAAAAACGAATCTGAGATTCTTTCGCAAGTAGAAAAAATGCTTTCTGAAGGCGCAGATTTTATAGATATCGGAGCCTATTCTAGTAAACCAAGTGCCGAATTTGTAACCGAACAAGAAGAAATCGACAGAATTGTTCCTGCAATTGAATTGATTTTAAAGCATTTTCCAGAAACACTATTGTCTATAGATACTTTTAGAGCTGAAGTTGCAAAAGCAAGTATAGAAAGCGGCGCAGCAATTATAAATGATATTGCAGCGGGCGAATTAGACGTTAAAATGTTTGAGGTTATTGCCAAATACAACGTTCCGTACATTATGATGCACATGCGAGGCAATCCGCAGACGATGCAGAGCTTGACGCAATATGATGATATTATAAAAGAAATGCTTTTTTATTTTTCTGAAAAAGTAGCAAAAGCAAGAAGTCTCGGAATCAACGATTTAATTCTAGATCCAGGTTTCGGTTTCGCCAAAACAATAGATCAGAATTATGAAGTTATGCAGAAAATGGAGCTCTTTAATGTTTTAGAATTACCCGTTTTAGCCGGAATTTCAAGAAAATCAATGATTTATAAAACGCTTGATATTACACCGCAAGAAGCTTTAAACGGAACAACATTTCTAAATACAATTGCGTTAACAAAAGGAGCGAAGATTCTTCGTGTTCATGATGTGAAAGAAGCGATGGAATGTGTTACTTTGTTTGGTAAAATGAGTTGAAAAAAAAAATTTAAACGATAGATTTGTCATTCCGAGGAACGAGGAATCTCACTAGAAATTCGACAAAGATTGAAGATTGCTTTGCGGAATCCCGCGTGTGATTTCTCGTTCCTCGGAATGACAAACTTTACGTAAAATTGTTATCTGAAAAAATATGAAATACCTTTCTTTACTTATAATTTGTCTTCTTTTTTCCTGTGGAAAAAAACAAGACGTTTTATTGCCAAAATCAAACCTGACCATTGTAAAAGACATACAAGATCATTCTCCAATTTATATTTTCTTTAAAAAAGAAGGAAATGATACAATTGCCGATTTAAACAGAAAAAGCGCCATAATTTCGACAAATTGGATTTTTAATATCGATAAACGCTTGCCTTTGAAATTGGTTATTCCACAAGTAATTAAAATGCAGGAAAAGAAAAGAGCCGATAGCGCGCACAAAAATGAAAATGCCGAAAATTATTATTCGTATGCTGATTCTGTGGGGAAAAATCTAGCTTTTGTTCCTTTCACGAAAGTGTATTATAAAATGGAAAGGCCTAATAAAGATAATTTCGTTGTCTATTTCAAAAAAGGCAGAAAACAGGTTTTTATGGGGAATAGAGAAATAAATACTACTCAAATATTACAACATTTTTATAGTATAAAATTTGAAAAAGTACCCAATTTAGTATTTGTATTTGACAAGAATATGAGCTACGAAGAATATATTCGATACAAAATTTTGTTGCACAAATATGTAACTTCTAATCTCGATAGACTTCCAGTAGAGTTTATTTTGTAATACTGAACACTAAAAAAAGCTGAACACTGAATACTAAAATTATTGGTGATGATAAGGCTCATTTCGTAAAATCGTGAACCCGCGGTAGAGTTGTTCGATAAAAAATAATCGCACCATTTGATGTGAAAACGTCATTAGCGAAAGCGAAACTTTTCCCAGCGCTTTTTTATAAACCGTTTCAGAAAATCCATAAGGACCGCCAATTACAAAAACCAGTGTTTTAACACCCGAATTCATTTTCTTTTGTAATTCTTCTGAAAATCCAACGCTTGAGAATGTCTTTCCATTTTCGTCCAATAAAATCAGCTGATCGGTTGCTGAAAGTTTGGACAAAATCAATTCACCTTCTTTTTCTTTTTGCTGGCTTTCAGACAAGTTTTTTACGTTTTTGATGTCGGGAATAATCTCCAAATCAAATTTGATGTAAAATGACAAACGCTTGGTATAATCGTCAATCAAAGTCTGCAACGATTTGTTATCTGTTTTGCCTATAGCTATAAGTTTTATATTCATTGTGTTTGTTTTTTAGCCACGGATTCAATTTTTTTTTTAGCCACAAATTTCACAAATTAACACAAATTAAATCTGCCTGATCTGCAATCCCGATAACTATCGGGAGCGGGAGACTTTTTTAGCCACAGATTAAAAGGATTTAAAAGGATTTTTTTTGTCACGAATTCCGCAAATTAATTTTACTCAAAAAGTGGAATAAAAATTTGTGCAAATTTGTGAAATTCGTGGCAACTTTTAAAAATCCTTTAATCTGTATTATCTGTAGCATAAAAAACTATTCTTTATTCTCAAAAACAGTTTCAAAATGTTCTACAATCGGAAACGGTTCGTAATAATGATGTAAAATCTTTTTCCACTCTAAATACGCTTCTGAAGTTCTAAAACCTACTGTGTGATCTTCTAAAGTATTCCAGTCAACTAATAAAAGATATTTGTTTTCTACTTCCATACATTTTTCCAATCGATGTCCTAAATATCCATCAATTGACGAAATGTACTGACTTGCTTTAGCAAAATCAACTTCAAATTGATTTGCTAATTCGGGTTTAACATAAAGAAATGCGGCTTCTAGAATCATGTGTATATTTTTTTTACGCAGATTTTGCAGATTTACGCAGATTTAATTTTGATATAAATATTTAATAAGATCTGCGTTAATCCGCTTAAATCCATTTAAAATCTGCGTGAAATATTCATCGCACAGATTGGACAGTTTTTAGTTTTTAAATTTAGCTTCAAAAATTTTAAATCTGTTATCAAGATCTTTAATCAATTGTTTTTTCACCGATTCATCCTGAATAAAACTATAATTAATGCTGTTATAAACGTAATTTTTTATCGTTTCGTAATTCACGTCAGGATATCTTTTTGCCAATAAAACATATTGTTCAGTCATATTAGTTCTTAAGATTCCCGCATCGTCTGTGCTGATTACGATTGGAACATTGAATTCTTTATAAAGTGTAAACGGATGTCTGTTTTCTTTGACCTTTAAAATGAATTCGTTACTCGCTAAATTAATTTCGATCGGAATATTATTTTTAGACATATAACGCAGTAAATCATACGAATTGGCTTCGTAAGCGATATCAACTCCATGACCAATTCTATTAGCGCCTGCTACATGAATAGCATCGTTAATGTGCCAAGTTAACTCTTCTGGCTGAACCAAACCTAAAGTCAATTCGCCTGCGTGAAGCGTATATTTTACAGCTGGAAATTTAGTATGACAATATTTAAACATGACCATGTGCAACCAATAATCTTTCATAGAATTTTCGCCATGTTCTGGAGAAACAATGTTAATTCCAGCAGTTAGTTTACTTTCGCTTGACGAAATAAAAGCAATCGTTAAGTTTTTAAACAAATCGACTGGTTCCATAAAACGTAATACAAAGTTTTGATAACGCATGGTGAATTTTTCGTCATCTATTTTCAAATCTTTATGCAGTTTTGCTAAGAAATTGTTGTTGAAATCGTCAGCGTATTTTCGAGCTTCTTTTTTCTGAAGCGCTTTATACAATTCGTCTAAAAGTTTTAAGACCGTTTTTTCGTCTTTCTGGTTTGCTGCTTCTCGTAATTTTGTGTTGAAATCGGCTAAATCAGAAACATTCATATCGCACGGAATTGTAGATAATTGTGTTTCGATGTAACTTACATTTTCGGCAATAGCACGCTTTTTAAGTTCTAACATTCCCTCTGCAAAATGACCTGCAATTGTTGGTTCGAATTTCATGAAAGAATCAAAAAATAAATCATCTGAAGGTACAGAACCATTATAATCTTTAATAGACCAAGTTTGCATGATTAGCTGTTGGTAATAGTCTAATTTACTTTGATTTTTTAGAGAAGAAAATTTTTCCCAAGGTTCATTTGAAGGTTTTGTTTTAGAAACTCCCAAAGTTTCCAAATTCAAATAAAAATCTTCTGCAATTGCTCTTTCTAAAAGCGGTTCTGCATAAACTGATCCTGAAAAATGGTGGTGTAAATCGCCTCCTTTTGGCATTTGCTGAAAAAAAGCTGTTAAGAGCGCTTCATTATTTCTGATTTTTTCTAAATAACTTTCAGCCGATTGAGAAAAGCCGATTTGTGTTATCAAAAAACAGAAAATTGTAATTATTCTTGTCATACTCTAAGATTAAATTACGCGCAAATATACGATTTTTCTCTGAGGTTCAAAGCTACAAAGATGCAAAGATGCAAAGTTACAAAGCGACAAAGTTTCGAAATGAACCAGAGGCTTATAAAATGTTAAAGACGCACTGCAGTGCGCCTCTACAAGAAACCTTTGTGCCTATGTTACTCAGAACCTTTGTTCCTTAATTAAGAAAGTACCAGGGATTAAAATAAAATTAAAACCACAAATTTCGCAAATTTTCTCAAATTAATTTATTCATAGATAATTTGTGAAAATTTGCGAAATTTGTGGCAAAAAAAACTTTGCTTGTTTTGTGTAAATCTTAGCCAAGCTTGCCTCTGCGCTAAAAAAAAACTTAGCACCTTAGCATCTCAGAACCTTTGTACCTTAGATTAAGAAAGCACATCTCTGATATCTTCAACCTTATCAAATACGCTTTTCGCGAAAGGACAAAGCGGAATAATTTTTACATTATTTGCTCGGGCATAATCTACCGCTGCCATAACTAATTTTTTACCAACACCTTTTCCGTTAAATTCCGGACTTACTTCTGTATGGTCGATAATAAATTTGTCATTTCCGGCCCAAGTATAAGTCATTTGTCCGGCTTGTTTGCCATCTTCCAGAGCTTCAAAATAGCCCTTTTTTGTATCGTTTATCTGTTGAATTTCCATAATTTTTATACTAATGAAGTTTCGATATTAATCGTGTTTTTAAGTGTTTTATGAACAGGACAACTGTTAGCAATTTTAATAATGCGTTGTCTTTGCGTATCGTCTACATTTCCTGTAATTAGAATTTTTGTTGAAAATAAAGAAACGGTATGCTCTTCATTTTTTTCAAAATCGACCCAAATAGTAAGTTCAGGAACGTCCCAAGCTTTGCGGTCAATATACATTCGTAAGGTTATTAAAGTACAGGAAGCGAGTGACGAAGCCAGAAGCTCAAAAGGACTAAATCCTAAATTTTTTCCGCCTATTTCCTGAGGCTCGTCCGAGATAAGGATATTACCAGTTTTAGATGTTATTTCTGTACGATATTTTCGGGTGTCGATTGTAGCTTTAATTGTATCCATCATTATTTAATTCTTGGTTCGGGTAATGGCACAAATTCTGTTTCGCCTGGAACCTTTGGAAAAGTTTGGTTTGTCCAGTCCATTTTTGCTTTTTCGATGAGGTTTTTATCTGAAGAAACAAAGTTCCAAAAGATAAAATGTTCTTCAGGAAAAGGCTGTCCTCCAAAAATATAAACAGTAGAATTTTCGGCCATTTCAAACTCGCAAAGTGTACTGTCGTTTGTAATTAAAATTTGTCTCGGATCGTAAACATGTTCGCCGTTTTTAATGCTTCCTTCCAAAATATATAATCCGCTTTCGCCAAATAAATCTTTTCCGATATTAATTTTTGCAGCTGCTTTACTTTTAATTTCAATAAAATATAATGGACTATAAACAGGAACAGGAGATTTTTTTCCGAATGCTTCACCGGCAATTAATTTATAAGAAACTCCGTTTTCTTCCCAAGCCGGAATATCCTCTGCTTCAACATGTGTAAAGTTGGGATCCATTTGCTCTAATTCCTTCGGAAGCGCCACCCAAATCTGCAACCCGTGAAGCATTTTGTCTGAATGTCTTAAATATTCAGGCGTTCTTTCAGAATGAACGATTCCTTTTCCGGCTGTCATCCAGTTTACCGCGCCAGGTTTTATTTCCAATTCTGTTCCTAAACTATCGCGGTGCATAATGCTTCCTTCAAACAGGAAAGTAAGAGTTGAAAGTCCGATATGCGGATGCGGCGGAACATCCATGTTTTCGTGGTCACTTAAATGTGCCGGTCCCATATGATCGATAAAAACAAATGGTCCAACGGCTCTTTTTTCGCGGAAAGGCAATAATCTACCTACCATAAAATTGCCAATGTTGGCAGCACGTTCTTCGATAATTAAACTGATATTTGACATGTGGTATTGTTTAGTTGAAACAAAATTAATAGAGTTGTGTTTGGCTCTGACTTAATTTAGATTAAGAAATTTGTTTTTGATTTTTTGTTTTATAAAAATAAGGAAAATCATTTTAATAAATTTAGTGGCATGGATAATAAGCCCTGGAAGGGCTAAATATTTATAGAACAAATACCATTATCTAAAAATCAAACCCCATCGGGGTGAAACGTGTCGCTCCTCTGGAGCTTTTTTCTATTCTTTCGATTGCTTTTTCTATAAATATTTTACTCCTCCGGAGTAGACTTAATCAATCAATTCAAACTCCAAAACCTCACTTTCAGTTCCATTAATAATAATAGACAATTGATGAATTCCGGTATGAAAAACACGTGTCGTAATGATTTTAAAAGACTGGTTTCTTTCAATTTTGGTTAATTGGTTCGGATGATAGATTTTCTCACTGATTTTAAAGACTTTTTTAGCTAAATGTCCTTTCGCTTTTTTGTAATGCACAGCATATTCTAAACGAATCGTTTTTGGATCTTCATTTTTATTATTTAAGTGAAAATGAAACTGCAGATAATCTCCAATTTTTACTTTAGGCGTTTTAATTTCGAAAGAAGAAAGTTCAATATTGGTACTTTCTAAACCATAATGACTTAAGATTTCCGGATGACCTTGTTTTAGTAAAGTACGGCATCCGTGTTTGATAATTCCGTCGGTTTCTTTGGTTTGTCCTTTCCATCTTTTTGCGATTTCGAGAACAATCGCTGGATTATCTTTTACAATATCATTTAGGTTATTGGCAACACTTCGGCGAACATATTCTGAAGGATCGTTTTTTAGATTTTCTAGAATTGGAAAAATAGAACTCGGATCTTTTTTTAAGAACGGAATCGCCATTGCCCAAGGTAATCTAGGTCGTGAACCTTCGCTTGCTAATCGGCGTACATGGTGATTTTCGTGCAAAGACCATTTTGTCATTTCGTCAATCATCCTTTCTTTATATTTTAAAATAAAAGGACGAACGGCAAACTCACAGCTTATAAATTGTGTGATTGATAAAAAGGCTTTCGCCGAAGTTTCAAAATCGTCTAAACCGTACACTTCGATATAATCGGCAAAGAAAATGAACGCTAGATTGCTGTCTGCAAAATTGTTTTTTCTCAGATTATCAATGATTTTATCAATTAAAGCGGTAGCTTCAGGAAAATTTTGTGGCATAAACTGATGGAAAACAACAGTTGTGTGTTTCATTCTTTCTTTCCATTCTTTTCCCGAAAAATCGCCTTCATAAATCGTTTCGATGAATTTTTGTTTATCGAAAGAAGGATAAACTTCGGCGACAGCCTGACCAAATTTTTCGTAAAAAGAAACCGAGTAAATATCTTTAATTAATCCCATAAATTTTGCTTGATTGAACTTCAAAGATATTTAATGTTTTGAATTGTTTTGGCAGATTTGCTTGAAAAAATAACAAGCCACAGATTACACAGATTACCACAGATTTTTTTAAATCATTTTAATCCTGATAATCTGTGGCTAAATATAAAATTAAGTTAATAAGAAACTTTTCGCAGAAAGGAAACTTTTAAATCGATAAAATATGTCCTAATTTAGCATATTATTAAAAATAGAAAAATGATAAGCGAAGCCCAATTTCAAGCAGAATTACAACTTTTAATAAGCAATGCCATTAGAGAAGATGTTGGCACGGGCGACTATAGTTCGCTGGCCTGCATTCCTGATACTGCACACGGTCAGGCAAAATTATTGGTGAAAGACCAAGGAATAATTGCTGGTGTTGCGCTTGCTAAAATGATATTTGAACATGTAGATCCAAAATTAAAAGTAAAGACTTTTATCGAAGATGGAACACACGTAGAATATGGTGAAGTTGTTTTTGAAGTTTCCGGAAGCTCGCAGTCTATTTTAAAAGCAGAAAGAGTGGTTTTGAATACCATGCAGAGAATGTCGGCTATTGCTACCAAAACCAGTCAATATGTTGAATTGTTAGAAGGAACCGGTGCTAAAATATTGGATACTAGAAAAACAACTCCAAATTTTAGAGCTGCAGAAAAATGGGCTGTAAAAATTGGTGGAGGTGAAAATCATCGTTTTGCACTTTATGATATGGTGATGTTGAAAGACAATCATATTGATTTTGCTGGTGGAATTACGCGTGCGATTTCTAAAACGAAAGAATATTTAAAAGAGAATAATCTTGATCTTAAAATTATTGTTGAAGCTCGCAGTTTAGACGAAATCAGAGAGATTTTACAAAGCGATGGCGTTCACAGAATTTTAATTGATAACTTTAATTACGAAGACACCAAAACGGCTGTTGCGTTGATTGGAACAAAATGCCAAACCGAATCATCTGGAAATATCAACGAAAAAACAATCCGAGAATATGCTTTGTGCGGTGTAAACTACATTTCGTCTGGGGCTTTGACTCATTCTGTTTATAATATGGATTTGAGTTTAAAGGCTTTTTAATGAGGTATGAATTTTGAATTATAAGTTATGAGAAATTGAACTTAAAGTAGGGTTTAATCTAAAATCATAACTCTAAAATCTAAAATCAAAAAATATGTCAAAAGAGATAGAAGCTCGGATTGAGAAACTGCCTGTTGTGCGCTCTTTGGCCCGACTTTTAAAAAAAGTAAAACTGCCTTGGCTTGAAGGTTTTTCGCTGTATGATTTAATGGAAATGTACACTTTAGGAATTCTTGAAGGCGCTTTTTCCTACCATGCCAGCGCGGTTTCGTTTAGCTTTTTTATGGCATTATTTCCTTTTGCTTTATTTATTTTAAACTTAATTCCGTTTATTCCAATAGACAATTTTCAGGCAGATTTTTTATTGTTTGTGCAGCAAAGTGTTCCTCCAAATACGTATGATGCCATCAGTAAAATTATCAGCGATATTTTAAATAATAGTCATTCAGGGCTATTATCATCGGGATTTTTGCTTTCGATTTTTTTAATGGCTAATGGAATTAACGGAATTCTGAGCGGTTTTGAATCTTCTAAACACGTATTTGATAAACGCGGGTTTTTTAGCCAATATCTCGTAGCGTTGGCTATTTCTCTCGTAATGACTGTTATTTTGTTTGTAACGGTGGCAACAATTGTAGTTTTTGAGGTTTTTATTCAGAAGACAATTATTCAGGATGTGCTGAGCGATAGAATTCCGCTGATTATTTTGGGCCGATATTTGTTTGTTATTTTAATGATTTTGATAACATCTTCAATACTATTGCGTTATGGTACAAAGCAGTATAATAAAGTGCCTTTTATAAGTATTGGTTCTGTTTTTACAACGATCTTAATTGTTATATCTTCGTTCTTTTTTGGAATTTGGGTTATAAAATTTTCAAAATATAACGAACTTTATGGTTCTATTGGGACATTATTAATTCTAATGTTTTATATTTGGATAAACTGTATGATTCTGCTTTTAGGGTTCGAACTGAATGCTTCTATCAGAAAATTAAAACAAAAAAAAGAAAAATAATATGAAAAATTTGATGCTAACTATCGGTGTGTTCTTATTTGCCTTAACCATGCAAAGCCAAAGTGTAATTGGAAAATGGAAAACAATTGACGATGAAACAGGTGAAGCAAAATCAATCGTAGAAATCTACGAGAAATCAGGAAAAGTTTATGGTAAGGTGATCGATATTCTTCGTGACAGTCATAAAAAAGATGTTTGTACAAAATGTGACGGAGCCGAAAAAAATAAGCCAATTTTAGGAATGGTCATTATGAATGGACTTAAAAAAGACGGTTCAGAATATAATGGCGGAACAATCTTAGATCCTACAAGCGGTAAAAAATACAAATGTTACATTACTTTAGAGTCTCCTGACAAATTAAAACTTCGCGGTTATGTGGGAGTCTCTATAATGGGAAGAACACAATATTGGACGAGAGTAAAAAATTAATTTAAAAATATAAATGCGAAAATTAGCTTCGATAATTTTATTCTTAGTTATAGTTTCAAATAGCTTCGGACAATCTAAGAATTCGCCATTACAAATAAGTCATCTTACGGGTGACTTTTATGTTTATAAGACTTTTAATGATTATAAAGGTGTTAAGATTTCTGCCAATGCCATGTATGTAGTTACAGATAAAGGTGCAGTGCTGTTTGATGCGCCTTGGGATAAAACGCAGTTTCAACCTTTATTGGATAGTATCAAGAAAAAGCATAACAAAAATATTGTAATGGTTTTTGCGACGCACTCGCATGATGATCGCGCTGGCGGATTGGATTTTTATAGAAAAAAAGGAATTAAAACCTATTCAGGCAAGTTAACAGACGAAATTCTTAAGAATAAGAAAGAGCCAAGAGCCGAATTTGTAATTCCAAATGATACTATTTTTAAGGTTGGACAATATAAATTTGAGGTATATTATCCCGGTAAAGGTCATGCGCCAGACAATATTGTGGCTTGGTTCGAAAAAGAGAAAATTCTTTATAGTGGATGTTTTATAAAAAGTGCTGAAGCAAGAGATTTAGGTTATTTAGGTGATGCTGATGTTAAAGAATGGGAGAAATCTATTAAAAAAGTTCAGTCGAAATTTAAAAACCCAAAATTTGTAATTCCAGGGCATGACGGCGGAACTACAAATCAATCTATAAGCCATACATTGAAGCTAGTTCAGGATTATCTCAGCAAAGCACAAAAAGATTAATAGTTTATTTTGCGTATATTTGAAACAATATAAAAGAGTGATAAAATGACTGTAACGGATAAACATATACTTGAGTCGTATTCAAATTTATTTGAAGGATTGAGCTTTTCTAATAAAATTGAGCTTATAGAACGACTTACAAAATCAATAAAAACAAATAAAGCGAAAGAGAATAATTTTTACAAATCTTTTGGCGCATTTGCCTCAGAAAAAAGTGCTGATGATATTGTGTCTGAAATTAAAGCTAACAGAAGTTTTAAAAATAAGAAGATTGATTTTTAATGGCTTATTTATTAGATACATGTACCTGTGTTTTCTTTCTTAGAGGAATATTTCTCTTATAATTTTCTCCATGCATTTCATCGAAGTCATTTTACCGCTTTCCTTAGCAAAAACTTTTACATACCGAGTTTCTGAGGCTGAATATCATTTCATAAAAAAAGGAATGCGTGTTGCTGTGCCATTTGGTAAAAGTAAAATCTACACGGCTCTTGTTCTGGATGTTCATGAAAATGCTCCAACATTATATGAGGCTAAAGAAATTCATCAGATTTTGGATGAAAAACCAATTGCAACCGAAATTCAGATTAAACACTGGCTTTGGGTGGCCAATTATTATATGTGTGGTATCGGAGATGTTTATCGCGGCGCATTTCCAAGCGGATTATTGCTGGAAAGTGAAACCATTATTTCGCATAAACCAGATGTTGTAGTAAATGATAGTGAACTTTCTGATGATGAATTTTTAATTTATGAAGCTTTGCATCATCAGAGTTCATTAAAAGTTCAGGAAATTGCTTCTATTTTAAATAGAAAAAATATACTTCCTATTCTGCAAAAACTGATTGCGAAAGATATTATTTTTTTGGATGAAGAAATAAAACAAACGTACAAACCAAAACTGGTTCGATACGTAAAATTACATTCCAAATACGAATCGGATAGTGGTTTGCAAGAACTGCTGACGGTATTGAAAAATGCTACTAAACAAAAAGAAATAGTTTTGTCTTATTTTCAAATCAGTGCCTCAGAAAAAAAGCCAATTACGGTAAAAAAGCTTACTGAAGTCTCAAATGCAGGATCGGCAGCTGTAAAATCCTTAATAGAAAAAGAAATATTTGAAGAGTATTATCTGCAGCACGACCGCGTGACCTTTAATGGAGAAAAATCAGAAAAAGAACTTCATTTAAGTGATGCGCAGCAGAATGCTTTTTCAGCAATTAAAAATAGCTTTTTAGAAAAAGAAGTTTGTCTGCTTCATGGTGTGACATCGAGCGGGAAAACAGAAATTTATATCAAACTGATTGAGGAATATCTCCAGACTGGAAAACAGGTTTTGTATTTGCTTCCAGAAATTGCACTTACGACGCAGCTGGTTTCGAGATTGCGTCTTCATTTTGGTGATAAAGTAGCTGTTTTTCATTCTAAATATAGCAATAATGAAAGGGTTGAGGTTTGGAGGCAAACACTCGAAAATTCGCCAAAAGCGCAAATCGTAATAGGAGCAAGGTCGGCTTTGTTTTTGCCTTTTAACGATCTAGGACTATTAATTGTTGACGAAGAACACGAACAGACTTTTAAACAGACTGATCCAGCACCAAGATACCATGCAAGAGATGCGGCAATTGTGCTGGCTAATTTTCATAATGCTAAAGTATTATTGGGTTCGGCAACACCAAGTATTGAAACGTATTTTAATGCTCAAAATGATAAATATGGATTGGTAACTCTCTCTGAACGCTATAAAAATGTGCGTTTGCCTGAAGTGCTTTTGGTTGATATAAAAGACAAGCATTTCAGAAAAAGAATGACAGGGCATTTTAGCGATCTTTTAATAGATGAAATTGCGGAATCTTTGTCATTGGGTGAGCAGGTTATTTTATTTCAAAACAGAAGAGGATATTCTCCTATAATAGAATGTATGACTTGCGGGCATGTTCCGCATTGCCAGCAGTGCGATGTGAGTTTAACTTATCACAAGCATAAAAATCAGCTTCGATGCCATTATTGCGGTTATTCGATTGCTAAGCCGACTAATTGCCATAACTGTTCGAGTATTGATTTGACCACAAAAGGATTTGGAACCGAGCAGATAGAGCAGGAGTTGATATCTCTTTTTCCGAAAGCAAAAACAGCTAGAATGGACCAGGATACTACGCGCGGAAAATTTGGTTTTGAAAAGATAATAGATACATTTAAAAATCGTGAAATTGATGTTTTGGTGGGTACCCAAATGCTAGCCAAAGGACTTGATTTTGATAACGTAGGGTTGGTCGGAATTATGAATGCAGATAATATGCTTCATCATCCAGATTTTAGAGCTTTTGAGCGCAGTTTTCAAATGATGACACAAGTTGCGGGAAGGGCAGGAAGATCAGAAAAACAAGGGAAAGTAGTTATTCAGACTTATAATCCAAATCATAATACGATCCAGCAGGTTACAGACAATAATTATATAGGTATGTATAAGGAACAGCTTTACGACAGACAAATCTATAAATATCCGCCTTATTTCAGGATTATAAAGCTTACGCTAAAACACAAAGATTTTGAAAAACTAAAAGAAGGTTCTATGTGGCTGTATCAGGTTTTGAGCCAAAACTTAGGAATGCCCGTTTTAGGTCCTGAAGAACCAGCGATAAGCAGAATTCGAAACGAATACATCAGAACAATTTTGATTAAAATTCCGCATAATGTTCATTTGGGTAATACAAAAAAAACTATTCAGAAAATGCTGAATAGTTTTGAAGCTGTGGCTCAATATAGAGCTATAAAAGTTGTGATTAATGTAGATTTTTATTAAAACGCCAATTAAGAAGATGTAGAAAGTGCTTTTACCAAATCTTCTTTTTTATTGCGGCTTAAAGGTATTTTGGTGATGCCAATTTCAGCAAATTTGCTATTAAAGCGTTCAACCTTATCTATATTAATAATGTATGATTTGTGAACGCGAATAAACTTGTCTTTTGATAAATCATTTTCAAAAGATTTCATAGTAGAAAGAACCAGATTACTGTCGTCTTCTGTAACTACTCTGACATAATCTCCAAAAGCTTCAATCCATTTTATTTTTGAAGTGAAGATTTTAAGTTTTTTAAGATTACTTTTGATGAATATATGCTCTCCTTCTTCTTCTTTGATATCTTTTTTAAGCAAATGCATGTCAATAGCTCTTTTTACAGAAGCATTAAAACGATCAACTGCAATTGGTTTTTGAAGATAGTCGGTAGCGTCGTAGTCGAAAGCTTTTAGGGCATATTCGGCTTTGGAGGTAATAAATATAATCTGTGGTTTTGATTTTAATCCGTCAAGAAAATCAAAGCCATTAATAACTGGCATTTCTATGTCAAGAAATATTAAGTCAATATTATTTAATGAGATACAACTTTTTGCTTCAATTGCATTAGAAAAGTCCCCTATTAAATGCAAGCCTGGGTGATTATTTACCAATTTGGCAATAATTGTCCTTTGTATAGAACTATCATCTACAACAACACAGTTTAGTTTCATAACATTTAAATTTAGAATAAATTCAGGATAGCAGTAGTAAATGTATTATTTTTTTGTAAAAAAAACTAAGGTTGAGGTATATTTTTTGCATTATGACGAATAAAAGGAAAAAAATGTTGTGGATGTAAATTAAATGCTTACTTTTGCACCCAATTTTAACAAATAAAAATTTTTATTTATGAATCATTATGAAACTGTTTTCATTTTAAATCCCGTTTTATCTGAGGTTCAGGTGAAGGAAACAGTAACGAAATTTGAAGAATTTCTTACTAGTAGAGGAGCTGAAATGGTATCGAAAGAGGATTGGGGTCTTAAAAAGATGGCTTACGAAATCCAAAACAAAAAAAGTGGTTTTTACCATTTATTCGAATTCAAAGTAGCTGGAGAAGTTCTTTTAGCTTTTGAAACTGAATTCAGACGTGACGAAAGAGTTATGCGTTTCTTAACTGTAAGTTTAGACAAACATGCTATTTCATGGGCTGAGAGAAGAAGAGCAAAATTAAAATCTACTAAAGCGTAATTATTATGTCTACAATTGAGCAATCTGCAAAAGGAAAAAAAGACGGAGATATCAGATATTTAACGCCTTTAAACATTGAAACTAACAAAACTAAAAAGTATTGCCGTTTCAAAAAATCAGGAATCAAATACATCGATTATAAAGATGCTGATTTCTTATTGAAATTCGTAAATGAGCAAGGAAAAATTCTTCCTCGTCGTTTAACTGGAACTTCATTAAAATACCAAAGAAAAGTTTCTGTAGCTGTAAAAAGAGCTCGTCACTTAGCTTTAATGCCATACGTGGCCGATTTATTAAAATAGTATATTAAAAAAAAATAGTTGTTGGTTTCCGGTTAAATGGAACCTAACTTCTGAAATATAAAGGACAACAACATGGAAATTATTTTAAAACAAGACGTACAGAACTTAGGATTTAAAGATGATGTAGTATCTGTAAAACCTGGTTACGGTCGTAACTTTTTAATTCCTCAAGGTTTTGCTACTTTAGCAACTCCTTCTGCTAAAAAAGTTTTAGCTGAAAACCTAAAACAAAGAGCACACAAAGAAGCTAAAGTTGTTGCTGATGCAAAAGCATTAGCTGAAACATTAAAAGCTCTTGAAATTAAACTTACTGCAAAAGCTGGTGGAGAGAAACTTTTTGGTTCTATCACTAACATCGATATCGCTGAAGCTTTAGAGAAATCTGGTAATGCTATCGATAGAAAATTCATCACTAGCGGTGTTGTAAAACGTACTGGTAAATACAATGCTACAATTCGTTTACACAGAGATGTAATCGTTGAGTTACCTTACGAAATTGTTGCTGAAAAGTAATAGTTTTAAATACGATATAGAAATCCCGATGCAAATCGGGATTTTTTTTTATAAAGAAATAATTAGTCTTTGGGTTATGCTGTCCTATTTAAATATGAGGCTTATAGCTTAAAGCGTAAAGCATAAAAAAGATGAAATACGCAAGATTAACAAAAGAGCAGTTTGACGAATTACATGCTGAATTTGCAAGCTTTTTGGCTACACAAGCAATCGATAGAAAAGAATGGGAAGAACTAAAAGTTAATAAGCCAGAAGTTGCAGAACAGGAACTTGATGTTTTTTCAGATTTAATTTGGGAAGGGGTATTATCAAGAGCAGAATATTTGGAGCATTTCTCTAAAAATCATATATTTCTGTTTCGTTGTTTCGATACTTATATACAATCGATTGTCTTGAAGTCGTTTTCTCCAGAAGTTGACTTTTTAACTAAAGATGGACTTCAATGGCTTAGTGATAATATGTTTACTGAAAATATCGAAATGAAAGTTGGGAAAAAAGTATTTACAGATGAACGAAATTATTCGATTTTTGAATTGATTAAACAAGGTGCTTTTTTAAGTGATGGGCAATTATTTAGTCAAATTAATCAAATTTTAGAATCTTAGGTTAATTTATATATTCCTTTTAATAAGGCAGGCAATTATCAACTAATTGTCTGCCTTTTTTTTATTTTAACTTTTGTTTAATCTTTAATGAAGTTTCGACCCCGTATTTCTACTTGATTTTTGAAAATTCATCAAAATTTTAAGATTTAGAATTTTATAGAAAAAAGAATGATGTTTCTGGGCTGTATTACGGATAGTTTTGTCGATGATTTTATTTTAATTGTAAGGTTATACTTTATTTATATCGATTTAACATATTTTGTTTAATATTTTGTTTAATGAAAGATTGGCAACTTAATTTTGTTAAAAGTACTGTAAATTCTGATGTTTTGAGTCTTACGTTATTCAGTAAATATAGATTTAAGAATAAATTATAAGAATTTTATGCTTGTTTTATGTTTTTGTATTTCTTAATTTTAGATAACAAAAGTTAAACAAAGTTTTTCTTTTGGTTTTCAAAAACATATTGGTTAAGAAATACTCGCCATGTTGTAAGATTGAAAATTGAAAAATTATACAATAACTTAATAAGTCTGCGTATGGAATTGACAATTACTTTCTTTATCAAAATTACTTTAATTGTACATTTTATTTTAGCTCTATTTTTTAACCTATTAGACTTCTTTTATCTGAACGATAATTTTAATCGTTTTAAGATATCTAATTATTTTTCAAAAGGTCAGTATTTTAGTTTGCTGTCTTATAGTTACCCCATTTGGCGAGTCGATTATAAGGAGTAATAATTTTATTGAATATAAATAGATTCGTAATCAGCTTTGCCAGCGTGATTAATTGAGGAAGACTAATCAACTTTCTTTAAAAAAAGAATCAACCTATATAAAAAGAATCCCCAGTTCTATCAACTAAAAATTTTCATTTGTGAAAATTAGACCTGCAAGAAATCACTCCACTAGGAAAACTGGCCAAAATCATTTTTCCTTAAAAAAAGCAGAACTCATTTTATCTCTAGATAGAATCTGTTCTCGGATATGCTTCGGTATATCGAATTCAACATAATTTTTTTAATAAAACAAAGTTAGCTGGCTTATTTATAAGCTGCTGGTTTATGTTTTAACTGTTTCATTTTTAACTGATTGTTTAATTGCGTAGGTGCTTGCACTTACTGCGAGAGGTGTTTTATTGTCCATTTTCTAATCTTCCAAATTATGAAAAAGAAATTTACTTTTTTTAATCTCAATCCTCAAATGAGATTATTAGGACTTTTAACTTTATTCCTGACATGCACTAATGCATTCTCTCAGACTATTTGTAGACCAGTGTCTCAAACAAATAGTACTGGAGGAGGGCTTGTGTGTTTAGGAGTTGGGGTTACTAGTCCTGCCAATGCTTACGATAGTGCTGGCTTATCCACTTATGCAACCTTGACAAATGGTATTGCGATTGCTGGATGTTATGCAGAAGAAACAATGACCTTAAATCAAACGGCTCGAGCTGGTGACCAAGTTGCAATATACTTTGGTACAGGAAACGGTTTGCTTGATTTAACTTTATTGTCTAATGCTACAGTTCAAGCTAAAAATTCTGGAACCAATGTAGGTTCGAGTGTAGCTCTAAACAGTCCGCTTTTAAATTTAAATTTATTAAGTGGAAATACTGTTGCTGTTGCAAAATTTCCTATTACTGGTGATACCAATCAAATTCAAATTCAGGTTGGAGGTGGTCTGCTAAGTCTTTTAGCAACCGTGAGAATTTATGATGTTAGATTAGAGTTTGCTCAGCCAACTGTATCTGGCGGTTTAACTCAGACTGTTTGTGCTGGAGTTCCAACAACTCTTACTGCGACACCAGCTGCAGGCACTTCGCTTGCATGGTATGGTTCTGAATTTTCTACTACAGCTTTGGCAGTAGGGAATACATATACAACTCCTGCTTTAACAGCAAATACAACCTATTATATAGGAATAACTAGAGCTGCAGGATGCGAAGGAAATGTTCGTGTGCCTGTTGTTTTGAATGTTTCTAATCCTGTAGCACCTGCTTATAGCAATGTAGGAACTACAGTTTGTTCTACGGGACCAACACAACAGACAACATTATCTTTAGTAAATCCAGTTCCGGGAACCACCTATACATGGTATGATAATGCAAACACTGTGGTAGCAACAGGAACTACATATTCTCCGACAGTTGCTCTAGGAACTACTGCTTTTTCTGTAGAAGCATCTATAGGAAGCTGTGTTAGTCTAACTCGTGCTAATATTAACGTTGTTTCGACAGCAGTTCCTGCTAATCCGACAGTTCTTACTCAAAGTGTTACGATACAGTCAGGTCAGAATGCAACTTTAAATGCGTCTTCTGAAGCTGGTACACAATTAAACTGGTACGAAGCTGCAACTGGCGGAACAGCTGTTGCAACGAATACGCCAACTTTTACTACACCAATATTAACAGCGACGAAAACGTATTACGTTGAAGCTCAAACTGCAAACGGAAATTGTGTTAGTGCAGTAAGAGTGCCTGTTACTGTAACGGTTCAGCCTGCAGCTCTAGGAGGCTGTCTTGAGGCCAGCAGTCAGGTGACATCTCAAGTCGGTATCTGTTTATTGTGTAACGCTACAAATCCGAATAATTCTGTAGATGGAAATCCTACAACTGCAGCAAGACTTACTACTCCTGCTAATGTATTGGGTTCGGTACAACAAACTTTGCAATTTACTAATCCAGGAAAAGCTGGAGATATTGTTGAAGTCGATTTAGAATTACCAGGAGGTTTGGCAGACGTGCAGTTATTAAGCGTGGTTAGTTTAGCTACCTATAATGGTGCGACTTATAATAATGATCGAGTTGCTATTAATAATCCTCTTATAACTTTACAGTTATTAAGCGGAACTAGATATAGAGCAACTGTTACAGCGGGAGCCAACTTTGACCGAGTTGAAGTTCGTTTAGGTGGTGTGCTAGGACTTTTAACTAGTTTAGATATTTATCAAGCAACTTATAGATATAAAGTTCCAGATATCACGGGTAATACAACTATTTGTAGTGGAACAGCGACAACATTAACAGCAGCACTTGCTGTGGGAGAAACCGTTAATTGGTATAGTGCTGATACAGGAGGTTCACCTTTAGCATCTACAGCAGCATTTACAACACCAGCTTTAACTGCACCAACTACTTATTATATAGAGGTAACAAGAAATGGTTGTGTAAATAGTGTGCGATATCCGGTTGAGGTTTTAATAGATAATCCTATTGCTCCAACTATTACAGCAGTTCCTACCAATATTTGTAGCGGGCAGTCAACAACCTTAACAATTGATGCTCCAGTTGCTGGTACTGATTATAATTGGTATGATGCAGCTACAGGGGGAAATTTAGTGTTTACAGGAACTTCTTATACAACTCCGATTTTATCTGCTTCAACTAGTTATTTTGTTGAAGCTGTTATTGGAGATTGTATTTCATCAAGAACAGAAATTCCTGTTAATGTTTCTCCATTGCCAGCTGTACCAACTGTAGCTTCTTCAACGGTAATCATTCCATCTGGGCAAATGGTTACTTTGCAAGTATCAAATCCAGTATCTGGAATTGTTTATGATTGGTTTGATGTTGAAACAGGAGGAACCCCAATTGCAGTTAATACAGCTTCGTATACTCCTAGTCCTTCCTTAACGGCCAATAAAAGCTTTTATATTTCTGCTCGAAACACATTAGGTTGTGTAAGTAGCTCAAGAGCGGTTATCAATGTAGTGGTAACGCCTCCAGTTCCTATAACTTCATGTTTGCAGCCTGAAACACAAGATGTTGATGGTTTAAATTGTATAGGTTGTGCTGTAAATTTTCCTGAGAATGCAGTTGATGGAGATTTTAGCACTGCATCTCAGTTAAGAGTTCTTGCTGGTCTGCCTACAGGTTATGTACAGCAGATATTAACTTTTGGCACTAGCCATGTAGGATTGCAAGGAGATATTATTGATGTCGAATTGGGTATTCCTGGTGGAATTATTGATATTAATGCACTTTCGTATATAAGTTTAAGAACTTACAATGGTGGAAATCCAAATAATGATCAAGTAAATATTGGGGCATTGGTCAATGTGCAATTGCTTTCGTCAGATCGCTTTAAAGTTAGCTTTCCAGCTGGAGCTGCATATGATGCAATAGAAATCCGACTTGGAGGTTTGATATCGGCATTAACTAGTTTAGATATTTATGGAGCATCCTATAGAATACAAGATGCCATAATTACAGGAAATGCTTCACCTATTTGTGCTGGGCAATCAGCAACATTACAAGCTTCTTCGACAGCTGGAGTAGATATTTATGAATGGTATGACGTTCCAGCGGGAGGTGTGAGTTTAAGCTCAGCGGATCTTACAACTGGTCCTTTATCGACAACTACAACTTATTATCTTGAAGCCACAAGATTAGGTTGTGTAAACAGTGTACGTCAACCAGTTGCGGTTCAAGTAAATCCATACGCTGTTGCGGCAAATATTACTTTAGCCAGCCCTCAGACAGCAGCTTGCGATGGGTCAGTTACTTTGTCTCCAACTTCGACTTTAATTGGAGCTCAATTTAGATATTATACTAATCAGAGTAAAACACAAGAAATTATTACAGGATCAACAGTAACAAGTCAGCCTGGAGTCACTTTTGCTAAAGATAATACAACAGGAGAGCTGACAATAAGTGGACTTACTGCGGGCGGTTCTCCATTTAATTATTTTGTTGCAGTTGGAAATAGTACAACGTGCGATAATGAAATTAATACTTTACTTCCTGTAGTAGTTACTTTTCCTTCCACTACACCTTTAACAGTTATAACAACTCCATTAGAAGCATGTGGGAGCGCTAATCTAATTAATGCAATCACAAATTTTGATTCAACTGGAGATACAACTTATACATTTTATGATTCTTCAAATAATGTGATAACTGCCGATGCTGCAGCAAATATCACAGTAAGCGGAGTTTATTCTATAGAAGCGCAAAATACAACAAGCACCTGTCCGTCAGCTAGAGCATCTGTAACCGTGACAATTAATGCATTGCCAACCTTAGCGGTAACCAATCCTCAAGAATCTGTAAATATTGGAACTAATGTTGTATTAGATGCTACTTCTACAGGAACTATTACATGGTTTAATTCTCAAGGTGTTGCAATTGCAGGTCCTCCATTTACTACAGGTCCATTGAATACTCCAGGAGTTTATACCTATACGGCAGTTGCAACTTCTGGAACTTGTACTACAACAGCAACTAAGATAATCAATGTGATAGATCTTACAAGCTGTCAAAACTTAACAGAACGAGTTTATGCAACAGCTCAAACGGAAGGTTCTATAATTACTGGAGGTGTTTCAAACGACGCAAATGCAGTTGATGGAAATCCTCAGACATTCTCAACAATTAATACAGGTATCGGACTTTTAGGTGTTGGTACAACATGGCAGAATTTAACTTGGCCAACTACAATCTCTAAAGGTACTCCGGTAACCGTTAAATTAGGTTCTGAATATAGCTTGTTGGCTGTTGGTCAGAATTTATCAGTAATTGGAACAAGAAATGGAGCTCTTATTGGTTCAGCGCAACCAGTATCTGGATCATTATTAAATTTAATTTCAGGAGATAATTCTTATGAATTTACATTTGTCCCTTCAGATGCTTCTGGACCACAAGATTATGATGGTATTCGCGTTGTATCGTCTTCATTGGTAAGTGTAGCTCAAAATGTAAAAGTATTTGATGCTCATTATAATCAAGCAGTTACAACAGTAACTTGTACGCCAGGAGATATTCAAGATATTTTTTATGGCGCAACAGATTTAGGCTTACCTGTTGGGGCTGTAACTGCAGCAGTAGGGGTAAGCGATGCTTGGAATGTTGCAGATAATGATGTGACTACTTTTGCAACGATGTATAGCGGAGTAAGTGCTTTAGCATCAGCAGATTTAACAGTGCAGTTTAAAACACCTTCTGTTCTTAGTGATACTTTAAGAATTGTAGTTTCTAAACCTGCTACTCTTTTAACTGTTAATTTACTTACAGGATTTTCAGTTCAGCGTTATTTAGGAAATGTGGCAGTTGGTGCTCCAATTGAAAATACAAGCCAATTATTAAGTATAAAATTATTGCCAGGAAATTCTTTGGCAATGGTATTGGTGTCTTCTCCAACAGAAATTTACGATAGAGTTAGAATTCGTTTAGGCGGTGTTGTTGGAGTTTTAGATTTCTTAAGAGTTCATACGGTAGAAAGAACTGCTAACACAACAGTTATTGGAGCAGATCCTCAGAATAAAATCACGGTCTGTCCAGGAACCGATATTACGCTCCAAATTCCTGAAATTGCTTGTTCAACCTATATTTGGTATGATGCAGAAACAGGAGGAAATGCGGTTGCAACTGGACCTACTTTTGCAGTTCCAGATAATTTAGCAGCAGGTATTTATAAATATTATGTTCAGCCAGTACGTTATGGCTGTCAAAATTATGCAAGAGGAGAAGTAACTGTAGAAGTGAAAGCTTCTGCACCAGTAAATGCTTTAACAGATATCACCTTAAATGGAGGAACTTCAACTTCAGTTTGTTCAGCTTCTGGATCTGTAACTTTAGCAACAGGTTTAACAGGAACACCTGTTTTGACAAATCCAATCTATTACTGGTATAGTTTTGACGGAACAACAAGTCAGTTAATTCCGGGTGAAACAACAAATCAATTAATTGTAAACGGATTGGCTCCGGGAACTTATACTTATTTTGTTGGAGTGAGTTCAGATGAGCTTTGTGAAACTGCAGCAGCAGACAGAAAGCAAATTACATTCACTATTTTGCCTCCTTCAACAGTAAATGATATTTTAGTAGATGATGTTACGGTTTGCCCAGGTTTACCAGCATCATTAACTCCAACTGCGCCAACTTTAACAAGTCCAGTATTTACTTGGTACTTAAACGCTAATAAGACACAGCCAATTACAAACGGAGCTGTAATAGCAGGAATTACATATGCAATAGATGCAGCTGGTGTTTTAACCGCGACAGGTTTAACAAAAGCCGTAAGTCCTATAACGTATTATGTTGCTGTTTCTAGTACTAACACTTGCGAAAATTTAGCTGGAACATTACAAGATGCAGTAATTATTGTTAGTGATCCAAATACGCCAACAACTACAGATACTACTCAAGATTTCTGTTTATCTGCTGCACCAACAGTTGCTAACATTCAAGTCAATGAAAGCAATGTAGTTTGGTATGATGCCGCTACAGGCGGAAATATAATTGCTTCAAATACACCATTAGTAAGTAGAATTTATTATGGATCTGCGAGCGATGCAGTAACAAGTTGTGGAAGCTCAGTAAGATTGGCAGTTACAGTTACAGTAAACGATCCTGGAACTCCAACTTTGGTAACAGCAGGAACACAAAACTTCTGTACGGCTGATGCTCCAACTTTTGCAAGCATTCAGACTACTCCGGCAGCAAATATAGTTTGGTACACAGCTTTAACTGGTGGAACAGCAATTCCATCTACTACAGCTTTAACTAGCGGTACATATTATGCAGCGATCTCAGACACTGCAACAGGCTGCGAAAGCGCTACAAGATTAACAATTGAAGTAATTGTAAGTGACCCGGGAACTCCGACATTAGTGACAGCAGGAACGCAAAACTTCTGTTTGGAAGATGCTCCAACATTTGCAAGCATTCAGACTACTCAAGCAGCAAATATTGTTTGGTATACGGCTTTAACAGGAGGAACAGCAATTCCATCTACAACGGCACTTACTACAGGCCAGTATTTTGCAGCAATCTCAGATACTGCAACAGGCTGCGAAAGCGCTACAAGATTAACAGTTGATGTGATTGTAAACGACCCTGGAACTCCAACTTTAGTAACAGCAGGAACGCAAAACTTCTGTACGGCTGATGCTCCAACTTTTGCAAGCATTCAGACTACTCCGGCAGCGAATATAGTTTGGTATACTGCTGCAACGGGCGGAACAGTTATTGCGCCAACAACAGTTTTAACAACAGGCCAGTATTTTGCAGCAATTTCAGACACTGCAACAGGCTGCGAAAGCGCTACAAGATTAACAGTTGATGTGATTGTAAGTGATCCAGGAACTCCAA
>NZ_RPOC01000030.1 GCF_003946915.1 Flavobacterium ustbae
GAAATTTAAAAACTTCTTTTATACATTGAAGTTTAAATTCGTAATTGTATTTAACTTTTCTTTCCATAAAAATGCCCCCAAATAGTGTCTAACTTTTTGGGGGCAGTTCATTTTAATTGGAATTTGGATTTTCTAATATTGGAATTTTAGAAAAATTTAATCTAATACAAAACTTACGCTAACATTTGCTGTAATTTCGATTTCGCCAATTGCTAATGTTTCGTTAGAAGATTCCATTGAATCTGCTGCCTTCATTCTCATTGCAGCATAAACTGGCTGTGGGTGGTAAACCTGAGAATTATCAGAGATTGTAAAAGCTTTCCCCACTTTTTGCCCTAAAACAGAAACATATTCTTCTGCTTTAGTTTTAGCGTCTTTCATCGCTAATTTTCTAGCTTCAGATTGGTATTGTGTTAGTTTAGATGATTCGAAAGAAACTCTGTCAATTCGGTTAATACCTTGCTGAACCAATCCTTCCATCAATTCATCGTATTTAGCTAAATCTTTTACAACGATTTCTACCGTTTGCGTAGCATTATAAGAAGTTTTCTTTTTCTCATAATCGTATTGTGGATTTAGAGCTACTTGTTTTGTTTTGAAATCTGCTGTCGGAATGTTCATTTTTTTGATGAATTTTAAAACAGCATCCATCTTTTCGTCGTTTTGTTTTTTAACATCTTTAGCATTATTCCCTTTTGTTTCAACAGAAGCTGAAATACAAACCTGATCAGGTGCTACTTTTACTTTTCCTTCTCCATTAACATTAATTAGAGGTACTTGTTTGATTTCTTGGCCGTAAGACATAGTCATAAACATGATTGTTAAAAATAATACTAGTTTTTTCATTTTTGTTACATTTTAATATTTGAAGAAAGCATTCCAAAAGTTATGCCAGCATTATAATTTCCCCAACTTTGCCATTCCAAAAAGTATCAAAATCGGAATCGCCAAAAGAATAACCATCATTGTATGGTCTGTTAGCAAGGATGGCATTTTGATCAAAGTAATCAGATAGCCG
The DNA here is from genome assembly GCF_003946915.1 of Flavobacterium ustbae. Taxonomy (GTDB): domain Bacteria; phylum Bacteroidota; class Bacteroidia; order Flavobacteriales; family Flavobacteriaceae; genus Flavobacterium; species Flavobacterium ustbae. The sequence goes on from NZ_RPOC01000030.1 coordinate 1,019, forward strand.
CCTATAGCACCTCCAAAGTGTGCCGTATGGCCAATATTGTCATTTTTTGCCTTCATTCCGTAAATGGAGTATAATAAATATACAATTCCAAAAATATAAGCAGGCATCGGAATAAAGAAAAATATTCCGAGCATCATATCGGGCTGCAATAAAATTGCCGAATATAAAACTCCAGTTACAGCGCCAGATGCTCCGACAGCTCTGTAACTGTAATCGTTTTTATGAAACAACATGGTAAGAAGGCTTCCGAAAATTAAACTTCCAAAATAAACCAAGACAAAAGAAAAATTGCCAAGCCAGCCTAAAACTACTGGAGCAAAGAAATACAGTGTCAGCATATTAAAAATTAAATGCATCATATCTACATGCAAAAAACCCGAAGATAACATTCTAATCTGTTCTCCAGAACGAATGCTGCCAACATGAAATTCGTATTTTCTAAAAAAATAAAGATCGTTAAAACCTTTGTAACTAATAACAACGTTCGCAACGATAATCGCTATTAAAATAATATTCATAAGTACTCATTATTGTGAATTGTAAATATAATCATTCTTAAAGATAAGTTAGCAAGAAAGCAAAATATCAATAGCTAATCATTTTTAATTTATCTTTGTAAAAAAAAATTACATGCAGTTTCTTGTTTATATTTTAGCCTATCCTTTACTTTGGCTTATCTCTATACTTCCTTTTCCCGTATTTTACCTTTTCTCTGATTTTGTCTATTTTCTGGTTTACAGAGTTATCGGATATCGTAAAAAGGTAGTTCGTGAGAATCTGGCACTTGCTTTACCGCATTTAAGCGATGCCGAAAGAAAAGATGTAGAAAAGAAATTCTACAAACATATGTGCGATATGTTTTTGGAGATGGTAAAAACAATGAGCATATCTCCTGAGGAAATGGAAAGAAGATTTCATGTAACCAACATTGATCTAGTGCTTGATTATGCTAAAAAAGGAAAAAGCGTGATTCTTGTAGCTTCGCATTATGCAAGTTATGAGTGGCTTTTAACCATAAATCCGAAACTTGGATTTCAGGGAGTGGCGGTTTACAAAAAACTGGCAAATCCTTACTTTGACAAATTGGTTCGAAAAATCAGATCTAAATACAATACCGAAATGATCGAAACCAGAAAAGCAATTCCGACCATGGCTCAAAATCAGCGTGACGGAGTTTTAAGCATGTACGGTTTAGCAAGCGACCAATCTCCAAAACTAGATCGAATTTTTCATTCGATGAAATTTATGGGAATCGAAGTTCCAGTACATACCGGAGCCGAAATGCTGGCAAAAAAATATGATTTGGCCGTGATTATGGTAAAAGTAAAAAAGGTAAAAAGAGGCTTTTATGAAGCAACATTTCTTTCTCTTGCCGATAATCCGAAAGAATTTAAAGATTTTGAAATTACAGAAATGTATCTGAAAGAAGTCGAAAAACAAATTCTTGAACAGCCCGAATTTTATTTATGGACGCACAAAAGATGGAAACATCGCGTTAAATAATAACTCCAATAATTGTAAAATCCCGAAAAACAGCATTTGTTTTTTCGGGATTTTTGTTTTAAAACTAATCCAAAAACCCCTTTATGGCCTTACTTCTTTAGATTTGATGTGTTTTTGTAATGATTTTTTTAAATGGATAAAAAAACGAAACAATTTAAATTTGATGTTCGCTAATTATCTAAAAAACCAAAATCATTAACCATGATTCAAAAACTATTTTTAACCATTTTATTATTTTTTGCAAACCTCTTTCTTTTTGCGCAAAGTCCAAAACGTGGAATTGCTTACGGCTATCATTCACGAGCAGATATGGCAGCACTAAAACCTGGAATTTCCTGGTGGTACAATTGGTCACCTGAACCCGATGCTGGTTTAATCGACAATTATGAATCACTGGGCGTTGAATTTGTTCCTATGGCATGGGGAAAAGTAAATGACGCAGAAGTCTCAACGTTTATTAGAAAAATAAAACCCGGAGCCAAATATCTTATTGCTTTTAATGAGCCAAATTTTAATGACGGTTCAAGGCTAACTCCTCAGGATGCTGTTAACGCTTGGGTAAATATTGAAAAAATAGCTGCCGCTAAAAATCTAGAAATAATTAGTGCATCGCCAGCTTATAATGGTTCAAACAATTATGGAGGCATTTCAGATCCTTTAGTTTGGCACAATCAGTTTTTTCAATTATGCCCAAAATGCAAAGTAGATTATATTGCTTTTCATACTTATGATAACAGCGCCGCCTCTGTTATTGGAGTTACAAACCTCTTAAAAAAATACAACAAACCTCTTTGGATTACGGAGTTTTCAAATAGAGTTACCCAAACTGCGGCTGAAAAAATAGCATTCATGAAACAAATTCTAACCAATTTTGAAAATGATCCAGACATTTTTCGCTATTCTTGGTTTTCAGGAAGAATTGATCCAAATTGGATAGAGATGAAAGAAAATCCGTTATTAGCTCCAGAAAGCGGTGTTTTACGACCTATTGGAACCGAGTATATCAATGTTCCTTATACTTCAAAAAAAATAAATGTTCCCGGAAGAATTACAGCCAATAAACATTATAGAAGAAAAGGAACCGGCTTGCAGAATACCTCAGATTCAAGCACTGGTCAAAATGTATGTTTTATTAATTCTGGAGATTGGAACGAATTTATGCTGAATGTTACAGAAGCAGGAAATTATAATATGAAATTTAGATTTGCCACTCTTAAAGAAGGTAAATTTGACATTAGTGTGAACGGTGTAAAAATTAAAACAGATGAGACTGTTCCTTTAACTGGAGGCTATCAAATTTGGACCGATAAAAATGTAAATGGAATTACACTTCCAAAAGGAGAAGTTTATTTAAAAATTGATTTCAAAACTGACGATTTAAACTTCAATTTTATTGATGTTGTATCAACAAATTTGGGCGTAGAAGATCATGATTTAGAAAAAGAGAGTTTTACAATTTATCCTAATCCTGTAAAAACACAGTCAACTCTGCATATTAAATCGAGTATAACTGAGCCTTTAACTATTAAAATAATTGATATGAAAGGTGATGTCTGTTTTTATTCAGATGATTATTTTACAAATGAAGATATTAAAATTGGAGAAAAATTGGCTAAAGGCGTTTATATTGTAAATGCTTCGTACGGAAATGTCAAAAAGTCAACTAAAATCATTAAAAACTAATATTTACCAAAAAGGCAAAAGCCTCTTTTAGTTCTAAAAGAGGCTTTTTTATTTCAAAACTGAAAATAATTAGATTCCAGCAATTACTTTAATTTCATCAATAATTCGAAGTGCCAATTGATCGGCCGCATCCTGAGAAGGTGCTTCTGTATAAATACGAATAATTGGTTCTGTGTTTGATTTTCTTAAATGAACCCATTCTGTAGCAAAATCAATTTTCACACCGTCAATTGTAGAAATATCTTCGTTTTTATATTTCTCTGTCATTTGAGTTAAAATGGCATCAACATCAATTTGCGGTGTCAATTCAATTTTGTTTTTGCTCATGTAATATTCTGGATAAGAAGCTCTCAAAGCAGAAACTGGCATTTTTTTGTTTGCCAAATGTGTTAAGAATAATGCTACTCCTACCAAACTATCTCTTCCGTAATGCAATTCAGGATAGATAATTCCTCCATTTCCTTCACCACCAATAATAGCATTGTTTTTCTTCATCAATTCTACCACATTCACCTCACCTACAGCACTTGCTTCGTAGTTTCCATTATGAGAATTCGTCACATCACGTAAAGCACGAGAAGAAGACATATTAGAAACTGTGTTTCCTGGAGTTTTGCTTAAAACATAATCAGCAACGGCTACCAAAGTATATTCTTCACCAAACATTTCTCCGTCTTCGCTAATAAAAGCCAAACGGTCAACATCTGGATCTACTACGATACCAAAATCCGCTTTTTCTTTTACAACAAGTTCAGAAATATCCGTTAAATGTTCTTTTAATGGTTCTGGATTATGAGGAAAATGTCCGTTTGGTTCGCAGTACAATTCTACTACTTCAACGCCCATTAATTTTAATATTTTAGGAATGATGATTCCTCCAGAAGAATTTACTCCATCAACAACCACTTTAAATTTAGCAGCTTTTACCGCTTCAATATCAACCAAAGGAAGATTTAAAACTTCATCAATGTGAATATCCATGTAAGCGTCATTCGAAATCACTTCTCCTAAACTATCCACATCAGAAAAGTCGAAAGCCTCAGCTTCAGCAATTTCAAGGATTTTTGCTCCGTCAGCTCCGCTTAAGAATTCTCCTTTAGCATTTAATAACTTTAAGGCATTCCATTGTTTTGGATTATGGGAAGCTGTTAAAATAATTCCGCCGTCAGCTTTTTCTAACGGAACAGCCACTTCAACAGTTGGAGTTGTAGAAAGTCCAAGATCAATAACATCAATTCCCAAACCAATTAAAGTATTCACCACTAAGTTATGAATCATTGGTCCAGAAATTCTAGCATCACGGCCAATTACAACAGTCAATTTATCTTTAGCAATATTATTTTTTAAGAAAGTTCCGTACGCCGACGCAAATTTTACAGCGTCAACAGGAGTTAGATTATCTCCCACCTTTCCTCCGATCGTTCCACGGATTCCAGAAATAGATTTTATTAAAGTCATTTGTGTGAATTATGGTTATTTTTTTACAAATATAGGAAAGTTCCTGAGGTACAAAGGCACAAAAAGGCTAAGATTTTTTTTTAAGCTTCTGAGTTCTAAGATTTCTTAGTAACTTAGTAACTTAGAAGCTAGTGCCTTTGAACCTCACATAAAAAACCATTTAAAAAAGTTTTTATACTTTTACTTAATAACTTAGAAACTTAGTCGCTAAGCATCTTAGAAACCTTTAGAAAATGAATTTCCTAGCCCACATATACCTTTCTGGAGAAAATGATCTGATTAAAATAGGAAACTTTATGGCTGACGGAATTCGTGGTAAGCAGTTTGAACATTTTCCCGAAGACGTGCAAAGAGGAATTTTACTGCATCGCTTTATAGACACTTATACCGATTCTCACGATATTTTCAGAAAAAGCACCAAACGCCTTCACGAACGATACCATCATTATGCAGGAGTTATTGTAGACATTGTTTACGATCATTTTCTTGCCAAAAACTGGTCGCAATATTCTGATGAAAAATTAGAGCTTTTTGTGAAACGTTTTTACCATTCGCTGCATGATAATTATGATATTCTAACAGAAAAAACACAGGGTTTAATGCCATACATGATTGAAAGAAACTGGCTTTTGAGTTATCGGACAACTGAAGGAATCCATAATATTTTGACCCAAATGGACAGAAGGTCTAAGAATATTTCTCAAATGCAATATGCTATTGAAGAGCTTATCCAATTTTATGATGAATTTGAAGAAGAATTTACGCTTTTCTTTGAAGAAATGAGAGAACAGGCTAAAGGAAAACTGCTATCGCTTTAAACCCATTTTAATTGAATCCACATGAAAAAAATTACTTTTTTAATAGCATTCTTATATCTAAATAGTAGCAATGCACAAGAAGCTGTTTCCAAACCAACCGGATTAGTTGTGACCAAAGCCATGGTGGTTTCTGCACGCGAAGAAGCTTCAAAAATTGGTTCTGATATTATGAAAAGAGGCGGAAATGCTTTTGATGCCATGGTCGGAACAGAACTAGCTCTTGCAGTTGCTTTTCCCTTTGCAGGAAATATTGGCGGCGGCGGATTTATGGTGTATAGAAAAGCAAATGGCGAAGTCGGTTCTTTAGATTATCGTGAAAAAGCGCCTCTTGCTGCCACAAAAGACATGTTTCTGGATAGTGAAGGAAATGTCATAAAAGGAAAAAGCACCCAAACAGCACTTGCGATTGGTGTTCCTGGAACAATTGCAGGCGTATTTGCTGTGCATAAAAAATATGGAACAATGCCTATTTCTAAAATTCTTGAACCTGTAATTGCTTTAGCAGAAAAAGGCGTTGTCGTTACACAAAAACAAGAAAAAAGTTTAAAAGATTATCACGAAAGCATTGTAAAAATTAATGGAGAAGATTCTCCAGCGTCAAAAACCTATAAAGAAAGTGATACTATAAAATATCCAGCACTTGCCAAGACTTTAAGAAGAATTCAGAAAAAAGGAAGAAACGAATTCTACAAAGGGGAAACTGCAAAAATATTAGTCCATTATCTTAAAGAAAAAGGTGGTATTATTACACTAAATGATTTGGCAAAATATGAAGCCAAGTGGAGAAAACCGCTTCAGTTTACTTATAAAGATTTAAAAATTACCTCGATGGCGCCGCCAAGCAGCGGTGGAATTTGTCTGGCTCAAATTTTAAAAATGCTCGAACCTTATGATTTAGCCAAAATGGGACATAATTCAGCAGAAGCGATTCAGGTTATAGTGGAGGCAGAAAGAAGAGCTTATGCGGATAGAAGCTATTTTTTAGGTGATCCAGATTTTGTAAAAATTCCAGTTAAAGAATTATTGGATGAAAATTATTTACGCGAAAGAATGGCGAGTTTTAATCCTGAAAAAGCCACTTTATCTACCGAAATAATAGAAGGAAAAGTAAATTATGCCGAAAGTAAAGAAACGACGCATTACTCTATTGTAGATCAATTTGGAAATGCTATTGCGGCCACAACAACTTTAAATGATGGTTACGGTTCTAAATATTACTGCGACGAATTGGGTTTCTTTTTAAATAACGAAATGGATGATTTTAGTGCTAAACCTGGATCTCCAAATATGTTTGGTTTAGTTGGCAATGAAGCCAATAGCATTGCGCCTCAAAAACGAATGTTAAGTTCTATGACGCCAACAATAGTGGAGAAAGACGGAAAACTTTTTATGGTTGTAGGAACTCCAGGAGGTTCCACAATTATCACTTCTGTTTTGCAGACTATTTTAAATGTTTATGAATATAAATTAAGTATGCAAGAAGCTGTCAATGCACCACGTTTTCATCATCAATGGCTACCCGATTTAATTACTTTTGAACCGAATACTTTCGAAACTAAAACCATAGACAGCCTTAAAGCTAAAAGTTATATCATCAACGAAAAGCCAACTCCAATTATTGGAAAAGTAGATGCTATTTTGGTTTTACCAGATAAAAAGTTAGAAGCAGGAGCCGATTTTAGAGGAGATGACGCTTCAGTTGGATTTTAATCGTCTATAGTTTTTATTATCTAAGATTATACCCTAATTTTGTAAAACAGATAATTTTAAGACATAATGATAAGAAAATATTTCAGAAGACTAGAAAGTATAATTGCTTTGGCACAATCGTTAATGACTCCAAAACAATTCCTTTTTTTATCTAGTGTTTTAACCGGAATATCATGTGCCTTTGCAGTAATTGTTCTTAAAGCATTCGCACACAGTGTTTTTTCTTTCGCCACATACATTAACGGAATACTGAAATTGAGTTTCATTAATAGTATTCTGCCTATTGTTGGTATTTTATTAACGGTTTTAATTGTCAAGAAAGTCCTTAACGGCACTATTCAAAAAGGAACTTCACAAATTCTTTATGCCGTTGCTAAAAAAGCAAGTATTATTCCCAAAAAGCAGATGTACGCTCAGATTGTTACCAGTTCCTTGACTGTTGGTTTAGGTGGTTCTGCAGGTTTAGAGAGTCCGATTGTGATAACGGGAGCTGCTTTTGGTTCCAATTTTGCCCAAAACTATAAACTGCAATATAAAGACAGAACTTTATTAATTGGCTGCGGAGTTGCTGCGGGAATCGCAGCAGCGTTTAACGCTCCAATTGCAGGAGTGCTTTTTGCCGTAGAAGTTTTATTGGTAGATGTTAGTATTTCTGCCTTTACTCCTATTATGATTTCTGCTGCTACAGGCGCTTTGGTTTCGGCCATTGTTTTAGACGAAAGCATTCTTTTAAGCTTTAAAAAACAGGAAGCTTTTGATTTTCATAATATTCCTTTCTATGTTCTTTTAGGAGTTCTTACCGGAATGGCAGCCATTTATTATTCGAGAAACTTTCAGAAAGTGGAGCATTATTTTGCCAAACAGCAGATTAATCCATACAAAAAAGCCTTAATTGGTTCTTCCCTCTTAGCTTTACTGATCTTTATTTTTCCAACCTTATTTGGTGAAGGTTACGAAAGTATCAGAACGCTTTCTGAGGCAGATCCAGGAAAAATATTAGACAATACCTTATTTGCAGATTTTAGAAATAATCAATGGGTTTTACTTTTATTTGTGGGAGCCACTATGATGGTAAAAGTTTTCGCTTCTGGATTAACGCTTGGAAGTGGTGGAAACGGAGGTAACTTTGCTCCTTCTCTATTCTTGGGTTCTTATTTAGGTTATTTCTTTTCTAAATTAGTAACATTAGTTGGCTTATCTAAACTTCCAATTACCAATTTTACCATGGTTGGAATGGCCGGAATCTTGAGTGGTTTATTTCATGCTCCATTGACGGCTATTTTCTTAATTGCAGAAATTACTGGAGGTTACGGATTAATGATTCCGCTTATGATTGTTTCTTCGATCAGTTTTGCTATTTCTAAACGTTACGAAAAATATTCGCTTGACGTAAAAGGATTGGTTAAAAAAGGACATGCTTTTACGAGCAATAAAGACTCTAATATTCTATCAACTTTAGATATTGATGCCATCATTCAATGCGATTATTTAACTGTTCATCCAGATGAAAATTTAAGCAAATTAGTCGATCTTATTTCACATTCTAATCAGGTTGTTTTTGCTGTTGTCAATAACGATAAAGATCTAGTTGGGGTGGTTCATTTTAACGACATTCGAGAAATTATTTTCAATTCTTATCGCGTAAAATACACATTTATTAGAGATGTAATGAAAGCGCCGTTAGCCACAATTTCTACACTTGACAGCATGGAAATTGTAATGCGTAAGTTTGAAACTTCAAAATCGGCTTTTCTTCCCGTATTAAGAGACGGAAAATATCACGGTTTCATTTCCAAATCAATAGCGCTTGAAGCATACAGAACAAAACTACGTTCTATGACCATTGAATAAGCTTAATATCGGATAAGTTAAAAATTTTACTTATCCGATATTAAGATGTAATTTTGTGGCATGTGGAATATCGATTTAACATACCGCTCAGAATTTGAATCAACCTTTGAAAGATTGTATCAAAAAAGGCAGGATTTGCAAAATAGCAGACCACTGCCTAATATTGCTTTGAATAAAATTCGCGAAAGCCTTTCTTTAGAATGGACTTATAATTCTAATAGTATCGAAGGAAATACCATGAGTTTAAGAGAAACTCAAATGGTTATTCAAGAAGGAATTACAATTAAAGGAAAATCACTTAGAGAACATTTTGAAACACACAATCACGATAAAGCTATTGATTATTTGTACTCGATTGTAAGCGATGATTACAAACTAAGAAGCATTGATATTCTATCTATCCATGGTTTGGTTTTACGCTCTATAGAAGATGATTTTGCAGGACGCATTAGAAATGGTGGCGTTAGAATTTCCGGGGCTAATTTCATGCCTCCAAACGCAAATAAAGTTTCTGACTATCTGGATGAATTGATTGATTTTATCAACACAAATCCTTTAGGTTTAAACGATATTGAACTCGCAACGATTTATCACCACAAATTAGTTTGGATTCATCCTTTTTTTGATGGAAATGGCCGAACCGTGCGTTTAAGTATGAATTTGCTATTAATGCGTTGTGGATTTCCGCCAGCAATTATTCTTAAAAACGATCGTAAAAAATATTACGAAGCCCTTAATCAAGCCAACAAAGGCAATTATCAAAAACTAATTCTTTTGATGTGTCAGGCTTTGGAGCGTACGCTCAATATTTACTTAAATTCTATGCCTGGAAGCAGTTATGACTTTCAGCCGATAATAAATATTGTGAGCGAACCTGAAAGCCCTTATGGTCAGGAATATATTAGTCTCCTTGCTCGAACAGGTAAAATTGATGCTTACAAAGAAGGACGAACTTGGTATACCTCAAAAGAAGCCATCGAAGAATATATGGCTACAAGAAAAAGAAAACGCTGATTTAAAATCAGCGTTTTTTGTTACTATTTGTAACATAAACTTTTGCTATCGAGCACAAAAAGAATAAATCAAAGTGGTAACTTTGCGTTTTGCTCAAAATTATGTTAGACAAAGACAATACTATTGAAGTTCTTGGCGCAAGAGTTCATAATCTAAAAAATATCGATATATCTATTCCGCGTGAAAAGCTGGTTGTAATTACCGGTTTATCAGGTTCTGGAAAATCATCTTTGGCATTTGATACTATTTATGCTGAAGGTCAGCGCCGTTACGTAGAAACATTCTCGGCTTATGCCAGACAATTTCTCGGAGGATTAGAGCGTCCTGATGTTGATAAAATCGACGGACTTTCTCCTGTAATTGCGATTGAACAAAAAACGACGAGTAAGAGTCCGCGTTCTACAGTTGGGACTATTACCGAAATTTACGATTTCTTAAGGCTTTTGTACGCTCGTGGTGCAGATGCATACAGTTATAATACAGGCGAAAAAATGGTTTCGTATTCTGATGAGCAAATTAAAGATTTGATTATTCAGGATTACAACGGAAAACGTATTAATATTTTGGCTCCGGTTATTAAAGCCAGAAAAGGACATTACGCCGAATTGTTCCAGCAGATCACCAAACAAGGATTTTTGAAAGTCCGTGTAAACGGAGATGTTCAAGACTTGGTAGCAGGAATGAAATTGGATCGTTATAAAACCCACGATATCGAGATTGTGGTAGATCGAATGGTGATCGAAGATAATCCTGATACTCAAAAAAGATTGGCAGAAAGCATTAATACAGCGATGCATCACGGTGAAGATGTATTAATGATTTTGGATCAGGATTCTAATGAGGTACGTTATTTCAGTAGAAATTTAATGTGTCCTTCAACAGGAATATCCTACCAGAATCCAGAGCCAAATTTATTTTCGTTTAACTCTCCAAAAGGAGCTTGTCCGCATTGCAACGGATTGGGAACGGTACACGAAATCAATGTTAAGAAGATTATTCCGAATCCAAAATTATCTATTAAAGCTGGAGGTTTTGCGCCTCTTGGCGAATATAAATCTTCATGGATTTTTAAACAATTAGAAACCATTGGAGAAAAATTTGGATTTAAAATAACCGATGCAATCGAGAAAATTCCTGAGGATGCCATGACCATGATTTTGTATGGCGGAAAAGACAAATTTTCTATCAATTCTAAAGATCTTGGCGTTACAAGAGAATATAAAATTGACTTTGAAGGAATTTCTAATTTCATCAAAAATCAATATAACGAAAGCGCTACAACCTCTATAAAACGTTGGGCAAAAGATTTCATGGACGAAATTCCATGCCCGGTTTGCGAAGGTTCTCGTCTTAAAAAAGAAGCTTTATTTTTTAGAGTAAATGGAAAAAATATCACCGAATTGTGTGATATGGATATTTCAGACTTAACGGCTTGGTTTCAAGATTTAAATACTCATTTAACTGATAAACAGCTTTTAATTGCTTCAGAAGTTGTCAAAGAAATCAAAGACCGCTTGAACTTCCTGATGAATGTTGGTTTGAATTATTTGGCTTTGAGCCGAAGTTCAAAATCGCTTTCTGGCGGTGAGGCACAGCGTATACGTTTGGCAACTCAAATTGGTTCGCAATTGGTAGGAGTTTTATATATTTTGGATGAGCCGAGTATTGGTTTGCACCAAAGAGATAACGAAAAACTGATTCTGTCTCTGGAGCAATTGCGCGATATCGGAAACTCGGTTATTGTTGTAGAACACGATAAAGACATGATCGAAACGGCAGATTATGTAATTGATATTGGTCCAAAAGCTGGAAAATATGGAGGAGAAATCATCAGTATTGGTACTCCTAAAGAGACTTTAAAATCAAATACGATTACAGCTCAATATCTGAATGGTAAAATGAAATTTGACATTCCAAAAGAAAGAAGAAAAGGAAACGGCAAATTCTTAAAACTTACTGGAGCTACGGGAAATAACTTAAAAAATGTTTCGATTGAAATTCCGCTTGGGCAAATGACATGTGTTACGGGAGTTTCTGGAAGCGGAAAATCGACTTTGATTAATGAAACGCTTTACCCGATTCTAAATGCGTATTATTTCAACGGAGTCAAAAAACCACAGCCTTATAAAAAGATTGAAGGTTTAGAACATATTGACAAAGTAATCGATATTGACCAAAGTCCAATTGGAAGAACGCCGCGTTCGAATCCAGCGACTTATACAGAAGTTTTTACAGAAATTAGAAACCTGTTTACAATGACTTCTGAAAGTATGATTCGTGGTTATAAAGCAGGTCGTTTTAGCTTCAACGTAAAAGGCGGAAGATGCGAAACTTGTGAAGGTTCTGGTGTAAGAACGATTGAAATGAACTTTCTTCCAGACGTTTATGTAGAATGCGAAACGTGTCAAGGAAAACGTTTCAATAGAGAAACTTTAGAGATTAGATACAAAGGAAAGTCTATTTCAGATGTTTTGGATATGACGGTTGATGAAGCGGTTCCATTTTTTGAAAACATTCCAAAAATCTACAGAAAAATTAAAACGATTCAGGATGTTGGTTTAGGCTATATTACATTGGGTCAGCAAAGCACAACGTTATCTGGCGGTGAAGCACAGCGCATTAAACTGGCAGGAGAACTATCTAAAAAAGATACCGGAAATACATTTTATATTCTAGACGAACCAACTACAGGATTACACTTCGAAGACATTCGTGTTTTAATGGAAGTAATCAATAAATTGGTTGATAAAGGAAATACGATTCTTGTAATCGAGCATAATATGGACGTAATTAAACTTGCGGATTACATTATCGATATCGGTCCTGAAGGCGGAAAAGGCGGCGGACAGCTTGTCGCCAAAGGAACTCCTGAAGAAGTGGCTAAGAATAAAAAAAGCTATACAGCTAAGTTTTTGAAAAAAGAGTTGGAGTAATAAAACATTTTTGGCAAGTTTAAAACTTTGCAAAAGATTATAAACCACGCTTATAATATTGGCCGAACCTACGGTTCTTTTGATTATGTGCAATTCCGTTTCGACGGATTAAAATCCGTCGCTACAAAATTTGTCAAGCCTACGGCTTTTTAAATGTTATTGAATCGAAGTACACTGATTTTATTCGTTAAAAACAGAATCAACAATAAAAAAGTTTCGTAGAAACAATTTGTATTGTAGCATCGGACTTTAATCCGTTGAAACAGAAACAGTGATAAAAAAGTTTCGTAGAAACGATTCATATTGTAGCAACGGATTTTAATCCGTTGAAAATATAGCGTACCAAACAAGGAGTTCCGTAGGAACGAAACATATTTATTTACAAAACCACATAAGATTAACATCCTGATACTGAATCAAAAACCTCAAATTGACCATTATCTCAAGATTACTTTTAGATTATAATTTGTGTTTTCTGTAACAATTCTAGAAAAAAGCGTTAATTTAGTATCCGCTTTTTCTGAAAAATTCCATGATTTAAGGAAAAAATCTTTCAATTAAACCTATTGTTTATTTGAAACCAACTGCCCTAGCCCTGATGGGAACGGCATCTCCCGATTAACAAAAACTACGGCTAAAAAGCCTTGTTTTTCTAAATCGGGAATATAGCGGACAGCAGGATACGAGCGATAGTGAACTGACGAAATAAATAGCTCCTTCATAAAATCCGCAAAAAACATAAATAAAATAATAAATTAAAATACCTAAAATGAGATTAGAAGATTTTGATAATGACGATGATAAAGTAATTCAGGACCGTTTAAAACAAAAAACGTGGAATGAAATTAGAACCAATGATAGCTGGGCGATTTTTAAAATTATGTCTGAGTTTGTAAATGGTTACGAAGCAATGGGACGTATTGGCCCATGTGTTTCGATTTTTGGATCTGCGAGAACAAAACCAGATGATAAGTACTATTTATTGGCTGAAAAAATCGCTTTTAAAATTAGTAAAGCGGGTTACGGTGTGATTACAGGAGGTGGTCCCGGAATTATGGAAGCTGGAAATAAAGGCGCACATTTAGGAGGAGGAATTTCGGTTGGTTTAAATATCGAGCTTCCGTTTGAGCAGCATTTCAATCCTTATATTGATCACGATAAAAACTTGAATTTTGACTATTTCTTTGTTAGAAAAGTAATGTTTGTTAAATACTCACAAGGTTTTGTGGTTATGCCTGGAGGATTTGGAACTCTAGACGAAATGTTTGAAGCAATCACTTTGATTCAGACTAAGAAAATTGGAAAATTCCCAATTATTCTAGTTGGAGTTGAATTCTGGTCTGGATTAATTGACTGGGTTAAAACGGTTTTGGTTGAAAAAATGCAAACCGTAAGTCCAGGCGATTTAGATCTGTTTAAAATCGTTGACACAGAAGATGAAGTTGTTGACGTTTTGGATAAATTCTATAAAAAATACGATTTAAGTCCGAATTTCTAAAAATTCAGAACCATATAAGTGATATAAGTAAATTGAAGTTAAATATTTCCAAAGCTTATTTATATGAATTTATATCACTTATATGTCAAAATAACAATTAGTATTGTAAAAATTGAAAGCTGTTTTTTAAACAGCTTTTTTTATACTATTTTTACAAAAATCCGAAATCGTAATATATTCGTAACTTACTATATCTGATAATTTTTTAAGCCATTATTTGAAAGCACTTTATAAAATTATTTGCCTATTTTTAGCTTTATCTTTTTCGATAAAACTAACCGCGCAACATCTCACAAAGATGGAAGTGGCGATAAATCTTGAGCTTAAGACATTAAATGTTAAACAGGACATTACGTATCATAATACTTCAAATGATACTTTGGCTTCGATTGTTTTAAATGATTGGAACAATGCTTTTGCAGATAAAAACACACCGCTGGCGAAACGTTTTTCGGATGAATTCTACCGAGGCTTCCATTTAGCAAAAGCTGCTGACAGAGGAAAAACCACTATTCTAAACTTAAGCGAAACTAATTTTTCGGCTTTGGAATGGGAAAGAAGTGCTGAGGATCCTGATTATATTACGGTTCGACTGAATCGTAAACTGCTTCCGAACGAGAAAATAGATTTGCATCTTAATTATATTGCCAAAATACCAAACGACAAATTCACTCGTTTTGGTTTTGATTCAGATGGCGGTATGGCATTAAAAAACTGGTTTATAAGTCCTGCGCGTTTTGAAAACGGTCTTTTTGTTAAATACAACAACTACAATCTGGATGATATTGCAAACGCAGTGAGCGATTACGAAGTTGAAATTAAAATTCCGAACCAATATTCTATTACGACCGATTTAAACTCGGTTTCCAAAAATATCACCAACCAAAATTATAACGTTTACACTTTTTCAGGAAAAAACAGAACTGATTTTAGCCTTTATATCGAAAGACAAAACAGTTTTAGAACCTACGATAATGGAGTTTTACAGGTTGAAACCAATTTAAAGAACAAAAAAATAGACGAAATTCAGAAAGCCATAATTATCAACCGTGTGGTTTCTTATGCGGCGAAATATATTGGCAATTATCCGCACGAAAAAATTACCGTCTCTCAGATTGATTACGATCGAAATCCGTTTTACGGTTTAAATCAGCTGCCTTCGTTTATTAGTCCATTTGAAGATGACTTTATCTTTGAGATTCAATTTTTAAAAACTTTTTTAAATAATTATCTCAAAAACAGTCTTCGTTTAGACCCTAGAAAAGACAATTGGGTTTACGATGCTATTCAGATTTATTCGATGATGAAATACATGGAAGAGCATCATCAGGATGAAAAAATGCTGGGAAAACTTTCAGACATGAAACTCTTTAAAAGTTATAATATTACCAACCTAACCTTTAATGAACAGTACAGCTATTATTATATGTTAATGGCTCGTAAAAATTTGGATCAGCCCATCGGAGATCCTAAAAACACGCTAATCAAATTTAACGAACAAATTGCCAGTAAATACCGTGCAGGCTTAAGCTTGAGCTATTTAGATGATTATCTTAATCATGATATTGTTCCGAGTAGTGTAAAAGAGTTTTACAACCTAAATCAAATTGGGCAATCTAATCGCTATGATTTCGAAAAAATCCTAATTCAAAAAAGTCCAAAAGATATTGACTGGTTCTTTAAAACCATTATCGATTCGAGAGATATTATCGATTATAAATTTTCTGATGTTTCTAGAACAGCAGATAGCATAACATTCTCTGTTAAAAATAAAACGGGCATCTACGCTCCTATTCCGATTTACGGAATGAAGAAAAAAGAGGTTATTTTTAAAGAATGGATTGAACCCAAAACAGAAGATTCGGTTTATACCTTCAGTCGAAAAAATGCAGACAAAATTGTAATCAATTACGATAATGAAGTTCCAGAATACAATCAGAGAAACAATTGGAAATCGCTAAAACATGTGGCACTTAATCGTCCTTTAAAATTTAATTTTGCCAAAGATTTAGAAGATCCAGACTATAATCAAATACTGTATCTTCCAACGCTTAGTTACAATTACTATGACGGTATTACACCTGGAGTGCGTTTTAGCAATAAAACCATATTAGACAAACCTTTTAATTTTGACATTAATCCGGCTTATTCTATAAAAGCAGGTACGCTTTCTGGATCATCTGCTTTTTCATGGAATCAGTATTATAGAAACAGCACCTTATTTAATGCTCGTTATTCTATCAGTCAGAATTATTTTCATTATGCTCCAGATGCGACATATTTGAGATTAAATCCGATGGTCCAATTTCGCATTCGCGAAAAAGATTTCCGAGATAATAGGAGGCAAATGTTTTTATTCCGTCAGGTTATCGTAAATCGTGAAGCGAGCAGTTATATAACCGACAATTCAGAACCTAATTATTCTGTTTTCAACGCTCGTTATTCTAACACAAAAACAGAATTAATTAACCACTTTAGTTTTATGACCGATTTGCAGTTTTCGGGCGGATTCGGAAAAGTTTCTGGAGAAGTCGAATACAGAAGGTTATTTGAAAACAACAAAAAGTTAAATTTAAGATTATACGTTGGAAGTTTCTTATACAACACAACAAATTCAGATTATTTTAGTTTTGGTTTAGACCGTCCGACAGATTATTTATTTGATTATAATTTGTTTGGAAGATCAGAAAGCACTGGTTTTTTTAGCCAGCAGTATGTTATTGCAGAAGGAGGATTCAAATCGCAGCTAGAGCCATCTTACGCCAACCAATGGATGACGACTTTAAACGCCAGTTATGCCGTATGGAACTGGGTGGAACTTTATGGCGATATTGGCTTCTTGAAAAACAAACACCAAACCGAGTTCTTTGCTTATGACACTGGAGTACGTTTCAACCTGGTTCCAGACTACTTTGAACTCTATTTTCCTGTTTATTCTAATAATGGATGGGAAATATCACAACCTAGATACAATGAAAAAATACGATTTATAATCACTTTCTCGCCAAAAACATTACTTACTCTTTTTACCCGAAAATGGTTTTAATCAAATAAAAATTAAACAAAAACTTGCGAAATTATCAATAATATTAAATTTTACATAAAAATTACATAAATAAAATACGTAGTTTTTGAATTTGGATACAAATAATTAAATTATATTTAGTTCAAAGAATTATGATTATTGATTGTTTTTAAGTAATTTCGCGACATAAACAATGATCCTTCAAGATGATGATAAAAGAAAAAAACAATACTACACTGACATTTGAAGATTTCAAAACTGAGGTATTGAATGACTATAGAATTGCTGTAACAAGCCGTGAATGTAGTCTTTTAGGTCGAAAAGAAGTATTAACAGGAAAGGCTAAATTTGGAATTTTTGGCGACGGAAAAGAAGTTCCGCAGCTGGCAATGGCAAAAGCTTTTAAAAACGGAGATTTCCGATCTGGATACTATCGCGATCAAACTTTTATGATGGCAATAGGTGAATTGGATGCCAAGCAGTTTTTTGCCGGTTTATATGGTCATACCGATTTAGCTTTTGATCCGATGTCTGCGGGAAGACAAATGGGCGGACACTTTGTAACGCACAGTTTGTACGAAGACGGTTCTTGGAAAGACTTAACGAAACAAAAAAATTCAAGTTCAGATATCTCTCCAACTGCAGGGCAAATGCCTAGACTATTAGGTTTAGCTCAAGCTTCTAAAATATACAGAAATGTTGACGGAATTACTATTAAAGATAAATTTTCTGTAGACGGAAATGAAGTAGCTTGGGGAACAATCGGTAACGCAAGTACTTCTGAAGGTTTGTTTTTTGAAACCATAAACGCTGCAGGAGTTCTGCAAGTGCCAATGGTAATGAGCGTTTGGGATGACGAATACGGAATCTCTGTTCATGCTAAACATCAAACTACTAAAGAAAATATTTCTGAAATTTTAAAAGGATATCAGCGTGATGAAGATTCTAAAGGTTATGAAATCTTTAGAGTAAAAGGATGGGATTATGCCGAATTGGTTTCGACTTACGAAAGAGCCGGAGCAATTGCACGAGAAGAGCATATACCTGTTTTGATTCACGTAAACGAATTGACTCAGCCGCAAGGACACTCTACTTCTGGTTCTCACGAACGTTACAAAAGCGCAGAAAGATTGGCTTGGGAAAGAGATTTTGACTGTATCCGCCAGATGCGTTTATGGATGATTGCCATTAATATTGCTTCTCCAGAAGAATTGGCAGAACTTGATTTTCAATTGAAAAAAGAAGTTCTCGAAGCTAAAAAACAGGCTTGGAATGACTTTATTAATCCAATTATTGAAGATCAAAAGAATCTTTTACAATTGTTAGAGCAGATTGCTGAAGCAAGCATCAATCATAAAGAAAGAATTAAAAAATTAATTTCCGAATTAGCTGCGATTAAAGCGCCTTTAAAAAAGGAAATTTTAGTTTACGCTAGAAAGATTCTTCGCTTTATTGAAGTTCCAAACAGTAAAGCCCTTTTATCAAATTGGATTACTGATTTCATGAAGGAAACTCAAGAAAAGTTCAGCAGTAATCTTCATTCTGAGTCTGATCAAAATATATTTTCTGTACAAAAGGTTCTTCCAGAATATGCAGAAAATGCAAAACCGGATTTGGACGGTAGAATGATTTTACGCGATAATTTTGACGCTTTATTTGCAAAATATCCAGAAACTTTAATTTTTGGCGAAGATGTTGGAAACATTGGTGACGTAAATCAAGGTTTGGAAGGCATGCAGGAAAAATACGGAGAACTTCGTGTTGCCGATGTCGGAATTCGCGAAGCTACTATAATTGGTCAGGGAATTGGAATGGCTTTGAGAGGTTTACGACCAATTGCTGAAATTCAGTATTTAGATTATTTATTGTACGCTATTCAGATCATGAGTGACGATTTAGCTACTTTACAATATAGAACAGTTGGAAAACAAAAAGCTCCGTTAATTATTAGAACTCGTGGACACCGTTTGGAAGGAATCTGGCATTCTGGTTCTCCAATGGGAATGATTATCAACGCGATTCGCGGAATTCATGTTTTGGTTCCGAGAGATATGACACAAGCTGCAGGTTTTTATAACACTTTGTTAGAATGTGACGAACCTGCTTTGGTTATCGAATGTTTGAACGGATACCGTTTAAAAGAAAAAACGCCTTTGAATTTTGGTGAATTTAAAACGCCAATTGGTGTTGTAGAAACTTTAAGAGAAGGTTCTGATATTACTTTAGTTTCTTACGGATCAACTTTAAGATTGGTTATGCAAGTCGCTAACGAATTGGCTGAAAAAGGAATTGAATGCGAGGTTATTGATGTTCAATCATTACTTCCGTTTGACGTTAGCAAAGACATTGTAAAAAGTGTTGCCAAAACTAATCGCCTTTTAATAATCGACGAAGATGTACCAGGCGGTGCTTCGGCTTATATTTTACAGCAAATTTTAGAAGAGCAAGACGCTTACAAATATTTAGACAGCAAACCGCAAACTCTAGCAGCAAAAGCACATAGACCTGCTTACGGGACTGATGGCGATTATTTCTCTAAACCTTCTGCAGAAGATATCTACGAGAAAGTTTATGCTATGATGCATGAGGTTAATCCTGCTAAGTTTCCTAGTTTGTATTAATTTTAGATTTTAGATTTTAGATTTTAGATTTTAGATTTTAGATTTTAGATTTTAGATTTTAGATTTTAGATTTTAGATTTTAGATTTTAGATTTTAGATTTTAGATTT
>NZ_RPOC01000031.1 GCF_003946915.1 Flavobacterium ustbae
TTGGGGTTTGTTTTTTTTGTCAATTACAAAGAACCTAATTTAGGTTCATAACCCAATGGTTTTTATATTCTTATCCCTTAACTTAATGACATTGGCTCCTATCCCTCACGCGGTCAAAACAATAAAGAAGATTCCGATATATTAAAACATAACTTTTTGTTAGATTTTTGTGAAATTATTTCTCGTAAATAAAAATATTTCCGAAAAACTTGACTTAAAAAATTCGCTTCAATCGTTTGAAATCTAGGAAATATTAAAAAATCATTAGAAGAAACACAATATATCCCTCAAAAAATTGTTATTTCATAATTATATGCATGCATACTATTTTTTATGATAGTTATCATAATATTATTTATACATTAGCGCTAAATTTATCGGATAAACTGGGAATAATGAAAATTAAAATAATTGGAACAGGAAGTTACATTCCAACTAAATCAGTCAGCAATACTGACTTTGGCGATCATGTTTTTTTAAATGAAGATGGATCTCCTTTTGCTTACCCGAATGAAGTTGTAATCAAAAAGTTTAAAGGAATTACGGGAATCGAAAACCGTCGTTATGCAGAAGATCAATACAATGCATCAGATTTAGCTTTTTTTGCTGCAGAAAAAGCGATAGAAAATGCTAATATCGATAAAGAAACTTTAGACTATATTATTTTTGCTCATAATTTTGGCGATGTCAAAACAGGAACCAATCAAACCGATATCCTTCCGAGTTTAGCCACAAGAGTTAAAAATAAATTAGCTATCAAAAACCCAAAATGTGTAGCCTATGATATTCTTTTTGGATGTCCAGGCTGGATTGAAGGTGTTTTGCAAGCCAATGCTTTTATAAAATCAGGAATGGCAAATAGAGTTTTGGTTATTGGTGCCGAAACTTTATCAAGAGTTGTAGACGATCACGACCGTGACTCTATGATTTATTCTGACGGCGCCGGAGCTTCTGTGTTAGAGCTTTCTACAGATGAAGCAGGTTTACTTTCTTATGAAAGCGCCACTTTTGCCAATGAAGAAGCCAATTTCCTTTTCTTCGGAAAATCATACAATCCAGATTTAGATCCAGATATTAAATACATTAAAATGTATGGGCGTAAGATCTACGAATTTGCTTTAAGCCAAGTTCCTTGTGCCATGAAAAACTGTCTTGACAAAAGCGGAATCGGAATTGATGAAGTAAAAAAGATTCTTATTCATCAGGCCAACGAAAAAATGGACGAGGCAATTATCGAACGTTTCTACAAGCTTTACGATAAAACTCCTCCTAAGGATATTATGCCAATGAGTATTCATGATTTAGGAAACAGCAGTGTAGCAACGGTTCCTACTCTTTTTGATTTGATCTTAAAAGGAGAAATAGAAAATCACGAAATCAATAAAGGTGACGTTGTTATTTTTGCTTCAGTTGGAGCAGGAATGAATGTTAACGCTTTTGTTTATCGATACTAATAATCAGTATTCAGTGTTCAGTCTTTTAGTATTCAGTCAAACTGTAAACTATTTAATATAAACTGAAAACTATAAAACTGATTAGTGAACACTAAAAAAAGTCCGCACCCAAAATGCGGACTTTTTTAGTATATTTGCGCCTTGTTGTTAAAAAACACATATAATGTACGAAAAAACGTTTCCGAATAAAAGATTCAGACTTACTTTAGAATTTTTACAAAAACACGTTAACACATCAGAAACCATTTTTGATTTTGGTGTGCCAAATCCATTTTCTAAAATAATGGAAGAAAATGGTTATACCGTAAAAAACACAAAAGGCGAAGATTTAGACAAAGATCAAACCGCTTTACAAACAGAAGAATATACCGTTTTTACTGCATTTGAAATTTTCGAACATTTGTTAAATCCATATACGATTTTAGAAAACGTAAAATGTGATAAATTGCTAATTTCAATTCCGTTGCGCTTATGGTTTTCACCAGCATATCGCTCAAAAACAGACATGTGGGACAGACATTACCACGAGTTTGAAGACTGGCAGTTGGATTGGCTTCTTGAAAAAACTGGCTGGAAAATAACCGACCGCTTACAATTTACACATCCAGTAAAAAAGTTTGGATTGAGACCTTTATTAAGATACTTCACTCCGAGATATTATCTTGTTGTTGCGGAGAAAATAAAATAAAAATTCCAATATTTAAATTCCAAATTCCAATTTTAACCATTTCGTAAAGATTGGAATTTGGAATTTTAAAAGATTGGGATTTATTCTCAAGAATTGGAATTTGGAATTTTTAAAAATTTGGAATTTAATATGAAATATTACATTGTTATACCTGCCCACAACGAAGAAAAACTTATTGGTTTGACTTTGAAATCTTTAGTTTCGCAAACCGTTTTGCCATCAAAAGTTGTGGTTGTAAATGACAATTCTACCGATAGAACTGAAGAAGTGGTTTTGGGTTTTGCAAAAGACAATCCGTATATTTCTGTTGTAAACAAAACCTCAGATGCTATTCACCTTCCGGGAAGTAAAGTGATTCAGGCATTTCAGAAAGGTTTTGACACTTTGGATTCTGATTACGATATAATTGTAAAAATAGACGGTGATTTAATTTTTCCTCCTAACTATTTCGAAACTATAATTAAACATTTCGAATCAGATTCGAGAGTTGGAATGGCTGGTGGATTTTGCTATATCGATAAAAATGGCGAATGGGTTCTAGAAAATCTAACCGACAAAGATCACATTCGCGGCGCTCTGAAAGCTTACAGAAAAGAAACATTTCAACAAATTGGCGGTTTGCGGCCAGCAATGGGTTGGGACACGGTTGACGAATTACTCTGTAAATATTACGATTGGAAAATTGTTACCGACGAATCTTTACAGGTAAAACATTTAAAACCAACCGGCGCAAATTACAATAAAACAGCTCGTTACAAACAAGGCGAAGCTTTTTATACTTTAGGATACGGTTTTTGGATTACTGCAATTGCCTCTGCAAAATTGGCGATGATGAAAAGAAAACCCTTTCTATTTTTAGATTACATAAGAGGTTTTTGGAAAGCAAAAAGCGCCAAAACACCTCTATTAGTTACACCTGAACAAGCTAAATTTATTAGAAATTATCGTTTAAAAAAGATGAAAGAAAAGTTAATTTGATTGGTAAAACAGTCGAAAAACAAGAACTCATTACTCAAAACTCATAACTTCTTTTTACCTTAGCCAATATTTCAAAAACTATGATGCTAATTCGTTATTTATCCCAAATAGGAAAATATTTTTTAATGCTGAAAGAAATTTTCAATAAACAGACCAAATGGCCTGTGATGAAAAATTTAATATTAAAAGAAATTGACGATCTTATTATTGACTCTCTGGGAATTGTTTGTTTCATCTCTTTCTTTATTGGTGGAGTTGTTGCCATTCAAACGGCATTAAATTTAACAAACCCTTTAATTCCTAAATATTTAATTGGTTTTGCTACACGTCAATCTGTAATTTTGGAGTTTGCCCCTACTTTTATTTCGGTAATTATGGCCGGAAAAATGGGATCTTATATTACTTCAAGTATTGGAACCATGCGTGTTACAGAACAGATCGATGCTTTAGAAGTTATGGGAGTTAACTCTGTAAACTATCTTGTTTTCCCTAAAATTATAGCTTTACTAATGTACCCTTTTGTAATCGGGATCAGCATGTTTTTAGGAGTTTTTGGAGGCTGGCTAGCTTGTGCTTATGGAGGATTTTCGACCGGTGCAGATTTTATTATGGGTGCTCAGAAAGATTTCATACCCTTTCATATTACATATGCATTTATCAAAACTTTAATTTTTGCTATGTTATTGGCAACCATTCCATCTTTTCATGGGTATTATATGAAAGGTGGTGCATTAGAAGTTGGTAAGGCAAGTACGACATCATTCGTATGGACATCTGTTACTATTATTCTTCTAAATTATATATTAACTCAATTATTATTAGGATAATGATAGAAGTAAAAAATATAGAAAAATCATTTGGTGATAGTAAAGTTTTAAAAGGCGTTTCTACCGTTTTTGAAACTGGAAAAACCAATTTGATTATCGGACAAAGTGGATCTGGAAAAACAGTTTTGCTAAAAACATTGTTAGGAATTCACACACCAGACTCGGGAACAATTGAATTTGACGGAAGAGTTTATTCTGATCTAGACAAAGACGAAAAACGTGAACTGCGAACTGAAATCGGAATGGTTTTTCAAGGTAGTGCTTTATTTGACTCGATGACTGTTGCAGAAAATGTAGCTTTCCCGTTAAAAATGTTTACTAATAATACCAAAGCGCAAATCAAAGAGCGTGTTGATTTTGTTTTAGAAAGGGTAAATCTAGTAGATGCGCATAAAAAACTGCCTTCTGAAATTTCGGGAGGTATGCAGAAACGTGTGGCGATTGCACGTGCGATTGTAAATAATCCGAAGTATTTGTTTTGTGATGAACCAAACTCTGGTCTTGACCCTAACACTTCTACTTTGATTGACAATCTTATTCAGGAAATTACAAGAGAATACAATATTACAACTGTGATCAATACACACGATATGAACTCGGTTATGGAAATCGGTGAAAATATTGTTTTCTTAAAAAAAGGTCTTAAAGCTTGGCAAGGAACAAAAGAAGAAATCTTTACGACCGACAATGAGGCAGTAGTTAAATTTGTTTATTCTTCAAACCTTTTCAAGAAAGTAAGAGAAGCTTATTTGAAAGGTTAAGAGCTTTCAAATTCCAATAAAAAAAAATCCAAATTCCAATTTTAAAAATTTACAATTGGGATTTGGATTTTTTACTTTTAAATATTTATCCTAAATTTTGGAATTTGGAATTTCTAAAATTGGAATTTTATTGAACATTTATCAATTCTACTTCTGCATTCGGATTAAAGAGATAGGTTTTTCCTGAGCTTAATTCGATGCATTCAAATCTTTTTGTACGAACGGCTAATTTCTTAAAAATCTTTCCGTTTTTAATTCTAAAAACACTTCCGTACGGAATCTCAAAAACATAATTCATATCGTTTTCTTTATCATATTGTTTTAAAGCCAAAGATAAAGTCGTATCGGTATCACTACTCGCTGACGGATTTTTAAAATGTCTTGCCAGCAAAGGCAATATTTGTCCCGGAAATATTTCTGGACGAATAAACGGAACCATTAATCGCTGAAAAGTATATTTCCACTCGTTTCCGTGCGGTTTAATATTTCGTCCAAACTTTTCAAAAGCAACCAAATGAGCAATTTCGTGAATTAACGTAATTAGAAAACGATACTTATTTAAGCTTGCATTTACCGTAATTTCATGCTTACCGCTAGGTCCGCGTCTGTAATCGCCATGACGCGTCTGACGCTCATTAACGATTTTCAGATGAACCTGATTGGCAACAATCAAATCAAAAACTGGCTTGACTGCATGTTCGGGAATGTATTTAGCTAGAGTTTCGCTCAATTTCTCTTTAGGTTAAATGTTATTTGTTAGAAGTTATTCGCAATAATATTGGAATTTGGAATTTAAAAATTGGATTTTAGTTAGGGATTCGTAGAAGAAACTTCTAATACTTTCCCATTAAAATATTTATTCCCATTTAATGTAAAATCATAAATATAAGTTGCCATTCCTTCGGCAGAAATTGGCGCTTGATAACCTGGAAAAGCTTCATTTAGCATTTCAGTTTGGACAGAACCCAAAGCCAGCACATTAAATGAAATGCCTTTTTCTTTATATTCTTCTGCTAACAATTCAGTCAAAGTGCCAACTGCGCCTTTACTAGAACTATAAGCAGCTAATCCAGCAAACTTCAAACTTCCGCGTACACCGCCAATAGAACTGATCGTAACCACATGGCTTCCTTTTTCTAAATACGGAATACAGATGCGAGTTAAATTCGCAACAGCGAAAACATTTACTTTGTAAATACTTTCAAAATCTGCCTGAGTCGTTTGCTCAAAAGGTTTTAAAAGTAAAGCTCCAGCATTGTGAACCACAGCATCTACTTTTTTCCAAGTTGAAGAAAGAAAATTTTCAACCTGATCTAAAGCCGTTTCATCTGCCAAATCAACAGACAGACAAGTTATATTTTGATGTTCTAAAAGCGTTTGTGGTATTTTTCTCGAAATGGCTAAAACCTGATTTCCTGCATTTGCAAACTGCAAAGCCAATTCGTAACCAATTCCTCTGCTTGTTCCGGTAACAATAATATTTTTCATGTCGCAAAAATAATCAAATGCTGTAAAAAACAGCCTCTTATTTATTCATGGTTATTTCTTGTGTTGGCGAAACTGCAATTTTTGTCACAGCTGGCAATAATTCTTGCGTGAAATTAGTAATATGAGGAATATCCATCAGTTTAAATTCATCTGAAACATGATGATAAAAATCAAAGTTTTCAAAATCAAAAGTACTTAGCGATTGGCAAGGTTTTCCAAAAGCTTGGAAAAACGAATAATTATCTGAACGATAGAATAATTTATATTCTGCTTCTTTTGGTAAAAATCCGATGGTGTTTTTTCCCGTGTATTCGTTTATTTTTTGCGCCATATTCGATTTGTCAAAACCAGTAATATAAGCTAGGTAATCTCGTTTCATTGGCACACCAATCATTTCAATATTTAATTGCGTATAAAGATTGAAATTTTGCTTTTTCAGTTTCTCCACTAAACTTTTAGAACCTAGCAGTCCTTTTTCTTCTCCAGCAAAAAAGACAATCAATATACTACGTTTGTTTACTTTAGTTTTGCTAAAATACTTTGCCATTGCCGCAACAGAAGTCACACCCGAAGCATCATCGTTTGCTCCATTATTAATTTTGTCAGGCTGATCTTTTTTCTCAATACCAATATGATCGTAATGCGCGCTCAATACCACAAATTCTTTTTTAAGTTCAGGATCTGTTCCTTCTATAACTCCAACAATATTAAAAGCCGGAGAATCAAAATTGGTCAAAGTATCTCGGTAGGTTTTAAAATAAGGCTTGATTTTATTTTTCTTTAGAAAATCTTCCAAGAAAACGGCAGCTTTTTCAATTCCTTGAGTTCCTGTCTCGCGCCCTTCCATTTCATCAGAAGAAAGGTGTTTTAGAAAATCTGAGATTTCAGCTTCTTTTACTTTATAACTGACTTCAATAGGTTTTGAATCTAATCTTACCTCTTTATCATTTGAAGTTGAAGTTCCCGATTTACAGGCAAAAAAAATAAATGGAAGCAAAAGGTATAATTTTCTCATGGTTCTGTTTTTATTGATGATTGAAAATAAAAAATTAATTAGACTATAAACTTATGAAAAGTAATAGAATATTCATAAAAAAACCCTTTCAAACAAAAATCTGAAAGGGTAAACGATCTATTTCTAAAAAAAATTATCCAGCAATAACTGCTCGAGAAATTACGATTTTTTGAATTTCAGAAGTTCCTTCGTAAATCTGAGTAATTTTTGCATCACGCATCAAACGCTCTACATGGTATTCTTTTACATAACCGTTTCCACCATGAATCTGAACTGCCTCAACAGCAGTATCCATTGCAACTTGCGAAGCAAAAAGTTTCGCCATTGCACCACTCACGTCGTAGTTTTTATGATTGTCTTTATCCCAAGCCGCTTTCATGCATAAATGACGTGCCGCTTCGATATTAACTGCCATGTCTGCCAATTTAAAAGCAATTGCCTGATGATTGCAGATTTCGGTTCCGAAAGCTTTACGTTCTTTAGAATATTTCAAAGCCAATTCGTAAGCTCCAGAAGCAATTCCTAAAGCTTGAGAAGCGATTCCAATTCTTCCTCCTGCAAGAGTTTTCATTGCAAATTTAAATCCGAAACCATCTTCACCGATTCTATTTTCTTTTGGAACTTTCACATCTGAGAACATTAAAGAATGCGTATCAGATCCGCGGATTCCCATTTTTTGTTCTTTTGGACCAACTGAAAAACCTGGCATATCTTTCGTCATAATCAAAGCATTGATTCCTTTATGCTTTAATTCTGGATGCGTTTGAGCAATTACTAAATATACAGAAGCCGTGTTTCCGTTTGTAATCCAGTTTTTTGTACCATTAACTAAATAATGGTCACCCATATCAATAGCTGTTGTTTTTTGCGAAGTTGCATCACTCCCCGCTTCTGGTTCGCTTAAGCAAAACGCACCGTGAATTTCTCCAGAAGCCAAACCTGGAAGATATTTTTGTTTTTGTTCTTCGGTTC
Organism: Flavobacterium ustbae; assembly: GCF_003946915.1. Lineage (GTDB taxonomy): Bacteria > Bacteroidota > Bacteroidia > Flavobacteriales > Flavobacteriaceae > Flavobacterium > Flavobacterium ustbae. The sequence goes on from NZ_RPOC01000031.1 coordinate 8,184, forward strand.
CGTATTCTTGTAATCCCCAGCAAACTAATGAATTGTTTACTGACATAACTACCGAAGCAGAGGCGTCGATCTTAGAAATTTCTTCCATTGCTATAACATAAGAAATAGCATCAAGTCCGCTTCCTCCATATTTAGGATCAACCATCATTCCCATAAATCCAAGCTCGCCCATTTTTTTGACTTGCTCAGTTGGAAAAATTTGTTTTTCGTCACGTTCAATAACTCCCGGCAATAATTCATTTTGAGCAAAATCTCTTGCTGCCTGCTGAATCATTAAATGTTCTTCGGTTAGATTAAAATCCATAGTAGTTTACTTTAAATGTTTTTCTCAACCAGATTTCAAAACAGATTTCTTTAGTTGATTATATTTTTTTGCTTTTGTGTTTTTAGATGCCTCTTTTTTTAAATGGAAAGGCTTCCAAAGATACTTTTTAAATGTATAAATTACAATGCATGCATATAAAATTAATAGATTAGCAAAGATTACGATAACGTTTTCGTTATTGTTTATCATTTTTTTCAAAACAGCATTAATTTGGCAACAAAATTTGCAAAATTTAAGATTCAAATTATACTTAAAAAATTCATTTTAATTAAAAAAATGATGCTTTTAAAAATTGAAAAACATTAAACATTTCTTAAAATCAGTAAAACTACGTAAACTTAGTCTTACTAAATTGATTTTTAATGTAATACAAAAATTAAACATCTAATTTTGAAGAAAAAAACCTTCTCAATATGAACCAAATATTAATAAATTACTATTATTTTTGCCCTAAAAATAAAAATTTGATAGAATATGAAAAAGATTTTACTTTTACTGACAGTCTTGTTAAGCTTTCAATTTTCGACTGTTTCTGCTCAAACTCAAATTGAAGTTAATGGTGTAAGTGTACCTAGAAAAATAGAATTTCAAGGTAAATCATTACAGCTAAACGGTGCGGGCGGAAGATCAAAAATGTGGTTGGAAGTTTATGTGCAGGCACTGTACTTATCTCAATTAACTCAAGATCCTCAATTTATCATAGACAGCGACACAGAAATGGCTGTTAGAATTGAAATCACTTCTTCGATGGTTTCTTCTAACAAACTGACAAAAGCTATGAATACAGGTTTTGAAAAATCTGCAGGAGCAAATCTGGAAGAATTACGCCCTAGAATCGAACAGCTAAAAAGCTTTTTAAGCGACGCAATTACAGAAAAAGATGTTTTTGTTTTGGCTTACAATCCTTTTGATCAAAATGTTTACGTTTCTAAAAATGAAGTTCTGAAAGGAAAAATTTCTGGATTTGATTTCAAAAAAGCATTATTCGGAATCTGGCTTTCTGACAAACCAGTTGACGAAACTTTGAAAAAACATTTATTAGGACAATAATTCTTAATTTTTTAAACATATAGAAAGCCGAAAACGGAATAGTTTTCGGCTTTTCTTTTTTGTTTTATAAATTTGATGCAAAATACATTATTCGCATTATTCTATTTTATACATTTACGCAAAATAAACATATCACAACAAAATGAAAGATTTATTACAACAATTTGAAAACAAGGCACCTGAAATTGTTTTCAATTGGAAAGATTCAGAAACAGAAGCCGAAGGGTGGACTGTTATTAATTCACTTCGCGGAGGAGCTGCAGGTGGAGGAACAAGAATGAGAAAAGGCTTAGATATGAACGAAGTTTTGTCTCTTGCTAAAACAATGGAAGTTAAATTCTCTGTTTCAGGCCCTGCTATTGGCGGTGCTAAATCTGGAATAAATTTTGATCCGAACGATCCTCGCAAAAAAGGAGTTTTACAGCGCTGGTACAAAGCGGTTTCTCCGTTATTAAAAAGCTACTACGGAACAGGCGGTGATTTGAATGTTGATGAAATTCACGAAGTAATTCCAATGACGGAAGAATGTGGTGTTTGGCATCCGCAAGAAGGTGTTTTTAACGGGCATTTTAAACCGACGGAAGCAGATAAAATTAATAGAATTGGGCAATTGCGCCAAGGTGTTATTAAAGTAATCGAAAACCCAAAATTCTCACCAGACGTTACTAGAAAATATACTGTTGCCGATATGATTACTGGTTTTGGTGTTGCAGAAGCAGTTCGCCATTTTTACGCAACTTATGGCGGAGACATTCAAGGTAAAAAAGCAATCGTTCAAGGTTTTGGAAATGTAGGTTCTGCTGCGGCTTTTTACTTAGCTGAAATGGGTGCAAAAGTAATCGGAATTATCGATCGCGATGGCGGATTAATTAAAGAAGATGGTTTTTCTTTTGAAGAAATTAAAACGTTATTCTTAAATAAAGATGGAAACAAATTAGTTGCAGATAATATGATTCCGTTTGAGGAAATCAATTCTAAAATCTGGACAATTGGTGCTGAAATCTTTACTCCTTGTGCGGCTTCAAGATTGGTTACTCAAGGTCAAATTGATAGCTTAATCGCAAACGGATTGGAAGTTATTTCATGCGGAGCGAATGTTCCTTTTGCAGACAAAGAAATTTTCTTCGGATCAATTATGGAGCAAGTAGACCAAAAAGTAAGTTTGATTCCAGACTTTATTTCAAACTGCGGAATGGCAAGGGTTTTTGCCTATTTCATGGAGAAAAAAGTTCAGATGACAGACGAGGCTATTTTTAATGATACATCAGAAATTATTAAAAATGCGATTGTAAAAGCTCATGCTTTAAATTCGTCTAAAACGAATATTAGTGCAACTGCTTTTGAAATTGCATTGAAGGAGTTGGTGTAATCTATTTTATACTTATATATAAACGAGCCGAATAGTATTTGGCTCGTTTTTTATTGACCTAAGTTTTACGCAAGCACCGCTAACTTATTTCTCGCAAAGTCGCGAAGTCGCAAAGTTTTTTCTTTTTTAAGTTTTCTTTGCGACTTCGCGACTTTGCGAGATTAAAAAAACTTAGCGAAAACATTGCGGTTAATTTTTTAACGCAAAGCACGCTAAGTCCTTTTAATTGGGGGCGCCAGCAAGATCTAAATATTAAGTTCGCAAAAGCTATATAGATAAAGCTTTGTGAACTTTTTCAATTTATTGAACCTCGTATAAAAACTCTTTGCGTTTCTTTGCGTATCCTTAGCGAACTTTGCGGTATAACAATTTAAGTATCATACAAAAAAACCTTCGCGTGTCTTTACGGTAAAATTAAGTACCGTACTTCCGTTCTAAACAATTTTTACTACTTTTAAACGTTTTTAAAATAATACATTTCAAAATTCAGAATTCAATGAGTTTCACTATTTCTTCAGATAAAAAGAAATCGTTACTAATCACAACTGCAATTTATGCGGCAATAATTTTATTGCTGTTTTTTATACGTTTTTGGCCTCCATATAACCCTGAAAACAATGTTGCTCTTGCTGATGGCGGAGGTGGCGGTGGAGGTGTAACGATAAATTTTGGAGATAGCGATTTAGGTTCTGGAGCCAATTATAAAAGTGAAGTTTTGGATGTGAAGAATAATGCAAAACAAACACCTGCAAAAGCTGTAGAAGAAGAAGCCATTATATCTCAAGAAAATACAGCAGCCGATAATGACGTCGTTATCCCGACAAAAGAAAAGCCTAAGAAAAACGTTCCTGTAAAAGTAGACCCTAAACCTGTTCCTGAAAAACAAAAAGTTTCTAACTCTACAAACGACGCATTAGCAAGTATTATGAAGGGTTCGAAAAAAGACGGTGATGGAGATGATAAAGCTGCTGGAAATAAAGGAAAAGCTGGCGGAAGTTTAAACTCTAACGGTTATTACGGATCTGGTGGTTCTGGCGGAGGAACCGGAGGCGGTAACGGAACCGGAAATGGTATCGGTACCGGAAGCGGTTACGGCGCTGGAAGTGGTGGCGGTTCGGGCGGTGGATCTGGATATTCGTTAGGAAATAGAAAAGCGCTTTCTAAACCTGCACCAAAATATACTTGTAACGAAGAAGGAAAAGTCGTAGTTGAAGTTAGTGTTGATCAAAACGGAAAAACAGTAAGCGCAACTGCTGGAATTAAAGGAACTACCAATACGGCAAAATGTTTATTAGATCAAGCGAGAATTGCTGCAATGAACACTAAATGGCAAGCTGACAGTGATGCTCCTGCCAAACAGATTGGGAAAATTATTTACAATTTTAGTTTGGATTAAAAACACGTATTTACTCCGTCTGTTCGCCCTATCGGGCTCGAGCCACGGATTTACACGAATCTATTCTCATAAAAAGGCTTTCTGAAAAAAATATCAGAAAGCCTTTTTTATTTATTTTATTTTCACCCAGTTTGTCATTTCGACGAAGGAGAAATCACCACGAGTAGCTCGACAAAGATTGCGATTTTGCTTGTAGAGTTTCTTGCGAAGATTTCTCCTTCGTCGAAATGACAAACTATACGGAAAATACGATTTGGAATTTGGAATTTAAAAAATTGAAAATTTATATGCTGTTGCTCGCGTGAGGGATAGGAATAAGCTACCGAAGTAGCATGGATAGCCCGACCCCAATAAAAAAATGGGCGAATCAACGTTATGCTGATTGGCCCATTTTTTTATTGGGGTCACGCCCTAATTATTTTACTTAGGACTCGTTGCGATGACAAACTTCAAATTGTTCTTCACTCCTATTTGCAAAACATCAACTAAGTCTTGAACTTGTAGGTTAAACGGAATTCGAACGACAACGGTTTGTTCTTTATCTGTTCCTATTTTTGACATTAAACTGGTTTCTAGATTTTCAAAATCAACTTGTTCTTTGTCAATGTAAAACTTTTTATCTTCTGTAACCGATAAACTGATGAGCTGTTTATTGGTCTTTTCATTCGCTTTAGCTTTTGGCAAAGTCATCTTAATTACATTCGGATTTGCCAGCGTTGAAATAATTAAGAAAAACAACAGCAGGAAAAACATAATGTCACTTAAAGATGAAGTCGCAACTTCGGCATGAAATCTTCTTTTTCTCTTAATAGACATGGCTTATGCTCTTTGAATTATATTGACAAATTCTAAAATCTGTTTCTGAATTTTTAAAGCAAAATTATCAATCTTCCCGTTTAATAAGTGGTAAGCACTATACGCAATAATACCCACAATTAAACCAGATCCAGAACTGATCATTTTTTCGTATAGACCTCCAGAAATATTTCCGATACTAATATTTTCTGTAACCGAAATGCTGTAGAAAATCTTGATTACCCCAGAAATCGTTCCGATGAAACCTAAAGTTGGCGCAATACCAGCAATAAGTCCAAGATGACCTAAATGTCTTTCCATTTCGCCGATTTCGATATCGGCAGCACGGTCCATGTTGGCTTCAATTTCAGAAATTGGTCTTCCGATTACTAGAACGCCTTCTTTTAAAATATTTCCAGCAGCAGTATTATTTCTTTCTACAATTGTTCGTGCCAATTCGATATTTCCAGAATGTAATTTTTCGCTAACATCTTGCATTAATCTGCTATCAATTTTTGACGCGCGGTTAATGTACATATAACGTTCGAAGATTAAATAAATAGTGTAAAACAATAGAATCGCAATTGGAATTAAGAAAACTCCCCCTTTCATAATGAATCCAAACATTGAAATTTCATTTTGTGGCTCTGCAATCTTTTCGACCACTACATTTGAAGCATTTGCGATTGTATCTGTTTGTAACTGAATAAAACTAAACATATATTAATTCTGGTTTTTAATAATTAATTCTAAAAAATATTTGAAATTTGCAATAAAGATAATTTTCGCTGTAATATTAAACTACAAAAATCGAAATTTATTTCAATCAACAACCATTTTATCTAAACAAATGAACTATCAAGAGACTACCAATTGGATGTTTAATCAACTTCCAATGTACCAATTGCAAGGTGCTTCTGCGTACAAAGAAGATTTAACGAATATTAGAATATTGGCAGCTCATCTTGGCAATCCGCAAAACGAGCTGAAATGCATTCATGTTGCGGGCACCAACGGAAAAGGTTCTACTTCGCATATGCTTTCTTCGGTTCTACAAGAAGCGGGTTACAAAGTGGGTTTGTATACTTCTCCGCATCTGAAAGATTTTAGAGAACGAATTAGAATAAGCGGTCAGGAAATTTCAGAAGAATTTGTAATTGAATTTATTGCCAAACACAAATCTTTTTTTGAAGCAAATGATATGAGTTTCTTCGAAATGACGGTTGGCTTGGCGTTTGATTATTTTGCTTCAGAAAAAGTTGATATCGCTATTATTGAAGTTGGCCTGGGCGGAAGACTTGACGCAACGAATATTATTACGCCTTTGGTTTCGGTAATTACAAATATCGGTTTAGATCATACTCAATTTTTAGGAAATACACTTGAAGCGATTGCGGGTGAAAAAGCTGGAATTATTAAACCGAATGTCCCGGTTGTAATTGGTGAATATACAAACGAAACTAAACCTGTTTTTTTTGCTAAAGCCGAAGAAAACAACTCTCCGATTTCTTTTGCTTCAGATTTAATTGATCAGATTTATTTGTCTGATTTGATTGGAGATTATCAGTTTAATAACAAAAAGACGGTTCAACAAACGATTTCGATTCTGAATAATGAAACTGATTTCAAAGTTTCGATCGAACAATTGAAAGAAGGTTTGCTAAATGTTGTAAAAAATACTGGTTTACAAGGCCGATGGCAGCAATTGGGTGAAAACCCAAAAATTATCTGCGATACGGCGCACAATAAACATGGATTAACGGTTGTAATGAATCAGCTTAAAAATGAGAAATTCGAAAACCTGCATATTGTTTTAGGCGTTGTCAATGACAAAGATTTGGATTCGATTTTGCCTTTATTTCCGAAAGAAGCACAATATTATTTCTGCAGACCTGATTCTTCTCGCGGATTAAGCACTGAAATTTTACAAAGCGAAGCTAAAAAGTATGATTTAATTGGAGAAAAATACGATTCTGTTGCTATCGCTTTCGCGGAAGCGAAAAAAAATGCTTCAGAAAATGATTTCATTTACGCCGGCGGAAGCACTTTTGTGGTTGCAGAATTGCCTTTGGGTTAAAATGTATTTTGAATTTAGAAAAAACTTCAAAAATTTCATTTTAATAACAAATTCATAAACAAATACATATAGATTATTTTTAAAAAAGTTTTATTTTTTATTCCTTTTTCTTTGCAGGACTCGAAAACAAGCGTATATTTGCACTCGCAATCACAAACGATAGCAACCTAATAAAATAGGGCGATTAGCTCAGCTGGTTCAGAGCACCTCGTTTACACCGAGGGGGTCGGGGGTTCGAACCCCTCATCGCCCACCAAGAAACTCCTTAAGAAATTAAGGAGTTTTTCTTTTAAATAAGAAGGCTAACAAGAATATTTAAAACTCACAAAAGTTAAATTTTCTTTGCAGAACTCAAAAACAAACGTATATTTGCACTCGCAATCACAAACGATAGCAACCTAGTAAAATAGGGCGATTAGCTCAGCTGGTTCAGAGCACCTCGTTTACACCGAGGGGGTCGGGGGTTCGAACCCC
>NZ_RPOC01000032.1 GCF_003946915.1 Flavobacterium ustbae
AGAGAAGTTAAGCCCGCCTGCGCAGATGGTACTGCATCATTGTGGGAGAGTATGTCGTCGCCTTTCTTTTGAAAACCCTGTTTCCAGCGAAACGGGGTTTTCTGTTTTATATGCCTTTCTGAAAATAATATCCTTCTCTTGTGAAATCTGGAACCAGAAAAGCCATTTAATGCCGCGTGCGTTAGGGATGGAAGCAGCATCTTTTTATGCCAGGGTTCGGCATAAAAGATATAGCAGACAGCCCGACCCGTAGGGAAACTCCATAATTATAATCTTATTGGTTTTGCATCCAAAGTTTGTGGTGGTTTTTTAATTGATTTTATGTATTGAAAAGGATTTTTTTAATATTAGATTCCTTCCTTGTTTTTTTTTTTTGAGGATAGAGCTTTAAAATGGATAAAATCCGTGGAAAGGAAATTGATTATGTGGTTTGCATAAGGGATTTAGTTTTTCTATTAATTATGTTTTATTTTTGATTATTATGAAATTCAAAAATAGATGGAGGAGCTAATTCATATTATAAATAGTTTTCAAGTATTGGATTTAGATACCGAACTTGCTATTAAAAGAAATTTTGTTGAAGAAATTTTTATTAAGGGAGAATTTCTTGCAGAAGAAGGCAAGATTTGTGATAGAATTTATTTTATAAAATCGGGCGCTGTTAGGAGGTTTTGTGTTGAAGATGGAGTAGAAGTTACCAAATGGATTTATACAGATAATCAATTTGTGACTTCAATGAGTAGCTTTTTTGAGCAGAAACCTTCTTTTGAGAATTTTCAAACTTGTGAGGAAACAACAGTATACTCGTTATCTTATTCTGACGAACAGACTTTATTAGAGTATCCGTTATTTGTAAAGTTTCATATTAAACAGCTTCGGCATTATCTTTCTAAAATAAATGAGTTTAATCATTTATTTCGTTTAGTGACTGCAGAGAAAAAATACTTGTTTCTCTTAGAGTCATTTCCTCAAATTGTTAAAAAAGCCAAATTGAAACATATTGCCTCATTAATTGGCGTAAGTCAAGAAACTTTAAGCAGAATTCGTGGTGCAATTATTTGATATTACCTCAATAAAAAATATTTAAACTTTTTCAATTTTTGCAGTTCATTAAAAAGGTGCGAAATTGAAAAATACTTTTATTCATAAAGATGCTCTTCTCGGCAATAATATTTCAATAGGGAACGGTGTTATTATTGAACATGATGTTGTGATTGGCAATAATACACAAATAGGAAATCATGTATCGATTTTAAATGGTTCAAGAATTGGTGAGAATTGCCAGATACATTCTAATGCAGTTTTAGGAGGTGTTCCTCAAGATTTGAAATATAAGGGAGAGTATACTGTCCTTGAAATTGGTAACAATAATATCATTAGAGAATCTGTAACCGTTAATAAAGGAACAATTTCCAAAGGTAAAACATCTATTGGAAATTCTAATCTTATTATGTCAAATGCTCATATTGGACATGATTGTGTAATCGGTGATAATATTATTATTGGATTTAGTGTTGGAATGGCTGGCGAAGTGATTATTCAAGATTGGGCAAATATAAGTGGCTTGACTGCGATACATCAATTTTCTGTTATTGGAGAACATGCTTTAATAAGCGGTTTAAGCCGAGTGGTTAAAGATATTTGTCCATATATTATTGCGGCTCATGAGCCTCTAAGATTTGCGGGCTTAAATACCGTAGGTTTAAAAAGGAGAGGATTTGAATCTGCTAAGATTGATGAACTGAGAGCAATTTACAGAGTTTTATTTCAAGAAAAGCGAAATACTAAATTTGCTTTGAAACTGATTGAAAATGAATTTGAACAAACTTTAGAAAGAGACAAAATTATAAGCTTTATAAGAAATTCAGGAAGGGGTATCCTGAAAGGTTTTGATTTTTGATTTACAGATTATTATCTTTATTAAACTAATTTTTAATAAAGTTATTTATGACAAAGTATAGTGAGAATTCTAAAGTAGATTTTTATTTTGAAAAAGCTGAAAAATGGAAGTCAGAAATAGAACAGATGAGAGCTATTGTTTTAGATTGTCATTTGTCTGAAGAATTAAAATGGGGTTGTCCATGTTATACCTTCGACGGCGCTAATATTGTTTTGATTCATACTTTTAAAGAATATTGCGCTTTTTTGTTTTTTAAAGGGGCTTTGATGAAAGATCCAGATAAGATATTAATTCAGCAGTCAGATAATGTACAAGCGGCCCGACAGGCTCGATTCACGAATGTTCAGGATATTTTATCGAAAAAAGAAATTTTAAAAAAGTATATTTTTGAAGCTGCAGAAATTGAAAAATCAGGACAAAAAGTAGAATTGAAAAAAGTTTCAGAATTTGAGATTGCAGATGAACTTCAAACTAAGTTAGATAATAATTCAGATTTTAAAAAAGCGTTTTATGCTTTAACTCCTGGGAGGCAGCGTGCATATCTACTGCATTTTTCTCAGCCAAAACAATCTAAAACAAGAGAAGCTAGAGTAGAAAAGAATATTTCGAGAATTCTAGATGGAAAAGGATTGAATGATTAAAGATTTATCGATACAGATAGAAAAACAATTTAACTTTTGATGACATAATCTTATTTTGATTTGAATATTAATTTGTAGATCTTGCATCGATAACCCAATCGCTTAATTAGTACGAAATAATACAATTTAATGAATACCAGTCCATCATCTACGGAAATTCTTGAGACAAAACAGCACTTTGAAATTTTAGACGGCTTAAGAGGCATCGCAGCTTTTGCCGTTGTTGTTTTTCATTTTATGGAATGGATTTTTACTGATCCAAGCCAAAATTTTATCGGACACGGATTTTTAGCCGTCGATTTTTTCTTTTGTCTTTCTGGATTCGTAATTGGATATGCTTATGATGACCGCATTGCAAAAATGGGTCTTCGTAATTTTTTTGTATCAAGAATTATAAGACTTCATCCTTTAGTCGTTGCTGGGTCAATCTTAGGATTGCTGGCCTTTTTATTTGATCCTTTTGGCGGACATTTAGAATTGTATAGCACTGGGAAAATCATTCTCACATTTATCTGTTCTATATTTCTTATTCCATTTCCTGTTATTGCAGATCGCGGCTTCAACTTATTTAGTTTTAATGCGCCCGCATGGTCACTGTTTTGGGAATATATTGCTAATATCGCCTACGCATTAGTGCTTTATAAAGTGCGAAAAAATTACTTAATGATTTTAACTGCGCTTGCTGCATTTGCATTATGTTATGTCGGGTATAATTCTGATAATTTATTAGGAGGCTGGAGCGGTCCGACTTTTTGGGATGGCTGCGCTAGAATATCGTATTCTTTCTTAGCGGGATTGCTTATTTATCGATCAAATTGGATTATCAAAAATAAACTTGGTTTTGGCGGATTAACTATTTTACTGCTTTTGGCTTTCATTATGCCATCTTCAGAATTTAATTGGCTGACAGAACCTTTGGTTGTGTTGTTTTATTTTCCATTATTGGTTTCTCTTGGCGCGGGAGCAGTCTTGAAACCAGGCTTAGAAAAGTTTTGTGTATTCTCTGGAAAAATTTCATATCCGTTGTACATGACACATTATGCCGCTTTATGGATGTTTGGGAATTATTATACCAATTATAAACCAGACGAAGCGCAATTGGCTTTAATCGTTGTGGCTTCAGTTATTTTACTTGTAGGATTTGCTTATTTCGTAATGGTATTTTATGACATTCCGTTAAGAGAATATTTAAAAAGAAAACGAAAAGAAAAACTTTCAGTAAGATCATAATTCAAAATAAAACTCTATTAGCATAATGGAGTTTTATTTTTTTTGACTCATTTGTAATATTTTAAAACTTAAAATGCAAAATTAATCACTACATTTGTAACTTGTAAGTATAGACTATGCTCTATACTTTGCTGTTTTGAGATTAAAAAAATAAATTATGTTAATAAACGAATTATCGAAGAAAACGGGATTATCAATTCATACCATTAGATATTACGAAAACTTAGGAATGATCGAAGGCGTTACTAATGAAAAGGTAAAATCTAATAATTATAAACATTATGATGATAATGTGGTTGAGCGCTTAGAAATTATTATTGAAGCCAAAGAAGTCGGTTTTACTTTAGCAGAAATAAAAAAGATATTGACTGCTTGGTTCGAAAGCACCGATTCGAAACCAGAAACATTAGAGCTTTTTCAGTCCAAAATAAAAGAGATTGATAATAAAATAAAACACTTTAAACAAACCAGAAAGCTTCTTGAAAAAGTTTGCGAAAAACTGGAAAATGATGAGTGTTAGTTAGATGCTTTAGAGTTCTTTTTATTAAAAGTCTTTTGTTTTATCCATTGAATTGAAATATCGAAAGGTGTTGTGTCGCTATCGGAAACGGTATTGTGTCCTAAATTAGAAAATAAAGTATATTCGAAAGGTTTGCCTTGAGCTTTTAATGTGTTTAATTGTTCAATACATAACTTTACTGGAATCTGTATGTCCTTTTCTCCAAAAAGCCAAAGTCCAGGAATGGAAAGAGCATTCAAAGAAACTTTAGGATCGGTCGCAACAAACTGATACTTGTCTGGATCATTTTTAGTATGTTCGCGTGCGTCTGATTCTGTGTGATTTTCCCAAAAATTAATGTTACCATTTGTATAAAATTGAAAGCGAAGCTGTTCTAAAGTTGTAATAGTAGGGCAGCTAAATAAAACCATAAAATCTATTTTCGGATTTTTATTTGCAGCAATTGGAATTATCCACCCCGCTTGACTAAAGCCAACTAATCCGATTGGGATTTTTTTGTTTTTTAAATAGCTTTGAAATGTCTTTACTGCCGAATTTGCATCTTGAGCTAATAAGTTAAGATTAGTAGTGTCAATATTATTTGTGCCAACAGTTGGTCCGACATATACTCCGCCTGATTCTCCAACTCCGCGTTTATCATATGTCAATACGGCAATGCCTTCTTTGGCAAGACGTTTTGCAAACTCCATTTCTCTTTTTACAGGATCAGACCCGTGAACAATTACTGCTGCCGCAAATGCTTTTTCAGGCATTAGAACCGAGCCAGCAAGAGTGATGCCTTGACTTTCGAACTTTACATCTTGAATAGTAAAATTAGCAGATTGAGAAAATGTCGTTTCTGGTAAAGCGATTAATAGTAGCAAAAAAAATATGTTGGAGAAAAAGTTAGTGTTCATTGCGTATTAATGTAAAAATTGATTTTATAAGATTTATAAAATTACTGTTTTTATACAAGAAAAAAATGCTGTTATTGTCAAAGCATAAAAAAACTCCTTAATTTCTTAAGGAGTTTTTTGGGAGGGTTTACTGTTAAATTATTTCATGTATTGCTAGTAAAATTTATCTGGCCTTAAAGCTCTTTTATGCTGATAACGTTATTTTTTTACCATTCTCTTGGGGCAATTATTTCTTCTGTATCCGCATTGAATCCGTAAGATTTTGCAATAATATTAAAATCTTGTCCAATCGATTCTCTTGCATTGGTTTCAATTTCGCTATCATTTTCAAAAAAATCATCCTGTAATTCATTTATTTTCTTTGTTGCAGAATGTGTTAATGCATAGAACTCTTCAATATTTTTTGGAGATGTTTTTTCGATGTCAAAACATAGGTCGATAAGTACTGTCTTTACTTTATCAACAAGAAATTTAGGGAAATATGAATCTGCATACATGTTTTTTAAAAAAGAATAATCTTTCATTTTCTCATTTTTTAAATTCTTTTGCTTTAGTATCGAGTCAGGATTTTTTGATTGTTGACCATTGCAAGAAACCAAAATCAGAGAAATTATTGCCACTATGTAACGGATCAAGTCTAAATGTTGTGGGGAAATATTAAAAAGTCGATTTTTGTATTTTAATCTTATATAGAAATGCAGGACTCTTTTATCGATATATTAAAGTTATTATTACCGGA
>NZ_RPOC01000033.1:2500-5033 GCF_003946915.1 Flavobacterium ustbae
ATTCAGACTCGCTTTCGCTGCGGATCCGTGGCTGAACCACTTATCCTTGCCAGCAGCGTTAACTCGTAGGCTCATTATGCAAAAGGCACGCCGTCACCCCACTTAAGGGCTCCGACCGCTTGTAGGCGCATGGTTTCAGGATCTATTTCACTCCGTTATTCACGGTTCTTTTCACCTTTCCCTCACGGTACTGGTTCACTATCGGTCTCTCAGGAGTATTTAGCCTTAGCGGATGGTCCCGCCAAATTCAGACAGGGTTTCACGTGCCCCGCCCTACTCAGGATACCGCTATCCATTACGCTCGTTGCCCATACGGGGCTGTCACCCTCTATGGCGCTCCTTTCCAGAAGCTTCCGGTTCCTTGCGCATGAAATATCGCGGTCCTACAACCCCACCTATGCCGTAACATAGATGGTTTGGGCTAATCCGCGTTCGCTCGCCACTACTTGCGGAATCACTTTTGTTTTCTTCTCCTCCGCCTACTTAGATGTTTCAGTTCAGCGGGTTTGCCCACCTATCGGTGTGCTATATCTTCAATATAGCGGGTTGCCCCATTCGGATATCTGCGGATCGATCGGTGTGTGCCCGTCCCCGCAGCTTTTCGCAGCTTATCACGTCCTTCTTCGCCTCTGAGAGCCTAGGCATTCCCCATGCGCCCTTATTTTGCTTATTGTACCCAATCTCGTTTTGCAACGAGACCGTTATTTTTGTTTTTCTTCTGCTTTCGCTTTAGAAAAACGCTTTCTACTTTCTTATTATTTTCTTATCCCAATATGTCAATGAACTTTTATTCGCCGTGGCGAATCAGTGGAGAATAACGGAGTCGAACCGTTGGCCTCCTGCGTGCAAGGCAGGCGCTCTAGCCAGCTGAGCTAATCCCCCATTTTTAGTTATGAGTTATTAGTTATGAGTTATGCTCATTTAACACTCAACTTCTAAAATTTCCTTTTAATTAAGCTTTGCAGCCTTTTTATTTTTAATTAATAATTTTTAATTTTTAATCATCTTTTAAAAAGTAGTCCCGGGCAGACTCGAACTGCCGACCCCTACATTATCAGTGTAGTACTCTAACCAGCTGAGCTACGAGACTCTGTTTACTTAATTCTTATTTCATTTTTTAAATTAACAGCAAGAGCAATACAATCTTCGATCCTAGCCTTCAGATCCGCATCTTATTTCCCAAGCGTGCTTTAAGCTAACACTCGGGCTCTAGAAAGGAGGTGTTCCAGCCGCACCTTCCGGTACGGCTACCTTGTTACGACTTAGCCCTAGTTACCAGTTTTACCCTAGGCAGCTCCTTGCGGTCACCGACTTCAGGCACCCCCAGCTTCCATGGCTTGACGGGCGGTGTGTACAAGGCCCGGGAACGTATTCACCGGATCATGGCTGATATCCGATTACTAGCGATTCCAGCTTCACGGAGTCGAGTTGCAGACTCCGATCCGAACTGTGACCGGCTTTATAGATTCGCTCCTGGTCACCCAGTGGCTGCTCTCTGTACCGGCCATTGTAGCACGTGTGTAGCCCAAGGCGTAAGGGCCGTGATGATTTGACGTCATCCCCACCTTCCTCACAGTTTGCACTGGCAGTCTTGTTAGAGTTCCCGACATGACTCGCTGGCAACTAACAACAGGGGTTGCGCTCGTTATAGGACTTAACCTGACACCTCACGGCACGAGCTGACGACAACCATGCAGCACCTTGTAGACTGTCTTGCGAAAGTTCTGTTTCCAAAACGGTCAGTCTGCATTTAAGCCTTGGTAAGGTTCCTCGCGTATCATCGAATTAAACCACATGCTCCACCGCTTGTGCGGGCCCCCGTCAATTCCTTTGAGTTTCAAACTTGCGTTCGTACTCCCCAGGTGGGATACTTATCACTTTCGCTTAGCCACTGAAGTTGCCCCCAACAGCTAGTATCCATCGTTTACGGCGTGGACTACCAGGGTATCTAATCCTGTTCGCTACCCACGCTTTCGTCCATCAGCGTCAATCCACCAGTAGCAACCTGCCTTCGCAATTGGTATTCCATGTAATCTCTAAGCATTTCACCGCTACACTACATATTCTAGTTGCTTCCTGATAATTCAAGTCCTGCAGTATCAATGGCCGTTCCATCGTTGAGCGATGGGCTTTCACCACTGACTTACAGGACCGCCTACGGACCCTTTAAACCCAATGATTCCGGATAACGCTTGGATCCTCCGTATTACCGCGGCTGCTGGCACGGAGTTAGCCGATCCTTATTCTTACGGTACCGTCAGGCTCCTACTCGTAGGAGTGTTTCTTCCCGTACAAAAGCAGTTTACAATCCATAGGACCGTCATCCTGCACGCGGCATGGCTGGTTCAGGCTTGCGCCCATTGACCAATATTCCTCACTGCTGCCTCCCGTAGGAGTCTGGTCCGTGTCTCAGTACCAGTGTGGGGGATCTCCCTCTCAGGACCCCTACCCATCGTAGCCTTGGTAGGCCGTTACCCTGCCAACTAGCTAATGGGACGCATGCTCATCTTTCACCGTTGTGACTTTAATTATA
>NZ_RPOC01000034.1 GCF_003946915.1 Flavobacterium ustbae
TTGGATTGTAATTATCTGGGTGAAAGTTTCAGAAACATTTCCGCAGTCGTCTTTTACAGTCCAAGTATTGGTGTAAGTTCCCGCGTTTCCGCATCCTTCAGAAGCTGCAAATTGCCCGCTTACTTTAGAGATGTCAGAAACATCCGCATCGCATAAGTCAGAGGCGGTTGGGAATTTAGCCTGCGCTAAAGCAAGGCCTTCAGCATCGCTGCATTCTAAAGTGGCATTTAGAGTTCCGGCAGCTGTTGTCCAAGTTGGAGCAGAATTATCTTGTACAATTATTGTTTGGCTTACTGGAAGAGAAACATTTCCACAAGAATCTTTGGCAGTCCAAGTTCTTGTTTTAGTGTAAGCTCCGGCACAATTTCCTTGTATAATAGTATCTTCATAAGTTAATGAAGCTATAGTTACGTTGTTATCAGTCGCTGTCGCTTGAGCAAAAACAGGTTCTTCAGGACAATTGATAGTTGTAGTCTCTGGTAGCGGATTTATAATTGGTTTAACTGAATCTCCATCCAAAATAGTAAACGATTCAGAAAGTGTACATCCATTAGCATCTGTAATAAGAACAGTGTAATTTCCAGTGGCAAGATTACTTGCAGTTGACGTTGTTTGTACAGGAACTGTATTCCAAGAATAGCTATATTGAGCAGTTCCTCCAGAAACAATTACCGTTGCAGAACCATTATTTCCTCCACCACAAGTAACATCTGTTTGACTTTTTACCGCGCTTAATGCATTTTGAGGTTGTGAAATTGTCACAGAACATTTTGTAGTATATCCTAATTTGTCTGTAACTGTCACAGTATGTGTACCAGCAGTTAAAGCAACTGCTTGTGCGGTTGTTTCATTATTATCCCAAAGATAAGTATACTCTCCGTTACCACCTGTAGCCGTTACAGTTGCTTTACCAGTGTTGCCTCCAAAACATTTTACGGGACTATCTTGCGAAATACTGCAAGAAAGCACATTAGGTTGTGTAATAACTACGGTACATTCTGTAGAACATCCGTTTGAATCTGTAACTTTTACGCTATGTGTTCCAGCATTTAATGCTACAGCTTTTGGAGTGGTTTCGCCATTATCCCATAGGTAAGTATAGCCAGGAGTACCGCCAAGTGGAGATACCGTTGCTTCACCATTACTTAAGCCATTTGCTGTTACGGGTTTATTTTGTACAACTGAACATGATAATGCAGAAGCAGGTTGGGTAATTGTAACGATAAGAGGTGTTGCAGTACATCCGTTAACATCTTTCACAGTTACAGTGTAAGTTCCCACAGAAAGGTTTATTCTGTCTTCAGGATCGTTTGTTCCAGCTAAATCTGCCCAGTCGTAAGTATAAGGAGCAAACCCGCCAGATGCAGTTATGTTGATTGCGCCAGTTGAAGCTGCGAAACATAATACATCAGTCTGTGAAGTTTTAGCTACAGCTACCGCCGCTAAAGGCTGTCCAATAGTAACTGAGTTAGATTGCGAAGAACAGCTATCTGTAACAGTTACGGTATAAGTTCCCGCAGGCAGGTTTAAAACAGTTGCTGTTGTTCCTACCACTGCATTTGAACTGTTTTTCCAAGAATAGCTTACGGTTCCAACAGCGTTTGTCACAGTTCCCGCAGTCACCGTTCCAGTGCTAGCTCCAAAGCATGAAGCATCTGTTTTAGAAGAATCTGCCAAAGCCAGAGCCGCGTTCGGCTGTCCGATTGTTACCGAATTGCTTTTAGAAGAGCAGGAATCAGAAACGGTTAAGGTATAAGTTCCCGCAGGCAGATTGGATACTGAAGCCGTCGTTCCGACTACGGCATTTGAACTGTTTTTCCAGGAATAGCTTACGGTTCCAACTGCATTCGTCACAGCTCCCGCAGTTACAGTTCCAGTGCTTGCGCCAAAGCATGAAGCGTCTGTTTTAGAAGAATCTGCCAAAGCCAGAGCCGCGTTCGGCTGTCCGATTGTTACCGAATTGCTTTTTGAAGAACAGGAATCAGAAACGGTCAAAGTATAAGTTCCCGCAGGAAGGTTAGAAACAGTTGCAGCTGTTCCGACTACGGCATTTGAACTGTTTTTCCAAGAATAGCTTACGGTTCCAACTGCATTTGTCACAGCTCCCGCAGTCACCGTTCCAGTGCTTGCGCCGAAGCATGAAGCATCAGTTTTAGAAGAATCTGCCAAAGCCAGAGCTGCGTTCGGCTGTCCGATTGTTACCGAATTGCTTTTTGAAGAGCAGGAATCAGAAACAGTCAAAGTATAAGTTCCCGCAGGAAGATTGGATACTGAAGCCGTCGTTCCGACTACGGTATTTGAACTGTTTTTCCAAGAGTAGCTTACGGTTCCAACTGCATTTGTCACAGCTCCCGCAGTCACCGTTCCAGTGCTTGCGCCGAAGCATGAAGCATCAGTTTTAGAAGAATCTGCCAAAGCCAGAGCAGCGTTCGGCTGTCCGATTGTAACCGAATTGCTTTTAGAAGAGCAGGAATCAGAAACAGTCAAAGTATAAGTTCCCGCAGGAAGATTAGATACAGTTGCCATTGTTCCGACTACAGTATTTGAACTGTTTTTCCAAGAATAGCTTACGGTTCCAACTGCATTTGTCACAGCTCCCGCAGTCACGGTTCCAGTGCTTGCG
>NZ_RPOC01000035.1 GCF_003946915.1 Flavobacterium ustbae
CGCAAGCACTGGAACCGTGACTGCGGGAGCTGTGACAAATGCAGTTGGAACCGTAAGCTATTCTTGGAAAAACAGTTCAAATACTGTAGTCGGAACAATGGCAACTGTATCCAATCTTCCTGCGGGAACTTATACTTTGACTGTTTCTGATTCCTGCTCTTCAAAAAGCAATGCGGTAACAATCGGACAGCCGAACGCTGCTCTGGCTTTGGCAGATTCTTCTAAAACAGACGCTTCATGTTTTGGCGCAAGCACTGGAACTGTAACTGCGGGAAATGTAACAAACGCAGCTGGAACCGTAAGCTATTCTTGGAAAAACAGTTCAAATGCCGTAGTCGGAACAACGGCTTCAGTATCCAATCTTCCTGCGGGAACTTATACTTTGACTGTTTCTGATTCCTGCTCTTCAAAAAGCAATGCGGTAACAATCGGACAGCCGAACGCTGCTCTGGCTTTGGCAGATTCTTCTAAAACTGATGCTTCATGCTTCGGCGCAAGCACCGGATCTGTAACTGCAGGAACTGTGACAAATGCGGTTGGAACCGTAAGCTATTCTTGGAAAAACAGTTCAAATACCGTAGTCGGAACAACGGCAACTGTATCCAATCTTCCTGCGGGAACTTATACCTTAACCGTTTCTGATTCCTGCTCTTCTAAAAGCAATTCGGTTACTATCGGACAGCCGAACGCGGCTCTGGCTTTAGGCGATTCTTCTAAAACAGACGCTTCATGTTTTGGCGCAAGCACCGGATCTGTAACTGCAGGAACTGTGACAAATGCGGTTGGAACCGTAAGCTATTCTTGGAAAAACAGTGCAAATGCCGTAGTCGGAACGACGGCTTCAGTATCCAATCTTCCTGCGGGAACTTATACTTTGACTGTTTCTGATTCCTGCTCTTCTAAAAGCAATTCGGTTACTATCGGACAGCCTTTAGCTGCTCTGGCTTTGGGAGATTCTTCTAAAACAGACGCTTCATGCTTCGGCGCAAGCACTGGAACGGTGACTGCGGGAGCTGTGACAAATGCAGTTGGAACCGTAAGCTATTCTTGGAAAAACAGTTCAAATGCAGTTGTAGGAACAGCAGCAACTATTTCTAATCTGCCTGCGGGAACTTATACCTTAACCGTTTCTGATTCCTGTTCTTCAAAAAGCAATTCGGTAACAATCGGACAGCCAAACGCGGCTCTGGCTTTGGCAGATTCTTCTAAAACTGATGCTTCATGCTTTGGAGCAAGCACTGGAACTGTAACAGCGGGAACTGTGACAAATGCGGTTGGAACCGTAAGCTATTCCTGGAAAAACAGTTCAAATGCAGTGGTAGGAACAACAGCAACTGTTTCAAACTTGCCTGCGGGAACTTATACTTTGACTGTATCTGATTCCTGCTCTTCAAAAAGCAATTCGGTAACAATCGGACAGCCGAACGCTGCTCTGGCTTTGGCAGATTCTTCTAAAACTGATGCTTCATGCTTTGGAGCAAGTACTGGA
>NZ_RPOC01000036.1 GCF_003946915.1 Flavobacterium ustbae
GGGGGATCTCCCTCTCAGGACCCCTACCCATCGTAGCCTTGGTAGGCCGTTACCCTGCCAACTAGCTAATGGGACGCATGCTCATCTTTCACCGTTGTGACTTTAATTATAAAGTGATGCCACCCTATAATGCTATGAGGTATTAATCCAAATTTCTCTGGGCTATCCCTCTGTGAAAGGCAGATTGCATACGCGTTACGCACCCGTGCGCCGGTCTCTGCCGATAAATCGGCATACCCCTCGACTTGCATGTGTTAAGCCTGCCGCTAGCGTTCATCCTGAGCCAGGATCAAACTCTTCATCGTATATTGTAATATTATATAATCGATGCTTCTCTTTTTGGCTGTTTCGAATCTTCCGACTCTACTGCTCTTATTTCTTCTGTTCTGAAATCTCTTTCAGAACGGCTGTCAATTCAATATGTCTACGAACGTGTCTTTTTTCTGTTTCGCCTCTATCTCAAAGCGGGTGCAAAACTAATGCTTCTTTTTGTTTCCTGCAAGAAAAATTTAAAGTTTTTTTTGAGAATTTTTTCATCCCATTTTTTTAATTTTCCTGCCAGTAATTCAAAGAGCCTTCCGTGTTTTGCGGGGTGCAAATGTAAAAAGCATTTTCAAATCCCGCAAGCTTTTCTGGATCTTTTTTTTTTTAGAAAATCGCTTTTCTTTTGATTCAGTGCCTGCCACTATTTTGATGAACGTTTTTCGCTGTTGCGGGTGCAAAAGTACCACCTTTTTCCAGTTATACAATACTTTTCGAAGAGTTTTTTAAATGTTTTTCCGATCTTTTTCTTAACCCGCTCATAACCCATCCTTTACAGACAATTTTTTTTTAGCCTCCTGTGGGGTTTTTCTGCGTTTTGATTGGATTTTGGCATTTTACAGCCAATTTTACATCTGTTTCCCGACGGGTTTCTTTTTATGGCTGAGAGCCTAATATGCAGTTTGCCTTCGCACTATCCAAAAGCATACACTAGATGCATTATAAAAAAAGCCCCCTCTTTTAGACTGCACCCAAAAGTTTAGACGCTATTTGGAGCATTTTTTTATAGGAAGAAAAGCCAGCGCAGCATGGATTCAAAATAAGGAAATGGATATCCATCAATCATAAAACAGCACTAGGCTTGATGAATCGCTGGGACTGGAAAGGCTTTTTCAGTGCTAAAAAATAAATCCCACAAAGAATGGCACAGGGAATCGCTCCAAATATTATGCGAAGAAATTCTAATCCATTGGCATCTAATTAAAATAGACAGCCAGTGTAGCCGATTCCGCATTCCATAAAATACATCCATCTGCAGCCAATGCGATCTGGCCAACGGAGAAATAGCAAGCTGCGAACGGCTGAAAGTGGATCAATACGAAAACCTGTGGAGCAAGACTAATTAAGCATAAATATTAGATAGTCTAAATAGAAAGAATTTTATATTTCTAACTCCTCTAAATTTTGCTCTAAAAGCTTT
>NZ_RPOC01000037.1 GCF_003946915.1 Flavobacterium ustbae
CAATGTCATTAAGTTAAGAACTAAATAACTCTTTTGTAATTAGTTACAGATTTATATTTTCCTGCTTGCCTTATTTTCGATTTTCTACGTTCATAATTTCTATTAATCCGTATAGGTTCAAGATGTCTCTCAAATAAATTTTGCAGTTCTAAAAGCACCGCTTTAGGTTGTTCTGTAAGCAATAAAACAACTATTTTATTTTTCATACTTCCTATACTCATCGTTCTGTTAATCTGATAATCATACTTCCTGATTTTATTTTTTATTTTCAGATACGATTCACATTGTTTCTCGATTATACTTTGCAAATTTGATATAAAAGCTGCGGCATAAAAATCCTGTTCTATACTGCAAAGGCTATGTCCGCTAAACTCTCCCAATTGCAATACATTTTTATCTTGATTATAACTAGTCTCTATTTTCCATCTCATAAAATAAAGCGTTTTAAAAATTTCTTTTTTGTACTTTTTATTGTCATAGAGATTGGTTAACAAAACTTCTGTTTCTCCTGTCTCCAATACAACTTTAATCATTCGAACAGATATAGTTGTATGCAGAAAAACGCTAAATCCGTATTGTTTCATTTTATGAATAGCTCTATAATTAGGCCCAAGATTGATAATTTTATCATCATCGGGACTTAGCATAAAATCGCTCACTTCTTTATTAAAGCTTTGTTTGCATCGCATGACAAAATGTTTTGTGTTTTCCTGATGGATCAATAAGTACATTAAGGAAAAACTTGCAAATCCTCTATCATAAATAGATAAACTGGCTTCTGGAATTCTTTCAATATGCTGAGCAACTATGCTTTTTTCACCAATCTTTATTGGATGTATTTTAGAGAATACCGTGATTCTATTTAGCACATCATAAAACTTGATTATTCCAGCCATTGGCACTTCTCCAAGATGATTTCCATGAGTGCCAAAATGATTTTTTACTTCCGGCTTATTTACTAGATTAATGGTAGAACCATCAACTGCTATGAGTAAAAAACCATTCCACTTTTTTACTTTTTCACCATAATAATGATAAAAGCAATCTGCCAGCAAACCATTCCAAACTTCGAAAAATAATGGTTTTATTTTTTTTCTCTGAATACTTAAGGCAGATTTTGTGCAGCTTAAATTACCTGTAATACAATTGTCAAAAAAGTTTTGAATCTCAATAGATAAACTCTTTTTGAGCATATTGATAATTAGAAACACTGTTCTATTGTAGGTCAATTTTCTATTCCTTGTAAAATCAGATGCCTTACTTGTAAATAACTTTCTTAACTCAGAATCAGTATTAATAATTTTTAAAAACTCTTGTAACTCTTCTATTATCTTTATATTTGCTCCTACCATTGGGGTTTGTTTTTTTTGTCAATTACAAAGAACCTAATTTAGGTTCATAACCCAATGGTTTTTATATTCTTATCCCTTAACTTAATGACATTGG
>NZ_RPOC01000038.1 GCF_003946915.1 Flavobacterium ustbae
TGAACTGCCCCCAAAAAGTTAGACACTATTTGGGGGCATTTTTATGGAAAGAAAAGTTAAATACAATTACGAATTTAAACTTCAATGTATAAAAGAAGTTTTTAAATTTCATCGTTCTGTCAATTCAGTCTGCGTTGAAAAAGGCATCGACAATAAATCACTTGATTTATGGATTCAAGTTTATGCCAAATATGGAAATGAAGGTCTTTTGCCGCGAGAGAGAAATCAAAAATACAGTGTGGCCTTTAAGCTTAAAGTCCTTAATACAATT
Source organism: Flavobacterium ustbae (assembly GCF_003946915.1). GTDB lineage: Bacteria > Bacteroidota > Bacteroidia > Flavobacteriales > Flavobacteriaceae > Flavobacterium > Flavobacterium ustbae. Next base: position 272 of record NZ_RPOC01000038.1, read on the forward strand.
CAAAAGAAGTCATTATCTTTGATGGAAGCGTGCCTGATGTTTAATATTCCAACAAAGTCAACTATAATAGTCTGGCAGAAGAAATATAGAGCAGCTTCAGCAGCAGGCTTGGAACTTAAACCCAGAGGCAGACCGACATCTATGAATTTTAAAAGAAAACAACGCAAAACAGACAAGCCTTTAACACGAGAAGAAGAGCTTTTAAAGGAAATAGAGTATTTACGAGCTGAGAACGAAATCTTAAAAAAGTTCAATGCCTTAGTTCAAACAGAACAAGCCAATCAAAACAAAAGGCAAAAACCATAATGGAATTAAGGCATAAATATGATCTGGCACTGCTGCTGGATTGTATGAAAATGGTCAGAAGCAGTTACTATTACTATGAAAAAAGAAGCCGGTTAGCAGATAAGTACAAGGATATTAAAGATCTGATAAGGCAGATTTATAATCATCATAAAGGCAGATTGGGTTATCGCCGTATTACCCTTATAATCAAGCAAAAAGGAATTGTAATTAATCATAAGACCGTTTTACGGCTGATGAAAGAATTAGGATTAAAAAGTATCATACGTATTAGGAAATATAAATCGTATAAAGGCGAACAGGGGAAAATAGCGCCGAATATTTTACAGCGTAATTTTAAAGCTGGATGTCCGAATCAAAAATGGGCTACTGATGTTACTGAATTTAAAGTCTCAGGAAGAAAATTATATTTATCGCCGATCATTGATTTATTTAATGGAGAAATAATAAGCTATCAGTTATCCAGCAGTCCAAATTTTAAGCAGATAGCCAGCATGGTTAAAAAGGCATTTAGAAAAATACCTGATAGCACAAATCTCATATTGCACTCCGATCAGGGATGGCAGTATCAAATGAAGCAATATCAGCTGCTCTTGAAGAAGAAAGGACTCATACAAAGCATGTCACGAAAAGGAAATTGCCTGGACAATGCTGTTATTGAAAACTTCTTCGGGATATTGAAATCGGAACTCTTTTATCTTAAGAAATACACTTGCATAAACCAGCTGAAAAAAGAAATAATCGAGTATATAGATTATTATAATAATGAAAGGATAAAACTAAATTTAAAAGGAATGAGCCCGATACAATATCGAGCTCATTATTATAAAAATTAATTATAAATTTGTCTAAACTTTTGGGTGCAGTCTA
>NZ_RPOC01000039.1 GCF_003946915.1 Flavobacterium ustbae
GGATCAATACGAAAACCTGTGGAGCAAGACTAATTAAGCATAAATATTAGATAGTCTAAATAGAAAGAATTTTATATTTCTAACTCCTCTAAATTTTGCTCTAAAAGCTTTTATTTTTGCATTAAAGGATTCCGCTGAAGCATTTGTGCTTCTGTTATCAAAATAGTTTAAAATTGTCTGATAATGGTTTGTTATTGTTCGGGATATTGTGTTGAATGATTTAAATCCAGCTTGGCATACTTTTTCATGCCATTTGGCAAGTTTAGCAAAACCCAGTATTTTATCTCTGGTGTTTTCAAATATATTTCGCAGATCCTGGGTCAGATCATATGCTTTTTGAAGATCTGGATATAAGTCAAAAAGTAAACCAGCGCGCTGTGTCTGGCTTTTCGACCATTTAAAACTGCTTTTATACAAAAAATGACGGCTTCTGGCCAGCAGCTGTTTTTTGGTATCTCCGTTATTTAAAAGTTCTGGTTCGAATTTCTTTTTCGCTTTTTTTGCTTTTTCTATGCTTTCATTTTCCTGATCAATAGCTTCCCAACGGTATTTTATCCTGATTTCCTGCAGGGCTTCAGATGCTAGTTTCTGCACATGAAAACGATCTGTGACCAGCACTGCATTTGGAAAACATTTCTTTGCAATTGAATTCATGCTTCCAGCCATGTCCAAAGTGATTTCTTTAACCAGATTTCGTTTTTTAAGAGCAATTTTTTCGATGATTTGAATTGCTGTTTCGGCTTTAGTCCCGGCGACCATAGCAATTATAGTTCCTTTCTTTCCTTTTGCAGATTTATTAGTTAGAACCGTATAAAGCTCACCGTTTGACAAGCATGTTTCATCTATAGATAATCGTTTACCTATATTTTCTGGAAAAATAAGCCATTTTTCAGCGTGTGATATTTGATCCCATGCTTTAAAATCACTTAAGAAATCTTTATACTGGGATTGCAGATTTCTACCCGAAACTCCGTAGAAAGAGGCAATAGTATTACAGTCATTAGGACTGGAATCTATTAATTTCTTTTAAAAAAGACGCAAACTCCTGGGTTACACGAGTTCCGTCTGCCACTAAATTCCAATCTCTGAAAACTACTTTTCCTGTATCTTCATTGAGCCATCTTCTGCGGGTAATGTGAAGGTATACCTGATGTCCGCGGATGGGAAAATCCTGAACCGTTATCTGGTCAAAAAATCCTTTTGAGCTTAATTTAGAATTAAGGTATTCTTTTGGAATTGAATTAATTTCTTTTAAATACAAATGAAGCATCTCATCTCCTTTTTTATAAGAAGTTAATTCAAAATAATCAACTATAATTTCCGGTAATAATAACTTTAATATATCGATAAAAGAGTCCTGCATTTCTATATAAGATTAAAATACAAAAATCGACTTTTTAATATTTCCCCACAACATTTAGACTTGATCC
>NZ_RPOC01000003.1 GCF_003946915.1 Flavobacterium ustbae
ATAATAATGAAAGGATAAAACTAAATTTAAAAGGAATGAGCCCGATACAATATCGAGCTCATTATTATAAAAATTAATTATAAATTTGTCTAAACTTTTGGGTGCAGTCTATCAAGGAGTTTGGGATTCTTTTTTTTTAGATATATTTTAGTTTAATGTTTAAAGTTTCAAGTTTCAAGTTTCAAGTTCAATTTGGAATTTGGAATTTCAAGAGTTTCAAATTTTCAGGCTTTGGAATTTAGAATTTGGAATTTCAAGAGTTTGGAATTTTTTAAAAGTTATCTTTTTAAACTAAAATGCCCTTTTACATTTTTTCCGTTAACAAAAAGTAGCGTAAACCAATAATCATCTGAAGGCATTTCCCTTCCGTTAAAAATCCCATTCCAGCCTCCGCCATTTTGATTCATCTGTTTCAGTAATTGTCCATAGCGATCAAAAATAGAAATAGTATAGTTTGGCATCTGATTCATGTCTTTTATTACCCATAAATCATTAAATCCGTCTCCGTTTGGAGTGAAGAAACGCGGATAATCTAAGACATAGATTAAAAATGAATTAGACAAACCACAACCATTTTTATCTTTTGCAACAGCATAATAAGTGCCTGGAACTACTTGAGTAAAAGTTGGGCTGTCTTGAAAAGCGATTCCGTCAAGAGAAAACTCATAATTTCCAACTCCCGTATACAGAATTTGTACGGTATTGTCAGTGCCAGAGAAATCTTTTACATCTGCTCCAGTAATTGTGGCAGGTTCAGATAATATTATTTTGAAGTTTTTAGTTTTTTCACAGCCATTTACATCTTTTACGGTTACTGAGTAATCTCCAGCAGTAGTAATTAATGCAGAATTTGTAGTACTGTCATTATTGGTCCAGCTGTAACTGCTAAATCCAGAGGCAACGGTTAGAGTTATTTCGTCGCCTTGACATAAATAAAGTGTCTCATCTTCAAAATTTGGAGGATCGAAGCTATGCACGATTAATTCTACAGGAGTAATATCATAACAATTAGAACCGTTGGCAGCTCGCGCATAAATAGTCTGACTGTTTGGAGTTGTATTTTTGAAGATATCGGGTAACTTATTAGTTTCTGTAACGGCATCTGAAGCAGATAGGAAATAGTCGATTACAAGTCCCGGAGGCAAACCTGATAGAATTTGCGGTGTTACTTCATCTTGTAAATTAAATTGATATAAGCCGTCTTGTATCGCATCGCCATCGCAAGTTTCTAATGGAGGTTGATTTGGAATAACAGTATTAGAAACATTTAGTGTCACTTCTGCTGTTTTGCTACAACCAAAACTATTTTGAATTACTGCAAAAACAATTTGATTTGGAGTTTTGTTTGTGTAGCGTTGCGGATTTGGAATCGGATTTGTTTTCGCCTGTGCCTCTGCCAAAGTTTCATAATACCCTTGATTGGTAATCTGCGGATTATTATTTTTTACGATGTTATCGACTTTAGTCAGATCAAAAATGGTAAAGCCATCATTATCATCATCACATTGGAGTAAAGAAGTATCTGTCGACAAAATTTCAGGAGAAAATTCAACCGTAATTTCTCCAACAGAAACACATGTTGTGGTGGTTAGGTTGGCTTCAACTTTATAAGTGCCTGATGATGGTACAATATAAGATGATCCTGTTGCGCCCGCAATTTCAACGTATTTATTAGAAGCATCTTTTTTAAACCATTTGAAAGTATAATTGGTGGAACTTAAATTAGTTTCTAAAGCAAAATTTTCGCCAAAGCATACAGGATTATTATTGGCAAGGGTTCTGTCTTCTCCAAAATTTATTTTAGTTAAAAAACTTCCGGCTTCAATAAAAACCGCCGAATTGTAATGTCTTGTTGCATCATCGGCAACCACAAGTTTCAAATGGTATTTTTTATTTGGCGTTACCTCTGTAGAAGCATTCATTACTATGGTTTGGCCTGCATAGTTCACAGGACTTGCTATCGTATTATAACCATTAAAATAGTTTTCGTTCTGCGCTTCACATCCATCTATTGTTTGTCCATTGCTGCCAATAATGGGGTCAATTTTAGGATGTACTGTTGTTGCCGATACTGCCACAGTAGTATTGGGTAAAACCGCAAGATTTTTGTAATTATCACTGCTTCCTGCTTCTTTAATCAAGAAAGCAAATCCGTCTGAATAGATGCACGGGAAAATATTTTGATATTCATTCGAAGCAAAAATATAATTAAAGCTAATTGAATTGGTTAGTGCAATAAAATCAAACTCTAAAACCGTTGCTTGTGTACTGTTATTAATTCCTAAAGCAGTGTTAAGATCTGCATCACCATTCCAGTTTGGGACTTTCGTGCCTTCAGAATCTTCCTTGACATAAGGCCCTTGAGCTTTTATACTAGGTGAAGTGCTTAATACGATTCCGCTAGCAAAGGGAAAATTTGCACCAGCCGTAAATGAACCGTAACTCTGCTCATTTGGTGTAGGGTTTCCGGTTGCATTTACACTCTCAGTATCAATACAAGAACTATTTATTAAAACATTTTGAATTAAATCTGCTGGTGTTGCTGTAGCATTAACAGTGATATTCTGTGCGCTGATTTTATGGCAAAAACAGCACAATATAAAAAGTAATAATAAAGCTCTTAATTGACTCATAGTAGCAAATATACTACAAATCTCTATTTTTTAATAATTTGTAAGAAAAATAAACAAACAGAAAAGTCCAGACTAAAACGATTAAAATAGCTGAATAATCGACACTAAAATCACCTTCTGTATTAATTCCAATTTGTGTACCAATATTTTTAACAACAGATAGTCTAGGACCTGGATTAACAATAAGATTAGACATTGATTCTAAGGGAAAAAACTGCGTGATTAATTTATCAGTATCACTGTTCGGGAAAATTTTAAAGGCTAAAGTACCTCTAGCAATTGCTTCGATTATGCTCCAAACTAACAGAAAACCAAGTGCAAAAGCAGATCGTTTTACTAAAATTCCTAAAAAAAGACAGAAAGAAAAGAATCCAGTTAGTTTTACAAAAAAAGCTAAAAGATAATCTAAGTCACTAAAAATAATGCCAAATTCGGTGTAAGAAGAAAAAGACAATCCTAAAAGCAAACTCATAATGAAAACAAAAACGGTAGACCCAAAGGCAAATAAAACTACAGTTAAAAATTTTGATAAAATAAATTCCTTTTTGCTAATACCATCAATTAAATTCTGTTTTAAAGTTCCGTAGCTATATTCATTGGCCATCATAGAAACGATTACAATCGCTAAAAAGAATTTAAGCCAAGCTGCAACATACGTATTAAAATGCCAGATAAAGGGAAAATTAAATATTCCCATTTCGGCCAGATGAAATTTAAAAACTCCGATATCAAATTTTATTGCGGCAATAAGCGCAATAAAAGAAAGTAATATAAAATAAGTTAGGGTTAATATACGGCTGGCTTTGTTCAACCAGATTTTTTGTAATTCTATAGAGAGAAGTCTTTTCATGGTTTAGTTTTTTTGAGCGATTGCATTTTTGGTTAATTCTAAAAATTGAGCTTCTAAGCTGTTTTTGCGTTTTACTAAATGGCTTAAAACAATATTCTTAGAAAATAAAAACTGATTTAAATCTGAAGCGGATAAATCAGATTTTAAATAAACTAAAACTTTTCCGTCTTCGTCAGCAACTCGATCGACTGAAGGGTGTTCTAGTAAAATGTTTTTTAAAACTAAACTGTCATCTGCCTGCAACTCAAAGAATCCTTCGTTAGAAGACATTCCGTCAACTGGGCCAGAATATAAAACTTCGCCTTTTCTTAAAACAATTACTTGCGAGCATACTTTTTCGACTTCGTCCAATAAATGAGAAGCCAATAAAATAGTGGTTCCCTGCGATGCAATTTTTTTAATAATATCTCGAATCTGATGAATTCCTTGCGGATCTAATCCGTTGGTTGGCTCATCTAAAATTAAAATTTCGGGATCGTTTAAAAGTGCCGATGCAATAGCCAGACGCTGTTTCATTCCTAAAGAAAAAGTGCTGAATTTGCTATCTTTTCTTTCGCTTAAACCAACCAATTCTAGTTTTTCGATAACCTTAGAATAATTAATGTTTTTGATTTTGCAAACCAGTTTCAGATTTTGCTCGGCCGTCATGTACGGATAAAAATTGGGTCTTTCAATAATCGCACCAACTTTCTTCAAGGCTTCGTGCGTTTCTATATTACCGTCAAACCAGCGATAATTGCCAGATGATTTATTAACAACGCTTAAAACAATTCCTAAAGTAGTCGATTTTCCGCTGCCGTTTGGGCCAAGAATGCCATAAACTCGACCTTTTTGTATTTTAAAAGACACATTTTTTAAAGCCTGGATTCGACCGTATCTTTTGCTTAAATTCTCAATGGTTAATATGGTTTCCAAATTTTTCTGGTTTTAGTTTTTAGTATGACGAGCCAAGATGATTTTTGTTACTTTAAATTCTAACTTTAAATCCTATTGATGTAAATTTGTAATAAAGATATTCAAAATGAGCGAGCCTTTAATGGTTTTAAAAAAACCGTCTTATCCTTTAACGCAGCCACTTTTAAGTTATTTAGAGCGTTACGAACGTATTTCTAAAGTTTCTGTGTTTTACGATGACTTGCTTCGTTTTTCGGGATCTATAAATGTTTACGATAAAAATGATACCGATACGCTTTGGATTCGAGTATATTACGGCGAATTTGAGCGCAATGAAATTGATTTAAATCTAAAGAAAATATATTCGCTTTTGCATTCTGATGGGAATAATGAGATTATTCAATATCTGAATGTCGATGCGATTGACTACTGTACTTTTGGAAATTCTAAACCTTTTAGAATTAAAGTTCGAAATATTCTCAATGACAATTACGTCCATTTTTATATTAAAAAAGCAGACGCCTCACGAATTTACGGTTTGGAGTTGGAAGATATACTTTCGCCAGATAAAATCAATTTTTTGGTTTATAATGATACTTTGATTGAAGAGCATATTATTGGGATTCCAGGCGATGTTTTTATGGATACACTGCTTCATCAATGCAGTGAAATGGAAAAAGCACAGATTGCAAAAGAGTTTGTAAAATTTAACGAACGATGTATGATTCGTCTTCTTGGAGATATGCGTGCTTATAATTACGTAATTGTCCCAATTCATGATTTTGACCAAGTAGTTTATAAAATTCGTCCAATCGATTTTGACCAGCAATGTTACGAAGGCAATTTTAAAGTGTATCGTCCGCAGTTTTTCAAGGAAAATTTTCCGATGATTCAATTAATCAAAGAGAAATTGGAAGAACGTTCGATTATTCAATATAAAGACGAAGAAAGAGCGATTTTGGCAAAACGTATACATTCCGCCGAAACTAGAATTAAAAAACTACTTAATATTATGTGTCATGATACCATTTCGACACAAGAACATCTATTGCAATTAAAAATGGAATTGTATCGTTATACGAACGACATGAAATTCAAAAATGCAAAATCGATGGGGCACATCATGCATGCGGCATTCGAATTCATCATTCGCAATTTTAAAAATACTAACTTGGTTTAAAGGAAAATCGCCATATAATTTATATAAGTAATTTGAGAAGCTTGGCTAAATTGAACTTATATAACTTATATGGTTTAAAAACAACATAATATATGAAAAAATCTTTTTTAGTTTTCTGTTCAATTGTTTTATTAGCTTGTCAGAAACAATCTGGTTCTGATTTGAAAGAACTGTATTCGCTTCCGAAAAAATTAAAAGAAGTTTCGGGAATTGCCTATTTTCCTGAAACTAAAACTCTTTACACTCTAGAAGATAGCGGAAATAAAAATGCGATTTACGCCATTAATACAGAAGGAAAGCTAACGAAGACCATTACGATTTCTAATGCCACAAATGTCGATTGGGAAGATATTACAAAAGATAAATCTGGAAATATCTACATTGGCGATTTTGGAAATAATGATAACGAAAGAAGAGATTTATGCATTTACAAAGTAGCAAAAAATCAGCTCAGTAATGATTTGGCTAAAGCCGAATATAAAATCTCCTTTTCGTATCCAGAACAAAAAGAGTTTCCTCCAAAGAAAAAAGAAATGTTTTACGATGTAGAAGGTTTTTTTGAACTGAATGGGTATTTCTATCTTTTTACCAAAAACAGAAGCAAAGGTTTTGACGGAACCGCTTTTATCTACAAAATCAAAAATGCTGCAGGAACACAAAAAGCAGTAAGAATAGGAGAGTTTAAAACTTGCAGCAATTACAATCACTGTGTTTTGACCAGCGCAACAATTAGTCCAGACGGCAAAAAAGTGGCGCTATTAAGTCACGATAAAGTTGTCTTGTTTAAAGATTTTAAAGGAGATTTATTCCACAAAGGAAAACAAACCGAATTGAATCTAAATCACTTTTCACAAAAAGAAGCTATTGTTTTTAAAGACAACAACACCTTACTTATAGCCGACGAAAAAACAAATAAAGTAGGAGGAAAGGTTTATGAGTTTTCATTAAGCTACTAAGATGCTAAGCTTCTAAGGTATTAAGGAAAAAGTTAGCCACGAATTCACGAATCATTATAATAAAATTCGTGAATTCGTGGCTAAAAACTTTGCAACTTTGTGTCTTTGCGGCAAAATATTAGAAGCAAAAAAGTTAGCCACGAATTTCACGAATTTCCACTAATTTTTATTTGATAGGATAAAAAATAATTCGTGAAAATTAGTGGAATTAGTGGCTAAAAAACCTTTGCGACTTTGTGCCTTCGTGGCAAAACCTTAGAAACTGTACGCCGCTCCAAAAATCACCCTTCCGATTTCATCTGGAGATTTGAAGTATGAAATTCTTGCTGTAATAACATTTATAGCGTTTAGCCAAAGTCCGCCGCCGTAATCGTGATGCCATTTTTTAGAATTTTCGCCATCAAGCCAAACCCTTCCATAATCAAAACCGCCTAAAATTCCGTAAGTCATAGGTACAATAGTGCGCTGGATTTTTCCGATGCTTAATCGCAAATCAGAACTTTGAGAGAAATAAGAATTTCCTAAGAAACGCTCATTTCTAAATCCGCGTAAATCCGTATCACCTCCAAGCGCTGCTCCTTGATAAAATTCGTAGTTGTTATTTAAAATGGCTTTTCCTTTTAAATAAGTAGCCAAAATAAGTTTTCCGTTATGATCAATTTTATGTGTAAAACCTAAAATACTTTCAAGCGTTGGAAAATTCTTTTTTGTATCATCCAAATTTGTCGTCCAAGTTCCAGCAATCACAAAATGCATACCTAAGGTAGGTTTCGCTACAAAATCGGAATTCTTAAATACATATTTAACTTTTAAGCTTCCAAAATTCTGGCTTTCAAATACATCTGGATTTACAATTCCCGGAATATCAATATATCGATTTTCGGTTTCTTCAACCGTCATTCTCTGGAAAATAGGTTGAATGCTAAATTCACTTCCATATCTTCCAACATGTCTGATAGCACCCGAAGCATTAAATTTTCTAATGCGCACACGGTTATAATCCATGCTCACTTCATCATCGTATTGCGCTTCATTCCCGTATCCAAAATAGTTCATTGCAAAATTTGGAGTCGTATAAAGCGATTCCACATCAATAACCCATTTTCCTAATAACCCAGGAAAATGTGCTGCATAATTAAATTCTAAACCGCCCGTTGCAAAATAGTAAAAAGCATTAAAAATATGTCTTTGCGTGTACGGATTCTGTTTAAAATTATTAACCGTATAATTTAAATTGATTCCCACTTTTACACCATCATCTGGATTAAAACCAATATTCGGAAGTCCAGAAATTACATTGTATTTCGGTTTTTCGTAATTGTATAAATTAACATCGTAATCGTCTGTTAATTGTGTCTGAGTTTTAGAATCTAAGTTGTATGTGTTTTCTTTTGATTTAAAATCGTAAACAATAACCTTTCTTCCGTTTTCAATGTTGTAAATATCATTGTTCTGACCGCCAATCAAACGAATTTTAATGCTCGATTTCTTATCTCCTTTAACTTCAAAAGTATCATTATCATCCAATCCGTAAATCCAAAGATTTCTGGTTTTATTATCTGTTACAGTTTTAGTATAAAGCAATTCATCGCCCTCTTTTTTAACTCTGTAAACCTGAATTTCAATTTCTTTTTTTGCATTATGATTCAGAACAAACTTATCTTTTTTGTCTGTTCCAGCAATCATATCCGTTTTGCTCAAAACATCAGAATATTCACGAGCATATTTCTGAAGATCCTTTTTTCTGTTTTTTAGTTTCGTTTTGATTTCGTCAATCGTTCCATCTTGAACTTCTTTTGGCAAGTTTTTGAAAGCCTCATCGATATCAGCATCAGTTAAATTTTCCTGAATATATTTTGCCTGTTCTACCCATTCTTTTTCTTGAGACGTTCTTAAAAAAGCCAAATCCATTGGGTAAGGTTCTCTACTTAACCATTTTACATTGTCAATTTTATTTTTAAAAGTTCTCATATGACGCAATGCCGGAATATTCATTAAAATAGAAAGCAAGGCTCCGTCATATTTTACAAATGCTTGATCGCGATCTCTCGGAATTGGTCTGTAAATTACTTTTCCATCTTCTTTATATTCGGCCCAACGCCATTGATCGCTGTGTCTGTCCCAATCTCCCAAAAGCATATCAAACAAACGCGCTTTTATATATTCTTTTTCGTCGACCGTATATTTTTCATCTTTATGAAGATTCAGCATCATATCGTCAGTTCCGATAATATTGCTTGGTTTTCCGAAATTTTTTCCGTCCAAATGATTGTCTGCGGGCCTTTCTTCAACCATATACAATTGATCTCCAAAACTCGCATTAAATTCGCCCAAGCCATTTTGTTTCGGAACATAATATAAAATTGGGTTAGTATGTCTCAATCGAATTTTATCTGACATACCGCCAATTGCAAAAGAAGAATAAGGATAAGAAGTCGTATAAAAATCAAATAAGAAATCTTCGACATACGTTTTGTCAAAGTCATTTACCACATATTGATCTTTAAAAGCAACTGACTGTAAAAATACGGTCGCGCTTTTTTTCATGGCACGCATCACATATTCACGGCCTTGAGGATCAGACATTCTTAATGAAACCGATTGATGTCCGCCGCCTTCGCGAATAGGTTTTAAACCGCCTTTTAAAGTATCGACAGTTGCAGTTGTTGCTTCAATTGGCAAACTGTAATAATATCTGTAATGTTTGCCAAATAAAAACCTGTGAAATGCACTTTTATCGGTCATTTTTGTAGAATAAATCGAAGTTGTTACTTTTGAAGGAAACTTGTTCGGAATATCTTCGGCCCAGTTTATTTCTTTTGCTTTTATTATTTCGCGCTCAAAAAGAAGTTTTTCTTTATTGTTTTCATTTCCATAAAAAGAAACTTTTGCATCACCAGTTTTAAACATAGTCAAAATGGCATAACCGTTTTTGCCATACGAAAAATCATAAGGATTGATCGCTCTTGCAGCTTCAGATTTTGACCCGGCACCGCTAATGATCTGCTGGATATTTTCTTTGCTGATGTATTGCAGATTATGGTCGTGACCCGAAACTACAATTACATTTTTCTGCTTTTGTAAAAGCGTTTTAATTCTTTTAGCATAAATTGTATACTGTTTATTTTGAATATCCTGCGGACTAATACCTGATGTTTTTCTGACTAAATTGAGGAAAGAGCCGATTACAGGAAGCGGAATTTTCTGTTCTAAAGGAAATAATTGTTTTTCTAATGAAAATTGCCCACCGTGTGTACCGTTGCTCAATAAAGGATGGTGAATTGCCAAAACAACCGTTTTCTCTTGATTCTTGTTTAAAAGACTTTCCAATTCTTCAAAAAAGCCTTCTCTGGTTTTAATTTCGCAATTGTCATTTATAGTTGGATGGTCGTTCCAATCTTCTAAAAACCATTCACTATCAACAGCTATCAAAGTAGTCACGCTATCAATTTTTACATCTTCAATCGGGCAGGTTTTTCTTGGCAGAAAGCCTTTTTTATCGTTTAGATATTTCGTTACAAAATCGGCTTGACGTTCTAAACCTTTGATGCCACTGTACCAATCGTGATTTCCTGGAATTACGACTGTTCTTCCTTTAAAACCTTTGGTTAATTTTAATTGATTAGTAAGTTTTGTTTCAGCTAAAGCCTTGTCTTCAGGATGTTTGTCTCCCGGAAAACCTTTGGGATAGATATTATCTCCTAAGAAAAGAAGTGTCGATTTTTTATTGGCATTCTTTAGCCTTTTATGCAAAAGTTCCAGCGTTTGCTGTGCTTGTTCTTCGTCGGCATTTCCAGCGTCACCAACAAGAAAAAATGTATGTGCAATTTTTATCGTGTCGGTTGCGTTTTCTGTTTCATTGGCGCTCACATTTTTTCCGTATTGCGGTTTACGCGTTGAACAAGAATAAACGATGAATAGCGATAGGATTGCTAAAGAAAAGTTTTTAATCTTTGCAATAAAATGATTATCCAAAAACAATTTCATAATTTAGTGGTATAAAAATATTCTTTATGAATCTAATAGAACAATCCGAAGATTTCGTCAGTAATTTACTCAAAGATAAACTTTCTAATTTATATTCTTACCATAATTTTAATCATACTTATACAGTGGTTACAGCGGTAAAAGAACTTTGTAAGAAAGAAGATGTTGACGGTGAGGATAAAGAGGCACTTTTGGTTGCCGCGTGGTTTCATGATACTGGATACATTGAAGGATATGAAAATCATGAAAAAGAAAGTACTAAAATTGCCGCTGATTTTTTGCGTGAAAAAGGAAAATCGGAAGAATTTATAACATTAGTTTCAAGTTTGATTTTGGCAACTGTTAAAGAATATGAGCCAAGAACACATTTAGAAAAAATTATTAGAGATGCAGATTACGCTCATTTAATGGGTGAAGAATATGCTACAACCTGCGAATTGCTTCGTTTGGAATTGAAAAATGCAGGAATAGTAAATTTTTCTAATGCCGAATGGACCAGAGAAAATCTAAATTTTTTACTGAATAAGCACAGATTTTATACCGATTATGCCTTAAGAAAATGGCAGCCTCTGAAAGAACGAAATCTGTTAATGATTCAGAAAAAAATAAATAAGCAGGAATTAAAAGCGGCCGCCGCACTCGAAGAAGAAAATAAAAAGAAAGAGAAAGCAGAAAAATCTGAGAAACCAGATCGCGGAATTGATACTTTATTTCGTGTAACGCTCGGAAATCATACTCGTTTAAGCGGTATTGCCGACAGCAAAGCCAACATTTTATTGTCTGTCAATGCCATTATTATTTCAATTGCATTATCGTCTATTATTCCAAAACTGGATAGTCCGAAAAATGCTCATTTAGTGGTTCCGACTTTTATAATGCTGATGTCTAGTGTGGTAACTATAATTTTTGCCATTCTTTCTACTCGACCAAAAGTAACTTCTGGATTTTTTACTAGAAATGACGTAGAAGATAAAAAAGTCAATCTGATGTTTTTTGGAAATTTCTATAAAATGCCTCTCGAAGATTATGATTGGGCAATGAATGAAATGATGAAAGATCGTGATTATCTATACTCAACTATGATCAAAGATTTATATTATTTGGGATTGGTTTTACAGCGAAAATACAATCTCCTCAGAATTGCTTATAACTTTTTTATGGTCGGGATAATTATAACCGTTATTGCTTTTGTTATTGCTTTTAAAGGAGTTACGATTTAGTATCGTTTTTATTTAGACATATAGAAGCATAGATTGTTTTTTGTTTGAAAAAAAATTATTGACAGAAACTAGTTTCTAACACATAGCTAAAATGCAGAAAGCTTTGTAAAAGTTTTAAAACTTTTACAAAGCTTTTTTATATGCTATAAGTATTTGACCTTTGCGAGGTCATTTTTCTATTTGAATTGAAGATTAATTTATTTCGTCCAACAAATCTTGGTATGTTATTTTTTTAATTTCTGACGCTGTTGCATTGTTGATTACTTTTACACGAATCGCTCTCAGGCCAGAAACTCCCTGAAGATCTTCCACTTCAAATTGTTCAATTGAAGGTTCTAGGATTTTTTTGTGCTGCAGGTATTTAATATATTTTAAATATTCTGCTTCTTCGCTGTTTTGAGAATATACAATTGTAATTTTCTCTTTTTCAGTAATTCTTTCCGTAGTTCCTTTAATATGCGATTTGTCAATTCGTTTTTTAACCACTTCATATCTCGCATTGTACGTGCCGTCTACATCAAAACGTTTTTCATCCATTCTAAAACGGATTGAAAGAGGAGAACTGAAAACCAAAATCAACGAAGTAACGTCCAATTCGTAAGGTAGTGAAGTCTTAAGATCGTGATGTTCCAATTCCATTTCGCACAGGGTTTGCAATTGCCACAAACGAAGATTATGCAAATACATGATGTCGAATGGTTTAGTTGGAGAAATTGAAGCTCCAATATACAAATTATGCTCTACACCATCTGTTTTAAAACGCTCGTAATAATGCGGATAAATCTGCTGAGCTTCAACCTGTTTTCTATCTAAAACTGTTGCCAGCCTTTTATTGATAATAGACATCGCATTGTCGAACTTTTTTCTTTCTTGATAAAACATTCCCGTTTTTTCATCCAGATTATCAAAGTATGATGTAGTCAGCTTTTCGCTTTTTGCATTGCCTTGAGTATTTTTTAGAATCGGATGAATTTCTTCTTCTATATAACGTTGAACATGCTGTTCGGTATCTGCTTTTAAAGGAAAATCTAATTCAGATCTAAGTGATTCCAATTCAAATTTTCTTTGTTCCAAAAGAACAAGATTAGAATTAGGTTTTTGGTTATCAAAGATTTCCAAAAGAGCTGTAAGCTGATTTTTTAAATCGATTTTTACGGTTTCGTTTCGATGTTCAGAAGAACCTTTTATATCAATCTGACCATATAATGGATATACATTTTTAAAAACGATTTCTTTAAAAATATAATCTTTTGTATGACTCATATGCTGAAAATAATTCTGAGACTCTCTCTTGAATTTCCAGTACACGCTTGGGTGAATCGTCGTGTATTCTCGCTGAATAATGGCTTCAATCTGATGCTGCATGTCCGTATTGTAACGATCAATAGTATCAGTTAAATACGGTAGAACCAAATCTAGTTTTGTGGCATTTACACTGTTTAGATCTCGAGGGTTTTTAGAAACCAATTCAACAACGCCCAATAAATGACCGTTTTTAATAACTGGAGCAAAAATACAGCTCTGAATGCCTTGAGCCAATAAATGTTCGCCAAGTCTTTTATTGGTTGACTGCTCTGTAAATTTGCTGACGTTTGAAATAACAAAAGGTTCTTTATTATCTAGTAAATTTTCGAAAGAACATCCGAAAAAAGCATTTTTACAATCGACTTCCTGATCAGAAGAAAGTAAAAAGCTCTTCATCTGGTTTTCGTATTTTGCGGGTCTTATAAATTTCTCTTCCTCAGGATTATAGATGATAAAACCGACTTTTAAATTCGGAAGATTAAAAATAGACTGAAAGATGTTTGAAACTTCCTGATCGGTATTAACCGTTTTTGGACCTGGTTTGAGTAGATTGCTTTTTAAAATCGAAATAGCACTTTCTGTAGTCGCATCAAACAAAGAAACAATTCCGAAACCTCTTAAAATCCAGCTTCCTTTTGGGAATTTAGATTTCCATAGATTAATGTCGTTATAATTATCTATTAATTGGTCAATATCTTCTTGAGTTAATGGAACAGAGTTTTCAGTTGGAATAATTTCCATAAAATCAGCATTGTATAAAATTCTATAATGCTTTTCTACACCATTTTCATCTGGAATGTCATAGAAAAAAGGCTGATTAAAATCAATACGCTGATTGTAATAGTAACTTAAAATTAGGCAGCAATTATTGATATAGAATTGATGATCGCTAAAATCACGAATTTCCATATAAAATTCGTCTCCAGCATTTTTAAGAATCTTTTTAAAGCGTTCTGAATAATTGAAGGAAATGTTTTGAAATGGAATAGTTACTGCTTTTATTTCGTTGTGCGTTAATGCAGTAGGAAATAAATCAGCAAGAATGTTTTTGATTAAAGGTTCATTTTGTTTGATAATTGAATAATCTGTGATTCCAGTCTTTAGTTCCGGAATTAATTCAATTTGTTCTAAAATCGCTTTGGCATAGTTGGATCTATAATCAACATCTGACAGCGCAATTTCTTCAAAAGATTCAATTAGCTTATGAAATGAAATTATGGTGTTAAAAGGACTTTCTTTAAAAAATTGAATATCCATCTGAGTAATTTTTTAATGCAAAATTAAGGATAAATTAAGAATGCCCGACATTTTTCGATTTGTTTCGTCTATAGTTAAATAATTGTTTTCCTTATAATTAAAGGCTTAAGGCATATCGAGTTTTATTTTAACTAAAAATTAACGGTTTAAATAACGGAACGATCGTTCCGTTATTGTATCTTTGTACTGTAATAATTGAATAATCAATAACTTAAATAATAATAAAATGAAAAATTTAGAAAACAAAGTTGCTATAGTAACAGGCGGTAACAGCGGAATTGGATATGCAACAGCAGCAGATTTGGCAGCAAAAGGTGCAAAAGTAATTGTAACAGGCAGAAACAAAGAAGCTTTAGTAAAAGCGGAAACTGAATTGGGAGTAAAAGGAATTGTGGCCGATCAATCTGATTTAAAATCAATCGATAATTTAGTCGAAGAAGTAAAAGCACAATACGGAAAAATTGATATCCTATTCTTAAATGCTGGCACAGCGTCATTTGCACCTCTAGATGGAGCGACAGAAGATCACTATGACAATATTATGAATGTTAACGTAAAAGGAGTTTATTTTTCAGTTCAAAAACTGCTTCCAATTTTAAACGACGGAGGTTCTATTATTTTTAACACTTCTATTAACGCCCATGTCGGAATGCCAAATTCTAGTGCTTATGCAGCAAGTAAAGCAGCAGTATTATCTTTTAATAAAGTATTTGCAACAGAATTGGCACCAAGAAAAATTAGAGTAAATGCTGTTTCTCCTGGATCTGTAGAAACACCACTTTATGGTAAATTAGGTTTAGAAAAACATGAAGTTGAAGGTTTTGGAACTGTGTTAAGCGAAAAGATTTTATTAAAACGTTTTGGTCAGTCAGCTGAAATTGCTAAAACAGTAAGTTTCTTAGCTTCAGATGATGCTTCTTTTATTACAGGAACTGAAATAGTGGTAGACGGTGGACTTACAGTAAATTCTGTAGTTTAATTTTTTGCTTTAATTCAGGAACGATTGTTCCGTATTTTTTGTATCTTTACAATGTAATTCAATTTTTGAAGTCATGGCTAGAACAAAAGAATTTAATGAAGATCAGGCTTTAGACAAAGCGGTAGAAATTTTTTGGCACAAAGGTTATAATGGCACTTCGGCGCAGGATTTAGTCACACATTTGGGATTAAGCCGTTCGAGTTTGTATGATACTTTTGGAGACAAACAACAGCTTTTTTTTAAAGCTTTAAAAAGATACCAGATTCAAGGTCAAGACGCGATAAAAGAGCTTTTAGAAGAATCGGAAAACGTACAAGAGGCTTTTACTCAAATTTTTAAACAAGCTGTAAAAGAAAGTCTCGAAGACCGAATTACAAAAGGCTGTTTTATGGTCAACTCTTCCGTCGAATTAGCCATGCATGATGAAAATATTGCTAAAGTGGTAAGCGAAAATCGCCAAACGATGGAAGATATTTTTCTAAAAGCGGTTCAAAAAGGGCAGAAGGCAGGACAAATTTCAACGAAACTCGATGCGCTAACACTTTCTAGATTTTTATATAATAATTATTCCGGAATTCGGGTTTTGGCACGAGCTGGCGAAAAAAATAAACAAGTGTATGATGATATTCTAAAAGCGATGTTTAGTTTGTTTTAAGCTATAAAGTTTGAAGCAATACTAAAAGGTGGAGAAAACTTATTTCCAAATTAATTGTTTTTTAACGCAGAGCGCGCTAAGATTTTTAAATCTGGTGTTTTATCTAAATATATAAAGAGTTCGCAAAGCTGTATCGATAAAGCTTTGCGAACTGTTAGTGTTTAGCTAAAAAACTTAATAAAAATCTTAGCGTCCTTTGCGTTTAAATTTTCTCTGATTTGTACAATAAATAAAAAAATGGCAATTATAAAATATAACTGCCATTTCTTGTTTTAAGTAAGTAATAGAAAATGAAGACTTCTTAGCTTTTTTCTTCTTTATTGAAATAAACTAAGTAGTAATACATTTGTTTTTCTTCATCCCAGCCTTTTTCAACAAATTTTTCTGCACTTTCAGGATTAATAAAATCCATTTTAATCTGAATGTGAGTATCAAGATTAATCACATTTTTGATTGATTTTCTAGCGTCAGAAACTGCTGCGTTGGCAATAGGGAATGAGGTTACATCTTCGATGCTGTATTTTTCTCCTTTATCAACTTTATAGTTTTTAAATTCAGGAATCAAATCAGGATTGTCTAATACTTCATTCAAGAAATTCTGCTCTTCAAACTGATCATTTTTAGCGAAATAATTCACAGATCGGTTCATAAACATTACTTCCTCTTTCTTGTCTTCTGCTGGCAAAACAACATCTTTTGCGAAGTTTTGACAGAATTTTAAATATTTTTTAGTGATGAAATTTTCATCTTCAAAAGCATCAACAGATAAAAAGTGCTCTAGCCAGTAGCGCGCGTCATAACGGTTGCTGTCTACAGTCAAGATTTTATAACCTTCTTCTTTTTTATAATTGAAGATCAAACATCCTTTATCCAATTTACTTAGGTTAATTCCCTGCTGTAAAATCATTTCAAGGTTGCTTCCGTTTTCTTCAAACTGTAAAAAATCTGCTTGAAGCTCACTTTTGAAAATTCCGATTGCATCAACAACATTGTTATCAATACTCAGATTCGTCAAATACGTTACATAAACCTCTCCATTTTTAATGTGCGGATGGTTTGACTGTTCGTATAAATGTTTTGTGATTTTTTTTGAAACCTCATGAACATTAGCCGGATTAGCAAAAATCTCAGTTGCGTATTTAAACATGTCATTGTAGTCCAAGTCCACTTCGTGTGCAAACTGATAATAGTTTTCTTCTTTTTCTCTAAAAGGCTTAAAAAAGAATTCTTTTATCAAAGGAACAATCTCATCATTCAAATTAAATGGTTGCTCTGATAAAAAAATCGCTTCGTTACGACTTTTGTTTCCTACGCGATGTATCGCAAGGGTATCGATGTGGGTGTTGAATAAATTTATCATTCGTTTAAGGTGCTGAGGTTCTAAGTTGCTAAGATACTAAGGTTTAGATTCTGTCTTTTATTTTTTTTATAAAAGAAACTAACATTCGTTCTACTTCACGACTATCCTCATATAAGGTGTTAAATTCGGTTTCTTTAATGTAGGTTATATTTTTTGCAACTTCTAATTGAGTTTGCATTTCAAATAGTGAACCTTTTGAAATACTTAAAAAGCGTAAAAGATCTTTATCACTTTCTCTTCCATAACCTTCAGCAATGTTGCTTGGAATTGAGATGGAACTGCGTCTAATTTGAGAAGTTAATCCGAAGATTTCTTCTTTTGGAAAATTGTTTGTTGAATAATAGATTTTGGTAACCAAGGCCATTGATTTTTGCCAGATCAGGAGTTTTCTGAAATCACTCATTTTATTAAATTTAAATTTAAGTAAAAATAAGAAAATTCCTAAAATAAAAAACCTTAGAACCTTAGCGACTCAGAACCTTAGAACCTCAAAAAATTAATTCCAATTCTCCTCAAATCCATAATCTTCGAAGCTGTCGTCTCCTTCGAACATGTCAAGATCATCTTCGTCTAGATCGTCTTCAAATTCTCCGTAGATATCGTCATGCATGTCATCTGCTTCGAAGTTTTTTTCGATGGCATCAGCAGGCATTTCACCGTGAGAAAATAAAGTTTCTGGATAGGTAACTCCAACTTGTTCATCTTCTACAGCAGCCAATTCAACTAAGAAAGTCCACATGCTGATGAAGTCATAAACGTAGATAATCTTCGTATTTTCTTTATCTAAAATACTAGATAGCGGATAATCGTTCATGGTTCTTATTTCGCCAGGAACATCTCCTGTATCAAAAAGCGGAATTTCATCTTCTTGATTCCAAGTATCATCACAAGTATAAAATGAAGCCACTTCTGATCCGTCAAAGCCAAAAGAGTTGAAGATTGCATTGTGTAAATCCTCAAGAGTATCCTCCTCAAGAATAGCAATGTCTCTGAAAATATCTTCTTCGGCGTCTAGAATAACTCTAAATTTATAAACCATAATCTTTGTTTTTATTGAGAGGTCAAAGGTAAAATATAAAAAACGAAATACGAATTACGAATCGTGATTTGTTGAAAAGATTTTCGTGCGGGATTTTTGTTGAAAATTTACCGCAAAGAGAGTAGAGAAATTACGCAAAGTTCGCTAAGATTTTTATGCGTTACGTTTCATAGAATGAAAAGTTCGCAAAGCTGGATGTTTACAAAGCTTTGCGAACTTTTAAAATATGAGAAAGTTAAATTTAGAAAAAAACTTAGCGGACTTTGCGTTAAATCTTATCTCCTAGAAAGTCTCTTTCTTAATTTATGATAATGTTTATGATACGTATTGTGGCTCGGATAACTTCTGCTTGAAGTCATATTGTTGAAAATTAAAGCGGTAAAAAGTAAAATTAAAACTCCTGTAAATACGGGAGAAAGAACATACATATAGCCTAAAGCCTTTACTTTCTCGGTTCCGATAACCGCAATTAAGGCGGTTGCTCCTCCAGGCGGATGAAGCGTTTTGGTAATCTGCATTAAAATAATGGCAATTGAAACCGCAAGAGGCGCGGCAATCCACATAATGTCTGGAACCAATTTATGAACCGTAACGCCTACAAAAGCAGAAATTACATGTCCGCCAACTAAATTGCGAGGCTGAGAAAACGGACTCTGGATAATTCCGTAAACTAAAACGCTCGAGGCTCCAAAAGATCCAATTAAATAAACCGCATCTGGCCCTGAAAAATGTATAGATTGTACATAAGCCAAAATTCCTATTCCGACGAAAGAACCTAAAAACGACCAAAAATGTTCTTTATAATCAATTAATGTTTCTTTATATAAAATGTAGCGTGTTTTTCGATAGCTTCTTTTTATTTTTTCAGTTGGCATATTTGTGTGGTATTTTACTTGTGCGTTGTGCTTTTTAATACATTTCGATCCCTGTTGTTAAACTTGGCAAAACACTTTTTTTATAAAATTTATAGGTTAGAATTATTTAATTAAACTTGGTGAATAACTATATACGGTATACGGATAAATGGTTTTTGCTGTATATTTTGAAATTAAGCAAACGACGAGAATTGGGAAAAACAAAGTGTAATCGTTTGTTAAGCCGCAAACCAAGAAAATAGCCGTAAAAGGCGCATGAATACTTGCACTTAGAACCGCAGCCATTCCGATAATCATAAAGTTAACAGGAATTACATTTACATGAAAAAAGCTGTTTAGGATTGAAGCTAGCAATAATCCTAAAAAGGCACCAATGAACAAGCTTGGAGCAAAAACACCTCCGTCGCCACCAGAAGCCAATGTAATTGAAGTTACAATTGGTTTTAGAATTAGAATTCCAATAAAGGTAAGCGCCAAAGTTATGGTGAGCTGCATTTGATGTGCGTTGCCAAAGATTCCTTTAATCGCATGGTAACCTTCTCCATACAATTGAGGGAAAAAGAATAGCGAAAGACTTAAAACCGCAGAGCCTAAAATAATTTTGTAATAATGCGTATCGATTTTACCAAATTGTGATTTGAAGAATAAAACACAACGGGTTAGGTAAACCGAATTCATTCCTGCCAATATTCCTAAAAGGATGAAGTATGGAATTGCTTTTAAATGCCAAGTCGAAATGGAAACAGCAAATAAAGGTTCTTCTTTTAAAATAGTCAATAAGCCGAACGCTATAGAAACGGCAATTAAATTTGAAATTATAAAAGCTCGGGTTACTTTTCTCGAAATTACTTCGAAAGCAAATAAAACTCCCGCAATCGGACTGCTGAAAAGTGCTGTAACACC
Source organism: Flavobacterium ustbae (assembly GCF_003946915.1). GTDB lineage: Bacteria > Bacteroidota > Bacteroidia > Flavobacteriales > Flavobacteriaceae > Flavobacterium > Flavobacterium ustbae. Next base: position 20,094 of record NZ_RPOC01000003.1, read on the forward strand.
TGCCGCAACTCCCGCGCAGATTAATTCGGTTTTATACTGACGAAAAACATTTTCTTTTTCGTGCGCAACAGAACCAATCGTTGCTGTGGCTACAACGGTTGAAACTTCGATTCCGGTTGAACCTCCAAAAATAACCGTTAATAATCCGTTGATGAAATGTGATGGAATTTTATAAGAAGGAAGATTTTTAGATTTTGATGCGGTACTTTCAAAAACTTCTTTGATTCCTTTGTTTTCTTTTTTCTTAAAAAGATATTGTCTGAGGAAATAAATTACCGATAATCCGAAAACTGGAAATACGATGTAAAATATCGGATGAACAGAAACTTCATGAAAGAAAATTTCTTCGTAATATTCTGTTATTTTTTTGAGTGAGATTCCGAGAAAGGCTGAAAGGAAGCCAATTAAGATAGAAACAATAACTAATTTTCGGAATTTAATGAATTGATGATTTTTTTTGATTTGCGCCGTTTTGTTCATCAGAAGTAAATTTGCTGTTCGCACTTTTTTTATGCGGGTTACAAAATTAAGCAGCAAATTCGGTTTTTTCTAGTAAATATTGATTTTAGTGTGTTAAAATCAATATAAACAAGAAAATTCTTTCGGTTATTTTGTTTTGCAAAGTGAAGAAAAATTGCTCGCAAAGGCGCGAAGACGCAAAGTGTTTTTAAGTAAATTCTTTGCGACTCTGCGACTTTGCGAGATTAAAAAAAGACTTAGCTATCTTTCATAGAATTCTATTGGAAGCAAATCTGGATCAGCAATAAATGTAAAACGTTTTTCAGTAGTTTCATCGATTCTAATTGGTTCTGATTCTATTTCTTTTGAATTCAGAAAATCTATAGTTTCTTCCAAATTAATTACTTCAAAAGCCAAATGGCGAAGTCCAGCAGCTTCAGGTTTTGAAGGTCTTTGCGGTGGATTAGGAAATGAAAATAATTCAACTACATAAGTGCCATTTAAAGCCAAATCTAATTTATAAGACTGGCGTTCTTCGCGATAAATTTCTCTAATTATGGTTAAACCTAAAATCTGGGTATAGAAATATTTCGATTTTTCGTAATCGGAACATAAAATGGCAATATGATGGATTTTATTGAGCGTAAGCATTTATTTTTTTGATTCAGTTTCCTGATTTAATTTTCGAATAACTTTTGCCGGATTTCCAACCGCTAATGAATTATCTGGGATATCTTTTGTAACAACAGATCCAGCTCCGATAACACAACCTTTTCCGATGGTAACTCCAGGGCAGATAACCGAATTTCCTCCAATCCAGCAATCGTCACCAATTGTAACCGGATAAGCATTTTCTAATGTTTTTCTCAATTCAGCGTCAAGCGGATGCGAAGCGGTGTAGATTTGAACATTTGGCGCAATAAATACATTTGATCCAATATGTACTGGTGCACAATCCAGAACGACACAATTTACATTAAAATAAACATTTTCTCCTGCAAAAATATTATAACCATAATCACAGTGAAACGGAGGTTCAATATAAAAACCATCTCCCGCATTCGGAATAAGTTCTTTTAGGATTTCTTTTGCTTTTTTGGTAACTCTGTATTCTTTTACGTTTAAATTGTGCAAAAGATTTTTTGCGGCACGACGTCCTTTAACTAATTCTTGATCAAAGGCATTGTAGTATTCGCCAGAGATCATTTTTTCTTTTTCTGATTTCATATTTTACATTTTCGTCTTGGCAATTTTTTCATGAATCTGCGGTACTTCCTGCAAAGCTGCAGAACAATACCAAGGCGTTAGTTCGGCTTCGAGTAAATTGGCTTTTATGGCAGGATCGGTGGCAACAAGCGCTTTCGCTTCTTCTACAGTTTCTACATTAAAAATATAAATACCGCGATAATTTCGATCATTTTTCATAAAAGGCCCGGCAACAGCCAATTTTCCTTCCTTGGCCAATTTGTTAATATTTGCCATGTGTCCTTCAAATAGTTTCTTGGTTTCTTCTTTAGAAGCCGTTGTATTGCTTCCCGATTTTAAAAGACAAAAAACATATTTCTTCATTCCGTACTCGTCGGCATGAAGAGATTTGGCTAATGCTTCATCATATTTCACCTCGGTTTCCTGAGCAAAACTAATTGTGGTAAAAGATAAAAAGGCGAGAACAAAAAGTATACTTTTCATATAATAAATAATTTTAACACATAGAAACATAGATTTAAAAACGTTTCAAAGGCATTTCATTTACATAAATTCACATAGTTATGTGTAAAATCTAGATTTTCTAAGAATTCTTTTTAGAGAAATAAAAAATCTATGTTTCTATGTGTTTCAAGTAAATTAAACCAGTTTCTTCAAAATAACAATCTGTCCTAAATGATACACATCATGCTGAATAATTCCGTGAATATGTTCATAATATGTATGACCATTATTAACGTAGATTTTAGCTAAATCTTCATCATTAAAATTTTCGAAAAAAGCAGTCCAAGAATCTTGGGATTTTGCTAAAGTCTGAAGCGATTGTTCCCAAGCCGCTTCAGAAGGATCTAAAACAGGAACAAAATAATTATGATCGGGAGTTATAACGGTTTCTCCCTGCATTCTTTGTAAAATATTTCTTCTCCATTGTATCAAATGATTCACAATTTCCCAAATCGTATTAAGATTAGGATTGGCTTTTTTATACGCCTGCTCTGCAGTTACATTTTTTAAAGTATCGGCTAGATTAACTTCAAGCCAAGGATTTCCGTTATAAATAGATTGATATAAATTAGATATTCTTTTACTTTCTGACATAAATGGTAATTTTTGGTTTTGTTAGCTAATATACAAATTAGTCATTTACAACTCATCCTCGAAATTCTACAATTGAGTTATTATATATTTTTTAACGTTTGATGTTAAAATACATTTGCTTCATCAAAATCAAAGATGACATGAAAACCAAATTATTTTTTACCCTTAGTTTTTTATTTTTTACGGCATTAATTTTTGCTCAGAATACGATTTCAGGAAAAGTAGTTGACCAAAAAGGAAAACCAGTTGCTGGAGCAAACATATATATTGACGGAACGTACGACGGAGCAACAAGTTCTGAAACTGGAGATTTCTCTTTTGAAACTACAGAAACAGGAAACAAATTTTTAGTGGTTAGTTTTTTACTTTTCGAAACTTATAAACAAGAAATTGATGTTGCCAATTATAAAGACCAGACGGTAAAATTAAGAGAAAATGTAAATGCGCTGGATGCAGTTGTTATTACGGCTGGAACTTTAGAATCTGGAGACAAAGCAAGAGTTTCTGTTTTAAAACCTTTAGATATTGTAACCACAGCAGGTTCTGCAGGAAATATTGTGGCAGCGTTGCAAACTTTACCAGGAACACAAAGTGTTGGCGAAGACGGACGTTTGTTTGTACGTGGAGGAGAGGCGAGCGAAACGCAGACTTTTGTGGACGGAATTCGCGTAGCACAACCTTATGGCGCAACAACGAATAATTTGCCAACAAGAAGCCGTTTTTCTCCTTTCTTGTTTAGCGGAATCGCATTTTCTACAGGAGGTTATTCTGCAGAATATGGCGAAGCTTTATCTAGTGTTTTGCTTTTGAATACGAATGATGATGAAGATCACGAAAAAACAGATATCGGATTAATGACGGTTGGTTTGAGTTTAGGAAATACGCAGAAATTCAAAAAAAGTACTTTGAGCGTAAATATGGCTTATATCAATCTAGCGCCCTATCAAGCGGTGATTCCACAAAATGTAGATTGGAATAATCCATATCAATCTCTTGGAGGTGAGACGGTTTACAGATATAAATTCACAAATGGAGTTTTTAAATTATATGCTTCATTCGATTCTGAAAAATTCGATTTAAATCAGAAAAACATCAATTTCGAAAATCCGATTCGAACTGATATGAACAATAATAACTTCTATTTGAATTCTTCTTATAAAGGAAGTTTCGGAACAGGTTGGACGTTAACTTCTGGAGTGAGTTACGGTTACAGCAAAAACAAATTGAAATATGATATTACTGGAATTGACGCTCAGGAAAATGCGGCTCAATTGAAATTGAAGTTAAGCAAGAAATTTTCAAACTATTTCAGATTGTCAGCTGGAACAGATTATTTCATTACAAAATATAATGAAGATGTAGCTGATAATATTTCGCTTGACGTAACAAATGGTTATAATTCTAACATTTTTGCGGCGTATACAGAAGGAGATGTTTCTTTTTCTAAAAACTTAGCTTTAAAAGTTGGTTTGAGATTTTCGAATAATAGCTTGTTAAACGAAAACAATATTGCGCCAAGAGCTTCATTAGGATATAAAGTTTCAAAAACAAGTCAGTTCTCTTTTGCTTACGGAGATTTTACGCAAACGCCTGTTGTAGATTATATTAAATATTCGAAATATCATCAGTTTGAAAGTGAAGAAGCGAGACATTATATTCTGAATTATACTTTCACAAGACCTGGACAAACGCTTCGAGCAGAAGCTTATTACAAAGATTACAGCAATTTAGTTCAATACAACACAAGAGATATTCAGTACAATTCGGTTTTTAATAATAACGGATCGGGTTACGCAAAAGGATTGGATATTTTTTGGAGAGACAGCAATTTGTACAAAAACTTAGAATATTGGATTTCATACTCTTATATCGATTCAGAAAGACAATACAAGAATTTCCCAAACATGGCAACTCCAAGTTTTATTGCCAATCATAATTTATCTGTTGTAACGAAATATTTTATCACAGATTGGAAATCGCAAGTTGGTTTTACCAATAGTTTCAGCACAGGACGTCCGTACAACGATCCGAATCAGACGCAGTTTATGAACGGAAAAACAAAATCGTACAATAGTTTAAGTTTTAACTGGGCATATTTATTGACAACGCAAAAGATCCTTTATTTCTCAGTTTCAAATCTTTTAGGAACCCAAAACGTTTTCGGATACGATTATGCAAGAAACCCAGACCCAAGCGGAGTTTATCAAAGACAAGCCGTAGTGCCAACAGCAGACCGATTCTTCTTCGTAGGTTTCTTCTGGACTATTAGTCAGAATAAGAATGAGAATCAGTTGAGGAATCTATAGGTTCTAAGGTGCTAAGCTACTGAGGTGCTAAGGAAAAAAACTTAGAAGCTTAGCCATTCAGAACCTTAGAACCTCAGAAAAAACAATTCAGTAACCAAAATCAACAACTCAGTAGAATTTAATTTTAAAACACTTAAAACCAGTATACTTTTGAAGAGTAAATTAAAAGGAACAAAGAAACAGAGAGACAAAGTGACAAAGGTTCAAAGTTTATCTGACTGAAAGCAAGAGAACTTTGTGACTCTGAACCTTTGAATCTTTGAGCCTTAAAAAAAGAGTTTTAATCATCAACAAAAAGAAACCTTAGAACCTTAGCATCTCAGAACCTTAGAACCTAAAAAAATAATCATGACGAAAATTATTACCATAACTATTTTATTTATCTGCAGCTTAATGTCTGCACAAAATGTGAAATTAACTGTTGCCGTTTCGGGTTTAAAAAACAATACGGGAAGCGTTAAAGTAGGATTATATAATTCAGAAGAGACATTTCTTAAAACAATTTACAAAAGTCTTGCTTCAGAAATTAAAGACAATAAGGCCGTTGTAATTTTCGATAATCTTCCAGCTGGAGAATATGCCATTTCAACTTATCATGATGAAAACAGCAACGGAAAACTGGACAGAAACGCAATGGGAATTCCGTCTGAAGAATATGCAGCTTCAAACAATGCAAAAGGATTTATGGGACCTCCTTCGTATAATGATGCTAAATTTACTGTTAGTAAAGATTCAAAAATTGAAATTGTATTCTAAATAAAAAATAACTAATCCATATAAAAACAACCATTTAATTACTTATAAAATGAAAAAAATCATCACATTAATCGCATTATTTGTAGTAGGAATAAGTTCAGCTCAAACACAATTTGAACAAGGAATGAACAAAGCTTTCGGACTTTGGAAAGAAGGGAAAAATACAGAAGCTTCTGCCTTATTTGAAAGAATTGCTGCTGCCGAAAAAAACAGTTATCTGCCTAATTATTATGTTGCTTTAATAAATGCTACATCAGTATTTACAGAAATAGACAAAACCAAAATCGATTTATTGTTGACAAAAGCGCAAGATGCCTTAGATGTCGAATTGATAAAAGACCAAGCCAATTCTGAATTGTATGTTATGCAGGCTTTAATTTACACGGGATATGTTGTGGCAGACCCAATTACAAACGGAATGAAATATTCTGGAAAAGTAATGGAAGCTTACGCGAAAGCCAAAGCATTGGATCCAAATAATCCGAGAGCAGTTTTTGGTGAAGCAGATTATCAATTAGGCGGTGCAAAATGGACCGGAGTAGATACAAAACCTTTATGCGCTCAAGTTGATAAATCTATTGAACTTTTTAATAATTTTAAACCAGCTACGCCGTATTCTCCAAAATGGGGGTTAGAGAGAGCGCTAGAAATTCAAAAAACTTGTAAATAATTTAATCGTTATCAGCCACTATGATATTAAAACCCAATTTGTTAAAGGCATGTTTAGTTGGAGGAATTGTATTTTTATTTTCTTTTCTAATTCGATTTGCCTCCATAGGAACTGCAGTTTTTACAAAGAATCTTTCTATTTATTTCTTGTACTGCATGCTTTACAGTGTGGTTTTATATATCGTGAATGTCATTCTTTTTGAGTTTTTAGATAAAGTTTTCAAGTCAAACCCCTATTCAATAAAGAGAATTATAATAGGTTTTGTAAGTTCATTTTTCATTTCGATGATCATTATTGGAGTATTGCGTTTGTTTACAAGCGTAATCATCGATAATAAAACGATTATAGGTTTTCTAGCCAACGAGAAGGCAGAAAATTATATAGAATCTGCGGTCATGACCTTTATTGTGCTGCTGTTTTTTCACGGACTTAATTTTTACAAGCTCTATCAGGAAAATAAGGTTACACAGCAAAAGATTATTGCAGGAACGGCAAATGCAAAATTTGAAAGTTTAAAAAACCAGATCGATCCGCATTTTCTTTTTAATAGTTTGAATGTTCTTAGTTCTTTAATAGAAGAAAATCCAGATAATGCACAGCGTTTTACGACTTCATTATCTAAAATTTACAGATATGTTCTGGAACAGAAAGACAAAGAACTGGTTTCGGTCGAAGACGAATTGTCATTTGCAAAAACGTACATGAATCTGCTGAAAATGCGTTTCGAAAATAGTTTGTTTTACGAATTGCCAACAGAAAACATCAATCCAGAAGCCAAAGTGGTACCGCTTTCTTTACAGCTTTTATTGGAGAATACGGTGAAGCACAATGTAGTAAGCGAACAAAAGCCGCTTCATATTAGAATTTTTATTGATGGAGATTATCTAGCCATTCAAAATGATCTTCAGAAAAAAGAAGTTTTGCAGGACAGACAAGGCGTTGGACTGCAGAATATTGTAAATAGATACGGAATTATAACCGACAGAAAAGTGAAAGTTCAAGAAGATGAAAAGAATTTCACGGTTAGGATTCCGATTTTAACCAAACAAATTACGGTTATGGAAATGAATGCAGAATATACCGATGAAGCAAAAGCTTATTATAGAGCCAAAAAAAGAGTAGAAGAGTTAAAGGGATTTTATGGAAATGTAATTTCATATTGTTGTGTAGTTCCGTTTCTGATTTTTATCAATCTAAAATTTTCACCACAATTTCAATGGTTTTGGTTTTCTGCTTTAGGCTGGGGGTTTGGAGTTGCCATGCATGCTTTTAAAGTTTTTGGCTACAGCTCAGATTGGGAGGAAAGAAAAATTCGTGAGATTTTAGAAAAAGACAACAAACAAAAAACCTGGAAATAATGGAAAAAGATTTCACAGAAGCAAATCGTTACTATGATGCTCAGAAAAAAGTAAAAGAAATAAGAGGATTTTACGAACATTTGACCGTATACGTTTTATGCAATCCGATTGTAATTGTTGTCAATTATATGACTTCTCCAGAATATCTTTGGTGGATATGGTCTGTAATGGGATGGGGAATAGCAATCGTATTGCATGGATTGAAAGTCTTTGAATATCCGCCTTTTTATAATAAAAAATGGGAACAGAAAAAGATTCAGGAAATTTTAGAAAAAGAAAACCAAAAACGACTTGAAAATAATCATGGAAACAAATTTGAGTAATGATCAGGAAGAAACAATTCTAAAAGAATTGGCGAGTAAAAAAGTAATTCAGCTGAAATATTTTTACAAACATTTGTTCATTTACACTATTGTAATGCTTCTTTTTCTTTTAAAAGAATACACTACTCTTCCAGTTAATTTTATTCCTATTAGATATTTAAATTGGGTAGTTATGATTATCTGGTCGGCTGTGGTAGCGGGTTCTGCCATAGATTTGTTTGCTTCGACTAAAATATTTGGGCAAGAATGGGAAAAGCGAAAAATGAAAAGTATTCTGGAAAAAAAGTATAAAAAACAAAAATGGGAATAATCATGGAAAGGAATTTAAGCGAAGAGGATAAATATATTGAAGCAAAAAAGAAAGTCGAAAATATAAAAGGATTTTATGGCAATCTGGTTGCTTTCATATTAGTAAATGCAGTTCTGATTTTTATAAACTTATACACATCTCCGAGTTATTTGTGGTTTTTCTGGCCTTTACTATGGTGGGGACTTGGAGTGCTAATACACGGATTAAAAGTTTTTGAGTTATTGCCAAGTTTGGGAAAAGATTGGGAAGAGCGAAAAATCAAAGAGTTTATGGAAAAAGAAAAACAGAATAAAAACAAGTGGCAATAATTTAATATATAGTTATGGGACGTTTTAGAAGAAATAGATACGAAGAATATACAAGCCAGCATTTTGGAGCAGAATATACAAATGACGAAAGTTACAATGCAGCTTATAAAAGAGTAAAGAAACTTAAAGGGTTTTATTCTCATGTGAAAATTTATATTATCATAAATATTATCATCATTATATCTAGTTTAACTCGATCTAGTTTTACTGGAGGAATTGATTTTAGCGGATTATCTGAATGGCATACTTATTCGACTGCATTTTTCTGGGGAATTGGTTTAGCGGCGCACGGACTCTCTGTTTTTGGTTCTGATCTATTTTTTGGTCAAGACTGGGAAAAGAAGCAAATTCAGAAATATATGGAGAAAGACACTGCGAATAAAAATAAATGGGAGTAACTTTGAAATACTATTTTTTCTAAATTTTACAATCGAGTAAATGATCACATTAATTATAGAAGACGAAAAACCAGCGGCAAGATTGCTGCAAAGAAAGCTTGAAAAATTAGACGTAACCGTAGAAACCATGCTTCATTCTGTTGAAGAATCGGTAGAATGGTTCTCAAATAATGCGCACCCAGATTTGATTTTTCTGGACATTCAGCTCTCAGATGGATTATCTTTCGAAATCTTTGAAAAAATTGAGATCAAAAGCGCAATTATTTTTACAACGGCTTATGATGAATATGCTTTAAAAGCCTTCAAACTTAACAGTATAGATTATCTTTTAAAACCAATTGACGAAGATGATCTGGAAACGGCGGTTGAAAAATTTAAATCGCGTCTCCCAAAAACTCCTGCAGAAACTTCAAACTTACAGCTGGATTTTGAACAGATTCGTCAGATGCTGTCCAATCCTTTTGAGAAAACGTATAAAAAAAGATTTACCGTTAAAATCGGTCAGCATTTAAAAGTAATTACGACAGAAGAAATCGAATGTTTTTTTAGTGAAAACAAAGGAACTTACATTCATACCTACGACAATCGCGATTATTTAATCGATTCAACTTTGGAGATTTTAGAACAAGAACTTGACAAAAAGGATTTCTTTCGCGTAAGCAGAAAATTTATTGTTCCGCTAAAAGCAATTAAAGAAATTCAGGTTTATACCAATTCTCGCTTAAAAGTTATTCTTCCAACTTACAAAGAAGATGAGGTAATTGTAAGTCGCGAAAAAGTACAGGATTTTAAATCTTGGTTGGGGTAGTTTTTTTGTGAAATGTGAAATGTAAAATGTGTCGTTCCTACGGAAATTTATTTTGCGTACGGTTATTATTTCAACGGATTAATCCCGAAGCTTCGGGACGTTGCTACAATATTTTACATTCCTACGGAATTTCTTTTTTAGATCAAATTATTCAGTTTGAAAAAGAGCCATCGGCTCGACAAATATTGTAGCCCCGTCCCGAAGCTTCGGGATTAATCCGGGGGCGAAGGGCATCAAAATCAAAAAGAGCCAGCGGCTCGATTCATATAAAACATAAATAAAAAACAGCCGATATTATCGGCTGTTTTTTATTTAAATATTTTAGGATTATTTACTCAATCTATGCAACGTAAACGTCATAGCACTCAAAAGGAAAAACGCCATAATCTGGTGAATTAATCCTAAAGCCAAAGGCACGCTGTATAATAAAGTGAAAACGCCCAATAAAAACTGAATGAAAACAAAAACTACTAAAGTTTTGATTCCGTTTGCTTGAGTATGCGTAAGCGTATATTTTTTGCTTTTGAAGAAAAGGAAAAGAATAATGGCAACCACTACATAAGCAAAAGTTCTGTGCACAAATTGAACGCCGCTTTTTCCTTCAATTAAATTCTTTACTAAAGTCGATTGTTCAATAAAAACCGATTCATGAATAAATTCTCCATCGCTCATTAAAGGCCAGTGATTGTGGATTAATCCTGCATTTAAACCCGCTACAAATCCGCCGTAAATAATCTGAATTAATAAAGCCACTAAAGCATAACGGGCAATATTTCTTAAAGGTAAGATTTTGTTGATATTTCTTTCTGGGTAGATTAAATCTAATGCAACCCAAAGCGTGTAAGCAAAAGTAATAAAAGCAAAAGTTAAGTGTAAAGAAAGTCTAAAATGGCTCACATCTGGATTGTCAATTAATCCGCTTCTTACCATAAACCAGCCTAAAAATCCTTGGAAACCTCCCATTGCCAGAAGCACAATACATTTTTTGATCGTATCGGTATCTAATTTCTTTTTAGCTAAAAAGTAAACAAACGGCACAAAGAAAACCAAACCAATAATACGTCCGATAAAACGGTGAAACCATTCCCAGAAATAAATGAATTTATAATCTGCCAATTGAAAATCGTTATGAATATTGATTTTTTGGTATTCTGGAAATTTTTTGTATTCGTCAAAAGCGGCTTGCCATTTGGCTTCTGTTAGAGGCGGGAAGGTATCGGTTACCAAATGCCAGTCGGTCATTGATAAACCTGAATTGGTTAAACGGGTGATTCCGCCAACAACAACCATTAAAAATAATAATACGCAACCTGATAGTAACCAAATGATTACTGATTTATTCTGTGTTTTCATTCTTCTCCGATTAATTCGATTTCGTTAATTTTTTTTGTGCTTTTTCTTATGCTTCTTTTTAAATAAAGTTTTGATAAAATAAAGTTTACTATGACATTGATAAGTATTAGCGTTATCATAACAATTATTCTATATGGATAGCTTTCAATATCAGTTGTTATTTTAAAATAATCAATTAATACGACATTTTGAAAGAGTGCTCCCAATATCATTATAGCGCATATAGAAGTAATGCTGATTAAAAAAAATATGATTTTGTACTTGTAGTGACTGTTATTAGTTCTATTAATTTTTCCAATAAAAATGATATTAGTTATTAAAACTATTATTATCAAAATGATTAAAAAAATAGCACCTAAAATGTCCATTACTTTTTAAGAGATAAATTCAACTTTGCAGCTCTTTTAATCACAAAATCATAAGCAGCCTGATATTCATTCGGAATCACACCTTCTAAAATAGCTTCTTTCACCGCTTCTTTTAAAACACCGATTTCACGTGAAGGTTTCAAATCGAACATTTCCATAATTTCTTCTCCAGTAATTGGTGGTTGAAAATTACGAACATGATCGCGTTCTTCAACTTCAACAATTTTCTTGCGGACAAGCTCGAAATTTTTGTGATACTTTTTAAATTTTGCTGGATTTTTGGTTGTGATATCCGCTTCACATAAAGTCATTAAGTTTTCTACATCTTCACCAGCGTCAAAAACCAAACGGCGAACCGCACTATCAGTCACAATATCCTGCGCCAAAACAATCGGACGCGAACTCATAATGACCATTTTCTGAACGAATTTCATTTTATGGTTCAAAGGCATGTGAAGGCGTTCGAATATTTTCTTTGCCATTTTTCCGCCAAGAAATTCATGACCGTGAAAAGTCCATCCTTGTTTTTTGCTGAAACGTTTTGTCGGCGCTTTTCCAATATCATGCAATAAAGCCGACCAGCGAAGCCAGACATCGTCAGTATTCGGACAAATATTATCGACTACTTCTAGCGTATGGTAAAAATTGTTTTTATGCGTATGGCCTTCAATTTCTTCCACCTGATTCAACGCTGTCAATTCAGGTAAAATAATATCAAGAAGTCCTGTTTTGTATAAAAGTAAAAATCCAGTTGAAGGTTTATCGGTTAGAAGAATTTTGTTCAATTCATCAACAACTCTTTCGCCAGAAATAATTTTAATGCGATCTGCATTTTTTGTGATCGCGTTTAATGAATTTTCTTCGATTTCGAAATTCAGTTGAGTAGCAAAACGAATCGCACGCAACATTCGCAAAGGATCATCAGAATAGGTAATATCTGGATCCAAAGGCGTTTTTATTGTTTTATTTTCTAAATCTTGAAGACCATTAAAAGGATCTAGCAACTCTCCGAAATTATTTTCGTTTAACGAAAGAGCAAATGCATTGATCGTAAAATCACGACGGTTTTGATCGTCCTGTAAAGTTCCGTTTTCCACAATCGGATTTCGGCTGTCGCGGGTGTAAGATTCTTTTCTCGCGCCTACAAATTCAATATCCGTATCTTCAAAACGAAGCATTGCAGTTCCGTAAGTTTTAAAAACCTGAACTTTTGGTTTGTTCGGAAGTAAGTCAGAGACCTTAAGCGCTAATTCGATTCCGCTTCCAACAGCCACAACGTCGATGTCTTTTTTAGAACCTCTGTTTAAAAGCAAGTCACGAACAAATCCTCCTATCACATAAGAGTCAACGTTTAATTCCTTAGAAGCTTTCGAAATAATATCGAAGATTTTGTTTTGTAAAGCAGATTTATAGTTTGTTTGTACAGCCACGAATTCACTAATTTTAAATATGTCTATTCTTGAAGAGAATGAACGACTGCAAATTTACAACATAGAAAATGCCTAATACAATCTATCGACGACTTTTTTGAAGAAATTCTTATTTTGAGGCATCAATTTTTATTGAAATAGAAATGTTGAAAAAAGTTTGCCACGAATTTCCGCTAATTTTTTATTTCAAGCTGCATAAATTTTTGCCACAGATTAAAAGATTAAAAATGATTATAATCTGTGAAAATCCATTTAATCTGTGGCAAAAGAAAATTAGTGAAATTCGTGCAATTCGTGGCTAAAAAACATTTATCGGATTATAAAACAAATCAATTGCAAAACAGAATTTTTAGAAATTCAATTTGTATTTTTGAATCACTTAAAAATGCACAAATGAAAATTGTTATATCGCCAGCGAAGTCATTAAATTTCGAAAAAGAATTACCTACAAAACAACATACAGAACCTTCATTTCTAAAAGAAGCGAGAATCGTTCATAAAGTAGTAAAAACTAAAAAGCCAGCTGAATTATCAGAATTAATGTCAATCTCAGACAAACTAGCCGATTTAAACTGGAAAAGAAATCAGGAATGGAAAACACCTTTTACGTCAGAAAATGCACGTCCAGCTGTTTATACTTTTGATGGTGATGTTTACACAGGCTTAGATGCTTATACTATTCCGCTAGAGAAATTAGATGTTTTGCAAGATAAATTGAGAATCTTATCCGGTCTTTACGGACTTTTAAAACCGCTTGATTTAATGCAGGCGTACCGTTTAGAAATGGGAACCAAAATGCCAGTTGGCGAATCTAAAAATTTGCATGAATTCTGGAAACCAACTGTTACTAAGGCTTTAAACAAAGAATTAAAAAAAGACGAATTATTCGTGAATTTAGCCAGTAACGAATATTTTTCTGCAGTTGACGTAAAAGCTTTAAAAGTTCCTGTAATTACGCCAGACTTTAAAGATTATAAAGACGGAAAACTAAAAATGATCAGTTTCTTTGCGAAGAAGGCGAGAGGTATGATGGTTCGTTATATAATCGATACCAATGCAGAAACTATTGATGATTTAAAAGGTTTTAATTACGAAGGATATGCATTTGATGCTAATCTTTCTAAAGGAACTCATTTGGTTTTTACTCGTTAGGGCGTAGTATAGGCTCAAAGGGGCAAAGTGACAAAGCGACAAAGGTTTTTTATAGAGTCGTAGACTCGAAACATATTGTAGGCAGGGATTTTAATCCCTGCAGATTTAGCAGATCAAATTGAAACAAAAAAATAAACGCCGAATTCTGAATTGAATTCGGCGTTTTATGTATTATAAAATTATTATTATTAATGCATTGCGTCGGCTGCACTAATTTTGTTCTTCCCTTTTTTGATAAAGAGAATAATCGGTATGCAACATAAAAACATAATTCCCAAGTAAAGGAAAATATCCATATAAGCCATTACAGTACTTTGCTTCATTATAGAAAGATCAATAGCTTGATACGCTTTTTTCAAAGCGACATCGGCACTGTAACCTTTTGCCATGAAGGCGTGCTGCATTCCTGCAATACGCTGCTGAACGTTAAACTTAGCAGGATCTAGATTATTAATTAAATCTACTCGGTGCGACTGGCTGAAACGTGTGATGAAAGTGGTAATAATTGCAATACCAAACGATCCGCCTAACTGACGCATCATTCCTGTAAACGCAGCTCCTTCACCAATTTGTTTTCCTTTCAAAGTAGAAAGAGAAAGTGTTGTAATAGGTACAAAAAGTAATCCTAAACCAACTCCTCTTAAAATTAAAGGCCAGTACATGTGTTCAACTCCAGTATCGGGTGTCATTCTGCTATACATCATAAAGGTAAAGAAGAAGAAAACCAAAAATCCAACTCCAACCATGTACCCTTGCGGAACTCCTTTCTGAATCATGTTACCCACAAAAGGCATCATGATAGCTGTAGTAATAGAACCTGGAATTAATAATAAACCGGCATCTGTTGCGGTCCATCCTAAAATAGACTGCGTATAAATCGGAATAATTAACGTTGACCCATATAATCCGAAACCAAGAATAAAACACATTATGGTTCCAATTCTTAAGTTTCCGTCTTTTAAAACACTCAGGTTTACAATTGGGTAATCGTAGGTGAGTTCTCGCCAAATAAAAAGAACCAATCCAAGAACTGTAACAACACTCAAGATTACAATTGTAGAGTCATTAAACCAGTCGTCTTGCTGTCCGTGTTCTAATACGAATTGTAAAGATCCGATAAAAGCGGTCAACAATATAATTCCCCACCAGTCAACCTGATTGGCTTTTAATTTCTCACCGTATTTTGGACTTTTTACAAATGTTAAAGCCAAAATAGTAGCAATAATTCCCAACGGAATATTGATGTAGAAAATATAAGGCCAAGAATAATTATCAACCAAATATCCTCCTAAAGGCGGACCAAGAGTTGGACCAACAATTACACCCATTCCGTAAATCGCTTGCGCCATTCCACGTTTTGCTACGGGGTAACTTTCTGTAATAATCGTTTGGGCTGTTACTAGAAGCGCTCCACCGCCCATACCTTGTACGAAACGGAAAGCAACAAGTTCCCATATATTTGTAGCATTACCACACAAAAAGGAACAGACCGTAAATACTATGATCGAAGCCACAAAATAGTTACGTCTTCCAAATTGCTGTGATAGCCAGCTCGTCATCGGAATTACAATAACATTCGCAATAGCGTATGCTGTAATTACCCACGCCACATCGGTCAAGGTAGCACCAAGACTTCCGCGCATGTCTGTTAGCGCTACGTTTACAATCGTAGTATCAACAATTTCCAGCAATGCACAAAGTACTGCGGTAATCGTAATGATAACACGTCTGAAACCGTATTCTACTAAATCGTCATCTTGTACTGCTGTAGCCATTTATATTATTTCAAATGTACATCTACATCAACATTCATCCCTGGTCTTAAAAGGTTTACTTTTTTAGGATCGTTAGATTCGTCGATAGTGATTTTTACTGGTAATCTCTGAATTGTTTTTACGAAGTTTCCTGTTGCATTGTCAGGAGGTAATAATGAAAAACGAGATCCTGTTGCAGGAGAGAAAGAAGAAACGGTTCCTTTAAACTCATAATTTGGATAAGCATCTACTTTTAAGCTTACTTTTTGTCCCACAACCATTTTGTTTAATTGTGTTTCCTTAAAGTTAGCTACAACCCAAGCTTCATTGTTATTAATGATGTAGAATAAAGATTGTCCTGGCTGAACTAATTGTCCTGGCTGAATATCAACTTTAGAAACCTGACCGTCAATTGCAGCCGTAACTACAGTGTAAGAAAGGTTTAAGTGCGCAACATCAAGCATTGTTTTTGCCTTTTTAATGTTTGCTGCGGCAACTTCTGTTTGTTTGTCAGAAACTTTAGATTTTGACTGGATAACCGATTTTTGGTAAGAAGTAGCTTTTTGCTGTTGTTCTAAAACGCGAACTTGATTTTCAGCTTCTTCCTTTGCAGTCAACGCTTGCTCATATTGTTGTTTTGTGATCGTATGCGTTTTGTACAAGTTGTTGTAACGGTTATAATCGTTTGTAAGCTGTCTTAGTCTGATTCTTGCACTTTCGATAGAACCGCTTGCAGATCTCATTTGAGCATCTGAAACAGAAATACTTGCATAAGCACTTCCGATATCTGCTTTTGCAGCTTCGTATTGACCTTCAGCTCCTAGTAATGCAGCATTAGCTTCATCAATCTTTAATTGGTAATCTCTCTTATCAATTGTAAATAAAGTATCACCTTTTTTTACATAATCATTATCTTTCACATATACTTTGCTAATATATCCTGAAACTCTCGGAATAATCGGATTCATTCTTTTTTCGATCTGAGCATCATCAGTTTCTTCGTGCGCTTGAGCGTGTAAGTATTTAGATATTCCGTAAGTTCCGCCCACTAAAACCAAAACGGTTAGTATGATGATGAATTTTTTATTTGTCTTTTTCTTTTCCATGAGAGCTATCGATTATATTTTAGAAAGATTGAATGATTGTGATAATTGTCCTGATACTGAAAGTAATTCGTAATATTTTTGAATAATAGTGGCTTTAGATAAAGCAGTTTGAATTTTGGCATTTAAATGTTCTACGTCAGCTTCTACCAAATCGTTGGTATCAGACAAACCATTGTCAAACTTATCTTTTACTAATCTGTAATTTTCTGCCGCTTGCTGAAGCGCTTCGTCATAAACAACACTTTGATTAATAGCCAAGTCGTAATCTTCAATAGATTTTTGAACTTCAACTTTAATACGGTCCGTCATAATTGCTTCTGTGTTTTTTACTTCCAAAGCTCTGCTTTCTGCTTCTTTAACATGCACATTATTTTTTAAGATTCCAGAAATGTCATAAGAAAGTCCGATTCCGAAATTCATAGCATATTTTACAGTAATGATATCTTTAAGATCCAATGCTGTATAACCTCCAAGTAATGAAATTGCTGGGTAATATCCTGCTTTAGCGACTTTAATATTTGCTTCAGATGCTTTTCCTTGTAATCTAACCGCTTCCAAATCTTTTCTGTTTTCCAACGCTATAGCATCAGAAGTTGGCGCATTGTTTGTTTTTAAATTAAAGAAATCATCTTCATTAACCTGAATTTTTACATTAGGATCTAATTTAAGCAATGTAGTTAGATAGAAATTAATGTTATTAAGATTATTATTAGCTTCATCGATAGATAATTGCGTTTTAGAAACCAATAATTGTGCTTTTAATAAGTCATTTCTCGGAATAATTCCGTTTTTCTCCAATTCTGTAAAATCAGTAACACGCTGTTTCGCACTTTTCTGATTCTCGTTTAAAACATCTAATGTTTTTTGAGCTTTATATAGCGCTGTGTAATAAGTAATTACTTTTAAAGCAACATCTTCTTTAGTTTTTTCAGCATTTGCGCTTTCTGCTTCGTACATGCTGTCATAAGCATCAATACTGCTTTGAATTTTAAAACCAGCAAAAATTGGCAGACTTAAATTTGCCATTCCTAACATTGCACGATCTGGAGATGCTAGAGAAGCGCTTTCTCCCTGACCAGGCATATCAATAGAAGCTTTTGTAAGGCGCTGGTACTGGCCAGAAACTTTAATATCTGGATATTGATTGTTTTTTACGGTTTTTAATTCGTACATTTTTGTGTTTACCTTAGTATTGGCAAGCGTAACCTCGTTACTCTTTTCCCAAGCTATTTGTACAGCTTCGCCTAAGGTTAAACTTGTTTTTTCTTGTGCTTCTATTGAAGATATTCCGATAAAGAAAACTCCAAAGAGCATTAATTGATTAATTTTCATAAACAAGTAGCGCTTTTATAGTTTGTTGAATGTGCTTTGTGAGATCGTTTGTAATGTAATTGTTAAACATTTCCTCAGTTTTTAAATCAAATAATTCTTCGAAGAAATGCCGATTCATGTGAAAGTGAAAAAAAGTTCCAATAATTGTGGGTGTAATAAGCTGGATATTGATGTCTTTTCTAAAAACTCCTTGAGATTGACCTTGTTTAATAATGCTCTCTACAGCTTTTAAATTTCCTTTCTTAAGTTCTGTAAATGCATTTAGGCTTTTTTCTCTTTTTTTGTTGTTTAGTTCAAAATGTAAAACCCTGTAAATCCCTTTGTTAAGGCAAATTCGACTCACGTAAATTTCGATTAATTTCTTGACTTTCTCAAGGGGTTCGAGATTTTCCTGTAATAAATTTTCGAGCTGTAGTTTGAGATCTACAGTTTTATGAAGGATCAAAGCTTCTAGAAGTTTTTCTTTTGATCCAAAATAATACGAAACCATAGCAATATTAATTTTTGCCTCTTTAGAAATATCTCGTATCGATGTACCCTCAAAACCTTTATCAGAAAATAGCTTTTCAGCTACGTTAAGTATCTGAATTTTTTTGTCGTTTAATTCGATGTTGGACATAGTAGTGTTTCTAATCGAATGCAAAATTAAACACTTGTTTAATTTAAACACTTGTTTAATTTTATTTTAACACAATATTAACATAAAATGGTTTCGAGATTTGTGGTTCTGAAATTGTTTCTAAAGCATAAAAAAGCCTGAAAAACTAAGTCTTGCAGGCTGTTTGCTTTCAATTTAATTCTTTGGTAATTTCACTTGCTTAAAAATACCAATATTAGAAAATGATCGAATATCAGTTTTGTTTTTTGGTGTCAGATCATATCTGATATTAGAAATAATTTCATCTTTTGGTGATAGTTTTAGATCTTCAATAGATATTGTAGAGACACTACTAGAACTTTTCGTTCTGATGAAAATATTTGTTTTTTTGAATTTTAAAATATCTAAATGTTCAGGTTCAAAACTCACAACGTCATTTAAATTATAAAAGAAAATACTATCGCGAGATTCTTTAAATGTTTCAAATTGATATCTTTTATAACCTTGATTTCTAAGTACAAAACCTTCATTTTGAAAAATCTTAGTTTTAATTTTAATCCCTTTTTCATCAGTATTCTTAATTTTCAAGGGGAAAAAGTTTTTTTTAGGAGCTACTTGATCGTCAAGTTCTTCAGGAATAACTCCAAAAATGTTTTTGTTTGTTGGAATGGTTTCAAAATATTGAAAAGGCAATGATTCAACATTATTGATATCAAATACTTGAGTTGAATCTAAAATAGTATATCCAAATATGTATGAATCGCGTCCTCCCCAAGCATCATATTTATAAATAACTTTAGAGGAATTTTCAATTTTTTGAACAAATAATTCTGAAATCTTCCAGCTACGGTCACAACTCATATTCAAGAATAAGGATGCAATAATTATGAAGATTTTAAAATATTTCATTTGAATTTATTTATCGAATCTCCCCAACAAATTCAGCAATTTTACCGCTTCCTTTTTCAGATAAATGTTTAATAAAAGCACTTCCAATTATGGCGCCTTTTGCATATTTAGTGGCCTGATTAAATGTTTCTTTATTTGAAATTCCGAAACCAACAATTTGAGGATTTTTCAAATTCATATCGGCAATTCTTTCAAAATACGTTTCTTGAGTATCGCCAAAACCTGCTTGAGATCCTGTAACGCTTGCAGAACTTACCATATAAATAAATCCATTTGAAACGCTGTCGATAAAACGAATACGCTCTTCTGAAGTTTGTGGCGTAATCAAAAACACATTAATTAAACCATATTTTTCAAAAATCGCTTTGTATTCATCTGCATAAACATCAACTGGAAGATCTGGAATAATTAATCCGTCGATTCCGATTTCGGCGCATTTCTGGCAAAAAGCTTCCACTCCGTATTGTAACATCGGATTAAAATATCCCATAATAATCAACGGAATTTTTACGCTTTCGCGGATGTTCTTTAGCTGATCAAAAAGAATTTGAGTTGTCATTCCGTTATGAAGCGCTTGTGTTGAACTCGCCTGAATTGTCGGTCCATCTGCCAAAGGATCACTAAAAGGAAGTCCAATTTCGATTAAATCTACTCCGTTTTTTTCCAAATCCTGAATAATCTGCACCGTATCATTTAAGTTCGGATATCCGGCAGAAAAATAAATAGAAAGTATCTTTTTATCTTCTTGTAATTTCTGAGTTATTCTGTTCATTTTTTATATTTTTCTCCTGCAAGGTTTTCGAAACCTTGTAGATATTTTGATAAGTAATTAATAGAGGCCTACAAGGTTTCGAAAACCTTGCAGGAACACATTTTAGGCAATAATAATTTTAGTGTGTGTTACTAAAATCATTTTCTATTATTTGTTTTCGGTATAAACCCAAGCTGTTTTTCCAGATTTTAGTTTGACCTGAACTCTTTTGTATGAATTAGATTCAAATTGGTCGACTTTTAACATTTCAGAACTCGACACTTCAAAAACGACTCCATGTATAATATCTTCCAGACTTTCACTTGGCACTGCAACAACATAATCTGCCATTCCAAATTCTTCTTCTATCTGTAAACTTTTAAGTTTAAAACCCAGAATCTGATCTGGACTTCCGCTTAAAACTTTATTGAAAATCTGCATTTGAATTTGTTTTGATCTTAATGTTCCGTATGAGAATAATAGTTCCATAATAATTATATTTCCCGTTAATTTTTTAGCGTTTAGAATAAATCTCAGATCGCCGAAGCGCTAACATCAAAAGTATAACTTTTATTACAATTTAAAATACTCAATGTAATTATCTAAATCTTTGTCGCCACGTCCGGAAAGACTTATTACGATAACATCTGTAGGTTTGAACTTTTTCTGATCTAAAACAGCAAAAGCATGCGCACTTTCAATCGCCGGAATAATCCCTTCTAATTTCGTTAACTGAAGCCCTGCGTTCATAGCATCATCATCCGTAACAGAGAAAAATTCTCCGCGTCCTGATTGTGCTAAATGTGCATGTAGAGGTCCAACTCCTGGATAATCTAATCCTGCAGAAATAGAATAAGGTTCTGTAATTTGTCCGTCTGGTGTTTGCATTAAAAGGGTTTTGCAACCATGAATAACGCCCACTTTTCCTAATTTGCTTGTCGCGGCGCTATGTCCTGAGTCAACACCTTTTCCTGCTGCTTCAACGGCAATAATTCCAACTTCAGGCTCGTGTAAAAAGTGATAATACGTTCCTGCTGCGTTACTTCCTCCACCAATACATGCTACAACATAATCAGGATTTTCGCGACCTTCTTTTTCTTTCAACTGCCATTTAATTTCTTCTGAAATAATACTTTGAAAACGCGTTACCATATCTGGATAAGGATGCGGTCCAATGGCAGATCCGATAATATAATGTGTGTCGACCGGATTGTTGATCCAATCACGAATTGCCTCATTTGTAGCATCTTTTAAAGTTCGTGAACCCGAAAGTGCCGGACGAACTTCTGCGCCTAACATTTTCATACGTGCCACATTTGGTGCCTGACGTGCAATGTCAATTTCGCCCATATAAACGATGCATTCAATTCCCATTAAAGCACAAACTGTTGCAGTCGCAACTCCATGTTGTCCAGCTCCGGTTTCGGCAATAATTCTTTTTTTACCCAAACGTTTTGCCAGCAGAATCTGTCCGATAGTGTTGTTGACTTTATGCGCTCCAGTATGGTTTAAGTCTTCTCTTTTTAGGTAAACTTTTGTATTGTATTTTTCAGACAAACGTTTTGCAAAATACAGCGGACTAGGGCGTCCTACATAATCTTTTAATAACTGATTGAACTCTGCTTTAAAATCAGGTTCGTCCATTATGCTTAGATATTTCTGGCGTAATTCTTCTACATTCGGATACAGCATTTCTGGAATGAAAGCTCCTCCAAATTCTCCGTAATATCCTTTTTCGTTAACGTTAAAACTCATTTTTTAAAATTTTAAAAGTTGGCAACATCAAATTTGCGTTTGAAATTGCTTAATAGATTTCTATTTTTTAGCCCTGGCTCGATTTCAAATTTACTATTTACATCGATAGCATAAACGGGTAATTTGGTTTTTGAAATTTCCTCAATAGCTTTTAATTCATTCATTCCAATTCCGCCACTTAAAAAGAAAGGCTTTTTCGAATGGTATTTTTTTAATATGCTCCAGTCGAAAGTGGTTCCATTTCCGCCTGGCAGTTTTCCTTTCGTGTCAAACAGAAAATAATCGCAGACATTTTCAAAAGGTTTAATTACTTCAAAATCAAAATTTTCATCGGCAGAAAATACTTTGATAATTTCAGTTTTCTTTGGAAGTTTTTCTTTTAAGGTTTCACAAAACTCAACTGATTCTGTTCCATGTAGCTGAACGGCTTGTAAATTGTATTTTTCAACTTTATCCAAAATTTCTTCCTGACTCTGATTGACAAAAACGCCCACTTTTTTAATTGTTTTTATCAGTTCGGGAATATTCCCATTGCAATATCTAGCGGACTTTTCCCAGAAAATAAATCCCATATAATCGGGTAGGAGCGCACCTACCTCTAGGATATTTTCTGGATGTTTCATACCGCAAATTTTAAGTTTCATTGTTGTGTGTTTTTTAACGCAAAGTGCGCTAAGGTTTTTTGTTATAGATGATGTTAAACGCTAAGTTCGCAAAGCTTTGTACTGATTTTTTCGCCACGACCCGAGCGACAGCGAACAGGCGAAGCAATTTCACTAATTACTCTAATTTCTTTTTTTATTTGCCACAGATTAAAAAAGATTTTCACAGATTAATCATTTTAATCCTTTTAATCTGTGGCAAAAGAAATTTGTGAAAATTTGTGAAATTTGTGGCTAAACTTTAAAGCTGTTTTATAAATTCAGTTGCAGCTTCTCCTGCGTTGTCAGTTTTCATGAAGTTTTCTCCAATTAAGAAACCTTTGTAGCCATAAGGTTTTAGTTCTTGAATAGCTTCTACAGATGAAATGCCGCTTTCTGAAACTTTTACAAATTCATCTGGAATTTTTGATGCTAATTCTTTACTGAAATCTAAGCTTACTTCAAAAGTTTTCAAGTTTCTGTTATTCACTCCAATCATGTCTAAAGTGGGCATAATCGATTTTTCTAATTCTTCTTGATTGTGAACTTCCAGCAGTACTTCTAATCCTAATTTTTTAGCAAATTCAGACAATGATTTGATTTCTTCACGGGTTAAAACTGCTGCGATTAACAAAATTAAATCGGCTCCGTGTGCTTTTGCTTCCAGAATTTGATATTCGTCTACAATAAATTCTTTTCGCAAAAGCGGAATATTTACAGACGCTCTCGCTAAAAGTAAATCGTCAAGCGAACCTCCAAAATATTTTCCGTCTGTTAAAACAGAAATTCCGCACGCACCGGCATTTTCATAACCTTTTACCACTTCTTCAACAGTAAAATTATTGTTGATAATTGATTTTGAAGGTGAACGACGTTTGTGTTCCGCGATAATTCCAGAATTGCTTTCTCTTAATTTCAGACTAAGCGAAATGGTTTCTTTTTCAAAAAATACCGAAGCTTCTAATTGCGAAACCGGAATAATCGATTTCTTCAGAATCACTTCACGTTTTTTGTCTATTATTATTTTATCTAAGATATTCATTGTTTATTTTGTTTCAGGTTTCAAGTTTCAGGTTTTCTTAGCGTTCCAACAACTTGAAACATGAAACCTGAAACAAAAAACTATTTACTTAATTCTTGTAATTTTTTTAATGCCTGATGTCCTTTTCCAGACAATAAACTTTCTTTTGCCAGTTCAAAACCTTCTTTTGGAGAACATTTGTTAACCGTTGCGATTGCCATTGCAGCGTTGGCACAAACGACGTTATTTTGTGCTTCGTTTCCTTTTCCTGAAATGATATTCGTGAAAATTTGAGCCGATTCTTCAATCGTTTTTCCACCTTCGATTTCGGTTTGAGATAAAAGATGAACGCCAAAATCTTCAGGATTCAACATTCCTTCCATGCGATTTGAAATCGTTTTGGTTGGACCAGTTAATGAGATTTCATCATATCCGTCAAGCGAATGTAAGATGGTGAAATTCACCTCGGTATTTTGATATAAATAAGCATACATTCTCGCTAATTCTAAGTTGAAAACTCCAACCAATTGATTTTGCGGAAAAGAGGGATTCACCATTGGTCCCAACATATTAAAGAACGTTTTTACGGCCAACTCTTTTCTGATTGGCCCAACATTTTTCATTGCTGGGTGAAATAGGGGAGCGTGCAAAACGCAGATTCCTGCCTGATCGATGCATTTTTCTAAAAATGAAGGGTCATTGCTAAATTTGATTCCCATTTTTTCCATCACGTTGCTCGATCCAGAAATAGAAGAAACGCCATAATTTCCGTGTTTTGCCACTTTTATTCCTGCTCCAGCAGAAACAAAAGAAGCCAAAGTCGAAATATTGAAAGTATCTTTTCCGTCACCGCCCGTTCCGCATAAATCGATGGTGTTATAAGCGGCTAAATCTACACGAATACATAATTCTAATAAAGCTTCACGAAAACCCGAAAGTTCATCAATTGTAATGCTTCGCATCATAAAAACAGTCAAAAAAGCCGAAATCTGACTCGGATTATATTGACCCGTTGAAATATTAATCAATACATTTTTTGCTTCTTCTTTAGAAAGAACTTCGTGATTGATTAATTTATTTAATATTGTTTTCATTTTTTTTATTCTAAGGTTCTAAGGTGCTGAGTTGCTAAGGTTCTAAGGTTTTATTTCATTTGTTTCAGGTTTCACGTCTTGAATGAACTTGAAACTTTAAACCTGAAACTTAAAACAAATTTTAATGTTCATTTCCTTGATAAATCCACATTGGTTCTGTTTTTCCGGCGCGTTCAAATCCGTTTTTTTTATAAAAATCCACTGATTTGCCATCAGCAGTGAGCATTTGCATATGAAAGTGACGGTATTTCTCCTGCATTTTGTCCAAAATCATTTTTCCAATTCCTTTTCCCTGATAATCTGGAAGCACCAATAAATGCGGATAATAAACAGTCAAGAATCCATCAGAAATAGCATTACCAAGTCCTACTAATTTCTCGCCTTCCCAAGCTGTTATCAAGGTTTCAGAATTCAAAAGTCCGTTATACAGCTCATTTGGTTTACTTGCCGAACTCCATTCATTTGCTTTGTATAAAACCAAAATGTCTTCAATTTTGATTTCTTTAGTTTCTAGAATTGATATTTCCATTTTTTTAAGGGACTAAGGTTCTAAGATGCTAAGTGGATAAGGTTTTTAGTTTTGTTTCAGGTTCCAAGTTTCAGGTTTCAGGTTTCACGTTGTTACAACTTTAAACTTGAAACCTGAAACTTGAAACTTGAAACTTGAAACTTGAAACAAAAACTTAACTCTTCACCCAGTTTTCCAACATCTTTTTTCCATTTGGTGTTAGCACACTTTCCGGATGAAATTGAACGCCTCTCACATCATAATTTTTATGGCGAAGTGACATTACCTGTCCGTTTTCATCAAACGAAGTTGCTTCTAATACGTCTGGAAGGTTAGTGTCTACAACCCACGAATGATAACGGCCAACTTCAAATTCTTTTTCTAAACCTTCAAACAAAACTTCGTCGTCTACAACTGTTTTTACATGAGTTGCCACGCCGTGATATACTTTGTCCAGATTTGAAAGTGTTCCGCCAAAAACTTCTCCAATTGCTTGCTGTCCTAAACAAACTCCCAATATACTTTTGGTCGGACTGTATTTTTCGATTACCGCTTTTAGTAAACCTGCTTCATCTGGAATTCCAGGTCCCGGAGAAAGTAAAATTTTCTCGAAAGACGCAATTTCATCAATATCAAACTCATCATTTCTGTAAACCGTAACTTCGCAGTTTAAATCTTCTAAATAGTGCACTAAATTGTAAGTGAAACTATCGTAATTGTCTATAACTAGTATTTTTTTCATTTTTCTTATTTTGTTTCAAAGTTTCAGGTTTCAAGTTTCAGGTTCCACGTTGCTGATAACTTGAAACTTGAAACAAAGAAAACCTGAAACCAATTCTTTTTATTTCTCTCGAACGTACTTTTCAGTAATAATTCGGTCTATTCCTAATTTTTCTACTTTTTCTACTCCCTTTTGAATTAAAGTGTCGTTTTGAACTTTTACTACAAACTCAAATTTTCCATTTTCCCAATCACGGTTATTAAAATATTCCAAATTTTCAGTGTAGATACTGTCTTTCAAAGTATATTTTCCGCCTCCAGCAAAATACAATGCCGTTAAGGAATCTTTTCCGTTTTTCAAATCATGATTCATAAAAGCAAAATGTGTATCATTTATAACCTTAATCATTTTGGTGTTTTTATTGAAAGTAGAAAAAGTAGAATCTTTTTCGGTCGTTTCTGCCGATATAAGACGCCAGGTTCCTTCAATCGGATTCTCCTTTTTTTCTGAATTACAAGAAGTCATGCTAATAATTAAAACTAAAATGGATACTGCTTTTTTCATGATTTTGTGTGGTTTTATGGTTTGTTTTGATTTGTTTCAAGTTTCAGGTTTCAGGTTTGCTTTGCGTTCCAATAACTTGAAACTTTAAACAAAGAAAACCTGAAACAAAATTTAAATATTCTCTGCCATTTCAAGTGCTGTATTCAGAGCTCTCAGCTTATTATAAACTTCTTGCATTTCGCTTTCTTCATCAGAACTTGCTACGATTCCGGCTCCGGCTTGGCAATGCAATTGATGATTTTTAGAAAGGAAAGTTCGAATCATAATCGCATGGTTAAAGTTTCCGTCAAAATCCATCACGCCGATTGCGCCTCCGTAAAAATTACGGTTTGTTTTTTCGCATTCTTCAATTAACTGCATTGCTCTATGTTTTGGCGCTCCGCTCAAAGTTCCTGCAGGAAAAGTATCGGCGACAACCTGCATTGTAGTTGCTTTGTCGTGTAAATGTCCAGTAACTTTAGAAACCAAGTGAATTACGTGAGAGAAAAACTGAACTTCTCTATATTTTTCTACGTTTACATCATGTCCGTTTCGGCTTAAATCATTTCTTGCCAAGTCAACCAACATAACGTGTTCGCTGTTTTCTTTTTTATCTTCAGAAAGTTCTTTGGCTAAAAGCGCATCGCGTTCGTCATTTCCAGTTCTTTTAAAAGTTCCCGCAATTGGATGTATTTCTGCTTTTCTGTTTTTTACAATAATTTGCGCTTCTGGTGAAGAACCGAATATTTTGAAATCTCCATAATCAAAAAAGAACAAATAAGGAGAAGGATTTATGCTTCTTAAAGCTCTATACACATTAAATTCGTCTCCTTTAAAACCTTGAGTAAATCTGCGTGAAAGAACCAATTGGAAAACGTCTCCGCGGTAACAATGTTTTTTCGCTAAAGCTACATTTGATTTAAATTCTTCATCAGTTAAATTGGAAAAACCTTCTCCTTCTTTAGAGAATTTATAAGAAGCAATATTTCTTGATTGCAGTAATTGCTCAATTTCTGCAATATTGTTTTTTCCGTCCATGCTGTGGCAGAAAATATAAGCTTCATTTTTGAAGTGATTGATGGCAATAATGTTTTGATAAACTGCATAAAAAACATCTGGTATTGAAGTCGCATTGTCTTTTTTAGCAATCGAAACTTTCTCAAAATAACGAACGGCATCATAAGAAATGTAGCCGAATAAACCATTATTAATAAACTTAAAATCGTTTTTTTCTGATTTAAACTGGCTTGAAAATTCCTGTATTACCTGCGGAATATTGATTGAAGAATCGATTGAAATTTTCTCTGAAGTTCCGTCTGGGAAAGTTTTTGAGATTACTTCATTTTCAATTTTTATAGTTGCAATCGGATTGCAGCAAATGTAAGAGAAACTGTTGTCGTTACCGTGATAATCACTACTTTCTAGCAACAAGCTGTTTGGAAATTTATCTCTTATTTTGAAATAAATGCTTACAGGCGTTACGGTGTCTGCCAGAATTTGTTTGTAATGCGTATTAAGAATAAAAGGTTTCAAAATATATAGTTTTTATGTTGTTCGTTAATTTATGTTTCAGTTTTGATCAAAAAAAAGGGCTTGTCGTGATGACAAGCCCTTTAAATTTTTATAGTTTTTACAATACCATAGGAAGCTTCGTTCACGACGTCTGACGTAAATTCTTCCACCACCAAATATTGTTCATTGTTGTTCTCATATCTTATTTTGATGTGACAAAGATATAAATGTAATTTGAATTAGAGTATATAAAAATTGAAAAAAAACTTTTCAATTTTCTGAAATTTGTTAAATTTTAATCAAAACTACATTTGTAATCTTTTAATTTCCAGAAGCTAATGTGTTGTTTACATTTAATCTAAAATCTGGATTTTCTTTGATGTTTGGAAGTGTAAATAGCTCTGAAACTTTTATTTTAGTATACTCTATTCCAAAAGCAGGATTGCCATAAAAGTTTTTTATACCAGGAATATTGCTTCCAGATTCACTTTCAATTTCACCTTGACAATTGTTTGCAATAATATTTTTAAAAGTAATTTTAGATAAATTAGCTTCGCCGTTTCCAATATTTCCTTCTAATAAAATAAAAGGAGCAAAGCCTGAAACTACACTGTTTGTTAAATTGAAAAATGTATTTTCTTTAATATAAGCAGATTCTCTAACCAATCCCTGATTGTTTTCTTCTAAATTTACCAATGTAATATTACTTGCATTTACTTTGGTCATTTTTTTTGTCATGTCTGTGCTAGCAATTTTTTCGTATGAATCAACTTCAAAACATCTTGATCCTGAAATATCTGATGAAAATGGGTGACGAATTGCAATACTATTGCTAATATTAATTTGAGCACCTTGAGTAAAATCAAAATCATCATCTGTTGTTCTAAATGAAATTAAATTGCTCATGTTCAAATCTCCTCCATAACATTCAAAAGAATCATCATTTGAAAAGCTAATCTGAATATTGCTCACCGTAGTTTTTCTTCCAACTCCAGCAAGAGAAAGACCGTTTAATTCTTTAGAAGCGCTTAATTTTCTTCCAGCATATTCGATACGAACATATTTCAAAATTCCTGAATTATCTTCTGGATCTTGACCTCCATAATGATTTAAAGTTGGATCTAAGTCAAAAGGTAAAGTGTTAACACCTCCCAAAGAATTTATAGGTGCTTTTCCTAAAACAATAATTCCGCCCCAATCACCAGGTCTTCTATTGTTTTTTTCATTTTCTGAGGTAAAGACAATTGGATCAGTTTCTAAACCTTCAGCTATAATTTTGGCTCCATTTGTAATTACCAAAGTTCCACAGGTTTTATCGTCTCCGCGAATTACTGTTCCTGGCTCGATAGTTAATGTAGCATTGTTGGTAACATACACTACACCAACTAAATGATAAACATTACGTTTTACTAATCTTGTATCTTTATCGATTGTTCCGGCAATTATATTGGTTGCTTCATCATATTCATTTATAGCTGGTTTAAAGTTGGTCCAGTTATTCATCCAGTTAGTTGCACCAGTAATTCCTTTTGGCTGTTGTTGAGCTTGTGCGAAAAAGCTGAAAATGAAGATTATAGAAGCAATGCGTAATTTTGTTTTCATAACTATGATTTTGATTTCTAGTTTTTGATTTTTTTTAATTGTCCCAAAATTAGAAGCCGTATGTTAATCAAAGTCCCGATGATTATTACGAAAGTGTTATTATAATATTAAGAATGTTAAGATTGTGGAAAGTTTTTAAAAACAAAACCCCAACAGTTGTGCACTGTTGGGGCTTATTGTATTTCTGAATTAGTAAGGCTTGTATATTAGAATTTTAAAGCTACAGCCAATTCGAATTCGTCGTTGATAGTTTTATCTCCTAAACCGTCGAAGAAACTACCTGAACCATATTTAATATCATATTTAGTTCTGTCAACTTTGAAAGCAGTTGTAGCAGTGTTTCCTTTTACAGTAATGTCAAAAGATACTGGTTTAGTGATTCCTTTGATAGTTAAATCTGCAGTTACAGAATAAACGTCAGCAGATTTTGCATTAACAGTTTTGAAAACTAATTTTGAAGTTGGGAATTTGTCAGTTCCGAAGAAATCGTCAGCTTTTAAGTGACCGTTTAATTTTCCTTGGTATTCTCCAGTTAAATCTGTAGCAGTTAATGAAGTCATGTCTACTGTAAAGCTACCTCCAGCTAATTTTTTTCCTTTGAAAACTACAGCACCTTCTTTAAAGTTTACAGTTCCAGAGTGCTCTCCAGTTACTTTTTTACCTACCCATTTGATAGTAGATCCTTTTACGTCGATTTTTTTAGTTTGAGCGTTTACTGAGATTCCAGCTGCTGCTACGAATAATGCTATTGCAATTGTTTTTAAATTTTTCATGTTGTTAAAAATTAAAATTTGAATTTGATTAATATAATTATAAAGTGATAAATAATTCTTCGTGTGATTTTCTAACTTTTTTAAAGTGCTGCGAATTGTCCTCATCATGTCTGTAACCAACTGTAGCGATAACAGATGCATTTAATCCTAATTTGTCGAAACCTAAGATTTCATTGAATTTTGCTGCATTGAAACCTTCCATTGGAGTTGCATCAATTTTTAATTCAGCAGCGGCGTTTAATAAGTTTCCTAAAGCTAGATAAGTTTGTTTTGCGGTCCAGATATGTTTTGCATCTGCAGATAAATTTGCGATTACATTTTTCATCATATCGCTGAACCCGCCTAAAGCTTCTGTTGGAACACCTCTAACTTCGCTGATATTAGTGATGTATTTGTCAACAGAACCAGCATCAAGGTTTAAATCATTTGCAAAAATGAATAGGTGAGAAGCATCTGTAAGCTGACCTTGTCCCCAAGCCGCAGCTTTTAATTGTTCTCTAATTTCTGGATTTTCTACAATAACGACTTTATAAGGTTGTAATCCGTATGAAGAAGCGCTTAATCTAACGGCCTCTTTTAATGTATTTAAATCAGCATCTGATATCTTTTTTGAAGCATCAAATTGTTTGGTTGCATATCTCCAATTTTGATTTTCTACGAAATTGCTCATGGTATTTAAATTTATTTATTGGTTCTAAATTTTTCTAATAATTGATTTAAGAAAACCAGCTCATCTGGTTTCAAATTGTCAGCAAATGTGTTTTCATGCGCATCTACTTTCGGATCTAATTCTTTTAGAACGTCCAATCCTTTTTGTGTGATTAAGACCTCTATTTTTCTTCGGTTATCTGGACAAACATTTCGGGTTACCAATTCTTTTAATAATAATTTGTCTACCAATCGTGTTGTATTGCTCGTTTTAGCAAGCATTCGTTCTTGTATAACGCACATATTGGCAGGCTTCCCTTTTTGTCCTCTTAATATACGCAACACATTATATTGTTCTCCAGATAAATCATACGGTTTAAGCAACTCGTTGAAATGATCCTGAACTACATTTTGCGTGTACATGATATTCAGAATAACTTTTTTCGCATTATCCATCTTAACCGTACTCTTAATAACCTCTTCAATTGTCATAGTCGTAAGTGTATAATTTGTATATACAAATGTATATCTTTTAATAGTTGTATATACAAGTGTCGTGTTAATTTTTTGTTAATTATAAAAAAATCTCAGAACTACATACTAAATCTGAACTTTTAAAAACATAAAAGTAAAGTAATTTATTGTTTTAATATGCTGATTTTTTGATGTTTAACTTTAATTTAAACTAAAAAAATGTTCTAAAAAGATTTTGTGCTTAGAAGGCGCTTTTGTAAGAGA
Source organism: Flavobacterium ustbae (assembly GCF_003946915.1). Classification (GTDB taxonomy): domain Bacteria; phylum Bacteroidota; class Bacteroidia; order Flavobacteriales; family Flavobacteriaceae; genus Flavobacterium; species Flavobacterium ustbae. The sequence goes on from NZ_RPOC01000003.1 coordinate 52,403, forward strand.
GGTAAAATGATAAGTCTTTTAAAATCAGGGTTATTTACATTTTATTGAAATTCTAAAAGAAGAAAACCTTTTGCAATTTGTCTGAAATTTGAAATTTCTGTCGAAATCCACGCTTCATCGTGACCTAATTCTTTAGCAATTAATCGTGCTATTTTTTCCGAAACTTCAATTGCGGCTCTTGCATCTAAAAATAATAAACGAACACGTCTGGCTAAAATATCATCAACCGTCCTCGCCATTTCGTAGCGTATTGCCCAAACAGCTTCTGCTAAAGTAAATTCATAATTAGGATGCAGTTTTTCTTTTAATTCAGGTTCGTTTTCTTGTAATTCAATGATTTTAGAAATATCTGAACCATATATATAAAGGTGATTTTCTCTATCGAAAGAATTAGTGAGCTTATTTCCATGAATGGAAAGATGCTCTGTACAGCATTCTCGTTTAGGTAATTTTCCTGTTTTAATTGCTTTATCAATAATGTCTTCAGCGATCTTTCGGTAGGTTGTCCATTTTCCGCCTGTAATGGTAATTAACCCAGTTTCTGAAACTATAATTTTATGACTTCTCGAAACTTCTTTAGTGCTTTTGCCTTCTTCTTTTGGAGCAGCCAACGGACGCAATCCAGCAAAAACAGACAGAACATCTGCACGTGTTGGTTTTTTTGACAAAAATCTTTGAGCGGTTTCCAAAACAAATTCAATTTCGCTTTCTAGCGCAATAGGTTCTAAACTGTGTTTTTTAATTAAGGTATCGGTCGTTCCCACCACAATGTGATTATGCCACGGAACGGCAAATAAAACTCGTCCGTCTTTAGTTTTCGGAATCATCAAAGCATTTTCGCCAGGCAGAAAAGATTTATCAAATACTAAATGAATGCCCTGACTTGGAACTATATATTTTTTATAGACTTTATCGTTGAGTTTCATAATGGCGTTTGTAAAAACACCAGTTGCATTTATGATCGCCGAACCTTTCAAATCGTATTTAATACCGCTTTCCTGATCGACAGCTTGAACTCCAATAATTTGGTTTTTCTCGTCTTTTAGTAAATTGACAACTTTTATATAATTTAAAACACAAGCGCCATTTTCTACAGCAGTTTGCGCCATGTTTATTGCTAAACGGGAATCATCAAATTGTCCGTCATGATAAATAACACCATTTTTTAATCCGTTTTCCTCAACGTTGGGAAGCAATTCAATAGTTTTCTTTTTCGAAAGATATTTGGAACTTCCTAAACTCAAACGACCCGATAATAAATCGTAAATCTTTAATCCGAAAGTATAGAAATAACCGCCAAACCAATGATAATTCGGAATTACAAAAGATTGATTTTTTACTAAATGATTGGCATTTTGAGCCAGTAGACCTCTTTCTTTTAATGCTTCTCTAACCAAATGAATATCGCCTTGTTCGAGATAACGTACGCCACCATGAACCAATTTGGTGCTTCGGCTCGAAGTTCCTTTCGCAAAATCGACTGCTTCTAATAAAATGGTTTTATAGCCACGACTTGCAGCATCAATAGCAGTTCCGAGTCCGCTTGCGCCTCCGCCAATTATGATTACGTCCCATTTTTCTGTATTTTCTAACTGAGATAACTGTTCGGAACGGATCATATTTTTAGTTTGCTTGTTTGGGAAATGTTGTTCAAAGCAAACTTAACAAAACGAAATTAGATTTAGATGAAGGAAATTAGATTTTGAAAAAGTTTTTAAACTGTAATAAACTTCTGTTGTTTTTTAATAGACATTTTATTTAAGTTTGCTAATAAAATAGATTTCTATAATTTAATTTTTTTTAAATGACTAATTCACAAGAAGGTAAAAAACAATCATGGGATGGTATGTTTTATAGCATTCAAAGAATAGACTTACTCATAATCTCAATTTGTGGAGCAGGAATATATGTTTGTTTAGAAACAATTAAATATTTGGCTTCTACTAAAACAATATGTGAATGCCTTTATTTAATTAAATTTTCAGCATTTTTCTTCTTAATAGGGATAATCCTTAATTTGATATCTCAGCAATTTGGTTACAAGGCAAATCAACAAAGTTACCTTATGTATGATTGCGAAATTGAAATTGAAGAAACTAAAACTCAGAGTAATCGAGACGAATTGATGGCAAAGCTAGAATGTGATAAAAATAACTATGATAAAGAATCGGAAAGATTTTCAAACCTAACAACAACGCTAAATTATACAAGCATGGTTTTTATGTTTTTAGGTTTGATTTTTACTTTCATATTTTTTATAGTTACCTTTTAGGAGGTCTTGGTACTCCTTTTTGCTCTAAACCTCTATCAGGATTAGGTCTTGGCTGTGGTCTTGGCTGTGGTTGTGGTCTTTGCTGCGGTTTTTCTTTATCTGACATCTATAAATTAGTTAGTTTTTTGAAATATAAACATACGATTTTTATTACTTTAAATAAAATTAGTTTGCAAAAAAAAAACATCTATTCTAAAAGATAAACCCGACAGGTTTTTAAAACCTGTCGGGTTTGTTATTTATGTTAAATCAACTTGAAACCTGAAACCTCTAACAAAAATCTCAATGAGGAAGTTTATCCTTAATCAATCCATAAAACCAAGTTCCAGCAATAGCACTTAATAAAGTAACAATAATTACCGTTGCGCCAGTTCCAATCTGCGCGAAAAGTGGCCCAGGACAAGCTCCAGTAATTGCCCATCCAAAACCGAATAATAATCCGCCGTAGATTTGTCCTTTGCTGAAAGTCTTTGGCTGAATTTCTATTTTTTCTCCGTCAAGAGTTTTAATATTGAATTTTTTAATTAATTGAACTGAAATTAATCCAACAAAAACAGCACACCCAATTACACCATACATGTGGAATGATTCAAGGTTAAACATTTCCTGAATTCTAAACCAGCTGATGATTTCTGCTTTTACGAATACAATTCCGAAAAAGATTCCAACGATTAAATATTTTAGGTTTGCGAATGCATTTTCTTTTTTCTGACTTGCGTTGATTCCTTCGCCATCTGTATTTTTATTTTCTAAACTCATTTTTGAAATTTTAAAGTGAAAGAATAAAAGGTAAAATCAAAAGTGCCATTATAAAACCGCCAATCATAAAACAGATTGTTGCTGCTAATGAAGGCCATTGTAAATTTGATAATCCCATAATCGCATGTCCGCTCGTGCATCCGCCCGCGTAACGTGTTCCGAAACCAACCAGAAATCCGCCTACAACAATCATGATAAATCCGCGAAGCGTTAATAAACTTTCCCAAGAAAATAATTGAGCAGGAACTAAACCGCTGTGATCTGTGATTCCGTAAGTCGCTAATTTGGCTACTAATTCAGGAGCAATTTCAACCGGATTTGGATTAGTCAGGAAATAAGCAGCAATAAAACCACCAATGAAAATTCCAAAAACAAAAAATAAATTCCAACTTTCTTTTTTCCAATCGTATTTAAAAAACGAAATATTTGAAGGAATGCAAGCCGCACAAATGTGGCGAAGCGACGAACTAATCCCAAAAGATTTATTTCCGATAATTAATAAAATTGGAACAGTCAATCCAATCAACGGACCCGCAACATACCAAGGCCAAGGTTCTTTAATGATTTCTAATATACTCATAATTAAAATTTTTTTTTCAAAACCATATAAGTGATATAAGTAATTTTAAGCTGATGTGTAGAATTCTTATATGATCTAGTTAATATAAGCGATTGAAATTACGCCCCAACTAAAATGAACTTACATGACTTATATGGTGAAAATATATTACGCTTTTAAAACTTTGCTTTGGCAGACAAAATCTGATTTTGGAACATTTGTTTTTGAAATTGCTCCGAAGCCGCCTTCTACTTCAGAGAAGTTTCTAAAACCTCTTGCTTGTAAAATAGAAGCAGCGATCATACTTCTGTAACCTCCGGCGCAATGCAGGTAAAAATGCTCATTCGGATTAATATCTTTTACCCAGTCATTAATATAAGCCAAAGGTTTGCTGTACGCTTCGTCTATATGTTCTGCTTCGTATTCGGTTTCTTTGCGAATATCAACCACTTTATCTTCGCCGAATTTAAAATCATTTGCAAATTGCTCAGCAGTGATTCGGTTTACGGTATCAATTTCGAAACCTGCCTTTTGCCAAGCTTCAAAGCCACCATCTAAATGACCTATAATAGTATCAAAACCAACACGGCTTAAACGAGTCACCGTTTCTTCTTCCATTCCAACGGTTGTAACCAGAATAATAGGCTGTTTTACATTAGCAATCAAAGTTCCAACCCATGGAGCAAAATCACCATTGATTCCGATATTAATTGACTGTGGAATAAATCCTTTGCTGAAATCGGCAGCGCTTCTTGTATCTAGAATTAATGCTCCAGTTTCTTCTGCAACAGCTTCAAATTCTGTTACATTTATGGCTTTCATTCCGTTGTGAAGAACCGTTTCAAAACTCTCGTAGCCTTGTTTGTTCATCGCCACATTCATGCTGAAATAGGCTGGAGGAGGCAGTAAACCGTCTGTCACTTCTTTTATAAATTCTTCTTCGGTCATATTAGCGCGCAAAGCATAGTTTGTCGCTTTCTGATTTCCGATAGTAGAAACAGTTTCTTTACTCATGTTTTTTCCGCAAGCGCTTCCCGCACCATGCGCAGGATAAACGATTACATCATCGGCCAAAGTCATGATTTTATCTCTTAACGAATGATATAAAATTCCCGCCAATTGATCTTGTGTCATTCCCGCCGCTTTTTGAGCTAAGTCCGGACGACCGACATCGCCAATAAATAAAGTATCTCCAGAAAAAATAGCGTGATCTTTTCCGTTTTCATCAATTAACAAAAAAGTAGAGCTTTCCATAGTATGACCCGGAGTATGCAAAACTTTTATGGTTATTTTTCCAATTTTAAATTCCTGTCCGTCTTTTGCAGAAACACAGTCAAATTCGCAGGCAGCATTTGGACCGTAAACAATTGGCGCTCCGGTTTCTTTACTTAAATCCACATGTCCAGAAACGAAATCGGCGTGAAAATGTGTTTCAAAAATATATTGCAGCTTAACTCCGTCACGTTCCAAACGATCCAAGTAAGGCTGGGTTTCTCTAAGCGGATCAATAATGGCCGCTTCGCCATTTGAAGTGATATAATAGGCACCTTGTGCTAGGCATCCGGTGTAAATTTGTTCTATTTTCATGATCAATATTGTAAAATGATGGGATACAAAGGTAACTTTGTTTTTTAATAAATTGGGTGACTAATGTTACAGAAATTAGGTTTTTGTGTAAAAAAATAATTTTACCATCTAAGTAATATAAGTTCATTTTAGATTGGCTAAAATTATTATGGTCTTAAATTTTCTTATTTCACTTATATGGTTAAAAAACTACGTAATTTTGCTTTTTTCCTAAAACCATAAAAATGAATACACAGGATTTATTAGATCAAATTGCTTTTATAAAAGAAATTGATAAGGTAAAATACATTCAGCGTAAGACCAAATTATTCAATAGCGATCGTTGCGAGAATGACGCCGAACACAGTTGGCATTTAGCGCTTATGGCAATTGTTCTCGCAGAACATTCTAACGAACCAATTGATGTTTTGAAAGTCGTAAAAATGGTTTTGATTCATGATATTGTAGAAATCGACGCAGGCGATGTTTTCATTTATGATACCGTAAAAAATCATTCGAATACCGATGAAGAACGTTTAGCCGCAAATAGAATCTTCGGACTTCTGCCAGAAAAACAAAAAGAAGAATTTATTTCCATCTGGGAAGAATTTGAAGCTGGAGAAACCAACGAAGCCAAATTTGCCAAATCGATGGACAGATTAGAACCTCTTTTGCAGAACACCTCCAACAACGGCGGAACATGGAAAGAGTTTGGAGTGAAATACGATAAAGTCTACGAAAAGAAAAGCGTTATAAAAAATGGCTCAAAATCAATCTGGAATTACGCCGAAGGTTTAATTAACGAAAGCGTTGAAAAAGGAATTTTAGAGAAATAAAAATTTCACCATATAAGTTATATAAGTCCATTTTAGTTTTGCGCAAAAATTATATTTACTTATATCACTTATATGGTTTAAAAAATTAAAATAAACTCTTTTTTTAGGACGTTAATTCGGGTTTTAATGGGTAAATTTGTGGAACTTCATAAACAAATTACCTTATGGAAGAAATGCTCTTTTATGACCGAATGCAGTTCGCGTTCACCATTACTTTTCATTATCTTTTTCCACAACTTACAATGGGTCTTTCGCTCATCATTGTGTACTTCAAGTGGAAATTTCTAAAAACTAAAGACGAACAATACAATCACGCCACCCATTTTTGGATGAAAATCTTCGCTCTCAATTTTGCGATGGGCGTTGTAACGGGAATTCCGATGGAGTTTCAGTTTGGAACCAACTGGGCCAAGTTCTCCGAATTAACAGGTGGAATCATTGGTCAGACTCTGGCAATGGAAGGAATGTTTTCGTTTTTCTTAGAATCTTCCTTTTTAGGAATCTTTTTATTTGGAGAAAAACTTCTCGGACATAAATGGCATTTTGTAACCGGATTGTTAATCATGATTGGTTCTTGGGCCAGCGGATATTTAATTATTGCAACACATTCTTGGATGCAGAATCCTGTGGGTTATGAAATTTTGGAAAACGGAAAATTTGTGCTTACTAATTTTAAAGCTTTGTTTCTAAATCCATGGCTTTGGCCTTCTTATTTGCATAATCAAGCTGCTTCTTTGGTAACGAGTTCATTTGTCGTTGCGGGAATTGGCGCTTTCTATATTTTGAGTAATAAAAATGTTTCGTTTGGGAAATTATTCCTTAAAACAGGCGTTATCTTCGGATTAATTTCGAGTGTAATCGTTGCAGTTCCAACAGGAGATTTATTGGCAAAAAATGTAGTGAAATATCAGCCTGTTACTTTTGCCGCTATGGAAGGAATTTTTCATACTGAAAAAAAAGGTTCAGAAATTGTTTTAATTGGTCAGCCCGATGTAAAAGACAAGAAACTAGACAATAAAATTGCCGTTCCTAATATTTTAAGTTTCCTGACTTACGGAAACTGGGATCAGGAAATTAAAGGTTTAGATCAGTTTGAAGAAGATCTGCACCCAACTAATATTTCGGGATTGTATTATGCGTATCATATTATGGTCGGACTCGGAACTGTTTTTATTGGATTGATGGTGATTTCGCTTTTTCAGTTAGTTAGAGGAAAATTATTCCAAACCAAATGGATTTTATGGTCGCTAATGTTCATGATGCCGTTTCCGTACATTGCCAATACTACAGGATGGTACACAGCAGAATTAGGAAGACAGCCGTGGCTGGTTTACAATTTATTGCGAACAGCAGAAGGGGCTTCGCCAACAGTTTCTTCAGGAAATACCTTATTTACTTTATTGGGTTTTATCGGTTTATACCTTTTACTCGGAATGCTGTTTTTGCTTTTAGTTGGAAAAATTATCAATAAAGGACCGCATAAAGTGGAACTTTCAACAGAAAAAATATAAGTATGGAATTTTTTTGGTACGTAGTTTTAATGGGAATTCTAGCTGTCTATTTGGTTTTAGACGGCTATGATTTTGGTGCAGGAATTATTCATTTATTTTTTGCCGATACAGAAAAAGATAAAAAAGCAATTACAAGTGCCATTGGTCCGTTTTGGGATGCCAATGAAGTTTGGCTGATTGCAGCTGGAGGCGTTTTGTTTTTTGCTTTTCCGACTTTATATGCTTCTTCTTTCAGCGGATTTTATTTGCCTTTAATCATGATTTTATGGCTTCTGATTTTCCGTGCAATTGGATTGGAAATGCGCGGACAAATTCATAACCACATGTGGGAAGCCATTTGGGATAAAGCTTTCGGGATTGCGAGTTTACTTTTGGCTTTGTTTTTCGGAATCGCATTAGGAAATATTGTTCGCGGCGTGAATCTCGGAATGGTGCAAAATGGCGTTTCCACACAAGAAGCACATTATTTCTTTCTGCCTTTATGGAATCCAACTTTTAGTCCGCAGGCCAATGAATTGGGAATTATCGATTGGTTTACACTTTTCTTGGGAATTGTGAGCGTTGTCGCTTTGACGATTCACGGCGCAAACTGGATTATTTATAAAACGAATTCGTCTTTAAATGAAAAACTTAAAAAAGTAGTTTTTGTATTGAATATTGTCCTTTTGGTTTTGGTGTGTATTTCGTTGCAAATTTGGCATTTTATTGAACCAAAACCATTTCACAATTTTGTTGAAAATCCGATTTTATGGTTTTTTCCGATAATGACGTTTGTTGGAATAATAGGTTTATTCAAAGTGCGTTCCTTCAAAAAAGATGGGCACGGATTTGTATTTTCAACCTTGTTTCTCCTTGGCGGATTCGCTTCTACAGCGGTTTCTATTTTTCCAAATGTTTTGCCTTCAACTAATAAAGTAAATCCGTCGTTGACGATTTACAATACCGCCGCTCATGCATATGGTTTAAATGCAGGTTTGAGCTGGTTTTTTGTGGCTTTAGCTTTAGTTATTGTTTATTTTATTATTCAATATCGCGTTTTCAGTGGGAAAATGGATGATATTGGGTATGGGGAACATTGATTTTTTTGATAGCCACGAATTCACGAATTTTATTTTGATTAAATGATTCTGATTATTGAATTTTTATAGTTGAAAATAACACGAATTGTTATCTTAATATAGAATGAATTGCCTCCAGTTTTAACTGGAGGTTTTTTGATTAAATTCGAATTGGGCTTTAGCCAAACTTCACAATTTTGGCTAAAGCCTTTTTTGTATACATTTGTTAACCTCCAGCTGAAGCTGGAGGCAATTCAAAAAAATATTATGAATGTAAATCGAGGTATTTTTTAATTCTAAAAACATTGATTTAATTATGATAAACTTATTCAAACAAAAAACAAGAGCAAAAGATATTGCTTTGTTAGAATTGAAAATAGCAGAATTAATTGCGCCAGAATTCCCAAAAATAAAGGATTGTTTGTGGAAAGGCGGATTGAAAATTGATTTTTCAAACATCGGTATTCTAATAGACTGGAAATCGTACATTCTGAAAGAAGGTGAAGACGTAATAAGATGTAAACCGAATTATTTTGAACTATCAGGAGTATATCTTGTCGAGAAAAATAGTCAAGAACTAAAAGAAATTAAATTAATTTACCAAAGTAATCGTTTAAGGGAAATTAAAGTTGAAAATCCTAAAACTTTTCATAAGGATTTTGATTTTAATTCTTTAATTAAAAAAGATTTGAAGACTAGAAATATTGAAGTTGACAATCCAGATGCTAGAATTGTAGCAAAAATTTTAGAAGCTTTGAGTAAAGAACAAAAAGGATTTCTAGAATTAGAAGATACTTTTGAAATAGAAATAGATGAGAAGTTTTATTATACTATTTTGGATATGGAAGATGGAAACTATATCGCAATTGATAAAAAAGGAAAAGTTTATAGATTGATTCATGATCATAAAGAAAGTGCGAAACAGATTGCTGTAAATTCAAGTGAGTTTCTGAAAAATTATAAAGGAATAAAATCAGATTTAAATATTTATTTTGTGTGACCTTAAATTTGGCAAAATTGATTTAAAACGAAAAACTTCTAATTATCAAAATTGCGTTAGAGATAGGAGCGGTATCTCCCGATTTAGAAAAACAAGGCTTTTTAGCTGTAGTTTTTGTTAATCGGGAATTTAGCGGATAGTCCGTTCGCCGCGGCGAAAACGCCCAAATTAATCTTCTGAATTAATTTATTTTCTAATAAATAAACATAAGATAACTTTTATAAAAGATTTAATTACAACTTATAGTTATATTCTATAATGCTGATTGTAAGAAAAAAAGGAAGTTAATGCTTAATATTGCGTATCTAAGAATTTTTCCCCCTAAGAATTTTTAGAAATTGATTTTTACCAAAAAATTAAATCTATTTTTACCTACTAATTATTATGCCTTTAACAATTTTTTCCGACAAGGTTAGATTTCGTTACAAATCTAAGAATTGGCAGTATCAGTTTGATGAAATTAAAGAACTAGGACTGCTTAAAAAAAAGAGAAAATATTTTCTTGAAAACGGCGCTTTTATAGCCGTAACCATTGCCACATACTACTGTATGATATTTTCCAACTTAATGGACTTATATTATATTATTCCGGCGCTTTTATGTTATACTCTTATTATCATTGCCCGGTTTGGTAATAAGGCAGAGTTTGTATATTTTATTTTTGTTAAAGATATTTACCAAAATGAAATAAGAACTAAAATTGCTCCAGAAGACCGTGCATTGGTTGGTAAGCAGATTGATTATTATTTAGATCTTCAGTTTGAACGCAGTATAAAGAGAACTGCTTAAGAAAAATCAGAGATGTTTGTATTTGATGTTTTCCATTATGATATTTTGTTCATAATGGCAACTCGGATATACGGTTACTTTATTGCCAGAAAGAAAAAAAAATTAACAAAACGCTATGTGATATTTTCATTTTGCAGTAGCTTTATCCATACCCAAAAATAAGTATAGTTATGCCGTTATAATGTAACGGTTGGCTGTTTTGACTATACATGACCCCAAATCAGAAACAAAAATTATGGCCGCAACAATTAAAAACAAGATTAGAAACATTAGAGAATTAAAAAATTACACTCAGGAATATATGGCAGAAAGATTAGGCGTAACTCAGGCGGGTTATAGCAAAATCGAAAAAGGAAAAACTTCTCTGAGTTATGAAAAACTAGTTGAAATAGGCAGAATATTAGATGTAAGTGTAGAGGATATCATTACTTTCGATTATGACAAATATTTTACTAATTATAATAAAATAACAGGAAATAATAACGGAAGTATTATGATAAATACAGATAGCACTTCTATTCTGAAAGAGCTTTATGAAGATAAGATTCAATTGTTGGAAAAACTCTTGAATAAAACCGAAATAGAGCTTAGCCGTTATAAAAATAAATTTGGAGAGCTTTGAAAGTTTTAGTTTCATCTTTGTCAAAGTATAAAACTTTGACAAAGATTACTCTACAAGTAAAAACTAAATTCAAAAGTATTCAAATTAAAAAGCACATTGCGACGCTTTTAAGTTTTAAAACAAAACTTCTTTTGCAATGATGTAAAATCCCATAATGAGAACAAACCATCCAAAGAGAGGTTTTAATTTTGCGCCATCAATTTTTTTAGAAAGCTGGCTTCCAATAAACATTCCGATTAAGGCCATTGCTGAGACGCTTAACAAGAAAGTGTAGTTTATAGGCGTTCCGATATACAAATCGCCAGCAAAACCTATGGTTGAATTAATAGTAATGATTAATAATGAAGTCCCAACAGCTTGTTTCATAGGTAGATTGGCAAAAAAAAGCAAGGCAGGAATAATTAAAAATCCGCCGCCAGCGCCCAGAAAACCCGTTACAATTCCAACCAAAAAGCCAATAAAACTGAGTTGTGAATAATTGGTTTCGACTGACTTTATTTCGGACTGATTTTTTTTAATCATCGAAATAGCCGCTGTAATCATAAGGATAGAAAAGATAATCATGATCAGAAAATCTTTTGAAACCGTATAAGAGGCAACAGAAAATAATGTTGCAGCAATTTGCGGAAATATAACTTCACGAATTATTAAAATCGATATCACAGATGGAAAAGCAAAATATAAAGCTGATTTCAGTTTCAGATTTTCCATTTTATAATGGCTGTAACTTCCAAACATGGCGGTTATTCCAACAATAAAAAGAGAATAGGAGGTTGCCTGATCTGGATTTACTTTAAACAAATAAACTAAAATAGGAATAGTTAGAATAGAGCCGCCACCGCCAATTAAGCCAAGTGTGATTCCGATTATGATGGAGGCAAAATACCCTAAATATTCCATTGCATTTGTTTTGATGCAAAGTTGCTTCGGAAATTAGAAACCTACAGTAACATTTATCACAGAAGAGTTTTTTCCGCCACGAATTCACGAATTATTTTTTGAAGCCGAAATGCTTGTCGGTTCCCGACTCCGCTCAAACTGACAGAAGTTTTTTGTTTGCCACGAATTTCTCGAATTTTACTAATTTTTTTATGATGTCGAAAATTAGTTTGTGTTTTTGTCACATTGAGCGAAGTCGAAATGCTTTGTCGGTTCTCCGCTCGAACTGACAGAAGTAAAGTTTTTAGCCACAGATTAAAGGGATTGTTAGGATTTTTTTCTACTTCTAAATAAAAATCAGTTTAATCTTTTTAATCTGTGGCAAAAAAAAGTTTAGAATTAGTGAAATTTAGCGCAACAAATAATTAGTGCAATTTGTGTAATTCGTGGCTAACAACTATTTCAATAATTCAATTTGGTTTCGGTTGAGTTTTACCAAACCGCGCTGTTCCATTTTTTTGAGTAAACGAGAAACTACTTCACGCGAAGTATTAAGTTCTGTTGCAATTTCCTGATGCGATAAATTCACTTCAGAACATCCGCAGGCATCAGAATGTCTTTTTAAGTAAAATTCTAACCTTTCATCCATAGAGCGGAAAGCGATATTATCAACGACTTCGAGAACTTCTTCAAAACGGCTTCGGTACGTTTCAATTACAAATTCGTACCAAGAACGATGCTCCATCATCCATTTGTCCATCAATTGCAGCGGAATCATCATTACGGTCACTTCTTCGACAACTTTGGCCATAATCTGGCTTTTTTCGCTTTTAGCGGTACAAATCATCGAGATAGCACAGGCTTGACCAGGCTGCAAATAATACATTAAAAACTCGCCTCCGTCTTCGCCTTCGCGATAGATTTTGATTTTTCCTTTAATAATCAAAACAGTATTTTTAATGTACTGTCCGGTACGCATTAAAACTGTTCCGGCTTCAAAATCCTGAAGACTTCCGTTTTCTTCAATAGTAGCAATAAGTTCGTGGGAGAAATTTGGAAATATATTTTTTAAGGAATGTTGCATTTGTTCTTTTTTTGTTGCCATGACCCGAGTGATAACGAACGGGCGAAGCAATTACACAAATTTTCACCAATTGATTTAGTGTCGGTTTCTGAATTTTATGGCAAAAAATATTTTAAAATTATTTATTCTTTTTTATTCTAATACATCAATTTCAAAAAAGTAATTTGTGAATTGTGTAATTGCTTCGCCCGTTCGTTATCACTCGGGTCGTGACGAAAAAAAATCAAAATCGAATTAAAAATTGTATTTATTTACAAAGATAATGGTTTGAAATTGGAATAATTGTTATAAAACTGGATTTAAGATTAATTTTGTATAAATTAAAAAATCCTATTTTCTATCGATTTTGTAGGCTGAATTTTTAAAAATAGTAACTAAATTTGTAAATCACTGATTATAATACTTTCTCTAAAACGTTTTCTGAGAATAATAATCGAAATCGCATTTGGTACGTTTTTTATAAGAAGAAACGTCGTAATTTTACAAAAACACATTTTATTATGAATTTATCACAAGAAGATTGGGTTGCTCAGTTAGAAGCTGACGAAAATGCCGTTATACTGGACGTAAGAACAGCAGACGAATTTAATGATGGCTACATTGAAAATGCTCTAAATATTGATATTAATAAAGGGCAGGGATTTATTTATGAAATTGAAGAATTAGACAAAAATAAAAATTATTATGTATACTGTCGTTCTGGGGCAAGAAGTGCAAAAGCTTGTCAGGTTATGAACGAATTGGGTATAGAAAATGCTTACAATCTGCTTGGAGGAATCCTGGATTGGGAAGGCGAAACAGTACAACCGTAAGTTGAAGAAGAGGCACACAAAAGCCTCTTTTTTATTTTGAAAATAAAATTACCAGACTATTAAACAACCAAATTATGAGTTTTATACCAGAAGAATATCAGATTAAAGAGCTGAAAAATCAAGATACTTATCTTGTGAATGGAGAATTGAAACAATGGACAGGGCAAACCACACCTGTGTTTTCTACAATTTCTTCAACAGAAAAATATACGCCGACTTTATTAGGATCTATTCCTTTTATGGCAGAAAAAGAAGCGGCCGAAGTTGTTGAGGCTGCAACTGCTGCCTACGATATGGGACAGGGTTTATGGCCAACAATGAAAGTTGCTGACCGTATTAAAAGCATGGAAAATTTTGTGCGCCAGATGAAAGAAACCCGTGAAGAAGTGGTAAAATACTTAATGTGGGAAATTGGAAAATCATTAGGAGATTCGCAAAAAGAATTTGACAGAACGGTAGAATATATTTATGATACTATTGCTAGTTATAAAGAATTAAACGGACGCAGTTCGCATTTTGAAAAAGTGCAGGGAGTAAACGCCATGATTCGCCGCGGACCTCTTGGTGTTGTTTTATGTCTTGGACCATACAATTATCCTCTAAATGAAACTTTTTCATTGCTGATTCCAGCTTTGATTATGGGAAATACCGTAATCTTAAAACCTGCTAAACACGGCGTTTTGTGTATTTCGCCATTATTAGAAGCTTTCAGAAGCAGTTTCCCAAAAGGGGTAATTAACATTGTTTACGGTAGAGGGCGAGAAGTCGCTTCTCCGATTATGAAATCGGGTAAAATTGATGTTTTAGCATTAATCGGAAACAGTAAATCGGCGATTGCTTTACAAGATCAGCATCCGAACAAAAACAGATTACGATTGATTTTAGGTTTAGAGGCTAAAAATCCAGCGATTATTCTTCCAGATGCCGATTTAGATTTGGCTATTCAAGAATGTATTACAGGAAGTTTGTCTTTTAACGGGCAGCGTTGTACGGCTTTAAAAGTGTTGTACGTGCACGAATCTATTAGAGATGAATTTAACAAACGTTTTGCTGAAAAAGTGGATAGTTTGGCTTTTGGAAATCCGTGGGAAAAAGGAGTTTCTTTAACGCCACTTCCAGAAACAGATAAGCCAAAATATATTCAAGGTTTAATTGATGATGCAACTTCTAAAGGAGCAAAAATTATCAATGAAAAAGGAGGAAAACATACAGAGAATTATATTTTCCCTGCTGTTTTATATCCAGTAAACAAAGAAATGCGCGTATATCATGAAGAGCAGTTTGGACCAGTTGTTCCTATACTTTCTTTCAGCGATATCAAAGAGCCGCTTCATGACATGGCAGAATCTAATTACGGACAGCAAGTAAGTTTGTTTGGAAAAGACATTAAAACATTGGCGCCGCTTATTGATTCGCTCGTAAATTTAGTTTGCCGAGTAAACCTCAACAGTTCTTGCCAGAGAGGCCCAGATGCTTTCCCGTTTACCGGAAGAAAAGATTCTGCTGTAGGAACTTTGAGTATTCCAGATGCTTTGCGTTCCTTCTCAATACGTACATTTGTCGCTTCAAAAGATATCGATTATAATAATGAGATTCTGCAAGAATTGCTAAATAGCAAGGAATCGAATTTTATTAATACTGATTATATTTTGTAGTCATAAAGGTTATATATTAATTATAGATGCCGTCTGTTGCTTTTTGGTGACAGACGGTTTTTTTTTGAGGTTCTGAGGGACTAAGGTTTTTTTACAATTCATAATTCATAATTTATACTTTACAATTAATAATTAACTTTGTAACATTCAAAAAAAAATCTCCACTAATAGTTATCTAAAAAATAATTTAAAACACCTAAGTATTATTTATGAAAAAGAAATTTTTGCAATTTGCATTAATAGCATTTGTTCTTTTTGCCCAAAATATTTTTGCCCAAGAACTTTATATGCCTAGAAACATAAAAAAAGCCTATGAAAAAGGAACCCGTTCTAAAGACGGAAAACCTGGCACGAACTACTGGCAGAACCGAGGAAAATACAACATGGAAATTTCTGTTGATCCTAAAACCAGATTGGTTTCAGGTACAGAAAGTATTATCTACGAAAACAATAGCAAAGACACTCTGAAAAATTTAGTTATTCGTTTTGTAAATAATCTTCATAAACCTTCTTCTCCTAGAGGCGGTGAAGTAAGCAAAGATTTTTTAAGTGATGGATTAACGATTACTTCATTAAAAATAGAAAACGAAGTGTATAAAGAAGACGCTAAAAATTGGGGTACTGTTGGAAACGTGAAATTGCAAAAACCGATTTTGCCACATTCCAAAACAATTATAAATATTCAATGGAATTATCCTTTGTCTAAAGAAAGCGGTCGAGAAGGGCAGATTGACGAAACTACATTCTTTGTAGCATATAGTTATCCTCGCATTTCTGTTTACGACGATTATAATGGTTGGGACAGATTACCCCACACAGACCGTCAGGAGTTTTACAACGATTTTAATGATTATGTTTTTTCTGTAAAAGCGCCAAAAAATTATGTGGTGTATGCAACTGGAGATTTGTTAAATCCAGACGAGGTTTTACAGCCTGAATTTGCTTCACGCTTAAAGAAATCGTACACAACAGACGAAATTCTGCATATTGCAAACGAACAAGAAATGAAAAGCGGTATCGTAACCAAACAATACGACTGGAATGTTTGGAAATTTGAAGCTAAAAATATTACAGATGTGACTTTTGGTTTAAGCGACCATTATTTATGGGATGCCAGCAGTGTTGTGGTTGATAAAAAAACAAATCGCCGTGCGAGTGTTCAGGCGGCTTATGATATTAAGGGAACCGATTTTGTAAATTCAGTAAAAAACAATCAGTATGCTTTAGACTGGTTTTCTAACAATTGGCCTGGAGTTCCGTATCCGTTTTCTAAAATGACGGCTTTTCAAGGTTTTGCCGATATGGAATATCCGATGATGTGTAACGATTCGCAGATGGGAGATGCTAAATTCGCTCAATTGGTTCAGGACCACGAAGTAGCACATACTTATTTTCCTTTTTATATGGGAATCAATGAAACGCGTTACGCTTTTATGGATGAAGGTTGGGCCACAACTTTTGAATATTTAATTGGAATTGCCGAACATGGTAAAGAAGCTGCAGATAAATTTTATAAAGCATTTAGAGTAAAAAATTATATTAGCGATAGATCTGCAGAACAAGATCAGCCTATTATAACAATGTCTACACAAGTTTCTGGTGCAGGTTATGGCAATAATTCTTATGGCAAAGCTTCTCTTTCTTATTTGGCTCTAAAAGATTTGCTTGGAGAAGATGTATTTAAAAAAGCACTGCACGATTATATGGATATTTGGAACGGAAAACATCCAATTCCTTGGGATTATTTTAATGCATTTAATACCTCAACAGGTAAAAATTTGAATTGGTTTTTTAATAATTGGTTCTTTACTAATAATTACTTAGATATTGCTATAAAAGGCTTTTCTCCTGACAAGAAAGTGATAACAGTAGAAAATGTTGGAGGCTTTGCAATTCCTTTTGATGTTGTGATTACTTATGCTGATAAATCGACAGCAACGGTTCATCAAACTCCAGCTATTTGGGAGAAAAATCAAAAAACGGCTAAAGTATTTTTGAAAAGCTCAAAAAAAATAGAAAAAATTGAGTTAGTTAACGGAATTTTTATGGATGCAACACCAGAAAACAATACTCTTCTTGTTAAATAGTTGCATTAACTTCAATAAATGTCTAAAACCGACACTTTTTTATAGAGAAGTGTCGGTTTTTTATTTATAATAATTATAAATATTCAAGAATACGGAAAACCGTAAGAAAGATTGTGGAAAATAATTTATGTTTGCAAAAACAAAAAAAAACCTACAAGAATTTAATGAAAAAGACAATTGTCCTGATTGTTCTGCTAACTACTTTTCCGTTTTTTGGCCAGAATGATCAAAAAGCCGCGTTTCAAAAAAACAAATATGAATTGGCTATTTCTTATTATAAAAAAGCCGATTATGCTAAAGCGATAGATTTGTTTTCTTTAGCAGCAAAAATTAAACCTGAAAATGAAATTGGACTAGAAGCTGTTAAGAAAGTAGATACTTTGCGTAAGCTTCTAAGAGAAGAAATCTTAAGCCATGCTCTTGGAACTTGGAAAAAAACGGGAAGCCAGCCAGTTTGGTCTGCAGTTTCAGAAAATAATACTAATCAATCTGATTTTGACGAAATCGTCGAAATTAAAGAAAATGAGATACTGTTTTATGAAGTTGATAAGAACACAAAAGTGAAGAAACTTATAAAAACAGAAAAATTAGTCTATAATGACAAAGACAGTGCCGTATCTGTTTTTTCTGAAATTATACTTTCTGACGGAACAGTTTGGAATTGTAGTATTGACGAACAATCAAATGTACTTCATGTTATTAAAGTAGCCATTAAAACAGAAGAAGGTATAGAAAAGATCAAAACTAATAACGAAGAAAGTTATTATGTTAAGATCTAAATAAGACATAGAAAGGGAATCAATAGATTCCCTTTTTTTATGATTTATATTTTATAAAAATTTAAATCCTAGTGATAGGTTTGTTACTCCAGTTTTTATTTCCCCCACAGAAGCATCTATATCAGTAAGTCCGGCAAGATATCTAACATCAAAGGTAAGTCTCCAAACATCAACTCCAACTCCTCCAAGCACGCTGTGATTGTTTTTTTCGAATAGTATATTATTTAAATTGTTATTGGAATTTGTATCAGAGTAATTTTTCCAATTGTAGCCAACAAAAAGTCTGACGTTTCCAGCTTTTCCAAGCGGAATCAGTTTGTAACCTGCTATGAGCGTAGCATCTGTGCCTGCCAATTTAAATTCGGTTTCGCCAATACCATCTTGGTAGACGCTAAAATTGTTTTTGGCGTATCCAAATTCACCTTGAGCATAAAAAAGCAGTAAATTTACTCGAGCGAATGCTGCAAATCCAATTCCTGTATTAGTGTGATCGGAACTGAAATTTTTTGCATCTACAGAGGTAATATTGGTCGAAATTTGTGGACCGATTTGTAGTAATTGCGCAAAGCCATTGGCACAAATAAATAAAAAAGATACTAAAATAAGTTTTTTCATAACGGAATTAGTATTTGAATTTGGCGATATAAAAATAATCATAATAGATTAAAATGAATGATTTATCTGATTTGTTTTTTTTATAAAGCTTTGATAGTTAATTGAGTTTAGATTTTTGATTTTACTTTTTAGCGCACTCAAAAAGAATTATTTTTGGAGCTGTTTAATTATATTGAAATGGAAATTAAAATGATAAATGCCTCTGATACTTGGCAAATCAGACACGAAATAATGTGGCCAGACCAGCCATTTGAATTTGTACAGCTTGAAGAAGATAATGCAGGATTTCATTTTGGAGTTTTTGATGAAGAGAAATTGGTTTCGATAGTTTCCTGCTTTATTGACGGAAAAGAAATGCAGTTTAGAAAATTAGCTACTTTAGAAGAATATCAGGGAAGAGGAATTGCTTCTTCTCTTTTAAAGCATATTCTGAAGTTTGCAAAAGATAAAAATGTACAAAAAGTATGGTGTAATGCGAGAAGCAATAAAAAGTCTTTTTACGAAAAAATTGGACTTCTAGATACTCAAAAAACATTTACAAAAGCAGGTCAGGAGTTTACAATAATGGAGATAAATCTATGAGTTGAAATTATTTTACAACTTTAAGTTTTTGAATAACATGATTTTATATTTAAAATGTAAGTTTTTTATTCGTATTTCAATCTATCCCAATGTTGAAAACGTTTTAGCTTTTGGTAATTGTTAAAGCTTGTTAAAAAATCTTTTTTTCTTTCAATTCTTTTATTACTTTCGCACCGAAATGAGAAAGTTAATTGTATTTTTAGTATTCATGAATATGCTTCTGCTTGGCGGAGGCCAATATTTGAATGCAAATACTTTTGGCACTCACACTCATCATCATCACCTTCAAAAACATAGAGTTAAATTTACGAATCAGGATCGTGGAACTTCAATAATTGAAGATGCAGATATTGATCTTGAAGAAGATTGTCTATGCGGAGATGATATTAATATCCTTACGAACAAGTTCTTAACAGCTTCGTATAGTTTGGTAGACGCTATGTATCTGGCACTTTCAGATCAGTCTGCAGCGAATGATTCTAATCGTTTAAAAATTTCTACGCCTAAATTTGGGCATTCAAATCCTATCTATATTACTCAACGAGTATTAAGAATTTGATTTTACAATATACATCGGTTACCTGAGTTTTGATCTCTGCGTATCTTGCTGTTGTATATTTTCTACTTCTGCTTATATGAAAGTAAAGGTCTGGACTAGGCTGACTGATGCATTTTAACATCCAAAAGGAATTTTCATTCCAAAAAGCATTCAATCGCTTAATTTCCAAACTAAATCATGAAAAAAATCATTGTGTTCACAGGCTTAATGGCCTTGGTGTGCTTAACGAGCTGTACATCTAAAAAGGAAGAAAAAGAAGAAGTTGAAAAATTTACCGTTACTAATCCGGTTGTAATTGATACTTCGTTTACAAAAGAATATGTTTCTCAAATAAAATCGGTTCGAAATATTGAACTGCGCGCCCAAGAAAAGGGTTTTCTACAAAATATATATGTTGATGAAGGACAGTTTGTAAAAGCGGGCCAGCTGTTGTTTAAAATTATGCCCAATATGTATCAGGCAGAATTATTAAAAGCGCAAGCAGAACAAAAATCGGCAGAAATCGAATTGCAAAATGCAAAATTATTGGCAGATAAAAATATCGTTTCTAAAAACGAATTGAGCGTTGCTCAGGCAAAATTACAATCAGCAAAAGCTGAGGTTGCACTGGCAAAACTTCATTTATCATTTACCGAAATCAGAGCTCCGTTTGACGGAACGATCGATCGAATTCCTTTAAAATTAGGAAGTTTAATTGACGAAGGCGAATTGCTGACAAGTCTTTCAGACAACAGTCAGATGTTTGCTTATTTCAATGTTTCTGAACCAGAATATCTTCAGTATCAAACGAATGTTAAAGATCGAGCTGACAGCAAAGTGGCTTTAGTTTTGGCTAACGGAGATACTTTTAAAGACAAAGGAAATGTTGAAGTTATCGAAAGTGAATTCAACAACGAAACTGGAAATATCTCTTTCAGAGCAAGATTTCCCAATTCTAATAAATTGCTTAGGAATGGCGAAACAGGACAAGTTCAAATGAATGTTCCGCTTAAAAATGCTGTTGTAATTCCGCAGAAAGCGACTTACGAAATTCAAGACAAGAAATATGTTTTTGTAGTAGGCAAAAACGATAAAGTGAGTTCAAGAGAAATCACAATTACAGGCGAAATTCCCGATTTATATGTAATCAAAAAAGGTCTTACACAAAATGACAAAATCTTGCTTGAAGGTGTTCAGAAAGTAAAAGAAAACGACAAAATTAAATTCGATTACGAATCTCCAAAAGAAGTTATGAATCACTTACGCCTAAAAGCAGAGTAGGTTGTTTTTTTGGGTTTCAAGTTTTAGGTTTCAAGTTCAGTGCGAAACCTGAAACTTGAAACCTGAAACAACTAAAAATTCCAATTTGGTTAATCATTAAAAAATATACAAATGTTTAATAAATTTATACAAAGACCTGTTCTGTCGATAGTAATATCGCTGATTATTGTCTTTTTAGGGGTTTTGTCGGTTTTAAATTTACCGATTACACAATTCCCTACCATTTCTCCTCCAATGGTGAATGTTACCGCAGATTATCCAGGATCTAATGGAGAACTGATGGTTAAAGCGGTTGTTATTCCTTTAGAAAGAGCCTTAAATGGAGTTCCTGGAATGAAATATATGGCTTCTGATGCCGGAAACGATGGTGAAGCTACGATAAAAGTAGTTTTTAATTTAGGAACAGATCCCAATCAAGCGGCGATTAACGTTCAGAACCGTGTGGCTTCTGTAACCAATAAATTGCCTCCTTTGGTAATTCGTGAAGGTATCAAAATTACCCGCGAAGTACCGAGTATGTTGATGTACGTGAACCTTTACAGTACAGATCCAAATACCGATATGAAGTTTCTTTATAACTATGCTGATATCAATGTATTGTCTGAGTTAAAAAGGGTAAATGGTATTGGTTCTGGAGATATTTTAGGAACACGTGAATATGCAATGCGTATTTGGCTAAAACCAGATCGAATGTTAGCCTATAAGATTTCTGCTGATGAAATAATGGAAGCATTATCGAGTCAGAGTTTGGAGGCTTCGCCAGGTAAAACGGGAGAAAGTTCTGGTAAACGTTCTCAGGCATTCGAATACGTATTGAAATATTCTGGTCGTTTTACAACGAAAGAACAATATGAGAATATTGTCGTTAAGGCCAACCCAAATGGAGAGCTTTTGAGATTGAAAGATGTTGCTAAAGTTGAATTTGGAAGTTCGATGTACGATATCTATTCGAACCTCAACGGAAAACCATCAGCTGCAATCGTATTAAAACAATCTTTTGGAAGTAATGCCAATCAGGTTATTGAGGAAGTTAAAGCAAAACTGGAAAAAATTAAGCAAAGATTTCCAAAAGGGATGGATTATGAAATTTCGTATGACGTTTCTAAATTTCTTGATGCTTCTATCGAAAAAGTAATCCATACTTTGGTTGAAGCCTTTATCTTGGTAGGTTTAGTGGTATTTCTCTTCTTAGGAGATTGGCGTTCGACAGTGATTCCGGCAATTGCGGTACCCGTTTCTTTGGTAGGAACATTTGTATTTATGACATTCTTCGATATCTCATTAAACTTAATTACATTATTTGCATTAGTATTGGCCATTGGAGTTGTTGTCGATGATGCGATTGTGGTTATCGAGGCCGTCCATGCCAAAATGGAAGAAGAACATCTGTCGCCATTTAAAGCAACTAAGAAAGCAATGCATGAAATCGCGGGGGCTATTATTGCAATTACCTTTCTTATGGCGGCAGTATTTATTCCCGTTGCCTTTATGTCTGGTCCAGTTGGAGTATTTTACAGACAGTTTTCTGTAACAATGGCAACAGCAATTATACTTTCGGGTATTGTGGCATTGACTTTAACGCCGGCTCTTTGTGCAATGATGCTAAAAAACAATCATGGCAAACCTAAAAAGAAAACGCCTGCCAATAGATTTATTGATGCTTTTAACGAAAAATTCAATTTGGCTCAAGGCAAATACCAAAATCTGTTGGCTAAAATTGTTGACAGAAGAGTGATAACTATTATAGCACTTCTTGGTTTCTGTGCTGGAACTTGGTTTATAAGCAGTACAGTTCCTTCAGGATTTATTCCGAATGAGGATCAGGGAATGTTTTATGCGGTTATTCAAACGCCACCAGGTTCCTCATTAGAAAGAACAAATAATATTGCCGAAAGAGTTCAGAAAATAGCTGAAGATATTGACGGAGTAAAATCGGTTTCTTCATTAGCAGGGTACGAGATTTTGTCTGAAGGTACTGGAGCAAACTCAGGAACGTGTTTGGTTAATCTTAAAGACTGGAGCGACAGAAAAGAATCTGTTTTGGAGATTATGCACGAAATGGAAGAAAAATGCAAAGATATTGCGGGGGCAAATATCGAATTTTTCCAACCGCCTGCTGTACCTGGATATGGTGCTGCAGGAGGATTTGAACTTCGTCTGTTAGATAAAACAGGTTCTGTAGATTACAAAAAAATGGAACAGGTAAACAATGATTTTGTGGCTGAGTTGAACAAACAGCCAGAATTGTCTAACGTGTTTAGTTTCTACAGTTCTAGTTTTCCTCAATATATGATGAAAGTAGACAATGATTTGGCGCAACAAAAAGGGGTTTCTATCGAAAACGCCATGAATACTTTGTCTACACTTGTAGGTAGTAACTACGAAATCAGTTTTATCAAATTTGGTATTAATTATAAAGTAATTGTTCAGGCTTCTCCAGAATATCGCGCGCAGCCAGATGATATTTTAAAACTGTATGTAAAAAATAACCGTGATGAAATGGTGCCTTATTCTGCTTTTATGAAATTAGAAAAAGTGTACGGTCTTTCAGAAATCACGCGTCACAATATGTATACCTCAACGCAAATTAGTGGTTCGCCTGCTGCCGGATATAGTTCCGGAACAGCGATTAAAGTGATTCAGGAAGTGGCTGCCAAAAAACTACCAAGAGGTTATGATATTGACTGGGCAGGTATTTCTGCCGATGAGGTAGCGCAAGGAAATCAAGCTATTTGGGTATTCTTGATCTGTTTAGGATTTGTTTACTTGGTATTAGCGGCGCAGTACGAAAGTTTTATTCTTCCGTTGTCTGTAATTCTTTCTTTACCGGCAGGTATTTTTGGAGCTTTCCTTTTATTAAAATTAACGGGATTAGAAAACAATATTTATGCTCAAGTTGCCATGGTAATGCTGATCGGATTATTGGGTAAAAATGCCGTGTTGATTGTAGAGTTTGCTATACAAAGACATGCAGCTGGAAGATCAGTTTTAGATGCCGCTATGGAAGGAGCAAAAGCGCGTTTCCGTCCAATCTTAATGACTTCTTTTGCATTTATTGCCGGATTATTACCACTTGCTTTTGCCACTGGTCCAGGTAAAATTGGAAACAGAACCATTGGTACTGCAGCAGCAGGAGGTATGCTTATTGGAACCATTTGCGGCGTATTTGTAATTCCGGGCTTGTATTTCATATTTGCTAAAATTGCTGAAAAACACAAATTGGTCAAATATGAAGAAGAAAATCCATTAACAGAAGAAATTGACAACAATCATGTATAAAATCAAATTATATCAATTCAGTATTGCATTGGGTTTATGTCTTGCCGTAGCAGGATGTAAAACCCCTGCAGCTGAAATAGCAACGGCTAGTGCTCCAGTTCCAGAGGCATTTGGAGCGGTAAAATCAGGAGATACTTCCAATACTTCCTCTTTAAAATGGAAAGAATTTTTTAAAGATCAGAATTTGGTAGAGCTTATTGATGTTGCTTTAAAAAACAATCAGGAACTGAATATGACTTTGCAGGAAATTGAAATTGCAAAGAATGATATTCGAGTTAGAAAAGGCGCTCTACTGCCATCGGTTGGAGTTCGTGCAGGAGCAGGTGTAGAGAAAGTAGGACGCTACACAAGCCAAGGTGCGGGTGATGCCACAACCGAAATCAAACCGGGTATTGAAACTCCTGATCCTTTAGGTGACTTTACAATTGCGGCTTACGCGAATTGGGAAGTCGATATCTGGAAAAAACTGCGTAATTCTAAAAAAGCAGCCGTAAATAGATACTTGGCAACGATAGAAGGAAAAAACTTTGTTGTAACAAATCTTATTGCTGAAATAGCCGATTCTTATTATGAGTTATTGGCTTTAGACAGTCAGTTGGATATTGTAAAACAGACGATTGCTTTACAAAGTAATGCTTTAGAAATTGTAAAAATTCAAAAACAAGCAGCTAGAGCAACAGAATTAGGCGTTCAGAAATTTCAGGCTGAGGTTTTAACATCAAAAAGTTTAGAGTTTGATATTCTTCAGAGAATTAAAGAAAACGAAAACAAAATCAATTTTTTGTTAGGACGTTATCCTCAGGATATTAAAAGAGACAAAACCAATTTTACAGATTTGCTTCCGGCTGTTGTAAATTCAGGAATTCCTTCTCAGTTATTACTAAATCGTCCAGATGTAAAACAAGCCGAATTAGAATTGGTAGCAGCAAAATTAGATGTAAAAGTAGCTCGTGCAGAATTTTATCCTTCTTTGGATATTTCTGCAGCTTTTGGAGTTCAAGCTTTCAAACCATCTTATTTATTTACTTTTCCAGAATCTTTATTGTATTCTTTAGCAGGAGATCTTGCAGCGCCACTTATCAATAGAAATGCGATAAAGGCCGAATTTTCAAGCGCCAATGCAAGACAGCTTCAGGCCTTATACAATTATGACAAAACAATTTTAAATGCTTATTTAGAAGTTTCAACACAGCTTTCTAAAATTGAAAATCTGCAAAAGGGTTACGATTTAAAATCGCAGCAGGTTGAGGCTTTAAACAAATCTATTGATGTTTCAAACGATTTGTTTAAATCGGCAAGAGTAGATTATTTTGAAGTTTTGATGACACAACGAGATGCATTAGAGGCAAAACTAGAATTAGTAGATACTAAAAAAGAACAATTAAATGCTGCAGTTCATGTTTACAGAGACTTGGGCGGCGGATGGAGATAATTTTGCCAATTGATTTGTAGACAAAAGCCTTTTGAGAGTAAAATCTTGGAAGGCTTTTTTATTATTTAGGGATACCTATTTTGGCTTTAAAACCATTATCAAGTTCTGTATCAAATTCTATAGTTCCTTTCACGGTTTGAATGCGGTGTTCCATGTTTTGAAGACCATTTTTTGAGATCTTCGTTTTATCGCATCCTACGCCGTTATCCGTATAGTTTATCAGAATTGATTTTGGGTCACTTTCAAATCGTATTACAACAAGATCTGCTTTACTATGTTTTTTCATGTTCACCATTAATTCCTGTAAAACTCGACCAATGGTGATTTTTTTAATATCATCAATATCTTCCCAATTGACACTTTCCAAATTTGTGGCAATAATATTTCTATCAGTAGTATTATAAGCAGAAAGCATTTCTTTTATGCTCTTGGTAAAATCTTTGCCCGTATCAATCTTATTGTTCTCTTTTGAAATACCTCTAACACGGTTATAAATATCATCTAATTTCTGAAGAAGATTTTCTTTCGTATTTTCTTTAGACAGCGATTGAGATTCGGCAAAAGCAATTACTTGAAATACATCATTTGCCAATTCATCATGAATTTTTTTAGAGATTCGGGTTTCGGTATTGTAGGAAGCTTTAAATTCTACCGCTTTGTTTTTATTTCTAAAGTAACGTATTAAAATCGCTATTAGAATAACCAAAAAGACAAAAACAATAGCAAATACGATTCTCAAATATTTAGCTCTCTGAAGCGATAACTGATTTTCTGCTTTTTCTAAACGAAGTTTTTCATTTTCGTCTTTTTCTTTCTGCGAATCGTATTTAATTTTTGCAAACTTGTTTTTAAAGTTATTTCGAACTTTTATAATACTGTCGTTTAAAGAAAAGTAATGCTGTACGTATTGATTCGTTTTAGGAGAATTATCATTTGAAATCAGAATTTGCAACGCTTCTAATCTTTCGTCAACACTATTAAGTCTTGTTGCAATATTGTAAGCTTCAAGTGCGTGTTCATCCGATTTTTTGAGGTCTTTTTTAGAATAATAATCAGCAAGATGAAGATAACTTTCAATGCTTCCGTAGAAATCGCTGATTTCTTTTCTCACTTGTAAAGCCTTGATCATTAACTTAAAACCTTTTTCTTCTGATCCCTTTTTAAAATAAGCATAGCCTAGATTGTCTGTAATTCTTGATTTGGTAAGAATTTGAGCATTATCTTCAAGTAATTTATCGCTCAAAATTGATTCTAAAATAGCAATGGTCTTATCGTATTTTTTTTGAAAGATATAAACTGCAGCAATATTACTAAGCGGACCATACTTAGTAATTTGATCGGGAGAATCTTTTATGGACTCATTATAATAATAAATAGCATCATTATAAAGAGAAAGTTCTTTGTCGGCAATTCCCATAAAATTATTGATTGCACCAGTGTAAACAGTTTTTTTTCTAAAAAATGCAAGAGCTTCTGTTAATGTTTCTTTACTTCCGTAATAATCACCATTAACCTGCTGGATGCATGCAGTTTGGATAAGAATGTATCCAATATTGGCACTGTCTTTTAAAACTTCGAAAAGTTTTTTTGATTTATTATAATTATGAAAAGCAGTATTGAAGTTTTGTTTTTTTTGGTTGTCTATTGCTTTATCACGTAGAGAAACAGCTTCTTTTTCTATCGATTTTGTATCGAAGTTTTCAGCCTTTTTTTCCTTGCAGGAAAAAAGAAAAAAAAACATTAAAAAATAAAAAATCGGGGACCGCAACATAAAATTTACTTTCCCCGAAAATAATAATTAATTAAATACTAAAATATATTTTTTTTGTATTTAAGGTTTTATTGGTGGAGTTGGTGGAGAAGAAGGATTATCTCCAGGACCATCCGGATCTGGATCCGGCTTCATATCAGCAACAACGTTCTCAACTTTCTTTTTAGATTGAGTCTCGTACTCATCAGGAGTACAAGAAAATATAGTGAACAATAGCGCGAAAGCTACGAATAGTAATAGTTTTTTCATTTTGATTTAATTTAGAAATTAGACATAGGTATGGCCGTCCAGATTGTATCCAGAGCTTTTCAAAGCAATACCAATTTGATTTTGGGAAGTAGATTGTGTAGAACTGTAAGACGTAATTTATACTTCCCGAATAAACTCGGTCTTACGGTTTTTCACAATATCAATTAGAACTAGTTTATATTTTTGTTTTAGTCTGCAGACAAAACTTGAACTAATTTCTGATGCAAAGGAAAGACGTTTCTAGGCCACTGTTGACAAGGGATTCCCAGAATTCCCGCGTATTCCTGAGATTCCTAAGAATTCCCGGGAATTCCCAGTAAAACAAATTTGCAAAACCCAGTTTGAATTATTGAAAAGGCTAAACTATCTCTATTATTATAGATGCAATTACTTTGACAAAAGTTGGTTTTGAACTATTAAAAAATATAGAAATAGTATAGAATTAAAATAAAAATTGAAAGTTGGGAAACGAATCGAATTGTTTCAATAGAAAATAATGGCATATAAAGAAAGTTTTGGTGAATAATAAGCACGACGAGTCGAAAGAAATTCCTAAAAAGGAAATCTTTTTGCTGAAGTTTGGAGATTTATTTTCTAATTAGATTTAGAATATAAATCTAAAACAATTAAGATGGAAGATGAAGCGATTGCTCGAGTCTAATTTCTGAAGATAAAATTTGAACAGAAATAAGTTTTGATAGAATTGTTTCGAAATGAAACGAGCTCGCATTCTTGAAAAAAAGATGCGAAAAAGGGAAAAAAGAATGATTTTTTAAGAAAGAATTTTGGCGTTTAAATGATTGTTTTTTCGGCATATATTTACTGTTATTTACACTATAAAGATAAGAAAAAAAATCTGTTAAACCTAATGAAAATCAATAAAATAACAACTTTTTTAATAGAAAAATGACACTTTTTTTGAACTGGTTTTCAACGTATTAGCGACTGATTTAGTACTGCGAAAAACTTGCTTTTCATCTTAGTCCAAATGCAATAAAATTGCCTATATTTATGAATAAAAATACTTATTTAGTTAACCATTTAGTTTAAAAATATCATTTATGAAAAAGATCTTAATACTATTAATTGTTTTATGCACTTTTGGTTGTGAAAAATATGTAGTATCGTTTGAGCAGCCAACAAATATGAAACTGGATAATTTAAAATTGGAAGTTTTTCTTGATAAAGAAAAAATGCAGGATATTAATTTGAAAGCAACAGAAGCATTACCATCTTACGAAACGATAGGATTGTCAGTTTCTGGCGAAGGAAAACACTTGCTTCAGATTAAAACTAAAGATACAACCTTTAATTTTGAGGTAAAATATCCCGAGGAAAGATATATTATGATTACAACTCATTTAAAAAATAATGGCAAAATTCACGTCGGAATCTTAAAACAGAGTTACAAGTATAGAGTGCGTTAAAAGCTTTTTAACCGCAGAGCACGCAAGGACTTTTCGCAAAGTGCGCAAATATATTTTAGCCACAGATTAACCAGATTAGCACAGATTTTTTTTAATCCTTTTAAATCTAATAATCTGTGGCTATAATTTTTTTGGTACAAGCTTTGCGAACTTTGCTTTTGTATACGTAACAGAAGATATTTTAGCCACAGATTAACCAGATTAGCACAGACTTTTTAAATCCTTTTAATCTAGTAATCTGTGGCTATAATTTTTTTTGGTACAAAGCTTTGCGAACTTTGCGTTTAAAAAATAAGACTACGATAAAAAGTCCTTAAACCACAATCCAGAATTTTTTATGGTGCGTTTTTGTGTTTCAAAATCGACATGAATTAAACCGAAACGGGCATTATAACCTTCAGCCCATTCAAAATTATCGGTTAAAGTCCAGACAAAGTAACCGTCAACATTTAAACCGTCTTCTTTGGCTTTTAAAATCTGTTCTAAGTGATCTTGAATATAGTGAGTACGTTTAATATCATGAACTTTTCCGTTTAGTACAGTATCTGGAAAAGCGGCTCCGTTTTCGGTAATAATGATTTTTCGGATTCCGTCATAATCATTAAATTTTTTCAGCACATGGTATAACGCAGGAGGATAAACCTCCCAGCCCATATCTGTTGCAATTACCTTTCTTTTTTCGGCACTTACTAATTCGGCGCCAATGTAAGGTGTAAGCATAGAAGATTTTACTACCTCTCGTGTGTAACATTGCAGGCCTATAAAGTCAAAATCGAAATCGAGATTGTTTAAATCGTCTTCTAAAATGTAGCTATTGAGTTTTTTAAGTACTGGAAGATCTTTCTGCGGATATCCTAATCCTAAAATAGGTTCTATAAAAGTTCTGTTGAGTAAAGTGTCCACACGTTTTGCAGCTTCAACATCTTTTGAACTTTCGGTCGCAGGCTCGATATGCGTGCAAGAAAATGTAGTGCCTATATTGGCATGCGGAATTCGTTCGCGAATTATTTTTGCTCCTCCCGCAGTTGCCAGAGCAACATGATGCATGGCTTTTAAGTAATTAGAAATCCCTTTTTTTCCAGGTGCATGAATGCCTAAAAAATATCCAGCTCCTGTAAACACCGAAGGTTCGTTTATTACCATCCAGTTTTTGACACGATCGCCAAAATGTTGCACACAGACTTCGACATATTCTTTAAACCACGAAACAGATTCTCGGTTTGTCCAGCCTCCTTTTACTTCTAGAGCGTGTGGCAGATCCCAATGGTAAAGCGTTATCCAAGGTTCTATACCAGAAGCCAGCAACGAATCTATAATTTTGTTGTAGTACTCGACTCCTGCTTTATTAACAGGATGAACGCCAGTTGGCATAATTCTCGGCCAGCTGATAGAGAATCTAAAATTCGGGATATTTAATTCCTTAATTAACTTAATATCGTCCTGATAACAATTGTAGAAATCGCAGGCAGTTAAGGCATGATGACCGTTTTTAATTTTTCCTTTTTGAGAAGTAAAAACATCCCAGATAGAAGAACCTTTTCCGTCAGAATCATGCGCGCCTTCAATTTGGAAAGCGGCGGTTGAGACACCCCACAAGAAATCGTCTCCAAATTGGTTTTTATTCAGAAATGAGCTTTCAATTTTATTCATTCAATCGTTTTTTCCTTTATAATTAAGTGGTTATTAATGTAGGAAAGAAGACTGCATAGCTCTTAAAAAAAGCCATTCTTTGAAAGATACTAGAAATTTTAGATTAAATAGTTTCATAACGATTAGTTTTATATCAAATTAAGAAAACTAATGTGAATTTATTGTAAAGTAATAATTATCAAATGATTAAAAATAAAAATGGGAAGATTTTAGTCTTCCCATCCGCAAAGTGTCAAACCCAAATTTTGCGCTTGTTTAAGTGATGTTTTTACTGTTTCGTGACTACAAGAAGATAATCCGCGGCATGTTTCTTTGTAATGGTATTTTTTGGCTCCCGTAGGTCCGCAGATGTAAACAGAAGTTTCGACGGGGTGAAACGAACTGAGAATCAAAAATAAAAAGAGTAAAGTGTATTTCATAATGTGGTATTTAAAAGAGAGTAAAGAGCAAAGAGGATAGAAAAAAGAAAACAAAAACAATAGTAAGCATTATCTAATTATCTAATTGACGAATTATCTAATTATTTAACAACCAACTGATATTCGTTTCCTTTTTTATCAACCGCTTTAAGTTTCCCGTGAGAAACCCATTCGGTATTAATTTCTAGTTCAGGAATACTATCTGTTATTAAAATCCCTGCGCCGTATTTTCCTTCGGTATTAATGTTTCCAAAAACCGAATCGCCTTTTATGTTTATTCCTTTTACATGATAATTGTACTTATAATGCCCCGGATGCCCCGTTCTGTATTCGTATTTATAAGTTGAATTTACATGGTATGTTTTGGCTTCCTCTGGCGTAATGGTTTTACGGTCATCTGCAGTAATGACATTTTTATAAAACGTACTTACTTGCGGTTGCGGAGGCGGTGCGCTGGCTTTTTTGCAGGAAAAGAAAAATAGTAATACAAATAGGAGGGAGTAGTTTTTTAGCATAGGCGATTTAGTTTTGGTTAAAAGCTATAATTTAATATGATTTAGTTGGGATAAATCTAATTAGAATTAAATTTTTTGAAATGAGTACTTATACGGGATTTTTGACATGCTTAATTTCTTCCCTCCCAATATTCAAAATTGAGAGTGAAGATTGCTAACCTTTAACTTGTATGGCATTCATTGCAACAAGTTTTACACCCATTCGATTTTGAATAAGTTTTTTTAGCCTCTGCCACAGCATCTTTACAATTTGAAAATATTCCTAAATATTTTCGATTTAAGAAAGATGGTAAATAAATACAGCTTTCTGTATGAACTTCATGATCACCATTTGGCTGAGCGTTTTGATTTACATAATAAGTTTTCATAATTTAATGTTTTAAGGTTTGAAAATATTTCTAGTAAAAGTAAAACCAATCAAGACCAGTATTTTATGGAAATCCGTAAGTGTTGCAGAGTTTAATCAAGTTTTTAAGAAGGCTTAAACAAAAAAAGAGGACAATAAATCTCCTCTTTTAGACAGATAATTTTTTAGTGAACATTTTGAATTTAGTTTCTACAATCAATCATAATCGTTCCCGCTTGACAAATGTATACACTATTAACTCTCGTGTCGCCTTTATAGTGATCTTCCAGATCATTCTTTAAATCTTCGTATTCTTCTGTGTTTACAATCTTTTGTATTTTTACATTTATCAAGCGACCAATAGGAGAGATAGTATATAATCCATCACTAGTTGTTTTAGAATATTTGTCAGGAGAAAATCCATAACTTTCATATTCTGTTTCTAAAGATTGTACAAAAGAATCCGTTTCTTTATATAATTCATTTTTGGTTGAACAGCCAAATATTGTAGTTGTAATTAAGAATAGTATAATTTTTTTCATAACTTAATTGGATTATAATTTATATTTTAAAAAACTACCATTTTAAATCTACGGTATTAAATTCAAGGATTTGATTTCCCGCTTGATATAGAGGTAATGAAATAAGTGTTTTTTTTGATTGTTTCAGTTTTGATAAAAATTTTGCTTCATTATCGATAAAAATAAAATTACTGCTTCCGTCTCTCGGTTCGCTATAACTAAATTTTATTGGTTTTTCTTCGTCGAAGCGAACAGTGATAAAATTATTATCATAACCTCCACTTATTTGTCCTTTATCTATTTCTAAATATATATTTAAGCGATCTCTTTTCATTAATGTTAATTGGCCATAGTTAAGTCCCTCATATGGGAAATCTAAATCCAAACTTTCGTTAGATAATATCTGAGCAAATTTGACTGATTGTGATGTCATTTTATCAGTTGATTGATGATATTCCCATTTATTAATAGTTGTTGAGGAATCAACAACTATTGCAGCTGTGTCTACTACTGCTGTAAGTTCTGTTTCTGATGCAATAGTTCTTTGGCAGGAACATAATAATATAATACTAAAGAATCCAATGATTTGAATAATAAGGTTTTTCATGATTTTAATTTTTAAATTGTTTAACAAGTCAAAAGTAAACCCAATAAAAACCAGTATTTTACGGAAATCCATAATCTATAAAATTTAGATCTTAGAAATAAAAAAAGCTCCAAGAAGGAGCTTTAGAATGGAGTAAGAGAATTTAAATAATTCCCATATCTTTTGTAATCGAAACCAAATGCACGGTATTATTTGCCTTGAAAAAATCTTTTAGTTTGGCTAACCTTTTTTCCATGGCACTTTTACTATTTGGTTTAATTTCGTTGCTTTTAAAAATTTCTATAATTTCGTCTTGAGAGGTTCCGTCAGACAAATATTTTAGAATTTTAATATCGACATCGTCTATTTCGTAATTGCCTTTTTCCTGAAGTGCAGAAGCAACTTCGGGCGAAATAAATTTTTGATCTGAAGTAGAAATTATCGCAATGGCTTTTTTGAGTTCATCAATACTGTTTCGGCCTTTTAGTACAAAGGCATTAATTTCAGAATCTTCAAAAAGTGATTTTATTCGAGCATTTTTATCTTCAATAGAGTAGGCAATAATTTTAATATCAGGTTGCAGTTCACGAACTTTTTCGATTAGCTCATCACCACTTCCAATTTTCACTTCACGATGGTCTTTTTTAAAAGAAAGATCACTAATCAATAAATCATATGGTTCATTATCTAGAATGGCCTTTCTTATTTTTAGAAAAGCATCGTCACAATATTTGGCGTGCTGAAAATTGACAATGTTGAGGTCGCTCAAAGTTTGTTTTACGGCTAAATTGAATTCTTCAAAATCCTCGGCAATAATTACTTTTTTAAACATGGGCTCTTATTTAGGCATTGTTATTTTTACTTTAAAACCTTTATTAGGTTCAGTGTCAAAAGTAATGGTTCCTTTAACGGCCAAAATACGGATTTCCATATTTTGCAAACCATTTTTTATAATTTTTGATTTTTCGCAGCCTTTGCCCGTATCACTGTAGTCAATAAATAAAGAATTGGAATCTGAATTAAATTTTATTGAGGCTACATTAGCTTCACTGTGTTTTTTCATATTGACCATTAATTCATTCAAAACTCTCTGAATGGCGACTTTTTTTAAATGCTCTACCGAATCCCAGTTGACTTTTTCAACACCATTAATAATAACGTTTGTTTGAGGACTATTGTAAGTTGAAAGCATTTCTTTTAAATTATTCGAATAATTTGGACCAGTATCGATATCACTATTTTCTCTAGAAATTCCACGAACTCGCGAATAAATATCATCTAGTTTTTGTAGCAGATTTTCTTTGCTATTCTCATTGGCTAAAGGCTGAGTTTGCGTGTAAGTGATGGCATGAAAAACATCATTTGCTAATCCGTCGTGAATATCTTTGGCAATTCGGGTTTCGGTATCATATGCTGTTTTTATGTTCTTTATACGATTTCTATTGTCATATTGTTTTTTAAAATAAACCAGTAAAAGCAGAAAGATTACAAAGGCAGCAATAAATATTGCTCTTTCTTTTTCAGCATCTTTTAATGCTACTAAATTTTCTGCTCTTTGTAAACGAAGTTTTTGGTTTTCGTCTTTTTCTTTTTTCGAATCGTATTTTATTTTGGCAAATTTATTTTTGTAGTTGTTTCTGATGCTAATAATACTATCATTAATTGCGATGTATTTTTGACCAAACTGAATTCCAGCATCATTCGAAATCAAAAATGATAATGCTTTCAGGCGCTCATCTACGCTATTTAATTTTGTTGATGTTTGATATGCTTTTTGAGCAAATTCATTGGATTTTTTAATATTTGTTTTCGAATAAAATTCTGCTAAATGCAGATAGCTTTCAATGCTTCCGTAAAAATCATCAGATTTTGTTCTTATTTCCAGACTTTCATTCATCAGTTGAAGTCCTTTTTCGTTTGATCCCTTTTTGAAATAAGCAAAACCTAAGTTGTCGATAACTCTAGCTTTACTTTTTACAAAATTATCTAATGCTTTTGTTTTTAAAATCGACTCTAAAATTTTAATTGCCTCGTCGTAATTCTTTTTTTTAATGTAGATAACGGCTATATTATTTAAAGGTGATTGTTTTGCAACTTGATTATTTGCTTCTTTAATTGCTTCATTATAATAAAAAATAGCATCATCATAAATTGAGAGCTCTTTATCGGCAATTCCGAATAAATTGTTTATTGCAGCTTTATAGTTTTGGTCAATTTTTGCAAAAGGCAATGCTTCAGTTAATGTTTCTTTACTTCCATAATAATCACCATTTATTTGCTGAATATTGGCCATCCGAATTAAATTATAAACAATATTAGAACTGTCTTTAGAACGCTCAAAGGCAATTTTTGATTTATTAAAAAGGTAAAAAGCATTATTATAATTGCTCTTTAAAAATTGCTCAGTGGCTTTTTCTTGTGTTAGTTTTGCTTCATTTTTTGAGTTCTCTGATTTGATTAATTGCGTTGTTTTTTCCTTACAAGAAATGGAAAGAAGGAAAATAAAAAAACAAAAAAACGGGGATCGTAACATAAATCTTACTTTCCCCGAATTTAACAATTTATTGAAAACAATAAATTTTATTTTCTATTTTTTTGGTGGATCAATATTAATCGGATCATCACCAGGACCAGGTGCGTTTGCCTGCGGATTTGAAATTGTATCTTTTACGATTTCTGCTTTTGATTCTGTTTTTTCAAATTCATCAGCAGAACAAGAAAATAAAGTAAGTGACAACAGCGCGCACGCTCCCAATAGATATAGTGTTTTCATTTTTTTAAAATTTAAATGTTGAACAATGGGTATTGCTGCCTGAATCTTTTCCAGGTTGGTTTTTAATGGCAATACCAAATTTTGTTTGGGAAGTGAAGTGCGTAGAACTATAAAACTTTATTTATACTTCCCGGATAAACTCCGATTTACGGTTTTCCGCACTTGTTGACTTAACTAGTTTTGTACATTTGTTTTTAATCTGCAGATCAAAGCGATAACTAATTTTGTTGAGGCAAAGTAACAACCGTTTTGAGCCTGTTTTGATACGGAATTCCGGGATTTCCTGATTCTCCGGAGATGTCCAATAAAAACTTGAAAAAACAGTAATAAATCCTGAAAAATCCTGTGGGCCTATGAGAAAAATTACTCATGATGATATTGAAAATGAATATAAAGAGGCGATTCGAGAGAAATATAGAGTTGAAAAAAATAATGGAAAGCATTCACATTATTTGACTAATCCTTCACAAGCACTTTTGAGAGATTTATGTTGGGAAATATTCAACTCACAACCTAAAGTTGATGATTTAGCAGTTTATCGCACTTTTTTTAAAGCTGAATTTATTCCAAAAGAAGAAGATGCTTCACAGAAATACACAGATAAATTTAAAAAGGTTGGAGCATTTTTAAAAGCGGAGAGAGGAACGGCAAAAATTAGCACTGTAGAATTAGCAGCTATTTTGGTAGATTTTGAACCTAGACCATTTAGAAAATTTGTTAAAAAAGAATTTGAATCTGACCAGCCTAAAAAAGAAAATGTTTTTACTGGTAATGTTATAGATAGTATAAATGAAACAAATTTCAGCACTGTAACTTTAGATTTTGAAAAAGAGCCAGAAAGCTCTAAAGCAGAAATTTTACCAGTTCCTTTAAAATCAAAATCAATAAATCTATTTTTAAATGTAAAAGAGAAAATTTTACATAGATTTAAAGAGAAACTGAAGATGACTGTAATTGCAGTAGCTCTAATTTTTGGTTTAATTACCGCTGTAGTTTACTTCGCCTTTTTTAAAAAGCATTGTATGCAATGGACAGGCGATCATTATGAAGTTGTAGATTGTACTTCTAATAATGAGAAGAACTTGAATGTTGTAATTCCATTAGATAATGATCTTTTAGATTTTAAGAAAATAAATGCTTGTGATACGACAAAATGTTTTTTAAATAATGGAGAAGCTATTATTTGGTATTGTAAAACAGCAAATGGAATTGATTTTTTTAATGATAATGGAAATGGCAGACATCCAGAAAATAAAAAGGCACTTCGTCCAATGACGAATTATATGTTTAGCAGATACTTAAAAGGTAAACCGTGTGAATAATTATCATTACTAATAAATACTAAAATGCGATTTATGTAAGATATTCCTAAAATCATGAAATAATTTGTAAGTATATACATTTAATTTAGCAGTATTGAATTAAATTAATAAAAAAAACAAATGAACCATGAAAAATAGAAAATTTTTATTCGTATTAGCCTTAAGCTTAGGAGTGTTTGCTACATCTTGCAGTAGTGACGATAATGAAGGAGAAACAATTGTGCCAATTCAGGGGAAATACAATTTGAGACAAACAGGAACAATTGTTAATGGACAAGAAGTTTTAGTTGATGCACCACAAAATCAAGCTGGCTGCCCTGGAGATTATTTAGATCTTAGATTGAGTAATACTGCAGTAATGGGTGATTATGAAGGTTCTGAGTGCGCTTTGACAGAAACTACAGGAACTTATGTAAGATCTCATAATGATTTAACTCTTACTATTGGAAATGTATCTTCTACAAGTGATATCATGAACCTTACAAATAAAGAGCTAAAAATTAAAGATAAAACAACAGGAATTATTACAGTTTACAGTAGATAATAAATTGTTTTGAAATTAAAAAACGGAAACTTCAATTAAGTAGTTTCCGTTTTTTTTATTCATTACATTTCTTTTATTCAATTTCTTTTACAGGAATGTAAATATCAAAAGAAGCACCTTCATTCTGCACGCCAGAAGCAGTAATGATTCCGTTATGGTTTTCTACAATTTTTTTGACAATTGCGAGTCCGATTCCGGTGCCATTATAACGATCTCTGCCATGTAGGCGTTGAAATACTTCGAATATTTTTTTGTTGTATTGAGATTCAAAACCAATTCCGTTGTCTGAAACTTTAATGTGGCAGTACTTTTTAATAGGAATCAGTTTTTCTTCTTCTAAATCTTCGCCCAATTTAATTTCGCTACTGATGTTGATGACTACTGGAATTTCTGGATTTGAAAACTTTAAGGAATTACTAATCAAATTATATAGCAATTGCTTGAACTGGAACGGAATAATATCAACTTTAGAATTCTGTTCAATCTTAATTACGGCACTTTTCTGTTCTAATTCTTCGGTTAAATCTTCTTTTACTTCGCCGATGATTTGTGCTAGATCTGTTTTTATAAAAATTCGTTCCTGAATATTTGTTCTAGAATAAGCCAATAAATCGTTTATTAAAGTTTGCATTCGCTGTGCGGCATTCTGCATTCTTTTAAATTTATCCATCCCATTTTCAGATAAATTTTCAGATTCTTTTTCTATAATCTGCGAGGCAAAAGTCTGTATTTTTCTAAGCGGTTCTTGCAAATCATGACTAGAAATGTACGCAAATGACTGAAGTTCTTTATTCATTTCTTCCAGCTCATTGTTTTTTTGCTCGAGTTCGAGTGCATTCATTTTTAAAGTATCGTCGGCTTTTTTTCTTTCTGTTAAATCATGCGTAACTTTAGAAAATCCAATAACGTCACCTTTTTTATTGTGAACAGCGGTAATTACCACACTTGCCCAGAATAAAATTCCGTCTTTACGCGCTCTCCAGCCTTCGTGAATTACTTTTCCTTTTTCTCTGGCCAATTGTAAAAGTTTCTCGGGTAATTGGGCTTTTTGATCTTCATCGGTATAAAAAACAGCAAAATATTTTCCTATAATTTCTTCTGCCTTATAACCTTTAATTTTTTCGGCTCCAACATTCCAATTTTCTACAATACCTTTTGGGTTGAGGTAGAGAATGGAGTATTCCTGAACTTCTTCGACCATTAAATGGTAACGTTCTTCACTTTTTCGAAGCGATTCATTTATCTGGATTAATTCTCTTGTCCTGGCAGTAACCTGCTGTTCAAGTTCGTGAGTAAAAGCTTTTTCGGTATGAATATCGGTAAAGGCGCCAACCCATTTTATAATAGTATTGTCCAGCCCAAAAACAGGTTCTCCAATAACAGTGTGCCATCTGTAAGAACCATCTTTTCTACGCATTCTTACGTCGCAACGGTACATTTCTCCGGTTGCAAGCGCGTGTTGCCAGATTCTGACATTTTCTTCAAAATCATCGGGATGAATCATTTTTTGCCAAGAACCTTCTGCTCCTGGTTCAATTCCTGTATATTCGAACCATCTTCCAGATGTAAACAGCGAATTGCCATCAGCATCGGTTTCCCAAATTAACTGCGGAATACTTTCTGTAAGTAAGCGGAATCTTTTTTCGCTTTCTTCGATTTTTTTTCTGGCTTCTACTTTTTCTGTAACATCTATTAGTGTCATTCTAACTCCAGAAATAGAATTATCGCTTTCGCGAAGCGGTGCAAATTCAAAATCTACATAAAATTGATTGCCCGTTTTTTCATTATCAATATATAGTAAAGATTCCGACTCAGCATGTACATTTCCAGATTCATACACTTTCTTTAACAAATCTGCATATTTTTGCTCGCTGAGTTCTGGAAATATTTCTAATAGTTTTTTTCCTTGAACTACCGATTCTTCTTTTTTCCAAATATTATTTAAAAGCACAAAATTGGCCATTTCGATCACAAAATCAGTTCCGCGTAAAATGGCTTTAGGAACAGGCGACTGCATAATGAGATTTCGCAGTTTCTTTTCGCTTTCTTCTATTTTCTGTTGGTATTTTTTCTCCTCAGTTATGTCTCTAATAGTTCCGATAAGCTTTTGAGGCTCATTATTTTCATCATAAAAAAGTTTTCCTTTTCCTTCAATCCAATGCACAGATTGGTCAGTCCAGATTACCCTCGCTTCATAATTTAGAACGCCTTTTTCTAAAGCTTCTTTAAAAGCTCTATTTCTAATTGGCATATCATCTGGATGCAAATGTGTCAAAAGTTGTTCATGAGTTAGCTGAAGATCTTCTTTGTAGCCACCTACAATTTCAAGATATCTTTGAGAATAAATTGGTTCTCGTGTTTTTACATTCAGTTCCCAAGTTCCTAATTCACTGGCTTCAACGACTATTTTAAGACGATCCTCATTCAATTCAATTTTCTTGCGTGCTTCAACTTTTTCACTCACTTCGGTAACCGTTACAATAATTCCCGAAATACTTCCATCTTCTTCTTTTAAAGGATGATAAAGAAAATCAAAATAAGAGGTTTCTGTTTTACCGTATCGGTTCAAAGGAACAGGAACTTCGCTTCCGTGAAAAGGGATACCAGTTTTCATCACACCATCTAATAATGCGCTTACAGTTTCTTCTACTTCAGGAAGAGAATCATATAAAGGCCTTCCTACAAATGCCTCTTCTTTTCTGTCAACAAGTTTTAAATAAGCTTCGTTGGCCATTTCTACCACATATTTAGGTCCGCGAAGAATAGTAATGCCAACGGGAGCTTGTCTTACCGTATTACGGAATCGCTTGTCGCTTTCTTCAATTTTTTGTTTGGCCAGAGATAAATCGGTTATATCAACACCTGTATTCATTACGCCGTAAACTTTTCCATTTAGGTCATATAAAGGTGTAAAGCTATAATTGAAATAGGATGTTTTTAAAACATTGTCTACTATAAGTTCAATTTTTGCATTTTTAGAATGAAAGGATTGTCCTGTTTCATATACCGTTTCAACTTGTTTAAAAATGGGTGCATCCTTTAACTCAGGAAGAAGTTCCGTGTAGGTTTTGCCAATCACATCTGGACCTTTTCCCCAGACTTTAATTATGGAGTCGTTTGCCAGTTCAATACGCATTTCTTTTCCAACGTAAACTGCAATAGGAAAAGGAGCATTTTCGACTAGCTGTCTTATTTTTTGTTCACTTTCTTCTACTTTTGAACGGGCCAAAACCTGAGCCGTAACTTCTGTAGCAATTGCAGCAACACCAGAAATAGTGCCGTCTTTTTCTCTCAGTGCTTCGTAAACAAAATTGATATACGTATTTTCTGTTTGTCCATTTCTATTAAGCTGGACAAATGACTCATCTGTAGTGACTTTATTTCCTTCTACAAAAACTTTGCGGAGAATTTCATCAAAACCTTGTTTTTTTAATTTTGGAAGAGCTTCAAAAACAGGTTGGTTAATTACATTTTCGGCTTTTGTTTCCCACAGTTGCAGCATCTGTTCGTTGGCGATTTCAACAACATGGTTTTTGCCTCTAAAGATGCACATTGCCACAGGCGCCTGCAGAATGTTATTGACAAATCGCGCATTACTTTCCTGCAATGCATCTGCAACAATTTTCTTTTCGGTTGTTTCAATAACGGTCACTAAAATTCCGCCAATAGAACCGTCTTCAATTTTTATAGGACTATACGCAAAATCAAAAAAGCAATCTTCTGTGTAACCATTGCGATGGAGTGGAACTTTAAAATCAGGAAAACTTGCAGCATTTCCTTTCATGACATCGGTAAACATAGGACCAATAGTATCCCAGATTTCGCCAAATGTTTCCCGCGAGCTTTTGCCTAAAGCATCAGGATGTTTAGAAGTGCCAAGAATAGGGCGAAAAGCATCATTATACAATTGCGTATAGTTTTCTCCCCAAGCAATGTACATTCCAAACGGATTGCTGAGCATCATTGCTGTGATTGTTTTTAAGCTTTGTGGCCAATTTTCAGGATCGCCCAAAGAAGTTTTATTCCAATCTGCAGAACGAATTAAATTGCCCATTTCTCCTTCTTCAGAAAGAAAAGAATGTTCCTTTTTTTTGCGGTTCATTTCCAAAGAAGATTAAGGTTGCAGAATGAAATTGGCTCTTTCGGGCTGTTTGAAATTATTTTCAGATGCGATAGTGAGTGCTTTATCTATCACATTTTTGAGTTTAGAAAATTCTCCTGGTTTTCTAATGTAAAAAGAAGCACCTTTTTTGAACAAATTCTCTACTATTTCTCCATCTAGCGAAGTAGAGAAAATAATAACAGGCAGGTTTTTTAAGCTTTCGCTATCTTTTATTTCTGCCAGGCATTCTAAGCCGTTTTTTAGCGGCATATTTAAATCCAAAAAAACAACATCTGGAAGATTTGAAATATTATTTTTTAAATAATTCATTAATTGTACTCCATCGTGTACCATTGTTAAAGTAGTGCTGACGCTTATTTCGTCGAGAGCTTCTTTAAAGAAAAGGCAGTCATCTTCGTCATCATCAGCCAATAAAAGATAATAATGCTCTTTATTCATTTTATAGTCTCCTTAAAGTTAGGTTAAGTTTATTTCGATAAATTTAGCTTATTTTACGTGAAATTTCTAGCTTTTTTGTGAAGAATGTTTTTTTATGACAAATAAATAACGAAAAACAAGAGCGTTTTTTCTTTCTAGTACAATTTTGTTTTAATAAAAACGTTTTAATATTTCTTACTCTTATTTTAAAAAAAAAGCTTTTTTGAGATTCATTTTTCTTTCTCTATAGAAGAATGAGATGTGCTTAGCCCTTTTTAAATCTCGGTTTTTTATCGCAAATTCAACAATTTTGGTGTATACGGTATCCAAAATGTGTGAAATAATTACACACTCTTTTTTGCCTTTATTTTCTTAAACGGCTCTATACCAGTTTAGAATCGTATTGGCATGCGACTTGCAAATTGTGTTTATGTCAAATCTTTTATGTGTCCCGTTTTTGAAAGGAAGAAGATTTTACTAAAAGCCAAATTAAGAAAATTAAAAAAGGAGTATAAGCATGGAAAGCGAAACAATTATCTCAGAACAATTTTATGCGAACAGCAGTTCAGCTATCAGCAAAAAAACATTAAACGGTTCTTTTTTTAGAACCAATGAAAAAGCACAAAAAATACACGTAAAAAGACCAAACAGCCTTTTTGGTTCTGCGGTTTTAATTGGAACATTTATATTAATGTTGGTCGGAACTTATTTTGTAATTCAGTTGCAAGATGATTTCGAACAATTTCAAATGGAAAGAATCGAATCTACCTTAGGATTTCCTTTTTTGGTTATTGCTACAATTTTATTCTTTTATCAAGCAGGAGTTTTCCTTTACAGTTCTTACCTGTATTTGAGATATAAAGCAATTCCATCTGTGTCAGATGATTTATTGCCAACTTGTACGATTATTGTACCGGCTTACAACGAAGGAAAATTAGTTTGGGACACTTTATTGAGTCTTGCAGACAGCGATTATCCGGCAGAAAAATTACAGCTTTTGGCAATTGACGATGGAAGTAAAGACGATACTTGGTATTGGATGCAGGAAGCGAAAGCAAAATTAGGAGATAGAGTAACGATCTTTCAACAGCCAAAAAATGCTGGAAAACGCCACGCTTTATACAGAGGATTTAAATTGGGTACAGGAGAAATTTTTGTAACGGTAGATAGTGATTCTATTGTCAAAAAAGATACTTTAAGAAACTTGGTAAGTCCGTTTGTGGTAAACAAAAAATGTGGTGCCGTTGCAGGAAATGTTCAGGTTCTAAATAACAAAACAGCTATTTTACCAAAAATGTTGAATGTAAGTTTTGTAATGAGTTTTGAATTTCAACGTTCTGCAGAAAGTGAGTTAGGATCTGTTTTATGTACTCCAGGCGCACTTGCAGCGTACAGAAGAGACGCAGTATTTAACTGTCTTCCAGAATGGATCAACCAGACTTTTATGGGACAGCCATCAGATATTGGAGAAGACCGTGCGATGACTAACATGATCTTAAAACAAGGTTTGGAAGTGAAGTTTCAGAGAAATGCAGTGGTTTTAACCAACGTTCCTGAAGAATACAAAGGTCTGTACAAAATGTTTATCAGATGGGCGAGAAGTAATGTTCGTGAAAATCTGGCAATGGGAAAATTTGTATTCACCAACTTTAGAAAAGGATCAAAATTTGGAGCAAGAATGCTGTTTTTAAATCAGTTTTTTAGAATCGCAATGACGTATCCGTTTTTAATATTTATGCTATATTTTATTGCAGTTCACCCAATATTGTTTTTGACTTCTACATTTTTTGGAATTCTAATTATGTCGACATTCTCAATGGTGTTTTATGCAAAAAAATATAAATCAACAGAATCTTTCTGGGCATATACATATAGTTTTTTCTATACTTTCAGTTTATTCTGGATTGCACCTTATGCTCTAGTAACAGCCAACAAAAGAGGATGGCTAACAAGAGGATTATAATTTAGTACACTATTCATTCTATATAAAAACTCCACCAAATGTAAACCCGCTGTATTATGCAGCGGGTTTTCTATTTTATTTGGAATCTAAAGCAGCGATAATCTGCCTTTTCATTGCAGTATTGGTATAGTCTAAAGCTTCTGCATAAGAAATCGAATAACGTCTTTCTATGTTTTGAAAATGTTTTGGAAACGTGCTTAAAATTTTATCGTAATAAATATTAAGCTGTTTCTCTGAAGGCATTTCATATTTTAAACGAAGCTGAAA
Source organism: Flavobacterium ustbae (assembly GCF_003946915.1). Taxonomy (GTDB): domain Bacteria; phylum Bacteroidota; class Bacteroidia; order Flavobacteriales; family Flavobacteriaceae; genus Flavobacterium; species Flavobacterium ustbae. The sequence goes on from NZ_RPOC01000003.1 coordinate 97,291, forward strand.
TCTTCGCAATAAAGCACTATCAATTATTTCGTAATGATTGGTTGCACAGATCAATAAACTATCAGATGGGAAATAATCAAAAAGCTGAATAATGGTGTTAACCAAACGTCTCATTTCGCCAACATCTTTATCGTCGCTATCACGGCTTTTTCCGATCTGGTCAAATTCATCTAAAAATAAAACCGCTCTTTCTCGAATAGCTTTATCAAAAATCGCTTTTAAATTTTTAGAAGTTTCGCCAATTCTAGAATCGACAACAGTGCTGAGGTTTACAATGATAATTTTTTTGTTTAAAGTATGAGCAATCGCTTTTGCCGTTGTCGTTTTGCCGCAACCAGAACTTCCGTGCAGTAAAATCTTATTATCAACTTTAAGATTATATTGCTTTAACTCTTCCATATATTGATGTTCTTTTATGATTTGAAGCAAAGCGGCTTTGTTTTCATCGCTAAAAAACAAATCGTCTAGAGCAATTTTTTCAGTATCAATTACAGTAAGGTCATTCAGGTTCATCTACAGTTTATTTTTTGCAAAAGTAATTTTTTATTTTTTTAATTGTTGTCAATATGTGCAACCCCGCTGGGGTTGTGAGAGACGGTGATTTTGAATTTTTCTACCGATATGTAATCCCTCTGGGATTTTTTGTTTAATATGTTTTGCTCCATTATTTAATATGCAATTCCGTTGGGATTGAAAATAACGTTGATCTAATTTTCTACCGATATGTAATCCCTCTGGGATTTTTTTGTTTAATATGTTTTGCTCCATTATTTAATATGCAATTCCGTTGGGATTGAAAATAACGTTGATCTAATTTTCTGCCGATATGTAATCCCTCTGGGATTTTTTTGTTTAATATGTTTTGCTACATTACTTAATATGCAATTCCGTTGGGATTGAAAATAACGTTGATCTGATTTTCTATGAATATTTAATTCCTACTGGCATTTTTTTAAATATTGAAAAATAAATCGTCTAAATAATATCCCAGAGGGATTACATATTGGTAGAAAAAAATCCCGCACCCACACCCAGAATAATAACTCCAGCGGAGTTTAATGTTTATATACAATTTTGAATTTTCTATAAATATTTAATCACAATGGGATTTTTTTAAATATTGAAAAATAAATCATCTAAAGAATATCCCAGAGGGATTACATATTGGTAGAAAAATATTCATGAAAAAAAAAACGTCTCAAACGATAACTCAATTTCATTCCAACAAATTCTCATTCCATATTTCTTTCCCTAAAAATCGATTTCCGAATATTGATGTTCCAACTCTAACCATATTAGAACCTTCAGCAATGGCAAGTTCTAAATCCTGAGACATTCCCATAGAAAGTTTTAAATCGGATGCAATTCCTTCTGCATAAATTTCATCTCGAATTGTTTTTAAAAGCCGTAAAGACGGAATCATTTTTTCTTTTTCAACATCCAAAAGTCCGATTGTCATTAAACCTTTAATATTTAAAGTCTCGTACGTTTTTATTTTTTTAATGAAAGAAAGAACTTCTTCTGGCGCTAGACCGAATTTACTTTCCTCATACGATGTATTGACTTGCACAAAAACATCTAATTTTCTGTTTAGCTTTTGAAGCTGTTTGTGCAATTCGTCTGCCAAACTTATTCTGTCGAGAGACTGAATGCATGTCACGTATTTCAAAACATCTTTCACTTTATTGGTTTGAAGGTGTCCAATAAAATGCCGTTCAACAGGAAGATTTTTCAAAATATCATCTTTATCTCTTAATTCCTGCATTTTGTTTTCTCCCATCAAAGTTTCTCCCGCTTCAATCGCAATGCGTATTTTTTCTGCAGGAACTGTTTTGGTCGCCAATAAAAGCTGGACATCTGCAGGATTTCTTCCTGAAACTTTACAAGCCTCTTCAATGCGATGACGAACCTCATTCAAATTAAAAATAATATCGTTTTCCATACCGCAAAATTAACGCTCAACCACAAATTTTTACTGGACCAGTACAACTCAAAAATTCAAAAAACTGGATGATTCGACACCTTCAAATCGAATATAAATTTGCAGATTAAAATGAAACTTCTAAGATACTAAGTTTCTGAGATATTGATCATTGTATGTTTTGCATAAATCTTCGTAAACATTTTGCTGTTAAAAATGAGTAAAAATGTTTTCTCGCAGATTTAGCAGATAAAGCAGATTGCTGAACTTCTAAAGATTTGTTCAGATCTAGAAGTAAAATCAGCGCGATCAGCTTATCTTAAATCTGCGTGAAGAATTTTTTTCAAATATAAAAAACGAAAAAAATCTGCCGAATCTGCAAAATCTGCGAGAGATTTCTTTAGTGACTTAGCGCCTTAGTCCCGAAGCTTTGGGATAGAACCTTAAAAAAAGAAAAAAATGAAAGTAGCAGTTTGGGATACTTATGTAACCCGCAAAGATGGAAAAATTATGCATTTTGATATTTTGGTTGATGAAAATGTTGATGCAGAAAAAGTATATGATTACGGTAAAAAATATTTGAAAAGTGTAGAACAAGAAGGACAGGATTTGTCTTCAAAAGAATGTCGTTTCTGCCATATCGATAAAGCACCAGTTGAAGTTGAAAATCAGATTCGGGCAAATGGATTTTCTATTATTGAAATGGAAAACTGTAATTAACTTATTGATGATTTTTAACACATAGAAACGTAGTTCTAGAAAATTAAAAAAGGCGTTTCACTTTTATAAATACACATAGCTATGTGTAATGACGAGTCATTTATTTGACCCTTTATTGAAGCAGAATATAAAACTATGTTTCTATGTGTTTAAAAAAGACTTTTAAAAGGGCTTCGACTCTACTAAGCCAGACAATTGTTAGGTTACAAGTTTAATTAACGCTGACTAACAGAGCTTTTAAATCGGTTTTTTTCGCTCCGATAGCTTATCGGGATTGCGATAGCAAATCTGTTAAATCCGCGTTTAATTTTAAAGCAATTTAGACAGCGCTTTTATGCCTTCTTCTATCTGTTTTTCTGAAAGAGAAGCATAACCTAAACGAAAACCTTTTATGGGTTCGTCAAAACTAAATCTATTTGGATTCATAATTTGAATACCTTGCAATTTCAGTTGTTCGAAAACCTCAAGAACGTTAATTTCTTCTTTTGGAACAATCCAAAAAGCCAATCCGCCTTCGGGTTTTGTAAACGAGATTTTATCTTGAAGTTGCTCATTTAAAGTATTTTCGAAATAATCTCTTTTGTTTTTGTAAACCAAACTGGCCTTTTTAAGATGGCGCTTTATTTTGCCTTCATTGATAAGGCTTAAAACGGCTTCTTCCATAATATTATCGCCTTGAACGTCGATAATTTTTCTATGATTTCCTATTTTCTGAATAATCTCATGCGAACTGGCTAAATATCCAATACGCAGAGCAGGAGCGACAATTTTACTGAAAGTGCCAATATAAATGTAATTCTTTAAAGCCGCATAACTTGAAATTGGTAGTATTGGTCGCTGTCCAAAATGAAATTCATTATCGTAATCGTCTTCAATAATCGTAAAATTATATTGATTAGAAAGTTCGATAAGCTTTAATCGCTTTTTTAAAGATAAGGTTACCGTGGTCGGAAATTGATGATGCGGTGTAACATAAATGGCTTTTATGTTTTTGTGCTGCAGGTATTTTTCGACTTGATCAATATCTAGCCCATCAGATTCTACATTTACAGGAAGTAATGTGGCTCCTGCATTTTCAAAAGCTTCCCAAGCAGGTTTGTAGCCTGGATTTTCGATCAAAACAAAATCGCCCGATTTCAGAATGCAATGCGAAGCGAGATACATAGCCATCTGACTTCCTCGTGTAATACAGATTTGATCGTGAGAAATGCTCATGCCGCGCTTAAAATTCAGCATTTGAGTAATCGATTTTCTAAATTCCAGATTTCCCAATTCGCTGCTATAACCCATAATCTGCCAGCGCGATTTCCTGCTGAACAATTCGCGGTAAGCCCTTGCGAGATCATTCATTGGAGCGAGACGACTATCTGGAAGTCCGTCATCAAAAACTAAAAAACTTTTAGATTCTTCGGTTACAATTTTTTGATCTTTTTTGTTCTGAGAAAAATGATTAATCTGTGGAAGCGACTGTGTTACAAAAGTGCCTTTTCGATCAATTGTTACCAGCCAACCTTCGGCATTTAACACATCCAAAGCTTCTACAACCGTATTTCGATTTACCTTGAGTAGGTCGGCGAGCTGTCTGCTACCTGGTAAAGCATTTCCGCTGATCAGTTTTCCATTTTTTATGGCATCAATTACTGCATCGGCAATTTGCAAATAAATAGCTTTGTCTGATTTTTTATCTAGCTGAATTTCTAAGGGCCAAGGTCGAAGCATCTGGACTGTTTTTATTTTGGGAATAAATTTAATCTGCTAGTCCAAAAATACGATAATTATAAAAGAAAATGCTTCGAAAGTATATTTAATATAGTATTAATCAAAAAGGGAATAGTTTTAAAACTATTCCCTTTTTTGTTCTAAGATATTAAGCAAGTACTGTGTCTGGCAGGACACTAGTTTTTTGAGTAAAATTTAAAGTTAACTGATCTAGATGTCCGTAGAAAAAAGTATCCAAAATTTCTTGAAAAACAGGATGTGCATTTTCTACCTGAACAAATAAACTCATAGAAGAATGTAGTTTTCGGGCATCGAGTTCGCCTAAAATGCCTTCGGCAGATTTTTTCTTAAAAGTCAGCAGCAATTTGGAGATTTCAATTAGGTGCTTCGATAAAATCGGGTGATTTAAAAATTCTGTTGCTTCCTTTAAATCGGCAACAGCATAATAATCTGAAATAGCACTTTTTCCTAAACCCTTAATCTGCGGAAAAATGAACCACATCCAGTTGGTTTCTTTTTTTCCTTTTTTAATTTCAGAAAGAGCAGTAAGATAAAGTTTGTTTTGAGCATCTAAAAATCGGGTCAAATCATCTTTTGCGTAAATCATCTCTAGATTAGGTATTAAAGGGTTTGTAAATAGGGTTTCTTCAATTAACACGGTATTATTATATTTTTTGCTGGCTAAAATTTTTAAAAGACAAGATTTTTCTAACTTAATAAGTGTTAAAATAAATCCTAATCAATTTCGCACAGCAGATTATCTTATTTAAAACTTCTTCAAATTTTCGATACCAAAAGTAGAATCCCTTTCTGGATAAGAGTTATAGAATTGTAATCAGACTTTACATAATTCCGATAATACTGTAAGAATGACTTGTTAATTAATTTTTAAAGTTTCTAAATAAGGGAAATTCTAATGTTATTTTAATGTACGGCAAAAAATATGGGTCTAACTTGCGCGCTCACAAAAATGAGAATAACACCGCTAAATCATTGGGTTTTTAGATAAAAAAAGAGAGTTTTTTGCCAACTAAAAAGTAAAATTTAGCAGTAGAATAAATATATTTTTTAGAAATGTTGAATAAAATTAGAAATAGCTTTTTATGTAAATGCCTGCAGGCGTTACTTGTCGGCTATTTTCTAATTAGCAGTTTAAACATTTCTAACAGTGTGAGCCGCATCTTAAGCAATAATACTGAAACCTACACCGTAAAAGGAATTACGTGTAATTTCCTGAAAAAAATCTTCAAATGCGATGGTATTCCAGAAGAACTGGATGACTACAAAACAAAAGATACCAAAACAGCCAAATTAGCAAAAGGAATTCCGTTAATGGAATATTTGATTTCCTCAGAGTCTTCTTTGCTTAATTTATATGTTTTATTGGAACCAAAAGGCAAAAAATATATAGATAATACAATCTTCTCGTTTGGTTTTCATGGAAAAATAGATATACCGCCTCCTCGGGTGAATTCATAAATACTTGTTTTTTTTTAAGGATTAGGATAAAAATCTTAATCTATAAATGCGGTTTTTGCCGTATATTTATTCTATGTAATAATCTTGTATTTATACTTACATTTCATGACACCATTTAAACGTTTCTATAACTTATTGCAGCTCGATAAGCGCGATGTATATCAAATTATCTTCTATGCTGCATTTGCAGGGTTAGTAAATTTATCTCTGCCTTTGGGAATCCAAGCTATTATTAATTTTATTCAAAGCGGACAGCTGAGCGTTTCGTGGATCGTTTTAGTGATTCTGGTAACGATTGGAGTTGGTTTTGGAGGAGTGCTTAACATTTTGCAGTTGCGTATTGTTGAGAATCTGCAACAGCGAATTTTTGTTCGTTCTTCTTTCGAATTTGCTTACAGAATGCCTTTAATTAAATTTAAAGAAATGTATTCTGAATATGCTCCAGAAAAAGCCAATCGTTTTTTCGATACTTTGATGGTGCAAAAAGGTACTGCCAAACTTTTGCTGGATTTCTGTACGGCCTTTCTTCAAGTAGGGCTTGGTATTATATTATTGGTTCTTTACCACTCATTTTTTATGGTAATTGGACTTCTTTTTATCGTCATTTTATATGTCATTTTTAAATTTTCATACAGAGACGGATTAGAAACCAGTTTGAACGAATCAAAATTTAAATATAAAGTAGCGGCTTGGCTTCAGGAAATTGCCAGAAATAGGGATAGTTTCCGTAGAAAAGCAGCTTTTGAATATGCTCTGCAAAGAAATGACGGCTACGTGAGCAACTACGTCAATTACCGTGAAAAACACTTTCAGGTAATGAAAAAACAATACATCCAGCTTACTATTTTTAAGGTAATTGTTACTGCTGCCTTATTATCGATCGGTGGTTTTCTGGTAATTCACCACCAAATGAACATAGGGCAGTTCGTAGCAGCTGAAATCGTAATTGTATTATTAATCAATTCGGTAGAAAAAATCATCTTCGGATTGGAGTCTTTCTACGATGTATTGACTTCTGTTGAAAAAATTGGTCAGGTGACCGATATGGAAATTTCATGCATTCCGCAAACTTCAGACAAAACAGAAAAAGGAATCAATATCGAGACGGAAAGTATCAATTACAATTATCCAGAACACAATAAAAAATCGCTTAAGAATATCAATTTGAAAATTTCTCAAGGAGAAAAAATTATTCTTACCGGAACCAATGGAGCTGGAAAAAGTACTTTACTGCGATTGCTTTCGGGTGTTTTGGAGCCAGAAAGCGGAGCTATGTATGTGACAGACAATTATATGAATCGTCTTAGCGAAGACACCTACAGAGCGCAGGCAGGAACTTACTTGCAGGGCGATACGCTTTTTGCAGGAACGATTAGAGAAAATATTGTCTTTGGAAACGAAGAACTAAATAGCGATGATTTAAAATGGGCTTTAGATAATGTTGGTCTTTCGCCGTATATTAAAACTTTCGAAAATGGGTTGGAGAATCAGATTCATCCTGGAGGTCGTGAACTTTCTGCTTCTGATGTTCAAAAAATTCTTTTGGCAAGAAGTATTGTGGGTAAACCGAATATCTTATTCTTAGAAGATCCAGTAGACAAGATGGACGAAATCACTTCGAGTAAAATTGTTGATTTTTTACTTTCTGAAGAGAACGACTGGACTGTGATTGTAACTTCTAAAAGTGATATTTGGAAAAGCAAATGCAGTCGTATGATTACGATTGATGACGGAAAAATTATTAACGACATAAAGCTTTAATCATGCTCAACATATCTAAAGATAATAACGTACTTATAACGCCGGGCAAATACAAATCGATTACAAGCGTTGCCCGCAGACCGCATTATAGAATTTTAAACAAAGTTATAATCGGCTTTCTAATTTTTCTGGTTTGCTGCCTTTTTCTGCCATGGACTCAGAATATTTCGGGAAGCGGTTCTGTTACCACTTTAAAACCAGATCAAAGACCGCAAACGGTTCATAACACCATTGCGGGACGTATTGAAAAATGGTTTGTAAAAGAAGGAGATTATGTAAAAAAAGGAGATACGATTCTTTTCATTTCAGAGATCAAAGAAGATTATCTTGATCCGAATTTGGTTGGCAATACCAAACAGCAGGTAGATGCCAAAAAAATGGCAGTAGAATCGTATGGCGACAAAGTAAACTCTCTTGATGTGCAGGCGCAGTCGCTAAACACAGAAAGAGAATTGAAATTGCAGCAGGCGCAGAACAAAATCCGTCAGTCACAGCTTAAAATTAAAAGCGACAGTATGGATCTTGTAGCAGTAAAAACACAGCTTCGAATTGCAAAAACACAATTTGACCGTTCGACTGCTTTAAACAAAGAAGGTTTAAAACCTTTGACAGATGTCGAGCAGAAAAGATTGAAACTGCAAGAAGCAGAAGCTTATGTAATTACGCAAGAAAATAAATTGCTGAGCAGTAAAAACGAATTGATCAATGCAAAAGTAGAAATCAATAGAATTACGGCAGAATATGCTGAAAAAATATCAAAATCTAGAAGTGATAAATTTACTGCTTTAAGCACGCAGTACGATACAGAAGCTCAGGTAAACAAACTGCAAAACCAATATACCAATTACAGACTTAGAAACGGTTTGTACTACATTACAGCACCACAGAGCGGTTATGTAAACCGCGCTTTGCTGGCAGGTATTGGAGAAACCATAAAAGAAGGAACTTCTGTAGTAAGTATTATGCCTTCTAAATATGATATTGCAGTAGAAACTTACGTAGATCCAATCGATTTGCCGTTGGTTCACCGCGGTGCAAAAGTTCGTGTTTGGTTTGACGGATGGCCTAGAATCGTATTTTCTGGATGGCCTGGATTGTCTTACGGAACTTACGGAGGAAAAATCGTTGCGATAGAAAACTTTATAAGTCCGAACGGAAAATACAGAATATTAGTAGCTCCAGATGGAGTTGACCGCCACTGGCCAAAAGAGTTAAGTATTGGAGCCGGAGCGCAAAGTATTGCTTTGTTAGAAACGGTTTCGGTTTGGTACGAGATTTGGCGAAACTTGAATGGTTTCCCGCCAAACTATTATAATTCGGGAGAAAAAGAAGCAAAAGGAAAGGAGAAAAAGTAAAATGAGAAATCTTGTAAAACTGTTTTCTTTCTTACTACTATTATGTTTTTCTACACTGCAGAGTCAGAATTTCAATCAAGAGGAACTTACCTATATTGAGTTCTTGGGATATGTAAAAAAATACCATCCATTGGTAAAACAAGCCAATCTTGAAGTATCTAATGCTCAGGCAAAACTGATGACTGCACGAGGCGGATTTGATCCAAAATTGGAAGTAGATTACAATAAGAAAGAATTTAAAGGAACAGAATATTATTCGTTATTAAACAGCAGTTTCAAAATTCCGACTTGGTACGGAGTGGAGATTAAGGCAGGTTTTGACGATACAAGCGGAGAGTATTACAACCCGCAAAATAGAACTCCAGAAGCGGGTTTAACTTCGCTTGGAATCAACGTTGCTCTTGGTCAGGGAATGTTTATAAACCAAAGAATGGCCGATGTGAGAGAAGGAAAACTTCAGGTTAAGCTAAGCGATGCACAGCGAAAACTAAGAGCTATCGAAGTTTTGTATCAGGCTAGTGAAGCTTATTTTGAATGGAGAAGAAGCTATAACGAAGCCGAATTGTACAAAAACTATTTAGGTTTTGCCAGCGCTCGTTTTGAAGGAGTTAAAAAATTAATTTCAGCAGGAGATTCACCAGCAATTGATAGTGTTGAAGCTAAAATTACCGTGCGAAACAGAGAACTGAATGTTGAAAATGGAAATTTAAAACTAGCAAAGGCAAAACTAAAACTGGCTAATTTTTTATGGATCGAAAATGTTCCGGTTGAATTGGGAGATTTAGTAAAACCAGAGCAAAATCTAATACAAACCATTGAAGAAACCTTAAGAACTGATGCCATGATGGTCGATGTAGAATCATTAGATTCACACCCAAAAATACAGTCTCTAGAAACTAAAATGGATATTTTAGAAGTCAATCGTCAGTTAAAAGCCAATTCATTGCTTCCGAAGGTAAATGTAGGTTACAATTATATTTCAGAACCCAATTATTGGAATAATTTCAACGCAGATGATTATAAGTTTAACATCGATTTCAGTTTCCCAATTTTCTTGAGAAAAGAACGTGGAAGCTTAAAAATGGCAAAACTGAAAATTCAGGATATGCAATACGATATTGGACAGCAGCGATTGGAGCTTAAAAATAAAATCAAAGCTCAACAGACCGAAATTGCTTCTTTAAGAAAACAAAAAATCGTAATCGATAATCTGGTAAACGATTATATGACGATGCTGAATTCTGAAGAAAAATTATTCTCTTTTGGTGAAAGTTCGATTTTCTTAATCAATTCGAGAGAAAATAATCTGGTAAGCGCAAAGCTTTCGCAGATTAGTTTAGAAAACCAATTTTATATTTCGAATGCCGAATTGTATAAAATATTGGCAAATCCAGATTAAAAAATCTAGACAATCTCATTCAACATAGGGAAACGTATAGAATCTCTGTATTGTGTTCCAGATTTGAACATAAAACAAATCGCTCCTCTGCATATAATAGCTCATTATATTAATTTTCAGAATTTAAATTCAAAAAAGCTTCAGAACTCTTTCTGAAGCTTTTTTATTTAGAAAATAATCCAAACTTCTTTCTAAATTTGAAAAAAAAGAAATTTATCAAAAACATGAAACAAGCAATTTTCAATGCTGTTGTGCATACGGGTGACGAAATAATAGAAAACGGAGTTGTAATTGTAGAAAACGGAACTATTATTTCGGTACAAAAAGAAATTCCAAACGATATTGAAACAATCGATTTAAAAGGAAATCACCTTGCTGCAGGATTCATAGATATTCAGATAAATGGAGGAGAAAAGTATTATTTCAGCCAGACTCCAAACGAAGAAACCATTCAGGATATTTATGATGCCAGTATGAAATACGGCACCACACATGTTTTACCTTGTTTAATTTCTTCTTCGCGAGAAACCATTTTGCAAGGAATTGAAGCTGTTCGCGATTACAGGAAAAAACATAAAAATGGCGTAATCGGAATGCATTTGGAAGGTCCATTTTTGAATCCGCAAAGACGTGGCGCGCACAGTATCGATCAAGTTCGAAAACCCACCAACGAAGAACTTCAAGAAATTATCAGCAAAGGAAAAGACGTAATAAAAGTCATTACCATTGCTCCAGAATGTTTTACAGAAGAACAATTGAATATGCTGATCGAAAGCGGTATTACAATCTCTATCGGACATTCGACCATAACCCACAAAGAAGCACAATCTTATTTTTCGAAAGGAATAAATCTTGTTACACATTTATTCAACGCCATGACGCAGTTCGGACATCGCGAGCCTGGTTTGGTTGGCGCCGTTTTTGAAAATGATGAAGTGTATGCTCCAGTTATTTTAGACGGCGTTCATTGCGATTATGCAGCGGCCAAAATAGCGTATAAATTAAAACAGGATAAATTTTTCTTAATTAGCGACGCAACGTTCTTAGGCCAAAAAGTGACCGATTTTAAATGGGATAATTTTGATGCTCATCTAGTAGATGGTTTTTATAGAAATGAAGACGGAAATCTAGCAGGCGCTTCAATCTCGATGGAAGAAGCCGTACAAAATGCCTTTAATAATCTGAACGTTTCGGCAGATGAAGCCATAAAAATGGCAACTGCAAGAGTCGCGGCGGCAATTGGCATGAAAGATAAAATAGGAAAAATTAAATCTGGTTTTCCTGCAAGTTTTGTTCAGTTCAATTCTGATTTATCCGCAATCAAAACTTTGGATTTGAGACAATAAATTTCTAAAATCTGACTTTTAAGTATAGTGGGTGTTGGTATAAACTTACGGTTAGTATATTTTATATTCGTATTTTTCTTGCAATAAGCTTGTTTATACCAAGCATATTTATAGTTTTGTACGATAATTTAACCCCAAACCTACTTACTTACTGATGAGAAAAAACACTCACTTTTTTGTACTTGTCCTATTGGCAAGTATTATTTTTGGCTGTAGTGATGATGGCGAAACCTACAAGCCAAATTACCTGCCAAGCATTGACGCTTCGGTTTTGCCAGCAGAAAACAAGCCAATGACAATGTTTGAAGATGACGAAAGTCCTTCAAAAATGTACGACAAAACAGACCGCTGGTTTCGAGTAAACGAACCGTTTCAAGTGATTCAAAAAGGAAAAGATTCTGTACAAGTTTCACTTTATTCTCCAGTCGGATTGACCAATGTAAAAGTCTACGCAAAATTGCCTAATTACGATAAGAAGTTTTTGCTTTTTAGCTTTTCTAAAGTACCTGCTTTTCATCGTTCATTTCACAAAATTCCATTGACAGAACAGAAAAATGACTATTTATTAGAAACAGGAAATACTGTAACTATAGATAAGATTGAAGGATTTTCGTCTGGAGCAATTGAATTTTCTGTAGAATCGGAAGATCCTTTATTTCAGAAATTCAAAAAAATAAAATCGAACCATTTAGTTCAGTTTCATGATGGCTACCATATTAACGAATTGGGCAAATTTCTACCGATGAATCCGGCTTTGGCAAAAGAAGCTATTGCCATGATTATTAATTATTCGTATGCACTGAGCCATCCCCTGTATTACAGCACTTTTACCAATTTTGATAAATACAAACAAGAGCAAGCGGCGACAGCTGGAACAGCAATAAATGGTGCATTAAATTGGCACGGAAATGCTGACGATGTTGATGGCGTTTACGATTATTATTCTAAAGAAGAAATCGAAAAAATATATTGGAATTACTTGGATAAAAGACCCGTTTGGATGGCTATGGTAGGAGGAGATTCTGCTTGGGGTGGAGGAAATCTTGCATCGCAATGGGAATCGGGTTATGTAACCGGACATTGGTTAGGAGAAATGTCGGTTTGGTCTCACGAATATTCGCATCATATTGGCTTTAACCACAGCAGCAATCTCGCAAACAGTGGAGAGGGCGGAGGACAGCAGGAAATGCTGACTCATTTTTATAAATACCTAATTCATCTGAAAGATCTTCCGTTTACAGATCCAGAGGTTTTAAAAACGTATGCCAAAACGGCTTATGTAAAAGGAAGTTATAAAAAACCAGTATTTAAAATTGATCCTAAAAACCCATTTTTGCTGAAATATAAAGGCGAAGGAAAATGGAACTAAAATATATCTTACACATGAAACATATTCTGCCCCTAATCCTAGCGCTTTGTCTCTTTACCAATTGCAGTAAAGAAGATGTTGCGTCTAAAGATTACACCTATTATTATCCGACGGATGAAGCGTCAATTACAAACGAAAATATTCCTGGAAGTACAGAAGCATTTGATCCAAAGGGAATTGCTGTTGCCAATGAAAAATTATATGTAATTAACGGAAATGTTTTAGAGGTTTTTAATGCTCTAACACTCGAGCACCTTAAAACCATAAAAGGATATAAAAAAGGAACTACAACCATTCCGCTTACAAGTTTGACTTCGGTTAGTGTAGACAACGGCCGTATTTATGTAGGAAGTACAGAATCAAGATTATTTGTTTTTGATGAAAATACAAATGCAGGAATCAGCACGGTTGGAAACGGGCAGTGGTGGCAAACTTTTGTGCATGTTTTTGGCGTGGTGGCAAAAGACGGATTGGTTTTCGTAAAAGAAAAAGAAAAGAGCATTAAAGTTTTTGAAGCTTCTCAGATTACCGAAACAAGCGATTGGAATTTGCAGCCTATTGCAAAACTGAATACGCTAAACGGATACACAGAAATATATTCTATGGATGTTTCTGACGGAAATTTGGTTGTAGCAGGAAGAGATGCAAAAAGCTATTTATATTATAATATAGCCAACATTAAAGCCAATGGTACAGCTTCGATGACAACTGCAATTGAACCACAAAAAGTGCAATTTGTAGATGTTAAGCCCATTGCCGTTTCTTTTAGCAAAGACTGGGCTATAACTTCAGAAAATGTGGGCAGTGCATCTTATTTAAAATTGTATCCAAAAGCAGATTTCGTTAAAATGAATTACAAGGCAACTTTAAGCGTTTCAGATATTTTAGGAAAAAATGCATTCGGAACCCTTGTAGGAACAGCTCAGCTTGAAGACCGTATTTTCTTGTCTGATAATACCAATAAAAAAATCAGAGTGATCAAACTGAATAAATCTGTAATTGCAGAACAAAATAATTAAAATTAAATTCCAATCCCTAAGCTTCGGGATAAATTCCAAATTCCAAACCTGAAGCTTCAGGACAATTGGAATTTGGAATTTTTTTATTGGAGTTTTATTCCCATTTGGAATTTGGAATTTCAAAATTGGAATTTTCATTTCGATTTGGAATTTATTTCAAAATAACCTACTAGATTGATAGGGAAATAAAAGTTTTAACAATTTATACACTAAAATTGAAAATAACTATTTAAATTTGCAGTCGCTATGAAGAAACAGAACCAGAAAATGAATAATTATTATCGTGACAGTATGATGTGCTGTGCGGCAGTTATGGTATTTATTGATCTGGCTTATATATAAAAGAATAAAATTTATTTCGAAAGCCTTTCAACTTATTTATGAAAGGCTTTTTTGTTTTTTAAAACTCAAAAAATGATTGAATTAAAAAATGTGACCAAAACTTTTCATCAGAAAGACAAAATTGTTTCGGCTTTGTCTGATGTCTCGCTTAGAGTTCCTGAAGGGAAAATTTTTGGTGTAATTGGAACTTCAGGAGCAGGAAAAAGTACGCTGATTCGCTGTGTCAATTTGTTAGAAAGACCAACTTCTGGTGAAATTATAGTTGATGGTAAAGCGCTAATGCAATTGTCAAATGCAGAATTGGCAATTGAAAGAAGACAAATCGGAATGATTTTTCAGCACTTTAATCTGCTTTCTTCTAGAACTGTTTTTGATAATGTGGCTTTTCCGCTTGAACTGGCAGGAACTCCAAAAAGCGAAATTAAAACGCGTGTTTTAGAATTATTGCAGTTGGTAGGTTTGGATGAAAAAGCAAACGATTATCCAGCAAGTCTTTCGGGCGGTCAGAAACAAAGAGTTGCCATTGCGAGAACTTTGGCCAATAATCCGAAAGTACTCTTGTCTGATGAAGCGACTAGCGCATTAGATCCTGCGACAACAAGATCGATTTTAAATTTATTGAAAGACATTAATAAACGTCTGAATATTACAGTTCTATTGATTACGCACCAAATGGAAGTGGTAAAATCTATTTGTGATGAAGTGGCCGTTATCAGCCACGGAAAACTGATAGAGCAGGGAAGTGTAGGCGAAATTTTTGCAGATCCAAAACACGAACTGACAAAAGAATTTATCGCTTCGTCTTTACATATCGATATTCCAGAAGTTTATCAGGATAAATTGCAAAAGCAGGATAACGGAAGTTTAAATCCGTTATTGAAATTGGAAATGACAGGAAAATCGGTTAACGAACCAGTGATTTCAGAAGTGTCAAGAATTTTTGACACCGATTTCAAAATCGTAAGTGCACAAATGGATCAGGCAGGCGAAGTTAATTTTGGTGTAATGCTGATTGAATTGTCAGGAAAACGCGAAAATTACGATGCGGCGATTCAATATTTTAATTCAAAACACATTAAAACAGAAATTTTAGGTTATGTCTGATTCTATTATAGATTTATTGCTAAAAGGAACATGGGAAACCATTGTTATGACTTTTGTATCGGGCTTTTTCGGTTTTTTATTAGGACTTCCAACAGGAATTTTACTTTTCTTGACTCGTAAAAATCAGATTCTGGATCAACCCGTTTTAAATAGAACATTGTCAGTTATAGTAAATGTTTTTCGTTCAATTCCATTCATTATTCTAATCGTTTGGATGATTCCGTTTACGCGTGCCATTGTGGGAACTTCAATTGGAGTAAGCGCCGCTCTGGTTCCGTTAAGTATTGGTGCAGCGCCATTTATTGCGCGTTTGGTAGAAAATAGTTTGCTAAGCCTTCCGTCAGGATTAATCGAAGCGGCAAGAGCATTAGGCGCAACACCTTTTCAAATTGTGTACAAAGTATTATTGCCAGAAGCATTACCTTCTTTAATCAACGCAGCTTCGATTACTTTAATCACACTTGTCGGATATTCGGCAATGGGTGGAGCAGTCGGCGCCGGCGGATTAGGACAAGTCGGCTATCAATATGGATATATAGGTTATGATGCTGTAACCATGAACTCTGTTCTGGCTTTATTGGTAATCTTAGTATTCATAATTCAGTTTGCAGGAGATAAATTATCAAAACGATTTGATCATAGATAGTAGTCAATTAGTACTTAGCACTTAGCTTTTTTTAGTACTTAGAAATAAGTTTGAACATAAAAAACTAAGGACTAATCACTAATTACTAAGGACTTAAAAAAAATAAAAACATATAAAAAATGAATATACTTAAAACAACAGGAATAATAGCTTTAGCACTTGTTTTATCAAATTGCGGAAATAAAAAAAATAATGATCCTCATTTTATTAAAGTGGGCGTTGCTTCTGGGCCAGAATTAAAAGTGGCTGAAGCGGCTAAAAAAGTAGCGAAAGAAAAATTCGGATTGGAAGTAGAATTGGTTTCCTTTAACGATTATGTAATTCCGAACGAAGCTTTAAGCCAAGGCGATATCGATGCCAATGCTTTTCAGCACAAACCATATTTAGACGAGCAGTCTAAACAGAGAGGCTACAAATTGGCAATTATCGGAAAAACATTTGTTTACCCAATTGCAGGATATTCAAAAAAAATAAAAAGCCTTTCTGAATTGAAAAACGAAAGCACGATTATTATTCCGAACGATCCAACAAACGGCGGGCGTTCGTTATTGCTTTTACAGAAAAACGGATTATTAAAACTGAAAGAGGGCGTTGGTTTGTTACCAAAAGTGACTGACATTGTTGGCAATCCTAAAAACTTAAAAATATTAGAATTAGAAGCGCCTCAATTGCCTCGTGCTTTAGATGATGAAAACGTTTCTATCGCCATCATCAACAATACTTTTGCTTCTGCTGCAGGATTGGTTCCATCTCGTGACGCTTTGTTTATTGAAGACAAAGAGTCGCCATATGTGAATTTGGTTGTGAGCCGTGAAGACAATAAAAATGAAGAAAAAGTAAAACAGTTTTTACAGGCTTTTCAATCTCCTGAAGTAGAAAAAGTTGCAGAAGAGCAATTTAAAGGTGGAGCTGTTAAAGGATGGTAATTTGAATTAGGAGTAGTTCCGCTAGGAACTGAATATCGGTAGACGTGATCATTTTTTTTCTACCGATATTTTATTCCTAACGGAATATTATAGATAAGCAAAATAGTTCCGCTAGGAACTGAATATCGCTAGCCAAATGTTTCGTTGAATATTTTTGTCCCGTTAGGGACTATATTTAATACGGTTTCTTTCGAAAATTTATTTCATTAGAAAATTCGATAGCAACAAATATATCGGCAGAAATAAATATTCTGTCGCAAAAAAAATGATTTACCATTTTTATATTAAAATGCAATCCTTACGGGATATTGTAACGTATAGGTGATCATTTTTTTTACCGATATTTTATTCCTAACGGAATATTATAGATAAGCAAAATAGTTCCGCTAGGAACTGAATATCGGTAGCCAAATGTTTCGTTGAATATTTTTGTCCCGTTAGGGACTATATTTAATACGGTTTCTTTCGAAAATTTATTTCATTAGAAAATTCGATAGCAACAAATATATCGGCAGAAATAAATATTCTGTCGCAAAAAAATCGATTTGCCCTTTTTATATTAAAATGTAATCCCTACGGGATATTGTAACGTGACGTGATCATTTTTTTCTACCGATATTTTATTCCTAACGGAATATTATAGATAAGCAAAATAGTTCCGCTAGGAACTGAATATCGGTAGCCAAATTTTTTACAAGGATAAAGTTTACGCAGATAGATACAAAATGATTTCGTCATGAAAATTTAAGCAAATAGTTCCGCTAGGAACTGAATATAGGTAGCCAATTGTTTTGTTGAATATTTTTGTCCCGTCAGGGACTATATTTTTTTACGGTTTCTTTTGAAAATTTATTTCATTATAAAATTCGATAGCAAACAAAAATATTCGGCAGAAATAAATATTCTGTAGAAAAAATGATTTGCCATTTTTATATTAAAATGTAATCCCTACGGGATATTTAATGTATGGGTGATCATTTTTTTCTACCGATATTGTATTCCTAACGGAATAATTATAGATAAGCAAATAGTTCCGCTAGGAACTGAATATCGGTAGCAAAATGTTTCGTTGAATATTTTTGTCCCGTTAGGGACTATATTTAATACGGTTCTTTCGAAAATTTATTTCATTAGAAATTTCGGTAGCAAACAAATATGTTCGGTAGAATAAATATTCTGTGGCAAAGAATTGATTTGCCCTTTTTATATTAAAATGTAATCCCTACGGGATATTGTAACGTGACGTGATCATTTTTTTTCTACCGATATAATATTCCTACCGGAATATTATAGATAAGCAAAATAGTTCCGCTAGGAACTGAATATCGGTAGCAAAATGTTTCGTTGAATATTTTTGTCCCGTTAGGGACTATATTTAATACGGTTCTTTCGAAAATTTATTTCATTAGAAATTTCGGTAGCAAACAAATATGTTCGGTAGAATAAATATTCTGTGGCAAAAAATTGATTTGCCCTTTTTATATTAAAATGTAATCCCTACGGGATATTGTAACGTGACGTGATCATTTTTTTTCTACCGATATTATATTCCTACCGGAATATTATAGATAAGCAAAATAGTTCCGCTAGGAACTGAATATCGGTAGCCAAATGTTTCGTTGAATATTTTGTCCCGTTAGGGACTATATTTTTTACGGTTTCTTTTGAAAATTAAATTGAAAATTTGATAGCAAACAAAAAAATGGGTTACCACAATTTCAAAACAGCTACTTGTTTTATTTTATATAAAAAATAGCGTATAGTATTGTTTTTCAGTCTTGTATGGGTAATTGTTTATTTGTGCTACATGTAATTTTGCATTGTTAATTTCTAAGAACAATTACAATGAAAATTTTTAGCTTGTTTGCATATTCGTTTTTTATTTTTTTTGGAACTCCAAAAGAAAATAAAATTGGAGAACCACTAAGTCCCGAAATGGAACGCTTTAATACCCAAATTGATCAAGTAAAAAGTACAATTGCAAAGGATAAAACCTACAATGCGAAAATTGCTTTTTTAGTTGACATGAAAATTAAATCTGGTAAAAACAGATTTTTTGTTTACGATCTTGAAAACAATAAAATTATTGAAGAAGGTTTGGTCGCAAATGGTTCTGGCTCGGAGACCGGTGTAAGAGGAAATTTAAAATTTAGTAATGAGCCCAATTCAAAATGCACTTCTTTAGGATGTTATGCAGTCGGGCAATCGTATAGAGGAATGTTTGGCAAATCCTACAAGTTATATGGTCTTCACGAAACCAATAGCAACGCCGCCAAAAGAGCCATCGTACTGCATCCTTATTCAGCTGTTCCAAATGAAGAACAGGATTATTATATCTACAATAGTCAAGGCTGTCCAATGGTTAGCGAAGCTTTTTTCAAAAAATTGGAAAAGATTATTGACAGCTCTAAATCAAAAATAATTTTGAGTATTTATTATTAGTTTTTTTAAAGGTTTAAAGGTTCTAAGGTTCTGAGGTTCTGAGGTATAGAGGATTCAAGTTTTTTTGTTGCATTATATCTCATAATTCATAATTCATAATTTTTTCCTGATAACTTTATAAAACAAATCTTTGATTTTGTAAGACTTACGTTTTTTAGATGGACTAAATTGGAAGTTCAATTTTTAAAACAAAAGCCATGAGATCAATTTGGACAGGTTCGGTAAGTTTTGGATTAATTAATATTCCGATAAAGATGTTTTCGGCAGTGCAGGAAAGCAGTTTAGATATGGATATGCTTGACGCGAAAGATCATGCCAATATCAAGTTTAAACGTGTTAATGAAGGAACGGGCAAAGAAGTTGATTTTGGAAATATTGTAAAAGGCTACAAACTGGATGATAAATATGTCATTCTAGAAGACTCTGATTTTGAAGCCGCCGATGCTATTAAAACCAAAACAATTGACATTGAAAGTTTTGCTTTCGAAAAAGAAATCCAAAGTATTTATTACGAACAGCCTTATTATCTTGAACCCGACAAAGGCGCGATGAATGCGTACGGATTACTTCGTGATGCACTCGAAGCTTCAGGAAAAGTTGGTGTTACGAGATTTGTACTGCGAAATAAAGAAAGTCTGGCAATTTTAAAACCATACAAAAATGTTATTGTTTTAAACCGAATTCGATTTGAACAGGAAATTCGAAGCACCGAAGAATTAAAGCTTCCGCCAATGTCTAAGAAATCTACAAAAGAAATGGATATGGCCGAAAAATTAATCGATCAACTGACGGAGAAATTTGATATTTCGGGTTTTAAAGACGAGTATACCGCTAAGCTTTTGGATATTATTAAAAAGAAAGCCAAAGGAAAACCGCAAAAAGCAGCTCCAAAATTAAAAGTTGTGCACAAACAAAGCGACGATTTAATGTCGATGCTAAAAGCAAGTTTAGAAACTAAAAAGAAAAAATCGTCTTAACTGTTCTGACTTTCTTCTAGTTTGTGAATAATCTTCTTAATATTGGCTCCTTTAGATAAAACGGGTTTCCATAAATCGCCTTTTTTCTCAAAACGTTTCAAAACATTTTTGATGGTAAATTGCGATGGATGCAGTTTTTCATTCACTTCGCTCCATTCTAAAGGAGTTGAAACCGTTGCGCCAGGTTTTGGTCGAACAGAGTAAGGCGCTGCCAAAGTTTGTCCGCGTCTGTTTTGCAAAAAGTCAATATACAATTTGTTGTTTCTTTTTTTGATGCTTCTCTCCACAGAGGTAATATCTGGAATTCTAGATTGCACTTCTTTTGCGATCAATTCGCCTAAGATTTTTATAGAATCATAATCATATTGCGCGCCAAGCGGAATGTAGATATGAAGCCCAGAAGCGCCTGATGTTTTGCACAAACATTCGGTTTCCAATTCGTCTAAAACTTCTTTTACAACCAACGCAGTCTGAACCACTTGTTTAAAATCGTCTTTTGCAGGATCTAAATCAATTACGAGCCAATCTGGATTGTGAATATGTTTGATGGTAGAATTCCACGGATTCATTTCGATACAGCCTAAATTAGCCATATAAAGCAATGTTTCTTTGTTGTTGCAAATGAGATAATCGATATCGGCATTGTTTGATTCAGAGAAAATCTTTTTGGTTTTAAGCCATTTCGGAATTTTATCGACATCTACATCTTTTTGATAAAAACTAGGTCCATCTATTCCGTTAGGAAAACGGTTCATCGATTCTGGGCGGTCTTTCAAGTAAGGAAGAATCAGTTCTGCAACTTCGTCATAATATTGTACAATATCTCCTTTCGTGATTTTATCCTTCGGAAAATAAACTTTATTCTGATTGGTAAGATGTAAAACTGTTTTTCCAACTTTCAAATCGAAATCATTTTCTGTTTTGCCAGCTGTTTTGTTTTCTTTTGTAGTTGTCATTTCTTTTTGGTTTAGTTTTGCTGTAGTTTCATTTTTAAAAGACAGAAGAACTTCTTCAGCTTTTTTGTCTATTCGTATGCCGAGATAAACGGGATGCCTTAAATGTTGATCTTGTGTCCATTCTGAAAATTTAACCTGACAAACGATTTTTGGTTTTACCCACTGAATTTTGTCTCGTATCGGAATTTTCGCGTCAAGCGGAGATGCAGCAATAAAAAGAGGCTTCAATTTGGTATATAAATCTTTTAATGTGCTTTCTGTAAAACCAGTACCGCATTTGCCAATATATTGCAGTTTTTTACCGTCATATTGTCCCAAAAGAATAGCGCCAAAATATTTTCTCGAATTTTTAGGTTCGGTAATGCCGATAATGATCGCTTCTTCTTCATTTGCTGTTTTTATTTTCAGCCAGTTGGTACTTCTTCGATTTACGGTATAGTTACTGTCGGCTCTTTTGGCAATGATGCCTTCCGTTTTATTTTTAACCGCTTTTTCAAACTGTTTTATTCCGTCGCCGACTGTATGCTCCGAATAGAAAACATTCGAAAACGAATATTTATTAAAGAGAATTTTAAGCAGTTCTTTTCGTTCCAAAAGCGATAATTCGGTAATGAGATTCCCATCCAAATTCAATAAATCAAAAACATAATACTTAAGATTGCCAATTCCGGTTTTCATATAATTTTGAAGCAGCTGAAATTCTGCTTTTCCGGCTTCATTTTCAACCACAATTTCGCCATCCAGCACCACATTATGATCTATTTTGGTGAGTTCTTCGGCAATAGGTTTGAAATTTTCATTGAAAGAAATTTCGTTTCTGCTGAATAAATCAACTTTCTGTTCGTTAACAACGGCAATGGTTCTGTAACCATCGTATTTATTTTCAAAAATCCATTCATCATCATCAAAAGGTTTTTCACGAACGCTGGCAAGCATCGGTTTTAGAAATTCAGCTTTTTCTGTTTTTGTGTCAGACTTTTTTTTTACTTCTTTCTTTTTAGTCGTTTTCGCCGAAGATTTTTCTTTTGTTTTTGAAGCCAATTTTTCGGAGTTTTTCTCCAATTGTTCCAGACTTCTTTTAGAAATAACCGATTTATTTTTTTCTAAAATATCAGCATCAGAAGCATACTTGTCATCTTTCTTAATTAAAAGCCAAGCATTTTCCTGTTTTCCATGTAGTTTAACTAACGAAAATTCACCTTTTAGTTTTTTGCCTTTTAGAATAAAACTCAAACGGCCTTTTGCAAGATCTTTCAATAATTGCTTTTCGTCAGAAGCCGTTTTTTCGTCAGAAGTATAAGTTCCGTTATCCCAAACAATTACATTTCCTGCGCCGTAATTGCCTTCTGGAATTGTTCCTTCAAAATCTTTATAACTATAAGGGTGATCTTCGACCATCATGGCCAGACGTTTTATGTCTGGATCCAACGATGGACCTTTTGGTACTGCCCAACTTTTTAGAACACCATCCATTTCCAGTCTAAAATCGTAATGAAGATGAGAGGCAGCATGTTTCTGCACAACAAAAATCAATTCGCTTGCCGATTTTTCGATCTTTCCTTTTGGTTCGCGAGTTTGTTTAAAATCTCTTTTCTCGTTGTATTTGGACAGTGACATAAGCTTTTGCGGGTATTAAAACATGAGCGGAATGGCATAGAGCGCCGTCGCGACAACTCCAAAAATAATATGGGCAAAGAACAGTTGAATATAATAACCTTTAAAATCAATCGGGGGTTGATGATTGGTCATTTTGAATATAACTATCCAACTGAGTATTCCAATTACACCACTGATAGCTCCTAAAATAAGTGCACTTAGTGGCGAAATTGGTAAAATGTCCTTTACCCATACTATATGATATCCCATAACAAATAGAAAACCAATAATGTAATGTATCAGCCATGCCCAAGTATTTTGTACTTTTTTAGAAAGGCTGATATTTGTTTTTTGCAGAGCAAAACTCAATAAAACAGGCTCTTTATACAATTCTCTAAAGCTTTTCGACATCGCATAACTAAACCAAGTCATTGCCGATGTCGCCCCAATTGCAACAAATATTAATTGTATAATTAGATATAAAACCATAAGTCGTTTTTGTTTGAAATGAAACTCTATCTCAAAGTTACTTTTAGAAAGCTTTTTTCTGTTATAGGATTAAAACTTGTACTTATATAATTATAAGTAATGTGTTGATTTAATTTGTGTTATGATTCAAATATTGTAAGCCTAAACTTTAATTGTATAAATTTTAGCTCTCAAACCAATTTAACTTTGTTAGTCTATTTTTTGAGAAATGCCTCACAGCCAAATAGGAAATGTACTAGTTCATTGAATGATAAATTGTAAAAAATCAAACAAAAAATGAAAAATTCAAAAAAAACAAACCAAGACAATGCTGATGGAAAACAGAGTGATTTAGAATTTAATAAATCACATGCTGAGAACGAATTTTTAACAACTAATCAAGGGGTTAAAATTAATGACAACAACAATTCTTTAAAGTCTGGAGAAAGAGGACCTTCTCTTTTAGAGGATTTTATATTAAGAGAAAAAATCACTCATTTTGACCATGAAAGAATTCCAGAAAGAATAGTACACGCAAGAGGTTCTGGCGCTCATGGCTATTTTGAACTTTATGAACCGATGGGAAAATATACTAAGGCAGGTTTTTTAAACGATACGAGTATTAAAACACCTGTTTTTGTTCGATTTTCTACTGTTGCGGGTTCAAGAGGATCTACAGATTTAGCCCGAGATGTTCGTGGTTTTGCCGTAAAGTTTTATACTCAAGAAGGTGTTTTTGATTTGGTTGGGAATAATATGCCGGTATTTTTTATTCAAGAT
Organism: Flavobacterium ustbae; assembly: GCF_003946915.1. Lineage (GTDB taxonomy): Bacteria > Bacteroidota > Bacteroidia > Flavobacteriales > Flavobacteriaceae > Flavobacterium > Flavobacterium ustbae. The sequence continues at coordinate 121,616 of NZ_RPOC01000003.1, forward strand.
GCCATGAAATTTCCCGATTTGATTCACGCTGTAAAAGCAGAACCGCATAACGAAATTCCGCAAGCTGCTTCGGCACACGATACTTTTTGGGATTTTATTTCGCTAATGCCCGAATCCATGCACATGATTATGTGGGTCATGAGCGACAGAGCGATTCCAAGAAGTTTAAGAATGATGGAAGGTTTTGGTGTTCATACTTTTAGATTTGTTAATGATAAAAATGAAGCTCATTTTGTAAAATTCCATTGGAAACCGAAATTAGGAACACACGGAGTGGCTTGGGATGAAGCGCAGAAAATATCAGGGAAAAATTCAGATTTTCATAAACAAGATTTGTGGGAAGCTATAGAAGAAGGAAATTTCCCGGAATGGGAATTAGGAGTGCAGATTATTCCCGAAAGTGACGAACATAAATATGATTTTGATTTACTAGATCCGACAAAATTAATTCCAGAAGAATTGGTTCCCGTAACGATTATCGGAAAAATGGTTTTGAATAAAAATCCCGATAACTTTTTTGCAGAAACAGAGCAAGTTGCTTTTCATCCAGGACATATTGTTCCAGGAATTGATTTTACAAATGATCCGTTATTGCAAGGGAGGTTATTCTCGTACACCGATACTCAGTTGTCTAGATTAGGAAGCCCAAATTTTCATGAAATTCCAATTAACAGAACCATCGCTCCGATGCATAACCACCAGCGAGACGGGCACATGCGCCAAGAAATCGCTGTTGGTAAAGTAAGTTATCATCCTAATTCTTTAGGTGGCGGATGCCCTTTTCAGGCAAAAATGGATCAAGGTGGTTTTACGAGTTTTAACGAACGTGTAGATGCGCATAAAGTGAGAGAAAGAAGCAAAAGTTTCTCAGATCATTTTAGTCAAGCAGCGCTTTTTTATAACAGTCAGACGCCAATTGAACAAGATCATATTGTGAGCGCTTTGTCTTTTGAACTTGGAAAAGTTGAAACTGTAGCCATTCGAGAAAGAATGCTCGGACTTTTAAATCAAGTCGATGCTAATTTAGCGGCAAAGGTTGCTAAAAATCTAGGAATTCCAGTTCCAAAAAATCCTGAAAAGCCAATGAATCACGGTGTAGGAGCCGATGATAAAGGAAATCAAGAACCTAGTAAAGCAAACCAGAATATAGTGCCATCAGATGCTTTAAGCATGCTTAAAAATCCGACTATTTCTAATACGATTGCAACAAGACAAATTGCTTTTTTATGTAATGAAGGCGTAAATGCAGATTCGGTTAAAGTGATGAAAACAGCCTTGAAAAATGCTGGAGCAAAAGCGGTCATTATAGCACCGCATCTAGGAACAATTGTTTCTGAGGAAGGCACAGAAATTCCAGTAGAACAGACTTATAAAATCGCGGCATCTGTACTTTTTGATGGCGTTTTTATTCCGTCAGGAAAAGGAATTGCTGACCTTTCAAAAATTAAAGAAGTAAAAGAGTTTTTGAATGACTCGTACCATCACTGCAAATTTATTGCGGCAGAAGGCGAAGGAGCAAAGATTATAAAAAACAACAGCGATATAAAAGAGGATCCAGGAATTTTATTGAGTGAAAATCATTCGGATAAAAACTTAAATGTTTCTTTTATAAAGGCTTTAGGAAGACACCGTTTCTGGGAAAGAGAAAAAAATATTTAATAAAATAAGAAATGGCTGTCCCAAAAGACAGCCATTTTTTTGATCGGAACATAAGAAATTTCAACACAATCTTTTTAAACCTTGGTTTCGCATAGAGGAATCCCCCATTGTGTACCCAAGGTTGAAACCTTGGGCTATGTTTTAGATTCGAAATTAAAAACGAGGCTAATTATAAATTTAGCCTCTTTTCTATGTGCATTTAAGAGAAGTGAAACGTCTTTTACACGGTTCTAAAAGCTATGTTTCTATGTGTTAAAAATAAATCATTTAGACAAAACAATCTCCAAACATTCATCCAAAATAGAAACTGCCTTTTCCATTTCTTCCATTTCCAAATGTCCAAATCCCAAGCGGGTTGCAGTAAGATCTTTGGTTTGATACAAAATAGTTTTTGGCAGAAACAAACCATGATTTGCACATTCTTTCTGAAATTGTATCAGATTAAAATGATCCAGCCATTCTACCCAAATTGCTAAACCTCGAGGCGGAACCTTAAATTTTATATTGCCTTTTAGCTTTTCATTTAAAAAAGCAACAAAATGATCACGGCGTTCTTTATAGATTTTTTTGTTTTTTTTAGAAAGACGGTGGACTTCGCCTTCCGTAATCCATTCGGTTAAAACTTGTTCTTTCAGCACATCGATTCTTGGTTCTAGAATATTTTGATGTTTTTCGAGTTCTTTTATAAATTCTGCAGGAGCGGCAACAAAACCATAACTGAAACCAGACGGAAGCGATCTTCCGAAAGAACCAATATAAACCACTTTCTGATTCGAATCAAAAGCGGCTAAAGGTAGAACGGGATTATTATCGTAATGAAAATCAAAATCATAGTCGTCTTCCAGAATCACAAAACCGTATTGATTAGCCAATTCCAGCACTTCGATTCTTTTTTTCGCGCTAAGCGAAATAGTCGTCGGATAATGATAATTGGATGTTAAATACAAAACCCGAATTTGTGTCGATTCGCAGATTTCTTTCAGTCGTTTGGTGTCAATTCCGTCCTCATTTACAGGAATAGAAATAATTTGCGCTCCAGTATTGGTCAGCGTCATGTTTGACATATAATAGCCTGGAGAAGCAACCGCCACTTTGTCGCTAGGAGCGATAAGGACTTTAGTCACGAGATACAAAGCAATTTCGTGACTGCTTGCGGTAAGCAGATTTGAAGTCGAAATACGAATGCCTCGCGTAAGATTGAGATAATTAGAAAAGTGCGTTTTAAAATTCAAATGCGAACGAAATTCTATTTGCTCATAGGTTTTAGACGTTTTTCTTCTTTTTAATTTAGAAACGTACAACCGAGCCAAAACATCAGTTTGCACTAATCTTAAATCGGGCATTCCGTCATTAAATTGATGCGGAAGAGTACTGATTTCTAACGGATTTTCGAGAATGGTCGAACGCTGAAAACTAAAACCGACATTGTCTTTGGATATATTTTGTTCTTTCGAAATCGTAAATTCTGCTGCGTTTTTTTGCTTTTGCTGTGATAAAATAAAAGTTCCTTTATTTGGAAGTGTTTCAATCCAGCCTTGAGATTCTAAATCTTGAAAAGCTTTGATTAAAGTATTTCGGTTAACAGAAAGGACTTTGCACAAGATTCTTGTACCAGGAAGTTTGGTGCCTTCAGGAAGAAAACCCGTTTGTATGGCTTTGATAAACTCAAAAACAAGCTGCAGGTATATTGCAGTGCTTTCTTCTGGTTTAAGCTGAATAAAGCTTTTAAAAGGAATTTCAACCGGACTATCCATAATTTAAAATCTGATACTTTGATTAGTACGGCAAGATACTGCTTTTCTCAAAATTTTCAGGAAAAAGAAAAGCAGTTTCCATTATACAAGTATCAGAAATCATAACTAACAAATAATTACGTTAGTCCAGTTGAAATTATTTTGAAATAAATAAAATCTAATAATCTGCTAAAATCTTTTTAAATCTGCGTGAAATATTTTGCGTACAGATTTTTTCACGCAGATTTAAAAAGATAAAAGGAGATGTACGCAGATTAAATGTAACCTGCTGGAAAATAAAAAGATTATTAAACTTTAAAAATCAGTTTCTTTTTATAGAAAATCCACAAAATGAACGACCAGAAAACAGCATAAGACAAAGCATAAGCCAATGAAGCATTCATCGGATTTTCAAAACAAGGCACAATTGCATGATCGTAAATGTACGCCTGAAGTCCAATCTCTTCTCCAGCAGCTTCAGGGTTGGCTACTTTTATCGAACTTAAAACTCTCGGAATTATTCCAGAAAAGAAAAAGACAATCATTGGGTTTACGCCCCAAATCAAGAACAATTTCGTCCATTTATTATAACCTTTCACATCAATTATAAAATATAAAAATGTCAATGAAATAGTCGCAATTCCCGCTGTATATAGAACATAAGAACTTGTCCAAAGTGATTTGTTGATCGGGAAAAAGATGTTCCAAATTAAACCGCCAATTACTAACGCAACTCCTGTAATAGCTGTCTTTTTTACGATTTCTATTTTAGTAGCAGATAAGTTTAAAAGCTGTCCGATATACATTCCTAAAATTCCAGTTCCAATGGCTGGCAGCGTGCTCAAGATTCCTTCTGGATCCCAAGTTTTAGACGATGCCCATAAATGACCGTTTAAAAGCGTGTCGTCTACCCAAGCTGCCAAATTGGTTCCTTTATCAAAATTAGCGGCACCAAATCCAGGAACGGGAACAAAAGCCATTAAAAGCCAATATCCGATTAAAAGTGTCGCTAAAACTAAAAGCTGTGTTTTTAAATTGGTTTTTAAATACAAAATTGAAGTAAAGAAATACACAATTGCAATTCGCTGTAAAACGCCAGGAATTCTCGTGTCTTCAAAATGTTCTAATCCGCTAAATGAAAGCCCAATTAGTATTATAAAGATCCCTACGGCAAGAATAGTTTTTACTTTCATAGTGAAGTTTCCTAAAAGTGCGTAAGCCACTGCAAAAGCAATTACTAATCTCAGCCCTAATAACGGAATTCCTTCTAAACCAAAAAGATGAATTCTGCTGAAAAAGCTTAAAAACAATCCTAAGCAGAAAATTCGAAGCGAGCGGACTAAGATTTTATTGAAAACATTTCCGTCAAAATGTTTTACTGGCATTGCAAACGGAATCGCTGTTCCCATTATAAAAACAAAAAACGGGAAAACTAAATCGGTTGGCGTACAGCCATGCCATTCGGCGTGCTCTAAAGGCGGATAAATAGATGACCAGCTTCCCGGATTATTAACGATGGTCATCAGGAAAATGGTAAATCCTCTAAAGACATCGAGTGAGGTTAAACGTTCTTTTGTCATGGGGTTTATATTTTATATTTTAGATGTTATATTTCAGATTTCAGATTTTGGAATTTGGATTTGGGATTTGGAATTTTAGATTTGGAATTTGGACTCGAGCGATAGCGAACAGGCTAAGCAATTTAAAATTTGGAATTTTTATTTTACTATAGCATCTTGAATTATCTGCTGAATTTCTTCTCTAATTTTTCCTTTTGCTAATTTATTTTCGTCGTTTACCACTTCAGGATAGGTTCTGTTGGATAGAAAAACATAGACAATTTCGGTTTCTGGATCTGCCCAAGCCATGTTTCCTGTAAAACCAGTGTGTCCGAAACTTGCTTCTGAAACGCAATTGCAAGTTGGACCGCCTTTGTGGACTCTTTTATCAAAACCTAAACCTCTTAGAACACCTTCATTTTTGTAATAGCACGTATTGAAAGCATCAAAAGTTTGAGGCGAAAAATATTGAACGCCGCCATAATTTCCTTTTTGTAGAAAAAGCTGCATCATTTTGGCTACATCCATACTGTTCGAAAAAATTCCGGCGTGGCCTGCAACTCCGCCTTCCATTGCGGCTGCCATGTCGTGCACATAACCTTGAATAGTCTGATGCCTAAAATAATTGTCAATTTCAGTTGGAGCAATACTGCTTTTGTCAAATCGGTCTAGCGGATTATAAAGCGTATTGTTCATTCCTAATGTGCTGTAGAAGTTTTCTTTGCTAAGATCTTCCAATTTTTTATGCGTTTTTCTTTCTAAATATTCTTTTAAAATGATAAATGTAAAATCGCTGTATTTGTATTCTTTTTTTGGAGAAATCGGACTATCCGCAATGATTTTCATAATCGTATCGTGATAGTCATTTCGAATATAAAGATTCTCGGCAACTTTAGTTGTAAAGTCAGGGCCTGCTATTTTTCTATAATATTTTTCAGAAGGCTGATTGTTGCTGTCTAATGTCGCTTTGTAAAACGGAATCCAAGCCTGAAGTCCCGCGTAATGGTTTAGCAAATCTTTGAAAGTGATGTTTTCTTTATTGGTTTTGGCAAAAAACGGCAACATATCTTTTAATGGAGTATCTAGCGTTACTTTGTTTTTATCATACAATTGCATCACATTTGGCAATGTCGAAATCATTTTTGAAATCGAAGCCACATCGTACAAATCGCTATCTGTTACTTTTTTACCGTTATCATAGGTTTGCGTTCCGTACGATTTCTGAAAAATTACGTTTCCTTTTCTCGCTACCAAAACCTGCATTCCTGGAGCCATTTTTCCGTCAATTGCTTTTTGGGCGACAGAATCTATTTTCGATAAAATGGCAGGATTCATTCCAGCATTTTCTGGAGCTGTAAAAGCTAGACGATTCAGTTTTTTGGTCGTTAAACCATCATTTACATGAAAGAAATCATTAATAGAAACAGGCAGTTTTCCTTTGGCTGCGATGGCACCAAAAAGCAATTCTGCTGAAACCACTTGGCTAATATCTGAGTTTTGATACGAAACTACTAATCCTTCAATATCATCAAAATCTTTGATAGATAATAGAGAATACGGTTTTGCAAAAATGTCTAGAATTACATCGTTGTGTTTTGCAATTTCTTTCAGCCAAAGCATTTCGGTTAAAGTAAATTCTTGTTTTTCCCAAGCTTTATTTACTTTATGATAACTGATAATAACCTTGTCAAATTTTCTCAGTTCCTTATTCAGACTGTCCAAATTGCTGTCTTTGACTTCTGTAATATTGGTATATTTTTTTAAAGTCGAAACAAAAGTGCTATTGGTATCTTCACCCAATTTGATGTACGCAATTTTTTCGCTTAAATCTTTTATCGGAAGGATTTCTTTTTCATTTTTTAAAACGGTAATGGCATTTTCATATAATTTATAATGCAGCGCATCATTTTGCGTTGGATTTAAATCTTCATACAAATTATTTAAATCGATTGGTTTGTATTTGTTTAAGCCCGCTTTATATTTGAAATGCAATATTTTTTTAACCGAATGCGCTAATCTTTCTTCAGTAATTACTTTTTCGTTGTAAGCCACTTCTAGTTTTTGGAAAGCTACAGGCACATTTTCTGGACAAAGTAAAATATCATTCCCAGCTAAAAGAACTGCAATTTCCAAATCTCCAGGACCTTTAAAATTGGCTGCGCCTTTCATTGCTAAACCATCTGTAAAAATCAATCCGTTGAAACCTAATTCTTTTTGTAGCAGATTGGTAACCACATTATAAGAAGCCGAAGAAGGGCAGTGTGGCTGTGATTCTAAACTCGGAATATTAAGATGCGCGACCATTACAGAAGCCAAACCTTCGTCGAATAATTTTTTGTACGGATACAATTCGACTAAATCCATTCTTTCTTTAGTGAAATTAACTATTGGCAAGGCATGATGCGAATCGGTTGAAGTGTCACCGTGACCTGGAAAATGTTTCCCTGTACAGAAAACGCCATTTCCTTGAATTCCTTTCATTAAGGCAATCGCTTTTTCACTGACATTTACTTTATCTTCACCAAAAGAACGGTTTCCGATAATTGGGTTTTTAGGATTGGTATTAATATCCAAAACAGGAGCAAAGTTGAAATGAACGCCGATTCGTTTATTTTCGGCAGCCATATTTCTTCCCACTTTTTCAATTAAGCTCAAATCCTGAATCGCGCCCAAAGTCATGTTCCAAGGATAACGATAAGTAGAGTCTAAACGCATGGCTAATCCCCATTCGGCATCGATTCCGATCATTAAAGGCACTTTTGCTTTAGACTGATATAAATTGGTCAATTTTGCTTGACGAACAGGTCCGCCTTGGAAGAAAATAACGTTTCCTATTTTATAATCTTCAATCAGTTTGCTAATCTGATTAACGTGTACAGAATCTTTATTCGAATAGGCAGAAACCATAAATAACTGTCCGATTTTTTCCTGAACGGTCATTTTATTGTAAATGCTGTCTACCCAAGCGGTTTCTTGATCAGAATCTTTAAAGAAAGTTTTTTTCTCGGCACTATTTTTTTGAACGTAAACAACGGTGTCTTTTAAAGGAATATCCTTTTTGGCATCGGTTACGGTATTTTTTTTAGAAGCGCAATTGGTTATTAAAAATACAAAAGTGGCGTATAAACTGATTTTTAGAAATGAATTTTTCATATAATTATTTTTTAAAATCAATTTGAATTTAAGTAGGAAATCCAAATTGATTCATCAATGTTGATAAGCTGGATTAGAAACTTATTTTCTCGCTCGTTTTAGAGCTTGTAATGTATAATCCTAGATACGTTATTAATCCGTTTAGTACAATTAATTCATTATCAAAGACATATCCTGCAAATAAAAATTTCGAATTTTCATTAATTATATAAGTGAAAAATGGAGACAATAAACAGATTATCGGCACTAATTTGTCGTTTACATTTCTTGATTTTTGGAATAAGCCAAAAGCGTATAATCCTAATAATGGACCATAAGTATAAGAAGCCACTTTGAAGATCATTCCAACCACTGAGCTGTCGTTTATGGCATTAAAAACCAAGATGATAAAAAACACTAATACAGAAAAACTGATGTGTACCAAATGTCTAATTTTTACGGTGTTTTTCTTGTGACTGTTTTCTGCTTTGTCCATTCCTAAAAAGTCAACGCAGAAAGAAGTTGTCAAAGCCGTTAAAGCCGAATCTGTTGTAGCAAAAGTCGCCGCAATAATTCCTAATAAAAACACAATTGCAGGAACAAGTGCCAAATGATTTAAAGCAATTTCTGGAAATAATAAATCGGTTCTTGGTTTTCCTGTCACTAAATCTGTCGGAACAGCGATTCCGTTTTTGTTGGCGTAGATGTATAATAACGCTCCAACGCTCAAAAAGAAAATATTGATGATGACAAAAATTCCCGTAAAAGTGAACATGTTTTTTTGTGCTTCTCCAATGTTCTTACAGCTCAGATTTTTTTGCATTAAATCTTGATCCAGACCTGTCATGGCAATAGTTACGAACATTCCGCCTAAAATTTGTTTGACGAAATGAAATTTACTTCCCATAAAATCCTCAAAGAAAAAGATCTTAGAATAATTGCTGTTTTTTACTTCTTCAAAAGCGGTAATGGCACCTAAATCCATTTGATCACAAATAAAATAAATGGTCAAGAAAACAGAAGTCACTAAGAAGAAAGTCTGTAAAGTATCGGTAATAATAATCGTTTTTAATCCGCCTCTGTAGGTATATGAGAAAATAAGCAGTAGCGAAATTAAAACTGTAAAAGCAAACGGAATATTATAAAAATCGAACACAAAACGCTGTAAAACAATTACAACCAAATAAAGTCTAAACGCTGAGCTAATCGTTCGGCTGATTAAGAAAATAGAAGCGGCTGTCTTGTAGCTAAAAAATCCCATTCTTTGTTCTATATAACCATAAATAGAAGTCAGATTCATTCTATAATACAAAGGCAGCAATACTTTTGTAATAACAATAAATCCTAATGCATTACCCAAAACAAACTGAAAATATTTGAATTGCTCTCCGCTGGCAGCGCCAACTTCTCCAGGAACCGATATGAAAGTCACTCCTGAAAGTGCGGTTCCAATCATTCCGAAAGCAACTAAATACCATTTTGAATTTTTATTGGCTGTAAAGAAAGCTTCATTTCCGCTGTCTTTCTTGCTCACTCGGTGCGAGATATAAAATAAGGTTCCGAAATAAATTATAATTAAAATAAGAATGGTACTTGGTGTCATTTTATAATTTGGTAGTTTTTGGTTTTTTACAAATTTATTTAAACCCGTTGGGTGTAATTATTTTTCAACACATAGAAACATAGATTATACAAATTAAAAAAAGGCATTTCACTAATTTAAATGCACATAGCTTAGCTAGGTGTTAAAGATAAATAAAAGCGACTTTTTTTAATTGACCTGACAGATTTTAATCTCTCAGGTCGGTGTTAAAAACTCCAAAAAATGAATTTATTCAGGTTTTGAATTTGTATAAATCTATAAAAGATTTTAATAGTGTGGTTTAGATTTCCTGATTTTTGTTGTGTGCCAGTAAAACAGCTCTTACGCTTTTGTGTTTATGCAGCAATTCTTCGGCTACTTCATACTCAATTCCCAATTCTTCCATGATCATTTTGATACCGCGTTTTACCAGTTTTTCGTTAGATAACTGCATATCAACCATTTTGTTTCCTTTTACTTTTCCAAGTTTGATCATTACCGAAGTAGAAATCATATTCAAGGTCAATTTTTGAGCAGTTCCAGCTTTCATTCTTGTACTTCCAGTTAAGAATTCAGGCCCTACAATGAGTTCGATTGGATAATCAGCTTCTTGTGCAATAAGTCCGTTGCTGATGCAAGAAATACTTCCTGTTTTGATATTATGCTCTTTTGCTTTTTTAAGAGCTCCTAAAACGTAAGGCGTGTTTCCAGAAGCCGCAATTCCAATTATCATATCTAAGCTCGAAATTTCGAATTTGGCTAAATCTTTCCAAGCTTGTTCGGTATCGTCTTCGGCATTTTCAACCGCTTTTCTAATCGCGGTGTCTCCACCTGCAATAATTCCGATAATCATATCATGCGAAACGCCAAAAGTAGGCGGACATTCTGATGCATCTAAAATTCCGATTCTTCCAGAAGTTCCTGCTCCGATATAAAATAATCTTCCGCCCAACTGCATTTTTTTTACAATGGCTTTAACTAGTTTTTCTATTTTAGGAATCTGTTCTTCAATAATATGCGGAACTTTTTTGTCTTCTGTATTAATGTTCGTAAGAAGTTCTTTCACACTCATTTGATCCAAATCTTTATACAAAGATTCTTGTTCAGTTTCAGGATTTTTATTTTTCATTTTTCTTTTTTTTTGATTTTTGAAATCCATATTCTGGATTTCGATATTTTTTATACAGAATGTTTTTTTGACTTAGCCTATAGCTTATGGATGTTTTTTTAAAACACATAGAGACATAGCTTTTTGGAGTCTATTAAAAAGACGTTTCACTAACAATAAAACACATAGCTATGTGTACTTTGGTGAAACTTTGACAAAGTTGTAAGCGTCCATCTATGTGTGGAGAAACGAGTTTCTCTTCTAAACTCTTTTTCCAGAAAATAAAAATCTATGTGTCTATGTGTTAAAAAAAAATTACTAATAAATTAAATACTGCTTTCTCATTTTTTTAAAAGCTTCAAGGTCTTTTTGCCACGTTTTTCTGATCTCACTTTCAGAAACACCGCTCTCAATTTGCTGCTGTAATTTTTTTGTTCCTGCCAGTTTGGTAAAAAATCCATTGAAGAATTTTGTTTTATCGCTGGTGTTTTGATAGGCTTTAATCAGCCATTTTAATTCTAACTGTTTTAGTCTTGGATACGCTGTTAAGTCTTCGCCAAAACATTCTTTTCCGTTATATAAAGGATCTTTTGCACCAAAATTTGGCTTTGGCGTAAAGCTGAAATTTATTTTAGTTAAATAAGGCGAACCATAAATTTGAAATTGCTTTTCGGTTCCGCGTCCCATACTTACGTTTGTTCCTTCAAAAAGGCATAAACTTGCATAAAGATTTATCGATTGGTCGTTAGGCAAATTTGGAGACGGTTTTACCAATAAACTGTAAGGCATTGTTCTTTTATAATCAACACAAGGAATTACGGTTAGTTTGCATTGAGCGCCATCTCTTAGCCATTTTTGACCATTTACCATTTGTGCATATTCGCCAATTGTCATTCCGTGAAGGAGCGGAATAGGGTGCATGCCGACAAAACTTGTAAATTCTTTTTCTAAAAGTGGTCCGTCAACAATAGCACCATTTGGATTTGGACGATCCAAAACGATAAGCGGAATGTTGTTTTCTGCACAAGCTTCCATCACATAATGCAACGAAGAAATATACGTGTAAAATCTTGCGCCCACATCTTGAAGATCAAAAATCATAACATCAAGACCAGATAACTGCGCTGGTTTTGGTTTTTTGTTGTCGCCATAAAGAGATATAATCGGCAAACCTGTTTTTGGATCTTTTCCGTCTACGATGTGTTCTCCAGCATCGGCAGTTCCTCTAAATCCGTGTTCGGGAGCAAAAATGGTTTGAACTGCTATTTTTTTCTCCAAAAGAAAATCGACTACATGAGTTTTATCGGTTAAAATTCCAGTTTGATTGGTAACGATTCCGACTTTTTTATTTTGTAAAAGTGGAAGGTATTTTTCGTAATTGTCGGCTCCGGTTTTTATGGTTGCATAATTAATTTCTGCTGAACGATTCGTTTCAATTGATCGATTTTCAGCCGAATAAGATGGCGCAGAAAAAAGAATTGTTGCAACAAAAGTGCTTTTTGCTATAAATTTTATCATTTTTAATACAGTTTATTAGTTAAGAAAAATGGACTAATAAAATTACTATTTTATCGGAGTATATGTATGTTTAAAGTAGATTGGGGATCTAAAAAACTAAGATTTGAAAACCTGAATTTTCAGGGTGAAATTCTATTAGGTCTCTTTTATCACTCTAGTGGTGTTTAAAAAAGAGTATTTTAAAATACTGCCTCTAAAATTTCTCATTTCAGAGGCAGTTTATATGTGTAATTATCCTGTTTTTACTGAATTACCAGCCTGGATTTTGTTTTAATTCTACACCTTGAGCTTTGTATAAATCAATGTCATTTGTTGGAATGTTCATTAAATAGTGTTTAGGCTCAAAAGTTCTGGTGCTTACTGGGTATATTTTTACATAACCGTTTGCGTCTACTACTGTTTGAGAACCAACAGGAGAGCCAATTCTTGCACCAAGATTTACATCAGGGTTTTTATTAGTATCCAAATAATCTCCTTTTTTCCAACGGTAGATATCAGCTTGTCTTAAAGTGGTCCAGCTCATGAATTCAATTTGACGCTCACGACGAACCTCCCAAATTAACGGATTCACAACGCCAGAAATTTGCTCTAAAGAAGAAGTTCTTCTTGGATCATTAATTTGTACGCCATTTGCAGAAGCATTAATTCCGTCTGTTGTTAAAGGAGCAATTCCTGCACGTGCACGAACTTTGTTGATAGACAAATCTAGATCGCTATTGGTTGCGTTTCCTAATTCAGCGCAAGCTTCAGCATAATTTAAATAAACTTCGCTTAAAGTAAATAGCGGAGCATCTGTGTAGTTACGTCCTCCAGTAGTAACATCTGGACCAGTTGTAGCGGGATTGTTGTACAATTCAAACACATATCCAGACATTGAAACCAAAGCAGTGGTTCCAAAAGGTTTTCCTTTGTAACCGTAATTTGCAGGATTCACTGTTTTACCAAAACGCGGATCTCTGTTAGTAAATGTTTTTTCTGCAGTGTCGTCACCAGCATATTGGCTATTTCCTGCTTGCTGAATTGGCAATCCGTTTGTTGTAACATAACTGTCAGCAGCCCATTTTGTTAAGCCGTACTGAATTGTTGAGGTATTGGTATAGTTTTGAAGAGAGTGCATTAGTACGTTTGTTAAATAACGTTTTGCCAATATCACTTCTGTATTTCCAAGCAATTCAACAGAATTGTAAAGTCCTTTCCAATCTGCATTTAGTTTATAAGCAGGATTATTCATTACTAATAATGAATTAGCTTTTGCTTTGTTTAAATAAGCACTTCCATCTTGTCCTAAATGATATTTTCTGTAAGTTCCTTCGTAGATACAAACATTACTTAATGCTGCATAAGCAGTATATTTATTTACAGTAATGTTTTTATCATCAGCTACGAGCATTAAGTTTGCAGCTTCTTCTAAATCGGCAATTGCCTTGTCTATTACCTGCGCTCTTGGTGTTGCAGGAGCATAAACTGCAGGATCACTTTGAGCTAAATATTTGTCTGTGTAAGGAACATCGCCCATTTTTTGAGCTAAACGGAAGTAAGTGTAACCTCTAAAAAATTTAGCCACTCCAATGTAATGGTTCTTTTTGTCTTGCGGCATATTTACAGTTGGCACTTTTTCAAGCATCAGATTACAGCGACGGATCAGTGTATAATACTCATTCCATGAATAAGTATTTGTTGTTGCTGCTGTAATAGGCATTTGATAAAAAGTAAAAGCAGCAAGGTTGTCGTCTACTTTATAGTCAGAACCATGGTAATAGAAAGAAGAAAGTCCAATTGTTGTGCCGTTTCCATAGCCATAAAAAGTATCATAGTTAAGCCAAGAGAACGTTTTTACGTTATCTTCAGACTGCCAAAAATTATCATTGGTAAATTTATCTGCAGGATCATCTGTTAAGTAGTCTGAACAACTAACAGCATTCATTCCTATTAATGCTGTAGCAAACATTAGCAGAAATTTAGATTTTATAATTGATTTTTTCATTTTAAAAGTTTTTGAATTTGTTAGTATTAGAAAGATAAATCAACTCCAACTGACCATGTTTTGGTGTAAGGATAAGCTCTTCCCCAGAAAACTTCTGTTTCATCGATTTCAGGGTCAACAGGAAGACGTTTGTCTTTCCATGTCAGTAAGTTTTCTCCCGAAGTATATAATCTTACTTTTTCTAATCCTGCTTTTTTTACAATAGCTGTTGGTAAATTATAGCCAAGAGTAAAGTTTTTTAGACGGAAATAAGACATGTCCAGCAAATATCTTGTTTGGGTAATAAAATTGTTCATACCATTTGTGTTACCTCCAAATGCGGTAGACTCGTTTCCGTAATAAGGATTTGGAAAATAAGCTCCTGTGTTTTCTGGTGTCCAATAATCTGCTTGGTTAGCATACATTTGCTGTGGTGCACGGTAGAAAGGCAAAACAGCATCTGAAGCCGCCCAGTAATCACGTTTTCCTACTCCTTGGAAGAAAACAGAAAGATCAAATCCATGTAACTTTCCTCCTAAAGTAATACCATATTTATAACGAGGCGTAGAGTTTCCTATTTTACTTAAATCTCCGTGATCGTTTGCAGTTCCAGCACCACGAGTTATTGCTCCATCGCCATTTGTATCAACATAATGTACATCTCCCGCGCCATATCTAAAATTACCTAGCATTGTTTTAGAGTAATCTATTCCGTTTACTGTTTTACCATTATTGGTAATTACGTCATCAGCTTGTAATAATCGATCACTAGTTAAACCCCAAATCTGACCAATTTCGTAACCTTCATAGTAAGTGCTAAGTAGCTTTGAAGAATTATTCCATTTAGTAACAACTGATTGGTAATCTGATAGCGCAAGATCAACAAATACAGAAGCATTTTCTCCTAATTGTTTGTTGAAGTTCAAAGCCAATTCCCATCCTCTTGTTCGCATATTTCCTGAGTTTGTCTGCGCAGCACTCTGACCGAATGATCCTGGTAGTGTGATTCCTGGAGCGAGCATTCCTTTTGTGTCCCTTTGATACCAGTCAAATGAAGCGCCAAGCATATCAAATATTTTAATGTCAATACCTATGTCTTTAGTATATACTTTTTCCCATGTTAATGCTGGGTCAACGTTAGTTGGTAATCCCGTAGATGGTGGAATTGTTGTTCCACTACCGATCCATGATGGGTTAGAAGCATTTAATAAAGATAAGAATGCATTATTACCAACGTTTTGATTTCCGATAGATCCGATTGAAGCACGAAGTTTAAGATCACTTAACCAGTCACGAGTACCTTCCATGAATTTTTCATTAGAAATTTTGTATCCAACCGAAGCAGAAGGGAAAAAGCCCCATTGTTCGCTTGTTGGGAATCTAGAAGAACCATCATAACGTCCGTTTAATTCTAAAAGGTAAATTCCGTTATAATCATAATTAATTCGAGCAAAGAAACCTGCAATAGAATAGGTTGTTTCAGCTGGGTTCAAAGTAGTATTTGTAGCTCCCGAAACAAACTGCTCGCCAACTGCAAGATTAAATTCTGGTTTTGATTTATCTAATAAAGTGTTTCTTCTTGCGTAGTTACGAGAGAAATCCTGCCACTCCGAGTTAAAACCTCCTAAGAATTTAAAGTTATGATTTCCTAATTGTTTTTTGTAGTTACCATAAATGTTAACCACATTTGTAGTCGATTCTGCTTTAGATTGTGCTACGTAATCATTACCAGCTTCAAGAGTTGCTGGTGTGGCAGTTTGTATAGTGTTAGCATCATAAGGCATTGCAGACCAGCTGTCCCAAGCCAAAAACTTACCACCGTTTTGTTTTCTATTGTAAAAATCATTAACGCTGCTTACCTCGGCAATTAAATTAAGATCTTTGGTAATATCAGCCGTAAATCTGGCGCTTAATCGAGTGTTGCGCCTATTGTTTTCGTTTCTTGAAGCATTAGAAATATATCCTCCAGCTGTGCGGAAATTATATCCTCTATAGGTTCCAAAATTTGGGAAGTATTGCCCCCAGCGAAGTGCATAACCAAAATAACCTCCATATCCTGTATCATCTGTACCAGAACCTCCATAATAGTTAAATGGCTGGTCGTATTGACTATTGATAGTCATTACTTTGAAATCTCCAGTAAGCCACTCAGCCAGCTTAGTAGTAAAGCCTAAGTTGATGTTAATTCTTTGTCTTTTTTCCTGATTTACACGTAACATACCATCTTGGTTAGTTAGACCAAATGATGCAAAGAAAGAGCTCTTTTCTCCTAGATTTCCTTGTGCAGAAAGATTGTGTGTAGTCTGAACAGCATTGCTAGCATATAATTCTTTATTAGCATCCCAAACTCTGTAGAAATAAGGTGTACCATTTTTAATTTCCCAGTCTTCTCCGTAAACCATTTCATGGCTGGTGCGGTTGTTGGCATATTTCTCTTTCCAGTTTTTAATTCCATCCAATAAAATACTGTAGTTCTGTCCAAAAATCTCTGGCGTTGAGCCGTCAGTTCTGGTTCCAGCAGCAATTAATCCCGGAATTTCTTCTGTTGGGTCTAAGAATTTAAGCGTAGAAATAGGGTTGGTAAAAGCAGTATTGGCAGAATAAGAAAATCTCACTTTTCCTTCGCCAGTTTTTCCTCCTTTTGTAGTAATAAGCACAACACCAAAAGCAGCACGCGCACCATAAATTGAAGCAGAAGCTGCGTCTTTTAGAACGGACATTGTTGCAATATCATTCGGGTTGATCAGAGATAAATCTGTTGGAACACCATCTACCAATATTAAAGGAGCATCAGAGCCGTTAATAGTTCCTGCACCACGTATATTAATGTTAGCAGCGCGATTGATATTTCCAGAGTTGAAAGCCACATTTACACCAGGTGTGGTTCCCTGTAACGCTTTACTAACATCAGTTAAAGGTCTATTTCCAATAGTTTTGGCAACATCAATATTAGCAACTGCGCCAGTTAAATTCGTTTTTTTCTGAGAAGCAAAACCCACAACCACTACTTCATCTAGTTTTGAGGTGCTTTCTGAAAGTCCAACATTTATTTTCTGTTGGCTTTCTACTTTAATAGATTGTGTTTCGTAGCCCATATAGCTAAAGCTAAGAGTTTGTGCCGGAGCTACAGAAATGCTATAGTTTCCATCAAAGTCAGTTGTAGTACCATTAGTTGTTCCTTGAATAACGACGCTAACTCCAGGAATTGGAATTCCGTCTGCTTTGCTTTTTACTGTTCCAGTAACTGTTTTTGCTTGTCCAAATGCTGTTTGAATGCACAAAAACAACACTGAAATGAAGAGTAATTTTTTCATGATTAATCTGGTTTTTTATGGTTGTTGTCGGACAAATATATTTATTTATTGCATACAAATGCGTTATTTTGTAATTTTTTTCGAAAAATAATTTGAATAACGCAAAATAACGCATAATTTGCTTCAAAATATTTATTTTATTTATTTGTAAAATCTAATAAATGCACGATTTTGCAGTTTTAAGAGGCTTTTCTACTATAAATTGAAATATTTGATATATTTGTGATGAATTTTAACTTTTATAAAAAAATGCTGAAAGCCGAAAGACATAAATACATAATGACTAAGCTTATTGAAGACCAAAAAGTTGTTACAACAGATTTAGCTTTGGCTCTCGATTTGTCGGAAGATACAATAAGGAGAGATTTGAACGAGTTGGACAGCAAAAAGCAGTTAGAGAAAGTATATGGCGGTGCAGTTCAAGTAAAACAGAAATCTGCAAATGTATTTGATATTGCAATTTCTGCTGAAGAAGAAAAAAAGAAAATCGTAACAAAAGCATTGTCTTTACTTCATGACGATCAAGTTATTATAATGAGCGGAGGAAGTACCAATCTCGTTTTTGCAAAGTTAATTCCTGCCGATTTAAAAGCTACTATATATACGTATAGTTTACCAATAGCGATGCAATTGTCTCAGCATCCCAATATCGATTTAATTTTTATTGGTGGAAAAATGCAGAAAAATGCAATGGTAACGATCGGTATGGACGTTATTCAAGTTGTTTCTAAAATTAAGGCCGATATTTGTTTCATCGGTGCCAGTAGCATCAACATCAAACAAGGGCTTACAGAAGTGGGCTATGAAATTTCTATCGTGAAAAAGGCAATGATAGAAGCTTCTGATAGAGTGGTTTCGATGTTTGCGTCTAATAAATTAAATACCAAAATGCCACACGGCGTTTGCGACCTCACGCAGCTGGATACGATTGTAACCGAATTGGAGCCAGAAGATGAAAGATTGGACGAATATAGAAAATCTGGTGTTTTTATACTATAATCCAAACTTATTTGAAATTGTTTTTGCGTTTTGTTGCGTTTTTGTAATTTAATTATGTTAAAAAACGCAAAATAATGTATTTGTATTCTTTTTGTATCTATATTTGTTAAAACTATTGCTTGTTAGTCAAATATATTTATGAAAACCTATCTCGTTTGAAGAAGTTCAAAGCAAATTGGCGCTTTAGTAAATATTTGATTTCTAATTAAGATTAGAATTTGTTTTGTTATTGATCGGTTTTTTAAAACTGAGATTAGAAATAAAACAATTATTAAAAAACCAAAAGCCACAGAACCAATTCAATGTCCGATTCTCTTCAACTACAAGAATTAGAAACCTCTTTAGAAGGAACTCTTTTTTATGATGAACTTCATAAAAAAATATACGCCACAGATGCCTCTGCTTATAGAATTATGCCTCTTGCCGTGGCAATTCCAAAATCAGAAAATGATATTGTCAATATTATTCGTTTTGCTTCCAAAAATAAGATTTCAATAACGCCAAGAACAGCCGGAACTTCTTTGGCGGGACAAACCGTTGGAAGCGGCATTATTGTAGATGTTTCGAAACATTTCAATAAAATTGTCGCTTTTGATCGCGAAAAGAAAACTGTAACCGTTCAGCCGGGAGTTATTCGCGACGAATTGAATTTATACTTAAAAACCCACGGATTGTTTTTTGCTCCAACGACATCAACCACAAATAGATGTATGATTGGCGGAATGGTCGGAAATAATTCTTCAGGAACAACCTCAATTCGTTATGGCGTTACCAGAGATAAAATTGTAGAAATAAAAGCAGTTTTAAGCGACGGATCTTCAGCAGTTTTTAAAGATTTAACTTCCGAAGAATTTATCGAGAAAACAAAAGGCGATTCTTTAGAAAGTAAAATTTATAAAACGATTTACGAAGAACTTTCGAACAAAGAAAATCAGGAAGAAATCTTAAGAGAATTTCCAAAACCAGAAATTCACAGACGAAATACAGGTTATGCAATTGATGCATTACTAAAATCGGAACTTTTCTCAGGTACAGAAAAAAACATCAATTTAGGAAAATTGCTTTGCGGAAGCGAAGGAACTTTGGCCTTCACAACAGAAGTTACTTTAAAAGTAGACGATGTTCCGCCGACAAATAATATTATGGTTGTCGCGCATTTTCATACCATTCAAGAAAGTTTAGAAGCGGTTGTTGTGGCTATGAAACATCATTTGTACACTTGCGAAATGATGGACGACACTATTTTGGATTGTACCAAAACGAATAGGGAACAAGCTAAAAATAGGTTTTTTATTGTGGGTGAACCAAAAGCGGTTATCATGCTCGAAGTGGGATCGCACATTAGTATGGAAGATGCCGAATGGCAAGCTGATGCTTTGATTAAAGATCTTCAAATTAATGGTTTCGGATATGCCTTGCCAAAAATTTACGGAGCAGATATTGACAAAGTAAATGAGGTTCGAAAAGCGGGTCTCGGACTTTTAGGAAGTATTGTGGGAGACGATAAAGCAGCCGATTCTATTGAAGACACCGCCGTAGAACTAAGCGATTTGCCAAATTATATTGCCGAATTTGCTGCCATGATGGAAAGTCAAGGGCAAAGCGCGATTTATTATGCGCACGCTGGAGCAGGTGAATTGCATTTGCGTCCGAAAATCAATTTAAAAACAAAAGATGGGTTACGTCAGTTTAGAAATTTATCGACTGAAGTGGCGCATTTAGTAAAAAAATATAGAGGTTCGTTAAGCGGTGAACACGGCGACGGAATTTTACGCGGTGAGTTTTTGCCTTTTATGATTGGCGATAAAAATTACGAATTGCTGAAACGAATCAAAAAAGCATTTGATCCTGACACTATTTTGAATGTTGGAAAAATTGTAAATGCTTCAAAAATGGATGAAAACCTGCGTTTTGAAGCCGGAAGAGTAGAACCAGAAATTAAAACGATTCAAGATTTCTCTGATAGTTTGGGCGTTTTACGCGCGGCAGAAAAATGCAACGGTTCGGGCGACTGCCGTAAATTGCCTTCAGCGGGCGGAACATTGTGTCCGAGCTATCGTGCGACCCGAAACGAAAAAGATACTACTCGCGCACGTGCCAACGCTTTACGCGAATATCTTACGAATTCGGAAAAAGAAAATAAATTCGATCACGAAGAATTATACAAGGTTTTTGAATTGTGCGTGAGCTGTAAAGCCTGTGCCAGCGAATGCCCGAGTAATGTAGATGTGGCGACTTTAAAAGCAGAATTTTTATATCAATATCAGAAAGCAAACGGATTTTCTTTCCGAAACAAGATGTTTGCTTTTAATTCTAAATTGAATGAATTGGGAAGCATTGCGCCGTCTGTTACCAATTGGGCTTCTAATCTTTCTTTCGTTAAAAAAAGAATGGGAATTGCTCCTGAAAGACAAGTTCCGTTATTGGCTCCCAAAACGTTTAGAAAATGGTATCAAGCCAACAAAAAACTTTATGCGAATAACGCTTTTGAAAACGGCAGCGTCTATCTTTTCTGTGATGAATTTACCAATTATTATGATGTTTCAGTCGGAATTGATGCGTACGAATTATTAACGAAATTAGGTTACAGAGTAATTGTAATCGATCATGAAGAAAGCGGAAGAGCTTTTATTTCGAAAGGTTTTCTAGAAGAAGCGCAGGAAATCGCGAATAAAAATGTCAATATTTTTAAAAATATAATTTCTGAAAATACACCTTTAATTGGCCTTGAACCTTCTGCTATTTTGACCTTTAGAGATGAATATTTAAGATTGGCCGGAGATAAAGAAAGTGCTGAAAAAATAGCCCAAAACACTTTTACGGTTGAAGAGTTTTTCAAAAGAGAAATTGCCTACGGAAAAATTCACGCGGGACAATTTTGTGAAAAAGAAAAAAGTATAAAAATTCACGGACATTGCCATCAGAAGTCATTAAGCTCGGTTGAAGCTTCTTTTGCGATGCTGAATATTCCAAAAAATAATACGGTGACCATTTACAATTCGGGCTGTTGCGGAATGGCGGGTTCTTTTGGTTATGAAAAAGAGCATTACGAAATCAGTATGAAAATGGGAGAAGATACGCTGTTTCCGAAAATTAGGGCAACGGAAGAAACAACCACAATTGCGGCTGCAGGAACCAGCTGCCGCCATCAGATTTTTGACGGAACGAGCAGAAAAGCCATGCATCCGGTAACTATTTTAAAGGATTGTTTGAAATAATTTTTTGTATTTTCCCTGAGCTTTTCAAAAATATTATTAAAAAAAACAACAGTAATGAAAAAAACAATTTACACCTTTTTATTCGCCTTTCTAATTTTTACAGCCAGAGCAGCAAAGGTTGATACGCTACAGGTTTTTAGTGCGTCGATGCAGAAGAATATTAAAACTTGTGTTATGGTTCCAGACAATTACAAAAAAAGCAAAAAAGCTTTTCCTGTGGTTTATCTGCTTCATGGTTACAGCGGAAATTATGGTTCTTGGGCAAAAGATTTTAAAGAACTCGGAAAACAAGTTGATCAATACGGTTTTATAGTGGTTGGTGTTGACGGAAATTATTCAAGCTGGTATTTTGACAGTCCGATCGATCCGAGTTTTAAGTACGAAACTTATGTGGTAAAAGAGTTGGTTCCTTTTATCGATAAACAATTTAGAACAATTGCAGATCGCAAAGCTCGAGCCATTTCTGGTTTGAGTATGGGCGGTCACGGCGCTTTGTATTTGTCATTTAGACATCAGGATGTATTTGGCGCAGCAGGAAGTATGAGCGGCGGTGTAGATTTTCGCCCTTTTCCTGAAAATTGGGACATTAAAAAACGATTGGGATCAATTACTGAAAATCGAGAAAATTGGGATAAAAACACGGTTACCAATATGCTTGATTTGGTAAAAGACAACAATTTAAAATTGATTATTGATTGCGGCGTTGACGATTTTTTCATGACGGTAAACAGAGAGCTTCATGCAAAAATGCTGGCTTCAAAAATAAATCACGATTATATCGAGCGTCCAGGAGAACATAATTTGAAGTACTGGGAAAATGCTTTAAAATATCAGCTTTTGTTTTTTCATGATTTCTTCAACGAAAGCATAAAAACAAAATAACGTAAAGTGTATTGCGAAACTACCGATAATTCGTAATGCATAAATTTTGGTTGGTTATCCCTAACAGGTTTTTTTTTAAGCCTGTTAGGTAATTTTTTTTGCCACAGATTATTTTTTTCGCCACAAATTGCACAAATTTCCGCGAATTAAAATTGGCTAAATCTGCCAGAGAAAAAATAGCCACAGATTAAGAGGATTAAAAAGATTTTTTTCGCCACAAATTGCACAAATTCTCACGAATTAAATCTGCAAAATCTGCGAGAGAAAAAATGCCACAGATTAAAGGATTAAAAAGATTTTTTTCGCCACAAATTGCACAAATTTCCACGAATTAAATCTGCCGAATCTGCAAAATCTGCGAGAGGAAAAATAGCCACAGATTAAAGGATTAAAAGATTTTTTCGCCACAAATTGCACAAATTTCCGCGAATTAAATGTGTTGAATCTGCGAAATCTGCGGGAGGAAAAAACAGCCATAGATTAAGAGGATTAAAGGATTTTTTCTTTTCAAATGAAATTGCTCGCAAAGTCGCAGAGCCGCAAAGAATATAAAAGACTTAAAAAAAGAAAAACTTAGCGACTCTGCGACTTTGCGAGATTAAAAAATAAATTTAGCTTACTTAGCGTTCCCAATAGCTAACGGGATTGCGCTCTTTGCGGTTAAACTTAACTATACTAACCCAAAATAATAATTATGAAAAGCGTAAAAATTATAATTTTGGTATTGCTGATTCAGACCAAAATTTTCAGTCAGCAATCACCAAAAAGAGAAATGCGTGCAGCTTGGATTTCTACTGTCGAAAACATCGACTGGCCCTCAAAACCAGGTTTGTCAGACAAAGAAATGAAAAACGAAATGATTGCCATTCTGGATAATCTTCGTTCGTATAATCTGAACACCGTAATTTTTCAGATTCGCCCAACTGCCGATGCCTATTACAAATCGACAAAAGAACCTGCTTCGCATTGGATAACAGGAACTCAAGGCGTTGCGCCAGGTTTTGATCCGCTGCAGATGATGATTGATGAAGCAGGAAAACGCGGTATGAATGTGCACGTTTGGCTTAATCCGTATCGGGTGCAGAAAGATACCGTGAGAGATGTGCTTTCAAAAAATCATTTATATTTTAAAAGACCAGACCTTTTCCTGACTTACGGAAAAACAAGATATTTTAATCCAGGATTACAAGATACCAGAAATTTTGTGGCTTCTGTTGTAGGCGAAATTGTTCGTAAATACGATATTCAGGCCGTTCACATGGACGATTATTTTTATCCGTATAAAATTGAAGGGCAGGAATTTCCAGATAATAAAGCTTTCGCTAAAGAACCGCACCAGTTTAAAGACAAAGACGATTGGCGAAGAGACAATGTAGATTTAATCATCAAACAAATTAGAGATACCATTATTGCCAATAAACCAGAAGTCGAATTCGGAATTTCGCCTTTTGGAGTTTGGAGAAATATAGCCAAAGATTCTCAAGGTTCTAAAACAGTTGCAGGAGCGACCAATTATGATGATTTGTATGCGAATATATTAAAATGGCAAAAAGAAAATTGGATCGATTATGTAACGCCACAGTTATACTGGCATATTGGTTTTGATCGCGCTAATTTTGAAGTTCTGGCAAAATGGTGGGCAGAACACAAATACGGAGCCAATATGTACGTTGGTCATGGCGATTATAAAATTTCAACTTCTGCTAAAGAACCAGAGTGGAGAAGTCCTGATCAAATTGTAAAGCAGATCGAAATGATTCGTAAACTGCCTCAAATTGAGGGTTCGATGCATTTTACGGCTTCGACTTTTCTAAAAAAAGGAGATACTTTGAGAAAACCACTTCTTGAAAAAGAATACAAATACATCGCGCTAACTCCAGAAGCGAATAGAATTACAAGACTAAAACCAGAAGTGCCAACAAATGCAGTAATTGCTAAAAAAGGCAATAATGCAGTTTTGACTTGGAAAGCCGCATTTAACGACAAGAAATATGTGATTTACAGATTTCCGAAGGGAAAAATAACTGATTTCTCAAATCCTGAAAACATTTATTACGTGACAACAGCTTTAAAACTAGAAGTACCAAATGCCGATTTGGAAAACTATGTTTATGCGCTCACCGCCTTAAGTCAGACTCAGACAGAAAGCAGTCCGATTGAATTTTCAATAAAATAAAATATAAGAGATGAGAAAAAGTATTCTTTTAATTGCCCTATTTCTAAGTTCGATACCTTTTATACAAGCCCAAAAACTGGATTTAATTCCGAAACCGGTATCAGTTCAGCAAAGCGTTGGACAATTTGCAATTCCTTCGCCATTAAAAGTGGTTGTAGATAAAAAACTAAAAAACAGTGCCGATTATATTGCGGCCAATATTTCTAAAAACACAGGAATTAATCCGATTATTTCAATTGGAAAAAAACACGGAAAAAATACTATTTCATTTTTAGTAGATAAAAAATTAAATCTTCCAAACGAAGGTTATACATTAGAAATAAATGAAAAAGGAATTTTCGTAAAAGGAAAAACGACAAATGGAGTTTTAAACGGACTTCAGACTTTATTGCAAATTTCTTCTGCAAAAGAAGTTAAAAAAGGAACTGTTCCGTTTGTAAAAATTGAAGATTATCCTCGTTTTGACTGGCGCGGCATGATGCTCGATTGTTCAAGACAATTCTTCGATAAACAAACCGTAAAAAATTATATCGATTGGCTGGCTGCACATAAAATGAATGTTTTTCACTGGCATTTAACCGATGACAACGGTTGGAGAATCGAAATTAAATCGATGCCAGATTTAACTTTAAAAGGCGCTTGGCGTGGTCCAGGCGAAGTTTTATTGCCTTCTTATGGTTCTGGAGACCAACGTTATGGAGGTTTTTACACGCAAGAAGATATTAAAGAAGTGGTGGCTTATGCAGCTGATCGCGGAATCTCAGTTATGCCAGAAATTGAAATTCCTGGACATTCGCGCGCAGTGACAGCTTCGTATCCTGAAGTAGGTTGTGCTATCACGCAGGAACTTAAAAGTGTTCAAGGCGAAGTAAAAAATGTTTGGTGTGTTGGTCGTGAAGAAAATTATGAACTTCTGGATAACATTATAAAAGAAGTTTCTGGATTATTTCCTTTTGAATATATTCATGTTGCAGGAGACGAAGTCAATCGTGCCAATTGGGAACATTGTCCAAAATGTCAAGCTTTGATGGCGAAAGAAGGATTTACAGATAGTTTTCAGCTTCAGAATTATTTCTTTAGAAGGGTTCAGAAAATTGTCGATAAATACCATAAAAAAACAGATGGTTGGAACGAAATTCTGAAAGGCGGAGAAATCGATCCTAATACACTTATTTCTGCTTGGCAGGGAATTAGCTACGGAATCGAATCGGCAAAAAAAGGATATAAAACCATCATGATGCCTGGGCAATTTACGTATTATGACATGGCACAATCGGAAACAGAACGCGGTCATCGTTGGGCGGCGATTACAGATACCAAACGTGCTTATTCGTTTGAACCAATTCCAGATGCTGAGTTAACGCCAGAAGAACAAAAAAATATAGTTGGAGTTCAGGGTGCTTTGTGGAGCGAATATTTAGATCGCCCAGCACGAATTATGGAATATCAAAGTTATCCGAGAATTAGTGCTTTGTCTGAAATTGGCTGGTCTAAAAAAGAATACAAAAATTGGGATGATTTTTATGGAAGATTAACCAACAGTCATTTGAAAAGGTTAGCCGATATGGGAATTGCTTTTAGAGATTTTCCTCCAACTGCTATTTATAAAAACGGAACTATTACTGTAACGCTTCCTTATGAAGGCGCTATTGTGCGATTTGATAAAGACGGAAATGAGCCAACCAGACAATCGCCATTATACACAGGACCAATTCAAACGAAAGATTACGAGCAATATCGATTTAAAGTTTTCTTTAATGAAACTTCTGCTAGTCCTGCGATAAAAGTAGAAAAATTGCCTGTTGCCAATTGGAATACAGCTAAAGCAGAGGTTTTAACTATTTCAGAAAATATCACAGAACAGATGGATAAAAAAGGGATTTGGTATTTGACTTTTAATCCAATTGATGAAGGTGCAAACGGAACGATTAGAAATGTTTCTCTTTTTGAAAATGATAAATTATTACAGACATATTCAGAGGAAAAAGCTTTAAAAGCAAAACCACGTTTGAGATTTTTGATTGAAAATTATAACGAAAAAAACACCTACAGATTAGATTTTACGGTTGAGAATAAAGAAGAGAAAAAGTCTGCGGCAAATGTAAAATTCAATTGTTCGCCTTATTTGGAATCAGAAGTGAAAGTGACTTCTTCGATGGCAGAAAATCCGAAGTTTCCAATTTCAAATCTGCAAGATTATAATGAAGAAACCTATTTGCGTACCGATGTGGCGTGCAAAGACGGTGACTGGATTTTGTACACTTTTACGAATCCTGTAACTTCTTCTAAAATTGATGTTTTAACTGGAATTCCGCATCATCCGAGATTTATAATAAACAACGGTTTTGTTGAGTTTTCATATAATGGAGCTGATTTTATAAAAGGCGATAATTTCGATTATGGAAATGCATCAATTTATCCGAAACAGCCTGTAAAAGCCGTTAGGATAAAAATTACAGGAACCAATAATGAGCCTTTGATGGCAGGACAGGACTTAAAAATTAATCCATAGAAATATGAAAAATATTGGTTTCAAAATTATAATTGTCTTTTTGATTTTTCTAGGAATAAAAAGTTATTCTCAGAAAAACTCCAAGCAATCTTTTGATCAAAAAAGAAATGAAGTTTACATCGATTCGATGATGACCAATGCGCTTGAAAAAGGCTTTTTTCCTGGATCACAAATTATTGTGGGAACTAAAGACGAAAATCTAATTTCTAAATACTACGGCTTTCATGATTACACTAAAAAGCAATTGGTGAAATCAGATGATGTTTTTGATTTGGCTTCAATGTCTAAAGTTTTGGGTGCAACATTGGTAACAATGCGTTTGGTTGGAGATGGAAAATTAAAGCTTACAGATCAAGTAGGTGAGATTATTCCGTTTTATAAAAATACTGCTATTGCCAATTTAACGCTTTTTGAATTGCTCACGCATACTTCTGGATTAACGCCAAGCATCACTTTTTATCAGGCATTGCTTTCCACACCAGATAATTCGCCTTTATTAAGCAAGGAGAAATCAGAACAATACGTTGAGCCATTCGATGTTATGTTCGTCAATAAAAATATTGTTTACGATTCTAAGTTTTTGGTTTTTGAACCGAAAGAAAATTGGATTCAGATTTATAGAAACATGTGGCTGAATCCAGAATTTTATCCGTCGGTTTACGATAAGATTGCAAAAGCAAATACCAATCCGACGGGAAAATATTTGTACAGCGATTTGAATTTGCTTTTGGTGAAGCAAATGATTGAAACCAAAACGGGAAACAAATTAGATCAGCTCACTAATGAAATTTATGCAGAATTAGGCATTTCAAAAATTGGCTATAATCCATTAAAATGGACTTCTATAGAAAATGTGATGCCGACCGAAGTGGATAATCTTTTTAGAAAAGATACTATAAAAGGTTATGTGCACGATGAAGCGGCGGCCATTTTTGGAGGAGTTTCTGGAAATGCGGGTTTGTTTGCTAATGCAGAATCGATTTCCGTAATCTGCAAAATGTTACTGAATAATGGAACTTATAAAGGAAAACAAATTTTAAAAGCGAATGTCGTAAAAGAATTTACAGATTCGCCTCTTGCAAAAAATGGCATTTATCGAGGTTTAGGTTTTGACAAAAGAAAGCCAGATGAGTTTTATAAAAAAGATGATTTCGGCCATACGGGTTTTACAGGAACCTTCTTTTTCATGAATCCTGATAACGGAAGATTTTTAATTATCCTGACCAATCGCGTAAATCCAACAAGAACAAATAGATTAATGTACAAAGACGATTTTACGGCTAAAATTTGGAGACAGATTAATAAATAAGTTTTTTGTCACAGATTGAAAGGTTTTATTCGCCACTAATTCACGAATTATTTTTAAAATCTTTTGTGGTAATCCATGCTGAATTACACAAATTATTCCCAATGTATTAGTGTAATTCAGCGTTTTTTTCATTCAGATTGGAAAAAATAATTCGTGAATTGCTTCGCCTGTTCGCTATCGCTCGGGTCGTGGTTAAAAAAGAAAATCTGCGGAAATCTTTATTCGGTTTTCCAATCTGCTGTATCTGCAAAATCTGCGAGAAAAAAATGCCACAGATTAAAAGGATTATAATGATTTTTATTGGCACTAATTACACAAATTTTCACGAATTGATTTGTGTCAATTAGTGCAATTAGTGGCAACATAAAAAAGAAATCTGCGGAAATCTTTATTCGGTTTTCCAATCTGCTGTATCTGCAAAATCTGCGAGAAAAAAATGCCACAGATTAAAAGGATTGAAATTATTTTTTAGCCACGAATTACATGAATTAGCACAAATTAATTCGTGGAAATTTGTGTAATTCGTGGCTTAACAAAAAAATCTGTGGAAATCTTTTTAATCTGTGGCAGAAAAAAAATAATTACACATGAGAAATATAATAATCTGCATACTAATTTCAGCGGTTTCTTTTGCGCAGCAAATTAAAACCGGAGCTGAAAACTCTACAAAATATCTGCCTTTACTAAAAGGCAAAACCATTGGAATTGTAACCAACCAAACCGGAATTATCACTAAAGAAAAACATTTAGTCGATTTTTTAGTCGAACAAAAAGTAAAAATCAAAACCATATTTGCACCAGAACACGGATTTAGAGGAACCACGGACGCTGGCGAACATGTATCTGATGAAATTGATTCGAAAACTGGTTTGTCAATTACATCACTTTACGGAAAAAACAATAAACCAACTCCAGAACAATTGAAGGGAATCGATATTATGATTTTTGATCTTCAGGATGTTGGAACACGATTGTATACATACGTTTCTACAATGCACAGAATTATGGAATCTTGCGCAGAAAATAATGTTCCACTGATTGTGCTCGATCGTCCAAATCCGAATATTGCGATTGTCGACGGTCCGGTTTTGGACATTGCTTTTAAAAGCGGCATCGGAATGCATCCTACGCCTTTGCTTCACGGAATGACTTTGGGCGAAGAAGCCAAAATGATTAACGGACAAAAGTGGCTGAAAGACGGAATTCAATGTAAGCTGACTGTAATTCCGTGTTTAAATTATACTAGAAAAAGCAGCTACAGTCTTCCGGTTCGACCTTCGCCAAATTTGCCAAACGATCAGGCGATTAATCTGTATGTAAGTTTATGCCTTTTTGAAGGCACGAATGTGAGCATGGGTCGCGGAACTGAAAAACAATTTCAGATCTACGGTTCGCCATATCTGCCCAAAAGTGATTTTGTTTTTACTCCGCAACCTAATTTTGGAGATAAAAATCCATTATACAACGGTGTGGAATGCAATGGTGAAGATTTGTCTTCCATTCCGAGAATTAATCGATTAGAAATAAAATGGCTGATTAAAGCGTATCAGACAACAGCAGATAAATCTAAGTTTTTCGACAAAAGAAAATTT
Source organism: Flavobacterium ustbae (assembly GCF_003946915.1). GTDB lineage: Bacteria > Bacteroidota > Bacteroidia > Flavobacteriales > Flavobacteriaceae > Flavobacterium > Flavobacterium ustbae. The sequence goes on from NZ_RPOC01000003.1 coordinate 151,872, forward strand.
GCGATTCGTGCAGGAAATGAGAAATTGCAACAACAGATTGAAGCTGGAATTTCAGAACAAGAAATTAGAAACAGCTGGAAAGAAGGTTTGGTGAAGTTTAAAAAAATGAGAGCTAAATATTTAATTTATAAGTAATATCTTTTAGGTTTAATTGATTTTGGGCAAACTAAAATTAAATCTGCGGAAATAATTTATTCAGTATCCAAATCTGCTTTATCTGCAAAATCTGCGATAAAAAAATGCCACAGATTGACAGGATTAAAATGATTTTTATTAGCCACGAATTGCACGAATTTTCGCGAATTGATTTGTGTGAATTCGTGTAATTAGTGGCTAATAAAAAAGAAATCCGTGAAAATCCTTTTAATCTGTGGCAAAAGAAAAAAAAATCATCCGGACTACTTATAATTATAAAACTGGTATACTTTCTTGGTACGGTAAGAAGCTACTTTTGCCAAAAAAATAGTAAGCCAAAATGAAAAAACTCTATTTTGTTGTTTTTACAGCAATTTGTACCAATTTTTACGCACAGACCAAGCAAGATTCCATCAACCAAATGGATGAAGTTATTATTAATGAAGGCCGTTTTAACACGCCAATTTCTAAACAAAACAGAAATGTATATGTTATTTCGAGCGAAACCATAAAAAAACTGCCAGGAAGAACATTGCAAGAAGTATTGCAATATGCCAATGGAGTAGACATTCGCCAGAGAGGGCCTTTTGGAACTCAAGCCGACATTAGCGTTGACGGTGGAAGTTTTGAGCAGACTGTTGTTTTATTAAACGGCGCCAAAGTAATCGATTCGCAAACGGCACATAATATGCTGAATTTGCCTCTTCCGGTTGAAGCGATCGAAAGAATTGAAGTAGTTCGTGGTCCGGCAGCAAGAATTTACGGAATTAACAGTTTAACTGGAGCTATTAATATCATTACTAAAAAGCCAACCGATTCTGGATTTATGGTAAGCACTTATGCAGGTTCTAATTTCGAAAAAGACACGCAAGATACAGGAGATACTTTTTACGGAACAGGAATTCAGGCTGGAGCGGTTTTAGGTAAAGAAAAACAGCAGCATTTAATTTTTGCATCGCACGATAAAAGCAACGGTTATCGTTACAATACAGCATTCGAAAACAATAAAATTTTCTATCAAGGAAATGTGCAGATCAATGATAAGAATGAAATTTTAGGTTCTGCAGGTTATATCAATAACGGCTTTGGCGCTAACGGATTTTACGCTGCGCCTGGAGATTTAAATTCTACCGAAATTGTTCAGACTACATTTGCTAATCTTCAGTCAAATCATCAAATTACGGATAGTTGGAAAATTATGCCGAGAGTAACGTATCGTTACAATTATGACGATTACCGTTATTTAGGAAATTCAAATCTGGCAGTTGGAAGAAGCCAGCATTATACTAATTCTATTGCGGGTGAATTGAATTCTACAGTAAAATTATCTAAAGGAGAAATTGGTTTTGGAGCCGAATTTAGAATTGAAGATATTCACTCTTCAAACATTGGAGATCACGATCGCGAAAATGTTGGTCTTTATGCAGAATACAGAACGAGTTTTACCGATAAACTAGATGTAAATATTGGAACATATTTGAATTACAATTCAGACTATAAATGGCAAATTTATCCAGGAATCGATGCCAGTTATGCAATTACAGATGCGTTTAAAATTATTGGAAATGTGGGAACAAGCCAAAGGATTCCGTCTTTTACAGATTTGTATTTGAAACAGACAGGAAACATTGGAAACGCAGATTTAGATTCAGAAAATGCTTTTCAGAGTGAAATTGGATTTAAATACAACAAAAGAGCTTTGAGTTTGAATGCCAATTATTTCTATAGAAAAATAGACAATTATATCGATTGGATGCGTAATCTTACGACACAGCCATGGCAGAGCCAAAACACTGGAGATTTAAACACAAACGGAATTAATTTACGCGGAACTTATAGATTTGATTTTTCTAAAGATTCACGATTGAACATTCTTTTAGCGTACACCTATTTAGATTCTGAATTCAAAACGATGCGTACAGAAACGTATTCAAAATATGCCATTTCATCCTTAAAACATCAAATTACCAATACGATAGATTATCAGTTCAAAAACTTATCGGTAATGTTTGCAACGCGTTTTAACGAAAGAATTACAGGACCATCTTATTGGGTAAATGACTTTAGAATTAGTCAATCGATAAATAAATTTACGATTTTCGTAGACGGACAAAACATATTTAATGCCACTTATTATGAAGTAGGAGCAATGCCATTGCCTTCAAGATGGTTTACTTTGGGAGTTAAGCTGGTTACTTTTTAAAAATACTTTTATTAGGATTGTATAAAGCCTGTAGACTTACTGTTTGCAGGCTTTTTAATTTCAGCTTTAATAAACGCTTTTATCCATTATCAAATCTATAAAATAGAATCATATAAACTTTCTCCTAAATAATGTAACAATTATTTGGCGTAATTTGCTGAATTTTACGAGTCTATGAAAACAAAGTAATAATCATACTTTCAGTTTCTGCAGTTTCTGATCGTATAAAATAAATTAGAAATGGATACAAAAAATCAACAAAACGATTTGTTCCAAGACGGGATTGATCGTACGCAAGAATCAAATTGGGATCCAATTTTGGGTTATCAAATGTATTTTCCAAGTGAAGAAAATAACGATAATCAGCTGAGTGAAAGAAATAAACCTATTCAACAGCCTAATACGGGAGATTGGGGAGATGATGCCGATTATGAAGAACTTAGGCATAAAGACCATAACCAGAGTGACATTGCTGAAAATGATGCAACTAAAATAGATTAATAACAAAGAGCAGTAAATCACTGCTTTTTTTTTATGCTTTTTTGCAAGATCAAAATAAAAAAACACCTGCACAAAAATTGTACAGATGTTTTCAAATTAAAAAAATGAAAAAAGTGAGGGTTTATTTTTAAATGATTTGAAGATGCGGTCTAATCTGCATACTCACAATATCGCAACGTTTCGGTTGTGTCAAGCAGAATAAAACACTCATTGCAATATCTTTTGCTTCAAGCATTTCCATATCTTTTATTTTTTCTTTTTGTTCTTCTTTTGAGTCGGGTTGCATATCGCTCATAACCGCTCCAGGTTCTACATGCGAAACTTTAATTCCTAGCTGGTTTATTTCTTTTCGAAGTGCTGTGCTAAAACCTCTTATAGCTGTTTTGGTTGCCACGTAGATAACGCCTGTTTTTTCTTTTACTTCGGCGCTCATCGAGCCAATATTTATAATATGTCCAGATTTCTGTTCTTTCATTCTGTTGACTGCTTCTTTGGCAAAAGCGATATATCCTAAAATATTCGTTTCTAAAATATATTTCCAGTCTTCATATTCGCCTTCTATAAGGCCTCCAGCAGGCAAAGCGGCGTTGTTGATAAGAATGTCAACTCCTCCTAAAACTTTGTCGACCCTGTCCCAAACTCTCTCCATATCTTCTTTTTTGGTGACATCTGCTGTTTCGCCAAAGATTTCTCCTTTAGATGATTTTGTTTTAATGTCATCCATGGCTTTGTAAAAGTCGTTTTCGTCTCTTCCAAAAATAAATACACGACCACCGAGAGAAACAAGCAGATCTGCGATAGCTTTACCAATTCCTGTTGTACCGCCGGTTATAACAATTCGTTTCTGGCAGATAGTATCACTAAAATAATTCGACAAGATTTCCATATTATATTTTTTTATAATTATTTAATTTTAAGATCTTTTAAATTGCTTTTGGCAGGGCCATTAATTACCGTTCCATCAGAGGAAAACCTTGAACCGTGGCAAGGACAGTCAAATGATTTTTCGTCTGAATTCCATTGGACCACACAACCCAAATGCGGACAAACCGCTGAAAAAGCATGTAAGGTTTTGTCATAATCTCTATAAACCGCAATTTTGCGTAATCCGACAGAAAGAATGCCACCGTCTCCAGCTTCTAAATCGGCGGTATTATTAAGATCAGATGCTGTAATCCAATCGAGATATTGCGACGCCATGTTCCCAGCTTCTTTGATAAAATCGCCAATTGCATTAAAAGTGATTCGTGACGGACTGTATAAATCCTGCCATTTATTTTTAATTCCATCAATCATATCTGTAATAATCATAGCTCCAATCGTAGCATGAGTCATTCCGTTTCCAGAATCTCCCGTAATTACAAAAACATTTTTGTCTCCAGGATTTCTTCCGAGAAAGCCTAAAGAATCAAAAGGTTCCATAACTTGTCCCGACCATTTATAATTGATTTCGTCTAAAAGAGGAAAGTATTTTTTAGCCCAGATTTCCAAAAGTTCGTAGCGCGAAAATTCAGAAACTCCTTCTTCATCGGCTTGTCCTGTTTTATGATCTTCTCCGCCAACTATCAATAAATCATATTCGTCATCAAAGCTTTGCAATCTTGCATAATGGTACGGCTGTGCGACCCATTTCGATTCTGGATCTCCAGTATCCCACCACAAAGCGTGTGGCAGACTGCCTTTCGGAATTTTCCCTGCAATAACATACGTTCTATAAGCGTGCTGTTTGGTATGCATGGTCAAAACATCATTAATTGGCGTATTGGTTGCCACCACAATATATTGAGCAGAAAAATTATAACCATTTACAGTTGCGCCCTTATCGGTTATATTTTCTGCGTGAGCTTCGGTATAAATAGTTCCTCCCAATTCTATTACCGCTTTAGAAAGGGCTTTTAAATAATGCATAACATGAAACTGCGCCTGATTCTTAAATGCCAAACATCTTTGATCCTGAGCATCGGCTAGAGAAGGAGTATGATTTAAAAGAACTGTTTCTAATCCTGCATTTTGAGTAGCTTCAAACTCTTTGTCGAGATTTTTTTCTTTGTCATTTGGGTGAAGAAACAAATAGCCATTTACGCGCTCAAAGTCACAATCTATATGTAATTCGGTAACTATTTTTTCAATTTCGTCAATAGCAGCGGTATGGCTTTCGGCGGCAAGTCTTGCATTTTCTTTTCCAAAAGTACTTTGCAGATAATAATATCTATCATCTAGCGCACAAGTTAAATGAGCCGTGGTTCGTCCGGTTTCTCCGCTGCCAATGAAACCATCTTCTACTAGAACCACTTTTTTTCCTGTTTTCAAAAGTTTGTAAGCAGTTGTAAGTCCGGCAATACCGCCTCCAATAATTAGAACTTCAGTTTTAACATCCTGATTTGGTTTTTCGCAGGCAATTATATTTGTAGAATCAATCCAGAAAGAAACATTATCGCCAGAGGAGATACTGCCTTCGTTTATATTTTGATTTAGATTTTTCATTATCATTCTTTTTTAAGATGCTAATTCATTCAAAATCAAAGCTAATAAGTAAAATAAGAGAAGGCTTACAGATTTGTTCCTAAAATTTTATAGGATTTCCAGTATGATTTTATATAACAATAAAAAGAAATGGTATAAACGTAACCGTTTTATAAATAGTTACTTAGCTTTTACGAAATCAAACAAGTTTAAACATCGAAAAGCAATTATTATGAAAGCAATTCAGCAAACTACAATCGTGATTCTAATTATCTTTAGCGGACTATTATTTTCTTGTAAAAACAACCAAGACGGATATAGTGACGAAATTGACACCGCTATCTCGCCTCTAGATAGTGCAAAAACCGATACCGATAGTATAAAAACGGAAGAAAATATTTCTACCAATATTGAAACCACACAACAAAATGGATCTAAAAGTACCGCTGGAACAGGAAGCGGACCGGGAGAAAGCTCGCAAGATGGCTCGACTTATACAAGTGCTGCCGGTTTGCAAAAAGATAGTGTGAGACTCGGAAGAGATACAATAAAAAATAAAAGGAAGTAATTCTATTATATAAGAAGTTTTTAAAATTGTGTAAATATCACATTTATAAAACGGTTATTTTTATACTATTATAAAAGAAGATATTCATTTAAAAAATATAAGTATGAAAACGAAGATTATGAAAAGAGCCGCTTTCTTGATTCTTCTTGCAGGTTTAGTATTTTCTTGCAAAAAGAATGAGAGCACGACAGTAGAGTCTTATGAGAATGATAGTATTCAAAATACAATAGATACAGTTGGTCCTGAAGTCGATACCATTAATATGGATACCACAACAACAGTTACAGCTGATTCTATCAAGCAATAAGAGTTCTTGATAAATGCAAACAAAAGCTGAATCTTTTAGGATTCGGCTTTTTTTGATGTTTTTATTAAAGAATTTAAAGAAGATTAAATTCACTTTAATAAACAATTAAGTAATGGCGTTTTTTATCTATATTTGAGAAGAATTAACCACTTATATATGCCATTTCCATCCAAAAACAACATTAGAAAGTATTCTTACTCAATACGATAATGGAGCTAATAAATAATTTAGACCTTTTTCAGACCGTTTATAATTCTGCGCCAAATGGTATTGCAGTTCTAAAATCATTGCGCAATAGCAAAAACAAGATCCAAGATTTTTCGATACTCTTATTAAACACCTACTTTATAAATTGGTTCAAAAATGAAGACTACAAAGGAAAAAGATTCAGTAGCGTTTTTTCTAAAATACAAGGCGCCATTCTTGAAAAACTTATTGAGACGGCAGAAACTGGAATTGCAGCCAATTTTGAGCAATCGTATCAAGACGAGGCCGCAAAATACTGCCTTAAATTTACAGTCGTAAAACAAGAGGAATTATTGGTGATAACTATGGAAGATATCACCGAAAAAAAAGAAGCAGAAACGGCTCTGAATAATGCATTGGCAGAAGCAGAAAAACAAAAAAGACTTTATAATTCCATAATAAATGCAACCCCCGATTTGGTTTACGTATTTGATCTTGATTACAAGTTCACGTACGCAAACAAAGCTTTATTAAGTATGTGGGGTAAATCGGCAGAAGATGCTATAGGCCAAGGACTAAGAGAAAATGGTTATGAAGAATGGCATGCCGAAATGCATGAGCGGGAAATAGATACTATTATTGCTGAAAAAAGATCGGTGAGAGGAACTGTTTCTTTTCCGCATGCAGAATTGGGAAGACGAATTTATGATTATATTTTAGTTCCAGTATTTAACGATAAAGGAGAAGTTGAGGTTGTTGCTGGAACGACTCGAGATATTACAGAAAGCAAACAAGCCGAAGAAAAATTACAGCAAAGCGAGAATCGTTTCCGAAAAATGATTCATCAGACACCAGCACCAACTTTAGTGCTTAAAGGTGACGATCTTGTTATTGAGCAGATTAACAAACACATGCTGCAGATGATTGGCCGAGGAGAAGAAATTATAGGCATGCGATTGATTGATGTCTTGCCAGAACTCGAAGGACAATATGTTTGGGAGCAGGTTTTAAAGGTTTACGATGAAGGAATTCCCTTTGACCAGAGTGAAGTTTTGGTAACGCACAATCGAACAGGAGAAGTAAAAAACTATTATTATAATCTGGCGTATCGACCTTTAATTGAAGATGGTCAGATAACCGGAATGATTCAAGTTGCGGTTGAGGTTACCGAGCAGGTTGTGGCACGTCAGAAAATGGAAGAAAGCGAAAGCCGTTTTAGAGCCCTAGTCAATGCCTCGTCTGATTTGGTTTACCGTATGGATTCTGATTGGATGGTAATGCACAGTCTGGAAGGCGGTGGGCGACTGTCAGGAGCTGGCGGCTATGGCATTAATTGGTTGGATAAATTTGTGCATCCTAGTGATCTGGAACAGGCGGTGCATCTTATTTCTAAATCTATCGTAGAGAAAAGTATTTTCGAAATGGAACACAAAGTCATCAATGCAGATGATTCTGTGAGTTGGGTTTTCTCGAGAGTGGTGCCGATATTAGACGAGAATAATAAAATAATAGAATGGTTTGGCGCCGCAAGTGATATTACTTCACAAAAAGAACTTCAAAATGTAATTGCAGAAAGTGAGGAGAAATTCAGGCAGCTTGCAGATTTGGTTCCGCAGATTATATGGACAGCACAACCAGACGGATTTACAGATTATTATAACAGCCGCTGGTACGAATATACAGGTTTTAGCAAAGATGAATATGGAGATTCCAGCTGGGTTCCAACGATCCATCCAGATGATTCTTCGAGGGTTTTAAAATCTTGGTACCAAAGTGTTCATGCAGGCACTTCATATCAAATGGAGTTTCGTTTAAAAAATGGAACTACTGGAGAATACCGTTGGTTTTTGAGTAAAGCGCTTCCTATTAGAGATAAAGAGGGAATTATTACGACTTGGTTTGGTACTTGCACCGATATTCACGAACAAAAATCTATTACCGAAAAACTAGAAATCTTAGTGGCAGAACGTACCAAAGAACTGCAGCGATCTAATGACGATTTACAGCAGTTTGCGCATGTTGCGTCGCACGATTTAAAAGAACCTGTTCGAAAAATAAAAACTTTTGTAAGCCGTTTAGAAGATCATTTAGAAGGAAAATTAGATGAAGCGGCAACACGATATATTGGAAGAGTTCATGTCGCTGCAGATCGTATGTTTAATATGATTGATGGCGTGCTGGCCTATTCTAAAATCAATGCCGATTCGCAAAAAGCTACTCTAGTCGATTTAAATGAAGTCATTAAAAATATAGAAACCGATCTCGAAATTGCACTCCAAAAAACAGGCGGTAAGATTTATTACGAACAACTTCCAGTTCTCGAAGGCGCTTCTGTTTTACTGTATCAGTTATTTTATAATCTGATTAATAATTCTATTAAATTTGCTAAAGAAAATACGCCTTCCAAAATTACTGTTACAGCAACAGAAAAGGTGGAAGATGGTGAAAGAATTGCTATAATTACTGTAGAAGATAACGGAATTGGTTTTGAACTTGACCAGACGCGACGTATTTTTGAAACTTTTACCCGCCTTAATTCTAAAGATGCTTATGAAGGAACGGGCTTAGGTTTGTCTCTTTGCAAAAAAATAGCAGAACGTCATGGAGGCAGTATTACCGCTACAGGAATTGCTAATAATGGTGCTGTTTTTATTGTAACGCTGCCATTTGAACAAAAAGAAAAAGACATTTAATTATGGGCAAAAAAATAATTTTGTTAGCCGATGATGATAGCGACGACACAGAAATGTTCTGTGAAGCATTGGCTGATATTGATGAAAATATTATTTGCCACTGTGCTGAAAATGGAGATAAAGCGCTAAAATTGCTTCATAATGAAGATAAAATTCCTGGTGTTGTTTTTCTAGATTTAAATATGCCAATTTTAAACGGATGGGAATGCTTGAAGCAATTAAAATCGGATGAGCGTTACAAAGAAATCCCTGTAATTATGATTTCTACCTCTTCGCATAAAAATGATATGGACACGGCAGCAAATCTTGGGGCTGTCTGTTATTTTGTTAAGCCAAATAATTTTAACGATTTAAAACAAGTGCTTCGATTTATTACTTCTAATCTCGAAAACGGATTAAAAGAAGCGCTTCCCAATTTTGAAAAAAATAGATACCTGCATGTTTTTTCTTTTTAAGAAGCAGAAACGTCTCAACTTCTTTTTATAAAAAGAAAATAGTATAAAATTTGACTCTATTTTTAATCCTTTGTTTTTTAGTTTTTTAAGCGTGTGAAAATGCTTTTAATAAAAAAAATAAAAAAATGTATTTTAAATTATACTAATTATGTAGAATTAGTATATATTTGTAATGTAGAAAATTTATATAATGATACTTATCCAGAAAGACTGAGGGAATAGGCCCATTGAAGTCTTAGCAACCTGTTGCCGAATAAGGTGCTAAATCCTTCCGCCGTATGCGGGCAGATAAGAAAGATTCTCCGTTAATCTGTTTAAGATCATCAATGTTAAATCTTTAATTTTTTATTGAAAACAGAATCAATCTTGTAAGCAAGTTGCAAACTTTTTTGATTCTAAAGAAATAATAATCGTGAAAAAACTATACGGACAAGAATGAAAAACTACGTTAAAAACACTTTTAGAAATAAAATTAAGACCTAATCTTTCATTCCTCGTTACTCGGAATGACAAGATTGGAGCGAAAAATACAACAATACAATTTAGTTAATTTAAAAATGTAAAGGATATGAATGTTATTGAACCAACAGTAAAACCAACAGAATCGGAGTGTTACTTTTCTAAGTTTAGAGAAAACACAGTAGGAATTGATCATACTTTCGAATCGGTTTATGGCGAACAGAATCTAGTTTATGCCGACTGGGTTGCCAGCGGAAGATTATACGCTCCTATTGAAGAGATAATGCTTCATAAAATTGGTCCAATGATTGCCAATACGCATTCACTTTCAAGTCAGACCGGCAAAACGTCGACTTATGCATATCAATATGCGCGAGATATTATAAAAAAATCGGTTAATGCCAGCAAATCAGATGTTTTGGTGACAACGGGAAGCGGAATGACGGCAGCATTATCCAAACTGCAGCGTATTATGGCGCTAAGATCAAAACCAGATAAAGACAGACCTGTGGTTTTTATTACTCATATGGAACACCACTCTAATCAGGTTTCTTGGTATGAAACAAATGCCGATGTTGTAATATTGGAGCCAGATGCAAATAATTTAGTAAGTCCAGAAGCGCTTTCTTTAGTCCTAAAAAAATATGCCGATAGAACTTTAAAGATTGGTTCGTTTACAGCTTGCTCGAATGTTACCGGAATTATTACGCCTTATCACGAATTAGCCAAAATCATGCATCAAAACGGCGGACTTTGTTTTGTCGATTTTGCAGCTTCTGCACCGTATGTTACAATCGATATGCATCCTGAAGATCCAGAACAACAACTGGACGCAATTTTCTTTTCTCCGCACAAATTTTTGGGTGGTCCTGGAACTTGCGGTATTTTAGTTTTTAATGAAAAATTATACCAATCTGATTTTCCCGATAATCCGGGAGGAGGAAATGTAAAATGGACCAATCCGTTGGGGAAATATTGTTATAGCGATAGTATAGAAGTTAAAGAAGATGGCGGAACTCCAGGTTTTTTGCAAGTTATTCGAACTGCTTTGGCTTTAGAATTAAAAGAGCAAATGGGAGTGGAGAATATCAAAACAAGAGAAAAAGAATTGCTTGATCTCTGTTTTTCAAGACTTCAGAAAATACAAGGATTATCCATTTTAGGAGATTTAAAGGCCGAACGAATTGGCTGTGTTTCTTTTGTGATAGAAGATATTCATTACAATTTGATTGTACGTCTTTTAAATGACCGTTTCGGAATTCAGGTTCGAGGCGGTTGGTCTTGCGCGAGTACTTATGCGCATTATCTCTTCAATATAAATGAAAAGAAATCGGCTGAAATTACAAATGAATTATTGCAGCGAAATCAGACCAATAAACCAGGCTGGGTTCGTTTATCGCTGCATCCGATTATGAGTAATGAAGAACTTTTTTATATCTGCGATGCTATCGAAAAAATAGCTTTAAATTATAAAAACTGGAAGAAAGATTACGAATATAATCCCGTCTCCAATGAATTTGAAAATCCGGATATACAAGATAACATCGCGAGAGAGGTAAAAGAATGGTTTAAGTTAGTTGAGTAGTAAATGTTCCGCAGGAATATCTAGTCAGTAATCCTGCGGAATTAAGTTTTTGTTTTTTTTGTTAAACCCGATAAGTTTAAAAACCTGTCGGGTTTTTAGATATTCGCAACTTACAATTAACAATTCACAATTTATAATTACCAATTAAAAGAAGTATTTTTGCAGGATTATAATTCTAGCAAATGAAACGTTCGGGCACAGCAGATCTTCCTCTACATTATGGACATGTTCCATTGTGGCTTGCCGAACGAATGTCTAAATTGGGTTTAGCAATTGTAGAAACCATTGCGATGGAATTTTCGACTGCTGAAGTGATAAGCAAATTAAGCAATCCGTTTTGGTTTCAGAGTTTTGGAGCCGTTATGGGAATGGACTGGCATTCTTCTGGAATTACCACTTCGGTGCTTGGAGCACTAAAAAAATCGGTTAATCCACATTCAAAAGAACTCGGAATTTATATCTGCGGAGGCAAAGGAAAACATTCTATGGCAACGCCGCAGGAACTTTTATTTGTTGGAGAAAAAACAGGTCTCGACGGAAATAATCTAGCCGATTGCAGCCGATTGACCGCCAAACTAGACAACACCGCCATTCAAGACGGATTTCAATTGTACCAGCATAATTTTATTGTGGATAACAAAGGGCAGTGGGCGGTTATTCAGCAGGGAATGAATCCGAATTCTCAAACAGCTAGAAGATATCATTGGCATTCGCAAGACTTAAAGTCTTTTATAAACGAACCGCATACTTTTATTTATGGCGAAAATCAAGGCCCTATTTTAAACCTTACTGCTGGCGCTGCGACAAAATCTCGAGAAGGCATTTTAGAAGTGGTAAAAGAATCTCCAGTTAAAATCATAAAAGAAATGCAGCATCTTTCTATGCCCGCGCATCATGATGTGAGAATGGAAGATGTGAATATGAAAAGATTAGGAGCCATGCTTTGGGCAACTCACGAAAACAAACCAGAAGATTTTGAAGAACTGCTACTCTTGAAAGGAATGGGACCAAGAGCTTTGCAGTCATTAGCTTTGGTAAGCGAAATAATTTATGGAACTCCAACACGATTTGAAGATCCAGCGCGTTTTTCTTTTGCTCATGGCGGAAAAGACGGACATCCGTTTCCTGTTCCCGTAAAAATTTACGACGAAACCATAGACACGCTTCAAAGAGCAATTAATCGTGCTAAAATTGGGAATAGCGACAAACTGAGCGCGATTCAGAAACTATCTGAAATTTCGCGAAAAGCAGAAGAAAGCTTTACGCCAAATTCCAATTTTGATGCCTTGATTCAGAGAGAAAGAGAAGAATCGTATAAATATGGAGGAAGAACCGTTTTTGGAGATGCAAAACCTCCTAAAAAGAAACCAATTACACCAAACAATCAGCTGGAATTATTTTAAGCAATAATTTTCTATCAGCCTTCAGTTACTTAAAAGTTCAATAATGCCAAAAAACGAAAAATCAATTTATACTTTACAATTCATTTTACTTTGCTTGAGTTCCTTATTATTTTCATCAAGCTTTAATATGATGATACCCGAGCTTCCCAATTATTTGAGCAGTTTGGGAGGAGCAGAATACAAAGGACTAATTATTTCTTTGTTTACTTTAACAGCAGCCATCTCGCGTCCCTTTAGCGGTAAGCTTACAGACAAATGGGGGCGTGTACCTGTTATGGCAATTGGCTCATCGGTTTGCGTGATCTGCGGATTTCTTTATCCTATTTTGAGTTCTGTTTCAGGATTTCTTTTATTGCGTTTGGTTCATGGTTTTTCTACAGGATTTAAACCAACTTCGACATCGGCTTATGTTGCAGATATTATTCCGCAACACAGATGGGGAGAAGCACTTGGAATGCACGGCTTGTGTTTTAGCATTGGTGGCGCATTAGGACCGGCGCTGGGCAGTATGATTGTGAATCTGTACGGAATGAATGCCATGTTTTACAGTTCGTCGTTTCTGGCATTTTTGTCTATCATAATTGTATTCAATATGAAAGAAACCCTTGCCAAGAAAGAAAAGTTGAACAGATCGATGTTTAGTATTGGCAGAAAAGATATTGTAGATAGAAACGTATTTCCAGCAGGAATTATCACGTTTCTTTCTTATACCGCATTCGGACTTATATTGACTTTAATTCCAGATTGGAGCGAACATTTGGGCGCTACAAATAAAGGATTGTTTTTTACTGCTTTTACCATAGCTTCAGTTTTAGTTCGTTTTGGAGCAGGAAAAGTTTCAGACAGACATGGCCGCCCAAAAGTGATAATGGCAGGATTAATCATAACTGCTTGTGCTCTTTTTGTAATTAGTGAAGGAACAGATATTCAGATGTTATTAGTCGGAGCAGGAATTTACGGAATTGGTACGGGTATTTTATCTCCTGCAATTAGTGCTTGGACTATTGATTTAAGTAATCCAGAACACCGAGGAAAAGCGGTTGCAACGATGTATATTTCGATGGAACTTGGAATTGGCTGCGGTGCACTTTTGGGAGGAAGTTATTACAGCGATCAAATTATGCGAATTCCGCAGATTATAAAATTTGATATTATAGTTTTCGCTTTAGGAATATTGTATCTTATGTATTGGGGTAGAAATAAAAGGAAAATTAAAATGTCTTCTTAGTCAAAATGAAAGCAGAACGTCTCAAAGGCTGAGACGTTCTGCCCGCAATTTTTTTTGAATTAAGGGTTTCCTTCTCCACCGCTAGAACCATAAATTTGTCCAGTTGCATAACTAGCATCTGTTGCGGCAAGTTGTACATAGATAGAAGCAAGTTCTGCTGGCTGTCCAGGTCTTTCTAATGGAGTATCGCCTCCAAAATTCTTTAATTTTTCCATCGTAGCGCCGCCACTTACCTGCAATGGAGTCCATATTGGTCCAGGCGCCACGCCATTAACTCTTATACCTTTTGGAGCTAATTGTTTTGCCAACGACTTGATATAATTTGTTGTAGCGGCCTTGGTTTGTGCATAATCATACAGATCTTCAGTTGGAGCATAAGCCTGTACCGAACTGGTTCCAATAATGGAAGATCCAGGTTTTAAGTGTGGAAGAGCTGCTTTTATCAACCAGAAAGGAGCGTAGATATTGGTTTTCATTGTTGAATCAAAATCTTCTGTTGAAATATCCAGAATAGAAGCATGAGTCTGCTGATGCGCCGCATTATTAATTAAAATATCTAATCCCCCAAGTGCTTTAACCGCCTGCTCTATCAATGAGGTACAGAACGATTCGCTTCGTAAGTCGCCAGGAATTGCAACTGCTTTACGGCCTTCGGCTTTAATAAGCTGAATGACTTCTTTTGCATCTTCTTCTTCAGTTGGGTAATAATTTATAGCTACGTCGGCACCTTCTCTTGCATAGGCAATAGCAGCAGCTCTACCCATTCCAGAATCTCCTCCAGTAATAAGAGCTTTTAGGCCTTTTAAACGCCCAGAGCCTTTATAGCTTTTTTCACCGTGATCTGGTCGCGGATCCATTTTACTTGCAAGTCCTGGCCATGGCTGAGATTGTTCTTTAAAGGGAGGTTTAGGATATTTCGTTTTTGGATCTTCAGGTTTAACAGCTGTTCTTTCATCGGTCTCAAAATTGGCTCCGATAACTGGAGTGAAAGCAGTCGTTAAGCAAATTGCACCCATTCCAGTAATGGCAGAGCGACGGGAAATTTTGTTTTTGTTTTCCATAACATTTGATTTGTAATTAATTGAAATTTCATAAAATCAAATCTATAGAAGCTGAATTACAGTATTTTATATAATTTTTATTTCGTTTTATATATCTATAATTATATTTTTTAAAAAGCCTCTCTTTACAAAAACATGCTAATTTGTATATATTTGCATTAAATTAATATCCTTCTAAGATGAAGAAAATTTATATTCTTATTTTCGTTTGCCTATTTTCGATGTTTAATGGTGTGTGCCAAGAGTCCGTATCAAAAGCAATCACTTTAGAAAAAGCATTAGCGCAAAAGAATGTTTACACTGTAAGGAAGGATAAAAAAACAGGCGAATATAGAAAAGAGCTGCAAAAACAAAATAGTAGCGCAGCCGTGTACGCCATCAACAATAAATTATATCAAGAATATAGAAAATATAAAATAGATTCGGCGCTTTACTTCATTCGTCAGAACTTATTAATTGCCAAAAAACCGTATAATTCTTATAAAGAAAATCAGGCTTTAATTGAACTTTCCAACCTATATTCTTCAAACGGAAGTTTTCTAGAATCGAGATCAATTCTTGAAAAAATAGACAGTCGTAAACTTCCGAATGACTTAAAAGCTAAATATTATGAGTTTTACAGTCAGTTTTTTGAACATTACGCGACCAATAATCCAAACACGCATTATCGTAGACAAATTGAAGTTTACAGAGATTCTCTGCTAGGAGTTTTAGATCCTAAAAGCAATAAATACAAGATAAACCTGGCGCAAAAGCTAATGTATAATAAAAAGTATGCAGAAGCGCAGAAATTGCTAATCGGACTTTTGAATAAAAGCACCAAAAGAGATTACGATTATGCAATGTATACTTATTTACTTGGAGACATCAAAATGCATTTTAAAGAAGAGCAGGAAGGAATTAAATATTACAGACTCGCAGCGGTTGCCGATCTTGAAAACGGCGTAAAAGATCACGGAGCGATTCAGAATCTGGCTATTTACAATTATTATCGCGGCGATATTGACAAGGCGTATCGTTATGCCAAATCAGCGTTGGAAGATGCCGTTTTTTGCAATGTCAAATTCAGAACTTTGATGATGTCCGAGTTTTATTCTATTATCAATACGGTTTATCAGGAGCGAGAAGAAGAAAACAAAAACAAACTGCATTTATTGATTTTTGCCATTACGATGCTAAGTGCCGGATTGCTGGTTACTGCTGTTTATGTTTACAGGCAGATGAAAAAAATCTCCAAAATTAAAGAAGCGCTTTCTATTTCTTCTGAACAGTTAAAAATCGTTAATTCTGATATTCAGGAAGCAAATAATAAGCTTAGCGAATACAATATTGAACTTCATGAAGCCAATAGAATCAAGCAGACTTATATTGCACAGTTTTTTGATATGTGTTCTTCTTATATTGGAAAATTGGACGAATACAGAATAAAACTCAATAAAAAAGCATTAAGCAAACAATTTGAGGAATTATCATTGATGCTGCGCTCGAGTAATCTAGTTGACGAAGAACTTCAAGAACTTTACCGTCGTTTTGATGAAATTTTTATTAGCCTTTATCCCGATTTTGTTTCTGATTTTAATAATCTACTCCTTCCCGAAGAGCGTATTATTTTAAAAGAGGGAGAAATTTTAAACCCAGAACTCCGAATTTACGCCTTAGAGCGTCTTGGTTTTTCAGACAGTGTCAAGATTGCTTCGTTTCTTCGCTACTCGTTGAGTACTATTTATAATTACAGAACGAAGGTGAGAAACCGCACTTCTTTATCTAAAGAAGAATTTGAATTCAGACTTCAGAAAATTGGAATGGCAGAAAACAGTGAATCCTAAGTTTTAAAGGCAGTCACGGTTGCTATTATTTTAGCCAATATACTTTTGTAGGACTGATGATGAGGTGTTTTGCATTCTCGAAAGCTCAATTTTTGGCTCTATATAAACTACTTTTTTTTAGGTATCTAAATTGTTAAGTGTTTGTTTATTAGGTTTTTATGTTTTTTTATCGCCTACATTTTTAAATTTGGTTGCAAAAACAATACTATATCGTTATAGTTTTGCACAAAAGGATTTAAACTTTTGAACTAACAAATTATATAACCAAAAACCCAAAATAAATGAATGTAAAATCTGTACAGGAATCAATTTTTCCTGATTCTAAAAAGCATTATGAAATACTGGACGGACTTCGAGGAGTTGCGGCAGTAATCGTAGTCGCGTTTCATATTCTCGAAGTATTCTCTGGAGGCGACCATACCAAACAGCTTATTAACCACGGCTATCTTGCTGTCGATTTTTTCTTTCTTCTTTCAGGATTTGTAATTGCACATGCGTATGACGACCGTTGGGGAAAGATGTCTATAAAAGAATTTTTTAAAAGAAGGCTAATCAGACTTCATCCTATGATTTTAATCGGGATGTTGCTCGGTGCTGCGTGTTTTTATCCAAGCGCATCAGATATGTTTCCTGCTGTAGCTGGCACTCCGTTATGGAAAATGCTGTTGGTTCTAGTTTTGGGAATCTTTTTAATTCCCGTTCCAGGTTCATTAGATATTCGAGGATGGGGAGAAATGTATCCATTAAACGGTCCGGCTTGGTCGCTTTTTTTCGAATATATTGCCAATATTGTCTACGCTATTTTTCTTAGAAAAGCATCCAACACCATTTTATGGATATTGACTTTAATTGCAGCTTTTTTTCTAATCCATCTTGCTGTTACAAACAGTCATGGAGATATTATTGGAGGTTGGTCACTTGATCCCGCACAGCTTCGAATTGGTTTTACAAGACTGGCTTTTCCATTCCTTGCTGGAATTCTGCTTAGACGATTAACAAAACCAGGAAATATGGGCGGTACCTTTGTGTTGAGCAGTGTTCTTATTGCTATCGTATTGGCTTTTCCAAGAGTAGGCGGAAGCGAAAATTTATGGATGAACGGAATTTACGATTCGCTTATGATCATTATAATGTTTCCTCTTATCGTGTATATTGGAGCATCTGGAACCTTAAAAGGAAAAACCATGCAAAAGGTATGCACCTTTCTAGGAGACATTTCATATCCTATTTACATTACACATTTCCCGATTTTGTATGTGTATTATTCTTATGTAGTAAAAAATAAAGTGACGCTAGAAAACTCTTTTTCTGCGGCGGCATTAGTATTTGTTTTGTCAATAACGGTGGCTTATGTTTCATTAAAGTTTTACGATGCTCCGTTTAGAAACTATTTGGCAAAACGTTTTTTAAAGAGAAGTTAAGGGTTGGTTAAGTTAGTAATTATGACGGACGCGCGGGAATAACAACAGCCCTTCCCATAAACGCGTCCGTTTTTTGCAGAATGGTAAAGTATTCTGTTTAGAAATCGGCTGCTGCTGTTTTATTGTATTCGATGCCTGTAAAAATAGAAACAGTAGATTATAGTAAGAGATTTTTCCTGCATGCCAATAAAATTTTATTCAAACTTTTAAATTTAGTTGAGTTATGATCCAGTTTGAATGGTTTGACAATCACTTAGTAAAAGCAGCAGCTATTTTTCTTTTTTGTACATTTTTAGCTTCGGCGCTATATATTATTTTAGGCAATTCAAAAAGCATAAAAGAACAGCAGAATATTTTAGCCCAAAAACATTTTAGTGTTTTAAATGAGCTTGAAAAAAAAGTTAAACTGAGAAAGAAAAATATTGACGGCGAAGTCTCTTTAAAAAATCCAATTAAAATTCAGAAAAATCAAACGCCAGAGCGTTATGATGACCATTATTTAGAAAGAGAAAAACACAGTACAGCTATTCTTCAAAAAGCAATTTCTAATCTCCGCAATGGTCGTGATGCTGAAGGAGCAAAGTATTTAATTACTGCCTGTAAAATCTGGAAAAATGATGAAAAACTTGGAAAACTCCTTATGGCTCTGCCTATACTCGAAGATATATTGATTCATTTAAGCAGTGAAGATTTTCTTTTAGTAGAACTCGATTCAGAACATAAATTTTCAGACATTGATAAAGTCATCAGTTTTGTGCTTTCTTCTCAGATTTCTTCAGCCGACCGTAAAATGATATCAGAAATCAAAAAGATGATTCATATAAAAAGATTAGATCATTTGTAAGGAATAAACCGTCTCGTTGACGGTTTTTTTTATATAAAAAAATGCTATTATTTGCAACTTTGCATTAATTTGCATAATATTGCAATCTATAATTTTTTTGAATATTTTATGAATACTACTGTAAACAAGGCGATACCCGCCATTAAAAGCATATTTTTTGTATGCGGTTTTGCACTTTCCAGCTGGGCGCCAATGGTACCTTTTGCTAAAAATAGATTGAATTTGAATGATGGAGAACTCGGCTTGCTTCTTTTAATGCTTGGCGGAGGCGCTATACTAATGATGCCCATCTCTGGATATTTAGGACAAAAAATTGGAAACAGAATTGTAATTACCGTTTCTTGTCTTATAATTGCTTTTATACTGCCTTTTCTAGTATTTCTAGATAATGTTACAGCCATGGCTACGGCACTTTTTATTTTCGGAGCAGGCATCGGAACTGTAGATGTCTCTATGAATGCGGTTGGCGTGAATCTTCAGAATCTATACGGACGTCCTATTATGTCTTCACTTCACGGACTTTTTAGTGTAGGCGGTCTTGTCGGATCTCTAGGTTTGGGACTTCTTATAAAAACGGGATTAGAACCTCTTCATGCAGCGGTATTTATAGCTGTATTAGTGCTTTTAACGGTTGCTTTTCAGTACAGAAAATTATTTGATGCGTCAAGCGAAAGACAGACAGCATCAACACATTCAGAAGAGAAAGAAAGTGTTTCAGGCGGAAAATTTGCTTGGATGAACAGAGGCGTGCTGTTTTTAGGAATGTTATGTTTTATCGTTTTTATGTCGGAAGGCGCTATGCTAGATTGGAGCGCTTTATTCCTTCACGAAAACCGCGGAATGGATGAATCTAGGGCGGGCATTGGTTATGCCGTTTTTTCTGTTGCTATGGCAATAATGCGTCTGTTTGGAGATGGTCTTGTAGAAAAATTAAGTCATCGTACTGTGGTTACGGGCGGAGCGCTTACCGCTTCGGCTGGTCTTTTAATGGTCATTTTATCTCCTTGGATTTCTTTAACAATTTTAGGTTTCTTTATTTTGGGTTGCGGAGCGGCCAACATTGTTCCAGTATTTTTTAATGAAGCCGGAAAACTGAAAAATGTTCCAGTTGCAGCCGCAGTTGCCGCGATTTCAACAATGGGATATTCTGGTCAGTTGCTGGGGCCCGTTTCTGTTGGGTTTATTGCAGAGCTTTCATCATTGGGACTAGCGTTGGGTGTTTGCAGTCTGCTTCTGGCTGGAGTTGGAATCTCTTATTTTTTATTTATGAATAAAAGCAAATCTTAATCATTTAAATCTAAAGAAATGAAAATAGAACATATCGCAATCTGGGTAGAAAATCTTGAAGTCATGAAGGAATTTTACCAAAAATATTTTAAAGCATCCGCAGGGGAAAAATATATAAATACAATCAAAAAATTTGAATCGTATTTTTTAAATTTTGAATCAGGGAGCAGGATTGAAATCATGTGCATGAACGGAATTGAAAATGCATCTAAAGATGTAACAAGACAAAAAACAGGATATGCACATTTGGCTATGGAAGTGAAGTCAAAAGAAGAACTTAACCAGATGACTGAAATTTTTAGAAAAGACGGTTATACTATAGCAGGAGAACCCCGTATTACTGGTGACGGTTACTATGAAAGCGTCATTCTTGATCCCGAAAACAATATAATCGAATTGGTTTTCTAATCAAGAAATTACGCAATGTTATTAAACAATTTTAGTTTCTTTTCTGCGGTAACCATCCAGTCTGCTGTCGTTACTGGCAAGATCGGTTATAAGCACCGCTACCTCTTCCATAGCGCAGACTTTAAAAGGCTCGGCCGTATTTAGTTTTTCTTCATTCGCAAGAGCGATAATATTTTTAGCGGCTTTAGACATAGCCGTTTTAATGCCGCTATCTCCAAAAAAACTGGCGGTTATACCAAATTTGCTATCAACGCCACAAGTGCCCAAAAGATAAATATCAGCAATATACAAACCTATTTCCTCGCAGGCCTTAACGCCTTCAGTGGTTTGGGTTTGTGTATTGTAAATACCTCCGAGAAAGATCACTTCAACATTTTTATGATTCGAAAGTACTTGTACTAAAGGAATATTATTGGTTATAATTTTGAGTTTAATTCCGATAGGCAGTTTAGCCGCTATACTGCAGTTTGTCGTTCCGCCGTCCATAAAAATAGTTTGGCCGTCGTGAATAAACTGCTGGGCTTTAAGTGCTATAATTTCTTTTTTGTCTGTCTGATACGAAGCTCTGTCTACAAAACTCAAAGGATTTTTTAATATCGGAATAGCGCCTCCGCGAACTTTAGAAAGCAGTCCGTTATTGTGAAGCTGTTCAATATCTCTTCTGACGGTATCTTCAGAAACATTAAGTTCCTGTGCCAAACCGCTGTAGTTGACTTTCTCGTCACGGCTTAGCATTTTCAATATCTTGTCAAAACGTTCTTCCTTTAGCATTCAAAAATGTTTATATAAATGCAAATATACATTGTTTAGTGAATATTTGTCTATTAATACCTAAGTAGGAAATATAGTGAAGCAGTTTTGCTTAGTGTAATTTAACATAAAGTTAAATTAGCTTTTTAGGTATTTTTTGCTTGATGTTTTTCATTTGCTTTTTTATCTCTTATGAAAAAAGATTTTTTGAAAATGACAGACGACGAACTTCAAAAACTGATTTTTGAGGGAAATGATACTGCGTTTTCAATTATTTTTAATCGCTATTGGAAAAAGCTTTATTCGTATGCTTTTAAAATTTACAAAGACGAAGCAATCTGCGAAGATATGGTTCAGGAAATCTTTATCAGTCTTTGGAAAAATGCATCGAGCACCATTATCCTAAACCTTGAAGCTTATTTGTTTAGAGCGGTAAAATATAAAATTGCAAATCAGCTTAGAAACTTAAAATTTGAGCAGCATCACATTGAAATATTAGACACCATTCCAGATCCAGGCTTATCATTAAACGACTTAGAATATGTTGATTTCGAAAGAAATATCAACGAACAGATCAATAAACTGACTCCAAAATGCCGCGAAGTCTTTCTACTCAGCAGAATGGATCATTTTTCGAATGCTGAAATTGCTGTAAAATTAAACCTGTCTATTCATACCGTAGAAAAACATATCAGCAATGCTTTAAAACAGCTGCGTTTAAATTCTGCGTCTTATAATTTCCTTCTTTTTTATTGGGCAGCGTTCTTTTATGTTAACTAAAAAACGCTCGTTTTAAGAAAACGTTAAGACTACTTTTTCGACTACTTGTTTGATTCAAAAAATGTGACTTGTCTATAAAAGCATATATTTTGAAAAAAGAAAACTTTTTGCTTCTGGCAAAAAAATACGAAGAAGGTACCTGCACACCTGAAGAAAAAGCAGCTGTAGAAACATTTTTTGATAAAATGCAGGAACAGTCATCAGAACATCAAATCTCTGATGAAAAAGGCGATGTCATTCTAAATAAAATACTTTTAGAATTACAGGTGAAGCCAAAAAAATATTCAATTAGAAAAGCACTAAGAATTGCAGCGGTTTTAGTTACCGGTCTTACAATTGCGTTTACCGCGGCTAAATTTATTTTCAAACCAAAAGAAATCACTCAGATTACTGCCAAAGGAGAAAAGAAAGAAATCTATCTGGAAGATGGCAGTGTCATTGTATTAAACTCCAACAGTAGCGTTACCTATCCCGAAGAATTTGAAACGACAAGAAATATACAACTGACAGGACAAGCTTATTTTAAAGTTTTTAGAGATGTCAAAAGACCTTTTATAGTCCAGACGCACGATGTAAAAGTGAGGGTTTTAGGAACTTCATTCGACATCAATTCTTATAATCATCATGATACGAAAGTAAGTGTGATTACAGGGAAAGTTGAAGTTACTTCACCAACTGGAAAAAAAGTGCAGATTACCAAAAATCAGCAAGCCGATTTAATCAAGAATTCCGATTTACAGATTTCTGCAGAAAACAGCGACGATAAAATTGCCTGGATCAGCAACACTATCATTCTTAAAAACACCAAACTTTCTGAAACCGTTAAAATCATTGAAAATTGGTACAATGTCGATATCGTGATTGAAGATCAGGAATTGAATGATCTTACTATTTCTGGGAAGTTTAAAGATGAAAAACTAGAAAATGTATTAGAAAGTATTGCCTATTTAAAACAGCTGAAAATAAACTATAAAACTAAAAACCAAATCATTATAAGAAAACAGACAAAGTAAAAAAAACAGAAAAAAACAAACCCGCTTCCGGTGCAACGGAAACGGGCATAAAAAAGACTAAAAATAAAATTTATAGCCTAATAGTAATAATGGACACGAAACTACAATTTTTTTTCAATAAGTATATAAAGATCAAAAATCTTTACTTAATGATTTTATTAATTTTTTCCTTTAACGGATTTGCCTTAGGACAATCTGCTAAGGATGTACAAATAAGCCTAAATCTAAAAGATGCAACCATTACCGATTTTTTTAAAGCGGTAGAGCAAAAAACGACTTTTACTTTTGTTTTTGACGAAAAGATATCCGCAACATCACAGCGCATTTCGATTTATGCAGAAAAAGAAAGTCTAGACGGAGTACTTTCAAAAATAGCCACAAAAACAGGACTTTCGTTTAGAAAACTCAACAATACCATTACCGTTACCAAAAATCTTCGCGCTCAAATGAATGTTCGTGGAAAAGTATTGGACGAGAGTGGTTTGCCAATGCCTGGCGTTACGATTCTTGAAAAAGGAACCAAAACCAGCACCATGACCGATATGGAAGGGAATTTCAGTTTTGCTGTAAGCTCTTCTGCTGTTCTTGTGGTTTCTTATATGGGATATGTTTCTCAGGAAATTGCTGCTAGTGCAAATCCGATTACGGTGACCTTGAAATTGAGTACAAGCGAATTGAACGAAGTTGTAGTAACGGCTTTGGGAATTAAAAGAGAAGAAAAACGATTAGGATTTTCGCAGCAGACTATAAAATCTGAAAATTTGTCGCAAGGAAGACCAAATAACTGGTCGTCTGGATTGAAAGGAAAAGTGGCTGGATTAAGTATAACTTCTACAGGTTCAGGACCTTTAAATTCACAGCAGATTACCCTTAGAGGAAACAGATCTTTGAGTCCAAAAGGAAATTACGCGCTGATTGTAGTAGATGGAGTTCCTGTAAATGCAGAGATGACTACTTCTGGTTCTACAAGTGCGTATATGGGAGAAGATTCTCCAATTGATTACGGAAACGGAATTTCAGATCTTAATCTAGACGATATTGAGGCGGTAACAGTGCTTAAAGGTGCAGGTGCAACTGCACTTTACGGAAGCCGTGCGGCAAACGGTGCCTTGATTATTACCACAAAATCGGGAAAGAAAAATAAAGGTTTAGGAATTTCTTTTAATACTGGAGCTACTTTCGATGTAATTCAAAGATGGCCAGATTATCAATATAAATACGGACAGGGAACAGGAAATTCGCCAGATGCTGTGGGAAATCAGTATTACTCTTACGGGAATTCGGAAGACGGAACTTCAACAAGCGGAACGAGCAGTGCGTGGGGACCCGCTTTTACAGGGCAGAATTTCTATCAGTACGATCCTGCTGTACAAGGGCAGTCTGCAGAGAGACTTCCGTGGCAGCCGTATAGAGATAACCGTAAAGATTTTTGGAGAACAGGTGTTACTTTAAATAATAATATTTCTATTCAGGGCGGTGACAATAAAGGTTCTATGCGTCTTTCTCTTGGAAATCAGAAGAATGAATGGATTATGCCAAATACTGGTTTTGACAGAGTTACTGCGGCGGTTAATGCCAATTATCAGGTTTCTGACAGAATTAAATTGGGAACAACCGTAAATTATAATACGAGAAATAGTGATAATCTTCCTTCTACAGGTTACAACAATGGTTCTATTGCGTATTTCATGATTTTCCAACAGCCCAATATTGATCTGGATTGGTATCGTCCGATTTGGGAAAAAGGTAAAGAACAGATTGAACAGCTGCATCCGTTCAGCTCTTTCATCGATAACCCGTATTTGATTGCTTATGAAGCGACTAATACATTAGACAGTGACCAAATTGTAGGTAATATTTTTGCTAACATTACTTTGTCTTCCAATTTAGAATTGATGCTTCGTTCTTCTATGAATACCTACAACCAGACCAGAGAGCAGAAAAGACCTTATAGCATCAACCGATATGCGAAAGGTTTTTATGAAAGACAGGACGTTTTTAAACAAGAAATAAACTCCGACTTTTTACTTTCATACAAAAAAAATTTTGGAGATAAATTCTCGCTTTCGGCTTCTGCGGGAGGAAACGCAATGAGTTATAAATACAGAAGAACAGAAGCTGAAGTAACAGGTTTAGTAGTGCCAGGAGTTTATAAACTTTCAAATGGTTCAAGTGCGCCAATTCTAACTTTAGGCGATGCCAATAAAAAAATGAACAGTTTGTACGGTTTGGTTTCTATGTCGTACAGAGATATGCTTTTTGTGGATATTACAGGTAGAAATGACTGGACGAGTACACTTCCTGTAGAAAACAATTCTTTCTTTTATCCTTCAATCAATACGAGTGCGGTTATTTCAGAAATGCTTAGCCTTCCAAAAGCGATTGATTTCTTAAAATACAGACTTTCATTTGCTCAAGTAGGAAACGATACAGAACCTTATAAAACGCAGAAATATTACGGACAAAGCGCTTTTCCTAGTTCGGCTCAGACTTTGACGGTTTTGTATAATGATCATTTTAAACCAGAAATTACAACAAGTTTTGAGACTGGTTTTGAAATTAGAATGCTTAAAAACCGCTTAACAGCAGATGCAACGGTTTACGAAAGTGTAACTAAAAACCAGATTATCGATATTCCGATGGATTTTTCAACAGGTTATAGCGGAGCAGTTTTGAATGGAGGAAAAGTGAGAAACCGCGGAATCGAGCTTACACTTGGCGGAAAAATTATTGATGGTGAAAACTTCAAATGGAATACAACACTAAACTGGTCACGCAACTGGAATAAAGTAATGGAACTGCCAGAAGGTATTGACGGACAACAGATTATTGGTACAGGAGGAACAGCATCAATAATTGCAAAAGTAGGCGGAACTACAAGTGCCATTTATGGTTTCGGATTTGTCAGATCGCCTGACGGACAGATTGTATATGATAATGCGGGTCTTCCGGCTTATCCTGAAGAAATTCAATATATTGGTGATGCAAGTCCAAAATGGAAAGGTGGTTTAACGAACAGTTTTTCAATCGGCAATTTCACCATGAATGTTACAATTGACGGTCAGTACGGCGGTATTATTTATTCGCAGACACACCACAAACTTTCGGAACAAGGAAAGTTGAATTCTAACGAAATGGGTAGAGCAGAAGGCTTTATCATTGGCGATGGTGTAGTTCAAAATGCAGATGGAACGTATGCTCCAAATACCAAACAGGTGAAAACTGCAGACTGGTATGTTCGTTATTACCGAAGAGCCAATATCGAGTCAAACTCTTTTGATGCTTCTTTTGGAAAGCTTCGCGAAATCAGTCTTCAATACAACCTGCCAAAAAGATGGCTGAAAAATACAGGACTGCAATCGCTTCAGTTTTCAATTTTCGGAAGAGATTTAGCAACCGTTTCAGATTTCCCAATTTACGATCCTGAAACAGCGGCTCTAAACGGAGATACTATTTTGCCAGGTATAGAAATGGGACAAATGCCTTCGCCTGCTACTTATGGTTTCAATTTAAGTTTGACTTTATAATTAGATAATGAAAAAGATAAAAATCACAGCAATAATTCTACTTCTTACCGGACTGACAATTTCGTGTTCAAATGGTTTTGAAGAACTAAATGAGAATCCGAATCTAATTACCGAAATAAGTCCGGGAACTTTATTGAACCCGATTATTTACGGAATTGCTTCGCAGAATGCCACACAGAGTGTAGATGTTACCTTCAATTTAATGCAGGTTTCACTTCCTTTTCCAAGTATCACGGGAGGACTTCACCGTTATGATGTGAGTAATAATATTGGAAATTCGGCTTGGAATAATTACTACAAATGGCTTTCGAATATCAGAGAAATGCGCATGGCTTCTGTAAAAGCTGGAGACGGAAATTACGAAGCGATTGCCTTAACCTTAAATGCATTGGTTTACGCCAACCTTACGGACCTTTTTGGGCCAGTTCCGATGACTGAAGCAGCGCGAGGTGAAGATGGAATTTTGTATCCGAAATACGATACACAGGAGTTTATTTATGAAACCATTTTGGCCGATTTAGAAAAAGCAAATAAGCTTTACGATACCAGTAGAGCCATGATTTATACCGAAGATATTCTGTTTCAAAATAATGTTCTGAAATGGAAAAAGTTTACCAATTCTCTTAAAATGAGATTGCTGTTAAGAGTTTCTAACCGAACAGAAATAGGTGCTTTTACAAAACTGGCTTATATGGCAGATCATCCGGAAATTTATCCCGTTTTTACCAATACAGCTGAAGGAGCAATTCTGAAAGTAACAGGTATTGCACCAAATGTCTCTCCGTGGGGAAGACCGCAGGATTTTAATTTGAGCATCAAAATGGCTTCTTTTTTTATTGATAACCTGAATACTTTAGAAGATCCAAGAAGAGCGATTATTGCAACTGGAGCAACAGCTTTGGTTACCAATGCGCCAATTGGTTTTAAAGGAATTGACAGCGGTTATGCAGGCTCAGATTCTCAATTTAAATATAATGCATCGACGCTTTTGAATGTGCAGGCTCAAAATCCAATGCAGATCTATATTCTGACGTATGCTGAGGTTGAATTCATTAAAGCAGAATTGGCTCAACGCGGACTTATAGCAGATGCGAAAGGGCATTACGAAAATGGCGTTAAAGCAGCGATTGAACATGTAAAAGCGGTTGTTCCAGCAACCTATTTTGATAAACCAGAGGCGCAGTACAACGGAACATTAGAAAGAATCATGCTTCAAAAATACTACGCTTTGTATTTTACAGATTATCAGCAATGGTTTGAATACCGCCGAACTGGATTTCCTGTACTGCCAAAAACTACAGCGATGGTAAATGATGGAATTATGCCATCGAGATTTACTTATCCAGATAATCAGCAGATTAAAAATAATGAAAATTATTTGGAAGCTGTTGAAATGGTGGGAGGAGATAATATCAATACTAAAGTTTGGTGGGACAAATAAATTTAAAAAAATGAAAAAAACATTTATATATAGTGCAGTATTGTTTTGTGGTGTTCTGACAGCACAGACAACTGTAAAAGGAATCGTATTTGAAGATTTAAATCAAAACGGTAAAAAAGAGAAAAAAGAAAAAGGAATTGCCAACGTTGCCGTTACTAACGGGCGCGAAGTGGTTTTGACAGACAAAAAAGGAAACTACGAACTGCCTTTGCCAAATGATGCGATTATTGCGGTAATCAAACCGTCAGGTTATAAAATTCAGGTGAATAAAGACAATTTGCCTCAGTTTTTCTACAATTATAAACCAGCGGGTTCTCCAAAAGGTAAATTTGAAGGTGTTGCTCCAACAGGAAAACTTCCAGAATCTGTAGATTTTGGATTAACGCTTCAAAAAGAAACCAACGACTTTACAGCACTAATTTTTGGTGATCCTCAGCCGTATAATCTGGAAGAAGTTGACTTTTTTGCCAGAGGAATTGTTGCCGAAGTAGAAGGAATCAAAAATATTCCATTCGGATTAAGTATGGGAGATTTAGTCGGAAACGATCTTAGTTTGTTTAATCCATATATTCAAGCAGTAAAGAAAGTCGGAATTCCGTGGTACAATCTTTTAGGAAACCACGATTTAAATTTTGATGCCAAAGCAGATAATCTAGCCGATGAAACTTACGAAGCGCATTTTGGTCCAGCCAATTATGCATTCAATTACGGAAAAGTGCATTTTATTGTTCTAGATGATGTTTTATACCCTGACCCAAGAGATCAGCAAGGATATTGGGGAGGTTTTACAGAAGAGCAAATGCAGTTTATAGCAAATGATTTAAAAGCGGTTCCAAAAGAGAATTTAATCGTACTCGCTTTCCATATTCCGATTAGTGAGCCAGATCCTAAAGATGATTCTTTTAGAGATGAAGACCGCCAGAAATTATTTGAATTGCTAAAAGATTTCCCCAATACACTTTCGCTTTCGGCGCATACGCACATGCAAAGACAGGATTTCTTAGGTAAAAAAGACGGATGGCTGCAGGAAACGCCACATCATCATTACAATATCGGGACAACATCGGGTGACTGGTATTCTGGAAAATTGGATGAAAAAGGAATTCCAATTTCGGTTATGAGAGACGGAACGCCAAAAGGATATGCTTTTATTCATTTTAACGGAAATAAATATACCGTAGATTACAAAGTAGCAGGAAAACCAGAGAATTACCAAATGAAGGTTTTTGCTCCAAAAGTAGTCGCAAAAGCCAAACGTACCAAATCGGGTGTATTTGCCAATTTTTTTATGGGAAGTAAAAAAGACAAAGTACAGTATAGAGTAGATCAAGGCGAATGGAAAGAAATGGAATATGTAGAAGTGCAAGATCCGTCGTATGTAGAATTGGTTTACGAATGGGAATTGTCTGAAGTGCTGATGCCCGGAAAACGTTCTTCAGACCCTGAAAAAAGCACACACGTTTGGAGAGGAAATATCCCTTCTGATTTGGCGATTGGCGAACACGCTATCGAAATTAAAGCGATAGATATGTTTGGCAAAACGCATACTGCCAATACGACTTACAGAATTGATAAGGTAAAATAAATCAATAAATGATGTTTAAAATCAAAGAGATAAGCTGTGTTCTGCTAACGGTTTTAGCAGTATATTCTTGTGGAAGTCAAAAAGCAGTTTCTTCGAAAAAAGTAATTGAAGTGCAAGGACATCGTGGCGATCGCGGTAATTTTCCAGAGAATTCCATTCCGGCTTTTATTAGCGCTGTAAAAAAAGGTGTCGATGTTGTAGAATTGGATGTCGTAATTTCTAAAGACCAAAAAGTAGTTGTTTCGCACGAACCTTTTATGTCTTCGCAATACACTTTGGATTCGCAAGGAAAGCCAATTTCGAAAGAAAAAGAAAAAAGCTTCAATCTCTACAATATGGCGTACGACAGCATTAGAAAGTTTGACAGCGGTTCTAGAAGAAACTTGAATTTTCCGCAGCAGCAAAAGCAGAAAACATACAAGCCATTGCTGTCTGAAGTTATTGATAGTGTTGAGGAATACATTGCCGAAAACAAGCTGAAACCAGTGCGATATAATATCGAAATCAAATCTGAAAAATCGGAATATGGTAAAAGTCAGCCAGAGCCAGAAGTTTTTACAGAAATGGTCATGAAAATCATTCAAGAAAAAGGAATTGAAAAAATGATCAATATTCAGTCTTTTGATCCTGCGGTATTGAACGTAATGCACAAAAGATTTCCTAAAACAAAATTGGCTTATTTAGTCGGAAAAGGCAGTTTGTCCAAAAATCTTTTGCTACTTAATTTCAGACCAGAGATTTATAGTCCGCATTATAAATTGCTTGACAAACCGGCAATCGATTCACTTCGAGTGCTGAAAATGAAAATAATACCTTGGACCGTTAACGACGAGCAGGATATCGATAATATGATACAGCTTCAAGTTGACGGAATTATTACAGATTATCCAGAAAGAGTTTTGAAAAAAAGATAATTTTTTTTTCAAGTGTTTAGTGTTTTTTTTTATTTGGCCTTCAGTAAAACTGAAGGCCTTTTCTTTGTTTTATCTCGATCAAAAAAAAGAGCATAATAGAGCATAATAAAGATATTCATGTTCGCAACCATAAAATGGATTTACGAATTAAAAGCTACATTAACGATTCATTAAATTTTCGTTAAAGAGAGTGCCTGCGTTTATCATTTAAAATAAATTATCATCAAATTTACAATTCTGTATATAAATATAAACCCGTTTATTTTCTTATTAAAAGTGGAAAACTACCTTATACCTTCAGAAATCTCATGGCTTTCTTTTAACAGCTGTATTTTAGAAGAGGCAGATGATTCAACTAATGCCTTATACGAGCGAATCAAATTTTTGGCCATTCATTCTTCAAATTTGGACGAATTTTTTAGAGTTAAAATCAGAAAGCTGTTCATTAAAAATTCAAAAAAGAATAAAGCACTGCTGGAGAAAATCTTGATAGAAGTTAATGCACAGCAAAATAGATTTGGAGCGATCTGGAAGAATTCGATACTGCCAGAATTAGAAATGCACAATATTGTTTATTATGAAAATCAAGAAATTCTAGATACGCATTTGCAGGAAATAGAATACTATTTTAAAAGCATCATATTATCCTATATTCAGATAGTTTATATTTCTCTTAATCAGCCCAAAACATACTTTTTAAATAATCGCGGTTTGTATTTTTTGGTAAAATTAAAAGACACCGAAGGTAATTTCAGCTATTCTTACCTGAATATTCCTTCAGACAAATTGGATCGATATAAACAATTGCAAAGTCAGGGAGATACACATTATATAATTTCGATAGACACTATAATAAAGAATTGTTTATCTTTTATATTTCCTTCTGGAAAAGTGGTTTCTTGTCATGCTATAAAATTAAATCGTGACGAAAATTATCTGATCGAAGATGAAAATTCAGGAGATTTGATTGCAAAAATTGAGGCAAAAATAGAAGAACGCAAACGCGGTTCATCAACAAGATTCCTGTATGATTCTAGTATGGATGCCGAAACTATTTCGGTATGTAAAAAAGCATTCAGACTTAAAAAAGAAGAAATGATAAAAGGCGGAAGCCATCATAATCTGTATGATTTATTTAAGTTTCCAAATCCTGCTAAGCCTAATCTTCAGGGAACAAATTATCCAGGACTCAAACATTTGCCTTTTGAAAACAGGAAATCTATTTTTGAAGTTATAGATAAGAAAAACCAGTTGCTACATTTTCCATATCAGTCGTATTATTACGTACTGCAATTTTTTAATCAGGCTGCGATTAATAAAAATGTTTTGGAGATAAAAATTACATTGTATAGAATTTCATCTCAGTCATTAATTGCCAATGCTTTGATAAGTGCTGCTAAAAATGGTAAAAAAGTAACTGTTTTTGTAGAAGTAAAAGCACGTTTTGATGAATATAATAATTTATTCTGGTCAAGAGAAATGAAAAATGCCGGTATAAAAATCATTCAAAGTATGCCGAATTTAAAAGTTCATGCTAAAATTGCTATGGTGATCATGAAAGATAAATATGGAAATAAAAAACATTACAATTATTTGTCGACTGGTAATTTTAATGAAAGTACCGCTAGCGTTTATTCTGATTTTGGTTTTTTTACTTCAGAAAAAAAATATACAGACGATTTAAAAAAGGTGTTTACATTTTTAAAAACCAAGAAAAAAACGGGCGCACCAAAACATATTTTAGCTGCAGGTTTTAATATGAAAGAAAGTCTTTTAGAGTTAATAGACAACGAGATAACGAACAAAAAAGCGGGTAAAAAAGCTTCGGTATTTTTAAAAGTAAACGGAGTCGATGAAAAAGATGTTATAGAAAAACTTATTGAGGCGAGTAGAGCAGGCGTAGCGGTGACATTGATCGTTCGTGGAATCTGCACTTTATTGCCAGGAATAAAAGGTATAACGGAGAATATAAAAATTTATAGAATTGTAGATATGTTTTTAGAACATGCCAGAATCTATAAATTTGGCAATAACGGTAACGAAAAAATTTACTTATCGTCTGCAGATATGTTGAGCAGAAATTTAAACAGAAGAATAGAAGTGGCTTTTCCCTTAACAGACGAAAAACATATTACAGAAATAAATGAAATTATTGCCTTACAGCTCAGCGATAACACAAAGAAAAGAACCATAAACAGTTTTGGAACTAATGATTTAGAAAAGAGCGGTGAAATGCCAGAACGCAGGGCACAAACAGAAATTTATAATATGATTGCGGTGGCGAATAAATTTTAGAAAAGACGACTAGCAAAATAAACTCCAAAGAAAACTCAATAATCTTTGTTTTTTAATAATTGATGATATTAACATTTGCTATATGTTATGTCTTTGTAGATAACCTATTGATCTGTTCGATATGGTGTTAAGTTTCTATTACCGATGAAAATGCGATTCTAGATTTATATATGTTTGTTTTGTTAAGTAATAATTTAAACTTTAAAAACCAAAATGGAAATCTTAAGTTTTTTCAAAAACAAACAAAAAAAACAGTTCGTCTCTGAAACTGATTTTATAATTAATCAAGGAACCCAATTTAGAGCGGCTATAGAATCGCTTGTAACATTGCGTGATGCAGCAGTCGAGGAAGAGGATGAATTAAAGATTGATTACTTTTTTTATACCAATACTTTAGAAAAAGCTCAAAATCTAGAAAAAGAAATTCAAAAAAAGCATTACATCGTTAACCATGCCATCGCATCTCATGACAAACAGCTTTTTGTGATTTCTGGAAGAACAACCGCTATCAAAATGATGCACGAAACCCTAAGTAAATGGGCTGGAGAAATGTGCGAACTGGGCTATCAATACGACTGTAGTTTTGAAAACTGGAAAATTGTGCCAGCAGCAAAATAGCAAATCCAATCTTTTTCCAACAGAAATAATTTGTAATATCAAATTTATAAAAGTAAAAGACCAATGAAAACAATCCAGTTCAGAACAGAGGACCTTATGCAATACACTATTATAGTTTCGCACATAACCTGTCTTTTCCCAGCAGACGAACCTTTAGGAACTTGGATTTATCTGAGCTGCGGCACAAGACTAAAGGCTATGCTAGAATTTGAGGTAGTGTGGGAGCTGATAAATAATGCAAAATGATTTCTATTGGTATAGAATTTTCAATTTTTGAAATCGTACTGTTTTAAAGATGGATATCAAATAAAAAAAAGCCTTTTTTAGAAAAGGCTTTTTGGGTAAAATAAAGTCTTAGATATGAATCGTTGAAACTTATTTTTTTGCTACAATTTTTATCTCTACCATTTGTCCTGGAAGCGCAAGTCCGGTTACTTCAACAATACTGCTGGCAACTCTTTGCGGGTTGGGATAGAAAGCAGTTCCGATTCTTTTTCTTGCTTGAAAAGCAGAGGCCATATCGGTAACATAAATAACCTCTTCTACAATATCGTCTGCGTTCATGCCGAAATTATCTAGTAAAATTTGAATATTTTCATAAGTTTTTTCGAACTGGCTTTCCATTCCAACGGCAAGATTTCCCTCTTTATCGTGTCCCAATTGTCCCGAAATCCAAAGCGTATCGCCATTTTTTACAGCTTGCGCATAACCATATTCTTTTTCCCAAGGCATGTTTAATGTGCCTAATTCTTTTTTCAAGTTTAGCATAATTTAGGTTTTTAAAATTTTGATTCTATTAAAAAACAATCATCGAACCAATTATTTAAAAATCTAATATTTAGGGAGTTATTTATAAATGCAAAAAATAAGCGTTACGATATTTCGTAATATTATTAAAAAGTAAAAAGGATGCTGGGGTTTAACTTATATTAAGATTTTAAACAAAATAAATTATAAATTTCTCTTTTTGCTTTCAATCACAATGAATTCTGGTAAATAGTCTGGTGTACAGCCTTTTGATACCATTTGTCCTTTATAAAGCTCCGTTTTTTCGCCAAGAGCGATACAATTTTTCCGAAGCTTTTTTTCGTAAACGCCTATCCATCCTACTAAAAAATTCATTGCCCATTGTACTTCGGGCTCTTCGTTTTCAATTTTCTTTTCAATTTTAGAAAGTAATATTTCGCTGTCTGGCTGCGGTTTTCCTGTCCAGCGCAAACGTGCTTGATAGTACCAAAATATTCGTCTTTTTAAAGGAGATTGGCTTTCTTCCCAACTTTCAATTAGTGCAATTGTTTTTTTATCCTTGGTTAGCTGATTTGCAAAAAGCCAGTCAATAAGCTGAAGTTTTTCATTTTCCTTATGTTGGGCAATGTCAGCTACAAAATTATCAATTGCTTCTTCAGATAGGAGTTTCTTATCCATAATCAAGATGGCCAATTGTCGGGCAAAAAAATGCTCAGTTGACCAAAGTTCCAATGCAAGTTCATGATCTTTTTTTATATCCTTAGCAAGGATTCGCAAATCTCCAAGTTTAGTATTCTTCCCGTCGATTTGTTTCAGTATTTTTTCTGCTTTTGATGATAGTTTCATTTCAATGCATATTTGTTTAACAAGCGTTTGTCTTAATTCTAAGTGCGTTTATGTAAAGTTTTTTTATTTCTAATTTAGAACTATTTTGTCGATTTGGATATAAATAGTTTTGCTACATCTATTGTTACGTCAAACTTATATATTGCCATGTTGCTGATAATGAAAGTATAAAGTTAGTTAGTTTTTTTGTGGTTGTTATTTTTTAGTTAATATATCGTACAAGGTTTTTTTGTCGTTGTTAAAGTTCTATTTTTAGTTCATAAACGGTACATTATAAAAATGATTAAGAAGTTTTTCAAAAAATTTACAATTTTCCTGGTAAGCCTATTTTTACTTTTAGTAATAATTCTAACGATTGTTCCTTATATTTTTAAGGATCAAATAACGAATAAACTGGAAAGTATAGCAAATGAAAAACTAGATGCAGAAGTGCGTTTTGATGAAATTGGACTTTCTCTTTTCAAACATTTTCCGGCATTAACTGTTTACGCTAAACATGTTAGCATAGTAAACAAAAAGACCCAATTTGCGTTGGCAAATGTTGTAAAAGCAGATCGAGTATCTGCTGGTGTGAATTTTTACAGCTTGCTAAAAGGTAAAATTGTTTTGGATGCTGTTTATCTTGATGAAGCCGATTTAAATCTGGAAATAGACGCTAAAGGGCATGCAAATTTTAATATTGTAAAATCATCCAAAACTTCTGAAGATACTACTCAGACAGAATTTAATATCAAACGGATTGTTATAAAAAAAACGAATATATCTTATAATGATCGAAGTACTCATTTAAAATTTAAGGTTCAGGACCTTAATTACAAAGGAATTGGAGATTTGAGTGCAGATTATTTTGATCTTAATTCAAAAGTAAAAATAAAATCATTCGATTTTAGCTTAGAAGGCCTTGATTACGTTCGTAATAAACCAATTAATGCTGAAATTATCACTTACATTGATGCCAAAGCGCTTAAATTTAAGTTTGAGCGAAATGTTATTCGTATTAAAAATTTTCCATTTTCATTTAACGGTCATTTTGCCTTCATAAAAGGAGGATATGATTTTGATTTGCGTATGCAGTCTAAGAATTCTACATTAGAAGAAATGCTGTCGCTTGTTCCTCCGGCTTATGACAAGTGGCGTGAAGAAATGACCATTACTGGTAATATTGATTTTAGAATATTTGCAAAAGGAAAATATATGCAGGATCAATCACAAAAACCAATTGTATCTGCCGATTTGCAAATTAATAGTGGCACCATTGCTTATAAAAAAATTAAGGAACCGATAAAAGACATTCACATTTCGGCCAAAGCCCAGATTAAAGATTTAGATATTAATAAATTAAAATTTGATTTAGACGATCTTTCGTTCAATCTGGATAAAAAGAAAACAACACTTAATTTTCATTCTGAGGGTTTTAAAAAACTAAAAATTAAAACAGCATTAAAGGCCGATTTAGATTTAGCTAAATTTCAGAATGCAATGCATTTTAATGATAATGATATTCGCGGGAACGTGGCTTTAGACCTAAAGGCCGATGGTGTATTTTTACGTGATTTAGGTTTCAGCCCGCGTTTGAATAAAATAGATACTATTATAAAAAGTATTCCAAAGTTTCAGTTGAACCTTAGCTTAAAAAATGGCTATGTTAAGAATATAAAGAAAAATGATGCCATAAAAAATGTGAGCCTAAATTTAAGTTTAACAGCAAAGGACAGCATCTTGCGCAACGTTACGGCCAAAATAACCAACTTGAATGCCGAAGCTTTAGATAATTATGTTCGCGGACGTTTTGAACTTCATAAATTATATCCTTTTACAGTAGATACAGAATTGGAATCTAAAATCAATTTAGCCCAAATTCATCAATTTTACCCTTTGGACAGTTTGGAAGTTAAGGGAGATTTAAATTTAAAAGTAAGCATGCATGGTGTTTTAAACAGTAAACAGAAAAAATATCCATCATCGAAAGCCCTGGTAAATATTAAAAATGGATATTTAAAATCACTTAAATTCCCTAATATTCCGATTGAAAATATAAACGTAAACGCAGCCGTATCAAGTCATAAAGGTACAGGAGAAGATTTAAATGTAAAATTGCAACCAGCTGAATTTGTTTTGGCAGGATCGCCTTTTAAAGTGCAAGGAGAGGTTACCAATCTTTATGATTTGGTTTATAATATTAAGACTCAAGGAACTTTAGATGTGGGTAAATTAACTCAAATATTCCCGATTAAAGATGTTAGTGTTTCAGGAGTAATTCAAACCAATTTGATTGCTAAAGGTTCTAAAAAAGATTTAGATGCCAAAAATTATGATAATATAAAAAATGGCGGAAAACTCGAAGCCAAAAATATTGTGATCAAAAGTGCCTTATTTCCAGAAACGTTTCAGGTTTCTAAGGGAACATTTAAATTTTTTAAAGATAAGATGCGTTTTGAGGAATTTAATCTCCATTACGGTAAATCCGATGTCGTGTTAAATGGTTCCATACATAATATTTTAAGGTATCTTTTTAATCGAAAGTATTTGCGCCAAAATAACGAAAAGCTTAAAGCTGATATCAATCTTACGAGTAATCATATCAATGCTAATGAGTTTTTTGACATGATTGCAAAATATACAGATCAGAAAGCGGAAGAAGAAGCGGTGCAAAAAAAGGATTCTGTTTCTGTAAAAGCCATTGCAAAAAACGACGATGTAAAAAACGACGATGCAAAAAACAAAAACGATAAGAACAAAAACTACGTCATTAGAATTCCAAGTACAGCCGATTTGAAAATCTCGGCTAAAGTTCACGATCTTGAGTTTGATACCTATAAGATTAAAGATTTTATAGGAAATCTGGAAGTTAAAGATCGAAAGGTTGAGGTAAAAGAAGCGGCCTTTAATATGGCCGGCACTCAAATAGCAATGACTGGGGATTACAAAGCACAGCATAGGCGTTTAGCGAAATACAATGCCAATTTTAAAGCCAGTAATTTTGATATCCAACGCGCATACGCAGAAATTCCGATTTTTGCCGAATTGGTGAGTATGGCTAAAGATGCCTACGGATTAGTATCGATTGATTACCAGCTTGGAGGAAGCATTGACCAGAATATGGATATTGATTTTAAATCTATTGACGGAGAAGGAACACTGACTTTGGAAGATATAAAGTTTAAAAATTTTAAGCTTTTAAACCACGTTGCCAAAAAAGCCGATGCTACTGATTTAGAAAAAGCGTCATTTAATAAAATTGCCATACATTCTGTCATTAAAAATAATGTAATGACTATTACGCCAACAACCATGAAAATGGCTGGATTTAGAGGTAAACTTGAAGGTCAGGTTACAATGGATGGAAAAATAAATGTCGGTTTTCGTTTAGGTCTTCCGCCAATGGGGCTTATAAATGTTCCGATGAAAATTACAGGTACAGCAGACGATTTTGAAATTTCAACAGGAAAATTTAAAGAAGACACGAGTTTTGCAGAAGAAAGTGAGCTTAAAAATATGGCGCCAGAACGTCGTAGAATGCGAGTTAAAGACTCTTTACAAGTATCTGGAAGCCATTAAAAAGGCGCGGAAAGTATTATGTAGAGGATAAAGTTTTTTTTAAATTTCAGAAATTGGCTAATTGAATGTAAATCCTTAAATAATATGAGTTTTTTAATATAAAAAAGGCAGAAAGTCATATGATTTTCTGCCTTTTTTTGGAGTTTTCTGGAATAATGTATGGACACTTTTTCTAAATAATTGTTCTTCAAAAGTGTAAATGAACAACCTGAAAATCTTTTCAATAAAAGTCTTTTGGAAGTAAATTTAGGAAGCCAAAATATTTGAAATTATTCCTTCAAAATTTGTTGATTTATCTAATGATTTTAACCTTATCGCTGTATCTGATAGGTGCTTCTGGACTTTCAGCAGGATGGCCAAGTGCGACGTTTATTGTAACTTCATATCCTTCGGGAATGTTCAAGAGTTTAAGGATGTCTGCATTTTCGGGAAGATTAAGCACTGGTACCAGAGAACCTATAGGGCAAGTACCAAGATCAAGAGCATTGGCACTTAGTAATATATTCTGCAGTGCAAGACCCGCATCAAGCTTGGTGTAATTGCTTCCTTTTTCTCCCGCCATTACAATCAAAGTTGGAGCGTGATGGAAAATGCTGAAACCCTCTTCTCGGTAACGTGATGCACTTCCTTGTAGTTCTTTGCCCTGTGCAAAGGCAAGAAATCTTTTGTTGATTTCGTCCAATATTTTTTGGTTTTGAACAACACGAATTTCCCATGTCTGCTTGTTAAGCGCGCTCGGGGCGTATATAGCACATTTCATTATCGTGTCAAGCTGCTGCTGCGTAACCTGCTTGTCTGTATATTTTCTAATAGATCGGCGTTTTAAAATATTACTGACAATTGCTTCTCTAGAACTGCCTTGAAAAACAGTACGTTCGATCTTGGGTTCGCTACATCCATAAAATAGGGCAGTTGCCATTGCGGCCACAAATAATTTTTTCATGTTTTTACTCTTAAATTGCATTGTTAATTTTTTTTGAAAAGGAGAAGTTGAATTTAGTAATCAAGTATAGTATGTACAGAAAAACAACATACTGAATAAGATCGTAATAATAAAGGCTTAATACTGCAAAAGCAGCACCTAAAATTTTAATAGTAAGATTAAAAACAGGCTCTACTTTTTGTTTCCAGTCAGTTGGATCTCCCCATGCTGAAGGACGGAACTGTATACTAATTTGGTGTGAGAAAGCATTGAGGAGCAGTATAGCGTAAGACATATATTCAAACTGCACGCCACCTTTGATTAATATAAAAATAACCAAACCTGTCATCATGCCGTAATACAATTTTCCGTTTGGAGTTGCAGGACTTGAAGGCATATCGGTTGCCATAAAAATAGTGCCAAGCAATAAGCCAGCTGTAGAATAATGAAGCTGCGTGCCTCCAGGAAGCCAAAGCAGTAAGGTAAAAACAGCCAGCAACGCAAAAGGAATGTGCCAGCTGATTCTGTTGCGTAGTAACAGATACAATCCGCCCAGAACTATGAAAAGAATAGAATATTCGCCCACTGCGCCCGAAGTTTTGTAAACCATTGCACTCAGATATTCGCTAAAAACAGAATGGTCTGCAGCCGGAAGAAGCTGTTCTGACGGTGTTTTTACAAAGCCTTTGGTTTTCCATAATTCAGAAGAAGTCATTATCGAAGCAAAAAAGACACTCATAAATTCTCTTCCAGCAAGTGCCGGATTGAAAGTGTTTTTACCTAGGCCACCCCATAATATTTTTCCAAATAAAATTGCTGCAGCAGCCCCGAAGGCTACTATATGCAGAGGCACGAGCGGTGAGAGCGTAAGAACTAGGAGTAAAGCAGTAACCACAGCCGAACCATCGAGTATTGTATTGTATTTTTTTAGGAGAAAAGCAGACAATACAAATTCTGCTAGGAGGGCAACCGTAATAGCGGTTAAAAACTGTATTATTACCAGACTGCCGTATGCGAAACAGGCTATAATGACAATTGGCAGCAAGGCCAGTACAACGTCAAGCATTACCTTTTGCGTACTGTTAAATTTAGGTTTTATAAAAGGAGCTGTTTTCATTGTAGTGATTTTTCTGCCAATGCAGATAATTTTATTTTACCTTCAAAAATATTTTCCATCAGGGCCACATCACTCGGACAGATGTAAGCACACGCACCGCATTCAATACAATCCTGCAGATTAAAACTGTGAAGCGATTTAAGATCATCATCAATATTATGTCTTACAAATTCTAAAGGCATCAGTTTCTGCGGACAAACATCAATACAAAAACCGCATTTAATACAGTTATTTGCTGCTGTTTTTAATTTTTTCAGAATCAATAGACCGCCAGATCCTTTTTCAATGGGTTGCAGAGGAGAATCGATGCTTTTTCCCATCATAGCGCCTCCCATAACAATTGTTTGTTTTTCGGGATTCCAATGATTATCATTCAAATTTAAAATATGGGCAATTGGCGTACCTATTTTTATTCTGAAAATCCTGCTTTTAGACGTACTATTTCCAGAAATGGTAACAATACGTTCAATCATAGGGCGTGATTTGAAAACCGCATCATAAACCGCTCTTAACGTCCCGATGTTATTAACCAGAATGCCATATTGAGATGGAATAGTGCCTTTTCGGAGTTCCAGTTTTGTGATTGATTTAATGAGCTGCAGCTCACCTCCCTGTGGGTACGTATCAGGAAGAATCTGTACTTTGACAGCTAATTGTATTTTCTGTGCATTTTCTAAAAGAAGCGTTTTGAGCGTTTTATTGTGTTTTTCAATACCAAATACTATTTCAGGAGACCCAAGTACATTTTGCAGGACTTTAGCCGCCTGCAAAAGCTCGGAGATTTCATATTGCATCAATGCAGTATCGCTGCTTAAATAGGGTTCGCATTCAGCACCATTAAAAATCAGGGTATTGATTTTCTCTTTTCCTATAGTGTATTTCAGATGTGTAGGAAACTGTGATCCTCCAGCTCCTTGAATACCGCAGTCAGATAGTGTTTGCTGCAATATTTCGAGATTTATTTGGGAAGCATCAAAATACGGAGCGGGAATTTCAATTTCTCTAAAATCATTTATCAGATGGATAAAAGCCTTATTTCCAATAGTTGTAAAAGCATTAACAATCCCAGAAACAGGAGCGTGCATTTTGCCGGCAATATTAGGTCCTTCGGCAATTAATTGATATTTTTTTACAGTCTCTCCAATTTTCACAACGGGCTCCATCATACCTTTATATCCTGACAATGGTATATAAAAATCTGCCGGATCTTCTAGAGATTCGATTTGTTTTTTCTTTGTTTCTTTCTTTAACGAAGGTATTGAAAGCATTCTGTAACTATTTTTTTATGGTCGTTGTCTATTATAAAATAATCAAAATCGAAATGTTGTTTCAATTCAGCTATCACTTCATCACGTATTGTTGCAGGAACTGTAAAAAGCGCAGTAGAAAGTACATCTCCCAAAAAAGCACTTTTGGTAAGAACTCCTGTCTGCAGATTTTCAGCCGGATAACCAGTTATACAATCCAGAATGTGGCCATATTTTTTTCCATCTATTAGCAAATTATTGTCGATGCTACCCGAAAGGCTGAATGTCTGCGAATTGATCTGAAGACCAGTTTTAAATACATCTTTACTCAAAGCATCAGGAATATTTATTTTCCAAGCTGTATGAGATGCATCGTTCAATGATGAAATGGTGCTTCCTCCCGCATTTATTATGGCATCTGCAACGCCATGGCTTTTGAGAAACGCAATAGTTTTATCAACAGCAAAAGCTTTTATAAAAGAACCCGTAATAATTTCCTGTTCAGCACCTATTTTGACGTTTAAGCCTTCTATAGCAATCGATCTAAAATTGACTTTTTCAAGCGCAGTGGCGAGTTCATCTTTTTTTGGCAGACTGTGATTATTTTCTTTGTAAAATCCCCAAAGTTGCAATAATGGCATGCACGTAATATCGTAATGTCCTTTGGTGATAAGGGAGACTTTTTTAATCATTCTGATCATCTCAACGCAGTCTTGGTCGATAGGCGTCCAGTTTCCTCTATTTTCATTGATACAACTGAAATAGGAACCCGATACATAAGAATTATATTTTAGGTCTATTTCTTCCAGTACTTCAAAAGCTCTTTCTAAAAGCTCTTCGCTAAATTCAATTGGGATTTTAATTTTGCAATTGCAATGAAAGATGTTGCGCGTTTGAGCCAAATATTGTTTAGGAACTTTCTGAAGCATTTTCGTCATCGTTTGTTTCTACAACAGTTTTGGGTTTGTTTTTCAGCGCTTTAAAATTGATACTGCCGGTATGTATAGTCTGAAAATAAAGCGCATTGTTTTTCCAAATACGTTTAACAGAATCATATTCCAGTTTCTGAACTTCAAATTTTTGAGAAAAAGCTTCTTCTGCTTCTTTTCTTAATTTCAGCGCTTCTTTTTTGTCATCAGCTTCTTTAAGCAGACTCTCCCAAAAACTACGCTGTCCGAAAAGCAGCAGTAGGATTCCTAAAACATAAAGAGCAATATATTCCGTTTTTATTTTAATCATTTTTGAAGAAAAGTTATTATAATGGGGCTTTTTCAAAAATAAAGTACCTGTGTTAAAAAGAAGTTATTAGAATGTTTTATTGAATTAGTCAATGATGAATTGAATTCGTCATCGATGTATTCTTACAGCCTTTACGTTTTATTGTGAATTGTTTTAAGATCGATAACCAAAACAATTCTTATTTAATGTACTTTACTTTATCGCTATAACGTATTGGAGCTTCTGGATTTTCGTCGGGATAGCCCACTGCAAGTGTTATCGCGACTTCATAATCTGAAGAAATATTAAATAATTGCAGAAGATCAACATTGTTGTCTTGGTTTAGAAAGGGTACAATTCCTCCAAGCG
Source organism: Flavobacterium ustbae (assembly GCF_003946915.1). Lineage (GTDB taxonomy): Bacteria > Bacteroidota > Bacteroidia > Flavobacteriales > Flavobacteriaceae > Flavobacterium > Flavobacterium ustbae. Next base: position 195,852 of record NZ_RPOC01000003.1, read on the forward strand.
GGCAGGAGCCAAGATTATGTGCATGCGAGGCAAGCATAATATTCTGGGTTAAAAGGCCACAGTCTAATAAAGTGGGTAATGTTCCAGTACCTTTAATCGCTCTTGCAATAATTATCAGAACCGGTGCATGGTAATTGACACTATGATTTTCTGGATCTAGAATGTTTTTTTTCTCACTTCTTAAGTAATCAATATGGCGTTTAGAAATCTCTGTAAGTATTTCTGGTTTTTGGATTACTCTCACTTCCCAAGGCTGAGAATTTATGGCACTTGGCGCGAAAATAGCGCATCTCATTACGGTGTCCAGTACTTCTTTCGGAATATCTTGATCTTTGTATTTGCGTATAGATCTGCGGGTTAGTATATTATGCACAATAGTGTCTGTGCTGTTTCCTTCATATATGATTGGTGTAGCTTCTTTTTCATCGCATGCTGATGCCAGAAACGGAAGTGTGCCTAATAGCCCAACTCTTCCTATTGAACCTAAAAAACCGGCTCTAGTCATTGTTTTTTTATTCTCTGCCATATTCTATAATTATTTAATTGCAGGTCATATTTGCGCCAGCCTTAATTTGGATAAGTAAAATCTTTATTTTATCTCGAAATCTTTCTAGTTGAAAGCCAACATAATATGGAACCACCACACACCATAAATGCTCCTTGCCAAAATGATAATCCTAAAGCTGCTGATAAAAGAATGGAAGAAAATAACGATGAAAATACTGGTGTAAAATAAGAAGCTCCTGCCAAAGCGGTAACGTTTCCGTGCAAGATTCCTATATTCCATGCGGCGTAACCGAATCCCATTGCGCATCCTGCAGCGATGAGATACAGAGCAGATGAAATGCTAAAATGCATCGGAGAATCATCATAAAGTAATAAATATTTAAACCATAAGACAATCGCAACGAGTATAAAAAAGAAAGTGATACCATTAGCACCATTCGAAATACGAATAGTCACAACACAATATCCAGCCCATAATATCGCTCCTAAAAAAGCAAGCCCGTAACTTATTGGATTTGCTTGAATGTTGAGTAGCATTTCTGAAATATCAAACCCCTGTTCGCCTCCAAGAACCCAGACAATGCCAAGCATAGATAAAACTATGCCAGGAAAAATCAGCCAGTTTGCTTTTTTTGAAGTAAAAAGAACTGTGGCAATCAAAGTAAAAGTAGGCCAAAGATAATTGACCATTCCGACTTCGATTGCCTGTCTGCTGTTTTGCGAATAACCTATCGAAAGGGCAAGGCATAATTCATAGGAAACCATTAACAAGCCTCCAAAAATCAGATACTTTTTGGGAAACTTTGATAACGGAATCCATTTTATACTAAGAAGCAGAAATACAGCAGCTGTGGTGTAAATCATTGCAGCTCCCGCAGTTGTTCCAAAAGAATGACTGACTTCTTTGATAAGTCCTACGATAGAACTCCATAAAATAATCGCACCAAATCCTATGGCAGTGGCTTTAGATTGTGTCATCATGAGGTTTAAAATGTAAACACAAAGATTTTGATAAAATCCATGAAATCAAATGATGCAGATCACGCCGGAATCGTGATGCAGATCACGGAAAAGAATTAGAAATTCGACTGAGCGTTTCTCGCGTAATTCCGAGATAAGAAGCGATAACTGACTTAGGAAGACGTTCTATTAGCATGGGATACTGCTGTACAAAAATTTCATAATGTTTTTTGGCATCATTGCTAAGCATAGAAACAAGTCTTCTTTGAAAAGCAGAATAAGCGCCTTCCATTTTTTTTCTGAAGAAATTATTAATTTCAGGAAGTTCTGTGCACAGCCTTTCGCGATCTTCTAGAGAAAGTGCCAGTAGTTCGCAGTCTTCGAGAGATTCTATATTCAGAGTAGCGGGATTTTTTTTAAAGTAAGCATCATAATCGCTTACCCACCAGTCCTCAACAGCAAATCTGATAATCTTTTCCTTTCCGTCTTCAAGCTGATAAGATGCCTTTACACAACCTTTAAATACCCAATATTCTTGTGCAACCAAATCTCCCCAACTGATTATGATTGTGTTTTTTCTAATTTTTTTTGACTTGAAAAAAGAAAATACGTAGTCAAATTTTTCATCACTTATTGGTGAAATTTTTTCGATGTGCTTTCTAAACTGCTCCTTCATTGACATTTATTATTGCAAAGTTGGATTCTAATTTAATAAATATTATGAAATAAATGGTTTTGAAATTCTCTTTGGACTTGGAGAATTTTTTTCTGTAATCTTAATTTCATGTGCTTAAAAACAAAAAGCCTGTAAACAAGGAGTTTACAGGCTTTTTTGTGGAGTCGCCGGGAATCGAACCCGGGTCCAAACAAGCAACTAAAGAGCTTTCTACACGTTTATTTCCTGATTAGATTTTCGATGTTGAGCTAGGCCAGAAACAACCACCCAACACTTATCTTCTTAATTTTCGAAATCTACCCGAAGCTCATAGAAATCTAGGTTTATTTTTACGGTTCCCCTGAACGGAACGCCACAAACCAAGGCTTTCCAGGAGAATCCAGCTTCTCTACCTTGTAGAGACGTGGCGCAATCGTACTATGATTCGGATTATGCAGCTAAAGCGTAATTATTTTCGCCGTGTAAAAGTTTGAGATCTTATATTTACGAGCAAGGTCTCAATGCTCGACGTGCTTACTGTTCAATTCGACTTGCTGTCAAAACCAGTCGACCCCAAAAAATAAGTCTGCAAATTTAGAGTATTTGAAATTACTTTCTGCTAAAATTTTCAGAAAAATTAATGTGGTCTTTAAAGTCCTTAGTTCTTAGTCCAAAGTTGAAAACGTAAAGTTTTAAAGATCAGTGCTTAAATTGTTTTTGCTTTTCTTTCAATTTATGTAATCTAAAATAACAATAGTGGCAAAAGCTCTAAGACTTTCACTTAGGCTATGGATTTTAAGACTAATAACTTAACAGACATCAAGGTTATTCTTCGTCTTTAAAATTAAAAGGATAATCTCCAAAGATCGGAGCTAATTTACGAACCGCATAAGTGTTTCTAGTCATCTTATTAGACAGCGCGATAATCGTTACACCTTCTTCCATTAAAGTAATATAAGATGAAGTGTTTCCGTGCCACCATCCATTATGAAAATAGAAATTCTGTCCTGTTTCCCAGTTAATCATTCTAATTCCAAGACCGTAATTTTTAGTTCCTTTACGCTCATTGCTGTAGCCCACATAAACCTGTTTTAATAATTCAGGTTTTAAGAAATCGGGTGATTGCCTTGCTCTGTCAAACTTTAAAAGGTCTCGTGCTGTAGAGAACACATTCTTGTCTCCGTAAACATTATCTAGGTAATCAAAACCAATTTCTACACCATTTCCCTTATAGGAAGGCACAATTTTTTTTCGGTCTTTATCGTCGTCAAATACATAGGTATTTTTCATTCCCAATGGTTTGAAAATCATTTCAGCCATAGCTTCTTTAAAACTCAAACCTGTAATTTTTTCAATGATAAGAGCTAGCATCGCATAATTGGTATTGCAGTAGCTAAAACGAGTTCCTGTTCTAGCTTCTAAACCAATATCTTTTGTTGCCAGAATATCCAAAATATCTTTATTGGTCAATTGATTATGTCTGTCCCAAACCGATTTGTCACGATCTGTAAAATAAGCATAATTACGCATCCCTGTACGATGATCTAATAGCATTCTAATAGTACATTCTTCGTATGGAAAAGTTTTTAAAATAGTATTTACTTTTTGATCCAATTCAATTTTGCCTGCATTTACCAGTTTTAAAACTGCTGATGCAGTCAGAACTTTACTTACCGAAGCAATCTGCACAGGGGTTTCGGGTGTAATTTTGGTTCCTTCATTTTTGTTAGCAAAACCATTATATCGTTCAAATAAAATCTGCCCATTTTTGGCCACTAGAAAACTTCCGTTCATATTGTTATTGGGCCAATTTTTATTGTAAAAGTGATTTATTCTACCAACCACCGAATTTTTGTAAGCCTGAGAAACTTTTGGTTCTGCTCCTAACGGCTTCATTTTAGGTAATGTATCTTCGACTTCTGGAGTAGTATCTATTTGCGTTTTTTTGTTTTGACCACAAGAACTTAAAACTAGTATAGAAAAAAGTATTTGTGGTATCTTTGTTTTTTTAAGGAAAATCATTTGCATCGTTCTTTAAAAACAAATATATCGAATTCAATTTTGTTGTATTCTTAATTCTGAGGCTTAAAATTGTGTTTTTTAACATAACTTTAAGAATGTGAAAATTTAGTGCTTTGTTTTTCAGCTTATAACGGTTTTGAAGCATTCTAAATAGAATTTTTAAAACAAAATTTTAACTAAATTTGTTATATTTGGAACAAATACAATGCTAAAAGTTATATTATTTAATTAAAAAAAAATACTTTATATGAAATTTGGAATCATAAAAGAAAGAAAAAATCCGCCGGATAGAAGAGTTGTATTTTCACCAAATGAGTTGACAAAACTAAAACAGCTATATCACGATGCTGCTGTAAAAGTGGAAAGTTCCGATATAAGAATTTTTTCTGATGATGATTATAAAAATATGGGAATCACAGTTGCAGATGATATTTCTGATTGCGACGTTTTGTTTGGCGTAAAAGAAGTTCCTGTAGAAAATCTGATTCCAAATAAAGCGTATTTCTTTTTTTCTCATACCATTAAAAAACAGCCTCATAACAGGAAATTACTTCAGGCAGTTTTAGAAAAAAATATTGACTTATATGATCACGAAACTATTGTAGACGAACATAACCGCCGTTTAATTGGTTTTGGAAAATATGCGGGAATGGTTGGAGTTTATAACGGAATTCGAGCTTTCGGAATTAAATTCGAATTGTTTACACTTCCAAAAGCAGAGATACTTTCAGGAAAAGAAGATTTAATCAAGCATTTAAAACGCATCACAATGCCTGCATTAAAATTTGTAGTTACCGGAACTGGAAAGGTTGGGAGTGGAGCAAAAGAAATTTTGGATGCTATAAAAATAAAAGAAATTACAATAGACAATTATTTGACCAAAAAATATGCTCAAGCTGTTTACGTTCAGTTAGATGTTTTGGAATACAATAAAAGAAAAGACGGACAGGTCTTGGATTTTGTAGATTTTATTAATCATCCAGAAGAATATGAATCTGATTTTGAGAGATTCACGAAAGTGTCTGATATTTATTTTGCAGGGCATTTTCATGCAAACAATGCACCAATGATTCTGACCAAAGAAATGCTCAATGCAAGCGATTGTAAATTAAAAGTAGTAGCAGATATTTCTTGTGATGTAAATGGACCAATTGCGTGTACAGTCCGTTCTTCGACAATTGCAGATCCTTTATATGGGTATTTTCCTTTAGAAGACAGAGAAGTTGATTTTTTCCATCCTGCGGCAGTCGCGGTAATGGCTGTAGATAATCTGCCATGCGAAATTCCAAAAGATGCCAGCGAAGGTTTTGGAGAACAATTCATGGAACATGTAATTCCTGCTTTCTTCAACGGCGATAAAGACGGAATCTTAAAACGCGCCAAAATCACAGAAAACGGAAAACTAACTGAAAGATTCAGCTATCTTCAGGATTATGTAGATGGAAAATAAGCTACTAAGGTACTAAGCAACTAAGGTTCTAAGGCACTAAGTCAAATATAAAAAACTTAGCAGCTTAGAACCTTAGCAACTTAGCAGCTTAAACTAAACCATTTCCTCTGGTTTCACCCAAGCATCAAAATCTTCTGGTGTTACATATCCCAAACGAACAGCCTCTTCTTTAAGAGTTGTTCCGTTTTTATGAGCTGTTTGAGCGATTTCTGCGGCTTTGTAATATCCAATTTTGGTGTTTAAAGCGGTAACTAACATTAAGGAATTATCTACCAATTCTTTGATGCGTTTATGATTAGGCTCAATTCCTTGTGCGCAATGTTCGTCAAAAGAAATACAAGCATCACCTAACAATTGTGCCGACTGTAAAAAGTTGGCTGCCATGACAGGTTTAAAAACATTCAATTCATAATGACCTTGCATTCCGCCAACAGCAATTGCCATATCATTTCCGATAACTTGGGCACAAACCATTGTTAAAGCCTCACATTGCGTCGGATTTACTTTTCCTGGCATGATAGAAGAGCCAGGCTCGTTTTCAGGAATATGAATTTCGCCAATTCCAGAACGTGGTCCAGAAGCTAACATTCTAACATCATTGGCAATTTTATTTAAAGAAACAGCCAATTGTTTCAAAGCTCCATGCGTTTCTACAATAGCATCGTGAGCGGCAAGAGCTTCAAACTTGTTTTCCGCAGTTATAAAAGGATGATTGGTAAATTCTGCAATGTATTGTGCTACTTTTACATCATAACCTTTTGGAGTGTTTAATCCCGTTCCAACTGCAGTTCCGCCAAGAGCAATTTCAGATAAATGGGCTAAAGTGTTTTTTAAAGCTTTTAATCCGAAAGCTAATTGAGCGGCATATCCAGAAATTTCCTGACCTAGAGTTAAAGGAGTTGCGTCCATTAAGTGCGTACGGCCAATTTTCACTACGTCTTTATATTCAGCAGCTTTTTTGGCTAAAGTTGCGTGAAGTTTTTCAACTCCGGGAATCGTAGTTTCTACAACCATTTTGTAAGCGGCGATGTGCATTCCAGTTGGAAAAGTATCGTTTGATGATTGCGATTTGTTTACATCGTCATTGGCTTTTATGAATTGTTCTCCTTCGCCGATTTCAAAGCCTTTAAGAACTTGAGCGCGGTTGGCAATTACTTCATTAACGTTCATATTGCTTTGTGTTCCAGAACCTGTCTGCCAAATTACCAGCGGAAACTGATCGTCGAGTTTTCCTTCTAGAATTTCGTCGCAGACCGCTGCAATCGCATCTCTTTTTTCGATTGGCAAAACACCTAAATCATAATTGGCGTAAGCTGCGGCTTTTTTAAGATAGGCAAAACCTTCTAAGATTTCTTTTGGCATGGATCCCGATGGGCCAATTTTAAAGTTGTTTCTAGAACGTTCCGTTTGTGCACCCCAATATTTATCGGCTGGGACTTGAACTTCGCCCATAGTGTCTTTTTCTATTCTGTATTTCATTATTTATAAAATATTTGTTTTTTATTGTTAATGGATGATAGTTTATGGTTTGTGGTTTGTGGTTTGTGGTTTGCTGTTACTCTCTCAGAATATTAAAGTCTTAAAGACTTAGTACCTTAGCTTCTCAGTACCTTAGAACCTCTAAAAAAAAGCTTATTTAAAATGAGTATAAATATACGGATAAATGTTATTTAACGAAAATTGATTTAGATTTTATTGCTGAGAAAAAATATAAGCCCTACATTTGTCGTAACATTCAAAAATTCCGGAAAACATGTTTGAATTTTCACAGTACTTAGGTTTTTTACTTTTCTTAACCATACTAACTATAGGGTTTTGGTTAATGTTTTTCTTAGTTGGTTTCGTATCTTACTGGGTTACGGGAGCTAGCTGGGAAATGATTAAAGAAAAAAGAGCCAGAAAAAGACAAGAAGAACAATCTATTTAATTTTAGATTGATGTCATAAAAAAAGAACCCATTGGGTTCTTTTTTTTATCTGTAAATTTGCGATTTTGGATAAAAAAAAGAAAAATTCCAATTTTTTGAAATTCCAAATTCAAATTGTTTGAGTTTAGAACTTTCTCAAAGATTTAAACTTTGAGAAAGTTGAATAGAGTTTTGAAAACAGAAAATCTCAAATTTCAATAATTTAGATTGAAATTTGAGATTTTTTATTTATATATCCAATATTGGAATTTGGAATTTTATTTTTTGGAATTTTAATCCAGTATTGGAATTTGGAATTTCAAATATTGGGATTTCAAAAAGTTTATCCCGGAAATTCTCCACCGCCTTCGCCACCGCCGTCATTGTTTCTAGGAGCATTTTTATCTCTTTCACTTTTTGGTTTATTAAAACGGTAAGTGAACGATAAATTAAACTGACGTTTACGCCATTGGAATTCGTTATATGAATTTACATTGTCTAAATAGGTGTATGATCTCATCTTTCTAGAATTGAAAACGTCGCTAATGTTGAAAGCAATTGTTGCTTTATCTTTAAGAACGTCTTTGCTGAAAGCGGTATTCATTCCGAATTGGCCTAAGTTTTTACCTTGAGCAGTTTTTTGTTCTCCGTTGTACATTGCAGTTAGCTGCCAGTCAATTTTGTACGGAAGTGTAACTTTAGAGTTTATCCTTGCAAACCAAGAATTGGCTTGATTGTCTAAATCTTGAAAAATGTCATTTCCTTGAGTATCTGTATAGCTATAGCTTCCAGTTGTTTTTACGTTAAAAAAGTTGAAGTTACTGTTTAATTTCCACCATTTGTATGGCGTGTAATTGAATGTAAATTCGAAACCAAATTTTTGCTCTTTTCCTAAATTGATCGGTGAACTTTTAATTACAGGAATTCCGTTTACTTCATCTCCTGTAGGAGAACGTACAAAGCTGAAAACGTCTTTCGTGTCTTCAAAATAAGCAGATGTATTGAAAGTTACTTTGTCCCATCTTTTGATATAACCAATGTCATATTTGTCTGTTAAAGAAGGATCTAAGTCTGGATTTCCTTGAAAGATGTTGATGTTACTTGCATAATTTACAGCAGGGTTCATAAAACGTCCTCTTGGTCGAGACAAACGTTTGCTGTAACTTGCTGAGAAATTGCTTTGATCTGAGATTTCGTAGCTAATAAAAGCACTTGGGAATAAGTTGTTGTATTTTTTAGTATTGAAATCGCTGTTATCTAACAAGTTAACTTGAATATTTGTGTCTTCCCATCTCAAACCAAATAAATAAGAAAACTTATTTACTTTGAAACCGTATTGCGTATAAAGTGCGTTGATGTTTTCTTTATACTCTAAAGTATTAGATAAATTAGGATTTACAACACCAGCATCATCCGTTACATTATAAACGTTGTTTAAGTCACCAAAACTTCCTTTGTATCCCGCTTCAAATTGGCTGCCTTCACCTAAAGGCAATACGTAATCTGCTTGAAAAAGAACTTGTTTCTGAATCTGATCATTTAATGTGGTATCAAATCTTGGAGAGTCTTCGATTACACTATTGCTATCGTCTGTATTTCTTGAAATAGATAAATCTGCAGTAAGCTTGTGTCCTTTATCGTTGAAATTTTTAATTAAGTTGGAAGTAAATTCAACATTTTCGCTGCCGGTATCTGCGTTGTTTAAACGATAAGTTGTTCCTGTAAAATTTCGGCCAGCATCATAATTATAGTAATTGATCAAATCTCGGTCGTCACCATTATTTTTTTGGTAATTGATGGCGTTTGTCCAGAAAGTTGTTGGAGTAAGCGTCCATTCGACACCAGCTCTTCCGTTAAATCCGTTTCGGGTACGTTTGGTGTCACGAGTTTCGTCTAAGAAGCTTGTTGTGTTTCCGTTTGTGTCGAAATATTCAGAATTTGTTTTACCAGCTCCTTCAGTTGTTCTATAGTTGTATCCAGCTGTTGTGAAGTAGTTTAGTTTCTCTGTTTTATAATTTAAATTTCCACTTAAACCATACGTTTCAGGTAAACCTGTTGATGCAATCAAAGTTCCGTTAAAACCTTGGTTTTTACCTTTTTTAAGAACAATATTAATAATTCCAGATCCTCCTTCGGCATCATAACGTGCAGATGGATTTGTGATAACTTCGACTTTATCAATTGCATCGGCAGGAAGCTGTCTTAAAGCTTCTGCCATGTTGATGGCTTGTGAAGGTCTGCCGTCAATCAAAATACGAATATTATCGCTTCCTCTTAAACTTACATTTCCTTCAGTATCAACAGAAACAGACGGAACGTTGTCCAGAACATCGCTTACGCTTCCGCCTTTTACAATCATATCCTGACCAACGTTGTATACCTTTTTGTCCAGTTTAATCTCAACAGTCGATTTTTCTGCGCGAATTACAACTTCGTTTAATTGCGCAGCATCTTCTGATAGATTTATGACGCCTAAATTAGTGTCACTTTGGATGCTTTTCTGCTTAATTTCAGTTGATTTAAACGAAATAAATTCAACTTTTATATCGTAAGTTCCAGGTGCAACAGCAACTTCAAATTCTCCTTTTGGGTTTGTAATTCCTCCAGCGACAACTTTTGTGTCATTTGGGGCAGTAATCGAAATAGTAGCATATTCTAAAGGCTGTTTGCTAACTTTTTCAAAAACTTTTCCGGTGACTTTTACTTTATTTTTGCCACCTGGGCTTCCTTGTTGAGAGTAATTGTAAAAACTTGTAAACAAGAATACAAGTAATACAGCAAATTTGATTTTTTTCATTTTCTGGCTTTTCTTTCTTTAGACGGCAAATGTAGCTTTTGGTTTAAAGAGAGAAATCACAAAAAAATGTTAATTGAATATTTTAGAATCAATCTAAAAAAGAAGCAACCAATTCTGGATCTCGGCCAATTATGGCTTTTCCGTCTTTTACAACAATCGGGCGCTCGATTAAAATTGGATTTTCGACCATTGCATTAATGATATCATCGTTACTCAAGGTTTTGCCTTTAAAATTTTCAATCCAGATTTTTTCTTTAGTTCGAATAAGCTCAATAGGTTCAAGATTTAACTGGCCTAATAATTTTTTCAGCTGTTCAAATGTAGGAGTTTGGGTTAAGTAAGGTATAATTTCAAAATCTTGATTTGATTCTTCTATAAAAGCAAGGCAATTTCTTGATTTTCCGCATCTCGGATTATGGTAAATTTGTATCATTTTGTTATATTTAGATATTTCAAATATTTGTAAGATAAAAAAGGGGTATTTTAGCAATATCAAAAGTAAGATTAACTTATCGAATTTGAATTCTCATTTTTTTTAAAATTTTAAATTTATGTTTTTAGAACAAGGAATTAAACCTGAAAATAAATTTTGGAAATATCTTTTAGGATCTCTCTTTATTATTTCAGCGTCTTTTGTGGGGCAAATTCCAATTACAGCTGCTGTATTTTACAAAACATACGCTGAACATATTGCTTTTCCAACGACCAATGAAGGAGTTATGAAAATGTTTGAATCGAATATCACTCTTTTTCTAGTAATGATTTCCTTCATTTTTGCCTTTGCTGGAATTTATTTTGTTGTAAAATATATTCATCATCAAACTCTATTGTCGGTTACTACTTCTAGGCCTAAAGTCGATTGGAAACGAATCTGGTTTTCCTTCTTTGTTTGGGCATTTTTTTCAGTACTCAGTTTTTTATTTGTGTATTTAAGAGCTCCAGAACAGTTTGTGTTGCAATTTAAATTAGTTCCTTTTTTAATATTGGTTGTGGTAGGAACTATTTTAATTCCAATTCAAACTAGTACAGAAGAATATGTTTTTAGAGGATATCTCATGCAAGGATTTGCCAATTTGTCCCGAAACAGATGGTTTCCGCTGCTGATGACTTCTCTTATATTTGGTTCTATGCACTGGACAAATCCTGAGGTTGCCAAAATGGGAAATATTATCATGATTTATTATATAGGAACTGGATTATTTTTAGGTGTAATCACCTTGATGGATGAAGGAATGGAGCTAGCACTCGGATTTCATGCCGCAAACAATCTTGTAGGAGCGTTATTGGTTACCTCAGATTGGACCGTTTTTCAAACCCATTCTATTTTTAAAGATCTTTCAGAACCTTCAGCAGGAATAGATGTAATTCTTCCTGTTGTTATCGTTTATCCTATTTTGCTTTTTATTTTTAGTAAAAAATATGGCTGGAAAAATTGGAAAGAGAAACTAACTGGAAAAATTAGTAATGTCGAATTAAAAGCTTAAGAATATGCTAAACTTAACTCAGAATAAAGTTCACAATTATTTCAAATTAAACGGCTATCATTTAAACGCAAAAGATGTTTGCCAAGTTGCATATAGTTATGTGAAAGAAGGTGATGCTTATGAAAAATCAATCGGAGAATTCTTTTTGGATTGGTTTGATAAAAAAGATTATATCGAAATGACAACTTCTGGAACAACAGGTCTTCCAAAACTAGTCAGATTGAAAAAACAAGCTATGATACAGTCGGCTCTGGCAACGGGCGATTTTTTTGGTTTAAAACCAGGAGACAAAGCCTTATTATGCCTTCCGACACAGTTTATTGCGGGAAAAATGATGCTCGTAAGAAGTTTAATTTTAGGATTAGAATTAGATATCGTTGCTCCCAGTGTTACGCCACTTGCGTTCAATTCGCGAACTTATGATTTTGTTGCTATGGTACCTTTGCAAGTTCAGAACTCTATTGATAAGCTGCATAATATTCGTAAATTAATTATTGGCGGAGCAAAATTGGATAGTGCCTTAGAAGCAGAACTTTTACCGTTTAAAACAGAGATTTATGAAACGTATGGAATGACGGAAACCATTACCCACATTGCAGCGAAACGTTTGGGTGATAATGTTTTTTCGATTCTTCCAAATGTAAAAATAGCGCAGGATGATCGTCAATGTCTGGTTATTCATGTGGCTACAATTTCTGACGAACCAATTGTGACTAATGATTTAGTTGAATTGCTAAGTGAACAGCAATTTAAATTTTTAGGTCGAATTGACAACGTAATCAATAGCGGAGGAGTGAAGCTGATTCCAGAACAGATCGAAGCAAAATTGATTGGCAAAATTGCGAATAGATTTTTTGTAACCGGGCTTCCAGATACAACTTTAGGAGAAAGATTAGTTTTGGTTATTGAAGGTGAAAAACAAGAATTTGCTCCTGATTTCTTTGATGATTTAGGGAAATTTGAAAAACCAAAAGAAATTGTTTTTGTGTCGAAATTCAAAGAAAATGAAAATGGGAAACTTTTACGTAAGCCAACTTTACAGGAATAATATTTAAAGAAATTCCAATTTTTAAATTCCAAATTCCAATGCTTTGAGTTAGAATTTTGTCAAAGTTTTAAACTTTGGAAAAGTTGAACTGAAAAATAAAAAATCCCAAATTTCAATAACTCAGATTGAAATTTGGGATTTTAATTCCAAGAAGATTGGAATTTGGAATTTAAAATATTGGAATTTAAATTTATTTTTTACGTTCCATTAGCGCCATATAGAATCCATCAAAACCAGATTCTGAAGCCAACATTTTACGATCTTCAACAAAAGTAAACTGTTTTCCGATTTCTGTTTTTAAGAATTTTTCCACCTGCTCTTGATTTTCTGATGGTAAAACAGAACAAGTTGCGTAAACCAATTTTCCTCCTGGTTTTACAATTTTAGAATAGCTTTCTAAAACCTCGCTCTGAACTTTACGAATGTTGTCGATAAATTCTGGCTGTAATTTCCATTTAGAATCTGGATTTCTTTTTAAAACACCTAATCCGCTGCAAGGCGCATCGATTAAAACACGATCTGCTTTTTCGTGCAGTTTTTTAATCACTTTTGTGCTGTCGATGATGCGGTATTCGATATTAAAAGCTCCGTTTCTTTTAGCTCTCAATTTTAATTGCTTCAATTTACTTTCATACAAGTCCATTGCAATCAATTGTCCTTTGTTTTCCATCAAAGAAGCCATGTGCAATGTTTTTCCTCCTGCACCTGCACAAGTATCTACCACGCGCATTCCCGGTTTTACGTCTAGAAAACCTGCAACCAATTGTGAATTGGCATCTTGAACTTCAAATAAACCTTGTTTAAAAGCGTCTGTTAAAAATACATTCGCTCTTTCTTTTAAAACAAGAGCTTCTGGTTGGTCTTTTAAATATTCTGTTTCAATATTTAAATCCATTAATGTATTTCTAAGGCTTTCTTTGGTTCCTTTTAAAGTGTTTGTTCTCAAAATAACTTTTGCAGGCTGATTTTGAGCAGCAATTTCTTTAGACCAAACTTGTTCGCCTAATTCTTTTACTCCCAATTCATCCATCCAATCTGGAATAGATTCTTTTAAAGCTCTGTTTTTAGATAATTCGTCAAAACGGCCTTTGATTTTTCTTTCCGGAGTTCCTTCTAATTGTCTCCAATCTGGAATTGGATAACCACGTAAAACAGCCCAAACGGCAAACATTCTCCATAGATTGTCTCTGTCGTAAGGTTCTTTTACTTCGGCAATTTCAGCGTATAATCGTTTCCAACGAACTATTTCGTATATTGTTTCAGCAACAAACTTCCTATCTGAGCTTCCCCAGCGCTTGTCTTTTTTTAATGCTCTTGCTACCACTTTATCTGCATATTCTCCTTCGTTAAAAATAGCATTTAACGAATCTATGGTAGTATAAACTAAATTTCTGTGTAATCTCATTTTATGTATTTGAAGTGCAAAGGTACTATTAATTGATTGAAAGTTAAATTTTTAATATCGAATCTTATTCTGACTCTCATTAAAAGAAAAAAAAACACTCTAATTTAGAGTGTTTTTTATGAATATATCTTGAAATTTATTCTTTAGGAATAATTCTCGTTAATCCAATATTTTCTGGAGCATGAAGCACCATTGGGAATTTCTCTACTTTAACAGAACTGCTGTCTAAGCCAAAAGCTCTTTCTTCAGACAAACTCAGTTTTTTAATAAAGAAATACGAATTCATAATAATATTTTCGTGCCATCTTAGATCATTGTCGTTTGATAAGAATTTTTCAGACAATACAAATTTAAAGTCGCCAATAATATTGTTTTTGTTCAACGATTCGTAACGGCTCGTAATGTCCACTTCGCCACGTTTTACCATATCTTTAATAACTTCTCTAAACATTAAATTGATTTTAGTTGGTTCTCTAAAACCTAAATTAAAGTCAATTCTGTAGATGTCGTCTTTTGCGATTTCGGTTACTTTATATTGTGTTTTATAAGGTTCAGTCAAAATATTAACGTGAACAAACCAATAAATATCAGCTCTTTTCGGACGTTTTTGAAGAATTGAGTAAATTACTTTTTCCTCTAGCTCATCCACACGATTTGCATTAGTCATATAAACCAAGTGCGTAGCATATTTCGGAATCGATAAATCTTGGCTTAATTCTACTAAAACTTGTTTGTAATCATCAATTTTAACCACTTTCGTGTAGTTTTTGTTGATTTTCTTAGCCAAATACCAGATTGTCATTACAGAAATCAATAAACTCGCAATTATTAAAGTTACATAACCGCCTTCGGCAAATTTGGTAATATTAGCAAAAAGGAAGCTAAACTCAATCAATAAATAAATGGTGATAAGCGGTACCATGAAGTACAGTTTTACACGTTTCATGATTAAGTAATAGTTGAGCAAAATGGTTGTCATAATCATACATAAGATAATGGCAAGACCATAAGCATGTTCCATATTTCCTGATTTTTCGAAATGTAAAACGATTCCAACACAGCCAAAAAACAATAACCAGTTAATTGACGGAATGTATAATTGACCTTTTACTTCTGTTGGGTATTTGATTTTTACTTTTGGCCAGAAATTCAGACGCATTGCTTCGTTAATCAAAGTAAACGAACCAGAAATAAGTGCCTGAGACGCAATTACAGCAGCAAGAGTTGCAACTACAATTCCGAATGGCAAGAACCAGTGTGGCATAATTAAGTAAAACGGATTTCCATTTTCTCCGCCCAATTGCTGTAATGTACTTCCTTCGTGGTGAATTAAATAAGCAGCTTGTCCAAAGTAGTTTAAAACTAATGTAGTTTTTACAAACATCCAGCTGATTCTGATGTTTTTTCTTCCGCAGTGTCCCATGTCAGAATACAAAGCTTCGGCTCCAGTTGTACATAAGAATACAAAACCAAGAACGAAGAAACCATCAGGATGTATCGATAATAAATGATAAGCGTAGTATGGATTAATCGCTTTAATTACTTCTGGATAATTAAGAACTTGAATTGTTCCTAAAGTTCCCAGCATAGCAAACCAGATTAGCATCATTGGGGCAAAGAATTTACCAACCAATTTGGTTCCGAATTGCTGAATTGTAAATAAAACGAATAAAATTGTAATTACTATGTATACAATAGTTTGCGTCTGCATAGTTGGGTAGAATGCCCTAATTCCTTCTACAGCAGATGAAATAGAGATCGGCGGGGTAATAATTCCGTCGGCGAGCAAGGCGCTTCCTCCAATAATGGCGGGCACTATAAGCCATTGAATTTTTGTTTTCTTGACCAATGCGTACAAGGCAAAAATTCCTCCTTCGCCGTGGTTGTCTGCACTTAAAGTAATAAGTACATATTTAATAGTAGTTTGTAATGTCAGCGTCCAAAATACACAAGAAATACCTCCTAAAACAATATCAGCATTTATCGTGTGATCGCCTAATATAGCCTTCATTACGTACAATGGAGAAGTACCAATATCTCCATAAATAATCCCTAAAGTAATCAATAAACCCCCAATAGACAACTTACTATGTAAGTTTTTATGCGATGCGCTCATGTATAGTTTTATAAAAAGACGGTTGCAAATTTACTGTTTTAAAACAAATTAGCAGCAATTATAATTAAAAAGATAAAAAAAAGCACAATCCTAAAATTGTGCTTTCCTTTTTGAATATTATATGATTGTAAAATTAACCTCTTCTACCGTTGCTTCTAGAACTTGATCCGCTTTCTCTTTGACTTTGTCCGCCTCTAGATTCTTGACTTGCCCTAGAAGTTTCTTGACTCATTCTTGGAGATTCAGAACGCTGACTTTGCTGCGGTCTCGCAGAATAATCTCTGCTTGAACTGCTAGATTGGTTTTGAGAATAACTTCTTGAACTTCTTTCAGCTCTTGGAGCAGATGACTCTCGATTAGAACTGCTTCTGGATGTGGTAGAAGAATTGCTATTTCCGTAATCTGCTCTCTGAGTAGTTTGCACTCTAGCAGTATTTTCTGCTCTTTGAGTGTTATTAGCTCTCGTTTGATAATCACGATTCGTGCTCCTTCCTGTATTTACAGTTTCAGTACTTCTTCCTGTAGAGTTGTAGCTTCTATTCGTATTTCCGTTTGCAGTATTGCTTCTGTCTACAGAGGATCTGCTTGTTGCACTTTTGTTTTCTGCATACGTTCTGTTCGAAGTTCTGTTATCAGTCGAAGTTGTTCTTCCTGTATAATTTCTGTTCGTGTTATACGTATTTCTACTTGTTTCTCTGCTAGCCACACGTCTCTGATCTAATTCGTATCGGTTTGTTGTGTTAGCGTGTCTTTCAGCAAAACTATAGTTCGGACGCATTCTTTCGTAACCGTATGTACGTCTTGTTTCGTAGATTGCTGGAGCTCTGTAGCTTCTTCTTACATTAACATAGTTGTAATTATTGTTAACATTAATATAAACATTTACATTGTTTCTATATCTGTAAATTGGATACGGATTCCATGCTCTGTAATACGTTGGGTAATAACCCCAATACCAAGTTGAGTAATAAGGTCTGTAATTGGTAACCCAAAAAGAAGTATAGATAACAGGAACTACGCTATACACCGGCTCATAAATATAATTTGCACCATATAAATAAGTATTACCCACAACCTGAACGCTTACTTTGTTGTAGTTGTCTCGCTCTACATCAATAGTAGCAATGTCTTGGTAAACATCACGATCCAAAACGGCTTGAATGATAATAACGTGAGTTCTGTTTTCAACACTTTCGATTACACGTAAGTAATCTACTTCATTGTCACCGTTAAGGTCAAGATTTGATATTTGATATTTAGGATCATTTAAACGTCTTTCAAAATCTTGAAGATTAGCAGATTCTCCAAACATCGAAGCAACAGCTCTTAAATCTAAGTTATCGCTTATATCTGAGTTTTTTGCGTAAACAGTAGTTTGACTTTGCGCTGAGCAAGAACCAAAAACTAAGGCTGATAATGCTATTAAAAGTAAATTCGCTTTCATGGCTAATTTGTATTAAATTATTTTGTGTTATGAGATATCCAATTACTGTGCCATAAAATTATTTTGCCAAAACCGATATTTTAAAATATTGATTATCAGTATTTTGTTTTTTAGTTAAAGAAATTGTATAAATTTTTTAAGTAAATAATTGTAAATGAATCATTAAATTTTCTTATAGAAAAAAAACGAAATTTAATTCGCCATGTGAGAATTAATTGTATTTTAGCAACACCCTAAATTTTTTATTTATATGAGAAAAGTATCGCTATTTTTTTGCATGTTTGTTTTGTTTGTATCCTTTAAAACATTCACAAATAAGAATAAAGCAAATTATGAAAATGGTTTTATAGCCATTCAAGTTGATACTTTATTTCAGGATAAAATTAGTATACGTGCTATCGTGATCGATAAAAATAAAATCTGGTACGGAGGAGATAATTCTCGTTTTGGATGTTTTGATTTAGATAAAAAAAAGAAATTCGAAGAGCATATTTACAAGGATACTTTAAAACTAGAATTTAGAAGCATAGCTCAGAATTCAAAAAATATTTTTCTGCTAAGTGTTGGAAATCCTGCATTATTATATCAAGTCTCTAAGAAAACAAATAAAGTAAAATTGGTTTACAAAGAAGTAAATCCGAAAGTGTTTTACGATAGCATGCAGTTTTGGAATGATAAAGAAGGAATTGCGATTGGAGATCCGACAGAAGATACTTTCTCAGTTATTATTACAAGAGACGGAGGAGAGACTTGGACAAAAGTATTATCTCATAAACTCCCAACAAATGCGCAAGGCGAAGCAGCTTTTGCAGCAAGTAATTCAAACATCGTAATTAAAGGAAATGATACTTGGCTGGTTTCTGGCGGAAAAAGATCTCGTGTGTTTTATTCTGGCGATAAAGGAAAAACTTGGAAAGCTGTAGAAACTCCAATCGTACAGGGAGAAGCAATGACAGGCATTTTTACGGCAGATTTCTACGATTCTAAGCATGGTTTTGCCGCAGGGGGAAATTATGACTCGCCAATGGAAAAAAAAGATAATAAAATTTTTACTAAAGATGGCGGAAAAACTTGGGAACTGATTGGTCAGAATCAAGGTTTTGGATATGCTTCTTGTGTGCAATACGTGCCAGGTGGCGGCGCGAAAGAATTGGTTTGTGTAGGTTCTGGCGGAATTCAGTATTCGCAGAACGGAGGAGAGACCTGGACAATGCTGTCCAGCGATACAAAACTGTTTACTATTCGATTTATTAATAGAAATACGGCAATTGCTGCAGGACACAATAAGATGCTTCGCATTCACTTTAAATAAAAAAAACAAGAACCCTAAATAATAAAGTAAGTATTATTATATAGGGTTCCTATCGCTGTTGTTTCGTTAAGTTTAATCTTTATTGGCTTTGTCTCGATATTGCTGTAATAACTTTCGATTAAAGTCATCTTCAGATTTTTTAAGCAGTAATATTTTTTTTGCAGGAAGCACTTTTTTCAGATTACTCATGTATTTTTCACGAAGCTGGTAAATTTCTTTATCGGTACTTTCTATTTGAGACAATAATGTTGTTGCTTCTTTATCAGAAAGATTCTTAAGATTGTCATCTTTTAGCTTTCTCAGATACGTTTTCATTTTTAAATACTTCAATTCGTATTGTTTATCATCATAAGCATTATAAATGGGCCAGAATTTTTCAGCTTCGGTTGAAGTCAATTCTAATTCTGTTGTTAAAAATGACACTTTAAAAGCCTTAATTTTTTCTCGCTTTTCATCAATTTTTCCATTTTGTGCAAAAATTGAAAAACTTGTCAGAAATAGCAGTAGTGGTAAAATGTTTTTTATTTTCATTGTTAAGCTAAGTTATTGAGTTGTTGAGTTAAGTTGATTTAATTTTGTTCTGAAATTAGATGTTCTATATTTGGACTTGCAACTAAGATATCTTCCAGTGTTTCGTCTTCTAGAGTAACATCGTTGCCTAATTTTTCAATATCGTTGTCATCCAAATTTTGTATTAAATCGTATTGGCTTATATTAGAATGATAAGATAAATAGTTCTCTAAAGTGGCTTCGTCCAGTTCATTTGAATTGGTTTTATAATGATTAACAATCGGAATTAGCAATGCAAAACCAATTACTGCAGCGG
Organism: Flavobacterium ustbae; assembly: GCF_003946915.1. Taxonomy (GTDB): domain Bacteria; phylum Bacteroidota; class Bacteroidia; order Flavobacteriales; family Flavobacteriaceae; genus Flavobacterium; species Flavobacterium ustbae. The sequence continues at coordinate 215,784 of NZ_RPOC01000003.1, forward strand.
CCGCCAGAGAAATGATTTTTGTACGTTTATAAAAAGGAATTACCTTAACCTCTTTTTCGTTTAATTGCTGTAAAACCTTTTCTTGAAAAGTATCAAAATAATTTTCTGGAGCTTTAAAGCCAGATTTTATTTTGGGTTCGTTTTCTAATTTAAATGTTTTCATAATACTTATAAGATAGTTTTTGTTACAAAAGGTTTAATTTGATGTAACATATAATTCAATTTTTTTTACGGCATGATGATAAGAAGCTTTTAGAGCTCCAACAGATGTTCCTAAAATATCTGCAATTTCTTCGTATTTCAATTCTTCAAAATATTTCATTTTGAAAACCAATTGCTGTTTTTCTGGAAGTGTGACGATTGCTTTTTGAAGTTTGATCTGAATCTCATCTCCGTCAAAATAAAGATCGGCTTTTAAATTGTCGATCGTTTTATTTTGTAAAGCTTCAGATGTAATGCCGCTTAGTTTTGCTTTTTGCGATAAAAAAGTCAAAGCTTCGTTGGTGGCAATACGGTACATCCAGGAAAAAAGTTTGCTTTCTCCTTTAAAGTTTTTAAGATTTTGAAAGACTTTTACAAAAGTATTCTGCAATACATCGTCGGCATCATCATGATTCAAAACAATGTTTCGAATATGAGAATACAAAGGCCTCTGATAATCAGACAGGAGTTTTTGAAACGCAGAATTTTGCGTCTCAGGGGTTAATAATTGTTTTATAAATTCTTTCTCGTCTATCAAACTTTTTGTTTTGTAAACTTTTTTAAAGAAGTTAGACAGAATTTAAGGCAAAAGGTTTAATGCCGTTTTGAAATTATTTAAAATTCTGAATCTTCTTCTTGAGTAGCAGGTGTTTGTGCAGGAGCAGGAGTAGGAGCAGATTTGCGTTTTACAGGCTCTGTACGTGGCTGTTCTGTGCGAGGTTGTTCGGTACGCGGCTCACTTGGAGTTTCAGTAGTGCTAGTGTTTACAGGAGCGTAAGCAGGTTCTGCAGTGACAGGAACTACTTTTGGTTTTATTGGAAAATAAATTTCAGTTACCAATTTTGAAGAAGCTTTTACGTCCAATTTGCTTAGCGTTAGGATTTCAAGATGCGACCAGCTTAAATCTGGAATAATCTTTTCGTTGTTTATGTAAGCCGTTGTTTTGGCAATTGCTTCATTTCTATGAGAGTAGTCTCCGTTAAGAGTTGTTTTAACAGCATCAAAACCATTTAATTTTCCTGCTAAAATATCACTTCCAGAACTGGTTGAAATTTCTTTATTTATTGGTAAACAGATTGAAATTTTAGCTAAACCAGTTTTCGTATCATAAGTATGGTAAATAATGAATGGTTTTCCCATTGCAGATAATCCGTTGGTTTCACTAAACTGAATAAGTTTCGGAATTACAATTCTAGCATTTTTATTTACTTTGGCAATTTCGCTCGTAAAAGTCTGTTTGATGTAAGGTGTTTCTGTTTTCTTAACCACTCCATCTACTTTAACAGCATAAGTTTTAGTTTCGTAATCTAAATTTTTGTCAATATTAGCCAAACTTTTTTCATAAATAGTTCCAATAACTCTGTCCGAACCTCCATGAAGAGCAGTATATATTTTAAATAGAAAACTCATAGTTCCTTTTCCTTTCCAGGTAACTTTTGTTTTTCCGTTCAAAGTATCTTTTAAAGTCCAGTTTACATCGGCTTCGGTGCCGTCAAATTGCATTTTCTGCTCAATGCTTTCTCCCTCTTTTGTTTTAAGAATAATAGCATTTCCTTTTCCATCCGTGCCATCCCAATAATATGAAGCGCCATTTCCGCTCGTTTTATTAGCGTAATTCATTTTGATAGAAGGATCTTCTACAGACCATGATTCAAAATCTTCGTAATTTCTAAAGTCATTTAGGTAGTTATAAACCGTTGTGCGTGGCGAATTGATAACTTTACTTCTTTCTACAGAAAAATCACCTTTTTGTGTAGCAACAAAAACAGTAAGAGCAACAAAACTTAGTAACGCGAAAAGGAATAAATACTTTAGAATTTTCATGGCAGATTGTTTGGATTGGGTAAAGTTATAAATTTATCATGAGTCTTACTAATAACCCATAATTATTAGGTTTTATTTTATTGTAAGCAGAATAATTTATTTCTTTAGAAATATTTTAATTACAAACAAAAGCACAATAAAAAGCAGGAAAGCAAGGAGTACTTTGTAATTTCCTTTGTAGAAGACTTTGTGTAATTTCAGATCTTTTCGATAAGCAAAAATCATTATGATTACAAAAGCAATAAAAAAACACACTCCAAATAGTATTTGTCCTTGACTAAACATAGATATAAAAATTTTTAGCAAATTTAAAGATTTGTAAACGATTTGCTGCTAAATTGCCTTTTCATTTCGTTCAATAAATTTTCATATTTATACGAAAGAGACTTACATTAGCAAAAAAAAAGAAAACTACTATATGAGAAAACAACTCGATGCCGTAACCGAATTTCACACTGCTTTTAAAATTGGTCATAGTGCAACCCCAATTGCCGATGTAGGAGCAGAGAAAAAGTTGCTTCGTTACAATTTAATGAAAGAAGAAAATGAAGAATATTACGAAGCGGTTCAAAATAATGATTTAGTCGAAATTGCAGATGCACTTGGAGATATGATGTATATTTTGTGCGGAACGATTATCGAGCACGGACTTCAGGATAAAATTGAAGCTGTTTTTGATGAAATTCAGCGCAGTAATATGAGTAAATTGGGTCAAGACGGAAAACCAATTTATCGCGAAGATGGAAAAGTAATGAAAGGTCCGAATTATTTTAAACCTGATTTTTCGAAATTATTGTAATAAATAATTTTTAAACACATAGAAACATAGTTTTGAATTATGTAAAAGGCGTTTCACTTGCATAAATACACATAGCTATGTGTTAAAAACAAGTTTCTTTTGTACTCTTTTAAGGATCAAAAAAATCTATGTTTCTATGTGTTAAATATTATCTGACGATTAGAATATCAAATAAAAAACCCGATAAAATTAAATTTATCGGGTTTCTCTTTTTATTATCGGTTTTGGATTATTGAACTTTAACTGTCCATCCGTAAGTATCTTCAGAAAGTTTGTTTTGAAGACTTGTTAATTTTTCTTTTAAGAAAGAAGCATACGAATTTTCAATTGGCGCCATTTCAAAATATTCATCTTTATAAGAGAATCCTTTGATAACGCTGATAACTGCTGCAGTTCCAGCTCCGAAGATTTCTTTCAAAGATCCGTTTTTAGCTGCTTCAACTAATTCTGAAACAATTACTGGACGAACTTCTACTTTTAAACCTTCTTTTTCAGCCATTGCAATCAAACTTTTTCTAGTAACACCATCCAAAATTCTTTCGCTTGTTGGAGCTGTTAGTAAAGTATCATTAATTCTGAAGAAAACGTTCATTGTTCCCGCTTCTTCTAGTTTGGTGTGCGTTGCATCATCTGTCCAGATAACTTGTTGGAAACCGTCTTTGTTTGCCAAGTTAGTTGGATAAAATTGTGCTGCGTAGTTTCCAGCAGCTTTTGCAGCTCCGATTCCACCATTTGCCGCTCTACTGTAATGTTCAGCAATAATTACTTTTACTTCACCTCCATAATATGCTTTTGCAGGAGAAAGTAAAATCATAAATTTATATTCGTCAGAAGGATTTGCGATAACTCCAGGACCTGTCGCAATCATAAAAGGACGGATGTACATACTAGCTCCGTTTCCTCTCTGAATCCATTCTTGATCAATTTTCAATAATTCATTTAAACCATCCATAAAAATAGCTTCTGGAATTTCTGGCATTGCCATACGAACAGCAGAACTATTAAAACGTTTGTAGTTTTCATCTGGTCTAAACAACCAAATGTCGTTGCTTTCGTCTTTATAAGCTTTCATTCCTTCAAAAATAGCTTGTCCGTAATGGAAGACTTTTGAAGATGGATCCATCAAAATAGGAGCATAAGGCTTAATGACAGGATTTTGCCATTGCCCGTTTTTAAAATCGCATTCGAATAAATGGTCTGTAAATACAGCACCAAAACTTAAGTTCTCAAAATCTACTTCATTTATTTTTGTAGAAGTAGCTTTAATGATTTCAATTTTGCTCGTTTGAGTTGTACTCATAGTTATGTAAGTTTTTTGTGAGATATTTTCACTTTTATAAAATATAAAGTGATGATATCGTGTAAAATGGAATTTATTGAATGCAAAATTAAGTAAAAATATGTAAAATACTTAGCGAAAATTCATTATTTACTGGTTTTGACTGAGATTTATTTATCCTATAATAAACTCAAATTTTTAATTGGTTTTTATAAAGATTTTATGAAAAATCTATCAATTTTTAAGGCTTTACGCATTTGTTTTGACTAAATTTGAATATTAAAATGGCTTGAAAATCAATAAAAAGCCGTTGTTAAATTCTTAAAAAGGTGAAAAGAGAAATAATTAAAACGCTAGATGGCTCAACAACAATTCGTTTGCCAGAATGGGACGAATGTTATCATTCTAAACACGGTGCAATTCAGGAAGCAAAGCATGTTTTTATTAAAAATGGGCTTTCATTGTTTGACAATTCTATAAGTATATTAGAAATAGGTTTTGGAACTGGATTAAATGCTTTTATTACTTTTTTGGAATCGGTTAGAAAAGAACAAAATATAGATTATGTTGGAGTTGAAGCCTATCCTGTAGATCCTAATGAAATTTTAGAAATGAATTATGCCAAAGAACTGGAAGCATTGGAATATCATAACATTTTTGAAAAAATGCATAAAATAGCGTGGGACAAAAAAGCAGAAATTAGCAGCCGTTTCTCGTTAACCAAAAGGAAACAATTTTTTCACGAAATAAACGATTTTGAAATTTTTGATTTGATTTACTTTGACGCCTTCGGATTTAGAGTGCAACCGGAGCTTTGGAGTACCGAAATTTTTCAGAAAATGTACAATAGTTTAAAGCCAAATGGAGTTCTTGTGACTTATGCAGCTCGTGGAGTTGTTAAAAGAAGTATGATCGAAGTTGGATTTACAGTGGAAAAGTTAGCGGGGCCTCCAGGAAAACGAGAAATGTTTCGAGCTTTCAAAAAGGTTTAGAATGAGCTGTTTAGAATGATTCTAGATTGATTTATATGTTTTAAGAAAACGTATTCGTTGCTAAATTTTTTAAAATAATAAGTTAAAAATAGAAATTATGTTAGTTATTTGTTTAAATTTGGCTCGAGTTTAAAAAAATAGATAACCCCCGAAAATCTTATTTTATTATGTCAAAAATGATGTTTGATTACACGAAATCTATACTTGAGAGAGTTAGTTTCGATCCGATACTTTTCTGCAAAGAGTTAGAAAAAGCTATCAAAACACTGTTACCATACGAAATGGAACAATTGCAAGAGTGGTTACTGAATTTCGTAGTCGGAAAACCAGAATTAAAACAAAGTCTACAGTTAATTAAAGTATAAAGAAAGGAGCCAATTTGGCTCCTTTTTTATTGCTTTCTTTTTTGCTGAGTTTAACCGCAAAGAGCGCAAAGTTTTTTACGCAAAGAGCGCGAAGTTTTTTGGGTTATGATTAAAATGAGATGTTCGCAAAGCTTTGGGAATAAAGCTGTTTAGAAATTTGCTCGCAAAGGCGCGAAGTCGCAAAGTTTGTTTCACGCAGATCTCAGCAGATTTGCGCAGATCTAAAAGGATTTTATAAAATATGTACGCATATCTGCTGAGATCTTTTTAAATCTGCGTGAAATTTATTTGTATTCCTGAAAAAAAACTTTGCGCCTTCGCGCCTTTGCGATATTAAAAAACTCACTGCAAAATTCTCTGCGTACTCTGCGGTCAAAAACAAACCCACAGCTTGCGAACTTAATATATAGACATTTAATCTTGCAGTAAAAAAAATCTTAACATGCTTTGCGTTAAAAAACTAACCGCAAAGAGTTATTTCTTTTGCAACGGACTAATAATTTGAACATTTTGAAAAACAATTGCGCCTTTTACTACGCCAGCAATTGTAGATCGTAAAGCGTCAATGATTTGCATTTTTAATTCGCTTTTTGGGTAAATCAAACTTACTTCTCGAGCTGGTTTTGGTTCTTTAAAATTACGAAGTTTCAGCTTGTCAGATTCTTTTAAGTCTAAGGTGTGCAAGTACGGAAGTAATGTTGTGCCCAAACCTTCATCGGCTAATTTTATAAGCGTTTCAAAACTTCCGCTCTCAATCTGAAAATTATTTTGGTCAGATTCTGAAACTGTCTTGCAAAGATTTAGAATCCCATCTCTAAAACAGTGTCCATCCTGCAATAATAGAATTTCGTTTAAATTTAGATCAGCAACTTCAATTTCTTCTTTCTGGAAACTAGAATGATTTTCAGGGATATAAGCTACAAAAGGCTCGAAGTATAAAACGATTTCTTTTATTTTTTCGTCTTCAAGTGGTGTCGCAGCGATGGCGGCATCAAGATGTCCGTTTTTTAGTTTTAGAATAATTTCTTCTGTATTTAATTCTTCAATTAAGAGTTTTACTTTTGGATATTTCTTAATAAAATTGTTCAAGAACATTGGCAAAAGCGTAGGCATAATCGTTGGAATAATCCCTAAACGAAATTCTCCCCCAATAAAACCTTTCTGCTGTTCTACAATATCTTTAATACGATCTGCTTCGTTTACGATATTTTTTGCCTGATTTACAATCTTTTGTCCAATATCGGTTAGTTGGATCGGTTTTTTGCTTCTGTCGAAAATTAAAATATTAAGTTCTTCTTCAATTTTTTGTATTTGCATACTTAAAGTAGGCTGAGTCACAAAGCATTTTTCAGCAGCTAGTGTGAAGTTTTTATGTTCAGCGACTGCTAATACATATTGCAATTGAGTTATAGTCATATTGATAGTAATTTGTGATGCAAAAATAAGAAAATATAATTTTTATTTATGTTTATTTTATGAAAGTTACTCTAAATTTGTAGTAAATTAGTGTAAAAAATTAGATTATGAAGACAAATATTTTAGGCTTACCTGTAAAAGAATCAGAATTATTAGTAAAAGAACTGAATGTACTATTATCAAACTTTCAAGTGTATTATCAAAACTTAAGAGGAATTCACTGGAACATTCGCGGAAAACGTTTTTTTGATTTACATGTAAAATTCGAAGAACTATATACAGATGCTCAGTTAAAAATAGATATGATCGCCGAAAGGGTTTTAACAATTGGAGGAACGCCTTTGCATACTTTTGAAGATTATATCGAAAACAATAAATTAAAGGTTGGAAAGAATATTTCTAATGACGAAAAGGCGGTTCAATTAATCGTTCATTCTTTATCAGATTTATTGAAGATAGAAAGAGAAATATTGAACAAATCTGACGAAATTAATGATGAAGGAACCAATTCTATGATGAGTGACTTTATTTCTGAGCAGGAAAAAACAATTTGGATGATGAATGCTTGGCTAGAAGAAACGTTATAAAAGGTTGTTTTTTAATAAATTATAAGCAGAATGCAGTAAAAAATGCATTCTGCTTTTTTGTTTGTGTTAAATTTCTATCAAAATTTCTTTGATTTTATTTGTTTAACGCTATTTTTGTTTCAATGAAATTTGTAGCCCGCATATTATTATTCATATTTGTTGCCTTCTTATCGACCCCGACAATTGTTCAGGCGTTAAAGAAAGGGAATAGTACGGCTATATCTTTTAACATTGCAGAGGAAGAAGTGCATAAAGAACTTAAAAATGCAGTTCATCCGGCTATTCTAGAGCACGAAGTTGTAATTCCGGTTTATATCGAGAAAAAAACTATCATTTCTGAAAATATTGTTATGCTTGACAATATTTCTCCAAGCATATTTGCCCCTCCGCCAAATTTGGTATAATACTTCCGATTATTTTGATCTTTAGCTACGTCTCAATCTGAGATGGGGTAAATCTTTAATGAATAATTTTTTTAGTATTATATTATGACAAAAAAAATCAATCTTTTTGCCAACCTTAAATCTGATTTTGCTTCAGGTTTAGTGGTTTTCTTGGTGGCTCTTCCATTGTGTTTAGGTATTGCAATGGCTTCTGGAGCGCCATTATTTTCTGGAATTATTGCTGGTATTGTGGGCGGGATCATTGTAGGGTCTTTAAGCCAGTCGCATATTAGTGTATCGGGTCCAGCTGCTGGGTTAACAGCTATCATTTTAACCGCAATTACCGATTTAGGAGCTTTCGATGTATTTTTAATGTCTGTTTTTATTGCTGGATTAATTCAATTAGCATTAGGATTTTTAAAAGCAGGAAGTATATCGAATTATTTTCCGACAAATGTAATTGAGGGAATGTTGGCGGGTATCGGAATCATTATCATCTTAAAACAAATACCGCATGCTTTTGGTTATGATGCAGATTATGAAGGAGATCAGGCTTTTATTCAAAATGATGGAAGTAATACTTTTTCATTTTTGTTTGATGTTTTAAATCACATTCACTTAGGAGCTGTGGTAGTTTCTGCAGTTTCATTAGTAATTTTATTAGCGTGGGATAAAGTTGCATTTTTAAAAAGAATAAAATTGGTTCCAGGAGCTCTTGTTGCTGTTATTGCTGGTGTCGTTTTAAATGAAATATTTCTATCAACAGGAAGCACTTTGGCAATTGCAAAAGAACATTTGGTTTCTTTGCCAGTTCCAAAATCTTTTGATGATTTTAAGTCAATTATAATTATGCCAGACTTCACTGCTGTTACAAATCCGCAAGTTTGGGTAGTTGCTGTTACAATTGCCATTGTCGCTTCTATTGAAACGCTTTTATGTATTGAAGCTACTGATAGAATGGATGTGCAAAAACGTTACACCAATACCAATGTAGAGCTTAGAGCACAAGGAATTGGTAATGTCGTGAGTTCTCTTTTAGGAGGTTTGCCAATGACATCGGTAGTAGTGCGATCTTCTGCAAACAATAATGCAGGAGCAAAATCTAAACTTTCTGCTATTATTCACGGTATTCTATTATTGATAAGTGTATTATCAATTCCAATGATTTTGAATAAAATTCCATTGGCTACACTAGCCACTGTGTTGATTTTAGTTGGATATAAATTAGCAAAACCAGCAGCCTTTATGCATTTCTGGAAAAAGGGAAAATACCAGTTTGTCCCTTTTATCGCAACTTTGGTCTTTGTCGTTGCGACAGATTTGCTAAAAGGTGTTGCGTTGGGAATTATTATAAGTATTATATTCGTTTTAAGAGGAAACTTAAAAAGAGCTTATGTTTTCAAAAAAGAAGAATACGAAGATGGAGATATTATTCATATCGATCTAGCTCAAGAAGTTTCGTTTTTAAATAAAGCGGCAATAAAACAGACATTGGCCGAAATTCCAGAAAACTCAAAAGTTATTATTAATGCTCATGATACAGAATATATTTCTCATGATGTTCTAGATTTAATTCGTGAATTTAAAGAAACGCGAGCTCTTGATGAAAATATAAAAGTTAAGCTTAAAGGCTTTAAAGAAGCGTACGAACTTGAAAATACACCCGAAAATCATAATCATGTTACAATCGAACATTATTATGACGTGGCGAAGAGAGAGATGGTTCAAAAAGAAGTAGTTAGATAATAATAATTAAATTTAGATAATTTTAAGCCCATACAAACGTCAAAATTTAGGTAACTTTACACTAAGTTCTTTTTTGGAGACAATCGTAGCATTAGAAATTACCAACAAAAAATAAAGAAATGAGAAAATTTTATGAGCAGTTATTAGAAAACAATAAAAAATGGGTTGAAACTTCATTGGCAAAAGACCCAAATTATTTTGCTGATTTGGCTAAAGGACAGCAGCCACCATTATTATGGATAGGATGTTCTGACAGCCGTGTTCCTGCAAACGAAATTGTTGGTGCAAAACCAGGCGAAGTTTTTGTTCACCGTAATATAGCAAATATGGTTGTGCACTCTGATATGAATATGTTGAGTGTTCTGGATTATGCAGTAAATGTTTTGAAGATAAAACATATTATTGTTTGTGGTCACTATGGATGCGGAGGTGTTAAAGCAGCTATGGGAAATCAGTCAGTGGGAATTATTGATAACTGGCTTCGTCACATTAAAGATGAATATCGTTTACATGATAAATATTTAAATTCTATTGAAGACGAAACAGAACGTTTTAATGCTTTTGTTGAAATCAATGCTAAAGAACAGGTTTATAACTTGGCGAAAACATCAATTGTGCAGAATGCTTGGAAAAGTGGTCAAGATCTTATGCTTCATGGATGGGTTTACGGATTAAATTCTGGTTTTGTAACAGATTTAAATGTCACGATAAGTTCAAATGCTGAGCTTGATAATGTTTATCAATTAGATCTTTAATAGTTTTATAAAAAATCGCCCTTTTAAAAGGGCGATTTTTTTTATTCGTTTTCGTCTAAATTTTCATTAAATGCCGATGGCAGCATTGTTGGGATAAATTTAATTAATATAGGTAGCAGTAAACTTCCTCCCGGAAGCAAAAATATAGTCAACGATGGAATGGTTTTGCAAATATCCAAAAGCTGTTTTTTGACTTTCTTTTTCTCTTTGGCGTCCAAATCTCTCGTTGTAGAATAGGCGAGGAGAACCATCAATTCTTTACTCTGAACAATTTCTTTTATTAACCTGTTTTTGTTTCTAATAATCAGTTTGACAACGCTGTGTGTCATTTGATCATAAAAATGTTTTACAGGATTAGAGTAATTAAAATATGGAATTTTTGTTTTATGTGTTGTAATAAAAGCATTTGTTGTGTCCATGCTTTTGGTTACAAAATCGTCAGAAACGCCCATAGTCGAGCCTAAAGAATACAAAAAATAGGATTCCTCATTTTCGACAACTCCGTCACTCCATAAAGCCATTCCGGCCATATCTAGTAAATAAAATTGTTCCAGTTTATTGGTAAAGTAATCCAGATTTAACGTTTCTAAAGTCTCAACGGTAACTTTTGAAAATTTGGAATAACGTATAGAAGCTTCAAAAAGTTTAATTAAAAGATCGTCGTGCTGTGATTTAGCGGTTTTGGTTTTTAAAGCCAGCCCCACAATTCCTAGAACAGTTTCTTCAATTCTCTTTAAATATTTTTCAGGAATTTCTCCATGTTCTAAATATTGTCTGAAAGCCAAAACATCAATAAACAATAGTGCATTAGTGACTAAATGTGAAAAGTTTTTGCTGATAATGCTATCATTGGTTTGGACTCTCTGGTCGATAATGTTTTCTAGAGATAGAGATGGGGTGTCTTTTGGCAATAACATTTTAAACAAATTAAATCCTTCTGGATTCATCTGTTTGTAAAACTTTAAAACTTCTGAAATAAAATTTTGAGGTTCCGAATTTCTTTTCTCTAAGCAAAAAACATGATAGAGCGTATTCAGTAAAGCTACTTTAGAAATTTCGGTTTTAAACCATCCTTTTATCGGTATCGGAATTTGAGAATCGATTGCAATAATATGTCCATAGATAAATCCCGTTTCTCTTACTTTATAGTAAAACGAATCTACAGTTTCAAAAGGAATAGCTTCTGAAAACTTCTGTTCACTAAAAAACTTATCGATCCAGCCTGGTGCTGATGGGTTAATCATGGACTTAATTTTGCTGATGCAAAGCTATGTCTTTTTCTTGTTTTAGAATTCATTTTAAAATGAAATAACCACTAGATTTTGTTAAAAATAGTGGTTATTCCAATTTTCTTATTTAATAATTCCTGCACAAGCAACTCTTCCGCCTGCATCTCCGGTTGGCTGAGTGGTAAAATCATCTGCGCCTGAATGCACAATTAAACCTTTGCCAAGAACGTCTTTATTAGAATCTCCGCAACCTACGCACCATTCATCTGTTGTCAAAGTAATAGTTCCGTTACCTTTTGCGTCAGCAGTAAAGTTTCCGATATCGCCTTTATGGTATTCTGCAACTCCCCATTTTCCATGTTTTTTGAAAGTTGGATTCCAGTGTCCACCAGCAGAACTTCCGTCTGCAGCAGTACAATCTGCTTTTTCGTGAATGTGGATGGCGTGAACTCCAGGCTCTAATCCAGTTACTTTTGCTGTAAAAGTTACTTTACCGTTTTTTTCGACAAAAGTAGCAGTTCCGGCAACTTTACTATTGCTTTTTGGTTCTAATGCAACAGTTAATGTTTTTGCATCGTTTGATTTTGTATTGGTCTTACAGCCAATTACTAAGGCGGTAAGTATAGCGAAAGAAACAATTAGTTTTTTCATGTTTACGGTCATTTTAGTTAAAGATTAAGTAAATTTAACATAAAATAACCGAATTGATTAACTCAAAAAGTTAAAAAAAAGTCAAACTATACGGTATAATTTAATATTGATTGAGTTCAAAACCGAAAATATTGCTTAAATTCGTAAAGGTTTTTAACGAATAATTTCTGAAGCCAATTTGTCTAATTCGCTCACATTTAATTCTTAATGTTATGATGAAAAAGATTTTTACCCTCGTTTTTTTTAGTTTGGTTTTATTTTCCTGTAAGTGTAAAAAAGTAGATTCAGTTTCTAAACTGGACGGAACTTGGGAGCTCAATTATATTTCGGGTCCACGAATAGCTTTTGATGGATTATATCCAAATAAAAAGCCTACCATAAATTTTGATACAAAAGAAAATAGAGTTTCTGGAAACAATAGCTGTAATTCCTATACAGGAAAACTCAATGTAACTGGAAACACAATTGACTTTACACAGCCAATGGCAGTCACCAAAATGATGTGTCTCGATGGTCAGGGCGAGCAGACTTATATGAGTACGCTGGAAAAAATTACATCATACGATATTACAGACTATGGCAAAACGCTGAATTTTATTTCTGGAGATATTGCAATGATGCGTTTTACAAAAAAGTAATTTTATGAAAACTACCGTATCTTTTTTCCTCTTACTGATAAGTTTTGTAAGTTTCTCCGTTTCTGGACAAGAAAAAACAAAAAAAGAACTCAAACAAGAGAGAGAATTAAAAAGACAAAATGAAATAAAAGCACTTATAGATGCTCAAGATTTTGTTTTTGAAGCTCAAAAAACTACTCCACAGAGCGGAAGATTAATTCAGCTAGATTATAATACTTATTTTTTAAAATTTAAAGCAGATACTGTAACATGCGATCTTCCTTTTTTTGGACGTGCTTATAATATTGGATACAATAGTGATGGCGGAATAAAATTTGAAGGTAAGCCCGAAAATATTAAAATTGAAAATAAAAAGAATAATACAAACCTAAAAGCAACAGTAAGAGGAAAAACTGATGTTTACGATTTAATGTTTTCTATTTTTTATAACGGAAGCGCAACGCTTTCTGTTACCAGCAATAATAGAGCCCCGATTAATTACGATGGAATAATTTACGCTCCAAAAACTAAAGAATAAAAATTATAAGTTCCGTTTTTTTGAAGTCTAATTTCTAGTTATGCAGTTTATTCATTTTGTAACTCGATTAGAAATTAACGTTTTAAAATCAATATATAATTGAGTATGCATATATTTTTAAAAACAAATTTAAAATTAAAACTATGAAAAAATTAAGTCTTATTCTTATTATGGTGGCAGCCTCGTTTTCATCTTATGCGCAGTCTTCTTATAAAGAAGATTTAGAAGTGGTACAAAGTGTGTATGGAAAATCAAAAAGCGAACTCGTAAAGCAATACATGAATTTATCTGATGCGCAAGCCACAGCTTTTACTAAAGTTTACGATAATTACGAAGCATCTCGTAAAACGTTAGGGCAGACAAAGTTTCAATTGATAAATGATTATGCAGCAAATTATGAAACGCTAACCGATGCTAAAGCTGACGAATTGGCTAAAGCTACTTTGAAAAACCATATTGATTATGAGAAGCTTTATTCTAAAACATATAATCAGGCAAAAAAAGCGATTGGTTCTATAAATGCGGCGAAGTTTATCCAGCTTGAAGTTTATCTTCAAACAATAATTAGAAGCGAAATTTTAGAAGCTATTCCGTTTATTGGAGAATTGGATAAAACAAAAGTGAATTAATTTCTTTTTAGTTATAAAATAAACGGGAGCCATCTAAATGATACCTCCCGTTTTTTTATGCTTTTTATTTTACTTATTTACCAGTTTTAACTTTGTAAATCTCATTTACCATTCCATCACGGAAACTGTCCAAAGTAAGTTCCCAGAACATGATTCCGCCTAATTTCTTCGTTTTCGCATATTCCGCTTTCGCTTTGATAGATCTTAAATCGTCAGATGTTGCAAAAGTTTTTGTTCCAGCATTGTACCAGTATGGAGCTTGGGCTTTTTCGTCATAGAAATATTTCCAGCCGTTTGCTTCTGTATAAGTTGTAGCATAATTTTTAAAATCAACACCTTGGAAGTGTTCTCCAGCTTGATACAGTCCATTATTGATGTTTTCTACATTTTTCCATTGTCTAGTATAAAATGCACCTCCAATAACTAGTTTTTCAGCAGGAACGCCTGCTTTTAATAAAAATTCAACGGCTCTATTTGTAGACTCTTCTTTCGGATTTGTACTATATAATGGAGTATGATGTCCTGTAACTTTCGAATATCCGTTTACTAAATCGTAACTCATAATATTAATACGATTTACAAATGGAGCAACAGCTTTCCAGTCGATAGATTCATCTAAACATTTTTGAAAACCCCCTGCAGCAAAACTCAATTCATATTTTTTACCTAATGTAGAACGTAATATTTTAATCAGTTCAGTAAAATTAGGCTTGTCAGCAGGTTGGTATAAATGTCCTGGAAGCCCTTCAATTGATGGATATTCCCAATCTAAATCTAAACCGTCCACTTTATAAGAATCGCTTAATGCTTTTACTGATTTTGCAAATTTCAATCTTCCTTCAGCAGTAGAAAAAGCTTCTGAGCAAGGCTCGCAGCCGCCCCAGCCACCAAGTGAAACGATAATCTTTAATTGTGGATTTTTCGCTTTAAGCGAAACTAATTTTTTAATCGTAATAGAATCTTTAGGAGAATCTACAGCTAGTTTTCCGTCTTTTAAATGACAAAAACTAAATATGATTTGGTTCAGTTTATTGACTTCGTATTTGTCAATTAAATCAGCATCGCCTGTGTAATAAGCAATAATGTCCATTTTTTTGTTTTTCTGTGCAAAAATATTGCAGCTTGCTATGCACAAAAAGAAAAGGGCAATTAGGTTAATTTTTTTCATATTATGTTGTTTTTAGTTTTTTAGAATGCTAAAAGTAAAGTATAAATTTGATATTCGCTATTACAGATAACTTTAAGATACAATTTTAACGATTTTTTTGCAAATTCATGCAAAAATATTGCGGTCTGAATTTTAAACCATATAAGTATATAAGTTCATTTATTTTTTAACCGCAAACATACGTAAAGATTGTTACAGTAGAGACGCACCGCAGTGCGTCTACGCAAAGTATTGCATGTGTAGCATTCCATGCCAAATTTCATAATAAATATTTTTCGTGTGTTTGCGGTAGAGCAAACGTTAGACGCACTGCGGTGCGTCTCTACACTCCAATCTATTTGTAAAAACCTTTGCGATTAAATATAAGCTATCATAACAGCTTTATATTAACTTATATAACTTATATGGTTTAAAAAAAAATAAGCCCGCACAGTTTCGGACTTGCGCGGGCTTAAACAAATTAAAAGCTAAAAACTATCTTTATATTAGAAGCAGTATGAATTTTCTGCAACTAATTTTTCTGCGATTTTTTCTCTTAACGCTACCACATTTGGCAGGTTAGTGTATTTTGTGAAACGTTTAAGTCCCATTAACATCATACGTTGTTCGTCACCTTCAGAGAAAGAAGCGATTCCTTCTTTTCCTCTTAAGTTTACGATATCTACCGCTTTGTACAAGTATAATTTTGCCATAGCGATTTGCTCCTGAACTTTATCTTCACCTTGAGATTTTGCTAATTTCTCAGTTCTCAAAATTGTACTTTCAGCCATGTAGATTTCGATTAAAATATCAGCAGCAGCCATTAATAACTGTTGGTGAGAATCTAAATCTGGCCCGTATTTTTGAACAGCGCTTCCGGCAACCATTAAGAAAACTTTTTTCAGGTTAGCTACGATTACTTTTTCTTCTGCGAATAATTCAGAGAAATCAGGAGTATCAAAAGAAGGAATTCCCATTAATTCTTCCTGAACTTTCATTGCTGGCCCAAGTAAATCAACGTGTCCTTTCATCGCTTTTTTGATCAGCATCCCTACAGAAAGCATTCTGTTGATTTCGTTTGTCCCTTCGTAAATACGAGCGATACGAGCATCTCTCCAGGCACTTTCCATTGGAGTGTCTTCAGAGAATCCCATTCCACCGAAAACTTGAATTCCTTCGTCAGAACAGTTTTGAACGTCCTCAGAAACTGCAACTTTCAAAATAGAACACTCGATAGCATATTCTTCAACACCTTTTAATTCTGCTTCCTGGTGAGAAGTTCCTTCTGCTTCGCGGGCAGCAATCCTATCTTCGATATCTTTTGCAGCACGGTAAGAAGCACTTTCTCCTGCGTAAGCGCTAGTTGCCATTTCAGCCAATTTAGAACGGATAGCTCCAAAAGATGAAATAGAAGTATTGAACTGAATTCTTTCGTTAGCATATTTTACAGCGCCAGAAGTCACTCTACGTTGAGCATCTAAACAAGCTGCGGCCAATTTAATACGACCAACATTTAAAGCATTCATAGCGATTTTGAAACCGTTTCCTCTTTCAGATAACATGTTTTCAACAGGAACTTTTGTTTCGTTAAAGAAAACCTGACGAGTAGAAGAAGCACGGATTCCTAATTTATGCTCTTCTTCATTCATAGAAATTCCGTTTGACGGATCGTTTTCAACGATGAAACCTGTGATGTTTTTATCATCTCCAATACGAGCAAAAACGATGAAAACGCTGCAGAAACCTGCATTCGAAATCCACATTTTCTGACCTGTGATAGAGTAGTATTTTCCGTCTTCAGATAAAACTGCTTTCGTTTTTCCTGAGTTTGCATCAGATCCTGCACCTGGCTCAGTCAAGCAATAAGCGCCAAACCATTCTCCAGAAGCCAATTTCGGAACGTATTTTTTCTTTTGTTCTTCAGATCCGTAAAGTGTAATTGGCATAGTTCCAATTCCGGTGTGAGCTCCAAAAGCAGTAGAAAAAGATCCAGTTGCACCAGAAATGTAATCACAAACCAACATTGTAGAAACGAATCCCATTCCTAATCCACCGTATTCTTCCGGAACTGCAACTCCTAAAAGTCCCAATTCACCTGCTTTACGCATAGATGATTCTGTATACGCATAATCTTTTTTCTCAAAACGATCTTTATGCGCCCATAATTCTTTGTCAACGAACTCTTTTACAGAGTCACGCATCATTAACTGTTCTTCTGAGAAATCTTCTGGAGTAAAGATATCCTCGCATTTAGTTTCTTTTACTAGGAATTGACCTCCTCTTGTTTTGTCGCTCATGACTTATGTTTTTTTGTTTTTGTATAGTTTATTTATGATCTCAGTTTTGTCATTTCGACGAAGGAGAAATCGCACTAGAAATTCCGTATTGAAATTTGCTAACCTTTGTCGAGTCCCGCGTGCGATTTCTCCTTCGTCGAAATGACAAAGAAGACGCATATTTCTTTTTATAATACCTCGTAAATCCCAGCAGAACCTTGTCCAGTTCCAACACACATACTTACGATTCCGTATTTGTTTCCACGACGTTTCATTTCATCAAATAACTGAACTGAAAGTTTAGCACCCGTACATCCCAGAGGGTGACCTAATGAAATTGCGCCTCCGTTTACGTTTACGATATCAGGATTTAAACCTAACTCGCGAGTAACCGCTAAAGCCTGAGAAGCAAATGCTTCGTTTAGCTCAATTAATTCGATATCATTCAAAGTTAATCCAGCTTGTTTCAATGCTTTCGGAATTGCTTTTACCGGACCAATACCCATAATTCTAGGTTCAACTCCAGAAGAAGCAAAGTTTACTAATCTTGCGATTGGCTCAAGGTTTAATTCTTTTACCATTTCTTCGCTCATGATTAAAACGAAAGCTGCACCGTCGCTCATTTGAGAAGAGTTTCCAGCAGTTACACTTCCGTCAGCAGCAAAAACCGGTCTTAAACCTGCTAAAGCTTCTACAGAAGTTCCTGCTCTTGGTCCTTCGTCTTTATTTACTACGTATGATTTTGTTTCTTTTTTACCATTTTCGTTGATGAAAGTCTGCTCAACCGTAATCGGAACGATTTGTTTGTCAAATTTTCCTTCTGCCTGTGCTTTCAACGCTTTCATGTGAGAATTGTAAGCAAACTCATCCTGATCTGCTCTCGAAACATTGTATTGTTTTGCCACCGCTTCGGCAGTTAAACCCATTCCCCAGTAATAATCTTCGTGACCTGCAGCCGCAACTTTATAATCCGGAGTTGGTTTGTAACCTCCCATCGGAATATAACTCATACTTTCTGCGCCACCAGCGATAATACAATCTGCCATTCCTGATTGGATTTTAGCCGTTGCCATTCCGATTGTTTCCAATCCAGAAGCGCAGTAACGGTTTACCGTAACTCCTGGAACGTCTTCAACTTTTAATCCCATAAGAGAGATTAAACGACCAACGTTAAGTCCTTGTTCTGCTTCTGGCATGGCGTTTCCAACCATAACGTCGTCGATGCGTTTTTTGTCAAAATCAGGTAGTTCATTCATCATAAACTGAATGGTTTCTGCAGCCAATTCATCAGGACGTTTAAATCTAAAAACTCCTTTTGGTGCTTTTCCTACCGCTGTACGGTAAGCTTTAACTATATATGCTGTTTTCATAAATGATTGTATTAAGATTGGAGAATTAAGTATTAAGATTTTCCAATTGTTTTGTTGATTTTATCTTTTAATGATCGTTGAAAAGAAAAATTCATATTTGAAACCTCTACTAATTGATTAATAGTTGGCTGAATTAAATCTTCACTAACAAGTTTAAGTCTTTTTGCAAGTATTAATTGTGTTATTAATTCGAATGTTGAGCCATTTGCAATTCCTAAAAAGTGCATAAATTCTTTATCAGAATTTCTACCAGAACCTTCAGCAATATTTGAAGGAATAGAAACAGCACATTTTTTAATTTGATGAATTAAATTGAATTTTTCATCATTTGGCAGCAATGCAGAGATTTCATAAACATGAACTGCAATATCCATTGCTTTTTGCCAAATCTTTAATTTTTCAAACTGATGCATTTCTTAATACTTAATTCTTATTACTTGATACTAGTTTCTCAAAGGTTTTCCTTTAGTTAACATATATTGAATACGCTCAAGAGTTTTTCTTTCTGTACAAAGAGATAGGAAAGCTTCTCTTTCAATATCCAATAAATATTGTTCAGAAACTAAAGTCGCTTCAGATAAATCACCTCCAGCCATTACATAAGCCAGTTTGTTTGCGATTTTCTTATCGTGTTCAGAGATGTATTTTCCCGCTTCCATTTGATCCGTTCCAACCAAGAACATACCTAAAGCTTGTTTACCAAGAACTTTAATGTCTGTTCTTCTGATTGGTTGAGTATAACCAGCTTCAGCCATTAACAAGGCATGTTTTTTAGCTTCTGCAATCTGACGATCTTTGTTTACTACGATAATATCTTTTCCGTGTTGAAGAAGTCCAGTATCAAAAGCTTCATAACCAGAAGTCGAAACTTTAGCCATTGCGATGGTTAAGAAATACTCCTGAAGAACATTCAGTTCCACATCGTTTTTACGGAATAAGTCTGAAGCTCTTAAAGTCAATTCTTTAGAACCACCACCACCTGGAATCACGCCAACTCCAAATTCAACTAATCCCATATAGGTTTCTGCTGCAGCAACCACTTTATCAGCATGTAAGCTCATTTCGCATCCACCGCCAAAAGTCATTCCGTGAGGCGCAACAATTACTGGAATTGAAGAGTAACGAACGCGCATCATCGTGTCCTGGAACAATTTGATTGCCATATTCAATTCGTCATATTCCTGTTCCACTGCCATCATGAAAATCATTCCGATATTAGCTCCAACAGAGAAATTCGCTGCTTGGTTTCCAATAACTAAACCTTGGTGTTCTTTTTCAGCCAATTCAATAGCTTTATTAATAGCAGAAAGTACATCACCGCCAATGGTATTCATTTTAGATTGGAATTCTAAGTTTAAAATTCCATCTCCTAAATCCTGAATGATTGCACCGGAATTACTCCAAACTTTTTTGCTTTCGCGAATGTTGTTCAGAATAATAAATGAATCTTGTCCAGGAACTTTAGTTTGTGATTTTGTTGGAATATTGTAGAAATACGTAGCGCCTTCTTTAACCGTATAGAAACTGTCACTTCCAGCAGCTAACATTTCATTAACCCATGCAGCAGGCTCTAAACCTTCCGCTTTCATGATTTCGATTCCTTTGGCAACACCGATAGCATCCCAGATTTCGAATGGACCATTTTCCCATCCAAAACCAGCTTTCATGGCATCGTCAATTTTGTATAATTCGTCTGAGATCTCAGGAATTCTGTTTGAAACATAAGCAAACATTCCAGCGAAACTTTTTCTGTAGAATTCTCCCGCTTTGTCTGTCCCTTTTACTAAAACTTTAAAACGATTAATTGGCTTGTCGATAGTTTTAGTTAATTCAAGCGTTGCAAAATTGGCTTTTTTTGCAGCGCGGTATTCTAATGTATCTAAGTCTAAAGAAAGAATATCTTTATCTACTTTTTTATAAAATCCCTGACCAGTTTTAGAACCCAACCAGTTGTTTTCCATCATTTTGTTAATGAAATCCGGAAGTTTGAATAATTCGTGTTGTTCGTCGTTTGGACAGTTTTCGTAAATACCGTTGGCAACGTGTACCAAAGTATCCAATCCAACAACGTCAACCGTACGGAAAGTAGCCGATTTTGGACGACCAATTACCGGACCAGTCAATTTATCAACTTCTTCAATCGTTAATCCCATTTCTTTTACCAAGTGGAATAAACTCTGAATTCCGTAAATACCAATTCTGTTTCCAATAAATGCCGGAGTATCTTTAGCAACAACCGAAGTTTTTCCTAAGAATTTAGATCCGTAATCGGTTAAGAAATCCAGAACTTCTTTTGAAGTTTTTGGTCCTGGAATAATTTCAAATAATTTTAAGTAACGCGCAGGGTTAAAAAAGTGTGTTCCGCAGAAGTGTTGTTGGAAATCTTCGCTTCTTCCTTCGCTCATAAAGTGAATTGGAATACCAGAAGTATTTGAAGTAACTAAAGTTCCCGGTTTGCGGAATTTGTCGATTTGTTCGAAAACTAATTTCTTAACGTCCAAACGTTCTACTACAACCTCAATGATCCAATCCACATTAGCAATTTTTGCCATATCGTCTGTTGTATTTCCAGTCGTGATTCGGTTTGCAAATTTCTGACTGTAAATAGGAGAGGGTTTCGATTTTAATGAGTTCGCCAAATGGTCATTTACCAAACGGTTGCGAACGGCTTTGCTTTCAAGCGTTAATCCTTTTTTAGCTTCAGCTTCTGTCAACTCGCGAGGTACGATGTCAAGCAGTAAAACTTCAACACCAATATTGGCAAAATGACAAGCTATACCTGAACCCATGATTCCGGATCCAATTACAGCAACTTTTTTAATTGTGCGTTTCATATTTGTTGATTTTGTTTTTTGTATGTCAAATATGTTATCGCTTTTTTATTTTGTATTTGTTTACACAAATTTTTTATTGTGAGCGATTTCATAATTTGTTACTTGTTTGTTTTTGTTAGAAAAAGAATAATTTTTAGATTATTCCTTTTCAATATTTTCAGTTTGATTAAATATGTTTTTATCGTGAATCAATTCATTAATGATTTCAGAAACCTCAATAAAATGATTTAACTTTTCGTCTGATACGTGTTTTCTAACCGTCTCGTTAAACTTCAAAACCGTATTTTTAGACAGCTCTCTTTTTTCTTTTCCAAATTCAGTCAGATAGATCAAAACGCCTCTTCCGTCGCTTGGATTTTTTTTGCGAACAATCAAACCTTTGTCTTCCATCGATTTTAATGTTCT
Organism: Flavobacterium ustbae; assembly: GCF_003946915.1. Lineage (GTDB taxonomy): Bacteria > Bacteroidota > Bacteroidia > Flavobacteriales > Flavobacteriaceae > Flavobacterium > Flavobacterium ustbae. The sequence continues at coordinate 237,827 of NZ_RPOC01000003.1, forward strand.
GGTCAGGCTTGTGGCTTCCATTCCCATTCGTGGTCCCAAAGCCGTTGATGGAGTTCCTTCTTCCTTATCAATACTTAACAGAGCAAATCCGGTTGCCATTGTAGCATCGTATTTTGCAGCCTCTTCATTATACATTCTTGAAACAGCCTGCCATGTTGCTCTCAAAATATAATCTATCGTTTTGTCTTTCATAGGTAACTATATCGATTTCAAATATAATCAAAAAATACTATGCATGCATATTATTTTTTCATAAATTTTTGGTTAGTTAAAAAATCCCTTTGATTTAGAGGGGTTTGTGGTTTATTTATTTTGAAATATAGTGAAAATTTAAATTCCAATAGAAAAAAATCCAAATTCCAATCTGCTACCTTTAAATAACATGATATTGAAATTTGGAATTACGTTATTTGAATTTATTTAAAAGTTTCAGAATTGGAATTTGGAATTTCAGAATTGGAATTTAATCCCGCTTCATATCTCGAAATTGCACTTTGAAGAATCTTTCTCATACGATTTCGTAAATACTCTGGACGTAAAATTTCAATCGAATCTCCAAAACCTAATAACAATCTTTCCATTTCGTAATTAGGAAGTAGAAAAACGTGTACAATAATACTTTTATCCTCATTTTCTTTAATTAATCGCTGTGAAGAATGTAATGGTTTCGTGAGTACATAAGGAGCGTTCGCAGCATCAATCCAAAGTTCGATGCGTCTGGGCTGTAAACCAGAATTTACAGTTACACCTATAACATCTTTATAATAAATATCAGCATCAAAATTTTCTTCTATATAAGGAAGGTTAAAATCATAATCTATAGAAACGATTCTGTCCAAAGCCAAATTGGTAATCGGTTGAGATGCTTTTTTCTTTCCAACTAAAAACCAGCGGTTGTTGAATTCCTTTAATATAAAAGGATGAAAATGAAATTTTGTTTCTTCTCTAGATTTAAAAGATTTATAAGTAATAATCAGAACCATTTTTTTGATAATCGCCTGATAAATTTCGTCCAGATAATGAAGTCCTTTTAGATTTTCATTTTTATCCAGATAGATAACAGGTTTGGTATGCGATTTCTCCGAATAGATTTTATCCTCCAAACGCTGTAAAATGTCTGATACATCGCTAAATAAAGAAAAATCTTTAAACTGTTTCAGCATCGAAACCGTTTCAGTCAAAACATTCATATCGGTTTCCGTCAGCGGAATATCGGTTATTGAAAAATCTTCATCATCATATTTATAATACTTTTTATCGTAAACCACGATTGGCGCATTGTAACCGAGTTTTTCACTGCGCATCATCTGAATATCCATCTGAATGGTTCGTTTGCTAATCGGAATCTGCCTTCCTTCATATTCTTCTAAAGCCTGAGAACAGCATTCGATTAAATCTTCTAATGTCCATTGTCTGTATTTATTCTGGAGGCATTTGTCGATGGTTTTGTAGCGGATTAAGGCGTTTTTGTTTTGTGACATGTTTTTTTTGTTTGCCACAAAGGCGCTAAGGCGCAAAGTTTTTTTAAAATTTGTTTTCCCGCAGATTTTGCAGATTAAGCAGATAATCTTGATTCTTTATTTTTAAAATAATCGGCTCAATCTGCAAAATCTGCGGGAGACAAAAAAACTTTGCGCCTTAGCGACTTTGCGCGATTATTTTTTACTTTCTAAATAGCTTATTTCTTTTTCAATATTTCTTCTCGCTTTCTCTTCATATAAACTTCTAAATTCCTCCGTTTGAAAAATAAAATCGTATTCAAGAAAATGTTTCAAAGCTTTTGCGCGTCCAGGTTTGTATAGAAAATCAGGATAAATGCGATATTCTTTCCTGATTTGTTCAAAATAAGTTTTATACTCTTCCCAGTCTTTGGCGAGAATTTTCAAATCAAAGTCAATTAACCAATTAATGTCATCGTTTGTGTTATGCGTGTGATTTTGTGTAGCACAAATAGCATCAAAAACTAATTGTTTATTAAGGTCGCTTTTTTCACCCAACACTAACAAAGCATATTCAGCACTTTTGAGTTCGTTATCTTTTTTCGAAGCCGAATACACAAAATCATGATAAAAAATAGAAAATAATATTTCGTTCGGATTTTGAAGTTTATCAGAATAGATTTCAAAACTGGCAATCATTTCCTCTAGATGCTTCAGATTATGATAATGTCTTGATTTTTTGGAATATGCCTTTTCTAAGTCCAACCAATTCTGCTGAATTTCATTTTCTGAAAAGCCAATAACGGAAAGTAGTTCGGAATAGATTTTATTTAAATTCATACTGTCTTTTTATTTAAATCGAATGAGAAGCTCTGGAAGAGCGTAATATTTATAGCCAATTTTTCGCGACAGGATTAAAAGCTCCAGCGGAGTGACATTTCCGTTTTTATATTTTAAAATAAATATTTCACCCCGCTGGGGCTCTTTCTGTTACATTATAAAAAAAACTATAGATATGCCGTCCCTCTGGGACTTATCCGCTTTTGATATCAATTGTTTTTACTCAAATTTAAAATTCTTTTTTTACTGCGCAAAATAATTGCGTAGTAGTTTTGAAATCTTTGCTCAAGAAATAAAAACAAACAGTATTTCTTAAAAATGAAAAACAAAATTTAACTGCGCAAAATAACTGCGCAGTAGTTTTGGAATATTTGTTCAAGAAATAAAACAAACGTTCATAGAAAAAAAAATTAAATAAAGCAGGTCAAGTTTAAGTTACTTCTAGAAACCTTTCCACGATTTATACTTATGCGATTATCTCTTTATATAAATTGAAGCAGTAGCTCAGCGGTAGAGCAGGTAGTTTTGAAATTATCCTTCAAGGTCAATCCAAACTTACTTCGTACACTTCTAATGTCCATGTCGTGGGTTCGAATCCCATCTGCTTCACTAAAACGAAGGTCAAGATTAACTTACTTCTTTCGCGGTCGCCCGCTCCATTTTAGTTAGTTAGTCCATTACCTTCAAATTTCAGGTCAAGTGTTTCTTACTTCAAAACTCTTTTAGGTAGAAATCAGAAACGCAATTATCTAAATTTTAAAAATTAAAAAAAAAATGAAAACACAAGAATTATTAAAAATCAGTTTACGTCAAAATGCCATTTTCATTCCGTCAGAAATGATTGTGAATGATAGCAAAAATTTATCAGGAACAACTTCGGTTTTAGCGGCTAATGTTGCAAAATTGGGATTTACGTTTTCTGAATCGTTATTGCAGGCGCTAAATAATGTAAACCCAAAATATAAAATTGAAGTTTTAGAAGTCTTAAGAGAAGTTTTAGGAACGGATAAAAACTGGACACCATTGGTTAAAGAATGGAATGTGCCAACGGGTGAATCTATTTTAGATCATATTTTGACTTTTTTTGGAAATACTTTTAGAATGACTGGCGGAACAGTTTTGCAATGCGGACATATAATTCCAGATAATACTTTTCCTTTAGAAAGATACAACGGCTGTCCGTTCTGTGGAACTCCGTTTGAATTCGGTAAACTGGAAAATATCGGTCAAGGAAGTAAACTAAAAGTGTTGGAATTATGGAAGGAGAAAGACTTAAATGATTTCTATATTTCCTTATTGCAATCCAAAACCGCTTTAGACGCAACTCAGGTTGATAGTTTAAAAATAACAATGAAATATTTGGCTTTGCCGAAAACTGAAATTGCCATGAAGGAAACTTTAATGCTGGTAATCGATCTGCTGATTGAAAACGGCAACGAAGATTTAGCATCTCAGTTTTTGAAAACTCCAACAGATATCTTACGTTATTTGTGGTATAAAAACACGGGCTTATTGCAGATTATCGAACCAAAAACGATTATTAAAAGAGCGTCTAAAAACAATCAGCATTTTTACAATGTTTTGGATACAAGCGCGCAAGCGAAAATTGCATCTCAAAAAGATTTGAAACTTAAATATTCTCGAAAAGAATGTTTGATGGTGGCAAATTGGTTAAACAACATGCAAATGGATGTGGAAACGATGTGCGAAATCATGCATCCGAAACGCGGAATGTGGGTTCGTTTTATCCGTGCTTTGCGTTTGGCAGAATACAGCAAAAGAAAAGGATTTGAGAAATTGAATTTTTTAATGGATGTATTCTACAACCAAGTGTACGATGTTTGGCAAAGCAAAGTGAATTCGTCAAGATTAAAATTTGATGCCGATAAGACTTTTGCTTTATTGAAACAGCGCCCAGGATTATTTGCACGTTCGTTATTTTCGAATATGCTTTGGTTTGGAGCTGATGAAACAATTAAGCATTTTGAAGAAGTGATCGATAAAGTTCCAGCAAGATTAGTGTTTACTTTAAATATGTATGCACAAAATTACTTTGATGTAAACATGCAGCGAAGTGTGAAACCTTTGGGCGGAACAAACAAACGTATTGCATCAAATCAATTGTTGAAGTTGTACGATGATGCGCAGTTGGCAACAATGAAAAATCAAATAGAAGAATTGACTATTTTGGCTATGAAAAAACGATTTGCGTCGGTTTCAAACCCAAATAAAACGATTTATATCGATCCACAATTGTACAATATGCCAGTTTCAATTGGCGATAGAAGTGAGACTGTTCAGGATTTGCCAGTTGCTTTAATGGGAACACGTTTTCCAGTTGAAGGAAACGAAGTGCGATTGTTTATGCAATGGGGTGCAGCTTTGTCTGCACAACATTTAGATATGGATTTGAGCTGTCATATCGCTTACGAAGACCGTTCAGATATTTGCTCTTTCAGCCGATTGACGACTACAGGTTGTCAGCATAGCGGTGATATCAGAAGTATTCCGAATAAAATTGGAACAGCTGAATACATTAATATCAACATCGACGAATTAACGAAAGCGAAGGCAAAATTTGTAACTTTTACTTGTAATGCGTACAGCAACGGAAGTATCACACCAAATTTGGTCGTAGGTTGGATGAATAGCAAATATCCGATGAAAATCTCGGAGCGAACAGGTGTTGCGTACGATCCGTCGTGTGTAGATCATCAAGTTCGTGTAACGCAGAATGTTGCCAAAGGTTTGGTGTTTGGAGTGTTGGATGTAGCCAAAAGAGAAATCGTTTGGTTAGAGATGACTTTCGGAGGTCAGGTCGTAGGTGGTTTGGATTTCAAAGGAGTTCAGGCGTTATTGGCAAAATTGAACAGCAAATTGAATATTGGTAATTTATTAGAACTTAAAGCGGAAGCTCAAGGTTTAACAATTATCGATACCGAAAATGCTGATGAGGTGTATAATGCGCAATGGGCAATGAATGATGCTCTTGTTACACAGTTATTAATAGATTAATTTAGAAGTGACAAAGGGACATAGTTGCAAAGTGCCAAAGGTTTTGTAGAGGCGCACTGCTGTGCGTCTCCTGCAAAGTGAGGTGAAATTTAATCTCGCAATCCCGATAGCTATCGGGAGCAAAGGCGCAAAGTTTTTCTCTCGCAGATTTAGCAGATTAAACAGATTTTTTAATCATTTTAATCCTTTAATGTGTGGCAAAAAATTAGTGGAATTGTAGGATTTCGCAAAAGGCGTAAAGTTTTCTCTCGCAGATTTAGCAGATTAAACAGATTTTAAAAATCATTTTAATCCTTCTAATCTGTGGCAAAAAAAAATTAGCGAAAATTTGTGCAATTTGTGGCAAAAAACTTTGCGAGAAATAAATAATCTACGCAAAATAACTGCGCAGCAGTAAAAGACCTTTGGTACTATGAAACTTTGACCCTTTGTCACTAAAAAAGAAAACAATGAATACACAAATAAACGGTACAGATATATTAGAATTAGGATTTCCTGAAGGAAAAATAATTGGGATTGCCTTAAAAATAAACAGCAAAAGAAACGGATTTACTCGAGAAGAAATGATCGAGAATTATAAAAACGTCTTAGAAACTCCAGAAAATTATATAGACGATAAAGTATTTAGCAAACTCGCTGTGGCTTTAATCGAAAAATCGAATGAAAAACCAGAAGATTTTATTGCTTTAAACCAAAATCCAAATGCGTATTCTGCTTACGGATTGGATCATATCGAAGACGGCGCCAGAAAACAAATGGAAATCGCCATGAAACTTCCTGTTACCGTTGCGGGCGCTTTAATGCCAGACGCTCACCAAGGTTACGGATTACCGATAGGCGGCGTTTTAGCCACTAAAAATGCTATTATTCCGTATGGCGTTGGGGTTGATATTGGGTGTAGAATGGCTTTGTCGGTTTACGATATTCCAGAAGATTTTTACTTTGAAAACGAAGCTAAATTTAAAAAAGAATTAATTGCCAATTCTATTTTTGGAGCCGGTCATGGATTTCACGGTCAGTACAAATCAGATCATGCGGTTTTGGAGAACGAGACTTTTAATATGAATCCGTTTGTGAAGAACTTGAAAGATAAAGCCTGGTCGCAATTAGGATCTTCGGGTGGTGGAAACCATTTCGTTGAATTCGGAATCATGGAATTTGCGAAAGACGATGCCGTTTTGAATATTCCAAAAGGTAAATATGTGGCTTTGTTAACGCATTCTGGTTCACGCGGAATGGGCGCAACGATTGCGGGGCATTATACTAAAATTGCCAAAGACGAATGTAAACTTCCAGAAGTGGCGAGAAATTTGGCTTATTTGGATATGAACTCACAATTGGGTCAGGAATATTGGATGGCGATGAATCTGGCGGGCGATTACGCTTCGGCTTGTCACGAGATTATCCATAACAAAATGGAACGTGCGTTGGGAGCGACAATCTTAGCCAAAGTAGAAAACCACCATAATTTTGCCTGGAAAGAAATCTGGAACGACGAAGAAGTGATCGTACATAGAAAGGGAGCCACTCCAGCCGGAAAAGGTGTTATGGGAATCATTCCGGGAAGTATGACCGCACCGGGATTTTTGGTGAGAGGAAAAGGCGAGGAGAACGCCATTAATTCTGCTTCGCATGGAGCAGGAAGACAAATGAGCAGAACTCAGGCGATTAAAAACATTACACAAACCGAAATGAAATCGATTCTGAAAGATCATGGTGTTACCTTAATAGGCGCTGGTCTTGACGAAGCTCCAATGGCGTATAAAGATATCAACATGGTCATGGAAGCCCAACAGGATTTAGTTGATGTTGTCGCCAAGTTTACGCCAAAATTAGTGAGAATGGCAGATGATGGAAGCCGTGAGGATTAGTGGTCAGTAGTCAGTTTTTTAGTGTTCAGTCTGTTGTGATAATGTTGCAATGTAGAGGCGCACTGCAGTGCGTCTCACGCAAAGTGAATAAATATAAAATCACGCGAAGTCGCCAAGGCGCAAAGTTTTTCTCCCGCAGATTGAGCAGATTAAGCAAATTAAGAAAATCATTTTAATCCTTTTAATCTGTGGCAAAAAAATTAGCGAAAATTTGTGCAATTTGTGGCAAAAAAACTTTGCGTCTCTGCGCCTTTGCGCGATTAATTAGTACAAAGTTTATTTTAAATAAGATTATATCGTACTGTTTGTCATCCTGACGAAGGAAGGATCTCCGCAAGAAACTCCACAACGTATGTCCAATCTTTGTCGAGCTACTCACGGAAATCCTTCCTTCGGTCGAAATGACAAAAATCCTGCTTAAACAAAAAAACGTAACGCCTTTGTGGCAAAAAAATGTTGGCTTTCAAATCAGGGGTTTGTACTTGGTTTGAAGGCTTTTTGTTTGTATATATTTGAAAAAAATAAAATTACCGAGATTATGGAAAACCGTAAAATGACAGTAAGATTTTTATTGATATTTGTTATGAAAGATTTTAGTAGATCTGGAAATGAAAGTTTGGTTTTATTCGCAAATTAAAAATATAATATGAGTACAGATGCTACGCCAAGTTGGTCGGGTTATATATTTCAAGGTGAAGTAGCTTTATGTAAAGCCCTTGAAGAAATTAATAAATTAACAGGTGATATTATACCACATTCTTATTGCTTAAAATTAGAAGAGGATGAGGATTTTTCTTTAACAACAAACGTTTGGGAGGCGTTTCAAGTTAAAGCGTACGGAGCACATAATTACACTAAATATTCAAAGGCATGGGATGATATGATGGCTAGATTTCCTGATAATGCTGAACGAAATTTTCTATATCTACATAAAAGTGGCATTGAGATAAATAAATTTAAAGTAACAAAAGAAGAACCGAGACTCGCTACAAATGTACTGTGTGGATTTTATACTCTTGATAATATAACTACAAAAATTGATGATGCCATAAAAAAACTTCGTCCTGAGTTGCACAACTCTGATGTTGAGTTAAAGAGAAATTATTGTTGTTATAAAATATGCTCTGCAATAAAAGAGAGACATAGAACAAAAATTGTTAAATCTTTTTCGCTTAATGAAATACGAGAATGGATTTTAAACTCTGATTTAGCTTTTAATGAAGAAATAGCATGGATTTCAATTATAAAGAAATTTTTTAAAGTAATTAGGGAATATATTGAACAATATGATGAAAATGATGAAGAAGAAGTTAGGCTTAAAGAAAAGCTAATTAATTATTTAGAGCAAATTAATGTTTTGCCTTCTGATGATATTAAGATATTAATTAAAGATAGGATAAATGCTCATAAACTTTTGGAAAAGGATATTAAGGTAGAAAATATTATTAGTTATTTTTCTGATAATGACATTAGAGGGATAATAATTAAATGTTTTGAGAATATAGATAAAGATCCCTTATTTGCAGATTTAACTTATAAACATAATGAAAATAACTATCAGCTTAGTTTAGTTAATATTAATATTGATGAAAATTCTAGAACTCCACATAAAAAAACTCTTTATGAATATTGTACCAATATTGAAAATAATAATTTAAACAAAATAAATACGATTGTTACTCATAGTTTAAATTTAGAAAAAGAGCAAGTAAAAGATGTTTTAAGAAATATTATGCAACCAAATTTTGAAGTAGAGAAAGGATTAGATATAACAGATAAAAGCTTTGAATTCGAATTTAAAAGCGTTGTAAATTCAATAAGAGAAATAAACAATGGATGAAATTATTAAAGAAATTTTGATTGAAAATAAAATGATGCTTCATGAAATTCAATATGATTATAAAACGTACTTTACTTTTTTTGACGATGGAAAGGAAGATTATTATGTTTTATTATTTATGAGTTATGATGAGCTAAAGATTTTGAATGAAGACAGTGATTTTAAATTGGAATTTTTAGTAAATGCCGTTATTGAAGAAGATATTAGAAAAAAACATTTGAAAGAGTTTGAGGCTGTTAATTTAGATTATAATCTTTCATTTATTTTAATTCTAAACCTTGAAGAAGAAACAGATTTAATTTTAAAAGAGTTGCATAAAATTGAAGAGAATTATCGAATCGCTAAAAAATATATATTACCATATAATAATAATGATGTTAATAATTTAAAAGAGAAGATTAAATCAAGCAATGCAATTATTGAATTAAATAGAATTGCGATAGAGAATAGTAGTTTATTAAATAATAAAAACGAAACATGGTATAAGCTTTTAATGAGTTTATTTATAAAGATTCCTTTTCTAAACTATATTCCTTTAAATGATAATCAACAATTAAAAAATATTAAAAATGAGATTAATTCGGAATTGAATGATTCGGAAAAGATATTTGTTGAAAATATTTTAAGTGATTTCAACCAAAATCAAGACGTAGAAGATTTTTTGTTAAATAATAATTTGTTTGAAAATGAAACAAGAGAATAGATTTAAAATTAGTCAATTAAAAATTAAAAATTTTAAGTGTATTGATAAAATTGAATTTAGTTTTGATTCTAATAATTTAATTGTTTTTGATGGACCAAATGGATATGGGAAAACTACTGTTTTTGAGGCGATAGAAATATTATTTACTGGAAAGCCACGAAGATTTAGAGATGTTAACTTAGATGCCAGATATACCTTTTTGGATAGTCCAATACATAAGTCTAATGATTTAGAGGTGGAGTTAGAATTAATAGTTAATGATGGAAGTGAGATAGAACATTCCATAAAAAGGATTTTTCCTAAAAGTATTGGCAAATCTAAGTTGAATAATATAAGTCAAATCTTTAATGAATCCACACTTCTTATAAATAATAGAATTTCTACTTATGAAGATTTAGAACAAACTTTAGATTTTTCAGATTTATATAAACTTTATTCGGTTTTAAATTATGTAGAACAAGATGAAAACACTTACTTTCTAAAAAAAGATCCTAAAGATAGGTATGATTCTTTTCTTGTTTCACTATTAGGTGGTGAAGAGGAAAGAAATGAATTAGCGAAAATAAAATTTTGTAGTACTGAAATTCTTAAGAGAAAAAAACAGCATAAAGAAAGAATTGATGAAATAGAAAGATCAAATACTGATTTTTCAAGTATTGATTCAACATTAAGTTATAAACACTTAATTACAGATAAAGATTTTGAGTGGGATAAAAGTGAGATTAAAAATACTGTTCTAAATGTCAATATTTCATATTTAATTGAAATAGAAAAAATAAAGTCTCTTTTAGAAAATAAATCTATATTAAAGGATATCGAATTAGTAAGTAAATTAAATAATTTTTCCAACTTAGCATTTGCAGAAGAATTTTCAAACAATTATTGGAGTTTAGAAAATTTCCAATTTTTAGAAAATGAATATTCTTTGAGAAATAGTAATGATAGAAAAATTAGGAATAATAAATCGAAAATCGAAGATATAGAAAAACAAAGTTTTTCAGATTTAAGCGATGAATCTTTTAAAGAGTTTTTACAGGAAAAAGAAAACTTAAAAATCGATATAAATGCATTTGATGTAAAAACTAGATTGGTTAAAAGCCTACAAGAAAGTTTATCTTTACAAAATAATATTTTATCAAATTTTAAAGATAGAAGACAAGATCTAATTGATTTTAATAATCAACATAAAGACCATATTAATTTAAGTGATGGAGAATGTCCAACTTGTGGCTTTGATTGGAAAAATAATGAAAAATTAATAGAGCAAATAAATGCTACAGAAAAAAAAATATTTAGCGATTATTTAGTAAACAATAAGAGTTTTGAAGAACAAAAAGAATTATTAATTAATGAATATTTAAATCCCATTAAAGATTTTTTAAGAAAAGAGATTGATTCTTTTGATGAAGAAAATAAAAAGTTAATAGAAAATGGTAAATTTCTGGAACTAAAAGAGAAATTTCAAAATTTGAAAAGTAGATTTGATCATTTTTTAGAATTATTTGAATCACGTAAACGAGATGAATTAATTAGTCTTGTAAATAATAGAGTAATAGAGAATATCAATGAAATTACAAAAAAAGTTTATGACTTTACAAATGATTATAAGCCAAAAATTTCTGAACAAATAGACATTAATTCAATACTATCAGATTTTGAAAATTATTTCAATAAATCTTTCGAGCTTTTGGAACAATTAACTGAGCAGGACATACTTGACAAAAAGAAATATATTGAAATACAATATTTAAAAGCTATTGATTCTGAATTGCAGAATTTTAAAGAAAAATATAGTAGACTTAAAGTTGTTGAAGATAAACTAAATAGTATCATAAAAGTTTATGATCAGAAAATAAAAGATTACACAGAAGAAATTATCAATAAAATCAGTATTCCTTTTCACATATATACTGGGAAGATTTTGCAAAATCATAGTTTAGGTTCTGGACTTTCTATTGAATTTGAAACTGGAAAGCAAAAACAGGTTTACATAAGACCAACATGCAAAGATCAAGAAGTTGCATATTTGTTAAGTTCTGGTCAATTGTCTGCAACTGTTATATCTCTAATGTTAGTTTTGAATAAAGTTTTCAATCAATCAAAACTTGGTACGATTTTAATTGATGACCCATTACAGACTTTGGATGAAATTAATACTCATTCATTAGTAGAATTGCTTAAGTACAATTTTAATGATCAGCAATTAATTCTTTCAACACATGAAGATAGATATTCCAAATTTATTCGATACAAATATGATAGATTTGGTTTGTCTGGAAAATCAATTAATATGAAAAATAGAATTTAAGAGGAGGACTGAAACAAATATCTAATAAATCTCAACCAATAAAAACCCAAACCCCGCAACTACCAATTTGCGGGGTATTTTTTTGTCTTCAAATTATACTTTTATTTCATAAGATTTTTTAACATTTAATACACATTCGTTTAAGCGAAAATTGATGTAAAATTCTTATTTTACAGCTTCAAAATAAAAGCCGTAAAGATGAATATAAGCATCTCAGTTAAACAATTAGGAAAAAAACATCCGTTGCTTCAGGAAAAAAGTATCGCTTTGGCCATAGAAAATCCTGTCATTACTACACAAAAACTCATAGAATCGATAGTAGATCATCAGGTACAATTGTTCCGTTCTTCTTCGTTTGAGTTTGAAGACGAAGACAAAATCCATCTTCCCAAAGAAAATTACCTTCCCATTCTTACCGATACCGGAAAAGTTGGTTTCGGTGCGATTTACAATCACAACCAAGTCGATTTAGCGAAAGCGCAAGAAAATGCCATCGTAGCGTTTGAAGATGGTCTATATGCCGTTTTCTACGGAGACGATCAGCTGGAAACGCTTTCAGAGGAAATCGATTTATCTCAAAATAAAAACCTCATGTTTATCAGACTGACTTTTCTGGCGGGGAGTTACTGGTGATTAAATTCCAATTTTTAAATCCCAAATTCCAATTGCAATGACAATATCAAAAATCAATTGCAATGTCAAATCAAAAAATTGAGTGTCATCAAAATAATCTAAAATCTAAAATCAACAATCTAAAATAATTCCCATGACAATAGAAGATCTTTTAAAAAGTAAAGTAATCGAAAATCCGATTAAGAGATTTAAAAAAGAACTGGAAGAAATTGTAAATAGCAATCTGCTTTCGAAATTGTTTTCTGGCACAAAACTGAAAAAAGAAGTGGCCGAGTTTGGTTTGGCACTTTTAAAGTTAGAAGACAATTATTACAGCAATTATATTTCGCTGGGTTCTACACAAGCCGAAAGCTTTGCCACTTTGGTCAAAGATAATATGTGGGACGATAAAAATTATTACGATCTGCTGGTTTATTTCTTTGGCGAAGAAAACGCGGCGTACGTAAAAGAAGCTTGGAACAGACTGCCTCAAAAAATGTATCAGCACGGTTATGCGAGACGATCTTTTAGAGCACCGAATCATAAGAGTTATTTGCTTGTTAATCAGATTAATTTTCTGCGTTCGCTGCTCAACGGACCGTACAAATACAATTATCAGGACAGCACGACTTTTTATTATGATTTAAGCATCGAAGACCAGATTCGTTATGATACTGAGATTTCGAATCCACTGAATCAGTTTATGGTATGGTCGTCGGCGATTGATTCGGGCAAGAAAGGTCTTTTTCAATTGTTTGAAGACATTATTTTCAATAAAGATACACACGGAAAAGTATCCAGAAATATCATTAAAGCGCTTTTAAACAGCGAAAAACAAGAAAGCTGGGAATTGGTCGAAAAATTGCTTTTGGCTGCTCAGCGTCAGGAAGGTTTGCGCCAGACGGTTTTAGAAGCGTTGGACGAAACGAGTATTGGCGCTTTGCAATACATGATTCGCGTAATTATCGATAATAAACTAACGCGTTTTTCATCTGTCGTAAGAGCAATCGATACGTGGACAGGTTTAGGCTGGGAATCGGAAAAAGAAACAACCGTTCGAAACATAATCGAGTTGGCTTCGGGTTATTTTTCAAATCCAGAAACGATTTCGACTGGCGTTAAAAGCAAAAACAACAATGAAGTTTATATGGCGCTTTGGGTTCAGGGTGTTTTAGACGTCGAGAAAACGGTTCCATATCTGCATGAATTATTAGAAAAAGGTTCGGTCGAAAAGAAATCGCTGGCGCTGAAATTTGCGGGAGAAACCAACGATCCGTATATCGAAATGCCTTTGTATTTTAAAGCTTTAGACGACGAAAATCTTCAGGTTTTGGCTTTTGCTGTTCCAAGAATGAATATGCTGCTGGAAGCCAATGCCAGATCTAAATTTTATATAGAAAATGCCGATTATCCGAACTTCTTTAATAAAGTATTTGACCTTGCTCAAAAAATAACCGAAAAGGAAAAAACTTTTGAAGGAAAAGTATTTTCGTGGCTCAACATCAAGTTTGAACGCGATACGCTTTTCGCAGCAGCAATAAATCTGGTTGGTGATAACAACGAAAGATTGGAAGCTGTTTTAGAACATTTTGAAGGATTTTCTATCAACTTAAGAGAAAAATTGACTCGAAATTTATTAGGCGGTTTTTATCAGTATTCATTTTACAGTTCCAACCAGCAGAAAACTCAGGATAAAGTTCCAACTGATTTTCAGCGAAATTTTGCTTTACGAATTTTAAAAGACAGAGGAGAATCTCTAGTAGCTTCGGCGATTTGTGTTTTAGAAAATATGAGTTTAACTGAAAACGAATTGGCTGTTTTTCAGGAATTGTATAAACGTAAGAATTCCAATTTAAAGAAAAATCTAACCGCAATTTTAGTAAAACAAGAAGAGGCGAAAATCACCAATTTTGTCGATCAGACTATAGAAAAAGGAGATTTAGAACAGCGTATGTCTATGTTAGACGTTATGCTTCAGCTTCAGAAAAACAACAAACTGACAGATAAAGTAAACGACTGGGTTCAGGATTATCAGAAAAGACCAAAAATTACCGAAAAAGAAACCAAATTTATTGAGCAGTTAGAACCTTCGCAAAAGAAAAATATACTAAGCGAGGAAAATGGTTATGGTTTTTATACTCCAAATACAGTTTCGGCTTATCAACTTCCAAAACTAGAAACGGATTCGCTGTATGCTAAATCGGTAAAAGCAGAAAAATATGGTTTTTCTAAACCCATTTCTCATATTAAAACGGAGATTGCAAAGCTTTATCAGATGTATGAAGAAAATAGAAATTACGAATACGAAATCGAGAATTACGATAATAGTAAATCGACCGTTTTGCTTGGCAACACTTTTAGAACCTTAAAAAATCTAAAAGACGAAAAAGATACTGAAGCAGCAGCGGTAAATTATCCGCTGTATGAAGTTTGGGAAAACTGGTTTAAAAATTCAGGTTTAGCAGAAAGAGATTTGTTTCTGATGACTTTGGTAAGCAATTGCGACCGAAAAATTTGGAGAGATTTTCTCGAAGAATATGTTTTCTACTATAAAGAATTATTGCCGCACCAAAACAAAAGAGGTTACGATTGGGATAATGCTATCTTAAACATTCTGAATGCTTTGCAATTGAAGTATTCGTTTCCAGAAAAAAACGATTTCCTTATCGATGCCTGCAGTACTTTGTATGCGAATCTTCCGCAATCGATATTAGAATTTGAATACAAGCCAGGAAAAGATGAATATTATTATAGTTCAAATCACGGTAATGGCTGGCAGGATCAGGGCTTTTTTGATATTTATCTGAATAAAATCACTTTACTAGATCTAACAGCTGAACAAAATGCCAAGGTTTGGAATCTGTACCGTTGGAGACAATTAAACGGTCTGGAGAAAAACATTTCGTTTAACAAACCGCCAATTCATTCGTATTGTGTTGCTTTCGAACAAAATTTAATTACCGAAGGAGAATTGTATGAAGGTATTTTAGAACCCGAAAGAATTTCGGCTTTAACAGGCGGAAGAAGTTATTACAGACATAATGGAAGCATGGAATTACTGGACAAATTCCCATTTTTAGCTGCAATGATTACTAAAATCCGTGAAACCTTTTTGGATATCGAAATCAAACGAGGCGATTCAAATACTTCGGTAACGTCTTTCGTACAGAGTTTTCAAATTATTTATGGCGCTAACCGACTTGTAGAAATCATTGTTGCACTTGGAAAAGCAAGTTTGTACAAAGGCTATATTTATTCGTGGAGTTATACCGAATTGACGAAACAAAAGCTGTTTAGTTTCTTGCTAAAAAAATGTTATCCGCTCGAGACAGACACGCAGGAAGTTTTTAATGCTTTAGTGAAAAATGCCAAAATCTCTGAAGCCAAGTTGATTCAGACAGCGATTTATGCGCCGCAATGGCAAAAGTTGATTAGCACGTATTTGGACTGGAACGGATTGGATGATGGAATCTGGTGGTTTCATGCGCACACTAAAACGGCAACGTATAGCGCGGTAAACTCAGAATTGGAAAGCGAAATGGCGAAATTCTCGTCTATCGATTTACAGGATTTTAAAGATGGAGCGGTCGACAAAGATTGGTTTTTATCGGCTTACAAAAAACTTGGAAAAGCCAAATGGGAACTTTTATACGAATCGGCCAAATATGTAAGTGACGGAAACGGACACAGACGCGCGCGCTTATACGCAGATACAATTACGGGCGATTTGAAAATTAGAGAAGTAACCGCAAAAGTAAAAGACAAACGCGATCAGGATTATTTAAGAGTTTACGGTTTGGTTACGTTAAGCAAAACAAGTCCGGAAAAAGATATTTTGGCGCGTTACGAATATCTACAGCAGTTTAAAAAAGAAAGTAAAGAGTTTGGTTCGATGAAGCAGGCGAGCGAGGCTTTGGCGATTCGTGTCGCTTTAGAAAACTTAGCTAGAAATGCTGGATATCCAGATCCCGTTCGTTTGACTTGGGCGATGGAAACGAAGCAAATTCAGAATATTTTGTCTAAAGAAACAGAAGTAAAACTAGACGATGTAACCGTTAGTCTGGTAATTAATAAAGAAGGAAAAGCCGATCTGGTTACTTTTAAAGGGGATAAGGAGATAAAAGCGATTCCGGCAAAATACAAAAAAGACAAAGGCATTCTGGAGTTAACCGCTTATAGAAAAACGATGCGCGAGCAATGGACGCGTTCAAGAAAAGGACTCGAGGAAAGTATGATTCGCGGTGATGAGTTTTTATTTGCAGAAATGCAGAATCTTTTCGAGCATCCGATTATTTCCAAACATTTAGAAAAATTAGTTTTTATTTCTAATGACAATCAGATTGGTTTTTACGTGGACGGAAACCTGATTTCGGCTCAAGGAGAAATGATTTCGTTAAATGAAAATCAGACTTTTAGAATTGCACATTGTTTTGATCTGCATAAAAATGGAGTTTGGACCGATTTTCAATCCTATTGTTTTGACAATAAAGTACAGCAACCATTTAAACAGATTTTCAGAGAATTGTATGTTCCAACTCCAGATGAGTTGAAAGAAAAATCAATTTCTAGACGTTACGCAGGACATCAAGTTCAGCCAACGCAAACTTTGGCTTTATTGAAAACAAGAGGCTGGAAGGTAGATTACGAAGAAGGATTGCAGAAAGTTTTCCATAAAGAAGGCTATCAGGTAAAAATGTATGCTATGGCCGATTGGTTCTCACCAGCAGATGTTGAAAGTCCAACTTTAGAAACCATTGAATTTCACTCTTTAAAAGATTATAAAAACATTGCTTTTGAAGATGTAAATCCGAGGATTTTCTCAGAAGTGATGCGTGATATCGATTTGGTGGTAAGCGTGGCGCACGTTGGTGGTGTCGATCCAGAAGCGAGCCATTCTTCTATCGAAATGCGAGCAGTTTTATTGAGAGAAACTTTGAGATTGTTTAAAATCAAAAATGTGGAGATTACAGGAAATCACGCAATCATTAAAGGAAAGATGGCAGAATACAGCGTTCATTTAGGAAGTGCAATTGTGCATCAGGTTCCAGGAAGATATTTATCGGTTCTTCCGATTCATTCACAGCATAGAGGACGTTTGTTCCTGCCATTTGCAGATGATGATCCGAAATCGGCTGAGGTGATGTCTAAAGTTTTATTGTTTGCTAAAGATGATGAAATTCAAGACCCAACTATTTTGAGTCAGATTGATAAAACCTATGCTTAAAATGAAGTTTTTAAATTGTGATATTTTTAACTTTTTTAACAAAAAATGTTAAATTAAGAAATAAATTACTACATTTGTACCTCAAATAAAAGCAAAAGAAATGCGTACTAGTTTATTTAAAGCAGAAAATAATGATTGCCTGGCAGGATTTGCCTTGGTGAAAAATTATGGATGCAGTATGTATTTTTTCGAAGAGAAAAGCAAGTAGCAATATCAAATTCGAAAATTAAGATATAGAGAAAGCGTCCTTTTATTTGGGACGCTTTTTTTGTTTTAAGCTCTTTCCTAAAAGTTTTAGGATTGCTCAATTTGATAAAATAGTATAAGAATTAACGTATAAATTAAAAATATTAAAAAAAAATACATGAAAGAATCTTTGTTGATTAACCCAGATAACAAAAAATAATCTTGGAGAGTAATTGGATGAATGACAATTAATTAAAATAAAATGGAAATCTGCACAAATAAGCGGACAGGAATTTCTTTGCTTAAAAGTAGGATTTAAATTATTGATAATCAGAAAATTATGTTAAAAATAAATTTGGAGAATTGATTTTTTCGATATTATCTTTGCTGAACAAAATCTCAGCGAGGTTTTAAAAACAAATGATTTAAAAAATATAAAAAGTATATAAAATGGGTTTCAGTTTAGAATATAAAATAGAATTAGTATTGCCAGGGTCGGCCTTTGGAGGTATTAGAATACAAGTGCATCATTATGAGCAGTAGGATACGAATGTTATCTTATAACTTTGATGAGCACCTTTAATTGGGTGCTTTTTTTATGCTCATTTGCCAATAAGGCGCTAAGACACAAAAGATTTTTAAAAAGTAAAAAATAAATAATGAATCAAAAAATAGCCATTAAGACAGATCATCATTTTGATCAAACAGATAGAGGTCGATTTAGTAAAAGTTCTTTTTCTCCTGCTGGAGAAATAGAGTCGAAGCTTATGAAACTATGGAGTATTGGTAATTTTTTGGGAAAAAGTAATGTCAATTGCATGATGTTACTCTGATACTGTAGAGGTGCATGCAAACCTTTGAAGTTATTGGATTCCCTGAATTACTAAGTTTTCCTGAGATTCCAATAACCAACTAAAAATAAATAACCATGCACAACAACACATTAAAACAGTATAAAAAAGAGATTAAAAAGAAATACGAAATAGCTAAAGAAGGACAACACTTCGATTACTTGTACAAACCCTCTCGTGGAAAACTACGTGATTTCTGTTGGATGATTTTCGAAGATGGCGCAACTCCAGATGACTTGAATGTTTTTAGAAACTTCTTTTCTATGGATTTTGAGCCAACCAAGAAGAATAAGTTCAAGGAGAAGAAAGATAAATTCAGACCTATCGAAACATTCTTTAAGGGTGAGACAGATTTGACAAACATAGATGCTATAAACATGGCTGCAATTTTGGTTGATTTTCAACCGCGTCCTTTTAAGAAATTTAGAAGTGAAGAAATCAAGCAGTTGGAAAGCATCGAAGAAGCTAAAGCTAAAAAAACTGCTAAAGCGAAGAAAGAAAGTTTAGAAAACAGCTCTGAAAAAAAGAAAAAATCAGCCAAAAAAGCTAAGCATGAAAATCTTTTCGCAAGTTTTAGAAATATGTTTTCTAGAAAAATAATGGCTTTGTCAAGCGGCTAGCGCGAATTGATCCATTGAAGTATAATCTTCGTGAAATAAGAAAACTGCCAGGAAATTAGACTGGCAGGATTCTCTTCCAATATACATTCAGATAAAGTTTAATTAGAAATTTTATACTACGCAAAATCATTGCGCAGTACGATTTGAATATTTGCTCAAGAAATAAATAAGTTCTTTTATAAAATGAAAAACATCAAAGTTTTGGCTTTGATTAAAAATATCAAACAAGTCCAGTTGCGTGTTTCTGTATAGCACCATTGTAGGGAACTTTCCGCGAAAGCGAATTATGTTTTTCTATGCAACTTGATTTGGAGGTTTTGATGGTTTTCCAAAAAACTATCGCACACTCTATGTGTCATGGGTTCGAGTCCCATTCGCAGTAATGCGATAGCTCAGTCTGGTTAGAGCAATAGAAATTTGCAGGTTCGAATCCTGCATCAACTTAGGTTGATTGGACGAAGTGGTAAGTCAACGGGCCTCAAAAACCTGTATTTCCAGAGACCATCACTCTTAAAAAGATGACCATTAGAAAAAAAACTGATTTGTCTTTGTCAGTGAAATTAGAATTTTTAGAATTCGAAATTCACACTCTGATAAAGCCAGCGCGAATCGAAATGTATTTTGAAAAGTTGTTTTCTTTTTGATTTGATTATTAAGCGAATCTGCGGAATCTTTCAATAAAATAGAATCAGAAACAATTCAGACAGACAAAGAACAAACTATTCGTCCGTTTTTCTTAGAGGAGAAAGGCAAAGAGGTTTTTTTATTTAGAAAGAGAATAGAATAAAGAGAATAGAATAAAGAGAATAGAATAAAGAGAAGTTACAGGTTTAGAACTTTAAACATAAAACAAATAAACAAGAAGTTAAAAAAATATAACCATGATAAAAAGAATTAAAATCGAGAATTACCAAGTGGGCTTGGTGTTCGAAAACAGAAAATTATTAAAAATATTAGAAGAAGGTTTACACTGGATTTTTGGGGATAAAAATGTTATGATTTACGATTTAAACGGATCTTTTCAGCCTCCTTTTGAATTAGATATTTTATTGCAAAATGAAATATTGGCTTCACTTTTAGAAGTGGTTGAAGTGGCCGATAACGAAATTGTATTACAATTTGTAAAAGGAAATTTCAAAGAAATTCTATTGCCAGGAAAGTATGCTTTTTGGAAAGGAATTGTAAAAAATGAATTCATTAAAGCAGATTTGTCTAAGATTGAAATCACTGAAAATATATCAGTGAACTTATTAGAAAATGCTAAGATGAGGTATTTTACAAGAAAATTCATTGTGTCAAGTAATGACAAAGCGTTGTTATTTGTGAATGGGAATTTCGTTAAAGAATTAAAATCTGGAACCCATTATTTTTGGAATAACGCGATTACAATCGAAGTCAAAACAATCGATATGAGACAACAGCAAGTTGAGATTTCTGGACAAGAATTGTTGACAAAAGATAAAGCAGGATTAAGAATCAACTTTTTTGTGAGATATCAAGTTGTTGATATTATGAAAGCTTTGATCGAAAACAAAGACTTTGAAAAACAATTGTATGTTGCAATGCAATTGGCTTTGAGAGCTTTTGTGGGCGCATTGACTTTAGACGAATTATTGTCAAAGAAAGATGCTATTGCCGATGCTATTTTGGAAGAAGCAAAAACTAAAATCCAAGATTTAGGTTTAGTGATTTTTGATGCAGGAATTAGAGATGTAATCTTGCCAGGTGATATGAAAGAAATCATGAATCAGGTTTTGGTTGCCGAGAAAAAAGCGCAGGCAAACAGTATTATGAGAAGAGAAGAAACCGCTGCAACAAGAAGTTTACTTAACACAGCAAAGCTAATGGAAGAAAACGAAATGTTGTGGAAATTGAAAGAGATGGAGTACGTCGAAAAAATTGCGGATAAAATTGGGGAAATCACAATTTCTGGAGGCGGAAACGTAATTGGTCAATTGAAGGAAATCTTCGTAAAATAAGGAAAACCATCAACGGAAACGCTGATGGTTTTAATCTAAAATTTAAAAAAATGAAAACTACAGATAAAATTATTATTATCGATTTTGAAGCCACATGTTGGCAAGGTGCGGTTCCGCAAGGGCAAGAAAATGAAATTATTGAAATTGGTCTTGCAGTTTTGGATACTCAAACTGGAGAAATTTCGAAAAACAAAGGATTGCTAATCAAACCGCAACGTTCCACAGTGAGTCCGTTTTGTACAAAACTGACCACGATTACCCAAGATTTACTAGATGAAAATGGAGTGAGTTTTGAAGAAGCCATTAATCAGCTGGTTGATGAATACAATCCCGATTTGTACACTTGGGCAAGTTACGGTCAGTACGACTTGAATATGCTTAAAAAACAATGTAAATCATTCGGAGTTGTTTATCCAATGGGAGATGAACATATCAATGTTAAAACGATGTTTGCAGAAAAATTTGGTTTAGTAAAACCAATGGGAATGAATGGAGCTTTAGCGCTATTGAAGATTCCTTTAGAAGGAACACACCACAGAGGCATTGACGATGCCAAAAACATCGCCAAGATTTTGCATTGGTGCCTTAAAAATTAGAATTTAATTTGTTTTCAAGTTATCAAAAGCATAATTGGTAACTGAAGAAAACTGCAGACATTTATGTTTGCAGTTTTCTTGTTTATATTAAATCCATTCTCCTGCAGCATTGTAATCATCGGGCAGATAAGTCAGGTATTGAACCATTCGGGGTTTTCCTCCTTTGTTCGGTGTTGCGCAGTGCGGAAGCGCGTTGTGCCAGATGATAAAATCGCCAGCATTACCAATAATTGGTTTTGACTGTAGAGTTTGCAGGGCTTTGTTTCTTGGATTTTCATCAGACTCAAGTTCATCTAACCACTGATTAATTTGATTATGAAAACCCGCAACACAGTGAAAAGCACCATCTTCTGGTCCGCAGTCCGTTAAATAAAGCATTCCTTGAAGAGCGAAAGTCAGCGGTTTTTTTAAACTCATGTCCCAGTGAAGCGGACTTCCAAGAAATTTGAAATGCTCTGTTTCTGGCGGATTAAAACTTACTTTGTCAATTGTTTTGTAGATTTTGTCGGTTTTATAAAGCTGTTCGTAAGCCTTTTTTACTCTTGGCGAAAAGCGGTTGCGATTTAAAGTTTCATGATCCGAAAAATTAAGCATTAGTCCTTTTTGGTCTTCATGACGTTTGTACCAGCTTTCTTTTTTATTCGGATCCATTTTTAAATATTCCCAAATTGCCTTTTGTGTGGCTTCACAATCTTCTTTAGAAATCGCATTTTTAACTACAATGTAACCGTTTTCATTCCAGAATTCAAGATCTTGTTCAGACAATACATTTTCGGTTAAATCTTGGACTTCGTAAACGGTATCTCGTTTTCTGCCGTTTATCCAATTTTTAAAATTTTCAAAATCGGGCTTTTCAGCATATAAAAACAACAAAGTATCTTCCATGCCAATACCGAGCTTATACAATGTTTTAACTTCATTGTCCCAATTTGAATCGCCTGAATTTGTATGTTCAGGATTTACAGCACGTTTCCATAATTGTTCGAGAACTGTCCAAGGCATAAGTTTTCGGTTTAGTTGAAAGAAAACTTAAAAATACGGGATTGTTGGTTTGGCGGTTAAAGTAGAAATACCTGTTTTTTATGCTGAAAATGAATGTCTAATTATCGCGGATTTGTAATCCGTGCCCACAAAGATTGATTCTTGTTCTTGCGCTGAATATTTCTTATTGATGTAGGCACGGATTTAATTGTTTTCGATCGCGCGGATTTGCAATCCGTGCCCACAAAGATTGGCTTCGATTTTTTGCTTTTAATGTTTGCTTATCGTTACGGGATTGCAATCCGCGCGATCGGATTTAAGATTCTTTATAAATCCTTTTTTATTTGTCAGAACCACCTATTCCTGCTTTATTCCATATTTCTTCATCTAAAAAATTACCGTTCTGGTCATATTTTCTAATCTCAGTTTTATCAGGGGTTTCAATCGTAATTTTTTTCTCGCCATTCGCTGAAATCATCACTATTTCAATAATATCTTCACAATAATAAACATCACTGTCATTAACTAAGTTATCTGTACCGTCATATGTAGTGGCTTTATAAATATACCCATCTTTAACTAGGTGCTTAGTTGTAAATACTTTTCCCTGACTTTTAAACTTTTTATCAAGTTTTCCGTCAACTTTGCCTGCTTTATTAACTGAGAATTTTGTGTAAAAATCATCGTATTTAATTATATAATTTCCTTCTTTCAAGATTGTATCTCGAGCGAGATCAAAACGGTTTTTATATTTACTAGCTATAACAGAAAATTTATAATTTACTGAATTAAGTTTAACTTGAAAAAGATCACTATCTAGACGTAGGTAATCATTGTTTTTTTGTTGAGAGAAAACGAACTGCTGTGTTAATAGCATAAGTATTATTATAAGTTTCATATTTTTTAGTTTGTGATTATTTGCAAAATCTTTTTATTAGATCTTGCTTAATAGTTATTTGATTAAATTTTTTAAATTCTATTTCACTTACATACAGATTTTTGAGATTAATTTTGACTGTGTTTGTAAGAGGGACACCAAGGTCTCTGAATAAATTTTAAGCATATTTTAATTTTCTAGCTTCGAATTTTGCTAGTCGGCATATTTATATTAGAAAAACTCTTGTTTAGTCATCAAATATTTTTTTAAATATATAACTGACTCCTCTTTATTCATCGATTTTATACTATCACATATATCTACAAGTCTTTGCTCTTTTGTATCTATTCTAGATTCTATAAATATTGGAATAACATGATGTTTATAGTCATCAAAGTGGATATTAAGTCTCTTTTTCTTATCAGACTTATACAAGCTATCAATTATTGATTTTTTAATTGGAATTTTAAGGTCATTTGACAAAAGTTCTAGCTGTTTAGAATACTCAGCATATTCAAATTCTCGGAAATTGTATTTTAAGCTATCTTCAAAAAAGACATGTTTTTTATAATAGTAAAAGGTTCTACTAAAAAATGGAAAAATTGTTCTTCGATATTTAAGATATGTATCGCAAAATTTTTCGGCATAGTGAACCTGTCTGTAATCATTAAGTTCCATTCCCTGAGTGTTATATATTAAATTATTTCCAAAACCCCAGCCCCCATCACTAAAAAAAGTTATTGTTATTTCATTCAATTTATTATTATAGATCGTTATTTTATAAGGTATGTATACATTAATTAATCTTTTGCCTTTATCATTTCTATCCAAATGGAATTTTACAGGAACCTCTCTTGCTCTTTCTTGTTCAATAGTTATAGGAGTTTTTAAATGATACCAAACTATAACAAGTAAAAAACAGCTTAGAATAATAACTAAAATTTTCTGGTACTTCTTCATAATCTACCAATTAATTTTCTGTTTCACTATCAAAACTTCTCCTCCTTTTAAAGTGACTCTAAAAAAAATGGAATCATTAATCTTATTTAATTCATCAAGTATTTTTTTATTTTCCTTTAGTAATTGATCAAAGGGTATCAATTTAATTGTATCACCTATCTTTAAATTATTGACAGACTTTTTAATATTATATTTTTTTAATAAACCATTGGCATCATCTTTTGATATTAAATGATTTCTTTCCTTTATAATAATATTTAGAGGATTATCATTCAAATATGGTTTTAAAGAATAAATAGGTTTTTGTCTGTTCTTTTTATTGTAAACTTGATACTCAAAAAAATCATCCATTAATCGTCTTTTATTTAAAATGTAATTTAAATCTAGCACCCTAACTTTTGATGTATTTAACTTTAATTCAAATTCAGTAGGTATAATAATTGATATACTATCTTTTTTATCTAAACCATTTTCTGTGTTTACAAAAAATGTTACAATTTCCTTTGAACTTATTTGTTTAATTTTAAGAGGTTCAATATTGTCACAAGACGCTAGTGATAAGCATGTTATCATGTAATTTAATAAGTGATGTTTTTTCATTTATTTACTGGTTTACAAAAATAGAATCGATAAAAGCATAATCGTCTTCTATTTCTTTATTATAGATTGTTGTGTAAAAAGCTGTGTAGTTAAGTGTTGATTGATATTCATTATAATTTTTAGATATAAGATTATCTCTTAGCTTTTTTAGTTCTTCCAGATTTTTAATTTCACCTTTCAATAATTTTTCTAACATTTCCTTATTTAATTTCAAACTTCTAAAGTTATTTTTAATCGCCCAATCACTTTGTACAAAATCTTGATATGATCTCGCCACTGTGAGTGTTTCAATATGGTAAGTTCTACTCAATTTGATTGTGTGTACGAACGTGACGCTCGAACTAGTCATATGCTTATTTAAAAATCATTTAATAAAACTTTAATATTAGTTCTTCCAGCTTTAAGTAAATATTCTACTTGTTCCTGCTTATTTAAACATTTCAATGAATCAATAACTTTTACATGTTTTTGTTTTTTATCATTAAGTTTAGCCATTATATATTCTGGCATAAATCGATATGCTGAATTTTCAAAATTCACATTAAATCTTTTTTTATTATTGACCTCATAGAGGCTGTCTATATATTTTTTACTAATTTTGATATCATAAGTTATCTTCAAATCACTCAATTGTTTTTGAATCAAATCAAAATCTTTATTTCCGATTTTGTATTTAATAGGCACGCCTTTAAAATAATAGAAAGTCCGTTTTGTAAATGGAAAAATTGTTTTTCTATATTTATATCTTAGATAATTAATTTCAGAATCTCTTTCAAAATTATTTGTAATTTCAAATCCATCTTTATTAAAAATCAAATTTCTATAAATAGGTGAGTTTCTGGCATAATTTTCATCATCTATTCTCTCTATATTAATTAATCTAAGTGTATTGTTTGAAATTATTATTTTATAAGGTATATAAATCATTAAACTGTCGCCAAAAGGCATTTTCTTGCAATCATGATTATATTCTCTATCATTAAAAACAGTAATAGAATTTTGAAAATAAGAATAGGCTACATATATAAATACTAGAGATAATATAGCGATTAAAAAAATTTTTTTTTTCATTGGATACTTCTATTTTTTTTTTTTTTTTTTTTTTTTAACTTTGTGGGAACAAAATAAATAACAAAATCTCTTTAAACATTAATAAAAATGCTGTCTACTATTGTAAATATTTTCTTCGTAGATTCATCGTACATATTGTGAGTAGCAACTACATAACTTTTATCAGTTTGATCCATATTATTTAATTTTATAAATTCATCTTTTGTTTTAAATTTTCCTTTTAAAAGATTGTCCAGCATTTCTTTGCTTACATAAATAAATCTAAACTCTTTATCTATTGCCCAATAACTACTAATAAAATTTTGTGCATTCTTTAATCCCTTAGCTTTTGCGTTTTGCCAATCTGCCCACATACTTTCGTCAACAATATCATTCGATTCTTTAAGCGAACCTTTTACCATCCAGCCTATCACTTCTACACCGAAAGCAAATACAGCCAATTGAGGCACAAACCCAACAAAAGTAGATAACGAAGGCATATTAAATTTTTCGTTGCTGCTTAGTTCCGGAATCATTTCCTTCATTTCTTTCAATATCTCAATCTGCTCATAGACTTTAGCGGCTTCTTTAGCAAATTTTATAACTTTAGTTCCAAAATTCTTCACAGCTAGTTTTCCTCTCGCTTCAATTGGCACTTCAATTATATTTTCATCAATGTAAATCTGAGAGGCATTTTTTCTAGTATAAAAAAAACTAGTCATTTCTTCTACTTCATAATTTGCAGATTCCAATTTATTGGTTTCAAGGTTGATCGCTTCATTATAAATTTCTCTTTTAAATTTATTTATGTCTGCCTGAAATTTAAAAGTGGTTATGGTTCGAAGTCTAATGGTCGAAAACTTTTTAATTGTACCATCAGAAAGTTTGTCAATGGCGTAGACGATAATAGAACCATTGTTTGCATAGATTTCTGGCAGTCCGTATCTTTTGTCGCTTATAGCCGGCTTTATAAACAAAGTTGTTTTAGAACGATATACATCAAGTATATTATTTTTAGATTTCCAGTAAGTATTATGGTATTTCCAAGTCCAATAAAATTCAAGACAGCTATTTACGCTTAATTTTTCATCTTTTTTAATATCAATATCCCATTTTGGGTTCAAATATAGTTCTATTGTTATTCTGTGCTGTCCGTTTACATTTCTCACCATAGCGGTTTTGTAAACCCTTTTTCCGTCCAATTTTGCATCATCAAATATGGTGAGGTCATTAAAAGGGTTGTCCTTGTCCCAAAGCTGAAATGTTATGCTTGTACCAACTGGAATACTCTCACTTACGTTCAACTGAAAATAAACGGTCTCTTCTAAATAGGCTTTTGGCCAGTTAGAATCCTGCTCTGGCATATTCCTTATTCCTTCATAGTCTGGACTCCACCAGCCTGAGAAAGCTTTTTGTGGTTCTTCACTAATTGGTCTAGCCTCAGGTTCTCCATAGCTATATTCAGGGGCATTATACTCAATGCGCCCGTTTGAGTTTATTTCGATTTCATTGGCAAATTCTTTCGAAACTCCTCTGGTAATATAAGTTGCATTACCGCCAACACGTCTTGTTTTGGTCATTTCTTGAGTTTGTTATATGCTGTCAATTTAATTTTGTCTTGTATCTTCGGAACTATTGTTCTTGATAGTTTTATCCGAATGAAATTCATGTCCATTTTCACTTTGAACAATACTTTTTCCAGCAACGATATAATTTTTATCCTTTTTAATATCTGAATTTAGGTTGCCTTCAATATCTTCATGACAATCGCCAAAGACTTTAAGTAGATTATCTCCTCCAACATTTGTATGTAGAATGCCTCCAACATTAGTCGATTTATTAGTAAGAGCACTTTCAGAAATATTCTGCCCCGCGCTTGTGCTAATATTTCTGCCTGCATTTACAATAAAATCTTCTCCAGCCTCAAACTCTATATTTTTTGGCGCTTTAAATTTGATGTTTCCGTCACCGTGAATTACCGCTATGGTTTGTCCTTTCTGGCTTTCAATAGTCACATCTCCTGTTTCATCATTAGAAATAATTCGATTGCCGCTACGGGTTTGTATTACTTTTAAGTCATTTTGCGGAGTTTCGTAACCAGAAGTAGCAGCACCATTATAATGTGTTCCCATTACATAAGGACATTCAAAGTTACCACCTTCAAAACCTACCAAAACTTCTTCGCCGATTTCAGGAATAAAATAAAATCCTTTTCCTCTACCTGAGTGGGGCTGTATCATTCTCATCCAGTCGCTTTCATTGTATCTGTGACCCCAGTAATATTCAACTTTTATGCGTCCCATTTTTTCTGGATCGTTGTTATCTACTACTCTGGCAGGCTGACTATCAGCAGAAGCAAATATTCCTGCATCAGTATAATGCGGAACAGCGACCTCTGCAGGAATTGCTTTAAACTCACAACTATAATTGCCGTTTACCTCAGAATAGTGGTGAACTTCTATAGCTATCAGCTCGTGTTCGACGGTTTTGTTCTGAATCGTAAAAACCTGTCCCACACCGATGGGATAATATGAAATTCCGCCGTAAAAAACGCTATTGGCATCCCGAGAAGCTGTCTCTAGCCTGATCATTTCATCAATTTCTTCTTTATTGTTGGCGTTATTGGTATAAGCGCCTATGCTTAAATCTCTTCGAGTTATAGACCCCTGATTAAACACTGCAGAGACCGAAAATCTGTCTCTGTTGGCAGATGATGATTTTTCAGCACTGTTTTTAATACTTTTAGCAGTGTTATAATCATAACTTCCCAATGATGCCAAATGGGAGGCAAGCTTGGTTTTTATTCTAAACTGATGTAGTGAAGATCCGTTAATGAGCTTTACCTTACTAGCTTTAGTTTGGCCAAACTGCATTCTCATTCCGTCAAAATAGTACCATTGTCCGTACCGTGCAGAAAGCCTTTTCATAAAATTAAAGCTTGTTTCATTATACTGAGCTTTATTACTGAATACTTTGGTATGAGTTGGTACAATAGCATCACGCTGATAAAATTCTCCAGAACTTGTTTCGGCAAAGATTTCAAGAGCGATTTGTTGCAGGTTTTTATTCATAAATATTCTAGATTTCTTCAGATCATCCAGAAGTACCGTATGGCTTATTCCATAAACATGAAGCCCTGCTGGACTCCCGTGAAGATCTATAGATTCTAAACCGTTGATAATTCCTTTGCACATCAGTTTGATTCCATTGACTTTAAAAGTAAAAATCACTTCACTGCCATTATATTTACTGATTGCTTTTTCTTGGTCTTCAGGTTCTATAACTGCCTTGCCGGTGTACTGCCATACAAAAGAAAAATAATGGTGGTCGGCCATTTGTTGCGAAAGCTTCAAATCATAATAAATAATATTTTTTTCGAAGGAACTAATCGAAATATGAACCTGCTCTGAAAATTTGGACATGAGGTCTAGTTTTAAATTGGTTAATCTTAAATAAAAGTAGTAATTTCTTACTTTTATGAATTTAAAGAAAACCATTGCTTTTACATAGACACTAAAAGTTTTATTTATATCAAAATAAGACAAGTTTTAATAGAAAGACTTTTAGATTATTTATAATTCAAAACTTTTTTATAAAAGCATTCTTTTATAAACAAAAAAACGGCCGTCTTCTCAGACAGCCGTTTTACTTTTGGTTATATTATTTTGATTAATTGTTTCCGTAGATTTTTCCGTAAAGATCTTTATAGATTTCTTTAATGATTTTACGTTTTAATTTTAGAGTAGGAGTAAGTTGTCCACCATCTATAGACCAAACGTCTGGAGTTAATTCAAAACGTTTGATTTGTTCCCAATGTCCAAATTTTTTATTGATTTCTTCAACTTCAGCATCAATACGTTTAATTACTTGCGGATTGGAAGCGATTTCGGCTGTGGAATTTCCTAAACTAATTTTGTGAATTTTAGCCCATTCTTTTACAAATTCAAAGTTTGGCTGAATAAAAGCACTTGGCATTTTTTCGCCCTCCCCAATAACCATAATCTGCTCAATAAAACGAGATTGTTTCATTGCATTTTCGATCAATTGAGGTGCGATATATTTACCACCAGAAGTTTTGAACATTTCTTTTTTACGATCGGTAATCTTCAAGAAGCCTTCGCTGTCAATTTCTCCAATATCTCCCGTATGAAAATAACCATCAATTAGCGCTTCTGCTGTTTTCTCTGGATCTTTATAATAGCCCAACATTACATTTGGCCCTTTACATAAGATTTCTCCATCTTGGGCAATTTTAACTTCAACGTTGCGAATCACTTTTCCGACAGTTCCAATCTTAAATCCTTTATTTCTCTGGTCATTTACTGCAATTACGGGTGAAGTTTCAGAGAGTCCGTAACCTTCCATTACTGGAATTTCTGCGGCAGCAAAAACTCTCGTTAAACGTGGCTGTAATGCAGCACTTCCAGAAACCATTAAATCTAAATTTCCGCCCAAACCTTCTTTCCATTTGCTGAAAATTAGTTTGCGGGCAATTTTTAATTGAAATTCATACCAAGCACCGTTGGCCCCGTATGGTTCATATCTTAAACCTAAATCAATTGCCCAGAAAAATAGTTTTTTCTTGATTCCGGTTAAGTCAGCACCTTTTGCATAAATTTTATCGTAAACCTTCTCTAAAAGTCTCGGTACAGCAGTAATAACTGTTGGACGAACTTCTTTTAAGTTATCGCTGATTTTTTCTATTGATTCTCCAAAATATACCGAAACACCATAATATTGATAGATGTACAAAATCATTCTCTCAAAAATATGGCAGATTGGTAAGAAACTCAAAGCTGTACTTTTTCCTGGATCAAACGGAATTCTTGGCGCGCTGTCTAGTACGTTTGAAACTATATTTTTATGAGAAAGCATTACACCTTTTGGTCTTCCTGTTGTTCCTGAGGTATAAATAATAGTTGCCAGATCGTCGGTCTGAATACTGTCTTTTCTAGCTTCTACTTCGTTTTGGTTACTTTCGTCCTCACCAGCCAAAAGTAAATCTGTCCAATGTTTGCATCCATCAATTTCGTCAAATGAATACACTTCTTTTAAAGTTGGAACATTTGCTTTAATAGCATTTACTTTCTTTAATACTTCTGTATCAGAAACAAAACAGTAAATACTGCCACTATGATTTAAAATATATTCGTAGTCTTCTTCTGCAATTGTTGGATAAATAGGGACATTTTGAGCACCAGTCTGCAAAATACCAATATCCATTATATTCCACTCCGTTCTATTGTTGGAAGTAATTAAAGCTATTTTATCATCTTTCTGAACGCCCATGCGTAATAATGCTCTAGAAATAGCATTTGCTTTTGCAATATATTCTTGGCTAGATGTTTTCTCCCAGGCTCCATTTTTTTTGGTTGCGAGAGCAACTGGAAGGTTGTAAGTTTCTTGTTGATAATAGGGAAAATCAAAAAGGCGTGTGATTGAAACCATGTTTAATATATTGAATTTTATTGCAAATTAAATAAAATTTAGGTATGATTTTCAGTTTTGTAAAATTTAATGGGAAAAATTATATAGACTATTAAAAATCAACGAAAACGTTTTCTTTTTTGCTGTAAAATTTCTAAAAAATCAAGAAAAATTTAATTTGGAAAAGCTTTTTTATGGCTATTGTACATTATAATCCTCATATATTTTTACTCTTTCGCCCATTAAAAACATTTTTTTCTTGGCAAAATGAATAGAAAATTGAGAGTAATACCATTCTTCTCCATCAGTTGGTCTGTACCAAAATGTGTAAGAAGCACTATTGAAACCTTCTTTAAAAACAGGAACGCCTTCTTCTGTACATTCTATTCCCCAATTGATTTTTTGTTTGCTTAAATCTTCTGATTGAATATAACCAGTTCCATCTGGATTTAATACTGTAATGGGGTCTTTTTGACCTATCGGTGCAAAAGTTCCAGAAACTGGATATCCAATTGTGGTGGTAATAAATCGGTCTTTTGAGTTGTGTTTAATCTGATTTACTTCAACTTGGGCATTTGATTGTAACGCAGTAAAGAAAATACTGCAGATAAAAAGTAGTTTTAAAAATTTCATTCTCTGTAGGTTTTTGTTTTTGGGCTTTAAAAAATCTAATGGCTGATTTCGTTGGCTAATATAGTTTAATTACACTAGCAATAAGAACGAAAAATCTTCGGAATCGAATATTATATGTTATTTTTTTGATTTAATAACTACATTTAAAAAAGGTGTTTTTTCCCCGTTTAAAAACAGGAATTTCTATTGGCTGGTTGTGAATTGCATCTGCTAATTTTATCCTATTAAAAAAATGCGGAAGCCGAAAAGCAGATGAGTAGGCATTATTTAAAATAAAATAAAATGGAAACAGCTTTCTTTTTAGCAATGGGATGGTGCGGTACCAAATATCCTGGATGGTGGAAACGTTTTTTTAAAAATCCTCCGTTACCGCCAGACCCAGAGCCTTGGTGGATTATAGGAACAATTGGCTTGGGGTTAATAGCTGGTCTTGCCGGCGGAACATTCTTTAGCAATGCAATTCGTGAAAGCCAATTTTTCTCTGGACAAAATGCTATTGCATCTGGTTTATTTGCCTTCGGCACAGCAAGCGTTGTAACAGGAGTGGCTACAGCTTTTAAACGTTAAAAATGCCTCGACTTAGGGATAGCGTCGAGATATTTTCTGCCACGAATTGCACGAATTGACATGAATTAATTTGTGTAAATTCGTGCAATTCGTGGCAAAAAAAAAGCACTTGATAATTCAAGCGCTTTAATTATAAAATATTTTTATTTTTTCTCAAGCCATTTTCTGGCATTAACAAAAGCTTCATGCCAAGGAGTGTACTCGTCATTTCTGTCTTTTGGATAGTATGCCCAGTTCCATTGGAAAGTAGAACGCTCAATATGAGGCATTGTAACCAAATGTCTTCCTGTTTTGTCACACATCATAGCTACATCATAATGAGAACCGTTAGGGTTTGCAGGATATCCTTCATAAGCATATTTAGAAACAATGTTATAGTTTTCTTCACCCATTGGCAAATTAAATTTACCTTCTCCGTGAGAAACCCAAACTCCTAAAGTACTTCCTGCCAAAGTAGAAAGCATTACAGAATTATTTTC
Organism: Flavobacterium ustbae; assembly: GCF_003946915.1. Classification (GTDB taxonomy): domain Bacteria; phylum Bacteroidota; class Bacteroidia; order Flavobacteriales; family Flavobacteriaceae; genus Flavobacterium; species Flavobacterium ustbae. The sequence goes on from NZ_RPOC01000003.1 coordinate 271,485, forward strand.
TTGAACTTTTACAGAAGTAAAAATACTTTCGTGTTTGTTACTGTCGTTGTGCAGCATTTTTCCGTGAACGTCGTGTTCTGGGTTAATTACTTCTAATTCCATAAACAACTGGCATCCGTTACAGATTCCGACAGATAAAGTGTCTTCTCTTTTAAAGAAATTGTCTAAAGCTGTTTTTGCTTTTTCGTTGTATAAGAAAGCTCCAGCCCAACCTTTAGCAGAACCTAAAACGTCTGAATTAGAGAATCCTCCAACTGCACCGATAAACTGAATATCTTCAAGAGTTTCACGACCCGAAATTAAATCAGTCATGTGAACGTCTTTTACGTCAAAACCTGCTAAGTACATAGCATTTGCCATTTCACGCTCAGAATTACTTCCTTTTTCACGAATAATAGCCGCTTTTGGTCTTGGTTTAGAAGCGTCAATTACTGGCGCTTTACCAGTAAAATGAGCTGGGAAAGTATAATTTAAAGCCTGATTTTTATAGTTCTCAAAACGTGCTTTAGCAGTTCCGTTTTTAGATTGTTTTTGATCTAATAAATAAGAAGTTTCGAACCAAATGTCTCTGTACTTCGCAATATCCAAATTATAAATTCCAAATTCCAAACTTGGTGTGCTTTGAACTGAACCAATTTTGAAGAATTCAATGCCATTAGCTTTTAATCTTGCTTCAACTGCTTCGTTTGAGTTTGCCTGGAATACAATTCCGATGTTTTCTGCGAAAAGGATTTTCAATAAATCTTTTTCCGCGAAAGCGCTGAAATCAATTTTAGCTCCCAGATTTACATCAGCAAAACACATTTCTAATAAAGTAGTGATTAAACCACCGCTTCCGATATCGTGTCCAGCTAAAATTTGGTTTTCAACAATTAATTCCTGAATCGTATTAAATGCATTTTTGAAGAAAGCCGTATCTTTAATAGTAGAAGTTTCGTTTCCGATTGTGTTTCTAATTTGTGCAAAAGAAGAACCTCCTAATTTGAAAGTATCCTGAGATAAATTGATATAATAGATTGAATCTCCGTCTTTTTGTAAAACAGGTTCAACAACTTTTCTAATATCTGTACAGTTTCCAGCAGCAGAAATAATAACCGTTCCTGGCGCAATTACTTCATCGTTTGGATATTTTTGTTTCATCGAAAGTGAATCTTTTCCTGTCGGAATATTGATTCCCAATTCGATAGCAAAATTAGAACAAGCCTGAACAGCTTCGTATAAACGAGCATCTTCACCTTCGTTTTTACAAGCCCACATCCAGTTTGCAGAAAGCGAAACACCTTTTATTCCATTGATAATTGGAGCCCAAACTAAGTTTGATAAAGATTCTGCAATAGCATTTCTAGAACCTGCAGCAGGATCAATCAAAGCCGCGATAGGAGCGTGCCCGATAGAAGTTGCGATTCCTTCTTTTCCTAAATAATCTAAAGCCATTACACCTACATTATTCAATGGCAATTGTAACGGACCTGCATTTTGCTGTTTCGCCACTTTTCCGCCAACACAACGGTCAACTTTGTTGGTTAACCAGTCTTTAGATGCAACGGCTTCTAAACGTAAAACGTCTTTTAAATACGATTCGAAATCTGCAGAGTTGTAAGCAACGTCAGCATATTTTCTGTCAACAGTTTTATCTGTCATAATTGTTTTTGGAGAACTTCCAAAGAAATCTTCCAAAGCATAATCCATTGGTTTCGAACCGTTAGATTTAGATTGGAATGTAAAACGGTGATCACCAGTTACATCTCCAACTTCGTACATTGGAGAACGCTCTCTGTCGGCAATTCTTTGTAACGTATCAATATCTTTCTGGCCAATAACCAATCCCATTCTTTCCTGAGATTCGTTACCGATAATTTCTTTTGCAGAAAGTGTTGGGTCACCAACCGGTAATTTATCTAAATCGATTAAACCTCCCGTTTCTTCCACCAATTCAGAAAGACAGTTTAAGTGTCCACCCGCTCCGTGATCGTGAATAGAAACAATTGGATTATTGTCGCTTTCTACTAATCCGCGAATTGCGTTTGCAGCACGTTTTTGCATTTCCGGGTTAGAACGTTGGATTGCATTTAACTCGATTCCTGAACCGAAAGCTCCTGTATCTGCTGAAGAAACTGCAGCACCACCCATTCCGATTCTATAATTTTCTCCACCCAAAATAACGATTTTATCGCCTTCTTTTGGTTTGTTTTTAATAGACTGATCTACTTTTCCGTAACCAATTCCACCCGCTTGCATGATTACTTTATCGTAACCAATTTTTCTGTTTTCTTCTTCGTGTTCAAAAGTTAAAACAGAACCAGTAATAAGCGGCTGACCAAATTTATTTCCGAAATCAGAAGCTCCGTTTGAAGCTTTGATTAAAATATCCATTGGCGTTTGGTACAACCATTTTCTTTCTTCAACCGCATTTTCCCATTTTCTGTCATCGTTCAAACGAGAATATGAAGTCATGTAAACAGCAGTTCCGGCCAAAGGCAAAGAACCTTGTCCACCAGCTAAACGGTCACGAATTTCTCCTCCAGATCCTGTTGCAGCTCCGTTGAAAGGCTCAACTGTTGTTGGGAAATTGTGTGTTTCTGCTTTTAATGAAATAACAGAATCAAATTCTTTTACTTCATAAAAATCTGGTTTGTCAGCAGATTTTGGTGCAAATTGCTGCACTTTTGGTCCTTTTACAAAAGCAACATTGTCTTTGTAAGCAGACACAATATCGTTAGGGTTTTCCTGTGATGTTTTTTTGATTAATTTGAAAAGAGAAGTCTCTTTTTCTTCGCCATCAATTACAAAAGTTCCGTTGAAAATTTTGTGACGGCAGTGCTCTGAATTCGCCTGAGAAAAAGCAAAAATTTCAGAGTCAGTTAGTTTTCTTCCCAGTTTTGTTGAAAGATTATTTAAGTAATCAACTTCTTCTTCGCTTAAAGCTAAACCTTCAACTTTGTTGTAAGTCGCAATATCTTCAATTTCCAAAATTGGTTCTGGCTGAATGTTGATCGTGAAAATTTCCTGATCTAATTCGTTGAATTTCTGAGAAAGCATTGGGTCAAAATCGGTAAAATCTTCTGTTGCAGGATGAAATTCTTCGATTCTGATAATGCCGTCAATACCCATGTTTTGAGTGATTTCTACTGCATTAGTACTCCAAGGTGTGATCATAGTGGCGCGCGGACCAACAAAAAAGCCTGTCAATGCAGATTTTTCGATCTTGTTTGCGTCGGCAAAAAGCCAGTTTAATTTTGAAATGTCTTGAGCTGAAATTTCGTTTTGCGTTTGTACGGCAAAAACAGTTTTGCTTTGGTTTTCAAAGAAATGGATCATTTTTTTTGTGTAGTTTGTTGTATTGAGCTGCAAATTTAGTTTAAATAAATAGCAGGCGCAAATTTGATAACAAAGTCTTTAGAAAAAAGTTAAAACTGCTTTTTTTTGGCAGAATTTTTCTTTTTGCTACAATGGCACAAAGGCACAAAGTTTTTTTGATTTTTAATGTTGTGAAGGTTTTTATTTTTAATGGATTGAGGTGATTTCTTATTTCTTTTTTTGATTAGAATTTGATGAAAGACTTAAAATAATTGCTCCCGCAGATTTTGCAGATTTTGCGGATTTTTTTCATTTAAGAGAAATTAAAAAGTTTTGTTTCACGCAGATTTGTTTAGATTTCAGCAGATTTTAGTTGAATAAATCTGCGTAAAAAAAGAGATTGTTATCTCGCAGATCTGGCAGATTGAGCAGATTCTATCAATTTTTAGTTTAAAATCTGTGTAAATCTTAAAGCAGTTTAATAATCTGCTTAATCTGCCAGATCTGCGAGAAAAAAATATTTAGCGCAAAGAAAAAAAACTTATTTAGGAAATTCAGCACTCTGATAAGCACCCAAATCTGGTGGAGAAGTTCGGGTAATTCCTAAAATATCAGTAGGAATTATGTATGCCTGATTCCCTTTTGCGAAAGCGGCAGAAGTTTTATCGATATTGAATTTATTCTCAGCAACATTATAAAACTTTGGATTTTCATTCAAAATAATAGTATTGTAATGTTCCGTATCAGTTTTAAATTGGTATAACGAATTTGTTGTAGAACCGCTAAACTTCAATAAACAATTGTTCAATTGATAAACAAATGGCGCAGTTGTATTTTTGTCTAAATTAAATTCGTTTGAAGCCGAACCATAAATAATACAGTTGTTAAAAGTGGCATTCGTCAACGGATTGGTTTCTGGAGTTGCGCCTGCCATATAGTTGCTTAAATTCACTGCAAATTGAGCGCTCCCTGACCAATTGTTGTTAAAAGTGCAATGTGTAAAATTGTAATTTCCGCCATAAACACAAGATAAACTTGCTAAACCTGCGTAATTAACAACAATGTTTTCTCCGTTAATTTGTGCGTTTTGAGCTAGAATTCCGTACTCCGCACAATTGTAAATTTGTGAGTTTTTAATTTCAACAGTATTTGAAGGACTTCTAAAATCTAAACCAATAATGGCATTTTTTAAAGTGAGATGATTCACAGCATGATTTAAGCTGCCTTTTTCAAAAATAACAGATTTCCACTGTCCTGGAATATCATCATACAGAGATTCCAATCGGTCGCCTTCAAAAATAACTTCTTTTTCTAGTTTGTCTGTTGTAGAAACGGTTCCGTTAATTTGAAGCGAAGCTTTATTACCTACATATAATCCAGAATTGGCATGAAAATGAACTCTAGCGCCAGCTTCAAAAGTTACTGTTTTGTTTTCCGGAACTCCTGCGTAGCCATAAATTACATATGGTTTTTCGTTTGTAAAAAGAAGTTCATTTCCGTTTGCAGAATCATTTTCACTCAAATAAAATCCGTCAACATCTTTACCGTCGATTTTGATTTTTTCTTTAGTTCCGTCAGGATTTTGATTTGGATATAAAAAAACAGCATCCTGAATTAGAGTCACCAAAGCCACTTCTTGAAGATTTGCACCGCTGTCAAACTGAATTTCATCGGTATATAAAAAATCGGCTGGATTGGCGTCTGTAATATCAGCTGTGGTTTCTATAAAAATGTACAGACTGTCTTTTGCTAAAAGTGTAACGTTGTTGAAAATCTTACCGTTCTTGCCTGTCATTCCGTCAACGGTCATTCTGTATTTAGAATTTAACCCTTTTTTAAATTGCACAACTGGAATCGAAATGTCATTTTTGCTCTGATTGTAGACTTTTAATTGATAAGTGCTTGAGCCAATATTTTTGAAAACAGTATCTAAATAAACGGTGTCTTTTGAAAACTTTAGATCTCCTGAACTTGCAACAGTATCAAAATCAGTTCTGCAAGAGCTGAAAGCCAGAATTATTCCGAAAATAAAAAGTAAAAAGTATTGACGCATTTAGATAGTTTTTTTGCCACTCCGGATAGCTATCGGGATAAAAGGATTAGAATGATTTTTTGCTTGGTGCATAAAAAAATAATCTGTGAAAATCTGTGTAATCTGTGGCAAAAAAGCCAAAGATTGATTTTAATTGTTTTTGTAAAAATAGCAAAAAACTGACAAGTTTGAAGTTGATTTTTAATTTTAGAAAGCTATTTTTCGATTTGTGTCTTATCTTTCTTTAATTTTACGATTTTAAAGTTTATTTTAATGAATTATACAAAAGAGCAGATTTTGGCGCGCTGTAATGAGTTTTCTAAAAACACATTGATGGAAACGCTAAAAATAGAATATATTGACGCTGGAGAAGATTTTTTAACTGCAAAAATGCCAGTAAATCCAAGTGTTCACCAACCAATGGGATTATTGCACGGAGGCGCTTCTGTTGCTTTGGCAGAAAGTGTTGGTAGTGCAGCTTCTTTCTTTTTTATCAATCCGAAAGAGCAGGAGGTAAGAGGGATCGAAATTTCGGCAAATCACCTCAAAAGTATTCGTGAAGGTTATGTTTTTGGAACGGCCAGAATTATTCATAAAGGAAGAAGTCTTCATCTTTGGGAAATCAAAATTACCGATGAAGAAGGGAATTTAGTTTCCCTTTGTAAATTGACTAATATGGTTTTGGATAGAAAGAAAAGCGAATAAATCATGAATTCATTTGTCTTAAAAATTAAAAATCATAAAGAACAAAATTTACCCTTTGTACTTTATTCAAAACCCAACACATCAAACTACGTTGGGATTTTACAGCAAAATAATACTTTATATACCATTTCGGATTACAGCGAAAAAGGTTTTGTTTTTGCTTCTTTTGACGAAAAACAGCTGATTTTAATTCCCGAAAACGAATCGGAAATTATTACCGCAGAAAAAGTAACGACTTCTTTTGATCCAATCGAGATCGACGATTTGAATTTTGATCCTGAAGCTAAATTTCAATATGAATATTTAGTGGCGCAAGGAATTCAGGCTATAAAAAATGAAGAATTCAAAAAAGTGGTTTTATCGCGAAGTGAAGAAGTGCCTTTGTCTGAATTTGATTTTATCGAAACTTTTCAGCACTTGGTACAGCTTTATCCTGCAACTTTCTGCTATTGTTTTTTTCATCCTAAAATCGGACTTTGGATGGGAGCAACTCCAGAAAAACTTCTAAAAGCAAACGGAAATGTTTTTGAAACTATGGCTTTGGCGGGAACGCAGAAAGACAATCAGGAAATAGAAATCGTTTGGCAGCAAAAAGAAAAAGACGAACAGCAGTTTGTAACGGATTTTATAGTAAAACGCCTTCGCGAATTTGCTGCTTCGGTTGTAGTTTCAGAACCTTACAGTTTAAAAGCAGGATCGATTTGGCATATTAAAACGGATATTTCGGGAGTTTTAAAAGATAATTCGACTCTAGAAGAAGTAATTGATACTTTGCATCCTACGCCAGCCGTTTGTGGACTTCCAAAAAAGAAATCAAAAGCTTTTATTTTAGAAAATGAAAATTACGAGCGTACTTTTTACAGCGGTTTTCTGGGTGAATTAAACAACAGTTTTACAGGAAATAATTCTAGTTCTGATTTATTTGTAAATTTACGATGCATGCAGATTCAGGAAGATAAAGCCATTTTATATATGGGATGCGGTATTACTAAAGAAAGTATTCCTGAAAAAGAATGGGAAGAAAGCGTCAATAAGTCGATGACGATGAAGAGGGTTTTGAAAAAATAGTTTCAAGTTTCAGGTTTCATGTTTCAAGTTGCTAATTGGAACGTAAATCTGAAATGAGAAACAAAAGCACTGATTTTAGGTCAAAGCGTAAAACTTGAAACCTGAAACAAAAAAAAACATGAAATAAAAAACTATGAAATTAGATATACTAGCCTTTGGCGCACATCCAGACGATGTAGAATTAGGTTGTGCTGGAACCATTTTAAAAGAAGTTTCTCTTGGGAAAAAAGTGGGGATTGTTGATTTAACGCGTGGCGAATTAGGAACGCGCGGTACAGCAGAAACTAGAGATCAGGAAGCAAAAGATGCTGCGGCCATTTTAGGCGTTGTTGTACGCGAAAATTTACGTATGCGTGACGGTTTTTTCGTTAACGATGAAAAGCATCAGTTGGAAGTCATTAAAATGATTCGCAAATACAAACCTGAGATTGTATTGTGCAATGCAATTGACGACCGCCATATTGATCACGGAAAAGGAAGCAAATTGGTTTCTGATTCTTGCTTTTTGTCTGGTTTAATGAAAATAGAAACTACTCTTGATGGAGAAAAACAGGAAGCTTGGCGACCAAACGTCGTTTACCATTATATTCAATGGAAAAACTTAGAACCTGATTTTGTTGTAGACATTACAGGATTTGAAGAAAAAAAGATAGAAGCAGTTTTAGCATACAAAACACAATTTTACGATCCGAATTCAAAGGAACCTGCAACGCCAATTACGAGCAAAAACTTTTTAGAAAGCTTAAATTATCGTGCGCAGGACTTAGGAAGGCTAGTTGGGAAAGATTTTGCTGAAGGTTTTACAGTTGAAAGATGTTTGGCAGTCAATAGCTTAGAAAATTTGATTTAATTTTTATGAAAATTTTTCATTTTTTTCTTTGTAGAACTGAACCTTTGTTCTATATTTGCACTCGCTAAGCAGAAAAATGGTGGTTGTAGCTCAGCTGGTTAGAGTAGCGGTTTGTGGTGCCGCGGGTCGCCGGTTCGAACCCGGTCAGCCACCCAGATTTAAAGCCTTGAAGTAATTCAAGGCTTTTTTTGTGCTTTTATTTTTTTGTAAACCATATAAGTTCATTTAAGTGATTTGAGTTTTTTTTAAAGAATCTTTAAGAGAAATGTTTGTAACAATTCATATATACAGCTTCTAATATGTTCTTTCTCCAGTTTAGGAAAACAACAATATGGCTTCAAAAAAAAACTTATATAACTTATATGGTTTATAAAAAAAAGCACGACGATTAAGTCATGCTTTTCTGGTGGTTATTATATTTGGTTTATGTATTATCGAATTTCTTCAAATGTAGTGCCTTGGGTAATATCTCCGCTTTTAAAACCTTTGTTAAACCAATACATTCTTTGCTCTGAAGTTCCGTGGGTAAAAGAATCGGGAACAACATGTCCTTGCATTTTACTCTGAATGGCATCGTCTCCAACAGCATTTGCAGCGCTTAAAGCTTCTTCAATATCTCCAGTATCTAGATTTGCTTGATTATAATGCGTCCAAACTCCAGCATAAAAATCGGCTTGTAATTCTAATGCTACAGAAAGTTTATTGGCTTCAGTCTCACTTTTTCCTTGCTGCATTTGGCGCATTTTAGAAGATGTTCCCATTAAAGTTTGAATGTGATGTCCAATTTCATGGGCGATAACGTATGCTATGGCAAAATCGCCACCTTTTGCACCAAATCTACTTTTTAATTCTTCAAAAAAAGCTAAATCCATATACACTTTACGATCGCCAGGGCAGTAAAAAGGACCAGAAGCAGATGATGCACCGCCACAAGCTGTTTGCACAGAACCTTTAAAAAGAACTAATTTTGGTTTTTCGTATGTCATGCCATGTTCAGCAAAAATTTTGGTCCATATGTCTTCGTTATCTGCTAGAACAACTCTAACAAAATTTCCCATTTCTTCATCTTCCTTGCTTAAAGGAGCTGCAGCTTCTGTTTGTGGCTGTCCGCCTTGCATTTGTTCTAATACAGAACCTACAGTTTGGCCTGTCTCGCCTCCAAAAACATTTAGCAACAAAATAATGATTCCAATTACACCACCTCCAAGCACTGCTTTCCCTCCAGAAAGTCCTCTACGGTCTTCAACATTATCACTTTGTCTTCTGCCTAACCATTTCATATTAAATTGTTTTTTAACTTGTTATTTAAAACGTTGTACGAATTTAGAGATTTTTTGGGATAAATTTCACAATCAGAACATTTGTTTTTAGTCTGAGTTATAGTTTTTGATTAAAATCAATTTACCGAAACTGTCAACAAATTAACCTAGCCATTTTACTAAAGCTTCTTCTACTGTTCCTTTCATAATCGGTTTAGAAATATAATCGTCCATTCCGGCAGAAATACATTTGTTTCGTTCTTCTTTTTCAGCACCGGCAGTAACGGCAATTATCGGAATATCTCGGCCTTTTTTAGTATTTCTAATGGCTTTTGCAGTTTCGTAGCCATTCATGATTGGCATTTGGATATCCATAAAAATAATGGTTGGATTGATTTTTTCAAATTGCTGAATGGCTTCGTATCCGTTTTCGCATTCAAAAATAAAGGCATTGCTATATAGATTTTTTATAATTGTTTTAAGAAGTAGCATATTTACTTTGTTGTCTTCTACAATCAAAAAAGTAATATCGCTGTCACTTGTTTCTAGTGCATTAGAATCGACATTGATATTTAAACTTTTGAGCTCGGCGTTGTATTTATCATGAATACTTTGATTGCTTGTTTTTAAGTTTAAATCAAAAAAGAAAGTGCTTCCCTCATCAATTTTGCTTTCCAGCTGTAAGCGGCTTTCCATTAAAGCAAGCAACTGATTGGATATTGTTAAACCTAAACCGGTTCCTCCAAATTTTCTCGTAGTAGAACTGTCTTCCTGCAGAAATGCTTTAAAAATTTTCTTCTGATTTTTTTCTAGAATACCAATTCCAGTATCGACTACAGCAAAACGGATAAGGCTGTTGTTGTTGTGTTTTTTTTCTAAAACCGTAACATTTAATTGGATAGAGCCTTTGATTGTAAATTTTACTGCGTTAGAAAGAAGGTTAATCAAAATTTGTTTGAGTCGCACAATATCTGTCCATATGTAATTAGGAACATCTGGATCAATATTCAGTTCAAGTTCGAGATTTTTTCTGTTAGATTCATAAAGGATTAAATCAAAAACTTGTCCTAAGATTTTTTTAATATCATATAAATCAATAAAAAGTTCCAATTTTCCGGCTTCAATTTTCGAAAAATCTAAAATGTCATTTATAATTTCAAGAAGAGAATGGGCCGACTGGTTGATGGTAGTCATGTATTTTTCTTGAATTTCTTCCAAATCCGTTTTCATTAGTAGGTGTGTAAAACCAATAATTCCGTTTAGCGGAGTTCTGATTTCGTGAGACATATTGGCCAAAAAATCAGATTTTGATTTGTTTGCCGCTTCTGCAAGCTGTTTGGCTTTTATGGCATCTTCTATTTCTTTTTTGCTTGTAATGTCAAAATAAATTCCGCCAACAAATTCAATCTCATCATCTCGTTTAATTACGTCTCCAAATTCTTCTATCCAAATAAACTCGCCGCTTTTACGCTTAATGCGGTACACATTATGCAAGGGCATTCCTTTTTGTAAATTATCAATTTGGTTATTAATTACTTCTTCTTTATCATCAGGATGAATTAACGAGAGAAAAGACAAATTATTTTCAATAAACTCAGATTTTGAATATCCCGTTAGGTTTAAAACTTCGTCGTTTAAGAATATTTTAGTTGAAAAAGCATCAAATTTTGATAAATAAACCGTTCCAGGAATATTGTTGGCAATCAATTTGAATTTTTCTTCACTTTCTATAATTTTAGTTTCATTTCGGTTTCGTTCTAAAGCAGACGAAATATTATTTGCCAAAACCTGAAAGATATTTATTTCGTCTTCAGACCATTTTCTTTCTGTTGTGCAGTCATCAAAACCAATAAAGCCAGTAAAAATATCGTTGATATAGAGCGGTAGAATTAAGATAGATTGAATTTCATTGTCAATCAGAAGTTTTTTAAAGAAACCATCGGCAAGATTTCGAGTCAATGTATTAACAATTTTTCTTTGTGATGCGGCCTCGTAAATTTCTTTCAGATTTTCTTCAGACATAAGGCGAAGTGGCGTAATCTGATGAGTTACACCTTCGCGAGACCATTTGTATTTTTGGCTCACAACATTGTAAATCGCATCTTTTTCGTAGTAATACATATGATCTACTTTGGCCGCTTTTCCAATAATGTTGTACGTTTCCTGAAACATTTGGTGCGTGGTTTTGCTTAGTAGAAACTTCTCGGTACAGGAAGAAAGCGCAGACAAAAGCTGACTTTTAAGCTCTAATTTTCTTTCTGCTTCTAAACGCATTTGAGAAGAAATTGCCAACGAAATTACATCTGAAATAGTTCTAGCATAATTAATGTCTTCATTATCCCATTCTCTTTTTTGTTCTGTGCTTTCAAAACAAGCCACGCCCGCTAATTGGCCTGTTAAGAAAATAGGCACATCGAGCATCGACTTGATGTTATTTTTTGTAAAATAAAGCTTTTCAAATTCAGAGGTTTCCAGTTTATTGAATACATCTGGGGCATTAATAATCGCTTTGTTGTTTAAGGTTTCAAAATAAATAGGATAAGACTCCTTATTTAGAATATTTTTGTCGCTTAGGCTTTGATTATCAAGACTAAAAAGATTTTTGCAGGTAATCAAATCATTGTCATATTTCCAGAAACTAATGCGATTGACTTGACTTATGGTTGCGGCTTCTTTTAAGATTAAATCAATAACAGTGTTTAATTGATTGTATTTGCTAAAGTCTGTAGTTGATAATTTTTTGGTTGAACTATTATAGGCTTCAATTTTTTTAAGACGCTTTTTTTTCTCGTTTTCGATATTCTTTTTTTCTGTAATATCTCTTGCTATTCCAGAAAATCCAGTTGTTAATCCTAGTTCATTTTTACGGACAATGATTTTTTGTGAAATCCATATTTCTTCACCATTTTTTTTCAGAACCGGAATTTCAATAATAGGATAATTACTTTCGTTAAGCACCAAATTCTCATAAAAATCAACGGCGCTATTGATATAATTTTCGTGAATAAAATTGGAATAATGTTTTTTAATTATTTCATTTTCAGTGTAGCCAAGAGCATAAGCACCAAATTCATTTATAAAAGTAAAATGACCTTCTGCATCGATTTCAAAAATAATATCGGTTGCTGTCTGAATTAGATTTTTGTACTGATCTTGAACTATAACCTGTTCTGTAACATCTTGTCCAATGCTGATAATTAAATCGTCTGAGAATTTTTTATCTTTCCACTGAATGTATTTGTATTCGCCGTTTTGGGTTTTTAATTTTCTAATGTAAAGTTTGTTTTCTTGATTTCCTGTTGCATTTAAATTTCCGTGCGATTCAGGATCTTGCGTTAGTTCCCAGAATTTTAATCCCATAACAGCATCAGGTTGGTATCCTAAAATTGGAGTTATCGTTTCGCTGCAAAAAAGTATTTCGCCTTTTTGGTTGGATGCTATCGTAAGCGAATTTCCTTTATGAACAATTTCGTTTGCAAACCTAAAATTGTCACGATTGTTTACTAAAACAGCATATTTTACCTGATTTATAATGAAAATGAGGATACAAAAATTGAGTAGTAAAATAGAAGATTTTATCGGAATAAGATGCAGTGCTAACGTAACAATTAAAAAAGTAAACGTTAAACCAACAAAAAACCAGTAAATTTTTATGGGTTTGAGGATGTTGTAAGAAAAGAAAAATGAAATTAGGAAAACGATGATGGGCACAACATCATTTTTTAAAGTAACAATGTTGAAGGCGACGTAACTGATGTAAATGAAAAAACAGAAAATAAATATCTGTTGGATTTGATCTCTCAGCCATTTAATTTTATCTGTTATGGCATAAGTAATAAGAACAAAAACACCGATTAAAACATTGGTTAATAATAGGCTTTTGGGTCTAATTTTGAAGATTTCATTTATAATTTCGATAACAATAACCGCTATACCAAAAAACAGGATATAAAGTTGGTATTCTCTACGGGCAGTGTCTTGTTCTTTCTTTTTTTCGATGAAATTTCCAATTTTAGATTTAATTCTAAAAAATTGATAAACCAGCAGTGAAAGAAAGGCAAAAAGTGATAATCCTAAAACAAAAAGTTTATGATTATTGTAATAAATGATATCGGAATTAAACACATACCATCCGGTCATAATTGATTCAAAGGCATTTCCAATAGTGAAAATTCCTGAAATAACCGAATTGAAAAAACTACAGTTTGCGGCCATAGAATTTGGGGTATGTTGGTTTAGTAAATAAGGTTTTGAAAATTCTTAAAAAGAAGTGGTTAGTTTCTCTGCGAAATAAGAATTTTCTATTTTAATCTACATCCTGTCTTCCAATAGAATCTATTGAATCTTCTTCTTCAGATTCTGTTCCAAAAATGGCAAAATAGGTTGCGTAAATCATTGAGCTATTAAAAACAACAGTAAAAATGACTCCAACGCAACAGCCAATAAAGCCAATCATTGAACCAAGAAAACCTATGATGAAAAAAGCAAATATGTTAATTGGATTTTTTGTAACGATAATAATGCTGGCTTTTATAGCATCGAATGCTTTTAGATTTCCGAAAACAATTAACGGAATTGATAAATACATAAAGAAGGAAACGGTAAACGAAATTATATTTCCGACAAACAAAACGCCCAAGCTATCAATTAAATTGGCTAGAGCAGTTCCTAGCAAAGCAGGAATAAATGCGGCTACAAAAATTTGCCCGAAATAAGGAGATTTGTAATAGGTGAAAATGGTTGAAACGTTAAACTCTACATCTTTGTCTGCAGAATCTGCCATTTTTAGAAATCCTGCTCCAAAAGGGGCTGTAATTCCTGCAACTACAGAAACAGCAACAGTTTGTATGACAAGTTGGATAGCGGTGAACTCTTGGTTTTCAAAATTTTGAATGAAATCTTTAGTCATAGCTTCGGCTCCAAAATAGGCTATCATTACGCCCATAAAAGCCACAGCGGCAATAATTGAAAATACTAAAATGATAAGCCCAGAGTAAAGAGCTATTTTTTTATAGTTTTCGAAAGCATGATTAAAAACTGTAGCAAAATCAAGGGAATAGCCATTTTTTTTGATGTCCTCAATTTGGTTAAGTGTCGATTTCATTTTAATGTAAAATTGTTTTATAGACTTGTACTATTTGAAAGGTATCTTGACGTAAATATAATATTTTTAATCAATACCGTATCAAAATCTACAAAACATTCCCAAATGTTTTTAATTGATTTATAACCAGTCTAAAACACGTTTTATGGAAGCCAATTTATCTTTGTAAGGTGCGTAACGCATAGGTAAATCGAGCCAGTTTGCTTTTTTTACAATTGCTTTATGATGAGAAAAGGTATCGAAGCTTAGTTTACCATGATAAGCACCGATTCCGCTTTGTCCAACACCGCCAAAAGGCAGTCTTTTATTGGAAAAATGAACAACAGTATCATTGATGCACCCGCCTCCAAAAGAGTATTTTGAAATTAATTGCTTCGAAAATGAATTATTTTCACTAAAAATATAAAATGAAAGAGGTTTCTCATAACGGCTAACAACCTTTTCAATATCGTTTTCATTCTCATAAACGAGTATCGGCAGAATTGGCCCAAAGATTTCTTCTTTCATAACGGCACTATCTAGATCGGGTTCTTCTAGAAGGGTAGGAGCAATATAAAGTGAATTGGCGTCACTTTCTCCGCCAAACAAAACATGCTCATTTTGAATCATGTTGGTCAATCTAAACCAGTTTTTAGTATTTATAATTCGAGCAAAATCTGGTGATTTATCTATTTTTTTTCCGTAGGCTTTAATAATTTCTTCAATTAAATAAGAAATAAAATTGACCTTCATGTTTTTCTGAATCAGAATATAATCTGGAGCAATGCAAGTCTGTCCAGCATTAATAAATTTTCCCCAGACAATTCGTTTGGCAGCGAGTTTTAAGTTGGCGGTTTCATCAACAATACAAGGATTTTTTCCGCCCAATTCTAGAGTTACCGGAGTTAGGTTTTCTGCTGCTGCTTTGGCAACAATTTTGCCGACAGCAACGCTTCCGGTAAAAAAGATATAATCCCAGCGCTGAGCCAATAATTTATTAGAAACTTCGATTCCGCCTTCAAAAACTTCGACGTGATTTACATGGAATGTTTTCTGTATAATTTTTGTTATGATGGCAGAAGTATGAGGTGTTAATTCAGAAGGTTTTAAAACTACGCGATTTCCTGCGGCGACCGCGGCAATAAGCGGACATAAGGCAAGCTGAAAAGGATAGTTCCAAGGAGCAATGATTAGTACGTCTCCGTATGGTTCTTTATAAAGATAATCGCTAGAAGGGAAATTAAGCAAGGAAGGAAAAACTCGATCTGGTTTTGCCCATTTGGAGATGTTTTTTATAACGTCTTTCAGATCTGAAATAACGTAATTGGTTTCAGTCAAAACAGCTTCAAACTCTGGTTTTTTAAAGTCATCATATAAAGCTTTTACGATTAAATCTTCACTTTTCTGAATATTATACAATAACTTTTTTAGAGTTTCCTTTCGATATCCGATGTTGCTTTTATAATCCATTTTCCGATTAGCTTGTTTTTTTCTCTATGCAAGTTAATCGATAAAATTTAAAAAATTAACAATTAAATCATAAAATCATACCGCATTCCAAATTGGATCGTCTGGAGTTGGAGCAATAATTGTGATATCTTCTTTAGAAACAGGATGCACAAAAGTGAGTTTTCTAGCGTGAAGATGAATTCCGCCGTCGGGATTACTTCGGTCTGCACTGTATTTTAAATCTCCTTTAATTGGCGACCCAATAGCGCTTAATTGAGCACGAATTTGATGATGTCTTCCCGTATGCAAATTGATTTCCAATGCAGTGTAATTCTGCAATTCTTTGATTATGGTGTAATCTAAACTGGCTAATTTACTGTCCGGAACTTCTTTTAAATGCGCTTTAGAGGTATTGTTTTTTTCGTTTCTTTTTAAATAATGAACCAATTTTGCTTTTGGCTCTTTTGGTTTATTTTTTACAACCGCCCAATATGTTTTTTTAGTTTCCCGATTGCTGAACAATTCATTCATTCGCGAAAGCGCTTTACTTGTACGAGCAAAAGCTACAATTCCAGTTGTCGGCCGATCCAAACGATGAATAACGCCCAAGAAAACATCTCCAGGTTTATTGTATTTTTCTTTAATATATTCTTTTACAATATCAGAAAGAGGTTTGTCGCCCGTTTTATCTCCCTGCACAATATCTCCCACACGTTTGTTAACCACGATAATATGATTGTCTTCGTGCAGAATTTGTAAATTGTCTTTGGTAGAAATAATTTTCATAATGGGAATTTCGAATTAAATGTAGAAAGTTTGGCTAAAGCCTTTCCGATAGGCTTAAAAAGAACCTCCAGCTAAAGCTGGAGGCAATTTATATTTTTAAACATTAGGTTTATTCTTTGCAACTTTGTCCCTTTGCAACTTTGTCCCTAAGAGCCTTAGAGCCTTAGAACCTTAGCAGCTTAGCAACTCAAAAACTAATACTGTTCATTAGCATTAGGGAAATCGCTAGCCTTAACATCGGCAGCATATTGACCAATTGCTTTTGTCATTTCGTCGTAAAGATTTAAGTAACGGCGTAAGAAACGCGGACTGAATTCGTTGTTCATTCCAAGCATATCGTGAATTACTAAAACCTGACCGTCAACACCGCCACCAGCTCCAATTCCGATTACAGGGATAGAAATGCTTTCTGCTACTTTTTTAGCCAATTGAGCTGGTATTTTTTCAAGAACAACAGCAAAACAGCCTATTTTTTCAAGCATTTGAGCATCTTCAATAAGCTTTTCAGCCTCTTCTTCTTCTTTTGCACGAACACTGTAAGTTCCAAATTTGTAAATGGACTGAGGCGTTAAACCTAAGTGTCCCATAACTGGAATTCCAGCATGCAATATTTTTTTGATCGATTCTTTAATTTCTTTTCCGCCTTCTAATTTTACCGCATGAGCACCACTTTCTTTCATAATTCTGATCGAAGAACGCAAAGCTTCTTTTGGGTCAGACTGGTAACTTCCAAAAGGCAAATCAACGACAACCAAACCTCTTTCTACAGCACGAACCACAGAAGAAGCATGATAAATCATTTGATCTAAAGTAATCGGCAAAGTCGTTTCGTGACCAGCCATTACATTTGATGCCGAATCACCAACTAAAATTACGTCAACACCAGCGGTATCAACAATTTTCGCCATTGTATAATCATACGCAGTAAGCATCGAGATTTTTTCTCCGTTGCTTTTCATTTCAATTAATGACTTTGTTGTGATTCTTTTATAATCTTTTTTTGCTACTGACATTTTCTTGTTTATTTGATATTGTAAAAGTATTGAATAATTGTAAAATGGGAATCAGCAATAATAGAATATTTCGACAGAAAATAGTTTGCCGTCTTTGAATTCTAAGCGAAATTGGCTGTCTTCCATTACAATAGAGTAATTGTGCGGTGATTTTAGAGAAGCTTCAATATAAGTTCCATATTTTTCGATGAAAGCTTTTTCAGACAGCGTATGATCTAAATCCGCATTCTGATTTATTATAAATTTATTGTTTTTAGTAATGTAAACTTTTATGATTTCTCCTTGTTTTTGTTTTTCATCAACAGAAACCTCTAAGTCAGGGTAGTAATAAAATAAATCACTTAAGTAAATCCCGCATTCGTCTGAAATTCGTGCTTTTTTTGCTGGATTTCCCATTATTTTAATTAAATCAGTTTGCGAAATTGTTACCGATTTTGTTTTAAAACCTTTAAGCGAATAATGTGCTTTTTGTGTGAATGAAATGATTTGTTCAGGCAATTTATGATTGGATAATGCCTTCGCTAAAACCATATTGAGTTCGGTTTCAGCAAGTAATTTTGGATCATTGAGTTTCTCGACAACTTCATAATATCTTTGATAGGCAGGAGTTAATTTAGAATAATCACTATTCCAGGCCAATTCTACAATTCTTTCACTTACTGTTTTACGTTCAGAAAGAGCGTTTTTATCTAATGTGTCGAAATCATTCAATAAAGTATCAAAATCAGGTCTCGTACCAAGAAATTTTCTCAATGTATATTTTGCAGATTCTTCATTCAGACTTCCGCTAATATTAACCCATTCCTCAGGATTTAAAGGAAGATAATTTACAGCAACGGGATCTCCTGTAAATAGAATTTCTCTAATTTTTGAGTTTTTATCTGGTAAAACTCTGGCTTTTAATCCGGCAGCAAGAATAAAAAGATGATTTCCGCCATAGTAAGCATCGCCACCTTCAAGAATTGGGTTTTTTGGATCTTTAGTTTTTACATCTTTAGCATTGAGACTTTTGGCTACGTATTTCTCTTGTACATATCCTTTGTTCAAATTATCTGCTTGTATTTTGTACCAGCCATTTTCATTTTCAGACAATAATAGAACTTGAGCTCCATATTTTAAAAAGCCTAAAAAATCGGCATTTGTATTTGGAGAAATAAAAAGTCTTGTATCAGAATTTAGAAAATAACGTTCTTGAGAATGCAGTAAAATAGAACAGAAAAAGAGTAAAAAGTAAAGTTTTTTCATGAATTTGATTTTGTTTTTTGCCACAGATTAAAAAGATTTCGCGGATTTTTTTTCTTTACGCAGATTTACAAAATGAAAGCAGATTATTATAAATTTAAAATAAATCTGTCAAATTTTTTAAATCTGCATGAAAAAATCATTTTAATCCTTTAATCTGTGGCTTAAAAAGTTTTAGCAATCAGCCATATTTACGGCAATTGCAAGACCTCCTTCAGAAGTTTCTTTGTATTTAGAATTCATATCTTTTGCAGTTTCCCACATCGTGTTAATCACTTTGTCTAGTGGAACTTTAGCATTTTTAGAATCAGTTTCGAGAGCCAACTCAGCAGCATTTATTGCTTTAATGGCGCCCATTGTGTTTCTTTCGATACACGGAATCTGAACCAGTCCGCCAATAGGATCGCAGGTTAAACCTAAATGATGTTCCATAGCGATTTCTGCCGCCATTAAAACCTGAGCAGGAGTTCCGCCCATTAATTCGCAAAGCGCACCAGCGGCCATAGAAGACGAAACGCCAATCTCAGCTTGGCACCCGCCCATTGCTGCAGAAATAGTTGATCCTTTTTTGAAGATACTTCCAATTTCGCCTGCAACCATCAAAAATTGTTTGATTTCTTTTTCGCCTGCGTTGTGATTTTCGATCACCATATAATACATTAAAACTGCCGGAATTACTCCAGAACTTCCATTAGTTGGAGCAGTAACCACACGTCCTAGAGACGCATTTACTTCATTCACGGCAAGTGCAAAACAGCTTACCCATTTTAAGATCTGGCGAAATTTCACCTCAGTTTTTCTAATTTCTTCTAGCCAGCTTTGCGGATCGGTATAATTTGATAATCCAATTAGGTTTTGGTGCATATCAAAAGCTCTTCTGCGTACATGAAGCCCGCCAGGAAGAATTCCTTCAGAATGACAGCCAATGTACATGCACTCCAGCATTGTGTTCCAGATGCGCATTAATTCAGAATGCACTTCGGCTTCTGGACGCATCGAAATTTCATTTTCATATACAATTTCAGAAATCGATTTGTTTTCTTTAATCGTATAATTCAGCAATTCAGCAGCATTTTGAACTGGGTAAGGAAAAGCACATTTTATAACTTCCTTTATTTTAGCATTGGTGCGTTCTTCTTTAACAACAAATCCGCCTCCGATAGAATAAAAAGTCGATTCATATTCAGAATCATCAGATTTGTAAGCCGTAAATTTCAAGCCGTTGGCATGAAAAGGAAGAAAATCTTTATTGAAAACAATGTCTTGAAGAAAAAAGAACGGAATCACTTTCTGGTTCCCCAAATTGATTTCGTTTGTGGTTTCGATTTTTTTAATAATTCCGGCAATATCTTCCACAGGAATGTATTCAGGATCTTGTCCGCTCAGTCCGAGCATTACGGCAAGATCTGTTGCGTGGCCTTTTCCAGTTAAAGAAAGCGAGCCATATAAATCGACTTTTACCCTTGTGATATCGTCTAAAATTGCTTCTTCTTTCAGTTCTTCCAGAAAGCGTTCGGCAGCGCGCCACGGTCCCAAAGTATGGGAGCTTGAAGGACCAACGCCAATTTTAAGCATATCAAAAACAGAGATACATTCTTCCATTGTTCAATTTTTGTTAAGACAAAGATAATCGAATAATGCAATGAAGATTTCTTTTTTAATGTTAATCTTGCGTATTTGTTAAAATAAATATTAAAATTTAATAATTTGGCAACGAAATAAATTTAAGGCCTTAATATGCAGTTTGCGTAAAAAGTTCACGTTTTTTAGGTATTTTTGTAAAAGAACGAGTTAGAATAAATACTTGATTCCTTAATATTAATACTTCATGGATTTTTGTTTTAATTCTGAAAATGTCTTTTTACAAATATGAATACCACAAGAAGATAAAGTTACCCTATGATAGAATTTTTCAGACATCTATTACAAGAATTCGAATTACCACTAAGCAATCCTGTATTGATATTTTCATTAATACTTTTTATAATTCTGCTTTCGCCGATTTTATTAAAAAAGATCAATATTCCAGGAATTATCGGACTTATTATTTCTGGTGTTGTAATTGGCCCACACGGATTAAATATTTTAGCAAAAAATTCTGCTGTTGATTTATTTTCGACAATCGGCCTTTTGTATATTATGTTTATTGCGGGACTAGAACTGGATATGAATGAGTTTAAAGCCAACAGAAATAAGAGTTTGCTTTTCGGTTTTTTTACCTTTATTCTGCCGCTTTCAATCGGATTTCCAGTTTGTTTTTATTTGCTTCAATACGATTTTAATGCCAGTTTCTTAACGGCGAGCATGTTTGCGACACATACTTTGGTTGCCTATCCGATTGTGAGTAAATTAGGAATTGCCAAAAATCAAGCGGTTGCTATTACAGTCGGCGGAACTATTTTGACCGATACTGCGGTTTTGATTATTCTAGCCGTAATTATGGGAAGCAGCCAAGGCAATTTAACTCAGGCTTTTTGGGTTAAGCTGATAGTTTCCTTAGCCATTTTTTCTGCCATAATGTTTGTAATTATTCCGCGTGTTGCCAAATGGTTTTTCAAAAAATTAGAAAGTGAGAAACATGCCCATTATATTTTTGTGCTTTCGGTAGTTTTCTTTGCCGCGTTTTTGGCCGAAGTAGCAGGAGTAGAGCCAATTATTGGTGCTTTCGTTGCAGGTTTGGCATTAAATCCGCTTATTCCGCATTCTTCTGCTTTAATGAACAGAATTGAATTTATCGGGAATTCATTGTTTATTCCGTTTTTCCTGATTTCTGTGGGAATGTTAGTTGATGTAAGCGTTATTTTAAGCGGACCAACAGCTTTGATTGTGGCAGGAACTTTGAGTGTTGTGGCAATTTTTGGAAAATGGATTGCTGCATTTTTTACTCAAATTGTTTTTAAATATACTAGAACCGAAAGACAGCTTATTTTCGGATTGAGCAGTGCGCACGCCGCAGCTACTTTAGCGGTAATTTTGGTGGGGTATAAAGCAAAAATTTTAGATGAAAATATCTTAAACGGAACCATTATCCTAATTCTGATTACGTGTATTGTAGCTTCTTTTGCCACAGAAAAAGCAGCCAAAAAAATTGCGATTTGTGAGGAAGAAATTTCACCGCAAGATGCAGGAAAAGATCAGATTTTAGATGAGCATATATTAATTCCGCTAGCAAAAACTTCTGCGGCTGCAAGTTTATTGGATTTTGCACTTTTAATAAAAGACAAAAAATCGTCAAATCCGGTTACGTTATTGACTATTGTTCCCAATAATAATCAGGCAGAAAAGAACATTTTAAAATACAGAAAAGCTGCTGATAAATTTGTAATTCAAGGATCAGCTTCAGAAGTGAAAATTAATACCATTGCCAGAATTGACCATAATCCAGCGAGCGGAATTGCGAGAACTTCCAAAGAAATCATGTCGGATATCGTGATTGTTGGCTGGCCAAGAAAGACTGGATTTATTGATAAAATTTTTGGAGAAAATGTAGATTCGATTATTAACAATGTCGATAAGAATTTGTTTATCTGCAGGTTTCAAAGAAATTTTATTGAAGAAAAAAGATTGGTTTTTATCTGTCCGCCATTTTCAGAAAGAGGAATCGGATTTCAATTATTGTTGCAGAAAATGTGCCGTTTGTCTCAGGAATTAAGTATTCCAATTGTTGTTTATGCGGAATATAATACACATCAGATGATTCAGCAAATAGCGAATAATTTAAAACTGAATGCAAAATTAGGATTTAAAAGCGTAATAGACTGGGAAGATTTTGAGGCTATTACAGATGAAATAAAACCAACAGATTTAGTGGTTTTCAATTTATCAAGAAAAGGTTCGGTTTCGTATCAATCTATCTTTGATAGACTGCCTTCAAAATTTGAAAAAGCATTTAGCGAAAACAATGTAATCTTGGTTTATCCACATGACGACAGAAAAGAAAGTGCGATGGATGCCTACGAAGATTTTACAGCTTCGCCTTTAACCAAAGGAATCGAAGCCATTGAGCAGATTGGTCGTGGTTTGGGAAGTATTTTGAAGAAAAATTAAATAATACCTTCATGAAAATCTCAACTATTTTTCCTGTTTTGGTTTTTGCTTTTATTTCTTTGAATTGCAATAGAGCTAAAGAAGAGACAAATTTAAATTCTGAAGTTGTGGTTAATAGTGATAGCATTACAAAACCCACGAAAAAAGAATTGCCAGAGAATTTTGAAGAATTCAATAAAAAGTTTCATTCTGATTCTCTTTTTCAGGTTTCGAGAGTTGATTTTCCTATTGGAGGAAAACATGTTTCTGGTTTTGAGCAATACAATTGGACAAGAAAGAACTGGCAGTTTCAAGCTGTTCCAGTAGCTGAAAATACTGCAATTGAAGACTACCAGCATTCATTAGTAAAAACGGATACTTTAATAACAGAAAAATTCTGGATTCCAGACAGTGGTTTTGAAGTAGAAAGACAATTTAAACTGATTAATAATAAATGGTTTTTAATTTATTATAGCGACATAAATTTGTAATAAAATGAATCACAACGCAAAATCAATTCGACCATTTATAGGTTCTAAAAATTTCGAAATCTCAAGAAGTTTTTATCGCGATTTAGGATTTGAAGAAACGGTTTTAGATTCAAAAATGTCTGTTTTTAAAACGGGAGAAATTGCTTTTTATCTTCAGGATTATTACGATAAAAACTGGATCGAAAATACCATGATTTTTCTTGAAGTCGATGATGTGGAGCGTTATTACAGCGAACTCTTAGCTTTAAATCTTACTGAAAAATATGATGTAAAACTAACGCCAATCCGTTATGAAGATTGGGGAAGCGAATGTTTTCTTCATGATCCTTCTGGGGTTTTATGGCATTTTGGAAAGTTTAAATAAAGAAAAAAAGAATTGGTGAAATTAGTGGCAAAAAAAATTACCTCAATCCAAAATCCCCTAAAACGCGCGTTGTACTTTTACGCTGATACCAGTCATTATAAACCAATTCTAACTTTTTGACTTCAAAAGTTCCGAAATCATAATCACGGAATTTTTCTGCTATTTCTATTAGTTTTTTTGTGTCTTGAAGTTTTTCCTGAAAACGCATAACAGTAGCATGTGCCGCAAATATAGAATAACGACTATCTATACTTTGCTGTAATTCTGAATTTTTAAAATTTTCACGAAGTCTATTTCTCAAATTATTCAAAGTTTCATCACTTGGAAATCCCTGAATCATGAAGGCAGATGGAGAAGCGGTAATTCCTTTAAACTGAATTTGGATTTTCTCAACATCAACAAGACTTCTGCAAATCACTTCAATATATTCGTTTGGCGAAATCTGATTTAAATTGAAATCTGAAGAACAAGAAATAATTGACATAACCGTAATATGAATATCTGAATCCGGATAAAAATACTGTTCAGGCTCCGCTTTTTTCAATTCGCTAATAAAGTCTTCAATATTGGCTTTAATTTCATCATTTGGGCGAATAAGCAACGTAATTCCAAAACGAGAATCTGACTCATTTTTAAGCTCAGAATCGATGGAATATTTTCCTGATGAAATGGTTTCAGAAGATGATTTATAAAGCTCGTTGTAATGTTCGGTTAAATTCATTTGGGTTATTTCTTTTTTACTTTTTCCAGATTTTCTTTGACTCTAAATTTAACGATTTCAGCGATTAAATCATAAGGCATTGGATCTTTTAGTGGAAACTGAACAGAGCCTTTTCCAGATTTGTATTTAGAAAGTTTTGTTGCAAAAGCTTCGTGTCCAGTTGGTAAAGCATAAAGTCCGATATGGTTTTTATAAGCAGCAAAATAAACGACAATTCCATTTTGGTCAAAAGCTGGCATAGAATAACTGATTTTTTCTTTGGCATCTGGAGCTGCTTTTTGAATTGTCATTCTAACTTTCTCCAAAATTTCCTGAACATCGTTTGGAAATCCACCAATGTATTCGTCTATATTTTCGGGTTTTTTAATGTCCATGATTTTTTGTTTGAAGTTTAATGTTTCAAGTTTAATGTTTCAAGTTTTCTTTGCGTAAAAAACTTTGTGGTTAATTTTTACGCAAAGTTCGCTAAGATATTTTAATTGGGAGACTAAGCAGAATCTATATATTAAGTTCGCAAAGCTTTATCTAGATAAACTTTGTGTAGACAAAGCTTTGTGAACTTTTCATTTTTAATGATTCTCAAAAAAAACTTCGCGTTCTCTGCGTAGAACCTTTGCGTGCTCTGCGGTTAAAAAATCACAAAGTATTAAAAACACTATTAAGCAAGCCCCTTAGGAAAGCGATCCAAAACCAGATTTAATTGCAAATGATGCTCTAAATAAGCTTTTGCTCCAGCTAAAACCAAAGTAAAACCTTCAGTTGAATTACGAACCTGATCGATTATTTTATCTGCATCTCCTTGAAAACCAGAATTGGTAATACTCACAAAAGTTTCGTTTTCATTCAACGGACTAAAAACCCATTCTACTAGAGTAAGTTCGTCTGGATTTCCCCATTCGATGACAATCTTTTTATTTTCTTGAAGAACAAGCGTCTTTACTGAAAGCGAAAAGCCATACATTTCCCAAGTCCATTCCGTTTTCTGATTTTCTTCTAATTTTCCAGATCCTTTAGTAAACCAAAATTTACTCGTAATCTGAGGATCAATAAAAGCCTGAAAAACTTCTGAAACAGGTTTTCGAATCAGCATTTCGGCTTTAGCAAATTTGTTATTTTCTGTTTTCATTTCTTTTAGGTTAGATGTGGTTTGTTAGGTATTTGATGAAAATGCTGAAATGCATATAAATTTTTAAAAGCTCTAATTTAAGGAAAAACTAAATGGAATAAAAAAAAGCTTTACAAATTATGTAAAGCTCTTTTTCTCTGTATCGTTGATTTTTTAAAATATTGAATAACCAAAAGTTAAAGCGAATGACTTATAGTTGGAATTCCATTCTCTATAATTTGCAACTACATTCTTTCCTAGATTTGCTCTAAATTCTACACTGTACTTTTGTTTAAATTTATATCCTAACCCAAACGCAAAGCTTGTAGTTGGTTTTAGTTCAAGAGTAGTGTTCCTTTGTGAAGAATACTCCAGATATGCTTCTGAATTTATTGCTTGATCCATAACGATTTGGCCGTTTAGAAAAACACTTGAATCATTATTTAAAAACATGTAGTATCGTATTCCAAGAGGCAATTCGATTGCGTTGTATTGAATGTTTCCTTTCAATTCTTCATTTGTTCTTGAATCAAGTCTTGATTTTTCTGCTTTATATCCTCCTACGTAAGTCGGTTCAAAAATTACAGCCCATTTGTTTTTATTAAATGGTAAAAACAATTCAGCTTCAACACCAAAACGGAATCCAATTTTATTGTCAAAGTCTCTATCATAATCAGGTGTTGACATTGAAGGATTGCTAATTGATATTACGGAGCTGGTAATTCCTGGTCTAATGTTTAAATTGAATAAATCTCTTTTTTCATTAGATTTAAAAATGGTGTATTTTGAATTGTTGCATTCATTGTATTTTGTAAAAAATTTCAACAAACTATTTTTTCTATAAGTAAGTTTTTCGACATCAGCAATAACAATATTATCACATTTTAAAGCCATCCACAATTGCTGTTTATATTGCTTATTTTGTGCAATCTGTTCTTCAGAAGTTTTATAAGATTTGAAAACTAATTGATTAATTTCTACTGAATCTGTTTTAAAAAAATAACGCGTAGTATTACCGAAAACATATTCATATAAACTTGCTTTTCCTTCTAGTAAAACTTTCAATAGGACGGTTTCTTTTTTGAACTCAGGATTTTTATCATAGCTCATGTTGCTTATTACACTAGTAGATTTGTCTATATCTACAGTAAATCGCTCGTATTTGGACTGATTTTCAATTTCAAAGCTTTTTATTTGTTGAATAGAAATTGTAATCGGCTGATCTTGTTCATCTAATTTATATTGAATTTCTGATGGATTGTTACTCCAGTCAATATTTTTAATTAAACAGTTTGTCTTTTTGTCGTTGTTGTCAATGAAATATCCTTTTTCAAATACAATTTGAGAATAGGATTTAAAAGAAAGAATAAGAGCAAAAAGTAATAGTAATTTTATTTTCATTATTTATAATTTAAGGATAATTTATTGGTTTGTAAAGAGTTAAATCAACGTGTAGCCTAAAACTAGAGAAAAAGAACGGTATGTTGAAGAATCTGAAAAGTAGTTATCTAGAATATTCTTTTTAAAATTCATTCTTAATTCGGCACTATACTTTCCTCTAAAATTGTAACCTGCACCAAAGAAAAGACTGCTATTAGGTAATATTTGCCTTTCGCTGTTCTTGTACTTATTACCTTCAAAATGAAGTGTAGAATTAACCGCCTGCATAATGACATATTGGGTATTGGCAAAGAATTTTGATTTGTCATTAACAAACATATAATATCTAAAACCTACAGGAAGCTCAATAGTGTTATAAATGATTTTTGCTTTTTCAGTTTCTAATGTGTTTCCTGTTGAAAAACTATGATAAGTTGGTTCAAATAATATAGCCCATTTATTTTTATTAAACGGAAGGATAAACTCTGCTTCAAGACCTAATCTAAAACCAATTCTATTGCTAAAATTAAAAGGCGATTGATTTGAAATAGTTAAATTAGAATTTGTAATTCCTGTTCTAATGTTAAGGTTAAATAGGTCTTTTTTAGTTTGATCGTGATAAATTGTTAAATTTGAGTTTTGACACTTATTGTATTTTGTAAAAAAATTAGTGAGTTCTTCTGCTTTGTATTTTAACTTTTCTACTTCAACTATACCAATTTCAGCGCATTGTAGATTAGCCCACAATTGCTGTCTAAATTGATTGTTTATTCCAACTTGATCTTGCTGAATTTTATACGTTTTAAAAACCAATTGTTGAACAGGATTTTGGTCAATTTTGTAAAAATATCGGACCAAATTCCCATCAATATATTCATATAAAGTGGCTTTGCCTTCAACAATAACTCTCAAGAAAAGTATCTCTTTCTTAAAGACTGGATAATTTTCAAATTTCATCTCTCTTAATTCTGAAGATGACCGATCGATATCAATATTGAATCGTTCATATTTTGATTCATTATAAATGCCAAATCCTTTAATATTTTGAATATTAGCGAGACTATTTTCTCCTTGTTCATTTAGTTTATATTGAATTTCTGTCGGATTGTTATTCCAGTCAATGTTTTCAATTAAACAATCAATTTTATTATCATTATTGTCGATTATGTATCCTTTTTCAAAAACAATTTGAGAATAGGATTTAAAAGAAAGAATAAGCGCAAAGATTAATAGCAATTTTATTTTCATTATTTGATTTGAGGTTAGTTAAAATTCCTCGCAAAGATATAAGAACCTCTTTCACTTCAAAGCGTATTTCTACGTATTAAACTTCTTTTTTATCAATCCATTTTCCAACAGTTGGCGCCGTGTAATTTTTCATTTGTTCTAATAAATCGTCGATAGTATCGCTTACCAAAAGCATTTTTTGATTGACTTCCTTCAATAGTCCTTTTACTGTCATGGTTTGCAGCAATTCGATCAGCGAATCGTAAAAACCATCTGTGTTAAGAATTGCAATTGGTTTTTTATGTAATCCTAATTGCGCCCAAGTTAGCATTTCGAAAAGTTCTTCTAGAGTACCAAAACCGCCCGGAAGCGCAATTACGCCATCGCATAAATCATTCATTTTGGTTTTTCTTTCGTGCATGCTTTCCACCAAAATTAATTCAGTTAAACCTAAATGCGCAATTTCTTTCGATCTTAAAAAATTAGGCAAAACCCCAATTACTTTTCCGCCAGCGTTCAAAGCTCCGTCCGCAACAGCGCCCATTAAGCCTACATTTGCGCCACCGTAAACGACTTCTATATTTTGCTCAGCCAAAGTTTTACCCAAAGCAGTAGCTTGTTCTTCGTAAATTTTTTCAGTGCCAAAACTAGAAGCACAGAAAACGGTTATTCTTTTCATTCTTTTAAATTATAAGTTATGAATTATGAGTTATGAATTATGAATTATGAATTATGAATTATGAATTATAAATTATGAATTTTAACGGATATCAGTTTGCTTTTCGACTAATAATTAATAATTCATAACTCATAATTTTATTATCTTTTTTTCTTCAATTCATATTCAAAATACGGAACTTCTACGCCATTTATGTTAAATGTAAGATCATTTACTTTTTCTGCTCCAAGCTTTAAAACCGCTTTTTGCGAACGGAAATTTTCTGATCCAACATGAAAAAGTACTGAATCTACATGCTGAAAAGCATAATCCATCATTAATTTTTTGTTTGAATTATTGTAAGGTCCGCCCCAATATTTTCTGGTAATAAAAGTATAGCCAATTCCGACATTTGATTTTTCTGGATTGTAATCGTAAAAACTTGTTGTTCCCATTACTTCACTAGTCTGTTTGTCGAGAATTAAAAAAGAACCTTTTGTAATTATTATATCAAAAAAAGTTTTAAAACCTTCTTTCGTATAACGATCTTTAACTGGATTTTGTTCCCAAATTAATGGGTCGGAAGCGGCTTCAAATAAGGCTTCAAAATGTTTTTCTTCTAACGGAATTAACTTTGAAATTTCGTTTTCTAAGAAATCGGGCTGTAAGTTGAAGTTTGATGTTTGCATTTTTTGTTTTTTAGTTAAAGGCTAATTTTTAGATTCTTTTAATCTGTACACAAGAAACATTTTCCATTTTAATCTGTTTTCCTGTTTTCTTCAATAATCCTGTTTTAGAATCTCTTTTAAAAACAACAACATTTCCGGTTAGAACATTCGATGCTACTAAAAATTTTCCGCTTTCGTCAAGAGCAAAAACTCGCGGATGTTTTCCTAAAGTAGATTGATAACCAATGTTTTTCAGCAATCCGTTTTCGTCAATAGAAAAAATGGCAATGTTATTTTCTTTGCCGCGGTTGGTTGCATATAGAAACTTTCCATCGGGAGAAATGTGAATATCAGAGCTTTCAAAACCTTCTTTTATTTCATCAGTATGTGTGGCAATGCGCTGAATTTTAGTTAAAACGCCATTTTCATAACTGTAAACGCTTATTTGTCCTGCCATTTCTTCAATGCAATATCCCCATTTTTGATTGGGGTGAAAAGTAAAATGTCTTGGCCCAGCTTCTAAATCAGTTTTCGTAAACGGATTTGCAGTTTCTGACAAAGGCTTTTTCTGATTTTCATCAAAAGCATAACAGCGAATTTTATCGGCTCCTAAATCGGGTAGAAACAAATAATCACCTTGCGGAGAAAACACGGCCGAATGCACATGAGATTTGGTTTGTCTCTCTTTATTAAAGCTTCCGTCTGTATATTGAAAATTCTGCGCAATCGAATCGATTTTGCCGTTTTCTAAAATAGGAAAAACCGAAACGCTGCCTTCTGTATAATTGGCATTGGCTAGCCATTTTCCGTTTTTATGAACGCTGACATAAACGGGATTTTCTCCACCGCTTCTTTGGCTGTTTAAAAAAGTCAAAGTTTTGGATGATGGATTAAATTCAAAACTGCTTACGCTTCCCGCATTTGGAGTTTTGGTATCAGTACAGGCATAAACATATTTTCCGTTTGGAGAAACGGTCAAATAAGACGGATTCACAATGTTTTTAACAGAAGTAAATTTGGTTAGTTTTCCGCTTATTGTGTCTAATTGATAAACTTGAATAGCTTCAGCTGTTTTATCACGATTGTAAGATCCTAAAAACACGTAGGTATTTTGAGAAAATAGGGTTATTGTTAAGAGAAATGCAATTGCAGAATAGTATATTTTTGGTTTCATTTTTAGTTTTTTGTTTCAGGTTTCAGGTTTCAGGTTTCAGGTTTCAAGTTTTTCCTTCTACTTCACTTTGAACCTTTGTTTCTTTGAGCCTTTGTTTCTTAAAAAAAGCCTTTGTTGCTTAAACCTATCGAATGTTAAGCCACCACTGTTTAAACTCTTGCTTTTCATTTTTCAGTTCGACTGCTTCGCCTATCTTAGGCGTGATTAATGGAATTGGATTTTCAGACAAACTATTCAATTCAGTTACTTTTTTCAAAGGTTCGTCCCAAGCGTGAAGCGATAATGCAAATTTTGAAGAATGAACCGGAAAAACTCTCTTTGCTTTCAGGTCTTTCATTGCCTTTATGACATCTTCTGGCAGATTATGAATGTATTTCCAGCTCTGGTTGTATTGTCCATTGTCAATTAAAGCAATATCAAAAGGGCCGTATTTTTCACCAATTTCAGCAAAATGCGAATCGTAACCGCTGTCTCCGCCCAAGTACATTTTAAAATCGTTGCTTTCTAAAATAAAAGAAGTCCAAAGTGTATTGCATCTTTTAAAACCTCTGCCCGAAAAATGTCTTGATGGAGCGGTATGAATCGTAAGATTTTCATCTAATTGAATTGTGCTGTACCAGTCTTTTTCGATAATTATTGCTGCAGGGAAACCCCAGAATTCAAAATGCGAGCCCACGCCAAGTGCAGTAATAATCTGTTTGGTTTTAGGTTTTAGTTTTAAAATCGTTTCATAATCCAAATGATCGTAATGATCGTGTGTAATTAGTAGATAATCTATTTCTGGAAGATCATCAACCGTATAAATATCAGACCCTTTAAAAGATTTTGTGGTTCCTGGAATAGGAGAGGCGTTTCCGCTGAAAACGGGATCGATTAAAAAGCGTTTTCCTTCCAATTGAATAAAGTATGACGAATGCCCGAACCAAACCAAAATATCCTGATCTAAAGAAAGTTCAAGTAAATTGGTTTTTACAGAAGGAATTAAATCTGTCGGAATTTTTTTTTCTACTTTTTTAAAGAAAAAATCATAAAAAACTTTAGAATAACTCGCACCTTCAGCAAGATCTGGAGTAAAATTCTGGTTTTCGAATTTTCCGTTTTTATATTGAGGCGAGTTTTGAATTTGTATCAGTCTTTCGCCAGACGGTGCTTTTCCAAATTTAGGATGTTGCAAAAACAGGTAAACGGCAAGTATTAGTAGAAATATCAGAATTAAGAATGTGGTCATTTTATTTGGAAGGATATAAATTTTGGGTGTATTCCATTGAACGTAAAATTATCTTTTTTAAGATTTCAATATCAATGTCCGCTAATTTTTTAATGTAAATGCAGGCTTTAGAAGAGGTATGTTTTCCGAGTTGAGATAAAAGTTCTTCTCTGTTTTCTTCTGGCAAATAAAAATAGACCGTCATGGCTGCTTTTCTTGGAGAGAACCCAGCTAAAGGCGCGTCGCCTTCGTGTCCGCTATCGTATTTGTAATGATAACTTCCAAAACCAACAATACTTGGGCCCCACATTTTGGGTTCAAAACCCGTGATGTTCTGCATTATTTTTACCAATTCAAAAGCATCGTTTCTTTTTGCTTCATTTTCTACGGCATTTATAAAATCGGTAACGCTGTTGGAAGTTTCGGTTGTTTTATTAGTCGCCATTTTTATTGTTTTTGATTGAATAAATCACTTTTCAAAAGCAGGTTTTTGATTGTAATTCCAGTTTTATAAAACAAATCAGAATTTGCGTTCATTTCATTTTCTAACACAATCATACTCACATCGCTTACAGGAAAATACAAATTTACAGAAGAAAATCCATTGCCGAGACCAGTGTGTCCATAATATTTAGGCGATTCTTTATCTACAATTCTAAGTCCGTAACCGTAACCTATTTTTTCTTTTCCAAAAACATTATGCTGTGCCAGAATATTATATTGTAGCATTAATTGATAGGTTTCGGGTTTTAAGATTTTTCCTTTATGCAGATTGTTGTTCCAAATCAATAAATCATTTGCAGTTGAAACAATGCCGGCAGACGGAACTTTTTCTGGAGTAATCAAAGAATTTTCAGCTTTTTCTATCTTATTATTTTCATTCATATAACCTGTAACCAAATTTTGAGTATTGCCTTCAGAATAACAAAAAGTATTATTCATTTTAAGCTTTTTAAAAAGAGCGCTTGCCATTTCTGCATACGTTTTATTAGAAACAGATTCAATAATCAAACCTAGAAAAGGATAACCTTCATTGCCATATTTAAATTGGCTTCCGGGTTTAAAAGCCAAAGGTTTATTCAGATCTACAATTCCGTGTGTATGATTTAACAACTGATGAGTAGTAATAGAATCTGCCCAGCTTTGCTTTAGATTCGGCAGATATTTTCTAATGGGAACTTGCAAATCTATTTTTCCCTGCTCGACTTCTTTCATAATCAAAACTGCAGTAATTTGCCTTGTATTCGACATGATTTCAAACTGGCTGTCCATTTTTAAAGGTGCCTTTTTATCAAAATCTGCAAAACCCACAGCTTTACTGTAAATTGATTTTCCGTTTTTAGAAATTAAAATTGTTCCATTAAATTTTGGAGAAGAATTGCTTAAAACACTGTCAATCTGGGGAGCAATTGTTGCATTTTTTTGAGCGAAAGAATTCCAATTTGAAAATAGAAAAAAGACAGCTAGTAATGCAGAGAATCTAAAAATGGAATTCATTGTGATGTTTGGAAAGGTTTATGGTTTGTTGTTTGTTGTTTGTTGTTTGTTGAAGATCTTAACTGGAACTGTAAATTAAAACATTCCGTTTTCGTTTATGGAATCTTTGGGTACGGGCTGCCCTAAATCCCAGAGTTCGATAATTTTGTCGCCATCAAATTTTAGAATATGTACAACCGCAAAACCAATGTCTGAAGGTATCTGTTTGAGATGCGAATGTACAGCGACCAAATTGCCATCTTCTAAAATATGGTGAATTTTAAAAACCTTGTTCGGATTTGCTCTGGCAGACTCTTCCATAGCAAGCATTAACGTTTCTGCATCGCCTTTGAAATGGGCATTATGATGTTTAAAATTTTTCCCGACATACAATCGAAAGCCTTCGTGAGAATGCCCTTTTGCTGCCAATTTCAGGAAGTTTTTAGCGATTTCTTTCTTAGTCATGATTCAGGATTTAATAGCAAACTAAGTTATAAAATTAAGCTTTATAAATTTTGCAGAAAAGAATTCTAAATTTATAAAATTAAATGCTTCTGTTTTTATTGGACTAAGATCTACGCCAAAGTTTTATTTAGCGTATTTATGAAATTTATTCTCTTGTTGATAATTTTCTTTCGGCTTCCGTTTGAGGTTTTCCGGTAGAATTAGGTTCGCCTTTTCCTGTTTCAATAAGTTTCTTTAAACTATTCTGAATGTAATTTGTCCAACCCGATTTGCAAACTTCAAAACATTCGTATTCTGGAACCAAACCAACATGGGTAAAAGTGAGTTTCGTTTTGTCATTTTCTTTCGAAATAGCAAAAACTGCAGTTGTATTGGTCCATTCTTTGTCGTCTTTTGTAAAACTGAAATAATTTTCTTCGATCAACCAAACGATTTTCTGATTTGGAATGACTTCAATCAACTTTATTTTACAACGGTGAACATCTTCATAATGATACTTAAATTCATCTCCTTTATTTGCTGTTTTTCCTTCAATTTCTTCAGACCACCAGCCACGAACATTTTGAATTGCTTTAAAAACTTCTTCTTGTGATTGATTGACAAGTATAGTTGTGGTAAAATCTTGCGTATTCATAATTAATTGATTTTTAAATTAGTAAAGTAAAATTACAATCTAAAAATCAATTAATTAAGGCGTTAAAAGACAATTTTAAGGTGTGTTTCGGACAAGTGCTATTTAAGATTTCTGATTTTAGATTTTAGATTTTTTTTGGAATTTGGAATTTCAAATTTTGGAATTTTAATCAAAAAACTTTTTTAATTTTTTCTGGTATTTTATTAATCACATCAAAATGTTTATCCATTACATTTTCAAGGTTTAAAGTTCCGCCCAGAATAATCATTTCTTTATTTGTAAAACGTTTTCCAAGCCTATCTTCTAGCATAATTTTTTCCATGCTTTGCGCCATTTCAATTTCATGAAGAAAATCATTCGGATGTCCTGCCGTGCAAATTACAAGTCCGTACGGAATTGTTTTCATTTTTCTAGAAGTTTCATTTTGTCCGTAAGCATATCCAACAGAATATACGCGGTCAAACCAGCCTTTTAGTTTTGCAGGGCAATCGCTCCACCAAACGGGATATAAAAAGATAATGCAATCTGCTTTTTCTATTTTTTCTTGTTCTGCTAAAACATCTGCAGGAATCGGAAGTTCTGTTTTTGCAAAGCCTTCACGCTCGTATTCTTCCTCAGACATATCGCTGGCAAAACTCGATGCGTACAAATCAGAAATAGTAACATTCCAGTTCTCTTCGGCTAAGGCAAGTTTTATTCTTTCTAAAACTTGAAAAGTATACGATTTTTTGCTCGGATGCGCGTAAACAATTAAAATATTCATTTCTAGATTTTAAGCTATTTTAAAAATGTTTAATTTGTACGAAAATACGAATTAAATTGAAATAAAATTATTCTTCAGAAAATTCTAAAATATCTCCAGGCTGGCAATCCAAAACTTTGCAGATGGCTTCGAGTGTACTAAAACGGATAGCTTTTGCTTTGCCCGTTTTTAATATGGAAAGATTGGATAAGGTAAGGTCTACTTTTTCTGAAAGTTCGTTTAATGACATTTTTCTTTTAGCCATCATGACGTCTAAATTTACTATAATAGGCATACTTTTTCGTTTAAATGGTTAAATCAATTTCAGATTGAATTTCGATTCCTCTTTTAAAAATCTGCCCGATAACAAACATTACAATTGCCATAAAAATCCAAATACTGTGGCCTTCAAGATTAAGTGATTCTAAAGAAGGAAGTTTTACACCATTCATAATGAGCCAATTGTTGAATTTGAAAGCCCAGTAAGAAAATAAACCAATCCCGAAAGCCAAATACGAAAGATAAGCTATAAAGCGTCCTGTTTCTGCCGTAAATGGTTTTTCGATATTTAATTTCTTTTCATGCAACATTTTGACAATCAGATAAAACATTATTGCTTTTAACACGGCGACAATACTAATAAAACATATTTCTTGAATATAATAACTAGCATTGTAATTGTATAAATCTAGCAAATTAAGAAAACGTGCGTTATACGAATTTACCGTCATTGTGTAAACTCCGTTAAAAAGATACATGCCAGCTTCTACGCATAAGCCGACAAAAATAATCCATGATAAAATATTCAGGATTTTTAGAATCTGCGGTGTTCCAATTTTAATTTCCATAACAGTCAATATTAAAATTAATGCTGCTAAAATAATAAAAATTTATTGATAAACAATAAATAAATAATTTTTATCAAAAAAAGCTTCTGCGTTACAATTTGCAGAAGCTTCTTAGTTTTATATTTTAAAAAGTATTTAGCGAAGTGCTTTTCGTTCGTTTTCCAGCATT
Source organism: Flavobacterium ustbae (assembly GCF_003946915.1). GTDB lineage: Bacteria > Bacteroidota > Bacteroidia > Flavobacteriales > Flavobacteriaceae > Flavobacterium > Flavobacterium ustbae. The sequence continues at coordinate 307,624 of NZ_RPOC01000003.1, forward strand.
TTTTCGATATTAAAATAAATTCCGTCTACTTTGTAAACTCCTTTTTCAAAGCTTAGATAATCACAATCACCAACAAGTGACTGCCCTTTCGATTCGATTTCAAAAAGGTTGAGCAAAATATATTCGTGATCGACCATTAAAACATGAAAACCGGTTTCGCAATTCTTTCCGTCACCAGAAGAAAGAATTACATTCATAATACTGTGAAATTTATAAGAAGTCACTTTTGCGGCTTCTTCGTCGCCTTTTAAGTGATAAATGTAGGACAGGTAATTAAGCTGTCGCAAGTCAAATGGAAATTCGGTTATAGAATTATTGGCTAGTTTGATAATCTCATCATAATCTTGAACTTCAAGCTTCTCTTTATTATAATAAGTGCGAAGCTTTTCATCATCTGGAGCTGTCCAAAAGGCATTGTATTTAGGCTGAAAAACATACCCAAGATATAAATGTCGATATTCTTCGGTAGTTAAAAGCGTATCGTTTTTTACTAGCCTTTCCATCAATTTTGGATAAAAGAATTTTGAATTTTTATCGGAGATTTCTTTTTCGATTGCTTTATAATCTGGTTTAGTAAAACCAAATTCCTGCGCATTCAATTGAATTCCGAAGCAAAAAACAAAAATAAAAATTAGTTGTTTTAGCATGATTTATAAGGTTTTAGGTTAGCGTTTTGACGTTACTAAAATACAAATTTTTCTGACACAAAACTTTCTTATAATCAAAAGCTTTATGTTGTTTTAAAGCTATTTTAAACGAATGAGAATGCCTTTTCGTTTGACAATATTTTTATAATCCCATTGAATTTCTCTCCCTTTTTCGAGCCAGCGTTTCAGATCTTGTTCGTTTATTTGATCGGTATTTGTATAACGTTTTTCAGCTGCTTTAAAAGAACCTTCGTTTTGAAGTTCTTCTTCATCAAAAGATTGTCCGCTCCAGAAAAGTAACCTAACAGAATCTTTTAATTTGCTGTAACCTACAATCGGATTTCCATCTAAAAACCAAACCGGATGCGCGTGCCAAATTTTGTTTTCGGCTTCAGAAAGATTTTTACTAATTATGGTATAAAGAGCATCGCAGATTGCTTTATTTTCTGCTGTCTGAGAATTGTTATAATCTTGAATCGGATTCATTTTTTAGTATTTTTTGGGTTATACAATCTCTTTGGTTAACTCAAATAAAATATAAGTTCCGTTGCTCGAATGCCCTTTAGATTTTTCTTTAAATCCTTTTTTTATATAAAATTCAATTGCTTTGGAATTGCTTTCAAGGCATTTTAAGGTAATAGGAAATGTAGTTTTCTGTATTGCTGCTTTTAATAATTCGGTGCCAATGTTTTTTCCCTGATATTTAGTATCAATGTAAAGATGATGAATAAAGTTGTTTGGCATCCAGATCGAAATAAATCCAACAAGAATATCATCTAGAAAAGCCGTTAGAACATATTCTCCCTGCGTTTGTTTGTCAAAATCTTCGAGTTTAAATTCAGATGTGTCTTGTTCTAAAAAGGTACACTGTCTTTCGTTTAAGAATAGTGCTCTTAAAGACTGTAAATCGATTTCTCTAAATTCTATTATGCGTATCATTTTAGAAATGAATTAAGCCTTGTTTTTTCGATTTAAATCGGTAATTAATAAAGCATTATTTTCTTTCAATTTATCGACCAATTCTTCAACCGTTATTTGATTTTCGAGTATAGCGTTGTATTCTTCTCCCGTAATTCCGACAATTTGTAAAAAAGAAACTTCTCCGTGCGGCGTCTGCTTTTTTTCGATTTCTGGATCGTTTATAAAAAGGAGTGCCGTAATATCAGTTTCTGTACCCAATCGGATTGGCCCATTTGCAGGCATGTAATGAAACTCTTCAAACCATTTTCCAGAACTAAAAACATATTTGGCAATATTCTGCAATAGCGCCACCGCCCAGCTTGGGTTTTCGTTATCAGCTTCAAAAGGTTTTAATCTAAAAGTAAGTTCAAAACCCCATTTGCTAAAATCGCCATTCGCTTTTTCCTCATCATAATACAACTCAGAAAATCCGTAGGTTATAAAATGATAATGATCTTCTTGTTTTTTGCTTTCATAATAGCTTACGCCGTCAAGCGGATTATCTCCACCCAGCATATAACTTATAGCTGGAGCAAAGTGTTTGGGTTCTTGACCAGGATAAAGGCGATCGAATTCTTTGTCGATTTCTAGCCATCCCACTGCATCATCTTCAGAAAATTCTTTTTTATACTCTTCTAATGTCATCATTTGAATTTTTACTAGAGACAAGATATGGATTTTACTGTAAAGAGTATTTTAAGTTTTGATAATTTTCAAAAAAAAATCCGATTTCATACAAAATCGGATTTTTTACTTTTTATTAATTTTTTTTACAACTGCACAACTTTTCCTGTATGTACATCGTATCGCATAGAAATGATAGTTGCTTTGTGTTCTTTTACAATTGGATTATCCTGAACCATTTTAGCAGAGTGTTTAATATTGGCATCAATTGCTCCTAAATAATTGTTGGCTTTTGGGGTAACTTTATCAGCATCAATTTCTTCTTTTTCGTTCGCAATTGTTTCAACAATATTATCGATGTGATTGAAGTGTTTTTTATAAGCTCCATCTTTATCATTGATATATGCTTTAACGGCGCCACATTCTGTATGTCCAAGAATGATTATAAGTTTAGTGTCTAAATGTTCTACTGCATATTCGATACTACCCATATCAATGTCTGAAATCAGATTTCCAGCGTTACGTATTACAAATAAATCGCCAATTCCTTGGTCAAAAACAATTTCTGGCGAAACCCTACTGTCTGAGCAAGTTACAATAACAGCAAATGGCTTTTGTCCGTCTTGATTGGCAAGAACCGTTTTCTTGTCTTGATGCGGATGATTTGATTTTCCTTCTAAGAATCTGTTGTTTCCTTCGATTAATTCTTTTACAGGATCAGATTGAGTAGCGTTATCAGCAGAGGCATTCTGATCTTGTTTATTTTGACAACTAAATAAAGAACCAATAATAATTAGCGCCAGAAGTCCATATAGAATAACTTTTTTCATTTTTCAAGTTTTTAATTTGTTAAATAACTTGGCAAAATTATTTCCGTTAGAGCTTTTGAATGGCCTCAATAAGCTTTTATTTTATTAAATAAAAGTATTTTTAATATTGCGAATACACTTTGTAATTATTTGGTTTCTAAATAATTGATTGGTTTTACTCCACTTTTTTTATCAGCTGTAATGTAGCTTGTTGCAAACCTTTGTAGTAATCTCCTTTTTTTAATTCGGGAATGGAATAGGTTGAAATTATATCCGTCATTTCCTGATCGCTCATTTTAGCACGGATTTTATCAACTCCCTGTACCTGAATTGATCTAAGCTGTTTGCTGATTACAATTAAAATCGAAGTGTCAATTTTTAATTGAGAAAGCAGGTATTTGTCCAAATCCATCGAATAATCGGTTAAGTCGGTGTAAGGATTTATCGAGGACGTTGTAACAACAAGCAATTTAATTTTTGTTTTTTCTTCGCTAGATTTTAAAAAGTCATTTAATTCTTTAATTTGATTTGGAGTCAGAATTTTTTCGAAATCATTTACATAATCATACGATTTTGCAAAAATAGATGGATTGGCAGGCTTTGTTTGCGCTGAAACACAATATGTTAAAAAAAGAGCAATTGTTAAAAAGAACACTAATTTTTTCATGACAGATTTATTATGGGCGCTGCAAAATTAGAGCTTTATTATTTAAAATCGGTCTTTAAATTGTGATGAAAAATTACTATTTATTGTGCATAAAAAGTATAAAAAAATTCCGGTTTGTACAGTAAACCGGAATTTTGAATTTTTATTGGAGAAGAGGAAGTAAATGATCCCATTTTAGTTCTTTAGCAAAATCTAAAGCTGTTTTTCCGCTATTGGTTATGGCATTTTTATCTGCACCATGTTCCAAAATCACTTCGACAGAACTCTGGTTTCCTGCAATCACTTCGCGGTGTAAAAAAGTATAGCCCAAATCGTCTTGTCCGTTTACTTCTTCTGGATTATTTTTCAGGAACTCGATTAGGCTTTCTTTCATGTTTTTGCTCATTGGGTGTTCGATTAGATTCTCAGGTTTTTCTTTCTGTTCAAAAACGATCTGAATATCATTAAAATCTCCAAATTCTAATCCCCAAGCTTCGTCGTGAGCAGCTCTTTCATCGTCACTCATTTCAGAACGCATAGCATGAATGGTAAAAGCTCCGTAAGTTTTTCCTTGAGAAGCAAATAACCAATCGCTAATTTGATTTACGGGAATTGCAATTTCGTCTCCGTTACTTACGTTTGTCAGAACGTCTGGGTCATTCACCAGAATTCCGTATATATTTTCGCCATCAAAGTTTACATCATTAATCCACATATGTTCGACTTCAATTTGTCCGTCTATTTCTTCTGTGAAAGCCAATTTTACACAAGCAACGTCCAATCCCGGAACTATTCTTCTGTATTCCCAAGATAGTTCTCTCCAGAAATATTTAAAAGTTTCTTGAGCTTTTTTGTACGCTTCGATCATTTTCGGATTTTCTCCGTCGGCGTAGAATATTTTTGTATCAGACATGATTCTAAATTTTATATTTTTTGTAAGATAAATAACCCGACTTACTTCTGCAAGCCGGATTATAATTTAAAATCTGTTTTTACAATTATTTAATTTTAAATTTCTTTTTCCAATATAAATATACTATTGCTACATTTAAAGTGGCCAATATCCATAATAATGGATTGCTGAAAAAGTCTTGATATGTATTGCCTTTCGGAATTTCTACTAAAGGAACAAATATCAAAATATCCATAAGAATTGCGGTAAGAGACATAATTAGTCCAACTTTAAATCCTGGCATTGTATTTCCTTTTTTATAATAGAAAGCAGCTCCCGCTAATGAATAGAAGACAATTAATATACAAATAATAAAGGTTTGCATGCTTAATGATTCTTTTATAACAGGCGTATGTTCTAGTATGAAAAAAGAAACTGCGACACAAATCCAGAGTATTAATCCAGAGAGAATGGCTCTGAAATATTTCATGACAGCTGATTTACTTCGTTCCAAATTCCAGTTTGAGCGGTTCTCTGAACGTATTCTGAGAAGGTGGCTGCTTTTCGTCCTAGAATTTGTTCAATATCATTGGTAATGCTGGAATTTCGGCCGTCAAGAACTTCTGAAAATAAATAATTGATAAGCCAAATTTCGTCTTCAGAAACTTTATATTCGCGAAGCATTGCAATGTATTCTTCTAATTCCAGCGCTTGAAAAATAATATTCCTTTCTGTGATTTTAGCTATTTCTGCCACAGCCTGTTTAAAAGTAAGCAATTGCGGACCTGTTAAATCGTAGGTTTTTTCGTTGTGCTTTTCGTTTAATAATGCTTCTTTAACTACTTCGGCAATATCATCGGCATCTGTAAAAGGTTCAAGCGTTTCGGCTCTTGGCAATGCTACATATCCAGCTAAAATAGGTTCTAGAAAAAAGCTTTCGCTAAAGTTTTGATTGAACCAGCTTGCTCTTACAATCGTCCAGTTTTGTGCTGTTGCTTTTACGATTTCTTCACAGATTTGCGCTTCTTTTTCGCCTCTTCCAGAAAGCAGCACCATTTTTTTAACGCCAAGTTTTGTGGCTAAAAGAGTAAATTTCTGAATAGCTTCTGTAGCAAATGGAACAGCCAAATCGGGCTGAAAAGTAATGTATACCGTATTGATGTCTTTTATGGCTTCAGTCCAAGTTTCTGGTTTTTCCCAATCAAACGGAATATTGGCAGACCTTGATCCAATTCTCACTTCGACATTGGAAGTATCTTGTAATAAATTTGCAACTCTTCGGCCTGTTTTTCCGTTACCGCCGATCAATAAGATTTTGTTAGTTTCCATGATTAATGATTTTTGAATTAATGATAGGACAAAGTTGCGCTAATCATCATCAAATCATTTGTTGGAAAAGAATTAAGATTTGTTTGAAAGGAATTGTTTTCGAACTTCGTTTGGTCGTGATCCGAATTTTTTCTGAAAGGCATTGGAGAAAGAACTTAAACTTTCGTAGCCTACATCCCAAGCCGCTTCTTGTACAGTTTTTTCGCTGTTGCAGAGTAATTCGTAAGCTTTATTAAGACGTTCTTCGTGAATAAACTTGTAAACTGGAATACCGAACAATTCTTTGAAGTTCTTTTTTAACTTATTGCTGTTTAATCCAATTAATTTAGAAAGTTCTGTGATAGTTGGCGGCTTAGAATAGTTTGTGGACACAATATCTTTTGCCTGAAAAAGTTTTTCTTTGTCTTTTTCTGTAAGTTGCTCCATTTTCTTTTCTTCAGATAAAAGAGCAAAAAAATGTGCCAGTAATTCATTTACCTGACTTTTCAAAAACAAAAGTCTTGTGTTGCCAGAATACGTCGTATTGAATATTTTTTGAACAGCCAATTGCATTTCTAAACTCATAAATAGGGTAGGGCCTTTTACGAAATGTGCATTCGGATTGACCAATTCGGGTAATTGCTTTTCGAAAATTTCTTTTTCTGTTTGAGGCAAATTCTGAATGGTTTTTAGCTTTGCAAAAACACTGATCGACTGCAAAGGTTTTTCTGGAGCAATTTTATGAGCAAAACCAACTTTCTGATTTCCGAAGAAAGAAATCGCCAAACCGGTTGTATTGGTTAAGTATTTAGTCTGGTCGTTGTGTTTAATCTCTAATTCGACATTTCCAGAACCATAAAAAGCAAAACCAACGGCATCGCCATCAATCTCGCATTTTTGCACAAATTCTTTATCAGAATTGGACTGCTCAATCAATACAATGAAATTGTTTACTTCTATTATATCGGTGGTCATTTTTTAATTAGATGATTTGGAAATTAGTCAATTAGATAATGGGTTACTTTGAACCTCTGTAAATGTAGAATAAATTCTTCAATAAAATTTATTCTTAAAAGTCCCAGCGGGACGAAATATGTATAGGAAATAATTAACCTGATTTGAAGAGCTCCAGCGGAGCGGCATACTTCATAATTTAGATAAAGAATGTGTCGCTCCGCTGGAGCTTTTGTACTTGGTATGTAATGAAACCATAAATATTTCATTCCTCTGGAATTCTGATTTTGGTTGATTTTTTTACCGAGTTTCTTGATTGTTCTTTGACTTCGCTGAGAATCAAAGTTAAACAATATTTTTTTATGAAAATGATTTGCACTAGCCTCGATAGAAGTGGAAATCCTTTTTTATTTTTTCTTTAAAAATAAAAAAGATTACTTCGTCAGTTCGCTATCGCTCGGGTGAAACGTATAGCGGGATTAGCTCCTAAAAAAATAGCATAATAGAAATGACAAAAACAAAAAAATCCGATTCACTTTCGCAAATCGGATTTTATAAATTGAAAATTATATATAACTCCGTAAAGAAGAATCTTTACATCGTATATTTTACAAGTGAATTACTTCGCCGTAAGCATCAGCTACAGCTTCCATAACAGCCTCGCTCATTGTTGGGTGAGGGTGAACAGCTTTTAAGATTTCGTGACCAGTAGTTTCTAGTTTACGAGCTACAACTGCTTCAGCAATCATATCTGTAACACCAGCACCAATCATGTGGCATCCTAACCATTCTCCGTATTTAGCATCGAAGATAACTTTTACGAATCCGTCAGCAGCTCCAGCAGCTTTTGCTTTTCCAGAAGCTGAGAATGGGAATTTACCAATTTTTAATTCGTAACCTTTTTCTTTTGCTTGTTTTTCTGTTAAACCAACAGAAGCAATTTCTGGAGTTGCATAAGTACAACCAGGAATGTTTCCGTAATCGATTGGGTCAACGTGTAAACCTTTAATTTTTTCTACACAGTTAATTCCTTCAGCAGAAGCAACGTGTGCTAAAGCTTGACCTGGAGTAACGTCTCCAATTGCGTAGTATCCTGGAATATTAGTTTGGTTGTAAGCGTTTACTAAGATTTTATCTCTGTCAACAGCGATACCAACTTCTTCTAATCCGATGTTTTCGATGTTTGTTTTGATTCCAACTGCAGAAAGTACGATATCAGCTTCTAAGATTTCTTCTCCTTTTGCTGTTTTTACAGTTGCTTTTACTCCGTTTCCAGAAGTATCAATTTTTTCTACAGAAGAGTTAGTCATGATTTTTACACCCGCTTTCTTCATAGAACGCTCCATTTGTTTAGAAACGTCTTCGTCTTCTACAGGAACAATGTTTGGCATAAATTCTACGATGGTAACGTCTGTTCCCATTGAGTTGTAGAAGTGAGCAAACTCAACTCCAATTGCTCCAGAACCTACAATAATCATAGATTTTGGTTGAGTTGGTAATGTCATTGCCTGACGGTATCCAATTACTTTTACACCATCTTGAGGTAAGTTTGGTAACTCACGAGAACGAGCACCAGTTGCGATGATAATATGATCAGCGCTATATTCTGTAACTTTATTGTCTTTATCAGTAACGTCAAGTTTTTTTCCTGGTTTTAGTTTTCCAAAACCTTCGATAACGTCAATTTTGTTTTTTTTCATTAAGAATTGAACTCCTTTGCTCATTCCTTCTGCAACACCACGGCTACGCTGAATAACTGCAGGGAAATCTTTATCAAATTCAGAAACTTTCAATCCGTAGTCAGAAGCGTGTTTAAGGTAATCAAAAACCTGTGCAGATTTTAAAAGCGCTTTTGTCGGGATACAACCCCAGTTAAGGCAAACTCCACCAAGATTTTCTTTTTCTACTACAGCTACTTTAAAGCCTAATTGAGAAGCTCTAATCGCTGTTACATATCCTCCAGGACCACTTCCTAAAACAATAACGTCGTATTTCATTTTTTTTGCTTTTAGTATTAACTATCGAAAATGAAGTTTGTATTTCCGAAACTCATATTTCGATTTATTCTTTTGTTATTTGTGATTGCGAATTTAAGGATTTATTTTAATTTTTCGGGTTTGTTTTTGTTTGTTTCAAGTTTCAGGTTTCAAGTTTCTGACCGAAAACGTTTTTTGCAACAAATTGCACGAATTAGAAATTTTAGGTTTTAAGTTTTAGGTTAAAATGTTTTTGCCACGAATTACACCAAATCAACACGAATTTTATAGTAATTAGTGGAAATTTGTGCAATTCGTGGCAAACTATTTTTTTTGTGGACTTCGACTTCGCGTAACAACTTTAAACCTGAAACTTTAAACCTGAAACTTTGAAACAAAATTTTTAAATCTTAACATGTCCCCAGTTTTCTCCGCTGGCGATTCTTCTGATTTGCATTTCGCTTACGCCAAATTGTTTGGCAATCATTTTAAGACGCGTTTTTTGTTCTGGTCTTGCAAGGATTTTTTTGATTAACATCACTTTTGTGGTGGTTAATTTTCGCCCATCTGCTTTAAGATTGTGTTCTATTAAGTTCTTTTTGGCTTGGATAACGCGCGGACTTTTACGGCTGTGCGCCATCATTTCTTGTTTGGTTGCCCAGCGAAGATTGCGTACGTCATCGTTGGCTCTATTATAATCCAAATGCAGAACATACGTCTGCTCTTCAGATTCTTTCGGAATGAAATAATGAGCAACTAATTTGTATAAAAAAAGATATTTATTAACGATTTTATCGTCTTTTTTTACCTTAAAACGGAAAGTTGGATATCCGTCGCTTAAACCGCCTTTTAGAATGCGGCCGTTTTCAATTTCGTCGGTAAAACTTATTAATCGACCTCTGTTCGAAATGGCATATCTTAATTGTAATGAGGCGTTTATTTCTATTTCTTTGAATTTTTCATCAGGATAAAATCTATTTTGTGGCATTTTCTTTTACATTTGATTTCTATATTCTCAAAGATAAATAATAAACGAAAAAATCCTGCTATCTGACTGATTGTGAAAGGTCAATTTTATGATTTCTATAACGCTAATTTAACGTTTTAAAGTGTTTTTGACAGTTTTTAGTCGGATTTTAAATCACAATTTGTGAATAGTGCAGTTTTTTAATTTAGGAAACCAGTGTAAATTTATAGCCAAATAATGATTAAATTACTTATCTAGCCAGTTTTTAAAATTATTAATTTCCTTTTTACTAATGAAAATTGCGTCAGATTCTGCTGGAGGAACCGTCAAAATCAATTCGATCTTTTGGTTAGAATGTTTAAGTACTTCTTTAATGCTGTTTCGGGTAACAATATACTTTCGGTTTACTTTAAAGAAATTAAAAGGATCTAGGCTATTTATAATATCCGTTAAAGTACTATTGTATAAATAGCTGTTTCCTGATTTTATATGAATAAAAAGGTGTTTTCCTGTTGCCGAAAAATAGGTGATTTCACTTTCGTTAATAGAAATCATTTTATAACCGTGATTTACTAAGAAATGACGCTGAATTTTATTGCTTTCTGGATTTTCTATTGCAACTAAAGATTCAAGGGTAGTATTGCTGTTAAAGCTATCTTTTATTTTTTTGAATTTTTGAAGCGCTTCCAATAATTCGTCTTCTTCAAATGGTTTTAAGAGATAGTCGATTGTAAAATGTTTGAAAACCGAAATGGCGTAAGAATCGTAAGCCGTGATGAAAATTACAGGGCAGGTAATAGTGGTTTTTTCGAAAATTTCGAGACTTTTTCCATCGCCTAAATGAATGTCCATAAAAGCGAGATCGACTTTGTTTTCGCTAAAAAAAACAACGGCTTCTTTTACCGATTTTAAAACGCTGATTGTTGCAATCGATAAAACGTCCTGCTGTTCTAAAATTGATTTTAGATAGCTTGAAGCAAGATGCTCATCTTCTACAATGGCAATTTTCATTTTTAGGGAAATTAGAACCGGTTATGCTGCAAAGATAATTTCAGTAATTCGTATTCGCAATAAACTGAGCATTTTCTTGTATGTATTTTATAAAAAAAAGGTTCAGCTGTAAAAACTGAACCTTTTAAAAAAAAAATAGGTGTATTATAGATTGGGATTGTTCAATCTCGCGTCTGCTGGATAAATTATCGTGTAACGCGGATCATTTTGTATCAATGTATAATCGTTTCCATCTACAGTATGAACGATTTGTTTTTGAGTAGTTCTTCTTAAGTCAAACCAACGATGTCCTTCTGCAGCAAATTCACGGCGTCTTTCGTCACCAATAAATGTTGCCAGATCAGTTGCATTCATTCCATTAACAGAAGTGGTAAGCTGTGCAAGACCAGAAGGATTGTATCGTTTTGAAATAAAATCTAATACAGTAGTTTTGGCATCGGCTACATTATTTAACTCCAATAACGTTTCTGCTTTTGTTAAATATAATTCAGAAGTTCTAAAAGAACATTTTTGAGCATCTTCTCCACCTTTTTGGATTCTAAAACGGCTCCCGCTTGCTAAAAAGTAAAGCGAATGACGTAAATCTGTCGTTTTGTTGTAGGTAGCAATTAAGTCTGGAGAAGCATATGATGTCGCTTTCAAACTGTTGATAAAGGTGTTTTCAAGCGCTAAGATAGATTCTAAGCCATCATATCGGTTAGCCAAAACTTTTGTTGCATTTAAATCAACTAAATCATTCTTGATTGCCAATGCTTTGTTTGCTGCGTCAAGAGATTTTTGCCACTGTTTTTGGTACAAGTAAATACGGCTTTCTAAACTGTATAAAGAAGATTTTGAAAAACGGTAATTTAATCCTTTTGGCTGCGATACGACATTAAGCAATTTTTCTGCTTCATTGGTGTCAGAAATAATTTGGTTGTAAATTACTTCTACAGTTTCAGGAATAAAAGCCTGTTCCAAATCGATCTCTAATGCCAATGGCACTGCTTTGTCGCTTGCTGCAGTTGTGGCATTGTAAGGTTTTGCAAAAAGATTAACCAAATCAAAATAAGCCATAGCTCTTAAAGCGTAAGCTTCTCCAATTAATTGATCTCTTTCTGCAGAAGTTTCGATTTTTTTAGAAGCTTCATTGATTAAAACATTCGTATAAAAAATGACATTATATAAATTCTTATATTGAAAAGAAGTTGTAATCTTGTCTGGATTAGAATCTTTCCAAGTATAGATGTCTTTGTAATAGATAAAGTCATCGCTAAATTCATTCATTGTAAGTCCGTCTGCACGAACTTCAGTCAATGATTTATGTTGCGGATAAACGGAATATCCTGTTGTTAAAACGGCACGAAACTGTGGTAATGTTTCTGGAATTACTTTACCAATAGGCGTTACATCCAGATAATCATCGCAGCTGCTTACGGTTAGCGCTGCGATAAAAAACAATATATATTTTGAGTATTTTTTCATCTTTTGATAGTATTAAAAAGTAACATTACATCCTAGCGTAAATGATTTAGGAACTGGCTGAGAATAAATATTTCCGTAAGTTTCAGGATCAAAGTACCCTTTGAAATCTGAACTGATTACAAATAAGTTTCTAGCTTCAACATTAAGTCTGATACTTGAAATGTTAATTTGATCTGTAAATGCCTTTGGGAATGTATAACCTAAACGCATGCTATTTAATCTCATATAACTCATTTCATGAACCCATGTATCCAGATAGTTCATTGTTTTAATTTGATTTCCTCCCGAATACCACTGGTAAGCCATCCAAGAATCTCCTGTTCCAGAAGTCTGGCTTGTAATACCTGGCAGGTTTGAAGAGGTGTTAGTTGGTGACCACGCATTTAAAATTCTAGTCGAATAGTTAAATCCTCTGTCAACTTCAGCTCCGTAATAAGGCGGTGTTTCTACCATAGTTTGGTTTAAAGTAAACGAAGCCACAACTGCTAAATCAAAGTTGCCTACTTTGAAAGTATTGGTAATACCTCCTGTAAATTTAGGATCTCTATCTCCTAAATAAGTAAATAAATCTCTAAATTCTGCCGCCGATAAGTTAGATTGAGAAAACTCTCCTGGGAATATGTCTGCTAAAACATCATACAATCCGAAGAAAGTCTGGCTGTTTACAGTTTCTCCTTTTTTGTTAACGAATAATGGATTTCCGTTTTCATCGATTCCGTTTGTTTTAAATCCGAAAATTGCATTTACAGGACGACCTTCTCTGCTTGGCATATAATCAGTATCTCGAACTTCTATACGATCAACATTGCTTTTGTTTTGTGCAAGGTTAAAATTGGTAGTCCATTTAAAATTTGGACGGTCAATATTTTTTGTTGCAATAGAAAGTTCAAAACCTTTATTGGTTACCTGAGCCCAGTTCATGTTTGTAAATTCAAAACCATTTTCTACCGGTAATGCTCTATTGCCTAATAAATCGGTACTTTTTCTTCCATAAACATCAGCAATAATACTAATACGGTTATGAAACAATCCTAGGTCTGCACCAAAGTTCGTACTTGTAGTTTTTTCCCAACGTAATTTTTCGTTCGGAGGACTAACCACTACAATCGTCGGTTCTGTCTGTCCCGGAAGAATAGTTGTAGTTTTGTTTTCTCCTACAACAAATGGAGAAGTGTTTTTGTCGATATTTCCTTGTAAACCGTAAGAACCGCGTAATCTTAGGTTTGAGACAACATTGCTGTCTCTTAAGAAGTTTTCTTGAGAAACCAACCATGCACCAGAAGCCGACCAAAGCGGTAAATATTTGTATTTTGGATCTACACCAAATAAATCTGAACCATCATAGCGTGCACTTCCGAAGACAGTATATTTTCTGTTGTAAGTATAAGATGCCGTTGCAAAGAAAGAAGCAAATGCACTTTCAGTTTGTACCTTTCGGTATGTTCTGTATTCTGGGTTGTTTGCCATGTCAGCATTTGGGAAAACAATTTGCTGCGTTGTCAATGTATTTTCATCAAAACCGAATCCTTTTGTAAAAATAGAAGTTTGGTAATTTCTTCTTAATTCATTACCAACCATAACTTCAACCTCGTGTTTATCAGCAAAAACATTCGAATAATTAAGGGTTGTCTTTAAATTGTATTGAAAAAAGTCGTTATTATTATTTTCAATTACACCACCATTTGGAAGGAAGTAATTGAAACTGCCATTAGAAAAATAACGTGATGTTTCTCTATATCTTCTAGTGTAGTAACTATTTTGACCAGCAAATTTCTCAGAAGAATTATGGTCCAACTGAAGACCGAGCTGGCTACTTGCTTTTAAATGATCTGTAATTTTATACTCGGCATCTAAAATCGCTTTTATGGCTCTTGTTTTTAGATCGTAAGAAGTATTGGCTCTTTCTTCTAAAATATTAAATGGAATGTAACGATCAGAATATCCAGTGATATCTTGGTCATATTTATAACTTCCGTCAGCATTATAAGGTGTCAGGTACGGATTTACGTTTCTGGTGTAATTTGCAGGATTCGTATTTGTGCTAACATCTGTCACGTAAGAGTTTTTGATAGACTCTGAACCGAAAAGTCCAACGCCAACTTTAAATCGGTCTGATACTTCGTAGTTGTTTTTTAAAGTTAAATTGTAACGTTTGAAACCAGTTCCGATAGTAGTTCCCTGCTCATCATAAAAACCTGCAGAGAAATAGTAATCTGATTTTTCGCCACCACCAGACATACTTAAACCGTGCTGCGTATTGATTGCATTTTGGTAAATTAAGTTCCCCCAGTTAAAATTATTGTTTCTTAAAGTATTGATAGCATTTTGTGTAGCCGGACTTAAAGAAGAGAATCCGCCAGTTCTGAAAGTGTTTAATTCATTAGCTCCATTCAAAATACGAGCGATCTCACCATTGGTATCTCTGTAGGTCAAATCGGAACGACTCGCCAGACCCAGTTCAAAATCAACTTTTTGAGAAGCATTCATCAAATTCAATTTGTCGAAATCTGGTTTTAGATTGATAAAAGTATTGGTGTTAACATTAATTGTCATTTTACCACTTTTTCCTTTTTTAGTCGTAATTACAATTACTCCGTTTGCAGCACGTGCTCCATAAATAGAAGTTGCAGCAGCATCTTTTAAAATGGTAATATCTTTAATATCATCAGGATTTAAGCCAGCGATAGAATAATTTGCCAATAAATCGATATTGTCTTTATCGTAGTTTTTAGGAACATCCTGGCTTTCTAATGGCAAACCGTCCAAAACCCAAAGAGGATCTTGTGAACCGTTAAGAGAAGCAGTTCCTCTAATTCTAATTTTAGCTGGCGCTCCTGGTGCTCCAGATTCCGTAGTTACAACAACTCCCGCAACCTGTCCTAATAACATTTGATCGACACTTGCAACTCCTGCTTGTTGAATAGAAGCCATGTCTACTTTTGCAATTGCAGAGGTAAGCTTTCTTTTTTCTATTTTTTGGTAACCCGTTACTACAACTTCCTGAAGTTTTCCAACTTCAGATTTTAAACTGATTGTATATTCTTTTTGAGAAGAAGATAAATCTAAAGTATAGGATTTGTATCCCATAAATGTTATTCTTAAAGCAGTAACATTTTTAGGTACTTTTAATTGAAACTTACCATCAAAATCTGAAGTAGTTCCGATGCTTGAGCTTTGAATAATTCCAGCCATAGCTGTTTTATTAGAGATAGAATTGTTTTCTACGAAAATTGATGCTCCTGGAACTGGAGATTTGTCAGTTTCGTCTAAAACAATACCCGAAATAGTTCGAGATTCCTGCGAATATCCTGCGATGGCCAGGAATAGCAGTAAGGCTTGTAAAATTTTTGTCATGTTTTTGGTTGTGTATTAAAAGGTTGTATTATTTAGAGCTTTTTCGATTCGTTGGATCAAATCGCGGTAATGGTTTTGGGTAGATTGATCCCCAGTACTTTTTTTGGTTTTTAATAATTGAAGGATTTTGTTGAGTTCTCCTTTTTTATCAGAAGTCACTTCGGTAACCCTTTTTAATGAAGATTGATTAATATTTCGTGCCATGTGAGCATTGTCTAAATAACTGCATAGATGCGGCATGTTTAAAGTCTGCTGAATTTCCAGCGTTTTTTTGCCATCTGTTTTTTCAAATAATTTGTTGGTTGAAACGATTAAAACATCTACATAATTTTTCTGTGTCATTCTTTCCAAAATGCTCAAAGATTTGTTTTGAATTGTTCCCGCAAAAACACTTTGATGCATTTTTTTAAATAAGTCATTTACGGTAAAAACAGGATCTTTGGATTTATTTCGCTGATACAATTCATTTTCTGTCATTCGAAGCAAACGATCATCACTAAATAAATCATATAAAACATTGTACTGTAACTCTCTCGAAAGCGTATAAGGCGTATATTCGTAAGGCCCAAGAGGAGAATCTTTCAACGGATTGGTTTTGTCTAAAATGTCATTAAAAAATAACCAATGAGGTATTGTGGTAACATTTTTAGTTAAATAATCTGTGGCTCTTTTTTGCATTGCTGCAGGAACTGGAACATAACTTTGTTTATTGTCACCATGAACAGTAGTGTTCAAGTAAATACCGCCGATATTGTTCATTACGTGGCGATTGTACATCTGCCATTGCCCAATAGCTCCGATGTATAGTTTTCCGGTTTCATAATACGACTGATCTTTATCGTAAGTCCAGTTTAAGATATTATCGACAACGCGTTTAAGATTTTTTAAACCGTATTCGCTTGCTTTTACGGCATCGTTTCCTAAATCTTCTGATTGTGAACGCGGATCAACAATATTTTCCTGCTGCTGGCCATAGAAATAAATGGGGTCATTTTGATGTTTTGTAATTAAGGCGTTTAGTTTTGCTGTCTCGTTTTCGTTAGGCGAATACCATCTGTAACCCCATTCAATAGCATATTTATCATATTCTCCAATTTTTGGAGTAATGACCGTTACACTGTCTTCTGGCTGAGCTACATAATTGTAGCGTGCGTAATCCATAATAGATGGAGCAGTTCCGCCCATTTTTGCTGTAAATTCTTTAGAACGCAAAGATTCTACATCATAAGCAAAAGAAGAACCCATATTATGTTTCAGACCAAAAGTATGGCCCACTTCGTGAGAAGAAACAAAACGAATTGCCTCTCCCATATGTTCGTCACTAAATTTATTTCCTCTAGCTTTCGGATCGATTGGTCCAGTCTGAATACGCATCCAACTTTGAAGCGAAGTCATAACATTATGCCACCAGATAATATCAGATTCGATAATTTCACCGCTTCTCGGGTCAACCACAGAAGGCCCCATCGCGTTTGATTTTGGAGACGCGGCATACGTAATTACAGAATAGCGTACATCGTCAATATCAAAATCCAAATCTTGTTCAGTAGGTTCTTTTGCAATTATGGCATTTTTAAATCCTGCCTTTTCAAAAGCTGCCTGCCAATCGTATACGCCATCAATAATATACTTTCTCCATTGTTTTGGAGTAGACGGGTCGATGTAATAAACGATTGGTTTTTTCGGCTCTACTAATTCGCCTTTTAAATAACGCTCTTCGTCTTCCTTTTTAGGTTCTAAACGCCAGCGTGTTATTAATTCTTTTTCTAGCATTGCCTGTTGAGAGTCGGCAAAATACCAGTGTTTTTCTGTGAAGAAACCAATTCTGTTGTCAGAAAAACGAGGTTTCATTGGAATTTTATCCAATAAAATAATGTTGCTTGTAACTCCAAGAGTTACAGACAATGCAGGACCGCCTTCGCTAACAGAAGTAGTCAATTGCGATTTTACAATAATATTTTTTGGAAAAGATTTTAAACTTTCAATATAAGAAAGCTCAGATTTTACAGAACCGCCAAAACCAATGTTGCTCAAAACATCATTGAAGCTTTTTTGTTTTCCGTCAAAAATCTTATTTACTTTAATTACAACAGCTGTCGAATCATTATTTTTTGTTTCAATATCAAAAACTTCAATAATAGATTCTGCAAAATTATTTTGAACCGATTGTGTAATGGCATCTTCTTTTGGCGAAGAAACTTTTGGCACATACGATTTTACCCAAACTTTCTTTGCAATGGTATCTTTATAAAAACTGATAATCTTGTTTTCATAATTCATTCCTTTGTTTAAACCGGCTTCGTTTACCTGAAAAGGAACTTGAGATAATTTGTTTACAACTAAAAATTCTCTTTGGAATAAACTGTCTTGAATTTCGAAATAAACGTCGGTTTTAACCTGAATAATATTGAAAAGTCCTTTTTTAACAACGCCTTTTTTTACAAGGTCTCCGTATTTTTTACCTTTTTTAGAATCGGTAGAATCTTTTTTAATTTCAGTTGTATCTTCTTTTTTGTTCTTCTTTTTCTTTTGAGATTGAACAGTAAGCGGTGATAATAATAATAAAAGTATGCAAATTGTTACCAAATTATGCAGGAATGATTTTTCCTTCATCAGATGTTAAGTTTAGGTTAATTTTCGATCCGAAACTATTTTATTTTAGTTAAGGAAAAAAACAAAAAGGAGTGAGTGGCTTTTTTTTAGGAGTGAATGTTTATTAATGGAAGAATACAAACAAAATAGCCATCTTTTTCTGATGTCTTAAAATCGTTTTTCGAATAATAGTTGTAAATACTCTTTAGGTAGTTTAACCCAAATTTAGTACTCGGTTCTGCAGCCAATTTCTTCTGAAGATTGTTGCTGATGATTACCTGGTTTTCTTGAATCAGGATTTTTGTAGTTAAGGGACTTTCCTGAGTGGCAGTATTATGCTTAATAGCATTTTCTACCGCAATCTGAAAAGATAGATAGGGGATGTGTTTGTTTAAAGCAGTTTCGTTTTCGATTTCTATAGAAAAGAATAGTTCGTCTTTAAAACGAGTCTGCTGTAAAAAGATGTATTTTTCGATAAATAAAAGTTCGTCCTTCAAAGGAACAATGTTCTTTTCTGGTGGATCAATTAAATAACGATAAATGCGAGATAAATTCAATGTAAATTTCTGCGCCACTTTAATATCGCTTCCGATAAGCATATAAAGCGAGTTGAGCGAATTAAACAAAAAGTGCGGGTTAATTTGTTCTTTTAATTGTTGCAGCTGGATTAGTGCTTTCTCTTTGATGATTTTTTCGTTTTCGACTAAGAGTTTGTTTTTCTCTTGTATCACAATTCCTTTTTCTCGGTATGCGCGTCTATTAGCGTATGAGAAAAGATAGAAAATCAATAACAACATTATAGTCGTAATCGAATACGTTAAAGTTGAATACTTTTTAATAACCGCGACGTTTTCGTCTACAAAGATTTTCGGAAAATTAACGCAGATAAACCAGTTCGAATTTTTAACATCTAGTTTTTGAGTATAACGTATAACATCCAGTTTCAAAAACTCAGACATTGTAACTCTTTTTACAAAATCTTCTTTTTCGCTAAAAATAGTGTCAGAAGGATTGAACGAAGAAATTTTAAAGATGTTTTTTCCAATAAAAGCAACTTCTGGATGGTAGACACAAGTTCCTTTTTTGTCAAAAACAAAAGCATAGTTAGAAGCCGTTTTGTCTGTTTTAGAAAAATAAGTATGCAGTAATCCTAAATTAATGTCGTAACCATATTTGACAACAGTATTGTCATCTGAAATTAGTTTGAAGTAAATGCGCCAAACCAATTCTTTTCCATGACGAACAACAGTACTTATATGTTGTGCTTTTTTATTTTGCTGCAAAAAAGTTTTTATATCATTTTTGGTCGCGCTAGAAATTGTTTTGCTTCCGTACTGAATAGGATTTTCATTAATCTGAAACCAAGTATTCTCGACCAATCTGCTGTTGTCTTGCAACTGAGACATAAGTTGCAGATTATTATCAAGATTATTAGAGTTGCTTATTTTTAGAACATGCGCTATCTTTTTTTCCTGCTCCAGAAATTTTGAAAATTCCTGAGACATGAATTCCTGTTTTTTAACCAAAGTACGCAGCGATGCATCTTCATTCGCTTTTTCGGTTAGATCAGTAATCAGATTACTTAAAATATAAACAGATAAAACGGTAATCAGAATCGAAACAATAACGTATATTAAGAACGCGCGTCGAGAAGTAATATTTTTTATTCTAAATTTCAAAAAGTATCGTCATGACTTAATTTGCTACGGCAAATTGCGAGTCATATAAATTTTTATAGTACCCATCAGTTTTTTGCAATAATTCCTGATGCGTTCCTTGTTCAACAATCAATCCCTTATCCATCACCACAATTTGATCTGCATTTACAATTGTTGCTAATCTGTGCGCAATAATAATCGAAGTTCTTCCTTTTGTAATCGTTTCTGTCGCACGCTGAATCATTTCTTCAGAATACGTATCGATAGAAGAAGTCGCTTCGTCCAAAATCAAAATACTTGGATTACTAACATATGATCGTAAAAAAGCGATCAATTGGCGCTGTCCAGACGAAAGCATAACACCGCGCTCTTTTACATCAAAATCATAATTATCTGGCAGATTCATAATAAAATCATGAACACCAATTTTCTTCGCCGCATCAATTACTTTGTCTCTTGTTATTTCTGGATTGTGCAAAGTGATATTATTATAAATCGTGTCGGCAAACAAAAATACATCCTGCAAAACGACAGCAATTTGTTTTCTTAACGAAGCCAAAGTGTAGTTTTCGATATTTTCACCGTCAATGCAGATTGTCCCACTATTAATTTCGTAAAAACGATTCAGTAAATTAATAATAGTAGATTTTCCAGCACCTGTAGAACCCACAATAGCAACAGTCTGTCCAGCCGAAACCGATAAATCGATTCCCTTAATAACTTCTTCTTCTGGAATATAGCTGAAACGAACGTCTTTGAAATCAATTTTTCCGTTAAAAACGGGAGCCTCAATTGTTCCGGTATCTTGAATGTGATCTTGCGTGTCGATAATGTCAAAAACACGATTGGCAGCAATCATTCCTAATTGCATCTCGTTAAATTTATCTGCAATTTGTCTCAACGGATTAAACAGCATTCCGATAAACATCGTGTATGAAAATAAATCTCCAAAAGTCGTAAAATGATCGCCGTTTAATATTCGGAACCCACCATAAACGACAACCAATCCTAAAGTAATAGACGAAATAATATCGGCAATTGGGAAGAAGATCGAGTTGTACAAAATCGTCTTAATCCAAGCGACTCTGTGTTTGTTATTGATTTCTTTAAAGTTTTCGGCTTCAATTTTTTCTCGGTTAAAAAGCTGTACGATTTTCATTCCCGTAACACGTTCTTGTACAAACGAGTTCATGTTGGCAATCTGCGTTCTTACTTCTTCAAAAGCGACCTGCATTTTACGCTGAAAAATTCTGGTAATATAAACCAGAATCGGCATTGCAACTATGACAATCCAAGTCAGTTTCCAGTTCATGTAAAACATAAAAATCAAGACCACAACCATTTTCATCAAATCGCTTATAATCATAAACAAACCTTGACTGAAAATTCTAGCAATCGATTCAATATCCGAAACAGCACGTGTCACCAATTGACCAACTGGAACGAGATCAAAATATTTCATTCTGAAACTCAAAATGTGCTTAAAAAGTTTCGTTCTAATATCTTTTACAATATCCTGACCAAGCCAGTTTGCCCAGTAAACAAAGTAAAACTGAGAAAAAACCTCCATCAGCAAAACTACTCCCATTAAAATTATGTACATCAGTAAACCCATTTTATCATGAGTCTTAATGTAACCATCTACCGTTTCTTTTAGTAAATAAGGACGAAGAGCGGCAAAAATAGACAGCGAAATGGCAAATAGGATTACGCCATAATAACGCCATTTATAAGGGCGCGTATATTTTAATATTCGTTTGAATAATCCAGTATCGAATGCTTTTGCTTTCATTTATTTTTAGGAGCTGTTTCCTGCTTTCCGTTACAAGTTTTTTTCAAAAATATGTTTTTGTACTGTTTTGCTAAGAGCTTCCGTTGGTCGCTTTATCAAAACACAAAAACTATATTTTTTTCAAAAAAGCTTTTCACTTCAATCAGGGCTATTTATGTAATCGTACTCTATTTTGGTTAAATATAAACCATGTGCCGGAACCGAAAATCCTGCTTTTTCTCTGCTTTTGCTGGCAATGATATCTTCAAAATCTACTAAAGAAATTTTCTTTAAACCGATATTAATCAAAGTACCAACAATAGCGCGAACCATATTTCGTAAAAACCGATTTGCCGAAATGGTAAAAATCAGTTTTCCATTATCTTGTTTCCAGTAAGCCTCAAAAATCGTGCAATCGAACGTGTTGACATCAGTATGAACTTTTGAAAAACACTGAAAATCGGTATGTTTCAATAACAATTGAGCAGCTTCGTTCATTAAGCTAACATCTAATTTCTGCGTAACATACCAGCTCAATTCCTGTAAAAACGGATTTTTAACGATATTAATATGATATTCATACGTTCTTTTTTTTGCGTCAAATCGGCAATGTGCTTCATCATGAACCAGAATAATATCAAAAATGGCAATATCTTTCGGTAAATACGAATTTAGTTTATGAATTAAAACCGGAATATCTAAGTTTTTTTCTGTATCAAAATGGCCAAACATTTCGGTAGCATGAACGCCAGTATCTGTTCTGCCAGCCCCCATAATGCTGATAGTTTCATTTAATAAAACCGAAAAAGCCTTATTTAAAGTTTCCTGAACTGAAGAAGCGTTTGGCTGTATTTGCCAGCCATGATAAGGTGTTCCGTTATAAGCAAATTGAATAAAATATCTCACAATTGAGGTTCAAAGGTTCAAAGTGACAAAGGTACAAAGGTTTTTTTAAAGATGCTAAGATTCTGAGGTGCTAAGGTTCTAAGGTTTTTCTTTAAGTGGCAAAGGTTCAAAGTAACAAAGTAACAAAGGTTTTTTGTGTTTTGGATTGTAGAGGCGCACTGCAGTGCGTCTCACGCCAGATTGGATTTTTGGTGATATCCATCATTTTCTAATCTAATGTTAGACGCACTGCGGTGCGTCTCTACAATAAAAATCTTCGTGACTTTGCATCTTCGTGGCAGAAAAAAAACTTTGTACCTTTGCCACTTTGAACCTTTGTCTCTCTAAAAAAAATGAAAAAAATCCTACTGCTTTCCGATACTCACAGCCATATAGACGATACTATTTTAAAATATGTTGCTCAGGCAGATGAAGTCTGGCATGCGGGAGATATTGGAGATTTAACGGTTACTGATACAATTAAAAAGCTAAAACCCTTAAGGGCAGTTTACGGTAATATCGATGATGCAAAAGCAAGATTAGAATTTCCGTTAAACAATCGTTTTTCATGCGAAAATGTTTCAGTTTGGATTACACATATCGGAGGTTATCCAGGAAAATACAATACGAATGTTAGGGAAGAGTTGGCTCTAAATCCGCCAAAGCTGTTTATCTGCGGACATTCGCATATTTTGAAAGTCATGTTTGATAAAAAGAACAATCTATTGCACATGAATCCAGGCGCAGCGGGAAAAAGCGGTTTTCACAAGGTAAGAACGATGCTTCGATTTGTAATTGACAATGATAAAATCAAAGATTTAGAAATTGTCGAAATAGGAGCAAAATAATTAATGTGGCAACGGAATCTGAATTTTTATTTTTGTGCCCTGATTTTCTTTAGATATAATAGATATATTCCCTTTATATTTTTTAATTCGCGCTCTAATTCTGTTTAACCCAAAACCTTCTACATCGTTTAGTTTTTGAGTTTTAAAACCAATTCCGTCATCGTAAATGCGTAGTATTAGCAGATTGTCTTTTTCAGTCAAAGAAAGTTTTGCCTTCTTAGCTTTGCTATGTTTGGTGATATTGCTGAATAATTCGCTTACAATAAAATAGATTTTCATTTCGAATTTTTCAGTATACCTTTTGCTTGTCTGAATAGAGCTTGAAAAAACAAATTCAATTGCCGAGTTGGAGTTTTTTTCACATAAATCTTCTAAAGCGTAAATTAATCCAAAACGAACCAAAAGTGACGGAACAAGATCGTGAGACATGTCTCGCAAAAGTTCATGTGCTTCAGATAGGATGGTTTTTGCTTTCTGTATTTCGTCCGATTTTATGTCATGCTGTGCTGTAAAAGTATTCAAATGTAAGCCAGCTGAAGATAATAGCGAATTGATGTTGTCGTGCAGAAAAGAAGCGATTTTTTTTCGTTCTACTTCTTGAGAATCAATGCCCGAATTAATAATGTTGAGAAGGATTTTTTGCTTGGTATCCTTGCGTTTTATTTTTTGCTTTAGTTTATTGTTTTGGTATAAAAAGTAAAATAGAAGAAAAACAATAACAGTAAGTAAAATAGTTAAACTAACAATTTTTTTATTTTGAAGCTGTTCAGATTTACTACTATTATTTGGTGTGGCTGTACTGTAAATTTGCGTATTCTGCGTTTTTATGTTTGCGGTATCATTTAGCTGCGCTATGCTAGTGCCATTAACGGCAAAAAATAACAGTAAGGAGATAAAAAAATTGAAACCAAACATTAAAATAATTTTTTAAGGATTAATCAAATTGTTTTTTAAAGCATATTTTACCAAACCAATTGTACTTTTAATATTGAGTTTCTTCATTATGTTTTTGCGATGAGTTTCGACAGTGTGCGAACTGATAAAAAGTTTTTCGCTAATTTCTTTTCCGCTGTATTCTAAAGCGATCAAAATAATGATTTCAAGCTCACGCGGACTCAAAATCGGATTTTCTATAATAACATTCGGATTGAGTTTTGGATTGTCTTTGAAAGTGTTGAAAATTTTTTCTCTAACAGCATCGCTAAAATATTCCTGACCTTGATAAACGGCTTCGACAGCTTCAATAATGTTTTCGCCAGCACAATTTTTAGTCAAATAACCTTTTGCGCCTAACTTCATTACCTCTTTAATAATTTTTAGATCATCATAGCTGGATAAAATAATGACTTTGCAAGGTAATTGTGTTTCATTAAATTCTTTCAGCGTTTCAATGCCGTCTTTTTTCGGCATGCTGATGTCTAAAATTAAAACGTCGGCCTTGTCTTTTATAACATCATCATAAACAGTAGTGCCATCCAAAGAAGTTCCGGCCACTTCAAAGTTTGAAACGGTTTGCAGCAAGTTTGAAAGACCATCAATTAATACCTGATGATCATCTGCAAGATGAATCCTTATTTTTGGTGTCATGATTATTTGAATTTGAAAATACAAATTTACGACGTAAATCAAATGTTTATTGTACTCTTTAAGTTTGATTTGTAATACAATAAGGTATAAAAAAAACCCGAATATAGATTCGGGTTTTTCTTCGCACAAAATAAACTAAGTTTATAGGTTTACCTCAAACGATCAACAGATTTTACAAGATCTTCGTCCTTTTTGATGGCCTTATTAGCTAAAACTAATAACACGATAGCAACAATCGGCATGAACATCCCAATACCTTTCTCAGAGACCTCAGTCCCTCCAGATAAATTTAGTGATCGATATACAAATAATCCTAATAAAATTAAATTTAATATGATGTTCAGTCTGTTTAAAACAAACTGATTTTGTCTCTTTTTAAATGAAATTATACTAATAATACTAAGCATGGTTGTTAAACCTAATAAAACAGTATAAAGCTGATCCTGCATAAAAAAGAAAGGCTTGCCTGCACTAGTTGTCCAAAGCGGAACAAAAAGCATTAAAATGCCTGTTACAGCAAAAGCCAAAAAAATATATACAGTTTGAATTCTTTGTATCATGGTCTAAAAATGTTTTACAAAAATATATTTTCTTTTTTTAAAATACTATTGTATGATAAAATTTTATTCGTATTATTGCATCATAATACCGTAAGCACTTCATACTGCGGTCAATTCAAATTAATTATCTACCTATTCTTTTTACAGTATTCCTTAAAATAATTAAATTCATAGAACATTCATGTTTGATATTTCTGCATTAAAAGAAATGAAGCTTGCTGAGCTTCAAGAAATAGCTAAGTTAGCTAAAACAATAAAGATTACTGGTGTAAAAAAAGAGACTTTAATTAGTCAGATTTTAGCACACCAAGAAGCATCTAATGCACCAGCTGAAGCTCCACAAACAACAGCAGTTTCTGAAGCTAAAGAAGAAAAACCAAAACGCGCTAGAATTGCACCAGCAAAACCAAAAGCAGCAAATACAAAAAATACTCCTGTTTTAGAATTTGATAAAGTAGAGGAAACTGTTCAAAATAACGATACTGCTGAAACAGTTCAGCCAATTGCAGAAACGGCAACTGAAGCAGAAGCAGTACAGGAAAATAAAACAGCAGCAAAAAGAGAATCTAAAGCTGTAAAATTTAATAAACAGGCATACGAGAAGAAAGTAGCGCTGAAAAAGGAGAAAGAAATAGTAAAGGAAGTAGCTCCTGAAGAAGTTGCAGAATTAGCTCCATCAGAATCAATTGTTTCTGAACCAACAGCCGAAACAGCTGAAAAAACTCCACCAATAGCTCCTGCTAAAAAGATCAATCCGAATCAGAATAAAAACCAGAACCAAAATCAAAACCCGAATCAGAACCAAAATCAGAACGGGAATGGCAATGGTAACGGAAATCACAATAATCAAAATCCTAACCACAAGAATAAAAAGAACAATAATAACTTTAGAGATTCAGATTTTGAATTTGACGGAATTATTGAAAGTGAAGGCGTTTTAGAAATGATGCCAGACGGTTACGGATTTTTACGTTCATCAGATTATAATTATTTAGCTTCTCCAGATGATATTTATTTATCAACTTCACAAATCAGATTGTTTGGTTTAAAAACCGGAGATACTGTAAAAGGAGTGGTTCGCCCGCCAAAAGAAGGTGAGAAGTTTTTTCCTTTAGTTCGTGTATTAAAAATTAACGGACACGATCCGCAAGTCGTTCGAGATAGAGTTTCTTTCGAACACTTGACACCCGTTTTTCCTTCAGAAAAATTTAAACTAGCCGAAAAAGGCAGTTCTATTTCAACAAGAATTATTGATTTGTTTTCACCAATAGGAAAAGGACAGCGTGGTATGATCGTTGCACAGCCTAAAACGGGTAAAACAATGCTTCTTAAAGATATTGCAAACGCAATTGCAGCCAACCATCCTGAAGTTTATTTGATTGTTCTTCTTATTGACGAGCGTCCAGAGGAAGTTACAGATATGCAAAGAAGTGTTCGCGGTGAAGTTATCGCTTCAACTTTCGACAGAGAGCCGCAAGAGCACGTAAAAATTGCCAACATTGTATTAGAAAAAGCAAAACGTTTAGTAGAATGCGGTCACGATGTAGTGATTTTATTAGATTCGATTACACGTTTGGCAAGAGCTTATAATACGGTTCAACCAGCTTCTGGAAAAGTGTTAAGTGGTGGTGTTGATGCCAATGCATTGCAAAAACCAAAACGTTTCTTTGGAGCGGCTAGAAATGTAGAAAACGGTGGATCTTTAAGTATTATCGCAACTGCATTAACAGAAACAGGTTCTAAAATGGACGAAGTTATCTTCGAAGAATTTAAAGGAACTGGTAACATGGAATTACAATTAGACCGTAAGATAGCCAATAAACGTATTTTCCCTGCAATCGATCTTACATCGTCTAGTACACGTCGAGACGATTTATTATTAGACGAAAAAACATTACAAAGAATGTGGATCATGCGTAAATATCTATCAGATATGAACCCAGTAGAATCAATGGATTTTGTAAACGACCGTTTCAAGAAAACCAAAAACAACGAAGAGTTTTTGATTTCGATGAATGACTAGGGGAAGGTGCTAAGGGACTGAGGTGCAAAGGCGCAAAGGTTTCTTAACTTCATGCAGAGTTTTAATAAAAATAAGAAAAGGATGAGTTCAGAAATTTCTGAATTCATCCTTTTTTTATACAGTTACAAAAACACCTTTGCACCTTTGTACCTCAGAACCTTATTTTTTATCAACTACCGGTCTATTTTCTCTATTAGCCAAATCCCAAGCTACAACAAAAGCAAGTTTAGTTCTTTTGGTTAGGGCGTCGTATTCAATTTTTTCTGGAATATCGTCTTTTCCGTGGTAATCTTCGTGAACTCCGTTAAAGAAGAAAACAGATGGAATGCCATGTTTTGCAAAGTTATAGTGATCAGAACGCTCGTAGAAATGGTTTGGATCTTTAGGGTCGTTAAATTTGTAATCTAAGTCCATTTTGATGTATTTCTCATTTTGATCTACAACAGCATTGTGTAAATCAGACGAAAGTCTATCTGCACCAATTACATACACATAATTGTTTGTATTAGAATGCACTACATCGCGACGTCCGATCATGTCAATGTTAATATCGGCAATTGTATTTGCAATAGGGAATAACGGATTTTCAGAATAGAAACGAGATCCGTGTAAACCGTGTTCTTCACCAGTTACATGAAGAAATAGAATTGAACGTTTTGGTCCGTGCCCTTGTTTTTTCGCTTTAGCAAAAGCTTTAGCCATTTCAATAAGTGCAACAGTTCCAGAACCATCATCATCAGCACCATTATAGATTTCGCCGTTTTTAATTCCAATGTGATCATAATGTGCAGAAATTACAAGTACTTCATCTGGTTTTTCAGAACCTTCAATATAAGCCCAGATATTTTCAGAATCAGGAAGATTTTCGTTACGTTTTGCGTTCAAAAAAGCGGCAGGCACATGCTGATAATAATCTGGAGCTCCTTTAGGAAAAGAGATGCCATTTTTTTTGTATTGCTCGATCATGTAAAGACCCGCTTTTTTCTGTCCTTTAGAACCCGTTTCGCGGCCTTCCATTTCGTCAGAAGCAATAGTGTAAAGCATTTTTTTAAGATCTTTTTCGCTAATAGCCTTAATGTATTTTGAAGGATCCGAATTGTCTTTGGATGCTGTTGACTGCGTAGTTTTGCAAGAGTACGCAGTAACGATTAAAAATAAAATGAGTAATTTTTTCATTCTAGATAGTTAGTGTAAATTAATAAATGTGTAAAGAACGTAAACGGTGAGTAAAAATAGAATAAAAAGTGAGTTTATTATAAAAAGCAATACGCTTTTAACAAACGATACTATTCTAGATTCGCCATAAAAACGATGATGGGCAGGATAAAAGTAGTAGCACATCCAAATTGTTCCTACAAAGTTGGTAATTGCAGATATATATAACAGCGGACTACCTTTTCCAGCAAGACCAATAATTCTGTCAATTATAAACATAATGAGAAAAATAAGAAGCAAGAACGAAAAATAATGAAGCGTAAAAATGCCATGATCAAAATAATACCATCTTTTTTTGTTATGAAAAAGCCACAAGAAAAAGGCAAAAAAGGGCATAATAATAAATAGAATTTTGGGTAGATTATGAAAGAAAGATTCTATGAATTTTATGATGATTTCTTTTTTTGTATATTTTTCAGTTACATGAACGGCTTTTTCATAGAACCAATAGGATGTTGCATTTAGCTTTTCGCTTTCCTTTCCATATTTCTGAATTGAATCAATTTCTTTCATTGGTTTTAATTGAAAATAGGACTTGTCTACTACTTTCGATTTCAAATATGATTTTTCTTTCCAGTTTTTCTTTTCTTTTGCGGCTTCTTTTTCAAAACTGGATGTAATTTCTTTCTCGTTTTTTGTTAGCTCATCAGTTAAATTGTTTGGAAATAAAGCAATTAAAAGAAAAGTGATAAAACTGATAAAGATATAAAGACGAACTGGTGCCAAATAAGACAAACGCTTTCCAGAGAGATATTCTTTAGTTAAGGTTGAAGGCTTAAAAAGTAAGTTTTTGATGGTTTTCCAAAATGCATTTTCATAATGCGTTAAATCTTCAAAAAAATGAACAAATAAATGATGAAAAGTCTTTCTAGAATCGCTGTTTTCTTGTCCGCAGTTAGGACAAAATTTTTGCTCAACAACGTGCCTGCAGTTCAAGCAGGTTTTATCTTCTCTAATTTTACTGTGTGACATTGGTTTTTTGGTTTGTTTTCTAGGCAGTTTTTGGTTTATTTTTTCAGGACTTCATTTAAAAAGAGCTGTAAATGATCAAACGATCTTTTAGCTGCGACTGGATTGTAGGCAGCGCCTTTAGAATTATCGTTTCCTGCTTCTGGATTTGTAAAAGAGTGTACGGAATTGGCATAATAAATCATTTGCCAGTCCGCTTTAGAATCATGCATTTCTTGTTGAAAGGATGCAATTTCGTCTTTAGAAACAAACGGATCGTCAGCGCCATGACAGATTAAAACTTTTGTATTAATGATTTCTGTTTTTCTGCTGGCATCTTTTCCTAAACCGCCGTGAAATGAAGCGACACCTTTAAGTTTTAAATCGCCTCTGGCAGCTTCTAAAACTCCAGTTCCGCCAAAACAATAGCCTATAGCAACAATATTATCGGCATTGGCTCCTAGCTTTATAAGTTCATGTAAAGCAATATCAATTCTTTTTTGATAAGCTTCATAATTTTGTTTGTAAAACCCAGCTTGTTTTCCCGCTTCGCCTGTATTTTTAGGATAGTTTCCTTCGCCATAGATATCAGCGATAAAGACGTGATAACCTAGTTTAGATAATTCTTCTGCGATTCCTTTTGAGGCATTGTCAATTCCGAGCCAGGCTGGCAACAATAAGATTCCAGGGTTATTGGTGCTTTTTTTAGTAGATTTTATAAATAAGCCATTTAACTGCTGGCTTCCTTCGCTATATTTTACGGGTTTTAATTGCGCATTCATAAGATTAGAAAATAAGATTGCACTGAATAAAATGATTATAGAGTTTTTCATGAATTCTTTAATTTTTAACAAATATCAGAAATATTATGTTACAAAAAAACCTCACAACTAAATTCTTGTGAGGTTTGTAACGAATATTTTAAAAGACTGTTTTTCTTCTTTATAACGATATATTTCGCTTAAAAGCGCAACCCAGTTCTACAATAGAATCGGTTTTGGCAATGCCTGGAATTCCGTCGATTTTTTCGTAAAGAATTCGGCGCATATGTTCGTGATTTTTGGCAATAATTTTAATGTAAAGCGTAAAAGAACCTGTTACATAATAACATTCTGTTATTTCTGGAATTTCTTTAAGCGCTTCAATAATACGATCAGAATCTGAATCTTTGTTTAGCGTAATTCCTGTGAAAGAAGCCCAATCGTAGCCTATTTTTTTTTCTTGAATAATCGGTTTGATTCCGCCAATTACACCTTGTTCAATCATTCTGTTAATACGCTGATGCACCATTGTATTTGATATTTTTAAATTAGCAGCGATTGCAGAAAAAGCCATTCTTCCGTCTTTTTCCAGTTCTTTAATAATGCTAATATCAAATTCGTCTAATAATTCCATGCAGTAAAAAATCGTTTAAAATTGCGTTTTTGTGATTCATAAAAGTAATTATTTTTTTAAACATTCAGATAAAGAATATTTCTGTTAAAGGAAATTTACTTTTTTGTAGTTTAAAAATATATGTTTTGACTTGTAATTTGTTATTTATAAGTCAAAATTTGAATTTAAAACCTGTTTTTAATTTAATTTTGATATTTTTGCAGAAATAAAAAGCATATTATGATAAGTACAGACAAAACACTTTCGTCAAAATCTGAAGTTTTGATTGAAAAAGAAAACAAATATGGAGCTCATAATTATCATCCGCTACCTGTAGTTTTAGAACGTGGAGAAGGCGTATATGTTTGGGATGTTGACGGAAAGAAATATTACGATTTTTTATCTGCTTATTCTGCAGTGAATCAAGGACATTGCCACCCCAAAATTGTGAATGCAATGGTGGAACAAGCGCAAAAACTGACTTTGACTTCTCGTGCTTTTTACAATGATAAATTAGGAAACTACGAAGAATACGTAACGAAATATTTTGGTTTCGATAAAGTGCTTCCAATGAATACGGGAGCAGAAGCGGTTGAAACAGCTTTAAAGATTTCTAGAAAATGGGCTTATGAAGTAAAAGGAATTCCAGAAAACCAAGCGCAGATCATTGTGTGCGAGAATAATTTTCACGGAAGAACGACGACAATTATCTCATTTTCAAATGATGAAACAGCACGTAAAAACTTCGGACCGTTTACTGACGGATTTATTAAAATTGAATATGATAATTTGGAAGCGCTAGAAAACGCTTTAAATTCATCAAAAAATATTGCTGGATTTTTGGTTGAGCCAATTCAAGGTGAAGCTGGAGTTTATGTGCCTTCTGAAGGTTATTTAGCGAAAGCGAAAGCCCTTTGCGAAAAGCATAATGTACTTTTTATTGCAGATGAGGTTCAGACTGGAATTGCAAGAACAGGCAAATTGTTAGCTGTTCATCACGAAAATGTGCAGCCAGATGTTTTAATTTTAGGAAAAGCAATTTCTGGCGGAGTTTATCCAGTTTCTGCTGTTTTATGTAATAACGAAATCATGAACGTTATTAAACCAGGACAGCATGGCTCTACTTTTGGAGGAAACCCAGTTGCGGCGGCTGTTGCGATTGCTGCTTTAGAAGTGGTAAAAGATGAAAAACTGGCAGAAAATGCGGAACGTTTAGGAATTATTTTAAGAAAAGGATTAAACGAAATTGCAGAAAGAAATGACTTAATCACTTTAGTTCGTGGTAAAGGTTTATTAAATGCAATTGTGATTAATAGTGGAGAAGACTCAGATTTGGCTTGGGAAATTTGCTTGAAATTTAGAGACAACGGATTATTAGCAAAACCAACACACGGAAACAAAATTAGATTCGCACCGCCTTTGGTAATGACCGAAGAACAAATTCACGAATGTTTGGAGATTATCGAGAAATCTTTGAATGAATTTAAAAACTAAGAAGTTCTCTTTTGAGATTTAAAATAGAAAAAGCAGCAAATTCAATTGCTGCTTTTTTTTGTAGACACCATTTTTTTTAAAAGCGGTTACTTATTCGGTAACCGCTTTTTTCATAATTGCTAAAATATCAAAAAAAGCAATTATTTTTTAGCAGCAGCTCCAGGAATCAGCTCGTTTCTTTGTTTGAATTTGCTGTATTCTACAACTCCTGTTTTATCTGCCCAGTCAAAATATTTAGCCGAAAGATCGTTTACAATTCCTGCGTTCTGAGCAGCCACATTTGTTGTTTCACCACGGTCTGCTTCAAGATCGTAAAGTTCCCATTGGTAAGAAGGGTAGATCGAAACCAATTTCCATTTTCCTTCTCTCACAGCTCTATTTCCAGCTCTTTCCCAGAATATTGGAGCGCCTCGATTTACTTCAGAAGCGTTGTCAAATAAAACTGGCAATAGACTTTTTCCTGCCAACGGGTTAGAGTTTACGCCGTTGAGCGTTTTTGGATATTCAATTCCAGCCAATTCGTAAAAAGTAGGAGCAAGGTCAATGATGTGTCCTGTTCCTTTATCGATTCTTCCTGCTTTAATTTTTGAAGGATACCAAGCGATAAACGGAGAACTGAATCCGCCTTCGTGCATATTGTTTTTATAATCCTGTAACGGAGTATTCGATAAATACGCCCAGTTTTGTTCCTGATAATCAAAAGATCCAGAAGAACCAATTGGTCCATCGTTACGAACTAAACCTCTTTTTAACGGATTGTAAGTATTAAATCCGCCTTGAGCTCCATTGTCAGCAATGAAGACAATCAGCGTGTTTTTGTCTTTTTTCAATGCTTTTAATTTGTCTAAAATTTTACCCACGTTTTGATCCATATTGTCTACCATTGCAGCATAAACTTCCATTTTAGCTTTCCAAAATTGTTTTTCGTCATACGTTAATTTGTCCCATTCTGGAACTTCTGGATCGCGTGGAGCAATGGTTTGGTTGGGAAGTAAAATCCCGTTTTCTCTTAATTTTTTAATTCTTTTTTCTCTTAAAACATCCCAGCCTTCATCAAATTTGCCTCTGTATTTGGCAATGTCAACTTGTTTTGCCTGCAATGGCCAGTGTGGCGCCGTAAAAGCCAAATACAAGAAGAAAGGCTTGTTTTCTTTGTTTTGTTCTTCTAAGAAAGTAACCGCATTGTTTCCGATTTCATCTGTAAAGTAATATGAGTCATCTTTTGGATGTAATTCTTCATTGTTGCGAATCATTTTTACAGGATAAGCCGTTTTTCCGAAAGGAAGCGGTTTGGTATCAAAATAATTTGCTGCACCTTTTAAGATTCCGTAAAATTTATCAAAACCCCTTTGATTCGGCCATTGCGCTTGATCTTCCGATCCAACGTGCCATTTTCCAGACATTAAAGTGCTATAACCTCCCGAACGGAAAACTTCTCCTAGAGTTAGAGATTCTTTGTTTAGATAACCTTGATAAGCCGGCAAACCTAAATTGACATCAAAATAACCCACACCCGCTTTGTGCTGATATTGTCCCGTTAATAAAGAAGCTCTTGTAGGCGCACAAATCGAGTTGTTGTAAAATTCACGAAGACGTGTTCCTTCTTTGGCTAGACGGTCTAGATTTGGAGTCTTAATTTCAGATCCGTAGTTTCCTAAATCTGAATAACCCATATCATCAACCATGATTAAAATTACGTTTGGTTTTGAAGATGCGTTTTGGGCATCGATTTCAACAGCACCTATTATTCCCGTCAGCAAGACTGAGAATAAAATGTTTAATTTTTTATTCATCTTATTTTATAATTTACTGTTTGTATATTTTTAATTCGTTAAAATATTTTTGAAACACATAGAGACATAGATTTTTTTGCTTTTGAAAAGAATACAAAAGAGAAATTCATTTCTCCACACATAGATCTGTTAGCTAAATCTCATTTGGATTTATTTTTCATCATTGGGCTATGTGCATTCAAACTAGTGAAATGCCTCTATGCAGCATTATGATCTATGTTTCTATGTGTTTAAATTTTCTCTCGCAGATTTCGCAGATTTTTTTTATCTATTTAATCTTATAATCTATGTACATTCAAACAAGTCAAACGCCTCTATGCAGCATTATAATCTATGTTTCTATGTGTTTAAATTTTCTCTCGCAGATTTAGCAGATTTTTTTTATCTATTTAATCTTATAATCTATGTGCATTCAAACAAGTCAAACGCCTTTACGCAGCATTATAAACTATGTCTCTATGTGTTTAAATTTGCTCTCGCAGATTTAGCAGATTTGGCAGATTTTTTATCTATTTAATCTTTAGTGAAACACCCCTAAGTAGCATTATGATCTATGTTTCTATGTGTTTAAATTTTCGCTCGCAGATTTAGCAGATTTGGCAGATTTTTTTATCTATTTAATCTTTATAATCTATGTGCATTAAAAACAAGTGAAACGCCTCTACGCAGGATTATGATCTATGTTTCTATGTGTTTAAATTTGCTCTCGCAGATTTAGCAGATTTAACAGATTTTTTAATCCATTTAATCCGTGTAATCTGTGGCAAAAAAATTATTGCCTCCAAGCCGGAACCTGCTTCAAATTCGGATTCAAATCCAATTCTCTTTGTGGAATCGGAAAGTGAA
Source organism: Flavobacterium ustbae (assembly GCF_003946915.1). Lineage (GTDB taxonomy): Bacteria > Bacteroidota > Bacteroidia > Flavobacteriales > Flavobacteriaceae > Flavobacterium > Flavobacterium ustbae. Next base: position 342,830 of record NZ_RPOC01000003.1, read on the forward strand.
CGTGTTTGGGCTGTGCATTGGTTTTTCCTGCTGCTTTTAATTTTGCTACAAAATAATCAGAACCTCTTCTAGCCAAATCAAACCAGCGCTGATATTCATAAACCAATTCTTTTCTTCTTTCTTCAAAAACTGCTTCTCTAAAATCATCCTGACTTAATGCTGGTGAAGTTTCTGCTAACAACGGAATTCCTGCTCTTGTTCTCACGCGGTCAACCGCCGCATAAGCTTCTGGAGTTGGTCCGTTGTTTTGCTCGTTTAGCGCTTCTGCGTAAATCAGCAACACTTCTGCAAATCGTATAATTGGTGTATTTTTAGAAGATTGCCCAGGCGAAGTTGGCGTTGCAGGATCAAAATATTTATTGAAATGTGGTGTAACTTTATACGTCTTTCCGTCGGTCGGGCTCACAAATTCTACAGCAAAAGTGATGTACTTTCTTTTGTCGGTTTCAGCGAAAGCTTCAAAAAGTCCACCTTCTTTGTGCAAAGCATCGGCTTGATCGCCAGCAATTCCAGGAACAGAAGTTGGTGCAGCCGTAGAAGCCAGCATATTTCCGTTCCAGTTGGTTAAACCTTTAAACTGAGCAGAAAAAATATGTTCTTTTCCGTTTTTAGTGGCTACATTAAAAACATCAGCATAATTTTCGAATAGATCATAAACTTTACTATCGATGATTTCTTTACTTTTTTCGGCTGCTTTCTGCCATTTCTTTTCTGTCAAATACACTTTCGCTAAAATACTTTTTGCAGCTCCAGCGGTAACTCGGCCTTTATTTTGCTGCACTACAGGAAGGGCTTCTGCATCAATCAAATCGTTTTCAATTTGGGTGTAAACTTCTGCTTCTGGCGTGTTGCTTACATTGATAACTTCAGACGATAAAACGGTAGTTTCGTGCAAAACGAGCGGCACATCGCCAAACCATCTTACCAAATTGAAATACAAAAGTGCTCTTAAAAACTTCGCTTCATTAATCAGATCTTTGTCTTTTTGTGAGTTCAGATTTGGGTTTTTGCCAATATTATCAATCGCAACATTGGCTCTATTAATTCCGTCATAACTTTGTCTCCATAACTCAATCATACGATCGTTGGATGCATCGTGAGTCAAGTTAGATAAAGCTCTAACATGCGCATTTCTAGCTCTTGGTCCCGCTTCATAATCGTCGGTTGCCATTTCGGTCGAAATCTGAATTAATCGATTGTATAAAGTATGCGTAGAACTGTTGATCGCATTATGAATGGCAATAACCGCTGCATCTGCATCTTCGGTTGTTTTATAAAAATTGGTAGACGAAATAAAAGCTTTTGGATCTTCGTCTAGAGAATTGCAGGCGCTTATTAAAACGAGCGCCGCGAAACTGAATATAAGGGTCTTTTTCATGATAAATCTTTTAGAATGTTACGCTTAAACCGCCTGAAATTGTTTTAGATGCTGGATAAATTCCAGTATCTGTTCCTGGAGAAATCGTTGTTCCGTTGGTAACTTCGGGATCGTAACCTGTGTATTTTGTCCATGTCAATAAGTTTTCTCCAACGACACGGAATTTTACTGCCGTCAATCTTAATTTTTCAGATATTTTTTTCGGAAGATTATAGCTTAACGTGATGTTTTTTACACGAACGAATGAACCGTCTTCCACAAATCGATTTGAGAAAACTGGTGCAGGATCTAATTTTGCTCTCGGCGTTGTATTACTCGGATTTGTTGGTGTCCAAGCATCTAAAGCTGAAGTCGAGGCATTTTGCTGTCCGTTGTACAATTCTAGCGCTTGTAAGTTTCCGTTAAGGATTTTATTTCCAACAGAACCATTTACCAAAATTGCTAATTCAAAACCTCGGTAAGTGAAGTTATTCGAGAAACCAAAAACAAAGTCTGGCTGTGCGTCGCCAATGCTTGTTCTATCTGCCGCAGTGGTAAAAGCGCCATCTCCATTAATATCTTTATACAAACGATCACCGGCTTTTGGAGTTGCATTTCCAGTATAAACGCCTTTTGTTGCGTCTTCGTCAGTTTGCAGAATTCCGTCTGTAACGGCTCCGTAAAAAGTTCCAAGAGACTGACCGACTTTTAAAATATAATTTCCGAAAGTGTAAAATTCGGCACCATTTCCTAGCGCTATAATTTTATTTTGGTTGAATGCAATATTGAAGTTTGAAGTCCAAGAAAAAGCAGTATTTCCAAGAGAAGCATTCAAACCAAATTCAATTCCCTGATTTTGTACAGAACCAAAATTCTGCAAAGAAGAAGTAAATCCAGTAGTGTATGGAAGCTGAACATCTAGCAATAAATCTTTAGTCGTTTTGCGGTATACATCAACCGTTAAATTCAGTTTATCATTAAAAAATCCAACGTCAACTCCAGCATCAAACTGATTGGTTAATTCCCAGCCTAGATTGTCGTTTGCAATTCGCGTAGGCGTAAAACCAGTATAAATCTGATCGCCAAAAAGATATTTCACACTTGTCAAAGTAGACAAAGACTGATATTCTCCGATTTCCTGATTTCCAGTAGCTCCCCAACTAGTTCTAATTTTCAAACTGTTAATGACATCTTTTACAGGAGCAAAGAAATTTTCTGAGCTAATTTGCCACGCTGCCGCAACAGAAGGGAAGTAGCCCCATTTATTGTCTTTTCCGAAACGAGAAGAACCATCGGCTCTCAAACTTCCGGTTAAAAAATACTTCGAATCGTAGTTGTAATTTACCCTCGTTAAATAAGAGTTTAATGCCCAAGTGCTTTCTCCAGAAGTTGGCATTAAAGCAATATTTCCACTTTGCAAACTGTAATAACCCGTAATATCATTTACATATTGCTGTGATCCAGATGTAACATATTCTCTTGTAGAACTTTGCTGTGTATAACCCGCCAAAGCGTTTAAACGGTGTTTTTCGCCAAATACAGTTGTGTACGTCAGTGTATTTTCGTTTAGCCAGCTTCTAGAATCTGCTGTTCCAATTTTTCCTTCTCCATTTTTAATCGAACCTTCGTAAATACTAGATGGCAAATAGCTTTTTTCTTTATTGAAAATCATATCGGTTCCAAAAGAAACTTTTAAAACCAAGCTTTTCAAAATGTCATATTCGCCATAAATTGTTCCTAAAATACGATCTGTTATAGATTGATTTTGACGCTCGTTTAAAGTCGCGATCGGATTGGCAAAAATATTCTCAAACGGATTTCTTAGTGTGTAACTTCCATCTGGTTCGTAAATCGTTGCCGTTGGAGGCATAACCAATAGAGAAGTTATCAAACCCGTTGGAGCAACTTTCGATTTCGTTTCGGCAATAGTCAAGTTTAAACCAAATCTTGCTTTACTGCTTATTTTTGAATTTAAATTCACGCGTCCGCTAAAACGTTCAAAGCCTGTATTTTTTATAACTCCTTCCTGATTGTAATAATTTCCAGAAACCGCATATTTGGTCTGATTATTTCCTCCCGAAACACTCAACTGATGATTTTGTGTCAAACCTTTTTGAAAAGCCGCATCTTGCCAATCAGTTCCTTTTCCTAGTTGGGCAATCTGCGCGTCAGTCAAATATTGATTTGTTCCTCCAGCAGGATTGGAATCGTACAAAGCCGCATTTCTCAATCTAGAAAAACCTTGAGCATCTAATACATCTACTTTTTTGCGAACAGATTGCTGACCAATTGTAAAATCGTAATTTACGGTGGTTGCTGTGTTTGAACCTTTTTTGGTGGTAATAATAACGACTCCGTTTGCTCCTCTAGAACCATAAATTGCTGTAGAAGCAGCATCTTTTAAAACCGTAATCGATTCAATGTCTGATGGATTTATAGTAGAAAGCGGATTGGTTGGCGTACCGCTCAAAACACCAGAAGTAACTTCTGAGTTGTATAACGGGAAACCATCAATTACGTATAAAGGTTCATTTCCGCCTTGAATCGAACTTCCGCCACGAATACGAATGCTCATTCCTGCGCCCGGCTGACCTGAAGTCTGAGTTACATTAACTCCCGCTACAGAACCTTGCAGCGAACTTTCGAGTGTTTTTTGAGTTGCTTTTAATGACATTTGAGCGACTGTTTCGGCTGCTCCTGTATAGTCCTTTTTAGAAGTGCTTCCGTATCCGATGATTACGATTTCATTTAATTCTTTTACATCTTCTTTTAGTGAAATCTGTACAAAGTCTTTGGTTGCGATATGTTCTGTAGTGATATATCCCACGTAGCTTACAACTAAAGTGTAAGGGAATATTTGTCCGGTTTGAAAATAGAATTTTCCGTCTAAATCGGTTACCGCTGCGTGCGTAGTTCCTTTAATTTGAACGGTAACTCCTGGAATTGGCTGATTGGTTACCTGATCTGCAACGGTACCATTCAGCGTCGAATTGATTAAGGGTTTTGTGTTTTGTGCTTTGATTCCGATCGAAATTAAGAATACAAAAAGCCACAAAAAGGCGTGTAATTGCTTGTTCATATTTTTTGATTTTAAATAATAAAGCGATACGAGAAATTGACTTTTCAATTCACGAGGGCTTTCTTTAGTGATAAATGTTCTTTAAGTCTTACCATTTCTGTTGCCGCAGAAATGCCTTTGTTATGAAAGAATAGGGCAGTGCATCGTTGTCATGTTTAGATTCTTGTTTTAGTTATTATTTTTTTTAGTTATGGAGTTTTGACATAATTATGCTTGAGATAACCAGTCAATAAGAATTTTAGTTTGATTTTCATTTAGGAACTCAAAATGAAAAGAAGGATTTTTAACAGCACATGCACATATAACCAATGATGTTATAAGCGAAATTTTTAGGAAGAATGTAATGCGACGTATAAGCTGTTGTTTTCAAAATGTAGTTTTTTAATTTTTAAACTCTACTAATCCTATAGACAAAGTTAATTTTATTGTAATAAAAACCAAAATAATATTTAATTTTTTTGAAGTTATGATATGAGAATATAAGAGGAAGTAATTCTTATGATATTTAAGTTGTTAGTAATCAGTGTTTTGTGTTTTATTTTTGAAAATAAGAAAGCAAGTAAAACTAGTATTGTTTATACAGTTTTTACTTGCTTTTATTGTGTTTTAATAAAATAAACTCGACTGGTTTTAGATTTGTCAACTTAGATTTAAATGTTCAGATCGTTTTTATTTCGTTTTAAACCTGACAGGTTTTTAAAACCTGTCAGGTTTCGTTGTAAATCATTGAGACTTTTTTATGAATTGTCTCTAGCTTTAGCTGGAGATAAAATATTTGAATATAAAAAAGGCTTTAGCCGAATATAAGTTTGGCTAAAGATTTAATCTGTCGGTGTTAATGGGCCAGAATAAAAAGGTTGCCAGAAGTAGCAGTATTATTAAAATGGGTAAAACGATTTTGGTTATTTTTTTATAGTTTGCCATATTGGTCTTGTTGGTTAAATTTTTAACACATAGTAACGTAGGTTTTTGAGGTAATAATAGAATGCTTTAGAAATCTAGATTTTTCACATAGTTCTATGAGCTTTATTTGGAATGAAATGTCTCTTTTAAAAAACTATTTAAAATATGATTCTACGTGTTGAAAAGAGAAATTATTTCGAAGCTAATGCAACATCAACCTCATTTTTCAAATCATTGATACCTTCTTTCTTAAAAACAATTTTCCCATTTTCATATAAAATTAAAGTCGGAAAAACTTTTACCGTTTTTAAATCGGCAATTACCTGCGGACTGTCTTCTAACTCAATTTCTACTATTTTCAAATTGTTTCCATATTCGGCTCTAATGGTTTCCAGAATCGGTTTCACTTTTTTGCAAGGACCGCAGTATTTGGAGCCAATATCAACTAAAACCGTTTTGTTTTCGGCAAGGATTTTATTGAATTCGGTCAGCGATAATTTGCTTTTTAAATTAGAATAAAAAGGTTTTCCGTTTCCAATCCAATTGGCGATTCCGCCTTCTAAACTGTAGGCTTCACTGAATCCGTTTTTTAGAAGTTCTTTTTCTAACTGTACACTTCTTCCTGCTCCGATCGAATAAATAAAAACGGGCTTAGATTTATCTAGTTTAGCTACTTGCTCTGCATAGTTTTGAGATTGAAGATTGAAGTTTACAGCGCCTTCAATATGATTTAAAACAAATTCTTCTGGAGTTCTGGCATCAACAATCTGTGGATTCTTTTGGCTTTTTATTTTCGAATAAAAGGAATCTAACGTTATAGAACTATGAATTTCATTTTGCGAAAAAGCAGCAATCGCCCATAAAAAGGCAATTGCTGTTATACTGGTTTTTAAAATTTGATTTTTCATATCTAAATATTAAACCTGTTCTAAAACTGGTGCTGGAGTTTCTTCGGCAATAACCGCTTTTGGCTTTTGCGGAACTGCTAATACGCCTTCAGCCAAAGCACTTCCTTCTTTTTTAGATTTAAAAATTGGCCAAAGAAACTGTGCGTACCATTCTTCTTGTTTGTAGGACTTCATTCCGTAAGATTCTGGATATTTACGAGTAATTAATGCAGTCCCGAAAATCATATCCCAGATAAAAAACATATTTCCGAAGTTTCCTTTAAAATGTCCTATTCCGTCTCCGCTTGTATCGGCGTGATGAGCATGATGCGTTGCAGGAGTAGAAATTAATCTTTCTAAAACCCAAGCAATCGGATGCAAAACTTTGTATTTGTAAAATGGTTTGTCCCATTTAATACTTGAATGCGCCCCTAATGTGATGAAACTTTTAATAACCAAAACAAACAAAGCTGGCAATCCTAAACCTAAATACGTTAGTGTTGCAGTCAGATAAATTTGAGAAAAGAAAACCGTGTAAATAAAGTTTTGTCTAGAAGCCATCGCCATTCCCATGTATGGAGCAGAATGATGTGTTCTATGAAAACGCCATAAAAAAGGCACTTGATGATGTAAACGATGGTACCAATACTGCGTTAAATCATCGGCAATTGCGATTAGGAAAAATCCTCCCCAAAATGGAACCCATGATAATGAATTTTCCAAATTCGGTATTAAATAAGGCAAAGCGGTTAAACTAAAAAAAGCAATTATTGGAGGTAAAAGCAATTTTGGAGCGAGAAAAGAAACAATGTCAATTTTGCGTTCTTCTCCTGTCCATTCATCATCGTACAAACCTGCTGCAAATTCGATAATTCCAAGTACAATCATAAATACGATTAATCCCCACGATCTAATGTTAGCAAAAGCAGGCTGTAGAAATTGTAAAAAGGCTGGTACTGTCAAATGAGATTCACTTACTGAAGCGCCGCCCAGCTGGAAATAAAGGTAAATTGCCAATACAGGCAACGAATAAATGAAGAGACTAATGGTCAAGTCTCTAGTCAATTTTGAATTTTGAACTGCTGCCATGATTTCTTATTTTAAAAATTGATTAATAATGGTTAATCCTCCAGCCAAAATCGCCAGCGGGACTAAAAACAAGATTATCCCAACGACAATCTTTTTTCCTATAATTTCATAATCTACTCGTTTCATAATTGTTTTGTTTTTAGATTTCCTGCATCCCGAAGCTTCGGGACAAAACCTTGTAGGTATAGTTTTTAGACTTAGTTAAACCTACAAGGTTTTGAAAACCTTGCAGGTTGTGTGTTTTAATTATTTGTTCCCCCAGGTTTAGTGGCCTGTTTGATTAAATCAGAAACTGTTTTTCCTTTGTCAGCTCCAGTATTGTGAATTCTTCTGTTGTAAACATCCTGCCAGTCAATCAACGGATAAACATTGTTTTCTTTTGCCTGTTCGTCAAATAATTTTTGAAGTTCAGCCAGTTTTTCAGGATATTTTTTTGCCAGATTGTTACGTTCGTTAAAATCTTCGTTTAGGTTATACAATTCCCAAACATCAGTATCAAAATTGCTTGGCGCAGGTTTTTCACTACTTCCTAAAGATTTTTTCACTGCAAAAGAATCTGGTAAATGTGCTGCCGAAGCTTTCCAACCGTCTTTGTAAATTGCTCTATTTCCGAAGATGTAGTAGTACTGTACTTTATGTAAAGATTCTGCTTTCGGATTGTCTAATGAAGCCTTGAAAGTAGATCCTTGAATAATATCTTGTTTTACATTTTTGATATATTCTGGAGCTTTAATTCCAGCAATATCCAAAGTTGTCGGCAAAAGATCGGTTACGTGGCTGTATTGGTTTCTGATGCCGCCCTTGTCTTTAATTCCGTTTGGATAAAAAACAATCAGCGGATTACGCGTTCCACCTTCAGACTGAGCATCTTGTTTCCAGTTTTTGAAAGGAGCATTGGTTGCCTGAGCCCAGCCCAACGGATAATTGGTATTTAAACCTTTTGCAGTTCCGATTTCGCCAATGTTTTTTAAATTGCTTTCAAAATTTTCTTCATCTGTTTTCCCTTGAGAAAATAAACTCTGATTGATAGTTCCTTGCAAAGTTCCTTCTTTACTTGCTCCGTTATCGCCAATAGCAACAAAGATTAGAGTATTATCAAGCTGTCCGCTTTGTTTTAAATAATCAACAACTCTTCCAATTTCATAATCTGTATACGTTAAGAATCCAGCGTAAACTTCCATGAATCTTGCATATACTTTCTTTTGGTCTGGAGTTAATTTTTTCCATTCTGTAATTAAAGCGTTACGATCTGGAAGCACAGCATTTTGAGGAATTACACCAAGTTTCTTTTGGTTGGCCAATACTTTTTCACGGTAAACATCCCAGCCTTCATCAAATTTACCTTTATAAGGTTCAACCCATTTTTCAGCCACCTGATGAGGTGCATGAACCGCTCCTGGCGCGTAATACAAGAAAAATGGTTTTCCTGGCGCTGCTTTTTGCTGTTTCTGAATATAACTGATCGCTTTATCTGTAATTAATTCATTTAAATGGCGTCCGTCTGGTTTAATATGAACTTGATCTTCAACCAAATCAGGATTATACTGGTCAGTTTGCGAACCTAAGAATCCGTAGAAATGATCGAAACCTTTTCCTGTCGGCCATCTGTCAAACGGACCTGCATCTGAAGCTTCTTCATCGGGCGTAACGCCGTATTTTCCAACAGCAAAAGTGTTGTAGCCGTTGTCACGTAAAATTTCTGCAATAGTTCCTTTATCTGAAGGAATTCTTCCGTCCCAACCTGGGAAACCTGCTGAAAGTATAGTATGTGAAAATCCGCTTACGTGAACTCTTCCTGAATTTCTTCCAGTCAGCAAAGCTGCGCGGGTAGGAGCGCAAATTGCTGTAGTATGAAAGTTGGTATAACGAAGTCCGTTATTAGCCAGATTATCAAAAGTTGGCGTCTCGATTAATCCTCCAAAAGCAGTTGTGGCTCCAAAACCAACATCATCCAATAAAATCCAAACCACGTTCGGCGCGCCTTTTGGAGCCTTTACAGGATCTGGCCAATATTCTTTAGAATCGGCTAAAGTTTTACCAATTACACCTTTAAATTCTTCTTTTTCCTGTGCAAATCCCAATTGTGCCACTAGGAAAGCAGTAGCCAAAAGCCCTTTTTTAGAACTTTTGATTAAAATGCTATTTTTAAATTTTTTCATTTTTTATAGTTTTTTAGTTATAGGGTTTTAAATAATGGTTCTTATTTTTTTTAGGAGCTAATCCCGCTATCCGTTACAATCTTTTTTATTTTTGAAGAAAAAAAAAAAAAGGATTTCCACTTCTATCGGGGCTAGGACACTCATTTTCATAATAATGTTTTCGTATCAATTTGTCATTTCGACGAAGGAGAAATCGCACTAGAAATTCCGTAATAATAATCGCCAATTTTTGTTGACAACCTAGTGCGATTTCTCGTACCTCGAAATGACAAAAGCTTATGTTTAAATATTATTAATACCCAGGATTTTGCGGTAATCCATCCGGATTAATATTTCTCTCACTCTGCGGAATCGGATAAAGATTATTTCTTTCTGAAACAGAGTTTTTGGCCGTTACTTTTTTCACTTCCGTAACCAAAGTTCCCCATCGCACTAAGTCAAACCATCTTTGTCCTTCTTGCACAAATTCTTTTTTGCGCTCTTCCTGAATCGCGGTTCTAAAAGAAGTTTGGCCTAATCCTGCTAAATCTACAGTTGCATCTGGAGTTGTAATCGCTTTTCCGAAAGCTCTTCTTCTTACCTGATTGATTAATTCGTAAGCTTCAGCTGTTGGTCCGCTTTGTTCATTTATCGCTTCCGCTAAAGACAGAAGAATGTCGGCATAACGGATAACCGGAAAGTTGATCGCTACGTTTCCAGGAGTTGCTAGATTGGTTAAATCCAGATATTTTTTGAAGATGGGTTTTGGAAAGGTATAAAGCGTTCCTGTTGCAGGATTAAGCAATTGTTTGGCATAACTAACATCCCGTCTTTTGTCTCCAGTTGCGTAGATATCATAGAATAAAGCAACATCAGAGATAATATCTGCCGGTTCTGTTGCTGTGAATCCGGTGAAAGAAGTAGCCTGAAAAGTACTTCCGCTAGAACCGTTTCCAGCTTGATTTGGCTCAAACTGAACAGAGAAAATATGCTCTTTTCCGTTCTTTTTTGTTTTAGTAAAAATGTCCTGAAATTCTTCAAACAAAGCATATCCATAACCTCCGTTAATCACTTCTCTTGATTTTGCAATCGCATTCGGCCAATCTTTTCTCGTTAGATAAACTTTTGCTAAGATTGCTTTTGCAGCACCAGAAGTAGCGCGTCCAGCATCTGTCGCTGAATACGTTTTGGGTAAAGCTTCGGCATCTGTTAAATCTTTAATGATTTGAGCATAAACTTCATCTGCAGTAGAACGATTAGTTTTTAAATCACCTAAATTGATAGAACTTGCTTCATGCAAAACAATCGGAACACCACCCCAAAGACGAACTGCCTGAAAGTAAAGCAAACCTCTTATAAATTTCGCTTCATTGATTAATCTAGTTTTAACCACTTCAGAACCAGAAACTTTCGGGATATTATCAATAGAAACATTCGCTCTATTAATTCCCGCATAAATTTGTCTCCAAGCGACTTGTACACGGTCTGAAGTCGCATCATGATTCAAACTGCTCAACGCTCGCACTTGCGGATTGGTGGCAGAAACTCCCGCCGCTGCGTAATCTGAAGCCATATCGGTTAAGAAATAAAGGTTTCTTCCAAACAGACTCTGTTCGCCTGGATCAAGACTTAAAGAAGCATAGACAGCCGTAACGCTCGCCACAGCATCGTCTTGAGTGATAAAATAATTGTCTTCGGTTACAAAAGAGGTCGGCGTTACCTCAAGATCTGCGCACGATGTTAAACTTCCTGCGCTTAGTATAATTGTTAGGATTATCTTTTTCATTGTATTTTGCTTAGAATGTTACGTTAAGGCCAGAAATAAAAGTTTTAGAATTCGGATAAGAACCAAAATCAATTCCTGGATATAAGTTGTTTTGTTCGTACGAGCTTACCTCTGGATCGTAGCCAGTATATTTAGTCCACGTAATTAAGTTTTCTGCGGAGACGTAGATTTTTACGCTTTTTGTTCCCAGTTTTTTAGAAACGCTTTTAGGTAAAGTATATCCCAAAGTGATCAATTTCAATCGTAAGAAAGAAGCATCTTCAACATAGCGTTCAGAAACAATTCCAAGTGGTGAACTAGAAGCTCTTGGAATTTCGTTACTCGGATTTGTAGGTGTCCAACGGTCATTTAAAGTTGCTGCAGCATTGGTTCCTAAAGTTGAGATTTCTAACTGCTGATTTAAAGCATTAAAGATTTTTCCTCCGTAAGTTCCTTGAAAAGAGAAATTCAAATCAAAATCATTGTATGAAACCGTGTTGCTGAAACTTCCAACAAATTTGGGCTGAGAGGTTCCTAAATTTCCTTTGTCCAGCGCAGTAATTACGCCGTCGCCATTGGTGTCAACATATTTTCTGTCTCCAACTTTGGTATTGGCCAAACTGTTGATTTTTGGCTGCGTATTCACTTCTTCCTGAGTTTGGAAAATTCCGTTTGTTTTGTATCCCCAGAAAGATCCCAAAGGTAAACCGACTTTTACAATAACAGGCTGTTGTTGTAATAAAGAACCATTTGGCACGACTGGAAAAAACTCATTAACGCCATTTCCAATCTCGATAACTTTATTTCGATTAAGAGAAAATACGATATTCGAATTCCAAGCAAAGTTTTTTGTTTTAACGTTTTCTGTTGTTAAACCAATTTCGAGACCTTTATTTTCAACTCCACCAATATTTTGAAGAACTGTAGCGTAACCTGAACTCAACGGAACCGGAACATTGATTAATAAATCTTTTGTCTTTTTGTAATACACATCAAAAACAAAATTGATTTTTCGATCAAGCAATGATAAATCCAATCCAACATTATATTGATTTGTTTTTTCCCATTTCAAATCTGGATTTGCCAATCGGGTAGGAGCCAGACCTGTGTATAAAGTCCCTCCGAAAGAATAGTTTACAGAGCCCATTGAAGCTAGTGGAAGATAGTTGCCAATTTCTTGATTTCCTGTTGTTCCCGCAGTAAGTCTCAGTTTGGCTTCGGTAACGCCTTTAATGTTGTTGGCAAATTCTTCGTCTGTAATATTCCATGAGAATCCGGCAGAAGGGAAGTAACCCCAAAGGGATTCAGATCCAAATCGAGAAGAACCGTCGGCACGACCAGATAAAGTGAAATTATACTTTCCTTTATAAGAATAGTTTACTCTCGTAAGCCAAGATTTCAAAACACTTTCGTAAGCATCACTGTAAGGTTTTACAGGAACACCATCCTGAATAGCATTGTAAGTATTAGCATCATTTACAAAAGTTTGGGCTCCAGCATTTGAAACTTCGCCTTTTGTGTATTGAAGCGTATAACCTCCTAAAGCAGAGAATTTATGGTTTTCGCCAAAATGGGTATTGTAATTAAGTGTGTTTTCATTCAAAACAGAACTCACCAATCTTTCTCCAATAGATGCTAATCCTTTTGTACCTGCACCTGTAGTAGTATTAGACGGAGCGTAGTAATTTTGCTTCGTATTCAGAACATCACCGCTTACCGCAACTTTTGCCGTTAATTCTTTATTGAATTTATATTCGCCAAATAAACTGGTTAGAATTCTATTTAATTTGGTTTCGTTTGTCGTATTATCCAAATCGTTAATCGGGTTCGGCACATAACCGTTTACAGAAGTAGCATACGGATTGTTGGTGACATTATAGCTCCCGTCTTCATTTTTGATTGGAACAACTGGTGCGGTCAAAAGCACGCTAACAAGAGGATTCGGATTTCTTCCGGCTCCCGCACCTCCATTTGTACCCACACCATTTGAAATAGAGTTGGTATAATTCGCGTTTACTCCAAATTTGAATTTCTGAGAATAGTTTCTTTCATAGTTTACTCGAAGCGAGATACGCTTAAAATCAGATCCTAAAACAATTCCGTCTTGGTCAAAATATCCTGCAGAAACTGCGTATCTGGATTTTTCGTCTCCACCAGAAAAAGACAAATTATGATTTTGAACTGGAGCCGCAGTTATAAATGCCGCAGATTGCCAATCGTAATTTCCTGAAGTTTTTAAAGCTTCGATTTGAGCAGCAGAAAAAGAAGGCGCTTGTCCAATACTTGCTTGAACATCGTTTCTTAAACTTGCCCATTCACTGGCATTCATTAATCTCAATTTTTTTGAAATATTTTGGAATCCGAAATAGCCTTGGTACGAAATATTATCTTGTCCTTTAGTTCCTTTTTTAGTCGTAATAATGACAACCCCATTGGCGCCTCGAGAACCATAAATTGCCGTAGCAGAAGCGTCTTTCAGCACTTCTATAGATTCAATATCCGCTGGATTTATTGTAGATAATACGTTTACACTTGCGCCGGCAAAAGCTACTCCCGCCGAACTATTGCTGTTGTCATTATAAATCAAAATGCCATCTACAACATAAAGCGGTTCATTTCCGGCAGTGATGGAATTTCCTCCGCGAATTCTAACACTTGAAGAAGCACCTGGACGTCCTGAACTTTGTGTAACTACCACTCCGGCAACAGCGCCTCTTAAAAGATTGTCTGCCGAAGAAGTTACTTGCGATAAATTGGCTTTTGGCACCGAAGCCACAGAACCTGTAATATCTTTTCTTTTTTGAGTTCCGTAACCTACAACGACCAATTCTTCTAGTTCTTGACGTTCCTCTTTAAGGTGAATAATTACTGGATTTTTCTCAACAATTATTTCCAGTTTTTTATATCCGATGTAACTTATAATTAAAGTATAAGGAAATTTCTGTCCTGTCTGAAAATAAAATTTTCCTTCGGCATCTGTCACAACGCCGTGAGTAGTTCCTTTAATGGTAACAGAAGCGCCTATAATGGGTTGATTTGTAATGTCATCTGCAACAGTTCCGTCCAGTTTTGATTGAATAAGTGGAGTGGTATTCTGGGCTTGTATTCCTGCCGTTATGAAGAGTAGAAACAGCAGTATGTGTATGTTTAACTTTTTTTTCATTTCTTTGTATTGGTTTTAAGTAATTAACAAGACGCCCTGAGCACTGTTTATACAGCACTCTCAAAGTGTTCTTGATTTAGTGATAAATGTTCTTTAAGCCTTGCCATTTCTGTTGCCGCAGAAATGGCTTTTTTTATTTAAAGCAACAGGTTTGCATCGTTCTCATTTTAGTTTTTTTTAGTTTTTAGTTATTTAATTTGCTGAAAAATAGATATAGTTTCAAGAACCTGACCAACACAATTAAATGCGTCAGAAAGCCTTTTGTTTTAATCTAAGTAAATTTTTGGATGGTGTCTTTAGATTTTTTGCGTAGATGCAATTTTTAAAGACAAATTGAGATAAGGAATTTTTAACAACAGAAACACATATAACAAATAGTGCTATAAGTGTTTACTTTAGGAAGAATGTAACGCGATATGCTTTCTGCTGTTTTCACAATAATAATTTTTTTGGTTTGAAATATTATTTTAAACTCTACTAATCCTATAGACAAAGTTAAATTTTATATAATAAAAACCAAAAATTTATTCAATTATTTTTTGAAAAAATAAGCCTACAAGTATTCTGGAGCAGGTTTGATCTTGTTATCCCTTTATTTTATTGAGATGATTTAAAAAATCTTGTTTTTGAAATAAACGTTAAAAACAAGCCAAAGGATTAAAATTGTAGTATTTATACATGTATTTTGTCTGTACTAAGCTCTAAATTATCAGCGTTTGCAGAGTAAAAAAGTCTTTTACTTTGTTTTTTTAAGATCAAAAAAAGGCAACTCAAGCCTTTACAAAAAACAGATTTAACAGACAGAAGTAAGTGTAAATAAAAAGGAGCAGTAAAAATACTGCTCCTTTCAAGTAAGAATAAGTATTATGTGAATTAAATTACCTTAAGATTTATGTATTAGTGTACGTGTGTACACTTTGTGCAGCAGATGGCATATAATTAACCCCAAACCAGCAGAGGAGAAGTATAACAAATGCTAGCGCTAAAGTAATTAATATGGGTTTTATTTTTCCAGGAGAGCGATAGCGCAGATGTATATAAATTAAATAACCTAACCATGTAAGCATTGCCCACGTTTCTTTTGGATCCCACGTCCAATAATGTCCCCAAGCTTCTTTTGCCCATAAAGCACCAAATAGTAGACCTAAAGAAAGAAAACCAAAACCAACGTAAACTAGATTATTGGCCAGCTGTAGAATTTCAGCTTTAAAAGTGCCGTTATAATATTTGTATAAGCCATAGCAAGCCACGATAGATGAAGCTGCAAGCAAAGCATAAGAAAAAATATAGACCAACACATGAGGAATAAACCATACGCTTTGTAAAGCAGGCATTAATGCTTTATTATAGGTGTCAGGATGGAGATAGTTCAAGAATAAAAAAACACTAGCCATTATGAGGCTATAATTAAGCAACCATTTATAATGCCATCGAGTGTAAGTTATAATTCCAATAATAGGTAAAAATACAGCATACCAAAGCCTTGTTTCTCCTAGCGTACGCATTGGAGGACGACCTAAATGATGCCAAAGATTATAAGTGAATGCAATTAAAGTTATTGCTCCAAAAAAAGCAAATAGAGGTATTAAAAATGATTTAGTACGAGTGCTTGCTAATAGCTGAAAAGCCATGCATATCAACCAGAAAATAGTTGCTATCAAAGCATAATTAGAAAAATAAATCCAGTAATTCATTTAAAGTTTTGTTGTAAAATTTAAATATTGATTTTGTCTTAATAAAGACTACACGACAGTTCTCTTGCCTTTAAATACGAGATAAAGCGCCCCAATAATCATCATAAAAATGCCACAGTAAACAATAGGAAGCCAAGGGTCTCGAACTAATTCGATAACACTGCGTTTAGACCATTTGCCAAACTTTTCGTCATAGCTTAATTGATATATTTTCCAGCCATTTGCTTTGTAGGGTTTGTTTACTTCAATAATAGCTTTTTCATTTTTGCCATCTTTTACAAAAACGTCAACATAAGAACTATATTTTTTTGCTTCAGACTGTAACATAACTATCGCTTCTTTATCATTTAATTGCAGATAGGAATATGAAGTAGCAAAACTGCCACAACTAATCCAAGCAATAGTATCGAGTTTCACAGATTTGACCTCAATCAAAGCTGATGGTGTAGCACCTTCTTCATTAACTGGAAAATAGCTGTTGCCAGTAAATTTGCTGTTCTCAATGTAATCTAAAATTTTGATTTTGTAGTTTTCATAATCATAAGCATCACCTTTTACGATCATGCGCAGAGCGTTTATTCCTTTGGTTTCGATACTGTTGTTTTTGATATCGGCAAAAGCAAGTTTCGGCGCAAAAGTCTCCATTTCAAATTTCTTGAGTTCAAAAGCAATGTCCATTGGAATACTATTCCCTTGTTCATTTTTTGCACCCCAAACCAATTGATTTTCATACAAATCCATAGTATAGCGTTGCAAATCGCCACTTCCTAATATTCCTGCTGTTATGGCAATAAAAAGTCCGAGGTGATTTAGAACAAATCCCCAATTTTTCCATTGCCAAGGCATCATCCTGTTGAGAGTGGCAAGACCAAGAGTCAGCAAAAAATACAATTGTGCAATTATAAATGGCCAACTTGATAATACAAATGAAAAGCCAAATAAATCGGGTTTAACTCCATCAACAAAATTTTGCTGTGGAAATGTTCCCATTATAACGGCTTGAATTAAAATTAAAGTAATCGCACTTATTGACGCTGGGACAGATCGCAGCCACTTGACCAACTGATGGTTTCTGCTAGTTAGATGTAAAGAAACTATCATTATTAAAAAAACAAGTGCCAGTATATAATTTACAGGACTACTAACAGGTTTAATATGAGTTCTAGTAGTAATTTGCAACAAGTAACCTACGAGTAGCAGTCCAGCAGCTATTATAAAAGACTCCTTATAATCCCAGGGATACTGCCATAGTTTTCTAGTTTTAACGTAGCGATTTTTGAGATCAATAATGTGCATATTTTTTTTTGTTTAGATAGAGGGTTTGTAAAAGTTTACAAACCCTCTATTTTTTGCTAAGCAATTCTATATTTATTTTTTCTTTGCTTCTTCAAGCCATTTTGGTAAAACTGTTTTTTTGAATACAGCTTTATTCGCTCTTTCTGTAGCCATGTCTAGACCAATGTATTTTTGCGCTTTCTCTTTGGTAGAAACGTCAGGATACTTTATAGGAGCTGTTTGCCCTAAAGATACCAGTACTTTGCTCAAGCCAATTCTAGCTTCGGCGGCTTTATTAAGGCCATTAGTTATAATTCTAGCTGTTTCTAATGGAGCATGGAATGATCCGCCATGCGAAGCAGCAGTAAAGTCCCAACGCCATTGTGACTGACGAATAAGTTTCAGAATATCTTTCATTTGGGCTTCGCTCGCGCCTTTATCCCAAGCGAGTTTTGCTTCCAAATGAGCTTTTACCAATTGATCTTCCAATTCAATTCTAATGTCATGAATCTTTTTCTGGCGTTCGTTAACATTTGCTACAAGGGTTTTTTCTTCTTCGCGATGACAAACCTGACAAGAATTTGCTACATTATTAAGTGGTGATTGAATTTTATGATCTGTAAATTTTTGACCGCCTTCACTTTTATACGGCATATGGCAATCTGCACAGGAAACGTTCCTTTGCCCATGAATTCCCATCTGATGAATTTCATAATCAGGATGCTGTGCTTTTAAGATTGGTGCCTTACTAAGCGCATGTGTAAAATCGGTAAATTCAATATCATCATAATATTTTTCCATATTTTCAACAGTCATACCATTTTTCCAAGGAAATTTAACTCTCGCTGCACCTTCAACAGATTTCTTATCAAAGTAGTACTCTACGTGGCATTGTGCACAAACCAACGAGCGCATTTCGTTATGGCTAGCTTTTGTAATATCTTTTCCTTGCTCCTTAAATGCTTCAATAAGTGCAGGGCGTGTTATTTTCAGATTCATTGTTTTAGAATCATGGCAGTCCGCACAGCCAATCGGATTGACAATTTCTGGTCCTAAAGCAGCCCATGTTTGTTTGTAAAATTCATCAATTCCTAGTTTGTCCATCATTCTCGGTACATCTGGAGATTTACATACCCAGCAACTAGAAGGTTGTGGACCATCTTGCGGGCCTTTTGGAGCGCCAGTTCGCAGTGTGTTGTAGATATCCTCAATGGCATAAAAATGCCCTCGTCCTTGATTATAATCTTTTGCAAATGCATAGCCAGCCCATAAAACCACCATCCTTGGATCTTCATGAAGCATATCTCGCATTGTACCACCGCCGTATAGACTTGTAAAACTAGTATCGGCAGTTTGATAATAGGTTTGAAATTCGCGAGGATAATTGGCGCCCCAAACCTCGTTTTTAGATTCAAATTCTCCCACAGGAGCTAAAACTTTGTTTACAAATAAAGCTTCTGTTCTGCGTTCCATCACGCTATTTACTAATAGGCCAAGCATAAAAACTGCAAGCATTGTTACACCAAACATTACCCATCCAAGCCACGGTTTTTTTCTTATAATCTCTTTAAGTGGTGTCATAATTATTAATTTTTAATTATTTTTTGATTTTGATATTTTCTTTTTTAGATTTTTTTACACTATCAGTTTGCTTAATGAGCCATTCTGGAAGTGGAGAGTTTAGTAACGGAACTCTAGCATTTGGAACCGATGAAAGACTATTTACACGACCGTGAGGGACTTCTCTATGACAATCCCAGCAAAGTTTTCCTTCTCCATGTTTTTTGCTTTCTAGAGTTACTCCTGTAGTACTGATATTTGCATTTAAATCTCCATGACAGCGCTGGCAGTTTTTTTGCACTACATCTGTTCCTGCTTCCTTAATTTGAATTACTTGAGGCTCTGTTCGCCAAGTAAAGACAGTGGCGTGATAAATGCCGTCTTTAGCTTTAAAAAAGTATTTGTTAAATGGATTGTTATGAGGAACATGACAGTCATTACAATTGGCAACCCTTGCATGAGAACTGTGTTGCCAAGTAGCATAAAATGAAGTCATAACATGACAGTTTACACAAGTTTTTGGGTCATCAGAAAGATAAGAGACAGCATTTGATACATATAATAAATAGACAAACAATCCAGTTCCAATTCCCGCCGCTATAATTGTAAACGGAATCCATTTTCGGGGAGGTAGTAAATATTTTAGAATCTTTTTCATAAAATGATTTGTTTTGATTGTATGTCCAAAAATATAATGTATAATCTTACTTTTTTATGATATTTATCAGGAAGAAAAATTTATTGGATAAAATTTTTATGTTTGGGTAGATAAGAATAATTTTTGATTATTAATTTGTTTTTCAGGGTTTTAATAATACTTTTTTAATAAGGACTAAATTATCTTTTTAACATGATATTTGTCATTTTTTGTAAGAATGTATGATTATAATTTTGTGATGGTGATTGAGCAACACTTCAATAACTATTGTAGAATTAATAGCTTTTTTTATGGGGAATCTATCGTCATCTCACAAAATCTTATTTCTAAATACACTTGCCTTTACCGTATGTTTTGCTTGCTGGACATTAAATGGGGTGTTAATTACTTATCTTTCAGACAAAGGAATATTCAATTTTTCTGTTGTAGAAATGGGCTGGCTTCTTGGAATTCCTATTCTTTCAGGCTCTGTTTTTAGACTCCCAATAGGAATTTTAACCGACAAATACGGTGGTAAAATTGTATTTTCTACTTTATTAATTGCATGTTCAGTCCCACTTTTTTTACTTCCTTTTGCAAATTCTTTTTGGAGTTTTGCTGTTCTGAGTTTTTTCTTCGGATTAGTAGGTACTAGTTTCGCTGTTGGAATTGGCTATACATCTGTTTGGTATCCGAAAGAGTGGCAGGGACGCGCACTAGGAATTTTCGGAATGGGAAATGCTGGTGCAGCAATAACAACTTTTATTGCGCCTACATTATTAAATAATTTATCTGCAAATGACCCCGTAAACGGTTGGAAAACACTTCCAATTATTTATGCAGGTTCTTTAGTATTAATAGGAATACTTTTTATCGTTTTTGCGAAAAATAAAACCAATAAAGGCGTTTCAAAAACCATGGCCGAGTTGCTTTCTCCATTAAAGAAAACGAGAGTTTGGCGTTTTGGAGCTTACTACTTTTTAGTTTTTGGTTTTTTTGTGGCCTACTCACAATGGCTGCTTCCAAACTTCATGAATGTTTATAATACAACATTGGTAATGGGCGGAATGTTTGCGACAATGTTCAGTTTGCCTTCTGGTGTCATTAGAGCTTTCGGTGGCTACCTCTCAGATAAATTCGGTGCAAGAAAAGTGATGTATTGGGTTTTAGGATCTTCAGTGATAATCAGTTTTTTATTGATGTTTCCAAAAATGGAAATTATTACGGCTGGTC
Source organism: Flavobacterium ustbae (assembly GCF_003946915.1). Classification (GTDB taxonomy): domain Bacteria; phylum Bacteroidota; class Bacteroidia; order Flavobacteriales; family Flavobacteriaceae; genus Flavobacterium; species Flavobacterium ustbae. The sequence continues at coordinate 363,610 of NZ_RPOC01000003.1, forward strand.
CCGGAGTTATGTCACTTACCAATGGAAAAGTAACTGAAATTTCGGCTAATGAAATAATTGTAAACGGAAAAACACACCAGATAAACAGTAAAAAAGATTTGGATAAAAGTAATGAATCTGCTGTTTTTCCGGTAAAAAAATCATGGCAGGAAGTTGTTGTGGAACAAAATCAAGAAGTTAAAAAGAAAGAATTATTGGCACACGGAATAACGCAGATTAATTTCAGCGCCAATTTGTGGGTATACGTGATTTTGGTAATACTGATTGGAATTTCGTGGGGAATTGGAAAAGCCGCAGTGTACAAACATATTCCAGAATATTTTCCAAACGAAGTTGGAGTTGTCGGTGGAATGGTCGGATTAATAGGAGGTTTAGGAGGATTTTTGGGACCGATAATTTTCGGATACCTCCTTAATTACACAGGACTTTGGACCAGTTCGTGGATATTCATCTGCTTCGTTTCTGTAGCATGTTTAATCTGGATGCACAGAACAATTATAAAGGCGATGCATAGTAAATCGCCAAATTTTACAAAACAAATAGAAGATAAACAATAAATTAAAAATTGAAATAAATGAAAACTTGGTTAGACAAATGGAATCCTGAAGATGACGCGTATTGGAATGCTGACGGAGGTAAAATTGCATGGAGAACTTTGACAATAACAACGATTACGCTCGTATTGTCATTTGCCTCTTGGTTTATGATGAGTGTAATTGCTGTAAAATTGCCCGGTTTAGGATTTAATTTTTCAAAAGATCAGCTTTTTTGGCTAACCGCAATTCCGGGATTAGCAGCTGGTTTTTTAAGAATCATTCATACATTTTTATTACCGATTTTTGGAACACGCCACATTATATCTTTTGCGACGGCGATAAAATTAATTCCTGTAATCGGAATTGGATTTGCAATTATGAATGTAAATACTCCTTTTTGGGTTTTTGCAGTTTTGGCTTTTACAACAGGTTTTGGCGGAGGAGATTTCTCTTCGTATATGCCAAGTACAAGCTTGTTTTTTCCACAAAGATTGAAAGGGACAGCTTTAGGAATTCAAGCAGGAATTGGAAATTTTGGAGTTTCACTAGCACAATTTGTTACTCCTTTGATTATTAGTGTCGGAATTTTTGGTGCATCAACGGTTTTCACCAGCATTGATCCAAAAGAGACTGTAGCAGTTTTTCAAAATACTCCAGTCGAAAAACAAAAAGAAGTTTTTGCAGCTCTAGATACTGAAGTGCAGAATAAAATACTTTTGAATGTAAAGAAAACTGTTATTGATTCTGTACAAACAGCAGTAAACTCAAAAGATAATGTGATCGTATTTACTTCACTACCGGTTAAAGCAAAAGCAAAAGCCATTGCTAATGCAAATCCGAAATTAGCGGAGAGAATTTTAAATACTATACAAAGCGAAAACACAGCTGTAAAAAACAAACCAATATATCTACAGTCGGCTGCATTTTGGTATGCACCATTTTTAATTATCATGGCATTGGTTAGCTGGTTTTATTTAAAAAGTATACCGATGAAAGCTTCTGTAAAAGAACAGTTGGATATTTTTTCAAATAAGCATACTTGGTATTGTACCGTAACTTATGTCATGACATTTGGAACTTTTGCAGGGTTATCTGCTGCTTTTCCCTTAATGATTAAATTTTTATATGGAGATTTTCCAAATGCACCAGACCCATTAGTTTATGCATTTTACGGACCATTAATTGGTTCTGCCAGCCGAATTGCGTTTGGATTCGTAGCAGACAAGGTTGGTGGTGCGATTTTGACAACTGTAACTGGTTTAGGAATTTTAGCTGGAGCAGTAATTTTAATAACTCAAGGTTTGGTTGCGCCAACAAGTTTAGATCAATTTCCACTTTTTGTAGCCGTAATTCTGTCTATGTTCTTTTTCACTGGAGTTGGAAATGCAGGGACTTTTAGACAATATCCAATCATTTTTAAAGAAAATCCTCGTCAGGCAGCAGGAGTAATTGGCTGGACAGCAGCAATTGCCGCTTTTGGACCTTTTATCTTTTCTAAGTTAATAGGAAATAATATTTCTGCTAATGGTACTGTAAACCAGTTTTTTATTGGTCTTGCCATTTTTGCCATCTTAGCGACAGGTATTAATTGGTGGTTTTATAATCGCAAAAATTGTGAAAAACCAAGTTAAAAAAGCAATCATTAAAATTTTCAATTAAGGATGAAAAATAAAACCTTTAATACCAAAGCTTTATTAGTAGCGACTCTTGTATCTGCGCTTACAATTGTATTTGTTTTTTTAGGATCAAGACAGCTGCAAAATTTTGATGCGGCGTTAGTAACTTATCTATTCGGAACCATATTTGCATTCTTCGGAATTGTTTATCGCTATACAGTTTGGCTGCAGCGTCCTCCGACTTGGATGTATTTCAAAAGAAGTCTCAAATTCCTTTTTACCGGAAAAATATTCGCTCATTTATGGTTTTTAGGAAAGGAATCTGTTCAGAATATAGTGCTTCAGAAATTTATTTATCCGAGAAGTAAATACCGCTGGATAGCACATTTTTGTATTGCAATAGGATGTTTATCGGCCTTTGCTATAACAATTCCATTAACTTTTGGATGGATTCACTTTACATTGGCGCCCAATTCCATTTCGATCTACGAAGCTCATTTTTTCGGATTTAAAATGATGGATTTTCAAATCAATTCCTTTATGGCATTTTTGATTTTTCATGCTCTAAATTGGTCTTCATGGTTGGTTATAATTGGTTCAGTTTATTATTTAAGAAGAAGATTAACCAATCCGGGATTAATAGCGACGCAGACATTTGAAGGTGATCTTTTGCCACTGATTTTATTAATTGCAATTTCTGTTACAGGTTTGTGTTTAACGTATTCTTATCAATTTATGAAAGGCTTTGCGTATGACTTTCTGGCTGTAATTCATGCTGTGACAGTAATCATGTTTTTGATCTGGATTCCGTTTGGGAAATTCTTTCACATTATTCAGCGTCCAGCACAAATAGGTGCGCATATTTATAAGCAGGAAGGAATTAAAAAAGGTATGGCTGTTTGTCCTCATACAGGAGAACAATTTGCAACAAAACTTCATATCGACGATTTAAAAATAGTAACCAAACAATTAGGTTTCGATTTTACCCACGAAGACGGAACTTCTCATCTTGATTTAAGTCCCGAAGGAAAAAGATCCCGACTAGCTCAAGCACACCTAAAAGCTAGAGTAGGAGGTGGAAATTTATTTGGATAGGAAAAAATAGTTTCAGGTTTCAGGTTTCAAGTTCCACACAAAACTTGAAACTTGAAACTTAAAACAAAACAAACTAAAATTAGACATGGCAAAACTACCAGTAGAAATAGAAAAAATTATAGATATTTTTGGACCACATAAAAACTATGCTCCCGTTGATGGTTATGTTGGAAAAGACGAACCAGATGAGGTTGTAAAAACGCATTGCTGTTTTTGCGGCATGCAATGTGGGATAAAATTATTAGTTAAAGAAAACAAAGTCGTAGGTTTTGAACCCTGGATGGAATTTCCTTTTAACGAAGGGCGTTTATGCCCAAAAGGGGTGCAGCGTTATCTGCAAAATAATCATCCCGATCGACTTTTACATCCGATACAAAGAGTAGAAGGCAAAGGTTTCGAAAAAGTTTCTTGGGATGATGCCATGGATAAAACCGTTTCTGAAATCAAAAGAATTCAAGAAAAATACGGGAAACATGCTTTTTCTATGCTATCGGGAGTTTCGCTTACGAATGAGAAAAGCTATTTGGTTGGAAAATTTGCTAGAGTCGCTTTAAAAACCAGAAATTTAGATTACAACGGAAGACTTTGTATGGTAAGTGCCGGTGCAGGAAATAAAAAAGCTTTTGGTTTAGACCGTGCATCAAATAATTATTCAGATTTAGAATATGCTGAAGTAATTATTGTGACAGGAGCAAATATCAGCGAAACATTTCCAACTTTAACGCATTGGATCTGGAAAGCTAGAGATCGGGGAGCAAAACTCATTGTGGTCGATCCGCGTGTTATTCCATTGGCAAGAACAGCCGATATTCATCTCGATGTAAGACCAGGAACAGATTCGGCTTTATATGGAGCGATGCTTAAATATTTGGTAGATCACGATATGCTGGATCATGATTTTATTGATAATCATACTTCGGGATTTCAGGAAACAATTGATGCTGTAAAAGACTATACTTTAGAATGGGCAGAAGAAATTACGGGAATTTCTAAAGAAAAAATTAAAGCAGCTGCCGAATTGTGGGGAAAAGCAAAAACAAGTTTCTTGCTTCACGCCCGAGGAATTGAACATCACTCAAAAGGTGTTGATAATGTGGTGGGCTGTATCAATCTGGTTTTAGCAACTGGCAGAATTGGAAAACCTTATTGCGGTTACGGAACGATTACCGGACAAGGAAACGGACAAGGGGGTAGAGAGCACGGTCATAAATGCGATCAATTGCCAGGAAACAGAGACATTGAAAATCCAGCGCACCGACAATATATTGCTGATGTTTGGGGAATCAAAGAAGAAGATTTACCACATACAGGATTAACTGCTTATGAAATAATTGAGGCGATTCATCGAGGCGAAATCAAAGGATTGATTTCACTTTGTTTTAATCCGCTGGTTTCACTTCCAAACAATAATTATGTTCGTTCTGCTCTTGAAAAATTGGAGTTTTACGTCTGTATCGATTTCTTTTTGAATGAAACTGCTCGCCATGCTGATATAGTATTAGCTGGATCTTTACAGGAAGAAGAAGAAGGAACTACAACTTCTGCAGAAGGTCGCGTTATTAGAATTAGGCAAGCTGTAACACCACCGGGAGAAGCAAGAACAGACACTTCTATTTTATTGGAAATTGCTGAAAGATTGGGAGAAAAAGACAAATTTACCTATCAGAACAGTGAAGAAATTTTTAATGAATTGCGTGTTGCCTCAAAAGGAGGAACAGCAGATTACTTTGGGATTAGCTATAAAAAAGTAGAAGATAACATGGGCATTTTCTGGCCATGTCCAACAGAAGACCATCCTGGTACACCAAGATTGTGGGAAGATAGAAAATTTAAAACACCAGATGGGAAAGCGCATTTTAATCCTGCGCCATATAAACTGCCAGGCGAAGTTACAGATGTTGAATATCCGATAACTTTAACAACAGGACGCGTTGTCTCGCAATATTTAAGTGGTACGCAGACTAGAAGAATCGGAAAACTGGTAGATCAGTTTCCTGAGCCAATGGTGGAGATTCACCCAGAAATGGCAATGAAATATGGGATTAAACAGCGAGAATTAGTACGTGTGTCAACAAGAAGAGGAGAAGGAATTTTTCCTGCCAATATTGTAGAAACGATTAGAAAAGATACCGTTTTTATTCCGTATCACTGGCCTGGACATAAATCAGCCAATCAATTGACGCCGGGAACTTTAGATCCAATTTCTAAAATTCCTGAATTCAAAGTTTGTGCCTGTCAATTGGATCCGCAAGGAACAATTGCGCCATCAGCCAACGAATCTGAAGCTTACGCAAGTGTATAATCTATAAAAAAGAACTTAATGAATTTAACCAATTTTAATACAAGCGAAGAGTTTTTTGTAGATATGCAACGCTGTATTGGCTGTAAAGCCTGTGAAATGGCTTGTGCTGAATGTGAAACAAATGGTCAGCAGACCTTGATAAGTGTAAATTATGTAGATCGTGCATCGACCATTCAAACAACGGTACAGGTTTGTATGCATTGCGAAGACCCAGTTTGTGCGAATGTTTGTCCAGCAGATGCCATTTCTCAGGATGAATTTGGAGTTGTACATACAGCAAGCACAGAAAGATGCATTGGCTGTTCCAACTGCGTGATGGCATGCCCATTCGGAGTTCCGAAAAAAGTCGAAGAATACGATTTGATGATGAAATGTACTATGTGTTATGATAGAACAAGCGTTGGAAAAAAACCAATGTGTGCAACAGTTTGTCCGAGTGGTGCTTTATTCTACGGAACAAGAGAACAAATAGAAGAAATGAGACCGAACAGTACACCAATCAATAATTTCATTTTTGGTAAAGAAAAAGTGAAAACGAAGGTCAATATCATGATGCCAAAAGGCAGTACAGAATTAAGAATTTATTAAATGACGAGTCATGTCTAAAGAAGATAATTTAAATCAGAACTGGAAAAAAGATTTTCCAATAAAAAAACAAGAATCAACTCAGGTCAGCCGACGCGATTTTGCTAAATTCTTAACTTTTGTTTCGGGAGGATTAATGGTTGGAAGCGGATTTGTTACTGCCAAAGCCTTTTTATTGCCTAAAGAAGAAGTAGAAGGAGAACATTTTATCTGCAATAAAGAAGATATTCCTGTTGGAGGAACAAGAGGTTTTGTTTTAGAAGGAAGTACGATTCCGTATATTCTGATTCATTTAGAAAGCGGAGATTTTAGAGCTTATGAACAAAAATGTACGCATCTTTCCTGCTCCGTATTCTACAAACCTGGAACAGGAATTATACATTGTCCTTGTCATGAAGGATCTTTTGATGCAATGACTGGAGATGTACTTGCTGGACCACCACCTCGTGCCTTGCCTCAATTAGAAGTATTTTTTAAAGAAAATGCCGTTTTTGTAAAAGCATTAATCGAAAAAAAAGACAGTTAATTTAAAACTTGAATTATGAGTACGTTTAGAAAAAGCCAGAATAGCGCAAACCCAAATAAGCTGAATAATATACTTTCGACTTTGATTTTTATTTTAATTCTTAATGTCAGCATTCAGATTTGGCTTTTGTATGCTTCTTTGAATAATGCATTAGATAATAATAAAGAAATTTTAATTCCTGCTTTTATAGCTTCTGCGATTTTATTTTTTATTGGTTTCTCGTGGTTATATTATCTTCCCAAAGGAAATTTTAGAAGGAAATAAAGCGAATTCTTAAATTAAAATAGCTATTTTGTTTTTTTCTAAAAGATTTGAAAATAAATATATTAAATTTATAATTCTAAAATAAAATTAGAAGCAAATAGAAAGTAAATAAGTAAAAATACTTATATTTGTATAAGTATTTTTTGCTTTTAATAAATAGCATAATGATTAAAGTTGAAGAAGCCATCGCTATTATTGAGGCAAATAGCACAAAAATGTCAACAAAACAGATCGCTGTTAGTAAAGCGTTAGGATACATATTAGCAAATAAAGTAATTTCGCCAATAAATATGCCGCCATTTCGTCAATCAGCGATGGATGGATATGCTTTTAAACACAGCATTCGACATCAATATGATATAGTTGGAACTTCGCAAGCAGGAGATCATTCGAATATAAAATTAAAAGCAACAGAAGCAATTCGAATTTTTACTGGCGCGTATGTTCCTGACGATGCAGATACTGTGGTCATGCAAGAACATGTTATGGCAAGCAAAGAGTCTATTCTAATTGCTACAATGCCCGAGAAGCAGGCAAATGTTCGTTCGAAAGGCGAACAGATTGAAAAAGATCATGTTGTTTTTGAAGCCAATACTTTGATAACTCCTGCAGCAATTGGATTTTTGGCATGTTTAGGAATTACAGAAGTTGAGGTTTTTAAAAAACCAAAAGTGGCTATTTTGGTTACAGGAAACGAATTAGTTGCACCAGGAGAAAAACTTAAAAAAGGAAAAATTTACGAAAGTAATTCTATTATGTTGGAGGCAGCGCTTCAAACAATCGGAATTGAAAAAACGAAACTATACAGAGTAAAAGATAATTTAAAAGCGACTAAAAAAGCCTTAGCAGCAATTTTAAAAAAGAATGATATTGTTTTGATTTCGGGCGGAATCTCAGTTGGAGATTATGATTTTGTAAAAGAAGCTTTATTGCAAAATGATGTAAAAGAGCTTTTCTATAAGATAAATCAAAAGCCAGGGAAACCGATGTTTTTTGGTTCTAAAAATGAAACTTTGGTATTTGCGCTTCCAGGAAATCCTGCTTCATCTTTGACAAATTTTTATATTTATGTAGTGCCAGCGGTTAAATATAGAATGGGTTTTACAGCAATTCATAGACCAAAAGTAGTTCGAAAGTTAAATTCGGAGATTAGAAACAACACAGGAAAGACCTTGTTTTTGAAAGCAAAATATGATGAAACAAGCGTAACAGTTTTAGATGGTCAAAGTTCTGCAATGCTGAATACATTTGCTGTGGCAAACAGTTTATTGATTGTTCCTGAGAATGTTGAAAATTATGAAAAAGGTCAAGAGGTCGTTTTGTTGCCAATTGATTAGCTTTTTTTGAGTCAAGAATAAAGAAAATAGAGAAAAGAATATAGATTTTATGGTGGATGATGTTAAGCGCTGTATAAATAAAAACATATAGCCAGCAATTTAGTTTGTCATTTCTGTAAAGGAGAAATGACAACACTACGGAGCAACTGAAACTTTAAACCTGAAACTTTAAACAAACAACAAACAAGAATGAACATACTAAGTTCTGAAAATATAGTCCTATTTAGTTTTGCTTTAATCGTAATTGCTTTTTTATATTCAAGTGTCGGTCACGGCGGAGCATCTGGATATTTGGCTTTAATGAGCATTTTTGCATTTCCGATTTCTATTATGAAACCATCGGCTTTGCTTTTGAATTTATTTGTTTCGAGTATTTCATTTTGGTTTTATTACAAGAATAATTATTTCAAACCCAAACTGTTTTATCCATTTGCAATTGCCTCTATTCCAGCTGCTTTTATTGGTGGATTTATAACTTTAGATAATACGATTTATAAAATAATTTTAGGCATTGTATTGGTTTTTGCAGCATTGAGATTGTTTGGTGTTTTTAATTTTAAAGAAAAAGAAGAGATAAAAATAAATCTTCCGTTTGCATTGGCAATTGGTTTTGCGATCGGATTATTGTCTGGAATGTTAGGGATTGGCGGCGGAATTATTTTGAGTCCGATTCTTTTGTTTTTAGGATGGGCGAATGTAAAAGAATCGGCGGCGATTTCGAGTTTATTCATTTTTGTGAATTCGTTTGCAGGAATGATGGGATTCTTTTTAGGAGGAAAAACAGTGCCAATGGAAAGTTTTTACTTAGTTCCAATTGCTATTGTAGGAGGAATGTTGGGAGGCTTTTACGGAAGCGGTTCTTTTTCTAACAGAACATTAAAAATGGTATTAGGAACTGTGATTTTAATGGCAAGCATTAAATTGATTTTTCCTTAAAAAAATAAAATTAACCGCAAAGCACGCAAAGTTTTTGTTAATTGTTAATGCGGTTTATAAATATAAGCAAAGTTCGCAAAGCTTTGTGTTGATTTAGCTTTGCGAACTTAATTTTTAAACAACAATGAATAAATAAAACTTAGCGCACTTTGCGGTAAAAAAATTTCTCATTTCAACTTGAAACTTGAAACAAAAGAAAACCTGAAACAAAAGAATTATGAAAACACTAACAGTATTTATTCTTTGCGGTGGAAAAAGCACCAGAATGAAGTCAGAAAAAGGATTGGTTTTGTTTCAGGATAAACCATTCATAGAGCATATCATTCGGGCGATTTTACCAATTACGGATCAAATTAAATTGATTACGGCATCAAAGGAATATGATTATTTGCAATATGAAAAGATTCCAGATCTAATTGAAGATAAGGGGCCGTTGGGAGGAATTTATACTGCATTATCATATTCTGAAACTGAGTTTAATTTGATCTTAAGCTGTGATATCCCTCTAATTTCAACCGAATTATTGCAGGAATTAATTTCAAAACATACCAAAGAAGCAGGAATAACGGTTTTTGCTTCCGAAAGTAAAACACATCCGTTAATCGGAATTTATTCTAAAAATATTGTTCCAGTTATCAAAGAAGCAATTGATTCGAATGAATTAAAAATGATGGATTTGCTGGCTAAATTGCCGCATCAAATAATCAATATCGAAGAAAGCGAAAACTTTCCTTTAACCAATATTAATTCGGCAGACGAATTAAACGACCTGAATATCAATTTAACTTAAAGACTATGCGAAATTTTAAAACACCAAAATTGACGATTGTAGGCGCAGGCCCCGGCGATGTTGAATTGATCACGCTTAAAGCAATTAAAGCTTTAGAAAGCGCCGATGTGGTTTTGTACGATGCTTTGGTAAATGAAGAATTACTAGATTATGCGTCAAATGCAGAAATTGTTTTTGTTGGAAAACGTTTGGGATGTCATGCTTATACGCAAGATCAAATTAACGAATTGATTGTTTCAATGGCAAATCGTTACGGGCATGTCGTGCGTCTAAAAGGAGGCGATTCGTTTGTTTTTGGAAGAGGCAGTGAAGAAATTGATTATGCGGTAAAATTTGGATTACAAACAGCTGTCGTTCCAGGTATTTCTTCGGCATTGGGCGTTCCGGCTACTTCGGGAATTAGTTTGACACAGCGACAGATTGCTGAAAGTTTTTGGGTTATTACAGGAACCACTTCGGATCATAAATTATCAAAAGATATTCATTTGGCTTCAAAATCGGCAGCAACTGTGGTCATTTTAATGGGAATGCATAAATTAGAAGAGATAATTTCGATTTATCAAGAAAACAGAACTGACGACCTTCCAATTGCAATTATTCAGAATGGAACGAAAAATTCAGAACAAAAAGTAATAGGCACTATTAGTACAATTAGTAAATTGGTATCCGAAAAAAATATTTCGTCGCCTGCCATTATTGTGATTGGTGAAGTGGTGAAAAATACATCAAAACTGACGGAATATTTTCAGGAGCATTTTGATGATGAATTTATTTTTCAGAATTTAAATTTATAAAAATGGTTGAGGTTAAATACTTTGGAGCTGTCGCTGAAAAAACAAAATGCGAATTCGAAAAGTTATCTTTTTCGGAAGAATTATCATTGCAAAAACTTTTGAATGATTTAAACGAAAAATATGAATTTGATTCACTGACTTTTAGCGTTGCTGTGAATCAGAAAATAGTTTCTAAAGCTTCAGATTACACTTTGAAAACGAGTGATGTCGTGGCTTTGTTACCTCCATTTGCAGGAGGTTAATTAAAAAAATAATGAAAGAATCAACGAGATATAACCGTCAAATCATTCTACCTGAAATAGGAAAAGAAGGTCAGTACAAATTATCAAAATCAAAAGTTTTGGTTATTGGTGCTGGCGGTTTGGGCGCTTCAATTTTACCTTATTTAGCTGCGGCAGGAGTTGGCGAAATTGGAATTGTTGATGATGATACAATCGAAATTTCAAATTTGCACCGTCAGGTTATTTATAAAACTTCGATCGTTGGAAAATCTAAAGCGGAAGAAGCCAAATACATAGTTTTGGAATTAAATCCTGAAATAAAAGTGGAAGCTTTTGCTGTAAAATTATCGGGAGAAAATGCTATTTCGTTGTTCGAAAATTATGATATAATCGTTGATGCAACAGATAATATTTCGATTAAATATTTAATAAATGATGCATGTCTGGTTACCCATAAGCCAATGGTTTACGGATCGATTTTTAGATTTCAGGGGCAGGTTTCGGTTTTTAATTACCAAAATGGACCAACGTATAGATGTTTATATCCGGATGAAAAATCGAACGCCTTAAATTGTGAAGATGCCGGCGTAATCGGTATTACGGTTGGAATTATTGGAATGCTTCAGGCAAATGAAGTAATCAAAATAATTCTCGGAATCGGAACAGTTTTAAGCGGAAAAATATTGGTTTATAATATTCTCAATAACGAACAGCAAAAGTATGATTTTGAGAAAAGTTCAGATTTTGTAATTACAAAAGAAGATTTTGATAGCAAATACAATTCATTTGAAAATCAAGTTGAAGAAATCAATTTTGAAATTCTCTTGAATGAAATTGCGAATGATGAGGTTCTTTTTTTGGATGTTCGGAATGAAGACGAATTACCAAAAATAGAATTTAAAAACAGCATCCAGATTCCGTTATTGAATTTAGAAAAGGAAATTGAAAAATTGGGTAAAAATCAGATAATTTACGTTTTCTGCCAATCTGGAATTAGAAGTAAAATTGCAGTTGAATTGTTTAATAAAAATCAATTTTCAAAAGTAAAAAGCATTACTGGAGGAGCTTTAGCAATGAAACAATTATTAAAAGAAGAAAAGATATAGCCACAGATTATATGGATTAAAATGATTTTTCTGTGCGTGGATTTTTTGCCACGAATTACACGAATTTTCGCGAATTATAAAATTAAAATTAAAAAATTATTGCAATTTGTGTAATTCGTGGCAAAAGAAAAATCCACATAATCTGTGAAATCTGTGGCAAGAAAAAAATAAAAAAATGAGTAAAAATGTATTTGTAGAAGGCCCAATTTCTCCAGAATTTATTGCAAAATCGATTGCCAAACATCAATCGAAACATACTATTGGAGCGCATAATATTTTTCTAGGACAAGTTCGTGCCGATGTTATTCACGATAATACTGTCGTAGCAATTGACTATTCGGCATATAAAGACATGGCAAATGAAGCTTTGCATGCCATTCGAGAAAAAGCTTTTGCTAAGTTTGATTTGACCTGTATGCATATTTACCATAGTTTGGGCGTTGTAAAAGCAGGCGAGATTTGTTTATTCGTTTTTGTATCGTCAACACGACGCAAACAAGTTTATGAAGCAACAGAAGCCATTGTAAATTGGATAAAAACCGATGTGCCGATTTTTGGTAAAGAAATGTTTGAAAATGATACATTTACTTGGAAACAAAATACCTAATAAATTAAAATGGTAGATATTACGCATAAAATAAGCACACTAAGAGAAGCAACCGCAACGGCAATTGTAAAAGTCAGCAGACTGGAAACAATTGAGGCTGTGGAGAAGAATCTAGTGCCCAAAGGAAATGTTTTGGAAATGGCAAAAACAGCTGGATTATTTGCGGTAAAAAATACGCATTTGTCTATTCCGGATTGTCACCCGCTTCCAATCGAATTTACTTCGGTTCATTATAAAATTGAAGGGTTAGAAATTCATATTATTTTTAAAGTAAAAACCGTTTACAAGACTGGAGTTGAGGTTGAGGCCATGCACGGAGCTTCTATTGTAGCGTTGACGATGTACGATATGTTGAAACCGATTGATAAAGAAATCGAAATTTCGACTATTAAATTAATTAATAAAGAAGGCGGAAAATCATCTTTCAAAAATAAATTTTCTAATGTAATTAAAGCTGCGGTTTTCGTTTGTTCCGATTCGATTTTTGCGGGAGATAAAGAAGATAGATCTGGAAAAGTTATTGTGGAGAAATTAGATTCGTACGGAGTTGAAACTTCTCATTATGAAATTATTCCAGATGAACTTGATATTATTCAGGAGAAAACTCAAGCTTATGCTAAAGAAAATCAATTAGTGATTTTTACAGGTGGAACTGGTTTGTCTCCAAGAGATGTTACGCCTGAAGCTTTGGAACCAATATTAGAAAGCAGAATTCCAGGCATTGAAGAAGCTATAAGAAGTTATGGACAGCAAAGAATGCCATATGCCATGTTATCTAGAACGGTTGCAGGAACTTTAGGCAAAACAGTTGTCTTGGCTTTGCCAGGATCAACAAATGGAGCAAGGGAATCTATGGATGCAGTTTTTCCGCATCTTTTGCACATTTTTCATATTTTAAAAGGAAAAAATCATGACAGCCTCTAATACTATTTTGACGGATGGTTTTGGGCGCAAGCATAATTATCTGCGCATTTCATTGCTGGAAAAATGCAATCTGCGTTGTACATATTGCATGCCTGCCGACGGAATCGCGCTTTCTCCAAAAGCCAGTTTAATGACGGCTGATGAGATTTTTGCAATTGCTCAGACTTTCGTGAAAAATGGTGTTGACAAAATAAGATTAACGGGAGGTGAGCCTCTGTTGAGAAAAGATTTTCCTGAAATTGTGTCTAAATTAGCAGATTTGGATATTTCTCTTTCCTTAACAACAAACGGAATATTAATTGACCGATATATAGAAGTTTTAAAGCAATTTAAAATCAAAAAAATCAATTTGAGTTTAGATACTTTAATTGCGTCTAAATTTCATTCAATAACACTTAGAAATCAGTTTGAAAAAGTAATTGACAATCTGCATTTGCTTTTGAATAATGATTTTATTGTAAAAGTAAATGTGGTTTTAATAAAAGGTTTTAATGAAGATGAAATTATAGACTTTGTTAAATTAACCCAGTTTTTGCCAATTTCTGTACGCTTTATTGAGTTTATGCCTTTTGCTGGAAATGAGTGGGATAGGAGCAAAATGGTTTCGCAAAACGAAATTCTTTCTCAGGTTTCGACTCTTTTTTCATCAGAAGAAATTCAAAAGTTAGAAGATGAAAAGAACTTCACTTCAAGAAATTATAAAATAAAAGACTTTCAAGGTGACTTCGGAATTATCAGTTCTATCACCAACCCGTTTTGTGACAGTTGCAACCGCATCCGCTTGACGGCAAACGGAAAAATTAAAAATTGTCTCTTCTCCAATTCAGAAACTGATTTGCTGACTGCTTTTAGGAATGGAGAATCTATTGAAGAATTGATTTCAGCATCTATTAAAAACAAGAAAAAAGTACGCGCAGGAATGGTAAGTGTTTCTGAAATGGATGATCCTGCTTTGCACTTTGATAATCGCAGTATGATTGCGATTGGAGGGTAATAAAAAAAAGAACCCAAAGGATTCTTTTTAAGTCTTCCAAATTGGAATTTGGAATTTAAAATATTGGAATTTTCAACTCCTATTTTTTCTTTTTAGCTTTAGCCTTTTTCAAAGCTTTTGCTTTTTTTTCTGCAATTTTTTTAGCTTGAGCTTTTTCTTTTGCTTTTTTAGCTTTAGCTTTTTTCTTCTCGGCAGCTTTTAGTTTTGCTTTTTTTGCCTTTTCTAGTTTTTTAATAACAGCCTTAATTGCTTTTTCTCTTTTCTTTTCTTTCTCTTTTTTGGCTTTTAGTTTAGCTTTAAGCTTTGATTTTATATCGTTTTTCTCTTTACCAATTTTTTCAACAGTAACAACTGGTTTATTTTCTTCAAAAGGGACTGGGATATCTTCGGTTTTTATTTCGACAATTTCAGAAACGATGGGTTCTGTTTTTGCAGGTGCTGTGGTCGCTTTTTTGACAGTTGCTCTCGGCGTTGTTTTAGAAGCAGCTTTTACTGGTGTCTTTGCCGCAGGTTTAACCGTTGCTTCAGGTGCTTTAGCAGCAGTGGTTCTTGATGCTGGGGTCTTTGTTGCGGTAGGTTTTGTGGCAGTCCTAGTTGTTCTTCTAACGGTTGTTTTTGTTTCTGGTTGAATTTCTGTAGTATTTTCTACAGTTGTTTCTGCTGGAACATCAGAATCTTTTTCAGCAGATGGTGGTGTTGTTCTTTTTATCATAACTGTATTTTTAATTGAATAAATAGATAGTGCCAAGAAACTTTAAAGCTTTTTCGAGGTGTTTTGCTTTTATGGAAAATTCTTAGTTAAGCTAAATATACGCAATTTTTAAATACAAAACACCACACTTTTATAGAACTCATTAATTTTCAACAGCTTCTAGAATTCTAAAATTACTTTTTGGCGCTTCACAAAGAGAACAGCAGTAATTTTCAGGAAGATTTTCGAATAAAATCCCTTTTGTAATTCCCTGAGTTTTATCTCCATATTCCGAATTATAGAGTGTTAAGCATTCCTGACATTGATAAATATCCAGTTGTAGTTTTTCTTTTTTCTGAGGATTTTCAGCCATTTCTGATGCTATATTTCCGAGTTCTTCAAAATATTTTCGGCTCAATTCAATCAATATTGTAGGAAGCTCAAGTTTATCAATATCTTGTGAATGTACGATGTATTCGCGCGTATTTGGATCGAAATTCCTGGCAAACAAAACATTATAAGTATCTCTGATTTTAATAGATTCTAAAGCGGCTGGAAGCTCGTTTTTTTCAATAACAATAGAAGTAAAATAATGTCCGTCGCGATTGTATTCGGAAATTCCGAAATTCAAACCGTATGTGCTGATATCAAATTGATCTAAAGTACGAACAAGAAACGTTTTTAAATTCAAAGCCCATTCCATAGCAACAGGAAGATGCCAATTTAGTTCTAATAAGGAATGGCGAACGTTGATTCCTCTTTTACCTAAGAATTTTTCCCATTCTAATTTTCTATTTTTTGGAATTCCTTTTATAATAAAAGATTTCCAAGGGGTAATACAGATTTTGCCAATTTTGCATTCAAAACATAAATCGCACATTTCCTTTAGAAAATTTAAATCGTAAAGATTATTTCGCCAGTATAACCCCAGCCAATATTGATCGATTCCCATTCTGTTCATGCCTTCGTAATATGGAAACGGATAAAAAGGAATATTCAATGCTTTGTCAATTGTTCGGTTGTTGGTATCCAAAGCGTCGCTTACCAAAGTAAATAGCATTTCGATGTCTACAGCATCTTCTTCAGAAATTTTTTCGATTTCGTAATAAATTTTTGCCAAATCCCAACTGTAAATTAAAACAGGATACACTTCCATTTTGTCCCATTTAGGAAGACGAATATATAGATACCAATAATCTTCATGATCAGAAGCTATAAAATTTAAATGTCCTGTAAATAGAGGAACCAATTGCTGTTTTGGATCTGTAATATTGACTTTTAACTTAGGCTGTTCTTTGAATTCTTCTAGAACGTACAAAAATCGATTTCCTGTTAGCCAATTGGTATTTCTAAAAATATCGGTCGAAACGTAAGAAGAAACGATATTGTTACCGCTTTTTTGATCCGGATAAACAAAATGATGTCTGCCAAAATCTACTTTGTCAAAATTATTCAGTCCTTTTGGGAAAATAATGTCTTGTCTGGACCCGAAAGAAATAGAATCTAAACCTTCATCTAAAGCTATATTTACTACTTCGCGTAATTCACCTGGCGATATTACGCCTCCTTTTACTATTAATCTTGTTAGTTCCATTTTTCTGATTGTTTCAAGTTTCAGGTTTTCTTTGTTTCAAGTTGAAATGAGAAAAATATCCGCAAAGATTCTGTGTTGATTTCCAATTTAAATCTTATTTTTTTTTTAATTTTGTTTTTCAAGACAGTCTTTGAGCTAGTCTCTATAGCGTGTTAAGCCTTATGTGCTTTCACGC
>NZ_RPOC01000040.1 GCF_003946915.1 Flavobacterium ustbae
CGCAAAGATTCTGTGTTGATTTCCTAATAAATCTAAATTTTATTTTAGCATTTTTGTTTTAAAATTTATAATTTTGATCTCTTAGTCAGCCAAGAGCTAGACTGTATAGCGTGTTTAAGCATTTGTTTGCTGGCACGCTATTTTTTTTGACTCAAAATCTTTATCATATACTGTTTTGTTTTTGTAAAGAATATAAATCAGTTCCAGTAATTTTCTCTGTACCGCTACACATCCTTTCATTTTGATTCCGTGTTTTGCTACTATTCTGGCATATTGATCCCGAAAATTATCGTCCCACTTTATAGTGCTCAGCGCTGGCAAATGAAGACAGCTTCTTAAATATCTATTGCCTCTTTTAGATATGGACGGCTTGCCTTTTACCGAGGTTCCTGAGAGTTTTTCCCGCACATCTAATCCTGCAAAGCTTGTGAGCTGTTTTTTACTGCGGATCAGTTCAAATCCGTTTGTCTCGCCAATAACTGTTGCGGCGGTCAAAATTGATACGCCTGGAATTGTACAAATATTACTGATGTCCCGGCTAAGTTCTCTGTTCTGTTTTATGATGGCTTGGATTTCATCTTTAATTTCTTTCTCAAGGGTATTTAAAAAATGTATCCTTTTATTGCAGCGCTCAATACTTGAAAAACTTGGCATTGCTTCTGTCTCTTCGGCATGCAGCTGATTTTTCACTATCGTTCTCTCATCTGTAATTTGATGGCGTTCACGGGTGAGCTGTTTCAAAGTCCTGTAGACCTCTTTAGGTTTTTCCCAATTATCGAGTTTTCTCTCCAATCCAAATCTCGCAATAGCCTCAGAACATGTTTTATCAGTAATGGTTTTGATCTCAAGGGTTCGCATATAATTGCTGATTTTATTGGGCAGTACAATGCTTAAATCTTCCTTTTTTTCATCAAGATAATAAGCGAACTTTTGATGGTAGACACCCGTAGCTTCCATAACATACCTAACTTTTGTAACTTTATCTGTCCGCTGTTCTACCCATTTTGAAAGTTTTAAAAAACCGTTATCTGTATTTTTAAAGACACAATTAGCATAAAGATCAATTGTTAAATCATCATTGAGTTTCCCTAAAGTAACCACCAATTCTTTTTGAGCCACATCAATTCCTAATACCTGTTTCAATACTTTCATAACTTATTAATTTTTAAAAGAATATTATAAAGTGATGAATCTTCCTTCGTTTTTTCTCCTGGTTGGATATTCTGGATAGTACGACATGCGTAGTTCCTTACATTCTGTTCAAACTCTAAAAGATAAAAAAGATGAGGCGGTATCTTTGCGTCAATGTACTTCATGAGTCATTTAGCCGCGAATCGACTCTCATCCTTTTCACTTTATTATATCCAAATATAGGTATTTGAAAGATTGATTTTATAACTATGCAAACATAGGAG
>NZ_RPOC01000041.1 GCF_003946915.1 Flavobacterium ustbae
AAGATTCTGTGTTGATTTCCAATTTAAATCTTATTTTTTTTTTAATTTTGTTTTTCAAGACAGTCTTTGAGCTAGTCTCTATAGCGTGTTAAGCCTTATGTGCTTTCACGCTATTTTTGGTTATATACTCTTTTTTGTCATAAATTGTTTCATTTTTGAACAAGATGTATATTAATTCCAGTATTTTTCTTTGAATAGCCACTAATGCTTTCATTTTTATTCCGTGTTTGGATACTAATCTTGCGTAAATCTCTCTAAAATTATCGTCCCATTTCACTGCTGTCAGGGCAGGCAAATGCATTGACTTTCTCAAATTTCTATTTCCTTTTTTGGATATTCTAGGCTTTCCTTTTACTGATGTGCCAGACTGCTTTTCTTTTACATCGAGTCCGGCGTAACTTGACAATTGCGATTTGTTGCGGATCAGTTCAAAACCATTTGTTTCCGCTAAAACAATTACAGCTGTCAATTCTCCAACTCCTGGTATAGTGGTTAGCCTTTCTAAAATTTGTTTTAGATTTGGATTCTCTTTTACTATGCTGGCAATATCTTCTTTAATTTCTTTCTCCTGTGAATTCAAAAACCGTATTCTTGCCTGCATCCGTTCCATACTTCGCTGATTGGGATCGGCTTCTGTATTTTCAGCATGCATTTGATTTTTAATAATACTTCTTTCCTGAACAATCTGGTCTCTTTCTCTGGTTAACTGCTGTAATTCTTTATATAACAGCTGCGGTTTAGTCCAGAGATCTAATTTTCGTTCCAGACCAAATTGAGCTATTGCTTGTGAACAGGTTTTGTCTGTAATGGTTTTTAATTCCAAAGTTCGTATGTAATTGCTGATTTTGTTTGGCAGAACAATACTTACTTCCTCTTTGGCATCAAATAGATAATAAGCAAATTTTTGATGATACACACCTGTAGCTTCCATTACGTAACGTACATTTACAGAATCGTCGGTTAATTTATCTGTCCACTCAACCAATAATTTAAACCCTGAATCACTATTTCGAAAAACTTTATAAGCAAATAATTCTATAGAAAAATCATCCCAAATGCGGCCTAAAGTGACTACCAATTCTTTTTGAGCTATGTCAATTCCTGCGACTTGTTTTAATACTTTACCCATCTCTATGCTTTTTAAATTTAATTTATAAAGTGATGAATCTTCCTTCGCCTTTTCTCCTGATTGGATATTCTGGATATTAAGCAATGCTTAATTCCTTACATTCTGTTCAGGCTCTAAAAGATAAAAAAGAATGAGGTAATTTCTTTGCGGGAATATGTTTCTTTGAACTATTTAGACGCGAATGTACTCTCATCCCTTTTCACTTTAATACTGTAAATTTACAAATTGTAAAAACTTATAAAACAACATTACAAACATAGGAG
>NZ_RPOC01000042.1 GCF_003946915.1 Flavobacterium ustbae
TTTGATAATAATGAGCTCGATATTTTATCGGGCTCATTTTGTTTAGATTTGATTTAATTCTTTCGTTATTGTAATAGATTATATATTTATTAATTTCTTTTTTTAATTGTTCTATTGATTTGAATTTTTGAGTGTAAAACATTTCAGATTTTAATATTCCGAAGAAGTTTTCAATAATTGCATTATCTAAGCAGTTCCCTTTTCTTGACATGCTTTGTACAATGCCTTTTTGTTTTAATAAATATTGATAATGATTCATTTGGTATTGCCAGCCTTGGTCAGAATGAAGCATCAAGTTTGTATTGTCTGGTATTTTTCTAAATGCCTTTTTAAGCATCATAACCACTTGATTGAACACCGGCCTCTCTGTGAGTTCATAGCTGATTATTTCCTGATTAAACAGGTCAATTATTGGTGAGAGGTATAATTTATTTCCCGCTACGTTAAATTCTGTAATATCGGTTGCCCATTTTTGATTCGGAGCTTCTGCCTTAAAATTTCGTTCTAATATATTGGGAGCTATTTTGCCATTTTCACCTTTATATGATCTATACTTTTTTACTCTAATAATACTTTTTAAACCTAATACATTCATTAATCTGAGAACTGTTTTGTGATTGATGATTAGTCCTCTATTCTGCAGTTCATCGGTTATTCTTCTGTAGCCGTAACGCCCTTTATGTCTTTGGTAAATAGCTTTGATTAGATCTTTGGTTTCTTTGTATTTATCAGGTGATCTGCTCTGCTTTTGATGATAATAAAAACTGCTGCGTGCCATATTTGTCAGATCCAGAAGCAGATCTAAATCAAATTTATGCCTTAAATCGATTATGGCTTGGGATTTTTCCTGGCTTGAATTAAGGCTTGCAGCTTTTTTAGCAATTCATTCTCACAACGAAGCCTTTCGTTTTCTTTTAGCAGTTCTTGCTCTCTTGTTAGAGGCTTGTCTGATTTGCTTTTTCTGCTTTTATGATTACTCATGGATACTGGTCTGCCTTTTTGTTTTGGTTGCAGTCCTTCTAGTCCAAAGTTAGCAAAATCTTTTTTCCATTTTAAAATTATGGAAATACTGGGGATATTGAATCTGATACCAGCCTGCATCAAAGAAAGAGATTCCTTTTCTATGCTTTTGAGTACTTTCAGCTTAAAGTCAACTGAATAGCTTTTATTTATTCTTGACAATAAGCCAATTTCTCCATAGGTCTTATAAAAACTGACCCATTTGCGAATATTCCATCTTGGAATCTGCTTCATTCTTGAAACATATCCATCTGAATAATGCTTCTTTAAAACCAATTCTACGCATTCTAACTTAAATGCATAGTCATACTTTACTTTTCTTTCCATAAAAAATGCCCCCAAATAGTGTCTAACTTTTTGGGGGCAGTGCAT
>NZ_RPOC01000043.1 GCF_003946915.1 Flavobacterium ustbae
CTAAAAGAAAACGAAAGGCTTCGTTGTGAGAATGAATTGCTAAAAAAGCTGCAAGCCTTAATTCAAGCCAGGAAAAATCCCAAGCCATAATCGATTTAAGGCGTAAATTTGATTTAAATCTGCTTCTAGATTTAACAAATATGGCACGCAGCAGTTTTTATTATCATCAAAAGCAAAGCAAATCACCTGATAAATATAAAGAAACTAAAGAGTTAATTAAAGTCATTTATCAAAGACATAAAGGACGTTATGGTTACAGAAGAATAACCGATGAGCTGCAGAATAGAGGATTAATTATCAATCACAAAACAGTTCTCAGATTAATGAATCTATTAGGTTTAAAAAGTATTATCAGAGTAAAAAAGTACAAATCTTATAAAGGTGAAAATGGCAAAATAGCTCCCAATATACTAGAGAGAAACTTTAAGGCAGAAGCTCCGAATCAAAAATGGGCAACCGATATTACAGAATTTAACGTAGCGGGAAATAAATTATACCTATCGCCAATAATTGACTTGTTTAACGGGGAAATAGTAAGCTATGAACTCACAGAGAGACCAGTTTTCAATCAAGTGGTTATGATGTTGAAAAAAGCATTTAGAAAAATACCAAACAATACTAATTTAACGCTTCATTCTGACCAAGGCTGGCAATACCAAATGAGTCATTACCAATACTTATTAAAACAAAAAGGCATTGTACAAAGCATGTCAAGAAAAGGAAACTGCTTAGATAATGCAATTATTGAAAACTTCTTCGGAATACTAAAATCTGAAATGTTTTACACTCAAAAATTCAAATCAATACAACAATTAAAAAAAGAAATTAATAAATATATAATCTATTACAATAACGAAAGAATTAAATCAAATCTAAACAAAATGAGCCCGATAAAATATCGAGCTCATTATTATCAAACTTAAT
>NZ_RPOC01000044.1 GCF_003946915.1 Flavobacterium ustbae
TATATAGTGATGCCACTCTATAATGCTATGAGGTATTAATCCAAATTTCTCTGGGCTATCCCTCTGTGAAAGGCAGATTGCATACGCGTTACGCACCCGTGCGCCGGTCTCTGCATCCGAAGACGCATACCCCTCGACTTGCATGTGTTAAGCCTGCCGCTAGCGTTCATCCTGAGCCAGGATCAAACTCTTCATCGTATATTTTTATATTATTATTCGATGCTTCTCTTTTTGGCTGTTTCGAATCTCACGATCCTACTGCTCTTATTTCTTTTGTTCCGATTTGCATCGGAACGGCTGTCAATTCAATATGTCTACGAACGTGTCTTCTTTTTGTTTCGCCTGTATCTCAAAGCGGGTGCAAAACTAAAGCTTCTTTTTGTTTCTCGCAAGAAAAATTTAAAAATTTTTGAAACTTTTTTTTCGCCTCTCTTTTTCTATTTTTCTCAACAATCTCTCAAGGAACTTTCCGTGTTTTGCGGGGTGCAAATGTAAAAAGCATTTCCGAATCCTGCAAGCCTTTTTGAATCTTTTTTTTCGAAAAATCTCTTTTCCTCTGATTCCCATTCCTGCCGGCATTTCTAAGAGCGCTTTTCGCTGTTGCGGGTGCAAAAGTACCACCTTTTTCCAGTTATCCAACACTTTTCGAAGAGTTTTTTAAATGTTTTTCCGATCTTTTTCTTAACCCACTCATAACCCATCCTTTACAGACATTTTTTTTTTTTTAGCCCGATGGGGGGGGGGTCTGCGTTTTGTTTCTTTTTTGATGGTTTTCGGCTCTTTTGGCATGTCGTTTTTATTGGGTTTTGACTTTTTTCAAGCCTTTTTTGTTCTTTTTGCAGTATTTGCTTCTTC
>NZ_RPOC01000045.1 GCF_003946915.1 Flavobacterium ustbae
GTCTCCATCTTGGTCTCGATACCACACCGTATTGGGGTTAATAGCCGCATCGGCATCATTGCAGTCCGTATTGTTGGCTACATATCCCGTAGGCTTCACGCTGTACGAAACGCTTAAGGAAGGGTTTCCGAACGTGTCGCCATCGGCATCCCTGTAAAAAGTCGATGGGGCAATATTGGTGATATTGGCTGTCGTGTCGTTATAGTCGGACGAATTCAGCACATATCCTGACGGCTGGGCGCACTGAACCAGTTTGGTTGCAGCCGTTCCAAAAGCGTCTCCATCTTGGTCTCGATACCACACCGTATTGGGGTTAATAGCCGCATCGGCATCATTGCAGTCCGTATTGTTGGCTACATATCCCGTAGGCTTCACGCTGTACGAAACGCTTAAGGAAGGGTTTCCGAACGTGTCGCCATCGGCATCCCTGTAAAAAGTCGATGGGGCAATATTGGTGATATTGGCTGTCGTGTCGTTATAGTCGGACGAATTCAGCACATATCCTGACGGCTGGGCGCACTGAACCAGTTTGGTTGCAGCCGTTCCAAAAG
>NZ_RPOC01000046.1 GCF_003946915.1 Flavobacterium ustbae
AGAGAAGTTAAGCCCGCCTGCGCAGATGGTACTGCATCATTGTGGGAGAGTATGTCGTCGCCTTTCTTTTGAAAACCCTGTTTCCAGCGAAACGGGGTTTTCTGTTTTATAGAATCTTTTGGAAATGCGCCTTTTGTAGCTTGTGCGAAAATAGGCTGTGGTAAATTGCAGTAATTGGTTATGTTTAATGCTCTTATTTGAATTGATTAATTAATTGATCTGTATTTTTTAAGGCAAAAGCAGTTCTGATTTAATTTCAGAGAGCTTTTTTGCAATCGCATTTTTCCAAAGTTTTCTTTTCTGGAAATGCTCTGTCTATTTTTTTGGCAGATGCCGAGTCTTCCATCTTGATCAGGATGCAGGGCTGAATCTGAATTGGCTGGTGCTTTGAAGCTTTCAGGCATTGCGGCTATTTGGCTAGACGCTGGACTTTCAGCCGTTCGCAGCTTGCTATTTCTCCGTTGGCCAGATCGCATTGGCTGCAGATGGATGTATTTTATGGAATGCGGAATCGGCTACACTGGCTGTCTATTTTAATT
>NZ_RPOC01000047.1 GCF_003946915.1 Flavobacterium ustbae
AGCTACTGGATGCGAAAGCGCTACAAGATTAACAGTTGACGTAATTGTAAGCGACCCTGGAACTCCGACATTAGTGACAGCAGGAACGCAAAACTTCTGTTTGGAAGATGCACCGACATTTGCAAGCATTCAGACTACACCAGCAGCAAATATAGTTTGGTATACAGCTTTAACAGGCGGAACAGCAATTCCATCTACAACTGCACTTTCTACAGGACAATATTTTGCAGCAATTTCTGATCCAACTACTGGATGCGAAAGCGCTACAAGATTAACAGTTAATGTAATTGTAAACGATCCGGGAACTCCAACTTTAGTAACGGCAGGAACGCAAAATTTCTGTACGGTTGACGCTCCCACTTTTGCAAGCATTCAGACTACTCCGGCAGCAAATATTGTTTGGTACACGGCTGCAACTGGCGGAACAGTTATTGCGCCAACAACAGTTTTAACAACAGGCCAGTATTTTGCAGCAATTTCAGACACTGCAACAGGCTGCGAAAGCGCTACAAGATTAACAGTTGATGTG
>NZ_RPOC01000048.1 GCF_003946915.1 Flavobacterium ustbae
CATGGCAAGAGTTAAAAGTTACAGTGAAGCGTGAGGGAGAGGAGTTGGTTTCCAATCTCTTGATTGAGCTGGGAGCGCAAGGTGTTGCGATTGAAGACAGTCTGGACTATGTGGGAAATGTTGACCGCTTTGGCGAGATTTTCCCAGAGGTGGAGCAGCAAGAAGAAATCGTAGTGACAGCCTACTACCCTGACACGGTGGATGTGACAGTGGTTGAGGCGGACTTGCAGGCTCGCTTAGCAGAATTGACGGATTTTATGGAGTTGGGAGAGTTAAAAATAGGTACGACTGTCTTGGCTGAGGAAGACTGGGCTGACAACTGGAAGAAGTATTATGAACCGGCACGCATCACCCATGACCTGACCATCGTTCCCTCTTGGACAGACTATGAGGTGACTGCGGGAGAAAAAATTATCAAGCTGGATCCTGGCATGGCTTTTGGTACTGGAACCCACCCAACTACCAAGATG
>NZ_RPOC01000049.1 GCF_003946915.1 Flavobacterium ustbae
TTTCTTTTGAAAACCCTGTTTCCAGCGAAACGGGGTTTTCTGTTTTATATGCCTTTCTGAAAATAATATCCTTCTCTTGTGAAATCTGGAACCAGAAAAGCCATTTAATGCTCTTGTTTGAATTGATTAATTAATTGATCTGCATTTTTTAAGGCAAAAGCAGTTCTGATTTTAATTTCAGAGGGCTTTTTGGCAATCGCATTTTTTCAAAGTTTTCTTTTCTGGAGATGCTCTGTCTATTTTTTTGGCAGATGCCGAGCCTTCCATCTTGATCAGGATGCAGGGCTGAATCTGAATTGGCTGGTGCTTTGAAGCTTTCAGGCATTGCGGCTATTTGGCTAGACGCTGGACTTTCAGGGATCAAGTCTAAATGTTGTGGGGAAATATTAAAAAGTCGATTTTTGTATTTTAATCTTATATAGAAATGCAGGACTCTTTTATCGATATATTAAAGTTATTATTACCGGA
>NZ_RPOC01000004.1 GCF_003946915.1 Flavobacterium ustbae
TGGAATCTGCTTCATTCTTGAAACATGTCCATCTGAATAATGCTTCTTTAAAACCAATTCTACGCATTCTAACTTAAATGCATAGTCATACTTTACTTTTCTTTCCATAAAAATGCCCCAAATAGTGTCTAACTTTTTGGGGCATGTTCATAACTGTTCGGCTTTCTTTTTTATATCAAAAGTCAACTATTTTTCTGCCTACTTTGGTATCAATTTTCTTGATTGTTGTATATACAAATATTGTAGTGAAATATAGCATTTATTCAATTTTGATGCGTATCTTTGAGAGAATAAAAAAATAAGCCATTTATGAAAAAAATAGGATTTTTATCATTTGGACATTGGAATAATAATCCAGCATATCAGACTCGTACAGCGGCAGATACTTTATTGCAGTCTATCGATTTAGCAGTAGCTGCAGAAGAAATCGGAGTAGATGGCGCTTACTTTCGAGTGCATCATTTTGCACAGCAATTAGCATCACCTTTTCCGTTGCTTTCGGCTATTGGTGCTAAAACGAGCAAAATTGAGATCGGAACAGGCGTGATCGATATGCGGTATGAAAATCCAATGTACATGGTAGAAGACGCTGGATCTGCCGACTTAATTTCGGGAGGGCGTTTACAGTTAGGTATAAGTAGAGGATCACCAGAACAAGTTATTGACGGCTGGAGCTATTTTGGTTATGAACCAGAAAAAGGAGAAACCGATGCCGATATGGGCCGTAAAAAAGCCTTAGAATTTTTGGATAAACTGAACGGAGAAGGATTTGCAGAACCAAATCCGTACCCGATGTTTCCAAATCCTCCTGGATTGCTGCGTTTAGAACCACATTCTGAAGGATTGAGAGAACGAATCTGGTGGGGCGCCGCGTCTAATGCAACAGCGATTTGGGCTGCCGAAAACGGAATGCATCTTCAGAGTTCTACGCTTAAATACGATGAAAACGGAAAACCTTTTCATGTGCAGCAAGCAGAGCAGATTAGGTTATACAAAGAAGCTTGGAAAAAAGCAGGACATGATCGTGAAGCAAGAGTTTCGGTAAGCCGTTCTATTTTTGCCATAGTAAACGAACAAGATCGATATTACTTTGGAGGACAAGGAAGAGGCGCCGATAGTTTTGGTTATATCGAACAGGATAAAAGAGCCATTTTTGGTAAAAGTTATGCTGCCGAACCTGATAAACTAATTGCAGAATTGGCTCAAGACGAAGCAATTCAGGAAGCAGATACAGTATTGCTTACGATTCCGAATACTTTGGGTGTCGATTACAATGTGCATGTATTGTCTTCTATTTTAGAACATGTTGCTCCTGCGTTGGGTTGGAGATAGGTTTTAAAAAAAAACTGTAAACTAAAACAACTTCGATGCTTTTACTAAACATCGAAGTTGTAGGGTTTATTTTTCGGTTCAAATTGTTTTAAAAATTTATATTATGCTATAATGCATCCCAAGAGGCACTTGGGTAATAGATAGAACTTGTTACTGGAGCTTTCCAATATTCTTGGCTACCGCCACGGAAAGTATGAAGACTTACAGCATTTACATTTCGTTTTGCATTATTAGTCACCCAGCGAATTTTTTCATTCAATATTTCTGTACCATTTACATAATATTTCACGTATCCGTCTGTATTAGATCCAGTATTTAGTTTTACAGATATCTGGCAGTTGTAGGTTACATTTTCTTGTATGTAGTACTTTTTGCCAAAATCATTACCGTATTGTCCAGGCTGATCTCTGTAATACACGTAAGGCTGAAGATACGCGCCACTTCCTTTAGAAGAATTAGATCCATTAGGGCAATACCACATAAATCGGGCACTTCCACCATTTCCGTCCCATGCTGCGTCGCCACCGGTATTCTGGTCTCCAATTAAGATTCCGTATCCGCATTTACCGCCACGGCTCCAATAAAATCCAGAATTAAATCGCATTTGAAACCAAACGGTATAAACGCCAGTAGACCAAACTCCATACGAAGTGCATAATCCTCCCGGACATGATAGCGTATTCGTTTGCAGTGTGATCGTTCTTGCTCCGGCTGTACCCCTTGCTGTAGCACCGCCTTCTAAAGCAGAATTGGCAGAAATAGTATCTTGGGCAGCAACTTGAGGCACTTCTTTTTTAGCAGTTTGAGGCACTTCTAAATCTTGTTCCTTTTCGCAGGAATTAAATACTAGTGCTATGGTAAATAGCAGACTAGTTAATTTTAAGATTCTTTTCATCTTTTAAATTTTAAGGTTAGTAAACAATTAATAGTTAGTAAAATAGTAGTAGTAAGGATTTGATACCGAAAGATGTAAAGTTGATTATTATAAATTTATCGGAGGGGCAATTAAGTACGATTTTACGTATACAATAATCCGCGAAATGAAAAATTTGAAGAAAGTGTCTTGATTTTAGCTTAATTGCTTAATTTTCAATAAAATGGAATTTTTTACAAATAAAAGCGAAGAAAAATTTTTATGAAAATACCAATGAAATCAGGTATTGTTTTCTCTATTTGACATCAGTAAATTTGTCCCAACCAAAAAAGTCAATAATGAGAGAAAATACCACAAATAGTTCTTTATTAACGAAATTGCGATTTTTAAAAAATAAAAGAGTAAGCTTAGTAAAACAAGTTTTTGTCGTAATAATGCTGGTTCCGTTTGCTGCATTTTGCCAAAAAGCAATTGTTCCTGGCAGTAAAGACATCAATACAAAATACATCAAACCGGGAAAATCATTATATACGGTTTATTATGTTAAAGATACCAGCTGGACAAAACAGGGATCATTAACGTATGATTTTACATTAGAGAACAATCAGTTGAAATTGTCGAATGTTTATACGCCAAAAGACAATAGTAGAACTACTTCACACATTTCTGTAGCAGATGCTCAAACGCTGAAACCCATTAGTTATAATGGAGACAGAAAAGAAACAAAATTGAACCTCAGTTTTGATGAGATAATTTCAGGAAATTTTTATTCGAAGAAAACCAAAAAGGATAAAAAACTGAAATTGAACGGTAGCGAGCCTTATTTTGATTTCAACTGGACCGACCATCTAATTGGCACATTGCCATTAGACGTAGGATATAAAGCCCGTTTTCCACAATTCTATTATAATGATGAGTCCAAAGTTTATGTAGAATATTATACGATTAAGGAAGTAAAAAGTTTTAGTTATTACTCTCCAAGAACAGGAAAGCACGATTCTTGGCTGGTAACCGTTTTAGAAGAAGCTTCAGGAGGTATTTATAATTATATCATAAACAAAAAAGACCATCGTCTTTGGCGTCGCGAAATGTCGATGGGCAAAAACATGTGGGAAGTTACAGTTGATGAAGAACTGGATTATCAGCCTATTAAAAATAAATTTGATAAAGAACTTGCAGTTCAACAGATTTCGAAAGGAAACAGTGTTGTCATAGGTACGGCTTATGCACGAGCAGATTCGGGAAAGAGACTAGGTGGTTTGGTTAATATGGCTAAGAAACAATATGCTCCAAGAGGTACCGAAATTACACTTTTTCCAAGTTCTGAGTATTACGAAGAATGGGTAGAAGTCAACAAGAAAATTCGCAAACAAAATAAAATGCCAGAAGTTCCTTTGAACCGTGATTTTGGTTATTCTGTAAAAAAAACCAAAGTGTATGATGACGAAGGACATTTTGAATTCGCAGATCTAATGCCAGGAACTTATGTTGTAATGGCGAGTTTCGATTTTTCTAATTCTTACAATTATTCGTATGTGAGCGGTTATACCAATTATTATAACTATTACGGGTACGCAGGCTCGACTACCAATTATGGTTCGGCAAGACAATACTACACAGACAAAGCAAGAATTGAGAAACGTGTAACTATTGACAAGGATGGAGAAAAAAAAGAAGTCAATTTAAAAGAAATGTAGCGCTTTTTTTGGATCAAAAAATAATATCTACGATTGGTAAAATCCCATTAGAAAGCATTTCCTACAAGTAAACAGTTTTTATTTTAACTCTAAGTAATTAGACCGCGTTCAAAGCGTTTTTATTGTTAATTCACGGTTATTAATTGTTAAAATGCAAAAAAAGTTATGGATTTTAAAACTAATGTAGTTAAATTTGTAGAAGACGCTTTAATGATAAGTGAAAATGTATTTAATGCGTCAAAGATTTTAATAATATCATAAGCCCCAAGATTATGAAAAAAATTACTTTAATGATATGCTTGCTGCTTACAGCTGCTGGTGTACAAGCACAACAAGAAAAAGGAATCATTGGTTATAACAACTGGTTAGACAACTGGACTGAATTTAAACCTCACAAGTCTGATTCTAAAGAAGCAAATCAAATTTTAGCAGGTAACATTACCGTGAATACAAAATTGCTGAAAAGAAATGTCTACATTCTTCAGGGAAATGTTTATGTTACAAATAATGCTGTTCTTACTATTGAACCAGGAACTGTGATTATTGGAGATGCCGCTACTAAAGGTACGTTGGTTATCACCAAAGGAGCACAGATTATGGCCCAAGGACAAGAAACAGATCCTATTGTATTTACCTCAAACAGCAGTATGAGAAAAGCTGGAGATTGGGGTGGATTGGTAATCTTAGGAGATGCTCCAATTAATAAATTTGGTAGTGTAGGATCTTATAATATGGATCTTGAACCTTCTCTTACTGTATACGGCGGAAATAATGAGGCTGGTAATTCGGGTGTGTTGAAATATGTGCGAATTGAGTTTGCTGGTAAAAAAGTAAAAGGAGCAGATAGTTTCAATGCGTTAACAGTGGCAGGTGTAGGAAATAAAACTGTTATTGAGAACATTATGGTGAGCTACTCAGGAGGTGATTCTTTTGCGTTTTATGGTGGAGATGTAAATGCTTCTCAACTAGTTTCTTACAAATCAATTAATGACGATTTCAAATTCACGCAAGGCGCTCAATGCCGTTTATTCAATTCTCTTGCTGTAAGATCTTCTTATTTGTCAAGTAATAAGGATGGTTCTAGATGTCTTGAGGTTAAAGGATATGAAAAGAAAAGCGAAACAGATTTTACTAAAAAATCTACTTTAGTTTCTGCTTCAAACGTTACGATGCTTAACGATAGCGAAAATATTAAGGCTGATATTCAGTCTGGATTAGTAAAAGAAGCTGTATATGTGGCTGAAAATGCTTCTCTAGAATTAAAAAGAAGTGTTGTTTCTGGATTTAACCCTGCAGTTTTACTAGACACTAAAACAGAAATCAATGGAGAAAATCTAAAGAAAATTAAATTTGAAGAAATGTTTTTTAATCAGTGCAGCGGTAACATCTTTAAAGAAGGTACTACTGATAATGCAGATTTAGAAAACTGGTACGGTAACAGCATTTTCTCAAATGTATATTCTCACACAGATAATAAAGAAACTTTTGTTGATGCCTACAACCCAAAAAGACCAGACTTTAGACTTCAATTAGGAAAAATTACTGCTTCAAGTGGTAAATAAAAAATCAAGCCGAAGCTACAGCTTCGGCTTTTTCATTTAAAATTAAATAACGGATAAAAAGACATTCTTTTTGTCTTTTATAAAACCACTCTTTTATTAGCAGTGGTTTTTTTATTTTTGAACTAAATTAAATATTATGAACTCTATATTTTCTGAAAGTAGCCAAATTGGTGTCGTATCTACTTTTTCTGAACTCATTCATACCAATTTCCATGGAGAAATGAATGCCCTTTGCTGGCACAGAAATCTGGATGGCGATTTTAATGAAATTGTAGCTAAGCTGTCTTTAAAAGAAAATATAACAGAAATTTCTACTGAGGATTTAATTGCGCTTCAACTCTCAGAAAAGGGAAATTCAGCAAGAGAAGTAATTTTAAACGATTTGCAATTATTAACAGATTTTGGAGCTTCGCCGTCTCTTAATTTATTGAAATGTTATGAGCGTGATACCGAATTTGATTTCATATCTACCGATGTGTATTCCTTTCATGTAGATCGTTCGCCTATTGCAACAGATACTTTTTTATGTACTTACCACGGAGCGGCAAGTGATATTATTCCTAATTCGCAGGCAAAACAGAAGGTTTTAATTCCAGAAGTACGAGCAAAGTTAAAAGAGCTTCATGATGGACCAGATGAAGAATTTGAAGACTTTTTGAAGGAGAATTATTTTGATTTGCATTATCAAGTAAATGAAGATGCAGAAATTATTAATTTAGAAAAAATGCATTTATGGCGTTTGGCTGTAGATCATCCAAAACAAAAAGTGCTACCTTGTATTCATAGAGCGCCAGTGGAAAATTATGGAGAATATAGACTGTTGTTGATTTGTTGAATGTAATTATATTTTTTGTTTTTCGAAATTGAATTTTTTAGGTAAGTTTTTAAGAAAGTAGTCTCAATACTGCTTATTGAATAAACTACATATTAAAGTTATATTCAACAAGTTCGGTACTGGAAAATCCGAGTTTATCCAAAAAACTACGCACTTTCTTTTTTACTTCTATGTTACCTCCGCTGAATAATATTCGTGTATTTTTACTCAATTTACTTTCTTTAGCAGTGCTAAAATTAAAGATAGAAAATAATTTAATAATATGTGCTTGCGGAAATAAGGCACTAATAATTTGAACAGCCGTTTTTTTAGCAGGCTCTACATCAGACATTTCGTTGCTAAATAAATAATTATTAGTATGAAGAATAATTT
This sequence comes from Flavobacterium ustbae, assembly GCF_003946915.1. Lineage (GTDB taxonomy): Bacteria > Bacteroidota > Bacteroidia > Flavobacteriales > Flavobacteriaceae > Flavobacterium > Flavobacterium ustbae. The sequence goes on from NZ_RPOC01000004.1 coordinate 6,673, forward strand.
TATTATCTATTTTACGGAGTGGCTCTAAGGTTTTCTGAAGATGCTCCCAAGGTAAAGATACAATAAGTATATCTGCATCTGCTGTTTGTTCTAGTATCGATAGTTTTATGTTGCCATCGAGAGTGCCAATTAAGTCTAGAAAGAGCGCATGACCTCTCGGATCGGTTATTGACACTTCAAATCCTGCCTGAGCTGCTCTTGTTCCTAAGTCAAGTGTTGCAGTACTGATTCCAATAATTCCTACTTTCATATATTTCTATTTTTTAAAGTATTTTTTGATATCTAAACAGTCTGTCAAATTCTTCTTAAATGAATTAAGTGAAAATATTAAAAATGTGCCGTATGGAGATAAGTATAATTACCTGTTTTTCTAATCTTTATAATTTTTATTTGTCTAGCCAAAAATTATTTGCCTTTGCAATTGTAGCAAATTCCATTGCGACTGTTTGTCCAATGGCAATAAGCATTCCTGCATCATAAGCATATTCTGAACGCAGCTTTTCTCTTATTTCTGCATCAGGTTGAGTGACTTTAATTATAAGGCGTGCCATTTTGATTGCCAATGCTCTTCCTTCCTCAGGAGTTTTTGTAAGTAATGTATTGCCAGGTATTAAATGAATTGTTTCCATTATTTAGGTTTTTTAGAAGTTAATAAATTGAAATACGATTGGTAAATAATATGGTAAGCGAATTTTATGCCTTAAAAATAAATGTGTCATTAAAGTCTATTTATGATGCATTAGACTATTTCAGTTGTTATATATAGAGAATGTTTTTTCGATTTTACCATATTTCAAGAATATATAAAGTTTAATTTCTTTTAATCTGGACTAGTTATTTTAATAAAAACTGTATCAGTTATAAGATCCAGTTCAAATCTATTTTTGCAGAGCAATAATGCACTAACATAAATAGATAAGCATGTCAAAATTAGATGAAAAAACAGAAGCCGTTAGAGCTATTCACGGCGAACAAAAGAATTTTAGTTCAAAAGATTTCCACCAGACTTTTGCAAGACCGCAATACCACAGACCTTCACATCTTATTCATAAGAATGTAGAAACTGCCGGAGTGCATGACCAATTTTCTACAGAACGCAAACATCCCGTATTTTTTGTAGATCTGCCAAGCAAAAACGTAAGTCTTACGATTGGCGGATTGCTTCCTGACCAAATGACAAACCGACACCGTCATACCTACGAAACGGTGCTTTATGTGATTGAAGGCGAAGGATATACAGAAGTAGAAGATGAGCGTGTAGAATGGAAAGCTGGCGATGCCGTATATATTCCTTCATGGGCTTGGCACAGACATAAAAATCTAAGCAGCACAGAATCTGCTAAATATATTGCCTGCGAAAATGCACCTCAGCTTCAAAACTTGGGCGTAGCACTTCGTGAAGAAGAAGGAAGAGATCTTTAATCTGTACTAATAAGAATTGCAGAAGTCATTACAAAATCCATAAAAATGAAAGAAATACTTTTTAAAGGCGTGATTGCCTATCCGATAACTCCATTTGATAGTAATGAGAGAGTTGATATTACACTTTTTAAAAATCTTGTAGAACGTTTAGTACAAAGCGGTTCTCATGGAATTGCCCCTTTGGGTAGTACAGGAGTACTTCCTTATTTGAGTGATGAAGAAAAAGAAAATATCACCGAAACTACTATTAAACAAGTTGCTGGCCGCGTGCCAACATTGGTTGGTGTTTCAAATCTTACGACAGAAAAAACAATTTATCATGCACAATTTGCCGAAAAATCTGGAGCCGATTCTGTAATGATAATACCGATGAGCTACTGGAAATTGACTGACGATGAAATAGTACAGCATTATGATGCAGTGGCTTCAAAAATTGGTATTCCGATTATGGCCTACAACAATCCAGCAACAGGAGGTGTCGATATGTCTCCAGCACTGCTGAAAAGATTATTAGAAATTCCAAATGTTACCATGATCAAAGAGAGTACTGGTGACGTACAGCGTATGCATTATCTAAGACGGGAACTAGGAGAGGAAGTTGCATTTTATAACGGATCGAACCCTTTGGCTTTAGCTGCTTTTACCGCTGGCGCTACAGGTTGGTGTACTGCCGCTCCAAACCTAATTCCTGATTTAAATATTGGTTTATACAATGCCATTCAAGAAAATGATCTTGAAAATGCACGCGAGCTTTTTTATAAACAGTTAGATTTATTAAAATTTATTGTAGCAAAAGGGCTTCCTCGGGCTGTTAAGGCGGGTCTGAATATTCTTGGAGAAGACGGAGGACATTTGCGAAATCCGCTTAAACCATTAACAGAAGCAGAAACAGCCGAACTGGCTCGAATGCTGCTTAAGGGTAAAAATTAAAACCAAATTACAGCATTAGAAATGATCCAGATTAGGATGATTTAACTCCATTCTGGATCAGCTGCCCGTTAGTAGTCCTAACTAAATTTGTCGTGACAATAAAGTCAAAAATTTAAAAACAAAAAAAATGAAAAAATCTGTTTTTTACCACGCAGGATGCCCTGTTTGTGTAAGTGCTGAGCAAGATATTATTGCTCTAATTGGAGAAGAAAATGTTGATGTAGTACATTTCGGTAACGACAAAAGCCGAATTGGAGAAGCTGAAAATGCTGGTGTAAAATCTGTTCCAGCTTTGGTTACGCCAAACGGAAACGTGCTGCATATTAACTTCGGAGCATCAATGGAAGAAGTTAAAGCTTAATTATATTGCCTAAAGGCATATGTCAATACTGAGGATGGGATGGAGGTGTTAATTAGATATAGCTTGTAGAACCGAAGGCCATCTGAAAGGAAACAATAATAGAAATCGAATTAGGAAATAAAAGAGTCAAACCTATTGATTTGGTTTGGCTCTTTTTATAATAAAAAATATGAAAGTAGCAATTTGGGATACTTACGTCCAGAAGAAAGATGGCAGTGTAATGCATTTTGACATTATTGTGCCGCATTTTGTAACCGATGAATTGGTTATTATAGACAAAGGAAAACTTTATCTTAGTAAAAAAGGGCAGGAAGGCCAGCCGCTCACATCAAAAGAATGCCATTATTGCCATATGGGCATAGCAACAGATGTTATGAAATCTGCTATAAATGCTCAAGGTTATTATATTCTAGAACTTGAAAATTGCAGTCAGTTTTAGAAAAAGGCTATTTTGCTCCGTTCATAACCTGTAGCGCTGTTTCGGGAGATGACAAATATAATTTGTAAAAATCTGCTGTCGCTCCCACATGAATTTCATACGTTTCGCTTTCAAGTGCTTTTTTTAGTTCCAAAGCAACTTCTTGCGGACTAATCCCGTTTTGACCGCCAATATCTTTAGAAAATGATGTATTTACTAAAGGAGGCATTAGTTCAAAAACTTTTACAATAGGTTTTTTATCTTGTTTTTCGAGCGAAATACGCAAAACCTGCGAGTAAGAATGAAGCGCCGCTTTACTGACTGCATATCCGGGTACTGCCATTCCTGGAGAAAATGCCGCTATAGAAGAAACATTGACAAACGCAGCTTCTTGTTGGCGTTGCAACAACGGAAGAAGTTTTTCTGTCAGCCTCACAATGGAAAGGCAATTGGTCATGATCTCTTCGCTTGCTTTTTCGAAAGCACCCGCATTTTCATCTGTAAGCTTAAAAGAATAAGCTAGTCCAGCATTATTAATCACAATGTTTAAATCGGGAAATTTATCATTAAGCTCTGCAGTCAAATTATTTACATCATTAGCATTATTAATATCAGCTACAATTGGAGTTACATTGGGCAGTTCTTTAGCTGCTTTCTGGAGTTTATCGGCTGTTCTTCCCGTGATTATTACTTTATTATCTGCAGAAAATAATCGCGCCATTTCTAAGCCAATTCCTGATCCTCCGCCTGTTATAAGAATTGTGTTGTTTAATGTTTTCATAATTCTAAAAATTAATTAGTTATTTAAGAAATAAGAGTAAAACTTTCAAAGTTTATTAATGTATTCTTTTTGAGTTGCAATCTTTATACCTCTATAATGAAGTGGTGAAAATCGTGGGGTTTCTGGCTTTGAAGGAAATGAAATTTTGTTTAATGTCGTAAATGGCGTTTTTTTTGGCGATATTTAGCGAAAGTCGGCGTTGATAGGCTTTGAAGTTAAGGGTGTCAAAATTTGCTTATATTCGTAAGAGAATCGGAGTTTTAACCAATTAAATTTTTAAATGAAATTTTACCGCATAAATAATTCATTGAATTCTAATGTATTGGGGCATTATCCACAAGTTAAAGATATTCATTATAAATGTGATGTTTGGGACGAACCTAAATTTATAGAGCATAATCAGTTTATACAAATGGACTTTGAACCAATAACAGCAAATGCGGTTTTACATGAAAAATCAAAGATAACAGATTTAATTAATGTCTCAGGAATGGGATTCACTAACAGATTATTAGTAAGCGAAAAGTTAAAAAATATCCTTGAAAGCTATAGAAAAACAGGCATACAATTTTTTGAATCAAATTTAATTTATAAAAATAAAGAAATTGATAATTACTGGATTTTGAATTTTTTTGAGTCTGATATGCATTTTCTAAATTTCAACAAATCTAAGGTTTATTTGACAGAAAACATTTTTGATAAAATAAGAGAGTTGGAAATAAAAAATGTGAATGACTTTCTTAATATGAAAGAAATTATCGAGGATGAGGGGCTTCCGAAAGGTATATTTATTGAGACCTTTACACTAGAGAATACTATAGATGAAGATTTTTTCTTTTTAACAAATGTGCAGGGAGGAGTCACTTACATTGTTTCAGAAAAAATTAGAAATAACGTAGAACAAGAAAATTGTACTGGAATTGAGTTTATGCCAATAGAAATACAATTATCTCAATGGTTACAGGGAGGAGAACGTGAAAAGTTTTATGGAAAGGTTTAATTTTTTTAATTAAAAAAACTTAGCAAAAATAGAATTACTTTAAAATTGAAATTATATCAAGATTGGTCTGTTTTTTATGATATTTAAATTTGAAACTTAAATTTTTATATTGGGATTTTGGCAGATACAATAGAACGAAGCTTTGTGCGATTCCTTTTTTAACTTATCTTCGCTGATTATACATTTCCAAATACATTTAATTCCTTTAAAACCTAATCTGTGAAAGAAAATCATAATGCTGCAGACGAAAATCAGCTAAAACGTGGACTAACTAATCGACACATTCAGTTAATTGCCTTAGGCGGATCGATAGGAACGGGTCTTTTCCTTGGCATCGGTCCAGCGGCCGTATTAGCAGGACCCTCTGTTATTTTAGGATATGCTATTGCCGGAATTATAGCTTTTTTTATTATGAGACAGCTTGGCGAAATGGTGGTTGAAGAACCTGTATCTGGAAGTTTTAGCTATTTTGCCTATAAATATTGCGGTTCTTTTGCGGGTTTTGCATCGGGTTGGAATTATTGGATTTTGTATATTTTGGTCAGTATGGCCGAACTTACAGCTATTGGTGTTTATGTTCAGTTTTGGTGGCCCGAGATTCCGCTTTGGGCATCCAGTTTATTTTTCTTTTTGGTTATTAATGCTTTAAATTTTGCCTCTGTCAAAGTGTACGGAGAAACAGAATTTTGGTTTTCAATCATAAAAGTTGTCGCGATTATTGCGATGATTCTTTTTGGAACTTATTTACTATTAAGTGGAACGGGCGGAGAACACGCTACCATTCATAATTTGTATAACGATGGAGGTTTCTTTCCAAAAGGCTTCTTCGAAAAAGCGGCAAATGGAAATTATCAAGGTTTATTGTCCGCAATGGCTTTAATTATGTTCTCTTTTGGTGGTTTAGAACTTATTGGAATTACCGCTGCTGAAGCCGAAAATCCAGAAAAAAACATTCCGAAAGCAACCAATCAGGTTATTTACAGAATCCTTATATTTTATGTAGGTGCATTGGTTATTTTATTTGCTTTGTCGCCGTGGCAGCAAATTACGACAGACAGCAGTCCGTTTGTAATGGTTTTTCAAAACTTAAACGGAATGGAATTTGAGCTTTTTGGCCACAAGATATTCTTTACAAGCCTTATTGCCAATGTGCTGAATTTAATTGTGTTAACCGCCGCTTTATCGGTATACAATAGTAGCGTTTACAGTAATTCACGTATGCTGTTTGGTTTAGCAGATCAGGGCAGTGCGCCAAAGTTTCTAAAGAAATTGAACAAACATTCGGTACCCGTAAATGCAATTTTAATTTCTTCTTGTTTTGCGGCTATCTGTATTTTAATCAATAAAGTAATGCCAGAAGAAGCGTTCGGTATTTTAATGTCTTTAGTAGTTTCTTGTCTGGTTATTAATTGGGTAATGATTTCGTATACTCACCTTCAATTTAGACGTGCAAAAGATGCAGAAAACACCATAACGAAGTTTGCTTCTATATTTTATCCCGTAAGCAATTATATCTGTTTCGTCTTTTTATTAGGCATTTTAGTCATTATGTGGATGACGAATATGGAAATATCTGTAGAATTGATTCCGATTTGGCTGGGGATTTTATTTGTGTTTTATAAGGTTTTTAAAAAGAAGCAATAAGATAAATTTTAATCAAAATATTTTTAAACGAAAGATAATGCAGTATCGCTTAGAAGTTCCAAAGACTTTACATTTTAGTTCTTTTCGTTACATCAACTTGTTGTATGCTGTTCCTATAATTTTCTTTTTAATTATAGGTTTTGTAAAGTTTTGTTTTTATCTGGATCCCATATTGCAATTACGTTTGCCGGTGTGGCTTTATATGACTACCATAATTATTAGTCTTTTGTTTTTTATCGTGCTTGCTGTAAAGTTGTTTTTTGTGCTGAATCTACGCAGAATAAGTTTGCAAATCGATCACGAAGGATTTGTTATTAACAATAAAAAAAACGATAAAAAGTATTGGAGCGAGGTAAAGTCGTATAATTTCACAAAAGACAAATATGAATCCGGATCAAATAGTGCCGCTTCTACAGTGATTATTTCTTTCGGATTTATGAAAATTTGTATTATTAATTGTTCTACATGGACTTTGTTTAGTAAATCACGCAGAAAAGAAGAAGAGGATGCTTTTTTACAATTTAAACAAGCTGTTGTTTATTTTTGTGATTGAAATGACTGAAGTCTTTTCTAAAGCTATGAAAACCGAATGATCCTTTGCTAGCGCGAGCGTCCCGCTCGTGAACGTAAAGTATTTCTTATATTTGTTCAAAATATATAAATGAGCAGAAAATATAAGTTTGGAGAAAAAATGGGAGCATATTTTATAAGCTTTGCTACTGTTTATTGGATAGATGTATTTACAAGAGAAGAATATTTTGGAAAAATAATTGAGTCATTAGATTATTGTCGTAAGCATAAATCTATGGAAATTTACGGCTATTGTATCATGCCAAGTCACATCCATTTAATTTTCAGATCCAGCAATGGAGATCCTTCAGGTCTCATTCGCGATTTTAAAGGGTTCACTTCCCGAAAAATGCTCAAAACAATTGAAGAGAATCCGCAAGAAAGTAGAAAAGAATGGATGCTATGGATGTTTGAAAGAGCTGGCAAAAAAAACAGCAATGTAAAATTTAGACAATTTTGGCAACAGAATAATCATCCTATCGAAATTTGGTCTCTAAAAGTTTTTGAGCAGAAATTAAATTATATTCATAATAATCCTCTGGAAACAGGTTTCGTTACTAATCCTGTAGATTGGAAATATAGTTCAGCAAGGAATTATGGCGATAATGATCAAACTGTTTTAGAAATTGATATTAATTGATAATCGTTGCGGGCACGAGCGGGACGCTCGCGCTAGCGTAGTGATTGAAATTTACTGAAGTCTTTTCTAAAGCTATGAAAGTCGAATGATCAAACTGTTTTACCCCGCTAGCGCGAGCGTCCCGCTCGTGAACGTAAAGTATTTCTTATTCATAATCGTTGCGGGCACGAGCGCGACGCTCGCGCTAGCGGAGGAGACGATTGCGCTAGCGGAGTCAGCTTACATATCAACTAAAGCTAATTAATCTAAACATCATCGTATCCTGGGAATTTTTTAATTATCAAAGCCCTTAATCTTTCCTTATTTGAGTCTCCCCATTGACCTAAAGAGCCAATTATAGGAATTAAACTTTCGCCAAATTCTGTTAAGCTGTATTCTACTTTTGGTGGCACTACAGGATATATTTTCCTTACAACAAGTTCATGTTCCTCCAGTTCATTAAGCTGAATATTCAATACTCTTCGCGAGGCATCTGGAATTTTTCGCTGTAATTCGCTTGGTCTTTTATGCCCTTCATTGATAAACCATAGCAGGCGTATTTTCCATTTACCGTATAATACTTCACCTATCAGGTCAAGTCCACAGTTTAAATTTGGTATTGTTTTTCGTTCGTACATATTGTAAAAGTACTAGTATGTATTGATTTGCACAATAGGGGAAAAATTTTTCCCTATGTGAATCGTATTTCCGTACTTGTGAGAAAGTTCCTTAGTCCTGAAATTTGTACAAAACAAATTAAGATGAAACAAGAAATAAATTATCAGAACGAGTTATCGGGCAAAATTGCTCTGGTAACAGGAGGAACAAAAGGAGCGGGCAGAGCTATTGCCCAGCGTTTAAAAGATGCAGGTGCTACCGTTATTATCATTGCAAGAAACCAGCCAGAAATACCCGATGCGGGTTTGCATTTTATTTCGGCAGATTTAAGTAAAGGCGATACAGCTGATAAAACAGCTGCCGAAGTATTCGAAAAATTTGGCAGACTTGATATTCTTGTAAACAATCTTGGAGCATCTGAAACTCCTGGCGGTGGATTTGCTGCTCTAACCAACAAAGACTGGGAAGAAACGCTACAGGCAAATTTATTAGCTCCAGTTCGATTAGATCGAGCATTTTTGCCTAAAATGCTAGAAAACAAAAACGGCGTTATTATCCACATCGCATCGATTCAAGGAAAACTGCCTTTATATGATTCCACTCTTCCTTATGCCGCCGCAAAAGCAGGGCTAATAAATTATAGTAAAGGTCTATCAAAAGAGGTTTCATCAAAAGGTGTACGTGTGCTGACTGTTTCTCCCGGATGGATTATGACCGAGGCATCAGTAAGAATGATGGAGCGTATTTCTGAAAGCAGCAATGTATCTCTTGAAGAGGCAGAAAAAAGTGTCATGGATGCTTTGGGAGGAATACCATACGGAAGACCTGCAAAACCTGAAGAGGTTGCTGAATTTGTAGGTTTCTTGGTTTCTCCCAGAGCTGGCTACCTTACAGGTACGGAATATGTGATTGACGGAGGTACAATTCCAACAATTTGATTAGAGAAAACTGCTAAATTATTAATATTAAAATAGACAGATTATGAACTTACCATTAGTAATACAAGATTTAGTAAACGCACAGAATAGTTTTAACAGCACTCATTTTGCTGATTGTTTTTCAGAAACAGCAGTAGTTTTTGATGAAGGAAAAAATTATACAGGAAAAGCGGAAATAAGAAACTGGATAGAAAAAGCCTCTAAAGAATACAAAGCGGTAATGAAACCCATTAGTTTTGAAGGTGATTTTAAAAACGCGAGTTTGAAAGCCGAAGTATCAGGAACATTTCCTGGAAGTCCTTTAGTTTTGACCTATAATTTTGAGCTTGAAGCAGAGCATATCCAATCATTGGAGATCCATTAAAAAACTGAAAAGTTATATATCTTTACTCAGCTTTCTGAGTTAAATTAGGATATATTAAACCATGATAAAAAGAGCTTTCTATAAAGCTCTTTTTTTATGTTTTCAACCTTACTGATTTTATTATGAATATTACAATTCACTAAGAATAGATTGAGTGATAAAAAGTGAAGCTGCTTCACAGAAATCAAGCCCCGAATAATCTGGATTGAATCCTCCTATATAAGGTACCGCCATGATATAAATATTAGGGTTGTATGCGCCATACTGATCAATAATCTGGTAATTGTCATTAATCGCAATTCCAGAAACTTGTAAGAAGCTATTGCCATCATTATCCCTTTCAACAACATGACCGTTTTTTTCTGCTTGCTCCGCCATATCGTTAGACTTGAATTTTAATCGGGCAGGGCTAACGGCCTTTTGAGAAAGAAGAGTCTTAAACGGAAAATCGTCAAAAGACAAATGTGGCTGTCCGATACAATCAACAAAAGTGTTGAAATATACAGATTGGAGATCTCCGTTTTCATTTTCATACTTGTACAGTATACCGCCGCCGTTCTGAGGTTCAACGGTGCTGTTATTACCAACAGAAACCATATCCAGTACATCAGCATGATAAAGCGCCAGAAGTTCTTCACATGATTTCTGTGGCACAAAGGCTATAACAATTGAAATTAGAGGCATCAGTACTTTCTGTAGTCGTTGCATATCTTCTGCAGAAAGATACTTGGCGGGATGATTCATTGCAAAACTCAGTACGGCAAGCATTTCTTTCCAGTAAATAGATTCCTGTCTTTTTATCGATTTCTCTGCCTGTGCATATTCTGCTTTTAAAAGCTGAAAGGGATCTAGACGTTCTCGTAGTTCCATCATTTCTTCTACAAATTCTTCAATGGAAAGATTTTTGATTCGCTCATAAAATTCTGGATCTTTTTCGCGAAAAACTTCTTTAAAATTGTTTTTGAAAACAAAATCAAGTGATAAGAAGCCATCATTATTTTTGCGATGTTCTTCTATTTCTTCATTGGTCAGCAAAGAATCATTGGATAAATGTGAATCTTCTAAATGAAAACGCACCGCTGGAAGCATCCCATTTCTGGAGTGAATAATTAATTTAAAATCTGGACAATCTTCTGCTTTTTCGTAAATAATAATTCCATCTTCTTTTTTAATGAATTTTCCATTATTTCGTGCAAGTGTCCTAATGGCATCAATTGCAGTAAGCGATGAACCTCTGACCGCAATGGGGTGATTCAATTTAATGGCTAGCTTTGATGGTGGGTAAGGTGCATCAAAATAACCTTTTACCTTACCTTCGTAACGTTTCGGCCAGTTATGACCAGTACATATTACCGCAAAATCAAATTCAGTTTTGTAATCTGGAGTTTCTATAGTAACACTTTCATCATCTTTATTGTAGATAATGTCGTTTACATTAGTATTATAATAAATAGTTGTAGAAATTCCTTTCAAAGCAGCGATTTCCTGAAGGAGTTCAAATTGAGAAGAAAGATAATAGCCAAATAAGATTCTAGGCAGTACTTTATATTCGTTAAAATTATCTGGATTTATATTAAATCTTTCTAATAAATCTGCAGGTGCGGTTTGAATCCACTCCTCAATTGAATTTACAATCTGCGGAATTTCATTGTCTGACACATTCGTTACATGTTCTTCATTTGAGCCTTCGCTACTGTATGGCATTCCTGCACCAAGCATGCTTTTTCTTTCATATATAGTAATTTCCAGATCTGTACTGCCAGATTCTACCAATCTTTTATAAAGAAATAATCCGCTTGGTCCGCCTCCTATAATAGCAATTTTTTTCTTGTATGTATTTTTCTGCATGAATATATTTTTAAGATCGAATTTAATTTTCTTTTATGCAGGATACTTATAAAATTATTAAGTATTTGTTGTAAAATTTCCCTTTGAAACAAAAGCTTTTACTCTATTTTAATATTTAAAGTGTCTAGTGAACTTGGACCTTTGCTATCTCCTTTCTTTATAACAGACATAGTGCCGTTTATTTCCATGATCACAGCTTTTACATCGTGGATTTGATCAATGCCCGCAACTCTTATCGCCGCGTAAATTTCATCTTTCGTAATAGCTTCCTTTTTCATTGTTTCTTCAATAAATTTATTATTATAGAAGACGGGGTGCGGAACTGCATTCATTATTTTCTCCATTTTAGAAGAGGATCTTGCAAGCCATGCAAAAACATACTGCAGGATAATGATCAGTAATAAAACAGCAACTCCCTCTGTCATAGGAATTATTGCTAGCATAATATCTGAAAGGGTAGATCCCAGTGCAATTGAAACAATGAAATCAAAAGCACTTAGTTTAGCAAGTGTTCTTTTGCCCGAAATACGTACAAAAATAAAAAGAGTAACAAAAGCTGTTACTGTGGTAATGGTAACTCTGCCAATGCTTTGCCAGTCTTCAAAAAATAAATCTGCCATCGTATAATTTTTAAATCTTTAAACATTTGATTTTTTTATCTAAATGCAATTAAATTTAGCTTATAATTCAAAAAAAATAGGGCCTGAACGATTTAGTTACAGGCCCAATTCTTTTCTATCTCACTGATCAGTCAATTTTATAACCGTCGTCACTGAAAGTGTCTGGTTCGCCTTGTGCTAGGCCATTATCTTCCTCAGAGTTATTTTCATCATATTTTCTGTCGGCTTCTTTCTCGCGATTTTCTTCTTTTAAATCATTTTGATATTTGCTGATTGAATTGTCTGCTATCATAACTATTATCTTTTAAGTGCTTGTAAATTTTTAACTATTCAGGATTGGAGTGTGAGTAGTAATGTCCTGTTTAACTTCTTTAGTATCATCAGATTCCAAATGGTTTTCAATACTAGATTTAATCACATCTTTATATTTTGCCAATCCGATTCCGATAATGGGAATAGAAAGTTTCCCAACAAAAGAAGCTAAATCTTTTTTCCCAATATTATCTAGATAAGTCGATAACAATAACGATCCTAAAGCACCGTATAAAATATAATGACCTGGTATATTAGCAATTTTGTCTTCGATTAAATTTCTGATTTCCTCTAGATTTTCTTCATTAATTAAATTTTCCATAATGTAAATTTTAGCTAGTTAATAATGAAGATAAAGCTACTTTTTTTAGCCATCTAAGTCTTATATAATTCTTATTAGGTATTATATAATTATTTTTTATTTCATTTTAAAAATGAGTCATTTTGTTTGATAATTAATAGATAGGCAACTTATTCCTGAATATTGTTTTTTAATGCATAACCAATCTCCCAAACATGCCCAAAAGGATCTTTTAATTTTCCAATTCTCCAATCTTCTTCGGTTCTTATCGGACAAATTTCTGTTGCGCCAAATTGTAGTGCATTTTCAAATATTAAATCTGCATTTTCAGTTTCTAGAATAATTTTAATTGGCGCATTAAAGGTATGATTGATATTAACATTATCATTATCGCCACAAGGTTCTTCATCGCTAAGATAAAATTCAGCGCCCTCGATTGTAATTACCGAGGATATTTTGTTGTTTTCCAAGTCAAATCTTTCCGATTCGATAGCTCCAAATGCTCTATTATAAAATTCAACCGCTTTTATTCCGTCAGTTACTGTTAGGAAGGGCTTAATACTTGTTTTCATTTTTGTCATTTTAAATGCACACTAAACAATTTATTCTATGATTTTATAAATGTAAAGAATTGTTATTCATTAATTTAATTATTACTGAATAATAAACCTTGTTCCATGAAATTAGTTTTTCATAGAATAAACTGTTTGTAAAATTCGAATCTGTATTAAAGTACATCTTGTATTTCACCTTGATCAAGATTATCTTAAATTTCCTGAAATTAAAATCCAATCTTCATAAGAAATCTTTCCATTTGTAAAAGCATGTTGTGCCACTAGTGTTTCCGATTCAATTGCTGCACCCGAATATGTAGCTGTCACATCTTTTACTACTTCTGTTGGATCATTTTTTTGGGTTAAATAGTGACCAATCCATTCGTTGATAGGCCATTTTTTAGGCCCGCCGATTTCTAAAATGCCCATTTGAGGTTTTTCTGTAACTCTAGATGCTACAAACGAAGCTACTTCTGAACTGGCAATAGGCTGAATTAAATTTTCTGATAAATATATTTTGCCGTCCACCGTACTCATTGCGGCAATTCCTCCTGCAAATTCATAAAACTGTGTAGCCTGAATAATGGTGTATGGAATATCTGATGCACTTATTAAATCTTCCTGAAGCTGTTTGGCACGAAAATAACCGCTTTCTTGCAGTTGGCTTGTTCCAACAACAGAAAGTGCAATAATGTGCTGTACACCGCTTTTTTTTGCTGCGTTTAGTATATTTTCGCTAGAAGTTTTGAAAAAATGCATTACATCTTCATCTGCAAAAGAGGGAGAATTTGATACATCAATAACAACATTTGCATTTTTAAGTGCCTGATCTAGTCCTTCGCCTGTGAGTGTATCTACTCCAGTTTTTGGAGATGCTACAATAACTTCATGCTGCTCTTTTAAAAGATTGGTAACCTGACTTCCAATTAAGCCTGTTCCTCCGATAATAACTATTTTCATTGTTTTGATTTTTAAATGATTACAAAGCAAAGTTAACGGTTTGAATGGAGCAGAATCTTGAAGTAGTTCAAGAAATAAAGTATAATACAAGGAAGAGAATTTTTATTTCTTAATTTTAAAATTCGTATTTCTATAAATTGGAATGAAACATGGCAAATTTTTCTACAGTTTTGAATAAAACCGATCAAGGCATGCAAATAATTTTGCGTAAGTTGGAAGGTATTGAGGGGTTTATAATTAAAGCCTTTGATGAATCATCCGATGATTTTAATGATGCTATTCATCCGCACAGGCATGATCATTATACTGGTATGCTCGTTGAAGAGGGTGAGGTAGAAGTGCTTTTAGATTTTGAACCTTTTAAAATGCCTGCGAAAACCCTATTTATTTCTCCGCCCTGGCAGGTGCATCAGGTTCATAAGTCATCTCGAGCCAGCGGATGGTATTTTTCTTTTGAAAATGATCTTATAGAACAATCTGTGCGAACAACTTTGGATAAGTCTTTAGAAGAAATCATATCTATTGAGCTTACAGAAAGCGAATTCAACTGGTTTAAGTCTTAGTACTTTTAATAATGTCACTCGATAAGTTGAATCAGGCTACATATAAGGACGTTTCTCATCCGCTTCTTTCAGCATTTGTTGCTCAGGCTGGATTAAGCTATCAAAGTAAACAGCAGATTAATATAGCTACTACTGCATCACGCTCTGTTATTATAACAAAGAAGTTCATGAATCTAGTGCGGCATAATTATCATCATTTAAAAAAACCGGCAGATTATGCTTTTAAACTTCATATCAGTGTGACGTATTTGAATGATACTGTAAAAAAAACAACGAATCTCTCAACCTCTTTGATTATCCAAAAAGAAGTTTTGAGAGAAGCACAGCGATTGCTTTATTATACTGATAAAAGCATAAAGGAAATATCAGATTTGCTTGGTTATGAAGATGAAAAATACTTTATGCGCATTTTTAGAAAAAAAACTGGTTTTTCACCTACTGAATATCGAAAACATAATGCTCCTCCAATCGATTATTTATTCTAGAGTTGGCATTAAGTTGTTTTTTTTAGTTAATGCTGTTTGTCCACCTTATACAGCTATTCATGTATTTTTTGGTTATTACAAATTATTCAACTTTGCAATTATAAATAATTTTTAAACTCATAAAAGCATATAAAATGAAAATTCTAGTTATAGGAGGGACAGGCTTAATAGGAGCTAATGTTGCAGAAAAATTGATAACAAAAGGGCATGAGGTTATAATTGGCTCGCCTTCAAGAGGAATTAATATCATAACGGGAGAGGGACTTTCTGAATCTCTAAAAGGAACTGATGTTGTAATTGACCTTTCAAATTCTTCATCGCCAGAAGAAGAGAATGCACTTAATTTTTTTAAAACAGCAGGAAAAAATTTAGTCGAAGCGGAACAAGTGGCAGGTGTTAAGCACCATTTAGTTTTATCAATTGTAGGAATAGATCATGTTCAATACATAGGTTATCTGCGTGCTAAAAAAAAACAGGAGGATATTATTAAAAACTCTGGCATACCCTACACCATTATTCGATCGACACAATTTCATGAGCACCTTTCAACAATTATAGCTGTTCAAGGAGAAGATGATAATGTATATGTTTCTACTCTAGATTTTCAACCAATAGCAGCTGAAGATGTTGCCCGATATGTGGTGCAGCTGGCTTTAGAAAAAGCTAAAAATGACACAATTGAAATTGCTGGCCCCGAGCTTGCTCCTATGGACGAATTTGTTTCCAGATATATAGATTTTACCGGACAGAGTAAAAAGGTAATTTCAGATAATGATAATAAATATATGTTTTTCGATTTTCCAAAGTCAGTTTTGGTACCTGAAGGAACTTACAAAAAAGGAGAAATTTATTTTGATGATTGGGCTCAGAATTAAAATTATTTTTTTTACCTCATTAACCAATTTGAAAGTAAAATGCAGGTTTACTATAAGCCTCATTTTACTTTGAAAATTGATTCACGACCATTTTCTTTTATTCTTTTAATTTAGGCTGTTTTTATTGTAATGTAAGTTAAAATTGAACTTCAAAAATCATATCATATTCTTACTATATTTTGTTTTTTTTAAGCCTTTTTTAGCCTGTTATTTTTTTTAGCGGTCATCATTTTTTTGATTAGGCTGCTGATTAAATAAATCTTACCTTTCCCACTGAAAAAACAAATAAAGAAGTAGTAGGGTGGCGTCATTAGATTTTAAGGAATATAAGCATGCATTTTTGAGAACGGGCGGTGAGGTTGCAAGACTTATAAATAATTTTGAATGGCACAATACCGCCTTAGGATCTATTGATTCATGGAACGAAAACTTCTGTTCGGCATTGAGCATTATGCTTGGTTCAACAGTTCCTTCATTTATAGTATGGGGTGATGAGCATTATTTCTTTTATAATGATTCTTTTGGCCCTTTTTTAAAAAATATTGCTGATACTTCTGTTTTAGGAAATCCCGCAGAAGAAGTACTTTATAAGGATTGGCAGAAAGCCGCTCAAAAATTAAAAGAGATGGCTTCTGGTCAGATAGCTAAATCTGAAGATAATATTACTACATCGCTCATTCATAATGCTCTTGTAAGAGATGTTTATTTAACACTTAGTTACAGTACTGTTTTTAATAAGGAAGGTGTAGCACAAGGAATTTTTGTAACCTGTATTGAAAGTTCGGCAATTATGCCTTCATTAATAAAATCCGGAAGTGCGAGATCACAGCTTAATAGTGTCTTGATGCAGTCGAATGCTGGAATTGCACAGGCCAATACAGAAGGGCGTATTGTTGAAGTCAATGAGCGTTATTGTCAAATGCTGGGTTATAGCCGTGAAGAAATACTGCAAATGAATTTAGGAGAGCTTACACATCCTGATGATTTGAAGCTCAACATGGTATTATTGCAGGACTGTATTGCTTATGGAAAGGATTTCTTGATGACAAAACGTTATATCTGTAAAAACGGACAAGAAATTTGGGTCAATAATAGCGTTTCATTAGTTATAGATTCTAATAATGAAAAGTATATAACGGCAATTGCCATAGATATTACAGAACAAAAGGAAAAAGAAAAAAAGCTTGCATCCAGCGAAAATCGTTTTAAAAGTCTAGTTGAAAAAGCACCAGTTGGAACCGCTTTATTTCGTGGCAGCGAATTTTACATCGATCTTGCCAATGATGTTATGCTGGACTATTGGAAAAAAAGTAAAGACATTATTGGCAAGCCCATAACAAATGTCCTTTCTGATATTACCAATAATGAGTTTTTTGAACGTCTGCAACAAGTATACCTTTCAGGTACTGGATATAAAGTTACAGGAGCTTTGATTGTCAATAAAAAAAATGGCAAAAAGAATTATTTCGATTATTCGCTAACACCGCTTTTTGATGAAAAAGGCACTGTTTATGCAATTCTTCATATGTGTTCAGATGTAACATTAACTGTTAAAACACAACAGCAGATTGCTGAAAATCATAATGAATTGGCTTCTATTTTTGAACAGTCTCCAGTAGGAATTGCTACTTTGAGTATTGCTGATGATTTAGTTTTTCAGAGCGCAAATGCTTTTTACTGCGAATTGGTTGGCCGCAATAAAAAAGAGATTATAGGTAAGCCTCTTTTAGAAGCGCTTCCAGAGATAAAAGGGCAGGGTTTTACCGAGCTCCTAAGAGAAGTTATCAATACAGGCAAAGCTTTTATTGCTAAGGAAGTTGAAGTACAAATGCTTCGTAACGGCAAACTCGAAAATATTTATGTGGATTTGACTTATCAGCTTCATCATAATCTGGAAGGCTTGCCTAATATAGTTCTCGTAATAGCTATAGACGTAACAAACCAGGTCTTAAGCCGCCGTAAAGTAGAACAGAGCGAAGCCAAAATGCAAAGCCTTATTGCTGCTGCTCCAGCAGGTATTGGACTTTTTGTAGGTCGCGATCTTGTAATAGAGCATCCAAACCAGACTTTTATTGATATTGTTGGAAAAGGACCTCACATTGAAGGGCTTCCATTAAGAGAAGCTATGCCTGAACTTATCACAGAAGGGCAGGAATATCTGAAAATTCTAGACGATATTTTTACTACTGGTGTTCCGTTTATTTCTCCTGCATCGCTTGTCAAAATAAATCAGAATGGGGTTTTAAATGATAATTATTATAATATATCTTATACTCCTATTTATAATACTGAGGGTGAAATATATGCGATTTTGGATATCGCTATTGATGTAACAGCTCAGGTAAAGGCGCAACAATCTAAGGAAGAAAGTGAAGCGCATCTGGAATTGCTTAGAGATACTGTTCCAGCAATGATTTTTTATCTGGATAAAGATATGCGTTACCGTTCCTATAATTCTGTTTTTATGGAATGGTTTTCGGTTGGCAAACAAGAGGCAATAGGAAAAACAGTTCGAGAATTTATTGGCGAAGCTGCTTTTGCCAAAACACTTCCGCATCTTATGGTGGCCTTTGGAGGAGAACAAGAACGATACGAAATGTTTGCGCCTTCAAGAATGGGGGTAGCCAGATGGTTGAGTATCGTATATACACCGCACAAAAACAAACAAGGAGAGGTAATTGGTCTTATTGTACACGCAACAGATGTTACCCATAGCAAACAAACAGAAATGGCACTGCGTGAAAGTGAATCTAAACTGCGTACAGTACTGGAAGCAGCTCCAGTAGCGATTTGTATGTTTGTCGGTGAGCAGTTGCGAATAGAGAATCCTAATCATCCTTTTATTATAAGTATAAATAAAGGAAGTAATATTCAGGGTTTATCACTTAGAGATGTACTGGCAGAGACTAATTCACAAACATTGCTTCAGGATGTACAAAATGTATATCGTACAGGAAAAAGTTTTAGCGCAGACGGAATTCCCGGAATTCACTTTAAAGAAGGAGAACCAACCTATTACAATATTAGCCTTACACCATTATTAGACGAAAATAATCAGGTTTATGCTGTACTTTATGTAAGTTCAGATGTTACAAAAGAAATTGCATCTATAAAGAAAATAGAGCAGGCAGAAGAGGCTCTGCGATCAGCAGTTGAAATTGCAGAAATGGGAACATGGTCAACAGATATTGCGACGGGCATAACGACCGTTTCAAAACGCCATGCAGAAATGTTTGGCTTTAAACATACTACCCTGCATATTGAAGAAGCAAGATCGGTTATAAAAAAATCAGATTACAATAGAGTTACTACAGCATTTGCTGCCGCACAACAGAAAAATACAGGCGGAAAATACGAATCGGAATATAAAATTATAAATGGTATTACTGGTCAGGAGCACATTATACATTCTGTGGGACAAACTCATTTTAACGAAGAAGGTATTCCTCTTAAAATTAGCGGGACAGCAAAAGATATTACGCTGCAGCGCGAATTACAATTAGCGCTTGAAAATGAGGTAAAGTTAAGGACTAGTGAACTTGCTAATGTACTTGAAAAATTAAAAGATTCAAATAAAGAATTAGCCCAGTCCAACCATGCCCTCAAACATTCTAATGAAGAACTTGCGCAGTTTGCTTATGTAGCCAGTCATGATTTACAGGAACCTCTTCGTAAAATCAGATTTTTTGCTGACATGCTAGAAAATGGCAGTTCGTCGCTTAGTGCAGAAGACATTATAAAAAAAATTGGAACATCGGCAGAGCGCATGCGACAGCTTATTGGTGATCTGCTTGCTTTTTCTCGTCTTATCCAGCCAGAAAAAAGCTATCAGTCGGTAGATTTAAACACGGTTATAGAAAATGTTTGGACAGATTTTGAATTGATGATTCTGGAGAAAAACGCTTCGATTACTATTGAAAATCTGCCGATCATTCAGGCTTCAGGTCTACAGATGAACCAGTTGTTTTACAACTTAATCAGCAATTCGCTAAAATTTACCAACCCAGCAGTTGCTCCAGAAATTAAGATTAGTTCTTCTGTTGTTACGCACGAGTACGCAAGCAGTTTTACAAATAGTCCATTGCAACCCGTTGACTATCATCATATCATTTTTAAAGACAATGGAATAGGCTTTGAAAAAAGCTTTCAAAATCAGATTTTTGAAATCTTTAAAAGACTTCATCCACAAAATATTTATCCGGGATCGGGAATTGGTCTAGCATTATGTAGAAGAATTATAATGAATCATCAGGGTGTCTTATATGCAGAATCTGAACCAGGAAAGGGAAGTATGTTTCATGTTTTTATTCCAGATATGAAATAGAAAGGTCTGCTAAAGATGCCTATTCATTTTTTGATTTTTCTTTATAAAAAAACTATATATTTTAAAGTACAGATTAATTTCGGAACTTTAAAATATATAGTTTTTAAGGGAAAAAAATTATTTAGTTACAGGAAGCCAGTCTAAGCTTGTAAATCCTCCTGGTGTATCTAGAGTTAGGGCTTTAGTCATTGTAGCAGTTTCTGCATCAAATTTATAGATCGAACCACTAATAGAGAAAGTAGCCATATCAATAATATTAATTCCTAAATATCCTGTTTTACCATCCAAAGGAGAATAGTTATTGCTGTATTCAGTAGTACGGTAAATTGATGCTGGATCTGGTGCTCCAGTTACCGCTTTGTAAGTAGAATTATAAACATTTACAATAGCAAAGCTGATAGGATTGCTCAATCCCATTGTGGTACCGTATGTATCTGGATTGTCACCCATTGTTAGTAAGAAATTACCTTTTCCAAGATATAATTTTTGGAAAACATATTTACCTCCTGAAGCCGCTGTTATATTAAAAAAGTATGACTTATCGTATTCTGTTGTTCCTTTTTTAATTTTCATAAAAGCTACTGGTGTTTTAGTGCTGTGTGCTCCAGTTTTATCTGGACCAAGTTTTGTACCTAAAACATAAACATCTCCAAGTTCATCTACTTCAAGACCGCTTCTAAAATAAGCACCGATAGATCCTGTACGCGCATCTCTAATTACTTTTTCGAATTTCATATCAGGATAACTGTACACCGCAATCATGGTACTGTCTGTATACGAACTTCTAAATGTTCTCGCACTTTCAATATTCCAGTACGATGCAAAAACTTTATTTCCTACTTTTTTAAGATCAGTAAAAAATGCTTTTCCTCCGTTACCTGCTAATTTGTTAGCATTAATCTCACCTCTAGCAACAATTTGTTGGGTTTTAGTATCTAAGCGGTACCAGTTGTTGAATTCTTCTTCTGGCTGCCATGCGTTTTTCATCATCAAAATATCGTCTCCAATTGTGCCAAAAACGTGCATGGTTTCTGTTTGAAAATCGGTTACTTTTTCAAGTTCTTTTAACGCATTAACTTTATAAGCTGTAACAGCTCCCGGTGCAGACCCTCCAAACATAAAGCTGTAAATAAAACCATTATGTGTTAAATAGGTGCGAGAAGCTCCGTTTTGCTCTATTCCTTTTCCTGTTGTTGTCAGTGTACCGTCTAGAGTAGAATTGGTATACAATAAATCAGCTCCGGCAAGACCTTTTTTTGCAGTTAAGACAAACATACCTTCTACAGGCTCATTTATTACTGGCTCTTCGTCTGAGTTATCATTGCTGCTGCAGGCTCCTAAAAATAGAGAAGCGCATAGTAAAGCTAAAAGTTTAGTTGTTTTCATATTTGTAAATTTGTTAATGGATAATTAAGATTTATTAATAAAATATCTAAGCTTGAGGAAAAAAGCTCTGCCAGGTTTCTGAAGGCTGAAATTGTCGTACAATTTGTTGTCAGTAAAATTTCTGCATTCTAAACCAATATTAAATCGGCCGTTTTTTAAGGTGTACAGCAAATTAAGATCGTGTGAGAGCTGTTCTGGAACCATATATTTGGTTTTAGCATCACCTTGACTTTCCCAATAGAGATAAAAATCATGTACATAAAGCAAATTGTAGCCTATGCTAAATTTGTCATTGGTTTTTAATACATTTTTAAAAAACAACGATGCATCTGCATTGCCAAATAAATAAGGAATATTTGGAATTCGTTCTCCATAAGTTTCGCTTTTAATCTGAAAAGAAGCAGGAAGATCAGCACGATAGCGCTGTTTGTCGCGAATATCCTGATAGCTTGCATTTAATCCCATTGTAAAAAATTGTCCGTAAGAATATCTGGCTTCTGCTTCTAGACCTGTATTAGAAACATCCATAAGATTTCCTGCAACCAATTTATTTTCCACATTATTAAAAGTGTAATAAATGAAGTCTTTTGCATAATAATATACCGCCGCTCCACTCACATAGAAATTATGATTATTTATTGGCAGGGTATAATTAAATCCGACGTTGAAATTGTCGCTTGTTTCGGGTTTAATGTTCCAGTTTCCTTCCTTGTTTACAAAGTCACCAAAGAGATCTTCGCTTTCAGGCAGTCTATTGGTTTTTTCGTAAGAAAACTTGATTTGCAATTCGGGTTTGATTTGATAGGAAGTTGCTAGACCATAACCCATTTTGTTGATATTCGAACTAACATTTCTATATATGGTATCCAGCGGATTAAGAATAGTGGTCTCTATCAAGGTCGTATTGGCCTTTTGATTGAGGTTTTTGGCAAATACGGTAGCATTCCATTTTTCTGAAATGAGGTACTGATAACTCAAACCTGCTATATTCTTATCTGTTCGCTGCGGAATGTTGTAAGGTTTTTGGTCAAAAGCCACTAAGTTTTCGGTTTTTCGGTTAAAATGGCTGTAAACATTATTCAGCGCCAAAGAATGCTTATCGTTAATTTTGTACGATACCGTTGCCGAAGCATTGGCTGCGTTGTTTTTAAATACGTTATGCGCATACCATAATTCACCGCCTTTTCCTTTATATTGTATAGAATCTCCGAGCCATCCGTAACGCGCATGTACGGTGTCAATACTTTGCTCTTTGCCCAAATTGTAATTGGCATTTATGATAACATCCAAATCTTTGGCTAGAAAATCTTTCTTTAGGTATTTTAACGAAGGCATTAAAATATCTCCTTTGGTGTGCCAGGCGCCAAAAACTGTACGCAATTGCGCACCGGTCTGGATTTCTTTATAATATTGCCCTAATGTGATTCCGAATAGAAGCTGGTC
Source organism: Flavobacterium ustbae (assembly GCF_003946915.1). GTDB lineage: Bacteria > Bacteroidota > Bacteroidia > Flavobacteriales > Flavobacteriaceae > Flavobacterium > Flavobacterium ustbae. Next base: position 30,009 of record NZ_RPOC01000004.1, read on the forward strand.
TGCCCATTTTTTATCTAACAGTCCTATTTTCAAAATAGCAGTTTCGTTGTGATACTGATCGTGAAAACGTTTAACCACAGTATTTGGATAATATTTTCCAGTATGAACATCTGCGGCATCTACTGTAACTTTGAAATTGTTGTCGGAATAGTTTTGAAAAGCATTCAACTGCACCGTAAATCCTTTTTTTGTGGTAAATGCAGTATTTAGATTCGTACGATGTGTGTTAAAAGAACCGTAAGAATAAGAGAAGTCAAGATAATTCTTCAGTCTGCTTCCCGTAACAATATTAACAGCACCTCCTAAGGCATCACTTCCCAGCCATACCGGAACTACTCCCTTATAAATTTCAATGCGCTCAGCAAAGTTTACAGGAATATTATTGATCTGAAAAGAAGAACCAAAGTTGTCCATTGGCACGCCATCGAGAAAAAATCTAATTCTTTTTCCCGAAAAACCATTAATCGAAAGATCAAATCCAGAACCAACACCTCCTGTCTGACGGAGACGAGCACCAGAAACGCGATCTAAAACACTAGATATATCTAATGACGAATTGTGTAGCTTTTTCGCATCAACGGCAGTTACATTAAAAGCTTGCTGATTTACTTTTTGAGTAATAGATTTGCTGATAATAGTGGCAGTCTTGAGCTTTAAGGTATCTGAAGAAGACGAGGCGTTCTTTTTACTATGATTCTCGGATTGTCCGTGTAATGATAGCATATTAAAAAATGAGAAAAAAAGTATCGATATTCTTACGTATCGAACGAAATGATTAGGTTTCAAAATAAATGCGATAACTAATTTTATTTATACTGAATATAAATTATATTTGAAGCGTAAAATTATATTGGTGACCAAGTATAATAATTATGAATATGGAAATATTAATTATGAATGCGGAATTATTATGGCTTACAAGTTTCTAGGTACAGATTTTAGTGATTTTATTACTTCTAGTGAAGAAGTAAAGGTTTCTTCGATTCAAAAAAACATTCATAATGTTGAACTGTCTACACCGAAAGGCAACATGTATTACAGAACTCAAAATCTTCAGGAAGACTTTTTTATACAAGAGAGCACTTATCGTATGCAGGAAGATATTACCATAAATGGAAGAGGAGATGACGCACTTCTAGAAATGCAGTTTAATTTATCTGAAAATGGAATTTATTATAAAGACAATTCTAACAAAGATCAATTTACGCCAGCAAGATCAGGGAATATTATGTTTCTTTCTGCTGAAGAAAATCAAGCGGAGATTTTATTTCAAAAAGAAGTACAATACAATACTTTTGACATCCATCTTCCAATCCATTCTTTAAATCATTTTGCTGGCGAATCAAAGTTAATGGACAGTTTCATTTCTCAGATTCAAAAGGATACCAGTGGCCCCCTTACTCAAAAGTGGGTCTCTATAAATTCATATATTTTCAATATCATTCAAGAGATCAAAGGGTGTTTGTTTGAAGGTCTTTCAAGAAAAATATACTTAGAATCAAAAGCGTATGAGTTGATTGCGCTACTTTATGAAGGCACTCAAAAACCAGCACAACTCTCCGAATTGTCAAATGTAGATAAAGAAAGACTGCACGAAGCGGCATCTATTATCCGTGATAATTTAGAAACTCCGTTTAGTATTATTGAACTTGCGCGTAAGGTTGGTATCAATCAGACTAAATTGAAAACAGGTTTTAAATCATTGTTCGGCAGTACTGTTTTCGAATATATGCAAGATATCAGAATGAATCAGGCAAAAAGATATTTGCTAGATACTCAAAAGCCTATTCATGAAATCAGCGTCTTGGTTGGTTATCATAATACATCAAACTTCACTACAGCTTTTAAAAATACATATGGTTTTACGCCTAAAATGTTTAGAGGTAAGTAAATTTTTATAAAGATTTTATTTATTAGAGAAAAAACAAAAAATAAAGCATTCTTTTTAGAGTGTTTTTATATTTTTGGATTTGTAATGACATAAGTCAAGATTCTTTAATGAATAAACAGTAATCAAAATCAAAATTTTGAATGCTGTGATGCCGCTTTATTACTTAATTGAAATGTTTTGTATCTTTAGGTGAATTTTTAATGGCCATTATTAATTAGGTGGCATTTTAGCTTCATGTTTCTTCTTCATTTTCCATTCGGTTTACGATCTTAAATTCGGTATAAACCTATTTATAATTATATTTTAAATTTAAATAAATATGAATCATACATTCAGTAAAGGTGTTACGATACCGAGTTTGATTTTCATTTTAGGCGTCTGCCTTCTTGCTGCTACTTTTCCTTCCGCAACAGAAGATGTTTTAAACTCGATTAAAAATTTCATTTTTATAAATTTAAATTGGGTTTATATATGGGTTGTAACGATCATTGTATTATTTCTGATTTATTTGATGTTCAGTAAATTTGGAAAAATAAGGTTAGGAAGAAACGACAGTAAACCAGAGTATTCTTTTTTTTCTTGGATTTCTATGCTTTTTGCGGCAGGAATGGGAATAGGTTTAATGTATTTTAGTGTCGCCGAACCCATTCAGCATTATTCGAATGAGATTTTTAAAGGAAACCCAGATATAAATAGCGCTAAGAATGCACAGCTTTACACTTTTTTTCACTGGGGCATACATGCTTGGGCGATTTATGCAATTGTAGGGCTTTCACTAGCTTATTTCTCGTATCGTTACAAATTGCCACTTTCACTTAGAAGCTGTTTGTATCCGCTTCTAAAGGAAAAAATCAATGGTAAATGGGGAAATGCCATAGATGTATTTGCACTCTGCAGTACTTTTTTCGGAATTACAACCACATTAGGATTTGGCGTTGTACAGATTAATTCAGGACTTAATATTCTTAATCTACTGCAAGGAAACAGTTTTATTTATCAGATAATTATTGTTGCCGTTCTGGTATCCATTTCTATTTTTTCAGCCGCAAGCGGATTGGATAAAGGCGTGCGAATACTCAGTAATGTAAACATTCTCGCAGCTATTTTTTTAATGCTTTTTATTCTTTTTGCTGGACCTACAGTTTTCATTATCGGAAGTTTTACAGAAGGCGTGGGGAACTATTTTAGCAATTTTTTTAATCTTACATTCAGCACTCATGTTTATGAGGAGAATACATTGCCGTGGTTTTACAAATGGACAATACTCTATTGGGCATGGTGGATTTCCTGGTCGCCATACGTAGGACTCTTTATTGCTAAAATTTCTAAAGGAAGAACAATTCGGGAGTTTATTGCCGCTGTGTTGATTCTGCCAACAGCATTTAACTTTATCTGGATGTCGGTTTTTGGAAACAGTGCAATATGGTTTGACCAATACAAAGCTGGTGGAGCATTAAGCAAACTTGCAGATAATCCCGACGTTTTAATGTTCCGTTTTCTAGATAATTTTCCTCTTGCAGGTTTTGCGAGCCTATTGGTTATTTTAATTATCATTATTTTCTTTGTTACTTCTGCTGATTCGGGTATTTATGTAATGAATGGAATTTCAACCAGAAACGCTAAAGCATCACCAAAATGGCAATCTGTAGCTTGGGGGATTCTTCTAGGTGCTTTGGCTCTTATAATTTTAAAAGCCGGCGGACTAAATGCACTCCAGAGCATGACTTTAATAACAGCGTTGCCTTTCTCAATTATCATACTGTTTTTTATAGTAAGTCTTGTCAAAGCATTAATTATCGATATGGAGTATTACGAGCGTGAATTTTCTGCAGTTACAGTTCCGTGGTCAGGAGAATTTTGGAAAGAAAGACTTCGTGGCATTGTTTCTTTCAGTGATAAAGCTAATGCGGAGAAGTTTATCAAAACCACCGTTAAAGCTGCATTTGAAGAGCTTAGTGAAGAATTTAAGCAAAATAATATCGAAGCACATATCAATCATTTTGAAAATCCGCTCAGAATTGAAATCGAAATTCATTACGATGTCGTGAATAACTTTATTTATGGAGTTCAAGTTCAGTCCAGAGCTGTTTCCGATTATTTAGTAACCGAAGAAAACCTCCCAGATTACGAACCTTCCAATAATTTTTATCCTGAATCGTACTTTGGAGACGCAAGAGAAGGATATGATGTTAGGCTGTTTACAAAAAATGAACTAATTAGTGATGTGCTGAAACATTTTGAAAGATTTATGGAAATTATTTCAGAACATCGTAATTCTATGTTTATAAGCATAAATGCAAATCAGAAAATGGAATAGTAAGTTAAATAAAATTTATAATTGCCTTTTATTCTCAGATTCTGATTTGTAGATACTTTGATGGTTTTTTTCTCGAGAGATTTTTACTATGGTCTCGGAATTCTATTTTAGTTTTTGGTAAAGAATTTATAGATTTATGTTGTGTAGGTTTTTTATTTCTGACATTACAAAAGTGCTCTGCGTACTGCCAATACTTTCAACTGAACCTAATTTATTAAAAACGAAATTCTGGTAATGTTTCATATCCTTAGCAAAAACCTTAAGGATGAAATCATAATCTCCTGAAATATTATAACATTCCACCACTTCATCAATTTTCATAATATCCTCAACAAAACTGTTGCCGATGTTACGATCATGCTGTTTGAGCTTAATATTGCAAAAAACGATAAATCCATGTCCAAATTTCTCATGGTCAATTAAGGCGATGTATTTTTTGATGTACCCATTGTTTTCTAGCCTTTTTACGCGCTGCAATACAGGAGTTGGCGACAGATTTACCTGCGCAGCAAGTTCCTTAATCGTAAAACTGGAGTTGTTTCCCAGTATTTTTAGCAAAAGCAGATCGGTAGTATCGAGTTCTTCCATAGAATAAAAATCTTTTTAAGTTTCAAAAATACATTTTAAAAAGTAAATAACACTTCATTTGTGTTGTAAAACAGCTGAATTCTCTTAAATAACAACATCGGATAGCTTTTTTAGTCATATAAGATAATTTTGCGCAGAAATTAAGCTGAATAAAAATGAATAAGTTATTAAAAATATTAAGTAAAGCAGGTTTTGACGGTTTCTTATTAATGATAGGCACTATGATTCTGCTGGCTTATTTTTTGCCAAAGCCAGGCATGATCAAAGAACCTATTTCGTTGGAAGAAATTGCCAATGCAGGCGTCTCGCTGATTTTCTTTTTTTACGGTTTACGGCTGAGTGTCGAAAAGCTAAAAGCTGGGCTTGTAAATTGGAAAATGCACATTATCGTGCAGTTGACAACCTTTTTGTTTTTTCCGCTCATCGTTCTAGCATCTCGTCCTTTTTTCGTCAACACTGACTTCGAGCTGCTTTGGCTAGGTGTATTTTTTCTGGCTGCCTTACCGTCTACCGTTTCTTCTTCTGTGGTAATGGTTTCTATTGCCAAGGGTAACATTCCCGCAGCCATTTTCAATGCGAGCATTTCAAGTTTGATAGGAGTAGTGGTTACGCCCATTTGGGTTGGGCTGTTCATCTCTTCTGCAACGGGAGATTTTGATGCCACTGATATCTTTGTAAAGTTGATTCTTCAAGTCCTGCTGCCTGTCATCATCGGTATCAGCCTCAACTCACGTTTTGGCGCCATTGCCGAAAAATATAAGAAACAGCTAAAATATTTCGATCAGGGAATTATCCTCACCATCATTTACACGTCTTTTTGTAAATCATTCTCCGAACATATTTTTGAAGGCTTCACTGCCGTTGAACTTGCCGGACTCGCCGCAGGAATGATAGGCTTGTTTTTTGCTGTATTCTTTTGTGTTGGACTGCTTAGCCGTTTGTTTGGCTTTTCAGAAGAAGATCGTATTACGGTTTTATTCTGTGGATCTAAAAAATCATTGGTACACGGCACTGTAATGTCTAAAGTACTTTTTCAGCACAGCACAATTACCGGAATCGTATTGTTACCGCTTATGCTTTATCATGCTTTTCAATTGATTGCGGCCAGCATTATCGCTCAGCGCATGGCCAGAAGAAAGGAAGTATAATTTTATTTATAGACGGGAACTAAATATTTTTAGCACTTAATATCAAAGGAAAATTCTTCAAACTTGATTGTTTTTTTGTAACAAGCTGTTTTAAAATAAAAGAAAATCCGTAGAGTTGCGCTTTACAACTCTACGGATAGAAGGATCAAAAAAGGGATTAATTCATAGAACTAGACTCCAAATTCTCTGCGTATAATTTCTGCTCCTGCGCTTAAAGCACTCAGCTTGCCTCTTGCCACGTTTCGGGACAAAGGAGCCATACCGCAGTTTGTACTAGGGTAAAGATTTTCGATATCTACAAACTCAAGAGTTTTACGCAAGGTATCAGCAACTTCTTCTGGTGTTTCAATGGTGTTTGTTGCCACATCGATTGCGCCAACCATTACTTTTTTACCGCGAACAAGTTCAATTAAATTAAAAGGCACACGCGAATTGTGGCATTCTAATGACACAATATCAATTTTAGATTTTTGAATTTTTGGAAAAATTTCCTCGTATTGGCGCCACTCAGAACCTAAAGTCTTTTTCCAGTCGTTATTGGCCTGTATTCCATAACCGTAGCAGATATGAACAGCGGTTTCACATTTTAAACCTTCAATGGCTCTTTCTAATGCTGCCATTCCCCAATCGTTTACCTCATCAAAGAACACATTAAATGCCGGTTCATCAAACTGGATAATGTCTACACCAGCTTCCTGCAGTTCTCTTGCTTCTTCATTCAGTAATTTTGCAAATTCCCACGCCAATTTTTCTCGGCTTTTATAATGGTCATCGTACAAGGTGTCTACCATTGTCATTGGGCCAGGTAATGCCCATTTTATAGGTTTATCGGTTAGTTTGCGTAAATATTTAACATCTTCAACAAAAACTCCTTTTTGACGTGCAACCTCACCTACAACAACAGGAACACTTGCATCATAACGGTCACGAATTTTTACGATTTTACGATTTTCAAAATCTACACCGCTTAAATGCTCGATAAAAGTAGTTACAAAATGCTGGCGTGTCTGTTCGCCGTCACTAATTATATCTACGCCTGCCAGCTGCTGCTCGTGCAAAGAAATGCGCAAAGCGTCTTGTTTCCCTTCAATTAACTGATCTCCTTCTAATTTCCAAGGTGACCAAAGTTTTTCGGGTGGTGCAAGCCAAGCAGGTTTTGGTAAACTTCCAACAATTGAAGTTGGGACTAATTTCTTCATAATAAAATATTTTTAATGTGCTGTAATTAATTAAAGATCAAAATTGGCAGACCATTGTTCTAAGGTACTTTTGTAAGGGGTAATGAAATGCTCTTCTGCATATTTACCCTGCTCAATTGCCATTCGGCTGCGCTCTTCACGGTCATAATCAACACGAGTCAATGAATAATCTTCGTGTTTAAGACTAGGTTGATAGATTTTTCCAGCCACTGAATTTGCATTGTAAATTTCAGGACGATAAATCTTCTGGAAAGTCTCCATCGTACTGATTGAACTGATTAGTCCCAGATCAGTATAATCAGCAAGTAGATCTCCAGAATGGTAAAAAGCCATCGGTGCCACACTGTTCGGAGGCATGAAAAAACGAACTTTTAAACCCATTTTAGAGAAATATTCATCAGTGAGAGAGTACTGATCCTGCAGATACTCAAAACCCAGAACAGGATGTTGATACTCAGTACAAGTATAAGTTTTGTTGCTCGATACACTTAGACAAATTATTGGTGACATCTTAAAATACTCTTTATAAGTAGCTGAATTCACAAAACACTTATAAAGTTTTCCATGCAAATCACCAAAATTTTCAGGAATAGAAAAATTAGGTTTATTTTTATTGTACTCGGTCAATAAAATACTGAAATCATAATCACGAACATAAGAAGAAAAATTATTTCCGGCGATACCTTCGATACGCTGGTTAGTCTTACGGTCAAAAATATTCGTTTTTAAAACTTCGATCAACGGAAGATTGTTAATACGATTCTTATCGTCAATACTCATCGTTACTGTGATGATTTCAAGTTCTACAAGATAACGATCAGCTTTAGGATTATCCGAATGAGCCAACGCATTGAATCGATTGTTAATCATATTCAAAGCATTACGTAAGTTTTGCTGACGATTATTTCCTCTAGCCAAGTTTGCAAAATTAGTCGTAAGACGCGTTTTACTTGAGGGATGATAGTTTTCATCTAAGCAAGTGCTCTCTAGCTTAAACGCAAAATCAGACTTGATTGTATTACCTGTGTTTTCCATATATTTCTTTTCGTTAATTCTTGAATCTCCTAATAGGATCGCTTCCATTTTATTTGGTATAGTTATTTTGTATTGCAAATTTTAAAATAAAAGATTAATAACTCAAATTTTGATCAATAATAAGGTAAATACTCTATTTTAATTGATTTTTAAGGATAATTAATCTTTTTCGGAATATAATAAGGAAGGAAAACAGATAATTATTCTGCTGAGACTTCGGCAAGATTGACCTAAAGTTGAGAATTAATCAATTTTAAACTTCGTTAAGCAACGAATAATAAGATAGGAGAGTATAAAAATTGAAGTAAATTTGGCTTTTGAAGTTTGTTTTAGTGCGATTCTGAAAGAATTAAAAGTAAAAAAGCCAGATTTATTTATCTACAAAGACATTTGGTTTAATGACCTAAACGGAATAAATATCAATATTTTACGGATGATTTAAAGAAATTGGTTTGTGATAATGATGTCCTTTTAAGGATTGAGGTAAAAACGCAACAGTTTTTTTTCTACTATAAAAAAGATCAATTCCAATAAATAAGTATTTTGTATATTTGATCTATGATAAAACAGAAAACTTTTTCGGTATGTGGAGAAACAATGCAGGCTCCAATGCACATTTGCGGTTTTTTTGATTCTAAAGAACAGCAGTATGAGGTAATAATTCCTTATATTATGGAGGGCTTAGAAGCGAATGAAAAAGTGATTAATATCCTTGAAGGAAGCCGTCATGGAGAACACTGCCGATGTCTAGCAGATAATGGTATTTCTATTACTGAAAATCTAGTAAACGGCCAGTTGGAAATACTTGCTTCAGAAAATACCTATACTAAAGATGGCGTTTTTGCTGCAGAAAAAATGTATAAAATGCTTGAAAGTAATTTATTATCGGCTTCAAGAGCGGGTTATGAAAGCGTTAGAGCTTGTGGAGATATGGTATGGGCTCTTAAAAACTTGCCAGGAACTGATGAATTATTAGAATACGAAGCCAGTTTGAATGAGCTAACTCCAAAGCATTCCTGTTCCTTGATTTGTATGTACGATACGAACAGTTTCAGTCCAGAAATGCTTGAAGATATATTGCGTACACATCCTTATGTGATTCAGGACGGAAAGATCAGTAAAAATATAAAATATGTAGAAGCTTTGTAATTGACATTGAGACTTTCAAATCTTCTCGATAATCTTAAAATAAAAAGCGGGACAAAAGAAAATATATCTTTTGTCCCGTTTTTTATTAATTATTTGAACAGATGTTTTATACTTTAGACATATTTAGAGTTAAAGTCGTCAAAAACTCAAGTCCGGTAGTTGTGACCGCTTTTACGGTGATTTCATAGGCTCCCTCAGTAAGTAAATCGCTTTTCTTCACGGTAATTGATCCCGTTTTCTCGTTTATAGAAAATATACTTTCTGCATCTGTAAAGGTCTGACCGTCTTTTTTAATGCCGTTTATAACAAATGAAGATTTGTAATTTTCAGGAGAAAAAGCAGGTGCAGCCGAGACATATCCATTTGATAAGGCAATATGTAAATTATTCAATAGGATAGTAAGATCATATTCTGGATAATAAGTGCCGTAAAAGAATTTGATTTTCGGAATAAATACTACACGAAATGTTGTAGAAGCAACTGTGAATCCGTCTTTAAGAAGAATTGGTGTCACATCATAAGCTTTCTCAGCTTTTTTATCAGGATCTCCAGCATTAGATGCAAATTTTAAAACGTTTGAACTAAATGTAACTTCTGTTCCAATAGAAGATGGGTTTTCGATTGCCCAGTTCATATTAGCCGTAATATTCTCTGGAGTCTCAAGCTCAAAATTAGCAGCATCGCCATAAATTACATAACCGACTGGAATCGATGTTTTATTATCAATACCCTTAATAATTAGTTTTGCTGGAATGATTTTAAAATCAATTGTCTGTTTGCCTTGAAAATTTTGACTTTCAGAGCTTGCATTTACAATAATTTTATAGCTGTCAGGAATTTTTATTCCGGCACTAGAAACAGCACCGTTTGGATAAAGCAGCGTAGTGTTTACACTAATCGCTCCCGATTCCTTACTTACTGTTACCGCTTTAGAAAGCTTATCATTTAAATTTTCAGAGGCATTTACTTTTACATTTTCGTTTAGACTGAAGTCTAGACTAATCTTAAGATCGGATGCGTCTAAAACACTCGAAGGCAATGCAATGTTCTGCTTTTCACCATAAGTTATAGAAGTGGCAGGAGCGAGATTCATGTCAATTTGTTTTTGAGGTGTCTGCTCATTGTCACTGCTACAAGCTGTCATCGATAAAGCCAAAAGCGCCATAATTAATAGGCTAGCGTAGTTTTTTGTTTTTTCATATTTAAAATTTTTGCCAAAAGTATAGTATAAAAATATTTATTGCAACAAAGTTGCGATATTTTATTGCAATTTTGTTGCATTAGTGTTTTTAAGCATTATATTTGCGCCCAATATTTACCAAATTCAGCGCTATCATGCCCAGTAAACACCAACTTTTACCTTTATTTTTTCTTGCCTTTAACCTCCATTCATATTCGCAGAATAAACCAGCCGACACCGTTAAAACTAATGTTTTGAATGAAGTCATCATTAACAATATCAGTAAAATAGATATCTCTAATTCAAGAAAAATTTCAAGAAAAGAACTTTTAAAAAATCAGTCTGCAACCCTTGGAGAAACACTGAGTCATATCCCAGGAATTCAGAATTCGTATTTTGGACCGAATTCAGGAGCTGTAGTAATTAGGAGTCTCAGTGGCAACCGTGTTAGAGTTTTAAACAATGGAATGGCCTTGAATGATCTTTCAGGAATAAGTCCTAATCTTAATTTAATTTCCGATATGGATAATCTGCTAGGAATTGATATTCATATTAATGACGGAAATGTTCTTTTTGGTGGAAGAGCCATCGGCGGTGCAGTGAACTTAAAAGACAATACGATTCCAAAGCAAAAAGCGCCTAAGTCTATATCTGGTTTTGTGAGAGCAGAAGGAAGCACTAATCTCGGATACAAACAATCTTTTGATCTTAACGGAAATATCGGAAATAAATGGGTTTGGCATGCCGGAGGTATGAACAGATGGAACGATGATATTAAAATACCTGGAAATACAAAAGCGCCTATTGCTTATGATCCCAAGATAGATCATCTAACGGCAGATATGGCGCAGGTTAATGTAGAAAAAGAGACTGTTAGAAATCTTACTTTGTATCCTTATATCAGTCAATTTGTTTTAGAAAAGATGAAAGATCCGCAGTGGGATTTGAGCGAAGCCGATCTCTATACTTTTGAGGAAAGATCCTTTGTAGACGGGGCTTATGTAGAGAATCCGAAAAACAGTCTCTACATAGCAGGACAGCCAGAAGGAACGCCATTTTCGACAACCATAGTAAAAAGTATAACTGATTATGCTCCTGTAAAAAAGGGAACAATGCCCAACAGCCATGCCAACAGCCACGCAGTCAATTTGGGAACGGGATATGTAAGCGAAAAATTCAACATTGGCGTGGGATTTCGCAGATCATACGGCTTTTATGGAATTCCGGGATTTGCACTGCGTACGCTTCCGGGACACACACATACACACGATGACGGCTATACGCATGAAGTAGAAGGAGAAAGTGTTTATCTGCCCATAAATACGAAATCAGAGAGCAATAGCTTTTTGATGGAATCGGAGTACCGACCTCAAAATGGAGGAATTACTGCAATAAGACTGAATTATATGTTTCAATATGCTCAGGATAGCGAGTTTATTGCAGATTATCTGGCTAACAAATTTGCCGCATCACGACAAGTGGTTAGGGTAGAGGTGGATCAGCAGTCTTTGAAATTTTTAAAGGGACTGTCAGGTGCAGATGTTTCTGTTGCAAATATTGATGTAAAAGGAGAGCAGCGATATCTTCCTGATAATAAAAGCCGTGAGTATGGGATATTTACGTTGCAGCAATTGGCATTCAAATTTTTAAAGCTCAATATAGGGTATCGACATGATCTGGTTCAAAGACGTGCTATGCTTACAGAAGGCTATAAGCCAAGCAGGGGATTGGCAGGAGGAAAACTTTCTGACAGGGATTTTCATCTTAATCAATTTACTTCGGGAGCGCAGATCAATATCAGTACATATACCTATTGGAGAGGTTCTTATTCTCATTCTGAACGTGCTCCAGATGTGAACGAATTGTACGCAGGAAACAATCATTTTGCTATTATTTTGGAAGAAAATGGAGATGACCGCTTGAATAAAGAAACTGCGAAAACTATAGAACTGGAAGCAGGATTTAATTATAACGGATTAAAACTTTCGGTTACGCATTATCGAACCATGCTGGATAATTATTTATATCTGGCTCATACAGGCATGTCGCGTTCTGGAGGCTTTTTGGTTAAAGAATGGCGTCAATCTGATACAGAACTCAACGGATGGGAGTCTGAAATGGCTTTTAATCATAAGTTTAGCGAAAATTTAAATATGCAGCTCGGTTCTTATTTTGATCTGGTCAAAAATGTAAATGTTTCTGGCGATGATATGAGAAACTGGGGCGAAGGAGATTATATGCCCAATATGCCTACAAGCAGGTTTGGATTTTCAGCAGGCATCGGCTTTAAGAAATTTGAATTTAATGCAGCATTTGACCGCTATCTTGAACAGCGTTATCTGGGAAAAATATTAACCCAGAACCGCCTATGCCTGCTTATTCGCTGCTTTCTGCTAGGCTGGGCTATCATATGAATTTTAAAGAGTATAAGGTAGAATATTTTGCTGCTGGAACCAATCTGCTCAACGTAGAAGCGAGACCACAGAATTCTTTTTTAAAGTATTTAGCACCTCTTCCTGGAATCAATATCTCTATAGGATTAACAGTTACTATTTAATCAAACCCTTTTTCAAATTAAGAAAGCATTCAAAAAAATAAACATTAAAAAATGGAATTAAAGAAAAAATTGCCTGTAACTGTACTTAGCGGATTTCTAGGAGCAGGAAAAACAACGCTTTTAAATCATGTGCTGCATAATAAGAAAGGACTTAAGGTGGCCGTGATCGTAAATGACATGAGTGAAATAAACATTGATGCCCAACTTGTTGCAAAAGAAAACACACTTTCAAGAACAGATGAGAAACTCGTGGAAATGAGCAACGGCTGTATATGCTGCACGCTTCGGGAAGATTTAATGCTAGAAGTGGAGCGCCTTGCAAAAGAAGACCGTTTTGATTATCTGCTGATAGAAAGCACGGGTATTTCAGAACCTGTGCCAGTAGCGCAGACTTTTAGTTTTGCTAGTGAAGACGGTAAAACCGATTTATCGCGTTTCAGCTATATTGATACAATGGTAACGGTGGTAGATTCTTTTAATTTTTTCAGGGATTTTAATTCTGACGAAATGCTTCTTGATAGAGATTTAACAGATGATGATAATGACAGCAGAACAATAGTGAATCTGCTAACGGATCAGATCGAATTTGCAAATGTTATACTGCTCAACAAAACAGATCTTGTTCCTGATAATGTCTTAAGCATTTTAGAAGCTGCCTTAAGAAAACTTAATCCAGAGGCAAAAATTATCCGCAGTACGTTTGGAGCAATTGACCCTATTGAGATTCTCAACACAGGACTCTTTGATTTTGAAAAGGCGCAGATGGCAGCTGGATGGATAAAAGAACTGGAAAATGAACATGTGCCAGAAACGGAAGAGTATGGCATATCTTCTTTTGTATTTAGAAGCAAAAAACCTTTTCATCCGCAAAGATGGTATGAATATCTCAATTCTGGTTATCCAGAAACAATTATTCGAGCAAAAGGACTTTTCTGGTTAGCTTCTAAACCAGATGTGGCTGTAAATTTCAGTCAGGCAGGAGGAAGCATGAGAGTGGAACAAGCAGGTGTATGGTGGTGCAGTATGCCATTTAATGAACGTATCAGATATGGCACATTTCTAGATAACCAGTCCGATATTGAGAAACAGTGGGATAAGGATTGGGGAGATCGTAAAAACGAAATGGTTTTTATCGGGCTAAATTTTGATAAAGAAAAATGTCTTAGAGAACTGGAAAGCTGCCTTCTAACAGATAAGGAATTAACGTATTGGAAAGGAAAAAAGTGGGTTGATGAATTTCCTATCTAAAGAAAAGGGTTTATTATTTAGGGACAAATTTCAACCTGCAGAGATGCTGATGGTGATTATCTTGACGGAAGCAGACAGTATGTTTTGCATTGGCCGCCAAATATTCCGGTGGTAAATTTTTGGTCTGCAACGGTGTATGATGCAAATACTGCCTCGGGACTTGATAACGGACAGCCTTTTCCATCTCTGAATATGATGGATAAACCAGCTAAAAATCCAGATGAGTCTATAGATATTTATTTTGTTCCAAAAGCGCCGGCTGGTAAAGAAAAGAACTGGTTAGCAACAGTTGAAGGAAAAGGCTACTTTGTTATATTCAGATTATATAGTCCAAAAAAAGAATTTTTTGATAAAACTTGGAAACCTGATGATATTAAAAAAATGAATTAATTAAGTACTTAAAATCTGATGTCAGTTTAGGGAATATTTTTTAGTTTTTTTGATTCTTAAATTATTGTAAAAGAACATAATAAAATCAGATATTCTATTTGTTGAAATTACGGATAAAGAATTACAAGTGATAATTTGAATTAGTTGAATGTAAATCAGGCAATGCCTTTAACATAAGTGAGCAAGTAGATTAAAAAAATATCGATAATGCCAAAAACTAAATAAATTGAAAATAGAAATTAAATCGGAGCATAGTAATTATGCTCCGATTTTTTATATCAGATGATCTATTCAGCTTAAATTTTAACCAAAAGTCGCTAAACGTATAAGGATTAAAACCTCCTTGATAAGATCATTATTTAGGAGAGAGTGTAAACACCCCATAATTTGTAACATTCAATAACGCGTTAAACATAATACTGTCCGAATATTGCAGATACTCATAAAGTTTGTCAAGATATTGTCTGTCGTTGGTTATTTTATACATTTTTGTCATTACTGGCATAACCATGTAGGGACCGAATAAGTTCTGTATTTCATTTCCAGTAAGCATGTATGCTTCTAGATTTCCTTTATGATAAGCGGCATTATCCCAAAATGAAGTGGTTTGTGGAGAATTTTTAGATTGCCGATACGTATTCACTTTTTCAATTATTTTTCGCACCTCTTTTGGTTTTTTGTTTTCCTTTTAAATGATGTTAAAAGACAAAGCACGCTATATAAAATTTTATACCCGAAGTAACGAACAAATCAATAACATCCAGATTTTCGCTATGTATTGAATAATCATCCGAATTGTATTTAGAAATTATTAGATAATTGCAACCTTGATGTTACTGTTTTCTTATGAATTTGCTTTAAGTTTAAATTTTGGTTATCAATATTTTCTGTGGTTTGTTTCAGTAGTTTGCTAATCAGTGTTTTATTGGTTTTCTACTAATGCGTGATATTTAGCATCATTGGCTTTCAATGTATTTAGAATTAAATTTACGGACTTATAATTAGAACTATGAAATACATAAAAAACTTGATTTTTGCAGGCATGTCAGTGGCTGTTTTGGGTAATCCTTCACAAATAATTGCTCAAAAAAAAGAACCTTTAAATATTATATTTATGGTAGGAGACGGAATGGGAGTGGCCCAGGTATCTTCTGCTTTTTATTTTGGTGAGGGAAAACCCAATTTTCAGCAGTTTCCTATTGTCGGACTTTCAGAAACATCTTCTACAAGCAGTAAAGTAACTGATTCTGCTGCAGGAGCCACTGCTTTCGCATCTGGACAAAAAACTTTCAACAGAGGTATTGGTGTAAGTAAAGATACGATCGCTCTACCAACCATTTTAGAATCATTACAAGATAAGGGTTACCAAACAGGACTTATTAGTCTGACATCTATAACACATGCAACCCCTGCGGCTTATTATGCGCATGTTAAGGATCGAGATATGCATGAAGAAATTGCTTTGCAGCTTGTTGATGCAAAAGTGAATTTTTTAGCTGGCGGCGGTCTGAAATTTTTCAACAAAAGAAAAGATAAAAAGAACTTATTGAACGATTTTAGCAGTGCAAATTACAAAATAGATACGCTTAGCCTTTCGAAACCCAATTATAAAAAAGACAATATTTATTTGCTAGCTCAGGATCCGATGCCCAATAAGATCGAAGGCCGTGGCGATTTTTTAGCTGATGCAACTGGTCTTGCTTTAGATTATTTTTCTCATAAGAAGAAGCCTTTTTTCCTGATGATTGAAGGTTCTTTTATAGATTGGGGTGGACATGCAAAAAATCCAGAAATGATGGTTAAAGAAGTTCTTGATTTTGATAAAACCATTGGGGTAGTAATAGATTTTGTAAAAGCACATCCTAATACACTTTTGGTTGTGACTGCTGATCACGAAACAGGAGGTGCTAATTTAGGCAAATACTATGAAGTTAATGCAGCTACCGGCAAGTCAGAGCAGATACCTAGCAAACTTCAGGTGAATTTTTTCACGGATCAGCACACGGCAACTTTAGTACCAGTTTTTGCAATGGGTAAAGAAGCAGATCTGTTTTCAGGACTTTACGCGAATAATATGATATATTGGAAACTTATAGAGGCACTAAAGAAAAGCGGATTGAAAATTTAGAAAATCGAATAAAAGTCTAGTCTAATTTTAAATGACTTTAAAGAAAGTGAGAATTGGGGAATAAAACATTTGTTTGCCTCACTAGATAGCAATTAATAAATTGATTTAAATAAATTACTTCGTTAGCTTATTTTGGATAGATTAAACGAAAAAAAGGCGCCAATTGGCGCCTTTTTTTGGCTGTAGTGACTTACTGAACAATTTACAAATCATATTATAAATCAATGACAGCTTGTATATTGGTTTATTTCGAGTGGTCTAAGCTGTTTTTTGTTGCAATAATTCTTTATATTGAAAATTTAATTCTTTTATTTATTGTTTTTCAATCTTTTAAAATCCTCAATATATAAACCTTTTGCAGTATTTGTAGGGTTGAATGTAGCAAGATTGTCAATTCTTAATGAAAAAGGAGGATTGGTGCTTTTTGCTGCAGTTCGCATGGTTTGGCCTGTAATTAATTCGAGAGCTTTATTCAAATAAGGATCTTTTACGTTTCCAAATTCAACCAAATTTAAGAAAATGCTATATGGATTAATTTCGTGATCAGGTCTAATTTTCACTGGATTAGGATCTTTGTCTTTGTTATAATATGAAAATGTAATGGGTTGCAATTGCCATTTGTGTTTAGTGCTTCGATTGGCATACGAGGTATAATTAGAAGAAGGAGAATCGTATAATGTGTTGGAACCTACAAATTTGCCAACCGTTTCTTCGCCTATTGTAATTACGTTAATGTATTTTTTTAGACATTGTATGGTGAGCTCGCTTGCAGAAGCAGTTTGAAAACTTACCAGCACATATATATTTGTCAAGGTAAGGCTGTTTATATTTTCTTCTCTCTGAAAAGTTGGCTTATTATCAACCAGGTTAAAAATGTTTACTTTTTCAGAAAGATTTTCATAGCCGTCTTCATTATTGTGTTTATCATTGAAGTCTAAGTAAATATATGGTTTGTTGGTAAAACTCCCGTTAATCATTTGTGCTAGGGCAACTGCAGTTTCTAATGAACCTCCACCATTGTATCTTAAGTCTAAAACCAATTCGTTAATTCCATCTAATTTCATTTTAGCGAAAGCCGCATTGAGTTCGTCATTATAGTCTGACTTGAAACCATTAAACACCAGATAACCAATGTTTTTTCCTCCATATGTTTTCTTTTCGTAATAAGCAACCGGGTTTTCATCAATATCAGCTTTTGTTACAGATACAGTTCCTGCTTTGTCTGTGGTTAGCAAACCGCTGCTTGTAAACTGCACGCTTGCTGCCAGAGTAATGGTGATTTGTGTGTTTTCTAGTTGATTATAATTGCTTGCAGTAAGCTGGCTTCCATTTATTTTTGTAATAACATCCCCTCTTTTCAATCCCGCCAAAGCTGCTGACGATCCAGGTACAATGTAGTTAATTAAGGCTACCATATTGGTGTTGGATGCATCTTTAGGATAAATGGCATAATTAAAACCGCCTTTTTTTTCAACTTCAGCAATTTTTGAAACCTGTACGACCTCATTACTGTTTTCAATCCAGGAGAATCTATCAACAGTCCCTCTTTGATATAAAAGTGAGTAGAAAAGCGCATCGGGAGTTTTTCCATTGATAAAATTGTTATATGCAGCAGTAGAAGTGATTTTGCTGTCAGACAAATCGGCAACGTTGGATTGCCAGTAATACCATGAATTCATAGCTTTCCAAACAAAGTCGTTAATCTCGTCAGGCTTAGTAGTTGTGGTTTCTTTAGTGTCAGAATCAGAATCTTTGCTGCAAGCTGTAAAAATCAATCCTGCAAGTAATGTTTTAAGAATATATTTTAATTTCATTATTTTTTCAATCGTTTATTTTAAGTTAAATTTGTGGGTGCATAAACGATAAAAGTATGAAAAATAGTATTCCTAAAGCCTTCCTTTTATTTTCTTTTGGACTTTTTTTTCTTTTTTCATGTTCCAGACAACTTTTAGATATCAAAAATCAAACCTATAAAAGTTATAACACAAATAATGAAAGAGGATATATAGTTAGTTTTAAATTAAATGACACTGCTGTTGTTCCTAAATCGGTTGTGATTAATGGTATTGTTCAGGATATATCTAATTCAAATAAAACTGGAGATATTTATTATGTAAATGTTATTGCACAAACTGCCTTACTTCATAATTACAAAGTAAAATTAGATAATAAAGAAAATGGTATCTATTTTGAGAAAAATTCAAATATATTTTTTCAACCTGTAAAATTCAAATTAATCACAGACTAATTTAAAAAGTTTGATTGAACCTGGTCGTGTGTACTTATAATCTGCATTAAAAACCATGTTAAAATAAAAACGTATCACAGCATATGCTCTGATACGTTTAATAAACTAAATTGATTTATGAATTACCATATAGGTTTGATTCTCCACCATCGATTGCGATGGTCTGTCCATTTACATATTGGCATTCATCGCTAAGCAAAAAAGCTACAAGATTTCCAACATCTTCGGGTTTTCCTAGTCTTCTCGTAGGGTTTCTTTGTGCGTAAGTTGTTTCTGCCGCTTTAGGATCTTCTGGATTTACTTGTTTAAAAGCTTCGGCTACCATTGGAGTCAGAATTGCTCCGGGTGCAATTGCATTGGTGAAAATACCATCTTTACCATATTCGATTGCTGCATTTTTAGTCATACCAGAAACGGCATGTTTACTTGCTACATAAGGCATCTGATTGATTACACCTCTAATTCCGCCCACAGAGGCAACGTTTACAATTTTTCCTCCGCCGTGTTGCTGCATGACAGGGATCACGTATTTCAATCCGTAATAAACACCCATAAGATTGATGTCAATTACTTTTTTAAACACATTGATGTCGTAATCTACTAACGGCGCCTGTTTTCCTTCGATACCTGCGTTGTTGTAAAATCCGTCGATACGGCCAAATGCTTCAACCGTTTTGTCAACATAATTTTTAACAGCCTGTTCATCTGAAACGTCGGCAACTATAGTTGTAATTTTTGCACTTGGTGCAACTGACTGAATTTCTGCTTTTGCTTTTTCAAGTGCTTCTGCATTATAATCTACAATAGAAAGATTGGCTCCTTTTACTGCTACGGCTTTACTTGCTGCTAGTCCAAGGCCCATGGCGGCACCTGTAATAATGATTGTTTTGTCTTTAAAAATGCTCATAATATGTGGTATTTAAGAAATTATAATTGAAGATTTGTTCATTTAAAGTCTAAATTTAGATCATGCCTCTCCAAGCCATATCAAAGCAGTCATCGATAACTTGCTGTGTTAATGGAAATAGCTTTTGGATGATGCCCGTTGAGCAGGAGCGTACAGCACCATCAAAAAAACTAATGAGTATAATAGCGTCTACTGCTTTTATGATGCCTTCCTGCTGTCCTTTTTCCAAAAGATCATATAAAGGTTTATTTTGTATTTCATACTCGGCAAGCTGTTTTGAAAAATTGATTTGTATATAGCTTGACTGTACGTATTGATCGATAAACACCGTTTCAGCATAGTTATTAAGTCTGTAATTAAGCATATTAATATAAATCTGTTTTAGTGATTGCCTGATGGGTACATTGATATCAAAGTCACGATACATCGCCTGTGTCATTTTATCTTCAACCGCTGCATAAGCAAGCTGTACCAATTCTTCTTTGTTTTTGAAATAGATGTACAATGTTCCTGCGGCAATTCCAGCTGTTTTGCTTATGCCTGAAATTGTTACGCTCGCTAATCCTTGTTTGCCTGTAAGTGCATATACAGACTGTAGAATTTTTTCTCTTTTATCTGGATCTAAAGGTCTCATGTAGTAAAGTTAAATGAAAAAATATTCATTTAAATGTAGAAAAGTAAATTATAACTTTTATTTAAGACTAATTGATATGCTTTTTAAGCAAAAAAATATCCTATAATTTTTATTCTTTGAGTTATTCTGTTTTAATTTGACAGAGACGGTAAATCTGCATTCCTTAGTTAGGAATGCGAATTTTGAAGCGTAATTTAAATTTTAATAATCTTTTAGTATCAAAGACTTGATGATTTATACCAAAGAAAATTTTCCAAAAATAGCTGCCGAACGCGATTTGTTTATTACTATTTTAATGTATGGAATGTTTGGACTTTTATTTATTGCTATGCTTGCTTTATTGGTAGCAATTCCATTAAGTATGCAGCTGGAGCACAATAGCCGCTTGTCTAACAATGAGATCATCTTCAATGTTATCTATTTTCCTTTGGTTCTTTGGGCTATTTGGGGACTTTACAAAAACTACCAACGCCATAAGCTTAAAAAGGTAATTCTCATTTATATTGATCGTGACGGTTTACATCACCAGCAATTTGATGGTACAGTTAAAAGTGTTTTGTACAAAGAACTGGGAAAAAGTACAGAGCCATACGTAAGTGATATTGATAGAAGAATAGGGACAAAATATTCTCCAAGCTATATTTTTGGTTTTAAAGACGGTGTGCGGGTTCCAATTCATTTTTCTACTGCAGAAAATGGACTTTCGTTTGTTCCGAAAAATAAATATCAACTGATTGCGCATTTTCTGCAAGGAGCAGCTTTGTTTTGTCCACACTTAAAAATTTCTCCTGCTGTTTATTCAGATTATTTTATTGATCCCGATACTTTAGAATTCAGTAAAAAAGCCCAGAACATTACGTATTTTATAGTTTTTATAGTATTGGTAATCGTCCTTCTCGGTATCGATTTGCTTACAAAATATACAATGGGCTTTTCATTATTGTTTTAAAACACGTATGTTGGAAAAGTTTAAATACTATTTTGGAGCTTTTTTTCTTCATTCTTCCCGTCCTGATCAATAAGTCGGGCAATAGGCAGGGTAACGGCAAAAAGACAGACTAAAAATGTCAAAAATTTTGATCGGATAACATTAGATGCTTTCTGACCGCTCCAACTTTATAAAGTTCAGGATTAAAATACTCGTCAAGTTCTTCTTCAAATACAAATATGTTTCCTGTGAGTGACACTACAAACACAATCAGCCCAGACGCGAGTCCGAGCCAAAGGTGTAGTAAACCAATAATTTTTTTAAATGTCTTATTCATTTTATTACAAATAATATATTTTTTGCTGACGTGTTTCTGTAGGTTTTAAAAACTAAGAACCAATAAAAAAAAGCATATCTCCTTTATTGACAGGAGGTGTTGCGATTTTACTGAGAATTGTCCCGCTTTTTGGAGCCGTTATGATTTTAACATTTTTGCCAAAGGAATTGGTTATGTATCCTATCTCTTCTTCCTGCAGTACTTTTTGGCCTGGTTTACAGCTGCTGCGGAAAAAGCCCTGCGCAGGACTAAGTACATAGGACTGATGGATGTATCTTGTCTTTTTAGTAGGTACGGCTACTTTTTTTTGGGGCTCATACATCCCAAGCTTTCCCATTATATTATAGAATGCGGTTTTGGCCGATAGCTGAATTGTTTTTTGGCCTTTTACGGCTGTACCCATGTGCATGCTTAGGGATGGAATGCCCAAACGTACAGACTGTTTGAAGGCATAAATTGCAGGTTGGCCCGACTGAATTTCAAACGGGTAGCTTACAATATAAGGAAAACCGGTGGCTTCGCAAAGTTTGAAGGACATTCGGGTCTGCTCTGCAAATTCTTTATTTTCATAATAGCCTATTAAAGCAAGCTCTGCTGTATGATTCCCACCGCCATGCACTTCAATGAATATATCTGTGGCATCAAAAATTTTAGTTGTGATAAAATCTGCTATGACTTCAGTAATGGTCCCTGCGGCATTTCCGGGAAAGGATCGGTTTAAGTCTTTTTTATCCACTGGATTCTTGTCAGGGTTACGGCTGAAGAACGATTCCATATTAAGTACCGGAATCAATATAAGATTGCCTTTGAGTTTTTCAGGGCTGATCTCTTTTCGTAATTTCGTAATGGTTGCAATTGCTGGATAGTCAGTGCCATGAATTCCCGCAACTATAGTCAGCGTTGGGCCCTTTAGTTTTCCAATGATTAAAGTGGCAGGAATTTTGGCTTCGCTGCCGTCTGGAGCATGAATACGAAATACGGTATCTCTTTTTGTTAAGGATTGCTGTGCCAACATTTCTTTAAGGGAGTGATTTTGTGAAAAGGTCAGCTGGAAGACTAAAGACAGCAGGATAAAAAATATATTTTTCATTGGAAGGATAATTTATTTCTATAGGTCCGCCTGCATAATTGGCGGAGGATATTTATTGTAGTTAGGTATTTTAATTTAGAAGTGATATTAAAGGGTTTAATGTTTTTTGGAAGCTGAACTTTCATTGCAGGAGTATCCGAATTAAAGGATGAGCGGACTGGTAAAAAATCCCTGCAGCGCATTCATTTTAAATTTTAATTCAAAATATTATGTCAGAATCATTTTGCTGCAGGGAAAAAATAAAAAATTAGCATCATTATTCTATTACTTACAGAAAATTGTAATAATAAAAAGATGTTATAAACTGCCAATAGATAGTTTAGTGGCAGGCAAAATTAATGCACCTTGAAAAGTTTCAGCAAAAGCATACCGGGTCCTAGTACCGCTAAGGAGTATAGCCGTAATTACGGAGAGATAAATGTTTTGCTCAATATAATTATAGCATTAAGCTCCAGCAAAGCGGTTTGATATAGATATGCTTTCCAGTTGTTTCTAGAAAGGATATAATAAGTGCAGGGAATTTAGCAAAGCCTTGTTTAAGCAAGGTGCTAGTTTAAAAAAGGGTGCACTTTTAATGTTGTGTATATAAATATAGGTCAGGGTAAAGCCAAGTGTTTTGTTTGGCCTAATCTCCTTATGTTTGATTTTTCTATCCACAATAGTGGAACTTATCCTGATTTTCTTTTTGCTGTGAGCACTGGCAAGGGAAGATTTTTTAACATGTGTATTCCAGGAGCGAGTAAGCTCCGGCCCATTGAGAACTATTTCCGAAAACTTGTGCATTTCAACACCGTGCAGCAGCCGGAGCGTTAAAAGGAGAAGGATGAAAAAGTTTTTGGCTGAGTGCATTACTGATTATCGAGTTTTGCCAGTTTTACTGTTTAAGGCAAATATAATGCTATTAAAGGGAAATAACATTACGATAGACGATAAAAGTGCCTTTGACTGGACTAATCGAGCGCACAATAATTTTCTGCGAGTTTGGAGCATAATCTTGTAAAGCAGGAATTGCTTACCAAATTAGATTACATCAATTGCGAAATTATAATGCGTCTCATCTGATCAAAATTCCGATTTATATTCACATTATTAAGTTAACGAAAATTAGAGAAATAGTAGTGAGTTCTCTTTCTGTAGTTTTTTATACTATAAAAATTCTTTTTTATAGAACCTTACAAAACTTCTATTTTTAACAGAGCTAATAAAATTAAAAGAACTTGCTTATAGATAACATAAAACCAGGAAAAATCAATTTGTTTTTTCCTGGCTTTTCTTATTAAGTAGGTTGTCAGCTTTGTATGATGCTTTTAGATATTCTTAAACAGATGCGGTCTGCATTTTTTCGATCTGTATTGTCTGCGTCGGGTAAGCAAATTCAATTCCTTCATCGGCAAATGCGCTAAAAATCTCAAGATATACTGCTTGTTGGGAATTCATGTAAACATTGTAGTCGGGATCTTCCACATAATACACAAACTCAAAGTTAAGACTGAAATCGCCAAACCCCGAAAAATGGCCCCTGTCATAACTTAGTTTCTCTTTTGCTTCAATAATACCTTTGACAATATCGGGGATTTGACGGAGTTGCTGGGCAGTAGCCTGATAAGTTACTCCCAGAACAAAGACAATTCTTCTTCTCTCCATACGCTTAAAATTGCGGAGCCTTGAGTTTGTAAGATCAGTGTTTGAGCAGACAAGTTGTTCTCCATTGAGTGTTCTAAGACGTGTTGTCTTTATTCCGATATATTCAATAACGCCACTGTCATTTCCAACAGTCACAAAATCGCCTATTTCAAAAGGGCGATCGAAAAAGATAACAAAATAGCTGAAAAGATCTCCAAGCACAGCCTGAGCTGCAAGTGCAATTGCTATTCCGCCCACACCAAGACCGGCTACGATAGTTGTTACATTATATCCCATATTGTCAATAAGGAAAACCGCGCCGAGTATCCATATAATAATGTTTACTATTGCTATTAGTCCGCCCGCCTGTTTTTCTTTGCTTTCACTGTCCTCATCGCGCTGTATAAAGGACAGTACGAATTTCCTAAAGGCCGCAATTATTATTTTTATCACAAAGAAAGTAATCGCCATCAGGTATGCAGTATGCAGAACACTCATTGTTTTCCCTCCTATAGATAATATCTGAACTGAAAAATAAACAGTACTAATATACAACAGAGGCAGTATGTTATTTTCTATGATATTAAGTGCAAATTCGTCCCAGGATGTTTTAGTTGAAGCGGCCCATATTTTGAGTCGCCTGAAAATATAAATTTTGAATATTTTTATCAGAACGAATATAAATATAATAATAGCTGCAGCTTTTAGCCAGTTGTAAAGAGTGTTTCCAAGAAAAACCATACTTAAAATCTCATTCATAATTTATGTTTTATTTCAATTAATATTTCGCAATAGCAAATAAGAGCGCTGCCACTTGTAAAGCGGTGAAATTACCAGATGGGAAGCATATGGACCCGATAGGATTTGAAGGAATTTACGGTTGTACAACAAAAGTCTACTTGCAGGTAAAACCGTTTTTTGGCGCTATATGCCAGTGTTTTCGATATGTATAAAAGCTAATTTAAAATTTAATGGCTGTTTGTGCAAAAAAAAGATGTTTTATAATTGTTAATAAAACATCTTTGTAAGCAAAGTAGTAAAAAAGTATTTTTTAAACTTCCTGTGAAGTAAAGCTCAACATTAGTATTGTAAGATTTGGGATTAAATTCGACTAAACTTTGGCTCAGAAGAAGAGATAATTAGATTGCAATTATATGGAAAAAATCAAAGGTGATTTCTGCAGCAGTTCTGGGGAGATTTGACGGCTATGATAAAAGAGGAATAAATCAATTTCTATTCTTTCTTGAATAACTTCATATTGCAATTTTATTTGGTTTAATGCTCTCTTCAGCTTTTTTGTAAAAAAAAATATGAAGTCCAGTTAATTAAATTCTTAGCTTCGTTGCCAGTTTGAAAATTGAAAAAAAATAGTATAATAATTATTACATGACTTCAAAATTTATTTTATTTCTTATCTTATTAATCTCGACTTCTTATGGACAAAATATTACAGATCCTCTGCCGGAAGCTGAAAAAGAACTTAATTCTTGTATCAAAGCCAATAGTCATGAAGAATTGAATTGCAGAAAAGAATACTATCATGAGCTTCAATTCTGGGAAACAGAAGTTTTCAATGCTGTTTCAGAAATCGTTTACCGAAATAAAACTGAAGAAGAAAGAGCTGCATTTGAAAAAAAACAAGCGGAATGGAAAGAGACAACATATTACTATTTTGCAAAGACCATGAAGGAGTTTCAAGTGAAGCATCCTGGTAAATTTGTGTGGGATAATGATCCTGCTTTAAAACCCGATGCCAGACTTTTTTATCAAAAAAATGCCAAATATTATAAAGATAGGATTTCTTATTTATTAGGTTTAGTAAAAAAGAAATAAAAGTTGTCAAACAAAATGTATTAATAAAAAAAAAAAATGAGAGTGTTAATTACAAAAAGCTATTCATCAAAAAAGAGTAAAAAACAGCGAATTTATTTTACTGTATTCTCATTTATTATTTTGCCTTTTTTCAATACAATCTTAGCTCAAGATGCAAATAAATACACATTAATTCCTGATATTAATTTTGAAAAAGCTTTAAGCGATTCTGGTTATGATCATGGTGTGCCAGACGGAAAAGTTCTTACTGCTGATATCGCAAAAGTAACGGAACTTCATCTTAGAAATCGTGATATAAAAGATTTAACCGGAATAAATGATTTTGTTTCATTAAAGATACTGATTTGTTTAGAAAATAAGCTAACCAAGTTGGATTTATCTGGTAATTTGGCATTAACCACTTTGAATTGTGAAGAAAACAAATTAACCATATTGAATATTAGCAGAAATGAAGCTCTCATATCTTTGAATTGTTCAAATAACAGGATAACTGCATTAGATTTAAAGCAAAGTGTGAAATTGACAACGTTAAATTGCTCCAGAAATCAATTAGATATACTTGATATTTCCAAAAATATAGGTTTGCGTGAACTGCGATGCGGAAAAAATAAATTGACTTCATTAGATATAAGCAAAAATACAGTTTTAGCTGATTTTGACTGCAGTACCAATCAGTTAAAGACATTAGATTTATCGCATAATATTAATTTGAAATTTTTCGGATGTTCTGAAAATCAAATAACAGATTTGGATCTTTCGTCAAATCTATATTTGTCGAGTTTTGTTTGTAGTAATAATCCATTGAAGCAGCTAGATCTAACACATAGTATTTATTTGAGTTATTTAGTTTGTATGAATACGCCACTGACCAGCTTGGATTTAAGCAGAAATATTGCTTTGAATAATGCTTATTTAGACGAAAATAAGCTGAAGTCTCTCGATGTCTCAAAAAATATCAATTTGACATATTTGAGTTGCAATAAAAATCAGCTTGCCACACTAAATGTTTCCAATGCTCCATTAAAAGAGTTGATCTGTTATAGTAATAAATTGGTTACTCTTGATATTAGCCAAAACTCATTGTTACTTAATTTAGAGTGTTCAATGAATCAGTTGGTAAATTTAGATATTTCGCAGAACCCAAAAATATATGCGCTGTATTGCCACTCAAATTCACTGACGAGTTTGAATATTAGTAATGGAAACAATCAAAAAATGAATTTTTATGCCTATTTTAATCCCAATCTTAAATGTATTCAAACGGACAAAGATATAGTTCCTCCGTTTAACTGGCGAAAAGATGGAATCGCGAATTATAGCTCAAATTGTAAATAAATGCTTTATTAAGTAGAAATTTATAAATTTTTCGATTAACAGTTTGCCACAATAAATATATTATGAAAATTAAAAATGTAGTAATACTAATTTTAATATTACCTTTTTTTTATTTTAAATCCTTTGCAAATAAGAGAGAAGGAAAAATAACGGCCGACCTTTCTCCAATTAAAAATTATTTTGATCATGTCGTAATAAAAATGACAGGCTATGCAGAATTTGGAGATTCTGTCGAAACAATTGATACCATAAAGGCTATAGGAGGGAAGTTCGAGTATCGTTTTTCTGTTCCAGAAACAAGAATGACAACTATTGTGCTGTTAAAAAATAATGAAGAAATAACTGATCTTGCAGTCAAAGACGCAGCGCTTTCTGAGGAGTATGGCTATGATGGAGAGTTTTTAGTTGGAAACGAGGATATAAAACTCACTTGTACCTATCCTGAATGGATTGGAATGCCTTATGTTCAAGTTTCTTCTATAGGTTTAAAAGAGCACAAGTCGTACAGTTGGTTGAATATACATGATTTAAATTATCACTATGTAAATAAGGATTTTATTAAAAAACATCCTGATAGTTACAGTGTATTGCAGGCCGTTTATTTTCAAAGGGGAAGCTTGCAAACGGATGATATAGCTAGTATGATCGAATTATTTTCTGATGAATTGAAGCATTCTGGAAGTTATGCTGCCATAAAAAAATACCTAAGCAAAATGCAAATGTTGCAAAAAGGTGAATTTGCAACAAGTTTCAATTGGTTTGACATTAACGGTGTTTCACATGATTTTAAATCGGTTTTAAATGACAAAAAATATGTGCTAGTCGTTTTCTGGTCAAGTGATTGCGAGTCGTGTAGGTATGAGATCAAATTTTTTAAAAATATAGAACAGCAATATGGAGATAAAGTCAGTATCGTTTATTTAAGTATTGACACTGATTTTCAAAAATGGAAACAAGCAGTTGAAGAAGAAAAAATGACTTGGTATAATTTGTCAGGACTTCCAAACAGTAAGAAGACCGTCGCAGAAAACTATTATATTGATTACGTTTCAGAATTTCTATTACTTGACACCCAAGGAAAATCATTAATGCCGGATAGCTGTCATCTATTTTTTGAAATTGAACGTTTCTTGAAAAATGAATTGAATCCTTCAAAATAAATAGAGGAAATTGAAAACGGGAATCAATCGGTTTTCTAACCGATTGAGTAGCAAATAGTAAAAAGGAAATCTTAGAGTAAAATATCAAATTATTTAACTAATGAATAAGATAGAATTATTTTGGCATTACTCTATTTATTTGTTGACGATTTTAAAAATTATATAAAACGGTTACATGGAACTGAATTAACTTGCAAAACTGGTTTCATTTTATAATTTGCAACGTGTTTATACATAGAAATAATTTGAATGTAGTCTATATAAGTTAATTTTAGAAATCACATTTAAATCTAAAATTTCATGAAAAAGTTTTTATTTGTTGCCACCATTTTTTGTGCAGTACTTTCTTGTGACAAAAGAGAAGATAAATCTTTAGAAACAGTCCCTAAAGAAAATGATAAAACAGATTTATTTGCAACTGTAGCATCCAAAAAAGATCCAGTTATTGAGGTTGCTGGTACAAATGAAGTGCAAAAACTAGGTGATTATTACGCTGCAAAAACCATTGGAATATTGGCTTATCAATGGGGATATGCACCGGTTCGAATGGAAGAAACTATGAGGGAATATGTAGATGTGCCAAATCCAAAGCCAAGTACCAGTTATAGAGCGCCATTAAATCAAATAGGCTGGGCAAGATCCCTGCCAACCGCATCCGATGCCGATATGCCGACAGCAAATAACGATACTTTTTACCTGAGTGCTGTGGTAGATTTAAAAGAACCGATGGTTATAATAACTCCTGATACAAAAGATCGTTATTATGTTGTTGATGTTTTTGATATGTACCAGAATCTTATCAGTTATATCGGAAGAAGAACAACAGGTACAAAGGCAGGTAAATTTGCTATTGTGCCTCCGGGATGGAAAGGTAAAATACCTCAGGGAGTTACCAAAGTGATAAATGCTACAACGCCAAAAGTATGGCTTTGGGGCAGATTAGCTGTGAAGGAAGGAGAAAATCTAGATGAACTTCATAAGCTTCAAGACCAATTTAAATTAGTTACTCAAACTGAGTTTAATGGAGGTTCTCCAGCAAAAGCTAATTATAGCCTGCCTTCACTACCACAGATCGATGCAAAGGATAGTCTTGGATTTTATAAAAAACTGGCTTTTGCTATGTCACAAAATCCTATTGCTGAATTTGACAAAGGGTTAGTAGGGCAATTTGAAAAAATTGGACTGACTCCTGGTAAATTTGATCCATCAAAATTAAATAAAGACCAATTAAAAGGTTTATACGATGCAACTTTAGAAGCTCCGCTTACTATTATTGCTTCGGTAAAATCTGCCGCAGCAGTGGTAAACGGCTGGCAGTGGGTAACAAAACTGGATAGCTTTGGTTATGATTATGCTTTGCGTTCAATGATTGCAGGACCTTATTTAGGAGGGCAGGGAGAAAAAGAAGCTTTGTATCCAATTCGCTATACAGATAGTGAAAATAATGAACTTGATGGTAAAAATGTTTATAAAATGACTTTCACAAAAGAACCTCCCGTAAATGCATTTTGGTCTTTGACAATGTATGATGCAAACAATAAACTTTTTGTTAAAAATGAATTGAATCGTTATAAAATCAGTAACGATATGAAAGGTTTTGTGAAAAAAGCTGATGGTACTTTTGAAATTACGATTTCGCATTCAAAACCTGCCGATACTAATAATTGGCTTCCAGCGCCAAAAGGACAATTTTATATGATATTAAGATTTTATCAGCCAACAGAAGAAGTTTTAAGTGGCAAGTATAAAATACCTGAAGTGATTAAACAATAACCTATTTATGATTTGTTTGTTTAAGAAAAAATGATATGGCAGATGTATGTATTTAAGATTGCAACTGAAAACGCAAAAAAGATTAACAAAATTTTTAAATAAAAGTAAAAACCAATTTTGAAAAAGAATCGTAAATAAGCTGATTATAAGTTTTATATAATATAAAAAGAATAAAATGCTTTACAGAAATATCCTGCTTGTAGATGACGACGTAGATGACACCCAATTGTTTTTAGAAGCACTAAAATCTATGCAGACAGCTGCTGTATACCGTACTGTATCAAATCCTAAAACCGCGCTTGCAGAATTAAGAACTGCTGAAGAGCTTCCTGATCTTATCTTTTTGGATTATAATATGCCTATGATAAACGGTCTTGATTTTCTGAAACAGATGAAATTAGAAAAGAAATTGGAACAAATAGAAGTAGTTTTAATTTCGACTCCTCCTGAGGAATTCATGTATGCTTGGCTAAAAAAAAATGATATTTCTGTTGAGTACATTCCAAAACCGGATAATTTTGACGAAATTAAAGCTATGTTCAGACGATTTGTTAAATAATCAAAATCTGCTTGGTAAGCCAGACATCAAAACAGATAAGTTTTGCCTTGTAACTGAATTTTTAAATTTCAATTATACTTTTCGTTGTTGACCTTTGCAAAATAAATATTAGTTATAAGATTATTCAGGTCAGAATTTGATTATTCTATTTTTATAGTTGTATGGAATAAAAAATATTTATCTATTTATATATTGTTCTTCCATTGAAGCTAAAAATTGATTTATTTTCGAATTAAGATTAAGCTAAAGCGAATTTTATTTAAGAAAAAACATGTTGCATATTATAATCTGCAACATGTTTTTTTTATTATGTTTTAGTTCATTAGGTAAATTTGAGATATATAAAAAATTAGCTATGAAAATTAAAATTGTTTTATTCGTTTTAGTGTTGTCAATTATGACATCATTTAAAGTATTCGCCCAGACTACTCAGCCAGGAGAAGTTCTCCCAGACAGAAGGCCTGGTACATTTAAAGGAAAAATTGGAGAAACAACTAAAGATTCAAAACCCGATTTTCCGATCACACGAGAAGCGGCAAAAGATGCTCCTAATGTTGTTCTGATTTTATTGGATGATGTCGGTTTTGGAGCCTCATCGACATTCGGGGGACCAATAGACACTCCAACTGCAGACAGGCTGGCAAAAGAAGGTTTACGATATACCCAATGGCATACAACCTCATTGTGCTCGCCAACTAGAGCTTCTTTGTTAACTGGCAGAAATCATCATGAAGAAGGCTTTGGAGTTGTTGCAGAGATGGCGACAGGATATCCCGGCTATAATGGTATAATGTCAGATGAGACTGCAACAATTGGTACCATTTTAAGAGATAATGGTTATAACACAGCGTGGTTTGGAAAAAATCACAATACTCCAGACTATGAAACCAGTCAGGTAGGCCCTTTCACGCAATGGCCTGTCAATATGGGATTTGAGTATTTTTATGGTTTTAACGGTGGTGACTGTAATCAATACGCACCGCCTTTAATAGAAAATACACAGCCAATATCTCCGCCAATAGACGATCCTGACTATAATTTAACAAAGGATTTAACCGAGAAATGTATAGGATGGATTCGACGTCAAAAGTCAATTGCGCCTAATAAACCTTTTTTCGCTTATTTTGCTCCGGGCGCTACTCATGCTCCCCATCAGCCGCCTAAAGAATGGATTGAAAAATTCAAAGGAAAATTTGATCAGGGCTGGAATAAAGTAAGCGAAGAGACTTTTGAGCGAATGAAAACAAAAGGAATTATTCCTGCGAATGCAAAATATAATCCAATACCTGAAGAAGTGGGTGTATGGGATAAAATGAATGCAGATCAGAAAAAAGTATATGCGAGAATGATGGAAGTATATGCAGCATACCTTGCTTATGTAGATTATGAAGTTGGTTTGCTTGTAGATGCAATAGATGAACTGGGAGCAAGAGATAATACACTAATTATTTATGCAATAGGAGATAATGGGGCGAGTGCAGAAGGAGGTTTCAGCGGAACATTAAATGAAGTGGCGGCAGATTTGAATAGTTATCGTCCTGATGTAGTTAAAGATGCTTTAAGCCGTTTAGATCAAATTGGTGGGCCAGACACTTACAATCATTATCCAATAGGATGGGCGCTTGCCATGAATTCACCTATG
The DNA here is from genome assembly GCF_003946915.1 of Flavobacterium ustbae. GTDB lineage: Bacteria > Bacteroidota > Bacteroidia > Flavobacteriales > Flavobacteriaceae > Flavobacterium > Flavobacterium ustbae. The sequence goes on from NZ_RPOC01000004.1 coordinate 62,908, forward strand.
AAATATGCAAAAAGAGAATCTTCTCATTTTGGAGGAACCAGAAATGGACTTATTATTTCCTGGCCAAAAGGAATCAAAGACCAAGGCGGAATTCGAACACAATTCAGCCACTGCAATGACATTGCTCCAACTATACTTGAGTCTTGTAAACTTCCCCAGCCAAAAGTGGTAAACGGTGTTAAACAAAAGCCGATGTCGGGAGTAAGTATGTATTACACATTTAATAAAGCAAATGAAAAAGCTCCTACCAAACACGTAACACAATATTTTGAAATGGGAGGAAACCGCGCTATCTATGATAATGGCTGGGTTGCTGCAACAACTCATAACACAAGGCCGTGGCTGGATGAATTTAAAATAGTTCCTCCGGACCAGGATGTTTGGGAGCTATACAACATTACTAACGATTTTACAGAACATGATGATTTAGCGAAAGAAAACCCTAAAAAGCTTGAAGAATTAAAGTTAAAATGGAAAGAAGAAGCCAAGAAATATCAGGTGCTTCCTTTTGATGACAGCACGGTACAGCGTATGGACGCAAAAACGGCCGGGAGGCCAGCTGGTTCTATAGGCGGTCTTACCCATCTTACTTATTATCCTGGAACAACAAGAGTTCCAGAAGGAAGTGCCCCAAATGTAAAAAACAGATCATACACTATTACAGCTGAAATTGATATTCCGCAGGGAGGTGCTGAAGGAGTTTTGGTCACACAGGGAGGTTTATTTGCCGGTTATGTATTAATGATTAAAGATGGAAAACCTGTATTTATTTATAACTGGCTGCAAGAACAGATTACAACGATTGAAGGTAAAGATAAGCTTAGCACAGGAAAACATACCATAAAATTTGATTTTACCTATGATGGCGGTGGAAGAGGAAAAGGAGGAAATGGTGTTTTGAGTGTTGATGGAAAATCAGTTGCGCAAAAACATATTGAAAAAACTATTCCTAACCGTTTTTCATTTGATGAGACTTTTGATGTCGGAGAAGATGCTGGAACTCCTGTTACCCGTGATTATAAAATTCCGTTTAAGTTTACTGGAAAATTAAAACATATTGTAATTGATCTTAAATAGATTATAATGTTTATATTTTGATAGTTATTTAATCCTGAAATTGAAAGAAATAAAGAATTTAAAAAGTCTCAATGTGATTGAGGCTTTTTTTTGCTTTTAAAATTGAGTGATAAATTAATTTTTAACGCGGTTTATTAACAATTAATAATCGCATTGTTAAGCATTTTTTGCCTGAAATGTAATTTTTCCTGAAAATTTCACTTTTGAAGAAAAGAAAATCCGCACCGCCCGAATCAATGAAATGGTCAACTACATCTACTTGGTAAACAATAGATTACGAGCAAAAAAACGGAACAAAAGATGATATTTATCTTTTGTCCCGAGTAGTGACGAGGACAGGACAAATTTCAACATCATTTTTGGATGATTTGAAGTTATTGGCTTACCATATGTAATGTCTGTCTTCCATTGGCTTATTGAATTTGGTTTAGATGTCCTGTTGGGGATTGTCACAAAAAAATATTTTATTTCTTAAATAGTTTTAATAAAATATTTTCGAATAGTCACTTTATTAATCAATAATAATCAAACACTAAAATTTCTTCCAAAACCGGTTTAATATAACTGAAAGCTAGTTCTTCAGTATTGTCTGATTTACTGAATATTTTCAACGATTTTTGATATTTGAGCCGGGCTAATTTCACATTGGTAAATCCTTTTGCCATATCTGCAAAATTTTCTCCAAAAGAAACATCTATAAGACTTGAAACAATACCATACTTTTTTAAAAAGTCACTTCTAAAGTTTTGGTCCTGCTTCAATGATGCATCCGATTTGAATTTGAATAACACTACGTTTACAGCCCTTTGGCCGTTCGATTTGTTTTGGTTTTCACTTGCCTCCAAGCATATGGCTAAGCCTAAAAATAAATGCTTCATTTTGTTAGTTAGCTTTTTCTGCTAAATCCCAAATATAACCAAATGGATCTTGAATTCTTGCTTTCAAATCTCCCCAAAACTGCATTTCAGGTTCAGTAACAATTTTGGCATCCTTATCTTTTCTAATTTCCTTAACCAATGTTCTTACATCATCTACATACAAGTAGAAAACAAAAGGAGGTACTTGTCTTGAAGTATTTGGAGCCGTCGCTTGAAAATCCCAATTTTCTTTATTAAGCACAAAATTGTTTCCACGATAACGAATTCTCGCAAACAGTAATTCGCCGTTATTTTCATCTGCCAACTCAGAGATGGAAACCATTTCCATTACACCAGTGTAAAAATCTATTGCACTTGCTACATCTGGTACGCTGATAGTAGCTGTCAGCCAGTTTAATCCAGGATGTGGATGTGTGCGATGTTCTACATTCTGAAACCAATTTAATTTATCTTTTTGCATGTCTTAATTATTTAGTACTGCAAAGATCGCATGCAAAAAGATTGGATTTTTTGATGTAGATCAAAATCGTCAGCGTTTACGTATTCTGCTTAAAGTTTCTTGTGTTACACGCAAAAAAGAAGCAATATGACCAAGATTAATACGTTGTACTAAACTGGGTTGCTGTTCCATAAGTGATTGATAACGCTCCAAAGCACTTTCAGTATGTAGTGAAGTAATTCTATCTTCCAATATAACACACAGTTCCTCAGCTATTTTTCGGCCAATAAGATTTAACTCTGGGTAGAGTTCATATAAAACCTCTAAATCATCCACAGCAATAGCGTATACTTCTGAGTCTTCTAAAAACTGTATATACTCAGGTGAAGGTTTATTGGCATACATAGGCATTATTGCGCCGAAAATTTGATTCTCTTCTCCAAACCAAACATTAATTTCTTTTTCGTTCCGATTAATATAAGCTCTGAAAACACCTTTCTTTACCACAAAATAGCTTGTTAGTAATTGCCCTTGTTTTAAAAAATGATCGTTTTTTTTCTTTACAAATATTTTCGTTTTTTGATCAATAGCCATTTCGGCAATTGAACTCAGCGTTCCATATTTCTTAAGTTGTTGAATTAATGGATTAATACTATTCATAGCTGCTGGAAAATGATTGTGAACTGATTCTCAAATATCATTAATGCGTTCCTTGATGTTTAAACAAATCCAAATTTATCAATAATTTGTTATTGAAATAAAACAAAAAAACAGAATAAATCAATTTTGCCTCTTTTGAGGTCGGATAATGAGATCTTATATCAATTTTTAAATGATATTTAATTATTATTTGCACAACTTAGTTTAGTAAATTTAGTCTTAAAATCAGCTCTTTTAGCGGTGTTCGAATCCTGTTAAGTTATAGAATAACAACTAAGTTGTCATGTTGTTTTTCCTTTTAAAAATATTCTTTTGCATTTACTGTTTTGTTTTGAGAGTTTTTTGTGAAGAAGAATATAGAAGAAAATATGCTCTAAAGTTACTTTACGTAATAGTGTAAATAAAAAAAATGGCGCCCACTGTCTTCAATTGGCGCCATTTGGCTGTTAAGTGACGGGAACAGGACAAATTTCAACATCTTTTTTGGATGATTTGAAGAAATTGACTTTCTATATGTAGTGTCTGTCTTCCATTGGCTATGTAAATTTGGTTTAGATGTCCTGTTGGGGATTGATGCAAAAAATTATAAAAACTCAATTGGTTCATACCAGTAAACTAAAATACAATTCTACAAATATTATGGAGGATTTGTAAAGATTGTTTTAAGTTGTGGCGGGATTGTCTTTCTTTGGCCTTATGAAATAATTAATTGTTCCATTGGAGCTAAAAATTGGTTTATTTCTCGGCCAGTCTTATCGGTGAATCCAATGGAGGATAAATAGAATTTCAGTCTTTTTCTAATCAGTATCAGATTTTATTTTTTGGTTCAATGATGTTCGTTAGTTCGTTAGTTCGTCTTTATTGTTTTAGCTGTAGGGTAGATCGAAGACAAATGCAATTTCCAATACGCAATGAGATATTAGTTTTTTAGTCTTTTTTTTGAGCTTTTCCCGCTATGCGTTGCAATCTTGTGTGCCGAACAGCGGCACATAAGTATTTCCACTGCTATCGGGGGCTAAAAGGCTGAATCCATTTTATGTTTAGGTTTTCAGTTTTTAGTAATAATTTGAAATAGTGTTGACAAAATGTATAAAATTCGAACCTAAGCTTGTTAGACCATGAATCAGCTGGATTTTTAATTTTCCAACCTGCGTTCAGGCTGAACATACCGATCTATAACCCCGATTTTCATAATTTTTAGATTTAATTTTATTTCGGACCATTTAAATATGGAAAGACCTGCGTCGGGAGAAAATTATCTAAAACAACTACTAATTTAAAGATACAAAAAATTATAGGATATACATCGCCGGTTTTGGCTTGCGGAATATCTTTTCAACGGCAGTGATTTCAAAACACAGAGGGTTTGTACCCAGGTTTCTTACCTGCTGGATTTCCGCTCATTATGGATAAGATCATGGGCAGGTATTGTGTTCAAAAATCGCTTTGAGCTGATCGATTGCCTGCGTTTGGCTGAAATCTGTTTTTGGTATGGCGTCCATTATCTGCGGGCAGTCTCCAAAAGCTTCAGCGGCCATTTTACGGATTAATGAATCGGTGCCTACAGCCAGATTACTGCCGCTGGATTCTGAATAACCAAAAACGAGTTCTTCACTGTCTTTCTTTCCAAAAAAATAAGCAGTATTTCCATAAGTAATCACTCTGCTGGTTCCTCCTGCATTGGGCCTGTTACTGCCTGTTTCTGTAATATAACCGATTCTTGCATTTTTATCATAGATCATGTAAAACCACTTTTTTTTACTTGATCTCGAAAACTTTCCACTTAAAATGTTTGCTGTTACAGCATATAAATTTTCAGCTATATAGGTGGTACCATCAGCATCTTCAAACTCAATTCTTTTGATTTCTCTGCTTGCTATTTTTTCTATTTTACTTCCATCATCAGTTTTGAAATTAACTTTAGAATCAGTGCTTTGCACTTTTTCTGCCAAGCCTTTTTTAATAACCCCATTTTCCATAAATAAAGTTGCTCTAAGGTATTTTGCCTGTAGAGTACTACTAAACAACATCAAAATAAACAGAAAAAAAATAGGATGTTTCATGATCTTTTTAATTTATGAAAGAAATATGTAGAGTGATTTTTCTATGAATCAAGCAAATATAGAAGTAATCTTCAAATTATTTACTACATGAAATCAGGTATATTGTCGGATTTATCGCCTGTTTTGTCTGCTTTTTGTTGGTCAAAAGTATATTTAATATTTATATTCGCAAAAATTTTTTTAATGAAAGTAATATTCCACTTAATAATTTTCAATTGTTTTTTTAACATAAACCTTTACAGTCAAAATGAAACCAATATTACCTACGGATTAAAAGTGGGTGGTATTCATTCCTCCTTTAGTAATCTGCCTGAAACGATAAAAGGCCGTGATAATACTTTTAATAACAGTACTCTGGAAAGCAAAGGCAAATATGGTCTTGAAACGGGATTTTTTCTTAACTGTAAACTGTATGATACTCGTGTTGCTATACAACCTGAAATCTTATTTAGACAGTCTGGAGAAACCGTGAAATATCGAGATGTTGTTGGGAAAGAATTTGAACTTGGACTTAATTATGCTTATTTAGAAATAGGTGCTTTATACAAAGTTTATCCTTACGAAGGTTTAAATCTAGGATTTGGAGCTTTCTACGGAATCAATTTATCTCCTAATGATATTAGTTATTCCTCTAATGAAGCGGACGGAATGTATGATGTAGCAACAAGACAGTTCTACAAAGATGGTCTTGATGGTGCTGGTGATTTTGCGCTTTGTTTTGCATTGGGTTATGAGCTTCATAAAAGTATTCACTTCGATTTTCGCTATTATCTGGGTGTAAAAGATATGGTTAAAAGCAATGCATCTTCTTTTCAGTTTATAGAGAACCAAAACAAAAGCAGTGTTTTTTGTTTTTCTGTAGGCTATAGTTTTCATAAATGGTAATTAAAAAATAATGAAAAAAATTATTCTTCTGTTTTTATTGATAAGCACAAAATCAGTTTTCGCGCAAAGCGAGAGAGAAATTACATACGGCCTTTTTGCGGGAGGTATTTATTCGAAAATGTCCAATCTTCCAGACGTTATTGTGCCAAAAGGTATTTACGACGGTTACACTTTAAAAGAGGAAGGAAAATTTGGAGGAGCTGGCGGTTTTTTCATTAACTGGAAATATCCTTATGCAAAATTGGCAATTCAAACTGAGGTTTCTTATTCTGGTCAGTCAACAGATTTGAATTATGAAGATATCAAAGGACTGAAATATAAAATGACTTTTGCTTTCAACTATATTAATGTGGGGGCACAGCTTAAGTTTTATCCTTACAAGGGATTTTACATTGGAGCGGGTCCATATGTCGGATTTAATATCTCGGGTGATAATATCAAATATTCATCAAATGCACAGGAAATATTTGCTGAATCAGGAGTTCCTTTTGAAACAGATGCAAATGTTCAAAAAGTACTTAGAGAATCTTTGAGCGGCAAAAATTACTTCTACGGAATGCTTGCAGCAGGATACGAATTTAGCTCTAACTTTTCTATTGGAGCACGATATGCCATTGGACTTTCGGATGCTTTAATGACGGAAGAAAATGGACATCGCTACAGCGAAAACAAAAACAAAGTCAATAGTATTTCATTGATTATAGGTTACTCTTTTGACTTTGATGATTTAGGGAATTTTTAGAAAAACAGTATCGTAACAATCAGTTTTACTATGAATAAAAAGATTTTTTTACTGGTAATTTTAATCACAGTATTTACTGTAAGTCTGACATTCTCGCAGCAAAAAGTACTGCCTGGAGCTGTTCCAGATCCTTTTTTTTGGTTAAAATCTAAAAGTGCAGGCGAAAGTTATTACTGGGAGAGTCTTGTAGACAATAAAGAAGCAAAAGTATCTCTTCAAAAACAAGATGGAGCTGTTTTTAATTTTAATCCAAGTATTGTTTTTGATACTGCCCATGATTCATTAATTGTTCCGTTAGGCGTTAACAGCAAAAGACGTCATACCCTTTTTATGGTGTATAAAGTAAAAGACAGTTTAAAGGAACAGTTTTTATGGACCATAAATGATCCTCAAAAAATAATAGCTACGGCAACAAATAAAAGATTGGTCGATTTAAAGAAATATTCTTACCAGTCCTATCAGGAAAAAATCAAACCCCATAAAGCCAATATTCATTTCTTTCAACAGCATGTTACTGATAGTGTTGCAAAGTTGTCATCGCTTATTATTGGCCAGAAATCAAAATCAGAAAAACTACCGCCAGAAGATTTTAAAGGAAGCATAAGCGAAATTTTGGTTTACAGCCGTGTTTTAAATGGTTTAGAAACTCAAAAAGCAGCAAGTTATTTGGCTGTAAAATACGGGATTTCACTTTCCCAGTTTGATAATAAAAACTATTTAAACAGTAAAGGAGAAACTATTTGGGATGTCGATAAACATAAAGGATTTACATCTTCTATAACCGCAGTTGGTCGTGATGATGCCAGCGGATTGCTGCAAGTAAAGAGCAGTAATATGGCAGAAGAAGGGCTTTTGACAATCGAAATGAAAAGTAAAACAAATACGATTCCTAATAATTACTTTACTTTTTGGAGTGATAATGGCAAAAATCTTCTAGTTAAAAAACAAGAACAAGGAGAGCCGATTGGAGTTTCGAGAGAATGGCAATTGGATTTTACAAATCCATCAGATTTGAGTTTAGACTGGTCTTTTAACCCATCTTTTATAAAAGGAACGCTGCCTAAAGATACTTATTACTGGTTATTGGTTGATTATTCGGGAAAAGGAACTTATGATGAGAATGATTCAGAATATATACGTTTGGCTAGTACTGCCAGTACAGAGAAATTAGTTTTAAATGATTTTGATTGGAACAAACATAAATCTGGAACAGCAAAATTTACTTTAAAAGTAGCACCAGAAATGTTCAGCAGAGTCTGGATTACAGAATCCATTTGTGGTGTAACAGGTTCAGGTGAATTAAATTATACTATTGAAGGGGGTGAAGCGCCTTTTACCGTTACTGTTAAAAAAGAAGGAAGTGAAGCCGTTGTAAAACAATGGAATCAGGCTGCAAAAAGTCAGAGTGGAGTACAGCTTTCTTCGGGAACTTATGATTATATCGTAAAAGATAAAAGAGGCAATCTGTATGCTGAAACTGTATTTGTTGCCGATAAAGAAGGAACTTTTCCTAACCTGAAATCGGAGTATTTATTGACAGATGGTAATGCGGTGCTTTTGGATGCAAGTGAGGGTCTTCCAACGGGAAATTATCAATATGAATGGTTTTACGAAGGTAATTTTGTTGATGATAATCCAAAAATTCTAATAGATCAAGCCGGCGATTACGAGCTGAGATTGATAAATGATCTAGAATGTAAAACGTCTAAGAAAATTAGTGTGCTAACAGACGGTCAGGAAATTACAGATCGCAGTGTTTTGATCTTATATCCAAATCCTACACCCGACGGCAAATTTGCTCTTGCAATGCAGTTTCCTAAAAAGACGAATGCCACAATAAGTATTTATTCTTTGACAGGATCACTTTTAAAAGAAAAAAAATACAGCCAGATCGAAACTTATCTGCATGAAGATACTATCACAGCACCTTCTGGAATGTATCTGGTACAGGTAAAATCAGATTTTGGCACTAAAGCCTTTAAAGTTATTGTGAAATAATTCTACAGTCGAAGAAAAGTTCTTCCTGCAGAACGAAATATAATATAAAGCGATTATTAGTAATCGATTAACCAGCTCTATGAAAAAGAAAATTATATTCCTGCTATTTTTAATAGGTACATTTTTGTTTGCTTCCAATTTAGGTGATTATAAAATTCCTTCTTTTATTACGGATAAGTTTTCAGAAAAAGAATCCGCGACTTCAGAATCAAAATCAGATGCAGCTATTGAGGTAAAGAATGAAAGTGAAGGCACAAAATTATTTTCTGCTGATATTGAACAAGGTATTATAGGAATCAACAGCCTTGATGAAGTTGATGATGCATATGATAATGTTTTTCATCTTAAAATTGATGAATTACCGCAAGCTGATGAAAATGCCTATCTGGAATATGATTTGTTTGGTTACGATGAGACAGCATCGATCTCAAGAAGTCTAAACAATGAACCAAGTATTGGAGGACAATTTGTATCGCAAAATAAAGCCTGGACCAAACAAGCCGAATTATTATCTGAGAATTCTCTTCGAACTGGTGATAACGTTTTATTGTTTACAGCGCCAGAAGGAGTTTCAAATGGATATAAAATTAAAAACGTACGAATAGTATATAAAAATGTTCCAGAAGAAAATAATTTTAAACTTCTGAAAGCAGCAAATAAATTGTACATAAAAGGGACAAATTTTCCATCCAAAATAAAGAAACTTACCATTGCAGGAATTTCTATAGATATAAATCAGCCAGAATTTGAATTGGTTTTAGATGCAGAAAATACTACTCAATTTATTCCTGTGCTAAAAGAGACTGTGACAGGTCTGATTTTAAAAGAAAAAATAGAATTAAATCAGTTTTTAAAAGTAGAAAGTTTCAGACCAATTGAAAATGCCAAAGAACGTGTCTTTAAGAATATTAATTTTGAGACAGCCAATAATTTAGAGTACAAAAACTTTTCTGCAGTACTTCCAGTTGGTGCCTTAAAAAACAATCTTACCATTTCGGTAAGTGGTTTAAGAAAAATAGATATTGCACCTTTAAACGCTTCAATGGTGAATGTTACTAATGGGAATGCAGGATTTAGATTACTGCCTCATGGAACCATTTTTGAAAAAGCAGTTACACTTTCACTTCCTTACAGCAAAAAGGCAATTCCAGAAGGATATACAGAAAAGGATATAAATGTATTTTATTTTGATGAAAACAAACGTCTTTGGCAGGAAGTCAGCAAAGATTCGTTAGACATTAAACAGGGATTAATTACAGCAAAAACAACACATTTTACCGATTTTATTGCAGGAATTGTAAAAATGCCGGAATCTCCAGAAACTTCTGGTTATACACCAACAAGCATAAAAGATTTAAAAGCAGCTAGTCCGCTGGTTGGAATTCAATCTATAGAACCGCCCACTCCAAACGTACGCGGAACTGCAAGTACTTCTTTTCCTATTGTCGTTCCAAATGGAAGAGGAGGAATGCAGCCTTCTTTAAAATTACAGTATGATAGTGATGGTGGCCATAGTTGGGCTGGAATGGGCTGGGATGTCTCTGTTCCTTCAGTAAGTATTGAAACGCGCTGGGGAGCACCACGATATGATGCAGCAAACGAAACAGAAAGTTATACTATTAGCGGAGAAGCTTTAATACCAAATTCGCACAGGGTAGAATGGATTGGAAGAACACCAGATAAACAGTTCTTTCCAAGACGCGAAGGTGCTTTCCAGCAGATCATTCGGAAAGGAGCATCACCAAAAGATTATTATTGGGTAGTAAAAGATAAAAGCGGAAATGCTAGTTATTATGGAGGTACAATGTCTGGACTTTCAGTAAATGGTGTGCTTCAAGACGCGAACGGAAACATTGGGTATTGGGCACTTTGTCTTCAAGTTGATTTGAACGGAAATACAGTAGAATACGAGTATGACAAAAGAGATGGAGGTATTTATCTTAAAAAAATATATTATACAGGTTTCGGTTCTCAAAAAGGAAATTACAATGTTACGTTTGTAAAAAATGGTGATTTAGGCGAACCGAATCGTCAGGATGTACAGCTTTCAGCAAGATTAGGTTTTAAGCAGTTAAACAATCAATTATTACGAAAAATTGAAGTGCGTTACAAAAACGACATGATTCGCAGTTATGAACTGCAATACAAAGAAGGAGCTTTTAAAAAGACTTTGTTAGAATCGGTTTCAGAATATGATACAGAGGCCAAGTTGTTTTACACCAATAAATTAGACTACTTTGATGATGTTCGTGATGCTTCAGGAAAATACAATCCGTTTGGACCTGAAGAAAGCTGGAGCGTACCAAGTGACAATTTAAAAAACAACTCTATTCCGTCTTTTACTAATGCTTTGTTTTCGGGAAAACATTCTCTGGTAACCAGTACAGAAGGATCTACAACAGGAGTAAGTTATAGGCTGGGTCTGGGGTTTGCTACTAATGCCGGAAGTTTAAAAGGATTTACTATTGGCGGTCATGGAGGAAATAATTGGGGAAATTCTGAAACTATTGCCACTTTAGAGGATATAGACGGAGATGGATTGCCAGATAAAGTATTCAAAAATAATAATGGTGTTTATTATCGAAAAAATTTGGCCGGAACTGGAAAGCTGGCTTTTGGAGATCTTCAAGAACTTAATATCAGTGATGTAGGATTTTCAAAATCTAGTTCGTTTAACTGGGGTGTCGATTTAAATATGACTTATGGAAATATTGGTTTTGATCAACAGCGTTCCAGTAATAAAACCAAAGCCTATTTCATGGATTTTAATGGAGATGGTCTTGTTGATTTTGTTCGTAATGGGCAGGTATATTACAACCGATTAGAAAATGGAATCCCGACTTTCAAGAATAGCAGTGCGGGTACGCCGTCACCAGTTTTTGGAGGAGGAAATATTACTATTCCAGGTTATACAACTATTTCTTTGGAAGAGATAGAAAAACAAAATCCGCTTCACGATGTTGTGCGTATGTGGGAAGCTCCTGTAAAAGGGATAATTTCGGTATCACATCAATATCAATTAGTTCCTGAATCTACTCCAGAACGAATTAAAAGACGTGAGGAATATGTAAATAATGCTGGTGAAGACAAAGCCGATGGGGTTCATTTGTATTTTCAAAAAGGAAATACAGTAATTTGGAACGAAGCAATTGCGGCTACAGATTACGGTACTAAGAGCAAACAAAATACGGCCATTGCTGTAGAAAAAGGAGAACGATTGTATTTTAGAGTTAGCTCTGTTAAAGATGGGAATTTTGACACTGTAAACTGGGATCCAACCATTACTTATTCGCAGATTAAGCACTTTGACAGGGGAACTAATGGAAATATAACCGAAAGTGATTTTACCGTTCCAGCTTCTTTACAAGATGTAAACGCGTATTCCTTGGCCACTTATCAAGCAAGTACCGATTTTTTCAGCAGCTCTAATGAAGGCGGAGTTGTGCCGGTAGCAGGAAATGTCGTTTTGAAAGGTATTTTAAATAAACCTGTTACCTCAGATCACATCAAACTGGTTATCAAAAAAACATATTTAGATTTGTCTCAGATTCCAGTTATTCTTTATGAAAAAACTTTCTTAGCCAATGAGGTTAGTTCATTCGATTTGTCATCAATTACGCTGCCTGCATTTGAAGCTGAGACTATGGTATCATTGTCCCTACAGACAGAAACCAATATCAATTGGCAGACAATTTCTTTTACGCCGACTGTTACTGTTCCTGCTTATCCGGGAGAATTGGTAAAAGAAGTTCCCTTAGGAGTTTCTCATTTGTTTTACAACAAACGAGAAGGAAATTATAATATGACTGGTGTAACTTCTACTTCGTCAGGAAAAGTAAAACTAAGTATTCTGACTCAGGATTTGACACTCGCAACTCCTGCTCAATATCCAGGTAATATTAATGATTTTGATGGAGATGTTATTATTTCTGCTAAACAAAATAATACATTATTAACACGTAATCGTTATCAAATTACAGGAGGTATTTTGAGTTTGGTAAATAATACATTTGATAATTCCGTTACGTATCCGGATGCTGTTTTGGGAGTTCCAATTCAATTAGAAATGACAGTTTCTAATGCACGATCTATAACAATTATTAAAAATTATCCAAAAGCTGATGCCTTAAATATTCAAGTTCAAGTTACAGATATAGTCAATGCTTCGGTATGGAATCAAGCTACAGATGATTTTAGTATTTATAGTCTTTTGAATGACGATGAAAGAAGTTTAGGATTGTATTATCGTCAATGGTGTGGATTTGCTATTAATGGAAATTTAGCATCAAATACTATTGATCAGACACTTCTAAAAAAATCAGATGCCTACAGCACAACACCCGATTTAGGAAATACAGATCCTGAAAGTTATGAAGGAACTGACTATGAAGTTGCAAAAAGTTATTTTGTATCATTAAATCCGTCTTACACTAAAGCAAAATGGGAAGGTTTAGAGGAAGGAATATATATACAAGGACAAATAATAGGTACATCAAGATTGGGAGAAGATGATATTTCGGAGTATACTGACTTTACACTTCCTAATCTGCCTGGCGGCAGTACTTCTGCGCTGGATATGATAAGCGAAAGTAAAAGTAAAAGTCTTTCTGCAGGAGCATCTGTTGGACCTGCCAATGTTGGTTATAGTAAGTCGATTGATGGCGACTCTTACGTAACACAAACAATGAGCGATTTTAATGGAGATAAATTTCCAGATTATATTCGTGGAGAAAATGTACAGCTTACAGCTCCAGTTGGGAAAATTTCCAACGAAGTAGTCAATATGGGAGATAACTTCAGCCATTCTAAAACAAGTACTGAGGGACCAAATTTTGGAGGAAGCTACAGTCACGGAGCTCCATCAAATTCAATTAGTATGACCATTGGTAAATCTAACGTAAAAAGAGATGCTGCTAAAGAAACCGCGTCAAAAGAGGCAGAAAAGGGAGGTAATAGTATTGCAGTAAGTGCTTCTCAAGGAAAAGGAGAAGATCATGCGGCAATGATTCATAGTGATATTAATGGGGATGGACTTCCAGATAAAATTTCAGATTCTGGTGATGTTTATTTGAACACTGGATACGGATTTTTACCAGCAGAAAAATGGAACCACAACAGTTTGAATGGAGGAAAATCAACAGATTGGAGCGCTGGTTTAGGTTTTAGTATCAAACAAGGATCTATTTCTGGTGGAGCCAATTATGCAAGATCACAATCTGATAGTGAAGAATCTCTTATGGATATTAATGGTGACGGACTTGCTGATAAAATTAAATATGAAGGAAGTAACATGCAGGTTTCCTTAAACTTAGGTAATTCTTTTGCAGCACCCGTTGTCTATCCGAAATATTCAGAAATGAATCAGAATAAAGGAGTAAGCTACGGAATGAATGCTAATTTCTCAATAGACATTGTTATTTGGCTGCTGCGTATTACACCAACTCTTGGAGGAAGCCAAGGATGGAGTACAAACCGTTCTGAAGGAACTTTTATGGATATTGATGGTGATGGAAATTTAGATTATGTGGTTTCAAAAGAAGATGGACATTTGACAGCGCAATTATCAAATATCAGAAGGACTAATAAATTAAAAGGCGTTACCAATGGCGCAGGAAATAGCTATACGGTAGATTACGAACTAATAAAACCAAGTTACGAAAACCCATCAGCTAAATGGGTTTTACAAATGGTTACAGTTTTTGATGGACATGTTGGAGATGGTATTGATAATTCGATAGCTAAATTTAGATATGAAAATGCTTATCATGATCGTCGCGAAAGAGAGTTTTATGGTTTTGAAAAGGTAATCGAAGAAGAAATAGATGCGTCTGATAATTCATTATTTTCGACAACGGTTCAAGAATATCACAATCACGATTATTTTAGAAAAAATCTTTTAAAGCGCAGCTATACTTTAGATAAGGATGGCAAAATACGCAAAGAGTCTGAAAATGAATACAGCTTAGTAGATGTTGCTACACAAGCCAGTATTTCGGAATCTGAATTAAATTTACCATCATGTGACAATAAAAGAGTTTTTGCTGGATTAATTCATACCAACGAAAAAGTTTACGAAGCAGGAGGTGAATATCTAGAAACGAATATTTTCAATACTTATGACGCAAACGGAAACATCATTCAGTACGAAGATTTAGGAAATGGTTCAGCTGATGATAAAGTTACAGCCAAAATAGCATATCATGAAAGCACTAATCCATATTATGGAGGTATAGCAAAACAGTTAGAAGTTTACACAAGTGAAGGATTAAGACGTAAAAGAACCGCGGCGGTAAATCCTGCAACAGCAGAAGTAACTCAGATAAGCAATTACAGTGCAGCAGATAAAATTGCTGTTACTGACATTGTATACGACACTTACGGAAATATCGAAAAAATTACTGGTCCTATCAATCATAAAGGACAGCGTATGACTTTGGAATATGTATTTGATTCAGAAGATCACCAATACATGACCGAAATAAAAGACGCCTTTGGTTATCAGAACAAAGTAGAATTCGATTACCGTTTTGGAATGCCTCTTAAAACAACAGATCGTAACGATCAAAGTACTATTTATACTTTGGATACAAAAGGTCGTGTGTCAACAATAAAAGGCCCTTATGAAATTGCTTCAGGCAGACCATACACGATTGCTTATGAATATTTTCCAGAAGCAGAAGTTCCGTATGCCAAAACTAGAAATTATGATCCAGAACTTGACAAAGACATCGAAACCTACACGTATACAGATGGATTAGGAAGACCTTTGCAGGTAAAGAAAACAGCAAGTTTATTTACACAGTCCGGAAGTCCAGATCAGGAAGCTCACGTTGTTTCGGGGCGTATAATTTATGATGGATTAGAAAGACCAATAGCCACCTATTATCCAACGACGACGACTACGATGGATAATAATTTTAGTACAGCAATGTCCAATGTTGAGCCAACTAAAACCGATTATGATGAGGTCGGACGTCCAATAAAAGTAACATTGCCAGATGGAAGCACCAATACAACATCTTATACCATTATCAATCATGATGGACTGTCAGTACTAAATACAACACAGACAGATGCTTTAAACAGAACAAGTTCAACTTATACAGATGCTGCAGGGCAAAATGTAGCCGTTGTACAAAATGATTTGGTAACAAAGATTGAAAATAATGCTCTGGGAGAAACGGTAAAAGTAACGGATGCCATTGATCATATTACCAAAATGAGTTACGACTGGGTAGGAAAACGGATTGAATATACACATCCAGATGCTGGAACAACAACTATGGAATATGATTTGGCAGGAAATTTAACTAAACGCATAACACAAGATTTAAAAAATACCGTTCCAAATGGTGGTGCTGTAGAATATGTCTATAATTATAATCGTTTAGAATTTATAAAATACCCTAAGAATCCACAGAATAATGTACAATATAATTATGGAAAAGCTGATGGAACTCCATCTCGACGAGGAAGAGTGTGGTTTGTACAAGATGCAACTGGAGGACAAGAATTTTTCTTTGGTAAATTAGGAGAGATAGAAAAAGAAATTCGCACACTTCGTATTACGCCTACAGATGTACAGACTTATATTTCACAATTTGAATACGATACATGGAATCGTATCCAGAAAATGACATATCCTGATGGAGAAGTAGTAGAATACACTTATAACCGCGCTGGAAATCTGCAAAGTATGAAAGGTAAAAAAGAAAGCCATACTTACGATTATATCAAGCAATTAAGTTATGATGAATTCGAACAGCGTAAATACCTGAAATATGGTAACGACACCGAAACGAATTATACTTATGATGCCGTAATGAGAAGATTACAGCAGTTACAAGTAAGAAGCGGAGAAAGACAGGTCTTAAACAATGCTTATGGTTATGATAATGTTGGAAATGTATTAAGTATTAAAAATACAGCTCCAATAATAAACAACAGCTTAGGAGGAACCTCTTCTCAAGAATACCAATATGATGATTATTATAGATTAAAATCGGCAAAAGGTTCTTATCAAGGAGAGTTTACCAAAGCCAGTTATGAACTCAATATGAGTTACAATAAAATGCATAATATTACCAAAAAAGATTTGATGCATACCGTTAATAATGAGCAAAAAGGATATGTTCTAGATTACGCTTACGATAACGAATTACATCCGCATGCGCCGAGTAAAATTGCTGAAACAGCTAAAGAAGATCCTCGCGAATATCTATATGATGGAAACGGAAACCCAACAAGTTATACAGAAACTCAAAGTTTCAGAAAAATGACTTGGGACGAGGAAAATCGACTAATGGGAATTAATGATAATGGAAGAATTTATCAATTTTCTTATGATAGTAATGGAGAACGTGTAATTAAAAGTTCAGCCGATTCTCAAAATGTTGTAATAAACGGAGAAAACGCCGCTACAATTATACATACAGATGATTATACAGGATATGTAAGTCCGTATTTTGTAATAAGAAAAGGTAAATTTACCAAACATTATTTTGAAGGAAGTGGACGAATTGTGAGCAAATTGGGTAACGGAACTTTTGCCCAGCCGTTAGGTTTAACAGCAGGAGGAGTAAATTATACCAATCTTAGTGCAGAACAGCAAAAGGCGTTAGATGCTTATGTGAAAAGTTTAGGTTTACCACCAGGACCTCCAACACAGCAAGGAATCTATGCTACGCCAGAATTTACAGGGAATCCGTATCCAAGTGAAGTACTTAAACCTGTAGAAGAAAATCAAGAACCTCCAGAAGGATGGCCTAGAAACCCAATTTTTAATGCTTCGGGAGATGTTCCTGGTCCGCCAGTACAATTTGGCCCTCCAATAGAACCAACTACCGTACAAGCAGGAGAAGGTTTTACAGGAACCGGAATGCCAGAAAATGATATTTTTTATTTTCATGCTGATCATTTGGGAAGTACTTCCTATATTACAGCCAAAAATGGTTCTATTTCACAGCACGTAGAATACATTGCTTTTGGTGAGATTTTGTTTGAAGAACATGCAACTTCGTTTTCGTCTCCTTATTTGTTTAACGGCAAGGAATTAGATAGAGAAACAAACTTAACCTATTATGGAGCAAGGTATCTCGATATGAAAGCTAGTTTGTGGTTAAGTGTCGATCCTTTAATGTTTAAAGAAGACTTTTTTGATGAGCCAGAATCGAGTAACGGAGGAGGGTTTAATTCATTCAACTTAACATCTTATGCATTTTCATACAATAACCCTGTAAAATATGTAGATCCAGATGGAGAATGTCCTAATTGTGCCACTGCTGCCGCAGGAGCATTGATTGGCGGTATTATAGGAGGTGCCATAGAAGCAGGAACCCAATTATACAAAAACGGTAAAGTAGATAATTGGAAAGCTGTGGGTGGTGCCGCGGTACAAGGTGCTGTTGTAGGAGGAGCCGCAGGATTTACTGGAGGAGCCAGTTTATTGGTAACTGCAGGTGTTTCTGGTGGAGCTAATGCCGTTGGAGGTGCTGCTAGTAGAGCAATTCAGGGACAAAAAACAACCGTTAGAGATGTTGTAGTTGATGGAACCGTAGGAGCTGTTTTAGGAGCTGGAGGTAAATTGGTAGGGAATGCCGTTAAAAATTCGACGAATAATTTATCACGAAGCGCTAAAGGAAAATTAGGAGAAGCCATTACAGAAATCAAATACAAAGGACGTGGTTATGTTAGACCAGGTAAAGCTGAAGTTTTGACCGGAGGAAAAACTCCAACAGGGAGGGAGTCAAAAGCAATATTTGACCATGATATGAGAAATATTTTTACAGGTAGAAAAATAATAGTCGAAAGCAAGTTCAATACATCTGGATTGACCAGAAATCAAAGGACTGTAATTAATAGAGGAACTAATGTTATAATAGACAGAACTACAAGCCAAGGACTCGGAAACGCTGCAAAGACGGCAACTGTTGGAGCAGGTGGTGGTGTAGCTGCTCAAAGAAACACAAATTAAATATGAAAGATAATCTCAAAATATCAGATAAAGAAGTTCTAGATGCAAGGAATGCTATTTTTAAAGATTATGGTATTCCTGAGTTGGAAAAGAACGGCTATGCAAAATCGCCATTTAAAACTTCTTGGTTTGGGCAGTACGATTCGAATATTCGTGGGTACTCCTACGAATTATGTAAGTTGACAAATCAAAATCAGTTGCATTTTATTAATGCTAGTATGCTTAGAGGGGAAAAAAGGATAAAAATCAGTTTGAATATTTTTGAACTCAACGAAAAATTAAATTCACTTGATGACTTGAAAGATTGTGATGGAATAAATTTTAAGCTTCCACCAAACGACTCAACTATTATGGAATTGAGATATGACGATTATAAGGGGCCGCCTTTGTTTCATATGCTATTTTTACCATCGTATAAATTAGGAAACATCAAATCTAAAAGCAGTTTTGATAAAGAAGTTAGGAAACTGGCGGATCTGGTGGGTAAGGACATGGCCAATATTCGATCCTTTGAGCGTAGGTGGCATGAACTGCACCGGCCGCGTACGACCGATTTGGAGGGCAATGTAATATAGGCAGCGGCTAGGTAGTGTTTCAAAGTTAGTGATATGAGATTTTAAAATTGTAACCTTTTGCTATTGAATAAATTTTAGAAATAAATAATTTAAAGATGAGCAGTAAAGCTCATCTTTTTTGTTTTAATATTGCCTTAGTTAGTTAGTTAGTTAGTTAGTTAGTTAGTTAGTTAGTTAGTTAGTTGGTTAGTTAGTTAGTTAGTTAGTTAGTTAGTTAGTTAGTTAGTTAGTTAGTTAGTTAGTTAGTTAGTTAGTTAGTTAGTTAGTTAGTTAGTATTGTTTTAGCTGTAGGATGGATTGCAGACAAATGCGATTTTCAATATGCAATGAAATATTAGTTTTTTTTTGAGCTTTTCCCGCTATGCGTTGCAATCTTTTGTGCCGAACACCGGCACAAAAGGATTTCCACTGCTATCAGGGCTATAAAGTTGAATCCATTTTAAGGTATAAACCAATATTCTGCTTCAGTACAACAGCACTTATATTTGAAGAAAATTGAGAGCGGGAAATAAAAAAAATTTGAAATGAGTGGGTATTTTCTGAAATTGAACAGCGATTAGAGTGAAAAATAAGGATATTATAAAGTCATAATCTTTCTTCATTCTGGGGTTCGAATCCTGTTAAGTTATCGAATGGCAAATCAACTATTTGTATTGTTTTTCATGAAAACATATACAATTATGCAGCTGGCTCTTTATTTTACTCTTACTTTATAGAAAGAAAATAACAGTAAAAATGACTCAAAGTACTCATGTTTAGTAGCACAAATAAAAAATGGCGCCAATTGTCTTCAATTGGCGCCATTTGGCTGTTAAGTGACCTCGACAGGACAAATTACAACATCATTTTTGGATGATTTGAAGCAATTGGCTTACTATATGTAAATGTCTGTCTTCGATTGGCTTTGTAAATTTGGTTTAGATGTCCTGTTGGGGATTGATTCAAAAATTGTAAAAACTCAGTTTGTTTGCGGTATTAATCTAGGGTACAATTCTATATCTAGTATGGAGGATTTGAAAAAATTGCTATGATTATGATAGAATTGTCTTTCTTTGGCTCTATGAATTACTGTATGTGATTTAGGTTTTGTGGCACAAAGGTAATACCTTTCATCATCATCATTAAAGAGGTGGCATTGACTTTAAGGTCGGCTGAGAATATCAAGCGAATATCCAGTGATGCCTCCTGATGTGATTTCATAAATTTCTAAGAACCTATAGGACTGGTTAAGGAGAAGAATATAGCGCCATGACCGGGCACAGGGAAGCAAGGGCAAAAAGCAACGCAATAAAGTTCGGCATGCCCAAACATTTACGGGCGAATTTCCGAAAGCTTTCCTTTTGCAAAGTATTGTAATATTGCAGCTAGAAACATTAGATTCAACTAAGTTTTAATCTTTTTATTTTTATCACCTAATGACCGATCTTAAAGTTTTCTGGATTCCAGTTTTTTTCATTATTTAAAAGGATTATTCTTTTTAAATCTTAAAGAAAAATCCTAACAATCTATTTTATTTTTTTACTTTAGTTCCCCATATAAAATAAACTATGATTGACCTTTACCAAATTGAACTAAATCCTTCACCTACCGACTTTAACTTTGCTTTTGTGCCAATAAATGTGCAGGGCTCGATCGGAATTCTTAATTCCCAAATATTGCTTGCATTTGGCTACAACAAGAAAGTTTTAGATGGACTTAATCTTAAAGAGGGATATAATCTTTTTCCTGTTAATGAATCCCAAATATTGTTTATAGTTACCATACAGGGACAGAGAAAAACAGATGAGCTGATAAAAGAAAATCTTTCCAAAGCCATAAAAATGTACGCTCATGAGCTTAAAGGTAAAAAAGTATTTCTGCCTCTTTTAGGGACAGGCAAAGCAGGGCTGTCTTACGATAAGAGTTATGAAATCATAACAACTGTACTTAGTGAGAATCAGGACATCTTAAAATCAGTGTCGGCAGAAATTACAATAGCGATACCAGCTGATGAAATGGGCAGGGATTTTTATGATCATCTAATTTTTGAAGAAACAATAGATGGAGCTGATATAACAATGACGCTTCAAAATTCCGGTCAGCGTTTTTTTCTTGTTGACTCCGACTGGGAAGGCAAAGAGCAGGGAAATCGTTTTTATGAACAGGGAATTTGGGAGACAGGTTATGATGAAAAATATGTCCAGTTGATTAATTCCATAAAAGAAGGCGATTTTTTGATCCATAAATCTACTTATCCTCAAAAGAAAAAAGCATCACTTTTATGCTTTAGGGGTTGGGGTGTGGTAACTGGAAATCGAAGAGACGGTACAACAGTTGACGTTGAGTGGATTGAGAAGGACCATAGAATCGACATCAAGGATCTGGGATATTATCACAATACGATAACAGAGCCCTCCTTCAAAGATCTGGAGAAGATATTTCAGGCTTTACCGCAGTTTATGATTCATGACTTGTTTGCCAGTGTCTTGGATTCCGATAAGGAGGAGTCTCATCATATCGCCGGTCTGGTGTGCGATGGTGATACGGGGATTGATTATCTAAACATAGGACCTGACGTCAATGCTTTTTCATTAGTTCTCGCAGCGAAGTCTTTTCAACCTCCGCTTGCCGTGGCTCTTTTGGGCAAGTGGGGCTCGGGCAAAAGTTTCTTTATGAAAAAACTCAGAAAAGAGATAGAAGATTTATCAGCGAGCCGTACAGGGTATTTCTGTGAAGGCATTGTTCATGTTCATTTCAATGCCTGGTCCTACATGGATGCCAACCTGTGGGCCAGCATCACAACCAATATCTTTGACGAGCTGAATTACTATATAAGCAATGACAGCCTAGCTAAATACAATACAAGGAAAATCGAAGAGAAACTGGTAAAGGATCTTTCCGCAGCCAAAGAAGAAGTAGAAGGGCTTAAAAACCAAAAACAGGAAATAGACAGTCAGCTTCAAAAGCTTAATGATAAAAAAAGCAAAAGTAAAAATGAGCTTGACAAGAAAATAAAATCGCTTCGAAATAAGTCACTGAGGTCAGTTCTTGAAGCAGTGGATGTGCAGTTTAAAGTTAAAGATCAAGTTAGCGATGCGCTAAACAAAAACCCTGGTATAGCAAAGGATGTTGAACATTTTAAAAAAATTGTTCCTGAAGAGTATTGGGTGAAACCTGATGAATTCTATGAGAAGGCAAAAAGCTTACCCACTTATCTGAAGCTATTTACAACTGATAAAAATTCTAAATTTAATTGGGCTTGGGTATTTGTAACTCTTGCTATTATTTTTTTAATACCTGTTGGGCTTGGAATATTTGTGGACTTTTTTAAACTTAATGTAATTTCGGTGAATCCTTCGCTTTGGATCCTGATAACTGCTGCGGGCTCCTTATATGTTCGGGCTGTGAAAACGTACAGGAAATTTCAGCCATTTTTAAGGAAAATGTGGTCTATAAAAGAAGATTATCTAAAACAGCGCGATATTGCAATTGAAGAGTTTAATCAACAGGAAAAGGCACTACTACAGGAAATCGAGTACAGGACAAAAGAACTGGACTCCATAAATACTCAGATTACCAGTGTAACTGTAGTTAAATCTACCATTGAATATAAGATTACCAATGCGCTTACTACCAGTACGCTGTATGACTTTATTGAAAAAAGGTGCAACAGCGATGACTATAAAAAACACCTTGGTCTTGTTTCTATCATAAGAAAAGATTTTCAAATACTCAGTGAACTTTTTACAGGCCACAGGGAAGAACTGCTTAAATCCGGAGAAAGCGCGCAGTTCCGTGCCTTGTTTGAAAAGCCTCTGGAGCGAATCGTCCTTTATATTGATGATTTGGACAGATGTCCCGAGGAAAGGGTTGTAGAGGTATTGGAAGCAGTAAATCTGTTAATGGCATTTCCGTTATTTGTGGTTGTGGTAGGAGTAGATCCTGTATGGGTAAGAAATGCCCTTACGGTCAAATACCTGCAAAAGTATGATGATGGAAAGAATGGTTATAAAGGAATTGATCCATCTGATTATCTGGAGAAAATATTCCAAATTGCTTTCCATCTGAAAACTGCAGATGACAGCGATATCAAGGATATGCTTAGAGGGCTGTCTGAGGTACAGGAACTACCGGAAGTAAAAAAAGCAGATCAAACGCTCAGATCTGATCAAAATATAAATGTGGAGGAGACCTTGGAAAGTAATGATCCATTACCAGAAATTGATTATCCAATAATTAGAAAGCAGCAGATTCGTAAAGAAACAATTGTAAAAGCTTTAAGTTTTACTGAGGAAGAGCGCAGTCTTATAGAAGAGATGTCCCCCGTATTGGGCAGTAATCCACGACTTATCAAAAGATTTGTTAATATCTACAGGATTATAAAATCCCATGAGTACATGAGAAGTGCTGAAATTGGCAAAGATGATCTCGAAATGGTTTTATTAACTCTAGCGCTATCGTTAAGCAGATACAGACCGGTGATGACATCAATACTCCATCACTCCCAAATTCCTAAGACAGTTAAACTAGTTGATTTTCTTTACCCTTCAACTGATTCTGATAATGAACCAGATTTAAAAGATTTAAAAAGTGATTTATTAAAGATTCTTGCTGCTCACAAACAAGAGATGCTTAAAGTTAAATTAACGGACTTCAATAAAAATGCTTTTTTTGTAAAACGATTTGCTTTTTAAATAATTATCGAGCAGAAGCAAGCTTTTATAGAAATAATATACCTAAATCAAGATACTCATTGACATTGTAGTGTGTGAGCTGTTGAAAGTGGAAAAACCGATTTTTTTTTGGTTTTTCCACTTTCAGACCTTTTCCTTCTTTTTACTTTTATTCCTTGAACGGATTTGGTATAAATTTTTCTTCATTAGATTCAATCCTTAAGCAGGGCTAGAGAGAATCTGTAAGGTTATGTGATGCACCGAAGCTTTAAAGCCGTTTCTTTTAATTAGCTAGAAGATGAATTATCCTTTTTTCAGTAAAACTTTTGATTCAATATGATTTTACATCAATAAAAATTTGTGACAATGCATCTTTAAAATCGGTAACATCATCAAGATATAATATTCTCAGATTTTTAATTGCTCTAGAACATGCTACATATAAGAGGTTTTTTGTCTGCTCAAATTCTTCATAATACTCATTTTTTGCCTCTGATGCATTTTGAATAGCCATAAAAAAATTTTTGAAATACATTCCGTTTCGTCCAAACGCATTACCCATCAATATTATAACATTATCAAATTCAAGTCCTTTTGTGCCATGATAAGTGTGATAAACTACATCAGTTTCATTTTCTCTTAGTATATATTTATACCACAATTCAAATTCATTAAGATTAATGTTTAAGAAATCTTCAATAGCTTTTGCGGTCGAACTAGTATCCTCTTCTTTTAGGTTGGGATAAAGTACTTCGGACAGGTAACTTTTGACTGATTTATCTGGAAAGCCTTCAAAATCAAATAATTGATTTATCAATTCTTTGTGTTTTATGTTTTTTGCAGAAGTATAAATATCTGTGATAGAATCTAACAATTCATGTAACGTATTGCCCTTAATATTTTGCAACGAAGAAATAAAAACTCTCAAAAGTCCTATATTCATATCAGAATAGATGTACTCTTTTAAAACTTCCTGTACCGGTGTGTATGTGTTACTTAATTTGGATTTAAACTCTAGAATCCTAAATATAAATAATGGAATTTCTCCTAATCTGACTTGATTGTCACTAAGTAGTTCTGTGTTTAATTGCTGGTAGGCAACTTTATATTTTTTTGTATTTGCAAAGAAGGCATAGATATTACTGAAACCACTGTATTCTGCAACACTTTTGTTTGTCAATACAAAACAGTGAAGTTTATTTCGTAAAGAAATATTCCATTCAGATTTATGTTCCTCTATAAATGCACCAACTCTATCATTTTGTCCAGAATAAAACTTTACACTACCGCCTTTAGAATCATCATAGATTGATGATTGCTTTATTTCATCATTTCGTATTGTATTAATAATTGTAACCACTTCTTCAGTAGATCGACGATTAAAAGGTTTTATAATTGTTTTAAGATTTGGATGCACTTTATTAACATTTTTTCCAATTCCCCCATCATATATATTTTGAGCAGGATCTCCAAAGTAGCCGACAAAAAAAGGATGTTTAATCTCCTCAGATCGCTCTGTCAAAATTGACATGATTTCGACAACTTTTTTTTCAGTGTCCTGATATTCATCAATCAAAAAATAAGGATGCTGATCAATTATTATTTGCTGTAATACATTATGATTTTTTATAATTTTAATTCCGTATTCTAAAAGTGTATCGTGACTGATTCTCATCCAGTGTAAACGATCTGAATTGTATGAGGCATTGTATTTTACTTTTAAATATCCTTCCTCTTTGACATCTATAGAACGTAAACAAGCTGCATAATTGTTTATTTTGTAAATAATTTTAATTAGATCTTTAAAATCGGAATAATTTTTTAGAATGTTTGGAAAATCTCTCAGTTGAGTACCAAATATTTCTCTGAACTTACTTGCATTTTCATCTTGGCTCTTGTAGAAAAGTTCTGTTTGCGAAATCATTAAGTCAAATAATCCTGATTTTTGCTCGTTGTTTAAATTTCTATATGCAGCAAATTTGCTATCTGTATCCAGCTTATTATTTAAGATACTGATTTCTTCATTCAATTTATATTGATGAATTTTCACAAGCTCCTTTTGATAATCTTTAATAAGTTCCCATATTCTTTCATGTATTGTTGAAACCAAGACCAATTCGCTGTTTCCAAGTCTGTTTTTAACTTCTTCCACGGCAACATTTGTATAGGTGATGCAAACAATTTTTTGATTATGTACTTTTAGCCTTAAGCCATGTGTGTTGATTATATGTTTTAAACTTTCGACAAGTGAGTATGTTTTTCCTGAACCAGCGCCAGAGCTAAATATAATATTCTCATTTTTATCAATTGAATTAAAAATTTCTTGCTGAATATCTATCTCCTCCTGTTTTTTTTCTGATGATATAATTGATAAATTCATATTTTTAGGCAATATTTAATTTTGTAGAAAGCCAAGTTAATCCTTCAGTAACATATTGTGGTAATAGTGGAAGTTCAGTAGCTACATCTGAAGTAATATATTTATAAAGTAATTTATTTGCAAAATCACTTTTACATCCAGCTAATTTCCGCTGAAGTTTGTATGAATTATTTTTTATTTCTTCCTGATCACTATTACTACCAACAATGCTGTTATATATGTCAGGTTTTAATTCCTTTATGGTATCTTGTAAAATAAGATTATTGAAATTGGTTAGAATAAATGCTTCTTCGAAACTGGTGGCATAAAATCCATTAATTTCACTCTGAAATGCTATTTTTAAATTTTCCTTTATTATTGTTGGAGGTAAGTTCGTTAATAACTCTTTTTCGCTATTATATTGTTTTATCGTTGCATTTGTTGTTGTCTTTGTATCCAAGCTACTGATCTGTGTAAAAGCTTCTTTTTCAGTGTCAGTTCTTTTAATATCTAAATCAGTAATTACCAAAGCTGGTACATTTAATAATTTTATTAATTCATGATAGACAAGACCGTGGGCTCCATCTATATTAAAAATAGAGATATAAAATTTATTAAGCTTATTTTCATTATCAAGGTAATATCTTAGAAGTGTTTCTTCAGTGATACCCTCCACAAGGATAATCGCATCGGAAAAAAACAGTTCTGAAACTTTATATTTTATATGTTTTTTTAAAAACTTTAAATTATTTTCATCGTTTTTATCTCCCAACTGTGGGGTAATTTTTTTGTCATTAAGTGAAACTACATTAGAATTTTGTTCTAAAGTTGTGACATAGTTAATATTATTGAAAGAATTGCCGCTATGAATTTTACTATTGAGGATATGCGATGAGTGAGTGGTAATAATAAGTTGGCTATTTATTTTTTTATTGTTGCTCTTCAACAAAGATGAAATTGCCTCATTTATATTTTTAATAAACAATTCTTGCATCTGGGGATGCATAAATGTTTCAGGTTCTTCAATTGATATTAGATTTACTTTACTATTGAAAGAATCCTCAGGATATTTTTCCATGTACTCGATTAAATCAGCAATAATCATCATCAAGTTCGTGTATCCCAAACCAAATTGAGTTTCAGGAATATTATTACCGAATTCGATATATTCATATTTTATAAGATCATTCATTAATTTCTTAAATGAAATATCAGAACTTAAGATCATTTCTAGTTTATCTGAAGATTCAATTGCGTTTAAAGAGGTATTGATTCTATTGCTGTGTTTATCTTTAATGTTTGAACTTAGTGTTCCATTAATTTTTGATATTATCCCTTCCAGTTCCTTTTTGTCCTTCTTGCCTTGAGTAGATTTGTATCGATATTCTACAATTTTACTGAACGCTCTTGATAAGCATCTTTCATTTTCTACATTGTTGGCTTTTATAGCTTTTATTTCAATAAGCTCTTTTATCCTAAAAGATACTTCATTTCCATTAATGTGGTAATATTTTATTTTAAAGTCAAGTGACTCATTTAGCAGTTCCACAAATTTTTTAAAGAGTAACATTTTATCTTTAATGCCTTCATCTAATAGATCTTTGACGGCTTTGTGGAAATTTACGTTTTCTACTAATTCATATTTTATTAAAATATCCAATTCAGAATTAGCAGTATCTTGCAAAGTCATAAACGGAACCAAATTGGTAACAAGATCAAATTTATTTATGCACTCAAAAAGCATTAGAGAGGAAAATAAATGAGGAGGAGCTGACCCTTTCTCGAGGCAGAAAATTATTCATAGCTGGAATATTACAAATTGACGACTACAACCAATTAAGAAAAGAGAATCAAGTCAGCACTAAAAATCTTAAAAAGGAAATGCATGATATTGCCATTAAATTAAAAGGGATTGATAGAAAAAATCAAATTGAAGAAAAAGCATTAGTTGAAATCTTTCAAAGATTTTCTGAATTTGAGGCTTCAGATAAAAGACATCTTGTAAATCTTATTCCCCCGACGGAAATTAATTTTAAAACAGGAGATCTATCTTTAGGCTTAAATCAGGCATTTTTAAAAATATTATCAAAAAAAAGAAACCGAAAAACCAATAGAAAAAATGAATTTCATTGAGAGGAATGTTTCAGTAGAGAAAGCCGTTATTATTCTTTCCAAAAACGGCATTCAGGTAGATGAGAAGGAAGCTAAAATTATTTTGGAATTACTGTATTTAGTATCAAAAAATTACGATAAACCAAAAGAGAAAAAAAATCTATATCCTTAACGGGATTTCGAACCATCGTTCAGCTTCGATTAAATCTCTGATAGCGCCACTTTAAGACTGTTTTTTTTAAACAGACTAAGAATTTCCTGTGAAAAATTCGAACCGCAAATATTAGGCTGTGAAGGCTTGAAAAATCTATATGTTTAGGCATAAAAAAAGAGACAACTATTATCTAGTTGTCTCCTTAAGTGACCTCGACTGGATTCAAACCAGTAACCTTCTGAGCCGTAATCAGATGCGCTATTCAGTTGCGCCACGAGGCCTTTTTGTTATCAATTAGCTATTTTTTTGTAGCTTTGTTGATTGCTTATTGCGGGTGCAAAGATAGACATAAATGTGAGATAAACAAGGAAAAAATAACAGAAAATTAAAAAAAAATGAAGATTGAAAATTATATACGTGATATTCAGGGATTTCCAAAAGAAGGAATTTTATTTAAAGATATTACGCCTTTGCTTGGCGACCCAGAAGCGCGTACCAATTGCCTAAAAATTTTGTTGGATTCTTTAAATGGACAAAAAATCGATAAAGTGGTTGGCGCTGAATCTCGCGGGTTTTTCTTCGGAATGCTATTGGCTCAGGAATTAAATGCCGGATTTATACCTGTGAGAAAACCAAAGAAACTTCCGTTTGATACTATTGCTGCTTATTACGAATTAGAATACGGAACTGATAGTTTAGAAATGCATACTGATGCCATAAAAAAAGGAGATCGCGTTTTAATTCACGACGATGTTCTAGCTACTGGCGGAACCGCAAAAGCAGTTTGTGAATTGGTTGAGAAATTGGGTGGCGAAATAGTACAGTGTAATTTCTTAATGGAACTGACTTTTCTTAACGGAAGAGAAAAAATTAAGGAATATCCCGTTTTTGCAGCATTAACATATTAATTTATACGAAAACAATTTTATGCTTAATCGCATAAAGCACAAGTCCGATTCGGGTTTTTATTTCAAGTTTATCAAAAAGTGATTCTCTGTATCCGTCAATGGTTTTGGGACTCAAACACATTTCTGATGCAATTTCTTTATAAGTCATTTCAGTGCAGGCGTGTTTGATAAAAACAATTTCTTTTTCTTTTAAAGAAATCTTTTTATTATCGCTGTTGACTTTGTTAATCAGCATTCCAGAGACAAGCTCGGTAAAATAAAAACCCTTTTCGACGACGCATTCAATGGCTTCTTTAAAAATTTCTGGCGAAGTGTCTTTTAGCAGATAGCCTTTTGCGCCATTTGTAATCATTTTTATGATAATTTCTTCATCGTCGTTTACAGATAAAGCAATTACTTTCAAATCTGGCCTGTTGTCTTTGAGCCATTTCATAGTGCTTAGTCCGTCGAGAACCGGCATATTAACATCTAGTAAAATAAGATCAATTTCAGCCTCGTTATTTTGTTCTAGATAGTCTATAAAGACTTTTCCGTTTTCAAAACGATTTATAACTTCATAATCGCCAAAACTTTTAATGAGCAGTTCGAGAGACTGCGAAAAAAGTAAATGGTCATCTACAATTATTATTTTTCTTTTAAAGTTGGTTTTCATGGCCTTGGGTTAAAGGATATTTGATAGTTACAGCGGTTCCAGAGACGTCAGAATTTAAGATTAACTGGGCACCAATAAGCTTAGCTCTTAATTTCATATTATTCAATCCGATTCCTGAATTTGACTTTTTAACGTCATAGCCAATTCCGAAATCCTTTAAATTTAATATGAAAAAAGAATCGGTAGTTTCAATATGAACATCAAACAGATCGCTTCTGGAATGTTTTAGGCTGTTGTGGAGCGCTTCTTGAAAAATTCTGTAAATAATCAGTTCATGTTCTTCATTTATTGCCGGAACTGTTCCAATTTGTTTAAAATTGAATTTAATCTTTTTAAGTTTTTTAATTCTCTCTAAGTCCTGCTGAATAGCTTCGATAAAATTATTCTGAAGGAGATTGTCTTTGTTTATAATGCGTGAAAGAATCCGAAGCTCATCTAAAGATTTTGCAAGAACGGCTTTCAGATCTTTAAGTTCTTCTATTTGAATATTTTTACTACTTATTGCAATATTCAGCTGCATAATGGCAACCGAAATAATCTGTCCGATATTGTCATGCAATTCTTTGCTAATTTCAGATAAGGTTTGGTCTTTTATTTCAATTCTTGTTTTCACCAATTCGGATTGAAAATACAAATCAGCTTCCATTTTATCTACTAAAAACTTATTTCTCTTTTTTAAAAAATAAAAGAAAATAATAAGCAAAATGATTATTAAGGTAAAGAAAACGATACCTAGCGAAATAACTAATAATTGTATCTCTTTTCGCTCCATGTAAATCCGATTATAAAGCAGCTATGTGCCAGTAAATTTAAAATGAACACGACTAAACTAAAAATAGAGTCGTCTTGCTTAATTAAAAACCAATTGATAGCCAGCATAAAAGGTGTAAAAGGAACATGAAAAACGAGTATACCGAGAATGTACCAGAAAAACACCGATTTTTTAAAATTCAATATTTTTTCCGAATTAAAAATCTCAATTAGATATAGACAGGATAGAATTAAAATTAATAATACACCAATTGCAAAACTATAGGTAAAAGAACGGTTCATGTCTTCTTTGAAATATAGAATATTTAAGAAAAACGACACGATAAACAGAATTAGAAAAAGAACAGCCGAAATTCTATGATCTCTTTTGGTAAGTAGGGCTTTTAGAAGTAAAATATAGGCAGAGAAGCTGGCAAACATATAGAAATTGTACACATGAAAGTTGAGCAAACCAGTCCAAAAGGTAAAATAATAGCCCACAATTTCAATTACTACAGAAAACCAGATTAAAAGTACTAAAAATTTGGCTTTATTACCAGGAAGTTTTGGAAGCGCGAACAAACCAATAGTTCCTGACAATAAAGCCATGTAGATGATATAAGATCTTAAAAATTCGAACATAATTATTTAATATAATAAGCTTGGCGGTCTTCCTATGTTTCCGTAATTCATTGGGTCAAGGCTTTGTATGTCTGCAGAAGTTTCCTTCATCATCGCAAAACCTTGAATTTGGCTGCTATCCTTAGCTTTTTTGCCAGTTGGAACCAAGAATAAAGTAGTTAGTCCCGCTTTTTCTCCATGTTTTTCGTCATCTGGATAAACCCCAAAATAAAAACGGATTCCATCAACATTATAACCGTCTTTTGCGCCATTCGTTTTGATGTAATGAATATAATTTTCTAACTCTTCAAGAGAATACCAGATTGCATTGGCATCTTCTTTTTGCTCTCTTTTTGCAGATAGAGAAGCTCTTTTATTGTTGTAATTCACATTTAATTGTCTTGCAAATTCTTTTGTGATTAACTGACTCGGTTTTGCAGGTGGATTTTTCATAGTTATTTAGTGTTAATTGGTTAATATTTAGTTAACAGCTTTTTGAGGTTGTTGATTGAAGCAAAATTATCTTAAACATGAAATTCCGGCAAGGGGAAATATACCCTTTTTTATTTAGGTAAAATTATTCAAAAAAATGGGCTAAAGTGCTGTTACATAATATTTTGTAATAATAGAATTTTACATCGTCAGTTTTGAGCTAAAAACGGCAATAAAAAATGTAACCTATTAATAATTAAATTTTTAAATTATGTCACAACCAACACCTCTGGGTTATCCTCATGCAGGAGCCGGAACAGTAGAAATTCTTTTAGAAAAAGAAGATGGAGCAGATTATGCAGTACTTTTTTCACCAGATCCTAATAATATCTTATTAAGAGATGCGGGTCTTCCAATGCAGTTTTATTATTATCCAAAAGCACCACGTCTCGCCAAGCATCCAGATGGGCGATTTAAATTTGCAATGCAAGTTTTTAAATCAGCAGGAGATTCTTCAACCGTAATTGGTGCAGAAGGATTAGAAGAAGAAGCAGGAGCATACACGACTTTAACCAGCACAATAGATCTGCCAGAAGCGTTATTGAAGAAAGCAATCGACAAGTTAAAAGCAAAATTGCACACCAATTACAATAATCAGAGACAATCTAAGCTTTTTGGACTATTTTCTTATCTAAAAGGTGTCGATCGAGATTTTAATGAAACCAATGTTAGACCTATTCAGCTGACAGAGAATACGATCACGATGCATGTAGTAGGCGAAAAATCTCCAAACAATCCTTTTGGAGGAGCAAATCCGTGGACTTTTAATATTCAGGGAGAAGGAGCGGGAACTACATTCGGATTGGGAGACAATGCGCTTTCGGTACTTATGGGACGCTACAGCGCTTCGTTGGTCAAAAATGCCTTAGAATCTGGTGCCAATAATTTGGTAATCGAAAACAAAAT
The DNA here is from genome assembly GCF_003946915.1 of Flavobacterium ustbae. GTDB lineage: Bacteria > Bacteroidota > Bacteroidia > Flavobacteriales > Flavobacteriaceae > Flavobacterium > Flavobacterium ustbae. The sequence goes on from NZ_RPOC01000004.1 coordinate 95,804, forward strand.
CAAATACAAAGGCTACATGCCAACAACAACGATCAAAACGACAATCGATGTAAAAAAAGTACATACTTATTTTTCGGCAAAAGCCAATGTAAGCTGGTCATTTGTTGATGTAAACTGGGAAAGCGAATACGAAAAAATCTTAACTCAAGGCGGTATCGTAAGCGAAATCATTACAGACAATCAGTTTTCTAATGAAGAAAGAAAAAAAGTAGAAGAAGCGCTTTTTACCAAACAAAGAGATTTTGCTTTTCAAATGGTTCAGAAACAAATTTTTGATGTGCCAGAAAAACAATTCACTCCAGCAACAACACCAGAAAAACCTGGAGGATTTTTTAGAATTCTTTTTGGTGGTGGAAGCGTGGGTGTAAGTTTAAAACATGGAAGCCAAACTAGAGAAGTAAAATTCACAGACGAAATCAAATTTTCTGCCGTCGAAGTTTTAGATTCGAGCATAAGCGGAAACCTAACTCCTCTGACTTTAAAATCTGGTCCTGAAGCAAAAACAGAGCTGAAAAAATACATTACCGAAATTCAATTAGACGAAGATTTCTCAAAAGTGCAGGTAATTGCTTCTTTAAACGGAGGTTTAATTAAATTGGACAAAGACAGTGATATTGTGAATGATAGTCCAGTGAGCCAAGTTTCTATTGAAGTCGGATATCCTGACTCTAAAGGGAAACTGATTTGGAAAAGTTCTGGAAGAATGATCGCTCCAGAAGGAACTCCGTATGTAAAAAACACCAGTAAATCGGGTAAAGAAATCGATGCTATTTTTCCAGCAACTTGGAACGATAAATCGAAAGAAAAAAATGCTTTTGTATTTGATTTCGTAAAAAATAACGGTTCTACTAAGATTAAAGTAAAACAAGAAGTAATGTACGAAAAAGACAAAAGAATCAAATTGAAAGATGTAACAAGAGAGTTTGAATTTGAGGGAACTAAAATATTTGTACCGCTTCCTATTCAGAACATGATCAATTATACTTTATCTACAGAAGAATTGTATGATTGCGATACACTCGAAGTGACCTTAAAAGTAGATAAAATGTCATCTAAAAAATTCAAATTTACAGTTGATAATTTTGAAGATGCCATTCCATACAGAGCTTGGTATGAGTTGGATTACAATATTAAGCCAACAGAATACAAAGTAAAATATACTTGCAGCGGTAAAATCGGCAAGAAATCTAAAAAAGTTTCTATTTCTACAGACTACATCAAAATTGACTATCAAGAAGGAGATGTTTTGTTTGAAATTCCAACAGGAACCGACGCTCAAAATGCCGATATCGAGAAAATCAGAGCTCCATTTATGGAATAATTTTTTTGAGACATTTTGCAAGAGGGACGTAATGTCCCTTTTGTTTCTTAACTCATCACTTAAACCTAAATATTATGCCAGATTTAAATACATTTAAGCTCGACGGAACCAAATTGGTTCCTGTAAATAGATTCAATCTCGAGCCTGCCAAACCGAGCACCGTATTTACTGCAAGAGCAGCGGTAAAAGAAACGGAGTTTAAGGTAATCGAACATCCAATTATTCATTCTATAGAGATTAAGCCCATTTTAATTTTTCCGATTATCGAAAATTATTTCCCTCTAATTGAAGGAGATAAAGCCATTACAGAGAATGATTCCTTTAAGGATTATTTTAAAAATGAAATCATCTTATTTTTTCCTCAAGTCGAAGTAGAACCTAATAATGGAATGCTGTTTTATTATGAAGAAGTGCCAGGAAAATCTGCAAATGATGACGGATTGATGGGAAGAGTCACTTTAAAGTACAGCATTAAAAACAAACCATTGCAAGTCAATCAGAAGAATATTGTTTTAAATCTTAGAGAAGCAATTTTGAACTTAAAAGTAAAAAATGACATCGTTAAAGTAAACGGAATTATAAATGCTGCTACTCAAGAAATTCAGTTTGATTTAATTGACGAAGCCGTAAAAATTGCCTATTCCAATCTAGTTTCAAAAATAAGCGATTTGATGTGCAATGTCGATTTGTTTTTTGATTTTAAAGGCTATTCTAAAGTAAAGCGTAATTTTTTATTTGCAAGAGATGTGGCGATTTTAAGAAGCCAGATTACAACAAAAAAAGATCTTACCGCCAAAACCACTTTACAGCCAAAAGCAACGCTTATAAATAGTCCGCTGATGGTAAAAACGACAATGGCAGGAACAGTAGCGCCAAAAATAGCTATTTCAGAAATTAGAAAAGACAATAATATACAAGCCGATGTTCAGGAAGAATATGTAAAAAGCACTTTTTTGCTTAAAATCAATAAAACCATAAATTATCCGCGATTGCCTGATATGGATCCAAGGCTTTATCAAAACGACGATGGACCGTTTGCTAATAATCCTTTTAATTTGAATGAAGATTTTTCAGAGTTCAAGCAGATATTCGTTTCAGGGTATAATTTCAGCAAACTATCGATTTATAAGTCAATGGTTCAGCCCAATACTTTCTTGCTGATTTCTAAAACGTATAGTCTTTCAAAGGATTTAAATACAATGAAACCTTGTGTAACCACTATTTTTCATGCGCACGAAGAAGATACGGGAACATCTGAAGAAATTTCGCAGATAACTTTTGAGTTTGTCATTGGCCCAAATCTTTCTAGTTTTGATTTGGCTAAATTGAAAATAGCCTTATTGCAAAACAATTTTATCGACGGCGATCCAGCAGATTATTTTGATAAAGTGCAATTTTTGTTTCCTAATGATTTGGGAGCTGAATATGAAGTAAATGGAAATTATTTTCTTCAGAAGGCTCAAATTACTACAGATGGCAAACATTTTATATTTAAAATCTCAACCGAAAACCTTTCTGAAGCTAGCATTTTGATTAATGCTCTCAATAATACCATTTCGCAATATGCAAATATCAATTTTAAGTATAAAGAAATAAAAGATACCAGTGTTGTAGAGTTAAACCTAGAACAGACTATCGGAGAAATTGTTGATACTTTGATTGATAATGCAGCAAAGAAAATCCAAATTAATAATCAGTCCATTTCAAATTGCAAGCTCAATTCAATTTTACTGGTTTACAATCAGAATGCAACTTATTTGAATAGTGTTTTCTTCAAAAACTATCCGCAATTGATCAGCAACGATATAAAGTTTTTAGATTTTTCGGCACTCAATCCAACTGCTTTAGGTGAAATTAAAAATGTATTTTTTGATTTTGAAAACATCGAAAGCATCACTTCTGAATTTAGTCAGGTTGTTTCACAATCAACAGCTTACAATCGGTATATTCAAGTTCAGATTAAAAGCCAGGCAGCGTCAACCAGCAGAATTACTTTGGAGTTAACCGTTCAGGAAACAGGAAGTAAATTTGCTATCGAACGTTTAAAATCGGAATTTTCGACCCCTATATTGTTCAACTTTATTATAAAAAATACAGCGAACAATAATACTTGGATTTCATACAAAGTCAATTATTTTGACAAAAATGATAATCTAACAGGCTCTAAAAATGATGTTTTTGATTTCTCTAAAGCATCAATTATCACCATAAATAAAAAATAATGAGAACCATAAAAGCAGGCACAAAGTCTCCTGAAGTTTATTATTTAAACGAGCTTTTGTCCAAATTAAATTATCGTGTAGTAGTTTCCGATTATTTCGGAATTGAAACAGACAAAGCAATCAAAGATTTTCAGTTAAAGAACAATCTGGTGGTTGATGGAGTAGTGGGACTTAAAACTTGGTCGGCACTTTTAGAAAAAAGTAAAAACGGATTTTCTGCAAACAGCAAATTATTATCAGAGCAGGATTTAATTGATTTTTCGAATCAGTTTAATTTGGAACTTGCAGTTGTAAAAGCGGTTAACGAGGTAGAAAGCAACGGAAAAGGCTTTTTAATTGATGGCCGTCCGAAGATTTTGTTTGAAGGGCATATTTTCTGGCGTGAATTAGAGAAAAGAAATATCAATCCAAATGCTTACACGAATGCAAATACGCAAGATGTTTTGTTCGAAAATTATACTAAAAAACATTACGTTGGTGGAACAGCGGAATATACGCGCTTAGAAAAAGCACGTAATCTGGGTCAGGACAAAAAAATAGTAGATGCGGCAAATAGTTCGGCTTCTTGGGGGCTTTTTCAAATTATGGGTTTCAATGCGATTTCTATTGGCTATAAAAGCATTGACGAGTATGTAGAAAAAATGAATCAGAATGAAGGCGAGCATCTCAAAGCTTTCGGAATGTTTCTGGAAAAGAACAATTTAATCGGACTTCTGAGAAATAAAAACTGGGCTACTTTCGCTTTAAAATATAATGGTCCAGCTTACAAAACCAATAAATATGATGAGAAGTTGGCGCGTGCTTATGCTAAGTATGCTAGATAGTTTGTTTTTAACCGCTAAGAACGCTAAAATTCACGCAAAGTTCGCAAAGCTTTTTGTAAAATAATTTTTAATCGCGTAATCCCGAAGCTTCGGGAGCAAAGGCGCAAAGTTTTTTTGTAGTTTTTATTGAGAAAAAAAAGTTCGCAAAGCTTTCTAGATAAAGCTTTGCGAACTTATAAGTTTACAAACAACACGTAGCGTAAAAATCTTAGCATCCTTTGCGCTAAAAAAATAAACACAAAGTTTTTAAAACTTGAAACATTAAACATGAAACTTGAAACAAAAAAAACTTATCTCAACGTTGCTCCAAGTTCAGTTTCGAAAGTCTGCTGTAATTTAGACATGATTTTATCGATCTGAGTGTCGGTTAAAGTTTTAGTATTATCTTGAATAGTAAAACTCAAGGCGTATGATTTTTTGCCTTCTGGCAATTTATTTCCTTGATAAACATCAAATAGATTAACGTCTTTTAAAAGCGCCTTCTCTGTCTGTTTTGCCAGGTTGAAAATACTTTCGTAAGTCGTTTTTTCGTCAATTAATAAAGCCAAATCTCTACGAACTTCTGGGTATTTAGGAATTTCAGTATATTTGATTTTTCCAGTAATGATTTTTAAAATCAAATCCCAGTTAAAATCAGCGTAATAAACGTCTTGTTTGATACCAAAATGCTTTAAAATAGGTTTTTTAATTACTCCCATTTCAACCAAAATATCATTGTTGTACGTAATCGCAGTTCCTTCAGAATAAATATCTGACTGAACTGGCGCATTCGATATTTTTTCAATTCCTAAACGAGATAAAATCGCTTTTACATATCCTTTTAATAAAAAGAAATCTGTATTTTTTTGTGGGCTTGTCCAGCTTTCTTTGTTTCTATTTCCAGAAACCAATAAAGAAAGATGTTTGTGCTCTTCGTATCCGTTTAAATATTTGTGATAGGTTTTTCCGAATTCGAATAATTTCAAATCAGCATTTTTTCTGTTGATATTGTATGAAACTGCTTCTAAACCAGAAAATAATAAAGACTGGCGAAGTGTTGCTAAATCACTGCTCAACGGATTCAACATCGAAACGTTATGCTCTTCTTTTAACGAAGTAGATAATTTAGCGTAAGCCGCAGTTGTCAGCGAATTGGCCATCATTTCGTGGAATCCTTGCGAATTCAATTGAGATGCAATTACATTCTGCACTTTGTAATCTTCTGTTCTTGGCGAATTGGCAACAGTAGCATTAAATTTCTTAGAGAAATTGATGTTGTTATAACCGTAAACTCTCAAGATTTCTTCGATTACGTCAATTTCACGCTGAACGTCAACGCGGTACGCAGGAATGGTCAAACCTAAACCAGTATCAGAAACACTATTTACTTTAATATCTAAAGAAACTAAAATCTTTTTAATAGTATCTTTTGGAATTTCCTGTCCGATAATTTTATAAACATGGCTGAAATTCAATAAAACAGAAAAATCTTCTACTTTTTTAGGATAAACTTCCACAACATCAGAAGTAACTTTTCCGCCCGCAACTTCCTGAATTAAAAGGGCAGCGCGTTTTAAAGCATATTCTGTAATTGTTGGGTCAATTCCTCTTTCAAATCTAAAAGATGCATCGGTACTTAATTGATGTCTTTTAGCTGTTTTACGAATGCTAACTGGATCAAAATAAGCACTTTCTAAGAAAATAGAAGTAGTTCCTTCAGAAACTCCAGATTTTTTTCCTCCAAAAACTCCAGCAATACAAAGCGGACCTTTTTCGTCGCAAATCATTAAATCCTCTTTATGAAGCGTTCTTTCCACATCATCAAGAGTAACAAATTTAGTTCCTTCTTCAACTGTTTTTACAATCACTTTTCCGTTGATTTTCGCAGCATCAAAAGCGTGTAGAGGCTGTCCTAATTCGTGAAGAACATAATTGGTAACGTCTACAATATTATTTTTTGGAGTCAATCCGATTGCTTTTAAACGATCTTGCAGCCAGTTTGGAGATTCGTGAACCGAAATTCCAGAAATAGTTACCCCGCAATATCTTGGAGCCAAATGAGTGTCTTCAACATTTACGTCAATTTTAAGCGTACGCATGTCAACTCTAAAATTGCTTACAGAAGGCGTAATCAACTCTACGTTTACACCGCGCTGTAGCATTCCCGCTCTTAAATCACGAGCAGTTCCAAAATGACTCATTGCATCGGCACGGTTTGGTGTCAATCCGATTTCAAAAACTTCGTCATTTGCAATTTGGAAAACTTCAGATGCAGGAGTTCCTGGAACCAAATCTTCTGCCAAAACCATAATTCCGTCATGGCTTGTTCCTAAACCTAATTCATCTTCAGCACAGATCATTCCGTGGCTTTCCTGTCCGCGGATTTTTCCTTTTTTAATGGTAAATTCTGCACCTTCTTTATCGTATAAAACCGTTCCGATTGTGGCAACTGGTACTTTTTGTCCCGTAGCGACGTTTGCAGCACCGCACACAATTTGAACAGGAGCTTCTAAACCAACATCAACTGTAGTAACTTTCAATCTATCAGCATCAGGGTGTTTTTCACAAGTTAGAACATGTCCAACAACAACGCCTGCCAAACCTCCTTTGATTGATTCGTATTTTTCGACAACTTCTACTTCTAAACCTAAATCTGTTAGTAATTCAGAAGTCTGCTCAGATGTCCAATCTGTTTTAATAAATTGTTTTAACCAGTTGTAAGATATTTTCATTGTAGCTATTTAATTCTTGAATAAGGTTACAAATATAAGGATTGCGGTTTGCAGTAAGAAAAAAATAAGTGCTTTTTTCTAGTTGTTTATTTTAATTCAAATCGAGGGTATGCTTATTTTGAATCTTTTTAGAATTTAGATCAATTCTTCGATATGTTTTTTGATGTTTTCGGATATTTTTTTGGTAGGAAGATCGTTTTCGTCATTTCCGAACGGATCTTCAATTTCTTCGGCAATAAGTTCCAAACTTGCCAAAACATAAAATATAAAAACAACAACAGGTGCAACGAGATAACCTAAACTAACAGAATATCCGAACGGAAGCGTCATGGTGTAAAAGAAGATAAATTTCTTTATAAAAGCGCTGTAAGAGTAGGGAATAGGAGTGTTCTTAATACGCTCGCACGCACCGCAAATGTCTGTAAAAGCAACTAATTCATCATTTAACGTAATGAGCTGTTCTCCAGATATTTTTTTCGCATCATACAAATCATTGATTTTATGATACATGATTCTTTTTAATTGATTTGGTTTGTGTTTATGCTGATCAATTTCGAGTTCAACATCTTCAAACAGCATTTTGCCAGTATCTTCATCTTTCAAATGCTGACTGAGTATATCTGCATACATAGGAATGTATTTTCTAAAAAACTTTCTGTCATTTTCATCTTTTAGAATTGCTGAAAGTTTTATAGCCAGATTACGGCTGTTATTTACAAGTCCGCCCCAGAGTTTTCGGCCTTCCCACCAACGATCATAAGCTGTATTGGTTCTAAAAACAAGTAAAAGCGATATCACAAAACCAAGCATTCCGTGCATAATCGGTATACTGTGAATGTAATCGCTTTTAGTAACTTTAAAGTATTCGACTTCAAGGTAACCAACGGCGGCAGAATAAATTCCAATGGCAATCATAATCGGAAACAGTTTTCGAACGGTATCAGATTTATGAAAATGAAAGATAAAAGTAAACCAGTCTTTGGTATTGTACGAAATCATTTAAATATGTTTTGAAACAAATTTACTTAAAAATTGATATTTCCAGCCAATTCTTTTAGTGCAATTTCAGATAATTTTGCTTCGTATTGCGCGTTGCTGTAACGTACTTTAGCGTTGACATAATTGAGCTGAGCAGTTCTAAAATCGAGTGTTGTTATGGTTCCGATTTTAAATTTATCCAGCGTAATATCTAAATTTTGTTTTGCAATAGCTTCATTATTTTCTTCCAGATCAATTAATTCTAAATTGGTCAAATACGTTTGAAAGGCAGTACTTAACTGTGTGTTCAAAATTGTATTTTGCTGTTCTATAGCAAGCTGTGAATTTTCAATCTGTAGTTTCGCCACTTTTTCATTTCGATGCTGATTAAAACCATCAAATATATTCATCGAAGCATTAAAACCGTAATTTAAACCTCTAGAAGATGTCTCGCTGGTAAAACCTAAACTCGACTGGCTTTCATTAAAATTATAACCTGTTGTAAGTCGTAATATGGGGTATCGGTCTGCTTTTACTTGTTTGAGCTGTAATTCGGCTATGCGTTTATTTATAATTTGGGCTTCTAAAGCTGGATTTTGCTTTTGCGCCAAATCCATTAAATCTGCAAAAATCAATTTATTATCCACAACCACCTCATCGATAACCTTAAAATCAATTTTTGGGTCGCGTGCTAAATGCTGATTCAGTAAGATTTTGCCATTAGCGTAAGCTTCTTTTTGTCTTAATAATGCAACTTGATCTGAATTTAAATCCACTTGTGCGTTTAAGACTTCTAATTTTGAAGCTTTTCCGATACTGAAACGATTTTTGGCTAAAGTTAGTCGCTGATTCGAAATTACAATTGTAGTATCTAATGCAGACAATTGCTGCTGCATCTGTACTAAGTCATAATAAGCCGAATTTACTTGAGCAATTTTAAGCAAAATGGTTCTTTTAAGTTCTGCGTCACCTAGTTTCTGAAGTTCTTTCAGCTGATCCAGTCTAGCAAACATTTTCATTCCGTCAAAAACAGTCCATCCTAAACTTACACCATAGCTTAAACTGTTATTTTTAGCATTATCCAGCGATGTACTCGTTCCGTCCTGACGTGTTTGAGACGAATTCATGATGCTGTTATTGTCGACAACATTTGCAGTGGCTGTTGGCAGCATTCCTGCATTTCCGATAGTTACATTTGTTTCGGTTATTTTGGAATTATTTTTAGCAATTTTAATTTCAAAATTATTCTCCAGCGCTATAGTCATAGCCTGTTCAATGGTAAGAACTTCCTGTGCATTAGTCTGAACCATGCAAAAGAACAGGATAAGGAGAGTACAGTATATTTTTTTGATATTCATATTCTTTTTCTTTAACCAAAAGTATATTTATTGGTCTTTATTTAATGCTTTCTCTTTCGTATTCGTCAATATGGTCAAACTCAGGATAATGTTTTCTTGCTTTAGACCACATTAAATAAATGGCAGGAATTACAAAAAGCGTTAAGGCCAATGAGAAAATAGTTCCGCCCACAATAACAACCCCCATACCAATTCTACTCGTAGACGCAGCTCCAAGCGACATTGCAATTGGAAGCGCTCCTAATGCAATGGCTAAACTCGTCATTAAAATTGGACGTAAACGTGCTTCTGAAGCTTCTAAAATAGCTTCTAGTTTTGGTTTGCCCTGTTCTCGCAATTGATTGGCAAATTCTACAATTAAAATACCGTTTTTGGTTACCAGACCAATTAACATTACCGTACCAATCTGACTGAAAATATTCCAAGTCTGGTTGAATAGCCATAATGAGAATAAAGCTCCTGCAACCGCCATTGGAACTGTTAAAATGATAATAAACGGATCGATAAAGCTTTCAAACTGCGCAGCTAAGATCAAGAAAATAAGCAACAAAGCCAACCCGAAAGCGAAAGATGTATTTGAGCTACTTTCTACGAAATCTCGAGATTCTCCAGCTAAATCGGTTGTAAAACTTTCATCTAAAACTTTTGCTTTAATTCTATCCATTTCCTGAATACCATCGCTGATGCTTTTTCCAGGTGCCAAACCAGCAGAAACGGTTGCCGACATATAACGGTTATTATGAAATAATTGCGGCGGATTACTTTGTTCGTAAACCTTCACAACGTTATCCATCTGAATCAATTCGCCATTTCTGTTTTTTACAAACATAGAAGTCAAATCTAAAGGTTTCGATCTGTCTTTCTGGTCAAATTGCCCAATAACCTGATATTGTTTTCCGTTTTTAATGAAATATCCAAAGCGTTGTCCGCTTAAAGAAAGCTGTAAAGTTTGTGCAATATCGATGATCGAAATTCCTAAACTTTCTGCTTTTTCGCGGTCAATAGTAACGTTGATTTCTGGTTTGTTAAATTTCAGGTTCACATCTGTTGTAGAAAACACATCGCTTTTACCGACTTCATTCATGAACAAAGGAATTTTTTCTCTCAATTTATCAAAGTTTGGAGCCTGAATAATGTATTGTATCGGTAAACCTCCACGTCTGTTAACGGCAATTGTTGGCTGCTGTATTACAGAGGTTTTAGCATCAGGATATTGTTTTGTCCATTTGGTTAATTTGTCAGCAATATCTTTTTGAGAAGCTTCTCTTTCGTGAGGTTCTTTTAATGAAAGTCTGATGAAACCGGTATTTGTTGCCGATGCTCCAAAACCAGGCGCTGTAATAACTAAACTCACCTTTTTTTCTGGAATAGAATCGTCTACCAGTTTTGAGATTTCCTGCATAAAACGGTCTGTGTACTCGTATGAAGAACCTTCAGGAGTTGTCATACGCATGGTTACAGAGCTTCTGTCATCGTAAGGAGCTGTTTCTTTTGGAAGAATGGTAAAGAATAAATAAATCAATCCAAAACAAGCAATAAGAATAGGGAAGCTGATCCATTTTCTATCCATAAATTTTGAAAGTGCTTCAGCATAACTGCTGTTCATTTTTTCAAAAAAGGGTTCTGTTTTAATGTAGAATTTAGATTTTTTCTGTTCTCCGCCTTTCATTAAATAAGCGTTCAGCATTGGCGTTAAAGTCAGCGAAACGAATGCCGAAATTAATACCGCGGCACCAATTACAACACCAAATTCTCTAAATAACCGTCCAACAAAACCTTCTAAGAAAATTACGGGCAAGAATACTGCGGCCAAGGTTACCGAAATCGAAATTACGGCATAAAAAATTTCATTAGAACCTTTAATCGCAGCTTCAATTGGCGACATTCCTTCTTCTACTTTTTTGAAGATATTTTCTGTAACCACAATACCGTCATCTACCACAAGTCCTGTTGCCAGTACGATAGCTAATAAAGTTAATACGTTGATGGAGAATCCGAATAGCCACATAATGAAAAATGTAGCAATTAAGGAAACTGGAATATCAATTAAAGGTCTGAAAGCAATCGCCCAGTCTCTAAAGAATAAATAGATAATAATGATTACCAAGATTACCGAAATCCCTAAGGTTTCAGCAACTTCTAGTACCGATTTTTTTACGAAAATGGTATTGTCAAGTGCTATATTTAATTTAATATCTTTTGGAAGATCCTTTTTTAAGGCTTCGTATTTTTTATAAAATTCAGCCGAAATATCTAGATAATTGGCTCCAGGCATTGGCACAATTGCTAAACCAATCATTGGCAATCCAGACTGGCTTAATTTTGTTTCAATATTTTCTGGACCTAATTCTGCGCCTCCAACATCGCTTAAACGAACAATTTTATCTCCATCAGTACGAATAATAATATTATTGAATTCTTCTGCTTTAGAAAGATTTCCGATTGTTTTTACGGTAAGTTCGGTGTTGTTACCTGTCAGTTTTCCTGATGGCAATTCGACATTTTGTGCGTTTAACGCTGTACGAACATCAGCAACCGTACAGCCGTAGGCAGTTAGTTTTACAGGATCGATCCATAAACGCATGGCATAACGTTTTTGTCCCCAAATCTGTACGCCACTCACGCCCGGAATGGTTTCTAAACGTTGCGAAATAACATTTTCTGCATAATCACTTAATTCTAAAGAACTTCGAGAATCACTTTGAACCGTCATCGAAATAATCGCATCACTGTCAGCATCTGCTTTTGATACAACTGGCGGAGCATCAATGTCTTGAGGAAGATTTCGAATAGCTTGCGAAACTTTGTCACGAACGTCGTTTGCCGCTTCTTCTAAATCTTTGTCTAGATTAAATTCTATGGTAATGTTACTGCTTCCTTGGTTACTTGAAGATGTAATGTTTCTAATTCCGTCAATCGCGTTAACCGCTTTTTCAAGAGGTTCTGTAATCTGCGATTCAATTATATCAGCATTGGCTCCCGTATAGTTGGTACGAATAGATACCTGCGCAGGGTCAATAGAAGGAAACTCCCTAACCCCCAAAAAAGTATAACCAATAAAACCGAATAGAATAATTAATAGATTCAGTACTATAGTTAAAACAGGTCTTTTTATACTTGTAGTTGATAAACTCATTTTAGATTTTAGATTTTAGATTTCCAGATTTCAGATTTATTGCTAAATCTTGATGTCATCTTTTATCTATATTCAGTCTTACGACTTTTAACTTTAAGACTTTTGGTATTATTTTACTTGAACTTTAATTGGCGTTTCGTCTTTTAAAGACATTACCCCACTTGTAATTAAAGTATCTCCTGGTTTTAATCCGGCTAAAATTAAAATTGAAGAATCTGTTCTTGTCGTAGCATCAACCATTACTTCTTTTGCCTGACCTTTATTGGCTATAAATACCTTTTTACCGTCTTGAATGGGTACAATAGCTTGAGAAGGAACTACAATCGCATCTTTAATAATATTTAAAGGCAATTTGATATCTGCGAAAGTTCCAGGAAAAAGTTTTCCGTCGTTATTATCTGCAAGAGCGCGAATTTGAAGTGTACGCGTTGCAACGGCAACTTCTGGTTCTATTGCATAGATTTTTGCATTGTATGTTTTGTCTGATCCAGAAACTTTGAAATCGATTACTGAACCCGATTTTACTTCTGCAGCGTATTTTTCTGGGATCGAAAAGGTGATTTTCAATTTACTGGTATTAACTAATTTAGCTACTAAAACAGCTGGCGTAATATAAGTTCCTGGAGAAATAGAGCGTAAACCGACTTTACCAGAAAAAGGCGCTCTTACCGAAGTTTTTGAGATTTGCGCTCGTATTAATTGCGTTTGAGCTTGTGCAGAAGCAAGATCGGCTTTGGAAATATCTGCTTCTTCTTGGCTAATAGCTTCTTTCTCTAAAAGGAGTTTGGCTCTTCTTTCATTTTCGGCAGCTAATCCTTCTTTGGTGATCGCTTGTCTTAATTGCGCTTTTAGTTCAATATCATTTACTTTAAGAAGTACTTGTCCTTTGGTTACGTTGCTTCCCTCATTAAAAAATATTCCCTCAACAATTCCCGAAACCTCACTATGAATTTCTATTTGCTCATTTGCTTCAATAGATCCTGATAATGCTAAATTATTGTCAAAAGTGGCAGTTTTTATTACAACTCCATTAACAGTTGTTGGAGCTTTTTTGTCATTGAATTTTTTAGAGTCTTCGTTTTTACCTTTATTAGAAATAATTCTATAGGTAATAAAGCCTCCAATTGTAACAATTAAAAGGGTGTAAATGAGGTGTTTTACTTTCATAAAATTGAAGTGAATATAGATTTTAGGTTTCTGCTTTTAGTAAGCTTACAAATTTAACTTTTTGATGTGAAATCGAAAGATGTTAGCTTTTATTTAACATTTGTATGTACAAAGGTTTGCATTTAGACTATAAGCAGGCAAAAAGGTTTAATGAAAGGTTAATTTTTTTTGAATAAAATTGTTAAACAGATTAGAAAAACTGTTGTCTAAGAGCAGATTTTTCCTAGGATGCAAGAATTTTTTTGCATTTCGTCTGATTTTTTTTGCAGTTTATCGATTTTATTTGTAACATTGATATGTTAAACAAAATGTTGCGATTTTTTTCTAATACTATTTATTTGAATAGTTTTAGTGTTAAAATATGTAAGAAGAGGTTATTTTTTTGGTTTTTTATAAAATATTAAAGAGAGTCGTGTTAACAATTGTTTATTCTTTTTTGTCGGTTGAATAATAAAAAATAATTTATGAAGAAAAAATTACTTCTCAGTTTATGGTTCACATTTTTACTTGCCGCAATTGGCTATTTATTTTGGCAGAATGAGTTTCAGTACAGTCTTCCGACTCCAGTGCCAAAGAATTACAAAGCCATTGCTATGGGATCGACGATCGAACTCGGCGCGTGCTGCGCATTTGACAACAAACCTATTTTTATTCATTTTTTTAACCCCGAATGTCCCTGTTCGCGGTTCAATGTACCACATGTAAGCGATCTAATAAAAAAATACGGAGATCAGATCAATTTTAAGATTGTTGTGTTAAACAAAGAGAAAAATTTTACAATAGATGAAGTTCAGCAAAAGTTCGATGCCAAAATACCCGTTTATTTTGATGAAGCAATGGCTAAAAAATGCGGTGTATTCTCAACTCCTCAGGCAGTTTTGCTAGATCAGTCGCATACTTTGTATTATAGGGGCAATTACAATAAAACCAGATATTGTACAGATGCAGAAAGCAATTATGCGCAAATGGCGATTGATTCTCTGCTGAGCAGAAAAAACAATCCGTCATTTAATGCTTTGGCTCTAAAAGCTTACGGTTGCTCATTACCAAAATGTACCAAATAATTTTTACCAAAAACCTAAATCTAAAACCTATGAAAACAAAAGCTAGCTTAAACGAACAAGATTATCTGCACAGTTTTATGTCTACTATGACACAAAAATCGGATACTATTATTAATTATGTACTTGCAGTATATTTTCTTCTCGGTATCGGACTCTCTTTTAAATACGATACTTTCGAAATTGGCGTTGGTGTAGGAACGCTGAATCTTTTGGCCTATTATTCGGCTAAATTCTTCATGAAAAATTCCAAATTTTATCAATATGTCTTGTCTGTCGTTCTGGCAATTTTTATGGCGCAGTACATTTACCAGATGCATGGTATGTTCGAAATGCACTTTACGGTATTTATTGCCAGTACAATTTTGATTATTTATCAAAACTGGAAACTTCAAATTCCGCTTACTTTATTGGTTGTGCTTCATCACGCTGGTCTGGCTTATCTGCAAAACTATATTTATAATGATGCCAACGGACTTCAAGTTTATTTTTCGCAGGTAAATTTTGACTTAGAAACCTTGATCATTCATACGGTTTTGGCTGCTGTAGTATTTTTTATGAATGGCTATTGGGCCTTTTATTTTAAAGAGCATAGTGAAAATCATATTTCAAAAATTTCAGACGAATATGAATTGGAAAATATGAAATTGGCTTCGGCAAAATACAGTTCAATGTCGGCTACAAAAGATTACAACGATTTTATTCACAGAACAACTTTAGATTTAAAACTGCCAGTAAATTCAGTTCTAAAACTAATTGATGTTTCGAAAGGGCATACAGACAATGATAAATTGCTGACTTATCTTGATATGATGAGAGAAAGTGCTAAGAAAATTGATGATTTAGTGAATGATATTCATGTCAAATCGACAACAAATAGGAATTAAAATTCCAAATTCTAAATCCCAAATTCCAATTGGAATAAATATGCTCAAATAAAAACCAATATTAATTTTTTAAGACCCCAATATGTTTAAGTATGATTTGCCAACTGCAGTGCCTACGCTGCATAATCTAAAAAAAATTATCGATGACTTTTTGAACGAAACTATAACATTAAATTCAATTGAAAAAATTGGCGCTCAATCTGAATTTGAAATAGAATTGAGAGAAATTTTCAAAGGCTATCGAAATAATGCTAATGTTTACGATCTTGATTTTCAATACAAAAAACTAGTTCAGATTATGAATGACATTCGCCATCTCAATATTGCTGTTAACAACCAGATTCCCGAATGGCTGGAGGAGGAATTGGAAGCAGTTTTTCGTAAAATCAGAAATATTCTGCTAGTTTTAGAAATCGAGTCAAATTAAAAATAGTTTAAGGATTCATTTTATGTACTTAATTGAATTGTAAATTAATTTAAATGTAAAATTTATGGATACCAGATTACACCGTCCAACACCTTCTGACAGAGAAGTAGACTGGAATAAGAATAAAGTGCTGCTGAGTAAAACCGATAAAAAAGGAACCATATTATATGCCAACGAGGACTTTATAGATGTTTCTGGTTATGATGAATTTGAACTTGTGGGCCAGCCTCACAATATCATTCGCCATCCAGATATGCCAAAGGTTATTTTTAAATTCTTATGGGACAGTATTAAATCTAGCGAAAACATTCATGTTATTATAAAAAACATGGCCAAAACTGGACGCTATTACTGGGTTGTAACCGATTTTAAAATTATCGCTGATGGTGATGGTGAGATTGTAGGTTTTTTTGGCACTAGAAAATCGGTTCCAAACGATATTATTGTAAAGTTTATTGAGCCTTTGTATAAAAAGCTTTTGCAAATTGAAGAAACCAGCGGTATGCACGCTTCTGAAGAATATTTGGTTGGTTTTTTAGAAGAAAGAAAGAAAACGTATATGGAATATATCGATTACTTAATCGCAACAGGAAAAGACGATAAAAACAAAGTAAATAAAGGTTTGTTTGGCGGTCTTTTTGAAAAGAAAAACGATCCTAAAAAGAAATAACTAACTAATACTTCATTGTGTCTAATAAAAATATTCCCCCTTTTTAATTTGACCCCCAACAAATCTAATCACCAGAATATCATTAGAACGCAATGGAGTTTTTTTTGAAGTTTCTAAGCTACTAAGGTTCTAAGTTGCTAAGGTTTTAAGCTCACAGATTTAATTTTTAAACCTTTGAGCTTTTTATGTTTTATAAAGATACTAAGAAGCTTAGAAGCTCAGAACCTTAGTACCTCAGAAACTTAGTAGCTTAGCACCTTAACTAATATAATTCCAAATATTCTTCTTCTTAGTCATTTCGATGAAAATCATTCTCAGTATCGCATTTTCAGGTTTTTGCAGGGCAGAATCTTCTTTTAGAATTTTCATGGCATAATTTCGAGCTAGAGAAAGAATTTCACGATCTTTTACAATATCAGCAATTTGAAGATTCAAAACACCGCTTTGCTGTGTTCCCATTAAATCACCAGGACCGCGAAGTTTTAAGTCTACTTCGGCAATTTCAAAACCATCGTTGGTTTGCACCATAGTTTCCATTCTGGTTTTGCTGTCAGAACTTAATTTGTGTCCTGTCATTAAAATGCAATAACTCTGTTCGGCGCCACGCCCCACACGTCCGCGGAGCTGATGCAATTGCGAAAGCCCAAATCTTTCAGCACTTTCAATAATCATTACACTCGCGTTTGGCACATTTACCCCAACTTCGATTACGGTTGTCGCCACCATAATATTGGTTTTCCCTTCAGAGAAACGCTTCATTTCAGAATCTTTATCTGCGGGTTTCATTTTTCCGTGCAGAATAGAAATAGAATATTGAGGAAGCGGGAAATCTCTGGAAATACTTTCGTAACCATCCATCAAATCTTTATAATCCATTTTTTCAGATTCCTGAATCAACGGATACACGATATAAATCTGTCTGCCTTTTGCAATTTCGTCACGAAGAAATTTCCAGACTTTTAAACGATTCGAATCATAACGATGCACGGTTTGAATTGGTTTTCTTCCCGGAGGCAATTCGTCAATAACAGAAATGTCCAAATCTCCATATAAACTCATCGCCAATGTTCTCGGAATAGGAGTGGCGGTCATAACCAAAACGTGTGGCGGAATATCATTTTTCTTCCACAATTTTGATCGTTGCTCCACACCGAAACGATGCTGTTCGTCAATTACAGCCAAACCCAGATTCTGAAACTGCACTTTATCTTCTAATAAAGCGTGAGTTCCAATTAAAATTTTAAGTTCGCCACTTTCCAGTTCTTCGTGAATAATTTTCCTTTCAGAAGTTTTAGTAGAACCCGTTAAAATTCGGATATTGATGTTTAATGTCTTAGCAAATTCAGATAAACCAAGAAAATGCTGATTAGCTAAAATTTCGGTAGGAGCCATCAAACAAGCCTGAAAACCATTATCAATAGCTAGAAGCATACTCATAAAAGCCACAATGGTCTTTCCAGAACCTACGTCACCTTGCAGCAAACGATTCATTTGGGCGTTGCTTCCCATATCTGACCTGATTTCTTTAATTACTCTTTTTTGAGCATTTGTTAAATCAAAAGGAAGATGATTTTTATAAAATTCATTAAAAAGTTCGCCTACTTTGTCAAATGGATGGCCTTTTATTTTATGTTTTCGAATGAGATTCTTGGTGATTAATTGCAGCTGAATAAAGAACAATTCTTCAAATTTCAATCTGAATTGCGCTTTCGCTAAAATCTCGGCACTTTTCGGAAAATGGATATTGAATAATGCCGCGCGTTTCGGTATTAGTTTTAGCTCTTCAATTAAAAAAGGAGGAAAAGTTTCTGTAAAAAGCGCTTGCGTCTCCAGAAAAAGCTGTTCCATCATTTTGTTAATGGTACGGTTCGAAATCCCTTTATTAGCCAAAGCTTCTGTTGAGGGATAAACTGGCTGCATAGCCGAACGCAAACTTCTTTCGTGTTCGGTCAACAATTCAATTTCAGGGTGCGCCATACTGAATTGGCTTCCGTAAAGAGAACATTTTCCAAAAATGACCAAAGGTTCATTTAGTTTTAAACTTTCGCGGATCCATTTGTGTCCTTGAAACCAGTTTAAATCAATTTGGCCTGTATCATCAACAAAACTTGCCACAAGACGTTTTTTGTTTTTAGCAAATTCAACCGTTTTGATGTTGATTATTTTTCCAATAATCTGAACTTCAGACCCCGTATTCTGCAATTCGTTAATCTTATAATAACGCGTTCTGTCAATATATCGATTCGGAAAAAGATTAACTAAATCTCCGTATTTATGAATGCCCAATTCCTTGCGAAGCAGCTGGCCACGGCTCGGACCAACACCTTTTAAGTATTCGATTGGAGTTTCAAGAAGATTATTAGACATTAAATTATTTTAGATTTTAGATTGCTGATTTTAGATTTGGTTCCGAAGCGTCGGATTTGAATTTGGAATTTATTTAATTGGAATTTTATTCTTTTTAGAGCCAAGATGAAAGAATAAAGACAAAGTTTAGCTCTATTTTATTTATTCTATTCTCTTATTTCTTTAGAAAAGCGAAGATAGATTTTAATTGGGAAATTTGAAAATGAATTATAGTTTTCAAGTAACTGAATGTTAACTTATCATTAATTTGAAAATTACGACGCAACCATTTTAAGAAAGTAAAATCTTAATAATAGTTAACCATCAAAAACTATAAAAATGAAAAAAATTGGACTTTTAATTGTAATGTTTGTTTCTTTAGTTTCTTGCTCAAACGATGATTCTGATACTAACGCAGATGCTGTAGTTACTGACTATTACGGAAAATGGGTGCAGCATAATGAGCCTAAGAATGCAAACGATGCCTCATCAAATCAGTATTCTTATGTATTTAATAAAGATAATACATTTTCGAAAATGAGAGTTTATGAGAATATCAATGTAACGCTTACAGGAACTTTTGAGATTACAACCAAAGAAAATGTAACTCGTTTTGTATTAACTTATAAAGAAAAAAAGGAAAACTCATTTATTTCAAACTGTTCTGGTAGTTTGATTGAAAGTTTTACTCTAGACAAGTCGAGATATTTGGTAGATGATGCTCGTGCATGCGATGCAGCTTTTGTATTTGAGAAAGCAAATTAAAACTTTATAAGTAAAATTTATAAAACTCCGTTGGTAACTAACGGAGTTTTTATTTTTAGAGTCAGTAAAATTTTAATAAAAAAGATAATTGTTTAGATTTGTTAAAGCATTTAAATTATATCCCGAAACGTCGGGACAAAATTATGATTAAAGAAGAAAAAGTTCCATTTGAAACAATGGTGTTTTCGGGCATTACATTTAAAGTAATCAACCGACACGAAGCCCACACTATTATTGGAGATCTAACTGATTTCGGCAATAATAAAATCTACAATGTTTTTGAAGACACTTGGCGTTTTCCTGATTACGAAGAAAATCCGATATTTTTGTTAGCAGAACACGATGTCGAAATGGATTTTTTTGAAATGGATTTCAGTACAGAAGAACATCCTGATATTTTCATTTTAGGATTTATTTTTAAAGGAAACCTGACAGTTGCAAAATGGATCAGTTCTTACGACACAGACAATTCTCCCGCTTTAATTGTCTTAGGAAAAACAACCACAGTCAATATCAATTTATTCGGAAGCGTTCATTATTTGGGCGGAGGTCTGCAATGTGATACGTTAGCTGGAGAATACAATCACGGAGAACTTTTTGTAAAAGGAGATCTTAAAGCTTGGCTAGTTTACAGCGATGATATGGCGTTTCATTTTGAACGTTTTACAGACGTTCAGGCTATTATTAGTGCTGGAAGGCCAGATATTTTAATTTGCAGCAATGTTCAAGATACAGACGGATCTGTCATTACGGTTGAAAATTATTTGCCTTCAACACATCAATTATCTGATATTGTAGACAATGCATTTGTCGAAATTTCCGCTTATGGCAATGAAGTATTGGGCAATAATTATCTCGATGTTTTTAAAGACGGACTTTCCATTTTAGATTACGATAAAAAAGAGAAATATATGTATGCTGATTTCCGTAATCAGTTTATCAATATGGTCGAAGTTTTGTCTGAAAATGAGGAACTAAAAGAGAACGGCAATATTGTTAGACATATTTCTGGCACCACTTATTTATTCATTCCTTTTGATTATGAAGGCAAGAAATACAGCCAGATTTCTGAAGAAATTGCCAACGGTTTTGGTATAAGAATGCGTGCTTTATGGTGTCACGATGATCAAGAAATTATGCTTATTTTGGAATATCTTAATGAAGACGGAGATCCGAAATACCAATGGATGAATGACGAAAATGCACAAGGAATTGAGTTTTTCTGCGTAAAACAGGCGGCAATAAAAACGTTTGAAATGCTAACGGCTGAAGTTGTTGAAAATGATGAAGATGAAACTGAATATGCAGATTACAACAGCAGTTTTTCATTAGAAGAATTTGCCGTTCAATTTGGGGATTACAAACTTCCTCAAGATTTAGTTAAGTTATATGAATTCGAACAAGAATATGGCGTAGAAAGCTATTCTGAATGTTTCGGACTTACAATAACAGAGGATAAAACGGGCATAAAAACATGGTCTGAAGAAGAAGAATTCTATAACAGTTTTATCGAATTTGCAGGCGCAAACGGTTCAGGAAGTTCGTATGCGTATTGGCTTATTGATAAAGATTTGAATAATTGCCCGATTGTGGTTTTCGGCGACGAAGGCGGAGTTCACGTTGTAGCAGAGAACACTCAAAAACTGATGCAGCTTTTAACTTTGGATACTGAAATCTCTGTTGATTTTGATAAAGCTTATTTCTATAAAGACGAAGAATATTATGAAGAAAGCGAAAACAAAGAAGAATTTCAGAAATGGGTTAAAGAACAGTTCAATCTTGATGCGATAGAAGAAAACGAAGAAGCGGACGAAATTGTAGAACAAGCGCAAATAAAGTACAAGCAAAAGTTCAATGATTTCTTAGTGAAGTTTGATATTGAAATCAGCGAAGAAGACGATGATGAATAGTTTTTTTATCTTTGAATTTAAATTAGAACAAAAATGAAAACACATTTAGCACTTTTACGAGGCATCAATGTTTCTGGGCATAATATGATGAAAATGGAGGCTTTGAAAGCAATGTTGGAAAAACTTGGTTTTCAGAATATTCGAACGTATCTGCAATCTGGAAATGTATTTGTAGATAGTGAAGAAGAAGCTTCGAAAGTTGGTTTTATGATCAAACAGGAAATTTTTAAAGTTTTCGGCCATGAAGTTCCTGTTGTCATGATTACCAAAGAAAATTTAGAATCTTGTTTTGCCAATAATCCGTTTTTTAAAGAGAAAGATATTGATACCAAAATGCTATACGTTGCTTTTGTTTCAACGACTTTAAAAAAAGAAAATATAAACGATTTAAAAATTAGCCAGTTTAAGCCAGACGAAGCAAGTATTGACGAAAACAGAATTTTTATAAAATATGCAGTTGGCGCTGGTAAAACCCGTTTTGATCAAAATTATATAGAGAAAAAATTAAATGTAACCGCAACAATTCGAAACTGGAATACCGTTACGAACTTGCTTAAAATGTATAACGAATAATGAAAAAATTAATTACAATTCTATTTATTGCTGTTTTTTGCCAATTAGGAACAGCACAGCAAAAAGCCAAATCGAACAGCGAAAATTTTACCACCTTTCTTAAGAAATTCAATGAAGATAAAAACTTTCAATTGAGCCGTGTAAAATTTCCTTTTAAAATAAAAACAATTGACGATAATTTGGAAGATATTGAGGTTACAATGACTGAAAAGAATTATAGAATTCTAAAATTGGATGACAAAGGAATGGAGTTTAGACAAAAAGTTATCCTAAAACCAAACAAAGCCGTTATTGAACAACGCGGAATTGATACAGGCATTTACGCAGATTATATTTTCGAACTAAAAGATAATAAATGGTTCCTTAAAACTTGGCTTGATCAATCCATGTAATTTAATCTCGAAGCCATTTTTGCATAGCTGGAAAAGGAGATTTATTTTCTTTTTCAGCTTTTTCATTTTTTAATTAAATCACAATACCAAAATCCGAAATCAAATGCAGTTTCGTCATTGTTATCGCAGGCTGTATCTGATGAATCTTGTCTTTCTGGCTTTTCATATTTTCGATACACAATTTCGCCAATTTCAAAATCAATTGGTTTAGAAAAAATTGGACCGTCAAAAGTAAACGTATGGAATTCGCCGTTTTCACCACACACATCTACATTATTAGGCAAATCATTTATAAAATCTTGATCGATTATTCTTCCTACAAAACTTTTATCCAAATATTTTTCGTTGACGCAAACCACAATCGTTTTGAATCCCAGCGAAATAAACTCTTGAATTAAATCGTAAGTCGGAATTTTCCAAATCGGAAAAACACCTGTAAAACCAATTTTTGCCAGTTGATTTTCGCGATATTGTCGTAAATCTTCTAGAAAAATATCTCCAAAAATAGAATGTGTTATTCCGTTTTGTTTTAGTTCAATCAAAGTTTCGGTCATTACTTTTTCGTAAACTTCCATAGTCGGCATTTCGGGAACTTCGATAATTTTTAACGGAATTCCGATGCTTTCGGCTTGTTCCTGTAGTAATTCAACGCGAATTCCGTGCATCGAAATGCGCTGATATTGTTGGTTAACGCTTGTCAGTAAACATTCGATCTTAAAATCAGAATTTTGAAGCGTTTTGTATAAAGCAAGAGCAGAATCTTTTCCGCTGCTCCAGTTAAATAAGGCTTTTTGAGGTTCAGTCACGATTTGGCAGTTTTATATTGTAAACATACAAATTTCATTCTATTTGTAAAGGAAACCTTTGTAACTTTGGAATTTCGCCTTCAAATTCATTTCAATGAAATACATTTTTCTATTCTTCACCAGTTTTCTTTTTGCACAGCAAACCAAATACGTTGATTTTAAATCTGTTTCAGGTCAATTATCATTAAATCCGAAAGGAAAAACAATTTCAGGAACTGTCGATTTTCAATTTGAGGTTTTGCAGGATATTGATACCATTTCGCTTGACGCGAAAAACATGGAATTTTCGAATGTAAAAATCGATGAAAAAGAAATCATGTTTATCAATACCAATAAAGAATTGAAATTAATTTTTCCTTTCAAAAAAGGACAGAATCATTTGACTTTCAGTTACACGGCAAAACCAAAACAGGCATTGTACTTTGTTGATATGGAAAATGACGAAGTGCAAATCTGGACACAAGGGCAGGGCAGATATACCAGTAATTGGTTTCCTAGTTTTGATGATGTAAATGAGAAGCTGATTTTTAATTTAGGGATTTCTTATGATGCCACTTATCAGGTAGTTGCAAACGGAATTTTAAAAGAAAAAACGACAAAGGGAAATTTAAATCACTGGCAATTTCAAATGGAAAAACCAATGAGTTCCTATTTGTTAATGATGGCTATCGGAAAATTTGATAAAAAAGAATTTAAATCGAAAAGTAAAATACCTTTAGAATACTTTTTCGAACCTAAAGATGCCGATCGCTTTGAGCCAACGTATCGCTATTCCAAACGAATTTTTGATTTTCTTGAAAAAGAAATTGGTGTAAAATATCCTTGGAAAATTAACAGACAGATTCCGGTGAGAGACTTTCTGTATGCAGGAATGGAAAATACGACTTCAACGCTTTTTGCAACGCGCTATGTGGTAGATTCAACTGGTTTTTGCGATAGAAATTACACCAACGTAGACGCGCACGAATTGGCGCATCATTGGTTTGGCGATTTAATAACGGCCGAAAGCAGTACGCATCATTGGCTTCAGGAAGGATTTGCCACTTATTTTGCTTTATTGGCAGAAAAAGATATTTATGGAGAAGATTATTTTTACTCTAAATTGTACGACACGGCACAGCAAATTAAATTTGCTTCCCGTACCGATACTATTCCAGTTTTAAATCCTAAAGCCAGTTCGCTAACTTTTTATGAAAAAGGAGCTTGGGCGTTATTTGTTCTGCACGAATCAATTGGAGATAAAGCATTTAAAAAAGCGATTAAAAATTATCTCAATAAATATGCTTATCAAACGGTGAACACGCAAAATTTCTTTGACGAAATTAAGAAAGTCTCTGATTTTGATGTGGAAAATTTTCAGAAAACCTGGTTGGAATCTACCGCTTTTGATACGCCAAGAGCAAATGCGTTATTGAGTAAAAACAAAACAATTGAAAAGCGTTTAGAAATTGATAAACTGAAAAAAACACCTTTGGCTGAGAAAGAAGCTATTTTGAAAAAAACTTTAGAATCAGATGTTTATGAATCGGTAAAAGCAGCCGTTGTCGATCAGTTGGAAAATGAAAAATACGAAGACAAAAAAGCTCTTTTACTTTTGGCAATGCAAACTAATAATATTAGTGTCCGTCAGAATCTTGCGAGCTCTCTAACTAAAATTCCAGAAGATTTTAGAACAAATTACGAAACACTTTTGGATGATAAATCGTATCAGACACAAGAAATTGCGTTGTATTGGTTATGGAGAAATTTTCCAGATCATAGAACTGCCTATTTGGACAAATCTAAAAATTGGATTGGTTTTAATGATTTTAATCTCAAAACCTTATGGCTTTCTCTTGCTTTGTCAACACCGAATTACAGTAGCGACCAAGATTCTCTGGTAAACGAATTAATTGCATTTTCGTCTACTAAATACGAAGCCACAACAAGACAAAATGCTTTGGAAAAACTGATCGCTTTTAAAATAATTAACGATCAAGTTTTGAGCAACTTAGTTGGAGCTACAACGCATCATATGTGGCAATTTTCAAAATTTGGTAGAGATACGATTAGACTCTTGTTAAAAAATCCTGAAATGCGTGCTTCTTTTAATAGAATTTTACCTAATTTGACACCCGATGAACAGTTCCAATTGAATCGTTTGTTGAAAGAGTAAATTATAGAGGTAAGAGTATAGAAAATAGAAAATAGAAAATAGAAAATAGAATATAGAAAAGAGTTGAAAGAAGCGAGATGCAAGATTGAAGAGTAAAGAAGTCTTTGATCTATTTTCTATATTCTTTTCTCTAAAAACTATATTCTTTTCTCTAAAAAATAATCCCAAAAACAAAACCTACATTACAGTTTATGAGAGCATTGGTTATTTCAGGCGGTGGCAGTAAAGGCGCTTTTGCCGGCGGTGTTGCCCAGTATTTAATAGAAGAAAAAAAACACGAATACGACTTGTTTTTAGGAACTTCAACCGGAAGTTTATTGATTCCGCATTTAGCTCTCGGCCATATCAAAAAAATACATTCTGTATATACCAACGTAACAATGTCGAGTATTTTTAACATTTGTCCGTTTGTTGTAAAAACTAAGGATGGAGTTGATATTGTGACAATTAATCACTTTAATGTAATACGCCAATTTTTTAAAGGAAAACGAACTTTTGGAGAAAGTAAAGGTTTGAAAAAATACATTAGGAATAATTTTTCTATTTCTGATTTTAATAAACTCAAAAAGCTTAAAACAGATGTTATCGTTACGGTAACTAATTTTACCAAAAATGAGTCCGAATATAAATCGGTTAAAGATTGTACCTACGAAGAGTTTTGCGAATGGTCTTGGATATCGAGTAACTATGTTCCGTTTATGAGTTTGGTCGAAAAAAATAATTGTGAATATGGCGACGGCGGATTTTCAAGCTTGGTTCCGATCCGTGAAGCTATCAATCGCGGCGCCACCGAAATCGATGTGATAGTTCTAGAAACAGAAGTAAATACAACGAAAACTGTTATTGGTAAAAACCCGTTTTCTTTGATGATTGATTTATTCCGAATTGCTCTCGATCAAGTAGAGAAGCATGATATTGCTATAGGAAAACTTATGGCAAATAATAAGAATGTGAAACTAAATTTATACTACACTCCAATAAAACTAACTGATAATGCTTTGATCTTTAATAAAGAAGTGATGAAAGAATGGTGGGAGCAAGGTTATGAATATGCCCAAAATAAGTCTGAAACGATGAGTGATAATAAGATATTGATATAAGATATTGATATAAGATTTTAGATTGTTGATTTTAGATTTTAGATTTTAGATTGTTGCTGTTAAATGCCAGAATCTAAAATCTAAAATCAACAATCTAAAATTATTAATACCAAAGGTCTGCAACTTCAGCTTTAATAAAACTCAAAGCAGCATTACTTGGGGATTGTTTTTCTAACAAATCATTCAAAATAACTTCGCGAAGTTTATCTGCATTTTCAACTTTTTCGCTCATCGCTGCTTTACGAATCATTTGTATTGTTGCATTTTTTGCAGTTGTAATGATGGTCCAGCATTCTTCAGAAATATAAATTTGCTGTGTTAAATTATGTTCAAATTCTTGTTCAATTTGGTCGATCAGGAAATTCTCATAATCATGTTTTAATGGTGAAATTGGTGCAACTCTGATTAAAAGTTTAGTTAAATTAATACGTTCCAAAAACAAAGTCATGCGCTCGTAAGCTTGTAAACGTATTGGCAACGACTCTTTGTGCGCTTGTTTGTTTAATAAAAAAGCACGTTTTCTGTCATTGTTTTTAATGTGTAATTCAAAGAAACGATACGCTACAACTCCTGTAACTAAGGCTGGTAAAGTATAACTCGCAAGTTCGATTATTTTGTTGAAATCCATTGGAATAATTTTTAAGCAAAAATATACTTTTTGATCAAAAATCAACTTTAAATTTATGGTAATAAACAAAAAGGAAGCCGTACTTTTGCAACTTGTTTTTTACAGAGACTGAAAAATCTTTTTAATGGATTCATATATAATACTTTTTCTTTGTTTAGCGGCTTTTGCTGCAGGGTTTATTGATGCCATTGTTGGCGGCGGTGGATTGATTCAAACTCCGATGGGATTAATTTTATTGCCTAATCTTCCCGTTTCGACGGTAGTTGGAACGTTAAAAATTCCAGCGTTTAGCGGAACTGCTTTTGCTGCTTTTCAGTATTTGAAAAAAGTAGTAATTCAGTGGAAACTCTTGATTATTATGATGTGCTTAGCGGTTCCGTCGGCATTTTTAGGATCAACTATTTTGACAATGGTCAGCAATGATTTTATGAAACCGCTTTTGCTTGTGGTTTTATCTTTGCTTTTTATATATACTTACGCCAAGAAAAACTTCGGACAGCACGTTGCTAAAGATCATTCGGCAGCGACACAAATATTTTATGCAGTTGTTATCAGTATAATTATTGGATTTTACGACGGATTTATCGGACCTGGAACAGGAAGTTTTTTTGTTGTAGCTTTTATTGCACTTTTAGGTTTTGATTTTCTTCACGCTTCCGCGAATGCTAAAATGGTGAATCTCGCGACCAATTTTGGTTCGATTTGTTTGTTTATGATTAAAGGAAAAATCATTTGGACAATTGCCATTCCGATGGCAATTAGCAACGGAATAGGCGGATGGCTCGGTGCAAAACTGGCAATCAACAAAGGAAACGGATTTATTCGAATCTTCTTTTTAATTGTGGTTGTTGGGACTTTGATTCGATTTGCCTATGACGTTTTCTTTAAGTAAATTTTTAAACCATATAAGTTATATAAGATTTTATAAGTTTTTGTCTTGTTTGAAGTTAAGATCATATTAATTTTTTTAAATCATAATTAGCTCAATAAGCAAACATTATTAGTTGTGTTTGCTAAAGTTTTAAAATCATGTAAATTTTTAAACCATATAAGTTATGTAAGATATTTTAAGTTTGTTTAATAAGATTATAAATCATATAAGTTTTCCTAGTATTTAAAAATATCTAAAATGAACTTATATGACTTATATGGTTTAAAAATATTTAAAGAAAGCCAATTGTTTGTTTTTTAGCCCCGATTGAGGCGGTATCCTCGTATCCCGATGATAATCGGGAGGAGAGATATAGCCGAAAGCGGGAAACCATGCCTAATAAAATGCCTTTTGTTTGGCTTCAAAAAAAAAACTTAGTCCCGAAGCTTCGGGATAGTAGCTTAGCATCTTAGGAACTTTCTTTTTCCATCTTTAATTGCTATTTTTGCCTAAAAGGAGAAAATTTCATGCAAAAATATATTGACCAGCTCAACGAAGCGCAGAGAGCGCCTGTTTTAAAGAAAGACGGGCCAATGATTATTATCGCTGGTGCAGGTTCTGGAAAAACCAGAGTTTTAACGATAAGAATTGCTTATTTGATGCATCAGGGAATTGATGCTTTTAATATTTTGTCGCTGACGTTTACCAATAAAGCGGCGCGCGAAATGAAACACAGGATTTCGGATATCGTGGGAGCAACAGAGGCTAAAAACCTTTGGATGGGGACATTTCACTCGATATTTGCCCGTATTCTTCGTGCAGAATCTGATCATTTAGGATATCCTTCCAATTTTACTATTTATGATTCTCAGGATTCGGCTAGATTGATTTCTTCCATTATTAAAGAAATGCAGTTAGATCGGGATATTTATAAACCAAAACAGATTTTAGGACGTATATCTAGTTATAAGAATAGCTTGATTACAGTGAAAGCTTATTTTAATAATCCTGAATTAGTCGAAGCCGATGCGATGGCAAAACGACCAAGATTAGGAGAAATTTATCAGCAATACGTAGAACGCTGCTTTAAAGCTGGAGCAATGGATTTTGATGATTTGTTGTTAAAAACTAACGAATTATTGACACGTTTTCCAGAAGTTTTGGCCAAATATCAAAACCGTTTTCGTTATATTTTGGTTGATGAGTACCAGGATACAAATCACTCTCAGTATTTGATTGTTAGGGCTTTGTCTGATAAGTTTCAGAATATTTGTGTGGTTGGAGATGATGCGCAGAGTATTTATGCTTTCCGTGGTGCGAATATCAATAATATTTTGAATTTCCAGAAGGATTATGAAGGTGTGGTAATGTTTAGATTGGAACAAAATTACCGTTCGACCCGAAATATTGTGGAAGCCGCAAATACGGTAATGGAGCATAATAAAACCAAACTGGATAAAGTCGTTTGGACAGCAAATGATTTTGGACCAAGAATTAAAGTCCATAGAAGTTTAACAGATGCTGAAGAAGGGCGTTTTGTGGCAAGTACCATTTTTGAGCAGAAAATGCAAAATCAGTTGCATAATGGTGCTTTTGCAATTCTGTATCGTACCAATGCGCAATCGCGTGCCATGGAGGATGCGTTGAGAAAACGTGATATTCCGTATAGAATTTATGGCGGTTTGTCTTTTTATCAGCGTAAAGAAATTAAAGATGTTTTATGTTATCTGCGTTTGGTAATTAACCCGAAAGACGAGGAAGCTTTAATTCGTGTTATTAATTATCCAGCACGTGGAATTGGTGATACAACTGTAGAAAAATTAACCATTGCTGCCAATCATTACAAACGTTCGATTTGGGAAGTAATGGTAAATATCGATAAAATCGATTTGAAGCTGAATGCGGGTACAAAAAACAAATTGAAAGATTTTGTTACCATGATTCAGAGTTTTCAAGTTATCGACCAGAATCAGGATGCTTTTTATCTGACAGATCACGTGGCTAAAAAAACGGGTTTGGTTCAGGAATTGAAAAAAGATGCTACGCCGGAAGGAATGGCAAAAATTCAGAATATAGAAGAGCTTTTAAACGGTCTTAAAGATTTTGTTGAAGGACAAAGAGAAATTGATGGAGCAAGAGGCGCACTTTCTGAATTCATGGAAGATGTGGCTTTGGCAACAGATTTGGATAAAGATACGAGTGATGAAGATCGTGTAGCTTTGATGACGATTCACTTAGCAAAAGGATTGGAGTTTCCGCATGTATTTGTAGTGGGGATGGAAGAAGATTTGTTTCCTTCTGCAATGAGTATGAGTACGAGAAGTGAACTAGAGGAAGAGCGTCGTTTGTTTTATGTGGCATTGACTCGTGCAGAACATCAGGCGTATTTGACTTATGCTCAATCTCGTTATCGTTGGGGAAAATTGACAGATAGTGAACCGTCTCGTTTCATAGAAGAAATCGATGGACAATTTTTAGAATATTTGACACCTTCTGAAACGAATTATCGTTATAAATCTCCAATTGATGGGGACATTTTTGGCGATGTAGACAAATCAAAATTAAGGTTAAGCAAACCCGTTGGAGGAACTCCGCCAGCTTATCTTACGAATAATGAACCTAAACCAGATTTGAATATTCGTAAGCTAAAACCGGTTTCTGGAAATGCGCCATCTAGTGGAAATTCAAATTTATTTGACAGTAAATTGACAATAGGTAATATTGTGATGCACGAACGTTTTGGAAAAGGTGAAGTTATAAACCTCGAGGGAGTTGGTGCAGATAAAAAAGCAGAAATTAAATTTGAAGTTGGTGGATTGAAGAAATTGCTGCTACGATTTGCTAAGCTCGATGTAGTGGGATAAATGTAAATTTTAGTTTGAAGTATTTCGTAACTTTAAGAAACATGAAATTTGAAACCTTAAACTTAAAACAAAAAACATGGCTGAATTTATAAAAATATATCCCGATAAACCTAGTGAAGCTGCAATTGCAAAAGTGGTAAAAGTACTTCAGAATGGCGGTTTGGTAATTTATCCAACTGATACTGTTTATGGTTTGGGTTGTGATATTACTAATTCGCGCGCATTAGAAAAAATCGCAAAAATTAAAGGTGTTAAATTAGAAAAGGCAAATTTTTCATTTATTTGTCATGATTTAAGTAATCTGTCAGATTATGTGAGGCAGATCAATACTTCTACATTCAAAATATTAAAGAGAGCTTTGCCAGGTCCTTATACATTTATTTTGCCAGGAAATAATAGTCTTCCGAAGGAATTTAAAAAGAAAACGACTGTTGGTATTCGTGTTCCTGATAATAATATCATACTAGAAATTGTTCGTCAGTTAGGAAACCCAGTTGTTTCAACTTCTATTCGTGATGAAGATGACGTAATAGAATATACTACAGATCCAGAATTGATTTTTGAGAAATGGCAGCATCTTGTAGATATGGTAATAGATGGAGGCTACGGAGATAATGTAGGATCGACTATAATTGATCTATCTGAACATGAGCCAGTTATCGTAAGAGAAGGTAAAGGGGATATTGATATTTTGTAAAAAAATACACTAAAAGTATAAAAGTACAAAAAATTATGAGTAACTTTATTATGTTAAAATTTAGTTAGTTACTTAAAAATAATGCTATTCTTGATTTATATTTAATTGGTTATTAAAAAAATTAAGGATACATAAAAGCAGGTCTTTTGGACCTGCTTTTTCTGTTTTTATACTATGTAAAACAAGATTATTTAGCTTGTTTTTTCATTTCTTTTTCAATCATATCATAGAATTGATCGATTTTTGGCATAACTACGATACGAGTTCTTCTGTTACGAGCTCTATCTTCTGCAGTATCGTTAGAAACCAAAGGAACATAAGAACTTCTACCAGCAGCAATTAATTTAGCTGGGTTAACACCAAGATCGTTTGTTAATACACGAACGATAGAAGTAGAACGTTTTACACTTAAATCCCAGTTGTCTAAGATAATACCGTTGCTTTTGTATGGCACATTATCAGTGTGACCTTCAACCATACATTCGAAATCTGGTTTGTCATTTACAACTTTAGCAACTTTTCCTAAAACAGTTTTTGCTCTGTCGCTTACTTCATAGCTACCGCTTTTGAATAATAATTTATCAGCGATAGAAATAAATACAACTCCTTTTTCAACATTGATTTCGATGTCTGGATCGTTGATTCCAACAGCACCTTTTAAGCTTGTTACTAAAGCTAAAGTTACACTGTCTTTTTTAGTAAGAGCGTCTTGAAGTCTAGAGATTTTCAAATCTTTTTCTTTTAAACTTTCAAGAGATTTTTCAAGGTTTTCTGCACCTTTAGTAGTTAAGATTGTTAAATCTTTAGAGCTATTGATTAAGTCTTGATTATGTTGTTTGTAGCTGTCTGCTGTTGCAGCTAATCCAGCTTTTTCTTCTAAGCACGTGTTTAATTTTACAGTACAAGAGTTTAACAAATCTTGAGTCTCTTTGTTCTTAGCTTCTAACTCAGCATATTTCTTTTTAGAAACACATGATGTTAAAGCCATTAATACTGATAGTGCGATAACTATTTTTCTCATAAATTTAATTTTAATTAGACTTGATTACAAATTTAGTTTTTAATATTTTGAATACTGTTAAAGATTTCTTTAAATAAGCTCAGTTTCTTTATATAATAAAGGAAAACGATGCTTTTCACCGTATAGTATTGCTGTATCTGAAATTTTTTTCGTTTTTTTAAATATTTTAAAGATAAGCAATAAAAAGAGAAATGTGCCTTTAAAATGGCAAAAGTATGCTTGATTTTACCTTGTGTAAGAAAACGGATACCAGCAATCCCATCTAAAACCATGCGGAAAAATATCACAAAAAACAATCCTTTTGCAGGCAGATTTTTAACCAGCATTAATAGTGAATTTCTAAAATTCAAATACGTTTTTTTAGGATTTCCCTGTTGTAGCGTAGCGCCTCCTACATGATAAACAACAGATTGATAATTGTATTTTATAGTATGTCTTTCATTTTTGGCGCGCCAGCATAAATCTATTTCTTCCTGATGCGCAAAAAAACTTTCATCAAAGCCACCTAATTCATGAAAAACGTTCTTTCTAATGAAAAAACAAGCGCCAGAAGCCCAAAACAATTCAGCATTATCGTCATACTGGCCATTGTCTTTTTCGATAGTTTCAAATATTCTTCCTCTACAGAAAGGAAAGCCGTATTTGTCAATAAAACCGCCAGCAGCGCCAGCGTATTCAAAATATTCTTTGTTTTTAAAATCAAGAATTTTTGGCTGAATTATAGCGGTCTGTTTTTCTTTTTCGAAAGTATCAAGAATAGGTTGAAGCCAGTTTTCTGTAACTTCAATATCTGAATTGACTAATGCGTATATTTCGGCATCAATATGTTGTAAAGCATCATTGTAGCCTTTTGCAAAGCCATGATTGCCCGTATTTTTTACAACTTTTATGGTTGGAAAATTTTCTGTCACGAAAGCGACAGAATTATCTGTAGAATCGTTGTCTGCAACATAAATAGTCGCTCCTTCAGAAAATTGAATAATAGATGGTAAAAACTGCTCTAACAATTTTACACCGTTCCAATTTAAAATGACGACTGCTATTTTATCCAAAAGTTCTTAAATTATTTATTTTAATGGTTTTCTTTATAGTCAGGCAGATTTCTCAAAAACTCATATTTTTCGTTTTCAAAATCCATTTGACAATAAAAATGGTTTAGTCCGTTTGTCACTTTCAAAAACCGTGCCTGCATTGTCATATTGTAACGCGCAATTTGGTCAAAAGTTGCCTGAGATATTTTAACTTCTGGCGCTTTGCATTCTACTAATATATGTATAGATCCATCAGAATTAAATACCACAACATCATATCTTTTTCTTAATCCGTTGATAGTTAAAACTTTCTCTACGTTTATTAAAGATTTGGGGTATTTTTTTTCATTCATTAGAAAATGGACAACGTGTTGCCGAACCCATTCTTCTGGCGTAAGAATTATGAATTTTTTCCTGATTTCATCAAAAATAGACACTTTATTTTCGCTATTTTTGAATCGGAAAGTATAAGAAGGAAAATTTAGCTTTAACATAAAGCAAAAATATAAAATAAGTTTAAAGATTATAGTTTTCAATCTGAAATCTAAAATCTAAAATCTGCAATCGAGTTAAATGGACGAAGTAATAAAAATTGTTAACGATATTAAAGCCGGAGATATTAAACCGATCTATTTCTTGATGGGCGAAGAACCTTACTATATAGATAAGCTATCAGAATATATTGAGAGTAATGTTTTAGCCGAAGAAGAAAAAGGTTTTAATCAGACAGTCTTGTACGGAAGAGATGTTTCTGTAGATGATATTATTTCAACGGCCAAGCGCTATCCGATGATGGCTGAACGTCAAGTTGTTATTGTAAAAGAGGCGCAAGATCTATCAAGAACAATTGATAAAATAGAATCTTATGTAGATAACCCAATGCAAACAACAGTATTGGTTTTTTGCTATAAATACAAAACGCTGGATAAACGTAAAAAAGTTACTAAATTACTGGGCCAGAAAGGCGTAGTTTATGAAAGTAAAAAATTATACGAAAATCAAGTAGGAGATTGGATCAAACGTGTTTTAGCCGGAAAAAAATATACTATTGATCCAAAAGCCAATGCAATGCTGGTGGAATTTCTAGGAACAGATTTGAGCAAAATCAATAATGAACTAGAAAAACTGCAGATTATTTTACCGAAAGGGACAATGATTACCGCTGAGCATATTGAAGAAAATATTGGTTTTAGTAAAGATTATAATGTATTCGAACTGAGAAAAGCAATTGGAGAACGTAATCAATTGAAAGCGTATAAAATAGCTGATAATTTTGCTCACAATCCGAAAGAATATCCTTTGGTTATGACAACTGGTTTGGTATTCGGTTTTTTCGTTCAGCTTCTCAAATATCACGGACTTAAAGATAAAAGCCCTAAAAATGTTGCAACGGCTCTTGGCGTTAATCCGTATTTCTTAAAAGAGTACGATTTGGCAGTAAAAAACTACCCAATGCGAAAAGTGAGTCAGATTGTTGGAGCTTTGCGAGATATTGATGTTAAAAGTAAAGGGGTGGGAGCCAATGCCTTACCACAAGCAGATTTACTAAAAGAAATGCTTTATAAAATTTTTAATTAAGCCATTAAAATTCACGATATTTGCTTTTCTAAAATTTTGCCAATAAAAATATTTATACAATTATGGGAATGAATAAAAATACCATTTTAGGATGGGCCACTTTTATAATGGTACTTATGGGATTGTTGCTTATAGGTCTTGGAATCTTTAGATACAGTGATGTTTCGGGCTGGGGATTTGGAGCTGTTGGAGTTGGTTTTTTTGCTAATGCTTGGGTTTTCAATGCTTTGAAAGGTAGAGTTTAAAATTTAAAGATAATATCAATTGCAAAAATCAATTGCAGTTTAGTTAATAGAAAATAATCAAAATTTAAAATAAATAAAATGTCAGACGATAAGAAAGTAATTTTCTCAATGCAGAAATTGAGTAAAACCTATCAAGGAGCAGACAAACCAGTTCTTAAGAATATTTATCTGAGTTTCTTTTATGGTGCTAAGATTGGTATTTTGGGACTTAACGGTTCTGGAAAATCTTCCCTTTTAAAAATTATTGCAGGAGTTGATAAAAACTATCAGGGCGATGTTGTTTTTCAGCCTGGTTATACGGTAGGATATTTAGAGCAAGAGCCAATTTTGGATGATTCTAAAACTGTTTTAGAAATTGTTCAAGAAGGGGCTGCTGAAACAATGGCTGTTCTTAAAGAATATAACGACATCAATGACTTGTTTGGTCTTGAAGAAAATTATTCAGATCCAGACAAAATGGATAAATTAATGGACCGTCAAGCGGCTTTACAAGACAAAATTGATGCTCTTGGAGCTTGGGAAATTGATACCAAACTAGAAATTGCAATGGATGCTTTGCGTACTCCAGAAGGTGATACGCCAATTAAAAACCTTTCAGGAGGTGAGCGCCGTCGTGTAGCTTTATGCCGTTTGTTGTTGCAACAGCCAGACGTATTGTTATTGGATGAGCCTACCAACCACCTTGATGCTGAATCAGTTCTGTGGTTGGAGCAGCATTTAGCGCAATATGCGGGAACTGTAATCGCTGTAACGCACGACCGTTATTTCCTTGATAACGTTGCCGGATGGATTTTAGAATTGGATAGAGGAGAAGGTATTCCGTGGAAAGGAAACTATTCTTCTTGGTTAGATCAAAAATCAAATCGTTTGGCTCAAGAAGAAAAAGTGGCTTCTAAACGTAGAAAAACTTTAGAGCGTGAGTTGGATTGGGTTCGTCAAGGTGCAAAAGGTCGCCAGACAAAACAGAAAGCGCGTTTACAGAACTACGACAAATTATTAAATGAAGATCAAAAACAGCTAGATGAAAAACTAGAGATCTATATTCCGAATGGTCCTCGTTTGGGAACTAATGTTATTGAAGCTAAAAATGTTGCCAAAGCTTTTGGTGAAAAATTATTGTACGATAATTTGAATTTTGTTTTACCTCAGGCTGGTATAGTTGGAATTATAGGACCGAACGGTGCTGGTAAATCTACTATTTTCAAAATGATTATGGGCGAACAAGCTACTGATAGCGGAGAATTTTCAGTTGGAGAAACGGTGAAAATTGCTTACGTAGATCAGTCTCACTCTAATATTGATCCGAACAAATCTATCTGGGAAAACTTTGCAGATGGGCAGGAATTGATTATGATGGGAGGAAAGCAAGTGAACTCAAGAGCTTACTTATCTCGTTTCAACTTTGGTGGCGGTGAGCAAAACAAAAAAGTAGCAATGCTTTCTGGTGGAGAACGTAACCGTTTGCACTTAGCAATGACTTTGAAAGAAGAAGGAAACGTACTTTTACTGGATGAGCCTACCAACGATCTTGACGTAAATACACTTCGTGCATTGGAAGAAGGTTTAGAGAATTTTGCTGGTTGTGCCGTAATTATTTCTCACGACAGATGGTTCTTAGATAGAATTTGTACACACATTCTAGCTTTTGAAGGAGATTCTGAAGTTTATTTCTTTGAAGGAAGTTTCTCTGATTATGAAGAAAACAAAAAGAAACGTCTTGGCGGTGATTTAACTCCGAAACGTTTGAAATACAGAAAATTGATTAGATAAAATTCTTTTTAAATTTCAAAAACAAAAATCCCAACTTCCAATTTGATGTGAATTTGGGATTTTTGCTTTTGATTATGTTTCCGCTTTGTTCGAAATGACAAAAAAAAGAGAACTAAGTTGGAATTTGGAATTTTTAAATTAATTGGATTTTATAAAAACTTAGATTTCAACTCTGGCGTTGGAATCATACAGCTTTCTTTTTTGCCATACCAATTGTATCTATTTTTGGCAACGTAATCATAAATTCTGTCACTTATAAAAATCGGTACAATTCTAAAAATTGGAGTTAATTTCCAAAGCCCGCCAAAATTTTTCGCGATTTCGATAACAGCAGAAGATTTATAAAAATAAGCTGTTCCAGGATTGTATAAAATAATGCTATCCATTTTAGAAAAACTGATTCCCAAATGTTTGCAAATTGAAATTCCTAATTCAGATTGCAATGCTACAAATCTAAAAATATCTTTTTTGTCGTGTTTGATGATAAACTGTACAGCAGAACTGCAGAGATTACAAACTCCGTCAAAAAGAATTATTTTTTTATTTTTTGGAAGGCTTTCCATTTTATAGTTTTAAAAGTAAAGCTTTGTCAAAGTTCTAAACTTTGACAAAGCTACAATGTGTATAATTTTTTTATTAGTTTTATCTATCGATTTTTTATTTTGTATAAAACATTCTAATTAAAAACAGCTTTCATAAATTGGTTTAAATCGAATTTTAAAAATTAGTAATGATATTTTACTTTAAAATAGAAAACGTTTGTTAAATCGCTTTATTTTAATTTTGGTCTATTTTTTAGCAATTTTCATAACTGAAAACTGCCACTGAGACTGAAAATTTACTTTTTAACCGCTTCAACCAATTCCAATTCATCCAAACTTACTTTCGAAGTAAAAATGCCATAATTTACTGTTGCTTTATTTTTTTCGATAGAATCGATACTTCCAACAGATCTTCCGTCAAGCATTCTTACTCGGTCGCCAACTTTTAAAATTGGCTTTGGCTTTTCTACAACTGGTTTCAGTTTCTTTTCTTTTTTCTCTTTTCGAATTTCTTCGACTTTTACTTGAACTTCAGCAATAATCTCTTTTTGTTTTTCGACTTTTGCTTTTACTTCTTTTGGAGTTGCTTTTTTGCGTTTAGAATTTTCAATCTCAACAATTTTTAAAAATTCGCCAATCAGTTCTTTTTTATTCTTGTTGTTGAAATACTTCTCAGCAATATCATCAATTTTTTGTCCGATGTAAATAATCTTTTGATTACTGTCGTACAATTCCTGATAGCTTTCTAATTTTTGCTGAATTCTAGTATTGATGTTTTCCATCTTTTTACTTTCTTCACGAGCACGAGTTTCTTCTTCTTTTAAATTCAAAGAAGTTTTTTCCAGTTTAGATCTCTCTTTTTGAAGCGTTGCAATGGTTTTGTCAAAACGAACTTTTCCAACTTCGATTTTCTTTTTCGCACGATTAATCAATCCAAACGGAATTCCATTTTTCTGAGCTACTTCAAAAGTAAACGAACTTCCAGCCTGGCCAAGCGCTAACTTATACATCGGTTCTAAAGATTTTTCGTCGAACATCATATTTGCATTTGTAGCA
This sequence comes from Flavobacterium ustbae, assembly GCF_003946915.1. Lineage (GTDB taxonomy): Bacteria > Bacteroidota > Bacteroidia > Flavobacteriales > Flavobacteriaceae > Flavobacterium > Flavobacterium ustbae. Next base: position 134,916 of record NZ_RPOC01000004.1, read on the forward strand.
TAAGGTAATTCGTTCGCCAAAATTTTCAAATTAGAATAATGCGTTGTGATAATTCCGAAAGCCTCACGATGATAAAATTCTTCTAAGAAAATTTCAGCCAGAGCTCCACCCAATTCAGGATCAGAACCTGTACCAAATTCGTCAATTAAAAACATAGTTTTTCTATTACATTTCTTTAAAAAGTAATTCATGTTTTTAAGACGATATGAATAAGTACTTAAATGATTTTCAATAGATTGATTATCACCGATATCAGTAAGAATTCTATCGAACAAGAAAGTTTCACTTCTTTCGTGCACCGGAATCAAAATTCCAGATTGAAGCATTAATTGCAGTAGCCCAACCGTTTTTAAGGAAATGGTTTTTCCTCCAGCATTTGGTCCAGAAATAACAATGATTCTATTTTCTTGTTTTAGCTCAATTGTCTGCGGATGTGTAACTTCTTGTTTTTGTTTATTATTCAAATACAAAATCGGATGATAGGCTTCTCTAAAAAACAATCTTCTTTCTTCGGTAATCGTTGGTAAGATTCCGTTAATGCGGTTTGCATATTTTGCTTTTCCAGCAACTACATCAATATCACTTAAAAAATCCTGATATTCAACTAATAAAGGAAGATACGGACGAATTACATTTGATAAATTTTTTAAAATTCTCGTAATTTCTTCTTTCTCTTCGTATTCTAAATTGGCTAATTCTCGAGAATATTTCAAAGTAGCTTCAGGTTCGATATAAGCAATGCTTCCGGTTTTAGAACTTCCTAAAATAGAGCCTTTTACTTTACGACGATACATCGCTAAAACGGCTAAAACTCTACGGTTTTGCACAAAACTTTCTTTAATATCGTCCAAATACCCTAAACTATTGTATTGGGTTAATGCCACGCCAAAGCTTTGGTTGACTTTTCCGCGAACCAAATTCATATTCTGGCGAATTCCAGACAGAGTAGGAGAAGCGTTATCTTTTATTTCTCCATATTTATCTACAATAGCGTCAATTGCAGTTATGATATCTTTAGTCAATTCTACGCGAGAAGCTCTTGCATTTAGATTCGGATAATAGTCATCGAATTTTTTTAAGAAATTCAGCAAGACATTTGTGGTCGCAGAAAGATTAGCAATTTTTCTAAAACTTCCTACTTCAAGAAAACTGTCCTCAATGGCAAGAAACTTAATTTCATGCGTTATGGCATCAAATCCGTGATTCGGAATTGCGTTATTGTTTTGGAAAGAAGATACATACTCTGATGTCTGCATCAAAGATTGCATTAATTCTTCTTTGTCTCTAAATGGTTTTATCTGTAAAGCCTTTTCTTTTCCAATGTCGGTGTTGCAGCCATCTGAAATGGTTTCTAAAACTGTTGGAAATTGTAAGTCTTGTAATGTTTTTTCGGTAATACTGATCATTTAATTTCTTTATGAAAGTAAAAACAAAAGTACGAAAACATTCATCAATTGTGAATTATTAAAATTATAAGTTATGAGTTATAAGTTATGAGTTATGAATTTACTTAACTTTGGACTTTGGACTTAGGACTTAGGACTTTTGACTTTTGACTTTTTTGATTTTAAGTAATTATTTCTGAAATTCGCATAAAAAAAATTATGGACGTAAAAATGCATTCTTCTTGGAAACCTGTTTTGAATGAAGAATTTGAAAAACCATACTTCAACGATTTAATTGAATTTGTAAAATCAGAATATACAACAAAAGTTTGCTATCCAAAGGGAAACCAAATTTTCTCCGCTTTTGACCATTGCCATTTTGACGAAGTTAAAGTAGTTATCATTGGACAAGATCCGTATCACGGACCCAATCAGGCAAATGGTTTATGTTTTTCTGTAAACGACGGAGTATCATTTCCGCCTTCATTATATAATATTTTTAGAGAAATAGAAACTGATTTAGGAAAACCGCTTCCTAAAACTGGCAATTTAGAACGTTGGGCAGATCAGGGAGTTTTTCTTTTAAATGCAACTTTAACGGTGAGACAATCTGAAGCTGGAAGTCATCAAGGAAAAGGCTGGGAGAAATTTACAGATGCTGTGATTAAACAAATTTCTGCTGAAAAAGAAAATGTTGTTTTCTTGCTTTGGGGAGGTTTTGCTCAAAAGAAAGCGGCTTTGATTGACGCTTCAAAACATCATATTCTAAAATCTGGACATCCTTCGCCCTTGAGTGCCAATAGAGGATTTTGGTTTGGAAATAAACATTTTTCTCAAACAAATGAATTTTTGAAATCTAAGGGATTAAGAGAAATAGAATGGTAATTTGAGGTACAAAGTTGCAGAGTAACAAAGGAACAAAGGTGAAAAACTTGTGTCTTTGCGACTTTGCGAGAAATATTTAGCTAAAAAATCTTTTGAATCTGCGAGAAACAAAAGATTTTTTATTTTATTTTTTAATGATTTCTTCTAAAACAGCTTTATTCTCGTAGTTTACGACTTTTAAGATAATTTCTTGATCTTTAACTGTTTTGCCTTCAATGATGTAAAGTTTTCCTCCTTTTGTGGGAACGTTACTTTGATCAAAATCAACATCTCCGTACGTTAAAGTATTTTTGATATCTGCAGTATCAACCCATTTTTCGCTTAGAGTCTGAACGGCTTTTGGAGAATATTGAAAGGGTTTTGTTCTAAGATTATTTAAAACTCTTGCATTTGGAAAATAATTACAGCGAGTGTCTTTTCCTATAAAAAATCCTGATACAATAAAACATCCCATTACGAGACCAATCAGATAATATGCAAAACGGTGTACGAACTTCATGAAATAAATTTTTTGCAAAGGTACATTAAAGTTACCTTAAAATACAAGTAAATTAATATCGTTGTCTGGTAAATCGAACCAGTCGCCAATTGCTTTATTTGTTAGAATTCCGTGATAAAGATAGATTCCGTTTTTAAGGCCTTTATTACAGCGAATGGCACTTTCAATACCACCATCTTCGGCTATCTGATGCAGATAAGGGGTTAAGATGTTACTGATTGATAATGAGGCGGTTTTAGAATAACGCGAAGGAATATTGGGCACGCAATAATGTAATACGTTACTTTTTATAAAGGTTGGTTTTTCATGCGTAGTAACTTCCGAAGTTTCAAAACATCCGCCTGTATCGATGCTGACATCAACAATTACGGCACCTTTTTTCATGTGTTCCACCATTGTTTCGTTTACCACAATCGGACAGCGTTCTTTTCCGCGCATGGCGCCAATAGCGACGTCACAACGTCTTAAAGCTTTTAATAAGCCTTTTTGCTGTATAGTAGAAGTAAAAATTCTTTGATTTAAATTGTTTTGAAGACGGCGTAATTTTGTAATGGAGTTATCAAAAACTTTTACGTTTGCGCCTAATCCGATAGCGGTTTTTGCTGCAAATTCGCCAACAGTTCCAGCTCCTAAAATGACAACTTCAGTTGGAGGAACGCCTGTAATATTTCCAAATAAAAGACCTTTTCCAAATTCGTTAGTGATCATTAATTCTGCAGCAATAAGGATTGAGGCAGTTCCGGCAATTTCGCTTAAAGATTTCACAGCAGGATAAGATCCGTCTTCGTCTTTTATATATTCAAAAGCTAAGGCAGTAATTTTCTTTTTTGCTAAAGCTTCAAAGTATTCTTTCTTTTTGGTTTTAAGTTGAATAGCAGAAATAATAACCGTTTCTGGATTTATCATTTCGATTTCTGCCAATGTTGGCGGTTCTACCTTTAATAAGAACGGACAACCAAAAACTCTTTTGGTGTCTTTCGTAATTTCTGCGCCAGCATCTGCATATTCTTTATCTGTATAACTCGAACTTTCTCCGGCTCCAGATTCAATCATTACTCTGTGTCCTGCATAGGTTAAAGAATTGACAGCATCAGGCGTAAGACAGATACGACGTTCCTGATAACTTGTTTCTTTAGGAATTCCGATAAAAAGTTCTCTTTTAAAACGACCTACCTCAAGTTTTTCTTCCTGCGGTATTAATTGTTGTTTTGTAAATGGAGTTAACGTGATTGACATGGATAGCGCAAAAAATTAAGAGTACAAATTACGTAAAAAGTTTTAAAATTAATGCAAAAATTCTGCTAATACTCTAATTCAAAAGTTAAGAAATGTTTTAACATTCAATAAAGCTCTCTATATCTTTTATAAGAGTTCAAAAAAGTATTTAGACTAGTTTTAATTCTCTTTTTCCGTCCGAAAGCAATTCAATAGTAATTGTAGAATGTTGTTCTGGAATTAGATTTTCAATTTTTTCAGACCATTCGATAAAACACCAATTTCCAGAATATAAATAATCATCTACGCCCATATCCAGAGCTTCGGTTTCTTGCTTAATTCTGTAAAAATCAAAATGATAGACTTTTTTGCCGTTCGGAATCTGATATTCGTTTACCAAAGAAAAAGTTGGACTGCTTGTTGCGTCTGTAATTCCAAGGCTTTTGCACAATTGTTTGATTAAAGTGGTTTTGCCAACACCCATTTCTCCATTAAAAAGAATGATTTTATTAGGATTGGAATCTAAAATCTGCTGTGCAGTTTCCTTAATTTGATCTAAAGTAAATGTGATCGTCATTTTTGGTTATTTTTTATGCCACGAATTTCACTAATTTTCATGAATTGATAATTATAATTGCTAAAGAATTTGTAGAAATTATTAAAATTTTGATGGCTTTCGCGAAAGCGTAATTATTTTTTGCCACAGATTATAAGGATTAAAAAAGATTTTTATTTTATCTCTAAAATCTGCTAAATCTGCGAGAATAAATTTATTCTCGCAGATTTAGCAGATCAAGCGGATTTTTCTAATCCAAATAATCACTGTAATCTGTGGCAAAATTATTTTTATTTAGGATTAAAAACCAAGAATGGAATAATCATTTCTTCTAGAGAAATTCCGCCATGTTGGTACGTATTTTTATAATAGCTTACATAATGATTATAGTTGTTTACGTAAGCCAAAAAGAAATCATTTTTAGCAAAAATAAACGAACTGCTCATGTTTATTGCAGGTAAACCAATGGTTTTAGGTTCTTTAATTACGTAAACATCCTTTTGTTCGTAAGTTAAACTACGGCCAGTTTTGTAACGTAAATTCAGACTTGTGTTTTTATCGCCGACAACTTTCGACGGATTTTTTACATTTATTGTTCCGTGATCTGTTGTTAAAATCAGTTTGAAGCCCAAAAGTTGTGCCTGCTGAATAATTTCTAATAAAGGAGAATTTTTAAACCAGCTTAGTGTTAAAGAACGATACGCTTTATCGTCTGAAGCCAATTCTTTCACCACTTCCATTTCTGTTTTGGCGTGAGAAAGCATATCAACAAAGTTGTAAACCACCGTAACTAAGTCGTTTCCTTTTAAGGCTTTGAAGTTTTCGGCTAACTTTTTTCCTCCAGCGTAATTTGTGATTTTAAAATAATCTTCCTTAATATTTAAGCCTAAACGTTTTAACTGAGCCGATAAAAATTCTGCTTCATAAAGGTTTTTTCCTCCGTCTTCAACATCATTTTTCCAATATTCTGGATGCTTTTTTTCCATTTCAGCAGGCATTAAACCTGAAAAAATCGAGTTTCTGGCATATTGTGTGGCAGTTGGAAGAATAGAGTAGTATGGAACTTCTTTTTCTAGTTTGTAATAATTGGAAATTACACTTTCAAAAGCCTTCCATTGGTCATAACGAAGATTGTCAATTACAACAAAAAGAATAGGTTTTTCCTTCTTTTTAATTTCAGGAACTACCAATTCTTTAAAAAGAGTATTAGACATGATTGGTTTTTCTGCTTTTGGCTCAAACCAGTCTTCGTAATTTCTTTCGATGTATTTTCCGAATTGCGAATTGGCTTCTACTTTTTGAGACTCCAAAATTTCGATCATTGCTGTATCGTTGATATCTTCTAGCTTTAATTCCCAGAAAATTAGTTTTTTGTAAAGTTCAACCCAGTCTTCATAAGAATTAACCATCGCCAATTCCATCGAAATTTTTCTGAATTCTTTCTGATAATCTAAAGTTGTTTTTTCTGTAATTAATCTAGAATCATCCAAGTTTTTTTTCAAACTCAACAGAATCTGGTTCGGATTTACAGGTTTAATCAAGTAATCAGCGATTTTAGAACCAATGGCTTCTTCCATAATATATTCTTCTTCGCTTTTGGTAATCATAATCATCGGAATTGCTGATTTTTTTTCTTTCATTTCAGAAAGCGTTTCCAATCCGCTCATTCCGGGCATGTTTTCGTCTAGAAAAACAATGTCAAAATTATCTTCTTCAAATAGAGCGATCGCGTCAAGTCCGTTATTACAAGTGGTAACTTCGTAATTCTTTTTTTCGAGAAATAATATATGAGGCTTTAAAAGATCGATTTCATCGTCGACCCAAAGTATTTTTATCTTATCCATAAATCAATTTAATTTTACTGCAATTTAAAGTTATAGAACTTAAAAAGTATTAAAAATAGTATAAAATTACCAAATGCAAGGCATGAATTTATTTTGAATTTTAACAATTTTAAATGTATTTTATTGATAATCATCCTAATTTCAATTATTATTTTTAAATAAAAAACACCAGACTCTTTATACTTATTTACTTATATTTGTTGACCAAAAAAATAACCAGACTGTGACTCAGATCAATAAATTAAAAATATTCAATGATCCTATATATGGATTCATAACGATTCCGAACGAGCTGGTTTACGATTTAATTCAGCATCCTTATTTTCAGCGTCTACGCCGTATCTCTCAAATGGGGTTATCGTATTTAGTGTATCCAGGAGCCAATCATACCCGTTTTCATCATGCTTTAGGATGCATGCATCTCATGAAAAAAGCGATTGATACGCTTCGTTTTAAAGATGTTGTAATTTCTGAAGAAGAAGAAAATGCACTTTTAATAGCGATTTTGCTTCACGATATAGGGCATGGGCCATTTTCTCATGCAATGGAAAAAAGTATTGTAGAAGATGTGCATCATGAAGCTATTTCGCTCTTGTTTATGAATCAGTTAAATGAAGAATTTGGCGGAAGATTAAGCTTGGCGATTCAGGTTTTTAAAGGAGAATATCATAGAAAATTCATGCTGCAATTAATTTCGAGCCAATTAGATATGGATCGTATGGATTATTTAAAACGTGATAGTTTTTATACAGGTGTTGCAGAAGGAAATGTTAATTCTGAACGTTTGATTCAGATGATGAATGTTGAAAATGATGTTTTGGTAATCGAAGAAAAAGGAATTTATTCTGTTGAGAAATTTCTACTTTCTAGAAGATTAATGTATTGGCAGGCTTATTTGCATAAAACAAGTTTGGTTGCGGAGTTAATTTTGATGAAAGTCTTAAAAAGAGCCAAAGAACTGGTTTTAAAAGGAGTAGATCTTCCTTGCAGTGAACCGCTTTCTTATTTTATGCACAATAAAGTTACTCTTGAAGATTTTGATGCCGAAAAATTAGATTTATTTTCGCAATTAGATGATTTTGATATTATTAGTGCCTTAAAAGCTTGGCAGAGACAAGACGATTTTGTTTTAAGCACTTTGAGTAAAATGATCATTAACAGAGATTTGCTTAAAATTAAAATGAGTGCAGAGAAAGTCCCGATGGAAGAATCTCAATCATTAAAAGAGCAGTTTGCCGCTAAACATCATATTTCACAATTAGAAGCAGGATATTTCATTTTTAGAGGAAAAATTAAAAATCAAGCTTACAGTAAAGAAGCAGAACCTATCCGTATTTTGAAAAAAGATAAAACAATTGAGGATGTCGTTGAAGCTTCTGATCAGCTGAATTTGAAATCGTTATCTAAATTGGTAACAAAATATTATATCTGTTTCCCAAAACAACTTATATAAAATTAACATTTAAATCCTATTTTTTATATTTTTGTCGCGATGAAATTTACAGCAGAACAAATAGCAGGAATTTTAGAAGGAGAAGTTGTTGGGAATCCCAATGCAGAAGTTTCTAAGCTTTCTAAAATCGAAGAAGGAGACGAAGGATCGCTTACTTTTTTGGCTAACCCAAAGTATATCAACTTTATATATACTACAAAAGCGACAGTGACAATTGTTAACGACAGCTTTATTCCAGAACAGGAAATTACAACTACACTAATTAAAGTGGAAGATGCTTATGCAGCGTTTTCTAAACTTCTACACTTTTATAATCAGGTAAAATTAAATAAAACAGGTATCGAACCTCAGTCTTTTATGTCTGAAGGTACTAAATACGGTGAAAATCTTTATTTAGGAAGTTTTAGTTATATCGGACAAAATGTAGTTTTAGGTAATAATGTAAAAATCTATCCAAACAGTTTTATTGGAGATAATGTTGTGATAGGTAATGATGTGTATGTTTTTGCAGGTGCAAAAATTTACTCAGAAACTGTTATTGGTAACAATTGTACGGTACATTCTGGCGTTATTATCGGCGCTGATGGTTTCGGATTCGCTCCAAACGAAAATGGTGAATACAGTAAAGTGCCTCAAATTGGAAATGTTATTATTGAAGATAACGTAGATATTGGTGCTAATACTACGATAGACAGAGCAACTCTTGGTTCTACTATAATTAGAAAAGGAGTGAAGCTAGACAATCAGATTCAGATTGCCCATAATGTAGAAATTGGAAAAAATACTGTGATAGCTGCTCAAAGTGGTGTTGCAGGTTCTACAAAAATTGGCGAAAATTGTATGATTGGTGGGCAAGTTGGTATTGCAGGTCATTTAATAATAGGCAATAATGTTAGGCTTCAAGCACAGTCGGGTGTAGCCAGAAACATCAAAGATGATGAAGTTTTACAAGGAACTCCATCTCTTGGATATACTGATTTTAATAAATCGTATGTTCATTTTAAGAATCTGCCTAAAATTGTGGCTGAAGTTGAAGAATTAAAAAAACAAATAATAAACCCAAAAAATGGAAATAATGGTTAAACAGAAGACCATCAAAAATGAAATTTCGCTAACAGGAGTTGGTTTACACACTGGAAAAGAAGTTACAATGACTTTTAAACCTGCACCCGTTAATAATGGTTTCACTTTTGTAAGAGTAGATTTGCAAGGTCAACCAGTCATTGAAGCTGATGCTAATTATGTTGTTAATACTCAGAGAGGAACAAATCTTGAGAAACTTGGTGTAAAAATTCAGACACCAGAACACGTATTAGCTGCAGTTGTTGGATGTGATTTGGATAATGTCATTATTGAATTGAATGCTTCTGAACTACCTATTATGGATGGTTCATCAAAATATTTTGTTGAAGCTATAGAAAAAGCAGGAATCGAAGAGCAAGACGCTAACCGTAATGTGTATGTGGTAAAAGAAGTTATTTCATTTACAGACGAAGCTACAGGAAGCGAAATTCTTGTGATGCCTAGCGATGAATATCAAGTTACAACTATGGTAGATTTTGGTACAAAAGTTTTAGGTACTCAAAATGCTACTCTTAAAAGTCTAGCCGATTTTAAATCTGAAATTGCAAGCTCTAGAACTTTTAGTTTTCTTCATGAATTAGAGTCTTTGTTAGAACACGGTCTTATTAAAGGTGGAGATTTAAACAATGCAATCGTTTATGTAGATAAAGAAATCTCTGAATCTACAATGGAAAATTTAAAGAAAGCTTTTGGTAAAGAAGAGATTTCTGTAAAACCAAACGGCGTTTTAGATAACCTTACTTTGCATTATCCAAACGAAGCGGCAAGACACAAATTGCTTGATGTAATTGGAGATTTATCTCTTATTGGAGTGCGTATTCAAGGAAAAATCATTGCTAACAAACCAGGTCACTTTGTAAATACTCAGTTTGCAAAAAAACTGGCAAAAATTATCAAAATAGAGCAGAGAAATCATGTTCCAACTTATGATTTGCATCAAGAACCATTGATGGATATTCATAAAATCATGTCTATGCTTCCTCATAGACCGCCATTCTTGCTAATTGACAGAATTATAGAAATGTCTGATCGTCATGTAGTAGGATTGAAAAATGTTACGATGAACGAGAATTTCTTCGTTGGTCACTTTCCAGAAGCTCCAGTTATGCCAGGTGTATTAATTGTTGAAGCAATGGCACAAACAGGCGGAATTTTAGTATTAAGCACTGTTCCAGATCCTGAAAATTATTTGACATACTTCATGAAAATTGATAATGTTAAATTTAAACACAAAGTATTGCCTGGTGATACTTTAATTTTCAAATGTGAGTTAATTTCTCCTATCAGAAGAGGAATTTGCCATATGCAAGCCAATGCTTATGCAAATGGTAAATTGGTAACTGAGGCTGAATTAATGGCACAAATAGCAAGAAAACAATAATAAATTATCAAATTTATTGTTTAGGTTTGTTGCTTCAAATCAGAATATTTTAATTAAAAATATAAAACATACAGATGAATCAACCATTAGCATATGTTCATCCAGGCGCGAAAATCGCTAAAAACGTTGTAATAGAGCCTTTTACAACAATTCACAATAATGTTGTTATTGGTGATGGTACTTGGATTGGTTCAAACGTGACCATTATGGAAGGAGCTCGAATTGGAAAAAATTGTAATATTTTTCCAGGAGCTGTAATTTCTGCAGTGCCACAAGATTTAAAATTTGGAGGTGAAGATTCTCTTGCTATTATCGGTGATAATTGTACTATTAGAGAATGCGTAACAATAAATAGAGGAACAGTTGCTTCTGGTCAAACTATAATTGGAAACAATTGTTTAGTAATGGCTTACGCTCACATTGCCCATGACTGCGAAATTGGAAATAATGCCATTATTGTAAATGGTGTTGCTCTAGCAGGTCACGTAGTTGTTGGAAATCACGCTGTTATTGGTGGTTTAGCTGCGATTCACCAGTTTATTCATATTGGAGATCATGCTATGATTTCTGGAGGATCTTTGGTAAGAAAAGATGTTCCGCCATTTACAAAAGCAGCAAAAGAGCCTTTGTCTTATGTTGGAATTAATTCTGTTGGTTTAAGAAGAAGAGGATTTACTACTGAAAAAATTAGAGAAATTCAGGAAATTTATAGAATTTTATACCAAAAGAATTACAATACAACTCAAGCTTTAAGCATTATTGAAGCAGAAATGGAAGCGACTCCTGAAAGAGATGAGATTTTAGATTTTATCAGAAATTCGTCTCGAGGAATTATGAAAGGTTACTCGGGTAATTATTAAATTTTAGAGTTTAGATTTCTGATTTTAGATTTCTAAACTAAGAATAAAGAAACATTTAAAAATGTGTTGATTTTAAGTCTTAAATGAATCTAAAATCTACACTCTAAAATCTAAAATAAATAAACAAAATGGCGTCTACATCAGATATTAGAAACGGATTGTGTATTAAATTTAATCACGATATCTATAAAATTATTGAATTTCTTCACGTAAAACCTGGAAAAGGTCCAGCTTTCGTAAGAACAAAACTAAAAAGTTTAACTTCAGGTAAAGTATTAGACAATACTTTTTCTGCAGGTCATAAAATTGATACTATTAGAGTTGAAACACATACATTTCAATTTTTATATCCAGAAGGAGATGAGTTTCACTTTATGAACGCTGAGACATTTGAACAGATTTCTTTAAACAAAAATATTTTGGATGCTCCAGATTTGTTAAAAGAAGGAACAAACGTAATGGTTCAAATTAATACTGAAACTGATTTACCATTATCAGTAGATATGCCAGCATCTGTAATTCTTGAAGTTACTTACGCAGAGCCGGGAGTAAAAGGAAATACTGCTACTAATGCAACTAAAAATGCTACTGTAGAAACTGGTGCTAATATCAACGTTCCGTTATTTATTAACGAAGGTGATAAAATTAAAATCGATACTGCTTCAGGTTCTTATATGGAGCGTGTAAAGGAATAGTTATTTTAATTAAGATAATTTGACAATGAGTCAATTAGATAATTTGTGAGTCGGCATAATTTTGTATATTCACATTCTAATTGACTCATTTTCTAATTTACAAGTTTTCTAATTATACTATATGAAATTTCCAAAGAGTCATTCTTTACAAGAAATTGCCAATTTGCTTAACTGCAAATTTATTGGAGACAAAGACTTTCAAGTTTTAGGCATGAACGAGATACACGTTGTGGAGCCTGGAGATATTGTTTTTGTCGACCACCCAAAATATTATGATAAAGCCTTACAATCGGCAGCAACTATTGTTTTGATAAACAAAGAAGTAGAATGTCCAGAGGGTAAAGCGCTGTTAATATCTGATGATCCATTTAGAGATTTCAATATTCTTACGAGACATTTTAAGCCATTTCAGTTTGCTAATGTTGCTATTGCTTCTTCTGCAGAGATAGGAGAAGGAACTGTAATTCAGCCCAATACTTTTGTGGGTAACAATGTGAAAATCGGTAAAAACTGTCTAATACACTCTAATGTCTCTATTTACGATCATACTGTAATTGGCGATAATGTTATTATACATGCTGGAACTATTTTAGGAGCCGATGCTTTTTATTATAAAAAACGTCCAGAAGGTTTCGATCAGCTAATTTCTGGCGGAAGAGTTGTTATTGAAGATAATGTTGGTATTGGTGCTTTGTGTACAATTGACAAAGGTGTTACTGGAGATACAACAATTGGTGCGGGAACTAAACTAGACAATCAAGTACATGTTGGACACGATACTGTAATTGGAAAAAAATGTCTGATTGCCTCTCAAACTGGTATTGCTGGCTGTGTAATTGTAGAAGACGAAGTTACCTTATGGGGACAAGTAGGAACTACAAGCGGTATTACAATAGGCGCAAAAGCCGTTGTGATGGGCCAGACAGGGGTTACTAAATCTGTTGAAGGAGGAAAATCTTATTTCGGTACTCCAATTGAAGAATCTAGAGAAAAATTGAAACAATTAGCCAATATCAAGAAGATTCCTGAAATTTTAAGTAAATTGAAGTAATATGTCTATTAAAGAATTTGTTCAGAAATTTTATAAGTCAGATGCCTTAATTGATAGTGAAATTTTAAAAACTTATCTGCATCCTGACGTTATACTGGAATGGAATAGCAGTAAAGGTTTTATTCAGATGGACTATGGTGCCATAGTTGAAATGGCTAATGATCTAAGTCGCGCATATGTGCGTTCTAAAGTTAGGATAAGCCATATTATTTCTGAAGATGATTTAGTATCAGTACGTTACTCTCATTTTGTAAAAACAATAGAAAATCCGCGAGAAGAAATGCTCTTAGCGCATTTTGCAACAATTTGGCAGATAAAAGATGATAAACTTTATAGAGGTTATCAAATGAGTCAATTTTCTTAATATTTTTTTGACAATAAAAGAGGCAAAATACATTACAAAACCTTATTTTTGCAACACAAATTTAAAAACTACATAAAATATATATCATGAGTGTTTTAGTTAATAAAGATTCCAAAATAATTGTTCAGGGATTTACAGGGAGCGAAGGAACTTTCCACGCTTCTCAAATGATTGAGTACGGTACTAATGTTGTTGGAGGTGTTACTCCAGGAAAAGGTGGTACAAGCCATTTAGATCGTCCAGTTTTTAATACAGTAAAAGACGCTGTTGATCAAGCTGGTGCTGATACTTCTATCATTTTTGTTCCGCCAGCTTTTGCTGCTGATGCAATTATGGAAGCTGCTGATGCTGGAATTAAAGTAATTATTGCTATTACAGAAGGAATTCCTGTAGCAGATATGATTAAAGCAAATAATTATGTTAAAGAAAGAAATTCAAGATTAATTGGTCCTAACTGTCCAGGTGTAATTACTCCAGGTGAAGCTAAAGTTGGTATTATGCCAGGTTTCGTTTTCAAAAAAGGAACAGTTGGTATCGTTTCTAAATCAGGAACTTTAACTTATGAAGCTGCTGACCAAGTTGTAAAACAAGGTTTAGGAATCACTACAGCAATCGGTATTGGTGGAGATCCAATTATTGGAACTACAACTAAAGAAGCTGTTGAATTATTAATGAACGACCCAGAAACTGAAGCAATCATTATGATTGGTGAAATTGGAGGTCAGCTTGAAGCTGATGCTGCAAGATGGGTAAAAGCTGATGGTAACCGTAAACCAGTTATTGGTTTTATCGCTGGAGAAACTGCTCCTGCTGGTAGAACAATGGGTCACGCAGGTGCAATTGTTGGTGGTTCTGATGATACAGCTGCAGCTAAAAAACAAATCATGAGAGACAACGGAATTCACGTTGTTGATTCACCAGCTGAAATTGGTAAAAAAGTAAAAGAAGTACTTGGATAATAAACTCCAATCTTTAAAATAATAAATTCCAAAAAAGTCTCAATATTTAGTTGAGACTTTTTTACATTTTAAAAGACTGAGGTATAAAATAAAAATCTTAGCATCTTGGAACCTCAGTATCTTAGAGGCTTAAAAAAGAAATATGTACAAAGAATTAGAAAAATTTAAATCAACAAACAGTTTTACTTTTACTGTAAATGATAGTTTAGAGGAAGCTTGCAACGCTCCAGAAGGTAGTGCTGGAATTTTTGTTGTTTACGCTGTTGAAGGTGATGCAAAAGAACTTATTATGGTTGGTTCTACAGGAACTGTTCAGAATGACGGAACTTTAAAAAGTAAAAATGGCGGATTGTACGATAAAATCGTAAACGGACATCAGTTTGCTAAAACAGGAAGAAAATATTCTTGGCCAGCTCAAATGAAATTAGAAAACATTTCTGAGCTTGAAGTAGCTTGGTATGAAACGTTCAATGCCGATGCAAAGGCAATTCCAACTGCTGTTGAAGGACAGGTTTTACAAAATTTCTTAGATGAAAATGGTAAGCTTCCTAGATGGAATGTAGCTTTTTAAACAAACTTAAAAATAAAATCGAAGCCCTGCTGTTTTACAGTAGGGCTTTTTTGTTAGAAACAAGTAAACAATTCTGTAATAGATTTTCAGAACAAGAACAAATAAAAGCACATTAGTTAATTAAAATTTAAATTATGGTAAATTTAAGTTTAATCAAAAAATGAAGGGCAAATATTGATAAATTTAGAAAAAACTACGATTTTTTGTAATTAGTTAGAGTTTGATTGTTTGATTTTCCTATATTTATAACACAAAAACAAAAAATAATGTTAAAATTGTATCCTTTCTGATTTTCGGTAAATAAAATAAAATGTAAAACAGTTGTTTAAGTTTTGTTAAATTTATATTAACCATTGAAAAGCAAAAAGAAATCAAAATTTTAAGTGATAATCTCATGTAACGAATCGAATTGTTGTAACGAATTGATTTTTACGCCCCAAGCATTTTTATATGAGTCAAATTTTAAAAAATAAAGTTTTAGACGATTTTATTCTGTGGAATAATTTGAAGAACGGTAACGAGAAATCATTCTCTTTACTTTTTGAAAAGTATTATAGAGACTTAATCAGTTATGGCAATTCGCTTTGTCCATATGCTGAAAAAGTTCAAGATTGTATTCAAGATGTTTTTGCCGATATCTGGCTTTATCGCGATGCTCTGCAGGATAATGTTATTGTTAAGGCATATTTGCTTTCTAGTGTTCGCAAGAGAATTGCGCGTCTAAATGAAAGAGATCATGTGTTTAGAAAAACCACTACTACTGATGTTTTAGAATTTCTTTTTGACTTTTCTATAGAAAATGAATTGGTTGAAGATGAAGTAACAGCCGAACGTGTTTTACTGTTGAATAAATTATTAAATGATTTGCCTGGCCGACAGAAAGAAGCTTTGTATTTGCGCTACCACCAAGGATTAAGCGTAGATCAAATAGCCGATTTATTAGATGTAAACTATCAGTCAGCTAGTAATCTTTTGCATCGTGGTCTGCTAAGTCTTCGCAAAGAATGGAAAGGCAGTATTCCGCTTCTAGCCCTTTTATCCTCAGGGGTTTTTTAAAAATTTAAGAAAAAATCAAAAAAAAATCTTAAATAGGTGAGTATATAATAAAAAAACTGTCCTCTATGTTTTTGTAACCCTTAATAGTGTGATGCAAAAACGTAACAATTATACTGAAATAGAAGACTTCTTAGCCGATGAATCTTTTCAATTATGGATTCTTTCTAAAATTGATGAACAAGGCTGGGAAGAATGGACTTTAGAAAATCGTCAAAGAGCTAAACTTGTAGAAGATGCAAGACTTGTTTTGTTGGCGATGCGAGTTCCAGAAGCTAACTTATCTACAAATGAAGTTCATGAAGCCTTACAGGAAACTTGGCGTAAAATTGAACAAAGAGAAGAACTTTCTCAAAAAACTGCAAAAAACAAAAAACTTAAACTGCAGAGATACTGGATCAGTGGGATTGCAGCTGCGATTCTAGTTGGTATTTTCTCTATTTGGTTTTTTAAAAATAACATCATAACGACTGATAATGTTGTTACTTACAACGAACTGATTGATGATAATGATGAAGGTTTGGTAGAACAGACTAACAATTCTGAAAAATCACAGATCATTTCTTTGTCTGATGGAAGTTCTGTCTTATTACAGCCCAAAAGTAAATTAAGTTACCCTAAAATCTTTACCGGAAACGAAAGAAAGGTGTATTTATCCGGCGAAGGTTTCTTTGAAATTAGTAAAAATCCTAAAAAGCCTTTTTTTGTTTATGCTAACGAAATTGTAACTCGAGTTGTCGGTACAAGCTTTAGAATAAAAGCGTATCCAGATCAGCAAAATGTTGAAGTTTTAGTTCGCACCGGTAAAGTTAAGGTAAAGTCTAATGATTTAGTTCGTGCTACAGAAAACAAAGAAATTGTTTTACTGCCTAATCAAGCATTACGTTTTACTCGTAAGGAATTGGTTTTTAATAAAATAACCAATATTACAGAAGATCGAATTTTAGTAAATAGTGTTAGAAATATCGAGCAATTAAGTTTTGAATTTACTGATATTCCTGTAGAACAAATTCTGGAAACCATAGAGCAGGCCTATTTAGTAGATATCGATTTTCCGCATGATAAATTAAAAGATTGCCGATTGACGACTTCTTTAAGCGATCAGCCACTAGCTGAGAAACTGAAAATAATTTGTAAAAGCATTGGCAATGATACCAATTATGAAATGAATGGAAATCAGATTGTAATTACGACTTCTGGCTGTAACTAGAGTTCGAAATTCGATTCAATAACTACCAACATTTAACCAATTAAAAAACTAAGAATAAAATGTAACTGCCTATGTAAAAAATGAATACATAAAAAAGTGCCGAGAATGCTGTAACATTACCGACACTTAAATGTGAATAAATTACACTCTGTAAAGTGTAATTTATGATGTTTCTTAAAATACACTCGAATAGTATTAATCAAAACAAACCAAAATTATGAAAAAACCTGTTGTTAAGCAACGATTACTTCACCAAATCATGAAAATAACGCTGTTTCAGTTTGTGTTAGCGCTTGTGTTTTCAAGCGTTACTCTCGCAAATAATGTAAATGGGCAGAAAAAATTAGATACTAAAGTAACTATTACAGTTAACAACCTAACTTTAGACAATGCTTTATCAAAAATTGAAAAGTCTGCTCATGTAAAATTTTCTTATAACTCAAGACTTCCCCAATTGGGAGAGAAGGTTAGTATAGAAGCAAATCAAGAAACTCTTGCTAGTATACTTAGCAGAATATTGGTTCCTTTTAATATTAATTTTTCAGAAGTAAGCAATCAGATTGTGCTTCAAAAGAATACAATTAATTCTTTTTCTTACGCAAACAATCATGATTCTTTGTTTGAGGCTTTAGCTTTTGGACCTATTATTAAAGGAAAAGTAACAGACCAGACAGGGAGTCCGCTTCCTGGTGCTACTGTTATGGCAAAAGGTACAAAAACGGCTGTTTTAACAGATTTTGATGGAAACTTTGCTATCGAAATGCCTGCTAATGTAGACCGTCTAGTTATTTCTTATGTTGGTATGGAAACTAAAGAAATTGGTATCGATAATACTACGCCAACAATTGTTTTGACCGAAGCAGGACAGAATCTTAAAGAGGTAGTGGTTACAACAGGATACGAAAAAACTTCAAAAAGAACATTTACTGGAGCGATTAGTAAAATTTCTGGTACAGAATTAAAAATAGATGGTGTAGTTGACGTAAGCCGAATGATCGAAGGAAAAGCAGCGGGGGTTACAGTACAAAATGTTACAGGAACTTTTGGTACAGCTCCTAAAATTACAGTTCGTGGATCGTCTTCCATTTTTGGAGATACAAAGCCACTGTGGGTGATTGATGGTGTTGTTCAAGAAGATATTATCAATATGTCATTTGCTGATCTAGCATCTGGAAATTCAGAGACATTATTAAGTTCATCTGTAGCAGGTTTAAGTGCAAACGATATTCAAAGTATTGAGATTCTTAAAGATGCATCGGCTACGTCAATTTATGGTTCAAGATCGTTAAACGGTGTTGTGGTTGTAACAACAAAACAGGGGCGAAGAGATTCTCCGCTAAAAATTAGTTACGGATTGGAGCAAACCGTAAGAACGGTTCCGAATTATAGCCAGTTTGATATTCTAAATTCTCAGGAATCAATGAGTATTTTTAAAGAAATGGAAGCCAAAGGATATTTGGATTTGCCTACAACAGTAAATGGCAGATATGGGGGAGCATACAATATTTTAGGAAGAGCGATAAACACTTATAATCCTGAAACAGGAACTTATTTAGTAAATAACGATCCTGTAAGCCGTAATAATTTCTTGAAGAAGTATGAGCAGGCAAATACAGATTGGTTTAGCGTTTTGTTTAGACCTTCAATTACACAAAATCACTCTTTAAGTTTTTCTGGAGGTGGAAAAAACAATACGTTTTATGCTTCTTTAGGCTATTATACAGATCCAGGATGGACTATTGCTGATGATGTAAAACAAATCTCTAGTAATATAAAAGGGACTTTTTATGTAAACGATCGATTAAATGTTACGCTATCTACATTAGCGTCTATTAGAGATCAAGGCGCTCCTGGAAGTTACGAAAGTGAAAAAGATGTTGTTTTTGGAAAAGTAACTCGTGATTTTGATATCAATCCATTCAATTATGTATTAAATACAAGCAGAACATTCCGTCCTTATGATGAAAATGGTAATTTGGAATACTACAGAAATAACTGGGCGAAAATGAATATCATAAACGAATTGGCCAATAATTTCATGGAAATTGAGGTAAAAGATATTCGTTTTCAATTGGATTTAGATTATAAAATTACTCCGCACTTAACTTATAATTTGACCGGTTCAGCTCGTTATGCCAATACAAGTCGTGAGCATAAAATCTTAGAAGGTTCAAATGTTGTCGGAGCTTATAAAGCAGGTACTGCTGATGGAGAAGACGGAGTAAATACCTTAGTAAGAGACCAGAATATCTTTTTATATCAAGATCCAAATGATTTAACTGCACCAAAAGAATCTGTTTTGCCAAATGGAGGATTCTTAAGAAAGTTTACAAATGACATGACTTCTTATAATTTAAGAAATAGTGTGAACTACAGAAATATCTTCAACGATAAGCATGAGGTTGAAGGTTTATTTGGAACTGAAATGAGAGTGGTAGACAGAACCAGCGACCAATTTACAGCTGCAGGTTTACAATATGATAGAGGTTTAACTGCTTTTACAGATCCGAGAATTATTGAAAAAATAATTAATGCTGGTGATTCTTATTATGGATTTAATGAAGAGAAAGAAAGAACGGTAGGTTTTTTTGGTAAAGTAGGTTATACTTATGATAGACGTTATACAGCTTCTATTACAGGGCGTTACGATGGATCTAACAGACAAGGAGACAGCGATTCGTCTAGATGGTTACCAACATATACTTTTAGTGGAAAATGGAATGTTGCTGAGGAAAGTTTCATGAAAGAT
This sequence comes from Flavobacterium ustbae, assembly GCF_003946915.1. Classification (GTDB taxonomy): domain Bacteria; phylum Bacteroidota; class Bacteroidia; order Flavobacteriales; family Flavobacteriaceae; genus Flavobacterium; species Flavobacterium ustbae. The sequence goes on from NZ_RPOC01000004.1 coordinate 154,729, forward strand.
GTTCAGTCGGTAAATACTTTGGCTTTACGAGCTTCGTATGGTTTAACAGCAACTGCAGGACCTGCAACCAATTCTTTGGCAATTTATAAAAGTGCTATTACAGACCGTTTCGGACTTGATGATAGAGAATCTGGTATTAGAATCGAAGAACTGCAAAATGGAAGTTTAACTTGGGAAAAACAATTTGAAACTAATATTGGGATTGATCTTGGAATGTTCAATAACAGACTTCAATTTACAACAGACGTTTACCAACGTAAAGCTTTTGACCTAGTTGATTATGTAATTACATCTGGAATTGGAGGTCAGAGAATTAGACAAGGAAACAATGCCGATATGGAAACTAAAGGTTTGGAGGTTGCTTTTACAACTAGAAATATCGATACTAAAAATTTTAAATGGTCTACAAATCTTAATTTCTCTATTTACCATCAAGAAATTACAAAACTGCAAAACACGCCAACTGCATTTGATTTGATTGATGCAAATGGTGGAAATACGGTTGGGCATCCTAGAAATTCATTGTATTCTTATCAATTTACAGGTTTGAATAATCAAGGTCTTCCAACATTTATCTTACAGGATGGAGCAGAAAATAATATTACAGAAGCTAATTTTCAGGATAATCTAGATGTAACCAAATATTTGAAATACGAAGGATCAATCGAGCCTAATAAGTCAATTGGTTTAGCCAATACCTTTACATACAAAAACTGGTCTTTATATGTATTTTTTGTAGGCTCAGGAGGAAATAAAGTTCGTTTAAATCCTGTATACGATAGTACTTACGATGATTTGACAGTATTTACAAAAGATTTTACAAACCGTTGGATTAATCCTGGAGACGAGAATTTTACAAATGTACCAGTTATCGCAGACAAACGTCTGAATGCAAATTATGGTGGAGAACGTACATTGGCTAGAGCGTACAACACATACAATTATTCTGATGTGCGTATTGCAGATGGAGATTTTGTTAGATTAAAAAACATATCATTGAGCTGGGAATTTCCTAGTGATTTTAAGAAAAAACTAGGAGTGAGCACTTTTACATTAAAAGGTTCGGCAGTAAACCCTTGGCTAATTTATTCTGACAAAAGATTAAATGGGCAAGATCCTGAGTTTCGTAATTCTGGAGGAGTTGCTTTACCTGTAACAACTCAATATACATTTACTTTAAACCTTTCATTATAATAGTCAAAATCATGAAAAATTTAAAAATAGCATTATCTCTAATAATACTTATTTGTATTACGAGCTGTGATGATTTCTTATCAGAGAAACCAGATAATAGAACAGAAATTGATACACCAGAAAAAATAAAAGAATTACTTGTAGAAGCATATCCTCAAATGAGTTATTTTGAGATTGCAGAAACGATGTCTGATAATGTTTTTGATAGTGGACTGCCTACCACATTAATCAGAAATGAACAAAATTACAATTGGGAAATTAACACAGAAGCAACTGATATTGATACTCAAGCGTATTATTGGGATGCTTGTTATAAAGCAATAGCACATGCAAACAAAGCATTAGAAGCAATTGAGGAATTAGGAAGCCCAGCAACTTTAAATCCGCAAAAAGGAGAAGCATTAATAGCTAGAGCTTATTCTCATTTTATGTTGGTTTCATTTTGGTCAAAACGTTACAATCCTGCAACAGCAGCGACAGATTTAGGAGTTCCGTATGTAACAAAACCAGAAACTGATTTGGTTACAAAATATACCAGAAATACAGTTGCTGAAGTTTTTGATTTTATCGAAAAAGACATTGAAGAAGGCTTAAAATATGTGACAAACGATTATAAAGAACCAAAATTTCACTTTAATGTGGCAGCTTCAAAAGCTTTTGCTAGCAGATTTTATTTAGTAAAAGGAAACTGGGATAAAGTAATCTCATTGTCTGATGATTTGGGTTCAAGACCAGAAGGAAAACTAAGAGATTTTTCAACTTACGAATCTCTTGGTGTAGAAGATCAGCAATTAAGATATGGCGCTAGTGATGTAGAAACGAATTTATTAATCGTTTCCGCAAATACTATTGTTGGGAGATTGTATTATTTAAACCGTTTTAATTTATCAGGTTTACGTCGTCCAGAAATTTTTGGAACAAGTACAAACCTTTTTGGAAAAGCTTACTATTATAACTTTTATTCCTCTAATGGAAGTATCACATTATTTCTTCCAAAATTCTACGAATACTTTAAATATTCTAATGTAACAGCTGGAATTGGAGATCCTTACGTTGCAGAGGTTTTATTGAGTAATGACGAGTTTTTCTTAAATAGAATTGAAGCTCACGTAATGAAAGGAGAAATAGCGACTGCCAATGACGAATTGGAATATTTTTTAGCAACAAGAACTCCGACCTATAATCCGACAACAGATCAATTAACTGAGGAAAAAGTAGTGGCAAAATTCCCTGTAATTGCAGATGAATATACTCCATTTTACACCATGACACCTGTGCAGACCTCTTATGTAAAAGCAATTGCAGAAACAAGAAGAAGAGATTTTATACACGAAGGACTTAGATGGTTTGATATTAAGCGTTTTAATATTGTAGTAAAACACGAAACATCAAACAAACCAGCCAACACTTTAGTAAAAGATGACAACAGAAGAGCTTTACAGATTCCGTTGCATGCTTCAAGTACTGGTTTAGAACTAAATCCTAGATAATCTTAAAATTGAAAATTATGAAATTATTAAAATATAATAAAATTGCAGTTTTAGCACTAGTTTCAATAACGCTAATTTCATGTGGGAGTGACGACCTGCCAGGAGAAAGCCAGTTAGATTTTACTCAGCCTACAAAAACAAGTTTAGATAACTGGATTGACGCTACATACTTAAGCCCGTACAATATAAATGTGCAATATAAATGGAATCAGAATACGGTAGACAACAGCCGTTTTTTGTTTCCGCCTGAAGTTGATAAAGTAAAACCAGCACTAGAAATAGTTCAAACAATATGGCTTAAAAGTTATGCCGCAATTGGAGGGCCAGATTTTGTAAAGAAAATTGCGCCAAGAGAAATTGTTTTAATTGGAGGAGTCAATTTAAATAGCGTAGGAACAAGAACTTTAGGTTTAGCCGAAGGAGGACAGCGAGTTACTCTGTTTGAAACCGATTATATCGATAAGACAGATCGCGCAAACGTATCAGAGTTTATACATACCATTCAGCACGAATACATTCATATTTTAAATCAGAATAAACCTTTTGATGAAAAAACATGGAAAACATTAACGCCGGGTGGTTATACAGCAGATTGGTACAATTACGAAATCCCAGAATCAAACGAGCTTGGATTTATTACAAGTTATGCAAGATCAAATATTAACGAAGATTTTGCAGAAACAGCTTCAATGATTTTAATTTATTCGAAAGCAGAATATGCTGATTTTTTAGCAGGTATTCAAAGTCCGTTTGCTTTGCAGGCTTTAAAAGCAAAAGAAGCAATTGTAGTAAAATATTTCAAAGAAGCATTCAATATGGATTTTTATGCTTTAAGAGATGAAGCAGAAAAAAATACAACATCTGTACTAAATTAAAATAAGCATTATGAAAATGAAACAACTATATAAGTATTTATTTGCAGCTATTTTAATCCTGCAATTGGTAGCGTGTAATAACAATACAGATGCCGAACAACTTTTTAATGAAACGCCAACAACTCGTTTAAATCAGCAAAAAACAGAGTTGAATGACGCATTGCTTTCATCGCAATACGGATGGAAAGCTGTTTATTTCACAGATAACACCGTTTTGGGCGGGTATACTCACTTGTTTAGGTTTGCACAAGACGGAACTGTACAAATGGCATCAGATTTTGATGCTGATACAGCTACTTATAAAAGTGAATATGCCATTCAAGTAGGAAGCACAGTGAGCTTGACTTTTACAACGAAAAACAGAATTCACCTTTTGTCAGATTCTAACAGTTATCCAATTCCAGCATTGGAAGCAGAAGGATATTTAGGAGATTTTCAATTCTTGTATTATGGACAAGAAAATGATGAGATCATTTTTAGAACCAACAGAAACAATCGAGAACTACGATTTGTAAAAGCTACTGCCGAAGATTGGGCAGATTTGCCTAAAAATCTCGTAATGGAACAAAACGTGATTGGAGGACAAGAAAGACCCCTTTTTAGATTACTTGAAACAAATGATGGTACTGCTGTTCATAAATTTGACTTTTCGTTTACGCCGGCTACTCGTTTTGCCAATTCAAATTCTATAGAAAGCGGTTATTCTGTAAGTTATGACATGGGAATAGGATATACGCCAACAGGAATCGTAGTAAGTCCAGCGGTTGAAGTAGGCGGACAACAATTAACAGATTTCACCTACAATGATGCTGATGGAAGTTTTACAGCAACGGGAACAAATGGTGTCTCTGCAGTAATAAAATATACAGATAAACCTTTGGTTCTTACAGATGATTATAAATTTTTACTTCCTGCACAGCCAGCTTCATGGTTCGGTTTTTTTGTTGACGATTATACCATAGATTCTCCTGCAAATTCACCATTGTTTTATGCTGAATTAGAAAAAGTAAATGCTGCATTGCCAGCAGGACAAAGAATTGCTACTATCGAGATATATGGAAATCAAGGTATTGGAACTCTTATTTATTACTCATTCATAGGAAGAGGTCCTATACAGCATCGTGTAACGGTTGAAGAAGACGCGGTAGGAAAAAAAATAATTCTGAAACACAAATCATGGGGCACAAGTACTACTGCAGCCACACCAGCTTTCTTGGCAAGTATAGATAAGTATTTTATGGATCCAGAAGGAATTTATGTAAAAGCAGAAAGCTTCAGATTATTTTATTCAGACCCTGTTTATACATTTACAAGTGCATCAAGCCCGTTTAGAATGACAACTTGGAAACTTCAATAATTTTTAAAATACTTCAACCTTATAAAAGAGATTATAATTTTAGTTTTAGTTTTTTTATTTTGGGGAAACAGCTCATTTTTAATGGGCTGTTTTTTTGTTTGAGCCATATAGAAAATTCTAAACCAATTTTCGTATTACAAATTTTATTAAACGCTCAAATAATCTATATTTGTATTTCAAAAAATAAAAACGAATACCTCAATATGAAATTACTAGAAGGAAAAGTTGCAATTATTACTGGTGCAAGCCGTGGAATTGGAAAAGGAATTGCAGAAGTTTTTGCTAAACATGGAGCAAATGTAGCTTTTACATACAGCTCGTCTGCAGCATCTGCAGAAGCTTTGGAAGCAGAATTAAATAGTTTAGGAGTAAAAGCTAAAGGATACCAATCTAATGCAGCAGATTTTAACGAAGCTCAGACTTTTGTTGATGCTGTTTTAGCAGATTTTGGAACTGTTGACATTTTAATCAACAATGCCGGAATTACAAAAGACAATTTGTTGATGCGTATGTCTGAGGCAGATTTTGACCAAGTAATTGATGTGAACTTGAAATCGGTTTTTAATATGACAAAAGCGATTCAGAAAACTTTCTTAAAACAAAGAGCAGGATCAATCATCAACATTAGTTCTGTTGTTGGAGTTTCTGGAAACGCAGGTCAAACCAATTATGCAGCGTCTAAAGCCGGTGCAATCGGATTTACAAAATCTGTAGCTCTTGAGTTAGGTTCTCGTAACATTCGTTGCAATGCAATCGCTCCGGGATTTATCGAAACTGAAATGACTGCAAAATTATCTGAAGACGTAGTAAAAGGATGGAGAGAAGGTATTCCGTTAAAACGTGGAGGAAGCCCGGAAGATGTTGCAAATGCTTGTCTTTTCTTAGCTTCAGACATGAGCGGTTACATTACCGGACAAGTTCTTAACGTTTGCGGAGGAATGTTGACCTAGTTTGCAGTGTTCGGTTTTTTTAGTATTCAGTTTTACTCGATTCTAAATAATTACTGAATACTATTTAAAAGCAAATAAACTGATCACTAAATACTGATTACTGAATACTAAAACATGACTACAAACACGATTCTTTTATTATTGCTTTCTTTAGTAATTGCTGGTGGTTTGTCGTATTTTCAATATTTTTATAAAGCCAAAAGTAAATCCAATGTGATGATACTTTTGGCTTTTTTACGTTTTTTAGCCATTTTCGGACTGTTGGTTTTATTGATCAATCCGATTATTTCTAAAAACTCACTCGAGATTACCAAAACGCCTTTGGCTATTGTGGTAGATAATTCGAGTTCTATCGTTGCTTTAAAATCAGATAAAAAAGCAGTTGAATTATACCAAAAACTGGTTTCAAATCCTGCTTTAAAAGAAAAGTTTGATATTCAAACCTATCAATTTGATAATGATTTTAAAACTTCAGACAAATTTGATTTTAAAGGCAATCAAACCAATTTAGACGAAGTTGCCAAAAATCTAAAAAGCATCAATAAAAACCTGATTTTCCCAACCGTTATCATTACCGACGGAAATCAAACTACAGGAAACGATTATGTATATCGTTTTGATCCTGTCAATAAAGTTTATCCTTTGGTTGTGGGAGATACAACCACTTTTTTCGATTTAAAAATCAATCAGCTCAACGTAAATAAATACGCTTTTCATAAAAATAAATTTCCAGTTGAAGTTTTTCTGCAATACGCTGGAGATAAAACAGCCAACGCAGAATTTACTATTTCGCAAGGAAATACCGTTGTTGCCAAAGAGAAACTATCTTTTTCGCCTTCTAAAAAAACAGCTTCTTTAAATTTATTGCTGCCAGCAGACAAAGTTGGACTGCAGATTTATAAAGCAAGCATCCAATCTTCTGCAAAAGAAAAAAACAGCTATAATAATATTAAAAACTTTGCGGTAGAAATTATTGATCAAAAGTCGACTATTGCAATTGTTTCTGCTATAAATCATCCAGATATTGCGGCTTTAAAGCGTTCGATAGAGGTTAATGCACAACGTAAAGTAATCTTGGCTAAGCCAAACCAAATTAATGAATTACAAGATATTTCAGTTTTGGTTTTATATCAGCCAACAACTGCTTTTAGAGCTATTTTTGACAACAATAGATTAAAAGGAACAAACACTTTTATTATTACAGGAAACAATACTGATTTTAATTTTTTAAATCAGCAACAGAACAATTTAGTTTTCAAAATGAGTAACCAGCGTGAAGATTTTCTTAACGAATTTCAACCGGCTTTTAATTTGTTTGCGATAGATAATATTGGTTTTGAAAATTTTCCGCCTTTGCAAAATCCATTTGGAAATATCAGCACGAACGGGAATGTATCTGTTTTACTTTCTTCAAAAATCAGAAACGTTTCTACCAATGCGCCTTTATTGGCTTTCGCCGAAAATCAAGGAAAAAGAAACGCTTTTCTTCTAGGAGAAAACAGCTGGAAATGGCGTTTGCAAAGTCATGTTGACAATCAGTCTTTTGAAAAGTATGATGTTTTTATTGATAAAATTATCCAGTATTTAGCATCGTCGGCTTCAAAAAAATCTTTGGTTGTAACTCATGAAAGTTTCTACAATTCTGGAGAAGAAATCATTATCAACGCGCAATATTTCAATAAAAACTACGAGTTTGACGAAAAAGCCAGATTAACAATCACCGTTGTTAATGTAGCTACGAAACAAACCAAAAATTACGATTTACTAAAAGGAAGCAACTCTTTTTCAGCAAACTTAGAAGGACTTCCAGCAGGAAAATATAACTTTACAGTAAAAGAATTGAATTCAAATACTTCATACGCAAGCCATTTTGAAATATTAGATTTTGATATCGAAAAACAATTCGTAAATCCAGATGTTGTTAAACTACAGCAATTAGCGCAGCAAACAGGAGGAAAAGCTTTCTTTGAAGACCAAGCCGATCATTTGATTAATACACTTTTAGAAAATAAAGAATACAAATCAATAGAAAAAAACATCTCAAGCAAAACGCCAATTATTGACTGGGTTTGGTTATTGATTTTGATTGCTGCTTTACTTACAATTGAATGGTTTGTTAGGAAGTATAATGGATTACTTTAATTAAAGGAACAAAGGTTCAGAGTGGCAAAGAGACGAAGTTTGGTTAACTTGAAACCTGAAACTTCAAACTTTAAACAAAAACAAAATGGACTTTAGGCTAAAAGTATTTTATACCGTTGCGCTCCGCCTTAATTTTACTAAAGCGGCAACGGAGTTGTATATCACACAGCCAGCAGTTTCCAAACATATTCAAGAATTAGAAGAGCAATATAAAACCAAACTTTTTGAACGAAATGGTTCTAAAATTGCTTTAACCCCAGCAGGAAAAATTCTCTTAAAGTATACTAAAAGTATTTTTGACATTTACCGCGAAATAGACTTTGAAATGAGTTCCTTCAATAACGAACGTCAAGGTTTATTGCGTTTGGGAGCAAGTACAACCATTTCGCAATATATTATTTCTCCCGTTTTAGCTAGTTTTCATCAGAAGCAAAAAGATATAAAAGTCAATTTGCTGAACGGAAATACCGAACAAATCGAAAATGCTTTACTCAATAAAGAAATTGAAATTGGAATTGTAGAAGGACAATCTAAGAATCAATCCATAAAATACATTCCATTTTTAAAAGACGAATTGGTTTTGGTCTGCAATAGTAAAAATCCTTTCGTAAAGCAAAATGAAATTTCGGTAAACGATTTAAAATCAATGAAATTCATTACCCGTGAACGCGGATCTGGAACACTTGAAGTTATAGAATTTGCGTTAAAAAAAGTAAACTTAAAACTAGCAAATTTGCAGATCGAAATGCAATTAGGAAGCACAGAAAGTATAAAATCGTATTTGCTAAACTCTGATTGTTTTGCCTTTATGTCTATTCATGCTGTAAGTAAAGAATTGACAAACAAAGAATTGATTATTTTAGATGTTGAAGAATTATCCATAGAAAGGTACTTTTATATTATAACCTTACAAGGAAAATCAGATTCATTGTCAGAACTATTTGTACAAAATTTAGCTTCTCATTATAACTTAAAGTTATAGTCAATTGTAATATACGATTGGCGATTTCGAAATAAACGGCAGAACTTTGCAGGGTAAATATGAATACCTTTTATTTTGAAAACAAAAGAACAAACAACGGCACAATTATTTGAAATTAATCAGTCACTTCAGCAGATCCTTTTTCTTGTTGTGATATTTTTATGTTTATTTTCAATCATTTCTCCGCCGATTGCGCTTTTGTTGGGCGTTTTAATTGTTAATCTTTTTGGAAATCCTTTCGTAGAATTCAATCATAAAGCCATTACATTTTTATTGCAGTTTTCTGTAGTAGGTTTAGGATTCGGAATGAATGCGAATAGCGCAGTTTCAGCGGGAAAAGAAGGATTTGTTTTAACTGTTTTCTCCATATTCAGCACTTTACTTTTCGGATTCCTTTTAGGAAAATGGCTTAAAACAGAGAAAAAAACATCTCATTTAATCTCTTGCGGAACAGCAATTTGCGGAGGAAGTGCTATTGCGGCTATTTCTCCCGTAGTCAAATCAAACGAAAATCAAACTTCAATTGCTTTAGGAGTAATTTTTATACTCAACTCAATTGCCTTATTTGTTTTTCCGTTTATCGGACACCAATTAGATTTATCTCAAAAAGATTTTGGCTTATGGTGTGCAATTGCAATTCATGATACGAGTTCTGTAGTAGGCGCAGCCAATAAATACGGAGCAGAAGCACTGCAGGTAGCGACAACAGTGAAATTAGCCAGAGCTCTATGGATTATTCCAATTTCAATTTTAACTGCTTTTTTGTTTAAAAGTAAAAATGCGAAAATCAAAATCCCTTATTTCATAGGTTTGTTTATTGTAGCAATGCTAGTAAACACATATATTCCATCAACAGCAATTTTTGCACCGCATATTGTAGGCATTGCAAAAATCGGTTTAACGATAACTTTATTTTTAATTGGTGCGACTTTAAACTTTGCCACTTTAAAAGCGGTAGGAGTGAAGCCTTTGCTTCAAGGTGTTTTTCTTTGGGTTTTTATAGCAGTTTTGGCTTTAGTATCAATACTTTATTTAGGATAATACTATTTTATATTGGAGAATTTTACAATTGGTTTGTCAATCATTTTGTAGAATTTTCCTTTGAAAGCGTAACGCCTTTCAATTACAAAATCAAATGATTTTTTTGTTTTTGCCATTTCTGCAAGCTCTGACGGCAAATCAACTTCAAAATCATCTTCTGTACCTTTGGCTTTTTTGTAAGAACCTTTAGTCACAATTTTAAAGTCTCGGAAATACTTTTTATTGTTATCTGTAACTACTGTATAAGAACTAGACCATTCTGAACTGCTACTATTGGTAAGTGAATAATTATCAATTTCCATTAAAGGCTGGTATTTGCCATCAAATCCGGCGATTAAATAAAAATAACCATTGTATGGAGCGCCTGCGCCACCGTTAGCATGAACAAGCGATAAAGCATACTGATCTTCTCCAATTTCAACCAATTTAGGAGTTGGGCAACTCGCAAATGCCCCAAATGCTGCAACTGCAGGTTGAAAAGATCTCATTTCCCAAACGTTATTATTTTTTGCGAATTTCGCTATACCTAATAAACCGCCAGAAAAGCGTCCAGTTTGTAATCCATCTTCATCGTGAACAGAATGATTGAAGACTAATATTTTAAACTGATTTCCTTTGGAATCACTATAATCAATATTTGCTAGAAGTCTCGTAGCTACGCCTTCTGTATAAGGAAATAGTTGATCGCCTTCTACACCATTAACATCAATAAATGAAGAGGGTTTGCAAGATTTACATTTCCAGCTTATGAAAGTGTTTTTATCCGCAAAATGATATAAGTTGCCAGGAAAGAGTTTTTGCATTGTTTTCTCAGCGTTTAGCGGATCAGAAACTTTAAGAACTCTTTTTGGGTTTAATATGGTGTCGCTAACGTTTTTAAGCTGTAAATCAGTTTCTTGTGCAAAGCATAAAGTAGAAAATAATAGAAATATATTTAAGGTAATCTGGCGCATAAAATTGAATTTTGTTGGTCAAACAAACATACAAAGAAAAATATTGTTAATATGAACTTCTCTCATTTTTAGGGTTGTAAATCATAAAAATTAAAATTGTAGAATCTTATTGATAGTATTTTTTGCGTATTCTTTAATTAAAGCTAAATTTGCTCCCTCTAATAAAAAAACAAATGAAAAAAATCCAAATGAGACCAAAATTAATCGCTTTCGGTGCTTTAATTATTGGCTTTATTACCTTATCATGGGGAACTGTAGGCCATGAGCGTATTAACAAAGCTGCTGTAATGGCTTTACCAAAACAATTGCAGATCTTTTTTTACAATCACATTGATTTTATTACACAAGAAGCTTCGGTTCCAGACATCCGTAAGTATGCTTTAAATTATAAAGAAGAAGGCCCAAGACATTATTTTGACATGGAAAACTTTGGTCCAGCTGACACTTATCCAAAAACTTTAGAAGAAGCAAAACAAAAATACGAGCCTAAATTCTTAAGCGATAATGGAATTTTGCCTTGGTATATGGAAGATATGATGGCAAAATTGACCAAGGCTTTTAAAGAAAAAAATAAAGCTGAAATCTTATTTCTTGCTGCAGATTTAGGTCATTATGTTGGTGATGCACACATGCCATTGCATACTTCTGCAAATCATGATGGACAATTAACGGATCAGAAAGGAATTCATTCACTTTGGGAAAGCAGATTGCCAGAATTGTTTGTTAAAAACTACAAATTAAATGTTCCTGAAGCTCAGTATTATCCAGATGTTCACAAAGCAATTTGGGACTTGATTAATGATACTCATAGTTTAGCACAGCCTTTATTGGATATCGACAAAAAGTTGAGAACTGCCACTCCAAAAGACAAAGTGTTTAAAATGGATGCAGAAGGAAATGTTTTGAAAACGAAATATAATACTTCCGTTTTCTCTGATGAATATGCTAAAAAACTGCATGAACAATTAAACGGAATGGTAGAAAGCCAAATGAAAAAAGCTATTGCTGCAACGGCAAGTTTTTGGTTTACTGCTTGGGTAAATGCTGGAAAGCCAGATTTAAGCGATTTAGATGCACCAGCAGTAACTCAAAGAAATTATCAATTTTTGCAGGATGATTTAAAAATGTTCCAAAAAGGAGATTTATTTGGAATGAAAAATCAGAATGACTAAAATATTTTGTTTCAAGTTTAAGGTTTAATGTTACAAGTTACTTTGAAACCTATAAAAGCCTCAGATCTTTTGGATTTGAGGCTTTTTTAGTTTGTTATTTTTTTAACGCAGTGAGCGCTAAGTTTTTTTTGTAAAGCTTGTTTTTGTTTTTGTTTTTACGTTGAATAAGTTCGCAAAGCTGTGTTTGTTAAATCTGGCTGTATTTTAATATCAAATCCTTTTAATCTTTTTAATCTGTGGCTAAAATTTTTAACGCAAAGTACGCTAAGAAATTTTCAAAGGTTGTATTTTTCTTTGAGTTGAATAAGTTCGCAAAGCTGTGTTTGTTAAATCTGGCTGTATTTTAATATCAAATCCTTTTAATCTTTTTAATCTGTGGCTAAAATTTTTAACGCAAAGTACGCTAAGGAATTTTTCAAAGGTTGTGTTTTTCTTTGAGTTGAATAAGTTCGCAAAGCTATGTTTGTTAAATCTGTCGGTATTTTAATATCAAATCCTTTTAATCTTTTTAGTCTGTAGCTAAATTTTTTAAAGCAGAAAACATTATGATAATTCGTTAAAGTAATTTTAAAATCATTAAGTAAAATGTTGTCTAAAACGATTTTTAACAATAAACTACCGTTAAGTTAAAATAAAAATTGCTTTTTAATTATTTTATCTAGTATATTTGCAACCGAATCAAAGAAGTAAAACACAAACCGAATCATGATTTCAATTCAATTACATCATCATCATTTACATTATTGCTCTCAAGCGATGTGTTAATGGTATGCGTGTAAATCATCATATTTTAAAACCCGTTTGAGTACATCAAACGGGTTTTTTAATTCTAACTCTCTTTGTACTCAAACTATTAATCCAACAAACAACTAAAAAAAATGAGTACTTTAAAAATTGCAATTCAAAAATCTGGACGTTTAAACGAAGACAGCATTCAAATTCTAAAAGATTGCGGTATTTCAATCAACAACGGAATCGATCAGTTAAAAGCAGAAGCTTCAAACTTTCCTCTTGAAGTTTTATATCTAAGAAATTCAGATATTCCGCAATATTTAATTGATGGAGTAGTAGATTTAGCTATCGTAGGTGATAATCTTTTGGTAGAAAAAGGAAAAGGTATTGAAGTGGTTCAAAAACTTGGTTTTTCAAAATGTAAAGTTTCTGTTGCTGTTCCTAAAACCTTCGAATACAATTCAGTACAAGATTTAGCTAATTTACGTGTAGCAACATCATATCCGAATACGGTTACTGAATATTTTAATAAATTTGGTTTAACAGTAGATATTCACCAAATTTCTGGTTCTGTAGAAATCGCACCAAATATCGGACTTGCAGATGCAATTGTAGATATTGTTTCAAGCGGAAGCACACTTTTCAAAAACAATTTAAAAGAAGTTGAAGTAATCTTAAAAAGCGAAGCCGTTTTAGCAGTTTCTCCAAAAGTTTCTCCAGAAATTCAAAAACACATAGATACTTTAAAATTCAGAATTCAAGCCGTTTTAAGAGCTAGAAATTCTAAATATATTCTAATGAACGTTCCAAACGATAAAATTGAAGCAGTTGGAAAAATTCTTCCAGTTTTAAGAAGTTTAACAGTTCTTCCTTTGGCGCAAGAAGGCTGGAGCAGCGTTCACTCTGTAATCGATAAAGATACTTTTTGGGATGTAATTGATCAATTGAAAGAAGTAGGAGCAGAAGGAATATTAGTTTGCCCGATTGAGAAAATGGTACTTTAAAAAGAAATTCCAAATTTTTAAATTCCAAATAAAAAGAAATTCCAATATAAAAATTCCAAATTCCAAGCACAGCTTTGCGAACTTAGCGTTTTATATACAAAAAGAATAAAAAAACCTTGCGCCCTTTGCGATAAAATTTTAAGACAAAAAATTGGAATTTGGGTTTTAAAAAATTGGAATTTAATATTGAAAAATATTATGAATAAAATAGACAATCCAAAACCAGAAAACTGGTCAGAAATATTAAAAAGACCAACTCAAACCATTGATGATATTGAGGTTACGGTAAAAGAAATCTTTAGAGAAGTTCAGAAAAAAGGAGATGATGCTGTTGCGAAATATACTTCAATATTCGATGGAATTTCATTAGATAATTATGAAGTTTCTAAAGAAGAAATTAACGAAGCAATCAATTTAATTTCAAACGAATTAAAAGAGGCTATCGAACTAGCAAAAGAGAATATTTATAAATTTCATAATGCTCAAAAAACAGATAGAGTTTCGGTTGAAACAATCGAAGGCGTAAATTGCTGGCAAGAAAAAAGACCAATTCAGAAAATTGGTTTATATATTCCGGGTGGAACTGCGCCTTTGTTTTCTACTGTTTTAATGCTGGCAGTTCCGGCTGAAATTGCAGGATGTAAAGAAATCGTATTGTGTTCGCCTCCAGATAAAAAAGGAAAAATTAATCCAGCAATTTTATATGCTGCCAATTTATGCGGTGTTACTAAAATTCTAAAAGTTGGTGGAATTCAGGCCATTGCAGGAATGACTTTCGGTACACAATCAATTCCAAAAGTATATAAAATTTTCGGGCCTGGAAATCAGTTTGTAACTGTGGCAAAACAGTTGGCAACTCAATTTGGCGTTGCAATCGATATGCCCGCGGGACCTTCAGAATTATTAATTGTAGCAGACGATACAGCCGTTCCAGCTTTTGTAGCTTCAGATTTATTGTCTCAGGCAGAACACGGAACAGACAGTCAGGTGATTTTGGTTTCGACTTCAAAAAAACTGATTGCAGAAGTAGAAAAAGAAGTTCAATCGCAATTGGAAATGTTGCCGAGAAAAGCAATTGCTGAAAAAGCTATCGAAAACTCTAAACTGATTTATGTTGAAAGCGATCAAATTGCTTTAGATTTAATCAATGAATATGGTCCAGAGCACTTTATTATATGTTCTGAATATGATGATTTCTATTGCAACGGAATCATAAATGCGGGTTCTGTTTTTATTGGAAATTATACGCCAGAAAGTGCAGGAGATTATGCTTCGGGAACCAATCACACTTTGCCGACAAACGGTTACGCAAAGAATTACAGCGGTGTAAATCTGGATAGTTTTATGAAATCGATGACATTCCAGAAAATTTCAGAAAAAGGAATTCAAAATATAGGAAAAGCTATTGAATTTATGGCTGAAGCCGAAGGTTTGCAGGCACATAAAAATGCTGTAACGTTACGCTTAAAAAAGATAATAGAATAAAGAACACAGAAAATAGACTCTGAGATTAGATGGTAAAATCTATATTCTTTTCTCTATTTTCTATACTCTAAAAATACAGAAATGAAATTCGACATAAATACAATAACGCGAGAAAACGTAAAAACGTTAAAACCATATTCGTCTGCAAGAGATGAGTTTGAAGATTTTGACACAGCCCAAATGATTTTTTTGGATGCGAATGAAAACCCGTTTCAAAATGGTGTAAATCGTTATCCAGATCCACAGCAAATGTCTGTAAAAGCGATTTTAGCTAAAAATAATTTAGTAAAACAAAGCCAAATTTTATTAGGAAATGGAAGTGATGAAGTTTTAGATTTACTTTTCAGAGCTTTCTGCGAACCGAAAACAGATAATATCATTTCATTGCCACCAACATACGGAATGTATAGCGTTTTGGCGAATATTAATAATGTAGAAAACAGAGAAGTTTTACTTTCTACAGATTTTCAGCCGCAAGTAGAAAAGATTTTAGAGGCTGTTGACGAGAATACAAAAATCATCTTTTTATGTTCGCCAAACAATCCAACAGGAAATTCTTTTTCTGACGAAAGCGTGGTAAAACTGCTCCAAAACTTCAAAGGTTTAGTTGTGATTGATGAAGCTTATATTGACTTCTCGGACAAAGAAAGCTGGCTGACAGAAATTGATGAATATCCGAATCTGATCATCACGCAAACACTTTCTAAAGCGTATGGATTGGCAGGAATTCGTTTAGGAGTTTGTTACGCTTCCGAAGCTGTAATTTCAATTTTAAATAAAATCAAACCACCTTATAACGTAAACGAATTAACGCAGCAAAAAGCAATCGAGCGTTTAAGAGATTCAGGTAAAATTAAGCAAGAAATAGCTTCAATTATTGAACAAAGAGAGGGATTGCTTAAAGTATTACTTGAAGTAGATTTTGTAGAGAATGTATATCCAACCGAAGCTAATTTTATTTTAGCAAAAGTGGATGACGCTAATAAAAGATACGATCAGTTAATTGAAAAAGGAATCGTAATTCGTAACAGAACTACACAACCTTTATGCGAAAATTGTCTTCGTTTTACAATCGGAACAAAAGAAGAAAACGCAGTTGTGATTAAAGAATTAAAATTGTTGAGCTAAAAAAAAATATAGCCACAGATTATAAAGATTAAAAGGATTTTATAATGTTTGTGTTTTTAGCCACGAATTCACGAATTTTAATTAGCGAAAATTCGTGAATTCGTGGCAAAAGAAAAATCATTTTAATCCTTTTAATCTGTGGCAGAAAAATACTAGTACAAACATTAGCAAATTAAGCATATAAAAAATTAGTGCCATTCGTGAAATTCGTGGCAGAAAAAAAATATGAAAAAAGTACTTTTTATCGATCGTGACGGAACGATTGTTTTAGAACCTGAAAATTATCAATTGGACAGCTTAGATAAATTAGAATTTTATCCGAAAGCGTTTCAATATTTGGCAAAAATTGCTGCCGAATTAGATTACGAATTAGCCATGGTGACCAATCAAGACGGATTAGGAACGGATTCTTTTCCTGAAGATACATTCTGGCCAACTCAAAATTTTATTCTAAAAGCTTTTGAAAATGAAGGAGTAAAGTTTGATGAAATTTTTGTTGACAGAAGTTTTCCGGAAGAAAACGCGCCAACACGCAAACCAAGAACCGGAATGCTAACGAAATATTTAAACAATTCAGCATATGATTTGGCAAATTCTTTTGTTTTAGGAGATCGTTTAACTGATGTAGAATTGGCTAAAAATTTAGGTGCAAAAGCAATTTTCATGAATTTAACAGACGGAATTGGAAGTACAGAAATTGCGTCAAAGAGAGAAGAGTTGAATGATACAATAGTTTTGCAGACTTTGGATTGGAAAACAATTTATGAGTTTTTAAAATTAGAAGCACGTTCTGCTTCGATTACGCGAAAAACTAACGAGACCGATATTTACATCAATTTAAATCTTGACGGAACCGGAAAAAGCAAAATCGATACTGGAATTGCATTTTTCGATCATATGTTAGATCAAATTTCGCGTCACGGTCAAATGGACTTAGAAATCCTTGTAAAAGGAGATTTAGAAGTTGATGAACATCATACAATCGAAGATACGGCAATTGCTTTGGGTGAAGTTTTCGCGAAAGCGTTAGGAAACAAATTGGGAATCGAACGTTACGGATTCTGTCTTCCAATGGACGATTGTTTAGCACAAGCTGCAATTGACTTTGGAGGAAGAAACTGGCTAATCTGGGAAACCGAATTTAAACGCGAAATGGTTGGAAAAATGCCAACAGAAATGTTTTATCACTTCTTTAAATCATTTACAGACGGTGCAAAAGCCAACTTAAATATCAAAGCAGAAGGAATCAACGAACATCATAAAATTGAAGCGATTTTTAAAGCTTTCGCGAAAGCAATAAAAGTAGCGGTAAAACGCGATACAGAAAAGATGATTTTGCCTTCTACGAAAGGAATGCTTTAATAATTGTTTCAAGTTTCAGGTTTCAAGTTACGCAACAGAACTTGAAACTTGAAACTTGAAACTTCAAACAAACAAAAATGAACATTGTTATAATAAATTACGGAGCAGGAAATATTCAGAGCATTATGTTTGCTATTGAAAGATTAGGTTTTAAAGCTGTTCTGAGTAATAATCCAGAGGAAATAAAAGCAGCTGATAAAGTGATTTTTCCTGGTGTTGGCGAGGCGAGTTCTGCAATGGCGAAACTTCGTGAAAGCGGTTTAGATTGTTTGATTCCGCAATTGAAACAGCCTGTTTTAGGAATTTGTCTTGGAATGCAGTTAATGTGCAACAAAACCGAAGAAGGAAATACACAAGGTTTAGGGATTTTTGATGTTGATGTTTTGAAATTTTCAAGCAATGTAAAAGTGCCACAAATGGGATGGAATCAGATTTATGATTTAAAATCGGATTTGTTTGCAGCTATTTCTGAAAATGAATTCATGTATCTGGTTCATAGTTTTTACGCTCCAAATTGTGCTGAATCAATCGCTACAACCAATTATGATGTTGAATACGCATCGGCTTTGCAAAAAGATAATTTTTATGGAACACAGTTTCACCCAGAAAAAAGCGGGGATGTTGGGGAGAAAATCCTTGGAAATTTTTTGAAATTAAATTCCAAAGAATAAATTCCAAATTCCAATTGCAATAACAAAAATCAATATCAATTAAAATATCAATTTCAATTTTAGAATCTAAAATCTAAAATCAGAAATCTAAAATAATAAAAATGAGAATAATACCAGCAATAGATATCATTGAAGGAAAATGCGTCCGCTTGTCCAAAGGTGATTATGATACCAAGATAATTTATAATGAAAATCCGCTTGAAGTAGCGAAATCATTTGAAGCGCATGGAATCGAATATTTGCATTTAGTAGATCTTGACGGTGCAAAATCGAGTAAAATTGTCAATTATAAAATATTAGAACAAATTGCTTCACAAACGAGCTTAAAAATTGATTTCGGAGGTGGATTAAAATCGGATGATGATTTGAGAATTGCTTTTGAAAGTGGAGCAAAACAAATTACTGGTGGAAGTATTGCGGTAAAAAACAGAGCAATTTTCGAAAAATGGATTTCAGAATACGGAACAGAAAAAATCATTTTGGGAGCTGACGCAAAAGATGAAAAAATTGCAGTTTCTGGCTGGTTAGAAGAATCAAATGAAGATTTAATTCCGTTTATTCAGGATTATCAAAATAAAGGAATTCAATACGTTATTTGTACCGATATTGCTAAAGACGGAATGCTTCAAGGGCCAAGTTTTGATTTATATGCGAAAATTTTAGCAGAAGCTAAAGGCATAAAATTAATCGCTTCTGGAGGAATTTCAACTTTCGATGAATTGCCAAAATTAGCCGAATTAGGCTGCGAAGGAACAATAATCGGAAAAGCGATTTATGAAGGACGGATTTCGCTTAAGCAGTTAGAAAATTATATATTAAATAATTAGATTATTTCGCAAAGTTGCACAAAGCAAAACACAGAGATTCACTAAAAAAATCTTTGTGAATCTCTGTGAAAATCTTAGCGAACCTCTGTGAAACAAAAACAAAGATGCTTGCAAAAAGAATAATACCTTGCTTAGATATAAAAAACGGAAGAACGGTAAAAGGCGTAAATTTTGTAGATTTACGTGATGCTGGAGATCCTGTAGAATTGGCTGAAATTTACTCGGCTGAAGGAGCAGACGAACTGGTTTTTCTAGATATTTCTGCGACCGAAGAAAGACGTAAAACACTGGTGAACATGGTGCGCAGCGTGGCAGAAAAAATTAATATTCCGTTTACGGTTGGCGGCGGAATTTCATCTGTAGAAGATGTTGATATTCTGTTAAATAACGGCGCAGATAAAGTTTCGATTAATTCATCGGCAGTTAAGAATCCGCAGTTGATTAACGATTTGGCTCAGAAATTTGGAAGTCAGTGCGTTGTTGTTGCAATTGATGCTAAACAAATTGATGGACAATGGATTGTGCATTTAGTTGGCGGAAAAGTGCCAACCGAATTAAATTTATTCGATTGGGCTGTAGAAGTGGAAGAACGTGGAGCGGGTGAAATTTTATTTACGTCAATGGATAATGACGGAACTAAAAATGGTTTTGCAAATGAAGCTCTGGCTAAACTTTCTCAATTAGTAAATATTCCGATTATTGCTTCGGGAGGCGCCGGAAACATGCAGCATTTTGTAGATTCGTTTAAAGAAGGAAAAGCTGATGCTGCTTTGGCTGCGAGTGTTTTTCATTTTAAAGAAATCGAAATCAAAGCTTTAAAACAAGAGCTTAGAAATAATGGGATTGAAGTGAGATTGTGAAATTGCAATTTTTTAAATTCCAAATTCCAATTGTCATCCTGAGCGAAGTCGAAGAGCCAAATTTCAATTGCAATATCAAAAATCAATCAAAATATAAATATTTTCAGTTTTAAGAATCTAAAATCTGATCCCGTCCCGAAGTTTCGGGATCTGGACAAAAATCTAAAATAAAAATGGACATCGATATCAAAAGCGCACACGGATTAATTCCGGCTATAATTCAGGATTCAGAAACTAAAAATGTTTTGATGTTGGGTTATATGAACGAAGAATCGCTTCAAAAAACAATAGAAACTCAAAAAGTAACTTTCTTTAGCCGTTCCAAACAAAGACTTTGGACAAAAGGTGAGGAGAGCGGTAATTTTTTAAACCTCGTAAGTATCAAGAATGACTGCGATGGCGATACGCTTTTGATTCAGGCAAAACCTGTCGGGCCAACATGTCATACAGGTGCAGATACTTGCTGGCAGGAGCCCAATGATGCTAATTATGGCTTTATTTCGCAGTTAGAAAACACTATCAAAACCAGAAGAGAAAACGCTGATTCTGAAAAAAGTTACGTAGCATCTTTATTCGAAAAAGGAATTAATAAAATAGCTCAAAAAGTTGGCGAAGAAGCTGTAGAAGTAGTTATCGAAGCAAAAGATGATAACGACGATTTATTCCTTAGCGAAAGCGCTGATTTATTATTTCATTATTTAATACTGCTTCAAGCAAAAGGATATCAGTTGAATGATGTTGTTGAAGTTTTGAAGAAACGTCAGAAGTAAAAAATGTTTCAGATTTCACGTTTCAGGTTTAACGTTTCAGGTTGCTATACAGAACTTGAAACGTGAAACCTGAAACAAAAAACTTACTCCACAAACTCAAAAACAGCAAATTCTTTTGGCTGATGAAAACCAAACTTTGAAGTTTTATACGGCTGTAAGGCAAGATATTCCGTTGTATTACCGTAATCAATCCTAAAAGTATTTCCTCTCCATTTTGTTCCTGTTTTTGGTTTTGAAAAATGGCCGTTTTCAATTTTTTCAAGACTTGAAAAAGGAATTTTAATTTCTACAGAATAACCCTCTTTATTGATTTTGCTAACCGATTCTAAACCTGCAATATCAAAATCCATTGAAGTTTTCCATCCGCCACATTCTGCTGAAATGCATTTTAAAAGCAAATCGTAGTGAGTTGAAAATGCGTTTGCTCCAATTTCAATATAATTTCTGCCGTCTCCATCAGGATCGAGAAATATCTCTACGAGATCATCTGTGTAGAAGATTTCTGTATCTTTCTTTTGTGGCGTTCCAATAATCTTAGAATCTGTGGAATTGTAGGCGATATAAAGATTTTCGTCATTCCACGAAAGTGAAACAAGAGTCTTTTGTGTAGCATTTTGTCCTGAATTATGAATGACAAACGGACCCAAAAAAGGTGTTTTCCAGTCGGTTAAATCTCCATCAATACTGATTTTTTCTGCAGTTTTATAAATAGGAATTGTCTGTGAATAACTATTTATTGAAAACAGAAATGGCAGAAGATATAAAAACGGGGTAAATTTCATAAAAATAGAATAATTATCTAATTTGCTAATTATATTCAGCTAAAATATAAAAACAATACAGTATACTAATGTAATTTTGTAACATTATTCAAAAAAGAATACTAATTGTATAACTACATAATTCAAAACTTAATTAATAAATGATGAAAAAATACTTTGGAAGCGCTATAATGGCACTTTTTATTAGTTTTTCTAGTAATGCTCAAGGACTTATGGCGAAGTCTGAAACCACTTTTACGCATCAGGACACTTTACGCGGCAGCATTACAAAGGAAAGAGCTTGGTGGGATCTGAAATACTATCATTTGGATATCAAAGTAAATCCAGCAGATCGAACTATTTCGGGGTCTAATACAGTTCGCTATAAAGTTTTAACTGAGTATAATCGCATGCAGATTGATTTGCAACAGCCGATGAATATTACCAAAGTTACGCAGAACGGAAAAGAACTAAAATTTGAAAGAGACGGAAATGCTTTCTTTATTACTTTAGTCGAAAATCAGAAAATTGGTGAGACTAAAGAAATTGTAGTTTCATTTGGCGGTGTTCCAAAAGAAGCGGTTCGCCCGCCTTGGGATGGAGGAATTACTTGGCAGAAAGATAAAAATGGAAAAGATTTTATTGCATCGTCTTGTCAAGGACTAGGAGCGAGTGTTTGGTGGCCTTGCAAAGATCATATGTACGATGAAGTTGAGAATATGCTGATTAGCGTGAATGTTCCGGGGCATTTAACTGATGTTTCAAATGGAAGGTTGCAAAGTGTTAAAAAACAGAAAGATGGAACAAAGACTTTTAATTGGTACGTTTCCAATCCGATCAATAATTATGGGGTAAATATCAATATTGGCGATTACGTAAATTTCTCAGAAAAGTATAAAGGAGAAAAAGGCGATTTAGACTGTAATTATTATGTTTTGAGAGATAATCTAGCTAAGGCAAAAGAGCAATTTAAAGATGCTCCAAAAATGCTGAAAGCTTTTGAAAGCTGGTTTGGGCCATATCCGTTTTACGAAGACAGCTATAAATTGGTTGAAGCTCCTTATTTAGGAATGGAACACCAAAGTTCTGTAACTTATGGAAACAATTACCAGAACGGACATAATGGTCATGATATAAGCGGCAGCGGCTGGGGATTAAAATTTGATTATATCATTATTCACGAATCGGGTCATGAGTGGTTTGCCAATAATATTACTTATAAAGATATTGCAGATATGTGGATTCATGAGAGTTTTACCACTTATTCAGAAGTTCTTTTTATCGAATATTATTACGGCAAAGATGCAGCAAATGAATATGCTAGAGGAATTAGAAAAATGATTTCTAATAAGGAACCAATTATTGGGCATTATGATGTAAATAGAGAAGGTTCTGGCGATATGTATCCAAAAGGTGCTAACATGATCCACACCATTCGTCAGGTTGTTAATGACGACGCAAAATGGAAGTCGATTTTGAGAGGAATGAATAAAACTTTTTACCACCAAACGGTAACCACTAAAGAGATTGAAGATTTTATTAGTAAAGAATCGGGAATTAATTTTGGTCCCGTTTTCGATCAATACTTAAGAACGGCTCAGGTACCTACTTTGGAATATTATTTTAAAGATCAGAGATTGGTTTATCATTGGATTAATTGTATAGAAAAGTTTAATCTTCCTATAAAAGTAACTTTAAATGGTGTTGAAACTTGGCTGAAACCAACTACAGACTGGAAAGCTGAAAATGTAAAAGGAGATAAATCTACTTTAATAGTCGATAAGAACTTTTATGTTACTGAATTCAATATCACAAATTAAGATCGCTTAAATGGGACGCAGATGAAACGGATTCGCTATCGCAAAGACGCAGAAAAAAAACGGATTTTTACTTTTTAGATCGAAAAAAAATCCGTGCAAATCAGCGTTTTCGCAATAGCGAATCCGTTTCATTCGCGTTTACTTTAGATCAGAAATCATAAAATTTTAGAAATCTTAATTCGAATGTTTACATTTGTTTCAAATTGATTTCAAAATAATACTATTTTACTAATGAAAAATTACTTCGGAAGCATTTTTACTGCTTTTTTAATTGGTTTTACTGCCAATGCTCAAGGACTTCTTAATAAAGGAGAAACCGTTTTTACACATCAGGACACTTTACGCGGAAGCATTACAAAAGAAAGAGCCTGGTGGGATTTAAAATATTATCACCTTGATGTAAAGGTTAATCCGAAAGAAAAAGCTATTTCGGGTTCAAATACAGTTCGTTATACTGTTTTAACAGAAAACAACCGTATGCAGATTGATTTGCAGGAGCCAATGAACATTACCAAAGTAACGCAAAATGGTAAAGAATTGAAATTTGAAAGAGACGGAAATGCTTTCTTTATTACTTTGACAGAAAAACAAAAAGTTGGCGATGTAAAAGAAATCAAAGTTTTCTTTAGCGGAAAACCGAAAGAAGCTGTAAGAGCGCCTTGGGATGGTGGTTTTTCTTGGAAAAAAGATAAAAACGGAAAAGATTTTATCGCTACCTCTTGCCAAGGTTTAGGCGCGAGCGTTTGGTGGCCTTGTAAAGATCATATGTACGATGAAGTTGAGAATATGCTGATTAGTGTAAATGTGCCTGGAGACTTAACAGATGTTTCTAACGGAAGACTGCAAAGCGTTAAAAAAGAAAAAGATGGTACTAGAACGTTCAATTGGTATGTTGCTAATCCGATCAACAATTACGGCGTAAATATCAATATTGGTGATTATGTAAATTTCTCTGAAGTATTTAAAGGAGAAAAAGGCGATTTAGATTGTAATTATTATGTTTTGAGAGATAATCTGGCTTTGGCAAAAGAGCAGTTTAAAGACGCTCCAAAAATGCTGAAAGCTTTCGAAAGCTGGTTTGGACCTTATCCATTTTATGAGGACAGCTATAAATTGGTTGAAGTTCCGTATTTAGGAATGGAGCACCAAAGTTCTGTAACGTACGGAAACCAATACAAAAACGGCTATTTAGGACGTGATTTAAGCGGAACAGGCTGGGGATTAAAATTTGATTTTATCATTATTCACGAATCAGGCCACGAATGGTATGCGAATAATATCACGTACAAAGATATTGCCGATATGTGGGTTCACGAGAGTTTTACCAATTATTCTGAAAGCTTATTCTTGGAGTACTATTATGGGAAAGAAGCTGCCGCTGAATATATTATTGGATGTAGAAAAAATATTCAAAATGATGTTCCAATTATTGGACATTATGATGTTAACAGCGAAGGATCTGGCGATATGTATCCAAAAGGAGCTTCAATGTTGCATATGATTCGTCAAGTTATTAATGATGATGCCAAATGGAAGTCGATTCTTAGAGGAATGAATAAAACATTTTATCATCAAACCGTAACCGGAAAACAGATTCAGGATTATATGAATGAACAATCGGGAATTAACTTCAACAGGGTTTATGCGCAGTACTTGACAACAACTCAGATTCCAGTTTTTGAATATATGTTTAAAAACGGAACTTTCGGATATCACTGGACGAACTGTGTTTCTAAATTTGATATGCCGGTAAGAGTGAAATTAAACGGTGTAGAAACTTGGTTGAAACCAACAACAGAATGGCAGTCAATTAAGACAACAAGCGAAGATAGAAAATTGGAAGTAGACAAAGATTTTTATGTAACGACTTCTAATATTGTAGAATAACTTTTAGAAAATTCCAATATTTTAAATCCCAAATTCCAAATTTTGGATTGTACAAAGCGAACCCGACAGGTTTTTAAAACTTGCCGGGTTTGTTATTTTTCATAAAATTTGTCATTTCTGAGGAACTTGGCGAGAAAAAGATTATTTATAAAAGAATTACTTATTTCTTTCCACAATAGCGAGACCTAATCGAATTTTATCATAGGAGATTTTTTCTTCAAAATGATCGAAATATGGTTTTAGTGCCGTTGGATATTCTAATTCGACTTGTGCTTTATGCAAAAGCTTAACTTCTTCATCAGAAACAAATTGGCTCAAATCGATATCATTTCCGTCGGTATATAATTTGGCTAAATGAGAGATAATGGTCGGAACTCCAAGTTTTCGTCTTTCAGCGATTTCTTCTACCGAAACACCATTTTGATATAACTCTAAAGTTGCTTTATACGTGTTGCCTTCTTTTTTCTTTTTGGAATTCTCTTTCTTTACTTGTTCATAATAAATTATGGCATCAATAAACTCAGAACCATATTTTTCCAATTTTGCTTTTCCAACACCATCAATGGTAAGAAACTCTTCTTCACTCATAGGTCTTACTATTTCCATTTGCCTTAATGCAGCATCACTAAAAATAACATAAGCCGGAACTTCTTCGTCTTTTGCAATTTCATAGCGTAATTTACGAAGTATTTCAAAAAGAGAATTTTTGGCTGGTTTAGCTTTCGTTTCTTTGATTTCTTTTTTATCAATTACTTTCTTGATGACAGTTGTCAATTTTACTTTTTCATTTTCAAATAAAACTTTCTTAGCAAAAGAAGTAAGGAGAATTTTATTATGCTGATGAAATGCAATTTCGCAATATCCTAAATTAATAAGCTGAATAAGGTATTGATTCCAATCGTACCAAGAAACGTCAGCTCCAATTCCATACGTTTTTAGCATCTGATAATTTTTTTCGTAGATATACGCGTTTTTCGAGCCTCTTAAAAAATCAACTATTACAGCCAAAGGCTCAGATTCTTTTAAACGCACAATAGCAGACAAAGCTTTTTGCGCGAGAATCGTCCCGTCGAAAAAAGTTGGAGGATTTTTGCAAATATCGCAGTTTCCGCAATTCTCTGTAACCAATTCACCAAAATAAGAAAGCAGAATTTTTCTGCGACAACTTACAGCATCGGCATATTGTTTCATACGATCCAATTTTGCTAACTGAATATCTGCGTTCAAACCTTCTGAAGCAAATTTCTGCAATTGAATTACATCGGCATAACTTTCAAACAAAACCGTTTCAGCCGGAAGACCGTCTCGACCAGCACGCCCAATTTCCTGATAATAGCCCTCGATATTTTTTGGAAGATTATAATGAATAACCCAGCGTACATTAGATTTATCAATTCCCATTCCGAAAGCAATCGTAGCACAAACGACCTGACAGTCATCATTAATAAACTGATCTTGAGTTTTAGCACGTGTGTCATTATCTAAACCTGCATGATATGCTTTGGCTTCAATGCCGTTTTTTCTTAATTTATCTGCCAACTCTTCAGTAGTTTTTCTGCTTAAGCAATAAATTATTCCCGATTCATTGGGCTTTCTTTCAATGAAATCTATAATTTGTTTCACACG
Organism: Flavobacterium ustbae; assembly: GCF_003946915.1. Classification (GTDB taxonomy): domain Bacteria; phylum Bacteroidota; class Bacteroidia; order Flavobacteriales; family Flavobacteriaceae; genus Flavobacterium; species Flavobacterium ustbae. The sequence goes on from NZ_RPOC01000004.1 coordinate 181,818, forward strand.
TTCCAAAGCCGGACGGACTTCTAAACTTAAATTCTTTCGATCAAAAGAAGCTATAAAAGTTTTTGGATTCTTTAGCTTTAATTGTTTAGTTATATCTGTTCGTGTCGCTTTGTCGGCTGTAGCGGTCAGGGCTAGGACAGGAGTAGAGGGAAAGCGACTTTTTAAATACCCTAAATTGGTATATGCAGGTCTGAAATCATGCCCCCAAGAAGAAATACAATGCGCTTCATCAATAGCTATTAAGCTAATATTCAATTCATTGAAAGCCACATCCAAATAAGAAAGACTTTCTGGTGCAATGTAAACTAGTTTAAAATGATTTGATTTTAAGTTGTCTATATAGTACTGTTGCTCCTGCGAAGATTGGCTGCTATTGATATAACAAGCATTAATTCCGTTAGCTTTTAAGCTGTCAACCTGATCTTTCATTAAAGCAATTAGTGGCGATATTACAATAGTAATTCCTGGTAGCACTAATGCGGGAAGTTGAAAACAGATTGATTTTCCACCACCAGTCGGCATAATTGCCAGAGTATCTTGACCCGATAAAACCGTATTAATAATACTTTCTTGATTGGGTCTGAACTTTTCAAAACCAAAATTTTCTTTTAATTTGGTGTGTAGTAATTCTGAATTCATTAGGCTGGTAATTTGTAAAATCATTATTAAAACCGAAAAATATAAATTTAAAAATAATCTTACGAATTTTAAATAATTTTGTTATAATTTGGAACAATTCATAAAAAAAAGGAACTCTAAGAGAGTTCCTTTATATTTTAAAGAAAAGAATTAATCTTCGTCTTCTTCATCTTCATCGTAATCAGTATCAGCTTTGTCGTCATCATCGTCATCGTCATCATCTCCGCCATCTGAATCTGGTTTGTCTTGAGTATCATCATCTTCGTCATCATCATCGCTTATATCATCATCAAGATCAATACCTTTAACTGGTGCAATTGCATCTACATCAACATCTAAATCGTCATCTTCATCGTAGTTTTCAATTCTGTCAGCAAGTTTAGTACTAATTTTTACCAAATAAATAGTGTCTTCAGTACGAACTTCTACAGCTTCAACCAATTCGTTTTTAGCATTTCTAAAACGGATTACATCCGAATCATCATAACCATCAGGAAATTTTTCAACCAAAAGGTTCAAAATTTCATTGGTAAGTTTGGCGTAGTCTACTATAACTCTTTTCATAAATTATCTTATAAATCTAATAAGTATGCAAAAATTAACGGAGCAACAATTGTAGCATCCGATTCAATAATAAATTTAGGGGTTTTGATGTCTAATTTACCCCAAGTGATTTTTTCATTTGGAACTGCTCCAGAGTAAGAACCATAACTAGTTGTTGAATCTGAAATTTGACAGAAATAACTCCAAAATGGAACATCGTGCATTTCCATATCTTGGTACAACATAGGTACAACACAGATAGGGAAGTCACCAGCGATACCACCACCAATTTGGAAGAAACCAATTCCGTTTGAACTGTTTTTAGAATACCAATCTGCAAGGAAAGTCATGTATTCAATTCCAGATTTCATGGTAGATGCTTTTAAATCTCCTTTAATCACGTATGAAGCAAAGATGTTACCCATCGTACTATCTTCCCATCCTGGAACGATAATTGGCAAGTTTTTCTCTGCAGCTGCATACATCCAGCTATCTTTTAGATCAATTTCATAATATTCTTCTAAAACACCAGATAATAGCATTTTGTACATGAATTCATGTGGAAAATAACGCTCTCCTTTATCGTCAGCATCTTTCCAGATCTTGTAAATATGTTTTTGTAAACGACGGAAAGCTTCATGCTCAGGAATACAAGTATCTGTAACACGATTTAATCCTCTTTCTAATAAAGCCCATTCGTCTTCTGGTGTCAAATCACGGTAGTTAGGAACTCTCTCGTAGTGAGAATGAGCTACTAAATTCATGATATCTTCTTCTAAGTTTGCTCCAGTGCAAGAAATAATATGCACTTTGTCTTGTCTAATTACTTCGGCAAAAATTTTACCAATTTCTGCTGTACTCATTGCGCCAGCCATACTTACCAGCATCTTTGCACCATCGGCTAATTGCTGCTCGTAAGCTTTTGCAGCATCTACTAATGAAGCAGAATTGAAATGCAAATAATGTTTTTCAATAAACTGACTGATTGGTCCTTTCATTTTTTTTTGTTTTTTTTGAATTAAAAAGTTTAACCTTTTTGGATGTTATTGCAAATTAAGAATTTTTAACAAAACTCTATTATTTAATCTGCCGTTTTTTTTACAACTTTTTTTTGTAGCCTAAAATCTTTAAAACATCGTCTGAAGTCTGTTGTTCTGAGAAAACCTCAGTTGCCAAAATTCCATTTTCGTCACGATCAATTAAAATATGTTTTGGCTGCGGAATCAAACAGTGGTGTAGACCGCCGTATCCTCCAATTGTTTCTTGATAAGCGCCAGTATTAAAGAATCCGATATATAACGGTTTTTCTTTGTTGTACTTAGGCAGGTAAATTGCATTCATGTTTTGCTCAGAATTATAATAGTCGTCACTATCACAAGTCAGACCTCCCAACAGTACCCGCTCGTAAGTATCATTCCAGCGGTTAATAGCCAGCATGATAAAACGTTTATTTATAGCCCAAGTATCTGGTAAAGTGGTAATGAAAGATGAGTCGATCATATTCCATTTTTCTCTATCATTTTGCTGTTTTTGATACAAAACCTGATAGATTGCACCACCGCTTTCGCCCACAGTAAATGACCCAAATTCCGTAAAAATATTTGGAACATCAACTTCCGCTTCATCACAAGCAATTTTAATTTGATTGATAATTTCATCAATCATATATTGATAATCATATTCAAAAGCAAGTGAGTTTTTAATAGGGAAACCACCGCCAATGTTTAGTCCGTCTAGTGTCGGGCATTCTTTTTTAAGAGCAATGTAAACTTTAATACATTTTACAAGCTCATTCCAATAGTATGATGTATCGTTGATTCCGGTATTGATAAAGAAGTGAAGCATTTTAAGCTCTAATTTATCATTTTCCTGAATTTGCTTTTTATAGAAAGAAACGATGTTTTTGTAACCAATACCTAATCTAGAGGTATAAAACTCAAATTTAGGTTCTTCTTCGGCCGCAATACGAATTCCGATTTTGAATTTGCTTTTAATTTCTGCCTGAAGTAAATCTAACTCTTCATAGTTATCAATAATTGGAATAGTATTTTTATGTCCGTTATTGATTAATCTAGCAATATTACTGATATATTCGTCTCTCTTGAAACCGTTGCAAATTACAAACGTACTTTTATTGATTTTTCCGTTTTCTAATAAATTCTCCACAATATTAACATCAAAAGCGGACGATGTTTCGATGTGAATGTTATTCTTGAAAGCTTCATTCATAATGTATTCAAAATGAGAGCTTTTTGTGCAATAACAGTAATAGTATTTTGCGTCGTATTTATTTTTCTCCATTGATTTTCTAAACCAAGCTTTTGCTTTATTGATGTTTTCAGAAATCTGAGGCAAGTAAGTAAACTTTAATGGCGTACCATATTGTTCAACCAATTTCATCAAATCGATATTATGAAATTGAAGGTTGTCTTTGTTTAGTTTAAATTCCTCTTGTGGAAAGTAGTATGTTTGGTTTATTAGATCAGAATATTTTGTATTCATTTATTTGTCAATGTTTTAGAGATTGTGATTTTAATTTAATTTTAGTTTTCTGAGACTTAATCTTAAATTTATACTCTAATGTTGGCAAATATAATGGGCAACTTTTCGTGCTCCGCTTTTGTACATTGGAAAACATCAATACAAAAAGGACTTTTAGTATTATAAAAACGGTTCAGCATTCTTAATAAAGAACTGCTGAGTCTGTTTCTGTAAGAGCTAAAATGCCTTTGCTGCTTGTTTGTTTTCATGGGGCAAATGTAAAAAATAATATATACCAAATGCAACGCTTTTGATTAAAAAAAGTTTAAGATTTATAATCTTGAAACGCCTCTAGAATCAATTTATTTTCAACGGATTGGTTAATTTTTATTTTTCCGATTCCTTCAATCAATGCAAATTGAATTAAACCGTATTCATTTTTTTTGTCATGAATAAGCAATTCTAAGATCGGATCAATGTCTTTTTCTTCAAAAATGACATCGTCATATATATCTTTAATAATGGTTTTAATTTCCCTGTATTCTTCTTCAGTAATTAATCCTTTTAGAAGCGAAATATAGCTTTCTAAAATCATGCCGACCGCAATGGCTTCACCATGCAGTAAAGTTGTTTTTTCTTCACTTTCTAAAAAATAACCCTCGATGGCATGCCCTAACGTATGACCAAAATTTAATGCTTTACGGATATTTTTCTCCGTTGGGTCCTGAATAACAATTTCATTTTTAATTTCAACAGAGCGATAAATCAGCTGATCTAATTCATCAAAAATAATTGACTTTAAATCTGAGAACTGTCTCCAATAGGGCGCATCGTATATTAAACCGTGTTTAAGCATTTCTGCCAAACCAGAACGCATTTCGCTTTGTGGCAAAGTTTCTAAATATTTCGTATCAATTAATACCATTTGAGGTACATTGATAACACCAATCTGATTTTTAAGATTTCCTAAATCAACTCCTGTTTTTCCTCCAACAGAAGCGTCAACCATAGACAATAAAGTAGTTGGAATGTTGATAAAATCGACACCTCTTTTAAATGTAGAAGCGACAAAACCTCCCAAATCTGTAACAACGCCACCGCCCAAATTAATAATCAGTGATTTTCTGTCAGCGCCAAGCTCTGTCAAGATATTCCAGATTTCAATACAAGTTTCTATATTTTTATTTGCTTCTCCAGCTTCAAATTCAATAATTTCGATTGCCAATTCTGTTTCAAGAAGCGGAATAAATTTTGACAAACAATACTCATTAGTCTGATCATCTACAATTATAAAAATATTAGAATATTTACTTTCTCTTAAATGTTTATTTAAAGCTTCGTAAGCATTCTCATTGAAATGTACGAGATAATTATTGGCTTGAATAGATTGCATAAGTCTTTAGTTAATTGAAAACGCAAAATAAGGCATTTTAAACTAAAAAATAGGGAGATTGATCTTATAATTTATTTCAAATTTGAAGATTAATGTGACAAATTAGATCTTTATTTTTTTGGTTTTAATTGCAATTTGCAGTTGTCTGTAATGCTTGAGCAAATTTTTTAGCTTTTGCTGAATTTAAATATTTGCAAAAATTAGACTCGTCACCAACATTCCTATAACAAAAACCTAAAAAATATTCTGTTTTACCATCTTGTAAATCTGGGTATTTTATTGCATTTAAAAGGTAAGGTATTGCTTCTTTATTTTTTCCTCGGTTGTAATAATAAAAACCAATATTTTGCAAAGCATATACATTTTTAGTGTCAATTTCTAAAGCCTTTTTATAACTCTGCAGCGCATTCTCAAATTGTGCTTTGGATTCAAATTCTTGTCCTTTTACAAGATAATCGGTAATTAAAATGCTGTTTTTAGACTTTAGCAAGATACTGTCTTTAGGAAAGATTTTTAAACCTTGGTCTATAAATTTCACTAATTGTTTTCGTTCAGCACCGCCATTTTGTAAAGCAGATAATGCGAGCGTCCATGCTACAGGCTTTTTTGTAATGGAGAAAAATAATTTATGCTCTTTTTTTATTTCTCCAGTATCTTTTTTCGTTGAAGCCAGTATAGTCGAAGTTTTATAAAAAAACAGATTAACAGGTTTTAAATAAAAAGCTTTTTTACAATAGATATAAGCACTGTCTAGATTTCCTTTATTTAATGCTATCATATATTTGTAAAAATCTATTCTACCCGAATATGGATTAATTTTGCTAGCCTTAGAGAAACAATTCATTGCTTTATCATAATTCTTTTCTCTCAGATAATAAATCGCAGCATATTCATAAAAAGATTCCGAGGTATTAAATACATTGGGATAGCTAGGAATTCTTTTTACTACTTCGTCTCCGCTTAAATAAAAACTGTTTACGTTTACATTTGTATTTACATCGTCGGTTTTTATCAAATATTCTAAATTTGAGGCCTTACAAATTAAATATGCAGAATAACTTGTAATTAAAGAAACAAAAACAATACTGCAAATTATAACTTTTGTTCCTTTAAGAACTGGTTTAGAATCTGAATTAAATAATGAAGAATCATTTATAATAGTTAAAGCTAGCAACAAGGCAAAAAATATTTGCATTGTTGGTCTGTACATTGGGAAATTGAATAATGAATCTAAGCCATAAACTATATTTAGCAGAAGGCAGAGTATAGCAACTGTTTTTACAGTAGAATCTTTAGATTTAAAAATTCGTTTGATATTAATGAAAGTAACTAGAATAAATATAGAGAGATAAATTAGGGAATTAAAGATTCCAGTTTCTGCCATTATTTCTAAAAAATCATTGTGTGCGTGTAAAGAAACTATAGAACCATCTCCGTGATTTTTCTCGTACGGAATTGATTCAACCTGATAGTTGCCTAAACCAATTCCTAAAAAGGGATATTTTTTGCTAATCTCAATTGCATTCTTCCAATAAAATAATCTAGCTTGCGACGATTCATCATCAGTGTTTATCTGCGTAAACCTATTTTCTATCGATTTATATCTTCCTGTATTTTGTGTTTTTTGAAGAATAGAATTAGAATATAAAAATGCGACTAAGATTGGAATAATTAGGTATACAATTTTTACGCCTGTTTGTTTATTAAAATGGTATTCCTTTATTAAATAAATTATATAAACAATATAAATTAAAATAATGTTGATTAACGAAGTTCTAGCGCCTGTTAAAAAAATGATAGTGGTTGCTGTAAAGAGTGCTAAGAGTAGAAAGACTCTTTTAAAATCTGTAAAATAAGTTATACCTAATAGTAGAAAAGGAATTTTAATACTTAGACTGGCTGCCAAAATATTAATATTTCCTGTATTTCCTTTCATTGCTCCAAGAACATTAAGAATAGACGAACCTCTTGGAACAATTAAAATATCCATTAATTGTTGTGCTGATTGCAAAAAAGCGGCAACACCAACAATTAAAATTATTTTGCTCCATAAGTGAAGTTTGTTTTTGAATAAGATAGAAAGATTGATAAAAAGACAAAATACAATCGCAATTTCTGTAATTTTTGTAAAGACAAGCGAAAGGTTTTTCCCAGTAAATATGGAGATGCTGCAAAGAAAAAGAAATGCTACATAAAACCTAAATGAATAGCTATTTTTAATGGAAATTATAGCACATGGATCAATCCTATAAGTATTCAAAAACAAATAAAGGCCAATTAATAAATTTAATATAGTGATATAGAAAAATTGTACATTAATGATTTCCATTGTTTTAAAATACGGTAAGAAATCAATAACTAATAAAGAAATTACAAACAATAATGCTACAAAATCGGGTACATTTTTTTGTCTATAAAAGTATCTATCCATAATGTAAAATAAGCAGAATAATTAAGTTAAAATTGTGATGTATTTTATTACAAACTTAGGTTAAATATTGCTAAAACTTTAGTTGTAAATTTAATTATGTCTTATTCTGATACAAATAAAACCTCAAAATTACTCCTCTGATATTGATCATTGTTTAAAACTCTGTCCTATATTTGCATAAAAAATAAATTTAATGGAAAAGATATTCGATAATACACAAGTTGCATTTTCACTTAAAAGTGATACAGAACTTGATAGAGCTTACTTTCTTTTTAAAATGATTGATAGCGAACCTCTTGTGAGGATTGGAACTGCTGTTACTAACTTTGCAATTAAAGCTCATTTGCCAGTAGAAGGATTAATACGAGCAACGGTTTTTGACCATTTTTGTGGTGGTGTAAACGAAAATGACTGCCTTACTGTTGTTGACAAAATGTTTACAAAAGGGGTGTCTTCTGTATTGGACTATTCTGTTGAAGGAAAAGAAGAAGAGGAGCAGTTTGATGCTGCTTTGGAAATGACATTAAGAACGGTTGAATTTGCGAAGGAACGCCTTGCTATTCCGTTTGCTGTATTTAAGCCAACAGGACTTGGACGTTTTGAATTGTATGAGAAATTAGGCGAAAAACAAACTCTTAGTCCAGCTGAACAAGCAGAGTGGGATAGAGTAGTGGCTCGTTTCGATAAAATCTGTAGCGAAGCACATAAAAAAGATGTTGCATTATTAATTGATGGTGAAGAAAGCTGGATGCAAGATGCTGCTGATGATTTGGTTACCGAAATGATGCGTAAATACAATAAAGATAAAGCAATTGTATTTAACACTTTACAAATGTACCGTTGGGATCGTTTAGATTATTTGAAAAAACTTCATGAAGTTGCAAAAACGGAAGGTTTTTATATCGGAATGAAATTGGTTCGTGGGGCTTACATGGAAAAAGAAAACAAAAGAGCCGAAGAAAAAGGTTATGTTTCTCCAATCTGTGTTTCTAAAGAAGCAACCGATGTGAATTATGATAATGCTGTTCATTATATGTTAGATCACATCGAAAAAATGGCCATTTTTGCAGGAACTCATAATGAAGCGAGTTCATACAAATTAATGGAAATGATGGCAGAAAAAGGAATGGATAAAAACGATTCTAGAATCTGGTTCGGTCAATTATACGGAATGAGTGATAATATTAGCTACAACTTAGCAGAAAACGGCTATAATGTTGCTAAATATCTACCATTCGGACCTGTAAAAGATGTTATGCCGTACTTAATTCGCCGTGCAGAGGAGAATACTTCTGTTGCTGGTCAAACGAGCCGCGAATTATCTATGATTAAAACAGAACGTAAACGTAGAAAAGGGAAATAATTGAGTGTTCAGTGTTCCGTTTTTTAGTGTTCAGTTACAATAATAATTGAAAAAGCTCCAATCAAGAAGATTGGAGCTTTTTATGTTTAATTTAGATTTATATTTTTATTAAACCCGACAGGTTTTTAAAACCTGTCGGGTTTGAAATCGAAAAAACTTCATTTGATTTATCAAATGAAGTTTTTTTATTGGAATTTGGAATTTCAAAAATTGGAATTTATTTAAGAATTGCTAAACTGTAAGTTGCTTAAATTCTTATAAATACCATTTTCTAAGTTTATTAATTCCTGGTGAGTTCCTTCTTCAGAAATTTTTCCGTTATCTAGAACTAAGATTTTATCTGCGTTTCTAATTGTAGAAAGTCTGTGCGCTATAATAATGCTTGTTCTTCCTTCCATTAAAACTTCTAAAGCTTCCTGAACCAGTTTCTCGCTTTCACTGTCTAGAGACGAAGTAGCTTCATCTAAAATTAAAATACTTGGGTTTTTAAGCAATGCTCTTGCAATTGCAATACGCTGACGTTGTCCTCCAGAAAGTTTAACACCGCGTTCTCCAACCAAAGTTTCAAATTTCTCTGGGAATCCGTCAACAAAATTAAAAGCATTGGCTTGTTTCGCAGCAGCAATAATTTCTTCTTCAGTTGCGTTCGGATTTCCGTACGCAATATTTTCTCTTATTGATCCTCCGAATAATATAACATCTTGAGGCACAATACTCATATTTCCGCGAAGGTCTTCTAAATCATAATCTTGAATCTTTTTGCCGTCTACTAATATCTCTCCAGAAGTGATGTCATAAAAACGCAATAAAAGTGAAGAGATAGTTGATTTTCCTGCACCACTTGGACCAACGATTGCTATTTTCTGTCCGAAGTCTGCATTAAAATTAACATCTTTCAAAACCTGAACTTCTTTTCTTGAAGGATAACTAAAAGCAACATTTTTGAAAGCTACATTTCCTTTTATTTTATCTACAGCAGTAAGTCTTGGTTTAGCATTGATTTCTTCAGGAGATTCTTCTAATAATTCAAAAACACGCTCTGTTGCTCCAACGGCTTTTTGAATCTGAGCATACATCTCGGCAATTCCACCAAAAGAAGCCCCGATAAAGGTAGTATACAAGACAAATGAAATTAGATCGCCCACACCTTCAACTTCTCCTTTAATCGTTAAAGTAATTCCGTACCAAACTACGGCAACAACGCATCCGAAAAGGCATAGGATAATAAACGAAGCAAAATAACCTCTATATTGACCGCCTTTAATAGCAATTTTTACAATTTCTCTAATCTTATTTTTATAGCGCTGAATTTCGTACCATTCGTTTGCAAATGCTTTCACATTACTTATTCCTTGCAAAGTTTCTTCGACAATAACTTGGCTTTCGGCTACTTTATCTTGTGTTTTTTTTCCGTATTTACGAATAAATCTTCCAAATATTACTGCCGCAATTGCCACAAGAGGTACAATTGCCAGCATCATTAAAGTCAGTTTTGGACTAATACTTCCTAAAATCACAAAACCTCCAATGATCAAAATAAATTGACGCAGAAATTCGGCGATAGTTGTACTGAAAGTGTCTTGTAACTGCGAAATATCAGCACTGATTCTACTATTCAATTCACCAACACGTTTTTGAGAATAAAACGACATTGGTAACTTTATTAGGTTCTCATATAAGGCAAAACGAATATTAGAAAGTGAGTTTTCTGTAAAATTTACGAAGAGTGAAATTCTAAAGAAAGAGAAAACGGCCTGCAGAACCAAAATCCCCATTAAGCCAAGCGCTATTTCGTTGGCTCTAGAAAGATCTTTATTGGTAACGCAATCTACGAGCATTCCCATAAGTTTAGGAAAGGCTAGGGCGGTGGCGCTGGTTAAAAAAAGGAAAATCAAACCTAGGAAAAATTTCCATTTGTGGTTTTTAGCATATTTAAAAATTCGAAGTGCTTTTTGAAGGGAGTTAGAGTTTAATTTAGCTTTCGGTAAATCATTTTCTTGAAATCTTGCCATTTGAATATACAATTAAGGTACGCAAAGGTATGACTATAGCAAATGAATACAAAAAGAATATGCCGAATTGCCTTTGATGGATCTGATTTTTAACTAAATTTAAGAAATTCCAGATTTTTGTCTTTTTTTAATTCCTTGATAAATAGATCTCTAATTATTTCATCAAAATTATTTTTCACTTTTTTCATAAAAAGGCTTGCAAATATAAAATCTAGCTGTATATTTGCACTCGCAATCACAAACGATAGCAACCTAGTAAAATAGGGCGATTAGCTCAGCTGGTTCAGAGCACCTCGTTTACACCGAGGGGGTCGGGGGTTCGAACCCCTCATCGCCCACCACTTTAAACAACCTCTAAAATCTTTTGATTTTGGAGGTTTTTATTTTATATCTATTTATGAGTTTCGTTGTTTACATCTTATTTAGCGAAAGCAAGAACAAAATTCTACATTGGCTTTACTTCTAATTTAGAAGAAAGAATGATCAGACACAATCAAAAAAGCAAAGGTTTTACAGGAAATACAAATGACTGGAAAGTAGTTTACACAAAAAACTATCAAACCAAAGAACTTGCACACAAAAGAGAACTTCAAATTAAGTCTTGGAAAAGCAGAATCAAAATAGAGGAATTAATTTCTAAAAAGATTAGTTCAGCTGGTTCAGAGCATTCCGATTAGCATCGGAATTCGTCGGGGGTTCGAACCCCTCATCGCCCACAAATTTCCGAAAACTCCAAAGTCATTTGATTTTGGAGTTTTTTATTTTACATCTATTTATGAGTTTCGTTGTTTACATCTTATTTAGCGAAAGCAATAACAAATTCTACATTGGCTTTACTTCTAATTTAGAAGAAAGAATTATCAGACACAATCAAAAAAGCAAAGGTTTTATAGGAAATACAAATGACTGGAAAGTAGTTTACACAGAAAACTATCAAACCAAAGAACTTGCACACAAAAGAGAACTTCAAATTAAGTCTTGGAAAAGCAGAATCAAAATAGAAGAATTAATTTCTAAAAAGATTAGTTCAGCTGGTTCAGAGCATTCCGATTAGCATCGGAAGTGGTCGGGGGTTCGAACCTTCCGATGAATCGGAACAAGCTATCATCGCCCACCAAGAAACTCCTTAAGAAATTAAGGAGTTTTTTTTATTGCACAATTAATATTATTTCTGCTTTATCATTCCAAAGTATTATTTTTTGTTCCATACTAGAAGTAACAATCCTGTTGCCTTTGTTATTCCAGGAGACACCCCATAAATAATCCTTTGAGTTGCCTTCTGAAATTAGATTTAAGTTTGCATCCCAAATTCTTAATGCATCACTTGCCGTTGCTAATCTATTTCCTTTTGAATTCCACGTTAAGTTTCTGTATTCAGCTTTACTTATATCAATTGCTTTCAAAAGTTCTCCTTCCTCATTCCAATATTGAAGCAACGATTTATCTTTTTCATCTCCATAGTCACCTGTAACAAAAAATAAACCTGAATTATGCCAAGCAACACTCAGCAACATAACATCTTCCTGTCTATGTTTTATTGATTTTAAAAGATTTCCTTCTATATCAAAAACGCGTATTTTATCTGCTACAGTTATAAGAATATTTTTTTTAGGATGCCAATCAACAGCAGTTATGCTCTTGGCATTTTCGTTGCTAAATTTTCTAATCAAGTTGCCTTTCTTGTCGTAAATCAATATTTGTCCTTGATTGTCTGCAACAGCTAAATATTCACCAGTATAATTCCAATCAATTCCTCTAGCTCCATCTGGAGAAATGCCGTTTAGCGCCACTTTCTCATTTGTATCTAAATTGAGTATAAACGATTTTTCATCTGACATTTGAGTTGTGACAGCAACAATGTTCATTGAAGGATGCCACTTTATACATGTAGTTGTGTTCTTTACTGGAAAGGATTTGTATGGTTTTAAATCGCCTTTTCTATAAATTTTTAAACTATTTACATTTCCGCCAATCGCTATGTACTTACCGTTAGGACTCCAATTTGTTGTCCAAAGAATTTCTTTTGTGGAAGCATTTTGTCCAAAAATCTAATTAGACAAAACAATAATCAGTAAGCTTAAGAATTTTAGTGTTTTATTTCTTTTCTTCATTTAAAATGGTTACTTAACAACCGCCTTCGCTAGGTTTACGTTTATAAATTACTTTACCATCTCGCTTTACATAGTCGCCCGATATAATTGGATAAGAATACTTGGGCGCATGCGATACACTATGGCTTTTTATAATTATTTTGTCATTAACTTTTAGGCTGTGTAATTGCTCAAATTGACTATTTCCAAACTGTTCTGGTCCAAAACTAAGAATATAATCATCATCATTAATTTTCACCATAACTCCAAAACCTAATCGTGAACCTGGCGGAAGAGTAAGAGATGTTACAACTGCTTCCATATCGGTATAATCACGAAGAGATTTCCTTATTTTAGCTTCACTGGCATACACTTTTTTACCTGCTGGCGAATTTTCCCATTTTTTGAACGTTATACCATCTGGTGTAGCTTCCCATTTTTTCAATCCAGCTTTTCTTTCAGCAGCAGAGCGCGGTTTTGTGATTGATTTTTTAGAAGTTTCTTTTTTAATTTCGCTATTCGCGAATACTAGTCCGCTCACCACAATCAAAGTTAAGATCAGCGCATAAATGATTTTTTTCATCGTTTTTTGGGTTTAATTAATAATTTCGTTTTCTCTCTTTTGAGGATTATGAAGCAAAATTAGTTTGATATTTTTCGGCTTGAGCAATTAGAATTGTAAATAAAAATGTAAACTTTGTAAATAAATACTTGACACTATGAATAATAGTAGAAACTGTCTGTTCGGAAAACGCAAATCTATTTTTGAGTTTATATTACTTTTATCTATTACTATAATCTGCGTCGCTTTTACTACGGAGAATGGAAATGATTTTAATATTTCCAAAAGAGAAATTTTATTCCGCAAAATCGGACATGAGCTACTGCTTCAGTCAGGTGACAGTACATCAAGAGTGCTTCCTGTAAAAAAGATTGCTGAAAATGAATATCAAATTAGGTTTGAAAATGAACTTACTTTCCAACCTGATTCTCTCGTGAATATTACCAGACGTATATTGGCCGAAGATCAGCTTGCAAATAATTATATCATTAACGTTCTTAACTGTGGAAATTCTAGTGTCGCTTATGGATATGGCATATCCAAAAATAAAGATGATATTGCATCCTGTTTAGGAAGAAGACAACCCAAAGCGTGTTACATAATCGATATTAAATTCGAACCAATAGGAATAAATACAACAAAGAATAGATATGTTCTAGGTAGCCTTTCACTTTTAGCATTTGCAGGTTTTATTTTTTTTAGATCTACTAAGCCGAGAAAAACATTGCCTGATGCTCAATTTACTGATATTTATACTTTGGGTTCGACATTATTCGATGCGAAGAATAAAAAACTTATCATAAATGGAGAAACAATCGTTCTTACAGGAACGGAAACTCGAGTATTACTAATTTTCGCTTCTTCTCCAAACCAAACAATAGAGAGAAGTCGCTTGCAAAAAGAAATATGGGAAGACGATGGTGTTATTGTTGGCCGTAGTTTGGATATGTTTATATCTAAACTTAGAAAAAAACTGGAATCAGATTCAAATATCAACATTGTTGTTGTACGCAGCAAAGGATATAAGCTTGAAATTAGTCAGTAAGAAAAAAACACTTACTTTAAATAGTGTGAGAGTAAAGAACAAGGAATTTGCCTCCTTATACTAATAAATAAAACTCCTTAAGAAATTAAGGAGTTTTGCTATATATCTTTTCAATATATTTCCTTTTGATTATGAATTTTGATTTCCTAATTAGCAACTTTATCTTTACGAACAAGTTCTATTTTAGTCTCCATATTATCTCTGATCAAGGTTACAGAAGTTGCTTTTCCATCAATAAATTCAAATTTCAATAAGTTAGGATAATCTACGATCTTGAACAATCCGTTTTTTAAATAGACTAGTTCATTGTCATTTTTTCCTTTAAAATGATCCAACAACATAGATTCAACATACAAACGATTATTTTTTTCTACTATTTTAGTTTCTACTCCTTGTTGATAAAGAAAATCATCGTAAGATCCAATTAATTGATTTTTAAGAGACGAAGACATTTCCTGAACCTCGCCATAAGTTGCTTTACCATTCCAGTTCATCAGCTTCAGAATTGTCTTTTGAGTGTGGCTCATTACAGGAAAACGATTCGGTTTTTCGCCATTGGCCAAAAAAGCAAAACCATTGCCATCAGTCATTGTTCCAGTAATAGTGCCGCCAACACCAGTATTAGAACCATTGCAGAAAAACCAATCATAGTTGTTGTAACCAAACGACTTTTGCCATCCGTAGCTCCAACCTCCAACTGCATTTTTTAGAGCAGTTACTTCCGTTACCTTTTTTGCTACATTATGAGAGATTACCTTATTATTTTTATTACGAAGCGCATTTTGCATTTCAATAGCAATTTTAGCTAAATCAGTAGGAGTAGACCACATTCCTGATGGTGCAACTTGTGGCGTAATGGGTAATCCTGTCTTAATTACTTTTCCTTCTTTATCATGAACCAAAGCCACATTTGTCGGGAATCCTTTTTCATTTGGCTGAATCATTGTGGTATTTTTCAAGCCAAGAGGAGAAAAAATATATTCTTTTGCAAGTTCTGCTATAGATTTATTAAAAGTATCTTCTAATGCCATTTGAACAATTGTGTACCCGCCGCCACTATATTCCCAACCAGTTCCTGGTGTAAACAAAAATTCTATTTCTTTATCATATCTCGGTATTTGCCCTAAAAGACTTTGTTTTAATGTCGGAATTGCTTCTCCTTCATAATGATCTTCAAACCCACCTTGAGTTGTACCAGCGGTGTGATTTAGAAATTGTCTCCAAGTCGGACTGCTGTTTTCGATAAATTTACTTTTAGGCAAATGCCAGCGTTTAAGATACGGATCTATCGGTTTATCTAAGTTAAGCAATCCTTTTTCTTCCAACATAAAACAAAGTAATGCCGTAATTGGTTTTGAAATAGATGCAGTAGAGAAAGCCGTATTCTCATCTATTTTTTCCTTCGAATCTAGTGATTTCACACCAAATTGGTTTGAATATACAATTTGGTAGTTTTGAAAAACGACAACACTAAATCCGGCTAGCTTATATTTTTCTAATTGCTGGTCAATATTTAAACTGTCTGTTAAAAAACTATAGTCTGCATTTTTTGTCAATATTTTATGACTTGTCTGACAATTTGCGCTTGCTACTACAAAAAGTAGTATGTAAATAATGTTTTTCATTGTATCGAATTTTGGTTAAAAATTTATTTCGATACAAAGATGTGGAGGAAGCCTATCGTGTGCGACCGAATGAAAAGATTCGAACGCATTTGTTTAAAAAAAGAAGTTCGAATAGTTTAAATAAAACGTACGAGTAATTACAAAATACTGATTTATAATTCTTTGCGGTAGTAAGTTGGCGTTTTTCCGGTATGTTTTTTAAAAGCTGTATTAAATGAAGATTTCGAATTAAATCCAACTTCATATAAAATTTCAAGAATTGTTACTTTACTTTTTGTGGCATCTTTCAAAATATTCATTGCATATTCTATTCGATAGGAATTTACGAAATCGTAAAAATGCTGTTCTAATTTATGATTGATTAAAAGCGACAAATCACGCACAGGAATTTTTATCGCTAAAGAAACATCCTGAATGGTTAAAGAAGGATCTAAAAAAGGCTTTTCTGTAACCATGTATTGCTGCAATTTCTCTAATTCTTCTTTATCTCTCCCAGTTATTGCAGCTATCAAACTATTCTTTTCTTCTAAAACAATATCCGAAACCAATTTTAAGTTCGAATCGATATTTCGAAATA
This sequence comes from Flavobacterium ustbae, assembly GCF_003946915.1. Lineage (GTDB taxonomy): Bacteria > Bacteroidota > Bacteroidia > Flavobacteriales > Flavobacteriaceae > Flavobacterium > Flavobacterium ustbae. Next base: position 198,579 of record NZ_RPOC01000004.1, read on the forward strand.
AATTAGGATGATTTAAAGCTTTATATAAATACCAGCAGGCAATAAAAAGTTGAAATACGATAATTACTATTTTTATATATTCGAAAATTTGAGGATAATCAGAAAACTTAAAAATATTTTTAAAAAGAGCAATAAAATATAAAATACTCAGCACAACCGTAAACTGAAACAGCCAATTGTAAGAATTAATATTGGCACCTGCGAAATTTTCGAGATATAGTTTTTTCGCTTTTTTTAATAGCACAAAAACAGCAATAAAATAGACGAATATCTGAATATGAATAAGAATATGATTGAATGGTATTTCTATCATATTCTTTCGATTTATAATAAAATTCATTTTGGCCGCAGCATCGACTAAATAAAAGCGAGGCAATAAAATCACATTTGAAACTATAAATGGAAGAAGATGAAGGATGTATTTTGGTTTTAGCCTAAAATCAGAATAACAAACCGAAACCACATATAAATAAAAAACAGGCAGTTGCAAAAAAGCGAGCGTGGTTCTAAACATTCCCAAATTTGAAGGGCCCGTAGTTACTAACTCTAATAAAGGTGAGCTAGAATCTATAGCAGTTAAAATTAGAAAAAAAGCAAAAAGAGAATTACTTGTTTTGTGCTTGGTTTTGACTGTAAGTAGAAAAAAAGCCAAAAATAACGAAATGAATAAAGAAATTACAGTTAAAATAAGCAATACATTAATCTTATCATTCATTTTATTCTTGTGGTATTATTTTGGTTGTTAAGGCTTTTTGAAGCGAATATAAGAAAATATTATACTACAATTTTAACAACTTTTGAAATTTAAATGAAACATCGGTAAAATTTAATTTCCTTTTGCTAATACTTTTTAAATGCAACAATTTCAATAACTTCTAGGTATTATCTTTTCTCTGGAAAACAAAATCATATTCATGAATTGTAGTTTTAAATGTATTATTTTCAAATTCATAAATTGGCTTTTTATACAAAAGTTTATTTGTTTGAAAATGATAATGATAAAAAAAGCCCTCTTTTATCTGAACATTTGTTTCGTAAACTTTAACTAGGTGAACATTTCCAGAAATATAGTTTCTCACTGTTGCAAGGCAGATAAATTTATAATAATCTTCTTTGAATAGCTCTATTTTCAGATTTACTTTTGACCCAATTGGCATCCAATCGGTCATGTTATAATTTATTCTCAACTGCCCCGTTTCTTTAACCGAAATCCAATCGCCAAGCAATTCATCTGCACTGACAATACTTACTTCATAGAAAGTTTCAAATTTCAAACCATTTAAAATAGCATTAAAAATATCGGTAACGTATATTTTATTTTGAAGTTCCTCATAAATTATTCGTCCTACCTTTTTATGATCTAGATTTACAAATAGTTTTGATTTTAATACATGATTTAAATCATTCGAAATCAAGTTGAATCTCTTAGAATTAATTGACTCAAAAATTTTGATGAAAGAATCTTTATTTTCACGCGTGAGAACACTATTTAGATCTAATTGACGAAAACTGCCATATTTGAGACTTGAATTAAATTCAGATAATAATTTGCTGTATTCTAAAGGCATCATTTCTTCAAATTCAGAACTTTCTAACAACTCAAATAAAATCAGAAAAACAAATTTCTTTTCATGTGTAAAAGTCTGGTCAAATATTTTTAATAAGTTCATTTTTAGTTTAAATAAGAATACTTTTTACTTTTAATTATTGAAAAACGCATTAAAGCTTTCTTTTTTATCTTTTCGATTTTTTTCGATATAAACATTTAAAAACCCGCTTTGTTTTAAGAATTGTAACGGATCTTTTATATTCAGAATTTCATTAATTGCTTTTTGTTTGTCTTGGTGCTTGTAGAAATAAGCTTCTGTTATTTTATAGCCAATCCAATATCCTAAATCATTTGGTCTGTCGTCTTTTTTGGAGGTTCCGTAAAGCCAATCCTGATAATCTTTATTTTTTAATCGAGTTACAAATTCTTGACATAATTTATCTTGATTCTGGTTTCCATATTGATAGGAAAGCTGATTAATAGCATCTCCCGAAATAAGTTCACCAATAAAATCTGCGCCACCTTCCATCAAGCACCATTTCAACAGCATGTCTGCACCTTGTATATTTTGCTGATAATGTATCAGTTCATGCGCAATTAAACCAGAAATTCCGTCCAAATTTTGAAGCTTTTCAGTGCCGATAATAATTCCTTCGGGAGCAGAAGTTCCGCCTGAATTAAACCTTCCATAAACAAAATAAATAGGAGGGAATTTTGCATTTGGATACCAATATTTTAATGCGCTATAAATAGTTCTAACTCGCTTTTCTTTAGTCGAAATATTGTCTAAAACATGTCTTGAAAGTTCATAATCGACTTTTCTTTTCTTGACAATAGCAAAAAGAGAATCAGCGTTGATTATTCTGTTTTCTGTAAAAGCCTTGACACCTGGAGAGCCTTTTTGCATGTATTCCACAAATGGATTTTCTTTTGATTTGTCCATTTTATCAAAAGCTATCCAGAAACTTTTTGTATCTGCTGTTTCAAAGACGGCATCCAAAGGATTTAAGGAGAATTTATTCTGCCCAAGAACAGAATTTTGAATATAAATTAAGGCAAAAAGAATAATATGCTTTAGTTTCATGTTTTTTGAGATTATCGAATAGGATTGGTAAATTTTAGTTAGATAAAATTCTTCGTAAATATATTTTAAATATAATAAAAGCTTTTAGCTCTTGTAAATCTATAGAAAAATCAATAAATTACAGTCAATAAAAAAACTTAAAATATATAGATGAAAGAGCAGAAAGATTGGTCAATAGATGAAATACAAAAAATATGGCAATTGGTTTCTAGACTGCACAATAGTCAGAAATATGGCGGAGCGAAAGATGGAGAACAAGTTGAATATATAAATCATATTGGAAGTGTTGTTTTTGAAATTGTAAAAGCAATTCAATTGACGCCTTATATAAATGGCGATTTGGCGATAAAATGCGCCATGATGCATGATACAATTGAAGACACTGATATTTCTTATGAAAAAATAAAGGATCTTTTTGGCAAAGAAGTCGCAGATGGAGTTTTAGCATTGACTAAAAACAGCCAAATTGAGAGCTCATCTGAAAAAATGCTGGACAGCTTAAGAAGAATAAAACATCAGCCAAAGGAAGTTTGGGCAGTTAAAATGGCCGATAGAATATGTAATCTCTACGAACCGCCTTTTTATTGGAATGATGAGAAAAAGCTAATATATATTGAAGAAGCCGAAACGATTTACCGCGAATTGAAAGATGCAAATGAGTATTTAGCAGAAAGAAAAGATTAAAAAACAAAATTAAAGAATATTATCGGTTTGTTGAATCATCTAAAATTGAATCGTAAGAACAAAACTCCTTAAATTTCTTAAGGAGTTTTCTTCTTAGTATGACAAGAATTTCAATTCATCTTTATATTGATAAATTAAAATATTGTTGCCAGCATAAAATGCAGACCTAAAATCTCTTTTTAAAGTTTGTTTTAATTTTTCAAATTCTAAATCGTAAATTAAAATATCAGAATTTCTTATAACACAAATAAATCTATCAGTAAGATAATGAGTGTGTAATTTGCCAAATTCCCAATAAGCATATTTAGTTTTAATTATTTTTAATGGTTTTTTGTGATCTAAAACAGAATATTCCAAAATAGAAAAACTATCAGCATTAAATTTATCGTGTTTATAAAGTAATACTACAAATCGATCTCCTTTTGAATTAAAGCTTAAGTTATGAAAAGCTCCATCAAAATCAAGGTCGTCCATATCATAAATCAACTCAATACTTTTTGATCGAGTAAAATTGAAAATTTTAACGCCTTGAACTCCATAATTTACATCATGAGCTATAAAAGCAAATTGATTGGAAATATTCGTTCTTGTCACTGATTCGATATATTCGTAACCAGACCATTCTTTTTCTGGATATAATTCATCATCACTTAACAAAAAATCAAAAGAAGTTTCGTCATTTACCCAAAATGCTTTAACGGGCTTGTGAGTATAGTCTTCATCTGAAATTGAAATAAATTCACCTTCTTTGTGATAAATCAAGAATATTTGGTTTTTAGCTCTCGAAAAATACTTTTTATAAATATTCAATCCATCAGAATTAAAATGATAATAATAGATGTTATCAATGTCAATCAGGCATATTATTATAACATCTTTGCCATCCTCTAAAAAAGTATTTATTACAGCACTGTTATTCACTTCAGGAGAATGGAGAATTTTCAAATTAATCTCTTTCAAACAATTAAATTTCTCATCATAGGTTAGTAAGTAATATGAATAGTCCTTTGATAGTAACTGATATATTTTTCTACAATCTTTATTAAAATGTATTGCAACTATTAAATTGCCGTAATCTTGATAATCGAAAAATAAATATTCCTGATTTTCTAAATTACTTATAGAGTTTGTTTCATTTTTATCTTCTGAAAAGTTATAAGTTCTAAGAATTGTAGCATTTCTATTTGGATTTTTATTGTTTTTACTTACATACAATATAACTGGAACAATACAAAAAAATATAATAAGAATTGAGAAAATAATCATTTTAGTATAACTATAGAGGTTGTTTTTTAGTTCAAATATCTTCCTTCGTCAATCTATCCAATTCTTTCAATAAAGTAGGAAATCTGAATTCTCCGGCCATACTTTCGACCTTTTTACACGCTTCATCCAAATCAATTCCGATAGAAGTGATGTAAAGCGGTTTTTTGCTATCTCCTCTAAAAAGAGCTTTTTTATTCTTTTCTATAGAAGCAAAATTCGTTTTGGCAACACCAATTATTGGAATTTCTTTATTCAGCTTTTCGTATAAATAACCGCCTAAACCATATTTGTTTTCATCATCTAAATAAACAAATCCGTCGACTACAATAACTTCAATAGTCGAGAGGTCAATTTGTTTTAATAAGCTTAAAATGCATGGCAATTCTCTTTTATAAAATTCGCCAGGAATATATTCTTCTACATTGTCTATTGTTTCAGAATGAATTTTAAAGTTTTTATCTTCATTCCATGCTGCAAATTCAAGGCAGATTGTTTTTGCTTTTTGGTCAAAATAATACGTATCAAAAGCTATAATCATATTAGGTAATAGATGTTTATTTGGGCTAATTTAGAAAAACCTTACAAAGAATAGTATTGTAAGCGTGAATTAATTTAAAAAGTTTTCTATTCAGAGATATCATTTCAAAAATCAAAAAGCTTTATCATTCTCTTACAATCATTTAAGCGATTAATTTAGTAACTTAGTTATAAATCAAAAAACTAGAATTATGATAACTAAAATGATATGGGCCAATCTGGTTTCGAGCGATATACAGAAAACGATTCAATTTTATACCTCTTTGGGTTTTAAGCAAAACGGAGCAGAAACAAAAGAATTGGTAAGTTTTGTTTTTGGAGAAAATGATTTTGTAATTAATTTTTTCTCACCCAAACGATTAGAAAACGCTGTAAAAGGAAAACTCTCTAATACGGCAATCGATAACGAAATTGTATTTTCTTTGTCTGCAAGCAGTGTAGAAGAGGTAGATCTTTGGTATCAAAAAATAAAAGAAATCAACGGAACTATTTACTCTGAACCAGAAAACTTTGAAGTTGGCTATACTTTTGGCTTTTCAGATCCGGACGGTCATAAGTTTAATTTTTTGTATTGGCCTGGAATGTAGTTTTTTTTGCCATATGACAAATTCTCAATAAAAACTTATGACTAACTTTCGTGCATGAAAGAATTAGTAAATTACATATTACAGTTTGGCAATTTGAATCAGCAGCAGATTGATTTGATTTTAACGAAAGCCCAAGAAAAAGAAATCAAAAAAGAAGAATATTTTTCTGAAGCAGGAAAAATAGCAGCCGAAGTTGGCTTTATCGTAGACGGAATAATGCGCGTTTGCTACTACAACAACAAAGGCGAAGAAATTACAAAATACTTTATCGATGAAAATAACTTGGTTGTAGACTTAGAAAGTTTTGACAACAATATTTGCTCGTCTGCTTATGTGCAAGCGGTTACAGATTGCAAAGTTATCGTGTTTTCTAAAGCAGATTGGCAGGAATTACTTGATACCATTGTGGGCTGGGACACAATTGTGCATAAAATCATTTCAAAAGCCTTAATTCAGAAAGTCGCTAGAAGAAGTCCGCTGGTTTCAGAAGACGCTACAACCCGTTATTTATCTTTTATGGAAATGTTTCCAAAAGTAATTAATCGAGTTCCGCTTTCGTATTTGGCTTCGTATTTGGGTATTACACAATCTTCTTTGAGCAGAATTCGAAAAAACATTCGTTAAAAATCGCTTTTTGCCATATGGCAAATGTTTTTGTTTTTAATCGATGCAACTTTGCCTCAGATAATTTAAATAGATAAAAATGAAAACAGTATTAATTACAGGCGCAAATAGAAGCATTGGTTTAGAAACGGCTAAACAGCTTTCAACAAAAGGATTATTCGTTTATTTAGGAACACGTGATCTTGCAAAAGGAGAAGAAGTTGTAAAAGAATTGAATGAAAAAGGATTTGAAAATATTCAAGCCATTCAAATTGATGTTACCAATGCAGAAAGCATTTTAGCAGCAAAAAATAGAGTAGAAAAGGAGCAAGGCAAACTGGATATTCTGATTAATAATGCTGGAATTCTAGGAGATATTCCGCAAGGAGCTTCGACAACTTCTATAGAAAGCATTCAAAAAGTTTTTGATACGAATTTCTTCGGAGTGATAAGCGTTACGCAGACTTTCATGGAACTATTAAAAAAATCTGATAGTCCTAGAATCAGCAACATTACTTCAGGATTAGGTTCGCTTACTTTGCACAGCGATCCAACTTGGAAATATTATACCATAAAAGCGGTTTCGTATGTTTCTTCTAAAACGGCTTTAAATGCGTTCACAGTGACTTTATCTCATGAACTAAAAGAGCTGAATTTCAAGGTAAATTCAATAGATCCTGGCTATACAGCAACCGATTTTAATCATCACAGCGGACCTCAAAGTGTAGAAAGCGCGGCAAGTTTTATTATTAAACATACTTTAGTGGATGAAAACGGGCCGACAGGAAAATTCTTTAGTCCGGATATAGAAAATGAAACACAAGAAAGTCCTTGGTAAAAAAGAAAAAACCTTTCAAAGTCAGTGATTTTGGAAGGTTTTAGCATTTAAATAACGCTTCATTCTAGAGAAAATGGTAATTTTAGCCCATTAATAATTCTAAGGAAGAAACGATGTCTATTACAACAGAAGCCGAATTAGCAGGAATGAAAAAAGCGAGTGAAGCAGTTGCATTCACTTTAAAAGAAATGAGGAAATTTGCCAAACCTGGAATGTCCACAAAAGAATTGGACGATTATGGTGGACAAATTTTAAATGATTTGGGAGCAAAATCTGCACCCTATCTAACTTACGGATTTCCTGGTTGGACTTGCATTAGTGTTGATAACGAATTTTGCCACGGAATTCCATCTGAGAAAAGAATCTTGAAGGAAGGCGATTTAATTAATATTGATGTTTCGGCTGAGTTAGACGGATTTTGGTCAGATAACGGAGGCTCTTTTGTAATTGGTTCGGATATAAATGAACATCAAAAACTAGTTGAAGCTTCTAAAGCTATTTTATATAAAGCAATTCATAATATAAAGGGCGGAGTCCGTATTTCTGATATCGGATTTTTAATTGAAACCGAAGCCAAAAAACGTGGCTATAAAGTGATAAAAAATTTAACGGGACATGGAGTAGGAAGAAGCCTTCATGAAGCACCACATGAAATTGCCAATTATAGAGATCGTTTTAACCAAACGAGATTCAAGAAAAATTCTGTAGTTGCCATTGAAACCTTTATTTCTACAGCTTCTACGTATGCTGAAACCTTACAAGATGGCTGGACAATGGTTGGAAACAAAGGCGGTTTTATGGCTCAGCACGAACATACAATTGTGGTCACAGAAGGAAAACCAATTATTCTAACAGAAATGAATGAAATTTGGAATTAAAAAAATCCATATAAAAAACTCCATTAGAAATAATGGAGTTTTTGATTTTTAAACCGCTTCCCAAAGCTCTATTTTGTTGCCTTCAGCATCCATAATATGAACAAACTTACCATAATCGTAAGTTTCGATATTATCAAGAATGGTAACACCGTTTTCTTTTAATTGCTTTACCAAACCTTCTATATTTTGCACACGATAATTAATCATAAAATCTTTTTTGGAAGGCGAGAAGTAATCGTCTCCTTTTTGAAAAGGACTCCATTGCAGAGAGTTTATCTTATCTGGATTGTTTAAATCTCTCGATTCAAAAGTCGAACCCCAATCGTTTGTATCTAATCCTAAATTTTTGGAATACCAGTTTTTGGTTTCATTTGGATTATCCGAAAAAAAGAAAATGCCTCCAATTCCAATCACTTTTGCTGTTTTATCATCTTGATTTTCCATAGCAATAACTATCTAAATTTCTAAAATTGATCTTTTTTTTAATCAACCTAAGGTATTAAAATAATACTTGCATTTTCATTTTTTATTGTTTTGAACTATATTTACATTAACCTTTTAAGTAAAATAATACTACAATGAAAACGGAAAGAATTTACAAAATACTATTTTCTAGCGTATATCCATTATACATTCAAAAAGTCGAAAAAAAGGGACGAACAAAAGAAGAATTAGATACTGTAATTAAATGGCTTACAGGATATAGTGATGATCAAATTAAAGAACAAATTGAAAAGAAAGTAGATTTTCAGACTTTTTTTGCTGAGGCTCCAGAACTTAATCCGAATGCTTCTAAAATTACGGGAGTTATTTGCGGTTATAGAGTAGAAGAGATAGAAGATCCGCTAATTCAGAAATTGCGATATCTAGACAAACTAGTCGATGAAATTGCCAAAGGCAGAAAAATGGAAAAAATTTTAAGAGAATAAAAAAAGACCTTCAAATTATTTGAAGGTCTTTGATTTTTAAACTCGTAATAAACCGCGAAAACCTCTCGCAGCATAATAAGAATCGGCACCGTTATGATATACAAAAACGGTATTGTATCTGAAATCGGAGAATATGGCGCCTCCTAATTTTCGTATTTCTGGCGGCGTTAAAATCCAGCTCGAAGTTTTAGCGTCAAATTTTCCTAGCTTTTGCAATTCTTTGTATTGTTCTTCGCTTAATATTTCAATTCCCATTTCCTGCGCCATATTTATAGCGCTGTCTGCAGGTTTATGTTCTTTTCTTTTTTCGAGCGCTTCATGATCGTAGCAAATGCTTCGTCGCCCTTTCGGACTCTCAGCAGAACAATCTACAAAAAGATATTCGTCCGTCTTTTTATCGTAACCTATAACATCGGGTTCGCCTTCGGTTCTTTCCATTTCGTCAAGCGATCCTAATTTTGCTGGATTTGCTTTTAGTTTAGCTTCAATTTTTGCCCATTCCAGATTTTCATGGCGGTTTTTATTGTTCTCAAAACGTTTTTCAAGAATACTCAAAAGTTCGTCTTGCTCGTTTGCTGTCAGTTGTTTTTTCATGTTCTTAAATTTTAATTAGAAGTGCATTTTCTATTTTCTGGTGTGAAATACCAAGAAGTTACAGTTAAAACAATTAATAAAATTGGTCCGAAAAGCGCTGACGCATCATCTCCAACGGCTAAATGCGAAATAACCGCTCCAGACATTGCAAAAAAGAAACCGGCATAAGCCCATTCTTTTAATAAACCAAATTTCGGAATTAAAATGACAATAACACCCAAAAGTTTCCAAACTCCCAAAAGCGTTAAAAAATAAAGCGGATAGCCCAGATGCTGCATCATTTCAGCTTCTTCTTTCACTGGTATAAGCTGTACAATCCCAGTTGCTGTCATTCCTAGTGCCAACCAAAGCGTAGCAATCCAGTAAATAATTCTATTACGTTTTGTCATGATTATTTTATTTTAGGTTAGTTACAATTTCTTCCAGTTTGTTATGCGCCATATTTAAACCTTGAGCAAATGGCAGTTTTAATTGCGTCATTCTATGCTCAACCGATTTGTAAATAATCTGCATCGTTAATTTGCTTGTTTCATCCGTTATTTTTTCGAACTCCAAAAATTCCAACTGAGGTGCAAAATTGATATTATCCATTTCAAAAGTGCGAACAATTTTTTCGTTTGGAACAAAATCATGAATAGCACCATTTGCTTTAAAAACTACATTTCCATTGGCATCGCTGGTTTCAAACTCCCATCCGCCATGTTTCTTATTTTCTAGTTTTACAACTTTTGTTCCCATCCATTGCGCCACAATTTCAGGTTCAACATAAGCTTTAAATAATAATTCTACTGGCAGATCAAATTCTCTTGTAATGATAAGATCGTGCCTGTCATCTTCTGCGTGAATTTTTGTTTTCTTTTCCATAGTTTATTTTTTATAGTTTTTCATAATTGCTTCTAACTTATTAAAACGTTCGTCCCACATTTTTCTAAATGGCTCGATGAATTGATCAATTTCTTTCATTTTTTCTGGATTTAAATGATAATAAATTTCTCTTCCGCTTTGAGTTTGATGTAGTAATTCGCATTCGCTTAGAATTTGAATATGTTTAGAAATCGTCTGTCTTGACGAATTAAAATTCTCGGCAATTGTTCCAGGAGTCATGGCCTGAACAGCAACTAAACTTAAAATAGCTCTTCTTGTAGGATCTGCTATTGCTTGAAAAACGTCTCTTCTAATTTCCATTGCGCAGTTATTTGACTGCAAATATAATGCAATCATTTGACTGCACAATATGAAATTTGAAAAATTTCAAAAATTTCAAGAAAAGAAATTCCAAATTCCAAACACTAAGGGAAATGGAATTTGGAATTTTAAAAATTGGAATTTTGTATATTCAATCTAAACCAGCAAACTGAAAAGGTTTAGCTTCTTTAAAGTTTATAAGAGAATCTCCAGAATAGTTTTCATTATTGGCCAGACTCAGTTTTTTGATTTTTCCTTTTTCGCTAAAATCAATTTTACTGAATTCAACCCAAATCACATTCGGATTTAAAACATTATCAAAATAATACACTAGATTTTTCTGGTCTGCAACCGTTCTCCAACGGGTAGAGGAGATGTTAGGTTCTGTTTCAGACGCAATTCCTAACGGAACAGAGCAATTTCTTATTACGCCAAAAACACTTGCAAGCGCTGTTCTTGTATTATCGGTTTTCGGAATGGCATCTATATAATAAGAGGCTCTTACAAAACGGTCTGCAGCGCGGTTGGTTCCTGGAAGCATAATCGTGCCGGGAATTCCTTTCCAATAAGCATTAATCGCCAATTGCTGATCGAAAATTGGAGAATTGGTCATTGCAACATATTTTCGGTCATGATGAATTACCAGTTTTCCATTTATATATTCAAAAATAGCATTGTCGCCGCTAGAGTCAGATATAGAAAGATGCACGGTAGTAAAAATATTGGTTCCTGGAATGTGTGAAGAAACAATTACAAAATCATTTTTTTCTAATGCGGCAACAGTTTCTGCAACTGTCGAAAAACTATCTAAAACATACTGAAGCCATAAAGAAACAGCTAAGCCTTTTACCTTTCCGTTTTTTTCAAATGCAGGATACTGAGACTCAACCAGCCATAATAGGTTCCCTACAAGTCCCTTTTCATTCATTCCGTCCGAAGAACCAATATCCCATGAACTGGTAATAACACTTCCATATTTAGATTTCCATTTAATGGAACTGGTTCCAGCTTCTCCAGATCTTTCAATTCCTCTTGGAAAAATCCAAAGATTTGCGGGAATTTCTCCACGCCAGTCCATAGAACGAGCAGTAATAATAGTTCCGTTCAAACCTTCGTAAACTATTCTTGTACAAGGTAGTACAGTTTCACTTATTAACAATATAAAAGCTAATAGGGCAGGAAAAATTCTGTTTTTTGGTTTCATAAATTTAGATATTTAATAGACATTAAGTTCTGATTTACAACACTTTGTTTGGGAAGAAAAATAACTCTCTAAGCTTCTCTGCAATTTACAGCTTTTCTGTAGAAAAATGGCTATAAATTGAAAGTTGTAAATAATAATATTATTTAGAATAATTATAAATAGTTTTGAATTCGTTTAAATTAAAACTACTTTTGAAAACCATAGAATATATTTTAAATCCTAAAAAATGACAAAAAAACTACTCAAAATAGTAAAGAAATTATTTTTTATACTTTTAATTCTAATTCTTATCGGATTTTTGTTTGAACAAATTGCTCGTTTTTACTTTGACAATAAATGCCCTGATGACAAAGAATTTGTAGCAATTAATGGCAGAAAAATTCATTATAAAAAGCTAGGAAACGGTCCTTGCACCATAATTTTTGAATCTGGTCTAGGTGGAGATTATCTGCATTGGCAGGATATTCAGAACAAACTTTCTAAAAAATATACTACAATAGCTTACGATAAAGCTGGAATTTTATGGAGCGATCCTTCTAAAGATATTTCACTAAAAAGATATTCTGATGATTTAGAAACCTTACTAAAACAAACCAATTGCCCTAAACCATACATTTTAGTGGGACATTCTTTTGGTGGCATTACTCCGCGATTGTTTATTCAGAAAAACAAAAAAGATATGGCAGGAATTGTTTTTGTTGATGTTTCGCATCCTCAACAGCTAGAAAAATCGTCAGAAGCCTTAAGAAATTCTGTTCAGCCACCGCAAAGAATGCTTTTAAGTTTTTTGAATGAAATTGGCATTATTAGAATTTTGTACAGCTCAACAGCTTTTACAGCTTCCGTTCCAAAAGAACATTGGTTTAATCAAAACGTGAAAAACTATTTTTACCGCATTTTTGATGGTATGATGACCGAACTTGAAAATGATAAAAAATTGATGAAAGAAGCTTCTGAAATAGATGATTTTGGATCAATTCCGCTAACTATAATTACAGCAAAATATCCTGGTGGAGTAGAAGGGGCAAGAGACAAAAAGCTGGAAAAAGAATATTTAGATATTCATAATGCCCTACAAAACGATTTATTGCAGCTATCCACAAACAGCAGACAGATTTTTGCAACAAAAAGTGGTCATTATATTACGCTTCAAGAGCCAGATTTGATTTGTAATGAAGTTGAAAAACTAGCGCCAAGATAAGTTTGGCGCTAGTTTTTTCTTTTTAAAGCAAAATACTTTTTTCAATATTAATTTGCTCTAAGAATGATTGATCGTGCGAAATCACAAGTAGAGTTCCTTGATATTCATTGACAGCCGCGGTCAGAATTTCAATATTTTGAATATCTAAATTGTTTGTCGGCTCATCTAGAATTATAATTTCAGGAGAATCGCTGCTAATAGTCAAACAGCAAAGCATTAAACGCATTCTTTCGCCTCCGCTTAATGCACTGCAAGGCTTATCCCAATCATTTCTAGAAAATAAAAAGCGATTTAGTCTCATTTTTATTTCGTGTTCTTCTAAACCGCAATCATTAAAAAGCTGAGCCTGCTCGTAAATTTTAAGATTTTGATTCAATAAAGAATAATCCTGATCAATATAAATTGCCTTTTTTACTAATGAAGTGATTTGCCCTTTCGTTGGACTCAGTTCTCCAAGAATAATTTTGATTAAAGTTGTTTTTCCCGAACCATTCAATCCTTTTATCGCGAGACGGTCACCAGACAGAATTTCAAAATTGAGATTTTCATTCCACAGCTCTTTTTCGCTATAACTATAATTGAGATCCGAAGCTTTAAACAGAGTTTTGCCCTTTAGAAAAGAAGCATTCTGAAACCCAAATTTCATCTGATCTATCGAAGGCAAAGAAGATCGCAGCTGTCTCAAATCTTCAGAAATACCGCTGATTTTTTCGGCATGAACATCTTTTAGTTTCGAACTGCTATTTTCGGCTTTATTTCGAAGTGTATTCATCATGATTCTAGCAACGCCCGATTTTTCCTGTTTCTTTTTGCCTCGAGAATCTAATTTATTCTGACGTTCGACTGTTTCTCTTTCTTTTTCTTTGGCTTTTCGCAATGCTTTTTCTTTGTTTTGAACATCTTGTTCTAGAGCATTGTTTTCAACTTTTTTCTGTTCGCTATAAAAATCGTAACCACCGCCATAGACCGAAATTTCATTTTGGGTCATTTCTAATGTCTTGTTTAAGATATTAAGCAAAGTTCTGTCGTGGCTTACAATTAGAAGCGTACTTGTAGTTGACTTTATAAAATCGTAAAGCAATGTTCTTGCCTTAAAATCCAAATGATTACTAGGTTCGTCCAGCAAAATTAGCTTTGGTTCATGAATCATAATTCCAGCTAAAAAGACTTTCGTTTTTTGGCCTCCACTTAAGGTTTCCATTTTCTGCTTCAAATCCAAATCCTGCAGCTGCCAATACGATAAAGCTTCATTGCAGCGTTCTTCAATGGTCCAGTCGTCATCCAGTAATTGAAGATTTTCTTCGGTTACCACACCTTCAAGTATTTCTTTAAGTGAAGTTACTTTTTCTTTTATACGTAAAGCTTCAGCGATTGTAAGATCATTAAACTGACCAAACAATTGCGGAACAAAGTAAGGTTTTGAATCTTGAATAATCTGTCCCGAAAAAGCAGCTAATTCGCCTGCAATAATTTTTAATAAAGTTGATTTTCCAACACCATTATTGCCGACCAAAGCGGTTTTATCGTGGTTGTTGAGTGTAAAACTAATGTTTTGAAACAGCATGTCTCTATTCTCATGCTGATAGGAGATATTTTGAAGAATAAGCATAATTCCTTTCTTTTATAGATAAATATTATAGCAGCCATGTAATGTGGTTGCTTACTAAATTTTTCTGAAAGAAATTATTTTTCACATAGAGCGAGACTTATTTAAGAGGTGCAAAGATATTTATTTTAGCTTTAAAAATCAAAAAACCATTCGTTACAATGGTATCGAATGGTTTTTTGTATCGAATTAGAATCTAATTCTTCGTTTAAATTTTATCAAATGTTAGTTTGGCTTCTTTGGTATCTAAAATTAATTTATCTTCTGTTATAGTACTTTCGCAAACATAAGGAGTACCAACTTCATCTTTAATAACAAGCTTTTTGCCTTTTTGTGATAACGCATAAGTCCCGTCTGTGATTTCACGAAGCAAATATCCTGTTACATGTCCATCTTCTGTAAAAGTTAGCATGCCATTGGTTAAAATCGCATTTTTTGTAGAATCAGAAGCAGTTTCTTTTAGTTCTACGGCAGTAACTTTCCATGAATTTATTAGTTTGTTTCTTTTATTATGACATGAAACCAATAATACGACAGCAAAGGCAATTACGAAAGTAAATAATTTTGAGTTTTTCATGATTTTGAGATTAAAAGTTAAACAGGAAAAAGTTACAAAAAAAAATAACATTAAAATATTCGTTATCAAATATTTATAAAGTTTTTTTTTACTTCTAAATTTGAATTGCTTTTAATACGGAAAGCCTTTGTTCTCGGTACTTTAACTGATAACCAAGTATTTACAATTTGCTTGCAAATCTGGTCAAAATTAGTCAGACAAGCTTTTTGAGGCGCTTAGTTAAGTGTCAAAGCTCCCAAAATTTCTTCATACATGAAGGGTCCTCCAGGATAAGTTGCCGTGTAATCTAAGTTCATCCAGACTTGCCCACGTTCATCTATATGATAATGCAGTTTTTTACCATAACTTTCTTTTGCGAAGAGAACATTTTTGATAAGATAATTGACTTTTTCCAAATCAATCATCGAACCGATTAAAATTTCTGGGTAGATATGCCCTTTGGTATGAATAAGACGTGGAGTTCCGCCAATAGAGCGTATGGCCGCAGCCATCAAGATAGAGTGATCATCGCAATCGCCGGAGAAATACTCTAAAGATTCGCTGGCAGTTGCGATGTAATCACCTTCTTTTGGATCGTTTACATAATTCC
The DNA here is from genome assembly GCF_003946915.1 of Flavobacterium ustbae. Taxonomy (GTDB): domain Bacteria; phylum Bacteroidota; class Bacteroidia; order Flavobacteriales; family Flavobacteriaceae; genus Flavobacterium; species Flavobacterium ustbae. Next base: position 214,490 of record NZ_RPOC01000004.1, read on the forward strand.
ATCTGCCGTTTATTTCTTTAAAAACAGCAAAACACTGAATGATGGTTCTATAGTCTGAATAGCCTCTTATGCCTTTAAAATGCTTTGTTGTTGCCATAATAGCAAAATTTCGCACTTTAGGATTTTGGTATTCTATTGCATTGATAATCTTTGTTTTATTAGGAAACGGAAGCAGTTTTGCCACAATAATATCTTGCGGAAACGGATTGTCTGACATGGTGTAAACCATAGAATTATAATCTTCTGAGATTTCGCTGAAACCATAATTTCCAATGACCGATCCGTAAAATAAAATTAGGAGATAAACTGCAACACATAAAATAATTATTGTTCTGAGATACATCAGAAGAAAAAAGATTGCAGCAAAAACAAAAATAAAGATAAATACGCGATCTAGATTGAATGCCCATTCCAGATCGATTAAGTTTTGATGCAGTATGATGAAAATCGGTATGGTTATCAATAGACTCAACAGCGAAATAATAATCCTGTCCCACGGGGATTTCACCTGTAGCTTGGATTTTAAATACGGTAAGTCAATTTTAGGGAATTTCATCATACAAATCAAAAAGCAGTATTACAATGCTTTTACTGTTTCTACAAAAATACTTTTTTTATCAATAATTCCCAGATCAAATAATTGATTTTGAATTTTATTAAAAGATTTTTCTGTCAAATTTTTCTGTGACCACTGTGTCAGTTTCAGCCATTCTTTAATATCTTCGGCTTTCTGATTAAACAGTTTAGACAATTTCTTGTCAATTTCTGGAATCTCTTTAAAATCAACCGTCGTTTTATTGATTATTTTAAGGATCTTTTCTACCGTTTTGGCATTCTTTTTTAAGAATTCGTCGCGACCTACAATGATAAATGATGGCCAAGGAGTAGGGCAGTCGTCTATTCTTCTAAAAATTCCTTTGTCTACAAGAGGTTTAGTCATAAAACGCTCCCACATAAAATAATCGGCTTTTTTGTTCGTCAGAGCATCTACAGCGCCATCTATTGTGTTTACGATTTCAAACTGAAGATCATCCATTGCCCAGCCTTGTTCATTTGCATTTACATAAGCCATCAATTGTGATCCTGAACCCAATCTCGAAATAGCCGCTTTTTTGTTTTTAAGATCTCTCAACGTTTGAAAGTCAGAATTAGCATCAACATGAATTCCCCAGATTAAAGGTGATTGAACATAAATCTGGATAATTTTACTCGGATTGCCGGCCGAGATATCTTTTAGAATTCCTTCGGTCAAAATAACAGCAAGATCTGTTTCTCCGTCGCGAAGCATTTGACACATTTTTCCTGTGCCTTCAGGAACATTTGTCCATTGTAAATCGATGTTCTCTTCTTCAAATTCGCCGTTTTCGATACAGAGATGCCACGGCAAATTGAAGTGCTCTGGAACACCCGCAATTTTGACAGTTTTCATTTATTTTAAGTTTAAGTTAAGTTGCTTGGTATGCGTATGCGTAATCTAAATATATAATGTATGGTTAGTTTTGCTTTCTTATTGAAATTAATTTAACACATAGAAACATAGATTTTTAAAGCTTTTAAAGGCGTTTCACTATTTTCAGTCCATCCCGAAGCTTCGGGACTATGTGTTAAAGCTTGCTTTTTCTGTAATCTTAAAAACAAACAATAAAAAATCTATGTTTCTATGTGTTTAGATTAAATTTTAATTTTTTAATAAATCTGCCCTATGTTTTTCTGAAAGGCAAGGTTCTGCAAATTCAATGATTTCTTGAGATTCATATTCATTCAAAATGCTTCTTACCAAAGAATAATCAACATCTTTGCCAATCTCTGCAGCAAAAAAGGTATCGTTTAATGCTTCCGACAAACAATTAATTGCCTTTAACTTTTCTCGAATAATTTCTTTGTCAAAACCTTTTTCTAAAATAGCTATTTGCACAATCGAATTTCCAGAATTCTGAATGGTCTTTCTGTGCATGAATTTTTCTTCTGTTTCATCAAATTCAGCATAAAAAAGATCATCTGTAGCAATCAAAGGCCCGAAAAATGGAATATTATCCAGTTTAAAAAGACCTTTCTCCAAATCTATAATTTCTGCCCACATCGTTTCAGATACTACTTCGTCTAGATAATCACTATAATATTTAAATAGTATTTTTTTATGAGTTTCCTGTTCCATTCTTTAATTTAATTTTGTTGCTTTTAATGGCGAAATTACGATGCGATAACTGTCTGGATCAAGAAACATTCTTCCATTTTCATTCCAGTATGTATTTACTGCTTCAAATAAATTCAATATTATGATCCATAATTTGCATGTACAGCAAATTGTATTTTCTAATTGTATCCGGATAAAGAACCAATATATCATCTTCATCAAAAACGTGAGCCACCTTTGTTACAGATTGCGTAAATTCGAAATGCCAATCTAAATCTGGTTTTCCTATAAAAACGCCATCATAATTGTTGTGATTTTGAAAACCTCCTAAACGTTCAAATCCTAAAACATGGACATAGAAGTTTTCAATTTCCTTTAGATTATTCGTATGCCGTGCAACTCTCAAATGCATCTGAATTTATTGTCGTTTTTTAAAATTATTTCTCTGCCATCTTGTTTAAGGTATAAGCAATTAGCTCATCGACTGCTTTGTACGGATCATTACTAAAAGTTCCGCTTGCACGATTTGCAATAATTGCATTCAACGATAGTGCATTATGTCCTAACAAAGCAGAAAGTCCATAAATAGCTGCCGTTTCCATTTCTAAATTAGTGATTTTAGTTTCATTAAAACTAAAATTATCCATTTTATTATTTAATTCTTCATCCTGAATATTCAAACGCAAAACTCTTCCCTGCGGACCGTAGAATCCGCCAGCAGTTGCAGTAATTCCTTTAAAAATTCGATCAGATTCAATTAATTTTTCCAATGCTTCAGAACATTGCGTTACGTACGGTTTTCCTTTCTTAGGATCCCAATTCGTATGTTTTACAAACGCATCTTCAATTTCTGTAATAGAAACATCGTCGATTAAGTAGGAGCGAAGCATGTTATCTAATCCTAAACCAAATTTAGACATTACAAAGCTGTCAACCGGAATATCTTCCTGCAACGAACCCGAAGTTCCAATTCTAATAATATTCAACGAAATTAAATTTTCTTTTTGCTGACGCGTTTCTAAATCAATATTCACCAAAGCATCAAGCTCATTTAGCACAATATCAATATTATCTGGGCCAATTCCTGTAGAAACAACAGAAATTCTTTTTCCTTTATAAATACCCGTTTGGGTTTTAAATTCTCTTTTTTGAGCAGAATGTTCGATTGAATCGAAAAACTGAGTAATTTTTTCTACTCTATTTTGGTCACCAACAAAAATAATGTCGTGTGCTATATGTTCTGGACGAAGATTTAAGTGATAAACACTCCCGTCTGGATTAAGTATTAATTCTGATGATTGGATCATTTCTTTTAAGGTGCTAAGTTACTAAGGTACAAAGGTTCAAAGGTTCTTCAAAAAATTCCAATTTTTGAAATTCCAAATTCCAAGCATTACGTATTTGGAATTTGGGATTTATCTTTTGGAATTTCATTTTTTATCCTCCAACACGTTTGGTTTTAAAGCCTTTTTCTTTTAAGATTGCCATAATTTTATCTCGATAATCGCCTTGAATTATGATCGAATCGTCTTTAAAAGTTCCGCCAACGCTTAATTTGGTTTTAATTTCTTTGGCTAAGATTTTAAAATCTTCGTTAGAGCCTTCATAACCTTCAATTATAGTCGTTGCTTTTCCTTTTCTTTTTTCAAATTTACAAATCATAGGTTCTTTCTGAACATAGAGAACGTGTTCTTGTTCTTCAACTTGTTCAGACTCATTCGATTCTTCGTGATCTGGAAATAGATTTTTTAATTGATCTTTTAAATCCATAAATTTTTATGCTAAAATAAATTCGAATAAATATAAAAAATTAAATTCCAAATCCCAATACGAGTTTGGAATTTGGAATTTTTTAATCCCGAGGCTTCGGGAGAAATTTAAAAATTTTACTTTTTAATTAAACCTAATTCTACTAAACGTTCGTATAAGAATTCACCAGCAGAAATATCTTCAAATTTCTTTGGATTTTCTTCATCAATACAGTTTTCAAGGCAATCCAGACGCATATCGCTTACTGGGTGCATGAAAAATGGAATTGAATAACGTGAAGTTCCCCACAATTCTCTCGGCGGATTTACCACTTGGTGAATTGTAGATTTTAATTTATTGTTTGTGTGTCGAGATAACATATCTCCAACATTAATCACTAATTCGTCATCTTGCGCAATAGCATCAATCCATTCGCCATCATGATTTTGAACCTGTAATCCTTTACCTTGAGCTCCCATCAAAAGTGTAATCAAGTTGATGTCGCCGTGAGCTGCCGCACGAATAGCATTTTCTGGCTCAGAAGTAATAGGAGGGTAATGAATTGGTCTCAAAATAGAGTTTCCTTCTTTTGCATATTCGTCAAAATAAAACTCATCCAAACCTAAATGTAAAGCCAAAGCTCTTAAAACATAAACACCCGTTTTTTCTAGTTTTTGATATGCTTCTTTACCAACTGCGTTAAAACGTGGTAATTCGGTAACTTCAACATTGTCTGGGTATTCAGAAGCCCATCTTGAATCTTTGTCAACATATTGTCCAAAATGCCAAAATTCTTTCAAGTCTCCTTCTTTTCGTCCTTTAGCATGTTCTTTTCCAAAAGAAACATAGCCTCTTTGTCCGCCAATTCCAGGAATTTCATATTTATGCTTAGTTTCTATTGGCAAGGCGAAAAAATTTCTAATTTCACCATAAAGTTCGTTTACCAATTGATCATCAAGAAAATGACCTTTTAAGGCTACGAAGCCAATGTTTTCAAATGCACTGCCGATTTCATTTACAAATTTTTGTTTACGTTTCGGGTCGTCCGAAAGGAAATCACGTAAGTCTACACTAGGAATGTTTTGCATACTTTACATTTTTTATTTAAAGAAAGAAAGGTGTCATAAGTACCTTTCGCTAACAAAGGTATAGAATATTTTAGAAAATAATCTTACGCTCAGGCATTAAAGCTTGCTTCGAATTAAATTTTTATTCCCAAAACCTATAAAATTAACGCAAATTGTTATATTTGAAACACTAAAAAACAAAAAATTACATGATTTTTTACCGACAAAACCTTACTGACGCCGAGTTATTAGATTTATATAAAAAAATATTAAAACCAAGACTGATCGAAGAAAAGATGCTCATCTTGATTCGTCAGGGAAAAGTCTCCAAATGGTTTTCGGGAATAGGGCAAGAGGCTATTGCTGTTGGGGTTACCACTGTTTTAGACCAATCAGAATACATTCTTCCAATGCATAGAAACCTTGGAGTTTTTACTACTAGAGAAATTCCGCTTCATCGTTTATTCTCGCAATGGCAAGGAAAAGCAAATGGTTTTACAAAAGGCCGCGATAGAAGTTTTCACTTCGGAACTCAAGAATACAATATTATTGGAATGATTTCGCATTTGGGTCCGCAATTAGGAATTGCTGATGGAATTGCACTAGCCAATAAACTTCAAGACAATAAAAAAATTACCGCTGTTTTTACTGGCGAAGGTGCTACAAGTGAAGGCGATTTTCATGAGGCTTTAAATATTGCAGCCGTTTGGAAACTGCCTGTAATGTTTATTATTGAAAATAATGGTTACGGACTTTCGACACCGACTAACGAACAGTACGCTTGTGAAAACCTTGCCGATAAAGGTATTGGTTACGGAATTGAAAGCTGGATTATTGACGGAAATAATATTGTGGAAGTTTATAATAAATTGTCTCAGCTTAAGAAAGAAATGCAAGAGAATCCGCGTCCGATTTTATTAGAATTTAAGACTTTCAGAATGCGCGGGCATGAAGAGGCGAGTGGCACAAAGTATGTTCCGCAGGATTTAATGGATCAATGGGAATTGAGAGATCCTGTTACCAATTATAGAAAATATTTGACCGAAAACGGAATTCTGACTGCCGAAGCAGATGAACAACTTCACGCTGAAATAAAAAAGGAAATTGATGAAAATTGGGCTATGGCAAATGCCGAACCTGAAATTGAACCAACTTACAACGGAGAGTTAGATGATGTATACAAACCTTTTGATTATGAAGAGTATACTCATGGAGAAGAAGTAGAAAACATTCGTTTTATAAATGCCATTAGAAACAGTTTAGAGCAATCTATGTGGCGCCATAAAAACCTAGTGATTATGGGGCAGGATATTGCAGAATATGGAGGAGCTTTTAAAATAACAGAAGGTTTTGTTGATGCCTTTGGAAAAGACCGAATTCGAAATACACCAATCTGCGAAAGCGCTGTTGTTTCTACCGGAATGGGATTGTCTATAAATGGATATAAAGCTATTATAGAAATGCAATTTGCCGATTTTGTTTCTACAGGATTTAATCCGATTGTGAATCTGTTGGCAAAATCGCATTACCGCTGGGGCGAAAATGCCGATGTTGTGGTTAGAATGCCTTGCGGCGGCGGAACACAAGCTGGACCATTTCATTCGCAAACCAACGAAGCTTGGTTTACCAAAACTCCAGGTTTAAAAGTAGTTTATCCAGCTTTTCCTTATGATGCAAAAGGGCTTTTAAATACCTCTATTAACGATCCGAATCCGGTATTATTCTTCGAACATAAATTATTGTATCGCAGTATTTATCAAGATGTTCCTAAAGATTATTATACCATTCCTTTAGGTAAAGCCGCTTTGGTTAAAGAAGGAAAATCGGTAACTATTATTTCATTTGGAGCACCAGTTCATTGGGCTTTAGAAACATTGGCTAACAATCCAGAAATTGATGCCGATTTAATTGATTTAAGAACTTTACAGCCTTTGGATACTGAAACTATTTTTGAGTCGGTTAAAAAGACTGGAAAAGCGATTATCTATCAAGAAGACACTATGTTTGGCGGAATCGCAAGCGATATTTCTGCTTTAATTATGGAAAATTGTTTTGAATATTTAGACGCTCCTGTAAAACGTGTAGCAAGTTTAGATTCTCCGATTCCGTTTACTAAAGCTTTGGAAGATCAGTTTTTACCTAGAAATAGATTTGAGGAAGCTCTGTTTGAGCTTTTAAAATATTAAGCTTTTGCGTATCTTTTTTAACGCAAAGTGCGCTAAGATTTTTTTTTAAAGCTTGCGTTTATTTTTGCGTTGAATAAGTTCGCAAAGCTAGATTTGTTAACCCGACAGGTTTTTGAAACCTGTCGGGTTTATATTTTGAAATCTTTTTTGATCTCTGTATTTTTTAACGCAAAGAGCGCTAAGTTTTTGTGTTTATCAGTGCGCTGAGTGAGTTCGCAAAGCTGGATTTGTTAAACCCGACAGGTTTTTGAAACCTGTCGGGTTTATATTTTAAAAATCCTTTTAATCTTATAATCTGTGGCTTTTTTAAATGCTAAGTAGTATGATTCAGAACAGAAAAACTTAGAATCTTAGTAGCTCATTAGCTTAGCACCTTTATTTAACTTCTACCTCAAAAAGCTGTACTTTAGATTTCAGTCTTTCAATAACCAAATTCATCATTCGCTTATTTAAATTAGAAGAATTCTGAATATACGTATCGTATTCCTCAATCGTAAAAAGAGCCATTACGATTCCTTTTAACGAATTTCTGAATTTAATATCCTTCTGAATGGAATTTTCAATAGTTTGAAGTTTCTTTTCTACCGAATAAGAATAGAAATCTCGTTTGTTTTTATTGATATAATTTATAAAAACTGCCAAAAACAAATCGTTTTGCAATTTTAGAATCGGCCTGATTGTCTGGTTTTGAAAGATCTCATCTGGTGAAGATTGAGCACTTACGGTTCCTAAAGTTTCGCCTCTGAATTCTCTTAAAAAAGTGTCTCTGTCTTCCATGGTGGTTTTTATTTAAATTTAGCGAAAAATAAAATACTAAAAGTCTATTTTTGTTTTAAATGTAAATTATTTATAAACCGTTATAGTTGAAAAAAAATAGCATGAAAACATCTTTTATCTTAATTATATCCAGTCTGTTTCTGATTGTTTCCTGTATTTCTAAAGAAAACAGCTATAAAGAGGTGCATTATCAGTCCGTAAATGGAAAAGATACTGCAATTTTGGCTTTAAAAATTAGCGAGAAACGTTTTTTTGGACGTTATGAAATTTTCTATAATAAAATTGGAAAAGATTCTGGAGATGTTCGCGGCAATATAAACGGTGATACTTTGCGAGGAGATTATCATTTTATTTCGCAAGGCGGAAGCTGGAAAAGAATTCCGTTGGCTTTATTAAAAAAGAATAAACAGCTTATTCAAGGAAAAGGCGCAATTGGAACGTATATGAATCTTCCTTGCTTTTATCCAGGAACTTTGAGTTATAAAAATCCCGATTTCGTTTTTGAAGAGGTTAAGAAATGATTTTTTTATCGCAAAGGTCGCTAAGATTCTTTTAAGCTAGACGTAGCACAAACGCTAAGTTCGCAAAGCTTTGTGTTTAATTTTTGCCACAGATTATTTTGATTAAAAGGATTTAAATCTGTGCTAATCTGTAAAATCTGTGGCTAAATTTTACTGCAAAGGGCGCAAATTTTTTTACATATTAAATCTTCTAGAAAACGCAAAGTTCGCAAAGCTTTATACATCTAGCTTTGCGAACTTTGTATTTTTATATAGAAGCAGTTTGACAAAAAAACTTAGCGCCCTTTGCGTTAAAATATCAATCCACAGAACCAATCTGAGAAGGCAATTCGAATATTTCAAGATCGAAGTACCTTACTGATGCCATAACATGATCGAAAATATCGGCCATGATATATTCATAATTGGCCCAACGTTTATCACTTGAAAACACATAAATTTCCAAAGGAACTCCGTGTGCAGTTGATTGCAACTGTCGGCACATGATATGCATATTCTTATTCAAACCAGGGTGATCGTGCAGATATTGCATGATGTATTTTCTAAACAATCCTAAATTGGTCATATTGCGGCCATTTAGCGAAAGCGTTTTATCAATTCCTCGAAGATCGTTGTATCGGTCAATTTCCGCTTGGCGGCTTTCAATATAAGAACTAATAAGCTGTACTTTTCGCAATTGATGCAAATCTTCGTCATTTAAAAAACGAATCGTACTACTTTTTATTAAAACATGTCTTTTAATACGTCTTCCATCAGATTTCTGCATACCGCGCCAGTTCTGAAACGAATCGGAACTTAAAGCATAAGTTGGAATAGTGGTAATCGTATTGTCAAAATTTCGAACTTTTACAGTCGTTAAATTGATTTCGATCACATCTCCATCAGCACCAAATTTATCCATCGTAATCCAGTCACCAATACGCACCATATCGTTTATGGCAACTTGAACACTCGAAACAAAACCTAAAATCGTATCTCTAAAAATTAAAATGATAATGGCTGAAAGTGTTCCTAAAATCGTTAGCAATTCACCTTTTTTGATTCCGAACAAAGTCGAAATAATCATGGCAACACCGAAAATCCAGAGCACAATCATGATAACCTGAACGAAACTGTCGATTGGTTTATCACTGTATTCTGGTTTCTGCTTTAAATAATCGCGTAACGAATTAAAAACGGTTCTTACAATCCATAATCCTAACAATACAATATAGATACCTACGATTTTTCCAAACATAGATTCCCAATATTCGTATTTATCTAAAATAACGGGAACCGCTTTGTAGATAAAGAAAAACGGAATTAAATAAGCCGTATATCTAGTAGTTTTGTTTTGAATTAAATAATCGTCAAACTTGGTTTTTGTACGCTGAGCAAAAACAGCAGTTAGGGTAACTAAAATAAATTTGGCTGCGTAATAAATAACATACGCGAGTGCTATTAAAATAGCGATATTAAAGATTAGGCTGGTATAAGACGCCACATTACGGCTCATTCCCCAATCTCTAAATAATGGATATAAAAAATTGAATATTTTCTCCAAAAGCTTATGCATTTTCAAGATACTTTTTCTCTATATAAAAAGTTCCGAACGGAATAAGAGAAGCTACTAAAATGATTGCAAAAGTTTTTAAATCCCAATTCATGGATTTTTTCAATAAAAAGGCTAAAAGAATATATTCGATAAATAAAATACCGTGTGTCATTCCTAACGGACGTAATAATGTATGGTAAAGTTCAGGATTGTTGTTTTTGATAATCAACATATTAGCAAACAATACTAAATAAGAGATTCCCTCTAAAATGGCAGTGATTTTGAAAAGCTTGAGCATGTATGTATTTTTTAAGTTTTACAGCAGCAAAATTAGGCATTATGTATTGATTTTAGGATTTAAAAATTGAAAATTAAATTAGTTTTAACTTGTACTTTGACAGCATTTTTTATTTTGTAAGGAAGACAAAAAGTGCGAATAAATTTTGGAATTTGGTCCCGAAGTTTCGGGATAAAAAAATAAAAATTACCTTTACTGTATGAGCAAAAGAGATTTAAAAAAGTATTTAGGCGAGTTAACCAAAGAGCAATTAGAAGAACAATTGATAGAATTGTATGAGAAATTTGCTCCGGTAAAAGTATATTATGATTTTGTTTTTAATCCGAAAGAAGACAAATTGCTGCAGGAAGCAAAGGTTAAAATCTCGCACGAATATTTTCCGATAAAAAAACCTGAAGCAAAATGGCGACCAAAAGCCAAAATGCGAAGATCGGTTGCTCAAAAACTAATTAAGCATTTTATAATGTTGGGTGTCGATTCGTACGTTGTTGCCGATATTATGCTTTACAATATCGAAATTGCGCAAACGTTTTCTTCTCAAAACTTCATCAAGCAGGAATTATTTTACAAAAGTATTTTAAATTCTTTTGAGCAAGCAGTCAATTTTGTCGTTTCAAACGGAATTTTTAACGATTTTAAATTGCGAATTAACGCAATTCAAAACGAAACTGTAGAGCAAAAATGGAAGAATAAGTACGATTTTAGTGCTATTTTGGAGAAAATCGACTACTAAAACCCCTTCTCATAAAAAATCTTTATTCAAAAAAAATATTTATTTTAGGTTAAAATAAGATGAATAACTGTTTTTTCGGTGTATTTTTGCAAAAATCCAAAAATAAACAATGTCTCAAAACACTTTAGAAATACAAAGAGAAGATAAGAAAGAACTTTATGCATACCAAAAAGGCGATATAGACGCTATTTTTGACCGTTTAGACAATGCTCCTCCCAAACATCACTTACTGTATCAGCTTCCTACGGGAGGAGGAAAAACAGTAATATTTTCTGAAATCGTTCGCCGCTATTTATCTCATAATGATAAAAAAGTGGTTGTTTTAACGCACCGTATTGAACTTTGTAAACAAACTTCTAAAATGCTTACAGGTTTTGGTGTAACAAACAAAATAATTAATAGTAAAGTAAAAGAGCTGCCAGACCAAAATGATTTTTCTTGTTTTGTGGCGATGGTTGAGACTTTAAAAAACCGTATTAACGATGAAAAACTTCATTTGGACAATATTGGTTTGGTTATTATTGATGAGGCACATTACAACTCATTTAGAAAATTATTGAACTCCTTTAAAAATGCATTTATTCTTGGAGTAACAGCAACGCCTTTGAGTTCGAACATAAAATTGCCAATGCACCAAAGTTACCACGAACTTATTGTTGGTGACACTATTGGATCATTGATCGAGAAAGGTTTCTTAGCCAAAGCAACAACTTATAGCTACGATGTTGGTTTAACTTCGTTAAAAGTTGGTATTAATGGTGATTATACTGTAAAATCTTCAGATGATTTGTATACGAATACTTTGATGCAGGAAAAACTGCTTCACGCGTATACAGAGCGTTCTTTAGGAAAGAAAACTTTGATTTTCAATAACGGTATTCATACTTCGTTATATGTATATGAAACATTTAGAGAAGCAGGCTATGATATTAGACACTTAGACAATACAAGCAGTTCTGAAGAGCGTAAAGATATTTTACAGTGGTTTAAAAAGACCCCAGACGCAATTTTGACTTCTGTCGGAATTTTGACAACTGGTTTTGATGAGCCAACTGTAGAGACTATTATCTTAAACAGAGCAACAAAATCATTGACTTTATATTTCCAGATGATTGGTCGTGGTTCTCGTAAATTACCCGGAAAAGACGAATTTACGGTTATCGATTTAGGTAATAATGCTGCGCGTTTTGGTTTATGGAGTGATCCTGTAAACTGGCAGCATATCTTTAAATCTCCTGAGTTTTACTTAGAAAACTTACGTGATGACCACGAAATTGAATTGTTCTTTAAATATAGCATGCCGCCAGAATTGCGAGCAAAATTCAGTAAAACAGCCGATGTTAGTTTTGACGTAGATGAAGAACACAAGTTAATCATTAAGCAAAATCTTCGTTCTAAAGTTGTTTTAGACAAATCTTTAGATCAGCATGCTGGAATGTGTGTAGACAATACAGAAACACTTCAAGAGGCTAAAATGCTGGCTAGAGAATTGGAAGATGATATCGAAGACCGTATAAAACGTTATTCAAAATGTTTGAGCCAATGCAGTAAAAACTACCGCGAATGGTTGGTTGACGATTACAAACAAAGATTGACTTTATTAATCGGTAAAAAATATCGTGAGAAAATCATGAACGAACCGGATTGATAAAAATTTAAGTTGTTTCAGGTTTCATGTTTCAAGTTGTTGGAATCTAAAACATTTTATATAATACAAAAGGAGAAATCGCATTTCAGAAGAAATGCAATTTCTCCTTTCAACTTATTAAGTTTCTATGTAACTTGAAACATGAAACGTGAAACAAAAAAACTAAAATACTCATGTCTAAACCCTTCTCAACATTAGGAATTTCAGCTCCAATTTTAAAAGCTTTAAGCGAATTAAATATTGTTGAACCTACAGAAATTCAACAAAAAACGATTCCTTTATTTTTGGAAGAAACTCACGATATAGTAGGTTTAGCCAAAACTGGAACAGGAAAAACAGCCGCTTTTGGATTGCCATTGCTGCAATTGGTCAATACAGAATCTCCTGAGGTTCAAGTCGTAATCTTGGTTCCAACAAGAGAATTAGGACAGCAGATTTTTAGAAATCTAGAAAGTTTTTCAAAATATATTCCTAATATATCTATTGCTTCTATTTGTGGGGGAACTCCAATAAAACCGCAAATCGAAAGATTAAAAGAAGGTGCTCAAATTGTAGTAGCAACGCCTGGACGTTTAATCGATTTGATTCAGCGAAAAGCCATCAACATTAAGCAAGCTGAATATTTAGTTTTGGACGAAGCCGACGAAATGGTAGCAATTCTTAAAGAAAGTCTAGACGAAATTATTGCCGAATTGCCTAAAAAGCATCGTACTTTATTATTTTCGGCAACACTTCCTGGAACTATAAAACAACTGATTCAAAATTATTTGAATAAAAATGTAGTTCAGATAAGTGCCAATATGGAAACTGTTGGTAACGAAGGAATTGATCACGAATATATTGTGGTTGATCCTATTGAAAAACTGGAAGTTTTAATGCATTTCTTGAATTCTCGAGAGGGAGAAAGAGGAATTATTTTCTGTAAAACCAAAGCTGCAGTTAATAAATTGGCTAAAAATCTAGCGATTAATAAATTTTCTTCTGGAGCGCTTCACGGCAGTTTAACGCAAGGAATTCGTGATCGTATTATGGAGCAATTCCGTGAAGGGCATATTAATATTCTAGTTGCAACCGATTTGGCAGCGAGAGGAATAGACGTAAAAGAAATTTCGTATGTGATTAATTATCACCTTCCTGATACGTACGAAAACTACGTTCACCGAAGCGGAAGAACCGCAAGGGCAGGGGCAAGAGGACTTTCATTAACTGTTTTACAGCAAGAAGAAGTATTTGAAATTGCAGATTTTGAAAGAGAATTAGGAATTAAATTTTCTGAGTTCAAAAAACCTTCCGCAGCAAGTTTGGAAGAAAATAATATGCTTTTATGGGCAAAACAGATTTTCAAAACAAAACCAAATCATGAACTTGCACAAGATTTAAAAACGCGAGTAAAAACTGTTTTTCATCATTTAACTAAAGAAGAACTAATCGAGAAATTAATGGCCAATTATATCTTACATAACAAAATCGATATAGTTGAAAAAACAGTTAAAAAATTCAAAAAGTAATAAATATGACAATTGTCATTGTATATTAAAGTTGTATATTTATAAGGAATTATTTTATAATCCTACTTAATACAATATATATGAAAATAGTCATTATTGGAGGAGGGTTTGCAGGACTTAATCTAGCGAAAGAGCTTGTAAATCAGCCTCAAATACAAGTAACTCTTGTAGACAAGAATAATTATAACTTTTTCCCACCACTTATATATCAGGTTGCCACTGCGTTTTTAGAGCCTTCGAGCATTAGTTATCCTTTTAGAAAGTTCTTTGCAGGCAAAAAAAATCTTCAGTTTCGTCTAGGCGAATTAGTTTCTGTTTCTCCAGCTGAAAAGAAAATTACTTTGAGTAATGGAGAATTGGATTACGATTATCTGGTTTTTGCCACTGGAGCAGAAACGAGTTACTTTGGCATGGAAAACGTTATGAAAAACGCCATTCCGATGAAAACCTTAAATGATGCCATCGTAATGCGTAATACATTACTTAAAAATCTTGAAAAAGCTGCTATTTGTAAGGATATGCGTAAGCGTCGTAAATTGCTTACCATTGTAGTCGCTGGAGGTGGACCAACAGGAGTAGAAGTTTCTGGAATGTTTGCCGAAATGCGTAAAAGTATCCTTTTAAAAGAATATCCAGAATTAGACACATCTGCAAGTAACGTTTATTTAGTCGATGGAGGAGATGCCTTATTGGCGCCAATGAGTAAAGAATCTCAGAAAGATACGCTAGATGCTTTAACAAAATTAGGAGTTGTTGTAAAACTGAATACTAAAGTAGTAGACTACGTAGATGATACTGTAATATTTGAAAACGGAGAAACCATAAAAACCAAAAACTTAATTTGGGCTGCCGGAGTATCTGCAAAAATATTTGAAGGAATTCCAAAAGAAAGTTATGGTCGAGGCAGACGTATGGCAACAGATCAATACAATAAAGTAAATGGCGTAGAAAATATTTATGCTATTGGTGATACGGCTATTCTATCTGGAGATCAAAATTTCCCTGACGGACATCCTCAAGTTGCTCAAGTGGCAATTCAGCAAGGACTAAACTTAGCGAAGAATTTTAAAGCAATGGTTACCAATAAACCGCTTAAAGGATTTGAATATAAAGACAAAGGCTCAATGGCTATTATTGGAAAAGCAAAAGCAGTGGTAGATTTACCAAGTCCGAAATGGCATTTCAAAGGATTTTTCGCATGGATTATCTGGCTATTTATCCATTTAATTTCATTAATAACCTATAGAAACAGATTGAATACGTTCTGGAACTGGATGGTAGCCTATTTCGCAAAAGATCAATCGCTTAGAATGATCATTAGACCTGATAAAAAGGCACAAAACTGAAATTAAATTCCAATCTTTAAAATTCCAAATTCCAATAAAAAAGCCAAAATCATTTGATTTTGGCTTTTACATTTAAGATATTCACAAGAAGTTTGGAATTTGGAATTTAAAAGATTGGAATTTTTATTTTTTTTGGAATTTGGAATTTAAAAGATTGGAATTTATTTTTTAATGTCCAATCATAACATCATCGCTATCAGATAATTCTACTTTATTTTTAATAAAACGTTTCCCGATATTTAAAATAATAAATGCTGTAATCGTTGTAGTCGTCATAATGGCAACCATTGGAGTTACAGAGCTTTTCACAAAAACACCAATTGCAAATGAAGCCAAAGCACCAATTCCTAGCTGAATTGCGCCCATTAATGCAGAAGCGCTTCCTGTATTTTTAGCAAAAGGAGCAAGCGTTAATCCTGCAGTATTGGGATTTGAAATTCCTAAACAAGCCAAAAACAAGAACAACATCCCGATGGTTTGATACAATCCTAAAAGATCATTTAAAGCCAGAATCAAGAATATTATACTTATAACAGATTGCGAAATCAAGGCTCCAAAAATCATTTGTTCACTAGAAAAACGTTTTAAAAGCATAGAATTTAACTGACTAGATCCAATAAAACTAACTGACATAAGAGCAAAAATCCATCCGTATGTTTTAGCATCCACCTTATAAATATCCATAAAAACTAGAGGTGAAGCGGCCACATAAGAGAACAAACCAGAAAAAGCGATTGCTCCAGTAAAGGCATACGTGTAAAATTGTGGTTCTCTTAAAACAGAAAGAAAATTAGAAATAATTGGTTTTGGTTTTAATGAAATCGAAGTGTCTGGTTTATAAGTATCCGGAAGTCCGAATTGTGAAGCTGCCAAAATTGCGATTCCCATGCACATCAGAATAAAAAATACAGCATGCCAGCCAAGATCTTCTGTAACATAACCACCAACAGTAGGCGCTAGCATTGGAGAAAGTCCAACAACCAACATTAAAAGCGAGAATACTTTTGGAATATCTTTAACAGGAAATAAATCTCGAACCATGGCTACAGAAGCCACCGTTGCAGCACAGCTACCAATGGCTTGAACAAAACGAAGCAATATAAAAGCGTCAATATCAGTTACATAAATACAACCTAATGAAGCTAAAATATAAACTAGAAGTCCAATAAATAAAGGCTTTTTGCGCCCGAAACGGTCTAATAAAGGCCCATAAAGCAATTGTCCAGCAGAAATTCCGATAAAATAGCTGGATAAACTCATCGAAACTTTAGCAACTGTGGTATTTAAATCTTTTGCAATTCCCGAGAAACCAGGTAAATACATATCAATTGAGAAAGGACCAAGAGCTGTTAAAGAACCTAATATCAGGATAAGCTGAATATATTTTTTTGTTGTCATTATCTTAAAAAATGGCTTATAATTTTCTGCAAAGGTAAAGATTTCATATCTTGTTGTATAACTTGAAGAAGTTTATAACAATAAATTAAAGTAATTGTCTGTATTATTCGGCATAACTATTTATTAATCTTAAAATTAAAATTATGAAAAAGTACCTTTTATTAGTAGCAGTTTTATGCACAACAATGTCGTTTGCTCAAACCATTATATCTAAACAAGAAGAAGCGAGCATTGCGCAATATGAACTCCTTAAAAAAGTAAACCAATACTATCCTGATATTACGCTAAGTAAATCGGTAACGAATTTCTACGCAGATGGAAAAATTATTGATACACAACAAGATTTTGATCTGAGAGGAACCAAATTTTCTAGTTATAAACTCGGAATTGGACCTGAAAACAAAAAAGTATTGTTTGACTATGTTTCAAGCGAAACAGGACATGTATACGGAGATGTAACTATTTTTAATGGAAATGCACTTAGAACTACTTTTAATGAAAAGAACAATCAGATTGATGTATCATTAAACGGAAAATCGGTTTATTTGAAAAAATTATAAATTTTTGTAGAATTTAGAAAAAGCGTCACAAACTTGTGATGCTTTTTTGATTTATATTTGATTCAGATTTTAATAAAACAAACTACAATGAAAAAATTTCTTTTTCTGGCATTTTTAATTTCGTTACAAACATTTGCACAGCAAAATAAATTCTCAGGAACTTGGGGAAATGAAAAATGCAAAGACTGCAAGAAAGAATATATTTTTACGATTACAATTGCACAATCTAATTATAAGATTTTTGGAACTGCCGAAGTTACAAGCGAACACAAAGATTTAAATTCAGGAATTTTAGAAGTTTCCGGACATGTGTATCCGCATGGCGATAAAGCGCAGATAAAATTTAAAGATAAAAACGGCATTACATCAAGCGCCGTTTTATTTGTAGAAGATTCCGTAATTCAGTTCACTAAAAATGGCGGAGGCGATTTAGTCCCAAAAGAGATGATTTTAAAGAAATTATACGAATAAGCTCCTTCTCGGAGTTATTTCTATTTGAACTATAATTTATATTATGTAAAATAGAATATTTTAAAAACCCTCCTATAAGTGCGCTGTGCAACTTTTGATTTAAATTATTTTGATTCCTAGAAAATTTAAAGTCTCTACTTCTGTTAGACTACTTTTAAAAATTTAATTTCCTGATTGAATATTCGAACCTTTATAAATACGCTGTATGATTTTATTTTTAAATAATTTTCAAATATTGAAAAATCAGCCTTTATAATTTATCGCTAGATTTGGTTTATTAAACATTTTTTTAAGTGAAATTAAAATCGCTCATAAATGCGCTATATAATTTTTATTCTAAAATATTTTCAAATACACAAAAATTATCAATAGCTTTATGAATGGTTCATTTTTCGAAATATTCAAATTTTCAAAACATAAAAACTTTTTAAGGTCTTATAATCATTATCTTTTAACATTTCTTTAAAATAATTAGTTTCTGCTAAAGATACTTTCATTGTAAGACTTTATTTTACTATTTTTACATTCGATACTTTAAAAATAAATTATCACATATATGAATACAGTTGCTGAGCATATTGCAGATTTTTTAAAAGAATACAAACCATTTGACAATCTAACTTTTCAGGAATTGTCAGATATTGCTACGAATATTCGTGTCATTAATTTAGAAAAACATGCGGTATTATTTCAAAATAACGATCCGCTTCATGAAAACTTTTATGTTGTAGCTTCTGGTGTCATTAATCTTACAACCATTGCCGATGCTGAAGAAACCATTTTAAACAAATGCCATGAAGGTGATATTTTTGGTTTGCGTCCGTTTTTTGCTAAAAACAACTATATGATGACGGCTAAAGCCCGTGAAGAAAGCATTATTTATGCTATTCCGATCGCTGTATTTAGACCATTTGTTGCCAATAATTCTGATGTTTTAAATTTCTTGCTGGAGAGTTTCGCTGTAAATTCTCGTCACACCAAAGACAGCATGAACTCTAATGGCAAGCTGGTTTCTGACGCCGATTATATTGATCAGCAGACAGAAATGCAATATATTCAGTCACTTAATTATAATAATTCACCTTTAACAACTCAATCTAATTCTATAATTAAGGATGTTGCAATTTTAATGACAGATTCTATGTTAGACAACATTATAATCTGCGAAAAAAATCATCCAATTGGTATTGTTACCAATGCCGATTTATCATCAAAAATTGCAACTGGACGCTATCCTATTACTGAAACTATCGACAAAATAATGTCGTCTCCAGTTGTTACTGTTTTAGAAAATGTGTCTTTGGCAGAAGCACAATTGCTTATGCTAAAACATAACGTAACTCACTTATGTGTGACCAAAGACGGTACAAGCAAATCTATCGTGAAAGGAATTATTTCTGAACACGATCTTATTGTGGCACAAGCTAGTAACCCTGGTGTATTAATTAAAGAAATTAAGCGTTCTCAGCTTCCAAAAGACCTGAAACAAATACGTGATCGTTTATCTGATTTGATTCAGAATTCGATTCAGAAAAACATTCCGATTTCACACGTAAGTAATATTGCTAGTGAAATCAACTTAGCTATTATTAAAAGAGCGGTTGAATTATCTATTTTAGATTTAGGCTCCCCTCCTGCACGTTTTGCATGGTTAAGCATTGGAAGTCAAGGCCGTAAAGAACAATTATTACTTACAGACCAAGACAGTATTTTAATTTTTGAAGATGTGACGCCTGAGAAATATAGAGAAGTAAAAGATTATTTCTTAAGATTGGCCAAACGCACCACTTCTATACTAGAAAAAGTAGGCTATGATTATTGTCCAAATGGACATATGGGAAGCAACATGCTTTGGTGTAAGTCATTGAGTGACTGGACAAAGCAATACAATAGCTGGATGAATACTCCAGGTGAAAATAGTAATGATTTGAGCAGTATTTTCTTTGATTATGAAATTGTTTTTGGAGAAGCAAAAATTGAAGAAGCGATTGAAAGTGTGATTTTTAAGAATGCTGTAAACAATACTTTATTCTTTGACTTTTTAGGAAACGACGCTTTAAAAAGAAATTCTCCTTTAAGCTTCTTTAAGAAATTTATAACCGAAGAGGATGGTCCGCATAAAGATAAGTTTGACATTAAAACAAGAGCTTTAATGCCATTAATTGACGGAGCTCGTTTATTGATATTGAATGCCAATATAAAAGGAATTCAAAACACATATTTGAGATTCAAACAATTAGCAATTACAGATTCTAAAAATGCTGAGATTTATTTAAGCTGTGCAGAAGCTTTCTTAACACTTTCTAAATTTAGAACTGTTGAAGGATTAAAAAACGATGACTCTGGCCAATATATTAATTTGAGAGAAATGTCAAAATCTGACAAAGAGAAATTAAAAAATGCATTATCGCCAATGAAAGATCTGGAGGAACTGATTAAAAGTAAATTTCAATTGACGCAATTCTCATAAAATATGCTAGACTGGCTTAAAAATATCAATAAAGATTATCCAGATTTCTGGAAGGACTATTTAACTAAATTCGAAACCAGACCTAATAAGTTTGTTGTTTTATCGACCGAAACTTCTGGATTAAATCCGGATAAGGATGTTATATTATCTCTTGGAGCCTTCTCGGTTATTGACGACAGTATAGTTATTAAAGAAAATTTCGAAACTGTTTTGCTACAATACAAATATCTTCAGGATAACGGACTTTCTAATGAATTTATCATAGAAAGCAAAATGATGAAAATGCCGGAACCAGATGCTCTTGAAGCTTTGGTGAATTTTATCGGAAATTCTATTTTAGTTGGGCATCATATTAATTTTGACATCGAGATGCTCAACGCTGCTTTGGAACGTCTAGATTGCGGACGTTTGAAAAATGAAGCTCTAGATGTTGATGTAATGTACCGAAAACTTACAGATATAAATGACAAACAGTTTTCGCTTGACGATTTATGCGAAATTTATAAGATTCCAAAAAGTGATAGAAATTCTTCTTCTGAAGATGCTTATAGAATCGGACTTTTATTTTTGAAACTAAAATCTAGATTGGGAATTAAATAGGACTTTTTTGAACCATATAAGTTATATAAGGAATTTTAAGTTAAGTTCTCTAAATGTAACTTTTAAATGAAAGGACATATAAAAACAAAACTGTCAGGCTGAGCGAAGTCTAAGCTCGCAAAGTTATTTACATTAAAACTTAGACTCACTTAGCGTAATTATAAAAACAAAAATGCCTCTTAAGTTTAAGAGGCATTTTTTATTATTTAAACTCATTTCAGTTTTCAGTTAGTATTAACAACTTGAAACCTGAAACATAAAACTTGAAACAAATTCAATTAAGCAATTCTTTCTTTCATAATCTGCTCTACAACTTCTGGATTTAATAAAGTTGAAGTATCTCCAAAGTTAGAGAAATCTCCTTCAGCAATTTTACGTAAAATTCTACGCATAATTTTTCCAGAACGTGTTTTTGGCAAACCAGAAACGAATTGGATTTTATCTAATTTAGCGATTGGTCCAATGTGATCTGCAATATATTGATTGATCTCTTTAGATAAATTTTCTTTATTTCTAACTTCTCCAGTTTCTTTTAGAATTACATATCCGTAAAGAGCATTTCCTTTAATATCGTGAGGGAATCCAACAATAGCAGATTCTGCAACCGCTGGATGTTCGTTAATTGCATCTTCAATTGGTGCAGTTCCTAAATTATGTCCAGAAACAATTACTACATCATCTACTCTACCCGTAATTCTGTAATACCCAACTTCATCTCTTAAAGCGCCGTCTCCTGTAAAATATTTTCCTGGAAAAGCAGAGAAATAAGTTTCTTTGTATCGGTTGTGATCACCCCAAATGGTTCTGGCAATTCCAGGCCAAGGGAATTTTATACACAAACTTCCCACTACTTGATTTCCTTCAATTTCGTTACGCTTTTCATCCATTAAAACTGGCTGAATTCCAGGTAAAGGTAAAGTAGCGTAAGTTGGTTTGGTTGGTGTAACAAAGGCAATTGGCGAAATCATGATTCCTCCAGTTTCTGTTTGCCACCAAGTATCTACAACCGGACATCTCTTATCTCCCACGTGGTCATTAAACCAGTGCCAAGCCTCTTCATTAATTGGCTCTCCAACAGATCCAATAACTTTAAGCGATTTTAGAGGATATTTTTGAATATAATCTAAGCTTTCTTTTGCTAATGAACGAATAGCCGTTGGCGCAGTATAAAATTGTGTGATTTTATGTTTTTCGATAATATCCCAAAAACGGCTAAAGTCTGGGTAAGAAGGAACTCCTTCAAATAGCACAGTTGTACCTCCATTCAATAATGGTCCGTATAAAATATAAGAGTGACCTGTGATCCATCCAATATCTGCTGTACACCAGAAAATATCATTGTCTTCGTAATTGAAAACATTTTTAAAAGTATAAGCTGTATAAACCATGTAACCAGCAGTGGTATGAACCATTCCTTTTGGTTTTCCTGTTGATCCAGAAGTATATAAAATAAATAACGGATCTTCTGCATCCATAATTTCAGCAACACTATTATCTAAAGCAGTGTCTAATAATGGCTGCAACCAAACATCGCGACCCTCTTTCATTTTCACATCTGTATTAGTTCTTTTGGCTACCAATACTTTTTCAATAGAAGGACAAGTTTCTAGCGCTTCGTCAACAATTCCTTTAAGATCGATTGTTTTATTTCCTCTGTAACCTCCATCTGATGTGATTACCATTTTACACTCACAATCGTTGATTCTAGCAGAAACTGCAGATGCAGAAAATCCAGCGAAAACAACAGAGTGAATTGCTCCAATTCTAGCACAAGCTAAAACGGCAACAGCCAATTCTGGAATCATTGGCAAATAAATGCAAACTCTGTCTCCTTTGCGAACACCTTGATCGCGAAGAACGTTTGCCATTTTTGATACTCTTTCGTATAGTTCGTTATACGTTATATGTAAAGCTTCTTCATTAGGATCATTTGGCTCAAAAATAATTGCCGTTTTATCTCCTCTTTTGCTTAAATGTCTATCAATACAGTTCTTGGTAATGTTAACTTTAGCTTCTGTAAACCATTTTACTTCAGCGTCGGCCATATTAAAATCAACAACTTTATCCCACTGTTGGTACCATGTGAAATTTTCCTCAGCTATTTTTCCCCAAAATTTTCTTGGCTCTCTTATTGATTTATTGTAATGCTTGAAATATTGTTCTAAATTTTCAATTTTGTAATAGCTCATCGTTTGTTGAATTTTTTTATAAAAGTATTAAATCTGAACGTATCCGTGAAATAATTTAATTCATAAATTTTATCAAAAAAAAACATTTATTTAATAAAATATGATAATTATTTGCAATTGTTTTAAAATTTTATTTTTTAAAGTCATTTAGAAAGGGCAAAAAAGGCATAATAAATAGATATTATGCCTTTTTTAATTTAACAAATTTCAATAACAATTAATTTTGTAAATCGCACTGCACGACTTTTCTCTATTTTGAAAATAGCAGCATCATTATTAATTAAAACAGAAATTTCAACAAGTATGTTTTTATTTAAACATACCCCATATTTAGGGATCCGCTTCACTTAACTCTCTCACAGAAGTTAAGTGAATGCAATATGCATCTATATCTTTTATCTTAATAAGTGCTTACTAATTCAAAATATTACAAATCATTGATACAGTGCAAATTCCGCAGAATCCAATTCTGCGGAAGTTCCCAATTTTATTATCCAATTTTTTTCATTGCTGTCATAGACTCTCTCAACCAAGCTCCTACTTCTTCGATAGGGTGCTGACGAATTTCTTTGTTTACAGCAATTAATACAGTATTATCTACTCCGTTTGAAGTTGAAAACGGTTTTCCGATAATATTAGTATCTACTTTTTTCATAAATTCTTCCAATAATGGCTTACAAGCGTGATCGAATAAGTAACATCCGTATTCTGCCGTATCAGAAATTACACGGTTCATTTCGAACAATTTCTTTCTTGCAATTGTGTTTGCGATCAAAGGTAATTCGTGTAATGACTCATAATAAGCAGATTCTTCGATAATTCCAGCTTCAGTCATAGTTTCGAAAGCTAATTCAACACCAGCTTTTACCATTGCAATCATTAATACTCCGTTATCAAAATATTCTTGCTCAGAAATTGGAGCTTCTTGTGGAGCTGTTTTTTCGAAGCTAGTTTCTCCAGTTGCAGCTCTCCATTTTAGTAAGTTAACGTCATCATTTGCCCAGTCAGCCATCATAGTTCTAGAGAATTCTCCAGAAATGATATCGTCTTGGTGTTTTTGGAATAACGGACGCATTATATCTTTCAATTCTTCAGCCAATTCATAAGCTTCAATTTTTGAAGGATTGTTTAAACGATCCATCATATTTGTGATACCACCATGTTTTAAAGCCTCAGTGATAGTTTCCCATCCAAATTGAATTAATTTAGAAGCATAAGCTGCATCGATTCCTTTTTCAACCATTTTATCGAAACATAAAATAGATCCCGTTTGCAATAATCCGCAAAGAATTGTCTGCTCACCCATTAAATCTGATTTTACTTCCGCTACGAAAGACGATCTTAAAACTCCCGCTCTATGTCCTCCAGTTGCTACGGCATAAGCTTTTGCTTGATCTAAACCTAATCCGTTTGGATCATTTTCTGGGTGAACAGCGATAAGAGTTGGAACTCCAAATCCTCTTTTGTACTCTTCACGCACCTCAGAACCTGGACATTTTGGAGCACACATAATAACCGTAATATCTTTACGAATCTGCATTCCTTCTTCTACAATGTTGAATCCGTGAGAATAAGCCAAAGTAGAATCTTGTTTCATTAATGGCATAATAGCATTTACCACTGCTGTATGCTGTTTGTCTGGCGTAAGGTTGCAAACTAAATCTGCTGTAGGGATTAATTCTTCATAAGTTCCCACTTTGAAGCCATTTTCAGAAGCATTTTTAAAAGATGCTCTTTTTTCAGCAATTGCATCCGCACGTAATGCGTAAGAAATATCCAAACCAGAATCTCTCATGTTTAAACCTTGATTCAAACCTTGTGCTCCACAACCAACAATTACAACTTTTTTTCCAGCCAATGCTGCAATTCCGTCTGCAAATTCTGATTGCTCCATAAATTCGCAAACTCCTAATTGTTCTAATTGTAATCTAAGTGGTAATGTATTGAAATAATTTGCCATTTTTGTTTTAATATTTAATGAAATGAAATTTTAATAATTGATTATATATAACTAAGATTTTATTATTTAAAGGTTTCTAACAAAGCAGAAATCTCCATTTTTTGTTTAGAAACTGATATTCTTCCCGAACGTACAAATTGCATAATTCCGTATGGTTTGAACTTTTCATATAATTCTTCAATTTCCTGACGTCTTCCTGACTTAGAAATCACAAAGAAATCACGAGAAACCGTTACAATTGTTGACTGGCTTTCTTTAATAATGTTCTGAATCTGTTTTTCGTCAAACAATAAACTTGAAGCAATTTTGAACAAAGCATTTTCTAAGAAAATCGTCTCTTCATCTGTATGATAAAACGCTTTTATAACTTCAATCTGTTTTTCAATCTGGCCTACAATATTCTGAACCCATTTTTCTGTAGTATTTACTACAATTATAAATCTTGAAACATTCTCTATTTCTGATTCTGAAACATTTAGACTTAATATATTAATGTGTCGCTTTAAGAATATTCCCGATATTCTATTTAATAAACCCACATTATTTTCTGAGTATACCGATATGGTAAATGTTTTATCTTCCATGTATTTTTTTTTGTTTTTTTGTTTCATGTTTCAAGTTTAAAGTTCTGATTGGAACTTGAAACTTGAAACATGAAACTTTAAACTTTTCCTAGCTTAATCTAATTTCAGAAACACAGGCTCCCGTTGGAATCATTGGGAAAACGTTATTCTCTTTTTCAATCATAACTTCTAAGAAATAAGAATCTTTTGAAGCCAGCATTTCTGCAACAGCCGCATCTAGATCTTCTCTTTGTGTTACTTTTTTAGATTTAATATGATATCCTTCTGCAATGGCAATAAAATTTGGATTTGTCATTCTCGTAGACGCATATCTATTATCAAAGAATAATTCCTGCCATTGACGTACCATTCCTAAAAACTCATTGTTTAGAATAACAATTTTAACTGGTACTTGTGTCTGAAAAATAGTTCCTAATTCTTGAATAGTCATCTGGAAACCTCCATCGCCAATAATTGCAACCACTTCGCGTTCTGGTTTACCCATTTTTGCTCCAATTGCAGCCGGAAGTGCAAATCCCATTGTACCTAAACCGCCAGAAGTAATGTTACTTTTAGAAGAATTAAATTTTGCATATCGGCAAGCAAACATTTGGTGTTGCCCAACATCGCTTACAATAATCGCGTCTCCTTTTGAGTGTTTGTTGATCATTTCAATAGTTTCTCCCATCGAAATTCCTTTATCATCACTAGGATTTAATTCGTCTTTAATTACCTTATCAAATTCTATTTTATGCAATTCTTTAAATTCATTATGCCAAGAATCGTGAGATTTTTGATCTACTAAAGGTAAAAGCGCAGCAAGAGATTCTTTTACATCTCCTAAAACAGCGATTTCTGTTTTAACGTTTTTATCGATTTCAGCAGGATCAATTTCGAAATGAATCACTTTAGCCTGTTTGGCATAAGTGGCTAATTTACCTGTAACGCGGTCGTCAAAACGCATTCCCATAGCAATTAAAACATCACATTCGTTTGTTTTTAAATTTGGTGCATAATTTCCATGCATTCCCAACATTCCAACATTTAGCGGATGTTCTGTAGGAAGTGCAGAAAGTCCTAAAATAGTCCATGCTGCAGGAATTCCTGTTTTTTCAACAAACGCTTTAAACTCTGCTTCTGCCTGACCAAGAATAATTCCCTGACCGAAAACAATTAAAGGTTTTTTAGCGGTGTTAATTAAAGCTGCAGCTTCTGCAACTTTGTCTTGTTTTAATTTAGGAACCGGAACGTAGCTTCTAATTCCTGTGCATTTTTCATAACTAAAATCGAACTCATCAAACTGAGCATTTTTAGTAATATCTACCAATACAGGCCCTGGACGTCCAGAACGAGCAATATAAAAAGCTTTTGCAATAATCTCTGGAATTTGAGAAGCTTCTGTTACCTGAAAATTCCATTTGGTAACTGGAGTCGAAATTCCGATAATGTCTGTTTCCTGAAATGCATCAGAACCTAATAAATGTCTTCCTACCTGTCCTGTAATACAAACCAGAGGTGTTGAGTCGATTTGAGCATCTGCAATACCAGTTACCAAATTCGTAGCACCTGGTCCAGAAGTAGCAATTGCCACCCCTACTTTTCCTGTAGCTCTTGCATAACCTTGAGCTGCATGCGTTGCACCTTGTTCGTGACGTACTAAAACGTGGTGCAACTGATCTTGAAATTTATATAATTCGTCGTAAACCGGCATTATAGCTCCGCCTGGATAACCATAAATTAAATCTACTCCTTCTGCTAATAAACATCTTATAACGGCTTCTGCCCCTGATATTTTCATAGTATATTGTTTTTATCAATTTCAATGGCAATGTCAAAAATCAATATCAAATTCAAATTTTAAATTGACTTTTGATATTCATTCTTTCTTGTAATTGAATTTTGTCATTGACATTGTTATTGAAATTGATTTTTGATATTGTTCTTTTTTAAATTAATTATCGGTTACACATCCCGTAGATGCGCTCGAAACCGATCTAGCGTATTTAAGTAAAACCCCTCTGTCAACTTTTAAAGACGGCTTAACCCAAGCTGCTTTTCTTGCTGCAAATTCTTCGTCAGATATCTTCAGGTCGATTGTATTTTTTACAGCATCGATAGCGATTAAATCTCCATCTTTAACTAGCGCAATACCACCACCGTCATATGCTTCTGGTGTAACGTGTCCTACCACAAATCCGTGCGAACCGCCCGAGAATCTACCGTCTGTAATTAGTGCACAGCTGCTACCTAATCCAGCTCCGATAATGGCAGATGTAGGTTTTAGCATTTCAGGCATTCCCGGACCACCTTTTGGCCCGCAACCTCTAATGACGACTACATTACCTGGTTTAATTTTTCCGGCTTGTAAACCTGGAATTACTTCAAATTCTCCTTCAAAAACCACAGCAGGACCTTCGAAATATTCTCCTTCTTTTCCGCTGATTTTTGCGACAGCACCTTCAGAAGCTAGATTTCCGTATAATACCTGAATATTTCCTGTTGGTTTTAATGCTTTTTGAATTTCGTGAATTACTTCTTGTCCGTCTTGTAAATCTGGAGTTTCTGCTAAATTTTCAGCAACGGTTTTTCCTGTTACTGTCAAACAATCTCCATGAATCAATCCCACTTTCAATAGATATTTCATTACTGCAGGAATACCTCCAACTTCGTGAACATCTTCCATCATATATTTACCACTTGGCTTCATGTCAGCCAATACTGGTGTTCTATCGTTAATTGCTTGAAAATCATCTAAAGTAATCGTGATTCCAACTGAGTGTGCCATTGCGATTAAGTGCATAACTGCATTTGTAGAACCTCCTAAAACGGCTACAATTGTAATAGCATTTTCGAAAGCCTTGCGCGTCATGATATCTCTTGGCTTAATATCTTTTTCTAATAAAACTCTAATTGCAGCTCCAGCAGCAGCACATTCGTCTCTTTTTTCCTGACTCATAGCCGGATTAGAAGAGCTATAGGGCAAACTCATTCCCAAAGCTTCAATTGCAGAAGACATTGTGTTTGCTGTATACATTCCGCCACACGCACCTGGGCCAGGGCAAGAATTTTGAATTACACCTTTAAAATCTTCTGGAGTAATTTCGTTTCTTACTTTTTTTCCTAAAGCTTCAAAAGCAGAAACAATATTTAAAGATTCTCCTTTCCACTTTCCTGAGTGAATAGATCCTCCGTAAACCATCATTGCTGGGCGGTTCAATCTTCCCATTGCAATTAAGGCTCCTGGCATGTTTTTATCACATCCAGGAATTGCAATTAAACTATCGTACCATTGTGCTCCCACAACTGTTTCGATAGAATCTGCAATTACATCACGAGAAACCAATGAGTAACGCATACCTTCAGTTCCGTTAGAAATACCGTCACTGACACCAATGGTATTAAAAATAAGTCCAACCAGATCCGCATCCCAAACACCTTTTTTAACATCTTTTGCTAAATCATTCAAGTGCATGTTGCAAGTGTTACCATCGTAACCCATGCTCACAATACCTACTTGTGCTTTTTTCAAATCTTCTTCAGTTAAACCAATTCCGTACAACATCGCTTGCGCCGCTGGCTGAGTCTGATCTTGTGTGATGGTCTTGCTGTACTTATTTAATTCCATTATTGTTTGTTTTATTTTTTATTTTATTCAAAAAAAAACCTTCCAGTATTTGGAAGGTTTCTAATATAGTTTTTCAATTATATTTATAACATTCCCGATGCAGATGTGTGAACCACATTGACAACAACGACAGAAGTAATAATAATTGAGATTTGCATCTTTCTATTTTTTTAGTGTTACAAAAGTATGAAAACTTAAGGAACTAAAAAAATAAAATCTCAACATTTCCAATACTTCTTGTTATTATCTTCACGTTTTAACAAAAAATATTAAACAATTGTAGATTGTCCAATACTAACATTGTCATTATTAAAATACAGCAAATCGTCTTTGCTGAAAATAAAATTAGAAACGAACTCTCCTACTTCGTTTGTTCCGAATTTAGAATCTGGTTTCAAATCAACTGTAACTACTTTGTATTCAATTGCTTTTTTAACTGCAGCAAAAACTACATTGGCTTCTTTGGTTAATCCGAAATGTTCTAATAACATTCCTGCTGCTAAAATCGAAGCAATAGGATTGGCAATGTTTTTCCCTTTTGCTTGCGGATAAGATCCGTGAATTGGTTCAAACAAAGCATTTTTTTCTCCTATAGATGCCGACGGCAATAAACCGATAGAACCTGTAATTACGCTGGCTTCATCAGATAAGATATCTCCAAACAAATTCTCTGTCAAAATCACATCAAATTGTTTCGGATTTAAGATTAACTGCATTGCCGCGTTATCAACAAATAAGAAATCAAGCGCTACATCTGGATAGTTTTCGCTCACTTTCTGAACTACTTTTCTCCACAATCTTGAAGTTTCCAAAACATTTGCTTTGTCAACCAACGTTAGCTTTTTACGACGATTTTGTGCCGATTTAAAAGCCAAATGTGCAATTCTTGTAATTTCTTCTTCTGTATATTCACATAAATCTGAAGCGTGTGTTCCTTCCTCATTCAAAGTTTTAGCTCCGAAATAAGCACCGCCTGTTAATTCTCTGAAAATTGTAAAATCTGCTCCTTCAATAATTTCTTTTTTTAATGGAGAAGAATCAATTAAAGCCTTATAAGGTTTAATTGGACGGATATTAGCAAACAAACCAAGCTCTTTGCGAAGTTTTAACAAACCTTGCTCCGGACGAACTTTTGCATTTGGATTGTTATCATATTTTGGATCTCCGATAGCGCCAAGCAAAACAGCATCTGTGTTCAGACAAAGATTTAAGGTTTGCTCCGGTAACGGATTTCCAGTTTTATCGATCGCAACAGCTCCCATGAGTGCGTCTTCAAAAACAAATTCATGATTGTAAACTTCAGCAATAGCATATAAAGCTTTTTTTGCTTGTAAAATAACCTCAGGCCCAATTCCATCTCCCGGCAAAACTGCAATTTTCAAATTCATAACGTCTCGTTCTTTATGTATTTAAATCCTTTATTCTCTTTGGTCTGTATTCTATTCTCTATTTTCTTTTTAACTAGCTTCTAATTAAATCTCCTTCAATTTTAGAAGCTTCGATAATTTGGTGAATATCTGAGTCAACAACCTCTTTTTTGATATCAGCAAATTTCAAGAACTCAACATATACAATATCCAATTGTACTTTTGTAAGTTCGTAACCCACTTTTTTAGCACGGTAAGCCAATGCAGCTCTTCCGCTTCTAGCAGTTAATATAATTGACGATTCATTTACACCAACATCTAGCGGATCCATGATTTCGTAAGTTGCTCTGTTTTTAATTACACCATCTTGGTGAATTCCTGAGCTGTGTGCAAATGCATTAGCACCAACAATTGCTTTGTTTGGCTGCACAATCATTCCCATACTTTCAGAAACCAAACGGCTCATTGCGTTTAATTCTTTCGTATTAATGTTTGTATCTAAGTTTAAGTAAGGGTGCTGTTTGAAAATCATTACCACTTCTTCAAGTGCAGTATTTCCTGCTCTTTCACCAATACCATTAATAGTACATTCAATTTGTCTTGCTCCATTTATAGCACCTGCGATTGAGTTTGCAGTTGCCATTCCTAAATCATTATGACAGTGGCATGAAAGGGTTACGTTTTCGATTCCTTTCACGTTTTCTTTTAAATATTTAATTTTTGCTCCGTATTCTTCAGGAAGACAATATCCTGTAGTATCTGGAATATTTAATACCGTAGCTCCAGATTTAATTACTTCTTCGCAAACTTTTGCCAAGAAAGCATTGTCTGTTCTACCAGCATCTTCTGCGTAAAACTCAACGTCTTCTACATACGATTTTGCATGTGCAACAGCATATTTTGCTCTTGCAATAATGTCTTCTGGCGTGGTATTTAATTTGTGGAGTATGTGAGATTCTGACGTTCCGATTCCAGTGTGGATTCTAGGTTTTTTAGCATTTTTAAGTGCCGCAGCAGCAACGTCAATGTCATTTTTTACGGCTCTTGTCAATCCGCAGACGGTTGCATTTTCTACAATTTTGCAAATCTCAGAGACCGATAAAAAATCGCCTGGACTTGACACAGGAAAGCCTGCTTCGATAATGTCAACTCCCATCTGATCTAGTCGTTCTGCGATAACTAATTTTTGTTTAGTATCTAACTTACATCCTGGAACTTGTTCACCATCTCGCAATGTGGTGTCAAAAATTTGAACTTTCTCTCTATTCATATTCATTTATTTAATGTAATTTCACATCTTGATAACAAATATATATTGTACTAATACAGTATGAAATTCATTTTAATGAAATTATACTGTTTATAAAACGATTTATCCTATATTAACTAACTTATTTACAGTAAGTTATATTATTATTTTTTACAATGGCTAACCATCAAAAAGATTTCTTATTTGTTTTAATCAAATCACTTTCGAAATCAGAAAAAAGGCAGTTTAAAATTTTTGCAAGCCGATTAGAAACGAGTTCCAACACAAAATTTATCGAGTTATTCAACATTTTAGATAAATCTGAAGTTTACGATGAAAAACTCATTCTGAAAAGTGGCATTATACAAAAAGTACAGTTATCTAACTTAAAATCATACTTATACAAACAAATTCTAGTAAGTATAAGATTAAATATTCCTAGTCAGAACATTCGTTATCAGCTTCGTGAGCAAATGGATTTTGCTGTTATTCTTTATAATAAAGGATTATACAAGCAGAGTTTAAAAATATTAGACAAAACCAAGCAGCAGGCATTAGAAAATGATGAAAAATATATGGCGTATGAAATTGTGGAGTTCGAAAAATTAATCGAATCGCAATATATTACGAGAAGTATTCAAGGTCGCGCCGACGAATTGGTTGTTCAGGCCAAAGAATTAAACTACAGAAACACCATTTCCAGTAAACTTTCGAACTTATCGCTTCAATTGTACGGAATCATGCTGAAAACCGGTTACGTAAAAAGTGATGAAGAATACAAATATATAGACGACTACTTCAATAGGCATATTGCAAAATTGGACGAAAGTAAATTTGGCTTTCGCGAAAAATATTGGTTTTATAATGCTAGTCTTTGGAGAAGTTTCTTAGTGCAAGATTTTTTAGCGAGTTATAAATTTGCTTATAAATGGGTTACATTATTTTATGATAATCCGAACATGATTTATTTGAATCCTGTATTTTTCTTAAAAGGAAATCACTATTTCTTAGAATCGCTTTATATGCTAAAATATAAGTCGAATTTCAAGAAATACCTGAATCGTTTAGAAGAAACTATTTCAGATCCTAAATTCCCTGTAAACGATAATATTGCATCGTTATCGTTTTTATATGTTTATAACAACAAGTTAAATTTGCATATTTTGGAAGGGACTTTTGCCGAAAGCGAATATCTGATTCCTGAAATTTTAGACAAATTAAAAGTACACAGCGAACATCTTGACGAACACCACGAAATGTTGTTTTTCTATAAAATTGCTTCAATTTATTTTGGTAACGAAAAATATAATGAGTGCATTAACTATTTGGACAAAATCATCAATAATAAGAACTTAACTATGCGTGAGGATTTAATGTGTTTTGCGAGATTATTATCTCTGATTGCGCATTATGAGCTTGGAAAAGATTATTATCTTGAAAATCACCTTAAAAGCACCTATAAGTTTTTATTGAAAATGAATGACTTGCATGAAGTTCAAAAAGAAATTATTAAGTTTTTGAGAAACTTAAATAACTTCTACCCTGCTGATATCAAAAAGGAATTCAAAAAAATGCATACTCGCTTTGTGGAACTTGAAAAGAACACTTATGAGAAAAGAGCTTTCCTTTACCTAGATATTATTTCATGGTTGGAAAGCAAAATCGAAAATCGTACGATTGGTGAGATCATTAGAGAAAAAGCAAAGTTGAACAGCAGATAAAGTTTTAAATTCCAATTTTTTAAAATTCCAAATTCCAATAAAAAGGCGTTAAGATGTTTTCTTAACGCCTTTTTTATCATTTCTCCTTCGTCAGGATGACAAACAGAATAAAAAAACAAAAAAAATCCTGTGAATGAAATTTCACAGGATTTTTACTTTTAAGCTATTTTATTGTTTACAAATACCTTTCTTCAAAAACTTTTTGATGATGTCTTTGATGTCCAATCATGACAAAACCTAAAGCGCGAACCGAAATGGGATTATTAGATGCTGTTCCAATTCTCTTCAATTGTTCTTGAGATAAGCTTTTGTAAAATAATAAAGTTGAATGTCTTACGGCTGAAAGTTCGGTTAATAATTCCTGAATACTTCTACTATTTGAATCTGTATTCTCTGCATAATCATTTTCCTCAAAACTTGGCAAAGGCGTTTTGTCGTTTCTAGAAAAACGCAAAGCTCGATATGCAAAAATTCGTTCTGTATCTATAATATGCTGAATAATATCTTTGATTGTCCATTTTCCTTCTGCATAACGATAATCAAATTTATCCATTGGAATATTTTGCACAAATCGAATGAACTCATGAAGCGAAATTTCTAATTCTT
The DNA here is from genome assembly GCF_003946915.1 of Flavobacterium ustbae. Classification (GTDB taxonomy): domain Bacteria; phylum Bacteroidota; class Bacteroidia; order Flavobacteriales; family Flavobacteriaceae; genus Flavobacterium; species Flavobacterium ustbae. The sequence goes on from NZ_RPOC01000004.1 coordinate 248,770, forward strand.
CAATTAAAATTCCGTCACCAGCCGCTTTAACATAATTGCCAAAATGTCCTGAGTATTCGTTGTCTAATAATTCTGCTGTTCTCATTCTTTTTGTTTTAAGCTGAATTTCTACTTGCGTTAGTATTTCCGAATAAAGATCTTGTTACGATTTTTTCATACACTTTCACCAATTCTTCGTTTGGAACTTCTGCTTTGTTCAACTCATTGATTCTCAATAAAGCATATTGCTGAATGGTTAGCAATGGTAAAACAATACGCTCTCTGATCTGAATTGAAGCAATGCCATCAGGATAGTTTTCCATTAGCGTTTTATGCCCAGCTATTTTCAATAATAGTCTTTTTGTTTCTGAAAATTCGTCATAAATAATCTGCCAGAATTCGCCAAACTCAGGATCATTTTTCATGTAAGCTGTCAATGGCAAGAACGATTTTGCTAATGACATCATGCTGTTTTCAAGTAAAGTTTTGAAAAACAATGAATTATGATACAAATCACTTACTTTATCCCATTGTCCGCTTTCTTCAAAATGTTTCAAAGCCGAACCTACTCCGAAGAATCCAGGAACATTTTGTTTTAATTGGCTCCATGAACCCACAAACGGAATGGCTCTTAAATCGGCAAAATCTAAAGATTCAGATTTGCTTCTTTTTGAAGGACGGCTTCCAATATTTGTTTTAGAATAATATTTTAGCGTACTCATTTTTTCTAAGTACGGAATAAACTTCGGATGATTTTTGAAACTCAAGTATTTCTCATAACCTAGATTTGCTAAATCTGTCAAAAGCTGAGTCTCATCTGCTGTAAGTTCATTTTTCTCTTTACTAAAAACCTGATTCGTAACACCGGCGCTTAATAAGTTTTCGATATTGTAACGGCATGAGTCCAAAGTTCCAAAATTAGAACTGATAGTCTGACCTTGAATAGTGATCTGAATTTCGTTATTCTCAATTTTTGGTCCTAAAGAAGCATAAAATTTATGTGTTTTTCCACCACCACGAGCTGGAGGTCCACCACGGCCGTCAAAGAAAATAACTTTTATTCCGTATTCTCTAGAAATTTTTGTCAGCGAAATTTTAGCCTGATAAATACTCCAGTTAGCCATTAAATATCCCCCATCTTTAGTTCCATCAGAAAATCCAAGCATAATAGTTTGCTTATTTCCTCTAGATTTTAGATGTTTTGCATATTCTGGATTCGTATACAATTGCTCCATAACACTATGCGCATTTTGCAAATCGTCAACAGACTCGAAAAGCGGAATAATGTCAACCGTAGGCTTTTCCCAGTTATTTAGACGAATCATAGCAAAAGTTTCCATGACATTTAGGGCACTTTCGTTATTACTGATGATATAACGGTTGGCTCCTTCTTCACCATTATTCTGCTGAATGGTTTTAATAGCTTGTACCGATTCTAAAGTATATCGTGTGATTTCATTTTCAAAATCGCTTGGATTAAGATTTCCTTTAACTTTAGATAAAACATCAATTTTTTGATTTTCAGTTAATTCAAAATAATTTTTCGGAAAAATATCTGAACCAGAATTCAAATAATAGTTTACCACATCTTTGAAAACTACATTATGAATTTTGCTGTTTTGACGAATATCTAAACAAGCAAAATGGAATCCGAATAAATTGATTTTTACTAAAAAAGCTTCCAGTTCATCCAAATATAAAGATTGATGTTTCTCAATAATTATAGTACGAATTTTATTTAACTGTGTTAATAATTCTTCTAAAGTGATAAAGATATCTCCTTTAGAATAAAAAACAGAGCGATAAAGTTTATGTTCAAGTTCAGAAACCAAAGTATCTACATCAGAGAAAGTTAGCTTACGTTTTAGATTTCTCATTTCTACATAATAACACTTTAAAATTGAAGTACGCAAACGGTCTGCAACTTTAAGCGTAATGTCTGTAGTAACAAATGGATTTCCGTCACGGTCACCTCCTGGCCAGAAACCAAGTTTTATTAATTGGTTTTGAATTGGATTTCCGTCGAAGATATTCTTTTGAAGATAATGTACAATTTCTCCCGCTGTAGCATAAAATACATTTTCGAGATACCAAATCAAACTTACGGCTTCGTCGTAAGGATTCGGTTTTTCTTTCTGAATAAAAGGAGTTTTCCCTAACTGCGCTAGTAATTGTTTGATCTGCAGCAAATCATTTTGACGAATTGCTTCTGTCAGGTCATTTATAATTCCTAAAACAGCACCAGGATAGAACTGAGTTGGATGCGCCGTTAAAACAGTACGGACATTAAAGCTTTCTAAGAACGTACTTAATTCCTCATCTTTTTCTTTTGCATCAGATTTCTCCTTGATATCGCGAAGAGATCCACGCCCTTCCATGTTGTTAACTTCAGGAAAAGCTGCGTCTTCAATAGCATCAAATAATACAATCTGACGTTCTATATATTGAATAAATCGAAACATAAGATCGATTTTTTCTTCTTCAGAAGTATTATTTAAGAATTTATTTGAAAAAAAATCAACGATCTCTTTTGGTGTTTCCTGTTTTTTAAAGCCAGTTTCGCAAGTTTCTGTAAACAAAGGAAGTAAAACTCCTGTATTGTCTATAGAATCAAAAGGCAATGTTATAAAAACACTATTATAAATGTGGTATTTTGAGAGAACGTCTTGATTAAAACGTTCTATTTTTGGCAACGTATACATAATTGTGTTATAGTTGGTTGGTTAATTAGTCATAAAAAAACCCCAAGAATAAACTTGAGGTATATTTTAATATAGCATTCAAGAAAAGTTCTTACATATTTTTGAAAATAGTATGCATCAAACGCTTCTTATCGTTTATACTTTCCTCTAATGAAATCATTGTTTCTGTTCTGTAAACACCATCAATATCGTCAATCATAAAGATAACTTCTTTTGCGTGCTTAGTGTCTTTTGCTCTAATTTTGCAAAAGATGTTGAATTTACCCGTAGTTACAGAAGCTACAGTTACGAAAGGAATTTGATTGATTCGCTCTAATACAAATTTAGTTTGAGATGTATTATTAAGAAAAACCCCTACATAAGCAATAAATGAATAACCTAATTTATCGTAATCCAAGGCTAATGAAGATCCCATGATAATACCGGCATCCTCCATCTTTTTAACTCTAACGTGTACTGTACCAGCAGATATCAATAGCTTTTTTGCAATGTCAGTAAACGGAACTCTCGTATTGTCTATTAACATATCTAAAATCTGGTGATCTACTTCATCTAAACGAAATTTACTCATAATTGTTTAATTAATATTACTAATTGCTATTACAAAGTATAAAATTATATATAAAAAACAACAAATTCACATAAAAATTAACTTTTTATTAATCCGTTAACAAATTTAACATTTTTGTTTAAATAAAAATTTGCCTTCTGACCCGCTTTTGGAAGATTTTGGAAATCGTCTGAATATTCTGCTTCTTCTGCATCGTATTCATAATGTCCAAAATAATTTTCCAATTCACCTACTTCTGCGATGTAGGCATTAAAATGGATCTTATTTTCGATTAATTCTTCTTTGTATTGAGCGACAAAATTCGTAATAATTTCGATACCATCATAATTTATTTTGACATTTTTATACATAAAATCATAAAAAACGACATTATTTTGTGAAATATTCAAATAATCACCAAATCTATTATCAACTAAATCGTTTTCGGAAATCAGTTTGAAGCTTAAAATTAACGAGAAAAATATGAACTTCCTAGTAATTTCGCGCTCATAGTCGCCTGGAAAGTGCCCTGCCTCAAATAATATAGTCGGAACTCCTAAAAATTGAAAAGTGTCTCCTATACAATTAATATTGAAGGAGTCATCAAAGCGGCCAACTTGTCCTGGAATACATTTTTGTAGCTCTTCATTAATTCCTGCTATGATATTTATAGCTTTTAATCTATTATCATTTACTTCTCTTGCTTCATTATAAGAGGGAGCTAAAAAAGAAACTGTTGCAGGTTTTCCTGTTGTTCCTGCTCCAAATATGGTGCGTTGATCGTGAAGGTTAAAGCAGAAATGAGGTTTGAATTGCTCAAATACTTTACGTAAAACTTTACTTTCTGGCTGTGTCAGGTCTTGAGAATCGCGATTCAAATCTACTTCATTTGCATTTGCTCGAGTATAAAGCCTTGCTCCGTCTGGATTTAACATCGGAATGCAGTAGAATGTAAAGGTATCTAGCATTTGCTTTGCAAAATCGATATCATCAATCAATAAATTAATGAAATCAAATAAAGCTTTTGTCGTAGTGCTTTCGTTACCGTGCATTTGCGACCAAAGGTATGCGCGCGTTTTTCCCGTTCCGATTTGGTAACTATATATAGGTTCGCCTAAAACAGATGTACCAATAGTCTCTACTTGACCATTGGTATTTAGTTTATCTAAAAGAGGTTTAATGTGATCTAAAGTAAGATATCTTCCAGAGATGGATTGTTCTTTGTAGTCTGTAAATAGCTGTTCTAAATTCATCGTATTTTGATTAGTTTACAAAAGTAAACATCTTTATTTTTACAATTGTAAACAATTAAAAATTCTAATAATTTAAAATTGTAAACAGTTTTTAAGACAATCTATCAAAGTTTGCTATAACTGGCTTTAATAGAATGAACTAGAATTTATTTTTATTTGTAAATATATAAAATTCAAACTTTTAACGTTATTTAATTCAATTTTAAATTTAACATAAAACTAGTCCATTATTAAAATCACAACAATAATATTGGATTAGTTTGTCTTTTTGTTTACATTTGTAAATCAGACAATTCAAAGTAAAAATTTACAATGGTAAACATAGACGATTTTGTAAAAAGACTTGAAACGGTATTAGATTATTATGGTTTGAATGCGTCTGCTTTTGCCGACAAAATTGGCGTGCAGCGTTCTAGTATGTCTCATCTCCTATCTGGCAGAAATAAACCAAGTCTAGATTTTGTAATGAAAATTTTAGAAGTTTTTCCAGATGTAGATCTCTATTGGATCTTAATTGGAAGAGGAAATTTTCCAAAAACGAATGATGAAGTAGATGAGAAAACATCTAATGCTTCTACTCCTATTTTGCCGAATCAAAATTCAGAGAAAGATTTATTCTCAACTTTTGAAATAAATGGAAAGGAAGAAAAAGAAGAAACAAAAAAATCATCAGCTCCAAAAAATGTAAATTATGATTTGGAAGATGATGAAATTGAAAAAATCGTCTTGTTTTATAAAAATGGAACTTTTAAGGCTTATTCTCCATAATGCAAAAATTTTCACGTATTTGAATCTTAGTTCAGAAAATTTTCAAATATGCGATTCTCGCGCGTTTGAAAAAAAATCTCAGAAATTACAATTTTACTCCATTTTCTGGAATTTTTCCTAAAACTCCTTCATAGTGTTTCTTCAAAATTTCAAAATCGGCTTCATAATTTCCAGTCGGATAAAATGGCTCGCCAAAATTCACTTCTTTCTTTCCCCAATCAAAAGCTACGGGAACAATTGGCACTTTCGCTTTAAGTGCTATAAAATAAAATCCGGTTTTTATTTCCTTTACTTCTTTTCGTGTTCCTTCTGGAGCAACAGCCAGACGAAATACTTCTTTTCGATCAAAAATCGCTGCAATCGAATCTACTTTATTCAATCCGCCAGAACGATCTAAAGGCTCTCCTCCAACATTTCTAAAATAATAGCCAAAAGGAAATCGAAACAATTCTTTCTTTCCAACCCAATTCATTTGCAGTCCAGAAATTCCACGAGTAAAAAGTCCGATATAAAAATCATGATTACTTGTATGAGGCATCACCATTAATATACATTTTTTAACTTCAGCATTTTCCATTCCCACTATTTTCCAGCCCATTAGCTTAAAAAATAAGAATTTGTACAATTGTTTTTTCATTTATGCTCTAATATTTGGTGCAAAATAAAAGATTTAATGGTAAATTTGAGTAAAACCGTAAAAAATGATTCGAAAAATTTTCAGTTATATTATTCCAATAAAGATATTTAAAAAAAAATCTGCCAGAAGCAAAATGATCGAAGTTACTTGGGCAAATGGCGAACTAGTATTGGATACTGAAAACACCAACTATTCATACGGAAGTTTACAACGCATATTACGATACGGATTAAGAAATATAGGTTATGATAAAATTCTTGAAATGAATCATGTCTTATTATTAGGAGTGGCTGGCGGAAGCGTGGTTAAAACTTTAGTAGATGAAATTGCATACAAAGAAAAAATAACTGGAGTAGAAATCGATCCAGAGATGATACAGATTGCCAATCAGTATTTTAATCTCAATAAAATCAAACAATTAAAAGTGGTTATTGATGATGCATTTGAATTTGTGCTTAAAACAAAAGAAAAATATGATCTTATAATTATCGACATTTTTGAAGACACACACATGCCTAACTTTTTATTTGAAAAGTTTTTTGTCGATCGTGTATGCACTATTTTAAATGACAAAGGTTTTATTCTATTCAACACCATGATATTAGACGAAGTTCATAATGTTAGAAATAGAAAATATGTTTCAGAAGTGAATTCGAAATTGTTCCAAACCAAAATGCTCCCTCGTATTGAAAACCATAATGAATTAATAATTATTAATAAAGTTGCTTAATTTCATGAAACCCCTTACCTCAATCTTAAATTCCCTGCCACCTGCTAAAGTTATTGATGCCTCAATTGCAATTTCTGAATATGCTCCGTTAAATTTATCGGTTTCAAATCAAGAATTAGTAAATCAGAAACTGAATACTTCAGAAGATTTTGAAAGATATATTTCAAGTTTTCTTGAAAAAAACAATGCAAAAGTAGCTTTTGGAGGCTACATAGAAGGTCGATTTTTGTATCAAAGAAGCCCCATTTTTTTAGATGCATCAAAGCCTGAACGCAATATTCACATCGGATTAGATTTATGGGCAGAAGCTGGAACAGCTGTACTTGCTGCGCTTGACGGAAAAGTACATAGTTTTAAAAATAACATCGGACTGGGTGACTACGGTCCAACCATTATATTAGAACACGAAGTAGAAAATGAAAAATTTTATACTTTATACGGACATTTGTCGTTAGAAAGTATAGAAAACTTAAAGATCGGAGACTTTTTTAAGAAAGGCGAAAAAATTGCAACTCTCGGAAATGCCTCAGTAAATGGCGATTACGCACCTCACGTCCATTTTCAGATTATCCATAATATTGGTGATTACTGGGGAGATTATCCAGGTGTCTGCAATACAAAAGACCTCAATTTTTATATCGAAAATTGTCCCGATCCTAACTTATTATTAAAAATTACTTAAATAGTTATGAAGAAAGCAGGATTGATTATATGTTTGTTGTTATTAATTGGATGTAAATCTAAAACAGTAAGCAGAGATACAGAAGATTTAAAAATTAAAAAAGTTTCTGGAACAGAAGTAGATGCAAATCAGCAGCGCAAAGCCTATGATTTAGGAAAAAGAGTTTTAGAAACGTGTAACACTTCAAAATTTAAACCTTTTAACGAAACTGAAGTAACTAAATCGGTTATGGAAAACACTACAGAAGAGCGTTTGACCAAAACTTGCCAAAGATTTAGACAATATTACGGAAGTTTTATAGATTTAAAATTAGATGGAGTTTACAAAACCAAAAATGAAATCATTTACCGCTATCATGCATTGTACACTAAAAAAGTTGCCAACAAGGAATTGCGCGTTTTTGTAAATGAAGATAACCTAATTTCGTCTATAAAATCTATGGATTGGGATGAAAAATTTGATGCCAAATTAGCCGATCAATAAATACATACTTATGATTTTTAAAATACCACTTTTTCTTTTATTATTTGTTTCAACTTTTGCTTCAGCACAGCAAACTATGAGTGTCAAAGGATCTGCGACTTATCCTGCAACACAAGAATATACTTTCATATGTGATAAATATGCTTACTCTGGCGAAATTAAAGTTCAAATAGCCAAAACTGAAAAAGGCGGTATTTTAAAACTTACCATTTCTACAGCAAGTGATAAAGCAAAAATTGCTGGAGGTGTCTACGTAGATTTAACAAATGCCGATGTCATTGCCTGTACAGACAAAAACATAAAAGAATCTTCTGACGGAAAAACAACGGCGTACTATTATTTTACACCTTCAGAATGGCTGAAACTCAAAAAAACTGATATTTATGCAATAAGATTTATCATTGCTGGCGGACCAGATATTTCAGGTAATCTTACTGGACATTTTACAGCTTATAGTAAAATGAAGTATTTTTCAACAGCATTTGACAAATCCAAAAAGACATTTGATACAGCGAAAGAAATAAGTGTTTTATAATGATTATTTTATCTAATAAATCTTATATTTAACATAAATATCTTTTTATGAATGCAAATGAAGCCTTAATTACAAAATTCTATACCGCTTTTGCTAATGCAGACGCCAAGACAATGAGCGAATGCTATCATCCGAAAGTACATTTTATTGATCCAGCTTTTGGTTTATTAAAAGAGGAACAGGTTTCTAAAATGTGGGAAATGTTGCTTGTAAAAAGCAAAGGCAATTTAAAAATTGAATTCTCAGATGTAAAAGCTGATGATTCAACAGGAAATGCTAGATGGACTGCAACTTACAATTTTAGTAAAACGAATAGAAAAGTTATCAATAATATTGCTGCAGAATTCATCTTTCAAGACGGTTTAATTATCAAGCATACTGATAGTTTTGATGTCTGGAAATGGTCTAAACAAGCTTTTGGATTAACAGGCTATTTACTGGGATGGACTGGATTTTTTCAGAAAAAAGTCCAAAAACAAGCTTTACTATCTCTAAATCAATTTATGAGTAAGAAATAAAATATTTTAGAGCCTGAATATTTTTTATTCTAAAAAATAGCCAAAGATTATCAAATTAAACGGATTTAAAGTCCAGGGTTAATTTTTATAATCTTTGGCTAATTTTTTTTTACTTCTTTATAAATTAAGACTTAAACCAGCTTTCTACCAATTCATCTTCAAAAGAAGTTGCTTCTTTATGAATAAATTCATTACGCATTTTATCATAAGAATAATCCGAAGCCCATGTTTTATGATTTGCTGCTAATTCTTTAATGCTTTTACAAACATAAGCAATTTCTTTGTCGGTAGTTGTTGGGTGAATTGACATTCTAATCCATCCCGGTTTTTTAATCAAATCGCCAATTGTAATTTCGTTAACCAATTTGTTAGAAGTTTCCTGGTCTACGTGCAATAAATAATGTCCGTAAGTTCCTGCGCAGCTGCATCCGCCTCTAGTTTGGATTCCAAAACGATCATTTAAGATTTTAACGCCTAAATTAAAATGCAGATCATCAATAAAAAATGAAATTACACCAAGACGCTCTTTATGTTGTCCTGCTAAGATTTTAATATTTTCAACTGGCTCCAATTCAGAAAAAACGTAATCAACAATTTCATGTTCACGCTGCATTATATTTTCAATTCCCATTTCCTCTTTCAGCTCAATTGCCAGCGCAGTTTTAATAACCTGAAGAAAACCAGGAGTTCCTCCATCTTCTCGATCTTCTATATTATCGATGTATTTATGTTCTCCCCAAGGGTTTGTCCAACTTACTGTACCTCCGCCAGGGCAATCAGGAATCATGTTGTTGTATAATTTTTTATTAAAAATCAAAATACCAGAAGTTCCAGGCCCACCTAAAAATTTATGTGGAGACATAAAAATGGCATCTAGATACGCTTCGGGATCTGCAGGATGCATGTCAATTTCTACATAAGGTCCCGAACACGCAAAATCAACAAAACAAACACCATTATATTGGTGCATCAATTTTGCAGCTTCGTGAAAAGGAGTTCTCAATCCAGTAACATTGGAACAAGCCGTAATAGAAGCAATTTTTATCGTTCTATCTTTATATTTTTCTAATAAAACTTCAAGATTTTCTAAATTGAAAAGTCCTTTTTCGCAAGATGGAATAATCTCTACGTCTGCAATAGTTTCTAACCAAGAAGTCTGATTCGAATGGTGCTCCATGTGCGAAATAAAAACAATTGGTTTTTTCTCAGCAGGAACATTAGTAAAGCTTTTTAGGTTTTCAGGAATTTTCAAACCTAAAATACGCTGGAATTTATTAATAACTCCCGTCATTCCCGTTCCATCTGTAATGAGAACATCATCATTATTGGCATTGGCATGACGCTTAATAATATGTCTTGCATGATGGTATGCTTTTGTCATCGCAGTACCAGATACAGTAGTTTCGGTGTGTGTATTAGCCACAAAAGGTCCAAACTCATTTAACAGTTTTTCTTCAATCGGACGATATAATCTTCCGCTGGCAGTCCAGTCTGTATAAATTATTGATTTTCTGCCATACGGCGATGTAAATTCTTGATTTATACCGACAATATGCTGTCTAAATTCCTGAAAATAAGTTTCCAGTGTGATGGTATTATTTTTGCTATTCATTAGTTGTGCCTTGTGTTTGATTGCAAATATATAGCTTTTTTATAAAATTGCGAATTTATCAATACTAAACTTCAAACACTAGAATACTGTTTGGTATTTTTAGTTAAAAGAACTTTTTTTTAATAAATTATCATAATATCCTATCAAATTAATAGGCTTAACCTAGAACAAAAGCAAATTATTTATGAAACACTTATCAGTAGTTACCTTTGGTGGTGGATGTTTTTGGTGTATTGAAGCTTTAATTCAGCGCTTGAAAGGCGTACAATCAGTACAGTCGGGTTTTTCAGGAGGATTTATCAAAAATCCGCCCTATCGTGAAGTCTGTACAGGAAGAACAGGGCATGCCGAAGTGATTCAAGTTACTTTTAACCCTGACATAATTTCATATTATGATTTAATTTTTATATTTATGACAAGTCACGACCCTACAACTTTAAACCGTCAGGGTGCAGACAGTGGAACACAGTATCGCTCTATTGTTCTTTATCATAATCAAGAACAAAAAGAAATAGCGGAAAAAGTTTTTGATGAAGTGCAACCTTCGTATCCAGATGCGATTGTAACAGAATTAAAACCTTTTGAAGTTTTTTACAAAGCCGAAGAGGATCATCAAAACTATTATAACGATAATCAAGAAGCAAGATATTGCCAACTTGTAATTGATCCAAAAATTCAAAAACTTAAAAAAATGTATGCCGATAGGTTGGTGAAATAGCTCTTAGTTCTTAGTTCTTAGCTCTTAGTTCTTAGCTCATAGTTCATAGTGCTTAGTTTTTTTTAATATCAAGAAAAACGGATCTCTAAATATGAACTAAGAAACACTAGCAAAGAGCTATGAACTAAGGACTATGAGCTAAGGACTAAGTGCTAAAAAACTAAAAAAAATGAAAAATATAAAAATAAAAAATCGTTTTACTGCTGAATTACCTGCAGATCCAGTTTTGACAAACGAAGTGCGTCAGGTTAAAAATACCCTGTTTTCGTATGTAAATCCTGTTAAACCTTCTAATCCAAAATTAATCCATGCGTCTAAAGAAGTGGCTGAATTGGTTGGGATTTCAAAAGATGAAATTCAATCTGAAGAGTTTCTAAATGCTTTTTCTGGAAAAGAAATTCTTCCAGAGACACAGCCATATGCTATGTGTTACGCGGGACATCAATTCGGTAACTGGGCTGGACAATTGGGAGACGGTCGCGCGATTAATTTAACAGAAGTTGAAAATAACGGTCAGTTTTATACATTACAATTAAAAGGAGCGGGCAAAACGCCATATTCACGAACAGCAGATGGTTTGGCTGTTTTGCGTTCTTCTATACGAGAATATTTATGCGCAGAAGCAATGCATTATCTGGGCGTTCCCACTACTCGATCGCTCTCGCTTGCTCTTTCTGGAGATCAAGTTTTAAGAGATGTTTTGTATAACGGAAATCCTGCTTATGAAAACGGCGCAATTGTTTGCCGTGTTGCTCCTTCGTTTATTCGCTTTGGAAGTTACGAAATGCTTACATCCAGAAATGAATTGAAGAATTTGAAACAGTTTGTAGAATTTACAATTCAGCATTATTTTCCTGATACAAAAGGAGAGCCAAAAGAGCAGTATTTGCAATTCTTTCAGAAAGTGGCCGATACAACTCGCGAAATGATTTTGCATTGGCAACGCGTCGGATTTGTTCATGGTGTAATGAATACCGATAATATGTCTATTCACGGAATCACGATAGATTATGGTCCATACGGATGGCTGGAAAATTATGATCCGAATTGGACACCAAATACAACCGATAGCCAAAATAGAAGATATCGTTTTGGAAATCAGCCACAGGTGGCGCAATGGAATTTATTTCAATTAGCGAATGCACTTTATCCTCTTATAAATGAAGCTGCGCCTTTAGAAAAAATTCTTGATTCTTTTATGACAGAATTCGAATCTGATTACAAAATAATGTTTTTAAGTAAATTAGGGATATTTACTTCAAGTGAAGCTGACGATAAAATTATTAAAGGTTTAGAAGAAATTTTGCAGTTGTCGGAAACTGATATGACTATATTTTTTAGAAATTTAAGTCAGATTAAAAAAGAGGATTCTGTAGAACAAGTATTCGAAAAAATTGAAAATGCATTTTATATTCCAGATGAAATAAAAGAAAAAATTCTGGAAGCCTGGCAAAAATGGTTTACTGTTTATTTGAAAAGATTAAGTACTGAATCTTTATCTGATGAAGAGCGTTCAGAAAAAATGAATAAGATTAACCCGAAATATGTGTTGCGAAATTATATGGCACAATTAGCCATAGATGCCGCAGACAAAGAAGATTATACTCTGGTTGATGAATTATTTCAGCTTTTGAAAAATCCTTATGATGAACAGCCAAAATCTGAAAAATGGTTTGCAAAACGCCCGGATTGGGCAAGAACCAAAGTTGGATGTTCTATGTTGTCTTGTAGTTCTTAAGCTTTTTGTTTGCCACGAATTGATGTAATAATAAGTTTTTTTTGCCACGAATTGCACGAATTTTCACAAATTTTTCTAAAGAATACGATAGATAAATTTGTGCTAATTTGTGTAATTTGTGGTTATTAAAAAAAAATAAATTCGTGCAAATTCGTGAAATTCGTGGCTATTTTTACAAGATTACTAAATAAATTCGCGTTTATTGGTTTAATTCGTGGCTAAAAAAAACTATTTAGCCGTAATATAGTCTACAATCAGATTAGCGTGAATTCTCGAGTTCTCAATAAACCATTTATGCGTCTGCATTCCTCCACAAACTACTCCAGCAAGAAATAAACCTTCAACATTGGTTTCCATGGTTTCTGGATTATAGGTCGGAATTTTCAATTCATCATCAGAAAGTTGAATTCCAATTCTTTCAATAAAATTTAAATCAGGCTTATAGCCTGTCAACGCTAATACAAAATCATTTTCGATTGTAATTTTGCCGTTTGGTGTCAGAATTTCGACTTCATTTTCACGAATTTCAGTAATATTAGATTCAAAATAAGCTTTAATACTTCCTTCAGCAATTCGATTTTCAATATCTGGTTTTACCCAATATTTTACGCGATTGTTAATTTCATTTTTACGGATCACCATTGTTACCTCTGCTCCTTTTCTCCAGCATTCTAGAGCAGCGTCTACAGAAGAATTATTAGCGCCCACAATCAAAACTTTTCTAAAAGCATATTCGTGCGCTTCTTTATAATAATGACGCACTTTTAGAAGATTTTCTCCCAAAACATTCATCTCAATTGGAATATCATAAAAACCGGTGGCAATTACAAGATTTTTGGATTCGTAAGTTTGTTTATCAGTACTAATCTTGAAAATCCTTTTGTTCTTTTGAACATCAAGAACTTTTTCAAATAAATTAATGTTGAATTTAAAGTAACGGTGAATATTTCTGTAATATTCCAATGCTTCCTGACGTCCAGGTTTTGGTGCCAGACAGTTAAACGGAATTTCACCTATTTCTAATCTTCTGCAGTAGAAAAAAAGGTCATATATAAAGGATAATTAAAAATGCTATTAACTATCGCTCCTTTTTCTATAATTAAATAATTTAATTTTTTCTTTTCAGCTTCTATCGCGCAAGCAAGACCAATCGGTCCTCCTCCTACAATAATAAGGTCATATTTAGATTCTGTCATTTTTTATTGCCAGTCTTTATAAGGATTTTTGCTTAAATAAGCGTTGTAATATCTTTCATCATTCGTTACTTCTTCACCAAGCCATTCCGGTCTTTCAAAGACTTCATCTTCAGAATTCAATTCTATTTCAGCCATTATTAAACCTTCGTTTTCGCCATAAAATTCATCGACTTCAAATACATGATTTCCTGATTTTACTTCGTAACGTGTTTTTTCAATTTTGCCTTTCTCGCATAGTTTTAGTAATTCTTGAGCTTCATCAAGCGGAATTTCATTTTCCCATTCAAAACGAGACATACCACCACTATGGCTTATTCCTTTTATAGTTAAAAAGCCTTTATGTCCTTTAATTCTAACTCTCACGGTACGTTCAGGCGCAGAGCTCAAATAGCCTTGGGCAATCTTATTTTCAGCAAAAGCCAGATCCTTGAATGCATCAGATTTGACCAAAAATTTTCTTTCAATTTCAACCATTTCTATTTAATTTGAAATTTATTGCAAGTTAGTCAATTTATCGTCTAAACTTTAAGTGAACTTTAAATCAATTTAAGATTCAATATGTTCATTTGACAAGTCGGCTTAAGCATATTTTGTAAACTATTCACAGAATATAATGTTTTTCAATATGTTGATTATTAATATTTTAGCTTTTATTTTTTGCTTAAATTTGATTGAACTAAAATCTAAATTATGTCTAAAAAAACACTTTATCTATTAGGCATTGCAATAACTATAATTTTAGGTGCTTTTTTGTATCAAAAATTTTGTTGCAATTGCTGCGAAAAAGCAATAACGGATGATACTCCAAAAACAGTTTCGCCTACTGTTCAAGAGCCCGACGTTCCGTTTAAACTTAATGGTCAAGGTCTCGAATATCAGACTGGTGATAATTTGAAATTCCTTAAGAACAGTGCTAAATTGATAATGCCTGTAAGTGATTCTGTAACAAGTGGAATTGATAAACTAAAAGTATTTTTAGAAGCCAATCCGAAACAGAAAATAACCATAACAGGTTATGCAACATCTCAAGAAATCAATTCAACTTCATTTGAAAATTTAGGTCTTGCTAGGGCAAATGAGGTAAGAAATTATTTTGTTTCGAAAGGATTACTTGAAAATCAATTCCTGACCAAAGGCGAAATAATTGATAAATGGAAAATGAATGCCGACACGTTAATTGGACCGGCAGATTACATCTTTGAAACCGTAGATTCTACATCGACAACAAATGATGAATGGAGTTCTTTAAAAGAACAAATAAACGCTAATCCGCTGATTCTTTATTTCAATACCAATCAATCAAGCCTAAATTTAAGCGATGTCGAAAAAAAGAAAGTGGCCGACATTGCTAGATATTCAGAACATGTTAAAGATGCTGTTGTAATTGTCGTAGGACATTCAGATAATGTTGGAAATAGAGATTCTAATATTGCATTAGCCCAAAAGAGAGCTGAATTTTCTAAAAATTATCTTTCAAAAAACGGAATTAGTGCAGAAAAAATAGCAACTGAATCTAAAGGCCCAGACGAACCAATTGCAGATAACCAAACTGCTGAAGGCAAAGCTTCTAATAGAAGAACTGTTATTACTATTAAATAATTAATTCAAAACATATAATCATGAATATACCTTGTATCTTAATACCTATACTAGTGGGTTTAATCTGTGGAATTTTAGGCTACTTACTAGGAAAAATGAACTCAAAAAATGATGATTCTCTAACAGCTTCTCTTCAAGCAGATTTGGATGCTTGTAAAGCTAACACCAAAAACTTAAATGCGCGCATCATTTCCTTAGAAACAGATCTTGCTGCGAAAGCAAAAGTAGCTTCACAATCTTTTGCGGCTACAGCTCCATCTGATATTGTTTTTGACAGTGAATTGGCGGCAAGTGCACTAGGAAAAAAAATTAAAGAAAATGATTTGAAAATTGTGGAAGGAATTGGCCCTAAAATAGAAGCTTTATTTAATGAAGCAGGAATTAAAACTTGGTACGAGCTTTCTCAAGCTTCTACAGAGAAATTACAGTCTATCTTAGACACTGGTGGAGAAAATTACGCCATACATAATCCGAGCACTTGGCCTAAACAAGCATTAATGGCTTATCAAGGAAAATGGAAGGAATTAAAGGATTGGCAAGATAGTCTTTTGGGAGGAAAAGAGTAAAGAAAAGGTTCAGGGGTTCAAAGTGACAAAGGTTCAAAGGTTCTTGCCTTCGTGTCACTTTGTCCCTTTGTTCCTTTGTTCCTTTGTCCCTTTGAAAGCTCTGTCCCTTTGTCTCTATATACCTACAAACCTTCCCCACTCCTTAGCATTACCATACCATAGCTGTCCTTTTCTTACTTCAAGAGGACAATCTATATTATTACTATATAATGCTCCGGTTCCTAAACCTTGAGGCATATCTGAATTCAAAGTATAAGTCCATTGTGCAATAGCGTTTAACCCGATATTGCTTTCTAATGCCGAGGTGATCCACCAGCAAATATTATATTTTTCGGCTAAAGTGATCCATTCCTGAGTGCCTTTAAAACCGCCAACAAAACTTGGTTTTAAAATGATATATTGAGGTTTGATTTCTTGCAGTAATTTTTCTTTTTCTTCTAACGAAAATACACCAATAAGTTCTTCGTCCAGAGCAATTGGAAATGGTGTTTCTTTACATAATTCAGCCATTTCATTAATTTGACCTTTCTTGATAGGCTGTTCGATGCTATGAAGCTGAAATTGTTGTAATTGATTTAATTTATCTAAAGCTTCTGTCGAAGAAAAAGCACCATTGGCATCGACTCTAATTTCTATTTCTTCTGGGGAAAAATGGCTTCTTATAAATTGTAATAATTCTAGTTCTTTAGCAAAATCAATGGCTCCAATTTTAAGTTTTATGCAGTTGAAACCATCTGCCAATTTCTCTTCGATTTGCTCCTTCATAAACGCAGCTTCCCCCATCCAAACTAAGCCATTTATAGCAATAGAACTTAAATTTTTGGTAAAATCTGATGGAAATAAAAGATACGGATTTTCACTTTTAAGAGATAAAAAGGCCATTTCTATTCCGAATTGGATAGAAGGAAATTCTAATAAGGCATTCCAAAGTGCTTTTTCTCCTAAATGAATATTATCGCATGCCCATTTTAGTTTCTCTTCATAATCTGGACGGTCGTCTGCGCTCAGTCCGCGTAATATTCCGCACTCGCCTATACCTTTTTTTCCATTTTCTTCCAGAATTATAAACCATGTTTCTTTTTCGGTCATAATTCCTCTAGAAGTTCCTGAAGGACGTTTAAATTCTAGTAAATATTTTTGGTAAGATGCGGTCATTTTTTTCAAAGGTGCTGAGAAACTAAGGTGCTAAGGTTCTGAGAAGTTTTTATTTGAAAGCTTAATTATACAATTTTAAGATTTTTTCAAAATCTTTGGAAGGTAAACCTGCTTTTTCAAATGCTTCAAAATCTAATTTTGTTTTAGCAACCCAACTTAAACTATCAGTTACATTTTGGGTTTGGTATTTTTTATAGATGGCTTTGGCTGCGCTATAATTGTCGCTAACTAAATATGTATGAGCCAGATTTAATTTAACCAATAATTCTGTATCATCCAATTTTTCTCCTTCCTGAAGCACTTTTAAAGCTTTTGCATATTGTTTCGTCAGAATGTAGCAATAGCCTAACGAACTGTAATCTAAAGCCGTTGCTTTTCCTTCGTTAACAATTGTATTTAGTTTTGGAATTGCTTCGTTGTATTTTTGCGCTTTGATTAAAGAAGCTGTTTGTGTTCTTAAATCGTTAAATACGTTTTTAGAAATATCAGCGTCTTTGTAACAGCTGTTTCCAAAATCTTTGTAGACTTTTGTTTTTTCTACAGCCAATAATTTTTGAAACTCATCATAACGATATTGTTTCATAATTTTATTTAAAATGCAAACACAGAAATCATCAGAATTTGCCATTTTTTGCGCCATTGTAGAAGTTTTGCATAAGCTGATAATTTCGTTTTTATTATCCTGATTCCATCCTCTATTTAGTTTTGTGTCTACCCAAGGCACTACTTCCAAAACTACTTTCTGACTTAAAAGCCAATTTTTGCTTTCAAAACCAAACCAAATTGTACTGATGTTTTCTTTTAAACAAGACGATTTATTGACAGACAAACGTTTGGCGTCTTTGCTTACAGGTTCTGCTTGAGAATAGCAAGCTTTGTCGATTTTACCGTCTGCAACATATTTTTTGGCATTTTCATTAGAGGTAAAAATCGAATACGTACATTGATCATCACCAGAAATTTTTGACATCAAGAAAACAGCGCCGGCAGAACCTTGGCTAACTCCTGTTGGATCTGGAATTGCTTTTAATAATGAGACCAAGCTATTGGCCATTTCTTGATTTTTGTCTAAAAGTGTGATTCTATATATAATTTCTGTAGTTCCAACGGGTAAATCTTCTGTTGGTATAGAAATTCTATCGCGCGCAGGAACCATAATTTCTTTGGTTGTCGCTCGTTCTTTGTCCCAATAACCTTCTTTTTGAGCAAAAGCATTAAAGGAAAACGTTATAAGTAATAATAAAATTATTTTGAAAGTTACATTTCGTGATGATGCTTTAAGTGCCACGGATTATAGATTAAAATGATTTTTACTTTTAAAAACTCAAATTTAAATTAACATAGATTATGCCAAATAACTTTCTTATGAAAAACAGACCGTAGCCCCGATCGGAGCGATATCTCCCGATTTAGAAAAACAAGACCTTTTAGCCATAGTTTTTCTAAATCAGGAATATAGTTAACTCCTTCTTTCGACTTCGCTCAGGATGACAATTATAGTTCAATAGATTCTCCGATTGGTAAAAGCATTAAATCTTTTCCTTTATCAAAAAATTTACGAATAGATTCTTCGTGATTGATTTCTATATAACCGAAAGTATCAAAATGGTATCCTAAAACTTTATCACATTCTACAAAATCTGAAGCAATAATAGCGTCTTCAACATCCATTGTAAAGTTGTTTCCGATAGGCAAAATTGCAAGATCTAGTTTTGTACGAAGCGGAATTAATTTCATATCATACGTCAACGCAGTATCTCCAGCGATGTAGATATTTTTGTGTTCGCCTTCGATAACAAAACCTCCAGGATTTCCTCCATAAGAACCATCAGGAAAACTGCTTGAGTGAATGGCATTAACATATTTTACTTTTCCGAAATCAAATTTCCAGCTACCGCCATGGTTCATAGGATGCGAATTGAATCCTTTATTTGCGTAATAACTTGCTATTTCTGCATTAGAAACAATAACTGCATTGGTGTTTTTTGCAATTGTCTCAACGTCCAAAACGTGATCTCCGTGTGCATGTGTTACTAAAATATAATCTGCTTTTAATGTGTTAATATCAATTGCAGCAGCTTGCGGATTTCCTGTGATAAAGGGATCCACAATAATATTTTTTCCTCCTACTTGTATTCCTAAAGAAGCGTGTCCGTAGTATGTAATTTTCATGTTTGTTAAGTTTTAAGTTTAACGTTATTTTTTATCTCCCTCCTAAAAACAGGTTTACAATAATGTCTGAAATCAATGAAATCATGCATACTGTCAATAGTATAGAAAGCAAGAATGTGCTTAATGCCAGTTTTTTCAATTCTGGATCTAATAATTTTGGATCTTGATTTTTGTAAACTGTGATTAAATGTTTTGTCAACGGAATATAAGCCAATAAAAACAAGTATTGGTCAAAGTTGTAATCACTTAAAATAGCAAATACAACTACAGAAACCATTGCAGTAATAATAAGGAAGAAGTGATAATTTTTAGCCTTTTGAGCTCCAATCTGTACTACAATCGTGTTTTTTCCAGATTTTTTATCCGATTCCTGATCGCGCATATTGTTCAGGTTTAAAACCCCAACACTCAATAATCCGATGGCAACAGCCGGAAGAATTAAAAGCGGATCTACTTCTTTTGCATATAAAAAGTTTACTCCTAACGTACTCACTAATCCGAAGAAAATGAAAACGAATAAATCTCCAAATCCTCTATATCCGTATGCAGAATTGCCTACTGTGTAACGAATTGCAGAAATAATAGCCGCGATTCCTAACAATAGAAAAAAGATAGAATACCCAAAATTGTCTTTTCCGAAAGCAAAATATATTAATGTCATTGCAGACAATAATGTCAATAACGAGGTGATAATAATGGCTTTTTTCATCGCCTGCGGTGTAATAACACCACTTTGAATAGCACGTTGTGGCCCTACTCGATCTGTATTGTCTGTACCTTTAACTCCATCGCCATAATCGTTAGCAAAATTGGATAAAACCTGTAATCCTAATGTTGTCAATAAGGCAAAACCAAAAACTTTCCAACTAAAGACTTCTGTTGGAGTATTGATAGTTTCTGTAGGATTAGACAAAGCATAAATACTTCCAACTATAATTCCGGAAACTGATAAAGGTAAGGTGCGCAGTCTAGCGGCTTCAATCCAATGTTTCATTCTTATTTTTTAGTTTATATAGTTTAAAGTTTCATGTTTCAAGTTTTTTCACAGTGTAACATGAAACTTGAAACTTGGAACAATTTTATTAAATTAAGGTAACCACTTATTTTCGCCGAAGTTTGGTTTTCTTTTTTCTAAGAAAGCGTTTCTTCCTTCTTTTGCTTCTTCGGTCATGTAAGCCAAACGAGTTGCTTCTCCTGCAAAAACTTGCTGTCCAACCATTCCGTCGTCTGTTAGATTCATGGCAAATTTCAGCATTTTTATAGAGGTTGGCGATTTCTGAAGAATTTCTTGTGCCCACTTGTAAGCAGTCGCTTCTAATTCGTCGTGAGGGATTACAGCATTTACCATTCCCATTTCAAAAGCTTCTTGTGCAGAATAATTTCTACCTAAAAAGAAGATTTCACGAGCTTTTTTCTGTCCCACCATTTTAGCCAAATATGCCGATCCGTAACCACCGTCAAAACTTGTTACGTCTGCATCTGTCTGTTTAAAAATAGCGTGTTCTTTACTAGCAAGTGTCATGTCGCAAACTACGTGCAAACTATGTCCGCCACCTACAGCCCATCCAGGAACAACTGCAATAACTACTTTTGGCATAAAACGAATTAAACGCTGCACTTCTAAAATATTTAAACGGTGCTGACCGTCTTCTCCAACATATCCTTGATGTCCGCGTGCATTTTGATCTCCACCACTGCAGAAAGAATAAACTCCGTCTTTTGTAGAAGGCCCTTCAGCAGAAAGCAGAACAACTCCAATTGAAGTGTCTTCTTGTGCATCGTAAAAAGCTTGGTATAATTCTGAAGTAGTTTTAGGACGGAATGCATTTCTAACATTTGGTCTATTAAAAGCTATTCTCGCTACTCCATTGCATTTTTTATAAGTTATATCTTCAAATTCTCTGGCTGTAATCCAATCCATTTTGATTTTTTGTTTAAAATAATTATACGGTAAAAATAAAGCATTTTTACTACTTTACCTACTTAATCACTCTTAAGTCTTTACTAATTTGGCTTGCAATGTTAACAATTGGTCTTTACTTACAAAAAATAACATTTTTTAACATTAGTTTAGAAAAATAATAATTAATTTTACACCCTAGAAATCAATGAGATACAAAACATTTTAAAGATTTCGGATTGATTTTCTTTCACTGATTTATTAACCTAAAAAATGATTTTTTTGAGAAAATTTAAAAAATTTGTCGCTCATTTTTTTAGGGTTTTAAGTAACAAACCTCAATTAAAAGAGCAAATGATTTATGTGTTTGTCGAATCTTCAAAAAGAAAAAAGTAACACCTAAGGTTAAATGTTAGAATTGTTATATAATTAGTATAGGAATGATAACGAAAAAGAAAAAAGCACTAATTCACACTTTCTAAAAGTTATTTTATAAACCAATGGATCAGCCGTGAAATTATTTTTTTGTTATTAAGATAGGTGCATCAAATCATTTAAAAGACATACCATTAATGGGATGATTTCTAAAATTCGTAAAGTTATTGTTCTGAGATGGATTCGAATTATTTTATTTCTGTTTTTTTTTAATTACAATTTTTTTTAAAACTGAATAAAAAGCGAAAGGCTGCTCGTAATGGGCAGCCTTTTGTGTTACAATGATTTTGCTGAAGCAAAATAAATTTCAAATTTTAAAATTCCAATTGTTACTTTTCAAATTGGAATTTGGAATTTTTATTATTGGAATTTTACTCCTTTACTAGATAAATCCCGTCATCTTTTATTTCAATCAGTTTTTCTTTGTATAAAGAACCAATCGCTTTTTTGAATGACTTTTTACTCATTTTCAAAACGGTTTTAATGTCTTCAGGATGCGAATCATCGTTTAAACGAAGGAAACCTCTGCTAGCTCGTAATTCGCTTAATATTTTTTCAGCATTTGGTTCAATGCTCTCAAAACCTTGAGCTTGAAGTGCTACATCAATTTTGTTATCGGGACGAATATTTTTGATGTAACCGCGCATTCTGTCGCCAGTTCTTATCGCATCATCATAAACTTCATCTTTGTATAAAAGCCCTTTGTGCTGCTCGTTTATAATAACATTAATTCCCATATCGGTAATATGAGAAACAATTAAATCCACTTCTTCTCCTTTTTCAACCGTCAAATTATCATTACTCAAAAATTGGTTGGTTTTGCTCGACGCTACCAAACGATTGGTTTGTTTGTCTAAGTACAAATAAACCAAATAACGTTTTCCTTTTTCCATTGGGCGAGCTTGCTCTTTGAACGGAACAAGGATATCTTTCTCCATTCCCCAATCCATGAAAGCACCAACATTATTAATGTAATTTACTCTCAAAAGAGCAAATTCGTTCAATAAAATATAAGGAACCAATGTAGTTGCAACAGGTCGCTGTTCGTGATCTAAGTAAACAAAAACGATTAATTCTTCGCCAATTTCAAATACTTTTGGTACATATTTATTGGGCAATAAAACATCGTGAATTCCATCTGGATCATTGTCAGGATCTCCCAAAAATAAACCAACTTTGGTATCACGTAATATAGTTAGAGTATTGTATTTTCCTATTTCTAGCATTTTAATAAGTTTCTAAGCAGCATAACTGCTAAGTTTCTGAGGTGCAAAGGTACGAAGTTTGGATTGGCACAAAGAATTAATTTTAACAAAACTCCATTTATTCTTATAAATTAGAAAATCCCTTTATGTATATGTGTCATAAAGGGATTTTGAATGCTACATTTTATTATTTAAAAACACTTTCTTTTTTAAAGTGTACCGTAAGTAAATAATATACTACTGCTCTATATTTGTGTTTGTTAGATTTTCCATATTTTTCCATTACGGCATCAATTCCTTTGTCTAAATCTGGATTATCTTTTAAACCTAATTTCTTGATTAAGAAGTTATTTTTTACGGTTTTTAATTCTGATGCTTGCGAAGAAGCTACTGTAGAGGCATCATCATTATAAATTGATGGGCCGCAAGCGATTGTAACTTTTGTCAATAAATCGGCATCGGCTGTAATTCCGCATTTCTCTTTTAAATCTGCTGTGTACTTTTTAATTAAATCTTCTCTTTTGCTCATAACTATAAATTAATTGGTGAATATTATCATCAAATTTATAGCTAAACAAAGCACAAAACAATAATTTTAACAAAAAATTTCTTTCATTTCTATAATAAATATTTAAAATACTGTTTTAGAATAATATCATTCTCCAATGTTGGCGTAAAAACTTCTAAAATGGATGGAGCATCATTAGATTTATATAAAGACTGTATTCCATTTTCTAAAGATTGCAAATCTTGAACTGCGAAATAATTTAATCCATACATTTTTGCTAAATGTTCGGCTGTGAGTTTATGAGACGTTTCAAAATAGGTATTGAAAACTGGTTTTTCTTCATGTCCAGGAAGAATTCTAAAGATTCCACCGCCTCCATTATTAACTAAAACAATTTTGAAATTTTTAGGAATATACGAATTCCATAAAGCGTTGCTGTCGTATAAAAAACTTATATCACCAGTAACAAAAACGGATTGTTTATCATTTCCTACCGCTGCTCCAACTGCTGTAGAAGTGCTTCCGTCGATTCCGCTTGTTCCTCGATTACAGAAAACCTCAATAGAAGCATCAATATCAACTAACTGTGCATAACGAATGGCCGAACTATTACTAATTTGCAACATGCTGTTTTTAGGCAAAGATTCAATTACTTTTTCAAAAACCTTAAAGTCAGAAAATTCAATTTTGCTTAAATATTGCTTTCTTCTTTCGAGCCTTGTTTTGTAAACTGCATCGATGTTTTTAAAATAATTGCTTTTTACAAAAGATGTTTGCGAAATCAGATCTTTAAAAAAATCATTCGGTTGCATTTCAAAGTGTTTTGTCAATGCATCAAACGTATCGTAAGCACGTAAAGTGTCAATATGCCAATGATGTTTTGGTTTATATTTTCTTAAAAATCCTTTAATCCTTTTTGAAACAACCATTCCTCCAAAAGTTACTAAGACTTCTGGATTAAATTGCTTGAAATCAAAATCATCAAATGGAGTTATTAAAGTATCAATTGAATTAATAAAACTCTCGTGATGAAGATTTGAAGTCGTTTCTGTAAGCACAACAACTGATGGATCTGAGGCTAAATTTTCAATAATTTCTTGATCAATACTATTGGCTTCATTAACCCCAACCAAAACTAATTTTCGCTTTGCTGTATTCCAAATAGAAACAAATTCTTCGCTATTTTCTATGTTTTTTGATAAATTTTCAGGCTGTAAAACTGTCATTTTTGGTTGTACAGAAAGTTCTTCTGTAGTTTCATATAAAGGCTCTTCAAAAGGAGCGTTAATATGAACTGGACCTTTTTTAAGAATAGCCGTTTCAATAGCCAAATTGATTTTTAAGTCGTTTTCTTCTGATGTCTCTTCGGTTAAATTGGCATTAAAAACGGAGTGATTAGAAAAAACATTTTCTTGACGAATGGTTTGTCCGTCACCGATATCAATTTTGCTCTGCGGACGATCGGCAGAAATCACAATCAATGGAATTTGGCTGTAGAATGCTTCTGCCACAGCGGGATAATAATTTAATAAAGCCGATCCTGATGTACAAACAATTGCGGTTGGCTGTTTGGTTTGCTGTGCAATTCCCAAGGCAAAAAAAGCGGCACAACGCTCGTCTGCTATACTGTAACAAGTAAAATTTGGATTTTGCGCAAATCCGATCGTTAACGGTGCGTTTCTAGATCCTGGAGAAATTATAATATTTACGATGCCTTTGGCAGATAAAATTTCGATAATGCTTTGTGCAAGCGCTATTTTGGGGTAAATCATTACGGTCGTGTATTACTTTTTTTTAAAGAAAATCTTCTAATTGATCTTGCTTTATCTTGCTTACAAAGTTACAAAGTTCGCATTTGATTTATAGTATAATTAGGAATATATTAAGGCTGTTTCCCAAAAAAGGGAATATATTTGTAAAATCGAATAATTACTAAAAAGTCCGACTTGATATGCGTTTTTTATTTTTACTTTTTTTTGCTGTTACTTTTCAAACGATAATTTCTCAGAATCAATTTGTTCCTGTTGATGTTCCGTATAAAACGGCTTTGGAAAATGCAAAAAAAGAAAGCAAACCACTTTTTATAATGCTTTATGCTAATTGGTGTCCGCATTGTAATTTAATGAAAACGGAAGTTTTGAGTGATCCCGCTATTATCGATTTTCTGAATAAAAATTTTGTGTGCACTTATAAAAACATTGAAAAAGAAGAAGGAATTGCTTTAAAGAATAAATTCAACACCAAATCGCTTCCGACTTTTTTATTTATTGATAATAATGAAACACTGATTTATGCCTTAAAAGGCGAAATGAAAAAAGCTGAATTTCTAAATGAATTGAATAATGCTTTGAATCCGAAAATGCAATTGCCACAATTAGAGAAAGATTTTCTAGCAGACCCAAGCAATTCGGATAAATTCTTTACCTACCTAAATACTTTAAAAAAAGGAAAAGATAGAACAGAATTATCAATTCCAACGCATATTTATCTCAATACTCAGTCTGATAAACAATTGGTTAGCGAATTAAACTGGAGAGTTATTGCTAACGGAGTCACAGATATTAAGTCTAGAGAATTTCAATATGTTTTAAATCATCAGAAAGAATTTGCGTCTGTAGCTTCTCAAAATCGTGTTGACCGTAAAATTGAAAGTATTGTAAATGAACTTCTTCGTCCTCTAGTTGATAATTTAGACACAGTAAACTATTATAAACAAAGAGAAATCGCAAAATCTATCCGATTGCAAAAAACTGATTCTTTGGTTTTTAAATACGATTTGACATTAGCAGAAAGAACTGAAAAATGGAATTTCTACAAAAAAGTTACTCTTGAAGATACCGAAAAATTGGTTTGGAATGACGCCAGTTTTTTAAAGGATATTGGAAATACCTATTTCAAACATATCACAGATACAGAAAGCTTAAAAAAAGCTATTTCTTGGGTAAACCGTTCTTTAGAGTTAAATGATTCTTATGACGGAAATTTGCTGGAAGCCAAACTTTACAATAAATTGAAAAACAAAAAGAAAGCTTTGGAATATGCTAAAAATGCCAAAGCCATTGCCAAAGAAATGGACTGGAATTCTAATGAAGTAGATACTTTATTAGCCGAACTAAACACCAAATAAACCGCAATAATTACCAATGAGCATTATTTTAAGACCCGCAACAACAAACGATTTGCAAAGGATTCTAGAAATTGTAAATCACTCTATTTTACATACAACAGCAAATTATAGCTACGAAATTCAAACTTTAGAAGTTCAAACTAAATGGTTTGAAGATAAAATGTCCAAAAATCTTCCAGTGGTTGTGGCAGAACTAGATGGCGAAGTCGTTGGTTTTGGAAGTTACGGACAATTTAGAGAAAAAATTGGCTATCAATATACCGTAGAACATTCTGTTTATGTAGTAGATAATATTGTAGGAAAAGGAATTGGCTCTAAACTTTTAACAGAATTAATTCGTTTAGCCAAAGAGCAAGGCTATCACGTTATGATTGGTGCTATTGACGCTGACAACGCAGGAAGCATTTCTTTCCATGAAAAATTCGGATTTGTTGCTACAGGAACAATTCGTGAAGTGGGCTACAAATTTGACCATTGGCTGGATTTGGTTTTTATGCAGCTGATTTTGGTTTAACCGCAAAGTTCGCAATGAATTACGCGAAGTTCGCAAAGTATTTAAAAACTCTGCCCCTTTGTTTCTTTGTAACTTTGGAGCTTAAAAAAAGACTCAAATTTGAATATTTCAAATTTGAGTCTTTTTTTTAGTTTTAGCTTTTAATCCAGTTGATTACTTCTGGCTCTGTAACTAAAGTTTTTGGTTTAATTACTTTTACCAATTCGCCTTTTTCGTTGATTAGGTATTTTTGAAAATTCCATTCTACTTCAGAATCTTGTAAACCGTTTCTTGATTTTTCAGTTAAGAATTTATAAACCTCACACATATCGCTTCCTTTAACAGAAACTTTATTCATCATCGGGAAAGTCACGCCATAGTTCTGCTGGCAAAAACTTTCGATTTCTTTAGCAGTTCCTGGTTCTTGAGAAGCAAAATTGTTTGCAGGAAAACCTACAACTACAAAACCTTTATCTTTATATTCTTTATAAACGGCTTCTAAATCTTTATATTGAGGAGTCAGTCCGCATT
Organism: Flavobacterium ustbae; assembly: GCF_003946915.1. GTDB lineage: Bacteria > Bacteroidota > Bacteroidia > Flavobacteriales > Flavobacteriaceae > Flavobacterium > Flavobacterium ustbae. The sequence goes on from NZ_RPOC01000004.1 coordinate 276,562, forward strand.
TTGATGCTGTATTGACAATCATAATTTTTTTCCCTTTTAGCGAAGCAAAATCAAAAGTGTCTCCTGATAAATCTTCTACTTTAAACTGATAAATGGTTTCTTTTGTCATGGTTTTATCTGTTTTAGATAATTTAGTTTTACTCGTTTGAGCATTAGTCTGAGTGCTTAATAAAGCGGCTCCAAATAATATAAAAAGTATTTTTTTCATCTTTTAATTTTTTATAAAATTAGGTAAAAATCATTTTCAACAAACTTAATTTTTGCCAATCAAAAGTTAAATAAAAAAATGAAGCCTAACGTTAATCAGACGTTAGGCTTCCCCCCATACAAACAAATCAAACCATGAATTAATTATTATGCTATCTTTTATAAATTATAGTTGATGACTCGGTTATTTTCGAAAATTTCTTTCCCCCAATATGTCAAACGTCTTTCAAAAAATCTTTTTAATGGCTTGTATGATGTAAATTTAATTCCTAAAATAATCGAGAGACATATTAAAAAATCTTCTATTTGGAAGTCCGAGTACATCAACTATTCAATATCATTATGCTTATTATTTTTAATTAACAATAATTGCTTTTGCGCTATTATCAGTATTTGACAAAGTCTCTTTCAGAAAATCTTTCTTAGTAAAAACGATCAAGGTCAAAACTGTTGTTAATCCAACTATTAATATTCTGACTATTATTTTGCTATCCATATGTCCTTAATAATATTATAACAACAGCTTTTTTTAGATTTTTCTAACTTCATCAAAGATTTCTCTGATCTTATAAATACATTTACGTAATCGGATTGTTTTTGGTTTAAAAAAAAGTAAAAAAAATTGCACTTTTTTTCTGAAGCCTTTATTTTCTTAGGTTTTGGACTATTAAAAAATTTATAAAAATCAACAAAAATAAATTAACTTTATAAACAGGTTAGCACATAAAGGCTTAACATTTATTTTTCAAACTTAAAAATCCAAATCTATGAGTCAAGAAGAACTGCTAGTTTTAATTTACAAAAAGGACGAAAAAGCTTTTACCCATTTGTACGATATGTACTCAAAGAGCTTATTTTCTGTCATTCATGTCCTAATCAAGAATCGCGAAGAAGCAGAAGATGTGCTTCAAGATGTTTTTGTCAAAATCTGGAAAAACATTGATTCTTATAATGAGAGTAAAGGACGGTTTTACACTTGGATCCTTAATATCGCCCGAAATACATCGATCGATAAACTTCGTTCTAAAGACTACAACAATAGCCAAAAAAACCTTTCATCAGATAATTTCGTAAATCTCTTAGACGAGAGCAATAAATTGAGCCACAAACTAGATGCAATAGGAATTCAGGAGTTTGTAAAAAAACTAAAACCAAAGTGTATCGAAATAATCAATTTATTATTCTTTAAAGGATATACCCAGCAAGAAGCTTCAGAAGAATTGGCGATGCCACTGGGGACTATCAAAACGCAAAACAGAAACTGTATTAACGATTTACGCAATTATTTGAAGATATAAATGGAAGCACAAGAATATATAGAATCAGGAATTTTAGAGCTGTATGTATATGGCCTATTAAGTGAAAAAGAAAATCTAGAGATTGCCGAACTGGCCAAAAAAGTCCCTGAAGTAGATCAGGAAATTATTTCGATCGAAAAGGCAATAATCGCTCTTTCTTCAAGCTTCTCTCCTTTTCACTCTGTGGAAAATTTTGAGAAGATTAAAGCACGTCTGGAACTAAAGCATGGAAAAGTAGTCGACATGAAGCCTGCTTCAAACTGGGCACAATATGTGGGCTGGGCAGCGGCTGTGTTATTGCTTTTAGGTTTAGGCTACCAAACTTTAGAATTGACCAAAACCAGAGAAGCGATTTCTACTGTTGGAACTGAAAAGAATAAAATCGAAAGAGATTTTGCTTATTTAGGACAGCAGAATAAAGAAATCCAGAGAAGTTTGAATATTGTGAGAGATATTAAAAATACAGGTGTAACTCTTGGAGGTCAGGCTGTATCTCCAACATCTTTTGCAAAAGTTTATTGGAATCAGCAGACAAAAACAACATATATTGATGCTGCGGGTTTACCGACTCCACCAAAAGGAATGGTGTATCAGGTTTGGTCTTTAAAATTGAGTCCTGTACTTACTCCAACAAGTATTGGTTTGTTGGATAATTTTGAAGAAAATACTCAGAAAATCTTTGCAGTAAGCCAGACCGATTCTGCAGAAGCTTTTGGTATTACGCTTGAGCCAGCAGGCGGAAGTCCTACTCCTACAATGGAACAACTTTACACTTTAGGAAAAGTCTAAATATCAATACTTTAAAATTACTAAGAACGCATATTAATTTATTTGATATGCGTTTTTTTATTATTTTCGAGTGGCTAATTTATCGTAAAAGAATTATTATGAATGGAAATTTACTTTTAAGAATCGCTGTAGCCATTATTCTGCTTACGCATTCTGTTTTCGGAATTTTTAATAATGGCATAAATGATTTTGGCAATCTCTACCTCAATCAAGTCGGATTTGCTCCTTTCGGACTTTATTTAGCCTGGCTAATTAAAATCTCGCATATTATAGCAGCTATTCTTTTATTGCTTAACAAATACATTAAGCTAGCCGGATTTGTAACGATTTTTATTTTAATAATGGGAATTGTAATGGTTCATTTTCAAGAAGGATGGTTTGTTGTAGGCGGAGGAAGAAATGGCTGTGAATATAATTTTCTGCTAATTTGTGTTCTACTGGCTATTATGTATCCTTCTGGTTTTTCTAAAAAAATAAATTCATAACATTGATGGTAACAATTTGTAAAAACTGTAATACTACATTTACTGGAAAATTTTGTAATAACTGCGGTCAGACTGCAGAAACGCACCCAATTACGGTAGCTTATTTATGGCATGATATACAACATAGCCTACTTCATTTTGACAAAGGAATTATATATTCTTTCCGAGAACTATTTTCAAGGCCAGGACATAGCGTTCGAGAATTTATTGAAGGAAAAAGAGTAAAACATTTCAAACCACTGTCTTTAGTCGTGGTTACAGCTTCTCTTTATGCTTTTTTGTATCATTATTTTGATATTAATATTTTTCAAAGTGCAGATCAAAATCCAGAAGTAGATATTTCTGATTTTAAAAAATGGACAACTGACCATTTTTCTTGGTTTACCATTATTACAATTCCAATTTACACCATTGGGACTTATGTCTGTTTTAGAAAACAGGGGCATAATTTTATAGAATACTTTGTGCTAAATACTTTTAAAGCTTCTCAAAGATTACTCGTACAAATATTAGCCTTTCCGTTTCTTTATTATTATAACGGAACTCCGAAAATTAATACCGTTTTAAATTTTGTATATGTATTAGGATTGGTTTTGATATTTTGGACAAACCTTCAGTTTTTCAACAAAATAAGCAAACTTAAGGTCTTCCTACTTTCGATTCTAAGCCATTTGATATTTCTCACTTTGTTTTTCATTTTCATTTTTCTTGTTTTGCTAGCTTCAGGAGTCAAAATAATATAAAAAAATGGCTCAGAATATACTGAGCCATTTTTCTATTTTTTAACCTTTTTGGTTTTATAGTATTTTCGATATTTTGGATACGTTATAGCTCCAATTATTGTAATAGTAACCAAACAATAATAAATCCAGCTTAATGAATGCGCTTCACCGCTTGCATAAGAGTGTAAACCTACTAAGTGGAAATTTACTCCATAATAAGTAAACAAAATCGAAACAAAAGCATACATGGTCATTAAGTTGAAGAACCATTTTCCTCTTAAAGCAGGAACAAAACGAGCGTGAATTACAAAAGCATAAACCATAATCGAGATTAAAGCCCAAGTTTCTTTAGGATCCCAACCCCAGTAACGTCCCCAACTTTCGTTTGCCCACTGTCCTCCAAGGAAGTTTCCAATAGTAAGCATGATAAGACCAATTGTAACTGCCATTTCATTGATGTAACTTATCTCTTTAATGTGCACGTCCATTTTTGCTTTGTTTTTATCATTCGTAAATAAAATCAATAATAAAGCAACAAAACCTAAAATCATTCCTAAAGCGGTTGGCCCATAACTTCCAACAATTACAGCAACGTGAATCATTAACCAATAAGAATTAAGAACTGGCTGTAAGTTTGCAATTTCTGGATCAATCCAGTTCAAATATGCCGCCATTAAAATCATTGCAGTAACGAATGCAGACGAAGCAACAGTCAATTTAGATTTTCTGTCAAAAGCCAATCCAAAGAACATGGTTGACCAGGCAACATATACAATCGATTCGTACGCGTTACTCCAAGGTGCGTGACCAGAAATATACCAGCGTGCAATTAATCCTAAGGTATGAATTGCAAATAACAAACCTATAATTATATGGAAACCATTAACCGTAAAACGAATCCATTTTTTCTCAAAAAAGATGTTGATAATGGTAAACATTAGCATAAAAATAGATGCCGTAATATACCAATAAGGTAATTTTTGAAAAACATCATATTTATTATAAGCAATCTCTGCATCGATTTTTTGCTCACTTGGTCTTACTTTAGCTCCAAATTTCTTTTGAAAACCATTTATGCTTTCAACTAAATTATCAGCAGTATCAAAGTTTTTCTGGATCGAACCATTATTTAAAGCGCTAAAATATAATGGAAGAATTTGTTTTACATACGTAGAATCCATTCCTTTAAAACCAGCGCCTTCACGCTCTAAGTAAGAAACCCATTTGTGATTTGGATCATTTGGAATTGGGAAGATTTTCAAAATGCTTCCGCTTAATGCAGATTCCATTAAGTTTACCTTTTTATCTGTTTCGATAAAATCTTTTTCAAAACTGTTTGGATTTGCAGCTTTGTAAGCAGCATCTAAATAAGGAGATAATTTGTAATTCCCCATTTCATCAAAAAACTTTACAAACGGAGCATATTTATCTTTAGAATCAATTCCTATAATTTTTCGAATACTATCATTTTTAGTATTGATATAAATCACAGGAACCTGAATCCAAACCTGTGCATATTGCGTCATAGACAAAAATACCTGATCAGAATTCATTCCGTTGTACTTATCATTGTGACTCACTTTGCGAAGTAACTCAGATGAGAATGTATTGATCGGCTTCATTCTTCCTCCAGCATCTTGAATAATCAAACGCCCGAATTTTGACGCGTGCGCTTCTGGTGCTTTATAAATAGTCAGTAAAGAATCTATTTGTTTTTTACTTGGTGGAGCTGTAACATGATTGGCATGATCATTAGGATCTGTAGCATGCGCGTGATCGTGTTCATGATCATGAGAATGTACATGAGGCGTTTGCTGTGCAAAACCATTCAAACCAATTAATAAAACCAAAATGGTAATTAGTTTTTCTTTTTTCTTTTGAATATTTTCTAATTTCTTTTTTAAATCTCCAAAACGAGAATGTTTCGTAAACATAATAGCCATAAGACCAATATATAATAGAAAATAACCTAAATAAGTAATATTTGTTCCCCAAAAATCATGGTTTACCGATAAAACAGTTCCTTTTTCGTCTGGATCAAATGAAGACTGGAAAAAACGGTATCCTTTATAATCTAAAACATGATTCATAAAAATATCAGCATCGAAAGTTTCTGTAGAATCCTGAACAGTTACTTTACTTTTAAAAGCAGAATAGCTTTTTTCTGTTCCAGGATATTTATCTGCTATAAAGTCATTTAAACGAACTTTAAATGGTAAAACATAAGCTTTACTTCCGAAGAATAAAGAATATTCGATATTACCAATTTTGACCGTTTTAGCTTCTCCAACTTGTCCTTTAGAACCTAAAAGCATCACTTCTTTCTCCTGCCCTTCTGCTTTTACTTTTACGATTAAAGCATCTGTATGAGATTTTGCTTTAAAATCATTATTCGATTCATAGTCTACCTTTCCTTTCAATGGAGGCTCTGGAAATACGATTCTAATATCACCAATGCTGTATAAAGAACGCATCATTAAAGGCTGTACAGTATCTTTGGTAACTTTACCTTTAAACTGATCGGCCATTCGCATAAACTCGCCTTCAAAAGGAGTTTGAATTGTATATTCTTTACCAGTTGTATTGATATTAATAGCACCGTCTGTCTGCTTGTTTAAAGCAAACAAAACGTTGTGAATATTTTGAACTTCACCTTCTTTTAGATAATGTTCTTCTCTTCCGCCAGCTCCGGCTTCGACTAATTTAATATATAAAGCACCGTTTGGATCTGGTTTAACGACTTCCTTCGCTCCCATGATGTAATTGGAATACGAAACTTCAAAAGGGGTCTGGTCGAATTTTCCTGAAATACTGAAATTATTATTGGTAACAGGAGAAAGTAACAAGCTTTTTTCAAAAACCCTTCTTTTCATTTCTCCTTTATATTCCCCATCAGCAAAAATGGTTAAAAATGTTTTATCCGAGTAAACTTGATTTTCAGCCGCTCCTTCACGAATAGGCATCATGCCTTCATAACTAATATAACGGGTAATGAAAGCTCCTAAGAGGATAAAAATAAAAGAAAGGTGTAACAAAAGTGTTGCCCATTTTTCTTTTTTATGAAGTTGGTATTTTTTGATATTTCCGAAGAAATTAAGCATAAAGATGGCCATAATTGCCTCAAACCACCAAGTATTGTAAATTAGTATTCTGGCTGTATCAGTGTTGTACTTACTTTCGATAAAAGTTCCAACGCCCATGGCAATTGCAAATGTTAAAAAAAGAACGGCCATTAATCGTGTAGAAAACAAAAAAGAGAATATTTTTTTATCCATTTCTTAGGAATTACATTGTATAAAAGTGCGACAAAAGTACTTAAAAATGTTGATTAGCAGGCTTTGGCTTTTGTTAATAAAAACCAAAAATAAAGACTATTTTTTAAACAAATTGATAATATAGAAAGTTTAAACCTACAAAATAATTGCGTTTTTTTCTTATTACAGCTTTTAAGGTAAAAGTGTTAGAATCCTAACAAAAAGTAGAAGACAATAAAATCCTCCAAAAAGCATTATCAATAAGCAATTGACTATTGCATTAAAAAAATAATACTAATTTTGCTTTCATGATTCAGATAACAATAATCGGTTCCGGCAACGTTGCACAGCATTTGATAAAGGCTTTTTCTGCCAGCAAAATTGTTGAAATTAAACAGGTTTTTTCGCGAAAGCGAGAAGCTTTACTTCATTTAATTGATTCTGAAAAGATTGTAGCTGATCTTACGAAATTAGAACCGGCCGATTTGCATATTATCTCCGTTTCAGACAATGCCATTACAGAAGTTTCAGAACAGCTCGCTTTCAACAATCAGCTTGTGGTGCATACTTCTGGAACATCTTCTATAGAACTTTTAAATCCTAAAAACAGACGAGGCGTATTTTATCCGTTGCAGACTTTTTCTAAGAATAAAGCATTAGATTATACTATTGTTCCGTTCTGTCTAGAAGCAGAAAATACAGCCGATTTTAAGCTTTTGGAAACCACTGCAAAAAGTATTTCTACTGCTGTTTATCCTATAAGTTCAGAACAGCGAAAAGCGCTTCATGTGGCTGCTGTTTTTGTGAGTAATTTTACGAATCATTTGTACCAAATGGGACAAGAAATCTGTGAAGACAATCAAGTTCCATTTGCTGTTTTAAGGCCTTTAATTCAGGAAACAGCTGATAAAATAAATACACTCGATCCGATCGACGCGCAAACTGGCCCAGCCATACGCCATGATTCAAATACAATCGATGCACATGTTGCCTTTTTACAAAACGAAAACAAAAAAAATATCTATAAAATCCTAACACAATCTATACAGCATAATGGCAAAAAGTTATAAAGAAATAATGAATGACATCTCAACATTTGTTTTTGATGTAGACGGCGTACTTACAGACAGTTCTGTTTTTGTAACCAATGAAGGCGAAATGTTAAGAACAATGAATATTCGCGACGGTTACGCTCTAAAAGCAGCAATTGAAAGCGGTTACAACGTTTGTATTATTTCTGGCGGAAGTAATGAAGGCGTTCGTATTCGTCTTAATAATCTTGGGGTTAAAGATGTTTACTTAGGAACTCCTGATAAAGTAAAAACATTGAAAGAATACATGGATGCGCACAATATCAAACATGAAAATGTATTGTATATGGGAGATGATATTCCAGATTTTCATGTAATGAAGTTAGTTGGTCTTCCAACTTGCCCACAAGATGCAAGTCCAGAAATTAAAAACATCTGCCGATACATTTCTCATGTAAAAGGAGGGCGTGGCGCTGCAAGAGATGTGATCGAACAAGTAATGAAGGTGCAAGGAAAATGGATGGAGTATTTTGACGCCAAATACGATTAAAAAATTTTTAGATTTCTGATTTTAGATTTTAGATTTAAAAAAACTTTGAACCTCTGCCCCTCAGCACCTTTGCACCTCAAAAAAAATGAAATACCTAAAACTAATTCGATATAAAAATTTACTAATGCTTGCTTTTATGCAGCTGCTTTTTCGTTATGCTTTTTTAAAACAGCAGGACGTGCCACTGGCATTGGCTGACTGGCAATACGGATTATTGATTTTAAGCACTGTTTTACTGGCTGCAGCAGGTTATGTAATCAATAATATTTACGATGTAGGAACCGACAGTATTAATAAACCAAACGATGTTGTAGTTGGAAAAGGAATTTCAGAAACTGCGGCTTACAATATTTATATCGGATTAAATATTTCTGGTGTTGCGCTTGGTTTTATTTTGTCTAATATTATCATGAGACCGACTTTTGCGTCGCTTTTTATTTTAATAGCGTCGCTGCTTTATTTTTACGCCACGACATTAAAACAAATTATGATCTTAGGCAATTTTGTAGTCGCACTGCTTTTAGCGGTAAGCGTATTAATCATTGGTGTTTTTGATCTTTTTCCTGCTACAACGGGCGAAAATCAAGCTCAAATGGCAAGCCTCTTTTCTATTCTGACAGATTATGCGCTATTTGCTTTTATGATTAATTTTATTCGCGAAATTGTAAAAGATATTGAAGATGTCAATGGAGATTATAACATGGGATTGAATACTCTACCTGTTGCAATTGGCGTTAGCAGAGCTGCAAAAATTGCTTTGGGTTTTGCCATCGTTACCTTTATTATGTGTGGGCTTTATTGCAATACTTATTTTATGCAAAACAAGCTTTACATTGCTGTACTTTATGCTTTTGCAACAGTTTTAGCGCCTTTGCTATATTTTATTGTAAAAATATTTAGTGCCAAATCTCAAAAAGACTTCCATCATTTAAGTGGTATTTTAAAACTCATTTTATTCTTCGGAATTTTATCAATCTTGGTTATTGCCTTAAATATCAAATACAATGCTTAAAGAAAAACTAAAAAAATATAAAATCATTTTAGCTTCGGGTTCTCCGCGGAGACAGCAATTCTTTAAGGATTTGGATCTTGATTTTGAAATTCGTTTAAAAGACGTTGAAGAAATTTTTCCACCTGAATTAAAAGAGGCAGAAATCACCGATTATCTTGCTGAATTAAAAGCAAATGCGTTTGAAGGTGAATTGGAAGAAAATGAAATTCTGGTTACAAGCGATACCATCGTTTGGCATCAGAATAAAGCTTTGGGAAAACCCAAAAATGCTGAAGAAGCCTTTGCAATGATCAAATCAATGTCGAATACTACTCACGAAGTTTTTACATCGGTTTGCTTTAAAACCAACTCCTCTTCTACTCTAATTAATGATGTTACCAAAGTAACTTTCAACGATTTATCAGATGAAGCCATTCAATATTATATTGAAAATTATAAACCATACGATAAAGCTGGTGCTTATGGCATTCAGGAATGGTTTGGTTTTATGGCAGTTGCAAAAGTAGAAGGCTCATATACTAATGTTATGGGACTTCCGACGGCCAAAGTTTATAATTTTTTGACTACATTAGTGTAAAAATTTAATTATGTTTTCTTTTAAAGAGTATAGTCGCGAAATAATTGCTACAATCGTTCTTATTGGTGTTTTAATTGTGCTGCGTATGATAATCGCCAAATTAATAAGACGTTTTGCTTATACAAGCCAATTGTTTGAACATCGCACTAATTTGATTATTAAGTATATCAATATTTTGATGAACATTCTTGTAGTTACAAGTTTAATTATAATATGGGGGGTTCAAACAGAAGATATTTTTATTACTATTTCTTCGATTGCAACGGTTATTGGCGTTGCCATGTTTGCTCAATGGTCTATTTTGAGCAATATTACTTCTGGAATGGTTTTATTCTTTTCTTTTCCTTTTCGAATTGGAGATACAATTAAAATACACGATAAAGATTTTCCTATTGAGGCCGAAATTGAAGATATTAATACTTTTCATGTAAGCTTAAAAACTAAAGAAGGAGAAAAGATTGTTTTTCCTAATAATTTACTGCTGCAAAAAGGAATTTCGATTATTCCTGCAAAGTATGAAGAACGCGAGTTTTTTGACTAAAACATAATGGGAATTTTATAACGGCCAGAAAAAAAGCTAGAACATAAAAAGATAAATAATGTGTAATATTTGTTTTATAAATTCAGCTAAATAAAAATCAAAATGAACCGGTCTATAACACTACCCTTTTATGCAAAATTTGCCTTTATTCTCGTTATCTTAATTTCTTTTGCATTTATTTTTTGCATAGGAAAAAATATTCTTACTCCAATTTTAATGGCATTTCTATTTGCCGTTTTATTGCTTCCAATTTTTACATTTTTAAATACAAAAATTAAGCTGCCGAGGCATCTTGCTGCATTAATTTGTATGATCCTTTTTATTTCTGTTATAGCAGGAATTTTGGTTTTTATCTCCTATCAAGTCACTTACATGGCAAATGATTTTGATACGATAAAGAAAAACGCCAATTCTTTTATCCTTGAAATTCATAAATTTATAAGAGAAAATTTTCAGGTCAGCATAGGCGAACAAAAAAAATACTTGGATTCTGTAACTCAAGACTCTGTTAAAACGGGTCAGGCAAAATTAGGATCGTTTATAATTTCTGTAAGTGATGTTCTTTTAGACAGCACAATTATGATAATTTATACTTTTCTATTTCTAATTTATAAAGAACATTTTAAACTGTTTTTCGCGAAATTAATCAAGAAAGAAAATCATGATGTTTTGCAGGATATTTTAGGACAGATCAAAGTTTCGATCAATAATTATATTGTTAGTTTAATTATCGAAATGATTGTAGTTTCGGTTTTAACCAGTTTGGGTCTATGGATTATTGGCATTAAATATTTCATTCTTCTCGGATTAATCACAGGGATTTTAAACCTTATTCCGTACATCGGAATTACAATTGCAGGAATTATTACGGTTCTAGCGTCTTTGACAGGATCGGGAGAAATTTCGGTAATTACGGGAATCCTGATTGTAAATATTATTGTTCAGTTTATTGATAATAACCTGCTTGTGCCTTTAATTATTAATTCTAAAGTAGAAATAAATGCTTTTGTTTCCATTATGGGAATTATTGTTGGAGGCGCCGCTGCTGGAATTGCTGGAATGTTTTTGGCCATACCGCTTTTGGCTATCCTAAAAATTATTTTTGATCGAATTGATTCTCTCTCCGCTTGGGGTTATCTCATGGGAAATCATGTTCCGCGAAAATTTGCTTGGCGAAAAAGAAAAGTTACAGCAGAAAATTAAAAAAAAAATTATGCTAGCATAGCATTTATTAATTTCTTACATTCATAAAACATAAATATATCAGAAGAAAACTACCGAATGTGTTTAAACAAAAAAATACTATTTTTTATTTTGCTGTGCTTTTGTTTACAAAGCGGATATGCACAGGTAGATCAAAATAAGAAAGAGCCTAAAACAAAAAAAGACACGACGGAGATTTATACTAAAATTAGAAATTATTCTAAGAAAAATAAATTTACGCAGACCATGCACAAATTATTTTTCAGATCTAAAAAATCGAAGAAAAAAGAAGAATTGCTAGTTAAGATAGATTCAACAAATTACGACGGAAAAATCATTAGAAATATAAATATTATTACGCTAGATCCTTTTGGACATTCTGTTGCCGACACCACAAAAATGCCTAAAAATTGGGGTGAGCGAATGGGAAACCGACTTCATTTAAAAACAAAAAAAATTGCCATTTATAATTTATTGCTTTTTAAGAGAAACACGCCTTACAACACTTATAAAGTTTTGGAATCTGAGCGTTTGATACGTGCGCAACGTTATGTTACAGCGGTTCGAATTTCAAATCAAACTGTTGGACAGGCCTCAGATTCGGTTGATGTTACCATTCGAGTTTTAGATTCTTGGAGTACTATTCCAAGATTTTCTATTTCGAGTAATCAAGTTTCCATTGGTGTTAAAGAAAAAGATTTTTTTGGATCTGGACAGCAGTTAGAATATCGTTTTGCAAATCGTTTTGATGACGGAAGAACAGCCAATGAAGTAACTTATACGGTTCCCAATATAAAAAACACCTATATAGGAACAATTCTTCATTATAAAACAGACTTAGATAAGAATTATATCAAAAGTATAGATGTTGAAAGAGATTTTTACTCTCCCCTGACTAAATGGGCTGGCGGTGTATATGTAGACGAATTTTTCCGTAGAGATACCCTACAGGCTCCTGATCTTACGTACGGTTTACAATCTGTAAAATATACTTCTCAAGACCTTTGGGCAGGACGCGCTTTTAAAGTTTTTGAAGATCGCCATAAAGCTATTACAAATCTCATTGTATCGGGCAGATTTATGAATAAAAACTTCAGTGAAACCCCGACTGAAGTTTATGATCCTGATCATTTTTTTTCAGATGAAAAACTGCTGTTAAGCGGAATCGGTTTAAACACCCGAAAATTTATTCAAGACAGTTACATTTTTAGAAACGGACAAACTGAAGACGTTGCCACAGGAAGAATTTACGGAATTACTTTTGGCTATCAATACAAGAACACCTATTGGCGGCCGTATATTGGCGCGCAATACTCTTTTGGAAACTATTATCGTCTGGGATTCTTAAGCATGAATTTTGAAGCGGGAACATTTTTCCATCAGTCCAAAACTTATCAGACTGCTTTTCTATTAGAATCGAATTATTTTACCAAATTGTATAGTATCGGAAATTGGAAATTAAGACAATTCGTTAATCCGAAATTTGTAATTGGTATTAATCGAGATCATATTATTACAGATGAGCTAAATATAAATGAAATTAATGGTATTGCTGGATTCAATAGCGCGGTTTACGGAACCAGTAAAGCTGTTTTATCGCTTCAAACCCAAACCTATTCTCCTCACGCTTTATGGGGATTTCGTTTAAATCCTTTCTTTAATTACTCTATTGCCGTTTTAGGAAGCCCAGAAGTTGCTATGACCAAAAGCAAACCCTATTCTAAATTAACAATTGGTTTGCTGGTAAGTAATGACTATTTGGTATTCAGTTCATTTCAGCTTTCCCTTTCCTATTATCCGAGTATTCCACAGCAGGGAGATAATGTTTTTAAAACCAATACTTTTGAAACTACCGATTACAGAATGCAAAATTTTGAATTGGGTAAGCCAAGAATTGTGGATTACAGATAATTTTATTTCTTTTTTTTGAAAGTTTTATAAAACAACAAAACATTTATAATCAATAAACTACTACTTTTTAGAATACTTTTTTACTCGTCGAAATGCGTTTTTATCCGACAAAAAACATCTTCTTTAATTTTTTGGCACAGTATATGAATATCGCTATTCAAGATCAACATTTATAAAATTAAAAAAAGATGAAAACGATAAAATTAGCAATCGCCGGATTATTTCTAATGGTTGCAAACGCCACGCAAGCCCAAGTATCGGTAAACGTAAATATAGGATCTCCACCCGCTTGGGGACCAGTTGGATATAGTCAAATGGAATATTATTATCTTCCAGATATTGAAGCTTATTATGATGTTCGTGCCGCTCAATTTATCTATTATGGAAGAGGAAAATGGGTAAGAACAACTTACTTGCCGAGACAATATAGAAACTATGATTTGTATGGAGGTTATAAAGTAGTATTGACAGATTATCATGGTAGAACTCCGTATACTTACTTTAACCGCCATAAAGTGAAATATTATAAAGGATACCATGGAGCTCCGCAAAGACCTTACAAACCAAGACCTGTTTATGGTTACAGCGAGCGCCGTCATTATGATCGTAAAGACCACAGACATTATGACAAACATGATAAACACCACGGAAAACACGATCGTGACGATCATGACGACCACGATCACGGACGTGGAAGAAGATAATGCTAAATTACTAGTTATCAGTACAAGAGAGTATCAAAAAATTGATACTCTCTTTTTTTTATGATTTGTTTAATGGCATGTTTTGTTAAAATGTTGTATTTTTAATATAAATCACTGTATAGCAATAAGTTTCTCTATTAAATCCCTTGTTTAATTCATTTAAACTATATATTTGCGCCGAATTTTAAATCCAAAAAAGAAATTTATGAAAAAGAATGTTTATTTGCTTTCATTTTTAGCAATGTCATTGTTAATAGGATGTGACGACAACAATGATAGCAATAACGATGCACAATCATCAGATAACATTACTATTACCTCAGATCAATCTACTTTAAATCAAAGGCTTGATTTAACTAATGCCGGGGTAATTTCGATCGAAAACGGTTCTTTGACAGGAAAAGCCGCTGAGACAGCGACAACTACTTTTCCTTTAGTTCAAATTGCCGAAGTTAAACCGCCAGTTGACGCAAGCGGAAGAACATTACAAGCCAGCCACGTAACAGTAAACGGTAATTATGCTTATGTTTCTTATATTATGAGAGGAGATGCATATTCTGGAGCTATTGACGTTATTGATGTTTCTGATCCGTACAAACCGAAATTGGTTACTTCTGCCCTAATTCCAAATACTGATATTACATCTCTAACTTTTTCTGGATCAAATTTAATTATCGGAGCTGCAAAAGATGTAGATAAAGATACTCAGCTTGCAGGAAATCCGGCAATCGTATTTAATATGCCATTAAGCTCAGGATTATTGACAAGCAATTTAACTACAAATTATTTAGAAAGCAGAGTAACAACAGATGTTGCGGCTAATGCTTCTAACTATTTTGCGGTAACAGGAGATAATGGAAGTTTGTTTAAAATAAACAGTTCTACAAAAGTAATCGCAGGAAAAGTTGCTGTGACAGATTTGCGTTCTATTGCGCTAACAAGTGATAAAGTTGTGACTTTAAGCGGAAATAAAGGAGTTAACATCTATAATCAGTCGAATCTTGCATTACAAAAAAGCTTTACAACATCTTCAGACATTAGCGGAGCAAAAAGAACTATGGATATTGACGGGACAAAACTTTTTGTTTCTCAAGGTTCAAACGGGCTTGGTGTTTACGACATTAACAGCGGATCAAAATTACAGACTATCGGAATTGCAACTGCTGGAGAAGATAATGTAACTAATGCTGTTTCTTATAATGACGGTTATGCATTTGTTGCAAATGGCGCTTTAGGACTTAATGTTTATAAATCTGCAACTCAACTTAGTTTATTAGGTTCTGTAGGAATTGCAGGTTCTTCTAACTATGTAAAATCTAGCGGTAATTATATTTATGTAGCAAGCGGTACTGGAGGTTTGAAAATCATTAAAATGGAAAAACCAAATACTACTTTCGAAAGCTGTCTTACTTACGGTCTATACAATCAAGGTAGAGATTTGATTTTAAATTCTAACGACAAAAAATCGTATCAGGGAGCTACTGCTATTAATTCGGCTATTATTAATTCTAATGCAGTTTTAACGCATTGCGGTTCGATTGCAATTTTGAGTAACTTGACTTTAAACAGCGGAGGTACTTTTAACATGAGAGGAAGTTTGTCTCAAGGTAAATACCAACAATCGTCTCCAACAGAATTAATTATAAACAGTAATGCCGTATTAAACGTTGAAGGATCTGTTGTAATTTGGGGAGATTTGCGATTGAACAGCGGTGCAAAAATTAATTTTATTGGTAGTACTTCTTCAATCACTATCTACGGGAAAGTTACCAAAGGAAGCGGTGTAACTATCACAGGAAACTATGTTGATACAGAAAACAAATTGAAATAAGCAATAAACGGTTCAAATATATATTCAAAAAAGCTGTCAGGATTAAACTGGCAGCTTTTTTTTGTTTTAATTTATTGTAATATCAACCAAATAATTAATCATTAACATTTCATTTAAATACTGTTCCGTAAAATAATTAGTACTTTTGAAGCACTTTCAAAAAAACAATTAACCAGAATATGCGAAAAATACAGGTTCCAATCCTTCTTTTATTTTTTATAGGTTTTCAAATTTCATTTGCACAGCAGCCACAAAAACCGAATTCAGTTGAAATTTACAATCAAATCAAAAAATTAAACTTTTTAGGTTCTGTATTATATGTTGCTGCGCATCCTGATGATGAAAACACTAGAATGATTTCGTATTTGGCCAATGATATGAACGCCAGAACGGGTTATTTATCGCTTACGAGAGGTGATGGAGGACAAAACTTAATTGGTCCGCAATTACGCGAATTGCTTGGTGTTATTAGAACTCAGGAATTAATTGAAGCACGAAAAATAGACGGTGGCGAACAATTTTTTTCAAGAGCAAATGATTTTGGTTTTTCAAAAAATCCATCCGAAACTTTAGATATTTGGGACAAGGATAAAGTTCTAGCCGATGTAGTTTGGACGATAAGAAAATTTCAGCCAGACATTATCATTAATAGATTTGATCATCGTTCGCCAGGTACAACGCACGGTCATCATACTTCTTCTGCTATGTTAAGTGTTGAAAGTTTCAAATTGACAAACGATCCAAAAGTTTATCCTGAACAATTAAAATATGTTGCGCCTTGGCAGGTAAAACGCCAATTTTTTAATCCTTCTTGGTGGTTTTACGGAAGCCAGGAAAAATTCGACGCTGCCAATAAATCTAAGTTTACAAAGCTTGAAACCGGCGTATATTACACTGGAATCGGAAAATCGAATCAAGAAATTGCTGCTTTAAGCCGAAGCCGTCACCAATCGCAAGGATTTGGAAGTACTGGAGTTCGCGGTGAAGAAACAGAGTATTTAGAACTAATTAATGGCGAAAGTCCAAAGGAACGTGACAACTTGTTTGACGGAATTGATACAAGCTGGAATCGCGTAAAAAACGGAAAACCTATTGGAGATTTGATTGCTACAATAATTTCAAAATACAATTTCAGCAATCCATCAGCCAGTATTCCAGATTTAGTTAAAGCGTATGCTATGATTCAATCTTTAGACGATACGCACTGGAAAAACATTAAATTGGCTGCTATAAAAAATATTATAGCCTCTTGTTCAGGTTTATATCTTGAAGCTGTTGCCAATGAACAGGAAGCAACTCCAGGAAGTACAATTAGATTAAGTCTTGAAGCCATTAACAGATGCGCCGTTGGCATGCAATTAGTTAGCGTAACAACACTTCCAAACAATCAGACAATTGCTCAAAATCTCGTTTTAAAAAACAACAACGATCAGAAAATCAATCTGCAATTACAGCTTCCATCCAATATGGAATATACTCAGCCTTATTGGTTAAAGGAAAAAGCAACTGTTGGAATGTACACCGTTTCTAATCAAGAAATTATTGGAATTCCAGATATTATTAGAGATACAAAAGTAGTTTTTAATGTAAAAATCAATGATGTAGAAATTCCGTTTGAGCGTACCGTTGTCTATAAATACAATGACGGCGTAAAAGGCGAAATGTATAATTTTCTAGACATAGTTCCAGAAGTTACCACTTCAATTTTAGAAAGAGTTTTGCTTTTTAGAGATACTAAAAGCAAAATGATTCCGGTGAAAGTGCGCGCAGGAAAAGACAATATTAAAGGAAATCTTCAATTAGAATTGCCAAAAAGCTGGAATATTTCTCCAAAAGAAATTCCGTTTGCATTAGACAAAAAAGGCACTGAACAAATCTTTTATTTTGAAGTTACGCCGCCTGTTAATTCAGAGGAAGTTACTGCAAAGAGTGTTGCTATTGTAGACAATAAGCGTTTTGATAAAGACCAAACGATTATAGAATTTAGCCATATTACCAAACAAATGATTTTAAAACCAGCTGAATCAAAATTTATTCGAATGGATTTAAAAACTTCTGGCGATGCCATTGCTTATATCATGGGCGCTGGAGACGAAGTTCCAGAAAGTTTGACTCAAATGGGATACAAAGTTTCTCTTCTAAAACCTGAAGAAATTACTCCAGAAAAATTAGATTCTTTTAGTACCGTGATTACTGGAATTCGCGCTTACAATACCGTGAATGCTTTGGCAAACAAACAAAACATTCTTTTCAATTTTGTAAAAAGCGGTAAAAATATGATCGTGCAGTACAATACAAATGGGAAATTGGTGACCGATAAAATTGCTCCTTATCCGTTAAAATTATCTAATGATCGTGTAACCGAAGAAAATGCTAAAATTACATTTTTAGCACCCAATCATCCTGTATTAAATACGCCAAATAAAATATCTTCAAAAGATTTTGAAGGCTGGACACAAGAACAAGGATTGTATTATCCTAATGAATATGATCCTGCCTTCACTCCTATTATTTCTTCGCATGACAAAGGAGAATCTGCTAAAGACGGAGCTTTACTTGTCGCGCCATACGGAAAAGGATATTACATTTACACTGGTTTGAGTTTCTTTAGAGAATTGCCAGAAGGTGTTTCTGGTGCTTATCGACTACTGTCAAATATTATTTCTTTAAAACAGCCTATTGAAGCTCCTCAAAAAGATTTAAAGCAATAAAATATGGAAGTTAAAAAAACAAAAAAATGGAAAAAAAGCTACACTTATGTTTTAGTAGCCAATGCAATTTATATTGCTATTTTCTTCTTAATCATGCAATTATACTCATAACCTATGCAGCTATTTGACTGGATCGTACTTATTGTAACCTTATTATTTATCGTTGGATATGGTTCTTGGAAAACCCGAGGCAGTAAAAACGTAGAGGATTTCATTTTAGGAAATAATGAAACGCCTTGGTATACCGTTGGACTTTCTGTAATGGCTACACAAGCGAGTGCGATTACCTTTTTATCTACGCCAGGACAAGCCTATCATGACGGAATGGGTTTTGTGCAATTCTATTTTGGTTTGCCAATTGCTATGATTGTCATTTGCGTTACTTTTATTCCGTTATATCATAAAAGCAAAGTTTTTACGGCTTACGAATTTTTAGAAAAACGATTTGATATTAAAACACGTTCGCTTGCCGCAATTTTATTCTTAGTGCAAAGAGGTTTAGGAACTGGATTAACCATTTATGCGCCAGCCATTATTTTATCTGCTCTTTTAGGATGGAATTTAACTGTAATGAATATTATCATTGGAGTTTTAGTAATTATTTACACTTTCTCAGGAGGAACAAAAGCAGTAAACGTGACGCAAAAACAACAGATGTTTGTGATTATGTCTGGAATGTTTATCACCTTTTTTCTCATTCTGCATTATCTTCCAAACGATATGACTTTCAACAGTGCGCTTCATATTGCCGGAGCAAATGACAAAATGAATATTGTTGATTTTTCTTTTAATCCTGAAGAAAAATATACTTTTTGGAGCGGTATTACTGGGGGATTCTTTTTGGCACTTGCCTATTTTGGTACAGATCAATCTCAGGTGGGACGTTATTTATCTGGAAAATCAGTTCGCGAAAGTCAGATGGGATTAATCATGAACGGACTTTTAAAAGTGCCAATGCAATTCTTTATTCTTTTAACGGGAGTTATGGTTTTTGTCTTTTTCCAATTCAATCCAGTTCCTTTAAATTTCAATCCGAATAATAAAACTGCCATCGAAAAATCTCTTTTCAAAGAAGAATATCACGTTTTAGAACAAAAGCTGGTTAAACTTTCAGAAGATAAAAAAGTAATCAATTTATTGTATATCGATCAGTTGAATCAAGATTACGACAATCCAATTTTACGTAAAGAATTGGTTGCATTGTCTAATAAAGAAAAAGATCTACGTGACAAAGCCAAAGAGATTATTTCGAGAGCCGACAGTAATTCGGAAACTAATGACAAAGATTATGTTTTCTTCCATTTTATCCTCAATTATCTGCCAAAAGGCTTAATCGGATTATTATTGGCCGTTATTCTTTCGGCTGCAATGTCTTCTACCGCTTCTGGATTAACCGCATTGGCTTCTACAACAGCGATTGACATTTACAAACGAAATCAGAAAGAAGAAAAATCAGAAAAGCATTATTTGAATGTGACTAAGTTTTTTACTCTGTTCTGGGGAGTTGTAGCGATACTTTTTGCTTGCGTAGGAACATTATTCGAAAATCTAATTCAGCTTGTAAACATTATTGGCTCCATTTTCTACGGGACCGTTTTAGGAATTTTCCTTGTCGCTTTTTATTCTAAACGAGTTAAAGCAAAACCTATGTTTATAAGTGCAATTATAAGTCAATTGACCATTTTTGTAATTTACTATTTCATGATTTACAGCCAAGAAAAACTAGGTTATTTATGGCTAAATTTTATTGGAGCTATCTTGACGATTGTATTGTCTGAAATATTGCAATTTTTATTCTTCAGAGGAAAATCTGATGATAATGATTTGATATTGGAATAAACAATTTTTAAACTCAATACTTCCGCAAAATGACAAAAGAAGAATTTTTATTTCATTTAAATGGCGCAAGCATTATAGCTTTAAAATTTGCTGAAAGATATGTCAAAGATAAATTGGTAACAGATTTTAAATACAACGTAATTCTTAGTGCAACCATAGATGATCCAAGCTTAACGCAGTTTGACTTATATCCAGAAGATCAAGGAATAATAAAGCTCAATTTGGCTGATACCGAAGTTGTTGAATTACTATATAGAAAAAATAAAGTTCCAGTTTGGATTGATATTAGTGTTTTAAAATCAAGCAGAAAAAGCACAACATTTAATTTGCTTTGCGCTGGAAGATATACCAATAATAAGGAAAACTATTATTATAATAGAGATGGATCAGGTCCTTTTGGAATAAAAGGACCTAAGTTTCCACTTAATTATATTGAAGGAAAGAAATTCAGATTGTGAATTAAATTCTTCAATAAAGAACTAAAAAGCAATTACTAACAAATAACACCGATACCCTAGCCCTGATGGTAGCGACATCCTTTTGTCTCGTTTCTTTAACGAGACAAAAGATATAGCGGACAGCAGGAAACAGCTCCTTAAAATTCACAAAACTATTTCCTTCAAATACAATTCTTCAATTTTTGTAAGTAAAAAAAGATTATTTTAGTGTGTTATAATACTTACCACTAAAACTAAACTAATTTTAAAACTGGAGAAATGAAGATTTCAGACGATTTAGAAAAGCTATTTCCTTTTGGATATCTCTTCCTAATTATGATGGGAATACTGAAAGACAGCATCTATTATTATCAATTCGGAATTAATATATTAAGATATTCTACTATAATGGATGTTTTAATAAGTCCGATCGCTGAATTTACTTCAAACCCAATAATTCTGGGAGCGATAATCATACTCTTTGTAATTCATTTTTACCTTCCTTCTTTTTTAGCTAAGTATAAAAACGTGGCGTATGTAAAAAGGTCTTTTGAGTTAAAATCTACTGACGAACTCACTCCCGAAGAAACTAAAAGCTATTATAATTCTATTGCAATAAAATCTCTTGTGCTTTTCTTATTGTCCTTTTTTCTAGGTTACGGATTTGCTGGTGGTTATTTTACCACAAAAAAGTTAAAAGAAAACAAATTAGATTATAGTTTTCAGATTGATTTTAATGGAGGAGAATCAAAAAATGTTTATGTCATTGGAAATAACAGTTTGTATTATTTCTACTTTGTTAAAGGGGATAAAAAGATAAAAATTACTCCTCTAGCATCAATAAAAAACATTGAACTTATTGAAAATAAAATGATTGATTAAAATTATAGTAATCTAAAAAAATAGCGTTATGAAAGATCAAAAGAAATACAGCAATAAAGCAAAAGCTGCCTTTATTCTGTTAATCGTAATGCTGATTATTTTACTAGGAAATTTTAATACACTGCGAAATTCTAAAAATGTAAATGATAATATTAATGCGATTTACAAAGACCGTTTGGTTGTGGCGCATTACATTTTTCAATATTCTAAAGAACTTCATTTTATAAAAGCTGAAGCTGAAAAACTGAATTTAAGCGACAATATTAAAAAAGATGAGATTATCCATACGCTCGATATCATTCATAATATTGATGATTTGTACGCCAAAACAGTTTTGACAAATAAAGAGAAACAGTACTTTGATGCTTTTTTGAGTTCTTGCAAAGAAATCAATAAACAAGTCGAAAGTAAAAATTGGGACAAAATAGCCAATTCTAGTGCAGAAGCTTTAAAAACTTTGGAAGCTCTTTCTCAAATTCAGATTAAAGAGGGAAAAGCAAAACTTGAAGCGGCAAATGCCATGTATAATAAAAACAATGTCCTTGGCCAGCTTCAAATTGCTCTGCTCATAATTTTAGGAGGAATTACTTTTTATCTTCTGATAAAGAAAATCAAAAAAACAATCAAGATTCCTGAACCGCCTTCTATGAATTAAATCTTAAATATTTAAATTCCAATGTTTTAAATTCCAATGTTTTAAATTCCAAATTCCAATTTTTTCTTCTTGTTTATGATTTCTCCTTTGTCGAAATAACAAAACGGTATCTTATTTAAATTTTCTGTCTTCTTCCGAAATTTGAAGGTCATTTATACTGGCAAATCTTTTCTGCATTAGGCCATTCGCATCAAATTCCCAATTTTCATTTCCGTAAGCGCGAAACCAATTTCCATCATTATCTTGGTATTCATACTCAAATCTAACAGCAATTCTATTTTCTGTATGAGCCCAATATTCTTTTTTCAATTTGTAGTTTTTCTCTTTTTTCCATTTTTCAGTCAAAAAAGGAACGATTTCTTCTCGTCCGTTTACAAATTTATCCCTATTTCTCCATTCGCTGTCTATTGTGTAAGCTTTTGAAACTCTTTCGGGATCTTGGCTATTCCATGCATCTTCTGCCAATTGAATTTTTTCTAATGCCGTTTCTAAAGTGAAAGGAGGCAACGGTAATTTCTGTTCCATACTATTTAAATTAAAGTTTGAATTATTTTTTTTGATTGTTCTATTAACTTATTTGACTTAAATAACTGACTTTCGATGATACAGCTTTCAAATAACAAATACACATGATCTGAAAGTAAATCATCTTTTAGAATGTCTCTAAAATATATCTGTAAATCACTTTTATGATTCTGAATAACACTAAGTATTTTTACATTATCTGACGGAATTTCTGAAAGTATATTTAAAAAGCTACAGCCTCTAAAATCTTCTTTTTTATTCATATAAATCAAAAAATCGAATGATTTGTCAATTTTCGAATTTAAATCTTTGGCATCTGCAGTAAATTTTACTAGCTGCTCAAACCAAAAAGAGTGGCGCTGTTCTAAAAAAGCAACACACAAATCTTCCTTCGATTTAAAATGCTGATAAAAACTAGCCTTCGCCACTTTGGCTTCCTCAATAATCTGATTTATTCCTGTCGCATTATAACCTTGCTTATGAAACAAAGTAAAAGTCTTCTCTAAAATTCTTTCTTTTGGTAGCATCTTCCTTATAATTGTTTGTACAAATATAATACTTTTTCAAACAAACAGACAAGTCTGTCTATATTTATTTTAAAAAATACAAAGCTTTGCTAACTTTGCGTTTTATTAAGTTCTCTACTTTAAAAAACTTGCGTGCTTTGCGGTTAAAAACAAAAAAATTCCAAAACCCGAAAGCTTTGGAATTTGATATTTTAAAATTGGAATTTAATAATGCGCTAGCATTATTATCTGCTCCACTCTGCGATACTGTCTTTGTTTAATTTCACGTAATCAGCGTTGTTTGCAGCTTCAGCAGATGCTAAAGAAGCTTTTGCAGTTTCTACTGCTCCTTTTTTATCACCTTGTTTTGCTTGTATCTGAGATTTTAATCTTAAAACATAATATGGTTTGTCTGAACTCATATCTAAAGCTTTATCTACGTAAGTTCTAGCCGTTTCAATATTTCCGTTAGACTGGAATAAGTATTGAGATGCCGAAAAATAATCGTTCCAAGTTGGTCCAGCCAAAGCTTTCTCGATACTTGCTGTCGCAATTTTAGCAGTTGGAACTTCAAATTTTAAAGACACATGAGAGTTTTCCCAAGCAATATCCAAATATCCAAAATTTGGATCTAAACCATTAATTCCAATTGTAAATGTTTCAACAGGAGTTGGCAATGCCTCTTCTTTTACTGTAGTTTTTAACGCTACATAAGAATCGCTCCAATTTTCTGGCAATCCCCAGTTATCTGTAGAAAGATAGAAAATGATGTCCCAGCTTTCAATTCTAGGAACGGTGTAAATGGCATATTTTCCTTTCTTTAGCGTTTTTCCATCAATTATTACATCGTCACTAAAGTTGATGATCGTATTTTCATTTGCTCCTGTTCTCCATAATTTCCCAAACGGAACTAAATTTCCGAACACAGCTCTCCCTCTTGCTCCCGGTCTTGAATAGGTAACTTCAACATCGGTTAAACCAACAGTTTGTTTAATATATCCTTTTGGACTTGCTTGTGGCGTTTTTACTTGTGCTTCTGATGCTAAAGGGGCCAAAATCAGGGCTAGAGCAATAAGTAGTTTCTTCATTATTTTCAGTTTTAATTTTTTCAAATTTACAAATTCAATCAGCTAATAAATGTTAAATTTTATATAATTCAAGACTTCAGCTGTGATATTTTTTCTGCATTTAATTCGTTAAAATGATCAATAACTAAGTCCGCTTCTGATAAATCTTGATGGTGCGAATGCTCGCTTTTGTATCCAACACAATAGATTCCTGCCCCCTTTGCTGCTTTTACGCCATTTGTGCTGTCTTCAATAATAATGCATTCTTCTTTTGGCGCCACAGACAACGAAGCTGCGTGAATAAATATCGCTGGATTTGGTTTTGACTGAGGAAAATCTTCTCCGCTCACAATATGAGTAAAATATTGGTGCAGATTAAATCTTGTAAAAACGCGGTCAATAGTTACTTTAGACGCCGACGAGGCCAAAATTAATTGAATGCCATTTTGGTATAAGTCTTTAATCAAATCTTCTACACCATCCAAAAGGTACAAATCTTCTTTAGTATCAAAAGCATCATTAAAAATAGTTCTTTTTCTCTGAATCAAATCTTCTACTTCCTGCTCTACACTAGGAAAATAGCTTTTCAAGGTTTGAAATGTATTTCGAGTCGAAAATCCTGTAAATGTTGTATACATTTCCTCTGGAACTTCGATATTCAATTCTGAAAATTGTAAATAATAAGCATAACGATGAACGGGTTCTGTATCGACAATTACGCCGTCCATATCAAAAATTACTGTTTTAATCATTTTTTTTTAAGGTGCTATACTGAGCTACTAAGGTACTGAGTTGCTAAGCTTCTAAGGTTTATTTCTTTTGCGCTTTAATTTGTCAAAGTTTAAAACTTTGACAAAGTTGTTTTAAAATTTATTCATAAGTATAAAAAACTAGATTCTGTGTCCTGTAGCAAAAAAACTTAGCACCTTAGAATCTTAGTATCTTAGTACCTACTTTTTACTCAATAAATAACGAATCACTGTTTCTGCAGCATGTAAACCAAATAAACCTGGCATATAGCTGTTTGTTCCGTAGAAAGACTTTTTAAAATTTTTCCCGTCTGTTAATTTTAAGCTTTTTTCATCTTGAATTTCAGAAGAGAAAACCACTTTCAATTTATTGATTTTTAACTCTCTCAGACGTTTACGAATTGTTTTGGAGAAATAGCAGTTTATGGTTTTAGAAATATCTGCCACTTTCACTTTTGAAGCTAGCATTTTTCCGCCAGCGCCCATACTGCTGATGATTTTTACTCTATTGCGTTTTGCGCCCATAATTAAATTCAATTTTGGGGTAATGCTGTCGATGCAATCTAAAACATAATCAAATTCTGGAGAAACTATTTCGAAAGCACGTTCTGGAGAAAGAAATTCCTGAACACGAGTTAAGTTTAATTCTGGATTAATATCCATTAAACGATCACCTACAATTTTAATTTTTGGCTCACCAACTGTTGAATGCAAGGCTGGTAACTGACGGTTAATATTGGTAATATCTACAACGTCTCCGTCTACAATTGTCATGTTTCCTACTCCTGCTCTTGCTAAAAATTCTGCTGCAAAAGATCCAACTCCGCCTAACCCAACGACTAAAACGTTAGATTTTTGTAATTTTTCTAATCCTTCTTTAGTAAACAAAAGCTCAGCTCTTTCTGTCCATTCTGCCATATATTCTATTTTGTTGTTTTTATGTTTTTATTTTTTTGTTTCAAGTTTCAGGTTTCACGTTTCATGTTTTGTCAGGCTTCGGTACGCTCAGCCTGACAAACTACATTTGATTTTTTTTTTACTCAAACACGCTTTTATAATTGCTTGAAATAATACTTTGTAATTCTTTAATATTGATTCCTTTATATTCGGCTGCTAAGTCATAAACTTCTTGAATCGATTCTTCAATTGTATCTGTTTCTAAGAAAAAGCGATCATTTGGAACATTCTGAAAAACCGCTTTTAAATCAGGGTTTTTCAATAGATATTTTCCAAATGAAAGATGAAATCCCGCTGTAATTAGTTGTTGCGCTAACTGATTGTTTTTTGCAAAACCATGAATAATCATCGGAACTTTTATATTCCTATTTTTCTTAACAGCCATTACTTCTTGAAAAGCAGCAACACAATGTATCACAACAGGTTTCTTATACCTTTCTGCTAATTCTAATTGCTTTTCAAAAACCGAAAGCTGCAACTCAAACGGCACTTCTATCCTTTTGTCTAAACCGCACTCGCCTATTGCCAAGCAATTTTGAGTTTGAAGTTTTTCCTCTATAATTTTCAAATCTGCATCAATTCGATTTTCTTCAATATACCACGGATGGATTCCTATAGAATAAAATGGAATTTCGGCATCAAAATCTTTCGGGTATTGATTGACCAGCTCTAAAACATTAGATTGATTGGTAAATTGATGGGTATGAAAATTAAAATATTCCATTAATGAAAAGCTTTTACGCCTGCTTTAATTTCAATTTTCAAATCATTTTCCTGAGGCACAAGCGGACAAGAATACTTATAATTATAAGCACAGTAAGGATTATAAGCTTGGTTAAAATCGATTGCAATCGTGTTTCCTTTTGGAACTTCCAGATCAATATATCGGCCTCCTATATAACTCTGTTTTCCGCTTGTTAAATCAGAAAATGGCAAAAAGAGATGGTTTTTATATTTTTCCTGTACCAGAAGTTCCAAACTTTGGTAAACAGCAAGTGAGAATGATTTTCCGTTTATTTTGAAGTTTAAAGTGCCATATTTAGTATACTTTGACGTACGGGCTCCAGAAGTTTTCATGTCAAAAGCTTTTCCGCCTTTAGCTTTCACGAGCGTGGCATTCACAAAATAAGTTTCAGAAATAGGAAAAAATTCTAAGCTTTTAAAAGTCTTTAAATCTTCAGCCATTAACGGACTTGTCTTAGGATCAGCGTATTCTGAGTTGATTTTCTTTTGGAATTTTTGAACATCGGCTTTATTAAACTTTTTTTGAGCAAACCCAAAATTAAAAACCAACAATAAAGCTAGGGCGTTTATAGTTTTCATCTTAGAAATTTTATGCAAAAATAGTTCAAAAGTAACAAAACGACAACCACTTAACGAGACAAAGTTTCCTAACTTTGTGACGATAATTTATCACACAAAATGCTTAAAACCGCTTTAACCCACTACATTAACAACTTTCGAGGTTTTACCAGAGAAGTTTGGATTCTTGCCATCATTACTTTTATTAACCGCGCCGGTACAATGGTTCTTCCTTTTTTATCTAAATATTTAAGAGAAGATCTTCATTTTTCGTACAATCAAGTTGGGTGGATTATGGTCGCATTTGGTTTAGGATCAATGCTTGGTTCTTGGCTTGGCGGTAAATTATCAGACAAAATCGGATTTTATAAAATCATGATTTTTAGTTTATTCACCAGCGGAGTTTCTCTTTTCTTTGTCCAATATATTACCACATTCTGGTCGCTTTGTGCTGCCATGTTTATCCTTATGACTATTGCAGATATGTTTCGTCCTGCCATGTTTGTGTCTCTAGGAGCGTATGCCAAACCAGAAAACAGAACGCGAGCGCTTACATTGGTACGTCTTGCGGTAAATTTAGGTTTTGCTGCCGGACCTGCACTTGGTGGTTTAATTATTATGGGACTGGGATATTCTGGTCTTTTTTGGGTTGACGGGGCTTCGTGCATTATTTCGATCTCAATTTTTGCCTTGCTTGTAAAAGAAAAGAAAAAAGCAATTCATGATGATAAAGCAGAAAGCGCCTCAGAAATAAAATCGGTATTTCATGATAAAATTTTCTGGGTTTTCTTATTCGTAAGTTTTTTGCAGCCATGATTTTCTTTCAGCTGTTTACTACACTTCCTTTATATCATAATGAAAAATTTGGTTTAAGCGAATTACAAACCGGTTTATTGATGACATTAAACGGCCTTTTAATCTTTTCTCTCGAAATGCCAACGGTTGGCTTTTTAGAACGAAAAGCTTTTCCTAAAATCCGAATCATTATTATAGGATCTTTTGTAATGGCTTCGAGTTTCTTTTTGCTTCTCATCAATTTCTGGGCAGGAATTCTTGTGGTAAGCATGATTTGTATCTCAATAGGAGAAATTCTCACTTTCCCTTTTTCGAATGCGTTTGCTTTGAGCCGAGCGCCACGCGGTCAAGAAGGCCGTTATATGGCACTTTATACCATGAGTTTTAGTTTGGCTCATATTGTAAGCTCTAAAGTCGGCTTTGAAATTATCTCTCGTTTAGGCTACCAAATGAACTGGTTAGTTATGGCTTGCATTGGAGTTGTGGCAACTTTGTGTTGTATTTGGATTAAGAATGCTTTGTTAACTGAGAAAATACATTCATAATTTAGTTTTATTTGATCATTTTATATATTTGATAATTAATGATAGGCAACAAAGCATGTTTACTAAAGCATTTAAATGTAAAATTTAAAAATAAGGTTTAATTTCAGTCAGAAAAAATGTCAAAAGGAAATGTCATTCACGATACGATCATATTAGTAAAAAGAGATACAATCATTAAAATGGTTGAAATAATTAAAGACCAAAATAAATCAGTATCTCCTCATGTTGATTTTTTTAATACTTATAGTAATGTTTTTACTGGTTACGGAACGATAGCTACCTTTCTTGCAGTTGTTGTAGCGATAATCGCTATTTATAGATCCACTAAGGATAGCAGAAATCAAATTTTAGCAAACAAAGTTGAGGAGATTTATGAATTGGTAGAGACTTTGTCTTCAGTCTATGGACATTTGTTTGCTGTTTATATAATATTAGAAAATTCTTCAAAAAAAGAAATTGAGCTAAAAGGACGTCTTTTTATGGAAAAAGAATTTAGAGAAAAATTAGCTACTCTAAAAGAAACTTATGATATTGAAGATTTTATAAAAAAATCC
Organism: Flavobacterium ustbae; assembly: GCF_003946915.1. Lineage (GTDB taxonomy): Bacteria > Bacteroidota > Bacteroidia > Flavobacteriales > Flavobacteriaceae > Flavobacterium > Flavobacterium ustbae. Next base: position 306,201 of record NZ_RPOC01000004.1, read on the forward strand.
ATTAGATTAAACATTCTAGCCAATTCATATTTGAAAGCTAATGTAAAATATGATGTAATTGGATTTTCTCAACTTTTTATAGCAATCCTTTATATTCTAAATTATGAAGATGTGAAACTTAGACAACCTGAATTTAAAGACCCATTACCAAAACCTGCTAATGTCTTTGAACTAACAACTTCGATAGTAGATCAGCTTAGAAAAATTATTGGATTTAGCAATAAAACTAAAGGTTACATACACTATAGAAACAATACTTTTAAATCAAAAATCTATCCAAAATAATATTATTTATACTACTTATCTTTTTCTTAATGCATTTGCTTTAAGGTATGTGGGATTAAAATACTAATCAACGAGAAGATTTCCTAAAAAAACTTTTAACTTTTTAAATCCCTATAATTCAATTTATTACCATTAAATTTGAAAGGCTTTTTTATGCTCTAAACTGAATTCAAACTTAATTTTTAGTTAAATAACTATTTTTATAGTTGTGTAACTAAAAAAATAGTTGTAGGTTTGAATTAAAATTAGAGAAGATGCAGAAGTTAACAAACAAAGAAGAAGAAATTATGATGATTTTATGGAAGCTGAAAAAAGCTTTTGTAAAAGAAATTCAAGCCGAAATCACAGAAGATCAGCCACATTATAACACGTTGTCTACTATTGTGCGTAATCTGGAAGAAAAGGGATATGTGGGACACAACGCTTTTGGAAACACACATCAGTACTTTCCGGTTGTTGCCATTGAAGATTACAGAAAAGGATTTATGAAAACTGCTATCGACAACTATTTCAATAGTTCGTATAAAAGTATGGTTTCCTTTTTTGCTAAAGAAGAAAAAATTTCAGCAGATGAATTGCGTGAGATTTTATCAATGATCGAAAATAAAAACGAAAAATAATCGGTTTATGGAAGCAGTTTTCATTTATATCGCCAAATCAAGCAGTTTAATGCTTATGTTTTATTGCGCTTATTATTTTTTATTGCGCAAAGAAACATTTTTTATTAGTAACAGATGGTTTCTATTATCTGGTCTAATTGTCTCAGTAATTCTACCATTACTGACATATACAAAGGTGATATGGACTGACGCTGCTCCTTACACAAATGCAGATATTCAAACAGAAATATTAAATATCCCGCAGAACGAATCGGCAAATTTTAATTGGACTTATACTATTCTTGGCTTATACGGTCTTGGTTTATTAGTATTTATTGCGAAACTGGCCATTGATTTTTATAGCTTGAATTCTATTATTAAAGGAAAAAAAATCAAACAGCAAGCCGATTTTAAATTTATAGATATAAAAGAAAACATCGCGCCTTTCTCCTATTTTGAATATATCGTGTACAACTCATCACTTTACACGCCTTCAGAATTAGAGAGCATAATTGAACACGAAAAAGTGCACAGCGATCAGAATCATACTTTAGATGTATTGATTTCGAGAATATTCAGTATTATTTTCTGGTTCAATCCAATTGTATGGCTTTATAAAAAAGCAATAACTCAAAACCTAGAGTTTATTGCAGACAGTGAAGCTTCTAAAAAACTTTCAGACAAAAAAGCGTATCAATACACGCTTTTAAAAATAACAACACACGATAATTGTGTTGCAATCACCAATCATTTTTATCAATCATTAATCAAAAAACGAATTGTCATGTTAAACAAAAATCAATCAAAAAAGAGGAATTCCTGGAAGTATTATACTGTAATTCCTGCTCTAGCTGCTTTTGTACTATTATTTCAAATTGAAGTAATTGCAAAAGAGAAACCGCAAATGGCAAAAGAAGTTTCTAAAGAAATCAAATCTGTAGATGTCTACAAAATCAGAAAAAACTCTACCGATGCTGAATTAAAAGAAATTAAAGACAAATTAAAATCAATTTACAATATTGATTTTGAAGCTTCTCAAATTAAACGAAATTCAAATAACGAATTGACCTCAATTAAAGTTAATGTAAAAAATGGTTCTCAGGAATCTCAATCTATTCAGACTGGCGGAGACGACACTATTAAAGATTTTGGTGTAATCGTAATCACAGATGAAAATGGAAACAGAAAAGTTGGTATACAAACTTCTGATGATGCCAATGGTAAAATTGCAGTAAGCAAAAAAACAAATTCTGATTCCAACAAGAAAATTAAAACTTCAACCAAAACAGTTACAAACGAAAATCCAACCATTAAAACAGAAACCAATGTTAACACTAATTTTAATACTAGCACAAAAACTAGCAGCACTACTAGTTCAGCTATTAGTACTTTTGTAACTACTGACGGAAATCAGAGTTCAACAACTACAATAACAAGCAAAGACGGAAAAACTAGCATTTCTGTGTCTGATGGTGCAAAAAAGAAATCCAAAGGCTTTCAGCAATTGATAGTTATTGACGGTGAAATCATGCCTTCGAATTTTGATTCCAATGATATTAATGCAAAAGATATTGCGACTATGAATGTTTTAAAAGGTATGGATGCAACTGTTAAATATGGAGATAACGGAAAAAATGGCGTAATAGAAATTGAAACCCGAAAATAATCTGAAATGCAAAAACTGACCAATAAAGAAGAAGAAATCATGCATATTTTATGGAAGCTTAAAAAAGCTTTTGTAAAAGAGATTCAGGCAGAGATTTTAGAAGACCAGCCTCATTACAACACGTTGTCCACTATTGTTCGTAATCTGGAAGAGAAAGGCTATGTGGCGCACAATGCTTTTGGAAATACGCATCAGTATTATCCGGCTGTAAGCATCGAAGATTATAGAAAAGGTTTTATGAGCACTGCAATCGATAATTATTTTAATAGCTCTTACAAAAGCATGGTTTCTTTCTTTGCTAAAGAAGAAAAGATTTCTGCCGATGAATTGCGTGAAATTTTAGACATGATCGAAAATCCAAAAGAAGGTAAATAATCAAAATAGTATGGAAGCACTTTTCATTTTTATCCTAAAATCAAGCGGGTTACTAGCAATGTTTTATTTTGCTTACATTTTTTTACTTCGCAAAGAAACTTTTTTCAACAGCAGCCGCTGGTTTTTAATTGCCGGATTAATTACTTCTGTAGTACTGCCTTTTGTTGTGTACACCAAAGTGATTTTGGTCGAAGTGCCACCCGCGCCAGAACCAGCTCCTATTATTACAACTTCGTCTACTAATATTCAGAACATTCCAGTTTCTAATGAGAATGTAACTGTATACGAACCAAAATATGCTCCGACAACCGTTACAGTTGTTGAAGAAGAAAATTTTGAAGTAAATTGGACTTTGGTTTTAGCACTTGTTTACGGAATTGGTTTCTTGGCTTTCATGACCAAATTTGTGCTTGATTTTTACAGTCTTAATTCTGTTTTAAAAGGAAAAAAAATCGAACAGCAGGAAGATTTTAAATTTATCGATGTCAATGAAAATATCGCTCCTTTTTCTTATTTCGATTACATTGTATATAACTCATCACTATATACTTCGGCAGAATTAGAAAGTATTTTGGAACACGAAAAAGTGCACAGCGACCAAAAGCATACCATTGATGTTTTGATTTCGAGAATCTTTTGTATCCTATTTTGGTTTAACCCAATTGTCTGGCTTTATAAAAAAGCAATTTTACAAAATCTTGAATTTATTGCAGACAGTGAAGCTTCTAAAAAAATTGCCGACAAAAAAGCGTATCAGTACACGCTTTTAAAAATAACAACGCATGAAACTTGCGTTGCAATCACCAATCATTTTTATCAATCATTAATCAAAAAACGAATTGTTATGTTAAACAAAAATCAATCAAACAAAAGAAATTACTGGAAATATTCGGCCGTAATTCCTGCTCTAGGGGCATTTGTTCTCTTATTTCAAATTAAGACTATTGCACAAGAAAAGAAACAAAATGAGGACGCATTTGTTACAAAGGACACTATTAAAGATATTGACGAAACAATAAAAATCACCAAAAATACAACTGATAAAGAGCTAAACGAACTTCCAGGAAAGGTAAAAACAAATCACAATCTTGATATCGAAATTTCGGATGTAAAAAGAAATACAAAAGAGGAATTAACTGCGATTCAGATCAAAGTAAAATCAGATTCTGGTAAAAAACAAACTATCAAAATTGACGGTGACGAAGCGATAAAAGACTGTGAATTAGCCATTGGAACAGACGAAAAAGGAACAAAATCTATCAACATTAATACAGATAGAAACTTTAAAATGCCGATGATCATTAGAAACGAAAGAGTTATTGTTCGCAATCACGAAGGCTCTGATGTTGCTGCTCCAGTACCGCCAACACCTCCCGCATTTCCTTCTGGTCCACTGCCAGCTGCACCGGCAATAGATATGTCAAAAATGCCAAAACCGCCAGTTGCTCCTAAAAATCCAAAGGATAAAGTAGCGATGGCAAATTTTGAAAAACAAATGGAAGTTTTTGAAAAGCAGATGGAAGCATTTGAACCGCAAATGGAAGCTTATGAAAAACAAATCGAAGCGATTATGTCTCAAAGAGAAGCTGTTTACGAAAAAGAAATGGCTAAATATGAGATTGCCATGGAAAAATTTGCTGCTAATATGGAGAAATTCAATTTTGATTTTAAATTCAATTTTGACGATAAGGACTACCAAATTGATATGAAGCAATACGAACAAGACATGAAACAGTATGAGCTTGATATGAAGCAACACGCAAAAGATATGAAACAGCATGCCAAAGACATGAAGCAACATGAGAAGGATATGAAGCAGCATGAAAAAGATATGAAAGAAATGGAAAAACAGAATAAAAAAGCGTAACCAGTTCATTTTACTTTAAAGACCAGTGTTTTTATTCACTGGTTTTTTTATTTGGAATTTTAATACTAAAAACACTCACATGAGAGAAAATATCACAATTTTATTTTTATGCATTAGTTTTTCAATTTTGGCACAAAAAAACAAAACCGAAAAAGATATTTTCATTTCAATGGATAAAACCGCTTCTATCCTTTCTGAAAAATCGAAAGCCAATTCCATTTCAATTGGCGTTGTTAAAAATGGAAAAACTTATACGCGTCATTATGGCGAAATAGATAAAGGAAAAGAAAACATTGCCAACAATAATACGGTGTTTGAAGTTGCCTCTATAACCAAGTTATTTACAGGGTTACTTACTGCACAAGCTGTTTTGGAAGGAAAATTAAATCCAGATGACGATATTAGAAAATATTTAAAGGGCTCATATCCGAACTTAGAATACAACGGAACGCCAATAACGATTAAGGATTTAGTTTCTTTTAGAACTGGTTTTGCTAAAGATTTGCCTGATACTGATGAATTACGAAAAAATAGAAATGACAGCAGTTATTTGGCTTTCAAAAGAATTGATGAATCGTATACCCGAGAAAAATTCTTTGAAGATCTTAAGTCTATGAAATTGGATACTTTGCCTGGAACTAAATTCAAATATAGCAACGGAAGTCTTAATCTGACGGCTCACATCTTAGAAAATGTCTATCAGAAAAGTTATGAAACACTTTTGAAAGAGAATATTTTTTCGAAACTAGACATGAAATCAAGTGGTATAAATCTTAGCGCTAATACTGTTATTGCAAACGGTTATAATCTCAAAGGAGTTTTAATGCCAACTATTTCAGATAATCTTTGGGGAGCTGCAGGAAGATTAAAATCTACTTTAGGTGACTTGACTAAATTTATTAATTACGAGCTAAACACGAAGAATAAAATTGTTCAAGAGTCGCAACGAAATCTCTTAAACAGCTCAACAACTTGGAACGGTTATTTCTGGGATTATATCCAAGTTGACGAAAACGGAAAAAACTGTTGGAAACATGGGGGCGCTTTCGGAACTCAAAATATGTTGGTTATTTATCCCGAACGAAAGCTAGGCATTTCTATTATTGTAAACATTAGCGATGAAAATACCGGAAATGCGCTTGGCGAAGCCATTATAAGACTTTCTAATGATTTATTAAGTGAAAACAAAAAACAAACCGGTATTTATGGCTACAAAATCATAGGTAAAAATGTTGTTTTTGTTTACGAACATGATAAAAATTTAGATTCTAGTTTGGTTAAAAGCGTATCTGTAGCAGGTTCTTTCGATAAATGGAATCCAAACGATCTGAATTTTCAAATGGTTCAGAAAAGCAAAAATACATTTGAATTAGCGGTTCCTAAATCTCAATTTGAGAAAAACACGACTCACCTTTTTAAGTTTGTCATCAATAAAACGGGCTGGATAGAAGCGCCAAAAAATGCCATAAATCGCCAGACTGAAGGAGATGAAAATCTGATTCTAAAAATTTAAATACTTTTACATTTTACTGTCAAAAAGACTTTGTTTCAAACACAAAGTCTTTTTTTATATCTTTGAGAAAACAAATCTATCATGTATAAATTATTAGCTAAACTAAATAAAATACTTCTGCCAAGTTTTACCAAGCAAGGCTTAGATATTGCAAAAGCAAAAAAGTGGCAAATGGCAATTATTGGCTATCGTGCTTATGTTACTAAAAAAGCTTTAGGTAACTAATTTAAAATACAATTTGTTTACACTCGCAGAAACTATTTTACATTTCTGCACTACCTCTTATGAAAAACCGAGAAATTAGCCTCCCTCCTGTTCCTGCCGTATTATTAGCTATTATAAGTGTTCAATGCGGAGCGGCAATTGCAAAAACTTTATTCCCTACAATTGGCGCAGCGGGTACGGCATCTATACGTATTGGTGTTTCGGCATTAATTTTATTATTGGCTTACAGACCCAATTTTAAAGCCATAACAGCACAGCAATGGAAAATTGTAATTCCGTATGGTTTGTCTTTAGGAGCAATGAATTTGATTTTTTATTTTGCTATAGAAAGAATTCCGATTGGTTTGGCTGTAACTTTAGAATTTGTTGGTCCATTATTATTGGCTATAGCAGGCTCAAAACGTTTGGTTGATTACTGCTGGGTTTTACTGGCCGCTATTGGTATTTTATTAATTGCGCCTTGGACAAATGACCGCTTAGATCCATGGGGCATTTTATTTGCACTTATGGCTGGAGGATTCTGGGCGGCATATATTGTTTTAGGAGGTAAAATTTCAAAAATAATGAATGATGGTTATGCCGTAACGACAGGAATGCTATTTGCTGCAATTTTAGTTTTGCCTTTTGGTTTTCTAGAAAACGGTTTAAGCAATTTAACACCTAAATTATTCGGAATGGGCGTCGCGCTTGCCCTTTTATCTAGTGCAATTCCTTTTACATTAGAAATGAAAGCTTTAGGAAAACTTCCTCCTCGTACATTTAGTATTTTAATGAGTTTAGAACCTGCAGCAGCATCTATATGTGCTTTTATTTTTCTTCAAGAAAGTTTGAGCTTTTATGAAATATTGGCTGTAGTTTGTGTTGTAATAGCTTCTGCAGGAAGCACTCTGACTGCAAAAAAATAGATTTTTTTGAAATTTCAATGTAAAAAATTCCAAATTCCAAAATAGAATTGTAAACCAAATTTAAATCCCAAACTCCAAGTTTGAACTGCCCCCAAAAAGTTAGACACTATTTGGGGGCATTTTTATGGAAAGAAAAGTTAAATACAATTACGAATTTAAACTTCAATGTATAAAAGAAGTTTTTAAATTTCA
>NZ_RPOC01000050.1 GCF_003946915.1 Flavobacterium ustbae
AAATGGTCTCCACCAGAAATCCAAGAATGTGATCTACGACAAGGAAACATATGTGGGGTGAGGTGTATGAGCCTCTGGTCGACGATCAATGGCCACACAACCCCCATTTTTGCCGAACATAGCCATGAATGACCATTTTCAAAAATACCAAAGGCTAACACGTACGGTTTTTTGACCAAGAAATGGTCTCCACCAGAAATCCAAGAATGTGATCTATGGCAAGGAAACATATGTGGGGTGAGGTTTATGAGCCTCTAGTCGATGATAAATGGCCACACAACCCCCATTTTTTATGAAAATAGCCATGAGCGACCTTGAAAATAGCCATGAGCGACCATTTTCAATAATACTAGAGGCTAACACCTATGGATTTTAGACCAAGAAATGGTCTCCACCAGAAATCCAAGAATGTGATCTATGGCAAGGAAACATATGTGG
>NZ_RPOC01000051.1 GCF_003946915.1 Flavobacterium ustbae
AGTTCTTGCTCTCTTGTTAGAGGCTGGTCTGATTTGCTTTTTCTGCTTTTATGATTACTCATAGATACTGGTCTGCCTTTTTGTTTTGGTTGCAGTCCTTCTAGTCCAAAGTTAGCAAAATCTTTTTTCCATTTTAAAATTATGGAAATATTGGGGATGTTGAATCTGATACCAGCCTGCATCAAAGAAAGAGATTCCTTTTCTATGCTTTTGAGTACTTTCAGCTTGAAGTCGCCTGAATAACTTTGATTTATTCTTGGCAATAAGCCAATTTCACCATAGGTCTTGTAAAAACTGACCCACTTGCGAATATTCCATCTTGGAATCTGCTTCATTCTTGAAACATGTCCATCTGAATAATGCTTCTTTAAAACCAATTCTACGCATTCTAACTTAAATGCATAGTCATACTTTACTTTTCTTTCCATAAA
>NZ_RPOC01000052.1 GCF_003946915.1 Flavobacterium ustbae
TCATACACGGTTACGTTCAATAACGGAACATGCACAAGCGCAGCTTCTGCACCGGCTTCGGTAACAGTGAACCCTCTTCCTGCGGCTCCAAGCATCAGCGCTGGAGGCGCGACGACTTTCTGTTCAGGCGGAAATGTGGTTCTTACTTCATCGTCTTCATCAGGAAACCAGTGGTTCAGAGACGGTTCAGCCATTTCTGGCGCAACCAATTCGACATATACTGCAGCTTCAAGCGGCTCATATACGGTTACGTTCAATAACGGAACATGCACAAGCGCAGCTTCTGCACCGGCTTCGGTAACAGTGAATCCTCTTCCTGCGGCTCCAAGCATCAGCGCTGGAGGCGCGACGACTTTCTGTTCAGGCGGAAATGTGGTTCTTACTTCATCGGCATCATCAGGAAACCAGTGGTTCAGAGACGG
>NZ_RPOC01000053.1 GCF_003946915.1 Flavobacterium ustbae
TATTCTACTCCTTATCAATTAAAACAACTCATTTTTTACAATCCAAAACCAGAAACTCCTTTATTTCTACCTTACAAAGAAGACAATCTTAGTCACGATTAGGCTTGTAGATAGAACCTCAAAACGCACTATTTTGACACTGTAAATAGGACTGACAAGGTCTGCATTCTATCTACAATAACACCCCAGACTAAAAAGCTTTTCAAAAGTATATTTTTACAGTCTCTATATGTCCTTTTCATAAATACTATACTTTATTATATCATATAAAAGAAGTCAAAAGTCTGTTAAACTATTTTCAACACCAAACTAAAGAAGAGAACACAAGTTTTTTCGATGTTCACTAGAGGAAATGGATTTTATTCAGTAAATCCAACTAGGATTGCACTTTGGTTGCCAAAATT
>NZ_RPOC01000054.1 GCF_003946915.1 Flavobacterium ustbae
CAGTTTTAACAACAGGCCAGTATTTTGCAGCAATTTCAGACACTGCAACAGGCTGCGAAAGCGCTACAAGATTAACAGTTGATGTGATTGTAAGTGATCCAGGAACTCCAACTTTAGTAACAGCAGGAACACAAAACTTCTGTACGGCTGATGCTCCAACTTTTGCAAGCATTCAGACTACTCCAACAGCAAATATTGTATGGTATACGGCTTTAACTGGCGGAACAGCAATTCCATCTACTACAGCTCTTACAACAGGACAATATTTTGCAGCAATTTCTGATCCAGCTACTGGATGCGAAAGCGCTACAAGATTAACAGTTGACGTAATTGTAAGCGACCCTGGAACTCCGACATTAGTGACAGCAGGAACGCAAAACTTCTGTTTGGAAGATGC
>NZ_RPOC01000055.1 GCF_003946915.1 Flavobacterium ustbae
GCGTGAAAGCACATAAGGCTTAACACGCTATAGAGACTAGCTCAAAGACTGTCTTGAAAAACAAAATTAAAAAAAAAATAAGATTTAAATTGGAAATCAACACAGAATCTTAGCGGTTAAACTCAACGCAAAGCTTCACAAAGTTTTGGAATTTGGAATTTGAGATTTGGAATTAAAGTTTTTAAAAATTGGAATTTGTTTTCAAAAAAGTATAAAAACAAAAAACCCACTCGTTTGAGTGGGTTTCGTGGTACCTCCAGTCCCGAGGCTTAGGGAGAACCAGGGACGCATTATGATTTTCTTTTACTAAGAATGTCTTTTAGAATTGATGGGTCTGCTATTATTTTATTATTGAAAATTTTGCTTTTCATTTTTTTGATGAA
>NZ_RPOC01000056.1 GCF_003946915.1 Flavobacterium ustbae
TTGGAGTTCCTGGATCACTTACAATCACATCAACTGTTAATCTTGTAGCGCTTTCGCAGCCTGTTGCAGTGTCTGAAATTGCTGCAAAATACTGGCCTGTTGTTAAAACTGCTGTTGGCGCAATTACTGTTCCGCCCGTTGCTGCCGTATACCATACAATATTTGCCGCTGGTGTAGTCTGAATGCTTGCAAAAGTTGGAGCGTCAACCGTACAGAAGTTTTGCGTTCCTGCTGTTACTAATGTCGGAGTTCCAGGATCGTTTACAATTACATCAACTGTTAATCTTGTAGCGCTTTCGCAGCCTGTCGCTGTATCTGAAATCGATGCAAAATATTGTCCTGTCGTAAGTGCCGTTGTAGATGGAATTGCT
>NZ_RPOC01000057.1 GCF_003946915.1 Flavobacterium ustbae
AAAGCTTTTAGAGCAAAATTTAGAGGAGTTAGAAATATAAAATTCTTTCTATTTAGACTATCTAATATTTATGCTTAATTAGTCTTGCTCCACAGGTTTTCGTATTGATCCTATGTAACCTTTCATTTTTATAGAAATTGATTTGCTTTAATAATAAAATAATACTAGGTGATTTTGTGAAGTATATTAAAAACAAACAACGCCATTGAAATTCAATGACGTTGTTTGTTTTAGTGTGGGCGATGAGGGGTTCGAACCCCCGACCCCCTCGGTGTAAACGAGGTGCTCTGAACCAGCTGAGCTAATCGCCCTATTTTACTAGGTTGCTATCGTTTGTGATTGCGAG
>NZ_RPOC01000058.1 GCF_003946915.1 Flavobacterium ustbae
ACGGTGTGGTATCGAGACCAAGATGGAGACACTTTTGGAACGCCTGCAACCAAACTGGTTCAGTGTACCCAGCCTGCAGGATATGTTCTGAATTCCTCCGACTATAATGATACGACAGCCAATATCACTAATATTGCCCCATCGACTTTTTACAGGGATGCCGATGGCGACACGTTCGGAAACCCTTCCTTAATCGTATCTTATAGTGTGAAGCCTACAGGATATGTGACGAATAATACAGACTGCAATGATGCTAACGCTGCCATTAATCCCAATACGGTGTGGTATCGAGACCAAGATGGAGACACTTTTGGAACG
>NZ_RPOC01000005.1 GCF_003946915.1 Flavobacterium ustbae
ACGGATTAATAGAAATTATGAACGTAGAAAATCGAAAATAAGGCAAGCAGGAAAATATAAATCTGTAACTAATTACAAAAGAGTTATTTAGTTCTTAACTTAATGACATTGACTCCCATCCCTCACGCAGTCCCGTTTTCAAATGATATTTGGTACTAAAATGACATTTTGGTTTCCATTCTATGCAGTCAATATTATCTGCCTATCTTTCGTTAGATGTACTGCGGTGCATCTCTACAGAACATACCTCCTTAAATTGAAACCCAAACCATACGCCTCTGTAACTTTGTACCTTTGCCCCTCATAAATTATCTGCCAATCTTTCATTAGATGCACTGCGGTGCATCTCTACAGAACATACCTCCTTAAATTGAAACCCAAACCATACGCCTCTGTAACTTTGTACCTTCCCCTCTGCCCTCATAAATTATCTGCCAATCTTTCGTTAGATGCACTGCAGTGCATCTCTACAGAACATACACCCTTAAATTAAAACCCAAACGTTTTACCTCTGTAACTTTGTCCCTTTGCCCCTCATAAATCATCTGCCTATCTTTCGTTAGATGCACTGCGGTGCATCTCTACAGAACATAAATTCTTAAATTGAAACCCAAACCATACGCCTCTGTAACTTTGTCCCTTTGCCCCTCATAAATTATCTGCCTATCTTTCGTTAGATGCACTGCGGTGCATCTCTACAGAACATAAATCCTTAAATTGAAACCCAAACCATACGCCTCTGTAACTTTGTCCCTTTGCCCCTCTGCCCCTCATAAATTATCTGCCAATCTTTCGTTAGATGCACTGCAGTGCATCTCTACAGAACATACCTCCTTAAATTGAAACCCAAACCATACGCCTCTGTAACTTTGTACCTTTGCCCCTCTGCCCTCATAAATTATCTGCCAATCTTTCGTTAGATGCACTGTACCTCTGTAACTTTGTCCCTTTGCACCTTTGCCTCTCTAAAAAAACATATTTCACTGGCAATCAAACAATTTAATAGAATAATTCCTTTTAAAAACAAATATTGAATCATTATTTTCATTAACTTTAATGTTAATATTTTCCTAATCACATAAAACTAAAGCTGATGAAAAAACTATTTCCTTTTTTAGTAATGATACTCTTTTGGATTCCGTTACATGCCCAAGTTGTTGCAGAAAACAATTTGAGCGAAAGTTTGAACACATCAAAGATTGAGAATGCAGAATTTCAGGACAATTACGCAGACGATCTTCCTTGGCATGCTAGAAGATTTAAATTTTCAGCAGGTGCTTTTTTCCCTATAAATAACACGCAAGTAGAAGTGGGAAGCAACGATGGCAGTTTTGGAAATTTGATTGATTTTGAAAAAGATTTGGGTTTTAATAGAAGCACATCGTCATTTACAGGATCATTTGAATGGAGAATTTCGCGAAGATCCAGACTTGGGGCAGAATACTTCTATCTAGACAGAAGTTCTACAAAAAGACTAGAAAGAGAAATCGAATTTGGAGACAATACTTATCCCGTAGATGCTACAGTTGGTGCATTTATGGAAAATCATATTGCCAGAATTACCTATGGGTATGCTTTTATATCGAAACCTAAATATGAAATAGGAGCTCTTATTGGTGCTCACGTAATGTTTGGAGATGTAGGTTTGCGATTGGAGGGCGCTACTGCAAGTGCAGAATATCGAGATAATTTTAGTTTTACTGCTCCATTGCCCGATTTAGGAATTTGGGGAGAGTTTGTATTAGGCAAAAAGGTCGGACTTTATGCCAACTTTAATTATTTCGCCGTCAAAATAGATGATATTGATGGACGATTGTTGAGTTACAATTTATCTATTCTCTACAATGTTTACAAAAACTTCAGTCTAACCGCTGGCTATACAGGCCTGAATGTGAGAGTTGATGTTGAAAAATCAAGACTTAACGGTTTCTTTAAATGGGGTTACAATGGCCCTTCTATAACCGCTACTTATAGCTTTGGAAATCATGTGAAGCTTTATAAACATTAATCTAAGGTACTAAGGTTCTGAGATACTAAGGTTCTAAGGTTTTTAGAGTTATTTTAAAAATAAAAAGTTCGCAAAGCTTTGTTTTGATAAAGCTTTGTGAACTTTTCGTAAAAAAAATGCCGCGAAGACACTAAGTCGCAAAGTTTTTTTAGCCACAAATTTCACGAATTTTCGCGAATTAACATTGTGCTTTTAGTCTTGTTTTTTTATTCCTGAACGAAGTTACACAAGAAGCTCCACAACGATAATAAAATTCGTGTAATTGGTGAAATTCGTGGCTAAAAAAATCAACACAAAACATATCAATAAAGCTTTGTGAACTTTTCGTAAAAAAAATGCCGCGAAGACACTAAGTCGCAAAGTTTTTTTTAGCCACAAATTTCACGAATTTTCGCGAATTTTTATTCCTGAGCGAGGTCACACAAGAAGCTCCACAACGATAATAAAATTCGTGTAATTGGTGAAATTCGTGGCTAAAAAACTCAACACAAACATATCAATAAAGCTTTGCGATCTTAATTTTGAGAACCTGCTTCGGCTTTAATAAAAACATCTTTACGCACTTTGCGGTAAAAAACTTAACGGTAAAAAAACAAACCCGATAACTCTCCAGCTATCGGGTTTATTACCAAACTTAAACTTACTTAACTTAACTCAAAATAAAACTTTATAAACTTAGAACCTCAGCACCTTAAAAAAAACTATTTTTCTATTGGAGAAAATTTTATTGCTGTTCCTCCTCCAGCAGCCAATTTGATATTTAAAACAGTTTTGCTGTTCACTTTTTGTTTAGAGATTGTAACGGGATACGGATTTGTTTTATAATTTGCTCCTTCTCCATCTGCATAAATTTCGGCTTCGTATTCTTTGTCTTTATCCAAAAATGAAAGCGCCACTTTCAGCTCTCTTGCATTTCTATTGGTAATTGAACCTAAATACCAGTTTTTCTCATCCCAATCTTTACGAACAATTGTGGTGTATTCTCCAATTTTAGAATCCAAAACTTTGGTATCTGACCAAGTGCATGGCACGTCTTTTACAAATTGAAACTCTGGTTTTCCTTCATAATTTTCAGGTAAATCTGAAGCCATTTGCAACGGACTGAAAATAATCACATACAAGGCCAATTGATTGGCTAAAGTCGTCTGTACTTTTGCGCCAGAAGGTGTTTTGTAATCAAAATTGAAATTTCCTGGCGTGTAGTCAAACGGTCCAGAAAGCATTCTTGTAAAAGGCAAAGTTGTTAAATGCTCTGGCGTATTTCCTCCATCTACAGACCATGCATTATATTCTTGTCCTCTTCCTCCTTCTTGCGACATAAAGTTTGGATATGTACGCTGTAAACCAGTTCCTTTCATTGGTTCATGGTTATCAATCATGATATGATATTTTGCTGCTGTTTCCATTACTTTTCTGTAATGACGCGCTCCGTACTGGCTGTCATGCCATTCTTTTTTATCCAAATACTTGTTTACGTAACCCGTTTTAACCGAATTCACACCCATTTTCTGATACAGTTTAAAAGCATCTTCCAATTGGTTTTCATAGTTTTTGGTTGCTCCTGCTGTTTCGTGATGTCCGATTAAACGAACATTTTTCATGGCCGCATATTTAGTAATTTCTTCCAAATTAAAATCTGGATAGGCTTTTGTAAAACTAAATGCAGAACCGTCAGCTGTCCAATCGCCATCCCAACCTTCATTCCAGCCTTCTACCAGAACACCGTCAAAATTGTTTTTCGCAGCAAAATCAATATATTCTTTGGTGTTTTTGGTTGTAGCACCATGTTTTGGTCCTTGTCCCCAAGTGTATTTTTCTAAATGCATTCCCCACCAGATTCCGATATATTTTGAAGGCGTTATCCAAGATAAATCTTCAATTTTTGAGGGTTCGTTTAAGTTCAGCATAATGGTTGAAGTTGCTACCGCTCCAGGAGTTGCACCGACTAAAATAGTTCTCCAAGGCGTTTTAAAAGGCGTTTCGGCATATACTTTTACGCCATCTGCCCACGGAACAAGATCGCTTTTGTATTGTTTATCAGTAGTTTTTAATAACGTCATTGAGGCAAAATCAGTTAAATTGGCTTCGTGAATCGCTACATACAATTTATCTTTAGTTTCAAAAGTTGCCGGTGTATTAATAGTATCCGTTTTACTCATTAATGTTTTGCGGTATTCGCTTTCGTAATAACTATTTTCGCGATGCACCGGAATCCACCAAACCTCATTATTGTCTTTAAAAGTAAATTGTGTCACTTCATTAGAAATTTTGACTTTTCCTAAATGTGGCTGTTTTGGAAATTCATAACGAAATCCGACGCCATCGTCAAAAACTCTAAAAATAATATCGACCAAACGCTCCTCGCCTTTTGCTTCTTTTAAGTGAACAATCAGTTCGTTATGATGATCTCTTACTTTTTTGAATTCGCCCCAAGGCTGTTCCCAAGTTTCATCTGCCGATTTTTCTTCAGTAGAAACCACTTCAAAACCATCGGTCATTTTGGCTAATCCTTGAAACTCAAATCCCATAAGAGAAGGTTCAATAACCGATTTTCCGTTAGAAGAAAAACTATATTGAGGCTGTCCAGATGGAGTTAATTCAAAAATTAATTCAGAGATTTTTTCTGGAGAACTGATTTTATACGTTTTTTTAGTACTGCAGGCTAGCATCACCACCGATACAAGCGCTATTAGGCAATAGCTGTATTTTCTGTTTTTCATTATTTAAATTGTATTAATTACAGCTCTATTATATTTCGCTCATTACTTGTTTTGCTTTTGCAGGCTGCATTGAAACAAAATAATTAAATGCCTGATTGAGTTTTTTCTGAGCGTCTGCATTTCCTTTTTTCGCCACACGTAAATCATACAGCTTACTGATTTCAGGAAATATATTTTCTGTACTTTTTACTCCAGCAAAAGTTTTGATTTTTTCGATAAAAGAATATCCAAATTCAACTGTTGGTTCAATCATAGTTCCTTCTCCGAAATCATTCCACGTAATTAGCTGCAGGTAATTTACATTCGCATTTTTTGCTAAAGCAAGCGTTTCATCCAATGTCGCTCCATTGTTGTGTTCAATTGTCCAACCAATCGCAGCACCGCCTCCGCCTTGAGCGTAAAAATCTTTAAAACCAGGATAAGCGCTTCCCATTGCA
Source organism: Flavobacterium ustbae (assembly GCF_003946915.1). GTDB lineage: Bacteria > Bacteroidota > Bacteroidia > Flavobacteriales > Flavobacteriaceae > Flavobacterium > Flavobacterium ustbae. The sequence continues at coordinate 5,166 of NZ_RPOC01000005.1, forward strand.
ACACCCAATTTAGGTTTGGTATTGGTATAAAAATTGGTTAAAAAACTATTGTCTTTATACACCCATGCATATTCGCCAGCAGCATTTGCTCCTGCTTTTACAGAATGATCCCAAAGTGTTAGAAAAGTTGGTTTTACCGTCAGCGTATTAAAGACATTGGTCCATTCAGCGGGAGTTTGCAAAACGATTGGCCCAAAATTCATTAAAAGTGGTTTGCCATTAATCTTAATATAATTAGCATCAGAAAAATAATTCTTTTCTACAAAAGCCAAATCTGTTTTGGCAGCGCCGGTTACCGAAATTGCTTTTCCAGCATTGACAACATTAGTCAAAAATCGGTCTTCGTAAACAATAGCATATTCTAAACCTACTTTGTCCAGCATTTCTATAAGTTCATCTGTATTTTCTTTGATCATTCTATAATCATTGACATCGTAAGTGCCGTACCAATCGATCAGAATTCCATCAATTCCTGAATATTTCATCATCAGCAAATGATTTTCGATCACATTTTTATCGCCTGAGTGATAAGGACCAATCAGCGGATAATAATACGATGCAATTTCTCTTCGGCCGCTTGCATTTACATTGTTCGGATTTTTGTTTGCCATTGTCCAGTGATATCCCCATTTTTTATCGGCACTGCTTTCGTTGGTTTCAAACCACGGCATATAGTGCATATAAATTTTGGTGCTGTTGGTTTTCTCAATCGCAACAGGTGCTGTAACTTCTGGTTCTACTGGTTGGTATGAGCCTTTGTCATCGCTGCTGCAGCCAGCCGCCATTACAATGCTCATTAAACCAAAAAACAATGATGTAATATATTTTTTCATGTTGATGTATTTTATTTCTCACTAACTAAAAGGATTTTTTTCACGCAGATTTAAAAAAGATTTAAGCAGATTATAAAGATTAATTATTGTCAGATTTAAAATAAATCTGCTATAATCTGCAAAATCTGCGTGAAAAAATCTTTTTAATATATTTATAAAAACATATATAAAATGCTGAAAAACATGTCAGCCTTCCACGACTAACCAACATGGAAGACTGACATTTAAGAATCTAGCTTTGAGGATATCCAGGATTCTGTTTCAAGTTTTTATTTGTTGTCATAACAGTACTCGGAATTGGGAAAATTGCTCTGTATTTTTCCGTTGTGCCTTTTGACCACCATGGCTCGAAGAATGTTCCGAAACGAATGTTGTCTGTTCTTCTTCTTCCTTCGAATGTAAATTCTTTCAACAATTCTTGATTTATAAATGCTAGATCAATAGTTGCCGGCAATTCTTCTCCAGCGCGAGCCGCTACTTGCTGTACAAATGGTCTAGCTAAATCTGGTGAGCCTAAACGAACGTAACATTCTGCCTGCATCATCAAGATTTCTGAATAACGGATTAAAACAAAATCGTGATCGCGTTCCCATTGTTCTCCTGCTTTCATTTCGTATTTTGCCAAACGAACTCCTTCATTCTCTTTTGCATCTTCTAAACTTGTTAAGTTTTCTGTATACGTTAACGGTTCTCCGTTGTCCATCATAATTACACTTCCTGTTGCCAAATTGATCTGATCGCCTTGAAGCATACATTTTTTTCTCTTGTCTGTATCTGCAAAAGCAGAATAAACACCAGGCTGTGCGCACATTCCGTTTGCACTCCAAGGGTAGTTGTTTGGAATTGCAGAAATGGCTAATTTTTGATTGTAATGCGCAGACATTGAGTTCATGTAATTTCCTACTGTTCCTGCTTTTGAATCGTAAGGAATAGCAAAAATAATTTCTGGCGAAGTCTGATTCTCTGTTACAAAATTGGCAAAGAAATCTGGTGTCAAACTGTAACCTGTAACTTTCTGGCACATCTCGATACAATCTTGCCAACGTGCCTGGCCAATAAAGGCTTCTGAATTAAGATACAATCTAGCCAAGATAGAATAAGCTACATTTCTAGTCAATTTAGAATATACCGGATTTGGATTTAAAAACGGAATCGCATCTGTCAATTCTTTTTCAACAAAATCATAAACTTGTTTTCTTGTTGAATTGGTCGGAAGATCTGTATCTTCAAAATTGGTTACGATTGGCACATTTCCAAATAAATCTAAAAGATTGTAGTAATAATACGCTCTAAGCGCTTTTAATTCTGCAAAAATCGGTTCTTTAGCTTTATCAGTCAAAGATGATTTATTGATCTGATAAATGATCGCATTAATCTTAGCAATTCCGGTATAATTGTAACGCCAAGCTGAAAGAATCATTCTATTATCTGCTTTCCAAGTATGTTTTTGTGCGTCTTGATATTGACCGCCATCATACCAGTTGGTTCCTCTTGTCGGTATTGTAGCCTCATCTGAAACTACTTCATTCAAAAAGAAAACATATTCGCAAGTTGGATAATTATTGGAAATTGCATCAGAGAATCCTCTTAACGAAGAATAAGCCCCACCTACCAGCGCATCGATTTCTTTGGTTGTATTTCCGAAATTTCCGTCTTCTACCTGATCATACAGCTGTTCGTCCAAATCTGTACATGATACCGTAAAAAGCATGCTTAAAAGTATTGCTGCTGTTATTTTGATTTTCATTGTTAATATTTTATGGTTATCAATTCGCTTAGTTATTCAGCGTAAAATTTAGTCCAACAGAAATTGTAGTTGGTCGAGGATAATTGTTGTATCTGTCAATTCCAGGAGCGGCCAAACCGGTTGTATCCATTCTTCCAGTTTGATTAATTCCGTCCTGAGCATTTAAACCAATCTCTGGATCTACACCTTTGTAACCTGTAATTACAAATAAGTTTTCTCCCATTACATACATTCTCACTTTAGATTTTTTGTATTTCAATGGTAAAGTATAACCAAAAGTTAAGGTCTGAAGTCTGAAGAAAGAAGCATCTTCGATCCAATAATCAGAATACTTAGGGGCAGAAGTAATACCGCTGCTTAAGAAAGAATCTGGCACATTGAAAGCTGGTAATCTGTTTGGGTCGTTCAACATCATATTTGTAGCATTCAAAGCTTTTTGTCCAAACATTCCGTATCCAGAAACTCCAAGATCAAAATTTCCGTAAGTAAAATTCATTCCAATACCTAAAGTCAAATCTGGCTGAATATTTCCTAAATCTGTCTTGTCTTCATCTACCAACGCACTTTCTGCAACTATTTCTCCCGCTGCATTGTAATACTGTATTTTTCCATCTGCATCTAAACCAGCATTTTTGAATCCCCAGAAAGTTCCAACTGGATATCCTTCAGCAATAATTTGCGAATACTGTCCAGACATACCCGCCAGACCATGAAGAGATCCGCTGTAGATAACATCTGTTTTATATGTTGGATTAGAAAGTTTTTCGATTTTCTGAACATTGTGTCCAAGCGTTAAATTGGCATTCCAATTGAATTTATCTCCCTTAATAATGTCTGCATTCAAAGTCAACTCAACCCCTTTGTTTGACATTTCACCAACGTTTGCCAACATCGTTCCTACTAAATATGGAGGCTGAGGCACTTCGTAAGTATATAATAAATCTTTTGTTGTTTTAGAATAATATTCAAAAGATCCTGTAATTCTGTTGAAAAGTCCAAAATCAAAACCAACGTTAATCTGTTCTGTAGATTCCCATTTCAAATCAGGATTTGGGTTTTGTTTTGGAGAATAAGCCAAACTCCACGTTTTAGTAACTGGATCGTAATAACTGTCACTTCCAACTCCTAAAATAGAAAGCGATTTGTACTCACCAATTCCGTCCTGATTTCCAGTAACTCCGTAACCCACTCTCAGTTTTAAATTATCTAACCAGCCTTTTGAAGATTCCATAAACTCTTCGTTAGAAATTCTCCATGCCGCAGAAGCAGATGGGAAAGTTCCCCATTTATTGTTTTCTCCAAAACGGCTAGATCCGTCACGTCTTACCGTTGCAGTCAATAAATATTTACCGTCGTAACCGTAGTTAGCACGAGCATAAAAAGAAACTAAATTTGATTTTCCTTTGTATGAATACACATCACTTAAACGATAGTTGTAACCAGCTCCTAAATTATTATAACTAAAAGCATCTGTTACAAAACCTCCTCTCTGTGCTCCAAAACCTTCGTAGATATTTTCAAGGTAAGAATAACCAGCCAAAGCGCTAATGTTATGTTTGTCTATAACTTTGCTGTAATTTACATAAAGTTCGCCTTGCGCATTGGTATATTCTGCATAGGTTCTTTGTGCAAAACCGCCTTCAGTTTGCCCTTCCATAACAGCATAAGATGGTTTGTAAGTACCTCCTTTTACAGCATTGTGTTCTAACGAAATATTTGCTGTAGCCGTAAAGTCATTTAAGAATTTTACATCTGTTTTAAAATAACCTAAAAGTCTGTGTCTTTCGTTATCAAAGGTTCTGTTTGTTAAAATCTCAACTGGATTTTCGTAAATATTTCCTGTTACAACACTAAAATTTCCGTTAGAATCGTAAACCGGAATCGTTGGATTTAAGTTGTAAGCTCTTTCAAAAATTCTGTAATCAATTGGGTGCCATTTGTCAATATTTGCAAATAATCCCATATCAAATTTTACTTCTTTATTGTCTCCAAGAAACTGATAAGCGCTTACATTACCGCTTAATCTTTCCAATCCAGATTTTTTTATAACTCCTTGATTGTCTAGGTAAGAAAGAGAAGTTCTAAAACCGCTGTCTGCTTTACCCGAATTGATACTCAAAGTGTGTGACTGAGAAACTGATGTCTGCTCGATTGCTTTCTGCCAGTTGGTATTTGCGCCGTAATCTACCGCATCTGCAATCTGATTCTGGCGAACATAACCTCTCCATTGATTTGCTGAAAGAAGATCTAAATTATCATTTACATAACCAATCCCCGTTTGTCCGTTGTACACAACAGAAACGCCTTTTGTTCCCGATTTTGTTGTAATCATGATTACTCCATTTGCTCCACGAGAACCGTAAATCGCCGTTGCCGAAGCATCTTTAAGAACGTCAACCGATTTAATATCCGAAGGCTGAACCACATTAATATCGACTCCCGCAATACCATCTACCACAATTAGCGGACTGTTGCTTGCTGTTAAAGAAGTTCCTCCACGAAGACGAATTGTAGCCCCTGCAGCTGGATCTCCAGAAGGACGAATAATATTCAATCCTGCTACTTTTCCTTGCAAAACTTGTTCTGTAGAAGAAATAGTTCCTTTTACTAAATCATCTGCTCCAACTGTAGAAACTGCGCCAGTCAAATCTGATTTTTTCACTTTTCCGTAACCTACAGAAACTACTTGCACTTCTGCCAATGTGTATCCGTCATTTTGCAGGCGTACTTCAACATTTGAAGTACTTCCCGTAACTTGAATTTTTTGTGTTGTCGATCCGATAAACGAAACTTCGATTGCACCTCCTACGGCTACCTGAAGACTAAATTTACCATCAAAATCTGTTGTAGTTCCGTTTTTTGTTCCTACTTCAATGATAGAAGCTCCCGGCAATACCGTTCCAGTATTGTCATAAACGGTTCCTGAGATTTGTTTTTTCGTCTGCGCGAAAGTGCTAGCAGAAAGAAAAAGCATAAAAATCATCAATACCGCTCCTTTAGCAGTCCACATTTGATGCAGGACGCTTTTTGTATTTTTACTATTCATTAGAATTGGTTTTAATTTACTAGTGATTATTTATCTAAAGTTTTAAGCGGAATCGTCGTATCCGAAATCGTTTTGTCTTTATTGTCTTTTACCAAAACATGGATTTCACTTAAATTTGAAACTCCGTTTAGTTCTGAAACTAGATTGACAAAACCTTTAATTTCTGCAGTTCCTCCAGTAAACTCACCAGAAATTATTTTTGGTCCAGCTGTTATCGTGTAGATTAATTTGTTTACTCCTACCTCGTTATTTTTTCTCGACATTCCAAGAAAATCCTTTTGACTGATTTGTGACGGAAAGAAAGCAAAACTTGGCGGCGGCGGCGGAATAAACTCTCCTGCGTAAATAATCTGATCGCCAGAATTGGTTGTCCAGTCTTTTGCTACCATTAGGAAAGTAATATTTTCCATAACAAAACCTGGCTCGGTATTGTAATATTCTTGCGGAATCAAATCCATTCTATAAAAACCATTACCAAGATCTTTCAATTTTGTTTTTTCAGAAACTTCTGGAAGCCATGCTTGATATTCTTGCAAAACAGCCCAATTGTTTAACCCACTATGAAAGTGAACACTTGGCACACCAGCAAAACCATCTTTCAAATTAGAATTGAATAAAATACTTACCGGCTTATCAACTAAAGGTTTTTCTGGATACGATCTGATTACCTCATTTGCAGTATAAAACGATGAAAAATCAGTGTATGGCATATTTCCAACATCACTTTGTTTAGAACCATTTTTATTCTTTAAACGAAACCAGAATCCTGCACTTGCAGCAATTTCTTCTGGAGTTTTAGAAAAATAAACTGTCGGAGTCAAAGTAAAACTCCAGATTTTATTTCCTTCGTATTTCAGTTTTGCAAAATCAGAAGAGTTTTCCCAGTTTCCCGCATCTGGTTCAGATGGAGACCAAATCCAGATGTATAAATCTTCTGTCTCCGCAAATGTCGATGCCGACATATCAAAATACCATGTGACTTTTTCATCATACTTGTACACCACAGGAAATGATGACATTGGCCCTACAGCTCCAGCAGCTTCTTGCGCCTGAATAAAATTAGGAGCCATCAACAAGGCAATTAAAATTGTATATATAAACTTTTTCATATTACTTTTTAATTAATAGCATTTAATTTAAACACATAAGAAACAAAATCTACACCGCCAGAAGAATGCGCCAATTGAAGTTGCATTTCTTGAGTTTTTCCTGGAACCGACATCAATCTCAATTCATCTGTTTTTTGCGTTTTCTGTGCATCACTGTACAAATAGATTTTTGTTCCAACGCCATTAGTCTGTTGAAAAGCTGAGCTAAGTGCCCAATACCCTTTTGGTGCAAATAATGGAGGCACATCTCCAGTTACTTCATAACTTGTCGGATTATTATTTTCATCTACATTAAATTTGATTTTAAAATCTTCGTAGTTGAAATAAGTACTCAAGTTTTCTTCGTTTGGTTCGATTTTGTTTGCTTTCGCAACTTCATCAACCATTTTCAGATTTGTTAATCCCCAATTTCCATTTACTTTTTCATAAAGGGTAATCGGATCTACGTAGCTTTCGTCATCTGTGTTATCGCATCCAATAGCAAAAAAACACATCATAAAAGCTAGCCAATAAAGACTTTTACATTTCATAAATTTTTGGTTTTCGTTAGTTTGTTATCCCTTTCAAAAGGATACAGCGAAACTAGACGTTAAATAAATCCTAAAAAAAAAATCTGATAAAAATCAAGATGAAATTCAAACAACTAAAACCATAACTAAATAGTAATCAATTATTTACACTTTTTATCTTTATAGAAAAATCAAGACGCTGTTTAGATGAAAAAGGAGTTTTTTTAAATGGTAAAAATGACAATATGTAAAATATTTGGTATATTTTTTTTACAATGAATATTTATACGTAGTTTTTATTGTATAATTGCAAATAAATTACCTGTTTTTAACATTTACAGCTTATTTTCATTCAGAAAATTACCTTTTAAAGCTATGTTATTGAACAATTTATAAAATTCCATAAAAACAGGTTTAGCTTAATCTCAAACTTATTCTTAATTTTAAAACGAATTAACTAACTATACCAATCAACCAACCTTTTCCCTAAACCAAACAAAATCATGCAAAGAATATTGATGCTGCTTTTCTTCTTAGGAGGTTTTTCTCTTACTGCGAAAGAGACGAATCCTTATCTTGAAGAATTAGATCAGGTACTCTTAAAAAAAGAGGTTTACCTGAAACAGAAATATCGAAAAATTGAAATTTTAAAGAAAAACGTATCGAAGTTTACACTCAACCAAAACAATGAAGAGCTGTACAACTGTTATATGGCCTTGTTTGACGAATACAAATCTTTTAAATACGACTCGGCTTATTACTATTTAGAGCAATCTAAAATCAAGGCTAAAATTTTAAAAGATCCAAAGTTTTTATCTAAAAGTAGAATAAAAGAAGGTTTTGTGCTTCTATCTTCGGGACTTTTTAAAGAAGCAATTGATACGCTCGATGTTATTGATGACACCAAACTGGACATCAAAAACAAATTTGAATATTATAACATAAAAGCACGTGCATACTATGATCTGGCCGATTACAACCGTGATCAGCGTTTTAACATTCATTATGTACAGCAGGGAAATCATTTTTTAAAGAAAGCTTTAGAATTAATCGGAACCAATACGAATGAATATTGGGCCGCAGAAAGTTTAAAACGCCTCAAACAGCAAGATTGGCGCGGTGCCGAGTTTGCCTTCAGCTATTGGATTAACAACTATAATCTGCCTCCCGATTATTACGGAATCGCGACTTCGAGTCTTGGTTATATTTATTCGGAACGAGGTTATACCAAAAAAGCGATTCAATATTTGGCTTTAGCCGCAATTGCTGATGTTAAAAATGCGACAAAAGAAACGGTGGCACTTAGAAATTTAGCCAATGAACTCTTTAAAATGGGCTATTTGGATAAAGCCAACGAATACATCAATATCGCAATGGATGACGCTACTTTTTATAATGCCAGACATCGAAAAATTGAGATTTCGTCGATTCTGCCCATTATAGAAAAAGCACAGCTGAACAATGTAAAAGATAAGAATGATAAACTCGAAAAAATCATTATTCTTTTGACGATTCTTACTGTTATTATTTTTGTTTTTCTTGGTATTATTTTCAAACAATTAAAAGAAAAAAATAAAGCAAGAAAAATCATGGCCAACTCGTACTTGCAATTGCAGGAAATGAATGTGAGTTTGAGCGAAGCCAATGCGATTAAAGAAGAATATATTACGTATTTTATTAAAGCAACTTCGGCTTTCATTAATAAAATTGACCATATTCAGAAGAGTACTTTGCATAAAATCATCACCAAAAAAACAGATGAAGTTATTGCGAGTTTAAAACGTTACAATGTAAAAGAAGAACGCGAAAATCTTTTTCATCAGTTTGACGAAATCTTCTTGAAATTGTTCCCAACATTCGTAACCGATTTCAACAAATTATTCCCAAACGATCATAAATGTATTGTTAAAAAAGGGGAACTTCTAAATACCGAATTGCGAATTTTTGCTCTTTATAGATTAGGAATTCAAGACAGCAGTCAAATGGCAGAATTCCTAGAACTTTCTGTAGCTACCATTTATACGTACAAAACCAGAATTAAAAGCAAATCTGATTTTAAAGATACTTTTGAGCAGAAAATTATGGAGATTAAGACGATTTGATAAAAGGTTCTGAGGTTCTGAGGTCCTGAGGTTCTGAGGTTCTGAGATAGTAAGGTTCTAAGTTTTTTTTAGCCACGACCCGAGCGATAGCGAATAGGCGAAGCAATTCACGAATTTTCTTTTTCCAATCACATCGTATAATCGTTGCGTATAAATTTCACATATCATTTTGAACAAAAATTCGTGTAATTATCAGCCACGAATTCACGAATTAAACTAATTCTATCCGCATAGATTTTAAAATTATTCGTGAATTCGTGGCTAATAACTATACGAATTGATTGGAAAAAGAAAATTCGTGAGTTCGTGGCTATTTCTCATTCCGAAGCCTCTAACTGCAAAACAACATTTTGATAGCGTTTACTCAATGAAAACAGCTGTTCTGCGAAAATCATTACTGCTATAGGCACAAAGAAGAACGCCAATAAATCTTCTTCGTATAAGAAATAAGTCGAAATCAAGGCGAGGCGAGCATATTCCAAATAGTAAATCCATTTGCGCTGTTCTAATAAAGCCCCACAATTGATTAAAGTTAGAATAACCAAAGAAAGTACAAATAGCTTATCATAACTTTCTAAATAATCAAAATAATAGGTGAAAACGGTTAAAATAAACGTGCAGATTCCTAATTGAATGTAAAGGTAATTTTTAAATCGAAGCCTTTGATTTGGAGCAGCTTTATCTTGCAGAAATCGCTTTTCTAGAATCGGACGAATATCCTGATCCATATCGGCAGGGCTACCGAAAACGGCTTTCCATTTGGCTTTAAATCCTTTGGAACGTTTCATTAATTCGTAGATTTCGAAATAATAATGAAAATGCTGCCACAAGAAACTATAGCTTTTCAGCGGATGCGTTAATCCATATTTTGGTTTTTCTTCTTCGGTTTGGAAAGTTCCAAATAGACGATCCCAAAAAGTAAACATATCACCATAATTTTTGTCCAAATATTTTTCATCAGAAGCGTGATGAACGCCATGAACTGAAGGCGTTACAAAAACATATTCCAGCCATTTTATTTTGCCGATAAGCTGAGTATGAGTAAAGAACGAATAAGCGCCATGAACAATCAGCATGGTAATCACCATTGTAGGATGAAAACCAATTAACGGCAAAATACACCAAAATCCAGTTCTAATAATTGCCTGAAATGTTGTAATTCTCGCTGCAGCCGTAAAATTAAATTCTTCGCTATGATGATGCACGATATGCGCCGCCCAGAAAAAATTAACTTCATGTCCTAATCTGTGGTACCAATACCAGACAAAATCGGTCGCTAGAATTAAGGCAAACCATACTAATGCATTACTTGGAATATCAAATAGCCTATAATCATCATAAATTAGATAATACAATTGGTAAAAACTGGCCGCGATAAATAAGTTAATCAAACGCTCGGCAATTCCGATAGAAATATTAGACACAGAGCTTTCATAATTAAAAATTTCAGACCTTTTTTTGCGTTGGGCAAGCTTATATTCCAAAAACAAAAAAAGAAAAAAGGCCGGCATGGCAAATGCTAAAAAATTGATATTTTTCATTTGTATGATACTTTTCGATTCTAAAAATTATTTATGAGCAATTTTATTTAAACACATAGAAACATAGATTTTTTAGTTTTGCGAAAAGACAATTGAAAGAAACTAGTTTCTAGCACATAGATTACTTCTGCTTGTCATCCTGAGGAACGAAGGATCGCACTCGGGAATCTACAAAGGTTGGTAGCATTTTCTTTGCGGAGTTTCTTGTGCGATCCTTCGTTCCTCAGGATGACAAACTTTTGTCTTAAAAAAACTTCGCGACTTCGTGACTTTGTGGCAAAAAAACTCAGCATCTTTGTCAAGTTACTTGCGGAGATCTTTGTTCAGGATGACAAACCTTTCTCAAACTGCTATGTTTATTAAAGCTAGTTAAACGCCTTTTCTACGTTTTCAATCCCGATAGCTATCGGGAATGTTTCTATGTGTTTAATAATTTTACTCATCTTTTAATAAGTCAAACGAAAAAGACATTTCCATCAATTACGTTCTTATAGAGAGTTAAAGAAAAACGTAATCAACGAAAATGATCTTTTACGAAGTAAACCTGATTTTAATTCTGCTTATATTGAGGTGCTTCTAGCGCAACCTCTTTAACCGACTGCGTTTCGGCTACTTTTTTCAAAGCAATAATATAAGCTGCAATACGAGGCGTTACATTGTGTTTTACTGCCACTCTAAAAACAGTATCAAAACCTTTTTCTAAAATATCTTCCAGACGTTTATTAATCTGTTGAATTCTCCAAGATTCTAAAAGCGAATTTTGAAGCCATTCGAAATAAGAAACGGTAACACCGCCCGCATTAGCCAAAATATCAGGAACAACTAATATATTTTTTTCATGTAAAATCTGATCTGCATCTGAAGAAACAGGTCCGTTTGCTGCTTCAATAATAATTCTTGCCTGAATATCTTTCGCATTTTTCTGTGTAATCACATCTTCTTTTGCAGCAGGAATTAATACATCAACATCTAAAAGCAATAAATCTTCGTGTTTTATGGCAACCGAATTCGGATATCCTTTTATAGTTTTATTATTCAGATTATAATATAAAATCAGCTCAGGAATATTAATTCCGTTCGGATTGTAAAATGCTTCAGAAACGTCACTTACAGCCACAATTTTTACTCCTTTTTCGTGTAGAAATAAAGCAGAATGCAGTCCAACATTTCCAAATCCTTGAATTGCCGCTGTAGCTCTCGCAGGTCTTATTTTTAATTTCTGAAGCGCTAGAAGAGTGATAATACTTACTCCTCTGCCCGTTGCTTCTACTCTACCCAAAGATCCTCCAGAATGAAGATGTTTTCCTGTAACTACGGCATGAATTGGTCTTCCGTGCAAAATAGAAAATTCATCCATCAGCCAGCCCATTTCGTCTGGTCCTGTTCCCATATCCGGAGCAGGAACATCTTTTTCTGGTCCGAAAATATCTGCCAAAGCTTTGGTATAACCTCTTGTAATTTTTTCTAATTCAGTTTTAGAATGGTTTCTAGGATCGCAAATAATGCCGCCTTTTGCTCCACCAAATGGAATTCCAGTTACAGCAGATTTCCAGGTCATCCAGGCGGCAAGTGCTTTTACTTCATCAATATTTACAGCAGTATCATAACGAATTCCACCTTTTGAAGGTCCTAAAGCCGTGTTGTGAATTACACGATATCCTTCAAAATTCTGAACATTTCCGTTATCTAATGTAATCGAAAAGTTGACCGTGATTTGTTTTTCTGGACGCTGTAGTTTTTGACGAATAGAATCATCTAAATTTAAAATTTCTGCAGCAATATTAAAGCGATCAATCATCGATTGAAACGGATTGTGTTTTATAATTTCTGAGCTCATATTATATAGTTTTTTTAGGTTTGGGTTATCTTTTTTATGTTTATATATCTTCTTCTCTTTTGAAGATGCTTTTATTTTTATTCTTCAAATCAGATGCAACACGGAATCTTTATCAGGCAGCTGCGCATCAAAATTTTCATATTTCTGTCGGTTCTCATATCTTGATTTTTTAATGATTCAAAAAAAAAGCCTTTCATGGTGCAATGAAAGGCTAAAAAAAAAATAACTAACAAGTACTTTCTCTATTAACGCCATTTCAAAACGTGATTCATCATACAGCACATCGCAAAGCTGCAGGTGAAAGACGTCGTTATATTTTGGCTATAGTTTTTCATTGTTGAAGCAAATCTACAAAAATATATTTATAAATTCTATAGAATTAGTAGAGTTTGTTTTGTGCAAATTTTCATTAATCTATTAAAACAACTGTAAACTAAAGGATTACGCTCTAAAAAAAATTATTGTAATTGCGAAAAAAATATAAAAACAACGGCAATTAGCGCTAAAAATAATCCCAAAATATTGATTTTAGATAGTTTTTCTTTAAAGAAAAATGCACCAATAAGAGTTCCTAGAATAATTACCCCCATATTCATTCCTGCAAAAACCGTTGATGGATTTTCTGCAAATGCTTTATGCGCTTTTAAGTAGAATAATATATTTCCGAAGTTGAAAATCCCAACCAATATCCCGAAAGGAATGCTTTTTAAAACGAAATTTTCTTTTGCTATAAATAACTTATATATAACTATAAGAATAGAAACAGCAAAAGCAATTAGAAAGACAAAAAACAAAGATGTTGTATAAGGAACAACAGTATATAACGCTATTTTCTTGAAAAGAATATCAATAACTCCAAAACCAAGCAGAACTGTTGCGGGATAAATCCATTTGTTTTGTGTATTTTCTGTAGGTTTTCTTAAGATGAATAAAAGCGCTGTGAAACCAACTAATACCCCAATAATTTTATAGGTATTGAATCCTTCATTAAACAAGAGCCAAGCCGCCAAAATCGGAATAAATAATGACAATCTTTGAGCTGCATCTGTTTTTGCAATTCCCATATATTTTATGGAAAGCGCCAAAAACAAAAATAAAATCGGAAGCAAAATTCCAACTGAAGTGTAAATTTCTAACGGCGCATTATGATCTAAAGCATTAAGATCTGGCGTAAAAGTAAAGTAACAAAGCGTAATCGCAGCTATATAATTGAAGGAAATGATTTGTGATGCATTAGCATTATATTTCCTGGAAATCTTGAAAATCACACCAACAATAACACTGCAAAGAATACTTAATACAAGGAATAACATAAATTGATTTTTGGATTGTAAAAGTAAGGTATTAACAGAGAAAATGATTCAACCGGTTTTGAAAAACACACTAGTCCAGGTTACTTTTTATTTAAACATATAGGAACATTCCCGATAACTATCGGGATTGCAAAATTAGAAAAGGCGTTTCACTTGTTTAAAATTCACATAGTTGTTTGGGGATGGTTTGTCATCCTGAGGAACGAAGGATCACACAAGAAGCTCCGAAAAGAAATTTGACCAATCTTTGTCGATTCACGAGTGTGATCCTTCGTTCCTCAGGATGACAAATCTCTCGCTATGTTTCTAAAAAGCAAACCCGACAGTTTTTAAAAACCTGTCGGGTTTAATACCGAAAAAACTATGTGTTACAAACTAGTTTCTTTCAATTATCTTTTTTACAAATCTAAAAATCTATGTTTCTATGTGTTTAAAAAAACAAACCCAACAGACTTTAAAATCCGTTGGGTTTAATGTAATCTTTAAATCGTAAACAGTTTAAAACTTACTGATATAACTTCCGTAAATATCTCTAAACTGATTTCCTTTTGCAAAACGGTCTTTGCTCAGTTTTTTATATTCTACCAATCCCCAAAGAATAAATTCTTTCATGAAATACACATCTTCTTTTGCCAATTGAGGCTGGTATTTTTTCAATAAATCATCTAACGGACTTATTTCATCTAAAATACTTTTGTATTCTTTATCAGAAGCGTCATCTAATAATTCGAAACCGCTTTCTGCGAAAAACCATTCCACTACATCAGAATAAGGCGTTTTCTCGTCTGGTTTTTCTAATTTTTCGATTTTTGGGAAATATTCTGGAAATAAAGTTCGAATGGCAGATCCAATTAGACTTTCAGCCACAACATCAGCTCCCTCCTGCTCTCCTTCATAAACCAATTCTACTTTTCCTGTAATCGCTGGAATTATTCCAACAAAATCAGACAAACGTAAAGTCGTTTTATCGGCGCCTGAAATTAAGGCACGGCGTTCTGCTGTACTAATTAAGTTTTCGAACGCTGTAATGCTCATTCTCGCACTTACACCGCTTTTGTTGTCGATATATTCGCTTTCGCGTGCTTCAAAACTTATTTGTTCTAAAATATCTCTAGCCAAACTCGGAACATACACAATATCAGTTTGGTTCTGATCCAGTTTCGATTCTTGCTCGGTAATGGTTCTGGCAATCTCGATACTTTCTGGATAATGCGTCAAAATCTGCGAACCAATTCTATCTTTCAAAGGCGTTACAATACTTCCTCTATTGGTATAATCTTCTGGATTTGCCGTGAAAACAAATTGCATATCTAAAGGCATTCTCAATTTAAATCCACGAATTTGGATATCGCCTTCCTGCAAAATATTAAACAATGCAACTTGAATTCTTGCCTGTAAATCAGGTAACTCATTAATCACAAAAATACAGCGATTCGCTCGCGGAATCATTCCAAAATGAATTACACGATCGTCTGCATAAGATAATTTTAAATTTGCAGCTTTAATCGGGTCAACATCTCCAATCAAATCTGCAACGGTTACGTCTGGCGTTGCTAGTTTTTCAAAGAAACGTTCATTTCTGTGCAACCATGAAATTGGCGTTTCATCACCTTTCTCAGCAATCAAATCTCTTGCAAAACGAGAAATCGGATTCAACGGATCGTCGTTAATTTCAGAGCCTTCCACAAACGGAATATATTCGTCTAATAATTCGACCATCTTACGAGCCAAACGCGTTTTTGCTTGCCCGCGAAGTCCCAATAAATTGATATTGTGACGAGAAAGAATTGCACGTTCTAATTCTGGAATTACGGTATTTTCAAATCCGTGAACACCTTCAAAAACAGGCTTCCCTGATTTAATTTTTTCACGAAGATTATTACGCAATTCGTCTTTGATTGATTTGGTTTTATATCCAGAGGCTTTTAATTGGCCTAATGTTTTTATGTCTAGTAGATTCATATCTAGGTTTATAATTATATTATTTAAATAGTATTGAATAATTTCTCCCGCAGATTTTGGAGATTTTGCTGATTTATTTTGCTTGTGTTAGACGCACTGCAGTGCGTCTCTACGATTAAGCAATGCGAAAAAACCTTTGCCTCTCTGTTACTTTGTTTCTTTGTCACTTTCCTTAGCGCCTTTATTCCTCAGAACCTTAGGACCTTATTTAACTCTCTTCTTCCTATTTGCTTCGTAATCCTCAAAAATCATTTCACCCAAACCTTTCAATCCGGTGTAAAATGCTTTTCCTTGATTGGCTTCTGTAAACTGATTCACAAAACGCTGTAGATAGGGATCTCGAGCAATCATAAAAGTAGTAATCGGAATATGAAGTTTTCGCGCCTGCTGAGCTTGTGTATAGCATTTATCGACAATATATTCATCGAGTCCATTGCTGTTCATATAATAGGAACCGTCACGCTCGCGAACGCAGCTCGGTTTTCCGTCCGTAATCATGAAAATCTGTTTGTTGGTATTTCGCTTTCTGCGAAGAATGTCCATCGCCAATTGCAAGCCAGCAACTGTATTGGTATGATATGGTCCAACCTGTAAATACGGCAAATCTTTGATCGGAATCGTCCAGGCGTCATTTCCAAAAACTAAAATATCTAACGTATCTTTTGGGTATCTTGTTGTGATTAATTCAGCTAAAGCCATTGCCACTTTTTTGGCAGGCGTGATTCGGTCTTCGCCGTATAAAATCATACTGTGGCTTATGTCGATCATCAAAACTGTACTCATTTGCGCTTTGTATTGCGCTTCTTCGACGACCAAATCATTTTCTGTCAATTTAAAAGCATCAACACCATTATTGATTTGCGCATTTCGGAGACTTTCGGTTAAAGAAATTCTCTCGAGACTGTCTCCAAAATTAAATTCGCGGAATTCTCCAGTATGTTCATCGCCATTTCCAGCATGTTTGGTTTTATGATTGCCACTTCCAGAACGTTTTAAATTTCCGAAAATCTGATCTAAAGCTTGCTGACGAATCGCTCGTTCGGTTTTTGCTGTAATACCAAAACCATTACTGCCATCGCCTTTAACTTCATCTCTAATGTAACCCTTTTTCTTTAGGTCTTCGATAAAATCGTCGATTGTATAATTTTCGTCGGTAAGTTTATATTCGTTGTCCAGTTCCCGAAGCCAGTTGATTGCTTCATCAAAATCGCCCGAAGTATGGGTGATCAACTCTTTAAAAATCGTAAAAAGTTTGTCAAACGGAGACTGAAAAGGAGCTTCGTAAGTCTTAAAATAAAAGCCTTTTTTAAATTCGTTTTTCATAAATCTAAAATTACATCTTTTTGGAATTATGAAAAACGAATCGTTTATTAATTTTTAGTTAAAATATTTAACCAAAATCTCGAGCTAACAGTGTTAGATATAATAATTATTCAAACTTTCCATCAACATAATACCAAGCTCCATTTTCAAATTTAAAAGTAGAAAATTCGTAGTGAACTTGTGGTTTATTATCTGAATCTAAAAAGTAAGCTTTGAATTCGACTGTATTTTCACTGAAACTCAAAATTTCCAATTGTTGCCATTTATTCGAAACTGCCCATCTTAATATTTCAGGTTTCGAATAGTATTTTCTTTCAGAAACATAAGTAGTTTCCATCAGATAATCAGCATTATGAGTTGCATACGCAGAATATCTGGATCGCATTAAAGCTAAAGCTGATGGTGCTTTTTGTTTTCCGCTTAAATATAAATTACAGCAGTCATCAAAAGGCAATCCTGTATCACAGAAACATTTTTTACTCTCCATCAAGTGGTTCTTCTCCGTTAATCTTTACATGAAGCTGATTCAGCAAAACCTGATAACGGGTAATTTCTCTCACTTCTTCGTCTTCTTCAGCAAAATCAATCATTTCATCTAATTTTTCGCTTACTTCTAGTAATTTATTGTTGGCTTCCCTATCGTTTTTTGCAGCAATTAAATCAATGATTTCTTGTACGTCTGCTTTTAATGTTTCAAATTTTGCGTTCATTGTGTTTTATTCTTTTGTTTGCCACGAATTGCACTAATTTTCACTAATTTTTAATTTAGTATTTCTAAAAAATTAATTCGTGTTTTTGCCACAGATTAAAAGGATTCAAAAGATTTTTTTTAATAATCTGTGCTAATCTTTTTAATCTGTGGCGAAAATATTTTTATTTCTCTTCTTCTTTACTTTCGTTGTATTTTTTTACTATTTCTTTAAGCTTTTCTTTTCTTGAAATTTCGGCTTGTTTAGCTTTTGCTTGAGCTTTGTGGAGCTTATCATTATGCTTTTTGATATTTCTTTCGTTATTTCTTCCCATTACACCTCTCTTTTAATTTGTTCTAACGTTTTTTCTGTAAAAATCAATTCGTTGATGATTTCTTTCCGCAATTCATCAATATCTTCATAATCAAAATGTTTTGCCCAATTGGTCAGTTGCTGCAAATTTCGAATTTGTTTTAATCTTTTAGCAGTTTCAAAACTTGTTCTTAAAATTGCTTTTCCATCATATTCTGGATTATTCTTGTGCTCGTAATTGGCAAGATTGTTTTCTAAATCAGCTTTTATATAGTATAACTTTTCTTCGGCATTATCGGGATAAAACTCTTCCCACTTTGCAAAACCTATCTTTGTTTTAGATTCTCCCGAAGCCTCGGGATCGGGGTTACGGGCAATCAAACGCCACTTACTATTCGCTAGTCTTCCCCAATGATTCGAAACGCGGTACATTCCTTCTTCAGTATAATAATAAGTACTTCCTGCTTTGCTTTCAAATTGTTTTTTCAATCCTTGAATTGCATCTGGAAGAACCTCACTAAAAGCACAAAACGTATTTTTAAAGGAATTAGGATGTGGCTTAAAATTTTTCTGCATGTGCAAATATACTCAGATTGTACGGAACTCCCTAAAACAAACATTAAATGCTTACCTTTGCCTTTTAATTTTAAAACAAAAAATCATGTCTAAAGATACAGAGCAAAAAATGCCGCAAAAAGGAGTTTTTACGGGAATTATAGAAAAAGATGAAAACAATAATTATTTCTGTGGCGTATATCTTTTAGACTATAAAATGGTTCAGGCTAAATTTAAAGAGGGCGATTGGATTACGATTAAATCTATAATCGAAAACCCAAGCGATATGAGCTACAAACAATATCCAAAGAAATCTAGAAACTTCGATAAAGCGAATCATAAACCGAAATAATTTTTTGTTTCAGGTTTCATGTTTTTTTAGTTTCAAGTTGCTTGTTGGGGGTGTTTTTTTTACCGCAAAGGTCGCTAAGATTTTATTAAGAACCTAAGCAAAATCTAAATATTAAGTTCGCAAAGCTTTGTGTTGACATGGCTTTGCGAACTTTTCATTTTAATGATTCTCAAATAAAAACTTTGCGCACTCTGCGTAAAAAACTTTACGTAATTTGTGGTAAATTACTCCACATAACATTTAAGACTGGGTCATTTTTTAACGCAAAGGTCGCTAAGATATTTTATTAAGAGCCTAAGTAGAATCTATATATTAAGTTCGCAAAGCTTTGTGTAGACATCGCTTTGCGAACTTTCATTTTTAAATGATTCTCAAAAAAACTTAGCGTACTCTGCGTAAAAACCTTTGCGCGCTTTGCGATAAATTGCTAAACACAAATTTAGATTCGGAGCATTTTTTACCGCAAAGGTCGCTAAGATATTTTATTTTAGGACTGAGCTAGATCTATATATTAAGTTCGCAAAGCTTTATTAATACAAAGCTTTGCGAACTTTTCATTTTTAAATGATTCTCAAAAAACTTTGCGCACTCTGCGTAAAAAACTTGCTCCCGATAGCTATCGGGATTGCAGTAAAAAAACACTCCACTAAAACAATTAACGTTTTAATAAACCAACTTTACCGATTATTTTTTGCATCAAAACTAAAAAGTTAAAAAAAAGTGTACCTTTGCAAAAAATTTGTCGATTTGAACTAAAACAAAACGATTTCAAACTAATAGACAAGTAGTTACCTTTTATTTATGAAAAAAATAGTTGAATACCGCAAGTTACTAAACGTAGAAAAAACTGCAGAGTTAAAAGATTTAAAGACAATTTATCGTAATGCGATGAAAGAATCTCATCCTGATAAATTTGTAGGTGATGACGCTGGTTTAAAAGAAGCAGAAGAAAAAAGCAAAACGATCATCGAAGCTTACCATTTCTTAGTAAGTATTCACCCTGATACTATCAAACTTAATTTACCTGAGTACACAGAAACAATTTCAACTTGTTCTATAACAGATTTTAAATTTGTTGAAGGACGTTTAATTATTGACTTTTCTAACGGAAGTGTTTACGAATACATTAGTGTTCCAAAAGCAACTTACGTTAAAATGGTAAATGCAGATTCTCCTGCAAGATTTGCAAAAAGACATATCTTAAACGCTTTTACTTGGAGAAAGAAAACAAACCAAGAATAGTTTTTACTACTAAATTTTATAAAAAAGCACTCCATTAAACGAGTGCTTTTTTTATGCTCAAAATTCAAATATTTGAACACAGATCGTTTAAATAAGTTTCCTATTAAGATCTTTTGATCAAATTAAGCCAACAAACACGCTGATTTTAGGCATTTTAAAGCAAAAAAAACTATAACAAAATTTTAGGCAGCAAAATTCTGTATGTTTTATATTTTTAGATACTTTTGTTGCACAAATCAATTAACTAATTAATTTTTTATAATGAAAAAAATACTTTTTGTACTTACAGCTTCTGCAGCTATCATTTCTTGCAGTAAAGTTAAAGATGGAGAATACCTTATTACTGGTACTGCTACAGGAATTGAAAATGGAAAAACTATTATCTTACAAGGTCAGGATCCTGCTACAAGAATGCCACTTTCTCTTGATACAGTAAAAGTTGAAAACGGAAAATTTGAAATAAAAGGAAAAGTTACAGAACCAGCTTTTCATACTTTAATATTACAAGGTGCAAACGGACCTATCCCATTTATTCTAGAAACTGGAGAAATTAAAGTTGCTATTGATAAAGATAGTATCCATAAATCTAAAATCTCCGGAACTTACAACAATGACGAGTATGTAACTTTCATGGAAGATATGAATAAAACTCAAAAAAGTTTAATTGATTTCCAGAAAAAGAACAACGAAAAAATGAAACAAGCTCAACAAGCACAAGATACAGCAACTATCAATGGCTTGATGAAACAATACATGGAAATTCAAAAAGAAGTACAAGAAGGAAGCAAAAAGAAATATTTGGCTTATGCTGAAAACCATCCAAAATCTTTCATTACAGCTTTAATAATTCAAAGTTTATTGAATGATCCAACTGCTGACATGAAAAAATTGGAAAGCCTTTACAATACTTTGGATGAGTCTATAAAAAATACTGCTCCTGGAAAAGAAATCAAAACTAGATTTGGTCAAGCAAAAATGCCATCAGTTGGTGCAACAGCTCCAGCTCCAGGCAGCGCTAAATGAAGAGCTGATTTTTCGGCTCCAAATCCAGAAGGAAAAGTAGTTTCGCTTAAAGAAAGCATGGGCAAAGTAACAATCGTAGATTTCTGGGCTTCGTGGTGCGGACCATGTAGACAGGAAAATCCTCATGTTGTCGCTTTGTACAAAGAGTTTCATTCTAAAGGATTAAATATCGTTGGGGTATCTTTGGATAAAGATGCTGCAAAATGGAAAGAAGCTATTGCAAAAGATGGCTTAACTTGGACTCATGTTTCGAATCTGAAATTTTGGGAAGAGCCAATTGCAAAACAATATAATGTTGAAGCTATTCCAGCAACTTTTATACTTGATGCATCAGGAAAAGTGGTCGCTCAAGATTTAAGAGGTGACGAATTGAAAGCAAAAATCAAAGAATTGCTAGCAAAATAATTTTATTTTGAAATAATAGAAAAATCTCCCTTGTGGAGATTTTTTTGTTTTATATCCTCATGAAACTTAACAGTGAAAATTTAGAAAAAAAAGTTTAAAAAAATTAAAGAGAGCTATTTCAAATATTATTATCAGATTTTTTTTCGGCTATATTTATAATATTTCACAAATACATCAATAAAAACAGCACTTAACGATTTTATTAATCCCTAAATCTAAAATAAAAAGCACAAATACAACATGAGAATATTCTTATTTTTAAAGACAAATTTAAAAAAACTTCAATTTAGCAGATTTTTATTTTATTCAATTCCAGCGAATTAAAAAATAACTTTAAAATAACTTAAAATTAAGTCATTTTTTTGTTTGGAAATCTAGAAAACGTTGCTATCTTTGCCACCGCTAAGAACAACTAAGCACAATAGCTGAGATCGGGGAGATACTCAAGCGGCCAACGAGGGCAGACTGTAAATCTGCTGTGTGAACTTCGCAGGTTCGAATCCTGCTCTCCCCACCAAAAGGGTAAAAGAAGCGAAAACGAAAGTTTTTCAATCTTTTCAAAAGCCCGAAAAAAACGTGGTAAAGCCTGCAAATCGTAAGATTCGCAGGCTTTTTGTTTTTACTGCACTTTTCATATTTTTTAAAACTGCACAAAATCTTTGTGGCAAAATCGTGGCAAAAAAACCACAACAGAAATTTTGCCACAAATTTTAAAGCAATCCCTTATAAATAAAGGGGTTAAAGAGGTTAACGACTTGTTTTTTTACAGCTATAATTCTATATTTATTAATCTAAAAAACTGAATTATGTTAGAGAACAGTTTTGGGATGGCATTTTTTTTAAAAACCGCCCACAAAGGAAGTAAAATCAGAGCAGTTCATCTTAGAATTACCGTTGATGGCATTACTAAGGAAACATCAACCAAAAGAAGATGGGACTTCACCCGATGGGATCAAAAGACAGAACGCGCCCTCGGCACCAAAGAAGATGCCAAGTCTTTAAACTACTTTTTGGATTCATTGACTTTTAAAATCCATGAAATTAAAACGGAGATTATTCACAGCGGAAACCCCATAACTGCCGAAAAAGTTATGGATCATATCTTGGGAAGAGTAACACCTCGAGTAAAGGTGCTGGAAGAATTCCAAAAACATAATGATGAAATGAAATCATTGCTTGGAAAAGGTTATGCAAAAGGAACTCTGGATAGGTTCACTATTACTAAAAATCATTTAACCGCATTTATCAACTTTAAGTTTAAAAAAAATGATGTCGAATTTTCGGATTTGAGTCTTGAGTTTGTAAAGGACTTTGAATTTTATCTTAGAACAGTTCGGGAATGCAGCAATAATACAACTCTGAAATACATTGCAAATTTTAAAAAGATTGTAATCCGAGCCATTGACAATGAAATTATCAGTAAAGACCCGTTTAAAAACTTTAAGGGACGAAAAACAAAATTGGTAAAGAAACCTATTACCACACAGGAACTATATGAACTGGAGAGACATTGTTTTACGACAGAAAGACTTAATGTCGTAAGGGATGTGTTTGTATTCCAATGCTACACAGGACTGGCGTATGTCGATGCATATCAGTTAAAAAGAAAAGATATCAAAGAAGGAATTGACGGCAATCTCTGGATAATGTCCGAAAGACAGAAAAACAATTCTTCATTTAACGTGCCTCTGCTTCCCCAAGCATTAAAGATAATTGAAAAATATAAAGACCACCCGCTCTGCCTTCAGCGCGGTACGGTGCTTCCAGTCTCTTCCAATCAGAAAATGAACGAGTATCTGAAAGAGGTTGCCAATTTATGCGGTTTTTCTTTTGCACTGACCACCCACGTTGCGCGCCGTACTTTTGGAAGTACAGTCACCCTGAATAATAACGTTCCGATAAATGTAGTAAAAGAACTGCTGGGTCATGCATCTGTCAAACAGACCGAAGCATATGCCATTACAGAACAGGCAACGATTGGCCGTGAAATGTCTATTCTAAATAAAAAACTCAATAAGAATGAGGCTAGAATATCTAAACCAGACATAGCTGCGCTCAACAGACTAGAAAAGGAAATACAAGCTATCAAAAAGAAATACAACATTTCTTCTTGATCAATAATTTCAAGATATAATTAATTAAAAAAAGGGATTATCTCAAATATCTTGAGATAATCCCTTTTTACATAGTATTACTTCGCTTTTATAGCCTGGATCGTAAGATGGTTTGTATTTAATGTATCCAAAATCCTGTAGCTGTTTGAAATATTTATGATAAGTCGGCAGCGTGTTCACGTGCGATAACTCCATAATCTTACTGCGGCTGACTTTTATCCTCCTTCTCTCCCCCTGTCTATACCCTAATCCTAATATGGC
This sequence comes from Flavobacterium ustbae, assembly GCF_003946915.1. Taxonomy (GTDB): domain Bacteria; phylum Bacteroidota; class Bacteroidia; order Flavobacteriales; family Flavobacteriaceae; genus Flavobacterium; species Flavobacterium ustbae. The sequence goes on from NZ_RPOC01000005.1 coordinate 29,441, forward strand.
TGTTAAAATTGACAGATGCCAGACATTAAGTTTAGGATCATTGATATACATTGACAAGTAATCCATAATATGCTTTTTTTTTAACCCATTATTATTATTTTTCATCATCAAAAAGTTTTTGAAGATCTTCTTTGTTGTAATAATAGGATCCAAGCACTTTCTTAAAACGCACTTTCTTGGATATCCTAAGATTCTGGACTGAACCGGCAGATATATCAAGCAGTTTTCTCACTGACTTGCTTTTAATCCATAAAGATTCGGTAGTATCTTTCACTGGTGGAATTGCTTGTGAAATCAGTGTACGCATGGACTCAGTCAGCATCAGTCCAAATTGTCTTAAATCGTCTTTTGTTAGAAAATCTTCCATACTTCTAAAATTATATTATTCTACATGAAAATAGATACTGCTTCTTTTATTTTTATTTTTTGTAGGAACATAGACTATGTATCCATAAGAATCCAGTTCCTTCATACATTTATGATAAGTCTTTGGAGAAACCACTTTAGCGATATTCTGAATTTCTAGACTGTAAGCCTGTATAGGATTGATAAAGTCTTTAGTGGCACGAAACTGAAGCAGTGCAGCAAATATCGCGATATGGGTCGTTCCGATCCGAAAGTCATTTTCAATAGCTTGAAAAAAAATGGTTGCGATTTTAATACTATCCATAGTATGGCTTTTATTGCTCAAAATTTAGGTGTCAACTTTTTCGGAGCTCGTTCAAATTGCATGTCAGATTTCTTTACCTGCTGGACTTTACAGCCACTTTGTAACTCCCTCAAACTAATCTTCTGCATCCTGTCATTATAAAACGTGAGTGTCTTAAAACGCGGATTTGCTTCTAAAAAAACCTTCATTTCTCTCCCTTCAATAAGCAGTACCGCCTCTTCACGTCTACCTTTTTTTAAAGAATTTGCAAGGGATTCAAATGAGTCGTCGTCATCACCTTTAAGTGGAAGGGTATTTAACACATTGCTGAGATTAAACTTGTAAGCTTCTGGATATTCGTGCAAGCGGTAGTTATCCAGTTTATCTTTGTCATAAAAATTGAATTGTTTCCGCGCCTATCTGAACAATGTCATGGAGCAGCTTGAGGGGCAAATCGCTTCCGCTAAGATTTCCATGGCACGATTGTCCAGTGCGCAGCTTTATTATGTACTCTCCGGGAATGATTTTACGCTCGATATTAATAATCCTGCAGATCCTAAGCTAGTCTGCATGGGAAACAATCCATTGAAAATCCAGACTTACGGTGCTGTGCTTTCCCTTTTTGTGAGCAGGCTCATCAAGCAGGTAAATCAGAAAGACAGGCTTAAAAGCAGCCTGATATTTGATGAATTCCCTACCATTTATCTCAACAATATGGACAGTCTTATAGCTACAGCAAGAAGCAACAAAGTAAGCACCTGTCTGGGGATTCAGGACTTCAGCCAGCTGCGCAAAGATTACGGCCGCGAGCAGGCAGATGTCATACTCAATATCACCGGGAATATCATCAGCGGTCAGGTGAACGGCGACACCGCCAAACAGCTTTCTGAACGTTTTGGAAAAATAATGCAGGAACGTGAAAGCCTTTCAATTAACAGCTCAGATACCTCGGTCAGCAGGTCAAAACAATTGGAAGCGGCAGTTCCGGCATCTAAGATTTCCTGCTTAAGTTCAGGGGAATTTGTCGGCATGACTGCCGACAATCCTGACTGTAAAATTGAACTTAAAACATTCCATTCCGAAATAATAAATAATCATAATGAGCTTAAAAAAGAAGAGAATTCATATCAGCAGATCAGTCCGGTACGGATCATAAATAACACCATGATTGAACGCAATTATCTGCAGATAAAAGATGATATAGCTGAGATTGTAAATTCAGAATTGGAACGTCTTTTACATGACCCGGCATTGTCTCATTTAGTAATCAAAAAAAAGAAATAATCTTTTCACACATTCAATATTCACTTGCCCCCACCCCACTTTGTAAATAATTTTGGAAATGAAGTACAAAGATAAAATACGACATTTCGAAATCAGTCCTCCGACACAAGAAGTATGATTGACAGAATGGACAAAGAATACCGACACGCATGTCCTAGCTTTTAGTAAATTCTTCCGTAGTGGATTTGAAGAGTTAAATCATATTAAAAATTGTTTTTACTGCTTAGTATTATTTCAGAACTATCATTTCACGACCAATTGTTGCAGTGTTAGAAAAATTTTAATAAATTTTCACATTCATCTCATGCAAAGTTAGTTGAATACACTTTTTCTCATGTCATTATTTCCGACATCTCCAAAACGTATGCTTAGTAATACTCTTCCAAAAAAAATGCGGAACCATTGTATCCGCAATTAATTTTGATTCAAATTTACGGGCATTTTTTACAAAAGATTTATAACATTCCAACGCTTTATCATTACTTTTAGCTTTTTAAAAAACCAAATAAATATGCTGGATGCATTATCAAATCTTATTCAATTATCAGAGATCAAGGATTTTAAAACGACCATAAATCGTGAACAGGTTATTCAATCAAAAAATATTATAAATAGCAAACCTTCCTCAACAAAAGCTTTGTTCGTAATTTTATGCGCTATGAACCTAATCAATGCAGCTATAAAAACTAAAGAATTCAGAGGAGAAATTTATTATGGTATGCTCAAAAAGCATGTATCAAAACTTTTAGTATATGTTACAGATAATCACAACATAAAATTTGATGCACAAATTTACATTGACAAAGTGCAAAATTGCGTTTACATAGAAGTTTATGATCTTCAATTTAGTTTTCATAATATTACAATTTATGATGAATTAAATTGCTACATAAACTCTCCTAAAAATACGAAAACAGTGTGGAAAGAAATACAATTACAGAAAATTGCTGGCGAATTACTTACTTACGCACTTAGCGCTAAGTAAAATATAGTCCTTCCAGTACATTAAGTTACATGGTATTATTTTTCTATATTTAGAGCAATTTGCAAATCATCTTCTATCTTCAGAATAACTAAAACCAGCAATTTTAAATAGGAGAAATATGCATATTCATGCTTTTGAATCTCTTCAGGATTTGCCTGTGTTCCGTGCAGATAGCTATTTCGCAGTTCTAGCCCATTTGTAAATTCTTTTTTATTAAGAAAATAGTTAAAATAAGATTGTTCAGATTTTGAAAACAGTGAACTATCAAAAAATAAAATTTTCTCATCCACCATTCTTAAAACCTCATTTTGAAGTTTTAAAGAATATCTGTGATATGATGCAAATTCATTTTCATATAAATCTTGAAGTATAAGCAGTCTTTCAATATTCGCAATTTCTAGAATTTCATTATCTGTAACTTTGAAAAAATCTTTTTCTATCAAGAAATCGATTTGTTGTTTTTGGTATTGCTCAAAATTGTTGTAATTCAAATTTTCATTTAACGCTAGCCTAAAGAAATTTTTATAGTTTTTTTCCGCGAAAGGCTCCACGTAATTTAAAAATGACTGATCTGAAAATAATAAACTTGAACTATAACCCATTTCTTTATTATCGGAATTGAAATAAATGTATTTATTACTATTTAGACTTGGTATATCACTAATCACTGTAGGTACTGAAGATATCTGTAAAAGTTCAAAATCGATAAATCCATCTTCAACATAAAGTTTAAACTGTTTTAGTATTGACTCAAATTCTGGCGCAAGCAACCTTACTTTTTCAAAATAAGAATTTGTAGCGGATGGTATTAGAAAACGAGCATTTTCTGCAAAACCATATTTTTCTCTGAAAAAGGCTGTAAAAGTTAAATGCAAAATATCTTCCAACGTTGTATTTAGCCCTTTAACAATTCTACTATATCCGTAAATTTGAGCTCCTGAAGTCATTTCTGATAAGGAAAAGGCTGTTCCCGTTCTGTACTCGTTTTCTGAACGGACTCCCATTAATTCTTCAAACAGCACACGCTGATTTTTCTTGCTTACTAAATTTATTCTCCACTGATTATCAACAAACCCAAAAAGATCTCTAAAATTTTGAAATAATACATAAGGGGTATCGTTTTTCTTAATAAAATTTAGGCTATATTCATAATGAATAACATGTTCATCATCAAAATAGGCATTTATAATATTGGCTGTATCATCGGGAAAGCTAACTGAAACACCATATTTTATAGAAGAATTATTAACGAACAGCTTTTCAGTTTCTTTTTTGTTTAATCGTTTAGCCTTCAGTTTTGTTCTATCTGAAATTTTAAATTCTGCCTTATTTCTAACATTTTGAATTAGCGCAAGGTAGTTGAGATTTATAACATCTGAATCTAAATATTTTAAAATTATATTTTCTTTATCTACAACAGTTAGCTTACTAGGTATAAAATATTGTCTATCGCGATTCTGTTTCTCAGCTTCATAGTGGGTCAGTAAAATTTCAGCTGCTTTTTCATAATCTAGAAGAAAGTTTTTTAACTCTGCACAGTAATAATCAACAAGTGGCTTATGAATTAAAATTTCAGTAATCAAGTGTGGTTTTATATCAAGAAGAGCTCTAAAAGTTACTTTTGATATTCTTTTAAATGTACTGTGACTACTTACAATTTCCCAAAATGACTGTGTATATCCTAGCTGAACACTTTCATATAAAACCATAGCATTTATCTCATTTATACCAGCGAAAAATTGCCCAACTTTATTTCCATATTCATTAGTTTTCTCTTTAAAATTGTCTAAATCTTCTATAGTCCAATTTTTTAAGTACAAATCATTATCGAAATATTTTTTTAAGTGATAAAGTTCTAAAATATCATTTATGTCATTGTAACTAGTTTTTATTTCACTTTTCAAGATAGACTCACCTTTTAAAAGTTCACGAGATCCAGCCAAATCTTCCCTGGAATAAAAATGTACACGGTTAAAATCACGTTTATTCATACTTGTTATAAATGGTTTTTATTATTAAATAGGCTTAAGAGCAAAATATTCTATTAATCATCAACTTACATCATATAAGTCTTCATTCGGACAAACTTAACAAAATTAAAACTCTGATAAGTACGGAAAACCTTATTCTTAATTCAATAGATTTGTTGATTAAAATCAAAAAATCTTTTTTTTTACACAGCTTAAAATGCTTCTTTTAATTTGAGTGTAAGCTCCACTGCCTGATCAAATCCTGAAGCGGTAAAAAAGTTCGAGAATCTCCAGAAGATAATCCAGATTCTCCCTATTTCTCAAAATCTGCTTGTGGTCCGCCAGATTCTTTCGGTAAGACGAATTATTTCCCGAAATCCTGTCTGGTCGTAGGCAAAATTATTATTCGAAGCGCTGCGAATAACAGAAGCTGAGAGCCTAAGGATCCTTTCAGGCTCATAACGTAGCATATGATTGAGTAACATCATAAAATAATAGCCGGTATGCGATGCCATGAAACCATGCTCAATCTTCACAGATTCTGTCGCTGCAGATTCACAAATTAGGATAATTCACATTTGCTTTTGAAAAAAGTAAAAACTCAGTAGTATCAAGATCTGGGTAATTTAGATTCAAATGGTTATGTGAGTGATTTTAGTGTTCTTTACATTGAAAATCATTAACTATATAAACTCCAGAAGTCTCTTTTAAATTTTTATAAGATGCGTGATACGTCAGTCCAGAATTTAAATAGAAATTACCAACTGAGATGTCTTTAAAAATCTTTTCAACTTCACTTAATTCATCTTGAATAAACAATTCTTTCATGTGTGAATTTTTATAACCGATAGGAATATATAGTTTACTGTTTTCAATATCTTTAACCGAGATAATATTTGGTGCACGATATAATATTTTTATTGGTATGTTAGATAAATGAAGTTGAAATCGTTTGAAGCGTCATCAAGCTTTAAAAATCCAAATGGTTTTGACTTATCAATTGTACTGTCTCGATCGTATTCATTTACGTCTCTTATTCGAGATAAATCTAAAACATTATCTGCTGCTAATAGCGTTTCGAATGTTATTGGATTCTACATCCAGATTCTAATGACAAAATGCTTCAACAAAGACGTAATAAATTTATCAAAAGTTATAAAATCCGGCGTAATTTGAAAATACTAGAAAAAGAAAAGCTTTTACAAGATGAAAGCATACACAAAACAGAATTTGAACAACAATGGTATTTTAGTCTGGAAGATATGACAGAGTATTTGCAGGAAGATTTATCAGAGATTAAGAACTTAAAACTTCCTTTATTAATCGGCGGGAAAAGAAAAACAGTTAAAACAGCCACTTTCGAAGACATAGAAAAAGGACGTAAAAAAGAAGAGCTATCAGACTTTAATAAAGCACTTCTAAAAGCTAGACATTTTAAGAAATGACAAATAGTTGGAAATCAAAGAAAAGTTTATACCTTTGTAAGGTAAACCAGCTAACTATGAGTGAAGACAAAATTACAAATCTTGAAAATAGGATAGATACTTTAGAGTACAAAATAGATAAAATCATAAGTACATTAAAAAATGTAGCTCCCGCCTTGGATAGCAATTTTAAGGAAATAAAAGAGCACTTGGAAAACTTAGAAACCAAAATAGATAAACTTGATGGCTCTACTGAAAAAGGGTTTGAGGAAGTTAAATGGGAACTTAAAAAGATTCAAGATGTAACAAGATATGCAGATGAATATTTAAATATTCCTTCTACACAAGGTCAAGCTTAAAAATGCAGTAATATAAAAATCAAGCCTCTTTAACCAGAGGCTTTTTTATTTGCTATATTTGAATAAAAAACAAGTATGGAAATATTTATAGGTGTTGCGGGACTTATAATTGCTTGGCTAACATTTCAAAAGACATTCTACTCTAAACCTGATGAAGAAAGGAATAACCTTCTAGGCACTTTCCTAACTACTCAAAAACTGCATTTAGAAGTTCAGTCAATACTTCAAAAGTATATTGACGAGAATAATGGAGCTGAACATTTTATTTATCCTGATATAACTTTTCAACATTTGTTGAATATGTACAAACAAGGTTTTGAAAAAGATTTATCTGATAAAGTTTATCAAGATTTGAAAAATAACCAAATTTATACTAAAAGCAATATTGCAACATTTCAAAAATTGATTGATAAACAGCATAGTGATTTACTCATGTTTCGTAATCAATTATTATTTTTAACTCCACCCACAAAAAACTAGAAACACAAAATCTAGTGTAAAATGGGTATACTTACCAAATTTTAAATATATGTCAAATATATACTGGCCGGTCTATAAAAATTTAGAATTGGGAGTTCTTAATTTAAGTTATTCGATTCATATAGACGATAATCAATTAAATGTATATTCTTCGCAAATTTCAGATCTAATTTTAAGAGCATCAGCAGAAATTGAATCGATATCAAAAGAATTATACAAATCCAACGGTGGCCTAAAAACATCAAAAATAAAATATGACTCCGATGCACTTGAGCACCTTAATAATCTTTGGAAACTTGATTTAAAGTCTGTAATTGTAACGTCAGTAAACTGCTTTCAAACATTGAAAGAATTAAAACCATTTATAAAAAATGAAACTAGTACTTTTCACAATGGAATAACTTACACTTGGAATAACTCATACCAAAATTTAAAACATGATAGAGCAAATTCATTACGATTCGGCAATTTAAAATATCTTTTTGATATAATGTCGGCTTTATATATCTTAAATCTGTATTACAAAAATGATACGGTTTTATTGTACAATGATGGTGGTGGAGTAAATTTCCCTTCGAATATGGGATCGGATTTATTTTCAGTAAAATTACATAAATGGTCTCTTTATGATGAAAATCTTAACTATAAAAAAAGAGTTGATTTTGATGAGTGTTTATATTTCACACATTACACAGAACAGACAATTGAAAATATAAAAAATGCATACGCCAAGGACCTACAGGAAATGAGAAGTTCAATCCTACATCACCCCAAAGCAATGGAATATCTAAAAAATAATAAAGTCGAGGAAATCTTGGATGAAGAGCTAATGAAGAAAATTTTAGGAGACGAAGAATACTTACATTTCACTATTAATAACTCTGCAAATCAATTAGAAGCAACAAAATATTATCATTGGCAAGCATCATTGAACAAAAATGATTTTTAAAACTTTTAACCTACAGTCTGTAGTAGTTGGTACAGAATATAAGTATCAAAATAAAAAACAAATCTATCAAAAATCTGATCTTACCGTTCTTGATGTTCAGATTCCTGCTTCAAACGAAAAAGTAATCCGAAGATAAGTGGAAAATAGTTCTGAAGAAAACAGTATTTCGATTTTTTATCCCCAAAAAGCTTTGGACGTGTTACTAGATCTGCAACAAGTCACTAAAGTGTATTTTGCCATCATTTTTTTAAATAAGTTAATGGAATAATCATTGCACAGTACTTTTAGCATAATTAAAAACTCAGCAAAATTAAGTTCTGCCGAGTTTAGGGTTGTATACCAAAAATTATCCAAAATATGACCAGTTGGAGTTTTGTGGCAAAATCGTGGCACATTGTTTTTTGGTGAACAAAAAACTCAGCAAAATCAGGGATTAACAAGCTTAGGTTCGAAACTGTATACGAGTTCAATTCTTGTTTAAAAGCGATTCGAATTAACATCAAAAAACAAATCCCAGCACATTAACGGCGAAGGACTAATTGAGCTTCAGATTCGCATGAAACTCTTATTTCTATTTTCTCATGTTCAATTTTTTTCGAAAACCGCTTTCGCATACTCTACTATTAACTACTGTTCCAGTGAGAAATCGGTTTATTTCTGTTAGAAATATAACTTGGTCAAAAGGAACTTCAAAAATATTTAAAAGCTTTTTCCCTTTTATCTAAAATCCAGCTACAATCATTTCTATTGCGACTTTTTTCAATTTATATCACAAAATCATATTGTTAATTTGTTATTTTTTTTTATTTTCGCAACAAAAATTTAACTTTTTTTTATGAGTTTATAATTAAATAAATAGTATGAAATTTCTCAAAATTATATTTTTAACCGTTTTATTTTTTCAAAATTTTCTTTCTTTTTCCCAATCAGAGAAAGAGATGGAGGCTATTGCTAAATATCAATTAGGTGAAGAGGCCTACAGTAACAATGAATTCGACAAAGCTCTTGCTTATTTAGAACAAGCTAAAGCTATTATCGGCAACAAGCCTAAATTATTATATTTAGAAATTGTAGTGGAAATGGACAAGGGGTTTAGTACTTCAGAACGGGTTAGAAATATATTAAAAAAAATAGAGGCTTTTGAAAAATCAGCTGGAATTGATAGCTACTCACCAGATAAGAAAATGGCTGTCGCCAAAAATAAAATTCTGCTAAAAGAGAAATTAAATGATATGACGCTGCAAGAACAGAAACTAGCAGCACAAAAACAAGAACTTGAAGTCAATATTAAAAAAGGACAAGCAAACTTTGAAAGCTTCACAATAGACGAACTTCCTTTGGGACAAACAATAGAAGAATTTCAAAAACAATATCCAAATATTCTGCCTGAGAATTACAAAATGTCTAAGACAAAATGGGAATCAGGCACTGAGGCTGATCTTATTTATGCTTGCCATTCTAAAAGCATTGGTTTTGAGAACAAGGAAAATTTTCTATTGCCTTACAATTCATCTACAGGGGCGCCTATCTATGACACCACTATTCATTTAGTACTAGTGAAAAACGGCAGAGTTGTTGGATTTCAGAAAACGATTTTTTACTACAACAGCAAAGGGCAAGGTATTTTAACTTACTCAGAGGCTACTGCGGAGGTTACTAAATACGTAGAAAAATTTAAGGCTGATTTTGAATCATATGGCAACAAATCAACCGATGCCATACCTTATTATAATTACCAAAACCAATGGAGCTGGGTTATTTCAGATACTAAGGGAGTACATTTGTACAGTGACAATTACGTAGACGAAAAAAACCCAAAAAGATGGAAGAGCTCCCTTACAGTGCGAGTATTCAAAGACTATAAATAAATTTAAAAAACAATTATGATTATGATGAGAAAACTACTTTTAGCCGCTATGTTGACGGTTTCGACATTTGCATTTTCACAAGGTGAACTTTTTGGCACAATTGGAATGACTAAATTTAGCGAAAAAGACAACGGACAGAAATTTGAGGACCACAAAGCCACATTATCAGGTAAGCTCGGATTTACTTTCTGGATACCTTTTGAAGACGCACGATTTTCAATCAATCCAGGAATAACTTATGGAAACATGGGAACCAAATTTAAGGGTTCAAACGATGATACTACTGTAACAATAACACTTGGATATGTAAGCGTTCCTGTTGATTTTGTGTACAAAATCAAGCCTATCGGAAGCACTTTCTTTTTCTCGGGAGGTGGTTACTATGGCTACCTCACTTCAGCTGAAACTCAAGATGGAGAGTTAAAGATAAACGATGGTGATTATTCATACAAAAGAAGTGATTATGGTGTTAATGTAGGAGCTGGATACTTTTTTGAAAATGGCATCACATTGCGTCTAACCTATTCAAAAGGTCTTGCCAATATTATGAATTATCCAACTGGTGTTGATGGTAGCCACATAAAAAATTCAAATTTTGGATTATCGGTCGGTTATATACTATTTAAAAAGAGAATCTAATAGAATTCTTAAAATCAATACTGTTTGAATCATGAAAATACTTCCGCCAATCAAATTGCACATAGCTTTTCTGTTATGTCTGGTATTAAATTTATCAGCACAAAACAAATCTGCAACAAAGAATTTTCTTTGGGAATTAACCTTGCCAACAGATATGGACCGAGGACCTATGCGAATTGGTATTGGCGGAAGCTATTATTTTGAAAGGGAAACAATTGGTCCAAGGCACTACGCCAATCTGCATATTTCATTTTCAAAAATGAATTTTCTTGGCAATGGGATCCCAGCTTACAAATATAACGGAACAGCTTATCTTGCCAATGCCATGGACGCGATAGATGGTCTTGGCGCTTCAGGATTTGACAAACTAGCGGTAACTTCCATAAATATGAAGATTCAGGTACTTGCTGCACAAGCCAATTTGGGAGGTTCAAATCCTTTTATTTCAATAGGAGCAATAATGGGCGAAACAAACAGCGTTAATCATGCTGCTGAAATTTCAAAAGAAACCAATTTAGATCATCTCGATTTAATGTGGGCAGGCTCGTTTATTACCAATCTTAACTGGAACAATTCATCAGACTTAGAAGCCAGAATTCGTAATCTAATAAATTCACAGCAAAATAAAGAAGACTACAAAAATGTAATACGACAAGCTGATAATGCATTTAGCAGAAACAATCTTGAGGAAGCTAAGAGTTTATATGGACAGGCTCTCAGATTAGTTCCAAAAGAAAGTTATCCTGCTACACAATTGGCTAAAATAGAACGTGCGCTAGCCGAAAAACAAAAAAAAGAAGATATTGTCAAAAATGAAGACACTACTGTTGAAAGCTCTAACAATCCAGAAGCCGCAGGCCCTGTAGTTAAAACACCTCGCCAACAAACACCTGAAGAAATCAAGCAGGCAAAAAATCAGGAAATTCAGGCAAAAGCAAATGCTCAGATGGCTGATATTAGACAGAAACAGGAAGCTGCAAAGCTATTAGAAGCCGATTTTGTAAGCAAGGCCAGCAATTTATCCCAATCTTTCAGTCAGGGAAATGCGGCATCAAGCTCTGCAGAAGCCATGAGGGAGGCTGGTTTGGCAGATAAAATTTTCAATTCAATTGATGATATCAATCAGGAATATAGCAGACAGATGCAGATTATAGAACAGGAATCCAATAATTATGCTGCCGCTAAAGCCGCTTCAGTCTCCAGTTATTTAGATGCTACATCAAACAGAGGTTCTCAATATGATGCTGCCATAAACGGAAGTATGAAAGCACTTGGAGGCCTTATAAGCCAAATCAAGGCTGATAAAATAGAACGAGAAAACAAAGAGCGTCTACGCGAAGAAAGAGAAGCCCAATTGGCTTTACTGGAAAGCAAAAGAAAAGCGGCCTTGTTTGGTATCAGACAAAAAATGTTTGAACTTTTTCCAGAAGGCAGATTGCCTTTGGAATCAAATAATGTAAAACAAAGCCAAGTATATGTATTTGCCTTCATAGCCGATAAAAATGCTCTCCTGACGCAAGAAGTGTGTTCCATAGCCATTAGCAATGTCATAGCGGTTGACAAACTAGACGATGGAAGTTTCCCTTATAAATCTGCATTTGCAAATAATCTTAAGAAATTCGGTGTTGGCAAAGTCAGCATTGTAGGCTACTATTTATATCAGGCTGATGCTGAAAAAATGCAGAGCTCCTTTCTTGGACTAGCATCAAAAAGCATTTTGCAGATTAATCAATTTAGTTATGGTGACGAATCTATGAAAAAAGGTGCCAAGACAGTAAACCCAAATGATTTTTGGGAAACTGGCAAAAGCAATGATACAGCGAAAGCTAAAAAAACAGAAGCGAAAAAACAAGAAAATTTTTGGAATGATTAGCCATTTATCTAAGTAATAAATCATGATTATAACTTAATTTAAAAACGATTCATTATAATACAACTTTTATTCTACGTTGTTTTCAGTTCCAGAAATTAACTTAACAGATAGTATGACGAATTCAAATTAAAAATACAATAGAGATACAAATTAAAGTGCCATAAAATGTAATTATAATTTTTTAAGAAAAAGCCTTGAGCTTAAATAGTTTTTTGGCAACAAGATTTGAAGACAAACCTATTAAAAAAAACATGCAAGCCCGATTGTCTTGACTATGACACTATAGCAATCAATCTCTTAACGGCATTCTCATTCAAAGATCTTTTTTTATCGCAGTTCCTTTCAATATTATTGTGCCGACGATGCCGTACAATTGCTTTTGACATTTATCCATTTCGTATTATTGCTTCTTTGGAATTGAAGTCACAACTTGTTTATAAACGAGGTTCGAATCCCGTTCCGGTGCAGCTTTTAGTGAAAACCTTAAAAATATTGATTTTTAATACTTTTTTTGATCCGATAATTTTCATGCCAATGTCGAAAAAAATAAAAAACATATATTTCAATACAGTGTGGTTCGAGTCTCATTAAGATAAAATTAGAACAGAAGTGCTTCGCGCCCGGGGGTCTTTTCTGCTGTTATTTCACCGCAGATGCAATAACCCGCGCTTCTCTGCGTTAGTGCTTCACCTCATATAGGCATAAATGGAAGATTATGTTTATGGACAAGCCCGCAGATAAGGTGTCTTATTGGCACGCTATCATGCGGGCTTTATCTATCGCCGCCTATATATGAGAATTTTCTGCTGCAGTTCAAGGGTTGCGCGCATTTTCTCATTTGCTGAAATCATAGCTCAGCACTGCCCCCAGGCCGAACTGGAATGTTGAGGCATAATCGGTCACTGCGACCGGTCCCCAGTAGTAGTCCCAATAGTAGTCATAACCGACGGCCGCCGACATGGACTGCAGATAGGCGTTCAGGTTGATGGAAAACGCAGAATCGGTTTTGATCTTAACCCCCGCTTTGGCCTCCCATGCAAAATAAGTCCCGTTGCCGCTCTGCGGCGCTTCCAGCACAGCAATCCCTGCACCGGCCCCCAAAAAAGGCAGCGCTTTTTGCGAACTGGAACCAAAATAATAGGTATAGTCCGCCAGTATATAATTAATGGCGCCTTTGTCATCTCCGGCATTCACCTGTCCTCCTGCCGGGATGCCTGCCGCAGGCAGGGCGGCTTTGGTGTACAGGGGCATTCTGGCATCCAGCCTGTTGTATTTCAATTCTATGGAAGCATTGTCAATTATAAAATATTCCAGACCGGCCCCATATTCAAAACCGTCTTCCACTCTTGCATAAGAGGAATCAAAATCCACCCTGTCCGAAAAGGTGTAGCCTGCGTAAAGATTAAGCAGCAGCGACTGGGCACTCTGTGCCGAAGCCGTAATTGAAAAGAAAAAAACAACAGCTGGTAAAAGGTACTTTTTCATAATTTCTGATTTTAATTAATACTTAATGATTTAATTTTCCCTTTGAGGGCGCTTCATTGAAAAATATTTGAGCGATTTGCCCTATTCCTGGATGCATCTGGTATTTGCCTGCGAGATATCCAATCACAAACTTGAAATTTAGGCTTATTTAACTTTCTCAGGCAGAGGCATTTTCCATGTGCCGTTTACTGCATCTTGTCTAGAATCATCCCATGCAGATCAGGCCATTTTTTTATTCTAAGCTTTTTACGCATCTAAAACCTAAGTGATTGGCTGCAGACCGATATTCCCCTTTTCCTCTGGTTCCAACCATGTAGCGTGTGCAATATTGATCGGTGCATAAAAAAGAACCGCCGCGATGCACTCTTTTGATTTGTGAAGGATCATTCGGATCGTTGTACGCATTTGGCCCTTGAGGGTTTTTGATCGTTTTTCCGTTTTCTGCCAAGGATTTATAATAATCCACGCTATACCAGTCGTGTACCCATTCCCAAACATTTCCGGCCATATCATACAAACCGTATGGATTTGGAGCATATTGTTTTGCTGGAGCAATTCCTTTAAATCCGTCTTCTCCAGTGTCGCCGTCTTTTATAGGGAAATGTCCCTGATAGATATTTGCCTGAAATTTGCCGTCAGGTTTTAAATTATTTCCCCAAGCGTAAAGATTTCCTGTTTTACCGCCTCTAGCTGCAAATTCCCATTCAGCTTCTGTCGGAAGCCTTTTTCCTGCCCATTTCGCGTAAGCTTCTGCATCTTCATAAACCACATGAACAACAGGATAATTTTCTTTTCCCTTGATGCTGCTTTGCGGCCCGTCTGGATGCCTCCAGTCTGCTCCCGGTTCATAACGCCACCATTGAAGAAAATTATTCAAATTAACTGCAGATCGCGTAGGGGTAAATATAACAGAGCCTGTAATCAGATCCTCCTCATTTGCAGTTGGAAATTCTTCTTTTGTTGGTTTTTGTTCCGCAACGGTTACATAGCCTGTAGCTTTTACAAATTTTTCAAATTCTCCGTTCGTAACCTCGGTTTCGTCCATATAATAGCCGCCAACGTAAACTCTGTGAATGGGAGCCGCATCTTTTGCAGCGCCTTTAATGCTGCACAAACTCTCGTCTTCTACATTTGAACCCATTGAGAATTCGCCTCCAGGAATCCAAACCATTCCTTTTGGGGCTTTTACAGCGGGTTTGAATTTATTTTCTACAGTTGGCTTAAATTCAGATGCTGTATTATTTGGAGTTTCATGACATTCTGCGACAGTTTTTTTCTCTTCTTTATCAGCAGATCTGCTGTAGCTGTAAGCAGACGAAATAATAATAGAAGCTGTCAGCAAGGCTAAAATCAAAAAAGTCTTGTTTTTCATAATAAAGGGTTTTAATCTCTCAGGTTCCTCTAGAGGATTATACTCAAAACATAATAATATTTGTCTCTGCCGCCCTGACAGGCGCAGCACTTTTTGAGCGCAAGACTGCTTTGAAGAAGGATGCCTGTGCAATCATTTCACAAAGCTTGAGGTTCAATGTGCTGCGGCGCCCTTCTGGTCTGGCCCTGCAAAAACATGCTCATGATTTATCCAGACAGCTTTCTGAGGATGCTCCCTGAAAATCTGCTTTCCTGCGCCGATCCGCCCATAAAAGCATCAGAAGCAAGCTTTCTGTAAAGCCGAACTGTAACTGCTGCCCACTATCTTAATCTATAAACGCGTGAAAATACCATCTGGCGAAGGCCCGCCGCGAACAAACCTTAAAAGGATTTCTCAGTCTGCCCTCTTAGCTGCATATAGGGAACAAATGCAGTATGCGCACTTGCGTGCGGACAGCAGATTACATGGGAATATACCATCTGAAACCCAGCCTAATGCCAAAATTTGCCGAATTTCGAGGATATCCCTCTGATCTGTAAGCCATTATTTCAGGCTCTATATAAGCATTATATTTCAATTTGCCCGACCAGATATATCCTAATCTGAAATCCATCGGTATGGCGACTTTTCCTGTTTTGTAATCAATCTGCCATTCGGGTTCAATTCCAGCATACACGCCATTCGGCCAAGTGTAAAATACATTAGGCTGCAGCACCGCATAGGCAGAAGATCCGTACTGGCCATTTTTTGAAACCGTGAAAAAATTTTCCAGTATCCAGTACATCTGCCACTTGCCTAACTTTGTAAACGTTACTGTAAAGGCAGGTCCAAGACTCCATTGCGGCGAGCCCAGCTTGGGATCTCCCGCGGTGGGAATCTGAAGATTCCACCCGGCTCCAAACTGTCCCCATTCTTTTTTACTGAGGATAAAAAACTGGTTAAGCGTCACATCGCCAAGACCGGTCCTTCCGCCTGGTGCAGTATTTAGAAAAGCGATCACCCTGATGAGCTGAGGCACTTTAATTACAAAGCCTTCTTTCATCGGTATGATTCCTCTGACCCTGAAATTTTGCGCAAATCCATCCTGATTTTCCGTTTTCAGGATTGCAAATTCTTCAAGCTGCAGCTGCCAGGCCAGCGTTGTGGGATTCATGACCTCTTGGGATAATTTCACAGACGTCTTGCCCTCAGGCTGGTCCTTTTCCAGCGGGTTCTCTTGGGCAGTGATGCCCTGCATTCCAAATATAAAAATTAGCAAAACAGCCTGCAAGGCTGTTTCACGAAGGATGGTATATGCTTTTGTATATTTCATAACGCCGATTTAGAGGATTATTTTTCTGGATAGATAACTTTCCAGTCTGTTTTCATATCGGCAAAGGACCAGTTTTTAACTTTGCCTTCATCCAGGCCTTTATCCAGATTTCCGACAGGCGACTTTCTGTCGTAAGCCCATTCTCGGACTGAGTCGGTATGATGCACATATAATTCAAAGTTTTTATATTTATTGGATGCCGTCCACTGGAGCATCTGGAGGTCCCCGTCGGAATTTCCAGCCGCAAAAACCGGCTTTTTGCCGATATATTTTTCTATAGCAACCGGCTTGCCTTCTCTGTCATCATTAAAATCCAGTCCCGGAAGCTTCACGATAGACGGCTTGCCGTTATTGTAGTCATACCTCGCCTGAAGCGTGCTGCCCACAACCTGATAGCTTGGAATTCCATATGCCTCTTCTGTCCAGGCGCGCATGAAGTCTATTCCGCCTCCAGAGACAATAAAGACCTTAAATTCCCTGTCCTGAAGGTATTTTACCAGCTCCAGCATAGGCTGGTAGATCAGCTCTTTATATAATTTTTTCTTGACGGGATGCCGCGCGGAATCTATCCACTTTCTGACATTTGAATTGAACTCTTCTGTGGTCATGCCCGAGTGGCTCACCCCGACAATCTGCAGAAGCCCATTTTTTCCCTGCTTCATCAGATCGCCCATATTGTTTTCCAATACCGCCTTGAAAGGCTGCTTATTTTTCCATTCCGGATGCTGGGGTGCCAGGGCTTTGACCTGATCCAATGCAAAGAAAAGCTGAAAATAGAAAGGCTGTTCGGACCACAGCGTCCCATCGTTGTCAAATACAGCAATGCGGTCTTGTACCGGAATAAAATTAGGGCTTTTGGAATCTGTGACATCCTTTATGTAAGCAATAATATCTTTTTTCACTTTTGTATCATTCCACGAGGCAAGCGGATCTGTACGCTCAATTGGCGTTCCAGCCTGTGAAGCGCTTTGGGCCTGTTCTTTTCTGCATGCTGCCAGCAGCAGAAGGGCAGCGCAGGAAACCAGGACTTTGCTTAAATTTTTAATGTTTTTCATATTACTTATTTTAAGAACTTCTAATGTTGCGGCTATCCAAAGTTTTCATTCCATTCTGTTGAGTATATAAATTAAGATTTCCTCCTCCAGCTCTGCCGATAAATTTTCATTTTCCACCCTGCTGCTGAAATCCTCATCGATCTTCTTCTTAATTTTCCTGACATTCTCCTTAATGCTGCAGTATTCATCACAGATCATTTTAAAACGGTCATCTGCCAGATAAAATACCGTAATCGATTCCATATACTGGGCAAACTTTTCATTCTGTAAATCTTTAGGAAGCGACATATATCTATATTTAAAAATTATAAAATATAACTGGAAATGCCAGCTGGCGCATTAACACAGCCAAAAGTTTTGGCGATTTGCTATCTGCTGAAAACATTACTGGAACAATGCCCCAATATTAGCATTTATAAATAAGGCAGTTTTTAACCTGCCTTATTTTATTATTTAAATTACTAAAAACTAATACTTTATATCCTCAGGCAGCTTCATTCCTTTCTCGTCGAGCATTTTCTTGGCTTCCTGAATATTTCTAAATCTCGAAATGCTTTCACTTCCCGTATAGACCTCTCCCTGCATCTGTCGCGGCGGATACTGCACATAAGTTTTAATGAGATCCTGGATGGCTTTATTAAAGACCGGCAGCGTCCAAGTTTTTTCGGTAAAACTGTTCATGAACAGGTCATATCGTTCCTGCGGATCCTGCCATAGATCATAAATGGCCGGAACAGTCGCAACATAAGTTTCATCCCCTCTCCATCCAAGCTGCTGTCCCGGCGCATCACTTCCCGCCTGAGCTCCATTGTCTCCTCTTGTATTGTACACTGCCTTAAAGTGGCTGACCCTTACTGCACCTGGCGAAAGTTCTGATTCGGTAAAGTAAAACCACGTATTGCGAAGCGGCTTTCCTTTCTTGAACAGCACATTTGCCATATCATAGCTGTCGAAAACCATCGGTTTGCCCTCACGGTCATTTTTAGGCAGCTCAACTCCTGCAAGACCCGCAAAAGTTGCCATCAGATCTAATCCCCCAACTATGTTATGATTCTGGCTTCCTGGCTCTATCTGTCCAGGCCACCATGCTATAGCAGGCACCCTGCTTCCCCCTTCCCTGTCGGTCCCTTTCGATCCCCTGAATGGTGTATAGCCTGCATCTGGATGAACATCCTGCCATGCCCCATTGTCAACGGTATAGATCACAATTGTATTGTCAGCAATACCCAGCCTTTTAATTTCATCCATCACGCGCCCTACATTATAATCCATCTCCATCACGCAGTCTGCATATTTGCTGGCTCCAGGCGATTTTCCCTTAAATTGTTTGGATGGCAGGTTAGGCTGATGGTTCTTGGCAAAGTTTACACACATAAAAAAAGGGCTGCCTCCATTTGCGTATGTGTCAAGCTGCTTTAAGACATTGTCAGTCATCATCATATCAAGTTCGGCAATGTTTTCTTCTGTCACTTTAGAAACCTCTCGTACTTTTCCTCCTGCTTCACCTTCCAACACGCCGGTAGTTACCTTTTTGAAAAAACTAAGCATCTCTGGTGTCATATCCGGATTCCATGACGGAAAAGCATAGGTGTAAGCATTTAAATGATACAGTACCACGTTCTGCATAATATCAAATCCGTGAGCGGTGGGCATAGCATAATCAGCTTCGCCTAAATGCCATTTTCCTGAAAAATAAGTTTTATAATTTGCTTTCTTTAAAACAGAAGCCAGTGTCCATTCTCCCGCTGGAAGTCCTCCCCCCTGCCCCTGAAATGCCACGGTAGTCATTCCGCTTCGGTTTGGTATACGTCCGGTGATCATTGCTGCCCTTCCCGGCGTGCAGCTTGGCTGTCCGTAAAACTCCCAGAACTGCATCCCTTCCTTGGCCATTTTATCAAGATTAGGGGTCGGCATCCCCCTGGACTCGCCGCCTCCAAATACTCCTAGATCTCCCCATCCGGTGTCATCAGAGATTAGCATTATGATATTGGGCTTCTTTTTAGTCTGGCTGAATGCAGATCCGATAAAGGTAAAGACCATCAGGCCGGTAAAAATAATCTGTAAAATTCTCTTTTCCATAATCTTAGGTTTAAATTAATTTTTTTAATTGCATTATCTTCCTTTTATTGACTTATTAAAATCAGAATTAAATAATGGTGAATTGTTTTGGCTTAAGGGATTCCATTTAGTCCCTAGAGCATAGCTCGAAAAGCAAGTCAATCAAATTTAAATATTCTTCTAAAGCTTGGCAGATTATTGCCGCATTAAACGGTTGCAGATTATAATCTGCAACCATTTTATAATTTAAAAGCTGCATCAAAACATGAAAGATCATCAATAAAAAAACACATAAATACTTAAAAAACAAATCATTACACACTTAAATCTTCAAAAACAACTAACAGGCACAAAAAATCAAAAAGACCTGATTCTCATGCGATTTTTATATGTTTCAAATTATAATCTGCAACATCTTTAAAAAAAAACGGAGCTTTTTTTGGCGTAATTTTGAGAAGCTTTTTTCAAATTAAGCATACCTTATCAAAAATCGCCACTTCTTATTTCTCAAATTTTCAGCTATAGAATTTATTTTACTGCCTATGAATAATTCTTTACCCATCCGCTTTTTTTTTAAGAAACATGTCCTAATTTTAATTGTTCTGCTCAGCGCTGCAAATAAGCTGGCAGCACAAAACTGTACTGTAAACGCAGGAGTGCTCAACGTTACTATCTGTGAAACTGACGCTTTGGTTCTCACCGGAAATAATCCATCTCCAATTATTGGAAACGTTTCCTGGACACAGATATCGGGACCCGCCGTGGTTATAGCCTCCCCAAACAGTACAAGTACAGCAGTAACAGGATACACTGGAGGAAACACTTATATCTTTAGATACAGCGCAACCTGCGGCGACGGGATTGCGGCCTATCAGGACAAAGTGGTCAACGTACAGCCTATAACTATTGCAGATGCAGGGGGAAATATTGCAAGCTGTCCGAACACCTCCGGCAATTTAACAATTTCGGCCAATAGCCCGCAAAATGCTGGAGAGACCGGATATTGGGAAATAGTTGGTGCTAACAATGCGGGTGTTGCAATTGATTTTCCGAATCTGCCAACCTCAACAATAGCATTACCGGCAGCAAGCTGCGGCGTTTCAACCCTTCAATGGGTTATAGAAGGCCCTGAATTTGCGCCAGGGCAGCGCTGCAGGACCACCTCGCAGATAACAGTTACAAACTACGGAGGCGTTACGCCAGTTTCTGCCGGACCGGACCAGACACTGAGCAACTGCTACACCACGACGCAAAGCGCAAACTTAAGCGCAACTTACGGAGGATGCGGCCTAAACGGGCAAAATGGGCAATGGACATTTGTCAGCGGTCCCAATACGCCGGCTATAAGCAGTCCTGGTTCCAATAATACGCAAGTATCAAATCTTGTACAGGGAACTTACACTTTCAGATGGACCGTAACAGGCCCCTGCGCCTCGGGCAATGACACCGTTAACATTATTGTTCCCGCTGCGACGCAGGATGTAACAACGCTTCCTGGCGGCGACGAAGATATTTTCTTTTGCGACAATACCATTACTCAAGTTACTTTAGCAGCTCAAACCCCATTATATGCCGGTGAAACGGTTCAATGGACGCAAATATCGGGCGACAGCGGTGCTGTGATTGTTTCACCGGCAAATCCCACTACTCTGGTCACTAATATTTCAGATTCAGGAGACCCGTACAAGTTTAGATATACGCTTACCAATGCCAATACGGGCTGCGTATTTACTAAAGATTACAATATTCAGTACAATGGACCTACAAGAACCATTGCCGCCAATAATGGCAATGATATGGTCGGGAGCTGTGATGCGACAGTCTTTACAATTCCCCTTACGGTAACGGGAACCGGAGTAAACCAGTACAGAATTGTGGCAGGCCCGGATAATTCACCGCTCGGACCCTTTCCTACTGCCCTTCAGAACGTTGGAAATTCACTCACCCTTACACTTACCGAACCAGGAAATTACACAGTTGAATTTATAAGAAGCCAGAACGGATCTCTTCCTGTTGGATGCGGTTATGGTTTTGATACTTTAAACATTCTGGTTTCCGGGGAACCTACACCTTCAAATGCAGGGTCTGATGTCAGCCTTCCCTGCGGCGATACCAGCACCATACTTTCAGGGGTCGCCACAGAGGACGGCATGCATTTCTGGAGCCAGCTCAGCGGTCCGAATGATGCTGTAATTACCGATAGTTTTGCTATAAACACACAAGTCACAGGGCTGGTACCGGGAACTTATGTCTTTCAATATATCACAAAAGGGGGCGGGGCAACCTGCGGCTTTTCGGTTTCTACCGTTACCATATATGTATCTGGCAGTACACTGGGAACAACAAATGCAGGACCTGACCAGATTGTCTGTACAGGCTCGCAAGTACCCTTGGCCGCCACGCAGGCTTTAAGCGGTGAGATCGGCACATGGAGCCAGATTTCCGGTCCGAGCGCAATAACATTTTCCAATATTAATGATCCTAATGCCACGGCAGAAGGATTTGCTGTCTCAACAGCAGCGTATGAACTGCAGTGGACTATCTCTTATCTTCATCCGGGTCCCTCCTGCAGCGCCCCTGTTTCCGACACTGTGCAGATTATTACAAATGATAGAAATGCACCGACCCCTTCAGATGCTGGACCTGATGCCTGTTATCCCAATGGAACAACTTCATTTAACCTCAACGGCAATACAACCCAGCCTCAGGATTTCGGAACCTGGACCGTAGTGCCTTCCTCCGGGGTAACAATCGTAAATCCTGCAGATCCGAACACGCAGGTTATTGTTACCGCCAGCGGAACCTACACCTTTACATGGTCTATCGAAAACAGACTCAGACTGTGCCTGCCCAACCAGAGCAGCGTCACTGTAACTATTGCAGATACGCCGCCGGCGGCGGACGCCGGCCCTGATCAGGAAATTTGCGGATCAGCAATTACAATGGCTGCTGCAGCCAGCAGCGGAGCAATGGGAACCTGGACAAGAATTTCAGGTTTGGGCGGTTATACTATAAGTGATATACACGATCCAAATGCAGTTTTTACCTTCACCAGCAGCGGTTATTATATTTTCAGGTGGACAGTAAATGCTGATGTATGCGGTGAAGCTTTTGATGACATAAATTTAACCATTGGCATTCCGCCCCACCAGGCCGTTGCCGGACCTGATCAAAATATCTGCAATAACACCAGCGTTACAATGGCCGCAAGCACTTATGACAGCTTTTTTGAGACTGGCCAATGGTCGGTTCTAACCGGCGCGCCAAATCAGCCTAATATTGTTGACCCTGCCAATCCTAATACCGTGATTAACGGACTTGTAGCCGGAACTTATACTTTTAGATGGACAATAACTGCAAAAAGCATTTTCTTATGCCAGGGCACATTCGATGATGCGGTTGTAGTAGTCACACCGGCTGCAAATGCCGGAAGTGATCAAAGTTATTGCGACGTTACAAGCATTCAGCTTAAAGGAAATGAAAATTCAACGGGAACCTGGACCCTTACCAGCACATCAGGAAATCCTGCAGCCGTCAGCATAACTCAATCTCCTGCTGACAGCTATATTGCCAATGCAACTGTGGTTCCAGGAAACAGCTATGTCTTTACTTACACAACTGCTTCAACTACTTTCCCTGACGGGTCTGTCTGCAATGGATCATCAGATTCTGTTAATGTCGAAATCTTCAGCGGGGCGAGCATACCGCCCGATGCAGGTCCCGACCAGACATTGTGTATTTCTGATGTCGGCGGAGTCGCTGCTTTGCAGGGAAATGCTCCGCCGCCTGATGTTTCGGTTTCTGAATGGCGTTTTGCATTTCAGCCTCCCGGAAGCGTCGCAGTAATAGACAATCCCTCTGCTGCTTCAACAACCGTTTCGAACTTAACAGTTCCCGGCTTATATATTTTGGAATGGGTTTTTGAAAGCCCGTCATGCAGAACATTGTCAGATATTGTAAGAATAGTAATGAATGCGGCGCCTAGTGCCGCAAATGCTGGATCAGATGATGCTGCAGCCTGCCAAACTACTTATCAGACAGCTGCTGTGCCTCCAGCTGTCGGCATTGGAACTTGGTCGATCACCAGTCAGCCTCCAGGAGCTGCAGCAGTAATAGACAGCCCTAACAGCCCAGCGACAACGCTTTCAAATGTTACGGTTTTGGGAACATATACACTGACATGGACAGTTTCAAATGGACCTTTTACCAGCCCATCATTATGTCAGCCCTCATCAGACACTGTTAATATCACCTTCAATGACGATCCTCCAACCGCAGCAAGCGCTGGGCCTGATCAGGAGTTATGTGATGCCGCTTCAGTGACTATGGCAGCTAATGCTCCAGTCATTGGCACAGGAACATGGGCTCAAATTTCCGGGCCGGCAGCGACAATAGCATCGCCAAACAATCCAAATTCATTAATTTTAGGATTAGTGGCGGGCACTTATGAATTCAGCTGGACAATTGCAACAACAGGATGCTCCTCTGAAGATACAGTAATCATTACTATTTACGATTTGCCATCAACTGCAGATGCAGGACCAAACCAAATAATTCCGCAATTTTCTCCCGTAAACCTCAATGCAGCCGCTCCCGCGGCTGGCACAGGAGTTTGGACTCAGGTTTCAGGACCGAGTATTGTAGGATTTACAGATGCATCATCTGAAACAACAGCTGTTACTGGAACAGTTGCTGGAAATTATGTGCTGCAATGGACTGTAAGCAATGGCAATTGCGCAGCTTCTTCAGATACTATGAATCTGACAATTCTTTCAGTTGCCGATCTAGAGCTGGCAAAATCAGTTGTTCCTGTCAGCGGAAGTTCTGGAGATACAGCCACCTTCAATATTCAGGTATTTAATAACAACTCCTCAGGCGGAACTGTGACTGCAACAGGGGTTTCTGTAAGAGACTATATCCCATCGGGATATACAATTGTGCCAGGTTCAGTTAATTTTGCGGGACAGTATAATATTGGCGACAATACTGTTACCTGGAGCAGCCTTGCGATTCCTGCTGGCAGCAGAATCACCCTTTCATTTCAGGCTGTAATCAAATCGGCAGGATCTTACTTAAATAGTGCAGAAATTATTGCTTCTAATCAATTTGACCCGGACAGCACGCCTAATAATAATATTCTCACAGAAGATGATCAGGATGATGCTGCTATTACACTGGATCTGGCTGATTTATCTCTTCAAAAAACAGTTTCGCCAGCCGCTGTAAGCATAAATGACAACGTGATATTTACAATCAGAGTTACCAACAGCGGGCCGAATAATGCTTCAGAAATTACTGTTTCAGACCACCTTCCTCCAGGATATGCCTACGTAAGCGATAATGGAGCAGGAAAATATAACAATGCTACAGGCATCTGGAATGTCGGCAGTTTAAATAATGGAAACGCTCTAACATTACAGATTACCGCTAAAGTCAACACTGCTTCTGCAGCCAATTATATCAATACCGCCGAAATACAGACAGCAAAACAAAAAGATCCAGACAGTACACCCGGCAATGGCCTTCCAGAAGACGATATTGCCAGTGCCAATGTTGTCCTGAATTCAGCCGACTTGGAACTTGCAAAAACGGTAACTCCTGCTTCTGCAGCAGCAGGACAGCAGGTAGATTTTACAATAAATGTTGTAAATATAGGGCCTGGAAATGCAACAGGAGTGAATGTGCAGGATATTGTTCCTGCTGGTTATACTTTGGTGCCCGGTTCGGTGTCAAACGGAGGAACCTATCAAGCCGCAAATTCCTCAATTAACTGGGAGAATTTGGTTCTAAGCAGCGGCGCCAATTTAAATCTAAGCTTCAGCGCCGTGGTAAATCCTATAGGTAGCTATCTAAATACAGCTCAGATAACGGCAAGCGATCTGCCCGATCCTGACAGTACTCCAAATAACAGTATTCCAACTGAAGACGATCAGGACGATGCCGAAATTACCTTTATCGGACCTTCTGCCGACTTATCTTTAGTAAAAAATGTCGTTGCAGGAAATACGAGTCCTATAGCAGGAAGCCAGGTATCATTTGAGCTTATTATCAAAAATGATGGCCCTGATAATGCTGCAGGAGTCCAAGTAGCCGATTTGCTCCCTTCAGGCTTTCAGTACATAAATTATAGTTCCTCCGCTGGTTTGTATGACAGTGCTTCGGGAATTTGGAGCGTAGGCACAGTTGATGCCGGCGTTTCAGAATCACTTATCTTGGATGTTAAAGTACTGCCAGCTGGGAATTATTTGAATACAGCCCAAGTAACAGCAAGTAATCTTCCTGATCCTGACAGCACACCAAACAATGATGACGGAGATCAGAGCGAAGACGATGAAGATAACGCTGCTGTAGTGCCTGTTCCGCCATCAGCAGATCTATCATTGACTAAAACCGTGAGCAGCACAACTCCTTTAGCGGGCTCAACAGTAACTTTTACTATTATTGCAACAAACAGCGGTCCGCAGGATGCTGCACAGGTTCAGGTGACCGATTTGCTGCCAGCTGGCTACACTTTCAGCAGTTTTAATGCAACAAGCGGAACTTATGACAGCACAACCGGACTTTGGACATTGGATATACTCGAAAGCAGCGAGTCTGAAACCCTACAGATTAACGCAATAGTAAATGCCACCGGAAATTACACAAACACTGTCGAAGTAACCAGCAGTGACACACCAGACCCTGATTCGACCCCAAACAACGGAGTAACGTCAGAAGATGATTATGCTGAGGCCAGCACCACTCCTATTCCGCTTTCATCCGATTTATCATTAACTAAAACAGTCAATAACACCACTCCATTAGTTGGTTCTAGAGTTACTTTTGAAATTGCCGTAACCAACAATGGCCCTCAGAATAATCCGGGAGTTCTGGTAACAGATTTATTGCCTTCAGGATATACGTACAGCGAATATAATGCTTCAACTGGAATTTATAATCCTGTGACTGGGGTATGGAATATCGGTATTATCCCTAATGGAAAAACGGAAGCTCTTCAAATAATAGCAACCGTAAACGCAACAGGGGATTATTTAAATATAGCTGAAATAACAGCAGCCGATCTTCCTGACCCAAATTCTACACCAAACAACGGAGTGACGACAGAAGACGATTATGCTACCGCAGCCGTAACGCCAGTTCCGCTTTCATCCGATTTATCATTGACTAAAAAAGTAGACAATCCAACTCCGTTTGTAGGTTCTCAGGTAACTTTCGAAATTGTTATCACCAATAACGGGCCGCAAGACAATACAAATGTTGAATTGACAGATTTACTGCCTTCTGGATACACCTACAACAGTTTTACGATTTCAACAGGAACTTACGACCCTGTAACGGGAGTTTGGTCACTTGCCAATATCGTTAATCAAAAATCTGAAACTTTACAGCTTACAGCAACTGTAAACGCGACAGGAGATTATTTGAATATTGCCGAAATAACAGCCGCTGATCTTACAGACCCGAATTCTACTCCAAATAACGGAGTTGCCACCGAAGATGATTATGCAACTGCTATAACAGCGCCAACATTGCAATATGCCGATTTATCTTTAACCAAAACCGTTAATAATGCAACACCGATTGTGGGTTCTGTAGTTACTTTTGAAGTTGTGGTAACTCATAATGGCCCGCAAGATACAGCTGGAGTAACCGTAACCGATTTACTGCCTTCTGGCTACACCTACTCCAACTTTACGATTTCAACTGGAACATACAATCCGACCACAGGAGTTTGGGCTGTAGGGAATTTAGAAAATGGAAAATCAGAAACACTGCAAATTCTAGCAACGGTAAACGCAAGTGGAGATTATCTGAATGTGGCAGAAGTGACCGCCAGCAATCTTCCTGACCCGAATTCTACTCCAAATAACGGAATTACGACAGAGAATGATTACGCATCGGTTTCAACCACTCCAATAGCACAATCTTCAGATCTTTCTTTAACTAAAACAGTAAACAATGCAACTCCTTTAGTTGGATCGATTGTTAATTTTGAAATTGTAGTTACAAATAATGGCCCAAATGATAATACTGGACTTGCGGTAACCGATTTACTGCCGTCTGGATATACTTTTTCGTCATTTACCACTTCAAAAGGAACTTATGATCCTATAACGGGAGTATGGACAATAGGCAATTTATTAAATGCAAATTCAGAAACTTTACAGATTTCAGCAATTGTAAATGCTTCTGGAGATTATTTGAATACTGCCGAAGTTACAGCAGCCGATCTTCCTGATCCGAATTCTACTCCAAATAACGGAATTACGACAGAGAATGATTATGCATCAGCAACTACAGTTCCAAACCAATTATCTGCTGATTTGGCTTTAACAAAAACCGTTAATAATCCAACCCCTTTAACCGGTTCTACAGTTGTTTTTGAAATTATAGTTGAAAATTACGGGCCTCAAAATACAACAGGTGTAACCGTAACCGACTTACTGCCTTCTGGATATACTTTTAGCAGCTACAATACTTCAAAAGGCAGTTACAACCCAGCAACAGGAATTTGGAATATCGGTTCATTTGCTAATGGCGATAACCACGTATTGCAAATTACAGCAGTAGTAAATCCGACAGGAAACTATGAAAATATTGCTGAAGTAACGTCTAGCGCCCTGCCAGATCCAAATTCTACAACAGGTAATGGAATTAGTGGTGAAAATGATTATGATGCGGCAACAACCAATCCTTTAGTTCAATCTGCTGATTTATCATTGACTAAAACAGTCAATAATCCGACGCCTTTAATTGGAACTCCGGTAACTTTTGAAATTATCATTAAAAATGATGGGCCAGAAAATACTGCTGGTGTAGAAGTTACAGATCTTCTTCCAAATGGCTACACTTTTAGCAGTTTCTCCGCTACAAAAGGAACATACAGCAGTACAACCGGTAAATGGACAATTGGTTCGTTAATAAGCGGCGATTCTCAAACCTTACAGTTGACCGCTATTGCAAACGGAACAGGAAATTATCTCAATATTGCAGAAGTAACGGCTAGCACGCTTCCTGATCCTGATTCGACTCCAAATAATGGTGTCACAACTGAGGACGATTACTCGGCTGTGGGAACAGTTCCAGTTGCTTCTCAAGCCGATTTATCTCTAACGAAAGAATTAGTTGGCGGTAATCTTAGTCCGATTTTTGGCGCCACAGTAACATTTGAAATTACAGTTAAAAATGATGGCCCACAAAATGCAACAGGAGTGCAAATACTGGATTTACTGCCAAATGGTTATGATTATTTGGTTTACAGCTCAACCGCTGGAAATTACGCCAATACGTCGGGAATATGGAATATCGGCACTATTCTCGCCGGAGATTCGGAAACCTTATTGGTATCAGCAATTGTAAATCCGACAGGAAATTATCAAAATATAGCAGAAGTATATTCTTCAGACCAATCTGATCCAGACAGTACGCCACACAACGGAATTGCAGGCGAAGACGACATGGATTCTGAAACGCTCACTCCTGTTGTGGCTGTTGCCGATCTTTCTTTAGAAAAAGAAGTCGTTAATAATATACTGACACCAGATGTAGGCGCACCGATATCATTCTCTATTACGGTGCGAAATTCGGGTCCGAGCGCTGCCACAGGCGTAACGATCAAAGATGTTCTGCCTCCAGGATATGATTATATATTCTATAATGCTACTTCTGGAAGTTACAATCAAATTACAGGCGAATGGACTCCGGGAATTATTCTTCCTGGAAACAGTCACACATTATTGTTAAATGTATTTGTAAAAACGCCTACAGGTGCTGCAAACGAATATTTAAACATTGCAGAAATTATGACATCTGACCAGCATGATCCAGACAGTACGCCTGGAAATGGCATATCGACAGAAGACGATTATGACAGTATTGCTGTGACACCAGTAATTGTTCAGGCAGATTTGTCTATCGAAAAAAGAACACTCAGCGGAAATACTTCTTTTGATGTTGGCGCCAACATTATATTCGAAGTAACCGTTAGCAATGATGGTCCGGGAAATGCCAGCGGCGTTATGGTAAAAGACCTGCTTCCAAAAGGATTTACCTATCTTACCTATACGGCAACAAGCGGTATTTACAACTTTGTTAACGGAAACTGGAATACGGGAATTGTAAATGCTGGCGCGACACAGACTCTGCAAGTATACGTTCGTGTAAATCCGCCTTCTGGTCAAAGCGGAGAATACACCAATATTACGGAAATCACTGCCAGTAACCTGCCCGATCCAGATTCGACGCCAAACAACGGTGTCACTACAGAAGATGATTATGACAGTCTTACGATAAATGTTAACGTAGCCGATTTAAGTCTCAACAAAACAGTCAATAATCAAAATGCGAATGTTGGCGAAACGGTTAATTTCACCCTTCAAATTGGCAATGAAGGCCCTGCAGAAGCAACTGGCGTGAGTATTGAAGATGTAATGCCTGTTGGCTACAAAAACATTTCGAACATCAGCAATGGCGGTATTTTAAGTCTGAGCAGCATCAAATGGACTGGCTTAACTGTTCCTATTGGCGGTATCACCCTGACCTACTCAGCAGTTGTCGGAGATCCTCACGGACTGCAACATACCGATTATGTAAACATCGCGCAAGTTACCGCGAGCAATCAGTTTGATCCTGATTCGACTCCAAATAACGATAAAGGAGACCAGAGTGAAGACGACGAAGATTCGGAATTCATTAATATTCCATCAACTGACGTAGCCATCAATAAAACTGTCGACAAAACAGATGTGCCGATGAACAGCGAAGTCACTTTTACTATTACAGCAGATAATTTAGGCAGTCTCACAGCCACAAATGTTGAAGTTCAAGATGTTCTTCCAAAAGGATATTCATTTGTAGGCGCAACCGTTACATCAGGAAGCTACAATGCTTCAACAGGAATTTGGTCCATACCTTCTATTAATCCTGGTTCTGCACAAACTCTAACATTGATTGTAAAAGTGGTAGATTTTAACGACTATGTAAATACCGCTACTTTAACCAAACTGGATCAGATCGATACCAATTCTAGCAACAATCAAGACAGCGCCAGCGTAAAAGCAGACTGCTTTAAGATTTATAATGAATTTTCGCCAAACGATGACGGACAAAACGATACGTTCTACATTGACTGTATCGAACGTTATCCTGACAATCAGCTCGAAATATTCAACCGCTGGGGTAATTTGGTTTACTATAAAAAAGGTTACGACAATACGTGGGACGGAAAAGCAGATGGCTCTGCCAAAACACTCCCTGAAGGCACCTATTTCTATATTCTCGATTTAGGCGACGGTTCTAAAAAAACCTCTGGATGGCTTTATCTAAAATAAAACAGCAGGGCACTACAAATTAAGAAATAGGATTAACCAAAATTCAAATTGGCTATGATTAAAAATATAAAAAAGGTTTTCGCCATCATCACATTGCTTTCGGTTTCGGGAGCAATGGCACAGCAAGATCCGCAGTACACGCAGTATATGTATAATACCATGACCGTAAACTCAGCTTATGCCGGTTCATTAGGCCATTTAACCGTTACCGGACTTATAAGAACGCAGTGGGTCGGAATTGAAGGCGCGCCAGACACGCAGAGCTTTTCATTAGACACTCCAGTCGCCAAAAATCTGGGGTTAGGAATTTCGATCGTCAATGAAGAAATTGGCCCTTCAGAAGAACAATATCTCGACGCCAACTTCTCTTATACGATTCAATCGGGAGAAACGCACAAACTTTCTTTTGGTATTAAAGGAGGCGGACGCGTCATCAATATTGACTGGACAAAAGGAAGTTACAGAGACCCAGATGCCGAGTTTAGAGAAAATATAACCAATAAATTTCTTCCTGTTGTTGGTGCCGGATTATACTGGCATGGAGAAAGAGATTATATCGGACTTTCGGTTCCTAATTTCATGACCAGGGAACGCTATACCTATGATGATATCAGTGATGATCTTGTTAACCAAAGAATACATGTTTATCTGATTGGAGGAATTGTTTTTGATCTTTCGGCGCATACCAAATTCAAACCGGCGGTTTTGTTTAAATATGTTTCCGGAGCGCCAATAATTGCCGATTTCTCTGCCAATTTCATGTTTAATAATGCTTTTACGCTTGGTGCTTCTTATCGAACTTCAGATTCGGTAAGTGCTTTGGCAGGAATACAGATTTTGCCCATGTTTATGGTTGGATATTCTTATGATTACACCACGACACAGCTGAATAACTACAACAGCGGAACCCACGAAATCGTGCTTCGTTTTGAATTGGTTAACCGCAAAAAAGGACTAAAATCACCAAGATTCTTTTAATACGACCGTCTATGAAAAGAAGAATTACTATACTCGTACTGCTCATCATTCAGATGGCATTTTCGCAGACCAAAAATAAGGCCGCAGATGCGTTGTTTGACAAAATGTATTATGTCGAAGCCGCAAAATCGTATGAAATGTCTATAAACAGCGGCGACAACTCCAGAGAAATACTGCAGCGTATTGGAGATGCGCACTATTTTAATACGCAAATGCGAAGAGCCAGCAATTGGTACGGAAAATTGATTGCCGAATATCCGAATGAAGTGGCTCCAGAATATCTATTTCGTTACGCCCAGTCATTGCAGGGAATTCAAAATTATGAATTGGCGAAAAAATGGATGAAAGCTTTTGCAGCTAAACAAAAAACTACCGATGTTCGAGCACAGAATTATTCGCTCAAAAATGTGACAATTGAAGATATTGAGAACATTAAACCTTCATTTGTACTGGAAAATCTTGAAATCAATTCGGCATATTCTGATTTTGGGCCAATGTTTTACAAAGGAGATTTGGTCTACTCCACAACAATCGATTCTTCGTATGTGAAAACAAGCAAATACGGTTGGAATGATCAGCCTTATCTCAACATGCAATTGGGAAAAATTAGCGAAACGCAGTCTAACGTTACTTTTAAAGAAAAATTCGGAAAAGATATTACGACACAGTATCACGAGGCCTGCGTGGCATTTTCGCCTGACGAAAAAACAATTTATTTTACAAGAAACAATTATAACGGCAAATTAAAACGCGACAGCAAAGGAATTAATAACCTCAAGATTTTCTCTGCTACAGCGGTAGAAAACAATAATGGAACCGTTTCGTGGAAAGACGTGAAAGAACTTCCTTTCAACAGCGACAATTATTCAGTTGGGCAGCCTACAGTAAGCAAAGACGGCAAAAAACTATATTTTGTATCTGATATGCCGGGAACTATTGGTTCTACCGATATTTTTGTGGTTGATATTCTAGGCAATAATCAATTTTCTAATCCTAGAAATTTGGGCGAAAAAGTCAATACAACCGGACGTGAAATGTTTCCGTACATTACCGATCAAGCCTTGTATTTTGCTTCTGACGGATTTTTAGGTCTGGGCGGACTCGATGTTTTTGAAAGCCGTATAGCAGATGGCAATTTTGATTCTCCTTCCAATCTTGGAGCGCCTTTAAACAGCAATCTCGACGATTTTGCTTTTATTGTAAACGAAGAAACCAATCGCGGTTTTGTCTGTTCGAATAGAAAAACAGGAAAAGGCGACGATGATATTTATTCGTTTGAGCGCTTTTGCAGCCAGTCGATCAATGGTTATGTTTTTGATGCCATTTCCAACAGCAAAATTGCAGGCGCTATAGTGATTCTTAAAAACCAAAATGGCGAAAAAATAGCAGAAACGGTTTCGCAGATTGACGGAAAATATCAATTCGGCAGCACTTTAAATTGTAATTCGACTTATACAGTTGAAGTTTCAAAAGACAATTTCAACAGCAATAATAAGTCCGTTATAATGCCAAATTACTCTGGAATAACAGAAGTTCCGATTGGTTTAGATCCTGCCTTGATTGTTCGTGAAAACGGACTTTTAAAAATAAAAATCGGAATTATTTTCTTTGATTTAGACAAATCTGACATCCGTTATGATGCTGCAATAGAATTAAATAAGGTAGTCCTCTTAATGCATCAGTATAACTCCGTAGTGATTAAAATAGAATCACATACCGATTCCCGCGCAGACGACCAATACAACTTAGAACTCTCTGACCGAAGAGCCAAAGCAACGAGAGATTATCTAATTTCTCAAGGCGTAGCACCAGAACGAATTGAAAGCGCCATTGGTTACGGCGAAACCCAATTAATCAATAACTGCTCCAACGGAGTTCCCTGCACCGAAGCACAGCATCAAATCAATCGCCGAAGCGAATTCATCATCACCAAAATGTAAAAAAACTCTCTGCAGACTTTAACATAATATGATATGGAAAATGATACACTACTAGATACCGACGCTTGGGTTATTACCCTGCTTTTATTTGCATCAATGCTTTTGGCCAGTTTTCTGGGAAAAATTACAGGAAATTATTTTCGGCAAAAAGCCGGCGAAGGCAGATCCGGCGAAGCTTCTTCTCTTACCGCCCTGCTTTTTTTTCTGCTGGCCTTTACCTATGGGATGAGCAGCAGCCGTTATGATTCCAGAAGACAAATTGTGGTTGAAGAAGCCAATGATATTGGCACCGCAATATTGCGCAGTGACTTATATCCAGATACCATTAGAGCAGCTTTCCGTCGTGATTTCCAAGATTATGTCGAGACCCGAATAGACTATTACCAAGCCAGTGCCAATGTAAATGCAGTCTTAAAGTCTGATAGCCTCTCCCAAGTTATTGCCACAAAATTATGGAAACGTGCAGCGGGGCTTTCACAGCATCCTGCACATCTCGCTGCGACCCAGCAGATGATACCCGCCCTAAATGCAATGATTGATGTTGCTACTACTAGGCTTTCAGGTGAGAAAGCAAAAGTCCCTCAAAGTATTTTAATAATGCTTTTTTTTCTGGCAGCCATAACATCCTTCTACAGCGTTTACAACGAAGCCCGTAAAGGCGGAGTGGACTGGCTCATACAAATAGGATTCTGTCTTCTGGTATCCTTGGTGGTATTCTTTACACTGGATCTGGACAGACCGCGCCGAGGATTTGTTAATCTTAATGTGCCGAATCAAACGATAATTGATTTACGGCAGAACTTTAAATAAACTCAAGGATTGGCTGTCTAGCATATTGCCCGTTTTGGTCTTATAATTGAGATTTTCACCTCGGGAAGAACTCCCCGGGCTGTAAAACAAAAAAGAGCCCGAAAATTACAGGCTCTTTCAAGAATTAATAATCAACTAAGGCCTTGGAGTGCCTACACTGTCTTTGCTTCTTGAAGTGGAAGCTGACTTTTTGGTTGTTGTGGTTTTTGCGATGCTATTTTTCTCAGCACTAGTTTTGGAAGGGGCCTATGCGCCCTTAAATCCTTTAGTGCTTTTTTTATGCACTACAGTATCGGTCTGAGTCTTAGTGGCGGTCAATTTCTTAGGTGTATCCTGTGAGGAGGCTGTTCCAAAAGCAAACATTGCTGCCAACGATAAAATTACATTTTTCATGATCTCCATGTTTTTAATTAATAACTTAAATGTTTTATTAAATATAAAACTTATCTTACAATTATCCTGAAATATCTTCCCATGAATTTACAAAAAACAGACCCATAATTACATGTTTCCATAGAGATATGTTTATTAGAAAAATCATTATACTAATTTAATTATTACAAATAAAAGTGATTTCAGGAAAGATCTTTTAAGGCTCGAGCATTGTCCTTGGGAGCATCAAATATTGCAGGCTGATAAAATATAATACAGCGGTATAATCATTACATTGCCGAGGGGCTGTTGCGGCACTGCCAATAGCTGACAATTTTATTGATCACGTTCTGGTATGTTGTAAAGCTGCTCTCTTTTTTCTAGCGGTCCGCATGGTTATTATATAAAAAAGGCGTCTTTAATTTTAAGCCTTTTATCACTGAAAACAATCTTAGCGATATCCATAAAATAATAAAGCACCTGGTTAAAGGTGCTTTACAAGTTAACTGTGATAGTATGGCTATGCTACGACTACGTCTACTGCGTTTGGACCTTTGCGGCCTTCTTGGATATCATATCGAACTGCGTCGTCCTGGCGGATGTTTTCTGACAGGCCTGAAGCGTGAACAAAAATTTCAGCTCCTCCATTATTAGGGGTTATGAATCCGAATCCTTTTTCTTCATTGAAAAATTTTACTGTACCTTCTTGCATTTTAATGTATTTAATTGCTCAAGGATACCATTTTTAAAATAGAAACCTGCTAATATTCAGGATTTTATTCCTTATAAATTAAAATTTGCTCTGTTGTATAATTAAAATGCACGACCTGAAAAATACTTTTCAGCCCTCCAATGAATTTGCATCATTTTTTCCTCCTGCTGCTTACATTGCAAACTAGGAAAACATACAATCAAAACTGTGAATATCTGTTTTGCTTCCATAATATTTAAGGAGTATGATTTACCTACAAATGAGATCAATAATGAATTTACTTTTTAGTATTTATGCTTTTATATAAAAAAACTTAGAAATAGCTGTCGGTCCATCCTATTTTTTAACAAGCTGAGACAGTTTATAAGTTCCGTTAAGCGCTTCTTCTTTTGGCTGGTACATTGTCAACATTACATAAAATGCCCCATTTCGAGCCGGCAGCAGTTATCTGTGTTTTTCGGCATCGCATTTCTGTATAATAATTTCAAAGGAGCCGTCATTATTTCTTTTTAACCCATTTGAATCTCCTCCTAGCTTGTAGCGATTTAAGTCATTCTTCGCCAGTAATTTATTAAATGAAGCTTTATTGGAATACTTATTAATAGTGTCGGTAATTAGTAATTGAATTTATATTTCTAAAACAAAAAAATAGACAAAAGACTGGAAGAAGAATATGCAATTAATACAAATGGCAGCCGTTACAACTTTTAGCCCCGATAGCAGCGGGAATCCTTTTGCGCGGTTTTCGGCGCAAAAGATTACTTCGTAAGTTCGCTATCGCTCGTGTGGAACGGATAGCGGGAACAGCTCCAAAAAAAAAAATAAAAAAAATAAAACTAAACCAATACTTATACCCTCTTCCTCATACCCTATTCATCATACCTCATACCTCATACCTCATACCTCATACCTCATACCTCATACCTCATACCTCATACCTCATACCCCATCCCCATACCCCATTCTCTTACCCTATCGCCCAAACATCACCACCCATACCTGCCAGCACATATTCTATCACCTGCATCCTGCCGCCCATACACAGCCGCCCCTGTCCGGCTGTCCCGTCCGCCTTGCCCATCTGATTGCCATTTTATAAATGAAAACCATTTTTCTGTAAGAAAAACTGCCCCCGCCTCCCTTACATTTGACATAAGGCAGAACATAAAGGGAAAGCAGAAAACCAAAATCCAAAACCCAGAGGCAGAACGCAGGGCGCAGAGCTGAAAGCCCGGAGCGCAGGCCCGCACCTGAAAGCCGATACAGCCGCTTTACGGGCAGGCCGCTAAAAAAAAACACCAGCAGCCAACCTTAAAAAACAATAAAATGAAAAATCAAGACACACCGCAGAATACGCCGCAGGACAAAGGCAATCCCCAGAACCAGGCCGCAGGCCCCAATAGCAGTAACCCAAACACCAACCCTTACGACTCGGAGAACCTGGACCAGGAATCAGACAGCCCCTCCAAGGACATAACCGAAAAGGACATCGAAAAAGACCTTATGGAGAACGACCCATCTGAGGGGTTTGAAACAGATATTGATACCCAGAAGAGAGATGGGGAACAAAATGATTCCTTTGAAACGATCGATCCCGATGATGGCAATCCCGTAAACAGGGAATTCGAGATCGGCCAGCTCGGCAGTGAAGAGCTTCAGCAGGATGAACTTGCAAGGGACGAGTCAGAAGGCGGCCCTGCCCGCTTCCACAAGCCCTCGGAGCGGAAATTCTAACAGGCCCCTAACACACAGCAGGGCTTTTACAAAAATTACAAACCATTAAATTAAAAAATTATGACACCACAGCAGAACCACGATACGCACTATCAGGATGATAATGCCTATCACATCGGGGAAGAACAACACCATTGGGAAGAAATGGAGCACTCAGAAGAGGCCGCTAGCCTTCATCTGAGCGAGGAGCGGTCTGCCGACCGCCAGCCCACCGAACTTGACCATGACGACGCCGACAGAAGGACCCTTGACGAGTCCCAGGCGGACGAGGACAAGGACGATGAGCATTAAGATTTCATCTTAACGATACAAAAAAGAAAAGCCTGCGCGATGAGAGCATTCCGCAGGCTTTTTTTATAATTTGCACTCCTGCTCCTAAAGCGGACCTGGGGGCTGAAAGAATCTGACAATGAAGCTTCACAAATCAAAACATAAATATATTTGCATATAATTTCAAAATAATGACGGATTTATGTTAATTTGCAGCGATTATGCCAGTGATTAAACAAACAAAATGAAAAAATCAAATCCAGCCCGCATCAAGATCGGTTTTGACCTCCTGCATGATGCCTGCCTGCGGCACTGCATTGCTTTGGGCATAACCCTGATGGGTTTTTCATCCCACGCGCAGAGCATCGCCATCCCCATAGAGCAGACCAATCCAAACTTCACCCTCACGGCTGTCCGCAGCGGATTGGGAAGCGGATATGAAAGCTATCTGTTTTATGTCCAGAACAATACCGCACGGGAATATGAAATTGTTGTCCAGATCGATCTTGAGCTGGCCTGTGAAGGGACAAAATCATTCAAGCTTGGCGTAAACAGCATAGTGCATCTGCGGGCCAATGAAAAATTCACCCCTTCCAAGGATTATGTGCATAATTATTTCGGAAACAAAGACTGCGCAATTGCGGAAGGCAAATCATATACCCTTTTTAAGAGCCTGCGCTATTCCATCAGCAGCGTGGTGGACATAAGCAGGGAAAATGAAGATGCAGCGGCGAGAAAGAACGCACAGCAGCAGCAGAAAATGGAAGCGGAAAGAAAAAACCAGCAGATCCGCAAAGAGCAGCAAGACCAGCAAAGATCCGCCCAGCAGGAGAGGCAGGAAAAACTGCAGAACCCAGCAGCCCTTCAAGGGCAGGCCCAGCCCAATATCCAGCGCCAGCCTGTACAAAGCAGCCCTGCAGAGCAGCAGGCCCAGTACCGGCAGAAACTGGCTGCGGATCGGGCATACAATGCACAGCGTGAAGAGACTATAAATAAAGGCGTCAGCGATATGACAAACCTGATATCGGGATATATACAGCAGAACCGCGCCGACAAAGAAAGAAAAGAAGCCTTGGAAGAGCAGCGCGCTCTGGAAGAGCAGCAGCGCCAATATGAGCTGAGTTTGAAAATAAGCGGCCGAAAAAACGCCTTCCAGGCAGTCCCCGGGAAAGATATTCCGCTGGCATCTCAGGAAAAAGCCCCAACCATTTATTATTTCATCTATTCCCATAACGGTTTGGAAAGCGAGTATGGCGCAAGCGCCTACGTTTCGAATGTTTTTGAAGTGGGAAGATACAATGACGGCACCCGGGCCTACACGGCCACAGTTAAAAATGAAATTGCCGGCCTTACCCCTTACCCTGAAACACTGCATGGCTATTATTACACCCTGGATCAGGCCGAACAAAAAAGATCGGAGCTGATCGGCAGCCTGCAGAATTACGGCGTTATGATAAACTATATTACTTATAAAGGAAAGCCCGGCGCTGCAGGGGCGGCTCAAACAATAGAAAACCAGGGGCCAAACTATGGCAGTTTAATTGAAAAACCGGCAAAAGCCGATTTGCGCCCCGCAGATGCGGCCGCGCCAAAAACCCAAGCTGCAAAATCCACACAAAAGAAGCCTGAAAAAAATTACGGCACAATTATCGAATAAGCGCTCTGCAGATGATAACAGCCAGAGTACACCAAACCCAAAAATGAACAATTTATGAAGCTGATACTTTACTTTTTCCTGCTTGCTGCTGCGCCAGCTTCTGCCCAGGCCATTGCCGAACTGAAATTTGAAGAGGCTGAGACCGCTTATAACCAGGGCAGGTATGAACTCACAATCCAAAAAGTGAACGAATTTGAAAAAGCCGTCGGCGGGGTGAGCGATAAGTCGCTTTATCTAAGGGTAGTGTCCCAGGACAAACTGCTTAACCCTTCTGCTTTTTACGATGACCAGAAACAATTTGACCTATACCTTTCCCTATCGGCTGATGCAGAGAAATATATCAAAGCAATGGAGAGCAAAGGGCTGGACGATAAATTCAAGGAGGTATACGCCATCAGCGAAAAATTAAAAAGCCTGAATCTGCCAAAAAGCAGAGCGGCATACCTGAAGGAAAGCACGCGCATAGCAAAAGAAAAACAGGAGATATCGGATAAATGCTCAAAAGGCTTTGATGCACTTTCAATCGACAGCCTGCCTTTTGACATCACCCTTGATGAATTCCTGGCCCAATACCCAAATGCCCTGGGAGAAAAGAAATACAAACTCACTAAAGGAACCAGGTTTGACCTGTATCAGCCTAAAAGCTCTTATGACTTTTACAGCACAGATCTGAAATTTGATTTTCTTCCCGTTAATATACTATACGGCACAGTAAAGACAGGGGATATATCAATACTTGTGAAAGACAATAAAATAATCGGCTACCAGAAGCAGATTTTATGGGATTCAGGAAAGGTTTTTAAAGAACAGGAATTTTCCAGCAGCTACAATGAATTATATTCTAAATACTCACAGCTCTATAATTGCGCCCCAATGAAGCAGAGCGAGGAAATTCTGCCTGAAGGGCTGAGACAGGTTTCCTATTGGAAGCTAAACGGCAAAACCCTGCTGATCAATAAATCCCACAGCAGGCAGGCAAAATATTACTATCATTCCTTGATTTGCCGTGTAACCAAAAGTGATCAGGCTGTTGAAGGTTTTTAGACAGTGACATGAAGATCTCCCCTGTGTTTGAATGCACTGTAAGGCTGTGGAAAATTTTGCTGCAAAAAGCCCATCTAATGTGTATTATTAAACTGGAAAAGCCTGCGCCAAGGGCGATGATCATTTCTTTATAATGCAATGCCGGCTTAATATAGCCAATCAGAATCCAGATTACTATTTCCAAAGGACTTTAAACAAGCGGATCTGACGCTTTTTTTTCACAATACAATCCGGCATCCTAGCCCCGATAGAAGCGGAAATCCTTCCGCGCCGGGGTTCGGCGCAGAAGATTTGAGCGGATAGCGGGATTAGCTCCAAAAAAATTATATGTACTCGGCGGCTCGCGCATACCCAACTGCATTACGCTAAAAACGTTCCAACAGGTCATTATTCAAGCCCTGCAGAATCCACTCCATCTGCAAGAAAAAAACAAAAGCTTTCTTTCTCCTATCAAAACAATACTGGCACTAAATATAGCAGAAACACTTCACCAACCTTGACACGCGCGCGCTTATTGCCTATTTTTGCAGCATGAATTACGAAGAGATCAAACGCCATTTCGAGAACCATCCCCCGCCGAAAGAAGTGCAGCTGACCCCTTGGGCCAATATCACCGATACGCAGGTGTTCCTTAAGAGCTGCTACTCCACCATTAGAAATTTCAGCGGCCCCATGGAGAGATGCCCCGCCTTGTGGCACCTGCGGGATTTTTACATCCTGATGAAAAAAAGCCAGAAGAGCGCCGATCCGATAGCAATCCCCGCAGGGCAGACTGAAGCTGAAGAAAATACAACTCAGATGACAGCATCAGAACATAACACGGAGAAGTCCGAGGCCGAAGCCTGACCTGTCCATAACACCGCATCACCTTACCTTACAATCATAAAAAAACAGCCCCGCATCTGAGCTGCGGGGCTGTCTTCTGTAAGGATCCCAGCCTTTCAGGTAAGAATGAACCTTTTCTTATCTCTTGCAAATGCGCTCCAGTCGATCATAAAAACGGCCCAAAGCAGCTTTTTAAGCTCCTGAAACGTGGCGGGCTTCACGGCATAGAGATCAGCCCCCAGCGCGTAGGAAAGATCAATATTTTCAGGATTCCTGCTTGTGGAGAGCATAATTATCTTAAGGCAGCCAAAAGGCGCCCCTGCGCCTTTTATCTCCCTTAGGCATTCAAAGCCGTTTTTTCCCGGCATGTTGATATCTAAGAACAGCAGCTCGGGCATCTCTGCCCCGCTCCCTCTAAGGAACTGCAGGAGCTGTCCTCCGTCGGCGGCCTGCCCAACTCTAATGTGCAGGTCAAGCTCATCCACTGCATCGAGAAAGAGCAGCCTGTCATCCTCGTCGTCATCGGCATGGAAAATAAACTTATGGAAATTCTTGAGCTGGAGCATCGTTTTCAAATTTAGGGCAGTTCAATGAAGGGCAAATGAATCTGCAGAAGTTATACTAAAAAATTAATACAATCCTGCAATGGGTAAACGATAGAAGTATGTTCCGCGTGCGGCTGGTGAACTGCAAATATAGGGCTAATTTTTCAGAAAATCGCTGCAAATGATGCAAATCTGCAGCGCCTGCCGCAATCAGGCGTGCGGCGTCTTCGAAGGCACAGTCTAACCTGCGGGCCTGGTGCATCGGCGAAAATTATAGTTCCCTGCCATAGTCTGCTTCTATTGCCGCAAAACTTTCTTCCAATATTTTAGCCCCGATAGAAGTGGAAATCCTTTTATGGCGGGGTTCGCCGTAAAAGATTGAAACAAATAGCGGGAAAAAGCTCCAAAAAATAATTCTAACCCTAAAAAATAATCTAAAGGATAACTGGCAATGACGATCAATCTAAATTAGATTCCACCGGCAAAGTCTGCATCATCTCTCCCAAGCAACAACAACAACAACAACAACAACAACAACAACAACAACAACAACAACAACAACAACAACAACAACAACAACAACAACAACAACAACAACAACAACAACAACAACAACAATTATCGTTTATTTAACAGACTCAAGTTCGGATTAAATAAGAGTATATAAAATAGTTAAGGGCGCAAAAATGCCCTCTTAACTTTGCTCCCTTTTTTGTTAGCATTTCCACTTCCTGAAGCATTACATATTTTGGATAACAATGGCCTTTAGTATTTATTTTTTAGTAGTTTTGAAAAACCAAAGATAAGACTCATAGATGCGGCAGAACACAGGAATATTATTATATCATA
This sequence comes from Flavobacterium ustbae, assembly GCF_003946915.1. Classification (GTDB taxonomy): domain Bacteria; phylum Bacteroidota; class Bacteroidia; order Flavobacteriales; family Flavobacteriaceae; genus Flavobacterium; species Flavobacterium ustbae. The sequence goes on from NZ_RPOC01000005.1 coordinate 72,269, forward strand.
CATCATTAATGCAGGCAAATAACTGTGATAAGCAATTTCCTATAGCAGCGCAGAGCAATTATTTCAGATTTAAATTTTTCGATATGAAAATCCAATTTTATATATTTTGTTTTTTAAACTTCTATCTGACCGCCGTGTATGGTCAAAAATTGCCGCCAGCAGTACCGCGGATACTCATCAGCACTGATATTGGCGGAACAGATCCGGACGATAACCAGTCTTTGGCGCATTTGTTAATGTATAGTGATAAGTTCGAAATTGAAGGTTTGGTTTCATCGCCTTCCTATGGCAATGGGAGCAAACAGGAAATATTGAGAATGATTGGCCTGTATGAAAAAGATCTTCCAAAACTCCAGAAACATCAGCAGGGATTTGCGCAGCCTGAATATTTACGATCCATATCAAAACAAGGCTATCACGGAAACGTTTCTTTTATCGGCTGCTCAAAAGCTACCGAAGGCTCTGACTGGATTATAAAATGCGCTAAGAAAAAAACCACGCTGCCTTTATGGGTTTTATGCTGGGGAGGTCTGGAAGACCTGGCCCAGGCCTTACATGACAGTCCTGATATTCAAAATAAAATCCGCGTTTACTGGATTGGAGGCCCCAATAAAAAATGGAGCGCAAACAGCTATGCCTATATTGCCTCCAATTTTCCAAACTTATGGTTCATTGAAAATAATTCTTCTTACTATGGATTATTCTCGCACAGTGATGAGCCGGACAGCGTGAGAATATCAGATTACTATAATAAATTTATTCAAGATAAAAGTTACCTGGGCAGGGATTTTAAAAATTATTACAACGGAGAGGTCAAGATGGGCGATACTCCGTCTCTGCTTTATATGATGGACGGCAATCCAGAGGATCCGACGCGCGAGAGCTGGGGAGGCAGTTTTGAAAAAATCAATTATAGCCCAAGAATCGTGCTAAACCGCACTACAACCATTAAAGACAGTATAGCATTCTGCTCCATAATGGAGTTTCGTTTCTCCGGACCGAAAATAAAAGCTGCAAAAGAATCAATCCAATTCTCAATGGAAGTTCCATATGGCAGCACGACTCAAAAATGGCCGGGCTATTATATCGGGAATGGTATTTTCGCAATCAGATATATTCCCAAAAAAGCGGAAATATTAAATTATAAGTTCTCATCCAGCATCGAAGAAATTAATGGCAGAACCGGAATAATAGCCGTATATAACATATGGCCTGGAATAAAAAGCAGGGATGATTACCCGCTGGGAAGCAATTGGTTTACCGATAAGCAGGATAAAGATCTGTATTTTGGAAAAATACAAGGCGGTAAAACCGTTTCTAAATGGAGAGAGGAAATTTTATTAGACTGGGCCGAACGATGGAGCTGGCTTAATGAATAAATTGAGGTGCAGTAAGCTGAATTCAGCCGAATAAAAGTTATCATCCTGCTGTGCAGTATCGTTGAGCTATTTACACTGCCGGATTTGATCTTTGAGAACGAGCCCTTTTTATAGAATTTGACAGCGGGAGTATCAGAACCGCTTTTATCAATGTTTATTACTCTTAGCGGCAGTTACTGCTGATTGTTTTAATCAGAAATGGCCGGGCACTCATTCTCTGCCATTTTCTGGTCAAAGAAAGCCAGCTTTATTATCTCGTTTATCCGCTGCCCTGTGCAGATAACAGCAAATACCTTTTATTTTTATATCATTTTCATCCAATCTCCATCCTGTCCCCGCTTCCCCCCTTTCTCTTATTCATCTCTTATTCAATGAAAGCTGCAGATTCATAAAGCCGGCGGCATTGCAACTCGAACCGCAATGATTCCGCTAACCGTCCTTATTGCTGCAGCGCCACAACAGCTCAGTGTAAATCTTAATTTAAAAACAAACTTCCTGAAGAATTATAGATTTTGGAAAAGCTGTGATCTTTTCACTTTCTTTTAGTATTAAAATTCAAAAGATAAAATCCATGCATAAATGCAGCAGAACCTCTTAGGGCCCTATAACCTTTTCAAATCAACCACCTCGGGGTTTTCTTTTTATATTCCAGGTATGGCCCGCCGAACCAATCTTCCATCCATTTCTCTTCTCGAAGTACAAATTGCGTGTGAAGTATTAAAAAAAAGATAGGAATTATAATTAGCGGTGATAGTGTTCCTAAAAGTGTTGAAGTGCCAATAAGCATAGTGATATACCCCAGGTACATCGGGTTTCTTGTATACTTGAATGGTCCATTTGTTACAATTACAGCTGCCCGGGTACCTGGCCGAGGATCTGTGCCAAATTTTCGAAAGAACATGCCACTTCCAATAGCAAGAGAAAATCCAAGAACAATTAGTATGATTCCTGTGTATCTCCAAGGAAAAACCAGCCAATGTCCTATTGGAACAAATAAATTGAGTAATATCATCGCAGTTAATCCTACAACAAAATAAAATGGAGGGGGTATGCGGGGTATTGAAGTTTTCATGCTGATTGATTTAAAAACTGCCTGCTGCTGACGGTTAAAAGTTTGGTGGTGATGGTATTCCGTGTTCCGTCCGCCGACAACTGAAGACGAAAGATGATCTAATATACAAGTTTTATTCTACTGCTGATGCTGCGCTGGGTCAGTCGCCATAACCAAGCACAGCTTATATGCAGCTATTATTGTTATTTTGAAAAATCTTCTTCTGTCATTGCATTATTTAAGAATACTCCTGTATTATTCCCTGTTGATACAGCATATGATACAGCACGAATAGGATTGCTGCTGTCTCCACAAGCGAATATATTTTCCACAGTGGTCTGCTGAAATCCATCTACTTTGATCAGTCCCTGGTCTGTCAGTTCACAACCCAGTAATTCGGGGATTTTACAGTGCTGTTCAAAAGGAGGTCTTGAATAGACAGCTTCCAATTCAAAACTTGAATTGTCTGAAAAAATTATTTCTTCAACAACACCGTTTTTGTGTTTCAATGAGGTGATTTCCTTTTCAACTATTGAAATATTGTGCCTTTTGATTTCATCGGTCTGCTCTTGTGTCAATTCCGATCTTCCATTGGTAAACAGGGTCAGATCCTTCGTCCAGTTATGAATCAGACGGGCCAGATGAAATGCACCATATCCATTTGCCAAAATCCCTGTTTTTTGATTCTTTACTTCGTAGCCGTGGCAGTACGGGCAATGAAGCACGCTGATTCCCCAGCATTCAGAGAATCCCTCAATTTTTAGCATGCTGTCTTTTAAGCCTGCTGCAAAAATGAGTTTTTTCGCTGCAAATACTTTTCCTGATTGCGTTGAAATCTCAAATCCTTTATCGGTTTTCCTTCCACTAGCGGCAAGGTCCGTTACGAATTTTACAGTATCGTACTTCAAAACTTCTTTCTTAGCTTTATCCGCGATAACGGCCGGCGCTGTTCCGTCTTGGGTCAAGAAATTATGGGAATGGGGAGTCTGTCTGTTGCAAGGCAGACCGCTGTCAATAATCAGGACATTTCTTAATGCCCGTCCCAAGGCCATTGCTGCCGAAAGCCCTGCATAACTTCCGCCAACTATAATTACGTCAAAATTTTTGTTATTTGTCATTTCATTAAAATTTAAAAATGATGTTAATGGTAAAGGTAAAGCTAAAACCGATAAAGCCAGCCCGCCCTTTTTTATCAGTTCTCGTCTTGATATTTTTTTCACGTCAGCCATTTGTTTTATAGATCTGTGTCGTTTCTTAAAGTGCAAGGCTCCATACCGCGATCCGTTCCGCGATTGCCTCGGGTGCCTCGATGTGAAGGAAGTGGCCGATGTCTGGGACGACCTCCATTGCATGCTGGGCGGCGAACCGATGTCGGTCGTCAACCTGCGCAGGGAGGATGCAGCCGTCGTTGGCACCGTAAAGCTGCAGCAGGGGCACCTTGATCGGCTTAGACATGCGTCGCGTCGCCCCAATCATGCCAGGTCGCAGCATCGCCCGGTAGTACTTTAGAGGTGCAGGCATGCTCGCCCGCAGGTGCTCATGCAGCTCCGCCTTGAGATCAGGATCGAGCGAGAAGCCGGGCGACCACTGACGCCAGAGGTGGTCGATGAGGGAGAGATCGCGGGCGGTGGCTGCCCAGCCGCTTCCTGGCAGTTGAAAAAGCCCCATGTACCAGCTCCGGCGCAGCTGAGCCAGGTGCGTCAGCCGTCTCATGAACGTGAGCGGATGAGGGATTCCAAGCGCGACCGCACGTACAATCTTCTCTGGTGCTGTAACGCAGGCATCGTATGCGATCAGGGCACCCCAGTCGTGGCCAATCAACTCCACAGGCCGTCCCGGAGACCAGCGGTCGATTAGTGCGAGCACGTCGCTGGTGAGCGATACAAAGTCGAACGGCCCAGCAGTTGGGGACGGAGAGTAACCGCGAAGCCAAGGTGCGACGACGTAACGTCCGCGGCGGCCGAGCTCGGCTAGGAAGAGCCTCGAGGTCGGTGGATGGTCTGGGAAGCCGTGCAAGAAGACAGTTGGCTGGCCATTGGGATCACCACCCTGCAGTGCGTGAAAGGTGCCGTGCGGCAGGTCGAAGGTGACGTGTTCGAACTCCATGTGTGTCATCTCTTCTCCAGGAGTCGTTGAATGAGAGACGATGTCTTTGCTTTTTGATATGAACTCACCTTGTTCTGATTCGCTGCGAATTTTCTCCATTGTATTGATATTTAAGATGATTTATTTTGCTGTTTTTACACTTTTATATATTGCTCCTTCAAACTGTGGATAGGCGTAATTATTAAGAAATAGTACCACTGCTGCCATTTTTCCTATGATGTTTCGGAATTTTGGATTTTTAGCATTTATCACTTTAATAATTTTGTTCACTATTAGAGAAGGCTCATCTCCATTTGCCAAACCATTTTTGATATACTTATTCACTTGCTCTTTATAGTTGCTGTATTCTGTTATATTTCCATCAATAGCAATCATATTTATGCCAATATTTGTTTTTGCCCACATAGGCTCTACCATGCTAACCTTGATATTAAATTGGCTTACCTCAACGCAATGACTTAAAGAATCCTTCTAAGGCATGTTTGGATGCAGCATATATGGGGTGCATAGGTAAAGATAAAAGCCCCATCATTGAACTCACTGTAACAATTTGACCAGACTTTTGTTTCCTGAAATAAGGCAAAATTGCTTTTGTTACATTTACTGTTCCCCAAAAATTAGTTTCAAATTGAAGTTTCCCTGCCTCTGCTGAAGTTTCCTCTGCTAATCCAATGAGCATATAACCCGCATTATTCACCAGAACATCTAATTGTTTTACGGTTTCAAATAATTGCTTTGTAAATTCTTCTATCGATTTTTCATCTGTAACATCTAAAGACAATACCTTGAAAGGAACTGTGGCTTGCAGTTTTTCTGCATTTCTGCTAGTACCAATTACATTGTGTCCTTCTGTATGCAGCTTGTTTGCTAACATCAATCCAAAACCTGATGATGCTCCTGTAATTAAAATTGTTTTCATCTTATTTTCTTTTTTAACCCAACAGAAACATAGTTTTATACTTTTTAAAGATGTTTTTACTATGCAGCTCTTTTTATTTAGTATTTCTGTCTGGTTCATTATTTATAAATGCCTTTACTGATTAAATGGTTTAATTATAGTTTTTCTAAATCTGGCGGAATCAGTTTATACATTACCGGTGTTACAATTCTGGCCAGAATTGTTGAACTTATAAGCCCTCCAATCAGTACAATCGCCAATGGAGATATCTGGGGATTGGGATTCACCGCCAGGGGGATCAAACCGCAGATTGCGGTAACGGATGTCAAGACTACCGGAAGAAAACGGGTTTCACCTGCAATAGCAATCGCTTGGTCAATAGACTTTCCTTCTTGTCGCAATTGATTGGTAAAATCGACCAGAAGAAGGGAGTTTTTGACCTGAATTCCAGAGAGTCCAATAAAACCGATTATAGAAACCAATGACATTGGATTTCCTGATGCTATTAAAAATAATACACCTCCTAAAATACCTAATGGAATGATGGACATAACAATAATAATCCCTTTAAATGTTTTAAATTGAAGCAGTAGAACAGCAATAAATAAGAAAGTACTCAAAATAATTACAGAAAGAAAATTACCTCCCAAAGCATCCCCTTCTGATTCTTTTTCTCCCGATAGTTTGTAATAATACCCTTTTGGCATTTCAAGTTTATCCAATTTTGGTATAATATCTACCAGCAGGTCATTTGCTAAATAACCATCTTTTGTCATGGCACTGACTTTTGAAAAGGGAGATTTATTAAAGTGGTTTATGGCCGTTGGTGCTGTTTCAAAAGATATTACTGCAATTTGATTCAATGCAATCGGTGTTCCCTGAACATTGTTTACATATAAATTTTTCAGTGCATTAAGATTAGAAAACTTATCCCTTGGTAAAGTAATGGTTACGTTTCTTGCATCTCCACGGTCATCTATATAATCTCCAACTGTTAAACCGGCAACAGCCAGTCGAATTACTTTATCAACCTCACTGGTCAGTACGCCTAAGGTTCTCGCTTTTTCTTTATTAATCTTTATTTTGACATCAGTTTTATAGGTATTCAACTCGTTGTTGATGTAAACTGTACCTTCCTGATTTCTCAAGATAGCTTCTACCTGAGAAGATAGCTTACGTAAAACCGCCTGGTCCTCGCCAAATAATCGCACTACGATATTGGCTTCTAATGGCGGTCCTTGTTCAAAATCTTTTACCTCTACTTTAGCATAAGGCATCGTTTTAAATTTTTCGCGCAATTCTTGTATAAGACTAGTTTTATCCGAAGGTTTTGCTTCATCATCCAATTGCACGAAAATCTGGGCAAAATCAGATTTTCTGTCCTGAGGATGCACGTTGTAGTAAATCTGAGGGTTTCCGTGTCCCACATTTGAAGTGAAATACATAATTTCTTTGTGGTTTTTCAATTCTTTTTCCACCAGTTTTGTTACCCTGTCACTTTCAGAAATATTAGCTTGAAGAGGCATTTTGATGTTGATTAAAAACATCGGTTTTTCTGAAGTTGGGAACAATTTAAATCCGGCTGCCGAAAACAATGCAAACGCTATAACACTTAAAAACAAAGAAATGGCAATAGTCGTTTTTGGAAATTTCAATGCTTTTGGCATAATATCTCTGTACGCTCGTGTAAGAAACTTTTGTAAATATTGAAGAAAGATATTTCCTTCAGCGTGATCGTGCGTTTTTAAAAATCGGCTTCCCAAAAACGGAACCAATGTCAGCGCTACAATCATAGAGGCCAATACACTGGTGATAACCGCCATAGGCAGACTTCGGAGAAACTCACCTGCCATATCCGGAAGAAAAGCCAATGGAATAAAGGCTATAACCAAAGTAGCGGTAGTACCTACAACAGCAATACCTATCTGTTTTGTTCCTTTTAAAACGGCATCCATTTTAGAATGTCCTTCACGCAGCCAGCGTTCAATATTTTCTACCACCACAATACTGTCGTCAACGAGCAATCCTAAAGCTACTACCAGCCCCACAATACTTAACTGGTTTAAAGAATATCCCAAAGCATTCATTGCAATTAACCCTAAAGCCAATGATAAAGGGATGGATATCATTACAATTAGAGAGGCTCTCCCTCCTAGCGGCACCAAGGTAATAACAACCAAAAGAATAGCTAAACCAAAATCAAAACCCAAATGGCCTAAACGGCTTGATACCATATCGGCCTGGTCAAAGTTTTTTATTAGTTTGATGTTATCAGGAAGCTCTTTAGAAAATGCCTCTATTAGCGGCAAATATTCTTTTTGAACATCGCTGATGTTTACATTGTCTTTCATTCCGGCAGTAACCAAAACGCATCGGTGGCCGTTAATTCTGGTGATATGATTTACAACTTCAGATTTATAGTTTACTTCGGCTACATCTTTCATATAGATGATTTTTCCGTTGGCATTGTAAACCACCGTATTGGCAACATCAGCTGCATTTTTGAATTTGCCGCTTGTTTTCACGTTGAATACTTTGGTACCCAAATCAATGCTTCCGCCGGGAATATCGGCAGCTTCACTTTGCAGACTTCCCATCACTACGTTTAATGGAATTTTTAATTGTGCCAATTTTTCCAAATTCAAATCCACCCGGATTTCCTGTTCTGGAATTCCCGAGTAATTCACTTCTTTAAGATTGGTTATTTTTTCAATTTTTGCTTTTAGTTTATCTGCTTCATCGCGCATTTTTTTGTCGGATGCATTTTCGGAAACCAAGGCTACCTGAAGAATTTTTACATCAGAAGACGAGTTTTTTTCGGTTTTTATCTGATAAATATCTTTCGGAAGTCCGCTGTTTTTAAGGGCATTCATTTCGGTAGATATTTCCTGATATTTATTATCAATATCCACTCCGTATTTGAATTTTACCTGAAAAGCGGCTACACCATCTTCTACCGTTGTTAGTATTTTTTCGATATTTTCCAATCCGTAAATCTTATTTTCAATAGGTTTTACGACCTGTTCTTCCATATCTTTTGGACTCGTACCGGGATAAATAACGGTAATCAGATATTGCGGCGGATGTGTTGAAGGATCTTCCGATCTTGGCATTGTGAATAAGGTAAGAACCCCTACCACAGCAACTAATAGAGCTAGAATCAGTGTGAACTGATAATTCTTAACGGAAAAGTTTGTTATCTTCATGGTATAAGATTATTTAATGATTTTGATAGTTGATTGTTCGTTCAGATAAGCACTGTTGGAAATCACTATCTGGTCTGTTTTTTGAAGTCCGTCCTTTACTAACACCTTGTCATTGTCGAATTTAGTAATCGTAATAGGCTGGCGTTTTACCTTGTTGTTTTCTACGACAAATACAAAAGCTTTGTTACCGTCGGCTTCAATAAGTGAGTTATACGGAATTACGATAAAATCTTCCGCTTTATCAGCTTTAATCTCTGCCTTTCCAAACATCCCTACCGCTGGTTTGCTGTTTTTCATATTCAGTTTTAGTTCTACCTGAAACAAACCCAATGCAGCATCTGCCGCCTGCGACTTTCTAAAAACAGAGGCCTCAAAGCTTTCGTCAGGATAGCCGTCAAGGGTAACAGTCGCTTTTTGACCTATTTTTACAGCGGCCCATTCTTGGTCTGTCAAGCCGACTTTTAGCAGATAATTGCTGTTTTGGCGGGTTTCGTTTATTGCCAGAATTGGAGATCCTGCCCCTACAACTTCACCTGCGTTGGCAATTTTTGAAGTCACAAAACCATCGGCCGCAGCATAAATTTTTGAATAACGGGCATTAAAAGCAACGGCATCTTTCTGTTTTTTGGCAATGTCAAGAGCCGTTTTTGTGTTTTGAAGCTGTTCTAAAGTATATACGCTGTCTTTATACAGGTTTAAAGCCCTTGTATAATCACGCTCGTATTTCTTAACATTCAGATCGGATTGATTCAGGCCTGAACCGATTTCGGTTGCATCTAAAGCGGCCAGAAGCTGTCCTTTTTTGAAAAACTGTCCTTCTTCAACAAAAATATGGGTAACCACTCCGCCAATTTTGAACGAGTAATTGCCTTGATTTTCTGTGGTTACCAATCCTGATGCGATTATATTTTTAGTAAGCGCCAGAGATTCGGCAGCTGCAGTTTTAATGGAAATGACATCTGCGGTTTCAAAAGCTGTGTGTTCTTTTTTTTCTTCTTTGCAGGCGTAAAAAAGAGGTAATACAAATAGGGAAATAATTATTGATTTATTCATGATCTTAATTTTTATTGGTTTAAGCTAAAAGTTGCATTGGCTCTTTCTAATTCTGCAAAAGCTATCCACGAATTATAAAGTGCTATATTAGTATTGAGCTGGGCATTTACCCATTGATTCTGAGCATCCAGAAGTTCAATGTAGATGGCCTGCCCTTCTTTGTATAATTTGGTTATATCCTCATTATATTTCCTGGCAGACTCTTTTTGGTTTTTATCGGCATTGAATTGTTCCAAAGCTGATTTCAAATTGTTTTGTGTAACCTGAAACTGAAGCAGCAGCTGCTGTTTTACATTGTCAATCTGGGAATTTATTTTTTGAGTATCTTCTTCTGCCTGTTTGAGTTTGAATTTATTTTTGCTGCCCGAAAAAATATTCCATTCTAACCCCGCTCCTGCGAAATAATAGCGGGAGTCCTTATTTACTTCAAAATCAAAATCCTGAAAACCAAAATCAGCAAAAGCACTTAATTTTGGAAACCAATACGATTCTGTCAGCTTGCTTACATTGCCGTTAAGCTCTTTAACCAGACCAAGTTTTGCAAGTTCTTCCCTATTCTGGGTATTCTCACTGACCATGGCAGCAGGCAGCAGCTCATTTTGATAATCAGTTTCTATTTCGGCATCCAATTTCTGATTGATCAGGAAATTGAAATAGGACTTTGCATTATTGCTGGCCTGTTTTGCAGTTTCCAGATTTGCTTCTATGCGGATTACCTCATTATCACTGCGCAGGACTGCCGTGCGGTTTATTTTTTCATTTTTAAACAGGGATTGGTTCACTCTCTGATTTTCTTTAACCAGTTTTAAAGCCTGCTCGTAAATTTTAATTCCCTCTATTGACTGGAGGTATTTGTAGTAGGCAATTTTTATTTCCTTAACCAGCTCTCTTTTGTAAATCTCCAGTTCTATGATCTGCAGGGAATTTTGCTGCTTTTTAATTCTCTTGTTGTAAATGATTTCAAAATTCAGCAATGGCATTGTAGTGTGAATTCTGGCATCATAAAAATTATTAGGATTTATGAGAACTGACTGATTTTGCAAAGCCGGAAAAGCATTAGAATTAGTCAGCTGGTTTAATGTGCTGTACACCGGATTGAGCATATCGCCGATAGGAATATCTATTGTTCTTCCGCCGTCAGCTTTCGTGTAGCTGGCATTTAGGGAAACGCTGGGGTAAAAAAGTGAATGTGCTTCTTTCAAGGCATACATGCTTTTGTTAATGTCAAAGTTATGCTGCCTGATGATCTCATTATTTTTTAATCCGGTCTCGATGTAGCCGTCTAATTTATTTTGGGAATATCCATGATACCCAAGTAAAACTGCAATTAGAATTAGTGTTTTTTTCATTTTATTACATTGTTTGTTATTTGAACAGTGTTCATTTTTTTGGGCAAAAAAAAATTATAATTTATCTATCATCTTTAAATATTCATTATAACCATCATATAGAATAGTATCTGGATTTGTGAATTTTACACCTCTAGTTCTATGACGGATTTCCAGACAACACATTCCATGGACTAAACTCCAAATCATAAACGAAAGAGGTTCCATATTGTGGCCTTTAAAATGCCCTTGATCTATGCATTCCTCTATTGTTTTTTTAACATGTCCAAACGTTACCACTCCTTCATTCCATTCTTCATTATTGGAGTTCTCCAAAAATTCCATAGGTGCTTTAACATTGAACATCAAGTCATACATTTCCTGATTTTCAAGAGCGAATTTGATGTATGTAGATCCCATTTTTCGAAGTCGTTCCATTGGGTCTTCTACAGTGAACAATCCCTTAAAACAACTGCCTAATTCCTGGAATCCAATACAATGCAAATCATGCAGAATAGCATTTTTATCTTTAAAATAAACATATACTGTCCCTACACTGTAATCAATTTCATCAGCTATATTTCTAATGGTGGTCTGCTCTATTCCTTTCTCTAAAAAAAGCTTTTTTGCTCCTTTTAAAATCAAGGCTTTCAAGGCTTCTTTTTCTCTCGCTTTTCTGTCTGCTACACTCATAAGTATAATTTTCATTGCAAATGTATGTATTTTTTTTGAACAATGTTCATTTTTAGGGTGTTTTTTTTTAATTTTAACCATAATATAATCATTTGATTACTCAAAAGGATACTAAGACCAATAGTTGAGGCTAAATTTATTTATAAATCTGTTTATGAGACATAACAGCAGGCTCAATTTCACAAGCAGCAGCTGCCCCTATTGGTCTTTTTACCCCGACAGCATTGTAAAGACTCTTATGAGGGCTTTGGCAGAAAAGTCTGGAACATATAGCAGGACTAGCTAAAAAAAAAAAGATATTCAATATAAACAGAATTCAAAACTTCAGAATGAAGGAGAAATTATAGCTCATAAATATCCTATTTTTTTATTGCTGTCTGCCGGTAAATAAAATTGCCAATTTCGAAATAGAGGGTATCATATCCTAGCCCCGATAGAAGCGGAAATCCTTCTGCGCCGAGGCTGGGCGCAGAAGATTGCAGCGCATAGCGGGATAAAGCTCCTAAAAATTAAAACTAAAATTAAAACAGCATAATAAAATTAACGACGCAAAAGCACCAGGCTTTAAAAAACAATGCCGGCAGCAAATAAGCGCATCAGCCCTGCCCGGCTTAATACCAAGAGGGCATCAAAAATAAAACCCTGATTCTGGATCTTAAAAAAATGAGGCCCTCCGCCGAATTGGCAGCAGGCAGAGAATAAAAAAGCCTGCAATAAAAACACAAAACAAAACAGCAAAAAAACATCCGCCAGGCATCCCTATCCCTTGACCGGTTTTCATTTTTTCGCTAATTTTATCCTATGACACCCGAGGAGATTAAACGATATTTTGAAACCTTCCCGCCTCCAAAAGAGGTGCAATGGAAGCCGTGTGCGAAAATAACCGATTCAGAGCTTTTCCCTAAAGCTGCTACCGGGCCATAACCAATTACAAAGGCCCCCTTGAGAGGTGCCCGGCATTCTGGCGCCTGAAGGATTTTTATAAGCATATAAGGGAAAACCCGAAGGGAGCGCAAAATCAAAGCCAGACTCGATAATCGGCAAATCAAGCAGGCCCCCGCCTTTATAACCTGCGTCCAAACCTTTGAATTACTAAACATTTGAATATAAACAGGCTATGGGGTGCCGGATAAAAAATGAAAAAAATTTGAGATGCATAGAGACAAAAGCCAAACAGACCTTGATATGGCCCGCGTGCTGAAAAATCTCATCAGGGATTACTACAGCTGCGGACACAATGCTGCGCCGGGGATTCCCTCGGCATGCTGTCTTGCGGAAAAACTCGGCATGGACCTTGAATATTTGGAAGAGCTGATCTTCAATCAGACCGGCCTATCGGCTGAATACCTAATATACTCAGAGCTTTCATGGATAGCCAGGCTCAAACTTTTTGACACATCAAGGTCCATTGCCTTTACCGCCTCTGAACTGGGCTTTAAAAACACAAGCCATTTTGAGCGTTTCTTTAGGCAGCAGACCGGATTCACACCCTATAGGTACAGGGAGACAATAAAAATGAATTTTACCGGCAGACGCTGAAAAATCAGCCCCGAATGGCTGGTGCAGAAGGCATTAATTAAAGTAAAATGATCTATCTTATCTCCTGAATTGCGTAGATTTACACAAACCTGTAATATGAATGCCGATTTAAGCTCCCTGCATGCAGCGGTTTATAACTGCCTTGTGAAAAACCAGCACCGCACTGTGCCTTTTGAGGAGCTGTGCGCCTATATCTGCACATCTTGTGAAAAAACCCGGGCGGAATGTGAAAGTTTTTCCCCGCAGACCCAGTGCCAGGCCCGTATAATGGAGTCCCTGCTGCTGCTCTGCGATCTGGACCTGGTCTGTTTAAATGAGCTTACAGACAATAGCAGCATCAGCAGGCCGGGCAGAAACTAACACGGGCATACCAACAGTATTGTTTGATGAGCCAATGTTTCTTACATTTGGATACTAGTAAAAATTAAAATAACATGAAATACCAAATAGACAATACAAAAAGAACCGAGTATAATGAGCTTGCCAATATTTGGGAAGCTTCTGTTGCGGCAACACATCACTTTTTGAAAGAAGAAGATATTGAATATTTTAAACTGCTTGTATTAAATACATATCTAGATGCTGTTGAATTGAAGTGTGCAAGAAATTAGGATGGCAGAATAATTGGTTTGCTTGGAGCGGCAGACCAAAATTTAGAAATGTTATTCATTGATCCGTACTACAGAGTCAGACAAGTTGGAAAAGCATTATTGAATTTTTCAATTGAAAAAATGAATGTTAAAAAAGTTGATGTAAATGAGCAAAACCACTAGGCAGTAGGGTTTTACAAAAAACGTGGATTTGAAACAGCAAGCCGTTCGGAATTGGATTCCTCTGGAAAACCTTATCCGACTCTGCATATGGAGCTAAGAAATTAACAGCTGCTGGAAACCGTTTTTGAGAGTTTCCATTTATACGCCTGTCCCAATCTCCTTATTATTTGAGGCATCGGTCATCAGTATCCATGCACAGCTATTCATCAAGCCCAAACTCGAGAAATGCATGGTTCTGTCTCTTCCATTGCTTTTATAACAAGCTATTTAAAAAAATATATTATCGATTATAATACATTTTGGCCCGGCCCCGATTGCTTCGCCAGTTCGCTTCGCTCGTGTGGAGCGGAAATCCTTAAGCGCCCGGCTTCGAAGCAAAACATTGCAGCGCACAGCGGGAAGATCTCCAACAAAATAAAATAACAATTAAAACAGCATAACAATTAACGGTGCCGCCCGCTGCAATGAGCCAGGCTTAAAATCAAACGGAGGCCAAAACAAATAAAACCCCTGACTCTGCCTTTCACATTAAAATGAAGCGCACTGCAGCATTGACAGGCGGCAGATATGAAAAAGTGTGAAATAAAAAAACAGCCTTTCCAAGCGGGGTGCTCTCCCAGAATGCCCCCTGGGCCCTCCTGCCTTTTTCAGGACCGAAAACTCCATTACTCCAAGAATGGGCAAAGCATGCCGTAAAGCATATATTTCTATAATTTTTTCCTTAAAACTTTGCTTTTTATTTTTGGCAGGCCTAAATATTTAGTACCTTCATAGAACTAATACCACATTTGATGCAAAAAATTGGTATTATGACGTTTTAGAAATGTTTTAAAAACTCTAACCATTAAATTTAAATTATGAAAAGAATCACTTTACTTCTAGCTCTTATTTTTACAGTCCTTTCATCTGCCCAGACCATTACATCTAAACTAGAAGAGGCTAATGCTTCGCAGTATTCCCTGCTTGAAAAAGTAAATAAATATTATCCGGACATTACCCTTAGCAAATCAGTTACAAATTTCTATGCGGATGATAAAATTATCGATTCCCAGCAGTCATTTGATTTAAAGGGAACAAAGTTTTCAAGCTATAAACTGGGAATCGAACCGGACAACAAAAAATTATTGTTCGAGTATGCTACCGATGAAACGGGAAAAGTTTACGGAGATGTTTCCCTTTTTAAAGGAAGCGTTTTAAGAACAACATTTACAGAAAGCACCGGGCTGGTTGAAGTTTCATTAAACGGAAAATCTGTCTATCAGACTAAAATTTAACTTATGCCCCAAAGATTTTAATCTCAAAGCATACGCCGCGGGTCGTATGCTTTTTTTATTTACAGCTTAAAACAGTATCCATAGGCTCTTTCAATCCATTAATGGTTAAGTCCTGATGCGATCAGCTTTAAAGCCAGTCTTTAAGCAGTATGCTTTTAATGGCAAAATCATAATCACATGCAGCAAAATTTAATCCGAGACAGTGCAATTTCAAAATGATTTGCTCTCTCCCCGGATACGCATGCTGATTTTAAAGTACATTCCTTATTGAATCTTGGGCATAAGCATTGAAATGCCTATGCATAAATTATGGCCATTAAGTCAAACTATTCACATAAACTCTGATATTGTTTTGAAAAATGAAAAAAAACCGTTAATCAATAATTTTACAGGCTTTGAAATTTTAAAGCATTTTTTTGATTGCTTATTTTTTTGAGAAAAATGTTTTTTTTTTGCTGAAAGTCCGAATTGATAAAAAAATTTTGCCTGATACAGCGAACAATAGTAAAATCCTATTCTTATCAGCCCCGAAAAAAGCGGAAATCCTATGGGGAGGAGGTTCCGGCCTCATAGATTACTTCGTCAGTTCGCTGTCGCTCGTGTGCAGCGAATGGCGGGATAAGCTCCTAAAAAAACTTCAATAAAAAATTACCGCTTCAGGCTTGATTCAAGCAGATAAAAAAACAGCGCTTCACCACTAAGTGAAAGGCCTTTTTTTATATTTGCATTACCTGTATAATATGTAAAGATTTACTTTACTTAATATCCCACTCCCGGGTCATGACATCATACAGCAGCTCTTTGAGCCCCTGGAAAGAGCTGGGCTTCAAGGCATAAAGGTCAGCCCCAAGACCATAGGACATTTCTATGTTCTCAGGTGTGCCGCTGGTGGAGAGCATGACCACTTTCACACTGCTGAGGGCCCCTTCTGCATTTTTTATTTCCTCAAGGCATTCCAGACCGCTTATGCTGGGGATATTGATGTCCAGAAATACAATCTCGGGAAGCAGCTTTACTCCCTCAGCCAGCATATCGAGAAGCCTCAGCCCGTCGGGCGCCTGCTTTAGTTCAACGTCCAGCTCGAGCTCCTGCATGGCATCAGAAAACAGCATCCTGTCATCCTCATCATCATCGTCCATATAAATAATTTTCGCGCAATGCTCCCTCTTCATGTAATTCTTTTTTTTCGCAGTTACAGAAAACAAGAATGTAAAGACCCTAAGCTGCCAGGAGCGGGGATCAGCAGATAATCGGATTATATTCCTTGGGCATTAATTAGCTGCAGTATAGACACTTTAGTCCAAAAATGACGAGTTTAGTGCCCGCCGCCAAAAAAAGCCGGGAGGGATTCTCCCCGATGCCGCCATCTGTAAGAATGCCTGCCCGAAGGCAGGCATTTCAAGGCATGCGCCTAAAACCTGGCTGTTAAATTAGTTAGTTTATTAAGTTATTGTTATAGTTTCCAAAAGCTGCTCCCCGGAGATAAATGACTCTATATAGCTGCGCACTTCATCAGACTTTTCACCAGCAATTTCAAAAGTATTGATATGGAATTCCTCGTCCAGGTCATCTATATGGATAATCTGGGTGTATCCCTTTGAAATCAGGCTTCCCTTTAATTTTATGATGCTGGTATTGGCTGATGGCGCAGTGTTTTTACTTACCCTGAGCCGTATTGTCTTTTTCATATCCTGTCATAAGCCGCTGCTGTTCTTTATCCAAATATAAGGTTTTAACATGTTTGTTACAACTTAAATGCTGTTAAAATTATCACCGGGACGCTGTCTCGGCGCTAGATGGTGCTCTGGGCCTGTTTTAAGGGAAGCATTACCGTGAAAACAGATCCCACGGGGGTATTGGGTGATACCGTTATGTTTCCCCCGTGCCTTTCTGTGATTTTCCGGCACAGGGAAAGCCCCAGCCCGCTGCCCTCATACTGGTCCTTGGAATGAAGGCGCTCAAAGGCCTTGAAGACCCGCTCTGTAAAGCCTTTTTCTATTCCGATTCCGTTGTCCTGGATACGGATCCTTACCCAAGGACGCTGTTCAAATTCGGTAATCTCCCCGGCTATTATAATTCTTGGCGGCTCTTCTGATCTTGAGAATTTAAGTGCGTTATGAACCAGATTATAGAAAAGCTGCTGGAGCAGCGCCTTGGAACCTTCTATTTCAGGGAGTTCTGCAATGATTAGAACTGCATCTTTTTCTTCAATGGCAAGCTCCAGATCACCCTTTACCTGCTCCAGAACCTCATTGAGCCCCACGGCCTCCACGGGACGCTTTTTCTTATCGGCCCCCGAATAGGCCAGGATCCCCTCTATGACATTGCCCATGCGCTGGGCGGTATGGTCTATCTTATCGAGGTAGAATGCCTGTTTTTCAGAGAAACCATCCTGCACGCTGTCCCTGAGACGGCTGATAAAGGTTTTGATCTTGCGCACCGGCTCTTTAAGGTCATGGCTGACCAGATTGGCAAAATGAAGCAGCTCCTCATTGGAGCGGCGCAGTTCCTCATTGCTTCTCTGTGCCTCCTCCCTCAGCTGCTGCTCAAGGGCCTTGCGGCATCCGATATCCTCTATTATCCCTGTGATTTTAACTGCCGCACCGGTTTCATCCCGGAGTATCTTGCCGGTAATGCTGGTCCAGCGCACGCTCTGGTCCTCATTTATGATGCGCGCCTGATAGCTGATCACACCGGTATGCTCGGCCTGGCGGTGCGCCTCCTCCCTGACCGGAATGTCCTCGGGGTGGAGTCTGGATATAATGGCATCGTTTGTAACAGTCCCCTGAATATTCCAGATCGAGCGGAAATTTCCCGAGGTTGTAATATTTCCCGTTAGAAGATCAATCTCATAGGTTCCCATGCCTGAAGACTCCACAGCCATTCGGAGCTGCTCCGACGCGCTCTGGGCCTGTTCGCGGGCCAGGTGAAGCTCTGTGACATCCATACCGGTGTTCATCACCCCGTATACCTTTCCCTTGGCATCGAAAAGGGGAATGAAACTGTAATTGAAGTAAAAAGTATTCTCTTCTCCATCCATTATAAGATCCACCCTTTTGTCCCTTGCATGAAACGGGACGCCTGTTCTATAGGCCTGGAGCGCCTCGTGAAAAATATGCTGCTTTTCAATTTCGGGCACCACCTCAAAATAGGTCCTGCCGATCACGTCTCCCCCTTTGCCCAGCGTGTTTATCATCGCCGGGTTAGCCACCTCTATTCTCAGTTCCTCTCCTGTATAGACCCCGATGGGCAGGTGCGTATTCTCCACCGCATCCTTTAAAATCTGTAAAGTTCTTTCCATAAAGTAGTCAGGCTGTTATCATACAGCAATTTAACGCTGTTTCAAGCAGCAGGGTTTATAGCAATTAATTTATATTTTTCAAAATTCCAATTCCGTGCATCCCCCATAAGGAATTATGCAGCAGACCTTTTAAAGCACTATCTACAAAGCGCTTACGGCACATAAAGCGGTCTGCTCTGCTTTCTTTTGGCGGCAGATGCTGCTTTTCTTTCAACTCTTTCAACGGGCATTGAATATCCGCTGCCCCGGTCCAAGATCCTCCCAGCGGGACCCTATGATCAACCGGGATAGATCCTTAAGGCTGCTGTAGCGGGCCGGCTTTACGGCGTAAAAATCCGCCCCCAGATCAAAGGCCCTCTGCATGCTCTCACTGCCGCTCTGGAAGGAATATATGATGACCTTTGTTTTCCTGCGTTCCAAAGGCCCGCTTCTGAGTTTCTCCAGACACTCAAAACCGTCCATTCCCGGCATCAGCAGGTCCAGAAAGATATAATCGGGGATGCTCAGGGGCTTTGCTTCCAAATGGTCCAAAAGCTGCCCGGCGCTGCTGAGCTCAATGATTTCAAAACTCCCCTCTAAGGACAGGAGCGCTTCATGGAGCAGCATCCGGTCATCCTGGTCGTTGTCTGTAAGGCAGATGATCTTTTTGGAATTTTCATTTTCAGGCATGATCTAAAGTTTGTCAGGCTGGCATAAGACTATAATCTAAAATCCGCGCCGGTTTCACTATAGTCGTATGAAAATCAGTAAAGAATCGGATTATACCGGTTCTCTGGTTAATAAAACTGAAAGTTAGATTTTCTGAACGCTTAAAACAAATCCATTTAAAAAATTTACATAATTTCCACCTAAAATATGGGAATTATGTAAAAAATAATCTAAGATACGTAGGAAAATACTTAAAAAAAAGGATGTGATCTATAAGGGCAACAGATTAAAAGCTTACATAAAATAAGTACAAGGGATAGATTTCCAGCCCCAGGCGGGGTCCTGGCCGCTCCATTCAGGGCATGAGCCCTGCCAAATGCCGCAGCATCTTTAATGGCAGTCAGCAGGATTCATCGATTTACAAAAAGCCTCAAAGTATTTTACCTTCCATTAATCAGCAAAAAAAAAATCTTTTCCCGTTCAAGCTGGGAAAGGTTAAGAATACCTGCTTTCTTTTTTAAATTTTAAAATCCAAAATAAAGACAGATAAAAAAAAATAAAATTTCAAAACTTTTACAGCTTCAATCTGAAGTTCTCAAGGCAGGCAGTGAGCCCCCGATCTCCAGCTGCGGCTTAATTTATTTTATAAACGTGAATCTTTTCTATAATATCAAAACCCAGACCCTAAAGTTTTTCTCATGTTAACTATCATCGGTAAATAAGGCGGACATAATACTATAAACAATATCATTATCGGCCTTAAACGTAATATTATCCGATAAGATAAGGGCAGAAGGAAAACCGGATGTGCACGGGGAAGCTAATCTGGTATCGAGCTATTACAAACAGGACGGGGCCTGGCAGAGCAAAACACGGTCCGCACCATGATCATCAAAAAGGCCATGGAAAACATTAAGCAGATAATGCCGTTTCAAAATGAGACGGCATTATTTTTTTTTGCAAAAGAATCGCTCTTTAAAAATTTGCATACTCTTTATTATTGCTGAACCGTTACCCCGTTGATGCAGATCTAGAATCTGAATTTTGAAGAAAAAAAACCGCCTTATCATGCAATAAGACGGCTGTCCATAAAAACATAATCTTCCAAATAAATGTTTCTATATAATCATAAGGCCTTAATATACATACTATACCCGCTGAATTAAATTCCTCATCCGCTGTTTTTTCAAACGCTCTGCCGCATTCCAGTAAAACGGACTAAATATTGCATTAAATTACGAGCCAGACTGACTGCTCATCGGCATCTAAAAATTAAGCACTGCAAATAAAGCAGCCCTGTCCGATTTATCGACAAACGAACACTGCTGAAAAACCATATCTGCCGGCAGATAGATTACCTCTAAAATCAGCTCTGACCAAAAAAACTTAAAGACAGCCAAATTTATCCTTGTAGGTTTTCAGCTCCCTGTCTGTGATATCGAGCAGTTTTTCCAATAATCTGATTTTATCCCTGTAGAGGTATTCAGCATTTAAAAGCCCTGAAACGGTTAAAGCATGCGGCGGATTCTGCAGGGCACTTTTAAAATTAAGGGTGCTGCCAAAATTGATGATCCTTTTCAGATCCATTTCAAATATGACTGCTATTTCCTCTAATTTCTCAAAGCTGATCCTGCTGCCGTTCCTTTCCATCTTACTGTAGCCTGCCTGGGTAATGCCCAGCCTGAAGGCCATATATTCCTGAGTATAGTTTTTGAGTTCTCTTATGCTTTTTATGTTTTCATTTATTTCTCCAGACATTCTATAGGTTGTATTAAGTTAAAATCGAACTGATAAATCTAAATGCCTCAGCCTGTTTCTCCAAATCCATACACCACAGATCCGAGCATTGATTGAACAGTTCTGTCCAATCAGCAGGGCTGTATGATTTCTTCTTGTAAATTAAAGAAACGATTTTTAAAACTAAACGTTTCTTAAAAAAAACATAAAAAAAAGCTTGTTTATAAAATAATATTGCCCGCTGTTTTATTATGTAAGTAAAATTGCCGTCCGGAAAACAGCACTGGCCAATGGCATTGCTGCAATAAGATTCAAATCAGTTCCAGGCTGGCAGGAAGGCAGAAACCGAGAAAATTTGTTTAACAAATATCAATTAACATTAAACAAAATTGTATCTTTACTACTGCTATTCCCAATTTAACCTCAAAGACCGATAAAGCGCAAAATAGTAAATTCTTTAGGCTTATATCATTTTAGATAAAAGAGTAAACCACCCGGTATGAAAAAAATTCTGATCATAGTAGCCAGCACAGGGATTGGAAGGGCCCTTTTGGAGGAAAAACTAAAAAACAGCTGCGTTTTTAACATAAGCCGCACACCCCCTGACACATCGCACGGCAATCTTATCCATCATTGCGCCGATATTCTCAAAGATCCGCTGCCTGATATACAGCAGATCGATTCTCTTATATACTGCCCGGGGTCGATCAGCCTTAGGCCTTTCCAGAGTCTGCATGCTGATGATTTCAGAAATGATTTTGAAATAAATGTAATGGGGGCCGTGAGAGTAATCCAGAAATATCTCCCAATCCTAAAAAAGGGAGCTGACCCGTCCATAGTGCTGTTCAGCACTGTGGCCGTAAAACTCGGCATGCCCTTTCATGCCAGCATTGCAGCATCTAAAGCAGCCGTCGAAGGCCTTGTGAGATCCCTTGGGGCAGAGCTTGCCGGCCAGGTCCGCATTAATGCCGTAGCGCCGACCATTACCCAGACACCGCTTTCTGCCTCTATTTTAAGAAACGACAAAATAAAAGAGTCCATCAAAGAGCGCCATCCCATGAAAAATTACCTTCAGGCCCGTGAAGTGGCCCAAATGGCTGATTATCTGATTTCAGACAGCGCTTCTTCTATTTCAGGACAGGTTTTTGTAATGGATTACGGGCTTGTCAGCTTTAAGATATAATAAAAACTGACCATGAAGATTCTTTTGACCGGAGCTACAGGATATATAGGGAAAAGGCTTTTGCCACTTCTTCTAAAAAACGGACATCAGGTTATCTGCTGCGTAAGGGATAAAAGCAGGTTCAATTATCCCCATACAGCCCCGGGTAATGTAAAAGTTGTCCAAGGGGATTTTCTTGATGCCCAAAGTCTAGAAAATATTCCCGAGGATATAGACGCTGCTTATTACCTGATACATTCCATGTCTGACACATCAGGGAGTTACGATAAAATGGAAAGTGTCTCTGCTTATAATTTCATAAACAGGCTCAGCCGTACGCAGGCAAAACAGATTATCTATCTCAGCGGGATCGTAAATGACAAATCCTTATCCAAACATTTGTCTTCGCGAAAAGCCGTCGAGGATATTTTAAAAAGCACTGAAATACCTTCTACAACACTAAGGGCGGGTATAATAGTAGGCTCAGGCAGCGCTTCTTTTGAAATCATACGGGATTTGGTGGACAAACTCCCTGTTATGATCACACCAAAGTGGCTTAACACCAAATGCCAGCCTATAGCAGTTTCGGATGTTTTGGAATTTTTAGCCCGCTCTCTTTTAAATCCCCAGACCTACAACCAGAGCTTTGATATAGGCGGGCCGGATATTTTGACCTATAAAGAAATGCTGCTGGAGTTTGCCAGGGCCAAAAAACTCACCCGATACATTTTTACTGTTCCGGTCATGACCCCGAAACTATCCTCCTACTGGCTTTATTTTGTTACATCAACATCCTACAAATTGGCATCAGCTCTGGTCAGCAGCATGAAAATAGAAGTGGTCTGCCGTGATAATCGTATAAATACCCTGCTTCATATAAGCCCCATGACATATCGGGAAGCACTGGAGAGGACCCTGAAGAAAATACAGCAGAATGATATTGTATCGAGCTGGAAAGATTCGCTCGCCAGCAGCAGGTTTACCGGCGGCATCAGCCGGTATTTAAAGGTCCCGAAAAAGGGCTGCTATATAGACAGAAGGAAAAAAGAAATTATAGACCGCGAATATACCATTGAAAAAATCTGGTCAATAGGCGGTGGGACCGGATGGTATTACGCCAACTGGCTGTGGGATCTGCGGGGATTTATTGACAAGGTTTTCGGAGGTGTGGGCACCAGACGCGGAAGAACCCATAAAAATGAATTATTTCCAGGGGATGCTTTAGATTTCTGGCGTGTGGTGTATGCCGACAAAAAACAGGGTAAACTGGTTTTATACGCTGAGATGAAACTGCCCGGGGAAGCCTGGCTTGAATTTAAGATCATTAATAATACCTTGTATCAGGCCGCAACTTTCAGGCCTAAAGGGCTTTCAGGCAGATTGTACTGGTATGCTGTGCTGCCTTTTCACGGTTTCATTTTTAACGGGATGCTTAATAAACTAATCAAATGAAAACCCTAAACTTCCTTAAGAAGAGTTAATCTGCAATATTAATACAGAATATTTATTGGATAGTAAGATATTTCGCTGCAGTGTTTTAAGCAGTTTAGACCTGCTGGATATAAGATTGTTCCAACTGGAAAAAACTGATTCAAAACTACTTTATAAACTTATTGATTATCAAGAGAGATTAATTTTGTATTTCTCCTCTATGGGTGAATGCTTTTTCAGCGGTTCATATTCTCCCAGCTGAAATACTTTTTCAATAAACTTAATACTCTCATCAATTGAGCAGTCCTCATTTTTTAAATGGCCTGCAAAATGGCTGGTTATTTTATTAATGATTCTCGAACTTATCTCATCAGCCTGAGCCTGATCAAAGTTAATGGATTTCTTTTTCTGAAAAGCCAGTTCCCCTGCCGCAATATCATTCAATTTTGATTTTAATGCATGTATTGCCGGGGCATATTTTCTTGTCTGCACCCAGGTATTAAATTCCAGCTTCACCTCTTCAATTATAGCTTCGGCTGCTGGAATATGCTGTTTTCTCTTTTCCAGGGTCTCATCTTTCATCTGAGAAAGGTAATCCATATGAATAAGCCTTACACCAGGGAGCTTCTCCACATCCGGGTTTACATTTCTTGGAATGGATAAATCCAAGATCAATAAGGGTTTAATTAAATTCAGAAGTTCGCTGCAGACAGTTGGATGATCTGCCCCTGTTGCCACCACCACAACATCGGACTGCTGCAGTTCGTGCTGCAGGTCATTATAATCCCTAACTATAACATTGAGTTTTCCTGCCAGTGCCTGGGCCTTGCTTTTTGTTCTGTTTATAACGGTAACATGGCCGTTCTTGGTATGCTTTATTAAATTCTCGCAGGTATTTCTTCCTATATCGCCTGTTCCAAGCAGCAGAATTTTTTTGCTGCCTATCTGCTGGACATTTTCAATGATATACCGTACAGCTGAGAAGGACACAGATGCAGCCCCTGAGGAGATTCCCGTATCTGTTTTGATTTTTTTACTGGCCTGGATCACTGCATTGGCCAAACGGTCCAAAAACGTATTGACCAGCCCATGTGATTTACTGTTGCTAAGGGAAGTTTTAATCTGGCTGATGATTTCAAAATCACCCAGTATCTGGCTGTCCAAGCCTGCCCCAACTCGAAAAAAATGATTGACCGCATCTTTATTTTTATAAATGTAGCCGGCCTGCTGAAATTCCTCGACGCTGCCTTTGGTATTTGAGCAAAGCAGTTTTATCAGTTCATATGGATGAGAAGCCGATCCATAAATTTCAGTCCTGTTGCAGGTGGAAATTACAATTAATGAATCTATATCTTCAGCTTTAGCCTGTGCCAGCAGATCAGACTGCCCTTTAGGGTCTAAACTGAATTTCCCTCTAATCAGGGCATCTGCTTTTTTATAGCTTAATCCTAAAGCATAAAAAGTGGTATTTTTGGACAGGTTCAAATTTTCCATAGGATAACTTCACTTAAAGATTCAACAATTAGGGAGATCAGTTTATAAAATAAATTCGGAATTGCATCCTGAAGTGCTGTGAACAATCGGATCAATTGCAATACCGGGGATCGTGCTGTAATTTTTCAAATCATAATACGCCCAATACCATAAGCCTAAATTTAGAATTACAAACGGCAGCCCTTAAGCATATGCATGATTGTATTGGAATGAAACAACGCTTCAAATAAAAACGCTGCCCGCATAAAAGGCAGCGTTTTTTTGGAAGATTATTATTTTTGAACGATAGGCGTTCTTAAGGATTCCAAAACCGCTACAATATCCGTGTAGAGTTCTGTGTTTGAGGCAACACCATTTGCATTGGCTGCCGCTCCTACATAACCTTCAAACTTTGTGTAGTCAGCATTGCTTGATTTTGTTCCCATTCGAGGATTTGTCGCAGGGTTATGGGCTGCTGCCATGCTCAGGCCCGAATAAGTATTCACTGCATTTGTCCCTCCGGTGTTGAATGAAAAGAAATCAGTCAGATTATCTGATAATTTTGCAATGTTTGTAGCCTGGGTCGTTCCGGTTTCGGCCAGAAGGGGCGCGAAATGCGCCTGAAGGTTTCCTGATGCATTGGACTGGATATCGGCAACGATAAGTCCAATAGTTGAATTTACAACTTTACGGAAGCTTAGACGCCCCTGCTCGATCATCTGACCTGAATTATCAGGATCGGCAACCATTTTGGTTCCTCCCAATCGCTCATATATCGATGCTTTTACTGGAGCCGGAGTTTCATCATCATTACTGCAGGATGTAAAAACAGCTGCTGAAAGAAATAACGCGCTTAAGGCAATTTTAGAATAATTTTTCATAACAATAATATTAAAGGGTTAATTAAAAAAATGGTTTATTTTCTGAGACAATTTATAGCTCATACTGTTTTGGTCCATGGGACAGACTTCTTTAGATGCCAGATTTTCAGGCAGTATATAAGGCCTCGCATCGTAATGCCTTTTGGCCATCAGCTGGGCATAGACCTTTTTGGAATTGGTGATCCTGTTATTGTGGAAGTAAACCACCACGTTTCTCTTAATAATGATGGAATCGGAAGTCAGTCCTTTAATAGATCTCAAATCAGCGCAGATCTGTCTGGCTTGGGCAGAATCGATATCTGCCTTAAAATCAATACGGCTTACTTGCAGATTTGGAGTGTCATAAACCGCTGGTTTGGCAGTAATGATGTGAAAAAGAAGAATTGCCAAAAATAAGAACGTAATTCCCATTGCAATCCAAAGTGCTTTTTTGATGTGCTTGTCAATTTTCATATGTAGTTTTTAAAACGGTTAGATTTAAGATTATATACGGGTATTTTTTTAGGATGGTTTTAACAAGTAAAAAGAAAATATAAGTTTAGAATTATTTTAAATAATAATCACCCCCCATGCAGTGCTTAAGATACCCTGACACAGGATTTATCACTATGACTCCGTACATCCCAGCGGATGTTATAAGACGCAAAATCGCACTCTTTTTCTTTATGCTTTTATGAAAGTTATCTCTAAGATCTCTCATAAAGCGTAAGTCAATAAAAAGTGTTCTTATTAAAATCTGAATTATAAATTTTAACGTAAATATGCAGGAAGCACTCTTTTCAGATGAAAATAATGCCACATGCCCGGGATGAGCTCGGAATCAATGAAATTACCCAGGCTAATCCACTAATGGCCGCTTTCGCATCAGCTGTATCCTTTATCATCGGAGGCTTGCTTCCCCTGCTGGTGGCTATTTTCGCTCCCATAAAAGAAATGGTATTGTATCAGTACGGTTTTTCAATACTCTTTTTGGCATTATCGGGAATGCTGGCCGCTAAGGCCGGGGGATCCCATACGCTGAAAGCTGTACTGCGTATCTGCATCTGGGGAACTTTTGCAATGGCAGCCTCAGCCTTGGTCGGTTATGTTTTCGGGGTGCACATGGCTTAAAAAAAAACAGTCCTGAAGCGGAGTAAAAATTAATTGAATCTTAAGCAATTAAAAAAATAAGAATCGCAGCAATGCGTTATTTCGTATATAACTAAAACAGACTGCAAAATGAAACTAATTACATTATTGCTTTTAATGATCCTGCTTCCCATCAACTGGGAACCTGATTTTAATAATGCAAAAAAAAACGGCAAAAGAAAAACATGAATAAATCCTATTGAACTTCTCCGGTTCAGACTGGTGCGGACCCTGCATTGTGACACGCAGAGATTATCTTGAAAGCCAGGTATTCTCAGAGATGGCAAATGAAAATCTGGTACTTGTTAATGCTGATTTCCCAAGGAAAAAGAAAAATATCGGAACACCACAGCAGGTTAAACGAAATGAAGATTTAGCCGAAATATACAACAAGGAAGGAAGTTCTCCTCTAACGCTTCTTTTGGATGCCGATGGAAAAGTACTTAAAACCTGGCATGGAAAACCGGAAACTACTCCTGAACAGTGGACTGCCGAAATAAAAGCGATCTGTGAGAGCCGAAAATAACATGCTTAAAAACCAAAAATATTCCGAGTCCCTAAAACTCATGGGGAACAACTTTACCATAACAGTTGTCGCCGAAAATGAAAAAACAGGAAATGAGAATATTGCGCTTGCCGTTGAAGAAATCACAAGAATTGAACGGCTTCTGACTGCCTATATAGAAGACAGTCAGACCAATCTGATCAATGACAATGCAGAGATAGCGCCCGTTGAAGTAGATCTGGAAGTTTTTAATCCCATTGAAAGATCTATCATGATTTCCAGAATTACACAAGGTGCATTTGATATCTCTTATGGAAGTATCGACAAAAGTCTCTGGAATTTTGACAAAACAATGACCAGACTGCCCGATGTAAAAACGGCACTCAAAATGGTGCATCTTATTGATTACAGAAATATTATACTGGACAAAGAAAAGACCACTGTATTTCTCAAAGAAAAAGGAATGCGGATTGGTTTTGGAGGTATCGGAAAAGGATATGCTGCTGAAATGGCAAAACAAATTCTTATAAAACATAACGTGCAGAGCGGCATTATTAATGCCAGCGGAGATCTTTCGACTTGGGGATTACAGCCTAATGGCAAAAAATCGACCATTGGCGTGGCGGATCCCAATGCTCCAAATGCGGCATTTTCGTACATGGAAATCTCTAATAAAGCCGTGGCAACTTCTGGAAACTACGAAAAGTTCGTGACCATTAATGGGAAAAAATATTCGCATACCATTGACCCAAAAACATGACTGCCAATAACTGGAATAAAAAGTGTGGCCATTATCGCATCAAATGCAGAATGCAGATGCAATGGCTACCCCAATAGCAGTTATGGGTATTAAAACCGGCTTGTTTTTAATAGATCAGATACCGGATCTGTATCGTATTATCATCGACGACAACAATAAAATTTACACTTCTAAAAATATTAACCTGAAATGAAAAAGCCAAAGCAAAAAAATCTCGTGCTCCTCTACAGTTTAGTTTTTACAGGTATACTGCTCACCTCCTGAACTTCCTTAAAGGAATATAAAAAAGGGAAAATCAACGATTCTGAAATGGTGCTTTCCAACAGGAAAATCGAAAAGACAGAACTTAGTTTTCAATCCTAACATGAAGGAGCTTCCGGAGCAAATTCAGGAAAAAGCGGCGGCGGCTGTAACTAATTTGATTTGATCAAAAAATGAAAAGAATATTTATAACAGGGTTTGCTTTATTGGCACTATTTCAGCTAACGTCGCAAAATGTTCCTAGTGATTCTACCAGTTACAAAAGCAAAAAATTAAAACTCGAAGAGGTAAATCTGGTTTCCAGTTATTATAAACAGGATGGAAACAATTCTGCCGTTACAGGAGGAGTTGGTTCTGAGCATCTTACTGATATCGCTAACACTATTGATGTTAAACTGGTAAAATATGGTGGAAACGGGATCAAACATACCTTTGATATTGAAGCCGGCATTGACCATTATACTTCTGCTTCATCAGATATGATTGATTTGAGTGCGAATTCATCTGCTTCATCTTCAGACAACCGCTTCTACCCTTCATTAACTTATCTGAGAGAAAATGAGGAGAAAGGAAGAACACTTGGGATTGGCGTTTCATCATCAACTGAGTTTGATTATCAGTCTTTTGGAGAAAACATCAGCTTCTCACAAAAAACAAAGGACAGAAACGGAGAATTTACCGCTAAATTTCAAACCTTTATAGATCAGCTGAAATTAATTGAACCCGTGGAACTTCGTATACCTGGAAGCGAAGGTTATGACAGCGCTAATAGAAATACTTTTGCAGGAACTTTAAGTTATTCTCAGGTTGTAAACAAAAACCTGCAGGTAATGCTTTTAGGTGATGTTATCAGACAAAATGGGTATTTAAGTCTTCCTTTTCACAGGGTTTATTTTGCAGACGGATCTGTTCATCAGGAAAAAATGCCGGAGACAAGACTTAAAATTCCACTTGGAATCAGGGCCAGTTAT
Source organism: Flavobacterium ustbae (assembly GCF_003946915.1). Classification (GTDB taxonomy): domain Bacteria; phylum Bacteroidota; class Bacteroidia; order Flavobacteriales; family Flavobacteriaceae; genus Flavobacterium; species Flavobacterium ustbae. The sequence continues at coordinate 101,827 of NZ_RPOC01000005.1, forward strand.
TTTTTTGGGGATAATATAATTATTCGTGCCTATTACAGATATTATACTGATGACTGGAGTTTAAAAGCTCATACCGCTGATCTTGAAATTCCGGTGAAGTTAACACAGGCGTTTTCAGTGAGTCCGTTTTACAGGTATTATACTCAAACGGGAACGAAGTATTTTAAACCGTATGGTGAACATACAGCAGCGGATGAATATTATACCAGCAACTATGATTTGTCTAAGTTTGACAGCAGTTTCTTTGGGATGGGAATGAAATTCACGCCTCTTAATGGCATTTTTGGGCTCAAGCATTGGAATACGTTAGAGATTCGTTATGGGCATTATACCAGAACTACTAATATGACTTCTGATATTATCAGCATTAACATAAAATATAAATAGACGTAATCAAATACTTAAAAACACATAAACTTTTCGGCACGTTTATTGTTTTTACCGAAATATATTCAATGACTTAAAAAGTAAAATCATGAAAACTTTAAAATATTTTTTGATCGGAATTTTATTCCTTTCATTTAGCTACACTCAGGCTCAGGTATCAGTAAATGTGAATATAGGAACACCTCCTGCATGGGGACCTGCCGGTTATTCAGATGTTAGTTATTATTATCTGCCCGATCTTGAAACTTATTATGACGTAAGTACGTCAAATTATGTTTATTTAAATAACGGACAATGGGTTAGAACCAGATCACTGCCTTCAGCCTATAGAAACTATGATCTTTATAATGAATACAAAGTAGTATTGACTGATTACAGAGGAGACAGACCTTACGACAACTTTAAATCTCACAAAGTAAAATACGGAAAAGGGTATAAAGGAAAACCTCAAAAAACAATAGGACAAAAACCCGGAAAAGGAAATAATAAAGATAAAAGCCACCATGATAATGGAAACCATAATGGAAATGGGAAAGGCAAAGGAAATGGGAAACATTAATCTAAAAGAGGCTTTGGGGAGCCTCTTTTTTTTATATCAATTTTCTAAATTATATTGCTGGACAAAGTTATATAAAATTTAAAAAAAGACTATAAGCCACGAATTGTAAAATCGACGAAAATATTTTTTATCTTTTTTTACATCAATCCCCAACAGGACATCCAGACCAAATTTTTAAAGCCGATGAAAGACAGCACCTACTTGCAGTAAGACAATCTCTTCAAATCTCCATAAAATGGTGCGAAATATGTCCTTTACGGGTCACTCAGCCAAATGGCGCCAATTGAAGACAATTGGCGCCATTTTATTTGCTTATACCATTAAACATAAGTAACTTTCAGTCACAGCTTCAAAATTAAAAATCTAAAGCCATCAAAAATCAAATAGCATTGCCTTTTAAGTTTATCTCAACTCCTTCTTTCCAAACATTTAATATAGAAAGGGTGTCAGAAATAGTTGTGGCAGGGTCCCCCTTGACTAAAAGCAAATCTGCTCTCAATCCTTCTAAGATCTGCCCCCTGTCTGACAGGCTGAATCTTTTCGCAATCACTGAGGTTGCAGACCGTAAAGCTTCAATGGGACTAAGACCCGCTTCGACCAGCAACTGCATCTCATGATGAACGCTAACCCCGTGGGCAAGACCTCCTAAATGCGCCATGGGAACTGATACGTCTGTGCCCACAAGTATATCTACCCCGGCATCATGGAGGTCCTTTATATTGTGGTAACTGTCTTGCATATTGCCCGAAGGAAAAGTATTAAAACAAGAACACATTGTCATTTTCCAATCTTCATTGAGTTTGTAATTCACCCTTTCGTCATGAGCCACATGGCAGGCAGATTTGCCAATGATGGAGGAGTTTAGAACCAGACAAGGGGTTACAAATATTCCCTTAAAGGCAATGGATTCAATAAGTTCAGCAGTCCACTTCGGCCTGTCGATGAAAAGATGAGCCAATCCATCTACACCTGCTTCAACGGCGGTTTTTGCGGCTTCGGCAGTTAGTGCATGCGCTATGACGATTTTACCTAATTTATGGGCTTCATCCACTGCAGCTTTCAAAACACTGGGGTTTATCATGGGTAAAGCTGGCGAATTCATTACAGTTCCTTCTTCAATCATTATTTTAAAATAATCGGCACCGTTATCCATCTGCTGGCGCACAAACTCAACAGCGCCTTCTATAGTGGTGCAATCGAGTTTTTCGCCGTTTTCGTTTACCCTTTCTTCAAAGGCTGCAATAAAATCTTTTTTTTCCTGATCTGTCATCTTCTCCATTTTTTTCAGAATAAAGCTCGGAATGCCTTCTTCCTTTGGAATCAATTCATCTGGATGTCCGCCGGGGGCTGTCAAAGCCATACCCGAAGAGCGGACATCGGCAATGTCAATGCAATCCTTTATTTGCAGTTCACGGCCTTTTTTTGTCATACCGCCCTGCATTTCCAATTCTGTGGTTACGCCAAATTGTATGGCATCTCGCAGCGAATCAACCGAAGTATGAACATGTGCATCAATCAGTCCCGGCAGAAGTGTCGCTCCTTCTCCGTTAACTATTTCATCAACTCCATCGGGCAGTTCATCGCAAATTGAAGCGATCTTTCCTTTGCTGATTATTACATTTTTTTTTCCTATTACGTTTTTGCCATCAAACACAATTGCATCAACAATAGCAGTGGTTTTTGTTGTATTCATTTGTTTAATTTTAATTAATGTTACAATTAGATTTTGACAAAGTTACATGCGCAATAAGAGTTAAAATATTTACATTTGACACATTAATAGCTCTAAAAGGTCTAATTTATTATGGAATTGAATATAAAAAAGGAATTCGGTTTCCTGGCAGGTTTTGCAGATTTGGTTGGTTCAGAGGTCGTTAATGGAATGCTGACAATTCCGGAAGATAAAGGAAACGGCTATTTGAGAGGGTTTAGGCTGGATAATTCAATAAGCATGATTGTAAGTAATTATGAATTTAATGATGATCTGCTCACAAAACGTTTTGGAAGCGAAAACTCACTTAAGAGAATCTTGTTTTCTTTTAATTCCATTTTTCCAGATCCTAATTCTAAAATCAAAAACTCGAAAAATGATTTGCCTTCCATACGGGTTTTTAAGGGAAAACTGAACATTGAAACTTTTTATCCAAACAAAACTAAATTCAAATCTATTTTTATTGGAATTGATTCCGATATGCTGGTCAATCTTTTAGGTTCAAATGGAAACAATGCTATTTTAAAAAAAATTACCGGCAGTGAGCAGCCTATTCTTTTTGAAGAGTCTGTCTCACCAAAGATACAGGAAGTGGCACTAGAAATCATCGAATCTGATATTCCTGATACACTGTCTGATTTTTTCTTTAAAATAAAAGCTGAAGAACTAATATGTTTAACGTTAAAAGAACTTTTCAAAAGAGAAAAACCCACTTTGCACGTTCTGAATGAAATGGATGTCCAGAAAATTTATAAAGCCAGGGATGCGATCTTAAACGAAATTCATATACCTCCCGTCATTAAAAACCTGGCATTACAAATCGGAATGAGCGAATCAAAGTTTAAAAGGCTCTTCAAGCAAATTTTTGGAAGCAGTTTATTTAGCTATTATCAAAAGTTTAGAATGAAGGAAGCCTCCCGATTATTAAAAGAAAATAAAATGTCGGTTTCCGAAGTGGGTTATGCATTGGGATTTTCAAATTTGAGCCATTTCAGCAAAGTTTTTGAGCAGCATAACGGAATGAAACCCAAAGCTTTTCAAAAAAATAGGTAAGTTTTATTTTTTCACCGCAATACATTCTATTTCAATGCTCGCGTTTTTGGGCAGTGAAACTATTTCAATTGTGCTTCGGGCAGGAAAGTGATGGTGGAAGTAGCTTCCATAAATTTTATTAACTGCTTCATACTGCTTGATGTCTGTAATGAAAATGGTGGTTTTTACAATGTGGTCCAAATCTGAACTGTTGTTTTGCAAAACGGCTTTCAGGTTTTCGAAAATCTGAATGGTTTGTTCTTCAATTCCATTTTTCAAAGTGTTTGTTTTTGGATCAACGCCAATCTGCCCCGAAACAAACACTAAATCTGTAAAACTGGTGGAATGGCTGTATGGGCCAATTGGCTTTGGCAGATTGGAATGGTTTACTGAAACAATGGATTTGGTATTAGTGCAGGAAGCGAAAACTAATAAGGCTAAAAATACTGCTGTTCTTTTCATCTCTAATTCTCTTTTAAGAAAAACAGAAGAGGTTAATTTTCTCCAAACTAACCTCTTTCTGAATTTTTATTTTTTTACAAATTTCAATAACTCTGAGTTGAATTTATCCAATTCTTCAATGAATAAGGCGTGACCGCTTTTTTCTAAAGGCACCAATGTAGAATTTTTTAATAGAGAATGCATTTGTTCAGCCAATTCATAAGAACATATTTTGTCCAATTTTCCGTGAAGAATAAGTGTGGGGATTGTGATGCTTTTCAATTCCTCTCTCAAGTCGCTGTCTCTTAGAGTTTTTAATCCTTCAGCCATTGCATAAGGTGAAGCTTGTGCCTGAATAGTTCCCAACCATGCGCCATAACCTGGAGCAACGCTTGTTTCGTTAGCTGGGAATATCTGACCAAAGTTTTCCAGTAATTTAGGTCTGTTGGTATTGTTCAATTTGATTAATCCGTCGACGTCTTCTTTAGTCCACAAACCGTAATTGAAATCGGCCCTTTTTGTCCATATTGGCGCCGCTGCTCCGAATAAAGCCAATTTGGAAACATGAGCCGCTTTATATTTGGCAACATAATGGATCACAGTTGCACCTCCCATTGAAAAACCGCCGATTGTTGCGTTTTGAATATTCAATTTGTCAAGGACTACTTTAATGTCATCTGCAAAAACATCGTAGTTGTATTTTCCTGCTGGTTTGTCTGATAATCCAAAACCTCTCAAAGTAATTCCGATAACCCTGTATCCCTGCTGTGTAAAATAAGCATACTGATACTCGTACATTGCATCGCTCAATGGCCATCCGTGGATCAAAACGATTGGCTGACCTTCGCCAAGATCCGTAACGTGAAGCTTTACATTTTTTTCAACTTCTATATACTCTTCCCTTCCATAAGATGCTGGAATTCTCTTTGTTTGTGCAAACGAAACACTGCTAAATAAGACTGCTGTAAATAAACCGATTGATAAAATTAAATTTTTCATGTTTTCTAAATTTTAAATTGTTATTTTTTAAATAATTTGGTTGTTGTTATTTGATGTTGCAAAGTTGGGATAAAGCGCAGGAAGGGACAATGGATCGTTTTCTCTTTGAACTGCACTTTTTTCCCTTTCTTGGATTTATGACTGGATAAATTCCAAAATGTCTCTATTGATCGTCTCCGCTTCAGTAGTCGGCATACCGTGTGAGAATCCAGGATAAATAATCAGTTTTCCTTTTTTCAAAAGTTCGGCCGCTTTTACAGCAGTTGTTTCATAAGGTACGATCTGGTCGTCATCACCATGCTGAACCAATACAGGAACATCAATACTTTTAAGATCTTCAGTAAAGTCAGTTTCAGAGAAAACTTCGATACAATCGTATTGCGCTTTAATGCCGCCCATCATTCCCTGTCTCCACCAGTTGTCTTGGATTCCTTTTTTTACATTGGCGCCTTCACGATTGTAGCCATAAAAAGGAACAGTCAGGTCTTGGTAAAATTGCTGTCTGTTATGTAAAGTATTGTATCGGATATCATCAAACACAGCCAATGGCACACCATTTGGGTTTCTATCGTCTGCAATCATATACGGAGTAATTGCACTGATCAGAACCACTTTTGATACACGGTCTTTTCCGTACTGGGCTGCGTAGCGCAAGGCTTCTCCGCCACCTGTTGAATGCCCAATGTGAATTGTATTATGAAGGTCTAAAAACTCAGCCAATTCAGCTACATCCTGTGCGTACGTGTCCATGTCGTTTCCTTTATATGTTTGAGTGGATCTTCCATGGCCTCTTCTGTCGTGGGCGATAACTCTGTATCCCTGGTTTAGGAAAAACATCATTTGAGCATCCCAGTCGTCAGATGACAACGGCCATCCGTGGTGAAAGAAAATTGGCTGTCCTGCTCCTAAATCTTTGAAATAAATTTCTGTTCCGTCTTTTACTGTAAATTTGTTCATCTTGTTTATATTTTAATGTTACTGTTATTTTGATAAGGCAAAGTTGAGATTAATCTGGGCGTCTATCAATGGATGGCTTTCTCTTTGAACTGCACTTTTTTCCCTTGCTTTAAATTTTTATTTTTTTTGAAGAATGCCATTTGTCTTTTAAGTCCACTGTCTGTTTCAATCAGATGTGAAGAATAACCGCAAGCAAGACTTTCAAATTCTACTGGGATTATTTATTTTTCATTACAAGAAGAGCCTTGTCTTTCTCCACAATGTAAGTAGCAAGCTCCGAAGCTTTAACATGACCTATATTTCTTGCTGAATGATTCTTTCCTGCGGGGACAAAAAGTACGTCACCAGCTTTAAGAATAATGGGTTTTTCTCCTTCAATCTGATATTCAAATGTGCCTTCCAGCACATAAATCAGTTCCTCACCCGGATGGTTATGCATCCCAAAAGCGGAATGTGCTTCGAAGTCTATCCGAGCCTGAATAGTTTCATATCCCAAAACCGAAATATCATGTCTTTGCAGATTGGTGCGGCTAATTCCTGACTGCTGTGCAAAAGCGGTTTCTGGAGTTAAAAATGCAGTCAGGCCTGCGAAAGCAACAGCTCCTCATAAAAATTTTTTGTGCGTTTTCATCTGTTTATTTTTTAATGTTAATTAATTTCTTTGTTATTATTTTTTTAAATGTGCTCTTAATATCCAAGCTGTTTTTTCGTGTTCCTGCATCAATCCAGTGATGAAATCGCTAGTTCCTAAATCCTCATAATCATTGTCAAAAAGATTGATGTCTGCTCTTAAATGGGTGATTATAGTTTCGTGTGCAGAAAGGAGTTCGCTTATTAAACTCTGGCTGTCATTTTCAGTCGGAACGTTTTCAGTCAGACGACTCAGTTCCAAAAATGCTTTTAAAGTTGCAGGCACCAAATGACCCAAAGTGCGGATACGTTCTGCAACAGTATCAATTGTTTCAGCTATTTGATTTGCCTGCTCATCAAATAGTTTGTGCTTGTCATAGAAATCATTTCCTTCGATGTTCCAATGTGCTTGTTTCGTTTTCGTGTGGAGTACAGATTCGTCGGCAAGTATTTTTGTTAATTCCAAAGCCACATTTTGGCTGTTGTTTTCCGATATTCCAATATTGGTTTTCATAATTAATTAGTGTTTTTTATTTGATGATGCAAAGGTTCTCCAAAACCCGAGACACATCAATGGACGCATTTCTCTTTGGACTGCACTTTTTTCCTTTATTGTAAAGAATGTCCATTGCAATGTTTTTCAACCATTTTCATGATTGCTATAGCGCTTGGCAAACCTAAAAGTTTAATAAGGGGTAAAATATCTTTATTAGGTAAATTAATATTTCTAAAAGGTCAGACTTCCCTATAAAGATTTTCTCAATTAAACAGCGCTTATCGTTTACTGCTGCGAAGATTATCACAAGTTCCGGAAATATAATGGGCACATTTTTCTTTTGGATACGCTTTCCTTTTATTTGATAAAATCGCCAGCTGGAGCCTTTTTAATGATTTGCATAAAAAAAGCACGGCTTGAATGCCGTGCTTTGTATAGTTAAAACTGCTTTCTAAATGAAATTGGGGACAGTCCCGTGTTTTTTGTAAAAAAACGAATGAAATAAGCATCGTCTTCATAATTCAGGCTATAGGCAATTTCTTTAACCGTCATCTGTGTATGTGCCAAGAGCCTTTTGCTTTCAAGAACGATTCTTTCTTTAATAATATCGTTGGGAGTCCTCTTGCTGACAAGTCCGATTTTCTTGCTGAGATTCTTGGGAGTCACAAATAGCAGATCGGCATAATCCGCAACCGTATGCAGAGTCCTGTAATGCTGTTCGACAAGTTTGCTGAATTTCCGTAAAAACTGCACATCAGCCTGCTGGCTTTCTTCTGCTAATCGGTGCTGGTGTTTCCAGATACGGGTCGATTTCAGTATGATGAGCTTTAACAGTATACGAAGCATTTCCTCAGTGTTTGCATCCTCATTTTTCATTTCAAATTGAATTTCCCTGATTATTTTCTGAATATCCACAGATTGATTTTCGTCCAAAGCAATGAATGGAATTTCAAATACATTATTATACAAAATTCCGTCGCAGGCTATTTCCTGATCGTGAATTTCTATGCAGTAGAAATCCCTATTGAAATGCAGTAATTGGCCATCTTTAGTTTCGCAAGGCTTTATCACCACTTTGGGATTAATAAACAGCAAGGAATCAGATTTCATCTCGATCTCCTGGAAATCAACTTGTATAATGGCATTTTTTGGCAAAAATAAAATTTTGATATGCTCTTCCACAGAATCAAATCGGCCGTCTTCAAAGGATTGTTTTGTGAATTGTAAATTGCCGAACTGTTTATACGAGAATTCTTTTAACATGTTTTAATTTTAACTATCAATTGTTTAACCTTTCTATACTTATGGATAACGCTGCTATCCGGCATATTTTATTATTGCTTAGCAGTATAATAAATAAGTAAAAGTATTGAAATTCCTATCCAAAAAAGCAAGCCAGCCAGATAAAATTTCACATAGTGCCCACTTACTTAATATTTGATATTCAATATAAAAATACAATAGACTTTCATCGCAATTGCCGCATAACTGATTCAGAGTTTGGTCCATTCTTTTTGCGATAGCTTAAATATTAGGATAATTTTCATTCTATATAAATTTATTATCGTAATATTGCAATATAAATATAAGACAATGGGAGCAACAAAAACAGATCATTTTACCGAAAGCCAGAACGAGCTGGCTGTTTTAGCAAAAGCGTTAGGACATCCTGCCCGTATTGCTATTATGGAATATCTATTAAAAGTGGATGCCTGCATCTGCGGGGATATTGTAAATGAACTTCCACTTTCGCAGCCTACAGTTTCTCAGCATTTGAAAGAATTGAAAAATGCAGGGCTAATCAAAGGGAGCATCGAGGGGAATTCTATTTGCTACTGTATCAATGAACCCGGGCTTGAGAAGATAAAAGTTTTTTTTGAGCATATATCAGATCATTTGGCAAACAAGCGAAACGAATGCTGTTAACTGTAAAAATATGGAAATAAGAAAACTTTCACCTCAAGACTGGGATCAGGTAAAATTAATCTATCAAAAAGGAATAGACACCGGCAATGCCACTTTCCAGAACAGCGCACCTTCATGGGAAGAATGGGACAATTTACATCTGGAATCCTGCAGAATTATAATACAGGATGATAATATTATAATCGGCTGGGCAGCTCTCTCTCCTGTTTCTTCCCGCTGTGTTTATGCAGGGGTTGCGGAAGTGAGCGTATATGTAGATTCTTCCCATTCAGGAAAAGGAATCGGGCTTACCCTTTTAAATGAGCTTGTCAGACAGAGTGAAGAAGAAGAAGGAATCTGGACACTTCAGGCAGGAATATTTCCTGAGAATAAGGCGAGTCTTCGCATTCATCAAAAAGCAGGTTTCAGGATACTTGGAATAAGGGAGAAAATCGGAAAACAAAATGGTATCTGGAGAGATACCGCGTTTCTTGAAAGAAGAAGTTCCGTTATTATTTAATAAAAAAATATAGTATAACTAAATATAAAAAATTATGAAACTTTCAGAAATTAAAGAAGTGCTTAAAACACTGGAAGCTGTAAATTTTCAGCTGCCGGACGGCACATTTGTACCGGAATATTTTCATGTAACTGAAGTAGGCTTGGTTACCAAAAACTTCATCGACTGCGGCGGTACGGTAAGAAAGGAAACTGTTGTGAATTTCCAGCTTTGGGATGCCAATGACTATGAGCACAGGCTGAAACCTCAGAAACTGATCCACATCATTGAGCTTTCAGAAAAAGTATTGGGAATTGAAGATCATGAAATTGAAGTGGAGTACCAGAACACTACGATCGGTAAATACGATTTAGATTTTAACGGGCTGAACTTCACTCTGCTTAATAAACAGACAGCATGTCTTGCTCAGAAACAGTGCGGTATTCCATCTGATAAGCCTAAAGTGAAATTATCCCAGTTAAATACTGATAATGCCAATTCATGCACTCCTGGCGGCGGATGCTGCTAACTTTTAAATAGATAACTACTAAACCATTATATTAAAAAATTATGCTATATCCGCAAATTGAGAATACCGTTAAATCATTTGATTTTAGGCAGCTCTCTGAAGATCGCAAAGCAGTCCTGCAGCCATTAATCGACTTTATTCAGACTAAAGTGGACAGTAAGCTGGATACCAGACTAAACCTTATCTGCACACACAATTCAAGAAGAAGTCATCTGTCGCAAGTTTGGGCACAGACTGCGGCTGCCTATTACGGCATAAAAAATGTTTCCTGCTATTCAGGAGGGACTGAAGCTACTGCGCTGTTCCCTATGGCTGCCCAGACACTTCAGGATTCGGGATTTAAGATTAAGACTCTTTCAGAAGGATCAAACCCAGTTTATTCAATAAAATATTCAGCTGATGAACTTCCTGTCATCGGTTTTTCCAAAACCTATGATGATGACTTCAATCCTGAAAGCGGATTCGCTGCAATTATGACCTGCTCTCAGGCTGATGGCGGATGCCCGTTTATAGCAGGTGCCGAGAAAAGAATCCCGATTACCTTTGAAGATCCAAAAATTTCTGACGGAACGTCTCAGCAGAGAGAAACTTATCTGGAGCGTAGCCTGCAGATAGGAGCTGAAATGTTTTACGTATTCTCACAAATAAAAAAATAAAATGTCAGCAGATAACTGTACACCAGTCGTCGGACGCAAAAAATTAAGCTTCCTTGACCGATTTTTAACCCTTTGGATCTTCCTTGCTATGGCTATAGGCGTAGCAATAGGATACTTTATTCCTTCAAGCGGGGATTTTATCAATTCCTTCTCCAGCGGGACAACAAACATTCCATTGGCAATAGGACTCATCCTGATGATGTACCCGCCTCTGGCAAAGGTAAAATATGAGCAGATGGGACAGGTTTTCAAAAATACAAAAGTCTTGGGAGCATCATTATTCCTAAATTGGATTGTAGGCCCTGTCTTAATGCTTTTATTGGCGCTGCTGTTTTTGAACGGATACCCAGAATACATGATTGGGGTAATCCTTATTGGTCTGGCACGCTGCATAGCAATGGTTGTGGTATGGAATGATCTGGCAGACGGTAATAGGGAATATGCTGCAGGACTTATTGCACTTAACAGTATATTTCAGGTGCTGTTTTACAGCGTCTATGCTTATATCTTTATAACCATCCTGCCTCCCTATTTTGGATATGATGGTTTTGAGGTAAACATCAGCATTGCACAGATTGCCGAGAGTGTGGGCATCTATTTAGGGATTCCTTTTGCGTTGGGGATCATAAGCCGTTATACTCTGACAGCCCTGAAAGGCTCTCAATGGTTCAAAAACAAGTATATGCCTTTAATCTCGCCAATTACTCTTATTTCTTTACTCTTTACAATCATTGTAATGTTCACTCTAAAGGGAGAACTGATTGTTCAGATTCCTATGGACGTTGTGCGCATTGCCTTGCCGCTTGTGATTTACTTTACTTTGATGTTTATCATCAGTTTTTTTACAGGAAAATATTTTGGCGCTGATTATTCACAAGCTGCATCTATGGCTTTTACCGCTACGGGCAATAATTTTGAACTGGCAATTGCCGTGGCAATCGGTGTGTTTGGTATAAACAGCGGGCAGGCATTTGCTGGAGTAATAGGACCTCTTGTAGAAGTGCCGGCTTTAATTGCATTAGTAAACCTTGCATTCTGGTTTAGGTCAAAGTATTTTTAAAAACCGCTAAGAATTCGTAATTATTCTTACGCAGCCTTCTGCAGAAAACAGACAACAAAATCCACAGATTTAGAAATAGTGTTTATACTTTTTATATTGTAACTGGTGTTTCTGAAAAAGTGTTTGTTATTTAAAAAGACATTGGATAAAAACAGTATGTTTTTTTGATTATAAATTAAAATAAGCAAAAATAAAAGGCATCATGATATTCGAAAAAATAATTCAGACAGACGGGCCAAAAACTACACTGCTGATTCGTTTTATGATTGGCATTGTCTTCCTTTCAGAAGGCATTCAAAAATATTTATTTTCTTTCCTTCTTGGCGCAGAGCGCTTACAAAAAATAAGCTTGCCAGAATCTGAATTATTAGGAATCTTCGAGGGCTGGTTTGAAATATTCTGCGGCATTTCTTATTCTGATCGAATTCACTGCAAAACAAACAAGCATTCCTCTTGTAGCCACAATGATTACAGACATTTACGATGCCAAATGCAAAATATTTATTAATAAATAAAGGCTCTTGGAAAATGGTGCATGTAAGCCGTACCGATCGGGCGATGCTTGAAAATAGTTTCTGTTTATTAAACGTGCCGGGAGGTGGTCCATGGCAGAATTTGAGTAAAAAAAATGGAGCATAATGCAAATCTAAAAGAAATTTTTCAAGTATTCATAAAGCTGGGAACTATTGGCTTTGGAGGTCCTGCTGCACATATTGCGATGATGCACGAGGAAGTGGTTATAAAACGTAAATGGATGGCCGAGCAGCATTTTCTGGATCTGATTGGAGCAACTAGCCTTATTCCCGGCCCCAACAGCACCGAGATGGCAATCCATATCGGTTATATAAAAGGAGGCTGGAAAGGACTTCTTGTCGCCGGGTTCTGTTTTATCATGCCTGCGGTTCTTATCACAGGATTTTTTGCCTATTTGTACCGCAGCTATGGACAGCTCCCACAAGTGCAGCCTTTCATTTACGGAATCAAACCGGCAGTCATAGCCATAATTATTGGGGCAGTTTATCCCCTAGCCGTAAAATCGATAAAATCTTTACTTTTGGGTCTGATCGCAATAACTGTCCTTACTGCATCCATTTTAGGAATTAACGAAATTTGTCTGCTGTTTGGATCAGGCCTGCTTTCATCTGCTGTTTTTTACATTCAAAAAATGAGAACAGACAAACTGCAAAGTTTTACTCCATTTGCCTTGATGGCTATACCTCAAACTGCCTTTTGCTCAGGGGTAGATTCTAAACTTTTTTTAATCTTTCTTAAAATAGGTGCCATTCTTTACGGAAGCGGATATGTTCTTTTTGCCTTTTTAGATACAGAACTCGCTGCAAAGGGGCTGCTCACAAAACAGCAGCTTATAGATGCCATTGCAATTGGCCAGTTTACGCCCGGGCCGCTGTTCTCATCAGTAACTTTTATCGGCTATCAGATCAATGGTCTTTCGGGAGCGGCAATCTCAACCATTGCAATTTTTCTGCCGTCTTTTATTTTTGTTGCCCTGCTTCATCAGCTGATGAAAAAATTGCGCACTTCAAAAGGACTGGCCGTGTTTATGGATGCTGTTAATGTGGCTTCTATAGCGCTTATCGCTGCCGTATGCCTAGCCATGGCAAATGAAGCCATTACCGATTGGCGTACTATTGCAATTGCCGCTATCAGCTGCATTGCCATTTTTAAGCTAAAAAAAATAAACAGCGCCCTAGTGGTTATACTGGGCGCTGTTCTAGGCTATTTTTTGGCTTATCTGTAGCTGTGGCACAAAGGCATAAAAACTAAATTGTGTGCAATAATGTTTTAATAAATGCCTTGTTTTTCAAGTATCTAAGCTGCAGTGACAAAAATATTCCTTTTTAAACGATGAACAATTGTCCTGCTAAAAAAGTTAAAAGCAAGCATGCCTGCAGAGCAGCAAATAAAAACAAAATCACCAGGCTGCAAACTTAAATCCAATCCGTAGTTTTAGCCCGCTCTATTTCTTTATTGCGAGCGGCTTTATAGGGCTTTGCCGGGAATCTAAGCTTTGAAATGAAGGGCTTAGACCATAGGCTTTTTGCAATGCCTATATGCCTGCTATAAATAAGTGCGGCTTCTAATTCTTTTTCTGCTGTCCTGGAGCATAGGCTTTCGCGCTTTTATCCCCCGTCATTTTTTTTGCCTGCCCTGGAGGCACCTTGCCTGAGGAGGTATGGATATGCGCACTGCAGCCGCTAAGCAGTAAAGCAGCAAGCACAGACAGGACGCTCCCGAGTATTTTATTTTTTCGGTTTTGCATAAAAAGTTTTTTTTGATGGTTACAAGACAAATATACCCATTTTTGGAATACTATTAAAGAGAAATACTAAAGCTCTAAAAAACTTCAACCCACACATGCAAGATTAACTTCCAGCATTAGCGAGCCTCTTTTCCATTTCCAATTGCAGCGTCCAGTTATTAAAATATTTTGACATTCAGATGCTATGTTAATATCATTTTCCTTAATATTCCATTAAGACATCCTACAAATGCATAATTAACATACTAAACCAATTTTGAAATGCGTTATTAATTAACTAACTTAAAAAAAGAAGAAACTAATGAAAAAAGCAAACACCAAATGTAGAATTTTCCTTTTGGCTTCATTATTTACCCTATTGCTTACAGGGTGCAGCAGTGATGGTAATGATGGGCCGCAGACATCAAAAGTAAGCGTGCGAATGACAGATGCACCGGGTGATTACGATCAGGTAAACGTTGAAGTATTGGACGTTAGAATTAAAAGCAGCTCTGAAACTGGCGAAGATGGATGGGTTAGTATAGGAAATATTAAACCGGGAATATATAATTTATTGGATTTAACTGGCGGTGTAAATGTGCTTTTGGCAGAGAACGAAGTTCCATCTGGATATTTAGGCCAGATGCGATTAATTCTTGGAGATAAGAACACTGTTGTTAAAGACGGCGTGACTTATCCTTTAAAAACGCCAAGCGCGCAGCAGTCTGGCTTAAAATTAAAAGTAAACCAAACTTTGACAGCTGGCGTAACGTATGATTTTTTACTTGATTTTGATGTCGAGCATTCCGTTGTTGTAGAAGCAGGCGGTTCCGGCGGCTACAATCTGCATCCTGTAATCAGAGTGTCCACGGCTGCTGCATCTGGGATTATCAAAGGAATAATTACGCCTTTCAGCTTCCAGGCTGTAATATCGGTTCAGGTTGGGGACACAACTGTTTCGGCTTATACAGATGAATCGGGAGCGTTTCAGCTAAACGGTATCGCGGCTGGGACGTATTCTGTAACCATTACGCCAGATGCTGCTTCGCAATTGCCAGCTTTGGTTGTTCCTAATGTAGTGGTCGTGAATGGCCAGATTACTAACATGAATACCTTAACACTAAAATAATAAAAGAGAAAAACAGCTAATACTGCTTGTTATTTTTTTAAGCAAAAATGCGTTAATTGAAATCAATTGGCGCATTTTTTACATTTGCCTCATCAAATTTGACACCTTCTCTGCTACAAAAGCTAATGCAAATTTTATAGATGTTTTCAACTGTTTGAAATTTAGGGTAAAAAATACAGCCTATTTACCAGTTTATACCTCTTTATTAAAAAAAGTATAAGAGTGTCTTTTACAAATAATAAAATGTCCAAGAACATTTTGTAAAGACTTATGAAAATTTGATAGATTACATCAACCCCCAACAGGGCATCCAAATCAAATTTACAATTCCAATTGAGGACAGACCCTAAATATGGCAAGCCAATTTCTTCAAATCATCCAAAAAAGATGTTGAAATTTGTCCTGTTCCTGTCAGAATAAAAACAGATTTTTATAATTGAAAAAATGTTATAAATTACTGTTCTAAGCTTTGTGGCAAAATCATGGCACATGGTGTTTCTGAAAAATAAGAAATCCAGGAAAATCAAGATGTAACATGCTTAAGTTCGAAACTTATACAGATAAAAAGAAACTAACAACTATGTGAAAATTGGATGAAATTATGAGGCGCACTTTTTTCTATGACTGCTTTTAAATAATAATGTAAAACCTCGTATTTACTATGGTCAAAGCGGAACCTCTTCCTCCACTGGCTTCAAATTGATATTTTTCAACTTTTATTAATAAAGATTTTTTTTACTAGATTAATAAATCCTATTTGTTTATAGTGTTTATTAGTAGCAGAAATTCCATCCTAAAGTCAAACCAAAAGCTACTGGCGTAATTTTGGCATTTTGTTGCGTACTGTAAAGGCCGTTCGCTTTTCTATCGGTCGTTGACATCGGATTAAAACCTACATAAGACTGATTTTTATCTTGGTCAAGTATCGTTCCGTACCCCTTTTCGAGAAACATAGCTGTGTACAAGGCATTCTTTTTTCCCATATCAAAGGTAAATCCTAACTCGAAAGAACTCATAAAAATTCCTTTTGTATCATATTCTCCTTTCGCGGCATAAGTGCTTTGCTGTCCTATTCCGTATTCAGGTAAATTATCGATTGGCAAATTAAAATCTGGGTAATAAGCCGTGCCAGTTACGTTATCTGCAGCCGCATTTATTTTATACATGACAGGCAAAAAATACTTTACCCCTGCCCTAAAATTAAAATCTATTCCTTTATTAATGTTAGTTTTAATCTGCACAAAAAGCGGAATTTGAACGGCGTGCAATGTTTGTTTTTCTTTATAATTACTAGTTGTGACATTATAAATAAATGCCGAACCAGAAGCATCTACTTCATAATTTGTCAATGTGCTGGAAGACGAAATCAAAGCTACATTTTGCTTGTATTGCGAAAATTCTATACCCGATCCTATTCCGATGTTTTTTGTGAAAGAATAAACGTAGCCTACTTTTACCGCTCCTCCCACTGAAGTTTCTGCTTTTGTTCCCTCCACGTTACTTTCAAGGTTAGCTGCTCCTATTTGTACACCCGCGTAAAACTGAGCACTGGCAATCGTAGAGAACAAAATTGCAGTAATTACCAGTATGCATTTTTTATTGAATTTCATATATTTTATTTTTACTATAATCCATCCCCATTCTATAAAAAATGGGGATTTCATACACTTTTATTATGCTAGTTTTTTACCAAAAGATTTTTTGTAAAAGTTTTGCCATTTGATAAAGTGATTCTCACGATATAAACAGCTTCAACATGTGGAGACTGCATTGTAGTTTCGTTTTCATTAGTAGTCTTTTGATCCACTAGCGACCCATTCATACTAAACACCTCGATAAAGGCATTTTTCATTTTTGCGGCTTCTAAATTGGTAACCAATTGATAACTAGCATTTCTTTTTACAGGATTAGGAAACACTCTAATGGTCTCGACCGTTGTCGTTGATGATAAAGTTAATGGACAAGAAGTGATTATTGTTCCGTCAATTTTTGTTGCAACTGCATAATATGTCCCGTTGAGACCGCCTGCTTCTTTATAATACTGTAAATTCTGACCTGCTATTAGAACACCATCTTTGTACCAAGAGTAGGATTTAAATTCTTTTGAACTATTGTCAAAGAAGATGACATCAATAAACTGTTGTCTGATCAAATTCGGCTGGCTATTTAAAACTGGCAATACTATATTTTTAGCAGGATTGTAATTATTATTACCCGCTTGCGACGCTGTTATCGTTGCCGAACCAGGACTATTAAAAATCAGTTGATCATCTGAAATCGTTACCACATCGGTATTAGATGAAGCATACACTATCGGCAAACCACTATTTGAACTAGCAGTTAGAACTGTGGTCGTTTCTCCTTCACAATTTGATGCTAATATTTGATTCCAAGTGATTACTTGATCTGCTTTGGTAATTTCAAAATCACTGCCCTTGAACGTAATTGCATAGTTGGCACCCGCTGTCAGTGTTCCCTGATTGATTGCATAAGTCCCAACGTTCTCTCCAATCTCTCTCGTTAGAGCACCAGAGAAAGCATCATTTCCTGCCAAACTTGGCGAAACCGAATAGGTAAAAGCTGGATCTGCTGTACCATACACTTTTGCCTGCGATGCATCGGCGGTTACCGCGATTGGTTTTGCTTTAATAGCGAAGGTAGTTGAACCAACCAAAGTTACAGTATAGTTCGTTCCTGCTGTCAAACTGCCAATAGCATAATCGTAAGTTCCCACATTCTCCCCCTTTGTTCTGATTAGGCTGCCGCTGAAAGCATTTCCGCTTACTAAGGCTTCGCTTGCTAAATAACTGAAAACAGAATCTGTTTCTCCGTAAATTTTATTTTGAGAAGCATCAGCCGTTACGGTGATTGCTTTTGGCGTAATTTCAAAATCGCTGCCTTCAAAAATAATGGCGTAATTAGATCCGGCGCTCAAGCTTCCTTGCCCGATGGCATAAGAACCTACATTTTCGCCCACTGCTCTAGATAAAGATCCTGTGAAAACATCAGTCCCAACTAGATTTGGCGAAACCGAATAGGCAAAAGCTGGATCTGACTCGCTGTAAATTTTATTTTGAGAAGCATCAGCCGTTACCGTGATTGCTTTTGGCGTAATTTCAAAATCGCTGCCTTCAAAAGTAATGGCGTAATTAGATCCGGCGCTCAAAGTTCCTTGTGCTATTGCATAAGTTCCTACAGCTTCTCCAACCGCTCTTTTTAAATCTCCTGTGAAGGAATCTCCATTTTCTAAATCTGGTGCAAAAGAATACGTCAAAACGGCATCAGTCTCTCCATATACTTTTGTCTGCGAATCGGCCGTTACTGCAATTGTTTTGGCAGTGATTTCAAAGTCGTTTGCAGTATACGTAATCGCATAGTTGGCACCCGCTGTCAGTGTTCCCTCATTGATTGCATATGTCCCCACGTTCTCTCCAATCTCTCTCGTTAGAGCACCAGAGAAAGCATCATTTGCCACCAAAGTTGGCGAAACCGAATAGGTTAAAGCTGGATCGGTTTTACCGTACACTTTTGCCTGCGATGCATCGGCGGTTACCGCGATTGGTTTTGCTTTAATTGCGAAGGTAGTTGAACCAACCAAAGTTACAGTATAGTTCGTTCCTGCTGTCAAACTGCCAATAGCATAATCGTAAGTTCCCACATTCTCCCCCTTTGTTCTGATTATGCTGCCGCTGAAAGCATTTCCGCTTCCTAAAGCTTCGCTTGCTACATAACTGAAAACAGGATCTGTTTCTCCGTAAATTTTATTTTGAGAAGCATCAGCCGTTACCTTAATTGCTTTTGGCGTAATTTCAAAATCGCTGCCTTCAAAAGTTATAGCGTAATTAGATCCGGCGCTCAAGCTTCCTTGCCCGATGGCATAAGAACCTACATTTTCGCCCACTGCTCTAGATAAAGATCCTGTGAAAACATCAGTCCCAACTAGATTTGGCGAAACCGAATAGGTAAAAACTGGATCTGACTCGCTGTAAATTTTATTTTGAGAAGCATCAGCCGTTACCGTGACAGGTTTGGCTGTAATCGTATAATCATTGCCAGCATACGTAATGGCGTAATTAGACCCAGCACTCAAAGTTCCTTGCGCTATTGCATAATTTCCTACAGCTTCTCCAACCGCTCTTTTCAGAACACCTGCGAATGAATCTCCATTTTCTAAATCTGGTGCAAAAGAATACGTCAAAACGGCATCAGTCTCTCCATATACTTTTGTCTGCGAATCAGCCGTTACTGCAATTGTTTTGGCAGTGATTTCAAAGTCGTTTCCAGTGTACGTAATCGCATAGTTGGCACCCGCTGTCAGTGTTCCCTGATTGATTGCATAAGTCCCGACGTTCTCTCCAATTTCTCTTTCTAAAACACCAGAGAAAGCATCATTTGCCACCAAACTTGGCGAAACCGAATAGGTAAAAGCTGGATCGGTTTTACCATACACTTTTGCCTGCGATGCATCGGCGGTTACTGTAATTGGTTTTGCCGTAATCGTAAAGCCAGCAGCCACGTAGGTAAGACTATAATTGCCACCTGCACTCAAAGTTCCTTGTGCTATTGCATAAGTTCCTACATCTTCACCCGCGGTTCTCTTCAAGGTTCCTGTGAATGTTTCACCATTTACCAGATTAGGAGTAACAGTAAAGTCTAAAGTTGGTTCAGCGTCACCATACACTTTTGTTTGTGAAGCGTCGGCAGTTACTGTAATTGCTTGAGTTGTAATTTCACCAATTTTTGAAGAAACTGTTAGCGAGTTTAGCAGATAATTTGAAGCGTCATCTCCACTGATTGCTAAGTTGCTTACCGTTACGGTTTTATTTATTCCAACGTCCTTCGAATCATATTCTCCTAATGATGGATTATTTAATGTTACTACGTCGTTGTCTAAAACTCCATCAAGTTTATAATTTTCATCTGCTAAAACCGCTTTGGTTGTTGCGTCATAAATCTTTTCGGCATTTCCTTTTAATGCAACGGTTAATTCTTTAGGTTTAACTTCTCCAATAGCCGCGGTGACTGAAGCAGCACTTAATATATAGTTTTTAGAGTCGTTTCCTGAAAGCTTTAACGAATTGATGGTCAAGACTTTGTTTTTTCCTATATTTTTATTGTCCAAATCACCAGCTACAGGATTGAGCAAGATTACATCATCATTATCTACCACACCTTCCAAAGCAAAATTATCGGCATTTAAGGACGCAACGGCATTTGCATTGTACACTTTTGATATTTCTCCCTGTACTTTAACATTTATAGATTTTGGTTCTATAATCAAATCGCCTTCTATAATTTGATCCTTAAAATTTGGTTTGCTTAATACGGCGTAAACCTTATAGTTTCCAACATCTTTTTTATTGTTGTTAGAATAATTTACCACTACCCCATCAGGAAGAGCACCTTGAATGGTTAATGATTTCTCGCTTCCATCATACACGAAGGTGTTGGCTGCTAAAACTGCATTGGTTGTCAAATTGCCTTTTACAATTTGTAATTTGGCAATAAGCTGTTTATTATTATAATTTATTCCTCCATTAATATTGACTGTAACGTTATAAGAACCAATATTTACATTATCATTATTTGCATAAGTTGCTGTAACTCCATCCGGAAGCGTTCCGTCGAGAGATAATCTTTTAGGCGTACCATCGTAAACTTCTTCTTTTTCTAATAAAAATATTGCGCCCGAAAGATCAGCTTTATTAATCGTCATAGAAGTGGTCAATTCCAGCACATTGTAATTAGAGCCCGAAATTGCTGCTTTGATATCATTATAAACGCCAGCATTCTTCTGGGTGTTAGAGTATACCACATTTACTCCTTCAGGTAAAGTTCCCGATACTTCTGGATGTTTATCAAAACCGTCATAAGTAAAGTTTTTTTGATTAAATGAAATGCCTGAAAGGTTCTTTTTATTTATTTTAAGGGTATTAGAAATAGTACTGTCATTATAGTATTGACCTCCACTAATATTTGCTGTAACTACATATTCTCCTGCATTTATTTGTCCATTGCCTTCATAAGATACAGTTGCTCCTGCTGGCAGACCTGTAACGTTAAGATATTTTTCTGAGCCATCGTAAGTATAGGTTTGTGCTGGTAGGGCAGCGGCGAAATCTCCTTTTTCAACCGTAAGCCTAAAGCTTTTAGTAGCAGCCGCGTAGGTTTCATCTCCATTTTGAGTGACTGTTATCATAGCTTGTCCGACACCTGAAATACTTATTTTATTGTCCTTTGTGATGTATGCCACAGCTTTGTTGTCGCTACTGTAAGTAAGGGGCTCCAAACCGCTTGATGCGCTTCCTGCTACAAAGTCACTATCTGTGTATTTTTTAGTGACATCATTTACATTAATCGTCTGCCCTATTTTAGATTCAAAACATCCCATATCTATAGTCGTACTTAGAAAACGACTGTTACTAGCAATATCTCTATTACCTGCAATCAATGTGTTATACAACGTGTTATCTCCTTTATTGATTGCTACGGATGTTGTTTTTAAAGCAAAGTTATTTTTAGTTACATCCATAAAATCAGCAGGCTGTGCGTAGAGATTATTTGCTAAAGCCATTCCACCATATTGTAGCTGTGCTTTAGAGAGCAGAGAGTTTTTAATGGTAACTGTTCCCGCTATTTTGCTGATATCATTGTTGCCTTGGTTGTCTCTAAAAATAGAGTTCAACACTTCTAGAGTAGAAGTTCCAAATGTCATAATATGAGATGAATCACCTAAATTATCTCCAAAAGTAGTATTAACGACTTTTACGTTTGCATCGCTTATTGCTATAGAAGTACCGCCTGCACCAAAGTGATAAGCCGAATTACCATAAAAAAGTGTATTGTATACAGAAACGTTTGAATTGTCTGTCGCATAAATACCACCAGCTCTATAACCTGAAGAGTTTTCTGAAAGAGTACAGTTTTTTATGGTAACGTTTGAGCTGTGTACACGTATACCACCGCCATATTCTCTTGTAATCAATTTTCCGTTTACCATCACAGTTCCTTCAGACCCATGACCTGCATATCCGGCCGTCCCTTTTGTGATAGTGAAACCATCAATTTCGTTATTGCCCGCCGCATTAGAAACTGTAATAATATGATTGATTAAGGATTGACCGTCTAGAATGGTTTTATTCTCTTGAATATGTCGGGCATCTATACTTTCGTTAGCAATATTTCCATCAAAACCACCATATAGTTTAACCCCATCCAATAATAGGAAACTATTGTCTCTTCCTTCATCAATAAAATTAGAATTATCTCTGGCACTGTATTTTGGTGTATAAGTACCTTTAGCCACATAGATTTTATTTACCGTATTTGGTGTTTCGCTGTTAAGAATGCTTGCATAGCGCAATGCCAGCGATAAATCATTTAAAGCTAATTCCCATGAAGAACCATCTCCGCCAACTGTGCCTTCTTTTACATATAAGATTTTATCTACTAGTGCAGTGCTAGGCAGAATTTTTAAAGTTCCATTTTGATAGACAAAATCATAATTATTAGATGATAATCCGCTTGGCGTGATACCATTGGTGTAAATGCCAACTTCTGTTTTGCCTACAGCATTTCCTGAATAAACTAGAGAGCCTGTGAGTTTAGAGCTATCGTCTCCATTAACAAAACCTGTATAGTTTACATCATAATCCGCAGTTGACATGGCTAAATTGTTAGCAATTTTAGTCTTGTCATTTGCTTTTACAGTTAAGACAGCCTTTGTTACTGTCATAGCAAAAGTCTTTTCTGTCGGGAGAAAATTTTCATTACCAGCCTGAGTGATAGTTATGGTGGCTGAACCGGTATTTGCTATATGAATTTTACCGTCTTTTATTGTTGCAACATTAACATCACTGCTTTTACTGTAGGTTAATGGTAAGCCGCCAGCTGCTGTTGCCGATGGATGAATAAAATCCAATTCTCCATAAGTTTTCGTCAAGTCTGAAGCTGTAATGTTTTGAGTTGCACGCAATTCTTCAGCACCAACGTCAATAGTTCCTGTTAAACGAGCATATCCGTTAACATCATACGTTGACAGGCTGTTAAAAGTATAAGATGTATTAGATCCTCTGTCTTTTGCGTAGCTGTCATCCTTTAGTTCTGTACTATTAGTTTTAAAAATGGCATCTAAAGCGACGGTTGCACTACCGTTATAAAGACCTTCTACTATATTATCATCTTTTTGGACAATACTGTTGTATGATGTTATTCTGCTAGAAACCCCTTTGTTATTATCCATATAAATAGAATTGTACAATGAGGTTGTAGAGCTTGCATCGTTAACGATGGCAGCAGCATCTTCATTGTTTCTAGATATGGATTTATTTCCTGTTATTGTACAGTTATATAATTTTGGATTACTATTATTAACGTTATACATAGCTGAGCCATGCCCATAATATTCAGAATCTGATACACCATCAACTCCAACTTTATTATTTTTAATAATACAGTTTATAAGTATAGGGCTACTGTTATCGTTATATACACCACCTCCAAATGTTTTAAATTTATAATAAGGATAAGGAAACATTGCATTGTCCGTAATAATACAGTTTACAATAGTAGGAGAACTATTTCTATTATAAATTCCTCCTCCTTGACTGGCACTGTTACTATAAGACGATCCAATTGTAAATCCGTCGATAACATCGGCATTCGTTAAACCATTATTATCATTTGTTATGACTCTATTTCCTCTAGATTCTTGAGAAAGAATACTCTGACCAAATTTTCTTTTATGAGAAATTGCTGTAATACCATTATCAGGATCAAAACCTCCGTACATACTAACTCCTTTAACCAAATTAAAAGTTTGTCCATGATTAGAATTATATTGCCCGACAGAAACAAATATTTTTGTTGCTTTAATTGTACTTGAATTAATTATTCTTGCAATTTCTAATGCATCTCTGACTTCGCCTAAGGCATTGCTCCAAGACGTACCATTCCCTGTCGCACCTTTCTTAACGTATATTGTACCATCAGTTAATGTGATGTCCGGCTCAATTCTTAGCTTGCCGTTATTGTAGACAATTTCATATTTGGATGAAGTATATCCTGACGGAGTTATGATATAATTGTCGCCTATAGCTGTTGCAGTTGTTGCAGTCCCGCTATAGTGTAGGTTTCCGCTTAGACTATTATCCGGTATATCTCCTGAAACAAACCCAGAATACGAAACCGTAAATCCATTAAATACAGTATTATCCTGAATTTTAACTTTATCATCTGCACTTACCGTCAATAGTTTTTTATCAACAGTTAATGTGAAATTTGCATCTACAGCATCAAATTCTTTATCATTTCCTGATTGCTGTATTGATATAACGGCGGTTCCAACGTTGACAATCTTAATCTTCCCTTGTTCAATTGTTGCAACAGCTGTATTACTAGAAGAGACATACTCAAGCGGCAGTCCGCTAGATGCAGTACCATGCGTAAATGGCTCGTCGCCATATTTTTTTGTAATTGCTGCAGCTGCTATGGTCTGAGGCTTATTTCTCTCGAAAGCCCCAATGTCAACATTAGTATCAATTATACGGAATTTCCCCTTTAAATCTTTGGCGGGCAAAATAATATTGGCTGGATTATTATTACCCGCATTTAAAGCAGGACTAGCCATTAATAATGAATAATTGGCATCAAAAACACTTGTGGTATTGGTAATGCCATTTCGTCCCTGTATTAAGCTGTTCTCATAAGTAGGATTACTAGCAGTATTGACAATATCAGAACTGTTTTTTACACTAACAGAATTTACAATTCTCGCAGAAGAACCATTTGAATTGTATAAGGCTGCTCCTTGCGAACCTGTATTGTCAGCAATTGTAACATTAAGCAATGTTGGCAGCGATGCATTGTTGTAAATAGAGGCACCATTAGGCGCCGTATTACTAACAATCAAACAGTTAACAAACATTGCAGTAGCATTTTCATTATATACTGCTCCTCCGTTTGCACTAGCATTATTTGTTCTTATGATACAGTTTTCAAATTTTGCTGCTACTCTTTTATTGTAAATACCACCACCATTGGCAGCATTTCCGTTTGTAATAGTAAAACCATTCAGAACAGCAGTGCTTGTTAAACCATTGTCATCATTTATAATTACAGATGCATTATTACCTCGTAAAATACTTCCTCCATTTAAATTCCCTGTAATACGCTGATGTGTTAAGTTTGTAACAGCATTCTCAGGGTCAAATCCGCCATATATTTCTATATTTTTTGGCATTACAAATGAATTTCCTGAAGCCAATTGATAAGTTCCTTTTGCAACAAATATTTTTTTAACTCTTTTAGGGTCATTGTCCTCTTTATGTACAGAGTTGATATTTGCTGCTCTCGCTAAAGCAAGTTCTAAATTACTTAAAGAACTGTTCCAAGAAGAGCCATCTCCATTTCCGTTTTGTTTTACATACAAAGTGTTATCATTTAAAATCAAATTCGATTTTATTTCCAGCGTTCCCTCTTCAAACAGAACCGTGTATTTAGTAGAAGAGATTCCTTGTGGAATAATTTTGTAGATTCCAGGCTCTGTTGCCGTTGCAGCATTACCAGAAAAAGCAAGAGAACCAGAAACACTGTTTGAAACGCTATCGCCAGTCTCAAAACCAGAATACGTTACAGAATAGTTATTATTTCCGTAGATATTTCCATCAAATACTTTTACTTTATTGATCGCCTTAATGGTAAGAGGTATTTTGGTTACATTAACCACTACTCTAGTTCTGCTGCTCTCACAGTTATTAGCATTGGTCTGGCTAACCCAATAGGTAGCAGAATTTTCAGATGTCATATTTAAAGAAGGAATCACCGTTGATCCTGTTCCGCCATTTTCTTGCGAATACCATTTCAAGTTACTGCCATTTACAACAATTTTAGCTCCTTGCTGTCCAATAATAAAATTCTGTGGAGATTGCGCAGTTGGCGGCTCTGTTGAACTTATCGAAACAACAACACTTGTTCTATCGCTCTCGCAATTATTAACGGTCTGGCTTGCATAATAAGTGCTGCCTGAATTTAAAGAGGTATTACTCGCCAATGGACTTCCTCCTTGAGCTTGACTGTACCATTTAATGTTTGAACCAGTTGCTTTTAAATCGTTCACGATGGCTTCATTACAAAAAGCTTGTGTAGAAGCGACAGTTGGCATTGTTTTGCCAGAAGTACCTAATTCATTTTCATAAGCACCAATATCAATCGTATTTACTTTTCTATTCTTTCCAGAAAAATCATTATTTGGATATTCAGCGGCATACAATGTGCTATTTCCTCTATTTATGAGCGGGCTACAGCCTGTAAGGTTAAAATTATGATTAGCAGCATCAGCAAAATATAAGTTGGTTTCTCTAATATTGTTGTTTTTATTAACGAAATTATTTTGGCTATCATACCTAAAAGAGTTATTCTGAACATCAACTGAAGTACTTGACGCACTCAGCTCTTCGAGAATATTATTGTAAATCTTAATCTTTTTACTAAACGTATGAATACCATAGCTCAAATCTTCGTCCCAAATAGTATTATTTACAAAATCAACAGTTGAATTGGATTGAAAAATAGCTGTAAAGCTTTCATTTTTTGTGAAAACATTGTTATACAACTTGCTTACTCCCTCAAATGTGGCAATTATACAGCCAGAATATCCTTCACTATCTGTAGTCCCCACATTATTTCTTACAATATTGTTGAAAAACCGGCTTTCAGCATAACTTTCATTATATAAGGCAGCTCCAATATTAGATTTATTTCCTACGAATGAATTATTATGCATATCAGTTGCAATATAATTAGCTAGGAAGATCCCCCCGCCTCGTTTAGTAGAGTTATTGCTTTCGAAATTATTGCTGTTTATTTTTAGCTTAGTAGTAATTTTATTAGAAAAAGCATTGGCACATATTGCTCCTCCAAATTCAGAAGCCTTATTGCTATTGAAAGTATTGTTATTAATAACAGAATTAGCCGTAATCGTTTCGAAATTAATTGCTCCTCCTAATTTGGAGGCAGTATTTCCTGTGAATATATTGTCAGAAATCTTGATATTATTATCATTTGCAGATACTAAGGCGCCTCCATATCCGGAAATAGTATAACTGCTTGTATCTGTAACACTGTTTCCTGTAAATGTATTTCCATTTACGGCAGTTGTATTTTTATTCTCAATTAGATATAAAGCTCCTCCCAATAAAGAAGCATTGCCTGAAAACGTATTTCCTGAAAGTGTAATACCACTCGTTTGGGATATAATGCATACCCCGCCCGAACTTTTTGAAGCTTTGTTGTTACTAAAATTATTCGAAGTTATTTCTGCATTTACAACCTTAAGAAGAATAATCGCTCCTCCACCTCCAGAAAGCGTATTAGTTGCCGTCATTAAAGCTTTATTGCCAGTAAATGTAGAATTTGTAATTTTAAGATTAGTAATATTTTCGTCTGCATAAAGAGCACCTGCAAATTCTGCGCTGTTGCTGTCAAAAGTGCAATTATCAATGATTCTCGATGAGGCCTTATCCTGATTTACCTTTTCTATGTAGATAGCTCCTCCAAATCCATTATCTATTTTGGTTTTATAGGCTTGGTTACTATTAAACGAAACATTATTTATACTAAAAAGTTTTCCGCCCAAATCAGAAATAGCGCCTCCTAACGTTGCGCTGTTATTATTGAACCTTCCTCCTGTGATAGTTAAATAACTGGCGCTGCTGCTGATTGCACCACCATTATCCGTTGCTCTATTATCAGAAAATATACAATTGTTAAAAGTGGCACGGGCACCTTCTTGCAAGCAAATTGCTGCACCAGTTATACCCTGATTATTTTTAAATGTTACGTTTTCTAATGTTAAAACCCCTTTGATGTTGTATATTCCACCTCCATTACTCTTTGGGTATGATGTATTGAGTATTTCTGTTTTTTTAATATCACCTCCAGGAACCGAAAATATTTCCGGCAAGCCGCTTTTTCCTGCCAACTGCAAACCCATTGAAGCATAGCTATAATAAGGGCTCTCTGTCATTGAAACAAACCAATCTGGATATTTTTCCTTGATTTGATCATTCATAGAGATACTCTTAAGTTCTTGAGATATGTTGTAATATTCGGCTAAATCACTTTTTCCATCACTAATGGTTAGACCGTCTAAGTAGTAATTCTCATTTTCTTCTATAGCGTAGATAAGCACTACGTGATGCGCGCGATTACCGCCACCCAGATTACCACTAAGAATGGTTTCATTTGTTGTGATATTCCTTTGTGCAAGCG
Organism: Flavobacterium ustbae; assembly: GCF_003946915.1. Taxonomy (GTDB): domain Bacteria; phylum Bacteroidota; class Bacteroidia; order Flavobacteriales; family Flavobacteriaceae; genus Flavobacterium; species Flavobacterium ustbae. The sequence goes on from NZ_RPOC01000005.1 coordinate 130,346, forward strand.
CTGTTTCATTACCAGCAAAACCTCCGTATAGTTTTACATCTTTTTTTAGGCCAAAAGTGTTGTTCCTGTCCTGTTGATTTTCGTTGGGCGCTAACGCTACTTTGGGAGTGTATATTCCTTTGGCAATCCATACTTGGGTGCCGGGTTCAGCTGTACTTATTGTTTTCTGCAAGTTACCAGAAGCGTTGCTCCATGAGCTTCCATCTCTATTTCCAGAACCATTTACCGTTACATATTGTATTGTCTGAGATTGTAACAAAATAGTAAACAAAAAGAAAAAGGCCGCAAGTCTGCCTCTTGCCGGATTTGATACTTTCTTAAAACATCCGAGAGTTCTGGTCTTTTGCATAGAAATCCTCCATGTAAAGGTTAAAGAAATCAAATTCAATAAGTAATTTTTTTCCATAAAAAGTAAGTGATAAAATTGATTTATTTACGTTGCAAAATTTTGAGCCTGTTGGCCAATATTCCGACGCATTAAATATTTTGGTTTTGAAAAATTATAGTTGCACTTCGAATACCAAATAAAGCGCTGAGCGTTTTTTCGCTAGCATTTTTTATTGCTTATTACCTAAGCAAAATGAAATCCTAAATGGGCATCCGAATTCGAGGCCGAAAATATGCATCTCGTCGCTATACTTACAATTTATAGGGGTGGACAAAATAAAGACATTTTTAAACAAGGCTATATTGTCATTTAAAAGCTGTATTTTTCACTCACGAATATTAGTATACAATTATCCTATTATTGTATTTTTTATACTTTTGCAACATATTTAAGCCCCCAAATTCCAAAATGATTTTCTGTACAAAAAAAAATAGGCTCTTTTTTGTGTTATATGTCTTTATTTGTTTTCAGCAGCTAAACGCTCAAAAGCTATATTCTTTATCTAGAGATTCAAAGATGGATATTGAATCTATCATTCGTCAGGAAAACAATTCTACAAAAGACACTCTTCAGCTTAAAAGACGTTTGTCTTCTCTACAAAATTCACGAAATAAGAAATCGCTTATTTTATATCAGGCGTTGCTTGCAAATGGTTTTTCAAAATACTTCGATAAAATAAACGCAAGAAGTGAGCACTATTATTTGGCCTCTATAAAAGAAGCTACAAAACTGAATGACTTAAGTCTCATTATTTGGACACAGCTCAATTATTCTAAATATCTATATTTCTATTGCCAGATTGACAAACTAACGCCGATTGTTCTTAAAACGATGGAGGAAAGCAGTCAGATTGATCCGGCAAAAATGATTATGCCTGATGAAACTTTCAAATTCTTTGGATGGATCATGTCTACCGTTGAAGATGATTCTGCTATCAAATACTATAAAAAATCTTTGCAGTACATGAAAACACCTTCTTCTGACGCAGCAGGGGTTCTGAATGCAATCGGAAATTGTTATCTTAAGAATAATGATTTATCAAATGCAATGCAGTTCTTTAATAAATCTGAAGCTATAGCCCTAAAAGTGCATGACAGTATTAGATATGCTAAGATTTTGGGAGATAAGGCAATCGTGTGTGAAAAAAAAGGGAATCTAAATGAGGCAGCCAGTCTTTTGAAAAAAGATATTTTTTACTCTCATAGATTCAAAACTGACAAAAATGAAATGTACGCTTCTATACAGCTGGCTAAGATTCTCATAAAGCTTAATGATACGGTTCAGGCTCAAAGGATTCTGGAAAGGGCCGGAACTATTGCCAGTTCAAAATCATATTACAGAAGTTGGCTGAAAGAAATTATTGAATTAAAACTTATCCTTTTAAATGGAAAGAATATCGAAAAGGAATTGCTTTTAAGACGCCAGCTAAAAACAATCGAAGAATATCTGCTCAGCACAAATGGCAACACTGTGCTGCAGAGATCCTATTGGTTGATTCAAAAGAAGAAATACGAAAACGATGCTAAAAATATCCAATTGGAATTAGAACAGGAAGCAAAATCAAATAGAATCTTTATTACGGTTTTGGTTCTCATTACTTCATTAAGCCTGCTTGCTTACTATTCTTTAAATAAAAAATTAAAAACGAAAAGAATAAAAATAGAAAAAGACAGATTGCTTTTTGAACAGAAACTTAGCGATGCAAATTCTGATATAAATTCGTATACCAAACATCTCGAGAATCAAAACAGGCATATCTCCATTTTAGAGCATAAGCTTGAAGAAATTAAAATTTCGGCATCTAAACAAGTGGAAGATGAGAATGTAAAACTCCAGGAAATTCTAAATTCCCATTTAATGACAGAGGAAAACTGGAGTGCCTTTAAACAGGAATTTAAAAAGCAGCACAGGGGGTTTTATGAATCTCTAACAGAGAATTTTCCCGAATTAAAAGAATCGAATCTAAAAATAATAATGCTGCAGAAATTAGAATATTCTAATTACGAAATATCATGTCTTCTTGGCGTAACGATTGATGCTGTGAAAAAGAGCAAACAGCGATTGAAAAAAAAATTGGGAGGCAAACATGATTTGCTATTTGATATAATTTCAAATAATAATTAGAGATTCTGGATATATAAACTAAAACAGTGTATACTATTACTGCCATTAAAAGCTAAGGAAATTGGCTGATATTGGCCATCATTAGTGTTGTGGCAAAAGCGTGGCACTTTACGTTTTTGGAAACTACAATCCAGTAAAATAAAGGCCTACTGACTTTAGGGTCGAAAATATATATGAAAAAGAAAAAAAAATAAGTTATTAAAGAAAGGAAGGAAGGAAGGAAGGAAGGAAGGAAGGAAGGAAGAAAGAAAGAAAGAAAGAAAGAAAGAAAGAAAGAAAGAAAGAAAGAAAGAAAGAAAGAAAGAAAGAAAGAAAGAAAGAAAAATAAAACAGCCCTCATTTCTGAGAGCTGTTGATGATTGGAAGTATACTTTTTATAAAGAACTGGCTTTTATCCTTACGATCTTGCCATCCTGCATAACAACTAAATCACTGTTATTTTTCTTTTTAAACTCAATTAATTTTTCAGAAACTTTATCCATTGCCTCTATAATCTTCTTCTGAGTTGGTGTCGTTGTTGATTTTTGTTCTCTCATGATTGGTTCTTTTTGAGTTTATCAAACTTGATTTCATTTACAACTTCAATATCATTGCCTAAAGTTTTTTGTGCTATCAATTCAGCTTTTACAGCTGTATTGTCAAAAATCAATGCCTCATTAACTATATGCAAATATATAGTAAACAAATTATTTATTCCGTTTTTATATCTGCGTTTAATAACATCCTTTTCAATATTATGTCCTCCTTCCTGAACCCTCGTCTTGACTCGTTCAATTGCCAGGTCAATACTATCGAGCCAAAAAAATAAAAGAACCACTTTATAGCCCTTTTCCTGAGCCGAAATCACTTTCTGCTTATAGCTTTTGTAGCCAAAGTCGTTTCAAAGGCGAAAACTTCATCATTTGCTAATAATTCATTGATTCTGTGGAGCATTATTCTTCCCGATTCAAAGGCAGCTTTTTCAGGCTGGAAAGGAGAAAGTCTTTAGCAATTTCGTCAGCATTTACAAACTCCTTACAATTTAGTATTTCAGGAAGTATTGTAAATGAAGCAGTAGTCTTGCCAGCACCATTACAGCCTGCAATTATATAAAGATTTTTATTCATCCTCACAAAGATAATAAATTACACTTTTAGTGTACATTATTTAAACTCTTAGTTTATTCTTAAAATGTCTTAAAACTTGCAAACGAACTACAACATTTATAAATTTTCATAATACATTATTTTTACTTTCCATCCATCTAAGACATCATCAACCATAATCAAAATAAAAAATCTAAAAGAAATAACGAAAAAAAACGAGCAAACAATTAACTAAGTTTCACAGCAGCGCTCCAGGATCATTATCAAAAAACATTAGTTCGAGTCCTGTTCCCGCTAGAATAAAAGAGAAATTTTATAATCACGAAAATGTTATAGATTAATGTTTAAAGTTTTGTGGCAAAATCGTGGCATTTAAATTTTTTTCAAACAGGATCTCCAGAAAAATATAGCTATACGAAGCATAGGTTCGAAACTTATACTTAAATATTTTTTTTAAAATGGAAATCCATTTGTGCCGGGGTTCGGCACAAAAGATCGGAGCGCATAGCGGGAAAAAGTTCCTGAAAAAAGAACTAAATGCAACTCACTATTAGTCACTCCAAATAGAATTTGTTAAAATTATTCATACCTAAAAGATAATTTACTAGGGTGCACTGGACAAGCGGATTATCAAGATGAAATTAGCTAGTTCCAACATATATTCCAATATTTACACCTGCCTCTTTAATTACCTGATAGCCATTTTATAAATAAAAACCATTTATCTGTAAGAAAAACTGCCGCCGCCTCCCTTACATTTGACATAAGGCAAAACGTAAAGCTAAAGCAGAAAACCAAAATCCAAAAACACAAAGGCGAAAGGCAAGGCGCAAGCCAAAAGCCCAGAGCCCTGGCCTGGACCGGAAAGACGATACAGCCGCTTTACGGGCAGACCGCTTAAAAAAAAACAGCAGCAGTTAATTTTAAAAAAAAATAAAATGAAAAATCCAGATACATCAAAAAACCAGCCCCAGCGGAAAGGGAATCCCCAAAACCAGGGCATAGATCTAAAAAGCAATAATCCAGACACCAATCCTTACGACTCGGAGAACCTTGATAATGAATCAGACAACTCCTCCAAAGACATCACCGAAAAGGACATAGAAAAAGACCTTTTACAGAACGACCCTTCTGAGGGGTTTGAAACAGATATCGACAAACCTGAAAGCGGCAGGGATGAAGATGAGGCCTTTGAAACAATCGATCCCGATGATGGCAATCCCGTGAGAAAGGAATTCGAAATAGGCCAGCTCGGCAGTGAAGAGCTTCAGCAGGATGAATTGGCACGGGACGAGTCAGAGGGCGGCCCTGCCCACTTCCATAAGCCTTCGGAGCGGAAATACTAAGAAGCCCCTAACACACAGAAGGCTTTTGCAAAGATTACAAACCATTAATTAAAAAATTATGATACCACAGCAAAACCACGATACGCACTATCAGAAAGAGAGCGCCTATCATATCGGGGAAGAACAAGACCATTGGGAAGCAATGGAGCACTCAGAGACTGCCGCAGGCCAGCATTTGAGCGAAGAGCGCTCAGCAGACCACCAGCCCACAGAGCTCGACCATGATGATGCGGACAGAAGAACCCTTGACGAGTCCCAAGCGGACGAGGACGAAGATGAAGACCACCAGCATTAGGATTTATCTTCCAATACAAAAAAGAAAAGCCTGCGGGATCAGAGCATTTCGCAGGCTTTTTTGTGCTTTCCCATTTATTCTATATTCATTTGTCTGTCACCATTTCAGCGCAGAGAGCATTAAATTCAGCGCCGGCGCCTTGACCCGTTCGCGCTTATTGCCTATTTTTGCGCGATAAATTACGAAGAGATCAAACGCCATTTCGAGAACCGTCCCCCGCCGAAAGAAGTGCAGCTGACCCTCTGGGCCAATATCACAGATACCCAGATATTTGTTAGGAGCTGCTACTCCACCATTAGAAACTTCAGCGGATCTGCGTAGAGATGCCCCGCCTTCTGGCACTTGCGGGATTTTAACATCCTAATGAAAAAAAGCCAGCAGAATCCTGCGCCAGCAATTCCCGAAGGGGAAACTGCAGCTCAAGAGAATACATCTCACATGACAGCATCAGAACATAACCCGGAGAAGTCCGAGGCCGAAGCCTGACCTATCCAAAACAATCCATCATTTTACCCCTTCAATTATAAAAAAAACAGCACCGAATCTGAGCTGCGGGGCTGTCTTCTGTAAGGATCCCAGTCTTTTCAGGTTAGAATGAACCCTTTCTTATCTCTTGCAAATGCGCTCCAGTCGATCATAAAAACAGCCCAAAGCAGCTTTTTAAGCTCCTGAAACGTGGCGGGCTTCACCGCATAGAGATCAGCCCCCAGCGCGTAGGAAAGCTCAATATTTTCAGGATTCCTGCTTGTGGAGAGCATAATTATCTTAAGGCCGCTAAAAAGCCCGTCTGCGCCTTTTATCTCCCTTAGGCAGTCAAACCCGTTTTTTCCGGGCATGTTGATATCTAAAAATAGCAGCTCGGGCATCTCTGCCCCGCTCCCCGAAAGGCACTGCAGAAGCTGCTGCCCGTCGGCGGCCTGCCCAACTCTAATGCGCAGATCAAGCTCATCCACTGCATCAAGAAAGAGCAGCCTGTCATCCTCGTCGTCATCGGCATGGAAAATAAACTTATGAAAATTCTGGAGCTCGGGCATCGTTTTCAAATTTAGGGCAGTTCAATGAAGGGCGAATGAATCTGCAAAAGTTATACTAAAAAAATAATACAATCCTCTGAAATAGATAAACGATAGAAATATGTCCGCGTGCGGCTGGTGAAATGCAAATATAGGGCTAATTTTTCAGAAAATCGCTGCAAATGATGCAAATCTGCAGAGCCCGCCAAAATCCAGCGTGTCGCGCCTTCGAATGAGGGAACAGTTTAACCTGCGGGTCTGGTGTAGCAACGAAAATAATATTTCCCTACAAGTCTGCCACTATTGCCCCAAAACTTTCTTCCAGTATTTTAGTCCTGATTGCTTCGCCAGTTCGCTTTCGCTCGAGTGCAGCGACTAGCGGGAAAAAGCTCCAAAAAAACATTAACATCCCGCCAGCTGAAAAAAAAAGCTGAACCATCATCCCAAAACCGCTCCCTAAGTGATAATTACATAAACTCCGCGCTTTTTCCTGTAAGCTTAAATCGAGCTAACCTGCTAATTTTAAGCCTGCTAATTATTAAAATCAAAAACCATGGAAAACACGCATAATTTCAGCCCTGAAGAGCTCCAAAACTGCCCGTACCACCAGATGCTGGCCGCTCAGGATAATAAAAATAAAGACACCCGGCACGAGAACACCGGAGACTGGGGCGATATCGATGAGACAGATGAGGCAGGAACTGACCCCAAACGCAATGAAGAAAGCGGCAGCGATGACCCGACAGATGCCCGTTTGGAACCAAATACCAATACCTGAAACGCAATACAATAATTATTAATTCAAAATCAATTGTCATGAGCGACGACTTAAAAAACAAAGGACAGCAGGACCGCTCCCGCATCAATATGAACGAGGACCACGAGGTCGCGTATTGGACAGAGAAATTCAATGTCAGCCGCGAAGAGCTCCAAAGGGCTGTAGATGAGGCCGGCAGCTCAGCGGATGCCGTAGCACGCATGCTGCGCGCAAAATAGCACAAGCCAATAAAAAGAACCTGATCCCCGGCATACCTGTATATGTTTCGGGGATTTTTACCTGAATGATACAGTACATCTAAGAGTAACAGCCCAAGGCGGTCCGCCTTTATTTACCTTATCTCATTTAAAGACAGCAGACATGGGAAAGAAAAAAGATAATAAGACAGCGCACATCAATACGCTTTTAAAAGCAGGTGCGCCAGCAAGCATGCCAGAGGGGATCAAGCCCATGCTGGCAGTTTTGGTAAACGCGCCCTTTGATGACCCCTTATGGGCCTTTGAGGTGAAATGGGACGGCTACCGCTCCCTGGCCTACATCCAAAAAGGCGAAGTATCTTTGGCCTCCAGGAACAATAAACCCTTTACCGATAAATACTATCCGATAACCCAGGACCTGCAGAAGTGGAAAAACGATGCGGTGCTCGACGGGGAGATACTGGTTTTAAAAGAAGACGGAAAGGCGGATTTCAGCGCGCTTCAGAACTGGAGAAGCGAGGCGGACGGGTATCTGGTCTATTATGCCTTTGACATTCTCTGGTACAACGGGATAAACCTCATGGAGCTGCCCCTTACAGAGCGCCAGGCCATTTTAAAAGAAATACTGCCTAAAGATGACGACCGCATACGCCTGAGCCAGAGCTTTGAGGGCGGCATCGATTTTTTTCAGACCGCCAGCGCAATGGGGCTTGAAGGGATCATGGCCAAGAGAAAGGATTCCCTTTACATCCCTGAGAGCCGAAACAGGCAGTGGCTGAAGATAAAAGCCCAGAAGCGCCAGGAGGTGGTTATCGCGGGCTATACCCGAAACGAGGACTCCTCCAAGCTCTTCAGCTCGCTGCTGCTGGGCTTCTACCAGAACGGAGAGCTTCAGTATGCCGGCAAGGTCGGCACAGGCTTTACCGATAAGATGCAGAAAGAAATGATGCAGGAGTTCGCGCCCCTTATCACCAAGACCATCCCCTTTGCCTCGGAGCCCGATATCAACAAGCCCTCACGCTTCCGCCCCAACCCGCCGCATGCAAAGGCGGTCTGGCTCAGACCCGAACTGGTCTGTGAGGTCAGCTACGCCGAGATCACATCCGAGGGGGTTTTCCGCCACCCATCCTTTGAAGGGATGCGAAGCGATAAAAAAGCGGCCGATGTAACCTTGGAGAAAGAAGCGGAATCGGGGGCGGTTTTAAAGGACAATGCCCCAGAAATGAAGGCACCCGTTACCTCTCCCCTTTCCGCTCCAAAAGACAGCGGAGTGAAAACACTGTTAAACCCGACCGAAGAATCGCAGACCAAAAAGATCAAGGGGCAGAACATGACCTTCTCGCACCTTAGCAAAGTCTACTGGCCCCAAAGCGGGGATACCAAACGCGATATGCTTAATTATTACTACAAGGCGGCCGAGTTCATCCTGCCGTACCTGAAAGACCGGCCATTGTCGCTAAACCGGTTTCCCGGGGGCATTAACGGCAAGAGCTTCTACCAGAAAGACGTGAAGGGAAAAGCCCCCGAGTGGGCACAGACTTTCCCCTACACGACCAGTGATGGTGAGGAAAAAGAATTCCTTGTAGGCGGGGATGAGAAAACCCTGCTTTACATGGCATCCCTTGGCTGCATTGAGATGAACCCGTGGTTCAGCCGCATCCAGCATCCCGACAATCCCGATTACTGCGTGATAGACCTTGACCCGGACCAGAATACTTTCGGGCAGGTCATACAGGCCGCCTGCGAGGTTAAAAACATCCTTGATTCGCTGGATATCACCGGATACGTGAAGACCTCAGGCTCCACCGGCATCCATATCTACATTCCCCTTGGCGCTAAATACAGCTATGGCCAGTCCCAGATGTTCGCAAAAATGATCGTTTCCATTGTGCACGGACAGCTTGCTGGTTTCACAAGCCTGGAGCGCCAGATCAAAAACCGCGGAGGGAAGATGTACCTGGATTTCCTGCAGAACCGTCCCGGCGCGACAATCGCATGCCCTTATTCGCTGCGCCCCAAACCGGACGCCACGGTCTCCATGCCCCTGCACTGGGAGGAGGTCAGAAAAGGGCTGGAGATAAAGGATTTCACTATTGAGAACTCCATAGCACGCATGAGGGCTGAAGGGGATATTTTTAAAGGGGCGCTGCAGAAGGGAATTGACATGAGAAAAGCAGTCGCCAAAGCCCAGAGCCTCTTTTTTTAAAAAGCTGGCCCTGCAGCTATAAGTTAGAACATTTATAAACCAAAACACCCGTTATGACCACAAGCTATTTCCTTACCGGCTCTTTTAATGATCAGGACAACGATTTTGAAATTGCCATCACCATCCCAGACCAGCATTCCCAGGCTTCATCGGAAATGTACACTCTAGTGCTGAAGGATATTTCTTCCGAACGAAAAACGCTCTGGCAGACATCACAGCCGGATTTAATGGATTGCCTGGATGCGCTGGACGTGTTCCTGTCTGAAAATTTTATTGTTCTTTACAGTAAGATACTCACCTCTGCCCAGCGGGATGCCGCTGCTGACAAGGAGCTGGAAGGGTTTATCCTAAACAGGCTTGGATGGTTGGAATAGACTCTGATGGCCGCAGCTTTAATTTCAATGTCATTGGCCAGAACCATAATGATCTGATGCCATAAAATGCCCATGCCAATATCCTAGCCCCGATAAAAGCGGAAATCGTATGCGCCGGGTTTTCAGGCGCATAGATTGAAGCGGATAGCGGGAAAAAGCTTCTAAAAACACAACGTAAAGCAATACCGCAAAGCCAGATGAAAAAACTCCTAAAAATGCACGGCAAAGGAAAGCTGCAACACATACCGGAATAAGCTCCAAAAACAAAATAACCGACAAACCCCGGTTTAGTCGCCTTGAAGGGAGACCGCATCTTCAATATGCTCCGCACTAATAAAGGCGGCAATATGCTGCCGGGCATCATTTCTCTTTTCTGCACCAGTCTCAAATGCATTGATATGAAACTCCCCGTCCTGGTCCGAGATATGGATAATCTGGGTGTAGCCTTTGGAGATCAGGCTCCCTTTGAGTTTAATCACGGCGAGCTGCCCGCGCGGGTCCAGCTCTTTTCTCACCTTTAGCCGTATGGCTTTTTCCATCGCAAAAGATTGATCTATTTTTCAATTTCAATCATTTTGCAAATTTAAAAACTAAATCATTTCTGCTGCCCATTTCCGAGTGTTAAAATAAAGGCGTTTCCTGCCGGCATAATACATTGCTGTCTTAGTCTTCATCCCATAAGAATCTCCATTGGCTGCAGTCTGTATGAGGGGCATAAATCGAAAACTGCTTTAGCAGATAAGGCAGAAAATTATTCTTTTTCCCATAGCATATCGCCAAATTTTGCAAGGCTTAACTGCAATTATATAAGAATCAGCAGTGCAATTTTTTTAAATTGACCCTTAATTTAATTTTAAAAGTTATGGAAAATCAATATAAGTACGCCCTTATCACAGGCGCCACGCAGGGAATCGGCTATGAGCTTGCCAAGCTTTTTGCCAAAGACGGATACAATCTGGTGATCACAGCCAGAAGCCGGGAGGAGCTGGATACAGCAGCCGGCGAATTAAAACAATACGGGATCCAGGTAATTGCCTCTGCACGAGACCTTATTATTAAGGAAGAAGTTTTGGGGTTGTGCCGGGAATTAGAAGAAAAAGGAATTGAAATAAACATTCTGGTCAACAATGCCGGACAGGGGGTCTACGGACTGTTTAAGGACACAGATCTTGAAAGGGAACTCGATATTGTGCAGCTCAATATCAATGCCCCCATTATACTCGCCAAGCACTTCCTTTCGAAAATGATGGCCCGCAACGAAGGCAGGATTTTAAACCTTGCCTCCATAGCTGGCAAAACACCAGGACCCTGGCAGTCGGTCTACCATGGCACAAAGGCCTTTATCCTTTCCTTTTCCGAAGCGCTGCGCTCCGAACTGCAAGATACCAATATCACTGTCACCGCCCTTCTGCCCGGCCCGACAGATACAGACTTTTTCAATAAGGCTGGTATGAACAAAAGCAAAGCGGTGCAGGACAAGGACTCGCTGGCCGATCCCGCAGCTGTGGCCAGGGACGGCTATGATGCCTTAATGAACAATAAAGATAAGGTTGTCTCGGGATTCAGCAATAAAATAAAGGCTGCTGTAAGCACTGTGCTTCCGGACAGTTTAAATGCGGAAATGACAAAAGAACAGCAAAAGCCGGCGGACCCGCAAGAGAGGCGGTAAAATATTTGAAGGATTAAAAAATATTCTGCACTGCCCCAGCAGCAATCAAAAAGCGGCGGGACATTATTTGGAATCAGCATTTGCCTTTCAGCCATTGGCTGAACACCTGACAAACCCTTAATCGGACATTGTATCCTATAATGAAAATTCGTTAGATTAAACCCTTAGAAAAAAACACAGTTTTTTTAATATGCCGTTCTGGTGTTATAATTGAGATTTTCACCTCGGGAAGAACTGCCCGGGCTGTAAAACAAAAAAAAGAGCCTGAAAATTAGAGGCTCTTTCAAGAATTCCAACTTTATCCTGCAATACACTTTGCCTAATTCTTCTGACAAAACCATGTTTGGATAACGCTGTAAAATTGGTAATGAGAAATTTTATCTAGCAAATCGTTAATAAACAAACAACTGTGGATGAAATCAGTGAGCTGCAGAAAATTATATAAATTAAGGCTTTAATAATATAACGGTTAAAGAGGCAAATAAGGTATTTTGGACCGTTAAAAGTTTGCCATGGCCATATCAGAAATATTAGAACAAGCCTCTCACAGGTATTTGCCCCTTCCTGAAAGAAAATGGAAATATTTCCAGCAGTGGGACGATACCTTTTTTTTGCATTGGAGCGTTAAGCCAGAACTCATATCGGAACTGCTTCCGACAGGTTTGGTGCTGGACACTTTTCAAGACAAAGCTTGGATATCACTGGTGGCTTTTGATGTTGATAAAATGAGAATGCATTATATCCCTCCTATTCCCTACATATCCAATTTTAAGGAAATAAATGTTCGGACATATGTGCTGAATAATGGAATCAAAGGTATTTACATGCTTTCCATAGAAACTAACAAAATCATTGAAGTTTTACTCACCCGAACATTTTTAGAATTGCCCTATAGGAAGTCCTACATCAAAAAATCCATAAATACTTTATTTTCTTCGAATAGCGTGAAGAATTACAAGCTTTTATTCAGCTATAAAAAAATAGGAATTCCAATTATAAAAACGCCGCTGGATTACTGGTTAACAGAACGACATTGCTTGTACAATGCCACCGGAAATAAACTTTTCCGCCATGACATACATCATAAAGAATGGAATCTAGAAGAAATTGACATTCCTATTACTGAAATAAATTATAATTTCAACAGTATTTCTTTAAATAAACATCCAGAAATGCTTCATTATTGCCAATCTATCGATGTTCTTTTATGGAGCAGGGAAAGAATTTTATAAATTAGAAATTACGGATTGTAGAGACCTCTTCCTTGTTTCGTCTATCTGATTGCATTTTAAGGAATCTGAATTCTGTAATGAATAGCGGGCAATGTATAAAGACGGGATTTAATGAACTGCAACACTGGTATGTAAAATACTCTGCCAAAAGAAAATTCCCCGTAAATACGGCTTTGCGTAAAGGCTACTGCAGATCATGGGTAATAATTTTGAATATTTCCTGCTGCTGCCCTTCCATTGATTTTAGCTTGATTGGAGCTCCAGCTCTCTCCGATGTTCGGGATCAATAAGCCGTCTGGTTTAGGAATTTTTGAATCAATTCAATTGTCCCTTGCGGATGGCTCATATGCGGGCAGTGTTCCGTAGCATTCATTTTCTCAAATGTGCTTCCCTTTATTATTTCGTGGATGTAATGCCCGACTTCTTCCGGGGCAATGCGCGGGCACTGCAGCACCAGCCACGGCATTGTTAATTGGAAAGGTCTTCCCTGCTGCCAATAAAAAACGCATTTTTACAGTCTTCTCTCTGCCTGCTATTTTCGCGGCATATCCAGCGCATAATTAGCGCTTTCAGGCCGCAAGAATTGGCAGATAGATCCAAAAAACTGTTCCTTTTCCCGGCGTGCTTGTAAAATTGATAGTCCCGTTATGGTTCTCGACAATGCGCTTGCATAAGGCCAGCCCTATGCCATTGCCGCTGTACTTGCCCTTTTGGTGCAGCCGCTGGAACATATCAAATATTCGGGCAGAATACTCGCTGTCCATTCCAATTCCATTATCTTCAATTGAAATTAGATAAAAATCACCGCAAGGGGCTGCAGGATCAAAGGCAGTGTCGCTTTTATCTGAAATTATACGGCTGGAAATGTTCACTACGGGCTTGAGCGCATTAAATTTCAGCGCATTATTTATCAGATTGTAAAACAGCTGGCGCAGCTGGGTTTCAATCCCGGTAACAACCGGAAGCCCATTTAAGTTTACAGCGGCTTTTTTTTCTTCAATAATCAGACTCAGATCCTCTAGAGCTTGAGTTGCAACATCATTAAGATCGGCCTCTTTAATAAATTTATCATGATTGTTTACACGGGAATAATTAAGAACATCTGAAATCAAATTGGATAGCCTGCCGGCCGCCAGCGTAATTTTATCAAAATAATAAAGCGTTTTCTGCCCTTCGGTTAAATGTTCTGCCGCCCTTGAGATCATGATCATGATTTTTCGAAGCGGCTCCTGCAGATCGTGGCTTGTTATAAAAGCGAACTGTTCCAGCTCCTTATTTTTAAATTTAAGTTTTGAGTTTGCGCTTTGCAGTTCAAGCTGCATCTTTCGAAGCTCCGAATTATCCTTTAAAGCTTCAACAATCATTTTCTGGGCATTGTTGTTTATAAAATAGATAAGCCAGCTCTTAAAAGAGCCGTCTTCCGACTTATTGGGCATAATGGAAACATTATGCCAGATATAAATGCCATCTTTTTTAATTCGGATTTCAGCAGAAAAATCTCTTCTGCTTTTTTTTACATTATTCCATCCTTCCAATATCGGATGCACATCATCATGATGTATAAATGCCCCAAGGCTTTTTTTGTCAAAAATGGCTAGGGGGGTTTTCAGATAAGCTTTAAATGCATGGTTTGATAACAGAACAGTGCTTCTGTCGTTGACAATGCAGATCAAAACGGGAATTGTATCCACGAGATTTCTGTATTGGTTTTCACTTTCGCCCAGCTTTTCTGAAAGTGCTGCAAGCTCGATATTTTTTTTTCTGATTTCATCATAAGCTGAAATCGGCGGCTCATATTTAAAGTAATCTGCCAGAGCATTTATTTTTGCATCTGAAAGAAGCCCCGGCGAAGAAACCTGATGGCTTAATATGGTTTTTGACTGGCCGCCGGCATAACTGTATCCTATGCTGCCTGATAATTTATCAGCATATTTGTAAGCTTCTGGATTGCATCCCCTTAGATCAATCTGATCGGTAAGCACCGCCTGTATTTCTTTGCGGCCTGCTTTGATGGTATTGATTCCCAAAACAAGCACAGAATTTTTTCCGCTGGCAATTGAGCATCTTGCCACTTCTGAAACTGCAGTGGAAAACCGGGTCTGCGACGCTATGGGCAGGCCGCACATTTCAGCAATTTTCATCGAACGCTTATGAGCCAGTATGAGGTCCATTTCATTGTCAAGACTAATTTTTACAATTTCCTCCATAAAGCTTTAAATTATTTTTCCAACCAATATTGCAGCATCATCGGTTCCTCTCACATTATCCTTATACAAGGCCGAAGCTATAATTCCCGGACTCTGTTTAATTATGGAAGCCAGATCATTCAGATGCAGTCTCGTACGCAGTCCGTCACTGTGCATTATAATAATCTGATGTTTTTGATAAGGGTTGATGGTGCCCTTTATAGTCCGTGGAATATTATGGCCTATAATGCCATTATATGGCGTATAGGTTTTGCTGTCGAGCCCGTTATAGATCCGCGTATTGATATTGCCTATGCCGCAGATATTCCAAGTTTGCGCCTCATAATCGGCAATGGCAACAGTAGCGACAAGCCCCCTGCCTTTTTTAACGTGCTGATGAACATGGCGCAGCACTGCCGCAGGATCAGTTTCTGCGCATTGCTTAAAAGCTTTGACTGCCTGTTCAACTGCTTCGCGGGCCTTTACCCCATGGCCTAATCCGTCTCCAAAAAAAATCTGAAAACCTTTTCTGGAATATTTGATATGGTATCCGTCTCCGCATACCCGTTCGCCCGGATAGTTTACACTGAGCCCTGCTATATCCAATCCTGCATTTGAGTTGGGGAATGCCGCATCGGCTTTATCGCAGATCTTAATGTATTGGACGGTTCCCCAGCCGCGTATGGAATAGATCTGAAAATCATTGCTTAATCTTTTAATGGCGCCCATGCCCTGTCCCAATGTGCTGGAGGTGGAATAGCCGTCTTTCATTATTTTGGCAAGATTATCAATGCCACTTCCTTTATCAAGACAGTATATTTCTATCACATTGCAGCTTCCATTGTGATGCGCCCTGTAAAGCAGATCGCCCCCGCCTGCATATTTGATAAGATTAGAAGCGAGTTCTGCGATAATAATGTCAATTTCCGCCGCCCTGTGCGGCTTGAAGCCTAACTGAAGCGCTAAGTTGTGTATCTCCCTTTTAATGAAAGCGACAAGACTCCTATCGTCAATTTTATAAACGCAAAAAGCACTATCCATTTTTCCATTTTATTATGGTTACGGTTGTGCCGTTTCCCAATTCTGTCTGAATATCAAATTCATTCACCAGCCTTTTTGTGCCAGGAAGGCCAAGCCCCAAACTTTTTCCGGTGCTGTAGCCGTCCTGCATGGCCAGATTTATATCTTTTATCCCTGGCCCTTTATCAATAAAAACCACACGGACACCGAAATCCCGTCCGTTGGTTACAGATTCTATGATAACCCTTCCTCCTCCCCCATATTTAAGAAGATTGCGGACAAGCTCGCTTGTGGCAGTGATCAGTTTAGTCTGGTTTAAAATACCCATTCCAATTTTTACGCCGTATTCCTTCACGAGGTTGCGCAACGGAACTACATCCTGCTCTTTTGCTATAAACAGTTCTTCTTTATCGGCTGCTGTCGTCATATGCCTGCTCCTCCTTATCGCCATTGTACATTTTCGAGCGAAGCAAATCCATGCCTTTTTCAACATTTAGGGCGCTTATAACACCATTTAAAGACAGTCCAAGTTCAACAAGCGTAATAGCGACAGCGGGCTGCATGCCGACCACAACAGTCTGTGCGTCCATAATTTTTGACATTACGGCAATGTTTCCTAAAATTCTTCCCATAAAGGAATCGATAATGGAAACCGCCGATATATCAATCAAAACGCCTTTTGAATTATTCTTTTTGATAGCATTTATTAAATCAGATTCAAGATTTTCAGCCAATTGGTCATACAGATCGACCTGTATGGTAACCAGCAGAAAATCTCCCATCTTGAGTATTGGAATTCTTTCCATTTCAGTGATCTTAATTCGTAATTTTTCTTTTCACAACTGTGAGCTGAAGCATATCAAAGGCTGTTTGAAGTGCGCTTGCCAATGATGCCTTAGTAATAATGCCCGTAAGATCAATTCCTAAATGAACCACCGTCTGCGCAATTTCAGGGCGTATGCCGCTTATAATGCATTCTGCACCCATTAGCCGGGTTGCACTTACAGTTTTTATAAGATGCTGCGCTACCAGGGAATCTACTGCCGGCACGCCTGAAATGTCAAGTATGGCGATCGAACTTCCCGTATCCACAATCTGCTGCAATAAATTTTCCATTACCACCTGGGTTCTGGAACTGTCCAGCGTGCCAATGATAGGAAGCGCCACAATACCATCCCAGACGCGGATTACAGGAGTCGAAATCTCGCTGATCTCATCAATCTGCCTTGAAATGACTTCTTCCCGCCCTTTCATATAGGATTCAAAAGTCAGTATTGCCATATTATCAAGGAGTTTGCTCAACTCTAAATTAGCGCTGTACAATTTTGAAGGATCAGACTCCATTTCTGAAAGAATTTTAGAAGCCGCTTCCTTAAAAGCAATGAGATATTGGGCATTTTCACGAGGCGAAAAACCGCGTCTGCCCCTCGAACTTGAAATTCCGACCAGCAGATCGTAAACATTTTCGAATTCGTCTGAATCCGCATTTCCATTTGAATGCTTTAAAGCATCCAGCAGAAGGGAAGCGAACTCCTTTGATTCTTCTTCTTCCGTTGATCCGTCAGTAGAACCGCTAGCTTGTAAAAGCTTGGACCATTCGGCCAATAATTTGTTTTGGTGCTCTTTCAAGCTTGCCAGGAGACTGTTCTGCATTTGCTGTGATATTTGGATTCCCGTAAATGTAGACAATTAAATCCATCAAATTACCGAATTCAGAAAATACGTGCAAAATTATCCAACTTTAATCAATTTGCATGTGATAAATGGCAACCCGCAAAAGGAGAAAAATGCCCCAAACGCGAGAATGCCCGAAAAATGGCTGCGGAACACCCCCTTTAAAAAGAACGGCAGTAAAAAATTAATTTTTAAAAATAATAAGGTGAATGCAGATACACCTGAAAACTACCCTTGGATGAGGAGAATTTCCAGAACGAAAACTCGGTCAATAAAGGACATCAGAAAGGTTCTTCCCGTATGATTCCCGATGAGGCGACCTGCTTTAGATTATTAATTCTGACAGAAATTACAAGGATAACAAATCAATATCTGAGGGCTGCTTCAAAATTTACCCGGAACTATCGGACATCAGAGGCCGCTGCAGACAGATATCCGGATGCCAACTGTACGCGCAGATTGTGGCTTTCCAATATCTGCTTTAAATTGCATGTTGTTTCAATTCTCTATAGTATAATTTAAACTGCCCATTGGAAGAATAAGCTTGAACCATTCCGTCATCAAAATCTCTGGTGAGATAATCCTTAAAGTATCTGTCGAAATCTTCGAGCACCTGCGGCACTATGAAAATTCTCATTGTGCCACCCCTCAAAGTGGTAAAGTCTGGATAGTTAGCTTTATTCTTTTTCGCAATTTCATACGTCATGCTTCATAAATTATGTGCAGACAATATGCTGGACTACTCCCGCAATGCTTTCTATAGAATTAATATTGTGCTGCAGTGCTTAATAAATTATTGCAGGTGCAAATATGCCGCTTACCGATTTAGCGGCAATAAATTTAAAAATTAGTTTTATATCAGCCTAAATTTATCCGTATTTTTTTTGCAGCTTCCGGTGCACTGCACGACATCTTCTAAAATGCTTTCAAACGCACTTGCTTTCAATATCATACTTATTGGCTTGCAAATAGGGGGCCGGACCACCGAGTGGCCAATATGGATCTGGCCGCCGCCGCCCTTTTTATGCTGATGCTTGACTCTTACTTTTTCTTGCTGACTTTATTTTTACAGAAAGGATTACAGCTGCCGCCTCTGCAGACCGGATTTTGCAGCAGCCCAGGGACTGGGTTTTCTCTCAGCCTCGCTGATTGCCGCCAAATTGGTTCTGCGGTATGGTAGGGCGGTTTTAATTTTTGGTGTCATACTGATTGTTGGGGCTGTACTTTTACAGCTAGTCACTTTAAGCCATAACGGATCATCATCTATACGATTAACGGTAATGGTGCTGCATGGCTACGGTGTTGCGCTTGTTTTACCCTCCCTTGCCGGTATCGCCATTAGCGGGTTATCTGAAAATCTGGCCGGCAGCGCATCAGGGCTTTATGCTACGGTGCAGCAGCTCTCTGGGGCATTTGGAATTGCCGTCGCAGGTGCTGCATTCTATTATATTGTTAAGGACGTCGATAACTTCAGATCTTATTACAATGCATTTTTGTCTGGGATGGCCATTAATGTCATCTGCCTGACCGGGTTCTTATATTACTTGTCTTACTGCCCCAAATCAACCCTTCCCCTGGTGAAACCTGCAGCGTGGAAAAGTTCCAGAAAAAAAGCTTATAAAGAGCTGTATGACTTGAATCCCCACCACTTAACCCGAAAATTCACAGCAGTAAAATGAAATGATGATTTTGCCTTTTCATGTTCTATCGGTTCCCAGCATTCTGATCCATAATACTCTGGCGCTGCAGAGGCTCTGGGACTCTATTAACCTCTATTGTGCTCAGGCTGTTTTAAACAGGTTACTGCTCTAGCTAAAAATAATTCAGATCAAATTGACAGGTAAATTAATTGTTAACTACATAAAATAAAGCGCAGTAAAATCTTTAAAAAAAACGTTAATGATATTTATAAATCATTTATCTTTAGTGTATTCACAAAACAGAGCGCAATTCGCTGACTATAAGCAATCACCATTACCCGCAGGAAAAACAGGTTGTCAATTTTCTTACATTCCGTCCATTTTACGTTTCTGTCACAAATTGTAAGCTTAGAATTAAAATTATATAGAATGAGAACATTAATTCTTTATTTCAAATTCAAAAGGATCATTTCATTGTTTCCCGACATGCCCTTCAATGACAAGGGTTGGATCCTCGAAGAAAACTATTTTGTTGGGGATCTTCAGGCTCTGCAGTATTTCATGAAGAAATTCCCTGTCGTCATGATCATCCTCTATAATTATAATTTCGCCGGAATTTCTTATTTTCAAAACAAAATCTTGTTAAAGTTTACAAAGCTACAAAATTAAAGTCCTAATCTGGGCCCTTTTTAGGCTGGTTTGCCTTACAAATAACCCAGCCCCACTTTTAGAAAAGATATCTTTCTGCTGCTGGAGGCAGTAAAGAATTAATTTCCAAGGGCAGGTAAATGCTGAAAACAGCGCCCTTTTGCGAACTGCCCTGCGCGCTTATAGCCCCATGGTGGTTATCGACAATTTTTTTGCATATGGAAAGGCCGATACCCGTGCCTTCAAACTGTGATTTGGAATGAAGCCTTTGAAAAACCCCGAAAATCTTATCCGCTTCTTCAGGAAGAAAACCGATCCCGTTATCGGAGACCGTAATTTTGACATAATCAGCTTCAGCGATAAGGTGATTGCTTAGTTTTTCCGCTTTATCGGCCTTGGCAGCGGTAATTTTAATGACCGGAGTGCATCCTTCCCGCTGGAATTTTAGTGCGTTGCCGATAAGATTGCCCAGCAGCTGGCTTAACTGCAGCGGCTGTCCGGGAATTTCCGGAATATCTGAAATCTCAAAGACGGCCCCGCTTTCTTCTATCAGCAGTTCGAAGTCTGCCAGAATTTCCACGATGATCTGATTGGGATCCACCATTGAAAAGGAATCCGCAGCTTTATTAAGCTGAGAGAATGCAAGGACATCCTGCACCAGCGACTGCATCCGGGCAGCGGACTGCCCTATCTTTCTCAGGTGCTCCTGAGATCTGCTGTTCAGCATAGGGCCTGCCTTGTCCTGGAGCATCTGCGAGAAAATACTGATTTTCCGAAGCGGCTCCTGCAGGTCATGAGAGGCTATGTAGGCGAACTGCGCCAGATCCGCGTTGGAGCGGGCCAGGTTTTCATTTGCCTCTACCAGCATTTCAGTTCTGACTTTTATCAGTTCTTCAACCTTCTGCCGTGCCAGGACCTGTTCGGTAACATTATTGGAAATGGCAATAACGCCCAGCACCTCGCCGCTGCCGTCCCTGTAAGGTTCATAAATAAAGTTCTGGTACACAACCTCTGGAGTTCCGAAACGTATAAGATGCACAGGCATTTCACTGGCCGTGAAGGTTTTGCCGGTTTTAAACACCTGGTCCAGAAGGCCCTCCAGTCCCTGCTCCCTTGCATCGGGCAGTCCTTCAAAGATTGGCCTCTGCATTACCTCTTGCCTGTCTTTTCCCCAGAGATTGACCATATGCTCGTTGGCTATCTCCACTGTATGGGAAGGCCCGAGCATCAGGCACATGGAGACAGGCGCCTGCATGATCAGGCTGCGGAAATTCTCCTGGCTCTGTGCCATCTTGAGCCTTGCGATATTAAGGTCAGTAACATCTGCAGCGGTATTCATCACCCCGTATACCCTGCCTTTATCGTCAAAAAGCGGCGTAAAGCTGTAATTGAAATAAAAGGTCTGCAGTTTTCCGTCCCTCTGCAGGTCAACCCGCTGGTTTTTGGCATGATAAGGCTCCCCGGAATTATAAACCTGCTGCAGAAGCGGGTAGATTTCCTGGCTTTCAAGTTCGGGAAGCACCTCAAAATAGGTTTTTCCAACCAGGTCCCCCCCTTTTCCCCAGGCATCTATAATAGACTGGTTGAGCATCCTGATGCGCATCTGCGGCCCTTCATAGACTCCGATTGGGAAGGGAGCGGCATCAATGAGCGCACGCAGTTCATGGGCATGGTCTTCATGCTCGGAGCATATAGCGGCAACACCTTGGATCATAGGGCCCTCACCAAACACCGGAGTGTAATTAAATACGCATAATCTGCCGTTAAGGAAAATCTTTTCCTGCATCGGAAACAGGCCTTCTTGGATAGACTGCAGCGCATCAGGGTGCATTATCTTTGTAACGGCAGGCCCAAAAAGGCTCCACAGACCGGCGCTCTGCCGCCCTGGCTGCCCTTGACTGGGACGGTCTTTGGAAAAATTCTCAAGGCCGGAGTCATTGCAGAACTGCAGGTGATCCTTTCCCCACCATACAAACATAGGCAGTTTAGAGCACAGCAGCATGCCCAGAGTGCTGCGCAGAGCGGCAGGCCACTGCCCCGGAGGCCCTAATCTGCTCTGGCTCCAGTCGGCCTTTCTCAGGGCGTCCCCCAGCGCAGTTTTGGGCACAAAATAGAATTCGTCGTTTAATGGGGATTGGTCTTGAATCATAAAGATCATTTAATTAAATGTAATACAGCAGGCCGGCATCTCAAAGATAGGACTTTTTTAATTCCCGGCACCTTTTCAGCGCCGCTGAAAGCGCCTATTTTATTTGAAGCTAAAAGCGTTTATTTGGAAGCACGCAGTGCGGTTTTAAGTGCTTTAATCAGTTTACTCTCGCCATGGAATCTACAATTTTCCGACTGATTTCCTGTTCCCCCGGCTGTTGCACTTCTACCGAATCGCTTTAACGGATGTATGGACTGGATAAAGTCATAAAATTTTTTATTTTTAGTCTGTCTATTTTTTTACCGGATTGAACACCGCCTGCTGCAGGGAGAATTTTTTTGAAGGAACATTATTGCCTTCGGTCAGTTCGCTGAAATTGGCATTCATAATCCATGTTTCTGAACCCGCTGCTGCAGCCGTTGACGGAAAAGCAAACCGGTCCTCGACAGAGGTTGATTCCGTAACCTGTGCGGTTGTCCAGTTATCAGCCGTTTTTAATTTGAAAATTTTATTTACCCCGCCGTTCTGCACCAGTGTCAGCGTATAATTATCGTGTAAAAGAAGTCCGTCCGCATTTGGAAAAAACTGATCTATTTTAACTTTAGCGCCTTTTTCGGGATTGTTAAGATCGATTTTTACCAGTGCCCCGGTGCCGTTATTGGCCACGATTAAAAATCCGTGCGGATGAAAAACAATTCCGTTTGGTCCTACCCCGGCCGCTTTTAATAGTTCGCTTCTGCTGAAAACAGCTGCCTTTCCATTGGTGTCCACTTTATAAATTACATCGGCATAACTGTCCGTAACATACACGCTGCCTTGGTTATCAAAAGCCAGGTCATTTGGGAAATGCTCTCCCGCAGCAAGGCCTGACAAATCAGTATCAGACAATTTTTTTCCGGATCTTAAATCAATCGAAATCAGTCTTGCCGTTTTCTTTTTGGTTTCGGGCGTGCTGAATTTGCTGTAATTGGCATCTGCTGCACAGAAAAAAAGCCGTTTTCCGTCCGGATGCACTTTTATCCCATAAGTTGACTTTAAAGATTTATCTGCATACAATTCGGTATATTTTCCCTCCCTGGTTACTTTTCCAACGGTTCCCAATCGCGCGGAAGTAACATAAAATGCATTCGAAGCTTTATCAAAAGCCACTCCTTCCGGGTATGATTCCGGCGCTTCAAATTCAATTCGTTTTGTAGGCTGCTGTGCCCAGATTGCCTGAACAGACAGCATGAGTATGATAAACTTTTTCATAATTTATTTTTGTTTAAGGGCATAAATAATTCCATTTGCATCATCAGAGACATACACTACATCATTGTCAATGGCAAGACCGGCAGATCTTCCAAAACGCTCATTTCCAATTAAAAATCCGCTTAAAAAATCCTCGGAGCTTACTGGATTTCCTTTTTTGTCAAATATGATTCTTTCGACTTTGTATCCGCTCGGGTTTTGTCTGTTCCACGATCCGTGCCAGCATACCAGTGCATCGCCTTTGTTATTTCCCTGCTGGAAAAAAACAAACGCAATCGGTGCGCTGTGAGCCGGAAATTCCATCACGGAAGGCTGTGTCGCTTTTACCCATCCTTCTTTTGTATTTCCCACTGGATCTTCCCTGCTCTGGTCAACGACACGCTTTCCATACGCGAACGGAAATCCGTAGTTGCCTCCCATTACAATATGGTTTAATTCTTCCGGCGGCCAGTCGTCGCCCTTTGTATCTCCGCCATTGTCCGCGCCCCACAATTCTTTTGTCTGGGGATGCCAGTCAAAACCTATCATATTGCGAAGTCCCGATGCATATAAAGTCCTCTTCCAGGTCTGAGGATCTACCTGCAGTAAAGCTGCGGTTTCTTTGTCGCTTTCTTTGCAGTCGTTGCAGACGCTACCCACAGAAATATACAATTTGCCGTCTGGCCCAAAATCCATTGTCCGGTTAGCATGCTGTCCGCCGCTTGGCAGATCGCTGATCAAAGTATCTGCAGTTTTTCCCAAAGTACCATCTGCGTTTAAAGGATATCGAAGCACTTTATTGTTATTGCATAAATACATAAAGTTGTCTTTGGAAGTGATTCCGTGAACTCCCGGAAAATCAGCAACGCGCATAAGTTCATCAAACCTGCCGTCTTTATCATTGTCTTTGAGCATCAGCACATCGCCGGCATCACGGCGCGTTACATACAACTGTCCGCTTTTGCCAACATACAGCATTCGTGGTTTTCCCAGACCTGCAGCCACCGGAGTTACCTGGCAGCCCTGGCCAGTTTTTAGTCCAGAGGCTAATTCGCTGTTGTATTCCAGATGTGTTGGAAAATTGGTGATCGTCGTTTTTTTGGTGTCTTCTGAAGGCGGAATTCCTTTTTGTGCATAAGACATAAAACTTAAACACAAAAACAGTAGTAGGGTGGATTTTGTTTTCATAACCGGCATAAATGTTTTAGGGATTTTTATTCAGGAATTTTGAAGCCTCCAAATATATTACCGCTGATTTTTAAAATCTTACATTATCTTTAGGATAATATTATATGATTTACAGTTAATAATCTAAAATTCTCCGTACCTGCTTTGCAGCACTTCGTTTACTTTGGAAAGTGCACAATCCGGCAGTGTTTTTTTTTGTAAGTTTTTTAATTATAAATCGTAAAATTACATTGTAGATCTGTCCACGCCTTACATTTTTAGCAGTTGAGCTGTGCCCGTTAAGATGTCAAAAAATTTAAGGAAGCTGGATTCTAATTTTAACTTAAAACTTGAACCACTAAATCAACCTGTAAAATGTTTCGCGTCATTATATTGTGTATCAGCATGCTGTTAATCCAACGGTGCCCTGCCAGCAGCAGAACTATAACAGCAGGGTTCTATTTGCCATGGAAACCTATGCTTTTTTAAGAGGCCAGAATGCCGCTATTACAAAGATAACCGAAGAGTTTCCGGGATTAAAGAACCAGATTTGGGAAACGAACAAAAAAATTAAAGATTATAATGGTGAGGCAGAGAAAAATATTTTAAAGTTTTTGCATGAAGAATTAAATAACTCCCATATAACCCAATTTCAGGCACGTCTAGATTCGCTGCTTCGCCAGCAGATCCAGCGGCCAATCGCTAAAGAAGAGTTTGCCATTGATTTTCTATTACAAGCGCAGGAAAGAACAAAAAATATTCGTGATAAATCAATATCAAAAGGCATACTGTCATTTAAATATCATGGCGCGCCGCATAAAGAAATTATGGATGGGCATATTGACAGTTTTGAATCAGCACATCATCCAAAGGCAGAAAATGTATCCATAAAAATTCCGATACCTAAAAGCTGGCTTGCCGAGCAAGCCGATATGCCTCACACTATACAGCAATTTACCAGTTATAATGGCACCGGAAAAGAAAAACTGCTTATACTTGTCTATGAACTTCCTGGAGAACTGAAAGACTGCATTATGAATAAAAATTCTATCGTAGGTTTCTTATCACCGCGGACCACCCTTATTCGCACCGAAGACGTGAAGCTTGGAGAGACCCCGGCTCTTATGTCGGAAGTTGAAGAAATAATTGAATGTAAAGGCAGAGATATGAAAGTCAGAATCATGCAGTTCATGGCAATAAAAGACCAAAAATTATATTGTCTTCAGGGCAGCGTAGGACCCGCCGGAGTAAATCAAAACCTGAAACCAATGCTTTTAAAATACGAGCCTCTATTCAGGCTTGTTGCAGCCCGGACAAGACTTGAAAAGTGCTGTAAAATATTTTAAACCCTTATATCTATAAATCCTGCATGCAGGGCTTAAAGATAAAATATGGTTTCAGCCATGTTCTGATGAGGTTAAAAAAATCCAGGTAACCATTTGCTGAAAATTCTTTTTAAATCATTATTGCTGAGGAAAGAATATCGTGTAGCCCACACCATTTCCTTTTACAGATTTTGCAACAATGCTGCCCATATGTTTCTCTACAATTCGCCTGCAAAATGCCATTCCAATGTTTATTTTATTAAAATGTGCAGACTTCTGCAGAATCTGGAATACCAAAGAAGAATCGGTCAGGAAGCCTTGTCCGTTATCGGTATAGGTAAGCTTGACAAATTTTTCGTATTGGTACTTGTTGTAAGATTCTACAAAAACATTTTTTTTTGTCTCGATTATAGAAATTTTTATTTCCAGCCGGTCTCTTTGGGGATCTCTGTTATTTATCGAGTTGCGGAACAGTTCGACAAAAAAACGTATAAGCAGGTCCTTGTCGGCATAAAAAACGGGGCTTAGCGAAGGATAGGTGATCATAATGCTGCCATCATCACTATTTAACTGTCTTATGGCTTGCTGTATTACAGCTTCAAGCTGTATGGATTTGTGCACAGGGTTTTTATTATCCAGTTCTTCATAGCGCTGCAGCGTTAAGAGCATTTCACGCATTTCAGTATTGTACCCGATGATTTTCCTGAGCTTATCTGCCGTATCGCTTTGGGCCCCTAAATGCTCTTCCAAAAGAAAATTTCCGGTAAATACGGTTTTGCGCAGAGGCTCCTGAAGATCATGCGTGATAATTTTAAATATTTCCTGCTGCTGCTCTTTTAGGGATTTTAGTGTCCTGAACTGAAGTTCCAGCTCTTTTTGGTGCTGCAGCAAAGAATTTTTAACAGCGTTCAGTTCTGCGTTTTCAGCCAGTGTTTCCTCAGCAACCCTTTTTGCTTCCAGAAGCTCTTTTTCAAATCGGTTTCTGTTGGAAATTATCATGCCAGCACAGAAAAATTCCGAAATTTCTCCGCTGTGAATAACATCCACATTTAGTAAAACAGGTATTGAACCCCCATTGGCGGTCTTAAAAGTAAGGAAAATTTCACGTGCAGAACCCTGCATTTTTATCAGCGGATAAAAATGGGTCTGAAAAAATATGCGGCTCCCGACAGTCAGCAGCAGCTCAAACTGGCTCCCGGCAATATCAAGTTGCTCAATTCCTAATTTTAATCGTGCCTCGGCGTTTATCCTGATTATCTTTCCATCCTCGGAAAATGACAACAGGAAGCACGGAACGGCATTAAACATACCTTCCCAATAAAGATTTTGGTTGTCGGGATTAATAAGTTGTCTGGTTTAGAAATTTACGGATCAGTTCGATGGTCTCCTAAGGATGGCTCATATGCGGGCAGTGACCGGTAGCATCCATTTTCTCAAATGTGCTTCCTTTTATTTTCTCGTGAATGTACTGTCCGACTTCTTCAGGCGCAATAGCGTCATCCGAACATTGCAGTACCAGGCACGGCATAGTTAAATTAGAAAGGTCTGCCCTGTTGTCTGAAAAAAAGGTCACCTCTGCAAAGCGCCTTGTAATCACAGGGTCAGTGGAACAGAAGCTTTCTTTTAATTCCTCTGTCAGTTCAGCGCGGTCCTCATTTTTCATCACAACAGGCGCTAAGAAGTTTGCCCATCCAATAAAGTTATTGTCCATCACCTCCAGGAGCCCTTCAAGGTCTTCACGGGTAAACCCTCCAGTGTAGTCCACATCATTAATATACCGGGCTGACGGGCCGATGAAAACCATGCATGAGAAAATATCAGGATTTTCAACTGCTGCCAGCAGCCCAATCATGGCGCTTACACTATGTCCTACAAAAATAATGTCTTCGGCTTCAATGGCAGCACATATTTCCAATACGTCCTGTGCGTAGCCGTGAAGGCTCGAATAACGCTCTGGGTTATAAGCTTCAATATCGGATTTCCCGCATCCGACATAATCAGAGAGAACTATTTTATACTCCTGCTCAAATGCTGGGGTGACAAAGCGCCACATATTCTGATCGCATCAAAATCCGTGGGCAAAGAGCATAACCTGGCGGCCACTCCCCTTTATGGTAACGTTATTTCTTTTTATTATCTCTTTGGACATCATATTCTATTAAAAAATTACAGATTGCTAAAGGTATGTAATGAATGCGGAAAAGTTGCAGCTTTGCTGTGTTTCATAATTCCGCTGGGTTGCTGCTGCCGTCTCAACTGCTTTTACTGCTTTGAAAGCATAATACTTAATCAGTCATAAACTGTGTTTCGGTACAAATGGCATACCTATGTATGTAATCTACGACTTTTCTTTCATTACACAAAGAATATAACGCGCAATTCTTTAAATTGTTATAGTGTCCCTACTAATACCCTAGCCAAGTGAGCCCGTAACTGGAGCGGCTGGCTTTCCTCGCCGGTTATGGCCATAATCCTGTAAAATCTGGGCGCACTTTTCTAATGAAACCGCTTACCTTTTTTTTAATTTTAGGAAAGCTTAAAAACTTACTGTCATGGAAAATAAATCCAAAACAATAACATCAAATGATCAGGCGCATGATAACCACCTTAATTCAGCCCGAAGCACAGATCTAAACAGCAATCCCTACGATTCTGAAAACCTGGACAATGAACCAAATAGCGAATCAAAGGATTTGACAGAGCAGGATATTGAAAACGATTTTAGAAACATGATCCATCTGAAGGCTTTGAAACTGAAGTCAATCCGGACAGCGGCGAATCAAAAAACGACCAATTCAAAACTATTGAATTGGATCAGGACAACCCGGTAAACAAGAAATTTGAAATCGGAGAGCTCAAAGATGATGAGCTTCACAGTGATCAGAATAAATAAAGGGGACCGATAAAATAGAATGAAAAACTTTGAATGATGCCCTTATCAAAAATAGCCAGCTTCTGCGGAAGATTAATTTTCCAGCGTATTCTCGTCCTCAGCTTATTTTATAATAAGATGGGCGCGGCTTTTCATTTATTGCGGAGCGCATTGCCGACCAGGCTGCCCGACAATGGATTACGTGCCACGCCCGAGAGGAAGTTAAGGAATTTATAATCAGAAGCAGAACTTCTAGTGCTCTGTTGTAACTAATTAGATATAGGGTCTATTTGTTGTGATAAATCTGTCCAAACATTTCTGCTAATTTTGAAGGCTCTTCTTTCCATATTTTGAACATGCCCAATCCCATTTCGTCAGGAACAATATCCAATTGTCCAGCCTCTGTTTTATCCAGTATTATTTTTGCGATACCATCAGCAGAGGGCATATCCCAATCACTTTCCTTGTTCATATCAGTATCAATCGCACCCGGATTCACCATGTGGACGGCAACTCCTTTTTTTGCAAGTTCTGTGCGTGCGGATAAAGTTGCAGAAAAAAGAGCCGCTTTAGATGCTGAGTAGCCGGCAATGGAAGCAAGAGGCGAATATGCCACAATCGATACGATATTGACAATTGAATAGTCGAGGTAACCGTGTAGTTTTGTTCCTAAAAATTTCATACTGCAATAATTTATACAGCAAATTTACAGCAAGCCTCTTGGATAATTTACATTTTTAAGCCATGTGTTTACAAAATTACATGAATTTTACAAAAATATGATCAGGTAAAAAATCCATTCTTTTTCAGAAAGCATTGAATCCTAAAAAGGCAATTCTGGTTATAAAGATATTTCTAGCGGTCCGCAAGGTTATTATAAAAAAAGGCATCTTTAAATTTTAAACCTTCTATCAGTGAAGACAATTTTAGCGATATCCTTAAAATAATAAAGCACCTGATAAAGGTGCTTTACAAGTTAACTGTGATAGTATGGTTATGCTACGATTACGTTTACTGCGTTTGGACCTTTGCGGCCTTCCTGGATATCATATCGAACTGCGTCGTCTTGGCGGATGTTTTCTGACAGGCCTGAAGCGTGAGCAAAAATTTCAGCTCCTCCATTATTAGGGGTTATGAATCCGAATCCTTTTTCTTCATTGAAAAATTTTACTGTACCTTCTTGCATTTTAATGTATTTAATTGCTCAAAGATACCATTATTAAAATGCAAACCTACTAATATTCAGGATTTTATTTCTTATAAATTAAAATTTTTACTTGTAATAAGACAATCTTTTCAAATCCTCCATAAAATGGTGCGAAATTTGTCCTTTCTGGACTTAAGCAGACAACTTGCCACATAGTTGTCTCTTTTTTTATGCACTATGTGTAAATTTTTCAAGCATTTACAGCCTAAAATTTGCGGTTGCTCAAATCGGAAAAAAGCTGTTATATATGGTGTGAACTGTTGGCTGTATGGCTTCCAGCTTGGGATCGGCCACTTTGGAATTGGCTATTATGTCATTATCCTGGTTATCCAAGATCTTCAATGGTGGCAGCCCTAAAACGATAGATATCTACTGTAGGAAGCGCCTACAAAGCCGTTTCAAAAGCACACTGGTACTTGACCTGGTATTCCAGATCCTCTGAAGAGGGTTTCGCATCAGGTGAAGGCTGGCCTGCTAGAGGCTTCATTGAGGAATCAAATTTCTGTCCATCCTGCTTTGCACAGTTTCTTCAGGTGATTTCTATAATATTAAATATATTTTATAGAACCGTTGAACTCTATTCATCTGGATTTATATTTTTACACTTCGGAGGATAATTTATAGAGCCAAAAAAAGACAACTCCGTTAAAGAATAAACAATCTTTTCAAATCCTCCATAATATTTTTAGAATTGTATGTTCGTATACGGGCATTAACCAATTAAGTTTTAGATTTTTTTTCGTCAATCCCCAGCAGGACATCTAAACCAAATTCATAAAGCCAATGAAAGACAGCCTCTACTTCCAGTAAGACAATCTCGTCAGATCCTCCATAAAATGGTTTGTAATCTGTCCTTTACGGGTCACAAAAGCCAAATGGCGCCAATTCAAGACAATTGGCGCCATTTTTTTTATACTTTATAGAACAATAAGTACATTCATTTTTTGCTTCTAAGAAATAGTGCTACCACAAACTGTTTCTTATCCATGAAATCAACAATTTCACTATGTTCATTTCTTAAAAATGGTTTCATTTTATAATTTGCAACAAAGTTATGAGTTTTACATAAAGAATTAGGGTTAATTTTATATGGAATAATTATAACTGCCTTATGAAAAAACAAATCCTTTATTTAGTTATACTTCTTGCAAATTCAGCGGCATTGTATGCTCAGAATGTTTTACCATTTCCGCCAACCCCGACTGCGTCTATTCCAGGAAGGACTTTGGCTGAATCTGTGCATAAACGCCGTGTCGAAGAAAAACATCTTCCGCCAGATGCCCCTAATATTCTTATTATTTTAATTGATGATGCAGGTCCAGGACTTCCTGATACCTATGGAGGTGAAGTGCACACGCCTACCCTTTCTAAAATTGCAGGTTCCGGTATTTCATACAATAGATTTCATTCAACGGCAATGTGCTCTCCAACAAGAGCTTCATTGCTTACAGGACGAAATCACACACGCGTTGGAAACGGTCAGATCACCGAATTAAGTAATGATTTTGATGGCTTTAGCGGTGTAATCCCTAAAACTTCTGCTACTATTGCTGAAATTTTGAAAAATTATGGCTATAGTACATCTGCATTTGGAAAATGGCATAATTCGCCTGCTTCACAAACCACAAAAGCAGGGCCTTTTGATTATTGGCCTACTGGTTACGGATTCGAATATTTCTATGGCTTTCTTGCCGGAGAAGCTTCTCAATATGAACCTACATTAGTAAAAAACACCACTTTTGTCAATCCGCCAAAAACTCCTGAAGAAGGATATCATTTGTCTGATGATTTGGCAGACAATGCTATTGAATGGATTGATAACCATCAGGCACTTGAACCTCAAAAACCTTTTTTTATGTATTGGGCAACTGGTGCTGTTCATGGCCCGCATCATACGCTGTCAAAATGGGCAGATAAATACAAAGGCAAATTTGATGACGGTTGGGATAAATATCGCGAGCGAACTTTTGCCAGACAGAAAAAACAAGGCTGGATTCCACAAAACGCACAATTAACAGCAAGACCGGAAACCATGGCATCGTGGGAAAGTATCCCAGAAACTGAAAAGCCTTTTCAACGAAGGCTGATGGAAATTTTTGCAGGTTTTGCCGAACAGGCCGATTATGATGCAGGAAGAATTATAGAAGAACTGGAAAGATTAGGAATACGCGAAAATACTTTAGTATTCTATATCTGGGGAGACAATGGATCCAGTTCGGAGGGACAATTGGGAACAATTAGCGAACTGCTGGCCCAGAATCAGATTCCGACAAAAGTAGAAGATCATATTAAAGCCATGGACGAATTGGGCGGACTGAAAGTTCTCGGAACACCTAAAGCTGATAATATGTACCATGCAGGCTGGGCTTGGGCAGGAAGTACACCTTATAAAGGAACAAAACTTCAGGGTGCTTATTTTGGAGGAATCCGTCAGCCTCTTGCGGTTTCGTGGCCAAAAGGCATTAAACCCGACAAAAAGCCGCACAGTCAATTCTCGCATGTAAATGATATTGCGCCAACTATTTATGAAATTCTTAAAATCAAACCGCCAGTTTCTGTAAATGGTTTTCAGCAGGATCCTATTGATGGTGTGAGCATGCTTTATTCTTTTAATAACGCTGATGCTAAAACCCAAAAGAAAACCCAGTTTTTTGATATTATGGGAAGCCGTGGCATTTACAGCGACGGATGGTTTGCCTGTACATTTGGACCAAGAATTCCGTGGGTTGCCGTTACACCCGGACTGGCAACCTGGACGCCCGATAAAGACAAATGGGAGTTATACAACTTGGAAGAAGACTTTACTCAGGCAAATGATCTTGCGACAAAAAATCCTGAAAAGCTGGACGATTTAAAACAGCTCTTTCTAATTCAGTCTGCCGAAAATAAGAATCTGCCTATTGGCGGTGGTCTCTGGACTATTTATCACCCTGAAGATGCTATACAAAATCCAGCCAACTCGTTTCATTATCAAGGAGAAATTACACGTATACCTGAATTTTCAGCCCCAAAAATTGGAAACCGTCCAAACACCATTATTGTAAACGCTGAGGTTCCAGAAAATGGCAATGGTGTCCTCTTTGCTTTAGGCGCTTTTTCAGGAGGTTTAACCTGTTTTGTTGAAGATGGAATTATTAAATACGAATATAATCTCTTTGAAGTCAAACGCACAAAGATTTCAAGTAAAGAAAAACTGAAACCCGGCAAGGCAGTTATAGAAGTGACCCTGCAGCCCAAAGCTAGTCCATTATCCAAAATGCTTCATTCTGCGGATCTCACAATTAAAGCGAATGGCAAAGAAGTTGCAAAAGGGGAAATTCCAATTTTAATTACGCTTGGCTTCACGGCAAATGAATGTTTAGATATAGGAACAGATTTGGGGTCTCCTGTTTCACAATCTTATTATGATAAAGCCCCATTTAAATTTAACGGAACTATTAATTCAGTGGATATAAAATACAATTAATAATATTCTTTACATGCTTCATTATATTTGTACAATTGTATATTAGTCCACT
This sequence comes from Flavobacterium ustbae, assembly GCF_003946915.1. Classification (GTDB taxonomy): domain Bacteria; phylum Bacteroidota; class Bacteroidia; order Flavobacteriales; family Flavobacteriaceae; genus Flavobacterium; species Flavobacterium ustbae. The sequence goes on from NZ_RPOC01000005.1 coordinate 163,689, forward strand.
GTCACAAATTATTTAGTTTTTATATTTTTTGCATCAATCCCCAACAGGACTTCTAAACCAAATATACAGAAAACTTCATATAAGCCTAAATAAATGATATTGTATGAATACAGGATTTTGGATTGAAACAAACTGGGGAGAATCTCATGATAATGTAAATAAAAATGAGATTACCAGTATGCTCTTAATTTTTTTTAAAATTGAGATGCCAAATGCGGTGCTTTGGATTGGAGATAATGATGGCATGCGTGCTCTGGAAATACATAAGAATTTCAATGTCCATTATATTAGCGGAGAGAATATGGATCAGCGAAAAAGCATATCGGCTCAAAGCGCAGAACATTGCTCTAATCTTGTTAATATCTTTATCAAATCAGATTTTATGCTTTTCATTAATGAATTTTACGCAGGACATAGTCAAATTTTTCATTTGAATTAATATCGATTCTGATACTGAATAGGAAGAAAAATAATCCTGTCAAGCAACATCATTTTTCATAACGGCTTAAACTGACTGGTAACTTTCTGATATAAACGTGGTACATAACTTTTTTGAGAATCAAAAGTCAGCATATGTGAGGTCTGCTGGATATAGGTTCAGTAATATGCCAGTTTTAACACTGCCATAACTCTAAATAAGCTGTCCATAAAAGTTATATACCATCGGTTTTTATAGGTACTTTCATTTTTTCCTTCGCCTGCTGAACCACAAAAAAAACTGTCTTAATAAGAAATCTGCTGACAAATTAAAAACTGCGTAAAAACAGTAAAAATACCTGCTCCATTCTGTAAAATACTGCTTAAATTTAGACAGTTAAACAATAGCTAAACAGAATAGTAGAAAAATAAGCAAGTCTTATAAGGTTTCCGCTTATTATTAATGATATTGTTATTTTACTCGGATAATATATTATAGAGAAAGATAGAAAGACTCTCCAATACTTCCGAATAATTCTAACCTAACCTTAACGTATGAAAATAGGAATCATTGGAATCGGAACCCTCACTCTGGAGCTGGCCTTCAGGGCTTCAAAAAAAGGGCATACTGTTCTTGTCCATAATCCAAGAGGCAATACACTGGTAAGGGAAACGATTTCAAAAGAAGAAAGCATTAAGCTCAGCACCTTGGAGCACTGCGCTGAGTCAGATCTAGTGATACTCTTTGTCCCGAAACATGATCTGGAAGCCGTCATTTCCGGACTTCCCGATATGACTGGCAGAACGGTGATCCATACAAGCGGGCTTATTCTTGATCCCAAATCACTGCTTTCGGGTCTCAGCTATGCCATGACTTATAAAATCACTGCGGCACTGCTTCCCGATGCCCATGTGGTCAAGCTTTTCAAGCCCATGAAACTGGAATCTGGCCTATCTGTTTCAGCCGCACCGGAAAAGCAGAAAGAAGAAATCTTCTACATTTCCAGCAATGCCACATCGGGACTGCAGGTAAAAACTTTTCTAAGCGGTCTGCATTTTGAGGCAAAGGACTTGTCAGCAAGACTTAGGCTGCATCACACGGGTCTTGCTGGAGTAAACCCATTTCTTTCGCCATGAGCATACTGCCTTACGCGTTGAGAGAAAAATGATCTAATCAGCTGCTCCTTTTACAAATGCTGATTTTCAGACAAACTTAGCTTTCGAAGGCTAAAACAAGAGAATATATAAAAAAGTAGAACGATTCAAATCAGTCCTGCCAGTATCTCTTTAAGCTCCTCAAATGTATTGGGCTTGGATATGTATTTCACCACGGTGTTGTTTCGCTCGAACCACTGCACCATTACTTCTTCAGGCGGAGTCGAAAGGACGATAACATCAATATTCTTTAACTTCTCTGCATTACGCATGCGCTTTATAAACTCAAGACCATTTACAACGGGCATATTATAATCCAGAAAGATAATATCTGGGAGATCCTCTGAGGCGGCTAACTGCTCATAGGCACGAGATGGATTTAGTTCTGCGCGGTATACGACATCTCTATTTACGGCTTGCACTGCTTCGGTGAAAAGCTGCATATCGTCAATGTCATCATCAATAAGCAGTATATTTTTATAAGGCATATCTGTTATTTTAGTTTTATTAAGGCACTTGCTTTATTATTGCCAAGTTACTAATTTACTGTGGTAAGTTCCAAATGCGTTTGTTTTCTAATTGCGGTGTAAAGGATCTAGGACTAGTTAACTTTGGGATTTAATCATAATTAAAAAATAGTATACGCCTGAATCCTGCACACAAAAAAAACTCCCTACAAAGGGAGCCCTTTGGCGGCCGGCGCTTGCCTGAAAAGCATATGGCAATTAACTCAATCATTTGGGACAGAACATACAGACGAACCCCGCCAGCCAGTGTATTTTCTGACTGATTTAAACAGTATCATTACCAGTATAAAGACAAATTTAGTGTCATTTAAAGAGTTGCAATTACAAGATCTTTCAATAATCTTACAGTATTCAAAGCCTGAATCAAAATTTGAAGGCAAGAATATAATGTGAATAAAACAGTTCGAACATTAGGTCAAGAACCGCTTCACGCCTTGCTTGATGCAGGGTTTTTATATAATTTTACGGCATGAATTACGAAGACATAAAACGCCATTTTGAAAACAATCCTCCCCCAAAAGAAGTGGAATGGACCCCATGGGCAAAGATTACCGATACGCAGGTTTTCTTAAGGAGCTGCTACACGACCATCAGAAACTTTACAGGGCCTATGGACCGATGTCCTGCCTGGTGGCATCTTAGGGATTTTTATATCCTGATGAAAAAGACAGCACAGCAGCCGTCGGCAGAATCCCTGCAGGACACCCAAGATGAATAAATTACCGGCCAGGAATCTTCTGAAATTCAGCAGGCGGTCTAATTATTCCCAAAATTTAAGACCAGCATCAAGCAGAAACTGCCCGCTTGAACGCTGTTAAAGGGCATTTATATTTTTGGCAGGCAGAGGAAAGTTTTTTACTACGCCCCACTGCATTCAAGTCTATGGCCAGTATTTGCGCAAGCAGCTTCTTAAGCTGCCGGAATGAGCCGGGATTAACCGCATAAAAGCCAGCACCCAGCCGATAGGATATTTCAATATGCGCCGTGCTGCTGCTGGTGGAAAGCACAACTGTTTTCATGCCCTGGAAGCTGCCGCTGTCCTTAATTTCCTTCAGGCATTCAAAGCCATTCTTCAAAGGCATGTTGATATCAAGATATAAAATGTCTGGCTGCTCCCTTTGGAACTTGAGAAAATCCTCCACAAGCTGCTGTCCGTCCTGGGACACCTTTACGGCTATTTCAGGATCGAGTCCCTGAGCGCTTCCAAAAAAAGAATGCTGTCGTCTCATCGTCCTCTGCCAGAAGAATAGCTATAGGGGAATGGTGCTTTTGTGGCATAGCTTAAAAAATTATGCAGTGAGTTAAATAATTAAAATCCGCAAAAATTTATACCGGGCAATATAAGCTTTTGTAAAACTTTGGCGTAGGGGCAATCATCCATATGCAGCCGGCATCATAAATGTAAGAAAATTTTCTTTACCTTAAAAAAAGGCACCCTAAACATTTGATTTTAAAAAACTTAACATCTAAATCGCATTTTATTGGTACTCCAATCCAAATGGACTTATCCAAAAAGTAACAGACAGTTTTAAACTTTTAAAAAGCTTTTGCGTAATTTCTGAATAAAGAAGAAACTGCTCTAAAAAGCACCAATTTAAATCCCCTTAAAAATAAGGCTTTTATAATTTTGTTACTATTTATAACATCATATTTTTAAAAATTGTTATCATCTGCAGCTAATTTTGATCTGCATAAATGAATAGAAACTATGAACAGGGCAATTGTACACATTGACATGAATACGTTTTTCGTATCCTGCGAAAGGCTTGCCAATTCCCAGCTTAACGGAATTCCATTGATTATCGGCGGAGGCGAAAGAGGCGTGGTGGCTTCGTGCTCTTATGAAGCCCGAAAATTCGGAGTGCGCTCGGCTATGCCTATCCAGATGGCGCTCAGGCTGTGCCCTCAGGCAAAAGTGATGAAAGGCGATATGGAACTCTATTCAAGGCTCTCGCACGAAGTGACAGAAATAATCCAGGAAAAAGCGCCCGTGGTGGAAAAAGCCAGCATCGACGAGTTTTATCTGGACATTACCGGAATGGATAAATTCTACGGGAGCTATAAGTGGACCGATGAGCTGGCGCAGCGCATCACAAAACAAACAGGCCTCCCGCTAACCTTTGCCCTTTCAGTCAATAAAACCGTATCGAAAATCGGCACGGGAGAAGGCAAGCAGAAGCAGAACCTTGAAATACCCGAACATCTGGTGCAGGCTTTTTTAAATCCCCTTTCGGTCCGCAAAATACCGATGGTGGGCGATAAGACTTTCCAGCTGCTCTCGCGCATCGGGATCCGCACCATAAAGACCCTTTCAGAAATGCCGGCCGAATCGCTGCAGCGCATGATCGGCCAGAACGGCATCGAGCTATGGAAAAAGGCTAACGGCATCGACAATAATCCGGTAGAGCCTTACACGGAAAGAAAGTCGATTTCCACAGAACATACCTTTTCTCAGGATACCATTGACATTGCGAAATTAAACCGTGTGCTGCTGGGCATGGTGGAGAAACTCTCTTACCAGCTGCGTTCCGAGGCGTGGCTGGCTTCCGCTGTAAAAGTGAAGATACGTTACGCAAATTTTGACACAGAAACAAAACAATGCCGTGTGCAGCACACTTCGGCTGATCACATACTGGCCAAAATTGTGCAGGATCTTTTTGATAAATTATACCAGCGCCGTATGAGGCTGCGGCTGATTGGAGTTACGTTCAGCGGACTGGTGCGCGGGACCTATCAGATTGACATTTTCAATGACACCGAAGAAATGCTGGCACTCTATCAGGCCATGGACCGCATGAAGAACCGTTACGGTTTTGATGCGGTAATGCGGTGCGCAGGCGCTTCCTTTAAGCCCAATACCAAAAATGAAATATTAAAACGAAAATCAGAGTAAATGTATCTCAACTGCCATTCCTTCCATTCCCTGCGCTATGGCACCATACCGCTTGAGGACCTGATATCCAAAGCTTCGGACTTGGGCATCAGGGCTATGGCACTGACTGATATCAATACCGCCACTGGGATTTACGACTTTATAAAGGGATGCCAGGCTGCGGGCATCAAGCCCATCGTGGGAATGGAATTCCGCTCCGGCAATGCCCTGCGTTATATCGGACTGGCGAAAAATGCGGCAGGTCTTGCAGAAATGAACCGTTTTCTGACCCGGCATAATTTTGACAACACAGAACTTCCCTTAATCGCTCCAGCCTTTGAAAATGTTTTTGTCATCTATCCCTTGGAGAATGTGCCCTCTGTATTAAGAGAGCATGAGTTTATCGGCCTGCGCCCCGAACAGCGCCCTTCACTGGTTATGGGCAATTGGAAGACCAAAGCAGACAGCATGGTGGTGCTGCAGCCTGTCACCTTCCGCACTAAAACCCAATACAAACTCCATAAGATACTGCGGGCCATAGACCTGAATGTAGTTTTTTCACGCCTCTCCCAAACAGACTGCTGCAGGCAGACAGAAGTCATGGTGGGTCTGGACAGGATCCTTAAATGCTATGACGGCTACCCCCAGATCATCTCCAATACAAAAGAAATAATTGAACAGTGCCATTTTGAATTTGATTTCAAAACGCCGAAAAATAAAAAATTCTATACCAACAGCAGAAAAGACGACTTGCAGCTTCTCACCACCCTGGCCCAGCAGGGACTGGAATGGCGCTATGGAAACAATAATGCAGAGGCAAAATCAAGGATGCTGCGGGAACTCAAAGTAATTGACCAGCTGGAATTCAGCGGCTATTTTTTAATCACATGGGATATTATACGCTTTAGCAATTCTCAGGGATTCCTGCATATAGGACGCGGCAGCGGGGCCAACAGCATTATTGCCTACTGCCTTGGGATTACCGATATCTGCCCTTTGGAGCTGGATCTCTACTTTGAGCGTTTCCTGAACCTGAACCGCAAGAGCCCTCCGGATTTTGATATTGACTGGAGCTGGAAGGAAAGGGATGTTATCCTGGAATATATCTTCTCCCGCTACGGCTATGATCATGTGGCTTTCTGCGGCACCAATGTGGAATTCAAATACCGCTCCATATTCCGTGAGGTCGGCAAGGTCTTCGGGCTTCCAAAAGAAGAGCTCGATGCATTGGCCAAAAACCCTATGGCGCTGCATCCCACCAATGAAGTGGTCCGCGAGGTGCAGCAGTATGGAATGATGCTCGAGGGATATCCCAACCAGAGAAGCATGCATTCCTGCGGCATACTCATCTCCGAGGAGCCCATTACTAATTATTCAGTTCTGGAGATGCCCCCAAAGGGCTTCCCTATAGTGCTTTTTGACATGCAGACGGCCGAAGATATCGGACTTGAAAAGTTTGACATCCTGAGCCAGCGCGGGATCGGGCATATTGACGACAGCGTAAAGCTTATTGAGAAGAACCGCGGCATACGCATCAACATCCGTGACACCAGGATGTCAAAAGATGAAAAGAGCTGCAACAGGTTTCTTTCCATAGGCAGAACCATAGGCTGTTTCTACATCGAAAGCCCGGCCATGAGGGGCCTTCTGCGGCGACTGAAATGCGACAATTACAAAACCCTTGTGGCCGCCTCATCCATCATACGTCCCGGAGTGGCACAGTCTGGAATGATGAAAGAGTATATCTTCAGGCACAACCATCCCGACAGGTTTGAATATTTCCATCCCGTATTCCAGCAGCAGCTCGGGGAAACCTACGGCATTATGGTATATCAGGAAGACGTGATCAAGATTGCCCAGCACTATGGAGGCCTTACAGCTGCTGACGGGGATATCCTCCGGCGCGCCATGTCAGGAAAAGGGCGTTCCAAAGCCGCACTGCAGAAGGTAAAGGATAACTTCTTTGAATCCTGCAGGGCCCAAGGGCATCCCATCGCGCTGAGCGCTGAAATATACCGCCAGATCGAGTCCTTTGCAGGCTATTCCTTCTGTAAGGCGCACTCGGCTTCCTATGCCGTGGAAAGCTATCAGAGCCTGTATCTGAAGGTGCATTATCCAATCGAGTTTATGGTGGCAGTGATCAACAATCAGGGCGGTTTCTACCGCACCGAAGTATATGTGCATGAAGCTAGGATGTCTGGGGCCACCGTGCACAATCCCTGTGTGAATAAAAGTGAAATCCAAACCACTCTGTATGGCTCTGATGTATATCTGGGTTTTATGCATCTGCAGGGCCTGGAATCCAAAACAGCGCTTCTCATTCAGCAGGAACGCGAAAAAAACGGGCTGTACAAGTCCCTTGAGGATTTTATCAACCGCATAGCAATCGGAATCGAAGCCATACAGATCCTGATTTTCATCGGCGCGTTCCGGTTCACCGGCAAGACAAAAAACCAGCTGCTGGTGATTACCCGCCTAATTCTGGTAAACTTTAAACCCCGTACCCCGCTGCTGCTTCAGGAGCCTGTTAAGGAATTTATACTGCCGCAGCTGGAGCGCTCCGCTTTTGAAGATGCTTTTGATGAGATTGAACTGCTGGGTTTCCCTGTCTCGTGTTCCCCTTTTGATCTGCTTCAGACCCCTTTCAGGGGCAATGTGATGGCGCAAGACCTTTTGGCCCATCATAAAAAACAGGTGCGGATGCTGGCCTATCTCATCTCGCGCAAGCATGTGCCCACAAAGATGGGCGCTATGTATTTCGGCACTTGGATAGATGCCAGAGGGGATATGTTCGATACGGCACATTTTACAGACAGCCTCTCGGCATACCCCTTTCAGGGAGGGGGATGCTACCTGCTGCTGGGCAATGTCGAGGTGGATTACCATTTCCCGACCATAACGGTCATAAAGATGGCTAAAATGCCCTTTATACCCGATCCGCGCTATGAGCATGAGAACGATTGGAAATACAGGGCCCAGCAGAAAATACGCGAGGATGTGAGCATGACCCATCGCGCACCCTATCCGCAGGAACATGAAATCAATATCCCGCGGCTTAAAATGAGCAGTGGACAGGCCTCCGGCATGCCGGCAGTCTGAATGTGAACTGAAAAACTAAACAAAATGATGCTTTTTGATGACACTGAAATTTTTTCATCAGGCAATGGCGGCAGAAGGATATTTGACGCCCCTGATGCCGAGCTGCTGCTGATTGATAATTTTTTCAATAAACAGGAATCCGACCATTATTACAATGTTTTATACCATGGCACGCAGTGGAGGGAATATGAAATGCCTATGTATGACAAGGTCGTTACCGCACCGCGCATGATCTGCTGGTATGGCGATTCTGGCAGGCCTGAGCGCAAATCCAATCCCCACTGGCCCTTGGAGCTGCTCCAGATCAGGGAGCGCGTGCAGGATGAGACCCGCATAAACTTTAATGCCGTGCTGCTGAACCTTTACAGGGACGGCACAGACGGTGTGGGATGGCACAGCGACAAAACTTCTTCCAGCAACAAGAACATGAACATTGCCTCTGTGACTTTTGGGGAAACCCGCCTATTCCGCCTGCGGCATAAGACCCTCAAGCACATCGAGCCGATAGAAATTCCACTGCACCACGGCAGCTTTCTGATGATGGCGGGAAGCACCAATACCTATTGGGAGCATCAGGTGCCTAAAACAGCCCGCCAAGTCCTGCCTAGGATCAACCTCACTTTTCGGCAGGTGCGCGGGACATAAAAAATGCGGCTCCTTATTTTAAAAAGCTGATAATCATAGAAATGCTATAATATTCCTTTCTTATCATATAACAGGATTATGCGGCTTGATGCTAACTTTGGATAAATCATTAAATTTAAAAATCATGGAAAATAGAAACAATATGCCACAAAGCGATGATATGCATATCGATATCTCTCAGCAGGCAGAAATCCAGCAGTGGGCAGAAAAGCTCAATGTCCCTGAAGAAATATTGAAAGATGCCGTAAGGGCTGCAGGAACAACGGTTGAAGAAGTAGTGGATCATCTTAATGGAAATTCCCCTTCCAGGGAAAGCGCCTCAGAAACCGTGCGCCTGAAAGACGGCCCATGGCATCAGGGGGAATGAAAATGGGCAGCAGTTATTAAGCTGTTTTATAAAAAAAAGCAGAAGCGGTTTGCAAAAAATCCTGAAGGGCATTTATTTCCAGATCCTCTTCAGGATTTTTTATTTGAATCGGCTCTTTATACTGGCAATGCATTATCTTATTGCAATGTCCCTCCAAAGCCAATCGGGCTCAATGCCGCTGCGCTTTTCAATTAATTGCATAAATTTGCGTGCCTATTTCATTTTACCTGACATCAGCTAAAATAGGGTTCAAAAAAAAATCATCCTTTAAAATGAACGATCCGATTCTTGAAAACCTTAATCCGAGCCAGCTTCAGGCCGTAAAAACCACAGAAGGCTACGTGCGCGTTATTGCCGGCGCCGGGTCGGGGAAAACAAAAGCGCTTACCTCCCGCTTTGCCTACATTGTGGACAGGCTGGGCATCAACTCTTCCAACATCCTCTGTGTGACCTTTACCAATAAGGCCGCACAGGAAATGAAAAAAAGGGTCAAGGCGCTTATCGGGGATCTCTACGATGTGAGTTTCATCACCACCTACCACGGCTTCTGCGTGCGCTTTCTGCGTGAGGAAATCAATAAGCTGCACTATCCAAAGAATTTCATCATACTGGATGCAGAAGACCAGAAAACCATCCTAAGGGAAGTCTTCACAGAATTGGATATCAACTCAAAAAACCTGACCTTCAAACAGGTGCTGCGCTTCATCTCCAAACAGAAAAGCACCTCGGACTATCTGGGGTATATGATTGAAAACAAAAGCTTCACTTCCGATGAGAAGGACTCGCTTTCCAGCCAGGTCTATCAGAAATATCTGGACAAGCAGAAACGCAACTATGCGCTGGATTTTGACGATCTGATCCATTTCACGGCTTTTATCCTGGACAGCAATCCCGATGTGCTCTCCAAGTGGCAGCAAATGCTGCATTACATACAGGTGGATGAGGCGCAGGACAGCTCAGACAGCCAGTTCCATCTGGTGGAAATGCTTTCGCGCGTGCACCAGAACCTGTTCCTTGTGGGCGATCCCGACCAGACCATCTACGAATGGCGCGGGGCAAAGCCCGAGTATCTGGTGGAATTCGACCAGATGTTCCCTGATACCCAGACCATCTTCATGAACCAGAACTACCGTTCGACCCCCAACATCCTGAAAGTCGGCAACCATATCATCAAAAACAACACGGTTAGGGTGGATAAGGATATGGTCACCGACAATCCCGAAGGCGTTGAAGTGGTGCATTTCCACGGCAAAAATGATTTTGAGGAAACCTTTTGGGTGGCCTCGGAAATCAAGGAAATCATGAAGACAGAAAATGCCTCGTATTCCGATATTACCATACTCTACCGCTCCAACCATCTTTCAAGAAATATCGAGCAGGCGCTGATCAAGGAAAATATCCCGTATGCCATATTTGGAGGCATCCGTTTTTTTGAGCGCAGGGAAATCAAAGATGTGCTCTCTTTTCTAAGGCTTATCGTGCAGGGGGATAATTTCTCCTTTCTGCGCATGTTCAACCACCCGACAAGGGGACTCGGCAAAAAGTTCCTCGAAAGGCTGAGCCTGCTGGCAGGCGAACAGAATCTCCCGCTGCTTCACACGCTGGAGAATAATCTCCAGGATAAGAAACTCAATAAAAAAGGGGCTTCCGATTTTCTGGCACTGGTATCAGAATTGAAGAAAGATGCGCAGTCCAACTCTATTTCAGACCTTGTAAAAATCATACTTGATAAAAGCGGGCTTTCCGAACTATACCGCAAGGACGGAGACCAGGACAGGCTCGAGAATATCAAAGAGCTCGTAAGCTCGATGATGCTCTTGGAAAAAGAAAACAACGGCCCTGTAGATATCGTCGAATACCTGCAGGAGATAGCCCTGTACACGGATCTGGACAAAGACACCGAAAATCAGGACAAGGTGCGCCTGATGACCATACATATCTCTAAAGGCCTTGAATTCCCCTATGTCTTTCTGTGCGGCTTCACCGAAGGGGTGCTCCCGAGCGCCTTATCGATCAAAGAAAGAAGAAAGCGCGCCATAGAGGAAGAAAGAAGGCTGATGTATGTGGCGGTAACGCGCGCCGAGAAGCGGTTTTATATGACAGACTCCGAAGGGTTTAATTTCACTACCGGACTTAATAAATACCCGTCAAGGTTTCTCTTTGAAATCAAGGAGGAGTTTTATGTGCGTAAGGGAAAGCTGTCCCCGGAGATCCTTCAGTCCTCGCAGGCCACCGCAGCATCCTTGAAGAACACCCAAGAGACCGCTTTCAAAGAAGGGGATATGGTGGTGCATCCCGTATGGGACAAAGGGGAAGTTCTGGCAGTAGATATCGAAAAAAAACAGTATCTGGTGCATTTTTTTGAGATGGGGAAGGAAAAGCCGATTGATTTCGCTTTCCGATCTCTGGCCTTAGCGCCCGCTTCCGAGCAGCAAAGCGCTTCGCCCGATGCCCTATTGGATCTTCAGGAAAGCCTGAAGAATGCTCCCGATCCATTTGCAGATGATAATGGGCCTGAAAATTAAAAATAGGAGAAGCCATGTCAGCAAAAATGGAAATTAAATAACCTCCAGCTCTCTGCCTGTAAATAAATACCATCCGCTAGCCGTATTTTTATAATTAACTTTAAATTGATCAGTCATGGAAAATACAGCAGAAAATTACGATGATATCCAGAAATGTCCGTATCACAGTGCCCTAAAAGCGCAGGGATATCAAAATCCGCCTGAAAAGAGCAGCAATAAGGATGCAGATGCCAATACAGGGGACTGGGACGATCAGCGCGACGGGTCAGCAGCGGATGATTCCATCTATGATACGGGGCGCAATGATAATTCAGGAGGTGCAGGAAGCACCGCAAGCGCATCTTCTAACAGCTAGAATATGATTAAAACAAAAAAGAGCCTCGGGCTCTTTTTTGTTTTACAGCTGTCAACGTGTACAGGGCTGCTCTATTTTCAAGCCACATTATTCTTTTTCCATGCCGTCGATTATTCTGCCCACTTCAGTCTCTGCGGCCTTAAGCCTGCCCTGGCAGAAGGCGATAAGCTCAGATGCCCTTTTCACCTTAGCGGCAAGCTGGTCCACCGAAATGGTCTCGTTCTCTATTTCTTTTGAAATGGCGGCAAGCTCTTCCCAAGCCTGCTCATAAGTCAGTTTCTCTTCCATCGTATTGTATTTTTTCTTTAACGGTGCTTTTAAGTATGGTATCGTGCAGGATGACTTCTATATCGTCCCCTTCTTTTATATCCCGGGTGCCTGCGGCAATCTTCCCATTGGCTTTCACAATCGCGTAGCCTTTCCTCAGGATATTTTGCGGGGACATCAGTGCAATGCTTCTCTGCATATGCTCCAGATGAAGATTGCTGCTTTTCAGATAGCCTGCGGCAAAAAGCTTTAAATTACCTGTAAGATATTCCATATTGCTCCTTTTGCGGCGAAGCAGGTTCTGTGAAAGCTGCGCCGTTATCTGGGCTTTCAGTGAAAGCCTCCTCTGGTGCCCGTGCAGTATGTCTTTCACGTCCGCCGCGATTCTCTGGTTGGCAAGGGCCAGCTGCTTCTTGTGCCCAGAGAGTGCCTCCCTTGAATTTTTGGATATATTTCTCTTGAGCTCTTCCAGCCCTTTGGAATGCTGCAGCAGAAGCTGCTGGGATTTGATTACGATAAGCTGCTGCAGGGAAAGCAGCCCCATTTCAAAACTGCGGTTATGGGCAATAATGAACTCTGCCGCTTTGGTCGGTGTTTTGGTATGGGTATGGGCCATAAGGTCGGTGATGGTCACATTCTTCTGGTGCCCGATTCCTGTTATGATCGGGATCGGGAATTTAGCCACCGCCCGCCCGATCTGGTAATTGTCAAAGATCAGGAAATCCGACTGTGCGCCGCCTCCCCTTGTAATGACAATGGCATCATAAGGGATTTTTGTATTATAGACTTCAATGAGTTTGCCAAGGAAAAGCTTGGCATTGTTGTCCCCCTGCACTATGGTGTAATAATCGTCAATTTGGAAGGCATACCCAAAATCATTGTGCTGCAGGGTATGGCGGAAATCTTCATTTCCTGCCGAGTTGCTCGCTGAGATAACGGCAACCCTCTGAATGGCAAGGGGCAGCTGCAGACGGCTGTTAAGCGTGGAATAGCCATCGGCTGTTTTGGTGATAAAATCATTCTCTGCAGCAAGCCTTTTAAGGGTCACGTTGCGCTGCTGCTCCAAGACTCCGAGGGTAAAATTCACATCTATATCCAGCACATTTACAGAAAGTCCATACAGCGGATGATAATCCACGCTGACCTTTACCAGCACATGAAGGTTGTTGGTGAATCTCTGGCCGGTCTTCTTCTCAAAATCCGACAGGTGCACTGCCCCCTCTCCCCAAGCCTTTCCCATGATTTTGGCAGTAATGGCGCTGTTCTTCTCGCCTTTCTCCACCAGCTCAAAGTAATGGATCTTCTTATCGGCCTTAAAGGAATGGTTGGTGATATCAGCCACCACCCAGTGCGTCTTTCCCCTAAAACGGGAATTAATCGTGTCCTGGATCTGCTCATTGAGCTGTGAGAGTCTGATATACTGGTCTGGTCCCATAGTTTTTAAGGCCTGCGGTCTGTTTTTTTCTTACTAACCGCTAAGGTAGCTATTCTGTGGCGGAATCTCAAATGCGCAAAAAGCTGAGTTGTAAATTTTCAATTCAAAACGGGTTAAAAGGGCAGCCAAAGTAGTGCCCGCCCTCTCCTGCATGCGCATAACCGCTTTACGCGGCCCTTCGGGGCTTATAGCACTCCGGCTCGTTTCGCACACTGTTCTTCCGCTTTCTTTTTTCCCGTTTTTTCTTTTGAAAAATTTCTTGCGGGGCATGGAAAGAAAACTCGAACAAGTATTCATTTTAAAATTAGAAATCATGGAAATCACAGGACGAATTGTAAAAGATGCCTCAGTGGCGAAAGTAAAAGAAAACCGTGAGGTGGTAAACTTCTCCATAGCGGTCAACGACAGCTACAAACCCAAAGGAAGCACCGAGGTGAAAAAGATTGTAACCTATATCGACTGCTCCTATTGGCTCAGCGCAGGACTGGCGCAGTGGCTTCGTAAAGGCACCCTTGTGCAGCTCTTCGGGCGCATCGGGCTGAAGGTCTATATCGGAAATGATGCCCGCGCGCACGGGACATTGACCTTTCACACCTCGGATGTCAAGATACTGGTATTCGCGCAGTCGGATAACAGCAAGCCTGCACCCGCCCTCAAACAGCAGAAAACCACGGACGACCCCGAGGATCTGCCTTTCTAAACCTTACGCCTTTTAAAAATTATGCACGCCTAAAATATTTTATTATGAAAGCCTTACAAAAATCAAATTACAGCGATTATCGCGTAAGTGATGCCTTTAATGAAATTATCCTTAGAAGCATCACTTCGTATGACGGCAAACGCAGCGTACAGCTGAAATCCTTTTTCCTTGACCTGCAGACTGGCGGTTGCGTAAGCGGGATGATCTCCGAGTTTATCTACAATGCGGACTGCAAAGAATTTTACATCGGGCATATCGATGAGCTTGAAGATATGCGAACCCAGCTTGAAGAAGCGATTGGAGAACCTATCGAGAACCGATTTAGCGCGCCGCACTACACTTTTGTATGCTGGCTCTGTTTTGAAGAGTACTGCTACGACCTTTATTCAAGGCTCTTTGAGTGAAAATTTTCAACCTTAAATCCATTCTTATGAAAGCTTCTGAAAATTTTAGAAAAGCAATAGAGAATTACCTGAGCAGTCTCTCGCAGGGCGACAGCGCCTTTGCGCCCCATTACGCCAAAGCTTCCAAGAACGTCGAATCCTGTCTGCACTACATTGGCGCAGAGGTCAAAAAAACAGGCTTGTGCGCCTTTGACAATCAGGAAATTTTTGACATGGCAGTAAAGTACTACACCGATGATTCCATCCCAACGCCTGCCCCTATAGCCTATAAAGCCGTGGTGCAGACACCCGCCGCTGCCGACCTTTTCTCGCAGCCTGAAATTCCTGCCGCGAAAATCCAAACCCAGACTGTTATCCCCGTAAAGAAAGATGTAAAACCTGCGGCGCAGACCGCCCTGACACTCTTTGACCTATGACACCCAAAACACAAATAGAAAAACAGTTGATCGCTTTAAGCGCAACGCTTTCGCCCATAAATCCTGAGGTTTTTGTTTGGGCACAGAAAAATATCTTCCTGAAATGGGGCGTGCTATCACGCTCCAAATTCTATTGCCTGCAATGCACGCACGTATGGAAGCCCTCCTGCCCAAGTTCGTGCGCCAAATTTACCGCCTGTCCCACCTGCAAAGGCAGGCTTAAAATGATGCCCTATAATCAGGTGCATTTCAAAGAGACTGAATACTATGCCGTGGTGCAGCGCTGCGCAGGGTTTCAGGTGGTGCGCATGGCCATAGCCTATAAGCGCATGAAAAAGAATTTCACACCGACCTATCCACCATGAGGTCATGCAGCATTGGATTAGCCCCGCAGGGGAAGTGCGAACGCTCTCGCGCAGCACCAATGCGTTTTCACAGGCCTGCGATGCGTGGAAATTCTATTCCCCCCTTGAAATAAGGCCAAAGGATTTTGTTCGCAATGCTAAGTGCTTTATTAATCCCTACAAGGTCTTTCCGCAGATCAAAGTGCTGCCCATTTTGAAACGCAACGGCTTTAAGGCTTCGGTGCATGATATAGCGCCCCACCTGCTCTTTGCATCGCTTTTATCCGACCCCATCACCGAAACCCTTTTAAAAGCACGTCAGATAAAGCTTCTGCAGCATTATCTGCGAGTTTCAGGACAGGGCATCCGCCGAAACTGGCAGGCAGTCAAGACCGCCATCAGGAACAGCTACAAAATCGCTGATGTACAGATTTGGGAGGATTATCTCGAATTGCTTCGGCATTTCAAAAAAGACCTCTGCAGCCCCCTTTACGTATGCCCTGAAAACCTCAGCGGAGCGCATGACCGATTGGTGCATAAAAAGCGCGGGCTTTTACGAAAGAAAAAACTGCAGGACCTGCGCCTTGAAATCGAAAAAGCGCAGAGCAGGTACGCAAGCGATAAAAAACGCTTTTTCGGACTGTCATTTCAGGACAAGGAACTGAACATTTCGGTGATTGAAAACGTCAAGGATTTTATGCGCGAGGGCGATGACTTGGGGCACTGCGTATTCACCAATGAATATTATGGCAAAAAAGATTCGCTTATCCTATCGGCAAAAATTGCCGATAAATCAGTGGAAACCATCGAACTATCCCTGAGCCGCATGGAAGTGCTGCAATGCAGGGGGTTCAAGAACAGACCCTCAAATCACCACAAGCAGATACTGCGCCTGCTTTCCCAAAACCTGTATCAGATAAAACAGCGAATGAAAAAAAGAAACGTAAAAGCAGAAGCCGATAATTGAATCGGCTTTTTTTTATGGCCGCATTTTAAGGCTCGAAAGCCCGCCAGCCTGACGGCTGGCGGGCTGTGGATTTAAAAGAGCTGATTAATTATTTGATGCTGATTGCCCCCGAAAGGTTTTCCTGCTCGATGAACGCGGCAATATACTCCAGGGCTTCACCGCTTTTATCTCCATCTGTTTCAAAAGTATTGATATGGAACTGCTCGTCCTGGTCCAGGATATGGATAATCTCGGTATAGCCTTTTGAGATCAGGCTGCCTTTGAGTTTGAGGATAGTATGCTGCTCTCGGGCATCCAGATCTTTTCTCACCTTTAGCTGTATCTCTTTTTCCATTGTGAAATATTTGATATTGAACATCCGTAAATAGAGCATCAAATTTATAATTTTAAACCTTTCCTTAAACATCCCTCCCTGTTAAAAATGAAAAAGCGGCAAATGAGAATTTAACAATTACTCCCAAAAATTATGTAAAAGCCCCCAACCCAAAAGCATTACATTTATGTTGCCGCCGCCTGTAAAAAGGCAGCAGCGCTTAATCAATCCAATATAAGCTCATGACTCCAGAAAACTGCTATCACAGCCTCCCCCAAGACGGTGCCGCCGAATGCTATGAAGAGCAGCTCCTGATGCAGTACGACCACTACCTGCGCACAGGAATATCGGCACTGGCAAAAGCAAAAAGCCGTTTTAATACCCTGCTGGCCAACGCCCGTTTACAAACCGGTGAAGGCAGCCCTGATGAACAAGAAGAGCAAAGCGAGCAGCAGCAGCAGGAAGAAACCGCCTCGGATCCCGGCACATTTCTGATGTGAGAAAAAAATGCCCGCAGCATTACCAAGCCTAAAAACGGGCTCTTTACATTTAATTGGCTATATTTACCTAAATATGCCGCGCCAATATATGCGGCTGGCAACCTGAAAACAAACCTTTGAAACCAGACCTTTACAATTCCGACTATTATTTCCTTCACAATGGAGGTGAAGCTGCCAGAATCATCCAGAGTATCGACTGGGGCGCGCACATTCTCGGCACTCCTGAGAAGTGGCCCGAGAATCTGAAAAATACGCTATCCACACTTCTTTCGTGCAAGTTCCCGATGTTTTTGTGGTGGGGGGAAGAGCTCACCCAGTTTTATAACGACTCCTATTTCGGCATAATGGGAACTGCCAAGCACCCCCATGCAATGGGAGGAAAAGCGGCCGATTACTGGCACGAATGCTGGGACTTTATACAGCCACTGATAGCAAGGGTTCTAGACCAAGGGGAAAGCGTATGGTACGATGACCTTTTGATGCCCATTGAAAGGGACGGAATCCTTAAAGACTGCTACTGGACTTTCAGCTATTCCCCTGTGCGCGATGACAGCAGGCAGATCAAAGGCGTACTGGTCATTGCCACTGAGACTACAGAAAAAGTGCTTCACAGGCAGAAAATAAACCAGAGTAAGGAAGAGCTTGAATTTGCGATCAATGCCGCAGAGTTCGGCACTTTCGACTTGGACCCAAAGACCCAGAGATTCGCTGCAAACCCAAGGCTTAAGGACTGGTTTGGTCTGCAGTCCCAAGATGAAGTGCTCTTGGTTCATGCGCTGGAATCCATAGCGGCCTATGACAGGGAGCGTGTGGCGGATTCCATAAACAGGACACTGGATTACAGTTCTGGCGGGCGTTACGACATTGAGTACGATATCATAGATTCTAAATCTAAAGATATCCGAACGGTTCATGCCTTGGGAAAGGCGTGGTTTGACAAGGACAATATCGCGTATCGCTTTAACGGCACGGTGCAGGACATCACAGCCCAGAAAAAAGCGGCCGAAGAACTCTACAAATCACGCCAGCTTACCGATATTGCCATCAAAAGCATGGGGCTGGGAATTTTCAACGTCGACTACTCCCAGGGCACCATCGACTACACTGCTGAGCTAACCAGGCTTATGACCGGAAAAGTCCAGGCAGAGCTCACCATAGACCAGCTTTCAAAATACATTCATCCCGAAGACCTGGAGCTCAGGGTTCAGGCTCTTAAAGAAGGTATCAAAAGCGGCACTTTCCATTATACGCCCCGCGTGATCTGGGAGGACGGAAGCATCCATAGGATTGCTATATCTGCCTCAAGGATGTTTGATTCACATCGAAACGGTTCTGCATTCTCGGGAACCGTTGCCGACATCACCGAGCAGGACAACAGCCGTCTGGCGCTGCTGCAGGCCGAAGAGCAGCTTCAAATCAGCAAGCGCGAGGCAGATGCGCTGTTCCGCAATGTGACCGACAGCTCCCCTACAGGCTTATGGCTCTCAGATAAGGATGGTCGGATGACCTATTTCAATAAGACGCTCATCGAATTTACCGGGATGCCCTACCAGGAGCTGCTAAAAGGGAATTGGACCTACGCCATCGCGCCCGAAGACTACCACAGGGCTAAAGATGCCTATCTGGATGCCATTGCCTCGAAAAGGCACTTTGACACGCTTTTCAGGGCAAGAAAGCATACGGGGGAAACCATGTGGTGCAGGGCCGCAGGCGATCCATTCTATGATGCCGAAGGCCGATATGCAGGCTATGCAGGGTTCTGCATGGACATCGATGAAATCATCTCAGGCAGGCAGGCGGTCACCGAAAGCCAGCATAAGGTAACCTCAATGGTAGAGCAGTCCCCCGTTGGGATCTGCCTTTTCACCGGTGACGATCTGAAAATTGAAATTGCCAATGACATCATGATCGGCTATTGGGGAAAAGACCGCAACGTGATTGGAAAACCGTTCATCGATGCGGTTCCCGAACTACAGGGCCAGCCGTTTATCGATATACTTCAGGAGGTGTACCGCACCGGGGAAACATACTATGGGCGCGCTATGCCGGCAGATTTGCAGGTCGATGGAAAACTAAGCACCTATTACTTTGAATTCACCTATACGCCCATCCGCAATTCCAAAGGCGAGATCTACGGCATCATGGACATAGCCGTTGATGTGACACAGCAGGTCACCGCATCCAAAAAACTGGAAGAGACCACACAGGCGCTCGAAGGCGCAATCGAACTGGCCGAACTGGCCACTTGGGGCCTCAGTGCGGCCGACGGCAGCATTACCTGTTCGGACCGTTTCAAAGAGTGGCTTGGACTGGCCGATAACCACGGCAGCAGCGGCATATTTATGGAGCGTATCGAAGATCCTTACAGGGAAAAAGTAATGGAGGCATTTAAAGAGGCGTTCACAGCCGATGCCGAAGATTCCTATGATTACGAATTTCCCATTACCAACAAGGTTACAGGCCAAAAGCGCATCATACACGCCAATGCGCAGGTGCTGTACTCCAAGGACGGCACCCCTGAGGGCATCAGCGGAACAGCCCAGGATGTGACCAAAGAGCGTGAACTCCAGCACGAGCTCCAGTTCAAGGTCTCCGAAAGGACGTCCGAGCTCAATGCGGCAAATGCCGAACTGGAAGCGCGCAACCGCGAGCTTTCCCAGTTTGCCTATATCGCATCGCATGACCTGCAGGAGCCGGTACGGAAAATCAGCGTGTTTGCCGACATGCTGCAAAACAACCTGCATAAAAATCCTGAAAAAGCCGACCTCTACCTTGGCAAGATAACCGGCTCGGCCAAAAGAATGGAAAACCTGATAAAAGACGTGCTGCAGTTCTCCAGGCTCTCCCAGGCGGAAAAGAATTTTGAGCCTGTGGACCTGAACACCGTCATCCTGGAGACCCTGGCGGATTTTGACTTGGTCATCGAGCAGAAAAATGCTGTGATCCAGAGCGATGTGCTCCCTGAAATAGAAGCCATTCCCCTGCAAATGGCACAGCTCTTCGGCAACCTGATGTCCAATGCACTGAAATACAGCAGGCCAGATATCCCCCCGCTGATCTCCATCAGGCTAAAGCCCCTTTCCGAATCTGACAAGAACAGCCTGTCTGAGGGGCCGGATCAAGATTATCTTAAAATAGAAATCAGCGACAACGGCATCGGGTTCTCCCAACAGCATTCCGAACAGATATTCAATATCTTCCAGCGCCTGCATGGAAATGGCCAGTTTGCAGGCATGGGGATCGGGCTTGCCATGTGCCGGAAAATACTCCAGAACCACGGCGGGACCATCAGCGCCGTCTCAGAAGAAGGCCTAGGGAGCACTTTTGCAATGATACTGCCAAAATCACAGGCAAAAAAAGGGGAAGATTAAAATTATCGCGAAAAATTGTATATTTACATTCGCTTAACCCATTTTATGAAAACCGTTTTTTTAATTGATGATGATCCGGATGACCGCGAAATTTTTCAAGAGTCATTAGCTTTGGAGCATCCCTCAGTTTTGTGCCAGCAGGCCGAGAATGGCGCCGCCGCTTTTGAAAAAGTGAGATCCGGCTTCTTTGCAAAACCTGACCTTATCTTTCTGGATCTTAACATGCCCATCATGGACGGCAGGGCATTCCTAAAGCAGATTAAAGCGGATTCCAAGTTTAAGGATATCCCCGTGATCATCTATTCCACTTCCTCGAGTGAGGCAGATAAAAAGTTTGCTCAAGAAAACCACGCTGCAGCTTTCCTCTCCAAGCAATATTCGCTCAGTTTAATACGCCAGGACATACAAAAGGCAGTGCAAAACTTTCTGCAGCTTTAAAAAACTATTTAATTCCCTTACCGCTCTCTACCCAATAAACAAAAAATATTTAAAATTTATTTTGTGATACTGCACCAGAATAACTATTACTCTCCAATTAAAGCCCCAGCAAATTAATATAGAAAATGCTAAGCCAGCATCATGGCAAAATCGTAGCACATCCTTTTTCACAGAAGCTGACAACAATGATAATCGATACCTTATAAATTTAGGTTCGAATACTTAAAAATGCAGAAAGTTTTAGGACTTCCTGTTTTGCACTTGTATATTTTATTAAATTGTAGATATAAAATGCATTGGCTCATTTCAATCTACTTTCTATATTTTTTATAATATAAAAGATTAAATAAACTAACTTAACTATCTAAAATGAAATAAAAAAGCACTTATGCCCAAAAAATACAGAAAGTTTGATTTTGCTTTTAAAGAGAATGTTGTAAAGTTAAGCTATGAAAAAAAGTGCTTGCAAGACTTTGCCGACGAACTTAAAATATATGCCAGCACGATATGCAGATGGCGCCGTGAATATAATCGATTCGGATCAGGAAGTTTCCCTGGTCCCGGTTACCCAAGAGTGCATCCAGACCAAAAAAGACTCTTTGAGCTTGAAAGGGAAAGCCGAAAATCGGACCTCAGGTTGGAAATTTTAAAAATTGCGACTCCCTACCTTTTTCAAGGCAAACCGATTATTTATGAATTCATTAAAAACCATGAAGATAAGTATTCGATTCATCAGATGTGCAAAATTCTTGGCATTTGCAAGCGCACATATTTCAAATGGAAAAAAAACGGAATTCCGAAGAAGCACAGGGAGGTAGCAGAGCTGAAAGAAGAAATAGCCTCCATATTTTTAAGCTCTAAAAAATGCTACGGCAGGGATAAAATCACAAAAGAGCTTAACAGTCGGGGGTTTAAAATAGGTCCGCGGCAGGTTTCAAATTATATGTTCGCACTGGGATTACGCAGCAAAGCAAAAAGAAAATTCAAAACCACGACAGATTCGAAACACAGCTATAACACCGCTCCAAATATTTTAAACCAGGAATTCATTACTGATGCACCCTCCAAAGTCTGGGTCTCTGATATTACTTATATCCAAACTAAAACAGGATTTATATACCTAACGATTGTGATGGATCTGTATGACCGCAAAATAGTAGGCTGGAGTCTGAGCGGAAGCCTTTTAACCAAGGAAACCACAATACCTGCTTTAGAAATGGCGGTTAGGAACCGCAAAGTTTCACCAGGATTGGTATTTCATTCCGATAGAGGCGTGCAGTATGCCAATAGGTCATTTATTGACCAGATTGATGCGCATAAATGTATTAGAAGCATGAGCCGCAAAGGCTGCCATCTGGACAATGCAGTTGCTGAAAGCTTTTTCAGTTCATTCAAAAGAGAACTGATCTATAGAAGCGCTGAACTGCTAACCTCAGAAGCACTGAAAAAAGAAATATTGGACTATATAGAGAACTGGTACAACACGAAAAGAATTCATTCTTCATTGAAATATAGAACTATCGAACAGTTCAATTCTTCCAGCAGCGAATATTAAGAAAATCGTATCAGAATATATGAAAAAGACAGTCAGGATTTACGATCCCTCATTTAAGGAAGATGCCGTGCTGATGAGTTACAAAAAAAATAATTTAACAAAACTTGAACAGGAACTCGGAATATACGAAGGCGCTCTCAACACTTGGAGGAAAATATATCAAAGACAGGGACTAGCTGGTTTTAAAAGAACTGTTTCCAGAAAAAATAATTCTGAAAATTATAAACTTTCAGAGTTTGAAAAAAAGATAAATCAATCTAACTTAGCTTTTGAGATTCTTCATAGAGCGGGAGAATTGCTAAATAATGGAAAACTGAGTATTTTCCAATTTATGGAGAATAATGAAAATAGATACTCGGTAAGATTCATGAGTAAAGTTCTAGAGGTAAACAGAGGCACGTACATGAGATGGAAGAACCGGTTCAATACAGATGAATATAAAAGAAAGATTAGAATACAGGAAGAAATAAGCATCATATTTTCCGCATCTGCACAGTGCTATGGAAGAGATAGAATTGCAGCCGCGCTGCACAATACCGAATTCAGAATATCAGCCTCAACTGCTGGAAAATATATGAAGGAGCTTGGACTTCATGCTTCATTAAAGACCAAATTTAAAAAAAACGGATCCGTCTGAATAAAATAGTTTTCTAATGCTCTTGGCAGCTATTTCTTAAGCATTATCATTTTAATTAACATGCAGGTGCTTAAATCTTTTTTAATATTTTGGCTTAAATGCATCAATCTAGAATAATATCAGATAATGGTAAGAACACAAAGACGACACACGCCAGAATTTAAAAAAAACGCTGTTCTTCTCAGCTTTGAAAGGCAGAATGTTACGCAGACAGCTAAAGAGCTTGACATTTCTTCCAAATTACTCTCAAAATGGAGAACAATATATAGAGAATATAAGGAAGGTAGTTTTCCTGGAAAAGGCAGAAAAAGATTGTATTGCGAAGACTCGAAAATTTTTGAATTAGAGAAAAAGCTTAGGGAATCCGAACTAAGGCTGAAGATACTGCAGGAAGGCATCAAATTTAAATCTCAAGGCAAACAGGCAGTTTACAATTTCATCTATCGCAACAAAAAGAAATACCCTATTGGAATTATGTGCCGCGCATTAGGAGTTTCCACTTCTATGTATAATTTAAGGATACAGCAGCCATTGTCGCAAAGAGAAATTAAAGTATCCATGTTCAAAAATGCCATTGCTGCCGTTTACTTCGAATTCAAACAGTATTGCGGCTGTGTACTGATTGCCAGGGAACTAAACAGAAAAGGCATTCTTATATCTGAAGATCAGGTTTCATTTTTTATGAAACAGATGGGGCTTAAGAGAAAAATCAAAAAAAAATATAAAGCAACTACAGATTCCAAACACAATCTCTACACTTCTCCCAATATACTCAACAGGCAGTTTACCGCAGATAAAGCATCGCAAGTTTGGGTTTCCGACATCACATATATACAGATTGAAAGACGTTTTTTATATCTTACCGTAATTATTGACCTTTACGACCGTAAGGTTGTAGGCTGGAATCTAAGCTCGGGGCTTTCAACAGAAACCACTGTTCTTGTAGCATGGAAAATGGCTTTAGATAACCGCGGACTGCAGAAAGGCTTATTATTCCACTCTGACAGGGGCACACAGTATGCAAGTAAATTATTCGCAAATAGCCTCAAAGAGCACAGCTGCATTCAAAGCATGAGCCGCAAAGGTGACAGCTTCGATAATGCAGTTGCAGAAAGCTTCTTTAATTCTTTAAAAAGAGAATTAATAAAAAAGCAGAAGAGGCTGCTAACTCCAAAAGAAATGAGAACCGAATTGTTTGATTACATCGAAAACTGGTATAATAGAAAAAGAAGGCATTCGGCTCTTAATTACAAAACAATAGAGGAATTTAACGGATGCATTTGAATGGAAAAAAATGTAATGCACGTATGAAAGAAAACAAAAAATGCTACCACCGGGATTTCAAGCTCAAGTTGGTAAAGCTAAGCTTAGAAAAATGCAACCTTGAGGAATTAGCCGCAGAATTCAGTATTACAAGCGCTTCGCTGTTGCACTGGCGGAAAGATTATATAATAAACGGGGAAAAAAACTTTCATTTTAATGGAAAAACAAAATTAACGCCACTGGAAAAAAAAATATACGATCTTGAAATAAAAATTAGAAAATCAGATGCTAAATTCGAAGTTATAAGTGGTGCATCAAACTGCCTTCGTGATGGGCTGCCGGCAGTGTATCAATACATAACAGAAAATGAAAACAGGTTCTCAGCCTACCTTATGTGTTCAACACTAGGCATAAGTCTGGACAGCTACAAAAGATGGAAGAAAAATCACATTTCGGAAAGGAAAAAATGGAAAATGAAGCTCAAGGAAGAAATAACGTCCATATTTTTAGCGTCTAGAATGACGTATGGGTCGAAGCGCATATCGGTTGAACTTCAAAAATCGGGAAATCAGGTATCGGCAGACACCGTTCTTAAATGCATGCGAGAATTAAATCTTTATGCATCAAAAGTTTAAAATCGAAGTGTCAACATATAATCCTTAATGTAAAAAACGTTCAAACTGACCACACTTTCAGCATAAAGTGACCACCCGATTTCGGCTCAAAGTCACTATCAAACACTACTTCTTTTTCATGCTGTTAAACCATGGAGCTGTATAAAACTGCTCGCCAATTTAAAGAATGATTTAAAAATAGATATCCCTCGCCCTACCATTTGATTCTTTTTCAGAATATGCACTACTTCAATTCCGCTTAGCGTCCGTTTGGCCGATTCAAAACTTTTATAACCTAATCTATTTTGAATGCGCCACTTAATGAACCGATGGTCTTGTTCGACAATATTGTTGAGATATTTACACTCTCTAATTTTAATCTTTGAGAAAAGAACGCAGTTGATACCTTTTTTGCAAGTAAAAGCTAAGGCGCTTTTCGGAATACAAGTTTTTGACAGAATCTTTTTGTATTTTATTTTATTTGGTGTAAATTTACACCAATTCAAAAGCTTTTATTATTATGACACGACAAAGTATATCATTGACAGCTCCAAATGAAGAATGGTTAAAAAATCAAGTTAACTCAGAAGAGTTCAGCAGCAAAAGTGAAGCTATTAACTATTTAATCAAAAAAGCACGTTCGCAAGAAGAGTTTTATGACTTCGTTAGAGCTAAAATAGATAAGGGAGAAAAAAGCGGTTTCACAAAAAAACAAACTAGAGAGGAAATGTTAGCCGAGTTTAAAAAGGGTTTGGGAGATGTATAGCTATTATTTGAGTAGCGAAGCCAAAGAAGATTTAAAAAGAATTTATTACTATGGTGTCGGCAAGTTTGGAATAGATCAGGCTGACCACTATTTCAATATGTTTTACGATTGTTTTGACAAAATAGAACAAAATCCATTTTTATTTCCATCTGCCAACCACATCAAAAAAGGATATCGTTATTGTGTTTGCGGTGTAGATACGATTTACTACCGAATATATGGAGATGAACGAATAGATATTATTACTATTATTGGTAGGCAAGACTTTTAGAGTAGAAAAAGCTGGGTACCACATCTTTAAAACCACGTAGATCTGTTGGTAAAATAAAAAAACAGGACAAATCAATCAATTTTAAAATTTTACGCAATTATTGTAAAATCAAATTAAAACCACAAAAAAACAATACAAAAACTTTAAAATCAACACATTAAATAAAATATTCACACAACAAAAGTTTTATGGCAAAATCGTGGCACTTTAATTTTTAAAAATTATAAATGCAGGAAATATGCAGGTTTCAAGCGTTAGGTTCGAATCCTGCTCTCCCCACGGAAAGGCCAAAAAGGCGGAAAACTTAAGTTTTCAATCTTTTCAAAAAGCCCTAAAAAATGTCTTAAAGCCAGTAAATCCGATGATTTACTGGCTTTTTTGCTTTTAGAGCGTTTTGCATTCTTTTCAAAACTGCACAAAATTAAAGGATCAATACGAAAACCTGTGGAGCAAGACTAATTAAGGATCAATCCAAAAACCTGTGGAAGACTAAAATTATGCATAAAGATTAGTAAGTCTAAAGAGAAAGAATTCTACATTTCTAACTCATCTGAATTTTGCTCTAAAAGCTTTTATTTTTGCATTGAAAGATTCTGCTGAAGCATTTGTGCTTCTGTTGTCAAAATAGTTCAATATCGTCTGATAATGATTTGTTATAGTTCTGGATATTGCATTGAATGATTTAAATCCGACTTGATTTACTTTTTCATGCCATTTGGCGAGTCTGGCAAAAGCTATTATTTTATTACTTGTTTTCTCAAAAACAGTACGCAGATCTTGGGTCAGATTGTATGCTGTCTGAATATTGGGATATAATCCAAAGAGTATCTGAGCACGTTCTGCTTGATTTTCAGACCATTTACATTTGCTTTTGTATAAAAAATAACGGCTTCTTGCAAGAAGCTGTTTTAATGTGTCTCCGTTGCTAAGTATCTCAGGCTCGTATTTTCTGTTTGATTTCTTGGATTTCCCTATGGCTTCATTTTCAAGATCAATAGCCTGCCAGCGGTATTTAATCCTAATTTCCTGTAAAGCTTCCGTGGCCAGTTTCTGAACATGAAAACGGTCGGTAACCCGAACTGCATTAGGAAAACATTTTTTAGCAATCAGATTCATATTTCCAGCCATATCCAGAGTGATTTCTTTGACTTGGTTTCGCCGTTTTAAAGGTATTTTATCGATAACTTCTATAACTGATTCTGCTTTGGTTCCTGCCGCCATTGCTACAATTGTCCCCTTTCTGCCTCTTGCTGATTTATTGGTCACGATAGTATATAATTCTCCATTTGATAAAGAAGTTTCGTCTATTGATAAACGTCTGCCAATATTCTTAGGAAAAACAAGCCACTTTTTTGCGTGTTTCTTTTGATCCCAAATTTTAAAATCACTTAAAAAATCTTTATATTGATGAAGCAGATTTTTACCGTTTACTCCGTAAAAAGAAGCAATGGTGTTGCAATCATTTGGGCTGGAATCGATTGATTTCTTTTAAAAAAGAAGCAAACTCCTGGGTTACACGAGTTCCGTCTGCTACTAGATTCCAATCTCTGAAAACTACTTTTCCGGTATCTTCATTAAGCCATCTTCTGCGGGTAATGTGAAGATATACCTGATGTCCGCGGATTGGAAAATCCTGAACCGTTATTTCGTCAAAGAACACTTTTGAGCTTAATTTAGAAGCTCGATATTCTTTTGGAATCGAATTGATTTCTTTTAGATGCAAATGTAGAATCTCTTCTCCTTTTTCATAAGAAGTAAGTTCGAAATAATCAACGATAATTTCTGGCAACAATAACTTGAGAAGATCAATAAAAGAATCCTGCATTTTAAAAATATTTAAAATACAAAAATCGACTTTTTAATATTTCCCCACAACATTTAGACTTGATCCTATTTCTTCGAAAAAACATATTGTACTTAAAAGCTATTGCCTGTTGTTCAACTGATGTCAAAACTTGATTTATTTCCGAAGTAACGAAATCGGATAATCAGGAAACAGAGAAAAAAGTGGTACTTCGCATAAAAAACATTAGCAGTGACGCAGATTATATAGAACTTCTAAAATGCTTTTATGCTTATTTTAATGCGGTTGAAAAAGCAAT
This sequence comes from Flavobacterium ustbae, assembly GCF_003946915.1. Classification (GTDB taxonomy): domain Bacteria; phylum Bacteroidota; class Bacteroidia; order Flavobacteriales; family Flavobacteriaceae; genus Flavobacterium; species Flavobacterium ustbae. The sequence continues at coordinate 192,014 of NZ_RPOC01000005.1, forward strand.
AGCTCCTTACATCAATGCAGTATTATCTGATTACAGCGAACGTTGTGATTCATCCTACATCAAAACCGATATCGAAGAGTTAGGCGGCAGCATTGAAAATCTTCCTGCTGCTTCGGCGACTGAAATAAAAAATCCTATTCAGGCAATGGGCGCTTTATATGTACTTGAAGGTTCTATTATGGGTGGACCGTACATTGTACAGATGTTGCAGAAAAAAGGAATTGAAAAAGGATTTTCTTTTTTTAGCGGTTATGGAAATGAATCTGGCCAGAAATGGGCATCGTTCACCTCGGTTCTGAATATTCTTCCTCAAACTGAAACAGATATCGCAAATACAGTAGATGCAGCCCGCGAAACTTTCAAAAGGTTCGGCAATGTTTTTGAAATAGCAAGATCTATTGAGGTTCAATAACATCTCAAAAGAGCATAATAAATAAAAAGACAATTATAGTACCTTGATACCAAAGAAATAATACTTTTTTCAGGCGTTATACGATAGATAATCCAGCAATTGAATATCGAGCAGCTTTCAAGCCTCTCTGATCTTTCTATTAAATTATCTTTATCGCCTCTGAAAGAATCGTCTGTTACTGATATTAAATAATCGTAGCAAGGATTTTTTTAATTCTATTACGTAAATTGAACAAAACAGCTCCTGTGAAGGGGCTGTTTTTGTTAAAGTACATTCATCTTTTTGGCAACCAGAAGAAAGTTTTTTTTATTTCGTAGCGCCGTTTTCCAGTCTATCGCCAGTATTTCTGCAAGCATTTCTTTAAGATGTTGAAATGAGCCGGGTTTAACCGCATAAAAGTCAGCACCAAGTTTATAAGATATTTCAATATGCATCGTGCTGCTGCTGGTAGAAAACATAATTATTTTCATGTCGTGGTAACTGTCACTGTCCTTAATTTCTTTCAGGCATTCAAAGCCGTTTTTCAGGGGCATATTGATATCGAGAAATAAAATTTCTGGCTGATCTGTTTGGGATCTACGAAGATCGTCTAAAAGCTGCTGTCCGTCTTGGGAAACCTTGACCGTTATATCAGGATGCAGTTCTCTGACTACTTCCAAAAACAATATACTATCATCCTCATCATCCTCTGCCAGAAAAATAGTCATGGGAAAATTGCGCTCTTGTGCCATAGCTTAAAAAAATTATGCAGTTAGATAAATAATTAACAAATCCGCAAAAATTTATACCGGGGGGCAATATAAGCTTTTGTAAAGTGCAGCATTGGAGAACCTTCCAGATGCAAACCAACATCATAAATGTAAGAAAAATTTTCTTTACTCAAAACTAAAAAATACAAAAAGTTTGATTTTAAGATACTTATAAAAAAATAAAGTTTTCAAAAGTATTTCTCGATTATGCGGTAAAGATACAATTAGCGAAAGATTATTTATTTAAAGTAATTCGGCTAAGTGGCTTTCATTTTTTTATTTTAAGCAGTGGTTAAATTTAGCTATTGCGCCACTAAATCCCATTCTTTATTTTTACAGAAATTAAAAATGCGAATTTACAGTATTGCCTTGAGGCGTGCAAATATTGCTAAAACCAAAAAGAAAATTTATAGATGACTAATTACTTAATCGTACCCGGTTTGGGTAATTCAGGAGAGAATCACTGGCAGACCTATTTTGAAAATTCAGGAAAAAATTTCTATCGAGTTGAACAGAAGGAATGGGAAAAACCTGCTTGTGAAGACTGGATTGAGGCTATTGAAAAAAAAGTATCGGAATTTGATCCTTCATCAGTTGTGCTGATCGGACACAGTTTAGGATGTTCGACAATTGCACACTGGGCAGCAAAATACAAGAGGAAAATCAAAGGAGCCATGCTTGTAGCTCCAAGTGATCTGGAAGCTCCCCAGTATACTTTTCCCGCTACAGGATTTGCTCCGATTCCTTTAGATCAAATTAACTTTCCAACCATAATTGTGGCAAGCGCAGATGATGTATGGGTTTCACTTGAACGCGCGAGGTTTTTTGCTGAATGCTGGGGAAGTAAATTTATCAACATTGGAAATGCAGGACACATCAATGCGGCATCTGGACACACTAGCTGGGAGGAAGGTCGTCAAATACTAAAGACTATTTCCTAACTCAATTTATCTGTTTTTCTAAAACTAAAAATACGTTATAAAAGCAGAACAAAATCCTTGTGATTTTCTTCTGTTTAAATACAGACTATTTATTAGAATCAATTCTTAACATCAATAAAATAGGCTCTTAAAACGGATTTTGTATATTTGGATTCTAAATTTATATACTCCAATTATGAAATCCGCTTTAGGTCGCATTGTCATCCTTATTGAAGATTACGATATTAAATGATACTAAAGTAACATATGAAAAATAAAGAAGCTGTAATATTTGATATGGACGGCGTAGTTATAAATAGCGAACCTTTCTGGCTCAAGGCAGAGAATGAAATATTCAGTTCTTTAGGTGTAAAACTTTCTGATTCGGACTGCCAGCTTACCAAGACCATGACGACTAGAGAAGTAACAAACTTCTGGTTTGCAAAATATCCGTGGGATAATTTTTCATTAGAAGAAGTCGAACAAATGGTAATCAGAAGAGTTGTTGAATTAATAAACACAGAAGATTGTTTTATAGAAAATGTAAGACCATTTATTGAACATTTAAAAAAAATGAATTACAAAATAGGTCTTGCAACAAATGCACCTGAATCATTTATTTCTGTAAGCTTGGAAAGAACCGGAATTCTTGACCTATTTGACGCAATTTCTTCATCTGAACATGAAAAACAGGGAAAGCCTAATCCAGCTGTATACCTGACAACAGCAAAAAAACTAAACGTTTTACCAGAAAAGTGTATCGTTATAGAAGACTCTTATCATGGTATGCAGGCTGGTAAAAATGCAGGAATGACTGTTGTTGCATTTACCAATGGCAATGAAAACCTATCCTTTGATATAGCAGATCTCGTACTGCATCATTACTCTGTTGACAACTACTGGTAAGCTCTATAAGTAGGCTTTATAACTTATAAAATGATTTTTACGATATGGGAGTTTGATATCTTTTCTCTATGATTTCAAATTGTCTTTTGCCAAACTTTTCTTCTTGTTTCTGCCCCACCAAATTAAGAAACCGCTTATGGGAAGAAAGGCACAAAACAACGAAACTACAGAAGCTAAAATTTTAGTTGGCAATCCGTAAATACTTCCTGTGTGAATAGCATAATTACTATTTCGCCATTTTGCTCCAAGTGTTTTATCCTTATGCGTTACTGTAAAATAGTTTTCTTTAGAATGACTGTTATACGTATAACTATCAGATTCATCCCATCCTGAGTTTCCTTTGTGCTTTACAAAAGAGGTTATCGGAATTGGAGTTTGGTCTAGTTTTTCAGGAATTGAAAAGCCTAAATTTGTCCAATCAGTTACATTTGCTTTTGTATGCTGTACAATGTACTCAAAAGGATTAGTTGCTCTTTCAGAATTTGCAATACTAATTTCTGGTGGCTTACTCCATACCTTGTCCGGATCATTTCCTAAAATAATATAAATTCCATTAGTCCACCAATTAAAAGTCCAGACAAGTCCTGTGATAGCAAAAATTAATATAAACAAGAAAGTATAGATACCGCCTATGTTATGAATGTCATAATTTTTACGTTTCCATCTTGTTGTTCTTTTCCAGCGAAACCACATTCTTTGCTTCAAAGCCGCTTTGTTTTTGGGCCACCACAAATAAATACCTGTAAGAACTAGAACAAAAATAAACAAGGTTGAAAATCCTACTATGTAATGTCCAATATCATAAGCCAATAATAAATTCTGGTGAAGCAATCTGAGATTAAAAATCCAGTCGTATCTTAAATCTACTTCTCCCAATTCTTTTCCTGTATACTGATCAATAAAAAAGAGGCTGTATATTTCGTAATCTCCGGCCGCGGTCCAGTGCGGTTTGGTATTTTCTTTATAACTGCTAAAACAATAGCTCCTACGCTTATCGCTTTTTATTTCTACATAATTGGCTTCAGGATGTTTCTTCCTAACAATAGATACGAGTGTGTCAAGCGGCAGAGCATTGTTTTTAATCTCGGGTACAAAATACTTTTCATTATGGTACCATAACGAAAGTTCTTCGTCCCAAACAAAAATACTGGCAGCAAACATACTTAGAAAAACAACCAGTCCGCATATCAGGCCAAGCCACAAATGTATTTTATTAAAAATCTTCCTCATATATAAATAATCCGGTCGTTATAATTTTATAGCCAAAATTTGCAGGAAAAAATGCTTGATGTTAAACCAAAAAATAGTCAGAATCTCTTCTGACTATTTTGGTTTATTGAAAAATTAAATTCTTTTTATTTAGTAGGATGTGGTGCAATTAACTGCACGCTCACTGATCCTCCTCCATCTAGAGTAAGACCTTTTTTAAACGCTCCAGCAGCATCTACTTCATAAATTGAAGCAATGTCATCTACAGGCGAGATCGCTGTATAGTATTTTCCTTGATATACTAGTGGTGAACGAACCATTGAAACTGGACTTAAAGGTGTATTAATTAAAGAAACAGTTTTATTCTTTAAATCAATTCTTACCAACTGTCCAACGTTTTTTAAACGGTCTCTCACAGAAGTCATTAATTCTTCATATTGAACGGTTCCGATTGCAATTCCGTTACCCATGTAATTTATTCCCATTAAACAAGCTTGTTTGCCAAGTGGCGTTGTTACATCGACAAAATAATCTTTGTCAAAATCTGCCTCACCTTTTTTGATGCGGACAACTCCTGATTTTCCGCCCATACCTGTCCAAAATTTACCAGCACTTGCTACAAAATAGTGGTTCCCTTCTTCATCTGTATCTAATGAGTGTAAATAATCGTAGCCAATACCTGCATCAGTTACCGTAGTTCTGATCACTTTCATATTAGTCATTGCAGGATAATCGTAAACCAAAGCTTTAACTCCGTCTGCGATGTAGCCCTTTGATTCGTTGTCATAGAAATACCCTCCTAAAATTAGTTTTCCATTATCAACATATGCTTTACCTACTGAGAATTGAACTCCTGCTTTTGCAGCATCATAAGGTACCGTCATGGTTCCTTTTGCTTCAATTACAAAGTCATTCAGCTTAATTCTTGCCCATCCGATCGTACCGTTATTTAGGTCAAGTCCTCCTAGAACCAGCATTGTATTATCATCTACAATATTTAAAGACTGAAAGTAATTTGGTACAACACCATCTGTCAAAATTGAAGCTTTTTCTTTTAAACTTCCGTCTTTACCCATTTCGTACTGAATGAATTTTTTCTGCGGAAGATTCATTAGATAAACATATTGTTTGTGCCAGATATAACGAGAACCATTAGCCTCTAATCCTTTTCCTTTAAAACTGAGGCTTCCTTCTGTTAATGAAGAGGCAGAAGCAATATACTGCAAGTCCTGAGTCCAGCTGGCAATAGTAAAATGTTCTGCGCTTGGTTCTGGTTCTATTTCTGGATCATCTGATTTTGAACTGCAAGATGTAAAAACTGCAGAAAATAAAAAGGCCGATGCCGCAATAAATAGTCCTTTTTGCAAAAATGATTTCATTTTCATTTCATTTAAATTTAGTTGGTTATTGTAAAAAATATCTAAGTTTCAGACTGAAAAACCTACCCGGTTTCTGCAGTAAAAAGTTATCATAAACCTGTTTGTTTAGTATATTTCGACAGGACGCATTTACGCTATATCGTCCTTGCCCAAAAGCATAGCCCAGCCCCGCATCCTGAACAAATTGTGTCGGGATGTACATTTTCTGAGACGGATTGCCCAGACTCGGCCAACCCAGATAATACTGATGTACATAATGCGTGCTGGCAAAAAAGGAAACTTTGGGCTTTATGCGAAACATCTCGTCTAAAAACAAACGGACTTCAGCATTTCCCATAATGTAAGGCGTGTTGCGCAAGCGGTCTTTGTACACGTGATTCGGAGCACCGTTTGTTTCAAAACGCTGCATATTTCTGATATCTTGATACGTAAAGTTGACAGACGCTTCAAATCCTTTTTTTCTAGAATAGTTTGCCTCAGCTTCAAAGCCAATTGTTCGCGTTTTTCCTAGATTTTCATACTTGGTAGTTCCCAATTGGTAACCTTCTCCCAGCCAGATAAAATTTTCGGTATTTCTAAAAAACAGATTTAGACCAAGATCCAGATTCTGAAAATTCCCTTCTATATTTTTTTGGATAGAAGCGTTGACATTTAAACTTCTTTCAGGTTGCAGATTTGGCGAATTTAGAATTGTATTTCCATTTCCTAATACTTCAAGTGCTTCTGGAAGTCTAGCAGCATTTTCTAAAGAAAATTTTAAACTGTATTTTCGCGGAAGCAGAAAAGTCGATGCATAACCAAAAGCCCAGACATTATCGCTGGTATTTTGATAGAACAATTCTTTATCACTTCCTCCATTATAATCGAAAGAAGTCACCGATGCATCATAGGCAAAATATTTAGCAAAGAAAATATTCGTCCATCGCCTATCCAGAAGAGAAACTTCGTAAGACAAACCCGCAATATGTTTGCTCAAATCCTGAGGAAACCTCAAAGGAATAGTCCATTCTGCCGTTGCGATTGGATCGTTACCTTTTCTTGAAGTGCCACTAAACACATAATTCAGATTAATTTGCAGATTATTTTTAATCTGATAAGCGAAATTTGCTCGCACCAGCTGTGTATCATCTTGAAAAGAATATATTGATTTTGAAGCTTTATAACTATTCATTTCACCGTTTGCCGCAGTAGCTATAACTTTTCCCGACCAGTCATATTTATAGGAGCTGGTATCTGTTGTGGTTCCTCTTAATTCATTTATAGAGGCATACAGATCAACATTTAAATTAGAAAATAAAAAACCCTTTTTTGAATATCTTAAAGACGGCATTATAAATTTCTCCTGATAACGTACATCACCATACACGTGAGCCATTGTTGTTCCTGTTTGAATACCTCGATCCTGATCGGATAAAGTAAATCCTAATAAGAAAACATCCGCCCATTTCACATTGGTAAATCCTACATCGGCTCTTAAAGTGTATGAACGGTAATCGTCATTAAATCTTTTAAATTTTGGATTTCCTGGAATGGGTCTTCCTCCCTCTCCTGCAACTTGTACTCCCGGCCCCCAGACAGGGTAATTATTCTCTGAATAATTGAAAAAAGAATTGGTCTGCACAGTAAAACCCGAGCTGCCACGCCACTTTGCCGATAATGCTGTACGATACGTATTAAAAGAACCTGCCGTTTGTGATATATCAAGATAATTTTTAGATCGAGTTTTAGTCACAAGATTAATAGAACCGCCTAGCGCATCGCCTCCAAATGCAACCGGAGTAACGCCTTTGTAAATTTCGATTCTGTCAATGGTGTTGATTGCAAAATTGTTGATGCTGAATGACGAACCAAAATTCTCCATGGGAATACCGTCTACAAATATTTTTACTGCCTTACCTGATAATCCGTTTATCGAATAATTAAAATCTGAACCCATGCCTCCTGTTTCCTGCACTCGTACTCCGGATGTCCCGTCTAGTAAACGGTTCATATCTACGTCACGCTCAGCAAGTTTCTTGGCATTGATTACTGAAACTGCAAATGGCTGTTCTTTCACTTTTGTTTCGATAGTTTTTCCAACTAAATCAACAGATTTTAATGCCACTAAAGCAGATTTTAATATGATTATGATTTCTTCTTTCTTCTTTTCTCCTGCCTTAACTTCTATTTCTTCCTCTCGATAACCATCCATTGATACAGCCAATCGGTATTTTCCTGAAGTTATATTCTCAAAAGCAAATTGACCCGTGCCGTTTGTTTTCACTACACTACCAGTATTCAGAATACGGATTGTCGCACCATCCAAAGGCTGATTATCCTCTCCCAAAACATAGCCAATTATTGTAACATTATTCTGAGCATCTGCAGTTCCATAAACCGCTAAAAAAACAATCAAAAAAAAGAATCTGTAAAATTGCATAATCTGTATCTAAGTCGATAACTTCTCCATTATGGCAGTATCGCTCTGCTTATATATTTAAAGGCGTTTATAAATTAAATCTATTTGACAGTCTAGAGCTAAACACTCTTGGCAGACCTTCTGCTATTTCATCATTAGTTGCTGTTATTACATTATATTCATCATCTGTCATTGCAAGATAGGTTTGTCCTTTTCGCAATTTTACTTTATCTTGGTAGGTATCGTCACAGCTTGAAGTGCCGGTACCAATGTTAAATTCTTGCGTTGTAGCAGAATCACTGCTAACAGAAACAGCCCCGCAAAATTCTATGTTAGCCGCTTCTCCAAAAAAATCTGTTGAAATATTGCATTGGCTTCCTGGTTCAACCAAAAAAGAAAGACTGCCGATATTAATTTTCTTTACCTCCTGGCCATTCATATTGTTTACCAAAATATCTGATCGGAAGGATTCTGGACTAATGTAATTCGCACTTATAATTCCGAATAAAGCACATGCTGCCGTGCTAACCACTGCATAGAGAATTCTAACAGGGAATTTGGATTTGGCATGTATAGTTTGAGACGCAATTTCATTCCACATCTGCTCTTTTAGCTCTGGCTTTTGCAGATATAAAACAATCTCACTGTCAGAATCGGATACACTTAGCCATTGCTCAACCATTGCTTTTTCAGCGGCATCACATTCGTTACGTGCATACTTTTCTAATAAATTTGATGTTATTAAGACTTTCATGAGCTTTGTCATATAATTATATAGTTGCATAAGTCATCCGTAACCCTACATAGAGGAGTAAAAAAAATAAATAAAGTGCGGAAAACTTTTAAATGATTTCGGATATGTCTGAGCGCTCTGGTCATATTGCCTTCAACAGCTTTCTCAGTAATGGTGAGCGTGGCGGCAATTAACCGGTTATCCATTCCCTGTTCACGGCTCATTAAATAAACCTGCCGGCAGCGTTCTGGAAGACTATTAATCGCTGATTGGAGTTCCTCAAAGAGATTTTTGTGTAAAATATGCTCTTCAGTGTTATTCGATACTGTATCCAATTCGGCGGAATAAACAACATCAAACTTGGCCTTAGAAGCCTTCCTTCGATGATACTCTAAAATTTTAAGTTTGGCTGCACCGTAGAGATATCCTTTCATAGAAGTCTCTATCTGCAGCTCATCACGTCTTTCCCAGATACTAATAAAAATGAGCTGTACAATTTCTTTTGCTCCTTCTTCGTCACCGCAATGATGCCGGCAGAAGGAGAACAATTCATCCCAATACAAATCATATATCTCGGGAAAATTTTGGGCATTAATGCTAAGATATTTTTCCTTCATAAAAATTATTATATCTCGCAAAAATATTTTATTTAGACTAAATAAAATTAAAAAACATTAATATTATCCAAATAATAAATTAAAAATCTAACAATTACAAAGCTATTATACTAATTACAAAAATCTAAATTTTAAGGACAAAACAATCATTTGAACAAAATGCTGCCTATTTTACACTCAAAGCGGATTAAGTCTTAAAAGCAAAAAAACTATAAAGCCAACACTTTATATTTTAAAAATAAAAACAAAATTTTATTAGAATTACCAAGCATTAACGCTTTAAAAAACGGATAAATCAGAATACACAAGCATTCCAGAATTTAGATTCAAATCTTGCACTCTCCTCAAAAAGTTCAATATTTATATTAGGACTTTTTGTATAGTATTAGAAAAATAAAAAACCTGCAAATTATAGGATTTGCAGGTTTTTTTATTTTTAAGGCAATATTCAAAGCTATTACAATTTCATAAAAAAAATTTTACTTTTTAAAATTCTGAACCCCACTCTGTAACCAACTATAATATTCTTCAATATTCGGATTATAAGCTGACGGCTCAGTTAAATTTGCACTTTTATGATCAACAATCACGTAAAACGGCTGTGCATTGGCTTTATAGGTTTTAATTTGTAAATCGCTCCATTTATTACCAATAGTTTTGATTTTCTTTCCAGTTGTTTCAGAAACATATTGTTCGTTTTCTGGAAGCTCTTTTTTATCGTCTACATAAAGTGAAATCAAAATCACATCGTTGTTTAAAACACCCAAAACTTTTGGATCTGACCAAACCAATTCTTCCATTTTTCGGCAATTTACGCAGGCATATCCAGTAAAATCTAATAAAACTGGTTTTCCTACTTTTTTAGCATATTCCATTCCTTTGTTGTAATCATGGAAAGTGATAATATTCTGTGGACCGTGTTCTGCGCCTTCTGGTAAAGAACCTGTTATTTTTAATTCGGAATTACCCGAAACTCCGAGTCCGTTTGGAGATTCACTGTAATGCATTGGAGGTGGAAATCCGCTGATTAACTTTAACGGCGCGCCCCAAAGTCCTGGAATTAGATAGATCGTAAAACTTAAAACAATTAATCCGAAACCTAATCTTCCAACCGAAATATGATTTAGCGGAGAATCATGTGGCAATGTAATTTTTCCGAATAAATAAAAAGCTAGCATTCCGAAAACGGAAATCCAAACCGCCAGAAAAACTTCTCTTTCTAACCAATGCAATTGTAAAACCAAATCGGCATTGGATAAAAATTTGAAAGCCAAAGCCAATTCTAAAAATCCTAAAACTACTTTTACTGTATTCAGCCATCCGCCCGATTTTGGCAGTGCATTTAACCAGCCTGGAAAAGCCGCAAATAATGAAAACGGCAATGCAATGGCAATCGAAAATCCTAACATTCCGACAATCGGAGCGATTCCGCCTTTTGAAGCCGCTTCAACTAACAACGTTCCTACAATTGGCCCTGTACAAGAAAATGATACAATCGCTAAAGCTAATGCCATAAAGAAAATTCCAATTAACCCTCCTCTATCGGCTTGCGAATCGACTTTGTTGGCTAATGAACTTGGCAGAACAATTTCGAAAGCTCCCAAAAACGAACAGGCAAAAACGACCAATAGGATAAAGAAAATTAAGTTGAACCAAACATTTGTTGAAAGTGCGTTTAGCGAATCGGCACCAAAAACTGCGGTTACGATTGAACCCAATAAAACGTAAATAATCACGATTGAAAATCCGTAAATCATGGCATTTCTAATTCCTGCTGCTTTGCTTTTACTTTGTTTGGTAAAAAAACTTACCGTCATCGGAATCATCGGAAAAACGCAAGGTGTCAACAAAGCTGCAAAACCAGATAAAAAAGCTAAAATAAAAATGGTCAGCAATCCTCTCGATTCTGTTTTCTTTGGCGAATCTGTAATTTCTGTTGAATTTTTTTCTTGTTTCTCAGCAACCGTTTTTTCTGTAATTACAGAATCTTCTTTGACAATCGGAGTTTCTTCGGCGGAAGCCAATTTCTTTTCGCTCGGAATTTTAAACGTCAGTTCTTCTGTAGATGGCGGCAAACAATTGCTGTCATCGCAAACCATAAAATCTACTTCGGCAGCAATATTTGAAATATCGGCAGAAGTGAATTTGATTTTTTGAGTGAAAACGGCTTTATCTTCAAAATATTTAATTTTCATGTCGAAGATTTTATCGACCGTTTCGTGTCCCTTGTCTTCGCTCGTTTTTCCGATCAATTCGAATTTTTTCGGCTGATTCTTAAAAGTAAAAGCTGTTGGCGATGGGCCACCTTCTTCTATATATTGTCCGTACAAATGCCAGCCAGATTGTATCACGGCTTGGGCTTTTAAAATATATTCTTTATCTGAAATTTTTTCTACAGTTGTCGACCATTTTACCGGATTATACATTTGTCCGAACATGGAAACCGAGAACAATAACAGAATTGCAATTATGGTATTTCTCATTTGTTTTTTGGTTTGATTTGTTGAAAAAAAGAGCTGTCGGCAAAACAGCTCTTTTGGTCTTTCACAGAATTTGGCTTACTAATTCAGATTCTAAAAATGAAAATAATGAAAGACGACTATTAAAAATTTTAGATTGTTGATTTTAGATTTTAGATTATAACCTTTGTGGGTACTTACTGTAAAATAATCTGCCACAGATTATAAGATTAAAATGATTAATCAAAAAAATCCTTTAATCTGTGGCAAAAAAACTATTTCAAAGGCTCACCGTTTTTATCAAGCGAACCCGATTTAACAATAATCATTTTATCCAATTGAATGTATTTCTTAATCGCGTCGTTTACCTGCTGTAAAGTTGCTTTTTCGATATCTTTTGGATACTGATCGATGTAACTTGGCTCTAAACCTCTTTCGATAAAACTTAAAATCGTTCTCGCCATTCCGTTTGTGGTAGACATTCCTACTTTAAAACTTCCTATTAAGTTGGTTTTCTTGTTTTCCAATTCAGATGCTGTGATCCCTTCTTTTACCCATTTATCAACTTGAACCATAGTCGCATCTAAACCTTTTTCAAATAAACTTGGATTAAATGATGCGTTTACAAACCAGTAACCGCCTGTTTCTATATTTCCTCCTAAACCAGAAGAAATACTATAAGTTAAACCATCATTATCGCGTACAGTCTGCATTAAACGTCCTGCAAAACCTGCTCCTAAAGTATAATTTCCAATAAAAAACGGAATGTAATCTGCATCGGCTCTTTTTAATCCTGTAAACTGCCCAATGAATAATTCTGCACTTGGTTTTTCAGGAATGGTTACTAATTCTGTTTTTGCCGCAGCTTTTGTCGCTTCTTCAAATTTCAGTTTTTCAGTAACTCCTCCGTTCCAGTTTTTGAATGATTTTTTTAATGAGGCGTTTAAATTTGCTCCCTCCGTATCTCCTACAATTACGAGACGCATAGAAGCTGTTCCAAAATATTTTTTGTGGAAAGCTTTTACTTCATCCAAAGTTGCGTTTTTGATGTTTGCAATATTGTCTTCAACGCTTAAACTGTAATTTGGATTTCCTTTTGGATAAATGGCCTGAGATAAAGCAATGCTTCCTCTCTCGCCTGGATCATTCAAACCTTGTTGTGTATTTCCAATAAACTGCTGTTTCAAATTTTCGAATTCTTTAGCATCAAACAACGGATTTCTCAATTCTTCTGCTAATAAAGCAATTACTTGATCCAAATCTTTTTTCAGACATTTAAACCCAATATTTACTTTGAATGTAGAAGCATTTACATTTAAATTAACGCCTAATTTCTGCAGTTTTTCTGAAAATTTAAATTTGTCGTTCAGTGTTGTTCCTTTTGATAACATCGAAGCGGTTAAGGCTGGAATAATATCATTTTTAGTTTCGCTGGCATAATTTCCTAACGAAATGCTAGCGGCAACGGTAACGAAATCTTTTGCTGAAGTTTTAACTGAAACAACATCAATTCCAGATACTTTTTCTCTTTTGAAAGCAGAAGCTGATTTTTCGATTAGAATTTCCTCAGCAGTTATTTCTTCTACGGTATTTTTAATTGAGTTTGGAACTGATGATGTCTCTTCATGCATATGACCTTCCTCTGAATGTCTGTAATAAAACGGACCATTTTCTGGCATATAATTATTCGCTTTAGCTGAATCATTATTTTGATTTCCAGATTGTTTCGGAACAAAATATCCTGTTGTGCTTTGGTCTTCAACCAAATATTTATTGGCTACACGCAAAACATCTGCTGGAGTTACTTTTTTCAATCGGTCAACTCCTGTAACGTAATCTGTCCAATCTCCAGAAGCGATGGCTTCGTTTAGTTCTGATGCAATAACTCCAGAACCATCACGTGCTAAAATAGTTTGTGCGCTGATTTTTGCTACAACTCTATTTACCTCATCTTGAGTTACACCTTCTTTCTGAATTTTAGCTACGACTTCGCTAATTTTAGCATCGATATCTTCGTGTTTAGAAGTGGTTGGGAAACCAACGCCAATCGTGAAAAGTCCAACTTCTTTAAAGTTCGTTGCATTTGCATAAGAATAAATTCCTAAACGCGTGTCTACGAAAGTTTTATTTAAAATTGCTGAAGGTCCAACGCCAATAATCTCCCCTAAAATATTCAGTGCAGGAAGATCTTCATGTAATGCTCCCGGAATTTTATATGCTTTGTTTACAACGCCTAATTCTCCTGGTTTTTTTACGACAATTTTGCGAGCACCGTATTGTTCAGGCTCTTCTGTGTAAGGCTGAGGCATTACGTTTGGTGCTTTTGTGATTTTTCCGAAGTACTTTTCGATCAATTCAAAAACATTATCTTTTTTGAAATCTCCGATAATCGTTAAAGTAGCATTATCTGGCCAGTAATAGGTATTGTAAAAGTTTTTCAATACTTCAATCGGCGCTTTTTCGATATCCGATTTCCAACCAATTGTAGAATGATGGTATGGATGCGCGATATAAGCCGAAGCCCAGATTTCTTTGTCTAATAAACTATTCGGATTGTTTTCTCCACGCTCAAATTCGTTGCGAACCACCGTCATTTCTGCTTCTTTATCTTCTTTCAACAATAAAGAATTTCGCATTCTGTCGGCTTCAATTTGAAGCGCCAATTCAATTTTATCACTTGGCAAAGTTTCAAAATAATTGGTTCTATCGTACCAAGTTGTCGCATTTAATTGTGCTCCAGTATTTTGGAGAACATCAGTAATGGTATTTCCGTTTTTCTTGTTGAAAGTTGGCGTTCCTTTAAACATTAAATGTTCTAAAAGGTGTGTCGATCCAGTGTTTCCTAAAACTTCATGTTTAGAGCCTACTCGATATACAATTTGTACAGTTGCAACAGGCGAAGCATTGTCTTGCAAAAGCAAAACATTCATTCCGTTTGGCTGGTATAAATATTCTTCAATTCCGCCTAATTCTTTAACTTTCTTGAAGTTAACCGATTTGCCTTGCGCTGACATAAGGGCGCAGAATGCTAGTGAGCAATAGCCCAGAAAGATGTATTTTTTCATTTTTTTGAAGTTTTTATTGGAGTGTTCTGTATCTAGTGTTCAGTGTTCAGGTCTTTAGTGTTCAGTTACAATTCGGTATCGGACTGAACACTAAAAAACTGATCACTGAATACTTAACTATTTACGATTTGCTAAAAATTTCTTTCAATTTAGATTGCAATTCAGCTTCTCTAAGGTTTTTAGCTACGATTTTCCCGTCAGGTCCGATTAAGTAGTTCGTTGGAACCATTTTTACACCGTACAAAACAGCAGCTTCATTCTGCCATCCTTTTAAATCAGAAACATGTGTCCAAGTTAAGCCGTCTTTTTCGATTGCTTTTTCCCAAAGTTTCTTTTTGTCGTCTAGAGAAACTCCCAAAACATCAAACCCTTTGTCATGATACGTTTTGTAAGCTAAAACTACGTTTGGATTTTCTTTTCGGCATGGACCGCACCAAGAAGCCCAAAAATCTACTAAAACATATTTTCCTTTGTAATCTGATAATTTCACGACTTTTCCGTTAATATCCGTTTGAGAAAATTCAGGAGCAGCAACACCAATCGCTGTTTTTTCGTTAAGATCAATAGACGCTTTTAATTTTTTTCCGTAAAAAGATTTTTGCATTTCTGGAGATAAGATTCCGTAATATTCTTTTACTTTTTCAGGAGTTCCGTAAGACACAATTCGGTCTTCAATTACCAAAGCTCCTCCTAAATTATCTTTATTTTTTCTAATGAATTTGTCTGTTAGATCATCCGCGAAAGCGCCCAAATCTTTCCATTTTTTATCCATCATCGCTTGCTGTTCTGCAGTCAGTTTTACTTTTCCGCCTTGTGTCAATGAATCAGATAATTTGTAAATCGGACCAGCAATAGCTTGTATTTTTTTGAATTCGTTATCGTAGTACGATTTGTAGAATCCGTTTTGTGTAGCTCCTGTTACCTTTGCATTAAAAACAGAATCTTTTTTTGCCTCAAGTGTTATGTCTTCATTATCTAAAAGAAAATACGCTCCGTATTCCTGCCCTTTAATTTTTATTGTATGAAATAAAGGCTCTCCCGTTTTTCCAGTAAAAGAAAATGCACCTTCTTTTACCTCAGCAGAATCGATAATTTTTTTATCTCCTTTTTCGTCTGCATATTCTAGATAAACCATGCCTTTATCTAATCCGGCAATTTTACCATTGATTGTGTAGCCTTCATTTTTAGCGCAAGAAGTAAGCGCTGTCGCGATCGCTAAAGCGAATAGGCTCGATTTTAAAACTTTACTTTTCATGTTATATTTTTTTGTTTGTTTATTGCGATATTTTTTATTTAAACACATAGAATCATAGATTTTATAGGGCCATCAAAGGCGTTTCACTTATTAGAATAAACATAGCTTTCTATGTGTAGAAATAATTTTCTCTTTTTAGATCTTTTTATTTTTGAACTACAAAAACTATTTCTCTATGTGTTTCAAGATTATAGGTCAAGTTATATTGTAACTGAACACAAAAAAACTGACCACTGACCACTATAAATTGACCACTAAAATTCTTAAGATTTCATAAGTTCTTTCAATTTCGCGTCCAATTCTGCACCTCTTAAATTGTCTCCGATAATTACACCTTTACTATCCACTAAATAAGTTGCTGGAATGGTTTTTACATTGAATGCTTTGCTTACTTTATCATCATCATATAAATTTGGCCATTGCATATTTTCTTGACCTAGTGCTTTTTGCCACGCTTTTTCGTCACTATCAATCGAAATACTTAAGATTTCAAATCCTTTATTTGAATATTCTGTGTAAGCTGTTTTTAAATTCGGAATTTCTTTTCGGCAAGGCGCGCACCACGAAGCCCAAAAATCTACTAAAATGTATTTTTTTCCTGCAACAATATCTTTTGCATTTAATGTTTTTCCGTCTTTATCTTTTAATCCAAAATTGGCAATGCTTGTTCCGATTAATGATTTTGGATTCAAATCTTTATCCACAACCTGACCATAATAGCTTTGTTTTGCTGCTGGAGAAAATTGCTCGTAAATCGGTTTTTGTTCTGGAGTAAAATAGCTGTATTGCGTTATCATAAAAAATGGCCCCCACCAGTTTGTTTTATGTTTGGCAATAAGATCTAATGTTGTTTTTTCTACTTTAGCGAAAAAAGCTTTTTCTTTTACTTCAAAAGCTTTCCATTCTGGAGTATTTGCAATTGAATCCATTACTTTTTTATTTCCAGCAACTCTAGCATCTGAATACAATTTGCCTAATTCTTCAGTCCCTTTATGATATTCGGCATAATCATTATTCAATTCTTCTTTAAAAGCAGTTTGCTTCAAATAATAATCATGAGATTTTGATCCCGCAATTACTACATTTTTAAATGAAATCCATTCTCCTTCATTATCTGAAACTGATCCAGTCGCTGTAATTTTTATTTTTGAATTTTCGACCATTACAGAAATATTTCCTTTGTTTTTACCAAAGACAACATAGAAAAAACGAGGTTCCTTTAATTTTCCTTCAAAAGTAAATTTCCCGTCTTTTAATGCCGTTTCAGCAACTGGCAGTTCAGATGAATGTGTGGCGCCCGGAATCAATTTTACAGCTGTTCCGTCGGTTAAACCAGTAATATTTCCTTCAAGAGTATAAGAAGAAGATTGAGCTGGTGCCGTTTTTTTCTTTTGTGCTTGAATGTTTATCGAAACCATAAACAAGCAGATGCATAATCCTACTATTTTATTTTGAATTGCTTTCATTTTTGATTGCTATTTTTAGAAAAGCTTCCCTTTCGAGATTCCTAACCAGGAAGCTTTTTAAGTTATTATTTTTCTACGTTTTGTGTTATTGTTCCATTTCCTGGATTTTTCGTTGCTCCTTGCGGGAAAGGCGATGTCCATAAATGAGAATCTGATTTTAAAGTATATGTAGTTCCGTTTGCTGTTTTTGTGAAACTAACTGGATAGAGACCTTCCGCATTTAAACGGCGTGCATCTGCATAAGGAATCAACGTATTAATAAGTTCATTGCTTTTGGTTCTGTAAATCGCTTTTAAAGCCGTTGCTTTATCTGTAGTTGCGATGTCCTGATAAGAAGCTGGAAGAATACGCGTTTTACGAATTGCATTTAAAATTGCTAATGCTTCACTGATTTTATTATCACGTGCCAAACACTCGGCTTTAATTAAATAAACCTCAACAGTTGTAAGTCCGCCAAAATTGTACATTCCTGACAATATCGAATAGTAATACGTATCAGCACCTACGGTTCTTATTTTCCAACGAGATTTTAAACGTGCATCTCCAGTTTCAAAACGTGCTGCTCTTTCTACTGGTATGCTTGGTTCTCTTCCTAACGAACGACTTGAACCATGTCTAAAAAAATAGTTTTCGGTATAATTATAGCCCATTGGCGATACTGAAGTTGTATAGGAATTTGGCACATCTATAATACTTTTATTGGCTTCGTAAAAAGCTACCCAATCAAAGAGCTTATTATTTTCTGCCAATGCCAAATCGGCATATTTTAGAGCTTCTGTGTAGTTACTCATTTGTAGATAAACTCTTGAATAAAAAGCGTAACCTGCTCCTAAATTTGGATGCAAAGCGGTTTGAGAAACCTTTGGCAAATACGGTAAAGCTTCTTTGACATCATTCAGGATAAAATCATACATTTCCTGAATGGTTACTTGTTTACTAGGCGCGTTAATATCAGCGCTGGTAATCAACGGAACTGATAATTTTGTAGAAGCTGTAGAAGCAACATAAGTATCTGCATAAAAATTAGTCACATAAAAAAAGTTCATGGCACGCATTATTTTTGCTTGTGCCCAAACCAGTCTCTGTTCTTGCTCAGTCGCTTGAGTTGTCGAAAGCGCATTTTCAATAATTAAATTAAAAGCTGAAATTCCGCTATAAGCTGTATAATAATACGATTCGTCTGATACCTTTATTGCAATACGATCTGCATTTTCGTCCCACATATAGTTGGCATTATACAATCTATTGCTTGTTAATGAAGCGGCAGTTACAAATTGGTCATTTAGTACGTGTGTAGCTCCTAGAATATCCAATCTTGTGTTGTATTCATCGCGCAAAAAAGCTTCATAATCTGCTAATGTTTCTGGCGATTTTGCTCCTTTTGGCACATCGTTCAAATAGTCTTCGCAAGATGCCAAAGTCAATCCTAAAGCCAATAAGCACGCTACTTTTTTATATATATTTTTCATCGTCTAGTCTTTAAAAATTAGAAATTAACATTTACGCCCATAACAAAACTTGGAGATATGAAACCGCCCAACATGTATTTAGCATCTCTACTTTTGGCAAAAGTGTATACGTTCTCTGCGTTCAAATTGAAACGTACGCCGTCTAATTTTACTCTTTTAATAATGTCTTTTGGCATTTGATACGCTAACGAAATGTTACTTAATCGTAGATTTGACGCATCCAAAATATTTATATCTGCATAAGAATAAATGGTACGAGATTCTGAATTAAATTCTGATTCATATTCGTAAACCGCTCTTGGAACATTGGTAAAAGCTTCGTCTCCTGGCTGCATCCAACGATCTGCAATACGATTGTTTACCACCGAAATATCAGTTACATAACCACCAAGCGCGCCATTGTAATTATTACTCAACATCGGTAGGAATGTGTTTCTCACTTTATGTCCTAACTCATAAATTAAAAGAGCCGAAAGTGAGAAGTTTTTGTAATTGACAGAAGTATGGAAAGAACCACTGTGCGTAGGAACTGTTGAGCCATAATCTTTGATGGCTTCTAATTCTCCTGGATTGTATTTTACCGCTGTACCCGAAGCATCGTAAACCTGAGGCACTCCTGTATCGCTCAAGCCAGCCCATTGGTAACCGTAAATGGCGTTAAAACTTGTTCCAATTCTAGGATAAGCTTGTGGGTAATCTAATTGTAAATAGTATACAGGAGCTTTTACATTTACAAAATCTACTGTGTTTTTATTATAGGCATATAAAACAGATGCATCCCAAGCGAATGAAGGCGTTTTTACGATGGTTCCTCTTAAAGTCGCTTCGATACCTTTGTTGGTCATTTCTCCGTTATTAAGCGTGTAAGAAGAATATCCGAATCCTTCTGTTGGAATCCCTTGACTGGTCGCTAACAAATCCTGACCTTTTTTGTTATATAAATCTAGGGTTCCGCTTAATCTGCTTTTAAAGAATGAAAAGTCTAAACCAATATTTGTTGTTGTTGTTTTTTCCCAAGACAATTCTGGATTTGGTCTTTTACCAACACTTCCATAAGTTCCTCCAACATTTGGATTGGCATAATAAAAAGCGGTTAAATAAGGAGCAGAATCTTTAGCAATGTTTCCTGCAATACCATAAGAACCACGCAATTTAAGAGCATCAACCCAAGCAACATCAAAAAAAGATTCATTGTTAATATTCCAACCCGCACCTACAGACCAGATTGGTTTGTTTTGGTATTTGCTATCTGTTCCCCAAAGATTAGAACGATCCCAGCGCACACTTCCAGAAAGTGTATATCTTTTATCGTATGTGTAACCACCTGTTGAGTATATTGAAACATAACGATTTTGTAATTCTTTTTGTAATCCAAAGTCGTTGTCTTGTGACATGTATCCACCAAAAACAGATCCATATACTTTTAATAAATCGGCTTGATTTATTGCAGTAAAAGTTAAGGCTTGCGCATCGTAACCATAGCGCGTGTTATTACTATATTCTTGTTTGGAATGACGGATTTCCATACCCGCGATAGCAGAAAAATCATGCTTTTCTGCAAAAGTTTGATTGAAATTTAACTGCTGACGGAAATTATATGCATTAGAAAACTGATTGGTTTCTTTAATAATATCTCCATAAGGCAAGTTAAAAACCGCTTTGTTATTATCAATTGTCACCAAGCCATTTACTTTATTTCTTACATAGTACGAGTTTCTGTCAAATAATTGGCTTGCGCGATCTGAAGCAAACTCATATTGAAACATCGCATTATAAGTAAAAGCATTACTGAATTTGACATTAAACTTGGCAAAAGTTCTGTTTAAGAAATTTTTGTTTTCGGTTAAGTTTCTTCTCAACTCTTCCATTGGCGTAATATCCATGTTATACAAACCATAAGTTTGCATAGAATTAAGCGTGAAATCATTGTAGCGAGGGGCGGCAGTAGAAACAAAATTAGTTCCATCATTATTTACCAATTGGTTGTATGGTTGCCATTTATAACCCGGATTATCAGAAATACTAGCTGAGTTAATAGGCATATAATACTGCGTATCTCCTATTCCGTAATTTAAATAAGTTCCTAAATCTAAAGACAGCCAGCTATTAATTTGAGTTGAGTTTTTCAAATTAATCCCAATCGTTTGATTTTCAGAATACATATCTTCCAACTGATTGTCTTTGTAAGTGATCGAAGCATTAAAAGTATTGCTTTCGCTCGCTTTGCCTAAACTAAGATTGTGCTGCATAAAATACTGATCGCGTTTGGCATATTTGGCTACATCATCGTAGTATTTGTAACCTTGAGCTCCCAGTTGATTTAAACTATTGTTCATATCTGTTTGAGAAATGTTTCCTGCATATCCATTTAAAATAGTCTGCATTCCTAAACTTTGAAATACTGCATTATTCAATAAAGATTGTGCATAAGTAGTCGCATTAGGAGTTTTCAAGTTAGGATTTCCGTCTGCCCATCCTTTTTCTAAACCAATAATATCAGCAGAATTAGTAAGGTTTCCTGTGTAATTTCTGTAAGGAGTAACCGTTAAATTACTTGAAAAAGAAATATTTGTTTTTCCTGCTTTTGCTTTTTTTGTTGTAATTACAATAACTCCATTTGCTGCACGAGCACCATAAATTGAAGAAGCCGCCGCATCTTTTAAAACCGTAATCGTCTCAATATCTTCTAAGTTTAAGCTAGGAAGATTTTCTTCGATATTTGAATAAGGAGTTAATCTAGTATTTTCAACAGGAAAACCGTCAATAACATATAACGGAGCTGTAGCATTAGCATTCATAGATGTTGTTCCACGAATTTTTCCGTCTTGATAACCAACAATCCGTCCTTCTAAAATTTTGTCCAAACTACTCAAACGCTGTTCCTGAAAATCTTTAGATTTTAAGTTCGAGAAAGATCCTGTTGCTTTTTCTGCAGTAATATCTTGATATCCTGTTTTCAGAACCAGACCTTCTAATTCTAGCACATCTTCTTTCAGCACTACGTTGATAACACTTCTTCCTTCAACTTTAATTTCCTGTCTTACATATCCTAAATAAGCAAAAGCCAAAGTGGTTTCGCTGCTTACCGCAATAATCTGATAATCTCCATTAAAATCGGTCTGAACGCCTCTTCCTGAACCATTATCAGAAATCGCTGCTCCTACCAAAGGCATACCTTTTTCGTCGGTAACTCTACCTTTTACGATAAAATCGGCAACAGGTTTTTTCTCTTCCGCTGGTTTATCGGCAGAGACTTTTTTAGGAGTCAAAATAATATGGTTTCCAGATACTTTAAAATCGGTACTGGTATTATTAAAAATTCTATTTAAAATAACTTCTATTGAAGTTTCGTATGCATTTACGTCGATTACTCTGTTTAAATCTACAGATCGTATATTATAGACAAATCTATAATCTGTAGTATATTCCAATCTTTCAATCACTTTTGCAACGGTCATATTGCTGGCATTAAAAGAAATCTTGTTTTTTTGAGAATAAGTGGTTCCGGCGTGCATTACTGTTAAGGCAGTTAGCAGAAATAATGTGGTCAATTTCATTTTCAAATCAAATTTCAAAAAAGGCTTATCAAACCTGATTCTGTTCAAGAGTTTTTTCATACTTTTAAATGTTTTTTTAATGTTGGTTGGTTAATTAACTGACCGCATACTCTACCGGGAAATGTTGGCGCATTTTCCGGTTTTTTTATAACGATCCTTCATTTTGGATTTTTGTTACATAGGCTTTTTTTTATTTTAGATTTTAGATTTTAGATTTTTTCTGTGTGTGATAATTGATTTCTTAATTCTTACCCCCTAACTCTTAACTCTTAACCCTTAACTCTTAACTCTATTTAATAGTTATCTTATCTCGGTCAATAGTATAATCAATGGCGTAGCTGTCGCTGAAATATTTTAGAACCACTTCAATTGGTTCATTATCAAAACGGGCGTTGAAAATTTCTCTTCCTAAGGTTTTATTTCTATTAATGAAAGTCACATTGTATTGGCGTTCCAATTTTTTGATAATTTCATCAAAAGAAGCATTTTTAAAAACCAGACTTCCCTTTACCCAATCCGTATAATAATCCGTATTAACCTGTTCGATTTTGATATCGCTCTGACCTTTTAAACTCGAACCTTTAAAGCCTGGCGTTAAATAAACCTGATTTTGACTGGTTTTCTGATTTTTATAAAGCGAAACTTTTCCTTCAACCAACACAATATCAGTAGTGCTATTAGTAGTATACGAGTCTACATTAAATTTGGTTCCTAAAACCTCAACATTGACCTCCTGCGCATTTACTCTAAATGGATGGTTTTTATCTTTACTGACTTCAAAATAGGCTTCTCCCCTTAAAAATACTTCTCTGCTTTTGTTTTTGACAAATTGCACGGGATACTTAAAAGAGGTTCCAGAATTTAAATGCACCAAAGTTCCGTCTGATAGCTGAACATCAAATTTTTTCCCATACGGAATTTTCAACGTACTGTAAACCAATTCTCCTTCCGTAAAAGCCTTGGTATAAACCAATTTATTTTTGTCTTGTTTTGCAATAATATTTCCGTTTTTATCGGTTACCATTTTTTCTCCAGAAACATCAATCGTTTCAGATGATCCGTTACCTAATTGTAAAACAATTTCGTCAACCCTCGGAATAATAACGTTTTGTTTAACTTCTTCAGCAGCAGAATTTTTATAGAAATAAAATCCACCCAAAGCCACAACCAAAATCGCGGCATATTTATAATACGATGAAAATCTTCTTTTATAAAAAACATTATTTTCTTTCATAATTCTTTCTGAAAGCTGTTTTCTAACTTCTGTTGAATCAAAAGTGTTCAAAGCAGTATCAATGGCATAATTTGTTTTTACAAAATCCTTAAATACGAGCTGATTCTCTTCTTCTTTTAACCACTCCGTTAACTGCTCAATCTCTTCTTGAGAAGCCTGATTTGTGATAAATTTAACAATTAGTCGCTCTGACTTTTTTACTGTCATTTTAGTCGTTTTTAATATTATTACGAAGCTAAAAAACAAAACCCTAACAATTTGATAAAGTTTTTTTCATTTTGATGAATTTTTAATTTTTCACAAGTGTTTTCTTTCAACAAAACTCGACTAATTTGATAGATATTAAAAAGTAAATGATTTATATTTGCATTTTTATTGCTTTTTTATTTGTACTAATTTTCAAATAGAAAGGCAAAAATGAAGTCATTTTGAGCAAATTCAGTTCACTTTTTGACTTAAAAAAGTATTAATTTATATATTTGTTTTTATGAAGGTTGATGATTACAGCGATAATACTATTCTAATTGAGTCTCTCAGAAATGGAGATGAAAGCGCTTACACGTATCTTATAGACACGTATCATCATAAACTTTGCGTATATGCTAACAGTCTGGTTAAGAATATTTATAATGCCGAAGATATTGTTCAAAATGTTTTTATTAAAGTCTGGGAACAGCGCACAAGATTAAAAACAGACCATTCTTTAAAAAGCTTTCTTTACAAACTGGTTTATAATGAGTTTATCGATTTGTACAGAAAAAATCAGTCTTTGTTTTCTCTAGAAAAATCATATTATGATGCACTAAACGGAATTGTTCAGGAAGAAGATCCAGAATCTTTTGAAAGAGTTCTGAATGCTGTAAATAAAGAGATTCAAAATTTACCGCCAAAATGCAAAGAGGTTTTTATTCTAAGCAAAAAAGAAGGCTTAACCAATATCGAAATTGCAGAACATTTGGATGTTTCTATAAAAACCGTTGAAGCGCAGATTACTAAAGCTTTTTCTTCACTTCGCTTTTCTCTTGAAGATAAAGTAAAAACAATTTTATTTTTGTTCTTTAAAAAAAGTAGGTTATAATCTGTTTGGCTTTAAGGTCTTCTTCATTTAAAAAAAATGTTTTTCGTACCGTGAAAGCTATACTTTAAATTAAAAATCGTCGTCAAGATAGTTCTAAAGCAAACTATGTGGAATTTCGAAATTTAGTGTTAATTTATCTTTGATGCTGAATACTCAATAGTTATCTTTACAATATGGACAAGATCGCTGACAAAATTTTTGACTTTCGAGAACGCACTCTACCAGTAGTAGGCATTGCATCATCTAAAAACAACCTTGACGAGGTTAGAGCAGTTATAAAAAGCCTTACCAATGATAGCGGCATGTCTTTTATACTTTATTTGGAGAATCAGAATATACCTGATTTAAAACTAGTTGAAGAGCTTTCTAAAAACTCCAAATTAAAAATTAAGATTCTCCAAACAGACAGCTTATTAGAACCTAATACTATAAACATTTTAGAGTCTAACCAGACTTTATTACACAACAACGGCACATTAAGCATCACAAACCGACGTGAGCGTATTGATTCTTTATCTGCTTTGGATCACTTTTTTGTGTCGCTGGCACTGGCATGCAAAGAACTCTCTCGTGCAATTTTAATATCCGACGATCAAACGGATGGCCTTATGGGATTAAATTACATAAAAGAACAGGGCGGAACGGCATTAGCGACTGTATCAAAAAGTGGCAATGGGAATGATACAAATTATAACGAAGCTCTTTATGAATCTGCTGATTTTGTATTGGAGGCAGATGATATTGCTTCTCAACTACTTCTATTAGAATCTATATTTGAGGCTGACAATTCATTGAGCAACGAAAAAGAAAAACACATACTTAAAGGCGATGATGAAATTTACATTTCTATACTAAACCTTTTAAGACAAAAAACTGGCAACGATTTTTCGAATTACAGACAACCAACAATACGAAGGAGAATAGCTCGTAGAATGGTTATAGCAAAAATAAACAGTTCTCGTCTGTATTTAGATTTTCTGAGAAGTAATCCTATCGAGATTGATTTGCTTTTTAATGACCTGCTGATACCTGTTACGGACTTTTTTCGGGATTCAAAAATTTTTGAGATGCTTCCCAAGGTTGTTTTTCCTAAAATAATTGAAAACAAGAAAAATAACGATCCTTTAAGAATTTGGGTTGCGGGATGTTCTACAGGTCAAGAAGCTTATTCGATTGCAATTTCTCTGCAAGAATTTCTCTCATCAAAACATATAACATTAAAAATTCAGATTTTTGCTTCTGATATATCTGAACGAGCAATATCTAAGGCTCGAGCTGGTATTTACTCTCGCAGTGAAATACATCGTATATCTGAAGACCGACTTTCAAAATACTTTACAAAAATTGAAAGTTCGTACCATATCAATAAAGAGATTAGAGATCTCTGCATTTTCGCGTCGCACAATTTCGTTAAAGATCCACCCTTTGCAAAATTAGATCTTGTATCCTGCAGAAATGCGCTGATATACTTGGATTCTTATCTTCAAAAAAAGGCATTCAAAACTTTCCACTACGGTCTTTTGCCTACAGGTATACTCCTGCTCGGTAAATCAGAATCTACAAATTATACTCCAGGGTTGTTTGAACCCATGGCTAAAAACCTTAAAATTTTCAGTCGCGTGAATAGTGCTTATTCCAAAATTCCAATTTCTAGAGAAAAAATTGATTTTGGAACCATTACGAAGGCAAAAACAGTTAAGAAAGACCTTTCACTACCTAACTTTCAGGAAGCAGCAAAAAATCTTTTATACAATAATTATACACCAGCAGGAGTAATAGTTAATGAAAAAAAAGAAATTATTTACTTTCATGGAGATACAGGTCCGTTTTTACTGCCACCTCAAGGAAAACCTAACTTTAATATTTTAGAAATGGTTCGCGAGGGTCTTGCATTCGAAGTTCGTTCTGCGCTCTTAGACGCCCGTAAAACACAGCTAAAATCTTTAAAATTGGCAATACCTTTAAAAGGCAGAAAATATCTAGCCGATATTGAAGTAGTCCCTTTAAACGACAATCTAGAAGAAACACACTATCTGATTCTGTTCCGCAAAAGCGCTAAAATAATTGGTGAAGAACTAGACAGTGAAGGAATTAAAGGAAAAGCCGAGAAAAGAATCAATGCACTCGAAAAAGAAATTGAACAGCTGCGCGAAGACATCAAAAAAGTGAATGATGATCAGGAATTAGCCAACGAAGAACTGCAGAGTGCCAATGAGGAACTCTTAAGTACTAGTGAAGAACTTCAGACTTTGAATGAGGAATTGGAAACCTCAGCCGAACAGCTTCAGTCAAACAATGAAGAGCTGCTTGCCATGAACGAAGAATTGGTAGACAGACAAGAGCAGCTGGTTTTGTCGCGTCTATATGCAGAATCTGTTATTGAGAATATTAGAGAACCATTGGTTATAATTAATAATGAACTGCGTATTAAAAGTGCAAATGCCTCTTTCTACAGTCATTTTTCGACTAGTGCGGAGTTTATAGAAGGCAGAATTATATTTGATACTTTATTAGGCTCAGGAAATCTGGCAGATGCTCGCACGCAAATTGAACTTTCTATTTCTAAAGGTTTAAAGTTGGACAATGTAGAAGTTCGTATTAATATAAACAGTGACCTTGCAAAAACAATGATGATGAATGTAAGGCCTATCAATAATAATAAGCTTACAGAGCCTTATGCATTGCTTGCTTTTGAAGATATTACAGACCTTCTTCATACCAATAAAATTCTTGCACTTACAAATAATGATCTGGAAGACAAAAATAAACAGTTAGCCTCTTTTACGGCGGTTGCCAGTCACGACCTTCAGGAGCCTTTACGAAAAATCAGTATTTTTTCGGGGATGATTTTAAAAAATAAAAATAATGTTCTCTCTGAGGAGTCAGCAGGACATATGCAACGTATTCTTGTTAGTGCAGGAAGAATGCAGCATCTTATTGATGATCTGCTTATGTATTCAAAAGTCAGCAGTGCGAACCAAGGAGATTTTATAGTAACTGATATAGCTCAGCTGATTCGAGATGCGTGCGAGGAAATCGATGATCAAATCCTTAGCAAGAAAGCTGTTATAAACGTAGGCGAAATTGCGGCTATAAAAACTATTCCCGCTTTAATGCGTCAGGTTTTTATTAATCTTATATCAAACTCGCTTAAGTATAGTAAAGAGTCCGACATACCTGTTGTAAAAATTTCAGCATCTATAACCCCACTCCCTTCTATATTCTCATCTGGTGCTAAAGGCAATTTTATGCGTATTTCTGTTGAAGATAACGGGATAGGATTCCCTGAAGCTTCTAGATCACGATTGTTCGATCCTTTTTTCAGGCTGCATACAAAAGAAGAGTATGAAGGCACGGGAATTGGTCTGGCACTGTGCAAAAAAATAATGGATCTTCATTCTGGTTATATAACTTGTACTGGAGAAACTGGAAAAGGTTCTGAATTCGATCTTTATTTACCTATTTTAACCAACAAAAACTAAATTATGTCAAAATCTGGACCAATAGTGCTGCTTGAGGACGATCAAGATGATAAAGAATTCATGGAAAAAATATTTTCTGAACTTGGAATCGAAAATGAAAGGGTTTACCTTAAAAATTCCCAAGAAGCATTAGATTACCTTAATTCCACATCAAAATCTCTTTTTCTAATTTTATGCGATGTTAACCTCGCAGGAATGAATGGCTTAGAGCTTAAAAGGGAAATTGATAGTATTCCATACTTACGATTAAAAAGTATTCCATTCGTTTTTTATTCCACTTCAATACGTCAGGAACAGGTTATTGAGGCCTATTCAGAACTTACGGTACAGGGATTTTTCAAAAAAGAAAATGATTTTGATCAGGCAAAAACTGTAGTGTCAACTATACTCTCCTACTGGAAACTCTGTAGGCATCCAAATAAGTAAATCGATTTTTATTAGAGGTTTGTCTACATCTATCCTCTACAAAGTCCTGAATCTAGGGCTTTTTTTATATCTTTTATTTTTACTAAATAGTATAAATCTGCATCTTAGGATAAAAATATAGAATTTTAAACAAAATTATATAAGCTCTAACCTTAATTGTGTAAAATCATTTCTGTATTCAAATTCTATATTTGGTTGCTGTTACTTAAAAAACTATTTAAATTGATATAGTTATATCACTATTTCTTGAATTAAAAACAGCAAATATCATTATTAAAATACTAACAAGACCTAAAAATGGACAATACTATAAAAGGATATTATAGTTAAAAACCGTTTTTTATTTAGAACACCATGAAAACAAACAATACAATAATTCACGTAATTTTAACTGGCGGCGTGGGCAGCCGACTATGGCCTTTGTCTCGCAAAAGCCGTCCAAAACAATATTTAGAAATATTTGACGGAAAATCACTTTTTGAAATGACTGTTGACCGTAACAGTCATTTGGCAGATAAAGTAATGGTTGTCGGCAATGTAGACAATCATCATTTGAGTCAAGACGTGATGGATAAAACCAATACGCAATATTTAAACATTGTAGAAGCTACCCCTAGAAATACAGCGGCAGCGATTGCATTTGCTGCTTTTGCCGCCAATCCAGACGATATTTTGATCATTACGCCATCAGATCATATTATTGAAGGAAAGACCGATTACGATAATGCTATTCAGAACGCCATATCAAAGGCCAAAGAAGGTTTTATAGTAACTTTTGGAATCATCCCGACTAAACCAGAAACGGGCTACGGATATATCGAAGCTAAAGGTGACAACGTGGTTTCTTTTCGCGAAAAGCCAAATGAAACTACGGCTAAAGAATTTATGGCGAGAGGCAATTTTTTATGGAACAGCGGAATGTTTTGCTTTAAAGCTGGGGTACTTTTAGAGGAGCTGAAGAAATTTCAGCCAGAGGTTTACGAAAAATCAAAATCGGTTTGGGAAGCTAATAAAAATGGTTTTCTCGATCTAGAATTATCCATGCAAATTCCTTCTATCAGTATCGATTATGCGGTTATGGAACACAGTCAAAAAATAAAAGTTGTACCAGCCGCTTTTTCTTGGTCAGATTTGGGGTCGTTTGAGTCTGTTTATGAATATTTAGTTCTACGAAATCATCCTGTAGATGAAAACGGAAATATGACAATTGGCTGCGAAAAACATACGACATTCCTCGGATTAAAAAATACGATTTTCGTTTATACAGATACGGCCAATTTAATTTTACAAAAAGAAAGTTCACAGGATGTAAAAGATATTTACAGTGCGCTTGAAAAACAAAATTCAGAACTTTTACATTAAAATTTACTTTATTAAAAGGCCTTACACTGACAATTAAAACAATTCTTTCAAGTGAATTAACGTTTTAGAATTTATAGCGAGCCGCTATATTATAATAAATGATTACATATAACCTCTTCCGTCAGAATCGCTAAGTCTTCGAAAGGTTACACTTGAAAGAATCGTTACAATTGCTAAGACAATAAAGGTATACTGAAAGGATTCTGTAATACTGAATCCCATGTGTTCTGATCCAAAGAAAGATAGTACGAGACTTGCTGCAGAAACACCAAAACTAATGGAAAGCTGCTGCATGATGACCAGCATCGTATTACCGCCACTTTTGGTATTTTCATCTAAATCTACGAGCGTAATGGTATTCATAGCCGACATTTGAATGGAAGTAAAAAAGCCGTAGAAAATCATGAGCAGAATATAATAGCCTAAAGGAGTATCGCGATTAACAAAACCGAGGACAATCAAAACGATTCCTAAAAGTACTGTATTGCTTATTAGCACATTTCGATACCCTAAAGCTTTAATAATTCGAACCATAAAAGGCTTTATGGCAACATTGGCAAGCGCCGACGGCAAGAGCAATAATCCTGAAACGGAAGCCGAATATCCAAACCCTGTTTGCAGCATCAGAGGCAGTAACAAAGGCAGTCCGCCAATTCCTAATCTCGTTATAAGACTTCCAGTAAGTCCGACTCTCAAGGTTTTGATGTTTAAAAGCCTGAGATCGATAAGTGGTTTATCTGTTTTTTTATAATGATAATAATACAGAGCTGCAAGGGCATTAAAGAGAAACAAGCCACCCAAAATGATGACCCAATTGGTTAAACCGCTGCTTACTAACTCTAGTATCATGGTGATAACGATCAAAGCAAAGCTAAAATAAATCAATCCGCGAAAATCAAATTTTCCGACCGCTTTCTTGAAATTAGGCATAATTCTTTTTGCCATCGATATTCCAATAAGTCCTATTGGAACAT
The DNA here is from genome assembly GCF_003946915.1 of Flavobacterium ustbae. Taxonomy (GTDB): domain Bacteria; phylum Bacteroidota; class Bacteroidia; order Flavobacteriales; family Flavobacteriaceae; genus Flavobacterium; species Flavobacterium ustbae. Next base: position 223,164 of record NZ_RPOC01000005.1, read on the forward strand.
TCACTAAAAAAATCCAATGCCAAGATAGATTATCAGAAAGAAATCCTCCAAGGCTCGGTCCCACTACCATACCCAAAAGACCAAAAATGGTGATAAAATTCATAGTCTTTAGAAGCTTACTTTTAGGATATTGATACAATATGGCGAGCCGGGCAATCGGCACCATCATCGATGCGCCAATGGCTTGCAATACGCGTGATAAATTGAACTGTAAAAGATTTCCTGAAAGTGCACAGCACAAAGATCCAGCGACAAATAAAGCTACAGCAATCATAAACATAGTTCGGGTGCCAAATTTATCTGCCAACCAACCCGAAAGCGGAATAAAAAGTGCTAGAGTAAGCGCATAGGTCACGATTACGGAGTGCATTTGAGTTGGAGAATATTCCATATCTCTTGCTATAGAAGGCAGCGAAGTATTCAAAATTGTACCGTCTAAAGATTGAATAAACATTGCCACCGCTGTAACCCACGGAAGCAAGTGTACAGCTGTTCTTTTTTTCTTCTCTTTAGCTATTTTCTTTTCTTCTTTGGTAATCATACTTAATAATTAAGGAAATGTAAATCGTTGTACTTTATAAATTTCGAGCAAAACAGCATTTTCGGGATTATAGCTTTTGATTTTTGTATGTAAAGATTAGCTTTCTGGTCTAGCAACTTTACATTATAAAAAGTTAGCAAAAAATTAGATGTGAATTACATAACGAACTAAGAAAATTATATAAACAATCAAAAGTTTCATTTATAAAATTTGCGTGAACACTATCATAACATCATATCATCCAAATGAGATTCAACATAAAAATTATTTTATTTTTATATCTATCAGTTACCGTCGCTTATTCGCAAACCAAGCAACATAGTCCAAAAACAGTTCTGGCTATTGAAACTTATGTATTTTTGAAGGGACAAAGTGCGGCACTTAAAGCCATATCTAACCAATTTCCAACTCTTCGTAGCGATGTTTCTGCTGTAGAAAAAAGATCAGAAAGTTCTTTTGGGAGAGCAGCATTCAATATTGAACAATTTCTTCAAACTGAATTGGAAAGTTCTCAATACAAACTATTGCAAAGTGAGATTGATCTTCTTTTAAAACAACAGTTAAAGAATCCTATTGAAAAGGAAAAATACGCAAAAGATTTTCTTAAGCTTGCTGATGAAAGATTGCATATTATGACAGATACTTTACTTTATAAAGGAATTATGGCCTTTAAGTATCACGACGCTCCCCATCAAGAAATTACTGACGGACATCATGACGTTTTTTCTAAAGCAAATCACCAAAAGGCTGGAGAAAATGAATTTAAAATTCCTATTCCAAAGAGCTGGGTCGCAGAAGAAGCCGAAATACCCGAAACTATCCAGCAATTTACCAGCTTTAACGGAAAAGGATTGGAAAAAATAATTCTCATGATTATTGACCTTCCAGATGAAAGCGCTAGTTTAATCTTAAATGAAAAATCTATTAAAGAAATGATTCCTCCTCAGTCCAAGCTTATAAGGAGTGAAACAGCAATAATAGACGACAAACCTGGAATGATGATTGAAGTGGAAGAAAGTATAAACACCCCAACCACAACAATGAAAATACGCATGCTTCAGTTTATGTGTATACACGAACAAAAACTATATTGCCTGCAAGGAAGCATTGGCCCAGTCACAGCAGAAAGAAATCTGGCTGTACATATTAAAAAATACGAACCTTTATTCCGTCTTATCGCTTCTAAAACAGAAATTGGATACTAATTTCATTTTAAAAAACGCTAATTTATATTCCAATTTTATGCAAAATCAATTTTTAATACTTCTAAAATTTAGAAATCTTTTAGTGAAAGTCTTAGTTGCTGCCGCAAGAAATATAGTAATTCCTCCAAAAAACAAATAAGGAAGGAATATTTTATTCGCAAAATTAAATATCCACGGAGAGAATGCGAAAAATAGACCACAAACAAGCTTAGTATAAATATGAACTTCCATTGGAAGCAGTTTATAGACGCCTGCCTTATAATCGGTTTGCAAGCTTAAAAAAATAATAAAAATTCCGAATAAGTAAAAAATAATGCTTTGTACTGTATTCGCTTCCAAGTGTAGAAGAGTTGGCATAAAAAAGAGTAATAGGGCTAACAAATAATCCAGAAACCCCTGAACTCTGGCTGTTAATAATTTCATGATAATAGTATTTTAAATTTTGTGTAAAATTACAAATCGAGAGACTGCCCACTTTTACATTCGCTCTGCTCTTCTTTACATAATTTAAATTGCCTAAGAGGATAACTTTCCGCTTAGATGGGAATTATGAAAATCGATTTCTTTATAATGTACGAAAAAAAGTACTTTATAAATTATATTTATATTCTCCATTAGAATCAGATTTAATAGAATCAGCAACTTATACAAAATTAAAGGACAGAATTTATTTTGTCTTTATACATACAAATTTATGTTCGATTCCGTTATTACTATTCTTCTCAATAAGGTGGCAGGGGATTTTTTTAGCTGCTGATAAAATAGTACGATTATGAATTCTCAAATAAAGGAAGAACAAATAGCCAAACGCTTTCCTATAGTCGGTATCGGAACGTCTGTTCAAGACATCGACATTTTAAAAACAGTGATTGGCACTATACCAGAAGATTCAGGAATGGCATTTCTCATTATTGAGCATCTTGCCGACCAGCAACACGATAATTTAGCGAGTATTTTAGAACCTCTTGCTAAAATACCCGTTATCGAAATTGTCAGTGTTCTAGATTTGGCTCCCAATCATATTTATGTAATCCCGCACAGTAATTTTTTAACCTTAGAAAATAGTGTCCTCACACTTAAGCCTTTTACAAGAAGCCATAAAACCAACAGCTGTTTTGATCTTTTTTATGAAGCTATATCAAAAAAATTCGATAGTTATGCCGTAGGGCTGCACCTCACTTGGTCTCTATTTGATGGAGCATCTGGATTAAAAAAAATCAAAGAAGCGGGCGGAGCCACCGTTTCTGCAACGTCGAAAGCAGGTTTTTCAGTTTCTAAAGGAAGTGCAGAATTTATAGACTATTTGGCTACACCAGAAAAAGCTATAGATACATTACTGCATATTAAAAAAAGCTATATAGCCAATCACGCTTATCAGGAAACTGAAACAGCAGAAGATGAAACTATTTTTAAAAGCATTATTAACCTGTTAGTGCTAAAAACGGGAACAAACTTTCATCACTATAAACCTCAAACCATCCGAAGGCGAATTGCAAAGAGAATGGTTATTACAAAGCAGGAAACAGCAGAAAAATACCATGATTTTCTTAAACAAAATGAAAATGAACAAGATTTACTTTTTAATGATATCCTAATTTCAGTAACTTATTTTTTTAGGGATTCTTCATTTTTTGACAGTCTTTCAAATATTGTTTTTCCTTCACTTATAGAAAATCTAGTCGACAATCAATTGCGAATATGGTCTGCTGGCTGTTCTACGGGAGAAGAAGTTTATTCACTCGCAATAGCCTTAGATGAATATCTTCAGAAAATAAAAAGAAATGACATCTCTATTAAATTTTTTGCTTCAGATCTTTCTGAGAAATGCATCGCAAAGGCTCGCTCAGGAATCTATACTATTCAGGATTTAAAGAATTTGAGCGAAGAAAGAATTGCCAATTATTTTACCAAAAGAGAAAACGGCTACCATATTAATAAAGCAATACGCGATAATTGTGTTTTTGCCGTACATGATCTTTCGCAAGACTTTCCGTTTTCTAAAATTGATTTTATTTCATGCAGGAATGTATTAATTTACTTTAACGCAGATTTACAACAGCGCGTGCTTTCGTCCTTTCATTATGCTTTACGTGATAAAGGATTCTTGTTTTTGGGAAAATCGGAGTCCTCTCATACGGCACAAAATTTATTTGCTGCAGTAGAAAGCAAAGAAAAAATATACATTCGCCAGAACAACGGCAGCCGAATCTTGGCTAATTTTATGCTTCCAAAAGAAAGGAGTAATCGAAATAAAGTTGCAGATACTGAAATTGCAGAAAACATAAAGGATTTTAAAAAAATTACCGAAGAAATTTTGGTAGAAAAATACTCGCCCGCAGCAGTACTCATTAAAGAAGATTTTGAAATTGTCTATTTTCATGGAGATACAAGTCCTTATTTACAGCCCTCTACAGGAAAACCAAGTTTCACTATTACGAATATGGTGCATGAAGAAATTCGTTTCAGCCTTAAAAATGCCATTCTTAAGGTTAGAAATGATAAAAAAAACTTTGAGAGTGCACCAATTGCTGCCACAGCACAATCTTTTTTAACATCTTTTGAAGTGGTATATCTCCCCAATCACAAAGAACTTTTACTGATTGTTTTCTGTAAAAAAACTCTTAATGAAAATTTGGGAGAAAAAACCCGAAATATAAAAAATGATTTCCATCATCTTAATGATGAACAGCAGATTTACTTTGAAGAGCTGCAGACCACTAACGAAGAACTACTTAGACGTACGGAAGAACTTCAATTTTTAAATGAACAATTAGAATCGTCTTCAGAAGAATTACGTTCTAACAACCAAGAACTTTCCTGTACAAACGATGAGTTACGCGACCGCAGAAATGAGCTTTTCTCAATGCGTAATTTTTATGAATCGATCGTAAAAACAATAAAAGAGCCACTTCTCATTATTGATAAAAACTTTGTTGTACACAGTAGCAATCCCGCTTTTTACAATTATTTTAAAACAAAAGAAGAAGATACTGAAGGTTTTTCCATATTCGAAATCGGAAATTCAACTTGGAATACAGCGGAATTTAAAGACTTAGTTTTAAAAAAAATAGGTCGTAACGAAACTGTAGAAAATGTCAAAATACAGTTTCATCTTAATTCTGGCAGAAAAAAAACAATGCTTGTTACGGCTGCTGCTATTGAAAATTCTGCACCTGAAGGAATGCTTTTAATTGCTTTTGAAGATATTACAGACACAGAAGAAACCAGAGAATATCTACAGGCTAAAAACGAAGAACTTCGCAGTTACAGTTCTCAACTAGAAAGTTTTACCATAGCGGCCAGCCATAATCTTCTGGATCCTGTTCGTAAGATATATATGTTTGGAAAAAAAATAATAGACAGCGAAGCTTCTATTACCGAATCTGGAAGAAATCAGTTGCATCGACTTTTAAATACGGCTGCTAATCTGAACAAGTTAATGGAAGATCTCATTAATTATTCTAAAATTAATTTTGCAGAAAAAAAATTCAAAAAAACTGATCTTAATTTACTGCTCAAAAAAGCATTACATGATCTTAAAAATGTCATTAAGGAAAAAAATGCCGTGATTACAGCAGATGATCTGCTTCCTATGAGTATTATACCGCAGCAAATGTTGCTTCTTTTTACGCATCTTGTAGAAAACTCACTTAGATATTCTAAAAAAGAAAGCGTTCCAGAAATTAAAATAAGTATGTACATTGTCGATAATGATGAGTTGGAAGGTTACAATTATGACGCTGATTGCGATTATATTAAACTTTCTGTAAGCGATAACGGAATTGGTTTCGGAAAGGATTTTGAGACCTTGATTTTCGATCCTTTTTATAAGCTCCAAAGTGATGAACAGCATTACAGTACAGGGCTGGGATTAACACTGGTTCAAAAAATAGTGTCTAATCATCGGGGTTTTATAAAAGCTTCGAGTACAATGGGTGAAGGTACTTCCATTTATATCTATCTTCCTTTTGAAGTTTCTTTTGCAGGACGCTGTTATAGTCCTAATTAAAAAGCAATCTCGGTTATAAAATTTATAGCATGTAATTCTATAAATGCTGTTTTTTAAAATATAAGATTTGTTTGCCTCGTTTTCCGAAATTTATTTAAAATAACAATTAGTATGAAAACAAAATTTAAGAAAGGACAAAATGTAAAACAGGAGTTTGGCGGACCAATTATGACCGTAATTGGCTTTGAACCAGAACTTATAGAAAACATTATAACCCAATGGGAAGACGAAGAAGGAACTATTATAACAGGAAAATTTATGGATTCTGTTTTAGTAAATGCCTGATCAAATTTTGAGGGATAAAAAAATCCGAATTGCAAGAATTGACATGATCTGTCAATTCTCGCAATTCGGATTTAAATTTTATACTTTTTTAACTGTTAGTAGAGGCGCTTCCAGAACTTCCAGCTCCGCCGCTATTATCATTTCCTAGATTTTCGTCTGTTTCCTTTTCCTCTCGTTCGTTTTCGTCATCCCAGTCTCCAGTATTTGGCTTTTGCGCTGGATCACGATAGTTTTCCCCTTTTTCGTCTTCTTCCTTTTCAGAAAAAAACAATTCCTCTCCTGGAATTGGAACCCAAGTCGGTTCCTGATTTTGATTACGATCAGATTGTTTCTTGTTGTCGTTGCTATTGAAGATTTCCATATTATTATTTTTTAAATGATACTAAATTAAAATGCTTTTATTATAATTTAAAAAACCTGTAAATATGATTTTACTTATTTACAGGTTTTACATATTAAGTGTCGTAATCCATTATTTTTCAGCCTCTTCATCTTCTTCAGAAGCATCGAAATTGATTGTGTTGTAAGCCGCTTCTGTTAAGATTGTATCTGCTTCTTTTTCTTCCTCTAAAGTCTCTTGCAATAAAGTTGCGGCTTCTTCTTCGTTCAATGTCAAAGCAAAAGCGGCTAGTGTACCGTATGAGGCAATTTCGTAATGCTCAATTTTTTGTGAAGCACTAATAATTCCAGCATCTCTAACAGGTCCTTCTTGAGTCTCCTCCATAATGCTTTCTCCTTCTTTGATTAAACCTTCCATGGCATCACATTTTTTTGCAGCAGCTTTTTCTCCTAGAATTTCAAAAACTTTTTCCAGTCTTTCAACCTGTCCTTCAGTAACGGTCAAATGTTCATTTATTGCCGTAATAAGATTTTCTGAGGTTGCATTTTTAGCCATTTTTGGAAGCGCTTTTGTCAACGCTTTTTCTGCCCAATAGATATCTTTTAAGGAATCTATAAATAAATCTCTCAATCCTTCTGCAGCATCAGATTTTGCTTTTACCGTTCTTCCTTTAGATGGTGTTTGTTTTGTTGCACTTTGTTTTGCAGGAGCTTTTTTTGTGCTCGCTTTCTTAGTTTCTGTAGTTTTCATAATAGTTTTTTTGATAATTATATATTCCAAATTTAGAATTCAAACTACACTAATTTTTATAAAATTGTGAGCTTGACTTACAAAAAAACCACCATACAATACTGTATATTAAATAGATACTATATAAATCTAAAAAAACATTTTATAAATACACTTTTGACATAGTTTGTATATTTTAAAATTCGACAGCAAAAAAGCTCAATCCGGTTGGATTTGAGCTTTTTTCTAATTCTGAGCCAGTGTGTTTAGCTTTATAAAACAATTTGTTACTTAAATATATTTTTATTAATTGAAGTTAACAACGATTCATCAAAATTAGGAATTGCAGTTTTTATAGCCTTCAAAGGTTCATTTGCAAAAAGTATTGCATTATTTGCATCTGCTTCCAGCCATTTGAAAAATGTTTCATCAACTGATTTTAAATATTGAAAGAGCTTGTTCAATTTTGCTTTATCTGCTTCGTCTTCTACGCCATAACTTTCAGAATCTGGAACTTCTCCCATTGACATAAAATTAAGATGCACTAACTCTTTGTCTGCTTTTCCTTCGGGAATAACAGAAGTTTTTAGCATTATTTTTCTACTTGTATCCATTTTATTTGCTATTAATCGGTTATTTTTATGAAAGGATCCCAGTAATAATATCCTAAAATATTGCTGCTTCTGTCCAAAATCATAAAATAGAAAGTATAAGTCATTTCTCCAGGACTTAAAGCTGTAGAATCCCAAAAATAATTCTTGATTTCCTGAATCTTAGGATGTAAAGGATCACTCATAACAGGCAGAGGAACTTTTACATCGGCAAGCAAAGGCATTGGCGGTGAAATGATTAAATCTCCAGATTTCAGTTCAAATTTGTATAACAAACTGCAATACACGCTTTCCATAGATAATGTGGTTGATCGCCAGCGAATTTCGTCCAAAGTCTTGATTTTTATTTTTAATTCTTTTGAGGCCTGTCCGAAAGAAACAAACTCTGAATTTGCGATTAAAAATATTAAAGGCGCCGGAATTACTGTTGGATTGGTAGCTGTTCCTCTTGGATACTTTTCTACCAAAGTTTCACCATCAAGCACAATTAAAATATCAACAATACTCTGAAGTTCATTTGTGTTTTGATTACTCATAATAGAAAAATTAATCTGTAATTTCGATAAATGGATCCCACCAATAGTATCCCTGAATATCACCAGAACGGTCTACGATCATAAAGCTGAAATGATAGGTAACTTCACCAGGTTCTAAAACCGTACAATTCCAAAAATAAGTTTCGATTGTCTGAGTTTTTGGCACTGTTGGATTTGAAGGATCAGGAAGCGGAGTCTGATCTTTTGCCAATAATGGAAATGGAGGTGAAATTAAATTTCCGCCTGAAGTTGCCACAAATTTGTATAGCAAAGCAGAATAAACCGCATTTAAAGAAAGTGAAGTTTCTCTCCAGCGTATTACATCTAGTGTTTTGGCGGCAATTTTCAATTCATTTCCTGCGTTCCCAGAAATGGCATCGGCACTTTTTGTAATCATAAAAATCAAATTCGGGTCTGTAATTTGAACTGGATTATTAGGATCGGTATTTTTACCGAATTTATTAATTATAGTTTCAGCATCAACTGCTACGAGTACATCTATTATTTCTTGTGTTGAAGTCATTATTGAATTTATTAAGATTTTTGTTGATTAAATGAATAGTGGATCGCCACCCAATTGTAAAGAAACATTGAGGCTCGCATAATCGAGTTTAAAATCGGAACTGTCAGTCCAGGTAATGGGGCTTACTGCATTAATTAATAATAAATCTATTGCAGGCGAATCATCTGTATTTACGGCTTCAATTACATCGGGAACAATCATATCTAAGCCTAATACAAGTCCAGCGATTAATCCCCCAACAATCAATGTGGCACCACCTGTTACAATGGTGAGTATAATCATGGCTACGGCAGCAACAATGGCAATTATGAGCTGCGTAATAATCGAACCTTCAGATCTATGAATTACATGCTGAATATCTGCCGGTTGAGACTCAACAAACTTAAGTGTCTGCCCTTTTTTTGAATCTCCCAATTCAACTTTATACCAATTTGTAGCAGTACATTGTGCTGTAATTCCAGCAGCAATTTCAGTTTCAGTATAACTTTGTAGCGTCAGAATTTGTCCGTCAGATTCTACACTCAATTGTTTTAAGACAGGCTGATAAGTAGAGCCGTCATGTTCTACAGGTTTAATATTAACAGCAACTCCATCTTTAAGATACAATTTGGTTCCAGCATCGTTCAATAAAAAATTAGATTCGTTAAGCCCAGGATACGCTTGCTCAATTGCTGGTCGTATTACATCTGCCAATGTTCTTTTTTGAGAAATAAGAAAACCCGCTTTGCTTTTTTCTGGAATAATATCATTAGAGATTTGATTCGCAAGATCATCTCCGGTTCTGTCTCCAGTCATAGTTAAAACTCCCAAAAGACAATCTTCTAAATTTTTCCCATCCAAAAAGGCATAACTGCTATAATTTGGGGTCACAAATTCCCAAGTACCTTTATCAACCATTCGGTTTAGGTCTACAACAGTAAAAATATGGCTAAATGTATTCAGATTATCATTTAACCACGATTTTAAACCTTCCTGAATTATAGCTTCAGAAACGGTTCCTAAATCCTGACTTAATTCTAAAGAGACCAAAACCACTACAGGTTCTGATTCTGAACTGCTGGTTGTTTTGAGAACCAACGCATGTGGATTACCGCTTGAAGCATTCTTCACTTTCGAATCTTTATGCGGTACATAATGCATATTAACTTCCATTATAGCAGTTCCTGAATCACATGTGACTATTTTTCCTGAACCAATATAGGTCAAAACAATTTTTGAAAGCGGAATTGAAAAACGAACATTCTTTCCTGATCCGCCTTTGCAAATTTGCCAGTCTCCAAAATTAGAGGTCAAAGAAAAATCAGTTTCTGAATAATTAAAATTAGAAGGAGATGATTTTTTGTCGACGATCGCTTTATTAGCATCTGGCACCGGGATACCAAAAGAAGTATCCCAGCCAAATGTATATACTGCATTACTATTACTAGCCAACATCGTTATTGTTTCGATTTTGTTTTTAAACCGACTTGTAAAGAGGAAGCCAATGTTGCGTTTTTTAAATCGTAACCATCAACACCAGGCCAGCTGTAAGGAACAATTGCATCATCTGCAAATTCATCAAAACCTGGAACATCTTCCCATTTGCCTTTTGCCATCGCTTCCATAGCGGCTTCTATAGCGGCTTGAGTAGCTACTCCTGCGCCAATTAGACCAGCAATACCTCCCAAAATTTTCCATCTTGTCGCTGTAAAAGCATTTTTAAATGCCGGCCATCCGCCTCTGGCTTGTTCAAGTCCATTTACCAGTGCGTTACCTTCATTAAATTCTTGTTCAACTTCAGATATATCTTCAAAAGCATCAGCAAAGGCATCAACTCCAATTACAGCAGAACCAGCATCTTCTGCAACCTCAACAATGGAGGCTGCCGCTCGAATTCCGTCAATAAGAGGTGCCACTACAGCAATCAAGCCAACAACTGCCATTACTGCATCTTCGACAATATTCACTGTGATTGATGCCTTTGTTTTAGTTACATTTACGGTCATATTTTTAGTAACCTTGTCAAACCAGAAAATTTGTTTTCCTCCTATAGCTTTTAATCCTAAAGATACTTGCTCCGTATAATTAATATGAACATCATATTCCCAGCTTTCAGGATACAATAAATCTATAAATTGAATTTCCAAATAACTATTAATCAAACTCATTTTAAACTGTTGTTTTTCGATCGTAAAAACCATTGAGTTGTACATTTTTATTTTGGTCGCGTCTTTATCATCAAGCTCCAAAAGGTATTGTGTTTTTAAATCTGGACTTGCCAAATACCAGCTTAATCCCTTCGCCGATACATGAGCAGCATACCCATTTACCATAATTCCTGGATCATAATAGCCTTCTCCTTGCTGACCTGTAGAAATCCATTTCCCTTTTAGTTCAGCAACTAATGCATCTGATAGTTTGTTGTTATCCAAATCTGCGATGTTGCTAGAAGATATAGTAGCAATAACGGTATCATCTTTTTTAAAGCGTCCCCAAGTCAATTTTTTGTTATTGGTAACAGTAAGTCCATCATTTGCAATATCAAATGATGTCGCTGCTTCATTATTAAAAATAACTTGAGCGCTGCTTAACATCATATTTTTCATAAAAGCTACGCCACTTATCAGGAATCCAGCGTTGGCACCATCTTTATCCGGAATTGCATTTGGAGAAACCTGATGACTAGCTGGAGAAGTATTGCCCTGAGTCATTGTTAAAACTCCAAAGACACTATTTTCCAACGTTCCGTTATCAGTAACAGCGTAACTTGTTCCAGTTGGTTTGATCCACTTGTATTTGTCACTATTTGACAAAGCAGGACTTAAATCCAGAGAACTAAATACATGGTTAAATTCTCCGATATTGGTATTAAACCATTCACTAATTATTTCTTGTAAAACTGCAGCTGCAATACCATCTGTTTTATTGTTTTTAATTGTAACGATTACTACTGCAGGCTCCTCTTCACTTATCGAATTTTCTAGAATTTTAAGGTTATTTTTCCAAGAATCTTCAAATTGATAGACTTGCAAAAATTCACTTTGGTATTTATCTTTATAAAAGAAAATATAATAATTTGCTTTCCCGTCTGTAATTACCCAGTCTTTATCAATATTAATAACTTCTACAGATGATGCTGGAGACAAAGTTTTGCCATGAGAGGTAAATTCAGCTTTAAGACCATCACTTAGAGAACTGTTATTTAGAGCATCTTTTATAGGATCTATTTTCTTATTGTCTCCTATAGAAAAAGCAAACTGATCAGGATTAGGAACCCATTGCATTCCTACCTCAATAATAACTTCATATCCTTTTACATCATATTTTTTTGAAGGGCCTGCATTAAAATTTCCACTTACAAAAGGACAATTCATTCTAATATTTTTACCGTCTCCCCCTATGGTTAATTGCCAAGGACCTAAAACCCCTGTCAGGTTGTAATTTGGATCATCTGTCGCGACTTGAGAAACATTTTTTGCTTTATCGTCTATTTTTGCCCAGCTATTGCTAATAGCTACATTGGCATCATTAAACCGAATCGCAAATACGGTATCCCAATCGTTGGTATCTGCATTTTTGTTCACTGGCAGTTCTTTCACTACCTCTGGAGCTGGGGCTGTTGGTGCGTCTGTTGTTGTGAGAGTGTTCATGTTGATTAATTTTTTGATTTGTTTGTTAATTTAGATTTCCGTTTACAAATAAGGCTCCGTTTAAACCGGCATCATTTGATATAAATTTTTCTCCGTCTTTAGTAGACCAATTAATTACATTCGAAAGATTGACAACTGATCCTGAAACGGCATCACTCAGATTTGAATTAATGTTTCCGATTCCCACATTATTTACTTCATCAGAAAAATCATTTATGCTATCTACAATAACTGAAATAAGTCCAGGCAAAGAAGTAATTCCAAGAGCAACCAGAATAAGCCAATCGTACCATGGAATATCTTGATCATGATGTGTAATGGGATTTGAGTCACCTAAAAATGTAATAGCAGCGTTAGAATATTGTAATGGACTGGTGTTTTGGCAACTCCAAGAATAGCTAGCGTTAGGAAGTTTTCCGAGTCCAAAAAAGAATTTTAACGGTCCTCCTCCCGATGTAATAGTTTTAAGACCATTTCCTGAATCACTTGCTGTAAGTTTGAAAGAACTTGCTGTAATAGTCCCCTTTTGTGTTTTAACATTAAAATCACCATTATTATGAATTACACAACTCTCATCTGTGCTTACATCTGTAGAAAAATTTCCAGTAGCGAAAGCACTTTTAATCGAAGGCAAAACAACATTCTGAAAAAATGATTCTTGAGAAACTAATATAATCGAGTTACTATTTGGCACCAAAGCCATTGAATCAAATGCGGGAGAAACGGGCCATTTTTTATCTGTAAGATTGCATAAAAAGCAAAGTGCATCATATGTTTTTCCAGTACTGTAATAGTAAATCCATTTGTAGGGAGATAGCCAAGAAGCAACTTTGCCTGGTTTTGGGAATACATCTGCAAAAATATAATTGATTTTCTCTCTGTTTTCAAACAAAATATTACTGGTATAACCGCGTAAAAGCCCAAGTCCAATTGTATCTAAATGCTTATCTGGATCCAAAATTTTTACTACCGTCACATATCCTGGATTATGAGGATCTGTGGTCGATGTTGGAGAAAAAATCAATTTTGTTATATCACCGCTTCCAGAAGTTTCTTGTATGTCACTCGAACCTAACCACCCCAACGTAACTTCAATTAATATAGTTACATTTTCAAGATCATAACTGTTAGAAATTGGACCTTCAATAGATAAATAACCATCAGAAAGAGGCATTGAAAAACGTAATAAAGAATTTTGTCCGCCTTTTATAATCTGCCAAGGATCCATTTTAGCATTCAGTGTTATAACAGAACCGCTTTCTGAATCTGTTCCCGAATATTTTAATTCTAAATCAAGTTTCTGGAGATTAAAAATCAAAATTTTATTGACTTCTTCTGTAGAAATAGCAAATGAGTAATCGTAACCGTATGTTCGCATATTTTTCTTTTTATCTTATTCTGTTATTAAACTTCTTTGAGAACAATCTAACAAGCCATACTACATGACTTTTAGCGATAATTTTTCTGACACCGAGAATGATTTGTGTCATAAAAATGAGACATAAAATTAAGCCTTACAAATGTTTACTATTTTCAGGACATGACATCAAGTATAAATACCTGATTATTAAATTTTTACAATTACATAACAAACAAGTACAAAAAGAGCAGTAAAGTAGAGCAAAATGTAGCTAAATAGTAAATTAGGATTTATACTTTTCTGCTACAAAAGATCGGAATCTCAAAAAGAATTTGGAGTAGAAATCGCTTTTTGATTAATAAAGTTGAAATAGAAATTTAGATTCTGCTATTTTATTTATAAATGAGGATTTTGGTGCTAGGAATGATATTCCGGCAGAAATTAAATAGCGGTAGAGAAAAAAATAATCAACTACAAATATTCCATAGGAATTAAATATCTATTGAAAAAAATAGAACATCTATAAATATTCCGTTAGGAATTAAATATCGGTGAAAAAAATAGAACGCCTATAAATATTCCGTAGGAATTAAATATCGGTGAAAAAAAAATAGAACGCCTATAAATATTCCGTTAGGAATTAAATATCGGTAGAAAAAAAAATAGAACGCCTATAAATATTCCGTTAGGAATTAAATATCGGTGAAAAAAATAGAACGCCTACAAATATTCCGTTAGGAATTAAATATCGGTAGAAAAAAAATAGACCGTCTAAAATTATTCCATAGGAATTAATATCGGTGGAAAAAAATAGACCGCCTAAAAATATTCCGTGAGAATCAAATATCGGTACAAAAAAAAAATAGACCTCCTAATAATATATTCCGCTAGGAATTAAATATCGGTAGAAAAAATAATAGACCGCCTAAAAATATTCCATTAGGAATTAAATATCGGTGGAATAAAATTATGTTACAATTTTATAATATGCGTAACGTTTTTTTCGACAAACTCAATCAAGTCTTTTATTTTTCTTTCTTCATAATCTTTTTTAGAAACGGAAATAATATAACCATTTCGTTCCTTTATGTAGAAAAACAAAAAATTTTTAGTCAGGATTACTTTTTCAATTTTAGACCAATTGTGTATTAGCCCCCCCATAGGCGAACAAATTGAGATTTCAGAGCTTGTAAAATTAAATCGGTACTTGTTTAGGAATCTTTCAAACTTCATCAATTTTTTTGTAAGCTGAAAAATCACTTTGCAAATGGTATCAGCTAAAGCATATCCAATTACAATAAAAAGAATAATGAGAATAGCACTTCTAATAAGCCATTGAACAAAATCAATTCCTTTATTAATATTAAAAAAATCAATTATTATTGTTAAAACCAGAATTATAAAAAAAGCAGTGACAATTCTGTCTTTAAACAAATGCTTAAAATACATTTTGTTTAATTTCTTAATTTCATTGATGTTCAATTCAAACTCTAATGAAAAACTAGAACCATTCATGGTATTTTTTGTTTATTAGTAATCTTCTTGGAATAATACAGTACAAAGATATTTTTAAGCAGGGTGTGTTTTTGCACTTTGAAGATTTTAAAATATCAGATTAAGACAGTTTTTAGAATAAAGAGCATAAGAAAAAAATGGTGTCTGAAAAAAGATAGAAAATCTAGTTTTTTACTATACAAAAACATCTAAATAAAACTCCTCTAAAAATCAAAAAAACAATAACATAAGACAAAAAATAAACATCTATTTATTTTATTTTCAAATAGTTAACAAAAAACCTTATTATATATTTTTAATACAATTAATTGGTTACATTTGACAAAAAAATTTAAAATAAATACACAAATTTCTTACAAATAAATAATGCTAGCTGAAGAAAATCTTAGAGAAAAAATTAAAGAATTGAGTTGCTTGTATGAAATCTCCAAAATAATATCCGATTCTAATTGTGTTAATCCTGAGGCATTATCTAAAATTATTTTAGCGACAAAAAATGCTTGGTTATTTAATGAAGATGCCGTAGTAGAACTCCAAGTAGATTCTTATAGTTTATCAACTTCGAACGAAAAAAACTTTCGAATCTTTCAACAAAGTAACATCCTAATCAATAAAATAGATTACGGTTACATCAGAGTATCTTATCCTGATTCTTTATATTCTCAAAAAGATTTTGCAGCAGATGAGCAAAAACTTTTAGATATGATTGCGCTTGAGATTGGCAATTATGTCGAGAAATATCAAATTTTAGAAAGAAAAGCAGCGCTTCAGAAAATAATTGAACGTATAAATCGTTTAAATCTTTTAGGAGAGCTCACAGCTGGCATGGCTCATGAATTGAACACACCTTTAGGAAATGTTCTAGGGTTTGCCGAATTAATTAAAGACCAAAATTCAAATCCTGAAATTGATACTGAAATTTCTGTAATAATAAATTCCGTTATATATGCTCGAGAAATCGTAAAAAAGTTTTTATTTTTTTCTAACGAAATGCCACAAAAATTTGAGGTACAAGAAATTAAACCTATTGTAGATTTTACGATATCATCATTAAATCCAACTTTTCAAAAAAAACAAATAAAAAACAAAGTTATATATAAAAACGAAACTATTACTGCAAAAATAGATGCTGTACAAATTACACAAGTTCTTTTTAACCTGCTTATAAATGCTATCTATGCCTCTCCAGAAAAAAGTTGCATAACAGTTATAGTAGAAAATGATAGCAAAAATTTATATCTAAAAATAGAAGATCAAGGAACTGGAATTCCTGACAATATCAAACAAAAAATATTTGAACCATTTTTTTCGACAAAGCCTTATCATAATGGAAATGGTCTCGGTTTGAGTGTTGTACACGGCATTATCAAAAATCATAACGGAGAAATTATAATTCATAATAACGTTCCAACAGGAAGCATTTTTACCATAAGACTGCCTTTAAGTTAAAACGAAATGAATAAAAAAGAAAATATACTTATTGTCGATGACAATAACGATATGTTAGATTTAGTCGAGCGTCAATTAAAAACTTTTAAATATCATACCTACAAGGCATCTTCTGTAAGTGAAGCCATTGAAGTTTTAAAAAATTTCAATATAGACTTGCTGATAAGCGATCTAAATATGCCAAATATCAATAGCTCCTGTTGCACCTGTCGCTCCAGTTGCACCTTTAAGACCGTCTAAATATTCTGTAATGCTTTTTCCGTCGTTGCCAGGAATCTCTTTCCAGATCTCAAAAGCAGATTTTCCGTCAGCTCCTGTTGCTCCTTGTGGTCCTGTTATTTCAGTCCAAGTTCCGTCAGCATTCTGAACATATACCTTTTTGGTCTTATTGTCCGTATAAATATTAACGCCTTCGCCTGGGTAGCCAGCTTCTCCTCTATTTCCAGGAGCTCCGTCTCCGCCAGCTAAGCCAACTTCTCCTTTATCTCCCTTATCTCCTTTGGCACCAGTTATTTCAGTCCAAGTTCCGTCAGCATTCTGAACATATACCTTTTTGGTCTTATTGTCCGTATAAATATTAACGCCTTCGCCTGGGTAGCCAGCTTCTCCTCTATTTCCAGGAGCTCCGTCTCCGCCAGCTAAGCCAACTTCTCCTTTATCTCCTTTATCTCCTTTGGCACCAGTTATTTCAGTCCAAGTTCCGTCAGCATTCTGTACATATACCTTTTTGGTTTTATTGTCCGTATAAATATTAACGCCTTCACCTGGGTAGCCTGCTTCCCCTTTGTTTCCAGGAACTCCGTCACCGCCAGCTAAGCCAACTTCTCCTTTATCTCCTTTATCTCCTTTGGCACCAGTTATTTCAGTCCAAGTTCCGTCAGCATTCTGAACATATACCTTTTTGGTTTTATTGTCCGTATAAATATTAACGCCTTCACCTGGGTAGCCAGCTTCTCCTCTTTTTCCAGGAGCTCCGTCACCGCTTGCTAAACCAACTGTTCCGTCTTTTCCATCTTTTCCGTCTTTTCCGTCTTTTCCGTCTTTTCCGTCTTTTCCGTCTTTTCCTGCTGTACCACTTCCACTAATTGGTGTCCAAGTTCCATCAGGCTTTTGTACGTAGACTATTTTTGTAGTGTTATCTGTATAAAGAATCACATTCGGTCCTGGATACCCTGGTTCTCCTTTTGCAGGAGGCACGATATCACCAGAACCACTAGTAGAAATTTCATCGGTTGTAGACAATTTTCTCCAACGTCCATCGTACCAGTAGTAATACCCTGGCTTGATATCTGAAATTAGTTCAGTGTTAAAAACCAACAAACTATTAACATTACCATTAGTTATAGTTGTTTTGTCAGTCGAATTTTTAAGCGCAACTCTCGGAATCATAATACCCTTGTCGTTGGCAAAAACTTCTAACTGTGTAGAAGGATTTGGATCCAGTTTTCCTACTCCTACCTGCGAGTAGGCTGAATATGCACCCAAAACAAAAAATAAAGGCAGTAATCTATTCTTCATTAGATTTGATCATTATGAATTATTAATTATTTAAGTTAATATTAGAAGTAGCAAATTTTCTGAGCAACTGAAAATGTATAATATAACTATTTGAGTCAAAGCCATTTTTTTTCGAAATAATTCTCAACAGAATTGTTTCTTTTTCTTTAGAGGCAATAAATCGTTTATCATATTGTTTTTCAATAGCATAACAGTTTTATTTTGTTACAACTAAATGATGATTTTTTATCATCTGAATTATGGTGCAAAGTTCCAGACAAATACTACTTTTATTGACCCATAAAAGTTTTTAAACTAATAACTTAAGACATTCTTAACAGATTTGATTACATTCAATACCTTGTTCTTTAACTACTTACGATATTACTTCGATCAAAACTGCCCTATTTTACAGGTATTCACGCTAATAAAAAGGAAAGATTTATGTTCTTTTTATCTTTTTTCACTATCCATACTTTTAGTTTATTTGCACTATATTTAAAGTATATATTTGCATTTAAAAGAATAGTAATGATACTAATCTATAGTTCATTATTGATAAAAGAGAGAGGCGTAGAGGAATTTTCGAGTTGCTACATAATAGCATTCTAGATTTTAGATATCTAAGCGTATAGATACTCGGTCTGGATTTGTCACCTTAAAAGCAACAAACGTAAAGGCAGATTAAAGGTAACTGCCACTTCTAAATTGGGTAGAAGAATCATAATACAGTTTCTTAACAAAAAAAAAAATAAGCAATATCAAAGCTTAAAGACTTTGGTTCAATTATATATTACCTTTTTTTCTTTTTTTAAACGTCTTGAATGCTGTGTTGGTTAAGGAAAAAATTAAAAAGCCTGAGAATAATTTTCACAGGCTCTTTTTGGGTTCAGATCATTCATTTTCTCGATAAAAATTGTTTCGAGTCCTGTTAGCACAATTTTTATCAAGGTATTTCAAATGAATAGCCACTTTTTTAGTGTGCTTACAATTTATATGACAACGTATCGCTTTTGATACCTTCGAACTTCGTTCTTGTCGAGTATCTAACGTTTTATAATGCAGAGGGACAAATTCAAATTTTATTGAACCTTCTCTGGTAAAGGTAATTTCCAAGTACCATTAACGGCATTAGAATCTGGCCCATAAATTCTCATTACAAAATTGAAATCTTGATTTTTAGGAGTTGGAAGCCAATTACTCTCTTTATCTTTTCCTGGAGAAGTTGCATATAAATAAATAATTAGGTCTCCGTTAGCTTCATATTTTAAACCTTTTGTGTTCTGGCCTATAGAATAGCGTTCTATCGGATTTGGAACTAAAAATCGCTTAGGCAGATTATATAATGTTATACTCCAAAAATATTTTGCCTTTGGAAGCTGCTGTTTCGAAAATCGAAGTACATAATTATTTTTTCCGTTTAATTGATTCTTATTATTGTCATCTTTAGTTCCGACATAAACAGCTTCTTCTTTTGTGTTTCCATAAAGCCCCATTGCAGCTGCTATAGCACGGTTTAGATAATTATTTTTAAGATATTCTCTTGTGCCAAATAAATTTCCTGCATCGGTAGTTTTACTTACACCGGCTTCAAGTTCTTGTTTTGCGTCTGCAATTCCTTTCTCAATAGCTTTGGCGGTTTCTTCATCTAATTTAGAACTGTCAAAAGGTACTCCTGGTACAATTCCGATCTTAGCAAACTGTGCTCTCAGTTCTTTTTCGCTACTATCCTCCTTTGTATATTGCAATAAGGCATTTAATACATTAATAAATTCTGGAGAGCTATAATCTGATTCATTCCAGACTGGGAGTGGCATATTATACTTTTTAACAGCTGGCGCTGCTTGGTTTGTATATTGATGCAATGGAATTAATTTATATTGATCCTGAATTTTTTTAAGATTAGGAATATCACTTGGACTATCCAATTCTGTACGTCCAAGTAGAAATATTAAGTTTGTTTCAGATTGCAGCACTTTATCAATTCCAGCAGGTTTTTCACCTTTCCAATCTGGTCCTGCAATTAGATATTTTCCTCCATTATTGCCAGATACACGTGAACCTAAATACTCATAATTGAAAGTATACAGATCTATAAATTGCATTACAAAGTAACGGTTTCCTTCAATTTTTGGGATTTGAAGCACAAGCGGTTCATCTGAAACATCAAGAGCAGCCATTGAATACGGAGTATCATTATTTATTGTAACAACCAAAGTATCCTTAGGCGTAGCACTAGCTGTTGAACTTTTAAATTTATTAAAACCTCCAACAAATGTTTTAGAATCTTTATTAACTGCATTGGCATAGATGGTCTTATAGTTATAAAACATTGGATATCCGTATATCCAGGCCTGTTTTGCAATTGCAGTAATAGAGTCCGAAGAAATTGCTTTATTTCCCGTAGCTGTGCTATCTTTTGAAGGATCTTTTTTGCAAGCCGTCGCCGCTAAAAATAGAATGGATAGCAAATAAGTTATTTTTTTCATAATCTAAAAGAATTTGTACACTCAAATTTAGATTTTAAAAAAAGACTTTAATTTATCAAATGATAAAAATTGGTTGCAAATTATAATTTGAAACCAATTTCTATCATTTAAGGCTAACAAAAAGCATCTCATATAAATAAAATCTTTATTGCAATAGCGGAAAAGATCTAATAAAAATTCTAATGAATTGTGATGTTTCTATAAAAAACCCGCCTTTATAACTTTAAAAAAGCGGGCGGGTTTTAGGAACATTGGGGGCTGTTCTTTAAATTTTAGAATTATATTTCAGACACAATTTTTACTAATGTCCATTTTATTCCCAGCGGATTTTTGATGATTTTATTTAACACATAGAAACATAGATTTTTTAGTCTCAGTTAAAGGATATCAAAAAGAAACTCGTTTCTTAACACATAGCTATGCGTTTTAATAGTAAGTGAAACGCCTTCTTAGCTATCCAAAACCTATGTTTCTATGTGTTAAATTCTTTTAACACAGATTTAATGTTTTTTAAAGTTTTGAGAAAAATCATTTTAATGCTTTTAATCTGTAGCAAAAACTACTTATACGTTTTCCTTCAATTATTTTAAAATTGAAAGTATTTTATGAAACACTTCATTATTTTCATAAACTCCTTGAAAATCTTGTGAATGCGGGCCATAAGCAAAAATTGGAACCATCGTTGCAGTATGATCATTGGTTATAAAATCTCCTTCTATTTCATGCTTTTTCACATTTCCCTGCGGAATACCAAATCCTGATGTTTCATGATCGGCTGTTACAATAACTAATGTTCCTTCATTTTGGTCTGCAAACATTAATGCTTGTGCGATCGCAGTATCAAAATCTATTGTTTCGGCAACAATTCCAGCAGCATTGTTAACGTGCCCAAAACTGTCAATCTGCGCACCTTCAACCATTAGGAAAAAAGGTTTTTTCTTCTTGCCTAAAAATTCCAAACTGTATTTTGTTGCATCTGCCAATAATTCGCCTCTTCCTTCTAAAACTGATGGAACTCTGCCCTGAGAAATAAAAACACCAACAGCATCACTATTTTCTGTTTGCATGTCTTTAACCGAATTCAATATTTTAAATTTAGAATTTACTGTAGTATTTTTAAATTCATTGGCTCCTCCAGCCACAAACAGGTTCAGTTTACTTTTTAATAAATCTTCTGAAATTCCTTTTGCATCAGATCTTTCTTCTCTGTGCGCATAAAAAGAAGCTGGCGTTGCGCCGGTAATTTCGTCTGTAGAAATTACGCCGGTTGAGAAATTTCTTTTTTGCAAAATTTCTGAAATATTTGGAATTGGTTTTCTCAAACTATCAGTTCCAATTGCTCTGTTATTGGTTTTCTGACCTGTAGCCAATGCGGTTCCAGCAGCTGCAGAATCGGTTGTAAAATCATCTGCTGATTGAGTTTTTATAAAACCAATACTCTTTAATTGCGTTAAAGACAAAGTTCCGTTATTGGCTAAAACTGCAGATGAAATTTGCGATAATCCATTTCCGTCTCCAATTAAAAGAATGACATTTTTTACAGGCAGATTTTTTTGATCTGTTTTATAAGTCGGAATATAAACTTTTGACGAAGTAGTAGCTGTTACAAATCTTTTAGGGAAAGATTCCAGATATTGAACGCAATTATAAGGTTTGTCGGTGTTTATAATAGCTACGCCTAAATTTAAAAAAGCTTTCCAGGCACTTTTTGTATCTGGACAGCCCCAAAATCGGAATGGTTTATTTAATGCTTTTCCTTTTGCAACAACACCG
This sequence comes from Flavobacterium ustbae, assembly GCF_003946915.1. Classification (GTDB taxonomy): domain Bacteria; phylum Bacteroidota; class Bacteroidia; order Flavobacteriales; family Flavobacteriaceae; genus Flavobacterium; species Flavobacterium ustbae. Next base: position 245,655 of record NZ_RPOC01000005.1, read on the forward strand.
CTTACTCGATTATAATCATCATGTGTCAATCTTCCCAATCCGTTCCAAACAGAATATTTTTTGAAATCTACACTGATCATCGCAACTTTTTCCCAATTTTCTTTAGAAATGGTTTTATCTATTTCTTGGAAATCAAAGAAAATAAAACTCGGATATTTTATATATGTTGAAGCGTCTGGCCTATTTCCAGATATTATGATTTTAACATCATTATTATTGCTTATACTTTCATATTTTTTTAGAATCGAAATAAGCTTATTAAGAGTTGGTTCAGCTTCAGTCTTTATATCTATTAATAAAAATAATTGGTTTGCTTTTTTATAATTCATTTTTAAAGCCGTTTCTAAAGGCTTTAAATACAACTCTTCTAAAGTTCTAGAAGTACTAATGTTTTCTTTATTATGAGCGACATATAAATTATTGTCTTTCAAAAAAATATCGGCTTCGATAGATGTTGCTCCATTAGAATAGGCATCCCAAAAAGGAATAGTGTTATTGTAATCATTATGCGAATGCACTTTGACTGGATTCTGAGCGTGCAAATGAATTTCCACAAAAAAAGAGAAAAACAAAAGACTGAATATAAATGATGATTTCATTTTAGAATTTATTACTGAATTTTAGAAAAAAAGAGTAGGTTTTGGGGGCAAAAAAGGGAGGAGTATCGAGCTGCTATGGCAGACCGTAATTCGAAAAATGCAAAAAGCTTTTTGGGATCAAGCCTTTGTAATGTATAATAAAAACAGGGCTTTTTTATCAGCCCTGTTTTAACAACTAACACAAAAAAGACTGCCAATTTTTATTTGGTACAGTATTAAACGGCAGCCTTTTAATTCAATATAAAAAAAACAAACTTAAACTAGTATCCTTTATTCTGTACTAAATAGCCAGGAGTATTAGACGCTCCATCAATTGCTACTTGCGGAATTGGGAACAATCTCTTATTTACATCTGTATCCGATTTCTCTGTCCATTTATCTTCAAAATGGCTGAAACGAATCTGAGTATTTCTTCTTAAACCTTCCCAGTAAAATTCGAAACCGTATTCTCTATACAAAATATCTAAGTTGATTGCCGGAAGCGCCGCTGGAATTGGAGCACGAGCTGTTCTTGAAGTTCTTACTGTATTCATGTCTGCTAATGCACCTCCGTTATCACCTTTTCTTAATTTAGCTTCGGCACGCATCATATAAATTTCAGCATATCTTAAAAGAACCATATCTACACTACTGTAATTATTTCCGTCTGGAGAAGTATGGCTAAATTGGTATTTAGAAACTCTATATCCAGAATAGTGCATACTACCTTCTTTAGTAAAATCAACTTTCTCTGTCAAGTTTACATAACCTACATTTTTATCTGGTCCGTTACCTTTAATTTGTTTAACTGGATAAATTCTATAACCGTTATCACATTTGTAGAAAGCTCCGTTTGCATCTTTTCTTGCTGCCCACGGAATACCTCTCATAATTCCTCTGTCAATTTCAAATTCTTCTGCGTTTACACAATAGTAATGATTCTCATCATTTAGCGGTGAAAGTCCAGTAAGGTCTTTCAAATTAGCTGGAACTTTTGCATTGTTTTTATAGAATCTTGAATCAGCATCTGCTGGATCTACATTTCCATAAGCACTTACCCATGTTTGGTAAAAATCAGATGTAATTGCTGGACCGTCAGTTCCATCGGCATTGATAGATTCTGGTCTTGGAAACATTGATCCTGGAATTGACCAGTATGCCCAACGGTTGTGTTCGTCTTTTAAAACACCACGCTGATCCATTGCAAAAATTACTTCTTTATTCGAATTGTTATCATCATCAAATAAATCAAAATATTCTGGAGATAAACTGTATTTACCTGAGTTAATAATGTTATCTGTATATTTAATAACCTTGTCCATATCTGCTGCTGTAAACTGAGGTGTTCCGTAAGGATCACGATAAACAGCTGCATTAAGATTCAATCTCGCCAAAAGTCCCCAAACTGCACCTTGAGTCATTCTTCCTGGACCTTTAGTATTGTTGATAACATCGGCTACTGACAATAATTCTTCTTCTATATAAGTAACAGCATCTTGTCCGCGAAGAATTTCTGATGTAGTAGAAGAAGATTCTTTTTTAAACACCAATCCCCAGCTGTCTAATGTCATCATATTTAAATAAGCTCTAAGGGCTTTCATCTCGTAAAGTGCTCCTTGTGCTTCTGTATTTCCGTCTTCTGCAAGCGGAGTCAATACTTCAATAGCTGATAATGTTCTTGAAATATTTTTAGTCAGCTCATTCCAAGTACTTGTCACCAAGTCATTTGTAGGTGTAGTAGTATGTGCATGCACTGCTAAATATTTACCTCCATCGTACCAGTCTGTACCTCCTCTGTAAGGTAAGATACCTTCGTCACTTGCAATTAACTGTAATCCAAAATTGTTTGTATGTATCCAAGTTGCTTTTAGCTGACCATAAGCTGGTGCAATTGCCCCACTGATAGCCTCTGCCTGTCCTGCACCGTCTAGGGATTCGTCCAGTACGTTTTCTTCTAAATCTGTACAGCTCCAGGTAAATAATAAACCTAATGCAAGAGCTGCCACTATTATTTTATTTTTCATGTTTTGTTCTTTTTTATTAAAATGCTACGTTTAAGCCAAATACGATAGTTCTGCTTCTTGGGTAACTGAAATAATCAATACCAAAAGACTGAATATCACCAACTGAAGTTCCTGTGTTAATCTCAGGATCAAAGCCACTGTAGCTTGTAATTACAAATAAGTTTTGTCCTGTAATAGAAAGACGGATATTGTCCATTACGTTATCCAATCCAATCGATTTTGGACTTAAGTTATATCCTAAAGTCGCATTGTTTAATCTTAAGAAACTACCGTCTTCTAAATATCTGGTAGAAACTGTATTAGAATTTGTAGAAGCTTCGTTTAAATATTGTGTAGCTCTGTCTGTCGTATTAAATGAATTGGCTAAACTTCCTCTGTTGAATGATGTCATTGCCACGTGGTTGTAAATTTTATTTCCTTGTGCTCCGTTGAAATTAAAGCCTAAATCCAAGTTTTTATATTTAAAATTCAAGTAGAATGCATAGATATAATCTGGTAATGCACTTCCTGCAACAATACGGTCATCGTCAAGAATCTGTCCGTCTCCATTTGTATCTGCAAATTGGTTTAATCCGTCTGGACCAATTCCTGTAAAGTCAAGCATGTAGAAAGAACCGATTGGCTGCCCATTAAGTACACCATTAATTGTAGCTCCAGACTGTCCGCCTCCTTGCGCTCCACCTGTAGTCAATATTTTATAAGGAGAGTTTTCTACTTTATTATTAGTGAACGAAATGTTTCCACCAATACTGTACGAGAAATCTTTAGCTTTATCACTGCTGTAATCTAACGCTACCTCAATACCATTGTTTTTGATCTGCATATTTGGAATATTTGTCCAATATTTAGATGTTGGCTGAATAGGATCTGTAGGCGCTACTTCAAGTAAAATATTTTCAGACACTTTGTTGAAATAATCTACTGTTCCAGATAATCTGTTGTTGAACAAACTGAAATCTAAACCTATGTTAGCCTGTGTTGAAACTTCCCATTGGATGTTAGGATTAGCCAAACGTGTATAGATTGAACCATAAGGATATCCTGCCAAGTCTGTAGCCGATGGATCTAACGGATACGTGTCGCTTCCTGTATTACTTTCTGTATAACTTGCTTTTGTAATTTTTGAAGGAATCTCCTGAGAACCTGTTTGTCCCCAACTCGCTCTAAGTTTTAGATTGTTTAATGTTTCAGATTCTTTTAAGAAATCTTCTTTAGTAATATTCCAACCTAATGCAACAGATGGGAAATATCCGTATCTATTGTTTTTACCAAATTTAGAAGAACCGTCGGCACGCATTGTTGCTGTAAGCAAGTATTTATTATCGTATCCGTAGTTTAATCTTCCAAAGAAAGACTGAAGCTCATTTTCTACTGCAGATGATGACTGAGTTGTACGCTCACTTGCTGTTTCAATCTGATTTTTTGGCTCTACACCATTATCAGGGAAACCAGATAAATTATAACTTTTCTGATATACTTGTATTTTCTGATACGACTGACCTGCTAAAACCGTGAAATTATGAGCATTCTTATCGAAAGTATACGTTAAAGTATTCTCATACAAAACGTTATTATTATTTGTAATTACGTTATTTAAAGACCCTAAAGTAGTATTAGTTGCAGACGAATAAGGTAAAACTTGAATATCTCTCTCAGACATTGAATAATCTACTCCAAGATTAAATTTGTACGTTAATCCTTTTATGAATTCGTAAGATGGAGCAATATTAGCCAAAATACGATTGTTGTTTGTTTCATCAGAGTAAATTCTCTCACTGATTAAAGGATTTAAAACATCATTACTTAAGTTAACATTTGGTTCTCCGTTAACATATAATGCATCTGTAGGGTTCATTGTTAGCATGTTACCTACTACAGTTCTTGCATCTGGTCTTGAGTTTTCAAATTTAGTTGCTGTTAAATTAAACGCAACATTAAATTTATCGTTTAATGCTTTTTGAGTTAGATTTAAACGTCCAGAATAACGTTTTAAATTACTGTTTCTTAAAACACCTTCCTGATTGTCTCCACCAACAGAAGCAGAATAAGTAGATTTATCTGTTCCACCACTCATCGAGAAGTTAACGTTTTGAGAAACACCTGTTCTAGTCAATTCATCTTGCCAGTCTGTGTTGGCACCGCCATCTTGTAAATTTCCATTTACAGCCACAACTTGTCTTCTAAATTCATCTGCACTAAAAACATCTACTTTATTAGCTAAAGAAGAATATCCAGTAGTTACATTAAGATTCATTTGAGTTCTGCCGCTTTTTCCTTTTTTAGTAGTAATTACAACTACTCCGTTTGCTGCTCTAGAACCGTAAATTGCAGATGCAGATGCATCTTTAAGCACTTCAATACTTTCTATATCCTGAGGGTTGATAAAGTTTAATGGGTTTGAGGCAACACCATTATTAGTATTATCTAAAGCAAAACCATCAACTACATACAGAGGAGTAGTTCCAGAACGTAAACTTCCAACTCCACGAATAATAATATCTTGATTTGCTCCAGGCTCACCACTTGCGGCAACAACGTTAACTCCGGCAACTTTACCTTGAATTAACTGTCCTGCATTAGCAACAACTCCTTTATTAAAATTTTCAGCTTTTACAGAACCAATTGCTCCTGTAACATCAGATCTCTTTTGAGAACCGTAACCTACAACTACTACTTCGTTAAGAGTACTTACCTCTTCGGCCAATGAAACAGTCAAATTTTGAGCTCCAGAAAAAGAAACCTCTTTTCTTTGAAATCCTACATAGGAAAAAACTAAAACACCTGAATTTTGCTGTGATTTAATTACAAATTTCCCATCAAAATCTGTTGTCACAGCTCCTCTTGGTTCTCCCTTAATAAATACAGAGACTCCAGGAACTGGTACTTTTTCAACATCAGAAACTACAGCTCCCGATACATTTACTTGTGCATAGGAATATGACATACATCCTAAAACAAGAATTAAAAATGCATAAATTTTTTTCATTTAAAATACTTTTTTTGTTTTGCCAAAAGTATCTTAACGATCCCTCCAAAAGGAGGATTTTTGTTTTTCAAAAGAGGACTTTTAATTCAATTTAGGATAGAATTAACATCAAAAAAGGGGTGTTTTTGTTCATTAACTTTGCCCTAACTTTCTATAAATACAGTGCTAACAAAAAAAAACTAGACAGAAAGCTCCTTATATTCCTTCGGACTCTTTCCAAAATACTTTTTAAAAGAGCGTCCAAAGTATTTTGGGTCATTATAACCACACTCAAAACTGATTTCTGAAATGTTCAACTTCTTTGTTTTTAACAAGACTTCTGCTTTCTGGAGACGAAGTGACATTAGTATATCTGAAGGTGACTGATTTAAAGTTTCTTTAAATAAGCGATAGCATTTCACTCTTGAAATCCCTAATTCGTCTGCCAATAATTCTACATTAAATAAAGGATTCTGCAATTGATTTCTAATAATTTCTAATGCCTTTTTTAAAAGTTTTTCATTTGCAGTTATATGCTCATTGTTTTCTGTTAAGATTTCGAATATTTTCTGCTGAATTTTATATTCTCTTGCCGGTTCTTGATTCTGATGTATTAAACTGTCTACTTTTTTCTTTATAAACGAGGCACGAGCCGGAAGTTTAATATGAGTATCAATACCTAATTCTAACAACTCCTCATCGAGTTCGTAATTAATATCTTCAGAAATATAAATAAGTGGTATTTTTAGAGTTGTATTTTCTTTATTTGATTTTAAAAAATTAAAAAGCTCTTTTGAAAATTCTGCCTGATAAAAAACTATGGCCGAAACTTCACTATGTTTGATTACAGCATTTAGATTTGAAACCGAATTTTCAAAAATCAAGTTGTAATTTTCGCTTTCCAAAACCTGATTTGCCACAGGATTATTATAGGCATCACCAACAACTAGGAGACATTTTTTATCTTCAGAAAATTGCTCCTGAGAATTAAAATTTTTCCACGAAATGGTTTCTTTTAAATTTAAATCCTCAGCAATTTGTATCGGAATACGCAAAACTGCCTTAAAATGTTCTTCGGATGTCGACAATATTTCTCCTTCTAGATCTTGCAATAAAACCTGCAACGCTCTAAAATAAGGGCTATAATGAGAAATATTGTACCAATTATTCTTTAAAATAACGCTGTCTGAAGTGGTTTTGATTTCTAGATAGCCTTTTTCATACCCAATCATAATCTTTAAAGTACTGTCTTTATCAGAGTATTTGCTTAAATCATTAAAAAAATATTGAAGCGAAAGTTTTAAACGAAGTAAATCTACTGCTGCAAAGCAATCCATGTTCGTTATCTCGCAATTGAAATTGACCTGATTTATTTGCAGGTCTTTCTTTAATTTTTCAACATTATTCTTTAATACTGGAAACAAATCTGTTGCCGTTTTCTTCAAAGGGCCAAGTTCTTTAACATGTTCCAAGTAATTCCATTCCGATATAAGATTGACTAATTTGCCCGACTGAAGTGTCAAATCTTTGTGCGCTTCTGTATCCTTTTTAAAGGAACTGGAAATTTTAATTATTTGCGAAATTGGTTCCTGAAATTCAGCAAGCATAAACGTTTTGAATTTCTCAATTTCAAAATTTTCATTTTTTAAATTGCTATGCAAAATCAAGAGTTTCTCTTTTTGCTCTACTATTTTCTTATTCTTTTGATCTAGTTCTTCGTTAATTTCTTCCAGATTTTTTTTCTGATTTTCGATAACTGTCGTTCGTGCTTTTACGAGATCTTCCAAATATTTTTGCTGAGAAAGAACCGCTTTATTTTTAAGATACATTACAACAACACAAACAATAAGCACCGAACCAATTAAAAAAACATAAAACAATCCAGATTCATAAAAAGCTGCTCCAATATGAAGTTCAAAAAAAACAGGTTCTACAACGCCATTCTTACCTTGCTTTATTAAAAACCGATACTCGCCAGATGATAAATCTGTATATTCAATTTTATTATTTGATGGCAATAAAACCCAGTTTTCATCTTCTCCTTCTAATTTATAGTAGATGTTAGCCTTTTTATCTCTAGGAAAAAGAATCGGTATAACTTCTATTTCCAATTGATTATTGCTAAAGCTCTTTTCGATAGTTTTTAGATAATCTTCGGTACCATCTATTTTAAGCCTAATTTTTGCTTTCGAATTGTCGTAATATAGCGTATTTGGATTAAAGTAATTCAATCCGCCAACTCCACCAAAAAACATATTGCCTTTAGAATCCTGATAATAAGCTCCTTCAGAAAACTCTGGAGCTTGCCATCCGTAAGATGGATTATAAGAATCAACGCCGTAATTCTTTTTATCGATAGAAGCAATTCCTTTAGTAGTGCTAACCCAAATTTTGTCGCCATTGTCAATAAGTCCGTAAACCATATGGCTCGGAAGTCCGTCGTTTTCTGTGATATTTTTTATCAGCCCCTTCTTTTTATTAAAGATACTGACACCGCCAAGAGAAGCAATCCAGTAATTATCGGTTTGTTCGTCTATAAAAACAGAATAAATGCTATTGCCTAAGATTCCTTCATTTGCAGTAATATTTTTTAAAGTACCTGTATTTAAATCAAATACAAGCACTCCATTGTTTTCTGTTGCCAATATAAGATTGTGATTGTTTTTTCTAACGCATCGAATATGATATTTGTTTAGCAATTCCTGACCTCTAAATTTTTCAAATTTTCCTGACAGCATATTAAATTTTGCTAGACCTCCCCAGCAGCCCATCCAAATCTGTTTGTTCTGGTCCTCGCACATAGAATAACATCTGGCAATAGACAAACCTGGAATACCGCTATTTTCAATACTTGTAATTCTATTGTCTTTAATTCGTAAAATACCTTTGTATGTTCCCGCCCAAACTGCTCCGTCACTTGCCGTAAACAAAGTTCTTACACGCTCCCAATCTGGAGCAGAAACAGCTTGATCAATTTTGAATTTTGTAAAAAAGCCATTGCCTTCATTAAAATAGTAAATCCCTCTAGTATAAAATCCGAGCCACATTTTTCCTTTACTATCTTTGGTAACGGCTCTAATTGTTTCGGCGGGTAGATTGGGCTGCTTTACAGGATGCGGTGTTATCAAATTTATTCTCTCAGAACCGGTATAGGCCATACTTAGACCACCGTCCTTTTGCCCAAGCCAGATATTGCCGAAATCATCTTCATGAAGTGTTTCTATTTCGTTACTTTTAAAAGAATATGGCGTATATAAATCGGAGGTAAAATGCTTTATATTATTTACTTCGGAGTTATTGGTAATGATATATATTCCATTTTCGCGAGTGGCAAACCATATGTTGCCTTCCTTATCTTTTAAAACACCATTGATAATTAGTTTTGGATATTTTCTTAGCAGTATATTTTTAAGGCTGGTGTAATCATTTGACTTTACTTTGTTATAAGGAATTACAGAAAAGGATTTATTCTTGAATTCAAAATAACCATCATCTGTCTGAACTACTATATTTCCCTTTTCAGACAAATGAATATTTTTCGGAATACTTTTAAATTTGAAACTTTTAAACTCCTGTTTTCCTATATATTGATTAATATCTCCTTCTTTTGTAATGAGCCAAATATTGCCATCAGCATCTTTTTCTAATTTGGTAATGTAGTTGCTAGAAATGGTTTTATCGTTATTCTGGTCGTTTTTGTAAATCTTAAAACTGTAGCCATCAAAATAGTTTAGACCATCCCAAGTAGCAATCCATAAGCCTCCATTGCTGTCATTTTCTACATCATTTACCGAGTTGTTGGACAACCCTTGATTTGTTGTAAAATTTTCGAACTTAATCTCTTGCGCAAAGGCGAATACATTACAAATAAAGAAAAAAAATAAAGACCTGATCATTGTGTAGCATTTTAACCCGCAAGTATACAATCACAAGGTAAATGGAATATAAAGTCTAGGTTAAATTAAAAATAGACAGGCCAATATATGCCGTAAAACAACGGAGCTGTACTACTTTTCTGCGATAAAAAACTAAAATAATATGAGACAAAATATTTTATCGGTAAAGTCTTCTGATTTTCTTAGAACCTTTCTGCAATAATGAGATTAATTATTTTCTAAAATTTTATCCTCAATACGGAAATAATCAAAATCGGCAAAACCTCCGATTGTTTTGGAAGCATAATTAAACAACCCAAATCTATAGCCCATAAAATGAGGAATTGTATAAGGCATTTTTATAGCTTTTCCGATACCAATCCATTTTTTTCCGTCCAAACTGTAATAAAATCGTCCCTGATCTGCTTGGTTTCTAAAATCACATTCAGCTTTAAAATATATTTTGGTTTGATTTAATAAAACACTTTCAATTTCTTGATAACTTCCTTTTTCGGCATCTGCCATAACGATTTTTTTTACTCCATTATCAACTTTTACGCCAACTAAACCATAATCCTTTTGCAGCAGCGAAAGTCCAGCAAAGTCACCGCTTTTCATATTTGAAAGATCCACCATAGTATTTGCTGAACATACCGGTCCAAAAGTTCTTTGTGTCAAAATATTTTTTATCTGCGTAAAACTGCTGTCTATTCTAGCTGTTTTTAATCTTAAATAACCTTTTCGTTCTTTTACAGACCAATGTGCATTATCCGGATTATGATTCCACTGCCAAACCAAAGGCAGATCATTTTCTCCTTTTCTACGGGTAAATTCATCAGATTTTACAATTCCCGGAATAAGGCTTTTATTTGGCGGAAGATCTAAATTTGATGGCACTTTCCCGTTTTCGCCCAATACTGGCCAATCGTTTTCCCATTTTACGGGAACTAAATATGGAATACGGCCTACGCCACCCGCATCTTTAAATAAATACGAAAACCATCTGCCATCTGGAGTATCTACAAGTCCGCCCTGTGCAACGCCTAAATTCTGCAGTCCTATTTTTCCTTCCCACGGACCTGTAATGTTATCAGCTCTGTGTATAATTACGGTACGCATACCGTCTTTTGGCCAACATATATTAAATAAATAATATTTCCCCTTAATTTTAAATAGCTGCGAACCTTCTGCCGGAAGCATTATATCACTTTTCGCAGGCGCATTGGCATTTTCAATTAATATTCTCTTTGTTTCTTCTTTAACTTCTGATAGATCCTCTTTCAATTCTACAATTTGAAGCTTTCCACCGCCCCAAACCAAGTAAACTTTGCCATTATCATCGAAGAAAAGCGAATGGTCATGATACGAATTGTTTAAAACCGTTTTCTTCCAAGGCCCTTTTTCGATATCTTTTGTTGAAAAAATATAGGTTTTGCCCGTAGTTCCTGAAAAAGTGCTCACATAATACACCTTATTATGATAACGCAAACTACTCGCCCATGAACCTCTTCCGTAATCATTTTTTCCATGATCTAAATTCAGCCGATCATCATTTTTTTCTAAAATTTGGTAAGCATAATTAACTAGATACCAATTCACTAAATCTTTAGATTTCATAATTGGCACTCCAGGATTCATATGCATTGTTGTACTGCTCATATAATAAGCATCATGAACCCTGATTATAGATATATCGGGTACGTCTGCAAAAATAATAGGGTTTTGAGCTTCGGTTTTTTGAGCTTTAATTGTCGAAACACTCCATATAGCAACCAAAAAAGCATATATAAAATCTTTTGTTTTCATCTTATTTTTTTATTCTCAGTTTCTAAAATAACTAAGAGTTCACATGCATTTGCAATTTGAGTAGAATAATAGTTTTTCTATTCTAATACGCTATCGCTTTCAGGAGCTCCAAGATAAGAAGTTTTTAAGCCACCAGTATCGATTAATACTTTTTGAAGTACAATTCCTGGGTCTAAAACCCTAAAACGAAGAATATGTCTTCCTGATTTCAGAATGTTGTGTTTGGTCGAGGAATGAATTATATGTTCTGCCTGCCATTTTCCTAATTCGCCTTTATAGTGTCCATTGAAATTTACACGTTGTGGATTTTCTCCATCAAAAGATATTTCATATCGAAGCCCTTTATTGCTATTAAAATTTAGCGTTGGAGCCAGCAAAAGTTCTACAGTACATTCTCCTTTAGAAGAAAAATCAATCTCATATTCTACAAAAATGTTTTCTTGTTCTGAAGGATAACTATTTTGCGGAAATATAGTAATGCCACTCAACGTTTTTCCAAAATTGGGAATTATTTCCCAATGTGATTTTTTTGAATTATTCATTTTCGAAAAATGTTCTGCATCAATCGACACATAACCCTCTTTCTCGACAAATACTCTTGGCGCAACAATTTCATCATCTGAAAGATATTTTACATCAGGAAGAATGTTTTTTGCAGAATCGTGCCAAGCTTTATAGCCTATTCGCATTTGATCCATCATATGTGTCCATTTGCCACCCGAAATTTCATTATTATATTTATTTTGAAGAATAGAATCTCGTTCAAATTTAGCTTTAACCTGATCGGCATAATAATTGGCAAGCTTATTTTTAGCTTCTGCCATTTTTCTGTTTTTTGCTTGAGCAAAATACATTTCATAGAGGTTCGAGCAAGCATCTATTGGATATAAAACCAGCTGAAAATAGGAATCTTTATATTCATTCGGAAGTTCATTATAAATTCTATAAGCGTCTAATGCTAGATTTTTATAGTCATTTACAACGGTTTCAAATTCATTATAATTTTCCAAAGAATACGTTTTACTATCTAACATTTCTGGAGTAACACGACGATTGTATTTGGGATATGTATCTAATAATCTTGCGATTTCTTTTGAGAATTTCTCTCCAAATTGTTGTGCTGCCCACTTCTCTGTATACTGAAAGAGATTCTGAGAATTAAATTTTTCAGGATTCCAAGCCATGTCTAGAAAGAAACTAATCGGGAATTCCATTGGTTTTAAATCGCCCACATTTACAATCCATATTTTATCAACCCCATTTTGATAACTCAGATTCATTTGCTCCCAAACTCGCTGTATCGGACTTATATTAATCCATTTAGAATTTCTAGGTCCGCCCACATAATCAAAATGATAATACATCCCGTATCCGCCTTTATGCAAAGGCTTAGACAAATCTGGAAGTTTGCGTACATTTCCCCAATTATCATCGCAAAACAAAAGAATTACATCGTTAGGAACGCGCATTCCCTGATCGTAATAATCTTGAACTTCTTTGTACAATGCCCATACCTGCGGTGTTTTGTCTGCGCTTTTTCCTGTTTCTTTTTCTATAATTTTGCGCTGTTCCTTTACAATATTTTCAAGCAGGCTTATATTAGTGCCTTCGCTCATTGCTTCGTCTCCATCACCACGCATTCCAATAGTCACTAATTTTTCCCAGTTTTTACTTCGCTGAATTCCCGTTTTCCAAAATTCATCTAAAACTGTTTTGTTTTTGGAGTAATCCCAAATATTAGGCAAATTGTTTTTTTTAATATAACGTCGCCAGTCTGTCTGTGCCAAAGCCATTGGTTCATGATGAGAAGTTCCCATCACTATTCCCATTTCATTTGCCAATGAGCCATTCTCCGCATCATCATCATAAAATGCATTTCCCCACATTGCCGGCCACATATAATTGGCTTTTAGCCTAAGTATTAATTCAAAAACTTTTTCGTAAAAATGGCTATTAAATCCACCAAAAGTAGCTTTTGCCCAACCGCTTAAAGCTGGCGCTTCATCATTAAGAAAAATTCCTCTATACTTTACAGCTGGTTCTCCTTCTGTGTAAATTCCCTTAACGAAATAGATATTTTCTTCATGCTTCACTGGCACATCTGCCCAGTAATACCAAGGAGAAACACCAATCTGTCTCGACAATTCATAAATTCCATAAATAGTGCCTCGTTTATCGCTTCCTGCAACTACCAGCGCTTCTTCTACTCCTTTAAAAGGATTTTTAACCTGCTGTATGATAAATTTTTCATTCTTTCCTTTAAGTTCTTTTCCTTCTATCTTTTTCTGTTTAACTAAATCATCAATAATCGAATTAGATCCTATCATTCCAATTATAATAAGCGGCGACGAAACATTTGGATGCTGATTTAAAACTCTAGGGCGCTGACCTGTAACTTTTTCAAAATCTGATTGAAGATGATTTACAGCACGTAGAATTCCAGAATCTAAATTTGGATTTACAAAAAAAGAAAGACCTAGAGACTTTTCTTTTAGCACCATAACATTCTGATTTTTATCTTCGGTTATAAAAGGCTGCGTGGCATTTGCCATATTACTTAATAGAACAAAGATTACTGTAAGTAGAAATTTAAAATAATTTTTCATTTAGTGTTTCTTATTGGTTTCAGATTGAATTTATTAAAAACAAAATCTTTCAATTTGCATTAAACGGTTCTTTTTCGAATGTATAACCTTGTAACCAAAGCATTTTTACGGCATAGCGTTTTCCTAACTCTTTATAGCCATCTGAATTAAAATGTAAAAGATCTGCTGCAACTGTACAGCCTTTTGATGAAATAATATAAGATGTTGGTATCGTGATTGGCAATGTGGCAATTATGTTATTCATGCTCGCACATTTACCATTCTGATCTTCATTTACGGTTTCACCAGAAAGCAAAGGCACTTTTTTAGGGTCAAGATTCAGATCTTTTATTAAATTATCATAAACTATTTTGACTTTTTTTGGCCAAAGCGTGTCGCCGGTATTAGATTCTCCCTGATGCAATAAAATACCTTTTATTATACCACTTTTCTGTGCAATTTTTGCCATTTCGACCAACCTTGTATACGGACTTCCGTTATATTCTTTGATTATTCCTACCATCCAGTCTGGAGCAGTAGCGATATAACTTTCTTCTTTATCTTTATCAAAAAGCTCTATTTTACATCCGCCAACTGCAACATTGACAATACCTACTTTTATATTTTTAGGAAGATTTGCCACCATCGTTCTACCAAAATTATCTGTTAGAGTTAATCCTGTTTTACACCGGCACAGTGGCGGAATTGCAGTATACCAATTACCCATTTCACGATTCAAATCTGGGCAGTTTACAGCTTCTAAAACCTGGAAACGAGGATCGATATTCATTTTATCCTGAGATTCTATTGGTGCAGCTCCTTCCATATTTGATTGCCCAAAACTCAAATAGATATGAAAATTTGGATCTTGGGAATGTGCGTTTTGCGCTATCAAAATAATAGCCAATGCAAAAAATCTTATGATTGCGTTCATGTTATTTTTATAAATTTCGTTAGAAAACAGTAGAGCTTTATATCAAATCTGGCACTTCAAAATTCTGATTCTATTTAAATAAATTTAAATCTATCACTTCTCCCATTCGACGGTATCCAAGTTCATTTGGATGCAGAAAATCGCCGTCATGCATATCAGGCAAAATGGTTTTAAGATCTGTTTTGGAAGCCATTTCGCTGTCAAAATCTATAACAGCATCAAAGTCATTATTCCGAATCCAAGCGTTTACTATATCTCTAGCTTCTTGTTTAAATGGCGCATCGTAAAATGATTTTTGAAAAGGTAAAATCGTACATCCATACACTTTGATTCCTTTGGCATGTGCTTTATCAATCATAATTTTATAGGCATCTATAATTTCTTTTGTTTTTTGAGGCACTTCTTCGGCACGCTTAATTCCTCCTATATCATTTATTCCTTCTAGAATTACAAGCCATTTTACACCAGACTGCGAAAGTACATCTCGATCAAATCGGTCTAGTGCTGTAGGGCCTAATCCCCCTTTTACCACGCAGTTTCCGCCAATACCTAAATTTAGCACTCCTATATTTTCTTTGTTTTTATCTGCCAATAATCGTGCTGCCAAAATATCTGTCCACCGATTCTGTCTGTTAGTTCCCGAACCGCGTCCGTCTGTAATTGAATTGCCTAAACATACTATAGCAGCAGTTTTTTTGGAAGCCATTACGTCCAATCCCATTATAGAGTACCAATGATCTGTTTTTACTGCACCTTCAAAAGACACATTGTTAACATTATCTCCCTGCAAAATATAAGAAGTTGTTCTAGATCCTGGATGTCCCGTTGTTTTTTGAGATGCTGTTCCGTAATAAATAGTAATAGCCAAAAGCTGTCCGGGTTTCAATTGAAAATTAAGCACATCTGAAAATACTTCCTTTCCGGGTTCTATTGTTATTTCTTGATTTCCATTAAAACTTAATTCTTTTTGTGTGTTTTTATCAATTTCTGGCGCATTCAGCACATCGGCTATACTAACTTTTTTTAAAACCGTAGCTTCATCACTAAATAAATTTGAAAAACGAAACCGAATATGCGCTCCACCTATTGAAACTTTTACAATTTGACGAAGGGTATTTTCTGCTAAACCGGGCGGTGGTGGCATATTGTTTGGCTCTACGAGCATTTGCGCGCACGCCCACGATCCTACCCAGTTTTTAGAAACTGACAATGTAGAAGAATTCACCTCTTGAGTCGTTTTACATCCTGCAATTAAAATAAAAAGGCTGAAAAACAATCCATATTTTAAGTATCTCTTTATCATACAATTTTAAAAACTAATTCTAATTTCTTATTTCGGATTTGCATCATTGGATGCCGTTGCATATAAACCTATTAAAGCTCCTGTAAATCCTCCAGCTACATTTGTCGAAAGAATATCTCCTGAAATCAAACTTCCCAGATTTTTAAAATCAATACCATTCAAAGCGTAGCTAAACTGATAGTTATCTCCAACTGCTTCTACCTGAAGACGTACTGTTCCTTTAATGTCTATTTTTGAACTTGCAATAATTTCAGACTTTCCATTTTCTGTTCTCTCCAATACTATATAAGTGTCTTTGTCTTTTTGGGTTATGCCAAAAACATAATTAAAACGCTCGTTTTGCAGACATACAATTCCTGCAAGATCTTTTTCAGATTCTGGCTTATAGTCTAGTGCTGTAGAAAATGAAAAAGTGTTATGCTGCTGTCTGTAAAATAATGTTGACGTTGGTTTTAGTTCTTTTATACTTACTGGAAATGGATTAATCTGTAAGCCTTTTTTAACAATCGAAATAAAATGTTCTCGTGGCCCGCGCAATCCAATCCATCTGTAATCTAATTTTTCTGAAGTAAAATTCTCTGTAAACATAAAATTGCCATTAGGAAAAAAGCCATCACGACCTGTTTTGTTTACCACGCCTTTTGGCATTTTTAATTTTGGTTCTATTGGCACTAAACCGTTTTCAAATACAGGAAAAGTTCCAGACCAGTCAACTGGCAACATAAAGGTTTCGCGTCCTGTGTTTACTCTATCTTTTTGATTTGGACGAATTCCTAAAAATACGCCATAATATTTATTATCGGGCCCTAATACTAAATCGGCGTGTCCTACCCAGTCTACTTTATTGGGTCTGTTTTGCGGAAAATATCTTTGTGTAAGAATCGGATTATTTGAAGAGGGTTTAAATGGCCCTTTCGG
Organism: Flavobacterium ustbae; assembly: GCF_003946915.1. GTDB lineage: Bacteria > Bacteroidota > Bacteroidia > Flavobacteriales > Flavobacteriaceae > Flavobacterium > Flavobacterium ustbae. Next base: position 262,643 of record NZ_RPOC01000005.1, read on the forward strand.
ACTTTCACTCATAAAAACGACTTCGCTATGATTTCCTCCTGTACCGCCTTCAGCACACATCAAATAAAAATGGCCGTCTTTTTTATATAAATGAGGAGCTTCTATCCAAATGGGCTTTTTAGAAAGATCTACACCGCCATTAACTATAATTTTATCTGTTCCAGGAATGACCTTATCATTTTCTAAATCATAGTCCCAAACTTTAATTACACGATGCCCGTTATACAATTCTTTTCCTTTATCTGGAGCATCGTTATGTACTACATATCCTTTTCCGTCATCATCAAAAAAGATACTCGGATCGATTCCGTTAAAATCCAATTTGATTGGGCTTCCCCAACCTTTTTTCGGGTCTTTTGTTTTTACTATAATGTTGCCCATATTTCCCGTAAAAGCAGTTACAATCATATAAAAAGTATCATTGTGCGGATTATACGTAATTCCTGGCGCATAAATTCCTGCACTTATTCCCGTATCATGCGGATTAAATTCAGAAACTTTATCCAATACGCCTCCTAGATCTGTCCAGTTAACTAAATCTTTAGAATGAAAAATCGGCACTCCAGGAAACATGGCAAAAGAAGAGCAGACCATATAATAATCATCGCCCTTTCTGGTAATCGCTGGATCAGGATAACATCCTTGTAAAACTGGTGAATAAAATTCATCTTCTTTTAACGGATTGTTTTTATACACCTGATCATCTCCTTTGTAAATGACGTTTGAAAAAATAGGAGACTTTCCTTTTTTTATTTTTTTTGAACTGCTCTGCGCCTGCATAAGCAGTGAGCATAACAGTGTAACCGCAGATAAAAAAAATATTTTTTTATTTTTCATTGCTTATTATTATAAAAATATTTTAAAAAAAATAGTAAAAAGCCGAGAGCAGAACTCTCGGCAATAAACAAAACTAACCAAAAATGAAAAATTAGTATCCTGGATTCTGATAGGCTGCCTTTTCATCTGCAGACATTTCCATTCCGTCCATTTGCGCTTGTGGAATCGGTCTCAGATAATGATGGGCATCAATTGTTCTCGTCACAACCTCTGGAGTATGCTGTCCGTAGTTAGATCCTCCTATTGAGTACTTGCCTGCAAGCTCATTCCATTTCTGAGTTCTTACTAGATCATACCAGCGATATCCTTCTCCAAAAAATTCTCTTGAACGTTCTGCAAGTATATAGTTCACATCAACCACTGTTGGAGTTGCGCTTGTCATTGCTGCGCTATTGTCTGCTGATTTAGCGATATTTCCGTTATTGTCCCATTTCCATTTTCCTGCTCTAGCTCTTAGAACATTTACAAGAGATCTAGCGCTTAAGCTACCTGTTGCTCCTTTAGCCGCCGCTTCTGCTGCCACAAGATAAAGCTCAGAGAATTTTGCTACAGGAAATGGTCTTGTACTTGCTGCATTTGGCTGCCCAAGTCCTCCCGCATTATCGGTTCTGTAAGGTCCCAATTTCCAAAATCCAGGATAAACAATTCTGCTTATTCCTTTTGGAGAGATAACATAATCTGCTCTGCCTGGCAAAACCCCTGCACCTACTCCACTATCTCCTTGTCCCGAAGGATAAGTTATTGCTGTTGCAGGCTCATCATTAAGGAATGTTAAAATAGCATCGCCTGGCCTAACTGTTAGACCATTTGCATTGGTTAAGGAGGCAACATTCGTTAACCCAGTTCCCAATAGATTCCAATTTCCTCTAAAAACGGTTGTGAATGTTCCGTCGTATCTAGAATCGTTGGTTTTATCTGCAAAAGTATTCGTAAATACTTCTATAGGAGGAGCCATTCTCGTCCACGGACGTCCTAAGAACTGGTTTGCTTCTCTCTGTACCGAAGAAACTGCAGCACTTCCGTTTTTACTTCTTATAGCAGTATAGTTCCATGTTACCATCCATCCCGAAAAGTTATCTGGAGAACCTCCATTTCCGTAAGTAAGACTTGATCCGTTATAATATTCACTGCTTTCGGTACGGTCTGCGTACAGCATTACTTCTTTATTTCTGTCATTTGATCCTGAATTAACTTCGTAAAATGAATCAAGCAATGCATACGGTCCTGGATTATTAATTCCTTCTACGGCCAGATTATAGGCTTCTTGAAAGTACCATTGTGCATTATGACCGTCGGGATCTGTTCGTGCAGCTTCAGGGTAAGTTGGTATATTATTAGGATTTTCAAGCCACCAAGCATAAGTAAGATACGCTTTGGCTAAAAATAAACGAGCTACTGTTTTTGTTACCGTTCCAGTTAAACGAGGCGCATCTGGAAGTTCTTTGACAGCCGCCACTAGATCTGGAAAAATAGCTTTTGTATAAACCTCAGGCACTGTATTACGTTTAGAATATCTTGAAGGCTTACTATTAAACTTAAGCTCTCCTGCACCTAAATCTAAAGGCACTCCTCCAAAAGTCTGCACTAATAAAAAGTAATCAAATCCTCTGAAGAATTTAGATTCTGCAACAAGATTGCTTGCAATTCCAACAGCAGCAGCATTTTCTATAATTCCGCTGGCAGTATTAATGTCGTAATAAGAGTTGTTCCACAAAACATCTGATCGACTCGACATAGGAGTAACTACGCCAACTCCTGACAGGTCATGATCTTTAAAATTTCCGTCGGCACTTTGTGCATACGTTGCTTCATCTGTACCAGTCTGACATGCATTATAAAAATAAGCTTGCCCATAAATCCAGCGCAGATGAGCATAATGTGAGGTTAATCCCTGTATAACACCTTGCTCTGTTTTGAAATAGCTAGGCTCATAGAAATCATGCGGTTTTTCTTCTAGTATATCAGAGCAGCCGGCTAAAGAGCATAAAACCGCTGACCCTATAATTAAATTTTTTAAAATATATTTTTTCATGTCTGTGTCTTATTAGAATGTTAAATTAAGCCCGAATAAATAGTTTCTGGTTGAAGGCGTATTGGTACCAATAACAGAAAATCTTCTTTGATAAGAGGCAACGGCCTGATTTTCGTCTCCAAATGAATTCGTTTCAGGATCCATTCCCGATTTATCATGATAGGGAGAAAATAAAACAAATGGATTCTGTGCCGTAAAATATACCCTTAATTTATCTATGCCTAAATTCCTTGTAAAATTCTGGTCAATGGTGTATCCTAGAGTAAGCGCTCTAATTTTTACATAAGAGGCATCAAAATATCCCATAGTGGACATGTATTTAGGATTGTCACCACTTCTAATACCTCTCGGATTAGGGAACTCAGCATCTCTATTATCTGGTGTCCAGTAATCAACGTCCACATTACTTCTTCGTCCGTTTAATAAATTCATATAACTTGCTCCGCCATAAAGTGTGCTAATTAAAACTCCTCCACTTTTAAAAGCTCCTACAGCACTAAAATCAAATCCTTTATAAGTTACGTTCGTATTGAAACCTCCTTGAAAATCAGGATCAGTTTCTATAATCTGGCGGTCACTTGCGTTTATAGCACGTGTTGGCGAACCATCTGCATTAAAATCTCCTGTATATTTCACTTTAATTGATCCTACGACTGTTCCCTGTTGGTCAATTCCTGTAGGTCCTGGCTCATAAATTGACATATGGGGATCGCCTTCTTGCCAGATTCCGACCTTTTCGTAATCATAAATAGAATTAATATTATACCCAACAAACCAGTTATTGCCTTCGTCACGGCTAGCTCCAGAAGCTAAAGCCACCAGCTTGTTTTCATTCTTATAGAAATTAACTCCAACAGACCAAGTCACTCCATTAGGATTATCCAAAATAACTCCGTTTAATGAAATTTCGTAACCTTTGTTTTCTGTTTCTCCCACGTTAGCCACATAACTGTTTACTCCAGATGTTGCAGGCAATCCAACACGTTGCAATAGATTTTTTGTATTCGTTTTATAGTATTCTACTGTACCTGACAAACGGTTATTAAAAAAACCAAAATCTAAACCATAGTTCCATGTCGTTGAAAACTCCCATCCTAAACTAGGATTGGGCAATTCTGTAACATATACTCCTGTAGAATTAGTACTTCCAAAATTGTAAGGTCTTGTACTTAAAGCTCCTAAAGTTGCATAAGGCGAAACGGCCTGATTAGATGTTTCTCCGTACCCTGCTCTCAATTTTAATAAATTAATATGTTTAACGTTTTTAAGAAACGATTCGTTTGAAATAGTCCATCCTGCAGATACTGCTGGATAAGTTACCCATTTGTTGCCTGGAGAAAGTCTTGAAGAACCATCAGAACGTACAGTACCTGATATGAAATAACGATTGTCATAAGAATACATTAACCTAGCCATATACGATATAAGTCCCCATTGTGTGTAATCTTGATCGGCAGGATTGATAACAGCTTCTTCTTCGCTTTGCCCTAAATTGTAAAACTGAAAAGCGTCTGAAGTAATACCATTTCTGCTTACTCTTGAACTTTGTCCTGTAAATTGCTCGTTTGAATACAATCCTACAAAATTGACAGTGTGTTTCTCTGCAAAAGTTTTATCGTAAGTCAACAGATTTTCTAAAAGCCATTGCGTAGACCATCCATTGGTAATTGATGCGTTTGATAATGTTGAAGGATTAACATCAAATACGCCCTGTCCTTCATAATATCCTGCGTTGGATGTACGGAAATTCAAACCTGTATTAAGTCTGTATTTCAAGCCGTCGATACCAGGAATTTTTACTTCGGCAAAAATATTATTGTAAGAACTAAAAGCTCTATTTAAATTAACGTATGCATCTCCTAAATTTTTTATGGACTGTCTCGTGTAAACCCATTGATCATCTGCAGCCATACTTACCGTTCTCTTCAAACTCCCGTCTTCATTATACGGATTTGCAAGAGGCGAAGTTGCTAAAATATTGCCCGTTCCGATATTATCACCGTTAGTAATACTGTAATTGCTGTTGGTATTAAATCCCATGCGGATTGACCTATTAATCTGCTGATCTAAACCTGCTCTAAGAGTAAAACGCTCATAACTTTGTCCAGGCAGAACAGACTCTTCTTTATAATATCCTAATCCAGCATTGTACGCACCAGCTTCGCTTCCTCCTGAAACGCTTACATCATGGCTAATCATTTCTCCAGAACCATAAAGAAGGCTCTGCCAATCTGTATTGGTATCGCGAGATTCACTAACGCCGTCTACATAAAGGCCAGTGTAATCACGAAGGGCGGCAAACTTCTCTCCATTCATCATAGGATATTTAGACCAAGCTTGTTTGATACCACTAAATCCATTATAATTAAATGTAGCTTTCTGATTTTTACGTCCTTTTAAAGTCGTTACCAATATTACACCGTTTGCACCTCTTGATCCATAGATAGCAGTTGCAGAGGCGTCTTTTAGAATGTCTACAGACTTAATATCTGAAGGATTTATATCTCCAATAGATCCCGCAAACGGAACTCCGTCTAGAACAACCAGCGGATCGTTACTGCCTGTGAGCGATCGTGTCCCACGTATTCTAATTTGCATCGCTGCTCCAGGTTTCGAAGAAGTTTGCGTCAATTCAACTCCGGGCAGCCTACCTTGAAGCGCTTGCGTAATATTAGCCGCAGGAACTTCGTTCAATTCCTTGCCACCAAGAGAAGCTACAGATCCCGTAACGGCTTCCTTAATTTGTGTTCCATATCCGATTACCACAACCTCTTTTAAGTTGTTTGCATCTTCTTCAAGCTTTACATTGATATTTTTTTGCCCGTTTACGGATACTTCTTTGCTTTTTAAACCGATGAAACTATAGACAAGTACCCCATTGGCTGGTACATTTATAGAATAAGTACCATCAAAACTGGTACTAACTCCATTTGTAGCGCCTTTTAAATTAACATTCGCTCCTGGAATCGGCCCGCTATCATCACTTACTGTTCCAGTAACTGTCGTCTGTGCTTTAGATTGAAATGAAAACGCAAACATCAGCATAAAAAAACAAAAACATTTTAAACGTTTCTGTTTACTTACAATAAAATGGTTAGTCATAAAAATTGATTTAAATATTAAAATTGGTTTTAGTTAGTAAGCTTTATTTAACATAAAATGAAGTCAGATAAATATCATATCATAAATGTATCTATCACAAATATAGAAAAATATCAATCAAACACAATCGGTTGTGTAAAATATTTTTATAAACTACAAAAAAATAGTCTTAAAAAAACAAACATTATACATAATTAAAGACAAAATATTAAATATTTATCAAATTTCACTACAACGTTGTAGTGAAATTTGATAAATAACACGTGTTTTTGACCAATTCTTAAATAAAGCATAAAAAGTTAAAATTCTTTTCATTCTTATTTTTATAGAGGTTAAAACTTACTAATTTGAACAATATGCAATTGCAGATATCCAGTAAATCGTATACTTTAAGAATAATTATACTGATTAACAAGCATTTAATCTATATATTACAGTCTGAAACAATCGATTGCACATAAAAAAACTCCTATCGTAAAATATACGAAAGGAGTTTTAATAAAATTGTCTGTCAATTTTAAATTCTAAAAGATTTATAACGTTCTTAAGCTATCATATCATAGATTTAAAAGGAAATTTTTAAAAGTTAAATTTCATATTCCAAAACATTTCATATTTCGACATGTTTAGACTATAAAATTTAGGCGCTCGATACGAAACTCCTTCTTCTTTTTCATCTAAACTTCGAACCAGTTTTCTCTGCAAAATCTTTCGTCTAAAATTAGTTTTATTGATTTCAATGCCTAGTATTTCTTCATACAACTGAATAATTTGAAGCAAAGTAAATTTTTCGGGCAAAAGGTTAAATCCCAACGCGCTGCAGCACATGTTTTTTCTCAGCTCTTTAATTCCAAAATCTAAAATAATGGTGTGCTTTTTATCCAAACCTGCCGTATCATTTATTTCTACCCAAGCAACGTCAGAATGCAGCTCTTTTTCTTCAAAATCTCTTTTATTATTAGTAATCATGGCATAACAACCAATTGAAATTCCATATTGAAAGGACAATAAAGAAGTGTAATCAAAAGCTTTTAGCTGCTCTAAAAAGAAATCATCTGAGGGAATATGTTTTTTTACAATTTTTTGTGCAGCTTCTAATATCGATTCTCCTTCTTTTAAAATGCTACTGGGCAATTTCCAGCTAGCATGCTCAACGTCATTTTCATTTTTGATTAGCAAGACTTTTAGTTTCTTATCTTCAAAACAAAATATTATACAATCAATCTCTATATTGTTTGTATGATATGAATTACAGCAAATTCCCTTCTCTGACTTCTCTTTTTTCATAGAAAATAAATTAAATTCTCTAGTCAAACAATCTTTTAATCCTGTACGGATCAATCGTAATAATCGAACCGTCTTCGAGATAATCGATCTTGGTTACTTTCATACTTCTTAAATGTGTAACGCCTTTCGACAAACTCGAATCATGATAAAATAAATACCATTCGCCTTCAACCTCACAAATCGAATGGTGCGACGTCCATCCCACAACCGGATTCAGTATTCTGCCCTGATATGTAAATGGCCCGTATGGATTGTCTCCAATTCCATAGCAGATAAAATGCGTGTCACCTGTAGAATAAGAAAAATAATATTTGCCATGGTATTTATGAACCCACGAGGCTTCAAAAAACCGACGATCATTATCGCCTGCAAGAAGTTCATTTCCATTTTCATCCAAAATCTTAATCTCTTTAGGAGCTTCGTCAAACTCCAACATATCTTCCCGAAGTCTTGCTACAATTGGCCCTAACTGCTTGTCATTGGCCTTTGGCTCTTCATTGTTTTCATCATAAATATTATTTCGGTATTTCTGAAGTTGTCCGCCCCAGATGCCTCCAAAATAAATATAATGCCTGCCATCTTCGTCTTCAAAAACCGCTGGATCAATGCTGTAGCTTCCTTTTATCGCTTCTTTTTCTGGAATAAAAGGCCCAACTGGCGAATCGCTAACCGCAACTCCAAGCTGAAAAACTCCACTGCAGTTTTTGGCGGGGAAATACAGATAGTATTTTCCATTTTTAAATGCAGCATCGGGCGCCCACATTTGTTTTTCGGCCCAGGCAACGTCATCTACATGCAACGCGACACCATTATCAACAGCATTAGAAGAGATATCTTCCATCGAAAAAACATGATAATCTTCCATTCCGAAATGGTCGCCATTATCGTTAAACGGAATTCCCGCATCAATATCATGAGAAGGATAAATATAGATTTTACCATTAAATACATGTGCAGAGGGATCGGCAGTATAAATATGAGATACTAAAGGCTTCGAAATAGCCAAATCATTAATTTCCTCAAAATTAATGTGTTCAATGCTGTCTTCAGGCATATTCTATTATATGTTTTTAATTAATTCAATTTCCTTATTCCGCTCCAATCAAAATAGGAAATGCGGAAAAATACCGATATTTTCTTCTGTGATTAAACTTGAGTTTTATAGCAAATCTTTTCTTGTTTTTAATTGTCTTTTTCAACCGTTGGCTCTTCTTTAGACAAATAGAAAATATTCTAGTAAAACTCCACAACGCTTTTCATTACCAGAGAATGGGAAGAACAATTTTCTGTCAATTGAAAAAGCAAGATGTAAAACAATCGGTTGTGTAAAATTAAATAAAAAAATATACTATGCAAATTTAATTTACTTTATTTAAAGCATTAACACATCACAATCGATTGCTGTCAATTTTATAAAAACTTTTTATGCCTCTAAAAATCAATAAACACAATTCAAAATTTATTTAGTTTTAATGCTAAAAAAAACTGCTATTACATAAAAATGCAATAGCAGTTTATCCTTTTAAGAAAGAAATTTTAAACTTTCCTTGAAGATTCACGAACAAGAACCTCTGTGTTAAGAAAGGTTATTTCCTTTGCTTCTTCTTCTTTATGAGATTTAATAGTATCTATAACAATATTTGCAGCTGCTTTTCCCATTTTCTCAGCAGGATGTGTAACTGTAGAAATATTGGGTTCTATTATCTCCGAAATTGGATCATTATTAAAACCAATAACGGCAAAATCCTGAGGCACTTTAATCCCTTTCTTTTTTGCAGTTTGTACAGCACTTACGGCGAGAATATCTCCTGGTGCAAAAAGTCCGTCTGGTGGCGTTTTTAAGCTAAACAGTCTATTACAGGCTTTGACTCCATCATCATAAGTCATTGTTTTCAAATTTATAATTAGCTCTTCTTTGAGTGGCAGGCCATGGTCTGACAGTGCATCAATGTACCCTCTTTTTCTTTCATTGTAAAGATTACCAAATTCTGCTCCTGCGGTCATATGTGCTATTCGTGTACAACCTTGATCTATAAGGTGTTTTGTAGCTTTATAGCCTGCAGTATAATTATCAATTACTACTCTAAAAGTATTAAATCCTTTAGGAACACGATCTACAAATACGAGCGGAATATTATTGTTTGAAAACTGCTGAAAATGAGTGGTATCTTTCGTCTCCATAGCCAGCGAACAAATAACGCCAGTTACCCTACTGCTATAGAGTGATTTCGCCATTTTAACCTCTTCCTCATACGAATCATGCGATTGCATAATTATAACCGAGTAGTCAGATTTTCTTGCCGCAATTTCAATTCCGCTAATAAGTGATGATAGGAATGGCTGGGTAATAGTCGGAATTAAAACCCCAATTGTTCTAGATTTATTACCTCTTAAACCCGCCGCCAAAGTGTTTGGGACAAAGCCCATTTCTTCTGCCGTTTTTTTTACTTTTTTAATGGTTTTATCACTTATACTATGGTGATCTTTCAAGGCTCGCGAAATTGTAGATGTTGCTAGATTAAGCCTTTCCGCAATATCATAAATTGTTACATGTCTATGCTCTTCCATAACTTTATACTATAAAGTAAATATAGCTATAATTAAAGAATCAATAAAAAAATCTACAAACGTTATTTTATCAATTATTCTAAATTTCAATTTATAAAAAATATAAAGCATAATATTTTTCTTAAAAAAATTAATTAAAACACACAAAAACAACTTTTTTATCAATTAAAAAATTCGCAGTTTGATTTATTTTTCTTTTCTTTACGCAATCGGTTGTATTTTATAATATTCTAAAACTTCAATATTTTATCCATTAAAACAAAAGTCGCTTTATGAAAATAAAAAAATTAAGATATCACATTCTTTTGCTAATCGTGTTCTGCTGTTCAGCACAAAATAAAAAGTCCGAATATCCATTTCAAAATATTGAGCTTACATTTGAAGAACGGGTAGAAAATTTAGTTAGCCAATTAACATTAGAAGAAAAAGTAGCGCAAATGCTAAATGCTGCTCCAGCAATACCGAGACTTGGAATTCCTGCTTATGACTGGTGGAATGAAACGCTGCACGGAGTAGCAAGAACGCCGTTCAAAACAACTGTTTTTCCGCAGGCTATTGCGATGGCGGCAACCTTTGATAAAAATTCGCTTTTTAAAATGGCAGATTATTCGGCTCTAGAAGGCAGGGCGATATACAATAAGGCAGTTGAGCTTAAAAGAACAAACGAACGTTATCTGGGACTTACCTATTGGACTCCAAATATTAATATTTTTAGAGACCCTAGATGGGGACGCGGACAAGAAACCTATGGTGAGGATCCTTATCTTACAGCAGTCTTAGGTGATGCTTTTGTAAAAGGCCTTCAGGGCGATGATCCTAAATATTTAAAAGCTGCTGCCTGTGCAAAACACTATGCTGTACACAGCGGACCAGAATCTTTACGCCATACTTTTGATGTTGATGTATCCTCATACGAACTTTGGGATACGTATCTCCCAGCTTTTAAAAAATTGGTAACAGAGTCTAATGTAGCTGGAGTTATGTGCGCCTATAACGCCTTTAGAACTCAACCCTGTTGTGCAAGTGATATTCTTATGAATGATATTCTAAGAAAAGAATGGAAGTTTAGCGGTTATGTAACATCGGACTGCTGGGCTATTGATGATTTTTTTAAAAACCATAAAACGCATCCTGACGCAGAATCAGCTTCTGCAGATGCTGTATATCACGGAACGGACATTGATTGCGGAACTGATGCTTATAAATCTCTAGTGAGTGCTGTTAAAAATGGAAAAATTTCTGAAGAACAAATTGATATTTCAGTAAAACGTCTTTTTATGATTCGTTTCAGACTGGGAATGTTTGATCCAGTTTCAGCCGTAAAATATGCGCAAACTCCTAGTTCTGTTTTGGAGTGCGATGAACATCAAAAACATGCTTTAAAAATGGCTCGGCAATCTATCGTACTGCTTAAAAATGAACAAAATACTCTCCCTTTGAGCAAAAAACTTAAAAAGATCGTTGTTTTAGGTCTAAACGCCGAAAATTCAATTTCTATACTTGGAAATTACAACGGAAACCCATCTAAACTCACTACAGTTTTGGATGGAATCAGAGAAAAAGTAAGCCCTACTACAGAAGTAATTTATGAAAAGGCAGTTAATTTTACTAATGATACTTTACTCGTTTATAAAGATCTGAAGAACCGTTATTCTTATGAAGGCAAACAAGGTTTTAAGGCAGAATATTTTAATAATAAAACATTGTCTGGCAAACCTGAAATTACAAAAACGGAATCTGAGATCAATAATTTTTGGCAAGAAGGAGAAATCGTTGGAAATAAAATTAAAGCGAACAATTTTTCAGCCCGATACACTACCAATTTTAAAGCAGATGAAAACGGAATTATCACTTTTGAAGTTCTAGCAGATGACGGTTATAAATTTATAATTGACGGAAAAGAAGTTTTAAATGCTTGGAATAAAAACCGATGGGGAGCAAAAACGTATAAATTGCAAACCCAAAAAGATAAAGTTTATCAACTAATATTGGAATATTGGCAAGGTGAAGGAAAAGCCGAAGTAGCGCTAAAAACAGGTAATTTTGAAAAAACAGATTTCAGCAATTTAATTGAGCGCCATAAAAATGCCGATGCATTCATTTTTGCAGGAGGTATTTCTCCGCAGCTTGAAGGAGAAGAAATGCCTGTAGATGTTCCTGGATTTAAAGGAGGAGATCGTACTTCTATCTTACTTCCTGATGTGCAGACAAAACTTTTAAAAGCGCTTAAATCTTCAGGAAAACCAGTCGTTTTTCTGATGATGACAGGAAGTGCTATAGCTGTACCATGGGAGGCCGAAAACATTCCTGCCATACTCAACATATGGTACGGCGGACAATCTGCAGGAACAGCTTCTGCCGATGTTATTTTTGGTGATTATAATCCTGCAGGTCGACTTCCTGTAACTTTCTACAAAAATGATTCTGATTTGTCTTCCTTCATTGATTACAAGATGGATAACAAAACCTATCGCTACTTTAAAGGTACTCCGCTATATGGCTTTGGCTATGGATTAAGCTATACAGAATTTAAATACAGCGAATTGAAAGCTCCACTCAAAATCAAAAAAGGACAGCCTATAACTATTTCTGTCAAAGTTACTAATTCAGGAAAAATGGAAGGAGAAGAAGTTGCGCAACTGTATCTTATGAATCAAAATTCATCTCTAAAAGCGCCTTTAAAAAGTCTTAAAGGCTTTGAAAGATTTAACTTGAAACCTAATGAAAATACGGTTGTAAACTTTAACCTTTCTCCAGAAGACCTTTCTTATGTAACAGAAAATGGAAGTTTAAAACAGTATGGAGGTAAAATTCAAATAGCTATTGGTGGTTGTCAGCCTGATGAAAAAAATCAAGTAAAAAACAATATTATAACCCAAATGATAGAAATAGAAAATTAACTATTCTTATGACTTTTCTGCTAATAGCGTTTTACCGCTAAACAATTTAGTTACAATTTAAAAAGCTTTATCTAGTAGAACAATAGCTTAAAACAGTTTGCTCAGCCAGAAGGATATGTAACAATTCGGGAAATTATAGCTATATTTACCAGTACAAAGACCATTTGGGCAATATACGTTTGAGTTTTCAGGACAAAGACAATAATGGCGCTGTTAACAGCGGAGAAATTGTTCAGGAAAACAATTATTATGCCTTTGGGTTGCAGCATAAAGGATATAATGGCGGTATAAATGGTGTGGATACTAAATCCCTGTTGGCGCAACCACCTTTCTCGTGAACACAAAGAAAATCGACAAAGAGAAATCAAATAAATACTAGTCGAAACCCCGCCATTGCAAGGGTTTTGTGCTTTTAAAAGGTTTGCAATTTTTTGAAAGAATGCACAAGCTCTCTCAAGTATTCCAACTGAAAAGCTGCACAAATATTTCTGACTTTGCAGATTTTTTATTATTATTTTTTAAATCCTAATTCCAAAGATTCCAAGCTACATTAGCTTTTATCTCTTTTTTTTCCTAACTTGTAAATACCAAACCAAAAAATATGTCTTTACAAAAGCCCATTCTTATCGTTTTAGCCTTTCTACTTTTTTCGTGCAACAACAAAAAAGAGCAGGAACTCATCAAGAGAGAAAATGAACTTTTACAGCGTGAACAGCAGTTTGCAGACAAACAAGCTGAATATGAATCTTTATTGAAAATGAAAGACAGTCTTTCGGAATTAGTACAGACCAAAGACACGATTACTGAAATTAAAAACTGGCCAGAAAATCTTGCAGTAGACTGGAACAGCAAAATGGTCTGTAAAGAATCTAACTGTAGCAATTATGTTATTGGTGATCAACGCAGCGAAACTTGGAAATTTGCTTCGGATTCTACTGGCATTTATGTCAATGTTCTCAATAACAACAAACTGATTCGCGTATTTAAGGCACAATACAGTCCCGAAAAAGTGCTATTAGAGTCTGTAAAAGACAGTACCGTTAAAAATATGACCAAATTTAATGTGACACTAAATGATATTAAAAAGAATGTCATAAAAGGTACGCAAACCATAACTGGACAGGACAACTGCAAAGCAGTATTTTCGGTTGAACTAACTCCTATCCAAAAAAAATAACGAATGTTTCTTAGTATACACCATATCACCCTGCCAATAGAGGATCCTCTATTAAAATTTCTAATAGAACTTATTATCATATTATGCATACCCTTATTGCTTAATAAAATTAAAGTTCCCCATCTTCTCGGACTTATTATTGCTGGGGCTCTAATTGGTCCAAACGGATTTGGCGTGTTATCCCGAGACAGCAGTGTAGTTGTTACGGGAACTACAGGACTATTGTATATTATGTTTCTAGCTGGTCTTGAAATTGATATGGGCGATTTTAAGAAAAATAAATGGAAAAGCATCACTTTTTCTATTTATACTTTTGCGGCGCCATTTATACTCGGCTTTTTAGGCGGTTATTACATTCTGAATTTTTCTCTGCTTACTTCGGTACTTTTTGCAAGTCTTTTTTCTTCTCACACTCTGGTAGTCTATCCGATGATTAGCACTATGGGAATTTCTAAAAATCTTGCCGTAAATATAACTGTTGGCGGAACAATGATTACTGATGTTCTTTCGCTTCTTGTCTTGGCTGTAGTGGTCGGAATGTCTCAAGGAGAAGTCGGCACGGCATTTTGGCTCAAATTATCTGTCTCAATGGTTTTGTTTACCCTGATAGTTCTGCTGGTATTTCCGATTATTGCGCGCTGGTTTTTTAAGAACGTATCAGACAAAATATCACAGTATATTTTTGTGATTGTAATGATTTATCTCGCGGCATTGCTTGCAGAACTTGCCGGAATTGAAGCCATTATCGGAGCCTTTTTTGCAGGTCTTGCTCTTAACAGGCTTATACCGCATACCTCATCATTAATGAATCGCGTAGAATTTGTAGGTAATGCTATTTTTATCCCTTTCTTTCTTATCAGTGTAGGTATGCTGATTGATTTTAATGCTTTTATTCAAAGTTGGGAAACGCTTGGTGTGGCAACAATCATGCTCATTGCTTCTATTGGTGGTAAATATGTAGCAGCATATTTAACCAAAAAGACTTTCAAACTTACTAATGATGAAGGACAGCTTATCTTCGGACTGAGTTCGGCATCCGCTGCTGCGACTCTAGCTTCTGTTATGGTTGGATATAACATTATTATTGGTGAAACGGCAACTGGAGAACCTTTAAGGCTTTTAAATGAGCATGTGCTAAACGGCAGTATTCTTCTTATTCTAGTTTCTTGTACAGTTTCATCCTTTGTTTCGATGGCTAGTGCACAGCGTATTGCACAGGCAGATAATGACAATACGGTATATGGAATTAATGAAGAGACAGAAAATATACTACTTGCGCTTAATCATAAAGATACAGTAGAAAAGATGGTAAATCTTGGAATGATGGTTAAAACAAGTAAAAACAAACAGCTCTTTGGGATTAATATTATTAATGAAGATGCCAATGAATCGTCAGTAAAAAATGCTGAAAAAATATTGGGCGATGCCGTAAACACCGCTTCGGCGGCAGATGTAAAACTCAATGCTATCACGCGTCATGATACAGATGTAGTACGCGGAATTAATAATGCCATAAAAGAACATAACATTACAGATCTTATAATAGGTTTGGAAGAAAACAAAGGTTTTTCTGCCTCATTTATCTATAATCTTTACAATGGTTATCTTCATAACAAGAATATCAATTTAATGGTTTATCATGGAGTTCAACCTATTGGAACTATTAAAAAATATATTGTCCTAATCCCTTCTGAAGCAGAAAAAGATGCTGGTTTTTTTCATTCGATGCTTAAAGTTTGGAATATTGGCCGAAATTCTGGAGCTACAATCAGTTTTTATGGGAATGAACGCACAATGCAAATTTTAACTCGAATTGCCAAAAAAGCAAATATTGAAGGAGAATTTAATATTGTACAAACCTGGTCGGAAGCCGAAAATGCGGCTTACAATTTAAAAGAAGACGAAGGGCTTATTATTCTTATGGCAGACAGAGGAATGCATTCTTATTTCCCTCAAATGCGTGAAGTGCCAGAATTACTGAATAAAAACTTGAATAATAATAACTACCTGCTGATATTTCCTTTTTCTAAAACACTAGAAAATACAACTGAAAAAAGAGCGGTAAGCAATGTTGATGATTTTGCTGAAATTGGAAAAATTATCGGAAAGATTTTTAAATAAAACTATATTTTAATTTTTATACTTTTTAAAGCGATTGATTTTTATCAATCGCTTTTTTTTATTTGTTCAAATCCATTCGTAACTATTATATAAAACCTCATTGTAATAATATAAATATCACGTAATCAGGTTTAGTACTTTTAAAATAATTAAAAAAGAGCTTAAGCAATTTAGGCTTTAGTATACATTAAGTAAAACATTAAAATAAAGAAATCATGGAAGATAATAAGCACAAGATAGAAAAAAATGATGATGAATCTATCAATGAAAATGCAAACAGTTCCTACAGCGGATCTGGCGATATGCAGCCTGGAGGAAGTACAGGTGAAGCAGGTCGTTTAACTGATTATGACAACCAAAATACAGAAGAAACTTCCTCTGAAAAGAAAAACAGTAATACGGAAGGAAAAAGCATTGAAGAAGCAACAGATCCTTCTAAACTTACTAAACTTTAAGTATAACATTAAAACTAAATAGTATGTCAAGAGAAAATTACGATAACTACGATCAGGAAGATTTGAGTTATCACGCAGCAGACCATTCGGCAAGCGATTCGATTAATTCTGAAACAATGGAAAAAAAAGATCCTGCTATCAATCAGCATCAGAATGAATCACAGAGACACAAGCACACGCCAGAGTATCAAGAAAGAGATGAAAATGATACTTCAGATCCATTCTTTCAAAAAAATGCTCCTATAGCACAAGATTTAGATGAAGATCTAAAAGATGATGATGATGACGATGATGATGTTTTTGACAATGATGCCAACAGAAGAACTTTAGACGAAACTAAAGCTGATGAAGATAAAGATGATTATTAAATCGCTTAAAAATCAGAAAAGTTTAAAAGAATAAATCCTGAATAGAATACTAAATAAGAATTCTTTTCAGGATTTATTTTTAATATGCTTTATCAGCAATTACAAATAGTTAGCAATTAGTCTGCAACATATTTATTATTCCAATACAACATCAGTAAAAGTGTTACAATTATACAAGAAGCCGTTCCTTCAAAAAATAAAGAAAGGCAATAAGACGTTACAGAAGGTTCTCCTCCAAACATAAAAGCTTCAGATAATGATTTTACGTAATGATCGCCTCCTTTTGCATAACTATAAATAAGCAGCGCTACGATACTTACAACAACAGCTGTAAATGAAGTAACCATAGCTGAGATGGCATTTGGAACAAATTCGTTTTTACCTTCAGCGAGATTCATTTTTAAAGTTCTATTTACACCATATATAATGAAAAGAACATTTAGAAGTCTTAGATAAAATAAATTGGAGAGATTTAAAAGTTCCATTAAAAGAAAGTACAGTGCAATTCCTGCAAATATTAAAAATCCGTTGATAATTTCTTTTGGCAATTTCATAATTACAATTTTTTAATTCGACAATAAAAAACTACTAAACAGTTTATTACAAATTAACTTAAGAAAAACTCAAAACGATTTTACGATTACTTTTTAAACTTATAAAATACCCATTACCATTAACGGCTGCCTTGTTTATTTTTTGATTGAATCTGTTCTAACGTTCTGATTTCCTTTCTGAGTTGATCCTGCTGTTCCAGAACCTGTAGTACCTTCTCCTGTGGCTCCTGTTGTTCCGTTCTGTCCATTTTGGTCAGAATTCAAAGTAGCAGATGAATCGAGTGCTGGCCCGATTGTATCAACCGACATATCCATGCTGTCAGTTTCTGTTTGATAATCATTTGGATCTGAATTGTTATTTTCATTCTTTTTGCAAGAAAATACAAAAGCTATTACAACGAGTAGCATAACAATAGTTTTCAAAAATGTTTTCATAATTGTATGTTTTTAAGATTACACATAGGATCAAAAATAAAGTACTCATTATCAATATATTTATATAATTCATTCTAGTATTTACAGAAGTTTTAGTCGTATTTTCTTGTAGAAATGAAAAATCTATAAATCAAACATTTAATCCTGTAAACATAAGTTTTACAAGAGTCGGAAATTTGCTTAGAAACTGAATATAAGCATCTTATTCAATGATGACTCAAAACATTTTAATAAAAACAAATAGCTATGAATACATCAACATTTACTAAAAGTTCAAAACCATTATTAAAAAATAATGTGTCAAAGCTTGAAAGAGTTTTAATGGTTACAAGTGGCGCTTATCTTTTATACAACGCATTATCGAAGCAAAACAAAAGCATTACGCAAGCAGGAGCTGGCGGAGCGATGCTTTTAAGAGGAATTTCAGGATATTGTCCAATATATGATGCTGCGGGACATTTAATGAACGACAAAGCTTCTAATGTAAACATTAGAGTCAATAGCGTAATTAATAAACCTGTAAGCGAAGTATATGATTTTTGGAGAAATCTAGAAAATTTACCAAAATTCATGAATCACCTTGATTCTGTGAGATCTATAAGTTCTACCATTTCAGAATGGACAGCAAAAGGACCAGCTGGAATTGGAAAAATATCTTGGAATGCCGAAATTATTAGAGATGAAAAAGACAAACTTTTAAGCTGGAATTCTATTGAAAATTCTACTATTAAAAATACTGGAAAAGTTGTCTTTAAACAAAAAGGAAATGCAACAGAATTGGATGTTACTATTTCGTATCACGCACCTTTGGGAATTGCCGGCGAAAGCGCTGCTAAACTTTTAAATCCTTATTTTGAAAAGTTAGTCAAAGATGATATTTCTAATCTTAAAGTTTATCTGGAAACAAATCAACAATAAAAAATGCTACTATTCTTGTATCTATTTTTTGTTCAAAACGCCTTCATTTATGAGGGTGTTTTTTATTTTATTGAATAAACAAACCGCTAGTAATCAATGCAAAAACTATAAAAAGCAAAATAAATCTTATAAAGTATTTTTTGATAAAATTTTGACCTTTGATAAAATGATCAATTACAATGAAAAAATTCTTTAGAAATAACGGATTAGGTATCTGCTTTTTAGTTCTCTTTGTAGCATCTTTAGTAGGTCAGGTACTTTTAGGTTTTGAAGAACATAACAAAGAACTGATCGACGAAGGAACAAGTGCTATAGCATTTGGTGTTTATCTCACTTCTGGACATTTTTTCCAATCAACTTTTGAAAATTGGGAAAGTGAATTTTTACAAATGACTTTATTTGTTGTTTTTACCATTTTTTTAAAACAGAAAGGCTCTTCAGAATCCAAAAAAATAGATGAACCCGAAGAAGTAGACCGCGAACCTGATTCTGAGAGAAAAGATGCGCCTTGGCCTGTCAAAAAGGGCGGTTTTATTTTAAAAATATACAAACATTCACTTACTATTATACTTCTGCTTCTATTTATAATATCATTTGTTATTCATTTTTATGGAAGCCTTAAAGACGAAAATGAACAGCTCTTTAGAAAAAATCAGCCATTAGAAACCACATCTTCTTATCTAGGAAATTCAAGATTTTGGTTTGAGTCTTTCCAAAACTGGCAGAGTGAATTCCTTTCTGTGTTTGCTATTATAATGTTATCAATATATTTTCGCCAAATTGGCTCTTCTCAGTCCAAACCTGTTGATGCTCCTCACATGGAAACAGGAGGATGATTTTTTACACTCCGATTCAAAAATTACAATTTCATGACTAAAAAGAGCTTTATATGAATACAATTTCGCCGTGGACAATAAATGCGCAAACCGATATTGACAGCAGTAATGCTTTAATTACTGTAGAAAAATCGGGATATACTTTTGAACTTTACAGCTGTCGCGATTCTTTTTGGATTGTTGCCATTGGCAAAAAAAAAGAAAGAATTGCTTTTCGTGCTGCGTATGCACTAAATAGCTTTTTTGAAATTAACAGCATCAGCGAATCTGAAAAAGAAATAATCGTAAAACTGAAAACAGAATTAGGCGATTACGAAATAAACATTAATTTTCCCGAGCCCGATTCTCATTTACTGCATTACAAAACTAATTTTAAAGCCAATTCGTCGATTTTGATTCCGTTTTGGCCTCACGATATATTGCCTTTAACCCAAAATGGAAATATTGAAAACACATCCGGAAAAATTCATGTTAAACAAGTGGGCACAAGATCTGGATTATTGTTTGCAAGTATCACAAAACCTAAAAAAAGCACTTTATTCTACTTTCAAAATCTAACTGCCATAGCTGCTTATTGCGAAGCCACAGAAACCTCGCTAAGCGATGCAGTAAACGGAACTTGGCCAGAAATTGGTTTTCAGCTTCCTATAACTATTGACAAACCTATTCCTGCAGGCAAAACATTTATTATTTCAGATGCCTATGTGCTATTAGGCGATGAGGTAAAAAATGATCCTTCAAAATTGTGCATAGATTATCTGGAAAATCTTGCAATCATTTATAAACTCATTACGCGCCCAGAAACTGAATACCATAACTGGATCGAAATTGCTCAAAAAACGATATCAGATTTGGAATATAATAAAGGCTGCTGGACACAAACTAACGGTATTCCGTACCTTAACGCTTACTTATGCGATTACGAAACACCAGCAGAGAGCATGGTACAGCTTGCCGTTTTAACTCCGCTTAAAGAATATGAAAGATGGAGTTCTGAAAGTTATCGTTTATCTGAAGATTTACGATCTGGCATATCCAATTTTTATGATCCAAAAATAAAAAGCATTACGCGCTGGCTTCCTGCACTTCATAATAAACTAGACCAGTCTGAAGAACAAAAAAAAGACACCACAATGGATTCCTGGTATTTGCATCATCCGCTTATTAACCTCGCAAGGCTTGCCATTTCCGGAGACAAAAATGCAAAGAAACTAGTTTTAGATTCGATAGATTTTGTGATAAAAGCCGCGCATCATTTTAAATACGAATGGCCCGTGTTTTATAATATTGAAACCTTTGAAATTATTAAAGAAGAGACCAAACCTGGAAATGGAGGTGAAAAAGATGTTCCTGGCGCCTATGCGCATTTAATGCTTTTAGTTTATCAGCTTACAAAAGAAAAACGTTATTTAAATGAAGCTAAAAGAGCTGCAAAACAACTTACACAATGTGGATTTGATATCTTTTATCAAGCTAATAATACTGGTTTTTCTGCAAATGCCTTATTGGAACTTTATAAAATAACCAATAAAGAAATTTATTTGAAAACCAGTTATATGTGCCTTTCAGCATTATTGAAAAACGTGCAGCTCTGGGATTCCCAATATGGCTTTGGAAAAAAGTATAATAATTTTTTCTCTATTTTTCCTTTAAATGATGCTCCGTACACTGCCGCGTATGAAGAAATGGAAGTTTATTCTATATTGACAGAGTACATGATACAATCTAAAGATGTTAATATTTTGCCTGGGCTTAGAATTTTGCTTCCAGAATTCGTAAAATATGCAATTAGTAGAATTCCATACTATTATCCTGTCTTTCTTCCCAAAGAAATGATTTCAGAAGAGGTAAAAACTGGAGAAATACAGTCTAATTTATTTGCTCCTCTTGAGGATTTATATGTTGGCTGGGAAAAAAGCGGGCAAGTGGGCCAAGAAATTTACGGTGCTGGAGCCGCTTTTGCGATTGTACCAAGACAATATTTTAAAATTGACGATAATCTGACCATTTTTATTGATTATCCTGTTGTGAGTTTTACAAAGAGAAAAAACAGTATTTTTATTAAACTTAACGGAAACAAAGAAATGTATTGCGATTTAATTATTATTTGTAATAAAAGTAAAAAAAATGTAGCGGTATTTCAGGATGATATTCCTTTAAAGCCCATACACAATACTGGCAATAAAAAATATAAAATTGCAGGCGAAGGAAATATTAAAATAAACTGGTAATTAAAAAGGTGAAGTTTTTCTTTAAACTTCACCTTTTTTCAATTACTTCCAAGGATCCAAAACCACTTTAACACATCCATCTTCTTTCTTTTTGAAAATATCATACGCATGTGAAATTTCAGATAATGGCAATCTGTGCGTAATAATATCGTCCAGTTTTACCTTTCCCTGAACCACATATTCTAAAAGTTTGTCAATATGTTTGTGCGCAGGTGCCTGACCTCCTTTTAAAACGATTCCTTTATCAAAAAACTGTCCTAAAGGAAAATTATCATAATTGGCAGGATAAACTCCTAATATAGATACTATACCATTTCTTCTAACGGCACTCATACAAGCTTCTAATACTTTGATAGAACCTTTTTCAAAATTGATTGTCGCTTTTATACGGTCGGCTATATTTCTGTCTGGTTCAAAACCAACTGCATCAATACAGACATCTGCTCCTCTTCCGTTGGTCATTGCTCTAATTTGTTCGATCACTTCTTTTGGACCGTCTTCCCAAAGTAACGTAACAGAATCGGTTGTAGCTTTTGCTTTGTCCAATCGGTATTGAAGTGTGTCTACAATAATTACCAATCCAGCACCTCGAAGCCAAGCACTTTTTGCTGCCATAATTCCAACAGGTCCCGCTCCAAAAATAGCGACTGTTTCTCCGCCCTTTACTTCTCCCCAATCTACACCTGTGTAACCAGTTGGAAAGATATCAGTTAGAAAAAGCACTTGCTCATCTGATAAATCCTCCGGTACCATTCTTGGACCATAGTTAGCATAAGGCACTCTAACATACTGTGCCTGACCACCATCGTAACCGCCATACAAATCGGTATAACCAAAAAGTGCGCCTCCTTTTTCTGTTAAGATACCACCTTCTGGACCATAATGTTCCGGATTACTATGTTCGCAATTTCCAGGAGAATCATGATCGCAGAAAAAACAGTTTCCGCAAGCAATAGGAAATGGAACAACAACACGGTCGCCACGTTTAAGATGTGTTACCGTTGATCCCGTTTCTTCTACAATACCCATAAACTCGTGTCCCAAAACCATAGGCCGCGGTTGCGGAAATCCTCCTGAATATATATGGAGATCTGAACCGCAAATTGCTGTAGAAGTTACTTTTAAAATTATGTCGTCTTTTTCTTTTAAAATTGGATCATCGACTGTATCATATTTGATGGATCCTGGTCCATGAATAACTGCTGCTTTCATAATAATAATCTTTAAATTTAAGTATAGCTAATTAACTATAAACAAAACAGTTGCGATTACAAGATTAATTTCAATTCTTACAAAATATTATAACTATAATTAAAATTATCTTTAAAACATTTTATGATCCATGAAATTGAAAAAAATAAAAGCCTGTTTAAAAAAAACAGGCTCATTAAAGTAAAATATAACACTTTATGGTTTTGTACTGTTAATACTATCTCTCGCAGAAGACTTTGCAGTTCCTTTCTTTTTGTCTGCAGGTTGTTTGGTATCAGTCTTTTTTGTAGATGGATATTGTTTATTCTTTTTATGATGAACAGTATCCGTTTTAGTTGTAGACTTTTTCTTCTGCTGAATGGTATCTTGTGCTGAAGCTAAGTTAAAAGCTAAAAGCATACATCCAATTAAAAATAAATTTTTCATAATAAATAATTTAGGTTAATACATTGTTTATAAAACACTTACATAGGTTTCACTGCAAATATTGTAAAGAAAACCAGTATTTTTTTACACTATAAATATCTCATTCTTATATGATTACCATAATATGACTGCCTTCAATTACTTTACAAAAAACAAAAACTTTTTAATCACACGATATCTATACATGGCAAGATAAAATCCAACCTCAACAAACTGTAAATTATATAATTACACTAGCAGTGTGTTATAAATTTAAAATAAAAGACAATCCTATTTTTACAGTATCACCATTTAAGAACTTTTAAAAAATAGAGATATGAATTTAAATGAAAGAGAAAATTACGGTTCAGAAGAAAAGTATTTTCAAGACGACGAAACACGATACGAAAATGACCATCAATATGATGATATCGATATTGATGCACCACCTTCAGACCATTCCATAAGCGATAATGCAGAACCAGATTACGGAAATGAATTTGATGAAAATGAAATCAAAAATCAAAATTTGGAAGAGGATACATTTGAAGACGAAGATGATGAGGATGATGAAGATGAAGATGAAGACGAAGACGAAGATGAAGATGAAGACGGAACAGATCCAAATCGAAATCTCTAAAAAGCAGCACCCGTTTAAGAATTCTTAAACGGGTTCTTTTTTTTTGTAACCTTCAGAAGCGAAATATTATAAACTTAACACCTTACTGGATCAAGGTATTATGAGATCTAAAAGATTCGAAAAACTCAAAAGCTCTTTTTTCTGCATAAGAATATGTCGAATCACGAAGCGGAAAAGCGCAATGCCCGCCGTATTTTGGCGTTTCTAAATAGACAAAAGCACTACTTTCGGCAATCGTTCTTGGGTAACATCTTTCACTCAAAAAAGGATCGTCGAGCGAATTTATAATTAAAACCGGTGTCGTGATATTTTTAAGAGAAAACTCTGGAGAAACACGATCATAATAATCGTCTTTACTGGCAAAACCATGCAACGGCGCGGTAAAATACTGATCTACTTCGTCAAAAGATGTAATTTTATCTATCTGATCGCGGTTGATGAAATCTGGAAATTGCGCTGCTTTGTATTTTAGCTTTTTCTTGATGTCAATGGTAAAATTCTTTAGATAAACTCTATTAAAGCCTTGCTTAAGCACTTCTGCACTGGTAGCGATGTGAGTTGGAACAGAAATAGAAACGGCAGCTTTTATACGCTCATCAATTTTTGTCCAGCCTAGATAATTGAGCAACTGTACGCCTCCCATAGAATATCCGATAAGATAAATATCCTCAGCTCCTTTTTGAAGAGCAAACTGAACCACCTCATCAAGATCGTCAACAGCACCATGATGATACAATCTTGGCAGACGATTCATTTCTCCACCGCAAGTACGATTGTTCCATGCAAAAACCGAAAAACCTTTCTGCTGAAAATAGGCCGCACAGCTATTATTATACGTTCTTCGCGAGTCGCCTTCTAAGCCATGACACAAAATAACCGCTTTTTTGGGATCATTTATAAGGTAATCGATATTGATAAAATCGCCATCTTTTAACTCATGTTTTTCTCTACTATATTCAGGAACTTCAAATCTTTTGATCAAGGCGGCATAAATGGTAGAAACATGCCTATTTCGATGAATAATAGAAGGAGAATTATATTCTGATTGTTCAATTAGTGGCATAACGAAAGTTTTAAGAGTACCTTAATACAAATCTAAGAAATCATTTAATATGTAACTTAATTCTTTCTTTCTATTTTATTGAAATAATTTTGTGATCGAATTTAAAATCCAAATAGAATTTAAGATAAAACCATTAAAATAAATAATCCATTTTTAAAAAACATTACAAATGCTACAGGCGCATCTCAAAGAAAACAAATTGTTAAATGTGCTATAATACCGCTCTTGTCCCGCCAACTCTGGCTTGAATGTTTACTTTATTCGTATATTTGCAAAATCGATTTTTAAAAAGTAAAATCCTTTAAATGTTTGAACTCTTACCAGTAGATCCAAAAACGATATTCCTACTATATTTTTGGGGCAATTTATTTACCTGCATTCTAATCTTCAGTTTTTCTTTTTCGTATGCCACTAGCGACAACAGAAAAACATTAAGATGGTTTGGCTTAGGTAAATTAATACTTACTGTTGCCTGGATTTTGGCGCTTGTGCGAGGCATTATTCCAGATTTTGTTTCTATTAACCTTGCAAATTCAATGATTTTTGGTGCTTGCTGTTTTGAGACAATCGCCATGTTATCCTTAATTAGATCGCACGCCAAAAGGCATTATCGATTTCAGATAGCGATTACTGCAGCCGCAATTTTGCTTTTTAATGTGGCAACGCTTTTTGACGCATCAATGAATACACGCGTCATCATTGGCGGTATTGGCATATTTTTCATTTATTTATTGCCAACAATAGCTTATTTTACAGAAAAGCGAAAAAGCTTTTTTAAAACTTTTTATGTACTGTGCTACATGGGCTTTGAGATTTTAATTGCGATAAGAACAGTTCATCGATACTTATATCCTCAGAATCTTATTATATCAAAAGATACTTTCGATAGTTTATATAGCATTTGTTTGTTTCTATTGACTTTAATCGGTATTGTGGGCTTTTTGCTTTTGGTAAAAGAAAAGCAGGATTATAAAATTAAAAAGCTTTTAAATGATAAAGACCAGTTTTTTTCTATCATTTCTCACGACTTAAGAGGGCCTTTAGGATCTTCTGTTTCGCTTTCCGAAATTTTAGTCGAAAATATTGACCAATATAGCAGAGAAGAAATTAAAGAAATATCAGAGATGCTGCATGATTCGAATAAGAATATTTACAAATTGCTTGAAAATCTCTTAGACTGGTCCCGAGTACAAACGGGAATGATTACTTTCAATCCTAAAAAGATACTTTTGAATGCTCTAATTGAGGAGAATATTGAATTAAGTAAAAATGTCGCTTTAAACAAAAACATTAACATCACGTTTGAGTCGGCATATCTTATCGAGGCAGAAGCAGACAAAAATATGATTAGCACAGTCTTACGCAATCTATTGAGTAATGCTATTAAATTTACAGACAAGAACGGAGAGATTAAAGTAAAACTTGCCAAAACCAATCAAAAAGTACAAATTTCTATTAAAGATAACGGAATCGGAGTTCCTGATTATATTAAAGAAAAGCTATTTAAAATTAACGGAAAGGTATTGCAAAAAGGTACAGAAAACGAATTAGGAAGCGGACTCGGTCTTTTACTTTGTAAAGAGTTTGTAAACATTCATGAAGGAGAAATTTGGGTAGAAAGCGAAGAGGGAGAAGGAAGCATTTTTAGGTTTACTCTTCCGATGAAAATATTATAAATAAAATTTCAAATTTGAAATTCCAAATTCCATTCTGAAATATTAAATTCCAATAAAAAAATTCCAAATTCAAAACTAAAATCTAAAATCTAAAATCTAAAATCTAAAATAAAAAAATCCAAACTCCAGTTTTAGACTGCACCCAAAAGTTTAGACAAATTTATAATTAATTTTTATAATAATGAGCTCGATATTGTATCGGGCTCATTCCTTTTAAATTTAGTTTTATCCTTTCATTATTAT
>NZ_RPOC01000006.1 GCF_003946915.1 Flavobacterium ustbae
ACAATAACGAAAGAATTAAATCAAATCTAAACAAAATGAGCCCGATAAAATATCGAGCTCATTATTATCAAACTTAATTATAAATTTGTCTAAACTTTTGGGTGCAGTCTAAGATTAGAAACGGCTTTTTTGTTCTTTTAGTCGCTAGTTTTTTAGTCCCTAGTCCTTAGAAATAGCGCTTAGGAACAAGACTAAAAAACTAAGGACTAGAGACTAAGGACTTATTTACACTCTGTTTCGTCAAACTTATATTTTACGCTGTCGAAATCAATTGGCTGGTCTTTTACTAAATAAGTTACGCCCATTGTGGTCTGCATAACTCCATTTCCTAAAATAAGCTGCTTATCACGTTTTAAAAGCGCCATCGGATTTTTGAACGTTTTGTCTTTATTTACATTGTCTTTAAAAGTATAGTCTACAAACAAAGTATCACCATGAAACTCACCCGCAACTTCTCCTGTTCTAACTGTTGATGGAGCTACTTTCATAATCATATCTCCAGCTAGTTTTCCGTTTTTCAACGTATTCAATTTTAAATCTATTGTATCCTTTTCATAAATTGCTTTGTAGCATGCAGTGCTCACTACAGCTTCACCGTCTGCTTTTGCAGCTTCAGCGGCTTTTTGTTTCTCTTCATTTTTACAGCTTTGCAATCCGATAAAGGATAAAAGCAAACAAGACAAGGTTAGATTTCTCATAATTTTTCTATTTTGTTGATATCACTATAAAATTAAAGAAAAAAGATTTTCTTCTTGCCATAATTTTATAAATTTTTAATTACAAATTCAGACCTTCTATTCAATTCGTGTTCTTCTTCTGAGCAGGATTCGTCTGTTTTGCATTTTACAATTGGCACCGATTCGCCATAACCTTTTGCAGAAACCCTTTTGGCATCAATTCCCGATTGAATGATAAAGTCTCTCGTTGAGTCTGCTCTTTTCTGAGATAAATCTGCATTGTATTTTACACTTCCTCGAGAATCGGTATGCGAGCCAATTTCGATTACCATTCCAGGATATTTTTTCATCAATTCGACAACTCTTCCTAAAATTACTTTTGACTCTTTTCGAATATACCACAAATCGTAATCAAAATAAATCGGATCTGTTTTAATGATCAAACGGTCTTTGTCTTTTACAACATCTTTTTCCTTCTCTAAAATCTCTTTTACTTTTTCATTCTTTCTAATTTCAGCTGCTACGATTGCGGCTTCTTTGGCTTTTTTCTCTTTTTCTTTTAATTCTATTGCGGCCAAAGCTTCTTTTTTCTTGTTTTCTTCTTCTATAATAATTTCCTGTTTTCTCTTATTTTCGGCAATTAATTTTTCTTCTTTTTTAATTGCTTCTAAAGATTTCAGTGCCAAAGAACCATCATTCACTTTGTCTCGAGTTTTATCTAAAGTCAGTATTTTTGAAGCGTTGGTATAGTTTTCTTTGAAAGCACTAATTTTGTACGAAGTCTCACAAGCAACTGTAAAACTGAATTTTCCGTCGGCAGAAGTGGTAATCGTATTTAACGTTTTATTTTCTGAATCCTGCAATAATACGGTAGCGTTTTCTAGAGCCAATTGTGTATCGATATCCGTAATGGTTCCAGCAATAAACTGTTTGCAATCTTCAACAATAAGATCTTTTATTTCTTTAAATTGATAAATATCGTCGCTTCCTTTTCCTCCTTCTCTGTTTGAAGCAAAAAATCCTTCTTTAGTATTTGAATCTATATTGAAAGCAAAATCATCTAAATTAGAATTCAACGGAAGCCCCACATTTACAGGTTTTGAATATTCGTTTCCGTTAATTTCAGAAACAAAAACGTCTAAAGATCCGTAACCCAAATGTCCATCTGACGAAAAATATAATTTATAGTCTGCCGAAGCAAAAGGAAACTGCTCTCTTTTATTGGTATTAATTTCTGGACCTAAATTTTTCGGAGTGTCAAATGCTCCTTTATTTATGTTTACTGAATAAATATCAAAAGAACCTAAAGTTCCAGGCATGTCCGAAGCAAAATATAGCACTTTTTCATCTGCACTCAAAGCTGGATGTTCTACAGAATAATTGGCACTATTAAAAGGAAGTGATGTTACATTTGTCCAATTTCCTTCAACCAATTCTGCTTTAAAAATCTGAAGATTGGAGATTTTCTTATCGTCTTTCTTTTTTTTGCTTCCTTTAGAATTATTTCTAGTGAAATACATCGTTTTGCCATCTTTTGTAAAAACAGCATTCGATTCATGCATTCCCGTTTTTAGTTCTTTAGCAAAATAATGAACAATAGAATCTGCCGAATTTATATTTTTAAGCGGAATTGTAACTAGATTCAAATAGGTTTCGTTGTCCCATTTGTATTTTTTATCAAATAAACCTGGCTTCAATTTTACACCTGCAAAAACTAGATCTTGTTTGTAGATAACGGCTCCAAATTCAGAATTTGGCGTATTGATAGCAAGGTTTTTAATATCAAAACGTTTACCAATTGCAGTAACATTTTCTAAAGTTTTAAGCTCTCTTTCGAAATTAACAATGTCTTCTGAATTACTAGATTTAGCATAATATTCTTTTAAATTGACATTTGCATCGTCAACAGCATTTGTTGCTTTTAATGTCTGCGCGTATCTGAAATAATATTCTCTGTCCAGATTATTACTGTAATTATTGACCAAAAGACGGTAATAACGTTGTGCTTTTACCAAATCATTGGTATAAAAATAAGAATCGGCTAGATTTTTAATGACTTCTTGCGAAGGTCTTTCGTCTGCCAATTTTTGATATAAAATAATGGCTTCGCTGTAATAGGTTTTATCAAAAAAACGTTTTGCTCTCGCCAATTCCTGATCCTGTGCCGTTATAAACTGTATTGAAAATACGAATATAATAATGAGTAATTTTTTCATATTTTTCATTTTAGAAGAATCTTGGAGATTTATCAAATCCTTTTCCTAACAAGTCCAAATCAAACAATAGCATAATTTCGTGTGTTCCCGAATTAAACTGGCCGAAGTTTGTAAGCGTATAATCATAAGCGTAGCCGACTCTCAATGTTGGCGTAACATTAATATTGAAAAGAGCACTCACAGAATCATCAATTCTATAGGCAGCTCCAAATTCAAATTTTTCGTTATACAAAACATTCGCAGTAACATCCAAAGTTATAGGAGCGCCTTTTACAAATTTGGACAAAAATGCTGGCTTTAATTTCAGTTTATCATTCAGCTGAAAAACATAACCAGCCGTCAAAAAAGTATGTATTTCTTCAGAACCAAAAGCATTAACTCCCGATTTTTCTTCGACATATTTCGATTTCAGCAAATTTGGAACAGACAATCCCACATAGAGATTATCTCTGAAATAGTAGGCTCCCACTCCAATATTGGGTTTTGTTGCATTTATATTTTCTGCAAAAGCAAAATCTGTTTCAGAATCTGTAAATCGGAAACCGTTAAAATTGCTTTGCATGGACGAAAAACCTGCTTTTAAACCCAACGACAATTTGTCTTTTCTACTCAATTTTAAAACATATGCAAAATCGGCATAGACATTATTTTCTTTTTTAGCACCGTCTCCGATATCATCTGAAACAAATGAGATTCCAGCTTCTATTTTGTCTGTAATAGCAGTATGTCCAAAAAAAGTAAATGTTTTTGGAGCTCCATAAGCGCCTACCCATTGCGTTCTGTACAATCCTCCAAAATTCATCATGGCCGGAACTCCCGTTGCATACGCCGGATTGATCACGCTCATATTGTACATATAGTGCGTATATTCTGGATCTTGCTGCGCCGAAACGGATAAACAGAAAAGGAAATTTATGAGGAGTATTATTTTTTTCATTCGAAAATTATATTAAAAATGTAAAAAAGAGATTTATCGATTCAAATAAAGACGGCCTTGTTTAGGCGGTTTATTGTCTTTATTAAAATGCAGTACATAAAAATAAACTCCGTTGGGCGCTATACCTCCAGCGATACCGCTCCTTTCGTAATTTTTGCCATCCCAAGCTGGTTTACTATTATCTCCTTTATACATTCCATTTCCATATCTGTTATATATTTCGAGTGTATAATTTGGATATAAAAATTCAATATCTTTTATCACAAACGAATCGTTTACACCGTCTCCGTTTGGCGAAAATCCGTCTGGAATAAAAAAGTCATACTGCTCGACCTCGCAGTCCTGCAACGAAACTTTTACTTCTTTATAATTTTCTGAAAGACATCTTGTGGTTTCGTTTAAATCATATCCGTAATATGTTGTATTATGGACTAATAATGTCGCTGAAGGCAATAAATTTCCATCTACAGCATCGTACCAAGCAACTGTTGAAGGAACATTTGTTTTTGCAGACAGATCACTTATTCTCGGATTTGCCAATCCGCAAAAATCTGATGTTTCAGTCATTTCTGGCGCTGGCGTATCATTTATAAGTACAGAAACTTTTGCTGGTTCTGAAGTACAGCCTGCAGTAGAAGTTTCTCTAACGTGATAATCTTCTGTTTTTAAAACATAATCAGCGGCAAGCGGAGTTGTTGCCGTCGCCGAATTGTACCATTTGTATTGAATTCCTTTTGGTTCTAAATTAGCTATTACCGCTCCATCAACTTTACAAAACTGCTGATCGATGACAATTGGCGCTGGCGGAATTGGATTTATTAAAAAATCGTCTGTCACATTAATTAAATCTACATCGCAATTGGTAACTGTATTGGTTAAATTTAATAATGTAATTTTTGTTGTTCCCGTATTCAAAAGCAATTCTGCAGGAATAATAAAATCTAATTTTCCGTTTGTTACTGCTTGGGTAATAGTTTGCACCACAGAAGAATTACTTTCTGATAATGTATAAGAAATACTGGCATTGGTTAAATTTCCTAAACCAGAAATTGCTACTGTAACCGGCGCATTCAAACAGAAATCTTTAACTGCTGCTATTACAGTTACTGCATTTGGCAGCGGATTTATAGTCAGATTTCCAGCAACATTGGCAGTGTTGGTGCATTGAGGTTCAGGATTTGTTATATTGGTTATGCTATAAATACTAATTACTGATAATCCGTTTCTAGTATTCAGATTTCCGGGAACTACAAATGAGGCTTTTCCGTCAACAGACTGCATTTCTGCTGTTTCACCGAGAGCCAAATTGTCTCCATTTATATTATAAGAAATGCGGTAAATACCATCTAGTAAAACTGGCGCAGTAACTTGAATTATTGCATCATCATTTTGGCATACAGCAAGCGCGGTTATAGAAGCATCATCTAAACGAGGTAAAGGATAAATAGTTAAGATTGTCGAAAACGGACTAAAAATGTCTATACATTTTCCTTTGCTCGATGTTAAAACTATACGATTTACCGTTATAGTAAATTGACCTATTTGTTTAAAATAAGACGATTCTATTGGAAAGTTCAATTCTCCATTGACAAAATTTGCTTTTACTTTTTCTGATCCCGATGCTCCTGGTCCGACAACACTAAAAGTAACTTCATATTCTCCGTTAGGAAGATTATCTGGCCCTTGCGTAATTTTGGCTGAATAAGTTGCTGTTGCAATTTCCGATTCGCAGATATCTTTACTAACTTCAATTTTTGATCCTGTAAAATCAAGTCTTCTTTCAAGCAATATTTTTACAGTAGCGTCTTTGTTTTCGCATATATTACTGTTAGGCTGAGCCAAAACGGTATATTTATAACTATATTCTCCTGGTCCATAATTATCAAACAATTCTTGAAGGTTAATAGTATGATCTGTTGGAGATGTTAATCCTATACCCCCCCAAGTGCCTCCTTTGTCTTCATTTTCGAGCTGATCAAACAAATCTAAATCGGTATATCCAGCCAAATCGGTAGTTCCGCATAATGCTAAATCTGTTGGTTCTCCTGCTTTTGGACCTCTCAAAATGGTAACTTGTACATTAGTCGATTTTTCATCTGGAGAACATGCCAATACAGCAGGTACGGTATAGATAAAGTGAAGTGTAGTTTTGGTGTTGATGGCTTCAACATCTATTATCGCATTTACAGGTACGCCCGCGTCTGTTGTCCACCATCCGTTTACGTGCGGTGGCATTACTTTACTGTCAAAAGCGGTAAAAAGATTAAATTTTTTGTCTTCGTTGCAAATTGTTGCCTCAGAACCTACTCCAACATAGGCACCAATTGTAATTGTAACTACAGCTGTGTTATCTGTACAGCCAGAAGTTGCCGGAGCTGTGTATGTATAACGATAAGTTCCGCCTCCAAGAATATACTGCGCATTTAAAATACCAGTAGCAGGATTAAGTCCTTTTAAATTATTATTATCTGTCCATGTTCCGCCAGCAACTGGAGAACCTCCTAATAAAGAAAATAAATTTACATACTGATAAATAGGATTCGTGACATCACAAATTAGTTCGTTTACGTTGTCATCGCCAGCACATTGAGCGGTTAATTTTGATGGTAAAAGAGTAAAAAAAATAAAAAACAGTACAAAGTGTAGGTAGCTAATGTAGTTTTTTGCCATAGATTAAATTTTCTCTAAACATAAGAAAATATTTAACTAAAAAACTATTTTTTAATAAACTTATTTTCACAAAAAACAGATATTTCTGCAATACAGCATCATAGAACGCAGTTTAGCACTATATCCTATCCATAATAATTTGCTTTTTTTTATAATTCATCTTCTAACTTGAATCTAAATTTAAGCACCAAACTATTTCGTTCTACTTCCATATTAATCCAAACATCTTCTTCCGATTTTAAAAGATTATTTATTTGCTGCAAACTGTATTTATAAGGTTGAGTTTTATTAATGCTAACAATAATATCTCCTTTGCGCAAACCGGATTTTTCAGCAGCCGAATGTTTACGCACATTTACAATTTCGTAAACAGGCTTAAGAGCAAATTTATATTTAAAATTATTGTCGTTTTTATTTTTATCCTGTAGCTCATCCATCGTAGAAGCAACACGAACGGTTTCTAAATGCACTGTTTCCTGTACCCATTGCAATCCGTTATGCTGAACTGTAATTCCGCTTTTATTATAGGTAAATGGCTCTCCAAACTTGCTGTTTCTTTTTAAGTACAGTTTTTTCCCTTTATAATCCAAAACCAAGGTAAATCGTTTCAAGACTTCACCGCCAACAGAACCAATACGGCCTGGAACCATCTTAACATTTCGAATCGAAATAGAATCAGGAAAAGAGACTATTGGTTTTTTAAAATCAAATTCGTCAATCGAAATTTTATCAATTTTTGCGCGATGGCCTTCAATGTCACCACTAAAGCCTTTTCCTAAAAAATCAGGAAAATTTTTATTTGGAAGTTTTATTTTATCATTTTCAAAAATCCAAAAAGCATCACTATTTCCAATATCAATTAAAAGCTTTGCTGGAATTTCTTCATTATTAACTGTAGCCGTTGTCACAATATAAGGCTTTGCCTTTTCTACAGTTATTGGAACCATTCTGAATTTTTTGTTTAGCTTTTCTTCAAATTTATTGCTCTTAGCATGAACTATTATTTTCTTTTTCTGATAATTTACTTCCACAAAATTATTTCTAAAGAATTTATGTCCAATAATTCCGTTGACAGGAATCCCGATATGAGAAGACAAATTAAAACTTTGATCTAGGATAATAAAAACCATATGGTCATTAGATCTTAGACCATGGGTTTCAAGAATATTTTTTGTTGATTTCAAACCTTCTATTTCTTCTTCGCTTCCAAGTCCACGGAGTTTGATTTTTGCGACATTATTAAAGCTCACTTCCTGTTTTTCTTCCATACTAAACAGAATGGTTTCTTCGACACCAGAATCCAGCAGAAAATTCAGCTCCACTCCATTTACTTTTATGGGAATAAAAACAAGGTTATTTATCAATTTAAAAGGGATTGTTGCCTTTGTTGCATTGCTTTCCAATATGAAATCGCCTTGTCCAAAAAGCAAAAAAGGTAAGAATAACCCAAAAAACAATACTATATATTTTTTCATTGACAATATTTTATTATAAAATTACTAAATATATTTATTATTGTTACATTTTTGGAAGTACCTGTATTGTTTACGTTAAATTCGAAAAAAAAATGCAAATTTGCACTTCAATAATTTATACTCATGCCGACAATTTCACACAAGGGAAGAAACATGCCCGAATCTCCGATACGCAAGCTGGCTCCTTTTGCTGATTTAGCAAAGAAAAAAGGACACAAGGTGTATCACTTAAACATTGGTCAACCGGATATTAAGACACCGGAAGTGGCCATCGAGGCGGTAAAAAGTATTGATTTGACTCTTATAGAATACAGTCCGTCTGCCGGATATGAAAGCTATAGAAAAAAATTAGCTCAATTTTACCAGCGCCAAAATGTACACGTTAACACAGAAGACATCATTGTTACAACTGGTGGTTCTGAAGCCTTACTTTTTGCACTGGCCACAATAACAGATCCAGGAGATGAAATCATTATCCCGGAACCTTTTTATGCTAATTATCACGCGTTTGCTTCTTCTACAAGTGCAACTGTAGTGCCTCTTGTTTCTACTATCGAAACGGGATTTGCTTTGCCAAGCATTGATGAAGTAGAAAAATTAATAACTCCAAAAACAAAAGCCATTCTGATTTGCAACCCTGGAAATCCGACTGGATATTTATATTCTGAAGCAGAAATTAAACAGCTTGCTGGTTTAATTAAAAAACACGATTTATACTTAATCGCCGATGAAGTGTATCGCGAATTTTTATACGACGGAGACGATGTGCATTTTTCTGTAATGAATCTAGAAGATGTACAACAAAACGTAATCATGGTCGATTCTGTTTCTAAACGTTACAGCATGTGCGGCGCAAGAATTGGCTGTTTGGTGACTAAAAACAAAGACGTTTTGGCAACTGTAATGAAGTTTGCTCAAGCACGTTTGAGTCCGCCAACGATTGAACAGATTGCCTGCGAAGCCGCAATTGACACGCCACAGAGTTATTTTGACGAAGTAATTGGAGAATATAAAGAACGCCGCGACACTTTAATTGCCGAATTGAATAAGATAGATGGTGTTATTGTAACTAAACCAAAAGGTGCTTTTTATTGCATTGCAGAACTTCCAATAGAAGATTCTGATGCTTTTGCGCAATGGCTTTTAGAAAGTTATAACTTAAATGGCGAAACGGTAATGATCGCTCCTGCAAAAGGTTTCTATTCTACACCAGGAATGGGACTCAATCAGGTTCGTATTGCTTATGTTTTAAACAAAAAAGATTTGGTTACAGCGGTAAACATTTTAAAGGAAGCTTTACAGATTTACAACAACAGATAATCAGTTCGTTATATTAAAATTTTCAAAAGACAATAACTTTTTCGTTATTGTCTTTTGCGTTTTAAATCTTGTTATTTAAAATGTAAATTGAATTATAATCAAAAACGATCAATTAAATCCTAAAAACCATAGAAAAGGTTTCCCATTTATTAATTATCTTTACCGCCTTAAAAAAGGAATACACATACTAATAGTAGTTTTTAATGATAAACAACGAAGAATTTTTAGACGAAATAGGAGATAATCACTTTAGCAGTAACGCAAAAAATCCTCTAAGAGAAGATGCTTTTGATATAACTGACGAAGAAAAAATAGAAAAAATTAAAAAAGATGTTGAAAGCATTCTGCAAACTTTAGGAATGGATTTGACTGATGACAGCATTAAAGGAACTCCAAACCGAGTTGCTAAAATGTTTGTAAAAGAAATTTTTGGTGGTCTTAACCCAGCAAAACAGCCAAAAGCTTCTACTTTTGACAATAATTATAAATATGGCGAAATGCTTGTAGAAAAAAACATTACCGTTTATTCTACTTGCGAACACCATTTACTGCCAATTATCGGACGTGCTCACGTAGCGTATATCTCAAGCGGACGCGTCATCGGTTTATCAAAAATGAATCGTATCGTTGAATATTATGCAAAAAGACCTCAAGTACAAGAGCGTCTAACTATGCAGATTGTTCAAGAACTTCAAAAAGCTTTAGGAACAGAGGATGTGGCCTGCGTTATCGATGCTAAACACCTTTGCGTAAACTCTCGCGGAATTAAAGATATCGAAAGCAGTACCGTAACTTCTGAATTCGGAGGAAAATTCAAAGACGCACAAACGAAACGAGAATTTTTAGATTATATTAAATTAGATACTCAGTTTTAAAAAAGTTTATTGTTTGTTGTTTTTAGTTTATTGTTCTTATGGCTAAAATAGAGAAATTTGAAGATCTTGAAATTTGGAAATTGGCGCGGGCGATTTGTCAGCAGATTGAATTTCTTATTCAGAACACAAATTTAAAAACCAACTATTCTTTACGGGACCAAATCGACAGAAGTTCTGGATCCATCATGGATAATATTGCAGAAGGTTTTGAAAGAAATGGCAATAGAGAATTTATAAACTTTTTAAGTATTGCAAAAGGTTCTGCTGGAGAAGTAAAATCACAATCTTACAGAGCTTTTGATAAAAAATTGATTACAGAAGAGCAACATTTAAAATTAAATGAAACGGTTGAGTTGGTCAAAAATAAAATTGGAGCCATGATGAACTATTTAAACAATTGTGAAATCAAAGGATTAAAATTCAAATAAACATAATACAGCAAGCAGAACTATAAACAATAAACCACAAACAACAAACAGAAAAAAAATATGCCACTATATAGCAGTCAGCCTTTAAAAATATACAATTCGCTTTCTGGCGAAAAAGAAGATTTCAAACCCATCCATGATGGAAATGTTGGAATGTATGTTTGTGGACCTACGGTATATAGCAATGTTCACTTAGGTAACGTGAGAACTTTTATGTCTTTTGACGTAATCTTCAGATATTTTCTTCATTTAGATTATAAAGTTCGTTATGTTAGAAACATTACCGATGTTGGACATATCGTAGACGATGTGGATGAAGGTGAAGATAAAATTGCTAAAAAAGCACGTTTGGAGCAATTGGAACCAATGGAAGTGGTACAGCGCTATACTGTCGATTTTCATAACATATTAAAAGCGTTCAACTTTTTACCTCCAAGCATTGAGCCTACAGCAACTGGACATATTATTGAACAAATCGAAATAATTAAAAAAATTATCGATAAAGGTATTGCTTATGTTGCCAACGGATCTGTTTATTTTGATGTTGTTAAATATAACGAGACCAATAATTACGGTATCTTAAGCGGTCGAAATATCGATGACATGCTGGCAAATACTCGTGATCTTGACGGACAGTCTGACAAAAAAAATCCGCAGGATTTTGCACTTTGGAAAAAAGCGGAGCCAGAACATATCATGAGATGGCCTTCTCCATGGAGCGACGGTTTTCCAGGATGGCATTTGGAATGTACTGCAATGAGTACCAAATATCTTGGAAATCATTTTGATATTCACGGAGGCGGAATGGATTTAAAATTCCCTCACCATGAATGCGAAATTGCTCAAAACGAAGCTTGCACGGGTCAGTCACCAGTAAATTACTGGATGCACGCTAATATGCTTACCTTAAACGGAAAGAAAATGGCAAAATCGACTGGAAATAATATTCTTCCAGGCGAAATTCTTAGCGGAGATAACAATATTCTAAGCAAACCATTTTCGGCTTCGGTAACTCGTTTTTTCATGCTTCAAGCACATTATAGAAGTATTTTAGACTTCTCTGATGATGCAATTGTTGCAGCCGAAAAAGGATACAAAAGATTAATGGAAGCAATAGATGCTTTACCAAATATTACAGCAGGAACTTCTAGTTCTATAGATTTTGCTGCATGGAAACAGCTTTGCTATGATGCAATGAATGATGATTTCAATACGCCAATTTTAATTGCGCAGCTATTTGAAGCCGTTCGTTACATCAATTTATTAAAAGATGGTAAAGAAACTATTTCTGCCAATGATTTAGCTGATTTCCAAACAGCAGTAAACGCTTTCGTATTTGATGTTTTAGGACTTAATGATGATAAAGCCGCTGATGCTGATAGTGACAAACTAGAAGGCGTGGTAAATATGCTAATCGGAATGAGAAATCAAGCTAGAGCAGATAAAAACTTTGCTCTTTCTGACCAGATTCGTGATCAGTTAATTGCTTTAGGAATTCAGCTGAAAGATGGAAAAGAAGGAACTACATTTAGTATTCAGTAAAAAAAAGTATTCAGTGTTCAGTTTTTTTTTAGTGATCACATAGATTAACAAACTAAAACAGAAGATGCTAAGAATTGATTATCTAAAGATTTATCATTTTATATTTTTTTTACTGAAGACTAAAAAACTGAACACTGAACACTAAATTATGAAATTTCTAATCTATCCGTTTGTACTGCTGGTTCGTTTTTACCAAACTGCCATTTCTCCGTTTACGCCTGCTTCCTGCAGATTTGAGCCGACTTGTTCGACTTATATGATTCAGGCATTGCAAATTCACGGATTATTTTACGGCGGATTTTTAGGAATTAAACGTATCTTAAGCTGTCATCCTTGGGGAAAAAGCGGTTACGATCCTGTTCCAGAAAAGAAATGCAATCATAAACATTAACTTTTTAGAAAACGGAACTTTACATTAAATATTTATTTTTACGGATATAAAAACATTCATACATGACACACGCTTTAAATTTAGTTTGGAATCCTTCTGAGGGAATCAACTTAGGATTTTTTATGATTCGCTATTACAGCTTAATGTTTGTAATTGCTTTTGCTCTAGGATGGTTCCTAATGAAAAAGATTTTCGAAAGAGAAAATGAATCGATTGAAAAACTAGATTCTCTGTTTGTTTGGACGGTTCTAGCAACTCTAATTGGAGCGCGTTTAGGTCATGTTTTCTTTTACGATTGGGAATATTTCAGAAATCATATTTTAGAAATTTTTCTTCCATTTAAATTCGAACCTGAGTTTCAATTTACAGGTTTCCAAGGACTAGCAAGTCACGGAGCAGCCATTGCAATTATTATTGCCATGTATTATTACAGCAAAAAAATCTTAAAACGTCCATTATTATGGATTTTAGACCGTGTTGTAATTCCTGTTGCGAGTGGTGCTATATTTGTTCGTTTAGGCAATTTCTTTAATTCTGAAATTATTGGTCACGAAACTTCTTCTGCATTTGGAATTCGTTTCTTACATGACACTTTCAGTAAAGCCGATGCAGTACAAAAAACTGGAATTGCAGACCCAAAACAAGCTTATAATGCAATAGCAACAGACCCAAAATTTGCAACTTTGCTTGCAGAAGTTCCGTCAAGACATCCTACTCAATTGTACGAAGCAATTTGTTATGTTTTTGTTTTTGCTGTTTTATTCTTTTTATACTGGAGAACAAATGCAAGACTTAAATCAGGCCTACTATTCGGATTATTTTTAGTGCTTTTATTTGTTGTTCGTTTTATTGTCGAATTTGTAAAAGAAAGCCAAGGCGGTTTTGAAAACGAATTAGGCTTATTCTCAACAGGACAATGGTTAAGTATACCGTTTATCATCATTGGACTTTTCTTTATTATTAGAGCGCAGAGAAATCCTTTAGCAGAAGCCTAAAACGATAAAAAAGTAAATAACAAAATCCTAAATTCTTAAATAGAGTTTAGGATTTTTTTTTGATTAATAGAGCCTAAAGAATTCCGATTCTAAAAATCATTTCATAAGAATCTCAATATCTTACCTATTAGACGTTTTCTTTTTATAGCTGATACGAAATACCAAATTCAATATTCTTTGTATTATAACCCGCATTACTGCTCCCTAAACCAGCATTAGAAACATGCCTTACGCTCGGGCGAACATCAAATTGCAATTTCTTATAATCTGCCGTAAAACCAAGAGCCAAAACATCGGCAAAAGCAAAACCTTTAGACATTCGTTCTGTTTCTGTATCTGTAATCATTGGTCCAATACTTCCTAAAACATAAATTGAGCAAACTTTACCGATAGGTTTTCGAATTAAAAAACCACAATTAAGCACATATTCCCGAACGTCTTTTAATTGTGTATACTCATCTCTTTTTTGCTGATAGTTTGGTGTTTCTGGCTTAACAAAATAGAAATTTAATAATTGGTGTTTCGCAAAATTAATCTCAGGCTGAACCAATATTTGATATTGAAAATACTTTGTTTCTTTTAGATTATAATATATCTGAAATTTATAAAAGTGATTTGTAAACGTATAGTTTCTATTATTAAATTCACCTCCAAAACCATAATTAAAACCGAGCGAGAAATGCGAATTACGCTCCTGTCCAGCCATTTTTACACCTAAAAGAAACAGTAAGCTTAAAAGTAGTTTTCTTGTCATAAATTGTTTTAAAATTCTACTTTAAATATAGTACAAAAAAAAGATCCAGCTTTCGCTGGATCTTTTTATATAATTAAAACAGTAATTATGCTTTATTATGTTTGTCTTCGATTGTATGTTTTTCGTCATTAGAAATCGTATCAACCAATACTGGAGTTGCGATAAATAATGAAGAATATGTACCTACAATAATACCAATTAACATGGCAAAGATAAATCCTCTAATAGATTCTCCACCGAAGATAAACATCGTTAATAATACGATGATCATCATTAATGAAGTATTCAATGTTCTAGATAATGTAGTATTAATAGAAGCGTTTACGATATCTTCGAAACTTCCTTTACGGTTTCCGATGATAAACTCTCTTACCCTGTCAAATACAATTACTGTATCGTTCATAGAATATCCAATTACAGTCAAAATCGCAGCGATA
Source organism: Flavobacterium ustbae (assembly GCF_003946915.1). Lineage (GTDB taxonomy): Bacteria > Bacteroidota > Bacteroidia > Flavobacteriales > Flavobacteriaceae > Flavobacterium > Flavobacterium ustbae. Next base: position 14,718 of record NZ_RPOC01000006.1, read on the forward strand.
AAGTGCTGATCCATCTCCATGTGGAATGGCATGAATTTGTAGCATAATGAATAAATTCCTAATACGAAAACTACGTCATGCGCAACAGCTGCAATTGCACCCAATGAATATTGCCATTTACGGAAAGATACCATTAAGTATAAGAAAATAACTGCCATTGCTCCAAGAACCGCCCAGTAAGAGTTAGTTTTGATATCTTCTGAGATAGAAGCTCCAACTTTAGAAGCCTGTAACACCCCAACTTTTTTACCGTTGTAAGAGTTGATAAATTTATCGTAAGTAGTATTTGGGAAATATTTCTGTAATGACTGATATAATTTCTGGTTTACTTCTTCGTCGATAGCTATACCATCCTCTTTAATTTTATATTTAGTTGTGATTTTCAACTGATCGTCATCACCTAAAATTTTAGCCTCAACAGGAGTACCAAAAGCAGCAGATAATTCATCTGATACTGCAGTTGCGTCTACTGGTTTTTCAAATTTAACTTGGAAAGTTCTACCTCCAACAAAATCAACACCTTCATCTAATCCGTTAACGAAGAAGATAGAAACTAAACTTACTACCGTTACAATAGAAGAAAAGATATAAGTAAACTTCTTAACTTTAATAAAATCATAATGGAAGTTAGTAAACCAGTTTTTAGTAATGTTTGTAGAGAAAGTTAAATCTGCTTTTCCTATAATGTTTCTATCAATAAAGATTCTAGCAATAAAGATAGATGTAAACAATGAAGTTACAATACCAATCAATAATGTTAATGCGAAACCTTTAATAGGACCTGTTCCGAAGATGAATAAGATTGCTCCAGTTAAAACGTGAGTAACGTTAGCATCAATAATAGAACGCATTGCACCATGCCAACCGTAAGAAGCCTGAACTGCTTCAGAAAGAGATTTACCTTCACGCAATTCTTCTTTTGCTCTTTCGTAGATAATAATGTTCGCATCTACCGCAGTACCTAATGTTAATACGATACCTGCAATACCTGGTAATGTTAATACAAAACCAAAACTTGCCATAATTCCGAATAAGAATAGTAAGTTTAATAATAATGCAAGGTTTGCATACCAACCTGCTTTACCATAATAGAATACCATCCAAACACAAACTAATAAGAAACCTAATACAGAAGAAATTGTACCTGCATCAATAGCTGCTTGTCCTAAAGATGGACCAACAACAGTTGATTGGATAATATCTGCAGAAGCTGGTAATTTACCTGCATTTAATACGTTTGCTAAATCTTTAGTTTCAGCTACATCAAATGAACCCGTAATCTCAGATCTTCCTCCAGCAATAGGACCGCTTGTTACACCTGGAGCAGAATATACGATATCATCTAATACAATAGCAATGTAACTTTTTTGAGCAAATGCTCTACCTGTCAATTCTTCCCAAACTTTAGCACCTTGGCTGTTCATTTGCATAGAAACAGCTGGTTTACCCATTTGGTCAAAAGTATCTTTTGCATCAGTTACAACACCACCGCTCATTGCTGGGTTATTGTCTCTGTTTCCTTTTAAAGCGTATAATTCAACAGCTTCGATATCTGCTGCGCTTTTAATATCTTTTGCTTTAGGATCTTTAATAGTTGTTGGCTTACTCCATACAAATTTTGCATAGTGTTGGTCAGCAGCTAATAAAACTCTAATTTCTGGTCTTTTGAAATAATCATTGATAGCAGCAGTATCTTTAGGCGCGAAATAACCTAAAACTGGTCCGCCGCCTTGAACGATCATTTTATCAAATAAAGGATTGTTTCCTTTTTTAGTGTCAAGAGAATCTTTAGCATCAGTTAATAATGCATTTAATGAATCTTTAGCAACTGCTTTAGTTTCAGTCTTTTTAACTTCAGTTTTCTTTAAAGCTTCGTTTGCTGATACTAAGAAATTACCAATTTCTTCTACTTTATAAGTTTCCCAAAACTCTAATTGAGCTTTTCCTCCTAATAATTTTTTAATTCTATCAACATCTTTAGCACCTGGAAGCTCTACTAAGATTCTTCCTGTTTCTCCTAATTTCTGAATGTTTGGCTGTGTAACACCAAATTTGTCGATACGCTCTCTTAATACTTTAAAAGCACTTTCTACAGACTCATCAACTTTTCTTTTGATAACTTTTTGAACCTGAGCATCAGACATTTGAAAATCTACACCACCTTCTCCTTGAAGACTTCTGTTTGCGAAAATATCTGGAGATGCTAATCTTACAGAACCTTTTGAATTTGCTTCAAAAGCCTCAAAAAACTTATTTAAATAGGTCTTGTTACCTTCTAAATTTGCAGAAGCATCGGCTAATGATTTATTAAAAACTGGGTTTTTAGAATTATTAGCTAAACCTTTTAAAACGTCTTTAATAGAGATTTGAAGAATAACGTTGATTCCTCCTTCTAAGTCAAGACCTTTGTTAAGCTGTTTGTTTTTCACTTCATTATAAGTGAAATCAGTAAAACCAAGATTTAATACTTTTACTTTACCAATCGAATCTAAGTATTTCAACTCTTTATCAGGATTATCTCCTGCAAAAGCTTTAGCTTCACTTTTGACGCTATTTGCCACAAAAGTGAATGATAGTTGGTAAATACTTACCAATGCAAATAGAATTGCGAAAAATTTAATAAGTCCTTTATTCTGCATTATTACTAAAAATTAATTATGTTTTATTTTTGTTTTTGTTTTAAAGTCCCATAAAATAAGCCCTGATATGATTTTTTAAAACAAAAATACGAGATCACGAATTACCAATTTTTTTTTAAACCGAGCAAATATATTATTTACGAAAATATTAACCAATTTATTTATTAATTAATCTCAAAAAAAAAGCTGCAAAAGTGCAGCTTTTTTTCTTTTTTGCGGTTTTTATTATACTAAAATCGTTTTCAGGGCATCATTCATACTTCGAACTGCATCTGCACTTTTAGCAAATAATGCTTTTTCCTGATCATTTAAGTTTATATCTAAAATTTCTTCGACTCCATTTTTACCGATTATACAAGGTACACCTATACAAATATCGCTCTGTCCGTATTCACCTTCTACAAAAACAGAACAAGCAATCATTTTCTTCTGATCGTTCAAAATGCTATCTACCAAATACGCTACAGAAGCTCCTGGCGCATACCATGCTGAAGTTCCTAAAAGACCTGTAAGAGTAGCACCCCCAACCATAGTGTCAGCTGCTACTTTCTGCAGCACTTCTTCTGAAAGAAATTCTGTTACCGGAATTCCATTATAAGACGCTAGACGAGTTAATGGAATCATAGTTGTATCGCCATGTCCACCTATTACCATTGCCGAAATATCATTTGCAGGCTTATCTAATGCTAACGAAAGATATGTTCTAAAACGAGAACTATCCAAAGCCCCTCCCATACCTATAATTCTATTTTTTGGAAGACCAGTAGCTTTTAAAGCTAAATAAGTCATAGTATCCATTGGGTTCGAAACTACAACAATAATGGTATCTGGAGAATACTTCAAAACATTTTCTGCAACTGTTTTAACAATTCCTGCATTGATGCCGATTAATTCCTCTCTTGTCATTCCTGGTTTTCTGGGAATTCCAGATGTAATTACAACTACATCACTTCCGGCAGTTTTAGAATAATCATTGGTAACTCCAGAAACTTTGGTATTAAAACCTGTGTTTGTAGTACACTGCATAATATCCAATGCCTTACCTTCGGCAAAACCTTCTTTAATATCCAACAATACTACTTCACTTGCTATTCCTCTATAAGAAATTACATCTGCACACGTAGCTCCAACATTTCCTGCTCCTACAATGGTAACTTTCATATTTTTTACTTTATCGGTTATTAATTTATTTTTGTCTCTTCCTTAAAAAGACAATTCGTTTAATTGTCTAGTAAATTTAAACAATTAAACGAATTGGATGTAATGATTTTATTAAATTTTCAGTTTAAGCATCAATATTTGCATAAACTGCATTTTTCTCAATAAATTCTCGACGTGGCGGTACTTCATCACCCATCAGCATAGAGAACACCTGATCTGCTTCTGCAAGGCTATCAATATTTACCTGACGTAAAGTTCTGAAATTCGGATCCATTGTAGTTTCCCACAATTGCTCCGCGTTCATCTCTCCAAGACCTTTATAACGCTGAATGTTGGCACTTCCTCCCATTCTTTCGTTAGCCTGATCACGCTGAACATCATTCCAAGCATATTCTTTCTTATTTCCTTTTTTAACAAGGTATAAAGGCGGAGCTGCAATGTATACGTGACCTTCTTCGATTAATTCTTTCATAAAACGGAAGAAGAACGTTAATATTAAGGTAGAAATGTGACTACCATCGACATCGGCATCACACATGATGATTACCTTATGATATCTTAGTTTTTCAAGATTAAGCGCTTTACTGTCCTCTGCAGTACCAACGGTAACTCCTAAAGCAGTAAAGATATTTCTAATCTCTTCATTTTCGAATACTTTATGATGCATCGCTTTTTCCACGTTCAAAATCTTACCACGTAATGGCAAAATTGCTTGAAAGTTACGATCACGTCCTTGTTTTGCTGTTCCACCAGCCGAATCTCCCTCGACAAGGTAAACCTCACATCTTGCAGGATCTTGCTCAGAACAATCAGATAATTTCCCTGGCAATCCACCGCCGCCCATAACGGTTTTACGCTGTACCATTTCACGCGCTTTTTTTGCCGCGTGACGTGCCTGAGCTGCTAAGATTACTTTCTGAATAATCAGTTTTGCATCATTTGGATTTTCTTCCAAATAATTTTCTAACATTTCTCCAACTGCCTGAGAAACCGGAGAAACAACTTCTCTATTTCCAAGTTTAGTTTTTGTTTGTCCTTCAAATTGAGGCTCAGAAACTTTTACAGAGATAATTGCTGTTAATCCTTCACGGAAATCATCTCCAGCAATTTCAAATTTTAATTTATCTAATAAACCAGAAGCGTCTGCATATTTTTTAAGTGTTCTTGTCAAACCACTTCTAAAACCTTGTAAGTGCGTACCTCCTTCGTGAGTATTAATATTATTTACATAAGAAAAAATATTCTCTGTATAACTTGTATTGTAGATTAAGGCAACCTCAACTGGAATTTCACCTTTATCATTATCCATACTAATAACGTGAGAAACAATTGGCTCACGGTTACCATCTAAATAACGAATATATTCTTTTAGCCCTTCATCAGAATGAAAAACTTCGCTTTTAAATTCGCCTTTTTCATCAACCTCTCTTTTATCGGTAAACGTAATTGTGATTCCTTTATTAAGGAAAGAAAGCTCACGCATACGTGCTGAAAGCGTATCATAAGAAAACTCAGTAGTCTGAGTAAAGATCGTATCATCTGGAAAGAAAGTCTGACGAGTACCTCTTTTATCTGTTTCTCCAATTTGTTTTACCGGATATAAAGATTTTCCTCTTTCGTATTCCTGTTCATAAATCTTACCTTCTCTAAAGACAGTAGATTTCATGTGAACAGAAAGCGCGTTTACTACAGAAACCCCAACTCCGTGAAGACCTCCAGAAACTTTATATGAATCTTTGTCGAATTTACCTCCGGCACCAATTTTTGTCATTACAACCTCAAGTGCAGAAACTCCTTCTTTTTTATGCAAATCAACAGGAATACCACGTCCGTTATCTTCAACTGTTACAGAACCGTCTTCGTTTATTGCAACACTAATAGCATCACAATGTCCTCCCATCGCCTCATCAATAGAGTTATCAACAACCTCGTAAACTAAATGATGTAGTCCTCGAACCCCTACATCTCCAATATACATCGACGGACGCATTCTTACGTGCTCCATCCCTTCTAATGCCTGAATACTATCTGCTGAATAATTGTTCTTCTTGATTTCTTCGCTCATATAATTTATTCTAATAAATGTATTTATGTCTAACACGCAAATATATAAAAATGCGCTCTATATACCCAGTAAATTAAACGTTAAAGCACGCAAGTTATCAACAGAAACTTCAATTTAAATTCCAATATCAAACCTTTGCACTAAAAATTCCAAATTCCAAAACTGAAAATACCATAAAAATTCCAATTTTTTCAAATTCCAAATTCCAACAAAAAATCCATAAAAACAAAAATCCGAAACGGAACTGTTTCGGATTTTACACTATTTCCAAAATTGGTCCCGAAACTTCGGGATGGAATTTTAATATTGGGATTTCAACAAAATTGGAATTTGGAATTTATTTAATTGGAATTTTTCTAAGCAGTTGCATTTTCAAAATTCCCTTTCAAGTGTGCAGCATTTGCTCTTCCGCTTGGATCAAGGTTTTCCTGCCATTTAGGAATCCATTTACGGACTGTTTGCGCCGCGCTTACCTGTGGATAGAATTTATGAAAAATCGATCTGTACAGATAAGCTTCTTTTGTTGTCGGTGAATTATATGGAAATTCTACACTCGCTCCAGCCAATTGTTCATCTGTAACTTGCGATGCACAATATTCAATTAATTCATCAACCCAATTATATCCTACTCCATCCGAAAACTGTTCTTTCTGGCGCCATAAAACTTCTTCAGGCAAATAAGGATCTTCTGGAGTATCAAAAGCTTTTCTTAAAATATATTTTTCGACACCGTTATACGTTTTTGGCTGTTTTTCTTCTGTCCTAATTCGAATGGCTGTATCTAAAAATTCTGTATCCAAAAACGGAATACGAACTTCCAGACCATTTGCCATTGTCGTTTTATCTGCACGAAGCAAATCGGCTGTAAATAGCTTTTGTACTCGTTCTATAGTTTCATCCTGAAATTCTTCTTCTGAAGGCGCATTCCTAAAATACAAATGCCCTCCAAAAACTTCATCTGCTCCTTCACCCGACAAGATTACTTTTATGCCTTGATCTGCAATTGCTTTAGAAAGCAAATACATTGGAACACCTGAACGTACAGAAATAATATCATAAGTTTCAATATAATAAATTACATTCTCCAGAACTTTAACTCCTTCTTCTACAGAGAAATGAATTTCGTGATGCTCTGTTCCTAAAAATGCTGCCGCTTTTCTAGCTGCAATATTATCTGGCGCATCAGCATCTAATCCGATAGAAAAAGAATGCAATTTTTCTCCTTTTTCTTTTAACAATCTTGAAGTGATAGCCGAAATCAAAGAAGTATCCAAACCTCCTGAAAGTACAACTCCCAAAGGCACTTCTGCCAATAGACGTTTACGCGTAGCTTGAATTAGACTTTTGCGGATCAATTCTAAATCTAATGTCTGAGTCGCTTTTTTATGATCTTCGTATTCTGGATGATAGTATTTTACAAAACCTGTTTTTGCCGTATAATAATGTCCTGGAGGAAAAGTAGAAAATGACTTGCACTGATCGGCAATAGATTTCATTTCTGAAGAAAAATAAATTCTTCCTCTTTCATCCAAACCGTAGTACAAAGGTTTTATCCCAATTGGGTCTCGGCCAGCAATATATTTATCTCCATCAACAATTACAAAAGCAAAATCACCGTCTAGCTTATTACAAAAATCATATCCAAATTCTTCGTAAAGATGTACAATAACTTCTGAATCTGATTCGGTTCTGAAAGTATGATTTTTTAAAATCGTGTTTTTAAGTTCCTGATAGTTATAAATTTCTCCATCATGAATCATCCAAGCTTTATCTGTTCCTTGAATAGGCTGTTTTCCCGAATTAAGATCAATAATCGATAAACTTTCATGACATAATATACTACCATTTTCCATAATATGAATATCACTTTCATCAGGTCCACGGTGCGACATTCTTTCAGAAAGATCTTTTACAAGTTTAGCATCTTTTCCTTTACCAATTACAGCTAATAATCCAGACATAATCTTTTATTTTATTATTCTATTTCCTCTAATGTTCAAAACTTTAATTGAACATTAAAAAATCATTAAAATTTTTCGGTGAAAGCAAAACTATGTATTAATTTTTGCTTTCAGCTATTAAATTGACCAAAATATTTAGAATTCGGCATCAATACAGCAGATTCCAAATATATTAAAAGAAAGTCAAACAACTGTATTTGAAAACCTTTAAACTTTTAAAATCACAATATTTAACACCTTTAGACAAGAAAAACGCTCTCGGTTAGAGAACGTTTTTCCTAAAAATATATACTAATTCTAAAAATTAAACTCTAATTTACGCTTTAACGTAAGCATCATCGTGAACATTGGCAACTGCTCTTCCTGATGGATCATTTAAGTTTTTAAAAGCTTCATCCCACTCCAAAGCAATTTTTGTACTACAAGCCACACTTGCTTCCTGAGGCACGCATAATGCTGCTGCATCGCTTGGGAAATGTTCTGTAAAAATAGAACGGTAATAATATTCTTCTTTTGAAGTTGGAGTTTGTAATGGGAATTTAAATCTCGCATTTGCCAATTGTTCGTCTGAAACTTCTCTTGCCACTACTTCTTTCAAAGTATCAATCCAGCTGTATCCTACTCCATCAGAAAATTGCTCTTTTTGTCTCCATGCTACACTTTCCGGAAGCATATCTTCAAAAGCTTTACGAACAACCCATTTTTCCATCGGATGTTCTTTGTTGATCATTTTATCTTGCGGGTTGATGCGCATTGCAACATCCATAAATTCTTTATCTAAGAATGGCACACGCCCTTCGATTCCCCAAGCTGCTAAACTTTTGTTGGCACGTAAACAGTCGTACATGTGAAGTTTTCCTAATTTACGAACGTTTTCTTCGTGGAATTCCTTAGCGTTTGGCGCTTTGTGGAAGTATAAATATCCTCCAAACAACTCATCTGCACCTTCTCCAGAAAGAACCATTTTGATTCCCATAGATTTAATAACTCTCGCCATTAACCACATTGGAGTTGAAGCTCTAACTGTAGTCACATCATACGTTTCTAAGTTATAAATTACATCACGAACTGCATCTAAACCTTCTTGGATTGTAAATTTAATTTCGTGGTGAATCGTTCCAATATGATCTGCTACTTTTCTCGCTGCTGCTAAATCTGGTGAACCTTCTAATCCAACTGAGAAAGAGTGCAATTGCGGATACCAAGCATCTGTTGTATCATCTGACTCAATACGTTTTTGAGCGAATTTTTTTGCCACAGCTGAAGTAATAGACGAATCTAAACCTCCAGAAAGTAAAACTCCGTAAGGAACGTCACTCATTAATTGTCTGTGAACTGCCGCTTCAAGCGCTTCTTTAATTGCAGGAATACTTGTTTCGTTATCTTTTACTGCATCATATTCTGTCCAGTCTCTTTTGTACCATTGTACAAACTCTCCATCTTTGCTTGATAAGTAGTGTCCTGGAGGAAATAATTCGATTTTTGTACAATATCCTTCTAAAGCTTTTAACTCAGAAGCCACATAAAAAGTTCCGTGCTGATCCCATCCAATATATAAAGGAATAATTCCCATATGGTCACGAGCTACGAAATACTCATCTTTATCAACATCATAGATAGCGAATCCAAAAATTCCGTTTAATTCATCAACGAAACTTACACCTTTTTCTTTGTATAAAGCCAAAATAACTTCACAGTCACTTTCAGTTTGAAAGTTATATTTACCAGCAAATTGTTTACGAAGCTCTCTGTGGTTGTAGATTTCCCCATTTGCAGCCAAAACCAATTTTTTATCTTCTGTAAATAAAGGTTGTTTTCCAGACGCTGGATCTACAATTGCCAAACGCTCGTGAGAAAGAATCGCTTTATCATTGCTGTAAATTCCGCTCCAGTCTGGTCCGCGGTGACGAATGATTTTAGACATTTCTAATACTTGAGGTCTTAACGCTTCGGCTTTTTGTTTAAGATCAAAGGCACATACAATTCCACACATAATTCTATATTTTTATTTTTTAAATTTTAATTTGATAGGGCAAAGATGGAGTATTAGTTACAATTGAAAAACACAATAATCGATTTTAATTTCAATTTAAAACCATAATTAAGCATTTACATATAAAATGTAAAATTTTGATATCAAAAAAAGCTTGAAACTTGAAAATTTCAATTTCGAACAGAAAATTGCTTTAAAACTGAAAGTTTTAATCAAATTTTTAAATTAATTTTTGAGTTATTTCTTTATGAATGAAAGATTCGTAAAGAGAAGAAGAAAAGTTGTTTTGGAATTATGGTTTATGCAATAATATTACGCAACAAAGTAAATTTCATAGCCACAGTTTGTCAGGCTGAGTTTCCCACGCAAGTATTGACACAGAGTTTGTGCTTTCTGATAATTACGAAAAAACCCGACAGGTTTTAAAAACCTGTCGGGTTTACATGCTTTGTAATATGTAATATATGGAAAGAGCCATCGGCTCGATAAATATTGTAGGGCCGGATTTTAATCCGGTTATTTAATAACGTTGCTACCAGAAGATCCGTAGGATCGAAACATATTTAAACATTTATATTTTCCGTTCCTACGAAACTCATGAATTGCGTCAATTTCTTTATTCAACGGATTAAAATCCGTTGCTACAATATTGGTTCATTCCTAACGGATTTTTTATTCATGCTCAAAAAAATCTACTCTACATTCTCAATCGTATAATGCGTTTTATTAATCTCAAACTGAAAACCAACTTTATTTCCCATTAAATGTGCTCCAAGTGGAGATTGAGGAGAAAGCGCAATAACATTAATTCCGTCAATAGCAATTTTAGGAAGCGCAACACTTACGTATAAATAAATTCCATTGGCTTTTACCAAACTTCCTAAACTGATATTTTCTGTAATTTTTAAAGGATCAATTTTTTCTAAAATTGAAATTTGAGCAATAGCTTCTTTCAATTTATTGGTCAATTTTTCCTGCTCAATATGCATCATCGACAGCGCCGTTTCGTGCTTGTCGCCCGCAGAACCTTTCGCGTCATTTTTAGAATCTTCGGTTAAATTCGAAATCATGTCTTTAAAAACATCAATTCGATCCTGAACCATTTGTAAATAATGTGAGTGTATTTTTTGTTTGAAATCCATAGTTAATTTTGCCACAAAGGCGGTAAGACACAAAGATCGTTAAAAAAACATAAGTCCCAAATTATTCAAAAAATGCTTTTGGATAAACCACTTCTCCATTTACTTTTTCTAAAGAACCTTTTATCAATTCGATTACCATACAGTTTTCTGCAGGAACATCAAACGGCAATTTAATATTATATTTTTCGCAAAGTTCATAGCCAAATCTTGGGTAATAATCTTGATGCCCAAGCAGTACAATGGACTCATAACCTAGTTGTTCCGCAATTTCATGACTACGCAAAATGAGTTTTGCTCCGATTCCCTTTCCTTGAAATTCTGGCAAAACAGAAACAGGTGCCAAAGCAAGAGAATTAAAAGCTTGATTTTCATTCTGAATAAGAATTTTGGTCAATAAAATATGCCCAACGATTTTATCTTCAATTTCTGCCACAATCGATAATTCTGGAATAAAAGCATCCGATTTCCTCAATCTTTCAACCAAAAATCGTTCTTGATGATCACTGTATTCAATAGTTGAAAAAGCCTTTTCGATTAAACTAAAAACACATTTATAATCCTTTTCATTTTCCTGACGTATTTTTATTTCCATACTCATACAAATTAAATTTAAAAAGCCACAAATTCACGAATTTACTCCAAAAAATCCATGAATCCGTGGCTTAAAAAAAAGGCACTTCTATATTAATATATTCTTTGTGCCTTAGTGTCTTTGTGGCTAACGCTCTTAAAAATCAAATTTATAATTAGCTCCTCCTAAAATCTGGAATCCCTGAACCGGATAATTCAGCCATTTTTGATAAGCCTGATTTCCAATATTGTTTGCTTTTAAGAAAAAAGTTAAGCGTTCGCTGAATTTATAACCTAAATGCGCATTGGCATCAAAATAGCTTTTCAAGGTAATAACTTCAGGATCTGCCATTAAATTCAGATTAGACTGCATATCTTTTCTTTCGCCCACATAAAACACATTTAATCCAGCGTACCATTGCTTAGTTATATTAACGTCTAAAGTCGAACTTAATTTCATTGTCGGTAAATTCCATGCTTCAATTACATTGTCGGTATTATAACTATTGAAAGTTCCGTTAATTCCGAAAGTTACATTTTGAGAAAAATCAGCTTTTAATTCTGCATAAAAACGTAACGTTCTAATATCTTCATAAACAACACCAAACGAGTTTCCGAATGCATAATCTTCATTTGTAATTACTTCCGTGTAATCATTGGCTTTGAAAAGTGCTTTATCTTTTTCATTCAAGTAAGAACCTGTCAAATTATAACTTACATTGTTTGCCAGTTTCCCTTTTAAACCTGCAAAAACATTATATTGCGTACTTGACGGACGCATATTTAAAGTCGGAGACAAAAACGGGTTTTCGGTCACAAAATCGGCATAAGAATTTTGATTTAAACCTCCATTGACTCCAGTATAAAAAATCATAAGATCGCCAACCAATTTATACGAAGCGTTTACTTTTGGATAGAAATAAAATTTGTTTCCGCTGTTTTCAGAATCTGCGCTATAAAAAACTCCAGCTCCTAATTCTAATGTCCAATCATTTTCATTTACTACAAAACTTGGCTCGATTCCAACATTTGTAAAACTGTATTTTAAAGCTTCTGTATTGTCTTGGAAATAATTATTCTTGAAAGAACCGCTTACGTGATCTACAATAACATTAGTTTTAATTGCCTGATCCATTACATCAACTGTAAAAGTTGGCTTTACATAAAATCTATTTTCTGATGAAGAATAACTATCTGAAAAATGTGTAAATCTTGCTGAAAGCTTGCTAAAAATACTTTCGTTAAATTCTGCATTTCCGCCAAGCGAAATGTTATTATAAGAATGATCCGGATTAATGCTGTTTACCAAATCATAACGCTGATCTGGAATTGTCGATCCAAAATCTGAAGGAAGTCCGTACCAGTTATAAATCTGATTTTGGTAGCCTAAATCAACACCCCAAGTTACATCTCTATTGTTCTGTCCGTAACCCACATTAATTGCCGTATCGTAGAATTCATCATTCAATTCCACATCTTTAATTCCGCCTTGAGAAGAATGATGGCGAAACATTCCTGCCACATAATCATTGTTCCCTAAATCTTGATTTACAAACAATTCAGCGTTTAAAGTACTGTAATTACCCAAACCTAAAGTAGCATAATTATTAAATAATCTTTCTTTTTTTGCTTTTTCTACACCTTCTGCTTTTCCTTTAGAAGGAGTAAAAGTTGACGCCACAGGAACAGATAAAATACTGTACTTAATAACTTCTTTTGGCTGATTACCGCTGTCGTCAAGCGAAGGCGTTTCTTTCACTTTAAAAGCATCTGAAATAGTCGGCGAATACGGTTTTACAACATTTACGGTCTCGGTTCCGATACTTTCGTTCTTTTTCTGTGCAATCGAAAACTGAGCAGCAAATAATACTAACAAAATGATGATTTTATGTCGGCAGTTTAATTTCATATTTCTTTCTTTTGAGAGCATTTTTAGAGAAAAGAGTATAGAATAAAGAGAATAGACTTCTCATTTTTCAACTTTTCTCATTTCATTTACTCTACATTTTTTGTTCTATTTTCTATATTCTAAAATCTGTGTTCTATTTTCTATATTCTTTTTTCTTAAATCTAAAATCTACAGTCTTAAATCTAAAAATCAATTAAGCTTCCCACTCCCCTTTTGCAACAAATTGAGCTTTTCCTCCTATTGTAATATCGTACTGATCGTTGGCTAATTTTCCTTTAAAATGAATTTGAGAAGGACGTCCCATATAATCTCCTTGATAATTCGTTACTTCAATTTCTGGAGAATGATATTTTAAAAGATACGCCTGAAGGCAAGTACTGGCGCTTCCGGTTGCTGCATCTTCTTTCAACTGATTGTGTTCAATATACAAAAGTCTGCTTGCCAGTTTACCATCTTCAAAACTATAGAAATACAATCCTTGATGATCCGTTTTGCAATGCTGTTTCAGCCATTTATCTGTTTTATCTTTATCTAAAGTCAGATTCTCTAAAGCTCTTTTACTATTTAAAGGCACGATTACAAAAGCACTTCCTGTTGTAACTTCCTGAATTAGATATTGATTGTCAAAATCATCAATAGTTAAATTACTGAAAGACGGAAAATCTTCTTTCCCGAAAACATCCCAAAACTTTGGCTGAGCCGCTTTTAGCCAAATTAAATCTTCTGACTGTTTAATTTGAATTGGCCCAATCGGAACTTCTACTGTTATATTTTGAGGCGAATTTTCAAAAATCTTGTTTATCAAAGCCCATGAAGTTCCAATAATTGGATGACCTGCAAACTGCATTTCCTGAGACGGAGTAAAAATTCTAATCTCTGCTTTGTTATTCGCTACATCTAGTTTTGTGACAAAAGTGCTTTCTGCAAAATTAATTTCGCATGCAATCTGCTGCATTTCTTTCGTACTTAAATGTCCAGCATCTAAAAAAACAGCCAACTGATTTCCAGCATATTTTTTATCTGTAAAAACATCAACTATATAAAAAGGTAAACTCATTGTTTTTCTTGTATTTTTTTTTAGTCCCTAGTACTTAGTTTTTTAGTACTTAGTGCTAGGGACTAAAAAACTAAGGACTATAAAGACTATTTATTAATTGAAGAATTCGTTTTTGACTCTTCCGACTTAATCGCGCTCAATTCTTTTTGCGCCTCTTCAACAACATCTGGATAATCTGTAAAGTTGTTGATTACGTTATCCAAAATATAAGTCGCCTGATAACTGTCTTTTAATCCGTAGAAATTTTTCGCCATTAAGACCAAACCTTTTGCTCCGTAATATTTGTAAGCAGAATAGCTTTTTGCCAGTTTTTGAACCGCAGTATTCGAAGCTTCAAATTTCCCTTCTTTTGTTTTAAAATAAGCATCGTAGTATAAAGCTTCTGCAGCCAATTCTCCTTTAGATGTTGTAGCTAGTTTTGCATAAGCCGTCTTTGCTTTATCTTCATTTCCTGTTTGCATTGCTGCACGCGCCACGATAATTTGCGCATCTGCTTTTACGCCTGCATCAGATTTCGGGTTTTCCAACACTTTATCTGCTGCTAAAACCGAATTGTCATAATCTTTTTTGTCATAATAACATTTCATCAAATTAGCTTGCGCGAAAGTTTTGTTTTGAGGATAATCGGCTTCTTTTTCTAGACGAACTAAAACCGGAATCGCTTTGTCGCAATCTTTTGCTTTTAGATAAATCTGAGCCAATCTGTTTAAAGCTTGCTCCGTAAATTCGTTTCTAGGCTGATCGATTACAAACTGATAATTTGCTATAGATTTTGTTTCAGAACCTTCTGCAAAAGTCAATTGCGCTAAATAGAAATTAGCTTCCAGCGCATGCATCCCGTTCGGGAACTTAGCGATATATCCAGCAAAACCAGGAATAGCATTTTTAGAATTGTTCTGACTGTATTGTTTAAAAGCTGCATCGTAAGTATCATTATCCAATTCCGCATCTGTAACCTCAACAAAGTCTAAAGTTCGAACCCAAGTTGCATATTCATCCACTTTTCCAGAATCAACATAAATTAATCTTGCTGTCGAAACTGCTTCTAAAGCTTCTGGCGTTTTTGGAAACTCTGCTGCCACTTTTTTAAACTTAGTTAAAGCCTGAGTATCGCGATCAGAATTGTAATAAATCAAACCTTGTTTTAAGATTGCTTTTGAAGTGAAAGATCCGTTGCTATATTCAGAAATCAGCTGATCGTAAGTTTTAATTGCCTGATCGTTTTTCTTTTCTGCTACATACGTATTTCCAAGTTCAAACAAAGCATCATCACGATACGATGATTTTTTGTACATCTGAAGAAAATTAGTCAACTCATCAATTTTCTTCGTATTATTTGACATGAATCCGTAAGAAAGTGCTTTTTGAAATTGCGCATAGTCGGCATCTACGCCTTTTGCTGCAATTGCTTTTGCGTAGGCTTCGTTAGCAGCACTATATTTAGACGCTACAAAACGGCAATCTCCTAAACGCAAATAAGAATCGTTTAAGCGGCTTTTATCTAAAGGCGATTGATCAATCTGAGCTTGAAAAGAATTTGCTGCCTGATCGTATTCTTTTAGTTTGAAATATGTATAACCAATGTTATAGTTGATATTTTTATATTCGTCAGTTGACTTTGCTGCAGCCATTCCGGCAAATTGTTTGTACGTCAATAATGCATTTTGCATATCATCGTTCAAATATTCTGTTTCTGCTTTCCAGAAAGTCGCACGAGCTGTAAACTCAGGTGTTTTCTGTTCGCTGATCGCACTTTTGAACAATTTACCAGCTTCCTGATAATTATTTTCATTGTATAATTCTAAACCTCTATAAAAAAGCACTTTTTGGTATGCTGCCTTATTTTCTGCACTTCTATTTTTCTCTAATAAAGCTAAAGCTTCTTTGTAGTTTTTAGAAGAAATATAAGAATCAACCAATAGTTTTTCTACTTCTGCTCGGCTTGAATTGTTTGGATATTTTTTAAGGAAATCTAATAAAATTCCAGGAACAGCTTGATACGCGTTTCCGATATCGTAACTTAGTTTAGCATAATTTAAAGCTGCATCTTCTTGAATCTGTGCATTAAAATCCATTTCAGAAGCATTTTTAAATGCGTTTAAAGCTTCTTGCTTTTTACCTGTATTTAAATAACTTAAACCTAAATGATAATAAGCGTTTTGCGCCACAAAATCTCTTCCTTCAATAATTTTGTTAAATTGAGAAATCGCTTTTTCATATTCTTTCTGTTCGTAATACGCATAACCTAACTGATAAAAATCGGTATTGTTCCATTTTCCTTTTTTACCCGCATATTGCTCCAAATACGGAATTGCTTTTCCGTATTGTTTCAAATTAAAATAACTTTCACCAATAATTTTATTCAGTTCCGATTTTTCAATTTCATTAGATTTTCCCATTGCCTTATGACCTAAATCAATTGCTTTTTGAAAATTTCCTAATTTGAAATTCATATCTGCCTGATAATACGAAAGCTTTTCTTTGTATTTTTCTTCGCCAGAAACTTCATCAAAATATTTGGTTGCTTCTTTGTAATCGTCGCCTTCATACGCCATAAATCCTAAGTAATATTTGGCTTGAGAGCCATATTCTTTAGAATTTACCACTTTATTAAAATAATTGGTTGCTTCTTTTTTCTTTTTCGCACTAAAATAGCTGTAGCCTTTCATGAAGTTAAACTTATCTGCTTCAGCTTTACTCATATAACTTTCGTCCACTTTATCAAACCACATTAATGCTTTCGGATAATTTCCTTGTTCGAAAAAATATTGCGCCGCTTCTATATAAGCCTGATTTTGTTTCGTACTGGTCGGATAATCATTTACAAATTGTTCCATCAAAGCATCGGCATTTGCTTTGTTGGTTCTAATAGCAGAATTGGCAATATAATAAGCACAGTCAGACTGTACTTCTTCATTTGTAGTGTTGTTTTTTACTTTTTCAAAAATCAATTGTGCCGAAGCATATTGTTTATCATTATATAAAGCCAGTGCTTTGTCAAAATCCTTTAATTCGTAAGTATAAATAGCCGATTTCTGTGCCGAAGCTATAGTCGAAGCAAGGAAAATTTGGAATATAAAGAACCTGGAAAGTTTACGCATTTTAATAATATTTAGTATTCAAATGTATCATTTTTATACGGTTTATAACGAAACGTTTCAAGCTTTTATTATCTCTAAAAAATTAAACTTCCGCATTTTTTTTAACAAATCAATCTCAAAATATTGGTTCTCAAAGCATCTAAAAATATTTTTAAACCATATAAGTCATATAAGTTACTAATTAGAGTGGCAAAACTTCACCTAGTTTAATTAAATGAACTTCTATGACTTATATGGTTTAGTTTTTTTTAAAGTTTTTAATAAAAATTTATTTTGAATCCAAGCGTTATCTTATTACTTTTACCATTCAAACCAATTTTATTATGTCACAAACCGTACTATCTCTTAAAGAAGTCACTATATATCAAGAAGGAAGAAAAATTATCTCTCACATTAACTTAGATGTTAACCATGGTGAGTTTATCTACATTATCGGGAAAACTGGTTCTGGAAAAAGTAGTTTCTTAAAAACTTTATATGCTGATTTACCATTAGTTGAAGGTGAAGGACATATTGTTGAATTTGATTTGGCAACTTTAAAAGAAAGCGAAATTCCGTATTTAAGACGTAAAATCGGAATCGTGTTTCAAGACTTCAAACTCCTTCCAGACCGTTCTATAAAAGACAATATGCTTTTTGTTTTAAGAGCTACAGGATGGGTTGAAAAAGAAGCCATGCAACACAAAATTGACGAAGTTTTGGACAAAGTAGGTATGAAAGATTTTGTAAACAAAATGCCTCACCAGCTTTCTGGAGGAGAACAGCAGCGTGTTGCCATTGCAAGAGCCTTGCTTAACGATCCTGAATTTATCCTTGCCGACGAACCTACAGGAAACTTGGATCCACAGACAAGTTCTGAAGTTTTAGAGGTTTTAAAAGCTATTAACGCCGCTGGAAAAACCATCATTATGGCAACGCACGATTATGCTTTATTGATGAAATTCCCTTCTAAAACTTTAAAATGCGAAGATGAAAGAATCTTCGAAGTGGTGCAAAGAAACGTGTAATGCTTTCGATTTTAATTCCGGTTTATAATTATGACATTTTTACCCTTGTAGAAACACTTTACAATCAGGTTTCAAAATGTAATATTCCTTTTGAAATTATTTGTTTAGACGATGCTTCTCAGGAGTTTTTAATTGAAAACCAAAGAATTAATCAATTCGAAAATACTTCATATTCTATTTTAGAAAAAAATATTGGACGAAGTGCCATTCGGAATTTATTAGCCGAAAAAGCAAATTATGAAAATCTGCTTCTTTTAGATGCTGATGTAATTCCTGTTCACGATAATTTTATTTCTAAATATATTGCAGCAATAAAAGAGGACAAAAAATTGGTCTTTGGAGGACAAATATACAAAGATGACAAACCAGCAAAAGAATTACTTTTACGCTGGATTTATGGCAGAAAAAGAGAATCTTTAAACCTATCTGAACGCAGTAAAAATCAATCTGAATTTGCTTTGCTTTCTAATTTATTAATTAAAAAAGAAACTTTGATTCGTTTTCCTCTTGATCAGACACTGACTAAATACGGATACGAAGATTTACTTTTTTTTACAGTTTTAAAATCAAACGGCATTACAATTTCTCCTATTGAAAACCCCGTTATTCATTTGAATTTTGAAACATCAGCCTCCTTTTTAAGCAAAACAAAAATGGCACTAGAAAATTTAGCTTTTTTAAATGCTAACCTTAAAATTTCAGGAGAACAAAGTAAAGTTATTGCGGCGTTTGAGCTTTTAAAAAGACTAAAACTAGTTTCTTTGTTTTACTTTATTTTTAAAAAATCAGAACAAAAAATTGAGCGAAATTTACTTTCAGAAAAACCGTCTCTTTTTCTATTTGACATTTATAAATTAGGTTATTACTGTTTTTTAAAAACAAAATAAATGGCTTTTTTTTCTATCATAATTCCACTTTACAACAAAGAGAATTTTATCGAAAACACGATGAAAAGTGTTTTAGGTCAGACTTTTCAGGACTTTGAAATTATTGTAGTAAATGACGGATCTACAGATAAAAGTGAAGAAAAATTACTGCTTTTTAAAGATTCGAGAATTCATTATTTCAACAAAAAAAATGAAGGTGCTTCTACAGCAAGAAATTTCGGAATTGAAAAAGCAACTTCTAATTATATTACTTTTATCGATGCAGATGATTTTTGGTATCCTACTTTTTTAGAAACCATGTTTGATTTGATTTCGAAAGTTCCTAATCAAAAAGTTTTTTCGACGGCGATTGAAGTAGACACTTCTAAAAAAATTATTTCTTCGGCCTACTCTATTTCAAAAACAAATAACGATTTTGAAATTGTAAATTACTTTAAAGCAAGTGTAAAAGAAAGTGTTCTTTGGACTTCTTGCGCTGTTTTTCACAAATCTGTTTTTGAAGAAATTGGGAACTTTGACACCCAAATTAAAAATGGAGAAGACACAGATTTATGGATAAGAATTGGACTAGTTTACCTTGTTGTTTTTTCTTGGAAAATTTTAGCGCGTTATGTTTATGATGCCAAAAGCCTTTCTAAAAACCGTAATTTCATAAAACAAAAAATGGATTTTACGAAATTTGAAATGCAAGAAAAAACAAATTCAGATTTAAAAAAGTTTCTAGATTTAAATCGTTTCTCGCTTGCTATAAAAAGTAAAATAGTTGGCGAAAAAGCACTTTTTCAACATTATTACAATGCAATTGATCTAGAGAATTTAGGTTGGAAAAAAAGAAATTTATTACGTCTTCCCGTATTTGTTCTGACTTTTCTAATTTCCTTTAAAACTTTTTTAGCCAATATCGGAATTGGTTCCTCTGTCTTTAAATAGCCTGAATTTTTTATACTCTCGAATGTAGTCTTCTTCACTAAATTCGCCAGAAGACAAAACCAAACAAACACTTCCCGAAGAGAAATTTTTAAGTTCCCGCCAAATTCCAGAAACAATTAGCAAACCTACATTTGGCTTATTTAGCGTTACGGTTTTTATATTTTTTCCGTCTTTTAAAATCACGTCAAAACTGCCGCTTAAAGCAATTAAAAATTCCTGCTGTTCAATATGTGCATGGCCTCCTCTTTTGCTTCCGCTTGGTACATCGTACAAATAATAGACTCTTTTTGAAACAAATGGAATTATCTCACCTTCAATAACAGAAAGATTTCCTCTTCGATCTTGAATTTTAGGAACTTCAATTAGCAGAACATCTGAAATACTGTTCATTATTGATGATTTAGGAGATTTTTCCATTGTTCTGAAATATTTTTTAAAGACAAATGTTTTACGCTTTCAGCAGCATTCTTTTTGCAAAAATTATACAATTCATTGTCATCCGCAAATCGATTCATGGCTTCGGCAAAAGCTGTCGGATTGTAATTTTCGACCAATAAACCATTAAATTCATTTTGAATAACTTCTCGTGGTCCAGAATTGCAATCTACAGCAACAACTGGCGTTCCTAAAGCTAACGATTCTACAATTGACATTGGAAAACCTTCATAATTACTGGTCAAAACTGTAAATTTTGCCGCTCTAACTTCATCAAAAGGATTTTCTTTAAATGGAAAAATCTTTACGAAATCACTTAAATTTAAATCCTTAGTCTTTTCTTGAATAAAAACTAAATCCTTTCCCGTTCCCATTAAATGAAGCAGATATCCTTTTTCATATATTTTAGATTCTGAAAAAGCTTCTAACATCAGGCTGAAATTTTTTGCTTTTTCATCTAGTCTTCCAAAAAACAAAATTACTTTTTTGGTTTCCAAAACTTCTTTTTCTAATTCTCCTTCGGAAATAAAAAAAGGATTATAAATCGTAACCGTATTTTTGAGTTCGTATAATCGATTTACTTTTTCTTCAATAGTTTTAGAAACACAAATTAAAGCTTCGACATTCTTGTAAATCATTCTTGACCAAAACTTTGAAGATGGAAAATAAATCTGAAAATTATAGCTGTGAACAATGTAATTGATTTTTAAACCACGATAAATATATCTAGTAATTAATTCGCGCAAAAAGACATTTCTTGCTCTGCCATCAATTACAATTTCGATATTATTTTGAACCAGATAGTTTCTCAGTAATTTACCTTTTTTTAGTTTTCCAAAAAAAGAAAAGGAACCTGAAGTTTCTTTTTCTAAATTAAATAAAGTTCCTGTATACGCATAATCTACACAATCATTGACAATAATAGAATGAACTTCAAAACCAGAATCTTCCAACATAAAAGTCAGCAAACCTGCAAAACGTTCTGCTCCTCCTTCTCCTAATGAATGCGAAACAATAGCAACTTTCTTTTTACTCATGTTTTAACCAAAAAAGTAAATATATTTGTCAAATATACACATTAATGAAAGTTTTATTGGTAGGCGAATACAGCCATTTGCACAATTCTTTAAAAGATGGTTTACAGGCTTTAGGACATGAAGTTTTTATTATCGGTCAGAAGGACGGATTTAAAAATTTTCCTGTTGATTTTCCTATCCAAAAAAAATGGGATTCGGGTTTACTGAAAAAAGTAAAAATTGCCGTTTATAAATTATCAAAATTTGATATTAGCTCATTTTTAACGTATCGCCAGTTTTTAAAATTCAAAAAACAATGCTCTGGCTTTGACGTAGTCCAGTTAATCAACGAAAATAGTTTTGAATGCCAGCCTTACTTCGAAAAAAAGATTATTTTACATCTTTTAAAAAACAACCTAAAACTTTATTTATTGAGTTGTGGATACGATTATCTGAATGTAAAATATTGTTTAGAAAATCCTGATTTTAAATCTGTTTTTCCGTTATATCTGAATCATAAAATCGATAAAAAGTCTTTCGGAAATGTTTTAAAATTTCAAGAAAAAGCGTTTTTCAAACTGCATCAATTTATTTATAAAAACACAAACGGCATAATTGCTTCAGATTTTGACTATCATCTTCCGCTACGAGGAAACGAGAAATATTTGGGTTTAATTCCGAATCCGATTAACATTGAAAAACTTCAATTTCAGCCTTTAAATATTACAGACAAAATTATCATTTTTCATGGCATCAATAATGATAATTATTTAAAAAAAGGAAACGATTATTTTGAAAAAGCGTTAGAAATAATCGAACAAAAATATACTTCTAAAGTTGAAATAATTACAGTTAGAAGCGTTCCTTATGCCGAATACATTTATCTCTACAACAACTGCCATATTTTATTAGATATGATTTATGCTTACGATCAAGGCTATAATGCGCTCGAAGCAATGGCAAAAGGAAAAGTGGTTTTTACTGGTGCCGAAAATGAATTTACAGCACATTATAATCTTTCTGAAAAAGTGTGCATAAACGCCATTCCAAACGTTGATTATCTGGTAAATGAGTTGTCTTTTTTAATTGAAAATCCAAACGAAATTACGGCAATAGGAAAACGCGCGAGGGTTTTTATTGAAGAACATCACAACTACATAAAAATTGCAGAAAAGTATATTCAGAAATGGGATGAAAACTAAACGCCAATTATATAATTAACCATTTCTCAAAATTTTCTAATTCTCCTTTCCAATCTCTAGAAATATTACTTTTAAGCAATTTAACAGGGATTCCGCCAATCAGAATATTTTCTCCTAAAGAAGAATAATCTTTAGTACACAAACTATTTGAAGCAACTGTGCAATAGTTCGGCGTTACTGTACCTTTCATGATCGAAACCCTATTGCTAATAAAATTGTAATTTCCTATTTGTATCGGCTCAGTCATTTTAAAGATTTCTCCATTTTGAGTATCCATCATTGCATGAAAGTTCGTGTCTATTATCTGACATTCAGAACCTAACCTGGCATAATTACCAAGACTTATTTTTTCTGTACAGATTATTTTTCCACTAGAGGCTATTGATGCCATATGTCCAAATTCACAAAATGCACCTTCTTTTATGTAGACAAAATAGTCCTTTCCAAATTGTACGTTTCCGTTGAAAGACAATATGCCAGCTAGATTAATTTCGGCTATTCCTTTATGCACAGTGTTCATTTCATAAGGCTGTCCGAAGCCAATCATTGCTCTGCGAATTGGTGCGATAATCTGAATTTGACCTGATAAACAACTCAATTTAACGGGGCCATAAAAGAAAACAGGCAACACTTTAGCAGTCTTAAATGGAAATTTCTTAAAATTGAAATATAACGTTTTGATCCAGTTTACTGAATAATAAAACTTTATCTGGCTATACAAAAACCTCATTTTCGCAATCATAATTCCTTTTTGTTATTTCTGAAGGCTGAAATTAAACTATCCTTCAAATTTATTTGCCGATTGATTTCATACAAAAAATAGACAAAAGACAATATCGAAAGCATTCCCATTACTATTGATCTTAAAACTTGCAATTCAATATATCTACACGAAAAGCTCATAATACAGAATAAAAAAGAGATCGAGAAAGTCACATAGACCTTTCTATTAAAATAAAAATTATATCTTTTTTTCGTAATTATTTTCATAGCAAAAAAATGAATAATCGAATAAAATAAGAAACTAATTCCGAGTCCTTCTAAACCATAAAAATAATATCCTGCAATATTCAACAAAAAAGATAAAGTATTAAATACAATTGCTGTTTTTGTAAATATTTTAGAATCTCCTTTAGCAATTAAAATATATCCCATTGAGAATGAAGCAGCTTTAAACAACATTCCGATAATTCCAAAACAAACCATCGGAATCACTTCCATAAATTTTGAGGTATAAAGAACTCTAATAATGATCGGTATGAATGTGAGAAACAAGACAATAATTGGCGTAATTATTAAAATCGAAATATAAGATTGCTGTAAAACACTAATTCTAACCTTGTCATTGTCGTTATTTATTGCCGCCAATCTCGGATAATAATCTGTACTCATTACCGTAAAAATTAATCCTACATAGGAATTCAATAACGTAAAACCTGCACTATATAAACCAACTTGTTCTGTATTGCCTGCATTACTGATATAAATCTGGGTAAGGTAGGCAGAAAGAAAAGTTAATAAAGAACTTACAGTTAACATTATTCCAAGTTTTACGATGCTTTTTCCCTCGTTTAAAAGCTCCTGTTTACTAATGTCTTTCTTTGGTAAATTTACTTTTGATGCATAATAAAATGAAAAAATAAGCGCTGCGAAAGAACTTAAAATAATAGTAGGAACAATGGCATCGATTTTAAAATAATAATAGAGCGGAATAGAAAACAGTAATCCAAATAGATTGGCATACAGATTGGCTTTTGCTAAAAAATTTAATTTTCTCAACCCTTGTAAGATAACCAGTTGACTAGATGTTAATTGCTTAAAAATCAATGTTACAGACAAAATTATAAGAGAACCATATTGACTATCATTTCCGAAACTAAATATGCTAATCCATTTTGAGAAAATAATAGTCACTACAGCGCCTAAAACTCCTGTAAAAAACATTATCTGTTTTATTATGGATGCAATCTTTGAAACCGATCTAATGTCGTCACCCTTATAGTTTTCTGAAATGCTTTTTATTGCGGTTGTTTCAACTCCCAAACCTGTTATGCTGTTAATTAAATTCAATATCGAATTTAACATGGCTATTATCCCCATTCCTTCTGCTCCAATAAAAACTGCAATAAATTTTGTTCTGATAACAGAAAATAAAATAGTCAAAAACTGTACACTTCCAAAAATAGAAGTTGATTTTAAAATTTGCCGATATGACGCTTTATTATCAGACATTAAAAACGATTAATAGTTTCAATAATAAAATCGACTTCCGATTCAGTCAAAACTGGGCTTATTGGCAAACTCAAAACTTCTCTATGAATTTTCTCGGTAATTGGGAATGACAACTTATTCCATTCTTCAAAGGCTTTTTGCTGATGCGGCGGAATTGGATAATGTATTACCGTTTGAATATTATTTTGAGTTAAATATTCTTGCAGATTTTCTCTGTTTTCGGTTCGAATAACAAATAAATGAAAAACATGATTTGTGGAAAAATCCCAAAACGGAAGCGTTATTTTATCGTTTTTAATTGCTGCTAAATAACGTTTGGCAACGGCTCTTCTTTTCTCATTATCTGCATCTAAATTGGGTAATTTTAGATTTAAAAAACCAGCCTGTAATTCGTCTAATCTCGAATTTACGCCAATATATTCGTTATGATATTTTTTTTCAGAACCGTAATTTCGAAGCGAAAAAAGCACTTTTGCCAATTCAGAATCGTTTGTTGTAATTGCTGCGCCATCGCCCAAACAGCCTAAATTTTTTCCTGGGTAAAAGCTATAAGCGCAAGCTGATTTTAGATTGTTGATTTTAGATTTTAGATTTCCGTTTGGTTGGAATTTGGAATTTTGATCTTGGAATTTATTGATTTTAGCTCCATGTGATTGCGCACAATCTTCAACAACAATTAAATTATTCTTTTCTGCAATTTCATTTATTTTTTCCATTTCAGCCAATTGTCCGTATAAATGAACCGCTAAAATAGCCTTGGTTTTTGGAGTGATTTTTTCCTGAATTAAATTTGGATTGATATTATAAGTTTCCAATTTTGGCTCGACTAAAACTGGAATTAAATCGGCTTGCAAAATGGCTAAGATACTCGCAATATAAGTATTTGCAGGAACGATTATCTCATCGCCTTTTTGGAGTTTTCCGAGTTCAATATATCCTTTAAAAATAAGAACTAAGGCATCAAAACCATTTCCTACTCCGATGCAATATTTATAATGGCAATATTCAGCAAATGCTTTCTCAAAAATTTCTACTTCTTTTCCTAAAATATACCAGCCGTTTTCTAAAACCGATTTCAGTTTTTCCTGAAAAGCGGTTTCATACGGTTTGTTTATTTTTTTTAGGTCTAAAAAAGGTATCACTTTATTTCAATTTTATAAAAATCCTGATTGTAAACAGAACAGCCTAATTCTTCTTTTTGTTTTAAAAGTCCACTATTATAATCTTCAGTATCAGAATCAACAATGCCCATGTCAAAGAAATGTTTTCCTTTTCTTTTGTATTTATGAATCAAATTGATGAACAAAAAATCTAAAGCTCTAAATTCTTCTCCTGTTTTTGAAGTTGCTCCGTATTGCGATTTTACAACATTTTTAGTTTCAAAAATGGTTATTCCAGCAATAATTTCGTCATTTCTAAAAGCAGAATACTGTTTAATATTTTGAGGAAATTTAGATTTTAAAAGTGCCATTTCTTCTTTTGAATGAACTGGCTTTGCATCAAATTTTTCTAATAATCTTGGTTCCAAAACTTTCTCCCAAAACGGATCAAAATTATCTTCTTCAAAAATATCTATATCAAGATTTTCAATTCTTCTAAAGTGTTTCATTTTGCTTTTTGAAATCTTCAAAGGAACTGTCAGATTAACAGCAAGATTCATTTCTTTTCGTTCTAAAACCGCTCCTCTTTTCATTAAAAAAAAGTCGATTGTTGCATTTCCTTCTGACAAATAAAAATCTGGGATTGGCTTGTAATAAAGAGTTTCGAATTTATTTTCTTTCAAAAAAAGCAAAATTTCATCAAAGATTGATTCTACTTTTTCTGCTTTCAATTTCGATAAAAACACTAATCCGCCATAAGTCAAACCTTGGTGAGAATATATCGAATTTCCTTTTTTATTAGCGGGAAGAATAGCGCGCAATTTTTCCTCTTCGAAAATTAAAAGCGAAAAATCCTCAAAACGATCTTTATGATATTCCATAAAATCACGATGGAATAAAAAAGTGGCATTTTTGGCCTGAGCGACAAAATCGTTCCAAATCGTATAATCGTTTTTATTGTATTTTCTTACAACGAATGTTTTCAAAGTTTTATTTTTTTGCCACGAATTTTACCAATTTTCACGAATTAAATTAGTGCAAGTTCGTGAAATTCGTGGCTGAATATTTTTCTACTTATGATCGAATGCTTTTAAATGCCATTTGTATTTTACTGCCATTAAACGAACTACAATAATCACAAGAGACGTAACTAGATATAATATATCGTCGTTTAGGTTTAGTTTTCGCAATCCAAAAAAAACGATTCCTCCTAAGATACAAATGGTTGCATAGATTTCTTCTCGAAAAACGTTTGGAATTTCGTTACATAAAATATCACGAATTACACCGCCAAAGCAAGCTGTCATTGTTCCCAACGCAATACAAATTGCTGGATGAAGACCTGTTAAAAGTCCTCTTTCTAGACCAATTAATGTAAAAACGCCAAGACCAATTGTGTCAAACAAAAACAACGAAGTACGAAGTTTATCAAAGCTTTTTCTGAAAAGAATCGCTAGAAAAAATCCTAAAATGATCACATATACGTATTGCATGTCGCGCATCCAGCCAACGGGAGTTCTTCCGATTAGAACATCACGCAATGTTCCTCCTCCAACAGCGGTTACAAATGCAATGATAAAAACCCCAAAAGGATCTAGTTTTTTGTGCATTGCGGTTAAGGCGCCAGACATAGCAAATGCCATTGTCCCTATAATATCAAGTAAGTGAAACATTTTTTTTGAGTTACAAAGATGCAAGGGGCCAAAGTTACAAAGTTGTAAGGAATAATCTTAGTAAATCTGAATCGGTTTTTTGTTACAGAGATTCAAAGCATCAAAGCTACAAAGTTGTATGAAATGCTTTTAGAATACCTAACTTATGAAATACTTATTATTTTTTTACATAAATCGGACTTCTTTTTAATAAGTAAGTAATAGAATCCATCCAACTGTCTTTTACTGCCAATAAGGGCTTACGGGTTTGTGAGTAGATTTTATCTTTATTTCTATACATGTCAAAATAAACCGTATAGTAATAGTAACTCTGATTGTTTGCCGTAGTGGTCGAAATATCGCTTGAGGACACTTTTTTATTATTGTTGCTCACTTTTGTATCTCCACTGCTGTAAGTTGTAGCTGTAGAAGCCGTTCCAATTGTGTATGAAATTTTTGCAGCCACAATATTGTCAACTCCTAATATTTTTTCAAGATCTTCTATTGGCGTCTCGTCAATATTATTGTGATCGATTCCTGCTTTGTGCAAAAGGCTATTGGTCGTTCTTAAATCCTGAACTGTTAAGGGTAAAATATTAGACGATTTATCCAGCAATTTGTTGTACAGATCGTTTTGAGCAAATTTTGCCATATCTTCAGAACTTTGCTGACTATCTGAATTTAAATAAGGAATTGGCAATACAGCAATTACATTATGCTTCATTTCTGCAGTTTCGATACTTTGGCTGGTATTTTGAGCCGTATTGCTTGGCGTTGAAGAAGCATCAAAAGTTTGAGTTCTCCCGCTTGCAAAATCGATCTTGGCAATCTGCGAAACATCTAACGAAATTTGAACTGTTTCGCCTGGAAGTGAATACTCTACGGTTTTATCAGACATTTTTAAAATCGTACATTCAATGATCTGATAATCTCTTTTTACAATTCTATCTAATTTTTTTCTGCTTTGGGCAAAACTAAAAAGCGTAATAAAAAATAGCAATAGGGCTAGTAACGACTTTGTCTTTTTCATAGTTTTATTTTTATATTTAAAAAATTGGATAACAACTAGTTAAATATAAAAAATATTATTAAAGCTAGAAAAACAATTTCAACCATCTGCAAAAAATTACATATTTTGCGTGTAAAAATTATAGTCTTTTAAAATTACGCGAATAAAATCGCTATTATTTCCAGATTGATTCTTTATGCCTGTTACGCTTTCAATTTTTGCAACTAGTTTGTAAATCACTTCATGATCATTTTTGGCGGCTGCTTTTTGAAAAGTTTCTTTAATAATACGCATATCGTTGTCTGAAAGCTTAATGACCAAAGGATACGTTGGCACATAAGCTTCGCCGATTTCTTCTAAAATAGTATGGCTAATGTTAATTTTATTTTTTAAAGTAATTACAGCTGTTCCTGCCGCCATGTCGCCCAATCGCTGCGAGTTCTTACTGGTTATAACAGAAATGAGTCCAGGAAGTCCAAAAAAAGTAAAAAAATCAATTACTCTAAAAAACCATCGAATTAAATAGTCTCCAAAACCAGCCTGATAACCGTCAATTTTTACGACTTTAATTTTTAATAACTTTTTGCCAAGAGACTGTCCTTCAAAAACACTTTCTAAAACGAGCGAGTACACTATAACCGGAGAATAAAGCATTAAAAAAATCGCACCTCGTGACCAGCCATCCAAATTAACCATCAGTCGATCTAGCTGCAGCCAGTCGAAAAGAACTATAGAAAGTGCTGTTATATAACAGATTACAATAAACAAATCAATAAAAAAAGCACCTAGTCTTTCGCCGACAGAAGCAGCAATAAAATTTATTTTGACATTTTGTGTCGTATTAATAGATAATTCTGACATATTTCATATTTTAGCCTACAATGAGAGAAATCGCCTTTATAAAACAAAACAGAGAAAAATGGCTCGAGTTTGAGCTGGCAATTTTTGGTAAAGCTAAAAAAAATCCTGATGAATTAGCTAATTTGTACATTCAAATGATGAATGATTTGTCGTATGCTCAAACGTATTATCCTAAAAGTAAAACGGTTGTTTATCTTAATCATCTGGCGTCTCAGATTTATCAGAAAATTTACAAAACCAAACGTACAGACCAGAACCGCGTTATCGATTTCTTTAAAATCGAAGTACCTTTATTGGTTTACGAGTACAGAAGGTATTTGGTTTATGCTTTTACGCTATTTTTTGTCACCGTTTCAATTGGTGTTCTTTCTGCCCGCTATGATCCTGATTTTGTACGTCTCATTTTAGGCGACGAATACGTCAATATGACTTTGGCAAACATTAAAAAAGGCAATCCGATGGCTGTGTACGGTTCGGGCAGCAATTGGGGTAGTTTTATTGGCATTACTGTAAACAACCTTTTTGTAGGCGCCAAATGCTATTTTTATGGCATTTTTGTAGGTATCGGAACTTTTAATATTTTTCTTCAAAACTGTATCATGCTGGGCTCTTTTCAATATTTTTTCTATGAACAAGGCGTTTTCTGGAAAAGTGTGAGAGGAATTTGGATTCATGGTTCTATGGAAATTTTCGCCATTGTAATCGAAACTACCGCTGGATTTATTTTAGGAGCTTCTATCCTATTTCCTAAAACTTTTTCGAGATTAAATTCTTTTAAAATTGGCTTCAAAAACAGTTTCAAAATATTCTTAAGCACTTTCCCTTTCACGATAAGTGCAGGATTTTTAGAAGGTTTTATTACAAGATATTCTATTGATATGCCCAATTGGCTAAGCAGTTTTATTATCTTAGTGACGCTTGCCATAATTTCATTTTATTACTTGATTTACCCTTTTATTGTGCACAAAAAAATTTATTCTTTAACCGCCGAAAAACTTTAAGAACAAGTAATGACAAGATTATTATTTATTTTATCTTTTCTTTTGTGCTGCGGTATTTCTCAGGCTCAGGATTCTATTCCTTTAACTCCGGATCCTCCAAAAATTACTGGAATTAAATATACCGAAAAAGACATTCAAATCGATTCTAGAACTGTAGAAGCCAGACATTTTGAAAAGAATTTCAAGAAAAAATATACCGATAAAAATTTTATCTACGAATACAAAACTCCCGAAAAAAACTGGTGGGATCATTTTAAGCATTGGTTGGCTAGACAAATTTTCAATTTATTTAATTTCAGCAGTGTAAAATCGTCTCTCAGCTTTATTTCTATTTTATTTAGAATAATTGCAGTTTTGGTCGTTATTGTCTTAATTTATTTTATTGCAAGAGCTTTGACCAAACAAGAAGGAAGATGGATTTTTGGAAAAAATGCCAAAAGAACCTTATTTTATTCAGATGCTGAGAAAAACATCCATCTTTTAGATTTTGAAAAACTGATTAAAGAAAGTATTGAAGCCGGCGAAAGAAGAGTCGCAATACGATATTACTATTTATGGCTTTTGAAAGTAATGGCACAGCATCATTATATTGAATGGGATATCGAAAAAACCAATTCTGATTATTTGTACGAATTGCATAATCCTGCTCATAAAGAAGAGTTTACATATCTTTCTTATCTGTACAATTATATTTGGTACGGCGAATTTGAAATTGACGAAACAACATTCAGAAAGACTGAAAACAGATTTAAAAAAGCATTAAAAACCTTTGGTAATGGATAATAAAGTTAAAATATACATTGCTATTCTGGTTTTAATTCTCGGAATAACATTATTAGTAGACAAAGGCCAGCCAAAACCTATTGACTGGACTCCAACATATTCAGTTGATGATAAAATTCCATTCGGATTATACGTTTTTGATCAGGAAGCTGATGGACTTTTTAAACAGAAAGTAGAAAGAATTTCGACACAAACACCTTACGAATATTTGGACTCAAAATATGATGAAAATGAAAATGTTGAAACCTATAAAATAAAAGGCACTTTTATTAATATTTCTGAAGCTGAAAACATTGACGATCAGTCGATGAAAGAAATTCTATATTTTGTTTCTCACGGAAATAATGCTTTTTTAAGCATGAAAGTATTTCCTAAAGTGCTATTGGATTCTTTAAAAATTGAACTGAAAACCGATTTTATTCCCAATGACAGCACTTCGGCTTGGATAGCAAATAAAAACATAAGTCAAAAAAAATATACTTTTAATACAGGACTGAGCGATTATTTTTCGAAAATTGATACCTTAAACACAAAAGTTTTAGGCTATCAATCCACTCGTAAAAACGAAAAACAAGTTAATTTTATTGAAGTTCCGTATAAAAATGGCTATTTGTATCTGCACACACAGCCAGTGGCTTTTACCAATTATAATCTGCTGAAAAAAGACAACTATCAATATACTGAAAATCTAGTATCCTATATTCCGAAAGGAAATATTTTCTGGTACAACAAAAGTTTTAACGACAAACGAATTTCAAGTTCTCCAATGCGATATATTTGGAGTCAGCCTGCTTTGAAATCGGCTTGGTATTTAGGCATAATCGGAATTCTTATTTTTATGATTTTCAATGCAAAAAGAAAACAGCGCATCGTGCCGATTATAAAACCATTGCAGAATCTTACTGTCGATTTTACTAAAACTGTCGGAAACTTATATTATCAGGAAGGCGATCATACCAATATTATTGATAAAAAGATTATTTACTTTTTAGAAAAAATAAGAACCGATTATTTACTTGACACTACCAAATTAGATGACGATTTTATAACCAAATTGCATTATAAAACAGGAAAAGACGAGAAAGACATTCGCCATTTGGTTCAATTAATAAATGACCATAGAAACACTTATCACGGAAGTCTGGAAGAAGACCTTATCCGAATAAATGCAGCAATTGAAAAGATTTTACATTAACTAAAAATATTTGCCACAGATTAAAAAGATTAGCACAATTAACTAAAAAGCTTTTAATCAGTGGCAAAAGAAAATAAAAAACAGACCAAATTATGGACGACATCAATACAACATCAAGCGAAATCACAAACGAAAATGTGAATTTTGAAACTAGAATTAACCTAACTCCTCTTTTAGATCATGTAAACACAATAAAAAAAGAGATTGAAACAGTAATTGTAGGACAGCATAAAATGGTAGACCAGCTTTTGGTTGCCATTTTATCAAACGGTCATGTTCTTTTGGAAGGTGTTCCTGGAGTTGCCAAAACCATTACGGCTAAATTATTGGCTAAAACTCTAAATATCGGTTTCAGCAGAATCCAGTTTACACCAGATTTAATGCCTTCGGATATTTTAGGAACTTCAATCTTTAATCTGAAAAACTCAGAATTTGAATTCAAAAAAGGGCCAATTTTTTCCAATCTGATTTTAATTGACGAAATCAATCGTGCTCCAGCAAAAACCCAAGCCGCACTTTTTGAAGTAATGGAAGAACGCCAAATTACAATTGACGGTTCTGCTTATCAATTAGAAACGCCATTTTTGGTAATTGCAACGCAAAATCCAGTTGAACAAGAAGGAACTTATCGCTTGCCTGAAGCACAATTGGACCGTTTTCTTTTTAAAATTACAATCGATTATCCAAAGTTGGATGAAGAGATTTTAATCATTCAAAGAGAACATTCTTTGCAAGATCACGGAAAATTAGATGCTATAAAAACCATTCTTTCTGCTGAAGAAATCAAAGAATATCAAGGTTTGGTAAAACAAATTAGAATAGAACAAAATCTTTTGGAATACATTGCGAGAATCGTTGTAAATACACGCGAAAATGCCTTTTTATATCTAGGAGCTTCGCCTCGTGCTTCAATCGCTATTCTAAATGCTTCTAAAGGTTTTGCAGCCATTCGCGGACGCGATTTCGTAACTCCAGAAGATATAAAAGAAGCTGCAATTCCGGTTTTACAGCACCGTGTAATTGTTGCGCCAGAACGCGAAATGGAAGGTTTGACAAGTTCTGAAATCATTAAACAGATTATTGAAACGGTAGAGATTCCGAGATAATTATTAGTTGTGAATTATGAATTATAAATGATGATTGGCTAATTAACCAATTGTCTCCCTGAGCGAAGTCGAAGGGCAAACTTTAAACCTGAAACTTTAAACCTGACCCGAGGCTGAAAGCCGAACGGACGAAGTAAACAAAAACAAAGTGAAATTCATAAAAAGTCTATATCTGAACAATTTCTTTTTCTATGTGCTTATCGGTATTATAGGATTATTTATTTGTGCCTTTATTTTTCCGAATATGTACAATGCGGTTTGGCTGTTAGTCCTAGGTTTAATCACTTTTTTAGGACTTGATATTTTACTTTTGTATTTAGCCCAAACAGGTCTTGAAGCAGAAAGAATTACTCCTGAAAAATTATCAAACGGAGATTTGAATCCGATTACAATTCATTTAAAAAATCATTATTCTTTTCCTATTTCGGTTAAAATTATTGATGAAATTCCGTTTCAATTTCAAGTTCGCAACTTCAAAATCGTAAAGACGATAAAAGCAGCTTCGCAAAAAGAAATTGGTTACGATCTTCGCCCGACAGAACGTGGAGAATATCATTTTGGCGCTTTAAATATTTATGTTTCTTCGCCTTTAAGATTGATTTCGAGAAGATTTTCTTTTGATAATGATCAAATGGTTCCTACTTATCCGTCTTATATTCAATTGAGAAAATACGATCTGATTGCTTTTTCAAACAATCTCTTTCAATACGGAATCAAAAAAATACGCCGAATTGGACATACGATGGAGTTCGAACAAATTAAAGAATATGTTCAAGGCGACGATTTGCGAACGCTGAACTGGAAAGCCACTGCAAAGAGAAACTCTTTGATGGTCAATCAGTTTCAAGACGAAAAATCGCAATCGGTTTATATGGCAATCGACAAAGGACGCGTAATGCAAATGCCTTTTGACGGACTAAGTTTATTAGATTATGCTATTAATTCGGCTTTGGTTTTGTCTAATGTTATTTTGAAAAAACAAGATAAAGCTGGTCTTTTTTCTTTTTCAAAAAAGGTAGAAAATCGCGTTTTTGCAGAAAGAAGAGGCTCTCAAATGCAGAAAATCTTAGAATCACTTTATAACGTAAAAACAGATTTCTTTGAAAGCGATTACAGCAGATTGTATGTCGATATTAAGAAAAACATCAATCAGAGAAGCTTAATAATTCTCTATACCAATTTTGAAACTATGGATGGTTTAAATCGTCAATTGCCTTATTTAAAAGGAATTGCGAAGAGCCATTTATTGGTTGTTGTTTTCTTTAGCAATACAGAATTAAACAGCATTATCAATAAAAAAACAACTACTATTCAGGAAGTTTATGATAAAGTGATTGCCGAAAAATTCATGTTCGAAAAACGATTAATCGTAAACGAACTGAAGAAATACGGAATTCATTCTGTTTTAACGCAGCCAGAAAACCTGACTTTGGATGCTATCAATAAATATCTAGAAATTAAATCGAGAGGGATTTTGTAAGCACATAATCTGTTAACTTATGGTTATTTTTACAGATTAGCTTTACTGTAATTGCCATCATTAAAGTAGTTTTGAAAGAAAATAATAAAAACTTAAAAACAGATAAAACATGAAAAAAGCAATTCTATTTCTGTTCCTTTTATTAAGCATTCAAACTCAAGCACAAAAAACAGAAAACATCATTATCATCACTACCGATGGCTTTAGATGGCAAGAAGTTTTTAAAGGAGTAGATGTCGCAATTGCCAATGATAAAAAATTCAATCAAGGAGACAGCGCTTACATTTATAAAAAATACAGCAGTCCAGATATAAAAGAATCCCGCAAAAAAATAATGCCTTTTTTCTGGTCAGAAATTGCCTCGAAAGGTCAGATTTACGGAAATCGAGATTTAGGAAACAAAGTTGACGTTTCCAATCCGTATTGGTTTAGTTATCCTGGTTATAGCGAAATTATGACTGGAAATGTCGATTTAAAAGTCAATTCAAACGGTTACAAACCCAATCCGAATGTTAATGTTTTAGAGTTTTTAAATCAACAATCTAAACTGAAAGGAAAAGTTGCAGCTTTTGGAGCATGGGATGCTTTTGACAGAATTTTGAATGAAGAAAGAAGCGGTTTTCCAGTAATTTCTGCTTTTGATAAAGTGGGCGGAAACAAGCCAACTGCCACTCAAAAACTGCTTAATGAAATGCGTGACAACTCTTACAAGCCTTTTCATCAAGACGAATGTTTAGACGTTTTTACACATTATCAGGCATTAGATGAATTAAAGACGAAAAAAGCAAAAGTGCTTTATATCGCATACGGAGAAACCGACGAATGGGCGCATCACGCACAATATCGTTCGTATTTAGACGCGGCAAATCAAGTAGACAAATGGATTCAGGAAATCTGGAATTTTGCTCAAAATGATCCGCAATACAAAAACAAAACAACTTTGTTTATAACGGTAGATCACGGCCGTGGCGACAAAGTAAAATCGCAATGGACAGATCACGGTTCTGATGTTGCTGGCGCTTCTGAAATTTGGTTTGCCGCGATGGGTCCAGAAATTGCCCCAAAAGGCGAAATCAAAACCGATTCTCAGATCTACCAAAAACAATTTGCTCAAACCATAGCAAAATTTCTAGGTCACACTTTCAAAACAGATCATCCTGTAGATGAAGAAGTAAAAGCAGTTTTTGAGAAATAGTATTTTTTTTCCGCCACGAATTCACGAATTTTATTTTTACATAATTCGTGAATTCGTGGCGGAAAAAACCTTTGTCACTTTGCAACTTTGCAACTTTCAAAAAAAACTCAGTACCTTAGCGCCTTAGAAACTTAGTCGCTTTAAAAAATGAAACAAATCACTTCAATTCAAAATCCGTTTATCAAATCTTTGGTTTTACTTCAAGAAAAATCCAAAGCCAGAAAACAAACCGGAACATTTTTGATTGAAGGTTTACGCGAAATTTCATTAGCAATAAAAGGCGGTTACGAAATGGAAACGGTTATGTTTTTACCCGAATTAGTTTCTGAATCAGAAATCAACAAACTGATTCAAAATCCGTTTCAAATTATCGAAATCAATAAGGAAGTTTATCAAAAACTGGCTTATCGCGATACTACAGAAGGAATTTTAGCGGTAGCAAAAACCAAATCTTTAAAATTATCTGATTTAAAATTATCTGATAATCCGTTGATTTTGGTCGTAGAATCTTTAGAAAAACCAGGAAATATTGGAGCAGTTTTGCGTACTGCAGATGCTGCTAAATTGGATGCTGTTTTAATCGCCAATCCGAAAAGCGATCTATACAATCCCAATATTGTTCGTTCTAGCGTTGGCTGTTTGTTTACCAACCAAATTGCAACGGGAACAACTTCAGAAATTATTTCCTTTTTAAAAGAAAAAAAGATCAATTTCTACAGCGCGACTTTACAAAATTCGACTTCATATCACACACAGAACTTCACTACTCCAACAGCTTTAGTTGTGGGTACAGAAGCAACGGGTTTAACGCAAGAATGGCGTGATGCCGCAACTCAAAATATCATTATTCCGATGCAGGGCGAAATCGACAGTATGAACGTTTCTGTTGCTGCTGCGATTTTAATTTTTGAAGCAAAAAGACAGAGAGGGTTCTGATTTTAGATTTTAGATTTTAGATTTTAGATTTTAGATTTTAGATTTTAGATTTTAGATTTTAGATTTTAGATTTTAAAAATCGCTTCGCTCTTTTGGAATTTGGGATTTAAAAAATTGGAATTTATTCTTGATAAAATCTAAAATCTAAACTCTCAAATCAGCAATCTAAACCCCTTGCGTATGTGGCAACAAATTTCTATATTTAGTACTTGAACTATGCCGTTATGACAGAAATAGATATAGAAAAAGAAAACAAAGCTATTGCGCAGGAATACAAGGAATTACTACGAATAAGTTATCAGACTTTAGACACAACCGACAAAAAATTAATTCGAAAAGCTTTTGATGTTGCGGTCGATGCTCACAAAGAACAGAGACGTAAATCAGGCGAAGCGTATATCTTTCATCCTATTGCAGTTGCAAAAATTGTTGCTTCAGAAATTGGTCTGGGTGCGACCTCTATCGCTGCGGCATTATTGCACGATGTTGTTGAAGATACTCCAATGACGGTTGAAGATATTGAACGTTTGTTTAATCCGAAAGTGGCGCAATTAGTTGAAGGTCTTACCAAAATATCCTTAGTTCAAAAAGATTTGAATGCTTCGATGCAGGCAGAGAATTTTAGAAAAATGATTCTGACGCTGAATGATGATGTTCGCGTAATTCTGATCAAATTGGCCGACCGTTTGCATAATATGCAGACCATGGATTCGATGGCAGAATATAAACAAACCAAAATCGCATCTGAAACTTTATACATTTATGCGCCTTTAGCGCATCGTTTGGGACTTTACAACATTAAAACCAAACTAGAAGATTTAGGCTTAAAATATACCGAACCAGCAATTTACAACGACATTGTAAGCAAAATTCGTGAAACTAAAGAAGAGCAAGATGCTTACATCAAAGACATTTCAGATGTCTTGAAAAAATCTCTTGATAACGAAGGCGTAGATTACATCATCAAAGGCCGACCAAAATCAATTTATTCTATTCGTCGAAAAATGCGTGCTCAAAACGTAACTTTTGATGAAGTATACGACAAATTTGCGCTTAGAATTGTCTACAAAGCCGATCCGCATGAAGAAAAATTCATTGCCTGGAAAATTTATTCGATTGTAACAGACCACTATAGACCAAGTCCGAGCCGTTTGCGCGACTGGATTTCGTCACCAAAATCAACTGGTTATGAAGCGCTTCACATTACCGTAATGGGCCCAAAAGGACGCTGGGTCGAAGTGCAAGTACGAAGCGAACGTATGGACGAAATCGCTGAAAAAGGTTACGCAGCGCATTACAAATATAAAAATGGCGCAACAGAAGAAAGCGGTCTGGATACTTGGCTGAACCTGCTTCGTGAAGCTTTGGAAAATCCAGAAACCAATGCGGTTGATTTTGTCGAAGATTTCAAAATGAACTTATATTCTAAGGAAATTTTTGTCTTTACGCCAAAAGGAGAAATTAAATCGCTACCAAAGGGTGCCACTTCTCTTGATTTTGCTTTTAGCATTCACTCCGAAATTGGAATCAAAACCCGCGGAACTCGTGTAAACGGACGATTAGTGCCTCTTAACTATGAATTAAAAAGCGGTGATCAGGTTGAAGTGATTACTTCTCCAAACCAAAAACCAACCGTAAACTGGTTGGAATACGTAACGACTTCGAGAGCCAAAAATAAAATCAAAAATGTTCTTAACGAGAACACTAAAAAAATTGCGGAAGAAGGAAAAGAATTACTGATTCGAAAATTAAAACATTTAAAAGTTACATTTAACGAACAGGTTACGAACGAGTTAGTCAACTTCTTTAAACTAAAAACGAGTTTAGATTTATTTTATAGAGTTGGAATTGGTGCCATCGAAAATCAGCAGTTAAAAGATTATGCGGCGCAAAAAAGCAATACGTTTATCAATTTCTTTAAAAATAAAATTAAAAGAACCAAAGATACTGCAGACGAAGACATTCATAAACAAGTCATTAGCAGTAATTATGATATGTTGGTTTTTGGAACGGAGCATGATAAATTAGATTATAAACTTTCGCAATGCTGTAATCCAATTCCCGGTGATGATGTTTTTGGTTTTGTGACGATTAATGAAGGAATTAAAGTACATAAAAAAGATTGTCCGAACGCGATCGGAATGCAGTCAAACTATGCCTATCGCATTATGAGCGCCAAATGGATTGATTCTTCGCAAGAGGAATTCAAAGCCATTATCAACATAACCGGAATGGACGTTTTAGGTCTTACTAACCAATTGACAAAAGTAATTTCGAACAATATGAGCGTAAATATTCAAAGTATTTCATTGAGTACAGACGCTGGAATTTTTCACGGACAAGTTGCGGTAATTGTTAAAAACAATACGATTTTGAAAAAAATGATTAGCGCCATCAAGAAAATTGACGGTGTTGATAAGGTTACTAGAGAATATCGAACTTAATTATTAGAAAAGTAATTTTATTTTATGGATAATAACATAGAAATTCCTCAATTAATTTTTGACGAAAATGGAGAACTGATTATCTCCGCTTCTGATTCTTCATCAAAAAATGATTTCGATTTTTTTATTGGCAAATCTAATATTAGAAATAAAAAACTAAAAAAAAGACTTTGTAATTGTGACGAATGGATTGAATTTCCTTCTACTCAGGAAATGTACACCATTTTGCACGGAATTGGCAATATCGATAATTTTCTTGCTACTTTTGATGGAGAACCATTTGAAGGAATGACGGTAAGATTATTTAATCCGAAAACAAAATTATGGAGTATCTATTGGTCGGACTCAAATACTGGTGTTTTAGACAAGCCTGTAGTGGGTTCTTTTGAAAATAAAGTTGGACATTTTTTTTCTAAAGATGTTTTTGAGGAAAAACCCGTTATTCAAGTATTTCGATGGGATGCAAGAGACAAAAAGAATCCAATCTGGAGTCAGGCCATGTCTGATGACAAAGGAAAAACTTGGGAGTGGAACTGGTATATGTATATGTCCAAAACAAATTAAGCATTGTTAGTTTTATCATAAATTAAAATAATTATGTTAATTAAGCTAAATTAGACTTTCAAAATATTTTTGACGTAAAAGCCTGTATTTAGTGCCTTATTACTAATCAAAATCAAGTTTAAACGTTAAACTTTAAACCCGAAACTTTTATTCATTAAAAATAAAAAATTATCTTTGCCGGATATGACACTTATTTCAACTGACAACACTAAGAATCAAGAAATTGTAAAAAATGTTTTTACACTATATCTTGAACAAAAAGGGCATCGCAAAACTCCTGAGCGTTATGCTATACTTCAGGAAATTTACGATAGCGAGGAGCATTTTGATATAGAAAATCTTTATATCAAAATGAAAAACAAAAACTATCGTGTGAGTAGAGCAACTTTATACAACACGATCGAGTTATTGTTGGACTGCGCTTTGGTTAGAAAACATCAATTTGGACAAAATCAGGCTTACTACGAAAAATCATATTTTGATAAACAGCACGATCATATCATTATGACAGATTCTGGTGAGGTAATCGAATTTTGTGATCCAAGAATTCAAACCATCAAAAAGACTATCGAAGAAATTTTTGATATCGAAATCACAAATCACTCGCTTTATTTCTACGGAAACAAAAAGCAAAATTCAAATTCATAGTCTTTTCAAATTAGACTTTTCAAAAAAAATAAAAAAAGAAAATTAACTACATAATCAGTAGGGCAGCTTAGATTGCCTCAACGCAAATTAAAACAGAATGACCGTAGATTTATTACTAGGATTACAATGGGGAGATGAAGGTAAAGGAAAAATTGTTGACGTACTTACCTCAAATTACGATATTATTGCACGTTTTCAAGGAGGACCAA
Source organism: Flavobacterium ustbae (assembly GCF_003946915.1). Lineage (GTDB taxonomy): Bacteria > Bacteroidota > Bacteroidia > Flavobacteriales > Flavobacteriaceae > Flavobacterium > Flavobacterium ustbae. The sequence continues at coordinate 56,208 of NZ_RPOC01000006.1, forward strand.
ACGCAGGACATACGCTAGAATTTGACGGAATTAAACACGTACTAAGAACTATTCCTTCTGGAATTTTCCATAAAAACTCAGTAAATATCATCGGAAATGGTGTTGTAATTGATCCAGTAGTTTTTCAAAAAGAAATCGAAGGTTTAGAGAAATTCAATCTTGATATTAAAAGCAAATTAATCATTTCTAGAAAAGCACACTTAATTTTACCAACTCACCGTTTGCTTGACGCAGCTTCTGAAGCTTCTAAAGGAAAAGCAAAAATTGGTTCTACTCTTAAAGGAATTGGGCCAACTTACATGGACAAAACAGGTAGAAACGGTTTACGTGTTGGAGATATCGAATTAGAAGATTTCAAAGAGCGTTACAGAGCTTTGGCTGACAAACACGAAGCTATGATTGCTTTCTATGATGTTGCTATCCAATATAACTTAGCTGAATTAGAAAAAGAATTCTTTGAAGCTATTGAAGAATTAAAGAAATTAGATTTTATTGACAGTGAAGAATACATGCACCAAGCTCAAAAAGCGGGTAAATCTATTCTTTGCGAAGGTGCTCAAGGATCTTTATTAGATGTTGATTTCGGAACTTATCCTTTCGTAACTTCATCAAATACTACTGCTGCTGGAGCTTGTACAGGTTTAGGAATTGCTCCTAACAAAATCAAAGAGGTTTATGGAATTTTCAAAGCTTACGTTACACGTGTTGGTAGCGGACCTTTCCCTACGGAACTTTTTGACGAAGTGGGTGCTACAATGGCAAAAGTAGGTAACGAATTTGGTTCTGTTACAGGAAGACAAAGACGTTGTGGATGGCTAGACCTTGTCGCTTTAAAATATGCGGTTCAAGTTAATGGAGTTACGCAGTTAATGATGATGAAAGGTGATGTACTTTCTGGTTTTGAAACTTTAAAAGTTTGTACAGAATACAACTATAAAGGTCAAAACATTTCTCACTTCCCTTACAACATTGAGCCAGAAAACGTTACTCCGGTTTATAAAGAGTTTAAAGGATGGAAACAAGATTTAACAGGATTGACAACTTTTGACGAATTGCCAATTGAGCTAAAAGAATATATTGAGTTTATTGAAAAAGAAATCGAAGTGCCAATCAAAATTGTATCGGTTGGACCAGACAGAAAACAAACAATAACAAAATAATACATTTTAAACGCTCTGATAATCAGAGCGTTTTTTTTTGAAGAATATTTTTATGAGAAAAAATCCAGAAATCGAGATTATAGAAACCAAGTTATTATCTGATAATTGGTACGTATTAAATAAAGTTACTTTTAATTATAAAAAAGAAAATCAGCCTGTTGAGTCACATATCCGAGAAGTATACGATCGCGGAAATGGCGCTGGAATATTACTGTATAATGCTGCTAAAAAAACAGTTATTTTAACGAGACAGTTTCGTTTGCCAACTTATTTAAACGGAAACAAAACCGGAATGATGATTGAAGTTTGTGCAGGACTTTTGGATAAAGATAATGCAGAACAGGCTATTATTCGCGAAACAGAAGAAGAAACAGGTTATCGTTTAAGTAAAGTTCAAAAAGTTATTGAAACCTATATGTCGCCAGGATCTGTAACAGAAATTCTATATCTTTTTGTTGGTGAATATGATGAAAAAATGAAAGTAAGCGAAGGCGGCGGACTCGATGCTGAACAAGAAAATATCGAAGTCTTAGAATTGACTTTTGACGAAGCCTACGCTATGATCGAATCTGGAGAGATTTCGGATGCTAAAACAATTATGTTATTACAGCATGCTAAAATAAAAGGTCTTATTTAAAAGTTTTTTGAGTATTTTAGTTTTGATAATTACACATTAAGATCAAGCTAAAATCAAATGAAATTTTACACAAGCAAACGAAATTACACGAAAGCAATTGCATTCATTTTTATATTGATAAATGTAATTGCTTTTTTTCATGCGTATAAATTCACCCATTTTCAAGGAGATACTATTGAAAAAACAAAAAGCCCTGAAAAATTAACCTCATTTGAAAAAGTAAAAACTTTATTTCTTGGTGTTAATAATCCAAAACCTAAAAATAAAAATTTTCCATCAAAGAAATTTCAAACTCTAAAACTAAAAAGCAACAAGGAAATAGAATGTTGGTTTATTCAAAACCCAAACTCAAAAGGAACTGTTATTTTATTTCATGGTTACGGTTCTGAAAAATCAGCTTTAATAGAACGCTCTAATGAATTTCAAAAATTAGGATACAGCACAATGCTTGTTGATTTTATGGGGAGTGGTAATTCTGAAGGAAACCAGACAACAATTGGCTTTAAAGAAGCAGAAGAAGTTAAAAGTTGTTTTGATTATATTTCTACAATTGGAGAAACAAACATATATCTTTTTGGCTCATCAATGGGAGCTGTAGCCATAATGAAATCAATAAATGATTATCAAATTAAACCTAAAGGAATTATTATCGAATGTCCGTTTGGATCTATGTACGAGACTGTTTGTGCCCGATTCAGAAAAATGAATGCTCCTACATTTCCAATGGCTTCAATTTTATTATTTTGGGGCAGTATTCAAAATGGCTTTTGGGGATTTAGTCATAATCCGTGTGAATATGCAAAAAATATTAATTGCCCTACTCTACTGCTTTATGGCGAAAAGGACAAAAGCGTTAGCCGTAAAGAAATTGACGAAATATACAACAACTTAAAAGGAACAAAAAAATTGAAAGTCTACAAAGATACTGGACATGAAAATTACCTTATAAAAAACAAAGTGGAGTGGAATTTCGATATTAGTACTTTTTTTTCCTAAAATGAAAATCCCGAAACCTATTCCAAAAATTATGTAACCCTTTTCAGCTATCATATTTATAACTTTATCATTATAAAAATACGACCTATGAAAAAGTTATATTACACAGCCAACGGACTACTTATTTTAATTTTACTATTATTAGCTTCTTGTAAAAAAAGCGATACTATAAAGCTGACAGAAAATACAGAAAAGGAAAAACCAGTAAAAAAGATAGAATATAAAAAACCAGAATCAACTGTTTCTTATCAATTCTATAAGGCAAAAGATTGGCTTAAAACAAATGAAGCTGATAGCACTAAAATTGCTTTAGTAACCGCTTTGAACAGAACGGATAAAGCAAATTTAAAAAAATTAGATTCTATTGTTATCCCAACAGATTTTAGTGGTGATCTAGTGTATTACATGCCTTTTCCTCTGCATGTTACAGCTTTAGAAGAAGTTTCAAAAGTTATCATTTTTTCTTATCCTAGTCAAACATTTGCTGCTTATGAAAATGGTGAATTAGTACGTACAGGACCAACAAATATGGGGCGAAAAAAAGATCCTACTCCAACTGGATTATTTTTCACAAATTGGAAAGCCGAAAAAACAACGAGTACGTTTAATGACGAATGGGAATTAAAATGGAATTTTAATATCGAAAATAAACTCGGAGTTGGTTTTCATCAATATGAACTTCCTGGATACCCAGCATCACATTCTTGCTTAAGATTATTAGAAAAAGATGCTAAATATCTTTACAAATTTGCAGATGAATGGATATTAAAAGACAAAGAAAATGTAAAAGTAAAAGGAACTCCTGTGGTGGTTTTTGGAAGTTATGATTTTGACGGACCTAAACCTTGGTTACAATTATCTTCTGATCCTGAAGCTTTGAACATTTCAGAAAATGAAATCGAAACAGTGACGAAACCATTTCTAAAGCAAATTTTAGAGAATCAAAACTTGAGAGAAGCGGATAAAAAAACCGCAGAAATATAAAATTATTCTTTTAAAACAAAAGGCGTAAGAAAATAAATCTTACGCCTTTTGTTTTATATCGAAAACTAAAAATTATCTAGAATAATTTGGAGCTTCTTTAGTAATTGTTACGTTATGCGGATGACTCTCAGTGATTCCGCTAGAAGTGATTCTAACAAAACGTCCAAATTCTTGTAAAGTCGGAATATCTTTTGAACCGCAGTATCCCATTCCTGCACGAAGACCTCCAATGAACTGAAGCATACTTTCGTTTAATTCTCCTTTGTAAGGAACACGTCCAACAATTCCTTCTGGAACTAATTTCTTAACATCGTCTTCAACATCTTGAAAATAACGGTCTTTAGAACCCGTTTGCATTGCTTCAACAGATCCCATTCCGCGATAAGATTTGAATTTTCTTCCTTCAAAAATGATTGTTTCTCCTGGAGATTCTTTTGTTCCTGCTAATAATGAACCTAACATTACACAGTCAGCACCTGCAGCGATTGCTTTAGGAATATCTCCTGTATAACGAATTCCACCATCAGCAATAACTGGAACACCAGTTCCTTTAATTGCAGCAGCAACTTCCAAAACTGCTGAAAATTGAGGAAAACCAACACCTGCAACAATACGGGTTGTACAGATAGAACCAGGTCCGATTCCAACTTTTACTCCGTCAGCACCATTTTCTACTAAATATTTAGCAGCTTCTGGAGTTGCGATGTTTCCAACGATTACATCTATTTGAGGGAATTTTGATTTTACTTCTTTTAAAGTGTTCACTACACCTTCAGTATGTCCGTGAGCCGTATCAATAATGATTGCATCTACACCTGCAGCAACCAAAGCCTCTGCTCTTTGAACAGCATCTCCGGTAACTCCAATTGCAGCAGCAACTCTCAAACGTCCAAAGCTATCTTTATTAGCGATTGGTTTTTGAGTCAGTTTTGTAATATCTCTAAAGGTAATTAAACCTACTAGTTCATTATTTGCGTTTACAACAGGTAATTTTTCGATTTTATGACCTTGTAAAACTACTTCTGCTTGCTCTAAAGAAGTTCCTTCGGCAACAGTTACTAAGTTTTGGCTTGTCATAACCTCAACGATTGGTCTAGCGCCGTTTTTTTCAAAACGTAAGTCACGATTGGTTACGATACCCTTTAAGATTTTGTTTTCGTCAACGATTGGAATACCGCCGATTCCGAATTCTTTCATTGCATTTTTAGCATCTGCAATTGTAGAAGTTAAAGGAAGCGTTACCGGATCGATAATCATTCCTGCCTCGGCACGTTTTACTTTTCGAACTTTTCCTGCTTGCTGTTCGATAGTCATATTTTTATGTAAAACACCAATTCCGCCTTCTTGTGCCATAGCAATTGCCATTGCACTTTCTGTAACTGTATCCATAGCAGCAGATACAATAGGAACGTTTAATGTAATGTTTCTTGAGAATTTTGATTTAATGCTCACTTCGCGGGGAAGCACATTCGAGTAGTTAGGTACTAATAATACATCGTCGTAAGTTAAACCTTCGCCGATAATCTTGGAGTTGTGTGCTATCATGTTGCAATTTCTAGTTGAATTGCGTGCAAATATAGTGAATAAATTGCTAACTTGAATACTCAGATAATCATAAAATTAATTTTACACAAAAAACCCTACACTTTAAAATTCCAATATTTAAATTTCAAATTCCAAATTGGAACGGAATATATTGCTTTAAACCTAGATTTTCTTTGGATTGGAATTTGGAATTTCACTATTGGAATTTAAAAATTTTATTTTTTACTCTTTGTCTTGGAACACAAAATTAATTCCGAGTTGAAAGGCCATACTATTGGCTTTAGAAATATCTTTATATTCTAAAATATTATTGACGAGTGCATAAATATTTACTGGCCCGAGTGTTCCTGCGAGTCCTAAACCGATATTTTTGTTTGAAAAAGTATCGAAAGTATAAGTTGCTTTTACGTCTAATTTCCTGAAAATATTTCTTCTATAAAAAGCAGTCAGTGCAACTAGTGGTTCACGCGGAGCTGACATTCCAAAAAGCTGAACTCCAACAGCATTTTTATAATATTTTTCGGCACTGCCTCGACAGTTACATTCATCATCTGGACGTGCTTCTCCAAAAGAATATTGAATTGAAGAATAAATTTTTGTCGGACGCCAAGTAGTGTATTTATTATAAAGTGTGTCTCTAGGTATAGCCTCATCAAATTCGTCAAAAACATTTTCTGGATCGTCAAAACCTAAAAAATCAGGATTTGCACCGTTGTACTGGTAGGTTCCTTTGTAGGTAAGCGTTTCAATATCTTTGGTTTGTCTTACAAATCCCAAATCGATAATACTGGCCGTAAATTGCAGATTCTCTTTTATATAATAGGTAATTCCGGCATCTATACCCAAACCTAAACTTCCGTTAAAAAAGGTATTATTGGCAATATCTCGAGCGACATTTCCTTCATATTCGTCTTTTGTAAAACTGGCAAGTCCAGAGGTTTTTAATTCTAAATTAGAAGAAATAATTTGATTGTAAAGGTTCGGAGTTCCTGCTTGTTGGCCCGTATAAATGTATCCCGAATTTTTTGTCGAAGTAGCATTTGCGCCGCTCGAATAGATTTTGGCGCGTCCTCCATAAACAAATTTATCACTGACTTTTTTATGAAAACCGACATGAAAAACAGAAAGCACTTCGGCTTTTACATTCAAATCTCCTAGATTAAACGATTTACCAATATAATCTCGATTTCCGTCTAAAGCTAACAAAGCCAAATCTTTTGGAACAAACATAAAAAAATCAAATTCTTGGTATACTCCAAATGAAACATAAGATTTACTATCTCTTCCTCCCACTCTAAGTCCGCCAGAAAAAATTTCCAATTGTTGGTTGGTTACTACTTTATCTCGGCTAGATGATTTATTAATGACATTTCTAACTTTTTGATTAAAGTCGACCCCATTGTCTGCAAACAGATCATAGGCAGAAAAACTGCTCGAGCCTGCATTGGCTGAAATTCCAGATAAAACTGGAAATCCGAAATAATATTTATACGAAACATCGGCTCCCGGATTTACAAGAGAAGACTGCGGAATTGAAGTAAAATTATATAACAGCTCTCTGTTTTGTGCAAAACAAGAAAGATGAAAAAACAAGCAAAGAATTAGCGTTTTTCTCATTCGATTACTAAATAAGCAGTGGCACTTGATCTTAATTTTAAATTTCCTAAACTCTCACTGTTTAATGGAGGCCCTGCAGTAATAATTACCACAAAACCAATTCTTTGGGTTTGTTTTAAAAGATCTAATCGCGTGTTTTCAAAAACTTCTGTTGGGTATTTTATAACATTTGGTGTTCCTTTATAGGATGGAACGGCAAAAGATATAGTTTGCAAAGGCTGATTTTCTGCATTAAGCAAAATCATATTGATGATAAAACTACGATTTATATTATTTTCTACTTCAAAATCAAATTCAGCTTTTTTAAGACGTTCGTTAAAAAATTTATCCTTAAATATATCAAAATCTCTTACATCGGGATAGATATTCGTCCCTCCATCATCGACAAGTTTATTTGCAAGAATATCAAAATAAGCTAGATTAGCCACAAGAACAGGCTCTAGCTTAAAATCATTTACTTGATCGAAATCTAACTCACTGGAACAAGAAAACAATAGGAAAACGGAAAAAAATATGCTGAAAATTTTACTGATGGAGCGTGATCTCATGACAATATTTATATCGATACTAAATGTAACGCATTATGTTTACAATGATTATCTAAGGTAAGAAAAATAACCATTTTTTAATGAAACTTTCCGAACAATTATTAGTTCCCAATAATCATTAAACTCCATTATTATTTTTAGAAATTACACTTTGATTTAAGACTTCCTCTATATTTCCGATTTTCAGCAAATCACTAATTGTTTTTTCGATACAGTCTCTAGTTAACTCTTCAACAAATAAATCTGGAGGAACTAAGTATAGTCCTTTAAGATTCTTATTTGCTTTCTTGTTGTACTGAATTGCTGTTTTTAAGAAATTATAGGTCCAAATATTTATTCCATAATGCCTACCATCCTCTAATGTGACATGTATATTGCAAAAATCATTGTCTTTTTGCCAATTGTTCACATCTACTTCTTCAAATTCTAACCAAAGCTTAAATTCTTTACTAAGCATAAACTACTAGTTTTTTAAAGATTTAATGAAACTTTCCGAACAATTTCGAAGCTTCGTTATAAGCGCTCTCAAAACTGAGAGAATTAAGTCCGGTATTTTTTTTATTGGCTGTAAAATAGGAAACCAGTTTTTCTGTTGGCATATTTCCTGTCAATTTATCGGTCGCCATCGGACAGCCGCCAAAACCTTGAATAGCGCCATCAAAACGGGTGCAACCTGCTTTTGCTGCAGCATCAATTTTTTCGAACCAACTATCGGGTGTGGTATGAAGATGAGCACCAAACTCAATTTCTGGATATTTCGGAATCAAATCTGAAAATAAATACGTAATAACTTCTGGCGTAGAAGTTCCTACAGTATCTGAAAGCGATAAAATCTTCACGCCCATTCCTGCCAGTTTTTCTGTCCATTCTGCTACAATTTCAACATTCCAAGGATCTCCATACGGATTTCCAAAACCCATAGAAAGATACGTTACCACTTCTTTGTTTTTCTTATTGGCAACTTCTAGAATTTCTTCAAGCGTTACCAAAGATTCTGCAATCGTTTTATGCGTGTTACGCATCTGAAAGTTCTCAGAAATAGAAAATGGAAAACCTAAATATTGAATCTGCTCAAAATTGGACGCTGCTATTGCACCTTGCGTATTCGCAATAATGGCAAGCAGTTTACTGGTGGTTTGAGATAAATCCAGCTGTTCCAAAACGGCTGCAGTATCCTGCATTTGCGGAATAGCTTTTGGAGAAACAAAACTTCCGAAATCGATGGTATCAAAGCCAACTCGCAACAAAGCTTGTATATAAGTAACTTTATTTTTTGTCGGAATAAAAGTCTTGATACCCTGCATGGCATCTCGAGGACATTCGATGATTTTGATTTCTTTACTCAAAGCTTATTCTTTTGTAAAGGCTAAGTTAGTTTCTTTTTTAAAGAAATAAAAATTATGTTTTTTTTAAAATCATATAAGTCCATGTAAGTTCATTTAAAGCACGAATTGTTAATAGCACTTTATTAAATTGAAAATGTAATTCCTTAAAAAAATCATATAATCGTAGAGACGCACTGTAGTACGTCTACGCAAAGAGAATCCCCAATGCGGGAGTACTGGACTTAGCACTGCAGTGCGCCTCTACGATACTTCTTATAATATTACATTAAATTGTAATACCACAATTAATTACCAAAAAATGTAATATTTAAAATTATTACCAAAAAACGTAATAATAAATTTTATTCCGTATATTTGTAATAGAAAGTTTATAATTTTTTAATTATATTTGAGTTATGACTAGTGTAATTACAGGCGATATAATTGGTTCAAGACAGCAAGAATCTGAACATTGGGTAGAAGATTTAAAAAAAATCTTGGCTCCATTGGGCAAAACGCCAAGCCAGTGGGAAGTATATCGCGGAGATGAATTTCAAATTGAAGTTGCCAATCCCGAAGATGCGCTCCTAACCGCTATTTTAGTGAAAGCTCATTTGAGAGCCATAAAATCTGATGCTCGCATGAGTATTGGTTTTGGAGATAAAACGCATAATGCCGAAAGAATATCGGAAAGTAATGGTTCTGCTTTTATTAATTCGGGAGAACTTTTTGAAACTTTAAAAAAACAGAAAGTTACTTTGGCTATGCGAACGGGAGATTTTAGTTTGGATGAAAACCTGAATTTAATACTGCAGCTAGCATTGACTTTTATGGACAGCTGGCTGGTACAATCGGCAGAATTTGTTGCTGTGGCTATTGAAAATCCGACTTTATCTCAGGAAGAATTAGGGCAAAAACTAGGCATAAATCAGGCTGCTGTGAGCCGAAGACAAAAGCGCGCTCAGTTTGATCTGGTTATGAATTTAGACCGTTATTTTAGAAAACAAATAAAACAATTTACAGCCTCATGATCTTATTTATAAAACTGCTTCTCGCTCATTTATTAGGAGATTTTATCTGGCAGCCCAATTCTTGGGTCGCCGATAAAGAAACTAAAAAACATAAAAGCATTTACTTATATGTTCATATTTTGTTTCATGGAGTTTTAGCCGCAATTCTGGCAGGAGAAATCCGTTTTATACCGTATGCCGTTTTAATTGCCTTTACACACGGAATTATTGATCTTATTAAACTGAATTTTCAGAAAAACAAAACCAAACGAACTTGGTTTGTTGTAGACCAAATCGCGCATATTTTAATTCTGATTGGAATTGTGCTTCTTTACGAAAACAAAGCCATCATGAATTTCTGGTCTAATAACGAATTCTGGATTTTAATAACAGGATTTTTACTGGTTACCAAACCAACATCAATTTTTATTAAAACTATTATTTCAATCTGGAGTCCAGAAAGCCAGAATAGTCACAAAGACAATTCACTTGCCAATGCAGGAAATTACATTGGCATTTTAGAACGTCTTCTTGTGGTTTGTTTTATTCTTACCGCTCATTTTGAAGCAATCGGATTTCTTTTGGCTGCTAAATCTATTTTTAGATTCGGAGATCTAAAAGAAGCCAAAGACCGAAAACTTACAGAATATGTAATGATTGGAACCTTAATTAGTTTTGGAATTGCAATTGTTGCCGGACTTTTAATTCAGGCGCTTTTATTACAATTGCCCTAAAACTTTTTTATTGATTGCTTTTATCAAAGCTGGGCCTTCGTAAATAAAACCGGTATACAATTGCACTAAACTTGCACCTGCGTTTAGTTTTTCAATCGCATCATCTGCAGAATGAATTCCTCCTACTCCAATAATTGGAAATGCTTTATTGCTTTTTTCCGAAAGAAAACGGATTACTTCTGTAGAACGTTTTGTTAATGGTTTTCCTGATAATCCGCCTGTTTCTGTTTGACTAGCAGATTGTAAACTATCTCTAGAAATAGTGGTATTAGTTGCAATAACACCCGCAATTTGAGTTGTTTTAACAATATCAATAATGTCTAACAATTGCTCATCTGTTAAGTCTGGAGCAATTTTAAGAAGAATTGGTTTTGCTTTTTGAGAACTTGTTTTTTGCTTTTCTACATTTCTATTCTGTAACGTCTGTAATAAAGCCGTTAACGGTTCTTTATCTTGTAAAGCTCTTAAATTTGGCGTATTTGGCGAACTAACATTCACCACAAAATAATCTACATGATTATATAATGCGTCAAAACAAATGATGTAATCTTTAACTGCATCTTCGTTATCGGTTACTTTATTTTTACCAATATTTCCTCCAATTAAAACACCCGAATTCTTTTTCAAACGTTCTACAGCTTCTAGAACACCGCCATTATTAAATCCCATTCGGTTAATAATTGCTTGATCCGCTTTTAATCTGAATAAACGTTTTTTAGGATTCCCTTCTTGTCCAACTGGCGTTACAGTTCCGATTTCAATAAATCCGAAACCAAAATCAGCCAATTCTTTATACAGTTTCGCATCTTTATCAAAACCCGCTGCAAGTCCAACCGGATTTTTGAATTTGATTCCGAAAACTTCTCTTTCTAATCGAGCGTCTTTTACTTCATAAATTGATCTTATAATCGCCGAAACTCCAGGGATTTTTGAAATGAATTTTACAAATGAAAAAGTAAAGTAATGCACTTTTTCAGGATCAAAACAAAAAAGTATCGGACGAATTATCAATTTATACATAAGAGTTGTGTTGTTGTTATTTTTTCGGATGCAAATTTAGATATTATAGTTTAAAAAGGTGCTTATTTACAGCAACAAAAAATTTCTATTTTGTTTAATTCTTAAATGAAGAAAAAAAACTGCAAACGATGTTCTTTTTTACGTTGCAAATTATAAAATGAAACCAGTTAGCGTCTTATAATCAGCTTATTTGCATTGCATATCATTAATTTTGAAATTGTTCCGTAAAGCTTTTTAATCAAAAGTCATTATTTAATTCTCTTTTTTAAATCAATATTTTCTAAACAGAGATTCGAATGTTACACAATAAAGCCATTTTCAAACGTAATTTTCTTTACCTATTAGGCTTGCTATATCTATTCTCGTATCAGATTACAGCTCAGGAAAGTGAAGAAAAAGAATTCAAACCGCATCATCAAATTGGAATATCCATTAATCACGTTCATGTTTTTGAAGGCCGTGATGATGAAGGAAATCGGGAAACTTTAAATCTTCCGGCTTGGGGAATTGACTATACTTTTCAATTTCATGAAAAATGGGCCATTGGTCTTCATACCGATTTTATTGTCGAAAAATTTAAAGTAGAAAAGGTTTATGCAAGCGAAGAAGATCAAGAAACCGTAGAAAGAAGTTACCCAATTGCGCCCGCTCTTATGGGAATTTATAAACCAAACGAACATTGGAGTTTTCTTCTCGGGTTTGGAGGTGAATTTGCCAAAGAAGAAGATTTTTTCTTAACCCGAGCTGGCGTAGAATACGGTTATGAACTTCCTAAAGGATGGGAAATTTTTGGCACTGTGAGTTATGACTTTAAATGGAATGCTTATGACAGTTGGGGAATTGGTTTAGGAATTGCAAAAAACTTTGGCGAAAAATAATTTATACAAACCTATTAATCTTATGTATAGCGCAACTCAATCACATCGTTTTTCTAAAAAAGTGCTCTTTGCTTTTCTTTTATTAATTGGTTTTAAAGGACTTTCACAGCAAGAAAAAGATACTACAAAATTAATGAATGTGCATTATGGCAGTAAAGGAATTGAGCTAGAAACTCGAGACAAGAAATTTCTTTTTCAATTGGCAAGCCGACTTCAGTTTCGTTTTTCAACACCAAATGATACAGATCCTTTAACCTATGATGATTACAGTCAGGATGCCAAAACAACTTTTAAAATAAACCGAGCAAGACTCAAAATTGGCGGCCACGCTTTTGAACCTTGGCTTAAATACTATTGGGAATACGAATTAAGCCAGTCTAATTTACTTGATTTTAGAATCATGATTGAAAAATGGGATTGGCTGAGTTTTAAAGTAGGGCAATGGAAAACAGAGTTTACACGTGAACGTTTCATTAGCAGCGGTGAACAGCAGATGGTCGATCGATCCTTAATTAATCGTCCTTTTACAGTAGACAGACAGCTCGGAGTTGAAGTGTATGGACATTTGAAAGGTGCAGGAATCGCCGATTTTAATTATTGGGCTGCGGCTTTAACAGGAACTGGACGAGGAAGCACTTCTAATGACGACAATCATTTAATGTATTTTGGAAGAGCGCAATGGAATTTCTTAGGAAGATCTCTTGAATTTGAAGGCTGCGATCTAGAATTTCATGAAAAGCCAACGCCGATAATTGCTTTTTCTGCTATAACTAACCGAAGCCCATATACTCGATTTTCTCAGGCAGGCGGAGGTTCTCTTGATGGTTTTGAAGACGGATTGCCTGGTCAGTATAGAGTCAATCAATGGAATCTGGAAACCGCGTTTATGTTTCGTGGTTTTTCTTGGCAGAGTGAATGGCATACAAAAGAGATTATTGACAAATACAATAATGATGAAATGACCGTCATGAAAGGTTATTATGTTCAGGCGGGCTATTTTTTTCATAATGTTTTCGAATGGTGGCCAAAAAAACTAGAAATGGCAGGAAGACATGCCGCATATAGGCCAGACAATTCAATTAGACAAAACAGACAGGACGAATCTACATTGGCTTTTAATTGGTTTTTCAAAGGGCATAAAAACAAACTTACTTCAGAGGTCAGCTATTTTAGTTTTGAGGACAAAACGCTTCCGCTGGAACAAGGTTGGCGTTTTAGAATTCAATGGGATATATCTCTGTAATTCAAAACCATACAGCCAAACTTTCAATCAATTTCTGCAAATCGTTCATTTTTTTTCATAACTTTAATTCATATAAACCACTGAATATGAAAAATATATCCAAAACAGTAAAAAAATCAGCACTTGCGTGCTTAATTGGAACTCTTTTCTTTTTTTCAATTGACAGTTTAGCGCAACGCCACGGAGGCGGAGGCGCCCATAGACCAGCGGGCGGAGCGACTCATACCAGACAAGCACGACCTGGTACTCAATCGAGACCGCATGTAAATAAGCCTGCTACAACCAGACCAGCTGCAACAACCAGACCTGGAGCAAATAATTCTGGAACTAAAGTAACCAGACCTGCAAACAAGTCAAACACAAACAGAGCAGCTACAACAAACAGAAAAAACACTGTTAATAGAAATTCTGGAAACCGAAATACCAATATTAGCGGTAATACAGTTAATAGAAACAGAAACAATGTAAATATTAACGTTAATAATAGCGTTCATGTTCGAAATAACCGTAACACATATGTAAGACCTGCGCCTCGCCCTTATGTTCGTCCACCATACGTATACGGAGGTTATAGATATAATACTTTTCATCCTTACTACTATCACCCTTACAGACCTTATTACTGGGGACCTGTTTGGCATCCGTGGGGATTTTTCGTAGCGACTTTAGCCGTAACGGCAATTGTAGTTAGTGTAGAAAGCCAGCAATATCATTATGATCAGGGTGTTTGGTATACTTCTAGTAGCGGTGGTTATACGGCAGTTCCAGCTCCTGTTGGCGGAACAGTGAATAATATTCCAAGTGGCGCTCAGACCGTAAATACAGGAACAGTAAATAATTATTATTACGGAGGAACCTATTATGAGAAAGACGGAACAAATTACAAAGTAGTAGCACCAACAGCAGGAACAATTGTAGAAAGTCTTCCAGAAGGTGGTGAAGAAGTAACTATTGGAAATGTAAAATACATCAAATTTGGAGAAACCTACTACCAGCCTGTTCAGGTTGATGGCAAAGACAAGTATGAAGTTGTATCTGTTGAAAAAGAAAGTTAATTTTATTAGTTCTATAAAATTAGTATAATTATAGAATTTATTTTATATTTTTATACCCGCTATTGACAACCATAATCAGTTCAAAAATAATAAATCATGAAAAATAAGACCTTTTGGATTATTGCTTTGCTTACATTATCCATTATTTCGATTGCTTACAGTTACAACAAATTTACTGATAATGAAGATAGAAAAGTTGTCGCAGAATGTCATGAAACTCCAAGTACAACAGAATCGGAATTTAAGCCAACAATCGAAAATAAATTCAAACCTGCAAAAACGCCAAAAGGAATGGTTTGGATTCCTGGAGGCGAATTCTCGATGGGTTCAAATGTTGAAGACGAAAGCTTGTGCAGCATTAAAGGCGTTACCAAAGATGCATCTCCTATTCATAGAGTTTATGTAGACGGCTATTATATGGATGAAACGGAAGTGACAAATGAAGAGTTTGAAAAATTTGTGAAAGCGACGGGGTATGTGACTGTTGCCGAACAAAAACCAACAAAAGAGGAATTTCCGACCGCAAATGAAGAAGATTTAATTACAGGTTCTGTAATTTTTACTCCTACTCCATCTGCTGTTAATTTGAATAATTTCTTGCAATGGTGGCGATATGAACCAGGTGCAGACTGGAGACATCCAGACGGACCGCAAAGCAGTATTAAAGGAAAAGGCAACTATCCTGTTGTTCATGTAGTTTATGAAGATGCCGAAGCTTATGCAAAGTGGGCTGGGAAAAGACTTCCGACAGAAGCTGAGTGGGAATTTGCTGCTCGTGGCGGTAAAACAGGAAATCTCTATGCTTGGGGAAATAATTTAAAACCAGACGGCAAATTTCAAGCAAATATTTATCAGGGACATTTCCCAATAAAGGATGGAGATACGGGAGAAGACGGATTTAAAGGAATTGCTCCAACAAAACAATATGCTCCAAATGCATACGGCTTATATGATATGGCCGGAAATGTCTGGGAATGGGTACACGATTGGTATAGTGTAGATTATTATAAATCATTGGCAGAAAACGGAAAAACGATTAAAAATCCGCAAGGGCCCGATGCCTACAATGATCCGAATGATCCTTCGCAGATTAAAAGAGTGCATCGCGGCGGTTCTTTTTTATGCACCGATCAATATTGCACACGCTACATGGTTGGAACGAGAGGAAAAGGAGAATATCGATCTGCAGCCAATCATTTAGGTTTTAGATGCGTAAAAAGCAAATAACAAACTTATCATAACAGAAAGGGATTCAATTGAGAATCCCTTTTTTCATTCATTCAGATATGGAAAGCCAAATTTCTCAGCAGATTTTTTTTTCTATATTTGCTAAAAAATCAAAAAAATGCAACATATCATAGATCGATTTATCAGTTATATAACGATTGATACAGAATCGGATCCAAATTCACAAACTACACCAAGTACAGAAAAACAATGGAATCTTGCCAATAAATTAGTCGAAGAACTAAAAGCAATTGGTCTTGAAGAGGTAACAATTGATGACAAAGCTTACATTATGGCAACGCTTCCGAGCAATGTTGATCATGAAGTGCCAACAATTGGTTTTGTTTCTCACTTTGACACTTCTCCAGATTTTAGCGGAGCAAATGTAAAGCCTCAGATTGTTGAAAATTATGACGGAAAAGATATTATTCTAAATGCTGAGAAAAACATCATTTTATCTCCAAGTTACTTTAAAGATTTATTGCAATATAAAGGACAAACCATCATTACCACTGACGGAACAACTCTTTTAGGTGCCGATGATAAAGCAGGAATTACAGAAATTGTTTCGGCAATGGAATACCTGATTCAGCATCCAGAAATTAAACACGGAAAAATCAGAATTGGCTTTACTCCAGATGAAGAAATTGGCCGTGGAGCGCATCATTTTGATGTGGAGAAATTCGGAGCACAATGGGCTTATACGATGGACGGAAGTCAAATTGGCGAATTAGAATATGAAAATTTCAACGCTGCTGGAGCTAAGATTACTTTTAAAGGAAAAAGTGTTCACCCCGGTTATGCCAAAGGAAAAATGATCAATTCGATGCTTTTGGCTAATGAATTTATTAATGAATTACCAAAAGGCGAAACTCCTCAGGAAACGAAAGGTTACGAAGGTTTTTTCCATGTTCATCACATTAAAGGAAATATAGAAGAAACGGTTTTAGAATTAATTATTCGCGATCACAACAAGAAAAAATTCGAAAACAGAAAAGCGCTTATTCATAAAATTGCAAAGAAATTCAATAAAAAATTCGCGAAGAAGTTTGGCGAAGATATTGTAATTGCCGAAGTGAAAGATCAATATTATAATATGAAGGAAAAGGTTCTTCCTGTAAAACATATTGTTGATATTGCCGAAAAAGCAATGAGAGAATTGAATATCAAACCGATCATCAAACCAATTCGCGGTGGAACTGACGGCTCTCAATTATCGTTTATGGGATTGCCTTGTCCTAACATTTTTGCGGGCGGACATAATTTCCACGGAAAATATGAATATGTTCCAGCAGAAAGTATTCAGAAAGCCACTGATGTTATTGTGAAAATTGCTGAATTAACAGCGATTCCTGGAATTTTTGATAAGACAGAAAAATCTAAAAGAAAAAATTAAATAATGTCTGAGAAAAAACACGTCTGGGACAAAATGAATCAGTGGGAGGAAGAAATTGTTCTTCTTAAATCAATTATTGATAAAACTGAACTTATTGAGACTGTAAAATGGGGAGCTCCTGTTTATGTTTTCAATAAAAAAAATGTTATTGGTCTCGGCGGTTTTAAAGATTATTTTACTATTTGGTTTTATAATGGTGTTTTCTTGAAAGATGAAAAGAAAAAACTGATCAACGCGCAGGAAGAAGTAACAAAGTCACTGCGTCAATGGCGTTTTAAGTCAAAAGAAGAGATAGACGAAAAGGATATTTTAGAATACATTCACGAAGCTATCGAAAACGAAAAACAGGGAAAAATAATAAAACCTGCTAAAAAAGAAGCTATTATTTCTGAACTGCTGAATAAAGAAATGGAACAAAATACAGCTTTAAAAGAAGCTTTCGAAAAATTTGCTCCTTATAAACAATATGAGTTTTTAGAATATATTGAGTCGGCAAAACAGGAAAAAACAAAGCTTTCGAGAATTGAGAAAGTAATGCCGATGATTTTAGCGAATGTGGGATTGAATGATAAATATCGTTAAGTAAATTCCAAATTTTTAAAATTCCAAATTCCAATAGTACTGTCATCATGCGAGCTGTTGAAAAGAGTTTTAACGCAGTCCCGATAGCTATCGGGAGCAAAGGTTTTTTTGCAGAGAACGCGAAGATTTTGAGAAGCAATGTCCGCAAAGTTTGATCGTAGAGACGCACCGCAGTGCGTCTAACACATAGTTTCTTTTTTCTTTTCGCCTTGTTTGTCATTGCGAGGAACGAAGCAACCACACTGATCAAGCTCGTCAAAAACATCCGAAATGAGATTGCTTCGTTCCTCGCAAAGACATACAATGCGATTATTTGAACAAAACAAAAAAATCCTAAATTCCTCCCGATAGCTATCGGGATGGAATTTGGGATTTTTAAATTTTATTGGAATTTTAAAAAAAACTTAAGCTTTTTTATTCAAAGCAGCGCTTAATTCTAAAGAAATAGCAGAACGCTCTAATTTTAATTTTCCAGACATTGTTTCGATTACAACAGTAGTTTCTGCCAATTCTGCAATTCTACCGTGGAAACCACTTTTTGTAACTATTTTATCACCTACTTTTAGGCTGCTTTCAAATTCTTTTTCGTTTTTCGCTCTTTTTTGCTGTGGTCTGATCATGAAGAAATAGATTACCACGAACATTAAAAGGAATGGCGCAAATTGAGATAATTGTCCCATAATTTAAATTTGTTTTTGATTTATATTTAATATTTTTCTTTCTGCTTTTCGACTCCACTCAGAGTAACAAAGTATTGGAATTTGGAATTTATTTTGGAATTTTAAAATTCTACATCAACCCTCTTCCTACTTTTACCATCTTTTTATTAGCGGTAAGCTCTTTAACCAAATTATCTAAAATTCCGTTGATAAAAATACTGCTTTTTGGAGTAGAATACTCTTTTGCAATCTCTAAATATTCGTTAAGAGTAACCTTTACTGGAATTGAAGGGAATTTGATAAACTCGCAAATTGCCATTTTCAAGATAATCGTATCGATTTCAGCAATACGGTCACTATCCCAATTTGGCGTTTTGTCTTCGTATTCTTTAGCAAAAGCAGTTTCGTTTAAAACTGTTCTTCTAAACAAATCTTTTGCAAAATCTTTATCTTCCACATCTTTATACAATTTCGGCACTCTAAAATCATCTGGATCTTCCGTTTTGATTGCTTTTAATTGTTTAACGATATGAGTATTTACAACCGGAATATCATCTACCCAAGTTAATTTATCATCTTCTAAATACTCGTATAATTTTTCATTTGGAACAATAACATTTTCAAACAAATCAATTATAAATTGTCTGTCTTCTTCAAATGTATTCACAGTATTGCTCATGTATTTTTTGTAGATATCGCTTGCTTTAACATCATTTAAAAGCAAAATAATATAATCGTCGTTTAAAGACCAATTATTGATTTTACGATTTTCTAAAGCGATACTAAGAGAGTTGCTTTCGGCAAGAAGTTGAAAAATTTTGTTCTTTACAAATTTTTCATTCGGGTTACGTTCTGCTGCAGTAGCAAGGTGTTTTTTACTTGACAGATGCAAAAAAACAGCTTCTTTTTTACAAATTTCTATCAATGAAGAAAGCATTATAAGGTATAAGTCCTGAATATTATCAATGCTATAAAAAAGGAATTTCTCCTCTTTTTCCATGTTTTCAGAACCGCTTTGATGCATCGCATAAATGGATTGCATTACTTTTACGCGTATGTGTCTTCTATTTACCACCGTGTAAGAACATTTAAAAATTAGTCTGCAAAAGTATAACTTTTAAGGCGTATTTTAAAACATATTTACGAAAAAGTACTCAGTGTTCAGTGAAATTAGTATTCAGTCTTATTGAAATCCTTAAAAAACAGTACTCAGTGTTCAGTGAATTAGTATTCAGTCTTATTGAAAAGCTTAAAAAACAGTACTCAGTGTTCAGTGAATTAGTATTCAGTCTTATTGAAAAGCTTAAAAACAGTACTCAGTGTTCAGTAAATTAGCATTCAATGCTATTTAAGTGCCTAAAAATGGTCAGTTTTGATTATTACTTTTAATACTTATTTAATTACAAGAAATAAAAGAGTCTCCGCTTTCTAAAAAACAGAGACTCTTTTCATTATTATTTCAATTGAGCGCCAAACTGAACACTCAAAAACTGAACACTGAACACTAAATTACTTAGCCGCGTTCTCGATTCTTCTTTGGTCGATACGGTTTTGCGCAATAGTAAGCGCCGCTTTATGAGTTGTAATATTGTTTTTAGCAGCGAAATCAATGATTTCTAAAGTAGTATTATAGATATTTTCTGTTTTACTCATGATTTCAGCTTTACCGTAGTTTGCCAATTCAGCATAAACATTGATAATTCCACCAGCGTTGATTAAGAAATCTGGAGCGTATAAAATTCCTCTTTCTGTCAATCTAGCGCCGTGAACATTCTCATCTGCCAACTGATTATTTGCAGCACCAGCAATTACTTTAGCTTTAATTTTTTCGATTGTATTATCATTGATTGTTGCTCCCATCGCACACGGCGCGTAGATATCAACATCTGCAGTATACAAATCTTCTCCAGTATAAATTGTTGCGTTGTATTTTGAAGCAACCTGGTATAATTTTTCTTCGTTAATATCAGAAATAGTAACCTGTGCTCCTTCTTTAGTTAAATATTCAACCAAAGTTTCTCCAACGTGTCCAATTCCTTGTACCAAAACTTTTTTGCCTTCTAAAACATCAGTTCCAAACTGACTTTTAGCAGCCGCTTTCATACCCAAATAAACACCGTAAGCAGTTACAGGAGAAGGGTTTCCAGAACCACCTCTTTCTTCAGAGATTCCTGTAACATAAGGCGTTACATCTCTTACTGTATCCATATCTTTAGTTTCCATTCCGACATCTTCTGCAGTAATATATCTTCCGCTCAATGAGTGAACAAACTCACCAAATTTACGCATTAACTCAGGCGTTTTCTCCGTTTTAGCATCACCAATAATAACTGCTTTACCTCCACCAATATTTAGTCCAGTAATAGCCGATTTAAAAGTCATACCTCTCGAAAGACGTAAAACATCATTTAAAGCCTCCCATTCTGTGTTGTAATTCCACATTCTGGTTCCTCCCAAAGCTGGCCCCATAACCGAATTATGAATACCAATAATTGCTTTTAAACCTGTATCTTTGTCATTGCAAAAAACAATTTGTTCGTGATCGTCAAAAGATAACTGACCAAAAACAGGATCCATTTTTTGAAGTTCCTTTCCAGTTGCGAAAGTTGCATCCATAGCGCTAGTATAAATTAGTTAAAATTATGAATTCGTCAAAAAGACTTCTCAAACATAATTAAAAAATATACATGTGCTAATTTTTTACCTTTAAAATAACAATTTTACAATATAATTGTTTTGATTAAATCGCAAATTATTATAAATTTATTTAATAATAATTCTTAAATACAAATCAATTCAATATCAGATTTCTTAAAAAAATGAAAGAATTAAGCTATTTAAATAAATATTTCGTCAAATATAAATATAGTTTTTCGTTAGGCATTTTAATCACCATTATCGCACAAATATTTTCTCTTTTCACTCCAAAACTTATTAGTAAGTCTTTAAACGCGATTGAAAATTTTGACAAACTCTCTCCTACTGATCAAAAGTCTGAAGTTGTGATCGCTGCGTTCCGCCAGGATCTTATTCATAATGTACTACTTATCATCGGAACGACGATTGTCGCTGGATTTTTGACGTTTTTAATGCGTCAGACTTTAATCGTTATGTCACGCCATATCGAATTTGATTTAAAAAATGAAGTTTTTGCGCAATATGAAAAACTTTCACAGAATTTCTACAAACAAAACAGAACTGGAGATTTAATGAATCGTATTAGCGAAGACGTTTCAAAAGTTCGTATGTATGTTGGGCCAGCGGTAATGTATACTATAAATACATTTATTCGTTTTGCGATCGTTATATTATATATGTATAATGTGTCACCACTTCTTACCTTATATACTATATTACCATTGCCTATTCTTTCGTATTGCATTTTCAAATTAAGTTCAGAAATTAACAAACGAAGCACCACTTTCCAGCAATATCTTTCTAAAGTTTCGAGTTTTACTCAGGAAATCTTTTCAGGAATTCGCGTTATTAAAGCGTATTCATTAGAAAATCAGCATCAAAACAACATGGTCGATCTTGCAGAAGAAAGCAAACGCAAAAGTTTAAGTCTGGCAAGAGTTCAGTCTTTATTTGGCCCTCTGATGATTGCCCTTATCGGAATCAGTAATTTGGTTGTGATTTATTTTGGAGGCGTTATGTACATTAATGGAAGTATTCCGAATATCGGAACTATTGCCGAGTTTATTTTATATGTAAACATGCTGACTTGGCCAGTTGCTTCTTTAGGATGGGTTTCGTCGATGGTTCAGGAAGCAGAAGCTTCTCAAAAACGTTTGAACGAATTTTTGAAAATTGAGCCAGAAATCAAAAACAACAACGAAAATCCATCAGAAATTCAAGGAAACATCACTTTCGACAATGTTTCTTTTACTTATCAAGACACCAATATTGAAGCGTTGAAGAATGTTTCTTTTACCGTAAAAAAAGGAGAAACATTAGCCATTTTAGGAAAAACAGGTTCTGGAAAGTCGACCATTCTTTCTTTGATTTCAAGATTGTACGATGTAACGGATGGTGAAGTTAAAATTGACGAAAACGAAATCAGTACTTTAAACCTAAATGATCTTCGAAATACTATCGGAATCGTTCCTCAGGATGCTTTCTTGTTTTCTGACACCATTAAAAATAATATCAAATTCGGAAATCAAAATGCGACTGATGAAGAGGTAATAGAAGCAGCCAAAAATGCCGTTGTTCATGATAACATTATCGCCTTTAACAAACAATATGACACCATTTTAGGAGAAAGAGGAATTACCCTTTCTGGAGGACAAAAACAGCGTGTTTCGATTGCAAGAGCGATTATAAAAAATCCTGCAATTCTACTTTTTGACGATTGTTTGTCTGCCGTGGATACCGAAACCGAAGAAATGATTTTGAATAATTTATTTGAAATTTCTAAAGATAAAACAACCATAATTGTAAGTCATCGAGTTTCATCTGCCAAGAACGCAGACAAAATCATCATACTCGAAGACGGCCGTATAATTCAACAAGGCTCTCATAATCAATTAATAAATCAAGAAGGTTATTATGCAGCGTTATATTTAAAACAACTTTCGGAAAAAGAATTACTTTAATTGTTGCGTAATAGATAATTTTTTATGATTTTTGAGTACTATTAATTCCAAAAATGATAGAACGTATTATGAGAGAAAATGACATGTTAGAAAAAGAAGAGATTTTTTCTAAAGTATTACGAGCAGGAAGAAGAACTTATTTCTTTGATGTGAGAGCTACCAAAGCTGATGATTATTACATTACTATTACCGAAAGCAAAAAATTTACTGAGGAAGATGGTTCTTTTCACTTCAAAAAACACAAAATCTACTTATATAAAGAAGATTTTAGTGCTTTCTCCGAAATATTAGAAGAAATGACTTCTTATGTTTTAAACCACAAAGGAGAAGAAGTTATTTCTGAAAGACACCAAAAAGATTTTAAAAAAGAATACAGCTCTGAAAAGGCTGAAACCCAAAGATCTAGTTTTACAGATATTGATTTTGACGATATTTAATCAAAATCATCTACATATAATAAGAGTCCAATTTGTTCTGCATTTTGGACTTTTTTTTAGTTTAGAGGTTAGAAGTTATGAGTCAGTAGTTAAATATAAAGTTGCTTAAACTGCTTTAACTTTAACACTTGACAATTAATAAACTCTTACTTATAACCCTTAAATTATAACTCTTAACTCACAACTTATAACATCATAAAAAATGAAAAAATTAATTCTTCTTTTAAGCTTCCTTTTCTTCGGAATTTCTCTTTCGGCACAACCTACAGAATATGAAACAAAAAATAATGTTCAATATTATAATGCATCAGTAAATAAATCAGACAAATACATTAGCGAAAGATGTGTTTTAGATATTTATTATCCTAAAAATAAAACCGGATTCGCAACAATCGTTTGGTTTCACGGCGGCGGATTAACTGGCGGAAGCAAAGAAATTCCGGAAGCGTTAAAAAATAAAGGTTTTGCTATTATTGGCGTAAACTACAGACTTTCTCCAAAAGTAAAAGCGGCAAAATGTATTGAAGATGCGGCGGCGGCGGTTGCTTGGGCTTTTAATAACATCACGAATTATGGTGGTGATAAATCTCAGATTTTTGTTTCTGGACATTCAGCGGGAGCTTATTTAAGTTTGATGATTGGTTTAGACAAAAAATGGCTTCAGAAAGAAAACATCGACGCCAACTCAATTGCAGGACTTATCCCATTTAGCAGTCAATGCATTACCCATTTTGAGATTAGAAGAGAAAATGGAATTCCAGAGAAACAGCCAACAATTGACGAATTTGCTCCTTTATATCACGTTCGTGCAGATGTTCCGCCAGTATTGTTAATTACAGGAGATCGTGAACTGGAAATGTTGGGCCGTTATGAAGAAAACGCATACATGGCTAGAATGATGAAACTGGTTGGACATACGCAAACCAAACTTTATGAATTAGACGGCTACAATCACGGAATGACAGAACCTGCTTTTCCGCTTTTGGTTAATGAGGTCAACCGAATTTTAAAAGAACGTAAAAAATAATCACTAAATAAAAATCCACGGCAATGGAGACACAATTATTAATTATACCAGGACTTGGAGATTCTGGAGATAAACACTGGCAGACCTTTTGGCACAAAAAATTCGAAAATTCAATTCGAGTTGTGCAAGATAATTGGGATGAACCTATTCGTGCAGAATGGCTTGAAAGATTAAACGACTATATTTCAAAATTAGATAAACCAACGGTTTTGGTAGCGCATAGCTTAGCCGTTTCATTGGTTTTGCATTGGGCAGAAAAATACAATAATCCAAACATTATTGGTGCCTTTTTGGTTGCGCCTGCAGATGTCGATTCACCGGAACATACACCAGAATGCACGAGAAATTTTTCGCCAATGCCAATTTACAAATTACCTTTTCCATCGGTTGTGGTAGCAAGTGAAAATGATCCTTATGCTGCATTCGAAAGAAAAAAATACTTCGCAGAAAAATGGGGAAGCGATTTTGTTAATGTCGGAAAACAAGGTCACATCAATTCCGATTCTGATTTGAAATACTGGGAAGAAGGACAGGAGATATTACGTGAGTTTCTTTCTAAAATAAATTAAGAGTATTCAGTGGTCAGATTTTTAGTGATCAGTTGTCAGGGTGAGCGGAGTCAAAGCCCATTCCAATAGGAACGCCCTTCTCCCGAAGCTTCGGGATCGCTCAGGGTGACAATTCTATTCAAAACTAGCAATCAACCAAAGACTGACCACTAAAAAACTGAACACTGATCACTAAAACCTACCCAATCCTCAATCCATTTTCTATTTTAAAATCGGGAGCTAATAAAATTACATCTCCCTCCTCGCCTACAGCTCCGAGAACCAAACATTCACTCATAAATTTTCCAATTTGTTTTTTCGGGAAATTGACAACCGCCACAATCTGACGATTTACTAAATCTTCCTTTTGATATCTTTTGGTTATTTGTGCCGAAGATTTTCTGATACCTATTTCAGAACCAAAATCAATTGTCAGCTGAAAGGCTGGTTTTCTGGCTTCGGGAAAATCATTTACTTCTATAATGGTTCCGATACGCATGTCGGTTCGCTCAAATTCATTCCAAGTCAAATCCATATTTATTCTTTTATTACAAACCTATAAATTTTGTAATTAATGCGCCTAATTCTATAACCCATTTGTTTTACTTACAATCTAATTTTACTAGAGAAAGGATTAAACTAACGTAAAAAGATATAAACATGGAACATACTGAACCAAATGCATGCATGTCAATTAAAGATTTTGAATCTAACTTAAAACAGGTTCATACTGATAAATACATAGAGGTCGCGCAAAATGTAAGACTATATGTAAAAGATTACGGTCAGGGAAAACCGGTGATTTTGATTCACGGTTGGCCACTTTCTAATGAAATGTGGGAATATCAAATAGATCATTTAGTACAAAACAATTTCCGCGTAATTGCCTACGACCGTCGCGGATTTGGTAAATCGTCTCAACCTTGGGATGGTTACGATTATGATACTTTGACAGATGATCTTCAAGAAATTATCGAACAATTGGAATTAACAGACGTAACACTTGTCGGATTCTCAATGGGTGGTGGCGAAGTTGTTCGTTATTTTAGCCGTCATGGCGGAAAAAATGTTACTAAAATTGCTCTAATTTCTTCAATCATTCCTTTTCTTTTAAAAACACACGATAATCCTGATGGACATCCAAAAGAGAAAAGTGAAAATACAGCAACTGCGCTTAAAGAAGATCGAATCGGATTTATAGATAATTTCGGAAAAACATTTTTTGGCGTTAATATCATCAATAAACCTTTAAGCACTCCTTTATTGGAATACTATAGAGCTTTATGCTCTGCAGCCTCTCCTCGTGCCACTTTAAAATGTGCCGAATCATTCTCTTTTACAGATTTTAGAGATGAATTGGATTTTATAAAGGTTCCAACTCTAATTATTCATGGAGACGACGATAAAATCGTACCTATTGATCTTACTTCTAGAAAAGCAGCAAAATCAATAGCAAACAACACTTACATCGAATACGAAGGAGCGCCACACGGCTTATTTTATACCGACAGAGAAAAACTGAATGAGGATTTATTGCAATTTCTGAATTCGTAAAAAATAAAATAAAAAAATATCCAAAGAAGCAAGCTAATATAGCTAACTGCTTCTTTGGATATTTTTATTGTTGTGCTCTTTTATTTACAGATTTTTAAAGCTATTTTTGAGAATCAAATTTGAAATAAAATGGCACGAACAGAATCAACAATGCTTCCACTAGGAACAATTGCTCCTGAATTTTATCTAAAAGATACCAATTCAAATCATACTTTTTCTTTTGAAGATTTAAAAGGTTCTAAAGGCACTTTGGTGATGTTTATCTGCAATCATTGTCCGTTTGTGCATCATGTTATTACAGAAATTGTAATGATTGCCAATGATTACCGTGTGCAAGGCCTTGGCGTAATTGCGATTTCTAGCAATGATGCTGTAAAATATCCTCAAGATGGTCCAGAATTGATGACCGATTTCGCTATGGAAAATAAAATCGATTTTCCTTATTTATATGATGAAAGCCAAGAAACTGCCAAAGCTTATCAAGCGGCTTGTACGCCAGATTTCTATTTATTTGATAGTCAAGACAAATTGTTTTACCGTGGCCAGCTAGACGATTCAAGACCTGGCAACGGAATTCCACTTAGCGGAAGCGATCTTAGAGGCGCTATCGATGCCTTGATTTACAACAGAAGTTTAAAAGAACCGCAGAAACCAAGTTTAGGCTGTGGCATAAAATGGAAGTAATTACGCATTAATTTTAAAAAGATTTTGTATCTTTGCCCCTCAGTTTAGTCATCTTTATGAGAAATATAATACCATCTACAGCCTCTATAAAGCCGTTTTGCATAGCAAAACCGCTTCTTGCTGTAATTATTTCGCATAATAAGGCCTTTATTTTTTAGGCCTCCGTCTACTTCACTTTTTCTTCTTTTTGACGGAGGATTTTACCAGATTTTAAACATTTTATTTATTTGACAAAATCAAATTGGTCAGATATTTTTTTGTTTTTCGCCATTTTAAAGATTTCAAAAACAATATTAAAAGCTTCGCATCAGCTTTTTTACAAACATTCGCATATAAATTAGTATAACAATAAAATTCAGATAGATATGAAACCAATACCCACTTTCTGCAAAGCAGATTATCAATTTTTAAGAGAATTGATTTTAAAAAATAAAAATGAAACGAATACAAAAGAAGCCAATCAGCTTTCACAAGAATTAGATCGTGCCGTAATTAGCAAGGAAAGCGATTTAAATTCGGTGATTCGCATCCATTCATTTGTAACGATCGAAGACGTAAAAGCTGGCAAACAAATGAAAATTCAGATCGTTTTGCCTTCTGAAGCAGATATAAAACAATCTAAAATCTCAATCTTGGCACCTCTAAGCGTTGCTATTATTGGTTTTAAAGAAAATGATCAGGTTGACTGGGAATTGCCTGCTGGTATTAAAACGTTAAAAATTGTCGCTGTAGACAATACTGAAGTACATCACTCCTAAATTTTTAAACACCTCATTTGCATGACGGTGTTTTTTTATATCTATCTGAAAACAAAAAAACTGTTCGATTGAGCAGTTTTTTTGTTTTTAAGCACATTATAATTGTGAATGAATATACTTGGTAATCGATGCCATTTTCACATCATCCAATTTTGCTTTTTTCTGCATGCGTACTAGAATTGGTGCCCAATCTTCTTTAGAAAAATCTTGTGGCTCATACAATTTATGACATCTTGCACAACTGTTTTCATAAAGGTTTTTGCCTTCTGCTAATTCTGGCGTTAAATCTACCGCAGGAGCTTTTTCTTCAACTGGAGCTGCTACTGGAGTTGCTGCAACCGCGGTCGTTTTTTTTGTTCCGCATGAAGCCAAAGCAAAAGCCAATCCTGTTAGGATTATATATTTTTTCATCATCTTTGTTTTTTAGTAAATATAAAAAAAATCCCATTCGGCATGCGAATGGGATTACTTATAAAGACAATTTAAAATTGATCTAAATTCTTATTTTACGTCCATTAATTCAACGTCAAAAATCAAAGTTGCGTTTGGCGGGATAACTCCTCCTGCACCTGCTGGTCCGTAAGCTAAATCAGATGGAATTACAAAACGAGCTTTGTCTCCAACTTGCAATAAAGCAATACCTTCGTCCCATCCTTCAATAACTTGTCCAATTCCTAATTTGAATTCGATTGGTTTTTTACGTGGGTAAGAAGAATCAAAAACTTTTCCATTTTCTAAAGATCCTTCGTAGTGAACAGAAACCGTTTTTCCAGCCTCAGCTTTTTTACCGTCTCCTTTTTGAATCATTTTGTAACGTAAACCTGTTTCAGTTCTATCAAAACCGGCAGCCAATTGTTCCATTTTTGCTTCAGATTCTGCTTTTAAAGCTGCTTCTCTTTTTAGACGAGCACCTTTTAAACCGATGAAAGCTTCAATAGCATTCCATTTTTGAGCTTCTTCACCAACTCTGATAATCTCAACAGACTCTAAGTTATCACCTTGAGCAACAGCATCAACAATATCTTGTCCTTCTACAACGTGTCCAAAAACACTGTGTTTATTATCCAACCAAGGAGTTGGAACATGCGTAATGAAAAACTGAGAACCATTACTTCCTGGCCCTGAGTTTGCCATAGAAAGAACTCCTGGACGATCGTGTTTTAAACTTGGGTGAAACTCGTCATCAAATTTGTAACCTGGATCTCCTGTTCCTGTTCCTTTTGGGCAACCACCTTGAATCATGAAATCTGCAATAACTCTGTGGAAAGTTAATCCGTCATAGAATTTTTGTCCTTGAGGTTTTACTTTGTTTTCCATATTTCCTTCTGCAAGAGCAACAAAATTTCCTACAGTTCCTGGCGTCAAATCGTGTGTCAATTTTACTAAAATTGAACCTTTGCTAGTATTGAATTTAGCGTATATTCCGTTTTCCATGTTGTTATTTTTAATTTGAAAGCAAATTTACAAATTAATTTTTTAATCAATTTGTGCTTTCTGCTTTTTAGATTTATAAGTAAGTCCGTAAATTGTTAACGATAGCGCAGATAAAACCATACAGCCAATTGTTACGGCATGCCATCCGCCTAATTTCCAAAGTAATAATCCATACGCAGATCCTGCGGCTGTTCCTAAAAAGGTAAGCGACATAAATACGGTATTTAGTCTGTTTCTGGCTTCTGGCAATAAAGAATAAACGCGTGTCTGGTTTGAAATGTGAACGCCTTGAATTCCGATATCAATAAAAACAATTCCGATTGCAATTCCAATTACGCTTTCAATGGCAAAATAGAAAACCAAGAAGCTTATTAAAATCAATAAACAGCCATAGCCTACTGCAATTCTAGAGTTTCCTTTATCTCCAAGTTTTCCAACCAAAGGCGCTGCCAAAGCTCCAGAAGCACCAACAATTCCAAATAATCCAATTGTAGCACTATTGAAGTTAAACGGCTCTCCAGAAAGCAATAAAACCATTGTAGTCCAGAAAGCTCCAAATTGAGCAAAACTGAAAACATTGATTGCTGTTGCTTCGCGCAGAACTGGCTGTGTTTTTATTAGTGTAAATAGCGACTGAATTAACTGTCCATAAGTTCCTTGAAATTGTGGTTTGTTGTACGGAAATTTACTTTGAATGACGAAAAAGATCAAAAGGCAAATTCCGGCCGCGATATAAAACATTGACCTCCAACCTAAAACCTGACCGATAAAACCGCTTAAAGTTCGCGAAAGCAAAATTCCGACAAGAAGTCCGCTCATGATAGTTCCAACCACTTTTCCTCGCTGTTCTGGCGCGCTCAAAGAAGCTGCCAAAGGCAAAATAAGCTGTGGTACAATCGATGTGATTCCGATTAGCAGAGAAGCAATCTGTAAAACAAGAAAACTTTTGGCTGTTGCTGCAATCAATAAGGCAATTACAGTAGCAAAAGTGGTCATTAAAATTTGCCTTTTACGTTCTATTTTATCGCCAAGCGGCACCATAAAAAACAGTCCGATAGCATAACCTGCCTGAGTTAGATACGTTATGGTTCCGGCACTTGCTTCTGGAATTTTAAATTCGTTGGCGATTAAGACAATCAAAGGCTGGCAGTAGTAAAGATTTGCAACTATAAGACCCGTGCAAACTGCCATAAACAGTACATTAGTTTTTGATAAATTCATGCTGCAAAAATACCAATCTAATCTTTAGCAAAACTTTAAAAAATATATAAAATTTTGTTTTTTGAACCATATAAGTCATATAAGTTCATTTAAAAAAGCTTTCGTGAAAATTTAAATGTTTTTTATAAACCATATAAGTCATGTAAGTTTATTTAAACTAAACTCTTAAATTCTCTTATATGACTTATATGGTTTATTTTTTTAATTTAATAGTTTAAAAAATCTTCTCTTGCAGGACTGAAAACATCTGTTAGCATTCCTGTTTCCAGACACACTACTCCGTGAACAGCATTTGGCGGAATGTAAAAACTATCTCCTTCTTTTAAAGTTTGTGTTACACCGCTAATGGTAACATCAAACTTTCCGCTTGCTATATACGTTACTTGCGAATGATAATGATCGTGCAAAGCCCCGATTCCTCCTTTTTCAAAATGCACATTTACGAGCATTACTCTTTCGTCAAAAGCCAAAATCTTACGCTTAATTCCTTCACCAACTACTTCCCATTCGATTTCGTCTCCTTTTATAAATTCTTTGCTTGTTGCCATTTATTTTTATTTTTTAATTTTTTCGAAGTCTTTTTTCATCAATGCTAATCCATCTGCAAGATTATTTTTTTCGAAGTAATTTTCTAATTCTTTCAATCTTTTAACATTATCGTATTTAAGTCCTGAATTCAATTTTCTCTGACAATTTGAACATAATCTAAGCGTGTGTTCATCTGTTTCTGACAAACTATTTGTCCCATTCATTACACAATTAGCATCAATGCAATGATGTAAACCAAACATGTGCCCAATTTCATGAGAACAGATTTTTAGCAATCTTTCTAGACATAAATTAAAATCAGCTCCCTTTAAACTTTTATCCTGCATTCTATAAATTGAACTTACTGCAATTCTATCTCTATATGATGCCAAACCAAAAACAAAACTCCATTCTGGTTTAGGGTACAAATCTACTTCGGTCAACGCCATTAATCCAACTCCATTTTGCGGTTTTTCCTTTTTCAAAACACTATCTAAAATAAATCCTGCCAAAAATTGTTCATTTTCATCTGGACCAATTCTTCTAGCATGTTTCGGAATAATATCATTTGAAACATTATTCAACGTTTTAGTTTCCAATTGAAAAAATATTTTCAAATATTCCTCAACCAATTTAATTTGTTTGGTTTGCAGTGAATCAAATTGACCTATTGGCTGGAGATAAATAATATTATTTTCTTTTGTTGGGATTAAATGTTTTGAATTTAGAAACTGCTCAAAAGTCTGCCCCCGTTCCTTGTGAGAATACAGCCAGTCACCTGGTTTAGGAGGGTAGAGTTTAATGTCATTTTCCGAAATATTTTCAAAATAATCATTCTTGCCATTTTTAGAATTACAAGCGAAAAAAATCACAAAAACCAAAAAAAGAAGTTTCTTCATAAAGAATAACTAGATTAAGTTTTTCGAAATAAAATCCCAGCTCGATTGTATGGACTCAAAAGAACTTGACGCAAAATTATTCTCCTGTTCTACAAAAAAATGAACCATTCCAGATTGTTTTGCGGCTTCGAAAAATGGTTTAAAATCTATTGTCCCCGAACCAACTTCAGTATTTAAATCGTTATTCTTTTTGTCTTTATCTTTTACATGCCACATTTTAAAGCGTCCGGGATTTTCTTTAAATAGTTTTAAAGGATCATTTCCTGAATGAATTACCCAATATAAATCCAACTCAAAATAAACCAGATTCTTATCGGTTTCCTTTA
The DNA here is from genome assembly GCF_003946915.1 of Flavobacterium ustbae. Taxonomy (GTDB): domain Bacteria; phylum Bacteroidota; class Bacteroidia; order Flavobacteriales; family Flavobacteriaceae; genus Flavobacterium; species Flavobacterium ustbae. Next base: position 88,838 of record NZ_RPOC01000006.1, read on the forward strand.
ATAAAATTTCATAGCCTGTAACTCCATCGTATTTTTGAAACTCAAAATCATGATTGTGATAAGCCAGTTTTAAACCTGCTTTTTCACACATTTTTGCAGCTTCATTTACGCGCGCTGCAATCTTTTTATAATCTTCTATATTTCTTCTGAAAGGTTCATCAACCCAAGGAACTGTTAGAAATTCGCTTTTTAGAACTTTCGCAGCTTCAATTGAAGCAATTAATTCTGTAGTGTTACCATCATACAAAAAACTTCCTAGATTATAATGTCCGCTAACTGCTTTTAAACCATTTTCGTCCAAAATCTTTTTTAATTCTTGAGGCGTTAATCCCCAAAACTGATCTTTGGTAGAAAAACCGTATGTTTCAACATTGGTATAACCGGCTTTAGCTACTTTTTCTAAAGTTGCTTTTACACCTTTAGTAAGTTCATCACGAAGCGTATACAATTGTAAACCTATTTCTTTATTTTTCATAGAAAATGCAAATGATGGTGAAGCCAAAACTGCTGTAGTGGCAAGACCTGTGGTTACTATAAAATTTCTTCTGCTAATCATTTTATGATATAAATTTCAGATAGTAAATATATTATAAAAATTGATTCTTAAAGTTTTTAGCTAAATTGTAATTGCGAAGATTTTATTTTTTTAGAATGGCAATTAGATCTTTCCTTTAATCAAAAGGGTAGTTGTTTGAATCTGGAATTTATATTAATTCTTTAAAAATAAACTTTTCGTCATAATCAACTTCAAATTTTTCAAGAAAGCTAATGTATTCTTCTTTAAAAGATTTTCTTTTATGATGCTGCTCCTGAAGTTCTATATAATTGATAACTGCACTTAATTGTGATTTACTGTATGAAAAGGCACCGTATCCTTCCTGCCATTCAAAATGAGTTGCTGTGAATTTATTTTCGTTTATCCATTTCGATGAATTCTGTTTGATAGTCTTCATTAAATCTGATATAGATTGCGCTGGTCTTATTCCGATTAATATATGTACATGGTCAGCCATGCCGTTTATTCCCAGAAGTTTATGATTATGATTTTTAATAATTCCAGAAATATATTTATATAATTCGTTTTTCCAACTTTCGTGTATTGCGGCTTGTCTATATTTTACAGCGAAAACAAAATGTATGTGTATTTGTGTGTATGTGTTGGCCATGTTTGTTTTTTTATATTAATTAATTGAATAGGTCGTATTGTCAAATATATTAAAAAAGAAAGAATATTCTTTCTTTTTTTGCTGTGTGTTTAATCCCTACGGGATATTAGAATTGGGATAATGTCTATATTCTACCGATATGTGATTCCTAACGGAATATTTAACTATTAGGATTTCCCGTAGGAATAAACGGGATGTTTTGCCCCATAACAGAATATTTAATTATAGGAATTAGAAACAAACGGAATATTTTTGATCCATAACAAAATATTTAATTGTGGCATTCCGCTAGGAATCAGATATCGGTAGCCCGCATAATGTTTATTGATTTTTTTTTGTCCCCGTAGGGACTATATCAATTTGCCGTATAATCCCTACGGGATATTAGGATTGGAGGCAATGTCTATTTTTCTACCGATATTTGATTCCTAACGGAATATTTAACTATTAGGATTTCCCTTAGGAATAAAGGGGATGTTTTGATCCATAACAGAATATTTAATTATAGGAATCCGTTAGGAACAAACAGAATATTTTGATCCATAACGAAATATTTAATTGTGGCATTCCGCTAGGAATCAAATATCGGTAGCCCATAATGTTTATTGAATGTTTTTTTTGTCCACGTAGGGACTATATCAATTTGCCGTATAATCCCTACGGGATATTAGGATTGGAGGCAATGTCTATTTTACCGATATTTGATTCCTAACGGAATATTTAACTATTAGGATTCCATTAGGAATAAATGGGATATTTTGATCCATAACAGAATATTTAATTATAGGAATCCGTTAGGAACAAACGGAATATTTTGATCCATAACGAAATATTTAATTGTGGCATTCCGCTAGGAATCAAATATCGGTAGCCCATAATGTTTATCGAATGTTTTTTTGTCCCCGTAGGGACTATATCAATTTGCCGTATAATCCCTACGGGATATTAGGATTGGAGGCAATGTCTATTTTTCTACCGATATTTGATTCCTAACGGAATATTTAACTATTAGGATTTCCCTTAGGAATAAAGGGGATGTTTTGATCCATAACAGAATATTTAATTATAGGAATCCGTTAGGAACAAACAGAATATTTTGATCCATAACGAAATATTTAATTGTCGCATTCCGCTAGGAATCAAATATCGGTAGCCCATAATGTTTATTGAATGTTTTTTTTGTCCCCGTAGGAACTATATCAATTTGCCGTATAATCCCTACGGGATATTAGGATTGGAGGCAATGTCTATTTTTCTACCGATATTTGATTCCTAACGGAATATTTAACTATTAGGATTTCCCTTAGGAATAAAGGGGATGTTTTGATCCATAACGAAATATTTAATTGTGGCATTCCGCTAGGAATCAGATATCGGTAGCCACCATAATGTTTATTGATTTTTTTTTGTCCACGTAGGGACTATATCAATTGCCGTATAATCCCTACGGGATATTATGATTGGAGGCAATGTCTATTTTCTACCGATATTTGATTCCTAACGGAATATCTAATTATTAGGATTTCCCTTAGGAATAAAGGGGATGTTTTGATCCATAACAGAATATTTAATTATAGGAATTCGTTAGAAACAAACGGAATATTTTGATTCTTAACGAAATATTTAATTGTGGCATTCCGCTAGGAATCAAATATCGGTAGCCAAATGTTACATTAAATGTTTTTTTGTCCCGTAGGGACTACACCTCTGCATCTTCATTTTTAACTTCGTATCTTTGTCAAAAATTTTTTAAGAAAAAAATGCGAATTGATATTATCACTCTTTTACCTGAATTATTAAGAAGTCCGTTTGAGGCCTCAATTATGAAACGTGCCATTGATAAAGGTTTGGTCGAAGTGCATTTTCACAACCTTCGTGACTATAGCACCAACAGACAGAAAAGTGTAGACGATTATCCTTTTGGCGGGGGTGCCGGAATGGTAATGACAATTCAGCCTATAGACGATTGCATCACACATTTGAAAAGCCAACGTGAATATGACGAAATAATTTATATGTCTCCTGATGGCGAAACTTTAAATCAAAAAATGGCTAATAAAATGTCAATGTACGAAAACATTATCATTTTATGCGGACATTATAAAGGTGTTGACCAAAGGGTGAGAGATCATTTTATTACTAAAGAAATCTCGATTGGTGATTATGTTTTATCTGGAGGAGAATTGGGCGCCATCGTTTTATCTGATGCTTTAATTCGATTAATTCCTGGAGTTTTAAGTGACGAAACCTCAGCACTTACAGATAGTTTTCAGGACAATTTATTATCAGGCCCAATCTACACAAGACCTGCAGATTATAAAGGATGGAAGGTTCCAGAAGTTTTAACAAGCGGACATGCTGCTAAAATTGATAAGTGGCGAGAAGATATGGCTTTTGAACATACTAAAACTAGAAGACCAGATTTGCTGGAAGAAAAATAGTTTTCAGTGTTCGGTTTTTTAGTGTTCAGTTTAAAAATTTTTTCGTAAAGTTTAAGAACTGCAAACTAAATATTAACTGAACACTACAAAGCTGAACACTGAGTACTAACATACATTCTATCAATAATTTAAAAATAATTACAATTTATAATTCATAATTTATAATTATTTTTTACATTTGCACCCGAATTTGACCAACCTCTGGCGAGATCCGTGAATGTTGTTCTAATATAAAAACCATAATTTAAATTATCATGGCAGATTTATTAAAATTCGTTCAAGACGAATTCGTTGCTAAAAAAGATTTCCCAGATTTCGGAGCTGGAGACACAATCACTGTTTTCTACGAAATTAAAGAGGGTGAAAAAACAAGAACTCAGTTTTTTAAAGGAGTTGTTATTCAAAGAAGAGGTTCTGGTGTTACAGAAACTTTTACTATTCGTAAAATGTCTGGAGCTATTGGTGTCGAGCGTATCTTCCCAGTTAACTTACCAGCTTTACAAAAAATTGAAATCAACAAGAAAGGTGCTGTTCGTAGAGCTAGAATTTTCTACTTCAGACAACTTACTGGTAAAAAAGCTAAGATTAAAGATAAAAGAAGATAATCATTTATCTAAATGTTATAAAAAACTCGTTTCATATTGTTTGAAACGAGTTTTTTTTATGCCCTAATTTCAGCACTAAGAAAACCGTAATTTTTTAATACCAAAATCATCGATTTAGCAATTTAACGAGCTCGAAATAACAATCTGTTAATTTCGTCTTTTCTCACCAAAACTCAACCGTTTTCGTTGCGATTTTATTATATTTGCTCCGCTCATTTTGAGCCGAATATATCTTTTACATCGTTAACTCCTGACGATACGATTATAAAAAAAAAAGAAAATGACAAAATCAAAAATTTTTTACACCTTAACTGATGAGGCGCCTTTATTGGCAACTTACTCTTTGTTACCAATTGTTCAAGCTTTTACAGCAACAGCTGGAATTGAAATCGAAACCAGAGATATTTCGCTGGCTGGAAGAATTCTTTCAAACTTCCCAGATTCTTTGACAGATGCTCAAAAAACTGGAGATGCATTGGCAGAATTAGGCCAATTAGCAACACAACCAGAAGCAAACATTATCAAATTACCAAACATTTCTGCATCTGTACCGCAATTAAAAGCGGCTATTGCTGAATTACAATCGCACGGATACAACGTACCAAATTTCCCAGAAGATCCACAAAATGATGCTGAAAAGGAAATTAAAGCAAAATATGCAAAAGTTTTAGGTTCTGCTGTAAACCCAGTTTTACGTGAAGGAAACTCTGACCGTAGAGCTCCTAGAGCAGTTAAAAACTTTGCAAAAGCAAATCCACACTCTATGGGTGCTTGGTCTGCTGACTCAAAAACTAAAGTAGCTTCTATGTCTAATGGTGATTTTTACGGAAGTGAAAAATCATTGACTGTAAACGAAGCTAATGATGTAAAAATCGAATTTGTTGCTAAAGACGGATCTACAACTGTTCTTAAAGCAAGTACTCCACTTAAAGCAGGTGAAATTATTGACAGCTCTGTTTTAAGCGTAAACAAATTAAAAGCTTTTGCTGCTGATGTAATCGCTGAAGCTAAAGTTGCAGGAGTTTTACTTTCTGTACACTTGAAAGCTACAATGATGAAAGTTTCTGACCCAATTATCTTTGGCGCTATCGTTGAAGTATATTTTGCAGATGTTTTCACTAAATATGCAACTTTATTCGCAGAATTAAACGTTGATACTAGAAATGGTTTAGGCGACATCTACGCTAAAATTGCTGGAAGACCTGAACAAGCAGAAGTTGAAGCCACTATTGATCAAGCAATCGCAAACGGACCTGCTTTGGCGATGGTTAATTCTGATAAAGGAATTACAAACTTACACGTTCCTTCTGACGTTATTGTTGATGCTTCTATGCCAGCAATGATCCGTACTTCTGGACAAATGTGGAACAAAGAAGGAAAAGCTCAAGATACATTTGCTGTTATTCCAGACCGTTCTTACGCGGGAGTTTATACTGCAACTATCGATTTCTGTAAAAAACACGGTGCTTTTGATCCTAAAACAATGGGAAGCGTTCCTAACGTTGGATTAATGGCTCAAAAAGCTGAAGAATACGGATCTCACGACAAAACTTTCCAAATGAAAGGGGACGGAGTTGTTCGTGTGGTTGATGCAAACGGAACTGTTTTAATGGAACAAAACGTTGAAGCTAACGACATTTTCAGAATGTGTCAAGCAAAAGACGCTCCTATTCAAGACTGGGTTAAATTGGCCGTAAACAGAGCTCGTTTGTCTAGTACTCCTGCTGTTTTCTGGTTAGACGAAAACAGAGCACACGATAGAGAATTGATCGTAAAAGTTCAAAAATACCTTAAAGACTACGATACAACTAACTTAGATATCAGAATTTTAAACCCAATTGCTGCTACAGAATTTACTTTAGACAGAATCATTAAAGGTTTAGACACTATTTCTGTAACAGGAAACGTTTTACGTGATTACTTAACAGATTTATTCCCAATCTTAGAATTAGGAACTTCTGCTAAAATGCTTTCTATCGTTCCGTTAATGAATGGTGGTGGATTGTTCGAAACTGGTGCTGGAGGTTCTGCTCCTAAACACGTTGAGCAATTTACAGAAGAAGGATATTTACGTTGGGATTCATTAGGAGAATTTTTAGCTCTTGGCGCTTCTTTAGAGCATTTAGGACAAACTTTAGACAATTCTAAATCAATTGTTTTATCTGAAACTTTAGATCAAGCTAATGATAAATTCTTAGCAAACGATAAGTCTCCAGCTCGTAAAGTAGGACAGATTGACAACAGAGGTTCTCACTTTTACTTAGCATTCTACTGGGCTCAGGCTTTAGCAGCTCAAACAAAAGATGCTGAATTAAAAGCAATCTTTACTCCTATTGCTGCTGAATTTGAAGCTAACGAAGTTAAAATCGATGCTGAATTAATTGCGGCACAAGGTAAAGCTCAGACTATTGGAGGTTACTACCAGCCAACTCCTGAGTTAGTAAGTAAAGCAATGCGACCAAGCGAAACTTTCAACGCTATTGTGGCAAAAATCAAATAATTCAGAATACAGCTGTATTTCTAATAAACAAAAAGGACAACTCGCAAAGTTGTCCTTTTTTTATCTTAACTTATGTTTAACAAAAGTTCCGTAAGAATATGTTGTAAGAATTTGTTAACTATGTAAATCAAAATCAATATAATGATTACAAAAAATACCTGCACATTTTTTCTTTTTATTTTAACGATTTTTACCTCATTTGCACAGGAAAAATTTACTCTAAGCGGAACTATCAGCGACAGCAAAAACAACGAAACTTTAATTGGAGTAAACCTCTTTATTCCGTCCTTAAAAATAGGGACTACAACAAACGAATATGGCTTTTATTCTCTTTCTGCTCCAAAAGGAGAATATGAAATTGAAATCAGTTATGTTGGTTACCAAACTATTCTAAAAAACATTGTTTTACATCAGAATACAAAAAGCAACTTCTTCATCAAAGAAGGTGGAGAAGAACTTCAAGAAGTTATTATTACCGAGAACAAAGGCAAAGTAAATGTCAAATCTCCAGAAATGAGCGTTAACAAACTTTCCATTTCGACCATAAAAAAAATGCCTGTGGTTTTAGGAGAAGTTGATGTTCTAAAATCTATTTTACTACTTCCAGGCGTCACGAATGCAGGCGAAGGCGCTTCTGGATTTAATGTCCGTGGAGGAGGTGCAGATCAGAACTTGATTCTTTTAGATGAAGCCACGATTTTTAATTCTTCCCATGTTTTCGGCTTCTTTTCTGTTTTTAATCCCGACGCTATTAAAGATTTAAAATTGTACAAAGGCGGAATTCCAGCACGTTACGGCGGAAGAGCTTCTTCGGTTTTAGAAATTTATCAAAAAGACGGAAGCAGTAAAGATTTTCACATGAATGGCGGAATCGGATTAATTTCAAGCCGTTTGCTTGCCGAAGGTCCAATTGTAAAAGACAAAGGCTCTTTTTTAATTGGTGGAAGAACTTCTTATGCGCATCTTTTTTTAAAACTCTCTGAAGACAATAAAGACAATGCAGCTTATTTTTATGATTTAAACACCAAATTAAGTTATAAATTCAACGATAATAACAGCGTGTATTTGTCTGGTTATTTTGGACGAGACGTTTTCAGATTAAACAAAAGTTTTACCAATACATACGGAAATTCAACTTTAAACTTGAGATGGAATCATTTGTATTCTAATAAGTTATTCTCCAATCTTTCCTTAATTTACAGTGATTATTATTACGGTTTAGATCTTGATTTTGTTGGATTCAATTGGGATTCTGGAATTAAAAACTACAATATTAAATACGATTTCAAACATTATATCTCAGATAAATTAAAACTAAACTACGGCCTCAACGGAATTTATTACCAATTCAATCCAGGAACGATTAAGCCAACTGGTGATGATTCAGGAATTAATCCAGAGCAATTGGATAAAAAATATGCTTTTGAACCTTCTTTATATTTGGACGCAGAAAGTCAGCTTTCTAAAAAAATAAATATCGCCTACGGATTGCGCTACAGCTTATTTTACCGCTTAGGTTCTTCTACCATTAATTATTACGATAATAATCAAGCTGTTGTTTTTAATAATGAAATGCAGATTTACGAAAAAGGCACTCCAACTTCAACTCAGTATTTTAGCAAAAATAAAGTCATTCAGAGCTACGATAATTTTGAGCCACGCTTTTCTATTTCGTATCAATTAAATGAAGATCAAGCTCTAAAGGCGAGTTATAATAGAATGGCGCAATATCTGCAATTAATTTCTAACACCTCTTCTCCTACTCCACTAGATGTCTGGATGCCGAGTGACAATTATATTAAACCACAGCTTGCAGATCAGGTGGCGCTAGGCTATTTTAGAAATATTTATAATGATGCCTATTCTTTGGAAGCTGAAACTTATTACAAAAAAATACAGAACAGATTAGATTATATAGACGGAGCCGATTTAATTGCTAACAACGCCATAGAACAGGTCATTTTAAACGGCCAAATGAGATCGTACGGCTTAGAATTGATGATAAAGAAAAACAAAGGCAAATTTAACGGCTGGATTTCGTACACTATTTCAAGATCTGAACAGCAAACACCTGGAAGAACGCCTGAAGAAATCGGAATTAATAACGGTAATTGGTACGCGTCTGCTTACGACAAAACACATAATTTAGCTATTACGTCTGCTTATAATTTAAATGAAAAATGGTCTTTTGGGGCTAACTTTGCATTGCAGTCAGGGCAGCCCGTAACTTATCCGAATGGACAGTATGTATATTTAGGAATCGTAGTTCCAAGTTATGGTTTGAGAAATGAAAATCGACTTCCTTCTTACCATCATTTGGATATTTCTGCCACTTTAACGCCACGAAAAAATAAAGACAGAAACTGGAAAGGCGAATGGGTTTTTAGTATTTACAATCTTTATAATCGCATGAACGCGGCATCCATTAACTTTCGCCAAAATGTTGATACTGGCGCAAACGAAGCGGTGCAATTATCTATTTTCGGAATTGTTCCTGCTGTAAGTTATAATTTCAAATTCTAATAAAAATAAATTCAAAAACTAAAGATATGCTTATGAGAAAATTAGTTTTTTTAATCGTTATTTTTACATCGCTATTTTTCACAGGTTGTGAAGAAGTGGTTGATGTTGATTTAGATACTGCTCCGCCAAAACTGGTAATTGAAGCGGCCATAAATTGGGAAAAAGGTACTTCTGGAAAGCAGCAGGCAATTAAACTATCTACTACGACAGGTTATTTTGAAAGCCAAGTTCCAGTAGTTTCAAATGCGATAGTTTTTATAAATAACAGTAAAAATCAAAAATTTAATTTTATAGAATTCAATAAAACTGGTCGTTACATCTGCAATAATTTTAATCCCGAACTTAATGAAGAATATACTTTAACCGTTATCAGCAAAGGAAATACGTATACGGCATCTGAAATTTTAAAATCGGTTGCGCCAATTACGCGGATCGAGCAAAAAAATGATGGAGGGTTTACGGGAGAAGACATCGAAGTAAAAGCCTATTTTACAGATCCTGCAGACGAAGATAATTTCTATTTATTTAAATATATCTACTCTAATCAAGTAACTTCAAATTATTATGTTTCTGAAGATAAATTCTATCAAGGAAATGAAATTTTTAGCAGTGCTGTAGATGAAGATTTAAAAGCTGGAGACGAAGTTGAAGTAACGCATTTCGGAATTTCTAAACAATATTATAATTACATGAATATCTTGGTAAGTATAGCCGGAAGCAATGTCGGTGGCCCTTTTCAGTCCCCACCAGCAACTGTAAAAGGAAATATTATCAATACAACAGACAAAAATGATTATCCGTTGGGTTATTTCTCCCTAAGCGAAACGAGTACAAAAAAGTACAAAATTAAGTAATTATGCAACCTATCATTAAAATATTGACCGAAAAAAAACTCCTTGGACATTCAATAGAAATGTCTTTCATTGAGAATAAAACTTTTCAATTATGGAGCGGGTTTATGCCAAATAGAAAAGAAATAAAAAATGTAATTAATACTAATTTATATTCTTTAGAAGTATATACAGAAAATCACTTTGATAATTTTGATCCAAATGATTGTTTTGAAAAATGGGCTGCCGTAGAAGTTTCAAATTATGATAGTATTCCAGAAGGAATGAAAACCTTAATTGTTCCTGATGGTTTATATGCTGTTTTTCTTCATTTAGGTCCAGCCGCAGATGCACACAAAACATACCATTCCATTTTTGCAGAATGGCTTCCAAATTCTGAATATATTGTAGACAACAGACCGCATTTTGCTGTTATGAATGAAAAATATAAAAAAGACGATCCAAATTCTGAAGAAGAGATTTGGATTCCGATAAAAAGCAGAAATCAATTATGATTGTACAAACCTTAAAATCTATTCTAAATAGAGATTTAAACAAACTAAAATTTGAAATCGAATCTTACGAATTCGAAAAACAAATTTGGGCAGTCGATAAAAATATTTCCAATTCGGCTGGAAATCTATGCCTGCATTTAATTGGAAATTTGAATACGTACATTGGCGCAGAAATTGGAAAAACAGGCTACATCAGAAATCGCCCTTTAGAATTTTCTTTAAAAGACATCCCAAAATGGGAATTGGTATCTAAAATAGAAGATACAATTGAAGTTATTAATAATAGTTTAGATACATTAACCGAAGCCGATTTAGAACAAATTTACCCGCAGATTGTTTTTGAAAAAGAAATGACAACAGGTTTCTTTTTAATTCATCTTTCGACTCATTTAGCCTATCATTTAGGCCAAATCAACTATCACAGGAGACTGCTAGATTTCTGATTTTAGGCTCTAAGCACTAAGTACTAATTATTAAGCACTTAGCACTTAATATTTAGCAGTTGACAAAAAAATCTAAAATCGAAAATCAGAAATCTAAAATGGTAATCTTACCTTTGCACTTCATTCAAAAAAACATACATGTCATCACATCATATAGTCCGAGACGATCAAGAACCTGCTTTAATAATTGCAAATGGCGCTGCCTGCGATCCTGAATTATTAGGACAATTGCTAGAATGGTCACCGCTGGTTGTGGTTTTAGATTCGGCTATAGAAAGAGTGATCGAATTAGGAATAAAAGTCGATGTTTTGTTGGGAGATTTTGACCGCGGTTTCGATCCAGAAATTTACAAATCACAATTTCCAATCGAAATCATTCATACTCCCGATCAAGACAAAACCGACCTAGAAAAAGCTTTTGATTATTTGATCCAAAGAAAAATTCCTGCCGTAAATGTCGTTTGGGCAACCGGAAAACGCGCCGATCATACGATTACCAATCTTACCAATATTGTAAGATATCGCAATCTGCTTAAAATCGTGATTTTAGACGATCATTCTAAAATATTCCTTCTTCCAACAAAATTTGAAAAATGGTATACGGCTAATACTCCAATTTCATTAATTCCAATCGGAGTTGTAAACGGTATTTCTTCCACCAACTTAAAATACCAATTAAAAGACGATACTTTAACAATGGGCTACAGAACCGGAAGCAGCAATTCTGTCGAAAAAGATGGCATTGTTTCTATTACCCATTCAGACGGAGATTTACTTTTAATGGAGTGTTTTGATTAAAAAAGAGCCATTGCTCGAATAATTTTGTAGCCTCGGATTTTAATCCGAGGCAATAATGATATATATCCACGATTTTGAGAACCATAGGTTCGGCACATAGCTTCAAAAAATGAATTGTTCCCATTGAACTCATTTAAACATCATCAATCAATTTCAACTGGATTAAAATCCGTTGCTACAAAATAGATCATTCCTACGGAATTCTAATTCAAAGATGGAATAACTATCTTTGCCATCGAAATCAATGAAAATGAAAGCAAACGACAATTTAGAAAAAAGCAATTTACATCCAAGAAATCTTCATCGTTCTCGTTACGATTTTGGACTTCTTATTTCAAATTGTCCTGAGTTAAAACAATACGTTTCAATCAATAAATACGAGATCGAAACAATTGATTTCAGCGATCCAAGAGCTGTAAAAGTCCTTAATAAAGCGCTTTTAAAAACCTATTATAATCTTGATTTCTGGAATATTCCGCCTCAATATCTTTGTCCGCCAATTCCTGGCCGCGCAGATTATATCCATTACATAGCCGATTTATTGGCAGAAGGCAATAACGGAAAAATTCCAACAGAAACAACTGTTTTAGGGCTTGATATCGGAACAGGCGCAAATTGCATCTATCCGATATTAGGAAATGCCATTTACAATTGGAGTTTTGTTGCAACTGATATTGACAAAAAAGCAATCGAAAACTGCAGTAAAATTATCGAAGCCAATCCGAAATTAATAGATTCTATTAGTTTACAGCTTCAGACAGAATCTAGATTTATTTTTAAAAATATCATTGTTCCTGAAGATCGTTTTACTTTTACTATGTGTAATCCGCCCTTTCATTCATCGGCAGAAGAAGCAAATAAAGGATCGTTAAGAAAAGTAAAAAATCTTAATCCGAGAGACAAAAAAGTCAATTCGCCCGTTTTAAATTTTGGAGGGCAAAGCAATGAATTATGGTGCCAAGGCGGAGAAATTGCTTTTATTACCCAAATGATTTTCGAAAGTGTACACTATCAATCGCAATGTCTTTGGTTTACAACTTTGGTTTCAAAAAAAGAAAATCTTCCTGCTATTTATAAAACCTTGAAGAAAGTAAATGCTGCTTCTGTCAAAACTATTGAGATGGCACAAGGGCAAAAAAATAGTCGCATTGTCGCTTGGAGTTTCTTGAACGATTCTCAACGAAATTCTTGGAAATTAACCACTAAAAAATCTTCTTTAGAAGAATATAATAGTGATTTAGCAAAAGCTGAAGAAGACATTCAAAATGGAAATTTTCTTACTCACAATCAAATGAAAAAAGAAATTGAAAATTGGAAAAAGAAATAAATTAAAAAACTCTTCCATTAATTTTAAAAACTTGATTTTCAAATCCAAAACCTTGATTTTATAATTTCCTTTTGTTACATTTAATGTAAATGTTTTAAAATTAATATTATGGCAGAATATATTGGCTATCTCGCATCTGTTTTTATTGTTGGCGGTTTCTTGCTCAAAAACCTTAGAACAATTCGGTTCATTAATATGTTTGGCTGTATCTGTTTTGTCATTTACGGAATTTTTCTAAATGATTACAGAGATTTCAATCAATGGCTTTGGCCAGTTATTATTCCGAATGCTATTTTAGCGTTTGTGCAGATTTATTATCTGTCTTCAAAAAAAGAATAAACCTTAAAATTTTGATAGTTTAAACTAAAATTATATGACACCTTCAAACTGCATCTGAAGTAATTTTAGTGTAAATATAATTCACTATCATGCTTAAATCTGCTCTAAAAATTGCGGTTTTATTTTTATTTGTCGGTTGTTCTTCAACACAAAAATTTAGCGATTACAGCTTTAAAACCAAAAAAGACAAAGAATCTTATACAAAAGCTTACGACAAAGCGCTTAAACTTTGGGATGTTCCTTACACCGAAGAAGATGTAAAAACCACTTTAGGAACTGCTCATGTTATTATTGCAGGTCCTAAAAATGGAAAAAAACTGGTTTTACTTCACGGAATGGATGCCAGCTCGACAATGTGGTATCCGAACATTAAAGCATTAGCCAAAAGCCATCGTGTGTATGCTATCGATTTTTTAATGGAACCCAATAAATCCGTTTATACAAGAAACTCTATTTTTACCGGAATCTCTCCTTCTGCTAACGAAATTGTTAAATGGTACAACGAGATTTTCGACCATTATCAATTGAAGAAATTTGATGTTGTTGCCGCTTCCCGCGGAGGCTGGATTGCCACTTTATTAGCCACGCAAAAAGAAAATTCCATCAACAGAATTGTGTTATTAAGTCCTGCGCAGACTTTTAAATTTATTGATAAAATGGGAAAAACAACTTCAGCTTTAATGCTGAAACTTTTTCCGAGTGAAAAGAAATTTGGAAAAACTTTAACCACATTTTCGACACATCCAGAAAAAATAAGTCCGATTTACAAGAGGCAATTTTATCTTGCGAATAAATACGCAAAGTCAAATTCGAGTATGCTCAAAATGATGCCTTTTTCTCAAAAAGAATTAGAATCCATCCATAATCAGGTTTTGATTTTAATTGGCGATCATGACGTAATAAATGGCGAAGAAAGCATCGAAAGAGCAAAGAAATATTTAGTCAATAGCGAAACTAGAGTCATAAAAGATGCTGGACATTTTCTTTCTATAGATCAATCCAAAATCGTTAATGAAGCGATGATTGACTTTTTGAAATAATGTTTTTTAGCCACGAATTTCTCGAATTACTGGAATTTTATTTGCCACAGATTAAAAGATTATAAAGATTTTTCCAAATTGAATTAAAAAAAATCCTTTTAATCTGTGAATCCCGATAGCTATCGGGAGTGGCTAAACATTATTCAGCATTAAAAAAAATTAGTGCAATTCGTGTAATTCGTGGCAAACCAAATCAAAAACAAAACCAATTAATCTTCGTATATTTACAATCCAAATTTTCAGCCCACACAAATGAAATTTCAAGTTTCTTCAGAATACAGTCCAAAAGGAGATCAGCCGCAAGCCATACAAAAACTGGCGCAAGGAGTGATCGACGGAGATAAATATCAAACTTTATTAGGAGTTACAGGTTCCGGAAAAACGTTTACCGTTGCCAATGTAATTCAGGAAGTGCAGAGACCGACTTTGGTTTTGGCTCACAACAAAACTTTGGCTGCACAATTGTATTCAGAATTCAAACAATTTTTTCCAGATAATGCTGTTGAATACTTCGTTTCTTACTACGACTACTATCAGCCAGAAGCTTTTATGCCTGTAACGGGAGTTTTTATTGAGAAAGATTTATCTATCAATGAAGAATTAGAGAAAATGCGTTTAAGCACCACTTCTTCTCTGCTTTCAGGGCGACGTGATGTTTTGGTTGTGGCATCTGTTTCTTGTTTATACGGTATCGGAAACCCAGTAGAATTTCAGAAAAACGTAATCGAAATCAAGAGAGATCAGGTGATTTCGAGAACCAAATTATTGCATAGTTTGGTTCAGAGTCTATACGCCAGAACAGAAGCCGATTTTAATCCTGGAACTTTCAGAATTAAAGGAGATACAGTCGAAGTCTATCCGAGTTATGCTGATGATGCTTACAGAATTCACTTTTTTGGAGATGAAATCGAAGAAATCGAAGCATTTGATGCCAAAACTTCTCAAGTAATAGAAAAATTCCAGCGCTTGACAATTTATCCCGCCAATATGTTTGTGACTTCGCCAGAAGTTTTACAAGGTGCTATTTGGGAGATTCAGCAGGATTTAGTAAAACAAGTAGATTATTTTAAAGAAATTGGAAAACATCTCGAAGCGAAACGTTTGGAAGAAAGAACCAATTTCGACTTAGAGATGATTCGCGAATTAGGATATTGTTCAGGAATCGAAAACTATTCCAGATATCTTGACGGCCGTCAACCAGGAACGAGACCTTTCTGTTTATTAGATTATTTTCCAAGTGATTTTTTAATGGTTGTGGATGAAAGCCACGTGACCGTTTCGCAGGTTCACGCCATGTACGGAGGTGACCGAAGCAGAAAAGAAAACTTGGTAGAATACGGTTTCCGTTTGCCTGCCGCTATGGACAACCGACCGTTGAAATTTGAGGAATTCGAAGCGTTGCAAAATCAGGTGATTTATGTTTCTGCAACTCCTGCAGATTATGAATTGCAAAAATCGGATGGTATTTATGTCGAACAGATCATTCGTCCGACTGGATTATTAGATCCTATAATCGAAGTCCGTCCGAGTTTGAACCAGATTGATGATTTGATTGAAGAAATTCAAGTTAGATGCGAGTTAGACGAAAGAGTTTTAGTTACGACTTTAACCAAAAGAATGGCAGAAGAATTGGCTAAATATCTAACAAAAGTAAACATTCGATGCCGTTATATCCACTCTGAAGTTGACACTTTAGAACGTATCGAAATCATGCAGGATTTAAGAAAAGGACTTTTTGATGTTTTGATTGGAGTAAACTTACTTCGTGAAGGTTTAGATTTACCCGAAGTTTCTCTTGTGGCTATTTTGGATGCTGACAAAGAAGGTTTTTTGCGTAACCGTAAATCGCTTACGCAAACCATTGGGCGTGCAGCCCGAAACGTAAACGGTAAAGCGATTATGTATGCAGATAAAATTACAGAAAGCATGCAGAAAACAATCGATGAAACCAATTACAGAAGAACCAAACAGATGAATTATAATGTGGAAAACAATATTGTTCCGCAGCCTTTAAACAAGAAAATCGAAAGCGCTTTCACTAAAAATCCATTAGTTGAATATGAATTAGGACATCCAATTCCTGTGGCAGCTGAACCAGAAACGGCTTATATGTCTAAAACAGAATTGGAGAAAATGATTCGCGAAAAGCGCAAAACCATGGAAAAAGCAGCAAAAGAATTGGATTTCTTGCAAGCGGCTAAACTTCGTGATGAAATTAAAAAACTACAGGAACAGCTCGCTTAATTATGCTGTTCCTGAAAAATCTCCAGCAATGTAATTGGATTAATCATTGTATTTGGAGTTTTTTTCATCATTCCCAGAACTCTTTTTACCGCCGAAAGGTTTAATCCCATTTCTAAAGCAATCTGCTGAATGGCATTATATTCTCTTTCGTGCAAAATACCGTCAATATGCATCAATAAAGCCAGTCTGTAAAACTGATTGATACGCTGCATTTCTGATTTTATTGGAATTGCCTTTGTTTCCTGATGAAATAAATCTTGAAATTCTTCTTCACTGATACTTAATTCTAAAGCTACAAGTCTTAAAAAATCAAGCTCCCGTTTGTGCAAATGACCGTCAACCGTTGCGAACATAATCATTTCTAAAAGTAAGCTTCTTTTTTCTGCTTCTGTATTCATCAATTTATTATTTTTAGCTAAAATATTGCTTTTTAATAAAAATACAAAACAAGGATAATGAAGAGGATTTTATTAGCAGTTTTACTTCTGTTTACTATTATTGGAAAAGCACAAAGCACGGCTTCAAAAAACGTTTCTACTTTTACAATTGAGGCGCCTCAGCTCTATACTTCAAAAAAAATCTGGATTTATCTTCCTGAAAATTATTCCAAAAACATCAAAAAAAGATATTCTGTTATCTACATGCAAGATGCTCAGAATCTGTTTGATGCCAAAACTTCTTTTGTCGGCGAATGGAATATTGATGAAAAATTAGACAGTTTAAAAGCTCCGATAATTGTTGTCGGGATTGAGCATGGAAACGAAAAACGCATTTATGAACTTACTCCTTTTAAAAACGAAAAATATGGTGGCGGAAATGCAGATAATTACTTAGAATTTATCGTCAAAACATTAAAACCCCATATCGATAAAAATTACAGAACCAAAACAAAGGCTAAAAACACAATTCTTTTTGGAAGTTCGCTTGGCGGGTTGGTTTCGTATTACGGCGCTTTAAAATATCCCGATGTTTTTGGTAAAGCAGGTGTTTTTTCTCCCTCTTTTTGGTTTTCAAATGAGATTTACGCTTTCGCGGAAAAACAATCCAAAATCAAAACAAAAATCTATTTTTTATGCGGAGATAAAGAAAGTGATGATATGGTAAACGATTTAACCAAAATGAAACGTTTATTAGATACCAAACGCTGCTATTGTCTTCATTTGGATAAAACTAAAATTGTAAAAGGCGGAGAACATAATGAAAAACTGTGGCGTGATCACTTTGTTGAAGCACTACTTTGGTTAGGCTACTAATTAAAAAATAAAAAATACTAGAATTACAATGAAACTAATTTTAAGAGAATACAATTTAAAGCTAAAACATACTTTCACGATTTCAAGAGAATCGATTGATTTCCAACCTTCTTTAATTGTAGAATTGCAAAGCGATGGATTTTCTGGTTTTGGAGAAGCTACTTCTAACCCATATTATCATATTACAGTTCCGATGATGATTCAGGATTTAGAAAAAATCAGAAGCATTATTGAAAATACCGAAAACGAAACTCCAGAAGTTTTTTGGGCAAAAATGCATCCGTATTTAAAAGACGATATGTTTGCATTGTGCGCTTTAGATTTGGCTTATAATGATTTATACGCTCGCAAAAAAGGCAAAAAATTATACGAATTATGGAATTACAAAACCGATCATAATCCGTTGACAGATTATACGATAGGAATTGATTCTATCGAAAAAATGGTTTTTAAAATGAAAGAACTACCTTGGCCGATTTACAAAATTAAACTCGGAACAAAGGAAGATATCGAAATTGTAAAAGAACTTAGAAAACATACCAATGCTATTTTTAGAATTGACGCCAACTGCGGGTGGACGGTTGATGAAACGATAAATAATGCTGTTGAATTAAAAAAACTGGGCGTTGAATTTCTAGAACAGCCCATGAAAGCCGATAATTGGGAAGGCCACAAAGAAGTATTCAAACATTCTGTACTTCCTGTTATTGCAGACGAAAGCTGTATTATTGAAGAAGACGTCGCAAAATGCTTTAATCATTTTCATGGTGTAAATGTAAAACTCGTAAAATGTGGCGGACTTACTCCTGGAAAACGCATGATTGAAGAAGCTAAAAAATTAGGCTTAAAAACCATGGTGGGTTGTATGACCGAATCTACTGTTGGAATTTCTGCTATTGCGCATCTAATTCCGCAATTGGATTATGTGGATATGGATGGTGCATTGCTTTTGGCTGAAGATATTGCAACGGGAGTTATGATAAAAGATGGTGTTGTAAGTTATTCAGATTTAAACGGAACTGGAGTTACATTGTTGTAATTTTTTATTTAAACACATAGAAACATAGTCTTACTTTATCTAAAAAAGGCGTTTCACTTTCATCAAAACATCCCGAAGCGTCGGGACTATTTCTGAGAAACTAGTTTCTTTTGCACTTCTTTTTTTAATCATTAAACTATGTTTCTATGTGTTGATTTTTAAATTCAAAGCCGAATGATAGTCGAAAAATTTCCAGATCGAATTGTTGAAATTGCCCAAAAACAGTTTTTGTACTTTGGTGGAACAGCCTATTTAGGACTTCCTACAAATGCAGTTTTTCAAAATTTAGTAGTTCAGAATATTCTAAAATGGGGAACAACTTACGGAAGTTCTAGAAGTGCTAATATCAAATTAAGCGCTTATAGTACGGGCGAAAAATTCTTGGCTGAACATATTGGTTCAGAAGATGCTGTTACGGTTTCTTCTGGAATGCTGGCTGGAAAATTGGTTTTAGAAAAATTAAAAAACCAAACTGATTGTTTCTTTCATTTAAATGAAATTCATTCGGCTATTCAGATTGAAAATAGTCTTCCTGTTTTTGTAAATGGAAAACTAAATGATCGTTTATTAGATTCAAAACCTGAAAAAATAACGATTTTGACTGATGGCGTTCCTTCGTTTGAAACTAAACCTGTTGATTTGACTTTCTTAAAGGAAATTTCAAATCAAAAGGAAATTACGCTGGTTATGGACGAATCGCATTCGTTAGGAATTATTGGAAAAAATGGCTCAGGAATTTACACTTCAATTGACTTTCCTATTAAACGAAAAATATTCGTTTCTTCTCTAGGAAAAGCTTTTGGACTAACGGGTGGCGTAATTGGTTCAGATGCTGAATTTATTACTGAAATAAAAGAAATCGAAACTTTTACAAGCGCTGCAGGAATGAACCCTGCTTTTGTACAAACGCTTTCTGATGCTATAGAAATTTATAAAAAACAGCATCAAAAACTGCTTGATAATTTAAGTTATATCGATTCAATTTTAGTCAAAAATGATAATGTTAAGTTTGATAAAAGCTATCCGCTAATTTATTTATTGTCGAAAGAATTGGTTCATAAATTAAAAGAAGAAAACATTATTATTGCCAGTTTTAGATATACCAAAGAAGCCGAATCGTTAAACCGTATTGTAATAACAGCGAATCACTTAAAAGAAGATTTAGATAAACTGGTTGGAGTTTTAAATGATTATCATGCTTAGAAATAGCCACAAATTCACGAATTTTAAGTTAAACCCTCCTACAATCAAGCTCAAAGCTATTTATTTCAATTGTAATTCGTGAATTCGTGGCAAAAAAATAATAGCCTGAATTACTATTAAAACGTACCTTTGTAAAAAAATAAAGTCTTTTTCTTCAAACAATTTAAGTTGGGGGAACTTGAAAATTGAAACAATAAAAAATTGAAACAAATAATATGACAAATAACGATATACTTAAAAAACTTCGCGTGGCTTTGATGCTCCGTGATGACCAAATAGTTGAAATTTTAGAATTAGTAGATTTTAGAATTTCTAAATCAGAATTGGGTGCTTTTTTTAGAGCCGAAGACCATCCGAATTATATGGAATGCGGTGATCAGGTTTTGCGTAATTTCTTAAACGGATTGGTAATTCATTTGAGAGGAACGAAAGAAAATCCGAAAAACCCAAATGATGTTTTAGCTAAACATAAAGCTGAAATCCCGAAGAAAGAAAATTCTACAGAAAGAAAAGAGTTTAAACCTACTCCAAAAGATTCTGAAAAATATAGAGGCGATCAAAGTCCATCAAAATCAGGTTCAGCAACTGGAAAACCTAAAAAGAAATCATTCCCAAAAGGAAATGGAAAACCATCTGTTGTAGAAAAAGTGGTTTTTAAAAACGGCAATAAGAAAAAATCTTAATTTGGAGATTTAACCGCAATCGCGCTAAGATATTTTTTAGCCACAGATTAAAAAGATTAACACAGATTTTTAAATCCTTCTAATCTTTTTAATCTGTGGCTATATTTTTTACACAGAATTTATTGTAGAGATGCACCGCAGTGCATCTTACGTAACGTAACCACATCGCTAAACTTTGTGTTAGACGCACTGCGGAGCGTCTGTACGTATCCTTTTGAACATAAAAAAACCATTCCTTTCGGAATGGTTTTCTATATAATTGAATTTCTTATTTAATTAAGAAAGTGCAGCTTTAACTTGATCAGCAGCTTCTTGGAATTGAACAGCTGATAAAATTGGCATACCAGAATTATCGATTAATTCTTTTGCAATTTCAGCGTTTGTTCCTTGAAGACGTACAATGATTGGCACATTGATAGCGTCACCCATGTTTTTGTAAGCGTCAACAACACCTTGAGCAACACGGTCACAACGAACAATTCCTCCAAAGATGTTAATTAAGATAGCTTTTACGTTTGGATCTTTCAAGATAATTCTGAAAGCTGTTTCAACACGTTTAGCATCTGCAGTTCCACCAACGTCAAGGAAGTTAGCAGGCTCAAAACCAGCGTATTTAATTAAGTCCATAGTTGCCATAGCAAGACCAGCTCCGTTTACCATACATCCTACAGTACCATCAAGATCAACATAGTTAAGACCAACTTCTTTAGCTTCAACTTCGATTGGATTCTCCTCACGGATATCTCTCATTTCAGCATATTTTGGTTGTCTGTATAAAGCGTTATCGTCGATATTTACTTTAGCATCAACTGCTAAGATTTTGTTGTCAGAAGTTTTAAGAACTGGGTTGATTTCGAACATAGAAGCATCAGAACCAATGTAAGCATTGTATAATGCGTCGATGAATTTCACCATTTCTTTGAAAGCGTTTCCAGAAAGACCTAAGTTGAAGGCAACTCTTCTAGCTTGGAAACCTTGTAATCCTACAGAAGGGTCAATTTCTTCAGTAAAGATTAAGTGTGGAGTGTGTTCAGCAACTTCTTCGATATCCATTCCACCTTCAGTAGAATACATAATCATGTTGCGTCCTGTACCTCTATTCAATAAAACAGAAACATAAAATTCAGAAGTTTCGCTTTCTCCAGGATAGTAAACATCTTCAGCAACTAAAATTTTGTTTACTTTTTTACCTTCTGGCGGAGTTTGAGGCGTAATCAACTGCATTCCGATGATTTGTTCTGCTAACTCTTCTACTTGTTGTAAATTTTTAGCCAGCTTAACTCCACCACCTTTTCCACGACCACCTGCGTGAATTTGTGCTTTAATTACATGCCATCCTGTTCCAGTTTCGGCAGTTAATTGTTTTGCAGCAGCCACAGCTTCAACTGCATTATTAGCCACGATTCCGCGTTGCACGCGTACTCCGTAACTCGCTAAAATTTCTTTTCCTTGATATTCGTGTATGTTCATAATATAGAATTTGTCTGGTCCTGAATTTATTTCAGAATAAAAGTGCGACAAAAGTAACAAAATACAACTTAAAAGTAAAATCTTTTTTGAATTAATAACTGCATCTTAAATGATTGTTGACCTATTTAAATCGAAAGAAAAAAAATCATTAAACAATTGTATCCAAAAAGTTAACACAAAAACGCTAAAACGTTTGAGATTTAACAATAACTTCACTGATATCAATACCTACGCGACGATTTTTCTTAATATATTTTAATCGCAATTATGATTTTCATAATTCGCAATGCTTTATCTGATAATTTTATCATTTAAGAACCCTTTTTCTAATATTCCTATAAAAATGAAAGCGAATAGATAAATTCAATACATTATATTTAACGAAATCTTTATTTTTGTAAAAAAAATATCAAGAATGAGAGTTAAAGAACAAGGGCTTTATCTGCCTGAATTTGAACACGACAATTGTGGTGCAGGATTTATTTGTAATTTGAATGGTATTAAGTCAAATGATATTATTCACAAAGCATTAGACATCTTAATTAAATTGGAACATCGTGGTGCCGTAAGTTCTGATGGAAGAACTGGTGACGGGGCCGGAATTTTATTCGACATTCCTCATGATTTTTTTAAGAAAGTATGTGACTTTGAAATCCCTGAAGCGCGTGAGTATGCAGTAGGAATGGTTTTTTTACCAAAAAGCAAAAACCAAGTTTCTTTCTGTATTAATGCATTTGAGGCTACTATTAAAGACCAAAACTTAAAAGTTTTAGGTTGGAGAGATGTGCCGGTTGACGTTGAAAATTTAGGGCAAATTGCCGCAGAAAAAGAACCAACTATTAAACAAGTTTTCGTTTCTAAAAACGGACAGGATTTAACAGAACAAGAATTTAATGCAAAACTTTTTGCAGCTAGAAAAATTGCAGAACATGCCGTAAGAGGATCTAAAACTTCTGAAAGCCACATGTTTTATTTTACTAGTTTATCGACCACTACTATAATATATAAAGGTTTATTGATGCCAGAAGACATCAGCCGTTATTATATAGATTTGAAAGATCCAGAACTGGTAACTCGTCTTGCACTTGTACACCAGCGTTTCTCTACCAATACTTTTCCATCTTGGGATCTTGCTCAGCCGTTTAGATACATGTGTCATAATGGTGAGATCAACACACTTCGTGGAAACGTAAGCCGTATGCGTGCTCGTGAAGAGTTGATGCAAAGCAAAGTTTTTGGCGATGATATCAAAAAATTATTCCCAATTATCTTAGAAGGAAAATCAGATTCTGCTTCTATGGATATGGTGGTTGAATTATTATTAATGACTGGACGTTCTCTTCCAGAGGCAATGATGATGGTGGTTCCTGAAGCTTGGGAAAAACACCAGACCATGTCTCCAGAAAAAAGAGCTTTCTATGAATACAATGCTTGTATCATGGAGCCTTGGGACGGTCCCGCTTCTATTCCGTTTACAGATGGAAACGTAATTGGAGCTTTATTGGACAGAAATGGTCTTCGTCCTTCTCGTTATACATTAACGCATAGCGGATTCGTAATTATGTCGTCTGAAATTGGTGTCCTTGACATCGATCCGGAAGATGTAATTCAGCACGGACGTTTGGAGCCAGGAAAAATGTTCTTAGTTGATATGAATGAAGGGCGTATCATCGAAGACGAGGAAGTGAAGAAAGCGATAGTTACAAAACGTCCGTACCAACAATGGGTTGACGAAAACTTATTGCCTCTTGCTAAAGTTCCTTACACCAATAATCCTACTCCTGTTGAAAAACTAGATTTCTTAACAAGACAAAAATTATTTGGCTACACGATTGAAGATTTAAAAACAATCATTAACCCAATGGGAGGCCAGGGAGCTGAAGCAATCAGTTCTATGGGTAACGATACACCTTTGGCAGTATTGTCAGACCAGCCTCAATTATTGTATAACTATTTCAAACAATTATTTGCTCAGGTTACCAACCCGCCGTTGGATGGTATTCGTGAAGAAATCATTACCGATATTAGTTTAGCAATTGGAGGAGATTTCAATATTTTTGAAATCGAATCTAAACAATGTAAAAAATTAAAAATCCAAAATCCAGTTGTTTCTAACGAGGATTTGGATAAAATCAGAAATATCGATCACCCAGATTTCAAATCGGCTACTATTTCTACTTTATACAAAATAGAAAAAGGAGTTAACGGTTTAGAAAGAGCGCTTGAAAAATGTGTTCAAGCAACTTACAAAGCTGTTGAAGAAGGATGTAACATTATTATCTTATCTGACAGAGGTGTTAGCGAAGAATTAGCTCCAATTCCGATGTTATTGGCTTGTTCTTACATTCACCACTCTTTGAACATTTTACAGGTTCGTTCTAAATTCGGAATCATTATCGAATCTGCCGAACCTCGCGAACCGCATCATTTTGCTTTATTGTTCGGATACGGCGCAAGCGCGATCAACCCTTACATGGTAAACGAAATCATTCACGATCAGGTGGCTCAAGGTTTCATTACTGGGGTAAAAGCTGATTATGCTGTTGTAAACTATAACAAAGCGATTGCAAAAGGTATCGTAAAAATCATGAACAAAATTGGTATCTCTACTTTACATTCGTACAGAGCTGCTCAAATTTTCGAGATTTTAGGTTTAAACAAAACATTTACATCTAAATATTTCCCTTACACGCCTTCTAGAATTGAAGGAATTGGTTTGATGGAAGTAGAAAAAGAAGTGAAAAAACGTTTCCAAAAAGCTTTCCCAAATTCAAAAATTGCAAACTTGCTTTCTCTTGAAATTGGAGGTATTTACAGATGGAGACGTGGCGGTGAAAAACACATGTTTAACCCGACAACAATTTCTAAATTACAACAAGCTGTTCGTTTAAACAGCCCAGAAAGTTATAAAGAATACTCTAATGCCGTAAATGAGCAAAGCTCAAACTTAATGACTATTAGAGGTTTATTTGAATTCAATAATTTAGATCCAATTTCTATTGATGAAGTAGAGCCTTGGACAGAAATTGTGAAGAAATTCAAAACTGGTGCCATGTCTTACGGATCTATTTCGAGAGAAGCGCATGAGAATTTAGCTATTGCGATGAACAGAATTGGCGGGAAAAGTAACTCTGGAGAAGGTGGAGAAGATCCTAAACGTTTCCAGAAAGAAATTAACGGAGATTCAAGAAACAGTGCGATCAAACAAGTGGCTTCTGGACGTTTTGGTGTTTCGATCAACTATTTGACAAACGCTAAAGAAATCCAGATCAAAATGGCTCAGGGCGCAAAACCTGGAGAGGGTGGACAATTACCCGGAGAAAAAGTAGTGCCGTGGATTGCCGAAACTAGAAACTCTACGCCTTATGTAGGTTTGATTTCGCCTCCACCTCACCACGATATCTATTCTATTGAGGATTTATCTCAGTTGATTTATGATCTAAAAAATGCAAACCGTGAAGCTCGTATCAACGTAAAACTGGTTTCTGAAGTTGGAGTTGGAACCATCGCTGCCGGTGTTGCAAAAGCTAAAGCTGACGTAATCTTAATTTCTGGTTATGACGGAGGAACGGGTGCTGCACCATTAACTTCATTACAGCATACAGGTATTCCATGGGAACTTGGTTTAGCAGAAGCTCAGCAAACTTTGATTCTGAACGACTTAAGAAGCCGTGTAGTTCTAGAGTGTGACGGACAGTTAAAAACAGGTCGTGACGTGGCGATAGCAGCTTTACTGGGAGCAGAAGAATTTGGTTTTGCAACTGCACCGCTTGTAGCTTCTGGTTGTATCATGATGAGAGCTTGTCACTTAAATACTTGTCCGGTTGGTATTGCAACTCAGGATCCTGAATTGAGAAAGAATTTCAAAGGAACTCCAGAGCATGTAATCAACTTTATGTATTTTATTGCTGAAGAGTTGAGAGAAATCATGGCACAGTTAGGTTTCAGAACTTTAAAAGAAATGGTAGGTCAGTCTCAAAAATTAAATGTAGACAAAGCGATCAAACATTATAAAGCTAATGGTTTAGACTTGTCTACTATTTTATACAAACCGGAAAAAGCAAAAACACAGCCAAATCACAATACTACTACTCAAGATCACCAACTTGAAAACGTATTAGATTTTGACATTATCAAAGAAGCGATTCCGTCTATTTATAGAAAAGAGAAAACAAGAGTAACCTTTAAAATTAAAAATACAGACCGTTCTGTAGGTGCAATTTTGAGTAACGAAATCTCAAAAATCTATGGTGCACAAGGATTACCAGATGACACTATTTTAGTTGATTTTGAAGGTTCTGCCGGACAAAGTTTTGGTGCTTTTGCAACAAACGGATTGTCATTTAAAATTCACGGAAACTGTAATGATTATTTAGGAAAAGGTCTTTCTGGAGGAAAATTAATTGTAAAAGTACCTCCTACTGCGACTTTCAAACCTGAAGACAACATCATTATCGGAAACGTTGCCCTTTACGGAGCTATTACCGGAGAGGCGTATATTAATGGAATGGCTGGAGAGCGTTTCTGTGTTAGAAATTCTGGAGCAACTGCAGTTGTAGAAGGAATTGGAGATCACGGATGCGAGTACATGACCGGTGGTACAGTGGTTGTTTTAGGAAAAACAGGAAGAAACTTCGCAGCTGGTATGAGCGGTGGTGTAGCTTATGTTTACGATCCTAAAAAGAAATTTGATGCCACAGTTTGTAATATGGAAATGGTTGCCTTTGACCCAATGGAAGAAGAAGACGTTACCAAATTGAGAAAACTGATCAAAAATCATTCATTGTACACCAGCAGTCCATTAGCAAAAAGAATTTTAGCAGACTGGGAAAATGAACAGCAGCACTTCGTAAAAGTAATGCCAACCGATTACAAAAAAGCATTACAAAGAATTGCAGAAGAGAAAAAAATAGAAGAATTAATAGCTTAATTAAAGGTTCTGAGCTACAAAGGTGCAGAGATGCTAAGTTTTACTCACCTCTCACATTTCACAACTCACAACTAAATTTATTAAAAATGTCATGGGTAAAATAGGCGGATTTAAAGAATATAGCAGAGCCGACGAAAGTAATTTAGCGGTAGCAGAACGTGTTTCGAACTACAACGAATTTACTATTCCGTTAGCAAAAGATAAAATAAAAGAACAAGGATCAAGATGTATGGATTGTGGTATTCCTTTTTGCCACAGTAGTTGTCCGTTAGGGAATTTAATTCCGGACTTCAACGATATGGTGCATCAGGAAGAATGGGAAAGCGCTTTAAGAATTTTACAATCTACAAACAACTTCCCGGAATTTACAGGTCGCTTATGCCCTGCTCCATGTGAGAAATCATGTGTATTAGGAATTATCGCAGAGCCTGTTGCAATCGAAAACATCGAGAAAAACATCGTTGAAAGAGGTTTTGCTGAAGGGTGGATCAAACCACAAATACCAGCAAAAAGAACTGGAAAAACGGTTGCTGTTATTGGTTCAGGACCAGCGGGTCTTGCAGCTGCTCAACAATTAAACAGAGCGGGACACACCGTTACGGTTTTTGAAAGAGATAACGCGATTGGTGGTTTATTACGTTACGGAATTCCAAATTTCAAATTAGAAAAAGGAATTATCGACCGTCGTGTAGCAATCCTTGAAGCAGAAGGAATCACTTTTAAAGTAAATGTAAACGTTGGGGTTAACTTTAGCGTAAGCGAATTAAATGCTTTCGATTCTATCGTTTTATGCGGTGGAGCTACAGAAAGAAGAGGTTTGCCAACAACTAAAGGTTCTGACAGCAAAGGAGTTGTTCAAGCAATGGATTTCTTAACGCAGCAAACTAAAGTAGTTTTTGGAGAATCTATTCCAGATCAGATAAAAGCAACTGGTAAAGATGTAATCGTTATTGGTGGTGGAGATACGGGTTCTGACTGTATCGGAACTTCTAACAGACACGGTGCTAAATCGGTTACTAACTTTGAGATTTTACCAAAACCTCCAGTTGGAAGAAGCGAGTCAACACCTTGGCCTTTCTGGCCTTTGCAGTTGAAAACATCTTCTTCTCACGAAGAAGGTTGCGACAGAAACTGGTTAATCAACACTAAAGAATTTATTGCAAACGATAAAGGCGAACTAACTGGATTAAAAACCGTTGAAGTGCAATGGAAAATGACGCCGGGACAAAGACCTGAATTAATCGAAAAAGAAGGTTCTGAGAAAATCTGGCCTTGCGATTTAGCGCTATTAGCTCTTGGATTTACAGGTCCTGAAAAAACGTTAAGCGAGCAGTTAGGAATCGAAACCGATATGAGAAGCAATTACAAAGCTCATAATTATCAGACAAACGTTCCTCATATCTTCACCGCTGGAGATATGCGTCGTGGACAATCATTAATCGTGTGGGCTATTTCAGAAGGTCGCGAAGCAGCAAGAGAAGTAGATTTATTCCTTATGGGATCTACCAACTTGCCTACTAAAGGAAAAGGAGATTTACCAAGTTTGTAAATTAAAGCTACTAAGGTGCTGAAATTCTAAGCTTCTAAGTTTTTCTTTTAGCATCTTAAAAATCTTTATTCCGATAACAACATAACTACTACTACAAACCCTTGAATGTATATTCAGGGGTTTTGTTTTTATTTTTTTTCGCCACGAATTCACGAATTAATTTTAATACGTGACGCTGAAAATTATCCTTCTTAATTTCACGAATTATATTTTAGAAGATAGCCGATGGCTCCAACCATTGGTATGCAAAGCAAAAATTAGAGAAATTCGTGAATTCGTGGCAAAAAAACAATCCATTTAATCTGTGTAATCTGTGGCAAAAATTAATTCAACAGCATTAAAAATTAGAAAAATTCGTGAATTCGTGGCGAAAAAAAATTAAACCATTTAATCTGTGCAATCTGTGGCAAAAATTAATTCAACAGCATTAAAAATTAGAAAAATTCGTGAATTCGTGGCGAAAAAAAAATTAAACCATTTAATCTGTGCAATCTGTGGCATAAATTAATTCAGCAGCATTTTTAAATTAGAAAAATTTGTGAATTCGTGGCTAAAAAAAACTTAGTACCTTAGTGCCTTAGGATCTTAGTCCCTTTTAAACGTTACAAAATTCCCTAAACAGCAACTTTTTGTTTAAAAACAAACAATTTGTTATAATTTGTTATTTTTCTACAAATTATTTGCTGATACACAAAAGAGTAATAACTTTGCTCAAAATAATTTGAAAAATGCAAGCAAAAGATTTACTGCAGTTAGCAGACCAATTTGGAAGTCCATTGTATGTTTACGATGCTGAAAAAATCCAATCTCAGTACAACAGATTAACTAAAGCTTTCTCTAAGGTAGAAAACTTAAGAGTTAATTACGCCATGAAGGCATTGTCAAACGTTGCGATTCTTCAGTTATTAAAGAACATGGGGTCTGGTTTAGACACTGTATCAATTCAGGAAGTTCAGTTAGGACTTCACGCTGGCTACGATCCTGACAAAATTTTCTTTACACCAAACGGAGTTTCTCTAGAAGAAATCGAAGAAGTTGCTGCAATGGGTGTACAAATCAATATCGACAACTTATCAATTCTGGAGCAATTCGGAACAAAACATCCAAATATTCCAGTTTGTATTCGTATCAATCCACACGTAATGGCAGGCGGAAATGCTAATATTTCTGTTGGACATATCGATAGTAAATTCGGAATTTCGGTACACCAAATTCCGCATATTTTGCGAATTGTAGAGAATACAAAAATGAGCATTGTTGGAATTCACATGCACACAGGATCTGATATCTTGGATATCGAAGTATTCTTGTATGCTGCTGAAATCTTGTTCGATACTGCAAAACATTTCAAAGATTTACAATTCTTAGATTTCGGAAGCGGTTTCAAAGTGCCGTACAAAAAAGATGATATCGAAACAGATATTGAAGAATTAGGGAAAAAATTATCAAAAAGATTCAATTCTTTCTGTGCAGAATACGGCAGAGACTTAACCTTGATTTTCGAACCTGGAAAATTCTTGGTGAGCGAAGCAGGTCATTTCTTAGTAAAAGTAAACGTAGTAAAACAAACAACTTCAACCGTTTTTGCTGGAGTTGATAGTGGTTTCAACCACTTAATCCGTCCAATGTTATACGGATCTTCGCATCATATCGAAAACATCTCGAACCCAAAAGG
Source organism: Flavobacterium ustbae (assembly GCF_003946915.1). Classification (GTDB taxonomy): domain Bacteria; phylum Bacteroidota; class Bacteroidia; order Flavobacteriales; family Flavobacteriaceae; genus Flavobacterium; species Flavobacterium ustbae. The sequence goes on from NZ_RPOC01000006.1 coordinate 119,411, forward strand.
AAAAGAGCGTTTTTATTCTGTTGTAGGATACATTTGCGAAACTGATACGTTTGCAAACAACCGCAGAATTCCAGAAATTACAGAAGGTGACATTTTAGCTTTCCGTAACGCCGGAGCATATTGTTTCTCAATGTCTTCGAACTACAACTCAAGATACAAACCAGCCGAAGTGCTATGGATGAACGGACAAGGAATCCTGATTCGTGCACATGAAACTTTCGAAGATTTACTTAAAAATCAAATTCCGTTGCCACAAGAAATTGCTGCAACAGTTTAAAAATAGAAAAAAAGAGAATATCTAGAAGTCCCGTTTCTTAATTGAGGCGGGATTTTTTAATTAGATATTTAGACTTCTTAGATTTTTAGACCTTTTAGATTAAACTTTTTGTGAGGCTGAGCGTCCCGAGGCTTCGGGAGAAGCCCACGCAAAGCTTATCAGTCTCAATTATCACCCAAGTTTGTCATTTCGACGTAAGGAGAAATCGCACTAAAAATTCCACAAAGATTATATCATTTTATAGCGGAAACATAATAATAAAAATTATGTATATTCGTACAAAAAAATAAAAATGCTAAACCCTCAACTCGGTTATCATACTTATTATGTTTATATCATAACTAATGAACATCGCACTTCATTTTATATTGGCGTAACAAATAATCTAAGACACAGACTTCAAAAGCATAAAGAAAATATCGATTCAAAAGAAAATACGTTTGCTGCCAAATACTTTATTCAATTTTTAGTTTACTACGAAAAATTTACTTGGATTCAAGAAGCCATTACCCGAGAAAAGGAATTAAAGAAGTGGAGAAGAGATAAAAAACTTCAATTGATTAAAGATTTTAATTCAAATTTTGAATTTCTTAATTCTCGCTTTGAGTAAGGTCAACTATTTCTCAGAATCTAATTCAATACTCCTTAAATCAGCTAGTTGTCATTTCGACCAAAGGGAGAAATCACACTAGAAACTCCACAAAAAACATCGCCAATCTTTGTAGACAAACTAGTGCGATTTCTCCTTTCAGTCGAAATGACAAACTGAACGAAAATATTATCATAAAATGATTATCCTATCGCTGATAGAAGTGCAAATCCTTTTTTATTTTTTCTTTAAAAATAAAAAAAATTGTAAAGGATAGCGGAATTAGCTCCCAAAAAATATATTTTAGCTTTACCAAATCAACCTAAAAAAAATAAAATGAAATTCAAAATTACCCTATCAACCCTGCTCCTACTATTTACGATCAACTCTTTCAGCCAAACCATTGCTGATTTAAAACTAAAACCAAAAGAAATTCCGAAAGGCGGTTATATGGTAAGCGACGGAAATATTTGCATTACGCCACAAGCCTGCACTTTTTATAATGATATTGAAACCTACGCAAACATTGTTGGAACGGTAAAAAGTAAAGCCATTCAGAGTTTTAAAAGCAAAGCAGACCGCGGTTCTATTATGTATTTTGAGTTTGATCACGTTTTTAAAGGCGATAGATTCCTTCAAGGATTATTGTGGGGAAAAGCTGGCGAACCAACAGCTGAACATCCAGAAGAATATTTGGCAAAAGGAAAATTCCTTGTTATTTGGAGTTTACAGCCAGATAGTCCGCTAAAAGAGAAATCGGAAACTAAAGTTGAAGCAATTTTAGAATAAAAAAATCCCGTTTCTTTATTTTGAAACGGGATTTTCTTTAAATATCTTAAAACGGTATTATACATTTTTTCGTAAAAACTTAAATAATAAATAGAGTATATAAAGTAAAAAAAAACCAAATACAATCATTAAAAACTGCCACATAAATAACCCAAAGCTGAAATCATTAATTAATTTATCCATAATTTTATCTTTTTTATGTTTTCATTTTCTAAAGTGTAAATAAAAGAAAAAAATCTTATAATTTTAAAAAATATTCAAAATGAAACCACAAGTACGAATTCTGTTTTACTCTATTTTATTCTTTTTATATCTAACGCTTACTCAATTTATTCTATCGTTGGGTACAGTTTTAAAAACAGATCCTTACATCACTTTAGGTTGTGGTTTTGCGGTTTTAAATCTTATTTACGCCTTTTTTGGTTTGAAATGGAAACCGCTTTTAAATATTATCTGCGCGATCGGAATAGCGGCTTTGGCTTTATTCCTAGCCTTGCAGTTTACTAATCTACATTTGTTTATAGATTATGATCCGTATCAGGTGAAAACTGCCATTTTTGCTAATGCTGTTTTTTCTATTATTTTTTGGGAGATTTTGTATCAGATAAAGGTAAGAAGACAATAATTTATTCAATTGCCGACAGCTTTAGCTGGCGGAAAAATATAGTACGAAATAGGCTTTAGCCAAAACTCTCAAAGTTTGGCTAAAGCCTTTTCTTTTTTCACTAACCACACCTCCAGCTGAAGCTGGAGGCAATTCATTTTCTTATCTCTATTTCTATCGTTCTATTAGATTTAAATAAACTTAAAAAATAATTTAGTAGTTTTACCTTAAGTATTTAAGAATCAAACTTATGAAACGACAGCCATCTATAGACATCGTACGCGGAATTGTAATGATTATTATGGCTCTGGATCATGTTCGGGATTTGATGCATGTGGATTCAATTACCCAAAGTCCAACCGATTTGGCGACAACTTCTCCATTACTGTTTTTTACGCGATGGATAACGCATTTGTGCGCGCCAATTTTTGTTTTTCTGGCAGGAACTTCGGTTTATCTTTCACTTCAAAACGAAAATAATTTTGCTCCAAAAAGACAGAATTTAATTAAAAGAGGATTTTGGTTAATTTTCCTCGAATTTACCGTTGTCAATTTCGGTTTGTTCTTTGATATTGGTTTTCATACCCTATTATTTGAAGTCATCGCCGCAATAGGTTTCGGCTTTATAATTCTAGGATTATTGCTAAAAATCAATTACCGAAAATTAGGAATTACTGGTCTAATCATAATTGTTTGTCACAACCTTTTGCCTTTAATTCCGTTTGCAGAAAACTCAATTGTAAAAGCTGTTTTATCTCCCTTTTTTGCCCCAGTAGTTTTTCCTTTTTCTGGAAGAGCTTTTATTATGGGCTATCCTCCTATTCCGTGGCTCGGAATTATGCTTGTTGGTTTTGCAACGGGAAAATTCTTTGTATTCGAAACTGAAAAAAGAAAAAAACTATTTGTCAAAATAGGTTTAAGCGCTTTAACGCTATTTGTCATCATGAGATTGGTTAATATCTACGGAGATCCTGCATTATGGACTTCTCAAAAAGATTCGGTTTTTACCTTTTTGTCATTCATCAATATTACCAAATATCCGCCTTCTCTTCTATTTTGTCTTGCTACTTTGGGCATTATGTTTTTACTTCTAGCTTTTGCAGAAAAATTTACAAAGGGAATCAAAAAAATAACTTTGGTTTACGGTAAAGTACCTTTATTTTATTTTGTCGTTCATTTTTATGTCATTCATATTCTAACTTTATTGATGCTTTTTGCTCAAGGTTTTAATTGGACTCAACTTGAGTTTGCTTCTGGAACCTTCGGCAGACCAAAAAATCTAGAAAGTGGATTGCCTCTTTGGACAATTTATTTGATCTGGATATTTGTAGTAGCATTACTTTATAAACCTTGTGTCTGGTTTGGAAAATATAAATCCGAAAATCAGCACTGGTGGCTGAAATATATTTAGCCTAGATTTATTATTAATAAGAAAATTAGATAAAGTATAATTCTTCTTATGAAAAACCAAACGTTCTAATCTAGCCCCGATAGAGCCGATATCCTCGGATCCCGATCGCAATCGGGAGGAGAGATAAAGGCGAAAGCGGGACAAGTCTTCCTATGAAAAACAGCTCCTTCTGCTCCTTAAATAAATTAGAAAAAGGCATAGTTGTTGAAAGTTAAAAAAGATATATTTACACCTTCAAAAAACAGACTATGCAAAAAATTACTTTTCTTTTTTCTATATTGTTTTTAGCCTTCTCATCTTGCGGGGTCAAAACAACTCAATCTATGCTTAGCGACGGAAATTATGATGGCGCGATTGATCGTGCTGTTGAAGCGCTTCGCACCAAAAAGGATTCTAAAGGTAAACAAGATTATGTTTATTTGCTTGAAGAAGCTTTTGCAAAAGCAAAGGATCGAGACAGTCGCAATTTAGAAATGTTGAATAAAGAGAACAATCCTGCAAATGCAGAGCGCATTTACAATACTTATTTACAGCTAAATAACCGTCAGGAAAAAATTAGGCCACTTCTGCCCTTGCCTTTATTGAAGCAGGGAAAAAACGCTTATTTTCCTTTTGAAAATTATTCTGATGAGCTTGTAAACAGCAAAAATGCTCTTTCTAAATATCTGTACGAGAATGCTTCTGCTCTTTTGAAATCAAATAATAAAATGGATTTTAGAAAGGCTTACGATGATTTTGCTTATTTGGAAAGCATCAATCCAGGCTACAAAAACACTAAAAAGCTGATGGATGATGCGCTTTTTAAAGGAACAGATTTCGTAGATGTTTATGCTAAAAACGAAACAAATATGGTGATTCCAAAAGTGCTTCAAGAGGATTTATTGGATTTCAAAACTTACGGTTTGAACGATAAATGGACGGTTTATCACAGCGCCAAACAAAAAAATGTAACGTACGACTATAGTCTGATTCTAAGTTTCAGACAGATCGCTATTTCGCCAGAACAGATTAAAGAAAAAGAATTCATTAAAGAAAGACAGGTAAAAGATGGTGTAAAAACACTTTTGGATAGCCGCGGCAGACCTGTAAAAGATAGTTTAGGCAAAGAAATCAAAGTAGATAATTACAAAATGCTGCGTGCAACGGTTTATGAGTTCAGACAATTTAAATCTTGTCTGGTAACCGCAAAAGTTGATTATGTAGATTTAAAAAGCAACCAGCTCGTGCAGACTTTCCCGATTAGCAGTGAGTATGTTTTTGAAAATGTTTATTCGACGTATAAAGGAAATAGAAACGCTTGCGATGATAATTATCTGGCGTATTTTGACAGACGCGCTGTTGCGTTTCCGAATAACGAACAGATGGTTTTTGACACAGGTGAAGACCTGAAAGCCAAGCTAAAAGACATCATTGTAAAGAATAAATTTAGAAGATAATTATATAACACACTTATAATGAAAAAGATGCATTTTTGATGCATCTTTTTTTGTTTAGGTTCTTTTCATTAAAAAAAAATCATTTCTTAATTGCGCAACCAAAAAGTTGCGTATATTTGCAACTGATTAGTTGCGGATTAATATTCAAAAAAAAATGAAACGAGATATTTTTCAAGCTATTGCCGATCCGACGAGAAGAGCAATATTAGTTTTAGTTTCTTCGAGTGCATTGACACCCAATGCTATTGCAGAACAGTTTCAAACTACAAGACAGGCGGTTTCCAAACATATTAAAATTTTAAACGAATGTGATTTGTTGGAAGAAAAGAAATTGGGTAGAGAAATTTATTATCAATTAAAGATTGACAAAATGAAAGAAATAGACCAATGGATGGAACAATTCAAGAAAATCTGGGAAAGCCGTTTTAGCCAATTGGATCAAGTATTGATGAATTTAAAATCTAAAGAAAATGGAAAGTAATCTATTAATGAATTTTCGATTGACAAGGAAAACAAAATGGTGAATATTAAACGCGAATTTGATGCTCCTCTTTCTGCTGTATGGTCTGCATGGACAGAAGCCGAAATATTAGATCAGTGGTGGGCGCCGCTTCCGTTTAAATCTGAAACCAAAATAATGGAATTTAAAGAAGGCGGCAGAAGACTTTATGCAATGGTTGGTCCTGAAGATCAGAAACGCTGGAGTACTTTTGATTACAGCTCGATCTCCCCTAAAACGAACTTTAAATATGCCGCGACTTTTTGCGACGCTGAAGGAAATCCGAATTCTGAATTTGGAAGTTCTTACTGGGACATCAATTTTACTGAAAAAGGTGAAAGAACAATTGTTGATATTGCTATTACCAGAGACAGTCTCGAAGATTTGCTTAAAATTGTTGAGATGGGCTTTAAAGAAGGCATGACGGCAACTATGGAAACTTTGGATACAATTTTTGAAAGTAGAAAGAAATAAAATTAACGACGAATTAAAATCTTAATATTATGAAAAATAATCTTTTAATGGATTTTACCGTAAACAAAGAAACGAGTACGGTACACGTAAAACGCGAATTTAATGCTTCATTACCTGATGTTTGGTCTGCTTGGACAGAACCTCAAATTCTAGATTTGTGGTGGGCGCCAGCTCCGTGGAAATCGAAAACAAAAAGCATGGAATTTAAGGAAGGCGGACGTAGATTGTATGCAATGGTTGGCCCTGAAGGCGAAGAACATTGGGCACTTGCAGATTACAGTTCGATCAATGCGAAAACAAATGTAAAATGGCTGGATGCTTTTTGCGATAGCGAAGGAAAGCTAAACGACGAGTTGCCGCGTTCTGATTGGGATGTTACTTTCTCCGAAAAAGACGGCTCTACTTTTGTTGATGTCGTAATCAAACACGAAAAACTTTCTGATCTGGAAGCGATACTTCAAATGGGCTTTAAAGAAGGTTTCACTATTGCGATGGAAGGTTTGGATGCTATTTTTGCAAACAATAAAAAATAACTTATCATTTTAGTATGTTTTAAAAATGTAAAATGTGAATCTATTTATTCACATTTTACATTTTACTTCACATTCAAAATTCTACCCCAACCACCCTTCTCTATCCAAACTTCTGTATTGGATCGCCTCTGCAATATGAGACGAAATAATATTTTCTGAATTGTCCAAATCGGCGATGGTTCTCGAAACTTTAATTACAATTATTAATATATAGTTCATTCTCGTTTTGTATTTTTACGGAAATATTTACAATACATGAAAGCAGTTGCATATCTAAGAGTAAGTTCACAAGACCAATCTTTAGAAAGACAGTATGATGATATTAAAAAATTCGCATCAGAAAAGAATTTAACATTAGTAAAAATCTTTGATGATAAAATAAGTGGTTCCACAACCAAAACCGATGAAAGGTTAGGTTTTATTCAAATGAAAAGATACCTCCAACTTAATGAGGATGTAAAAAATATTTTGGTTTTAGAAATTTCTAGACTTGGAAGAAAAAATAATGATATTCAAAATGTAGTTGAAGAATACATAGAAAAAGGAATTAACATACATATTGATGATTTAAATATATCTACGCTTGATAATACAGGAAAACGATCATTTGCCTCAGAAATGATGATTTCTATGTTAGGTGTAATGGCTTCAAATGAAGCAAGACTCCTTTCATCAAGAATAAGTTCTGGAAAAATGTCAAAAGCGAGAAAAAACTTAGCTTTTGGTGGTAAAATCATTGGATACATTAAAGGCGAAGATGGCACTCCAATGATTGATGAAATAGAAGCTCCAATGATTAGAAAAATATTTGAACTGGCTTCAAAAGATCTTGGCATGAGAAATATATCTACACTGATTGAATCAGAATTTGGCAGAAAAATTGCAATTGGAACTCTGAGTGGTATAATTAGAAATAGTTTTCATAAAGGAGAAAGGAAATATCTTGATTTAGAACTCACTGTACCAGCAATTGTTTCAAAAGAATTATGGCAAATGGCAAATGATTCTATTAATAATAGAAGCAAGTTTGGAAGTAGAACTAATGTAAATACTAATATCATTCATGGAAAAATCAATTGCGAATGTGGTAATGTAATGCATCAAAAAGTCATTCCACAAGGTAGAATCGATATTTTTGTGTGCAAGGATGAAAAATGCAAAAATTCAATTAATAGACCTTGGTTATTTAGAATGGTACGCAAAGTAGTTGAAAGACACGCACAAAAAACGAAAGACGAACAAGTTCGTGAAAACTTCAAATTACAAATATTATCATATAAAGTTAAAATTGATTTGAATAACAAAGAAATTGAAAAGCTTCAAAACAGGCAAAAGAGAGCAAGAGACCTTTATCTCGACTTAGAAGTTACCAGAGAAGAATATAATGAAACTAAAATTGATATCCTTACAAAAATAGGAGAATACAATCATATTAATAGTAAACTTAACGAAATCATTTTAACTTCTGAAAACGCATTGAAAACGGATATTAAACATTTTAGCGAAGACTTAGAATTATTTAAAATTGAAATCAAGGATATAATTAGCCATGTTATTGTTACTAAAGATAGTGTCACAATAAATATCTTCGGTTGGAGAGAATATGAATTAATCAAACCAAATAGTACTAAGCTTGGTTTTGAAGCAAGAAAACCAATAAATGAAAGATATCTCAATGAAAATCTTCCGTTAAGGCATCCAATTGATGATGAAAATTTAGAAATGATGGTCAACGACTTTTTGTCGAATTAAATAGATTTGCTAAAATTGAAAAACTCTCTAATGTCTATTTCCAGCGCTAAAGAAAGCTTAATTATAGTAGAGAGTGTTACATTTGTTCGTGAATTTTCAATCCTTGAAATAGTGCTTTTTTCAACAAATGAATCAGTACTCAAATTATTTATAGCAACTGCCAAATCAAGTTGAGTCATTCCTTTTGATTCTCTAATAATCTTAAGCCTTTCTCCAAATTGCTTCTTATATAATTCTATATTTTTTAGTTCTGTTGACATACATGTCAATGATACTTCATATATTTACAGACAAGGTAAACATATATGTCAACTTAAGTGCTTGACTTTATTTTTACTTTTAAAATAAAAACATAAATCATTAAAAAACAAAAATTTAAAAAATGAGAAGATCGAAAACAATTATTGCTCTTTTAGCTTTTTCATTATCGATTAGTTTATCTGCACAAGTTGCTCCTAAAACTGGCGAAAAAGTGCTAGAAGTAAAAGAGAGTTATGAGGGAGAATTCCTTCAGACAGTCAAACAGGGAAATCTATCGGAAGCAGTTATAAAGGCAATTAGAGAAAGAATACCTAAAAAATTAGATAAATATGGTTTTTCAAACATTACTATCGTAGAAGTAGGGCAAGTACCATCACCTGAAAACTGGACGAATAAATTAGCAAAAAGTTCTGGACTGACAACAAATAGAGCCAAAGGAGAAAATATGTTAAAACTAGCAACAACCCCAACTGAAATAACAGCAGCAATTAACAAAATGTATGAACCAGATGGCAATGAAGGAAATTGGAAATTTCAAGTAAATTTTATTGACAATATTACAAAAGAAACATATAAAGTTAGAATTAATATGATGTACAATCCAGTATATATTATTAAAGAAAGTGATTTAATTAAAGATATAACTCAAAACTAAAAACAAAATCGAAAATGAAAAAAATATTACTATTGATTGTAATCTCTTTAACTGTAATAAGCTGTACTCAACAATCAAAACTAGAAAAATTTATAGAGAAGACAGTAAAAAATAAACTTAATGATCCTGAAAGTTTTGAATTAGTGAGTCTCAAAACAGAAAACAAAGACGTTGTTAATATTCTTTTTGAAAAAAATAAAGAAGAAGTAGTAAATAGAAAAAAAAATTACGAAAAATATGGAGATAGCGAAAGTGCAAGTAAATATGCATTAGCAAAAAAAATCGAAGATAACGTCAGACAGGTCAATAATGGGACTATGGTTTATGCGACATACACATATCGTGTAAAAAATGCAACAGGAAATATAATAACTGAAACTAAATTTTCTTTTATTGCACTAAATAAAATTTAAACATATTTACAATAAAGAGAGACATTTTCAGGTGTCTCTTTTTTTGTTATAACATACTTTTAATTTTTCTTATTGTATTTATAGAAATGTTTGTCATCTTATTTAATTGACTTAATGAAAATGAATCATTTTTAATAAGCTTAATTTCTGATTTATATTTAGATAAGAATTCTTCATTTGTTTCTATAATACCTTTCACTCTCCCCTTATATTTTCCCTTTGTTTTTGCGATTGCTATACCTTCTGCAATTCTTTCTTTTATCGATTCTCGTTCTATTTGAGAAACATTCGCTAGTAAATCACATATCATTTTAAAAATTGGATTTTGTCTTCCGTCAATTCTTGAATGCAAACCAAGATTCTCAACTATAAGATTTATATCTTCCCTATTAAGTAACTCCATTGTAGTTTGGATATCATAGGCATTCCTACCCAATCTATCTACTGAATGAACAACAATTGTTTTAATTTTTCCAGTTCTAACGTCTTCTAGTAGTCTTATGGCTTCTGGTCTTTCTGTAAATGGTATTACTCCAGAGATAGTATCAAAATATTCAACCATAGATGAATCTTTTTGCCTAGCTTCATTTTGACCTTTCGATGACACTCTTATATATTTTGCTGTAGTTATCATAATCTATTTTTAATTATTACAAATATAATACATTTCTTACAAATTACATCAAAAATAGGCTAGTATCTTTTGATATATTTCAAACCCAACAAATCTGTATAAAGCTTTTTAAAACATTATATCAATTTTTAGGTATAGTTAAAAATTGATACATTTTAACTATATTTGAGAAAGGAGTAAAAAAGCTCAGTGTATTAACAAAACTTTAGATTTGCCAATCTCACAAGTGGGCGAAAATATCAACTAATCTTCTAAATAATAAACATATGGAAGAGAACGAAATTCCAGAAATTAATCTCTATTCAGACGGAGGTGCTGAGCCAAACCCTGGAAAGGGTGGTTTTGGCGTAATAATGTCATACAAAGGGAGCAAAAAGGAATTTAATCAAGGTTTCTTTTTAACAACAAATAATCGAATGGAGTTGATGGGAGTCATATATGGGTTAGAAAAACTTAAAAAAAAATGTAAAGTAAATGTTTTTAGTGACTCCAGATATGTTATAGATGGAATTACACAAGGTTGGGCTGAAAAATGGAAAGCGAACAATTGGTACAGAAACAAAACCGAAAAAGCTACTAATATTGATTTATGGGAAAAATTATTAATATTAATCTCAAAACAACATGAAGTGAAATTTAATTGGATTAAAGGTCATTGCGGTCATACTGAAAACGAAAGATGTGATGAACTTGCAAATTTGGCTATCAACAATAACAATTTACTTCATGACGAAGTATATGAGTCAAATTCTCAAATTGGATTCCAAAACAATACTAAAAAAATAACTGTTGAAGGTGATGAATGCAGAAAATGCAACACCCCAGTAATTATAAAGACACCAAAAAAAAGAAAATTAAAATCAGGACAGGAATATTATTATGAATATTACCTACATTGTCCCAATTGTAAAACATTGTATATGATTGAAGATGCAAAAAGGTTTATATAAGAAAAAAAACTTATTATATAGCAATAAATTTACTTTGAAACAACTTAAACCAAAATAATATTATTAAGCTTTTATTATAACGAAAAAAAACTAACAAGTATAAAACAAACACTTATCCATTGAGATATTACATAATAGTTAAACCCCGTTAAATAACTAATTACTTTAAAAAAATTATTTGTTAAAGTTTAAACGTGATTTTTTAGGTGCTCTTACATTTTTAACATCTTTTTCTTTATCTAATAATGCTTGGTCATAATCTTCTAATTTGAAACTCTCTTGTGCACGCCACAAAACTTGAAGTATACCCTTTTTACCTAATTTTTCCTTTAGCCCTTTTAATTTACTCATTGCATAGAATTTATCAGTAATGCGTGCGTCTCTAACTAAATTACATTTAAAGTTTATACTTCTAAAATATTCATTAATTATTTGCCATGCTTTTTGTTCGTCTTCAAAGCTTACAATTATAGAATCATGTCTTGTAATTGTGGCAATATTAGCTTTCTTAAGTCTTTCATAAACTCCATCAATAAAAATTTCAGATTCTTTTCTTTGTAATCCTACACTAAAATTTTTATGACCATAGCACTTTTTATATCTGTCAATATAATTAATAACATTTGGAAAGATAATTTTAAATTTAGTTTTTAAACTGCTGCTATTTATATGACTTGAAAATAATATCTGAAACATAACTGTTTTTGCCTCCTCTCTATTTTTCAAACCGAGTTCTCTAACAATTTCATCGTATAAATTACCCCCACTAGCTAAACTAGCAAACTTTTTAAAATCATCAGATTCAGCAAGTATTTCCAATTCATTTCTAAGTAGAGATTCGCTAGTTTGAAATTTACTTCTTTTTTTACTTGGAACTCTAGCTATGTCTGGAATAATAAGTTCTTTTAAGATAACACTATAAGCAAAAATTGCAAATTGAGCATTTGACATATCAATTTGACAAAGGTCATTATCTGCCATAATTTGTTTAAAAAGTATATTTGGACAATTCGTCAAATTAGTATCAACTCTAAAATTTGTTTTATTTCTTCGAGCATACATTTTTTTATTAAGCAATCTCAATATAGTTTCCAAAAAATGTCGCTCAATCTCAGATTTCTTTAAAATAATAAAATCTGTTAATTTATAAGAATAAAATTTATTTTTCTTCTTATCATAAATTAAATTTTGATTATACTTTTTACTATTAATTAATGCATCTGTCCTATTCATGAACATGTTGTGTATTTGACCAGAATTATCTGTAAATTGCACTTTAAAGACTTCTTCAACAACTTTCTCATCAATATGTTCGTCTACTAAAAAATTTTCCATAGAAAAGTCTTCTAAATGTCTTTTGGTAATATCCAAAAGTTTTGATTCATTGAATATTAAATTTTTAAAATCATTGGTTACAAGATTTTGAAAATTAATTTCTTTTTTAGTCATTTCTATTGATAACTTTATGGGGATCTCAATATAATTGCAATTATGGTTTAATTTAGGAACCTCCCTTATATTGTAAATTGGATTTATCCAATACTTTAAGCATACTTTTTTATCTTTTGAATAATAAGAATTTCTCATTACGATATGAGAATCCAATAAAAGATTTAACCAATTGTGATATGAACTCCCAAAATATATTGTAAATTTTTTCGAAGAAAACGGGACTGCAGATGTTGTTGTTTTATCAATTTGATGAGATCTAGTAACTAATAGAGAAATAAAAGAATAGACATGATTTTTTGATATTTTATTTGGAAAAACATTGTTTATATCATCTGCCAGTTTCTTAGGTAACACCACTAATGTATTAACTATTATTTTAACCTCATCGTTTTTTTTTTTGTTTAGCATACTTTTTTTTTAAAACTAATACGAATGATATATAATTATTATACTATAAATATAAATGTTTATTAATAAATATCATATAATCGTTATGTTATTAAAAAATGTAAAGACATCAATGAAACCAATATTTCACAAGGTTTTTGCATTGAAATATAAAACAACAAATATTGCGAAGGTAAATACTAATATCTTAATGTACTCAAATCCTACTATTAAATCTTAAAATGTAATTAAAAAAAAACAAATTATAAGAAATTATTATTTTTAAACCATATCATTATACCTTAAATTGATAAAACATCCTTATAACCATCTAGATTGTAGTCAAATCATGAGGCTGTAATGCGTTTTAAATCTAAAAAAAATCAGATTAAGAATCTAAAATTACAAAAGGATAAAATCAAATATCAACGTAGGAAAACTTAAGCAATACATAAATCTTAGACATAAATGAGATATTTGAAAGAAGAAGAAAAGAAAAATCTATAAATTAACTCCTAAAATTTCTCGAAATTATGTTCTTAGTGCAATTAGAATAGGTTTAATATTGTCGTGAGTGTTTGATAAGATTATACAGTATTCTTTTTAACTTCTCCGATAGGAAATACCAATTTGCAGTCTTTATCATTTCTAACGTTTTTTTGAAACATAAGGGAAGTTAAAAGTTTTTTTAACTTCATTACGGTTTTACGAAATGACTGAAAATAAGCATAGAAAAAATGGTTTTATTATTTAAATTGTTTTTCTTTGATGATACTAAACTTTCCAATATTTTAACTTTGCTTTATGAAAATTAAAGGTCTTTCAGTAATATTTGTTATTACATTTCTTATTACATTTTGGATAAATTTTATTGATTTTAAATTTAACACGTTTTGGATATTTACAAACAACGCAAATAAGGCAGAAACTATTATTGACAATCTATGTTTGTCGTACATAGCAGGTTATATTTTTTACTTTCTAAATGTGTACCTTGTTGAAAGAGAAGAAAAGAAATCAATCTTGCCTTACATCTCGTTTAAAACTAATTTAATTATCTCAAATAATTATCATATTATTAGAGTTCTTAAACAGGATATACATCTAAAAAATTACTATCCATCAAGTGAAGAATTTGATAAACTTCTTACATACGATAACTTGAAAGCGCTTAAAATTTATAATTACGAAAAGAATTCTTTGCTATCATTCTTTCAAATAAGACGAACAGGTACAATTAAAACAATTAACAGGATATTAAGTTCAGGTAAATACGTTGATGACGAATTAAAAACTATATTATTCAGTTTAAAAGAATCTTTATTTTTAAAAAAAGATTATGCCTTTAATGAGGAATTATTTGATATTAAAAAGTTTCAAACTTATCGTTTAGTTTTTTTTAATTATTTCCAAGATATACAAAAATTAGAAAATTATTTTCAAAAAAACTTTGAAAAGTATTATGTTCTTAATTATCCAAAACACTTTAGAAAAAAACTTTTGAAAATTCGAAAGCATAAAATCTGAATTATACAACGTTAAGTTTGCTTACTTCTTAGAATATGGCTTTACATTCTTAATTCCAATCAAACCGCCTTTTATCTTTTTGACTATTCTCTCTACATGCTTAAATCATCATCCCTTCTACCATATAAGAAGTTGATATATCTGTTAATGCAAAAACAAATACCGTATTCTGATATACGCAACAATAGTCGGTATTAAGTATAACACACTACTCGCCATTATTTTTATTGTTTTATAAACTGAAAATCGAAAACTCATTAGGTGTATAATTTCACACTTAAAATCTGCATACATTCAAAAATAATATTTTTAATTACAGATACTTTGACTAGTATTGGATAATACTTTTATTTTAATTGATTTAGAAGAGCAAATACAAATACCATTTTTGAAACACGAGGAAGGTTGTATATAAGCGTTTTTTTAGCCATTATCTAATAAAAAGACATTAGTATGCTTCTTTACACTCAATAACGTTATAAAACAGTTTAAAGCAATTCAAAAAAATTAGAGTAAATTATTAATTCTATCAAATTCTTCGATTGTCTTATAGCCTAAAAATGAATGTCTTCTCTTTTTATTATACCAATTTTCAATGTATTCATATACTTCGATTCTCATCTGTTTC
This sequence comes from Flavobacterium ustbae, assembly GCF_003946915.1. Lineage (GTDB taxonomy): Bacteria > Bacteroidota > Bacteroidia > Flavobacteriales > Flavobacteriaceae > Flavobacterium > Flavobacterium ustbae. Next base: position 134,682 of record NZ_RPOC01000006.1, read on the forward strand.
CTTGGCAAGAGTTTATTCCCATGAATTAATTCACATTTAAAAGAATGGAAAAAACTTTCGGAAACGGCATTGTCATTATGATTCTGCTTACGACTCATACTACGCCTAACACAGTTATAAGAGTCTAATGTTTTACTGAAAAATTTATTAGCATATTGAGCACCCCTATCAGAATGAAAGATCAAATCTTTACTGATTTTCCTGTTATTTACTGCCATTTCCCAAGCGGGCAAAGTAGTTGCTTTTGTACTCATTGTGTCGCTTAAACTCCATCCAATAATTTTCCTGTCAAATAAGTCCATAATAATTGTAAGATACAAAAAGCCTCTCATGGTCTGTATATAGGTAATGTCCGAAACCCAAGTTTTAGAGGACTCATTAACATTAAACTGTCTATTTAATACATTTGGAGCTATATAATGATTATGAATCGAATCAGTTGTTGACTTAAACTTTCTTTTGGATTTTCTACGCAAACCTAATGCTTTCATATACGATGTTACATGTCCTCCTGATATCTTAAATCCTCTCTTTTCAAGTTCTTTAGCAATTTTAAAACCTCCATACATCTTTTTAAACTCAAAAAAAACAGATACTATCTCATCTTTTAACAAAATTATTCGAGCTTCAGTATCTGAAAGCTCTTGTTTCTTCCTTCTATAATATGTTGTTCTAGACACCTCCAATGTGTCACACATTTTTAGAATTGAAAATTTATGTTTATTTTTTTCTATAAATTCTTTCGTTTTTACTTTTCCTTGAGCAACATGCTTACTTCCTCTTTTCAAAATTTCTAAAGTGAGTTCTGAATTTTTAACTTTTTTTTTAAGGTCAGCAATTACATGTTGCTCAGGTGTTAATTTTAAGTAGCCAGTTCCACAAAAGCTTCCTTTTCCAAATTTTTCAAAGTCCTGTCGCCATCGATACAAACAACTTGGTGTTATTCCCAATTCCCGTTCAATGCTAGCAATTTGCCCCTTCCCTCTCTCATAACTTAATTTTACTGCATTTTCTTTGAAAGCACGTTTATATTTTTTCATACAATCACACTGATATTTAATTATATATACTAGAATCCTCCCTTTAATGTTTAGTGTTAATATATCTGACTATTCGTTCTTCCATTTCCCCTTTAGTTAAATTAGCATTAAGATTGACTAATTCAGATTTAAGTGAAACGAAAAAGCTTTTAACTGAAACATTATCTAAACGATTTCCTGTTCGGCTCATACTTCGCATGACACCTTTAAAAGATTTTAATTTTCTAGTGAACAAATTATTAGCGTACTGAGGCGATCGATCAGAATGAAATATCAACCCTTTCTTAGTTTTTCTAGTACGAACTGCCATTTCCCACGATGCCAATGAAGTTTCTTTCGTTGTCAATCCATCACTCAGACTCCACCCAATAATTTTTCTATCAAATAAATCCATTATAATTGTTAGAAATAAAAGCTGTTCATTTGTTTCGACACTGGCTATGCCTGAAACCCAAACTTGAGAAGTTTCTTCGACCTTAAAAGGACTATTTAAAAGATGGGGAAAAATATAAGGATTGTAAGGAACAAACGGCGAAGAAGATTTAATTTTATGTTTTACACTACGCTTACTAACAAGACCTAATTTTTTCATATGAGAAGTAACTTTAGAAACTGATATTTTAATTCCTCTGCTTTTTAATTCTGCTGAGATTTTTGCATTACCATATCTCTGCTTATATTCATAAAACACAGAAGTTATTTCTTTCTCTATAAAAATTGTCTGCATTTGTTTTGGAGTTAGTATTTTATTTCTCCAATTATAATATGCAAGCTGACTTGTACCTAAAACTTTACACATTCTATACAGCCGATATCTGTCTAAATTGTTTTCAATAAAATGAAAAATCATTAGTCTTCCCTCAAGAATATAATTACTCGCACTCTTAAATATTTCAATTTCAAGTTCTGTATCTTTAAGCTTTTGTTTAAGAATTCTTTTAAGTTCAGAATTTTTTTTTTGTTCGGGGGTTCTAAAATTATTTACTCCACAAAAGCTATCTGCTCCATATTTTTGAAATTCAGCTTGCCATCTATAGATGTTTGTTATCGCTATCCCAAGTTCTTTCGCCACTTTAAAACGATTTGATTTAAGAGCCAATTTGACTGCATTCACTTTGAAATCGCGGTCATAAATTTTATTTTTCTCCATCCCTTCACCTTTAGATTCTATTACCATTGTGAATTTAAAAAATATAAGTCAAACAATAAAGTAAAACACTGATAATCTGAACAAAAACTAATTTCTAATTGAGTAAGCCCACGAAATAAAAGCTATTTTAAACTATAAAAAATGAACTATACATAAATAAGTTTATTATTCAAAATTCTGTCGTAAGCTCTTGCAGAAAGATTCAAACGTTCCATTGCGGTTTTAAGCAATTCTTTTGATGGCTCGTCTAAAACACAAAAATCTCGAATCAGTTTACTGCTCATTTGGGCATTGTAATGTACATTTTCCATCGTTTCAAATCGTTTCGTTTGAATTTCTCTCGCAGCCGTAACACGTTTACGAATTTCTACACTGCTTTCTGCCTTTCGATCATCTGCTAGTTTCTCAAACGGAACTGGTGTCACCTCGATATGAATATCTATTCGATCTAATAAAGGTCCAGAAATTTTACTCATATAACGCTGCATTTCGTGTGGCGAAGACGTGTTTGGCGCGCTTGGATCGTTAAAGAATCCGCTAGGGCTTGGGTTCATGCTTGCCACCAGCATAAAAGATGAAGGATACGTAATGGTAAATTTAGCTCTCGAAATGGTCACTTCTCGATCTTCTAAAGGCTGACGCATTACTTCTAAAACGTCTCTTTTAAATTCTGGCAATTCATCCAAAAACAAAACGCCATTGTGCGCCATCGAAATCTCACCAGGCTGCGGATAACTCCCTCCACCGACGAGCGCCACATTCGAAATAGTATGGTGCGGACTTCTAAATGGTCTTTGGTTCATCAATCCGACTTCTTTTAATTTTCCTGCAACGCTATGAATTTTAGTCGTTTCCAAAGCTTCACGCAAAGTCATTGGCGGTAAAATACTCGGAACTCGTTTGGCCAGCATAGTTTTTCCTGCTCCCGGCGGACCAATTAAAATAATATTATGCCCGCCCGCTGCAGCAATCTCCATACAGCGTTTAATGCTTTCTTGGCCGCGCACATCAGAAAAATCAAATTCGGGAAAATCTAAGGTTTTATAAAATTCTGCTCTGGTATCGATAACGGTTGGCTGTAGCGTTCCTTTTCCTGAAAAAAAATCAATTATTTCTTTAAGATTTGAAACTCCGTAAACATCTAAACCTGCTACAATTGCGGCTTCTTTTACATTTTGGATCGGAAGAAAAAATCCTTTATAACCTTCTTCTTTGGCTTTTATGGCAATAGGCAAAGCACCTCGAATAGGCTGCAGACTTCCGTCTAAAGAAAGTTCACCCATAATAATATACTGTTCAATTTCAGGAGCTTTGATCTGATCTGAACCGACCAAGATTCCCATTGTCAAAGTCAAATCATAAGAGGAACCTTCTTTGCGAAGATCTGCCGGAGCCATATTAATCGTGATTCGCTTTCCCGGCATCTTATAGCCATTATTTTTGAGCGCTGCTGCGATTCTAAAACTGCTTTCTTTTATCGCACTATCTGGAAGACCAACTAAGTGATACCCAATTCCTGCATCCATATGTACCTCAACTGTAATGGTTGTAGCCTCAACTCCAAATACGGCACTTCCGTAAACTTTTGTTAACATAATTATCTTTCATTAATTGTTTTTAAAACTAATGAAAAATAATTAAATGTAAATATTTTATTACAAATAAATTATTTAAAATGTAAGTCCGATCTGACTCTTAACCTCCTCTACTATCTTACTTAAATCCAAACAATTCTGATGTGACCAAAACTCACTCTCAATTTGATTATTCAAAATACAATTTTGGCATTCTATAATTTCGTAAGAATATCCTTTTCCGAGAGTTGGCAAAGTAAAAACAGCTTCCTTTTCTTCATTCTTAAATAAAGAATACCCATCTGCAACAAACCACGGCGCGTTTAATTCTATTCGACCTTCGGTTCCAGAAATAACAGCTTTCATATCAGAATCTGAAACTATAGAAGCATGAAGAACCGATTGAGCCGATTCGTATTGCAGAATCATAGAAGTCTGTAAATCGATATTATTTTTATGTTTAATGGCGCTCGCAAAAATCTCTTTTGGATTACCTAATAGTATATAGGAGATAAATAACGGATAAACTCCAATATCAAACAATGCTCCGCCACCAAGCTCCGCATCAAAGAGCCTTTTGTTTTCTGTTTCACTTCCGTAAAAGGCAAAATCGGCTTTTATGTAGTTTACGTTTCCAATTGCTCCATTATTGATTTTATGTAAAACATCCTGAACTGATGGAATAAAGCGTGTCCAAAATGCTTCCATAAAAAATTTATTATGCTTTTTAGAAGCTTCAATTATTCTTTCAGCATCTTTATACGATAATGTCATTGGTTTTTCGCATAAAACATGCTTGCCATTTTCTAATGCTTTTATAGACAATTCGGCGTGAGAATTATGAGGAGTTGCGATATAAACAATTTCAACTTCTGGATCTTCAAATAGCAAATCATAAGAATTATACATTCTTAAAGCATTGAATTTCTCGCCAAATTGCTCTGCCTTAGAAAAGTCTCTAGACGCAACTGCCGTCAATTCAGCATTTTCAATCAATAACAAATCAGATGCAAACTGACTTGCTATATTTCCAAGTCCAACTATTCCCCATTTAATTTTTCTGTTTTCCATTCTTTATATTATAATCACCAAAATTGTTAAAAAGATTAAAAAATATTCTTTACAACAAACTTAAGACGTTTTTTAAATAACAAATATCAATTATCCTACAAAAAATAGCAATCAATTACCTCAAAAATTATCAAAAATGATGTTAAGTGAAAAAAGAATGTTGCTAAATTATAAATTTTAAGTTTGTTTTAAGAAATCTACGCAAAATCAGAGGGGTTAAATTTTAAATTTAACAAAAATTAAACACACAACCCTATTTTTTTAGGGGGTATCAAATCATTTTATACTTTTATAAAAAATTTAAAACTAAATAACTATGCGAAAAATTATTTTAAGTGTGATTCTTATCACGATTTTGGTACTAACCTTTATTTCGAACTTTATCATTGTAGACAACCCAATTCCTGCAGAAGCTGTAAAGTTTGATACGGGAGATACTGCCTGGATGATCGTTGCAACTGCATTTGTATTGTTAATGACACCTGGATTAGGATTTTTCTACGGAGGTATGGTAGGTAAGAAAAACGTAATTAGTACTATGCTTCAAAGTTTTATGGCAATGGTCATTGTTACTATTCTATGGACAGTTGTAGCTTTTGGATTGGCTTTTGGACCAACAATTGGAGGAATTATCGGAAACCCATCTTATAATTTATTCTTTGAAGGAGTTGGAACTAATACAGCTTGGAGCCTTGCACCAACAATTCCATTTATTTTATTCGCATTATTTCAGGCAAAATTCGCCATCATTACTCCTGCATTAATCACTGGAGCATTTGCAGAACGTATCCGTTTCTGGGCTTATTTGCTATTTATGGTTTTATTCATATTATTGATATATACTCCGCTTGCTCACATGACTTGGCATCCTGATGGAGTTTTCTTCAAAATGGGAGTTTTGGACTTCGCTGGAGGAACAGTAGTACACATGAGTGCTGGATGGGCTGCATTGGCTGGAGCCATCTTCTTAGGAAAAAGAAAAGTTCAAAAAGCAAATCCTGCGAGAATTACTTATGTCTTATTAGGAACAGGTTTACTTTGGTTCGGATGGTTTGGTTTCAACGCTGGATCTGCTTTAGGAGCAAATGGTCTTGCTGCTCAAGCTTTAGGAACTACAACTGTTGCTGCTGCAGCTGCTGCAATGGCTTGGGTTTTCCTTGACAAAATTTTAGGTCATAAATTATCTGCTCTTGGAGCTTGTATCGGAGCTGTTGTAGGTCTTGTAGCTATTACACCTGCTGCTGGTTTCGTAAGTATTTCTCACGCTATTTCTATCGGTTTATTCTCTGCAATTGTGAGTAACATTGTAGTAAGCAAATTCCCTAAAGGAAAAATCGATGATGCATTAGATGTATTTGCTTGTCACGGTGTTGGCGGAATGGTAGGTATGCTTTTAACTGGTGTTTTTGCTTCAAAAGCAATCAACCCAGCAGTTGGAGATAACCAAGGTTTAATCTTCGGTACTCCAACATTATTCATCAACCAATTAACTGCTTTGGTTATTGTTTCAATTTTTGCCTTTGTAGCTTCTTACGCTTTATTCTTCATCGTTAACAAAATTACTCCGCTAAGAGTTACTGAAGAAAAAGAAGAACTTGGATTAGATATCTCTCAACACGGAGAATTCTTATAAGAATAAATTCCCTTCTCACATTACTTGATAAATAAAAAAGCACTCTAAATTTGACTTAGAGTGCTTTTTGCTTGAATTAACCTTTTGTTTTTATTGTTGATTTTAGATTGTAGATTTTTGGAATAGATGCTTAATTAGTTTCTTTCTATTTTCTATTTTCTATTTTCTATTTTCTATTTTCTATTTTCTATTTTCTATTTTCTAATTGCTAATTGACTATTTATCTAATCACTTAAAATTAGCAATTCCTTCTTTCAACCATTTTAAATATTCATCAGCACTTACATAACTGATTGTAGGTTTAGAAGTATTCATATTATTACCTTCCAAATCTGTAATCACATACAAAGGCTGTGTATTAGTTTTATATTTAGAAATCATAAAATCGGTCCATTTATCTCCAACTGTAATGATTTTATCTCCAGCTTCAGTTGTAAATTGCTCTTCTTTTGGCAATTCACGTTTATCATCAACATAAAGTGAAATTAGAACCACATCATTTTTTAGAATAGGCAAAATCGCTGGCTCAGACCAAACGTTATTTTCCATTTTTCTGCAATTTACACAAGCATAACCTGTAAAATCAAGCATAATTGGCTTTTTGATTTCTTTCGCGTAAGCTAATCCGTCTTCGTAATCATGAAAAACCATAATTCCGTGCGGACCTAATTCTGCTCCTTCTGGAAGGCCTTTTATAGATTCTGCCGAAACTCCCGAATTTCCAGATCTTCCCACTCCAAATGGACTTTCGCTATATGTCGGCGGCGGCGGGAAAGCACTAATTAATTTTAAAGGCGCTCCCCAAAGTCCTGGAATTAAATACATAGTAAATACTAAAGTCAATAATCCTAAATACAATCTTCCAACAGAAATATGATTGGTCGGACTATCGTGAGGCAATGTAATTTTTCCGAATAAATATAATGTCAAAGCTCCAAAAATGGCAATCCAGATAGCGATAAACACTTCTCTTTCTAAGAAATGCAATTGTAAAACCAAATCTGCATTGGATAAAAATTTGAATGCCAAAGCCAATTCTAAAAATCCTAAAACTACTTTTACTGTATTCAACCATCCACCCGATTTTGGCAATGAATTTAACCAGCCTGGGAACATGGCAAATAACATAAACGGAAGCGCTAATGCTAATGAGAAACCTAGCATTCCAACAATTGGAGCAATTCCTCCGTTTGAAGCTGCTTCAACCAATAATGTCCCAACAATTGGCCCTGTACAAGAAAAAGATACAATTGCTAAAGCTAAAGCCATGAATAATATTCCGATTAAACCGCCTTTATCGGCTTGCTGATCGGCTTTGTTTGCCCATGAATTTGGAAGCATAATTTCGAAAGCTCCCAAAAATGACGTTGCAAAAATGATTAAAATCACAAAGAAAATCAGGTTGAACCAAACATCTGTAGACAGTGCATTTAAGGCATCGGCACCAAATATTTTAGTTACAATTAATCCTAGAATTACATAAATAGCAATAATTGAAAGTCCGTAAATAATTGCATTTCTAATTCCTTTTGCACGGCTTTTACTTTGTTTCGTAAAGAAGCTTACCGTCATCGGAATCATTGGAAAAACACAAGGCGTTAATAATGCTGCGAATCCAGATAAAAACGCAATAAAAAAGATCGACCACAAACTTCTTGCAGGCGCTGGTGCCGGAATTTCTTCTTTAGCTACCTCAGCTATCTTTTCCGTTTTTGGCTGAACTGCCTCTTCTGTTTTAGCTGTATCAACAGCCAATCCAACTACTTTAGTTTCATCAGCTTTAACTTCTGCTACAACTGGAACTTCATCCATTTTGAAAGTAGAAGGAACTGCAATTGAGAATTTCTTGCTTGAGTTGATGCAAACTTCTTTACAAACCTGAAAATCAAAATCTACATCGACCGTTTTTAAATTCGGATTAATGATTTTTATCTCTTGTTCAATGTGCGCTTTCCCTTCAAAGAAAGTTTCATCTACACCAAAAACATCATTAAAAGCTGTTCTCGTTTTGCCTTCTTTAGCTTTTCCAACTAGCTCATAATTTCCTTTCTGGTTTTTAAAACTAATTTCTAATGCCAAAGGTCCGCCGTCTGGTGTAAACTGCGAATACATATGCCAGTCTTTTTCGATTACAGCATCAAAAATCAAAACAGCATTGTTTCCTTTTTTTTCAATTTTAGAAGTCCATTTTACAGGTTCTAACATTTGCGCATTACCTTTTGCAAAAGCAAAGAAAAACAAGAAAAGTAAAATGGTTTTAGTCCAAACGTTTTTTGACAAACTTGTCTGAAGATTTTGAGTAAAGTTCATTATTGTATTTCTATTTTAAGTATTCTATTTGTGGTTTTTTCTATTTTAAAACGTTCGTCCTGTCTTATTCCAACAACCCAGATTATTTCATTTTCAGAACATAAAATCCAAGTTTTTTCTTTTTCGATCAATGATAATTTTTCGTCTTTAAAAAGCTTGCTTACTTTTTTAGATTTTCCATTCATTCCAAAAGGCTGAAAAACATCTCCTTCTTTCCATTTACGCAAAGTCAGAGGAAATTGGATTTTGTCGGAATCGACAAATATAACCTTATTTGAACCGAATGTTGTGTGATCAACGTTACAAAGACTCATTTTTAAGGGAAAATTAACTTCTGTATCGTTTTCAGTAATTTCATATTCTTCCTTTTCTGACGTGTCGGAAAACGGACTCAAAATCAACGTTTCTCTATTTTTTAGCAATCTAAATTCCTCTGAAAGAACTTGTTTGCCAGATTGTCCTTCAACCAAATCATAAATATCATTCCATGCAGAAAAGCCAAATTCATTCAGCCATTGGTACAAATACGATTTATAATTGGGAAGTTTTTTTAGTTGATTTAAATCGAAATGAATATCATCTCCTGCTTCTTTCGCCACTTGCTGATAAATCATAATCGAAGCATCTTCAACCATTTCTTTTGATTCTTGAAGAAAGGATTGAGTTTTCTGAAAAGCATCCAAAAAATTAGGATTAATTTCTTTTAAAACTGGAACCAAGTTATGACGAATTTTATTTCGAAGATATTTACTCGAAGCATTACTGCTGTCTTCACGCCATTCTATTTTATTTTCTTCGGCATACTTCAAGATTTCTTCTCTTGAAAAAGGCAAAAGCGGACGAATAATTTTATCGTTTTGTTCTGGAATTCCAGTTAAACCTTCCAATCCCGTTCCACGAGTTAAATTGATGACAAACGTCTCTAGATTATCATCTGCATGATGTGCCGTCAGAATATAATCGAAGTTTTTTTCTTCTAAAAGTTCATAAAACCAACTATAACGAAGCTCTCTTGCCGCAACTTGTGTCGATAATTTATAATCTTTAGCAAAAGCTTCGGTATCAAAATGGGTGGTAAAAATGGGAATATTGTTTTGATCGCAATACTTCTGAATAAATTCCTGATCTCCAAAACTTTCCAATCCGCGCAGTTGAAAATTGCAATGTAGAACTGCAATTTCATAAGGCAATTTATTCAATAAATGCAATAAAACCATACTGTCTAACCCACCACTTACAGCCAGAAAAAGCTTTTTTTTGGCTAAAAACGGAAATCTCGAAACGATATGATTTTGAAATTTTAAAAACATCTGATAAAAGTAAAGAATAAGTTTTGTTTATTTTTCAAACGAAATGTTAAGCGTGATATTTTTATTAGCCACGACCCGAGCGATAGCGAACAGGCGAAGCAATTCACGAATTATTTTTTATGCTGATGGCGCATATTTTCTTTTGCCACAAATACACAAATTCCCACAAATTATTTCTTCAACTAAATAGCCACATATTAAAATAATTTAAAATCTGTGCAAATCTTTTTAATCTGTGGCAAAAAAATATGTTCGATCTACGTAAAAAAATAATTCGTGAATTCGTGGCTATCTTTTCATTGCAAAACTTCATGCATTGCCTTGGCTTTCAGCAAGCATTCTTCATATTCTTTTTCAGGAATAGATTGCGCTGTAATGGCACTTCCGACCGAAAATGAAACATATTTATTTTCCTGATTGTATAAAATACTTCTAATTACAACATTAAAATCAAAATCGCCATCTGGCGTAAAATACCCCACTGCTCCACTGTATAATCCTCTTTTGGTTTCTTCCAGATTTTCTACAATTTCCATAACCGAAATTTTTGGCGCTCCCGTCATGCTTCCCATCGGAAAGGTTGTTTTTAAAACATCTACAGCAGAATATTGCGGATCTAATCTCGAACTAATTGTAGAAATCATCTGATGTACTTGCAAAAAAGAATAAATGCCACAAAGCTCTTCAACCACTACCGAACCTTTTTGCGAAGTATGCGACAAATCATTTCGAACCAAATCGGTTATCATGATATTTTCAGCTCTTTCTTTGGCATCTGTCGCTAAAGTACTCTTCGATTTTTCATCTTCAACCGGATCTACAAAACGTCTCGAAGTTCCTTTAATTGGCTGCGAAATAATTTTATCTCCTTCCTTTTTCAGATATCGTTCTGGCGAAGCTGAAAGCAAATAGTGTTTGTAATTTTTAAAGAAAACAGAAAAAGGCGGTTGTGAAATCTCATTCAGCTTCTGAAACTTTTCTAACGGATTTATAATTGCATTTTCAGCATAAAATTCCATGCAGAAATTCGCTTCGTACATATCTCCAATATGAATATGTTCCAGCATTTTATTTATTTTCTGAATATACAATTCTTTCGAAATACGCTGTTCAATTTCTAACGGTTCTAAACTTTGGACTTTGGACTCAGTACTTTGGACTATTTCCTCAAAGTCCTCTTCAATCTCATCATCGCAAAGCATTAAATACTGAATTTCAAGTTCATTTCCTTTCAAAATAAAAATCTTTTTAGGCTGAAAGAAAAACAAATCTGGAAAGTGCAAACCGTCAAAATTATTCGATTGCAGTTTTTCTACATCATTCTTTAAATCGTAAGAAAGATATCCAAAAAGCCAGTCTTTGGTATTTTGCTGATATTGTTTTAAATCTTCAAAAGCATTGTAATAATCGGTTTTTAAAGACGTAAAAGCATCTGCTGCCAATATGCAGTCAAAACTCGAATACTGTTGCGGATAAGAATTGCTGTCTAAAAAAACGACTTCGCGAAATTGCTGCGCCCAACTTAAAAGCTGCTCCTTAAACAGTTTCGGATTGGCAATATTTTTATGGATGGAAACTCTCAAAAATGGTAATTTTAAAGGTCAAAATTACGACAAAATTCTTTCATTAGCGGAAAGCAAAAAAAATAATCAAACGTTTTGAATCTGATTGCAAAACTGTTAAAAAGACATGCTTTTTTATAAGAAAAAATTCGTTATATTTGATATACAATTAGATTAATCCTAAAACAGCCTTGGTTTGATTGTACAATTCTTAAAAAAGAACCTCAAAAAACATAATTTGTGATTCTACTTTGAGCTTATAAATTGCATCTTTTCCAATAGCTTAATTATATTTTTTAACCCTAAAAAATCCTAAGTATTATGAAAATTGCCACCATTATTGTCCGCGTTTTAATTGGTCTTTTGCTACTTTTTGCCTCTATCAGTTACTTTTTTCACTTGATGCCTGAACCTGAAACTACAGGAAACTTTAAAGCTTTTAATGTAGGTTTAATGGCTGCCACTTATTTGATGCCGTTGGCAAAATCAATTGAGCTGCTTTGTGGAATTGCATTTGTAACTGGGCGTTATGTAACTCTAGCCAACGTCTTGATCTTACCGATTACGGTAAATATTTTGTTTATCAACTATTTTCTTGCACCCGAAGGCTTGCCTATTGCCATACTGTTATTTCTAGGAAATTTATTTTTGATTTACAGATACTGGGATAATTACAAAAGTGTTTTTACAGCATAAATCATTTTCAAATAAAACAGAAAGTCCGTCCCGATAGAAATAACGAGACGGACTTTTTGTTTTCTAATTTACCTTATCGTGCTTCACCCAAACCAAATCGGTTACATTGTAACCAATTTCCTGCGCTTTGATAAGAAAATCTGCTTTTACACTTTCTGGAATTGTTTTTTCTCTAGAAAGTATCCACATGTATTTTAAACTTTCTCCAGCCACAAGTGCGTATTTGTAATCGGGATCGATTGCTACGACATTGTAACCAGAATAAAAAGGACCAAAAAATGAAACCTTAAGCATACCGACATTGTCCTTTGTGACAAATTTGGCTTTCCCGATACTTTCCTCCCATTTGTCTTTTTTGACATTATAGCCCTTATTATCAACTTTTATAGTTTTATCTTCATTTAAAGAATACTCGGCAGTTACATTGTTCAGATCTCTTTCCCATTTGTAATCTAATCTGGCAATTTCGTACCATTTTCCGAGATATTTCGTGCTGTCAAAGTTTGTTACAGCTTTTGCATTTTTTGGAATTCCGCCTCCGCATGAGGTCAATGCGATTCCAATTCCTGCTCCAATTAGAATTGGAACTATATATCTACTTTTCATAATTCTATCTTTTTAATAATGATAAAGATAGCACCTGAATTACACATCTAATTTACAAAATTATTTTAGAATATTATATGATCCAAAGCTTAAATTTTAAGCACAAAAAAACCGTTCCGTCTCGTCAGAATCTGACGAGACGGAACGGTTTTAATATGATTTACGTAAATTATACGTGTAAAGCTCTATTTTCTGTAGCTGCCAATGCTGCTTCTTTTACCGCTTCCGCGAAAGTTGGGTGTGCGTGGCTCATTCTAGAAATATCTTCAGCAGAAGCTTTAAATTCCATTGCAGTAACCGCTTCAGCAATTAAATCTGCTGTACGAGCACCAATCATATGAACTCCTAAAACTTCGTCTGTTTTTTCATCAGCTAAGATTTTTACAAATCCGTCTAAGTCAGCACTTGCTCTTGCACGTCCTAAAGCTTTGAATGGGAAACTTCCTGATTTGTATTTCACTCCAGCTGCTTTTAATTGCTCTTCTGTTTGTCCAACAGCAGCAACTTCTGGCCATGTGTAAACTACACCAGGGATTAAGTTATAGTCGATATGTGGTTTTTGACCTGCTAAAATTTCAGCAACCATTACTCCTTCTTCTTCCGCTTTGTGCGCTAACATTGCTCCACGAACAACGTCACCAATTGCGTAAATGTTTGGAACACTAGTTTGTAAATGATCGTTTACTTCTACTTGTCCTCTGTCTGAAATCTTAACTCCAGCTTTGTCAGCGTTTAATCCGTCTGTGTAAGGACGACGACCAACAGAAACTAATGAGTAATCTCCTTCTAAAGTGATTGTTTCTCCTTTTGCATTTTCAGCTTGAACAACAACAGCATCGCCGTTTCTTTCAACTGATTTTACTTTGTGAGAAACGTAGAATTTCATTCCTTGTTTTTTCAACACTTTAGTTAATTCTTTAGAAAGCGCTCCGTCCATTCCTGGAATGATTCTGTCCATGAATTCAACCACAGAAACCTGAGCTCCAAGACGAAGGTAAACTTGTCCAAGCTCGATTCCAATAACGCCTCCACCAATAATAACTAAGTGTTTTGGAACTTCTTTTAAAGCCAAAGCTTCTGTAGAAGTAATGATTCTTTCTTTATCTATTTTGATGAAAGGTAAAGAAGATGGTTTTGATCCTGTAGCAATTACAGTATATTTTGCTTCGATAGTTTCTGATGTTCCGTCTGCTTTTGCAACAGCAATGTGCGTTGCGTCTACGAAAGATCCTAAACCATTAAAAACAGTAATTTTATTTTTATCCATTAAGTAGTTGATTCCACCTACGGTTTGATCTACAACAGCTTGTTTGCGCGCGATCATTTTCTCTAAATTGATTTTTACATCGCCAGAAACTTCGATTCCGTGGTCAGCAAAATGAGCAATTTCAGCGTAATGGTGAGAAGATGATAATAATGCTTTTGAAGGAATACAACCCACGTTAAGGCAAGTTCCGCCTAATGAATTATATTTTTCTACAATAGCAGTTTTGAAACCTAATTGTGCGCAACGAATTGCTGATACATATCCGCCAGGACCTGAACCTATAATGACTACGTCAAATGAACTCATAGTTTTGTCTTTTTTATTTTAAGCGTCACAAATTTAAGGAATAAAGTTTTGTTTGAAGTTTAATTTTCAATGTTTTTTGTGTGAAATTTTGAGGTTTTGTACCGCAGAGATGCACGGAGGTTTATCGCAGAGGTTCACAAAGTTTTTTATTTTGCATTGTGTTTTTTTTTGCCACGAAGGTGCTAAGACGCAAAGCTTTTTTGATTTTAGTTTTCGATGGAAAGATCATGAAGGCTTTTTTAATCGCGCAAAGACGCAAAGTTTTTAATAAAATGAATTGCCTCCAGCTTTAGCTGGAAGCAATTCAAAAAAACTTTGCGCCTTTGCGTCTTTGCGCGATTAAAAAAACTTTGCACCTCAGCATCTTAAAATCTTAGAACGAAATCACCGTCGAATTCTTCACTTCACTAATCATAAACATACTTTGGGTGCTTCCGATATGCTGCAACGAAGTAAGTTTTGTGACTAAAAATTCTCTGTATGCTTCCATATCTTTTACGAGGACTTTTAAGATATAATCGTAATCACCGCTTACGTGATGGCATTCTAAAACCTCATTGAGTTTTATGACCTCGCTTTCAAATTTGGTCAGGAATTCTTTGGTGTGCTGAATGAGTTTTAAATGACAGAAAACCACAAATCCTTTTTCGATTTTGGATTTATCTACAAGGGCGGCGTAGTTTTTTATAATGCCTTCACGTTCCAGTTTTTTGATGCGTTCGTAAACTGCTGTTACTGATAAATTAAGTTTTAAAGACAATTCTTTATTGGTCTTTTTACTATCAGTTTGGAGCAAAACAAGAAGTTTTTTATCGATTTCGTCTAATGTCATGGTTACGTCATTGCGAGGAACGAAGCACTCGAGCGCAAGCGAACTGAGCGTTAGCTAATCTCATCCTCTGGTTAATTTTATTGTTTGTTGTTTTCGAAAGAAAATCTACAGAATTAGATTTTGTAATTCAAATTTAGATTAAAAACCAAAATAAACACTTTTTTATAGTTTTAAAATCTAAATAAAAACCACTTAGTTGATTATTAATCTATACTATCTTTTCTTTGACGAGGATTTCTTTTGAAAACGAGTGCCTAGCCCTGATAGAAGTGGAAAGCCCACAGTAAAAAAGGCAAAAATTTCTTGTTCTAAAAAAGCGACCAGCGGAAGCTCTTTTTAGGACATTAGAAATTTTGACTTTTTTGCGAGGACTTGAAACGGATAGCGGCAATAGCTTCTAAAAATTCCAATAACGAAATTCCAAATTCCAAAAATTGGTTTAAAGTTCCAACAACTTGAAACTTGAAACCTGAAACAATAAAAAACAAAAACTTATGAAAAACTTTAACCCAGCAGATAAAATTCAGGATTTGCAATACTTTGGCGAATTTGGCGGTGTGAATCCGTCGATTTCTGATTCTTCGACTTATACATTTTTATCGGCAAAAACGATGTTTGATACTTTTGAAGGGAATATGGAGGGCTGTTATTTGTATTCGCGCCATTCTTCACCGAGTAATTTGTATCTGGATCAGGCTTTGGCGGCGATGGAAGGAACGGAAACGGCCAATGTTTCGGCTTCGGGAATGGGCGCGATTACGCCTACGCTTTTGCAGTTATGCGGTGCCGGTGATCACATTGTTTCGAGCCGAACGATTTATGGCGGAACTTATGCTTTTCTGAAGAATTTTACGCCTCGTTTTGGCATTGAAACGAGTTTTGTAGACATCACTAAATTGGATGTTGTGGAAGCTGCAATTACTTCTAAAACGAAAGTTTTATATTGCGAAACGGTGAGTAATCCGTTATTGGAAGTGGCTGACATTCGCGGTTTGGCTGCAATTGCTAAAAGACATAACTTAAAATTGGTTGTCGATAATACTTTTTCGCCTCTGTCTGTTTCTCCAGCAAAATTGGGCGCTGACATTGTGATTCATTCTTTAACAAAATACATTAACGGAAGCAGTGATACGGTTGGCGGTGTGACTTGTGCTTCGAAAGAATTTATCAATTCGCTGAAAAATGTAAATTCTGGTGCAAGCATGCTTTTAGGACCAACAATGGATAGTTTGCGTTCTGCAAGTGTGATGAAAAATTTGAGAACGTTACATATCAGAATTAAACAGCACAGTCATAATGCGCATTATTTAGCGAATCAATTTGAGAAAGACGGTCTAAAAACGGTTTATCCTGGACTTAAAAGTCACCCGAGTCATGAATTGTACAAAACGATGATTAATCCGGAATATGGTTTTGGGGGTATGCTTACCATTGACGTTGGCACTTTAGCGAAAGCGAATAAATTAATGGAATTAATGCAGGAACGAAATCTGGGTTATCTGGCGGTGAGTTTAGGGTTTTATAAAACGTTATTCAGTGCGCCGGGAACTTCTACTTCTAGTGAGATTCCGCTAGAAGAACAACACGAAATGGGATTAACAGATGGTTTGATTCGTTTTTCTATTGGATTGGATAATGATATTGAACGTACTTACCAGATGATGAAGGGATGTATGGTGGAGCTTGGGGTTTTGTAGATATTGTTTCGCAGAGATGCGCGGAGGATTTTCACAGAGATACACTAAAGTTTTTTTGCCACGAAGGCACTAAGACACAAAGTTTTTTTTGCTTGAAAAGACGCTAAGATTGTTTCACGCAGATTTAAAAAGATTGAAGCAGATAAAGCAGATTATTTTAAAAAAATCAAAATTAGATCTGCGTGAATCTGCGTTAAACAAAAAATCAGCATAATCCTTTTATCTCGATAGTTATCGAGAATGACAAAATAAAAAGCCGTTTTGAAATCAACTTCAAAACGGCTTTTTACTTATAAAACTCTTAACTCTTAACTCACAACCTGAGCATTAAGTTTACTATTTTTTCGGCTGTAGCCAAAGTAAATCAGCAATCCGATTATTAACCAGATAGTAAAATAAATCCAGTTCCAAACGCTTAATTCAGCCATCATATACAGACAGCAGATTAATCCTAAAAGCGGAATTAAAGAAAGGTTTTTTCTGAAGGCCCAAACGGCTAATCCAACTAAAACAAATAAGAAAATCCACATTGGAATTTTGTGTTTAAATAAACTGAAACCTGACTCGTATTTTGCTGCATCGCTAATTGGAAGCCCTTTTACAACTTCAGCATATTTTACTTCATCGTCTTGATATTGTCCTAATAAATGTTCTAAATCTGAAGTTTCGGCAGTTTTATTATTAACTTCGATACTTTCCAGATAATTAAAAACTTTGGCTGATTCTTCTTTATTTAATGAGGTAATAATTGTTGTAGCATCATTTGTTTGAGTCTCATTATTAATGAAAGCCATCGTAGCCTTATTATTGAAAGCAAAAGCGTAATACAAGCCAGCAATCATTAAAACAGGCAAAATATATTTTGAATTGATATAAGGCGTCTTAAATTTTCCTCTCGGAATTTCTGGCTTATTTTGAAGTACCAAAACTCCTGCACAAACTAAAACAAAGGCAAATAAAGTCCCGATACTACATAAATCGGTTACCATGGTTAAGTTTAAAAACAAAGCCGGAACTGCAACAACAAATCCAGTTACAACAGTAGCAAAAGAAGGCGTTTTGAATTTTGGATGCACTGTTGAGAATTTCTTTGGCAACAATCCGTCACGGCTCATACTCATCCAGATTCTTGGCTGTCCCATTTGGAAAACCAATAAAACGCTCGCCATAGCCACAACTGCACTTACAGCAATAATTCCAGACATCCATTTTAAATCTAATTTTTCGAAAACAAATGCTAATGGATCCCCAACATTAAGTTCGTGATATTTTACCATTCCGGTCAAAACCAAAGCAATGGCAATATAGAGAATCGTACAAATTATAATTGCCCACATCATTCCGCGTGGTAAATCTCTTTGCGGATTTTTACATTCTTCGGCCGTTGTCGAAATGGCATCAAAACCGATATAAGCAAAAAATACAGCCGAAACTCCTTTTAAAACGCCACTAACTCCATTTGGCGCAAACGGATCCCAATTGGCTGTATCTACATAAAATACTCCAACTGCAATTACTAAAAGCACTACGCAAAGTTTTACCACAACCATTAAGTTACTGGCATTACGAGATTCTTTCATTCCTCTGTAAACCAAAGCAGTAATCAGAATAATAATGAATAAAGCTGGTAAATCGGTTACAAAATGAAATGATCCTATTGTTGGTGCTGTTGTCCAAGCCGTGTGCGCTTGCTGTAACGCTGTACTTAAATTTTCGAAAGATTTTCCGCCTCGCATTAAAGCTTCGGCATCATTAAAACCGTTTGAAGCGGTTAAATAATCCATCTGAATCCATTGCGGGAGATGAATTCCGCCACTTTGGAGAAGTCCCGTAAAATAATCACTCCACGATATGGCAACTGTTATGTTTCCGACGGCATATTCCATAATTAAAGCCCAACCGATAATCCAAGCGATAATTTCACCAAAAGCTACATAAGAGTAGGTATATGCACTTCCTGAAACTGGAACCATCGATGCAAATTCAGCGTAGGCAAAAGCGGCAAAACTACAGGCTAAAGCTGTAAATAAAAACAAGAAAATAACGGCTGGTCCACCATCTGCACTGGCTTTTCCGATAGTACTAAAGATTCCTGCTCCAACAATCGCTGCGATTCCAAAAGCCGTTAAATCTTTAGTCGTCAGGTGTTTTCCTAACGCCTCATGACCGTCGGCTTCGTTTTTTGCGACTTGTTTTAAAATATCTTGTACCGTCTTTTTTCGGAATAAACTTGAAAATGCCATATAGTGTCTTGCGGTTAAATTAATTTAATATAGACTTAATGCTTTTATTTTGCAAATAATGCAAAAATTATCTTCATATCAAATATATAAAACGATTTTGTTTTATGGTGTCATTTTTTTCTGCCATGAATACTTTAAGGCGTAATTTTTTTTGCCACGAATTCACGAATTTTCTTTAATTTTTATTTTTGCCACAGATTAAAAGGATTAACACAGATTTTTAAATCTATATCTAAATTATTTTTCACACAGATTTGGCAGATAATGCAGATTTTGATTACGCTAAAAAGATTTACGCAGATTTTTAAAAATTTAATCTTTAGAATCTGCTTAAATCAGCAAAATCTGCGTGAAATAAAAATCTTCTTAATCCTTTTAATCTGTGGCTAAAAAAACTTTGCGAACCCTTGCGTAAATCCTTGCGTGCATTGCGGTTAAATTTACTTTAAACTCAAATGTAACATTTTCAAAAAACAATCTACTAATCAATAAAATGTTTAATTTTTTAACGATTAACTTATGGAAAAAATTACAAGACGCTCTTTTGTAAATAAATTTGGACTTGGCGTTGGCGCATCTGTCGTAATGACTTCACTTCCTTCTTTTATAACTGAAACAGAAAAGGTTCGAATTCCTTATACTGGAAAAAAATTAAACATTGCTTTGTGCGGTTTAGGAAACTATGCTTCATTGCTGGCTGAAGGTCTTCAGGTTTCTGAATATTGTCAGCTTACGGGAATTGTTACCGGAACGCCTTCTAAAGCAGAAAAGTGGAAAAAACAATATAATATTCCTGAAAAGAACATTTACAACTACGAAAATTTCGATGAAATCGTAAAAAATAAAGATATCGATTTGGTTTATGTGGTAACTCCAAATTCATTACACAAAGAGTTTACAGTTCGTGCTGCAAAAGCCGGAAAACACGTTATTGTAGAGAAACCAATGGCTATTACGGTTGCGGATTGCGAGGAAATGATTAAAGTCTGCAATGATAATAATGTGCAATTGGCAATGGGTTATCGCCTTCATTACGAACCGAATCACTTAGAAGTAAAACGATTGGGACAAGAAAAAGTTTTGGGACAGGTTCGTTACATCGAAACCGCTCTGGGATACAGCACTTATGACATTCACGACGTTAATAAAGCTGTAGATTTAAACGATCGAAATGAATGGAGAATGACTAAAAAATTTGCGGGAGGAGGAACCTTAATCAATTTAGGTATTTATTGTATTCAGGTTTCGCGTTATGTTTTAGGCGAAGAACCAATTGCGGTTACAGCACAATTTGGAACTATCAATAACAAAAACCGATTTAAAGAAGTAGAAGAAAACATTACATGGCAAATGGAATTTCCAAGTGGCGCCGTCGCTAATTGTTGCAGTTCGTATGGTTTTGGTATTGATAGATTTCATGCTGCTGCCGATGAAGGTTTCTTTGAAATGAGTCCTGCTGTAAGTTATGGCCCTTTTGTTGGAAAGAGATCTGATGGAAAACCGTTTAATTTCCCAGTTATAAACCAGCAGCAAACTCAAATGGATGAGATTTGTAAAGTGATTTTAGCAGACAAAAAACTTCCAAATCATATTACTGGTGAAGAAGGTATTAAAGACGTTAGAATCATCAACGCAATTTATAAAGCCGCTGAAACGGGTAAAAAAGTAAGCTTGAAATAGTTTTTTGCTTGCCACGAAGGCACTAAGACACAGTTTTTTAATTATTTTAATTCGTGAATTCGTGGCTATTTTTCCGCCAAGAATTCACGAATTATTTTTTTTGCCACAAATTAAAAGGATTAAAAAGATTAAAAAAAATCTGTGATAATCTGCATAATCTGTGGCAAAAAAATCTTTGCGTGCATTGGCGTAATTCCTTGCGCTCTTTGCGGTTAAACTCTACTTCAAGCAATTTCTCAAAATAGAAACTGGATGCTGTGCTTCTCTCTTCGTTCCATCATAAATTTGATGACGGCATGAAGTTCCTGCAGCTGCGATTTTTACATTTTCGGCTGTGTTTCTAACCTTTGGAAAAAGCGTATCCTCTCCCATTTGCATACTTACATTATAATGCTCTTTTTCATAACCAAAAGAACCCGCCATGCCGCAACAGCCCGAATTGTAAATCGTAACTGTATTGTTTTTAGGAAGATTCAACATCGCGAAAGTCGCTTCAACAGAACTTAAAGATTTCTGGTGACAATGTCCGTGAATTTTAATTTCTTTCGTTTCTTCAGAAAAAGAATCTGAAGTAATTTTGCCGTCTATGATTTCTTTTTTGAAGAATTCTTCGATCGTAAAGCAATCTCGGGATAATTTTTCTGCCGCTTCTTTATCATCTGCTAAACGCAAATATTCATCTCTAAAAGTCAAAATCGCCGATGGTTCAATTCCGATTAAAGGAGCATTTGACATCACTAAATCTTTAAAAATATTCACATTATGATTGGCAATTTTCTTGGCTTCTTCCAAAAAACCTTTAGAAAGATACGTTCTTCCGCTTTCTTCGTGATCGATTACCAAAACCTGATAACCCAATTTCGTTAAAAGTTCAAAAGCATCGATTCCGATATTCACATCATAATAATTGGTGAATTCGTCTACAAACAAATACAATCTTCCGTTTGGAAAATCTGTTTTTGAAGGTTTATTATTTGAATACCATTTTCTAAACGTCTTTTTCGCCAAAAGCGGCACTTGCCTTTCTGGCGCAATTCCCATTGTTTTTTTAACAAAAGACTGATTCGAAATAAAATTCGTAATCGATGGGAATTTGCTTCCCATTTTGTTCAATTTGGCGTTGTTGGCAAAAATCTTATTTCGCGTAGAAAATCCGTTTGCCTTTTGGTATTGGTATAAAAATTCTGCTTTAAGAGTTGCAACGTCCACATTACTCGGACATTCGCTGGCGCAAGCTTTACAGCTTACACACAACTCAAAAACTTCGTATAATTCTTTCTGGTCGAATTTATTTTCTTTCTCAGAATACGTTAAATATTCGCGTAAAGCGTTGGCTCTCGCACGGGTGGTTTCTTTTTCATTTTTAGTCGCACGATAACTCGGACACATCGCTCCTCCCGCTGACGGCAGTTTTCTGCAATCTCCGGAACCGTTGCATTTTTCGGCCGCACGCAAAATTCCTAAACTGTCTGAGAAATCCTGAAACGTTTTAATATCGGGTTCAATTCTTCCCGAAACTACACGATGATTTTCGTCCATTTTCAAGGCATTTACAATCTTACCTATATTTAAAACCGAATTTGGATCAAAAGCTAGTTTGATCCTTTTCAACAATTCATAGTTTTTCTCGCCAATCATAAACGGAATAAACTCACCGCGCACAATTCCGTCGCCGTGTTCACCGCTTAACGAACCTCTATATTTTTTAACCAAATGCGCCACTTCTGTCGCAATGGTTCTGAACAATTTTAAATCAGATGTTTTCTTCAAATTCAAAACCGGACGAAGATGCAGTTCTCCCGCTCCAGCATGTGCGTAATAAATCGCTTCCTGTCCGTGACGTAGCATCATCGCCGAAAACTCTTCAATATAAGCAGGCAAATCACTTAATTCAACCGCCGTATCTTCAATCGAATCGGCTGCTTTATCATCGCCAACAATACTTCCTAAAAGTCCAAGACCCGCTTTTCTGAGTTCGTTGGCTTTGTCAATATCATTTCCGTAAATTTTTACTTTCGCATAACCAAAATTGTTTTTCTCTAAATCGGCAATCAAAGCATCGGCTTGTTTTTCAGCATCTTCCAGAGTGTGCGATGCGACTTCAAACAGCATAATGGCTTTAGGTTCTCCAACCAAAAAGAAACGGTTTTTAACGTGCTCGCGACTGGTTTTCGTACAATCCAAAATCGTGTCGTCGATCATTTCGCAAGTGTACAAATGATGTTTCATCGCCACCACAACCGATTCTAAAGATTCCTGAATCGTATGATAATGTCCGACAACCATAATACTGTGAGGCGGTGGCAGATCGTCAACTTTCAGCGTTACTTCGGTTGTAAAAGCCAAAGTCCCTTCACTTCCGCAAAGCAACTTTCCAAGATTTATAGTGGGTTCAGTTCCTCCAAATAATTCCGATTTCAAGAGAATATCAACCGCATAACCCGTATTTCTTCTGTGAATTTCTGGTTTTGGAAACTCTTTTACTATTTCTTCCTGAGCTGCTGCAACCGAAAGTTCGTCGTAAATCGTTTTGTATATTTTATTTTCTAAAGAATCGCCTTTTGTTTTTTCAATAAATTCAGCCGAAGTCAGGTCTTTAAAAACCACTTCAGATCCGTCACTTAAAAGTGCTTTTACTTCAGCAATTTTATCTCTCGTAACTCCGTAACGAATCGAAGTTGTTCCAGAAGAATTATTTCCAACCATTCCGCCAATCATCGCGCGGTTTGAAGTTGATGTAATGGGAGCAAAAAATACGTCGTGAGGTTTTAAGAATAAATTCAACTCATCGCGAATTACGCCTGGCTGAACGGTTACGGTTTTCTTTTCTGCATTGTACGAAATAATTTTAGTGAAATGCTTCGACACATCAATCACCAATCCGTCCCCAACTGCTTGTCCCGCCAACGAAGTTCCCGCAGTTCTCGGCGTAATCGATAGCTTATTTTCGACTGCAAATTTAATCAGCTTGGCAATATCGTCAGTCGTTTTAGGCAACGCCACCGCATTCGGCTTAATTCGGTACACCGAAGCATCTGTAGAATAAAGCGTTTTATGAAGCTCATCGAATAAAAGTGTGCCTTCGAGACTTGCGGCTAATTGCTCTAAATGAGATTGGGTCAACATGTAAATGGTGCTTTTTATAAAAATATTTCCTGAAAAAACTCAGACCACAAAGATAAAAATATCACAAGGCAAAACAGTTCTATTTTATGAATTTATCTAACAGTTCCGAAAGATTTTATAAAATTCTGAAAGAATCCTGTAAAGCATTCCGTTTACTAAAAAGCTAATTTTAAAGTTTTAGTTCGTTTGGAAAATGAATAAAATTTAAACACATAGAAACATAGTTCATTTTATGCAGAAAGATTACCAAGAGAAATACATTTCTCACACATAGCAAACTATGTGAATTTATGCAAGTGAAACGCCTTTTTTAGTTTTTTAAATCTATGTTTCTATGTGTTTAAAAAAATTAAGCCAACGAACTACAACTTTTTTTACGCCACAATTATTATGGAAAATTTCTTTCAGGACGTCATCAACCATCTCGAAGGTTACTACAATAGCATTGTTGATCTTACGCCAAAATTTATTCTCGCCATTTTGGTCATTCTCATTTCTTGGTTTATCGCAAGCCGTGTGGGTATTTTTGCAGGAAATCGACTCAAAGCCAGAATGCACGATCGTCTTTTGGCTACATTTATTGCCCGCTTAATCAAATCGGTTTTACTCATCATCGGGATTCTTATAATGTTCCGTATTATAGGTCTGGAAGGCGTTGCAACAAGCATGTTGGCCGGTGCAGGAATCTCAGCTTTTGTAATTGGTTTTGCGCTTAAAGATATTGGCGAAAATTTCCTCGCCGGAATTCTCCTTGCCTTCAAACGCCCTTTTAATATTGGTGATATTATCGAAAGCAACGGCGTAAAAGGCGAAGTCATTAACCTCAACCTGCGAGACACCGAAATCAAAAGCGATTCTAAAATTATTTATATTCCAAATGCACTTCTTATAAAAAACACACTCATTAATTATAACAGCGAAGGTTTTCTCCTCCAGACTTTCACAGTCGGATTAGAATATGGTTCTGACTATACACGAGCTATCGAACTCATAAAAGAAGTTCTTGGAAACAGTGAAGAAGTAACCGATAAAGATCACGAAAACGCCGCCGTAATTACCGATGTCGCCGCTGCTGGTGTCATTCATTTAAATATCAGATATTGGATTAAAACTGGTCCTTATAACGAAAATTCGGAATGCCGTTCTAAGATTATTGCTGCTGTTTTGAAAAAGCTGAAAGAGAATGAGTTTGTGTTGAAATAGAGGTTCTAAGGTGCTGAGATGCTAAGCTTCTGAGGTTTTTTTCTTTTTGAAGCTATTTACTTAGTCAGTTCGCTATCGCTCGTGTCCAGCTGTCCGCTATATCTTTTGTGTCTCGTTAAAAAACGAGACACAAAAGGATGCCGCTTCCATCTGGGCTAGGGCACTTGGTTTCATAAGATGTTTAGTGAAAGATCATTTGATACAATCGTTTCAAAATTTCAAACAACATAACAATGATTCCAATTCCTGCAATAAGATAAACCCTCCAACTACGCATTTTAGTCATTGAATCCAATTCTAATCCTTCTTCTTCTAGCTTTTTGGATTCTTTTATATCTCCAATTCTAATCCACCATATTAGAAAAACACAGAATACAATTCCACCAATTACAACAAAAATATTTTCGTCTTGTATATATTTCATTTATTTGAATATTCTCATTTGTAAAAATAACATTTTATATTTACTTCGTAGAAACAATTAGGCTTTAAAATATAATATTTTTCTTACATAAAATATTTTTTTTGATATCTTTACAGTCCTAAACACAAAGAATATGATATCAAAAAAGCTTTTGCCCGTGCGGTATGGTGGCAGTATTGGAAACAACTGCAACGCACTTTGTGGCGTAGGACACCTTAGCTGTACGGGTTCTTTTCCTAAACACAAAGATTATGAGTACCAACACAATTTCAAAACAAACCGAAATCAAGCTTTTGAATTTTTTCAACGACAGAATCGATCCTGTAGAAATGGCTAAAACACTAAGGCAGGTAAACTTTACAATGGCTTTATGTGTCTTAAGCGAACATGAAACATTTCAAAGCGAAATCATCAAATTAAAAGACAGCTTTTACTGGCTCAATGAATTAGCCGAAACTTTAAATCCTTATTTGGAGTTGGAGTAAAAAGCTTAAAATGAAAAACCTCGACTTGAAAATCGAGGTTTTTATTATTTTAAATATTCAAGCATCCGAGACGCTCATACTAGCTAATTATTTTTATTATTCTTTATTAATTTCATCAACAACGCCATCAATTACATCATTTGCTAATCGCATATCTAATTTAAAAAATTCTCGATTTGATGAAATTCTATAATTTTTTAAAATCTCATGAATTTCTTTCTCCGCCTTTTTACAGTCTTTTACTGCCCATTCACGCATAATATAAAAATGGTCAGGAACACTTGTTTTCGATAGCTGTTTAGCTCTTTCATCCGTTAATTTTGTTGTCAAACCTATTTTGTAGATGTTTCTTTCCATTGTAGTATTTCGCATAATATAAATATAGCCCGCGTTTTCTCCTACAAATCTATTCTGATCATTTTTTGAAACAATTAATTCATCAGAATTTGCTATAAAATAACTTTCTGTTGTTGTAACCCATGTTCTTCCTGTAATTTGTTTATTATTTTTGTCTGTACCAAATTCATCTGGTTTCAAATCCATCCAGTAGCCACTGCTTTCTACTTTAAACTTATCATCTCTTAAAACAACTCTGTCGAAAGAAAATTTATTATTACTATTCAATAACCAAAGAGAACGAAATCTTATCTTATATTTTGATTCAATATCTTTGTACTTTCGATTCTTTAGCGGGTTATTTATTAATGCTTTTACTTTTGTTTCCCTTTCCTCTTCAATTATATTATCTTCTGAAACATTAAAATAATGCGGAATATACAAACAAGCTTTTGCTAATTCAAATATTGAATTATATTCTTCAATATCTCTTACTAATTTACTATAAATTTCTTTATGATCTTCTGTAAGCCATTTGCCTTTTCTCATAAAACCTGTCCTATCGTCAGTGATAATAGTATAAGAATTTCCTTCGTCTTTAGCTATATATCTTGCGTCAATTTTTTGAGTTTCTAAATCAAATCGGCAGGCTATTAAAGCTTTCCATAAATTTGGGTCATCATTTAATTTAACTGCTTCCCTTATTCTATTTTCTGCAGGATGAATATTTTCTTTTCCAGGTGTTACTTTTCCTAGGGAGTGATCGACAAATTCTTTCGTTACTTTCAAAGTGTCAGTCATTTCTCCAGTTACGAACATAAATGTAATTTCAGAACCTCTACGAACTAACGAAATTCCTGCTATAACAAACTCCTTACCACTACTTGTCTTAAAGTTAATTTCTTTTATATCAGCTCCTACATTATAATTATAGATCAAATCCTCTTGAAAATTATCTTTTATAAAATCAATATTGTATTCAAAATCATTTGAAGTGTAATAATCTATGAAATCAAAAAAAGAAATGAGATAATCTTCTTCCTCAAGTAATTTCCAAGAATTTACAGTTTTATCAAGATCAAAAAAAGCTTCCATTATGTTGAACATTATTGGCATTTTTCGATGACCAAATGACCAAGAACGGTGATTAAATTCTGTTAAAAAATGTCTTAGCTCGTGATCAACATATAATCCAATACCATTTAGATTTTGAAGTTCAAGAGTACTAACAGCTTTCTTAAATTTATCCTGTATAATTTTCTTTAAATTAGGATTACGAACCATGTCTTTTTCATGTGTTGCTTGTAATTTTTCATAAGCTTCCGTACCCTCTTCTGGTACAAGATCAATTGAGCGCTCTATTTTCCTTTTAATATGTTCTTTCATATTTATGTTTATGTTATAAAATTGAAATCATCCTTGATTATAATTTGTAACAATTAAAATCTAGAGATTTAACTATTTTATTATTAAATCATACAAACTAGGATCGTCTGAAAGACATTCCCAAATAACCCCCAATAAACTATCAGAATGACTGTTTGTAATAACAATATGAGTTATGTTAAATTTTTCTATTTCAATTAATTCTGAACTAAATACCAACCTTCTCTCTAATCGACCTAATTCATTTAATAATTTAAAGTCATCTAGAGTAAGATTTTTAAAATTAATTTTAACATAAAAATCTTGTCCTTCAGATAAACCCAATGTTATATTTACAGAATACTTATGTTTATTCTCTATTAAAATTACATCTGATCTATCCTCATAAACAATCACGGGCTCTTTTTTCATTTCAAATTTATTTTATAAATAGTTAAAGTAATTATCAAATTAGAGAAAAACTTTCAATCATTGCAAGATATTAATTTATATTATTTTTATTACTTAATTTAATCAAAGTACAAATCTAACCTGTTTTAGGTCAATTGATCCAAGATTTCATTTACTTGATTAAAATTGAATCGTTAAAAATTTGTTCATTAATCCTAACCTGAATTGTGTTAATATATATTTGAAACCTTCATTTAAATCAAATGCGTCTTGATTTTCAACTCATGATTTTTCTGGCATATGAACTGGCAATTCAAAGTAATATTTAAGATAACAGAAAAGCAATGCTCGTTAAAAATCTCACATTTCCGTAAATTTATCCCCAAAACATTCCGATTTTAGCACAATCAAAAAATCGCAATCAAAATGAATAAAAATATAACCGCGCTCTATACTATAGCCCAAAAACAAACTCGAAAAATACTCGGTTTAATGTCTGGAACTTCTCTTGACGGACTTGATATTGCGCTTTGTGCTGTTTCTGGTTCTGGCGAAAATACAGACGTCAAAATCTTAGAGTTTGAAACCATTTCTTATTCGGAAGACATTAAAAACGAAATCAGAAAAGTATTCGCTCAGAAAACAATCGATTTTCAGCATTTCGCTTTATTAAACGAATGGATCGGAATTTTACACAGCGGCATGATTAACGATTGTCTTGAAAAATGGAATATTTCGTCAAGCGCAGTTGATTTAATCGCTTCACACGGACAGACGGTTTTACACGCGCCTAAGTTTTTGCATGGGCAGGAAAAATTTCCAAATGCGACTTTACAAATTGGCGACGGCGATCATATTGCGGTAAAAACGGGAATTATTACACTTTCAGATTTCAGACAAAAACACGTTGCGGCTGGCGGTGAAGGTGCACCTTTAGCGGTTTATGGCGATTATTTATTATTCGGAAAAAAAGGCGAAAACCGAATCATGCTCAACATGGGTGGAATCGGGAATTACACCTATCTCCCAGCCTCTCTAAACGCCGAGGAAGTTTTTGTAACCGATACAGGAACAGCAAATACCTTAATTGATATTTATACCAAACATTATTTCCCTGAAAAAAGTTACGATAAAGATGCAGAAATCGCGCAACAGGGAACTGTAAATCAAGATCTTTTAAGCGAACTTAAAAAAGATGCTTTCTTCCAGAAAAACTTTCCGAAATCGATTGGTCAGGAGTTATTTAATTTCAATTTTGTACAGTCGGCTTTAGTAAAATGCAATTTAGAAAACATTTCGGCATCAGATTTGCTGGCGACTTTAACGCGTTTAAGTGCTGAAACGATTGCTGAAGCGATTTATTTCACCATAAAAAACACTCCAATTCCGGCAGAGGATTTTCATATTTATATGTCGGGAGGCGGAACAAATAATCCATTACTGGTAAAATGGCTAATGGAGTTATTGCCTTGCCAATTTTATACCAGCGACGATTTGGGTATTCTAAGCGATGCCAAAGAAGCAGTTTTATTTGCGCTTTTAGCAAACGAAACAGTGGCTGGAGGCAATTACAATTTCGGAAACAGCAAAGGAATTCCATCGGTAACAATGGGCAAAATTTCGTTTCCAGATTAACTATAAAAGTTAGCCACAAATTACACGAATTTTCACGAATTATTTTTTTTGCCACAGATTAAAATGATTTTAAGGATTAATCGTTTTAATTTTTCTAATCTGTGGCTAAAAAAATAGCCACCAATTACACGAATGGCACGAATTATTATTTATGCCACAGATTAAAGGATTTTTGGGATTAATCATTTTAATCTTTCTAATCTGTGGCTAAAAAAACAGCTCAGAATTACAAGAATTTTTACTAATTATTTTTTAAAAGAATAATTGGAAACAAAAATTAGTGCAATTAGTGTAATTCGTGGCAAAAACAAACTATTTTTGATTCCTGTTAAAAAACATTGAAATGCATAAAAATCAGCACATAATATTCTTTCTTTTATTTTCATTTTTCTCTATTTCGATTTCTAATGCGCAGGAAAAAAACATGCATCCTAAAAATGAATTTAGAGGTGTTTGGATTGCAACGGTTGTCAATATCGACTGGCCGAAAACGAGCATCGATAATGTAGAGAAAGAAAAAGCAGATTATCTTGAAATTTTAGAAGCATATAAAAAACTGAATTACAATGCTGTAATTGTACAAATTAGAAGCGTTGGCGATGCTATTTATCCTTCAGAATTTGCACCTTGGTCACGATTTCTTACTGGAAAAGAAGGCCTGGCTCCAAACCCTTATTATGATGCTTTGGAATGGATGATTGAACAGGCACACAATAGAGGTTTTGAATTTCATGCTTGGCTGAATCCGTATCGCGCTACTTTCGATTTGAATAAAAACCTTTTAAGTCCCAATCACGATCTTTTTAAACATCCAGAATGGATGATTGAATACGGTGGAAAATGGTATTACGATCCTGCGTTACCAGAAGTTCAGGCACATTTAACCAAAGTCGTTAAAGAAGTAGTTGATAAATATGACATCGATGCGATTCATTTTGATGATTACTTTTATCCTTACGCTGTTCCAGGAAAAGTTTTTAATGATAACGCTTCTTATCAAAAATATGGTTCAGGCTTAAGCCGTGCCGACTGGCGACGCGCAAATGTGAGCAACTTTGTACATTCCATTTCTGTAACGATAAAAGAAAGCAAACCTTGGGTTCAATTCGGAATTAGTCCTTTTGGGGTTTGGCGAAATAAATCTCAAGATCCAAAAGGTTCAGAAACCCAGTCTACTTCAAATTATGACGATCTTTATGCTGACCCTGTTTTATGGATGGACCAAAAATGGATCGACTATATCATGCCTCAATTGTATTGGAGTATGAATAATCCGAGGGCTTCTTATTCTAAATTAGTAAAATGGTGGTCTGAAAACGCTAATGGTACAGCCATTTATATTGGTCACGCTCCTTATAAAATTAGAGGCGATGGCGACAAAAGCTGGAATTTTGCAACTGAAATTCCAACACAAGTAGATTTTGCAAGAAGTTTTAAAAATGTATCTGGAAGCGCTTACTTTAGTGCCAAGTGGTTCATCGGTAAAAATTTTGACGTGGTACGTTTGCTACAAGAAAACCAGTATAAATATCCTGCGCTTCCTCTGGCTGTTCCAAATTTAAGACACGTTATTATTGATACGCCGCAAGTATTGGAATACAACAAAGACAGTATTAAATACAACTTTACATTCAAAAGTCCGCTTAATACAAAGGTTCGCTATATGGTGGTTTATGGAGGCGAGCATGTTTCGAAAATCGACATTAACGATGCTACAAAAATCATCGAAAAGGTGACGATTAAGGAAGTCGCCGGAAAAATCAATTTCGCAATAGCGGCCGGAAAACTGAATCTTTACAAAGCGTGCGCTGTAACTTTTATTGATTATTATGCCAACGAAAGTTCGCCAATTGCAATAGATCTAAAAAAGCCTTTAAAAACCTATATCCCAGCTCAACCAAATGAAAACAGATAATAAACCATGGTTTTGGATTCCGCTTCTTAACTTCGCTTCTGGATTGCCTTATGCCATAATTATCTCCGTTTCGGTAATTATGTATAAAAATCTCGGAATTTCTAATGAAGATATTGGCGTTTACACGAGTTTACTTTACTTACCATGGGTTATTAAACCGCTTTGGAGTCCGCTTATTGAGTTAATTGGAACTAAACGAAAATGGTTTTTAATGATGCAGTTAATCATTTCCATTTCCTTTCTATTGGTCGGTTTCACAATTCCGACAAATGGATTTTTCATCATGACGCTTTCGATTTTCTGGGTTGCGGCTTTTGCATCGGCTTCTAATGATATTGCCAGCGACGGATTTTATTTATTGGTTTTGCCAGAAGACAAACAATCTTTCTTTATCGGTATCAGAAGTACTTTTTACAGGCTTTCTATGCTTGCAGGAAACGGACTAGTGGTGCTTTTTGCAGGTTATTTAGAACATAAATTTGGAGATAATACCAAAGCTTGGTCTTACACCATGATTTCTGTAGGTTTATTGATGGCTTTCATCACGGCTTACAATTTTATTTTTACACCAAAAAACGAAATTAATACTGTTGCTAATAAAGAAGCCAAACCTTCTCAAGATTTTGGTACAATTTTCATCAGTTTCTTCAAGAAAAAACAAATCGGATTGATTCTAACTTTTATTCTGATTTTCAGATTAGGAGAATCGCAATTGCTTAAAATGTTAAGTCCATTTTTATTGGATCCAAAAGCATCTGGCGGAATGGGATTGGATACAGAAGCCGTTGGAATTATTTACGGAACTTGTGGCGTTGCAGCCTTAACCATTGGTGGTATTTTAGGCGGAATTGCCATTTCGAAACAAGGATTAACGAAATGGATGTTTCCTATGTTTTTGGCTATGCACCTTCCAATTTTAGGATTTATATTATTGGCTTTCTTTCATCCAACCTCAATTTATTATATTTATGCCGTTGTAATTGTAGAGCAATTCGGTTATGGTTTTGGTTTTACGGCTTTTATGATGTATTTAATTCATGTTGCCGAAGGAGAATCAAAAACAGCACATTATGCACTGGCAACTGGTTTTATGGCATTAGGAATGATGCTTCCAGGAATGTTGAGCGGTTTTATACAAAAATATTTAGGCTATCAAAACTTCTTTATTTGGGTTTTCTTAGCTACAATTCCAGGTCTTATTTTATCACGTTTTTTAACTTTCCCAAAAGATTTTGGGAAGAAATCAGAAGAAGTTTAAACCCCAAATCAAACTTTAACCTATGGAAATCAATGAAAATTTGCAGAACGAACGAAATCTGAAAGGAGCTGAGTTCGAGAAAAATGGAAATCTTGAAAAAGCGATTGAATTGTATGAAGAAAATGTTGCAGAAGGCTTTAAAGGAAATCATCCTTACGATCGATTGGCAACGATCTACAAAAACGAAAACGATCTGGATAATGAAATTCGCGTGTTAGAAAAAGCAATTGTGGTTTACGAAATAATTACGATTGAAGACCGATTAGAAGGTTTGCCAAAACTTTTCCGTTTTAAAAACCGATTAGAAAAGGCTCTTGAAACTAAGAAGCAATTAGCAAAACAGAAAAAAGCGAAATTGAAATAGATATACAAGACGAAAAATTTGCGCGCAAAGACGCAAAGGCGCAAAGTTTCTTTCTTAAGTGAAAGTCCAAAATCTTTGCGACTTTGCGACTTTGCGCGATTAAAATTGAGCCAACAGCTTAAAATAATAAATCATGATCAACATAAAACGAACCAATTCTGACGATATTGATTTTATAAATCTGGTTGCTTTATTAGATCAAGATTTAGCGATTAGAGACGGCGAAGATCATGCGTTTTACAATCAGTTTAATAAAACCGATAAAATAAAACACACCATTGTTTATTACGAAAATAATGTTGCCGTTGGCTGTGGTGCTTTTCGTGAAAAAGAAACCGGAACAACCGAAATTAAACGAATGTATGTTCATCCCGATCACCGCAAAAAAGGAATCGCTTCTGCTATTTTAAATGAACTCGAGATCTGGGCAAAAGAAGTTGGTTATACTTATACTATTCTAGAAACAGGAAAAAATCAGCCAGAAGCCATCAACTTATATCAAAAATTAAATTATACCATCATACCCAATTATCCGCCTTACGAAAAGATGGAGAATAGTGTCTGCATGAAAAAGACTTTATAATAATGAAAATTACAGCCGAAGCATTAAAACAAAAAATAGGACAATTCTTTTTTCCTGCCGTTTTTATCAACGATACCGAAGAAAATATTCAGGAAACCGAACGCCTAATAAAAGAACATAATATTGGCGGTTTGACCTTTTTTCATAGTCGGGCAAGCGCTGCAACCAATTACGAAAGCAAGAAAAAAGTAGTTTTTAATGATGACAGCTACGAAAAAATCAAAGCTTTAATTGTTCGTTATCAAAAAGCCGCTTCTACCCCACTTTTAATCAGCATTGATGCCGAATGGGGTTTGGCAATGCGTATTGAAAAAACGCCACAATATCCGTATGCAATTACGCTTGGCGCTTTGCCAGAGAACAAATCAAGTTTGGTTTACGAAGTTGGAAAACAAATTGGCTTGGATTTAAAAGCGGCTGGAATTCACTATAATTTATCGCCTTTAGCAGACATTAATAACAATCCGAATAATCCTGTTATTGGCTATCGTTCTTTTGGTGAAAACAAAGAAAAAGTAGCCGATTTTGCGATTGAATATTT
Source organism: Flavobacterium ustbae (assembly GCF_003946915.1). Lineage (GTDB taxonomy): Bacteria > Bacteroidota > Bacteroidia > Flavobacteriales > Flavobacteriaceae > Flavobacterium > Flavobacterium ustbae. The sequence continues at coordinate 169,305 of NZ_RPOC01000006.1, forward strand.
AAACGGACAATCAGAAGTTGGCGTTTTAGGCTGTTTGAAACATTTTCCCGGACACGGAAATACGAATGTCGATTCGCATTTAGGATTACCGGTTTTAAAAGAAACTTTAGAAGAATTATTAGAAAACGAATTAGTTCCGTTCATTAAAGGAATTGATAATAATGTCGATTCGATTATGATTGGACATTTGGCGGTTCCGAGTTTAAACGACGGAAAAGATACATCGGCAACTTTATCAAAAGCGGTTATTCAGGATTTATTGAGAGATAAATTAGGTTATGACGGTTTGGTAATTTCAGATGCTTTAAACATGCACAGCGTTTCGAAATTATACGATGTAAAAGGACAATTAGAGTGGGAAGCTTTTAATTCAGGAAATGACGTTTTATGTTTTGCCGAAAATGTTCCTGAAGGAATTGAAGCTATTTATAAAAATGCTTCGCCAGATCGCATTTTTGAAAGTTATAACCGAATTATGAAAGCTAAAGATAAAGCAGGAATTCTATCTGGAAATACTGCAGCTTCTGGCGAATTAAACTTCCAAAAAACAGCTGAACTAAATAAGGAAATTGCTCAAAATGCCATTACGAAAATCATCGATAACGGAATTTCAGATTTAGCTTTTGAAGCGCAGAAAAATAACAAATTAGCTAAACTGAGCTTATATAAAAATACCGAAAATACATTTTTCAAAACTTTACATACACAATTGCCTTCAGCAGAATTTGCTTTTGAAAATTTAGAGAATTCAAACATTCAAGAAACTGAAAAACAACTTGAAAATTTCGATACTATATTGATTGCTTTATTTCCGCCAAAAGCGAAACCTTTAAATAATTTCGAAATTGATAATGAAGTTTTCAATTTGCTTTCCAACTTGTTGCAAACCAAAAAATGCATCGTGTACGTTTTCGGAAATCCGTATGTTTTACCACTTATTCCAAATCTGAAAAAGGCTTCAGGATTGATTCAGGCGTATCAGGATTTTGAAGAATTTCAAAAAACCGCAGGAACTCAATTTTTAGAAAAAAATAGTTTTGAAGGAAGCTTACCCGTAAACATTGAAATTCAATAAGTTAAAATGCTAAATAGTCAAAATTTATCAACTTATAAATTTTTATAATCACATCTTATTGTAAGAACATGTACTTCTGCCCTACTTTTGCACCAGAAATAAATTTTTAACGTAAAACGAAAAATATGTCTTTAGTAGGAAAAAAATTCCCAAGTATTGCAGTAGATGCTATCTCAGAAATGGGTGATAATTTAAAAATCAACATTTTTGAAGAAGCAGTAAACAACAACAAAAAAGTATTATTGTTCTGGTACCCAAAAGATTTTACTTTTGTTTGCCCAACTGAATTACACGCCTTTCAAGCTGCATTACCAGAATTTGAAAAAAGAAATACTATCGTAATCGGAGCTTCTTGCGACACAAACGAGGTTCACTTTGCTTGGTTAAACACTCCAAAAAACAATGGTGGTATCGAAGGTGTAACTTACCCAATCTTAGCAGATACAAACCGTAACTTAGCTAACATTTTAGGTATTTTAGATATCGAATCTACAAGCTACAGCGAAGATACAGATTCAGTTATCATCGAAGGTTCAAACGTAACTTACAGAGCTACTTACTTAATCGACGAGACTGGAAAAATTTTCCACGAAAGTGTTAACGATATGCCATTAGGACGTAACGTAAACGAATACTTAAGAATGGTAGACGCTTACACACACATCCAAACTAAAGGTGAAGTTTGTCCTGCAAACTGGGAAGCTGGTAAAGAAGCAATGTCTGCTGATAGAATCAGTACTGCTGAATACTTAAGCGCAAACTAATTTCTTGTAAGGTTCTGAGCTACTAAGCCTCTAAGGTGCTAAGCTTTTGAAACTTAAAATACATTCTACAATACAGTCATTGGGTTCTAAGATTAATACTTAGAATCTTAGAACCTAGATGACTTTAGATCTCAAAAAATAATTTTAACGTTAAGTCATTTTATGGGCTAAGGGCTAAAAAACTTAGAACCTTAGTACCTCAGCGGCTTAGCACCTTAAAAAACAAAAACATGTTAATCGACTTAAACGAAGATACGTTAGCAGATTTAGTTGCTAAAAACGAAAAAGTAGTAGTACAATATTCAGCTTCATGGTGTGGAAATTGCCGTATTATGAAACCAAAATTCAAAAAATTAGCAACAGAAAATGAAGCTATCACTTTTGTTTTGGTTGATGCAGAAAATTCTCCTGAGTCTAGAAAATTAGCTAACGTAAGCAACTTGCCTACTTTCGCTACTTTTGTAAACGGACAATTGGTTGGCGAAACGCAGACTAACAAACAAGAAGTTTTAATTGATTTAGTAAACGCTATTGTTTAATTGGCTATTTGTTTATTCGTTTAATCGATTAAACAAAAAAAACGATTTAACGCTTAAACAAAAAATTATGAAATTACCAGTAATTAAGCATTTAACACAATTCATTGAAGAAAACGATCAGGATTATATCATTGAAACGATCGAAGTTCTAGAAGCGATGACCGAAATTCCTTCTCTTAAAGATGAAGAATTAGACGTAATCGGCGAATTAATTTCAAATATGTACGGTGCTCTTGAAGTACAAAAATTAGTAGCTCAAGGAACCGACAAAAAAGAAGCTTTAAATACGTTCATGAAACGTGTTTTAGGTTCTATCGATAAGTAATCGACACCCTCCAAGATTAATACAAAAAACAAGGCTGAAAAGCGTTTCTACTTTTAGGGACGCTTTTTTTAGTTTGCAGTGGTCAGTTTTCTAGTGTTCAGTTTTACACGCAATCTTTTCAAAAAATCTATCTTCTAAAATCTAAAATAATCATTTTGGCGAGCCACCATCCCGATAAAAGGGCTAACTCACTTTACGCGTATTCACCCTTTTATCGGGACGCTGTCGGGCTATCCGCGCTACTTCGGTAGCTTGCTCCTATCCCTCTCTCGGGTAACGGTTTCAAAAGAAGTTTTTTTTTATTTCATTTCGGTGTCATCCTGACGAAGGAAGGATGACAAGATTGTGAATAAATGAGTAAATAAAAAGCTAAATTCGTGAATTTGTGGCGATCCAAAAACCATCTTTAATCTCTCCTTAAACCCATAACAAATACTTTTAGATTCAAATTTTAATCCTTACTTTTGAACCTCATTAATTTTAAACAAAAATCATGGCATCTATCACATTAGGAGGAAATCCAGTTCATACATCAGGCGAATTACCAGCAGTTGGATCACAATTAGCTGACTTCAAATTAGTACAAAACGATTTATCAGTGGCTTCTTTGAGCAATTTTGCTGGTAAAAAATTAGTTTTAAACATTTTCCCAAGTGTTGATACAGGAACTTGCGCAACATCTGTTAGAACTTTCAACGCAAGTGCAAGCGGATTAGAAAACACAACTGTTTTATGCATCTCTAGAGATTTACCATTCGCTCAAAAACGTTTTTGCGGTGCTGAAGGTTTAGAAAATGTTGTAAACTTATCAGATTTCCAAACTGGTGCTTTTGGTAAAGCAAACGGACTTGAAATTGTTGACGGACCTTTAGCTGGTTTACACTCAAGAGCAATCATTGTTGTTGATGAAAACGGAAAGGTTCTTCACACAGAACAAGTTGCAGAAATTGCAAACGAACCAAACTACGAAGCAGCTTTAGCAGCACTATAATATTTTCTCTTAAATGGAGTTTCAAAAAGATAATACCTTTGTTACAGGTCGCTTAAAAAGCATGAAATATGCTTTTAATGGAGCTGTAAAATTAATAAAAACCGAACACAGCATTATGGTACAATTCTCATTAGGAATTATCATGACCATCGCTGGGTTCTATTTTCATATTTCACAAACCGAATGGCTATGTCAGACCTTAGCCATCGGTTTTGTTTTAAGCATTGAAGGATTAAATACGGCAGTTGAAAAAATAGCCGATTTTATCCACCCCGATTTTAGCAGACGAATCGGTTTTATTAAAGATATTGCCGCAGGGGCAGTATTTTTTGCTGCAATGACTGCAATAGCAATAGGCTTGATTATTTATATTCCAAAATTTATTTAGGCAAAGGAAAACGCAAGAATGGCAAAAAATAAAAAAGAAACTGTAGATAAAAAAAACGATAAAAAAGAAGGAAGCAAAAGGTCTTTTAAGATGTCTAAACAGCAAAAATTTGTGCTAGGATGTCTTTTAGTTCTTTTTTCTATTGCTCTTTTGGTAGCATTTATTTCTTTTTATGTTAACGGACAATGGCAAAATGATCAAAGCGTTGTAAACCAACTGGGCGATCGTACTGAAATGGCTGAAAACTGGCTCGGTAAATTTGGAGCTTATCTTGCCGATTTGATTATCTATCGCGGTTTCGGGCTTGCGTCTTTCATATTCGTGCGTTTATTTTTCCTTACGGGAATGTTTCTCGCATTGGAACTTTCGACCCAAAAACTAAAAAACACTTGGTTTTGGGATATTTTTGCCATCATTATCGTTTCTGTTTTATTTGGTTTCTTTGCTACATCTGCGCCAGAATTAGGTGGTACAATTGGTTATGAATTGAATATATTCCTGCAAGATTATATCGGAAAAACAGGTACTTTACTAACACTTCTTTTTGGTTTAATTGTCTATCTGATCTTCAAAATCAAAATATCTCCAGAAAAAATCCAGTCTTATTTTGATTCAACAAAAAAAGAATTAAAATCAGAATTGAGCACTTTAAAACCAGCTGTTGCACAACCGGAAAGTGCTTATAATCTAGAAGAATTTTCTATTAAAGAAGATGAGGAAGAAAATTCTCCTGAATTGGATAATATCCACATCAAAACTGTCGATTCGCAATTCGAAATCAATAAAGAAGCTTTAAAACCAACTATTTCTCATTCATCCGAAATTGAATTAAATCCGATTTTAAAGCCAATTCAACCGCCTGTTGCGCAAGTTACTGCGACTCCAGACGAGGCCTTTGTTATTGAAAAAGCAGAGGAAGAAGATATTATCGAAGAAAATTTAGCTTCTCGCCTAGTTGCAGATTTCGGGCTTTTTGACCCAACTTTGGATTTGTCCAATTATAAATTCCCAACCATCGATTTATTAAAAGAATATTCGACGGGCGGCATCACTATCAATCAGGAAGAATTAGAAGAAAATAAAAATAGAATTGTAGATACACTTCGTAACTACAAAATTGAAATTGCACAGATTAAAGCAACCGTTGGTCCTTCTGTAACTTTATACGAAATTGTCCCTGAAGCTGGAATTAGAATTTCGAAAATCAAGAGTTTAGAAGATGATATTGCTTTATCATTATCTGCGCTAGGAATTCGTATTATCGCGCCAATTCCAGGAAAAGGTACTATCGGTATTGAGGTTCCAAACAAAAACCCAACTATGGTTTCTATGAAAAGCGTTATTGGAGCAGCAAAATTCCAAGAAGCCGAAATGGAACTTCCAATTGCATTAGGAAAAACTATTTCTAATGAAACTTTTGTGGTCGATTTAGCTAAAATGCCTCACTTATTGATGGCTGGAGCAACTGGACAAGGTAAGTCTGTTGGATTAAATGCGGTTTTAACTTCGCTTTTATACAAAAAACATCCTGCAGAAGTAAAATTTGTTTTGGTCGATCCGAAAAAAGTGGAGCTTACGCTTTTTAATAAAATTGAAAGACATTATCTGGCTAAACTTCCAGATACAGAAGATGCTATTATTACAGATAATGCAAAAGTGGTTAATACATTAAACTCACTTTGTACCGAAATGGACAATCGTTATTCTTTATTAAAAGACGCGATGGTTCGTAATATAAAAGAATACAACGAAAAGTTCAAATCGAGAAAATTAAATCCCGAAGCAGGCCACCGATTTTTACCTTACATCGTTTTGGTTGTCGACGAGTTTGCCGATTTAATTATGACCGCAGGAAAAGAAGTCGAAGTTCCGATTGCGCGTCTGGCTCAATTAGCCCGTGCTATTGGTATTCACTTAATTATTGCAACGCAAAGACCTTCTGTAAACGTAATTACCGGTTTAATTAAGGCCAATTTCCCTGCCAGAATTGCCTTTAGAGTAACTTCTAAAATCGATTCGAGAACCATTTTGGACACACAAGGAGCTGATCAGTTGATTGGACGTGGAGATTTATTATATACCAACGGAAATGATGTAGTTCGTGTTCAGTGCGCGTTTATTGACACTCCAGAGGTGGAAAAAATTACAGATTTTATTGGCGGACAAAAAGCGTATCCAAACGCTTATTTGCTTCCAGAGTTTGTTGGAGAAGAAAGTGGCATCAATCTTGATATAGATATTTCCGAAAGAGATACTTTATTTAGAGAAGCGGCGGAGATTATTGTCAATGCACAGCAAGGCTCTGCTTCTTTATTGCAACGAAAATTAAAATTAGGATACAACAGAGCAGGTCGATTAATCGATCAACTTGAGGCAGCAGGTATTGTTGGTCCGTTTGAAGGCAGTAAAGCACGCAGTGTAAACATCTTAGATTTAAATGCTCTTGATCAATTTTTTAATAATGAACAAAATTAATCCAATCATGAAAGCAAAAATTCAAGAAATCAACAACAATTCTATCACAAAAATGACTAAAAGGTGTTTTCAAATGGCAGTTATATTGCTTTTGAGCTTCACTTCTATTCAGGCTCAAGATAAAAAAGCGAAAGATTTATTGAACGAAGTAACTTCTAAAATTAAAAGCTACAACAATATTGTTATCGATTTTAAATATTCTTTGAATAATGCAAAAGAGAATATTAATCAAGACAGTAAAGGAAACGTTACAATGAAAGGAAATCAATATGTTTTGAATTTTATGGGCGTAACCAAGATTTTTGATGGTCAAAAAACCTACACAATTGTCCCTGAAGATGAAGAAGTTACTATTTCTAAAGTAAACGAAAAGGATGATAATGCAATCACTCCTTCTAAAATGCTTACTTTCTTTAATTCTGGCTACAAATACAATATGGATATCGTTCAGAATGTAAAAGGAAGAAAAATTCAATACATCAAATTAGTTCCTACAAGCGGAAAAGACCAAAGAAAAGAGATTCTTTTAGGTATTGATGTTCAGACAAAACACATTTACAATTTGATTGAAACTGGAAAAAACGGAACAAAAACAACTTTAACCGTTAATTCTTTTAAAACCAATCAGCCATTATCAAAAAATCAATTTACCTTTGTAGCGAGTAAATACCCGAAATACTACATCAATAAATTAGATTAATCAGAAGGTTGAAAATTCTAGACAAATACTTATTAAAAACATTCTTATTTACATTTACTACGGTATTTGTAATCTTATTTTTCATATTCATACTTCAAACAGTATGGCTATTTATATCAGAACTAGCAGGAAAAGATCTCGACTTAATTTTGGTCGTGAAATTCCTGCTTTTTTCTATGCCTCGTATTATCCCACTAGTTTTACCGCTTTCGGTGTTATTGGCTTCGATTATGACTTTCGGAAATCTAGCCGAAAATTACGAGTTTGCAGCCATGAAATCTTCAGGAATATCATTGCAAAGAGCAATGAGAGTGTTGATTATCTTTATTTTCATTTTAAGTATTGTAGCATTTTGGTTTGCCAACAATGTTATTCCGTATGCCGAATATAAGTTTGTCAACTTTAGAAAAAATATTGCACAGGCAAAACCAGCAATGGCTATAGCTGAAGGTCAGTTTAACGATGTTGGCACTTACAATATTAAGGTAAACAAAAAATCGGGCGAAAACGGCAATCACCTAACTGGCGTGACTATTCACGAAAAAGCGAATACTATGGGTGAAAATAAAACCGTAATTAAAGCTAAAACAGGCGAACTAGTAAGTAACGAGAAATCTAGTATTTTGAAACTGGTTTTAAATGACGGTTATTACTATCAAGATGTTACTCCGAAAAAATATGAGGATCGCACAAAATTGCCTTTTATAAAAGGAAAATTTAAAACACAGATCATCAATATCGATTTATCTGAGCTTAATAAAGTAGATGACAGTAAAGAAAGTATTGCAGGAACAAACGCGATGCTGAATGTAAATGAGTTGCGCTATACTTTAGATTCATTAAACAAAAATTTAAACAACGAGATTGTTTCCTTCTCTGAAAACATTAATCAACGAGTTGGAATTAAAAAATTTGCCAAAGATTTTCAGAAAGACATCAAAAAGAAACCGCTTCCAAACGACATTTTGTCTATTTATTCCAACAAAGACAAAGTAGATATTTTAAAAATGGCCGGAAGTAATATTACCAGTAATATTTATTCGATCGAAACTACGCAGCGAGATTTAAAAGATAAGCAACGAGAAATCAACAAACACTACAATGCATTATATGAGAAATTCGTTATTGCATTTGCTTGTTTCTTGATGTTTTTTATCGGGGCTCCGCTTGGTGCTATTATTAGAAAGGGCGGACTAGGGCTTCCTATTGTATTTGCCGTTTTAATCTTTATTACCTTCCATTTCATTAATACCTTCGGAAAAAGATTATCTCAAGAAGGCGGTATGGCTCCATTTATTGGATCTTGGATGTCTTCTTTTATTCTGTCGCCTCTCGCCGTTTTATTGACTTATCGTGCTACAAACGATAATGGATTAATCAATTTTGATGCGATTACGACTCCGATTTCACAACTATTTCAGAAAATCTCTGAGCGGTTTTCACCTGCTCAAAAGCAATAATAATTATGTCAACATTAAAAATAAAACTGAATACCATTGAAGAAGCTATAGAAGATATTCGTCAAGGTAAAGTAATCATTGTAGTCGATGATGAAGATCGTGAAAACGAAGGTGATTTTTTGGCTGCTGCCGAAAAAGTTACTCCTGAAATGATCAACTTTATGGCTACTCATGGGCGCGGACTAATCTGTACACCACTTACAGAAAGCCGATGCAAGGAATTAGATCTTCGTGCCATGGTTACCAACAATACAGACCATATGGAAACTGCATTTACTGTTTCTATTGATTTAAAAGGCAATGGTGTAACGACTGGAATTTCTGCTGCAGATCGTTCTAAAACAGTTGAGTCTTTAGTTGATCCAAATACAAAACCACACGATTTAGCGCGTCCTGGACACATTTTTCCGTTGATCGCTAAACAAGGTGGTGTACTGAGAAGAACTGGCCATACTGAGGCCGCTATTGATTTCGCACGTTTAGCCGGATTTAAACCTGCTGGAGTAATCTGCGAAATTTTGAACGAAGACGGTACAATGTCTCGTTTGCCAGAATTGATTGAAGTCGCTAAAAAATTCGATTTAAAATTAGTTTCTATCGAAGATTTGGTTGCCTATAGAATGCAGCATGATAGCTTGATTGTTAAAAAAGAAGATTTTGATATTGAGACTCGTTTCGGAACTTTTAGATTAAGAGCTTACGAGCAAACGACAAATAAACAAATTCATATTGCTTTAACAAAGGGAACTTGGAATTCAGGAGAACCTATTTTAACTAGAATTCACTCTTCTCAGGTAAATAATGATTTGCTAGGAACGTTGACTAATAATGCTGAACAGCAATTAGATGATATGTTTAAAGTGATTAATGAGAACGGAAAAGGTGCTGTTATCTTTATTAATCAAGATATGACAGCTGTTAATCTTTTAAACAGAATTTCTGAGCTTAAAACTTTACAGGCAAACGGAACTTTAAAAGCTCCAAAAGTTATTATTGATAGCAAAGATTACGGAATTGGGGCTCAAATTCTTCATGATATAGACATTTCTAAAATCAGATTGGTTTCAAATACAGAACAAACCAAACGCGTTGGTATGATTGGATATGGACTTGAAATTACAGAATACGTTAATTATTAATATGGGAACAGTAGAAGAAAGAATTCAAAAATCAGAAACTCGTATTTTTAAAGCGGTTTTTCCTAGCACAACCAATCATTACGACACTTTATTTGGAGGAACAGCATTGCATCTTATGGATGAAGTTGCTTTTATCTGTGCAACGCGTTTTAGCCGCAAAAAGGTAGTTACAATTTCGACGGGTCAAATTGACTTTAAGAAAGCAATTCCGGCAGGAACTCTAATTGAATTAGTAGCAAAAGTTGACAGTGTTGGAAGAACGAGCTGCAAAATTCATGTTGATATTTTTATGGAACAAATGTATTCTGAACTTCGCGAAACTGTAGTTTCTGGAACTTTTTCGTTTGTTGCTGTTGACGAAAACAAAAAACCAACGCCAATTTTGGACGATTTGGATTAATTTTTGAAAAAATCTATTTTTCGGAAATATTGATAATTAGACACTTGGAAATTATTTTAAAAAAGTTTAAAAATAATCCCAAAAAAAGTTTTGATAACCGAAAAACCGTCTTATATTTGCACCCGCAATCAGACAATGAGAGCAACATACTGGAGAAATGGCAGAGCGGTCGAATGCGGCAGTCTTGAAAACTGTTGACTGTAACAGGTCCGGGGGTTCGAATCCCTCTTTCTCCGCCAGTAAAAGTTTCAGAAGAAACTTTAAAAGTCAAAAGCCTTTAAATACTAGTGTTTAAAGGCTTTTTCGTTTTTGTATACTTTTCAAAAAGCACATGTTTTATCAAAGAATGGTTACCCTATTAGTTACCCAGTTTTTTTGAGGTAATTTTTCTCAAAAATGGGTAACTAAAAAGGAAGAATTCCCCGGGAATTCCCTGCTATCAATGGACTCTCTTAAAATTTTTAATTCAATTTGATTATTAATTTTAAAACTAGATAACATGTTAAAAGTAATTTTTTACCAGAAATCCGACAGAGTAAACAAGAACGGCGAATCTCCAATCTATGCCCGTTTGAGCTACAATGACAAACAAATTTCGATGTCAACCGGACAAGCCATTTCAAAAGAAAGATGGGCAAGCACAAATAACCTTAGAAACCAGCTTAAAATTGAAAAGGAAATAGTAATCAAAAACCTGCTTGATCTTTTCCAGCTTAATGCAGCCAAAAAATTTACTGAACTCTTCAGAATTGATCCAGAGGTCAACCTTCAACTATTAAAAGCTGAACTTACAGGAAAAGTCAAAATGGACCAGCCTCAAGGTCCTTCCATAATTCAGGTTATGGATACATACAATGAATTCTTCACCAAAAGAGTCAATTCTGGAGAACGCGCAGCGGCTTCACTGCAGAAGTATAAAAGAGCGAAGGGTTTACTTTTGAACTTCATTACCAGTACCTACAAAAAGGAAGATATATCAGCATCTGAAATATCAAGTTCGTTTGTCTTCAAACTCGAACAATTCCTTAAATACGAGAGCGGTTTTAAAGACCAGACAGGCATCAAAAACAATTCGGTGGTAAAATATATGAAAATGTATAAAACTGCCTGCAATTATGCTATTAAAATGGATTTGATCATAAAAAACCCATTCAACGTTTATGACGGAAGGCTAAGCGTAAAAGATGCTGTTTTCCTAACCCAGCTGGAACTGAATACGATCGAGAATAAGATATTTTCAACACTGGAAAAGGTCAAAGATATATTTCTTTTCAGCTGCTATACAGGATATGCTCCTGTCGATGCCATGGATCTGACCGAGAGAAACTTATCCGAAGATTCAAATGGAAACTTATGGATTATGACCAGCAGAGCAAAAACTGCGATTAGAGCTAATGTTCCAGTACTGCCCACAGTCGAGAAAATTATTTCTAAATATAAAAACCAGCAGAAGGGACTCATTCCTAAAATTTCTAACCAGAAAATGAATGCTTATCTTAAAGAAATAGCTGATGCCTGCAGCATAGACAAACATCTTACATGGTATGTTGCAAGACATACATTTGCAACAACCGTAACCTTAGGAAACGGAGTAAGACTGGAAAATGTATCTGCAATGATGGGGCATACCAATACAAAGCAGACACAGCATTATGCAAAAGTTCTTGATGTAAACATTATGGAAGATATGGAGAAACTAAAATCTAAGTTTAGGTGATGTTTTTTTTTTATCGGGAGGGCTCCTGAATTTGAAACCTCTTTTAAAACTTTGATCAAGTTTAAAACAAAAATCAAAGGACTATTTGTTGGACGTATAATTAACTTAAAAGCTCCCTACAAAACATGTCAATTGTGTCCACACTGCGGACACAATTGACATGGACAAAAAAGTTATATTCCTTTTATTTTTTTATGAATAAAGATCATCCAAATCTCTCAACAGTGTTGAGAGATTTCAGCTAAGCAGAGATTTTTTATTTGCAGGTTGAAGGATATAGGTTTCAGCTCGAAAACGATAATTTCTACATTTAACAGCGATCTATAAATTGAATAAATCTATTCTTTCTAAACATTTCTAATTGCGTCCGCACTGCGGACGCAATTAAAAAAACAAATAAAATTACCAAATAAGATACGTAATTTTACTGATTTTCATCAGTTTCAATTTTGTAACAATATCGTGATATCATACATTTTCAAAAATTCAAATTCTAGCGAAGATAGTACTTAACAAACTCAGGTTAGAAACTATATATAACATTCATAATCACAGAAAATATCAAAGTTGTAGTTTTACATATTTTTTGTTCTTCAGAAATTTTCACTTCTTAATTCCCAACACTAATATTGAAGTTCAGGTAATAAGAGTAGTTGTAAATTGCTTTCAAAATTGTATTTTCACTTATAGATCATAGTTTAAGAGTTTACCCTAAAGAATATCACTAAGTGCTTATACTTGCTTACAAGGAAAGCAATACGAAATATTCGAAAATAAAACATCTTAAAATATCATCTGCGGTTTGTAGCTTTCATCCAAATTGTAGCCAGGTTTTATTTCATTAAAGTAATCCCTGACTTCTTCAAACAAGTAACTTTTGGAATATAAAATTGTTTATTAAAAAAAACGAAAGATCCCTCCTTATTTTAGGCCCTAATTTCATATCCAGTATATTATCAATACATTGGAACATACGGATTCTGCTTTCTTCAAAAAAAAAAAAAAAAAGGATAGGCATTTCCTGCTTATCCTTCTTTTTGATATATTTTCAAATACGGAGCCACACACTAGAAAAACTGCTACTTATCGTATTTTTTTAATTCCTCGCTTATAATATCCATTGCAGAAAGATTTTGAGTCCCAGTCATAAGATGAATATACTGGTTGCCTGCTTTTGGATCAGAGATTATAATCTCTCTATTTATGTACTTCTTATCTGCATTAGCCTTTAGAAACATAGACTTGAATAGGTGGCTTCTGTACTCTTGATGACTCATGGCCATTCTTTTTTCCGATCTGAGGATCATTTTATCACTGCACACGCTGTAATAAACCGCATCAAGCAGATCCGCCTTAGCCCTGATCATGGCAACCAACTCCAAAAGCGTGGTGGAAGTCTGAATCACTTCTATGCTTTCAGCGGTAAAAATAATAACTTCGATTAAAGGGACTGACAGGTTCTCGGCGCCCGGAAAAATATTCGGCGTTTCCTTAAACTTAATGATATATTCAGTTCCGGTACTTGTAATATAAGGATGGCAGTACTCTTTTCCGGACATTTATTTCTTTTTAGGGAAAAATTTGTTCCAGTTTTTTTTCATCTCCTTTTCTTCAGCCTCTTTCTCCTGCTGCAGTTTGCGCACCAAATCTAGCAGTCCTTTAGAAGGTTTGTCGATAATTAATACGTCTTGGGTTTTCATTTTTAAAAATATTAGATTAAACTTTTAATCATTTAATTACGCACAAATGTAGAAAATTAATTGTCAAAATCGCACTTTTGACAATAATATAATTTTCATATCTTTATCCGTATATTACTGAAAGCAAATATCATACCAATCTTTAGAAGGTATATCCCCACATTCTAAGCTATCGATCCTGTTGGATGCCTTTTGTTTTATCCACTAAAAATTCCGTGGCAAAATAACGAAAAATATTAAAATGCAAGATTCGGAGCCATGATTTTGGCCACTATTTACATCTTTATCTGAGCGCACCTATAGGCGACCTTTTAGTAGATTGAGCAAGAGCCCAAAAACAAGGTCTGGATAATATTGTTCTATATGACAAGAGAAAATACTCTAAAAACTATTACTTCAAAGTTTTGTGGCAGAATCGTGACGCATGATATTTAGACTTCATACCTTTTCTAACAAAAAAAACTAAGACGTATTTTACTGATGCTTCACATTTTAATTTTCGCGACAGAATGGTGGCACATTACTTTTACAAAAATAAAAACTTAATAAAATCAAGGTTTTCGGAATTTAGCTTAGAAAAGGTATTTGGTCTATCCCTCTTCAAAATTAGAAGACATAATACTCAAAGTAATTAGAACGTTTGTTATTATTACAAACTAAATGTTAGTTAGCTGTTCTACTGATACGAAAAATACTTTGTGTATGATCCTTACGTTGCGGAGTCTGAAGCTTCGCAATAGAATATTTCTCCAGCGTAACTTCCAGACTAATCATAATCCTGATTAATAATTAGTCATCATGAAACTTCTATTGGTCTCGGCATCCCTTAAAGTCTAGTTTAACCCCTCATTATAGCGCCTATTTATCGACAGATAAGCAGGCGCTCATTTATCAACTTTCTTAAAGGATATCTAGAAGCGCACTATTTTACGTTTCGGTATAACTTGGCAAAGTTTCCATCTACATATCTCTTAGTTTTAAAAATTGACTATTTTATCCAATTTCCTACAATCGATTTTATAATTACACAAGCAATTGCATTTTATAATTAAACTTAAATGCTTAATTATAAAAAAGATACAAATAAGACCTTTTTATTTGGACACAGTGGCCGTAGGCAGAGTACCAAATAAGGTTGCGAGTTGCTCAAAATCGATAGTTTTTGTAAGTGTTACATTATAGAGCGGATCCGATCCACCCCTTAGAAAAGTTTCAAAACCGAGAGAAATTCCTGGATTAAGCACTGTTCCCTCAAAGCGGAAACGGAGGAAAGCAGTAGGATCACTTGTATAACGTTCTCGGACTACAGCATCTCCATTGTACACTATATAATTGGGATAAATAAAATTATTCAATCCCACGACTAAAGAGGTCTTTACATTAATTTTCTCTTCATCCAAAATATAGACGAATCCAAATCCTATAGCCTTATTATTTTGTCTGAAATTAGTATTTCGATACATTGGCCCAAATCTAGAAGGTATAATAGTTCCTGCGGGATAAGTAATCGTGTCAGACACAGTTACCGAATTCTTATAGGTGGTTTTAATGCTCTGGGAATTCAGTGAAAAACCGCCAGTAACGAAAAGTTTGGAAGTTTCTGATGAAAAATCCGTAGCGTTCCATAAATAATAAATATCAACAAATGTATTGTTTGTTTCTACTTTTTTCACCGTTTTGTATTCACCTACTACCTGACGAATACTGTCAGGATTCACAATAGGTAATCTTTGACTGAAACTCATTCCACTTAGAGAATCAATGTCATTAAAATACCTATTACGACCGAAATCAATATTAATCCAGCTGCGGGTGCTTTTGTTGCCCTTTGTTTTTATATTAGCCAAATAATTGGCCTTAAAATAAAGATCTTCTGCTTTTATACCGTCTATTAAATCAAGGTTAGTTCCGGTATATAGCCAAAGTTCATATCCTTTCTTTTTTGTTAATGCGGGATCTTCAGAGAAAGGTTTAACAAATATTATGTATTCACTTGTAAGAGCAGGATCGATAGGAATCTCCGTGTTTTCTTTTTTAGCAGTCAATTTTATTTTAATAATGCGGTCACGAGTGTTTTTTCGCTGAAACTTTATGCTAAAAGGTACGTCAAGATCTTTATCTTTAAATACTATAATTTCCCTTTTTAAAGGAAAAAATATCTCAGTTTCGCTAATTGAAACATCTGTAGGATCTACCGACCAAGTAACCTTTGCTCCTTCAAACGCTGGCTGTTTAGGCACCTTAACATTAAAAGTAACTAAAATTTCCTTCTTATTGTCCGATTGAACTGTGTCAATTTTCTTTTCGAATTCAGCTTTTAACTGCTGTCCGAAAAATGTTGCTGAAGACATTAGTAATACAAAAATGAGTAATTTACTTTTCATAACTTTTTAATTTAATTGGTTGAACATAAAATATTTAATAGAATTATAATTTAATCCTGTATATCACATGTCATATCCTGTATTTGGGGCAGAAAATACTAAATGGAAAATAACATGTATTATTTTAATATTTAACAAAGAATTATTTAAGTCTATGCTGCATGTATCAAGTCACATACTGAAATCTCATTACTAACAATGAAATAATAACACATAAGAATTATATGTGTTCTTCCGCTTACGTCTGTTTATAAATGCTGACGTAAATAGTATGCATAATCATTATAGACAATAGAGCAATAAGATTATTGAACTAAATAATTTAATACGATAACTTTATTTATAAATTTAGCGGGACCGTTTTTTAAATATAATCTAGATATTTTTTAAAGATGAAAACTACAATGGAGAATAGCGGTCACTGGTAAAATTAAAAAAGTTAAATGTGAAAACAACACGTATAATTACCTGAAATTATTTTCGATTAGAATTTAATTTAAGAGTTAGTTTTTGATTACAATTAGTTATTCCCTGTTTAATTTTGATAAGGATGTTAGAGGTACTTTTTAGCAGACTAATACTCATCATTATTAACAGAAATTAATTATTGAATGAATACCAATGTTCAAGATGATATCTATAAACATTAATATAGGAATTAGGTGTTAGATTGTAATCCCATAAACTCCAAAACGTTTTTCTAGCAGCCAAAGCTTTTAAAATTTTACTGAGAATCTCATTTACTCATAATGCTGATATAATTTTCTTTCCAAATAGCATCAAAAAAATTTTCACAATCAAAAAAACATATTATCTTTGCACCCGCAATGAGAAAATGATTGCGTCTTACTGGAGGAATGGCAGAGCGGTCGAATGCGGCAGTCTTGAAAACTGTTGACTGTAACAGGTCCGGGGGTTCGAATCCCTCTTCCTCCGCCAGATAAAGTCCAAAAAGTGACTTTTTAAAAATAAAAAGCCTTTAAACACTGATGTTTAAAGGCTTTTTTATTTGGAATGGTATTGAACCCTGCTTTAAAAAGCAGTATTTTTTTAGTCACCCACTCTGTTTGAGCTGTTTTTTTAAAAGGTCAGGGTAACTAATAAAATGCTGAATTATGATTCGTTGCTTCTGAGCATCTTATCGATCTTGCCGCTGTCATACAGATATATATCCCCGAGTCTAGTATAGGACAGAATTCCGGTCTGCCTGTATTTAATGATCGTATTATTGGAAAGCCCGAACATCTTTTTTAAATCTTCATTTCTGTAATATTCAGGCCGCAGGGTTTTCCCCTGGCTTATTTTTGAATCAATTGCTTCCAGTTTCGCTACCACAGGCTCTATCAGCTCCTTTACTTCCATCACATAAGACTGCCTCTTTTCTTTCTTCATCATCATTGAGTCTTTTAAATATTATTAATCTTTTCTACTATCCTCTCTACCACTTTTCCAGCCGTTTTCTGCGCTCCTGCATCACTGCAATAAAATCATCTAGAAATTTAATCTGCTTGATCTTATAAGTGTAGCCTTTGCATTCTGAAAACTGCCTGCTTATCGTGCTTATTACTTTCTGTCCGCCTTCATTATCATTATAAGTAAAATTTTCACTTATAAATTTCTGGAAATTGGCACGGTTGTTTTTCGCATCATTTGAATCAAAATATAAAATTCCTTCATCCATCAAAATATAGAGAAGATTTGCAAGCTCGATTTTAGAATAAGAGGTGCTGCATTTATCAGAACAAGATAAAACTCTACTATTGGCATTCTCAGATTCATTTACGAGCACCAAATTTTCTATATTTTTTAATCTGGAATCAAGTTTAAAAAAACTGTCCATAATCTCATATGTTTTGGCTCTTTTCATTCTTAATTCCTTTTATTTCTTTTAATGCAAATTTTGCTGCTGCGCATTAGTACTCCCCTGTTCTTTAAAAATTGAATAAATACTTAAAAACCTGCAATATAGCCGGTGAAGATTAAAAAAAGCTGTTGCACAAACTCAAAATCAGAAAAGATTTTGATTCATGCTTTTTACACTTTTATTGTTTTTGACATTATTCAAATTAATACTTTGATTAGTCTTGGTGCAATTATAGTTTACGCTGTACCTAATCGTACACCTAATTTATTTATGGCCAAATTCTAATTGTGTTAACTTTTCTCCTTAATATAAATTCACACCAGGCATCATTTTAGTTTAGGAGAATCTTGAGAAAGAATACAATAAAAAAAGCCGGCAAAGCTATTGGACGCAGCCAGAGAAGTGCGCATAATTGCACGGCTCATTCTTCGCCATGCAACCCTTCGGGACTTATAGCACTTCAACCTGTCTGGCTTACCAATCACAGACTGCTTTCTTTTTTTCTTTTTTCTTTTGGAATTTATCTTATTCTCATTCCTTTCGGACTTGGAAAACGCATTCCCAAATGAGAATATAGACTTCTAACTTTTCTGCGCCAGTCGATTTTAGAAGATGCCCACTGCTTGCTGCCTTCTACGATATGTATGTTATCGTGTGAATGGGAAGGCATCCTCGTAGAAACCTGCACATCATCGAATTTCAAGAAAAGGTCAGGATTATCAATAGGAGAAAGCTGCTCGTCCAGATCAAAAATAGTCCTGTCCTTCTCGGCATTAAATTTCGAAGTTTTATCTTCCAATTCCTGGTAGAGATCAACTAAAGGAATATCATTGGTTATAAAATCAAGATCATAGATGTCCTTTTTAGTTGCCCTATTGGCGGCACTTACTAATTTAAACAGTCCTATATCTAATTTAGACAGCAGACGCACTCCTTGGTTCACTTCAATTGGAGATACATTCTTCATGTTCTGAAGCAGTTCCACCTTTAGGGTAAGACCTCTTGAGACAGCAATAAAAAAACGTAAAAAGATAAACTGGTCATCGATATTGCAAGGCCTGTCAAATCTCATTGCCTTATCTCCAAAGTAGTCAGCTACCTCATCCTCAATTTTTTTAAACCCATCTCTTCCAATAATTTCAGGACAGAATAGATCTATGTCGTCAGAGATTCTGTGATTATACTGCAGAGCAAGATTTGTCCCACCTCCCAAAGCAAATTCTGAGAGAGCAGGTAGATTCTGTAATTCTAAAATAGTTTTTAGTATTTCTGGAGATACAGCATTCATAATAAAATTTGTTTTTTAATTCTACAAAGCAAATCTTTTGAAAGATTCGATATTATATCTTTCAGCAACTTTTAAGCATACATTATTGCTTATGTTTTCAGTTGTCTGTTTTAAATATTTAATAATATCGGAAGTAGAATAAAGACTTTCCAGAAGTTTAATATCTGACTCAAATGTATCAGATGTAGTGGCATAAAGCGCCCTTGGAATTATAATCGCTTTATCTTTTACAATATCAAGCTTGCTATAATCCATGTCCCAAAACAAGTATTTTGGAAAAATGTCGGCTATATTAACTTTATGAATCATTTTACAAAGATACAACTTATTACCGTCTATATTATTACTTTCATTATTAACAAGTTAAAGTTCTAAAAATTGAATTCTTCGAACAGTTAAAACATCGTTAAAAAAGCTATCCCGTCCATATATTGAACGGGATACGAACTGCATAAACAGCGCTTTGATCAATTTATAATTTTAATGCTACATAAAGATTGCAACGTTCCTGCAATCGGCCAGATGTCCGTTTGTTAAACAAACGATCTGGCCACCTAATGCCTCGGAACTCGGCGGTGGAGAAACTAAAAAGAAAATAGTCTGAAAACATTAAAAATGAGCTAATTCTATATAACGTTCTAAAATAATATTTACGTTCTTAATCCTATAAACAACTTCAATTTTGATAACTGCAATAACAAGTTTATTTCATATCAAGAAAATTTTATTTTGCCACTTTTTTTATAGCCCTCTAACTCTTTATAGAAGTCATTCTTAAATTTATGTAAAGGTATATTTTGCAGATTTTCTTCTGTATAAGGTGTTTCGGAAATAAAATATTCTAAATCAGCAGATATCCCCTTACCTAGTAATTTTTGAATATGTGCTTCGTAAGAAGAAGAATTGAATTTTTTATATCTTTCTAATAGATTTTCAATTGGAGATTTGTATTCTTTATATAATGATGTCAATTCTAATCTACTTTCTAATGTAGAATTAACATTTTCAATTTTCAAATCAGTCAAATTTTTAAAATTAACTTGTCCTTTATTGATTTCTAAAACATCTTCAAATTTAAAAATTGGAATTATACTGGAATCGAATGGATTAAAATTAAAATTTGCTAGAGTAGCGTTTAATTTTCTTTGATTACAATGTCCACAAACGGGCACTAAATTATTAATACTTAAACTAACCAAAGCATTTAAACTTTTAGGATAAATATGATCTAAATTACCTTTTACATAGATTTTTTGCTTATCAAGACCATAAGAAGTGGTATACTGAGCTAGACAATATACACAATTTTGAAGATCTATTTTACGCAAAACTTTTTTTAAAGTTTGAGTTCTATTTTCTGAATGATAACCAAAAATAAATTCTAATATGTCATTTAAAGTACATTTCTTATACTTTCCCTTTTTCTTCAAGTATGGAGCTAATAATTTGAATTTTGCATTAAAGGATCTTAAATCATTGATAATAATAGATGTATCTATCAGTATCAGTTGTTTAATCTTATTTCTTGGAGCTTTTATAAATGAAGAATTATCTTCAATACTAATTATTGGTTCTAAATCTTTGAAAAAAGATTCAATTGTTTTTATTCTAGAAATTTTTTTTAAATCTGACTTTATCTGATTGTCTATATCTTTAATATCTTCATCCAACTCCCATTCTATACTGCCTAAATTATATTCCTTGATTTGTATCATTTTAAGAGCGGTTGGTTAAAATTTCTTGCAATCTCATAATCTCTTTATTTAATATCTCAGTAGAAACTTTATTTTCAATTTGCTTGTTGATGACTCCTTTTAGAAATGGGTCACCAATTAAATTAACAATATTGATATCTTCTTGTTGTATAACATCGTTTTCTAAAATATTGGCTATTTTTTTTGAAGCATACGCGCCAATAGCTCCTTTTTTCAAAAAGAACTCATCTTTTAGCAAATCATATATATTTGCTGCAAAAGAATTAATACCATCATTAGGCTTAGGCTTACCATCTTTCAATTTTAAAATATTTTGAGATGGAATATCTGATAAAATAAAAGGGGAATGGGTGGAGAAAATTACATTAAACCTAAGTATTTCATATTTTTTTTGACTTAGTAAAATAATTAAATTATTAATATAATTTCTTTGATACTCTGGATGGTAATACAACTCTATTTCATCTAATATAATGTTGATTTTCTTATATGTTCTTAGAACATTTTTGTCACTATTTTCTTTTTCTTTTCCCTCTTCCTCATTTTCTATGATCGAAAGTAAATTATCTATATGGTACGAGATAGAAATTGTTGAGTGTAACAATTGTTGCTCACCAGAACTTAAATATTTTAATTCAAAAGGCTCTTTTATCTCTTTTTTATTAAACATGAAGATAGGTTCTAAGAAAGCGTTCGGTATTTCTTCAATTTCAAGATTATTATCTTTTGATAAATAATTATCATTAACAGTATAATAAATAATGTTTTTGTCATCTGCTATTGATAGGTTTTTTTTATCTTTTACATTTAGATTATTGAAAAAATTAGATTCTTGCATATTTAAAACTTGTCTAAGTTTTAAAGTAATATGACTCTTATCTGAGCTTAATTTAGTGAGTAGTATAATAATATATTCAGCTCTAATTTCTTTGCTATTTAAAAATTCATTGAAGTCCTTTAGAAAATTATTCATTGAATCATAAATAGATTCTTTTTCAGCATTTTTTTTCTTATATCTACTATATACACTATTTATAAAGGTTGTATCATAGTAAAACGAATAATAATTCAAAAGAGACTTTTCTATAATATGCAATTTGTCAAAATCAAGATCAAAGTTTACTTTAGAGTGTTCTATAGTTTCAATTTGATTTACGTTTTTTGAATCGGTCAAAAAGTATTTATAATACTGACCACTGAATGTAGTTTTTAAATTGGAATTAGATTCCAAATCTCCAATATTTTGGATTTTAAAGATAGGTTTAAATACCGTATATTTTTTGTAACTATAGACAATCTTTACTATTTTCTTGAAAATGTATAAATTGCTTAAGTCCATACAAGTATTGACTAATGTATTTTCTGTCAGTAAGTCTAACTTATTATATAAATAAGTCAGTTTTTTAAATTTATTCTGTTTATTAAACTTGTTAAATAGAGCTTCATAAAAATCCCTCATACTGCAATTATTGATTGACTCAAAATTAGTTACAACATTTTCTATCTTTTCATTTTTATCATCAATACGTAGTTTGAGATTTTTATCTATATCTAATTTAAAAAGGAGCTTATTTACAGAAATATCGTTTATCAGGTGAGATGTGTTGAAATCTTTTGATTCTATAGATGTAGAAAGAAACACTTTTAATAATCTAGAATTGGCTAATTCAAACTCTCTATTAACATTTATATTACCATCCTCTCTATATGGATTTAATACAATTGGAGTTTGATAACCATCATTTTTTATAAAAAGCTTATCCAGCCATCTATCTTCGTCCGAATTACTATTTAAGCCATATATTGAATAATTAGTAACAATATTATAGATAGGCATTTGAAAATCATTACCTTTATTAAATGACTCTGTGTCAGAATCTCTTTCGAAAGTTTGATTTTCAGCATTATATTTATAACGTGTTTTTATGAAGTTATTTATGTTATCCCACTCAATGCAGTGAATCTCGTCATTTAATAAATAATATAATTCGAAATGAAATTCTTTCGAATCTATTTTTACTACATCTGAACCACTTCCTAATAATCCTTCAGTTCTTGAATATTCAAATAAGAAATAATAAAAAATTTCAAGCAGTGAACTTTTTCCACTTCCATTTTGACCGACTATTGCAGAAATACTAATATTTTCACCATACAAATTTGATGGCACAGTGTGGGTATATTTTATACTCTCTATTTCATGGTATTCTTTGGTATCTAATATTTCTTTTCCATCCCTATTTATATATTTATATTCACTATAAAAAGGATAAATATAATTCTCTTTCAGGCCCTTTAATAATTCTGGTACAGTGCCTTTTAGCGGCCGAATGGCTAATAATTTAAATTCATTGTAGTTTTCTGAATTACTCATAATTTAAGTTTTCTAGTTTTATTTATATTCAAACTCACTCTCTCCACAACTGCCTGCCAACCGAGAGAACAATTGAAGTTGAATAATTTTATTCATTTACAATTACTTTTAAATCAATATCTGCTACTTCTTTTAAATAATTCGCGGTTACTCCCAGCAAAGTCATAATAGATTCTGAAGTATTTTGTTTGGATAAACTTGGCTGAACGATGAATACCTCAAAACTCATTGGTTTTTTATTCTTTGCAATAGCAAGAAACCTTTCTAGATCAACCTTAGTTCCCTTTTCAATTCTACTTCGTTGATGTCCATTTCTAACTTTAACTTCCCTTCTTAATAGATGTTGAAAGAATTCAAAACCACTCTTGTGCTTCCAATGAATTGATTTTTGAGCCTGACCACATACTTCATAAAAATTATCAACCCTAGTATTGACTAGACCATTTTTTGCAAATTTTAAATGGTAAAACTGTACATTAATTTCATTTTCATTTTCCTTTATAGTTATTACATCTGCTATTTCTCCCGAGTAGTCATCATCATAAACAATATCAAAATCTTTAGCTATAAGATCTTGTATAACTCTATATTGAATTGAATCTGTTTTTAAAGGATGAATTCCTTGTGCCTCCTTACTTAAATCTACTCCATTCCAACTCCAATCAATCATCCTTTCCGTTGGATATGGTTGAATAAGTTGCTTCAGTTCAATATATTCATTTCCTTGAAGAGCTGATCCATCTGCGAACCATATAATTGGAGGATATTGATTGAAATACTCAAGAAGGGTAAAAGTTTTTGATGCAATTTTTACTTCGCTTTGAGCAGTATCTAACTTAACAATTCTGAAGTTTGGATAATTATTACCATCAACATTGCTATCTACAAACAATTCCTTTCTGAATTTTGCAGAGCCATTAGGGGAAACAACTTGAAAATCAATAATCCCTTGATTGTTATCATTAATTACTTCAATAGAGCAATAAGAAGCGTTAAAAATCCCATTGATTGTTATTTCTATTTTTGATTCAGGGAAATTATAGAAGTTATCATCCCAATCAATATAGGTTGGATTTAATTTTGGAATTTCAGTGATAATCTCTGGAATCAAGGTTTCACGTAAAACTTGATTTGGATCAATGCTCTCGTCAATTAGCTTTTTCCCTAAATTATTACACCAATTAATGAAAGATTTGAGATCTCCTTTCATATAACTCCAAATTCTCCCTTTGTAAGAACATCCAAGTGTAATTTTATCGCCATCTTGAAAACCTGAGCCAAATACAAATGCTTTTTCGCCTCTTTGTTGTTCAGCTAAAGAAAGTGCATCTTGAATATCAGTTCCTACACGCATTGTAAACCTTATTTTCCTATTTAAAAACTCCTTTAATCCTACATTTTGTAATGATACACGATTTACATCATAGAAGCTACGGTAAACTAATAATTTATTAATCAATTCAGACCTATCTCCTAAAACAGCTTTTGCAAGATCATAATATAAGCTAGATTTGTCAGAACTATGAATGAAAAGAAGATTACTTTCTTCATTGTAATATAGTACTGTAAGTTTCCAATCTAAACCAAAAACTTCTTTATAATTTACCCATTCAACTTCAGATTTCGACGCAGTAATAATAACAATTGTATTTTCAACTGGATTAAAATCATCAAACTTATATTCTAATTCATCGTACCCCTTAATTCCTTTTTTAAAATCTAATAGATTAAAAGAATTATCTGGATTTAAATTTTTGTAAACGACAGTACTTAGGGCAAACTTAATATTTTGAAAAGGTATTTTAGAATTGTCCAAATGTTGAAAACCATTTATAAACTCATCAAAATCTATTTGTTCATCAATCTGGTCAGAACTTAGTCTTGATAATAGTAAATTCCAATCTGAATCTTGGGCGTATAGTTCGCTCAATTCATTCTCTGCTTCAGAATCTGCTAAATTTGCAATAAAAGTTGCATTCCCTAATTCATTATCTATTGAAGTTCTTGTGAATCTTCCCGCAAATTGTAAAGTGATTGGCAAACTTTTTCTAATATCATGAAACGCTGCAATTTTTAGTTGGGGTAAATCAAAACCTTCTCCCAACATATTGACTGCAACTATGATTTTATGTTCACCATTTATTATATTTTGCAAAATTTCATTCTTACCTGAAACTTCTGAATGGATCAATACAGGCTTTAAATCTTCGAACTCTTCGTAATATTTAAAAATTTCTGCGGCTTTTGTTTTTTTTACACATCTAGCCATTAAAATATGATTATAACCATTTGCAAGATCTTCCCGAAGCTTTTCGACTGCCTTTTGTGCAATTAATTTGTGACCTTTATCTAGATCGTACTCTCTTATAGGTAAAAAATTGATTGCCTTAAAATAACCTTGTTCTTGAGCCTTTTTCAAACTAAAATTAAAAATTACTTTCCCTTCTATTCGCTTCTGATCATTACGGAAAGGAGTTGCAGTAAACTGTAAAATTTTCTTATTGTCAAAAGCTCTTCTAACACGCTTCCATGAATTTGCTTCGACATGATGTGCTTCATCTATTAACACATGTGAGACATAAGAATTTAGAGTAGCTAATACACTAGGTTGAAAATTTGACAAAATATTCATCGTTGTTACAATAACATTTGACTTTTCTATAAATTCAAGTAAATCTTCATTGTTTTTAAAACTTTGATAGATAATTCCAACTTTAGGATTAATAACACTTTGGTTAAGAATTCCAAATTGTTTTAATAACCCCAGTTTTAAAAATTTGTTAGAAATCTGAGTTCTTAATGCATCTGAGGGAACAGTTATAACTATTTTATTTAATTTACCTGCAATCAAAGTAGACAACATTGTTTCAGTTTTTCCTGTTCCAGTTGGCATCACAATGGTTCCTATTTCGTCAGAAACTTTTAAATGACTTAAAATTGAATAAAGTGCTGCAATCTGAGGTTCACGTAGACCATTTATATTAGCTTCTTTATCTTCCTCTAGAAAATTGAAGTTTCTTGTCCATGAGTTTAATATTTCAACATTAGAGTATTCTTTTTTCAAAGGGTGTTTCAACCATCTTTTCAATATGACTTCGCCTTCACTTTCAAAGTCCTGGTCTGTTGGCTTTTTATTTGAAAGTATAATAAATTCATAATGAGGTGATTCAAAATCTTTATTAGATGTAATACAAATAGGTGTTCCATCAACTAGTACAATAACATAACCTCGATAACTATTCTGAAAAAAATATTCTACATAAGCCTTCTCTAAAATAATTTGTTCAACAGTATTTTTTACACCAACTTTATCAAAGTATGATAATCTTAATTCAGGAAGTAAAATTTTAGTCATATGTGGTTTATGTTGTTCATTCGTTTTTCTAAATAATCACTTCCTCCCAACCGCTAATCTCAACAACAAAATTTGTAGTTGATTTAGATTTTGGCTTTTAAATCTCTTTTGTTCACTATCAAGATTCTATTTTTTGATTAGTTGTTAACTTTTTTACACTTTTTAAATCAAAAATATAAACCCCCGCTTGATAATGATATAATTAATGTATCTATTCTTTCCAATGAATATTTGACTCGACCTTCAGCAGTTTTAGCATATTCTTCAAGCGCCATTGCATATTTCTTGTCTTTTTTATTTATTCAGTTATTGTACAAAAATCAAATATAATAAAATACCTGAAAGATTTTGTGCGGAATATTATGACAATTGTAAATTATAGATGAAAGCAGAGGATATCCGACGAAATACATTCAATAATATGGAATTGTAGTATTTGTATTTCATAAAAATTGTTTTTATTTTCTTCACACTATAATAGTAAGTATTTAAAAGAATTAACTTTTACAATAATCATCAAAGAAATATACATCTAAAACGTATTTTTATTTATATGCATTTTGTAGTTTGACGAATATTTAAAACTACATTACAATTTTGTTTTCAAACTCTAAAAATCACATCCCATTTTCTTGAAATTCTCCGTCTTTTTCTCGATTTTTTTTCCTACATTTACAGAGGTTAATAAACCCAAGAATTTCAAGAGTGCCCTATTAGTGCCCTTCTTTTTTTGACACAACATGACACCCAGTGTTTGCTTGGGCTTACGATACACGTGGCGGAGCCTCTTTCTCCGCAGAAAGCTTAATAAGACTTTTAAAAGTTTATAAAAAGGCTAAAATTCACAAAAAACCCTGCAGATCAAACGATTTGCAGGGTTTTGTCTTTTATACGCATTTTTAATATTTGTTATTGAGATTATTCAATCAATTCAATTTTAAAGCCTAAATCTTTAGCGGTACATACAGTTGCGTCTACATTCATGTTTGACATCATACCGGCAATAATTAAGTGATTAATTTCATTGTCCGTCAAATATTCAAGCAGGGTAGTTTCATTAAATGCATTATGGTTATTTTTTACAATTATTTTTTCTCCAGGTTTTGGTGCAACATCTTCAAATATTTCAGCCCCGTAACTTCCTTTTATAAAATGAGACGCATTATTGTTTAAAGCAACATGCTGTACATGAATAATTTTTTTTCTTTTTTTTCTAAAAAAATCCAGCGCTTTCTTAGCATTAAAAGCCGAGTCATAAGAATCGTGAAGTTCCATCTTTCCTTTAAAAAAATAATCATTCTGAATTTCGAGCAGCAATAATGCAGTTTCTTTACTATGTTTGATTTCCATTTTGGTTTACTATATATAATCAATTTTAAAATGAAAGAATTACAAACTCACTTCGTCTATTTACTTTATGTTCTTCTTCTGTGCATTTTATATTATCCGAACATTTATTTAGAAGCTGACTTTCACCATATCCTTTTCCAGATAATCTAGAAGCTGCAATTCCTTTTTTAATAAACCATTCCATTGTTGCTTTAGCTCTTTTTTCAGATAGGATCATGTTGTATTTTTTGCTTTGTCTGCTGTCTGTATGAGAACGCACATCGATTTTCATTTCAGGATATTGCTGCATTACTGCTAGAATTTTTTCTAGCTCGAAAGCCGCTTCCTTCTGAATACTAAATTGATCCAATTGGAAATAAATTGTTGGAATATTTAGTGTTTTTGCCAAATCTGTTCCTATCTCAATTTTTTTAATTTGTTTTTCAAGTTTTACAATACGTTCTGGTTTAGTATCTGAAGGATGAACAGAAACTGCCGTTTCGCTAGTTTCATAATCCTCTTTGACAGCTCGAATATGATACATTTCGTAGCAATTTAACTGAAAACTATAACTACCGTCTGAGCCAGAAATTAATTCGGCAACCTGCTGAAATTTATTATCAAGTAAAATCACTTTTACACCTGCTAAAATCTCATTTGTTTCGGCATCGACAATAATTCCAGATAATTCTCTGTCACATTCTAATTTACTGGTTTCTGTAAATTGATAAATATCGTCTGTTCCTTTTCCGCCTTCACGATTAGAGGAGAAAAAGCCTTTTCTTGTCGTGCTGTCAATTATATACGCAAAATCATCATACTGGGTATTTACAGGTTCACCAATATTTTGCACCTGATCAATTTTACCTTCTTTAATTTTTGCCGTAAAAACATCCAATCCTCCTAGCCCAAAATGTCCGTCACTAGAAAAATAAAATTCATTTTGTGCTGTAGAAGGAAAATTTTCTCGTCCAGGCGTATTAACAGCTGGTCCAAGATTTTCTGGTTTTCCAAAAGTCCCATCGCTATTTATTACTGCGCAGTACAAATCAGATTGTCCGTATCCTCCCGGCATGTCAGATGCAAAATACAATGTCTTTTCATCTGCACTTAATGACGGATGAGCCGTATTGTACTGATCGCTGTTAAAAGGAAGCTCTACACTATTCGTCCACTTTCCGTCTTCAAATTCGGCTTTGTAGAGTTTTAGTAAGGTAATTTTATCACTGTTTTTTCCTTTTGTTCCAGCCAAAAAATTGTTTCTCGTAAAATACATTGTTTTTCCGTCTTTGGTAAAAACCGGAGTAGATTCGTTGAACTTGGAATTGATGTTTTTATCAAATTTCACAGGATTTCCTAAACTTCCATCTGGTTTTATTTCTGCTGTGTATAAATCTGTGAAAGATCTATTGGTCCATTTAAATATTTTTTTTGTTACCAAACCTGTGTCGCGAGCAGAAGCAAATACTAGTTTGGTATTCAAAATAGCACTTCCATAATCAGATTCGTTCGAATTTATTCCAGCGTCTAAAATCTCAAATCTGCCTGAATTGCGTCTAATCTGTTCGAGATAATTTTTATGATTTATAACCGTTATTCCTTTCTGATTTTTCTGATTCTTTTCATTAAAAATTTCCAGCATTTCATCCGACTTACTATAATCAGCGATAGATTTCAAAGCTTGTGAATATCTATAATAATATTCTGGCTCTTGTTCTTTGTTTAATGCAAATAAGGCATCATACCATTTTAAGGCCTTGCTTAATTCGGCATTAAAATAGTAGGCGTTTCCTAATTTTTGAAATAACTTTTCGTCTTGATAGCCACTTTCTGCCACTTTTTCAAAAATTGAAATGGCATTTACATAGGCGTAATTATTGTATTCTTTCTCGGCTTGGTTCAGAGCTTTTTTTTGCGCTATTGCATTCAAACATAAAACGATAAAAAAAGCGGTGTAAAGTATTTTTTTCATTTTCATAATTAGAAAAATCTTGGTGAATTGATTCGGCTATACTTATCTAAGAATTCAAAACGCAGAAAAATCTCATGCGATCCTGAATTATAATTAGCAAGTTTGGTGGTTTCTCTGTCGTATGCGTACCCCAAATACAAACCGTCGGTGATTTGAAAACCTGCGATGGCACTAAAAGAAGCACTCCATCTATAAGCCGCTCCAAGTACAAACTTTTCATTAAACATAAAATTTGCGGAGACATCTACTTGTAGTGGTGAACCCTCAATCATTTTGATTAAGAGTGCAGGTTTGAATTTTATTCTCTCATAACGATCTAAATTGAAGACATAACCAGCAATTAAATAATAGTTAATTAGATCTTTGTAAATCGCCGTTTCGTTATCATCATAACGGTTTGTCTGAATAAAATTGGGTACCGATAAACCTACATACGCTTTATCGCTATGCCAGTAGATTCCAGCTCCAATATTGGGTGAAAATTTGTTTTTAAAATCCTGAAATTTAGGATCTCCCTGATTTTCTGGTCTCAATTTTGAAGGATCTAAGTTGAATAAATTGGCCGACCCTTTTATTCCAAATGAAAGTTTGGCTGTAGCCGATGTTGGAATCGAATACGAAAAATCTGCTGACAGATTGTTTTCATTTGTGGGACCAATTTTATCATTTACCAAAGAAACTCCTAGCCCCATATTATGACTTATCGGCGTGTTTATTGAAAAACTGCTGGTTTCAGGCGCGCCCTCCAAGCCTACCCATTGTGTACGATACAACCCAAAAATACTCAGGACCCCTCTTGAGCCTGCATAAGCAGGATTAATGTTTATTGTATTGTACATGTATTGTGTAAACTGCGCATCCTGTTGTGCGAAACCAGCAGCAGAACAAAAAAAAACTAAAACAAAAGTTAACTTCTTCATTTTGTTATATTTTAAATTACAGCCCAGTTTAAACTGAGCTGTATAATTTGTATAAATCTTATTTGGTCAGGTATAAATAGCCCGCTTCCTGATGCGGCAACGACTGTCTGTCTTTGTATCTGATGATGTAGTAGTAAGTGCCTTCTGGTAATCCGTTGGAATCTTTAATCGTTACACGCCCTTCAGAAACGCCTCTAAAAGCAATATCATCATTATTATAATGCTCTCTTTCAAACACCAGAACTCCCCAGCGGTTAAAAATCTGTACGGTATTTTCAGGATAACATTCTAATCCCTTTACATAAAATCTCCCATTCTGATCATCCCCATTTGCGGAAACAGCATTATAGATGACAATTTCACAGCCACCTAATTTTATAATGGTTGGATTATCGGCAGTGAAATCATTAGGATCCGATTTATCAAAAACTGCGATACCGCTTTTTGTTATTCCAGATACCGTCGCCTGATTACTTACAGAACCATTGTTTATATCAGCCTTCGATAAGATATAAGTTCCTGTAAAAGAATATGAATCTGTTTGGCCTGCCGCTAATTGTATTGGCCCGCCTGAAATTATAATTCCCGGTAGAGGATCATCTAACACTATGTTTTCAAGATCTGTATTTCCTGTATTTTGTATAGAGAAATTATAAGTAAGTGTTTCTCCTTCTTCCATATAACCATTACCATTGGTATCATTTGCTTGTACCGTTTTTACAATAGCAATTGCCGGAACTTCAACAAAAATTGTTATTGATGCCGTACTGCAATTAGTTGGATTCGCTGTTTCACAAATCTGATACGTTACCGTATAACTTCCTCCTTTTGTGTTTGGCTCTACATCGATTGTACCATCTGGATTTAAAACAATTCCTTTAGGAAAATCTAAACCTTCTAAAATAACGTCAGGACGGTTTATAGGACTGCCATTCAAAATATCATTATCCAAAACATTCCCTATTTCTAGTGCTCCAATAATGCCATCTTGAGGAAGAAGATCATCGTTTACAGCTTTAATTTCAAAAATTGGTCTTGCATTACATCCTAAAATTGAATCGGGATAGGCAACCGAAACAGATTGAGTGGCATTTAAAACAAATTCCATTGTTACAGACGGTTTTGTCAATTCAAATCCATCATTATCTTGAATCCATTTATTATTTACTAAACTCCATCCCGGCCAATCTATCGGATTGTTTTCTGCATTCAACACCATTCCTGGCCATAATGTTTTTCCGTTTAACGGCATATTGTTTTGGGTTGCCACTACTTTTCCTGCACTATCAATCCAATTAATGGTAAGCAATCCTGTTGGAATAAAATTATTTCCTGAAACCGTATAAGAAACATACGCTGTATTATTTTCGCAATAACTATCTGTTTCTATTGTCAAAGTAGGCTCTAAAACAGTAATTACTACTTCTGCCGAACTACAATTTACAGAATTTGTTTTTTCGCAAATTTCATAGGTTAAAGAATACGTTCCTGTCGGTACATTTGGAGCCAATTCTATATTTCCCTCGGGTTGTAATACTAAAAATCCGTTTGGATCTGGAATTAGCGTATTCAAAATAATTTCAGAAAATACAATCGGTTTATTATCTAGAGAATCATTTTCTAAAACATTCAAAACCGTTACAGTTTGATCAATCCGTACACTGCTTTTTTTATCTTCTACAGCGATAATGGCTGTCTTTTCTATTGTAATTGTAATTATTGCAGGAGTGTTATCTATAGCTCCATTATTATCTGTGGCAGTAAAAGTGAAAGAATCATTACCAGAAAAGTTTCCGTGCGGGTCGTAAGAAAGTAAACCTGCTTCTGCTGGTGTTAGTACCTGATTTACAGTTACTGCTATTCCATTTAATGTTAAAACACCATGTGATGGCAATGTAACGATTGTATAATTAACAATAGTTCCATCTGTATCTGTCGCCGTTAAAGGATTTATGGCAACTGCCGATGCCCTTGCAGGAACAATCGCTCCAACAGCATCATGTGCCACAGGCGGATTATTGCCAACTGGAATCGTTATAGTTGCCGATGCCGATATTGCTCTAGAATTGTCTGTCACATTAAAATCAAAACTGTCATTTCCTGTAAAATCTCCTTTTGGATCGTAAGTAAGGTTTGCGGCCTCAGATGGCGTCAAAACCTGATTTACCGTTACAGGAATTCCGTTTAAGGCTAAAATTCCGTGAGAAGGAAGCGTTATAATAGTATAATTTACAATTGTTCCGTCTGTATCGGATGCCGTTAGCGGAATAATAGCCGTTGCGGGAGCTGGCGATGGAATAACGGGATTAACAGCTGAATGCGCTGTCGGTGGATTATTGCCAATCGGAATCGTTATGGTTGCAGATGCCGATGTTGCTCCCGAATTGTCTGTCGCATTAAAATCAAAACTGTCATTTCCTGTAAAATCTCCATTTGGATCGTAGGTAAGGTTTGCAGCTTCAGATGGCGTTAAAACCTGATTTACCGTTACAGGAATTCCGTTTAAGGCTAAAATTCCGTGAGAAGGAAGCGTTACAATGGTATAATTAGAAATTGTTCCGTCTGTATCTGATGCCGTTAGCGGAATAATAGCCGTCGCCGGAGCTGGTGATGGAATAGCGGGATTAACGCCTGAATGCGCTGTCGGTGGATTATTGCCAACCGGAATTGTTATAGTTGCCGATGCAGATGTTGCTCCAGAATTGTCTGTCGCATTAAAATCAAAACTGTCATTTCCTGTAAAATCTCCATTTGGATCGTAAGTAAGGTTTGCGGCCTCAGATGGCGTTAAAACCTGATTTACCGTTATAGGAATTTCGTTTAAGGCTAAAATTCCGTGAGAAGGAAGCGTTACAACCATATAATTGGAAATTGTTCCGTCTGTGTCGGATGCCGTTAGCGGAATAATAGCCGTTGCTGGAGCTGGCGATGGAATAACGGGATTAACAGCTGAATGTGCCGTTGGCGGATTATTGCCAACCGGAATCGTTATGGTTGCCGATGCCGATGTTGCTCCAGAATTATCTGTCGCATTAAAATCAAAACTGTCATTTCCTGTAAAATCTCCTTTTGGATCATAAGTAAGGTTTGCGGCCTCAGATGGCGTTAAAACCTGATTCACCGTTACAGGAATTCCGTTTAAGGCTAAAATTCCGTGGGAAGGAAGCGTTACAATGGTATAATTAGAAATCGTTCCGTCTGTATCTGATGCCGTTAGCGGAATAATAGCCGTTGCCGGAGATGGAGATGGAATAACGGGATTAACAGCTGAATGCGCTGTCGGTGGATTATTGCCAACTGGAATTGTTATGGTTGCCGATGCCGATGTTGCTCCAGAATTGTCTGTTGCATTAAAATCAAAACTGTCGTTTCCTGTAAAATCTCCATTTGGATCGTAAGTAAGGTTTGCGGCTTCAGAAGGCGTTAAAACCTGATTTACCGTTACAGGAATTCCATTTAAGGCTAAAATTCCGTGAGAAGGAAGCGTTACAATGGTATAATTAGTAATTGTTCCATCTGTGTCGGATGCCGTTAAAGGATTAATAGCTGTCGCCGGTGCCGTGGACGGAATTATAGCATTAGTATCATCATACGCTATAGGAAGCTGATTTACAATTGGTGTATAAGTCGCGGTATTGTTTGCAACAACCGGATCGTGCTGCATACCTACAATAGTGGCTGTATTGGCGTAAGAACCAGAAGCATTAGCAATCGCAGTAATGGATAGCGTTGCACTTGCTCCGCTTGCAAGATTGGAAATGGTCCAATTTGGTGCCAGCCAATTTCCTTGCGAAACTGTTGCGTTCACAAAAGTATAACCAGACGGAAGCACTTCATTTACAGTAATAGCTGTTGCAGCACTTGGGCCAAAATTAGCCGCTGTAATTGTAAAAGTAATACTGTCGCCAATATTGGCATTATTTTTATCTGCTGTCTTCGTAATCGAGAGATCAGTCTCTACCACTGGCGTCGCAGTTGCTGTATTATTTGTAAGATCAGTATCTGTATCGTTTCCTGTAATCGCAGCTGTATTTGAATAAGATCCTGAAGGATTTACCAAAGCGGTAATCGCCATTGTGGCACTAGCTCCATTTGCCAAAGCTCCTATATTCCAGTCAGGCGCCGACCAAGTCCCTGTAGAAGGATTCGCACTTATAAAAGTGTAACCAGACGGAAGTACATCACTTACCGTAACTCCGCTTGCTTTATAAGGACCTGCATTTGTAGCTGTTATTGTAAAAACACTGTTACTGCCAACACTTGCATTAAGATTATCTACTGTCTTTGTAATTTGCAGATCGGCAGAACAAATAGCAGTTTCCAAAGTTTTGGTTGCTAATGTTGGCACGCCTCCACATGAATCTGATATCGAATATTGCACCACAACTGTTCCTGCTCCAGTAAAATTTACAGTGTTTCCTGTTACAGTTGCAGGGCCGCTTACTATACTTAATACTCCTCCAGCGGGAGTCAGATTTAATACAATAGGCTGCCCTACACAATATTTAGAGTTTGGCCCATCTCCTACAGAGACCGTATTAATAGCTGGAAGCGATTCTACACCACAAATTTGTACGGGCGCTGTGGCAAATGTATAAACGGATTCTGTTTCATTTTCATTACTTCCATTTCCCATACTTCCTCTTACTCTGTGTCCCGCATAACCAAAATTACCTTCGCAATTTTTAACAATCATAGAAGTATGTCCGCCAGTTTCTACAGCTAGAATTTTATCCGAAACGGTTAAACCTGTTGGCATAACAGGATTGGTAGAATTTCCTGTAGTACCTAATAAATTGTAATCATTTTGTCCAAAGGCATATAAGTTTTTGTTATCGTTAATTACGTTTACACTTCCGTAAGTGGCATCATGTTCCTGAACACTAAACCATTTTATATTATTCATAATTTGACCGCCAGAAGTATATCGAGGCTGCACCCAAGAAAACCTATCAGTTGGTGTCCAGTCGCCTAATTGCCTACTTGAATTTTCGCCTAAAGTATATAAATTACCATCTGTAGCTAAGATGTAATAAGATCGCAATAGATTGTTTCCAGACGAAGCAATCATTTTTGGAGTCATTACCGGCAAAGTCATCTGTACTGCTCTAGGCGCGCTCGGCTGTATAGGTGTATTATTTCCGATTAAAATATTAGAACCCCAAACATAAATTGTCCCATCCGATTTTAAAGCCATAAGACCATCGTAGTTTCCTCGACACACCACAACATCTGTCAAATACGGATTTTGAGCATCTGCTGTTGTAACTCTGTACCAAGTTGTTGCATCTCCAGTTCCGCCGTTTCCACGAACATCTGCCGTTTGTGAGATAACCCAAACATCACCCGAGCAAGTTGTGATTGCTAATGTTTTGTAGGTAGCAAACATCATTTTCACATCTCCAGGTGTTACACCTGCTGGTAAACCATTAGAATTTCCATTAATTGTCAGTTTTTCAAAAGATACTCCAGAAGTAATTGTTTCGTCGAGTACTGCACCTTCAGTAGACCAAGCATATAAACCATCTGTTGCCAAAAGAATACCTTGAACATCACTTCCAGAGCGACTTCCTAAAGCTGCTTTAAGCGGAACAGCAGTGCCTAACGCAGGAAAATTTGATTGGTTTATTGTAATTGGAGATAATACGTTTGAAGTTCCGTTGCTGTCCATTTTTTCACCCCAAACCTGTAAAGAACCTTCTGCAGTTCTAACAATTGTTGCATGATAACTAGAAACAAAATTATCATACTCGATAGTTGCGGCATTCGTATTAGAATCACTTCCAAAATTGGATAAATCAATATTCGGACATCCTACTATTGGCTGCGAGCATTGCGCAATTGCCATTTGGCTTATTAAAAAAATAAAAAATACAAAGAGTATTTTTTTGGGGTATGCTGGTTTATGTAAATCAGAGTAGTTTATTATCATAAGTACGTTTTAATTATTTGATCAGCTGCGGAAGATTATAGGTTTGAGCCTGATTATTAAAATCAAAAAAATCAAACATGAGATAGGTTTCCTTTGCTATTAGTCCTGATAGTTTATATTTTAAAATCTGAGTTGGATTGTTTACAAAAATTTCATTTTCTAAAGCTTTGGCAGTCAATTCAACTCCGATACCAGAAATTGACATTGCAGGTGCGGGCAATTTTTTAATAAAACTATTTCTTGTAGCAATTTTGACAGGAACGCTAATTATTAAATCAGAATAATTTGTTCCTTTTTGAAGGTTCTGGGAGAATTTAATTTTTGAAAAATCGAAAGACAATTTAACCGCTTCTACTTTGATATGCATTTTTTCAGGAAGCAAAGGATGGTCACATTCTCCTGTATGTTTTTTGTTTTCCCGAAAAGTAACAACGTATTCGCCTGGTTCTTGAAATACATAATTGTTAATCTCATTTGCCTGCAAAGTTGTTGCGCTGTTATCTTTCAAATCTGTAATAATCCATAATGTAGAAGATTCAAAATTTCCAAAAGCAATTTTTTCATCAAATGAAATTACCTTATAAAATTTACTGTCTTGAATTGTGCTCTTATTCTGAGCAAAAGATTTTAAACCTGATAAAAAGATAAAAAACAAAAAAAACAAGACCCCTCTCTTAATATATTCGCTAAATAATTCCCTGCAACTATCCCAAATCATAAAATTTTAACTTTTAAATTTTCGGATACGAAACTAGTAATTTGACAAAGGGCAAAACGAACAGATTCTTTACAAATTACGTAAAAGATAAAACATCTTTTATCTTACAAAACACATAAATCTTTAATTATCAGTACTTTAAAATACAAGGCGTTTTTTGTACACTAATCGCCATTTATATAGAAATTCTATATTTGGAAGAAATAAAAAATCGCTAAATTTTGATTTGAAAAAGCACCATTTGAAAAAAACAGTCTACTTAGTGGCACTTTAATGGTATTTCAAACTTAATGTTTCAATATTGTTAAAAAACGATATAAACAGTGATTATGAAAAAGTTTTTTCTAGATAACTACAATAAAAATATTAATATTACAGTCATTCGCTAATCATTTTTGAAATTATATATAACAAAATGGTTTAATTTATAACTTCTCTATATGCACAAAAAAATTACTATTCTCCTTATTATTTTACTTTCTTCACGCCTTACTTATTCGCAAAATTCATTTGAAAAAATCTATCTAGAAACTTATCAGGTTTTGTTGAGTTCAAATCCAAAAAAGGCTTTAAGTAACACCGATTATCTCTATAGAATTGCAAAAAACAATCCTGACAGAATAAAAACCCGAATGCTGAAAGCCCAGATTTTGTATCAATATGGAATTCATACCGAAGCGATCAACGTTTTAAAACAAGCAGACAGTCTGGCTATTATAGATAAAGATTATGTAGCACAAGCTAAAGCCTGCGGTTTTTTAGCATCGCTTTATCGCGAAAATGAAATTTATAATCTTGGAAAAATCTACTTGAATAAAGCCGTTGCTGTCAGTAAAAAGATTAAAAATAAAACAGAAATGTATCGTTTTCAGGGTAATTTATCACAAGAATTAGCTTATTACGACATATTTGATTCTAATTTTTCAAAAGCAATTTCAAATCTTAAAAAAGGAATTCAGTTTTTTGAAAAAGCCAGCACTAAAAGCGACAAAAACTATCAAATTGCCATAAATGACGAACTTATTGGCCGTAATTATCTTTCGCTCCAAAAAATCGATTCTGCTTTGTTTCATTACGAAAGAGGCCTTAAAGAAATTGACGCTTCTTTATTGCGTGATAGTCCGTTAAGAGGCTTTCTTTATAATGGTCTAGCTAATGTTTACGCTAGTATTAACGATTCTAAAAATGCTGTTTTAAATTATAAAAAAGCAGAAGAAATTGCAGACCTTTCAGATTATTTTGCCTTGAAACAGGAAGTTTACAACTCTTTAATGGAATTTTATAAAAAAAGAGATACAAAAAAGTATGTGTTCTACAATGAAAAGAATTTAAAGTTAAGCGAAGCCGAAAAGCAGAGTAGAAAAGCCATGGCTGACAATTTATTTAAATCGCTAGAAAAGAACCAGCAGCACAGTGAATCAGAATATCAGCAGAATAAATATGTTATTCTGGGTGTCTCTGTCCTTCTTATTTTAATAACCATTGGATTTTATATTTATAAGAGAAAACAAGACCATAAAAAAATAAGGGCTTTTATTGCAAACAATAAACCCATTCATATGCCTGAAACTACACTAGCTCCAAAGAGAGATACTGCCAAAGAATATATGTCTGAAGCAACAGAAAAAAGTATTCTAAAAAGTATAAATGAGTTTGAAGCTTCACAATTTTATCTCAATAAAACGTTGTCAATAAATTCGACGGCTGCAGAATTAAATATCAACCACCGTTATTTATCTTATGTAATTAACAAACATAAATCTAAGGATTTTGCCAGTTATATTAATGAATTACGAATTAATTATATCGTGGATCGACTAAAAAACGACTCCGATTATTTAAAATACAAAATAAGCTATTTGGCAGAGCAGGCTGGTTTTTCTTCGCACAGCAGGTTTACGATAACATTTAAAAAAATAACAGGAGTTTCGCCTTTAACTTTTATTACTTATCTACAGAAAAATAATAAAGAAGCTGTTTAAATCGGTTTTTTAAACAATAAAAAACAAAAAACGGATAAGTTTTAATCATCCGTTTTTTGTTTAATCGCAAAGAAAACTGACGGCTCCTAGTAAGGCGGCAATTTCATTATCATTTGAAATGGAAACCTCAACTTTTAAACCTGATTCTTGAATTGTTTTATTAAATGGTGCTAAAAACAAATCGCTCGCATTGGCAATTTTTCCGCCGATAATGATATGATCTGCTGCGAAGTTTTTGATCCACGGAATAACAACTTTTGCTAAATCATCGCCCATTCTTTCAAAAACTGTAATGGCGGATTGATCTCCATTTTTGGCTAGAGTATACAATTCCAAGCCATTATTAAGATCTGCATTGCTTAAAGATTTGTAATGTGACAAAAGACCTCTAACCGAAACATAATCTTCTGCCATACCTTCTTTATAAGGCAAATTATATATTTCTCCATCAGCTGGAACAGAATTCCCTGAACTGATTGATACTCCTTTATCAATAAAACAAGCACCTAATCCTGTGCCTAATGTAACGGCCATCACTTTTTTAGAAAGATTTTCTTGCTGTTTAAAAACCTCTCCTTTTCCAAAACAAACGGCATCATTTTCAAAAAGAACCGGAAAATTTGATGAAAAACCAAGAGTTTCCAAAAGCAATTCTCTAATATTTAATCCGTAAAAATGTTCGTATTTGGACTGATCTTTAATCCAGCAGATGCCGTTTTTATAATCAAATGGTCCTGGCATGCAAACTGCTATTCCGCTAATATCTTTTATTTTAGAATTTTCTATTGCGGTGCAGATTACTTTTTTCCAAATATTCATGACCTCATCTGCAGGTTTATTCGAATCAAAAGATTCTTTGCAGAGCGAAAAGTCCAAAACTTTCATATCTGTTTTATTGATAACCGCAGCGGTAATATGTGTTCCTCCTATATCTAGCCCAATGGCATGTGATGTATTCATTTTTACTTTTTTAGCTTTAGTAACTAGATATTTTTATCTTTTAAAATTTGAGGATAATGAATACTGGTGTGCACAATCATTTCACCAAACAATGTATTCGCCCAAGCAAACCATTTGCGGGTAAACTTATTGACATCGTCTTTATGAAAAGATTCGTGCATGAATCCTGTATCGGCATTGGTTTTTATTAAATTGCTGATACAGGCTTTTATTTCTTTTTCGTCTACACTAGTTATGGCTCTTAAAACAATACTCATTGGCCAAATCGTATCGACTCCTGTGTGTGGGCCTCCAATGCCTTCGCCAGCTTTTCCTTTATAGAAAAACGGATTGTTCTCTGACAACACTACTTTTCTCGTATTCAGATATAAAGGATCATTTGGAGCAATCGCTCCTAAATAAGGCAATGATAATAACGAAGGCACATTTGCATCGTCCATCATGTGAAAACTTCCGTATCCGTTGACTTCAAAAGCTATAATTTTTCCGAATTTTGGATGATTGATAATTCCGTGTTCGTTTAAACCTTTTTGAACTTGGTCTCTTAGTTCTGTAGCTTTTGCAACTAAATCAGTATCTTTTAAAGCTGGAAGAGAGAAAATTTCGATCAGATATCCCAATATTTCAATGGCGAACATATTACTCGGAATCAAATAACCAAACAAAGTAGAATCATCGCTTGGTCTAAAAGTCGAAACAATCAATCCGCAAGGTTTTACTGGATAGCCATAACCGCCTAACGGAACTCCATCTGTTGCCCACGCCGTTTGACGCTGAAAACTATATGGTCCGCCTTTTCCGTCTAATCTTTGCTGCTCTTTAAATGTCTGTAAAACCAACAGCATGGCTTCTTTCCATTTGGCATCAAATAAACTGATATCTCCCGTTTCTTTCCAATACCCGTGCGCTAAACGAACTGGATAGCACAAACTGTCAATTTCCCATTTTCTTTCATGAATTCCAGGCTGCATTTTCGTAAGGTCGTTTTTCCATTCGCTTTCCTTCGTAAAATCTTTATAAAAAGCATTCGCATACGGATCTAGCAGGATACATTTCGCTTGACGATTAATTACTCCTTTTACTAATTCGGCCAGTTTTGGATCTTCTTTTACAAACGGAATATACGGCCAAATCTGCGCTGTACTGTCTCTGAGCCACATGGCATCGATATCTCCTGTAATGACATACGTATCTGGTTTCCCGTCTATAATCTCAAAATCTACTGTGGTATCTAATGTATTTGGAAAACAGTTTTCGAATACCCAAGCCAATTCTGGATTAGCGATTTGTTTTTTAACGCGCACGATTGCCGCTTCAATGGCTTTACTTGTAAATTTTCTTTCCGCAACTGGAGGTCTTTTCGAAACAAAATCTTTTAAAGGAAATTGGAAAGTATCTGAATTAAAGCCAAAAGCTTCTGTTTGAATGGCTAATAATCCTGCCGAAAAAATGCCTGCGTTTTTTATAAATTTTCTACGTGACTGCATATCTTTTTATTTTGAATTTGAATAAGAATATGGGAATGCTTCTTTGGCTGTACCTCTTTTTAAATTAGGCGAATTGGTCATATCAAAATTTAATTCTCCGCCTTTTAATACCTCAAAATGATTGATATAATTCTTGGTATGAAGAGCATTATTCCATTTTAATTCGTTTACATATTTATTGGTTTCCGAATTATTTGGCGCATTGATAATAAGCTGTTTTCCATTTTCTAACTGTAAGGTCGTTTTCTTAAATAATGGCGCTCCCAAAACATATTCGTCTGTTCCTGGGCAAACTGGGTAAAATCCCATGGCTGAGAAAATATACCATGCAGAAGTCTGTCCGTTATCTTCGTCTCCGCAGTAGCCATCTGGAGTTGGTTTGTACAAACGATTCATGACTTCTCTTGACCAATATTGCGTTTTCCAAGGTTCGCCAGCGTAATTGTACAAATAAATCATGTGTTGAATGGGCTGATTTCCATGAGCATATTGACCCATATTCATAATCTGCATTTCGCGAATTTCATGAATAACCGCTCCGTAATAACTGTCATCAAAAATTGGAGGAGTCGTAAATACAGCATCTAGTTTTGCTGTGAAATTTTTCTCGCCTCCCATTAAATCAATCAGACCTTGAATGTCATGAAAAACGCTCCAGCTGTAATGCCAGCTGTTTCCTTCGGTAAAAGCATCTCCCCACTTGAACGGATTAAAATTGGCTGGAAAACTGCCGTCTTTATTACGTCCGCTCATTAAACCAACTGCTGGATTATAGAGATTTTTGTAATTCAGCATTCGTTTTTCATATAAACTGATTTCTTTTTTCGGACGATTTAATGCTTTTGCCAATTTCCAAATCGTAAAATCATCATAAGCGTATTCTAAAGTTCTCGCCGCATTTTCGTTGATTTTCACATCATACGGAACATATCCTAAAGTATTGTAATACTGAACTCCTTTTCTTCCAACAGCTTCCAGCGGACCTTCATTATTGGCTCCATGCAGTAAAGCTTCGTATAAAGTATTAATGTCATAACCGCGTAATCCTTTTATATAAGCGTCGGAAACTACAGAAGCAGAATTATTTCCTACCATAACATCTCTAAAACCAGGACTTGACCATTCTGGCAAGAATCCGCCTTCTTTATAATCGTTTATTAATCCTTCCTGCATTTCTTTATTTATAGAAGGATAAACCAGATTTAACAAAGGATATAAAGCGCGGAAAGTATCCCAAAATCCAGTTCCTGCATACATATATCCCGGCAGCACTTTTCCGTTGTACGGACTGTAATGCACAATTTTTCCGTCTTTATCAATTTCATATTGTTTTTGCGGAAAACAAACGGTTCGGTATAAGCAAGAATAAAAAGTCTTTAACTGATCGATATTGGTGTCGTCTACAGCTATTTTACCTAAAACTTTATTCCATTCTGCTTTAGATTGT
Organism: Flavobacterium ustbae; assembly: GCF_003946915.1. Classification (GTDB taxonomy): domain Bacteria; phylum Bacteroidota; class Bacteroidia; order Flavobacteriales; family Flavobacteriaceae; genus Flavobacterium; species Flavobacterium ustbae. The sequence continues at coordinate 212,705 of NZ_RPOC01000006.1, forward strand.
AAAACTGTTTCTTCAAAAGTTGCTGTTCCCAATTCTTTTAAATTTAATTCGGCCTGTTCAAAACTTATAAAAGAAGAAGCAATTTTGACATTAACTTTTTCTCCTTTTTTGGTTTTAAATCCGACCACTGCACCTGCGTGTGCTCCTTCTGATTCTAGTTTATCAGCGGTTAAAACTTTATCTAGCCAAGTTGAATTTGTTTCAAACTTTTTATCAAATACCAAAACAAAATAGTTTTTGAAGTTTTTAGGAACTCCACCGCTATTGCGTGTTGTATAACCGATTATTTTATTTTCTGATGTAATTATTTTGATATAAGAGCCTTTATCAAATGCATCGATTACAATAGAAGATTTTTCATTTTCGGGAAATGTAATCTGAAAATGTGCAGCTCTTTCTGTTGTCGTAATTTCGGTCGTAACATCATGATCGGCAAGATAAACGCTATAATAATAAGGTTTTGAAACTTCTGCTTTATGGCTGAACCAACTCGCGCGTTCGTCTTCGGCGAAAGCCAATTTACCCGTAACGGGCATAATCGAAAACTGACCGTAATCGTTCATCCACGGCGAAGGCTGATGCGTTTGCTTAAATCCTCTGATTTTTTCGGCTGTATACGTATACGCCCAACCGTCGCCCATTTTCCCTGTTTGAGGCGTCCAGAAATTCATTCCCCAAGGTCTGCAAACTGCGGGATACGTATTTCCATTAGAAAGATTATGCAGCGATTGCGTTCCCATTAACGGATTTACATATTCTACAGGATCTAAAGACTTTATCTGTGCATTTAAAAAAAAGCAGGATTGCAATACTCCTAAAAAAATTAAACTTTTTATTTTCATATTATATGTATTTATCCTGCAAGGTTTTCAAAACCTTGTAGGTATTTATTTTTTGCGAAATTTAAATCTCATTTATCTAAACTTTAAATCATACCTACAAGGTTTTGGAAACCTTGCAGGAACTGCAAAATGTGACTGATCACTATCCCGAAGCTTCGGGACTGATCACTGACCACTCCTAAAAAGGTCTATCCTCTTTCTTCACTCCCCAAGTCGCTGATGGTTTGTTTCCCATATATAATTTCAGTTCTCCGCCTTTTACAATCATATCTTGTGTAATGTATGATTTTGCATAAGGTTTTCCGTTGAATTCTACTTTTTGAATATAGATATTTGAAGCGCTATTATTAACCGCATTTATTGTAAAAGAAACCTCTTTTGTATGATGAATCACGGCGCTGTTTACTAACGGACTTCCCACAACATAAATTCCATTTGCTGGATTAACAGAATAAAATCCCATTGAAGATAAAATATACCAAGCCGACATTTGTCCTAAATCTTCGTTACCGCACAATCCGTCTGGTTTTGTAGAATAAAATTTATCATCGATTTCGCGAATTAATTTTGCTGTTTTCGAAGGCTGTCCAACATACGCATACAAATACGGAATATGATGATTCGGCTCATTTCCGTGTGCGTACTGTCCAATTAAACCACTGATATCTGGTGAAACATCCTCGCCTTCTACTTTATCGGTTAGTAAGAAAAGTGAATCTAATTTTGCGATAAATTTTTCTTCATTTCCAAACAATTCAATCAATCCGTACGGATCTTGAGGAACCAACCAAGTGTACTGCCACGCATTTCCTTCTACATAATCGTCTTTTCTATGAGCAGATGAAAGCGGATTAAACGGTGTTTTCCAATTTCCGTTGGTCAATTTTCCACGCATAAAAGTGGTTTCTTTATCGAAATACAATTTGTATAAATTGGCTCTTTTGGTGAAGTAATTATAATCGTCTGTTTTGTTTAAAGATTTCGCCATCAAAGCAATACAATAATCATCAATGGCATATTCTAAAGCATTTCCAACAGATTCCAAATGTTTATCGGCAGGAATATATTCCAGTTTCTGAACATAATCCATTCCGTCGCGCATTTGCATTGCCGTTTTTTTGATTGCTTCGTATGCTAATTCTGTATCATAATCGCGATATCCTTTTAAATATGCATCAACAATAACGGCTATAGAATGGTTTCCGTTCATGGTATTAGTTTCGTTACCCATTAAATGCCAAACTGGTAATCTGCCTTGCTGCTGATAAATCGCTAAGAATGATTTTACAATATCATTGATTTTTTCTGGCTGTGTAATCGTGTATAATGGATGCAGTCCGCGGTAAGTATCCCAAAGCGAAAAAGTGGTGTAATTGGTAAAATTGGCTTTTTCGTACACTTTTTTGTCTGTACCTCTGTAATCTCCGTTGGCATCATTAAAAATAGAAGGCGCAAACATAGTGTGGTACAATGCTGTGTAGAAAACTTTCATTGTTTTTTCATTGGCTTTAATCTGAACTTTATTGAGTTCTTTATTCCATTTGGAGTCTGCTAATTTTACTACAGCTTCAAAATTCCAATCTGGAATTTCTGCTTTTATATTCGCCGATGCATTTTCAACGCTTACTGGAGAAATTCCAACTTTTACTAGAATCTGTTTATTTTTTAAGGATTTAAAATCTAAAACCGCTTTTATTTTTAAACCTTCTCCTTCAGTTCCTTTAACCACTGCTGTGCTGTCATAAACCACCATACTAGTAATTGGTTCAGAGAATTCCATTGCAAAATAAATACGCTGATCTGACGCCCAGCCTGTAGAATAGCGATAGCCTTCTATTTTGGTTTCGCTAATTTTTTTAATGAATGTTTTTACAGGTCTGTCCCAGCCAATTCCGTCGGCAAGATCAATTAAAATATGTGAATCGTTTGTGTTTTCGAAAGTATATTTATGAAATCCTACTCTTTCGCTCGCCGTTAATTCAGCTTTGACTTTATATTTATCTAAAAGAACACTGTAATATCCAGGCTTAACGACTTCATTTTTATGAGAGAAATACGAACCGTAACCGTTTACCATATCTTCTTTTGTGCCTTTTGTCAAGCCAACTTTTCCGCTGACAGGCAATACCAAAATATCATTTAAATCGCCAATTCCGGTTCCGCTTAAGTGTGTGTGCGTAAAGCCCAAAATCGTATTGCTGGCATAGTTGTAACCGCTGCACCAATCCCAGCCTTCAAAAATATTTACCGGACCTAGCTGTACCGCTCCAAAAGGAACATTAGCCCCCACAAAAACATGACCATGGCCAGCAGATCCGATAATTGGATCGACATATTGCGTATAATTTGTTTGTGTTTCTTTGTCTTTTTTCTTCTGTGAATTTACAAAATTCACAAAGAATAGGTTTAAAGCTAAAATGCCGCCAAGAGCAATTCTATTATATTTTTTAACCATTTTGTTTGTTTTTATTATTTCAATGCAAATCAATAATCAAAAATAGATTTATGATTTATGCGTTTTTTAATCACTGTGTGTAGACACACTGCGGTGCGTCTCTACAGAATATTTTTGTTGATATTCTATGCGTTTTTCTTTTTCGATATACTTTGTGTAGACGCACTGCGGTGCGCCTCTACGGAATATTTTTGTTGATATTCTATGCGTTTTTCTTTTTCGATATACTTTGTGTAGACGCACTGCGGTGCGCCTCTACGGAAAATCTTTGTCTCTTTGTCTCTTTGTCCCTTTGCAACTTAGAGCCTTAGAACCTCAGTACCTTAGTACCTATTCAAAACCTCATATAAAGAATAAATCTTAATATTTTCTTTCTTGACTTTACCTTCAAACGAAATTATTTTTTCTTCTCCAGCTTTTAAATCAAAATAATTATCGCTCCATTTTCCGTTATAACCTTTGGCTGAGATGCAAACATATTTAGCTGCTTTTTCTGTTTTTAGGATAATTGTGTTTCCTTTTATTTTCCAATTTATTTTTGGATCTTCTAATGATAAATCCTTCGGACGAGTAAAATCAATTTCTGGTTTGAGATCGTCTCTGTAAGCTTCTCTTATAGCATACCATGCCGCTTTAGGCTGTCGGTTTTCGTAATCGGTTATACTCCAACTGGCAACTGGCCAACAGTCGTTTAATTGCCAAACTAACGTACCCATATTATACGGCGCTTTTGAACGGTGGGTACCGACAATATTTTTTATGGAATAATAATGCAGACACTGACTCAAGTATGCATAATCTTCCAAATTCATCTTTTCTATTTTAGAGGCATCTATAAAATATTTGCCGAGATAGGAGTCTAACTTCTCAAAACCTTTACCCGCTTTTAAATGTACTTTTAGTATATCTGAATATAAATGGCGGTCTTCTTCTGAGGTGAAATTTTCAATTGAAGAATAATTAGGTAACGATAACATTCCGTATTCGCTCACAAATCGTCCCGTTTTTTTCTGGACAGCTTCAATATCTTCCAATCCCCACCAAATCCCCCAATAATGGCTGTCTCCTTCCACTACACTTTTTGCTTTTGACCAATGATGTAATGGCGACGAACTTAAATAAGGACGTTTTCCATCAACTTCTTTTACCCATTTCGGAATACTGTCGTGAAATAAACGCGTATAATCTTTCCATAAACGAATCGAATCTTGTTTAGAAATTTTAAAACTTTTCATCCAACCCCAGTTTTTAAAAGCTTCATCAGATTCATTGTTTCCACACCATAAAACGATGCTTGGATGATGGCGCAATCTCTTTACCTGATACTGCACTTCTTTTTTTACATTATCAAAAAAAGCATCGTCGCCAGGAACCATTGTACCGGCAAACATAAAATCTTGCCAGACATTTATTCCGTATTTATCGCATAAATCGTAGAAATAATCATCTTCATAAATACCTCCGCCCCAAACGCGAAGCATATTCATGTTGGCTTCTTTCGCCGATAAAACTATTTTTTCATATTCTTTTTTGGTTACTCTCGAAAGAAAAGCATCCGACGGAATATAATTGGCCCCTTTCATGTAAACTGGCTTTCCATCAATTTTAAAATAAAAAGATCTGCCCAAACTATCAAGTTCTTGAATCAATTCAATTTTTCGATTTAAAACATACGGTTTCTCAGGAGTTTTCTCGTCATAAGCTTCCAATCTTGGCGTTTTCCATATGCCACAAGTGGTATATTTCGGTCCCCAATCCCAGCCAAAATGATACTGCGCTTTGCGTACATAAGCACGCGGATTGTCTGGAATTACAAATGGCTGCTCTTTTTTAGCCAGTGAATCAACTATATTTTGTGCTGATTGAAATACGATTCGCAAATCGTTATTTCCTGGTTTCAAAACTTTCTTAACCTCAACACGCCATTGACGAAACATATTATCAGCTTTTAAAACAAGCTGATTGTTTACATATACTGATGCATAAGTATCTAATCCGTCAAAAACTAGTTCTGTATTTTTCTTTTTCAGCATTTTTGCCGTAACCTGAAAAACAGTTTTGTATTCCCAATTTTTACGTTCGATCCACTGCAAGTTTTTTTCGTTGTCTCTATAAAATGGATCAGGAATTAATTTGTTGTTCAGCAAATCGGTATGAATTTCTCCCGGAACTGTGGCGGGATACCATTTTTGAGTTTTTTCTTCACGGTACGTCCAATTATTTTTTAAATCGATATGCTGTGCAAAAGCAATTGATGTAAAGCTTGCCAGACATAGGCTCATTAGCCAGTGAAGTTTTTTGTGATAATTCATTTTTTGGAATACTATATTAATACCTTCTAAAATTAGTAAAAAGGCATCTAATTTAGCAGTTTCGAGAAGGAAGGATGTACTAAGTCCTTCCTTCTCATCAGAATTATTCTTTGTTAGTAACTCTAAAATACAACTAGAAATATCTTCTTTACCACTGCCTTATGCTTTATTTTGGTTTTGATTTGTATTGTTTTAGATTCAAATAATGAAATAAACTTTAAGTATATTTTTTTTTTAAATACTGAAAATAAATCCATCTTTTTCAGCAGAATCTCTCTTAGTTTACTGCGAAAAAAAAGCATTTCAATCTGCAAAATAATTTTCAATTACACTTTTGAAGATCAATTCTTTATTTGATTTAAAAATAAGCCGGGTATGCTCATTACCCGACTTATTTTAACTAACTAACCAACCAAATTTAAAAATCTACTTGTCCCACCAGATTCTTGTGGTCATTAAATCTAAACCTTGACGTTGAATTGCTTCTTTATAATTCGCCTCGTTTGTAATTAGTTCTGACTGATCATAAATTAATCTTCTCGGAATTGTTCCTTGTGTTTCTCCAGTTGGATCATTTACAGGAACTAAAACAGGATAGCCTGTTCTTCTGTATTCTGAAAATGCTTCAAATCCATTAAACAATAACACAATCCATTTTTGAGTGATAATCTGTTCGATTTTTTGTGCTTCTGTTCCTGCAGATTTGAATGGATAAGTGGTAATGTAAGTGTTATATTCTGCTGGCGAAACCAAAGGCACTTTGTCTCCAAAAATGGCTAAAATATTCATCGCGCCTCTTACTCCATTTTCATAATACGTCTGAGCAGATCCGCCAACATTCCATCCTTTTACTGCAGCTTCTGCTAATAAAAACTGAACCTCAGCATAAGACATAATTAATGTTGGAGCATCATAACGCAATACTGTTGATGTATTTGGATCTGAGAAAAGCTTCTTATCTCCACCTGGAAATTCTTTTGCATCATTTGCCAGACCTTGCTGACTTGCAGGATTATTGTCTCCTGTTGCTTCTAATTTTGCGTAAATTCTTAAACGTGGATCATTTGTGTTTTTCAATAAATCGATGAAAGTTTTACTGAATTTGATATTCGATTCTCCTCCATTCAAATCATTTCTAACCCAAGCAGAAGTAATCGGATTTGTTTTTACTCCCGGAGGCCCTGCATCATGTCGTAAAACCAAACTGTCATCATTTGAGGTAAAAACGCCTTTAGCGTAAGCTTTTTCTACAAATTCTTTTGCTTTCGCAGGATTTACTTTAGACAAACGCATGGCTACTCTTAGCATTAAAGAGTTTGCTAGTTTTTTCCATCTTGCCACATCACTTTGGTAATACAAATCGGCATTTCCAACGAAAGGTTTTCCAGCGTCTAATGCAGTTCCAGCTTCGTCCAATTCTTTTAAAAGATCATTATAAATGGCTTCTTGCGTGTCATATTTTGGAGAAAATACGTTTCCATTATATCCTTTTCCTGCTTCAAAATAAGGAACTTCACCATAAGTATCTGTCAGTTTTTGGAACAAGAAAACTTTCATGATTCTACAAGCCTGAATCATATTTGAATTCTCTGGCGTATCTTCAACAACAGATAATAATTGGAAAATCTGATTTAATCCTTTCCCGTAAGTTTCGCCAAATAGCGCTGCCGAATATTCAGAAGAATACGTGTATTTTGAACCTGGCCCGCCAAGTGAAGAAAATTGCTGAACGATTTGTGCAGCGTATAAATTGTTTCCTCTTGTGTTAGAAAAATCCTGTCCGTCTACATAAATCTCGGCAAGCGTAAACATTGATTTTACAGCTGGATCTGTTAAAGCATTTGGATTCGTATTCATTTCTTCGAATCCTTTATCGCATGAAGCTAATGTCAAAGCACTAACAATTGCGACACAAAATATTTTGATATATCTATTTTTCATCTTTTTTAGTATTAGAATTTGACATTAAGTGCAAAACCATAGTTTCTTGTCAATGGCATAGAAGCTCTCTCCATACCTTGCGCATTACTGTTGGAGTAATTGGACTCTGGATCTATGTTGGGAACTTTGTCATAAATAGTCCATAAATTATGCGCTGAAAATGCTAAACTAACAGACTGAAACGGTGTTCTCTTCAAATATTCCTTTGGAAAATTGTAAGCAAAAGAAATGGCTCTCAATTTCACAAAATCGGCATCGTAAACAAAGTTTGAGGTTACGTCGCTGTAACTTCTCCAATAATCATAAGCTGAAACTGTTGTGTTTACGGCATTTCCGTTTACATCTGTTCCGCTTACTGCAACTCCACCTTCACGGCCCGGAAGCGTAATATCAGTTAATCCGTAACGAGTCCCTAACTGATTTGTCGCAGAATAGATTTCTCCTCCAAATTTAGCATCCACAAAAACAGAAAGAGTGAAATTTTTATAAGAGAAATCATTTGAGAATCCCATAGAAAGAGGCGCAACACCTTGTCCTGCAATGATTAAATCTCCTCTCAAAAATCTACCATTGGTGTCTAAAACAATGTTTCCGTTTGCATCTCTTAAATAATCGTAAGCTTTAATAACTCCAAAAGGCTGTCCTTTTTCTAAAACTACATTAGCTCTTCCATCTCTATTTCCTTCCAATGTTTTGGTTGTAATTTTATCCGAAAGATTTAAAACTTCACTATCATTATAAGCAAAATTATAACCTACATTCCAAGCGAAATTTTCTGTTTTTACCGCTTTTACATTAATAGCAAACTCCACCCCTTTGTTTAGAATTTCTCCAACGTTGATTTTTGTAGTTCTATATCCTGAAGCTTGAGAAACATCGGCATCTGTAATATCGTTGGTTGTTTTTTTGCTGTAGAATGTTAAATCTGTGCTTACTCTATTATTGAAAAATGTGTTTTCAAAACCAAACTCAATTGTACTTACGTTGTACGGTTTTAAAGTTCTGTTTGGAATAGTTTCTCCATTTACACCCAAAATTGGCTGTCCTAAAGAATCTGTTTGTCCGTCTGGAGTTATATACGTTAAAGACAAAGCATACGCATCTGGCAATGCTCCTCCAACGTTACCCCAACCTGCTCTTAACTTACCGTACGAAATCCATTCAGGAAGTCCGATAACTTCAGAGTAAATAAAACTTGAACTCACAGAAGGATAAAAAGTACTGTTGTTTGACGGATCTAAAGTTGAAAACCAATCTTCACGGCCTGTTAAACTAAGAAACAAATAATCCTTGTATCCAAGATCTGCAGAATAGAAAAGTGAATTTACTTCGCTTTCTGAGAATAATTTTTCTGTTTTGTCTGGCTGTGTATTTCCGTAGAAATATTTGAACGGAACAATAAAATTATTTCCTTTCATTTTAATACCACTGTATCTGTTGTGCTGACGGTTTGCACCAATAAAAGCATCTAACGAAAGATCTTTGGCAATATCTCCTTTGTAACCTAAGAAACCAGAAGCATTCCATTCTGAACGCGATTCAATTCTGTTTTCGATTGATCCGCCTGGGCTGTAGTTTATTCCAGTAGGTTCAATTTCAGTATATTCATAATTAATATCATCAACGCCAATAACAGCTTTAGCATAAATTTTTTCTGTAATGTTATAATTTACTTTTGCAGATCCGATAAAACGCTTTCTAAGGTCATCGTTTAAAGGAGCTTTTGTAGCAAAATAAGGATTGGTATGGTACACGTTTGCTCCTAAATAATCTTCTTCGCCGCCGTTTGCATCATAAGGATTGCTTAACCATCTAATATCTGTTCCCGGAGTCATAAAAGTTGTCGGGAAAGACGGGTTTCTTGGCGAATCGTTTAAGTAGGGACGGTTATGACTTTTCTCCGAAATATATTGCGCATTTGTTTCTACGCTGATTTTTTTATTTGGAGCCGAATTTAAGCTTAAAGCCACGTTGTTTCTTCCAAAAGTAGTTTCTGGCATAATAGATTCGTCTTTTGTATTTCCAAAAGAAAGTCTAAAGTTTGTAGATTCGTTTCCGCCAGAAATTGCTAAAGTATTACTGAAAGAATATCCTGTTCTGTAGAATTTCTCCACATTATCTTTTCCGTAAGCTTGATAAGGTCTTGTTTTGCCGTCAATAGACAAAGAAGGTGTTCCGTCGTATTTATCTCCCCATGCAAAATAATACGAATCTCTAAGTTCCTGCAGATTATTAAATCTAGTAGGCACACCGCTCGCATTTGGAGCTCCAGCACCATATTGATCTTGCCATTTTAAAAGACTTACAGGTGTATTAAAAGAAGAATTTGAACTAAAATCTACTCCTATTCCTGTGCTGCTTTTCCCTTTTTTGGTTGTAATTAAAATAACACCATTTGAACCTCTATACCCGTAAAGCGCAGAAGCGGCACTACCTTTTAAAACCGACATCGAAGCAATATCATCTGGGTTGAAAGAAGACATTCCGTCTCCTTTATCTGCGCCTCCCCACATTCCTGCATTTCCCTGCTGCGTATTGTCAATCGGAATTCCGTCTACAACATACAGCGGCTGGTTCAATCCAGATGCCGAAGTCGCTCCACGAATCACCACACGGCTTGAACCAGATGGTCCCGTAACCGGTGCAGAAACGTTTACACCGGCAATTTTACCCTGCAAAGCATTTCCTAAATTAATTTCTTTATTTTTTGTCAGATCCTCGCCTTTTAGTTCTCCTACAGCGTAACCTAAACTTTTCTTTTGTTTTTTAACTCCAAATGAAGTTACCACAACATCTTTTAATTCCTGTGTAGATTCAACCAGCGCAACAGTAATTCTGGTATCTTTTTCCTGAAGCAAAACAGTTTGTGACTGGAACCCTATAGAAGATACAATAAGAGTAACTTTACCTTCTGGAACATTCATTTTAAATCGCCCCTCGGCATCTGTCACAGCACTAAATGGTTTTCCTTGAACTTCGATTGATGCAGCAACAACTCCCTTGTTCTCTGCATCTGTAACTATGCCGGTTATTAATCGATTTTGCGCGGCAGCACTTAAACTGCTAAGCAATATCACGCCTAACACTGTTAATAATTGTCTCATAAGCATTTTTGGTTATTGGTTTTGATTTCGTTTTGTGTTTGTTCTACTCTGTTTGTTTTAAATAATTAATAAAAATTGTTCTCACTTTTCAATATCACAGCATACCGTTTTCTGAATTGCTGCTGTTTTCTATTTTTTACTAAAACGTTTTAGTAAAATGGTTAAAAAAAGCCCTAATCTTCTTTTAATACCTCTATTTTTTAAACTGATTCTCTAACGATTAAAGTGCCCTTTTTCAGAATTTTTTGAACTTTAAAATCCTCAAAATTGGTCATTTGATTCATTAACAATTGTATCGACTGAACGGCTATGTCTTCTATAGGCTGAGCGACTACAGATATTGTGGGTGTATGCAGTTTGAAGCTGTCATGATCATCAAAACTGATAACCGAAATGTCGTCTGGAATTTTGTATTTTAATGTCCTAAAGGCCTGAAGTCCTGCAAGTCCGAGATAATTGGCTAAAAAGAGAACGGCATCTATCTCTTTATTTGTTGTAAAGAAATTTATGATGGCTTCAATTCTGCTTTGTTCACTTGCATGGTAATCCAAATGAAGCGTGTGCTTTTCGTTATAAAGTCCTTCTTCTTTTAAGGCTTCTGTATATCCCTTTTCTCGCAATTTCATCTGAATCATTCCAGACTCGTTATTCACAACCGCAATGTTTTTTCTTCCTTTATCAATCAAAAATTTTACGGCAGAATATGCTCCTTCGTAATTATCCATTACGACATGACTCACTTTCTGATTGGCAAAATATCGGTCAATAAGCACAACTGGTTTCTGCAGTTTTAAAAGCTGGCTGATTGTTTTCTCTAAATTTCGTGTCGGTGTAATAATAAAACCTTCAACATTTGCCTGCAAAAGACTCTGTATTAATTCTTCCGAACGATTATTATCATCGCCTGTACTGCAATAAAAAACTCTGTAATTGATGTTTTTTGCTTCATCTTCTATTACTCTTGCCAAATCTGCAAAAAACTGATTGGATATATCTTCTACAATAAGTCCAATTGATCGTGTTTTTCCTGTTCGCAAGCTGCTTGCAATCATACTGGGTTTGTATTGCAGTTTTTGTGCTACATCTTGAACCTTTTTGATTACCGCTGGACTAATCGCCATTTTTTCGCCTTTACCGTTGATCACAAAAGACACAGTAGAAATAGAAACTTCTGCCTGTTTTGCAATATCTCTAATTGTAATCCTTTTCATCGGGCAATGAATTTATTATTGAATATTTTAGTACATTACAAATATATGTAAGTGAAACTTACAAAAACGTTTTAGTAAAATTTTTTTTCAATAAAATGTTTTTTTATAGCTAAAAAATAGCGAAATATTCAGCAAATACTGGATTTTGATTAGTTATTGTCATTCTGACTTTTAATATACATTTTATGCTTTTTATGAAGTTTTTAATAGAAAAACAAAGGCATTTTTGAAGTTATTTTAAAAATTTATATTCAAAAAAAATCTAAAACTTAAAAAAAAAGCTTGCAAAATATTTTTCTCAGAATAGCCAAAAATCTGTGGACTATTTTGAAAAAAAAGTATCCGAAAATATATTTCAAAAAACCATTATTTATTCCTTTATCTATAAAAATTTAAACCTAATCCATTAGACTTAATACAGAAACAATAAATTTCAAAATTAAATACGCACACAAAGAATTCGAAATAAATTTGCACTCCATAAAAGCAATATCCGTAGGAAAGAAAAAAATCATTATTTTTAACTAACCTTCATTTTTGCGTTATGACCGATAAATCACAACTCTTAAGTTCCATTTTCAAACATCTTGATGGCTTGGTTACTGCTCCTGTGGCACTAGCACTTAAAAATAAATCTGTATTAGAGTTTATCTTAAACAAAAAACAGACGACATTAACTGAACTTACAACAGCCTTTAATGCCAATGAAGGCTATCTCAACGTCGCTTTGAGAGTTTTGGCTTCTCAAGGATTTTTTGATTATGAGATTGATAATAAAACGCAGATTATTACAATTGCTGTAAACGAGAAAACTGAAACCGCTTTTTCGCTGTTTTATCTCTACGAAGATGTTGTTACATTACTTCAGCTATCGATACAGTTTCATCCGCGTTTGTTTGAAGACACACCTTTTGAAAAACTTAATGTAATTTTTGAAAAATATAAAAAAAGATACGGAATTGAGCCTTCCAACGATGCTCTGATCGATAGCATTCAAGAACAAATTTTAAAACATATTGAAGGCTATTTGATTGGTCCGACTATCGTGCGTCTGGCCATGAACGGAATGTTTCATAAATATTTTATGGAAACTTCTTTCAGACCCGAAGAATTTCATAAATCTCCAGAAAACTTTAAAAAGATTTTAGACTTTTTTGTGCATTTGGGCTGGTTTATAGAAAAAAATGGAAATTTTCAGTTTACAGAAGCAGGTTTGTTTTTTGCCAAAAGAGCCAGTGCTTATGGCGTTACGGTTTCGTATCTGCCGACATTTGCCAAAATTGAAGAATTAATTTTCGGCAATCCAGATGCCTTACGAACCGCTGAAGGCGAAAACGAAATTCATGTAGATCGTGAAATGAATGTTTGGGGAAGCGGTGGCGCTCACGATACTTATTTTAAAGTGGTGGACGAAATTCTAATCAAACTTTTTAATCTTCCTATTGAAGAACAGCCAAAAGGAATTCTAGATATGGGATGCGGAAATGGCGCTTTTCTCCAGCATATTTTTGAAGTAATTGACAGACAAACTTTAAGAGGAAAAATGCTCGATGAATATCCGTTATTTATAGTCGGAGTAGATTACAATCAGACCGCTTTGAAAGTAACGAGAGCCAATCTTATAAATGCAGATATCTGGGCAAAAGTAATCTGGGGCGATATCGGCCGACCTGATTTACTTGCCAACGATCTGAAAGAAAATTATAATATTGACCTGAAAGATTTGCTGAATGTGAGGACTTTTTTAGACCACAATAGAATCTGGCAGGAACCAAAACATATTGACCAAAATAGAGTCAGTACCTCAACAGGTGCATTTGCTTACAGAGGAAAACGAATTAGCAACAATCTGGTCGAAGATAATCTTCTAGAACATTTGCAAAAGTGGTCGCCATATGTACATAAATTTGGGCTGCTTCTCATAGAATTACATACCATAAATCCGAAATTGACTGCCAGCAATTTAGGCCGTACAGCCGCAACTGCTTATGATGCAACGCACGGTTTTTCGGATCAGTATATTGTTGAAATTGATGTTTTTAACGCAATTGCGGCAGAGGCAGGATTATTTCCGGATAAAGCAATTTTTAAAAGATTTCCCGATACTGATACTGCGACGGTGAGCATTAATTTATTGAAAGGGAAATAGATTAATTTCTCTTTGTGTTCCCAATGTTGAAACCTTGGGCTATGTTTGGAGTAAGATTATCTTAAAAATTATCAAATATATTTCGTCCCGTTAGGCTTTTCAAAAAGCTCTGGAAGAGCGAAATAGCTATAGCTAAAAATTTGAAACACGAGTAAAAAAGCTCCAGCGGAGCGATATATCTTAGAAAAAAAGGAGCTATCTTTTCAGATGCTCCCTTAATTTGAATTTTATATCAAAAAGAAATTATTTCCCTCCAATCAACTCCATAATTTTGTCATAAATTGCAGTATTCTGATAAACTCCCATGAATTTTTCAGAACCTGAACCGTAAGCAAAAACAGGAACTGGAATTGACGTATGATCGTTTGTACTGAAACTTCCGTGAACGTAACCTTTTTCAATACTTCCGTCAATTAAAGATAATCCGCCTGTTTCGTGATCTGCAGTTACGATTAGTAAAGTTTCTGGATTTTTATCTACAAATTCCATTGCTTGACCAACCAATTTATCAAAATCAAGCATTTCTCGAACCACATATTCTACATTAGTCTGATGTCCGCCGTAATCAATCTGAGCGCCTTCTGCCATAATAAAAAACGGATTTTTTGTTTTAGAAAAAGTAGTCGTCGCTTTCGCTAAAGATTTCGTTAAAAAATCTCCTCTTCCGTTTTTCGTAGAAACCACCGCAGCATCTTCTAAAACGACAAATTTGCTATTTTTAATAGTATCTAAACTTGAAAATTTATCTGAAAATGTATATCCTTTTTCTCTTAGAATTTTCGATAAATCTTTACCATCTTTTCTAGCATTAAATGATTTTTGTCCGCCTCCTATTAAAATATCTGAAGGATTCGTAAGAAAATCATTTGCAATTGGTTCACTTAAACTTCTTTCTGATTGATGTGCATAAAATGCAGCTGGGGTTGCATCTGTAATATCTCCCGCAGAAATAATAGCCGTTTTATAGTTTTTCTTTGCCAATTGTTCTGCAATGGTTACAAGCGGTTTTCCTTTCTCATCGACACTTATAAAACGATTATTGGTTTTATGACCCGTTGCCATTGCTGTTGCTCCTGCCGCCGAATCTGTAATATAACTATCCGAAGCTTTGGTAATCGAAAGTCCTTGCGTCTGAATATTAAACAAATTCAATTGTCCTTTGTTTGCAGTGTAGCCAGAATATATTTGGGTCAATCCCATTCCGTCACCAATTAACAGAATGACATTTTTAGGACGTTTATTCTTGAAAACATTTTTAGGAACATAAGCCTGATGAAATTGGGTATTCTGATAAAATGTTGTTTTGATTTTATTGATGAATTCTGTTAGTTCGGCTACTTTATCCGTTCCGATAAAATCGACTTTTAAATTCATCAACGTCATGTAGGTATTCACGTTATCCTGTGTAGCCCAGAATCTTATCTTTTTGTTTTGATCGTGAACTTTTTTAATAACCGCCTGAATTTTCTCCGTATCTGGCTGTGTCAAAACACCTTTTCCGTTCCAAACTGTGATTTCGTGTAAATCTTCACTAATCATTTCTACTCGGGCTAGTTGATCTGCGGTGTAATTTTCATTTAATCTTCCATCAAAATAAATAAACTCTGGATACGCTGCCCAAAGCGATGGCGAAGGCCTATTTCCAGAAATAACCACTTTTATATTTTTGTTCGAAATGATATCTGGAAAAGTCTTTAATTGCTGTGCAATAGTTTTTAAAGTCGAATCGGCATCCGACTTAACGTCAATCATTAAAATTAAAGGCTTGTTACTTGGATACGCTTTTCCTCCTAAAGTTTTTAATTTAGCTGAAAGCGGTTCCAAATACATGCTTTTTAAGGTATTATGAGGCGCAATTTCTTTTGAAGTATGCGCCACAAATAATTCATTATTTACTAAAAAAACGTCGGCTTCGATCACACCGGTTTCGTTAGAATAAGCGCCATAAAATGGAAGTCTGCTTTCGTAATCATTATGGGAATGAATATTTGAAGAGCTGTATTCCTGTGCTTGTGCAAAAAGACAAAATTGAAGGCAAAAAAGGGTGATTATTTTTTTCATTGAAAATAAATTAATAGCAAAAAGTAGTAGGTTACTTTTTGATATGTTTTGAAATAAAAAAAGGTTTTAATGTTTTTTTACAACCGCAGCCTCCTGACAAAAAGACTGCAGCGTAAAAAAACTAAAAAAAACACAATTAAACTACTGATTACCAGCCTTCATTTTGAGGCAACATCCCTTTGCTCACTGCAATTTCGTCTGGCGGAATAGGCCAAACATGGTGAATCGCAGGGTTAAAATTACGAGCAGGATAAATGACACTTCCGTCATAATGGTGCAAAGGTTTTGCATAAGTTTCCTTTGCATCTCCCCAACGCACTAAATCGAAATGACGATCCGTCCATTCACCAGCCAATTCGCAACGTCTTTCTCTTTTTAAATCTACCATTGTAGCTCCAGAAATATCGGTAAGACCAGCGCGGTGGCGAATCATATTGATTTCTGTATCTGCATTTTGGCCTTTCATTAATTTTGCTTCCGCTAACATCAAAATCACGTCTGCATAACGTAAAAGAGGCACATTTAAAGCTGTCGAAGGTTTGTCTCCGTTGGCATTTACATAACGAATATCTACAGCACCAGAAGTTGTTTTTGGATAACTAAACGGCTCCATATATTTTTTAAACTGATAACCTGTTCTGTTACTTGAACTTACAATATAGTTACCTTCATTGAAAGTTACTTCTTGTCCGAAATAAACAAACTTGTCTCCTTTTTGTAAAATTGTGGCGCTGCGTCTTTTATCGTTTGCTGCATAAGTGTCAAACAATTCTTTTGTTGGATAGAAATTTCCCCATCCGTTGTAAACTCCCCAACCTTTGTCTTCTAAGCAAACCCCAGGAAAAATAGAGCCCAAAGAAGTATTGGCTGCACTTGAAGTCACTGCCCAGATATATTCTGAAGACCAGTTATTGCTAATTTTAAATACATCTTCAAAATTGTCTAATAGTTTGTGTTTCCCGCTTGCCACAATCATGTTGGCATATTTTATAGCGTTGTCATAATCTTTTGCATACAAATAGGTACGAACCAAATATGCCCAAGCCGCAGTTTTGTGCGCACGCCCGCGGTTGTCTGCTGTAAGCTGGTCGAAATAAGGCAATAAATCTGCTGCTTTAATTAAATCTGCAGCAATGTAAGCGTAGTTTTCGGCAACGTTTTTGGCACGAGGCACATAAACATTCGTAAAATCAGCTCTATCCTGAATCGGGATTCCTGCACGGTCATCTCCATAATGGTATGCTAATTCTAAATGCATTACAGCATGATTAAAATAAGCTTCTCCCAGCATTCCGTTTTTTTCACTCTCGCTCATTGAAACATTTGGAATATTACGAATCACATCGTTACAACGTTTCATAATTTCGTAGTGAATTCTCCAAATATCTTTTGTATCCGATTCTGAACCGTCTACGATAAAATTTTTGATTCTTTCTGCATTTTGTCTTGGTTTTGTTCCAATATCATCGCTGGCATTATTTAGCCAAAAGAAACCGCGACCATACATATTATCATCAGAATACAAAGCATAAATTGCATTTACTCCTGCTTTTGCATCTGCTGGTGTTTTCCAGAAATTTCCGCTTGAAGGAGCTCCTTGCGGCACAACATCAAGTTCGCTTTCGCAAGCTAAAGTGCTAACCAAAAGCACAAAACTCATTAATAAAAGACTTATTTTTTTCATTTTAATTGTTTTTTATTTTTTAAAAAGTTGCGTTAACACCAGTCATGTAAATACGAGAAAGCGGATAACGTGCTAAATCCATTCCGAAGTTTTTAAGTCCAACTTCAGGATCCATTCCAGAATAATTGGTAATCGTAAATAAGTTTTGTCCAGAAATAAAGAATCTCAATTTCGCTTTTCCATTCAGCCAGCTTTCTTTTACTGTATAACCAATAGAAACGTTTTTCAATCTTAAGAAAGAAGCATCTTCAATGTATAAATCAGAAATACGTCCAAAGTTGTTGTTGTTGTCTGTTGATGAAAGAACCGGAACATTGGTGTCTGTATTCGTTGGAGACCAAGCATCTTTTGATTCTGCCAATAAGTTGTAACCCGGAAAAGAAGCGTTTAAACCTGTATGTTTAACAGCATTGAAAACACTATTTCCTGCGGCTCCTGTAAAAAAGATATTCATATCGAATCCTTTATATCTAAAATTAGCATTTAAGCTATAAGTTGTTTTCGGGAACGGACTTCCTAATACTACTCTATCACTGTTATTGATTACACCATCACCATTTTCATCCTTAAATCTGATATCTCCAGCAACAGCATTTGGCTGATACATTACGCCATCTTTGTTTACATACGCTTTTGCTTCAGCATCACTCTGAAACAATCCGTCAGTAGCATATCCGTAGAACGCTCCAACTGGACTTCCAACTTGGTAAATATTAGCTAAAGGCAAACTACGAACTCTGCTTAATCCAAGCGGTTCAAGTGTACTTAAATCGTCTTTAATAGAAACAATTTTATTGCTTAAGAATCCTGCATTTGCTGTAACATCAAATTTAAATTCTCCACGTGTTTTTTGGTACGTTAAACCTACCTCAATACCTTTATTTTCAACATCTCCAGAGTTTACAATTCGACCTTGTGGCGTTCCAGAAACTCCAGGCAATTGATCACGAACTAGCATGTCTTTGTTTTTCTTCACATAAGCATCAACAGATCCTATAAGCGTATTGTTCAGCATTGTAAAATCTAAACCAATATTGGTCTGCTCAGAACTTTCCCATTTTAAATTCGGGTTAGACAATTCGCTTTCTGCATAACCATAATTGATTGACGGCACTGCTCCAATTAAAGCCTGAGTTTGTACCAAAGGCACACTAAACTGGTATGGCCCAAGGTTTCCTAAATTTCCAATTTGTCCCCAGCTTGCACGAAGTTTTAAATTGCTGATGATTGGTTCAAGACCTTTCATGAAATTTTCTTCAGAAATTAACCATCCAGCAGAAACTGAAGGATATACTTTCCATCTATTATTTTCTAGTAATTTTGAAGTTCCGTCGCGACGAACAATTCCAGAGAATAAATATTTTTGATTGAAATCGTAATTGATTCTTCCAACATAAGACGAAATAATTTCATCTGATAAACCTGCTGCAGTCTGCTGAATTAATTTGGCATTTAGTAAATAACGTTGTGATGGATCTTCGTTATCAAAACCAGTTCCTTCAACCGTGTAAAAATCTCTTTTCGTTTCTTGATACGTATATCCGGCCAAAGCTTTCAAATTATGTTTTCCGAATGATTTCTCATAAGAAATAGTCTGTTCGCTCAATAAATCGGTAACTGTTGCATTTTTTAGCGTCAATCTGTTGAAGTCGAAGATTTTTCCCGGTTCTGTAACTTTTACTGTAAAATCGGTTGCATTATCCTGAATTCTAGTATATCCCCAGTTTGATTTAATTTTTAAACCTGGAATAACTTCCCATTCTGCATAAGGATTAATTAAAATGGTAGAAACAGGATTTCTGTTGTCTAATCTTTTTAAATACGCCACCGGATTAATAACGTCTCCGTAAGAACCAATATATTTTTCAGGAACACCACCGAATTGACCAGAACCATCTTCTCTGTAAATCGTCGCATTTGGCGGATACAAAATTGCAGCTTGAATTGCTCCTGTATACGAACTTGACGTATTTGCTGTCTGTCCATTTGTTAAAGAGTAAGATAAATTTTCTCCAATTGTAAAATTATCAGCCAATTTGAAAGAAGAATTTGCTCTTACTGTGTAACGCTCTCCAAAAGTATTTAGCAAAATACCTTCATTTTTTCTATAGCTTCCAGAAAGGAAAAAGTTTGTTTTTTCTGTTTTTCCATTTACAGAAAGAGACAGATCTTGAATTTCTCCTGTACGGAAAATTTCGTCCATCCAATTTGTTTTTGTCGTTCTTGCTGTTGGTTCAAAAGCAGGATCAAAAGCAGGAATTCTTGGCAAACCAGCATTGTCTCTAGCAATATTCATAGCATCTGCATATTCTGCAGCATTTAAAACATCAAGTTTTTTTGCTACATTTTGAAAACCGCCTTGGTAATTTACATTTACATTAATACGGTCTGAAACTCCTTTTTTAGAAGTAATTAAAATTACCCCACCAGAAGCTCTTGCTCCATAAATTGCTGCAGATGCCGCATCTTTCAAAACGCTTATCGACGCAATATCATTTGGATTTAAAGTATTTAAAGAACCGCTATAAATGATTCCGTCCAAAACAATTAACGGTGTTTCAGCATTCAAAGAACCAATACCACGAATGTTGATTGTTGGCGACGCAGTAGGATCTCCACCATCATTAATTACTGTAACTCCGGCAACCGTTCCTTGCAGTAATTCAGCAGCATTATTATAGGTTCTGCTCGAAGTTTCTTTCATAGAAACAGAACCAACAGCTCCTAAAACTTCATTCTTTTTCACACTTCCGTAACCCATTACCACAACTTCTTGAAGCTGTTTTACGTCGGCAGCTAATTTCACAGTAATATCCTGTGTGCTAGTTACTTTAACTTCTTGCGTTACATAACCAACATACGAAAAGATAAGGTTTGCTTCTGAAGCATTTATTTCTAATTTGAATGTTCCGTCAAAGTCTGTTGCAGTTGCTGCATCAGAACCTTTATCTTTAATTCCCACACCTGGCAAAGGCATATTATCGTCTCCACCGTAAACAGTTCCCGAAACAGTAATCTTGTTTTGGTCTGCAGCAGCAACTTTTTGATTTTTCTTGATTACGATATTGTTGCTCACGATTTCATATCTAAGCACATTACCGCAAATTTTATCCAACGCTTGTTCTAGCGTTACGTTATTGAGTTTTAAACTTAATTTCTGATTAGCGTTTACTTGGCTGCTCTCGTACATAAAATGCACATCAACCTGATTTTCAATTTTTTGAAATATATTTTTTATACTTTCATTATCGACTTTTAAAGTCACTCTTTTGTTAATGTCAACATTCCCGGCTTTAACTGTTAGTGCTGCAAAAAATAAAGCCACAAAAAGGAATAATTTACTTCCTAATGTCTTTATGTTCTGAGACTTTACGGCATACCGCATTTGTTTTTCATTCATAATTTTTAGATTTAGTTGTTTTGTTTTTGTTTATCAGTTTACTACGTAGTTTTATTTTTATTGTTTAAAGAATTATTCGATTTTATAAACACCCGAATCCATTTTGTATTCGGCGTTGATGATATTGCACACCAATCCAATTACCTGATCGGCAGGCAGTTCTTTAAAATAGGCGCTAATCTTTAAAGCATTTAAATTCTTGTTCTTGATTTCGATCGCCACATTATAATTGCGATTAATTGTGGCTACGACTTCTGGCAGAGGCGTTTCTTCAAAAACCATAATATTTTTTCGCCATAACGAAATTGTATTGACTGGAACATCTTTAAAAGCCTGAAGCTTATTATCCTGAGATTTAAAAACCGCTTTCTGACCAGGAGTTACATACACATTTTCGTCTGTAACAGTCGATTTTACATTTACTCTTCCAGTTGCAACCGAAACTTCTTGCGTGGTCTGATCTGGATAAGCCTGAACATTAAAACTGGTTCCGAGCACTTTTGTATCCATTTTATTGGTATGAATAATAAAAGGATGTTTTTTGTCTTTGGCTACATCAAAAAAAGCTTCTCCGCTTAAATAAACTTCTCTAGTGTCTCCTTTAAATACTGCAGGATATTTAAGAACACTTCCTGCATTTAGCCAGATTTGCGTTCCGTCACTTAGTTTTATGTGGGCATGTTCTCCTAGTTTTACCACAAATTGTTTGCTTTCAACGGTATTTGATGTGTGATAAAAAAACACCGATAATCCGATTAGAAAAACCAAAGAAGCCGCAACAGCCCAGTTCTTATATTGAAGAGAAATAACTTTATTGGTATTCTTTATTTGTCTTAATTCTTTTTTCAGTTTTGAGCGGTCAGATTGCACCACTTCCATATTATCAAAAAAATCATCTGTACGATCGTACCATTTATTCCACATTTCTTGTCCTTTCGGAGAATACTTTCCTTCTAAAAAATTTTTGATTTCGTTATTTGAATTTTCAGGCATTATAATTTCTTTATGTCTTTAATAGTATGTCTTGGGAATTGTAATTTTAGGTAGGCGCAAAAGGTTACGCTTCTGTTAAGAAAAAAGCTGTATTCTTAATCTTAAGTTTACTTTTAGTTGAATTCGCCCAAATACGTGCGCATAAATTTCAATGCATACGTAATATGGTATTTTACCGTTTCGATAGAAACATTCAGTTCTTCTGCGATTTCTTTATTGGTATAATGTTTTACGCGGCTAAGAATAAAAACCTCTTTTGATTTTTTAGGAAGTAACGCCGCTGCTTCGTCAACCGCTTTTTGCAATTCGTCGTAATAAATAGAATCTTCGATCGCATTATAGCTAGTTTGCGAAACGGTATTTTTTTCTAAAACTTCTTGAATGTATTGATCGGTAACTTCGTGCGATTTTATATAATCTAAAGTCATATAGCGAACCGAAGTGTAGATATACGCCGCAAAACTTTTCTGAATCACAATTGATTTGCGTCTTTCCCAAATAGAGGTAAAAACTTCCTGCACAATCTCTTCTGAAATGGCAATCGATTTCATTCTGAGATATACAAATCGAACAAGCAGATCTCGATATCTAAAATAAAGTTCATCAAAAGCTTTATCCTTGCCCGACTTTAACAAATCGACAAGTTCTTCGTCTGTAAACTTCTTATACATGATTCATTATTTTATGATTAATCAAATGAAAAGTGTAAGCCAAAACACTTTTTCTGATTTCGTCTTGATAATGATCCTGTTGTTTAAAAAATGGCATATACAAAGTATTGGGTTCTTCTTATATGTCTCCAAAATTAAAGCTGAGGGTAGGTCGATTAGGTTACGTTTACATTAATAAACCACTTCTAAAACGAAACATATTATTAACATTTGAAATAAAAAACCAGCTGCAGAATAGAGGTTTGCTCAATTTTTGAGAGAAAAGCAAAAACTTTGTTTGAGATAACAATCTTTCTCTTATAAAAGCAAAATTTGAAGAGGAAAAGCGCTTAACAAATAATTAATGAAAATGCCTAGAAATTAGATTTTAAGCTAATGAAAAATTGATTTTTCCAGAAATAAAAGCAAAACTGAAGAAATTCAAGAGCGAGTTTTTTTTCATGGGAAACATTATAATTAGAACTTTCTCCTGTTTTAGCTCAAAATAGATTTATACAAAAAAAAAAAAGACCTTAGCCAAACTTTTTAGGTTTAACCAAAGCCTTCTTTTATTTTTAAGTCTCTTAAAACGGTTTAAAAAACATTTACTTGCAAACTACATCATCGTATTAATACGAATACTTGCTTTAATAAGTGCCAAAGCAGATATTTTTGACACATGAATATCTTTTGGCTGATGATGCGAATTCTGACTAACCAATTTCACAAATTCCTGACCTTGATCCGATTTCTGAACATATTTCACTGTAATATATTCTTCCCAATCATTCAATTTTACACTTAAAAGATACATTTCGCCAAAAAAGATATTTTCAAATTCTGTTTCCTTATACAAAATAATATCTCCCGATTTTAATAAAGGATACATACTATCTCCTGTTACAGAAATTGCGCCATCACATTTTGGAAGATTCGGAATTTTTATCGTATCCAAAATTCTTTGCGGTTCTCCACTACTAAATAATTCTCTAAGACCTGCAACTGCCTCAAGATCATATAACGGAATTTCTTGAGCTACATGTATAGGATCGACTGTTTTTCTGTCACTATTCATGATCATTACGCTCGCAGTTTCTTCTTTAATCATAGGTCCGTTTCCTGTTAACAGCCACTCTGAATTCAGGTCTGGATAGTGATGTAATATTTTACACGCCTTATCTGTTCCCATATTACTACTATTGTCCAAAAACTTATTAGAAAAACCTAAATCATTACAAAACTTATACTTAGTAATCCCTTTATAATCAAGATATTCTCGAACTCTTTCCGTTGACCCCATAAAAAGATGTATTATTTTACGTTAAAATTTAATTAAGTGTATTATTTTACATTATATTTGCAAAGTAAAGGAAAATAAAATTGAAAAACAACGCAAAAAGCAACTAAAATACTAAGCATAACAATCAAACTAAATTGCCCAAAAACAAACATAACTTACTGATTAAGAATATAAAACAAAAAATATCGCAAAAAAAGTCATGAAAAACAAATTAACTATTTTATAATTTGAGAGAAAAATACAAGAACAATGTAATATTAATCAATAAAACATGCCTTATTAACTGCTAAAAATTAACTATAAAGACTTATTAAACAGAGGAAATCTTAAACGATCAAAAAATAAAATAGCTGAAATGAAAGAATCTACAAAACAATCCTTAAAAAAATCTTTAATCAAATACTCAAATCTCAATGGAACAATTTCTATACCCCACGCTGACGGCTTTTTTTGCCGCTTTTATCACCTGGTTTTTCTCTATGCGAAAATCATTAGCACAAGACAGAGCCGCTGAACTTGACAACGCTGTAAACGCCGTGAAATATTACAGAGATCTTCTGGATGACATTACGGCACGACTTACCGCGGCAACAGATACTATCAAAAAAATGGAAATACAGCACAAAGAATTAACATTAATAAATCAGCAGCTAGCTGACGAAGCACGAAATTTAAAACTGACAAAAGAAAAAACATCATCATGAAGGTGGTTGTGCTTTATTTGTTTGGAGAGCAAAGATTGCAAATCTGAAACAGCGAGAAAACCTTTATGCAATATAATATTAAATGTTTTGCAAGCAAACCTTCAACATCTGTAAGATTTTGAAGTTTTGCTTCTCAAAAACAATCACTTTTCAAAACAATCTCAAAACTCCAAAACTGGCGTCTTCATATCATGGTACAAAAGCACTTTCCAATTCTGTTCTTTTGCTTCCTGTTCCCATTTTTTTCTGGATTCCATGGCACGTTTTCCGTCAAAATCTGTTTTGTAGGCAACTGGTATTTTTAAATATACTTTTTGCGGAAGATCGTCGGCGCCGTAAAACACAATTTCGTCATCAGCTTTAATCCAAAACACCTGATGAAATTTGGTGTGTCCAGCAGAAACTTCAAAGAAAATTTCATCTGTAATTTGTCCACTTTCTTCATTTAATAACTCGACGTTCGGCAAATTTTTCAGTTCATTTAATATTTCGGGAACGTAAGACGGATTTTGTAATTGCTGTAAAGCAAAATCTATTTCTCGTTCCTGAATATAAATCTTCGCATTTGGGAAATTTTGAATCAATTTATCATTTTCAAAAAAACCAATCCCTTCTATATGATCTTTATGCAAATGCGAAACCAGAATTTTAGTTATTTGCTCTGGTTCGATACTGTTTTTTCTTAGCACTTCATAAATAAGCGGAATCCCATTATTTACAAATCCCAATCCGAAATCTAATAAAATAACATCATTATCGGTAATAACCAGAAAGGGCTGAATCGCCATTTTTAAACCCGAATCGGTTGTTTTGTCTGTCAAAAGCTCAAATTCTTTTTGAGAATTAGCAATGTAATTTCCTTCCTGTAAAGCTATTATTTTCATTTTGTTCTGCTTCTAATTTTACAACATAACAAAGTTCTTAAGAATTTCTATATTTGTAAAACCTTATTTTTCGATAAAATCAATCGACAAAACCGATTTAGAAATGGAACTTCGTCAGCTTAAATATTTTTTGAAAGCAAAAGAATTACTGAATTTTACTGAAGCCGCAGCGGCACTTTACATCAGCCAAAGTACTTTATCACAACAAATTAAACAGCTCGAAGACGAATTACAAGTTCCGCTTTTTAACCGAATCGGAAAAAGAATCACGTTGACAGAAGCTGGAGATTTATTTGCAGTGTATGCACAGCAATCTATAAACAAAGCTGCTGACGGATTGGAATTATTAAAAGATTTAAATAATCTAGAAACGGGAAAAGTAGCAATTGGAGTGACTTATGCGCTTCGCCATGTGGTAATTAAAGCGCTAATTTTATTTAGTTCTGAATATCCAAAAATACAGTTCGAAATTATCTTTGGAACTTCGCAGGAACTTATTCAAAAACTAAATCATTTTCAGCTTGATGTTATTCTGACTTTTGAAGAAATTGCATCTGAAGCACATTTTAAATATCTCGAATTATTCACTTCGCCAATGGCTTTGGTTACCTCATCTGAAACTTCATTAAAAAATAAAAAAACAATTTCTTTAGAAGAAATCAGTACACTGCCGCTTGCAATGCCGGCGGGCGGTTTCAGTACAACTCAATTTATCAGCAAAGCTTTTGAAAAAAGTAATTTATATCCAAAAATTACTATCGAAATAAATGATATTCCAACGCTGTTAGAATTAATAAAAACAGGCAAATGGCATACGATTTTGACCAAAACTACGATTGAAAACGAAAAAGATTTACACGCCATTCCGATAAAAGGCAAAAATATGACACGAACCGCAATGCTAATTTCTTTGAAAGAAGTCTACGAGAAAAAAGCCGTAACTGCTTTCCTAAAAATTCTGATTGCGAATTTGAAGTAACTATAATAAATTCTAGCAAAGAAAAATGTGTATTTCGATTTGATTCTGCTCTTCAAAAAACCTTCAATAAAAATTTAACTCACTATAATTTTTATCAAACTGACTTATTTTTTCTTTTTAAATTATTCAAAAACAGCAACTAAACCTTCAATCTATTTCCGTCAAATTAAAACTTGAAAACAAGTCATAATCTCCATACACATTGTCAATTTTTATCTAAAAAAATAAATTATAACTTTTTATAACTACCACATTAAAATTTAGATAAAATTTTAAACACATAGTTACATAGATTATACTTTGTTTAAAAGGCATTTCATTAGTTTGAATACACTTTGAATGTCTCTTTTATTAATTAAAATCTATGTTTCTATGTGTTAATTAAAAATCACCAATTAAATATATTGGTTGATGATATTTTCAAACAATTCTTGTTTACCACTTTGAAGATTTAGTTCTCCATTTTCGTGTGCGATACTATAAAGATCTTTAAGACCTAATTTTCCTTCTGCGAAATCTTTACCTTTTCCAGAATCGAATGAACTATATCTTTCTTTTCTTAATTTCTCGTATGGAGAAGAAGAAATAATTTTATCTGCAGTCAGTAAAGCTCTTGCAAAAGTATCTGCTCCGCCAATATGCGCTAAGAAAACATCTTCTAAATCTGTAGAATTTCTTCTAATTTTAGCATCGAAGTTAACTCCACCGCCTTGTAATCCTCCAGCTTTTAAGAACACCAACATTGCTTCTGTTGTTTCCTGAATGTTATTTGGAAACTGGTCTGTATCCCATCCGTTTTGGTAATCACCTCTGTTTGCGTCGATGCTTCCTAACATTCCAGCTTTTGCAGCCACTTCCAATTCGTGTTGGAAAGTATGCTGTGCCAAAGTAGCGTGGTTTACCTCGATATTGATTTTGAAATCTTTGTCTAAACCGTAATTTTTCAAGAAACCAATTGCAGTTGCAGAGTCAAAATCGTATTGGTGTTTAGATGGCTCCATTGGTTTTGGCTCGATGAAGAAAGTTCCTTTAAAACCTTGCGCTCTAGCATAGTCTCTAGACATTGCTAAAAATTGTGCCATGTGGTCTAATTCTCTTCCCATATCTGTATTCAAAAGAGACATATAACCTTCTCTTCCACCCCAGAATACGTAGTTTTCTCCACCTAAAGCGATCGTTGCATCCAAAGCCAGTTTTACTTGTCCACCCGCACGAGCTACCACATTAAAATCTGGGTTTGTAGCTGCTCCGTTCATAAATCTTGGATTTGAGAAACAGTTAGAAGTTCCCCAAAGCAATTTAATTCCAGAATCTGCTTTTTTCTGTTTTAGGTAATCTGTAATAAATGCCAAACGTTTTTCTGATTCTGCGAAAGTTGGCCCTTCGTTAATCAAATCGTAATCGTGGAAACAGAAATAATCAAATCCCATTTTGCTAATAAATTCAAAAGCAGCATCTGCCTTATCTTTTGCAGCCTGATACGGATCTGACGACGCATCCCAAGCAAAATTTTGCGTTCCAGGTCCGAACGGGTCGCTTCCTTGCCCACAGAAAGTATGCCAGTAAGCGATTGCAAATTTAAAGTGCTCACGCATTGTTTTTCCAGCTACAACTTGGTCTGGATTGTAATATTTAAACGCTAACGGATTGTCAGATTCCTTTCCTTCAAATTTAATTTGACCAATACCTTTGTAGTATTCTTTATCTCCTAAAACTATCATTTTGTTTTCTTATTTATTTGTTAATACTAATTCTAATCCTTGTTTCCATTTCTGGTATGCTTTCTCGTATTCTTCTTTATTTTTTAATGGTAAAAATGTCATGACGTGATCGTTAGTTGTAATTCCAGAACTGAATTTATCGTAATCACCATCTTTTAAACCAACCGCTCTCGCCGCGCCAACTGCTCCGGTCGTATTGTAAATCTCGATTTCGTGACCAATTAAAGTTGCAACGGTATTGGAGAAAATCTCAGAACGGAAAAGATTATCATTTCCTGCTCTAATGACATTTATAACAGCATTATCGTCTTTCAGACATTCCATTCCGTACACAAACGAAAACGCAATTCCTTCCAGAGAAGCTCTAAACAAATGTGCACTGCTATGAATATTTAAATTCAAGTTTAAGAAATGCGTTCCGATCGTTGCATTGTTGAACATACGCTCAGCGCCATTCCCAAACGGAATCACGACAACGCCTTCTGAACCAATTTCGATTTCAGCAGCTTTCTCGTTCATTGCTTCGTAACTTTCATTTCCCATATTATTACGAAGCCATCTGTACTGAATTCCAGCTCCGTTAATATTCAAAAGTTTACCAACTCTTGGCGTTCTTAATTCGTAGTTTACGTGAACAAAATTGTTCACTCTTGTACTTTTTCCCGAAGTCGCATCGCTAACTGCATAAAAAACTCCAGACGTTCCGCCCGTAGCAGCTACTTCACCCGGATGCAAAACATTCAGAGCCAAAGCATTATTCGGCTGATCTCCCGCTCTGTACACAATCGGAATTCCTGCTGGAAGTCCAGATTCCTGAGCTCCTTTTTCGTTAACAACACCTTGATTTGTAAAGTTTTCTACAATTTTTGGAGTCAAAGAAGTATCAATTCCGTAATATTCTAAAAGCCAGTCGGCTACTTTATTTTCTTTATAATCCCAAAGCATTCCTTCAGACAAACCATTTTTGGTAGTTGTTACTTCGCCTGTTAATTTCAAAGCGATATAATCTCCCGGAAGCATGTATTTGTAGATTTTATTGTAAACTTCTGGTTCGTTTTCTTTAACCCATTTTAGTTTTGATGCAGTGAAATTTCCAGGCGAATTCAGTAAATGTTCCATACATTTTTCCTGACCAATTTCAGCGTACGCTTTATTTCCAATTTCAACCGCGCGGCTGTCGCACCAAATAATCGAATTACGAAGCGCATTCAATTCCTTGTCCACAATCACTAATCCGTGCATTTGATACGAAATACCAACGCCTTGAATTTTAGACGCATCAATATTCGATTCTTTAATCGCTCTTTTAGTCGCCGTACAAATGTACTCCCACCACATTTCTGGATCTTGTTCTGCCCAATCTGAATGTAGCGAAACAATTTCCATTTCGTTTTGAGGCTCATTCAAAACGATTACTTTTTTGCCCGTTTCTGCCTCAACGATTGCCGTTTTTACAGAAGAACTTCCAATGTCATATCCTATATAATACATAACTCTATAATGATTCTCTTAAAATTAATTTTGTCGGCACATAACACTTCGTTTCTTCGTCGTGTGTAATAAATGCCGCTGCTTTGGTTCCCATTTCTTTAAAATCTGTTGATACAACCGAAATTCCTTTGTAAATAAATTTCTTCATCGGAGTTTCGTTATAAGACAAAAAGCCTACATCTTTTCCAGGCTCAAAATCTTTCTCTTTGCATTGTTCTAAAAATTCGCCCAAAATTCGATCGCTTACACTGATATAAGCGATTCCTTTTTCAATCTGAAACTTTTTAGAATCAGTAATAATTTCATTTTCAAAACCAAAATCAGTACAGAATTTCTTAAAATATTCGACTGTTTCCCACGGATGATTCGTAAAATCCGGATAAATAAAAACTGTTTTTTTATACTTTTTAAACAAATCAACCGCTTCTTTTAGCGCCTCATAAAACGCTTTTCCAAAATCCTGAAAAATGTAATTATTATTCTTTTTCGCCTGAATATTCCAGTCAATCAAAAGCAGTTTATCATTCGAAATAGATGACAAAGCAGGAGCAATATCCTTGTGGTCAAAATTCATGACCACATATTTATAATACTTCCCAATTCCGTTGTTAATGATCGTTTTAAAAACATCAATATTATAATGATGAAATTGAACGTCAACAATTACATTATCCGGCAGATTATTGATAACCGAATGATACAAAACCTCTTTATACGCCTTAAAAGTATCCAAAACCAAAAGCACTTTTCTGGTTTCTCCCGCCACATAATACCCTTTATTAGGCACCGAATCAATCACATTCTGATCTTTCAAAATCGAATACGCCTTAAAAACCGTATCTCTCGAAAGCTGATACGTTTTGCAAATTACATTTACAGATGGCAGTAAATCTCCCTTCTGCAGAATATTCTCCGCAATCGCATTTGTAATCCCATCAACCAATTGCTGGTACTTCGGAATATCACTTTCGTGATTAATTATAAATTCAAATTTTTCTTCTTCTTTGAGCATACCGTTCTGTTCCGTTCTGTTATGCTAAAGTAGCTAAAATTCTTTTACAAAAAAGTCTTTTTCACATTAAAATTGTTAATTTTTTAATGGCAAAATCAATATCAAAAATCAATATCAAAAATCAATATCAAAGATCAATGGCAAAATTTCAATTACAATTCTAATAGATTAGCACCCTACTTATTCATAATTTATAATTCATAATTTATAATTCACAATTCATAATTAAAAAAATAATTTGGGCGTGTCCCTCCGGGCCGGGCTATCCGTTCCAAGTCCTCGCACTTCCTTCGTCAGGCTCCGGGCTTTCCTCTTCTATCCCTCACGCAAATCGTTTTTCAAAAGATGTGACAGAAACACTATATTTTCAAAAGCCTTCTTACAACATAAATTAATAATCTCATTTATAATTGCTCCAGCGGAGCAAAATATTTATAGCATATAATATTGCGCGTTGATTTTGAGCTCCAGCGGAGCGACATCTAACACAAAAATATGCTACCCCTCTGGGGTTCTTCCCTGGTACATGCATTTTATTTCTATAAACATTTCACCCCTCTGGGGTGTCTCCCTTCAAATTTTTAAATTTTATAAACATTAATCTTTCGGGTTTTATTTCTTTGTGTTTAATCAATCAACCTCCTAATCCCATACGGATCAATCGTAATAATAGAACCATCTTCTAAATAATCAATCTTGGTTACTTTCATACTTCTTAAATGTGTAACGCCTTTCGACAAACTCGAATCATGATAAAATAAATACCATTCGCCTTCAACCTCACAAATCGAATGGTGCGATGTCCAACCCACAACCGGATTCAGAATTCTTCCTTGATACGTAAACGGCCCATACGGATTGTCTCCAATTCCATAACAGATAAAATGCGTGTCACCTGTCGAATAAGAGAAATAATATTTGCCACTGTATTTATGAACCCACGAAGCTTCAAAAAAACGGCGATCGTTATCGCCTGCAAGAAGCTCATTTCCGTTTTCATCCAAAATTTTGATTTCTTTCGGCTCTTCATCAAACTCCAGCATATCTTCTCGAAGTCTTGCTACGATTGGCCCTAACTGCTTTTCATTGGCTTTTGGCTCTTCATTGTTTTCATCATAAATATTATTTCGGTATTTCTGAAGCTGTCCGCCCCAGATCCCTCCAAAGTAAATATAATGCCTGCCATCTTCGTCTTCAAAAACCGCCGGATCAATGCTGTAGCTTCCTTTTATCGCTTCTTTTTCTGGAATAAAAGGTCCAACTGGCGAATCACTAATCGCAACTCCTAGCTGAAAAATTCCACTGCTGTTTTTGGCGGGGAAATACAGATAATATTTCCCATTTTTACACGCCGCGTCTGGCGCCCACATTTGCTTTTCGGCCCAAGCAACATCATTTACGTGCAAAGCAATACCATTATCAACGGCTTTAGAAGAAATATCTTCCATCGAAAAAACATGATAATCTTCCATTCCGAAATGGTCGCCATTATCGTTAAACGGAATTCCAGCATCGATATCATGAGAAGGATAAATATAGATTTTACCATTAAATACATGCGCCGAAGGATCGGCTGTATAGATATGAGAAACCAAAGGCTTTGAAATAGCCAACTCGTTAATTTCTTCAAAATTAATATGTTCAATGCTGTCTTCAGGCATATTCTTTTGTATGTTTTAAATTAATTTTAATTTCTTCTTTCTTTTAAATCCTGCTCAATCTGCACTTCCATTTTTTTATCGATTTTGTAGAAAAATAATAATCCCACACCAATCAGAAATGGAATAGCAGGAAAAATGCTAACCAACAATTTGATTCCGTTTACAGCAGATTCACTCTGGATTCCAGCATTTGCGACATAATGAAACGCTCCTAAAACTAAAGTTGTTAAAGCACCGCCAATACTTAAACCCGCTTTTAAACCAACCATCATCGCAGAAAAAATAATAGCTGTCGCGCGTCTATTATTGAGCCATTCCGAATAATCGGCAACATCTGCAATCATTGCCCAAAGAATCGGAATAGTGATACCGTAGAAAAAGCCATGAAGTATTTGAGAGAAAAATATAAGCGAAATGGATGTTGATGGAAAAAAGTAAAAAGCAATAATAAATAGTGTCGAAATGAATAGAAATATTCCGAATACATTTCGTTTTCCGTATTTATCTGCCAGATTTTTAGACAATGTAATTCCTACAATCATAAAAATAATTCCGCCAGCGTTAAAAAGTCCGAATCCTGCAGAAACGGGATCATTCCCAAAATGATTCAAACCAATACTGGAGAGTCGATCCAAAATAGGCTGAATAAAAAATCCGAGTTGTTTCTTATCTACATAGTTCTCAAAATAATACACATACGAACCGCCTTTCATCGCCAACGTTACAAAAACCAAAGTCGTCAGCGAAAGCATAATTACCCAAGGTCTATTTTTGATCAAATCCCTTAAATCTTCTTTTACACTTGATTTCTGTTCTGGTTTCGGAATAATTCTTTCTTTAGTAGTCAAAAAAGTGATTAAAAGCATAATCGTTCCTATAATTGCCAAAGCGGTCATTACTTTTTCAATTCCAACTGCTTTATCACCATTTCCGGCACTTTTTATAATGCCCAGCATAAAAACCTGCACAAAAAACTGAGCAAACATTACCGCCACAAAACGGTAAGACGACATACTATTTCTTTCGCCCATATCGCCTGTAATTACACCGCTTAAAGCAGAATACGGAAGATTGTTTGCTGCATAAAAAAGCAGTAATAAAGTATAGGTTATTATAGCGTAAGTTACTTTTCCTTGATAAGAAAAATTAGGAGTTGTAAACGCTAATAAAGCGACGACTCCAAGTGGAATTGCAGTGGCTAAAATCCAAGGTCTGAATTTTCCCCACTTTGTAGTCGTTCTATCTGCCAAAACTCCAATTATCGGGTTAAAAACAAAGGCTGCTATCAAACCAACAATCAGCATAATTATGGAAGAATCGGTTGGTGATAATCCGTAGATATCGGTATAAAAATAAGCGAGATAAGTCATCAAAGTTTGAAAAACTAGATTGGCTGCCAAGTCTCCTAAGCTGTATCCTATTTTTTCTTTGATAGATAGTTTTTGTGAAATGTTAGTCATTGGTGGTTTTGTGGTTAGTTAGTTTTTTCTCCTGCAAGCCTTTTGAAACCTTTTAGATTTGATATTAATATTAAAACTGGTCAGAATTAATACCTACAAGTTCTGTCCCGAAGATTCGGAAATGCAAGTTAAATTTAAAACAATCGGTTGTGTAAAATTATACAAAAAAAATATCATGCAAATTTACTTTACTCTATTTCAAGAACAAACAAAAAATAATCGATAGCTGAATGTTATAAATGCTTTAAAGATAAATTTTATTCTTTTATTGACTTTAGTTCTAAAACGCTGTTGTACGCTTTTTTGTGTTTCAGTTCAGTATCAAACAATAAAGGATAATTGGTTCTACCCTTTATCGGCCAGTCGTTTAGCCACGATTGTTTATCGTGAACGCCCCAGAAAGTCACACGGCTGATTTTGTCTTTGTGTTTTAAAAACAATTTAAAAATTGAAGCATAACGTTCTGCGAGTTTGTTTTGTACAGAATCTGGAAGTTTTTCAGGATACGGATTCATTTTCGGATTTCCTTCAAAATTCTGGTTCACATCGGCTCCTTTTAAATCCCAAGGATTTGGCAAAACAGTAATATCCAATTCTGTAAAAGCGACTTTAATTCCTAAAGCTGAATATTCTAAAATACTTTTTTCAATTTCTTCCAAAGACGGACTTTCTAATCGCCAGTGTCCCTGAATTCCAACTCCGTCCACTTTTCCTCCTTCGGCTTTTATTTTTTTAATTAAAGCAATCGCTCCAGCTCTCTTCGCGGGTTCTTCTATGTTGTAATCATTATAATATAAATCTACATTCGGATCTGCTTTTGCCGCTAATTTAAACGCATCAACCAAATATTTTTCGCCCAATGTATTTAAAAAAACCGATTTTCGTAAAGTTCCATCTTCGTTTAAAGCTTCATTTACAACATCCCATGAATTGATTTTTCCTTTGTATTTAGAAACAATCGTGATAATATGATCTTTCATAAAAGCTTTCATCTCAGTACTATCAGAAATCTTTTCCATCCATGGCGCCAACTGACTATGCCAGATTAAAGTATGTCCGTGTATGAACATTTTATTCTTTTCGCCATACGCCACAAATTTATCCGATAAGGTAAAATCGTATTTATCTTTTTGCGGATGCGTGAACATAGATTTCATAATATTTTCGGCCGTAATCGCATTAAATTCTCTTTTAATCAAAGAATCTTCTTTGCTGTTTTTTTCCTGAATTTGATCGGCGCTTAAAGCAGTTCCTATTAAAAAATCGTTTTTAAAAGCGTCTTTTAACGAAAGTGTTTCTTTCTCCGATGAACAACCTAATGCAAGCATCGCTGTGAGAGCCAATAAATAAGGTTTTACTAATTTCATTGTATTGTGGTTTTAGTTAGTATTCACATTTTGAAATAGGATAAATTACAAACCCAGTTTGTATCCAATTCCCATTTCTAAACCTCGCAATTCTGCCAGTCCTTTTAATCTTCCGGTTAAGGAATATCCCGGATATGTTGCTGTAGTTTCATCAACTTCATGGAGAAAACCGTGATCTGGACGCATCGGTAAACTGATTTTTGTTTTATTCATTACAAGCAGAATCTTCTCTACAATCTTTTCCATTTTGACATCTCCATTCAAATGTTCCGATTCTCTAAAAATAGTTTCGCTTTCGCGGATGGTATTTCGCAAGTGCAAAAAATGGATTCTATCTTGATAATCGTCAATTATTTTTTCCAGATCATTTTTCGGATCAGCGCTTAGTGAACCAGTGCAATAACATAATCCGTTAGCCGTAGAAGGAACCGCACAAAAAATCGCTTTCAAATCTTCTTCCGTCGAAACAATTCTCGGCAGTCCTAAAACCGAAAACGGCGGATCGTCTGGATGAATTGCTAATTTCTGATCGTTTAGTTCCGCAATTGGTGTTACTTCAGTTAAAAAATAAATCAGATTTTCTCTTAGTTTTTGATTGTCGATTTCGGTATAATCATCCAAAAGAGATAAAATCTGCTCCGCCGTAAAATTGATTTTACTTCCCGGCAAGCCGAGCAAAACATTTTTAAACAACAATGCTTTTTCGTCTACAGACAATTGATTTCCAAACTGCAGCGCTTTTTCTTTTGCAGCTTCTGAATAATCGTTTTCAGCATTCGGTCTTTTTAAAAGAAAAACATCAAAAAAAGTAAAAGCATCCTGATTGTATAGTAAAGCTTTGCTTCCGTCTTCATTTATAAAATTATGATTGGTACGCACCCAATCCAGAATAGGCATGAAATTATAGGTTATGATTTTGATTCCGCAATCGGCCAGATTCTGCAAACTGATTTTATAATTTTGTATATACTGCAAGTAATTTCCAGAAGCGCGTTTGATTTCTTCATGAACAGGAAGACTTTCAACCACAGTCCATTCTAGACCTGCATTTCTAATGATTTCCTGTCTTTGCTGAATAGCTTCAACTGACCAAACTTCACCCACCGGAATTTGATGCAAGGCCGTTACAATTCCAGTTGCTCCGGCTTGTTTAATATCAATAAGCTTTACGTTGTCATTTGGGCCAAACCAACGCATGGTTTGCTGCATTTTTATCATACGTACTAATTTTTTAATCTCGCAAGAGCGTGGACAAGCAAAGTTCTGTTTCCCGCAGATTAAGCCGATTTTAATCTTTTTAATCCTTTAATCTGTGGCTTTAAAACCTTTGAATCTTTGAACCTCTGCCCCTTTGAACCTATAAACTCAAAACCCAATGCTATTTCCGCCATCAACTGGCAAAACTGTACCTGTTGTATATTTTGATTCGCTTAAAGCGAAATAATAAACCGCATCTGCAATGTCTGATGGCTCTCCTAAAAAGCCCATTGGTGTTCTCCCTAAAACTTTATTTTTTCTTTCTGGATCGTTATCCAATGCCGCTGCCGACATTTTAGTTTTTATAAATCCCGGAGCAATACAGTTTACACGAATTCCTGCTGGAGCCAATTCGGTTGCCATAGCACGCGTCATCGATTCGATTGCGCCTTTACTTGCGGAATAGGCGATTACTTTTGGTATTCCGTATTGTGAAGCCATAGAACTGATATTGATAATACTTCCGCTTCCATTAGCTTTCATATTTTTGATTACTTCACGGCTTACGGCAAAAACGCTCAGTAAATTAGTATGAATAATCGAAAGAAAATCTTCATCGGTCACGTCTGGAATTTCCTTTTTCATGTTGATTCCGGCATTATTTACCAAAATATCGATCGATACATTTTGCGTTATGCTATCAATCATAGCAGGAATTCCTTCCAAATTATTTAAATCGAAAATTACGGGAATGGCATTTTCTCCAATTTCCTTACAGGCATCTTCTGTTTTTTCTTTTGATCTTCCGATGATGTAAGTTCTGATTCCGTTATCACAAAGTTTTTTTGCTGTTGCAAAGCCTAAACCCGAATTTCCTCCGGTTACAATTGCCGTTTTTTTGCTCATAATTTGTTGTTTGGTATGGGACGCAGATGATTGCGGATTCGCTTTCGCGAAGACACGGAAAAAAACAGATTCTTTTCTAAACAAAAAAAATAAAAAATCCGTATAAATCAGCGTTTTCGCGAAAGCGAATCCGCGTTATCAGCGTTCTTATTAATCTCAATAATTTAATTTATCCATTTCCCGGTGCAAACGGGAATTTCAATGATTTAAAATACTCTAAAGTCTGTGTTGGTTTTTGTACTTCTTTCGGAAGTTCTTTGCCAGAAAACTGCTGAAAATATAACAGACAGGCATCGCGCCACCATTTTGCTTCTTTGTGTTGAATTTCTAATAACATTGCGACTTCGTGAAAACGTTCTGAATCAATATATTTTTCAGTCTTCTTCCAGACATTCTGCATTTCTTCAACCTGATTAACACCTTCCTGGTATTTTAAAGCCATTCCATTCCAAAGTGTCTGTCCGTTTTTTAGCTTATAATCCCAAGAAACGTGATGAAACCATAGTAGCTCGTTTTCTGGACAAGTTTCTAAATTATCAAAAAGTTTTGCTACTTCTGGCGCGTATTGTGAAACAGCGTTTGTTCCAGATTTAGAACGATCGAAACCAATTCCGTTTTTATCTGCCTTATGATAATACGTCGGATTCCATTCTGGTCTTGACAAATTGGAAACCCACGGTCCTGGTCCATAATGATGTCCAGTGTCCATAATATGATGCAAACCAAGCGGTGTCATATAATTGACGACGGCTTCCCGAGATTCGATCATCATTCTTTTTATCGGTTTAATGAAATTTTCATCGTTCGAAAAAGTGCTTCTTAGCCATTCATCTGCAATAATTTCAGAATCCAAATACGGATTCCATGCCAGTCTTCCGAAACCGTACCAATTCGCTTGCGCAAAAGGATGCCCAGTCCAGTTGAGATCGTTTCCGATATTGGCAACGCCCGCTATCCCTGTTATTTTATTTTGAAATAAAGTTCCGTCAACAACTTTGGCAACCGTTGAACCTTTTCCTTTTTGATACGTATCGGCTTCTAAAACCTCCTGAAATAATTTTGGAAGAAAAACCAAATGCGTACTGAATCCTAAATATTCCTGTGTCATCTGAAATTCCATCATTAAAGGCGTTTTCGGCATCGCTCCAAATAAAGGATGAAAAGGCTCTCTAGGCTGAAAATCGATTGCTCCGTTTTTGACCTGAACAATTACATTTTCTTTGAATTTTCCATCATACGGCTGAAATTCTGCGTAAGCTTGTTTAGCGCGGTCGTTGGCATCATGTTCCGAATATACAAAAGCCCTCCACATCACAATTCCTTTAAAAGGCGCAACGGCATCAGCAAGCATATTCGCTCCGTCAACATGATTTCTTCCATAATTTTGCGGACCAGGCTGACCTTCAGAATTGGCTTTCACCAAAAACCCTCCAAAATCAGGAATTCGTTTGTAGATTTCTGCTGCTTTATTCTTCCACCAATTGATAACTTCCGAATCTTTTGGATCGGCAGTTTTTAAGTTTCCGATTTCGATTGGAGCCGAAAATCTGGCGGTTAAGTATACTTTTATTCCGTACGGCCTGAAAACATTCGCCAAAGCTTCAACTTTTTCTAAATATTGTGGAGTCAGAATTAATGCGTTGGCATTTACGTTAGTCAAAACCGTTCCGTTAATTCCGATTGAGGCATTCGCTCTAGCGTAATCAACATAGCGCTGATCAATAAAATCGGGAAGTTTCTGCCAGTTCCAAAGTGAAAATCCAGCATAGCCCCTTTCTACTGTTCTGTCTAGATTATCCCAATGATTCAGGATTCTTATATTTGTTTTTGGCGAATCTGCAATAGTAAGATTTTCAACCGATTGATTGGTCTGCAAAATTCTCAGGAAATTGAAAACGCCGTATAAAACAGCAACGTCATTTTTTCCTGTTATAATTATTTGTTTTTTATTTTGGAGAGAAATGGATTTGATAATGTAGCCTTCACTATTTATTTTATCAAATTCAGTTTGTAATTGACTTTTGATTTCAGAACTTAAATGAGATTGAGATCCAACGACTAGATTATTTTCTTCTTTTAAATCGAATTTAATTTCTGGCGTATTTCCCAGCATTTCGCTAAATGCGGTTTTAAGTTCTTTCTCGGCAATTTTAA
Source organism: Flavobacterium ustbae (assembly GCF_003946915.1). GTDB lineage: Bacteria > Bacteroidota > Bacteroidia > Flavobacteriales > Flavobacteriaceae > Flavobacterium > Flavobacterium ustbae. Next base: position 252,343 of record NZ_RPOC01000006.1, read on the forward strand.
TGGTTTCCGAATTTCCTAAAACCACAATCCCTTTTAAATTGGCCTTATAATCTTTTGCGATTGATGGATTTGCAACCGAATTATATTGCAACCATAATTTATAATCCTTTTGTGCCAAAGCCGAAAAGGAAACCAGAAGAAACAGAAAAACAAATCTTGATAAAGTCATCTTAGTTTTATTTATTCTCAATTTTACATTTTTCACATCGATGGCATTTTGATTAAAATAAAAAACATTTATTAAAATTTTAATTTAGAAAATATACAATTCAAAATAAAACAATTATTGCAATCGGTTGCGTAAAAATATAAGATTGTTGGCGAAGAAAAAAATTTTAGTTCGATTTTTTTCAAAAAAAATAATTTCATATAACAAATAAAGGCAGTATAATTATAAAAACTATCCTGCCTATAGTAAGGGAATTATTTTAGATTTTAGATTTGTTCTATGCTATTATAGTTTACAATACATTTTATTTCTGTGTAGATTCTCTTGCCAATACTTCTGTGTTTAAAAAAGTAATTTCTTTGGCGTCGTCGTTTTTGGACGATTTTAGATTTTTGATGATAATTTCTGCCGCTGCTTTTCCCATTTTTTCTGCAGGATGTGTTATGGTCGATAAGTTAGGATCGATAATCTGGGAAATTGGATCGTTATTAAAACCAATAACTTTAAACTCCTCAGGAACTTTTATACCGCGTTTTTTAGCGGTTTGTACGGCACTTACAGCCAGAATATCCCCAGGTGCAAAAAGTCCATCGGGAATTGGATCTAAGTCGAATAAAGCATTGCTAGCTTTGACTCCATCTTCGTAAGTAACTGAATTTAAATTGATAATCAATTTTTCATCTATTTCAACATTATGATCTTTTAAGGCTTCGATATAACCTCTTTTTCTTTCGCTATATAAATTTCCTAACTCAGATCCTGCCGTTATGTGCGCAATACGAACACAGCCTTGCTCAATAAGGTGTTTCGTAGCTTTATAACCTGCTGTAAAATTATCAATTACAACTCGAAAGGTATTGTAATCTTTAGGCACACGATCTACAAATACTAATGGAATATTGTTATTGGAAAATTGATGAAAATGTGCCGTATCACGCGTTTCCATCGCTAAGGAACAAATTACACCGCTTACACGATTACTATACAAGGATTTTGCCATATTGACTTCTTCTTCATACGAATCATGCGACTGCATAATGATTACCGTATAATCAGATTTTTGAGCTGTAATTTCAATTCCGCTTATTAATGATGATAAAAAGGGCTGTGTTACCGTTGGAATTAAAACACCAATGGTTTTGGTTTTATTACCACGCAGACCTGCGGCCAAGGTATTTGGGACAAAGCCCATTTCTTCGGCAGTTTTCTTGACTTTTTTTATGGTTTTATCACTTATGGTGTGATGGTCTTTTAAAGCTCTTGAAATCGTCGATGTAGCCAAATTAAGTCTTTCGGCAATATCATAAATGGTTACATGTTTATTTTCTTCCATAAATCAAAAATAGAAGATGTAAATATAAACTATTTTCTCTCAAGATGATCTTTTTGGAAATTGGTATAAAATAGATAAATTTTAACACATAGAAACATAGATTTGTAGGTTGAAAAAAGGGTGTTTCACTTGCATCAATTCACATAGCTATGTATGAGAAACTAGTTTCTTCAATTACCTTTTTTGATCCATAAAAATGTATGTCTCTATGTGTTAAATAATTCTACCAACAGTTTTTATACTATTTTTTCCCAATGTTGTTTTTCTTGTCTTTCAATATTTTACCGTCTTTGGTAAATTCTAAATCAATTTTATTGGTCAAATCTACGTCCAAATCTTTGTGTCCATAGTCTATGTGAGTTATTTTTTCGTTTGGATAATTTTTCGCCACATAATCTTTTACTTCTTGCGGAATAAAATCGGTGGGGATTGGTTTGTCATCGCCGTCTACTTCGCGATACGAACCGTCTTTCCAGAATTCAACTTCGGTTCCGTCTTTTAATTTTACTTCGTACCCTTTTTCGCCGTGTTCTGCATCTTTTTGTGCACTTTCTATAGCAACATCATTAAAATGTTTTTTAAGAAATTCTTGTGCTGGTTTTGGCAGCTCTGCTACTTCAATTTTCTTTTGTGCGCTGGTCGAGATTGTTATCGTTAACAATACAATGACTAAAAATATTCTGTTTTTCATGATTCATTTTTTTTAAGTATACTCTCACTAATTTACGACAAGAAAAAATACATTCAAATTTCTTTAAGAAACTTTTAGTTTTTACGCACCACATAACAATCTCATTTTATAACACTTATGCAATAATCATACAGTAAGTTGAATATAATTATAATTTGTAATTTAGTAGAAATCATAAAACCATAAATTATGCGTAACATTTCTGCTATTCTATTGCTTTTATTAATTACATCTTGTAAAAACGAAAAACAAAGCAAAATTTTATCTGATTATTTTACTTATAACCAACAAGAACTTGAAACAGCTGGAGTAAAAATGATTCCAATAAAAACGCCAGTCGGAGAATTTAAAGTTTGGACAAAACGTTTTGGAAATAATCCAAAAATAAAAGTCCTTCTCCTACATGGAGGCCCAGCGATGACACACGAATATATGGAATGTTTCGAAACTTTTTTTCAACGAGAAGGGTTTGAATTTTATGAATATGATCAGCTTGGTTCATATTACAGCGATCAGCCCAAAGATAGTTCACTATGGACAATTGATCGATTCGTCGATGAGGTTGAACAAGTCAGAAAAGCTATCAACGCTGATAAAGATAATTTTTATGTCTTAGGAAATTCATGGGGAGGAATTTTAGCAATGGAATATGCTCTAAAATATCAGCAAAATATGAAAGGTTTACTTGTTGCGAATATGATGGCAAGTGCACCAGAATATGGAAAATATGCTGATGAGGTTTTAGCAAAACAAATGAAACCTGAAGTTTTAAATGAAATAAGAAATTTAGAAGCTAAAAAAGATTTTGCAAATCCGCGTTATATGGAGCTGCTACTGCCAAATTTTTACAAAGAACATTTATGTCGATTAAAAGAATGGCCAGATGGGTTGAATCGTGCTAGTAAACATGTAAACTCAGAAGTATACACACTTATGCAGGGGCCAAGTGAATTTGGGATAAGTGGTCGTTTAGCAAAATGGGATATCAAAAACAGACTAAAAGAAATTGCAGTTCCCACCCTAATGATAGGTGCGAAATACGATACTATGGATCCAAAAGCAATGGAAGAACAGAGTAAATTAGTAAAAAACGGACATTATCTATATTGCCCTAATGGCAGTCATTTAGCTATGTGGGACGACCAAAAAGTATTTATGAATGGAGTAATTCAGTTTATTAATGACGTTGACAGCAAAAAAATCTAATAAAAACAGACATAAAACGGCCATCCTCAACAATACAAAGATCACCATATTATAATTAATGCGTTTCGCTGCGGGTCGGGCTGTCCGCGTATTCCCGATTTAGAAAAATAAGGCTTTTAGCCTTAGCTGCTAATCGGGAGATGCCGCTTCCATCCCTAACGCAGACCAGCAATAAATAATGTGTTCAATTTCCAGATTTCATAAAGATGTTATAAAACAGAAAACCCCGTTTCGCTGGAAACGGGGTTTTCAAAAGAAAGGCGACGACATACTCTCCCACAATGATGCAGTACCATCTGCGCAGGCGGGCTTAACTTCTCTGTTCGGGATGGGAAGAGGTGAGCCCCGCCGCAA
>NZ_RPOC01000007.1 GCF_003946915.1 Flavobacterium ustbae
AGGCTGGGTACACTGAACCAGTTTGGTTGCAGGCGTTCCAAAAGTGTCTCCATCTTGGTCTCGATACCACACCGTATTGGGATTAATGGCAGCGTTAGCATCATTGCAGTCCGTATTGTTGGCTACGTATCCCGTAGGCTTCACGCTGTACGAAACGCTTAAGGAAGGGTTTCCGAACGTGTCGCCATCAGCATCCCTATAAAAGGTCGATGGGGCAATATTGGTGATATTGGCTGTCGTGTCGTTATAATCTGATGAATTTCTCACATATCCTGCCGGCTGGGTGCACTGAACCAGTTTGGTTGCGGCCGTTCCAAAAGTGTCTCCATCTGCATCACGGTACCAGATCGTATTGGGATTAATGGCAGCGTCTCCATCATTGCAGTCTGTATTGTTGGCTACATAATTTCCCGGAGCGTAGCTATAATAAATAGAAATAGAAGGATTTCCGAATCCATCATTATCTAAATCCTTATAAAAATATTGGGGAGCAACATTCGTTATATTAGCCGTTCCATCATTGTAATCAGATCCGTTACGGACATATCCCGATGGTTGTACGCAACTAGTTATTTTTACAGCGGCATTTCCAAAACCATCATTATCCGCATCTTGATACCAAATTACTCCTGGATTTAAAGTTGCATCTGCATCATTACAATCTCCTCCTCTTGTTACATAACGATGTCCTACAGGAGTTGCACATGCAACAAACGTGTCATTACTATCGCCATAGCCATCACCATCGTAATCATTATACCATATAGTGTTTGGATGTATGCTACTATTGTTATCATTACAATCCTGTGCGTTTCTTGCATAACCAGCAGGTTGCGTGCAACTCTTTTTTGAATTTCCTCCCGATCCTGCTCCAAAGCCATCGCCATCAGAATCTGAGTACCAAACAGTGTTAGGGTTCACGCTTATATCGGCATCATTACAGTCTGTATTGTTGGTTACAAAACCACTAGGCTTAACACTATAGTAAACATACACAGATGGATTACCGAATCCGTCGCCGTCAGCATCCTTGTAGTAATATTGCGGGGCTACATTTGTTATGTTAACCGTTGAATCATTATAGTCAGCAGCATTTTCTACATAACCAGCAGGTTTTGTACAACTAGTAGAAATTACAGAACTAGTACCATAACCATCCCCATCAGCATCTAAATACCATAAACCAGTATCTTTTATATTAGGATTATAGTCATTACAATCATTTTTGTTACTTACATAACCATCTGGTTTAGTAGCCCTCAAAATACTATTATTTGGATTTCCAAAACCGTCTCCATCCTCATCTTCATACCATCGATACATAGTTTCGCCTCCCCCGCCACCTGGAGGAGCCGCATTAACACCTACTTTTTGTCCATATCCAAATGAAACGATTAACAACAAAAAGCTATATATATATATTTTCATCTCTCTTCTTTTAGTCTTTATAATGATACTGGTTCTCTGATAAAATCATACCTTCATTATCCTTTATTACTTTCAATCTATTAAACTCATCATAATTATAATAGGTAGTGACATCCTTAGGATCTGTAATTGTTGATACTCCCACCAATAACTTATAAGTATAAGTTGTTATAATTGCATTTGAAAAGGTGTTTCTTAAATCATTTAATGCCTGAATTAAATTTGTTTCGTTACCTGAATTTGAAATTGTCTCCAGATTTGCTGCTGATGATTCTAATTGTGCATAAGTTGCATTTTCGATCTTCGCAATTGGCTGTGTTTTATTGTAACCCCAAATAATTGACACTGGCATACCTCCTTCAGGAGTATATTGCAAGACATTTCCTTTTTCATCATACTTATCATACACGATTTTTTTCTCTAAAGAATTAGAAGATTTAGCTGAATAAATAAATTTAGGAAGCAGTAAGTTTTTAGTTGATTCATCTTTAGCATATACTGTTTTTTGTTCCGATAATTTTATTGAACCTCTGTAAGTTTCCGTTTTTAAAGCAGTATCAATTCTGTTGTCCATTATCATATTAGATGCAAAGGGTTCAGCTGCCAAATCATGAGGATAGTAGTACTTGGTTTCTAAAGTTTCCTGTGTCGAAGATTGTATACTTTGAGAAGTCAGCTGAATATGTGAAGGATTAGCATACTGATAAGCAGTTGTAGTTTCTATAGGGTTTAGTCCATTAAGGTCATACTTTTTAGAAATTGAAGATTCTAAATAAAACCAATGTGCTATCGTCTTATATTCTACAATGCTAAAATTTTCAATAGTTTGTGAGCTCGGACAAGGCTCTTCGAAGTTTTTTCTAACAGCATACGCTTTTATCTCATTAGAATATATAGGATCTAATTTGTAATTATTTATATTCTCTGCCACAGTTATAAACGGATTGCCAGCAGATCTTTTTTGAAAAACCTCAGATTTCAATTCCAGACCATTGTCCCATCCAAAATTAGTAAGCGGAGCACTTTTAATATCAGTACCTAAAATTGATTGTCCAAAATTGTCTCTATGAATAATGTATTCTTTCATTTCTCCACCATTCTCAAAATTATCTCCTCCCTCACTAACAGTTACGTATTTATAAAAACAATTACTACTTCCTGTATCAAACAAAGAAATAATGCTGCTGGAACTAACTGTTAGAAATTCATTATCAATATACCAACATAAACCAAGCTGACCCTGACCTACTGAACATGTTTTTCTTGTCTTTGATAGATCTACATAATACGGCGTTTTTCCTTTGTTTCCAGAAGAATGATTAATATCGTTTTTTGGAGCATAGTAAAATCTCTTGTAAATAGGTGTTGATGCTGTGTCTGAAAAGTCCTTTGTCGCTTTTATCCTTACTCCGCCTGTTTCTAAATTAGTACTGATCGTTACTGGTGCAGTCGGATAATAAGTCACAGTTAATAATGCAACTGTATAAAAACCACCTTTAAAAAAATGTAAATTATATGTTTTACCTGCTTTTGCATCTAAATAAAATTTCTTGGTTGTTTTACTTACAAACCAGTAATCGGAATAATATAGCTTTTCACCTGTATATCTAATATCATACAATTGTGGACATGGTGTTTCTCCTGCATCAACGCAAGTTACCTGCAAAGAGGCAATATCATGTCCAGTATCATTTGGATCTGGAATTAGATTACCATACATATCATATTTAGGCTCTTGATCACTTGAAAAAGCTACATAACCAGTAAATTCAATTCTTTGGTCTATTGGAGAAGTTAAGGTATATATGACAGGTTCTTCATTCCAATCTGTTCGTGGCCTTCTATATGTATCTGTTGTCTTTACTGGATAGGTAGTTTTGTCTCCCCAATACGTATTACTTTCATACTCAAATTGAGTATATCCTTTAGTAGGATAAATCATTTTACTTAAAAGTCCTGTTTTAGCAAAATTTGCGTCTGGCTCTTTATCTGCACCGTTATAATCGATGTCATTTAAATTATAGTCGGCGATATTTTTAGGCGCTAAGTTCACATTAGATTTACCGTTATAATATCCCCAATGGTCTTGGCTTTTTGATAATCTTTGAGGAAAGTTTTCTCTATTTATATACTCAAAACCGTATTTTTTAGAAGGATCAAGAAAGGTAATATTTTCTAAAAAAACGCGTCCGTTGGCAGTTTTCAAATAAGTAAAATTTATTTTTTCAATCTCATTTCCTTCCTTATTAAACTGAGTAACGGTCTGAATTTTACTATTTCCCTCCACTTCTTCATTAACTCCTGCGGCACTGTAACTAAAATTTATGTATCCATCATTAGTATTATTACTATATATCTTATTTACTCGTTTACCTAATACAGTCATATTATAAGCAACGATATCACTCATAACTGGAGCACTTGCCAAAGTACCTGAACAATCAGGTTGCATTGCAGGATATGCGATTGTAAAAGTTTGTGAATTAGATGCAGTATATTCCATATAACTATCCTCGTAAGTGAAATATATTTCTGATCCGTTTGGATGCGCTATTTTGCTTAAATACCATGCCGTCACACTTCCGCTAATTACAGAATGTCCTGCCCCCTGATTTCTAAAAGCAGTTGTTTCTTTTTCTGTAAAATAATATTGAATACCGTTAGTGGCTGTCAATAAAAAATCGGCATTATTAATCCCAACTCTTTGAATTTTAATTTTTTGATTATTAACGAAAATGGGATTGCCGGTTTTATCATAAATAAATTTACCTGAATTTCCACTGAAATTGAAAGAATATATATCAGCCTCAGTATCTGCACTTGCTTGTACAGCAGCTCGATAAAATTGCAATTTAGCCTCATTAGTCGCATTAGCTAAGTTATCTGGCGGATAAACTGCAGCCTGCATCTCATCTGCTTTATCACGAACAGTACGTGTAATGACACCTCCAAAATTCATATTCCAACCCAAGCCTACATTTGATGCGACTTCATCAACTTTTATTCCGTTAGAGCCATAAAAAAGAGAAATTGGCGATTCTAAATCTTTTGTTTTAAAACTTGTTAATGGTACAGAAATATTTGCAGCTCCTGTAAATAATCCAACTGGAATATTTCCAAATTTTCCAAGTTCACCTGCAACAGGAGATGGTGGAGTTATATTGGGTAAATACTTACTGGTATCTGGTTGAGCAATACCAGTTTCTGATATAAAGATGAAAAACAGTAAAAACAAAGTTTTTACTGAATACTTAATAAATTGCTTTTGCATCATGTAATTTTTAATTAACTTTCTTAATAACTTTAACAGACTCTGTCTTAACATCAGTCTGAATTTTGATGATGTAGATTCCTTCAGCATAATAGCTTAAATCTACCGGCACAGTTCTGCTGGAAATATCAAAGTGTTGCAAGGTTCTTCCTAAAATATCAATTACTGATGCGGTACCTTTAGTAAAATCATACCCAATAATTACATTTGTAAAAGTTGATACAGGATTTGGAATGGCTTCGATACTTGCCTTTACTTTTTCAACTTGAGCCTTATCTTTTAATTTTACGACCCAAAAATCATTTGATCCAATATTGGAGTTTTTATCTTTTGATGAACCATTAGAAGTTCCTGCCATAAGATAGCCCCCGTCTCTGGTCTCGACAAGTTTTCGAAGAATATCTTCGCCTCCGCTTCCAACGGTTTTATTCCAGATTTCTTCTCCCTCGTTATTAATTTTCAATGCGATATAATCGTTAATTCCGTCTTTTTCTTTTGCCACTAAACTTGTTGCTTTTGATACCAGTCCCCCAACAGATCTCGGAGCTGAATTGCGCGCATGACCACCTATTAAGTAAGTTTGATCATTATTTTCTACTAACGATGTAAGGATATCGACTTTTCCAAAATCATATGTTTTACTCCAGACAACACTTCCCTCCTGATCCAGTTTAAGAATCCAGTAATCTGTTCCGTTGGCCACAATTCCTCCTTCAGTTGTCAATGCATTAGAACTGTTTGAGTTTCCTCCAACAATATAGCCTCCATCCTTACTCTGATGAATTACGTACGGCTGATCATCACCGTCTCCACCATAGACTTTTTGCCATTCAATAACACCAGTATCGTTTATTTTCAAAATCCAATAATCGCCAATACCTTTATTTGATTCTGTTTTATCACCTGAAATAGGAGAATTAGAATATCCTGCAAGAATATATCCGTTATCCGAGGTCTGCTCCATGCTTCTCAAAATATCAGAATATTGGCCACCATAGGTTTTCTGCCATTGGATAACGCCTTCTTGGTCTAACTTGATTATCCAGTAGTCCATACTGCCTCTGCTTTTCTCTGATTTTGAATAAATATCAGTAGCAAAAGAGTCTTCATCTAGATTAGAATTTGAAATCGAATTTGGATTTGAGCTTGAAGAGCCTCCTAAAATATAACCTCCATCTTTAGTCTGGAAAGCACACAAAAGTTCATCCTGCCCTTTACCACCGATAGTTCTTTGCCACTGTTCATCTCCAGCAGCATTTAATTTTATTACCCAAAAATCAGAAAGACCTTTACAGTTCTCTTTTTTTTGAAAACTTTTCGAAGAGTTTGAAGTTCCAGCGAGAATAAATCCGCCATCTTTAGTATTTTTAATACTTTGGAGCAAATCAAAACCAATTCCGCCAAAACTTTTCTGCCAGTCAAGTTCTCCGTTTTCTTTCATTTTCCAAACCCAGTAGTCTAGATCGCCATGATTATCATCTGCCTTATTTCCCGTTTTATTCGAAAGCGAACTTCCAGCTAAAATAAAGCCATAATCAGCTGTCGGTTGTGCATCAAAAAGGTAATCTGCATGTATACCTCCGTAAGATTTTTCCCAAAGAACATCTTGAGAATAACTATTAAGAGAAATTAAAAATAGAAGCTGTAAGTAGAGTTTCCGCATAAGCTTTTTATAAATTTGAAGTTAGTTATTATAATTCGGGCGAAAATAATTTAATAAAACCACACTTCTTTACGTCTTTCCGTAAAGAATTAACTTCTGTTTAATTTTTAAGCAAAAGAGAAAGAAAAGATTATCTCTTATAAAATTCGATAAAAAACGTACTGTAAAACAATAAGAAACAAAACATTAAACAACTAGCAGTACTTGTGTGGTTTAGAATTAAACAAAATACTCAATCAAAAATTTATTCCACATTTTTTCCCTTAGAGACGAGAATAACATTGTTATCCATTATTCGTAATTTTACAAAAACTTACAAGAAATTATGCACAGAGAAGCCCTACATCCATTAATCGACAACTCCACAATTATTCTGATTATGGGAACTATGGCTGGCGAGCAATCCATTGCCAAACAGCAATACTATGCGAACAAGGGAAACCTTTTTTGGAAAATTCTGTTTGCCATTTTTGAAGAAGAATTTAGTGCCTCTTATGAAGATCGAAAAGCACTCCTTACAAAATATAACATTGGTCTTTGGAATGTGCTAAAAAGCTGTAAACGAGAAGGAAGCAGTGATGGCAAAATAAAAGAAGAAACAATAAATGATTTTGAAAGTCTGCACAAACAATACCCCAATATAAAATATGTCTTTTTTGAAAGCAAAGCTGCTGCAAAATATTTCCAAAAACATACTCTTCCGCAGGAAGGTATTGTTTATAAAACGCTGCCTTCAACCAGCGGACTAAATGCGGGCTTAACGACAGCAGAAAAAATGGAAGAATGGAAAGCAGTATCAGAAATAACACTTTAACAAACGTAATGTAAATTTTTGTACTAAAAAGAATTACCTATTGCGCATGATATAAAAAAGTATTTCTTCTTCTAATTCTCTAGACAGAGTTTCAAACTTCATTTTGCGTCGATAACTTTTTTCGCTTTTTTCCTTGTAAAAGTCTGTTTTGGCAGTACTTACGCAGTATGCATCGCACATATCTTTAAATTTTTCGTCGAGTTGATACAATTCTTTCATTGAATCAAGGTACGCTGCAAATTTAACATTATACAATTCGTCAGGAATAGCCGCCATAAGTTCTGTTGCGTTTAAATTAATACTGTTTTACCTTACAGGTTCATTTTATAATCTCATAATAATATAACTGCATTACATTCTTCGAACAGCATCTTCATCTGCCAATTTGAAAAGCCGTATTTAATATTTTAAAATTAAAGCGAAAATCTTTAATCTTTATATTTAAATGTCTAGAAATGGTTTCAGATTATAAACTGAAACGAGAAATCGTAAAATGAACCATTTATCTGCTAATATGAAACAATAATAAATCAAATGTTTTAGTACATCACCAATAAGAAACCTTTTACCTCATCAAAACTGAATCTATTTCTACAATTGGCAACTTAGCATTTATATGATATGCAATTAAACTTCTTCTTGTCTTTGTTGTGATTTATGTTAATATCTCTTTCGTCTCTATAAAAATTGATTTATGTATCTACAGTTTGTACTTTTGTCTTATGAATGATAATTTTATAAACGAATACTTTGGTATCGGAATACAAAATGGAAAAACACCCGAAAACTTAGGTGTGCTTTGGCGATCGGCTCAAAACTTGGGTGCAACTTTTATCTTTACTATTGGCAATCGATATGCGAAACAAGCCTGCGATACTCACGATGCTGTAAAAGCTATTCCATATTTTCACTATGATACTTTCGAAGCTTTTTTTGAAAACTTACCAAAAGGAGCACGATTGGTTGGCGTTGAACTATCTGATAAAGCTGTCGATTTAGAAACCTTTGAGCATCCGAGACGCTGCGTTTATGTTTTAGGAGCTGAAGATCATGGTTTATCTAAAAAAGTTATGGAGAAATGCCATCATTTAGTAAAATTTAAATCAGAGAAAAGTTTGAATGTAGCCGTAGCTGGAACGATTGTTATGTATGATAGAAATTTGTCTAAACCACGTTCTTAAAATAAAAGTTTGAGATTTAAGTCTAATAAACTTATAGCTCAATAATCAATTAAAATAAAAGAGTCAAATTGTTATTCGTAACAATTTGACTCTTTTTGTTTAAACGAGTTTTATTGTTTAAATACTATTTAAGTGGGAATTATATAATTCTAAGAAAAAATTATGTAAGTGAAATATGATTTTGATTTTAACTTTGTCTTTTTCACTAAACCCCAAGTACTTATGCTGAAAAATTCAATTTATCCTCCTACTTTATTGCTTCTCCAACTACCTCTTTCAGGAGCGAGCATTACACCATTTTGTTTTAGAAACAGCCAGAAAAATAGAGTCTTAAATATTGCTGGGTTCAACAGCGTAAATACAGTTGGTTATGAACATTAGAAAACTAACCTATGTACTCTATTTGCTTTTTCTTTTTTCGTCTGCCTTGTATGCACAGGGAGGAGGTCCTCCACCACCCGGTCTTCCTGATGACGATCCCGTTCTGCCAATTGACTCACATTCTTCTACGTTACTCGCCGCGGGTCTTATACTTGGATTTGCCGTAGTGCTTACGCGAAGAAAAATTTGATGTTCTAATTGCTTTAAGACAGTTTAACTTATAGAAGATATTATGAAAAAACTATTTACACTGTTTATTCTAACGCTCAGTTTCAAAAGCTTTTCTCAACTGCATCTGAGCACCAATTCTAGCATTTATGCCAAAAATCAAGTTCTTTATGTCGGGCAAAATCTAAATTTAAATCCTAATTCTAATCTTTATTTAAGAAATGATGCTCAGCTGGTTCAAGGTGGAAACAGTGCATCGGGAAACACTGGACTTGGATCTTTATCTGTATATCAAGAGGGAACATCAGACAATTTTGATTATAATTATTGGTGTTCTCCTGTAGGAACGCCTTCTAGTGCTTCTGGAAATACCAATTTCGGTATTAGCTTGCTCTCGCGTCCAGATGGCCCTATTGCTTCAAGTCCTGCTACACTATTGCCTACAGGAAGTTATGACGGAACTGCTAGTCCGCTTGCCATAGCTTCTCATTGGATTTATAAACTAATAAATGCCAATAATTACTCCCAATGGATTTCGGTTGGAACCGCCTCTACTATAGCTCCAGGCGAAGGTTTTACGATGAAAGGAACTTCGGGCACTGATATGCTTGATCCAGCGGGTTTGGGAGTTGCGAATAATCCTGGTGGTGCACAACGCTATGATTTTAGGGGAAAACCAAATAACGGTAACATTACTGTATCTTTAGGAACAGGAAGTGCCACACTCACAGGAAATCCGTATCCTTCAGTCCTGCATCTGAATGCCTTTTTGCTGGATCCTGACAATCGTACTCTTACGGGGGGAACGGCTTATTTCTGGCAGCAGGATCGTAACGTAAATTCACATTATCTAAGTGCTTACCGTGGAGGCTACGGTTCTTACTCTCCTATTAATACTACTTCTGAAGGACTTTACGTACCTCCTACATTTAATGCTTATAATCAGGACGGGACTGTAAATCCTGGGCCAGGAGGAGTATTAGGAACAGTACAACTGCGTCGATACGCTCCAATAGGGCAAGGTTTTCTGCTTAATGGAACTGCCAATGGAAATGTCATTTTCAAGAATGCCCATCGCGTTTTTCTGAGAGAGACAAGCGGATTATCTCAATTTGAAAAGAAGGCGCAAAAACAGCTCGAAACAGAGGAAGTTGAACCGCTTTCTTATTTTAGATTGAATACCATAATTAATAACCAGTTTACCAGACAGCTTGCTCTTGCTTTTCTCGATGAGGCAACAGATGGAGCTGATTCTGGAATTGATGCGCTAAACATGACTTTAGACCTTCCCGAAGATGTTAATTTCTGGATTGAAGATAAGGCTTATCTTATTCAGGGTGTAAACTTTGATCCCTATAAAAAAATTCCACTCTCTGTAAAAGCATCCAAAGCAAGTACTTTGAAATTTCATGTATCAGAAGCTGTGAATATAGATACTTCGCAAGCTTTATATCTTTATGACAAATCTGATGACTCTTACCATGAAATCAGAAATGCCTCTTATGAATTATTGGTTGCAACAGGTACTTATACTGACCGTTTCTTTATTGCTTTTACCGATCAGACCCTTGGAATAGAGGAAAATCCAGACTGGCAAAGTTTTGTTATCTATCAGGACAGCAGACGCAAGAATATTAAAGCAGCCAATCCGCAAGCATTCACCATTAAATCGTTCACTTTATTTGACATGACAGGAAGAGCAGTTATTCTAAAAAAAGACTTAAATGCAGAACCTGCATACATTTTTCCAACTGATGGTTTGTCTGACGGCGTATATATTGCCGAATTTCTAACAGATGAAAATCAGAGAATCTCAAAAAAAGTAATAATCTCCAATAGTGGAAACAAATAACCAACGAAGAAAAAATAAAACTAAAAATAAAGCATATGTATACAAGATTTACTTTATCCTACCAGACGATTATCCTGCTGTTTTTTTTCTTACTATCGGCAGTATCACAAGCTCAGATTGGAATAGGAACTATTACTCCAGATGCCACTTCGATATTAGACATAACCTCAACAACACAAGGAATGCTGGCACCACGAATGACTACAGCACAGCGCACCGCGATTACAACTCCGGCTGAAAGTCTGCTTGTCTTTGACACCACAGAAAAGGCTTTTTATTTCTATAATACGCTTTCTGCAACTTGGGTAAAAATGGCTAACGAAAGTGCTCTTAAAAGAAACAATTACAAACTCGTAAAATCAGCCGCCGATTTAGCTCCTGAACTCGCTGCTGGCGGTGGAAATGCTTATCTGCTTACAAGTAATACTTTGTATGAAATCAACGGTAACATCACGCTCACACGGCCTATTAATATCAATAATGCTTACGTTTCAGGACTTGATGCCAATGAAGATGTCTTATCTTTTACAGGAGGAATTATTTTTCAAGGCAATACTGGAGGAAGTATTAGAAACGTTACTCTAAGAGGAGGGACTGCTTTTGCCATTGTAGGCCCTGGAGCCGCGACTGCGTCTTCCCTACTCGTTCAGAACGTTGTGGTTGACAGCATGACTTCTGGTGTAGGAAGTATATCGGGAATTGGACTTTACTTTGGTAATATTATTCAGTTTGTCAATAATACAAATGGTATCACATATTCCAATATCGGAAGTCTTTTGCTTAACAACCAAGCTTGGACTTCTAGCAACAATGGAACTTTTGAAACCTTTACCGGCACTTTCGGATTGATACAGAAAAACAGCGGTTTCAGTACTATGAACGGTGCAGACGTTGCTATGGACGTGAGCAACGCTACACTATCTGTTGGAACAGGAGTACTTTTAGGAACCGTTTTCTCTGGCACCACCACCAATACCGGAGGATATATTAACCGTTATCCTGCAGCTTCCACATATGCAGGATATAATTTCAGTACTGCATGGACGGTAGATGCACCTGGCATACCAAGAGAAGGAGATTCAGACGCTATCGGAGATATTAATCTGGACGCAACAGTAGGATCTGGTGTAACCACAACATTTACTGGAACAGGAACAGCAAGCAGGGTTAAATTAAACGGAACCACCACCTCAAACAATCTATTTCGTTTCACGAGAGACGGAAATAACAAAATTATTTATAGAGGAAATAAAACTCGATATTTTCAGGTATCAGCTTCTGTTTCCTATCAAGGAACAGGCGCAGACATTACTTTAGTTCTTTACATCGCCAGAAACGGTGTAGTACTTACCGATACCAAAGTTTATGGAAGACCTTCTTCTGGCTTCTTATCTACTGCAGGAATCGTAGCACTTCCAGTTGTAGGAACCGTTCAGCTAAAAACCAACGATTTTATTGAAGTCTGGGCAGAACGTTTTGACGGATCAGGAAATATATCAACAGTGTCTTTAAATCTAAGTGCGAGATAAAATTTCCGTTACAATAAATTCTATTAAAATATAAAAGCAGCTGACATATAATCAG
Source organism: Flavobacterium ustbae (assembly GCF_003946915.1). Taxonomy (GTDB): domain Bacteria; phylum Bacteroidota; class Bacteroidia; order Flavobacteriales; family Flavobacteriaceae; genus Flavobacterium; species Flavobacterium ustbae. The sequence goes on from NZ_RPOC01000007.1 coordinate 12,343, forward strand.
TTGCTTTTACATTTCTTTTAGCTTTTATTTAATAATAGATAATATAATTGTATAACATCACATTAGAGAATTGTAACATAGCTACGACATTTTAAAACTAAATTGCTTGTAAGATTGTCAACATAAATATATACTCCAATGAATGAGTCAATAGAAAAGTTTGAATTGGAACTACAAGCATTTTTGGAGTTCCGTTATAATTTATCTGCGGCGCAGGATAGTGCTGAGAGATTTAATGAAACCGAAAAAGCAACTTTTGCCTTTGTCGACGATTATTTATTGAAATCTCCTAATCTTATTGCGGGCGATGTGGAAGCCTCAGTTCAGCGTATTTTAAATGAGTTTATAGATTCAAGAATGAAATGAGCTCATTATTTTAATGCTCTAAAAGTATAACTTTCATTAATTATGAACACTCTCCACAAGCTCTGCTAATTTAGCTTTTAATACTTCTTGACTCTGATGACCAAAATAATGTCCTAAAATAGTATACTGATCATCAAAAATTATAAATGATGGCGTACCTCTTAACTGATTAATAGTAAAGGTTTCTGCTATAACAGGAATTTGTGCATAATGTGCTTTTATTCTTTGTTTTAAAATTGCTTGTTCTGTTTCTGAAAAAGCAGTAAAATCTGGTATCGAATTACACATCACATCAAAAGAAGCAGAATTAAAAAAGTCTTCTGAATTGGTCATACGATCAAAAGCTGTCGGAAAAGTTAAAGGTTCAGAATATTTGGAAAGACCGTAATTTGAATTGTAATACTTCTTTGTTTCTCCCACTAGAGTTCCGTCAGCTAAAAGCAGTTTTAAGTTTTCCTCATTATTAAATTGAAAATCTTCAAAAGCAGTGGCTACTCCAATGAAACCAACTTTATCTGCAAATAAGTTATTGAGTTCATTCGTAATGGGAATGCCATATATAAAACAGCCAGGACAATTGACCTGAAAAACAAATGCTACATTTACTTTCTTCAGTTGGAACTCTCCCTGAACTAAATCCTGAATATTAAGATGAAACTTTGACATCGGTATAATTATTTAGGTTTGATATTCATTAAATTAGTTTTTATAAAATCAATTTTACAATGTAAAAGTAGAAAGATAAACTCGGTTCTGAATGGTCCAGTTTTAACAATAAGCTTTGTTTTCTGGCTTATAGCAATCTTAATTTTCAAATAAAAAAAGCCTGAGAACCAATAATTTTCAAGCTTTTCAATTCAATAAAATATCTCTTGTTACCGAGACAATTCGCTTTCAGTGTGTAGTGTACAGAGCCATTTTCCTTCTTTTTTAATCCATACCGAAGTACAGGCACATTTTGAAGATTCTTGCTTTTCCTCTCCTGCTATACCCAATTCTATTAGGTAAGCCGTAACCGCATTGTTATCGTCAAGTTGCTGCGAATGGAAATCTGAAAAATTCAAAACCTTGATTTTATCTCCTTCTCCCGACTCAAACATCTTTTTAAAAGTTGCTTCATCAATACTGTGCACGCCATTTTTTCCTGCAACAATACACGGAAAACTGGTGAGGTTTCTCACTGTTTCGTATTCTTTCTCTTCCATTCCCTCCCAGTATTTTTTTTCTAATTCCATAATCTGCGTTTCCATATCCTCATTTTTAAAATTAACAGTATTATAAAGTTCAGATTTATATTACAATGCTTATAGACTTTTAACACAGATTTAAAACATTTTCCAATCTATTTAAAATGCATGAAAATTTAATAAGATTCGCACTTGCTTCTGTAAGAAAACAATATCATTACCTCTGTAAATTAGCTACTTATAAAAACAATATAAATCCGTGAGCAAGACAGAGAACGACAAATGAATTCTCTGCTTTATCTATAATTAAAAACAGATAACATGATTACACAGAATAATAAAAACATTGCTTCTAATACAAGAACATGTGATAAAAAATTCCAATCAAAAACTGCCTCATCGAGAACTAACGAAAAAATTGCTTGTGAATCGACCAAATTTATTAAGCTAAATCCATTGCTTTTTAAATAAAAATCTTTAGTGCATATTAAATAATAAAATTATGAAAGACATTCAAAAAGAGAAAAATAGCCTTATAGGAAAAACTGTAGTAATTACAGGTGCAAGTAGTGGCGTAGGTCTTGCAACTGCAGAAGCTTTTGTCAATGAAGGCTGTAATGTAATATTGCTGGCTCGAGGTCAAAAAGGGCTAGATGAAGCTGCAGAAAACTGCAAAAGACCGAATGTGAAAGTTATAGCTATCTCAACAGATACATCAAATGCTGATGATGTTGAGAAAGCAGCTTTAGAGGCTCTTAGCATAAATGGTAAAGTGGATATCTGGGTAAATAATGCTGGAGTTATGGCAAGCGGAAAATTTGAGGAAATTCCAATGGAAATACACCAGCAGGTAATTAAAACCAATCTTTTTGGCTATATGCATGGTGCTTACAATGCAATTAAAATCTTTAAAGAACAGAACGAAGGCATTTTGATTAATAATGTCTCCATTGGCGGATTCATGCCTGCGCCATACAGTGCTGTCTACTCAGCCACAAAATATGGAATTAGAGGTATGATGGAATGTCTACAGGGCGAAATCTCCAATCATAAGCACATTCACATTTGCAACGTATATCCACAGCTGCAGAATTCAACGGGCAATCTCCATTCTGCCAAGTATTCAGGTTTTGATATTACGATTCCTTTTATTGCTTCTGACCCACGTGATACGGCTGCAGCAATAGTGAATCTAGCTAAAAATCCGAAAAAAGATCATTTTCCAGATTTAAAATCTGCGGCAATTACTCGAACTTATAAAACATTTCCTAAAACAGTAATTAATACCGCATCTGCAGCTTTGCGCATGAAAATGAAACTTAACCATAATAAGGAAAATAATCCTGGAAATGTTCTCGAGAACTCTCAAGAACCGCTTCGCGTTTACGGAAATCCAAATTTGAATAAAAACTCTCCTGTTACTACAGCATTGATTGCTGGAGTAGCGATTAGTACAGCCTTATTTTTTCTAAATAAAAAGTTCTAAATTATTCAATTGCTTTTTAATGAAGTATAAAAAAATACGAGATGTTTAAAATCAAACATCTCGTATTTTTTTAATATAAAACTCTAAAAGTTTTAAATCTTAATATCGGTTATCAAACTCCCTGCGACTGTAAAAAGTATCATCATTATCATAATTTTCATTAGGATAATAACCTCTTAAAACTGCTCTTTCGTAATTACGGTCAAAACGTTGCTGCGTATTATAACGGCCTGTTCTTCTGAAGGTATCATATCCTATACCGCTTGCCATAACAGTTTTAGTATCTTTATTAATGTTAACCGATCCAATAGGTATAATTAGATGGCTATCACCGTCACGGTACATAAATTCACTACCGTTATCACTGGCAATTGTTTGGTGGACCTCATTACGGCTATCTTCCATCAGCGCTTTATCTGCTTTTACATCTAAATAAACCACACGCTGCATATCTTTATTTACCCATAAATCATCAATTGTTCCTATGGTACGGTTGTCTGCGTCTACAATTTTCCATCCTCTTACATCAGAATAGTTCGAAGCAATCTTATAATCTGAAAGTTCGTCCAGTTTGTATAAATTTCTGTCTTTATTTTCCATTTTTCTTTTCTGCTTTAATGAATTATATATTTTTCCTAGGCCTAAACAATAATTATGTTTCTGCTATCTAAGATTAATTTGCTGTACTGTCCACCGCTGTAGTGTTTTCAATCTCTGTTCTATTCGGATCCTGTACATGGTCTTCTCTTAAAAAAACATAATATACAAGTGCAGCAATTAGTACCACTGCAACAATCCACGGCCACACAGGCTTCTTTTTCTCAATTTTTATTTCTGCCATAACTTATTTTTTTATGATTATTAAATTTCATATTAAAGTTACAAAGGCAAATGCAGGATATAATATTTAATTTCAGGCAGATGTTATACAATTCCCAGTACAATAAAAACAAGATAAGTATTTATCGCACAGAAAATTATTAGTTTAAACAACGAAAAGAAAAACCGTTTTTGAGAGAAAAAATTAATTGCAGAGCGCAAAATTTATTAGCAGTTTGTTACCCGACTTCCATTTTACTTTTCCCTTAACAGATTCGAAAGGCACATCTTCACCCAAGCAGTTCTTGTCTGAAGTAATCTCTATTTCATCTTCGTTTATTTTGCTAACGACAAAAGCTTGATTACTGCTTTTCTGATTGATAGCGCCTTCTTTATCTTTGATGAGGTTACAGCTTTTAAGACCAATATGCTGTTTTTTGATATAATCTTCCCATGTAGAAAAAGTATATTTAAGTCCGTCTTTTTTTATTTTTCTTTTCTCTTTATTGATATAAATGATAAAATAATCTGGATCAGTGCCGATATCTTCACAGTCAAAATCAAAAGCAGCAAAATCATAGGCTGGAATAACCTTTCTGGCTATGACTTTTTGAGGCATTTTTAGCGTAAAAAAAGTCAGATCTTCGTTTAATACTATTTCGCCAAAAACGCTATCATCATTATTCAAAAAATCCAATCTGTCGTTAATTTCCATTGTAAAAGATATTACGCCTTTGCCTCTCATAATATCTTCTGTATAAGACGCAAATGTATCGCCTTGCCAAAGCAGATTCTCTTCGTTTGGACAGTCTTTTTCTGCAACTTGTTGTCCATTAGCTAAAGCTTGAGAATCAATTTGGTCAGCTTCTCGCATTTCTTCATTTGATTTTTCTTTACAGGCGACCGCTAAAACCGCTAACAAGGAACATATAAAATATATCTTTTTCATTTTTTCTTTATAATTATTATCCTTTTAATTATTTATAAAAGCCAGTAAATTTCTCTTTTTCTTTCTTAATATCTTCTGCTTCAAAAAACACTTTATCTGCAATCAGTTCTTTGTCTGCACTACCACTGCTCTCTTCTATACCTTTATAGGAAACAGTTATTTTACTACCTTTCTTCCTAATAGTAATTTCATTTATTGATTTTCCTTTAATTTTAGAATGCAGATTATCCATTTCAATAGTATTAAAATATTTGTCTTGATAGGATACATATATTTTATAACGAAGCACATTAGTATTATCAAAAGTATAAGAATTGCCATTATAGTAAGCTGTAGCTAATTTTGTGCCGCCATCTCTCATCATTTCTACATTTACTTTGATATTTTTAATGAGAGCAGCATCTCCTTTAATTGTAAAATTTGGCTCTTTATACATACAGCTTATAGCCAGAATTGCAAGTATTAAAACACTTCCCTTTTTTATAATGGAGTTTAGCATTATTCGTATTTTCATATTTTAATCAATAATTAGTTTACTTAAACGCTTATAGAAGTTACCATTGTGGCTGATTTTCATTTGGCAGAGCCAATGGTTTAAACACGTAATATTCCTTATAATATTCAGGGAAATTCGAATCATCAAAAGTTCCTTTTTTACTATTGCCTGCCTTAACAATAATTAAACTATCTTTTTTGACATAACCATATTTATATTCAAACTGATGTCGGGGAACTACTCTGCTCTCAATTGCAATTCTATCAGCAGAGAGTTTATAATAACCTTGAAAAAGCGTGTTTTTCTGCATTAGAAAATCCTTACTAACCGCATCCGCATAATCTTTTTCTGTTTTTATTTCAAACGAAGAATCCAATGACAGATTGCATTGTCCTGTAGCATAGAATTTATAAAATCTATGGTCTTTAGGCTGTTTTAAAATACCGCCATTTTCGGCTGTCCAAATAGATTGCAATACATAAACGCCATCTGTTCTTAAAGAAGCAGACTGATCCAGTCTAAAATTTGAATTGTAAAAAGTATAATCTTCTTTCATGTAAATTTTACCTGCACAAGAAAAAACTAACATTACAAGAAGCACTATAACTGCATACTGGCTAGTAAGAAGCAGTCGTTGGAATAAGCTAAAATTTATGATTTTGTTTTTCATTAAATCGCTTTATAAATTAAATATATAAAAAATATTCATCCTTTTCCTATTTTTTAACAAGAATCCTTCATTCGTTAAAAAAACTAAAGCTTTGATAAAATACTAACTGTAAATTATATAATCTAACCGCAGTTAGAATATAAAAAACTCATTTACAACTATTTGTACCTTTATAGTTAAATTCTATATCATGAATGCTGCCCCAATACCAGTTACCGACAATGAAGCTGCGCGTCTTGATGCATTAAAACGCTACAATATACTGGACACTTTACCCGATGATGCATTTGATGATGCTACGGCGCTTGTGTCTTACATCTGCGGAGTTCCTATAGCTTATATTTCTTTTATAGATGAAAGCAGACAATGGTTCAAATCAGAAATTGGTTTAGGCGTTTCTGAAGTTCCTCGAGAAATTACTTTTTGCCGTTATACCATAATGGACTCCGAGCTAGTTGAAATTCCCGATTTACTGCTCAATGAGCGCTTTAAGAATGATCCCAATGTAACCGGAGGCTTTAAAATACGCTTCTATGCTGGCGTACCACTCACTACTCATGACGGCTATCATATAGGGGTTTTGTGTGCAGCAGACCATGTACCTAGAAAACTTAATGATAGCCAACTAAGCGCGCTTAAAATCGTGGCTCGACATGTAATTAATACTTTAGAGTTGGGAACTAAAAATAGTGAACTTGCACGCCAGAAAAAAATAGCTGAACGCGCAGTTGCAGCCAAAGAAAATTTTCTGGCCAATATGAGCCATGAGATTCGTACGCCACTCAATGCCGTTATCGGTTTTACCGAATTGTTATCGGGTACAAACCTTGATAAAGAACAGCGTAGCTTTGTACAAGACGTGCAAACGGCGGGAGAAAACCTGCTACTGATTGTGAATGACATTTTAGATCTTTCTAAAATTGAATCTGGTGGCCTAACATTAGAATTACAGCCTTTTGATTTAACCAAAGCTTTAAAACATATCTATGATCTACTGAAAGTCAAGGTGCCTCACGGTGTAGAATTTAATCTGTATTTGGATGCAGATCTTCCTACTAGAGTTGCTGGAGATGAAGTGAGACTCAATCAGATACTAGTCAATTTAGCTGGGAATGCACTGAAATTTACAACTGAAGGAGAAGTCACTATTTCTGTAAAAAAAACAGGAGAAACTGCTGATGCTTATTTGATTCGATTCTCTGTTAAAGATAGTGGTATCGGTATACCAAAAGAACATCTTGATACTATTTTTGAGCGATTTACACAAGCAGAGGAAAGTACAACCCGAAAATTTGGGGGCACAGGACTTGGCCTTAGCATTGTTAAGCAGCTTACAGAACTTCACGGTTCGGTGATTGAGGTTAAAAGCCACGAAGGTCGCGGATCGGAATTCTTTTTTACTATAACTTATAAAAAAGCAACTAATGAGACTGTAGAAGCAGAAATTAAACCTGTTAACGATCTTGGAAGGCTTAGCATTTTACTCTGCGAAGATAATCGTCTAAACCAAAAACTGGCTCAAAACGTCATTGAAGGTTTTGGATTCGAAATCGATACTGCTGAAAATGGCGAACAGGGTATTGAAATGCTTTCTAACAAAAAATATGATTTGGTGCTGATGGATTTACAAATGCCGGTACGCGACGGCTACCAGACAACAGAGTTTATCCGTCGAGAAATGAATAGCTCTATTCCTATTATTGCTATGACAGCGCATTCCCTTGCTGGCGAACAAGACCGTTGCTACAACGCCGGAATGGATGGCTACGTACCAAAGCCTTTTAAACAATACGAATTACTAGAGGCGATTAGAATGGTTATCAAAAAAGAGCGTCGCCCAATGCACCGACCAAAAGCTGATTTATCACAGATTGATCAAATAGAACTTCGAAAACCAGGTTGGAAAAAAGAAATCATTACTCAATTTATAGAAAAAGCTCCAGAAGAAATAAAAGAGCTGCAAAATGCTGTAAAGCGCGCTGACTATAATGCCGTACTTCAAAATGCAGAGCAGCTTCAGCTTTGGCTGCATCTTTTTCTTTTAGAAGGATTGAATATGGATCTTAAAGAGATAGTAAGAGAAGCTGTTGCCAGAAAGTTCACCGCAGCAACGGCTGATCATCTTGATATATTGTACTGTAGCGTTGATGAAATTATTAAAGATCTTAAAAAAGAGATTTATTAATTGCCATAATTGAGCATCACTTTCGTCTAGTTTAGAAATAAAAAAATATCTATTTCTTCTTTTTCCTGCCAAGCCAAATAAGTAGACCCGTTATTGGAAGTGTCACAGCAAAAAGACAAACCAAAAAAGCAATAATTTTTGTTGGATAACCGTAAATGCTTCCTGTATGAATTGGGTAAATCAAACGTCTCACTTTGTCTCCATTGCTAAATGATTCAAATGGTCTCGTTTCTACAATTTCGCCTGTATACTTATCAAAATAAGCAAGACTGGCAATATTGGGTATTTCTTTTTCAAGATTCATTTTGATTACCATAATACTATTTATTGTATCTGATGGTATTCTGATTTGGGTATCTCCTTTATAAGTATAAACACTATCTGTTTTGGAAAATATATTTTGATAGAAAAACGACTTATCTCCTTCTGGATCAATTTTAGTTGGATTTTCAACTTTTGTAGATTTCTTTTTAGCAGTTCCGTCGGCCAATAAATATACACCGCTCTCAAACCATTCATACGACCAAGTTAAACCGGTTAGTGAGATTATTAGCAATGCCAAAAAAGTATAAAAACCAAAAGTTGAGTGAAAATCCCAGTTTACTCTTTTGAATGATGCACCCCATTTTACTGTTAATCTTTGTTTTAAGTTTTTAATTTTCTTTGGCCACCATAAAACAAGTCCTGACAAAAGCATAAACACAAAAATAAGACAGCTGATTCCGGTGACTGCTTGTCCAAAATCACCCAAAACCAAATGACGATGCAAATCAAGAACGATTGAAAAAAAACGCCTTTCGGCAGGAATAGAGGCTAAAACTTTACCAGTGTACGGGTCAATAGAAAAAAGCTGCTTTTTCTTCTCAAAATCAGTTGCAGTAATCATTAAGCTTCTTTCTGGATCATAAAAAGAATGAACGCGATCAACTTTCTTGAGGTGAAATTCTTCTTTCACATTAGAAATAATACCGTCTACTGGCAGTTTTTCTTTTTCAATACTTGCTACTTTATAAAATTCAGGATTAAAAAACTCATCCAATTCATCTTCAAAGACCAATATACTTCCGGTAAGCGCAACTATAAAAACAATTAGCCCGGACGCAAGTCCGAGCCAAAGGTGCAATAAGCCAATATTTTTTTTAAGCGTTTTATTCATTTATTATCTCGTTTTCAAATAATAGCCAAAGCTTTTAAAAATGATCTTTTTTCGAAATTTTTAAAATTTATAACGTAGGTTTAAACTTGTCGTCATACCATTACCCATTACATAATCTGCATTTACAGCGCGGTATTGGCTTAAAGTTGAATAATAGCTGTTGTTTAATAAATTCTCAACCCCTAAGTTCAATGACCAGTTTTTGTTAAAGGCATAACTTCCTGCAAAATTAATCAAATTGACCGTCGAAATAGGTCCTTCGCTATTATTATATCTTCCATTAGCATTTGGCTCAAAACGATCGCGACAACCCGTGTTTACCCAAGATAGCTGTAAAAACCAGTCAGACGCAGGCTTGTAGTTAATAAATGCTGTTGCTTTTGGAGGAGCAATACGAGATCCGTTTAAATATACTTCACGTCCGTCATCAAACTCTGCTTTTCCATCTACATAAGAATAACTTCCCCCAACATTCAATTTATCAGAGAATCTATAGTCTAATGTTATTTCATATCCTTTAATTTTTTCAGGTTCACGCTGCGCCACTAAACGTCCGTCAATTTCAATTAAGTTTGCGCCTAATTTTGAAGTACTAATATAATATGCTGCCGTTAAATTAAAATTGTAAAACTTACTAGAAAAACCAACTTCATAGTTATTCGTAATAATTGGATCTGTTGCCAAACTTGCTATCGTGCTTTCTTCTGCACTTCTTAAAATTCTTCCCAATTCGTTTATGGCAAACGCTTGAGAAAAACTAACGAATGGATTAAAAATTTCGTACTTATTAAAACGAAGACCAGCATTAAACATCGTAGCATTATATGGAATTTTACCTCCTTCTACAAAAATACTTCCTTCATTTCCTGGTCCAGAAGCAATTGTATTATAATCATCAACACGAACTGTTGCATTTTCATAGCGCAATCCTCCTTTAAAAATCAAGTTTTCTAAAACATCTACTTTTAGTTGTGCATATGGAGCAATGTTTAACATGTCCATTTTCGGAATATAAACACGTCCGTCTACCAAATCCTGAAAAGTAACATCATTTAAGACATCAATACCATAAGTAATTTCGGTAGGCATAGAACCAATGTTGAATGGCGTATTTAAATTAATTCTTGTTCCATTTTTATTCGAATTAATCATAGTTTGTCCAGGACCATACCAAGCGGTTGCCGATGCTACATAACGATTCATCGATTGAAAAGAATTTAGATAAGCAGACACATCCAATTGTGTTGTTTTAAATAAATTGTTTTTCGAAAAAGTAAACATAAAATTATGGTTGAATGGCGTTCCGGCACTTTTGCCAGGTTCTGTACCTCTAACACCAATTGTAGGAGTCTGACCATATACTCCCGCTTGACTAATGTATTTAGCGTCTTGCGTACTAGTATAAAAATTGTAAACTACATTAAAACTAGTGTGTTCATCCATGTCATATCCTAATTTCAAAAAAGCATTCGACTGAGACGAGTTAGACAAACCATCTGTCTGTCCCAAAGGTTTTCCATCAGCATCTCTTTGAAGGCCTGTGTAATCAAAAGCTCCACCAATAACGTAGCTGAATTTGTTTTTTCGACCATTAAAAAATTGCGAAACACGGTAGCCAAAAGTCTCTTTACTATGAAGCGGATTAAAAGTAGTTCCTACAGTTGTTGTTCCTTGAAAACTATCTACCAACGGACTCTTTTTTGTAATATAATTGATAATACCACCTCCAGAACCGTTTCCGTAAATAGAAGTAGCACCTTTAATAACTTCAATACGTTCGATGGCGTTGGCATCGACAACACGAATATCACGAGCACCATTCATTAAAGGTGTCGATTGCGGAATTCCGTCAATTAAAACCAAAACTTGACGTCCTCTTAAAGTCTGACCCGAATTGGTTGCTTTATTTGTTGAAACACCAAGCCCCGGAATAACATTTCCTAAAATAGACGATAAATTGGTATTAATACTGCTTTGAACCTGAATTTCTTTTTGGCTCATAATAGTGATCGAAGAAGGAACCGTAGCAATATTTTCTTGCTTTCTACCAGCAGTAACCACAACTTCATGCAATTCATTTTCGCTGATTAGAACAATTGGAATTTCATTTTTTTCATCCAAATTACTAAAAACATACGAAAGTGGCTGATATTCTGGAGAAGTAATTAAAACCGTTTTGTCTTCTATATCTTGAACTGAGATCGAAACTTGTCCAGCTTTATTAGTCGTTCCGATGATTTTATTGCCTGAAGAAACTGAGGCGTTTGCAATGAGACTTTTTGATTCGTTTTCAACCTTTAATCGAAGTGTTTGTGCTTGTAAATTGATGGCTAAAAAAAGAAAAATGATTAGGGTAATTGGGCGTTTAAAATTCATTTTTATGGTATTTAGAAAAGGGTATTATTTTTATTTAGATTAATTCTTGACAAAAATAGACATTCTAAATTATTTCACAAATAATTAAGTTTTTTAAGTCAATAATTCTGTATGTATTCAAATAGTATCTCTTTTCGTAATCCATTTAGGCTAAGTAGCAAAAAGAAAATCATTAAGAATATGCTATAATGCCAAATAAAAAGCAGGGACTCAAATCCCTGCTTTTTATTATTTATAGACTTGTTTACAATTTCTACAATATTTGAAATTTTTCTTAACTAATTTATACCAAAATTTTTGATTTTATTATTTGCTAAAATCGTAACTGATAGCGGCACCGAGTCCAAATTGAAATGTCGACGCATAATCAGTAACTCCTACTGGTCCCCAATAATAGTCCCAATAGTAATCGTATCCAACAGCTGCTGACATAGATTGCAGATAAGCATGAAGATTAATTGATACAGGTGAATTAGTTTTCACTTTTACACCAGCCTTTACTTCCCAAGCAAAGTAAGTTCCGTTGCCATTTCTTGGTGATTCAAGAATTGCAACTCCTGCGCCCGCACCCAAAAACGGAAGCGCCTTTTGAGAACTTGATCCAAAATAATATGTGTAATCTGCTAAAATATAATTGATAGCCCCTTTATCATCTCCTGCATTAAGCTGAGTTCCTGCAGGAACTCCATCTCGCGTAAGAACTTTTGTATACAAAGGCATTCTTGTGTCTAATCTGTTATATTTTAATTCGACAGAAGCATTATCCATTATAAAATATTCCAAACCTACTCCATACCCAAAACCATCTTCCACTCTTGCGTATGAATTATCAAAATCAACTTTATCAGAAAAGGTATAGCCTCCATACAGATTGAGCAAAAATGACTGGGCGCTTTGCGCTGACAGCGTCAGTGAAAAGGAAAAAACAACAAATAATAAAAGATACTTTTTCATAATTTCTAATTTTAATTCATAAATAATTTTTGTTTGCCTCGGTTTGTCAACCAAATTAAAGATAGAATTAGAAGATATATTTTTACGCATTCAGTTATTTACCTTTATTATGAAACTACTTAGATACTATCAGTCGTAAAAATTTTAAAACTATTTTTCATGGTAAAGAATTGTAAAGTTTATTCTTACTCTATCTGTACCAAAGTTATCCTACAAAAATATTTTGGCATAAAGAAATAGGATCAATCATGTTGCAAATTATAAAATGAAACCATTTTTTATCTGTACAACTCAAGTTAAATTATAAATAACATACAGATTTACAGACTTATAAATACTTATAAACTTTTAGAATAGTGAATTTATAATGAGATAAAAATTAGAGGAAAAAGAATTCATTAATTACTTCTTCTTTAAAATTATATAAACTCCTCCCGTAATTCTGTAATTTAAAACGTCGTTGCGCTATCTATTTTTGAATTACAATAAAACAGTATAAACCAGTAACTAAATACAACATGAAGCCATCAAAATTATCACACAACATAACTTCCCTATATAACAGACATGCCGACGAACCAGATTTTGACTGTGAATTTTTATCAGGCGACAGCATCAACGCACGCGGAAACGAAAGTATTCTTGATCCGGATCCAGATGAAGAGTTTGCCGATGACTATAACGACAGAGATTGGGACACCGATATCTACGATCCGTATTTGGAGCAGAGCTATTATTAAGACGCTTTCGCTAAGAGATTAAAACCTAGTTTGGGCAGTTATCGTATATAATATAAAAGAATATTATGACTGTCAATTACTGCCATCTGCCCGCCCAAATCTATAAATATATTTGTCTGAATCAAGGCCGATTGGTGCCTTTTGAAGAATTATGCATCATTGTTTTTCTATCTGGAGGCGGAGAACCTTTTTCAGCCGAAAATCCTGTTGCAGAAAAAGTCGATCACACCCGGATAATGAACATATTACTGTTTCTGTCTGATATTAATCTGATTATATTGGATCAGACAACAGAGACAAGTACTCTTAATCTAACCAACAGGAACTAGATTAGTTGCTTTTCAAGAATTACAATTTCACAGACAAAATCCTTTTGACGTAAATGAAAAAAGCTGCGCAGATTCAGAATCCGCACAGCTTTAATTATTTTGGGTATGTAATGTTATTGCGTTTTATAAAAACGTTCCGAATCTCTCAAAATGACACGTATAGCCGTCTGGTTTTTTTACCAAATAATCCTGATGATAGCCTTCAGCAGGCCAGAACTTCGCAATAGGTTCAAGTCTTGTAACCACAGGTCCGTTCCATCTGCCAGAATCATTTACAATTTTAATGACTTCTTCTGCAGTCTGTTTTTCTTCTTCGTTCTGTATAAATATAGCCGATCTGTAGCTAGATCCTCTGTCATTTCCCTGTCTATCTACTGTTGTAGGATCGTGAACGCGGAAAAAGTAATCAAGCAGCTCCTTGAAAGAAGTCTCACGTGTGTCATAAGTTATTTCGATTCCTTCGGCATGACCTGGGTGATTCTCATACGTCGGATTTACATTTTCTCCTCCTATATAGCCCACTTCGGTATCTACAACTCCGGGAAGAACTCTAAACAAGTCTTCCATTCCCCAGAAACACCCTCCTGCTATATAAGCTTTATTTAAATTTTCCATAGTATTACTTCTAAATTTTATTTAATCTGTCTCTTTTTCAGTGCATATAAAATTAGCATATTAATTTGTAAACTCGAAATGTAGATGATTTCAAAATCTTATGCTGTCATAGATAAAAAACAATAAACCGTATTTATTATGCAGCTTCAGTTTCATTTCTCGAAAATCTTGGTAGTATCGCCATGTCCCATAATAATTTGATCGACCAGCCCTATAAAAAGCCCGTGTGCAAGCACTCCCTCAATATTATTAAGTGTCATCGCCAAAGTTTCGGGATCGTTTATCGGACCAAAATCAGCATCGATAATGTAATTGCCTTGGTCGGTCAGAAACTCTCTTCCTTCTTTCATTCTTAACTTACTGCTTCCGCCCGCTATCGTGATTTGCTTCATTACATACGATGAGGCAAACGGAACAGCTTCAATAGGTACTTTAAATTTCCCAAGTATTTCTACCTTTTTGGAAGAATCAGAAATAATGATCTTTTTTCGGGTAAGTGACAACACAATTTTCTCACGGAAAAGCGCACCGCCACCACCTTTAATCATTATTAAATCAGAATTGAATTCGTCAGCTCCATCAATTGTAATGTCAATCACATCAATATTTTTTATGTCAATCAGCTCAATATTTAAAGAAACAGCAAGACGTTCTGTCTCCTTTGAAGTTGCTACGGCCTTAATTTTCAGCCCTTCCTTAATTCGCTCGCCGATTTCTATTATAGCATAATATGCTGTAGAACCCGTTCCGAGACCTACAATCATATTATCACGAATCAGTTTTACCGCTTCTTTGGCGGCAAGCTGTTTTTCTTTATCAAAATCTGATTTTGTTTTCATAGTAATTAAGAATTGCTCTAAAATTACAAAATGTAATATTGCTAAAACAGTTTAGTCTTTTAATCTTTTTAGATGACCTCCTTCCGTTTTCTTGACCCTTTCGAAGGCCAGGTCAGCACTATCGAGCAAAAAAATAAAAGAAAGACTTAATAGCCCTTTTCCTGAATTTCATTATTTGCTAATAATTCATTGATTTTGCTGGAGCATTTATTCAATAATTAATTAAAATTGTCAGCGGCGCTTTTTACAGGATTGTTTTATGCCATATTAGCGGATTAAAATCAGGGTAAGCGCAGCCGACGCAATAAGCTTTCAAAGCCATTGAAACAGGGCAATACTTTATTATTAGTATCCGTGGTGCCCCATAAGCTTATCAAAATGAATCGGAAGATCGTTTATACGCTTCCCAGTTGCATGAAATACTGCATTTGCTATTGCTGCAGGAATGGCAGTCATGCCAATTTCACCGACACCTTTAACTCCTAATTCGTTAATGAGACCATCGTTTTCTTCGGCAAAGATAACTTCCATTTCTGGAATGTCTGCATGTACAGGTATATGATATTCGCCAAGATTGGCATTCATATATTTCCCAAGATTGGGATCGATTAACGTTTCCTCATGCAGTGCCTTGCTTATTCCCCAGATCATAGATCCCAATATCTGGCTTCTCGCCGTTTTCGGATTGATTATTTTTCCTGCCGCTACCGCTGTAACAGCTCTGGTAACGGTTATGGTTCCTAAGTCTTTATCTACTTCGACCTCAACAAATGAAGCGCTATGAGTTGCTTTGCTAAATTTTCTGAGTTTTAATAAATCTGGTCCTGCCAATTTGGCTGCCTTAAATTCTTTGCCCTTATTGGCTTTAATAAGTTCCTGAAATGTAATAAAAAGATCCGGCTGTTTTTTTACGCTTAAGCCACTATTTCTAAAAACAATTTGATCTTCTGGAATTTCTTTAAATGGAGAATTGGGCGAATCTTTGATTTTCTTGATAATTTTTTTCTTTAATTCTCTGATCACAGCGACAATTGCCGTACCGGTAGAAGCTGTAATGGCAGAACCTCCCTGAAACATTGAAAAAGGCTTTTTGCTGTCACCATAAAAAAACGATACCTCATCTACAGAAATTCCAAATTCATCAGCCGCGATCTGCGTCATTACTGTCATGGTTCCTGTACCAATATCGGTTGTCGCATTATGAACTTCCAGTCGGCCTTCTTTAGTTAATATGACTTCTGCCCTTGCGGGGAATTGGTAGGCATCCCAAATACCAGTTGCCATGCCCCAGCCTACTAGTCTATTTCCTTTTTTTGTGCTTGCAGGTTTTGGATTTCGCATATGCCAGCCAAATTTTTCAGCACCTTTTTTATAACATTGCTTTAATTCTTTGCTGGTAAAAGGCTTTTGCGTGGAAGGATCAATTTCTGAGTAATTATTAAGGCGAAAATCCAAAGGATCCATATTCAATTTATAAGCCAGTTCATCCATAATGCATTCAATTGCATGCATACCGCTCACCCCTCCGGGCGCTCTCATGTCGATTGGTGTGGCAAGGTCTAGCGGAGCCAATTTATATTCAAATAAAGTATTCGCTGCTGGATATAATTTATGGCTCCAAGGAACCAGAATTTCATTATAATCTTCATAGGCAGAAGTTTCACCAACCGCGTTGTGATTCATGGCTGTTACTTTTCCGCTATTGTCGGCTCCGAACCGCAGTGACTGAATTACTTGAGGCCTGTGTCCAAACGAGAACATTTGTTTTCTTTCCAATGTAACACGCACATTCCTTTTGAGTTCCAGGGATGCCAATACACACAAAAATAATTGGTACTGCGGACGTAGACCAGACCCAAAAGCGCCACCGACATACGGAGCCAGCACTCTGACATTTTTATATTTTAAACCAAAAACATTGGCAACATAAAGCTGATTGTTTATTGTTCCTTGCGTTTTATCATAAATGGTCAATTTTCCATCGCCTTCGTAAATGGTGGTGGTTGCAAAAAGTTCCAGCGGATTATGATGTTCGGTTCCGTGTCGGTATTTGGCTTCGGTTTTAAATTCGGCACTTGCGTAGGCCTGTTCAAAGTTACCAGTTGGTTTTGGCGGAGGCGGCTTCAGCGGTGTCGACATTCCAATTTTAGGTTCGCGTGCCTTATCTAGATTTTGAGATAATATCGTATTAAACGTCTCTTCTTCATAAACAAATTTAATCAAAGTTGAAGCGTAACGTGCAGTCTCTAAATCTTCTGCCACGATGAGAGCAATCGGCTGGCCATTATATCTGATAATATTATCGCTTAATGGTTTAAAAACTGTTCCTGGGGGCGCATCCATATCCGCATACTGCAAGTCGAACCACGCAAGACTTGGACGATTTTCGTGCGTAAATATCTTAACGACTCCTTGAAGTGCGAGCACATCCGAGACATCAACGCTTAAGATTTTTCCTTTTGTGATGGTACTATTGACTACATAGCCGTATAAGAGATCTGGTATATTGTACTCCGCTGCATATTGCGCATTTCCTGTTACTTTTTCATAACCTTCCAACCGGCTGAGGGGCTGTCCAATTAAGGGTTTATTTTCCATTTTTTTTATTTTTAAATTAAAGTGAAGGACCAGCCCCTGGAATTTGCGATTCTGGATATAAAGCCATTTCGCAGGCCCTTATAATCGACCTCTTTGCAAGAGGTATCTTAAAATCATTATCTCCTCTTCCTACCGCACCCGCTAAAATACACTCAGCCGCCGTGGCAAAATTTTCCATCGTTGCTTTTTTTCCTCTCAGCAGTTCTTCTGCTTTGGGTACGCGCCATGGTTTGTGTGCAACTCCTCCTAAAGCGATCCTAGCTTTTGATATCGTTTTGCCATCCATTTCAAAAGCAACTGCAACAGATACCAATGCAAAAGCATACGAATGGCGGTCACGTAATTTTAAGTAAGCATAATTTTTTGAAAAGTGATTTGGCGGAAGATCAATTGAGGTTATCATTTCGCCTTTTTCTAAATTATTATCAAGATGTGGTGTATCTTCAGGAAGTTTATGAAAATCAGCAAAAGGAATCTTTCTATCTCCGTTTGGCCCCGTTACATTTACCACTGCTTCCAGTGCTGCTAAAGCCACACACATATCTGACGGAAAAACCGCAATGCAATGCTCACTTGTTCCTAATATGGCATGAATACGATTACAGCCTTGAATTGCAGGACAGCCAGATCCAGGTTCGCGCTTATTACAGGGAACATCCGGATCGTAAAAATAATAGCAGCGTGTGCGCTGTAAAAGATTGCCACCGTCTGTAGCCATATTTCGGATCTGCGGAGAAGCACCCGCTAGAATCGCTTTAGACAATAAGGGATACTTTTTTTCTATAAGCGGATCATAAGCCGTAGCTGCATTTTTAGCCAAAGCTCCTAATCTTACACCATTATTTTCCAGTAATTGAATAGTACTAATTTCTTGTACATCATTTATATCAATGAGTTTTTCCGGATTAGTTAAATTGTATTTCCAAAGATCAATAATATTTGTCCCGCCGGCTAAAAACATTGCTTTATTATCAGCTGCCGCTTTAACTGCCGCATCGACAGTAATTTCTTTTTTGTAATCAAAACTATTCATGATCGATCCCTTCTTTTACCTGCATAATCGCGTCTATAATTCCAGAATTAGCACCGCAGCGGCAAAGGTTGCCACTCATGAGCTCTTTTACGTCTTCACGGGTAGTCGCCTTTCCTTCCCGAAGCATTCCAATGGCACTACAGATCTGTCCAGGCGTACAATAACCGCATTGAAAGGCATCGTGCTCAATAAAAGCTTTCTGGAGCGGATGAAGTTCTTTACCATCTGCCACACCTTCAATGGTTGTAATATCACTGCCATTTTTGGTCACTGCGAGGGTCAGGCAACTTAAAATTCTTTTGCCGTCGCACAAAACGGTGCATGCGCCACATTGCCCGTGGTCGCATCCTTTTTTTGTTCCAGTTAAGTTAAGCCTTTCACGTAGTGTGTCGAGTAGTGAAACCCAAGGAAGCAGCTCCAATTTATAATCTTTACTATTGATCGTCAGAGAAGTGAGAATCGAAGAATTATTTTCCATAATAAATTGATTTACAAAAGCGTAAAATATTCAGTCTAACAAATCTCGCTAAGTAAAAACGGTATTACTTATACTTTATACCTTCATAGTTATATAATTCGAAGAAATCACCAAAAATCGTACAATTAGTTAGAAGCTAGAATTGCCGTTCTTAAGGCTTCAAAAGCATCTTCAAGAGTAATTGCCAATGTATGATTTTCATCTTCTATCTTACGAATCATATCCGAAAGGATGAGCTGTACGCAATTGCCATAAACTTCTCCTTTTGTCTGCGGTATTTCAAATGTTCCCAAAACCATTTGGTCGGTGTCGTATGCTATTCCTCCGGCATAAATACCTTTCTTCTTTTCTTCTTCAATCTGAGAAGAACCCCAGCCTTCAGGTCTGGACTCATCTCCCATTTCTGCAAAGTTTTCAGAGTGGTTTTCCTTCCACCCAGGAATATTTTTAAGAAATGGCCGCGTATCAGAATTGACAAGAACTTTCAATTTTCCTTTCATTGGCATCCATCCTTCAATCTCGATTCTGGCCAGATCATACGCTAGTTCAATGGTAGTTTGTTCAAAAAATCCCGGACCTGAAAAGGCGTGATAATACGATGCTATCAATCCTTCATTATAAAGCACCAGCGCCGAAACACGATCACGCTGCTGCTCATTGCGATCATGCGAAACTCCGCATACTTTCTCGCGCTTTTGTCCACCCAGTGCATTAATAATATCAAAAAAATGCACACCGTGTTCTACCATAATACCTCCAGAAATTTCTTTATTCCAGAACCAATGCTCTGGCGCTAGTGATTCATCTTGTGCATAATTATTAACGACAGCGTGACGGATTTTTCCAAAAACTCCTTTATCCGACAATTCTTTAAAAGTCTGAATAATGGGATTATAACGAATCATATGATCAACGGTAATCACACGGCCAGTCTGCTTCTGCATTTCTACAATCTGTCTGGCTTCCTCTTCTGTTATAGAAATAGGTTTTTCAAGCAGCACATGTTTTCCTGCTCTCATGGCTGCACAGGCCATTTCAGCATGCAGGCCTGGCGGCGTAACAATGCTCACTATATCTATTTCAGGATCTGCAATAAGATCTTCCCAATTTGAGTATAGCTTTAAGTTTTTCGCATCTTGAATATGTGATCCGTGATCGGCCACAGCCGCAACCTCGACATTTTCAATTTTAGACCACCAGTAGTGAAGGAATTTACCAAATCCCCCATATCCTATTATTCCGACTTTATATTTTTTCATAATCATTTTTTATATCTGTAATTATCTGTTATTTAATCTGGTAGTTCCTCTATACTTTTTGGTTCTACTCTTGGTTGTGCATTCATATGGTGCCTGTAGCGGCTTGAGGTTTCGTAAGCGAGTTTTCGAACACGCATGATGTTTCCTAGTGGCCTATGCTCGGGCAGACAATGAAACGGATTGAAACTCAGCACATCATCGGCGTAAACGCGACGCTCGGGACTAAAGGTCTTCTGCGGACGAAAAATTAACTTGGCAACTGGCTGATAAGGGCTTTCTTCTTCTGGCCATTGTACAGATCCGTCTTCTACCGGCATCGTTTCTAGATTAGTGCAAAGCTGTACGCCCATCTCATATTCAGCAGTTCCCGTTTGAAAGAAATCAGAAATAATTTTGGTTAAAAACGCATTTTCATCTTCATCCATAATCTTCTCGTCGACCTTTTTCCCTGCTAATTCTTTTACATTTTTAGAAAGCGGTTTTACATTGATTTTTGCTACGTAATCTCCGTAACGAAGTGCTGCCATACTGAAATAAGTATCGCCTAAAATATGGGGTCCAGGCGCACTCAAATGGTTGGTGTCGTCAGCCAAACCGACAGCAGCAAGAACATTTTGTACCCCCACTGCAGCTTTTTGTGCTATCTTTTGAACGAACTCTCCATTCTGTGTCTGGCTTTCTATTCCTTCCTGCATTTTTAAATATTCTTTTATCGTTCCCGTTGGTATAATGGGATAGTTGACAAGTAAAAAGTCTTGAGTAATTGCATCGGCTAATTCTGGCAAGAGTTTCTCTCCTTCTACACCGATTATTTTTATTGCCATTCCTCTAAACGCCGACATTTTATCAGGTACAATAGATGACTGCGCCGTAGAGAAACGGACTATAACGGGATAGGTTTTAGCGTTTCTGAAAATTCCCTGTGAAAGATGTTCGGGCAGATTATCATAGATATGAAGTTCTCCTTTTAGAATTCCATGGCTTTTAGCGTGTGCATCGCGTATGGCGTGACGGTATTTTTCGTACATTAATTTGTTAACTCTCGCCATAGAATCAACTATTTTCTGCATAATCTCTTGTTCGTCTTGTTGCTGTACTTCTATATTTTTATTATAAAGAACATAATCGTGATTAGATGTCATAGTATCAGATTTTTATTGATCTTAAAAATAGCTATCAAGAAAAAGAAATAATTATATAGTTTTGCGGGTTTGTTATATAATATTACAAGCTAAGTCATTAGAAATAAAATCAATATATTTTTTTTTACTTCTTCAGTTTTTAATAAGTAATCGATGTCTTATCTTTAAGGTTATTAATAAAATTAGATATGACACCACAAAAAAATAAAGAAACGCTGCAGAAAGCTAACGCTGAAGTTACAGCAGGAAACAATGACGGTTTTTTAATTTATTGTACCGAGGATGTTACATGGACATTTGTAGGCGATCAAATCTTGATCGGAAAAGAAGCCGTGAGAAAATATATGGAAGATACTTACACCACACCTCCAACTTTTGATGTGGAAGAAACTATTGCTGACGGTGATTTTGTAACCGTAGTGGGAAAAATAAGTTTAAAGGATAACGACGGAAAAACAACACATTACGAATACTGTGATGTATGGAAATTTAGAGACGGAATGATGGCAGATCTCAAAGCTTTTGTAATAGAACAAAATTCTCGCTGATTTTTTTATTGAACGCCATTTCATCTTCCTATACGTTTAGCTACATCTTGAATGGGCTCCATTCATAATTATAATCTTTTCCGCCAAAGAAAACACTGAATTCAAGATACAAAAAAACTCCCTTAAAAAGGGAGTCCTTAGGCGGCCGGCGGTTGCCTGAAAAGTATAAGGTAATTAACTAAATCATTTGGGACAGAACCTCCAGACGAACCCCGCCGGTCCCCTGTTTTTTCTGACTGATTTTTGTAGTGCATTACCAGTATATAAACAAATTTACGATAATATAAAGATCTATTACTTACAGAATCTTTACATAATTTTACAGTATTCCAATCGAGAAGTTAAGTCCATTAATATAAAATTAAATAAGAGCAGTCACAGGACAATAGATGAAGAACCTCATCAATTAAAAAATGAAGCCTTTTACAAAAATCTATAAATCATTACTTTAATGAGATTATATTTGCCTCAATAAAAAAAAGAGCCAAAGTATTAATTATCAATACCATAACTCTTTTCGTTATTTTTGTTTTGTTTTATTTTGCGCCTTCTATTTCCCGATGCAAAAATTAGCAAAAATATTCCCCAATAATTCATCATTAGAAACCTGACCTGTAATCAGTCCGAATTGGTATAAAGCTTCACGAATATCAAGCGCCATTAAATCGCTCGAAAGACCAGATTCTAAACCAAATTTTACTTTTTGGATTTCATCTAAAGCTTTTAATAACGAATCATAATGTCTTGTATTAGTAACAATTGTTTCATTATTACGAAGTGCGCCAGTATTTACAAATGATAGCAATTCATTCTTTAAATCCTCCACTCCTATTTTTTCTTTCGCAGAAATTAGAAGAAGTTTTGCATTCAGATTTTCAAGTTTACTTGTAATATTTAAAACTTCTTCAGCCGACAAAATGTCTTTTTTATTTACAACAATAACTAAAGGTTTTAGCGGATATTTATTCTTTATTTGCTCAATCTCCGATACAAACTCGGAACTTGAAACCTGAAACTTTAAACCATCAAACAAATAAATGACAACTTGCGCCTGCTCAATTTTTTCAAAGGTTTTCTTGATTCCGATGCTTTCTACAACATCTTTGGTATCACGAATTCCGGCCGTATCGATAAATCTAAAACCGATTCCGCCAATAACCAATTCATCTTCAATGGTGTCACGAGTTGTTCCCGCAATGTCAGAGACAATGGCACGTTCTTCGTTCAACAAAGCATTCAATAAAGTCGATTTCCCTACATTTGGTTCACCAACAATAGCAACTGGAATTCCGTTTTTGATTACATTTCCAACAGCAAACGAATCAATTAAACGTTTCAAAACAAATTCGATTCGGTTTAATAATTCATGAAACTGTGTTCTATCTGCAAATTCTACATCTTCTTCTGCAAAATCCAATTCCAATTCAATCAAAGAAGCAAAATTTAGAAGTTCCTCGCGAAGTTTAGCAATTTCATTACTGAATCCGCCACGCATTTGCTGCATTGCAATTTGATGAGAAGCTTCATTATCAGAAGAAATCAAATCGGCAACGGCTTCTGCTTGAGACAAATCTAATTTTCCGTTAAGAAAAGCCCGCAATGTAAATTCACCAGCATCGGCCATTCTACAGCCATTTCGAAGCAATAACTGAATAATCTGCTGCTGAATATAAGTCGATCCGTGACAAGAAATTTCAATTGTATCTTCGCCCGTATAAGAATTCGGACCTTTAAATACCGAAACCAAAACTTCGTCTAACGTTTTGCTTCCGTCTACAATATGCCCTAAGTGCAGTGTATGCGTCTTTTGCTTGGTTAAATCTTTGTTTTTAATAGATTTAAAAACCGAATTCCCAATTGTAATGGCCTCAGCTCCAGAAATACGAATTATGGCAATGGCTCCAGCACCCGAAGGTGTAGCTAGAGCAACTATAGAATCTTGATTTATCATGTTGCAAAGGTATAAAAAAAGCGCAATTTATTTTCTGCACTAACTTACCATCCATTCGTATGAGAAATCTTCAAATTAAGTAAGATTAACAAATTATTAAGTGTTAAAATACTGATAAATATCAGGTTAATTTCTTCGCAGAATGAGTAAATTTGAGAGACAAACCTTAATCTTAAATACTATGAAAAAGATATTATTTCCAACCGATTTCTCTGATGCAGCTACCAATGCATTTGTTCATGCTTTAGAATTTGCTAAAGTTGTAAACGCCGAACTAATCTTACTTCATACATTCGAGATTCCCGTTTACGACAGCCAATTCTTTCCAGAGAATTACGCTTCTATTTACAGCTCAATTGAATTAGCAAAATTTGAAATGTTTAAAGATGAGATTCCTAAACTTCGAGAAATTGCTGCCGAACGCAAATTAGACGATATTGTCATAAAACACCGTCTAATGGATGGTGACCTTGTTTATAACCTGAAAAATGCTGTAGAAGAAGATCAAATCGATTTTGTGATTATGGGTACCAACAGCGTTTCTGACTGGACAAAATTCTTTACGGGTTCTAATACCGAATCTGTGATTTCTGGAGTTGAAGTTCCGGTTTTATGTATTCCAATTGATGCTAAATACAAAAAAGTAAAAACAATTGGTTTTACTACGCGCTACCGCGAAAAAGATAAAAAGGAACTTAAAAAGATTCTAAAAATCGCTAAAAAAACAGATGCTAAAGTTAAAAGTTTGTATGTTAAAACATCTAATTCTGATGTCACAGATCAAGTTAGAAAAGAATTTGAAAGCGAATTTGCAACAGAAAATGTCGAATTTTTAGTGTTGCCAAGTGATGATGTTAAAGAAACTATTCTCGATTTTGTGTTATACAAAGACATTGATATTCTGACTACGATAACACACAAACGTTCTTTCTTTGAAAGTCTTTTTGATTCAAGTTTTACCAAAAAGATTACCAAAGAAGTCCAGGTTCCGATTTTGGTGATGCACGAAGATTAGCTTCAATCTATGATGATTTTGTAACTTAAAAGCTATATTTGTATTTCAAGCAAAATAATAGAATGAAAGCATATCCAGACAATGTTGCAAAATACTCAGAACTTTATAATAAAACCAACAAAAAATACAACAGCATAAGCCTTTTGAGGCTATTAAGTATTTTTCTTTTCTTGTTTTTTATGTTTAATTACATAAAAACAGATCAAATACTTTATGTTATTCTAGCTGTTTTATCTTTTGTTGGTTTTCTTTTTTTAATGAGAGTGCATTCGAGATTGTCATTTCAAAAACTATTGGCCGACACGCTTTTAAAAATTAACCAAAACGAAATTACTTTCTTAAAACGAGAAAAAACTCCTTTTGAAAACGGTGTTGAGTTTATAGATTTTCATCATCCGTATGCGTACGATTTGGATATTTTTGGAGAGCATTCTTTATTTCAAAATCTCAACAGAACAGCTTCTTTTATCGGAAAAAAAACACTTGCAGAACTATTCCTTCATACGCTGCCTGAAACTGAAATTTTAGAAAATCAGGAAGCGGTTAACGAATTGAAAAGCAAAATAGACTGGAGACAAGAATTTCAAGCGCTTGCCATTATTGGCAATGATTCCAAAGCTTCTTATGAAGCCATAAAATATTGGACTTCTTATACAAATAATTCTTTACCTAAAGCTTTAATTGTACTTTCAATTATTCTTCCTGTAACCTTTTTTGGATTTTTAGCGGCTTATTTTATCACTTCTAAAACCATTATACTTTCTTATTTGACGTATATTTTTATTGCTAATCTGATTGTTTTAGGAAGATGTGTGAAAAGGATCCAGTCGGAAATAGCAAAAGCAGACAACGTTGATAAAATCATAAAACAATACAGTTTACTGATTGAAAAAATTGAAAAAGAATCTTTCCAATCAAAAAAGTTAATTCATTTGCAGCAACAGCTTAATTTTAAAAATGCTAAAGCCAGCCAGCATTTAAAACAGCTTTCTGAGCTGTTTTCGAGAATGGACACCATCAATAATTTTGTTACAGCGACTTTATTCAACGGAACATTTTTATTCAATCTTCATGTTTTAAAAGCATTATTAAAATGGAAAGAAGATTATGCTTCTGAAATGAATTATTGGATTTCTATTATTGGCGAAATTGAAGCGCTAAACAGTTTAGCCAATTTAGCGTATAACAACGATGATTTTGTTTTCCCAGAAATCAATTCTGAATATAAAATTGAGTTTAAAAACTTGAGCCATCCGTTGCTTAATCCTGCAACAAGAATTGGAAATGATACGCAATTTTACCCGCAATCTTTCGTGATTTTAACAGGATCGAACATGTCTGGAAAAAGCACATTTTTGAGAAGCTTAGGAATCAATATGGTATTGAGTGGAATTGGATCAGTTATTTGTGCTTCAGAAGCTAAAGTTCATCCACTTCCAGTATTAGTTTCAATGCGATTATCTGATTCTTTATCGGATAGCGAATCTTATTTCTTTGCTGAAATTAAACGTTTAAAACAGATCATGGATACACTTGAAAATCAGCCTGCTTTTGTTTTATTAGATGAAATTTTAAGAGGAACAAATTCTGATGACAAAAGAAACGGAACAATTGAAGTGGTTAAGAAAATAATTTCGAAAAAAGCTATTGGCGCCATCGCTACTCACGACATAGAAGTTTGCTTAACAACAAACGAATTTCCTCAAATTTTAACCAATCAATGTTTTGAAGTCGAAATTCAAAACAACGATTTACATTTCGATTACAAACTCCGAAACGGAATCTGCAAAAATAAAAGCGCGACTTTCTTAATGCAGAAAATGGGAGTTATTTAATGGTTAGGAGTTAGAAGTTAGGAGTTAGAAGTTAGAAGTTAGAAGTTAGAAGTTAGAAGTTAGAAGTTACGAATTGTAATTGCATAACTCATAACCCTTAACCCTTAACCCTTAACTCATAACTCATAACTCATAACACTATCAGTTTTCCTCATACATTTCCATCCATAGGCGGGTTTCTTCCAAATCTAATTCTTTTTCTATTTTACGGAAGATTTCTTCGTTTACAGAGCCTGATTTATGCATTGATTCTAATTTTGAACGTTCTACATTCAGCAGATCGATTTGAATTTTAGTAAAATCATTAAAAATTTCGCCGCCAAGAAGTTGTCCATTTCCGAAGAAATTTGCCGGAAGTTCTGTTTTTTGCAGACGGTTAAATTTTACTTCGTATTTGCTTTTTATATTATGAAGAAGTTCGCCATTCAGTAATGAAAAATTATCTTCAATATGTGCAATAGTTTCAGAAACAATCAAATTTCGAATGTTGTATTCCTCTGCCAATATTGAATAACGCTCGATTTTAAGTTTTTTTATAAGCCATGGAAGTGTTAGTCCCTGCAAAATCAAAGTCGAAAGTATGACACAGAAAACCAAGTATATAATTAAATTTCGAAGTGGAAATTCTTCCGTTTTATTCAGCATTAGCGGAAGCGCCAAAGCAGCAGCCATCGAAACAACACCACGCATTCCTGACCAGCCAAAAATGATCATATTGCGATAATCAAATTCTTCCTTTTCACGAATCTTTTTGCTAATCATTCTTGGAATAAGCGTAGCTGGAATAACCCATAAAAAACGAACCAAAATAACGACAATACTAATAACCGCTCCCCAAATAAATAATGAATTCCCAGAATAATTGCTGATTCCGTCTATAATTTGTCTCAATTGAAGTCCGATTAAAATAAAGATCAAGCCATTTAGGATATTATTTAATACATCCCAAATCGTATTGGTCATAATTCTGCTTTCGTGAGAAAAGATTGCTCCAGACCTTGCAGCCAGAAAAAGACCTGTTGTTACTACTGCCAAAACTCCCGAACCTTCAAAATGCTCTGCAAGCAAATAAGACGCAAATGGCGTTAATAAAGTAAGCGTAACCTCGATAATATCGTCACAAACAAATCTTTTATGAATGTAATACATGATGTAACCAACAGCCAAGCCTATTGCAACCCCCAAAACCGACATTAATACAAAATTTAATCCTGCCTGCCATAGCACAAAATTTCCTGCTGTAATTGCCGTAAGCGCATATTTGTATGCAACAAGTCCACTAGCATCGTTTACTAGACTTTCTCCTTCCAAAATAGCAATCAATCTCGGATTAAGTCCTAAACCTTTTGTAATCGCCGTTGCCGAAACCGCGTCTGGAGGCGAAACAATGGCGCCAAGCAAAAACGCTAACGGCCAAGAGATATCATCTATGAGCCAATGTGCAACCACGGCAACCAATCCTGTAGTAAAAAATACTAGACCAACAGCTGCCAAAGTTATCGGACGAATCGTCTGTTTAAATTCGGACCAGCTGGTATGCCACGCGGCGTGATACAAAAGTGGCGGAAGGAATACGATAAACACGATTTCAGGACTCAGCGCAATTACCGGAAGTCCAGGAACAACGCTAATAACAACACCGCATAAAACTAAAACAATCGGAATTGGGAAATTATATCTTTTACTAACTAAGCTCAGAAAAGCAACGCCAAAAAGCAACATTATAATAACGGTAATATTCTCCATTGAGATGGTATTTATTTGATTTTGGATTAAGGAATTTGGGTGCTAAATTAAGATTTTATAAGAATTAAATTAGCTTAACCTTAAAAAAATAGAGTTGCCACTAAGACACAAAGACTCTAAGTTTTTTTAGCCACGAATTCACGAATTATTTTTATTAGCCACAGATTGCACAGATTAAAAGGATTAAAAATCTGTGAGAATTATTTTTAATCTGTGGCAAAAATAATTCGTAAATTCGTGGCGAAAAAAAAAAACCGAATCTAAGAAGATCCGGTTTTATGATATTTACGATTCGCAGCTGCTGCACGAAACAAGACTTGTTACCAATTCTTTAGAAACGCTCTGGCTTCTTTGGTAGTATAAACTTTTTACTCCTTGCTGCCAAGCTTCGATCATTAAACGATTTACATCTTTAATTGCCAATTCAGCTGGAATATTAAGATTTAAACTTTGTCCTTGATCTACAAACTTCTGACGAATTCCTGCCTGCTGTACAATTTCTAATTGACTGATTTCTTTAAATGTTTTAAAAACATCTTTTTCTTCTTTAGTCAATTGTTCCATATGCTGAACGCTTCCTCCGTTTAGCATAATTCCTCTCCAAACTTCTTCGTTGTCTAAACCTTTTTCTTCCAACAGTTTTTTAAGGTATTTATTTTTACGCATAAAATTCCCTTTGCTTAATCCAGCTTTGTAATAATTACTGCTGAAAGGCTCAATTCCTGGCGAAGTTTGCCCTAAAATTGCCGAAGAAGATGTTGTTGGAGCAATTGCCATTGTTGTCGTATTACGTCTTCCGTACCCTTTTAACAATTCTGGTTCGCCATAAATTCTAGCCAATTCCTGACTTGCTTTATCAGCTTTATCGCTAATATGTTTAAAAATCTCAGTCGTTTTCATTTTAGCTTCCATTCCTTCAAACGGAATCATATTTTTCTGTAAATAAGAATGCCATCCTAAAACGCCTAAACCAAGCGCACGGTGTCTTTTAGCAAATTTATTCGCTGCAGAAAGATAATAGTTGCCTTCTGTTTTTTCGATAAACTCT
Organism: Flavobacterium ustbae; assembly: GCF_003946915.1. Lineage (GTDB taxonomy): Bacteria > Bacteroidota > Bacteroidia > Flavobacteriales > Flavobacteriaceae > Flavobacterium > Flavobacterium ustbae. The sequence continues at coordinate 42,163 of NZ_RPOC01000007.1, forward strand.
TGTAAAACGGCATCTAAGAAAAAGATCGCTAATTTTACTGCTTCAGTATCTTTCCATTCTTCATATAATTCTAAATTCATAGAAGACAAACAGCAGATAAATGATTCATCCTGAGTTGAAGGAAGCATAATCTCGCTGCATAAGTTACTTGCATTGATTCTAAGATTCTGATCTTTATAAACTTGCGGTTTGTTTTTATTTACGTTATCGCTAAAGAAAATATAAGGCAAACCTTTTTGCTGACGGCTTTCTAGTACTTTTGCCCAAATTTGTCTTTTCTCTGCATCTCCATCGATCATTTCCTGCATCCAATAATCTGGCACGCATATTCCTGTAAACAAGTTCTGAATTGGGTTTCCGATACTTTTAATTTTCAAAAACTCTTCAATATCTGGGTGATCCACATCTAAGTAAGCTGCAAACGCACCGCGACGAACTCCACCTTGAGAAATCGTATCCATAGCTGTATCAAAAAGTTTCATAAAACTTACCGCACCACTACTCTTTCCGTTGTCTGTTACAGCACTTCCGCGCTCGCGCAATTCACCAAAATAACCAGAAGTTCCACCTCCTATTTTAGTTTGCATAATTACCTCTCCAAGCTTATGCGTAATTCCTTCAATTTTATCTGGAACATGTACATTAAAACAAGAAATTGGCAATCCTCTTTCTGTTCCCATATTGGCCCAAACTGGCGAACTGATACTCATCCAGCCTCTTTCGATCATTTCCATGAAAGATTCTTTCAATTCTGGTTTGTACAGTCTTCTAGCTGCTGCGGTACAAATTCTATCGATTGCTCCTTCTACAGTTTCTCCTTTTAGAAGATAACCGCGGTTTAAAATCTGTTCACTTTCAGAATTTTTCCACCACATTTTGCTGTCATTTTGTGGCTCAAAAGTATTATTTGCTGGGTTTGTGTCTATCGTATTCATATATTATGGGCTTGTATTAGAAAAGGTCGTTTGCTGTGATGCTCTTATCGTGTTTTGTATATTCTACAGGACGTTTTGCAAAGAAATCGTCTAGACTGTTGGCAAAAACCTCTTCTTCAAACCAAGTCATTTTTGAATATTCATCTGGAGAAACATTAAAAATAGTTTCGATGTTGATTTGTTTCAAACTTTCATCAATTCTAAATTTCATAAAGTTTACCAAATCTTCTTTATTTATGGTTTCAACTGCTCCATTTTCAAAAATCCAATCCAAGATATCCGCTTCAACAGTAATTGATTCTTTTACCGTTTCTCTAATTAATTCTAAAGTTGGCGCATCAAAATATTCTGGAAACTCTTCACGGATTTTATTAATGATGTAAATTCCACCATTAGCATGAATCTGTTCATCAATTGAAGTCCAAGCGATAATATTGCTCACATTCTTCATATATCCTTTGAATCTTGTGAATGACAACAAAATGGCAAACTGACTGAATAAAGACACGTTCTCAATCAAAATACTGAACAAAATCAACGAAACCATATATTTTCTATTATCCTGAGATTTGGTATCTTTTAATACATTAGAAAGATAATCTACACGTCTGCGAATAACGGGAACGTCCAATAGTCTTTCGAATTCGTCATTATAACCTAAAACTTCTAGCAAACGAGAATAAGCTTCAGAATGTCTAAATTCACATTCTGCAAAAGTAGTTCCCAATCCGTTGAATTCTGGTTTTGGAAAATGCTCATATATATTACCCCAAAAACTTTTTACAGCTACCTCAATCTGTGCAATTGCCAATAAGCTATTTTTGATTGCTGTTTTTTCTGCCAAGTTTAAATGCGCATGAAAGTCTTGCGTATCGGCAGTAAAATCTACTTCAGTGTGTACCCAGTAAGCTTTATTAATTGCTTCGGTAAATTGCAGAACCTCAGGATATTCAAAAGGTTTATAATTGATTCTTTTATCAAAAATTGACATATATATAGAGTTTTAAGTGACTTTTTTAAGATAGAAAAACGGAATACTGTATTTGGGGAAGTGGCAGCGTGTTTTTCTATTTATACAAATTTAAGTCGCATATATTCTCTTGTCTAGTTTTTGGTGTTAAAAATCAGCCCAATTATCAACAGTTTTAAAACTTCAAAAAAGAGCACTGAAAGAATTTTTATCAACAGCTCGCGAGCATTTTGTAATTCGCAATGAACTAGCATTTTCTATATAATCCTTGTGAAGTTATCAACATCAAAAAAGCATTGATTTTAGAACAGATTCGAAAGTAAGTTATCAACAACCCATTTTTTAAAGTCGAATTTTCGAGAGAAAAAAAACGTCGAATTATTAATAACGATTCTAAATAGAATTTTAATCCCTTTTTAAAATCCTTTATAACACATTTTATTACAACCAATTACAGTAAATCGAATAAAACTCAAAATAATTGATTTTAATAAACTAATGATTTAAATCAACTTTAACAGTTAAAATTCGACGAAGGTAATTTTTTATCTAGAAACCTCTCAAAAGTTATTTTTTTAGTGCCACTTTAATTCAATATCTATATTATCGAACAAACAGGATTTAAAAATATTTTAGACAACATTACAGAAAGATTAAAATGAACTTAGCTGATTCTTAAAAATTAGTAAATATCAATCAAAAAAGGCTTTTTACTTCAAATTGTTGTTGGTTTAAAAATATTAATCTTTACATTTGCTTTATTTTTATTTATTCTAAATAGATAAAGAAATTCCAAAAACATATTATTCTAACAACTATAAATTACATTTCGATATGAAAAAGAATCTACTTGTTTCTTTTGCATTCGCAACAACATTATTTGTGAGCGCGCAGCAAAAAAATACGCTTTTAGATGCTGCTTACTGGAAAACTTCTCCAAGTACAGAAAATGTGAAAGCTGAAATCGCAAAAGGAAACAATCCAGCAGAAGCCAATGTAAATGCTTTTGATGTTACAACTTTAGCAATCAACAATGATGCTCCAGTAGAAACAATCAAATTTTTAATCGATCAGCCTGGAAATTCAATTACAAAATTAACGCACGATAACCGTATTTACCTGCACTGGGCGGCTTACAAAGGCAATACAGCACTAGTGCAATATTTAATTGCTAAAGGTTCTGACGTAAATTTTGAAGATAGCCACGGAACTGCTCCAGCAGATTTTGCCGCTTCAAACGGACAATCTAATCCAGAAATGTATGAGGCATTTTTTAAGGCAGGAATTAATCCGACCAAAAAATATGCAAACGGTGCTAATCTTTTGCTCTTGGCTATTCCGTCAGATAAAGATTTAAAAGCTGCCGACTATTTTTCTACTAAAGGAATGTCTATTAGAGATGTTGATAATGATGGAAATACTGCTTTTACGTATGCCGCAAGATCTGGAAATATTGCGCTATTGAAGAAACTTTTAGAAAAAGGAATTAAACCAACGGATAATGCACTTTTGGTTGCAGCACAAGGAAGCCGAAGAGAAACCAATACGCTTGAAACGTATAAATACTTGGTTGAAGAAGTAAAAATTAAAGCAACAGCTCAAAACAAAGCAGGACAAAATGTATTGCACATTTTGGCTGGAAAACCCAATCAGACCGATATTATTAAATATTTTTTAGACAAAGGTGTTGATGTAAACAAAGCTGATAAAGAAGGAAATACGCCTGTTATGGCTGCAGCTTCGGCAAGAGAAATTGCTGTATTAGAGCTTTTTCTTCCGAAAGCAAAAAACGTAAATGCACAGAATGTAAAAGGAGAATCGGCTTTAACAAAAGCAGTACAATATGGAACTCCAGAAGCGGTAAATTTACTTTTGGCTAAAGGTGCCGATGTTAATGTTAAAGATAAAGACGGAAATAATTTGGGTGTTTATTTAGTACAATCTTATCGTCCTGCTGGAAAAGAAAAAACAGCTACAGATCCTTTTGATGTAAAGGCAAAACTGCTTCAAGACAAAGGATTAAACCTAGCTGCTCCTCAAAAAGACGGAAATACTTTGTATCATGTAGCGATTACGAAAAATGATGTCGATCTTCTTAAAAAAATCACTGATTTAAAAGTTGACATTAATGCTAAAAATAAAGATGGCTTAACCGCTTTGCACAGAGCGGCAATGACTTCTAAAGATGATGCTATTTTAAAATATCTAGTTTCTGCTGGGGCGAAAAAAGACATCAGCACAGAATTTGACGAAACGGCTTACGCTTTAGCTAAAGAAAATGACTTACTCACTAAAAACAACGTTTCTGTTGAATTTTTAAAATAAAACAATTAGATAATAATCAATATTTGAAATTCCAAATTCCAAACTCTATTTTTGGGATTTGGAATTTGAATTTTAGAATTTAAATTACCAATCAATACATACAATTTTTATGAAATCAATATTAAAAATGGCTCTTGCGGGCGCTTTTATTTTTTTAGCATCTTTTCAATCTCAGGCACAATCAAGCAAATACAAGATTATGCTGCAGATGAATAATTATATGGGAGAAGGTGCTTATATCGTTGTTTCTCTGATTAATGCAAGCGGTGAATACGAAAAAACGCTTTATGTAATGGGCGATGACAAAAAATGGTACAAATCATTGAAAGAATGGAATAAATTTCACACGCTAAAAAATGATGACATCAGTGCTAAAACTGGTGCTTCTGTAACGGGCGGTGACCGTAGCGTGACTACCATCGAAATCGAAAATTCTAAAATTAATAAAGGATACAAATTACGTTTTGAAACTGCTGTTGAAGATCAGAAATACTATGTCAGCGATCTTGAAATTCCGCTTTCAACTGACGGTCTTGCTGATAAAACAGATGGCAAAGGCTACATCAAATACGTAAGATTAAGCAAAATATAATACGATTACATTTCTAGAATACACTCAATGACTCTTTCTTTTTGGCGTTACGCACACTTGGCTTTGGCCTTATTTTCTTCTATTTTTTTGCTTTTGGCTTCGGTAACTGGAATCATTCTGGCCGTCGATGCGGTTCAGGAAAAAACGCTTCCGTATAAAGCTGAAAATTTTAATAAAATAACTTTGGGCGAAACGCTACCCGTTTTAAAGAAAGAATATTCAGAAATTACAGAATTAAGTGTAGATTACAATCAGTTTGTAACGCTTCAAGCCATTGATGCAGACGGAAATGACGTTAGCGCCTACATTGATCCAAAAACTGGAAAGGCACTAGGAACTCCTGCAAAGAAAAGCGAATTCATAAATTGGATTACGAGTCTACACCGTTCGCTGTTTCTTCATGAAGCAGGACGTTTTTTTGTAGGTGTAATTTCTTTTTGCTTATTATTAATAGCAATTTCGGGTTTCGTTCTGGTTTTAAAAAGACAGCGCGGCATCCGAAATTTCTTTTCTAAAATAATCAAAGAATATTTTGCACAATATTATCATGTGCTTTTAGGAAGATTGGCTTTAATTCCTATATTAATTATTGCCCTTACGGGGACTTATTTATCGCTAGAAAGATTTAACTTTTTTATGGGCAAAGAAAAAGTAAAACCTGTAAAAACAGAGCTTTCAGACAAAGTCAAAACAACTTCAATATTCAATACCACTTTATTATCTAATGTAAAAAAGATCGAATTCCCTTTTACGGATGATCCAGAAGAATATTATATTATTGAATTGAAAGACCGAGAAGTTGAAGTAAATCAGGTCACAGGAACTGTAATTTCTGAAAAGCTTTCTCCAATGACGGCACAATTTGCAGCATTAAGTCTAGATCTTCATACAGGAAGAATCAACAGAATCTGGGCGGTAATTTTAGCTATTGCCTGCCTTAATATTTTATTCTTTATTTATTCTGGTTTTGCGATTACGCTGAAAAGAAGATCAAGCCGAATTAAGAATAAATTTAAAGCAAGCGAAAGTACATTTATCCTTTTGGTCGGTTCAGAAAACGGAAGCACATTCCGATTTGCAAATTCCATTCAGAAACAATTAATTAATCACGGACAAAAAGTTTTTGTCAGCGAATTGAATAAGTTTTCTGTTTATCCGAAAGCCGAGCATATTATTGTTTTTACATCAACTCATGGCTTGGGAGATGCTCCTTCTAACGGAAGGCAATTCAAAACTCTTTTAGAAAAACAGAATCAAGAGCAAAATATTAATTTTTCTGTTGTAGGTTTTGGTTCTAAATCATATCCTGATTTTTGCCAATTTGCTATTGAAATTGATCAGCTTTTAGGAAAACAAAAATGGGCAGAACGTTATTTGAAATTACAGACTGTAAATGATAAATCGGCGGTGGAATTTGTAGAATGGGTAAAATTATGGAGCGAAAAAACGGGAATTCCGCTAGCAACAACTCCTTCTTTATACAATCATGTTCCGAAAGGATTGCAAAAATTAATGGTTTTAGACAAAACACCAATTTCTGAAACCGAACATACTTTTATTCTGACTTTGAGAGCTAATGCGAGAGCTAAATTTAGTTCTGGCGATCTATTAGCCATCTATCCTGCCAACGATTCTAGAGAACGCCTCTACTCGATCGGAAATCATTCTGGAAATATCCAATTAGTTGTAAAACTGCATCCAAACGGATTGGGTTCTGGTTTCTTGAATGCTTTGGAACCTGGAAATGTGATAAAAGCACAAATTGTTAAAAATACTGCTTTTCATCTTCCAAAGAAAGCTCCTAGAGTGGCTTTCATTTCAAACGGAACGGGTATTGCGCCTTTCTTAGGAATGATTGAACAGAATAAAACGAAACAAGAGCTTCACTTGTACAGCGGTTTTAGAATGGAAACGCCAACTTTAATGGCTTATAAAAAGTTCGCTGGAATCATGATTCAGAAGGAACATTTGGACAATTTTCATGTTGCCTTATCGCGTGAAGCGGAGCATATTTATGTGATGGATTTAATTAAAAGAGATGCTTCTTTTTTTGTGACTTTATTGAAAAAAGACGGCGTCATTATGATCTGCGGTTCGCTTGCCATGCAGAAAGATGTTGAAGCTATTTTAAGCGAATTGTGCGAAACAAAAGGATTAAAAACACTCGAAGAATATAAAGCTAATAAGCAGTTTTTGACAGATTGCTATTAAGCTGATTGTAATAAATTATACGCGGATGACACCGATTCGCTATCGCGAAGACACAGATAAAACGGATTTTTTTGTTTCACGCAGATTTAAAAAGATTTTAGCAGAAAGCGCAGATTTATTCTTTTAAATCATTTTAATTAAATAAAAAAATCTATTAAATCTGCTTAAATCATTAAAAATCTGAGTGAAACAAAAAATCTACTCAATCCGTATCTTTACGAAGTAAACCCGATACATATGTATTTCCTATCAATTTTCTATGCATAAAATATCACATAAATTCTTGCTTCTATATACAATTATTTGTTGCTTTTCAGCACATTCACAAGTATTACGAAAAAGAACAACGCTTCTTATGGGCGGACGTTTTGATATTAGCATTGTTGACAAAGACTCTCTTTCGGCTGAGCAGAATATCGATATTGTAATTGGTGAAATTACCCGAATTGAAAACTTAATCTCCGATTGGAAAACCGATTCTCAAGTTTCTGAAGTCAATCAGAATGCGGGAATTAAACCGATAAAAGTAGATCGTGAAGTTTTTGAATTGACGCAAAGAGCTATCAAATTTTCTGAAATAACAAATGGTGGGTTTGATATTAGTTTTGCTGCCTTAGATCGCATTTGGAAATTTGACGGTTCAATGACCGAAATGCCTTCGGCGGAAGCCATAAAAAAATCGGTAGAAAAAGTGGGGTATAAAAACATCATTTTAGACAGCATTCAATCGACCATTTTCTTGAAATTAAAAGGAATGAAAATTGGTTTTGGCGCTTTAGGCGAAGGTTATGCAACCGATAAATGTCGAGCCATGATGATTGCAAAAGGTGTTCAAGCGGGAATTATAAACGGTTCTGGTGACATGAGCACGTGGGGAAAACAGCCCAACGGAAAAGATTGGAAAATTGGAATTACGAATCCGTTTAAACCGGAAAAAATTTTAGCTGCGGTTCCGTTGAAAGAAGGAGCTGTTACAACTTCTGGCAATTATGAAAAGTTTGTGGTTTTTAACGGAAAACGTTATTCGCATATTATAAATCCTGCAACTGGTTATCCTGCAACTGGTTTGTGCAGTGTTACTGTTTTTGGCCCAAATGCCGAAACCGCAAACGGATTAAGCACTTCTATGATGGTTTTAGGCCAAAAAGAAGGATTGCTTTTACTTCAAAAATTTCCCGATTATAGCTGTGTAATGATTACCAATAAAGGGAAAGTTATTAAATCTAAGAATTTTGCTTATAAATTGTAATGATTTAACCGCAAAGCACAGAAAGAATTTTCTATCCAATTGAAAAGAAATAATCTCGCAAAGTCGCTAAGACGCTAAGTTTTTTAAATTTTAATAGATTTACAACTTTACAAAAAAATCCACATTAGATTTTCAAATATAGCCCAAGGTTTCAACCTTGTGTACACAATAAATAACGAATATATTATCATATTTATCTCAACGTTGAAACTTTGAGGAATTTTATTATAATGCGTACGTTAATTCGTTGGGTACCCAAGGTTGAAACCTTGGGCTATGTTACATGCATCGTAATTGGCAATGATTTTTTGCCTAGTTTGGCTAAAGCCTTTTTCATTTTTCCTTAAGATAACGTCCAGCTAAAGCTTGAGGCAACTCATTATAAAATTTGCGCCTCCGCGACTTTGCGAGATTAAAATATTTGCTTTGCGAGTATCCGACTTAGCTCTTTGCTGTTAAAACTATAAGTTATCTTATATGACTTAGATAGTTTCAAAAAATTAACATTAAAACAACATTAGAATCAACAACACAATTCTAATAATCTTCTAATATGTTTATTTAGATTAAATTTAAATTATCACATAAGTTTGCAGCACTTTTATTCGCAGACTATAATGAGATTAATTCTACTTCTATTTTTTATTACGATTACAAGCTGGTCACAAACCGGAACTATTTCGGGAAAAGTTTCTTACAGCCAAAACGAATTGGCTTATGGATCAACAGTTTCCATCAGAGGAACTCAAAAATACGCGATTGTTGACGACAGTGGGCGTTTTGAAATAAAAGGCGTTAAATACGGAGAATACATTTTGGAAACGTCTTCTATGGAAGCGCAAAAGAAAACGACTAAAGTTACTCTTAACAAAGCAAACTTAGAGATTTCTATTTTACTTCAACGAAACGATGCCAAATCATTAAATGAGGTTTTGGTGCAGAAAAAGACATTTAAAAAAGAAATTATTGAGCAGGGATTTGCCGTGAACGTTATTGAAACAGAGGAAGCTGCAAAGAGAAATCTTCAAACTAATGATTTACTGGATCGCTCCGGCGGTGTTCGTGTAAGACAAAATGGAGGATTGGGATCTAGTGTTGTTTATAATATTAACGGAATGTCTGGAGCTGCGATTAAAATTTTTATAGATGGTGTTCCTATTCAAACTTATGGTAGTTCTTTTAGTTTAAATAGTATCCCACCTGCTTTAATTGAGCGAATCGAGGTTTTTAAAGGTGTCGTTCCTGCTTATTTGTCAGATGATTCACTTGGAGGTGCTATTAACGTGGTACTGAAAAAAGGAGCCAGAAATACTTTGAATGCTTCTGTTTCTTATGGTTCTTTTAATACCATTCAGTCAAATATCAGTACTTCTTACAGAAATGAAAAAGGCTTTACAGTAAAGGCAAACGCTTTTCAGAATTATTCGGATAATGATTATGAAGTTTGGGGACGATGGGTTTATAACATTGCACCAAACGGACGCTACGAATACATTCGTGCCAAAAGATTCGAGAGCATGTATCGCTCTATCGGAGGAAGATTTGAAGCAGGTTACACCAATGTGGACTGGGCAGATACTTTTTTAATCAGTTATAATGGTTCGCAGGATTATAGTCAGATTCAGCATGGACAGTATATGACCAAACCGTATAAAGGACGTTTTAGTGAAGCCGCAGCTAATGTTTACAGTCTGAACTACAACAAGAAAGATTTCCTGATTAAGAAATTGGATCTTTCTGTAATTGCAACATACAGTCATAGAAATGACGTAATCAATGATACCGTAAAATGGAACTACAACTGGAATGGCGAAAAAGCTTTAGGATTATACGGAGATCCTGTTAAGACTATTGGTGGCGCTCAGCAAGGTGCGCCAACGGTGAATCATTTAACTTCTAATATTTTTAATACTAGAGCAGGATTAAGTTATTCGCTTTCTGATAATCATAAAATTATGGTGAATAGTATGACGTATGCCATTATCCGAAATGAAAGAGATGAAATGAAATCTGAACTGGAAAGAAATTTTGATGTAAGACGTAATTTAAATAAAGTAGTTTCTTCTCTGGCTTATGAAATGAAAGCTTTTGAATCTCGTTTGCATGCTAATATTTTCTTCAAAAATTATTCTTTAAAAACCAATCAGCGTGAACCTTTGATTGAAAACGTTGGCGGTCAGGCTACTATTAAAGAAGTTTTAAGTTCGGTAACTACAAACGATAACGGCTACGGATTTGCAACTTCGTACTTTGTTGTGCCAAAAGCAATGTTAATGGTTTCGGCAGAAAAAGCAATCAGGCTTCCGTCTGAGAATGAAATCTTCGGTTTTCCCGGGGAAAATATAATCGGGAACAGCAGCTTAAAACCTGAATATAGCAACAATATAAATGCAGGATTTAGATTTGGACCTTACATTATGCAAAAGCATAAATTGACTATTTCCGGAAATGGTTTTTGGAGAAATACTAAAGATAAAATTGTTCGTCAGATTAGTGATCGTATAAATGAAGCTGTTCAGTCTTCGCCATTTATCAATTTAGGAAGTGCACAATCTGTTGGTTTTGAAGCTTCTTTTCAATATTCATATAACGAAAGATTTTTTGCAGGAATGAATATTTCAAAGTTTAATACGCTTTTTAAAGATCAATACGATAAAAACGGAAACACGCTTCCGTATTTCAATCAGCAATTGCCAAACGAGCCCTATTTCACCATTAATGGAAATATGCAGTATAATTTAAAGAATGTAATTCAAAATAAGTCAGAACTTAATTTGTATTACAACTGCAATTATGTAACGCCATTTTATACTTCGTGGCTAGAAATTGACAGAACAACAGCGCAATTTCCGCAGGATTTGGGACTGAGTTATGTTTTTCCGGACAAAAAATTCATTGTCAGTTTTGATGCCCGAAATATTCTCGACGAGGAGGTTTACGACAATTTTGCCGCTCAAAAACCCGGAAGAGCTTTTTATTTAAAATTAAACTATACACTTAATAAATTTTAATCAATTCAATAAATAACTAATTTTTTAAATCAGATACAATGAAAAACACTTTTAAACTATTTGCTTTCAGCTTGGCTCTAAGTTCGTTGGCATTGACATCGTGTAGCAGCGATGATAACAAAAATGAAAATACAGAACCTGTAAACCCAGTAACAGACGGAAGATGGATTACTGTTGCGGGGGCTTTAATGCAGACTGAACCTGGTGACGGAAACGGTGGAACTAGAGTTTTTGCTATTAGTAAAGAAAATGCAATTGATCCAAATTTTTCTGTAAATGTTTATGATCAGGGAATGGCTGTTCAGTCAAACAGAACGGCTCGTTTGCAATCTTCTGTAGACGGAAATACACTTTTTAATATTACGTATACGGGTGCAAACGGGGGAGAATTTATGACGTATCAGGTAACGGGTGCAAATAAATTTGTAGAATCTGCAGCAAAAGTTAATATTTCTCAATACGCAGGAACTTCACCAAGATGGGTAAAACTTTTCGACGGAGATAAAACAGGAGTTGCTGTAAACGTTTCTTCTCCAATTGTAAATACAAACGAAGACAAAACATACAAATACACCAGAGGAACTGCAACTGTATTGTCTTTAGACATGAAGCAAACTCTAATTTCTGCATTCAAACAATATGAAATTCCGTTAAGCACTGAAGAAGAAGCTCAAGGACACCATATTTTCCGTCTAGATGCTCCAACACTTAACAAAGCAGGAAACAAATTAATCATTGGAACTTGGATGCGTAAAACAGATCCTACAACAGGACAAAATGCATCATCTTTCACACGTTTAGGTTCAAAATCTGTTATTGTTGATTATCCTTCGTTAGAAAATCCTGTAGTTATTACTTCAAAAGTTGGTTTTGGTGATACAAGCGGATATAGAAGTTTTAACAGTTTTGTAGCTACAGATGGTAATATCTACCAAGCTACTCAAAGAGATGCTCAAAAAGGTTCTTATATTTTAAGAATTGGTCAAAATAATCAATACGATGACAATTATGTATTTAGTTTAGATACTGCATTGGGAGTAAAAGGAAGCTACATCGATGCTTGGAGATATGCTGGAAATGGAATTGCTTATGCTGTATATACTTTTGAAGGAACTGATCAAGGTTATTTGGCTAGATTGGATTTGAATACAAGAACAGCTACAAAAGTGGAAGGAATTGATTACGATGCCGATTTAGATTTCGGACAATACCAAGGTTTTGTTGTTGATGGAAACAATTTCTACATTGCAGTAACACCAGTTGGAAAAGATGGTAACATTTATGTAATTGATATTCCTTCTGGAAAAGTTACTAAAGGTGCTAAATTGCTAAACAAACCAGGAAACCATTACATTGGGGTATTCTAAAAAAATAAGATTGTGAAGAACAATCTCTAAATTTCATTCATTGATTTTTTTTTTAATTGAACATTCCGCTTCTATTTATAGTAAGCGGAATGTTTTTTTTTATTAAGTGAGTTTAGTCTACAAACATAGATTTTTTTATGTGAAAGCATAAGAAGAAATAAATAATTTCACGTGTCTGCTATGTGCATTTAAACAAGTGAAACGCCTTTTTTTCTTTTAAATCCCGATAGCTATCGGGAATGTTTCTATGTGTTTAAAATATTTAAAGCACTAAAATTTTGAAGCAAATTCTTTTGCAAAATCTTCCAATTTGATTTTACCATTTGCCTTTCCATCATTGTTTAAGAAATCTGCAGCTATGGTTTCGTTTCTTAAACCCGTTCCCATTTCGGTATATAGACCTGCCATTTCTTCTGCAACACCAGCTTGCGTCATTCCGCCAAAATATTGTTCGTCTGTAAATTCAACCCACGGAAGTTCTGGTTTGCCAATGGCAGATCCAAACGCTTTTACAATTTCTGAAGGTGTTTTTACATCACTAATAATATAGCGAATATTTTGCCCTTCTTGAGTCTTTTGTAATTCTTCTGCGGCAGCTGTAGCAATATCTTCTGGATGCACTAATGGAATGCGGTTTGAAGCCGGAAAATTGGCTCCCATGATCCCCGCTCCTTTTATCATCGGGATATCATTAAAGAAATTGAAATAGAAATATCCCGCTCTTAAAAACGTAATAGAATTATCTAATTTCTCGTAAATCTTCTCAATATTATACAAACCTGCAATTGGCCCGTTTCCTGCTGGCAAATCGGCTCCAATACTGCTTAGCATTACTACTCTCTTAATGTTGGCGTTTTGGATTGCTTTCGCGAAAGCGGCACCAGCATCTGTAGTATTTTGAATAATATTGACACCACCCATATTAGGAGGAGTCATCGCAAAAAGAGCGTCTGCACCAGCAAAAGTTTGAGAAAGAAAATCGGCATCGCTAACTGATCCGACTGCTGCTTTTGCTCCCAAATTTTCAATTGCCTCTTTTCGATCTGCATTACTGCTGATAACTGTTACGTCGTGTCCTGACTGTACTAATTGTGCCGTTAATGGCTTTCCTATGTTTCCTAATGAACCTGAAATTATAATTTTCATCTTAAAATGTTTTTTTATTTAACAAGACAAAGGTATATTTGTACTTACTTTTATACAAGTACTTACCCTAAAGTATGTATTATGACCGCAATTAAAGAATCGTCTACAATTCAGGAAAACAAGCAGTATGCGTTGGAAAAATGTCCTGTAACTTTTGTTATGGAGAAAATTGGAGGCTACTGGAAACCTATCATTTTATATCATTTATCGACTGGAGATAAACGCTACAGCGAATTGAAAAGAGCTATTCCTGCTGTTACAGAAAAAATGCTTATTCAGCATTTAAAACAATTAGAAGCAGACGGATTGGTTATTCGCGAAGCAAAACCTGTCGTACCGCCATTTGTAACGTACAAATTAAGCAATGCAGGAACTGGTTTATTGCCCGTTATTGATGCAATGGCAGCATGGGCTTTTAAAGTCAAAGACGGCGTCTATACTATTTGATAGACACCGCCTTCAACAAAAAAACTAATCTCTTAATGAATTTAAATCAAAAACAAAAAACAGCCTTAAGGCTGTTTTTCTGCGCTTATTATTATAAATCGATTAAACATTCAAAAAATTAATCTTTAATAATTTTCCCTTCCTGCTTAAAACCATTTGCGTCTGTAATAACATACACATATATCCCTTTAGTAAAATTCTCAACATTAATTTGAGAAGTTATTTTAGCATCTTTAATCATTTTTTTGCCTTTTGAATCAAACAAGGAAATATTATATTTTTCTAAGTTTTCACCTGTAAAGTTTAACACTGATGTTGTCGGATTAGGAGAAACAATAATCGCAAACGTGCTATTAGATTCAGTTTCTTCAATAGCACTAGCTGTTCTTTCAGGACTTGGACCTGTATAACATGTTGTACAGCCATTAAAAGTAGACGATAAAATACCGCTAATCGGTTTCACAAAACAAAAAACAGTATTGTTTGATGCGAAATTGACAATAATTGAAGTTGATGTACCATCTGTAAATCCTATTTGTGCAGTATAATTTTTTGCTCTACAAATAGCATTATTTGAAGACAAATAAAATGTAGCACAATATAGATCGCAATTAGTAGAAAAATTATATGTTATACAACCGCTGCCGCCAGAAGGAGTAGTACATTTTATAGGAATTTCGAAACGCATTCCGTTCGCGAATCCTTCGGCCACAGAATTGCAACAGTTATTTAAAGTAGTCACAAATTCGGTATTTGTAGAATTCATACTTCCTACTGAATAAGTATCACATTCTCCATTTAATTCTCCAGTAACAAAACGCGGACTAACACTCGTTCCTGCTGACGAAATTTTAATTTTAATTGGAGTATTTAATGGTGCTCCAGCTCCAGAACTACTTATAAATCCTCCTGACAAATTTATGTTATGTTCATAATAAATAACAGTACCTGCCACATTACTAACAGTCAATGTTGAGCCACTTGATGTAGCTTGACTATTTCCTTTAAATGTTGACAGAAATAAAAAAACAATTAAAAAAGTAAAATTTTTCATAATAATTTATTTTTACATACCTACCTTCAGTCAGTTTAGGGTCGCTGTTTCGGTTTTTCCGACCAAAATTTAAACTATTAATTCTGCGATTTAGTTAATTAGATAAACAATTCATGCTTTATAAATCAACTTGTTGCAATTTCATTAACAGTATATTATTTAAAGATTTGACAGGTTATTAAGGTGCATTCACTTTAGGATTTATCCCATATAATATTTCGGGATTGAGATGTGAAATAACAAAAAAGAAATAAGTAAAGTTTCTGCATAAGCTTTTTTATAATATCATTAGAGTCATTATAAATATGTTACGAATATAGTTTAATGAAATATTATTTCTATACGGGAATCCGTAAAGTCAGATTTTTTTCTAATTTCAACCTAAACTTCAAAAAAAATGATCATTATTAATCATCTTTAGATTTTTTTTTACAGACAATTTTTCCATTTTAAGGTGCCATAAAGCTAATACAGCTACTTTTAAAATGAGAAACGGTGTCTATAACATTAAATAGACACCGTCTTTTCTAACAACAAAAACTAATTAACTTAACTTTTTATGTAAAATTGAACAAGCTTGAATTTCACTAGTTACCTTAATTTATAATGCTTTGTTTAGTTTTGCTTAATAAAAACCAAATCCTGATCGTAATTTGCGATTGCTGTTAATGCATTAAAAATATATTTTGAGACTAATGCACCGCCTTCAAAATTGATTAAATCGAAATCGTCTTCGGGTGTATGGTATTGCGGATGTCCGCCTGTATGAAAACCAACTGCTGAAATCGATTCTTTGTAAAAAGAAACATGATCGGAACCGCCAACGTCTCCTGCATGTATAACAGGGTTTAATCCGCTGTTTTCTTGGAGTTTTTTCATTAACTCTACTCCGTTAGGAAAAGTTCCTGCACCGCCCATATAAAGCTCTTTTTTATCATTTAATCTTCCGACCATATCCATATTGAGCATTACTTTTACGGCTTCTTTGGCAACTGGAAGATGATTCACAAAATATTTTGAACCTACTAATCCTTCTTCTTCTCCGCTGAACGAAATAAAAATGATGCTTCGTTTTGGTTTTACTTTCATCTTAGAAACTTCTTCTAAAATGCACAGTAAAGCCGAAACTCCAGAAGCGTTATCATCTGCTCCGTTATGAATAGCAAAAGCTTCTTTCTTTTTACTTCCAGAACCTGGTCCGCCCCAACCCCAGTGATCGTAGTGCGCACCGATTACGATGTATTCGTTTTTTAATTTCGGATCTGAGCCTTCAACATAACCCACAACATTTTGTGTCGACACGCTATCCGATTTCATTTTGTTGATTCCTTCTTTTATAAAAACTTTAAAAGGCTGATAATAGGAACTTCCTAATTCTTTCAGACCATATTTTTTGAAGTGCTTCTGAATATAAGCTGCTGCTTTATTATTCTGTTTTGTACCTGGAAAACGCCCTTCCATTTTATCAGACGATAAATGCTTGTCGTGTTTATAAAATGTCTGAGCCATATTTTGAGCATTTGAAGTTGTGCTCAAAAAAAAGAAACTTACCAGAATAATGATGTTTTTTAAAACTTTCATATTTCGTAATCTAAAAATTTAGGACGTGGATAAAACGGATTTACTTCGTAAAGACGCTGATGAAAACGGATTTTTTTGTTTCACGCAGATTTAATAAATTCTTTTTTATTTAATTTTAAAAAGAATCTGCGCTTTCTGCTAAAATCTTTTTTTAATCTGCGTGAAACAAAAAATAAAAAAAATCCGTTTTCATCAGCGTCTTCGCGAAAGCGAATCTGCGTCATCAGCGTCCCATTTGCAAATTGTTATAAACTAAGCTCAAAAACGGTATGTTTAATATATTTTCGATCGTAAGTATATAAAACATGTATTCTTTTGTCTTCGGTTTGGATTATGGCCGGATAACTGAACTCTCCTTTTTCTTGTTTTTCAAGATCGAATAGTCTGCTCCATCTTAAACCGTCTCGAGAATATTCAACATCTAAAACATTTCGTCCGTTAAACCAGTCTTTACCCATTGGCAAAGGATTATTTACTAGTAGAAATGTGCTTCTATTAACAGTCAAAGCATCAATACCCGAATTCGAATTGATGACATTGATGGTATTTGTACGAATCCAGCTTTTGCCATTGTCACCCGACCAACTAGAAACTATTTTGTTGTGTTTGCTTCGAGATAACATCTGAATATCGGTAGCACTATGAATTAAAAATGTTGACTGAATAATATCGAAATTTTTCTCATTTTCAACTGCGATTTTTTTCCAAGAATCTGTTGCCTCAGTATATTCTTCAACATGTACACGCCATTCATCTGTGTTAACGCTTTCTGTGCTGCTTCCGCATAAAATTACGCCAGGTGTAGTTTCGATTGGTTTGTTTCGAATTGGACCTAAAATTCCGTCTGGAAGATATTTCGGTTCTCCCCAGGTTGTTCCGTTATCTTTCGAAACAATCATAGCGCCAAACCATTCTCTCGGATTTTTTCCAATTTTATAAAACAAATACAAATTCTGGCTTTTACTTTTAAACAAAACCGGATTCCAGCAAGGAAGTGTGTCTCCGTTCTTAATCAACGGCTGAATGAGCATTTTAGGTGCCGACCACTTTTTGTCTTGATAAGCCGAAATATAAATTCCGACATCTTTTGCACCTTCATATTTTCCGCCAAACCAAGCTGCTAAAATTTCGTTTGGTTTGTATTCTACTAAAGTCGATGCGTGACTTGCTGGCGTTGCAGGCGGATCTGCAATATAACTGCTTTCTATATTAACTGCTTTTTGTGCGCTTATAGTATTGCATAAAATAATCGCAGCAAAGGCGGTTATATAATTTTTTAATTTGAAATTCATTTTTATTGATGTGAATTTTTATTCTAAATGTTATTTGTGAAATGTTATCTGTGAAATGTTATTTGTTAAATGGGAAATGCAAAATGATAAAATAAGATAATAAAAAATAACGAGATGTTTAGTCCCTACGGGACAAATAATTGCGTTTATAATTTTAAACCTACCGATATTGTATCTCTACGAGATAGTTTTAACGCTTAAATTTTATCTTCTACCTCCTAACCATTAACCCTTAACTTCTAACCCTTAACTCCTAACCCTTAACTCCTAACCCTTAACTCCTAACCCTTAACTCCTAACCCTTAACCCTTAACCCTTAACCCTTAACTCCTAACTTAACATACATTAAACTAAAACTTTTGAAAAAAGCAAAAGGAGAGTTACCTCTCCTTCTGCTCAAGTAACAAATCTTTTGATTTTTTACTTTACCAAATTAATTATTTTACGTCCCACCAAAGTTTAGTTCCCCCTGTATCAGGACCGCCTAATTTGGCAACTCCGCCATCAACAGCAGCTTTGTTTGATGAGTATTCATTTGTAGTATAGATAATTCTTTTCATTAAAGATTTACCAACACCAGCATCTGGATTATCAGTATTCAATATTGGATAGATTACTTTAGCATCGCTTCTACGTAAATCTGCCCAAGCCTCCCAAGATTCTGGGAAAATTGCTAAGTACTTTTGAACCGCAATTTGAGTTCTTTGATCAGCAGTAGATGCAGACCAAGCCACTGGCAATTTAACTGGAATATCTTGTAAATCTAAAGTTGGATATAATGTTAAAATGTTTGGCAACGTAGGTAAACTTGTTCCGTTGATGTAAGCATTAACCACAGCAGGTTCAGTGAATCCCCATTGTGCAAGAGATAATCTAATTCCTGTTTCGTATAATGTTTTAGCATCTCCGCCCATATTCCATCCGTTTAAAGCTCCTTCTGCTCTACTTAAGTAATTTTCAGAAGCCATAAAGATTTCGATGTTTTTAGTTTCACTACGTGTATTAGCAGAACCGTTACCTAATTCATCATTATTAAATTTAGAGAATTCAGTAGCACCAAATTGATCTTCTAAACCTCCAACTGGATTTCCTCTATAAACTCCTGTAGTGATTGGGGCAAACCATTTTGATAAACGTGGATCTTGGTATCCTACTAAAATACTTTCCATAGAAGAAGTCATTACATAACCCCAGCTATTTACAATCATGTTTAAGTTGTTCGGAGTAATATTACTTGCTTTAAAGAATGCATTTTGATCGTTTGTCTGCATAACTCCTGCAGCAACTGCCGCTTCTGCTTGAGTTTTTGCTTTTGCAGGTTCCTTGTCAGAAATTCTCAAAGCCAAACGTAATCTCATACTGTTTCCAAAAACTCTCCATCTGTCAACACTTCCTGCGTAAACTCTATCGTTTGGAGCAAGTGATGCAACTGAAGTTACTGAAGAAGAAGATAACGTAGCGTTTGCCTCATCTAACAATTTAAAGAAATCTTCGTAAATAAATTCTACACTATCATAAGCAACAGATTCTTTTCCGTTACCTGCTTCTGTGTACGGAATTGGCCCGTAAGCATCAACCATTTGGTTGTACATAAAAACTTTCCAGATTTTTAAGATTGCAGTAGCTTCTGCGTTTCCTTCAGATGCTTTGAAAGCATTTGTTAAAGCTGGAGCTGCAACTGTGTAAAATCTTGTCCATCCTCTACCTTCGTATCCGTTAACGAAAGCATTTCTTTCTGTTCCGTATCCGCAGTTTAGGTAGTGAATAAAAGTTGAAGATAAAATACCCGTTGCGATACCCCAAGTACCTTGATCATCTACACCTGGTGATGAGTAAGATCCATTATGAATACCTGCATACAATGCAGATGCAAATGCAGGCCCCGCTAAAGTAGCATCTAACTGATCTTCAGTCAATGAATTCGGATCTTTGTTTATTTCATCAAAGTCGCCTGTGCAGCTTGATAAAACAGAAACTGCCATTAATGCAACTCCTAATGTTTTTATTTTAAAACTATATTTCATGTTGTCTTTTTTTTAATTAAAATCCAAATTTCACATTTACTCCATAATCTCTTGTAGAAGGAATGTTGAAAGATTCTATCCCTTGTAGGTTACCTGTACCCGCACCTGCTTCTGGATCAAAGTGTTCTGCTTTGTTTAAGAAGAAGAATAAGTTTCTACCCACTAAAGAAAAGTCAATGCTTGAAAATCCTGAATCACCTAATATACGTTTTGGCAATGAATAACCAAAAACAAGCTCTCTTAATCTAATGTTTGTTGCATCATAAATAAATGGCTCAGCAATAGGAGTTCTTTGTCCAATAGCAGTCCAATATTGCTCTGCATTGATGCTTGTTGTATTTGGAGAATACGTACCGTTTCCGTTAGCAACAACACCATCAACAATGATTCCACCATTTCTTCCTGCAAGTGTAATATCGCTTACCCCAAGACCAGCTTGTCTAGCCTGAGTGTATGAAATAACTTCACCACCAATTCGGAAATCAACTAAGAAACTTAAAGAAAAATCTTTGTATTTGAAATTGTTTTTGAAACCACCTGTCCAATCAGGGTTAAAGTTACCTGCACGAACATCAAAACCATTTGTTGCCAATGGAATACCAGCGTTATTTACGATGATGTTTCCTGAAGGATCTCTTTGGAAACCTTTAATATATAAATCTCCGTATTCACCACCCACAACAACTTTACTTCTTACCAAACGTCCTTCACCAAGAACTAATTCATCTCTTCCATCATAAATAGATTTTACTTTAGACTTATAAGATGCGTAGTTTGCTGTAATATCCCAAGTAAAGTTTTCTGTTTGAATTGGAGTTGCTGTCAGCGTAAGCTCGATACCTTTATTTTCAATATCTCCACCGTTAACGATTGCTCTAGAATATCCAGATGGTTCAGGTGTATTGATGTAGAAAATTTGGTTATTTGTTAATGTATTGAAATAAGTAAAATCTAAACCTAAACGGTTGTTGAAAAATCTAACATCTGCACCAAATTCTGTTGAAGAAGAAATCTCAGGCTTTAAGTTTGGATTTGCTTTTGTACTTTGGCCGTACAACATACCACCATTTCCTCCAATGTAAGAGAATCTCTGTTGTGTCTGATAAGGATCTGTATCGTTACCAACTTCAGCATATGAACCTCTAATTTTCGCAAAACTGATTACTTCAGGTAATGTAAACATATCTGAAAGAACCGCAGAAAGTCCGAAAGATGGGTAGAAATAATCTGTTGGCAAAGTAGAAGACCAGTCATTTCTAGCTGTTACATCTAAGAATAAATAGTTTCTGAAACCTAATTGACCAAATGCGTAAACAGAGTTGATTCTTTTTTCTGAAGCTGTAGAAGTAGATTGAATTGTCTGAACATTAGATAATGCAAAGTAGTTTCTCTTACTTAATACACCACCAGAACCTAATCCTGAACTGTTTTGTTGTAAAGCATTTGCACCAGCATTAAGTCCAACAGCAAAATCTCCAAATTTTTCATTGTAAGAAAGCAAAGCATCAACGTTTAATTCGCTAACTGTTTCATAAGATTCGCTATATGAACCCATATTACTGTTGAATGCATTTGTAGCGTATCTATTTCTTACATTTTTGTTTGTCATTTGGTCTAAACCAGCTCTACCTTGTAAACTTAATGTACTAGTCATCTGATATTTAAGAGACGCTAAACCAATAAATCTGTTTCTTTTGTCTGTACGAGCATCATCTCTTAAAGCAGACCAGAATGGGTTTCCTCCAGGAGCTCCAGTTTCGTCAAGGAAATAGTTTACTTGTCTTTGACCAGCTGCATCAAAATATTCGAAATCTTTGTAATCATTGTAAGCAATACTACGAGGCAATAAGTAAGCAGATGTTCCGATAGATTCTTCACCTGTTCTTAATAAGTTATCGATATCTTGAACGATGTAGTTTGTTTTTACATCTAATGATAATTTATCAGTGATTTTGCTCGTTAATCTTAAGTTCATATTATGTCTATCCATTTGGTTTCCACCAACAATACCTTCAGCACGTGTGTTAGTATAAGAGAAATAACCCTGAGCTTTTTCGTTACCAGCAGTAACTGTCAAAGTATTAGCTAAGTTATAGCCCGTTTTATAGAAATCAATAACGTTGTTTGGCTGTGGAGCATAGCTTTGTGTTGCTGGTCCAGTATAATTTGGGTTACGAACCAACTGCCAAGCAGAAACCTGACGTCCGTCTAAAGGTGCTCCCCAACTTGAACTTGAATTAGAAATATAATTTCCGCTTGTACCTTGACCGTACTCGTTTTGTAAGTTCATCAAATTATAAGCAGAAGACGCCATAAAGTTAGATGATAACGAAACAGTAGTTTTTCCAGATTTTCCAGATTTTGTTGTAATTACAATTACACCGTTTGATGCTCTAGAACCGTAAAGAGCTGCAGCAGATGGTCCTTTAAGAACTGTCATCGAAGCAATATCTTCTGGATTAATGTTTGAGATACCATCAGGTTGTGTAGTTCCTCCTGTATCAATATCAGGATTAGTTGTTGTTGTACCATTACTAATTGGCACACCATCTACTACATAAAGAGGCTGGTTGTTTCCGTTAAGAGATCTGTTACCTCTTAAAGTAATTCTAGAAGAAGAACCAACACCATTTGAAGTCGTAGAGAAATTAAGACCTGCAACTTTACCAGAAAGTGAGTTAGCAACGTTTAATGATCTTGCTTCCGAAAGTTCGTCTACAGAAACGTTTTGTGCAGAATACGTAATTGCTTTTTTCTCTCTCTTAATACCAAGAGCAGTAACAACTACTTCTCCTAACTGCTGTGTGTCTGCACCTAAAGCTACGTTAATTGTAGTTTGAGATCCAACAGCTACTTCTTTTGTAGCAGATCCTACATAAGTAAAAACTAAAACTGCTGATTGATTTGGAACCACAATCGCATACTTACCGTCAAAATCGGTTGAAGCACTTGTTTTAGTTCCTTTAACAATAATATTTGCTCCAGGAATTGGAATTCCGCTTTGAGCATCTGTTATCGTTCCTTTTACTGTGGTTTGCGCTTCTAGGTTTTGAAAACCAAAAAGGCATATGACCAACAGTAATTTTAGTACGCTTTTAATCATATTAGTTGTTTTTTTAGAGTTAATAACATGTTAAACTTAAGAATACATTTTGTTAACGAATCATAATTTCGACAAATGACAATTTTGAAAAGGTGTTGGTGAATCTTTAGTCCAAAAATGAAAGAAAACGTTTTCATTTGTAATCCTAGTCTTGTTTATTTACAAGACCTAAACCCCAAATAATTTAGAGATTTAAGCCTTTTATGATTGTATTCATTTTTTTAAAGCAAAAACGCCGAAATATCTTCGGCGTTTTCGGGTTTTTAGTTCAAAACCTTGAATTTTAATTTTAACAAATCGACCGAATTTCCGCCGACCATAACTTCGAAATCTCCAGGCTCTACAACTTCCTTCATTTCTCTGTTCCAGAGAGATAGCTCATCCTTTGTAAGTGTAAAATCGACACGTTTGGTTTCTCCTTTTTTAATGAATACCCTTTTGAAACCTTTTAATGTTTTTTCTGGAGTTGTAACCGTGCTGTAAACATCATTTACATAAAGCTGAACAACTTCGTCTCCATCAAAATTTCCAACGTTTTTCACATCAACGCTAACTTTCAATTCGCCGTCTTTTTTAATTTCAGTCGAGCTGATAGCCATATTCGAATATTCAAACTTCGTATAGCTTAATCCGAAACCGAAATTGAATAACGGATTTTCGCTCTCTGCAACGTATCTGTGAATTGCAGAAGGTTTTTGGTTATAATATATAGGTAACTGCCCAACCGATTTCGGAACCGTAATTGGCAATCTTCCCGCTGGATTGTAATCTCCGAACAAAACATCGGCAACAGCTCTTCCTCCAAATTCTCCAGGGAACCATCCTTCAATAATTGCTGGAATATTATCTGCAATCCAGTTGGTAGACAACGGACGACCGTTTAATAGCACACAAACTACCGGAGTTCCTGTTTTCTGAATCGCTTCAATCAATTCCTGCTGTATTCCGTGTAAATTCAAGTCGGCAACATCTCGGTTTTCTTCTACTAATTCGTTTGATTCTCCTAAAACTACAATCGCAACATCAGCTTTTTTAGCGGCTTCAATCGCTGGCTGCATGTTTACTTTTTCTAAGTTCCAACGCAAGTGCGCTCTGGCTCCCCAGCCTCCTTCCCACATCTCGATGCGGACTTTGTATTTCTTTCCTGCTTCAATATTTTTTGGAGTTGTAACAATGCTTGTTGCTCCTTTTGTCCAGTTGTCAACAACCAATACATCGTCAACCCACATTCTTATTCCGTCATCAGAACTTAAACCTAACCAACCATCAAATGATTTATCTGATTGAATATAACCTGTCCAACGAATAGAGAAATCATCTACATTAACACCATCACCAGGCGCCCAAGGCCAGTCAAACTCTAATTGGCTGTCAATACGCGTTAAAGCTGGAGTTCCTTCAAGATTTCTGTTATTGAAATATTCTCCTTTTAATCCGTTTTGAGACCCATCTGCAAGAAATAAATATTTTGATGGAATAGCCTGACCTTTTACAATCAGCGGTACGCCTTCTTCGTAAACTACATTTGCTGTTTTTCCAACGATTTGCTGAATACCTTCGAAAACGGTTGTTCCAACACTATTTTTAGGAGAATAACCTCCCAATCTTGAAGCATTTGCATTTGGTCCGATAACCGCAATATTTTTAAGGTCTTTTTTTAATGGAAGAAGGTTGTTTTCATTCTTCAATAAAATCATCGATTTTTGAGCAGCTTCTAAAGCAACTGCTTGATTTTCTTTGGTATGAAAACGTTCTTTAATCAGATTTTTATCTGTAAACGGATTTTCAAATAATCCTAATAAGAATTTCAAACGTAAAACGCCACCCGCAGCACGATTGATGTTTTCTTCCGTTAATTTTTTCTCATTAACCAATTCAATAATCGTGTTTTGCCAGAATTCGTTTGAAAAATCGTAAAACTGCATATCAACACCAGAAGAAACCGCTTCTCTAATAGCATCTTTTGGAGAATCTGCCACTTTGTGAGTCGTTTGGATGTATTTAATAGCTCCTAAATCTGAAACTACAATTCCTTTAAAACCCCATTCTTTTCTTAAAACATCAGTCAATAACCAATGATTTGCCGCACATGGAATTCCGTCTAACTCAGAATACGCACACATTGTTCCCAATGCACCGCCTTTTGTAAACGCTTTTCTAAAAGAAGGTAAATGATCTTCACGAGCTGAACGTTCTCCTACTAAAATTGGAGAAGAATTTCCTCCCGCTTGTGGAATACCGTGAACTGCAAAGTGTTTAGGCTCCGCAATAATCGAACGATCCGATTTTAAATCGTCTCCTTGCAAACCTTTAATAAAAGCCAAACCAATTTCGCTGTTCAAGAAAGCATCTTCACCAAAAGTTTCCGCAACACGCCCCCATCTTGGCTCGCGTCCTAAATCTAAATTTGGGCCAAAACCAAAATGAACGCCATGAGCACGTGCTTCCATACCGATTACTTTACCCACTTTATCTAAAACGTTAACATCCCAAGTTGCTCCAAGTCCGATATTCATTGGGAAAGCTGTACTTCCTTCGTCTAAATATCCGTGAAGCATTTCACACATAATCAACGCTGGAATTCCCCAACGGTTTCCTTTTATTACATTGGTCTGCAAATCGTTAATCATTTTCGCTGAACGCGGATAAAGGTCATGAATCGCTCCAATACCTAATTTTCCGATTTTCTCAGCCGATTTACCTTTCGCAAAATCTTCTTTTTCTTTAAAAAAATCTCCTCTGTACATATCCATCTGACGCACTTTTTCTTCAAGTGTCATACGGCTTAACAAGTCTTGCACTCTCTCTTCTACCGGCAGTTTGGCATCCTGGTACGGATACTTTTTCTGGGCATGGCTTTGGTTAAAAAAGCCAACAGCCATTACAAAAATAATGGCTGTTTTTCTCATTCTTAATTGTAACATAGTTGTGTGTATTTTAATTTTGAATCACTTTAAGCTTTGTTCCATTCACAAAATCATTGTGCGAAATAAAAAAGCTATTAAGTGTTTTTCCTTTTAGCTCAATCGAATTGATTTTCCCATCATTATTGATTTGTCTTTCAATTACAATGCTTTCTTTATTATAATATCTTGGATCTAATTTAATCGTCACTCTATGAAACATTGGCGCTGTAATGGTGTAAATTGGATCTCCAGGCGATATTGGATAAATTCCCATCATCGAATACACTAGCCAAGCCGACATCGTTCCCGTGTCATCATTTCCTGGCAATCCTTTTGGTTCATTTTTAAAATGTTCGCGAACCAATCTTTTTACATGTTCCTGAGCTTTGTATTCTTCCCCTTTCACATAATTAAATAAATACGGATTGGCAATATCTGGCTCATTTGCCATATCAAATTGTTTGGTGTCGAAGATTTTCTGCAATTGTGCCGAAAATGCTTGATCGCCGCCCATTAATTTCTTTAATCCGATGATATCGTGAGGAACCATGAAATTATATTGCCACGCATTTCCTTCGATAAAACCAACATTTTCTTCAAAATTGGCTCCAGAAGCAGGATCAAAAGGCTCGTACCAATCTCCTTTTGCAGTTCTTGGACGTAGCAAATTCAAATCCTTATCAAATAATTTTCTATACGATAACGAACGGTTTTTAAAACGTTTTACATTGTCTTTGTCCCCAAATTCGTTGGCCATAAGCGAAATAGCGTAATCTGAAATATTGTATTCCTGAGTTGTTGAAACCGGACCTTTATTATCTGTCGTTACATATCCTTTTTTGATATAATCTTTCAATCCCGGACGAAGCGGATTATGTTCAACCTGATCTGCGCCTTTCAGCATTGCGTAATACGCTTTATTGACATCATAATCGCGAATTCCTTTTAAGTAAGTATCTGTAATTACAATACTTGCAGGATCGCCAACCATAGTAAAAGTTTCTGTCGAATTCAATTCCCATTTGGGCAACCAGCCGTTTTCATCAAACATGCTCAGCATGCTTTTTACCATATCAGATTGCTGCTTTGGATACACCAAAGACATCAGCTGGTGCACATTTCGGTACGTATCCCATAAAGAAAATACGGTATAACGTGTGCCATCGGTTTTACCAATCTTACTTCTTTTGATTACTGGATATTCTCCGTTAATATCATTTAAAATATTGGGGTGAATTAAAGTGTGATACAAGGCCGTATAGAAAATCGTATTATCATCTTTTGAACCGCCTTCGACCAAAATTTTAGATAATTCTTCGTTCCATTCGTTGTAGGTTTCTTTGTAAATGGCATCAAAAGTTCTGTTACCCACTTCTTTTGCTAAGTTTTCACGGGCATTTTCGATACTTACGTACGAAATTCCAATCTTCACTTCAACCGTTTCTTGTTTATCGAATTTATAAGTAAAATAAGTTCCAATACTATCACCTACAACGGTTTTGATTGTATTTTGCATCATTCTCGCTTTTCCATTGTAACCCATCCATTGTGCTTCAACTCCGTTATATTTTGCAGGTTTTTTCCAAACTCCAAATTTATCGGCAGGTTTAGAAAATTGAGCCACAAAATAAACTGGATAAGAATCTTCTGGGCTGTTGTAGCAAAACGAACCAACCGAACGCATTCCTTCAATTTCTGTTGGCGATACCACTTTTACCATAGCACCTTCTTCATTTGTTAAACCTAAACCAAGATTTAACAGAATGTTAGACTGCCCTTTCGGGAAAGTGAATCGGCTTATTCCAACTCGTTTTGAAGCCGTAAATTCGCCTTTTACTTTATACTTGTCTATGTTTACGCTATAATAAGCCGCTTTTGCAACTTCATTAGAATAAGTAGAACCGTATTTTAAATGATCGATTTCTACTGCTCCCGTCGTCGGCATCAATAAAATAACGCCCAATTCTGGACAGCCAACACCGCTCAAATTCACCTGACTAAATCCTGTCAAAAAGGTATTTTCATTCACATACGGATTCGAAAGCCACTGGCTGTCTTTTTCCATCGGAGTACCTTTTATTCCCGCCACATTAAACGGACTAATGCTTGCCATTCCGCGCGGTGCAATTGGTCCAGGAAATGCCGCTCCATAATTGGAAGTTCCAATAAGCGGATTGACAAAATCGGCAGGCTCCTGTGCCAAAATAGTGATGCTAAAAAACAGCATGTACAAAATACATGCTGTTTTGAATTTATTATTTTTATTTAAAACCATAGGCTTCATTCTTATCTGTTAATCGCTTCGATTTTTAAAGTCCAAGCTTCTTTTGCAGGAAGATTGTTTCTTAAACTTTCTGGAATAGTAACGGTAAATCCGTTATCTGATTTTACCCATTTCAATGAAGTTTTAGAACCTAACATTGTAATTTTCGTTCCTTTTTTAGGGCTGATTGCTTTTACTGTAACTGTTGCAGGAATTTTGTCTTCTCCTTCTTTAGCTAAATAAAAGGCAAATACATTACCCGCTTTATTTTGTGTAAAACAAATGTTTTCTTCTTTGTAAGGCTCGATTGGTTTGGTGTTGTAAATCGCTGTACTGTTTACTTTCATCCAATCACCATAAGCTTGTAACAAATCGTAAGCGCCTTTATCCCACTCTCCTTCTGGACTTGGAGCAACGTTTAACAATAAGTTTCCGCCTTTAGCTACGATATCAATTAACATATGGATACCTTGTCTTCCAGTCATATATTCTGCACCTGGAGAATACGACCATCCGCCACCAGCTGGAATACAAGATTCCCAAGGATAAGGCAATGTTTTAGCAGGAACACGCCCTTCTGGCGTTAAGTAGTTTTGGTTTTTGCCGTGAACTGCTCTATCCACAACAATTAAACCTGGTTGTTTCTGACGTGCTTTTACAACCAATTCATCCATTTTAGGATCTTGGTCAACCACTCTATGTTTGATGAAACCGTTTTTAGATTCGTTTTCTGCAAACTTCTCATCGTAGTTTTCTTTGATGTTTACTTGGTCTCTTTTACGAACCCATCCTCCGTCTAACCAAAGGATATCTACTTTTCCGTAGTTCGTTAAGATTTCTAGGATTTGGTTGTGGGTAAAATCAACATATTTCTGCCATTTTTCTGGGTATAATGACGGATCGTAGTTTACGTTTCTATCAAATGGTGGAAAGTATGGATCCCAGTAGTTTTCGTTATGCCAGTCTGGTTTAGAGAAATAAGCTCCTGTTGAAATTCCTTCTCCTCTAAAAGAGTTAAAAATTTCTTTTAAAACGTCTGCTTTTGGATTTGTATGGAAAGGAACGTCTTTACTTGTAATCTTATAATCAGAATATTTAGTATCGTACATATTGAATCCGTCATGGTGTTTTGTAGTGAAAACCATGTATTTCATACCCGCATATTTAGCTGCTTTAGCCCATTTTGCAGGATCAAATTTTACCGGATTAAAAGTTTTTCTCAAACCTTCATAATCTGCAATATATTGATTGTAATTAGCAGGATTGCTTCCTTTTTTACGTTCACACCATCCGTAATCTTCTGGACAAATAGACCACGATTCTACAATACCCCACTGGCTGTAAGTTCCCCAGTGCATTAGCAAACCAAATTTTTTGCCTTGCCATTCATCTAAGTTTTTCAATACTAAAGGGTCAGTTTCTGGTACGTATCTTTCATCTTCATATATCGCCTGCGCGAATAGCTGAGCTGAAAATAAAAGGGCGATAATGAATATTCCTCTTTTCATCTTTAATCTATTTTATTGTGTTATTATTTTTATTTTTTGGTTTAATATGTAATCTTAACTTGTTGAGCGAAATTATTTTCAACACATAGAAAAATAGTTTATTTAAACTTAAAAAAGGCGTTTCACTAGTTTAAATGCACATAGCTTAACTATGTGTGGAAACTTGTTTCTTCCATTTTCTTTTTTCGACACAATCCCGAAACTTCGGGACTATGTCTCTATGTGTTAAAATGTTAGTATTTTTTAATTTCACTCAATGAGCTAATCTTAATTTAATTTTTCAAGTATCGGCTGATCTGTAAAAGTCAATTCTGTATTGCTATTTTCATTAAGCTGTTCCAATACAACAAACTTATTTTCACCTTTTTTCAACCAACAACCTGGTACATAAAGCGTTTGTTGTGGTCCTACTTTCCAGTAGCGTCCAAGATTGTGTCCGTTAACAAATACAATTCCTTTTCCCCAATTTGTCATATCAAGAAAAGTATCCGCTGGTTTATCTATGTTTACAATAGATTCGTATATAACTGGACGTCCGGTTTTTACCTTTTCATTTTTAATAGCTGGAACTTCACTCATTGGCATTTTATACATTTCCCATCCGCCGCTAATTTCATATTCATTAATAAATACAGGAGAAATAATACCTTTTGTATTGTGTACTATTTCGGCACCGTAATTAATACGCCCCATATTTTCAACCAGAATTTCTAAAATAGCATTGAAAGGAATGTTAACTTCCAACTCGTAGTTATTGAAAACTCTATTCAACTCGCCCGCGTAAACTCCGTTTACATAAACAGTAGCAAAGTCTCTTAATCCTTCAATTTTCAATTTGCCATTAATTGGCTGCGTAAATCTTTTTCGATACAAAACATATCCATGTCCCTGACCCAGTTTTTCGAATGTTAAGGGCTGATCGTTTACAACAGGTTTTTCCTTTTTTATCCAGCTTAAAACATCCATACTAGATTTGATAGGCTGATTAGGATATTTTACAACTGGTATTTTCTCTGGAATTGGTGCTAATTTCGTTTTAGAATATTTTTGCATTAGATCACGTATCGCCATAAATTTTGGTGTCGCCCAACCTGCTTCGCTAATAGGCGCATCATAATCATAGCTTGTAAGATCAGGCTGAATATCTTTTTCTTCATTATAATTTGCTCCAGAAGTAAATCCGAAATTAGTTCCACCATGAACCATATAAAAATTAAAAGACACGCCTGCATCTAGGTATTTTTTAGTTTGGCTTGCAATCTCCTCAGACCCAATTTTAATAAATGGTTCTGCCCAATGATCCAACCAACCAGAATAAAATTCTGCAACCATATAAGGCCCCTGCCCTTTATGAAATTTATCAACCTGCTTCTTTAAATTATCAATATTGGATTCTCCATTTGCAGTTGGGAGTACGCCATCAACGCTACCACCTTCAAACAGCCAAGTACCATCAGAAGTAAAAAAAGGTTCTTGAAAACCAGTTTGTTTAAGCGTATTATAAATAGCTGTTTTGTAGGCTGTATGATCAGCAGCCGAAATATCTGTTCTTTGAGAAACATAAGAGCCAAATTCATTTTCAACCTGAACCATAATAATAGGCCCTCCCTGATTAGCAAAAAATCCTTTTACCTGTGCAGACAATTGCTCCAAATAAGTTTTGCAAGCGTCTAAAAAAGCTTTGTTATTGGTACGAATTACTAAATCCGGATTATTTTGCAGCCACCAAGGATATCCTCCAAATTCCCATTCGCCGCATGCATACGGACCTGGTCTAAGAATCACATATAATCCTTCGCTTTTGGCAATACGTAAAAACTCTCCTAAATCTCTATTTTCTGTTTTGAAATCCCATACACCTGGCGCTGTTTCGTGGTAATTCCAAAACACATAAGTTGCCACGGTATTCATTCCCATAGCCTTAAGCATTTGCAATCTATGTCTCCAATACTCTTTAGGAATACGCGCATAGTGCATTTCTCCAGAATGTATTTTAACAATTTTTCCGTCTTGCTTAAATTCTCCATTAGATATAGAAAATCCTTTTGTTTGTGCCTTGCTAAAAAACGGCATCAAACAAATCAATAATATCCCGAGCTTAAATAGTATCTTATTCATTTTTTATATCTAAATAATTAATTGATTACAATTTCATCGACAAACAACCAAGAGCTTTCTCCTTTTGGGCTTTTCTTTAAGTTGCCTCCAATTACTTTTACAAAACGTGCATTTTGTTTTTGGAAATTGATTTTGAAATCTTTCAATTCCGGAACCGCATTTACCGCATACGGACGTGTAATTTTTCCAACCTGTTGATATTTTATTCCATCATTAGAGATTAAAACTTTAACCTCGATTGGGAAATTAACTCCTGCTCCCTGACTTTCTAATGCTCCAACTGATACTTGTTCAATGCTTTCTAATTTTTCTAAGTCAATAACCAATTCCATATCGTTAACCAGCCAAGCTTGCCATTGTCCGTCATGGAAATTTTTGCTTCCGCGAATGGTGTTTACCATCGTATTCGCATCTCCTTTGTAATTCGAATTAAAAGGCGTTAAGTATTTTACTTTTTTAGCAAATCCTTTATGGAAAACAATTGTGTCTGTGTATGTTTTTCCAACTGGTTTGTCATCTTGAAATAAAGAAGCTTTTAAAACTGTAGTTTCTTTGATTTCAATTGGAGCAACATATTTTACAGCATGTTGATTGATATTTTTATCTCCTAAAACATAACGAATGTCTGGGTTAGGAAATTCATTTTTCAATTCTACTTTAATTTGTTTGTTCGCTAAATCTGCTGTAGAAGAAGCTGTTACCAAATAAGCACTTTTCGCATAATTGATTCCTAAATAATCGTAACGTTTTAGAAGAGAAAACAATCTCGCTGTAAAATCATTCCAATTGCGTTTCTCTTTCGGACTCCATAAAGTTTCTGATAATGCTGCCAATCTTGGAAAAATCATATATTCTGAATCTTTTGGCAAGGCTAAATGTTCTGCCCAAAGATTTGCCTGCCCGCCTAAAACGTGAGCAGCTTCTTGAGGCGTCATGGTTGAAACTACAGGATCAAATTTGTAAACCTCACTCAACGGATTATAAGCATCAAAAGCCAAAGGCTCTTCATTTTGCGGCCCTTGATAAAAGTTGAAATAACAAGGAGATTCTGGAGTCATAATTACGTCATGACCTTGATCTGCAGCTTCAATTCCGCCTTTCATTCCTCTCCAACTCATTACAGTTGCGTCTGGAGCCAAACCTCCTTCAAGGATTTCATCCCAACCGATCACTCTTTTGCCTTTTGAGTTGATGTATTTTTCCATACGTTTTACAAAATAGCTTTGTAATTCGTTGACATCTTTTAATTTCTCGTCTTTAATTCTTTTCTGGCAATGCGGACATTTTGCCCAATTGGTTTTCGTCGCTTCATCGCCACCAATATGAATATATTTTGAAGGGAAAATCGTAATTACTTCATCAATCACATTTTGCAAAAATTCAAAAGTCGTTTCTTTTCCTGCACAATATATATCTGTTAAAGGCCAAACTCCGCCTGACGGAACACCAATTCGCTGATTGAAGCAAGCCAGTTCTGGATAGGCTGCAATAGCACTGCTTACGTGAGCCGGCATTTCGATCTCTGGAATTACTTCGATTCCTTTTGTAGCTGCGTATTTTACGATTTCTCTTAATTCGTCTTGCGTAAAGAATCCGCCGTACGTTCCTTTTTCATCAGGATTTGTCGTTAATCTCGCATTCCATGAAACATTTTCCTGATCTACTCTCCAAGCACCAACTTCTGTTAGTTTTGGATATTTTTTAATTTCAATTCTCCAACCCTGATCGTCCACTAAGTGCATGTGCAACACATTCATTTTGTGCATTGCCAAACGGTCGATTGTTGCCAAAACATAGTTTTTATCGAAGAAATGACGCGATAAATCCAACATTAAACCTCTCCATTTAAAACGAGGTTCATCATTAATCGTTAAACTTGGAATTTCCCATTTTGCAGAAGTAATTGCATATTTACTTTCAATCGCTTCTGGAAGTAATTGACGAACACTTTCTAAACCATAAAGAAAACCAATATTTCCTTTTGCAGAAATCACAATATTGGTCGGATTTACATCTAAAACATAAGCTTCATTTTTTAAGTTTGGATCGACTTTAAACTGAACAAAATTTCCTGCCGGAATCTTATTTGTGATTTCAGGTTTAAATCCTGCCGCCGTTTCAAATTTAGAAACCAAAGCATTTGCAGCATCTTTTTGGAAATCTCCGTTTACGACAAACTTTGTATCTTTTGTAAACTCAAAAACACCTGTTTTAATAAGAGTCTGACTCGGTTTCGGAATGATCTTAATATCACTTTCTGTGTAAACTTTCTGTGCATTAGCCGAGAAAACTGAAGTGATTAGGGTTAATAGGAATAGTAATTTTTTCATTCTTTGTTTTTTGGTTTGTCTCTTTGTGGTTCGTTTTTTCAAACACATAGAGACATAGTTTTTTGTTTTAGTTTGTCATCCTGAGGAACGAAGGATCACACTAGTAATTCCTCGCAGTAACTCACCAATCATTGTAAAGTTTCTTGTGTGATCCTTCGTTCCTCAGGATGACAAAAAATGCGTTTAATCTTTTGCCTTCAACGTATTAAAATCCGTTGCTACAAAATGGTTCGTTCCTCCGGAACTCTTACGAAAGAGCCTTCGGCTCGAAACATATTGTAGAGATGGATTTTAATCCATCCATTCTTTTAAACATAAAAAATCTATATTTTTATGTGTTTAAAAATTTTCATTTCAATCTTATTTCTCCCAAGACATTTTAAATTTCGCATCTTCCATTCTGTGGCCTTTTACGTCATCAGAAACTGCAAAATTGAAACCAGATCTTAAACTATACCCTGCATATTCACCGTTTTTATTCAAAGCGATAAAACCAACTTGCAGGTATTCCATGTCTTTGTGATTTTTGTGTTTGTTGTAAATACGTTCTGTAATTTCTTTACAAGCCTCAAAAGGAGTTTTCCCCTGACGCATTAATTCTACCACCATCGCACTACCTGCAGTTCTGATCACGGCTTCGCCTAAACCAGTTGCAGCAGCTGCCCCCACTTCGTTATCCAGGAAAAGACCAGCGCCGATTATTGGGGAGTCACCGACGCGTCCGTGCATTTTCCAAGCTGCACCACTCGTGGTACAACCCCCAGAAAGATTACCTTCCTGGTCTAACATTAGCATGCTTATTGTATCGTGATTTTCTATATTGATAACTGGTTTGTATTTAGAATCTTCCAGCCATTTTTTCCAGTCTTTTTCAGATTCTGGAGTCAGTAAATTTTCTTCTTTAAAACCTTCTGATAAAGCAAATTGCAATGCGCCTTGTCCAGCTAACATAACGTGAGGCGTATTTTGAAGCACCCTTTTAGCAACAGAAATTGGGTGTTTAATTCCTTGAAGAAAACTAACAGAACCGCAATTGCTGTTATGATCCATAATACAAGCGTCTAAGGTCACTTTTCCTTCGCGGTCTGGGTATCCTCCGTAACCAACGCTTCGAACAGTCGGATCAGCTTCAGGAATTTTCATTCCTGCTTCGATTGCGTCTAAAGCTGATTTTCCTTCTTTTAAATTTTTCCAAGATTCTTTGTTAGCAGGAAGACCATGATTCCAAGTCGAAATAATGATCGGTTTCTGCTGTTTTTTCTCTTTTACTTCTTCAACTTCATTTTCATGATTTGCAGCAAATCCGCTAACGCCCAAAACAGAACTTACGGCCAAAGTGCCTAAAGCTGTTTTCTTGATAAAATCTCTTCTATTTGACATGTGGTTTTTATTTTTGGTTCAACATTTAGAATTCAATTCTTGATGTCGCTAATTTACTTCGTAAAAAATTTTAATCCGAGTAAAATCTTTATAAGCTTGCTTTTACTGCTTTTATAGTCTTTAAATTACTATCTGATAAAGCATTTCCGTCAAAAAATGAAACTCCTGTCGCTCCATTTTTCTTCGCTTGAAGAATTGCTTCTTTCAATTCTGCATCCGATTTTAATCCTGGAATATAAATTCCTGTGTTAACTTTTGTTGGTTTTGATTCTAAATCGCCTACACCTTGTTTAGTTGCATAGCCAACCCAGTCAATTTCTTCATCGTAGAAACTATGGTAAATCATCGGATACACTTCATCAATATTCCACTTGTCCCAACGCTGGCGAACCATATGGTCTGCCATTTCTGGATAAGGAAAAACTGCTGCTGTTAATTTTTTGTTGTGTTTGTGAGCTATTTTATACGCATCATCAACCACCGCTTTTACCGCATTTAATCGGAAGTTTTTCCACTCCATATCAATTGAAGTATTGTGACTTTGCTTTGGATTTTTATGGTGTTCTTTTTCGAATTTAGAAACGCAGGCATCACAATAACAGAAATCAAATTGTGGCAATTCTACGTCTTGAACTAAATTGTATTTTGGCAACAAGCTGATTGGCAAAAAGATATCTGGAAAACGAATGTAATCTAAATGTACACTTTCGATTCCTTCCACTTTTGCTAAACCTTCAACCAAGCCTAAAACGTGATTTCTTGATTCTTCTTTAGTTGGGCAAAGCCATTGGTAATAATCTACATACGGACGGTTATCAAAACAAGATTTTCCTTCTTTACTTACCTGATACCAATCTGGATGCTGTAAAGCAACTGAATCGTTCGGGCGGTTCATTGCCATAATCCAAGCATGAACTTTTAAACCTTCTTTTTTAGCTAACGGAACCAATCTTCCTAAAAGTTTCGGATCTGTATTGGTGTTGATTAAAACTTCATCAATTCCGCCGTCTTTGTATTTTTTGAATTCTGTTGTATAATCTGCATCCGATTTTTTAGGATCAGCAGTTGTCCAAACTCCAAAATTGAATTTTCCGTTTTCTGCTGTTTTAGCGTCTTTTTGTCCGCAAGAGAATAAACTAAGCGAAAGCGCCAAAACTAAAACTTTTAATAGCTGCTGTAACTTAGTCGTTCGTACTAATTTTACCATCTTCTTTAATTATTAAGGTTTTGTTTGAAAAAGGACTTTTTATTGCAATATTAAATCCCGATAAATGATTCTCTAATATCGGCTTTAAAACCTTTCCGTCAACAATTATATTTTTTGTACTGATATCTTTTATGGATTTAGCCCATGTTTTATTCTTGTCAAAATATCTTTTCTGAGCTCTGTACAACGTATACAACTCCCATTTTACTTTTTCTTCCTGCGGAATTGTAAATTTATCCTCGCTTTCTTTTGAAGAGAAGTATACATAAGCCCACTTTTCGGGCTCATGCATATTTATCACTCCCATAGGCGACCAAACCCAATTGTATTCTGGGAGAAATTTTCCTTCTTTATCTTTTTTACGTTCGTATTTTCCGTTGACAATATCATGCTGCCAATTCACACGAGAGAAATTGACTTTCCAAAATTTATCTTTTGGAACAACATCATCATGATACGAAGTTTTATAAACCGACCACGGAATGGCTATTTCTAATGTCCAGCCTTTATCAATATCCGAAGGATTATTTAAAGTTCCGTTTACTTTTACAGCCGATTTTAATCCGTCGATATTCCAGTCGTTTAGAACGGTATTTTTTTCGCGGTAAGGTTTATTGATAAATAAATCCCAAGCCGTGTTTAAAGCGTTTATTTCTAATTCATAATAATTGTGCGTATCATTATCCGGATCGATAAAAACCTCAAAATCATTATTATAAAAAATAATCGTATCGCGTTGTTTTAAATTTGCCCAAACGTGAGGCTCTTCCATTTTTGCGAGAATATAGTAGTAATTATCGTCCCAGAGCATTTTGACCTGAGTTTTGTATTTTGGAGTTTCAACACCTTCTATGTCGACAAAAGGCGTTGTCCAAGATGCTTTTTCCCAAGCTTTATCTGCTTCATCGCCGTCAATAACAATTTCTTTTGACGTTTTATACGCAATATAACTTTTTGGTGAAACCTCTTTTTCAGATTGCGCATATCCCATCAACGCAACAAAAAATACGGCAAGGGACAATAATTTACTTCTACTATGCATCTTCTTTATAAACTATTTTCTTTTGTAAACTGAATTACTTCACTTAATTTTCCGAAAGCAATCGCTACGTGAGTATCTGCTGCTCCGTAATAAACTGCTAATTTATCTTCTTCAATACTGTGTAAAGCGGCGCATGGGAAAACTACGTTTGGAACGTCTCCAACCATTTCATACGTTTCTGCAGGTCCTAATATATAAGGCTGTGTTCTGTATTTTACCTGATCTGGTGAATCAACATCTAAAAGTGCAGAACCCATTGCGTAACGGAAACCATTACAAGTATTGATAACTCCGTGGTAAATCATTAACCAGCCTTCATCAGTTAAAATCGGAATTGGTCCTGCTCCAACTTTCGTACATTGCCAAGCACTTTGATCAAACGGAGATGGTTTCATCACCAATCTGTGTTCGCCCCAATATTTCATGTCTGGGCTATAGCTGATCCAGATATCTCCAAATGGCGTGTGTCCGTTATCACTTGGACGGCTTAACATCGCATATTTTCCGTTGATTTTTTGCGGGAATAAAACTCCGTTTCTGTTGAAAGGAAGGAATGCATTTTCGCATTGGAAAAATTCTTTAAAATCGAAAGTGTAACCAATACCAATTGTTGGTCCATTGTAACCATTACACCACGTAATCCAGTAACGATCTTCGATCCAAACTACACGCGGATCGTATTTATAAGCCGATTCGATCATTTCTGTATTTCCAGATTTCATCTCGATTGGTTCGTGGTTGATGTCCCAATTGATTCCGTCTTTACTGAAACCCGCAAAAATATTCATCTGAACTGCTTTATTATCGCATCTAAAAACCCCAGCATATCCGTCTCCAAAAGGTACAACTGCACTATTGAATATACTGTTTGAAGAAGGAATCGAATATCTGTCGATAATTGGATTCTCAGAATATCTCCACATTACATCTTTACTGTTTTCGGGTCTGTCTTGCCAAGGAATAGTACTCATTTTTTATCTTTTTTATTATTTATTGTTCTTTGTTTGTGGTTTTTGTTGTATGCTTTTTTAAACACATAGAATCATAGCTTTTTGGAGCGTACAAAAAGACGTTTCACTTGTTTACACATAGCGTTACGGACAATTTTGCGTACCCATAGTTGAAACTATGGGCTATGTTCAATGCTATGCTATGTGTTAGAAACTAGTTTCTTTCTTTATCCTTTTCAAGCAAAAGAAAAATCTATGTTTCTATGTGTTTAAATATTTTATCTAGAAATCTTTATTCTATTATCTATACTCTATTTTCTTTATTCTTCAATCTTCCTAACTCTATCCAACCAAGTAAATTTCAATATCGTCGTTGTCACTAAAAACACTGCCAACGCTACCAAAGCTTTTGGATAATCTCTGATAATGAAATAAATCGGAAGCAAAATCATACTCGATTGCCAAACAATTCCGATTACACAATTCATCATATCTAAATAGAAATCATTATTTTTTTGGAAAGAATGATCTTCAGCTTTTAATTGTTTGTAAACTGGATTCCAGAATCCCCATGGTCTTACGTTGCTGTAGAACGATTTCAAAACTTCCATATCAGTTGGTTTGCTTAGATAAGTTCCTAGAAGACAACCTAAAATCGACATTCCGAAGATTAATGGGAATAAGTAGATTGATGGCACTTGCGAAAGATCATGCAAGAATGTACCCGCTGCTAAATTTCCTTTATTCTGATCTAAAACAAACTGAAGAGAAGCTGCAATTAATCCGCCTACCATTCCCCAGAAATAACCCCAGCCGTTAAAACGCCACCAAATCCATTTTAAGAAGTTGGCTGCAACGTAACCACCGTATAAAGCACTTGTAATCCAAAGTGTTAATGAATTGATCGAATCTGCGAAGAATCCCATGAAAACTCCTAAACCAACCACTAAGAAAGACGAAATCTGACTTACTTTAATATAATGTTTGTTTGAAGCAACTGGCTTGAAGTATTTTTTATAAATATCATTTACAATGTATGCTGGTCCTGCGTTTACGAAAGCTGAGAATCCAGACATGAAAGCTGCTAAAAGACCTGCAAGTAGAATTCCTTTAATTCCAACTGGGATATAAAGATTAACCACTTTTGGCATTAATAATTCTAAATCTGCTCCGGTTAAGTTTACGTTTGCATTTAATTCTGGCGCTAAATTTACTAAAGCAATTACCACGATTCCCGTAATTAATAAATATCTCGGAATGAATAAAATCAGGTTGGTAAAACCGCTCATGTAAGCCGCTTCTTTAACCGATTTTGTTGACAAAACTCTTTGTAAATCATAACTTGGAGTTGGCCCTGCAACGCTGGCAAAAAATCCTTTGAACAACGTCATTCCGATGAAAGCGCCAAACATTTTGTAACCTTCTGTATCAATTAATTTGTTGAATGTTTCAAATTTATCGCCCCATTGCGTTTCGAATTCCCATCCAAAGAAAACATTTTTCCATTCTGGTGTAATCACCGAATTGATTTGAATATCTGTATAATTAATGAAAGCATAACCAGCGATTAAAACTCCGGCAACAATCATAATGATATACTGAACAACCTCTGTCGCAACCACAGAAAACATTCCTCCTTTAACGGTATAAATTGTAGTTAAGAAAATGATTAACAACGCATAAGCCTGTTCTGATGTTAAGAAAACTGAACCGTTCATATGAACAGTCAAATCCCAAGGCAAAATAATCGTTACAAATTTTCCGATTCCAACGAAGAAATAAGCAATGAAACCAATTGTAGAAATAATCGCAAAAATCGCTACAATGATATGAGATGCCTTTCCTGCTTTATCACTTCCAAAACGTGTTAGAATCCACTCAGATCCCGTCATTACTTTCGATCTTCTGATCCAGACTGCGAGGAACATCATTACGAAAATCTGATTCCAAATCGGCCAAAGCCACATGAACATGAAACTTTTTACACCGTATAAAAACAGCACGCCAATCATCCAGGAAGTTCCCGAAACATCAAACATTCCAGAGCCATTACTTAGCCCTAAGAAATACCATTTGATTGATTTTCCTCCCAAAAAATAGTCATCTAAGCCTTTTGATGCTTTTCTTGAAATCCAGATTCCTATGCCGACCGAGAGGACGATGTAGATTAAAATGATTGATACGTCGATAATGTTCATTAATATCTTTTTTTATTTTTGGTTAGTTATGCTTTGTTTTATTCTTTGTTATAATCCCCAGTTTTTATTGGGTTGTGACCCCATTACAAAATGAAGAATTCCGCCATTTTGCATTTCTTGGTGAGTGATTGCTGTTTTATTGAATGGTTTTCCGTTTAAGGTTGCCGATTGGATATAGAAATTCTGTTTGGAAACATTTTCTGCTTCAATCACAAAAGTTTTTCCGTTTGGAAGATTTAAAGTCGATTTCTCAAAAATCGGACTTCCAATTTCATATTCGCCAGAAGCTGGATTCATTGGGTATAATCCCATTGAACTGAAAACATACCAAGCCGACATTTGTCCGCAGTCTTCGTTTCCACTCAATCCGTTTGCTGTGGTATTGTATTGTGTGTCTAAAATATGACGCACCCAATATTGCGTTCTCCAAGGTTGTTTTGCATGATTGAACATGTAAGCAATGTGGTGACTTGGCTCGTTTCCGTGCGCGTATTGTCCGATTAATCCCGAAATATCCGCAGAAACATTGCTTCCTGTAATCTCAGAACTTTCTGTAAATAATTGTTCTAAACGTTTGGTGAAAGTTTCATTACCTCCGTGAAGTTTGATGAAATTATCTACATTATGAGGCACAAACCAGCTGTGTTGCCAAGCATTTCCTTCCGTATAATCTGTATGTTCTCTATGGTTAGAATGTTTTGGATCAAAAGGTTCGTTCCAAGATTTTCCATCTTGCGATTTTCCTCTCATGAAACCGGATTTCGAATCAAATAAATGCTCGTATGCTTTTGAACGTTTTGAGAAAAGCTCATAATCTGCTTGTTTTCCAAGTGCTTTAGCCATTTGCGCCACACACCAATCGTCGTAAGCGTATTCTAAAGTAATCGTAACCGATTCGTCTAATAAAGTATAAGGAATATAACCGTATTGTTTATAGAAATTCAATCCGCGTTCGTCCTGCATCATCGTTGATTTCATCGCTTCGTAGGCTTTTTCAGCATCAAAACCTTTTATACCTTTAAAATAAGCATCTACAATAACGGGGATTGAATGATATCCTGTCATTGTATTGGTTTCATTCGCGTAAAGCGTCCAAACTGGAAGTATTTTTTTTGTTTCGTAATACGCTAACATTGAGTTTACTAAATCTGAAACTTTTGTTGGTTCTAAAATAGTCAGCAAAGGATTTTCTGCTCTAAAAGTATCCCAAAGCGATAATGTAGAATAAGCCGTATAATCTTTTGCCGTTACAATTTTATCGTCTTCCGTTCTAAATTGTCCGTTTTTATCGCTGTACGTAACTGGGGCCACTTGTGCGTGATACAAAGCGGTGTAGAAAATGGTTTTTAAAGAATCTACCGGAGTTTCAACTGTAATTTTGCTTAAAGCTTTGTTCCAATCTGCAGCAGCTTTCGATTTAACTTTTTCGAAATCTTGTTTTTCTGTATCTAAATTCAATTTTGCATTTTCAACACTTACCGAAGAAAGAGCCACTTTTACATCTAACTGATTTGAGTTTTTAGAATCGAAGAATAATTGCAGCGCTGTATTTTCTC
The DNA here is from genome assembly GCF_003946915.1 of Flavobacterium ustbae. Classification (GTDB taxonomy): domain Bacteria; phylum Bacteroidota; class Bacteroidia; order Flavobacteriales; family Flavobacteriaceae; genus Flavobacterium; species Flavobacterium ustbae. Next base: position 84,928 of record NZ_RPOC01000007.1, read on the forward strand.
CTTCAGCATTTCCGCCAGAAACTACTTTTTTATCAGCTGTTAAAATAGATTCTGTAATAGGTTTAGAAAATTTAGCTACAAAAAATACTTTCTGATTTTTTGCCCAGCCTGTACTGTAACGGAAACCGCTAATCGTATTTTCGTCTTCAATTTTAATAGCCGTTTTGGTTGCCTTATCCCAATTGATGGCAAAACCTAAATCTACAACTACAGATTGTTTGTCGTTAGCAGCATAGGTATATTTATGGTATGCGGTTCTTTGCGTAGAGGTTAATTCTACATTGATTTTAGGATCCTCAAGAAAAACTTGGTAAGAACCCGGTGTTGCTTTTTCGTTAACATGACTATATTTTGATTTATACGGAAGGAAATCGCGTGAAGCGGCTTTGGCGGTTAAGTCTAACTTTTTGTTTGTCGGCATAAATAAAATATCTGCCAAATCACCGATTCCTGTTCCGCTTAAGTGTAAATGACTAAATCCAGAAACTATTGAGTCAGAATAATGATAGCCAGAACACCAGTCCCAGCTTGAAATTCCATTATCTGGACTCACCTGCAGCATCCCAAACGGAACTGTTGCGCCAGGATACGTATGTCCGTGACCGCCTGTACCTATAAAAGGATCTACATAATTTGTTGCAAAACTTTTTCGATCTTTGTTTTTATCTACATTTATTTTGCAACTTGCAGCAAAAATTACCGTTAAAGAAAGCAGAGTAATTTTCTTCATATCAAAACAATATTAATTTAACTTTAAATTTAGATAAATTCAACTTTTACCAAAATATTTTTAGACGGACGACATTTAAACAGCTCTAAACATCAAAAAACAGTAACAAACGACACTCTAAAGACCGCTTATGATTTTTAACGCCAACAAACCTTATAGTTTACCTAGTCGTTATCATGTTTATTTCTGGCTTACGTATTTTGTATTCAATACTTTTCGCTGGGGAAGCTATTTTAACGACTATGTTTACTCCTTAAAAACTACTTTGCTCGGATTTCCAATTCACATGGCTTTGTGCTATCTGAATATTTTGGTTTTAATGCCACATCTGGTCTACAAAAAAAAGTACGTTCTATATATTATAAGTGTACTTTCTGCCATATTTGTAATGGTGGTTCTTAAATTCAACCTGACTTATTTATTGATAACACATGATGTGTGGCCTGAAGGTCCGCAGACAATCAACACGCTTACACTCAATTATACTATAGATATGATGATGGGCGAATTGTATGTAATGACTTTTGTAACGGCAATTAAGATTACACTTGATTTCTTAAAAGAACAGAGACGTGTTACTGATCTTGAAAAATCGCAACTGGAAACGGAATTATTGTTTTTAAAATCACAGATTTCTCCGCATTTTTTCTTTAACACCTTAAATAATATCTATTCGCTTTCTGTAGAAAAATCAAACAAAACACCAAAAATCGTTTTAAAACTTTCAGAATTAATGCGTTACATGTTGTATGAAACAAAAGGTAAAAAGCAAAGTCTGGAGAATGAAATTATGTGCATTCAGAATTATCTGGATTTGGAACGAATTAGAAATGGAGAACGATTAGAAGTTGAAATGTCTATTTCTGGAGATATACATGATAAGGAAATTTCACCTGTTTTACTTTTGACTTTCGTCGAAAATGCATTTAAACATGGTGTAAACAAAAACACTGGCAATGTACTAATTGACATCAGATTTAAAGTAAAGGGAGATTACTTACATTTTACGATTTCAAACCCAATGCCCGAATTTACCGTACATAAAGATAATTTTAACAAGTCAAGTGGTATAGGTATCGAGAACGTAAAAAAAAGACTCGAATTAGGATATAATAAAAGTGACTATAAGCTTTCATTTAAAAATAAAAAGAATATTTTTGTCGTTAAACTAGTTATAAAAGTTACATAGCCCCTACTTTTAGATATAACTAAAACTATACTTACAAGATAACCACACATTGGCCCAAAATAACCATACAAATGAAAATAAAGTGTTTAATTATCGATGATGAGCCATTGGCAATAAACGTTATTAAAAATTATATTGAGCAAATTGAAGAATTAGAATTGGTAAACACTTTCAGTAATTCTATTGAAGGACTTAATTTTTTAAAAAACAATACAATTGATGTAATTTTCTTAGACATCAATATGCCTGTTTTGGACGGTATTAATTTTATTAAAAGCTTAGAAAATCCGCCGTTATTGGTAATTACAAGCGCTTATGACCAGTTTGCTATTGAAACTTACGAATTGGATGTTTTGGATTATCTAGTAAAGCCAATTGAGTTTCCACGTTTGATGAAAGCCGTAAATAAAATCAGCAAACGTCTTAATACCAATACCAAAGCTCCTATAGAGAACAGTAAAGAAAATCCGTTTATATTCGTCAAAATCGATAAGAAAAAAATGAAGAAAATTTTCTTGAACGAAATTTTAGTAATCGAAAGTTTAAAAGATTATCTAAAAATAAGTACAACGTCTGGAAAGTTCATTATTCACAGCACTTTATCCGATTTCACGAGTTTATTACCCGAAAGAGATTTCATCAGAATCCATAGATCATACACCATCGCCATCGACAAAATCGACGCCGTTGAAGGAAATAGCATTGAAATTGAAGGACTTCGTTACGTTATCGGAAGATCTTATATTGATGAAGTAAAACAGAAAATCTTGAATTCTTCGATATAATTAATTTTACCTCAGAGATTCACAAAAATTCACAAAGATTCGCAAAGTTTATTTTTAAGCTTTGCGATTTTTTTTCATGGAGAGATAAAAATAAAACAAAAGAGCTATAAGCTCGATTCATATTGTAGCCCGGGATTTTAATCCCGGGATTGATGGATTCCAATACAAATTAGATCCGTAGGATCGAAACATTTTTTTTGTTTTTAATATATGTCGTTCCTACGGAACTAATTTAAAACGACAATTATTATTTCAACGGATTAAAATCCGTTGCTATAAAATTGACCATTCCTAACGGAATTTTATTGTTTTTTGATATTGAAGTTTTCATAAATACTTGCGCCTTTACGTCTTTGCGCGATTATATAACAAACGTTAGACGCACTGCAGTGCGTCTCTACAGCTAATCTTTGAGGAAAAAACTTTGCGCCTTCGCGACTTTTCGAGATTAAAACCATTTCTACACAAAACGTCAGACGCACTACGGTGCGCCTCTACAGCTAATCTTTGAGGAAAAAACTTTGCGCATTTGCTACTTTGCGAGATTAAAACCATTTCTACACAAAACGTTAGACGCACTGCGGTGCGCCTCTACAGATAATCTTTGAGAAAAAACTTTGCGCCTTTGCGTCTTTTCGCGATTATATAACAAACATTAGACGCACTGCGGTGCGTCTCTACAGCTAATCTTTGAGGAAAAAACTTTGCGCATTTGCTACTTTGCGAGATTAAAACCATTTCTACACAAAACGTTAGACGCACTGCGGTGCGCCTCTACAGATAATCTTTGAGAAAAAACTTTGCGACTTCGCGACTTTGCGAGATTATATAACAAACGTTAGACGCGCTGCAGTGCGTCTCTACAGACAATCTTTAAGAAAAAACCTTTGCGCCCTTCTCCCGAAGTTTCGGGACGCTCAGGATGACAAAACTTAAAAAAAACCTTTGCGAATCTTTGCGAATCTTTGCGTATCCTTAGCGCTCTCTGCGGTAAAACCATTTACAGTGAAACAAAAAACAAAAAAAATGCGGCCAACCACGACCGCATTTTACTCAATTATAGGTAACTAACCAAAATAAACCATGAAATAGTCTATTATCTTTATTGCTGCAAAAAATCACTAAAAGTGATATCGCTTAAACGCTTCGATAGCCGAATAATCTGCTAAACCTAAGCTGTGATATTTTTCTGCAGTCAATCTATTTCTGTCTTCAACTCGCACCCAAAACTCCCTGCTATCATCACCTTGAAACATTACGCCGTCTTTTTGAGACTGGTGATAAAAAATAGCATGTCGTTTCTTCATAACTTGGTCAGGACTCATTGGTACTGCCATGTCAATTTGGTACGATTCCCATTCATGCCAAGCGCCTCGATACAGCCAAACCCAGCAATCATCCATAAAGCTATTGTGTTTTAATCTTTTCAAAGCTTCAAACAAACTGTCTAAACACACTTTATGAGTTCCGTGCGGATCTGCTAAATCTCCAGCGGCATAAATTTGGTGCGGTTTTATTCTTTCAATGATATCGCACATAATGTCAACATCTGCATCCGAAAGATTATTCTTTTTAACCGTTCCTGTTTCGTAAAACGGAAGATCTAAAAAGTTAACATTTGAATCTGACAAACCAATGTAACGCGTTGCGCCAAAAGATTCGCTTCTTCTTATCAATCCTTTTAATTTTCTAACTTCAGCAGAATCCATTTCTGTTCCTGTTCTGTTTTTAAGAAAATCAATAATTTCCTGAGAAACTTCAGAATTCGGATTCAATGCTTTAGAAATTTCTGCAAATTTCAATGCTTCTTCATTCGAAACGGCAATATTTCCAGAAGTTTGATACGCAACATGAACCTCATGTCCTTGTTCGACCAAACGATCAAAAGTTCCTCCCATCGAAATCACATCATCATCTGGGTGCGGGCTGAAAATAATGATTCTTTTTCTCTCCGGCGTGGAACGCTCCGGTCTGTAAGTATCATCTGCGTTGGGTTTTCCGCCCGGCCAGCCAGTGATTGTCTGTTGCATTTTGTTAAACATCTTAATGTTCAAATCGTATGCAGTTCCTTCTTCCGTCAAAAGACTCGACATTCCGTTGTCGTTATAATCCTTATCCGTCAGTTTTAAGAAAGGTTTCTTAGTCAACTCACTTAACCAAGCCACCGCTTTCAATTTTAATTCATCTGTCCAAACACAAGATTTCACCAGCCAAGGCGTTTTAACTCGTGTTAATTCAGACGAAGCTTCCGTATCTAGAACAAATGTTGTGTTGTTATGCTCTTGTAAATACGTCGCTGGAACTTGCGAAGAAACTTGTCCTTCGATTGTCTTTTTTATAATTCCCGCTTTGCTGATTCCCCAGCCTAGCAAAACAATTCTTTTTGCATTTCTAACGGTTCCAATTCCCATTGTAATGGCTTTTCTCGGCACATTATCAATTCCTAAAAAAGAAGAAGCCGCATCGACACGCGTGATATGATCCAAAGTAATACTTCTGGTTCCCGAATTAACGTGAGAACCTGGTTCATTAAATCCGATATGTCCTGTTCTGCCGATTCCGAGCAATTGAAAATCCAATCCGCCGTACGAAATAATTTTCATTTCGTAATCGATGCAATATTGCTGTAATTCCTCGGCACTCACCTGCCCATCTGGAATATTTATATTTTTTGGAAGAATATTAACGTGATTGAATAAATGCTCGTGCATAAAATGATAATAACTCTGAATATCATTTTTATCCATCGGATAATATTCATCTAAGTTGAAAGTCACTACGTTTTCAAAACTCAGCCCTTCTTCTTTGTGCTTTCTTACCAATTCTTCGTAAACCTTAATTGGCGAAGAACCTGTTGCTAAACCTAAAACACAAGGTTCGTTTAGCTCATTTTTTCTCTGAATTAAATTGGCAATTTCCTGCGCGACAAGTAAAGAAGCTTCTTGCGAAGATTCGAAAATAACATTGTGAATTTTCTCGTAACGAGTTTCTTCAAATTTCCCTGCTTCTCTAAAACCTATATCTTCTTTAATCATTTGCCTTGCCATTTAATTTCTAAGATAAAAGTAGAATTAAATTATTCGTTCGTCTTAAAAATTCGACTAATAACGACTGCGCTTCGGCAAAAGACAAAATAAGAAAGCTAAGCTATTTCTAAAGTTTCTGAAAAGCTTTTATTCTACAACTCCAATTTCGGCAATCGAAACAGTTTGTGATTTTCCTACGCCTGATGTAGCGACAAACTTTAAAAACCTTGCTTTAACTGCAGTAAAACTCTTAATTTGTTCAATTGGGTTATGTTTGATATTTGAGAACTCTCCTTCTGATTGTTTGTCCCAATAAAAACTATCTACACTCGTATACAATTCATAATTAGAGATCAGATTCAAATTGTTGCCAACCTGTTGTGGCGTATAAGTAAAACCTTTTATGCTCACTAATTCTCCCATATCGATCACAACACTTTGAGGCAGTTTATTTTCATCATTTCCAAATCCCCACTCTGTGTTAGCATTTCCGTCAATAATACGTTCAGCAGAAACAAGATCTCCGCTAGAAACCGAAACTACTTTCCATTTTTCTTTAGAAACGCCATATTTAGCCGTTTTTATACCGCTGTTTATTTTCTCCTTCGTATTTCTCGAAATTGCTTTAATTTCTACTGCTTTATTATGTACAAATGGCTTTTTATACAAAATGCTTTTTTCTGAAGGATTTTTTCCGTCAAGCGAATAATAAATAGCATTTCCATCTTCCGATTTAATCGTAACCAAACCTTTTTTATCACGAAGAATTTGAGGTTCTCTAACGAAAGTTGGCGCATTATACGCTTCGATTGCGCTGATTACAAATCCCGCTTTTGCATCTAAAATATTAACTCGAATAGCCGAAGCTGTCACGCGGTCTAAACGCAAAATTCTTTTGTAACCAATTGTAGTTTCCGTAGCAATAGTTTTCCAGTTTCCATCAATCTTAGCTTCCACCGTAAATGCTTTTACACGCTGCCCTAGTTTAATATATTCCTGAAGCAAAATTCTGTTGATTGCTGTAGGCTTTTTAAACGTAAATTCGATTGTTGCCTCCTTAACCTTTTCGTCTGTAGCCCAATAGGTATTTTTATTTCCGTCAATAACATTTTGAGGTCCAAAATTAGAATCTGCTCCTTTTGTATTTGATGCTTGAACTTGTGTATCTGCCAATAATTCTGTTTTGAAATCGGCTTTAATTGTTGCAACCAATTCTTTCAATCTTGCTTCATCGTTCTCATGAACCAAACCACGTTGATCAACCGGAAGATTCAATAATAAAGTCGCATTTCGTCCAATCGATTCGTAATAAATATCGACCATTTCGTCAAGCGAACGCACTTTATCGTCTTCAACTGAATGATAAAACCATCCCGGTCTTATCGAAACATCGGCTTCTCCAGGAACCCATTTTTCTCCGTCTTCATGACCCGACATAAATTCGCTGTAATGCACTTTTCCAGCCAATTCATCTTTCTGACGAAGCAGTGACCAATTGGTTTTTCCTGCTCTACCTTCCTCATTTCCAATCCATCTCGCTTCTGACGGACCAACGCCCCAAACTAACGTTTTTGGTGCTATGTCATAAATTAATTTATAGGTTTCCTCCCAGTTGTAATAAGTTAACGAATTGATCTTTCTCATTTCATTAGCTCCGCCGTAATACCCATCACCACCATTTGCGCCATCAAACCACATTTCGAAAACATCTCCATAATTCGTCAATAATTCTTTTAGCTGATTTCTGAAATACGTGATATACTCCGGTTTTCCGTACTGCGGATGATTTCTGTCCCAAGGCGAAAGATATAATCCTAATTTTAAATCGTATTCTTTACAAGCAGCGGCCAATTCTTTAACCAAATCGCCTTTTCCATTTTCCCAAGGAGAATTTTTAACTGAACGTTCTGTATACGCCGAAGGCCATAAACAGAAACCGTCATGATGTTTAGCAACCAGAATAATTCCTTTCATTCCCGACTCTTTCACAATGCGAGCCCACTGTCGAACATCTAATTGCGACGGATTAAAAAGTTCTGCCGATTCATCTCCGTAACCCCATTCTTTATTGGTAAAAGTGTTTAATGAAAAATGCACAAAAGCATAGAATTCCATTTCCTGCCAATCGATTTGTTTCTGTGTCGGAAGCGGTCCAAATGGTTTTGGAGCGTTTGGTAATTCTTGACTTGACACATTAGAAATTATTCCAAAAAGACATAAGGAAAGGAATATTTTTTTCATAGGTAAAACTGCTTTAAAATGGTATATAAAGCATAAATATACTACAAATTGAAATCTCGTAAATAGAATTTCGACCAACAACAGATTTTAAAGCATTTTGGTTCTAATTTTAGAAATAGAAATCAAAATCACTGACAAAACCACAAAAGCAATTAAAACAAATAATCCGTTTACGAGAGCGGTTTTAAAGCCTAATTTGGTTGCATCAATAAAGGGATACGGATAAAAATTGGTCGTAATTCCGTGAAATAAAGTATAAATAATATAGAGAATCGGATAAACGAGCCAGAAGAAAATAACTTTGAAAGAGATTCTTTCTGGACTCACAAAGAACAACCAAAAAAAGAAAAATAAGACTGGGACAACAGTATGGAATATTTCGCTCACTATAAGGTGATGTCCTTTTAATTCGATAATATGACGAAGGAGCAGATTAAAAACCATTCCAACAATCAGAATATAAACCGTAATTGCCGTTAAAGTCGTGCACTTTCTAAAGAAAAAATTTATTCTCGATTTTCCTCCAAACAGCAGCATGGCACTGCAAATAAAAACGATACTATTGGTTAAAATCGTGAAAAAGCTAAAAAAGCGCACTGCAGCACTGAAAAAGGTAAATTCGGATCCTTTTAGCAATAAATAAAATTGTACAGGTAAAGCATATAATTCGAGGGCAAAAATAATACCCAGCAAAATCTCCCCTTTTATCGTTGTGGTATTTTCTTTTTCCATAGTTCGCTACAAGTCAAACCACTAAAATAAGCAATTTTATTGGATTTTGCTATAGCACTCGTTTTTGCTTTTCGCTTTCTACAATTGTTTTTTCAAGTCTTGACAATTGCGTTTTTTCCTGCTTAGCACTCATAATCCAATGAATCATAACTTTCTTGTAAGAGGGAGCTTGTTTTTCGAAAAATTCCCAAGCTATTTTATTGCTTTTAAATTGCTTTTCGTAAGCTTCTAAAAGCGGGATAGGTTCTTTCTTTTCGTGCGAATATATTTTTGATTTATTCTCTGACAGAAAACTAAAAGCTTTTAAACCTGCATCTGTCATTAAACCTGCTTTAGTCAAATCTTCCATTTTTTGAACATTAATCGCACTCCAAATACTAGAAGGCCTTCTCGGAGTAAAACGAATGCTGTAACTTTCATCATCAATCGATCTGCGCACACCGTCAATCCATCCAAAACAAAGCGCCTGATCTACAGATTCTGACCAGCTCATTGAGGGCTTTTTACTTGAAACTTTATAAAAACCAACCAAAAGTTCTTTTTCTTTTTGATGGTTCTTTTCTAGCCATTTTCTAAAATCTTTTTGATCTGCAAAAAAAGTCGGTGTCATTTTCTTAGAGTTTAAATAATCGCGCAAAGGCGCAGAGACGCAAAGTTTAAAATTAAAGAAAATTTAAACCATATAAGTCATTTAAGTTTAATTAAGCCAAAAACTTAAAATTTCTTATACAACTTATATGGTTCAAAAAATATTAATCTCCGCCACCGCAACCTCCACATGAACTTCCGCATGAGGAACCGCAGGAACTTCCAGAACTCCCACAAGAAGAACCGCAGGAACCCGAATCGGTTGAACTTGAAAAGCTGAAATAATCCCCAGATGATGTTGATGATGGTGAAGCATAATTCACTAACGGAATAAAAGCAGCAGAAAGCACTGCAGTTCCGTAGAGAAAATAATCCCATTCCCAATCTCGCATACTCTCGCCTCTGCTTAATACTTTTTCTTTAATCGAAGAAGGAATAATATCTACAAAAATTAGATTTAATAACTGATTTAAATAGTAAAGTACAATGAAAACTAAAGGCACGAGAGCAACCAGCAAAAATATAACTGGTTTGTCTCTCCAAAGCCCAGAAAAAAGTCTGCTAAAACCAATAGTTAAAAGTGCTCCCAAAGTAATCATTACTGTAATCATCACATTCGTGAATGGTTTCGATGCGATAATTCTATCCTTTATTCTATAAGTTGCTTTTTGAAGCTGTTCAAAAATAGGTTTCTGTCTCACATTCCAGCACAGTTGCTTGTACGGCATTGGCTCAAACTCTTTCATAATTTCGACAACACAGTTTTCATATGGATTATCGCCCAAACTTTCGTCGATTAATTCTAATTTTTTATTCTCTAGAATCTGTATTTTATTCCGTTCGATCAATTTATTGACAACTCCATGAATTACAGCATCTAAACTATTATCCCGAAAGTAAATGAGTTCGAACGCAGTAAGATTTTTTATAATTGCATTCGATTCTAATTCGGTATATAAGGCACTGAATTTATTTCGAACATAATCTTTCAACAATAAAAATACTGCAACAAAAAGTAACAAATAACCAATTATGAAATGAGGATTCTGAATTTTTATTAAAAGAAAATAAATTATCAGACAGACAGGAATAGATCCAGCCAAGGTATATTTGAAGAAGTTCTTTCTCAGTTTCTTGACATCAAATTTACTTTTCTCAAGTTGTAGAGAATCAAATTCATTGTTATAATGCCAAACTTCTGCGGGCTGTTTTCCAAAATTGATTTCGTAAAGTGCTGCAGTTCGTTCTTTAGCTGTTTGAAATCTCTCAAACTCAGATTTATTATGAGTCGACGGAATATGCTCGATTCTTTTTCCCAATAAATTGCAGAAATCAGAATAGGAATTAGTAAAAATTAAATGCTGATGCCAGACAATATCCACAATTTCTGAAGGTGAAACCATTTCGTTGTTTGTGGCTGCTAGAAACATGAACTTTTTATACTCCAATATGGCACTTTGAGTAAAATATAATGTCCAATGGTTTTCTAATGCTAATCTCGTCGAAAATCCGTACTCATCATTCGGATTATCAAAGCTAAATACTACAACCTTTTCCCAAAGTGTTTTATCCATAAAATCGCTTATGATTTAGTATTTCTATGTCGTGAAATGTATTATGTAACACTACAAATCTTTAGCTAAAATAGCATTATTTCTCTCACAAAAAACATCTTTACAAAAAATTAAACCATATAAGTTATATAAGTTCAGTTAAGCAAAAACTTAAATTGACTTATATAACTTATATGGTTTAAAAACTTTGCGCCTTCGCTCCCGATAGATATCGGGATTGCGAGATTTTTAATTTACTTTTATTGTAATTTCTGAAGACGACAATCCATTTGCTGAAGCTTTCAACTGAATAATCTCTTTCTTCCCATTCGATTGAATAATCGCAATACATTTTCCGTTAAACAATTTACAAGAATTCGCTTTAAAAGACTCCAAATTAGCTTGATAACCATTATCAACTCCAACTAATTTTCCTCCGCCAGAAACCTCAAAATTGATTAAATCCATTGCGTTTGGCAGTGCATTTCCGTCTTTATCAACTAACGAAACTGTTACATAAACCAAATCGTAAGTATCATTTTTAATAGAAGTTTTATCTGCTTTTAAATCAATTTTAGAAGCTTCGCCAGCGGTATGAATTTCTTTTTCTAAAACCACTTTTCCATTCTTTCTGGAAACCGCTTTTAAAGTTCCTGGCTCAAATTTTACATTCCATGAAATATGCAAATCATCATTGTGTTTGGCTTTTTTACCTAAAGATTTTCCGTTTAAGAAAAGCTCCACTTCATCGGCATTATTGTAATACGCCCAAACGGCAACTTCCTGATCTTTTTTCCAATTCCAATGCGGAAAAATATACAGAACGTCTTTTTTTGACCATTCACTTTGGTACATATAATACACATCTTTTGGAAGTCCGGCTAAATCCACAATTCCAAAATACGAACTTCTAGCAGGATACGGATACGGATCTGGTTCTCCGATATAATCGAATCCTGTCCAGATAAAAGTTCCCGCCATAAAGTCCTGACTTTTGATGGTTTTCCAGTTTTCCTCGTGCGTTGCACCCCAATATGATTTCACCTGATCGTAAGCCGAAACCGTCCAATCAGCATTTCCGTCAAACGGAGCGCCGTGTTTTACTGGCCAAGCTTTGATTCCGTCTGGAAAATCATAATGCCCACGTGTTTGTAAAGCCGAAACACTTTCTGATGCTAGTATTTTTTGTCCTTTAAATTTGGTTGGAAAATCTTTATAATCTTCGTGTTTATAATTGAATCCCAATAAATCTAAAGCTCCCGATTGATAAATAAAGTTTTTCTCAATTACATTTTCTGTCAAAGCGGAAGTTACGGGACGAGTCGTATCTAGATTTTTTACAATTTGAGCCAATTCTCTAGTAATCGCAATTCCAGTCGAATCAAACTGTTCGCGGATTTCGTTACCAATACTCCACATCATAACCGACGGATAATTGCGGTCTCTTTTTATAAAATCTTCTAAATCCTGTTTGTGCCACGCATCCCAATCTTTGTGGTAATCGTTGGTTACTTTTTTCTTTTTCCAAACGTCAAAAGCTTCGTCCTGAACAATGAAACCCATTTCGTCACACAATTGCATCATTTCCAAAGAATGCGGGTTATGAGACATTCTAATCGCATTAACTCCCATTTCTTTCATCAACGTCAGTTTTCTTCGAACGGCATGAATATTTTCCACAGCACCCAAAGCGCCATTATCATGATGCAGACAAACTCCATAAATTTTCGTTGGAACTCCGTTTAGCGAAAATCCTTTTTCAGCATCAAAATTAAAATAACGGAATCCTAGCGGAGTTTCGTAATTGTCTACTAATTTTGATTTCTCATAAACCTTTGTAATCACTTTATACAAATACGGATTTTCTGTACTCCATAATTTTGACTGTTTTACTTCCAGATTATGCACTTTTTTCTCAGAAGTTTTTGCACCGATTTTTTCTTTTGAAGTAAAATTTGCTACTTCTTTATTTTCCGCATTTACAATCGAAGTAACGAGTTTAAATTCTTTTGCAGCAGTATTATCATTATCAATCGTAACTTCAATATTTACTTTTGATTTTTCTGTTGAAACTTCTGGAGTCGTTACAAAAGTTCCCCATTTCCCTACGTGGAGTTTTTCAACAGCTACCAATCTTACGTTTCTATAAATTCCCGATCCTGTATACCAGCGTGAATTTGGCTGAGAATCGTTATCAACTTTTACGGCGATAATATTCGATTTTCCAAAATTCAAATACTGCGTTAAATCATATCCAAAAGAAATATAACCGTTTGGACGAATTCCTAATGATTTTCCGTTTATGAAAACTTCACTGTTCTTAAAAACACCATCAAATTCAATGGAAACCGTTTTGTTTTTCCAGTTCGCTGGAACGGTGAAAACTTTGCGATACCAGCCTTTTCCTGCAGGTAAAAATCCCTGCGCCTGTTTAGTTTTGCTGTTTTTATCGAAAGCTAATTCAATACTCCAATCGTGTGGCAATTGAAGCGTTCTCCAATCTGACGCATTGTAGTTTGTGTTTATTGCTTCTGGATAATCTCCTAATTTGAAGTTCCAGTTTTTATTAAAGTCTTCTACAATTCTGGCTTGTTTTTGAGCCATTATTGATGCTGAAAGCAAAACTGTAAATGCAAGTAAAATTTTCTTAACCATATTTTTATTTTTTTCTCTCGCAATCCCGAAACTTCGGGAGCAGAGACGCAAAGTTTTTTTTCTTAACCATATAAGTAATATAAGTTCATTTTAGCAAAACCTAAATTTTCTTATATTACTTATATGTTTTAATTTTCTTGGCGTCTTTGCGACTTTGCGCGATTTATTTTTTATTCTAAATTCTTTCACAAAATATTCCACAACCTTACCGTAGAGGCGCACTGCAGTGCGTCTAACACACAGTATGGACATTTGGAGCGTAGACGCACTGCGGTGCGTCTCTACAATGAAAACCTTTGCGTCTTTGTGCCTTCGTGGCTCAATTTACTGAAATTCAAAATTATCAATTAAAAGTCCTTTCAAATCGTCTCCTTCGAGAGTAATTTTATACGTTCCAGCGTTAATATAACCTCCTGATGTTGTGTTTAAAATCTTCCATTTTTCCGGTGAAGGGAAAAATTCAATCGTATCATTTCGCATTAAAATTCCGTAAGCATCTTCCATTTTGAATTTTACTTTTAATGGCGTTTCATTTCGGTTCATGAAACGGAAACGCATCAAATAAATTCCTGCTACTCCTGGTTTTACTTCAAACTCAATGCTGTTATTTGTCTTTTTAGTAAATTCAATATAATCTGCTTTTTTGAAATTCCCTTTTTCGATTCCAGTTCCAGTTGTTTTTGTTTTTTCGGCTTCGATAATAACTACAGGTCTTGAATCGTCTTTTTCACCCATATCATAAGTTGGAACAACGACAATTGTCGAAATCGTTTCTGAATTATCAAAAGAAACTTTCTCCCCTTTTTTTACTTTTTTAGCGAAAACATCAAAAGAAATTCCAGCATTATTTTTTGCTTTTTCTTCTATTTTTTTATAATCTGAAAGCCAACTTAAAGTCTTAATTTTACTATCAACTAAAACAAAAACATTCGATTCTTCTTTAGCTGTAAACGAACCTGAATCTTTTGAATCAGCTGAAAACTGTAAATAATCTGCTCCAAAAACTTCTGACGGAAGTTCTGTAAAAGCTTCTTCTGAATTTACATATTGTTTCGAATTAATATCCAACCAAGACGCAATTTTGAAATCTTTAGCATCTAAACTTACATTCTGAATATTTCTAGCCGATTCCTCCGCAGATTTTACATTTTTATCTTTTGATGCAATTGCAATCCCAGAAATTATCGCCTGACCAACTTTTACATTCGGAAATGAAATTTTGATTTTTCCTCCAACGCTTTTTACAACAAAAGTTTTCTTTAAAGCTTTATCATGTCCTGCTTCCGCCCAAATATCAAAATCTTTTAAAACAACATTATCGTTAATGGCAACATCAAATAATCGCCAGCCTTTGCAATCCAATCCGCCTCCTGTTCCGTACCAGGGTTCCGTAAAGTACAATTCGATTAAATATTCTCCGTCAGGCGCAGGAAATTCATAACTTAACTTTTCAACTCCGTATCTGAAGGTTTGAAATAAAGCTTGATCTTTTGTTCCGTCAATTGGATCAAAAGTGCTTCTTTGGCTTGCATAGAAATCAGGAAGTTTTTCGAAATTATCTGTCCATGACAAAGAACCCCATGTGTTTTTTCCGCTTTTGTGTGTGTCGGTTAACCAAGTATTTCCGTTAGAATCTGTGAATTCAGAACCACCACAATTTACTCTATAGATATAATTTAAACCGCTTTTTGCTTTTAAAATATCCGTTTTATTAGGCGTTAAGGCTTCTAAATTGATTGCTTTTGGAAGATTATTCAAAACAACATAATCTTTCGCAACTGCTTTTCCGTTTACATAACCCACGGCGTATAAAACATTGTATTGAACATTGACATTATTAAACTGAAAATGTTTCCCTATTCCTGGATTTTTTAGTTTTCCTAATGACATTTTATTGACATCATTAAACAATTCCACTTCTTCACAATTCGAGTAAATATCGATTCCGTTTTTGATTCCGGCACTTTCCCAACGACTTGGCCAAGTATGCGAAACGATATACACCATCGGGTTGGTTTTGTTCGAAACATAATTGGCGCGATACATATAATACGCATCCAAAGGTTCGCCCCAAATCGTGAAAAGTCCTTTGTAATTAACAGGTCCTACTTTGTCAATATCTCTAAATCCTTCGCCGTTTTGCACACGTCCTGGATTTTCGTGTGAGGCAAAAAGCCAATTGAATTGTCCCGCAATTTTATCACGAACCGATTCGGCTTCGCGAACTTTGATTTCCATTAATTGCGAAAAACGGTTTTCGCTTAAAGTTCCTTTTTGATCGAATTCGCCTTCGGTATGCAAATCAGCCGAACGCCAAGCGCCGTATTCTCCGTTTAATAACTGCGTCGTCATTTCGAGATGGTATTTTAACGGATCTCCGCCATACGTTCCAGACCAGTTTTGAACTACGTTCCAGTCGGTTCCTTCTCCTCCGTTACAAGTCGTGACGATTCTTTGTTTCTCCGATAATGGATCCATTTCGCGGATAATCTGCGTACATTCTTCTGCGAATTCTTTCGGAATCGTACTTTCGTTTTGCAATCCCCACATCACAACCGAAGGACTGTTTCTGCGTTCTTTAATCCATTCGCGTAAAAGCGTTTTGAAATTTTCTTTAAATTCTGGTGTATCGTACCAAATATGTGCGGAAAACTGACTCCAAAATAAGATTCCATTTTCGTCTAATGCTGCCTGATATTCTAAATTATGAGGCTGATGCGCTTCACGGAAAGCATTAAATCCAGCTGCTTTTATTTGTTCGATTCTAGCATGAATCTGCTCGTTTGAAAATGCGTGACTGTTTCCAATCTGATGTTCATATTCACAGACTCCATTGATAAAAACAGGTTCGTTATTAATAAAAAATCGATTATCTTTTCCGTCACGACTTACCGGCCAGCTCACCCATCGGATTCCGTAAGGCGTTGTTAACTGATCTATAACTTTTCCATTTTCAGAAATGGTCGTAACCAATTTATACAAATACGGATTCGAAGGCGACCATAATTTCGGATTTTGAATTTCTGGCAACGTCAGAACTACTTCTCTTTTCTCTCCCGAATTATATTTGATTTGATTTTTAATGCCTGAAACTTTCTTTCCTGAAGCATCAAAAAAAGTATTTTCTATAGTTAAATTTCGGTTTGAAGTGCCGTAATTTTTGATTTCGGTTGTCGTATGAAGAATCGCTCTTTGTTTCGAAACCGATTTGTCATTCCAGATATGAATACCAAAAGGTTCGATTCTGACATCGTTTGTAATAATTAAAGAAACAGGTCTAAAAATCCCCATTGGCTGAGAACCCTCTGAAAATCCCCATTCGCCCGAACAGCCTCCACAAACCCAAGGAAGATCGGCAATAAATGAGGGATGCGATGCTTTTACCAAAATCTGATTTTCTTTGTTTGGGATGATTAAATTGGAAATGTCCAGCGTAAAAGTGGTTCTTCCGCCTTTGTGTTCACCGACTTTTTTTCCGTTTACCCAAACTGTTGCGTATGAACTTACGCCTTCAAAAAACAAAAAAAACTTTTGTCCGGATTTAATTTTATCCAGTTTTAAAGTTCTTTTGTACCACGCTGTTCCGTGTAAATTTCCATGTTTTGTTCTCCTGAAACCATAATACTGATCCCAATTGTGAGGCACACTTACCTTTTGCCAATTGGAATCAGTTTTTGGATTTTCTACAAAATCTTCTTCTTTCAGCGGAAGATTATCCAGCATTACGGTCTCCCAAGATGAATTCAGCGAAATTTCTTTACGCATCGAACTTTTGCCCTGACTCCAAACAGAGCAAAAACTTGAGAAAAAACAAAAAATAAAAAAAACTATTCTGTTCATATTTTTAAAACCATATAAGTTATATAAGGTTGTTTTTTAGTTTATTAGTAAAGCCTTCGGCTTTCTTTGTCATTTCGACGAAGGAGAAATCTCACTAGAAACTCCGTACAGTTATTTCCAATCTTTGTCGAATCACGCGTGTGATTTCTCCTCCGTCGAAATGACAACTTTTGTCGAGTTTCTTACGTGTCATTACTTCGTTCAGGATGACAAGATTGCGTTTATTACTTCGTATTAAACCCGTCAGGTTTAAGGTAACGTTTGCTTCGCGTGATGGATTGAGGCGGTATCTCCCGATTAACAAAAACTACGGCTAAAAAGCCTTGTTTTTCTAAATCGGGAATTTAGCCGAAAGCCCGATTCGCCGCGGCGAACACGCCCAAATTATTATCTTTATTAATAAAATAACCAGTCGATTGCTGCTTTTTCTCCTGCATCTATATACCCGACATCACGCGGTGTAATGATTTGATCGGCGTCGATGAAACCTAAAATCAATACTTTTCCTTTTCCTAAATCGAGTTTGTTTTCGCCCGGCTGGAAAGTGTAGGTATGAATGTTTACACGTGGCAGTTCTTTCAAATTCATGGCGCTTGCCAAAATTACTTCGGCCTGACCGTGCGCATTTCCTGCAGCATCGGTTTCTAAACTTGGCGGCAACAAAAATCGTTTCTGATCGGAGTTGAAATAACCAACTACTAATTTAACCGCTTTTGTGTTTCTAAACTTCAAATGTGTTCCTTTTTCGTTTTGTTCGTTTTCTACAAAAGAAAATCCTTTTAGGTTTTGAAGTTCTGGAGCAATTTTGGTTAATTCAGAAATGTCTGTTCCGTAAACTTTTGTTCCTTTTTTTACTAAATAGGTTCCTGGTTTTTCATCGATAAAAGTTACTTCGGCAGGTTTCCAAGGTTTTCCTTCTTTGGTTTCGATTTTACCATCTTTAGACGATTTTAGTTTTTCTAAATTTCTTTTGAAATTCGCCAATTCACGTTCGTAATGCGGTAACAATTCAGCCCAAGTTTTATTATTTCCATCGTCACCTCCAATCGGGATTCGGCGTTGAGCGGTCTGCATACTGTTGGCGTACCAATAATGATCTTTCGTCAAATTGACCAAAAGTTCGTAATATTCGATGCTTTTTTCTAAATGTGGCAATGCTTTGTCTAAATCGGCAATATCATTGGAATAGCTGTAACGTAAAACCAAAATCGCAGCTTTTACTTTTTCTGAGAAGAAATCGGCGAAAGCTTTATAGCAATGTACATCGTTTTTAAGACGTAAAAATTCGTCTTTGTCTTTGGTTACGCTGGCTTCGGCTTTGTCGATGGCTTCAACCGCTAACCTTCCATGTTCTGTAATTTCAGCAATAATCTGCGTTGGAAGTTCGCCAGAATGTGGTTCTTTGTTCCATTCTTTTTTAGCATATTCCAATAATAACTCGCCCGGAGGCCCACAAGATTCGTGGAATCCTGGATATACTCTCCATTTTGACGGATTTACCAATTGGCTTTCGAACATTCCTAACAATAAGGTTTGGCGATTTCCTTCGGTGATTCCGAAACGTCTTAACGTTTTTGGAGCGATTTCTCCTGTTTCTTCGTATGCTTTTAGAATGTTATTAGCGGCTTCTTGGCTTGTTCCATATTTCGCAGCTAAATCTTTATCCCAATATTTGATTTCTTCGTTTCGGTCTCTTTTGCTTTCCCAAGCGTATCTTGCCCAAGCTTTGTACCAAATCCAATCGCGATCCATTTCTAGTAAACGTTCGCCCGTTTTGGTTTTATCGGCAGAATACGGCCAATCCCAATACGAAGCTTGCGGATATAAATGTAAAGCATTTGCCCCGTGAATGTTATGCATCGCTTTTACGGTTTTCTGAATAAAATCTGGCGAACCGTATCTGAAAGGCTCTAAATTCGCCAAAATGTGCACGTTTTCGATATGAATCGATTTAAGAGAACTTAATTGTTTGTGCGTTTCACCCCAAGGTCCGCCCGGCGTGTAAGTCGTTAAAGATTCTCCTGTATATTTACTTTCTGTATATAAGTTTTTGTATAACGGAAGTGATTTTTCCATTACCAAAGGTCCGTCTGTATCGTGAGAACGCAAGATAATTGGTGGTTCTTCTGTTTTTCCTAATGCCTGCAAACCATCGCGAACACCCGGAATTATGGTTTTTGTAAACCATTCTACATCATCATCAACGGTATTAATGGCTTCTCCCAAACAAACCATTAAACCAACGTTTGGATACTTTTCGATAAAGGCCGCAATTGATTTTCTGGTATAATCGGACAACAAAGGCGTAATTGGTCGTGAACGATCCTGAGTTTTGATGTTATAATGCTCTGCAAAAGGCTTAGAAACAATGATGTTGTAAAACATCTGAATTACCCAGATTCCTCTTTTGTTGGCTTCTACAGTTAGGAATTTATAGATTTCTTCGTTCTTTTTGAAATCTTCGTCGCTTACTTCTACGGCAAACGGATATTCTTTTAGTTTTACCAAAGAAGCAAACGGATGTCCGTTCCATAAATACAAGGAATTCATGCGGTTATCAACCATCATATCCAAATACTTAATCCATAATTTTTGATCGTAAAACCACGGGAAAGTTTCTGGCGTATAAGGATATTCGTAAACGTCACGCCCCGGAAGATAAACCGGTTTCTGCATTCCGATACACGCGCCACGTAAAACCATTTCTGGGCTGTCATCAATATTTAGTTCTGACGGAAGTTTACCAGAATCTTTAATACGGTCTACTAATTCTAAAGCGCCATACAATGCTCCAGTTGCATCTGTTCCTTCTATATAAATGATATTATTTTGAGTACGAATCTGAAAACCTTCTTTTTTCGTCAGTTTACTGTCGTCTATTTTAGCGCTTTTGGCATTTTTCTTCCAGAAATCAGTTCCTTTTTCGCCAATAACAATTACTTTATCTTTTGATTTTTTGAATTTGTCTGAAGCATTAACCTGAAAACCTTTTGAAGTTAAAGTCTTAGCTAATTTCTCTGCACCGTATTTTGCTCTCGGCGCGTTTTCATCACTCACAATGGTGATGTTTTGCGCTTGCGCGAAAGTGACGTAAAAAAACAAAAGAAGTAATTGTAAATGTTTCATGATATGCTGTTTTTGGGTATTCTTTTAAAAATAATCTGCTAAATCTGCGTGATCTGCGAGAAAATATGACTCCCGCAGATTGAGCAGATTCGGCAGATTTGTAGTGATAATTTGTTTAGTTTAACGATTACATATTGATCACTGTATCTTTCAATTTATTTAATTCTGGAAGATTTTCTTCAAATAAGCGACATTGGCTCCGTAATTGGCTTTTACATTATGAACTTGTGTTACGTCTCTTGAACGCTCTACAATCAGCCAACCGCTCCATTTCATTTCATCCAGCGTTTGTTTGATTTTTGGCATGTCGATCGCAGGATCGTTTTCTAACCAAAATTTATCGGTGTTTGAAGCGTGAATCTGTGCTAAATGTTTCTTTCCTAAAATCTTTAATTCTAATGCTATATCTCTTCCGTTATCTACGGCATTCGCAAAATTGAACGAACTTTTAATGTATTTTGAATCTACTTCTTCCAAAAGTTTTTTCTCGTCTGTGGCGCTTAATGAAGTTTCAATAGCAATAACACCGCCAATTTTACCGACTTGTTTTCCCGCCCATTTTAATCTTTCAATAACAATCGGACGTAGTTCTGGATTTTTAGTCAAATCGCTTTCTGTTCCTAACGGTAAAAAAGCCACTTTTACTTTCATGTCTTTCATTGCCTTTACACAATCGTTGATCATTGGTTCGATGGTTTCTCTTTTGGCGAAAGACTGTGCGTAAAAACCCGACATGGCAATGGAACTGATTCCGACATTTAATTCTTTTGATTTATCTAAGAATTTTTGTCTTTCTACAGGATCGCCCAATTTGCTGTCGAAAGTAGGACGCTTTCCTAAACCGCCCATATCCATTTCGATTCCGTCTGCCTTGATTTCAGCTGCTAATCCGAAAGCACCTAATTTTTGTCTTTTTAAAATCATCCAGTCGCAAACCGCTACTTTGTATTGCTGTTTGTTTTTTGATGGCTGAGCCGTTGCACAGCTGTTGAATGTTGTTGATAAAACAACAAGCAATGCAATTAATAAATGTTTTTTATATATCATGGGTATATTTTTTTTTTGCCACAGATTAAAAGATTAAAAAGGATTTTTTTTATCTCCATAATCTGCTAAATCTGCGAGAGTAAATTTTTTCACGCAGATTTAGCAGATCTAGCAGATTTTTTAATCGGTGAAAATCCTTTAATCTGTGGCATTATATTTTTTACTCTTCTTCCGCTTTCACAGCCGTAACCACTTTTCCTTCTTCGCCTGGCCAAACTCCATTTTTAATTGGAAGTGCAACCAGTTTACTCGGATCAACTTTTACGTATTTCAGTTTTTCTCTTCTCCAAGTATACACAATATGCACCATTCCGTCTGAGCCTTGAATCATCGATGGATATGAATATTGGCTGATTTTTGAATCTTCTAAAACTAAAGCAGCTTTCCAGTTAATTCCATCTTTAGAAACCGAAACATTCAAAGGCGTTCTCGGTCCTTTTGCTTCTTTCCCCGGAGGAAGAACGTGATTGTAAACCAATAAATGTCTTCCGTCTTTTAAAGTTACAGCATCTGTTCCTGAGTTGTTATTTGGAAGTCCGATTAACTCCACATCCGACCATGTTTTTCCGTTATCTTTTGAGAAAGTGCTGAAAATAGCTCTGTTTCTGGTTCTTCCTATTGCTTGAATGCTTCCGTCTTTGTGGAATAAAATACTCGGCTGAATGGCATTGATTTTTTGTTTTCCTCTTGGAAGCGTATCGCCCATTACCCAAGTTTTTCCGAAATCAGGAGTTGATTCCATACGAAGTCTCCAGCCGTCGCCTTCGATACTTGACGGACATAATAAAGTTCCGTTGCTTAATAAAACTGGTTTATTTTTGATTGGCCCTAAGAAACCTTCTGGCATTTTTTGAGCCTCAGACCAAGTTTTTCCGCCATCAGATGAAGTTCTAATTACGCCCCACCATTCAGATGGTTTTGGTCCGATTTTGTAGAAAAGCATTAAATCTCCATTCGGAATTTGATATAAAACAGGATTCCATGTTGGTAATCTTGGGCCTTCTTTCATTACACCGTCGGCCACTTTTACACCTTCGTTCCAAGTATCACTTCCTTTTGGTTTAATTGCTACATAAATGCAAACGTCAGGATTTCTCTCGTGAGTTCCCCCAAACCAAGAGGCTACTAAATCACCATTTGTTGCTTCGACAATTGTAATGGCATGGCAAGACGGATAAGGTGCTTTATCGTAAACAAACTGATCTACTAAAATTCCTTCTTTCCATGTTTTCTTTTCTAAAGCCGACTTACAACTTCCTAAAAGGAAAAGTCCAAACAATACAAATGCTAATTTTATAATCTTCATTCTTAATTAAATTATGAATTATTTTTTTCGACAATAAATATATACCTATCATTTTTTTAGGTAAAAATATTTATTAAGTGTAAAAATAACACTAAAAAATTAACAATGTATCCTGTACTGTCCCGAAATACTAAAAATGCAAGTTATTTAACGTTTATAGCAAAATATCTTAAGCTTTTTATTACTAAAGCATCTTTATCTGGGGACAAATTTTCCCTATGTTATTGTTTTACCTTCAAAACATACGAACCTGATTCTAATGAAAGTACAATATTGTTATTTTCAATTTTATAAGAAGAAGTCTTATCCAGCTTTTGTTTATTAATAGAAACAGCAGAAATATCGCTAGTTGGAAGATATACAACAGCAGAACTATTTGCAGGAATACTAACATTCCAAACCAATCCCTTTTTATCTTTTTTCCAATCGCTTTTTATCATTCCGTAAATCGATTCATAAAACGCATTTACATAGGTCAATCCTGCATTAAAATCAGGTTTCATGATAATTTGTTTGAAGCCTGGCGTTTCAGGATTGCTTTTGATTCCCGCCATATTTTCATAATACCAAATCAGTAAATCACCTAAAAGCATGACGTGGTTTTGCGAATTCATAGCAGGATCTGCGGTGTTTCCGTTCCAAAGTTCCCAAATTGTAGTGGCTCCATTTTCAACCATATAACCCCAGCTTGGATAAGTTTTGTTGGATGCTAATTTGAAAGCTAAATCTCCACGTCCGAAATTAGTAAGCGTTCGCATTAAAAACTGAGTTCCGATAACGCCTGTGCTTATGTGACCATTTTTTACGACTTCTACTTGGTGTACCAAATTTTCGAATATTTTGGTTTGAAGTCCATCTGGAACCATTCCGAAAGTTAAAGGCAGTAAATTGGCAGTTACAGTATTATTCGCGTAACTGTTTTTATATTGGTTTAAATATTTGGTATTGAATGCTTTTTTGATTCTTGAAGCCAGTTCATCATAATGCTGAATATCTTTTTCATGATGAGCAATCACCGCAAATTTCTTCATAATATTCAATAACTGATAATAAAACGCACTCGAAATCAATTCCCCATCTGTTAAACGCATTGGATCTTTCGAACGAATTAATTCTAGAGATTCTGGCGGAACGCACCAATCGCCGTATTTATCTTTCGTCATAATATCATCAACCAAATAATTTTCTTCCATATAATCCATCCATTTTTTCATGTTTGGATATTGTTTTTCGACCACTTTTGCGTCTCCAAACTGCTGATACAGCATATCGGCAACCGTGATATACGTTCCTGGCCACGTAACATTGTCTCCATAATAACGCCAAAAAGCAGGTGCCACATCCGGAAGTCCACCATCTAGCGTTTGTGAATATTTAATATCGTCTAACCATTTGGCATACAAAGTCTGATTATCAAACAAAAAACTTTCGCCATAAGCTCCTGTAGTTCTATCTCCCAACCAAGGCTGACGCTCATTTCTTTGTGGACAGTCAATTGGCATTCCTTTATAATTCCCGCTGATTCCCCACCACGCATTCTTAAAAATCTGATTCATTATTGGGTTTGAAGAATCGAAAGTTCCTGTTGTTTGAATGTCATCATACACCACTTTTCCAACAAAATTTTCTAAAGTCGGCTTTGTTGTAAAACCTGAAATTTCAACAAATCGAAATCCGTGGAAAACAAAACGAGGTTCCCAAACTTCTTCGCCTTCCCCTTTTAAAGTATAAATATCTGTAGTTTTCGCATCACGCAGATTCGCAATGTACAACGAACCGTCTTTCTGCAAAGATTCAGCAAACTTCATCGTGATTTTTTCTCCACTTTTCCCTTTCACTTTCAATTGCAACCAGCCCACCATATTCTGCCCCATATCTAAGATATAAGTTCCTTTTGGTGTTTGTTTGATCGAAATAGGTTTTACTTCGCGTTTCACCTTCATATTTGCCGACATCTGCCCTTCATAAAACCCGCCTGGTTCCTGCACGTATTCTGCTGAAAACCATTTTTTATCATCAAAATTAATGGTGTTCCAACCTTTCATTTCTTTACGGGCGTCGTATTCTTCACCGTCGTATTCGTTGTTCGATAAAATTGGTCCATCGGTTGTGATTTTCCACGTATCATCTGTACGAATAGCGTCTTTGCTTCCATCGGTATATTCTACAAATAACTGTAAAGCCATTTTTGGGTAACCAAACGTTTTGATTTTATAAGGTTTGTAATCTTGGCGCATCGTAAAAAAACGTCCGTTTCCTAAAATCGTTCCTAAGATGTTTTTACCTTCCTGAAGTTGCGAAGTCACATCAAAAACATTGTATTTTACATTCTTTGTATAATCCGTCGGAACAGGTGCTAAAACCTGATCTCCAATTTTATTTCCATTAATGTACAACTCGTACAAGCCCATTCCCATGATATAAACCTTGGCATTTTTGACTTTCTTTTTGAGATTGATTTCTTTTCGTAAATATCTTGCTGATAATCTAGAATATTGAGAAATACTGTCTCCAGGAGAAGTTTGTTCATACCCAATCCATCGCGTTGATTTCCAGTCGGCGTAAGTCAAAATTCCGATACTGAAATGTGCATTTTCTTTAGATTGAATTTCTCCTTTATTGGTAAAAACGGTTACTTTCCAGAAAACATCCTGACGGTTTTCAAGTTTTTTTCCATTATAAGTTACATTTACAGAAGCATCGCTTTGTACTTTCCCGCTGTTCCATAAATCGCCATTTCCGGCATTTAGTTTTTCTAAACTGGAAGAAGCTATAATTTGATAAGCTGTTTGTTTTACATCGTTTACGTCTGCTTTTATTTTCCAACTTAATCTAGGCTGTAAAACATCGATTCCTTCTGGATTGGTAAGCATTTCGCATTTCAAATCACTAACCATAATCTTGTTTTGGGCTTTCGCCGAAATGGTAAAAAGTGAAATGATTAGGGTAAGATGTAAAAAAAACTTTTTCATGGTATTATTTTAATGCTTTTGTGCTTTATTTTTTTCACCCAGATTAGGCAGATTTATGCAGATGGTCGCAGATTTTTATCGTGTTTTATAATTCCCAAATAAGAAAGAGACGAATAAAAATCACTTTTAATCTGCTTAAATCTGTTTAAAATCTGCGTGAAACAATTCAATTTTACTCTGAAATCACTCTTTCCAATTTCTCAGAAACCGCAATTTCTTTTCCGTTTTTATAAATTCTAAAACCTTTTCCTTTTTTATATTTTTCGCCTGTTTTATCCCAAAGTATAGTAATAATATTGCCATGATACAAAACATTATCTAGACAAAACCAATCCCATTTTTCCTGCGGAATCAACGGATTCACTTCAATCTTTTCATCTGCTCTCGGACGTAAACCAACCATTCCCGTAATCATCAAATCGTTGAAAGTCGAGTGATTGTAATAACGGCTTCTTTCTCTATCGCCCATTAACCAATAGCCAGTCGTTTCGTCCAAATATTCGCCAAGATAAGGCTTTCCTCTATAATACTGCGATTGCACATACAATTCCATTTGTTTGAAATAATCTGGTTTTCCAACAAAATTCTGATCGTAACTATTTAAAACATTTGCCATTGCGGTCAAAGTCTGCGAACTTGCAAAAGGCCAAATTGCACCGTCCCACTCGCAAGTTCCCGTTCCGTGCGTTCTAAAACGCGGACTTCTTCTTTCTGCCGTTGTCAATCCAAACGGTGCCGAAAATCCTTTTTCATCTTTAATTTGTTCCCAAGCTTTTTCAAAACCTTTTCCTTTTTCAGGAAGATTAAAATACCACGGAATAAATCCGATCGCTTCTCTAACCTGTGCCAAAGTATCTTTTTGCGTCAAAGTTTCAAAAAATTCACTTTTCTGATTCCATAATTTGGTTTCTACTAATTGCTGCAAAACCTCTGCTTTCGCTTTAAATTTTGCTTCTGCTTGTTTATCGCCTTTCATTTCAGCCATTTTAGAAATCGCTAAAGCGTTTCC
This sequence comes from Flavobacterium ustbae, assembly GCF_003946915.1. Taxonomy (GTDB): domain Bacteria; phylum Bacteroidota; class Bacteroidia; order Flavobacteriales; family Flavobacteriaceae; genus Flavobacterium; species Flavobacterium ustbae. The sequence goes on from NZ_RPOC01000007.1 coordinate 111,727, forward strand.
ATACATATAACTGTTAATTGTTGGTCTTGCGTTTTGCACTTTTCGCCCGCCGCTTAAAGATTCTTCCATTCCGTCTTTTACATCATGCTGCCAAAATAAACCATCTTTGCGCTGACGGTCTTTTTCCCAAACTGCATAATCCGTAACCATGTCTGGGTACAAATCCAATAAGAATTTTTCGTCTTTATTCACCAAATAACGATTGTACAAAGCATCGGCTGTCCAACTGCTGAATTTATACAATTTGTTCATTGGCTTTCCGTCATTACCTCTGTACCAAATTTTCACATCTTGTTCAATATATTTCGGGTCATGAACCCAACGAAATTCGTTGATATGATGCCCCAAAGCACAGCTGATCATATTGTATTTATCGGCATATGAACGGTCAACTAAAAACTCTGTAATCGCAAATCCCAAAGGTGTATTTTTAATATGCTTCCGAACACTCCACCAACGGAAATAATAAATCTCTTCAAAATTCTGCTGTGGACATTCAAACAACGGAATGTTCTTTTCCATCCAAGTCCATGCGCTGTCATTCGGAATCGCAAATTTCAAATTTTCGTCTTCCATCGTGTTGAAATAATCAACATAATGTTTGTAATCTGCCGAATTTAAAACAGCCGATTTTCCTTTATGCGAATGACTAACACCTGATTTACAACTTGTGTTTAAAGCAATTAAAACCGTAAGGGCTATTATTTTGTATTTAAAATCTCGTAACATTTTAATTATATTATTTTAATATTTTTTTGGGCGTGTCCCTCCGGGCCGTGCTGTCCGTTCCCGCTTCCCGATGAAAAATCGGGAGAGCTCCACTTCCATCACTCACGCGAGAGACGTTTACGTTTTTGCAACTCCTGCAATCCCGAGGCTTCGGGACAAAACCTTGTAGGTGTTTTGGTCTTCAAAGATTCCATTCACAGTTTTATCAAAAGTGACAAACTAAACTTCGTATTTTAATATGAACCGTTCCTACGGAACTCTTTTAACTATGTCAACCTATTTTCAACGGATTAAAATCCGTTGCTACAATATAAATCATTCCTCCGGAATTTCTACAAACATTCTAAGGTTCCATAGGAACGATACATTTTGTAGGGACGGATTTTAATCCGTCCAACGCAATCAAAATCGACAATCGTTGTACGATGTCTCGTTCCTCGCAATGACAAACTATACTTGCTATTTACCTAAAAGGTTTCGAAAACCTTGCAGGAAAAAAACTCTAAATTCCCTTATGTAACTTATATGGTTAAAAAAAATCAATTCCCCGTAAAAGTATACGTCTGCCCTGCTTTCATATTCATATCGTAAACATTGTAATTCGGCAATTTTACTTTTTCTAGTTTAGCTTCATTTGAAATAATTGGTTTCTTCACTTCCACATCATAAAACAAAGCATTTCCGTTTTTTCCTTTTGCTTTTTTTATTGACGAACCTTTCAAAGTATTCTCCACTTTTAAACGGCAGTTTCCACCAATTTTTGAATATATTTTTAAAGTCAAAACTTTATTATTTTTCCAAGTCATATCGATTACAAAACCACCTCTTGCTACTAAACCATTTACACTTCCGTCTTTCCAAACAGTTGGTAAAGCAGGCAATAACTGAATCGCATCTTCCTGACTCTGCATCAGCATTTCTGCGATTCCTGCTGTACAGCCAAAATTCCCATCGATTTGAAACGGCTGATGCGCATCTAACATATTCGGATACGTTCCTCCGCCTTTTCTCTGATCTGCTGTTACCAAATGCAATTGATCCTGAATCAGCTTATAAGCATGATTTCCGTCTAATAATCTCGCCCATAAATTCACTTTCCAGCCCATTGACCAACCTGTAGATTCGTCTGTTCTGTAAATCAGTGATTGTTTTGCGGCTTCAAATAATTCAGGTGTTTTGATTGGCGAAATCTGATTACTCGGATACAATCCGTACAAATGTGAAACGTGTCTGTGATTGTCTTTCGGATCATCCCAATCGTCCTGCCATTCCTGCAACTGATTGTGTTTTCCAATTTTCATTGGAAGCATTTTTGCCAAAGCATCACTCACTTTTTTCGCATAAGCAGCATCTGGTGAAACTAAAGTTGAAGCTTCCATAACATGCGTAAATAAATCAAAAATCAATTGATTGTCCATTGTTGTTCCAGACGCAATGGTTGATTTTCCTGTTCCACCCGCATGAGTATTTTCAGGCGAACTTGAAGGAACCACAACCAAATATCCCGTGTTTGGATCTACAATCATAAAATCCAAAAAGAAATCTGCAGCACCTTTCATGATCGGATAAATCTCTGCTAAATATTTTTTATCGCCTGTATATAAATATCTTTCCCATAAATCCTGACAAACCCAAGCTCCACCAGTCGGCCACATTCCTGAAGCTGCTGAATCTACCGGAGCTGTTACACGCCAAATATCGGTGTTGTGGTGTAAAACCCATCCGCTGGCATTGTACATCATTTTAGCAGTTTCTGCACCCGTAACGCTTAACTCTTTTGCCATCTGCAAAAACGGTTCGTGCATTTCCTGCAAATTCGTTACCTGCGCTGGCCAATAATTCATTTCGGCATTGATGTTTGTCGTGTATTTACTGTCCCAAGGCGGAGTAACCATGTCATTCCAAATTCCCTGTAAATTCGCTGGCTGTCCGCCCGGCTGTGAACTTGAAATCAATAAATAACGTCCGAATTGGAAATATAAAGCTGCTAACTGCGGATCAAATTGTTTGGAGAAATCTCTAATTCTTTCGTTTGTTGGTTTCTTAGCGTTTTCATTCGAACCTAAATCTAAAGCAACTCTGTTGAAGAATTTTTGATAATATTCAGTGTGAGCTTTTTTTATGGTTTCGAAATCTTTTATTTCGGCTTTAGCCAAATAATCTTTGCTTTTCGCAATTTCGTCTCCTGAAATGTCTTTATAGTTTTTAAAATTAGTTGCAATCGAAATGTACAAAGTCACTTCATCGGCTTTGTTAATACTTAAAACTCCATTGCTCGCATCAATTTCTCCGCCTTTATTTTTAGCAGTCAATCTACCTTGAAATTTTACTTTTCCTTTTACACCTTCAAAATTGGTTCCAACTCCCGAAAGGATAATCTGATTTCCTTCTGTCGACGGAACGGTTTTATCAATCGGACTATTCATGAAAACATTACACGTAATTTGTCCCGGTTTGCTCGCAGAAAGCTTCACCGCAATTACCTGATCTGAAAATGCAGTGATGATTTCGCGAGTAAATTCCACTCCATTAACCGTGTACTTCACTTTCGCGGAAGCGTTACTAATATCTAAATCCCGATAATAATTCGAATATTTTTGATGCCCTGGAAATGAAATATAAACGCTCCCAAAAGTCTGGTACGGCATTCCGTCATTCGTCTGCGACATTATATCTTTTGTAGCCAAATCTTGCGCTTCATCAAATTTTCCTTCAAATATTAGTTTGCGGACAATTGGTAGAGATTCAATAGATTTAGAATGGGCATTACTATTTGGAGAACCCGCCCAAATGGTTTCTTCATTCAATTGTAAACGCTCCACAGCCGGATCGCCAAAGACCATCGCGCCCAAGCGTCCGTTTCCTAATGGCAAGGCCTCGTTCCAGATTGCAGCTGGTTTATCGTACCAAAGTTTTAAATCGTTTTGCGCTGATGTAAAGGAAAAAATTCCTAGACAGATTGCGGTTATTTTAATTTTTAAATTCATATTTATATTTTTTTTCGCCACGAATTCACGAATTTTCTTTAATTCTGCTTTGTGTTTTTATTTCTCAATTTTTTTGCCACAGATTAAAAGAATTTCCACTGATTAAAAAAATCTGCTTGATCTGCTAAATCTGCGTGAAAAAATTTTACTCTCGCAGATTTAGCAGATTACCCAGAAAAAATCCAAATAATCATTTTAATCTGTGGCTAAAAAATAATTCGTGAATTCGTGGCTATTTTTTTACCTCGTAAACTTTCAGATTTTTTTCTCCGAACATTTCATATAATTTGTTGATGTCTTTCAGCGCATTTTTAGGCAGTTTTTCGCCTTTATCTCCAAAAACAAACAACTTTTCTTTTGGTTCAATCACACAAGTCGATTCGTCGATTTCATCTTTATCATTTTTGACTTTATTCAAATCTAAATTTAAATATTTTGACATAAATGGATACAACGCCATACGCTTCGAAATTCCGAAATCATGTCCTTCTTTTGCAAAATGAGCATTTTCAACCAAATCTTTCTTGCCATATAACTCATACGTTCTCTGGATAAAAGGAAATTCCAATTCAGGAACCGCCAACGTCCAGTCTTTTCCATCCGAAACAATCAATTGTGGTTTTGGAGCCATCATAGCTGAGATTTCAGCATTGTTTGTTCCGTTTCCGCATAAGTGGATTCCGCGTCCGCTTTCGCACGGACATCCGCCTGAAAAGTGAGACGAAACCATCACAACCGGAGCCGAAACTTTTACACGATCATCAATTGCTGCTAAAAACATCGTGTGCGATCCCCCGCCAGAACCTCCCGTAACGCCAACTCTTGTCATATCGGCATTTTTTACCGTTGCTAAATAATCCAAGAAACGAATTCCTGTCAGCAACTGAACGGTCGATGCAATACTATTTCTGTGCGTTTCTGTAGGAAATTGCAATAACGATTCTCCCCATGCAAATAAATCGTATCCCACAACGATTGCTCCCATTTTAGCCATCATTGCACATCTGTACTGCTCGTCTTTTCTATATCTTCCGTCACCGAAATGTCCATCTGGAGTTATAATAACAGCTGCTTTTTTGTTCAACGGATACGGTTTATAAATCGATCCCGTTGCATAAACACCCGGCAAAATCTCGAGAGCGATATTCTCAACACTATAATCTTTATAAATTCTCTTTGGAGTTAAAAGTGGTTTAGACTTAGGTGTAGGGGGCGCCTTATCCAAACCAAATGATGTTATCATACAAGCTTTTAACTCCGTTTTGCGTTCTTCCCATTGTTCTTTAGTCGAATAAAGGCTTTCCAAGTAAAACAAACGTTCTTTTCCTTTATCAACAGAAACTTTATGGTTTTCATATTTACGAATAATGTAGGTTCCATCCGGCTGTTTGAAATACATCAATTCGAATGGTGCTAAAATATTAGTCAGCGACAAAGGTAGATTTCCTGGTTCAATTCTCCAGTCGGCATAATCAAGTTCTTTTCCTTTCAATAAACCTCTGTCGTCGTTGATGGTAACGTTAAAAACCGTTTCAATTTTCTTTACTGTTTCTGAAACTGATTTTCTAAAATTGGTATCAGAAGTCTGTGCATTGGTAATTGTCAAAGCAAAAATGGAAACTAAGAAGATGTATTTTATTTTTTTCATTGTTGTGAGATTGTACGCGGATTTAACGGATTTACTTCGTAATCCCGATAGCTATCGGGAGCGGATAAAAACGGATTTTTTTGTTTAAAAGAGAAAAAAATCCGCGTCAATCAGCGTTTTCGCGATAGCGAATCCGTGTCATCCGCGTTCTATATTGTGCATTCAATTATATATTTTCCAGAGCCCAATTCTAAAACTGGTTTAATTCCATCATTACCAGCCCGAATCTTTTTATCATCAATTTTTATCTCAGAATTTTTAGCAACTGGCAGTTTTATTGTCGCTGTTGTATTTACTGGAATTTCCACACTCAGAATAAACTTTCCATCTTTCTTTTCCCAAGACGAAACAATTTTCCCATAAACCGATTGATAATCCGCTTTCGCGAAAGTCATATCGCCAACCACTTCTGGCTGAATGAAGAAATGTTTGAATCCTGGTTTTTCAGGATCGGCTACAATTCCGGCTAAACTTTGGTAAAACCATTCTTCGATTTGTCCCATCATAAAATGGTTATACGAATTCCCTTTTCTCGGATCCCATTGTTCTGTCAAAGTCGTAACACCATATTTAATCTGAAAACCGTAACCCGGCGCATCATAATGATTGTTCATTTTGAACATTGTTTCGTTCTCGCCATTTCGTGCCAAAGCCTGAAATAAATAGCGATTTCCAACATCTCCTGTGGTCAGACGATCACCTTTTGCTGCGATATCAGCCAATAAATTTTGCATTACAGCTTCTTTATATTGTGGCTCAACAATATTCATAAAAATCGGAACTGCATTACTAAACTGACTTCCCGTGCCGTATTGTTTGGTTTCTGCGTTAAAAAACTCATTATTAAAAGCCGTTCTAATCTCGGTAGTCAAAGTTTCGTATTTCTCAATATCATCAATTTTACCTAATAATTTAGCTGCTTTTGCCACTAAACTTGCTCCATAATAAAAATGTGAAGTTGCCGAAAGCGCAATCGGGCTGTTTTTTGAATATCCTGCAGGATGTGTTCCGTAATCGTACCAATCACCCAAACCGTGTGAAACGATGTGATTTTTAGATTTTGATTCTAAATAATCGACATAGTTTTTCATAATCGAATAATATTTTTCGATTAAAGAGGCATCGCCGTAATATTCGTAATACATCCAAGGCAAAATCACGCCTGTAACACCCCATTCTGGAGAATCGGTAAAATCGCCACCAAAAATGATATATTCAGGAACAATCGACGGAATAAGTCCGTTTTCTCTTTGCGAATCTGCAATGTTCTGCATGGTCGCAGGAACGAAAGTTTGCAAACTATAATTAAATAATAATCCTGGTCCGTTTAAGTGGATTTCTTCCAGCCAGCCTAATTTTTCGCGTTGCGGACAATCGGTAAAAACGCTCTGGAAATTACTTTTTATAGCATAATTTATAATCTCATGTGTTTTATTAAACAACTCATTCGAACACGCAAAACTTCCCGCTTCTCCAGCCGAATTGTAAATGAAATTCGATTTCAAATCTAACAAAGTAGGGAGACTTTTATCTTTTGTTTCTTTGTAATTAATGTTTTCAATCTGAACAAACTGAAATCCGTAAAAGCTAAATTTCGGCGTCCATTCTTCGGTATCTTTACTTTTTAGAGTATAGTCGTAATAATATGGTTTTCCTGATTTTCCCTGTCCAACCGTTCCGTCTTCGTTTAAGCTTTCTCCAACCCAAACACGAACGGTTTGTCCTTTTTTACCTTTTACTTTGATGGTTGGAAATCCCGAAAGATTTTGTCCCATATCAAAAATAAAGAAATTAGGTTTTAGCTCTTTTGCCGTTTTTACTTCATATTGTTTTTGAATCGTAATAGGTGTTGCAGTTTGCGGTCTTAAAACGCCTTTTGGCGCTTCCTGAACGACAACTTTTTTCCAATTTGAATCTTTAAATTTTTTAGTGTTCCAGCCTTTTTGTTCTAAATTGGCGTTGTAATCTTCTCCGCCAAAAATACTGTTGTACGTAATCGGACTTTTGCTGTATTTCCAAGTTTCGTCTGATTGTATAATTTCTTCTGAATTATCATTGTATTTGATTTTCATTTTGAAGAATAAAGTCGGCGGACCAAAACTCACAAAGAATTTCGTATATCGCTCAGCCAGCGTATTGTACATTCCATTTCCTAATAAAACGCCGATTACATTTTCTCCTTTTTGAAGTTGTTTCGCATTTAATTCGTAAACATTATAATTTACCGTTTTATCGTAATCTGTCCACAAAGGCGCAAACTGACTGTTACCCACTTTTTTTCCGTTAATGGTTAGTTCGTAATGTCCTAAACCTGAAATGTAAACAACCGCTTCTTTAATTTCTTTTTTTATTTCGAAAGGTTTACGAAGCATGATACTTCTTCTTGACAAAGAATCGGAAGCATTAATAATCGCATCTTTCTTTTCTCTTTTGTAAGTGGCACTGTGAAAGTTTCTGCCTTCCGGCAAATGACTGTCGGCTTTGGTAATGGCTCCAATCCAAACGGGATTTAATTCAGATTCTAAAGGTGCCGTTCTAAAAGTAGCGGTTCTGCTCCATTTTGAAAGTTTTCCTTGCTGATTCCAAACTTTAACTTTCCAGAAATATTTGGTTTCGTTTTTTAGCGGTTTTCCGTTATAAACAATATGTAGATTTTTGTCTGAATTTACTCTTCCTGTGTTCCAAATATCTCCGTCGTCGTTATTTAGTTTTTCTTCGGAAGATGCAACTAAAATCAAATAGGCAATTTGCGAGGCATCGGATTCTTTTGAAACCAATTTCCAACCGAATTTTGGTTGATTTTGGATGACGGCTAAAGGATTTTCAGCCATTTCTGTGGTGAGATGTACAGGCAGAATTTGTCCTTTAGAAACTAATGTTACTAAAAGAAAAATTACTATTGATATATTTTTAAAAAACTTCACTTTAATATTTTTTTTCGCCACGAATTCACGAATTTTCTCTAATTTTTCTTTGCGTTTTTATTTCTCTAATTTAAACCGAATTATTGATTCGATTAATCTGTGAAATTATTTTAATCTATAGCAAATAAATTATGCTCTGATAATAAAAATAATTCGTGAATTCGTGGCTATTATAATTTTTTAGTAACCAAAGACTCGATATTGAAAACTGCTTCAGGGATTAATTTTCCGGTTTGAGGCAGGTCGTCGTAATCGTCTGTGTCTGGCGCTGTGTCTGCATTTGGAGTAAATCTTTGTTCTCCTGTTCGGAACATGATTCTTTCAAATCCGTCTGTTGGCGCGTAGAATATCTTTGTTGATTCTTTTTCATCGTTTACTTTTATCGTGTACGAACGGTTTTTTGCATCTAATTTAACCGTTACTTTATACGTTTTATTGGCTTCATATTTCCCAATTCCATTAAAACGAGCTCCCGTTTTCACCTTAATCTGACCGTCTGAATCGAAAGTCAATCTTACCGAAGGCAAACCTTGTTTATTTTGGAATTCTACCTGCAATAAACCGTGATTGTTCTGTTCTGGTTTAACTGTAAAAACAGCTTCCATTTTAGACGCAAACGGAATCACTCTCTCGGCTCTTGAATAATCAAAATAATCCTGGTCTCTTAAAGTCAGCCATTTTTTACCGTCAGCTTTCTTTTCGATTTTAGTTGATGCCCAAGAAAGATCATAAGTATTCCAGAATTTCAATTCTTCTCCGTCCGGCAGATTATTGAAAACATCGTTTACATTTTCATTTACCACAGAAGTCACTGGAACGGGAATCGAAGCCACCCAAATATCCTCTTTGTTTACGCTATAACCTACCCATATTTTTCCGTCGGGCGGAGTTCCATTTTTCTCTGTAATTCCGCGAACGTATTGTGGACCTGCTGATTTGTAGTTTCCGCCATAACGCATCGGACTTACTTCGCCGTGAACCAATAATAAATCTTTGTAATTCAATCCATCGTCACTCGTTGAAATTGCCAAAGGCCAGCGATATTCCGACGGATTATACAATGTCGCATAACGGTTGTCAGATGTTTTTTGTCCCCAAATTTTAGCATTGCTGTTTACAAATCCTGGTGCACGTAACGGCATATAATCCCAAGATTTTCCGCCGTCACGGCTGATTGATGTTAAAGCATGTTTCCATAAACCGACTACATTTCCGTTTGGCAAATGATAATAACTAAAAGCTTTATACGGTTTCTGAAGCGGAATCAATTCATCATCACGATCGGCTTCTTCTACCCATTGCTGTAAAACTAAAGGCTCAGATAAAATTTCTTCACAAGCTTTGATCAGACCTTTGTCTTTTGATTTGGTATAAAAAGGAAATTTCGATTTCGATTTGTCCCATGTTTTATTGTATCTGATGAAATAGATTTCGCCGAAACTTCCGTCTTTTTTGATTTCGCGAATCACACGTCCAATACCTTTTCCATCGTTTGGATCGTCTTTTTCATCCATTGCGATTCCGTAATACGCTAAGGCAAAAAGTCGTTTATTTTTAGACGTATAAAAGCCCATTCTTTGGTGCATAATGGCATCTAGATTTTTGGCAACACCTTCTACTCCCTCTTTTTTCCATCCGTCAGGAATTCTGTAAATCGGAAAAATTACTTCTGGTTTTGTCCATGTCTGACCATCTTTTGAGGTCATCAACAACGTCTGACTAGGAGGAATATGTTCACCTGAAGGATCGCTTAAATAATGCAGATAAAAGGTATTGTTCCAATACGCCATCATCGGCTGGTGGTTGTATGTCCATCCAAAACCGTCTGCTTTTTCAGGATGTTCACGACTCGCACGCATGATCTGCGTCGCGTGAACTCCAACCGCCGGACTTAATTGTCCATGATGGTAATCTACATTTGAAAGTGTTTTACCAACATAACGCACGGTGTCGTTTTGTGCATTTACAGCCGTGCAAGTCAAAAGAATTGCAGAAGCAGTGATGATGTTGGTTTTTATGTTTTGGAAAGCAATCATTATATTGTGTTTTTGTTTCACGCAGATTAAGCAGATTTTAGCTGATCTAAGCAGATTTATTTTTAATTGTTAGTAATCTATTTTAGTTTAATACAGAAAAAAGATCTGCTTAATCTGCTTTAATCTTTTTAAATCTGCGTGAAATTTTTCTAACTATTCCTTTAATATGCTTTATCTGCCATCCCGATAGCTATCGGGTGCGGGAAAAAAATTTACTCTCGCAGATTTAGCAGATTACACAGATTTTATTTTTTCTCAATTAATCCTTTTAAAACTTCATTAGAGATTGTCGTAATCGTTCCGTGTTTGTGTCCTTCCGGAAGACTTATTTTGGATGAAACATCTTCAAAATGAACAAAATCTGAAGTGCTTAAAGCTTTATAATTTTTTGAACCGTAATTGTCATAATATAATAGCCAGTTTTTACCGACTTTTACAACTGTCGGACCTTCTGATAAATACTCAGTTAAAGGTTCTGAGCTTTTTTCAAACGGACCTAAAGGCGATTTTCCGAAAGCTACTTTTATGTTTCGCATTGGCCTTGTATTGTCTTTTAGAACCAAAACATAGTCTTTTTTTCCTTTTTTAACGATCACGCAATCAATTACGCTGAAACCTGGATCGTAATATAATTTTGTATCTGAAAACGTTTTGAAATCCTTTGTGGTTACGTAATACATTCTGTGGTTGTTTTTCTCGTCTTCTACACCTTTTGGATATCGGAACGGAATAGTTGATGCCCAAATAATAATGTATTCTTTCTTTACATCATCATAAAAAATCTCTGGTGCCCAAACATTTACGACTTCCGGTTCGTTTTTCATTACCGGAATATATTGCTGTTCTGACCAATGAATTAAATCTTTTGAACTCGAATATCCGAAACCATTTCCACCTTTCCAGTCGGTTGTCCAAACCATGTGATAGGTTCCGTCTCCGCCTTTTGTAATTGACGGATCGCGCATGATTTTACTGGCTCCGATTTCTGGTTTTAAAAATGATCCTTCTAAACCTTTCCAATTGTAACCGTCTTCGCTGTATGCCAAATATAAACCTTCTGTCGCTGGTTCTCTAAACGACGTAAAAAGATAGAGTTCTTTCTTTTTCTGCGAATAACTGATCGCGAAAATTGAAAGGGTTACTATGATGAATAATTTTTTCATGCTATTAAATTAAACACAGATTTCACGAATTAGCACGAATTTAATTAGTGAAAATCTGTGAAATTCGTGTTATATTATTTATTCTATAATCGCTTTTTTATCTAAAGAAGATCCTTTTTTAATCGCTGTTTTCACATTATTCAAAACATTATTTTTTAGGAAAATGTTTTTGGTTTCTTTTCCATCGGCTTCGATAAAAATATCGGTTTCATTGAATGGAAAATTATTATTTATCATGGCATTAGAAACATTATCTAACTTTATAACCGGAACTGCTTTTATTGGTGTTGATGATCCAACGTTGTCTAAAATAACATTTTTAGAATCTGAAATTTTGAAAGAAGAACCAACTGTCGCATTTACTTTTACGTCATGAAATTCGACATCTGTCGCCGTGCTTACCGTAAAACCTTCTTTTCCGTCCATGTTGATGTTGGAGAACGTGATATTTTGAATCGGCATTTCTGTAATTCCCAGAATCTGACCTGCTTTGTTTACGTTAGATGCCGTGATATTACTCATATGAATGTTTCTAAAAATCGGCGTTTTCTCGGTTACAGGTTCTACTTTTGTTCCTTTATCATAGAAAAGACTTAAAACGATGGCTTCTTCTTTAATGTTTTTCATGACGATATTATCAACTCGAATATCTTCTACCACTCCGCCTCTTCCGCGAGCCGATTTGATACGAATTCCGCGATCGGTTCCGTCAAAAACACAATTCGAAATGGTGATTTTTTTGATTCCGCCCGACATTTCGCTTCCAATAACCACTCCGCCGTGACCGCTTAACATGGTGCAGTTTGTAATAGTTACATTTTCAGTTGCTTTTCCGTATTTACGTCCGTCGCCGTCTCTTCCAGATTTGATTGTAATACAGTCGTCTCCAACGCTGATGTGGCAGTTTGAAATATGAACATTTGTACAAGAAGAAGGATTGATTCCGTCTGTATTTGGCGAATGCGGATTAAAAATCGAGATTCCGGTTACGGTTACATTGTCGCAGAATTCTGGGTTAATCGTCCAGAAAGGTGAATTTTGAAACGTAACTCCTTCAATTAAAATGTTTTTGCAGTTGTAAGCCTGAAAAAATGATGGTCTGAAAAATTTCTTGTCAACGGTTCTTTTGTAATACGGTTCTGTGTAAAGGCCTTTATTTTGCTCTTCCCACATGGTTTGGTATTTCGTTGGAGGCAATGGTTCTTTGGCACTTTCGATTCGGTACACTTCATTCCACCACGCTTTTCCTTGTCCGTCGATTATGCCTCTTCCTGTGATACTGATGTTTTGCTGATCTTTAGCATAAAATAAGGGTTGGAAAGATTTCATTACAATTCCTTCATAACGCATTTCTACGTACGGCAAGTAATCATCAAAGTTTTCTGAGAACTTTAAAACTGCTCCAGAATCTAAATGAATTGTGATGTTGCTTTTAAGGGTTAATGCTCCTGTAAGGTATTCTCCTGCAGGGAAGAAAATCGTTCCTCCGCCGTTTTTCGATGCTTTTTCGATTGCATTTTGAATGGCTTGAGTACATTTTTGGCCTTTGTTGTTTCCGCCTTCTTTAAGGATGTTTATCCAGCCGTCTTGTGCGAAGGTTGTTAGACTAGTTATGCAGCAGAGTATTATTAATATGTTTTTCATTGTTGTGTTGTTTTTTGGTTTCACGCAGATTTAAAAAGATTAAAGCAGATCCAGCAGATTTTTTAAATTTAATCTGCGCAGATCAGCTAAAATCTGCTAAATCTGCGTGAAATATTTTATTCTCACTTTTTGTCATTGCTAGGAATGAAGCAACCACATTTACAAAATCAATTTTGCTTATAAGTTGTAGTGAGGTTGCTTCGTTCCTCGCAATGACCAATCTATAGGGTTACTTTGAGGTTAAAATCAAAACCCAGTCATTGCCATCTTCTTTTTTACCTTCTGGCTGGAAGTTTTGAGTTCCTTTATTATCAAATGTTCCGATTTTTGTTTTTTTACCATTTCTTGGATTGTACCAAGTTGCTTCAAATTTATCTCCGGAAATTTTGCCAAGTTTAACTTCTATTATTCTTCCGTTGTAGGTATACAGCAAAGCATATTTTTCTCCTCTAATTGCCGAAATATAATCGTATTTTTCTCCTTGATTAACTACTAATGAAACGTCTGGTGTTCCTTCTAAAAATGGAAATTCTTCGATTAACTTCTTGATATAAACCATTTGTTTGGCTCCGGGTGCATTGATCGCCGATGTCCATAATTCTTTGTTTCCGTACGCTGGTTTGTCACCTTTTCTGAACATTTGCATTACAGCGTTGTGTCCGTAGGTGTAACCTGCTCCACCTGACAGAACTGACCAATACCCATAACGGCGAATGTCGTTTGCGGTCCATTTTGGCTGTAAAGTATCGTGGAGACCGTGCGGAATATTTTCGTAAGATGGTTCTCCGTCCAATGTTGGTTTAGTTGGTTTTAATTCGAAATCTCTAAGAACAAATTTGTAATTGTCTTCTTTGAAATTGGTTTTTACCGAATCCTGATCGTATCTTCTGTGTCCCGACTGAAACATATTGAAATCCAGCCATTTTGCATTGTGAAAGTTTTCTGAAGAATCTGTTCTACCGAACGGATGGAAAGTCACTAATTGCTCTGGATTGTTAGTTTTTAAAGTGTTTCCGATGGCGTTCCAGATATCCTGAAATTCGTTTCCATGTGTGTCTCCGCCGTTTAACCAGATTACGTTGGTTCTGTTTTTATATCTATTAGCCAAAAACTGAGCGTATTCTGTTGCTTGTTCCTTGCTTACTTTATTTCCTTTTGAAACGTTCGTTCCCCAAACCGGAACCATTGCAACGTAAATTCCGTTTTTCTGAGCTACGTCTAAAGTGTAATCTACGTGATCCCAGTAATCGTATTGTTTGGCATCTTTGAAATCATTTCCTGCTGTAATTAATGGTTTTGAAACATCTTCGTTGATTAATGCTGGATCACCATAAACGTTTACGGCATTGATGTTGTGCAAAACCATGACCTGAACTACATTGAATCCTTTGTCTTTTCTGTCTTTAAAATATTTCTCTACTCCTGCTCTGTCCAGTTTTCCGAATGCCAGCCAGCCTGTGTCGCCAAGCCAGAAAAATGGTTTTTCGTTTTCGGTTACAAAATAATGCTGATTTTTAGATACTTTGATTTGAGGCAGTGCGCCTTTTGTTTTGGCTTGCGAGAATCCGCTTTGTGCTGTGAGCATAAAGGGAATGCAAAGGGCGTATAAAGATTTTATTTTCAGATTCATTTTGGGTTGTTTTTGAATTTATGTTTTTTAGTTGTTAATAGCCACGAATTCACGAATTTTTCTTTTATAATCTTTGTGTTTTTTTTCACGCAGATTCTGCAATTTTAGCTGATTTGTGCAGATTTAATTTTATAAAAAAATCTGCTTGATCTGCTTTAATCTTTTTAAATCTGCGTGAATTTTTTCTCTCGCAGATTTTGCAGATTGGACAGATTATTTTAATTCTAATTTTTTAATCCTTTTAATCTGTGAAATCTGTGGCTAACTTTTTTTCACTACAAATAATACTTTTTCTTTTATTTCGGCTTGCGGGATTGTGATTTGTTTTCCTCCGCTTATGTTGGCTTTTTTGGTTGTATTTCCTGTTGAAGCATTGATTGCGAATACTTCAAATGTTCCTTTTTCGTTTGCTAAATCGATTGTGATATCCTGATCGTTTTTCAGGTAAAACAGATAGCTTTTTCCTTTGTTTTCTAATTTCCAAAGATTGTCTGAAAACGTGTTTCCGTCAACTAATTTCATTTCGCTTAAAGCGGCATAAAACTGAGGCAGTTCAATTTTTGGAATATTTGGCAAAGAAGCTCCTGCCATTAAAGCCGGCCATCCAAATCTTGATGAACCGTCTGTTGAATATAAAACTACTTTTTCAGGATATTTTTCGCGGTATTCACGAACGGCACGATACACTTGATTATCAGTTTCTTTACCGGTTTTCATTTTTCTGGCGTGCTGTCTTGGCGCTAAATTTACACCTCCCTGTGGAGCATATGCCGAACCATCTTCTTTGTAATACCAATATCTGATGTCGATTACATCAACCGTTTTGTTTCTTTTAGCATCATTTAAAATAGCGTCCTGAACATCTTTGGTTGCGCTTAATCCGATTAAGCCTTTTTTACCCGTTTCCTCTTTCCACTTTTGAGCCTGATCAATCCAGAATTCCATGAAATGAAGCGGACCTGTGTATTCGGCGCTTGTTAACTGAATTACGTTGCTGTTTTCCTGAAAGTTTTCGAACGATTTTCTAATAAAACCTTCGTGCAATTTTCTTCTTTGTTCATTCGTAATATCATAAAACTGTTCCGCCATAAAAATACGTTTGTCTCCTGCGTAAGGCGGTGGCTCAGGAAATCCTGAGTTATTAATATTGTTTGCCGAACGCCAAGGCGAACTTGCCCAGTGTGCTCCAGCTTCTAAAATATTGTGCTGAAAATATTGCTGATTGATTAACAATTGTCCGTTTGGTTCTGCCAATGTTGCAAACTGCGCTAAACGGTTCCAATACCAATCGTTGAATTTCGTCAAATCATATTTGCTTAAATGATCCCAAGCCAAATCCTGTCCGCTTCTCGCGAAAGGCTGTTCGTAAAACGGAGGCCAGACATCGGCGTCAAATCTACGTACACGTTCGTGATCGTCCATACGGCGCTCGTACCATAAACCATAATTGTGTTCTAAAGCTACAATGTTGTTTTTTGTCAAATAATCTACCGTTTCCTTGACTTTGTCTGTTAGTCCGTTTCCAGTTCTTCCCGGTACAAAACGGGTTATATGCGGTGTTGATTTGTTTACAAAATCATCGGTAAGATCGCCTCTCCACCATGCTACATTGGTTTCTTTTCCTGCAATTAATTTTCCTTCAAAAGTCAATAAACCATTTTCAACGATTACTTTTGAAGTCGATGTTTTCGCTTTATTTTCTGAAGTAATTTTTAAATCGTTAGCATTTTTTAAACCTGAATTATTGATATTAATTGGGTTTTGTTTCGAAACTTCTGCAATCCATTGTGGTAAACTTTTTGCCGTTGTTGCCGAGTTTTTTGTCAGTTCCTGAGCGACTTCTATTGTCGGACTTGAAGAAGGTTCTGAACCTAAATCATAAATAAAAGCTGGTGAAGGCAGTTTTCCTAATCTGTTTTCTAATTGTGTGTAAAACAAACTTCTCGGGCTGATATGTCCGTTTACGTCTTTCCAATGTCCGTTTCCTCCAAATTGTCCCCAAACTCCAAAAGCCCAGTTTTGTGCTGTCGGCGGACTATAACATTCTACTTTTGAAGCTGATGATTCCCAAATAACTGAATTAGCGGCTGTCCATCCTGCTCCTCTTCCTGCTTGTTCTCGGTTATTATAACTTAAAGCTTTTCCGTCAATATTGGCAATGTCGAATAAAACTCCGGTTGCCCAGCTTCCGATTGCTCCGCTGTTATCAAAGGGAAGATGCGATTCGCATTGCACGAAAGCATTTGGACCCGTTGTACCAAATCCGCCCACGGCGAAATCATGATAGCCAAATTCAGAATAACAACGGTGAAAAAGGGTCTGCTGACCTTCTGTATAAAAAGTATGTCTTCTGAATGAAGCAATTTCTGAAACGGGCTCTGTGGCAATACAATCTTCAACTGTAATCTGCTGACTTGTTTTTAAAACTGTAACTGCTCCACCTGCAAAGTGTTTGAAATTAACCTGTTTTACCCAGGCATTTCTTGTGTTTTCAATACTTATCGCCTGCCATCTGTGTTCTTCATCTTTTAAATTTGAAGCATTGAAAGTCGATTTAATCAGCATATTTTCAACGCCGATATGTTCGATTCTTCCTGCCCATGAATAAACGGTAACTTTTGAAGTTCCAAAAACATCATCTAAAGACATCGTTATTGGAGCACTTACCGTTACTTCATTTCCGTTGATTTTAGTTACAACACGATTCCAAGTCGTAATCCAATCTCCTTTTTTCCAACCGATCCATGAAGTTTCTCCTCCGAAATCCTGCATGTGTACTTCTTTAATGAAATTATCGGTCAGTGGTTTGCTGATTTCGATTTCATCTGAAACTTTTAGTTTTGAAGTATTCTTTAATTGGATTTTCTGTGTTCCAAGTGGTGTGTAAGCATTGTTGAATTCGAACGAATCTTTGTAAACTTTATCGTTTACACCTAAAATTCTAATCAAAGCTTCTCTTTCTAAACCAGTTCCTAGAAGTACTGTTCCGTTTTCGGTGTTTCCGCTTCCGCGAAGGACAACTCCCGATTTTCTAATGTATAAAGTCCCGCTTACTTTGAAAGTTCCTTTGTCTAAAAGAACGGCCCCGCGAAAGCCATTTTTATCTGGTTTTAAACCGCTTACATAGTCAATCGCATTTTGGATTTTCTGTGTAGCGTCTTCATCCTGATTCGAAACAAAAATCTTGTTCTCCAGATTCGGAATTGATTTTTCTGATGCCATATAGCCCGCAAAAGAAAAATCCGGTATCTGATTTCCTTGATTGTCTTTTGTGAACGTTAGTTTTCCTTCTTTGGTCTTTACAATGTCTGGGAAAGCTGTTTGGGCTGTGATATTTACAGACATAGCAAAACACATTATTACTAATGTGTTTTTGAAAGAAATTATATTTTGTTTAGTGAAATTCACTTTTTAATAATTTTAGATTTCTGAATTTAGATTTTAGATTTTCTAAAGTTAAGTATTTCCTCAGTTTTGTCATTTCGACGGAGGAGAAATCTCCGCAAGAAACTCCGCAAAGTTTGATTTAGATTGTCGAGCTACTTACGGAGATTTCTCATCCGTCGAAATGACAAACTGTGCGTTATTACTTTGTGTTATGAAACCTGACAGGTTTTAAAAACCTGTCAGGTTTCTAATCGCAAAAAACACTTTTAACTATTGAACTAAAGATTTCACTTTAGCCAAAGTATCAATATTATTCTCCAATTTCGTCCAGTCTACTTTTTGATTTGGATCTATGTTGTTGAAATACTTTTCAATATTCGTGTAACCGTCTCCGTTAGAATCTTTATTCGCATCTGAAGCATCATTTGGATTTAAACCAAATTTCTTCTCCCACGCATCAGGGATTCCGTCGTTATCTGAATCTTTATAAGCTTTTCCTTTGTATGTAGGATATCCGCCAACTTGGTCTGGATGCGTTATAATTCCTTTTTTGTATGAATCGGCAGGAAGTCTTCTTTTTACAAACTCTTTTCCGATCGTATTTTCTAAACCGTCTTTCACTTCTATTTTTCCTGTGCGAACTTGTTTTAAAACTCTTTCATCAACAGCATCTCTTTTTGGGATTGTCGCTCCAACATTCGTTAAAACAAAATCATAAGCTTCTTCTGCACTCATGATTTTAAATGGTGGCATTGAAAACGGTTTTGTCTGTTTGATTGCTGCTAAAAAATCTTTTGTTTCAGCTTCTGGAAGTTTTTCCAATTGTACTCCGCCATTCCAGTTATCTGCTGTAACTTCAGGACTTCCTACAATAAAGTTCCCTGAAACATAAGCTCTACCGTATTGTTTTGGCTGAATATATCCTGATTCTGGTTTTACGATTCTATGCGAAATAGGTTCGTTTACTGGCGTAATTGGTCCAGGTTTAAAATAATTGTTGATGATGTTTAACATCGAACGATAATCTCCGCCGTCCAGCGTACGGTTCCACCAATTAAATACTACGTTATTCACAAAATTAAAGTCGCCATACATTCCGATAGAAGCATTTCTAGAAATGTTGTCGGCCCATAAATTGCGCATAAAAGTACTATTTAATCCGCCGATTGTACTTCCAAACGCGTGATTATAAGTATCTAAACCTTCTGATGAAATGGTATTTTGAATCGTGATATTACAAGCTGGCATTTTCTCCAGTTTCGATTTTTCATTTACCTGAAACTGATGCCTGTATAAAGAAATATTTTCATCTAATCCCCAACTTATCGAACAGTGATCAACTATGATATTTCCCATCGGATTTCCGCCAAGTGCGTCGTCTCTTCTGGTAACTTCAGTTGCACCGCGTCTAAAACGCATGTGTCTGATAATTACGTCATGTGTGTCAATTTCTAATGTTTCTCCCGCAATACAGATTCCGTCTCCCGGAGCCGTCTGTCCTGCAATCGTTACATAAGGTGCACGCATACTGATTCGTTTTTTTAACTGAATAATTCCTGAAACGTTAAAAACAATTGTTCTTGCTCCAACAGCTTCACAGGCTTCACGAAAAGTTCCTTTTCCGCTGTCTTCTAAACTTGTTACTACAAATATTTTTCCGCCACGTCCACCTTGTGTATACGCTCCTCCACCTTCCGCGCCTGGAAAAGCGGGAATATCAGCCTGTACAAAATCTTTTGGATAAGAAGCCCAAGGTAAATATGGTTTTCCTTGTTTTCCTTCTTCTTTGATAATGTGATAATTGGCATTCCATATTTCAGCTAGTCTTTTTTCTTCATCCGCTAAAACAGCGTCTGCTTTTGCCTGAACATCTTTTGGAATTACAGGATATTGGGCATAAGCCGAAGAAACAAGCGAACAAAATGAAAAGGCTAGTAATGTGTTTCTGATAGTGCGGTTTGGAGAAATATTCTTCATTAGTCCTTAGTAGTTAGTTGGTTAGTCCTTAGTTTTTGAGTACTTAGTAATTAGTCCTTAGTGGTTAGTCCTTAGCTTTTTAGTTAGTAAATGGCTATGGACTAAAATCTAAGGACTAAGAACTACTTCTTAGCTTTCTCTCTTGCTTCAACACGTGCGTGCCAGTCTTTACTTTCTTTATTTAGATCGTAACCTTGTTTGGATAAATAGTTATTGATTCTTCCTTTGTATTTACCAAACCAGCCGTGCTTTTCTTTAGATGAACCAGCGTCCATTGCATGTTCTCTGGCTTCAACTAAGGCTTTGTAGATGTAATCTTTTTGTTCTGAAGTTAAATTCGGAAGCATATCGTTGTAACCCGCAACCGTGATTGGAAGCACGCCATACGTCATTCCGTCTTTTACTTCTGTTATTTTATCTTCTGATAATTCTTTGCCTAATTTTTTGATGTAAGATTTATGCAGTTTTGCAATTGACTCGTCTGCTTTTGATTTCAGCTTGTCAATTTTTTCGTTTTGTTTTTCTTTTGCTAAAGAAGTGTCTTCTTTTACTTTTTTGATTTCAGCGTCTCTTCCGTCGTGAATCTCAGTTAAATCTCTGAATTGTTGTGCGATAATATTTGAAACGGCTTTTTCTTTCGCTTCGTTTTTTAAATCTAGTTTCGTTACAATTTTAGCCGCTCTTTCGTTGGTAACTTTTACGTATTCAGGGTCTACATGCTGTTGTGCATTTAAACTTGAAAATGCGAAAAGAAGTGACAGTAAGCTGATATTTATTTTTTTTATTGACATCATCTTTATTTTTTTTAATCTCGCAAAGTCGCAAAGACGCAAAGTTTTTATATAAAACTTAAGAAAAAATACCTTTGCGTCTTTGCGACTTTGCGAGAAATTTGTTTAATAAACTTCTAAACTCTTATTTTAAATCTAACAAAGGTCTTACCAAAGTTTCTTTGTTGTTTGCTAAATCTTTCCAATTTACTTTTATCGCCGGATTTACTCCATTGATATAGTCTTCGATATTTGAATAGCCATCACCGTTTAAGTCACCTTTTGCATCAGATGGATCGTTTGGATTTAAACCGTATTTTTTCTCCCAGGCATCTGGCATACCATCTTTGTCTGTATCTACATAAGGTTTTCCTTTGTACTCAGGATATCCTCCAACTTGAGAAATATCTGTAATAATTCCTAATTTATAAGAATCCATTGGAAGACGTCTGTGTTCGAATTGATAGAAAGTTTTTTTCTCTAAACCTTTTGCATATTCTGGAACTCCTGTTTTTACAGTTCTTACGATTCTTTCGTCTACTTTATCTCTCAGCGGTAATGTTGCCCCTGCATTTTTAAGTACATAATCATAAGTCTCCTGAGCAGTCATAATTTTGTTAAGCCATGGCATTGGCATTGGTTCGTCTACTCTCATTTTTGGAAAATAGGTTGAAGCTTCTGCAACACTCATCAATTCTCCTTTTTTAGTTTCCATTTGTACTCCACCATCCCAGTTATCTTTAGAAACTTTTTCATTGCCTTCTACAACATTTCCATTTACGTAAGCTCTTCCGAACTCCATATAATCTAACTTGCTTCTTCCTGCTTCGGGTTTCAAGATTCGGTAGCTGATTGGTTCATTTTTATTGGTAGCTGGTCCTGGCTTAAAGTAGTTATTGATGATGTTGTATTTTGCTGTATAATCTCCTCCATCGATAGAGCGATTTACCCAGTTAAACACTACGTTGTTGACAAAATTGAAAATTCCGTTCCATCCAATTGATGGATTTCTACCTGTATTACTAGACCACATATTTCTTAAGAATGAGCAATTTTCTCCTCCTAAAGTACTTCCAAAAGCGTGGTTATAAGTATCTAAACCTTCTGCAAACAAACTGTTTTGGATCGTAACATTTACTGTTGGTAATTTTTTATCTGCAGAATTTGGTGTTCCATCATTATACATATGTCTGTAAAAAGACATGTTTTCATCTAATCCCCAAGTGGCAGAAACGTGGTCAATGATAATGTTACCCACTGGATTTCCTCCAATGGCATCATCTCTTCTTCCAACAAAAGTTTCTCCTCTACGGAAACGCATATGTCTAATTACCACATCATGTGTATCTACCCAAATCGATTCTCCTGCCACACAAATTCCATCACCTGGAGCAGTTTGTCCTGCAATTGTAACGTAAGGCGCACGGATAATTAATGGGCTTTTCAATTTAATAATTCCTGCTACATTAAACACAATTATTCTAGCTCCACCTTGCTCACAAGCTTCACGTAAAGTTCCTGGTCCGCGGTCTTCAAGACTTGTTACTGTGTAGATATTTCCACCACGACCTCCAAAAGAATACATTCCTCCTCCTTCAGCGCCTGGAAAAGCAGGAATGCTTGCCTGTGGTAAATCGGTTGGTCTTGCAGCCCACGGAATATATGGTTTTCCTTGTTTTGCTTCTTCTTCAATAACAACCAAAGCTTTTGTCCAAGCTTCGTCAGAAAGTCTTTGAGCTTCTTCTTTAATTGCTTTTTCCTTCGCCTGAACTTCTGGGCTAATTTTAGGGTATTGAGCAAAACATTTTGCACTTCCCAAAAAAAGCAGCGATGATGTGATAAATAATGCGGAATTTTTCATGTTAATTTTTAATTGTGGTAATTCTTTTTAAACAAATCACCTGTATCTTTTGACGAATACAGGTGAAAAGCTTTGTATGTTTTTTGTTTAATAGTCGAAATTTATTCTTGGAAATTGTATGTTCCTACTGCTCCATTACCATCTTTCCATCCGATAGTTTGTGTCAACCAAGGATTACCAACCAAAGCACTTTGATTAAGTCCCATGATGTAATAATTTGATCTCCATGAAATAGGAGTGGCGACGTTACCTACTTGATCCATTGGTGTTGGAGGAGAACGCAACTCAAAATTATTAGTATAGAAAGCCGCCAATGCATTAATTTGAGTTTGGAAGTCTGCAGCATCTGGATCAACAGAAATAGATTCACGCTCAGAAGCCAAAGGATCTGACTTAACAGCGCTAGTTCCGTTTTTATAATGTAAATAATTTCCAATACGCTGAGTACCATTTATTACTGGAATACCCAATTTAGCATTTGTCTGGTCGTTGATTGAAGCATCATCACTGTAAAGCATCCATCTTTGAGTATCCCAAAAACGTTTTCCTTCGTAGGCTAACTCTACTCTACGCTCGTAAAGACAAGCCTCAAGAGCTGCATATTTGTCTCCTAATGTACCAATTCCGTAATTATCTGCAGCAGGAATTCCAACACGTTTACGAATTCTTCCTAAATAAGTTGAAGCATTTCCAACATCTCCTTTAGCAGCGTAACATTCTGCAATATTTAACACTAACTCAGCAAAACGATATTCCATAATATCCGTTCCAGAAATCTGGAAGTTAGATGCATTACTTACTGTAGGGCTTGACATTTTACGAATAAATGCAGGACTTGCCACATCATTACCTGTACTAAAACCAAATGTTGTAGCATTATTAGGCGCTGTCCAACGGTATGCCCAAACGGTAGGAACCGCTGCTGTAGCTAAACTGTTGTTATAAGGCCAGTAACTTCCTGAAAATGCAAATGTTCTATAAAAACGTGGGTCACGATCTTTGAAAAATAAGAATGGATCATAGTTATTTGCTGCAGTAGGTCTTTTTCCGCTAGCCATAGGGAATAAATCGATCATACTTTTTGGAGCATCAACTCCTCCACTTCCTTGTCCACCTTGGCTTGCCAAACGAATTGATCTTTCCCAAGAGTTATTTGATTGCAATGAAGGTGTAACTGTAGTACTGCTTGCTAAAAGTTTTACCACAATTGCTTCAGAAATGAATGCGTTATCATTAACATAGAACATTCTTTCCCAATCTCTTGCAGTTGTTCCATATAAACCGTGTCCTTGAGAAGTTAATTCTGCTTCTGCTGCTAATCCGGCAGCTAAAGCAGCATCCCAACGATCTGTTGCTGAATCCCAATTTTTATTGAATAACGGACTCGCATACGTTAACAATACACGTGCTTTTTGAGCCATCGCTGCTCCTTTTGTAAAACGGCCATAATCACTAGCTGGCCATTTGCCTGGTAATAAACTTGCAGCCAAATCAAAATCGGCAGTAATTTGATTCACCAATTCCGTTACTGTAGCTCTAGGTATTTTAATTGAAGGATCATCTTTAGAAGGAGTCTGAACAGTTGTAACAATTGGAACACCACCATAAGTACGCATTAAATCAAAATATTGGATTGCACGCAAATAATACATTTGCCCTTTGATCTGATCACGAAATGTTTGAGGTAAATTTGCTCCGTCAACATCAATTCTTTCCAACATCACATTACAATCTCTAATTCTGTTGTAAGGATCGTTTTGGGGATTTTCAACCAATGTTTTTCCGAAATAACCTGATCCATCTGCAGCATTTTCTAAAGTTACATTTGGATTAATCATAGCTGAGATACCACCAATTTCTTCTGTATATGAAGTCTGAGTAGTTGTAAAAGACCCCACATATATTGCTGTAGGGGTTTTATATCCATCATAAAAATCATAATACAAATTGTTTACGTACCAATTAACACGCTCTTCACTTTTAAAGAATTCTGCGTCATAATACTTATATTGCTTTTTGTCTTCTAAAAAGTCATCACTACATGAAACTCCTAATATCATTAAAAGAGTCATTGCTATATATGTACAAAATTTTGCTTTCATAATTGTTTTTTAATTAAAATTAGAATGAGACATTCAAATTAAGTGACCAAGTTCTAAGAGTTGGATATCTTGAAACTGAATCATCATACATATTTCTATAATGATTTGGATAAGGATTATATAAGTCCCAAAGGTTATTACCTGTAATACCTAAAGTAGCTTTTTGGATATTTAATTGTTTCATTGCTTCTTTTGGAAGTTCAAATCCGAAAGTCATATTTCTAATTACACATCTAAAAGTATCCAATTGCCAGAAATCTGAAGGAACTAGAGCTGTCTCTTGTGCCATATTTGGATATTTACCATTAGGATTATCAGTAGCATCATACATATCTGTCCAGAAAGATTCGTGAGCCCAGTCGTTGTGAGCAGATCCTATACCTTGTTTTACTAAGTCGATAGATCTGTAACCTCCCCAAGAAGTTTGAATCTGTGTTCTAAAATAAACAGATTTGTATTTAAATCCTAGATTACTTGTAAAACCGTACGTTCTGTTGTTTTTTGCCAGTTTAACATAATCTTCATTTGCCATAATTCTACCATCTGCACCAGCCTGAGTTTTTGATGTTGCATCATAAACACCTGCTGTATCTTCGTAAGCTAACATACCTTTTCTCATTTGAGTTACATTATTAATACTCAAATAATTTGGAACTCCTCCTACTGCTGTAGCTCTTTCTGTTAAATAGTTCCAGTAATTAGCAATATCCTCGTCTGTTCTTAAGATACCATCACCTGTAGAAGTTCCTTTCCAAGTTTTGAATCCCCATTGTGGGAAAAACGTAGAAGAACCAACCTCTGTTACATTCATATTTGCATTTGGTCTTGCAAGTGTAGGATATTGTTTCACTTCATTATTATTAAACGCAAAGTTTATTCCAACATTATAACTAAAGTTTTCTTTAATTTTATCATTCCAGTTTAAAGCAAATTCACTTCCCCAGCTATCTATCGCAGCATAATTCACCTCTGCAAATCCACCTCCTACTGTAATTGGAGTACCAGCTTCACCAGCTAATCCAATCAAAGCATCTGTAGTTCTATCATAGTAGTAATCTGCAGAAACTGATAATCTATTTTTAAGGAAAGCTAAATCAATACCAATATTGTTTTTGATTGTAGTATCCCAATGTACATCTTCATTTGGATTTGGACGTGGTGTAATTCCACCTCCTAAAAGACCTCCGTTTCCACCAAACTGAGCTCCTTTATCTGGCAATGGCTCATAAAACTGTAACCATCTCCAGTAATCAATATTATCCTTACCAGTTTTACCAATTGAGTAACGTAATTTCAAATTATTAATCCAAGAAACATTATCTGTAAACCAATCTTCTCTAGATACTACCCATCCTAATTGAGCACCTGGGAAGAAGCCCCAGTAATTTTGTGGCGCAAACTTAGTAGAAGCATCACTTCTAAAGATAAACTCAACAAGATATTTGTCTTTAAAATTATAGTTTACACGTCCTAAATAAGATTGTGTTCCTGACTCTACTTTTATAGCTTGTGAGTTGGTGCTTATTGGTCCAGCAGTAGTACTATTTCCTAAAAAGTCTTTAGAAGTTCCTTCATAAGCTAGGCGAACATTTTTATTCCAAGCTTCAGATTGCTCGTAACCGAACATCGCTGAAACATTATGATTTCCAAACGTTCTTGCATATGTTGCAAAAAAGTTAGCCTGCATCAATTTGTCTAAATCTGTAGTATAATAAGCTCTTGAACCACGAATATTAGTTTCTGGTTTACCACCATTAGCAAACTCTGAATTTGGATTCAAAAGGTGATTATCTTGTGTATGATGATTAGCAATTCTAAGTAAATCATAAGGCAATTGATACTGTTCTGTATAACTGCTTGACTGACTTCTTGCAAAACTTCCTTTTACACTTAAGCCTTTTACGAATGGAATTTTGTACTCTAAAGACAAATTCACATTATAAGAAAACTGCTCTTCTGTTTGTTTTCCAGCATCTAAAGCTGCAAAATAGTTCCATCCTGCGATTGTAGTATTAGCATTCGCACTTCCTAAGTTACGATCTGAACGAGGGAAAGGAGACATCCAGTATGTTTGACCATCTATAGTAGTATCCCAAGGAACATACTTTGGCATGTGTAATAAATAAGCATAATCTGCTTGTTCTCCACCAGCTGCAGAACCAAAACTACTATCATTTATGTTAGCTGAAGATTTAGTATACGATTTAACAACATCTGTTGTAATTGCAGAAACGGAAGCAGAAAATTCTAAATCTTTAGAGATTTTGATGTTAGTTCCTGTTCTGAAATTCCATTTTTTATAATCTTGCTCTCCTAAGTTAGGACCTTGATCAAAGTAAGTAATACCTGCAAAATAAGTTGCTTTCTCAGTTCCTCCACTTGCAGAAAGAGATTGTCTTTGCTGTGTAGCTGGTTTCCAAGCTTTTTTAAGCCAGTCATAATCCAAACTTTTCATTTGCTCAAGCTCTGCTGGAGAAAAATATTTAGAAGTAACAGGATCTAAGTTTGAATTTAAAAATCTGTTTTTCCAAATTCCATGTTCATAAGCACTCATTGTTTTACCATGACTTACAGCATCATTAAAAGAGTATTGGCTATAATAAGTAAACTTTGGTTTTCCAGATTTTCCTCTTTTAGTTTTTACTATAATAGCTCCTTGTGAAGCTCTAGATCCGTAAATCGCTGCAGAACCGTCTTTTAAAACTGTCATACTTTCGATTTCTGATGGATCTAATTGGTTAAAAGTATCCAAAGTCGGTTTACCGTTTTGAGGATCGATTTGTACCATGTCATCAATAACTACTAATGGAACAGATGAGTTACCATCTTTTGAAAATCCAAAAGTTTGACGAATTTGAAGCGTTGCAGCGTCTCCTGGACGGCTCGCACCACCTTCTACATTTAAACCTGGAGTTAAACCTCTTAAAGATTCAGCTAAATTTGACACAGGCAAATCCTGAATATCATCTGGTTTTAAGGTAACAATTGCTCCTGTAACATTATTCTTTTTCTGAGTACCGTATGCAACAACTACAATATCATCTAATACATTAGAATCTTCAGATAATTTAGCATCTACAATTGCGCGTCCATTAACAGGAATCTCTAATTTTTTCATTCCGATAAATGAAAACACTAAAGTAGCTCCCGGTTTTACTTTAATTTGATACTTACCATTAAAATCTGTTGTAACTGTATTCTTTGTTGATTTCTCAGTTACATTCACACCAGGAAGAAGACCTGATACATTATCAGTAACAGCTCCTGTTACCGTAACTTGATTACCTGAGTTTTGAGCATAACTCAATACACTCATCAGTGCAAACAAAAGAAAGCTACATCTTTTTATAAGTGCTTGTTTCATAAATGTTTTTTTTGGTTAGGTTATTAATTGTTAGTTAGTCATGTTTAATGTGTTTTTTCTATTAACAAAATTTTTCTTAATGGAATCTTAATTTAATTTTATTAAATGTTTAAAACACATTTATTTTAATATTCCAAAAATATGACGATGACACATTAGAACCGTCCTGCTCTATCCTGTTTTAATCATGTTATTTCAAAAAAAAACGCTCAAAAAAAACAATATTAATAAAAAACAAATGGAAAAAATATACGAACTCAAATATTTAAGACGAATGTTTGCTTAAAACAAAATTTAGAAACTTATTTTGACTAAAAAACAATAAGATTTATATCAAAAATAAACATATAGTATATATTCTGCAAAACTTAATACTATGGCTACTGATAAATAAGAGCTTATAAAATACTCTTTTTTACGAAAACGATAGAGATAAATACTATTAGTATATTTATTTTACGTTAAAAAACTTACAAAAAAGTTTAGAAGACCTATACAGGACACTTTAAAAAAAGCTTATTATTTTTTTAATAAAAGATTTTATTTTTAAAAGTAAATTCTGACCAACAAATTGTAAATAATACTTTTTAGAATTGTTTTTTAGAAATTATAATAAAAAAGCCCGCTAAATCTTATGATTAGCGGACTCATCTATTTGTTTAAAATCTAGTTTCTCTGGATTGCAATATTTTATTCTAACAAATCTTCAACTAATAAGTTGTAGTACTGTTATTTTTCTGGATTCCATCCGTTTAAAACTAAATCTCTCTTGTACTTCTTAATCTCTTCTTTTTTTAATTGATGTGACCATGAAACTCTTTGTGAAATATATTTTGCACTCAAACCTTTACTTCCAAATTCTGCATAATAAGCCGTTTTATCTTTATCAGGAAAACGTGTATCAGGCCAAGCATTCCAGCCTTCAGGAATAATATGCGAACCCAAATCGGTATTAATAAAAACCGTCTGAGCATAAGGCCTCCAAGGTCTTCCTAAAAATACTTTATCAACCGATTTGTCTTTGGCAGTTAGTTTACAATCCACAAAAACATAGCCATACGCCTGCCCTTGCGGAGTAGAAGCTGCCGTGATATATGAATTTGTTAAACTTTCAACTGTACATTTGTAAAAATAAGCCGTTGCTGCCCCGAAAATAAAATCGGTTGTTCCGTTTATAAAGCAGTTTTCAAAATAAATACGCGTTTTTTCTTCAGATAAATAAAGTGTATCCTGATTCCCCAGAAGATTGCAGTTTTTCACGATAACTCTATCGCCTTTAATATGAAGCGCAACCGCCTGCCCGACTCTTCCTGCTGTATTTTCGACCGTTAGATTTTCAAGCGTACAGTCATTTCCTTTAATTTGAAACGAATACGAAGTTCCAGTTCCAAAAGCTGTTTTTCCTGAAGGATCTTTTTCACGAAGCGGTTTCCCCGAATAATCATCAAAGGAAATAATCGTTTTATTTCTGTCTGTTCCTTTTAAAGTAATGAAGGTTTTAGAAACTGGAATTTCTAACTTCTCTTTATAAACTCCAGGTTTTATCGTAATAACAACACGTTTCTCTGAATTGTCTTTTACATTATTCACCGCTTCCTGAATGGTTTTAAAATCTCCAGAACCGTCTTGCGCAACGGTTAAAGCTAATTTGTTATCAAGCGTTTGAGCTGATAGAGAAAGTGTAATTAAAAATAAGGTTAGAATATATTTCATAGTTTTAAATTTTCAGACAAAGTTTATCTGTAGAGACGCACCGCAGTGCGTCTACGCCATATGTATCAAACATTGTGGTTACGTTGTGTTAGACGCACTGCGGTGCGTCTCTACAAAAATTCAATGGCTATATGATTTTGTCGTCAATCTTTGTCGATTCCCGAGGGTGATTCTTCGTTCCTCAGAATGACAAACTATACGGTCAAAAAGCATTTTTACAAAATAAAAAAATCCGCTTTAATCCGCTCCCGATAGCTATCGGGAGCGCGATAGCGAATCCGTTTAATCCGCGTTCCATTAACGCGACATCCAAACCGTCATTTCTCCCTGCCCTTTATTTCCCCATGCAAAATACGGAACCAATTTTACAGGTACTGAAATTGCATCCTTAGAAGAAAGTGGTTTGTATAAAGACTTATTCCAGGAATTATTAGGATTAATGACCGCTTCCGCCTCAATGCTCACTAAATTTCTATTATTCAATGTAAAATTGTTCGTTGCAAATTTCGAATTCAGTTTTAAAGCCACATCATTCACACTAATTTTCGCAGGAAGCTGATCTGATTCTAAACAATAAACCAACGGTCCTCTTTTTACAGCCACCTGATTTTTAACTTCTTCTACTAATGGATTGGCTTCCATCAACTCAACCGGCATTGGAAGATTCAATTCAATAACATCACCTTTTTTCCATTTTTGATTTAATTTCAAATAAGTTCCTGAAACAATCTGATCTGTAATTTTCGAATTGTTAACCGAAACTTCAGCATTCTGACTCCATCCCGGAATTCTTAAAAAGAAAGCTTGTAGGTCTTTTGGTGCTTTTACGATTTTCAAAGTAATTTTCCCATCCCACGGATAATTGGTCACTTGTTCAATTTCTAAAGCATCTCCGTTTAACGATTTCGTATTCAAAGTATTGCTTCCGTATAAATTCACATACAAGCCATCTTTAGAAAGATTGTAAGCGTAATTTCCAACTTCGGCAATTGTTCTTGTTACGTTTGGCGCACAACAATTTGATAACGCAATATATCCCTCGCGCACATTTCCCCATCTTTGGTGAAACGGAAGATCTAAAGAAACATTCAGCGGATTATTATACAAGAATTTTTCCCCTTCCAAATCCATTCCAGAAAGTACACTATTATATAAAGCCAATTCTACAATATCAGCATATTTGGCATCTCCCGTAATCTGAAGCATTCTCCAGTTCCACAATACATTTCCAATATTAGCGCAGGTTTCAGTATGAGCCGTTGCATTTGGCAATTGAAAAGGTCTCCCGTAAGCCTGATGAATTTTCTGAACTACAGTCGGATCATAAGAAGTTCCATCTGGCGAAACTCCATCATACAAAGATCCACAACCTCCGGTAATGTACATTTTGCGATATGTTACATCATCCCAAATAGATTCAAGATTGTCTAACAATTTCTTTTCTCCCGTTTCGGCATATAAGTCGGCAACTCCCGCATATAAATAATTTGCCCTTACCGCATGTCCCATTGCCGTAGTCTGCTGTCTAAACGGAACTCTATCCTGATTGTCATCGGTTCCGTCGCTCGTCGTTCCTTTAATGTCGATTAGATTATTGGCTAATTCCAAATATTTCGGATTCTTGGTTGTACGATACATTTCGACAATTCCCATATAATGCGACGGACAAATAGCATTTCGCGCCAATTCAGGCGAGGCTTTTTTGTAAAAATCATACAAGAAGTCGGCAACACCTTTGGCAATAATTAGGAAATTATCTTTCCCTGTCGCACGATAATGAATACAGGCTGCAGTCATTAAATGTCCCATATTGTATTTCTCGAAACCCAATTGTTTTTTCACTTCTTCCGGGCCTAAAGTTCCCCAGCGTTCATCAATCAAAACTGGCGTATGAATATAACCATCTTTACGCTGCACTTTCGCGAAAAGCGCAATAGCTTTATCCATTTCGGCATCGAGTTTTTTATCTTTTGTAATAGCATAAGTCGCTGCCATTCCTTCAAAAATCTTGTAGAAATCTCCATCATGAAAAGAAGGTCCTTTGAAAGTTCCTTTGCTTAATCCGGCTGCAATTTCGAAATTTTTATACGCATGCGACTTTTCACTATGATACAAATCCCACATATAAGGAAGCGTATTTTTGGTCTCTACATCAAATTGTTCTTTCCAAAATCCGTTGGTCCATTTTACGTCTTGTAGTCCAACGCTCTGTAGTTTTGAATATGGACTTTGTGAATTCGCCACTAAACCTTTGTTCTGTGCAAATATTATAGTTGAAAGAAATAAAGAGGATATGATGATGTTATTTTTCATTTTGAATATATTTTTGATATTCGGATTTATTTAAAGATTTTGTTTCACGCAGATTTAAAAGGATTTAAGCTGATTAAAACAGATTTTTTTAATTTTTCTCGCAGATTTGCAGATTGAGCTGATTAAATTTTAATTATAAAAAATCAACGCAAATCGGTTCAATCTTTTAAAATCTGCGTGAAAATAAAATAAGATAGCAAAGGAAATCTGTTTAATCTGCTAAATCTGCGAGAGTCTATTTTTTTTTCTTCTAAAATAAAAATCTGCATAATCTGCCGAAATCAGCAGAATCTGCGTGAAACCTTATTATCTATTTTACAAAGAAATTGATCGTTCTGCTCATAGAATCTCCATCTGCATCTTTTACTGTAATCACAAACGATGCAAAGCCTTTATCTGAAGCAGTGAACTGAATTTCTTTTCCTTTTAAACTCACATTTCCGTTTTTAACCTCAGAGAAAGTATAAACTGGTTTATTGTCGTAACCTTTGAAATAATCAGCTGCAGCTAAAACCTTTTTATCTTTTAAACTAATAAAATAATGAGGCTGAGCGAGCCAGTCTAAATAATTATCCAATTGTGTAAACCCGTCTTTATCCACATCTGAATTAGCATCTGAGAAATCTCCTGCTGGTGAATTTTCATTTAAACCAAAAGCTTTCTCCCACCAATTTGGTAGTCCATCGTGATCCGTGTCAAAATCTGCCGGTCGTTTTTCTGACGGGAAGTTCGGCCATCCTCCGGCATCTTCTTCGTTATCAATCATACCGCTCAAACCACTTTTACTTCCTTTATAAGTAAATGTGCCTTTTTTAGTTTCCTCGATGATTCGATTATCATGTTTATCAAAAAACGGCTGATTGGCTCCGACATCCGAAAGGACATTTTTATAAGCCGCTTTCGCTGATTGTGTTTCGACAAAAGAATCAAAAAATGGCTTATTGACGAAGGTTTCGTACTCAACCATCTCTTTGTTAGTAATCGTCATTTTTCTACCTTTCTCCTGAGATTTTTCATCAAAATAACCCGGCATTACATTTCCATCAAAGAAATAACGCTGCATTCCTTTACCAACCCCTTCGTGCTGCGCATTTAGAGCCACAAAAATTTTCGTAGAAGCACCTGGTTTGTAATAATTATTGACAAAATTTACTTCGTTGGCACCCCCATCAGTTGCTCTTGAACCCCAGTTGTATACTACGTTGTTGCGAATATCCAATCTTCCTGTATAAAATCCGTCACCGCTTAAACCGCCGCCAATGCTCCAGTTACGGCCTTGATTGTGCGCCAATAAATTATGGTGAAAACTGCCGATATCACCACCAATTGTAGCGGCATATCCATGCATTTTTCCCTCTTTATATTTTCCGTGTCCTGCTACATTTAAGGCCTCAGAGATTAAAGTTCGCTGTAAAGTAATATGATGCGCACCTCTTGAACTGAAAGACTCATCGATTGTCCAGCTTATCGAACAGTGATCAATAATACTGTGATCAGCGCCGGTTAACCCCATTCCGTCGTAAGTTCTTCCACCACCGATACGCACTTTCAAGAATCGAACTATACCATCATCGCCCGTAAGTCCCAATGGCGCACGACTGATCGTAATTCCTTCTCCCGGAGCAGTTTGTCCAGCAATAGTAATATAAGGCTGATTAGCCACTAAGCGAGATTCAAGTTTAATATTTCCCGAAACAGTAAAAACAATCGTTCTTGGTCCAATTTCCTGATTTATGGCGTCTCGCAAACTACCTGGACCGTCATCGTTTAAATTAGTAACTTCAACTACTTTTCCGCCACGTCCGCCAACGGCATAACGCCCATACCCTTCAGCTCCCGGAAAAGCCAATTGCGCTGGCTTAAACGACCAGACATTTCCTAAAGTTTCCTGACCGTTTTGATCTACTTCGTCGACTCTCCAGTAATACGTTGAACCGCTGTATAAATCTGAAACAGTATAATTTTTATCTACTAATTTTCCTTTAAATTCTTTGGAAGATTCGGTTGCATTGGCTACAGCATTTTTATCCAAACCAAAGTACAATTTATGAGCTGTCCCGTTTTTAGAAGCATCCCATTTCAAAATCACATTTTTAGTCACTTCAACATGTTCGTCTCTGTTTGCAGGTTGCGGAGTTCGCGCCTGATTCATCAAATTTGGCGTATCCAGTTCAAAACCATTAATCACGATTTGTTTTACAATATTTGGATTATTTGTAGCATCAATTTCAAAACGAACAATTACGTCTTTCCCTTTTTCGGCATTAAATGTAATATAAGCCATCGAAGCATCTACTTTTGCATTCGCTCTCTGACTTGCATTTACAGTTTCCTGAAGTTTCCCATTTACAAAGATTTTTATCGGAGAAAAAGTCTTTCCCGTAATCACATCAAACGCATTATGAAATGTCAAAAGTGTATGTTTTCCTGCCGTTAAACCACTTATTTTTAATTCTAAATTTTCAGCTGTAATCAATCCGTCGCTTCCTAATTTATTGTAATGCGGTGCGCTCATTCCAACCTTGTACCACTTTGAAGTGAAGTTTCCTTTTAATTGAAATGTCAAGCCATTAAAAGACTTTTGATCTTCTTTACCTTCATTAATCACCCAAGCTTCATAACCTGGATCATGAACTTCTTCTAATCTTCTCTGGAAAAAGTCAAAATCGACTTTTACGATTTGTTTATCCGCCCTTTGCGCTAGCATGTTTGTTATCAAAAGCATAGACACAACTGCTGTGGTTACAATTTTTTTAATCATTTTTGGTGGTAATAGTTAGTTTCGTTTTTTCTTCTGTCGAAAAACCCAACAGATTTATAATATCTTTTTTTCTTTCTTCTGGAATTACTTTTAGAGCTTTTAATTCACCGTTAACGAGTTCAGCTTCAATAGTGGTGTTTTGTGTGGCATGCAATTTAAAATGAACGTTCCACTCTTTTGGCCACGCCGGAAAAAGATAAATTTTTCCATCTGCTTCCTGCAACAACATTTCCTGCATGCCAATCATTCCAGAACCGCCCCAATTATGATCTGGAACCCAGTCAAATCCTGGTCCCCAAAATGCTGGAAAACGTCTTTCTGAATTCGCCATTTTTAAAGTGTTATACTTCGTAGCCCCTTCGGTCAAACCTAATCTTGCAGAAAATATATTATCCTGCTTCCATCCTACATGACTTCTGAATTTTATCGCATCCGAATCATATTTCCATGTATTTAAAGCCGTTTCTAAATCAGGTTTTCCAACGCCATAAATTCCCCAGGGATAAACAGGATACAATTGGGGAACTTCCGAATTATTAACCCTTTCCCATGATTTTGCAGGAACTAAAACTTTATGATTGTCAATTTGCCCAAAATTTAAAGGCGGAATTCTATTTTGAAAGGCTTTTAAATAATCGATATCTTCTTTTGACAATTCTTTTTGCGAAAGGTTTAAAAGCTTTTCTGTAATTACTTGTAAAGCCGAAATCGTACTATTTGAGTTATTCGTCATTTTGTAAGTTTCAGCGCCCGAACCTGGATAAAGAACTAATTTTCCGTTTCCATCCAATGCTTTTCTGCCTCTTTGTTTGGCTAAATATTGATAATGTTCATCAAAAAAACGCAGACAGCTAATTATAAATTGATTGTATTTCTGAATGTCTTCTTTGGCATATTCTTTCTGCTGTAACATCATTTGGCAAAACTCCAAAACCGTGTCCCACTCATATTCCAGCCACACATTGTATTCCATTCCCGGATCGTAATCTGCGGGACGTTTCCATTCGTATTCGGCAGGATTCGGAAGTCCGAAGTTTTCTAACTGTTCTGTGAAAGATGCGCCGTTATGTTTCCAGTAGACTTTACTGCGTAATTCGGCATTTTTTTGAATCGTTAAGTAATAATCCAATTGTGATTTCATCATATCAAAATCGCCGCTTTTTACCATCGGAAAATAAACCAATCGCTGGTTTTGTGCCGTCATCGTTCCTCCTCCCCAATTTCTGAAATCGGGTGTGAAATTCAGATCCTTATTCGTGTAAACAGGATCAACCGTAAAAAGTCCGCCGTTGAATTTTGTTGGGTATTTCCCGTACGCATTGCATCCGAGCATGTAGCGAAACAACTGATAATTCTGACCGATTTGATAAACAGAATCCTTCTCAATCGATTGATTTTTCTGTGTAAAAATAAAACTGCGATTCCAGAAATTATTCCACCATTTTATCGTGTTTTTCTCAGCTTGTTTGGCTGTGCTTTTAGTTGATGAAATCAAACTTTTCAATCCATTATCCCACGTTGAAAAATCAGATTGACCTGTATTTAAATAAATTTCTAATGAATGTTTTTTCGAAGGTTTTACACTCGTTAAATTAAAACCTTTGAAATCGGTATCCTGATATTTTCCAAGATACGTTCCATCTGGTTTTAAGTTATCACCTTTCATGAATCCGCCGAAAGTTAGATTCGCAATCGGGTTCAACATTTCCTCTTTAACTGATTCCATTTTCTGTTGTTTTACAGCAACATCAAAAACGGTTTGTTCGCGGTTTCTGTGATAGAATTTAAGTCCGTTATTTTCAAAAGCAATCGAATCTTTAAAAATAATCAAATCACCCTGAGGCGCCCATTTATAGGAATTTGCATTGTTTTCTTTTCCTTTTGAATGATGATTCTTATAACGCCAGCTTTCATAAGAAGCCGTCATTTTCAACGGATTTTTGCTTTCTAAATCAACATGAATAATCGGTTTAAAAACATCAACCCAAAGTTTAATTTTAGCATCATTTTGTCCAACCAAAACATAACCGTCTTTTAATTTTAATTCCTGACGAAAACCTTCTTTACCCTCAAACGGATTTGGTGTTAAAGTAATTTTTACACGTCCTAATTTCAACAACGTATTATGTTCATCAAAAGTCCCGCTTCGAGAAAAATAGAAATACAAATCACCTTTCTCTACCCAGACATTCATACCAATATCACCGCCTCCCAAAGGCATAGATTCTGATGAATTGTGGCTTTGCGTTGTCCAAACTTGATTGTAAGTATCAAGCACAGGGATTTGCGCTTTAAGGCAAAGCGTAGTGAAAAGAGAAAATAGAAGTATTAAATTTTTCAACATTTTAATTTTTATATAGAATACTGTTTTTGAACCATATAAGTTATATAAGATAATTTAAGCTGTTACCTAAAATTGAAACTTATAAAGTTAAAAAAAGAACATAAAAGCTTAAATTAAGCGAAGCTTTAAATTTTGACTTATATTTCCTTAAAACACAATCCAAACACAAAGCTTAAATTATCTTATATAACTTATATGGTTTAAAAAAGACCTACCATTCATCCGTTCTAAACGAAGAAACTGGCAGGCCGCCTGCACTGAATAATTCCGCTTTCGCGAAATCCTTCCATAAATATCTTACTGCAACTGGTTTAGAAACTTTATCCGAAGTCAAAACCACAGATTTTCTTCTCACGACCGTTTTAGCCGGATAAAAAACTTTGTCTTCACCTGCGATTTCAAAACCTAAAACTTCCTTATCATAAGACGTAATTCCGTTCGCAACATCATCAAAAGAAACTGTTACAGCACCATCTTTTATCTCCATTGATTTGTATTTCGGACTCTCAAATTCAAAACCTTCCATTCCGTATGTTCTGGCCAAAGCCTGAAAAGCTAAACGATTTCCTCCTTTTTCCTTGTCCATTGGATGAATGTTGTTTTCTTCTCCAACGTCCATTAAAACCGCCATTGCCGAATTCGGAATTTCCCTCGAAGCCTTAAACTGTGCTTCTCTCAAATAAGCCGAATTGTATTTCTCTAAATAATCTTTCGGATGAAACGAAGCATAATTAAATGGTGCAATCTGCGCAAAGTAAAACGGAAAATCTCCTTGTTTCCATAAAGTTCTCCAGCTTGAAACCATTTTCTTCATTAAAGCAGTATACTCCGATGCTCTTTCGTAATTTGATTCTCCCTGATACCAAATACAACCTTTGATACCGTAACCAATTACAGGCGAAAGCATTCCGTTAAATAAAGTCGTCGGAACACGATTTGGATCTTTTGCCAATTCTTCTTTTGTGGTCGGAATTTTAGCGCTCGTAAAATCTTTCAGCATTTCCTGATTCATCCACGCTTCCATGCTCGACCCTCCGTACGAAACATGAATCAATCCCACTGGAACATTTAAAACTTCCTGCAAAAGCGACCCAAAATACCAAGCCGTAGCACTAAAATTTGAAGTCGATTTTGGAGAAGCTTCTTCCCATTTTCCTTCAAAATCGTCTTTTGGTTCTAAAACGGTCGCACGCGGAATCGTAATTAAACGAATGTTTTTATTGGTTGATCTTACGATGATTTCGTTTCCATTTTTAACAGGTTGTCCCTGAAATCCTTTTAAAGGCATTTCCATATTGGATTGTCCAGAACACAACCAAACTTCACCAATTAAAATATTTTTGATCGTTACTTTTTCTGTTCCTTCTAAAACTTCAATTATAAAAGGTCCACCTGCGGTTGGTGTTTGTAACTCGATTTTCCATTTCCCCGAAGCATCGGTTTTTGTTTTGTAAATTTTAGAATCCCATGATGTTTTGATTGTAACATTGGCATTCTTTTCTGCCCAGCCCCAAATTGGCGCATTTGATTTTTGCTGCAACATCATATTATCAGAAAACAATGCTGGCAATTTGATTTTCGCATTGATTTGAAGGCTTAGAAAAACCGTTAAAATTGCAATGATTGATTTTTTCATTTTTTATTTGTTTTTTTTGCCACAGATTAAAAGGATTATTTGGATTTTTTTTTCGCC
Source organism: Flavobacterium ustbae (assembly GCF_003946915.1). Classification (GTDB taxonomy): domain Bacteria; phylum Bacteroidota; class Bacteroidia; order Flavobacteriales; family Flavobacteriaceae; genus Flavobacterium; species Flavobacterium ustbae. The sequence goes on from NZ_RPOC01000007.1 coordinate 150,773, forward strand.
ACGAATACACGAATTCTTTAATTCTAATTCGTGAATTCGTGGCTAATATTTAATCTGTGTTAATCATTTTAATCTGTGGCTAACATTTTATTTCTCTTTTAAAATCATAACCGGTCCCAACAATCCCGCTTTCAACAATGGATTTCCTTCCAATCTAAATGGCGCCGTTGTCCACGTTAATCTTTCTTCTTTTGGCAGTTTTTGATCGCCGATTAAGCGGTTTGCCCACGTATTGGTCACTTTTATTACAATTGTATTTTTTCCTTTTTGTAATGCGTTTGAAATATCTGTTTTGAAAGGAAAAGTCCAAAGTGTTCCGCAATCTTTTCCGTTGATAGAAACTTCGGCGATATTGGCAATTTCACCTAAATCTAACCACATATTCTTAGTATTTTTTCCTTTCCAAACAAACTCTTTTTTGTAAATCACAGTTCCCGAATAATATTTAATCTGATCATTTTCAGAAGTACTCCAATCAAAAAGCTTGTTCGTTTTTACAACTTCTTTCGGACCTTTAAATTCTGGATCAAATTGAAGTTCCCAATTCTCATCTAAAACCTGAACTTTTTCAAATTCAACCTCTTTTTTATTAGCTAAAACTTCTTTTGTTTCTTCTTTAAAAATGACAAAACCAGATTCGTTTGCCTCTAAAATTATGGAAACAATTGTTCTTCCGTTTTCTATTTTCCAATTGGCTAAAGCCGACGTTTTATCCGTAACTGGATTATACCATTGTGGAATTTTTCCAGCAATTCTGAACGATGCATCGAACATTCTTTTTTCTGATTTTTGGTTTGAAAGGAAATAAACTTCTTCGTTTTCTGCTTTTCTATGCGTCCAAGCAATGGTTTCTGAATCGGCTCTGGTTAGATTTGGAAAATAAACATCCTGCGTAATTCCGATCGAAGCAAAATCGTTTCCTAAATACGGTAATCTAACAACCGTTCCTTTTCCTATTTTCCATGAAGCGGAATTGGCATTATTCCAAATTTCGTCAATCACATTTTGCCATTTCTTTTGATTTTCTTCTGATTGAATTCCTGGCTGAATCGTTGGTTTATCCTCTACAAAAATCGTTGCACCGTCTTTCAGTAATTGCAGGATTTTTTCGGCGGAAGCCAAAGACAAAATTTTATTCGGAGCCATTTTATGACTTCCCGGAAACAATAAAGCGCCGTATTCAATTCCATTTTCAAAAGTTACTTTTCCGTTTACAACTTTCGCTTTGTTAATCAAAACATCTGCATTAAACGAATCGTATTGATAACCGTTTAACGGATTAATCCATTGTGATAAATCAGTGATATTTTTAGAATACGTGACTTCTTTTGGCATTTTGGCTGTCGGCTGACCTTCATTTTCCAAACGGATTTTCTCGCTTTCTAATCTTTCTTTTCCGAATACATTTGGAATAAAAGGCACCAAACGATCCGGCACAAAAGAACGCGACGGAAAATCTTCACCAATAAAAACCGCTAAATCTATTACTGGTTTTCCTTTCTGCAATTGAAACTGAACACGCTGACAATAATCAAACCAAGCTTTTCCAGGTTTCCACCACGTTTGGTCTCTTTGAAAAAAAGTTCCGATATCATCTAAAGTCATTCCCGGTTTTCTGTCTGTCCACGGATTATGAACAAAAACATGAAAAAATAATCGGTTTATTCCCAAAGCATAATTTCGATCTGCAGTTGTTTTTAGGTTTCCTGGATGTTCGTCCCAATCCATTCGCAAAGCCGTAAAAGATTCAGCCTGAATAATATCTTTTCCGTAAATATGTCCGCCCGAAATGGCATCGACCATATCAAAAGGTTTATCGTGAGTCGGGCTTTTCAGCCAAAATTCACCACCCGGATAATCGACATATTTATAATGCAATAATGCATCACTCATCATCGTTGGCGCAACATTTTCTGAGCTCAATTTCACTTTATATTCTTTTGAAATTTGAGCGACCGTTCCGTAGAAATTATCGGCAACTAAATCGCCAATAGTTTTTCTAACATCGTATAAAACTTTCTCTGAGAAATCAGCGTTTTCTATTGGAATTCCTGCCATAACCGGCAAATAATCTACAAGATCGTAACCGCGTCTCTTTTTAAATTCATCTCTAAAAACCGAAGACCAATTCTGGCTTCCACATTCCCAACTGTCAAAATGAAGGATTTCCAAAACTTTTGAAGCCAGTTCCGGACCAGCAGAACGAACGGCTTCTCCAAACCAATGATCCAGTTGAAAACGAATTAATTCGGGATTAAATTTATCTACTTCCAATCCTTTTCCTGCTCCTCCAGTTGCATTTTCATGCCCGGTAGAAGTATGTCCCATTCGAATAATTTTCCATTTTCCTTTTGGAGCTTTCCAATTTAGGTTTCCGTCAGCATCAACAAAACTTGAAACATTAATAATTTCTGATTTTTTGAATGCATCTGAATTTGGAATTTCTTTCTCGGTTGTCTGCGGAGTCAAACGCCAGATTGCACCTGATTTTCCTTCGTAGTTATTAATTAACGATTGATTCGAAAGTGTAATTTTACTCACTTTCAGATTCTGCTTCCATTTCGCAAAATCTAAATCTTCTGCTCCTGGTTCTGTTCCTTTTGGATCGTAAACAAATCGAAAATATTTTGCGGTAACTGGCTTAATGGTATGCGTATTCGGAAAATCCATATCCTGCCAGCCGTGGCGTGGTGCAATCAATCTTTCGTGGAATTTAAAATGAATGCCATCATCACTTACTTCAACAATTAAACGCTGTGCCTGATAATCTCTTCCTTTGGTTTCAATTACAATTGATTTGCAGGTAAAAGGCTTTTCAAATTCGTATTGAATCCATCCTGCATCGGCAAACTTGAAGTTTTCGTCTTTTTTAGGGTCAGCCAAAAACGAAGCATCGGTAGTATTTGATGTCGTTACTTTTGGTAACTGAATTTGCGAAGTAGTTTGATATTCTTTTATCGGAAGTGCAAAAATCGCAATGTCTTTATAATAATCTTTGTAATGTTCTGGAACTGGTAATTTTGAAACTACTTTTTTCCCACCTAAAATTTCAGTCGTTGACCAGACTACTTTCTGCATTGACATATCTGGCTTAATCCACGGACCGCCTGCTACCGCAAATCCGTCTGCGACATGAAAAGCGAGTTTCAGACCTAAACGATCTGCTTCTTTAAATGCCCAATGAATCATATCCCAAAACTCTTGAGTCAGCTGTAAAACCGGTGGATCAATCAATGGCGGATTGGCCGGACCTTTAATCGTCATTAAATACGCGCCTGCAATTCCGTTTTGTTTCATCGCTTCTAAGTCGGCTGTAATTCCCACTTTAGAATAGGCAGATTTCATCCAATACCAATACACCCAAGTTTTGGAGGATTCTAATGTTGGCTGAAATGATTCTTTTTTATGAACTTCCTGCGCAGAAACAAAGCTTGCGATCAGGAGGATAAAAAAGAGGTGTTTTTTGTTGGGCATTTTTATGTTTTAATTTTTGTTTGTCATTTCGACCGAAGGGAGAAATCGCACTCGTAACCACAAAGATTGGCGATTAACTGTACGGAATTCCGCGTGTGATCTCTCGTTCCTCGAAATGATAAACTATATTTTATTCTCAATTTTTTCAAATATAGCCCAAGGTTTCAACCTTGGGTACGCAACGTAGACACAACGTAAATCGTAACGTGATTTACAATACGTTTCCCAAGGTTGAAACCTTGGGCTATGTTTTTTAATCTTTGTCGAATTATTTTGCGTGGGCTTCTCGCGATCCCGAAACTTCGGGATGTGGTCGCTCAGCCTGACAAACTATATCTTTTAATTTTTAATCTTAATTTTTAATTGATCTAATACTTAAACTTCTTCAAACTACTCTCCAACTGATTCTTTGAACCGCTGAAAGGCGTTAAATAAAAACTATATTGATAATTTCCAGATTTAATCTGATATTGCTCAATTGGCTGAGCTACAATCGTCCAGCTGTCGTTTCCTCCAACTCCCATTTGGATTAAATCGATATTTAATGTCAAAAATCCCGGATCTTTTAAATCGTAGGTATGACCTGATGCACTTAGGTTTTCCTGTGTATATGGCCATGCACTCATGCTCAAAAGTTTAGTATCGTTTACTACCATGAAACCTTGATTTTTCTGCGGAGTTGTCAACGCCATCCATCGTACATCGCAACGGTTTCCGTTTTCCTGCGGTTTTGGATAATGCTCGATAAAATCATTGATTGGCAGCGAATACTTACCAACAAACGAGCCAAAACTTCTGTCGCTGTAATTCTCCAATTCGCCTTTTCCGTACCACGAAATCTGATTGAATTTTCTTTGAACTCCCATCTGCATTCCGATTTTTGGAATGTTAGGTAATTTTTCTGAAGCTTTTAAACTGTAATCTACTTTTATAACACCGTCTGGACTGATGTTGTATACTACATTTACGCTAGCACTGTCTTTTATAATTTCGTAATCGCTTATAATTTTAATCTCAGAAGCCGAATTATCGATTTTTACATTCACCAATTTTGGCTTCGCTTTGTACCATTGTTTCAACAATTTTTGCGATTTCCATCCGCGTTTATCATTGTCGGTAAGTGGTCTAACGAAGTTAGGAAGCAATGGCGCAAAAACCTGTTCTTCGCCATTGAAAACGTACGAACTCAAAGCTCCGTTTACTTTGTTGATTTTTATGTCGTAAGTTTTTCCTTTAATAGTATAATCCGAATCAGATTCTGAAACCTTAACTAATTCTTTTTTAGATGTTAGAACAACTTCATTTTTCTTTTGAATTACGAATTGATCTTCCGCGACAGTGTAACCTTTTGAAGCCCAAAGTTCATCTGCTGAAAGCTGAAATTCAATATTCAAAAGATATTCCGCATCAGTTTTCATTTTTGGAAGATATTGGCTGATATCTAAAGTTGTCGATTGTCCTGCCTCAACTTTTAAAGGTTTTAAAATCTGAGTTTTAATTACGTTTCCGTTCTCCAACACTTTTAAAACAGGAATATATCCTTCTAAAGATTTTACCGCCTGACGATTTTTGATTTCTAACTGATTCCCATTTAAAGTCGAAACCGCTGGCTGATAGACCCATTTATTCTCAAAAAGAGAACCTTTTGGTTTTCCGTAAGAATCTACAATTCCTTTTGTATTGAAGTTTCCGTCATGGTATTTTTCGCCAAAATCTCCTCCATGCGCAAAATAATTTTGTCCAGATCTTGAATCGAATTTTACAATTCCCTGATCTTTAAATTCCCAGATACAACCTCCGATTACTCTTGGAAGCGAACGGAATTCATCCCACAATTCTTTTAAATTTCCAACCGAATTTCCCATAGCATGAGAATATTCAACGAAAATAATCGGACGAGTATCTTTCTTTTGATCTACCAAAAATTTCGGTGTGAAAACACCTGGATAAAAACGGCTGACCATATCGACATAAGAATCATCTTGCGGATTCTCAAAACGATACGCATGATCGATTGTTTTTGGATATCCTGGATCCAACGGATCTATATAGCCATCTAATTTTGCATTTCCTTGCGCCGGTTCATAATGCACCGGACGAGTCATGTCAAAATCGTGAACCCAGCCCGACATTGCCGCATGATTGGGGCCTTTTCCGCCTTCGTTTCCTAAACTCCACATTACGACTGATGGATGGTTTTTGTCTCTTTCCACCATTCGAATCATTCTTTCCATATAAGCATTTGTCCAAAGCGGATCGTTAGCTAATTTTCCGCCAATTCCGTGTGTTTCCTGATTGGCTTCGTCCATCACCATGATTCCGTATTGATCGCATAATTCGTAAAAATAAGGATCGTTTGGATAATGGCTTGTACGTATAAAGTTGAAATTGAACTTTTTAATCGTTGTAATATCCTGTTTGATGTCTTCTCTCGTAACCGCTTTTCCTCTCGTCGGATGATGATCGTGACGGTTTACACCATACACATACGTTTCTTTTCCGTTAATGAGCATTTTTCCGTTTTCCTTCGAAAATTCAATAGAACGGAAACCAACTTTACAGCTTTTGGCTTCGGTAACATTTCCGTTTTTATCTTTTATCGAAATGACCATCGTGTATAAATTCGGTTCTTCTGAACTCCATTTTTTCGGATTTTTGATGTTTTCCTGAAAGAATCCAAAACGAACATTATCCAAACGAGGATAACTTTCGTTGATTAAATCAAGTACAGGTCTTTGAAGCGGTTCTTTGAACATTGGCGCATTATTCGCATCATACAACTGAACATTCATCGTATAATCTTTAACTTGAACTCTTTCTCCAGTCAAATTCTCTACTTTCGGACGCAATTTAAATATAGCATCAGTATATTTCTTATCTAATTTAGTCTGAACAAAGAAATCCTGAATACGCAGTTTTGGCTCCGCCATAATGAAAACTTCACGCTGTATTCCACTCATACGCCAATGATCCTGATCTTCTAAATAAGAACCATCTGTCCAACGGATTACACGAACTGAAACTACATTTTCTCCTGCTTTTAAATAAGGCGTAATATCAAATTCTGAAGGCAGAAAACTGTCTTCTCCATACCCTAAAAATTCTCCGTTTAACCAAACTTCAAAACCTGAACTTACAGCTCCAAAATGTAACGTAATGGTCATATCTTTCCAATTTTCAGGAACGGTAAAACTTCTTTGATAAGAACCCACTCCGTTATAATCTTTCGGAATATAAGGCGGATTTATTGGTCGAAAAGGATAAACAGCACTTTTGTAAATCGGGTTATCGTACCCTTTCATTTCCCAGTTAGAAGGCACTTCTATTTTATCCCAACCAGAAACTTTATTTTGATAAAAATCTTTGGAAGCTTCTTTTAAATTTACAGCATATTTAAAATCCCAATCGCCTGTCAGCATTTGCATTCGGCTTTTGGTTCTGTCACCTTTTAATGCGTCTTCAACTGATGTGTACGAATATGCTGTAGCACGAGAAGGCTGTCTATTAATACTTGTTATTTTTGGATCCTCCCAAGGTGCAAATTCGTATTTTTTATTCAATTCTGGAACACCAGCTGGTTCTCCTGTTACTGATTGTCCGTTTACGTAAAATGTTAGAAGTAAAATGTAAAATGTGAATACTGATTTTGCTATCGAAAATCGAAACCTTGAAAAGTGATTATTTTGAATTGGTTGAAACATTATTTTATTTTTAGTATTTTGTCATTCCGCCTGAAAGGAGGAATCTCACACATAATTCGACAATAATTAGAAATTACTTTGAGGAGTTTCTAGTGCGATTCTTCGTTCCTCAGAATGACAAAACTGTATTTTATTTATTTTTAGAGTTGCTAAACCTGTCAGGTTTAAACCGTATAACTCATAACGGATAACCCATAACTTATTTCTTCTTCTTCTCCGGTGGTGCCACAAAATTCAATTTGCTTTTCCCTAAATCCTTAGAAGTTGCAATTGCAATTCCACGTTGTTCTGCTTTGTTTACCGCACAGTAAAAATGATAGACCACACCATCGTGTTTTACAACAAAAGATTTATGCGCAAACAAATCGTCATAAGGTTCAGATGATTTTACTAAATCGTCGCCTTTCCAGTCCGTCCAGTTTACTAAGTCATTCGAAACCGCAAAACGGTTAAATGCTCCCTGATTCCATCCCGTCCAGAAAGCTCCGAAATAAAACATCACCCAAGTATCATTAATACGCTGAATATAAGCATCTCCTGAAATTCCTTTATGATGGTTGATTAAAGGTTTATCGCCATAACGTTTCCAAGTTTTCATATCGTTCGAAACCGCCATTGCAATACGCTCTGCACCTTTTGCTGGATTGATACTATCGCCTCGGGCATTGTAATACATGATAAAATTGTGTCCTGTCAGTTTATCTTTATCTCGAATCACACTGTTTTTATACATCGTACTGTTATCCCACCATTTGGCATCTTTATCTTTTGGCGTCAGAACTGGATTTTCTAATCTTTGAAATTCATGTGGTTTTGTCGGCGCTTCTTTCGTATACGCCATTCCGATTGACAAAACGCCTGCTTCGTAGCCTTTACTGTCTCCGCCAAAATAACTCATCCAGTATTTGTCCTCGTATTTTTCCCATTCGTAGCTTCCGCCCCAAGTCATGTCTTGCAACGAAATATAGCCTGCTTTTTGGTTGACATCCCAGTGTTTTTCATTTTCTGAAAAAGACATTACTTTCCCCAAATGTTTCCAATCTAAAAGGTTATCACTTTCTGCTAGCCAGGTTTCGTAACCTCTTCCGTCGTAGATTAAATATGTCATGTACCATTTGCCGTCTTTTCTAAACACGCTTGGGCAATCCATTTTATATGAATTATCTGTTGGCACCATTACCAATCCGTATTTGTAAGGCGTTTTAACTTCTTCATAAATTTCCTGCATTACGCTATCGGTAATTTCACGCTTCTTGTATTTGGTAGCGCAACTGCTTATTGCAAGTGCTAAAAAGGCGATAATTAGGTATTTAATTTTCATTGTTTTTGGTTTTGGCCACGAAGGCGCTAAGGCACTAAGTTTTTCTTTTATTCTTTCTTTGCGACTTTGCGAGATTAATTTGAAAGCTTAAATAATCTCTCGCAAAGACGCAAAGTCGCAAAGTTTTTATATTTTTCTCCCGCAGATTTAGCAGATCTGGCAGATAAAAAATCCGCTCAATCTGCAAAATCTGCGGGAAACTTTTTTATTGTTTTTTTTAATCAGCGTTTTTACGAAGTAAATCCGCGTCATCCGCGTTCTATTTTTTCAACTCAGCTAATCTAGCCTCCATTACGTCTTTGTTTAATTTTACTTTGACCATTCCTGTTGGGTGAAATCTTCTTTTTAAATCAATGGCATTGTAAACTATCGTGTAAACATCATTTCCTTCCGGGATTAAACAAAGAGGCGTTCTCATAATATCCCACCATTTATCAACTTTAGTTTCTATTGGAATATAATGCGCCTCTGCCCAGTTTATTCCGTCTGCTGATAAAGAATACGCAATCATATTCGGTAAATGATGTCCCCAGCCGTCTGGCCCACCGTCAAAAATCGCGATGTACATTCCGTTTGGCAACTGACTCACAATTGGATTTTCAACAAAAAGCGGATGCATAGTTTTAATTGGTTCCAAACCTTTATTCATTCGTAACCAAGGCCCTTCCAAACTTTTAGATTCAGCTAAAGCCACAAACCAGCCTTTTCCAGATTTCTTCGGATAATCTGCCCATGAATTAAATGGATAGGCACCACTGTAAAATCCGAAATATTTGTCGCCGACTTGGTACGGAAAAAAAGAAGCCACACCCTGACGACCTTCCCAAGGTTGAGAATCCAATCCAGGTTCCATGATAATTCCGATATCTTTATAAGGTCCGCCAATTCCGTTGATTCCTTCAACCATCGATTCACAGCGCCAGATTCTTCCAAAAGAATGATTCGGTTCTATTTCTTTGCTGACAGTATACGCCAAATAATAGCCGTACCATCTGTTTGCTTTTTCATTAAAAACGGGCATATACGACCAAATTGCCGCACGGCGATCATTCATTGGGTTATCATCTTCGGTTACGGCGTAAGTTCCGCTTGCTTGGTAAATTGTTGATTCTCTTTTCCAGTGAATGGCATCTTTACTTGTCCAGTGTCCGATTTTAGTTTTTACACGGTCGTAATAATAATCAACGCCTTTTTCGCCTGCTCGTTCCGTTGGAAACATATGATACGTATCGCCGACTTTTACCACACGTCCGCCTTCAAAACCTCCCTGAATATCTTCTGTCCCAGACATTCCTTCGTCGATAACAGGTTTATTTTCTCCGCCGATAATTTCAAAAAGAGGTTTTTTATCTGAAAATCCTTCCACAATAAAAGTTGGATTCCACAATTTTCCATCTGGTAATTTAGCGTCTCGTGGTTCTAATTTTTCTGAAGCTTTTACAACTCCTAAAATCGTAAATAAACCTTTTCCGAAATTGATGGTTTGAGTTCCTTTTGAATAAGAAACAGCATAAACATTTACTGGAGATAAACCTGTAATGGTCGTCCCATTTTCTAAAATTAACTTGCCATCTTTAATATTTTCCGATTGAAGATATTCTGCACTTTTATCCTGAAAAACTCCAATCAAAACCGTTACGGCTTCTTTAAACTTTAACTGTAAAGGAGCATTTTCACCGTTTTTATATTTTTCTAAAGGAAGTTCAATTCCCTTTAAACCTTGTAATTCCGGAGCTAAACGAACAATATTGTGTTTACTTCCTGAAAACACATGTGCATATTGAGCCGTTTTGAACGTTTTATAATTTGATTTTACAATTTCGAATGAAACAGGTTTCCATGCTGTTTGAGCATTTGTTTGTAAGCATAGGAGAAACAGCGCTAGAAAAGCGGTTTTTAATTTGAAATTATATTTGGTACTTTTTGAAAACATTTGTTTTTTTATTTTTTATTGATTTTTTTGTCATTCCAACGCAGGAGGAATCGCAGCAGAAACTCCTCATAGAAATTTGTCAATCTTTGTAGAGTTTCTTGAGGAGATTCCTCGTTCCTCGGAATGACAAACTTGACGTTACAATCTTTGTGGTTACGAGTGCGATTTCTCCTTTCAGTCGAAATGACAAACTAGACGTTAAAGACTAATTACTAAGGACTAATCACTAGGTACTAAAAACTTAAACAGCTTTATAACTCACTTTATACTCCACATTCGGTTTTACAATCAACTGATATTTATTCTTTTCTAATTCTTTAATTGTTCCAGAGTTTGTTTTGGGTTTGCTGGCGCTTTTAAAAATTAATTTTCCTTCACCTTCACCCGCTTTTACCTTAATTTCTTTTGTACTGCAATACACGGCAACTTCTCCGTTTGGTGTTGGCACTTTGCCTTCCATCCATTGTAAACCACCTAAATTTGGTTTGATTTCATATTCTGAATAACCCGGAGCGGTTGGTTTTACACCTAAATAATATTTCCCCAATAAGTAAATCGGACTTGCTCCCCAAGCGTGACAAAGACTTTTCCCGTAAGGACGTCCGTACATTTCTAAATGTTCTTTTCCGCTTTGTTTTGGATCGTATTTTTCCCAAAATGATGTTGCTCCAAGATTTAGCATTCCGCCCCAATAATCGCGAATTTCATTCAAAACAAACTTTTGTTCGTCCATTGCACACAATGCTTCCAACTCATAAAAGCGCATGTAAGGCGTTGTAATTTGAAGAACATCTTTATTTAGTAAGACTTTATTTTTTACACTTTGCTTCTGCTCTTCGTCAAAATAATTGAAGAAAATACCGAACATATTGGCGTATCGGGTTACAATATTCTGCATTTTACCATCGATACGCTGGTGTTTCATGACGTTTTCTTTCTTGTCCCAAAACACATCGAATAATGAAGTTTTTAAATCAGAAGCTAATTTTTGATATTGTTTTTGATCTTCATTTTTACCTGCTATTTCAGCACTAACTGCCATGGCTTCCAGACTTCTTGCCAAAAGCATTTGTTCAAAACTTACTTCACCTGTTTTTGGTAGTCCGTCTGCCCAATCAATGAAAACCCAGTCACCTTCTAATGGTTCTAGGAATCCGTTTTTATTTCTTCTTTCTAAACAGAAATCCATCAATGATTTCATTCTTGGATAAAAAGTTTTGATGAATTTTGTATCGCCTGTATGCAGATAGTAATCGTAAACACCTACAAACCAATACAGCGAATAATCCATGATAATATTAACATGTGCCGTAACAGGATCTTTTCCACGAAGAGCCGACATGGTTCTTTCGACAGAAGACGAATCAAAGAATAAATAATAATTCATTAAATAACTTTGATACGCATCGCCAGACCAAACCCAGCGGTCGCGTTTGATTCCGTCTATAAAAAATTCTCGAGAAGTTAAATGCATTGTGTAAGCCGACACATCCCAAATTTTATTTAATAATTGATCTGAAGATTTGAATGCACCACGATAATCTAATGGCAAATATTCATAAAGCATCGAAATAGAATCGTATTTTACTCCTGTATCTGCTTGCACTTGAACATAGCGAAACGCTTTGGATCCATCGTGTGCGTAGGTTTCAGGTTGTTTTCCATCAAAAGACAAATGGTCTAATGTCTCGCATTTGGCAGAATCCAGCGCTTCTTCACGAGATTCTCCATAATAAAGTGCGACTTTCCCTTTTCCTTTTAAACCATGAATTTTAATATATCCAAAAGTTTCTTTTCCGAAATCTACTAATTCGCCACCCGATATCTTTTCTGTTTTTTTAGCACTTAAAGGTTTCGTTGTTAATTTAAATTCTGAAGGTTTATTTTCTGCCGAATCAAAATTCCAAGAACCCACAGGAACCCACGGCGTACCAGATTGCTGTGCTTTTCCAGCTTCGTCAATCCAAAGTTTATCTTCGTTGGTTACTTGCCAAGATGCATCCGATTTAATATAATTTCCCTCAATGTAAATTGCCGGTAATACTTCCTGATTATAAACTTTAAATGAAATTTTGTGTTTTCCAGCAGGAACTGTTATTGATTTTGGCTGTCCGTAAATCTGAACGCCATCTAAAAGTAATTGAAAAGGTCCTTCTGAGTAAATTTTCACTTCGTCTGGCTTTGGAATGTCAACTTCGGTTTGAAAAGTCACCAAAGCATAAGGACTGTAATATTGCCAAAGCGGTGGAAAAATCGCTTCACGTTCTGTGCGTCTTACCTGCATTTTATTGCTTAACCAAACTTCAAAATCGCCTGGATACCAGATCCATGTCGCTTTTTTTTGCTTTTCCTGCGCAAATACAACAGAACAAGAAAAAAGAACGGCAAAAAGAAATAAAATCTTAAAAATCGAAGGGCGGTTTAGCATAGTAAGTTTATTTTGGAGCTAAAGATAAGTGTTATTTTTACATTTCACAACCCGCACTATCCTGCTTTTCATAAAAAATACTACTCTTTGATAATTTTTTAAGGGAAAAATTACGAGTTATCACTTTTTTAGTATTAAAAAAAAATGATGTTATGATTTTTATGGTACGCGGATGACACGGATTCGCTATCGCGAAGACGCTGATTGACGCGGATTTTATTTTTAACACATAGAAACATAGATTTACTGTCCGCAAAAAAGGCGTTTCACTCGTTTAAAAACATCCCGAAGCTTCGGGACTATGTGTTAATGACTAGTCATTTTTAATCATCTCTATTTCATAAAGCACATAAAAATCTATGTTTCTATGTGTTTAAAAATAAAATCCGTGTCAACCCGCTCCCGATAGCTATCGGGATTACGAAGTAAATCCGTTCCATCCGCGTCCCAATCCCAATATTAGGCAGAAATTTTATCCTCGTTTTCATCTTCCAAAATATAATTAGAAGGTGTTTTTCCTAAATGTTTTTTGAACATAAAAATAAAAGCACTCGGAGTTTCGTAACCTAAATTGAGTGCAATTTCTTTTATGGATTGTTTTTCGCCGAGTCTTTTAATGGCTTCAAGCAGTTTCAAACGCGTTCGCCAATCACTGAAATTCATTCCCAATTCTTTAATAAACAAACGAGATAAAGTTCTCGTGCTCATAAAAGAAAGTTCCGCGTAATAATCAATAGTTTGTTTGCTGGCTACATCATTCATTAAAAGTTCGACTACTTTTTGAAGTCTTTCGTCGTTTGTTGTGGGCAAAAATGTTGCACTTGGTACAATTAAAGCCAATTCATCCAGAAAAACATCTATCACTCTTCTTTGTGAAGCCTCTAAATTTCCTTCTGTTCCAAAGGTGATGATTTTAAAAACCAATTGTTTTAAAAACATCGGAATATCAAACGAGAAACTATTGATTGGTAATCCTTTCGTAACTGAAGGGTCAATAAAAACGCTATAATAATTAACGTCTTTTTGAAAGGTTACCTGATGTTCAACTCCGCCCGGAATCCATAATCCCTGCAGCGGATTTACAACCCAAATATTATTCCCGACAACAACATTCATAACACCTCGCGTAGCGTATATAAGCTGTCCGCGCGGATGAGAATGTGAAATACAGGTTTCGTAATTCACTGTTTCTGTGTATCCTAAAACAGGAATTGACGGATCTATTTGAAATCCATAATCCTGCGCTACCCTAAATGTCCGAATCTGATTATTCATTGTCCAAATATAGCAATTTTGACATTGTTATTTGTTTCAATTTTGTAAAAAATAATACAGCTGTTATTTAAAACCATTTAAGAACCTAAAAATAACTCATGGAAACCGTTAAAGCAAATCCAGAAATAGTCAAGAAAACCACGTATTCAATTCTTTTTATCATCAGCTTTTCGCATTTAATAAATGATCTATTACAGGCAATTGTCCCATCAATATATCCATTAATAAAAGATAATTTTGGTTTGAGTTTTACTCAGATCGGAATCATAACACTTACGTATCAAATGGTTGCTTCCATTTTACAGCCGTTCGTGGGAATGTATACTGATAAGAATTCTAAACCCTATTCGTTAATCATTGGAATGTGTTTTACAATGGTAGGATTGTTTCTGGTTTCGATCGCATCAAGTTTTGTATTCCTTTTATTATCGGTAAGTTTAATCGGAATCGGATCGTCTATTTTTCATCCCGAATCTTCTCGTGTAGCACATTTAGCATCGGGCGGAAAAAAAGGATTGGCGCAGTCTATTTTTCAATTGGGTGGAAATGCAGGAAGTGCTATCGGACCATTATTAGCCGCTTTTATCATCATTCCGCACGGACAGTCGTATGTGGCTTGGTTTTGTATTATCGCTTTGGTTGGAATTTTTGCCTTATATAAAATTGCGATTTGGTATACCGAACATCTTTCTGAAAGAAATGCTAATAAATCAGCATATAAAATTGAAACACATCACTTATCTAAAAATAGAGTTACTGTTTCTTTAGTTGTTTTAATGATTCTGATTTTCTCTAAATTTTTCTACATGAGCAGTATCACGAGTTATTACACCTTCTTTTTGATCGATAAATTCCATATCTCGATTCAACAATCTCAAGTATATTTATTTTTATTCTCAGGAGCCGTTGCTGCTGGAACTTTAATTGGTGGACCAATTGGCGACCGTTATGGAAGAAAATATGTAATCTGGATTTCGATTCTGGGTGTTGCGCCATTTACATTACTTTTGCCTTACGTTTCTTTATTCTGGGTCGGAACTTTGTCTGTAATAATCGGATTGATTCTTTCTTCTGCTTTCTCTGCAATTCTGGTTTATGCCACCGAATTATTGCCGGGCAAAGTCGGTTTGGTTGCTGGTCTTTTCTTCGGCTTTGCTTTCGGAATGGGCGGATTAGGTTCTGCTCTTTTAGGAAAAATAGCCGATGCAACGAGTATCGAATATGTATTTAAAATCTGCGCATTTCTGCCTTTGATTGGAGTCATTACTGGATTTTTGCCTAATATTGAAGGTCGTAAAAAGGCATAATTTTTTGTTGCCACGAAGGCGCTAAGGCACAAAGTTTTTTATGAATCACCTACAGTTTTAACTGGTACAATATTTTAAGAATAAATAAAGGCTTTAGCCAAACTGTGAAAAAGTTTGGCTAAAGCCTTTAACATTTGGATTATTTTCTCATCCAGCTAAAGCTGGACGCAATTCAGAATTAAAAAAACTTTGTGCCTTAGCGCCTTTGTGGCAAATTCTCAATTCCCATTAAAAACCAAATACAAAACCAAAATCGTCAGTCCCAATAATCCGAACAGCAACTTCACTTTTTTACTTGTTTTTGGAATATCCGTTTCATCAGAAAAATTAGTTTCAGGATTTTTATCCAATAACGAAATAGCGATTGCTGTTACCGTTAAAACAGCAAAAATGTAAAACGAAATCAATAAAAAGTGAGGCCAAACCGGGTATTCATCTGCAGGGAAAATCCAAAGGTATAAAACGCCCACAAACAAACTAAACGCCGAACCCCATGATAAAGTAAAGTTTACGGCTTTTTTGGTGGTTCGTTTCCAGAAAACACTCAATAAAAATACCACAGATAACGAAGGCGCCAAAAAGCCCAAAACCGCCTGAAAAATATTGAACAAATTCTGCCCTTTAATATTATCAATCGCAACCGCCATTAAAATCGCAAACAAACATCCTGCTGCAATAGTAATTCTGCCAATTTTAATCTGGTCTTTAATTGTCGCCGTTGGATTGATTTTCTTTATATAAATATCATTCGTAAAAACGGCGCTCAAAGCATTTAGCGAAGAACCAATTGTTCCCACCAAAACGGCAATCATAACGCAGATGACCAAACCGTTCATTCCGCTTGGGAAAAGATTTGTAACCATCGTCATATAAGCCAAATCGGAGTTTTTACCTAATTCGGGATATAAAACGTAGCACAAAATTCCAGGCAGAATAAACAATGGTAGCGCCATTACTTTCAGCCATCCGATAAAGTTTACGCCCAATTGTCCTTGTTCTAAATTCTTAGCTCCCAAAACGCTCTGCACCATCGATTGATCCGTACAGAAAAAGGCAACTGCTGCTACGGGATACCCCAATAAAATAGCCGGCCACGGATAACTCGCATCATCAGACGGACGAACTAAATTCCAAAAGTTTGAAGGAGTTTTAGAAATTAAAACATCAATTCCGCCTACTTTCTGCAATCCTAAATAGGAAAGCGTCAGCGAAACGACAATCAATAAAATCATTTGAAAAACGTTGACTTTTGCAATCGCTTTTAATCCGCCTGCAAAAGTGAAAATTCCAGAGAAAATCACTAAAACAGTAACGCTCTGCCACATCGGAATTCCCAGAATCTGACGCACCAAAACGCCTCCACTAAACAATCCCAAAGAAAGCCAGCTTACGAGAATTTTTACCAAAGCGTACCAAGCCAGAATGTTCTGCGTGCTGTCGCCATAGCGTTTTCCCATATACTCCGGCATCGTGCTGACTTTACTGGCAATATAACGCGGTGCAAAAACCATCGCCAAAAGCAGTAAAAACACAAAAGCGTACCATTCGAAATTTCCGGCTACGATTCCCGTTGCGTAACCAATACTCGCAAAAGCCAGCAATGACGACGGACCAACGTTGGTTCCCCACATATTAAACCCGATATTGTACCAGTTTAAAGAGTTTCCGGCTAGAAAAAGCGTTTCGTTTTTCTTGCTCTGTTTTACGCTTACTATGTATCCAATGACCAATAAAGTCACCAGATACACTGCTACGATGACAAAATCGAGCGTAGTTAATTTATCGTAGATGCTGTTCATAGTCCATATTCGTTAAGAATATCGGCAATTTTAACCGGCATTCCAGTTTGTAGCGTTTTGTCCATTGCCTGCAGTAAAGCCACGGTTCCGATTCCTTCTTCCATATCTGGATAAGCGGTAAATCCCTGCTCGATACTGTCTACGAAATATTCTAAATAATTCTGATATTCTCCCCCATGATGGCTCTGACCTTCAAAACGGAAATAATATTTTAAAGTGCTGTCGCCCCAAGTAATCACTTTTTCTTCACCCGTTTTATCCGTAACCGCATAACGCAATTCATGATAATCGGCCTGACTTGCACCTTCTGTAGCTCTCAAAATCGTACTCATTCCGCTGTCGCGTTGTGCAGGCTGAGTTGGCGATGTATAAACGCCGCTCACACGCGCAATTCTGCCGTCGGTTGCTTTGAAGATAAAGTGCATGGTATCTTCATTTTTCAATCCTGCCGATTGCCCGTTACTGCTGATCATTCCGTAACCCATTACTTCCTGAATGTTCGGTAAATACCATCTGATGAAATCTACGGGATGACTCAAACCTCCGTACAGCCATTTAAACGATTGTAATAAAGACCATTCTTTCTTTAAAAACCATCTGTGATCGGCGTGATATTGAGCTTCGATTGTAATTAAATCGCCAATTAAACCTGCTTCGTAATCGGCTCTTTGTCTTTTTGCTGGTTCGAAAAAACGAGAACTTTGTCCGATAAAAACTTTTTTTCCTGTTGATTTGCTTAATTCTAACAACTCTTTAGCATCCGAAAGATCATCGATAAAGGGTTTTGTACAAACGACATGTTTTCCGCTCAATAAAGCTTGTTTTACGTGCTGTGCGTGCAAATGATCGGGTGTATAAATAGCGATAATGTCAATTGACACATCGTTTAATAAATCATCGTAATTTGTGGTGTAGGAATGAAAATCGAATTCTTTTGCTCTCTGTTTGCACAATTCTTCGTTTCGGTCGCATACTTTTACAAGTTCTAGTTTTGAACTTTCGATAGCAGCTGACATTGTGCTTCGTCCTTCTCCAAGTCCCAGAATGGCTATTTTTAACATGGGTGGTTATTTATTTTAGATTGTTGATTTTAGATTTTAGATTTTTTTTAGCCACAGATTAAAAGGATTTTCACAGATTAGAAAAAATCATTTTAATCTTTTTAATCTGTGGCAAAAATTATTTAGTTTCTACTTTATTCAAGAAAATCCAGGTTTCGTCTGGTTTTGCACCTTCGATTCCGGTTTGATATTTTTTCATTAAGGCATTCCAGTCGTCTACACGCGGATTATTTTGTGTTGTTTTCGGATTCAATTTATCCAGATTTTCTCCTTTCGGAATACTAATAACTAAGATCAATTGACGGTCTTTTTTGAAAACCTGCAATTGCTGAAAATCGGCATTACAGAAGCCTTTGGCAACTTCAGGCCATTTTTCGAATTGTGTTTTATGATAGTCTACATATTCTTTTTGAAGTTTCTCATCGGCAGGAAGATTAGCTGTTAAAACAACATTTTCCCAATCTGATGCTGGTTTCGAATCTTTACATCTTTCGAAGTTTTGGAAATCGTAAACCAGATCTTCGTAAATTTTTATTTCTAAAGAAGGAAAAGCCCCCGCTAGTTTTCGTTTCGTTCTTTCCGGCTGATTCATTTTTCCGTAAATCACCAGATGATTTTTCCATTGATAGAATTCCTGACCTACGATTCTAAAACCAACCAAAGTCGATTTGATTTTTTCGATATCAAAATCATTACCAATCAATTCAATCGCATACGGTTTTGGCATTTCCTGCAGTCCCCATTTTTCATCGATTACAACTTCTCTTTCTAAAGCTGCCGCGTAAGGCGCTCTAATTCCCGCAGCTTCTTTAATTTTAGAACTTACGTAAGGATCATTATGTTCCCAGATATTTCCTTTTGGACCGTTATGGTTTTTAAGGATTTTCTTTTCGGCAATCCAGTTATTTTTAATGGTAAAACCTTCAGAACCTTCATCAGTATATAAATACAGCCACAAAAACGGATCGTGTGCGTACGGACTGTTGTAAACTTTATCAATATAGTTTTCTTCAATTCGGCTACCTGGTTGCGCTGACAATGTGTAAATTCCTGCTACATCATGAAGATGTTTCGCATAATGATGAATTTTATTCGCCAGAATTTTATTGTTCTGCATCACGTTTGGCGTGTGCGTCCAGCCCCATCCCATCGAAATTCCCGAATACGAGACGTCCGAAATCTCATTGTGTTCAATCGTAAGGTTTCGCACAAAACCTGCTGCAATTCCCAGAGTTCCCCAATCTTCATTGGTTACATTGGTAATTAAATTATCAGCGATTACTTCATCCGAACACATTTCTCTTTCATCTTTAATGATTAAAGGCAAATGCGCTTCAAAAGGTTCTTCAGAAAAAATACCAACATTGATCGCGCTTCCGCCAATGTCTTTAAATAAATTTCCTTTTACCGTATTATGATTCGTTCCTTTATTTAAATCCAAACCTGTCGAAGCCAAATGCTCGAAACGGCAGGATTCAAACTGAATATTATTCGAATAATTAACTTCAACAGCTGCACGAGGTCTTCCCACCCAAGCCTGATTTTCTAAATTCGCCTGATTTGGCGTTCCTGGCTGTCTCAATTTATAAGCATCTAAAAGATACAAACCACACTGCAAAGGCACGTGTCCCTGTTGTGAAGGACGAAGCCAGTTGCTGTATTGAAACGAAATCCCTTTAAAATTAAAATGATGAACAGGCGAATCAATCGTTCCTTTTACTTCAACCAGACTTTCTAAAACCGGAGCCGTAACTTTTACCGAATTAATTTCTTCTCCAGCTCTCGGAATATAATAGATTTTAGCATTTTTCTTGTCTAAAAACCATTCTCCAGGTTCATTTAAAAGTGAAAAAGCATTGTTTAAGAAATAAGCCGAGTTTCCGTTGTTTTTAGAAATCCACGGTGCCGGCCACGGATGCTCGCTCTGAATACGGCTTTCTGGTTCTTCAAACGACAATTTTGCGCTGTCTTTTTGTACTTCGATATTTTTGATACGCAAATTGGCATTCGACCACCATTGTACAATAAACATCTCCATTCCCGGTTCAAACTTCACCGATTTATCTTTAAACGGAATCCAACAGGTTTGTTCTTCGTGATTCCAAGACAGAATGCGTTCCATTGAAGTTCCCGCTGTATTTTTAGCTCTAACTGCTTTTTTACCGTTAACCCATAATTGTCTGTAATCAATTAAAGTTCCTGCTTTTTTGGGAGCATCGGCCACCCAGACAGCACCTTTTTTAAGTCCGTTGATAACGGTTGTCGATTTTGTCCAATTTTTGATTTCGATTCCACCGCTGATAATTGGTTTAGCGTTTGCATCGGCTACAATTGTTGTTGGACTATCCGGAGTTCCGGAATCTTCCGGTCTTACAAATAAAGGTTCGTTTAAGTAATACGTTCCGTCCATTACTACAATTCTGATTCCGTCTTTTATGGACGGATCTTTTAATCGGCGGAGTTCTCTGGCTTTTCGCATCGCCATGTGAACCGTCGCCAGCGGACTTTCTTTTGTTCCTGAGTTTTTGTCATTCCCTTTCGGGGAAACCCATATTTCGGCCGCATTTATCGAAAACGAAACGCAAAGGATTAAAAAGAAGCTCAGGATTTTAGTAAATGAATTCAAACGCATTATTTAATATTTTGATTTTTTTCTGGGTAAAAAATTATTAGGCAATTAAAATTAAGCATATAAAATTTGCAAATAAATGTATTTTTAACACTTTTACCAAATAATTCGTCCAATTTACTTGAACATAAAGTTATATGTATCCTGTACCCTCCTGTTTGAGTTTTTTTTCGCCACGAATTACACGAATTGCGCTAATTTTATTTTGCCACAGATTAAAAGGATTTTCACAGATTTTTTTCTTTCAAATTATCATTTAATTTTAAAAACATACTGAGAAAAAATTGGCGTAATTCGTGTAATTCGTGGCAACAACCATAGATACTGAAAAAATCATTTTAATCCATTTAATCTGTGGCAAAAACAATTTTTAATCAAATGAAATTTCTTTTCTAAACTTTTTTTAATAGATTTGTGTAATCGATTACATTTAACTATTATTATTTATGTGAGAAGTAATTTTTCACATCTATAAAAATAACAACAAAAAACTACTAACAATGAAAACCAACCGAATCCATCTTTTTTCTCTTGCAATGGCATTTTTGCTTTGTCTGAGTTCGAACAATGTAAATGCTCAAAGTAAATCTTACGATACTTATGCCAATGTTGAATTCAAAATGCCAAAAGTTAACGAACCTGTTATTCCTGATAATACGGTAAATCTAAAAGATTTTGGAGCGGTGAACGGTGGTTATGTTTTGAATACCAAAGCTTTTGCGGATGCTATTGAGGCCCTTTCAAAAAAAGGCGGTGGTAAATTAATCATTTCACCTGGAATTTGGTTAACTGGGCCAATTATCTTAAAAAGTAATATTGAATTGCATGCTCAAACTGGCGCTTTGATTAAATTTTCTACAGCCAAAACTTTATACCCGATTATCGAAACGAGTTTTGAAGGTTTAAATACTTGGCGTTGCATCTCTCCTATTTATGGAAAAAACTTAGAAAATGTTGCTTTTACCGGAAATGGCGTTTGGGATGGTTCTGGTGAAGCTTGGAGACAGGTTAAAAAGAGTAAATTGACAGACGAACAATGGAAGAAATTTGTAGCTTCGGGCGGTGTTTTAAATGAAAAGAAAGACAGCTGGTATCCTTCTGAACAATATATGAAAGGTGCTAAAGGTGCCGATCAGAATGTACGTCATGATTTGAAAACGAAAGAAGATTTTGAAGCGATTCACGATTTTCTTCGTCCAGTTTTGGTGAGCATTCAGAATAGTAAAAGAGTGATGTTTGATGGTCCAGTTTTTCAAAATTCTCCTGCGTGGAATCTTCATCCTTTATTAATTGAAGATTTGATTGTTAGAAATGTTACCGTTCGTAATCCGTGGTTTTCTCAAAATGGCGACGGATTGGATGTGGAATCATGCAAAAATGTAATTATCGAAAATTCTAGTTTTGATGTCGGTGACGATGCGATCTGTATTAAATCTGGAAAAGATAAGGACGGACGTGATCGCGGTGTTGCCTGCGAAAATATCATTGTGAAAAATAATATCGTGTATCATGGTCATGGCGGTGTAACTGTGGGAAGCGAAATGTCGGGCGGTGTAAAAAACCTGCACGTTTCCAACTGTACTTTTATGGGAACTGATGTTGGTCTTCGTTTCAAAAGCACGCGCGGACGTGGCGGTGTCGTGGAAGACATTTTTATTTCGGATGTTTTTATGACGGATATTCCGTCTCAGGCAATTTCGTTTGATTTGTATTACGGAGGAAAATCAATTGCTGAAACACTTGCTGAAGGCGGAAATACGGTTACAACAAAATTAGTTCCTGTGAATGAAGAAACGCCTCAGTTTAAAAACATTTCAATCAAAAATATTACGATTAAAGGCGCGCAGCAAGCGGTATTTTTACAAGGTCTTCCTGAAATGAATTTAGAAAATATCGAGATTTCTAATCTGATTGCAAAATCTAAAAAAGGCTTTTCAATTATTGATGCTAACGGAATCAAAATCAACAATGTGCAATTGGATATTGAAGCTAAGAATGCTTTTGAGATGTACAATGTTCAAAATCTTTCTTTAAAGAAAGCAGAATTTAATCCTGGTTCATCGAATACTATTACTATTGATGGTTCAACAACTAAAAATATCGATTTGAGTGGTTTATCTAAAACTACTACTATTGGAAAAGATGTTCATAAGAAAGCTGTTAAGTTTTAATTTTTCTTGAACCATATAAGTTATATAAGTTTATTTAATTAAGGTGAATGAAAATATCGCAATCCCGATGGCTATCGGGAGCCAAGTCGCAAAGTTTTATTTTCTTAGCGCCTTGGCGTCTTTTTTTGCGAAATTCTTTATCAAACATAGCCCAAGGTTTCAACCTTGGGTACGTAACATAATCATCATGCATTCCCACGGTTGAAACCGTGGGCTATGTTTAAAATATAGGATAGAATTTCCGCAATTCTGTCATTTTTGCTGAAAGAGGATCCTATTAATATTAGGAAGCGAATTACAGATGTTACGGCCAAAAATATTAAAACTTGGCGACTTGGCGTCTTTGCGCGAGAACTAATTGCCAAAGAGCTAAATTGAACTTATATAACTTATATGGTTTAAAAAATTAAAGCTTATAAAACGCATTAGCATTTTCAAACCAAATTTTATTCTGGTCTTCAACTGAATATTTTGAAATATAATTTTCTAATGTTTTTACGACTTCGTTATAATCCGAAGCAACATTGAGAACAGGCCAGTCTGAGCCGTACATCAATTTATCTATCGAGAAATTATCGAAAATAACATCCAGATATGGCTTTAAATCTTCTCGCTTCCAGTTTTTCCAGTCAGCTTCTGTGACCATTCCCGAGATTTTGCACCAAACGTTGTCGTATTTTGCAATTTCTTCTATGCCTTTTTTCCATGACTCAATAATTCCCGATTTGATATCTGGTTTTGCGATATGATCAATCACAAATCTGTGATTCGGGAAATCTTTTACAAGACTTATCGCCTCTGGCAATTGTCGGTGGAAAATTAGTATATCGTAAGTATAATCGAAAGCTTTTAAAGCTGCTATTCCATTACGGAAAGCTTCTCCATTCATAAAATCATCTGGTTCGCCTTGAACAACATGTCTAAAACCTTTCAGATTTTTTTGATTTGAAAAGAACTGTAAACGTTCTTCGATATTTTCAGCTCGCAAATCTACCCAGCCGACAACGCCTTTTATAAAATCATTTTTTGACGCTAAATCCAATAAAAAATGCGTTTCTTCTTCTGACTGACTTGCCTGTACAGCAACACAACCTTCAAACTGATTTTGTTTTAATAACGGCTCTAAATCTTCAGGAAGAAAATCTCTCTGAATATTCTGCATGGTTTCATCAATCCAGCTGTCGCGAACGGGATCAAACTTCCAAAAATGCTGATGGGAATCTATTCTTTTACTCATAATTTTTTAGTTAACATCGCTGATTAAAGCGCGGTCTAAATGTACGTAACCTCCATCCACAAAAACAAATTGTCCCGTTGTATGCGATGATTTTTCTGAAATGATGAAAAGCGCCGTATCCGCAATTTCTTCTGTTTTCGTCATTCTTCCTTCAAACGGAATACTTTTATTGATTTTCTTCAAAACGTTTTCTCCGTCTTCCAATGTTTTAATCCAATCTTCGTAGGCTGGCGTATAACTTTCAGCAATAATAATGGCATTCGAACGGATTCCAAACTGAATCAAATCTACCGCCCATTCTCTCGTTAAGCCCAAAACACCACCTTTCGCAGCAGCGTAACCAGAAGTTCCGCCCTGCCCTGTTAAAGCTACTTTAGAACCAATATTTAAAATATTTCCTTTTGATTCTTTTAAGTATGGCAACGCATATTTTGCTAAAAGAAAATAACTTACCACATTTAGTTTCAAAGAATTCATGAAATCTTCGTAGCTTGAATCTAATCCCGCGCCGTCATTTACACCAACGTTATTGATGATAGCATCGATTCTGCCGTATTTTGCAGCTATTACTTTCACCGCATTTTCCATTGCAACAGGATCAGTCACATCGGTCTGAACAAATAAAGAATTAACGCCTCTATTTTGAAGTTTTTCTGCGTAAGCGAAACCTCTTGCATTTCGATCTACTAAAACTGGAATCGCACCTTCGTCTGCCAGTCTATTAATGATTGTTTCTCCAATACTGCCTTCTTTTCCAGCCGAACCAGAAACGACTACTATTTTATCTTTTAAGTTTAAATTCATTTTGTTAGTTATTTAGGTTACTAAACAATTTAATTTTAACCACAAATTAAATTGATTAAAATGATTAATCCCATAAATCCTTTAATCTGTGGCTGTTTTTTTCTCATTTTGTTATCCTGACGAAGGAAGGATCTCCGCGAGAAATTCCACACAGATTGTCGATTTAGCTTGTCGAGCTACTTGCGGAGATTCCTCGTTCCTCAGAATGACAAAATTAGCTTTAGATTCTTTTACTCAATTTCAATCAACGCCTTTATTACATTGTTTTTAGGGTCCGTAAGATTCTTAAAATCAGCAATCATTTCGTCAAAACTCGTTCTGTGCGTAATATATTTCTTCGGGTCGATTTTTCCTTCTTTTAGGCATTTCATTACATATTCGAAATCTTCGATTGTTGCGTTACGGCTGCTCATTAAAGTAGATTCTCTTTTGTGGAAATCAGGATGACTGAAACTCAATTCTCCTTTTTGAAGTCCAACCAAAACAAATCTTCCGCCGTGCGAAATATAATTGAAAGCGCTGTTCATAACCTTTTGGTTTCCAGTTGCATCAATTACAACATTTGCCATATCTCCGTTTGTCAATTCAGCCAATTTAGCCGCAACATCATCATTTAAAGGATTAATTGTTTCATCTGCATTTAATTCTGTTTTACAGAAATTTAAACGATAATCGTTAATGTCCATTACGATCACTTTTGCTCCTGCGATTTTAGCAAACTGAATCAAACCAATTCCGATTGGTCCTGCACCCATAACCAAAACGGTATCAGTAGATTTTACAGCCGCTCTTCTCACTCCATGCGCAGCAATTGCCAACGGTTCTACCAAAGCCAATTCATCATAATCCAAACCTTGTCCGTGCAATAAATATTGTTCTGGAATCGCAACATATTCGGCCATTCCGCCATCAATATGTACTCCAAAAACTTTGATGTTTACACAACAATTTGTCAATCCGTTACGGCAAGCCACACATTTTCCACAGTTAAAATACGGAATAAAAGTTACTTTATCTCCAGGTTTAAAACCTGCTGCATTTCCTTTCACATATTCAGCAGCCAATTCGTGCCCTAAAATTCTAGGGTATTCAAAATACGGCTGTGTTCCTCCAAAAGCATGAATATCAGTTCCGCAGATTCCGATTCTTTTAATTTTCAATAAAACCTCGCCTTGTTTCGGTTCTGGAATAGCTGTTTCTTTTAGTAGAAATTCCTGCGGTTTTTCGCAAACAATATATTTCATCAGTTAATTAGTTTTCTCGTAATAAATTAGTCTAAAATAATAAATGTAAAATTTACAATTACAAAAATACTTTTTCTAAATTAATATCAGCGATCTATTTTCTTTTTCTGTTCTTAAAATAATCATCGTTCAAAATTTTATAACATTTTTTAGATGGTTTGTAAAAATTAACAGGCTAAATATCTATTTCAGCAAAAAAGAATAGTTAATAAACACGGGATTTCTTGCTCATTTCAATCTTATTTCTACTTTTGTAATTGTATTTTTTACATTTATTATTTCCAACTAACATTCACTACCCAAAATCCCTATAAAATGATAAAATTAAAAGGCATAACTTGGAACCACACAAGAGGTTTGCTTCCAATGGTTGCCACATCGCAACGTTTTACAGAGTTACATCCAGAAATTGAAATTTCTTGGGAGAAAAGAAGTTTACAAGAATTTGCCGATGCTTCGATTGAAGATTTAGCCAAGAGATTTGATTTATTGGTTATCGACCATCCTTGGACTGGATTTGGAGCACAGACAAAAGCAATTCTTCCATTATCCGATTATTTATCAGCAGGTTATATTAAAGATCAAGAACGCAATACCGTTGGAAAGTCTTACGGAAGCTACGTTTTTCACAATAAATTATGGGCATTGCCTATTGATGCGGCAACTCCTGTGGCATCTGCAAGATTGGATATTCTAGAAAAAAACAATCTGGAAGTGCCAAAAACTTATGAAGATTTATTGGCTTTGGCAAAAAAAGGTTTAGTTGCCTTTGCTGGAATTCCTGTTGATGTTTTGATGAGTTTTTATATGTTTTGTTGCAGTTTGGGCGAAGCTCCTTTTCTTTCTGAAGAAAAAGTAATTTCTGAAACTACTGGAAAAAAAGCACTTCAGATGTTTAGAGAATTGGCTCAGTTAATTGATCCTAAAAACTTTAACAGAAATCCAATTCAGGTTTATGAGGCTATGGTCAATTCAAACGAAATTGCCTACTGCCCTTTCGCCTACGGATATTCTAATTATTCTAGAGTCGGTTACAGCAAAAATCTATTGCACTTTTTTGATTTGGTAAGTTTAAATGACAAACCAATGATCTCTTCGCTTGGCGGAACTGGTTTAGCGGTTTCTTCTTTCAGCCAGCATATTGGTGAAGCGATTCGTTATGCTGATTTTACGGGTTCTTCTGAAGTTCAACAGAATTTATATACCGACAATGGCGGCCAGCCCGGGCATTTGGAAGCTTGGAAAAGCGATAGATTGAATGAACTAACGCACGATTATTTCAAAAATACTTTACCTGCTTTGCAACGTGCATTTTTACGTCCGAGATATTATGGGCATATGTATTTTCAGGATCATGCCGGAGACGTAGTTCGTAACTATTTAATGTACGGCGGAGATGAAGATAAAGTTCTAGAAGAAATGAATGGGCTTTACGCGGAATCTCTAAAAATTCAGACGGTATGAGACCTTTAGAAGGATTAATTGTTCTCGAATTCTGTCAGTTTTTGGCAGGACCTTCAGCCGGATTAAAATTGGCTGATTTGGGCGCACGCGTTATCAAAATCGAGCGTCCAGTAAAAGGTGAAGCTTGCAGACAATTGAGTATTAAAGATTTGTTTGTAGACGACAGCAGTCTGCTTTTTCATACTATTAACAGAAATAAAGAATCTTTTGCTGCCGATTTAAAAAATCCCGACGATTTGGTTTTGATTAAAAAACTAATCGGAAAGGCTGATATTATGACGCATAATTTCAGACCGGGCGTAATGGAAAAAATCGGTTTAGATTTCGAAAATACATTAGCCATTAATCCACAGATTATTTACGGAACGATTACAGGTTACGGCAATGAAGGTCCGTGGGCGAAAAAGCCGGGACAGGATTTATTATTACAATCACTTTCGGGTTTAAGCTGGCTAAGCGGACGCAAAAGTCAAGGCCCAGTTCCGTTCGGATTGGCAGTTGCCGATTTAATGTGCGGGAATCATTTTGTACAGGGAATTTTAGCAGCACTTTTAAAAAGAGCCAAAACCAAAAAAGGTGTTTTGGTCGAAGTGAGTTTGTTAGAATCTATTCTCGACGTTCAGTTTGAAGCAATTACTTCTTTCTTAAACGACGGCGGACAATTACCAGAAAGAGGCGACATTAAAGGAAGTGCACACGCTTTTCTAAGCGCACCTTACGGTGTTTACCAAACGCAGGATGGCTTTTTGTCTCTTGCTATGGGTGATTTACTTTTTATTGGAAAATCGCTTGGTTTAGATTTAAGTGCATTTGCAGATAAACATTTATGGTTTGAAAAACGCGATGAAATCAGAACGATTTTGAGCGAAAGAATTCAAACCCAAACGTCTGATTACTGGATTGAAATTTTGCAGAAAGAAGGTATTTGGTGCGGGAAAGTTTTCAATTACGAAGAATTAGATAATCAGTCTTTTGTTGAGGAATTACAGCTGAAACAAACCGTAAAAAATGCAGAAGGCGAAACTTTGGTTACCACTAGAAGTCCGATTCAGTTGGATGGGGAAATTTTGCTTAGCGAAAAAGCTGCGCCAAAAGTGGGTCAGGATAATTTGAAAATACACAAAGAGTTTATTCGATAATTTGGTTGAAATTATTTTAAATCTACTTCATCAGCTTAGATTAAATCTGTATAAAATCTGCTTCAATCTGTGCAAATCTGCGTGAAAAAATCTTTGCACATAAAAGTTATTTCACGCAGATTTCAAAAGATTTTAGCAGATCAAATTAGATTTTATTGCTGATGGAAAACGATTAAACAAATTAACATTTAAACAAATAAACCATAAAAACGGTTAAACAAAAAAAATGAAACCATTAGAAGATTATTTAATTGTAGATTTCAGTCAGTTTCTTTCGGGGCCGTCAGCGAGTTTGCGTTTGGCAGATTTGGGTGCCCGCGTGATAAAAATTGAAAAACCGGGAACGGGAGATATCTGCCGAACCTTATATACTTCAGACTTGATTATGAATGGCGAATCGTCTGTTTTTCATACTATCAACAGAAATAAAGAATCATTTGCTATTGATTTTAAACAGCCTTCAGCACTTCAAAAATTAAAAAAATTATTGGCTAAAGCTGATGTTGTGATGCATAATTTCAGACCTGGAGTGATGGAACGCATTGGTTTAAGTTATGAAGAAGTGAAAGCCCTAAATCCGAATGTGATTTACGGATCAATTTCTGGTTTTGGAGAACATCCAGATCTGAAAGATTTACCGGGACAGGACTTGCTTTTGCAGTCATTAACGGCTTTAACATGGCTGAGCGGTAATCAGGAAGACGGTCCAGTTCCGATGGGATTGTCGATTGTTGACATGCTGGCTGGAGCGCATTTAGCACAAGGAATTTTGTCCGCTTTGTACAGAAAAGCAACTCATAATATTGGAGCACAAGTTCAGGTAAGTATGCTGGAATCGGCTTTTGATTTTCAGTTTGAAACGATTACGACGTTTTTTAATGATGGCGGCGAATTGCCTGTTCGTACCAAAACCAATAATGCGCATGCGTATTTAGGTGCTCCGTACGGGATTTACAAAACTAAAAATGGTTATTTAGCTCTTGCAATGGGATCCATTCCAGTTTTAGCTTCATTGCTAAAATGTGATGCTTTACTGGCTTTTCCTGAAAATAAATTTACGCTGAGAGACGAAATCAAAAATATTTTAGCCGATCATTTACAAATCCAGGAAACGCAATTCTGGCTGGATATTTTAGAACCTGCGGATATTTGGTGTGCTGGAGTTTTAAACTATCAACAGCTTTTTGCCGAAGACGGATTTAAAGTTTTGAATTTCACGCAAAACGTAGAAATGCTGGATGGCTACAGTTACAAAACTACACGCTGTCCGATAAAAATTGACGGCGAATATCTGACTTCAGGAAAAGGTTCGCCGAAACTAGGTCAGGACAACGAACGAATTATTAAAGAATTTATAGACTGCTGATGGAAAAAATTAGAATCGCCGTTCGAAAATTCGATCCTTTCGAAAGTACACTTCAAAAGCTTTGGGATGCGTTTTGTCTTCAAAATAATATTCAAATTGAAGCCGAAATGATTCCGATGGAATTGCATGAATTATACGAAACAACCATTTCAAAAAAAGGTTTAAAAGAAGGAAAATGGGATATTGCACATCTTAATACCGATTGGATTTTTGATGCCGTACACGAAAAAGCGGTTCTAGATTTATATTCGTTTATTTCCCAAAATCCGCCTGAAAATTATCCGTACGGCTGGCACAAATCGCTTTTGCATTTGCAGAAAATCGATAATGGAACGTACGGACTTCCATTTCATGATGGTCCAGAATGTTTGATTTACAGAAAGGATTTGTTTGAAAACGAAACCGAAAAAGCGAATTTCAAAAAGCAATTTGGCTACGAACTTTCAACGCCAAAAACTTGGCAGGAATTTCAAGAAATTGCAACTTTCTTTAATCGACCAGAAGAAAATCTTTACGGCTGCATTTTTGCCAATTATCCAGACGGACATAACATGGTTTTCGATTTCTGCCTGCAATTATGGACACGCGGAGGCTCTTTAATTAATAATAAAAACCAGATTTCTATTAATAGTCAAGCGGCAATAGAAGCTTTAGATTTTTACCGAGAAATAGTTAATAATAAAAACGCTGTCCACCCGAAATCAAAAGAATTTGGTTCGGTTGAAGCAGGTTTGGCTTTCGCCGAAGGACAAGCAGCAATGGCAATTAACTGGTTTGGATTTGCTTCTATGGCCGAAGTGATCGAAGAATCGAAAGTAAAAGGAAAAATCGATATAACTTCTCTTCCATCAGATCCTGATCATAAAACAGCTTCCCTAAATGTATATTGGTTATATACTATTGGTACAGGAAGCAAGCACAAAAAACTAGCTTACAATTTTTTACGATTTGCCACAACCGCTGAAAGTGATAAATTATTGACTACCGAAGGCGGAATTGGCTGTAGAAAATCAACTTGGAAAGATGAAGAAATTAATGCTTTAATTCCTTTTTATCATAAACTAGAGATGCTACACGAAAATGCTCTAACATTGCCACAAACACCTATTTGGCCAAAAGTGTGTGAATTTATAGATCACATGGTTTTAAAGGCAATTAAAAGCGATATTCCGTCGGCACAATTATTAGAAGAAACACAAATCAATATTCAAAAAATAGAATAATATGAATATTCCCTATAAACCTTTATTGCCTGAAACAGAACAGCCTATTATCATTATAGGAGCGAGTGGTATTGTAAAAGATGCGCATCTTCCGGCTTATGAAATGGCTGGTTTTAAAGTTTTTGGTATTACCAACAGAACAATTTCTAAAGCTTACGATTTGCAGAAACAATTCAAAATTGATCATGTTTTTGAAAATGTTGCCGAAGCGGTTAAAAACGCGCCTTCAAACGCTGTTTACGATATTACAGTTTTACCCGATCAATATATCGAAATTCTGGAACAATTGCCTGATGGAGCCGCGGTTCTGATTCAGAAGCCAATGGGAAATGACTTAGCGCAGGCACGCGAAATTGTGGAAGTATGCGAAAGAAAAAATCTAGTTGCTGCGATTAACTTTCAGCTTCGTTTTTCGTCATTCGTAAGCGCTGCAAGATATTTAATTAACGAAGGAATTATTGGCGAACTTTATGATTTCGAATTTAAAGTTACGGTAAACACACCTTGGGAATTATTCCCTTTAATAAAAGAACATCCAAGATTGGAAATCCTTTTTCACTCTGTGCATTATATCGACTGTATTCGTTCTTTCTTAGGAAATCCGAAAGGTGTTTACGCCAAAACGGCTAAACATCCGCTGAAAAAATTATCCTCAAGCCGATCAACTATAATCTTGGATTATGGCGAAGACAAACATGTTGTAATCAATACCAATCATGATCATCATTTTGGTCCGAAACACGAAGAAAGTTACATTAAATGGGAAGGAACAAAAGGTGCCATTAAAGCCAAAATGGGCTTATTGATGAACTATCCTGATGGTTTGCCTGACGTTTTTGAATACGCGCTTCCGAAAAAAGATAACGAAAATGAATACGAATGGACTGAAGTTAAACTGGAAGGTTCGTGGTTCCCTGAAGCTTTCATAGGTGCAATGTCCAATCTAATGCGCTATAAGGAAGGTTCTGATGAAAAACTATCTGCTAGCGTTCAGGATGTTTTAGGTACAATGAAGGTTGTCGAAGCTTGTTATATCAGCAGTAAAAACGGCGGGATTTCTTTTGATGAAGTGTAATTAAAACACTATATTTCGAAACCATATAAGTTATATAAGATAATTTAAGCTGGATGCTTTTTTAAGCTCATAAAAGTTTTAGACAAAGCAGATTAAATGAACTTATATAGTGAAAACAAAAATTAAACCATATAAGTTATATAAGATAATTTAAGCTGGATGCTTTTTTAAGCTCATAAAAGTTTTAGACAAAGCAGATTAAATGAACTTATATGGTAAAAACAAAAATTTAAACCATATAAGTTATGCAAGGCAATTAAAGTTTTGCAGCCTTATATTTAGCTTTCGAATGCTTTGGGCAATCTGAGATTAAATGAACTTATATAACTTATATGGTGAAAAACACAAAAAAATAATATTATGTTTTTTAAATCAATTTTTTTCGAAGATTATACTATCGACGATAAACGAATAACAATCGGAAGAACCATAACAGAAACTGATTTTGTGGTTCATGCCGGACACACTGGAGATTTCTTTCCGCACCACATGGACGAAGAATGGTGCAAAACACAGCCATTCGGACAAAGAATTGCACACGGAACAATGGTTTTTAGCATTGGAATTGGTCTTACTGCTTCTGAAATTAATCCAGAAGCATTTTCAAGAGGTTATGACAAAATGCGTTTCGTAAAGCCTGTTCATATTGGTGACACTATTCATTCTGAAATTACAATCTCTGAAAAAGGAGATGCTAAAAAACCTGAAATGGGCGCTGTAACCGAACATGTTGAAATTATCAATCAGCGTGGCGAGGTTGTGCTTGTATGTGATCATCTTCTGTTTGTGAATAGAAGGGGCTAAGATGCTAAGCTTCTGAGATGCTAAGTTTTTTTTTTAGCTTCTTTAAAATAATCTCGCAAAGGCGCAGAGTCGCAAAGAAATTAAAAAACTTTGTGTCTTAGTGCCTTTGTGGCAAAAAACTCAAAAACAACTTAAAAACTATCAAACGAATGCAAATTACAAACCAAACTGGCGATCAACACGAAGTGCCAACGGAAGGTGGAAGCGGAAAACAATATCTACTGCCTTTTATTTTAGTTACATGCCTATTTTTTCTGTGGGGAATGGCCCACAATCTTGACTCTGTATTGATTCCGCACTTGAAAAAAGCGTGCGAATTAAATAACCGCCAATCTACTCTTATTGATACTTCGGTTTTCTTTGCTTATTTTATTATGGCGATTCCAGCCGGAATGCTGATTAAAAGATTTGGTTATAAAAACAGTATTATTACTGGATTATTAGTTTTTGCAATTGGAGCTTTTTTATTCGTTCCAGCTGCGAATACCAGAACTTACGAATTATTCTTATTTGCTTTATTCGTAATCGGATGCGGATTAACGATTTTAGAAACTAGTGCCAATCCGTATGCGGCGATTCTTGGACCACCTGAATCTTCTTCTAAGAGATTGAATTTAGCGGCTTCTTTCAACGGTTTAGCAGCAATGGTTGCTCCTATTGTAGGTTCGTTATTTATCCTTTCTGGAACTAATCATACGACAGAACAAATGGCAGCAATGCCTGAGGCTGAAAAAGCAGCGTATTTATTAGGTGAAGCGGCTTCTGTAAAAATGCCATATATTGTTTTAGGAAGTATTTTAGTTTTAGTAGCAATTATATTTTACTTCGTACAATTGCCTTCTATGAAAGCGACTCACACAGAAGCTGAAATTAAACCTGGATTTTTCTCTGTTTTAAAATTTAGACATTTAAGCTGGGGCGTTGTAGCTCAATTTTTCTATGTGGGCGCACAGGTTTGTATTACGAGTTTCTTTATCCGTATTGCACAACAAGGCGCAGGATTGGATGAAAAGACTGCTGGATATTATTTGGGCGTTTATGGTTTCTTATTTATGGCAGGGCGTTTTATTGGTACTTTCTTTTTACGGTTCGTAAAGGATTATGTATTGCTTTCCATTTATTGTGTAATGTGCGCATTACTTTGCTTAGTAGCCATTTATGGATCTGGAATCGTAGTGATTTACGCTCTTGGCGGCATCGGATTTTTTATGTCTATTATGTTCCCAACTATTTTCTCTTTGGGAATTAAAGGTTTAAAATCGAATACAGAAACGGGTTCTTCTTGGTTAGTAATGTCTATTGTTGGAGGTGCTATTATTCCGTACGGAATGGGAACTTTAATCGATATGAATCATGATGATATTCAATCTGGATATATTATTCCACTTGTTTGTTTCTTGATTATTCTTTCGTTTGGTGCTATTGGCCATAAAGTGAAAAACATTGCAGCATAACTTACAAATGAACTTTGCGACTTAGCGTCTTTGCGAGAAATATCACTTGCAGTAATTAAGTTAAAAAAGCAACTTAAAAAATAAATCTCGCAAAGACGCAAAGTCGCAAAGTTTTTTAATAATACTTCATAAATACCAATCGCCTTCAGCTTTATCTGGAGGCTTTTTTTTAAGCATATAGAAAAGGCTTTAACCAAACTTTGCGTAGTTTGGCTAAAGCCCAATACATTCTAAATCTTTTACCCCATTTAAAGCTGTGGGCAATTCATCTACATTTTTTCAGCCAAGAATTAGCATAAATTATATCTTCAAAAAAATAAAAATTCGTGAATTCGTGGCTAAAAAAATATTATTTCCAACCGCCACCTAATGCTCTGTACAAATTAATGACAGCTTGCAGTTTTTGCAGATTATCTGCTACTCCGCTTAACTGCGCTGCTAAAAGATTTTGCTGCGATGTTAGTACATCTGTATAATTAGTCGCCGAACTATATTCTAAAAGTTCTTCTGTAAAATCTACCGCTTTTTCTAAAGCTGCAATTTGTTTAGCTCTCGAATCTTCTTTTTCAACAGCCATTTGGTACGAATACAAAGCATTTGAAACTTCCTGACCCGCCACTAAAAGACTTTGCTGGAAATTATTATAGGCCTGCAATTGTTGTGATTGCGCTGTTGTCAATCTCATTTTATTTAGTCCGTTATTGAATAAAGGCTGTGTCAATCCACCAATAATCGAATAAAAAATAGAGTGGCTAAAGAAATCGTTTATTTCTAAATTTGAAAATCCTGTACTTGCTGTAAGTGTCAAACTTGGATAGAAATAAGTTTTAGCTAAATTGGTCGATTCGAAAGCAACTCTAAAGTTAAATTCCGCTTGACGGACATCTGGACGATTATTTAACAATTGAGCCGGCATACCGATCGCAATTTTTTCTGGAATAATCTGGTCTCCTAAAACGCCTCTATCAATAGGTCCTGGAGCTTGTCCTAACAAAATGTTTAAAGCGTTTTCTGTTTCGCGTATATTTTGTTTTAAATCTGGAATCAACACTTCAGCGGCATGCTGGTTGGCCTCACTTTGCACTACCGCAGCACCTGTTACAATTGCACCTTCTTTTAAGGCTTTAATTGTTTCAACGTTTTCAATACGAGTTTTTAAAGTTTGTTCTGTAATTTCTAATTGTTTATCATACGACAAAAGCAGAAAATAATTATTGGCTATATCAGCAATCAATTGTGTCTGAACCGCTTGCTTTGCCGCGTCTGTTGCTAGGTATGTGGCTAAAGCGGCTCTTTTAGAACTGCTTAATTTTCCCCAAACATCAATTTCCCAAGAAGTACTTACACCTAATTTATAAGTCGTTGTTAAGGTATTGATATTGATTCCTGGCGGAAAGTTTAATCCTGCCTGAGATTGCTTATTGCGTGTAACATTGGCGTCCAATTGCAATGATGGATAATATGCTAATTTACTCTGACGCAAAGAAGCTCTCGACTGAACAATATTTTCAATCGCATTTTTCAGATTCAGATTTTGATCTAATCCTTTTTGAATTAAGGCATTCAGTTTTGCATCTTTAAAAACTGTGTTCCAAGGCATATCTGCAATTGTTGTAGAATCGGCTGCAGACTGATCACGATACAATTGATCGGTTTTTAAAGTAGTGGGACGTTCGTATTTCTTGGTAACAGAGCACGCACTAATTAGTGCGGCTGTCAGTACCAGTAAAATATATTTATTTGAACTATTCGTCATTGTTGTTGTAATTAAATTTTACTCTTTGTGAGCTTCTATTAAATGAATTTCGTCTTCATCATCATCGTCATCGTCGTAACCGTCTTTTGCTGGTCCGCTAACTTTTTCCTGTAAATTCTGGAAAATGATAAACAATACTGGAATTACAAAAACCCCTAAAATTGTTCCGATTAACATTCCTCCTACGGCTCCCGTACCAATCGATCTGTTACCAACCGCACCTGCGCCCGTAGCAAACATAAGCGGCACTAATCCTAAAATAAAAGCGAATGAAGTCATCAAAATTGGTCTTAAACGCGCCACAGCTCCATCTAATGCTGCCTGTACAATAGGAAGACCTTTTCTTCTTCTGTCCAAAGCAAATTCGACAATCAAAATACCGTTCTTGGCAAGAAGTCCAATAAGCATGATTAAGGAAATCTGCAGATAGATATTACTATTCAATTTGAAAATAATTGAAAATAGATACGCTCCAGCCAATCCAAACGGAATTGAAAGTAATACTGCGAATGGTAAAATATAACTTTCGTACTGCGCACTCAACAAGAAGTAGACAAATACAAGACATAGAATGAAAATGAAAATCGTCTCACTTCCAGATGCTAATTCCTCACGAGTTAATCCTGAGAATTCGTAACCGTAACCTGCAGGAAGATTTTCTGCCGCCACTTCTTGAATCGCTTTAATAGCATCTCCCGAACTATATCCAGGTTTTGGCGCTCCTGTAATCGAAATAGACGTAAACAAGTTAAATCTCGAAATCGATTCTGGACCAAACACTCTCGTCATTTTTACAAACTCGGTAATTGGCGCCATATTTCCGGCACTGTTACGTACGAAGATTTTATTTAATCCTTGCGTATTGGTTCTAAACTCTGGAGAAGCCTGAATCATTACACGATATTGCTTACCAAATTTATTGAAGTTCGAAGCGTACAATCCACCATAATACCCTTGCATAGTCGACAAAATCGAGTTTACCGAAACTCCTGCATCTTTCGCTTTCGCTAAATTAATATCCATCATATACTGCGGGAAACCAGGGTTAAATGGCGTTGTTGCGTACTGAATTTCTGGACGTTCTGCCAATTTAGCTAAGAATTCATTATTTACTTTATAAAACTCAGCCGTTGTATGGCCTCCTTTATCCTGTAATTGGAATTCGAATCCACCACTCTGTCCAAAACCTTGAATAGTTGGTGGCGAAATAAAGAAAATACTCGCTTCACGAATACCGCTTGTTTTGGCAAAAAGCTGTCCGATAACATCGTCAACACTTAAATCACGTTCGTCCCACGGTTTCAATTTTACAATAACCATACTGTAGGCACTACCAGCACCCGCTGTAAAGTTTTGCCCTACAATACGAAGGGTATTTTTAACTCCTGGAATAGTCTTCGCAATACTATCAACTCTTTTTGCAATAACATCAGAACGTTCCATAGAAGCTGATGGTGGCAAACTAATATTAGCGAAAACTGTTCCTTGATCTTCTGAAGGTACGAAAGCTGAAGGCGTTGTTTTCATCATATAAACTAATGCTGCACCTGCAATTACAATAGAAGCTAATGCAATCCATTTTTTAACAGAAAGAAAACTTACCGAGCGTTTGTATCTTGCCGTAACATTATCAAATGCCACGTTAAATGAAGTGTAAAAACGCTGTAAATAACTTTTATGTTTATGATCGTCTGCATGCGGTTTCAATAAAAGCGCACATAAAGCTGGACTTAAAGTCAAGGCATTTACTGCCGAAAGAATAATCGCAACAGCAAGTGTAATACCAAACTGTTTGTAGAAAACCCCTGTAGATCCTCCAATAAAAGTTACTGGAATAAATACCGCAGCCATTACCAGTGTAATCGAAATAATCGC
Source organism: Flavobacterium ustbae (assembly GCF_003946915.1). GTDB lineage: Bacteria > Bacteroidota > Bacteroidia > Flavobacteriales > Flavobacteriaceae > Flavobacterium > Flavobacterium ustbae. Next base: position 189,313 of record NZ_RPOC01000007.1, read on the forward strand.
TCCCGAAATTTCGTCCATAGCATGAATTGTTGCTTTTTTAGCCGATTTATAACCATGATCGAGTTTGGCGTGAACGGCCTCTACGACCACAATTGCATCATCGACCACAATACCAATGGCAAGAACCATTGCAAAAAGCGTCAATAAGTTAATGGTAAATCCGAATAAATTCAGGAAGAAAAAGGTACCTACAATCGCAACCGGAACCGCAATGGCTGGAATTAATGTCGATCTAAAATCCTGAAGGAAAATAAATACTACTATAAAAACCAGAATAAAAGCTTCGATCAAAGTATGAATTACCTTTTCAATTGAAGCATCAAGGTTGTCGTTAACGTCAACCATTGTAGTGTATTTAACCCCTTTTGGAAAGTTTTTTGCGGCTTCTTCAATCAGTTTTTTAGAATTGTTGATTACGTCACGCGCATTAGACCCTGGAGTCTGGCTAATTGCCATCGCTGCCGATTCTACACCATTTGTTTTAATTGTCGATGCATAACTTAAAGATCCCAATTCTACTTTGGCAACATCTCTAAGACGAAGCATTTGACCATTTCCAACAGATTTGATCACAATATCTTCAAATTCTTGAGACGTTGTTAGACGCCCTTTGTATTTAATTACATATTGAAAGGCCTGATCTCCGTTTTCACCAAATTTACCTGGCGCAGCTTCGATATTTTGTTCTGCTAAAGCAGCCGAAATATCGCTCGGAATCAGTTTGTATTGCTGCATTACGTCTGGTTTCAGCCAGATTCTCATAGAGTAATCTTTGGCACCAAAAACCGTTACATCTCCCACCCCAACTACACGCTGGATTTGTGGTACAAGATTGATCTTTGCATAATTCTGAAGAAACGTTTGGTCGTAAGCTTTGTCATCACTGTATAAAGAGAAAATCAATAAGTTACTACTCTGACTTTTGGTTACGGTTACCCCCGCCTGAGTTACCTCTACTGGCAGCAAACTTGTTGCTCTAGAAACCCTGTTCTGCACGTTTACTGCAGCTAGATCTGGATTTGTTCCTACTTTAAAGAAGATTTTAATAGAGGCATTTCCGTCGTTGGTTGCTGTAGAAGTCATGTACGTCATGTTTTCTACACCATTAATCTGCTCTTCCAACGGAATTACGATACTTTTCAGTACCACGTCTGCATTGGCACCAGTATAACTTGCCGCCACATTTACAGTTGGTGGCGCAATATCTGGATATTGCGATATAGGTAACTCAATTAGGCCTAAAACACCTAAAATAACGATAATAACAGATATTACCGTCGAGAGTACGGGTCTTTGTATAAATTTTTTAAACATTTTTTTTATTTTAAATCGGCGTAAACTGTTTCTGGGCTTTGATTTTGGGCTTTGATTTCAGTGCCTTCTTTTAAGGAAGCAACTCCTTCTAATACAATCTGATCTCCTGGATTTAATCCGCTTTTAACTACATAATAGTTTCCTGCAGAATTGTCTAGCACTGTGATATTAGCATTTTTAGTTTTTCCGTCTTTACCAACCACAACTGCAAAAATCTTATCTTGAAGCTCAAATGTTGCGCTTTGCGGCACTATAATTGAATTTTTAACTTCATTCGGAATTCGAACTGTTGTGCTGCTTCCGCTTCTGATAATTCCTTTTGGATTTGGAAAACGCGCTCTCACATTTACAGTACCCGTTTCTGTATTGATTAATCCGTTTACGGTTTCTATACGCCCTTTTTGATCATAAATTGATCCATCAGAAAGTAGTAACGAAACTGCTGGCATGTTTTTAATTTTCTGATTTAAAGAAACACCATTCGTATTATTTTGAGTAAAATTCAATAGCATTTTTTCATTTATAGCGAAGTACGCATACACATTTCCAATACTAGAAACGGTTGTTAACGGATCGGCTGTATTCGAACTTACTAAACTTCCTAAACGAAACGGAATTGAACCAACAACCCCATTTACTGGACTAGTAACTGTTGTATATCCTAAATTAACTTTTGCATTGACCAAAGCAGCGTTTGCCTGAGCCAAAGTTGCCAAAGCCGACTCATACGTATATTGAGCCGATTCTAAATCGTATTTACTGATAATTCCTTTTTCTACCAATGGTTTCACTTTATTGACAGCCAATTTTGCAGAACTAACCTCTGCTTGAGCACTTTTAATGCTTGCTGTAGCTGTACGCACTTGCTGTTCATATTCTGGAGCACTAATTTTAAATAATGGCTGTCCAGCTTTTACAACTGCACCTTCGTCAACAAAAATCTTATCGATGTAACCTTCAACTCTTGGACGAATTTCTATGTTTTGCTGTCCTTGAATACTAGCTGGAAAATCGCTATTTAAAGTAGCCGATTTTGGCTGTAAGGTTACAGTCTTATATTCTTTGATCTGCGGCGCTCCTCCGGCCGCTGCCGATTTATCATTTTTACCGCATGAAGCGATAATAAGTGAAGCTGCAAGAATGCTTAAAAATGATTGCTTATTCATTGTCAAAAATGTGTAATTATCGATTATATGTCAACAAAAGAAATAAAATATAACATACAAAAATTTTCAAATAGACGAAGAGTGAAAGACAATCGATAAAGGCATGATGACAACCGATGGGATTTTTTAAAATATTAAACAAGTGTTTAATATTGTCCCGTCGGCTCTAAAATGCTTTTTAGAGACTCTGAATTCGGTTTTAGCGATTGCTCAAAATTTGTATGTAAATAAAATGTAATATTGCCTTTAAAATCACAAAACACAATGGCAATCAACTTTTTTAGACCTTATTTATTCACCGGATTACACATTCTCGGATGGTTCTTATTGGGCTATATTATGTTGTTTTATATACCATTAACTTGGAATGTTGTACTGCCGTCTGTATTTTGGCTTTGGCAAAGTATTATACTCTTTTTATTAATTGTCATTTTTTATTCGACAGCAAAAATCGTCGTTCCAAAAACGATTATAAAAGACAATACTTCTCCATTTTTACTTTGGGCATTTCTGACAATTCTTACCATGCAAATAATAGCTTATTGCTATACTTCTCAAACCGATCTTCATCATCAAATTAGCAAAGCGATAGGTTTTACAAAATACAGAAATCCTTATTTTGACAATTATGTTTTTACGCTAACACTTCTTGTTTTAGGAATTAGTACGAGCTGGGCCATGTTAACGCATTGGCAGAAAGCAGCTCAGCATAAACAAAAATTAGAGCAAGACAAAACTATGGCTGAATTGGCTATGCTAAAAGCACAGATCAATCCGCATTTTTTCTTCAATTCGCTCAATAGCATTTATTCTTTAACTTATACTGATATTGAGGATTCTAGAAACGCTCTTCATACTTTAAGCCGCATGATGCGCTATCTGCTTTACAGCACAGAAGGCGAACGAACGACCTTACTTAAAGAAGTAGAATTCTTAAAAGATTTTATCGCTTTAATGAAACTTCGTGCCAATAGCAAACTAACTATAACGACAGAAATCCCTGAAAAACTGCACGATTATCCCATTGTACCAATGTTATTACTACCTTTAGTAGAAAATGCCTTCAAACACGGTGTTCATGCAACAGATAAAAGCGAAATTCAGATTAAGCTTTCGCAAAATAACACTCATTTAGAATTTGAAGTAGAAAATACTTTTTTTGAAAAAACATCGGTTTCAGAAGAAGGCGGAATTGGTTTGTCTAACACCAAAAGAAGACTGCAGCTTATTTATCCTAATCAGCATTATATGTCTTTTGGGGTAACCGATAAAGGAACTTATAAAATTAAATTGAAAATAACTTTAGAGCAATGACCATATTAAAATGTATAGCAGTAGATGATGAACCATTGGCTTTAAAACTGGTAGAAACGTTTATACATCAGACTCCATTTTTAGAGTTAATAACGTCTTGTGACAATGCTGTAGATGCAATGGGAATCATTAGGGAAACCAAACCTGATCTCGTTTTTTTGGATATTAATATGCCCAATTTAAGCGGAATGGAATTGGCGAGGCTTTTACAAGATCAAGCCGGGCCGCTGCCAAAAATCGTTTTTACAACAGCTTATAATCATTATGCCATTGAAGGCTATCGTGTAAATGCTGTAGATTATCTTTTAAAACCTTTTAGCTACGAAGAATTCCTTCGTGCTTCCAGCAAAGTTTTGCAATTAACAGAAGAGGCCAATTCTACCTTTACAGCAATTGCCGCAGATGATGAATTTATTTTTTTGAAAGTTGAATATCAATGGGTTCGAATTTCTCTGAAAGATATCACTTATATAGAAAGTCTAAAAGATTATGTAAAAGTTCATCTAGAAGATTCTCAAAAAGCGTTAATGTCTTTAATTTCGCTTAAAGCATTAGAAGAAAAACTGCCATCTTCAAAATTCATGCGCGTTCATCGTTCGTTTATTGTTTCGCTAGACAAAATAAGTGCTATTAGCAAAAACTCCATCTTTATCGATAAAATAGAAATCACAGTCGGCGAACAATACAAAGAAGCCTTTAAAACTATGGTCGATAAGTGGCTTAAATAAAATAAATCTTAAAATTTAAACACATAGAAACATAGTGTTGTAATCTTAAAAAGGCGTTTCACTTTAAAAAAAACACAGAGAATAACTATGTGATAGAAATAGATTTCTTTTTACTGCTCTTTTGAGAATTTAAAAATCTATGTTTCTATGTGTTAGAAAAATAATGAATAACAAAATGGAAAAAAGATCAAACAAATATTACCTTACTTTAAGTCTAAAGGAATATGCAAATGGAGAAACAGAACCAGCAAAAGAATTAGGAATTCAATTTGACAATCACGACGAAATTTTTGGAATTATCGAAAAAATCAAATCAAAAAACATTTTTGCAGACGATTCTGAAGCGGTTCAGTTTGCTTTGGGACTAAAATTGTTCAGTGAAATCAAATTAAAAAATCGCAAAAACCCTCTTTTTGAAGAATTAAATGAAGTTTTTCCTGTCTTTATGAAAAAATTAAAAAGTCTTTAAAAACTCCTTTAAAAACAAGACTTCTTGTTTATATTCTCTCTTTTGCTGAATGTTAAATTTCTGCTAAGAAAAAGATAATCCAATTCTTACTGGCAATATTTCAAAACAATATTCCGTTTCAATTAAGCATGTCCCACTAAATGCTTTTCCAAAAAGAAGTTTAATTTCTGTTAAAAGAAATTCTTTACTTCACATAAAATGTTGCAAGCATTTAGATAATCTTAATTGAAAATAAAGTATAGAATTTCATTTGAAGCTGACCATTTCATTTTTAATGAATTTCTAAAAAATAATTTTCACTTTCTAGATATTAGGGAATGTTAATTTATTTTTTAACCATTAAAATGAATGATTATGATAATTCAAAAAAGTATTTTTCTTCTTGTTGGAATGCTGGCTTTAGGAAGCTGCTCTAGCAATGACAATGATGACAACACTAATGTCGGACCTACTGGGCCACCTGTAGAAAATGAAACACCAAACACTTCTTACCAGCCTGCATTTTCTGGACAAACTAGAGCGGGAAGTATTCAGACCACTACCGAAATCGAATCTAAAGTTATCACCAACGGTCTAAGCGCTCCATGGGGAATTGCCTATCTTCCTGACGGACGTCTTTTAATTACTGAAAAAGGAGGTAACATGAAAATTGTTACCCAAGCAGGAGTTGTGGGTAATGCCATAACAGGAGTTCCTGCCGTAAATCCTGCAGAGCAAGGTGGTTTATTAGGAATTTGTCTTGACCCGGCTTTTGAAACCAATAGAATGATTTACTGGACATTCTCTGAAGTTGTCGCTGGAGGAAATATTACCGCTGTCGCAAAAGGAAGGCTTTCTGATAACTATGCTGCAATTGAAAATGCAACAGTTATTTATCGTTCAAATACACCTCATCAGAGTGCAAAACATTACGGAAGTCGCATTTTGTTTGACAAAACTGGAAATTTATTGGTCAGCATTGGCGAAAGATCTGATATAGATGCACGTCCTTTAGCGCAGTCAGTTACTAGCAGTTTGGGTAAAATTGTCCGTATTACAACAAATGGACAAGCTGCTTCTGGAAATCCATCATTTACACAGTCGGGCGCTTTAGCAGAGCTTTATTCTATTGGACACAGAAATCCGCAAGGATTAGCCATTCACCCAACAACAGGTGAATTATGGCAAGGTGAGCATGGTCCAAGAGGCGGTGATGAAATTAATAGAATTACACCTGGAGCCAATTATGGATGGCCTACCATTACATATGGAATAGAATATGGTGGTGCAAAAATTGGTGAAGGTATTACACAACAAACCGGAATGGAACAACCTGTTTACTATTGGGATCCTGTTGTTTCGCCAAGCGGAATGACATTCTACGCAGGAAATCGAGTTAAAGAATGGCAAAATAATCTTTTTATTGGTGCTTTAAGTGGTATGCATATTGTACGTCTTGCTATTAAAGATAATAAAGTAGCTGGAGAAGAAAGATTATTAGCCAGTGAAGGACAAAGATTTAGAGATATTATACAAGGAAAAGATGAAGCATTATACGCCGTTACCGATCAAGGAAGACTTTATAAAATAGATAAAAAATAGAAAAGCAAACTTGTTCATTATACATGCCAAAAAACGCCCCATTATGGGGCGTTTAATGTTTTATGTTTTTTTGTTTCAGGTTTAAAGTTTCAAGTTAACACAACGATAAAAACTTAAAACTTGAAACTTGAAACCTGAAACAAAAAAACTTTAAGCTTTAGCTTTTCTTTTTACTGTACAGCCAATTTCTTTAGTTTGTGTTACAGCTGGTTTTTGGCCACTTTTTAAAGAAGCAATTACATCTTCTGCATATTTAATTTTCTGCGGATTGTTTCCTTCTGGGTCGTTGTCTATTGCACCAACGTATTCTACAACATTTCCTTTTGCAGTTTTAGAAACGATAAAAATATGCGGTGTGCGTTTTGCGCCATATTCGTCTGTAATTTTTTGTCCTGGATCGAATAAATAAGGGAAAGAATATTTCTTGTCTTTTGCCAAATCTTGCATCTTAGCAAAAGTGTCAGCCGTAGAAGCTTCTGGATCGTTCGGATTTATAGCAATTACTGGATATCCTTGCGATTTGAATTTTTTATCCAAATCAATAATTCGCTGTTCGTATCCAATTGCATACGGACAAGTATTACAAGTAAAAACAACAATATAGCCTTTTGCATCTTTAAAAGTGCTAAAAGAAACGTCTTTGTTGTCTACATTTTTCAGTTTGAAATCTGGAGCCGTGTCGCCCGCTTTAAGGGTTACTGCATTTTGTGCTTGAGATAGAAAAGCAGAAAATGCCAATGCTAGTAATAAGATTATTTTTTTCATAATGGTTTAAAGTTTTTTATATTCAGTTAATAATTGTTCGTAGGTAAACTCGCTTTCTACAAATTTTCTTTTATCATTTTTTATAAAAAGCGTTGCCGGAATACTTCCTGACCAAGTCGGATCTATTCTGTCAATAAACTCTTGCGGACTACTTTCGTTTAAAAGAAAAACTTCATTTTTTAAATTTTTCCTTTTTACAAACGGAATTACATTAGAAGCTAGTTTCGACTTAAAATCTAAACTTACCAGTAAAACAGCCAGCTTTTCTGATTTATTTTCTGCTGCTAATTTTTCAAAATGTGGCAATTCTTTAATGCATGGCGCGCACCACGTTGCCCAAAAGTTAACCACATAAGTGCTGTCTTTTCCGTTCCTAATTCTTTCGTTGAGCTCATTAATAGTTAAAAGCTTCACATTCTGATTGTATCCTTTTATAGAAAAAAATAAAAACAGAAGAAAAGAGATTTTTAAAAGTTTATTTTTCATAGACTTTTTGATCTTAAAATTAATTTGTTTCTTACAAATATAAACCAATGTCAAATTAGTTTTTGTTAATGAAAGATTAATGCAGCATACTAACTTGATTCTAATCCGCAATATAGATTTGAAAAATCTTTTTTGGCAAGATCACTTTTGTGGATTACAAAATAAATTTCTCCCGCATCCCAAAAATTAAAGCCTGGATTATTGTCACTGCTTACTCGCAATAAAACCATCCATTCTTCTGGTTTTCCTTTCATTGCATTAACTGCTTCTATTTCTGGTGAATCATGCTGTTTAAAAACATAACTATTAATTCCGTGAGAAGATTTTGTGCCAAAAGGCAGAAGAGATTCCTGGAGTGCCTCTGCTTCCTCATATTTCTCTTCTAATTCCTTTAGCTCAGGCGCAATATCTTTATAATAATGCTCATCACTATAAAACGAAGGAAGGCTTACACATTTTGCCGAATTGGTCTTAAATGGAGGGTAAATACCTGATTCATCATAAATAAACTCTTCGTCAATATTCAATTCTTTTGCTGATTTTAGATTGGCAATTTCCCCGTCATAATAAATGACTTTCGGATCCAAATCTTCCTGATCTCTAATAAAAAAATAAAGCATTCCAGTGCGCGGCAAATAATCCTGTAAAACGGCAATAGACTCGCAATTGATCTGAGCAATAAACTGATATCCTTTTGTTTCTTCTTCGATTGCAATTGTAGGATACTCTATTGCTACAGGAAGATCAGGAAGACCGCCAAAGCGATTGTTTCCTAATTCATCGTACAAATCTGGATCGGTAGTCACAAAATTTACAGAATGATGCGCAATTTTAGAAAGTCCCTTTTCATATTCCTGCAAACTTATTTCGTTAATGGCTTTTTCAAGATTGGATTTCAAATCCGAATCATTACGGGCATAAAATAGTTCATCGTCATATGGTATTATTCCCTTATTATCTGCACCTTTATAAGTATAATCCAGTAAAGTCATTTTCTTTTCCAATTCTAAAATAAGATTCGGAATACTTTCTAAACCAGGCGGAAGCCACGAAATTGGGTTGTCGGTAATATTCAGTCGATTTAATCCTTTTAGTCGAGTAATTGATTCTGAAACACTTGTGATTTTATTACCTTGCAAATCTAATGTCTCTAAGCTATCTGGCAGACTATCAGGGGTGCTTGACAACTCATTGTTATGAAGGAAACAGTATTTTAATTTTGAAAGATAATTAAATGTGTAAGGATGAATTGCTTCTACTTTACTATTGGTCAGCAAAATAGATTCTAACTCTCGAAGATCTCCAATCCATTGCGGTAATCTAGTTAAAGAAGTCGCGCCTGAGATCCACAATTTCTTTAACTCTTTAAAATGCTTTACAAAAGACGGAATCTCAATAAAGTCGGCAGCTTCTGCAGCATCTTTTGTAAAATCTATAGTGAGCGTTTCCAAATAAACCAAATCGCGTACCGATTCTCTAAATTCGAAAGCATCAGGATTATTTAACTTTAAATGACGTACGATTTTGAGTGAAGTCCTTTCCAGTTCTTGGAACATCGTAAAATCATATTTTTCCCATTCTAATTCTTCTACAGCTATTTTTTTGGCTAAACTGACTTTATATCTTTTCGGTTCCCATTTATCTTCCAAATAACCATTCAATCCTACCCATCCGTCTTTTAAAGTAACATTTCCGGTAAAACCAAGTGAATACTTAAAGCCTCGATCCCATAAATAATGTTTATGACTTTCGTCACGGCCTTTTTCAAACGGAATTACACCAGTAGGTATTCCTTGATTGTAGATCTGACCAAGAGAAAAATTTAATGCTACTGCCCCATTATAGGAATCTATTACGTAACCGTGCTTTTTCTCATCAAATTCAGGAATTTTACCTTCTAAATTAACGTACAAAGTTCCATTTACCGATGTACTGCATTCGGGCAAAAATTGTAATTCAAGATCATCAATTATCCAATATTCTTTGCCGTCTTCTGGAATAGAAAATTCTTCTATAACCAGAGGAATATTGTTTTCTTCTGATTGCTCTTCCTCATCACTAAAACTTAAATTATTTTCTGATTTTCTATGATAATAAAAATCAAGTAAAAATGACGGAAGTTTGTCTATTGATTCCTGAGGATTTCCAAAGTATTCCAAACTTTGCCAAATTTCATCAAACAGCGGCTCATAAAAACTTCGCTGTTCTATTTTACAATCCCCTTTAAAAATATAACAAAATTGATCATTGATCTGAATAATACTACAATAATAGAAAATATCATCTTCAGATTTCATCAGCTGTACCGGCACGTCTTGACCAGCTACGGAAACATTTTTTTCTGTTAGCAATTCTATATTTTGATCTTTTGGTTTACAAGATTCCCAAAAACGCGAAACAATATTTTCTCCAGGAAATTCATTAAAAAATGCTGCGGGAATAAGTGTTGTAGTAGCATACGATAAATAATCATCGTCAGACTGTTGGTGAGCCGCGCGAATACTTTCCCAAACCACTTGCATATCGGTGTAAACAGAAGGAATTAAAAGAGAGAATGTTTCGGTTTCAAATTTTTGATGGTTCGTATTGTTTGACATAAAAAAATATTTTGGCTTATATTAATAATTTTTGAAATCACCTATTTCGGCTTCTCGTGTATATTAAAATGGTGATTTCTTTATAATTTAGTTCGTTTGCCCATATAATAACTGTATTCTTTATCGAAGGCGTAACCTCTTTCTTCGATTACTTTGAAATGAAAATCGTTTAAACTTTTTGTTTTTATGACTTTTACCTCATCACTGATTGTTCTGATAAAATAGGCGTATTGATTATCTTTCGCATAAAAAGCATTATCGCATTCCAGATAATACGTTCCGTCAAGACAGGTTTCCAGAATTTTAAACGTCTCTGGATTTGCGTCGGGAATTATTTTGCCTTTAAAAAACACATGATTTTTATCTTTTGCAAGATTTCCAATTAATTCGGAATGTGGAATTGTGAAAGATTCCAGCTCTACATTTTCGACAAGTACGGTATCTCCAAAATATAGTTTTCCATCTGCAATTGCATAATAATCATTAAGATACTTTGCTTTACTATAATCAAAAGGCATTTTATCGCTATGTCGATAATAATTTCCATTAGAGAAAGTATATCCTTTTTTGATATCTAGAACTTTAAAATCTTCGGGAAGAGCATTTTCTACAATACAAAAACTGCAAAATGCACTTTGCAAATAGATGTGATTTTTATCTGCAAAATAAATCGTAGAAGCATAATCATCTTCTGTTTCTGCATTTGTCGCAATGATTTGAAAGCTATCAAAATCAATAGTTTTATACAGTTTTTTAAAGACTTCGCTTTCATAATAAAGAACAAATTTATTATCAATGATTTTATAACCGTGTCCTAATTCTTTAATCATTTTCTTCTGTTTTAATTATCAAATGTTAAAATACAGCTTTTATATAAGCTTATCATTACTTTTTCATCAAGGTTTTGCTTTCCTAATAAAAATAACGATTGATTTAGAGCTACACAATTTTTATAGTCATCTTTTTTTGACTAATTGACTCGCAAGGATATTCATCTCAACTTTGTGAGCGATACATAAATTTCGAGAGTACACAAAAATGATGAAAATACTGTCGCTACTACTAATCATGATTTGCAGTTTAGGCTGCCAATCTCAAACAAATTCAAAAATGAGTCAAGACAAAACAAATCCGCTATTGTGCGATCCTGTAAGTGGAATGTGCGAGATGCCTGTTGGCGATAAATCGAATGGAAAAGTAGCAATTCCAACAGAAAATAAACCAGTTAAAATAATTTATTACACTGATCCTATCTGCTCTTCTTGCTGGGGAATTGAACCTCAGCTTAGAAAATTAAAACTGGAATATGGTGACTATTTTGAAATTGATTACAGAATGGGCGGTTTATTGCCCGATTGGAGCTATAACAGTGGCGGAATTAGCAAACCTTCTGACGTAGCCCATCATTGGGATGAAGCGAGTTTATATTACGAAATGCCAATTGATGGTAATGTTTGGATTGAGGATCCGCTGGATTCTTCTTATCCTTCTTGTATTGCTATGAAAGCGGCTCAAATGCAGAGCAAAGAAAAAGCGGTTTATTTTATGCGTATTCTTCGTGAAAAATTGTACCTCTATAAAAAGAATATAGCAAAATGGGAAAATATAGCAGAAGCTGCAAAAATTGCTGGTTTGGACGTAGAAAAGCTAAAAGCCGATTATGATGATGCCGAAGAACTTTTTCAAGAAGATTTAAACTTAGGCAAAAGTCTTGGAGTACGAGGTTTTCCAACGCTGTTTTTTGCAGATGCGACAAACAATCAGCTGACGGTTTATGGTTCTAAACCTTACACTTCGTATGAAAATGCTTTATTGGCAATGTTCCCTGAAGCAAAGAAGAAAAATATTAAAAACGAGAATCCTTTGGATTTATTCGAGATTTATCCAACATTAACGCCAAAAGAATATGCTGTCATTTTAGAAAAATCAATTTCTGAGGCTAAAACTATTTTAGAGCAATGGCATCAAGAAGGTTTATTAGATAAAAAGACAATTAAAAATGGTTCTCTTTATAGTAAAAAGTAAAATACAAAATCCCTTTAAGCATAAATCTAAAATGCAAAAGCCGTAAAGTTTAATTTTACGGCTTTTGCATTTATTTTTTTTGTCTAAATCTCTTTCAAAATCAAATCGGCTACTACATCTATGGCTTGGTCGATAATACTTTCTGGAGTTCCTTTAAATTCGTAACGTTTGGCGATTTGTTTTTCGGCAAGAATAATATGTATGAAAATTGTCCCAACTGGTTTTGATTCACTTTCGCTTCCGCCTGGAGTCGTTAATCCGGTTAAACCAACACAAATATCTGAATTAATATACCGATAAAAATTTTGTGCCATTAACTTCGTCACTTCTGCAGATTCGGCACTATATTGTTCAATTGTCCCCCACGGAATGAGTAATAAATCTTCTTTCATAGAAGAATGGTAACAGACCATTCCTCCTATGAGAATTCTCCCAGAATTTACAACGGTAGAAAATTCATAACACATTTTTCCTGCAGAAGCACTTTCTGCAAATGCTACAGTCATGTTTTTTTCAATTAAAGCCTGACAGCAAGCCGTGACCTTCTCAGATGCCATATATATTTAGATTAAATTACACATTTACTTTAATCTCAAATGTAGATTCTTAACTTAAATTACATTTACATAATTTCTTACAAAATTTACATTATAAGTAACTGTTAATTATACAATTATAATGAGTTTTTTTATAAAGAATTCCTTCGCTTTAGATGGTAAATTTGTAAAAAGCAGCTTTTTAACAAAGCTTATCAACTATATGCCTTCTAAATAATAAAAGCCAAAAGAAGATTATAAAAACTAAAAAGTCAATTAAAAATAACAAATCAAAAAACAATATTATGGAAAAGCAAAACAACCATGATTATGGTCAATTTGATCCTGATTATATCGAACAAAATACACTTGTAGACGGAACTTATGCAAATGAAGACCAGTACAAAGAAGAATTAACTAGAAATGATAAAGAATTTGGTGAAAGCGATCCAGATCATTACGAACAAAACACATTGGTAGATAATGATAATTATGCTAGAGACGAAGATCCTTATCAATATCAAGAAGAATTTGTTGAAGATCTATCTCATCCAGAACAGGATTTTGAGAAAAATTCTAATGTAAGATCAGAAAATATTCCGAACGAAGAAAGAGTTGTAAATGAAGATGATGCCATCACAAATGATGATACAGAGCGCGATCTAAATGATGATTATGATCCTGATCTAGATCAAGAAAACAGAAGAGACAGCGACATCGACGAGGATAGGGACACACCTGAAAATTTAGACGATTTTGATGCTGAGCATTATCCAGAAAATCATCCTAGAGAATAATAAAATTTGTAAATTGTAAAAGATATGTTTATGGCTTTAGGAGTTCAACTTTTCTGGCTCTTTGTATTAGCAATTCCAATTGCCTGCATTAGCTGGACGGTAACACATGAAGAGATTTTTAGAGAACCTCACGAATGGTGTGTCAGACATTCTAAAAATGACAGATACCTATTATCTAGAAAGTTCTTTTATCTGCTCACTTGCGAATACTGCTTTAGTCATTACGTTACAATTGCCTTTCTTATTCTTTGCGATTATAAACTTTTGTTAAATGACTGGAGAGGCTATATTTTGGCAGGGTTTTCTCTAGTTTTTATAGCAAACGTATACATGAGCCTTTTTGCTTTATTGCGTCAAGCTATCAAGAAAGAAAAAGTTGAGATTCAGAAAATTGAAAGCGAAACTGACAGCGACAATAATATAAATTAAAAAAATAAAATAAGTATAATTAAAATAAATTGACATCATGGAGAATATGAATTTTATAGACCCATTATTACACGGAATTACACCTGAGACATTAAATAATAAAAATCTATCGGTAAAGCAATTAGCATGCGCAGGAGTTGGTGCTCTTTTGGCTGCAGCTATTTTAAAGAAAACCGGGAATCCAAAAATTGGAGCTGTAGTAGGCGGTTTAGCATTACCAATATTAGCATCAGCGGGTTATAAAAAATACTGCGAAATTAAAAAAGAAAAAACCGATGCGATCTCAAGCAGCGGTATCGAATACAATCATTAATTGGTTAAAATACCTACCATAAAAAAAGAGCGCTTATGTCATTAATAAGCGCTCTTTTTTGTATCTACTGAGATTTAGTTAATATTCCCTTCTACCCAATTTAGTGCTTTATTAAAATCTATTTTTTTATAACCACGAAATTCGCCTGGAACAATATAGCTAAATCCGTTTGTGAAAGAGATAATTTCATCTGTATCGGTAACAATTGCGGCTCTGTTCCATTTTCCTAAATGTTTAAGGCCCAATAGTCCATCTTCTAGCCACGCTCCTGCTGTAAAATTCTTAATATCAGTATCTAAAACCAGTAAAAAATTAATTTCGTTGGTCTGCTTTACCAAATGCTCAACGGCTGGAATCACTGTGGTCAAAAAATCTTCTTTTGTTACTTCTGCCAATGCTCTAAAGGCAACAATATTGTCTGTCGTATCGATTTGATGTATCATGATTTTTTATATTTTGAGTTATTTACTTAAATTTCATATTAAACATTTTAATATGTCAATATCTACTCAAATATACTCATTATCAACTTGATACTACTTACATTTAACTAATCGTTTATTATATTTTTTAAAGTTTTTTTTAGAGGGACAAAGGGACAGAGGTTCAGAGGAACAAAGTTTTTTTTGATTACGGATATCGTTTGTGATTGTATATTATTGTGAAAAAATTACCCATAAAGATTTTTTTGTAGAGAAACATTGCAGTGCATCTGCTATTATCATATTTTTTTAACGCAGAGGGCGCGAAGTTTTTTACGCAAAGCTCGCTAAGTTTTTAAGCTAAATTTAATAAATAAATAAATAAATAAGTTCGCAAAGCTAAATTATAAAGCTTTGCGAACTTTGCTCTAGAGCATACCTCAAATTAAAATTCTTTGCGAGCTTTGCGTAAAAAACTTTGCGCCCTCTGCGTTAAAATAAGCATTGGAAAACTACTTCAAACTCTTAACCTCACCATTTTTCAAATCAACAGAAAAATAATCTGCGGGAACTTCACGCATAAATTTATTGAAGATTATTAAAAACAACTTCATTTTCTTTTGAATCAGATTGTCTTTTGAAAGATCACTTTTAGAACCTTCTAAAAACAAATCTGATAAAACTCTATATTGTTTTGCTCTTTCGATTCCAACATCTGCAAGAGCCAATTCATCAGCACTTCTAAAACGGTAAAAATCAATTAAAAGATCATTTCCTGACCAATTAAAATCTGTTTTTCTGATCTTGTTTTTTACTAAAACCTGCTCAGATTTCGTTTCCGCTTCTTTCCATTCTTTATGAAACTGCTCTTTATTTTTCAAAATAAAATCAAAATCTTTATCTGCTTGTATGTTTGCTAAAACCAATAAATCTTTCGCCGAAACATTCAATAAGAAATTGGCAAAATCTGAAGGCCAATCGTCTTTTAAGAAACGAAGACGAACTAGTTCCTTCAAATGAAAATCGGTAAAATCGTGGTAATTTTTAGTTTTTAAAATAGCAATGTTCCAGATATCTTTATTGTTCTGGCTTTCCAAAAATTGATATTCCATTTTATACAAATCAAAAAGCTCGTCGTATCTCGTAACATTATCAATCGTAATGGTTTGAATATCTATAACATTGTCTTTCTTTAAAGTCAGTAATTTATAAGCTGGAATATAAGCCGCTAGCGATGGTGTTTGCACATTTACCAAAGTATTTCCTTTTGGTGAAGTTCTAACTCCAGTATCGTTAATATGCATGTGTCCTCCAAAATGAATCTTCAATCCTGCATCGGCAAAAACCTGCGCCACTTCTTCGACCGGAACTCGGTTTAACTGCCATTTATTTGGGCCAAGAAGTTCTTTTATTTCTGCAGAAGCGTCATCATTAAAGTCAATCATCGGGAAATGGCTAAAAGCAACCAGCGTTTTTCCTCGTTTTTTGGCTTCCGCCGAAATAGTTTCAACCCATTTAATCAAATGTTTTTTGTTTGAAAGCACATTATTATATCCCGTACTTGCTTCTGAATAACTTTTAGAATCTTTCGGATCACCATCCGTTTTCTTCGGAATATATACGTTTCCGTCAATTGCCATTAACCAAAGTCCGTCAATTGGTTCTACAACATAACTAACATCTGGCACTTCGTAACCTGGTGCGACTTCATAGACACGATTGGCTAATTTTGCACTTTCTAAAGCTTTATCAAACGAATAATTTTCACTTGAATAATTCGAAAATGGAGTTGCCCAAAATTTATTTATCTTATTTGGATGAAAACCAAAATCTTTGAGATTATCCGTAATTCCTAAATAACCCATTTTAGCAATATCGGCTGTGACTACAACAGGCTGTTCGATGTTTAAATTGGGCTTATATAAACCGTCTTTGCTATAAATGGGTTGGCTTTTCCCTTCTTTTCCTAAAAAATCTTCTTTACCAGATTCTTGTGCAAAAGGTCCAACTGGATCGTGATTTCCTGTGGTAATAAAAAATTCTATTCCGTATTTCTGAGTATATTGCTCTAAAATTTTAGCTAAACCGCGAACATGAATCGGCTGTCCGTCGTCTGTATAATCGCCTGGCAATGCAACATACTTTATTTTTCGCTTTGCGATATCTTCTAAAGCAGCTAAAAAAGCAAAATAGTTTTCATTGAAAATTCGTGTAGAATGCAATTGCGACGACATGGTTCTTACCAAAGCATATTGGTTCGTTTTTGGGTTCAGCACACCTTTATAATCTGAATCTGAGAATCCTCCAAATAAATCTTGCAAATGCACATCGGATAAAAAGGCGATTTGTGTTCCGTTGAGATTTTTTGTTTTTTGAGCAGAAAGTGTATAATTAATAAATAGCAGGTAAAGTAGAAATAATCGAAAAGTAAATTTTAGGCTCATAAATTGGGGACTTTTAATGCACAGCAATTTTATTGATTTAATGATGAAAGGAGTTTATGTTACTGTTATTATAATGTTTTTTAACCGCATAATTTTTAACGCAAAGCACGCAAAGGTTTTTCGCAGAGAGCGCAGATAGCTTTTTAAGCGGATTTTATAAATCTAAGTGCGCAAAGCTTGTGGTGATTTTTTTAACGCAAAGGACGCGGAGGTTTTTCGCAAAGTTAATTTAAGTTGATTTTATCAAATCTACTAAAGACTCTGCGCTCTCTGCGAAAAACCTTTGCGCCCTCTGCGTTAAAATTCACCACAAAGTTTACAAAAAAACCTCTGCGCTCTCTACGTTTAAAAAATTACGTAAGAAGCAAAAAAAGGCCATCATCTCTGACAGCCTTTCATTACATTAAAACCAAAAAATGTAACGTGTTTAAAACCATTATGGCAAATGGGTTTCTTTTTATTTCTTTATAAAACGTTTAATTGTTTTTTTGCCGTCTTTTTCGAGAATTAAGAAATAAATCCCTCGACTTAACTGACTCACATTCAAACTATTTTCATTTATATTTTGAGAAGCAACAACTGTTCCCAGTGCATCGACAACTGTCGTTTTACCACCAATTACATCTGTTGTGAAGGATAATAAATCTACAACAGGATTTGGATATACAATTAGTATATTATTTTCTTGTTGTGCCATTTCAGAAGTCGCTGCGATTGGCGCTGCGTTACCCACTTTTGTAATTCTAATCCAGTTGATATTCATTCCGGTATTTTGAATGTAAATTCCAAAATTGTATGTTCCTGCATTTATGTTTACCGTTTGCGTTACGGTCTGCCAATTTTGCCAGCCTCCCGTGTTCGGAATATCGACGTTACCTAAAATAATAGTTCCCCCATTCAAATCAGAAGAAAGTCTTCCGCCAGTAACACCACTTGCAACACGATATTCAATTAAATAAGAACCCGATGTTGGAAAATTAATGTTGTTGTAAGCCAGCCAGTCACCGGTTTCGGTATAACCCACATTAGAGCCTCCACCGGTGTCTGTCGTAGCTTCGACCTGGATACCGCTCATTGCTGAGTAATCTTCGGCCTGAATTAAAGTTGAAGTTTGAGAAGTTGTCGTAGGAATCAGTTTCCACTGTCCGCAAGTTTGGTTGTTGTTGTCCCATTGCTGTACAATGGCGCCAGAAGCAGTACTTGCACCAGCAACCTCAACAATTCTTCCGCTATGACGGGCAACAATTTTATAAAAACCGTCTCCTGTAGAAACCAGAATAAACTGCTGATTTGTAGTTCCGTTATACGGATATTGTTCAACACGTGTACCATTTGCTTTATTAAAACCATTTACGTCCATTGACTGACCGCTGTGATTGGCAATGATTTTATACATTCCGTCTCCTAAATGTGTAAATGTAAATTTCTGATTGTTCCCAGAAGTCAAACCACCTTGATTAATTCCTGCTCCGTTTGCCATACTTGCCGACCATACATCTAGATACAAACCGCTGTTTCTGTTTTGAAGAAAGAAGGTCTGGTTTCCTAAAGTCGCAATTCCGTTTGCAATAATTCTAATGGAACTTACTTTGTCATTCCAAGTGGTATTTAAACAAGAATTATCAGAATTTATAACCGTTGAAGCTCCTGCAAAATTATCGTCTTGATATAAAATAGCCTGATATCCTTGAGTAATTCGAAGCGACGAAATATCATCATTTAAAACTCCTAAAGAATTTAATCGTGCCAGATTATAATCACCAATTGTTAAACCTCCTGAAAATCCTGTGTAGTTACAATCTTTATAAACGGTAATTACATCGGTAGAAGACGCTATATTTCCTCCCGGCGGAATAGTTCCTGTAATCGAATAACTTCCGATAGAACCATAAGCCGAATAACCACCTGCGCCAACATTTCCTGCACCGTTTCCGTCAACTCCTATAAAATATTTTCCTGCCGGAAGATTGACATTCATAGAAGCATTTAAAGCAAACGGATCAGAATTCCAATACGTTCCCATTTCTGCTCCCGCCGAATTGTACAATCGAATTAAAAGATGAAGATTCCCGTCTCTCGAAACCGTATTGACGTTAATAGAAACATTTCCGCCTCCAGTTGTAAACGTAAAGAAATCATAATCGGCTTCACTCGAAATAATTCCATTTTTCTGATTAATCTGTCCACTTGTGTTATAATCTAAAGTAGCTGCAGAAGCCGTAGTATTTCCGTAATCGTCACCACGATATCCAACGCCAAATTTGGCACTGGCAATTATAGCAACGTCATCTTGCAAGTTATTAGCATAATTGTACTGCCCTTTACTCCATTGTACAACAGGTCTGTAATAACCTGCCCCCATAATCGGAGCCCAAGAAGTTCCGTCAAGACCTAAGAAATAGTCTTCAGCAGGATTGGTGCGTCCGTCATGACCTAAATCAAAAGTATGCCCTACTTCATGAGAAGAAGCGTCTCCACCCGATTTTCCAGAAGTGATAAATACCCAGCAAGGAACATCATTATCCCAGTTAAAAGAACCTATATACGCTACTCCACCCGCTCCTGGCGCTGCGGTATTGGTCGGTGTCACTACGACACGCATTCTTCGGTTTCTCGGATAGGAATTAAAAACGGCTTCGTTTGTAGTAACGTTTACGTTAAACGGACGATAATCTTCTGAAACTACTTCCCAATGCTGTTGTACCGCCGCGTCGTTCATGCCTGATGGCGCTGCATTGATGGCATTTCCGTTGTTCCAAAGATTTCCTGCCGGCATATAATAACCGTCAAAATCCAGCATTATACAGCCTGCCGCTCCTGGTAAACTTTGTAGGTTTAATAAAGCTTGAGCAATTTCTGGCGCAGCAGCAGTTTTACTTGTGGTATTGTCTTTTGTTGGAACATTTTTATAATCGATACAAACCAAAGTGTTGATGTCCACTTTTTCGACAAAAGCGTTTCCCTTTGCATCAGAAAAGTATTTGTAGGCTTCTCTAGTTTTCTTTAGAAGAATATGTCCTTCTAGCGATTTGTCTTTTACTTTGATATAAAAGGAAGATTCGGCTATGTTTTTAATTTCTC
Organism: Flavobacterium ustbae; assembly: GCF_003946915.1. GTDB lineage: Bacteria > Bacteroidota > Bacteroidia > Flavobacteriales > Flavobacteriaceae > Flavobacterium > Flavobacterium ustbae. The sequence continues at coordinate 209,780 of NZ_RPOC01000007.1, forward strand.
CTATTAGAAACTCGCTTGATTCATTGGATTCTTTGTAGTTTATTTTTCCGTTAAAGGTTGCTTTTTCTGCCTGAAGTAAAACGGTTTTTTCGATACTTTTTCCTGTTGCCGAAGTTGCAAGTCTATTCTTTAAATTATTCATAAATGTTTTACTCGATCCTAGAGAAGTCTGCGCTATAGCAAAGCTTCCGAAAACGAGAAACAGTAAAATACTAAAATGGAATTTGTAGTTGTTTTTCATATAATTTGGGGTTAATGAGGTAAACTGTTTGTTGTTTGTTTGCCACTAATTTCTCTAATTTTTTGCGTGCAAATTTTTACATTTTTTTTGCCACAGATTAAAAGATTAAATAGATTTTTTTATCTCCAATTAATAAATTTCCAACAATCACCTAAATAAAAATTCGTGGAGATTCGTGAAATTGCTTCGCCTATTCGCTATCGCTCGGGTCGTGGCTACTATTTTAATCCAAAAAATCCTTTAATCTGTGGCTATACTATTTGCGGAAAAAAAATTATTTCTTAACAAAACGTCTCACCGTTTTGATTCCGTTTTTTTCTACTGAAATTAGATAAATTCCTGTTTTTAAAGTTGAAACATCAATACTGTTATTATTCACCGTTTGAGAAGAAACCGTTGCTCCGTCTTCTGTATTGATAATATTGACATTTCCATCAGAAACCTCAGCCGAAAAGAAAAGTTGCGTTTCTGTCGGATTCGGGTAAATGCTTAAATTTTCAATAGAATCTGCTGGAGCTGATTTTGCCGCCAAACCAGAAGCCGATTTTGTAATTCTAAACCAGTTAATATTCGCTCCAGAAGCCTGAATATAGATTCCGAAATTATATGTTCCTGCATTTACGTTTACTGTTTGTGTCACCGTCTGCCAGTTCTGCCACCCACCAGTATTGGGTACATTTACGGTTCCAAGCTGAATCGTTCCCGCATTTAAGTCTGATGAAATTCTGGCTCCGTTTACAGCACTTGCCACACGATATTCTATTACATAATTACCCGAAGTTGGAAAGTTGATGTTATAATACGCCATCCAATCTCCAGTATCACAATAACCTACGTTTAATCCGCCGCCGGTATCGGTTGTTGGTTCTGTCTGAACGCCGCTCATGGTATTATAATTTTCTGCCTGAATTAAAGTTCCTGTTCCTGGAGGATTGCTTCCTTTTACCACCTGATCAATAGCCGTAAGCAGTGATTTTGAACCTGTTGCATCCTGCGATAATTCCCAAATCATAACTCCTGCCGCATTCTGAATGGCAAAAGTTGTTTTTTGTTTAATAGTCGGAATTCCGTTATAATAAATCGTATTTCCTACCTGATCCTGATTTTCTGATCCCGGATATTGGGCTACAATATTCGCAAAAGAAATTCCCTGATTAGCAGAAGCTCCAAATCCGTAACCATAAAACGGAAGTCCGATTACGGCTTTACTTGCCGGTAATCCGCGTCCTGTCCAGTAATTAAACTGATTTACCGCCATACTGTACGGAGAATGCTGTCCCGGATTGTTTGGTGCCCAAGGTCCTGTTGCATCGTATGCCATGATATTGATCCAGTCATAAGCCGAAAAAACAGACGAAGGTACATTGGCACCACCATATCCTTCTGAAAGTGCTGCCGAAATCAACTTTCCGTTGGCATGAAGTTTATTCGCCAGAGCAATCACAAATCCGCCGTAATCGCCGTTAATGGCAGGACCTTCCAAATCTACATCGACTCCGTCAAAATTATGCGCTACCACATAATCGTATATTTTTTGTACGAAAGCTGTTCTGTTGGCTGGTGTAATTAAATTGAAATAATTATCTCGAATCGCACCGCCTTCTGAAACAGAACCACCTCCAAGCGAAACAAAAACTTTCACATTTTGAGCATGAGCTGCGTTTATTATTGCATTGCTTCCCGAATTAAAAGATAGATAACCATTGGCATCGGGATTTTCAAAAGCAATATTAATATGTGTTAATTTATTGTATTGAATTGTATTGGAAAATGAATTCAAATCGATCCAGTTTGGAATGTAAGCGATTACCTTTTTCTGCGCTATTGTCAAATTAAAAACACCTAATGCCAGAATGAGAAGCCATTTTGCCGACATTCTTCTGTAATTGTTTTTCATAATAATTTGTTTTAAGGATTAATAGTTTTGGGGTAAAACTTTTAAATTTTAAACACATAGAAACATAGATTTTCCTTTTTTTGTGAAAAGAATTTTAGAAAGAAACTCGTTTCTAATACATAGCTGAGAGAGACTATGTCAAAGTTTTAAAACTTAGATAAAGCTTCTGCACACAGCGCTATGTTTATTTAAACAAGTGAAATGCCTTTATAGACTTTCTTCCGACGCTTCGGAACTATGTTTATATGTGTTTAAAATTTATTTTAGATTCGCTTGAATTGGACTAAATCCAATTCAAGCTTTTTACAACTAACAGCAAATCAATCTAAAATTATTTTTTAATAAAACGTTTAACGATTTGTTTGCCATCTTTTTGAAAAACCACAAAATAAATTCCGGTTCTTAATCGTGATACATCAATACTATTATTATTTATTTTCTGATGTGACACTACGGTTCCTGTCTGATCTAGAATGTTTACATTTTGTCCGGATACAGCCGTTGTAACAAAAAGAGTACTTTCTGCCGGACTTGGATATACCGTAAGTTCAGCTGTTGCAGGTTCTTCATCTAAAGTTTCAACTGATGCTGTTCTTGCTGTCGCTCCAGCTCCAACTTTAGTAATTTTAATCCAGTTGATGTTCATTCCCGTAGTCTGAATATAGATACCGAAATTATACGTTCCAGCATTTACGTTTACCGTTTGCGAAACCGTCTGCCAGTTTTGCCATCCACCAGTATTTGGAACCGTAACATTTCCTAAAACAATAGCGCCAGCATTTAAATCTGAAGAAAGCACACCGCCAGAAGCACTTGCTACTCTATATTCAATTAAATACGAACCCGTTGTCGGGAAATTAATACTGTTATACGCTAGCCAATCGCCTGTTTCTGTATAACCAACATTTGAACCTCCTCCAGTATCTGTTGTGGCTTCAACCTGAATGCCGTTCATTGCTGAAAAATCTTCTGCCTGAATTAAAACCGAAGTTTGAGAACTTGTTGCCGGAACCAATTTCCATTGTCCGCAAGTTTGGTTGTTATTATCCCATTGCTGTACAATGGCTCCCGAAGCTGTACTTGCTCCGGCAACCTCAACAATTCTTCCGCTGTGACGGGCAACAATTTTATAAAATCCGCTTCCTGCATCTACCAAAATAAACTGCTGATTGGTAGTCGCATTGTATGGATATTGCTCTACACGTGCGCCATTTGCTTTGTTAAAATTATTAATATCCATAGACATACCGCTGTGGTTGGCAATAATTTTATACATTCCGTCTCCTAAATGTGTAAACGTAAATTTCTGGTTGTTTCCAGAAGTCAATGCGCCTTGATTAATTCCTGCTCCGTTTGCCATACTTGCCGTCCAAACATCCATATACAAATTACTGTTTCTGTTTTGAAGGAAGAAAGTCTGATTTCCTAAAGTAGTAACTCCGTTAGGAAGAATTCGGATAGAACTTACTTTATCATTCCAAGTCGTATTCAAACAAGAAGTATCAGAAGTAATTGTGGTCGATGTTCCTGTAAAGTTATCATCCATGTATAAAATTGCTTTGTAACCTTGGGCAACTTTTAGCGAAGAAATATCATCATTTAAAACGCCAAGCGAATTTAAACGTGACAGATTATAATCACCTATTGTTAATCCGCCAGAGAAACCTGCGTAGTTGCAATCTTTGTAAACTGTAATGACATCTGTTGTTGACGGAACTGAAGGTGTAACTATTCCAAAATATCCTCCAAAAGTAGCGATAGCTTTTGTTGGCTGTGGCGAATGAAGCGACGGTGATTGATCGGCAACGTCATCATAAGCAAATCCATAAGCCAAATTATCAATATTGATTCCTGGTAAATGCCAGAATTTTGAATAATGATTCGTTGGATTTACCTGATAATATTTTGAAGCATCGTACCAGTTTTGCTGACCCGGATTTGCGGTTGTCGTATTGACCACATGACGGTTTATGGCAGCCGTTAATTGTGCCTGAATCACAAGATCCAAATCTCCATCAACCAATCTTCTATCCAAAACACCTTTTCCTTCCAAAGCTTCCTGTGTGCTTGGGCGATTCTGCACGCGTCCTGTTCTTCCAACAAAAGCACCAGATTGCCCAACCATTTCCAGTTGCTCACCGATAACTCTTCCTTTAAAAACTCCGGCGTCTCCGGCATAAAAAATTAAATCTTCATTTTTATATTTGTTCCAGATCGCATCGATATACGATTTTAAATAGTTTACATAGGGTCCTGAACCTAAATAAGGTGGCGTTTTAGATGGCGCTGTAATTTCTCCTGTTGCATCGTTTACACAGCCTTGAAATTCTGCCGGAACATTCGCTTTAAAAGCGGCCACAATATCGGCATGCTTTTTCAAATCTCCTACTTTTTTCTGATAACCGTTTGCTCCAAATAATTCCAATCCCATTGGATATTTATAGGAATCTACACGAGTCGGATTTCCGAAGAATCCGTGCTGATTGTTTGTCAATTCAATCATTTCATACAAAATTCCCTGATTTGGATCGGTTGCATTCTGCGGATTAGGCGATGCATATCCCGAAGGTGCGCCGTTGGCTCCGAAGAAATAAAAATACAATTGTGATCCTTTGGAAATAAAAACTCGACAGCCTGCAATTAATGGCAAAGTGAAGGTTTTGTTCGGAATTTCGCTCAGCTTGGTAAAACAAGCCGCGTATTTAGAATTTTGTCCCGGTCCGGTATTTCCGCCGTACGTTGGTCCGGTAACTGTATTGTACGAAGCATTCATTGGTAAAACCTGACTCGTTTTGGCATTTACCCAAACATGGTTTCCTGTTGTATAGTCGATCCCGACAATGGCAACGTATAATTCGCTGTCGGCAAACGGTGAATTATTGCTTACGGTGAACGGTATGGCGCCCTGACTGTACATTAAATTTGAAAACACTAAAAACAGTGTCGTCAAAAAGGAAAATCTTTGAAGTCTAATTTTTTTCATATCTAAATAATTTTGGGGTTACGTAAATAGATTTTAAACCAAAGTCATTTTCGCAGTAATGACTTAATAATCCGTCAGGTGAAATTTTGGTGCTATCCTTTAAATTTAATTCCAGCTTATATTTTGGGGGATTTATTTAAAACAAATGACACCCGACGGATTTTTAAATTATTTTTTGATCAGCTTTTTTGTCCAGCTTTTTTGATCTGATTTGAAGTTTAGAATGTAGATTCCTCTGTTAAGTTTACTAACGTCAATTACGCTTTCGTTTCCTTGAGGTTTATTTTCTAAAATCAAATTTCCTGTATTGTCATAAATTGTAATGACTTTATTGTTTAAATTTTCAGGAGATGAAACCTGAACATAATTTGTTGTCGGATTTGGATAAACCGCAAAAACAACTTCTTCTGTCTGAGGTTCTTCTGCAACATTCAAAGCCATTCTAGCCGTTGACGACGATCCGTATGCTTCAATTTCAAACAATGAATATCCATATGGAGCCAAAGCTTTTGCGGTACATAAAATTCTAAGGTATCTTCCTGATCCGCTTACTGCTAAATCGTCTGTTCCTCCGTCAGAAGCTGTTTGTGTATTGATGGTTTCATTTTCTGTGAAAACATTATCTGCCGAAAGCTGAATCTTATATTGCGTTGCGTAAGCGGCTTCCCATTTCAAAACCACTCGGTTAAGATTGTAATTGGCTCCTAAATCAACATAAATCCATTCGGTTGCATTGGCAAAAGAACTTGCCCATCTTGTCACTGTGCTGTCTCCGTCTGTTGCTTTTGATGCAGAAAGTGTCGGATTTTCGTCTGTTGAAGATGTGGCCGTTTTTCCTAAAGCCAGATTCACATTCGGATTTGGCGTAATATTTCTAACGATCACATCGCTGAAAACTCCTGTTGTTAAAGTTCCATTGTTGTGAGACGTAACCGCCATTCCAACATAAATTGTACTAGCCATAGCAATAGTTCTGGCCGTACCCACTTGAGTCCAGGTTGTACCATTATCTGAAATGAAAGAAGTAAAAGTATTTCCTGATCTTACTGTACGAATCCATTTTGGAGTTGTTCCTGCTGTTCCCTGCTGAATTGTTGCAACTCCAACAGCATCTCTTGACAAGAACTCTGCTCCAGCCGCCGCAGTCAAAGTAGTCATAGCGTGTCTAGAAGTTGCTGTCAAAGTCTCACGGAACATTACTCCTGCTTTTGCATACGTATTGGTATTTGTTAACGAATTTAGCTTAGCAATAATTTCAGCATCGCCAGTAATTGGCTTATACACATATTGAAACTGATCGCTAGTTTCCCAAATATCTGTTCCTGAACCTTTAATGGTGAAAGTTCCGTTAGCATGCGAAGCTGATCCGGCCGGGGTAACCGCTCCTAAATCAGTACTGATCCAAGGTGCAGGCAATCCCGCTGGATTTTCTGTTGAAACTAAATTTAAAGCTCTCAGATTATCAAAATAGTACGTATTTCCAGAGTTTGTTCCTGGTTCAAACAAGAAAACAAAACGGTTTACTTCGCTGTCTAAAGTTGAGGCATCTGGAGAACTTGCATACGTAAAAGTTACGGTGTGCCAAGCATTTGATTGTTTTACAACTCCCTGATAAATACTGTGTCTACCCGCAGGGTAATTAGAAGGTATAGAAGCACTGCTTTCTGCCTGCCAAGAAATAATCGATCCAACCGGCGCAGAAGTATAAACATCCATCGCGAATTTTTTCGTTCCTCCTTTGAAATCTCCGATATTGGTCAAAGTCGTATTGAAAGAGAAATTATCATACAATTCTGTTGACTTGCGAACGTATCTTCCAACATTGTTAGAGGTATTGATTCCGCTTGCATTTGGATTTGCGGTGTTAGGCGTATAGGTTCCAATTGCATCTCTAAACGTGATATTATGCGTGTTTTGGTAATCTTCGTAAACAACTCCAGGCGTAAAAGTATCCGGAAGTTTAGTCGAACCAATTCTAATATTATCAAAATAATAAGTATCGCTTGTGTAAGAACCCGAATTGAACAATAAAACCATTTGGTTAATTGCAAGATTGGAAGTTCCAGGATCTGGACTTGAATTATAATAGAAAGTTAGAGTTTCCCATTGATTTTGTTTGGTTGTAATCGCTACATAATTACTGTTTCTTCCTGTAGGAAAATTGGCAGGAAGCGATGTTGCACTGTTTTCTAAATTCATACTTACAACCGTTCCAATTGGTGCCGAAGTATATACATCGATCATAATTTTATTAGTCTGATTTTTTAATAAACCAGCATCTTCGATAGTGCTTTGCGTATTGAAAAATAAAACGTCATATTGTTCGGTCACGTTTCTAACGTACCTCGCCACATTCGCGGAAGCGTTAACCGAATTACTTCCAGGATTTGCCACAACAGAATATGTTCCCGTTGTTGTTCCTTTTATAATTTTATTGATTCCGTCGTAGTTTTGCAAAACATCAGTCGCAATAATTGGTTTTTCCGGTGCCGCTTTTGTCAACAGATTATCAAAATAATAAGTCGCTCCCGAATTCGAATTCGATTCAAAAAGAACCACCACATTATTGATTGTCAAAGCACTTGTATTTGGATCGATGATTTTTTCGAATTCAAATTCAATCGTTTCCCATTTATTTTGAACAGTTGTTGTCGCTTTAAAGCCGCTATGTCTTCCCGACGGATAATTGGTTGCCGTAGTCACATTACTGTTTTCTAACTGCATCGAAATTTTGGTTCCAACCGGAGCCGACGTATAAATATCAAACGAAAGTCTTTTTCTTCCGTAAACATAATCATTGGCATTTGTAATCGTAACGTTTCTAATATTCAGAACATCATACAATTCAGAAGAATTACGAACGTATCGTCCAACCAAAGTCGAGGTATTAATTCCTGTTGCCGAAGGATTGGCAACCGCTTCTGTCAAAACACCTGTTTTTATCGGATACAATACATTTCTATTGGTCTGAAAATCTTCGTGGATTTTTTCAACTGGTAAAGCTGGTTCGGTTGTAACCGCCAGTTTATACGTATTTACAGGACATCCCGAAACTGAGGCGACTACAGAAACGTCTCCGCCTGCTGTTCCCCAGTTTACCGTAATAGTATTTGTTCCTTGTCCGGAAGCAATTGTTGCGCCTGCCGGAACTGTCCAGTTGTACGTTGCCCCAGTAATCGCATTTACAGAATACGTTTTAGCAGTTTCGTTTTGATATACTTTATTGTCTCCCGTTACGGCATATTTAAAACTTCCGTCGTAAACACGCACATAATCTACTTGCATTTTAGCAGGAAAATCCCCAGGAATTGGTGGTACGCCCGCTCCATTTACGCTTGTGTAAGGCGTTCCTGCACTTCCAACAGCAAGATTCAAAATGATATAAAAATTACTATCATTAAAAGGCCAGCCTCCGTTTACCGTTGTATTTGGCGTTGCCGTATGAAATAAGACATCGTCTACAAACCATTTAATGATATTTGGTCCCCATTCTACAGCATAAACGTGAAAACCTGACGATAGATCTACCGGAGAAGAATAACTTCTTCCTGTAAAATGATAACCACCTCCATCATAATGAATCGTCCCATCTACCGACTGCGGGTTTCTGTGTTTGGCTTCCATAATGTCAATTTCTCCCGTGTACGGCCAGTTTCCATTCATTGGGAGCATCCAGAATGCCGGCCACGCTCCCTGTCCGTTAGACAATTTCATACGGGCTTCAACTCTCCCGTATTTTAGAGAATACTTTCCTTCAGTAGTCAATTTTGAAGAAGCATAAGGTTGGTCCGGAAATTGCGCATTTGGCGCATATTTGGCCTCAATGTTTAAATAACTATTTGTTCCCTCTTTTACAATTGTTGCCTGATCGGGATCGTAACGTTGAGCTTCGGCATTTCCGAATCCGCAAAGCGAAGGACAACCGTTTCCTGAAATGCTCTGCCATTTGGTTAAATCTACCGTAGTGCCATTAAATTCATCAGACCAAACGAGCGTATTACATTGGGCATGAGTTTTAAAAATGGGCAGCAGTAAGAATAAAACGGCAACACAAAATTGTTTAAATAAATAAGAATTGCTTTTCGGTGGTCGGCCGAAAAAAGAGTCATTTTGATTCATTTTTTAAATAGGTTTTAGTTAGTAATTGTTATTTCTTCCAAACAGACTTCTTTACGAAAGAGTTTGTATTTTCCGACAATAACAGCACAATATTAACTAAAAAATCAGGCTAGACTTACATTTAAGAGTACGGTTTGACTACGGTACTCTTAAAAAAACGTAAAAGATAGGACGCGGATGACACGGATTCGCTATCGCGAAGACGCGGAAAAAATCGGATTTATGATTTATAAAAAAATCCGTGTAATCTGCTCCCGATAGCTATTGGGATCGCGATAGCGAATCTGTGTCATCCGCGTGCAATAACTCGCGTTATTAAAAATTAAGAATAAATTCGGTGATGTTAGTATCAGACGGAAGCTGCAGTTTTTTACGGATACGGTATCTGGTATCTTCCACACCGCGAACAGAAATTCCTAAAAGTGGTGCAATTTCTTTTGTATTAAAGTTCATTCGCAGATACGCACACAAACGCATATCACGCGGAGTAAGTTCGGGATAAGTTGCTTTTAATCTTTGCATAAAATTATCGTGCAGCTGATTGAAAATTTCTTCAAATTCGTTCCAGTGTTTGTCACCTTGCAATTCGTGATCAATCAGTTTATTGATTTTGGTCAAAATGGCAAAGTTTACGTTTGGATCATTCTTTTTATCAATCTGTGAGATCAGTTCTTTTATAGAAAGCAGGATTTCATTTAAATGAATCAAGTTGACGGTATTAGAAGCCACTTTGGCATTTTTTAAATTAATCGTCGTTTGAAGATTCTCCTTCATGATCTCCATGTTTTCCTTTTCAAATGTCAACCTTTGTTCGTTAAGTTCGGCACGGCTTCGAAGCAATTCTTTATCCTGCTTCTCAATCAATTGCTCACGCTGCTGTCTAGCAACAGATTTCTGATATTTAATAATCAAATAAATAACCACAATATAAAGTGCAAAATACAAAACATAAGCCCAAACGGTTCTATACCAAGGCGGTAAAACTTCAAAACGAAAAACGGCTTCATCGCTTACGACATCATAAATATTTTTTGCCCTTACATGAAAAACGTATTCATTCTCTGGCAGATTCGTGTATTCTTTTTCGGTCTGAAGGCCGTAATCTGACCAAGTAGGTTCAAAACCTTCCAGCCAATATTCGTATTGAGTAGCCTCTGCATCATCAAAACAAAGCGACGCAAAAGAAAAATGCAATGCATTATTAGAATAAGATAATGTAGTTGGCAATTTTTCGTGCGATCCATTTTTATTCGGAAGCACATCATATCGGCTGGAAAACAAGAGACTGTCTTTAGGAAAAATACATTTCACTTCAGAAATAACCGCTTTGTATTTTGTTTGATATTTTTTGTTTTTAATAGGACTGTAATGAATCAACCCTTCTTGTGTGCCAAAGAAAACATCGCCTGTTTGCGTGGTTTTAATATTTTCAAAACCAGGAACATACAAATAGCGGAGTTTTCTAAAAGGAAGTTCCTCAACTTTAAAATTTCCGTTTTTTTGTTTGCTCATTTTTCCGGTATTTTCGCCAGAAACGTACCAAATGTTATGCTGATTATCTGGCTTTAATAGCCGAATATGATTTTCAAAGCCGAGATATTTTTTAAAATCCAGATCTGGAATCATTTTTTTTGAAACCGCATCTTGCTTGTAAACTCCCTTAGTTGTTCCAAATACAATTTGATTATTAATTTTAAATGTATTCAAAAATAAACTTGACGGAAAACCATTTTTATCATTATAAAACTGAAGGTCAGTCACAGTATCAAAGTTCGAATTAAATTTAAGTTTGTAAATTCCTTTGTATCCGTGTGCGATCCAGATATTGCCTGCTTTGTCGGTTTCTATGATTCTGCTGCTTTCTTCAAAACCTCTTATTTTATGCTGAAAAACCCAAGAACCATTTATTTTCTTTAAAAGATACAAACCTGTATAACCGCCTGCAAGTAATAAATCTGGATGATTGGGTATAGAAATTCCTTTCCATACACCATCAATTTTGGCTATCGCTTTCGCGGAATTTCCACTAATTTCAAAAATTCCGTTTTTTTCAAAAGCCAATAATGAGGTCCCAAAAACACCAACGTTCCAGACATTTTCAGACATTCCTGAAATATGCTGAAAGACTACATTTTCTCTTTTTCCGCTTTTATACGCTTCCCAATTTATCCAAAACAAACCGTTGTCGGTACCGATATATAATTTATTTTGGTAAATCTGACTGCAATAAATTTTGGTTTCTGAATTGGAACTGTCTATAATTTTTGAAAGAGGAGATGAAATCTGAATCTGTGAAATGCCGCCCTTCAGCGTCACCCACAAATTGCCCTCTCTATCCATTTTAAAATTAGTCACATATTCGTTTTGAAGTCCAATTTGTTTATCAATATGCTGAATCAATCTTCCCGCACTATCTATAACTATCAATCCCGATTGGCGAGTTCCGATTCCGAAATAACCGTCTGAAAGCTGAATTCCTGCTGAAATCTGATTTTGTTTCAATAAATGATCAACTTCTGTTACAAAAGGCTTAATTTGATTTGCTGCATAAATAAAAATTCCATTTTTTTGAGTGAATAAAAGAAGGCCTTTTTGCGCTTGAAAAATCTTTCTAATCTGCATTCCGGTGAACTTCTTGCCATTTTCAACAGGAATTAATTTATCGCCTTCTAACTGTAACAAACCTTCGTCATTGTCTGAAATATAGATTTTCTGTCCAACTTCAAAAAAATCATCAAAACTTGATTTAGCATCTAAGACTTTGATTTTATTCTTTTTATAAATAAAAATCCTTTCGTAAGAGAAAAAAATCACTTCATTATTTCGGATTACAGTATGCAGTACATCTCCAAAATTTCGAGCCGATTTAGGAAGTAGTTTTACCAAAGAATTATATTGATATTGCCCGTTTGGAAGCTGAATCGTGTAGCCAAAATCACCTTGAGCTCCAACATAAATTTTATCGCTTTTATCAATTGCCATAGAGCGAACCATGCTTCGGTTTTCGGGTTGCGTGACAATTCCCCAGCGCACGCCGTCAAAACGCATGATTCCAAAATGATTGGCAAAAAACATCATTCCGTTAGAATCCTGTAAAACATCCCAATTTTCTGCTGCCGCCTTATACGCTTTTGGACTGTAATTGGTTATAAACGGAACTCCAATTTTTTTAACTTGAGAAATTACAAGTGGGGAAATGAATAATAAGGCTAGAATTGAAATTCTAATTTTAAATTTCGTCATTTTCTTTCTATCTGTAGGTTAGTGCTGCGATTTTGGGAATCACAACCTTAAAAAAATAACTCTTTGGGAAAGTTATTCTTTAATAAAATCCAAACGTTTTTATTAATAAGCAATTATAATTTTCATCATAAAAACAGACTAAAAAAACGAATGTTTAAATTCAAATATATTAAATTTAATTTTAACGCAACAAATTACATTATAATTTAAGAATTAGTCAAAATGACAATTAGCTTATTAAATTCCAATTTTTAAAAATCCAAATTCCAAAACATGATGTTGTCAGGCTGAGCAGAGTCAAAGCCTTTTCCAGATTTAAAAACTCTAAATTCAATTTAGTAAACTTAGTCAAAGTTTTGCGCATATCCTTCGACTCCGCTCAGGAAGACAACCTAATATCAGGCTGAGCGGAGTCTAAGCCGTTTTTAATGCGTACTTCTTTAAATAAACTTATATCACTTATATGGTTCAAAACATTTTCAACAATCTACCCAATTCATCATAAGAACTAAAAAGCGTGGCTCCTTCTTCGTCTAAATCTTCGTTATTAAAACCATTTACTAAACCGTACACTTTAAATCCTCCGCTAATTCCGGCTTTTACACCAGATTTACTATCTTCAATAACAACACAATCATTTACCTCAAAACCCATTTCTTTAGCCGCATGCAGAAATATTCCGGGCTCTGGTTTCCAACTGCCTATCTGATATGAACTGAAAATTTTACCTTCAAATTTATCCAGCAAACCGGAAACTTCGAGATTTAAACGAATTTTCTCCACCGGACCGCTTGATGCGACGCAATACGGAATTTTAAGTTTATTGATGAAATCTTCAATACCTCCCATTGGTTTTACCTGAGTTTTAAAGGCTTCAAAACTTTTCGCACGATATTCATTTTCAAATGTTTCTGGAAGATTTTGTCCAATCGCTTCTTCAATATGGCAAAAACAATCTTTTAAACTTCTGCCATTAAAATAGCGGTAAGCATCTTCCAGTTCCATTTCGAATCCGTGTTGTTGTGCCATTTCAAGCAATATTCCGTTTCCAATTTTTTCTGTATCGACCAAAACTCCGTCACAATCGAAAATTATACATTTAACCATTTCTGTTGTTTTTTAATAGATTTCAATTTACAAAAAGTAAATTAGAAAATTTGGTAATTGAGATAATTAGATAATTGGGTAATGCGATAATTTAATAGAATAGCAAAAAAAACATTTTCACGAGTATACATCATTATCTAATTATCCAAATTGACAAATTATCTAATTAAAAGAGTTTTGTACAGAATTACTCCTATTCTGTATTTTCATTTTCTATTTGATTTGTACTTTTATGAAAAACTATTAAACATGCGAATTTTGAAAAAACATCTTCTTATCATAATCCTTCTGACCGCCAATTTTGCTGCTTTTTCTCAAAACAAAATAATCACGATAACCAACAATTTAAAGGTAGAAAGAGAATTTGAAACCATCGAATTGACGAAAAAATCTTTGGGTTTGCCTGCTTCGGCAAAACTTGAAGATTATGCTATTAAAGAAAATAATACCTTTCTTGAAACCCAAACCGTAGACAATGACGGCGACGGAATTGCAGATGTGCTTCTTTTTCAGCCTAAAATGAAAGCTTCATCAAAACAAAATTTTGAGATTTTTGTTGGAACAAATCCGTCGGCTTCAAAAGTTATAAGTTGTTATTCCCGCTTTGTTCCAGAACGTACCGACGATTATGCTTGGGAAAATAACAAAGTTGCTTTTAGAACTTACGGGCCTGTTGCTCAAAAAATGGTCGAAGATAAAATCCCGGGCGGCACTTTAACCAGTGGAATTGACGCCTGGCTAAAAAGAGTTGATTATCCCATCATCAATAAATGGTACGAAAAAGCCACAAACGGAACGGGAACCTATCATAAAGATACTGGCGAAGGTTTGGATAATTTTCACGTAGGTGACAGCCGTGGCGTGGGCGGAATTGCCGTAAAAGTGGATGGAAAATATTATTTTTCTAAAAATTTCGTCAGTTGGAAAACCATTACAATCGGACCAATCAGAACGAGTTTTATTTTAACCTACGCCGATTGGGATGCAAAGGGAAACAAAATAACCGAATCTAAATTAATCAGTTTAGATTATGGAAGTCAGCTTTCTCGTTTTGAAATCAATATCACAGGAACAAAAGAAATCGCCGCTGGATTAACGCTTCACGAGAAAAAAGGAACTATTGGAACGAATTTAAAAGAAGGCTGGTTAAGCTATTGGGAACCGATCGACGATTCGGAAATTGGAACTGGACTTGTTGCTCCAAAAGGTTCTTTAACTAGTTTTGATAATCATGTTACGGATGAAAAAGATCTTAGCAATCTTTACGGAAATATTGTTGTTAAAAATAATAAAGCGATTTATTATGTAGGTTTTGGATGGAAAAAAGGAAGTCCATTTCAAACAAAACAAGAATGGGAAAAATATTTGAGTGATTTTGCTACAAAGATTAATAATTCTCTGATTGTGAAAGTTAAAAAGTGATTTTTTGCCACTAAGGCACGAAGTTTTAAAAAAAATGCTACACACAGCTCATAACATAGCCCACGGTTTCAACCGTGGGTACGCTACGAATATCCGCAATAGTTGTTAATAGCAATTGTAATTACAATACGTTTCCCAAGGTTGAAACCTTGGGCTATGTTTATATTGATTGAGAAAAAAGTGAGAATAAAAACTTTGAGCCTTAGAGTCTTCGTGGCAAATTCAACTCAGTCGCTTAACAGGAAAATAATTCTCTTTTAAAATAATCTCCAACGGAATATATTGCGTCTTCTCAACCGATTCCTGAAGAACCAGTTTTTTGTATAAATAATTGATTCCCATATAACCTTGTTGTTCTGGTCTTTGATTGATTAAGAAATCAATTACGCCTTTGTTGAGATATTCTATATTTTCATTTAATAAATCGTAGCCGATAATTCGAACACCTTTTATATTGTTTTCGTCTAAAAATCGAGCAACGATATACGCTCGGGAATTGGGTACAAAAACGCTGTTTACATCTGAAAACATTTCCACATTCAATTGGTCAATTCCTGAATCTTTGATTGTAACTTCCGAAAATTTAAAATTGGTCAATTCATCGTGATCTTTAAAATAAGAATAAAATCCGTTGATACGCTGTAAGTAAACAGAAGTGCTTTCGATTTCGCGGGTAATTTTAAAAATCAAAACATGCCTTTCATTTTTAACAGCAAAACTGATTAATCTTCCAGCCAAATAACCGCTCTGAAAAGCATCCTGTCCAACATAAGCATGTTCGTTACTATCAGAAACATTCGAATCGATCATCACAACGGGAATTTTTTTCTGTTGATATTCTTTTAAAAACAAAACAGAATCTTCGTAAAAAATTGGTGCAAATAGTAAACCATCGCATTCAAACTGCATCACTTTTTTTACAGTTTCTCTAAAAGAAATTAGATTGTAATCATAGAAAAAATAATCCAATACAATTCCGAATTTACTAAATTCCAAAGCCGCTTTTTCAATTCCGTCAACCTGACTTTTCCAGTATTCCAATGTTTCAGATTTTGGTAGAAAAACGGCAAAACGAAACTTCTTATTCAAAGCCAGATTACTCGCCAGAATATTTCGCTTATAGCCAAACTGCTCAATTATCGCATTGACCTTATCGACAGTTTCCTGTGCCACTTGTCCACGATTGTGCAAAATCCTATCTACTGTTCCAGGAGAGGTATTCGCTAATTCGGCGATTTTCTTAATTGTTATGATATTGATTTTTTTTAAGTTAAAAAATTAAAAGCAGTTTGGTGAAATTAATTTATTTTATAAAAAACAGCTTGTTTTAAATGTCATTTTATATACATTTGTAAAACCACCGTGTACGCACACGCAAATATACACATTACATTAAAAAACCAAAATAAAATGATAATAGATTCATTACAAAATGCTGCAAAATATTACGGACTCCATCCCAATTTTAAAAAAGCATTCGATTATGTAAATCAAAACGACATCAGCAATTTACCAGACGGCGCGATAGAAATTGGAGAAGGCTTAAAATTAATCACCATTTCTGGTCAGGGAAACACGCGCGAAGAAGCGGTAAAAGGTTTTGAATGTCATGACCAAAACATCGACATTCAGATTTCGCTAAAAGGCCCTGAAGCTTTTGCATGGAAACCTAGAGAAAAATGTGTGAACCCAAATGGAGAATATAGTGATGAAAGAGATGTTCGTTTCTTTCACGATGCTCCAGATACTTTCTTTGAATTGCAGGAAAAACAATTTGCGATTTTATTTCCAGAGGACGTTCATACGGCTATGATTGGCGAAGGTTTATTGCGAAAAGTTGTTATTAAGGTAAAAATATAAATCATGAGCAAAATTCAAAATACCATTGACGCGATTGTTAATCAAGGAACACTTCCACTTTATTTTAACAGTGACGAAAATAAAACCATTGCAATTTTAAGATCACTTTATAAGGTCGGAATCAAAGCGGTTGAATATACAAGCCGTGGTCCTGAAGCATTGTCCAATTTCAAAAAAATGATTGAAGTTCGAAATGCCGAAATGCCAGATATGCTTTTGGGAATTGGAACGATTAAAAATTTAGCGCAGGCAGAAACGTACTATTTAGCTGGAGCTGACTTTTTCATTAGTCCGGGATTTGTTCCTGAAGTGGCTTCTTTTTTAATTTCTAAAGAAGTTCTATACGCTCCTGGATGCATGACACCGACAGAAATTATTGCGGCAGAAAACGCCGGAGTACAATTCATTAAGCTTTTCCCAGGAAATATTTTAGGCCCAGATTTCATGAGTGGGATTAAAGATGTTTTTCCAAATCTAACTTTTATGCCAACGGGCGGAGTTGACACAACAAAAACGAGTATTCAAAGCTGGTTTAACGCTGGAGTTTCGGCAGTTGGAATGGGAAGCAAACTTATCAGCAAAAAAGTAATGGAATATGAAGAATACGATACCATCGAAAAGGAAACTAAAAACGTTTTGGAGATAATTGAGAATCTTAGGAAAGGTTAATTTTAAATTCCAATTTTTAAATTCCAAATTCCAACAAAACTTAAATAATAAATTAACAACACATAAACATACTTTATTTTCCAAAAAACTTTGGAATTTGGAATTTAAAGTATTGAAATATTAAAAATTTAATGGATTCAATATTTAATTTAAAAGAAAAAATAGCTTTAATTACAGGTGGTGCAGGAGTTTTAGGAAGCCGTTTCGCTAACGTTTTGGCACAACAAGGCGTAATTGTGGGAATCGTTTCGCAGTCACTTGAAAAAGCAGAAAATACCGTAAAAGACATTGAAGCAAATGGCGGAAAAGGTTTTGCTATTCAGGCGAATGTTTTAAACAAAGAAGAAGTAGAAAAAGCAAAAGATTTTATCGTTGAAAAATACGGGCGTCTTGATATCTTAATTAATGCTGCGGGCGGAAATATGCCTGGAGCTACGATTCAGCCCGATCAAGCGGTTTACGATATGAAAAGCGATGATTTGCAAAAAGTGATTGATTTGAATATTATTGGAACTATGCTTCCGACTCAGGTTTTTGCGGATCTTTTTGCAAAACAGAAATCAGGAAATATCATCAACATTTCATCGGCATCTGCACAAAGACCTTTAACAAGAGTTGTGGGTTATTCAGCTTCAAAAGCGGCGATTGATAATTTCACACAATGGATGGCGGTTGAACTTGCTCAGAAATACGGCGAAGGAATTCGTGTAAACGCTATTTCTCCAGGATTTTTTATCGGAGAACAAAACCGTGCTTTATTACTGACTCCAGAAGGGAAATTAACGCCAAGAGGAGAAAAAATTATCGATCACACACCAATGGGACGTTTTGGAACTCCAGAAGATATTGACGGTGCACTTTTATTTTTATGCAGCGACATGTCAAAATTCGTAACGGGAACTATATTAAAAGTAGACGGCGGTTTTGCTGCAACGAGTATTTAATTAGCGTGCTCTCCTGCAAGGTTTTCGAAACCTTGTAGGTTTAGATTTAAACACGAATTTCACTAATTAACACTAGTAATCATTTTGCAATATTGCGAGATATTCGAAACCTTGTAGGTATGAAATATACGTTCTAAGATTCGAAAAATAATAAATGATTCTTATGAAAACGAGTGCCCTAGCCCCGATAGAAGTGGAAATCCTTTTTTATTTTTTCTTTAAAAATAAAAAAGATTGAAACGGATAGCGGGAAATAGCTCCTCAAAAAAGCTTTATAAATAATTATACCTACAAGATTTCGAAAACCTTGCAGGACAAAAAAAATATAAAAAATGGAACAAACATTAAGATGGTTCGGACCAAATGATCCTGTTTCTTTACAAGATATTAAACAAACCGGAGCAACCGGAATTGTAACGGCTTTACACCATATTCCGAACGGACAGGTTTGGACAATTGAAGAAATCATTAAACGAAAAGTAGAAATCGAACACGAAGATGGCGATCCTAAAAAAGGCGCTTCTGGTTTGATTTGGTCAGTTGTAGAAAGTATTCCCGTTCACGAAGACATTAAAAAACAGACTGGGAATTATCTGGAATATATTGAAAATTACAAAGAAAGTATTCGCAATTTGGCTCTGTGTGGCATAACATGCGTTTGCTACAACTTTATGCCGGTTTTAGACTGGTCAAGAACAGATTTATCGTATACGGTTGAAGATGGTTCAAAAGCGTTACGTTTTGATATTAATGCTTTTGCTGCTTTTGAGCTGTTTATTTTAAAAAGACCTGGCGCAGAAAAAGAATATTCATTGGAACAAATTCAGAAAGCGAGAGACTATTTTGATGCAATGAACGAAGAAGATAAAGTAAAATTGCAACGAAATATTTTGGCTGGACTTCCGGGTGCTGAAGAAGCGTATACGGTTGAAGATTTCTTAGTGACATTAAGCGCTTACAATCATATTGACAGACAGGCTTTAAAGAATAATCTTTTCCACTTTTTGAAAGAAATTATTCCAGTTGCAGAAAGTAAAGGGGTTCTGATGGCGATTCACCCAGACGATCCGCCTTACCCAATTTTAGGTTTGCCTAGAGTGGTAAGCACAGAAGAGGATTTGGTTGAATTAATGAATGCTGCTCCTTCTCCATCCAACGGATTTACAATGTGTACAGGTTCTTACGGCGTTCGTGCTGATAATGATTTACCGGGAATTGTAAGACGTCACGGCGATAAAATGAATTTCATTCACTTGAGAAGCACGCAACGCGACGAAGAAGGAAGTTTTTACGAAGCCAATCATCTAGAAGGTGATGTTGATATGTACGAAGTGGTAAAAGCGATTTTAGAAGTAGAAAAAAGAAACAACAGTCAATTGCCAATGCGTCCCGATCACGGACACCAAATGCTGGATGATTTGAAGAAAAAGACCAATCCAGGTTATTCTGCAATTGGGCGTTTAAGAGGACTTGCTGAATTGCGTGGATTGGAACTGGGAATAAAGCGATCTTTATAATTTGTTTTGCCACTAAGGCACGAAGGCACAAAGTTTTTTTTCTAATCTCGCAATCCCGATAGTTATCGGGAGCAGAGACGCAAAGTTTTTTTTTACCACTGATTAAAGTGATTAAAAGGATTTTTTCTCTCGCAGATTTGGCAGATTAAGGAGATTTTTTATTCTCATTATTGTCTTCCTGAGCGAAGTCGAAGGACACGCTAGAAGCTCGACAAAGATTGTCGATTTTGTTTGCGGAGCTACTTATGCGTCCTTCGACTTCGCTCAGGAAGACAAACTAGACTTAAAATCTTTGCGTCTCTGCTCCCGATAACTATCGGGATTGCGCGAACCAAAAAATCTTAGAGCCTTCGTGTCTTAGCGGCAAAAAACAAAAAAACTTACTAACCACAAAAACCACAAAACCATGATTCGCCAAACCATTCTTGTCTCCTGCGGTCTTTTCATGAATACTTTAGTAGCGCAGGAAATCCCTAAAATCCTATCTCAAAAAACAAACTATTTACCCGATTTCAGTTATGCGGGTTATCATTTTGGTGAAAAACCCATTCCTGAATCAGATGGAAAAATTATCTATGCAACAGATTTTGGCGTAAAAGCCAATGACGAATTAGACGATTCGAAAGCGCTTTTAAAAGCTTTTAAAACAGCAAATGCTGTTGATGGAAATGTTATCCTACAATTGCCTGCAGGACGAATTATTCTAAGCGAAATTCTCTATATCGAAAGAAGTAATTTTGTACTTCGCGGTGCTGGTTCTGCTGAAAACGGAACCGAAATTTACTGTCCAAGACCGATGATGTATCTTAAAGATTCTGAAGTTTTGGCGGAACTTCGTGAATATTTAACCACTTTTGATAAACGTCAGCGTGAACCTGAAAATAACATTGATCTTCCTTTTTCGCAATATGCGTGGTCAGGCGGTTTTATCTGGACACAAGTTCCGGGCGAACGTGTAAAATCTTATTTGGATAAATACGAACCAGAACCGAATCCGTTGGCGAAAGTGAGTTCGGGGAAAATGGGCGAACATGTTATTACCGTTTCTGAAGTTAAAAATCTAAAAGTTGGTGATGTTGTCGAATTACAATTGTTCAATAAAGACGATGAAAACGGCGAAATCATCAAAGATTTATATCAGGGTGCCAAAGTAAAACCAGGTTCACATCATTGGAAATTTCCCAAATTGCCAATTGTAAGACAGCAGGTCGAAATCACTAAAATTTCGGGTTCTAAAATTACTTTAAAAACGCCTTTAACTATTTCTATCAAACCAAATTATCAGGCACAGTTGGTCGAATGGAAACATTTAAACGAAGTCGGAATCGAACATCTCCGTTTTACTTTTCCTGATATTCCGAGAGTCGCGCATCATGTGGAACCCGGAAATAACGGAATCTTCCTAACCCGATTATTTAATTCTTGGGTTAAAGATGTCAAAATCACCAATGCCGACAGCGGAATTTTAGCCGAAGAAGTGGCGAATACTACCATTCAGGATATTATAACCGATGGTCCGCATTTGGCACATTATACGGTAACTTTAGGCGGCGTGCATAATATTTTAGTCAAAAATCTTAAGATTTATAATTCAGCTGTTCATCCTTTAAGTTTCAATACTTTTTCAACTAAGAATGTCTATCAAAACTGCGAGATTTTTATAGATCCGCTTTTAGATCAGCATTCGGGAGCCAATCATCAAAATCTTTTTGACAATATTACCGTTCACTTAAAAGCCGATAAAAACAATAGTTATCTTTTATTTGGCGGTGGTGGAGCCGATTACTGGAAACCTTCTCACGGCCCTTTCAGTACTTTTTGGAATCTGAATGTTTTGGTTGAAAATCCAGATGCAGCAAAAACTGTTTTACTGTACGGAATGAAAGACGGCGCTTTAGCCAGAATCATCGGCGTTCATGGAAACACAAAATTTGAAATCAAATACTATGTTGATCCTTATATTGAGTTTTTGAATCAATCAATTGATAAAGTGCCTTCGTTGTATAATTATCAATTGCAAAGACGCTTAAAATAGCCTAAATATTTGCCACAAATTACACAGATTAAAATGATTTTTCTTTGTGTTGAAATAGCCACGAATTCACGAATTATTTATAATCTTAATTTGAATAATTCGTGAATTTAATGTCATTTCAAAGTCAATATATCTAACCAAAAAGATTAGAAAAAATTCGTGAATTCGTGGCAAAAGAAACTAAAAAATATCCCGCTATGAAATACAAAATAGCTTTTCTCGCAATTGTATTTATTTTCGGAAACCTATTTTCTCAAAATAAATACCGCCTTAAAAACATCTCCACAACCGACGGGCTTTCGCAGAGTTCTGTCATTGCGATTCATCAGGATAAATTTGGGCAGATGTGGTTTGGAACCCGAGATGGACTGAATAAATACGACGGAAGCCGTTTTACGATTTTCAGAAATGATGCTGCTGATAAATATTCGATCAGCAACAATGATATTCTGGCAATTGACGAAGATGCTTCGGGAAAAATCTGGGTAGGAACTTACAACGGCTTAAACTGTTACGATCCTCTTTCTAATCGTTTTACGAGATATCTTCATACCAAAGCCAATCATACGATTAGTAATAATGCCGTTTGGAGCATTCGTGAAATTGGT
The DNA here is from genome assembly GCF_003946915.1 of Flavobacterium ustbae. Classification (GTDB taxonomy): domain Bacteria; phylum Bacteroidota; class Bacteroidia; order Flavobacteriales; family Flavobacteriaceae; genus Flavobacterium; species Flavobacterium ustbae. Next base: position 232,425 of record NZ_RPOC01000007.1, read on the forward strand.
GGCGAAATGTGGTTTGGAACTTCTAAAGGATTAACGATTTTCAATAAAAAATCGGGATTGTTTGCCTCGGTTTTTCATTCAGATGAGGATGCTTCTACCCTTCCGAGCAATAATATTCTGAGTATTCTAAAAACCAAAAAAGGCGAAATCTGGATTGGAACTACAAAAGGTTTATGCCAATTAATCAGTAGAAAAAATGGCAAGCTTTCTTTTAAAAATTATCCTTTAAATGCAACCGATTTATTGAACGTGCAATCGGTAATTGAAGATAAAGACGGCAATTTATGGGTCGGAACAAAAAATAAAGGCCTTTTGAAATTTGATCAGAAAGAAAAAGCTTTTGTTTCTTTTTTACCAGTTGAAAAATACCGCGAAATCAATCCTGATATTCGATCTTTATTAATTGACAATAAAGGTGATTTATGGATCGGTGCGTATGACGGCATCTATATTTTAGGAAAAGATAAAAGTCTGCAGAAAATTAACAACAGCAACAATAACAACGGAATAGATAAAGTAAAATCGGTTTTTATGGATAGAAAAGGTTCTATCTGGATTGGCTGTTATTACAAAGGCGTGAATCTTTGGGACGTTTCTAATGTCAATTTCTCGAATTACAATCAGAATTCAAAAAAGATTCCGATGAGTTTTGATGTCGTAAGTTCGATAATTGCCGATAAAAATCAGAATATTTATTTTGGAACTGAAGGCGGAGGAATTACGATTTTTAACGCAACTACCGAAGCGGTAAGTTATATCAACAGCAAAACCGGACAATCGAATAAAAACGACATTAAAGCGATGTGTCTTTCCAACGATCATATTTTATGGATTGGAACTTTTTCGAAAGGATTATCAGCTTACAATACAATTTCTAAACGAATTGAAGATCACAGAATCGCTTCAGATTTAACCGAATTATTAAAAGAATCTGGTGTTTATTCGCTTAAAGCAGAAAATAAAATTTTATGGATTGGTACTTTTGGTAAAGGTCTAATTCGTTACAATACAGTCGATAAAACTTTTCAAATTATTGGAAATGATATTTCAAAACCTGTTTTCCTGACCAATAATATGGTTCGCAGCATTTTAATCGACAAGCAGCATTCAATCTGGCTTGGAACGCAAAATGGTCTGAATCGCATTTCGCTTCGAAATTTCAATCCGCAGAAATTTACAATTCAGCATTTCTTTTACGATCATGCTTCTTTGTCGGGCGACGATATTCTGACTTTGTTTGAGGATTCTCAGAATAAAATCTGGGTCGGCACAAAAGCAAAAGGACTTCATTATTTTGATGGGAAAAAATTCAACCGAATCAATCTTAAAATTGGAAATTCAGTTATTACTTCTATCCATTCCATTTTAGAAGATGATGCCAAAAACCTATGGATTAGCACCAATCAAGGAATTTTGAAATACAATACAATAAAAAGAACCGTTGCCATTTACGACCAAAAAGACGGTTTGGCGAGTAATGAATTCAATGATAATTCAGCTTTGAAAATAGGTGCGAATCAGTTTTATTTTGGAAGTCCATCTGGCGCAACATTTTTTGATGCTTCAAAAATTTCGTTAAATAATTACGCTCCCCAAGTTTTAATAACCGATTTGAAAATCAAAAATGAAACCATAAATGCACATGACAAAGAGGGGATTTTGGAACAAAGCATCGGTTTTACCAAAACGATTATTTTGGATTATGATAAAGCGAATTTTTCCATCAATTTTGCGATTCCAAATTACATTCGATCCAAAAATAATCAATACAGTTATCGTTTAATTGGCTTAGAAAACAACTGGACAACGACTAAAAACAGCGAAGCTAATTTTGCCATTCAGAATCCCGGAACCTATACATTTGAAGTTCGCGGTGCTAACAACGACGGGGTTTGGAATCAGACTCCGACTACTTTGACCGTTGTAGTAAATCCGGCTCCGTGGCGCAGTATCTGGGCTTTTTTATTGTACGGAATTATAATTGGTTTAGGCCTTTATGGTTTGATTTGGATTATGAAATCGAAAGCGAGACTGAAACAAAAGCTCGAACTGGAATATTTGGAAACCCAGCGTATTGAAGAAAACAATAAATTGAAACTGGATTTCTTTACCAATATTTCACACGAATTCAGAACTCCCTTGACATTGATTTTAGGTCCGTTACAGCAAATTCTGGCCGATTATAACGGAACAAACGAAATGTATAAAAAGCTTTTGGTGATCGAAGGAAGCGCGAATCATCTTTTAAGTTTAATTAATCGTTTAATGGATTTTAGAAAACTCGAAAATCATCAGGTTACGCTGGAATCTGCAAATGGAAATATCGTCAAATTTACCAAAGAAATCTTTTTATCTTTTATTGAATATGCCAAAGACGGCGGTTATGACTATACGTTTGAGACTGAAAACGAGGAGATTCTGGTATATTTTGACCGCTATAAACTCGAACGTGTTTTTTATAATTTGATTTCGAACGCTTTTAGATATACGCCAAAAGGCGGTTCGATCAATATTAAAATCAATAAAGACGCTCAAAATCTTTTTATTGCGGTTGAAGATTCGGGCGTTGGAATTGCCGAAGAACATATTGATAAAATTTTTGATTTGTTTTTTGAAGTTCCGACACACAATCAGGTGCAGAAAAACTATAATAAAGGAACCGGAATCGGTCTTTCGATCGTAAAAAACATTGTGGAACTACATAAAGGAAAAATCGATGTGACCAATAAACCTTCTGGCGGGGTTGTTTTCACCGTGACTTTACCGCTTGGGCGCGAACATTTGCTTGACAGCGAAATTATTCCTGATTTTAAAATCAGTGACGATATTGCTCAATATCAGGCACAATTGGAACCTTCAGAAATTGTGGAAAATGAAGACTTAGAAGATTTAATTGTAAACGAAGAAAAACAAACCATTTTATTGGTTGAAGATCATAAGGTTTTGAGAAAATTCATGAAAAACCTGCTTAAAAAAGACTATAATATTATCGAAGCCGAAAATGGTAGAATCGCTTTAGAAAAAGCTCTAAAATTTGTTCCAAATCTTATTATCAGCGATGTAATTATGCCCGAAATGGTAGGAACTGAATTGTGTTCGAAAATAAAGGAAAACATCAAAACCAGTCATATTCCGGTAATTCTGCTGACTTCTCGCTCTTCTTTAGTTTATAAATTTGAAGGATTAGAAAGTGGTGCCGATGATTACATTAGTAAACCTTTTAATTTAATGGAGTTCCGACTTCGTGTTAAAAACCTGCTGAATACAACAGAACGTCTTAAAATTAAATTTTCTAGCGAAGACAGTTTTATTCCATCAGAAATTACGGTTTCTTCTTTGGACGAAGAACTTCTGAAAAAAGCATTTAAAATTGCCGAAGAAAATATTTCGAATGAACAATTTGATATTCCGTTTTTCTGTTCAGAATTGGGCGTAAGCCGAACCATGTTATTTTTAAAAATTAAAGCTTGGACGAATTGCACGCCAAACGAATTCATTCATGAAATACGATTAAAACGTGCTGCACAATTATTAGAACAAAACAAATTAACGGTCTCAGAAATCAGTTATAAAGTCGGTTTTAATAATCCTAAATACTTTAGCAAATGCTTTCAGAAAAAGTATGGAGAAACACCTTCGCAATTTGCTGATAAATTTTATAAATCTTCTATTAAATTGTGAGATGTCAAATGTGAAATGTGAAATGTGAAATGTGAATTACCAGATGTTAATGCTTTTTTACTTTTAACTTTTAACTTTTAACTTTTAACTTTTAACTTTTAACTTTTAACTTTTAACTTAAACAATTCGCTTTTTTAAAGGCTTTAAAAAGGGTATCTGTATTTTTAGATACCCTTTTTTGTATTTCTATTTCTTTTTTGGCTTCTACATTTGCCTTATGAAAATCAAAAAAACACATTTTAATTTATTGCAAATCCTCTTTGTAATTATCATCATCGGAATGAGTTTGCTGATTTTCTACTATAGCTAACTTTTTAACCTTAAAACCAAAAAATGAATGTTTACAAACCACAAAAACAAACCGTTTAAATGGTGTTTACTGGTATCTTTTTTACTGGTAAATTTCATCATGAATGCACAGGACAAGAAAGTCACTGGAAAAATTACTTCCAGCGAGGACCAACTCGGACTTCCTGGTGCCAATGTTTATATTAAGAATTCTTCTGTTGGCGCTTCTGCCGATATGGACGGAAATTATAGCGTAATCGTTTCAGAAAAAAATGCTGTTTTAGTTTTCAACTTCGTCGGATTTCAAACGGTAGAAATTCCAGTTGGAACAAAAAGTGTTATCAATGTAAGTTTAAAACCCGATACCAAAGCACTTGACGAAGTTGTTGTGGTTGGTTATGGAACACGTAAAAAAAGTGACATTACAGGCTCAGTATCTTCTGTAACTGCAAAAGAACTGACTGCTTTTCCGCTTTTAAACGCAGAACAAGCTTTACAAGGCCGTGCGGCGGGGGTTTCTGTGATGACGAACAACGGAGGTGAACCTGGAGCGCCAGTTAAAATCAGGGTTCGTGGAGGAACTTCTATTAATGCCAGCGGAGACGCTTTAATCGTTGTTGACGGCTTTGCGGGTGTTTCTATGCCAGCGCCTCAGGATATTGCTTCGATTGAGGTTTTGAAAGATGCTTCGGCAACGGCAATTTACGGATCGAGAGGTTCAAACGGTGTTATCATGGTGACGACGAAAAAAGGTAAACCAGGAAAACCTGTAATTGAATTCAGTAACTCGACTTCGGTACAATCGGTAAACAATAAACTACATTTATTAGATGCAGATCAATTTGCGGCTTACAGAAAAAGTTTCACGACGCATACGCAAGGTCCGGCAAATTCAGATTGGCAGGATATAATTTATCGTGACGGAATGATTTCGAATACACAATTGTCTTTTTCAGGAGGTTCAGAAAATGTTCGTTACTATGTTTCGGGAACGTATTTCAATCAAAACGGAGTTGTAATCAATTCAGGAATTGACAAATACACAATTGTAAGCAACCTCGAAGCCGATTTGTCTCCAAAGTTTAAAGTAGGTTTAAACACTTTTACCAGCAAGCAAAACAAAGAAGGAATTGTGAGTCAGACGGGCGCAGGAGGAACAGGTGCTGCGGGTGTAATTGCCTCTGCATACCGTTTTATGCCAGATAAAGGAATTTATAACGAAGAAGGAACGTACACAACCACAGCGCCAATTGGAGACGATATTGACAATCCGTACGCAACGGCGATGGAAAATATTCTGGAAACGACTTCTATCGTAAACCGAAACAATTTCTTTGCACAATATCAGATTACAAAAGACCTTGATTTTAAAACGACTTTAGGCTTAACCGATAATAATTCGCAGACCGGAAGATTTATTCCGTCGACTTTAATTGCGGGGAAAAACATTAAAGGAGAAGCTTCTGTAAACAACACCAGATTTTCTTCTTTCTTAACTGAAAATTATTTGACCTTCAAACGTGAAGTTATCGACAGAGGAATGCTGACCGTTCTTGGAGGCTATTCCTATCAAAAAAACAAAAACGAAAGTTCCTATGCCGCATCAAGAGGATTTTTGACCAATACCAATTCGTATAGAAATTTAGGTGCCGGAACGGTTTTCTTAAAACCAGATTCAGGTTTGTCTGAAACCGAATTGATTTCTGCTTTCGGACGTTTAAACTTTGATTATGCTGATAAATATTTGCTAACATTCACAGCGAGACGAGATGGTTCTTCGAGCTTTAGTAAAAATTACAAATACGGAACTTTTCCTTCTGGAGCAATTGGATGGAATATTAGCAAAGAAAATTTCTTAAAAGATAACAAAACGGTTTCTAACTTAAAATTAAGAGCAAGTTACGGAGCAACAGGAAATCCGTCAATTGGTGCCTACTCTACTCTTTCCAGATTTTCTGAAATTTATTATGTAAGCGGCGACGTGATTACAAATGCAGTTCAATTAACTTCATTAGACAATCCGAACTTGAAATGGGAAACTTCATATCAACAGGATTACGGAATTGATTTAGGTTTGTTCGATAACCGAATCAGTATTACAGCCGATTATTATAAAACAATTACCAAAGATTTATTGTTCAATCGTCCGCTTCCGGGAGTTTCTGGAATTGCTTCTCAGCTTCAAAATGTAGGAGAATTAGAAAATAAAGGATGGGAATTGGGAATTAATACTCGAAACTTTATTGGTGCCGATTTTACTTGGTCAACGAATTTTAATATTTCTTCGAACAAAAATAAAGTGCTAAAATTAGCCGATAATAAAGATCTTTTAATCAACTCTGCTCCAGGGCATTTCCTGGCAACAGAATCTCAGATTTTAAGAGTGGGCCAACCTGTTGGTTCTTTCTTCGGCTTTGTTTATGATGGTGTAATTCAGCAGGGAGAAACGGTATTGCCGGGCAATTTTGAAACCATTGCGGGAGGAGAAAAATTTAGAGATGTAAATGGCGACGGAAAATTGGATTCTCAGGATAAAACGATTATTGGAAATCCAAATCCTGATTTTATTTTTGGATTCAATAATGATTTTACGTATAAAAATATTGATTTGAATATTTTCTTCCAAGGTTCACAAGGCAATCAAATTCTGAATTATACTTTGATGGAATTAGCTTCAGGAAATAACAACGCTACAACTGAAGTTTTGGATTCTTGGACTCCGACAAATACCGATACCAATGTGCCAATTAACGCCGCGAGAACCAAAAGAATCACGTCAAGATTTGTTTATGACGGAAGTTACATTCGTTTGAAAAACGTTTCTATCGGATATAGTTTAGACGAAAAAATCGTTTCGAAAATGGGATTGAATAAAGTTCGTTTTTACATCAGTGCGCAAAACCTTTGGACGATTACAGATTATCCGGGTACCGATCCTGAAACCAACTACCTGAACGATACCAATTCGAGAAGTAACACCAATCTGGGATTGGATTACGGCGGATATCCAAACGTAAGAACGTTCACTTTCGGGTTTAATGTAAAATTCTAATCAAGTAAAAAAATGAAAAAATATATAGCTTTTCTATTTGTCGGAACACTCGCTTTTTTCAGCTGTTCTGATTTGGAAGAAAAACCGGTTGGAATCATTCGTCCCGACAATTTCTTCAACAATACAGACGATTTACAGGCCGCTGTAAATGGTGCTTTTGCCAACATTGCCCACAATAATTATTGGGGAAGAGAATTTACAATCGCTCTGATGCTTCGCGATGACATGGCCGATATTGGCGACAGAACCACTCAGGCTGCCCGTATCGATGTCAACGATATGAATATGAACGATACAAACGCATTGGTTGCCAATTTTTGGCCACAATCGTATGTTATTATTACGGCTGCCAATCAGGCAATTGAAGGTGCTAAAAAAACTCCAGGCGATCCTGCAAAAGTAAACGCGATTGCAGCGCAGGCTCATTTTGCCAGAGCATTTGCTTATTATCATCTGGTGCGTCTTTTTGGAGACATTCCGTATATTGATTTTGTGGTGAATGATGTAAATCAGGTCAATTCAATCAGCAGAACTAAAGAAGCAGATGTGTATCCAAAAATTATTGCCGATCTTGAATTTGCAAAACAATGGCTGGATGACAAACCAAAAGTAAAAGCAATTCCCGGAAAAGGTACTGCTGCAGGTTATTTAGCCTCTGTTTATCTTACTTTAGGAAATTTTCAAAAAGCCTATGATGAAGCTAAATTTGTGATTAGCAATGAAGCTAAATTTGGTTTAGGTTTGGATGCCGATTTTCAGGATTTGTTTAATGCTACCAAAACGGCTTCATTAAAAGAACCATTATTTACAATTGATTTTAACAACTTAACCTCAGGAAATTACGGTCAGGATTATACGGCATTTTTCACTGGATCTTTAAAAGATGACAGTTACAGCTACGGGCAGGGATTTTCTGTTGCAGTTCCTTCTTTGAAAGTTTTCAATACTTGGGATCAGCGAGATTACAGAAGAGCAGTGAGTTTTGATACGATTATCAGAAAGAAAACAGGTCCGGGCGGATCCTTACAGATTTATCCTTCAAGCGATAACGAAAAAGCGCCACGTCCACATATTGCCAAATATTTCCGTTTTCCGGGAAAAGCTGGAGCTAACGGAAGAACTTCGCAACACAATTATATCACAATGCGTTTTGCAGAAGTTTTACTAACGGCTGCTGAAGCTTTAAATGAAATCAATCCGGGAACGGCAGAGGCTGACAGTTATGTAAACCGAGTTCGTGCCAGAGCGAGAAATAAAGCAGGAAAACTGGTTTCTTTTCCTGCCAATGTAACGCCGGGTCTTTCTCAGGCTGATTTCAGAAAAATGGTTATTGACGAAAGAAGATTAGAACTGGCATTTGAATATATCCGTTGGTACGATATCAAAAGATTGAAAAATGGCCCTGAAGTTTTTGGCCCAAATGGTTTGGAACCTCATGCTAATTTTGATCCGAATAAAGATTATTTATGGCCACTGCCAGGAACAGAATTGGCTATTAATCCGAATTTAAAACCAAACAATCCTGGTTACTAATTTTTTAAACACATAGAAACATAGATTTAATAGTCTAAAAAGTCGTTTCACTCTGCATCAAAGCACATAGCTATGTGTGAGAAACGAGTTTCTTTTTGTTGTCTATTTAACGTATATTAAAAATTCTATGTTTCTATGTGTTTCAATAAAACTGAACGCGGATGACACGGATTTCGCTTTCGCGAAAGAGCTGATTTTAACGGATTTTTTTTCTTTTTGGCTGTCATTATTTCACGCAGATTTAAAAAGGATTTAGGCAGAGAGCGCAGATTTAAGTTTCTCGCAGATCTGGCAGATTGGGCAGATTTATTTAAATTAAATCATTTTTAATTTGCTTAAATCTCTTAAAATCTGCGTAAAACAAAAAAAATCAACTCAATCTGCCAAATCTGCGGGAGTAAATAAAAAAATCCATTCAAATCTGCTTTAATCTGCATAAATCTGCGTGAAGCAAAAATCAGCGTAAATCCGCGTCTTCGCGAAAGCGAATCCGTAAAATCCGCGTTCAAATACGTACTCAAAAATATATATTTAAATATGAAGAATGTCAATTTTGTTTCTTTAACACTGGGTTTTGCATCGCTGATGACAGCTTGCAAGCCCGGAATTATCGCCCAGAAAAACAACACAGCGGTATCTACAGAAAAACTGTTGGAAACACGTTACAAAATGCTGCTCGATTATCCTGTCGATTCTATGTCGATGCCGAGAAGTATGAATCTTAAAACTAATGAAATTCGTAAAGTTCCTTCAAAAGACTGGACCAGCGGATTCTTCGCAGGAAATCTTTGGCAATTGTACCGATTAACAGGTGATTCCCGATACAAAGAACAAGCTCAAAAATGGACGCCTTTCAGCAAAAAAGAAAGTGTCAATAGTAATTCGCATGATGTAGGTTTTAAAGTGTTTTGCAGTTTTGGAGAAGCGCTAAAAGTGGAAAACAAAAAAGAATACGAAGCAGTAATTATTAAAGGCGCAGAAACTTTATGCACAAGGTTTAATCCAAAAGTGGGCTCCATTCGTTCGTGGGATTTCAACAAAGAAATTTGGGATTATCCCGTAATCATTGATAATATGATGAATCTGGAACTACTTTTTGAAGCATCCAAAATATCTGGAAATCCAAAATACCGTGACGTTGCTATAAAACATGCTAATACTACTTTAAAAAACCAATTTAGAGACGACAATTCCTGTTATCATGTTATCGATTATAATCCAACAACAGGCGCCGTAAGAAAAAAAACAACCCTTCAGGGCTATAATGACGATTCGGTTTGGGCACGCGGTCAAGCTTGGGCGGTTTACGGATTTACGATGTCGTACCGATATACCAAAGATTCTGCCTATTTAAATCAGGCTGAAGGAACAGCACATTTTTTTATGGCGCATAAAAATCTGCCAGAAGACGGTATTCCGTATTGGGATCTTAAAGATCCAGGTATTCCGAATTCGCCACGTGATGTTTCTGCTGCGATGGTTATGGCTTCGGCATTATACGAATTGTATACTTATACTCAAAATCAAAGTTATCTCGCTTTCGCGGATAAACTAATGGCATCGGTACAATCTGATAAATATATTTTGAGTACAGCGATCAATGCCCCTTTCCTACTCGATCACAGCACTGGAAACTGGCCCAAACACGACGAAATTGACGAACCGATAATTTATGCAGATTATTACTTTTTGGAAGCACTTCTTCGAAAAAGGTCCTAAGGTACTAAGATGCTGAGGCGCTAAGATACTGAACAAAGTAAAATAGACTTTGAATCTTTAATCTTAACAAAATAAAACCTTAGCACCTTAGCACCTAAGTACCTCAGAACCTCAAAATAAGCTTTGTACCTATGAACCTTTGTACCAATAAAATAAAAAATACATTTTACATTTTCATTACCCTTGTTTTTGTTCAAATTTGTCTGAGCAGCAGTTTTGCTCAGACAAAAACAAACATTAACGACAATTGGCTGTATTTAGAAAATCATACTTCTAACCTCAGCGAAGTGCAAAAAGCTTCCAACTGGGTTGCTCTCAACTTACCGCACACTTGGAATGCCGAAGATGCAACGGATTTAAATCCCGGCTATAGACGCGATGCGAGCTGGTATCAAAAGAAACTCAATATTTCAAAAATCGATCAAAATCAGGTTTATTCACTTTATTTTGAAGGATCGAATGTTACCACAAATGTTTATGTAAACGGCAAAGAAGCTGGTTCTCATATTGGCGGTTATATTGGCTTTTCTATTGATATTACTAAATTTATTAAAGAAGGAAACAACGATGTTTTTGTCCGTGTCGATAATAGTTATGATATCGAAATTATTCCGTCTCAAAAAAGCGATTTCTTTATTTATGGGGGAATCACGCGCGATGTTTGGCTGGTTTCCAAGTACAAAAATCATATCGAAAATATAAAGATTACAACACCTGAAGTTTCTGCAAAAAAAGCTTCTGTTCAAATTGTTTCCTCAGTTGTAAATCCGAATCATTCAAAAGATTTATCGTTGACGGTAACTTTAAAAAATCCGAAAGGGAAAAAAGTGGCGAGCAAAACAATTACTGTTTCGGATAAAACTTCAACTATCATTTTCGAAAACATCAAAAATCCAGAACTTTGGGATACGGAAAAACCGAATTTATATAAACTAACTGCTTTTTTATCAGAAAAAAATCAAATTAGAGACAGCATTTCAGAAAAAGTTGGCTTTAGATGGTTTGAATTTAAAGATCATGGACCGTTTTTCCTTAACGGAAAACGTCTGTTAATTCGCGGAACACATCGTCATGAAGAACAAGCTGGGGTTGGTGCAGCGATGAGTAACGAACAGCATTGGACCGATATGAAATCGATCAAAGAAATGGGGGCAAATTTTGTTCGTTTAGCACATTATCCGCAAGATCCTGAAGTTTATAAAGCCTGTGATGAATTAGGATTACTGGTTTGGGATGAATTGCCGTGGTGTCGCGGCGGAATCGGAAATGAAGTCTGGAAAACTAATACCAAAAATATGCTGGCCGAAATCATCAATCAAAATTACAATCATCCGAGTATTATAATTTGGTCTTTAGGAAACGAAATGAACTGGCTTCCTGATTTTCCTGACGGAGACAATGCTGATAAAATGAATGTATTTTTAACGGAATTAAATGACATTTCGCATAAGTTAGATCCAACGAGAAAAACAGCGATTAGAAAGTATTATGAAGGTTCTCATATTGTAGATGTGTTCTCGCCTTCGATCTGGTCGGGATGGTATTCTGGAAGCTACAAAAACTATCAGAAAGCAATTGATGTTTACAAAAAAGAATACAAACATTTTATTCATGCTGAATATGGCGGGGATAGTCATGTGGGCCGTCACAGCGAAAATCCGGTAACGGGCGAAAATGTTATAAAAGCTGAAGGCTGGGAAGAAGCAATCGTTCAAACCAAAGTTGCTAACATTGCCCAAATTGGCGATTGGAGCGAAAATTACATTGTTGATTTGTTTGACTGGCATTTGCATATATCCGAGAATGATCTCAATTTTGTTGGAAATATTCAGTGGGCATTTAAGGATTTTGCAACGCCTTTACGACCAGAAGATGATATTCCGTACATGAATCAAAAAGGTCTGACTGACCGAAACGGAATTCCGAAAGATGCTTATTATGTTTTTAAAAGCTACTGGGCGACAGCGCCTTTCGCGTACATCGAATCGCATACGTGGACAGAACGCCAAGGACCTGAAAACACGCCGAGAACGATCAGCGTTTTCAGTAATTGCGAAAAAGTGACTTTATTCCATGACGGAAAATCATTGGGAGAAAAACAGCGAGATCTTTCCCTTTATCCTGCAAATGGTTTAACTTGGGATGTCAATTTCAATAAAGGTGAAAATGTTTTATTAGCCATCGGAAAAACAATAGAAGGCAAAACAGTTTCGGACACTTTAAAAGTGAATTATCGTTTCAATAAAAATGATACAGCGGTTTCATTACAATTGTCATCAGAAAAATTAAAAAACGGCAATTATTTAGTTACCGCAATTGCAATTGACAACAACAATTTACGCTGTCTTGATTACGAAGCGAGTGTATATTTTCAATGTTTAAAGGGAGGGAAAACATTGAAAAATCAAGGAACACCAACAGGAAGCGAATCCATCAGAATGGCAAACGGAAAAGCTTCGATTGAGGTAATTCCGGATGGTTCTGGAAATCCGATTGAAATGACCGCCTTGAACCAAAGTTTTAAAGGGGAATATTTGAGGATTTCTGTTCGATAGATGGTTCTGAGCTACTAAGGGGCTAAGGTTCTAAGTTTTTTTTTAAAAGCCTAGTTTGTTTTCCTGACAAAGGAAGGATCTCCGTTAGTACATCGACAAACTAAATCGTCAATCTTTGTAGAGTTTCTTGCGGAGATCCTTCCTTCGTCAGGATGAAAAAAATAAGAGAAAAAAACTTTGCGCCTTAGCGACTTTGCGAGAATCAAAAAACAAAAAACTTTGTGCCTTAGCGCCTTCGTGGCAAAACACAAATACAAAAAGCAAAAAAAATGAAAAAACTATTAACCGCATTATTCCTAACCTCTTCCGTTTTTGTGTCTGCACAAAATCTAATCTCAAACGTACCCAACCGAAATACCACTTCACTAAACGGAGTTTGGAATTATATTGTAGATCCCTATCAAACGGGATTTTACAGTTTTCATTTAGATCAATACGATAAAAGTGAAAAACCGGCAAAAGGAGCTTTTTTTACCAATTATCACGCTCAAAACAAACAAGAACTAGTAGAATATGATTTTGATAAATCGCCAACAATTACAATTCCGGGCGATTGGAATTCGCAGGTTCCGGAATTAAAATATTATGAAGGAAATGTATGGTTCAAAAAGTCGTTTGACTACAATTTAGCGCCTAAAAAACGTCTGTTTGTATATTTGGGAGCTATCAATTACAAAGCTGATGTTTATTTAAACGGAAAAAAACTTGGTACGCACCAAGGCGGTTTTACTCCGTTTAATTATGAAGTGACTTCGATTGTAAAGCAAAAAGATAACTATCTGGTTATTAAAGTCGATAATACGCGCCACAAAGAAGACGTTCCGACCGTAAATACTGATTGGTGGAATTATGGCGGTATCACACGCGATGTGACTTTAATTGAGGAAGATGCTTCTTTTATAGAAGATTATACTATTCAGCTTAAAAAAAGAAATGCTACGGTAATTTCAGGTTTTGTAAAAGTCAATAATCTAAATTCGACTCAAAATGCGGTTTCTATTTCGATTCCAGAATTGAAAATCAATTACAAAGGAAAAGTTGGCGCTGACGGAAATCTGAATTTTGAAATTCCTTCAAAGAAAATATCCTACTGGTCGCCAGAAAATCCAAAATTGTATGATGTTACGATTGATTTTAATGGGAAAAAACTAAACGATAAAATTGGTTTTAGAACTATCGAAACTAAAGAAGATAAAATCTTGCTTAACGGAAAACAGATTTTTTTACGTGGTATTTCTATTCATGAAGAAAATGCCAAAGGAGGCCGTGCTAATTCTGTTGAAGATGCTTTGCGTTTATTGAATTGGGCAAAAGAAATGGGTTGCAATTATGTTCGTTTGGCGCATTATCCGCATAACGAAAATATCATTCGCGAAGCTGATAAAATGGGAATCATGGTTTGGGAAGAAATTCCGGTGTATTGGACAGTTGAATTTACAAATAAAAACACGTACCAAAATGCCGAAGATCAGTTAACTGCTTCAATAATTAGAGATAAAAATAGAGCTAGTATCATTATCTGGTCAATGGCAAATGAAACGCCTATTTCTGATGCGAGAAATACTTTCATTAAAAATCTAGCATCACATACAAGATCATTAGACAATACCAGATTAATCAGTGCGGCTTTATTAACTAAAAATGAAACTATAGATGATCCAATTGGAGAAGTTTTAGATGTGGTGGCTTTCAATCAATATCTAGGTTGGTACGGTGGAAATCTGGAAGATGCTGAAAAAAAAGTCTGGAAATCTAAATACAACAAACCGATTATTGTTTCTGAGTTTGGAGGCGATGCAAAAGCCGGTTTTCACGGAGAAAAAAATGAACGCTGGACAGAGGAATATCAGGAATATCTATACATTCAGAATTTAAAAATGATCGAAAAAATTCCACATCTAAGTGGATTAAGCCCGTGGATTCTGGTTGATTTTAGATCACCTAAAAGATTGCTTCCAGGGATTCAGGATGGATATAATCGTAAAGGTTTAATTTCGAATGACGGAGAGAAAAAGAAAGCATTTTATATCATGCAGGATTGGTACGCAAAGAAGAAAAGCGAATATTAAACACAAAATTATCTGTAGAGGCGCAACGCAGTGCGTCTACACAACGGAGAATCACAATACGTTAGACGCACTGCTGTGCGTCTCTACAGTAAAAAATGACGAAAAAAGAAAATCTGTTATCAATTCATTAACAAAAAACCGACTTGAATTTATATGATTTTTCTTCATTATTAACTTACTTTGTGATAATCTAAAAAAATTGTAATCCTATGAAAAAATTATGTTTACTGGCAGTTACTTTGTTTGCTGCTTTTACAGTTCAGGCTCAGGATGTGGTAAAATTTGCTCCTCTTGACAATAGCCCAGTTGATATTTCTTATTTCCCGAACAAAGCGGTTAAATTCAAAAAAACAGATACTCCAAATCCGGTTGTAAAAGTTACTTATGCAAGACCTTCTGCAAAAGGAAGAACTATTTTTGGAGATGTTGTAAAGTTTGGCGAAATCTGGAGAGTTGGTGCTAACGAAAACACAGAAATTAAATTCTACAAAGACGTGACTATTGGTGGTAAAAAAGTTCCTGCTGGATACTATAGTTTATTTGCTATTCCAGAAAAAGATAAATGGACCATCATTATCAATAAAGAATTGGATTTATGGGGTGGTTATGCTTACGACGAGAAGAAAGATGTGGTAAGAGTTTCTGTTCCGGTTAAAAACGTTTCTGATGTAATCGAGGCTTTATCTATTGCTTTTACAACGCAAGGAAATGTAGCTAATTTGGTTATTGGATGGGATAAAACTACGGTTGAATTGCCAATTACAGTTAAGTAATTTTTAATGATAAATGCCACGAAGGCACAAAGTCGCAAAGTTTTTTTAAGCTTTGCGATTTTTTTTTAGCCGCGAATTCACGAATTATTGCTTTAATTAAAAAATATAACCACAAATTTCCACAAATTATTTTAAAAAGAAATTTGCGAAAATTTGTGTAATTTGTGGTTTTAACTTTTGCAGAGATTTTCGATTTAGCAGAAAAAAAAATTCGTGAATTCGTGGCTATTTTTTTTCAATTGAAATAATCCGTGGCTTTAAACCTTAACGGTTTCTATAATTTTATCCAAAGTAATTGGTAAATCGCGAACACGTTTTCCTGTTGCGTTGAAAACGGCATTAGCAATTGCAGGCGCCATTCCTACTAAAGCAGTTTCTCCCAAACCTTTTGTCCCCATTGGATTACTGATTGGATCTTTTTTATTGACGAAAAACACTTCCTGCTTTTCAATATCTGCATTTACGGGAACATGATAATCGGCAAAATTGTTATTGATCGGACGGCCGAAACGATGATCGATTTCAAGAGCTTCCATTAATCCCATTCCAATTCCGCCAACAGCTCCGCCGAACATTTGTCCCGCAGAGGTTTTCTGACTGATAACCGTTCCGATATCAGCGCAGGAAACCACATGTGCCAATCTTATTTTACCCAGATTCGGATTCACTAATACTTTTACAAAATGAACCGAAAAAGAGTAAATAGAATATTTCTTAGCTTCTTCTGCCGCTTTAGAAAGATTCTCTACTTCTAGGTTTTCCAATTTATTAGCGCTTAAAAGTGAAGTCAGAGCAATCGATTTTGATTTCTCTTTTTTAGAAGAAATCAACCCGTTTTCGAAAGTCAGATCCGTAATTGGAATTCCTTTAAAAGTCGCATTTGTTCCTGCTAATTCCAGTACTTTACTAACCAAAAGATTACAAGAATCATGCACCGCCGAACCTACAGAAGAAGTCGTTGCCGATCCTCCTTGCGTTGGTCCTTTTGGGAGTCCGCTTTTTCCCATTTCGATGATGACATTCTCAGATGGAATACCCGTAATTTCAGCTCCAATTGCTGTCATCATGGTTGCCGTTCCGGGTCCCATATCGTTTACGCTGCATTGCAATACTAAATCTCCATTGGCTAAAAATTTTGCTTTTACCGAAGTCGGACTTCTGTAACAGCCAAAAGTTCCTGTTCCCATTCCGTAACCTACCAACCAGTTACCTTCTTTTACAGAACCTGGTTCGTTTTTACGATTTTTCCAGCCAATTTTTTCCATTCCCGCTTCGTAGCATTCTAAAAGAAATTTACTGCTCCACGGTTTATTTTGTTCCAGATCTTTTTCGGCATAATTGCGTTTACGAAACTCAATCGGATCTAAATCTAATTTATAAGCCATTTCATCCATTGCAGATTCTAAGGCAAAAGAACCCGTTGCTTCTCCCGGCCCGCGCATCCAGATTGGCGTGCAAGTATCCAAAGGCACAATTCTATAACGAGTAGAAACGTTCGCACAATCATAAATAAAGCGTGACATGTTTACTGTTCCTTCCATAAAATCTTCGTAACTCGAGGTCATCGCCACAGCTTCGTGCGTTAATCCTGTTAGTTTTCCATCTTTAGTTGCACCTAATCCCATTTTCTGAATGGTGTACGGTCTAAAACCAACATTGGTAAACATCTGTTCGCGATGCAAAACCAGTTTTACTGGACGATTTAATTTTTTCGCACCAATTAAAGCCGCAATTTCATACGGCCACGTATGCAATCCCATTCCGAAAGCACCACCAATATATTCCGCATGCACCTCAACATCTTCAACAGGAACGCCAAAAACACCCGCAACACTTTTTCGTGTTCCTTCAACTCCCTGACTTTTGGTATATAAAATGGGTTTATTTCCGTCCCATTTCGCAATAATGTTCGCCAATTCCATTGGGTTATGAACTTCGGTTGGAATCGTATATTCTGTTTCCAATACAACCTCACCATTTTTATAGCCGTCATGTTCCCCGCGATGGTAATCATTTCCTTTATCGGTTTCGACTTTTTTCTCTTTATCTGCTGCTTTTTGAAGTTCAGTAGAATGTTCTTCTTTAAAATAATCTGCTTTAACTAAACTCGCTGCATAACGCATGCGTTCAAAAGAATCCGCAATTACCAAAGCAATCGGCTGATCGTAATACAAAACCGAATCATCCTTAAAAATCTGTAAAGGCTGACCGAAATTATGTTTGTCTTTTGCTTTTTGATATCCAGAAGGTTTGTCCACATTTAAATGCGTAATGACAGCCAAAACTCCCGGCGCCCATTCTGCTTTTTTAGTATCGATGGTTTTGATTCTTCCTTTTGCTATGGTACTCCCTACAAGGCAGGCATAAACAACTCCAGATGTTTTATATTCAGCCGAATACGTTGCAGAACCTGTTACTTTAGCAAATCCGTCAACTCTATTAATATTACTTGTTTTGCTCATAATTGAATTATTTTGATGCTGCTATTGTAAGTGCTTCCGTTACTGCATTTCCTCCAAGCGTCAATTTAAAATCATTGCCACCGTATCCTCTTGCGCCTTTCATAGACAGGTTTCCTGCTTGTTTAAAAACCTCTTCTGAAACTGTTTTTCCTTTTAGAAATTCTTCGGTTTCCGTTAATCGCCAAGGTTTATGTGCCACGCCGCCCATAGCGAGTCTCACATCTTTAATTTTATTATTTTTTATATCTAAAGCTACGGCAACTGAAACCAATGCAAAAGCATAACTTGTTCTGTCACGCACTTTTAGATAATGAACATTTTTGGTAAAATCATTATCTGGAATTTCTACCGAAGTAATCAGTTCTCTTTCATCCAGTTTATTGTCTTTTTCAGGAGTATTTCCTGGAAGACGATGAAAATCAGTAAAATTAATCTCTCGTTTCCCTTTTGGACCTTCCACTAAAACTTTCGCGTCAAGCGCCGCCAAAGCCACGCACATATCACTTGGATGAACGGCGATACAGCTATCGGATGCTCCAAAAATAGCGTGCATTCTATTTGAACCGCCAATAGCGCCACATCCGCTTTTAGGAACGCGTTTGTTACAAGGCATATCGCTGTTATAATAATACGAACAGCGTGTTTTTTGCAACATATTTCCTCCCACTGTTGCCATGTGGCGAATCTGTTGCGATGCACCTGCTGCCAAAGCCAAAGCTAACAGCGGATGTTTTTCTTTTATAGTAGCATCTTCGGCAACCTGACTGTTTTTTGCCAATGCACCGATTGAAACTTTACCTTTTAAAAACTCTATTTTCTTTAAATCCAGTCCGTTAATATCTACTAATTTGTCTGGTGCGACAATATTCTTCTTCATCAAATCGACCAAATTTGTTCCTCCTGCAATAAACATGGACGAATTGTCTTTGGCTTTTCCTGTTATTGCCGAAGAAGATGACAACGCTTTAATTATCTGAAAGTTTTTCATAATTCCTTCCCTCCTTCCTTCACTTCAGTTATAGCATCAACAATATTATGATAAGCACCGCAACGACAGATGTTTCCACTCATGTATTCGCTTATTTCTTCTCTGCTATTAGCATGACCTTCTTTGATACAGGCAATTCCCGACATGATTTGTCCCGGCGTGCAATACCCACACTGAAATCCATCGTGTTTGATAAAAGCTTCTTGCATCGGGTGCAGTTTTTTTCCTTTCGAAAGTCCTTCGATCGTAGTTACCTGAGCGTTTTGCTGCATCGATGCTAGAGAAAGACATGACAAAATTCGAGTTCCGTTTACGTGTACTGTACACGCACCACATTGCCCGTGGTCACAGCCTTTTTTGGTTCCTGTAAGCTGTAATTGTTCGCGAAGCAAATCAAGCAAAGTAGTTCTCGGCTCGATATTCAGATTGTGTTTTGTGCCATTTACTTCAATAGAAAGCGGTACGGTTTCTAAATACTCCGCTATTTTTTCGTCCCATTTCTTTTCTGAAGCCATTACCAATGAAGGCGGCGTCAGCGCCAAAGCGGTAAAAAGTCCTGATTTCTTGATAAAGTCACGTCGCGAGTTAGAATCCTCGGGTGTTACTTTATTCTGATTTGTTTTTTTAGAAGCCATTCAGTCTATTTGTTAAATTAGCCAATTCACTTTTGTCATTCTAACAAATTTAGCGATCTTCTGTAAGAAAAAATTATAAAATTCAAACATTACTCTTATTTAGAATAATTACAATTTCTTTTTTTTTTTTTGAACCATATAAGTGATATTAAGTTTAATTAAGAAAAAGAACTTGAAAATCTTATCTTACTTAAAAAAAATCGCGCAAAGTCGCAGAGACGCAAGTTTTTTAAACCATATAAGTGATATAAGTTTAATTAAGGAAAAGAACTTGAAAATCTTATCTTACTTAAAAAAAATCTCGCAAAGTCGCAGAAACGCAAAGTTTTTTTAAACCATATAAGTGATATAAGTTTAATTAAGGAAAAGAACTTGAAAATCTTATCTTACTTAAAAAAAACCTCGCAAAGTCGCAGAGGCGCAAAGTTTTTTAAACCACATAAGTGATATAAAAAACTTTGCGCCTCTTTTTCTGAGATTTATTATGAAAGTTTTTTTTTCTCGCAGATTTGGCAGATAAAGCAGATTATTGTTGCGTTAAAAGATTTCGCATATTTTAAAATATACTAAAGAAATCTGCTCCATCTGCAGAATCTGCGAGAAACAAAAATATCCCGTACTTAAACTTATATCACTTATATGGTTTAAAAAACTTTGCGC
>NZ_RPOC01000008.1 GCF_003946915.1 Flavobacterium ustbae
TGCTTCTTTAAAACCAATTCTACGCATTCTAACTTAAATGCATAGTCATACTTTACTTTTCTTTCCATAAAAATGCCCCAAATAGTGTCTAACTTTTTGGGGCATGTTCATTTAGAGGCTTTTTTTTGTTAAAATTTTATTTAACAAAAAGACAGTTTTAATTATATATTAGCAGTATAAATTTAACCTATGAGAAAACTCTACATTTTTTTATTTTTATTAGCTCCATTTTTTATTCAGGCACAAATTGTAAACATACCTGATCCTGTCTTTAAGAGAATTATTTTATATTTTTCTTCACCAAAAGACTTAGCCGGAAATTCAATTCGAACAATTGATATCAATAACGACGGAGAAATTCAAGAAAGTGAAGCTTTGCAAATTAGTTCTTTAACACTAAATAAGGTTAACGGTGAATCTCCTATCTCATCATTAGAAGGGATTTCAAAGTTTCCGAATTTAAAATTTTTAGAATGTAGAAGTAATAATATTACTTCTCTCGATCTAACCAATTCACCTTATCTGGAAGAGCTGGATTGTTCTAGTAATGCATTAACGTCTTTGAAAATTGAAAACTTGATTAATTTAAAAATATTAAAATGTCATTATAATCAAATTACGTTATTGAATATAAGTAAATTAAGTAGTCTGAAGAATTTATTTTGCTATGGAAATCTGATTGAAAATTTAGATTTTTCTTCTGCGAAAGACCTTGAATTTTTAGACTGTGGAAGTAACAAATTGACATTTTTAAACGTAAGTAATCTTAAGGAATTAACTACTTTAAGAGCTTATTGGTGTGGAAATTTGACTTCCGTAAATTTATTAGGATCAACCAATTTAACAGAAATTGATTTTAAAGAAAGTGCTTTAGAATCTTTAAATTTATCAGGTTTAACAAAACTGGTCAATTTAAATTGTAGATATAATAAACTAACTTCATTGGATGTTACAGGTTTGGATAGTCTCTTATCATTAGATTGTGCATACAATAAGCTATCTTCTCTGAACGTAAAAAACATGGCTAATTTAGGAGGTTTGGATTGTAGCTGGAATAAGTTGCCTTCATTAGATTTAACAGGACTGGTTAATCTTGGAAGCTTAGACTGTAGAGGGAATTTGATTGCAAATTTAGATGTGAAAAAGTGCAAAAATATTTCGGTTTTAGCTTGTGGTGGCAATAAGATGACAATATTGGATGTTTCAGGAATGAACAAACTAACTAATTTGTCTTGCGGAGGGAATAAAGAACTTATATGGTTAATTATGAAAAGTGGTTCTACGCTCTCTACAAAAGGGGATTATACGTACGATTTTTTTGAATTCGGCTCGAATCCTAAATTGAGATATATTTGCGCAGATGAAGGACAAATATATCAGACCAAACGTCATATGGCAACTTATGGCTACACAAATTGTGAGATAAATTCGTATTGTAGTTTTACACCGGGAGGCGACTTTAACTCAGTAACTGGAAAAGTAACATTTGATGAAAATTCTAATGGTTGTGATAACGCAGATAGAGTTGTTCCTAATTTAAAGTTATCAATTGATGAAACTTATGGATATAATTATAACTCTATTTCTGATGCATCTGGAAACTATTTTCTTCCAATTTTAAATGGAACTTATAAAATTACTCCTGTAGTTGAAAATCCAAATTATTTTACAGTTTCGCCACCATCGTTTGATGTTAATTTTCAGGCATTAACAGGTTCAATTAGTCAGCATTTTTGTATTACGCCCAATAATACACATACAGATTTAGAAATTGTTCTATTGCCTCTTGAAGCAGCTAGACCTGGTTTTGATGTTAAGTACAAACTCGTAATTAAGAACAAGGGAAATACTACAGAATCTGGAACATTAAAACTTAATTTTAATGATGCAGTTTTAGATTTTCTAAGTTCTAATTCAAATTTTTCGAATAAAACCGAAAACAATATTTTTTGGAATTTCAGTGGTTTAAAACCCTTAGAAAAAAGAGAAATTATAGTTGTATTTAATGTAAATGCACCAACAGAAATACCTGCGGTAAATTCTGGCGATATTTTGAAGTTTGTTGCAACAGTAAATTCACAAAGAACAGATGAGTATAACTTAGATAATATTTTTCAATTCAATCACACAGTCGTAGGATCTTTTGATCCAAATGATAAAACTTGTTTGGAAGGCACTGTTGTTAACCCCTCTCTTATTGGTCAATATTTGCATTATATGATTCGTTTTGAAAATACAGGCAATTATATGGCACAAAACATTGTAGTAAAAGACATTATTGATTCTGCTAAATTTGATATTTCAACCTTAACTCCAACAAGCTCAAGTCATTCTTATGTAACCAAAATTTCTGGAAACATAGTAGAGTTTGTTTTTGAGGACATTCAACTTCCTTTTGACGATGCAAATAATGATGGATACATTGCATTCAAAATCAAAACAAAACCAGCACTTGCGATTGGAAGTTCTATAGCAAATGAAGCTAATATTTATTTTGATTATAATTTTCCAATACTAACAAACAAAGCTATTTCTACTTTTAAAACACTTGGCACTGAAGATTTTATTTTTTCAGATTATTTTACGGTTTATCCAAACCCGGCAAATTCCTTTTTAAATATAAATTCAACTCAAAATATAGAAATATACTCAAGTAGTGTTTACGATATTTTAGGGAGAATACATTTAGCAATTTCTAATCAAAAATCAGGAGCTAAAATTGATATTTCAAGTCTTAAAGCAGGACAATATATCCTTAAAATAAATTCAGATAAAGGAACTTCAAGTGTTAAGTTTATCAAGAGTTAAAACTAAAATAAAAAAAGCCTCTAAAAATTTTTTTTAGAGGCTTTTATATTTGTGTAAATCTGTGTAATTCGTGTTCTAAAACAACCCGTTTAATTCAGCATCAATTCTATTAATGATATCTCCTAAATCTTCTGGATTATCAACAAAATTGATGTTATCTACATCAATAATCAATAATTTTCCTTTTGAGTAAGTCTGAATCCAAGCTTCGTATCTTTCGTTCAAACGGCTTAGATAGTCAATAGAAATTGAGTTTTCGTATTCGCGTCCGCGTTTATGGATTTGACCAACCAAATTCGGAATGGAGCTTCTTAAATAAATCAATAAATCTGGAGCTTTAACCAAAGATTCCATTAATTCAAATAAAGAAGTATAATTTTCAAAATCACGACTTGTCATTAATCCCATTGCATAAAGATTGGGAGCAAAAATATGCGCATCTTCGTAAATCGTTCTGTCCTGAATGATTTTTTTTCCGCTTTCGCGAATTTGCTGCACCTGGCGAAAACGACTGTTCAGGAAATAGATCTGAAGATTAAACGACCAGCGCTCCATTTGATGGTAAAAATCATCCAGATATGGATTATCAACTACATCTTCATAATGGGGTTCCCATTTAAAATGTTTGGCTAATAATTTGGTCAGAGTGGTTTTTCCTGCGCCTATATTTCCTGCTATTGCTATGTGCATTACGGTGTTACGATTTTATAATTTGAAATATCTGTAGCTGTAAAAATAGATAAAATTTGGTCTTTGTAATAAAAATTGTCAAAGGTTTTTTCTAAAACTTTAATTTCAGAAATGTTCTCACCGCCTGTTTTATTAATCTCTTTCAGAAACAATAGATTAGCCTTGCTGAAAATATATTTTGAATTAGTGATGATTTCCATTTTATCAAAATCGCCAACGTTGCCCAGCGAAGTTATTTTTCCGAAAATATCGCAGGAATACCAATTGTTTTTTTTGTCAATCCAATAAAACGTATTAAAATCGGTTTGATAATATTTAATCGGTTCTGTCAAGGGGATTGAAACTGTTTTGTATTCATTTTTTAAATAATCAAACAACCCTATTTGTTGGTTGAGAGTGTTATAAATCCACAATTGATTTTGAGTTGACATTCCGATTGCGCTTACAACAATTGGAGTTGGATTTTGAGAAAAATTAATTTCGGTCATTTTATTGAGTTGGTTATCCAGTAAAATAACGCTATTGAAATCTTCATAAAACAAAACCATTTTTAATGGATTCTGAAGATCGACTTTTGTGATTTTTCCCAACGAAATATTTTTGTATTCAAAGATTTCTTTTCCTTTTATTTTACTAAAAATATTGTTTGTTATTTGATAGGAATATCCAAAAGCGTCATATCCTAAAAATGTATCGGAAGTATTTTTGTATTGCGAAATTAAAGTCGGATTTACATCCAAATCCTGAGCAGAAAGTGCATGAAAAGAGCAGAAAAGAAATAGGAAGTATAAAATTTTTTGCACAGTTTCAAGCATTAAAAATTGATTTACAAGAGTACCAAATTACAAAAAACTCTCCTTAAAATTTCAAATTTAAGACTTAAACCTTTTTTAATTCTAATAGTCTAAAAAATAGCTGATTCTATCTATGTCTTAGTGCAGTTAATAGATTTAGTTTTTAGGAGTTTAAAATAAATAATACATTTGAATGTAAGTTTTCTCGGATTTACTCACTTTTAAAGAAAATGAAATGAAAAAAATAATTTTTTATATGGCATTGATGCTTGTTTCTACGCAAATTCAAGCGCAAAAAGACTTTCAGGGAATGGCTGTTTACGAGTCTAAAACACAAGCTCCCAAGTTTGAAGGAATGCGCGGTAATAGAGACATTACGCCAGAAATGCAGAAAAATATGGAAGAGCGAATGAAAAAATTGCTCGAAAAAACATTTATTTTAAATTTTGACAAATCGGCATCTATCTATAAAGAAGAAGAAAAATTAGAAGCTCCAGGCCAACAACAGGGCGGTTTTCGAGTTATGTTTGGTTCGCTAACAGGCGGTGGCGGAACTTTTTATAAAGATGTAAAAGCAAAATCGTATACGGTAGATAAGGAATTTATGGGTAAAGAATTTCTTGTGGTGGATTCTCTGCCAAAATTAAACTGGAAATTGGAACAGGAAACCAAACAAATTGGTGGTTATAACTGTTTTAAAGCTACAGCGGTAAAACAAGCAAGCAAAACCGATTTTAGAAATTTCAGACCTAAAAAGGAAGACGATAAGAAAGACGAAGCCAAAAAAACTTCTGGAGATACCAAAACAAATTTTGTAGATAACTTCGAAATACCAAAAGAAATAGTGGTAACGGCTTGGTACACACCAGAAATTCCTGTAAATCAAGGGCCGGAGAATTATTGGGGACTTCCTGGTTTAATTCTAGAGATCAACGACGGAACTACGACTATTTTGTGTTCTAAAATTGTTTTGAATGCCAAAGATAAAGTAGAAATAAAACCATCTAAAAAAGGAAAAGTAGTTTCGCAGAAAGAATATGACGAAACGGTAATTAAAAAAATGGAAGAATTTAGAGAAATGAACCGTAATAGACAAGGCGGACCACCACAGATGGGAAGATAAATTTTATCAAATTCCAAATTTTAAATTTCCAAATTCCAAAAATCCAAGTTTCTCATAATGAATAAAATACTTTTCATTTTTATTTTGCTTTTTACTTCTATCGGTTTTTCTCAAAGTGTTCGTTTTGATGGTTTAATTCAGGATGAACAGAAAAATCCGTTGGAAATGGCCAACATTATGGCTATAAATAATGGAACGAAAGCCATGGATTCATACGGAATTACGAATGATAAAGGTAAATTCCAGCTTACGTTAAAACCAAATACTGCTTATACTATAAAAGTAAGTTATTTGGGAATGAAATCGAAGGAAATCACGGTTTCTACCAAAGCCGAAAATATGACGCAAAACATCGTTCTGGATGGAGCGGGAATTGAATTGGA
The DNA here is from genome assembly GCF_003946915.1 of Flavobacterium ustbae. Taxonomy (GTDB): domain Bacteria; phylum Bacteroidota; class Bacteroidia; order Flavobacteriales; family Flavobacteriaceae; genus Flavobacterium; species Flavobacterium ustbae. The sequence goes on from NZ_RPOC01000008.1 coordinate 5,799, forward strand.
AGGCGTTGAAATTGTACGTGAAATGCCTGTTTCTATAAAAGGAGATACCATTGTGTATAATGCAGATTCTTTTAAAACCGGAACCGAAAGAAAGTTGGAAGACGTACTGAAAAAACTTCCTGGTGTTGAGGTAAATGCCGACGGAGAAATTGAAGTGGAAGGAAAAAAAGTCAGCAAATTAATGGTCGAAGGAAAAGATTTTTTTGACGGAGATACTAAATTGGGCGTTAAAAATATTCCGGCAGACGCAATTGATAAAGTTCAGGTTTTAAGAAATTACAATGAAATAAGTCAGTTGAAAGGCCTTGAAAACGATCAGGATAATCTGGCGATGAATATCAAACTGAAAGAAGGAAAAAAGAACTTTTGGTTTGGAGATGTGACCGCAGGAATTGGAGTTGCAGAATTGGACAGTCGGTATATTATAAATCCGAAATTATTCTATTACAGCCCAAAATACAGTATCAATTTAATTACCAATTTTAATAATATTGGCGAATTACCGCTCACGGCGCAAGATTATTTCAAATTTACGGGCGGATTTAAAAATATGATGAAAAAGGGCGGAAGCAGTTTTAATGTTTCTTCCAATGATTTGGGAATTTCATTGCTAAGAAATAATCGTGCTAAAGAAATTGAAACCAAATTTGGCGCAACCAACTTTGCTTATTCTGTTAATAAAGCTTGGAATTTAAGTGGTTTTGGAATTCTTTCTACTTCAAAAACTCAATTAGAAACCAAATCTCAAACTACGATTTTAGATTCTGGAGATCAGCAGAAAAGAGATGAAAATACAAGTCAGAAAAATAATCTTGGACTTTTTAAACTGAGTTCGACTTATAAACCAAGCGATAAATTTCAGTTCGATTATGATATTCTAACCAAACTGACCAAACAAGAAGAATATTCAGATTTATTTCGAGAACAGATTGTACAAAATATCGCTGATTCGGAAACTATTTTTACCACAAAAAAGCAAGATCCAACTTCCATTAATCAGAATTTGAATTTGTACTACACACAGAGTGCCAAGAATATATTTGCTTTTGAAATGCAACACTTGTACCAAGATGAAAATCCTTTTTATAATGCTAATTTGCAAACACTTCCGTTTGCGCTGTTGGGGTATATTACAGATCCGGCGCAAGCCCGAAATGATTATAATCAGGATCGTTTTGTAAAAACTAATAAACTGGATGCAAAACTGGATTATTATTATATGGTAACGCCAAAAAGCAACATCAATATTACTTTAGGAAATACGTATTCGTATCAAAACTTTAATTCTCATATTTTCCAAATGTTGGATAATGGAGATCGAAATGATTTGAATGATTCTGAGAATAATAATGATGTCGATTACCGTTTTAATGATGCTTTTTTAGGTTTACATTATAAAATTCTAACGGGGAAATTTACTTTAACACCTGGTGTGAGTGTGCATACTTATCAAATGACAAACGGACAATTGGGAAACGATTATTCTCAAAATTTTGTAAAAGTGCTTCCAGATTTCTTTGCTTTATATCAAATCAAAAAATCAGAAACTTTGACGTATAATTTTTCTTTAACGAATGATTTTACCGATATCAATCAGTTGGCGGCGGGATATGTTTTGTCAGATTACAGCAGTTTATTCCGCGGAAATCGTTTCTTAGAAAATGCAACTTCTCAAGTACATACACTTCGTTATTTTAAATACAATATGTTCAATTTCGAGAATATTTTTGCCAATGCCACTTATACGAGAAAAGTAGATGCCATTAAAACACAGGCTAATTTCGACGGAATTAATCAGTCTTCTGTTCCTTATAATTCGAATTTAGCCGACGAAACTTTGTCTGGAATGGGAGCTTACGGACGTTCTTTTTTAAAAAACTATAAAGCCTCGGTTAATGCAAGTTTGAATTGGTCCAAATTCAACAACATTCAAAACAACGATTTGAGAACTACTGAAAGTTTTGTACAGAGTTATACCGTAAGAGCTTCTACAAATTATAAAAATTTACCTAACATTGAATTTGGATATAATCTTTTGGTTAATAAATACAGTGGTTCTACATTTTATACCGACAAACCTTTCGCAAAATTAGATTACTATTTCTTAGACAGTTTTTCTTTTGTTTCAGAATATGAGTTTTACCATTATTATAACGGAGATAAATCGGTCGATAACGAATATGATTTCCTGAGTGCCAGTTTAATCTACCAGAAAAAGAATAGCAAATGGGAATATAAAGTTTCTGCAACCAATCTTCTGAATACAACTTATCTTAATGATGACAGTTTTTCGCAGTTTTCAACCCGTGTTTCTCAATATACGGTGCAACCTAGATATATCATTTTTTCTATAAAATACAATTTGTAGTATTTTTGGTGCCAATATTGCGTGTTTTTGTGATTTGTTTAATGAAGAATCAAATATCTTTGTGATTCTATTATTAACCACCAAAATTTAAATTATGCGCAATTTTATTTGGAGTGTTTCAGTATTTCTTTGTGGAATAGTTTTGTCTTTTTCTCAAACAAAAAATATTGAAAAAGGAACCTATTTGTCAACTAGCAAAGGCCAGAAAATCAAATTAAACTTATTAGACAATAATCAATACGAATTGGTTTTTTATTCTGGCGGTTACAAGATAAAAGGAGATTCTTTAATATTTGCTAAAAATCCATCAGCACAAACTAATTTCGATCTTTCTTTCAAAGCCGATAAAAAAGCAAAAAACATAAAAGTGCTATTTAAAGATCCGGCTTATTATTCTTTCTATATCGGAACTCAAAAAGGAAAAGAAGAAGTTAAATACCAAAGAATTACTGATATTAAAGCTAAAGTTGACCCAGAATGGACCAAAACCGATGCGGAGTTTGAAATTGAAAAAGCAGACTTTATTTATTTAGTTTATGAAGAGTATGGAGGGAAAACTAGTGTCAATAAATATGCTTTACCAAAAGACGTTTCAGAAATAACAATCAATTACGAATTAGCTGTTTTGGGCGATTTACAAATTGCTGGATATTTTGACAAACAAACTAATGAACTGAGAATTTCTGAGAAATCAGGATTAAATCCGTTGGTATTTATAAATGAAAAAGATCCACAGCCAGTTACGAAAACGCCAAAAGTTGCTCCGCTTGAAAGTGAAGTTGTTTCCAATTGGACATATCCAGGAAAAGATAATACATTACTAAATGATGATTTTGGTTCTGCAGTTGCAGTAGATACTGCCGCTGCAATTATTGATGCAACTATTTCTCCGCCAGCTTATACTAAATATGATTTTAAATTAAAAATAGAAGACAATCTTAAAAAAGCCATAGAGTCTACAAAATCAGCCAGCAATAAATTTTTGGTTGTGGTGGTAGATAGCAAAAATAAATCGGCAAAAGAGAGCTTTGACAATTTTGTAAAAGAACAGGAAACGCAGACCGGATATAATATGTACGATTCGTATAATGCGCTTTATGATATTTACAATTATTATTTGGCTGGAGCCGATGATAAAAAATGGCTTAAAAACAATAAAATTACCAGCGATCCAAGTATTATTATTTTAAACGGAGAAGGAAATCAGCTGGCTATTGCAAAATCAGATTTGGCAACACAGCAATATCAGTTTAGCTATTATGGCGATTTCTACAGAAGATTGCAGAGAGCAAATGCTTTTCTTTCTATAAATACTATTTTAAAGAATAAAAAAGCTTCAGATGCCGATTTAATAAATGCTTTTAACAAAGCCGCTTTACTGGAATCATCTTATGATTATGAGAAAGAATATACGCTAAGTGATCCAAATTCGACTGAATTTGTAATTACAAAAACAGCTTTAGATCAGAAAGAAGTGGCGCAATCTTGGAAAAAACTGATTGAAGCGCATCAAAAAGATAAAGCTGTAAACATGTATTTGGTAGAAACGATTTTGAAAGAAATTAAAAACCAGGGATTTACAAAACAGCTTTTTAGTACAGATAGAATTTTGAATGATACCGATTTCTTAGCGATCGATTATGTATTAAAACATTCAGATGAAATTGAAAGTATTCGTTCTGGTTTTAATACTAAAAAAGGAGAGATTCATAGTGTAGGAAATCCAATTACTGAGATTTCAGATGCTCTGCAGCAAAATCTTTACATTTCTCAAGATGGAGTTTCTGGCGAAATAAACCGAGAAAAGGTAAATGCGCTTTATAAAAGAATCATTGCTTCTGGAAAAGGAAATTTTGATGCTTACCGAAACTACTTCTATTATTTAAGCCAGACAGCAGACAAAGACGGTTCTAGCACAACGTATTTAAAAGAGTATAATACTTATTTTGATTCCACTTTAGCAGGAACAAGTCCGATTGAGAAATTAGACACTATTTTTTCAACCTTAGATTCAAGTTCAAGTTATTCTTATGATGGATGGAATATGTTTAAAGAATATCATTCGAGTACGGCAAATACAGCCGCTTGGGCAGTTGTAACAAATCCGCTGAATGCTAACTTTTTAAAAGATGCTATTAAATGGTCAGAATATAGTTTGGTGATAACAAAAAATAGTCCGTATTATTTAGATACTTTGGCTCAGTTATATTATAAAGACGGACAGAAACAAAAAGCAATTGAAACGCAGACTTTAGCAGTAAAGTATTTAAACGATGGTGTTGACGGAGAAAGTGCAAACGAAATGAAAGAAGTGCTGTCTAAAATGCAGAATGGAACATATTAAGATAAAGTGATAAAAATACCGACAGATCTTTAAGGTCTGTTAGGTTTAGATAAGAAGATAAGCCTCAGAGGGGTGTGCTGTTTATAGAAAAAATTAATCACAAGTAATAAACCCCATTGGGGTGACCTGTTTATCTGCATAAAAGTACAGATCGCTCCGATGGAGCTTTTGTAACAATGAAAAATCAACTGATATTTAAAATCTTTCAGATTTATTTTTAAAAGAAATAATAACCAAGAAAGGCTGTCTAAAAATCTTTAGACAGCCTTTTTAATATGTAAGATTCAGATTAAATTATAATCCAAATGCAGCTTTTACTTGGTCAACAAAATCAAGTTTTTCCCATGTAAACAATTCTACAGTAACTGTTTTTTCGTTTCCGCCTGGAGCAGAGAAAGTTTTAGTTACAGTTTCTGGTTTACGTCCCATGTGTCCGTAAGCAGCAGTTTCGCTATACATTGGGTTTCTTAATTTTAAACGTTGCTCGATAAAGTAAGGACGCATATCAAAGATAGCTTCTACTTTTTTAGCGATTTCACCGTTAGTTAAGTTTACTTTAGAAGTTCCGTAAGTTTCAATGAAAATTCCCATTGGCTCAGCAACTCCAATTGCGTAAGAAACCTGAACTAAGATTTCGTCGGCAACACCAGCAGCAACTAAGTTTTTAGCAATATGACGTGTAGCATAAGCAGCACTTCTATCTACTTTACTTGGATCTTTTCCAGAGAATGCACCACCACCGTGAGCACCTTTTCCGCCGTAAGTATCTACGATAATTTTTCTTCCTGTTAAACCAGTATCTCCGTGAGGTCCTCCAATAACGAATTTTCCTGTTGGGTTAATATGGTAGTTGATTTTATCGTTGAATAAATGAGCGTGTTCTGGGTTTTTAGCGATAATTCTTGGAATCAAGATTTCGATAATATCTTTTTTGATTTTAGAAAGCATTGCAGCTTCTTCGTCAAAATCATCATGTTGAGTTGAAATTACGATCGCATCAATACGAGTTGGTTTGTTATCATCGCTATATTCTAAAGTTACTTGAGATTTAGCATCTGGACGTAAATAAGTAATTTCCTTGTTTTCACGTCTTAAAATAGCTAACTCTTGTAATAATTTATGAGATAAATCTAATGCCAATGGCATGTAGTTTTCAGTTTCGTTTGTAGCGTAACCAAACATCATTCCTTGGTCACCAGCACCTTGTTCTTCTGGCTTAGCTCTGTCAACACCTTGGTTAATGTCTGCAGACTGCTCGTGAATTGCAGAAAGAATTCCGCAAGAGTTTGCTTCAAACATATATTCACTTTTAGTATATCCAATTTTACGGATTACCTCACGTGCAATATTTTGTACATCAAGATATGTATTCGATTTTACTTCACCTGCTAAAATAACCTGACCAGTTGTAACTAACGTTTCGCAAGCTACTTTAGAGTCAGCGTCAAATGCCAAAAAGTTGTCAATTAATGCATCCGAAATTTGATCTGCAACTTTGTCTGGATGTCCTTCACTAACAGATTCTGACGTAAATAAATAAGCCATAATAATGTATTAAATTTGTATAATTAAAATTTAGCGAGGAAAAAATAATTGCTAAAAAGGGCTAAAGAAGAGTTTCTGCTTTAGCATTTTTTAATGCCGAAATTTATTTTCCGGCAATCATAATGAACCATTTCATTATGAAGAGGTTGCAATCAGTTCAAATTTTTCCTCTGTATTCGCGTGCAAAGGTATAAAACCATTTTGATTTGCAAATTAAAGTTCAACTTTTTTTATTTTATTCAATAGAAATTTAACACAAGTATAGTAGTTTGATAGGGTAATAGAAAATAATTCACTTTTTGTTTGGCTGTTTGAAAAAAAGTTCTCAACTTTGCCAAACAAAACAAGAAAGAAATGAATTTAGGTATTAAAAATATGTGCTGTATGATGTCGGAATTATCCGCAGAGCGTGCTATTGTTTAGTATTTAAATCTATAAATAACAATGAAACCTCTGCCCACCAGCAGAGGTTTTTTTATGAAAAAAAATTAAACCATATAAGTCATATAAGTTTTAATTAATCAGGCGCAAGCAAAAAAAAACTTAATTTCCTTATATAACTTATATGGTGAAACAAAAAAGCAATATGAAAAATTCAGCAGCAAATAAAATGAAGATGTGTTGTAAGATGCCAATGTGTATCCCGCCTTGCTGTTGCCGAAAGTGAAAGATCGAATCTTTGTTATAGTTTCAACTATAAGCCCTTTTGGTAAGCCATCCGAAAGGGCTTTTTTTATTCCAATATTTAAAAATTAAAAATCATGAAAACACTAGATATCAATACAATCGCATACGAATACTTATTAAGAACAAATTCTGAGGAACAGAATAATTTTTTAGAAGATCAGACAATAGAATTTAATCAGGATCAATATTTAGAAAGTCAGAATTCTTTACTCCTTCAATTATACAATCTTGAAGAAGAAGATTTATATGTTCAGGCGCAATTCAACAATTAATAACAATATATAATAGTATTAACAATACCTAAAAAAACTAAGAAATCATGAGCACACAAAAATTTGCAACAAACGCACTTCACTCAGGACACGATGTTACTAAAAATGCAGGAACAAGAGCAGTGCCTATTTATCAAACATCATCTTATGTATTTAATAATGCCGATCATGCGGCCAATTTATTTGGTCTTGCCGAAGCCGGATTTATTTATACACGTTTAAATAACCCAACAAACGATATTTTAGAACAAAGGCTGGCAGCGCTTGAAGGCGGAATCGGGGCAGTAGTTACCGCTTCGGGAGCATCGGCAATTTCGACTACATTATTAACGCTACTAAAAGCGGGAGATCATATTGTAGCATCAAACAGTTTGTATGGCGGTACTTATAATCTATTAAAGGTTACTTTGCCAAGATTAGGAATTACAACAACATTTGTAGATCCTTCAAAACCAGAAAATTTTAGCAAAGCAGCAAAAGAAAATACTAGAGCATTCTTTGTAGAATCTCTAGGCAATCCAAAATTAGACGTATTAGATTTAAAGGCAATTTCGGCAGAAGCCAAAGCATTTAAAGTGCCATTTATAGTAGACAATACAGTTGCGACACCTTATTTATTAAATCCAATTCCATACGGTGCCGATATTGTAATTCATTCCTTAACTAAATATATTGCCGGAAACGGAACTTCATTAGGAGGTGTTATCATTGATGCTGGAAACTTTGACTGGTCTAATGGAAAATTCCCAGAATTTACCGAACCATCTGCAGGATACCACGGCTTAGTATATCACGAAGCTTTAGGAAATGCGGCTTTTATTGCAAAAGCCCGAATTGAAGGTCTGCGTGATTTTGGTTCTGCTTTAAGTCCGTTTAATGCTTTCCAGATTATTCAGGGATTAGAAACGCTTCCAATTCGAATTAAGAAACACAGCGAAAATGCTTTGGCTCTGGCTGAATGGCTAGAAAAACAAGATGAGGTGGTTTGGGTAAATTATCCAGGACTGAAATCAAGTAAATATCACGATTTAGCAAATCAATATCTTCCAGAAGGACAAAGCGGCATTATTACTTTCGGTTTAAAAGGAGGTTTTGACGCTGCTAAAAAAGTAGTAGACGAAACAAAATTATTTTCTCTTTTAGCTAATATCGGAGATACAAAATCACTGATTATTCACCCAGCGAGTACAACGCATCAGCAATTGACAGAGGCGGAGCAAATTGAAACAGGAGTTTCTAAAGATTTGATTCGACTTTCTGTTGGAATTGAAGATATAGAAGATTTAATTGCAGATCTGCAAGCTGTTTTTGAAAGTGTTAAGCTTTCTCAATACAGCATCAATAAAAATTAGGTTTTTTTGTTTTTTGTTTGAAAGATTGCCTTTAGCGAGTGGTTTTGCTAAAGGTAATTTTTTATGAAAAACATCATTATAAAATTAAACCCTATAAGTCATATAAGTTCATTTTAGTAGAGACGGATAGTTTTAATTGTAAAATAAATAATCCATTTTTATCCGCGTCAAAATATTGAGCTTTTAAATTGCATTCAAAGGATTACAAATGCAATTTAGATGCTAAAATGAACTTATATCACTTATATGGTTAAAAAAAAATAAAAAATCATGTCAAAGCTTAAAATAAACATTGTCCTTTTTGGAATTGGTAATATAGGAAGCACTTTGATTAATCAGATTATCGAAAGTCAGGAGTTTTTTCTTGAAAGCAAAAATGTCGATTTTCATTTTCCAATTATAACCAATTCTACGGTCGCTTTCTTTGAAAAAGAAGGTGTTGGTTATTCTTGGGAAACCAATTTCAGACAATTGGCAGTTCCTTTTAAAGTAGAAGATATTGTCGAATTTGCACAGGAAAATGAATTCGAAAACTTAATTGCTGTAGATGCGACAGCGAGCGACGAATTGGTAAAGCACTACAATACGCTAATCAAAAACGGATTTAATATTGTAGCGGTAAATAAAAAAGCCAATACGCTTCCTTTAGATCTTTATAAAGAACTGCGATCCAATCTTAAAAAATACGACAAAGAGTTTTTGTATGAAACATCGGTTGAAAGTGGAATTCCAGTTTTGCAGACTTTAAGAGATTTGTATTATTCTGGAGAAAAAATTACGAAGATTCGAGGTGTTTTTTCAGATAATCTGAGCTATGTTTTCAATCGATTTTCATCTGAAAAAGTTTCGTTTTCTTCGATTTTAAAAGATGCAAGTCTCTTAGGTTTAATGAAATCAAATTTCAAAGAAGATTTATCTGGAAATGATACAGCAAGAAAGCTTTTGATATTGGCTAGAGAAATAGGAAAAGATTTTGAGCTTTCGGATATTAAAATCAAACCGTTTATAACCGAGGAGCATTTGGAGAAAAATGGAGTGCTCAATAAAGATGCGGTCGATAAGTCTTTTAAAATTGCCAAAATTACTCAAGCAGAAAATCATGTGCTTCGATATGTGGGTGAGTTTGAGTTGGAAAAAGGCACTTTAGAAACCAAATTGATTTCGGAACCCATAAATTCACCAATTGGACAATTGAAAGGCTCTGACACGATTTTTGAAATCTATACTAAATCGTATGCCGAAAATCCAATTGTAATTCAGAGTGCACCACCATGCAAACAAGCAATTTCAAGAGGAATTATAACTGATATTCTAAAAATTGCAGAACGAATTAGGAGTAAAGAAACCGTTTGGCATTAAAATTTTAATAAAAAAAAGAAAAAGGTTCTTTGATAAACTGATTTGTTAATTGGGATCATGAAGAAAAAAGAGTTTGTTTTGTAGGTTTTTTACCTTTGTTATTTCGTTTTCGTTTTTGTAAGATGTTTTTCATCGTTAAAAAACTGATTTTTAACGATTTTTGTAATTAAATTCTTGAATTTAATTTGTGTAATAAAAAAAATAATTGCATATTTGTTATACCCAAAAACTACTAGAAATCAAATGAACTTAAAAGTCAACAAAATGTTTTGTGCCATTTCGGTTAAGACCGAGGCTAGGGTGTCTATTGCTAAAAAATTGTAAGAATACAATACTAATATAGTAAGAGCCTCCTAAGAAATATTTAGGAGGCTTTTTAATTTAACAGAAATGCAAAAATTTAAATTACAATATAAATCACAGATGAATAAATCCTTACAGATAAACAAGATGTTTACTGTCGCGCTTATTTGCGCATACGTCTGTTGATACTAAAAGTATACGTGAGTGTAAAAACTTAAACCCTTTTGGTATCTAAAAATCCAAAAGGGTTTTTTTATTCCAAAAAGCGATTTAACAGAAACATAAAAGAGAAATAAAGATTATAAAACACAACTGAACTAAAACTTAATATCATGAGCACATTGAACTACTTAGCAGAAAAAATTTCTAATTTGAAAAACAGAAGAACAAAAAGAAACAATCCGCCACCGCCAACAAACGAATTGGCTCACCCAAGATTCGGAATAACAGAGGAAGATAAAAGTGCAAAGAAAAAAGCACCAAACTCTTTATTGTTTTTGATGTATTCAACAGAAAATGAAACGCTTTTTATCTAAACGGAAAAGTATCATAAAATAGGTTAAAACCTGCTTAATTTTACTGAGCATTTTTGTTCGGTAAATTTTTGCGTATAATAGTTTTTGCTCAAGTAAATCTCAGAAATTTAACAAACACTTATAGATAAAATTTGTTTGTTAGAGAAATTAGTAGTTAATTTGCACTCGTTAAGTTCAAACAAATATTGAAATGTTATAAAGAAAGGACGAGGGATTAGACCCGATGAAGCCTTAGCAACCCTTCGGTAAAACGAAGAAGGTGCTACATTCTACCACGCCAAACGTGGACAGATAACAACAAGATTTTTTCTAGTTTAAACTAGTTTTTTCTTTCTAATATTTCCATATACAAATCAATAATACAAAAGATTTGAAATTGGAAAATAGACCAAATCCCATTATAATTCAAGATTTCATCACAGAAAGTGGTGCAAATTATCATTCTATACCGTTAAGTTTTACGATTGCAGGGCAACCACTGCACAGTGCGCCTATTGTTTTGGTTAATCATGCCTTGACAGGAAACGCACAAGTAACTGGCGAAAATGGATGGTGGAATGATTTAATAGGCGAAGGAAAAACTATCGATACTGCCGTTTATACCATTCTAGCCTTTGATATTCCGGGAAACGGAACCAATTCTTTCTTAATTGAAAATTATCTTGATTTTACTGCCAGAGATATTGCAAGAATTTTTATTGAAGGTGTAAAAACCTTAAATATCGAAAAGCTTTTTGCTGTTATCGGTGGTTCTGTTGGTGGCGGAATTGCTTGGGAAATCTTAGCTCTTGCGCCAAATATTACAGAAAATCTTATTCCGATTGCGAGCGACTGGAAATCGACAGACTGGCTTATTGCCAATTGTTTTCTTCAGGAACAGATTCTGAATAATTCTTCAAAACCAATCGAAGATGCCAGAATTCATGCCATGCTTTGTTACCGTTCGCCAGAATCATTTAAAGAAAAATTTCAGAGAACTGTCAATCAGGATCTTTTGATATTTAATATCGAAAGCTGGTTGGCGCACCACGGAAAAAAATTGCAGAAAAGATTTCAGCTTTCTTCTTATAAATTAATGAATCAGTTGCTTAAAACAATTGATATCACCAGAAATAGTCAAAGTTTTGAAAACTTATTGTCTAAAACAACCGCTTCAATTCATATTGTCGGAATTAATTCTGATTTGTTTTTTACAGCAAAAGAAAACGTGGAAACTTACGAGGAATTGAAAAAGTTTAAAGACAATGTTTTTTATAGCGAAATTGATTCGGTTCACGGACATGACGCTTTTTTAATCGAGTACAAACAATTAGATCATTTACTTGCCGACATTTTTAAGGCAGAAACAATAAAGAAATAAAATGAAAGTATTAAAATTTGGAGGTAAATCATTAGCGAACGGAGAAGGACTTAATAAAGTTGTTTCCATCATTTCTGATAAAGTAAATCAAGGTGAAAAAATTACCGTTGTAGTTTCTGCACGTGGAAATGCGACAGACGAACTGGAATTTATCTTAAGCATTGCTGCTAAAAACGGCAGTTATAAAGAATTATTAGAAAATTTTAAAAAATATCAAATATCAGATTACCCGCAGGTTGATTTATCTGAAGAATTTAATGTTTTAGACAAGCTTTTTGAGGGCGTAAGTCTGATTGGTGATTACAGCAAAAAAATCAAAGATCAGATTTTGTCTAAAGGCGAATTGCTTTCGGCTAAATTATTGACGGCAATTTTGAAGGAAAAAGGAATTCCTGCCAATTTTGTAGACACAAGAGAATTGCTAAAAACCGATTCTAAATTTGGTGACGCGCAGCCTTTAGAACAGCTTTCAAAGAAAAACGTGGTCAATTATTTTAAAACACATAATGGCGAAACGGTTAATATAGTTACAGGCTTCATTGGTTCCAACAACAACAACGACACAACTACTTTAGGTAGAAATGGCAGTAACTATACCGCTTCGTTAATCGCAAATTATTTAAATGCCGAAGAATTACAAAACTTTACGCATGTAGACGGAATTTATACGGCAAATCCTGATTTGGTTGCCGATGCTAAAAAAATTGAATATTTATCGTTTAATGAAGCAAACGAGCTGGCAAATTTTGGAGCTACAATTCTGCACGCCAAAACTATTATTCCTTTGTTAGAAAAAAATATTCCGTTACGAATTTTAAATACGTTCAATCACGAAAACCGCGGAACATTAATTACTTCAGATTCTTCTAAAGAAGGAATTAAAACGCTTTCTGTTTTAGAAAATGTGTCTCTTGTAAATCTTGAAGGACGCGGATTACTTGGAAAAGCCGGAGTTGATGCTCGTATTTTTAAAGTAATGGGAGATCACAATATCAGCGTAAGTATCATTTCGCAAGGTTCTTCAGAAAGAGGAATCGGATTGGTGGTTGCGACTGATAAAGCCACAACTGCGGTTGTGGAATTAGAAAAAGAATTTGAAAATGACTTTTATTCTAAAGACGTAAATCAGATTACGGTTACAGACAATGTATCGGTAATTTCGATTATTGGTCAGGATTTGAGCACTTTCCACAAACCTTATACAGCTTTAATCAAAAATAAAATTGTTCCGATTTTGTTCAACAACACAGTTACGGGTAAAAACGTGAGTTTGGTTGTCAAAAAAGAAGAATTAAACAAAGCCTTAAACGTAATTCACGGAGAGATTTTTGGAGTTTCGAAAAAGATCAATATTGCAATTTTCGGTCACGGATTAGTTGGAGGAACTTTAATCAACCAAATTTTAGAATCGGCTTCAGCTATTGAAAAACGTAAAGGAATTAAACTGAATGTTTTTGCAATTGCGAATTCTAAAAAACTTCTTTTAAATAAATATGGCGTTACTTCCGATTGGAAAAACGAAATCGCAACTAAAGGAGAAGCTTACACCATTAATGATATTATCGCTTATGCGAATGAGCACCATTTAGAAAACTTGATCGCAATTGATAATACGGCAAGTGCAGCATTTGTGGAAAATTATATTTCTTTAATCGAAAGCAGTTTCGACTTAATTTCTTCGAATAAGGTAGCGAATACTTTAAGTTATGGTTTTTATAAAGAAATCAGAAAAGCTTTAGAAGAAAACCAAAAGAATTATTTGTATGAAACCAATGTTGGTGCAGGGTTGCCATTAATTGATACTATAAAATTATTACATCTTTCTGGTGAAAACATCACAAAAATTAAAGGAGTTTTCTCAGGAACATTAAGTTATTTATTTAATAATTTTTCTGCGAAAGATGTGCCTTTTAGCGAAATCTTACAAGAAGCAATTGACAACGGATATACAGAACCAGATCCGCGTGAGGATTTATGCGGGAATGATGTTGGAAGAAAATTATTAATTTTAGCTAGAGAATTAGACTTACAAAATGAGTTTGAAGAAATCTCAATTCAAAATCTAATTCCAGAACATTTACGTGAAGGAAACGCAGCCGATTTCTTGACTAAATTGAAAGAATTTGATCCGATTTATGCTAAAATAAAAGCAGAACAGCAACCAAATCATGTTTTAAGATATATTGGTGAATTGTCTGGTGATTTGCAGAACGACAAAGGAAATCTGGAAGTAAAATTAGTTTCTGTTCCGTCAGACACAGCGCTAGGCGGATTAAAAGGTTCTGATTCTTTCTTCGAAATTTATACAGAATCTTACGGAGATCGTCCGATTGTTATTCAGGGAGCCGGTGCGGGTTCTGCGGTAACGGCAAGAGGAGTTTTTGGAGATATTTTAAGATTGTCGGATAAAGGGTAGATTTATTTTAGATTTCAGAGTTTAGATTTTAGATTAAAAAAACAAAAAAATAACAACACAATGAAAGTAACCTTAAACAGAGTAAACGACGCTTTTCATTTTAAAGTAAAAAATGAGCGCGGACATATAGTTGACGTTGACAGCAGAGCCGAATTTGGCGGAAGCGATCTAGGTGCAAGTCCGATGGAATTGGTATTAATGGGAGTTGCAGGATGCAGCGCTATCGATATGATTTCTATTTTAAAGAAACAGCGTCAGGAAATCACTTCTTTTAACGCTGAGGTTGAAGGAACGCGCGTTCAGATCGAAGAAGCAAAACCTTTCAAAGAAATCGATGTGGTTTTTTATTTAGAAGGAGAAATCAATCCCGAAAAAGCAAAAAAAGCGGCACAACTTTCTTTTGAAAAATACTGCTCAGTTGCAAAAACGGTTGAGCCAACAGCAACAATAAAATACAAAGTTGTCCTGAATAACGAGGCTTTGTAAAATTAGATAATTAGTCAATTTGATAATTAGATAATTCTTTCAGGACTTATTAAAAATTCACATTTAGCCTTTGTGAACCTTCGTGTTTCGCTTTGTGAATCTTTGTGAAATTTACAAGAAAGCGAATTCGTGCTAATCAGTGGAATTCGTGTTAAAAATAAAATAGCAACACAATGAATATAGAAGATTTGGGTTTTGAAACACAAGCCATCAGAACACATTTAGAAAAAACACAATTTCAGGAACATTCAAGTCCTTTGTACTTATCATCAAGTTTTATATTTGAAGATGCAGAGGATATGAGAGCTTCTTTTACAGAAGAAAAAGTTCGTAATATTTACTCTCGTTTCAGTAATCCTAATACAACAGAATTTGTTGACAAAGTTTGTGCAATGGAAGGTGCAGAAGCAGGTTATGCTTTTGCAACCGGAATGGCTGCGATCTATTCGACTTTTGCCGCTTTATTAGAATCTGGAGATCATATTGTTTCTGCAGGAAGTGTTTTTGGTTCGACTCACGCTTTGTTTATGACCTATTTTCCAAAATGGAAAATTGAAACTTCGTATTTTGACATCAATAAACCAGAAACAATTGAGAGTTTTATTAAACCAAATACTAAAATTTTATACGCTGAAACACCGACCAATCCAGGTGTAGATGTAATTGATTTAGAATTTTTAGGGCAAATTGCAAAAAAACACAATTTGATTTTAATCATCGACAACTGTTTTGCTACGCCATACATTCAGCAACCAATTAAATATGGGGCTCATATCGTAGTACATTCAGCAACAAAATTAATGGACGGTCAAGGCCGTGTTTTAGGAGGAGTTGCAGTTGGAGATGCAGAGTTAATTCGCCAAATCTATTTGTTTTCAAGAAATACGGGACCGGCAATGTCGCCATTTAATGCATGGGTTTTATCTAAAAGTTTAGAGACTTTGGCTGTTCGTGTAGACAGACATTGCGAAAATGCTTTAAAAGTAGCGGAGTTTTTAGAAAGCCATCCGAATGTAAACAGTGTAAAATATCCATTCTTGAAATCGCATCCAAAATATGAGATTGCTAAAAAACAAATGCGTTCAGGCGGGAACATTATTGCGATTGAAATTAAAGGCGGACTGGAAGCAGGAAGAAAATTCCTGAACAAGATTAAATTATGTTCGCTTTCTGCAAATATAGGCGATGTAAAAACGATTGTAACGCATCCGGCATCAACAACGCACAGCAAATTATCTGAAGAAGATCAATTGGCAGTTGGAATCACGCAAGGTTTAGTTCGTGTTTCTGTTGGTTTAGAAACTGTTGAAGATGTAATTGCAGATTTGAAGCAGGCGCTTGAATAATTTTATATTTTTTAATTTATAAATAACGATTTTTAACTGTAAATTTATTACTGTTAAAAATCGTTAATTTTTTTAGAGTAGTTTGAGTAAAAAAGTATATTTTTGTTTAAACCGAAATAAAAATATAAATTAATTAAAAAAAATAACCCAAAAACTATGAGCAATTCTACCTATGTTTTAGATGATACATTATTAGTCTCTGCGGGAGCCCGTTTTGTACATTATATTGTTGATGTAATTATTTTCTTCATTATCATGGTCGTTTTAGGAACTATTATTGGAATAATGTCCGCGCTATTCGGCACGAATTCATTTGCAAACTCCGCTGATAGTTCGAATGAATTAGTATTAAATATCATTTCAATTATTATTTTAATCATTTACTATACAGTAATGGAAGGGCTATTTGGAAGATCAGTTGGTAAATTCTTGACAGGAAGTGTGGTTGTAGACGAAAATGGGGAAAAACCTGATTTTGGAACCATTCTTAAAAGAAGTTTATGTCGTTTAATTCCGTTTGATGCCTTTACCTTTTTAGGAGGCTCAAGAGGGTGGCATGATTCAATTTCTAATACTTATGTTGTAGATAAAAAAGGTTTAGATGAAAGTAAAAAGATCTTTCATGATTTTAAATTAATTGGAGTTCAGGAATTAGAATAACATATTTAAGCGATAAATTGGTAGGGATAGAATATTATACTTGCTAATTTTAGATTTAAAATTAATACAACAAACGATTTTTGATAGTAGATTTGTTTACTATTGAAAATCGTTTTTTCATTTCGAACTAACTCGTTTTTTAAATAAGATAGATTAAGTAGAGTATAAGTCATTTAAAAATCATATTTTTGTTTTCTAATAAAATTTAGATTGTTGAGAAGTAAAATCTATCCCGAGGCTTCGGGACAACAATCTAAAATCTAAAATTATAATTAGTGCTTTCAAAGAAAACAAAATACGGAATTAAAGCTTTGACTTATTTAGCAAGACGCGAAAATAACGAACCAGTTCAAATTGCCGAAATTGCTAAAAGTGAACATATTTCGATTAAATTTTTAGAAAGTATTTTACTCCTTCTAAGAAATTCTGGATTTCTTGGAGCCAAAAAAGGAAAAGGCGGCGGTTATTACTTAATAAAAGATCCAAAAGACATTAGCATGGCAAAAGTCTACCGTATTTTGGAAGGTCCAATTGCATTACTTCCTTGCGCCAGCCATAATTTCTACGAAAGATGTGATGATTGTGATGACGAAACTACCTGCGCAGCAAGACGTTTAATGACAGAAGTGCGCGACAATACGCTTAAAATATTAGAAAGCAATTCTCTGGCAGATATCGCTTTTTAATTTTTTTAAACCATATAAGTTATATAAGTTTATTTTGTAGAGACGCTCAGCAGTGCGTCTAATTATATACGGAATGTATATAAAATGAACTTATATGACTTATATGGTTTATTTTTTTTAGAATATCAATTTATATCCTGCAAGGAAAAGCATTACGGCAATAGCATTTCTAAGAAACTGATCTGGAACTTTTCCGCTTAGCATACTTCCCATATAGATTCCTGGAAGAGATCCCATTAGTAATTGCCCCAATAATCCTAGATCAAGATTTCCCATAGAAGCGTGTCCAATTCCGGCAACGAGAGTTAACGGAACTGCGTGTGCGATTTCTGTTCCCACCAATTTTGGAGTTGGTAATAAAGGATAAAGGAAAAATAAAGTTACCGTTCCTAAAGCTCCAGCTCCAATAGAAGTTAAAGTTACCGTTGCGCCAAGCAAGATTCCGATTCCTATAGTCAGCATATTTTGAGTGGTACTTTCGCTATGAAATTTATCTCCGGCGTGCTTCTGCGAAAACTTCATTAATTTTTGTTTGAATATAATCGCAACAGAAGTAAAAAGCAATGCCCAGCCTAAACTTTGTTTGATAACACGATTTATAGTTTCAATATCTGTTTTAATGCTGTGCAATATCCATAAAGTTAGTAAAGCAGCGGGAACGCTTCCTAAAGTAAGCCAGCCAGTAATTTTCCAGTTGATATTGCCTTTTTTATTGTGAACAAAAATTCCTCCAGCTTTAGTAAAAGCAGCGTAAAGTAAATCGGTTCCTACTGCTGTTGTGGGAGGTATATTAAAGTATAATAAAATGGGAGTCATTAAAGAACCACCTCCAACACCTGTTAACCCCACAATAAAACCAACCACTAAACCTGCAATGACAAGACCAATCTGAAAATCCATGAAAAAATATTTGCCGCTAAAATAATAACATTTTTATAATTATCCTATAGATTTGGTAGAGATTAAATATGTATTTTTGTAAATCACAAAATTAGGATGTGCTGTTACAATATGATAAAGCAGTACATAATTTGTTAAATTAATTATTAATTCCTTTTTAAACGTCTGTTATCTTGGTTTGTAGGGTAATAGCTTCTGCAAAAAAGTAAATATATTATTTTGATATTTCGAAATATGTAGTACATTTGCAAAGTAATCTACTAAGCCGATAGGGTAATGGATTTTTAAGAACAAAACAAATTCTTAAAATATGGAAAATGAGCTTAAGTTAAACAACACTGCAATAAAGTCTGATGCTTTATTAAAAGAAAGATTATGGATTATTATACCTGTTGTTTTGTTGTTAGGTTTGGTAACTACATTAATTTATAACCATCATGCTGAATTTTCGTGGGATGGTTTTGTTCAGGGATTTGATGAAAATCTTTTAGCGTTCTTTTTAATTGGTGTTTTTGCGCAATTGGTAGACGGCGCTTTAGGAATGGGTTATGGCGCAACATCAACTTCATTTTTATTGGCTTATGGGGTTCCGCCCGTAGTAAGTAGCACGGCAGTTCACGTTTCAGAAATGTTTACCACTGGAGCATCGGCACTTTCGCATCATCGTTTTGGAAACATCAATAAAAAATTGGTAAAACATTTGTTGATTCCAGGAGTTTTAGGTTCAATTACAGGCGCTTATTTATTATCTGATGTGATTGACGGCGATATTATCAAGCCTTTTATTGCAATCTATATGATTGTTTTAGCTGCAATAATTATCAAAAAAGCGTTGAAGAAAAATGTTGAGAAAAAGAAAACCAAAAAACTAGGCGTTTTAGCTGTTTTTGGAGGTTTTATGGATTCGGTTGGTGGCGGAGGCTGGGGCCCAATTGTAACTTCAACATTACTAGGAAGAGGAAGAAATCCGAAATATACAATTGGTTCTGTTAATGCTGCTGAGTTTGCGATTTCATTTGCAAGTGGAATTACATTCATGCTTTTTGGCGGAATTCACGGCTGGCAGGTAATCATCGGACTGATTTTAGGAGGCGTGATTGCAGCGCCGATTGCGGCATTTTTAGTAAATAGAATTAAAAGAAAACCAATGATGGTTGCGGTTGGGGTTCTAATTATATTATTGAGTTTAAAAACATTATCTAAATTATTGTAAAAGATAATTTTAGAAAGGAGAGATTATGAGTGCGAGTATTGTACAAGAATTATTAGAAAAAACTGCAGCTCTTTCGCTTGACGAAACCTTAGTTTTTTTAGCAAATGAATTTCCGGGAAAAGTAATTTTTTCGACTTCTTTTGGTCAAGAAGATCAGGTAATTACAGATTTCATTGCAAAGAGTAACACAGATATTACAGTGTTTACTTTAGACACTGGAAGATTATTTCAGGAAACTTACGATGTTTTTCATAAAACATTAAAAAAATACAAAAGACCAATCGAAGTCTTTTTCCCAGAAGCGGCTTCAGTAGAAAATCTGCTTCAGACAAAAGGACCGAACAGTTTTTATGATTCGGTTGAAAATAGAAAAGAATGCTGTTTTATTAGAAAAGTAGTTCCGTTGAGAAAAGCTTTGGCAGGAAATTCAGTTTGGATTACAGGTTTAAGAGCCGAACAGTCAGAAAACAGAAGTGATTTAAATCTATTTGAATACGACGGAGGTTTCGAAATCATCAAATTCAATCCGTTATTAAAATGGACTTTAGAAGAAGTTGAAGCCTATCTTTCAGAAAATAATGTTCCGCAAAATGCTTTGCACAAACAAGGTTTCATAAGTATCGGATGCGCGCCTTGTACGAGAGCAATTTTTCCAGGAGAAGATATCAGAGCCGGAAGATGGTGGTGGGAATCAAGCCACAAAGAATGCGGTTTGCATGGTGCGAAGAAAGGGTAAACTGGCATTAGTTTAAAAGTACTTAGTCCAGAGTCCTTAGTGCTATACAATAGATTTTGAGTTCCGTAGGAACGATTTATGTTGTAGCCACGGATTTTAATCCGTGGGAGAGATATAAAAGAAATCGGAGAAACGGATTTTAATCCGTGGGATAATGAAAAAGAATAGAATAACAAAAGTTTCAGATTTCAATAACATGAAACCTTAAACTTGAAACAAAAAAATAACAACAATAATGAGTTCAGTATTAAAAACAAACGCTTTAGAGAGTGAAGCGATATACATTTTCAGAGAAGTAATTTCACAGTTTGACAAACCGGTTTTACTTTTCTCAGGAGGAAAAGATTCTATTACATTGGTGCGTTTGGCGCAAAAAGCATTTTTCCCTGCTAAGATTCCGTTTCCTCTATTACACGTTGATACGGGACATAATTTTCCTGAAACAATCGCTTTCAGAGATAAATTGGTAAAAGAATTAGGTTTAGAGTTGATCGTTCGTAGTGTTCAGGATGCAATTGATGAAGGAAAAGTAGTGGAAGAAACTGGAAAATATTCTAGTAGAAACAGTTTACAAACGACTACACTTTTAGATGCAATTGAAGAATTTAAGTTTGATGCTTGTATTGGTGGAGCGCGTCGTGATGAAGAAAAAGCAAGAGCAAAAGAACGTATTTTCTCTGTTCGTGATGATTTCGGACAATGGGACGAAAAAAATCAAAGACCTGAGTTGTTTGATATTTTGAATGGAAAAATCGAAAACGGACAAAACGTTCGTGTTTTCCCAATTTCAAACTGGACAGAATTAGATGTTTGGAGTTATATTGAAAAAGAAAAAATCGAGATTCCATCAATCTATTTTTCACATAAAAGAAAAGTTTTTTTGAGAGACGGTTTAATCTGGTCACATTCTCCTTTTGTGTACCAAGAAGAAGACGAACAAATCGAAGAAAGAATTGTTCGCTTCAGAACCGTTGGAGATATGAGTTGTACTGCGGCTGTTGAATCTTATGCAGCAACAATTGAAGAAGTAGTGGGCGAAATCAGATCATCAACCATTTCTGAAAGAGGAGCCAGAATCGATGACAAACGTTCTGAAGCTGCAATGGAGAAAAGAAAACAACAAGGATACTTTTAATTTTTGGTAAGAAGTTAAAAATTAGAAGTAAGAAGAATCAAGAAAACAAAAACATACAGATTTATAAGTTTCGAGAGAACATGAAACATGAAACTTTAAACCTGAAACAATATATAAAATGGACGTTTTAAAAATAGCAACAGCAGGAAGTGTAGATGACGGAAAAAGTACTTTGATTGGAAGATTATTGTACGATACAAAATCATTGACAACAGATAAAATTGAAGCAATCGAGAAAAGCAGTAAACAAAAAGGATACGATTATCTTGACTTTTCGCTTGCAACAGACGGATTGGTGGCAGAAAGAGAGCAAGGAATCACGATTGACGTTGCACACATTTATTTTTCTACAGCAAAGAAAAGTTACATTATTGCCGATACTCCAGGTCACGTAGAATATACTAGAAACATGGTTACAGGAGCTTCAACTTCTCAGGTTTCTATCATTTTGATCGATGCCAGAAAAGGAGTTATTGAGCAAACATACCGTCACTTTTTTATCAATAATTTATTGAGAGTAAAAGAAGTAATCGTTGCCATAAACAAAATGGACTTAGTAGATTATTCAGAAGAAGTTTTCAATAAAATCAAAGCCGATTTCGAAGCATTAAACGCAAAAAGTACTTATAAAGAACAAAACGTAAGTTACATTCCGTTAAGTGCAATCAATGGCGGAAACGTTGTGGACAAATCAGAAAACATGCCTTGGTATGACGGGCAAACTGTTTTAGAACATTTAGAAGGATTACATTCTCATGATGTTTACGAAGCTGGAAAAGCACGTTTTCCTGTTCAGACTGTTATTCGTCCAAAAACAGAAGAATACCACGACTTTAGAGGTTACGCAGGAAAATTATACGGAAACTCGATTAAAGTTGGAGATGCGGTAACGGTTCTTCCTTCTTTAACAGAATCAAAAGTTTCTAAAATTCACTTTTTCGATAAATCATTTGACGAAGCTACGGCTGGATCTTCAGTTACAATCGAATTAGAAAATGATATCAATGTTACGAGAGGCGATATGATTGTAAAATCAGCTGAACTTCCAAAAATTGAAAAAGACATTACGACAACTATTTGCTGGATGGACAGCAAAAAGCTGGTTGCAGGGACAAAATATTTAGTTCAGCACAACACCAACAGAGTTTTAGCTAAAGTAGAAAGCATTAAAAATACAATTGCAACTGATTATTCAGGAACAACAGAAGCTTCTCAATTAGCGATAAACGAAATCGGAGAAGTAACAATCAAATTAAGCAAACCATTGTATTTTGATTCTTATAACGAAAATAAATCAAACGGCGCTTTTATCTTAATTGATACCGCTACCAATACCACAGCAGGAGTTGGATTTATTAAATAGTTGATGGTTTATGGTTTTTTAGAAACCAACAATAAACGACCAACAATAAACCAAAAACAAGAAAGAAATGGAAAGTTTTAGAACAGAAATAGAAAATCCGGTAGTTCAGAAGGAGATTATCGAATTAGAAAAAAAGATTCACTTATTCCGCGGAGGAAAAATTGATGATGAGCGTTTTCGTAGTCTTCGTTTAGCGCGTGGTATTTACGGTCAGCGTCAAGAAGGCGTTCAGATGATTCGTATCAAATTGCCTTACGGTAAAGTTACCAGCGAGCAGTTGAGAAGAATTACCGAAGTATCAGATAAATATTCTACAGGACGTTTACATATTACTACACGTCAGGATATTCAGATTCACTATGTGAGTTTGGACAGAACGCCTGAACTTTGGTCAGAGTTAGCAAAAGACGATATTACTTTGCGTGAAGCTTGTGGAAACACGGTTAGAAATATTACAGGAAGCGAATTAGCTGGTGTAGACGTAAACGAACCATTTGATGTTTCGCCTTATGCACACGGACTTTTTCAATATTTGTTAAGAAACCCAATCTGTCAGGAAATGGGACGTAAATTCAAAATTTCGTTCTCTTCTTCAGACGAAGATACAGCGTTGAGTTATTTACACGATTTAGGATTTATTCCAAAAATCAAAGATGGACAAAAAGGATTTAAAATCATGTTTGGTGGAGGTTTAGGATCTCAACCAGCACATGCAGAATTACTTTCTGAGTTTGTTCCAGTAAACGAAATCATCCCGACAGCAGAAGGAATCATCCGTATTTTTGACAGATACGGTGAGCGTGCCAAAAGAATGAAAGCGCGTATGAAATTCTTAATCAAAGAAATGGGTAAAGACGCGTTCCTTGATTTAGTTGAAAAAGAGAAAAAAGCAATCGCTTTTGAAACATACGAAATTGATACAACTGCTTTTGACGGACCTATTCCAGAACCCGTTTTAGAAGTGCCACAAGTTAAAGTTGAGGATGTTGAAGCTTTTGAAAAATGGAAAGCATCAAATGTAATTGCGCAAAAACAAGCAGGATATTATGCAATTGGAATCAAAGTTTTATTAGGAGATTTTTATACAGATAAAGCCAGATTATTAGCCGATTTAATTAAAAATTACGCAGCAAATGAGTTACGTTTTTCATTGCGTCAAAATATTGTAATACGCCACGTAAAAGAGGAAAATCTTCCATTCTTTTATCAAGAATTGGCCAAATTGGACTTTGTTCATTTAGGTTATAATTCGGTTGGAGATATTACGGCATGTCCTGGTACAGACACTTGCAACTTGGGGATTGCGAGCAGTACAGGTATTGCCGAAGAATTAGAAAGAGTGATCAACACAGAATACCCACAATACAAAAACAACCGCGAAATTGAGATTAAAATTTCAGGTTGTATGAATGCCTGCGGACAACATAATATGTCGGCAATTGGTTTTCAGGGAATGTCTATCAACTCAGGAAAATTGGTAGCTCCGGCATTACAGGTTTTATTAGGAGGAGGAAGATTAGGAAACGGAGAAGGACGTTTTGCTGATAAAGTAATCAAAATTCCAAGCCGTAGAGGGCCAGATGCTTTGCGTACCATTTTAAATGATTTTGATGCGAATGCAAACGGAGAAAAATTCCTGAATTATTACGATGCAAAAGGAGAAAAATACTTCTACGAAATCTTAAAACCATTGTCTGATGTAACCAATTTAACAGAAGCCGATTTTATCGATTGGGGAAATGCAGACAACTACGTAAAAGCAGTTGGAGTTGGAGAATGCGCCGGAGTTGTAATTGATTTGGTTGCTACTTTATTATTAGAGGCAAAAGAAAAAATTAGTTTCGCTCAAGAAGCATTCGACGAAGGAAAATGGGCAGACGCCATTTACCATGCTTACGCAGGATTTGTAAACGGCGCAAAAGCATTATTACTTTCAGAAAACCAAAAAACAAATCACCACGCCGGAATCGTAGATTTGTTTGACACTGTTTTCATTGATACTAATAAAATAGAGTTGAATTCAACTTTTAAAGATTTGGTTTACCAAATCAATAAAAACGAACCATCAGAAGCTTTCGCTAAAGATTACATTGCTCAGGCAGTAGTTTTCTTTGATAAAATCGAAACTTTCAGAGCACAAGAACTAGCAAATGCATAATATAAAACCAAAAATAACTTTAGTCGGCGCAGGTCCTGGTGATCCGGAATTGCTTACGCTCAAAGCTGTAAAAGCGCTGGCTGAAGCCAATGTGGTTTTATACGACGCCTTAGCCAACGAAGAAATTCTGGATTACGCGCCTAAAAATGCCATCAGAATTTTTGTTGGAAAAAGAATCGGAAATCATGCTTACACGCAAGATCAAATCAATCAATTGATTGTAGATAATGCGCTGACGTATGGAAATGTAGTTCGTTTAAAAGGCGGAGATCCTTTTATTTTTGGAAGAGGAAGCGAAGAAGTAGAATTTGCAGAAAGTTTCGGAATTGAAACGATTGTTGTTCCAGGAATTTCATCAGTAATTGCAGTTCCTGCAAGTCAGGGAATTTCAATTACAAAAAGAGGAATTTCAGAAAGCTTTTGGGCGATTACAGGAACAACATCAGATAGAAAATTATCTTCAGATGTAGCTTTGGCAGCGCAATCTTCCGCAACCGTTGTAATCCTGATGGGAATGCATAAACTGTCTCAGATTGTTGATTTGTTTCAAAAAGAAAACAAAGGAAATCTGCCAGTTGCCATTATCCAAAACGGAACAACAGCAGAAGAAAAAGTTGGAGTTGGAACGGTAGATTCGATTATTGAAGTCGTAAGACAACAAAAATTGAGTTCGCCAGCGGTTATTGTTTTAGGTGAAGTTGTCCGCGAAAGCTATAAATTAAAAGGGTTTTACGAAGAATTTTGTCAAAAAAAAGAGTTGGATAAAATGTTCCGTCAGAATCAATTCGTTGGTAAAAAATGATGTTCCGTTAGTAACGAACAATATTGTAGTTCTGGATTTTAATCTAGGGAAATAAAACGACAGATTGAAAACATAGCCCACGGTTTCAACCGTGGGAAAGTCAGATTTTCGTAATTTCGACGAAACAAAAAATTAAAATGGAACAAAACGAATTATATCCAATATTTCTAAAGCTTCACAATTTAAATGTATTAATTGTAGGCGGAGGAAATGTAGGTCTGGAAAAGCTTTCTTTCTTGCTGAAGTCAAGTCCGAATGCCAATGTTGAGGTAGTAGCAAAAGAATTTCATTTAGAAATAAAAATTCTGGCAGAACAGCATCCTTCGATAAAATTGACAAAATCGAAGTTTAAAAAGAAGATGCTCAAAAAGCGTCATATGGTAATTGCCTGTACAGATAATCTTGAAGTCAATAAAAGAGTGTACGACTTAGCTAGAAAACGCTATTTGATATGCAATATTGCCGACACACCAGATTTATGCGATTATTATTTGGGCGGAATCGTAACAAAAGGAAATGTAAAAATTGCCATTTCGACCAACGGAAAATCGCCAACAACGGCAAAAAGGCTTCGGGAATTTTTCGAAGAAGTAATTCCAGAAGATATCAATCAAATGGTTGAGAATCTAAATGAATACCGAAAAACGCTAAAAGGCAATTTTGAAGAAAAGGTAAAAAGAATGAATGAGATCACCTCGTCATTAAAAAATAAAGAATAAAAAGTTCCGGAGGAACGATCAATATTGTAGCCTCGGGTTTTAACCCGAGGATGCGAAGAAACGTCCGACATTGTAGCCTCGGGTTTTAACCCGATGAACGATGAGATTAAAAAATAAAGGAGTAAAAAAGTTTCGTAAAAGAAATAAATGATAAAAATCATTGACAGTACAAGGATTTATTCGTTTCTTTGCGTTATTAAGAATGATTATAAACAACACCATAATGATTAAAACAGATATACTTATAATTGGAGCAGGACCAACAGGTTTATTTGCCGTGTTCGAGGCAGGATTGTTAAAATTAAAATGCCACATTTTAGATGCACTTCCACAAGCAGGAGGGCAGCTATCAGAGTTATATCCAAAGAAGCCAATTTATGATATTCCGGGATTTCCAGAAGTTTTAGCTGGTGACCTAATCGACGGACTAATGGAGCAGATTAAACAATTTGAGCCAGGTTTTACTTTAGGAGAGCGTGCAGAAACAATCGACAAGCAAGAAGACGGAACTTTCATAGTAACATCTAATAAAGGAACTAAATTCCACGCGCCAGTTATCGCTATCGCAGGAGGTTTAGGAAGTTTTGAGCCTCGTAAACCACTTATCGAAGATATCGAGTTTTATGAAGATAAAGGAGTAAAATACTTCATCAAAAATCCTGAGAAATTCAGAGATAAAAGAGTTGTTATTGCAGGAGGAGGAGATTCAGCATTAGACTGGTCAATTTTCTTAGCAAACGTAGCTTCAGAAGTAACTTTGATTCACAGAAGAAACGAATTTAGAGGAGCTTTAGATTCTGTAGAAAAAGTACAAGAATTAAAATCAGCTGGAAAAATTAAACTAATCACTCCGGCAGAAGTAATCGGAATCAACGGAGCTGAGCACGTAGAATCTCTAGATATTGAAGAAAATGGTGCGCACCGTAAAATCGACTGTGATTATTTTATTCCGCTCTTTGGATTAACACCAAAATTAGGACCAATTGGAGACTGGGGATTAGAAATCGAGAAAAACGCAATCAAAGTAAACAACGCTCTAGATTACCAGACTAATATTCCGGGAATCTTCGCTATTGGAGATATCAACACATACCCAGGAAAATTAAAATTAATCCTTTGCGGATTCCACGAAGCGACATTAATGTGTCAAGCAGCATACGGAATCATCAATCCAGGTAAAAAATATGTATTGAAATATACAACAGTTTCTGGAGTAGATGGTTTCGACGGAACACGTAAAGAAGCTCCAAAAGCGGTTGTGAAAGCAATCGTATAAGCTTCTAAGGTGCTGAGATACTAAGCTACTAAGGTTTTTATATAGCAAGCCCAAACTTTTTAAAGTTTGGGCTTTTTTTATTAAACGAAATTTTAACTCAGGAGCTTAGCAACTTAGAACCTTAGTAGCTTAAAAAAACTTATCTTTGTGTTTATATAAATTTTGATTATCATGAATTTAGAAGCTAGAAAGTATCAATTTATCCAAGAGTTGGTTAAGGTAGAAGATGAAAGTGTATTGGAAAAACTAGAATTGGTATTGAAGGCAAATCAAAACGATTGGTTTGACGATTTATCCAAATCAGAACAAGACGAAATCCAATTAGGAATTCAACAAGCTGATAAAGGAGAGTTAACTAGCCACGAAGACTTGATGAAAAGATTCTCAAAATGGCATTAAAAATTTTATGGACAACTCAAGCTATAAAAGGTTTTGATAAAGTTGTTGATTACTTAGAAGCAAAATGGACTGCTAGAGAAATTTTAAATCTTGAAAACAATATCCAGCAAGTTATTAATCAAATCAAAATTAATCCCGAACAATTTCCAAAATCTCTCAAGAAAAAAACATTACACAAAGCAATTATAGATAAAAATAATTATTTGGTTTATAGAGTGATTCACGAAAGTGAAACGGTTGAGATTATTAATTTTAGAGGAACAAAGCAGAAACCTAAACATTAAATTTAGAAGTAAGAAAATATTCAAAGCCCAAACTTTAAAAGTTTGGGCTTTTATTTTAAAATCCCAGCGGGATGACATATTTATGGAATAGAAATGAATATCCCCATAGTAAAGCTCCAACGGAGCGACATAACTGTGAGATGTCGCTCCGCTGAAGCATATTAAACAATCAAATTCAAACATAGCCCACGATTTCAACCGTGGGTACGCAATATAAATCACGTTTCCCACGATTGAAATCGTGGACTATGTTCTTCAATTTTGTGTTAAAAAAAATAATAAATCAAAATATAGATTTTTCAGCTTAGTCCCTTAGTCCCGAAGCTTCGGGATAGCGCCTCAGAAGCTTAAAAAAACATCACATTAACTTAATCTTATTTTCTTTGCCCCAAAATACGGAGAGATTAGCTTTGCATTGTAAAATAATATTTTGAAGAATCAGGGAAAAATGCTAACTTTAAGAAAGTATTAAAATAAATTATCTATTATGAGCAAATGGGATGAAGAAACACTACTCGAAGAAAAGTCAAAAAATGACAATGAAATGAAAATGACAGATAATGAATTTACAGATCATCAAGAAGTCATGGACACTTTTCTAAATTGGGACAGAAGTTTTTAAAAAACTTTCTGATAAGAGAACAACACGCTCAAGTTTATTGAGTCGACAACAAAAAAAATAGACTAAAGCTCAAACTTGTAAAAAAGTTTTGAGCTTTTAGTTTTTAAACTCAGAACCTTTGTTGCTTAGAACCTTAGTGCCTTCAAAAAGAACTTAGAAACTTTAAAAAACACTTGCAATTACCGCCTTTATGTCGTTACTTTGCAGCGTTCATAATTTTATTGAAAGTTATCACGAAAGGCGGAGGGATAGACCCAATGAAACCTTAGCAACCCTTTACCATAAAGAAGGTGCTAAATTCTACTTTACACTGTAAACACAGTATTTAAGATAGATAACACAAATACAATCAGTATTTCTCAAAACTTTTCCTGACAACATTACAACAAAATTTCACCGAATAATATTTAGTGAAAGGAGCGAATCATTGGCGCATTTTTGCCGTCATGGATTCCCGCTTTCGCCTATATCTCTCCACTCCGTTGCGAGGATACCGGCTCAATCGGGGCTAAAAAGCCATCAATTGTGAACTTTTAGAAACATATTAAAAACAAATCAGTCGAGTTCAAAACTAAAAGGTTTATCTCGGAAAATTATAAATAAGCTTAGTGTCTTAGCGTCTTCGTGGCAAAAGGCAAAACAATATGTCTATACAACAAGCAATAAAAGAAAGAATCCTAATCCTCGATGGAGCAATGGGAACCATGTTACAACGCTACAACTTCTCCGAAGAAGATTTCCGTGGCGAGCGTTTCAAAGATTTCCCGCATCCGCTAAAAGGAAACAACGATTTATTATCACTTACACAGCCGCACGCCATTCGCGCTGTACACGCTGCGTATTACGAAGCTGGAGCAGATATCGTAGAAACCAACACTTTCTCTGGAACTACAATCGGTATGGCCGATTATTTCATGGAAGATTTGGTTTACGAATTAAACTACGAATCAGCAAAAATTGCGCGTGAAGTAGCCGACGAATTCACAGCAAAAAATCCGGCAAAACCACGTTTCGTAGCCGGTTCTATCGGACCGACAAACCGTACGGCAAGTATGTCACCAGACGTAAACGATCCGGGTTACAGAGCTGTAACGTTTGACGATTTAAGAATCGCCTACAAACAACAAGTAGAAGCATTGTTAGACGGAGGCTGCGATTTACTTTTAGTAGAAACGATTTTCGATACATTAAATGCAAAAGCAGCACTTTTCGCGATTGAAGAAGTAAAAGACGAACGTAATATCGATGTGCCAATTATGGTTTCTGGAACAATTACCGATGCTTCAGGAAGAACACTTTCAGGTCAGACTGTAGAAGCGTTTTTGATTTCAGTATCGCATATTCCGTTGCTGAGTGTTGGTTTCAATTGCGCTTTAGGAGCCGATTTACTGAAACCGTATTTAAAAACATTAGCACAGCATACACAGTTCAACGTTTCGGCGCATCCAAATGCGGGATTGCCAAACGCGTTCGGACAATACGATGAAACACCAGAACAAACTCAGGCTTTCATCAAAGAATATTTAGATGATAATTTAATCAATATCATCGGAGGTTGTTGCGGCACAACGCCAGATCATATCCGATTAATGGCTGAAGTTGCGAAGGATTATAAGCCTAGAGTGGCGCCGGTTTTTGAATAAAGGAATTCATTTTTTTTATAAAGTAAAAATGATAAAAGAACCTAAAGTTGAGAAATAAAACGAATCAGTGGCAAACGATTTTGTTTTTTGTGATAGTTGCTATTATAATCTATCAAATATATTATAGTAATAAACAGAGTAATTATCGGGATTCTTTTAAAGGTGAAACAATTGCGTTAGTTACCATAAATGAAGGTCCGGAAAGGCACAAAGTTGTAAGATATTATTTTTACGCTGGTAGAAAGATTTTAGGAAAGATTGGGAATAGATCTCGTAATAGTAATTTATATTATGAGATAAATAAGTTCTATAAAGTAAAATATGATTTGAATAAACCTGAAGAAAATGAGATTTTTTTAGAAGAAGAGTTGACCCCTGATTCTATAGCATTGGTTGAAGCGGGTTTTATAAAAACAAAATATTATTTCTATGATGCTGGTGTGACCAACCAATACATAGAGAAATGGAAATGGAAGTAAAGTTCCGGAGGAACGATCCATTTTGTAGCAACGGAATTTATTCCGTTGAATGAAAAAATCATTCAAGAAATAAAGTTCCGTAGGAACGACACATATAAATATTGAGAATTCATTTCAATTGGAATTCAGAAAAATACAAAACGTGTTATGAAACCAATTCTGCGTGAGGGATAGAAGTGGAAAGCCCGCAGCCTGACGAAGGAAGAGCGAGGACTTGCAACGGATAGCCCGACCGGAGGGCACGCCCAAAATAAAAAAAGATTAGAGGTTTAAGAACCTAAAAAAATATAGAATAAAAACTTAGAACCTAAGCCTCTCAGAAGCTTAGCAACTTTAAAAGAAATGACTGAAAAAAGAAGAGACCTTGTATTATCAGGATTAGAACCGTTGATTATTACACCCGAAAGTGTTTTTGTAAACGTTGGGGAGCGTACAAACGTAACGGGTTCGCGAAAATTCCTTCGATTAATCAAGGAAGAGAAGTATGATGAGGCACTTGATATCGCAAGACAGCAGGTAGAAGGAGGAGCGCAGATTATCGATATCAACATGGACGAAGGAATGTTGGATGGTGTAACAGCTATGACCAAATTCCTAAACTTAATTGCAGCAGAACCGGATATTTCGAGAGTGCCGATTATGATCGACAGTTCGAAATGGGAAATTATCGAGGCTGGATTAAAAGTAGTACAAGGAAAAAGTGTTGTCAACTCAATTTCGTTAAAAGAAGGAGAAGAAGCTTTTATTCATCACGCCAAATTAATCAAACGTTACGGTGCGGCAGCGATTGTGATGGCTTTTGACGAAGTTGGTCAGGCCGATAATTACGATCGAAGAGTCGAAATCTGTCAGCGGTCGTATGATATTTTGGTAAACAAAGTAAATTTTCCGCCTCAGGATATCATCTTCGATTTGAATATTTTTCCAGTAGCGACAGGAATGGAAGAACATCGTTTAAATGCTTTGGACTTTTTCAGAGGTACAAAATGGGTTCGTGAGAATTTGCCACACGCGCATATCAGTGGTGGTGTGAGTAACGTTTCGTTTTCGTTTAGAGGAAATGATGTCGTTCGTGAAGCGATGCACTCGGTTTTCTTATACCACGCGATCAAAAACGGAATGACAATGGGAATCGTTAACCCAGAAATGTTGACGATTTACGATGATATTCCGAAAGATTTATTAGAACACGTTGAAGACGTAATTTTAGATAGACGTGACGATGCAACCGAAAGACTTTTAGACTTTGCAGAAAACGTAAAAGGAGAAGTAAAAAGCGACGAAAAAGCCGTTCAGGAATGGCGTTTAGGATCGGTTCAGGATCGTATTACGCATTCGTTGGTAAAAGGAATCGATGCTTTTATTGAAGAAGATGTAGAAGAGGCACGTTTGGCAGCTACAAAACCGATCGAAGTTATCGAAATCAATTTGATGGCTGGAATGAATGTGGTTGGAGATTTGTTCGGAAGCGGAAAAATGTTCTTGCCACAGGTTGTAAAATCGGCTCGTGTAATGAAAAAAGCGGTTGCTTATTTATTGCCTTTCATTGAGGAAAGCAAACAAGCCGGAGACAAACAAGGAAACGGAAAAATCCTGATGGCGACTGTAAAAGGTGACGTTCACGATATTGGAAAAAACATCGTTTCAGTAGTTTTGGCTTGTAATAATTACGAGATTGTTGACTTAGGTGTAATGGTTCCTCCGGAGAAAATCATTGCGGCTGCAATCGAACATGAAGTGGATATCATCGGATTAAGCGGATTGATCACGCCTTCGCTTGACGAAATGGTTTATTTGGCTAAAGAATTAGACAAACAAGGAATTAAAATCCCGATTATGATTGGCGGGGCAACAACTTCGCGCGCACATACAGCCGTGAAAATCGCGCCTCAATACAGAGAAACCGTAATTCACGTAAACGATGCTTCGAGAGCCGTTACGGTTGCCGGAAATCTGTTAGATCATAACCGAAAAATATACGCTGCAGATATTCGCGCAGAATATGACAATTTTAGAGAAACATTCTTAAATCGTTCAAGAGATAAAAACTTCTTAACGATTGAAGATGCGCGTAAAAATAAATTGCAATTAGACTGGAGCGAATATACTCCGACAAAACCAAAGAAAATTGGGGCGCAAGTTATTGAAGTTGAACTAGATGTTTTGGTTCCGTATATCGACTGGACACCATTTTTCCAGACTTGGGAATTGTACGGAAAATATCCAGCGATTTTAACCGATGAGGTTGTAGGTGAACAAGCCACTTCTGTTTTCAATGACGCTCAGGCAATGCTGAAAGTAATTTTGGAAGAGAAAAAACTGAAAGCAAAAGGTATTTACGGAATTTTCCCTTGTAATCAGGTAAACGATGATGATATCGAATTACGTGATGAAAACGGAAAAGTATTAGAAAAGTTCTTGACTTTAAGAGTTCAGTCTCAAAAAACAAAAGGTGCTCCAAATCCAGCTTTAGCCGATTTTATTCTGCCAAAAGAAAGTGGTATCGATGATTATATGGGTGCTTTTTGCGTAACAACTGGTTTTGGCGTTGACGAATGGGCTGCAGAATACGAGAAAAATCTAGACGATTATAATTCGATTATGGTAAAAGCTCTTGCCGATCGTTTTGCTGAGGCTTTCGCCGAATATCTTCACGAGAGAGTGCGTAAAGATTTCTGGGGTTACGATTCAGAAGAATCTTTAACCAACGAAGAATTAATTAAAGAATCTTATAAAGGAATCCGTCCTGCGCCAGGTTATCCAGCTTGTCCAGATCACTTGGAGAAACCAACGATTTGGAAGCTTTTGGATGTTGAAAAACAAACGGGAGTGAAGTTGACAGAAAGTATGGCGATGTGGCCAGCCTCTTCGGTTTCGGGTTATTATTTCGGAAATCCAAAAAGTCGATATTTCGGTCTCGGAAAAATAAAAGAAGATCAGGTTACAGATTATGCCAAACGCCGAAATGTACCGCTGGATTACGCAATGAAATGGTTAAACCCTAATATAGCAGATTAACGAAAAAGTTTCTTTTGTTTCAAGTTTCAGGTCTCAAGTTCTCTACAGCAACTTGAAACTTTAAACCTGAAACTTGAAACAACAACTATTTGATTTAAGTTTTTTGATTTTAGATTTTTTACACAACAGACTCAAAACTCTTAACTCATAACTCATAACTTTAAGAATGAAAGTAACAGAACATATAGAAAACGCCAAAGGAAAAACATTATTCTCATTTGAAATTATTCCGCCTCAAAAGGGGAAAAGTATTCAGGAATTATACGATAATATCGATCCGTTAATGGAGTTCAATCCGCCGTTTATTGATGTAACGACTTCACGCGAAGAATATATTTACATCGACCGCGGTAATGGACTTTTGGATAAAAAACTGACTCGTATGCGTCCAGGAACGCTTGGAATTTGCGCTTCTATAAAACACAAATACAATGTTGACACGGTTCCGCATTTGCTTTGTGGCGGTTTTACCAAAGAAGAAACCGAATATATGCTGGTGGACTGTCATTATTTAGGAATTAATAACGTAATGGCGCTTCGAGGCGATGCTATGAAGGACGAACAGTCTTTTACGCCAAAAGCGGGTGGAAATCATTATGCGATTGATTTGGTAAAACAAATTAAAGATTTAAACTGTGGTCAATATCTGCACGAAGTAATAGATGCTGATAACAAAGCCGATTTCTGTATTGGAGTTGCAGGTTATCCGGAGAAACATTTAGAATCTCCGTCTTTGCAATCAGATTTAAAAAGATTAAAAGAAAAAGTGGATGCCGGAGCGGATTACGTAGTAACGCAAATGTTTTTTGACAATGCTAAATATTTTGTTTTCGTAGAAAAAGCAAGAGAAATGGGAATCACAATTCCGATCATTCCTGGAATTAAGCCAATTGCCGTTCAAAGACATTTACAAGTTTTACCGCAAATCTTCAGAATTGATTTACCCGAAGATCTAATCGATGCAGTAGATAAATGTAAAAACAACGCTGAAATCAAACAAGTCGGAATCGAATGGGCAATTCAGCAGTCATTAGAATTAAAAGCTGCCGGAGTTCCGTTTTTGCATTATTATTCAATGGGTAAATCGGAGAATATTCGTCAGATTGCGAGTCAGGTATTTTAGATTCTTAAATAAAAACGTTTCCCACGGTTGAAACCGTGGGCTATGTTGAAATGCGGAAAATAAGAATGTAAAAACATAGCTCAAGGTTTCAACCTTGGGTACACAATCCAAATCCGAAAGAGTCTGTCATTCGTGATTATTAATTGGAATTTGGATTTTTTTATTTGGAATTTCGTTCAAAGATTTTGTTTAATTTAGATGTTTAAAATTTTCATATCATGGAAAAAGAAGAATTACAAGCCATAGCCTCTCAATTAAAACATCCTTCTGGCGAAAAAGGAATTGAAATGGGAAATATGATGAACGAAACGAACATCAATATGACCAAACATTCT
Source organism: Flavobacterium ustbae (assembly GCF_003946915.1). Taxonomy (GTDB): domain Bacteria; phylum Bacteroidota; class Bacteroidia; order Flavobacteriales; family Flavobacteriaceae; genus Flavobacterium; species Flavobacterium ustbae. The sequence continues at coordinate 41,724 of NZ_RPOC01000008.1, forward strand.
ATTCAAAATCTAAATATTTCTGCAGCAAATAAAATTCTCGAACTAGGCCACGGAAACGCGGGACACGTTGAATTTTTATTTGAACAAGCCAAAGACTTAAAATATTACGGACTTGAAATGTCGGACTTGATGTTTCAGGAAGCGCGCAAAATTAACCGAAATTTTGTTTCTCAAAAACAAGCTTTCTTTTCGCTTTATGACGGTAATAAAATTCCGTTTGAAGATGAATCTTTTGAAAAAGTATTCACTGTAAATACCATTTATTTTTGGCAGCATCCAAAAGAATTGCTTTCAGAAATTTATAGGGTTTTAAAACCAAATGGTAATTTCTGTCTGACTTTTGCTGAAGAAGATTTCATGAAAAAACTGCCGTTTACGCAATTTGAGTTTGAACTTTACAGCACTAAAAAAGCGCAAGATTTAATTGGAAAATCTGATTTTAAAATTGTTTACACCGAAATGCAAACAGAAAAGGTAAAAAGCAAAACTGGCGAATTGGTCGATAGAGCTTTTACAACTATTGTCTTAGAAAAGTCTTTTAAATCATTTTAATCTGCTTGTTAATTTTGTAAGATAAATTTTATTTTAATTGTTTATTTTTGTTTTCGGAATTGTAATATTTTAAAATTATGGAAGTAAAAAAAATCAATTTTTTACAAAGTTACAGCAGTATTTTATGGCTTATCGGTGGCATTATAGCCGGTAGTATTCTTGGTTTAGTGTTTGGAGAAAAAGTGTTGGTAATAAAGCCAATTGGCGATATATTTCTGAACTTGCTTTTTACAGCGATTATTCCTTTGATTTTTTTCACGATCGGTTCATCGATTGCAAATTTGGAACAGAAAGAGAAACTCGGAAAATTATTTTTAATAATGATTTCGGTTTTCCTTTCGACGCTTTTGATTTCGGCAATCGTAATGATTTTTGCAGTCTATATTTTTCCAATTCATCAGGATATAGTTATTACTAAAGTTCCGTTTGAAAATATTCAATCAGGTTCTGTAGGCGAGCAGATTGCAAAGTTGGTTACAACAAACGATTTCTTCGAATTGTTGTCCAGAAAAAGCATGCTGGCGCTCATTATATTTTCATTCTTAATTGGATTTGCTACTTTGCAAGCTGGAGAAAAAGGGAATGCCTTCAAAAGCTTTTTGGATTCAGGAAACGAGGTGATGAAACAATTGCTGAATGTCATCATGAAACTTGCTCCAGTTGGTTTGGGAGCTTATTTTGCGTATCAGGTTGGTATTTTTGGGCCACAATTATTTGGCGTTTATGCCAAACCTATGGCAGTTTATTATGCAGCTTGTGTTTTCTATTTCTTTGTGTTTTTTAGTTTATATGCGATAATTGCTGGTGGAAAAAAAGCTTTCAAGGTTTTTTGGAATAATAATATTACGCCATCATTAACCGCTATTGGAACTTGCAGCAGTATTGCAACTATTCCGGCGAATCTGGACGCGGCAGAAAAAATGGGAATTCCGGCGCAGGTTCGAAATTTGGTAATTCCACTTGGCGCACCTTTGCATAAAGATGGTTCTAGTATGTCATCGATCTTAAAAATCACATTCTTGTTTGCCATGTTTGGAAAAGATTTTACAGAACCTTCAACAATTCTTTTGGCTTTAGGAATAACAGTTATAGTTTCTGTAGTCGAAGGAGGAATTCCGAATGGTGGTTACATAGGAGAAGTTTTGGCCATTACGGTCTATGGTTTTCCGATGGAACAAGCGCTTCCAGTTGCCATGATTTTAGGAACTTTGGTTGATCCGATTGCAACGCTGTTAAATGCAAACGGAGATGTAATTTCTTCGATGTTGGTGTCAAGATTCTCAGAAAAGACAAAGTGGTAGCCTCACTTTAAAAACACCTGAAACAATTAATTTAAATATATTTTCCTCTTATGTTAGGCTTCGACTTCGTTCAGTCAGACAAAGAGATCTAATATTATATAATATGAATTTAATACTACAGCAAGATCTCAATGATTTTGATATTATTTTAGAAAAAACAAAACAGCAGGGAATTGATTTTCTAAATGCTATCGAAAATATTCCCACTTCTAATACGTATACATTTGACACAAAAAGTGTTTTAAACGAATTAGGATTAGGTTCGATTGAAGCTTTAAAAGAGTTTAATGAAAGATTAGCGCCTTTGATGGTTTCTTCTTCAGGACCAAGATATTGGGGATTTGTTACGGGTGGTTCTACACCAGCTTCTATCGTTGGAGATTGGCTGACAGCTATTTATGATCAGAATACTCAGGCTGTAAAAGCGCAGGGCGGAGCATCGGCATTGGTAGAATTTGAAACCATCCATTTATTATTGCAGTTATTAGAACTTCCAGATGCATTTTTAGGCGGATTTGTTACAGGCGCTACAATGTCAAACTTTACTGCTCTTGGCGTTGCTAGACAATGGTATGGAGCGCAATTTGGAAAAGATTTTGCTAAAAATGGAATTTCAGAAACCATTAATATTCTAACAGCAACACCACATTCTTCTTCTATAAAATGTCTGTCGCTTTTAGGAATCGGAAGTCAGAATTACATCACTGTAAAAACCATGGAAGGCAATCGTGAAGCTCTGGATATGACAGATTTGGAAGAAAATATCAAGAAATTAAACGGAAAACCTTTTATCCTTATTTCAAGCGCAGGAACTGTAAATACTGCCGATTTTGATGATTTTGAAGCGATTGCAAGTTTGAGAGAAAAATATAATTTTTGGTGGCATATTGACGGAGCTTTCGGCGGATTTGCGGCCGTTTCTAACAAATACAAACATCTGGTAAAAGGGTGGGATGGAGCAGACAGTATTACGATTGACTGTCATAAATGGCTAAATGTGCCTTATGAAAGCGCTTTCTTTTTAATTAAAAAAGAACATATAAATCTACAGATAGAAACGTTTCAGAATTCGAACGCGCCCTATTTGGGAAATCCTTTGGAGAATTTTAATTATTTAAATGTGCTTCCGGAAAATTCTCGCCGTCTTCGAGCGCTGCCAGCATGGTTTTCGCTTAAAGCGTACGGAAAAGAAGGTTTTAGAGATATAATGGAGAATAGTACGGCATTGGCTTTACATTTTGGAAATGCTTTAATAGAAAATGATTTTGAGCTTTTAGCACCAATTCGTTTAAATAATGTTTGCTTTACGCTGAAAGGTGAACACAATCAGGAAAAAGTTGCTCCATTTTTATCTGCCTTGAATGATACTGGAAAAGTATTTATGACTCCAACCGTTTACCAAAATAAGAAAGGAATTAGAGCTTCTTTTGTAAATTGGCGTACAACTGAAAATGATGTGAAACTTGTAATTCAGGAAATGCGAGAAGTGCTTTCAAAAATATAAACTCTATAAATGTAGAAGAGCCTGTTTGAAGGAACAGGCTCTTGACTAACACAAAAAAAAAACAAAAAACAAGGTATTTAAAGAACGAAACTTTATATGCGGTATGTAAATGCAATCGTCGCAATGCGATTGTCTAGATCGTATTTTTTATCAATAGCCGTTTGCGCAACTACAGATTTGATGTAGAAATTATTGGTATTGAAAACATCGGTAAAATTGAGTTTAATGCTTCCTTTTTTAGCTAAAACCTGTTTTGAAACTCCGATGCTAAAATCAAAGAAACCATCTCTTTGGTAAATACCAAGATTAGATTTGGACTGGTATTGTGCATTTCCTTCAGCTTTCAAGGTTTCTGTAATGGTAAAAGAATTTTGAACGCTTACATTAAGGGTCATTATAGGATCAATTGTATTGCTGTTTAAAATGTCTGCCATAAATTTATTCTCAAAAACATTGAATAAAGTGTTTACAGACCACCATTTGTTTAATTCAGCGGTGTTGGTGATATTAATTCCGTAATTGTACGATTTGTCAACATTTATTTGAGTTGTAACGGTCGTATTGGTGTTTGGATTATAGTTATACACTTCCGTAAAAACATCTTTGGTGCTATTAAAATAAACAGAAGCCATAAAATTGCTTTTCCAAGCATAACCAATTTCCATTGCGTGCGTAATCTCAGGAATCAAATTTGGATTTCCCTGCGAATAATTGAATGAGTCATCGTAAAAACGAAACGGATTCAAATCAAATTGACTTGGTCTGTTGATTCTTTTACTGTAAGAAGCATGTGCAGCATGATTGCTGGTAAATTCATATTTTAAAGAAAGACTCGGAAACCATTTTAGATAATCATCTTTATGTTCTTCGTTTAGCGTTTTCTGGTCAATGTTGATTGCAGTATACTCACTTCTTAAACCAACCTGAATATTCAGTTTTTCTAGCTGATATTTATAATTCGCATAAGCGGCATAAATCTGTTCATTATATTCAAAATGATTGGTCGAATTAGGGTCGATTTGCCATTGATTATTTTCATAATACTCATAAACAGAAGGATTGTCATTATTCTTGAGACTTCCTTTAAAACCCCATTCAATAGATTGTTTTTCCTTAAACGGATTTATAAAGTCTACTTTTCCTGTAAAGACTTTCAATTGCGACGGAATAAACCCTCTGCGGTCATTTACAATAGTAGAATTTGCAGTATTATTGGCACTTTGAAATTGATTAGATTTAAACTTAGACGTTTCATATTCAAAATCAAAATTCATATTTTTCCCTTCCTCATTAAATTTATGCGTACCAGAAAAAGCATATGTATAATCATTCCATTTTTCTTTGCTGTCGTTATACGTCAAAGCATCAAAAATAGGCTGATTTGTTGTGTTAAAAACCGTATTGGTTCCGTTGGCCATGTTTTCATAGCGTCCGATTTTAGCATCGACATAAAACTCCAAATTAGTTTTAGGAGAAACTTCATATTGAGTTCCAATTTTGAAGTTATTAGAAGTCAGAGGTTCATCTGTAATTGAGGTCTGATGATTTTTGCTCTCAATTTCCTGACGTGTTAAATTGGTATATTGCGTTTGGTTGAACTCTTTATGCTCTTCTTCGCCACGGAAAGTATAACTATAATTTCCGAAAACGCCCCATTTATCTTTATTATAATTTAAATTAAAACCAGAATTGGTTCTGTTTTTTCGGCCTCTTCCGTAACTCGCAAATGCAGTGCCTTTTAGACCAGAAGAGTTTGGTTTTTTTAGAATAATATTAATGATACCCGCTTTTCCTGCGGCATCATATTTAGAAGAAGGATTGGTAATCACTTCAATTTGTTTAATATTTGATGAGGTTGTAGCTTTTAGATAATTAGCCAATTCTTTTTGAGAAAGCTGTGTCAATTTACCATTTATCATTACGGCAACTCCTTGCTGTCCGCGAATAGATAAATCGCCATCTTGAGATACTACAACGCCAGGCGCACGCGATAAAACATCAAGAGCTGTTCCGCCTTCAGAAACGATGCTGTTTTCTACATTAAAAACAAGACGATCTGATTTTTGTGTGTAAAGTACTTTCTTTTTACTAATCACAATTTCATCTAAAGCATTTATAGTTGTTTCAACAATACTGTCGGTTTCTTTTTCTGTTTGAGAATATCCATATACCGAAAAAGCAAGCATTATGGAGGTTATAATATTTTTCATGCTATTTTAAATTTGGCGATTCTAACCGAGGCTAGAATATAATCTTGTAATTTTTAAATCAGAATTTATTGCAGTACAATTTGTTCTAATTTGTCTGAAAACCTTTTTTGAAGATTTATCGCTTGATTTGAAACAGCTGAAATAAGTTTTTTTAGAATAAGGAGTGTACGTAACATACCGTGGCATTTAAATTTGATTTGCCAAATATAATATTATTTATAACAAGTCTAAATAAAAATAATGAATATTTTTTGAAAAAAAGATAATTGACTGATTTATAAGGAAAAGAATGAAAAGAAAAATTAAAAAGCGGTTTGTTTTGAGCGCAAAACAAACCGCTTTTTAATAAAAGACTTAAAATCTAAAAAGCTTAGTAACTTAGAACCTTACTTTGTAATTTCTCTAAACACTGCTTCTAGATTTTTATTTTTCTGATTCAATTGTAGTGTTTTTAATCCATTCTCGTTGGCAAAATCAAAAATAGCTGGTCGCATATCTTTTTCGGTAATAAAAGTCAGCTCCCATGTCATGTCATGAGTATTTACGTACGAAGAAATATTTTCGAGTTTTGCCAAAAGCTGTTCTTCAACCTTGTAATCGAACTCAACTTCAATAACTTGCTCTTTATTGGCAGTAACCAAATGGTCTAATTTATTGTCAGCAACAATTTGTCCTTTGTCTATAATTATGACACGATCACAAATTGCTTCTACTTCCTGCATGATGTGTGTAGATAAAAATACTGTTTTATTTTTTCCAGCATTTTTAATCACATTACGAATTTCCATTAACTGATTAGGATCCAGTCCGGTAGTTGGTTCGTCCAAAATTAAAACTTCTGGATCGTGAAGCAAAGCATTTGCCAATCCAACGCGTTGGCGATATCCTTTAGAGAGCTGTCCAATTTTTTTATGGCTTTCTGGTGTCAGTCCTGTCAGTTGAATTACCTCTTCAATTCTAGATTTTGGCACGTTATAAACATCGGCATTAAATGCCAAATACTCACGAACATACAAATCCAAATACAACGGATTATGTTCTGGCAAATACCCAATCGAACGCTGAACTTCCTTTTGATTCGTCATGACATCGTGACTGTTTACAAGGGCCGAACCTTCATCTGCCAATAAATAAGTAGTCAAAATTTTCATTAAAGTAGATTTTCCTGCTCCGTTTGGACCTAAAAATCCAACAATTTCTCCTTTCTTAATAGAAAATGAAATTGAGTTTAATGCTTTTTGTGTTCCGTAACTTTTTGATATGTTGTTTACTTCTATCGACATGGACTTTTTATTTGCTACAAAAGTAATTAGAAATCCTTTCGATTGCTAAATTTTGGCTTTTAAAGTATTTCTTAAAAAAAAACACAAAATCCCCAATTCACGGCATTGTTGTTGTTAAAGGAAACATAAATTTTAAATAAAACCCCAAAAATGAAAAAAATCTTAGTGATGGCTGCTTTAGCTATCTGCAGTTTTGCAAACGCACAAAAAGGTACAGTTTTAGTAGGTGGAAACATCGGATACACTTCTGAAAAATCAGAATTCAGATTTAGTGAAGCTAAAGCAAGTACATTTACTTTTTCTCCTAAAGTAGGTTACCAATTTCACGAAAACTGGACTGTTGGAGGTGAACTTTCTCTTAGCTCATCTGATGTTGATAATGCAGATGTAAAACGTAAAGACAACAAATTTAGAACAGGAGGTTTTGTACGTTATACAAAAGGAATAAGCCAGACTTTTTCTGTTTTTGCAGATATGGGAGTTGGTTTCCAAACTGAAAAAAACAAAATTTATACTAACGGAAACAGTTATGTAAGATATAAAGGAAATGGTGCGTACGTAGATGTAACTCCAGCACTTTTTATTAACATGAAAAAAGGTTTTGGTCTTAACTTCAGTATTGGTGGTTTAGGATACGAAACATTAAGCTTTGATGATAATGGAGAAGATTATAGTAATTTCTACTTTAATTTCGGTAAAACAGTAAATATCGGAATCTCTAAAAACTTTTAATCTTTAGGTTATTATATTCAATTTCAGAAAGCACTCCACCTGGAGTGCTTTTTTTATGCATAATATTATATTAGACGGTAGCTTTTTAAAATCAAAAAATTTATAATCGGTTTGTTTTCATGTGTAGGAGTATTTTATATTTTTTAAGAAAAAATTTACAAGAAAATTAATCTTATTGAGATACTTTAAAACTTTTTGGAGCCTATTTTGTCTTTTTGTAAGCACTATTTTTACGCATCAAAATTATTAAATCAAATAGCCATGAGAATTAGAAATGTTGAAAAAGAAGAAATAAGTAGAGAGAGTTTGATTACCAAAGTGATATGGTTTGTTTTAGGATTTATAGTTTCCTTTATTCTTTGTAAACTTTAAAAATAATGCCAACAGAAGTGAAACCGAAACAAATCATAACTAAATTCGGCCTCACTTGTTGGCATAAAAATAATATAAAGATATAATGTTTAAATAGCTTCTCTCATTTTCTGAGCTGCAGCTACCATTTCAATTAATGCTTTTTTGGTTTCGTCCCAATGGCGGGTTTTTAAACCGCAATCTGGATTTACCCATAATTGATCTACAGGAATTACGTCTGACGCTTTTTCTAATAAACGAACCATTTCGGCACTAGAAGGAACTCGTGGAGAGTGAATATCATAAACTCCAGGACCAATTTCGTTTGGATATTTAAAGTTGGCAAAAGCATCTAGAAGTTCCATTTGCGAGCGCGAACATTCAATCGTGATAACATCGGCATCCATGTCGGCAATATTCTGAATGATATCGTTGAATTCGCTGTAACACATATGCGTATGAATTTGCGTTTCATCGTTTACACCGCTGGCAGAAATTCGGAAAGCTCGAACGGCCCAATCCAGATATTTGGCCCATTCTTCTTTTCTCAATGGCAGACCTTCACGAATAGCCGGCTCATCAATCTGAATGATTTTAATTCCTGCTTTTTCCAGATCAACAACTTCATCACGAATCGCCAAAGCAATCTGCGTACAAGTCTCAGAACGAGGCTGATCGTTACGAACAAATGACCATTGCAAGATTGTTACAGGGCCTGTCAGCATTCCTTTTACCCATTTTTGAGTCAACGATTGTGCGTATTTCGACCATTTTACCGTCATCGGATTTGGTCTTGAAACATCTCCATAAATAACAGGAGGCTTTACACAACGGCTTCCGTAGCTCTGAACCCAGCCATTTTTGGTAAAAGTAAATCCGTCCAGTTGTTCGCCAAAATATTCCACCATGTCGTTGCGTTCAAACTCGCCATGAACCAAAACATCGATTCCAGTTTCTTCCTGAAAACGAATCGTAGCTTCGGTTTCTTTTTCGATTAAATCATTGTATTCTTTGCGTGTTAATTCGCCTTTTTTAAATTTAGCTCTCCAGCTTCTCACTTCAGCCGTTTGAGGAAAAGATCCAATTGTTGTAGTGGGAAACAAAGGCAATTTTAATGCTTCAACCTGGCTTTTTCTTCTTGTAGCAAAAATACTTTTACGTTTATCATCAGAAGCTTTGATTCCTGCAACACGAGCTTTAACTTCATTATTATGAATTAATTTTGAGGTTTTACGATTTTCATTTGCAATTACATTTCGTTCGTAATCAACAGAATTTTTAATGTCAATTTCGTTTGATGCGAATTGTTTTAAAAGTACAATTTCGTTGATCTTTTGTTTAGCAAATGCCAACCATTGTTTGATTTCAGGAGTTAATGTCTCATCATTTGTTTCCAGATCCAAATCACACGGACTGTGAATTAAAGAACATGAAGGCGCAATCAAAATTTGGCTTTCGCCTAAAGCATCAGTCGCTTTTTTGATTAATTCTAACGATTTTTTGAAATCATTTTTCCAAATATTTCTTCCGTCAACCACTCCAAGAGATAAATTTACGTTTTCGGCCAGTTTTCCTGACTCTAAAATATCATCTAACTGAAGCGGACAACGAACTAAATCTAAATGAAAAGTATTAACCGGTAAAGCCAAAGCGGTTTCCAGATTTTCTCCAAAACAATCAAAATAATTGGCTAATATAATTTTAAGTTTCGGGAAACGTTTATTGATTTCATTGTACACTTTCGTGAAAGCGCCTCTTTCTGAATCAGTCAAATTTAATGCTAAAAACGGTTCGTCAAACTGAATATATTCAGCATTTTCGGTTTGTAATTTTTCTAAAATCTCAAAATAAACAGGAAGTAAATTATCAAGAAGATCAATTCGGTGAAAACCTTCTTCTTTTTCTTTACCTAATAATAAATAGGAAACAGGACCAATTAAAACCGGTTTAGTCTTAATTCCTAACTCGTTAGCTTCTTTAAATTCGGTAATTATTTTTTCAGAAAACAATTCAAACTTTTGGTTCTTTGTAAATTCAGGAACAATATAATGGTAATTGGTGTCAAACCATTTAGTCATTTCCATTGCCACAACATCCTGACCTTCTTTTTGAGAGCCTCTTGCCATAGCAAAATACAAATCTAGTGGCGAATTATTTTTTGCTAATTCCTGATAACGTGCAGGAATTGCTCCGAGGGCTAGAGTTAAATCTAAAACTTGATCGTAAAAAGAAAAATCATTAGAAGGAATTAAGTCAACTCCTGTTTCAGATTGTAATTTCCAGTTTTTAAGACGAATCTCTTTTCCGGTTTCTAAAAGTTCCTCTGCCGAAATTTTTCCAGCCCAATACAATTCAGATGCTTTTTTAAGTTCTCTGTTGCTTCCAATTCTTGGGTAACCTAAATTGTTTGTTTTCATTTTTGATTCAGTATTTTTTACTGAACAAATTTACGTTCTTGGTTTTTATAACTTATATTTGATCTTTATTTCAGTAAAATATATTTTTAAAATTGCTTTTTAAAGATTTAATTACTTTTAAAAAATTAAAAACGAACTTTTAGCCGTAAAAAAAACTATGGAAAATCTAGATAAAACCGATTTATTGATCTTAAAACACCTTCAAGAAAACTCCAATATTAATACAAAAGATCTGGCAAGTAAATTATTTCTAACGGTAACTCCGGTTTATGAAAGAATAAAACGATTGGAAAGAGACGGATACATTACTAAATATGTGGCGCTTTTGGATAAGAAAAAAATGAACCGCGGCATGACCGTTTTTTGTAATGTCCGATTAAAAGAACACGCTAAAAATGTGGGGAGCAATTTTGTAAAAGACATTGTGGCGCTTCCAGAAATTATAGAATGTTACAATATAGCGGGCGATTACGATTTTATGCTAAAGATTTTGGTTCAAGATATGGAGCGTTATCAGGATTTTGTAATGAACAAATTATCTACAATCGAAAACATCGGAAACACCAACAGTATTTTTGTAATGGGAGAAATAAAACACAGCACAGCCTTAGAGTTTTAGCCTTTTATTTGATGTAAATCGATTTCGTAAGTTTTTTAATTTTTATCTGAAAACAAGATAAAAATCACATTTTTTATAAATCGCCACTTATACATTTGTTAGCACCACAAATAAATGTATGATTTTATGAAAACAAAAAATAAATGGATAGTGGCGCTGGCCGGAATGTTTTTGCAATTATCCATAGGTTCTATCTACGCTTATAGCGTTTGGATAAATCCTATTTCTACCTTAAATGGCTGGAACAGCAGCCAGCTTAAACTTTCGTTTAGTTTAGCAATTTGTTTTTTAGGACTTACGGCTGCTTTTATGCAAAAGTTTGTTCAGAAAATTGGACCTAAAAAAGCCGGTTTACTTGCTGCTCTTTTTTTTGGCATTGGACTACTAGGAAGCGGATTTGCCATCTCTGCCCAATCACTATTTCTATTTTATCTTTTTTATGGCGTAATAAGCGGTATAGGTTTGGGATTTGGATATATAACACCGGTTTCGATTGTAGTAAAATGGTTTCCAGAAAAACCCGGATTTGCCAGCGGATTAGTAATCATGTCCTTTGCTATTGGATCAATAATTGCGTCGAGGCTTATTTTGCCTTTGGTTGCATCGTTTGGAGTTTCAGGAACCTTTTATGTTTTAGGAACTGCTTATTTTCTGATTATGATTTTGGCTTCGCTTTTCCTTTCTTTACCCGTTTCTAATGCTGAAATAGAAAATTTATCGGTAAAAAAATCTTCTATCCCTTTAAAAGAACTATTGTCAGATGTTCGCTTTTACAGTCTTTGGTTATTTTTATTTCTAAATACAACCTGCGGAATCGCTTTAATATCAATAGCTGCACCGATGGCAAAAGATATTATTCATATTAATGATAGTCAGGCAATAAATTTTGTTGGCTTTATTGGTTTTTTTAACGGATTCGGGCGTTTGTTCTGGTCAAGTATTTCAGATAAAATTGGTAGATGGTCTACCTTCTTTTTATTCTTTGTTATAGGAATATGCTGTTTTCTGATTCTTAGCCAGACACAAAATTCATTTTTATTTCAGGCATTAGTTTTTATAATTATAAGTTGTTACGGCGGAGCATTTGCTACAATGCCAGCTTTTGTAAAAGATGTTTACGGGGCAGATAAAATGAGCGCACCTTTTGGTATTATTCTAATAGCTTGGTCCGTTGCAGCATTTGCGGGGCCTGGCATAATTTCGCTAACTACAGATTATAGTCTTATTTTTTATTTGTTTGCGGCTTTATTAGGTTTTGCGGGAATGTTTTGCTTATTCATAAAAACAAAAGTAATTTACCGATAACGATTGCGTTTTTTGTAAAAAATATACGCGTTTTCTGACTATTATCATGTTTTTTTGTAATTGTTATATCGAAATTTGATTACAAATAAATCTATTAAACCCAATTGTGTTATGAAAGCAAGTGTTGAAAAAATGGAATTTGCACCCGGCAAATGGCAAACATCGGTAAATGTTCAGGATTTTGTAATAAAAAATATTACGCCTTATAATGGAGACGCATCTTTTTTATCAGGACCATCAGCAAAAACTACCAACTTGTGGAATATCTGTAAAGAATCTCTCTTAAAAGAAAGAGCCAACAACGGATGTTTAGCAATAGATGTAGAAACAATCTCAAGTATAAACGCATTCAAACCAGGCTATATTAATAAAGAAGATGAAGTTATTGTAGGTCTGCAAACCGATCAGTTGCTAAAAAGAGCGATGAAACCTTTTGGCGGAATCAAACTGGTAGAATCTGCCGTAAAAGAAAGAGGATTACAAGTTTCTGATCGTGTATTGGATATTTTTAATTATGCTAAAAACCATAACGAAAAAGTCTTTGACGCTTATGATAAAGAAATCAGAGATTATCGTTCTAAACATATCCTGACAGGTTTGCCAGATAATTATGCGCGTGGCCGTATTATTGGAGATTTCCGTCGCGTGGCTTTATATGGAATTGATCAGTTAATCAAATTTAAGAGAGAAGATCACGTTAAAGTTGACGGAGAAATGAACGAGCATAAAGTTCGTTTGCGGGAAGAAATTTCGGCTCAAATTAGTGCTTTGCAGGATATGCTTATCATGGCAGAAGATTATGGTTTTGATATTTCTCAACCGGCTCAAAATGCAAAAGAAGCTGTTCAATGGGTTTATTTTGCTTATCTAGCTGCTGTAAAAGAACAAGATGGAGCGGCAATGTCATTGGGTAATGTTTCTTCTTTCCTAGATATTTATATTGATAGAGATCTTAAAGAAGGATTAATTACAGAAGATGAAGCGCAGGAACTGGTAGATCAGTTTGTAATGAAGCTAAGAATGGTTCGCCATTTAAGACCAGGCGCTTATGATGAAATATTTGGAGGAGATCCAACTTGGGTAACAGAGTGTATAGGAGGAATGTTTAATGATGGCAGAACAAAAGTGACTAAAACGTCATTTAGATTCCTTCAAACTTTATATAATCTTGGAGCATCGCCAGAACCAAATTTAACGGTTCTGTGGTCTGGTGATCTTCCAGATGGTTTCAAAAGTTTTTGTGCAAAGGTTTCTATTGATACTTCTTCTATCCAATATGAAAATGATGATTTAATGAGAACCAATAGAGGTTCAGATGATTACGGAATTGCATGTTGTGTGTCTCATCAGGAAATTGGTAAATCTATTCAACATTTTGGAGCACGTGCTAATTTGCCAAAAGCATTGTTAATTGCTTTGAATGGAGGTAGAGAAGAACGTGGAGGAGCATTAATTATGAAAGATATTCCGTTTATAAATGATGAAATATTAGATTATGATGTGGTAATCAATGCTTTCAAGACTTCTATGAAAGAAGTAGCAAGAGTTTATGCTAAATCGATGTACATTATTCATTATATGCACGATAAGTATTATTATGAAAGAGCTCAAATGGCATTGATCGATTCTGATCCGCATATTGATATTGCTTATGGAGCAGCAGGGATTTCGATTATTGCCGATTCATTATCAGCAATAAAATATGCTAAAGTAAAACCGATTAGAGACGAAAATGGACTAACAGTTGACTTTAATATTGAAGGCGATTATCCTAAATTTGGAAACGATGATGATAGAGTAGATTCTATTGCTCAGGAAATTACATCTTTCTTTATAAATGAATTGCGAAAACACCAAGCTTACAAAAATGCAACGCCAACGCTTTCATTATTAACGATTACTTCAAATGTAATGTACGGAACAAATACCGGCGCAACCCCAGACGGGCGTAAAGAAGGAGAATCGTTTGCTCCGGGTGCCAACCCAATGCATGGTCGTGATTCTAGTGGAGCTATTGCGTCATTAAATTCTGTTGCAAAACTAAGTTATAACGATGCTCAGGATGGTATTTCGAATACTTTTTCTATGATTCCGAAATCATTGGGAGATACCAGAGAAGAGCAGGTAACCAATTTAGTAAATGTATTAAGCGGTTATTTTAAGCAAATGGCACATCATTTAAATGTAAACGTTTTAAATCGCGAAACGCTTCAAGATGCTTATAACCACCCTGAAAATCATCCTCAACTAACGATAAGAGTTTCAGGTTATGCAGTTAATTTTGTTAGGTTATCGAGAGCGCATCAGCTTGAAGTTATTGCACGTACTTTTCATGAAGCAATGTAAAAAAGGCCAATTGTAACATGAAGACGAGGCTGGCTAATAAAAGCCAGCCTTTTTTTAATTTTTATTCAACACAAAATGTATTTTCCATTACAAGATATTGAAGCTGTTAAATTAAACATTGACGATCCGGATCATTTAAGAATCCATTCGCTCGAAACCTTTGGTACTCATGACGGACCCGGAATAAGAATGGTTGTATTTGTACAGGGATGTCAGTTTAGATGTTTATATTGCCAAAACCCAGACACTTTAGATGTTAAAGGAGGGTCTTTGGTCGAAATAGAAGAATTGGTGCAAAGAGCAATCCGTCAGAAAAATTATTTTGGAACAACGGGTGGTGTAACCGTTTCAGGAGGCGAACCTTTGCTTCAGAGAAATAAATTAATTCATTTTTTTAAACGTTTACACGAAGAAGGAATAAATACTTGCCTCGATACCAATGGAAGGCTTAATAATCATCAGGCACAAGAGCTTTTTGATAATACAGATATTTTATTATTAGATGTAAAACATATCAACGACGAGATCCATCATAAATTAACAGGACTAACCAATAAAAATACGTTAGAAGTTGCAGCGTATAGAGAATCTACCGGAAAACCCATGTGGTTACGATATGTTTTAGTTCCAGGCTGGACAGATCAACCCGAATATCTGGAAGAATGGGGACAATATTTCAGCAATTATAAAACTGTCGAACGTGTAGAAATTATTCCGTTTCATCAGCTTGGTTCTCAAAAATGGGAACTGTTGAAAATGCCATATTCATTAAAAGATACTTCTGCCCCAACTACAGAAAGTAAAGAAAAAGCTTTGCAGATTTTCAATAAATACTTCAAAAATGTAATCTTGAAGTAGAGAACTGAGTTTAATTTTACTGCACAACTGTTTATCTTTAAATAGTATATTTTGTTTGAAAGGAATCCCAAATAAAACGTATTTTTGATGTTTAGATTAGTAATCTAAAATCTAATATCAGAAATCTAAAATATAAAAATGAACTGGGAACAACTTTTATCTTTAAAACGTCAGGGCGATACAAGCAAAAGATTACGTGTAGAACAAGACGACACACGTTTAGGATTTGAAGTCGATTATGACCGAATTATATTCTCTGCCGCTTTTAGAAGTTTACAAGATAAAACACAAGTTATTCCGCTTTCTAAAACAGACTTCGTACATACGCGTTTAACGCATAGTTTGGAAGTTTCAGTTGTCGGACGTTCGCTTGGGCGTTTGGTTGGGAAAAAGATTATCGAGAAATATCCTTACCTGAAAGAAGTTCACGGATATCACATGAATGATTTTGGAGCGATTGTCGCAGCAGCTTCATTGGCACACGACATCGGAAACCCGCCTTTTGGGCATTCTGGTGAAAAAGCAATTGGAGAATATTTTTCTATCGGAAATGGTCAAAAATATAAAAATCAGCTGACAGATAAACAATGGCAGGATTTAATTGATTTTGAAGGAAATGCAAACGGTTTTTCGGTATTAACAGCAAGTCGTCCCGGAATTGAAGGCGGACTTCGTATTTCGTATGCAACTTTGGGCGCTTTTATGAAATATCCGAAAGAAAGTCTTCCGAAAAAACCAACCCATAATATTGCCGATAAGAAATATGGTTTCTTTCAAACCGATAAATTATTCTTTGAAGAAGTAGCCAAAGATATGGGGATGATTGCCAATAAATCTGGAGATGATATTGGTTTTGAAAGACATCCTTTAGCCTATTTGGTAGAAGCCGCAGATGATATTTGCTACACTATAATTGATTTTGAAGACGGAATCAATCTAGGTTTGGTTTCTGAAGATTTTGCTTTAGAATATTTGATTAATCTCGTAAAGGACAATATCGGAGTTTCAAAATATAAATCATTAACCACAAAAGAAGATCGAATCTCTTATTTAAGAGCTTTAGCAATTGGAACTTTAATTAATGATGCGGTAAATGTTTTTGTTGAAAATGAAGAAGCGATTCTTGCCGGAAACTTTCCGCATGCTTTAACAGATAAAAGCAAATACAAAGCGCAGATGAATGATATTATCAAACTTAGTGTTGAAAAAATATATCAAAGCCGAGAAGTGATCGAAAAAGAAATTGTAGGTTACCAGATTATTCAAACACTGCTGGATAAATTCATAACAGCATACAACAATAAATATGAAGGAACGGCCTCAAACTACGATAAATTGATTTTGAAAATGCTGCCAGAAAAACATCATTTAGACAAAACCAATCTGTACGAGCGTTTATTGCATATCTGTCATTATGTTTCACTTTTAACAGACGGAAATGCGCTTGAGTTGTATGAAATGATTCAGGGACAAAAAAAGCGTTAAAAAGAAAAAGCTTCTTTCAGAAATATTCTAAAAGAAGCTTTTTTTATAGCGGTATTTTATCTTTTATTTAAAAGCATAAACCAGACCAACACCAAGAACTTGTCTTAATTGCATTTTTGGTCCTTCGGTAACCTGGCTTTTTGCGCCAGTTGTTGGATCAATTACCTCCTTTTTGTTTTTAATATCGTCATCATAAATTAAGTGAACTCCAATATTTGCTTTAACATAGGCATTTACAACCAAGTCCAATCGGGTGTCGTAATCAATATCTACATTTCCGAATCGGTTTAAATAGTCTGTGTATAAGGTAAGTCTGTTTTCATAAAAAACGTTTTTATAGATTTCATTTTTCATGTAAGCAGTTAAAAGTATACCAAATTCGGCTTTTACTTTTTGACCTTCTTCAATTAAAATTTGCTGTGTTGGGTCTAAAGGATCGGCTATATAAACGGCTTTTTTAACACCAAAAGAACCTTGATTCGCCAAATTTTGATCTAATACTAAAGTAGTTTTTAATGTAATTGGAGAGAAATAAAAGGTTCTATTTTTCTCTTTATTCGAATTCTCAGCTCCAGCTCCTAAAAAGACATACGCTGGCGCAAAAGGTCTAGAGATTGGAGTATCACGGTTTGGATAATTATAACCGTTTGTAAATTGTGTGTTGAAATTAAACTTTGCCGAATAATACCAGTTTGAAGCGGTATCTTTTCTAAAACCATAAGTTGAGTTGAATTGAATCGCATCGTCAGTTTTTCTCGTTTCAATATCCTCCTGCTTGTTTAGACCATACTTCATAATAAGTTCGTTAAACCATTTATGATTTCCTTTTAAATATGTTCTAGAAAATTCACCTTTAAATAAACCTGAAATAGAGCTTGTTCCCCCTGCACTCCAGTTAACAAAAGCAATTTGTGAAAGGTCAAAGCCAAGCTGGTTTTTAGCTGACCAATTAGAAGGCGGTTTGGGTGCTTGATTTGGGCTTAAAGTGGTTTGTATAATCTGGGCAAAGTTATTAGAAGTACACAAAAGCAATAACAGCAAAAGGGTAGAACGCAATAAATTCATTTTGGTAATTTTTTTTTGGTGTCGCAAAATAATTATTTTGAACCGTTAGAAAAAAGATTTATTAAACTTTTAACGTCAATTTTACACAATTGTTGCAGTTGATTTACTGTTCCGTGTTCTATAAACTCGTCTGGAACACCCAAAATTTCAATAGAATTTTTAAAATTATTTGATGCTGCAAACTCTAAAATAGCACTTCCAAAACCACCATTTTTAACCCCGTCTTCGATTGTAATTATGTTTTGGAAAGTCTTAAATATGGTGTTTAATGTGCTGATGTCTAATGGTTTAATGAAGCTGAAGTTATAGTGCGCAATCTCATCAGAATTGGTTGATTCTTTTAAGGCTTCTATAACATTATTTCCAATTGTTCCGGTCGACAGTACAGCAACTTTCGTACCATCTTTTAGGCATTTTGCGAGGCCTAAATTTATTTTTTCGTAATGTCCGAAATTTTCTACTTCCCAATTTGGTATAACTCCGCGGCCTCTTGGATATCGAATTGCAATAGGATGATCTATTCCTAATTGAACGGTATACAAAATGTTTTGCAATTCAATTTCGTTTAACGGAGCATAGATAATCATATTCGGAATCGAGCGCAGATAAGCGATATCAAAAACACCATGATGCGTTGCGCCGTCTTCGCCGACCAAACCCGCGCGGTCAAGGCAAAAAATGACAGGTAGATTTTGTAAAGCGACGTCATGAATAACTTGATCGTAGGCACGCTGTAAAAATGTCGAATAAATATTGCAATAGACAATCATTCCCTGAGTGGCCATTCCTGCAGCCAAAGTCACGGCATGCTGTTCGGCAATTCCCACATCAAAAGCGCGATCTGGCAATTCGTCCATCATAAATTTTAAAGAACTTCCAGATGGCATTGCCGGAGTGATTCCGATTATTTTTTCATTCTTTTTGGCTAAATCCAAAATGGTCAAGCCAAAAACATCCTGATATTTTGGAGGAAGATTTTCTTCCGATTTTAAGAGAATTTCTCCAGTCGAAGCATCAAATTTTCCTGGAGCATGATATTTTACCTGATTTTCTTCGGCCTGTTGCAATCCTTTACCTTTTGTAGTTACAATATGAAGGAATTTCGGACCTTTTATTTTTTTTAGACGATTTAATTCTTTGATTAATTTTGGAAGATCATGACCGTCAATTGGACCTGAATAATCAAAATTTAAAGATTTAATCATATTATTTTGCCTCGGATTCTTTCCACTTTTAACCGCTGTTAGATATTGTTTCAAAGCTCCAACACTCGGATCAATTCCGATTGCATTATCATTTAAAATAACTAAAATATTGGCATCGGTAACTCCAGCGTGGTTCAAGCCTTCAAAAGCCATTCCGCTTGCAATCGAAGCGTCGCCAATAATTGCGATATGTTCTTTCTCAAAATCGCCTTTTAATTTAGAAGCAATTGCCATTCCCAATGTTGCAGAAATTGAAGTAGAAGAGTGCCCAACGCCAAAAGTATCATAAACACTTTCGCCTCTCTTCGGGAAACCAGATACTCCACCAATCTGTCTGTTAGTATGGAAAATTTCTTTTCTTTCTGTCAGGATTTTGTGTCCATAAGCCTGATGTCCAACATCCCAAACCAATAAATCATTTGGAGTATTAAAAACATAATGCAAAGCAATCGTAAGCTCTACAACGCCTAAACTAGCTCCTAAATGACCTTCTTTTACAGAAACCACATCAATAATAAACTGACGCAATTCGTGAGCAACCTGAATAAGCTGTTCTTCTTTTAAAAGACGTAAATCAGCAGGATTATATATATTGGAAAGTAGATCGCTTTTCATTGTAAAGGTAAAAAGCAAATTTACGGTTTTAAATTTAATTTCTTGTTCCGTCTTATTTCAATAAAATAGGCACAGAATATTGCATCCTAGTTTTTTTGCCGTTCGATTCGCCGGGTTGCCATTTAGGACACAAACTTAAAACCCTGATAATTTCTTTTTCCAAAGGCTCTTCAACCGCTGGAGAACATTCAAGAAAGGAAACAGAACCATTTTTTTCTACCGCAAAGGCTAGAGTGAAATTGAGTTTCCAATAACTTACGCCTTCTGGTTTTTTGTATTCTTTCATAAAAAAAGTATGAAACTGGTCAATGCCTCCAGGAAATTCTGCATTGGTATTAGAAAGAGGTTTTATAGTTGGTGAAGAATCTTCTTTTTTTGGTTTCTCAGATTTTGAAATTTTGTTTGCATCAATTTCTTTAGATGCGATTGGCGTTGTTTGTTTTAATTCAATTTGCACCGCTTTTGGTAAATCTCTCTGAGTTTGCTCTAATTTTTTCTTGCTTATTGTAATTGTATCTTTAGCAGCTGATTTTGTTGTTGATGAATCAAATTCTTTTACAATTTCGATATCTTCTTTTCTGTCATCCTTTTTGTTGCAGCCAGATAAAATTAATCCTATCAAGAATGCTGTAAAAAACATTTTGATACAGTTTTCAAGGCAAGTTTTTTGCATGGTTATTTTGCCTCGTTCTTTCATGATTCAATTGCTATTGGCAAGCTATATTTGGTTCTTGTTTTTTTTCCATTTTGTTCACCAGGTATCCATTTAGGAGATAGGTTTAAAACGCGTATTATTTCTGCTTTAATCTTGGAATCAACTTCTCTTGGAAATTGAAATGAAGACAGCGATCCATCCCTTTCTATGACAAAACTTACTACAATCCTGCTTTGTGGATTTTCTGCATCTTCAGGAAATTGAAATTCAGTAATGAAGAATTGATAAAAATTATTAATTCCACCTTCAAAATAAGGACTTGTTTCAATTGATTCTCCTGAATAATAGACGGTATGTTCTTCAAAAACAGAATCTTTTTCAATTTCTTTCTGATTTTCGTCATAAGTGATTTCCGAGCAATGTGTTGGGACTGGTTTTACAAATTTTACACGATTAACTTTTGAAGTTTTAGTCCGAATAGAATCATCTAAATTGCTTGATACTTTAGAATTGAAAGATTTTGTTGTTGTCGCAGTGTCTTTTATAATTTCAACCTTATCTATTTTTCTCTTACTACCGTCTTTATCTGCACAACTAAATAAAGTAGTTCCCATTGTAATAAATAGAGCAAGTAAAAATATTTTGTGATAATTGGTTTGAGAGTATAAAATACGATTCGGAACTCGAATAGTAAGAATATCTATTTGAGATTCTTTAAATCGTCCGCAAATCTTCTCATTTCTATGCTGATCAAAATAATGTTTAATTTCTTCTGGAAGCATAGAACTAAAATCAACAACCGTTTTGGAACAGCTCAAACAAAAACGGCCATTTTCGTTTGGCGTCATTTTATCCCAGTCCTCATTGCAAGGTTTTGGTATTATTATTTTAGGTTTTGTTTCCATACTCGAATTTCAAAGTTTAAATGTAATAAAAATTAAAGTGTAAAGTTTTACTTTTGCAACTATGGAAAATCCTTTTACAGACGAATATTTTATGAAGAAAGCTTTGCAGGAAGCCGAAGAAGCCTACTTAAAAGGCGAAATTCCTGTAGGAGCCGTTATTGTTGTGGCCGATAAAGTCATTGCAAGAAGCCATAATTTGACTGAATTGTTAAATGATGTTACCGCTCACGCTGAAATGCAGTCTATTACGGCAGCGGCCAATTTTCTAGGCGGAAAATATTTAAAAGATTGTACGCTTTATGTTACTTTAGAACCTTGCCAAATGTGTGCAGGTGCTTTGTATTGGAGTCAGATCTCCAAAATTGTTTTTGGTGCCCGCGACGAACAGCGCGGATTTCTGAATATGGGAACAAAACTGCACCCTAAAACCACAGTAGTTTCTGGTGTTATGGCAAACGAAGCGGCCGATTTAATGAAACGTTTTTTTCTGGAAAGACGTAAATAAATTTCAATAAACACCTTTCTATTGCACTATAATGAATTTTAAGTATTTGAGAAACTTCAACAAAAGTTAAATAATCATTATTAGAGAATTTTCTTCTTAAAGAACTCAAAAAAAACTTTACTTTTATCGTAATTTATTAACCGATTAACTGTAGATAAAAGTGAAAGTAAAAGGACTATCTCTCGTATTTTTTGTGTTTTTTATTTTTCAATCCTGTGGGCGTAAATCAGCTGCAGATTTCAATTCCGATTTTTCATTATTTAAAGATTACATTACCAGTTTTACAGGCGGTATCGTTTCGGCAGATTCTGATATACGCGTGGTTTTGGCATTCGATAAAAATGATTGGAAACCTAATCAGGAATTAGACGACGATTTGTTTGATATTTCGCCAAGTGTAAGCGGAAAAGTTATTGCGCTTTCGACAAATACTTTAGCTTTTATTCCGGAGAAAAAACTTAAAATGGGTACAGAATATCAAGTTACTTTAAACTTAGATAAACTTACTGCCATTCCGAAAGAGAAAGAAAAGGAGCTTTCTAAATTCAATTTTACAGTTAAAACCGTTAAACAGGATTTTACTATCAATACGGGAGATATTCAATCGTATAGTAAAGAATATCAGTATTTAAACTGCACTTTGAAAGTAGCAGATAATATTGATTTGGAAACGGCAATTAAGCTGGTTAAAGCCAAACATAACGGAAACGATCTTAAGATTAAGTTTGATAAAAATGTGTCTTCAGGAAAAGAATTTCATTTTATAATTGATAGTATTCAGCGTCAGTCTGAAGCTTCAAATTTAGAAATTATCTATGATGGAAATGATTTTGATATCGACCAAAAAGGCCAGATTGATTTTCCAATTACAAGTATCAACGAATTTAAAGTCATAAAAGTTGAAGTTCCAGACGGAAACAATCAGCAAGTTTTAATTAATTTCTCTGAACCTTTAGAAAAAGGACAGGATTTTGCCGGATTGGTTTCTATTCAAAATACTAATAATCTTAAATTTTCTACACAAGGAAATTTACTGAAAGTATATTTTACAAACCCAAATGCTCCTAAAAAAGAAGAATCTGTACCTGTTGTTGTCGAAGAAGAACCTGCTGCCGTCGCAGTAGATTCCGCGGCAGTAGTAGTCGACTCAGCTGCAGTTACTGTGGATTCAGTCGCCGTAGTTGTAGAAGAAGCTGTGGAATATGTTCCTGATGAAGAACCAGAACAAGTGGTGACAGGCGAATTATTATTGGAAGTTTTTCAAGGAATTGAAAGCCAATACGGTAAAAAGCTGGAAAATAATTACAGTGAAAAAATCTCTTTCGATCAGATTAAGCCCAACATTCGCTTCGTTAAAAACGGAACAATTCTGCCAAGTTCAAATAATTTAAAATTAAATTTTGAAGCCGTAAATCTGAGCGCTGTTGATGTAAAAGTGTATAAAATTTATAAAAACAATATTCTTCAGTTTTTGCAGTATAATGAATTAAATGGCGGACAAAACCTCAAAAAAGTCGCGCAGCCAATTGCAAAAACAACGCTCAATTTAAGAGAAAGCACGCTCGTAAATCTCACAAAATGGAATACGTATGCTTTAGATTTATCTAAAATTATAAAGCCAGAACCAGGAGCAATTTACAGAGTTGAATTTGTTTATAAAAAGAAATATTCGCTGTATAAATGTGAAACTTCTGAAGGAAATGATGACGAAACAGAGGAGGAAGAAGTGGATGAAAACGATGTAAACTACAGCGGAAACTCTTACGATGATTACTATTATTATGACGATTACGATTGGAGAGAAAGTCAAGATCCTTGTACGGGATCTTACTTCTACAATGCGAGAATTGCGACCAATATTTTAGCTTCAGATTTAGGAGTTATTGCCAAAAGAGGAGAAAACAAATCGTATTTGTTTGCCGTAAACAACATTGTTACAACCGAGCCGGTTTCTAACGCAAGAGTTGATCTGTACAATTACCAACAGCAGAAAATAGCGACAGAAGCCACAAGCAGTGAAGGTATTGCGTCTTTTCAGTTGGATAAATTTGCTTATTTCGCCATCGTAACTTTAGGCGATCAGTCGACTTATGTGAAGTTGGACGACGGACTTTCATTATCGGTAAGTAATTTTGATGTTGCGGGAGAGACTTTACAGAAAGGTTTAAAAGGATTTATTTACGGAGAAAGAGGCGTTTGGCGTCCTGGAGATAATCTGTATTTATCCTTTATTTTGAATGATGCTGCGAACAAACTGCCGAAATCGCATCCAATCAAATTTAGATTAAACGATCCGAATGGGAAAACAGTTTATCAAACCGTTCAGAAAACAAATGATTTAAATCATTATGCTTTTACAGTTCCAACAAACCAAGATGCGCCAACAGGAAACTGGGAAGCAATGGTAAGCGTTGGAGGTGCGAAATTTTATAAGAGTATCAAGATTGAAACGATTAAACCAAATCGTTTAAAAATCAAAAATACGTTTAGCAGAAAAACACTTTCGGCATCGTACCCAAATACAGATAATCTGGAAGTGACTTGGCTTCATGGAGCAATTGCTAAGAATTTGAATGTAGAAATGCAGGCTAAATTCTCTCAGCAAACCACGACTTTTAAAGGTTTTGAAAAATATACTTTTGATGATATTGTGCGCCAGTTTAGTACAGAAGAAATTAATGTTTTCTCAGGAAAATTAAACGAAAGCGGAAAAGCATCTGTAAACATTCAGCCTCGACTGCAAGGTCAAGCGCCAGGAATGTTGCGCGCTTCATTTATCACAAAAGTATATGAAGAAGGTGGTGATTTTAGTACCGATGTAATGTCAACGACTTATTCGCCATACAAAACCTACGTTGGACTTAAAACGCCTGAACTGAATAAGTATAGTATGCTGGAAACGAGAACAAACAATCGTTTTGAAGTGGTAACGGTTGATGAAAACGGAAGACCAAAATCGGTTCGAAATCTCGAAGTGCGAGTTTACAAAGTAGACTGGCGTTGGTGGTGGGATTCTTCAAGCGATAATCTATCAAATTATAACTCATCAAACTCAACGACTTCATACAAAACTTTTGTAATCAATACCGATTTAAGTGGAAAAGGAAGTTTCCAATTTGCATTATCAGATGAAGAATGGGGACGTTATTTAATTCGTGTTGAAGATCAGCAGGATGGTCACGCAACCTCTTTAACCGTAAATATCGACTGGCCAATCTGGTCTGGAAAAACACGTAATAGAGATGCTTCGACAGCGAATATGTTAGTGTTTTCTACCGATAAGAAAAATTATGCTGTTGGAGAAAAAGCACAGATTTCTTTCCCTTCAAGTGAAGGCGGACGTGCTTTAATTTCTGTAGAAAACGGATCAAGAGTTGTACAAACTATTTGGGCAGAAACCAAAAAAGGAGAAACAAAAGTTGAAGTTCCGATTACGGGAGCAATGGCGCCAAATGTGTATTTCAATATTACGCTGTTGCAACCTCACGCGTCAACCAAAAACGATTCGCCGATTCGTATGTACGGAATTGTGCCAATTGAAGTGGTAGATAAAAATACGATTTTGACACCAACGCTTTCTATGCCTGATGTTTTAAGACCAGAACAAAACTTTACAGTAAAAGTGGGAGAAAAATCAGGAAAAGAAATGACGTATACAATCGCAGTTGTAGACGAAGGGCTTTTAGATTTAACTCGTTTTAAAACGCCAAACGCATGGGATAGTTTCTACGTTCGTGAAGCCTTAGGTGTAAAAACTTGGGATATTTATGATGATGTAATAGGAGCTTACGGCGGAAAAATAAATCAGATTTTCAGTATTGGTGGAGATCAGGATTTAGGTGGCGGAAAAGCTAAAAAAGCAAACCGATTTAAACCAGTGGTATTATATTATGGACCATTTAAATTAGGTAAAGGCGAAACAAAATCACATCAATTAAAACTTCCGAAATACATTGGTTCGGTTAGAACTATGGTTGTGGCGGGAGATGCCAATACAAGCGCTTACGGAAGCGTTGAAAAAGCAACTCAGGTTAAGAGTCCATTGATGGTTTTGGCTTCGTTACCAAGAAAAATTTCACCATCAGAAAAAGTAACTTTACCTGTAACGGTTTTTGCAACCGAAAACAAAATCAAAAATGTTTCGATTCAGGTAAAAACTAGTAACGGATTGAAAGTAATGGGAAGCGCAGTTCAGAGATTGAATTTTGCTCAGCCAGACGAAAAAATGGCGTATTTTAATTTGGTTGTCGGTTCGGCTACCGGAATAGCAAAAGTTCAGGTAATCGCAACGTCAGGAAGTGAGAAATCAGTTTATGATGTAGAGATTGACATGACAAATCCAAATCCCGTTACGAGTACTTTTACCGATGTTGTTTTGACACCAAACAGTTCAAAAACAATTTCATGGAAAACATTTGGAATTGCTGGAAGCAACAAAGCTAGATTGGAAGTTTCGTCAATGCCGTCGATGAACTTAAACGGAAGATTACAGTTTTTGATTCAGTATCCGCATGGATGTGTAGAACAGACAACTTCATCTGTTTTTCCACAATTGTATTTGGGTGATGTCGCAGATATTGATGCGAAACGCAAAGATCTGATTCAGAAAAACATTGCGGCTGGAATTGCAAGATTGGGTAATTTCCAATTATCAAATGGAGGAATGCCTTACTGGCAAGGAAATGCAATTGCAGACGATTGGGGAACTTCTTATGCTGGACATTTCTTAATTGAAGCAGAGAAAAAAGGATATGTCTTGCCAATTAATTTCAAATCAAAATGGCTGTCATATCAGCAAAAAGAAGCGAAACAATGGCGTTTTGAGCCTAAATACGGAAATGATTTAGCGCAAGCATATCGTTTATATACTTTAGCTTTAGCAGGAAATGCCGATTTATCAGCAATGAACAGATTAAGAGAAACAAAAGGTATTTCCAATGAAAGTATGCTTCGTTTAGCAGCGGCTTATGTTTTAGCAGGTCAAAAATCGGCTGGACAAAGTTTATTCTTGAAAACGAGTATCGACGGAAGTTCAGATGGCTACAGCTATTACTATTACGGTTCAAGCGAAAGAAATAGGGCAATGGCTTTGGAAACGATGTTGCTTTTAGCTCAAAAACAAAAAGCATTTGCAACAGCGACAAAATTGGCCAAAGAAATGTCGGCTAATCAATGGATGAGCACACAGACAACAGCATATTGCTTATATGCGATGTCAAAATTTGCAGTGAGTAATGGTCCGAAAGGAATTAATATCCAGTTTAGTAAAAACGGAAAAGGTGAAGTGATAAACACAGGTAAATCAGTTGCAGATCGCAGTTTGTCTGTTGCTTCTGGAACAAATAGCATTACGCTGAAAAATAATAAAGCCAATACGGTTTATGTTCGTGTTCTAAATACTGGAATTCTACCAATCGGACAAGAAAATGCGGTTCAAAGTGATGTTTCGGCTTCTATTGTTTTCAAAAACAGAAAAGGAAGTATAATCAATGTTTCGAAAATTAGTCAAGGAACTGAATTTGTTGCTGAGGTTACGATTAAAAACCAAAGAGGAGAAA
This sequence comes from Flavobacterium ustbae, assembly GCF_003946915.1. Lineage (GTDB taxonomy): Bacteria > Bacteroidota > Bacteroidia > Flavobacteriales > Flavobacteriaceae > Flavobacterium > Flavobacterium ustbae. Next base: position 69,195 of record NZ_RPOC01000008.1, read on the forward strand.
GTGTTCAAAACGTAGCATTATCACAGATTCTGCCTTCTGGTTTTGAAATTGTAAATACCCGTTTCACCGATTATGGAGACGCTGTAAATAACATTGCTGATTATATTGATATCCGCGACGACAGAACGAATTTCTATTTCGGAATGAAAGCGAGAGAAACCAAAGTTTTCCGTATTTTGTTAAACGCATCATATTTAGGAAATTATTATCTGCCAGGATTACAATGTGAAGCGATGTATGATAATACATTCTTAGCCAGAACAAAAGGATTCTGGGTTGAGGTTGTGAAGTAATTTATATAGCCACAGATTTCACAGATTAGCAAGATTTTAAAAATCCTTTTAATCTTTATAATCTGTGGCTAAAAAAATGCAGCAAAAGGTTTCCCGCAGATTTTGCAGATCTAGCAGATAAAAAATCTGTGTAAATCTGTGAAATCTTGGATTTAGAAAACTTAGCAAACTTTGAGGCAAAATAAGTTTCCCGCAGATTTTGCAGATCAAGCAGATAAAAATAAAATCTGCCCCAATCTGCGAACTTTGCCTAAATCTTTGCTCCCGATAGCTATCGGGATTGCGGTTAAAATAACAAGTATTGAAAAATAAATTAAAAGCGTTCTTTCAGCGCATTATCAATTGGATAAAAAAAAATAAGATAAAATCAGCAATTGCATTTCTGCTCTTGCTGATTTACTATTTTTCGATACCTCGAACATTATTCAAAGAACCTTATTCAACCGTAATCGAAAGCAAAGAAGGAGAATTGCTTGGAGCCAAAATCGCCCGTGACGGACAATGGCGTTTTCCGGCGCAGGACAGTGTTCCCGATAAATTCAAAAAATGTATTGTTTATTTTGAAGACGAATATTTCTACAAACATCCCGGTTTTAATCCTGGCGCGATGATTAATGCTTTTAAACAAAATAGAAAAGCAGGAAAAGTAGTAAGAGGCGGAAGCACATTAACACAGCAAGTTATTAGGCTTTCGCGAAGGGGAAAAAACAGAACTTATTTTGAAAAACTAATAGAAATTATTCTGGCGACAAGATTAGAATTAGGTTATTCTAAAAATGAAATTCTCGAAATGTACGCAGCGCACGCTCCGTTTGGTGGAAATGTTGTTGGACTCGAAATGGCTTCTTGGCGCTATTTTGGAGTGCAATCCAGTCAGCTTTCGTGGGCAGAAAATGCAGTTTTAGCCGTTTTACCGAATGCCCCAAGTTTAATCTATCCCGGAAAAAATCAGATAAAACTATTAAATAAAAGAAACCAACTTTTATTAAAACTCCATCAGGAAGGTATAATCGACAAACAGACTTACGAACTTTCGATAGAAGAACCTTTGCCTCAAAAACCGTATGATTTGCCTCAAATCGCGCCACATTTGCTTCAAAGAGTCGCAGAAAGCGAAGAAGGAACGAGAGTAAAAACTTCAATTGATTATGCGCTGCAAAACAGAGTCAATCAGATTGCGAGATATTATTACAATCAATACAAACAGAATGAAGTTCACAATCTGGCGATTTTGGTTATTGATGTGCAGAGCAGAAATATAATGAGTTATGTTGGAAATGCTCCAGCCGACGCAGATCATCAAAAAGATGTAGACATTATTGACGCTCCTCGAAGTACAGGAAGTATCTTAAAACCGCTTTTATACGGTGCAATGCTTGATGATGGCGAATTGTTGCCTAATACTTTGATTGCCGATATTCCAACACAGATTTCGGGATATACACCGCAAAATTTCAATTTAACTTTTGACGGAGCAGTTCCGGCGCATCGGGCTTTATCGCGTTCACTAAATATTCCGGCGGTTTTGATGTTGCAGGATTTTAGCGTAAATAAATTTTACGAAGAATTGCAGAAATTCAAACTAAAAAACATTAATAAAACACCTGACCATTACGGTTTATCGCTCATTTTAGGAGGTGCAGAAAGTAATTTATGGGATTTATGCCGAACGTATGCCAATCTTTCGTCTACGCTAAATTACTACACAAAAAATCAGGGAAAATATAGAACAAATGAATTTACAGAACTGAATTATAAAAACGACTTTAAGTCCGATTTTGGCTCAGAAACCAATCAAAAAAATATACTGGGAGCAGGCTCAATCTGGCTGACTTACAACGCAATGGAAGAAGTCAACAGACCGGAAGGAGATGAAGCCTGGAAATTTTATGACAGTTCGCTTAAAATTGCCTGGAAAACAGGAACGAGTTTTGGAAATCGAGATGCCTGGGCAATTGGAACAAATTCAAGATATGTGGTCGGAATTTGGGTTGGAAATGCAACCGGAGAAGGACGCCCAACATTGACAGGAGTTACGAGTGCAGCGCCCATTTTATTTGATGTTTTTAATTTACTACCCAGACAAAGATGGTTTGATACTCCGTACTATGATTTAGCCGAAGTTGAGGTTTGCCGTTTAAGCGGTTATTTGGCAAAAGAAAATTGTCCGAAAATCAAACAGTGGGTTACTAAAAAAGGCAAATCTACCAAAGTCTGTCCGTATCATAAAACGATCCATTTAGATAAAACAGAACAGTTTCAGGTAAATAGCAGTTGTGAAAGTATCGATAATATAGTGACTAAAAACTGGTTTGTACTTCCTCCGGTTATGGCTTGGTATTACAAAAGCCAGCATATTGAATATTTGCCTTTGCCGCCATTTAAAGAAGGCTGTGAAGAAACGCAAACCAAAACAATGGATTTTATTTATCCAAAAGCAAATAGTAAAATCTATTTAACGAAAGATTTTAGTAGTAATGTTCAGCCCGTAATTTTGAAAGTCGCTTATTCTGAAAGAGATAAAGAACTATTTTGGTATGTTGATAATGTCTATAAAGCAACAACAAAAACCTTTCATGAATTACCAATTACGCCAACAACGGGAATACATTATATTACGGTTGTGGATGCTTCAGGTAATGAAATCAGGAGAAAAATTGAGATAGTTAAAGAATAAAATTAAAAGAAATTCCAATTTTTTAAATTCCAAATTCCAAAGATTAAGGTTTTCCGCCACGAATTCACGAATTAATTTTTAAAATAATTCGTGAATTGCTTCGCTTGTTCACTGTCGCTCGGGTCGTGGCGAAAAAAAAAGCCATAAAAAAACCGCCAGTCTTTCGAAAGGCGGTTTTTGATTTTATTCTGTAATAACATTTCCTTTATTATCGTAGAAATGATATTCTAAATACGTGTAAGCGTCACGAGGTATGATTTTCACCCATTTCTTATGTTCAAAAAACCATTTTGAACGTAATGATGGAAAACCTTTGCTGAGGTATGCAGCCACAAACGGATGTGTGTTAAGCACAACTTTATTGTGGGTTTTTAAAAGTCTTTCTAAATCAGAGGTGATTCTGTCAATTATTAATATTGGCGCTTCAATTTCACCATTAACTTTATTAGGATCTTCTTCTCTGGTTTTGATATTCACTTCTGGTCTTACTCGCTGTCTGGTAATCTGGACTAAACCAAATTTACTCGGCGGTAAAATTTTATGCTTTGCTTTATCGTCGCTCATTTCTTCTCGCAAGAAGTCGAACAAAACTTTCCTATTTTCTGGATTAGACATATCGATAAAATCAACTACGATTATTCCGCCCATATCACGCAGACGTAGTTGTCTGGCAATTTCTGCGGCGGCAATCATATTTACTTCCATGGCTGTATCTTCTTGGTTGGTCGCTTTATTAGAACGGTTTCCGCTGTTTACGTCTATAACGTGAAGAGCTTCGGTGTGTTCTATAATAAGATAAGCACCTTTACTCATGGAAACAGTTCGGCCAAATGAAGTTTTGATTTGTCTCTCTATATTGTATTTCTCAAAAATCGGAGTGTCATTTGATTGATAAAACTTAACAATCGATTGTTTTGAAGGTGCAATTTCTTGCAAATATTCCTTCGTTTGATGGTACAACTCTTCATCATCTATTTGGATACCACTAAAAGTATCGTTGAAAACATCTCTTAATATTGAAGAAGCTCTATTAAGCTCTCCTAATACTTTTGATGGATGATGAGCAGTTGGTAATTTTTTACACATTGCAGACCATCTGCCAAGCAGGTTCTGCAAATCTTTTTCTAATTCGGCTACGTTTTTGCCTTCTGCTACTGTACGAACAATAACACCAAATCCTTTAGGTTTGATCGATAGAACAAGTTTTTTTAGACGATCCTTTTCTTTTTTGTCCTCTATTTTTTGAGAAATAGAAACACGATCAGAAAAAGGAACTAGAACAATAAATCTTCCGGCAAGAGAAAGCTCAGCACTTATTCTTGGTCCTTTGGTTGATATCGGTTCTTTAACTACTTGAACTAAAACAGATTGATTGGCACTTAAAATATCAGTAATGATGCCATCTTTGTCAATCTCTTTTTCAAACTGAAAGGTTTTTAGGGAGAAATCTTTTAATTTACCTGCGCTTACAAGTTTTATGAATTTCAGTTGGGAAGCTAAGTTTGGACCCAAATCGTGATAATGTAAAAAGGCATCTTTTTCGAAACCCACATTTACAAAAGCAGCATTAAGTCCAGCAACTGGTTTTCTGATTTTAGCAATAAAAATATCACCAACCTGAAAGTTGCTTTTCTCTTCTTCCTTGTGTAATTCAATTAGTTTTCCATCTTTTAATAAGGCAAAATCTACGGCTTCAGAACTAGATCTAATGATTAATTCTTTATTCACACTGTAAATTTTTATCTGTTTTTTTCAGAAAATAGAGGAAAGAGAGAAGAGTATAGATAATAAAATCTAAAATCTTAAGTCTAAAATCTAAAATCTTATTCTACAGATGGATTAAACAATATTTTAAACAGGTATTATACCCGGCGAAAACTAGCTGGCAGTCTGCAGTTGTAAGTAATCAGTGGACTGAACACTAAAAACTGAGGACTGAATACTAATTTTCAATTTCAATGAACTTTTAAAAAGAAAAAAGTAGTTTAAAACTACTTTTTCTTTTTGTGGCGGTTAGCTCTCGCTCTTTTTTTACGTTTGTGAGTCGCTACCTTATGTCTCTTTCTTTTTTTACCACTTGGCATATCGTGTCAGATTTTATGTTAATTAATATTATTTTGCTTCGTTGTTAGTTTTAACTCCTTCTACAAAAACTTTTGCAGGTTTAAACGCAGGAATGTTGTGTGCTGGAATTTTAATAGTAGTGTTTTTAGAAATGTTTCTTCCAGTTTTTTCAGCTCTAGTTTTAACGATAAAACTACCGAAACCTCTTAGGTATACATTGTCTCCAGTCTCTAAAGAAGTTTTAACTTCTTCCATAAAAGTTTCTACTGTTGCTTGAACGTCTCCTTTTTCAAGACCTAGCTTCTCTGAAATCTTCGCTACGATATCTGCTTTCGTCATTTTCTTTCCTATTTTATTTTATAAATGGTGTACTATTTTTTTGAGTTTGCAAATATAGGAATTAAAAAAATAATTAATCAAGCTAAATCGTTAAATTTTAATTACATAAACATTTACTTTTGCAATCTAAGTATTTTCGAATGGATTTTTCTAACATATTGATAAAATGGTATTTACAAAACAAGCGTGATTTACCGTGGCGAAAAACGGTCGATCCGTACCAAATTTGGCTCTCAGAAATTATGCTTCAGCAAACGCGAGTTGCTCAAGGAATGCCATATTTTTTTTCATTTACGAAGGAATTTCCTACTGTAAAAGATTTGGCAGATGCCTCAGAAGAGAAAGTTTTGAAACTTTGGCAAGGTTTAGGGTATTATTCTCGAGCTAGAAATCTTCATAAAACGGCTCAATATATAAGTAATGACTTAAATGGCATTTTTCCTGATTCTTATAAAGAACTTTTAAAACTAAAAGGAGTAGGAGAATATACCGCCGCCGCAATTGCTTCTTTTTCTTATAATGAATCAGTTCCTGTTGTAGACGGAAACGTGTTTCGGGTTCTAGCTCGTTTTTTTGATATTGAATCGGATATTGCACTTCCAGCAACCAAGAAAGAATTTGCGGCTTTGGCAAACGAGTTAATGCCTATAGATAGTCCGGCTATTTTTAATCAGGCCATAATGGAGTTTGGTGCGCTGCAGTGTGTGCCTAAAAGTCCAAACTGTTCGGTTTGTGTTTTTAACGAAAGCTGTGCTGCATTGCAAAAAGGAAAAGTTAATGCGCTTCCTGTTAAGTCAAAAAAAGTAAAAGTCACCAATCGATTCTTTAATTATCTCATTTTAGAAGATGCTTTAGGAAATACATTAATCCAGAAAAGAACTCAAAAAGGAATCTGGCATAATCTATATGAGTTTCCGCTACTCGAAACTCTATCGATTATAGATTTTGATGCGGTTTCTAAAACGGTCAAGAACGAAATTTTTCCAGAATATACTATTATAAGTATAGAAGATTGCAACGAATCGACCATTAAACATAAGCTTTCGCATCAGCATTTGCATATACAATTTTGGAAAATTAAGATAAAAGAAGAAATTGAAAACGGAGTGGATTCTCAAAAATTAAAAACTTTTCCTTTTCCAATTGTCATATATAATTTTATAGAAAAGCAAGAAATAAATTGCTAAAAAAATGTATCTTTGGGAGAAATACCACCAAAACTATGAACGGAACATTAAATAAAGTGATGCTTATTGGCCATTTAGGCGATGATGTAAAGATGCATTATTTTGATGGAGGAAACTGCATCGGACGTTTTCAGCTGGCTACAAATGAAGTGTATATCAATAAAACGACCAATGAAAAGATTACTTCTACAGAATGGCATAATTTGGTTGTGCGTAATAAAGCAGCAGAGATTTGCGAAAAATATCTTTCTAAAGGAGATAAAATTTATGTCGAAGGAAGAATAAAATCTCGCCAGTGGCAGACAGAAGACGGAACTACAAAATATACAACAGAAATTCAGGTTACAGAGTTTACTTTCCTGACTACAAAAAAAGAAACTGCTTATACGAAACAAAACCAGGATACAGAGTCGGCAAAAAACACTAACTTTGATGCTCCTGAAGGACTTCCGATAAATGATCTGCCCTTCTAAGTGACGTTTAACTAATTTTATACAGTTTGGACCCGGAGCCCAGTTTACTTTTTTCTTCAAATTTTGACGCCAATTTAATTATTGGTTTCGTCGGAATTTTTATTTTGTTATTTCTTTCGGCCATTGTTTCTGGTGCTGAAGTAGCTCTTTTTTCTTTATCGCAGCAAGATATCGATGATTCTTTAAACGATAGTCCTGCAAAAGGAAAAATCATTTCAAATTTACTGGACAAGCCCAAAAAGCTTTTGGCAACTTTACTGGTTGCAAACAATTTTTTTAATATTGGCGTAGTAATCCTATTTGCTTACATGGGGCAGAATATTTTTGTCAATGTAAGTTCGCCAGCATTTAAATTCACTCTAGAAGTAATCGTAGTTACTTTTCTAATTCTATTATTTAGCGAAGTACTTCCAAAAGTTTATGCAAGCAGAAACAGTATTCGTTTTGCAAAGCGAGTTGCTTATCCGTTGGCTTTTCTGGATAAAGTGCTTTCACCTATAAGCTTGCCAATGCGCGCTCTTACCTTATATTTGCAACATAAATTAGGAAAAAAAAAGAATAATTTCTCTATTAATCAGCTTTCTCAAGCTTTGGAATTAACAGATTCTGAAGGAACTTCAACAGAAGAACAGAAGATTCTGGAAGGAATTGTTTCTTTTGGAAATACCGATACAAAGCAAGTAATGAGTCCGAGGATTGATATTTTTGCATTGGAAATATCCGAAACATTTGCAGAGATTTATCCTAAAATAATTGAAACAGGTTTTTCTAGAATTCCAGTTTATCGCGATAATATCGATCAGATTGAAGGAGTACTTTTCGTGAAAGATTTGCTTCCGCATATTGATAAAGAAGAATTTGACTGGACTTCCTTAATTAGAGAAGCTTTTTTTGTTCCTGAGAATAAAAAATTGGACAATCTTCTGAAGGATTTTCAGAGTTTAAAAAGCCATTTGGCGATTGTAGTTGATGAATATGGTGGTACATCAGGATTAGTTTCGTTAGAAGATGTTATCGAAGAGATAGTTGGGGATATTAGCGACGAGTTTGATGATGAAAATTTAAACTTCTCGCAGATTGATGAAAACAATTTTCTTTTTGAAGGAAAAATAAACCTCAAAGATTTCTACAGAATTGTAGATGTTGACGAAGATGTTTTTGAGTCTCACAAAGGAGAAGCAGAAACTTTGGCGGGATTTATTCTAGAGATTTTAGGAAATTTTCCAAAAAAAGATCAAAAAGTGCCTTTTGAAAACTGTATTTTCACCGTAGAAACAGTAGATAAAAAGCGTGTAAAACAAATAAAAGTTACAATAAATTAAAATGTTAAATAAAATACTTTCAATAACGGCAATTTTGCTTGCTCTAACGGTTATAAGCTGTAAAAATGATGTTTTGCCAAAACCAGCGAGTTACCTGCGATTGGATTATCAAGAAGCAAAATATGTGAACTTTGAAAACAATTGTCCGTTTGCTTTTCAGATGAACGAGGATGCCATTATTAAAGGAGAAAAAGAATGCGGTTTTGCAATCACGTACCCGAAGATGAAAGCGACCATTTATTTGACGTATAAGCCTGTAAATGGCAATATTGATAAGTTACTACGCGATGCTCAAAAACTAACTTACGAGCACGTTATTAAAGCCGATGATATTTTAGAACAGCCATATTTAAACCCACAAAAAAAGGTTTACGGAATGTTCTATCAAGTAGACGGAAATGCAGCAACAAATTCTCAGTTTTACGTTACCGACAGTACAAAACACTTTTTAATAGGTTCGATGTATTTTTACGCGAAACCAAACTTTGACTCGATTATGCCTGCTGCGAGTTATGTTAAAAATGATATGCAGAGGTTGATGGAAACGTTGAAGTGGAAATAAATTTTTATTAAGTTTCAAAGTAACAGAGACACAAAGTAATAAAGTTTTAAAAATACTCTTAAAAAAGGAGTTTCTTAATAGATATAAAACTAAAAAAGGTGTTCAAATTTGAAGACCTTTTTTAGTTATTGAATTTTCGAATTTAAGACTTAAAATTCGAAACCTTATATGTTTTTCCATCCCCAGTATCTTGAACTACTTTCGTTAAAGATTCTGGATTTTGGATTGTTTTATCAATTAGATGAAAATGCAGTTTGAAATTCTCAGTTACCGACAGTGCAAAACACTTTTTAATAGAGTCAAAATTTTGTTTTTAGGCAAAACAAAATTTTGACTCTATTATGCCCGCCACGAGTTATGTTAAGAATGATATGCAAAGGTTGATGAAGACATTGAAGTGAAAATGAATAAAAAAAGGAATCCAATTTGGATTCCTTTTAATTGATATTGAGCTTATTTAATTGGATTTTATTGCAAATTTGTTTGATCTGTTTTCTCAAGTATTACTATTCCAGAAATCAAATCACCTAGCTTTTGATTCTTTTTTGTGAAAACGATGAAAAGTATATAAATAAAAGGGCAAACTAATTCAATTATATCAAAAGTTCTTCGGATGATTAATTTGAAATATTTTTTGCGTTTTTTTATTACATTATGGTTTTCAAATTTTATTTCAAATTTAAACAAATATTTTCCAATCGTTTTATTGAATAAAATATCTTGAACAATAAATACGATATAAAATACTAAAAAAAATACACCTGTATGGGTATAAGTTTTACCATCTAAATTGCGATATTGTATAAGCGGCTCTAATGCTTTCATTATCAATGCAAAAAATAATAAATCAACCATTGCAGAAAGAGCTCTTTTTGTTAAATAATTTATTTTTTTCATTAATTAATTATATATGTATTTATCGGTCTGTATACCAGTTATTTGTGTTTGATCCAGAAGGGTTTTGAGGTAATATTGGTCTAAAAAAGGGACCCCATCCATCTCTTAAAAGATAATTTAAGTCTTGAAACCCTTTCTTAAGATCTTCTCCTAATTCTTTAAAGTTTATTCCTACCTCTACATCTACTATTCCAACTTTGAAACTACCACCAACATCATAGCTGTCAGATAATGAAAAATGTTCTCCAGCAATTTTTAAATTTCCAGGAACATATTGAAATGAAGGACCAAACCCTTTATTTCGTGTGTGCGTAAATACATTCATCCCATCGTCAGCTTTCAATTTCCACAATGAATGTGATTGTTTTATTGCTAGAAAATTTGACTTCTGATAGTATACAGGTAAACCCAAAAAAGTTTCCTCATCGTTGAAATTAAATTTAAAAACGTCTACTGATACATTAGTGCTATATTTACCTAAAGTCAAACCTCCTTTACCGGCAAAGAATTTCGTAGTAGTTTCTCCGTCACTATTTGTTCCCGCACTAATAAAATCTACACCAAGAGAAGCCTGTAAATATTTTGTAAGTTTAATTTTGTCTAATCCTACGCCAAAAGTCCAGCCCAGATCCCATTTAAACCACCTAGCAAAACCACCATCAAAATCAATCATTCCAATTGGATTATTTCCCATTCCCAAATAGGGGCTAGCAAATTGTCTAGCAGGATCTGGGCGTAGCCATCTTCCAATTCTACCATCCCAAAGACGAAGCTGGAAAGCTTCCATTCCTATTGCCTGATCAAGTTCTTGTCCTTGAAATGCATAACGTGAATTTGTTATCGACACGCTTCTGCCTGGTAATTGCTCTCCAAAAGGATAGTAATCAATAGATGATTGTGTAATATTACCGCTAGAAGGCTTACGTACTATAGCTCTAATATTTCCTAAATGGTCAGTAATCTCATAATTAAATACATTTGGTATCGTGCTGTTGCAATTCCCTAAACGACTCAAACCATAAATGTTGTTTTCTCTTGAAAGTAATGCCCCACTATTAGAAAAATTATAAATAGCTAGCGCTTTGCCAGAAAGATCTAATGCATAAAAAGTAGTTCTATCTAAGCCATATGGGTTAGCAGTTGAATAATTTTCCTTTTTTACTAACTGTCCTCTTTCATTGTATAAGAACTTTACAAGTGTGTGGTTATCTTTCTGTATTTCATTTACCAATCCTTGCGCGGTGTAAAGATACTTTAAGTTTTCGGAAATATTCTGTGTTAATTGGCCAATTTCATCATATCTGTAATTATCCTGATTTTGGTTGCCAAGATCAGCAGAATTGGTAGGAGAATTTGTAATATTGTCTTTAACATAATTTAATTGATTTTTCCCAGAGTAATAGCCGTAATTTAGATCGTCCTGTGTGCTACCTATAGCATTGGTGCGTTTCATGGATAAAATATTACCATTAGGGTCATAAGTAAGATCACCTTCTTTGTAACTGCCAGAAGGAGTTATTACGGCACTATTTGCGTCTGCGCTTCCATATGTGGCATTAGCTAGCCAATTATTACGATTATAATTATATAAATAAGCTTTTGGTTTGGCAGTCCCTCCAGAAAAGTCCTCATTAAAACCTTTATTGGTCCAACGGACAGCTTTGATATTTCCATTATAATCAGCACCAGCTGTTGGCGAAGAAGTTATATTTCTTCCTGTTCTCAAATAGTCACTTGGATAATAATCTAGTGTTAAACCAAAGACATCATTACCCAGTTAACCAATTGTTGCGATTATAGTTATATAAATAGCCCTTTTGGTTAGCACTGCTTCCATTGTAATCTCCAGAAATGCCTTTATTGGCCCAACGAGCAGCTTTGATGTTTCCATTGTAATCAGATCCTGCGGTTGGAGAAGAAGTTATATTTCGTCCATTTCTTAAGTAATCCCCATTGTAATAATCAAGTGTTAAACCAAATACATCATTGCCATCTCCTCCAGGATCTTTTGAAGCTTCTAAACTTGGATGATTAATGCTTTTTAGCTGCCCTCCCAATGTATATACATAATCTAAGCCTTGTGCTCCCTGCGCAATATTCACTCTTTTTAATTCACCAGTTTTATAATAGCTGTAGTCTGCATGGGTTGTAAAGTTTGCATTGTCTGTTGAAGTTTCTACTTTAGTTAACACATTATTTACGTCATGGGTATATCTATGTGCAAATAAGCCCGATAGCGCAGATTTGTAATCTGTGCCCACAAAGTTGAGTCAACATAAAAGATGACCATTTCAAAATAAGTATAGTAAAACAACATCTAAATCATTTTCTAAATCTGCATAATTCCTTGCCGAACTAAAATAATAATCTTCAGCTGAGCTCACAGTTTTATCTTTGACAGGATTATTATGAATATAATCTATTTTTTGCTTAATAAATTTATTGCTGTAAATAAGTTCTGAATGATAACCATTCTGCCAAACTTTATAAGTCTGATCCTTTTTTAAATGCTCGCATGCTTTCTGGAAATATTCCAACATCCATTCTCTTCTGCTTTCAGGTTCGTCTATTATGGTCTGGACTATTTTTTTGGATGTAAACTTTTTAAAATCTCTTAAAATATCAGATAATACAAAACCATTTGTGCCTTTGCAGAGCAGATGAATATGGCTGCTCATAATACAATACGCATAAATTTCTAAACCTTTATTTTCCTTATAGTATTTTTAAAGCATTTATTAGAACGTTTTTCTCGTTCAGCCTAGTAAAAAACATCAATCCAGCCTACAATAGTTAGAATTATAAAATAAGCTTCCTCAGTTGTCGCTGCTTTGTATTTTGTCGATATATTTTTTTCTTACAAAAATAAAAAGTAAAGTGTAAAACTTTACTTTTATTTTTGGGTTATTAAAGAAATTACTTTGTGGGCACAGATTGCAAATCTGCGCTAACGTTGCGGAAATAAATCTGCGCGATCGGGTTGTAATTTTTGTTGGTAATTCCTTCTTCTCTATAATTGGTGATGAATTTACACCTTTTTTATTGTCTGCATTATTGCAGCTAATTAGAAAAATAAGAATTATAAGTATTTGCAATGCTTTCATAAAATGTTATCTTTTTGATAAATTATTAACATAAGGATTTATTGTTGCTGGATTTGGCTTATCATTTCGATTTCATTTCTTAACGCTGGCGTGAGCGTCTCGCTCGTGCAAAATAAAAATTTGAAAATTATTTTTGACTGTGGTTATCTGATTCTTTGTAATTAGTTAATCGATGAAAAATGTCAACACCTTCATCTCCCATAATTAGAAAATAATTTTCTGACTTCGAGAATCCTAAATATTTTTTTCCTTCGTAATTATTTTGTTGCAACTCTAAAAAATATTTTTTTCCATTCTTATAATTTAAGATAAGAGGTACCTTGATATTCCAAGCAATATCAAAAAATTCTATCTTCCAACTATTATCTTTTGTTAATAAATTTCCGCCGCCACCTCTTAATCCAAAAATAAATACAGTTTCAGACTTACTTTGAAAATAAAAAGTCAGATTGTCATCAGATATAGTTTTTTTAAATGAATTCTCATAATCACTAAATATGATATTCCTTTTAATAATATCATAAATAAAAATTCCATCTCCATTAATTATTAGAATATTATCATCTGAAAACCATCCAATTGCTATTATTCCATTTAGTCGAATAGCCGAATAGTACTCCCAATCAGATGCTTTTCTGACTAAATTTTCGTCTGATAACTCATTAAATATGTTGTCTTCATATTTGTTTTTTAAATCTTTTAATCTCATGATTACGGGGTTATAATTGTTGCAACTAAGAGATATGTTATCGTTTTGAAATATCGAATTCTGTTAAAAAGGTATCTTTGAACTTTTCTTTTAGAAAGAGATGTAATTCAAACATACCATCCTCAAATTCGTCTTCTTCGTACAGTCCGTCGCAGCTAATTTTGTAATTTTTATTATTGTTGAATTGTATTTCTACAGCTTTGATTTGGTAGATATAATAATCTTTATAAATTACATTGATTGACTTAATTTGTTGAAAACCAAATATGATTGTTTTTTTTGATCTTTTGTAATTTAACGTTATGCTTTCATTGCTTATAATTAACGTCTTTGCTTGAAGATAAAAAACAAAAACGGTTATCGAAAGGAATAATATGTAAACTAGTATACCCAGTATCTTAAAAAATATGGAAAAACAAAATAAAATTAGAAATAACCCAAAATTTGAATATAAATAATAGATATATAAAAGTTTATATGTTCTCATTTTTGGAGTCTAAGAGTTGTTATATGTGTCTGTGGTGTATTCACTTTGCTATAACACCCAAGCATCAACAAATATAAACTAAAAAAATGCGCTCAAATTTGAGCGCATTTTTTATAATTGAATTTTCGAATTTAAGACTTAAAATTCGAAACCTTATAAGTCTTCCCATCTCCAGTATCTTGAACCACTTTTGTTAAAGATTCTGGATTTTGGATTGTTTTATCAAAACTTACAGTTGCTGTTTTTTTATCAAAATCAACGGTTGCTTTGTCAACTCCGTCAAGATTTGCTAACTCTTCTTCGATTGTTTTAGCACATCCTACCGCACAAGTCATTCCGTCAATTGTAAAGCTTGCTGTTTGTAAATTTTCGGCAGCAATTGGTTTGTGTTCTTTTGGAGCCGTTTTTTCAGCATTTACAACTTGAAGACTTTTATCTTCTTCTTTTTTGCAGCCAACAAATACTAAACCAGCGATTGTTGCAGCGATTAAGATTTTTGAAATTTTCATTATATATAAATTTTAAATTGCGAATTAGGTTGTTTGCAAAATTAATAAAAAGAGAATGCTCAGTTCGTAAAATAATTACAAATTTGCACTAAATAACAATTTATGGATACAAAACAGTTAAAGTGGATTTACTTAGCGATTCTTTCTCTTATTTGGGGAAGTTCTTTTATTTTAATAAAAAAGGGACTAATCGGACTAACTGCTATTCAAGTTGGTTCGTTCCGAATTATTTTTGCCGCGTTGTTTCTGTTGATTTTTGGTTTTAATAGTTTGAAAAAAATCTCTCGTCGCCAGTGGAAGTATGTTGCTATAACTTCTCTTTTCGGAACTTTTATGCCAGCTTATCTTTTTGCGATTGCAGAAACTCAGGTAAGCAGTTCGATTGTAGCAATTTTAAATTCATTGACGCCCTTAAATACTTTGGTTTTAGGAATTATAGCTTTCGGAATTCAGTTTCAAAAGCGACAAGTTTTAGGCGTTTTTGTTGGGCTTGTAGGCTGTCTGCTTTTGGTTTTAAGCGGCGATTCTTCAAGCGGAACTCAAAATTATCTTTATGTTGTATTGGTTGTAATTGCTACGCTCAGTTATGCAATCAACGTAAATCTGATTAAGAAATATTTGCATGACTTGAATTCGGTTAGCATTACAACAGGAAATTTTGCCGTATTATTTTTGCCTGCTTTAATTATTCTGAGTACGACAGATATTGTTCAGAAAATACATTTTGCAGAAACGCAGCATTCTATACTTTTTGTAATGATCTTAGGAGTTTTAGGAACTGGAATAGCAAATATTCTTTTCTTTAAACTGATTCAGATGTCATCGCCAGTTTTCGCAACTTCAGTAACGTATCTGATTCCGATTGTGGCGTTCTTCTGGGGATTGTTAGATAATGAAGTTCTTACTCCAATTCAATCTGTTGGAGCATTTATTATTTTGATTGGAGTTTATTTGTCGGCTAAGAAGTAGTTGTGAGTTATGAGTTGTGAGTTATGAGTTATGGGTTGTAAGTTATAAATTAAGGAGTTAATTCTAAATATAAAAAAGCTTTGTCAAAGTTTCAAACTTTGACAAAGCCGATAAAAAAAACTTTGTGTCTTTGGGCCTTTGTGGCTAAAAACCTTTTCCTATAAAAAATCCTTCTCAGAAACTCCTTCGTTTATTTTGATATCAGACATTTTAATATCCAATTCGAAACCAACATTCTGAACCAGGTTAAAAGGAACTTTCACGCCTTTTACTTCTTTATAATCGTTAAAATTTGTGATTTGTTCTACTGATTTTCCGCCTTGTTCGCGAACTTTAGATTCAGCAGTTTTTAAACCCGATTTCACATCATAATAATATTTTGTTTTGCCGTCTTTAATTACATAAGCATCGTTCCCGTTAATTGGCTCGATTCCTTCAACTTTTAAGTCGGTTCTTTTTGCAAGCTGTAATTCTTCAAAAGGAGTGGCATTTGCTTTCATATCAGCCAAGTCTTCACCTTCAAGGTTTTTGCGCTGTCCTTGCTGTTCAACGTATGCGCCTTTTTCATTAACCACTTGTTTCATTAAATTTACGGTGCCCATTGAAAGCGAAACCATCATTTTTCCTTTCGAATCCAATTTAGAGGTAAAAGTCAGTGGAGTAGGAGCTTGCGGAACAGTTGTGGAGCCATTCATGTATAATGTTTTTACCGCTGAAACGGCTTTTTCACCACCAATTGCATTAATGTAGTTTTCGAAAACTCTTTTTGCTGTAATGTCTTTTGGAGCTTCTTTTTTAGAGGCTGGTTTTTCAACAGGATTTCCGTATTTGTCAAAATAATTGATCGGAATTTGTAATTTTTCTAAACCAGAAATTACATCAGAACCTTTTCCGACAATTACGATTCGCATGTTATCTAATAAGAAATATTTGTTGGCAACACGGTAAATATCATCTGCTGAAACATTGTTAATAGTCTGAATGTATTTTTCGTAGAAATCAGCAGGAAGTTTTTCTGTTTCGATATTTAAGGCATAACGAGCAACAGCTTGCGGTTTTTCAACCTGCATAACAAATCTTCCAATATAACCGGCTTTTACATTTCTCAAGACTTCTGGATCAACTCTCTCGGTGCGAACTCTTTTAATTTCTTTTATAAACTGTACAACGGCGCTATCTGTAACGGTATTTCTAACGGCAGATGAGGCTTTAAATTTGGTTACGTATTTACCGCTTCCAATGCTTGAATTAGCACCATACGTCCAAGCGTGCTGTTCGCGTAGATTCATGTTTAAATAACTGTTGAAATCGCCTCCTAAAATTTGATTGGCAATAACAGCAGGAAAAAAATCTGGATCACTCATTCTTAAATTTACAGTATTTACTAATGAAATTTCAGATTGAACGGCGTTTGGAACATCAACAAAATCAATTTGTAAGTTGGAAACATTTACTGGACTTGGATAAGTGTTTTTTGGCGCAACCTGTTTTTTCCATCCGCTGAATAATTTCTCGACGGCAGTTTTGATTTCTTTAAATTTAATATCGCCAATAACGACTAAATAAGCATTTTCTGGAACGAAATAAGTATTATAGTTGTTTTGAACATCTGCTAGAGTTACATTTTTTACAGTTTCTTCGGAAAGATATTCGCCATTCGGATGGTTTTTTCCAAAAGCTAAAACGTCAACCACTCGGTTAGAAATTGCAGGAACACTTTTTTCGTCAGCTTTAAGGCCTTCTAAAAGTTTTGCTTTTTCTTTATCAAATTCGGTTTGAGTGAAATTTGGCTGTAAAGCGCCTTCTGCCAAAAGTTCTAAAACGCGTCCTGAATATTTGGATAATGAACTTGCGTAAGCGCCTTGCGATGTAAAATTAATATTGGCTCCGTAAAAGTCAATTTCTTCATTAAAAGCTTCTTTGGTCGTTTTTTTAGTTCCGTTTCCAATTAAACTGCTAGTCAATTCATCAACTCCTTTTTTATTGCCTTCAGTAAATGGAGCATTGTCTAGTGTAAGTGTAAAACTAACTCTAGGCAATTTATGGTTTTCAACAACTAAAACCTTCATCCCATTTGATAAAACAAAAGTCTGCGGTTTTTTGATGTTGACTACTGGGGCATTTCCTGGTTTGGGTTGTGGACGATCTTGTGCTTGCATAATTCCAGTTAGGAAAAAAAGGATTAAAAAAGTATATATTTTTTTCATGATTTCGATATTCTTAGTTCTGAGATTTAGCTGAAGGAATGTAATCTAAAATCAATCGCTGATTCGGATTTAAATATTTTTTGGCAACTTCTCTGATTTCTTCTCTTGTTATAGAGTGATAAATGTCGATTTCGGTATTGATTAGATTGACATCACCATACAGTAAATAATACGAAGCAAGATTCTCTGCAATTCCTTCTACGCTCGAATTGGCATTTACATAATTGTTGTCGAATTTGTTTTGTAATTTCTGGTAATCTTTTTCAGAAATAAGGTCGGTTTGTATTTTTACAATTTCCTCATCCATTTCTTTTAAAATATCGGCAGTCGTGTTTGGAGCCATTGGGAGTCCATAAAGAATATACATTCCGTAATCTTCTTGGCTAAATCCTACCGCGCCAATTTGTAACGCCATTTTTTTGTCGTCAACTATTTTTTTGTAAAGTTTAGAGCTTTTTCCGTCGCTTAAATAAGACGAAATCAAATCTAAAACTCTTGCATCTCTCGTTTTCATTGAAGGCGTTCTGTACGAAGCTACAATCATTGGAATCTGAATGTTCGGATCTTCGTAAGTTGCTTTAATGGTCTGAGTGATTGGATCCTCTGTATAAGTCTGTTTTTTAACAACTTCTCCTTTAGGAATTGGTCCGAAATATTTCTGAATCCATTCTTTTGTTTTTGTTTTTTCAAAATCTCCAGCTACGACCAAAACAGCGTTATTTGGAGTATAGAATTTTTTATTAAAAGCTTGGAATTCTTCTAGCGTTGCAGCGTCCAAATCTTTCATGGAGCCAATTGTGGTCCATCTGTAAGGATGATTTTTGAACATATTCTTCTTAACCTCAGGAAGGATATTTCCGTAAGGCTGATTGTCGTAACGCATTCTTTTTTCTTCTTTTACGACTTCATTCTGAGTATCAACTCCAATTTTATTAATAATAGGATGCATCAATCTTTCAGATTCCATCCATAAACCAAGTTCTAAACTGTTTGAAGGAAAAACTTCATAATAATAAGTTCGGTCATCAGATGTGTTGGCGTTGTTTACTCCTCCGTTTGCCGTAACGATTTTCATCCATTCGCCACGTTTTATATTTTGAGTTCCTTCAAATAATAGATGTTCAAAGAAGTGTGCAAATCCGGTTCGGTCTGGACGTTCGTCTTTTGACCCAACATGATACATTACCGAAGTAATTACAACTGGAGCAGAAGGGTCATTGTGTAAAATGACATGCAGTCCATTGTCTAAATCGTATTCTTCAAAAGCTACTTTTTGGGCATGAGCCACTCCGCCAAGCATTAATGCAGCACTTAACATCATTATTGATTTTTTCATAAAGATTAATAATTTTAAAATATCAACAAGAGTAGGTCGACAAGAGTTGATTTTGGTTACATCAAAAATAGTTTTTTTAATTATGAATTGTAGATTTGTTTTTAAATAAATGCAGTTTTAACAATCTTTTACTTTAAAATAATTTTATTTATCGTGCGAAACTGCTTGAAAAACAAGGTTTTTTAAAGTCAAAATATTTTTGCTTTTATAGATTGCACAGTAAATTTTTAGTTGTATATTTGCAACCTTAAAAATCAATAAATCAATTTGGTATGTATGCAATCGTAGAGATAGCAGGGCAACAATTTAAAGTAAGCAAAGACTTAAAGGTTTATGTTCACCGTTTGGCTAACGAAGAAGGTTCAAAAGTTTCTTTTGATAAAGTTCTTTTATTAGACGATAACGGAAGCGTAACTTTAGGCGCCCCAGCTATAGAAGGTGCTTCAGTAGAAGCTAAAGTGTTACAACACTTAAAAGGTGATAAAGTTATCGTTTTCAAAAAGAAAAGAAGAAAAGGATACAAAAAAAGAAATGGTCACAGACAATATCTTACACAAATTGTAATTGAAGGTATTACTGCAGCAGGTGGAACTAAAAAAGCAGCAGCTAAAAAAGCAGTTGTAGCAGAAGAAGCTCCAGCAGCTACTGAAGAGGCTCCAAAAGCAAAAAAAGCAGCAGCTCCAAAAGCAAAAAAAGAGACTACTAAAGAATAATAACAATATTTAAACTTATACGTCATGGCTCACAAGAAAGGTGTCGGTAGTTCGAAGAATGGTAGAGAATCAGAATCAAAACGTCTAGGCGTTAAGATTTATGGTGGTCAAGCTGCTATTGCTGGGAACATCATCGTTAGACAAAGAGGTTCAAAACATAATCCAGGTGAAAACGTTTACATCAGTAAAGATCACACACTACACGCAAGAGTAGCTGGAGTTGTTAAGTTCCAAAAGAAAAGAGATAACAAATCTTATGTATCTATTATCCCATTTGAGGCATAATAATTCATAGATTACTTTTTATAAAAAACCCGTTCAGAAATGAACGGGTTTTTTGTTTTTGTTTTTTTTACCATATAAGGGATTTAAGAAAATTTAAGCTTTTTTTCTCTATCCAAACAAAATCATGCTTTCAGCTTTTATTTGTAGAAGATAAATATCAAGTCCTTTGACTTCGCTAAAGGAGAATTAGAATTTATATTTAATTCAAACATAGCCCACGGTTTCAACCGTGGGAAACGTATTTACGAAAACGTATTTACGAAAACGTATTTTAGAAAATGTATGTTGCTAATTGACGATTGCGTCCCCACGGTTGAAACCGTGGGCTATGTTCAAATGCAATGAATATATGATTAGACATTTAAAATCTAAAAAAACCTTTGTAAAAGCCTAAAACTTTGACAAAGGTTGATGTATTGTAATTAGAATTGGAATTTGGAATTTTTCAAATCTATTCCTCCGTGTCTTTTGTTTCCTCCAGATCCTCCGTTTTTCTTCCTACTTTTACTTTAGGATTGTCCTGAGTTCCGGTTACAGTTAGCGGAATTCCGAAAATGCCGAAAGGAGGCAATCCTAAACGCATTTTTAAGTTCAATCTGCCGTCTAGGCTTGATGTTCCTTCAATTCTTGGTCTGAAACCTGCAAACTTAAATTTAAAGCGTTCTACTGTAACGATATTATTTTTAACGGTTGTTTTAATATCTACTTTCGAAAGATCCGGATTTTTCATCGACTCCGAATTCGTCTGTTTGCTTACCGCATTAAACATTTTTAAACCGCGAACTTTTACATCTTTTACAGAAAGTGTTCCGCCGCCCGAAAGTGAAGGATAAACAGGATCCATGTTTTTATTTAAACGGCCTTTCAGTTGATAGTCTAAAGAAACGATTCCCTGAGCTTTTTCTGCTGCACTGGCCATTTTTCTGAAAACTTCAATTTCATTATACGCTTTTTTGATATCAAAATCGGTGGCTTTTATCGCATAATCAAAGTTCGCTTTTTGTGGCGTTACGGCTTGGTAATTGGCGTTCATTGAGACTTTGCATCCAATTAAATTAAATCCAGTATTCTGCATCGTTAATTTACCATTTTTCATAGTTAAATGTCCTGTTGCATTTTGAAGGTTTAATTTGTCAAAATTTACTTTTTGAGCATTTGCCAATAATTGTAAGTTTAAATTGTTTGGAATAATGATTACACCTGTTTGGGCATTTTCAGATTGTTTTGTTTCTGTAGTAGAAGTCTGTTTTACAGATGCATTTGGATCTACCTCTGACATGAACTCATCAACATTAATGTATCGCGAAGTCACTTTAAAAGAGCCTTTTAAAACGCTTGTATTGGTGCTGACATAATTAAAAACATTCTGCAAATAACCATTCATCTTAAAATCGGATTGTCCGTAAGCAGCTAAGAAGTTGTTGAAAGACATCTTATCCTGATTAATTTTGAATATTCCTTCTTTGATAATGAATTTCTTTGGAAGATATTCAGAAGCAATTCCGATGTTTCTTAGTTCAAGCGTTCCTTTGTTGTTTAATTTGCTGTAATTTCCTTTTTCAGCGTCGCTTTGTTTTCCTTTCAAAGATAAATCTGCTTTTACAAAACCATCTAGATCAAGACCTTTTTGAGAGAAGACTTTGTAAATTCTGCTCACATCCAATTCGCCTTTGGCTTTAATGTCATAATTTAGATCGTCAAAATTGCTTAAATCAGCTTGTACAAACACGGGTTTTCCTTCAAAAGTAAATTGTGTTGGATGTAAGTTTACTTTCAGATCTTCAAAAGTTCCTTTTTGGTTTTCAATTTTAGATTTAATCGTAATGTTTGTAATTGGATTTGGATAATAAGGTGTTTTTAAATAACCGTTATCCAAATTAATGGTTCCGTTTGTAACGGGAAAGCGTTTGTTTTTCTGATCAAATACTCCGTTTGCTTTTACGTCCCCCGCCAAAGCTCCTTTTAGTTCAATATCAGGAATTCCAAGCGCTTTAGTTAGTTTTTCAAGATCGATTTTGGCTTTAAAATCGGCATTAATATCTGGTGTATTGATTCCTTTAATTAAAAACTTAGATTTTAAATAATCCTGATTAATGTTTAAAGAAAGATTTTTAGCATCGACAATAACTAAATCCGGATTTAAAGACGGAACCGTTGTTTTGATGTCTAAATTTAAGTTTGAAACAGGAAATGCACTTTTGTTATAATTGACAAATCCGTCGTTTAATTTTACATCCAAATTCAAATCTGGAGCAATATTTTCTGATGTAATATATTTTCCTTTTAAAGTAAGCAGTAGGCTAGTATTTCCCTGCAATTCTGTTTTAGAAAGCCAAGTAATATATTTTGGAGGAAAAGCCGTAAAGACATCGTAAAGTTTGCTATTGTCAGATTTAATAACAAAATCCATATTATAGCCATCCTTCAAAATGTCAAATTTTCCTTTAAAGTCAACTAAAAGCTGATTGATTTTTAAGTTGTTTTGCTGAAAAAAGAAAGAAAGCGAGTTGATGTTTACTTTTGTAATCAAATCCGCATCAATCTTTTTGTTCATTAAATACGGCTCATCTTCGTAAACAATATTTAATTTTTCGATTTTTGCTTTAGAAGACAAATCAAAAACAGCTTTGTTTAAATCTCCTTTTCCTAAATAATTAAATCCGTACGCATCAAAATGGACTTTAGTTGATTTGTCATCATAAATAATTTTGCTATTTAAGATTTCAATTCGTTCGAGTTTTAATGCAGTATCAGAACTATCTTTAGTTTTAGAGGCCTGTTCTTGGGATTTGTAAATGTTGTAATTCGCTTCTCCGTTCGGATTCACTTTTACGTTTATAAAAGAATCTGATAAATAAATCTGATCTATTTTTACCGACTTGCTAAAAATAAGACTCGCCACATTTATTCCAAAAGAAACCTCTTTTGCAGTAATGAATTTTTCGTTTTTGTATGGTGCCGAACCGTTCAGACTTAAATTGTCTAAAGTTAAAGTTAGAGAAGGAAAGTGGCGGAAAAAGGAAACAGAAACATCAGAGTAGTTCAATTCTGCGCTTAATCTTTCGTTGGCTGTTTCCTTTATTTGCTCTTTAATTTGATCCTCAAATACGATAGGCGTTAAAAATAATAATCCTAAAATAACCGCGAAAGTTATTCCGAAATACTTCGCAATTTTAAAAACGATTGATCTGGATTTACTCTTCTGCATAGCGAATTGTGGTATTTAAATATAAAATAGAGTCAAAAAAAGAGCGTAATTTATCCGTGAACGGTTTCTTTTTTACCATAATTGGTAATAATAGAACCTTCATATTCGATCCATTCTTTCCAGCGTTTATCGATGTCAATGTTGTCTTGATATTTTCTGGCAAATCCTAAAAAAGTAGTATAGTGTCCGGCTTCAGAAATCATTAAATCACGGTAGAATTTTGCTAATTCTTCATCTTTAATATTTTCAGATAGCACTTTAAAACGCTCACAGCTTCTAGCTTCGATCATTGCCGAAAACAATAATCTGTCGCAAAGTGCGTCTTTTCTGCTGCCGTCTTTTTTCATGAATTTAAAAAGTTCATTCACATAATGATCTTTTCTTTCACGTCCTAAAGTAAGTCCGCGTTGTTTGATTATGTTGTGAACCATTTGAAAATGTTCCAATTCTTCTCTTGCAATTTCCAGCATTTCGGTTACTAATTCCTCTATTTCAGAATTATATGTCACGATGCTAATGGCGTTTGAAGCTGCTTTTTGCTCGCACCATGCGTGATCAGTTAAAATTTCTTCGATATTCGATTCGACGATATTTACCCAGCGCGGGTCTGTAGCTAATTTTAATCCCAACATAATTTCTAAGAATTTAGTTTTGCAAAATTAGTGTTTTTTTACAACCGAAAGTCAGGAAAAATGGTGCAAAAACGTTCAAAAATGTATTATTTTGTAAAATGAAACCAATTAAAATGGAACAGTCCAAAAAACTTTTGATTATTGGCTTTGTCTGGCCAGAGCCAAAGTCTTCTGCAGCAGGCGGTAGAATGATGCAATTGATTTCGATTTTCGCAGCAAACGGATTCGAAATTACTTTTGCAAGCGCTGCGCTGGATAGTGATTTTATGGTTGATTTGTCTGAATTTGGAGTGGCAAAAATGAATATTGAACTCAATGCTTGTTCGTTTGATGATTTTGTTTCAGAATTTAATCCAGATGTGGTTTTATTTGATCGTTTCATGATTGAAGAACAATTTGGGTGGCGCGTGATTGAAAAATGCCCAAAAGCAATCCGAATTTTGGATACCGAAGATTTGCATTGTTTGAGAACAGCAAGGCAAAAAGCTTTTAAAGAAAATCGTACTTTCGAAATTCAGGATTTATTGTCAGAAGAAGTTGCAAAAAGAGAAATTGCTAGTATCTTAAGATGCGATTTGTCTCTAATTATTTCTGATTTTGAAATGAATATTCTAAAAGATGTTTTTAAAATAAATCAGGAAATACTTTTTTATCTTCCCTTTTTGGTTGATGAAATGAATTACGAAAACCTTCTGCAACTACCTTCTTTTGAAAATCGTAAAAATTTTGTTTTCATTGGGAATTTTCTTCATGAACCCAATTGGAATACCGTTCAATATTTAAAAGAAGCTATTTGGCCTTTTATAAAAAAAGATTTTCCAGAAGCCATTTTGGAAGTTTACGGAGCTTATCCTTCGCAAAAAGTATTGCAGTTGCATCAGCCTAAAAATGGTTTTTATATCATGGGAAGGGCAGAAGACGCCAATGAAATTGTGAAAAAAACTAGAGTTGTTTTGGCGCCAATTCGTTTTGGAGCCGGTTTAAAAGGCAAATTATTAGAAGCCATGCAATGCGGAACGCCGAGTGTGACAACTTCTATTGGTTCTGAAGCCATGCACGCTAATTTATTTTGGAATGGTTTTATCGAAGATAATCCAGTAGAATTTGCTAAAAAAGCTATTACGCTTTATAAAGATGAAAATCTTTGGAGAAAATCTCAAAAAAACGGAATCGAAATTATTAATAAATGTTATCAAAAAAGTGCTTATTCTGAGCAATTGCTTTCATTGGTAAATTCACTTTTAGCAGATTCCGAAAGTCATCGTCTTCATAATTTTATGGGGAATCTGCTGCAGCATCATGCCTATAAAAGCACCATGTACATGTCTAAATGGATTGAGGCTAAGAATAAAAATTAAGCGTCCATTTTTCCGAATCCTACCGTTTCGCGATAGATTTGCGGAGAAACATCGGCATTGGTTTTAAAGAAACGGCTAAAATAATGTTCGTCATCGTAGCCCAATTCGTAAGCGATTTCTTTTACGGTTTTACTGGTTAAGTATAATTCTCTTTTAGCTTCAATAATAATTCTTTCCGAAATTAAATTGGTCAGTGTTTTATTGAAATAATTCTTAGCTAACTTGGCCAATGCTTTTGGAGAAATATTTAATAAATCGGCATAATTTGCGGCAGAATGTTTTGTTTTGAAATTCAGTTCAATAGCATCTTTCAAGTTTTGAAGAATAACTGGTTCTTTAGAATCGGGAACTGATTTCATTTCTTCTAACTGTTCGGTTTTTAGACGAGAAGCTGTAATCAAGAAAATCTTTAAATACGAAATAAGCAGTTCATATTGTGCCAATTCTGCATTTTGGATCTCTGCTTTCATTTGGTCGATAACCATATTGAAAGTCAGTGCAGTTTGTTCTGTAACCTTTACATAAGGCGGCTGATAGATATTGTTGAATAAAACACCGTTGCACGAAACTTCTTTTTGATGCATGTGGATGCAATAGAAATCGGAGTGAAAATGAATCGCAATTCCTTCAATCGGTTCGTTTACACAAAGCATAAAAGGCTGATACGGAGAAAAGGCGAGAAGTGAGTTTTCTTCAAAATGATGTTCTGCAAAATCGGCTTTTACTTTGCCTTTTCCTTTGGTTACCCAAATTAGAGAGTAATAATTATTTCGCTGCAAATAATCAAAATGGCTGTTGTCGTCAAACGTAAGAATTTTGAAAGCCAAATTCCCATTTTGCGGATTTATTAAAGTGAAAACATTCTGTGAACTCATAAGTTTCATTTTTGGAAATATAAAGATAGCTATGAAATAAACTCATAGCTATCTTTATACATTGTTTTTTGCTATTGAAAGATTGGCTTATACTGTTGGAAAATCAATTTCAGTATTTGCGAGATTGTTGAAGTAGTTGGTTAGAACATTCAACGCTGTATGTGCCACAGTTTCGGCAATTTCAGCATCAGATACGCCTGCATTTTTTGCTTTGTTTACATCTTCATCGTTTACCAAACCATTTTTACTGATTAAGGTTTTAGCCAATTGTAAAATCGCTTCTGTTTTAGCATCTGTAGAATTTCCTGTTCTAGCTGCGTGTAAAACTGCTGGATCAGCTTTTACCAATTTTTCACCGATAAAAGTGTGCGCTGCTAAACAGTAATCACAAGAGTTACTTTCTGAAACTGCCAAAGCAATTAATTCACCTGTTTTAGCGCTTAATTTTCCATGGCTCAAAGCGCCGCTTAATCCTAAATAGCCTTCCAAAACCGCTGGAGAATTTCCCATTGTTCTCATCATGTTCGGAACAACGCCTAATTTTGCTTGTACTGCGTTGAATAAATCTTTAGTTTTTCCTGTTACTTCTTCTGGGTTTAATGCTGTTAATCGTGTCATTTTATTTAAATTTTAATTTTTATTATTTGTTGTTGTCTTTTGACATTACAAAGGTGCGACGATTACAGATTTTAGAACATGGAGGATTTACGCTATGTGATGGACAATTTTCCCTAGATAGTTTTTAAATGAAAAAATCCCCGATTACGAATGTAATCGAGGATTTGAAAGGTTATGGTTTTATCCCAAAGGGATTACATGTCGGTAGAAAAAAAATTGTGATCATTTCAATTGTCCCGTCAGGGACTACAATTATAAGGAATTTGTTTAGTCCCTAACGGGACAAATGTCTTTGGGGCCTCATATTTTTTCTACCGACATGTAATCCCTTCGGGATATAAAATTGTAAACGGCAAATTTTAATGCTTTCTATTTCAAAATCCCTTCAACAGCCTGAATAGTTGTAGCGTGATAACCAGATTTTGCTTTTTCAAAAACTTGTTTTGCCCAAACTTTTCCTTCAGGAGTTTTAACCATTTCTTTGTAGAGCATCATCACAGAACCCGTTCTGCTGATTCCGATTAGGAATTGCTCAATTGCTGGATACGCAGGTTTGTATTGATGGCGTAATGCCTGAACAAACCATTGACGTTTAATAATGAAGTTTCCGCCTTGTGTAAAGTTGAATTCTTTGTCAATAGCTTCCATTTCTTTTACGGTAATATCAGCTGGAAGATGATCAATAAAGTGTTGTTTTTCTGCAGTGGTCGTGATTTTTTTGCTCAAACCTTCAACGCCAGTTTCTCTCCAGCTTTTTTGAATAGCATCAATCGCATCAAAATCAGCGGAACTAACAGGAAGTATGTTTGACGGAATTCCCGGTTTGTAAATCCAATCTTCCAATTTGATTTTATCTTCTAATGCTTTATCTCCTTTGATCAAATTTTCATTCAAATATTTTACAAAATCTTCTGTTGTGATCGATTGGAAAGCGTGCGAATCAAAATAATTTTTGATAAATGGATCAAATTTTTCACGTCCAACTGCATTTTCAATCACTCTTAAAAAAGCATAACCTTTCACATAAGGAATCTGACTAATTCCGTCATCAGGATTTCTATTTGTTAAACTAACCTTTAATCTTGTGTCTGGATTTGTATCTCCATATTCAGCAACGTTATCTGTCAATTCTTTATTAGTGATAACGTTTTGCATTTCAAATTCTTTCTTTCCAAAAATAGCTTCTCCAATTCGGTGTTCTACGTAAGTTGTAAAACCTTCGTTTAACCAAATATCATCCCAAGTTGCGTTTGTAACTAAGTTTCCGCTCCAGCTGTGTCCTAATTCGTGTGCCAATAAACTCGTTAAAGAACGATCTCCTGCAATTACACCAGGAGTTAAGAATGTTAAGTTTGGATTTTCCATTCCGCCGTAAGGAAAACTTGGAGGTAAAACCAAGACATCGTAACGTCCCCAACGGTATGGACCGTAAAGTTTTTCAGCAGCATCAACCATTTTGCCCAATTCAGCAAATTCGTCAGCCGATTTTTTTAACATTGAAGGTTCTGCATAAACTCCAGTTCTTTTGTCAATTGCTTGAAATTCGATATTTCCAACCGCAATTGCCATTAAATAAGACGGAATTGCTTTGTCTTGTTTGAAAGTATAAACCCCAGTATCATTTTTCTTCTGCGGATTTACAGCACTCATAACGGCTAATAAATCTTTAGGAACCGTAACTTTTGCATTGTAAGTAAAACGAATTCCTGGTGAATCCTGACACGGAATCCAAGTTCTTGACCAAACGCTTTCTCCTTGAGAGAATAAAAAAGGTTTCTTTTTGTCTGCCGTTTGCTCTGGTTTCAGCCATTGTAGCGCCACAGCATCTTTAGTGGTGTTGTAATAAATGTTTACTTTGGTTGTGTTGGGGTCAATAGTGATATGAAGTGGTTTTCCGTGAAATTCGGTGTCTTTTCCCAATTCAAATTTTGTTTCTTTTTCATCGTCGCCTAAAGTTACTTTGGTAATTTCTAAAGTGTTTTCGTCGAAGATAATTTCGTTTCCTTTGCTTTTGTTGTCAATGGTCCAAGAAGCTTTTCCTGAAATGGTTTGCGTGTCAAAATCGACTTTGATATCTAAATCAAGATGTTTTACAACGGCAAGTTCTGGTTTAGAATAGCTGTGTTCGTCTGTAACGGTGGATTTATTTTCTGTTTTATCTTTTTTCTGACAGGCAATTGCTGTCAGGAATAAAGTGACAAGAATTAGTTTCTTCATTTTATGAGGTTTTGAATTTGAGGATGAAAATTAAACAAAAAATCCCGTCCCGAAACTTCGGGACAGGATTTAATTATAAAATTAACAACGATTACGCCAACATGGTAACTGGGCTTTCAATGTATTGTTTTAATGTTTGTAAGAACTGAGCTCCAGTTGCACCGTCGATAGTTCTGTGGTCACAAGCTAATGATAACATCATTGTGTTTCCAACTACGATCTGACCGTTTTTAACAACAGGTTTCTCAACAATTGCACCAACAGAAAGGATTGCAGAGTTTGGCTGATTAATGATTGAATTAAATTCAGTAATGCCAAACATTCCAAGGTTAGAAACTGTAAATGTGCTTCCTTCCATTTCTTGTGGTCCCAATTTTTTGTTTTTAGCTCTTCCAGCAAGATCTCTTACGCTTCCGCCAATTTGAGATAAACTCATAGCATCTGTAAATTTCAATACAGGAACTACTAATCCGTCTTCAACAGCTACAGCAACACCAATATTTACGTGGTGATTGATGATGATAGCATCTTCTTTCCAAGTAGAGTTGATTTTTGGGTGTTTTTTCAATGCTAAAGCACAAGCTTTGATTACCATATCGTTGAAAGATACTTTTGTATCAGGTACGCTATTGATAGCAGCTCTTGCCTGCATAGCTTCGTCCATGCTTACCTCAATCACTAAGTTGTAGTGAGGAGCTGTGAATAAAGATTCAGAAAGACGTTTTGCAATGATTTTACGCATTTGAGAATTTTTGATCTCTTCTGTGTAAACTTCTCCAGCAGGAACAAATACTTTTGGAGCAGCAGCTTTTTCTTCAGCTTTTGCAGCAGGTGCAGAAGCGTTAGATGCAGGTGCAGCTTGAGCAGATGGAGTAAAGTTTTCGATATCGCTTTTTACGATACGTCCGTTTTCTCCAGAACCTTTAACTTGAGATAATTGGATTCCTTTATCAGAAGCAATTTTCTTAGCTAAAGGTGAAGCTAAAATTCTTCCGTTTGAAGTTTCAGCAGCAGCTTCTGGCGCTTTTTCAGCAGCAGGAGCGGATTTTGTTTCTTCAGTAGGAGCACTTGCAGGTGCAGCACCTCCAGCAGAGAAATTATCAGCAATTCCAGAAATGTCAGTTCCTG
This sequence comes from Flavobacterium ustbae, assembly GCF_003946915.1. Taxonomy (GTDB): domain Bacteria; phylum Bacteroidota; class Bacteroidia; order Flavobacteriales; family Flavobacteriaceae; genus Flavobacterium; species Flavobacterium ustbae. The sequence goes on from NZ_RPOC01000008.1 coordinate 99,364, forward strand.
CAGGTCCGATAATAGCTAATAAGCTGTCAACAGGTGCAGTATTTCCTTCTTGAATTCCGATGTATAATAATGTACCAGCATTGAAAGACTCAAACTCCATAGTCGCTTTGTCTGTTTCAATTTCTGCTAAAATATCGCCTTCGGCAACAGTATCGCCAACTTTTTTCAACCAAGTTGCTACGGTTCCTTCTGTCATTGTATCACTCAAACGAGGCATAGTTACCACTACAACTCCTTTTGGTAATTCAGTTGCAGCTTTTGCAGGAGCAGCAGCTTCTGTTTTTGCTTCAGCAGCAGGAGCATCCGCTTTTGGTTCCGAAGCTTCGGAACTAGCAGCAGGAGCATCACCACCAGCAAGAAAAGCAGAAATATCTTCTCCTTCGTTACCAATGATGGCTAATAATGAATCAACTGGAGCAGTTTGTCCAGCTTGAATTCCGATATGTAAAAGAGTTCCTTCGTTAAAAGATTCGAACTCCATTGTTGCTTTGTCTGTTTCAATTTCTGCTAAGATATCTCCTTCGCTTACTTTATCGCCTACTTTTTTAAGCCAAGTCGCTACCGTTCCTTCCGTCATTGTATCGCTCAAACGAGGCATTGTTACTTTAATTGCCATAATTCTTATAATTTATGAGGTGTAAATGGATAGTCTTCTTGTGCGTATACTACGTCGTATAATTGCTTTAAATCTGGATAAGGAGATTCTTCAGCGAATTTTTGACATTCTTCTACTAAATCTTTAACTCTTTGGTCAATTACTTCAATTTCTGCTTCAGTAGCATATTTTTGATCTAAGATTACGTCTAAAACTTGAGTGATTGGGTCAATTTTTTTGTACTCCTCAATCTCTTCTTTAGAACGGTATAATTGTGCATCAGACATAGAGTGTCCTCTGTAACGGTACGTTTTCATTTCAAGGAAAGTTGGTCCATCTCCGCGACGCGCTCTTTCGATAGCTTCGTGCATTGCTTCAGCAACTTTTACTGGGTTCATTCCGTCAACAGGACCGCAAGGCATTTCGTAACCTAAACCTAATTTCCAGATGTCAGTGTGATTTGCAGTTCTTTCTACAGAAGTTCCCATTGCATAACCGTTGTTTTCAACGATAAATACAACTGGAAGTTTCCATAACATAGCCATATTGAAAGCTTCGTGTAAAGAACCTTGTCTAGCAGCACCATCACCAAAGTAAGTCATAGTAACACCGCCAGTGTTGAAATATTTGTCTGCAAAAGCAATACCAGCTCCCACAGGAATTTGAGCACCTACAATACCGTGTCCTCCGTAAAATCCATGTTCTTTAGAGAAAATGTGCATAGAACCTCCCATACCTTTAGAAGTTCCTGTTGCTTTTCCTAAAAGTTCTGCCATTACGTTTCTAGGATCAACTCCCATACCAATTGGCTGAACGTGGTTTCTGTAAGCAGTAATCATTTTATCTTTGGTCAAATCCATAGCGTGCAAAGCACCTGCTAATACAGCTTCCTGACCATTATATAAGTGTAGAAAACCTCTAACTTTTTGTTGTATGTATAACGCTGCAAGTTTGTCTTCAAACTTTCTCCAAAGCAGCATGTCTTCATACCACTTTAAATATACCTCTTTTGTAACTTCTTTCATCTGAATTCTTTCTTTTGCTAAAGTTGTTTGTGTTATCGATTATTGTGCCTGTAACGCAAAATAGTTTCCTCCCACAAATTTGCGCCCGAAAGGTCGGGATGCAAAAATAAGACATTACATCTAAGAAGTAAAATTTAAACGCTACTTTTTGGCTTTTTTTTACAAGAACTTTTTATCAAACATTAATGGAAGCAAATTTTTCAGGGATGAAGATTTGTAAACCTCGCCAATTTCGCCCATAAAATAGATTTCTATCGGTGTGTCTTGCTTTATTTCGTATTCTGCGATAGATTGTCGGCAGGAACCGCAGGGTGGAATAGGAGCAGTGGTCTGATTGGTGTCTGAAGCGGCTGTGATTGCCATTTTTAAGATTTTAGCTTTTGGATAAGAACTTCCTGCATAAAAAATAGCTGTCCTTTCGGCACAAAGTCCAGACGGATAAGCGGCATTTTCTTGGTTAGAACCTAAAATAACTTTTCCGTTGTCTAAAAGTAAAGCCGCGCCAACTTTAAACTTGGAATAAGGTGCGTAAGCTTTTTTTCTTATCTCGACAGCTTGATTCATTAAATCTTGAATATCGGATGGAAGTTCATTTAAATTTTCAAAAATTGTAAATGAGGTCGTTATATTAATTTCTTTCATTTGTTTTTAAGGGAAAAAAAATCCAAATTCCTAAAATGCCGGAATTTGGATTAAGTTGTTTTTATGTAGTTTTTTCTCTTTAATAGGTTTCGTATTTATCTCCAAAGTTAAACGTTAAAGAGAAACGAAGTGTGTTTTCTAAAGGATTTTTTATTTTAGATGCTGAGAATAAGTACGAAACATCGATTTTCATAATGTTGTATTTAAATCCTGCTCCTAAAGAGAAAAATTGTTTGGCACCTTTTTCTGGGCTTTCGTGATAGTAACCTAAACGCATGGCAAAAGCATCCTGATACATGTATTCTGCCGCTACACTATAGGTAACTTCTTTAATCTCTTCGCTGAAACCACCTGGAGCATCTCCAAAAGATTTAAAAACGCCTTCAAACCAGCCAATGTCGTTATAGTTTCTGTAGCCAATCTCAGTTGCTTGTTGCTGAGAAATATCTTCGGGATCATCAAAATCTCCGTCGCCATTTCCGTCTACTGGTGTTCCAATTCCTGGAGGAGTTGGAACTAAAAGTTTAGTAAGCTCTGCGCTTAAAGTAAGTTTGTTATAATCGTCAAAAATAAAATCAAATCCTCCTCCTAATCTTAAGTTGGCAGGTAAGAAGTTTGAACTTACGTCATCATTGTCATAACTAATTTTTGGCCCAAGGTTCTGAAGGTTGACACCAGCTCTCCATCTACCATTGAAATCTTGATAAGCAATTTCTTCAGACTGATAAAAAGCAGCAACGTCAACAGCAAACGAACTTGCAGAAGTAGCATCAATTTCTTCTGAGGCAACTTTTAGATTCGAATTAATAAAACGTCCGGCAACGGCCATCGAGAATTTCTCGCTTAATTTTAAGGAATACGATCCGTCTAAGGCAAACTCATTCGGATTTACTTCTCTTACCGCTTCGTTTGGATCTCCTGTGTATCTTAATTCAATTCCTCCAAAACCAAAATAACGAAAACTTCCTGCAAAAGCACTTTTTTCGTTGATTTTGTTGTAATACGTAATCTGACCTAATGAAATGTCATTGGCAAGATCTGTTAAATAAGGAGTGTAACTGATAGAAAGACCTTGCGCATCTTCAGAAAATGCATATTTGGCAGGGTTCCATTGTTGTGAGAAAACGTCTGCAGAAGTGGCGACACCTTGGTCTGCCAAACCTGCTGCTCTAGCATCAGCAGCGACTAATAAAAAAGGAACTCCAGTAACAATTGGCCTTGATTCCTGTGCCTTTGAGTTGTAAATGCTAAAAATACAAATTAATAAAAGTGATAGTTTTTTCATTTATGGGACTTATGTTTTTGGTGGTGCAAATATATATAATATTATAGGATGACAAGCTTTTCGTATTTTTCTGCTTTTTTATTTGTTAAATTTGATTTTACAGTCAGTTTGTAAATATACACTCCTTTTCCGATTTTGTCACCAAAATCGTCTCTTCCGTCCCATGTTATTTCGCGTGATAAAAAACCTTCTGTTGTAATGGTCTGGTTTTTTGTCCAAACTACTTTTCCGGTAATGGTCATTACCTGCACTTGTGCTTCTAATGGTTCATAAGGTCTGTTGTGCGAAAACCAGAATTGCGTATAAGTCGAAAAAGGATTTGGATAATTAAGAACGTGCGATAATGTAAGCGAATCGTCTCCTACAACTGTAAATTGAATTTCACTCGTAACAGGATTGTTGTAAACATCCCAAGCGGTAAAACTTATAGTATGCAGTCCAGGAGCCAAATTTCTAAACGGAAAACGTAAATTTCCGTTGGTGTAATCGTCTAATTTTGTCTGATAATAATCATTCAGAATATAAGGATTACTTACATCTCCATCTAGAATAGCGACAATATCGTGTCCGATTCCGCTTGCGGTATTTATTCCATTTTCATCTTCTAAAAATGCCAAAAGAAAAGGCGATTCATTTGTTATTCCGCCAGATACAAAAGTTTCATCGTTCATATATAACTGCACTTTTGGACTTATATTGTCCTGAGGTGCATTTTCGTTAATTCCTCCGATTTTTATGCTATTATTATAGCCAGTTTGATTTTCTAAAGATTCATTTTTCTTAGAATAAAAACTAATTCTTCCGTTGTCTACAGGAATTCGAATGTCTCTAGGAACTACAAAACTAAATTCGAATTGTCCATTAGTAACAGACGCATTTCCTCTAAAAATGGTTTCTCCCAAAGTTTTAAATTGCATTGGAGGGCTAAAACCATCGTTGTTTAAAGTAGTATTTGTAATTAGTTTGTCGAAAATAGCAGTAGCTAATTCGCCATTATAATTGCTCAAAAGGGTGTTGTTTTCGTCTGTGATATCTCCAGAAATTTTAATTTTTGATAATGATTTTAAATCAGGAATTGCCTGCGAAATCACAATGTCATTTACTTTTGTTAAATTGATTCTCGGTTTTGCAATGGCAAGCATTAAAGCGGGATCGCCTATGTAAAAGACTACATTGCTGGCAGAGCTCGGATTTTCGTTTTTGGATATTCTTAAAGATTCTGCAATAGAATTGTACTGATTGGAACCGTAAGAAAGAAGATTTTTGCTAAGGGTTTTATTGAAATCTTCCGCATTGGTCTGGCCAATTTCGCGAACAGTGGTCAGCATCGAAATTGCGCCTCCTTTCGGATTCCAAAAAACATATTCGCCTGCAGTTGGTCTTGTAGGATCGTCGAAACGGGAAAACTCACAGGTAATTGTAATAAATAATGGATATTTATATTGATTGGTAAGATTTTGTCCATCTGATTTCTCCCAGATTCTTTCGCTGGCTAATCCGTCCTCGCCTCCGTGTCCTAAATAATTGAATATTAAAGCCCCTTTTTCAAAAGCATTAAAAAAATCGGTTCTTGCTTTAGGGTATCGCGATCCGCCCGCTGAGGCTTCTTGTGTGTAAGCATCTAAAAATATTTTATCAATATTAAAAAAAGGTTTTTCGGTTGCGATTTGATCTGCAAGAGCGTTTTGGTTAGCCTGCAATGTCCGATCGCTAGCTCTATCAGAATCATCGCTAATTAAGACTATGTTGTTTCTCCAATTCCCGTATGATTTAGTATCGTAATATTCCAGCACTTTATTAACCATTTCTTGTGCCTGTGCATTGTCTGAAACCAGCATTCTTCCTATAGCAATATCAATTCCGGCAAGAGACGGAATAATAACTCCTTCGTCGGAATCCATCAATCCATAAAAATCATCAGAAGGAAATGAAGCTTCTCCGACTGTATTACTTATTAAGGACTGATATATAGGTACAATATTAGTATTGTTTGAAATTCGGTCTTTATAATCAAATGAAGCATCTCCAAATAGATTGACATAACGAACTCTTTTTTCTGAAGAAGAAGCATTGTCATAAATGTATTTGATGCAATTTCTAATAGCGGCGATGTCTTGTTTTCCAGAAGAAAATTCTTGATAGATATTTTCTAATGCAATAACTTTTGTATTTAAATTGGAATTTGTTCTATGAAAACTAGCTAATCTTTCGGCTTGTGAAACTAAAGATTTTGGAGTTAGAATGATGTAATCAATGTCTTGAAAAGTATTTTGATTGTTTCTGAAAATTGTTCCTTTTAAATTCTGATTAGCAATTTTTGACTGATTTTCTTTAAGTGGAACATAATAATCGGATGGATCAATAGCGATGTATTTTCTAATTTCTCCCAAATTAGCCTTAAAGCTAAACGAAGCCTGATTGGCAGTTTCTATTTTAGATACATTATATAGGTCTGTAACATCCCAAATTTGAGTTATTCCCGAGGCGTTTGCAATGGTGTAATTTGCTATTCCTGCTGTAGAGCCGGCAGCGTTGTATTGAAAATGAAATTGTTTGCCTATTCCTAAAAGTTTTCTTTTTGCAGTCAGATTAATGTAATCTAGGTAGCCTTTTGATCCTGGCACACCATTATTATTATAGGTCAGTTTTATATTGATATTGTCTGCTCCAGTAAATTGAGTGTTCGACGGTAATTTGCCTGTAGTATATTTAGTGTCAGAATTTGCTATTAGAGGCGAAAAATTTATAGTTCCTGCATTTTGACCGTTTGCAGTTATCGCAAAAGAAGTGCTGGTTAAGGATGCTGATGCTGCACTAACCTCTATTTTTACTGGGACAGTTGTATCTAAATTTGGAAAGCTAAAGGAGAATTCTTGTTCCTGATTAATTTCAAAAGCTTCTCCGAGCCATTGGCGGCCAAGATGAACAATATTGATTTGATCAATTTCGTGATATTGATAGTCATCAAACGTGTTTAGCTCTAAATTGCTATTGCCAACAGGCTGATTCAGGTTTTGAATTCTTTTTCCATCACTTCCAGAAGCAGTTATATAATAATAAGATTTGGTATCGTATAAATTTAAATTGGTCTGACTTTCTGAACTCCAATTATCAGTTCCTTCTGCATAAAAAAGAACATAGTCTTCATTGTTGAAAACGCCATCATTTTCGCCTGCTATTTGTATCGCGTTTTCTGTTAAATCGTCGGGATAATAAGCATTGTTGGCAAGAGGGAGCATTCTCCCGCCGTTGCCATATATTTTTAGTTTTCTGGGATCAATTCTAGAAGGATCAATTCCTAAGCTTTGTAAAAAAGACCTATCTATTCTATAAACGCCCGATTTTTCGATGTAAAATCGGTACCAATCTCCTGTAGCCAAAACAGAATTTGAAATTGCTGCTGATTTTTGAAAGGAAGAAGCGTTTGAAAGTCTTGTGGTTGTGTTGCTAATAAAGTAAGAAAATGATTTTATACGTTTGTAGCTATTTCCTTCCTTAATTATAGGCGACAAAGAAAGAAAAGTATATTTTATATCTCTTGCATTTGTAACAATGACAGTTTCATTTGGTTTTTCTGGCATATTTTCAGGTGATAAATCTCCTAAATCTGCTCTGGTAATTGACTCGTAAATGATATTACTGATCTGTACAGAACTGCTGCTTGAGACGTTTGATTGGTTCAAGTTCTGGAGGAATGTTATGCTTTTTTTGGTAATGTCAAAGCGAAAACTGCTTCCCGAGAAGTACGGAATTATGATTTTATTTTCGCCATAATTTATCTCTTTTTTATTCTGCCAATCTATCGTAACAGTCCCATTTATCTGGGAATAGGAAAGAATTGGAATAAGGAAAAGAAAGATAAGTATTACTTGTTTCATAGGTTTAAAAAGCGAAATTTAATCAAAAAATAATTAGTAAGTAAAAATATAGTATTTCATGTTACAGTAAATAATAAAAAGTATATTTTTGCGTTCGTAACTAAAGGTTATTTTCTGGGAAAAAACAGCGAAATAAAATTATTAGAACAGATGTTGCCAATTAAATGTTAATTATTATATTGCAGCACCTAAATTTATCACCTAAGAATGAGTATGAAAGTAAACAAAATTGTAGTCTTGCAATTAATGATGTCAATAGTATTGATGTTGGGCACGGCTAGTTGTAGCAAAAAATCGAGTTCCTCTCACGCTTCTCGAGCGACTGGCTGGGATGTTGATAGTCAGAATGGAACTTCTGCCAGAAATGCAGGAAAAAAACAACAGGCTGGTCCTGGTTTGGTTTTTGTTGAAGGAGGTACGTTTACTATGGGTAAAGTACAGGATGATGTTATGCACGATTGGAATAACACGCCAACTCAACAACACGTTCAATCATTCTATATGGATGAAACCGAAGTTACAAACGGTATGTACTTAGAATACCTAGAGTGGTTAAAGAAAGTTTTTCCACCAACAGAAGAAAATTACAAGAATATTTACGAAGGAGCATCTCCTGATACATTAGTTTGGAGAAATCGTTTAGGATACAATGAAACGATGACTAATAACTATTTAAGACACCCATCTTATGCTAACTATCCTGTAGTTGGTGTTAACTGGATTCAAGCAGTTGAGTTTAGTAAATGGAGAACAGACCGTGTAAACGAGGCTGTTTTAGAGAAAAGCGGTTATCTTAAAAAAGGCGCAAAAACAAATGATGTAAGTGCTGAAAGTTTATTTAATACTGAAGCTTACCTTGCTTCTCCATCTACTACTTATGGTGGAAATGAAGAATTAGTATTAAAGAAAAACCCTAACGGAAGAAAACCTAGAGCTGGTAAAGACGGTGTAGTTCCTGAAGAGAAAAATGTTTATGCTCAGCGTTCATCTGGTGTTATTTTACCAGAATATAGACTTCCTACTGAAGCAGAATGGGAATATGCAGCTGCTGCAGATGTTGGACAAAGAGAATACAATATCTATAAAGGACAAAAGAAATATCCTTGGTCTGGAGATTATACACGTTCTAACAAACGTAAAAATAAAGGTGACCAATTGGCTAACTTTAAACAAGGAAATGGTGATTACGGTGGAATTGCAGGTTGGTCAGATGACGGGGCTGATATCACTAATGAAGTAAAAAGTTATGCACCAAACGATTTCGGTCTTTATGATATGGCTGGAAACGTAGCAGAATGGGTAGCAGACGTTTACAGACCTATTATCGATAACGAAGCAAATGATTTCAACTACTACAGAGGAAACCAATACGCTAAGAACAAAATTGGTAAAGATGGTAAACTTGAAATTATCTCTACTTCAAACATTAAATATGATACTTTAAGTAACGGTAAAGTTATTGCAAGAAACCTTCCAGGTGAAATTGCTCAAGTACCGGTTGACGAACAAGAAACATATTTAAGAACAAATTTCAGTACAAGCGACAATATCAATTACAGAGATGGTGATAAACAATCTTCAAGATATTTTGACTTTGGAGATTCTGAATCAGGATCAAAAGCAGATCAAGCAATGTACAATTCTCCAAAACATAATATCACTACTGATAGTCTAGGGAAAATGATCAGAAAGTATGATAACTCTAGTAAACGTACAACTTTAATCGACGATAAAGTAAGAGTTTACAAAGGAGGTTCTTGGAGAGATAGAGCTTACTGGTTAGATCCAGCTCAAAGAAGATACTTCCCTCAAGATATGGCAACTGATTATATTGGTTTCAGATGTGCAATGTCTAGAGTAGGTTCTAAAGCAGAAAAAAGAAAATCTCCTAGAAACTAAATTCTAGAAAATCAATAAAAAAAATTCCAAATTCCAACTGAATTACTCAGCTTTTGGAATTTGGAATTTTTTTATTGCTTATTTATTATAATGTAAATAATTTTTATAAATGAATATTCAAGACATTCATAACTTGTTTTTACAGTGCAGTTCTTTGTCTATAGATACAAGAAAAATCGAAAAGAATTCGATGTTTTTTGCTATTAAGGGAGAGAATTTTGATGCTAATACATTTGCTAAAGAAGCGTTAGATTTAGGTGCTTTATTTGTTGTTATAGACAATGAATCTTATTTTATTGACGATCGGACTATCTTGGTAAAAAACAGTTTGGAAACACTTCAAGAATTGGCAAAATTTCATCGAACTTATTTGGCGCTTCCAATTGTTGCCTTGACTGGCAGTAACGGAAAAACGACAACAAAAGAATTAATCAATGTTGTGCTGTCAAAAAAGTTTAAAACAAAAGCTACTATTGGAAACTTAAACAATCATATTGGGGTGCCTCTAACACTGCTTTCTTTTACAAAGGAAACTCAAATCGGAATTGTTGAAATGGGGGCGAATCATCAAAAAGAAATAGAATTCTTATGCCAAATTGCTCAGCCTGATTTTGGCTATATAACCAATTTTGGAAAAGCGCATTTAGAAGGTTTTGGTGGAGTTGAAGGCGTAATTGCGGGTAAGAGTGAAATGTATCAATATCTTGCAGCAAACCAGAAAACAGTTTTTGTTAATCTGGAAGATCCTATTCAGATCGAGAAATCGAAAGGAATTAAATCATTTACTTTCGGAGTAAAAAAAGAAAATGCAGATTTGAATATTCAGAATATTAAAGCAAATCCTTTTGTTGCTATTGATTATAATAATTTTGGAATCGAATCTCATTTAATAGGCCTTTACAACGCCAATAATATCAATGCGGCTGTAGCAATTGGAAAATATTTTGAGGTCAAAGAAAGTGATATAAAGAGTGCTATTGAGAATTATATTCCGGCAAACAATAGATCTCAAATGATGCAGAAAGGTTCTAATGAAATCATTTTAGATGCCTATAATGCTAATCCGAGTAGTATGGCAGTAGCAATTACCAATTTTCTGCAATTGGACAAGAAAAACAAGATTATGATTCTTGGTGATATGTTCGAATTGGGAGAGGAAAGCCTTTACGAGCATAAAGTTATTGTTGATTCTTTGGTTGTTCAAGATCAGGCATTATGTTTCTTAATTGGAAAATCGTTTTATGCAAATCTTGTTTCAGATGAAAATGTAAAGTTTTTTGAAACCTTTGACGCATTTTCATCGTTTTTAGAAACCTTTCGATTTAATTCTAACATGATATTGATAAAAGGTTCGCGAGGCATGGCCTTAGAACGAACTTTAGAATATATTTCATAAAAAAAATAAGCCATTCTCCGTAGCGAATGGCTTATTTTTTTTAAATGCTCATTAAGAATCCAATCAGGTTTTCTTTTTTGTTTAGCCCTAACTTTTTTCTTAGACGATAACGAGCCAATTCTACACCGCCTGTTGAAATATTCATAATTTCGGCTATTTCTTTTGTAGACATATTCATTAATAAATAAGTCGATAAATCTAATTCTCGAGGCGAAATCGTCGGATATTGTCCCTTCAAGCGTTTCAAAAACTCAAAATGCACGTTTTTAATGTGCTTTTCCAAGTCCTTCCAGCTTTTATCGGTATTCACTTCTTTTACAATGCTTTTGTGCAGTTTGCTAAACTCGGCTTTTGTAGTTTCATCTAATATTCCGGTATCAATATCTTTCAATTTATGAATGATTCCGTTTAATACTTTGTTCTTTTTTACAACCTGTAAAGAGTTGTTTACTAGTTCTTTATCTTTTGCTAATATTTTTATCTGAAGTTTATCGTTCTTCAGTTTTTCAATTTCTTTTTCTAAATCATGCTGTTCATGTCTGATTTTTGATTCCTTTTCTAAATATAGTCTTCTCTGTTCGATGGTTTCATAATATCTGTTTTTTCTAATCTTGAGCTTAACTCTAACCGAAATCAAATAAGCGCCAAGTAAAATGAGTATCAGATAAAATAAATAAGCTAAAAAGTGTCTGTACCAAGGCGGAGAAACTGTAAATTCAACCTCAGTAACGTTCGATTCGATGCCATAACTGTTTCTGGCTTTCAGTTTCATTACATAATTTCCCTCTCTTAAGTTCGTATATTCTTTTATGGCTGTAGACGACCATCCGCGCCAGTTTTCTTCAAAAGGCTCCAGTTTATAGGAGTACATTACGTTTTCTTGATTTTCGTATGTTGGCGATGCAAAAGTAAATTTTACCCTATTGTATTTATACGGTATGCTGTATGAATCCAGTTTGTTGGGCAAATTACCAGTTAAGATAGTATCTCCTGGATTCGAAAAACTTTCGATAAAAGCTTTTGGCTTTGTCATAAAAGTATTTGGTATTGTCGAATTATAATGCGCCAAACGATCTGTTAATCCTATAAAAATATTTTGAGGATCTATTGTATTTACTGAAATATAATTGTTTACCAAATTTCCAGTTAAGTTGGAAAATATGGCTTGTTTTTTTGTAAAAGTGCCGTTTTTGTTTTTAACCAATACCCCTAGCGATTCGTTAAATGAATACCATAGATTTCCTGCCGAATCTTCAATTAAAGTATTAATTGTTGGGATGCCGTTAAATAAATTGGTAATTTTTTTATCTTCAAAAAAGGCTTCCTGCTCTACAGAATATCTGTAAAAGTGGTTTTTTACTTGAAAATAGACTTTATTATTGATGTTCTGGAGACTATTTACTCCTTTGTATTTTTCGGTTATGTTAACGTGTTTTTTAACAAAATCAAATCTCTTTAGATCTTCAGACAATTTTACCTGGTATAAGAAAGGGTTTTTCTTCATCCATAAGTAATTTGCGTCTATTTCTACAGAAAAATTATTGGTTGTTTCGTCAAAACCTTTAACCTGATGTAAAAAATCATATCCAGTGGCAGATCGTTTAAAAACTGAAAATCCATTATAACTTTCGCCTATTATATGATTTTCGTGATCAGGTATTTTCTTGAATCCAAAATATCCCTTATTGTCCAGTATTTTAGATACCTTATTGTTTTCAATAATTAATGCCCCGCTGTTGCTGGCACATATTAGTACATTGTTTAAGACTTGGATGTTCCAAACTTGGGAGATAGTTCCTTCGACTCTTTTAAACGGACTGTCTTTAAAAGAATCTCCCCAAGAATGATAAAATAGTCCTTGGTTTGTTGCTACGTAAAGATTTCCGTTATATGTCGTCGAAGCGTATACTGTACCTATATTATAACTGTAATCAAAGTAAGAAAAGGGAGAATTTTCATTTATAAAAGTAATTCCGTTATCAAGTCCAAGCCAGATATTGCTTTTATTGTCAACAAATGAAGCTAAAATCGTATTGTTTTGAATTCCTTTTTGTCGATTTAAATGTTGAATTATTTTTCCATTTAAATCACAAATAATAGCCCCGTCTAATACCGAATTGAGTATTATAAACTTGTTTTTAATAATTGATCCGCCAAGCGAAGTATTCTTTTTGATAAATTCATTGGCTTCAGTTGCCCACGGTTTAATAACGCCGTTTTCTGAAACAAAAAGCCCTTTTTCTAAAGTTGCGTAAAGTAATTTATTGTTTGATAATGGAAAAAGAGACCATATCTCCTTGTCGTTAAAAACTGTAGTGCCTTTTATTGCTGTAAGCCTTCTGTTTTTATATTCTAGCACGCCTAAGGTCTTGTCTTGAAAGTACAAACGGTTGTTGACTAAAAAGGAAAATTGAAATTTGTGAGGAGCGGTAAGAGTAGTAACTTTTTCATTTTTTAGAAAAAAGACCTTGCTGAACGATTGAAAAATAATTTCTCCATTGAAAATATGAATTCTCCAGATTAAATTAATGTTTTCCTTGTCTATTGGACTTAATAAATTATAGAGAGAGTAGTATTTTAAAATTCCTTTACCATCATTTTTGAAGTATCCAAATTCATTATTACCTCCAACAAATATTCTTCCTAAAGCATCAATTTTTAAGCTTCTAATCTCAGATTTATTCGGTAAAGAGTATTTGTGCCAATTTGAACCATCAAATTGAATTAGACCGCTATTGTTGGCAAAATAGATATTGCCATTTTTATCCTGATCAATACTCCAGTTTTGAGTTCCGCCTTTGTATTCTGACCTTTTATAATTTTTAATATCTGGAATTCCAATGTTTTTTACCTGCGAAAAACCTTTAAAAAATAAGAAAAATAGCAGAATAAATGTAATAAGCCGAACTGTGGATTTCATAAAATTTTAAATATATTTTTATTAGAAATGCTTTATTTTGATTTTAAATTATTGATTTATCAATCGTTACAAATATTGTTTTTTGAATTTTTTTTAAATTACAACGTAATAGTTGTCAATATGCAAATGTAATATACGTTTTTTTTAATTAACATTTTTATAACAAAATTTTCTAAAGTTTAAAATGCAGTAAATTAATTAGTTAAAAAACAAATGTTGTGTTTTTGTAGTGTCTTAATATTTAGTTTGAAGTGTTTTTGTAAAGAATTTTAATCTCAAATTATTGAAATTTAACATTATCATTGCATTAAATTACTAATTAATTAACCAAAATTTTTAGAAAAATGAAATTGACAAAATTATTTATTTTTTGTATTTCGTCTTTACTGTTTTCTGTAGTCGCATTAGCTCAAGATGTGACGATAAACGGAACCATTAATGATGAAAGTGGATTACCCGTCCCAGGTGCGACGGTTTTAGTAAAGGGAACCAATAAGGCCACTGCATCTGACTTTGATGGGAAATTTCAGATTAGTGCTCCCGCTAACGGAACTTTGACAATCACTTTTGTTGGTTTTGAAACTGTAAATGAGGCAATAGGCGGAAGAACAAAGCTTAATATTGCTCTTAAAGCAGTATCTCAAAGTTTAAATGAAGTTGTGGTTATCGGATACGGTACACAAAAGAAAGCCTTAATTACTGGTGCTTCTTCCAATTTCAAAGGAGAAACTTTACAGGAATTAAACACAGGATCTGCAATGGAGGCACTTCAAGGTATTGCGCCTGGTATTAGTATTACAAGAAACAGCGGTGCGCCGGGTGCAGGTACAAAAGTTACGATTCGTGGACTTGGTACAGTTGGAAACTCAAATCCGTTGTATATTGTAGATGGTGTTACTGTTGGTAATATTGATTATCTAAGTCCATCGGATATTGAATCTCTTGATGTTTTGAAAGATGCGGCTTCTGCAGCTATCTACGGTTCGAGAGCTGCAAACGGAGTAGTTTTGGTTACTACTGTTAAAGGTCGTAAAGGAAGACCAGCTAAAATTAGTTATGATTCTTTTTTCGGGATTCAAAATATTTATAAAAACTTAGATCCTTTAAATGCGCAAGAATACATGTACATCATGGACGAAGGGCGTGTTAATGACGGACTTGCACCACATGACTGGCAAGCTATATTAACAAACAATAGCTGGTTAGAAACAAATTACCCAGGAGCTGGAGTTCAGTATGGTACTGAAATTTGGAATAATCTTCAAAATGGTTGGACAGGTACAAATTGGATTAATGAAATGTCTAAAAAGAATGCTCCTGTTGTTAACCATGCACTTAATGTAACAGGAGGTAGTGAAGATATTACTTATTCATTAGGACTTTCTTACTATGATCAAGATGGTATTATTGGAGGTAATCTTGTAGATGCTGGATTTAAAAGATTGACTGCAAGAATCAATACTCAAATGGTGCTAAAAAAGAATGAAAGCCATAGTATAATTACTGTTGGTGAGAATGTTACTTTTACAAGTTCTCAAAATAGAGGAGTTTCAAATGGAAATATCTATGGTAATGATTTACATAATGCTTTAACTCAAAATCCATTACAGCCTGCATATTGGGCGCCTGGGATTGAGAGAAATATAAGCGAATTTGGTTTTTCACCAACTTTAGATGGTTTATCTACTAATCAAACTAATCCTTTGGCGGTATTATATTACAGAAGTAATTATAGCTATCCTAAAGATTATAAAATTGCAGGAAACGTTTTTGTAGAAATTGAGCCTGTTTCTAATTTGAGATTTAAATCGGTTTTTGGTATTGATTCTTGGTTTGGACAAGGCAGATCTATGAACCCGGTTTATCATTTAGGAGTTTTGTATAATGATGCCGTTGACGGCGCTTCACAGAATTCTTATTTTGGAGCAAATTCTACTTGGACCAATACACTTTCTTATCAGAAACAATTTGGAAATCACAATGTGAATGCTGTTATCGGAATCGAGCAGATCAAAAATGTGGTTAACAATGAGATAAGCGGTTCTAGAAATGGACTTTTATATCCTGGTGACCCAAGATATGCTTATTTAAATAATACTAAAAGCCCTACTTCAATATCAGACATTAACACAAACGGGTTTGATTATGCTGCTGGTGGCGGTGGTATTATGTCTTATTTTGCAAGAGCGCAATATGACTACAAAGAAAAATACCTTCTTTCTGCTGTTATACGTCGAGATGGTTCTTCTAATTTTGGTAACGGTTACAAATACGGTAATTTTCCTTCAGTATCTGCGGGTTGGGTTATTTCAAAAGAAGAATTTATGTCTAGCACTTCAAGTGTACTTAATTTCTTAAAACTAAGAGGAAGCTGGGGACAAAATGGAAACCAAGCTATTAATCCATTTTATTATTCTTCTACAATTGCATACGCATTTCCTGGATACTTTTTTGGAGATACAAAACCAGTTTCTGGACCAACGTCATATCCTGCGAGAGTACCAAATCCGTCTGTTAGCTGGGAGACATCAGAACAGTTAGATTTAGGATTTGATGCAAGTTTATTTAATTCAAGATTAGGTATTACATTCGACTGGTATAACAAAACCACAAGAGATTGGTTAGTAGAAGCTAAACCTCCAGGAACTTCTGGTGCAGCACCTCCTTTCATCAATGGTGGAGATATTGAAAATAAAGGTTTTGAAATCTCTGTAAGCTGGAAAGATAAAATAGGTGATTTTAAATACGGACTTACTCTGAGCGGTGCAGCAAATAAAAACAAAGTTACAAGAGTTGCAAATGCTGATGGTATAATTCACGGTCCAAGCCACGTATTATCGCAAGGAACTTCTGAAATTTCTAGAGCACAAATTGGTTATCCAATTGGATATTTTTATGGATTTAAAACTGCTGGGATTTTGCAGAATCAGCAAGAAGTTGATGCTTATGTAGGTCCAGGCGGACAGCCATATTTTGCAGATCAGCGCCCTGGAGACGTTCGTTTTGTAGATTTAAACAATGATGGTAAAATTGATGAAAATGACAAAACAATGTTAGGAGATCCAAATCCAGATTTTCAGTTAGGTATTCAATTAAATTTTGAGTATAAAAATGTTTATTTGAACACTACAATGGCTGGAAAATATGGAATGCAGATCATGCAGTCTTATAGATCATTTTCTGATATGCCAAAACAAAACTATACATCAGATGTCTTTGATCGTTGGCATGGTGAAGGCACTTCAAACAAAATGCCACGTTTAAGTGCAGTATCAAATAGAAACACAAACGAAATATCTGATATCTACATGCAAAATGCCGATTATTTGAGAATTAATAATTTGACTATAGGGTATAATTTTAATGAAATATTGAAAGATGTTAAGTTTATGAGTAATCTAAAATTTTATGTTGCAGTAAATAACTTATACACATTTACTAAATATGATGGTATGGATCCAGATGTTCGTTGGGGAGGAGATAGCAATAACTTTCAATGGGCTTCAGGAATTGACTTAGGTTTATATCCACAATCGAGAACAGTAATGTTTGGATTTAGTGCAGATTTTTAATATTAATACAATCGAAATGAAAAAACTTAAATATATTATAGCGGTCTCAGTAATTTTTATCGCATCGAGTTGTGATGATTATCTGGATCAGGATAATCTTGGAGAAAAAGATGTTAAGTCTTACTATAAGACTCCAACAGACATTGAAGAAGCAATGTCAGGTGTTTACAATGCTCTTTATACCGTAGGAATTCATAGTGAGGAGCAAGTTGCTGCAAACTTGATGGATAATATGATGCTGGGCGGTGGAGGTCCTGATGATAAAACTGCAAAATGGGTTGATAATTTTGAAGACCCGGTTGAAGACACTTATCACGACATGTGGAAACAATCGTATAATGGTATTTCAAGAGCAAATGCTATTATAGAAGCAGTTCCGGGAACAGATTTTTCTGCCTATTTTAAAACTGCTATCGAAGCAGAAAATTTTAAAAAGCAGGCATTAGGAGAAGCTTTATTTATGAGAGCGTTCTTCTACTTCAGACTGGCTAAGTTTTTTGGTGGAGTACCACTTATTATGACATACGATGCAGATAGATATGTAGCAAGATCAACCTATTCTGAAACTTTTGCTGTTATAGCTTCTGACTTAAAAGCTGCAATAGAGACAATGCCAGCTACACCTTTTACTAGTATTCCGACATCTAGATACGGACATGCTAACAAATGGGTTGCTGAAGCATATCTAGGGCGTGTGTACTTGTTTTATACAGGTTATATGACCAATATTGAAAAACAAGCAACTACAGATTTACCTCTAGTAGACGGAGGCAGTATAACTGCAACGCAAGTAGCTACTTATTTGGATGACTGTATTAATAATAGTGGACATAAATTAGCATCTGATTTTAGAAATCTTTGGCCTTATTCTTATGTAAATAAAAGTGCAGGGACAAATGTATTGCCTTGGGCAGCTACAGAAGGACTGGCATGGGTTGGACAAGACGGTGCTGCCCCAACCTTTGGGACAGGAAATTTAGAAACAATGTTTGTGCAAAGATTTTCTTTTGGAGATTGGAATTGGAGTAATGGTACTGGTAATATCTACACAAATAGACTTGCTTTGTTTAACTCTTTACGTGGAAATTCTTTAGTACCGTTTGGAGAAGGATGGGGTTGGTGTACCGTGAATCCCAAATTATACGCTGGATGGTCAGACCTTGATCCTAGAAAGAAAGGATCAATACTAGAAGTTGGAAGACCAGAACAGGGAACAGGAGGTTATGCGAAAGACAAAGGAGATCACGAAACAGGTTATTTTAATAAAAAATATACTTCGTTACAGCATAATGATGGTACGGGAACTAATAAGGGTATGTTTGTTCAGATGTACGCTTGGAATAATGCAGATATGCAGTTAATGCATGCTCAGGATTTTATATATATGCGTTTCGCCGATGTTTTATTAATGCATTCTGAAATTACTAAAACAGCAGACGGGATGAATTTAGTGCGTGCAAGGGCAAAATTAGGTCCAGTTGGATATTCGCTTGAAGCAATAAAAGAAGAGCGTTTGCATGAACTTGCTTTTGAGGCGTTACACTGGTTTGATTTAATTAGATGGGGTGATGTCGACGCAGCATTTAATGATGTAATACAAGTTAGAAATTCTGGTGTTGACGCTAATTACAGTGTAAAATACAGACCTGAAACTAAAGGTTTGGTTCCAATTCCGGAAACAGAAATGAGAATATTAAACGGAGTTTATACGCAAAATCCAGGTTGGTAATAGTAATAACCATTAATAATTATAAAGATGAAAATTCATAATATAAAATATTTACTAATTGCTGTGTTTGCGCTTGTCTTTTCAGCGTGCGACCCGATAGTAGATGAGCAGCATTTGACGAATTCTACAGACGTTGCTGGTGTTGATTTGAAAGTTACTCACAGTACACCTGGAGGTAATAAAATTACTTTGACTATGGATACGCCAGGAGTTGTAGGATATTGGAACTATAACTTAGGAAAAGCCCTAACCAATGAAACAACAATTGTATATCCAATACCAGGTAAGTCTACGTTTACATTTGTAGGATCTTTGGGAGGTGAATTTTTCACCAAAACTCTAGATGTGCAGATTGATCAATTGGATACTCGTTTAGAACAAGATTGGTACGATTTGGTAAGTGAGAATACTGCAGAAGGCAAAACTTGGGTTTTTGACGGTGCAGCTGGAACAGGTGCATTTTACTGGTTTATGTCGCCTCCTGACAACCCTGATTCTGCTATGAGTGCGTGGTGGAATGCTGGAGATTGCTGTCCACCGTTAGATGTTGCAGGAAAAATGCACTTCGATTTAAATGGAGCAGCAAATTATAATCATTATCAAACAGCTACGGCAGCAGCTGAAAAAGGAAGCTTTGTTTTGGATATTGCTAATAAAAAGCTATTCATTCAGAATTCAAAGATTTTAGGATATGAAGCAGGAAATACTGCTAATGAGTATAATGTTATTACACTTACAGAAGACAAGTTGGTATTATATGTGCCAAGAAGTTTAAAAGATCCAGGAACAGGTTGGACATTTGTGTACAAACCACAATAATAATATTTTGTGTTAGTTATTTCGAAAAAGGAAGACTAAAAAATTCCTTTTTCGAATTTCAAACAATTGTGCTTGACTTGTAGAAACAAGCATATAAGGTTTAAACTATGGTTAGTTTAAGTTAAGTTTATTGCCTGGGTAGCCCATAATTTTAATTATGGGCTATTTTTTTTGTCTTCATTTTTCCATTATTCAATTTTGCTAAAGAGTATCATTTACAAGGCATAAATAGCTTTGTAATGGCTTATAATGCCTTCCATGATTCATTTCTGAGCTGTATTCCGATAGGATGCCTTTTTATTTATATTTAAGAGCAGTATAAAGCAAATAAAAGAACACAAATAGATTGTTTTTACTTCCCTTTAGCCCTTTTATCTGGTTTCCTTTAGTATTATATAATCTTCAAAATTATCCTTGTAAGCAAAGAAAAACTATTAGCTTAGAATCTGCTCTAAAATTACACTTCCTTACTCTTCTGCATTAAAAAATGACATTTTTTCGACTTTTTCAAGGGCCAACTCTCAATAAAAGCACGTTATATTTTAGTTAAAAGTAAATAATTTCGTGTAAAATTTTATAAAATAAGTTTTTTCTTTCAATAAAAGATTTTATCAATAATGTAAAAAAAGTAGGGTAAAAATATCATATTCTCTGTTTTGTCATTTTTTCAAAATAAGATGATTTTATTGTTTTAATTACTTGATTAATAAGTGTTTAAATGTAGTTTAGAAGTACTACCACGTTGTAGTATAGATGATTTTAATACATTATTTATTAAAAATTGAAGTGTAGTGTTATTTTATAAAATTAACTTTTCTTTAGTACTATTATTGTTTTTTGTAAATATTTTAAAATCAAATATTTATGTTTTTTTTGATGTGTTTTTATAATATTATTTTTTTGTTTTTGATGTGTTTTTGTAATGACTTATGGATATGAAAAGTAAAAATTTAGTTTTAGTATTGCATCAAATTACTAATTAATTAACCAAAATTTTTAGAAAAATGAAATTAACAAAACTACTTGTTTTTTGTATTTCATCTTTGTTATTCTCGGTTATCGCTGTGGCTCAGGATGTCACAGTAAATGGAATAATAAATGATGAAAGTGGAATGCCTGTTCCAGGCGCAACTGTTTTATTAAAAGGTACTACGAAATCTACAGCGTCAGATTTTGACGGAAAATTTCAAATGCAAGTCCCATCAAATGGAACATTAACAGTTACATTTATAGGTTATACTACAGTAAATGAGGCTATAAATGGAAGAACGAAAATCTCAATTCAATTAAAACCAGAATCACAATCTTTAAATGAGGTTGTAGTGGTTGGATACGGTACTCAAAAGAAATCTGTTGTAACTGGAGCAATTTCTAGTGTAAAAGCATCAGATTTAGAAGATTTGCCAATAACAAGGGTAGAACAATCTCTTCAAGGTAGAGTTTCTGGGGTTACTATTGCAGCAAATGCAGGACAGCCAGGATCTTCTTCTACAATACGAGTAAGGGGTATTACTTCTTTTGGAAACAACGAGCCTTTATGGGTTGTTGATGGTGTAATTGTGGATTCTGGCGGTATTGGTTATTTAAACCAATCTGATATTGCTTCTATGGAGGTTTTAAAAGATGCTGCATCTCAAGCTATTTATGGTGCTAGAGCAGCAGCCGGAGTTATCCTTGTGACAACAAAAAAGGGAAGATCGGGTAAAATGAGTGTAAATTATAATGGATACACTGGATTTTCTGCAGCATCGAGAAAACTTGATCTTTTAAATGCTACTGAGTATGCAACAATAATGAATGAAAGATATGCAAATGGCTATACAGATACTACAAAACCTTACGATCTTCCGTACAAAAATGTTGCTTCTTATGGAGAAGGTACTGATTGGCAAAAGCAAATTTTTAATGATAATGCTCAAAGAACTGGTCATGAGTTAAGCTTATCTGGAGGAAATGATGTTTCTACATTCTATGTTTCTTTTGGTTTATTAGATCAAGAAGGTATTGTAGCTACTCCAATTTCTAACTACAATAGAAAAAACATCCGTTTAAACTCTACTCATAAAATTGTAAAAGGATTAACTTTTGGTCAAACTTTAGGTTACTCTCACGAAAAAACAGTGGGTATCGGTAATACAAATAATGAATATGGAGGGCCATTAAGCTCTGCAATCAATTTGGACCCAATTACTCCAGCAATTGTTACAGATCCAACTGTTGCAGCTGGCTATCCGTACAATCAAAACTATATTTTAAGAGATCCAAACGGAAATCCATATGGAATTTCTCAAGTAGTAACTCAAGAAATGAGTAATCCATTAGCATATATTCAGACAAGATTAGGAAACTACAACTGGGCAGATAATTTTGTTGGAAATGCTTACTTAGAATTAGAAGCTATTAAAGGATTAAAGATTAGAAGTACTTTAGGAGGTAAATTAGCCTATTGGGGTTCAGAAGGTTTTACACCAGTATATTATTTTAATTCTTCTACTATTAATGCCAAAAATAATTTGAGCAGAAGTTCAAATAGAGGTTTTGGATGGAATATAGAAAATACAATTTCATATACAAAACAAATCGACGATCATAACTTTTCTATTTTAGCTGGACAAGGTGCATACGTTGATAATATCACATCTGGGTCTACAGTAACTTATTTTAACATTCCGTATACTAATTTTGATGATGCAACTTTCCCGAACGACCATCCACAGGACAATATTACCGCTTCTGCTTACAATGGTTATGAACATAAAGTTACTTCATTATTTGCAAGAGCAAATTATGATTACAAAGAAAAATATTTGTTTACTGGTATTGTACGTCGTGATGGTTCTTCTCGTTTTGGTCAAAACTACAAATATGGTACTTTCCCTTCATTCTCATTAGGATGGGTTCCAACAAAAGAAAATTTTTGGCCAGAAAATAAAGTCGTAACTCAGTTAAAGTTTAGAGGAGGATACGGAATTACAGGTAGTGATGCTATTGGAGATTTTAAATATTTAGCAACTATTGGGGCAGGACGAAATTATACTATCGGAAATCAAGGTTCAGTAGTTGTGGGTAACAGCCCTAACGCTCCTGCAAATCCAGATTTGAAATGGGAAGAAACTAGCCAGGCAAACGTTGCTTTTGATATTACGTTCTTCAATGACTTATCATTAACAACAGATTTTTACATTAAAAAATCGTATGGTATTTTACAAGATATTGACCTTCCTGGTCACGTTGGTAGTACGGGTAGACCTTCTGCAAACATTGCAGATATGGAGAACAAAGGGGTTGACTTAGAACTTTCTTATCGTAAAAAAATTGGTAAGGTTGGTTTCGGCATCAGCGGAAATATTTCTTATCTAGAAAATGAAGTAACAAACTTAGGAAAAGATATCCAGTTTATTTCTGGAGATGCGTCGTTCCAAAACATGGGTGCAGTAACAAGAACACAAGTAGGACAAGCTTACAACTCTTTTTACGGCTATAGAACGCAAGGAATTTTTCAAAACCAAGCAGAAATTAATGCCTACACAAACGCTTCAGGTGGTTTAATTCAGCCAGGTGCAAGACCAGGAGATTTCAGATGGCAGGATCTTAATGGAGACGGACAAATTTCAGATGATGATAAAACTTTCCTAGGAAGTCCGCTTCCAAAATATACTTATGGTTTCACAATTAATTTGGACTATAAAAACTTTGATTTATTAATTTTTACTCAGGGAGCAATTGGAAACAAAATTTTCCAAGGACTTCGTCGTCTGGATATCACAGATGCAAATTACCAGACTTCTGCTTTAGGGCGTTGGACAGGTGAAGGATCAACTAATTCATATCCAATTTTATCTACAGTAGATAATAATAAAAACTTCTCAAACCCATCAGATTTTTATTTAGAAGATGGAGATTACTGGAGAATTAAAACAGTTCAAATTGGTTATAACCTTCCAAGTGATGTAGTTTCAAAAGCAGGTCTTTCTAAAACAAGACTTTATTTGACTGGAGAAAATTTATTGACATTTACAAAATACTCTGGATATGACCCAGAGATTGGAGGAGGAGTTTTTGGTATTGATAAAGGATATTATCCGCAAGCTAGAACTGTAATGCTAGGGGTTAATTTACAATTTTAAAAATTAAAGATTATGAAAATTAAAAATATAAGATATTCATTCATTGCCGCTGGATTGTTGCTTCTAGGCTCTTCTTGTGGTGAAGATTTTTTAACAGTTGAGCCAAAAGGGCTTCCGTTAGTAGACAATTATTATAGAGACGAATCAGAAGCATTTTCTGCACTAGTTTCTGTTTATGATATACTGGGTAAACAATCAAAAGGTTTTGAAAACATGATAACTATGCTAAATGCAGGTTCAGATGATTTTTATGCTGGAGGTGGAGGACCTGGTGATGGTGCTGGTATACATGCTTTTGATAATTATAAACTGGATAAAATAAATATTCCAAGAAGCTATTGGGGTGATTTTTTTCAGGGAATTGCTAGAGCCAATATTTTATTGGTAAAATTACCAGAGGTAGATATGCCTGAAGCTAAAAAAGTACGTTTTGCAGCAGAAGCGAAAGCATTGAGAGGATATTTCTATTTTGAATTGGTAAGAACATTTAAAAATTTACCATTAATTCTAACTCCAATTTCGCCAGCTGAAGGCTATAGTGTTACTCAAGTTAGTCCACAAGAAATTTATGCACAAATTGAAAAAGATTTAATAGAAGCAAAAGCTGTTCTTCCTAATAAAATTGATGTGCCAACAGAAGGTGGTCGTCTTTCAAAAGGAGCTGTGCAGGCATTATTAGGTAAAGTTTATTTGTATGAGGGTAAAAATTCATTAGCGGCTGCTGAATTTGAAACTGTAAATGGTACACCAGGAGGAACTAGCATTTATGGTTACAAATTATTAGATAAATTCTCTGATTTATGGGTAATTAGTAACAAATTTAACTCAGAAGCTATCATCGAAATTATGCATACAGATAAAAGTAATGCAGACTGGGGATTCTGGGGCGGCGGAGCTGACGAAGGAAACTCTGTTAATATCATGGTAGGACCAAGAGGATATGGTAGAGATGACCTAACGTTGCCAGATTATATTTCAGGATGGAGTTTTAATCCTGTAACGCAAAGTTTATATGATGCTTTAAAAGGAGATCCGCGTTTTAATTCTACAATTTTTGATTTGCGTGCCCTTAAAGCATCAGGAGCTGCAGATTATGCGCCTGGAGATCAAGATACAGGATATTTCTTAAAGAAATTTATGCCATTAAACTCAGATACTTCTACAGGCGGAGGAGCGACAGCTTTAAATTATAAACAAGATACTTATGCAATTCGTTTAGCAGATACTTACTTGATGGAAGCAGAAGCATTAGGCGGAACTGGTGCTAGAGCGCAAGCTTTATTAGATGCAGTAAGAGCTAGAGTTGGATTGACACCTGTACCAGTATCTTTAGATGCAATTGCCAACGAGAGAAGACTAGAGTTGGCTGGTGAAGGACACCGTTGGTTCGACTTAGTTAGAACTGGAAAAGCTGCAACTGTTCTTGCTTCTAGTGGATTTACTGCTGGTAAAAATGAAATTTGGCCTATTCCACAAAAAGATTTAGAAAATACTCAGCTAGTTCAAAATCCTAATTACTAATTAGTTAATACAATATCATATGAAAATAAATATAATAAAAAAACAAGCCTTTTTAGTATTGTTTTTTATGACAGCAGTATTAGGTTTAACTAGCTGTCAGCCAGAAGATTCTGTTGCTAATAATGGATTGACGAATGAGAATGTCGATGCTTCTTTTACCATTACACCTGTTGAAGGGAAAGTAAATACATATAAGTTAGCAGCGCAGCCAAATGGAGTTTTAAAGTCACTTTGGGATATAGGAGCAGGAACTTACTCTGGTAAAATGGAAGAAGAAATTTCTTTGCCAGATGCAGGAACTTATACAATTGTGCATACAGCAATTGGTGCTGGAGGAGCTACAGCTACTAAATCACAAGACGTGGTAGTTGCAACATCAGACCCTTTAAAAGGAAATTTAGTGCAAGGTGGTTCTTTTGCAACTGTAGAAGATCAAGCAAAATGGACTGTGTTAAATCTTAGCGCTACAGGTGCAGCATTTTGGTCATTTGCTAATAACAGTGCCACTATTCACTCTCCTGGAGGTTGGGCTCAAGAAGGAATCTATCAAGCTATTGATGTTGTAAAAGACAAAGAATATACAATAGATATGAAAGTTTCTTCTCCTAGTGGTTCCGATGAAACTTGGTTTGAAGTTTACGCAGGAAAATCAGCTCCACAATCTGGAGTAGAATACAAAGACAATAAAGTTATGGGATTAAGTACTTGGGATGGTTGTGCAAAATCTGGTTTCTCAGGAATGCTTTCTTTAGTAGGCTGTGTCAAAAACGAAAAAACAGGAACCGTTTCTAATGTAGTTAAATTTGCAGAAACAGGAAAAATCTATTTGCTTATACGTTCTGGCGGTAACACTTTTACAAAAGATGGAATCACAGTTACAAAAGTTGAGTTGAGAGGAAAATAAAAAGTTAAGTTAAGTTTAAGTTTAAGTTTGGTTGTAAATAGCCCATAATCATTATGAGTATGGGCTATTTTTTAAATCCTCAGAAGGGTAGAACTCGATTTTTGATTTCTTCTAAACTTCAATTTAAAATCATAATAATTGAAAGCGAATGAAAAAAAATAGCCTAAAAATTATATGCCTTTTGTTTTCTGCTGCAGCTTTTTCGCAACAGCCCAAAACAAAAAAAGAGTTTACAACCAACGGCAAAAAAATAACCGTTTACACAACAGCAGAAAACTCTAAGTTACGATTAACTACTACAGATAATCTGACTTTTTCTGCAGCAAAACAGCCTTTAGAAATTGAAAGTTCTATTTTTGTAGAACCAGCTAAAAGGTTCCAAACTTTTATGGGAATCGGAGGTGCGATTACAGATGCCAGCGCCGAAATATTTGCTACGCTTTCAAAAGAAAAACAAGCAGAATTTTTAAATGCTTACTACGATCAGCAAAAAGGTATTGGCTATTCTTTGCTAAGAACAACGATTCAAAGTTCTGATTTTAGCAGTGGAAGCTATTCTTATATCGAAGAAGGAGATAAGGATCTGAAGACTTTTTCTATTGATCACGACAGAAAATACCGTATTCCTTTAATCAAACAAGCCATTCAGAAAGCAGGCGGAAAACTAATGACTTATGTTGCGCCTTGGTCACCAAATGCTTTTATGAAAAGCAATAAAAATGTCTTAAAAGGAGGAACTCTTCTTCCTGAGTACTACCAGACTTGGGCTAATTTTTACGCAAAATTTATAAAAGCTTATGAGAAAGAAGGCATTCCGATTTGGGGAACTTCTACTCAAAATGAACCAATGGCGGTGCAAACTTGGGAATCTTGTATTTATACAGCTGAAGCCGAAAGGGATTTTATTAAAAATTATCTGGGGCCAACTTTGAAAAAGGAAAATCTTGGAGATAAAAAAATTGTGGTTTGGGATCATAACCGTGATTTGATGAATTATCGTGCCAACGTAATTTACTCCGACCCTGAAGCATCAAAATATGTTTGGGGAATGGGATTTCACTGGTACGAAACCTGGTCCGGAGGAGCACCGATGTTTGATAATGTCGGAAAAGTAAATGAAGCTTATCCAGATAAAAAATTAATGTTTACAGAAGGCTGTGTCGAAAAATTTGATGCTTCAAAATATCAATTTTGGGGTAATGCAGAACGTTACGGAATGAATATGATTCATGATTTTAATAACGGAACTGTGGCTTGGACAGACTGGAATATTCTCTTAGACCAAAACGGAGGTCCTAATCATGTTGGAAATTTCTGTTTTGCACCAATTCATGCAGATACAACAACAGGAGAATTAATTTATACTCCATCGTACTATTACATTGGGCACTTTTCAAAATTCATTCGCTTAAATGCTGTTCGAGTTAGTACAGCCGCAAGCAGAAGCGCTTTGCTAAGCACTTCTTTCTTAAATACCGACGGAACTATGGCAACTATTGTCATGAACCAATCGGCAAATGATCTTACGTACAATTTAATAATTGGTGATAAAAAGGCAGAAGTGAAAATTCCGCCGCATGCTATACAAACGCTTGTTTATTAATATTTTGTAGTAAAGCACAAGACGAAGACTAATTTGAATCATCCCTATTAGTCTTCTCTTTGCTTTTAATTCAAAAACTATTTTTTAAGAGATGAATGTTCAAATTAAAATATTTGTATCAGCCTTTATAATCTTCGTACAGCTGAGTTGTTTTTCTCAGCAAAAAACTAAAATAAAGGTATTTACTACTGCCGAAAACACCAATAAGAAATTATCATTATCCAATGATTTAATTTCAAACAACACTCAAAAAACAACAGTATCAATTACTGTAAATACTGAAAAAACAGATCAAACCTTTTTAGGAATTGGAGGTGCCATTACAGATGCCAGCGCAGAAGTTTTTGCAAAATTATCTCCTAAAAAACAGAAAGAATTCCTAAATGCTTATTACGATAAAAAAAGCGGAATCGGTTATTCTTTGGCTAGAACAAATATTCACAGTTGTGATTTTAGCAGTGACAGCTATACTTATATTGCTGAAGGAGACAAAGACCTGAATACTTTTAATATAGATCACGATCGAAAATATAGAATTCCTTTAATCAAAAAAGCAATTGAAACAGCCGGCGGGAAACTAACTTTATTTGTCAGCCCTTGGAGTCCCCCAGCTTTCATGAAAGACAATAATGATATTTTGCACGGCGGCGTTTTATTGCCTGAATTTGCTCCAGCTTGGGCATTGTATTATACTAAATTTATAAAAGAATACGAAAAAGAAGGAATTCCGATTTGGGGATTAACTATCCAGAACGAGCCAATGGCCAGACAAAGTTGGGAATCTTGTATTTATACTCCAGAAGCAGAAAGAGATTTTCTAAAAAATCATCTGGGACCAACTTTAGAAAAAGAAGGATTAGGTTCTAAAAATGTCATTATTTGGGATCACAATCGTGGAGATATGTTAGAAAAACGTGCAAATCTCGTTTTCTCAGATCCTGAAGTTTCAAAATATGCGTGGGGAATTGGATTTCACTGGTATGAAACTTGGAATGGTGGCCCGCCACAATTTGAATCTGTGGCAGAAGTTCACAAAGCATTTCCAAACAAAAATCTGATTTTTACAGAAGGTTGCATCGAAAAATTTGATGCCACAAAATATCAGTTTTGGGGAAATGCAGAACGTTACGGAATCAATATGATTAATGATTTTAACAACGGAACGGTAGCTTGGACAGATTGGAATATTCTTCTAGATCAAAAAGGCGGCCCTAATCATGTTGGGAATTTCTGTTTTGCACCCATTCATGCCGATACCTCAAAAGATGAATTAATCTATACGCCAATGTATTATTATATCGGACATTTCTCAAAATTCATTAGACCAAATGCAAAAAGAGTACTCGAAACAATAAGTGACAAATCTTTATTAAGTACTTCTTTTAAAAATACCGACGGACAATTGATTACTATCGTAATGAATCAATCTGAAAAAGAAATTGTTTATTCTTTAGAAAATCAAAAGCAAAAAACAACAATTACAATTCCAGCACATGCTATACAGACAATTGTTTACTAATTGTCAAGTTAACTAAAACCACAAAAAATGAAATTTAATTTGAAAAATACTATAAAAGCATTTTTTTTCATGGCAGCCGTTTTGGCTCAAGTAAAATGTTCTTCTTCAAGCGACCCAATAGAAAATCCACCTGTAGACCCACCAGTTGTAAATCCGCCGGTAGTAGTAACAAATGATGTAGATTTTTGGCTCACAAAAGGCGATCAAAGTGTGCTGCTGAAAAAACAGTCAGGAACATTAGGATTTGGTACAGCAGCAAATGCTTACTCTAATATTGAAGTTAACGCAGCTCAAAAATATCAGAATATTGATGGTTTTGGATATACCTTAACAGGAGGGAGTGTAGAGGTTATAAACCAGTTAAACCCAGCAAAAAGAACTGCTCTTTTGCAGGAATTGTTTGGTTCTGGCGAAAATTCAATTGGAGTAAGTTATATGAGAATCAGTATTGGAGCTTCAGATTTAAATGCTGCGCCTTTTACTTATAATGATCTTGCAGCCGGAGAAACAGATTTAAATTTAGATAAATTTAGTTTAGAAAAAGACAAAAATCTAATCGCGATGCTGAAAGAAATTCTGGCAATTAATCCGAAAATTTTAATCTTAGGAACTCCTTGGTCTGCACCTGTTTGGATGAAAGACAATGCAAGTTTTAAAGGAGGAAAACTGAAAACAGAATATTATGATGTTTATGCTAAATATTTTGTCAAATACATTCAGCAGATGAAAGCAGAAGGAATTACGATAGATGCTGTAACACCTCAAAACGAACCTTTGCATGACGGAAATAATCCAAGTATGTATATGTCTGCTGCAGATCAGGCAAACTTTATTAAAAAAAGTTTAGGGCCAGCATTTAAAGCTGCAAATCTGAGCGTGAAAATTATTGCTTACGATCACAATTGTGATAATCCAAATTATCCAAAGGCAATTTTGGCAGATGCAGAAGCATTTCCATTTGTGGACGGATCGGCTTTTCATTTATATGCAGGAGATATTAGTGCTCTGACAAATGTGTATAATTCGTATCCAAGTAAAAATGTGTATTTTACAGAGCAATGGACTTCTTCTGAAGGTCAATTTGCGGGCGATTTAAAATGGCATCTTCGAAATGTAATTATCGGATCAATGAGAAATTACAGTAAGAATGCATTAGAATGGAATGTCGCAAATAATGCAAATTTTGGACCCAATACAGATGGTGGCTGTACAATGTGCAAAGGCGCTATAACTATAAATTCAAGCGATAGTTTTCAGCGTAATGTAGCCTATTACATTATTGCTCACGCTTCAAAATTTGTTCCGATGGGATCTACCCGAATTGCAAGTAATTCTGGCGGAAGTTTGCAAAACGTTGCTTTCATTACACCTTCTGGCTCTAAAGTCTTGATTGTAGAAAATGATGGTGCTGCAACAGAAACTTTCAATATCAAGTTTAATGGCAAATGGGTAACCACTTCGCTTGAAGCAGGATCTGTTGGAACTTATACTTGGAAATAATAGTGAAATATTTTAATAGTATAATTTTTTTACTTTCTGATTAAAAAATAAAAAAGTAAAATAAAAAATATCTATATTGATACTCAATTTATTAACTAAACCACTTAAACAAATAAACCATGAAAATGATTAATATTATAAGTAAAGCAGGAATATTTACTTTAATCCTGCTGTTTGTATTTCAGTCTTGCAGCAGTAGCAACGATTCTAAGGATGATCCTGCGGTAGTTACACCCGATAAAATTTCTGTTCAAGTTGAGATAGTGGGTAAAACAGCCGAAATGCCAAACGGTGATGGAAGCGGAAAAATCAATTTAAAAATAGAAGCTGACAATGCAAAGTCATATAAAGTAGTGGTCAACAAAGAAACAAAAGAGATTACAACCAATACTTTTGCATATGAATTTACTGAGCCAGGAACCAAAACTTATACTATTGATGTTACAGCATTTAATGGCATAAAATACACTCATACTTCTACAACAGTAAATATTTTTGTTGCTAGAAAACTTATCTGGTCAGACGAATTTAATACAGACGGCGCTCCAGATGATGCAAAGTGGGGATACAATACCGGAACTGGCGGCGGCTGGGGAAACAACGAGTTGCAGTATTATACCAACAGAACTGAAAACGTTAGAATTGATAACGGAACTTTAAAAATCACGGCAATCAAAGAAGATTACATGGGAAGCAAGTATACTTCTACAAGAATGCTTACAAAAGGTAAATTTGCATTTAAATACGGAAGAGCAGAAGTTCGTGCAAAACTACCAGTAGGTGGCGGAACATGGCCTGCTTTCTGGCTTTTGGGGGATAATATTGATACTGTGCCTTGGCCTGGTTGTGGCGAAATAGATATTTTAGAATCGGTTGGAAATAATCCAGATGTAATCCATTCTTCTCTTCATTCTCCGGGACGTTCAGGAAACACTCCTGATACTAAAACTGTAAAAATTCCAAACACAGCAACAGAATTTCATGTTTATGCTGCAGAATGGAGCGTAGAAAGCATCAAATTTTTTGTAGACGATAATCTTTTTTACACTTACAAAAATTCGAGCACAACTCCTTTTAACGAAAAATTCTTCGTAATTCTGAATTTTGCAATGGGAGGAAACTTTGGAGGTGCAGTCGATCCAAACTTTAAAAGCGCAACATATGAAGTTGACTACGTAAGAGTTTATAATTAACACGTTGGGTGAAATTATTCCTAACACATAAAAACTATGTTTCTATGTGTTGAAATTTATATTTTGAATTTCACCAAAGGGGTATAATTAACATATTTTTTATGTTAAATGTTTTCTTCAAAGGCTTGGAAAACCTAGCTTTACGGGATTAAAATTTTTAACATGAAAAAGATAAACAAACTCGTTTTTGCAGTAATCCTGCTTTTAGCCGTGAACTCCTTTTATGGTCAGACTTTAAAAATTATGACCTATAATATTCGTCTCGATGTTGCATCAGATGGAGAAAATGCATGGCCAAACCGAAAGGATTATTTTAATGCTCAAATTGGCTTTTATAGTCCAGATATATTTGGAGTTCAGGAAGCAACGCCAAATCAGGTAATAGATATTGCAAATGCTCAAACCAATTATAACAAATTTGGAGTAGGAAGAGAAGAATGCGGTTTGGGAGAAGCCTGTACGATTTATTACAAAAAAGATCGTTTTAAGGTAGAGCAATCCAATACTTTTTGGCTTTCAGAAACTCCAAATGTAGTTTCAAGAGGTTGGGATGCTGCCTGTAACAGAGTTTGTACTTACGGACTTTTTAAAGATTTAAAAACTAAAAAAACATTTTGGGTTTTCAATCTTCATTTAGATCACATGGGAGAAGAAGCAAGAGTGAAAGGCGTGCAGCTAGTTCTTTCAAAAATTGCAGCGCTAAACACAAAAAAATATCCCGCTTTTTTAATGGGAGACTTTAACTCAGAACCAGAAACAAAACAGATTGCAGAAATCAAAAAAGTAATGGATGATACGAGAGATGTTTCAAAAGAAAAACCTTTCGGGCCTTCAGGAACTTTCAATGATTTTAAACACAATGAACCCGTAACATTATTATTAGACTACATTTTCATTTCAAAAAATAGTGGTTTTAAGATTCAAAAACATGCAGTGTTAAGTGATTCTAAAGATTTAAAATATCCGTCAGATCACTTGCCTGTTTTAATAGAAATAGATTAATGAAAAATTATACAAAAAAACTTCAAATCCTTGTTTTACTGCCCTTAATTGCCATGCAGATAAAATGCGGATCTTCAGCAAATACCGTAGCCAATTCAGGAAAGATAGAATCTTGGATTACTACAACAGATGAAACTTCAAAACTTAAAAAACAGCCAGATTTGGTTTTTGGTTCAGAGACAAATTCAAACCCAACTATCGAAGTAAATGCTGCAGAGAAATTTCAAACCATAGAAGGTTTCGGATTTTCGTTAACAGGCGGAAGCGCTCAAGCCATTAAAAAATTGGATAAACCAAAAAGAGAAGCTTTACTTCAGGAATTATTTTCTAGAAAAGACGACGCAATTGGTTTAAGTTATTTAAGATTAAGTATTGGAGCATCAGATTTGAATGAAAAAGTTTTTTCGTATGATGATATGCCAGCAGGGCAAACTGATTTAGAACTGAAACATTTCAATTTAGGGTCAGATTTAGACGATGTGATTCCGGTATTAAAAGAAATTTTAGCTATAAATCCTAAAATAAAAATAATGGGTTCTCCGTGGTCGCCTCCAGTTTGGATGAAAGATAACGGAAGCTCAAAAGGCGGAAGCTTACAGCCAAAATATTACGGTGTATATGCTCAGTATTTTGTGAAATACATTCAAGCAATGAAATCTCACGGAATTGTTATCGATGCCATTACGCCTCAAAACGAGCCATTGCATCCAGGAAATAATCCGAGTTTGCTAATGTTGGCAGAACAGCAAGCAGATTTTATCGGTAATCATTTGGGTCCTGCTTTCGCGAAAGCAAAAATCAAAACCAAAATTATAGTGTACGACCACAATTGCAATAAACCCGAATATCCTCTGACGATTTTAAAAGATCCAAAAGCAAATCCGTTTGTTACAGGATCAGCGTTTCACTTATACGAAGGAGATATTAGTGCTTTGACAACGGTGCACGATGCATTTCCGAATAAAGATTTGTATTTTACCGAACAATATACAGGATCTGGAAGCAATTTTGAAACCGACTTAAAATGGAATGTCAAAAATGTAGTAATTGGTTCGATGAGAAATTGGAGCAAAAATGCACTTTCATGGGGTTTGGCAAATGACGAATTCTACAAACCTTTTACGCCAGGCGGATGTTCAACCTGTAAAGGTGCTTTGATGATCGATCAGAATCAAAATATCAAGAGAGAAGTAGGATATTATATTATCGGACATGCTTCTAAATTTGTTCTGGAAGGTTCAGTACGAATTGGAAGTAATATTGTAGGAAATCTACACAATGTTTCTTTCAAAACTCCGTTAGGACAAACAGTTTTAATTGTAGAAAATGACGGAGCTTCAGCAGAAACTTTTAATATTAAATACAACCAAAAACAAACTTCAACCACACTAAACGCTGGGGCAGTAGCCACTTACGTTTGGTAAACAACTTAAAGAATGAAAAAAGTAACCACAATTACGCTGTTTATGCTCTCGCTTTTTGCGTCGGCACAACAGCAGTCGATAGATCAAAAAGTGAATGATCTATTGAAAAAAATGACGATCGAAGAGAAAATTGGTCAGTTAAATCAGTATACTGGCGACAATCAGGCAACTGGTCCAATTACAATCAACCCGAACAAACAAGCCGAAATAAAACAAGGTTTAATTGGTTCGATGCTGAATGTTATCGGAACAAAGTATACAAGAGGATATCAAGAATTGGCGATGCAGTCAAGACTTAAAATTCCGTTGTTGTTTGGTCAGGATGTAATTCACGGATACAAAACTACGTTTCCTCTTCCTTTAGCGGAAGCAGCAAGTTGGGACTTAGAAGCTATCGAATTGGGAGCAAGAGTCGCTGCGGTAGAAGCTGCAGCTAGTGGAATTCACTGGACATTTGCGCCAATGGTTGATATTGGGCGTGATCCGCGTTGGGGACGTGTAATGGAAGGTGCAGGAGAAGATACTTATTTAGGTTCTAAAATTGCTTATGCAAGAGTAAAAGGTTTTCAAGGAAATAAATTAGGAGATTTAAACTCTGTAATGGCTTGCGTAAAACACTTCGCTGCGTATGGAGCGGCAGTTGGTGGAAGAGATTACAACTCGGTCGATATGAGCGAAAGAATGCTTTTAGAAACGTATTTACCTCCATTTAAAGCAGCTTTGGACGCTGGTGCAGCAACATTCATGAATTCATTTAATGATATTAACGGAATTCCAGCAACTGGAAATGCACATTTACAAAGAGATATCTTAAAAGGAAAATGGAATTTTCAAGGATTCGTAGTTTCAGATTGGGGTTCAATCGGCGAAATGGTAGCGCATGGTTATTCTAAAGACCTTAAAGAAGCCGCTTATTCTGCCATTATAGCAGGAAGCGACATGGATATGGAAAGTAATGCTTACAGAGGAAACTTAGCGCAATTGGTAAAAGAAGGAAGAGTTTCTATTGATTTAGTTGATGATGCCGTTAGACGTATTCTTCGCAAGAAATTCGAAATGGGATTATTTGATGATCCATATAGATATTCTGATGCAAAACGCGAAGAGAAAGCGTTAAACAATCCAGAACATAGAAAAGCTGCACGTGAAATGGCAGAGAAAAGTATTGTTTTATTAAAGAATGAAAACCAGACTTTACCAATTTCTAAAAATGCCAAAACAATTGCTTTTATCGGACCGATGGTAAAAGAGTACAAAGAAAATATGGGATTCTGGGCAGTTGAACTTCCAGAAGTCGATTACAACAAATGGATTGTTTCGCAATGGGACGGTTTGCAAAATAAAGTAGGCAAAAACACAAAATTACTGTATGCAAAAGGATGCGAAATTGAAGGAACAAACAAAGATGGTTTTGCAGAAGCTGTTGAAACGGCAAAACAAGCAGATGTTGTCATTTTGAGTATTGGTGAAAGACGCGATATGAGCGGTGAGGCAAAAAGCCGAAGCGATCTGCATTTGCCAGGTGTTCAGGAAGATTTAGTAAAAGCAGTTATGGCAACAGGAAAACCAGTTGTAGTTTTAATAAATGCAGGAAGACCTTTGGTTTTTAACTGGACTGCAGATAATGTTCCTGCAATTTTATACACATGGTGGTTAGGTACTGAAGCTGGAAACGCAATTGCAAATGTATTATTTGGAGATTATAATCCGTCTGGAAAACTGCCTATGACTTTTCCTAGAGAAGTGGGGCAAGTGCCAATTTATTACAATCACTTTAGCACAGGAAGACCTGCTAAAGATGAAAATGCTACAAACTACGTATCAGCTTATATCGATTTGAAAAACTCTCCAAAATTTCCTTTTGGATATGGTCTAAGCTACACAACATTTGATTATTCTGGCTTGAAATTATCTTCAACCAAAATCAAAAGCAATGAAACTATCAAAGTTTCTTTCCAATTGAAAAACAGCGGAAAAATGGATGGAGAAGAAGTTGTTCAGTTATATTTAAAAGACAAATTTGGATCTGTAGTTCGTCCAGTTTTAGAATTAAAAGATTTCCAAAAAGTGAAATTAAACGCTGGAGAATCTAAAACAATCGAATTTACAATTGACAAAGAAAAGCTTTCTTTCTACAACAATAAATTAGAATGGGGGCCAGAACCAGGAGATTTTGAAGTGATGATCGGAGCTTCATCAGCAGATATTAAATTAAGATCTGATTTTGAGTTAGCAGATTAAAAAAAAGCGGGGTCTTTAAGAAGATCCCGCTTTTTTTTTAATAAAAAAACCTCACCGAAGTGAGGCGGCATTATAAATTATATAAATGTGTAAAGGACTTACTTTAAAACGGTATTTATAAAATCCATTGCGCCAATTCCCTTATAAGATGCGTACAAAGCTTTCTCATAAGCTTCTCTCTTCGCTTTCTTATCTTTTACATCAGTTTCAACAATCATTTCGTTGAAAATTCGTTCCTGTTCTTCACTATATTTCAGAGATGCTTCCAAAAGATAGGTTTTCGAAACAAAACCAAAAGACGACCATATCGAGGTCCTGATTTTTTTATTGATGTTTTTTAAAGAATTAGCAGTCATAGCTTCTGTATTTAAATTTCTACACTCACTTTGAGAAAAATGGAAACAGCTTGTATTATTTTTCTTTTATTTATTTGGATTTTAAAAACTAAAATCAATAATGTGTTATTATGACGCAATGTACTTATTTTTTTTATATTTGATTTTAAATTTTCGTTAAAATTGTAGTTCTAACACTTCTCTTTCGAATGAAAAATCATCCCTTTGTTTTGCAAAAAATATTTCAGTTTTATAAAAATGAAGTAAATTGCAGGGTTATTAAAAATAGGTTTAATAAAAGCTAATGTTAAAAGACATTGTAGATAATAACGAAAACTACCAGCCAGGACTTTCTATAGACTGTGTTATTTTTGGTTTTCATGATAACCAGTTAAAAGTTTTATTAATTAAAGTAGAACGTGCAAATAAATGGTCTTTACCCGGCGGATTTATTCCTGTTGATCAGGATATTGATACAGCCGCAATCACGGTTTTAAGCAGCAGAACAGGCGTTGACGGAGTATTTTTAAGGCAATTTGCAACGTTTGGGAAAGTAAATCGAAACCATCAGCATTTTGATAAAAAAATATTAGAATATCTGCAAATCGAAGAAGAAAAAGGAAAGTGGCTCCTACGTCGTTTTGTTACCATTGGATATTATGCGTTGGTCGATTTTTCTAAAATTCTCCCAAATCCAAGTGGTAGACATGAAATAGTAGAATGGATTGATCATAAAGAAGTTCCAGAATTAATCTTAGATCATAGAGAAATTTTGGATAAAGCTTTAGCCACTTTGCGAATAGAATTAAACTTAATGCCAATTGGTTACAATTTATTGCCAGAGAAATTTACGATTCCAGAACTGCAAAAGTTATATGAAACCATTTTGGATAAAAAACTGGATAGACGAAACTTTCTTAGAAAAATTACCAATATCGGAATCTTGACAAAACTCGACGAAAAGAAAAGCAACGTAGCCCATAAAGCTCCAAATTTATATTCTTTTGATAAAGAAAAATACGATGAGGTTCTTAAAAATGGACTGAATCAAGGCTGGTAAAAAGCAAATTTTTAATCTTAAAAATGCTGATTATGGTTTCAATAGAAGAATTTAGAAAATTAGCAATGTCATTTCCAGATGCAACCGAAGAACCTCATTTTGAGAAAACTTCTTTTCGAATCAAAAAGAAAATTTTTGCCACTTTTGACAAAAAAAACAATCACGCCGTTATAAAATTAAACGAAATAGATCAGTCGGTTTTTTGTGCGTCAAGCGAAAAGATTTTTTATGAAGTTCCAAACAAATGGGGAAAACAAGGCTGGACAATTGTCGAACTTTTAAGAGTTAGACCCGAAATGTTTGAAGATGCTTTGATACGTTCGTATGAAAATGTTGCCACAAAAAAATAAATAAGTATTGAATTAAGAATTAAGAATTAAGAATTAAGAATTAAGAATTAAGAATTAAGAATTATACTTTAGATTTCTTTTTAATTTTCTGAATCTCTTAACGGTGAAAATATTTTTTATTTTATCGAACAATAGTTCTAAAAGTCAAATTTACTCTAGGTTTTTGAGTGCTTTTTGTTGTTGGAAGTCTGTGTAGCCAATGCGTTTGCGTTTCATCTTTCATAACCAATAAACTTCCGTGTTCTAAGATTAAAGAAACCGTTTCTTTAGATTCTTTATGTTTGAAAGCAAATTTACGTTCGGCACCAAAACTTACTGAGCCGATTGCCCCGTTTTTCTTCAGATCTTTTTCGGCATCGCTGTGCCACGCCATTCCTTCTTCTCCGGAATGATATAAATTTAAAAGGCAGGAATTAAAAGTTTCTCCTGTTTTTTCTTCAATTGCTTTTTTTAAATCCAAAAGTTCCTTTGTCCAGGGGAGCGCTTTTTTTGTGGTATTCGAATATGTATATTCAAATTCTTGATCGCCATACCAAGCCACTTTTCTTTTGGTTAAAATTAATTTTCCAAAAATAACAGCTTCGTCATTTTTCCAATCAATTGTATTTAAAAGATTTTCACGATAAAAATCGGCTTCATTTCTAGAGAAAACTTTTCCGTAATAATTTACCGTTCCATCTTTTGGAAGCAAGTTTGTAGTTTCGTCTGTTTGGGGATTAAATAAGTCCATTTTTCCATTTTAAATATTCGGTTTTCATACAATGTCCGCAAGGCCTAAAACCGTTTTGTTTGGCTTCATTTTCAGATAAAAAGAAAACCCGATTTTCGCGTTTCATTCTTTTTCC
Organism: Flavobacterium ustbae; assembly: GCF_003946915.1. Taxonomy (GTDB): domain Bacteria; phylum Bacteroidota; class Bacteroidia; order Flavobacteriales; family Flavobacteriaceae; genus Flavobacterium; species Flavobacterium ustbae. The sequence continues at coordinate 138,748 of NZ_RPOC01000008.1, forward strand.
CGAAGAACATTTCAGCGTTCCGTAAATTTTTAGCTTTTGATTGCCACCAAAGCAAATTTCGCCATTTTTAATTTTATTTCGTAGTTCAGAATCTGAAATTTTATTGTGATTAAACATAAAATATAAGTTTTGAATTGTAGAGACGCACTGCAGTGCGTCTAACGTTTGCAGTTTTTTCGCCACGAATTCACGAATTTCTTTTATATACGTTATCTAATATTATTCGAATTAATCCGAATAAATAATCGCAAAGATTTTAATGAAAATTCGTGAATTCGTGGCGAAAAAATCTATTTAATCTGTGAAATCTGTGGCAAAAAAACTAACTAAGGGCATCATGAAAAATAATCCCGAGCGTAAATCTTTCACCAGAATGAACTTCGCTTACGCCATGTTTCATATTTACTCTATAATAACCTTTTGTTCCTTTTACAGGTCTGAAATTAGTCGTAAAAACTAAAACATCACCTTTTTTAGGCTTCAAAACAATCGCTTTAGATTGCGCTCTGGGCGTCTGCTGTGTCAAAACAAATTCGCCGCCAGTAAAATCTTCGTCAGGTTCATTTAGAAATAAGACAATCTGAATTGGAAAATAAACATCTCCATACAAATCCTGATGCAAAGTATTAAATCCGCTTTTTCCATATTTTAGAATTAAAACGGTTGCTTTTAATTGATCATTTTCATGACATTGCTGTAATAATTCAGAATGAGTTTCTGGAAATAAAGTATTAATATTTAAGGCTTTCATCCACGCATTGGCAATTGGAGCCAATTTTGGATAAATCGAAGTTCGAATTTCCTGAATTAAATCAGGAAGCGGATAATTGAAATATTTGTATTCGCCCAAACCAAATCGATAGCGTTCCATTACGACTGTTTTACGATATAAATTTGGATTGTCATAATCAAATTTTAAATCTTCACATTGCTCGTTATCAAGAATATTTGGAATAATGGCAAAACCATTTTCGTGCATAGATTCGGTGATGTTTTCCCAGTTTTGGGATGCAATTTTGGATTGTATATTTTGCATAAGAAGTTTTTAGGTTGAGATTTTTTTTTCGCCACGAATTCACGAATTTTATTTTTAAATGCGTTACCTGATATTATTCGAATTAATTCGAAAAAATAATTTCAAAGATTTTAAAAATAATTCGTGAATTGCTTCGCCTGTTCGCTATCGCTCGAGTCGTGGCCAAAAAAATTAAAGATTTATCTGCGCGCCCTCCCAGCCAATAATGGCTGTTTTTCTGGTATTTCCCCACATGTAACCGCCAAATATTCCAGAAGACTGAATCACGCGATGACACGGAATCAAAAACGCAACAGGATTACTGCCAATCGCTGTTCCAACTGCTCTAGATGCATTTGGTTTCTGAATTTGATGTGCAATAGAACCGTAAGTAGAAAGCTGTCCCATTGGGATCTTTAACAAAGCTTCCCAAACTTTCAATTGAAAATCGGTTCCTTTTAAATGGAGTTTAATTTCGGATAATTTGCTCCAGTCGTTCTGGAAAATAAAAAGTGCATTTTGCTGTGCTAAATCCAGTTTTTTAGAAAATTGAGCATTCGGAAATTTATCTTTCAATGCAATAAATCCGATTGTTTCATTTTCGGCGAAAGCCATAAAACAAACGCCTTTTTGGGTAGAAGCCACAATGATATTTCCAAACGGACTTTCGGCAAAACTGTAATTGATGAAAAGGTTTTTTCCGCCGTTTTTGTATTCGGCTGGAGTCATTCCTTCGATATTTACAAACAAATCATGAAGACGGCTTGTTCCTGAAAGCCCAGTTTCGAAAGCAGTTTCAGAAATAGTTGCCTGATTTTCTTTCAGTAATTTTTTGGCGTGTTCGATACTGGTATATTGTAAAAATTTCTTCGGACTTGTTCCTGCCCATTCGCTAAAAAGCCTTTGAAAGTGAAACGGACTCAAATGTACTTTTTCGGCCACTTCATCAAGATTAGGCTGGTCTTTAAAATTTGCTTTGATATAATCTATAGCTTCGGCGATACGATTATAATTGATGGTTTCTTGTGTGTTCATCTTCATTCCATTTTATAATACAAATATCGATTGGATTTAGAAGGTATAAAATCCGAAACTTGCTGTTCTTTTGCCACAAAGGCGCGAAGGCACGAAGATTTAATTTTAATCTTTGTAATACCTAAAAAAACTTAGTGCCTTTGCGCCTTTGAGGCATTAAAAAAAAATCATAACTCCTTTTCCATTTTATAATTAATCAATTCAACGTTTTCGCGAATATTTTTTTGTTTAGCTTTGGCAACGAATCCTTTCTTTTCGAAGAATGGTTTTGCAGTGATGCTGATATCAGAAGTTAAAATTTTTGAGTTATGTTTTCTGGCTTCTAGTTCTAATTCGGCTAGGATTTTATCTGCAATTCCTTGTCGTTGAAAATCTTTGTGAATGTAGAAGAAATCTATATAATTTCCGTCTTTTAAAGTTCCGAAACCTGCAATTTGATTTTCTATTATTGCTAATAAAACAAATTGATTTTGAATTACATCAATCCAGCGCTCTTTATTATTTACGCTTGAACTCCAAACATTTCTTTGTTCTTCATTATAATCGTTTTTACAAACAGATTGAATGGTTTGGAGATACAATTGTTGCATTTCTTCAAGGTCTGAAATTGTAGCTTTTTTGAAAATCATTAAAATATTGATTTATAGTGTTATGTCGTTCGTGATAGTATCATTTGATAGTATCATACCGCAACGAAATGATCTAATGCGCCACAGTTTTAGAAAAAACATTAATTACAATCACGCCAATTACGATTAATGCTAAACCAATAATGGCGGGTAAATCTGGAATTTCTTTGAAGAAAACAGCTCCAATAATCGTTATTAAAACTATCCCAACACCAGACCAAATTGCATAAGCAAACCCAACAGGAATGGTTCTGATAGCAAAACTCAAACAATAAAAAGCACCGCAATATCCAATTATGGTAATAATACTCGGAAGCAGTTTGGTAAATTCTTCTGATTTTTTTAATGCAGAAGTTGCGATGATTTCGAATACTATCGCCAAGAATAAAAATAGAAAATTCTTCATAGTTTACTTTTTTACAAAGTTAAACTTTAATGTAGAATCTTATTTAAGAACTTCTTTTTTAAGCGAAACACTAATTAGTTTATAACCGTTTTCTGTTCGCAAAAATTCAAAGTGATCTTGCCCGAAATCGGTTTTGTTTTTTGAGTTAATTACAATATCCATAGTTGGATATTGCCAATCTTTTGATTCATTGCAATTGTTGAAATAAATATCGTATTCCTCAGATTCGTAAATGAATTGATTTAATCCATCAGAAGAAATAAAGTAATCTGTCTTTTTAGAATTTAACTGCTGCAATTTTAGTTTTAAAAGAGTATAATTCTGCTCAATAAATTTAGACTTAGATTTGCTAATCCAGCCGTCGGGCTCTTTCCAATACGTGATTTTATCGAAAGAATATTTTTCTAAACTGGCTTTGGATAAATCAGTAAGGAAAGTGTTTTTTAGCCAATTTTTAAATTCTTTATCATAATTAATAAATGAATAATAGAATCCGTCAATGCCTAGAAAATTGTCTCTTATTGCGTTTTTGCTTGGTTCTTTTGATTTTTCTAACGAATAAAAATTGAGATCGTTACTGTCTTTGAAGTTTTCAATCAAGATTTGATTATGGATATCTATAAGATATTCTTTTCCGCCTGTCCAGAAATAATGTTCTCCATCTTGTTTTTTTTCGGCATCTTTTAAAACTGCAATAATTCCATTATGAACTTTTGATACAACACTGTAATGAGCTGGAATTATAATTTTTCCTTCGCTGTTAAAAATTCCCATTTTATCTGTTTTGCGATCTGTGAATCTAATGAAACCTTCATTTTCACAATCAGGACCATTGTCAAAAACATACAAACTGTCACGGCCAATTATTTTTCCTTGTTTGGTTAGATAATAGCTTTTCCATTTTCCGTTTTCTTCTTCAGAAACCGCAATGATATTTTCGAATTTTCGAGCAATTGTAAAACCTGTAAATTTTGGTTCTATTTTTATTGTTCCATTTTTGTCTTTAAAACCAGTGAGGGTGGTGTCTTTGTTATAAAAAGAAGTCCAGATGTCATTGCTTTGAGCAAAGGCAGAAAAATTTAGAATAATAAGGATAGTAAGTATTACAGACTTTTTCATAAAATGGTGTTTTATCTGATATGGCTCTCTAATTCATTATTTTTTGCTTCATCAAAACAATCGGCGCAAAGCATTTTAAAATCGGCTAAGCGTTGAAATGCTTCGGTCCATTCTTCGCCATTATCTAAAAGATATTGTTCGCACGAACTGCACCAGGCAATTTGGGGAAGATCTTCTTCGGCTTCAGAATAGAAAAATCCAACTTGAGTTTTTGTATTTATTGCTGTTGCGATATGAATGCAGGAGAAAGACATTTCTTTTGAGCCGTGAATATCACATATAATTTCTTCAATCATTTTTTGAGTTTTAAAAAGCTTCTACTCCAAATTTAAAGTTATAAAGTAAAAAACCTGTAAATGTCTTGTTAAATTAAAGCGTTCTCGAAAATACGTATGCGTGAGGGATAGGAGGAAGCTACCGAAGTAGCCCGGATAGCCCGACCCCGATCTGATAAGTGGGCGAATAATCTTAAGGTATTTTGCCCACTTATCAGATTGGGGGCACGCCCTGATTAATTTTAGATTTTAGATTTTAGATTTTAGATTTTAGATTTTGGAATTTGGGTTTTGAAATTTTGGATTTTTAAAAATGATCTTTATGGATTAAACGATAATCCGACACTAAAAAACAATCTTACCTTTTCGATATTATTAATCCACGATGTATCAAAAATGATTGGGCCTAAGATGGATTGATAAGAGATTGAAGCTCCGCCTGATAATACAAGACTAGTGTCCATGTTTTCGTCCCATTTTCCTTTTGGATTAAAGGCATGATCCAGATATTCGTTAAAAGTGTCAAAGCCAACCGTTGCAATTTTAAAATGAGGTGTCAGATAAATTTTTCCTGTAATATTGATTTGAGACGCGAGTTTAACGCCCATGTATTGTGTGACATTGAGTTCGTCTTCGTGAAGGCCAGGAAATGAAAAACGATTACTGCCAGAGCTTGGTATAATGCCGCCTATGAAATATTTTGCAGCATAACCAAATCCTGAAAATGGAATATCATCTTCTTTGAGTTTATCCTGAAAAATAAAATAAGAATCAAACCCTACGATTCCTGTAATTTTCTTTTTTATAGGTAATCTCTTTTCAAAAGTAAAACCAAACTTGGTGTAACCGTTTGTTGAACCGGAAATGTTGGTTAAATCAGGATCAGAAAACGAGGTTTCGATATCGGTAAGGAATGATCGCGCTAGATTTGAATTTATAATGGTTCCTTCTGTAGCAAAGAAAACATTATCCATATCATTGTAGGAATAGTGCAAATTAAATTCGATATTGTTAAAACTGTAGTTGTTTATTGAAAGGGAGTTGGGATTATATTCTCGGTCATATTTTGGTTTTAGATTGGTGTAGCTGTAGTTTAACCCAAAACCGACATAGCTTTTCAGAGAGTTTAAATTCCTGTTTACTTCGTTATTGAATTCAAGAGTATTGTAAAGTATATTGTCTGATGCTTTACCATTGATGTAAATTTCTTGTTTTAGAAAAGCTCCGTAACCTTCTGTTGCCCACCACCATTCTCTGCGTCCTCCAAAGTTTTTCTGATAATTGATTCTCACTTTTGGCTGTTCTGCGATATCGGCAGTTATGAGAAGGCGTGAAGCATCTGCGAGAATGTTTCTTCCTGTATAATTAAAAATGATGCCGACTCCTCTGTAAGTGTCGTAATGTACAGAAGTACTAAGCTGGTTTTTGGCGCGTTCAAATCCAAATAAGTTGATTCCGAGTTTGTCTTTATCTTCTATGAAATAGCTGTACGTAATCTCTTCAAATAGATTAGTACCCATAGCACGGTTAATTCCTGCTATTAAATCTTTGGTGGTGTATTTTACATGTGTTTTAAGATTTGTTCTTCCTACAACCAAAGGCATGTTTTCTGGACTTATTTTTTTATAAATTATGGTGTCAAATACAAATTCTTTAGGCATTTGGGGTAATGCGTGAGTTCGTTGCGGAAATCCTTTTAGCTTTTCGGCTAAAGAGATTAAAGCCGGAAGATTTTGATTTGTGGCTATTTTACCGTCTTTGTAGATTTCATTGCTTTTTGCAAAATCAGCGGTTGAGAATCTTAAATTGGGGAAATGATCTACTAATATATTACAAAGATCGCGGTTTGCAGGATTTTTAATATTACTCGGAAACATACTGGTTTGCATTAACACTGTCATAATGTTATTCAGTTTGTCCAAAGGTTCCATTCCGCCTCCTACGTCACTTCCAATGATAATGTCGGCTCCCATTTGTTTGGCAACATCAGTCGGGAAATTATTTAACACTCCACCGTCTACCAATATTGATTTTCCGTAAGGCATTGGCTTGAAAATAGCAGGCAGTGACATACTGGCTCTCATTGCATAAGCTAAATTTCCTTTGCTTAAAATTACCTCTTTTCCCTCTACTAAGTCTGTGGCCATGGCTCTAAAAGGTATTGGAAGGCTGTCAAAATCTTTTACATTATAAACAGGGAAGGTTAATTCGGAAAGATATTCTCTTAGATTTTGATCATTTAAAAGGGAACCAATACTGTTCAGTTTTCCGTCTTTAACACCTATTCCGACTAAATATCTTTGAAATTCTCTTTTTTCTTCTACACTTACAGATCGTAAGGATTGACCTCCGCCCAAAAGTTTGTCCCAATAAATATTTTTGGTAATTTTCTCGATACTATCACCAGAATATCCCATTGCGTATAGACCGCCAATAATACTTCCCATACTATTTCCAACAATAAGATCGGGAACAATATGTAGTGAATCCAATTTTTGTAAAAGCGGAATGTGTGCAATTCCTTTTGCGCCGCCACCACTTAATACTAGTACGACTTTGGGCTTTTTTTCCTGAGAAAAAATTATATGCGGAAGACTTAGTAAAAAGAAGAAAACGAATAAATAAGATATTTTTTTCAAAGTATAGTGGTTATGTCGTTGAAAATTAGAGGCTTATTTTTTTGGGGTAATTAAAAGTATGGAGATATTTATAAACGTGCAATTTTTTGAAAGAAATCTTTATTAGATACCATTTGTATACAAAACAAAACCCGACAAGTTTTTAAAACTTGTCGGGTTTAAGATATATTTCTAAAAATCAGAAATCTACAATCTTAAATCTATTAATATCTGTAGTATTCTGGTTTGAATGGACCTTGAACTTCAACGCCAATATAAGCAGCTTGATCTTCACGTAAAGTTTCCAATTCAACGCCTAATTTTGCTAAGTGTAAAGCAGCAACTTTTTCATCTAAATGTTTTGGTAACATGTAAACTTCGTTTTTGTAAGCTGCGCTGTTATTCCATAATTCGATTTGAGCCAAAGTCTGGTTTGTAAATGAGTTACTCATTACGAAACTTGGGTGACCTGTAGCACAACCAAGGTTTACTAAACGACCTTCTGCCAAGATAATGATATCTTTTCCAGCGATAGTATATTTGTCAACTTGAGGTTTGATTTCGATTTTAGAAGCACCGTGGTTTTTGTTTAACCAAGCCATGTCGATTTCGTTATCAAAGTGTCCGATGTTACAAACAACAGTTTTGTCTTTCATTTTTTCGAAGTGGCTTCCCACAACGATATCTTTATTTCCTGTAGTTGTAATGATGATATCAGCATTAGCAATTACAGTATCTAATTTTTTAACTTCGTAACCGTCCATTGCAGCTTGTAAAGCACAGATTGGATCGATTTCAGTAACTGTTACGATAGAACCAGCACCTCTAAAAGAAGCGGCAGTTCCTTTTCCTACGTCACCGTATCCGCAAACAATAACTCTTTTTCCAGCTAACATTAAGTCAGTTGCACGACGAATTGCGTCTACAGCAGATTCTTTACATCCGTATTTGTTATCAAATTTAGATTTAGTAACAGAATCGTTAATGTTGATTGCAGGCATTGGAAGAGTTCCCGCTTTTACTCTTTCGTAAAGTCTGTGAACACCAGTTGTAGTTTCTTCAGAAAGACCTTTAATTCCAGGAACCAATTCTGGGAAACGATCGATAACCATGTTTGTTAAATCTCCACCGTCATCCAAAATCATGTTCAATGGTTTTCTGTCTTCACCAAAGAATAAAGTTTGCTCAATACACCAGTCAAATTCTTCTTCATTTAAACCTTTCCAAGCGTAAACTGAAATTCCAGCAGCAGCAATTGCAGCAGCAGCTTGATCCTGAGTAGAGAAAATGTTACAAGAAGACCAAGTAACCTCAGCACCAAGAGCAATTAAAGTTTCGATCAAAACAGCAGTTTGGATAGTCATGTGAAGACATCCAGCGATACGAGCTCCTTTAAGTGGCTGCTCATCTTTATATTCAGCGCGAAGTGCCATTAAACCTGGCATTTCAGCTTCAGCTAGTTCAATTTCTTTTCTTCCCCAAGCCGCTAGAGAAATATCTTTTACTTTGAAAGCCACATATGGCGTAGTTGTAGTACTCATTTATATTATATTTGTATATGTATAATTTTTTGCAAATTTACATAATACCTTTTTAATTTTGTAACTTTCCGTAAGATTTGTGAAATCTTTAATTTATTAATCTTTAGAATGTTAGTTTGAGAATCGTTTTTAACCATATAAGTGATATAAGTTCATTTAAAAAAGATTCTGGACTGTGTGTTTTAAACCATAAAGCGATATAAGTTCATTTAAAAAAAGATTCTTAACTATGCAGATTTATTAAGAATGCTTAAATTTACTTAACACATATTTTTAAACCCAAAGTAATATTTCCTTATATGACTTATATGGTTTAAAAAGACAATAATAAACAATTCAAAATGCCTTTATTTCAAACGATACAATTCAACGAAAACACTAAAATTTTAATTTGGAAGATTACAGAATCTTTTGACGAATTGTATAGTCAGGTAACTTTAAAAGAAAAGACCCAGCGAAGATTGGACGGAATGAAATCTGAAATGCATCAGCGTGCTTTTCTAAGTGTAAGAATGCTGATTCAGGAAATGGGTTTTACCGATAAAGATTTGCATTATGATGAATTCGGAAAACCGTATTTTGACTGTCATAATTATATTTCTATTACGCATTCATATAATTATGCTGCGATAATTATTAGTGAAGAAACGGTAGGAATTGACATGGAACTGCAGCGCGAAAAAATCATCAGAATTGCAGATAAATTTACCGATTACGAATGCAGTTATCTGCAACCTGATTTTACCGATGATTATATTAAGAAGTTAACCGTAATCTGGGGAGCGAAAGAGGCTATTTTTAAAATTAGAAACGAAAAAGGAATCAGTTTTAAAGATCACATTCGCGTTGAAGATTTTTCTCTAAACGAAAAACAGACTTCGGCGAGTCTGTATTTTGATGATTTAATTTTACATTTTGAAGTGCATTATCTCGAAATTGAGAATTTTACGTTGGTTTATGCGTTTCAGAAATAGTTTTAAATGATAAAATTTAATATAATATTTCAATTTAAAACTATTGCTAAAAATTATAAAGCCTTAGCACCTTAGAATCTCAGCATCTTAGAACCTTTAAAAAACTAAACCTCACTCTCTTTCTGACGATGCTTAAACATACTCATATATAAAAAAGTACTCATTTTTCTAGCACGTCTTTTTAGGGTATCGGCATTTTCGCCTTCAAAATATTCATCAATGGTTTGAAACCAATGATTGAGCCAAATTCCAAATTCGTTTGCTGTGATTTTTTCGTCAAAATGAGCGTCAACTTCATTGTGAACGGCATGCGGATTTCCTTTGTATTTGCGAACACCAAACAGATTGGTTTCCCAAAAATCTGTTAGTTTTTCGAGATGCGCTTCCCAATCAGAAATCATTTCATTAAAATAAAAGCCGATTTCTTCATCGGCTCTTATTTTATCATAGAAATGGTTAACTAGAAAATTTACGTCAGCTCTGTTTTCTATTTGTTTTTTCACAGAAAAATAGTGTTTAAAAGAATAAATAATACACTTAAAATTGAGCTTAGAATTAAAAGATTAAAAACCACTTTATGTTTCATTTGTGCTAAAATTGAAGTGTTTACAAAGATACAAGCTAAAACAATAATAGCCAGCTGAATCATTTGCAGAATAGAAGTTCCGTTTGATAAAACGTACATTGCAGCAGCGCCTCCTAAACAGCTTTGCCCAATAACTGCCATTGCAGCAGAACCCATATAATTTCTATTGAAAATGTCGAATGTTGTTTGGTATAGTGTCATGATATTCAGATTTTTATATGACAAATGTACGCCCACATTCGGTATGTGTTTTATGATTAAAATCATAAAACGAGAACTTTTTTATCTGTATACTTTTCGATTAATAATCTTTAATTCTCCTTTTTTTTCTAATGCTTTTATGGCTCTAATTACCGTTTCTACACGTAAACCGGTCAGATCTCCAATCTGTTGTCTGGTAAAATTAATGAGATAACCATTTTTGTCTTTTTGAAAATTGAAATAGACGATTCCGTGTTCTATTAATTTCAAAACACGATGTTCGGGTTCGTGTGTCGAAATTTCAGCCGCCATCACTGATTTATAATACAATCGCTGTGCAAGATTTTCGATTATTGTAATGCTCACTTTCGGATTTTCTTCCAAAAGCTTCATGAAGTTTTCTTTCGGAAGAATAAAAATTTCAGCATTTTCTACAGCAATCGCATTTGCAGGATATTTTTGGTTTAAAAATAAAGGAGGTTCTCCAAAAGATTGTCCATTATAGAATATTCCTTGTATAAACTCACGTCCGTCATCATTATAATTACTCATTTTCACTTCGCCAGATATAATCTGATAATAGTGTAATGGCAGATTTCCTTCTTCAAAAACGATATCATTTTTGTCAAAAGATTTTCTGGTTACGCCATATTTTTCTAATAATTGAACTGTAATCATAATGTGTTATTTACGTTATCAAAAGACGTTAGACAAATATAATTCATTCAAAATAGTTCTTCGACATTAAAAAACTTTTACTTTTACACCCGCAATGCGAGAACAAATACTTACTATTAGGCAACAGATTGTAGAGGCTAAAAGTAATGGTCAGAAACTATTGGCTGTGCTTTTGGATCCTGATAAAATTGTACTGGAAAATTTAAAGCATTTAATTGACAAAATTAATCAGTCTCCTGCTACTCATATTTTTGTGGGCGGAAGTATTGTTCAGAACAATATTTTGGAAGAATTGATTTCGCAGTTAAAACAGAAAACCAGTTTGCCAGTACTATTATTTCCGGGAGATCCTTCGCAGATTTCGCCAAAAGCTGATGGCATTTTATTTTTGTCGTTATTATCTGGCCGAAACCCAGATTATTTAATAGAATATCAGGTTCAAGCAGCGCCGATTCTTAAAAAGACAAATTTGGAAGTAATTTCTACAGGATATATTTTGATTGAAAGTGGCAATGAAACTGCTGTTGCGAGAGTAAGCAAAACGAAACCTTTAAGTCGAGAAAATCTTGATTTAGTTTTGGCGACCGCTCAGGCGGGAGAAATGTTAGGAAACCAATTAATTTATTTAGAAGCGGGAAGCGGTGCAAGACAGCCTGTACCAGCAGAAATGATTAAGCTGATTTCTCAAAATGTTGAAATTCCTATTATTGTTGGTGGAGGAATTGTAGATTTGTACGGAATTGAAAAAGCATATAGTGCTGGAGCAGATTTGGTTGTTATTGGAACAGCTTTTGAAAACGACAGCCATTTTTTTGAACAATAAATGCCAAATAACCCGTTTTCATGGTAGATTTTTTTTTAGAAAGTTATAAAAATGCACCGCTTTGGCATATTGCCTTAGAGTTTTTGGTTTTCGTTTGTGGAATTTTAAGTGTTTGGTTTGCAAAAAAAGAAAACATTTGGGTATACCCAACAGGATTAATTGCTACAGTTATATCTGTTTATCTTCTGTATGTGGCAGGTTATATAGGCGATATGATTATTAATGCTTATTTTTCGGTAATGAGCATTTATGGGTGGTATGTTTGGGCAAAAGGAGGAACGCTTGAAGATAATCTGCCAATTACCCGTACAAATTTCAATGAAAAAATAATCGGAATCCTACTGTTTATTGTGACCATTTTTGTAGTTTTCGGAATTTATAAATATTTTGACTACGAAATACATGCTGACAATTATGTTGATATGATTTCGTCTGGAATATTTTTTGCTGGAATGTGGTACATGGCCAGAAAAAAAATAGAAAACTGGACACTTTGGATTATTGGTGATATTATTGTTGTACCTCTTTATGCTTATCGTGGCTTAGGGATGCTGTCACTTCAATACATAATTTTTACAATTTTGGCTATTTCAGCTTATTTAGAATGGAGAAAAATCTTAGACAGCAAAAAACAACTATCATAAAAATTGCTTTGTTTGGTCCTGAAAGTACGGGTAAAACAACCTTAGCAAAACAGCTTGCAGAGTATTACGAAACCGAATGGGTTCCGGAATTTGCACGCGACTATTTACAAAAAAAATGGGAAGAAAATCAGCATATATGTGAGGCAGATGATATGATGCCTATTGCATATGGACAGACTGCATTGGAAAATGAAAAATTAGCTAGTGCAAATAAATATTTATTCTGCGATACCAACTTAATGGTAACTAAAGTATTTTCTGAAATGTATTACGGTTTTTGCGATCCGCTTTTAGATGATGCAGCGCTAAAACATGAATACGATTTGTTTTTCTTGACAGATATTGATGTTCCTTGGGAAAAAGACGATATTCGCGATACTCCTGAAGGGAGAGAAACCGTATTTTCTGCTTTTAAGCAAACGCTTATTAAGGCAAAAAAGCCGTTTATAACATTATCTGGAGATGAGGAATGTAGATTGGCAAAAGCGACTTCTATTATTAATAATCTCACATTAGCAAAGCAAAAGGGCTTTTCGTCACATGATTTTGTAGAAATATACAATCACGGAACTGACTTTGAGAATGTTTTCAAACAATTGGATATTTTTAAAAATGGAATTCCAAAAAGTAATCTGGTAAGTCCAGCTACAATAAACAATGGAATTTTGAGTCTTTCTGAAACTGAATTTCAAGAAAAAGCTTCCTTTTATGATAGTCAAAAGTCGAAATTTAAGCTTAAAAAATTTGTTCCAGCATCTGGTGCAGCAAGTAGAATGTTTAAATTTTTGACTGCTTTTCTAAATGATTTTGATATTGATAAAGAAACAATCAATGCTTATATCAATAGAACTAAAGATCGTGAGCTTCCTATTTTTATTGTGGGAATGGAGAAGTTTCCGTTTTTTAAAGAGGTCGATAAAAAGCTAAGAGAAATTTATCCAGATTTTGAATCTTTAGAAAGAGATTATAAGAATTATTATTTCATAAAAACAGTATTGTCTCCAGAGTATTTTGATTTTGCAAATAAACCAAAAGCGGTTCTGCCTTTTCATGAATATAAAACGCATATTGCGATTCCGATCGAAGAACATTTAAACGAATGTGTGCATTATGCAACTTCTGGAGAAATTTCAAATCTTCATTTTACTGTTTCTGAAGCCCATCAGAATTTATTTGAAGAATCTATATCATTACTCAAACAGAAAATTGAAAATGAATCTGACATTCAAATCAATGTAAGTTATTCTTACCAGAATAAAACAACAGATTCTGTAACTGTCGATTTAAAAAATAAATTAGTTAGAGATAAAAACAACAAATTGGTTTTTAGACCTGGCGGACATGGAGCTTTGATTGATAATTTGAATCAGCTTGACGCAGACATTATTTTTGTTAAGAATATAGATAATGTAATTCAGAACCATATTGACGAGATTACCTTATACAAAAAAGCTCTTGCAGGTGTATTGTTAAAAGTTCAGGAAAAGGTTTTTGGCTATTTAAAAGCGATAGAAAATAAGGAAATTCAGAAAGATAAGATTGCTGAGATTGCGAGCTTCTTAAAAGAAAAACTCAACACTAATTTATCTAGTGATTTTGATAAGATTACATTAGAGAATCAAATTGAGAAAATAAAAGAGCTTTTGGATAAACCTATACGCGTATGCGGAATGGTAAAAAATGAAGGAGAACCTGGCGGTGGGCCATTTTGGGTCATGAATGATGAGGGTATAACTTCTCTTCAAATTGTAGAAACTTCACAAGTTGATTTGTCAAATACAAAGCAACAGGAAATCTTAGCTGAAGCCACACATTTTAATCCAGTAGATTTAGTGTGCGGTATTAAAAATTACAAAGGAGAAAGATTTGATCTTCAGAAATTTGTAGACGAAAAAGCGGGCTTTATTGTAGAAAAAAGCGTAGGTGGTAAAATAGTAAAAAGCTATGAATTACCAGGCTTATGGAATGGCTCGATGGCAAATTGGCTTACTATCTTTGTCGCTGTTCCGTTGATCACTTTTAATCCAGTAAAAACAGTTAATGATTTATTGAAAGCAGCACATCAGCCACAATAATATGGAGATAGAAAAAATCATATCAGAATTAAACTTTAAGGCCGTTCGCAGTAGCGGTTCGGGTGGACAAAACGTGAATAAAGTTTCTTCAAAAGTAGTTTTGAACTTTGATTTGAATGCTTCTCAAGCTTTATCTGATGAAGAAAAACTGCTTTTACAAGAAAACATATCGGCTAGATTGACCTCAGAAAATATTCTGATTTTAAATTGTGACGAAGATAGAAGTCAGCTTAAAAATAAAGAGATTGTAACTAAGCGGTTTTTAGAAATCATCAAAAAAGGGTTATATGTTCCGAAAGTCAGAAAAGCTACAAAAATTCCGAAAGCGGTAATTAAGAAGAGAATTAAGGATAAAAAGAATGTTTCGGATTTGAAGCAATCTCGTAGAAAACCAAATATTGATTAAATTCAAAGAAGAAATTCCAAATTTTTAAATTCCAAATTCCAAAACTGATTCAAGATTTGTTTTTGGAATTTGGAATTTATTTTTTTAGATTTTATCTATAAACGTTTTTGGAATTTGGGATTTGATTTTTGGAATTTTTAACATTACATTTGCACTGTCTCAAAGGGGTGCTCTAAATAACGAGCTGAGATCATACCCAAAGAACCTGAGCAAGTAATGTTGCTAAGGGAAAAAACGACACTATCAAGCGTGCACACTTATTTTGTCGTGAAACACATTTATTAATTTAACAAAAGAATAATTCCCCCTTTTATTCGTAATTCTTTACGAATGAAAAAGTTTTTTTTAGGTACTAAGGTACTAAGCTGCAAAGGTTCTAAGGTTGAAAAACTTGATGCAACCAAATTATTTTTATTTACTCTATTCTCTATTTTCTTTACTCTTTCTGCATTTTCGCAGGAAAAAGATTCTACAAAAGTCAATTCTCTTGATGAGGTTTTAGTTTCGGCAGTTCGTGTTACTTCAAAAACTCCGGTGAGTTTTAGCAATATGGATAAAAAAGAAATTAAGTATAGAAATCTAGGACAGGATATTCCTGTTTTGATGAATTATCTTCCTTCGGTTGTGACTACTTCCGATGCTGGAAACGGTTTTGGATATACCGGAATTCGCGTCCGCGGAAGCGATGCAACGCGCGTTAACGTAACCATAAACGGAATTCCGTACAATGATGCCGAAAGTCAAGGAACATTTTGGGTAAACATGCCCGATTTTGCTTCTTCTGTAGAAAGTCTTCAATTGCAACGCGGTGTGGGAACATCTACAAATGGTGCAGGTGCTTTTGGAGCCAGCTTAAATATGCTTACGGACAGTTATGCAAATAAAGCGACAGGCGAAATTTCAAGCTCTGCTGGTTCATTCAACAGTTTAAAGAATACGGTAAAATTTAGTACAGGATTGTTAAACGATCATTTTGAAATTGCGGGTCGTTTGTCTGCCATGAAATCTGATGGTTATGTAGACCGCGCAAGTTCAGATTTGAAATCGTATTTCTTGCAAGGAACTTATGTTGGAAAAACGACATTGATTAAAGCTTTGGTTTTTGGAGGAAATCAAACTACTTATCAATCTTGGAATGGTATTGACGGAGAAACTTTAAATGCCAATCGTCGTTATAATTCTGCTGGAAAATATACAGATGAATTTGGAAATACTCGCTTTTATGATAATGAAACCGATAATTACAAACAAGATCATTATCAATTACATTGGAGCGAATCTATTTCTGATAAATGGAGCACAAATTTAGCTTTTCATTACACAAAAGGATTGGGCTATTTTGAAAATTACAAAGATGATGAACCAGTTGAAGGTTATGGTGGAATTGAGCCAACTAAGGAGGTTGAAAACGATATGGGAGAATTAGTTCCAGGTACAGATTTAATTCGTCAAAAATGGTTAGATAATGATTTTTACGGAACCACTTTTTCTGTAAAATATAAAGAAGAAAAACTAGATGCTATTTTTGGAGGAGGATGGAATAAATATGAAGGAGATCATTACGGAAAAGTAATCTGGGCAAGAAATGTTGGACAGACAGAATTAGGAGATCATTATTATGATGATTATTCGGCAAAAACAGATGGAAATATTTTTGCGAAAGCGAACTATCAATTTAATGAAAAATTGAGTTTTTATGGTGATTTGCAATACAGAAGAGTTACTTACAAAGCCAATAGCATAGAAACTGGATTGGTTGATGATGAATTTAATTTCTTTAATCCAAAAGCTGGTTTAAATTATGCTTTTACTCAAAACAGCACTTTATACCTTTCTTATTTTGAAAATTACAAAGATGATGAACCAGTTGAAGGTTATGGTGGAATTGAGCCAACTAAGGAGGTTGAAAACGATATGGGAGAATTAGTTCCAGGTACAGATTTAATTCGTCAAAAATGGTTAGATAATGATTTTTACGGAACCACTTTTTCTGTAAAATATAAAGAAGAAAAACTAGATGCTATTTTTGGAGGAGGATGGAATAAATATGAAGGAGATCATTACGGAAAAGTAATCTGGGCAAGAAATGTTGGACAGACAGAATTAGGAGATCATTATTATGATGATTATTCGGCAAAAACAGATGGAAATATTTTTGCGAAAGCGAACTATCAATTTAATGAAAAATTGAGTTTTTATGGTGATTTGCAATACAGAAGAGTTACTTACAAAGCCAATAGCATAGAAACTGGATTGGTTGATGATGAATTTAATTTCTTTAATCCAAAAGCTGGTTTAAATTATGCTTTTACTCAAAACAGCACTTTATACCTTTCTTATGCAAGAGCCAATCGCGAACCAAATAGAACCGATTATGAAGGCGGAAATGTTAAGCCTGAAAAACTAAATGATTTTGAGTTAGGATGGAGATTCAATTCAGAAAAATTTCAACTAAATTCTAACGTCTATTACATGGCTTACAAAGATCAATTGATTTTGACCGGAAGACTTGACGAAGTTGGTGCGCCAATTCGAGCTAACACCGAAAAAAGCTATCGTTTAGGTTTAGAATTTGATGCAACAATTGCACTTTCAGAGAAGTTTACTCTTAGACCAAACTTTACTGTAAGCAGTAACAAGAATGTTGATTTGGCCGTTGATGGCGAATATTACGGTACAACCAAAATAGCTTATTCTCCAGAAGTTATTGCTGGAAATATTATTGTTTATAAACCTATTTCAGGATTGTATCTTTCATTACTGCAGAAATATGTTGGCGAACAATACATGAATAATATTGAACTTCCGGCAGCAAAATTGGCAGATTATTTTGTAAACGATTTTAATGCTTCTTACGAAATAAAACCAAACACCATTTTTAAATCGATAACCATTACGGCTTTGGTAAATAATATTTTCGATAAAAAATATGTTTCAAACGGATACATGTGGGATATTTACCCTTATTACTATCCGCAAGCGGGAACAAACTTCTTAATTGGTTTGAATTTGAAATTCTAAAAAGCTAAGACACAAAAAAAGCCTGAAAATAATAAACTTTCAGGCTTTTCTGTTTTTAGTTATATACATGGATAACAGTTCCAGAAGATTCTACACGATATTGTTTCATCGGAAATTCTTTTCCGCCCAGTCCTGTAAATAAGTTATATTGGGTTTTATCGCAAGGACATACAGCATAAATTCCGTCAATTGTCATTGCGGTACAAGAAGCCAAAGCTTGGTTTGGGCACGCAGCGTCAAAAGCAGTATAAGTTCCTTCACCAGTTTTCATCACAATTATCCCTTTTGCTCCATAATTGGCAACATAAACAGGATTACTCGGATATATCAATTTGTTATAAGTGGGCAAATTGGTGTCGAGATAGGCGTTTATAGAATAATTAGGAATATTAGGGTTGTTATTGCTTCTGTTGTTGTCACTGCAAGAAAATAAAATAGCAGTAAATGCTAAAAAGAACCAGATTTTTTTCATTATTTGAATAAGAATTAGTTAAAACAAAAATAATTTATTTAGATTTGAAATCTATATGATTAACATATAATTATGTACTATTAAAAATAATAGTATATTTGTGGTAAGAAAATCCCGTCGCGATGGGATTTTTTGTATTTATATAAACGATGAAGTTATGAGTAAAGTATCTTATTATACAGCAGAAGGATTAAAAAAATTAAAAGATGAATTGGAGCACTTAAAAAGTGTAATGCGTCCAAAAGCATCTCAAGATATTGCAGATGCAAGAGATAAAGGAGATTTGTCTGAAAATGCAGAATATGATGCAGCAAAAGAAGCACAAGGTTTATTAGAAATGAGAATTTCTAAACTAGAAGAAGTATATGCAAACGCAAGATTAATTGACGAATCTCAATTGGATGTTTCTAAGGTTTTGGTTTTATCTAATGTAAAAATCAAAAATCAAAGTAACGGAATGGAGATGAAATATACTCTTGTAGCCGAAAGTGAAGCTGACTTGAAAACAGGAAAAATCTCTGTAACATCTCCAATTGGAAAAGGTTTACTAGGAAAATCTGTTGGAGAAGTAGCTGAAATTACAGTTCCAAATGGAGTTTTGAAATTTGAAATTCTTGAGATTTCAAGAGACTAAATTTTTTTATTGTTTAATCGGTTAATTGTTTAATCGGTTAAACGTATAAACGATTAAACAAATAAACAATGAGTTCAATATTCACAAAAATAGTAAACGGAGAAATTCCATGTTACAAAATTGCTGAAGACGAGAATTATTTAGCTTTTTTAGATGTAAATCCAAACGCAAAAGGACACACGCTTTGTATTCCAAAACAAGAAATCGATAAAATTTTTGATATGGAAGAAGAACTATATTTGGGTTTAATGAAGTTTTCTAAAAAAGTGGCTGCAGCATTAGAAAAAACAGTTCCATGCAAAAGAGTCGGAATTGCGGTTGTTGGACTTGAAGTACCTCACGCGCACGTACATTTGATTCCGTTAAACGAAATGGACGAAATGCGTTTCATTAACAAAGTTTCGCTTTCTAAAGAAGAATTCGAAGCTTTAGCAAAAGATATTCAATCGAATTTATAAGATTTAAATAAAATAAGGCTTCGACTTTGCTTAGCCTGACAAAAGCAAAAAGTGCAGTAAAACTATTTACTGCACTTTTTTATTTAACGAAATCTGAAATGTAGTTCCTTTTCCAATTTCAGAATGAAGTACTTTAATTTTTCCGTTGTGGTAATCTTCTACAATCCTTTTGGTTAAAGAAAGACCAAGTCCCCATCCTCGTTTTTTGGTTGTAAAACCAGTTTCAAATATGGTTTTAAATTGTTTTTTAGAAATACCAGTTCCCGAATCTTTTACATTTATTTTGACATGATGCAGATCTTGTTCAATCTGAAGATCCAAAGTTCCTTTCCCTTTCATGGCATCAATTGCATTTTTAACCAGATTTTCAATAGTCCAGCTGTGCAATGTTGGATTTATCATCACTAATACAGGAGAATCTGGAGCCTTAAACGAAAAGGCAACTTGTTTAGAAAAACGAGATTGTAAATATTCGTATGCGTTTTGAGTTTCTTTTACAATATCATGAAGTTCCAAAACAGGAATGGAACCAATTTTAGAGAAACGATCGGTTATAGTTTGCAGGCGTTCTATATCTTTTTCAATTTCAACACTAATAGATTGATCGATTTCTTCTGTTTTTAAAATCTCAACCCAACCGATTAAAGAAGATAGAGGCGTTCCAATTTGATGTGCTGTTTCCTTTGCCATTCCCGCCCAAAGTTTGTTTTGAGTCGCCATTTTTGTGCTTTTGTAAAAATTATAGATTAAAGCCACACACAAGAAAATGATTAAAAGAAGTGCAATCGGATAATATTTGAGCTTATTAAGAAGTTCAGAATTTCCATAATACAGCGTTTGATATTTTCCTGGAGCATATTCAAAAGTAATAGGTTCGTTTTCATTTTTCAACCTATTCAAAAGCGTTTTTCTTTTTTTTTTGTCATTCAAAATATCGTCGGAAACATTTTTAGCGCTGACAACTTTATCGTAAAGCATTATTACACCCGGAATCGAGGTATTGTTGTTAATGATTTGAAGAGGCAAATCTAAATCGGTGTATTCGTCGGCATTTACTAGAGTAATTTGGGCATTTACAAAAAGATTCATTTTTAAGCGCTCCTCATTTTTAAAAATTTGGAAGAAAGTATACGTATTCCAAAGAATTAGAGAAATGATTATAAAACAAACAGAAATAATAATCCAGCGGGTAGTATTTGTTCTTTCAGAAAAAGACATATCAGTTTTTTTGTGGTATAAATATAACGAAATATACACATTTTATATTTTGCGAATGTCGAAAGATTTTTGGTATTATCTGCAAAACTATTTCTTCTAATTAAACCATTTCTATACTTTTGTATGTACCAAAATGAGGTTTGGTTTAAATTAAAAAATATGATTAGCATTAACCCAAAAGAGATTCCGACGGCCAAATTGCAAGGCTATCTACAGAGTTCAGTTGGTCCAAGGCCTATCGCGTTTGCGAGTACCATAAGCGAGAGAGGAATTCCTAATTTATCTCCGTTTAGTTTCTTTAATGTATTTAGTGCCAATCCGCCAATTTTGGTTTTTTCGCCGTCAAGGCGTGTTCGAGATAATACCATAAAACACACTTTGATAAATGCAGAAGCTACTCGCGAAGTAGTAATAAATGTTGTAAATTACGATATCGTCCAACAGACTTCTTTAGCAAGTACAGAATATGGAGGTGGCGTAAATGAATTCATTAAAGCTGGATTAACGCAGATTCCTTCAGATTTGGTAAAACCATTTCGTGTCAAAGAATCTCCAGTTCAGTTTGAGTGTAAAGTCACTCAGATTATTCCGCTTGGAACAGAAGGCGGAGCAGGAAATTTAATTTTATGCGAAGTGGTAAAAATTCATATCGCTGAATCTATTTTGGATGAAAACGGAGCAATCGACCAGCATAAAATTGATTTGGTTTCGAGACTTGGAAATAATTGGTATTCAAGATCAAACCAAGGACTTTTTGAAGTGGCAAAACCCTTGACAACATTAGGAGTAGGAGTAGATGCAATTCCTGATTTTGTAAAAGAAAGCACTGTTTTTGACGGAAATGATTTAGGAAAATTAGGCAACATTGAAGCCTTGCCTACAAAAGAAGAAGTTAGTATATTTGTGAAAGGAAATTTTGCAGTCAAAGGAGTTTTAAGCTCAGACGATCAGAAAAAAGTACATTTAGAAGCCAAAAAGTATCTGGATAATAACGATGTAGAATCGGCTTGGAAAGTGCTTTTAGCTAAAAAATAAAAAGAAATAGAAACAATAATTAAATAGACGAAGATGGAAGTTACAGGAAAAGTAAAAGTGGTTAACCCAGAGCAGCAAGTTAGTGCCTCATTTAAAAAAAGAGAATTAGTTGTTACAACTGAGGAGCAATATCCACAACATATTTTAATCGAATTTACACAAGATAAATGCGATTTATTGAGTAGCTATAAGCAAGGAGAGGCAGTAAAAGTTTCTATCAATTTAAGAGGAAGAGAATGGGTTAATCCACAAGGAGAAACGCGTTATTTTAATAGTATTCAAGGTTGGAGAATTGAAAGATTAGCGCCAGAAGGTCCAGGACAATCGGCTCCAATGCCAGCAGCAGAAACTTTTGCTCCAGCAACAAACATAAACGAAGACGAACCAGACGATTTACCGTTCTAAGAAAGTTTAAATCTCAAATTATAAATTCCAAATTCCAAAACTTTGCTGTGTTTGGAATTTGGAATTTTTGTATTCAATATAACTTTGAGAAAGTTTTTTTTGAAGTTTGGGATTTGGATTTTTTATTTTGGAATTTTTTAAAAGATGTACTACTTATTCAACGATTTATTTTTTCCGCCAGTTACAGAAGCTGATGAAGAAGGTGTTTTGGCAATTGGAGGCGATCTAAGTTCAGAGCGCTTACATTTGGCCTATAAAAGCGGTATTTTTCCTTGGTTTAATGAAGGAGAACCAATTCTTTGGTGGGCTCCAGATCCGAGAATGGTATTGTTTTTTGATGAATTGGTAATATCCAAAAGCATGAAAAAGATTCTCAATAAGAAAATATTTAAGGTAACTTATAATAAAAATTTTAGAGAAGTAATTTCCAATTGTCAGCAAATAAAGCGTGAAGGCCAGAACGGAACGTGGATTTCTGATGAAATGATAGATGCTTACTGTAAATTGAATGAAGAAGGAATTGCAAAATCTGTTGAGGTTTGGCAAGACGATGTATTGGTTGGCGGTTTGTACGGAATAGATTTAGGAAATATTTTTTGTGGAGAAAGCATGTTTTCTAAAGTTTCAAATGCGTCAAAAACGGCTTTTATTGCATTGGCATTATATTTAAAAAAAGAAAATTACAAATTGTTGGATTGTCAGGTTTATAATTCACATTTGGAGAGTTTAGGATGCCGAGAAATCGATCGAGAAGAATTTATGTCCATTTTAAAAAGTAAATAAAAATGAGTGCAAATTATAGTGTAAAGGAAATTTATATTTATCCGATTAAAAGCTTGGCAGGAATTAGCGTAAAAAGTGCCAAAGCTGAAGAAATGGGCTTTGAAAACGATCGCCGATGGATGCTGATAAATTCTGAAAATGTGCATGTTACGCAAAGAGAATATCCTATAATGAGCCAATTTTATCCTGAAGTTTCAAATGGAAAAATTATAATATCATTTGCTGAAGATGAACATGAATTTTCTATTGATGAACATTTAGATGAAAAAATTGAATCAAATGTATGGGATGATAAAACCCAAGTTTTTGAAGTAAACAAAAAATCTTCTCAATGGTTTAGTGAAAAGCTAGGTTTTCAATGTACTTTGGTTAAAATCGTAAAGAAAGGCGATCGTAAACACGAAAGTTCTAAAACAAAAGAAACGTACAATGTGAGTCTTGCAGATGGTTATCCGTATTTATTGGTGGGAACAGAAAGTATGGATCTTTTAAATAGCAAATTAGAAGAAAAAATTACCGTAAAAAGGTTTCGTCCAAATATTGTCATTGGCACTAAAAAAGCGCACGAAGAGGATCAGTATGGTGCTTTTAAAATTGGAGATGTACAATTTAAAAATATAAAACCTTGCGAAAGATGCATAATGATCAATAATGATCCGAAGAAAGGAATTGTAAAAAAAGAGCCATTGAAAACTTTAAGCAAATACAGAAATGTAGATAATTCAGTTTTATTCGGAACCAATATTGTGAGTTTGAATTCGGGAATTATTAGTGTGGGTGATGAGGTTGTTTTTTAAAAACTCAATTTTGTAAAACTCCAGTTTAAAGTATTAAAAAGTATCAATTCGTTGTTTAATGAAGGCAATTCTAATACTAATTTCAGTGTTTCATGTGCCATCATATTGCCAATAATTCCTGGCAGCGTTCCTAAAACTCCATTCAAATTACAATTCGGAACATCTTTTGGATCTGGCATTTCGGGAAATAAATCACGAAGATTTTTACTTCTGTTATGATTGAAAACAGCAATTTGTCCTTCGAATTTTAAGATACTTCCGTAAACCAAAGGTTTGTAAAGCTGAACGCAAGTATCATTAACTAAATAACGAGTCGAGAAATTATCAGAACCGTCTACAATAATATCATATTGTTGAATAATTTTTGAAGCATTTTCTACAGTTAATTTTTCTTGAATCGCTTCTGCCTGAATTAGCGGATTTAGTTTTGAAACGACTTTTTGAGCAACAATGGCTTTATATTGTCCAATTTCATTCTCGGTATATAAAATCTGTCGATGTAGATTGTGAATTTCGATCGTATCAAAATCCATAATTCCGATAAAGCCAACTCCCGCTGTAGCAATATATTGTAAAATTGGGCAACCTAAGCCGCCAGCTCCAATTACTAAAACTCTAGCTTTTTTTAATTTTTCCTGACCTTCATCTCCAATTTCAGGAAGAATAGTTTGTCTGTTGTAACGAAGAAATTCTTGGATAATGCTCATGTTTATATTTTAGATTTCTGATTTTAGATTTTAGATTGAAGTAGGAGTTTAAATATTTGAATTTTTAGATTTTTAATCTGAAGTCTAAAATCTAAAATCTGAAATAAAATTTTTGTCCCAATCTTTCCAAACCGGTTCGTAGCCTTTATTTTTTATGATTTTTGAAATTTCGGCAGCAGATCTTTCGTCGCTAATTTCGAATTGCTCCAAAGATTGCGGATCTACCACATAACCGCCAGGATTGGTTTTTGAACCTGCGCTCATACTCGTAACACCAATCGGAATTATGTTATTTCTGAATTTTTCGTTTTCACGAGTTGAAATTGAAATTTCCAAATCTTCATTCCATAATCTGTAAGCGCAAATTAATTGTGTCAGATCTCTATCATCCATAATAAAATTGGGTTCAATAATTCCCTCTGCGGGACGAAGACGCGGAAATGAAACCGAATATTTAGTTTGCCAGTATTTCTTCTGCAAATAATCCAGATGCAAAGCATTAAAAAAGCTATCCGTTCGCCAATCTTCCAAACCTAATAAAACACCTAAACCAATTTTATGAATTCCCGCGGTTCCAATTCTATCGGGAGTTTCTAGTCGATAATCAAAATTGGATTTTTTACCTTTAGTATGATATTTTTTGTAAACTTCTTGATGATACGTTTCTTGATAAACCAAAACCGAATAAACTCCAGAATCGTGCAAACGCTCGTAATCTTCAGTGGAAAGTGGCTGAACTTCAACCGAAATAATTGAAAAATCTTCTTTTATTAGATTAATCGCATTCAGAAAATAATTGATGTTAACGGTATAATTCGCTTCGCCAGTAACCAATAAAACATGATCGAAACCTGTTTTTTTTAATGCTTCAACTTCCAATTTTATTTCGGAATCAGTTAAGGTTTTGCGTTTAATTTTATTATCTAAGCTGAATCCGCAATAAGTACAGATATTTTGGCATTCGTTGCTCAAATACAGCGGCGCATACATTTGAATGGTTTTTCCAAAACGTTTTTTGGTAAGTTCGTGGCATTTCTGTGCCATTTGTTCCAGATAATTTTGAGCAACTGGAGAGATTAAAATCAAAAAATCATCGAGATTGTATTTGGTTTTAGCCAAAGTGCGCTCGACCTCTTTTGAAGTTGTTTTGTATATTCTCGATTGGATTTCATCCCAATTATATTGCTCAAAAATAGATTTGAATGTTTTCATTTTTTTTGTTTTGTTTCCCGCAGATTTGGCAGATTGTGCAGATTACATTTTATGAACTACACGATGAATATTTTCTAAGATATTGCTACAATTAAAATTGACTAACAAGCCCAACTTTTTGTTAGTTAATTTTAAGTAAGTATTAAGTTGTTTAAAATGAATAGGTTTTATTTCTTCTACAGATTTTAATTCAATTATCACCTGATCTTCTACAATTAAGTCCAGTCGAAAAGTAAGGTCTAAACTAATATTGTCATAGTGAACAGGTATATCAATTTGTTTCATTACATTCAAACCATCTTTTCTTAATTGATAACATAAAGCACTTTCATAGACTGATTCTAATAGGCCAGGTCCCATTGTATTATAAACTTTAAAAATTGCTCCTCTTACTTTATATGAAATTTCATTTTCTAACATACAGTCAAATTTTTTTACAGAAATCAAAAATAATGAAATTTCTTACTTTTAAGATATGCTTCTTAATAAATCTCCCTAATCTGCAAAATCTGCGTGAAATCTTTTAATCGTATAAAAAAGAAGTCAAAGGACTAGAAGCCGAAGCGTAATTTTGCTGATTAGCGACTTTCGCTTCAAATGCCTTTCTTCCCGCAATCACAGCTTCCTTAAAAGCCTCAGCCATCAATTTCGGATTTCCTGCAACTGCAATTGCAGTATTCACCAAAACAGCATCGGCACCAATTTCCATTGCTTTTGCAGCATCAGAAGGCGCTCCGATTCCGGCATCGATGATAACAGGAACATTACTTTGTTCAATTATAATTTCTAAGAAATCGATCGTTTTTAACCCTTTATTGCTTCCAATTGGTGAACCTAAAGGCATTACGGCCGACGTTCCAGCGTTTTCCAAATGTTTGCATAAAACAGGATCGGCGTGAATGTACGGAAGAACGATAAAACCAAGTTTAGCAAGTTCTTCTGTTGCTTTTAATGTTTCAATTGGATCGGGCATTAAATATTTTGGATCAGGATGAATTTCTAGTTTTACCCAATTCGTTTCTAAAGCTTCGCGCGCTAATTGTGCGGCAAAAACAGCTTCTTTGGCATTTCTTGCGCCTGAAGTATTCGGTAATAAATTAATATTCGGATGTTTCAAATGTGATAAAATTACATCAGTATCCGTTTCCAAATCGATACGTTTTAATGCCACGGTTACCAATTCACTTTCAGAAGCAAGAACGGCCTGTTCCATTTCCTCGTTCGAACCAAATTTTCCCGTTCCTAAAAACAAACGGGATTTAAAAGCTTTATCTCCTATATTAAACAATGATTTTTGCATATAATTTTTCGTTTAATTGTTGAATTAGTTTTTCCTTTTCATCACTTTCTTTAATGATTCCTGAAACGGCAATTCCATGAATTCCAGTTTCCATTAACGGACTCACATCACGCAAAGTAATGCCTCCAATGGCGTAAATAGGAATTTCGATTTTATTTTTTTTCAGTTTTTGCAGGATGTCAAAGTAACCCGACAATCCCAAAATCGGACTTAATTTTTCTTTTGTATTTGTAAATCTAAAAGGCCCTAACCCAATATAATCACAACCATTTTTGACATGATTTTGAATGTTTTCCAAAGTATTGGCTGTTCCTCCAATAACTTTTGAAGTTCCTAATAAAGCTCTAGCTTCGTCGATTTTAGTATCGTTTAAACCTAAATGAATACCGTCTGCATCAATTTCTTTGGCGAGATACAGATCATCATTTATAATGAAATTGGCAGTGTATTTTTCGCATAAAGGCTTTACCGCTTCCGCTAATAGAAAAGTATCTTTTTGCGTTTGGTTTTTAAAACGCATCTGCACCCAATTACATCCTGCATCGAGTGCCTGATTAATATTGCATAATTGTTTTTCGATAGTTTCGCCTTGCGAGATATATTGAAGTTTGCTATACATAATGATATCCGATTAAAGTTGATGTTGAGCTCAGGTAATTTTCGATGTAGATTTTAGCATTTTTACAAGCTTCGATTAAGGTTTGTTCTAAAGCTAAATTCGAAGCAATTGCTGACGAAAGCACACAGCCTGAACCATGTTTCTCAAAACATTTTTTATCTGATGGAAGTAATTCTAAAACTTCATTTTTTAGAAATAATCGATCAGTTCCAACTGCTTTTTGGTTATGTCCGCCTTTTAATAGAACGTTCGTAGGAAATTGATTTTCGGCTAAAATAAATTCAGGAAAAAGAATTTTTATTTCATTATAATTGGGCGTGATCAAGTCAATTTTTGAAAGTATTTGATTTAATTCCAAATGATCTTTAACAGTCATAAATTCAAATTTTGTAGTCGATTTTAAAACTGGATCCCAAACGATTTTTGTCGATGGAGAAAGCTGTTTTATTGTCGAGATAATTCGGTTTAAATCATGTAAAGAAGACACAATCCCGATTTTTACAACCCTGATTTTATAGTTTAAAAACAACGTTTCAATTGATCTGATTACAAAACTCAAATCTGTCCACTGAATTTCATAAAATTGATTTTCAGTCTGAATGGTGTTTGCCGTCGAAATAGCATAACCAGTTACTTTATGCTGTTCAAATGTTTTGATATCAGCCAAAATTCCTGCGCCTCCCGAAGGATCTAAACCGGCGATTGTGAGTGCGAATGGGCGATCTTTTGACATAGTTTAAATTGTTTTAAAGGATTTTTATTCTTCCAAATACTTCCTAAAAGCGCAAAATCATCAAAACCTTTTTCTAATACTTCTCTAATGTTTTTTGAATCGATTCCGCCTAAAGCGATGACTTTTGTTTTCTGATTTGTTCTTGATTTCAGTTCTTCAAAAAGGTCTTTTTCAGGAGAATAATTTTCTTTAGAAATACTTTTAAAAACGGGACTCAGAAAAGCATAATCAAAATGTTTAAGAGAATTAAAATCTTCTATAGAATGTGTTGATGTTGATTTAGATTTGTATTCGTACCTACAAGGTTTCCAAAACCTTGCAGGAGAATCAACAAGATCGTTTCTTTCTTTTTCAGAAAAATGTAATCTCTCAATACCAAAATCTTTTGCCAATTCATGATGATTATGCAAAACCAAATTATCCCGAAATTCTAGTTTTATATCATGAAGAAATTCCGCCATTTCAATCTTCGAAAAATCAGGTTTCCTAACATGAAGCAAAGACAATCCTTCTTCAAAAAATGAATGGATTAAATTAATTTCATTTCTTACCGCCATTGGATTTGAGATTAAAATCATTCGATTTGTTTTTTCTTCTCCCGCAGATTTCACAGATTTAGGAGATCTTTGCTCTTTACTCTATTTTCTATCTTCTTCTTAAATATAAATCTCTTTCCCTTGCTCAATAAACTCTTCCGATTTCTCCTGCATTCCTTTTTCAGCGGCAGCGACATCTCGTATTTCCTGAGATATTTTCATCGAACAGAATTTCGGTCCACACATCGAGCAGAAATGCGCCACTTTTGCACCATCGGCAGGAAGCGTTTCATCATGAAATTCTCGAGCAGTATCTGGATCTAAAGCCAAATTGAATTGATCTTCCCAGCGGAATTCAAATCGGGCTTTGCTCAAGGCATTATCGCGATATTGTGCGCCCGGATGACCTTTAGCCAAATCGGCGGCGTGTGCAGAAATTTTGTATGTAATCACGCCATCTTTTACGTCTTTTTTATTCGGTAAACCTAAATGTTCTTTTGGTGTTACATAGCATAACATCGCGCAACCGTACCAGCCAATCATTGCCGCACCAATTGCAGAAGTAATATGATCGTAACCTGGTGCAATGTCTGTAGTTAAAGGGCCTAACGTATAAAATGGAGCCTCATGACAATGTTCCAATTGTTTGTCCATGTTTTCTTTAATCATGTGCATAGGAACGTGTCCTGGGCCTTCAATAAACACCTGAACATCGTGTTTCCACGCGATTTTGGTCAATTCGCCCAAAGTTTCCAGTTCAGCAAATTGTGCGGCATCATTCGCATCGGCAATCGAACCCGGGCGTAAGCCATCTCCCAAAGAAAAAGCTACATCGTATTGTTTCATAATTTCGCAGATTTCCTCAAAATGCGTGTACAAAAAGTTCTCCTTATGATGAAACAAACACCATTTTGCCATAATCGATCCACCACGCGAAACGATTCCGGTAACGCGATTGGCGGTTAAATGAATGTAACGAAGTAAAACTCCAGCATGAATCGTGAAATACGAAACGCCTTGTTCTGCTTGTTCGATCAATGTGTCACGGAAAATCTCCCAAGTTAAATCTTCGGCAATTCCTTTTACTTTTTCTAATGCTTGATAAATAGGAACGGTTCCAATTGGAACAGGAGAGTTGCGGATAATCCATTCTCTGGTTTCGTGAATGTTTTTTCCTGTCGAAAGATCCATAATCGTGTCAGCTCCCCAACGACAAGCCCAAACGGCTTTTTCTACTTCTTCTTCAATACTTGAAGTCACCGCGCTGTTTCCAATGTTGGCATTTATTTTTACCAAGAAATTTCGACCTACAATCATCGGTTCACTTTCTGGATGATTGATGTTGTTTGGAATTATAGCTCTTCCGCAAGCAACTTCAGAACGGACAAATTCTGGAGTAATTTTGCTTTTTGGAGTGTTAGCACCGAAACTATGACCATGATGCTGGCAGCGCATAGCATCGGTCTGTTCATTTAAAAGTTCGATACGTTGGTTCTCGCGAATCGCGATATATTCCATTTCGGGAGTAATAATGCCTTGTTTAGCGTAATACAATTGAGTTACATTTGCTCCTTTTTTGGCACGTTTTGGCTGATGTAAATATTCAAAACGAAGGTGATTTAAGCTTTCATCTTTCAGTCGGCTTAAACCGTAATCTGAAGTGATTTCACTTAGAATTTCGACATCATTACGGTCAAGAATCCAGCTTTCGCGTAAGCGTGGCAATCCTTTTCTAATATCAATTTCTACATTTGGATCCGTATAAGCGCCCGAAGTATCGTAAACAGTCACTGGAGGATTTTTCTCAATTCCGCCGTTGGAAAGTTTAGTGTCGCTCAAAGTAATTTCGCGCATCGCTACTTTTATGGGATGAATTTCTCCGTCGATATATACTTTGTTAGAATTCGGAAACGGGGTTCTGGATATTTGTTCTTCTTTCATAGTTTTTTGTTTCAAGTTTGAAGTTTCAGGTTTCAAGTTTCAGGTTTCAAGTTTCAAGTTGCTCCTGATTGTGTTTATTCACAATGTTTTCTGTAGAGATGCACCGCAGTGCGTCTAACGCACAGTACGAAAATTGGAATTTGGAATTTCTTTTTTTGGAATTAAAATTTAACCTCCTTGCGTAGCAGAAATAATCAAAATATCGTCAGTTTCTTGTAGGAGGAATTCGTTCCATTTGGTTTTTGGAACAACAGTATTGTTAACAGCAACGGCGATTCCGTTTTGTTTGAGCGGAATTTCGAGATCGAGCAATGATTGAACGCTTAGCGATTCAGCATTGAATTTTTTTGTTTGTTGATTGATTTTTAGTTCCATTCCTTTTTAGTTTAGTGTATAGATACACAATAGGAATGGCTACAAAATGCACGCAGGCGCGCGCATAGAAGTCATCTTACTTTTCCCTACGCTAGTATGAACTAGATCAGGTTCAGAGGGTAAAATCTCAGCCTGCATGTTGCAGACACCCCTAAAGTGTGAAGCAAATATAGTAAATTTTGTTTTGGTTGTATGAAAAAGTTTCAAGTTTCAAGTTTCAGGTTTTGAAAATCGCTGCTATTGCGTCGCGGAAAACTTGAAACTTGAAACTTGAAACTTGAAACTTGAAACTTGAAACTTGAAACTTGAAACTTGAAACTTGAAACTTGAAACTTGAAACTTGAAACTATTTTATTCTGGTCCAGCAATCTTCCACGTGATCATTGACCATTCCGGTTGCCTGCATGTGAGCGTAAATCACAGTTGAACCAACAAATTTAAATCCGCGTTTCTTTAAATCTTTACTGATAGCATCAGAAATTGGAGTTGTTGCGGGAACATCTATTAAAGTCTTTGGCTTATTGTCAATTGGTTTTCCGTCAACAAATTCCCAGATGTATTTTGAGAAAGTTCCAAATTCTTCCTGAACTTTCATGAATGCCTGTGCATTTGAAACAGCAGATTTAATTTTTAATCCGTTTCTGATAATGCCCGTGTTTTGCATTAATTCTTCGATTTTATCTTCAGAATAATTGGCTATTTTTTTATAATCGAAATTATCAAAAGCAACTTTGAAGTTCTCCCTTTTGTTTAAAATCGTAATCCAACTTAAACCAGCCTGAAATGTTTCTAAAATTAAAAACTCAAAAATGGTTGGATCATCATAGACTGGAGTTCCCCATTCTTCGTCGTGGTATTTTTTATATAAATCGCTGGCAGAACACCAGCCGCATCGAATTTTATTTTCTTGTTCCATTATTTCCCTATTTTCCAGTGATAACCCTTTACGCTTGGTATATAAGCTTTTGTTCCAACTATTATTAAATCATTATAGATTTTTTTGTTGTATTTAATTCCAATTGCTTTTCCCGAAGTGTACATTTTATTGGCTTGAAATTTAATTTTCATTTTCGCATCGGTAAATTTTGCGTCCGAAACTTTTTCTATAAACCAAGTTGATTTCCATTTTATTTCAATTTCATCTTCGCTTGTTTTTGTAATGCTTTTTATAAGTTTTATAGCATCTTTAGGGATTTCTAAATTTTGAGAAAGTTCTTTCTGCGTAAATGTTTCTCCGATTTTGCAATTTGCAAGAATTTTTCTAATGGCAAAAAAATTATGAAGCATATCGCTAGACTTAGCACCATGATTTGTTTTTACAATGCTATCATGATTTTTTTCGGGTTGATTCAAACTTTTCTTTGACGAAATTTTTACTGGCAGGTTATGTATTTTGACATTTTTATGTGGAGTAGTTTTTATTTCATCAACAGGTTTAATGTGATTAACAGGGGTAGCTTTTGGAGTGAGCTCCTTTTTTTGATCATTGCCACAACTAAAAATAAAAAAGAAAGTAGAGAATAATATGGAGGTATTTATGTTTTTCATACAGATAGTCGCTACACTTTATGATTGGGATCTGAGTCTAAATATTTTTTGATCAAATGATGCCCTAAATAAATTGCTGGAGTTAATAAAATAGCTATTGCCAATTTAAAAGTATAGCCAATTAAACCAGAAGATATAAAAGTATCGAAATCTATTTTTCCAGGAAGCCAAAAAGCAATTCCTAAAACAATAAAAGAATCAAATAATTGGGAAATTACTGTAGAACCCGTTGCTCTCAACCATATTTTCTTTTCGCCTGTTCTGTTTTTGAAAAACCAAAAAATCCAAACATCAATAAGCTGAGAAGCCATAAAGGCTATTAAACTTCCAACAATAATCCACATACTTTGTCCAAAGACGGCCTGAAATTGTTCGTCATTTACAGGACTTATTCCTTTTGCAGCCGGAATTGTCATTGCCATAAACAATATAATAAAAGCATAAGCAATGAGACATGCAGTTATGAAAGAAAGTTTTTTTACGCCTTTCTCTCCAAAATATTCATTAATTAAATCGGTTGTGAGAAATACAATTGGCCAAGGAAGAATTCCGATACTCATTACAAAAGGGCCAACTTGAATTAATTTTCCTCCAATCAGTTCTGCAACAACAGCATTGGTTATAAATATTCCTGCTAGAATTACAAAAACAATTTCTTTTCTGGTTTTAAACATGTGGTTTTGGATATTGATGTTTCAAAATTAAACTATTTCTGTGAAATCTTAGAAACGGATCGGTTTTATAATCTGCCGAGATTTGAAGTTTGATTTGGTTTGGTTAATTTTGGAATTCTTCTGGAATATTTTCAGCTAAAATTTCAGGCACTATAATTAACAATATTTATTATGAAAGAACAGGTAAACTTAGAAAATCCGTTGCTTCAAGAATGGTCAGGGCCATACGGAGGCGTTCCGGATTTTGCAAAATATAAAATTTCAGATTTTAAACCAGCAATAGAAATTGCTATTCAGGAAAAATTGGATGAAATCGACGCAGTTGCAAATAATCCAGAAAACCCGACATTCGAAAATACAATAACTGCATTGGAGCTTTCGGGAGAAAAACTGAATAAAATTTATGCGGTTTATGGAATCTACCGTTCAAATTTAAGCAGTCCAGAGTTTAATGTTGTTGACACCGAAATGTCTCCAAAACTGGCTGAAATCAGCGATAAATTATATCAAAATGAAAAACTTTTCGAGAGAATTGATGTTTTGTATAAATCGGAAAATAAAAATTTAAACAACGAACAAAAGCGTTTACTTTGGGTTTATTATTCTGATTTTGTGAAAGAAGGAGCTAAGTTAAATAAAGAAGATAAATCTAAAATTGCCAAGATTAATCAGGAATTAGCAGGGCTTTTTACCTTGTTCAGCCAAAAATTATTAGCAGAAGAAAATGATCAGTATTTGGAATTAAAAACTGAAACTGATTTTGATGGTTTGCCAGAAGAGTTTAAAAATGCCGCAATTGCCGAAGCAAAAGAAAGAAAATTGAACATTTTGGGCTGTATCGGAAATACAAGATCTTCAATCGAACCGTTTTTGACTTTTTCTAACCAAAGAAATTTAAGAGAAAAAGCTTTTGACATCTTTATAAAAAGAGGTGATAATAAGAACGAAAACGATACCAATGAAACTCTCGTGTCGATTTTGAAATTAAGAGCTGAAAAAGCGAAGATTTTAGGCTTTAACAACTTCGCAGAATGGAGTTTGTCAGACAAAATGGCTAAAGATCCGCAGAAAACTTTAGATTTAATGCATTCTGTTTGGAAACCAGCTGTCGATAAAGTAAAAAATGATGTTGCAGCCATGCAGCAAATGGTCGATAGAGAAGGAGGGAACTTTAAAATTCAGCCTTGGGATTATCGTTTTTATGCCGAAAAAGTGCGTAAAGAAAAATATGATCTAGATCAAAACGAAATCAAACAATATTTACAGCTGGAGAAT
This sequence comes from Flavobacterium ustbae, assembly GCF_003946915.1. GTDB lineage: Bacteria > Bacteroidota > Bacteroidia > Flavobacteriales > Flavobacteriaceae > Flavobacterium > Flavobacterium ustbae. The sequence goes on from NZ_RPOC01000008.1 coordinate 173,516, forward strand.
CTTCGTGAATCGATGTTCTGGACAGCAGGAGAATTGTTTGATTTAGGATTCAAACAATTATTTGATGTTCCGATTTATCACGAAGATGTACGCGTTTGGGAAGTGAATAACAAAAATACAGGAGAACCGATAGGATTATGGTATTTTGATCCATATGCTCGTATCGGAAAACGTTCTGGAGCGTGGATGAATTCGCATCGCGATCAGCAGAAAATAAATGGAAAAACACTTCCAATTGTGTCAAACAACTGCAATTTTATAAAAGGAAATAGTGATGAGCCAACTCTTATTTCGTGGGATGATGCGACGACTTTGTTTCATGAATTTGGTCATGCTTTACACGGTTTGTGTTCGAATGTGACTTATCCAAGTCTTTCGGGAACTTCGGTAGCAAGAGATTACGTGGAGTTTCCATCGCAGTTATTAGAACATTGGTTAGCTACTCCAGAAGTGTTAAATAGATTTGCACTTCATTACAAAACAAACGAACCTTTGTCTCAATCATTGGTAGAAAGAATTGGAAAAGCAGCGAATTTTAACGAAGGGTTTGCAACTGTAGAAACAATTTCAAGTTCGTTTGTTGATATGAAACTGCATCTTACAACCGAGACAATTGACCCTCATAATTTTGAGAAAAAGGTTTTGGCAGAAATTAATATGCCGACTGAAATTGTAATGCGACACAGAATTCCGCAATTTGCACATATATTCTCTAGTGACGGATATGCGGCAGGATATTATAGTTATTTATGGGCAGATGTAATCAATGCAGATGCTTACGAAGCTTTTTTAGAAGCAAACGGACCTTTTGATAAAGTGATTTCTAAACATCTTTATGATACTGTTTTAAGCGTTGGAAACACGATCGATAATGAAACAATGTACGAGAATTTCAGAGGACATGCTCCACAGTCAGATGCGCTGATGAGAGCCCGAAATTTTCCAGTTGAAAGTTAGTAGCAAAATAAAAAAGCCCGAATAATTAAATATTCGGGCTTTTTAATATTGAAAAAATAATATATTAACCTAAAGTAACTCTTTTGAAACCAGTGATTTCAACGTTGTATCCTTTAACGTAATCACCTACTTTTTTACTATCATCTTTGATGAAGTTTTGATCCAATAACGCTTTTTCTTGATCTAACGTAGTGTTGTCAGAGATGAAACGTTGAACTTTTCCTGGAAGAATTTTGTCCCAAATTTGCTCTGGTTTACCTTCAGCTTTTAATTCAGCTTTAGCATCTTCTTCAGCTTGTTTGATAACTTCTGGAGTTAATTGAGAGAAAGAGATGTATTTAGGAACATTTTTTAAAGTTTTTCCTAAACGTGCAGCTTCTTCATTATCTTTTTCGATTACAGCAATACGAGCAGCAAGTTCAGATTCAACGAAAGCAGGATCAAAATCTTTGTAAGATAATGTGTCAGCTCCCATAGAAGCAACTTGCATAGAGATGTCTTTAGTTAAAGTCTCAGCGTTGTCAACTTTAGCAGAAATAGCTGTTAAAGCAGCAATTTTGTTAACGTGAACGTAAGATCCAACGAAAGCACCTTCTAAAATTTCGAAACCACCGATTTCGATTTTCTCACCGATAACACCAGTTTGCTCGATTAATTTTTCAGCAACAGTAATTCCGTTGAAATCAGAAGCTAAAAATTCTTCTTTAGTAGAGAAGTTGATCGCTTTTTCAACTAAATCTTTAGCTAAAGTTACGAAAGCTTCATTTTTACCTACGAAGTCAGTTTCGCAGTTCAAAGTGATGATAGCTCCTTTAGTGTTGTCAGCATTGATAAAAGAAACAGCAGCTCCTTCAGAAGACTCACGGTCAGAACGGTTAGCAGCAACTTTTTGTCCTTTTTCTCTAAGGATTTGTATAGCTTTATCGAAATCTCCTTCAGCTTCAACTAAAGCTTTTTTACAGTCCATCATTCCGGCACCTGTAGATTGTCTTAATTTATTTACGTCTGCAGCAGTAATTGTTGCCATAATATTTTGAGTTTTAATGTTAAAAGTAAAAATTCCATCTTCTAAATCCCAAACTCCAATTTTATTAAATTATCAACATAACGTTTTTAATTTTGTATTTGGAATTTGGAATTTAAAATTTGGAATTTAAAATTTGATTTATTCTTCAGTTGCAGGAGCAGCTTCAGCCTCAACAGCAGGAGCTTCTTCAGCAGCTTCAACTTCTTTTTCTGCACCTCTGTCAGAAAGACCTTCGATTACAGCAGTAGTTACTAAAGATAAAATTTTGTCAATTGATTTAGAAGCGTCATCATTTGCAGGAATCACGTAATCAACCTCTCTTGGGTCAGAATTCGTATCAACCATTGCGAAAACTGGAATGTTTAATTTTTGAGCTTCTTTTATTGCGATGTGTTCAGCTTTGATATCTACTACGAACAATGCTGCAGGTAGTCTAGACATATCAGCAATTGAACCTAAGTTTTTCTCTAATTTAGCACGTAGACGATCAACTTGTAAACGCTCTTTCTTAGAAAGTGTGTTGAAAGTACCATCTTTCTTCATTTTATCGATAGAAGACATTTTTTTAACTGCCTTTCTGATTGTTACGAAGTTAGTTAGCATTCCACCTGGCCATCTTTCAGTGATGTAAGGCATGTTTGCTGCTTTTGCTTTATCAGCAACGATGTCTTTTGCTTGTTTTTTGGTAGCTACGAATAAAATTTTTCTACCTGATGCAGCGATTTTTTTCAAAGCTTCATTAGCTTCTTCAATTTTAGCTGCAGTTTTATATAGATTGATAATGTGAATACCATTGCGCTCCATATAAATGTAAGGAGCCATGTTTGGATCCCATTTTCTAGTCATGTGTCCGAAGTGAACACCTGCTTCTAGTAATTCTTTTACTTCTATTTTGTTTGCCATTTTTGTACTAGTTTACGTTCTGTTGATTAGCAATGTATAAATGGCGATTTCTCTGGCTTTATACATTTAGATGCTAAACTATATCCTACCTCGATAGGAGAGCAACAATAACTGTGTTTTTTAATTTCAATAAATAATTGATAATGTCTTGTCCCATCCGAACAAGACAGGTAATATTAACGTTTAGAGAACTGGAATCTCTTACGAGCTTTCTTCTGACCGAATTTCTTACGTTCAACCATTCTTGGGTCTCTTGTTAATAAACCTTCTGGTTTAAGGATAGCTCTGTTTTCAGCGTTAACTTCACACATTACGCGTGCTAATGCCATTCTTACAGCTTCTGCCTGACCAGTTGTACCACCTCCGTAAACGTTTACTTTTACGTCAAAGTTACTAGCGTTTTCTGTCATAGAAAGCGGTTGTAAAACTTTGTACTGTAAAGTTGCAGTTGGAAAGTAAGTTGCGAATTCTTTTTTGTTTACAGTGATGTTTCCAGTTCCTTCAGAAACGTATACACGTGCAACAGCGGTTTTTCTTCTACCGATTTTGTGAATAACTCCCATTACTTAAGATCATTTAGGTTAACAGTTCTAGGTTTTTGAGCTCCGTGAGTGTGCTCAGCTCCTACAACAACATTTAGATTTCTGAAAAGTTCTGCTCCTAATTTGTTTTTAGGTAACATACCTTTTACCGCTTTTTCTACTAATAATGCAGGGTTTTTAGCTTGCAATACTTTAGCAGTTAAAGTTCTTTGTCCTCCTGGGTAACCTGTATGACGCATGTAAATTTTGTCATTCAATTTTGTACCTGTAAGGTTAATTTTTTCTGAGTTGATAACAATTACGTTATCTCCACAGTCAACGTGCGGTGTGTAACTTGGCTTGTACTTACCTCTTAAGATCATAGCAACCTTAGATGCAAGACGTCCTAAGTTATGACCTTCAGCGTCAACAACAATCCACTCTTTAGTTACAGTGCCTTTGTTTGCCGAAACTGTTTTGTAGCTTAATGCGTCCATAATATTATTTTAATTAAACATTCCATCCCCAATAAAGGGGATGCAAAAGTACAATTAATTATTTTAAAACCAAATACCTTAAAGAATATTTTATTGGCTGAAAATCAGGCATTCAGTTTTTGAAATAAATGGACATAAAAAAAACCGTCTCTTTTGAAGTAAAAAGACGGTTCAATAATACAAAAAATATGGCTTATACAATAAATATATTGGCAATATCTACCACCTGTTGTGTTGTAAGTGGTTCATCATAAGCTTCTGAGCCTGCTGCTGCACCAAATGCGGTTGCGGTGTTAAAACCTGCTTGCATCGTTACGCCTTCGCCATCATATACAGCTTGTGTTGCTGCTGGCATTCCTGCGCCTCTTTCACTATTTGAAATCCATCCTTTTAAGCCTCGAAGTCTTCGCACTTCAGATGCATGGCGCGCTTCTACAGAATGGATTTGTAGTGCAGCTTGTAACAAATCGGGAGTCGTAATTAGATTTCCAGCCTGTCCTTTATAAGCTCTTACGCCTGTGTCTTCAAAAGCTTGAGCAAGAGCTAAAAATGTCGGATAATCTCCAAAAGGGTCAAATGCACCTCCTACAGTAAAATCAAAGGTTGGTTTAGGGACAAAGTTCGCACTTGCCGAACCACCCAGACCTGCAATTAAAAATTTAACATGATCAGACTCATGTGCAGCAATCTGTTGGAAAACTTTCAAATCGCGTCCGCCATTTTCAGATGCTGGAATTACTCCAGAATCTAACGCCATAGCATAAAATTCATCTTCAAGGTATTCTAGTGTCAAGGCAAACTGTAGTGCTCCAATCGGTGTAGCGGGAGTTGCTGTAATGTCTTTAGCGAATGCTTTATTGGTTAAAGCCGATAGCCCAAAAGGAATTGAAGCTAGAGCTAAATTTTTTCCGATATTCCCAAACTGAGAAAAACTATCTCTTCTTGAGCCAGTGCTCTTCATTAAATTGTCATCAGTAAAGGATTCTATAAATTTTAAAATGTTCATAATTTCTAAGTTTTAGCTGGTTAGATTAAGGTAAATATTTGGCTGTAAATTTTGTAGTGATAAAATTTGCAGCAATAGGAAGAATTTTAGACGGATCTTTAGCATCATCTAAACCTGTTGACATGTTTACAATATCATCTCCAGCAAAATCTTTCGAATTTGGATTGATCAAACTTCTTATTGCGGCTGCGTGGCGTGCTTCTACAGAAACAATTTTTCCTGCTAACAATAAATAATCGGCAGTTTTAATTAATTTTCCAGCACCGTTGTACGCGGCAACTCCCGTATCTTCTAATGCTTTTGCGGTAGCAAGTACTTCTGTGCGGCTATTAAAATTTAGAGAGCCATAATTAAAGGCTAAAGAAGGAAGCAATTGAGAGCTTGGATCTGGAAGTGCTCCAGTCAAAGCGGCTTTAAAGAAATCTCTGTGCACTACTTCGTGGTGGTACAAATCTGTTAAGACTTCTCTTTCTAAAGAACTAAAAACAGAATTGAAACTGCTTGAATTTACAACCTTAGTGTAAAAATCAGCTTCTAATTGTTCAAGAGCGTATGCATAAGTAAGAACTCCAAAATCGCCAGAGCCTAAATCAAAAATACCATTTCGAACTCCAGGTAAGGAGGTGTCGTCCATGTTATCATCATTATCATTGTCGCTGCAACCAGCTAAAATCAAACCTGTGGTTGCTAATGTTAACCCACTGAGCTTAAGAAAGCTCCTTCTGCTATTCAATGAAGGATCAACTTCATGAATTTTAACTTCGTTTTTCATAATTAAAGGTTTTTTAATAAGGTTAATAACATTGGTCTTTACTTATTAACGAAATTTTTAGAGATACGGTTTTAAACTTTAACATTTATTGTTTTTCTTTTAAAAAAATTTCAGTGTTTTGAAGATGAACTGCTTGTTTTTTATTTTATTTTCGGTAATTCTACTATATTTGTATCAATTACGTTAAAAACTATTTTTAAATGAAAGCTAAAGCAACTCTCAAACAAATTGCAAAAGAACTTGGTGTCTCTGTATCGACAGTTTCTAAGGCGTTAAATGACAGCCCGGAAATTAGTGAGCAAACGAAAGTGAAGATTAAGGAGTATGCCAAACTCAAAAATTACAAGCCTAATGTTATTGGTTTAAATTTAAAAAATCGTAAAACCAAAACCATCGGGGTAATTATTCCGAATATTCTAAATTCTTTCTTTGCGAAAGTTTTTAGCGGTATTGAGAAAGTGGCCGACAAAAAGGGATATAATGTAATCACCTGTATTTCTAATGAATCTTTAGAAAAAGAAATTCATACGCTTGAAATGCTAAGTAATGGAACGATTGACGGATTTATCCTTTCGGTTTCTGAAGAAGCACAAAAACTTCAAGATTACAATCATTTCTCTGAAATCATTAATGATGGAACGCCAATTGTGATGTTCGACCGAATTGCTGATGAAGTTGAATGTGATAAAGTGGTAGTAGATGATTTTGATTCGGCTTTAAATTCGACACAGCATTTAATCGATTTAGGATGCAAAAATATTGCCTTGATTTCTTCAGTTGATAATTTAAGTATCGGGAAATTAAGAGCTGATGGTTATTTAAAAGCCTTAAAAGACAACAATATTCCAATTAACGAAAAAATAATTCTTCGTACCGATTCAGAAGAAGATATGAAAAGCAAAATCGAAGGAATATTGGATCAAAAAGTAGACGGAATTTTTGCTTTAGATGAAAATGATTCTGTTGCAGCTTTAAGAGTAAGTTTGAAAAAAGGATACAGAGTTCCAGAAGATATTTCAATTATTGGTTTTGCAGACGGAATTCTAGCATCAAGACGTTTATCGCCGAGTTTGACAACAGTTAGTCAGCACGGTGTTGAAATTGGAGAAGTGGCTGCAAAAAGATTAATCGAAAGATTAGAAGAACCGGAAGGAACGGTTTCAGAATACGAAACCATCGTAATTAAGACGAAACTGAAAGAAAGAGAGTCTACGAGAAAGAAATAAAAAGAAAACCATTCGCCGCGGCGAATGGTTTTCTTTTTATTTAAATGAGAAGTAAGACAGATGCAATTAGAAAAAATAATACTATTCTAAATTTCTTTTGCTGTTCAGCTTTACGAAGATATCCCTCTTCTTCTAAATTCCAAGAGAATATAAGTTCAATAAGTGTTCCTCCTAAATTGAATACAAAGTCAGAAATGCTGTAACTTTCTTTGGCTCTTTTTAGTGCCTCAAAATTTTCCTTTTTCTTTTCTATATATTTAGCTTGGTCTATTAATTTAAAATCGACTTTCCGACTATAAAGCTCAGCGACTGCTAGTTGATATGCGCGCTCATTCCATTTTTTTGGAGCACCAGTTATTGCTAGTAATTCTTTTGTTGTTCGGGTTTTAATAGGAGGCTTAAAATCGTCTGTCATATAAGTCGAATTCAAAATCTAAAATCAACAATCTAAAATCAACAATCTAAAATCAACAATCTGAAATCTAAAATTATCAATGCGCTTCTAACCAATCCTTTCCTAAACCAAGTTCAACTTCCAAAGGAACAGACATTTTAAAAGCATTTTCCATTTCGTGTTTAATCATCGGCTGGATTTTTTCGATTTCATCGTTGTGAACATCGAACACAAGCTCATCATGAACCTGAAGCAGCATTCTTGATTTCCAGTTTTCTTCTTTTAATTTTTTATGAATGTTGATCATCGCAATTTTAATCACGTCGGCAGCACTTCCCTGAATTGGGGCGTTTACCGCATTTCGTTCGGCGGCGCCTCTAACAACAGCGTTTGCAGAGTTGATGTCTTTAAGATAACGACGACGACCTAAAATCGTTTGAACATAACCGTTTTCGCGTGCAAATTCAACTTGTTCATTAATATAAGAACGCAATCTTGGATACGTTTTGTAATAAGCGTCGATCAAAGCAGCACTTTCGCTTCTTGAAAGTGAAGTCTGGTTACTCAAACCAAAAGCGGAAACACCATATATAATTCCGAAGTTTACTGTTTTGGCGTTGCTTCTTTGTTCGCGCGATACTTCTTCCAACGCAACATCAAAAACTTTTGCAGCAGTTGCTCTGTGAATGTCTTCTCCATTTTGGAAAGCGGCAATCATATTTTCTTCTCCGCTTAAAGCGGCAATAATTCTAAGTTCAATCTGCGAATAATCGGCAGAGATTAAAGTGTGGTTTTCATCGCGCGCCACAAAAGCTTTACGAATCTGACGTCCTCTTTCGGTACGAATCGGAATATTCTGCAAGTTGGGATTATTAGAACTCAAACGTCCCGTTGCGGCAACAGTCTGCATATAATCGGTATGAACACGTAAAGTCTTTTTGTCAACCTGTTCTGGTAAAGCCAAAATATAAGTGCTTTGAAGCTTTACCATTTGTCGCCAATCTAAAATATCTTTTACAATTGGGTTTTCGTTTGCTAAATAAGTCAAAACTTCTTCGCCAGTTGCATATTGCCCCGTTTTGGTTTTCTTTTGTTTGGCACCGCCTATTTTTAGTTTGTCAAATAAAATATCTCCTAATTGTTTTGGAGAAGCCAGATTGAAAGTTTCTCCAGCAGTTTCGTAGATTTTTTGTTCCAAAGATTTAATTTCAACGTCCATTTCGCCAGACATTGCTTTTAAGAACTCCACATCCAAACGAATTCCTTCCGTTTCCATATCGGCCAAAACGCTTACTAAAGGAATTTCGATTTCATCAAAAAGCTTTTTAGTTTCGGTTTTATCTAATTCTGTTGTAAAGATTTCTTTTAATTGTAACGTAATATCAGCGTCTTCTGCAGCATATTCTTTAATATCTTCTAGAGGGACATCACGCATAGAAAGCTGATTTTTTCCTTTTTTACCAATTAAAGTTTCGATAGATTTTGGTGAATATTTTAAATAGGTTTCTGCCAAAATATCCATATTATGACGCATATCTGGGTTAATCAGATAATGTGCGATCATCGTATCAAAAAGTTTTCCTTTTACGGTAACGCCATAATTAGAAAGGATTTTTAAGTCGTATTTTAAATTTTGTCCAATTTTCTCAATATTTTCATTTTCAAAAAATGGAACAAATTTTTCAACTAAAGCTTTTGCTTCTTCCTGATTTTCTGGAAAAGGAACGTAAAATGCTTTTCCTTTTTCGTAAGAAAAAGACATTCCGACCAATTCTGCATGCAGGGCATCAATTCCTGTTGTTTCGGTATCAAAACAAACTGACGGCTGTTTTTGTAAATTTTGCAAAAGCAATTTAATTCCTAAATCGCCTTGAATAGTCTGGTACGAATGTTCTGTGTTTTCTAAAGTATTGTAAAACGAATTTCTTGCCGCTTCGGCACTTTCGTCAAGAGTTGTTCCTCCGCCTCCGAAAAGATCAAATTGATCTTCGTTTTTTGGCTGCTGTTTCTTGTATAGTTTAGGATCAGAAGGTGGAGTGCCGGCTAGTTCGTTGCTGCCTCCAACTTTAAATAAATTATCAAACTGTTCAGCCATTCTTCTAAATTCTAATTCTTGAAAAATTGCATCTGTTTTTTCGATGTCTGGGCGTGAAAGTTCGTAATCTTCTTCATTAAAAGTAACATCACAATCACACATGATAGCTGCCAGTTTTTTAGATAAAATGCCTTTTTCTTTATTGGCTTCAATGTTTTCCTTCATTTTACCTTTTAGCTTATCGGTATTAGCCAAAAGGTTTTCCATTGAACCAAATTCTTTCAGGAATTTTTTAGCGGTAACTTCTCCAACTCCCGGCAATCCTGGAATATTGTCTACAGCATCGCCCATCATACCAAGAAAATCAATTACCTGTTCTGGTCTTTCGACTTCAAATTTTGCCAAGACTTCTGGAACGCCCCAAATTTCGATTCCGTTGCCCATACGCGCAGGTTTGTACATAAAGATGTTTTCAGAAACCAACTGTGCAAAATCCTTATCTGGGGTTACCATGTAGACTTTGTAGTTTTGTTTTTCTGCCTGTTTTGCTATAGTTCCAATTAAGTCATCGGCCTCGCAGCCAGCAAGTTCAATAATCGGAATATGCATCGCTCTTAATAATTCTTGAATATAGGGAACCGCAATTTTGATCGCTTCTGGAGTTTCGTCACGATTGGCTTTATAATCAGAATACATTTCTGTTCTTGCGTGGCTTCCTTCTTTGTCGAAAGCAACTGCCAAATGATCTGGTTTTTCTCTTTTAATAACATCCAAAAGTGAGTTCATAAAACCCATAATTGCAGATGTATCCATTCCTTTTGAGTTGATTCTCGGGTTTTTAATAAAAGCATAATAACCACGGAATATTAGTGCATAAGCATCTAAAAGAAAAAGACGTTTTTGAGTTGACATATTAAAAAATTTAGTCTGTAAAAATAAACAATTGAGGCTCAAAAAATAACTAAAAAAATTTTTTTTACCATATAAGTGATATAAGTTCATTTTAGTAGAGGCGCACTGCTGTGCGTTTAAATTTTTAAACCATATAAGTCATGTAGAGGCGGACCGTAGTGCGTCTACATTTTTTTTACCATATAAGTGATATAAGTTCATTTTAGTAGAGGCGCACTGCTGTGCATTTAAATTTTAAACCATATAAGTCATGTAGAGGCGGACCGTAGTGCGTCTACATTTTTTTTACCATATAAGTGATATAAGTTCATTTTAGTAGAGGCGCACTGCTGTACGTTTAAATTTTTAAACCATATAAGTCATGTAGAGGCGGACCGCAGTGCGTCTAAATTGTGAAAACGAATATTTTATCGAACCATATAAGTCATATAAGTTCATTTTAATTTTTATTATGATGAATGTTCTCGTAAATGCGCCAAGTCGCAAAGAGAATTAATAAAACTTTGCGGCTTGGCGTCTTTGCGCGATTAAATTATTCCGCTAATCTCAATGAACTTACATGACTTATATGGTTCAGAAACACAAAGCGTTAATATCAAGTTAATTTTTTTTATTCACTGATTTCTTCATTTTGGCTTCATTTTCTGAGGGTAATTTTGATCTGTAAAATAAAAGGTATTAATTCTTAAATCTTAGAAATCATGAGAAATTTATTAATGTTACTAGTAGCAGTTTTAGGAACAAGTGCAATGGTTCACGCATTTCCTGCAAAAGACGGAAAAGAAGCTCCGGCAAAAGAAGTAAAAGCAACCAAAAATTCTAAACACAAAGCTGATAAAAAAACAAAATCAGTAAAAAGTAAAGCTCCAAAAACTGAAGGATCAAAATCAGAAACTGCAAAAATGAAAAAATAATAATTGCTCTCGTTTTGTTTTCGAAGCATTGTAACGAAGGCAAAACAGGAATAATGATTATGAGAATGCGATTGAAGAAAGCCGATGGAGAAATTCATCGGCTTTTTACATTCGTTAAAATTTTAATAATTTGCGACTGCATTTTTGATAATTAACTAATTTTAGTTGCGCTTAAAAGCCTTTGTTTATGAATGTTTTAATTGTTGAAGATAATAAAGAACTTGCCCTAGAAGTTTCAGATTTTTTATGCAATGCAGGTTATATTTGTAAAATTGCAAATAGCTGTGCAAATGCTTTAGAAGAATTGGGAAGCAATGATTATGATGTTATGCTGCTAGATCTTGGTTTGCCTGATGGCGACGGTTTTGATGTTTTGCAGAGTATTCGAAAAACAAAATCAAAAATTGCGGTAATTGTGCTCACTGCCCGCGGAGAATTAAACGACAGAATTAATGGGCTGCATTTAGGAGCCGATGATTACTTGACAAAACCTTTTGCTTTGACAGAATTGGCAGCCAGAATATTTGCTGTAATTCGTCGGATTCATGGTTTTACGTTGAACAATTTAAGCATTCATGGTTTTTTACTGCAGCTTCAGGATTATAAAGTAAGTTTTAATGAACTTCCTTTAAATCTTACTAAAAAAGAATTTGATATTTTTCAATATTTAGTTTTGAATAAAAACCGCGTTATAACAAGATTACAACTCACAGAACATATTTGGGGAGACATACTGGAAGTAAATTCAGATTCTAATTTTATTGATGTACATGTTCGTAATCTCCGAAAAAAACTAGACAAGCATACTGCTATAGATTGGTTTGAAACGGTTCGAAATGTAGGTTATCGTATAAACGAATAAATCTGTTCTTGTGAAAATAAAACATCAATTAGCCATTTTTAATGCCTTGACCAGATTGCTGGTTATTTTGATTGTATGGCTAATGCTCCCTATTTTGGTAGAAAATGTGGTGTATCATCATATTAATACCACGCTGATGGAGAAGAAGAAAAAATTCATCGAACATCTGAATCAAGAAGAAATAAATGATTTTATTGAGAATCCAGATGACAAGAATGAGACTTTTTCTGACTTTACGACACTTCACAGCGAGTTTCTAGTGCTGTCGCGAGTTCCAATAAAGCCGCGTCAGAAAAAGACAACTTTTAGTAATGAATACCGAAAAATTGAAGGCGAAGAAAACGAATATCGAATTCTGGAACATCATTTTACTTACCAAGGAGAAGATTATCAGCTTGAAATTGGCAGCAGTTTGAGCGAGGTCAAAGATTTAACATTCGTAATCAAATTTTTTATTATTATCGTTTTCGGTGTGATTCTCTTGATTACCTTTTTGGCCGATACTTTTTATATTGAATATCTTTTAAAACCATTTTATAAAATTATTGATACAAAAATAAGGCGTGTTAACGAACCAGAAGCATTTGATCGCACTCCCATAAAAGCAGTTTCAAGAGATTTTAGAGAACTAGACTTTGTTTTGAACCAAATGATGGATCGAATTGCCGAAGTTTTTAAAAAAGAAAAACAATTTATTTCGAATGTATCTCATGAGCTTCTAACGCCAATTGCACTTCTTAAAAATAAGCTTGAAAACTTATTGCAGAATGAATCTTTGGATGATAATGCAATGGATAAAATAGCAGGTTCTTTAAAGACGCTTGACATGCTCAAAAAAATCATTAATAATTTACTGCTGATTTCCAGAATAGATAATAATCAATACGAAGCGAATGAACAAATTAACCTTTGCGAAATTGTTTCAGATTTGTATGAAGATCTCCAAGATCGTATTGAGGATAGAGGTATTCAATTTGAAAATAAAATGAAAAATAGCTTTGTTTTTACTGGAAACAAAACTTTAACTCATATTCTAATCTATAACCTCGTGACCAATGCCATAAAATACAATAAGCCAAAGGGAAAAATTCTGGTCGAAGATGGTTTTGCTGATAACCGCTATTTTATTTCAGTAAAAGATTCTGGTATCGGAATGGACGAGTCGCAATTGGATAAAATATTCAGTCGTTTTGCACGAATTAGTTCAGATCTGGAAGGGCAGGGGTTAGGCCTTGCAATTGCAAAAAGTATTGCCACTTTTCATCATATAGAAATCACTGTAGAATCTGTATTAAATGAGGGTTCTTCTTTTAAATTATGGTTCCAAAAACACAATTAAAAGTTAAACTTTTTTGTAAGACTTTTTCTTCATTTTGTCTTAATCTGCTGATTGTAATTTTGACTTATAAATAATGAAATACTAAATCTAAAAATTTAAAAGTCATGAAAAAATTAGCAATTTTAGCAGTAGCAGTTTTGGGAACTTTTGCAATGGTAAATGCACAAACAGCGCCAGCTCCAGCAAAATCCAAAGAAGTGAAAACAGAAAAACACGATAAAAAAGCTCATAAAAAAGCAAAAGGAGAGAAAAAAGCAAAAACTGCAAAACCTGAAGCTTCAAAAGCAAAATAAAACGAGTTTTTAAAACTTATAGTTTTAAAGGTTGGATAGGTTTAAGCTGAAAGAGGGATCTTTCAGCTTTTTTATATTTATAGCGTTAAATTTTTTATAATAAAAAGCGATAGCATTTTCATTCTTTGTTACTTTTGTTTAAAACTATAAATTAAATGATCCTTCGTTTTGTAATTCTATGCGCTCTTTTATTATTTATTGAGTTCTATTCTTATCAGGCTTTTCGAACTTTAATCAAAGCACGCTGGGTTTTGGTTGGTTATCAAATTATAAGTTTACTGGCTTTAATCTTTATTATATATTCTTTTTCTCAGGTAGATCGTTCTGTCGGTCAAACCAGACAGTTTATGTTTACTACAGGTTTGATGTTGGTAATATACGTTCCAAAAATTGTACTTACTTTAATAATGTTTGGTGAGGATATTTTTAGAATAGGATCGAGTATCGTAAATTATTTTGTTTACAATACGCCACGTAAAGAAATGATGCCCGATCGAAGAAAATTTGTTAGCCAGATCGCTTTAGGTTTGGCCGCTATTCCGTTTCTTTCTATTATTTACGGAATTTTTGAAGGGAGATATAATTTCAAAGTTATTAAACAAACGGTATTTTTCCCTGATCTTCCAGATGCATTTGACGGTTTTAAAATCACTCAGATTTCTGATGTTCATAGCGGAAGTTTTGACAATCCAGAGAAGATTAATTACGCAATTGATCTGATTAATGAACAAGAGTCTGATTTGATTTTATTTACAGGAGATATTGTAAATACGCATGCTAAAGAGATGCATCCTTGGCTAGAAACTTTTAATCGTATAAAGAACTATAAATATGGTAAGTTTTCGGTTTTAGGAAATCATGATTATGGCGAGTATGTAACATGGCCTTCTGAAAAGGATAAAAATGAAAATTTCCAGGAAATAAAAAAACTATACGACCAGATTGGATTTAAGCTTTTACTGAATGAGCATACTTATATTCAGAAAGGCGATGATAAAGTAGCTTTAATTGGGGTAGAAAACTGGGGGGTGAATTTCAAGAAAGCAGGCGATTTAAACAAAGCTTCAGAGAATGTGCATAAAGACGATTTTAAAATTTTAATGAGCCATGATCCGAGTCACTGGGAAGCCGAAATTAAAGATCATCCAAAGAATTTTCATCTGACATTTGCGGGTCATACGCACGGTATGCAGTTCGGGATTGAGATTCCTGGATATTTTAAATGGAGTTTGGCTCAGTACATTTATAAACAATGGGCTGGATTGTACGAAAACGTCGGAAGATACGTTTATGTTAACCGTGGGTTTGGTTTTCATGCCTATCCAGGACGAGTTGGAATTATGCCTGAAATAACAGTAATTGAACTAAAAAGAGGCCGTAATGTCGCTTAATTCGTTAAAAATGCTACATTTGTATAATATATATTTCTTTTAAGAGATTTAAAAAACTTAAATTTTTGGTTTTATGTCAAAATTTGGAGAATTAATAAATGCTCAAGTTCCAGTGTTAATTGACTTTTACACAGATTGGAATGAATCTTCGGTATCTATGCATCCTGTTATTAAGGACGTAGCTGCTGCGCTTGGCGATAAAGCCAAAGTAATCAAAATTGATGTAGATAAAAATCAGGAACTAGCAGAAGCACTACGTATTAAAGGGCTTCCGACTTTAATGATTTACAAAGAAGGACAAATGATCTGGAGACAATCTGGGGAGCTTGATGCCAATACTATAATAGGAATTGTTCAAGAGCAATTCAGTGTCTAAAAACTTCTTTTCTATTGATGTTATTTAGTGAATAATATCAAACTTATATCCGTTTTCTTTTAAAAAATGCAGTGTTCGAGGCAAGGCAAATCTTAAATTTGAAGAAGCTTTAATACTGTCATGAAAAACAATTACACTTCCTGATTTTACATTCTTTGTTACGTTTTCAAGACATTTCTCAGGAGTAATGTTTTGATCAAAATCAGCGCTTAAAACATCCCACATTACAATTTTATAGCCTAAACCTCTAAGGATTTTAGATTGTGCCTTTTTTATTTTTCCGTAAGGAGGGCGGAATAATAAACAGTTAGAAGCTTTTTCTTGTTCGTCTAAAATTGCAGCGCAGTTTTTTACATTTTCGATATATTCATTTGTATGGCTTTTCCATCCATTAATATGATTCATGGTGTGGTTTCCAATAGAATGGCCATCGATAATTAACTTTTCAAATAAAGCTAGATTGGCTTTTATATTTTTTCCAATGCAGAAAAAAGTAGCTTTTGCATCAAATCTTTTTAATTCGGATAAAACCCAGTCTGTGATCTCTGGAGTTGGGCCATCGTCAAAAGTGAGGTATATTTTCTTTTCATTGTTAGGAATATCCCAGCAATACTTAGAAAACACCTTTTTGATAAAAGCATTAGTTTTTACCCAATAAAAGCTCATTTTGAATTAAAATTATATTGTATGTATAAAATTAAAAAATGCAGCGCTATTTATCAAATAACGCTGCATTTTTTTAATAGATTAGATTTGTGTATATTGTTTATTCTTTTTCACGACCAAAGCGTTCAAAAATATTTACATAAGTATTAAATGTAGCTTTGTGTTTTTCATAAAAAGCGGTATCATTATGAAGCTGCATTACTTGTAGCAAACTTCTGTAACGCTCGATATCTGTAATAATATCCATTGCCAAGTCAGTCTGATCTGAAGGTGTTAAAGTTTTATAATAATCCAAATTGTCTCTATACTTCTGAACTAATTTGTTTAAAAGATCTTGTGCTTTTGCTTTTTCACCAACTTTATAATAACCATCGCCAAAAGCTTCAACTAAAGAATAATACCCGAATTTGTCCAAAGGCATTTTAGTCATTGCTAAATTTATTACGTTTTTAGCTTTGTCAATTTTACCTTCAGCAATAAGCTGATTCATTAATCTCGAAAGGTTAGTACGGTAAGTAATACTATTTCTTCTTGTTTCTGGATCGTGATAGATTTTTTCGCTTTCGCTGTTACCCCAATCCCATTTCATTACAATATTGTACATTTTGTCTGCATCGATTTGTCCCATATCTAATGGTCCGCCATCTTTAGAACGAGTATTTTTTACTGGAACTAATTTATAAACCATTCCGTCTAACTGCAGATAGTCTTTTAACCATAAATAATCCTCATCATCAAAAGCACCGCCGCTAAAGTAAATTGGTCTTTTCCAATTGTTGTTTGCCAAGATATCAAGCATCATTAAACGATTTTTGTATAATGCACTTCCTTTGATATCAATATCTAAATAAGGAACGATAGAATCGTAATATTTAGGATTAACAACTTTATTTTGAATGATAGTATTTTTATCAACATTTACTCTAATCTTGTTTGTTGGGTAGAAATGGATGGTTTGTCCGTTTTGTAAACCAACAGTCGATTTAGGATTTTTGATGAAATCGATAAAATCTTTAATATTCCAACGCGTATCAATTTTTTGAATGTAAGCTGTATAATCTAAATTATCTCCCACATATTGACTGTGATTGAAAGAAATAGGTAACGGATTAGATTCGTAAGACTTCGCTTTCATTTGATCGATGTACCAATCTGTCATAAACAAACTCGTATTTACAATCTTGACATCTGTTCTAAAATGTTCAATTTCCTGAGCATACCAAAGAGGGAAGGTGTCGTTATCTCCAATAGTGAATAAAATAGCATCTTTATCACAAGAACTTAAATACGCTTTTGCCATTGCAACTGCTGTGTATCTTCCAGATCTATCGTGATCATCCCAGTTTTGAGCAGCCATTAAAACAGGCGCTGCCAATAAACTTCCAGCAATAAGTACTGGTCCGGCAATTTTTGGAGCGAGATATTTCTGGAGACTTTCATAAAGCGAATAAACACCAAATCCGATCCAGATGGCAAAGACGTAGAAGGAGCCTACAAGCGCGTAATCTCTTTCACGAGGTTCAAAAGGTCTTTCGTTCAAATATATTTTTAATGCAATTCCGGTGAATAAAAATAAAGCCAAAAGCACATAAAAGCTCTTTAAATCTTTATTAGCATGGTACATTATACCAATTAATCCTAAAATAAACGGAATGAAGTAATAAGCATTACGTCCTTTATTGTTTAAAACATCAGACGGTAAGTTGTCTTGAGAGCCTAAATGAACAGAATCTAAAGGTTTGATTCCGCTTATCCAGTTTCCGTCCAAATTGTCATATTTACCTTGAACATCATTTTGACGTCCAACAAAATTCCACATTAAATATCTCCAATACATGTATCCGAATTGATATTCGAACATAAAACTAAAATTATCTCCTGTAGATGGTTTTTCGATAAGAAGATATTCTCCGTAGCTTCTTAAGAATTTTACATAACCTTCGTTGTCAATTTGTTTTTGAGCATACGCTCTTCTGAATTCAGAAACTGTTTTTTCAACTTCATTACGCAATTGAGCAATAGCTTTGTTGTATTCTTCCTCAGTTAATTGACTAGCGTCAATTCCGTATTTTGCCAAATCTTCTTCGTAATTATAATTAGGATTGATTCGGAACTTTGGAGGATTTGTAAAGTTGATATAGTTTTGAATATGAGCAGTTTCTGTGCTCCACATTCTAGGCAGAATCGCTTTTTGGTTGTCGTCAGAATTTTGTTCTGCGTTCTTATAATTGTTGGTAATAATATATTTACCTGTTTTGTAATCTCTTTCGTAGTTAGGTTTTTTGTCTAAATAAGGCGTTTTAGCATCAAGACCAGCAAAAAGTTCTGTGTATTGAGGTCCATAAAACAATGGGTTTACACCATATTGTTCACGATTGTAATAAGCCAAAACCTCTGTAGCATCTGATGGTTTGTTTTCGTTAATAACTGTATTGGCATTTGCACGAACAGGAAGCATTATCCAAGTTGAGAAACCAATCAGAATGAATAAAATACACAAGATAATAGTGTTATAGAATATTAAACCTTTTTGTTTGGTGTATTTTAATCCGAAATAGAAAAAAGCAATAAATAATAAAGCTACAAAGATAGTTCCCGAGTTAAATGGAAGTCCCATGCTGTTTACCATGAAAATTTCGGTTTTTCCGAAAAATGCCATTGTTAGAGGAAGAAGTAACTTGAAAATGAATAATAAGATCCCGATAACTACTATGTTAGCAATAATGAAATTTTTGATTGTAACTTTTTCGTAATGTTTAAAATAGTATAAGAATCCAATTGATGGAATAGTTAAAAGAGCCATAAAGTGAACTCCAAACGAAAGACCAATTACTAACGAAATAATTAATAGCCATTTGTTTCCTTTTGGTTTGTCCATGTCTTGTTCCCAGCGTAAACCAAGCCAGAAAAGCAAAGCGATTAATAGAGAAGCCATTGCATAAACTTCGGCTTCTACGGCGTTAAACCAAAAACTATCAGAAAATGTATAAGCCAAAGCCCCTACAAAAGAGCTTCCTAAAATAACAATCGAATTGTTTTGGTCAATTTCTGCAAAACGTGCTACGATTTTTTTCAAAATCATAGACGATGACCAGAACATAAACAATATGGTAAATGCACTAGAAAAAACAGACATCATGTTAACCATTAGAGCCACATGCTGAGCATCTATTGCAAACATTGCAAAAAATGCACCCATCATTTGGAAAAGCGGAGCTCCCGGCGGGTGTCCTACTTCAAGTTTGGCTGCGGTAGCAATATATTCTCCGCAATCCCAAAAGCTCATGGTAGGTTCAACAGTTAATGTATAAGTTATTAAAGCGATTGCAAATGCAAACCAACCAATAATTGTATTCCATTTATTGAAATTGAATTGTGCCATATTTAGGTGTTAAAAATTTGAATGTTTTTCTATCCTACAAAGAAAATGTTTTTTTACTTAAAGAAACGAGCATTAACAAAAAATTCTACAAAACTATAAGGATAAACTAATATGTTGTCTATGAGGAGTTTTTAATGCTGAAGCAGATTTGGACATGAAAAAAAATAAAAAAAATGATTTTTTTTGCTCAAAAAGTTTGCACAAACTAAATAAAGACTTAAATTTGCACTCGCTTTACAGCACTGCTGGTCTATGGTGTAATGGTAACACTACGGTTTTTGGTGCCGTCTTTCTAGGTTCGAGTCCTAGTAGACCAACAGAAAAGCCTCTCAGAAACGAGAGGCTTTTTTTAATTTAAAAAAGTTTCTTTTAAAATTTGCATAAATTAAATAAAGTTTTAATTTTGCACCCGCTTAACCGCACTGCTGGTCTATGGTGTAATGGTAACACTACGGTTTTTGGTGCCGTCTTTCTAGGTTCGAGTCCTAGTAGACCAACAAAAAGCCTCTCAGAAATGAGAGGCTTTTTTTATGCTATAAAGTTTTTTAAAATCTCAATATTAAAATTCCAAATTCCAAAGCTTTACAGAATGGAATTTAGAATTTTTTATGATTATTATACGTTAGATCTTTAAAGTTATAACGGGTTTAACGGCGTGATTAACCAAGCCTTCGCTAATACTTCCGTTAAAGAAGTGAGCGAAACCTGTTCTGCCGTGTGTGCACATTCCGATTATATCAGCATTTATTCTATTCGAAAAATTGATGATTCCTTTTTCAATATTGGTATCATTGTAAATTTGAGTTGTATAATTGCTAATGTTGAATTCTGACACAAAATCACTCATTGTTTTCTCGCTCACATGAGTTGGTTTAAAACTATTAGGTGTACATATAGTAACTAAGTGTAATTTAGAATCAAATAACTTGGTGAAGTTTAAAAGTTTTTCAAATGGTTTTTTTGCTTCTTCTGAAAAGTCAGATGCGAAAACAATATCAGCTGCGTTAAAGCTTGGAATGTTTTTTTTGATGACTAAAACGGGAATTTCAGAGTTTCGAACTACTTTTTCGGTGTTAGAACCTATTAATAATTCTTCAACGCCAGAAGAGCCATGAGATCCCATGACAATTAAGTCAATATCATAATCTTTGCTTATTTGTGTAATTCCATGAATAGGCTTGTCCATTTTTACAATTTCAGTTACCGAAATTCCTTCCAAATATTCTCTAGAGGCAACTTCGTCTAGAGTTTCATTTGCTTTTTTTACAAAAAGCATTGCTTCGGGAATGCTTGCTCCGCCCATTATGGCGTCATTTGACTGGTGAGGCAATTCGAGCATGTGAAGAAGAATGAGTTCGGAATTGTTCTTTTTTGCAATTTGTGCGGCAACTTTTAATGCGTCTTCTGCATGTTCTGAGAAGTCGGTAGGGACTAAAATTCGTTTCATGATTTGAGGGTTAAAAATGATGAATAATTCTGTGTTTTAATGCTATTATAAAGATAAGAAATTATTTTAGAGCAATCAATTTATTTGATTTATAAAAAAAACACTATATTTGCACTGTTATTTATTAAAATCTAAATAATGAGGGGACTAAGTGTCCCCTCTTTTTATAAAATTATGACATTCAAAGAAAAAGTAAACGGATTAATTACAGAAGCTCTTCTGGAAAAACCATCAATCTTTTTGGTTGACTTGGCTGTTTCAGATTCTTTTAAAATTAGTATCGGTTTAGACGGGGATAATGGAGTGGCGCTACAAGATTGTATAGATATAAGTCGTGCAGTTGAGAATAATCTGGATCGTGAAGAACAGGATTTTTCGCTAGAAGTAGCATCAGTTGGAGTAGGAACGCCTCTGAAAATGGTAAGACAATACAAAAAAAATGTTGGTAGAACGTTGATTGTTACCACAAATACAGAAAAAATAGAGGCAGAATTGGTAGAAGCTAATGATGTTTTTATAATTTTGTCTTGGAAAGCAAGAGAACCGAAAAAAGTAGGAAAAGGAAAAGAAACAGTTCAGAAAGAACAACAAATACCTTATACAGAAATTAAAGAGGCAGTTGTTACGGTAACATTTTAATTTTAATTAAAAAATTCGCATGGAAAATTTAGCATTAATCGATTCATTCTCAGAGTTTAAAGATAATAAACTTATTGATCGTGTAACGCTTATGGCAATTTTAGAGGACGTATTTAGAAATGCATTAAAGAAAAAATACGGTTCAGATGAAAATTTCGATATCATTATAAATCCTGATAAAGGAGATATGGAAATCTGGAGAAGAAGAGTAATTGTTGCCGATGAAGATCTTGATTTTGAAAATGAGGAAATTACATTGACTGAAGCAAGAAAAATTGAAGCGGATTTTGAAATTGGTGAAGAGGTTTCTGAAGAAGTAAAATTGATTGATTTAGGAAGAAGAGCTATCTTAGCGCTTCGTCAGAATCTAATATCTAAAATTCACGAACACGATAATACAAATCTTTACAAACAATTTAAAGATATTATCGGTGATATTTATACAGCTGAAGTGCATCACGTGCGTCCAAGAGTAGTAATCTTGGTAGATGATGAAGGAAATGAAATTGTGCTTCCAAAAGAAAAACAAATTCCGTCAGATTTCTTCCGTAAAGGAGATAATGTTCGCGGTATTATTGAAAGTGTTGAATTGAAAGGAAATAAACCTCAAATTATTATGTCTAGAACTTCAGAAAAGTTCTTAGAAAAATTATTTGAGCAAGAAATTCCAGAAGTTTTCGACGGATTAATTACAGTGAAAAATGTAGTTCGTATTCCTGGAGAAAAAGCAAAAGTAGCTGTTGATTCTTATGATGATAGAATTGATCCAGTTGGAGCTTGCGTTGGAATGAAAGGTTCTCGTATTCACGGAATTGTTCGTGAGCTTGGAAATGAAAATATTGATGTAATCAATTATACAAACAATATTCAATTATTTATTACAAGAGCATTAAGCCCTGCAAAAGTTTCTTCAATTAAAATTGATGAAGAAAGTAAAAGAGCTGAAGTTTTCTTGAAATTAGAAGAGGTTTCTAAGGCAATTGGTAGAGGCGGTCATAACATTAAATTAGCGGGTCAGCTAACAGGTTATGAATTAGACGTTATCCGTGAAGGAGATGTTGCTGGAACTGTTGCAGATGAAGACGATGTTGAATTAACAGAGTTTTCAGATGAAATCGAAGAGTGGGTAATTGAAGAGTTTGCAAAAATAGGTTTGGATACTGCAAAAAGTATCTTGAAACATGACGTAGAAGATTTAGTACGAAGAACAGACTTAGAAGAGGAAACGATTCTAGATGTTATGAAGATACTAAAAGAAGAGTTCGATAGTTAAGCAATAGCTGAGTATCTGCTCTAACAACACAACGAAAAAGGTAATAATAAAAAGGTTATATGTCTGAAGAGAGAGTAATAAGAATAAACAAGGTTTTAAGGGAATTAAATATTTCGTTAGAAAGAGCTGTAGATTATCTAAAAGATAAGGGAATTGCTATTGATGCAAATCCAAATGCAAAAATTTCTGACAGTGAATTTAATATCCTTCAAAGCCAATTTGCGGGCGATAAGGGGAATAAGGAGGCTTCTAAAGAGGTTGGAGAAGAAAAAAGAAAAGAAAAAGAAGCATTACGTGTAGAACGTGAGAAAGAAATTGAAGACAAACGCAGACAAGAAGAGGAGCGTCAAAAACAACAAGAAATAATCAAAGCAAGAGCTGTTGTTTCGGGCCCTGTACAAGTTGGTAAAATTGACTTGAATCCAAAAAAACCTGCGATTACTCCTTCTGAGGAAACGGCTAAGGTTGAAGAACCAAAAGCTGTTACTGCGCCTGTGCAGTCAGAAAAACCGGTTCAAAATGAAACAGTAAAATCTGAACCAGTTGTTTCAACTCCTGTTTCTGAAACAAAAAAAGAAGAACCTATTATTACGGAGAAAAAAGAAGTTAAAGCAGAATCTAAAGTTGCTCAGGAGCCAATAGTGTCTACTGATCCAACAACTTCAGAGGAAACTATTACAACTCAATATCAAAAGCTTACAGGAACAACTCTTACTGGGCAAACAATTGATTTATCTCAATTTAATAAACCTAAGAAAAAGAAAGAAGATCCTAAAGCGGCTCAAAATAAGCCTGGAACTCCTGGAGTTGGAAATAATAATAACGCAAATAAAAACAAGCGTAAGAGAATTGGTCCTAAACCAGGTGTGCCTGGTGCGCCAAAACCTGCTACAGGTAATGCGCCTGGAACGCCAAATCAAAATAAACCGGGACAAAATAACAATGGTGGCGGAGGTTTTAATGCTAATAGAAGTCAGAGACCTGGTTTTGTAAAAGGAAACCGTCCTGCAATTGTAGCTAAAGTTGAGCCAACTGAAGAAGAAGTAAAAAACCAAATTAGAGAAACTCTTGAAAAACTTCAAGGTAAAGGAGGGAAATCTAAAGCGGCTAAATATAGAAGAGATAAAAGAGAAACGCACCGTCAGAAATCTGATGATGAGCAAAGAGCTCTTGATGAAGGAAGTAAAACTATTAAGGTTACTGAATTCGTTACAGTGGGTGAAATCGCTATCATGATGGATGTGCCGATTACTAAAGTAATAGGAACTTGTATGTCTCTAGGAATCATGGTAACCATGAATCAGCGTCTTGATGCTGAAACCTTAACTATTGTGGCTGACGAATTTGGTTACGATGTTGAGTTTATTACAGTAGATATCGAAGAAGCGATTGAAGTTGTAGAAGACAGAGAAGAAGATTTAGTAACTAGAGCGCCAATTGTAACGGTAATGGGTCACGTTGACCACGGTAAAACATCTTTACTGGATTATATTCGTAAAGAAAATGTTATCGCTGGTGAGTCTGGAGGTATTACACAGCACATTGGAGCGTACGGAGTTACTTTAGATAATGGGCAAAAAATCGCATTCTTAGATACTCCTGGTCACGAGGCGTTTACCGCGATGCGTGCACGTGGAGCTCAAGTTACAGATATCGCAATTATTGTGGTAGCTGCCGATGATGATATCATGCCGCAAACCAAAGAGGCAATTTCTCACGCACAAGCGGCAGGAGTTCCAATTATTTTTGCAATCAATAAAATTGATAAACCAAACGCTAATGTTGATAAGATCAAAGAACGTTTGGCTGGTATGAATTTACTTGTTGAAGATTGGGGTGGAAAAATTCAATCGCATGATATTTCTGCAAAAGTAGGAACAGGTGTAAAAGAATTACTTGAAAAAGTTTTATTAGAAGCTGAAATCTTAGATTTAAAAGCAAATCCAAATAAAGCAGCGCAAGGAACTGTTGTTGAGGCTTTCTTAGATAAAGGAAAAGGGTATGTTTCTACAATTTTAGTACAGCAAGGTACTTTGAAAATTGGAGATTACATGTTAGCAGGTAAGCATCATGGAAAAGTGAAAGCAATGCATGATGAAAGAGGACATATTGTTCTTCAAGCTGGGCCTTCGACTCCAGTATCTGTTTTAGGTTTAGACGGAGCTGCTACTGCGGGTGATAAGTTCAATGTATTTGAAGATGAAAAAGAAGCAAAACAAATTGCATCTAAACGTTCTCAATTAATGCGTGAACAATCTGTGCGTACACAAAGACATATTACGCTTGATGAAATCGGACGTCGTATTGCTCTTGGTCAGTTTAAAGAATTAAACGTGATCCTTAAAGGAGACGTGGATGGTTCTGTTGAAGCATTGTCTGATTCGTTCTCTAAACTTTCTACAGAAGAAGTTCAAATCAATATCATTCATAAAGGTGTTGGTGCGATTACAGAGACCGATGTTAACTTAGCTTCTGCATCAGATGCAATCATTATCGGATTTAATGTTCGTCCAGCAGGTAATGCTAGACAGCTTGCAGATAAAGAAGAAATCGATATCCGTTACTATTCTATTATCTATGCTGCTATCGATGACTTGAAAGATGCGATGGAAGGAATGCTTGCTCCAGAAATGAAAGAAGAGATTTTAGGAACAGCTGAAATTCGTGAGATTTTCAAAATTTCTAAAGTTGGTTCAATCGCAGGATGTATGGTAACAGATGGTAAAATTCTTAGAGCCGCTAAAATTAGAGTTATTAGAGATGGCGTTGTAGTGCATTCTGGCGAGTTAGTTGCTCTGAAACGTTTCAAAGATGATGTTAAAGAGGTTTCTAAAGGGTATGATTGTGGTATTCAGATTAAAGGATTTAATGATATCGAAATAAATGATGTTATCGAAGCTTATCATGAAGTAGCAATCAAAAAGAAATTGAAATAATATTTTAATTATATATAAAAAAAGTCCCAATTTACTTGGGACTTTTTTTTGGTTAGATTCTATTTTTATTTAACAAAAAACAATGAGGATAAATTTGTAATTTAGCTTATTAAAATTTTTAATATCTTAAATAAAATAAGGAAATATGAAAAAAGGATTTTACCTGATGGTTTTATTTATATGTTTTTCTGCTTCATCTTTTGCTCAAGAAGCAGTTGAAAAAGCAACTCCGCCGGCTGGTAATGCTTTAGTTGGGGATTACTATGGAGAAAATATTTCGAATGCTATAGTAGACAAGGCAATTTCAGTTGAAGATTTGGAAAGGGATTTAAAAACTGCAAACAAAATAGAAAGTGTTGCTGTAAAAGGAGAAGTGACGGATGTGTGTCCGAAAAGAGGATGCTGGGTAAGTGTAAAGACTGAAAACGGAGCTTCTTTCTTTGTTAAAATGAAAGATTATGCTTTTTTTGTTCCGACTGCATTAAAAGGTAAGAATGTGGTTTTAGAGGGAGATGTAGAAAGAAAAGTCACATCTGTAGAAGATTTGAAGCACTATGCAAAAGACGCTAAAAAAACGAAGGCAGAAATAGATGCTATTACAATGCCAAAAGAAGAAATTCGTTTTTTAGCGAACGGAATTAAAGTTGTAAAATAACTTAAAAAATAAGATGATTTTAACAGACAATCTGGAGTAATAGATTTTAAGATGTCTTGAATTAAAACAAAAAAAGCGAGATTTTTATCTCGCTTTTTTTGTTTTGGAATTATTATCTTCCTGGTTTAAGTAAAAAAACACTTTTGTATCTTTTTTTAATCTCTACCAAATTTCTTTCGGCTTCAATACGGGTTTTAAAATTTCCAACAATTACTTTGTAATTAGGAGTGCTAAAAATGATAGTTCCGTCAATATTTGAATTTTCTCTTTTGAAATCCGATAACGTTTTTTTTGCCTCTTCGCTTTTGCCGCTAAAGATTTGAATTCTATAAGTATCGTTTGTATTTATTGACGTGTTAATTTTACGCTTCTCGTTTAATAATTGCTCAAATTTAGGATCTTGATTCAATGTTAAATTTTGGTCTTGAGCGTTAATATTGTGTGCCAAAGCAATCGTTGTAATTGTTAAGAAAAGATTTTTTGAAGGACTTAAAATTCTCATAATGTGATGGTTTTTATGCAAAAATACTATTTAAAGTTTGAGAGTAAAATTTTAATATTATTTAGAATTGATATAAATTGATAATTAAGACTATTTTAAGGTTTTGAGAATAGCTCATAAGTCGTATTTTTGTGGCAAGTTTTAAAAAAGGGTATAGATTTATACTGGATTTAGTACAGAAAAAATCATACCAAAAATTAGTAGACAATTATTTATACTATATGAAAAAGGTGGGTAACCATAATTCGATCTCAAGAAAATTACTGCTTGGCTTATCGCTAACGTTAATTTTCTCCCTAACTTCATTTGCTCAAGAAGCTGCTGCTCCGGCGGCGCCTGAAGCTGCCGCTGCTCCAGCTGCAGGAGGCGGTGATCCAGTAAAAGGGAAAGAACTTTTTAATGCAAATTGCGCTGCATGTCACAAATTAGATGCTAAATCAACCGGTCCAGCTTTAAGAGGGGTCGCAGATAAGCATGATAGAGCTTGGCTTTACAAATGGGTGCATAACAGTTCTGACATGATTAAGTCAGGTGATGCTGTTGCTGTTAAACTTTTTGAGGAAAATAACAAAGCTGTTATGACTTCGTTTCCTCAATTGTCTGAAGGAGATATTGATAACATTTTAGCTTATACTTCTGAACCAAAAGCTGAGCCTGCTGCGGCTGCGGCTGGTGGTGCAACTCCTCCAGGGACAAATGTTCAGGATGGAGCTATATCAAATAATATTATTTTAGGAGCTCTTGCTCTTGTAATGGCTATCTTAGTAGTTATGTTGTTCATGGTGAACAAAGTGTTAACGAAAGTAGCAAATAAAAACGGCATTGAAGTTGCTCCAAAAGAAGCTAGAACTCCAATTTGGAAAGCTTTCGCTAAAAACCAATTCTTGGTTTTGGTAACTGCAATTTTCTTGCTTTTGGCGAGTGGTTATTTTGTTTATGGATACTTAATGCAAGTAGGTGTAGATCAGAATTATGAGCCAATTCAGCCAATTCACTATTCTCACAAAATTCATGCTGGTGATAACGAGATCAATTGTAAATATTGCCACTCTGCTGCTCGTGTAAGTAAAACGGCTGGTATTCCTTCTTTGAATGTTTGTATGAACTGCCATAAAAATATTTCTGAGGTTGCAGAAACGACTGCTACAGCTGAGTACAGCAAAGCTTTTTATGATGGTGAAATCCAAAAATTATACGATGCTGTTGGATGGGATAAAACTAAACAAGCTTATACTGGAAAAACAAAACCTGTAAAATGGGTTCGTATTCATAACTTGCCTGACTTTGTTTACTTCAATCACTCTCAACACGTTTCTGTTGCTGGTATCGAATGTCAAACTTGTCACGGACCAGTACAAGAATTTGAAATCATGAAGCAGTACTCTAAATTAACAATGGGATGGTGTGTTGATTGCCATAGAAAAACTGATGTTAAGATGGAAGGTAATGCTTACTATGACAAAATTCATGCTGAACTTTCTAAAAAATACGGTGTAGAGAAATTAACTGCAGCGCAAATGGGAGGTTTAGAGTGTGGTAAATGCCACTATTAATCGATTTATTAAGATTTTAATATATATATACAATGTCATCAAACAAAAAATACTGGAAAAGTGTTGAAGAGCTAGAAAATAGCTCTATTGTTGAGGCGCTTAGAAATAACGAGTTTGTTGAAGAAATTCCTACTGATGAGTTTTTGGGTAACGCTGATGCTTTATCTACATCAGGAACTTCACGTCGTGACTTTTTAAAGTACGTAGGGTTTAGTACGGCGGCTGTAACATTAGCTGCTTGCGAAGGTCCTGTTCACAAGTCTATCCCTTATGTATTACAACCAGAACAAATCATTCCTGGTGTTGCAGATTATTATGCAACTACAGTTTTTGATGGATTTGATTTTGCTAATCTTTTGGTGAAAACTCGTGAGGGTCGTCCAATTAAAATTGAAAACAATACAATTGCTGGAGCTAAATTTGCAGCTAATGCAAGAATTCATGCATCTATTTTAGGATTGTATGATAGCGCTCGTTTGAAAGAACCAAAAGTAGACGGAAAAGATTCTTCTTGGTATGCAGTTGATTTAAAAATCAAATCAAGCTTAGCTGATGCAAAAGCAAAAGGTGGACAAGTGGTATTATTAACTAATACTTTAGCAAGTCCATCTACTGAAAAATTAATTGCAGAGTTTATTGCAAAAAATCCAAACGCTAAGCATGTAGTATATGATGCGGTTTCATCATCTGAAGCTTTAGATGCTTTTGAAGCTGCGTATGGTCAAAGAGCTTTAGTTGATTACGATTTCTCAAAAGCTTCTTTAATTGTATCTGTTGGTGCTGATTTCTTAGGAGACTGGCAAGGAGGTGGATACGATTCTGGATATGCAAAAGGACGTATTCCTCAAAATGGAAAAATGTCTCGTCACTTCCAGTTTGAATCAAATATGACATTATCTGGAGCAGCTGCTGATAAGCGTGTTCCAATGACTACAGCTGCTCAAAAACAAGCTTTAGTTCAAATTTATAATATCGTTGTAGGTGCTTCTGTTCCTGTTTCTTTGGAAGGTGCATTTAAGACTGAAGTAGTAAAAGCTGCTCAGCAACTTAAAGCTGCTGGTTCAAAAGGAGTTTTAGTATCTGGAATTGAAGATAAAAATGCTCAATTATTAGTTTTAGCTATCAATCAAGCATTGGCTAGTGAAGCTTTTAATACTGCTGGAGCAAGACAAATTAGAAAAGGTTCTAATGCTGTAGTTGCACAGTTAATTAAAGATTTGAACGCAGGAAGTGTTCATACTTTAATTATGAGTGGAGTTAATCCTGTTTACACTTTGGCTGATTCAGCTTCTTTTGTATCTGGATTGAAAAAAGTTAAAACATCAGTTGCTTTTTCATTAAAAGAAGATGAAACTGCATCAATCGTTTCAATTGCTGCGCCAGCTCCTCACTATTTAGAGTCTTGGGGGGATCTTGAGCTTACAAGTGGAACATACAGCTTAACTCAGCCTACAATCCGTCCGATCTTTAATACAAAACAATTTCAAGATGTTTTATTGTCAGTAAATGGTACAGCAGGTACTTTTTATGACTATTTAAAAACAAATTCTGGAGCTTATACTACAGGAGCTTCTTGGAATAAAGTATTACATGATGGTGTAGCTATTCTTGGATCTTCAGTATTGACTGGAGGTGCTATTGATGCTGCTTCTGCTGCAAATGCTGTTGCAAAATCTAAATCTGCTGGTGAGTTTGAATTAGTATTATATACTAAAACTGGATTAGGAGATGGTCAGCACGCTAACAACCCTTGGTTACAAGAGTTCCCAGATCCAATTACAAGAGTTTCTTGGGATAACTATGTTACAGTTTCTAATGCAGATGCTAAAAAACTTGGATTATCAAACGAAATTGTTGCTAATGGAGGTTTAGATGGTAGTTATGCTACTCTTACTGTTGATGGAGTTAAATTGGAAAATGTTCCAGTTATCGTTCAGCCAGGACAAGCAGTTGGAACTTTAGGTCTAGCTCTTGGTTACGGTCGTAAAGCGGCTCTAAAAGAAGAAATGCAAGTAGGTTTAAATGCTTACGCTTTATATAAAGGTTTCAATAGTGTTCAATCTGTTTCTATTGCAAAGGCTGCTGGAGTACATGAGTTTGCTTGTGTTCAAGGTCAGAAAACTTTGATGGGAAGAGGAGATATTATTAAAGAAACTTCTTTAGAAATATTCAATACTAAAGATGCTGAACATTGGAATGAAAAACCAATGGTATCTTTAGATCACCAAGAAGTTGAAGCTACAACTGTAGATTTATGGGAATCATTTGATCGTACAACTGGTCACCACTTCAACCTTTCAATCGACTTAAATGCTTGTACTGGTTGTGGAGCTTGTGTTATCGCTTGTCACGCTGAAAACAACGTTCCAGTTGTAGGTAAAGCAGAGGTAAGAAGAAGCCGTGATATGCACTGGTTGCGTATTGATAGATACTATTCTTCTGAAAGCACTTTTGAAGGTGATAACGAAAGAAAAGAAGGAATTGCAGGTTTATCTAGTTCATTATCTACATTTAATGAAATGGAAAATCCAGGAGATAATCCACAAGTAGCATTCCAACCAGTAATGTGTCAGCACTGTAACCATGCACCTTGTGAAACAGTTTGTCCTGTTGCTGCAACTTCTCACGGTCGTCAAGGTCAAAACCACATGGCTTATAACAGATGTGTTGGTACTCGTTACTGTGCAAACAACTGTCCTTATAAAGTTCGTCGTTTCAACTGGTTCTTGTACAACAAAAACAGTGAATTCGATTATCATATGAATGACGATTTAGGTCGTATGGTATTAAACCCAGACGTAAACGTTCGTTCTCGTGGAGTTATGGAAAAATGTTCTTTCTGTATCCAAAGTACTCAGGCTGTAATTCTTCAAGCAAAACGTGAAGGTAGAGTAGTAGCGAAAGATGAGTTCAACAATGCTTGTGCTTGTTCTGCAGCTTGTTCTTCTGGAGCTATGGTCTTTGGAGACGTAAATGATAAAGAAAGTGAAGTTGCTAAATTAGCTGAAAGCGAAAGAGCTTATCACTTATTAGAGCATGTTGGTACAAAACCAAACGTTTTCTATCATGTAAAAGTTAGAAACACTTAGTAAATTATTAATAAGAAACAATATAAAGGATTATGTCGTCTCACTACGAAGCACCCATTAGAAAACCTTTAGTTATAGGTGATAAATCATATCATGATGTAACTGTAGATGTGGCAGCGCCTGTTGAAGGACCTGCAAATAAACAATGGTGGATTGTATTTTCAATCGCATTAATAGCCTTCCTTTGGGGGTTAGGTTGTATAATTTACACCGTATCTACCGGTATCGGAACATGGGGATTAAATAAAACAGTTGGCTGGGCTTGGGATATTACTAACTTCGTTTGGTGGGTTGGTATTGGTCACGCTGGAACATTAATTTCTGCGGTATTATTACTTTTCCGTCAGCGTTGGAGAATGGCGATTAACCGTTCTGCAGAAGCAATGACCATTTTCTCTGTTGTACAAGCAGGTTTATTTCCAATTATTCACATGGGACGTCCATGGTTAGCATACTGGGTATTACCTATTCCAAACCAATTTGGATCTTTATGGGTAAACTTTAACTCACCATTACTTTGGGACGTATTCGCGATTTCAACGTATCTTTCAGTATCATTAGTTTTCTGGTGGACTGGTTTATTGCCTGACTTTGCAATGCTACGTGATAGAGCTATAACTCCATTTAACAAAAGAGTTTATTCTATCTTAAGTTTTGGATGGAGCGGTAGAGCAAAAGATTGGCAACGTTTTGAAGAAGTATCTTTAGTACTTGCTGGTTTAGCTACTCCTCTTGTACTTTCTGTACACACCATTGTATCTATGGACTTTGCTACTTCGGTAATTCCAGGATGGCATACAACAATTTTCCCTCCATACTTCGTTGCTGGAGCGGTATTCTCAGGATTCGCAATGGTAAACACATTGTTGATTGTTATGAGAAAAGTTTCTAACCTTGAAGCATACATCACATTACAGCATATCGAGTTAATGAATATCATTATCATGATTACTGGATCTATTGTAGGTGTGGCTTACATCACTGAGTTATTCGTAGCTTGGTATTCAGGTGTAGAATATGAGCAATACGCATTCTTAAACAGAGCTACAGGACCTTACTGGTGGGCATATTGGTCAATGATGACTTGTAACGTATTCTCTCCTCAGTTTATGTGGTTCAAAAAATTAAGAACAAGTATCATGTTCTCATTTATCATCTCGATTGTAGTAAACATCGGTATGTGGTTTGAAAGATTCGTAATTATTGTTACTTCTTTACATAGAGATTACCTTCCATCTTCTTGGACAATGTTCTCACCAACATTTGTTGATATTGGAATTTTCATTGGAACAATTGGTTTCTTCTTTGTATTGTTTTTATTATACTCTAGAACATTCCCTGTAATTGCTCAGGCAGAGGTTAAAACAATTTTGAAAGGAACTGGAGATAATTACATTAGAGAAAGAGCAAACAGTAAAGATTCACATCATGAGTAATAAAGTAATATACGCCATTTATAATGACGATGACGTTTTGATGAATGCAGTAAAGAAAACTAGAGCTGCTCATCATCATATTGAAGAGGTTTTTACTCCATTCCCAGTTCACGGATTGGATAAAGCCATGGGATTAGCACCAACAAGATTAGCAATATGTGCTTTTTTATATGGATGTGTTGGTATTTCTGTTGCAACAACTATGATGGGATACATCATGATTCATGACTGGCCACAGGATATTGGAGGTAAACCAAGTTTTAGTTTTATCCAAAATATGCCATCTTTTGTGCCAATTATGTTTGAGATGACAGTATTTTTTGCGGCTCACTTAATGGTAATTACTTTTTACATGAGAAGTAGATTATGGCCATTTAAAGAAGCTGAAAACCCTGATGTAAGAACAACAGATGACCACTTTTTAATGGAGGTTGCTGTAAATGATAACGAGGCTGAATTGGTTTCTTTCTTTGAAGGAACTGGAGCTGTTGAAGTTAAAGTAATAGAAAAGAATTAATTGTAGCTATGAAAAGGATATATAAAATAACACTTTTAGTTGGTATAACTATTTTAGTTTCATCTTGCCACAATAATTCGGCACCGAACTATCAGTATTTCCCAAATATGTATGAGTCTGTTGCTTACGAGCCGTATACAGAAGCTAAAATATTTAAGGGAGGAAAAGAAGGACAGCTTCCTGTTGCAGGAACTATTAATAGAGGTTTTGAACCTTATGAATACGAAAATTCAACTGCTGGTTATGAATTAGCAAAAGCTAATTTAAAATCTCCTTTGGATTCTATCGAAAAAAATTCTGGAAAAGGTAAAGAGCTTTTCGAGATTTACTGTATGAGTTGCCATGGTGCAACTGGTAACGGTAAAGGTAAATTGGTTGAAAGAGAGAAATTTCTTGGAGTACCTAGCTATAAAGACAGAGAAATCACAGAAGGAAGTATCTTTCATGTTGAGACTTATGGTTTAAATGCAATGGGTTCACATGCAAATCAATTAAGTGCTCACGAACGTTGGTTAGTTGCTGACTATGTTCTGAAACTAAAAAGCCAATTATAATTGTTGAACAAACTGATCGTAATAGATATGTATACATTTTCAAGTAAATTAAAAACTTTTTCTATCATCTTAATGGCCGTTGGTCTATTAGGAATTGGGTATGGTTTTTTAAGTGCACCAAAAGATATTCAAGAAGTTGAAAAAATACTAGCTGCAGATGAACATGGTTCACATGGTGCTGCACATGAAGAAAAAGCGGAGGCATCTCACAAAGAAGCAGGTCATCATGAGGCTGCTGAAGCATCACATGATGCTCATAAAGGAGCAGCGCATGCAGAAGTTTCTGGTGCAAATGAACACGAAAAACATTTAGAGCACGTATTACACCAATTGCAAAATAAGCCTTGGTCTGCTGTATATGTAGCCTGTATTTTCTTTTTACTGCTTTCAATGGGAGTTTTAGCTTTCTACGCTATTCAACAAGTTGCTCAAGCAGGTTGGTCTCCAGTTTTATTTAGAGTAATGCAGGGTATAACGGCTTACTTACCAGCTGGTTCTATCATCTTCTTTATACTTTTAGTATTATGTGGATTACACTTTAATCATATTTTTGTATGGTTAGGTGATGGAGTTACTGATCCTAAAAACCCAAATTATGATGCTATCATTGCTGGAAAATCAGGTTACTTAAATTTTCCTTTCTGGATCGTAAGAGCAGCTATTTTCTTAGCAGGATGGAATTTATACCGTTATATTTCTAGAAAAAACTGTTTAGCTCAAGACGAAGCTAATGATGATCTTTACTACAAAAAGAACTTCAAAGCTTCTGCAGGATTTTTAGTATTCTTCATTGTTTCTGAGTCTATCATGTCTTGGGATTGGATTATGTCATTTGATCCACACTGGTTTAGTACATTATTTGGATGGTATGTATTTGCATCATTTTTTGTAAGTGGAATTACTGCTATTGCATTAGTAACTATTTACTTAAAATCAAAAGGATATTTAGAGTATGTAAATACAAGTCATATCCATGATTTAGCTAAGTTCATGTTTGGTATTAGTGTATTCTGGACTTATTTATGGTTCTCTCAATTTATGTTGATTTGGTACGCTAACATTCCAGAAGAGGTAACTTATTTTGTAACAAGAATTCAATTATATAACCTTCCTTTCTTTGGAGCGGTTGTTATGAACTTTGTTTTCCCATTATTAATATTAATCAATACTGACTTTAAACGTCTTAACTGGGTTGTTGTTATGGCTGGTATTGTGATATTATTAGGTCATTATGTTGATTTCTTTAATATGATTATGCCTGGTACAGTAGGAGACAAATGGTTTATTGGAGTTCCTGAAATTGCATCGATTCTTTTCTTCTTAGGTTTATTTATATTTGTTGTGTTTAATGCATTAACTAAATCTCCTTTGCTTGCAAAAAGAAATCCTTTCATCGAAGAAAGTAAACATTTTCATTATTAATATTTAAAGAAGTAAACAGATGACAAGTTTGTTGGTAATTATAGTTTTAGTTTTATTAGCGGTTGCATTATGGCAATTGACGAAGATATTTGATCTTACTCAGGTAGGAACTTCTTCGGATGATTCTCAGGTTGCATCGGATAATGATAATAACATTCAAGGATATATCATGTTTGGCTTTTTAGCTTTCATTTATATATTTACGATTTATGGTTTACTAAAATGGGGTAATTTGGCACTTCATACCCCTGCTTCTGAGCACGGTGGTTTAGTAGATAATTTAATGAATATTACTTGGGTTTTAATTTTTACAGTTCAAGTAATTACACAAGGTTTATTATATTGGTTCTCTTTTAAATATAAAGGTAACAAAGATAAAAAAGCATTGTTCTTTGCTGATAGTAATAAATTAGAAGCAATTTGGAGTATTATCCCTTCTGTTGTTTTAGCTTGTTTAATTCTTTATGGATTATATGCTTGGAATAACATTATGTTCGTTGATAAAGATGAAGATGTAATCGAGATTGAATTATATGCTCAGCAATTTAAATGGACTGCAAGATATGCTGGACAAGATAACGTATTAGGTAAAGCGAACGTACGTTTGATCGAAGGAATAAATACATTAGGAGTTGATATGTCTGATCCTAATGCTCAAGATGATATCGTAGTTTCTGAATTGCATATTCCTAAAGGAAAAAAAGTTCACTTTAAAATGCGTTCTCAGGATGTATTGCACTCTGCTTACTTCCCTCACTTTAGAGCACAAATGAACTGTGTTCCTGGTATGGTTACTGAATTTGCTTTCGTACCAACTTATACTACTTCAGAATATAGAGAGTTACCATTTATGGTAGAAAAAGTTGCAAATATCAACAAACTTAGAGCTGAAAGAAGTACTGAGTTAGTTGCAAAAGGTGGTACAGCTTTAGATCCTTATACATTTGATTACCTATTATTATGTAATAAAATTTGTGGAGCTTCTCACTACAATATGCAAATGAAAGTTGTAGTTGATACTCCAGAAGATTACAAAAAATGGTTAAGCGAGAAAACTACTTTAGCTCAAGATATTAAAGCAGCAGCAGCTGCAGAGAAACCAGCTGAAGGAGCTGCACCAACTGCAGACTCTACTGCAAAAGTAATCGATACTGTAAAAGCAGTAGTTGATACGGTAAAAGCGGCTGTAGCTAAAGTTGCGATGAAATAATTAATTTAGAAAATTTAAAGTACACATATATGTCAGCAGAAGCGCACGATCACGATCACGGACACGATCACGAGCACGAACATCATCATAAAGACACGTTTATTACTAAATATATTTTTAGTATAGACCACAAAATGATTGCTAAACAATACTTGATTACTGGTATTATTATGGGAATCATTGGTATTGCAATGTCTTTATTATTTAGAATGCAGTTAGCGTGGCCAGAAGAGTCTTTCAAGATATTTAATGTTTTATTAGGAGATAAATTTGCACCTGATGGTGTAATGGCAAATGATATTTATCTGGCTTTAGTTACAATTCACGGTACCATCATGGTATTCTTTGTACTGACGGCAGGCTTAAGTGGAACTTTCAGTAACTTATTGATTCCGCTTCAAATTGGAGCTAGAGATATGGCGTCTGGATTCATGAATATGATTTCATACTGGTTATTTTTCTTATCAGCTGTTATAATGTTATGTTCTTTATTTGTTGAAGCTGGACCAGCATCTGCAGGATGGACAATCTATCCTCCTTTGAGTGCATTGCCACAAGCAATTCCAGGATCAGGAACAGGTATGACATTATGGTTAGTATCTATGGCTATTTTCATCGCATCTTCTTTGATGGGATCTTTAAATTACATTGTTACTGTACTTAACTTAAGAACTAAAGGAATGTCTATGACTAGACTTCCGCTTACAATCTGGACTTTTTTCGTAACAGCTATCATTGGTGTTATTTCATTTCCAGTTTTATTATCTGCAGCTTTATTGTTGATCTTTGATAGAAGTTTTGGTACTTCATTCTTCTTATCTGATATCTATATTGCTGGAGAAGTTTTACACTACCAAGGTGGTTCACCTGTATTGTTCGAGCACTTATTCTGGTTCTTAGGTCACCCTGAGGTTTACATCGTAATCTTACCAGCGATGGGTCTTGTTTCTGAAATTATGGCAACAAATGCTCGTAAACCTATCTTTGGTTACAGAGCGATGATCATGTCAGTTCTTGCAATTGCATTCTTATCAACAATCGTTTGGGGTCACCACATGTTTATTTCAGGTATGAATCCTTTCTTAGGATCTGTATTTACTTTTACAACTTTATTGATTGCAATTCCATCTGCTGTAAAAGCATTTAACTGGATTACAACTTTATGGAAAGGTAACTTACAATTTAACCCTGCAATGTTGTTCTCTATTGGAATGGTTTCTACTTTCATTACTGGAGGTTTAACAGGTATCATTTTAGGAGATAGTACTTTAGATATTAACGTTCACGATACATATTTCGTAATTGCTCACTTTCACTTAGTAATGGGTATCTCTGCACTTTACGGAATGTTTGCTGGTATTTACCATTGGTTCCCTAAAATGTACGGAAGAATGTTAAATAAAAACTTAGGTTATATCCACTTCTGGGTAACAGCAGTTTGTGCTTATGGAGTTTTCTTCCCAATGCACTTTATCGGATTAGCAGGTTTGCCAAGACGTTATTATACTAACACAAACTTCCCATTATTTGATGACTTGCAAAATGTTAATGTTTTAATTACAACATTTGCTCTTGTAGGAGGTGCGTTCCAGTTAGTATTCTTATACAACTTCTTTAGCAGTATTTTCTACGGTAAGAAAGCAGTTCAAAACCCATGGAAATCTACTACATTAGAATGGACTACACCAGTTGAGCATATTCACGGAAACTGGCCAGGAGAAATTCCTCACGTATACCGTTGGCCGTATGACTACAGTAACCCAAATCATGATGTAGATTTTGTTCCTCAAAATGTACCAATGAAAGAAGGTGAAGAAGTTTTACACCACTAAAAATAAAAAAGAAAGACCATCTGTAAAGATGGTCTTTCTTTTTTATAAAAATTCCACTTCCAAATTCCAATAAGGCTTATAAACTATTGGAATTTGGAATTTCTTATTTGGAATTTGAATTTTATTGTGTTTTACAAACTGATTAGTTTATATATCTTTGTAGGATGAATGAAAATCTCGATCCTACTACTAAAGGATATAACTCAGAAGAGTTAGATCTTGAAAAAAGATTGCGTCCGCTGTCATTTGATGATTTTGCCGGACAAGATCAAGTTTTGGAAAATTTAAAAGTATTTGTTGCTGCCGCAAATCAGCGTGGTGAAGCACTTGATCATGCACTTTTTCATGGCCCTCCAGGTCTTGGAAAAACGACTTTGGCAAATATTTTAGCTAATGAATTGCAGGTTGGGATTAAAATTACTTCTGGTCCCGTTTTAGATAAGCCTGGTGATTTAGCTGGTTTGCTAACTAACTTAGATGAAAGAGATGTTTTATTCATTGATGAGATTCACCGATTGAGCCCCGTTGTAGAAGAATATTTGTACTCGGCAATGGAGGATTTTAAGATTGATATTATGATTGAATCGGGTCCAAATGCCAGAACTGTCCAAATCAATTTAAATCCCTTTACTTTGATTGGAGCGACTACACGTTCAGGATTATTAACTGCTCCAATGCGTGCCCGTTTCGGAATATCATCACGATTACAATATTATACCACTGAACTTTTAACGACTATCGTTGAAAGAAGTGCTTCTATATTAAAAATGCCAATAGACTTGGAAGCTGCTATAGAAATTGCAGGTAGAAGTCGTGGCACTCCTCGTATCGCAAATGCGTTGCTAAGACGTGTTCGAGATTTTGCCCAGATTAAAGGCAATGGAAGAATTGATATTGAAATTTCAAGATATGCCTTAAAAGCACTAAATGTAGATGCTCATGGTCTTGATGAAATGGATAACAAAATATTGCTTACCATTATCAATAAATTTAAAGGAGGACCTGTTGGACTTTCTACGTTGGCAACAGCAGTTAGCGAAAGCAGTGAAACAATCGAAGAGGTTTATGAACCTTTTTTAATTCAAGAAGGATTTATCATGAGAACACCTCGTGGAAGAGAAGTTACGGATAAAGCATATAAACATCTTGGGAAGATAAACACCAATATTCAAGGAGGTTTATTTGAATAATTAGTAGAAATGTCTCTAACTAAAAAATATAATTACCCGCCAAAACTATCTATTTTTAGATTTTTTAAGGATGCAGAAGGAGTTCGTAGAAATCCTATACCATATCATAAAAAATATTTTGAACGTTTTGGTGATTCTTTTTCTATTAAAATAGGAAAATCAAAGCACATCATTCTGTCAAGGGATAATGATGTTGCGCAATATATACTGCAGAAAAATCATAAGAATTATCATAAATCTAAGTTTCAGTCTGTTTATCTGTCTAAATATTTAGGGAAAGGATTGCTTACTGTTGATGGAGAATTTTGGTTAAAGCAAAGAAGACTTATTCAGCCAGCATTTCATAAACAGAAAATGAATCAGTTGGTTGAAAATATGAAAACAACAATTGTTTCTGAGTTGGAAGGGATAATTCCAAATGATAAAGTGGATCTTTTTCCTGTCATGAGTGAATTGGCTTTTAATGTTGTTGCCAAATCGTTATTTCAGTTTTCTATTGCGGATGAAAAGCTAAATAGAATTAAATATATTATTGAGACAGTTCAGAATTTTCTAATTAAAGAAATAAGACTGCCTCATAAAGCATGGTGGTTTTCTGTTACAGGCCAGGTAAAGAAACATCTTCAATTGGCTGAAGAAAACAATGAAATCATTAGAGGGATAATTGAAGATAGAACTGCTTCTAAAATAGAAGTAAATGATTTACTCAATATGCTACTGGAAACTCGCTATGAAGATACTGGTGAAGGAATGTCTATTGAGCAGTTAATAGATGAAATTAAGATTCTTTTCATTGCAGGACATGAAACTACTGCTAACGCCCTAACTTTTACATTGTATTTATTAGGAAATCATCCAGATATACAACAAAAAATACTTGAAGAAATTCTTGAAGTTGAATCTGAAAGCGATGATATTGTAGAGCAGTTGCAAAAAATGATTTATATAAATGCTGTTTTGAATGAATCAATGCGTTTGTATCCTCCTGCGTGGATCACAGACAGACAAAATGTAGAAGATGATATTTTAGGAGATTTCAATATTAAAAAAGATACTCTGATTGGTGTTTCTTTTTATGAGCTGCATCGAAATCCTAAATATTGGGAAAACCCAGATGATTTTAATCCGAACCGTTTTTTAGGAGAACAGAAAAAACATTCTATGCAATATTTTTATCCCTTTGGAGCAGGACCAAGAATGTGTATTGGTGCTGGTTTTGCTATTTATGAAATGTGTTTGGCAATTTCACACATTGTAAAAAAATATAAAATTGTTTCAGTAGGAGATACTGTCAATTTTAATCCGTTGATTACCTTAAAACCTGTTGGTATTGAAGTTGTTTTTTCTAAAAGATAATGATTAATTCTAAAGAAAAATATTCGAAGTTTATAAAAGAACAAGCAAAAAGGCTTGGGTTCCTTTCTTGCGGTATATCGAAAGCAGGATTTTTAGAACAAGAAGCTCCTCGGCTTGAAAACTGGTTAAAGAACAATCGAAATGGTCAGATGGCTTATATGGAAAACCATTTTGATAAACGTTTAGATCCAACTTTATTGGTAGATGATGGTAAAAGTGTCGTATCGCTTTTGCTTAATTATTATCCCGATTCGATACAAAACGACGAAAGTTTTAAGATTTCAAAATATGCCTACGGACAAGATTATCATTTTGTAATAAAAGACAAATTGAAGGAATTGCTACATTCAATTCAAGAAAATATTGGAGATGTGTCGGGACGTGCCTTTGTTGATTCGGCACCTGTTTTAGATAAAGCGTGGGCTGCCAAAAGCGGTTTGGGATGGATTGGAAAAAACAGTAATCTGATTACTCAAAAAGTCGGCTCTTTTTACTTCATTGCCGAACTTATTATTGATTTAGATTTAGAATATGATCATGCAGTTACAGATCACTGTGGGTCTTGTACGGCTTGTATAGACGCGTGTCCCACGCAAGCAATTGTAGCTCCCTATATTGTCGATGGCAGTAAATGTATTTCTTACTACACCATCGAACTCAAAGAAAACCTTCCCGAAGAAATGAAAGGAAAGTTTGACGAATGGATGTTTGGATGTGATACCTGTCAAGACGTTTGTCCGTGGAATCGATTTTCTAAACCCCATTCAGAACCTTTGTTCAATCCTAATCCAGATTTGCTTTCCTTCACTAAAAAAGACTGGATCGAAATTACCGAAGAAACCTTTAAACTGGTTTTTAAAAACTCTCCTATTAAAAGAACTAAATTTGATGGACTTAAACGAAATATTAAATTTTTACAATAAAATTTTAATTATTTGTTTTTCAGTTAATTATGTGTTTTGTTATAAATAAAATCCTATATTAATTTATTTGTGATTTTGACATTTTGTTTGATTTTTCTGTCATATTGTGTTTTATTCGCAATTCTTTAAGAAAATAATAACCCTTCATTGTCAATTCTTTACGTTTTTCAGACTTCTGACGCGATTCATATTTGTTAAATTGTGTTGTTTGACGATTTTCTGTGCAGTTTATCGAGTAATATCTTAGGAATTTCAGGGTTTATCTACTTTCGTCGCTCCAAAACTACTAATTTAATCTTAAGACGACTATTATATGTGTCTCGCGTTGATGCTTATGGTAAAACTTTACTATTTCAGTGTTGAAAAAATCTTTTTCAATCACTCAAAATCCAATCCCTACAATTTTTCGTATTTCACCTATATGCCAAGAACGATCATCCGTTCTTTAGCATTTCAATTTTCTGTTCCACAAACTCAAGTTGTCTATGCGTAACTTTACTTTTCCAAAGTTTAATTTATTTAAACTAAATTTTCTTATTTTATTTCTTTTACTAATTAGCTATAGTGCATCAGCTCAGTTTTTTGCAAAACATTACATTGCACCAGCACCTTGGCAATACACTAGTAGAGCAAATGAAATTATAATTGCTACTAATTCATTAACTCCGGTAAATTTTACAATAACCAAAAGTGATGGTACTGCTATTGCCATGACCAAACCTGATGGTTCTGTAACCGGTACACTATCCACTGTAAAAGGAGCGCCAGCTGTTTACAGATTTGTGGGAAATCCAAATGGTATACCATTTAATGATGCTAATACAGTTTATAATGATAGAGGTCTTATAATTACAGCCACTACTCCCGGAGGAGCTGTTTCAGTTAACTTAAGAAATGTTGCGTCTGATGCTATAGGAGAGGGAGGAGATAATTATATTAAAGGAAATGCCTCCTTAACTAGTTTTGGAGATGCAGGTATTGGTGTAGAATTCAGAGTGGGGTACTACCGTCTTATGGGAACGGCTAATAGAGAACGACCTTTTTATAGTGTTATGGCGATTAATAATAACACGCAATTGAAAGTAAACGGAAGCGTGGTAACAACCTTAGGAGCCGGGCAAAGTTATTTATTTAATGTTGCAATGGGATCTTTAGTAGAGTCATCTGGGCCTGTTGTAATGAATATGGGAGTGCGAATAGATGCTCCAGAAGCATGTGGAGACGGAACTTTTGATCAATTGCCTCCAATATCTGTTTTGGGAACAGAATATTTTTTGGAAAGGGGAAAAGGTAATAATACCGCTGAGCAGAGTACTGTTGTAGCCACGAAAGATAATACAACAGTGACAATAACAACTTTCACTAATACAGGAACTGTATCTGGTACAACGACACAAGTATTAAATGCTGGTCAAGTTCATACATTTCAAAATGGTGTTACCGGCCAGCAGCTTTCAGCTTCAAGAGTTTTTGCAACCAGCAATGTTGCGGTTTATTCTGGTACAGCTGATAATTGCGAAGTTGATGTGTCGACAATTGCCCCTGTTTCAGCTTGTGGAGGATCTAATTTTGTGGAAACTTCGGCTTTTAAAGGATACAATAATGAAACATTAGATTATTTTGGCTATGTATTGTTAAGAAGCAGAACTGATGCGGT
Source organism: Flavobacterium ustbae (assembly GCF_003946915.1). Lineage (GTDB taxonomy): Bacteria > Bacteroidota > Bacteroidia > Flavobacteriales > Flavobacteriaceae > Flavobacterium > Flavobacterium ustbae. Next base: position 217,180 of record NZ_RPOC01000008.1, read on the forward strand.
TATGCTAAATGGCGAGAATTTAGAAACAAAAACGGGTACTGCTAGACGTCAATTAGGCTCAACAGGCTGGTATATCATTGATTTTAACAGGACTCAGATAAATAGTCCTAACACTATTTCTATTAATAGTAATTCAAAGCTTACGGTTTCTATTGCTCAACAAGGTAATGGTTACTCTATGGCTGCTTTTTTCTCCAATTTTGCACAACAGCCAACAGCACCAAGAGAAACCTATATTGGGGTAGGTAGTTGTTTAAAACAATCAGCAGTATTAACAACAGATCCTGGATTTTCTCCATATGTATGGCGATATAATGGTGACGTTATTTCTGGGCAAACTTCAAATACAATTACAGTAACCAAAACAGGAACCTATACGGTAACATCGACATTATCTTGTGGAGTAAGTTCACAATCTTCTCCTATCACAGTTACACTTTGTAGTGATGTTGCAGTAGAAAAAAAGGTTAATGTTTCGAGTCAATGTATAGGCTCTGATGTTGTTTTTACAGTAACGGCTAAAAACTTGGGGCCATCTAATGCAGAAGGTGTTTCGGTAACGGATAAACTTCCTTCAGGATATACTTATGTTTCTTCTACACCTCCAACAGGAACTTCTTATGATAGTAATACTGGAGTTTGGACAATTTCGGGATTAAATAGTGGTGCAAGTCTAGATTTGACTATAACAGCTAAAGTTTCGGCTTCAGGAAATTATACTAATACAGCAACCATTACATCTTCTAATGCAGATGATGCAACAGGAAATAATAGTGCTTCAGTTTCAGTGACACCGAATGCTTTACCTACAGCAGCATCATTTAGCGGTACAAATGCTCCTATTTGTTCAGGATCAAATGCAGTTTTTACAATATCAGGAACATCGGGAAATGTTGTTACTTATTCGGGAGCAGCTTCAGGGACTGTAACAATAACTGGCGGAACAGCAACAGTTACAATACCAAACGTCACGTCAAATACGATTTTAAACTTAACTAATGTTAGTAACGGTACTTGTAATCGTGCGTTGATAGATACTCGTACAATAACAGTGAATGCTTTGCCTGGGGCGCCTTCAATCACTACAACTACTTCAAGAACTTTCTGTTCAGGCGGAAATGTGGTTCTTACTTCATCGGCTTCATCAGGAAACCAGTGGTTCAGAGACGGTTTAGCCATTTCAGGGGCAACCAATTCGACATATATCGCAGCTTCAAGCGGCTCATACACTGTCACATTTAATAACGGAACATGTACGAGCGGAGCTTCGTCAGCAGTGGTGGTAACAGTAAACGCTCTTCCTGCTACCCCTACAATCACTCCAAGCGGATCTACAACTTTCTGCTCTGGAGGTAGCGTGACCCTCACTTCAAGCTCTGCAACTGGCAACGTATGGTCGACAGGGGCAACAACACAGGCGATCACAGTTTCGGTTTCAGGAAGTTATACAGTCCGTGTAACAGATGGGAATGGATGTCAGAGCGCAGCTTCTGCACCGGCTTCGGTAACAGTGAACCCTCTTCCTGCGGCTCCAAGCATCAGCGCTGGAGGCGCGACGACTTTCTGCTCTGGCGGAAATGTGGTTCTTACGTCATCGGCTTCATCAGGAAACCAGTGGTTCAGAGACGGTTCAGCCATTTCAGGGGCAACCAATTCGACATATACTGCAGCTTCATCAGGCTCATATACGGTTACGTTCAATAACGGAACATGCACAAGCGCAGCTTCTGCACCGGCTTCGGTAACGGTGAACCCTCTTCCTGCGGCTCCGAGCATCAGCGCTGGAGGCGCGACGACTTTCTGCTCTGGCGGAAATGTGGTTCTTACGTCATCGGCTTCATCAGGAAACCAGTGGTTCAGAGACGGTTCAGCCATTTCAGGGGCAACCAATTCGACATATACTGCAGCTTCATCAGG
>NZ_RPOC01000009.1 GCF_003946915.1 Flavobacterium ustbae
AAGCTACCGAAGTAGCGCGGATAGCCCGACCGCGTCCCGATAAAAGGGCGAATAAGCGTAAAGTGAAATAGCCCTTTTATCGGGATGTGGGCACGCCTAGATTATTATTTTTGTTTCAGGTTTCAAGTTTCGTTGGAACGTGAAACAAAAATTTAAACCATAAAAAACCCGACAAATTTTAAAACTTGTCGGGTCTGGATATTAATAAAAACTAAATTCTTAGTTTTCCATATAAGCTTCAATAGGAGCACAGCTACAAACTAAATTTCTATCACCATACGCATCGTCTACACGACGAACAGATGGCCAGAATTTATTTTCGGCAATATAATCTAATGGGTAAGCCGCTTTTTCTCTTGTATAAGGGAAATCCCAGTTATCAGTAGTTAACATTGCTAAAGTATGCGGTGCATTTTTCAATACATTGTTTTTATCATCAGCAGTTGCTTCTTCAATCTCTTTTCTGATTGAGATTAATGCATCACAAAAACGATCTAATTCTGCTAAATCTTCAGATTCTGTAGGCTCGATCATTAAAGTTCCCGCAACTGGGAAAGAAACCGTTGGAGCGTGGAAACCATAATCCATTAAACGTTTTGCGATATCACCCACTTCGATTCCGTTTTCTTTGAAAGAACGGCAATCTAAAATCATTTCGTGCGCCGCTCTTCCGCATTCTCCGGTATAAAGAATTGGATAGTGACCTTCGAAACGCGCTTTCATATAGTTTGCATTCAAAATTGCGTGTTCTGTAGCACTTTTTAATCCTTCAGCTCCCATCATTGTGATGTAACCGTAAGAAATTAAACAAACCAAAGCAGATCCGTAAGGTGCAGATGAAATAGCAGTAATCGCTTGTTCGCCACCAACATTCAAAATTGGGTTTGTTGGCAAAAACGGAACTAATTTTTCGTTCACGCAGATTGGTCCAACACCAGGTCCACCACCACCGTGAGGAATAGCGAAAGTTTTGTGTAAGTTTAAGTGACAAACGTCAGCGCCAATTGTAGCAGGATTTGTTAATCCAACTTGTGCGTTCATGTTGGCACCGTCCATATATACTAATCCGCCGTTGTCGTGGATTAATTTTGTGATTTCGATAATTGAAGATTCAAAAACTCCGTGAGTAGAAGGATACGTTACCATTAAACAAGATAAATCATCTTTGTGTTCAATCGCTTTTTCTCTTAAATCTTCTACGTCAATATTTCCTTCCGGAGTTGTTTTAGTCACAATGATTTTCATTCCGGCCATCGCTGCAGAAGCAGGGTTTGTTCCGTGAGCAGATGAAGGAATCAAACATACATTGCGGTGACCTTCGTTTCTTGACATGTGGTAAGCACGAATTGCCATTAAACCAGCATATTCTCCTTGCGCTCCAGAGTTTGGCTGTAATGTAGTTCCAGCAAAACCAGTAATTACATTTAATTGTTGCTCTAATTTTTTAAGCATTGTAAGGTAACCTTCAACCTGGTCAACTGGAGCAAACGGGTGAATGCTGTTCCAGTTTGGCATAGATAAAGGCAACATTTCTGAAGCTGCGTTTAATTTCATTGTACAAGAACCTAATGAAATCATCGAGTGATTCAATGATAAATCTTTACGCTCTAATTTTTTGATGTAACGCATCAACTGACTTTCTGAATGATGATTGTTGAAAACATCATGCGTTAAGAAAGGCGACGTTCTTTCTAAAGAAGCCGGTAATTGACTTGCCCCTGATAATTCAGAAACCGTAAAAGTTTCTTTTCCTAAAGCTTCAGCAAAAATCGCAATAATTTGGTTGATGTCGGCAACTGCAGTTGTTTCGTTAAATGAAATCGAAACACTTTCAGCATCAGGATAGAAGAAGTTTACTTTGTTTTTCTCTGCAACCGCTTTTACTTTTTGAGCGTCTGCTTTTACTAAAATAGTATCAAAGAAAGCCGTATTAGTTTGGTAAACTCCTAATTTATTTAAAGCTTCAGCAGCAGTAACCGCAGAAGCGTGAACTTTGTTTGCAATGTATTTCAAACCTTTTGGTCCGTGGTAAACCGCGTACATTCCGGCCATAACGGCTAATAAAACCTGAGCTGTACAAATATTTGAAGTTGCTTTTTCACGTTTAATGTGCTGTTCGCGAGTTCCTAATGCCATACGTAAAGCACGATTTCCGTTTGTATCAACAGAAACTCCAATGATGCGACCCGGCATAGAACGTTTGTATTCGTCTTTAGTTGCAAAATAAGCAGCGTGAGGACCACCGTAACCCATTGGTACACCAAAACGTTGTGTAGTTCCCACTACAACTGCAGCTCCCATTTCTCCCGGAGAAGTTAAAGTTGCCAATGATAAAATATCTGCAGCAAAGGCAACTTTGATTTCGTTTTCTTTTGCTTTGGCAACAAAAGCGCTGTAATCGTTTACTTGACCATATTTTCCTGGATATTGTAAAATTGCTCCGAAGAACTCTGTAGAAAAATCAAAGTTTTCGTGGTTTCCAACTACTAATTCAATTCCGATTGGTGTTGAACGTGTTTGAAGTACAGATAAAGTTTGAGGTAAAATTTCTTCAGAAACGAAGAATTTATGTGTATTGTTTTTCTTTTGATCTCTTGTACGAACGTCAAATAATAACGCCATAGCTTCTGCAGCAGCAGTTCCTTCATCTAATAAAGATGCATTTGCGATTTCCATTCCGGTTAATTCGATAACCGTAGTTTGGAAATTTAAAATAGCTTCTAAACGTCCCTGAGCAATTTCTGCCTGATAAGGAGTATAAGCTGTATACCATCCCGGGTTTTCAAAAATATTTCTCTGAATCGGAGCCGGAACAATAGTCGGGTGATAACCCAAACCAATGTATGATTTAAATGTTTTATTTTTCTTCCCTAATTCGCGAATATGATTTGCAAATTCGAATTCTGTCATTGCAGGATCTAAATTCAACGGCGCTTTTAGACGAATATCATCTGGAAGTGTTTCATAAACCAGTTGTTCAATCGAGTCAACCCCAATAGTCTTCAACATGTACGGAAGATCGGTTTCTCTTGGGCCAATGTGTCTTAAAGCAAAAGCATCTGTTCTCATTTGTAGCTATATAAATTTTTAAGGGCAATGCCATCAGCCTCAGTTTTATGAGGCAAATAACATTTGAAAGTAAATGTGTTGTTTTTTTGTGGCGCAAAATTAAGTATTATTAATAATTTAATAGGTATTTTTAACTTCAATTTTTATCAAATTTCTAACTAAAGAGTTGATTTGTTACCAATTGATTAGATTTGAGGCATGAAACTTCTAAAACAGATATTAAATTTTTATTTAAACAGCAGTATTCACGTGGCTTTGTCGTGTTTCGCTTTGGTGCATATTACTTTCCATGTATTTCATATTCAATACGATGAGCCAATGGCGCTTTTTGTTTTTTTCGGCACAATTGTAGGATATAATTTCGTAAAATATGACGCGCTGGTTCGCGTCAAGAAAAATCCAATTTCAACACAGTTAAAAATCATCGCTGTTTTGAGTTTAATTTCGGTGATTTTAGTCGGTTATTATTTTCTTCAATTAAAACGAATTACTCAAATTGTCTCGTTCGGAATTTTTGCTATAACCGCACTTTATACATTACCCTTTTTCCCAAACCGAAGAAATGCCCGAAACTGGGCTGGAGTAAAAATTTACATTGTTGCCATTTGCTGGGTCGGCGCCACTTTGGTTTTGCCTCTTATAAATGCTGAAATTCCGTTTTCGGTAGATTTTTTCATCAAATGTATTCAAAGGTTTATTTTGGTTTTTGTCCTGATTTTAGTTTTCGAAATTTTAGATCTCGCTAATGACGATCCGCATTTGCAAACCGTTCCGCAGACAATCGGAGTCAAAAAAACCAAACTTCTCGGATTTTTATTGTTGATTCCGTTTTGGTTTCTCGAGGTTTTTGTTTCAACATTCAATTATCACGATGCCATTATAAATTTGATAATGGTCATAATGCTAATGCTTTTTATTGCCTTTGCAAACACAAACCGATCTAAATATTATACTTCTTTTTGGGTAGAAGCCGTTCCGATTTTTTGGTGGCTGATGATTGTTTATTTTTAAGAGTAAATATACTTTGGGCGTGCCCCCTTTTAGATAAGTGGGCCAACATACTTTGCGCTTATTCGCCCACTTATCAAAAAGGCGTCGGGCTATCCGCGCTACTTCGGTAGCCAGCTCCTATCCTTCACGCAAAACGTATAACGAGAAGATTCATTTTCAAAAGAAAATCAGATCAATTGCCTACAGCTTTAGCTGGAGGAAGATTAATGATAACAAAGAGGCTTTAGCCAAATCTAACCTTTTGGCTAAAGCCTTGAATACCCATAAAATTTTCACCTCCAGCTAAAGCTGGAGGCAATTCATATTTTGTTTTCGCAAAACTCTTTCAGAATTTTATTTCTTTCAATCAGAAAATGAATAAGATGCCTTTTCAAAAACAAAACATCAAATAATTTCCCGAAAACTCCAAAAGGCGTTTCATATTGCAATTGATCTTTCATAATCGTAAAATCATTTTGTTCTTCAAAAAAATGTTCATGTTTAAAAGATTTAAAATGACCTTTTTCCATTTCATCCACAAAATAATCATAAAAGTTCATGACAGTAATTCGGCTTTTGTGCTGCAAATAAAATCCAAAATGTTTGCCGCGCCAGGTTACTGTTTCGTTTAAATTAATTAAACCAGAAGTTATTCCAGCAACTGCTTTTTCTTTTGATTGGCTTGCAGATTGTTGATGAACATCAATATTTCTTGAGGCGTCAAAGACGTTTTTTATTGGTGCTTTTATTTTGGTTCTAAGATGGATTGTTGTCATTAGAAAAGTTATTTATAATATTTGATCACGTCTTGTTTGTCATCCTGACGAAGGAAGGATCTCCGCAAGAGACTCTACAAAGTATTTCCAATCTTTGTGGAATATGTCGTGGAGATTTCTCCTTCGTCGAAATGACAAAACGTTACGGATTTGGATTGTGTTCCCACGGTTGAAACCGTGGGCTATGCTTGAATGCGAAAAAAAAATAAGAATGTAAAAACATAGCCCACGATTGAAATCGTGGGAAACGTATTATTTCACAAAGGTTAATCTTTGTCGTTCTTCTCCCGAAGCCTCGGGATCGCTCAGAATGACAAAATAGAGTTTACAATAAATCTCGAAATGTTTTATCAATATCTCCAAATTTAAACTCAAATCCATTTTCCAAAAGTCGTTTCGGAATCACATTTCGACTTTTCAAAACCAATTCTGTTTCTGTTCGAATAAAAAAAGAACCAATTTCTAAAAGCGTTTTACTCAACGGAATTCCGAATGTAAAACCAACAGCTTTTCTCAGCTTTTGCATAAAAGCTGCGTTTCGAATTGGTTTGGGAGAAACAATATTAATTTTTCCGATAAGCTCTTTTTCAATAATAAAATCAACAGCGCGCGCAAAATCTTCTTCATGAATCCAACTCACAAACTGATTTCCATTTCCTTGTTTTCCGCCAAAACCAATCTTCGCTAAATTCTTTAACGGAATCAATGCACCGCCGTTTTTTCCTAAAACAATAGAAGTTCGTAAAGCGGTTTTTAAAGTATTTGGAGTTTCGGTTTTAAAGAATGCTTTTTCCCATGAAAGTGCGACATTTATAGAAAAATCATTTCCAATTTCGCCATCAAATTCATCCATTTCTTTATCCAAAGAAAAACGATAAATAGTTGCCGTAGAAGAATTCAGCCAATGTTTCGGCGGATTTTGACATTTTAAAATTGCTTCATTTAGAATTTTAGTGCTTTTTATTCGAGACCATAAAATGTCGTGTTTATTCTTTTTGGTATAACGACAGTCCACAGATTTTCCAACGAGATTAATTAAAACGTCAGCATTTTCTAGTTCCTTTTCCCAACCAGAAAAATATTTGGCGTTCCAGTTTACGTATTTAATTCCGTCAGCATTTTTAGATTTTCCGCGAGTCAGAATTACAATCTCTTCAAATTTATTTTTGAAATGACGGACCAAAACCTGCCCTAAAAATCCAGTTCCCGCTGCTATAATAAGTTTACTCATTTGTGTTATTTTTTTCGCCACGAATTCACGAATTTTTTGATATGTAATTCGTGAATTCGTGGCTAATAATTAATTTAAAATTAAAAACAACGCGATAATTCGATACAAAATCCAAGTGAAAGTTAAGTAAAATGGAAGTTTTAAAATTTTAATTCTTGGAGAATGTTCCAGAAACATAATCAAAACCGTAACTCCAAACCAACCTAAAATTATCATTTGAGGAAGATTCACAAATTGACTCAAAATCAGAATCGGACTTAAGATTAAACTTCCCATTAAAGAAACCGTCATTAAATTTCCGGCATAATTGATAATCGTTTGTTTATCGACTTTAAAAAGAAATAAACTCTGAAAAACAATTTGTCCCAAAGCTAAAATAAGTTCTCTCGTAATACTGCTTTTTGGAAAATTCAATATCAAATTAGAATACCCAAATAAAATAAAAGTCGTTACAGTCAACGCAAAACCAATAAACAGAAAACGATATTTATAATTGAAATCGGGTGTGCATTGCAATTTGTTTTCTTCTTTTACATTTCCCGGAATAATCACTTTTCGATTGTAAGAAATAAAAGAATACATTTTTCTGAGAATGAAATGAACTGGTTTTAGGTTTGAAATTTTTTCAATTAAAGGAAAAGAAAATCCAACGACTTTTATCAAACTGTCAATTCCGTAAATTACCGTTTTGGTTTTGTTGTCGACTAAAGCAATTTCGTTTGGAGCTCTTTTTAAGTCCACAAAATTTTGCTCTTCGGCTGATAATTCGCAATAAGATTTTCTTCCGTTTTGATCTAACATACCGCTTTTTACAAATCCCGTTGTGTACAAACTGCAAAGTGGACAATCTTCATCATAAAGTAAAGTTTGATTTTCGAGTGTTTTCATAATTTTTGGTTTTTTGGATTAGTAAATAGCTTAATACATTTCTTCTAAAACAGGTCTTATCTGTAATTTTCTTTTATTCTTAACTCCGATTTTAGAACCTTTAGCCAGAAAAACAGAAGTTGGGTTTAAGTTTTGAAGAAAGGCAAAATCGTCGCCGTATGTTTTTCCAAAATCAATATCAACATAATGATTTAGAACTTCCAGTTGCTCCCAACGCGGATGTGTAACTTCATATTCAAAAGTAGTTTCATCGCTGATTTTAGTATATCCAAAATAATGCTCAGTAATGAATTCAGCTTCAGAATCAACTTTAATTGCTGTTGGATTTTTTTGAGTTTCTACCTGAATGGTATTCCATTTTTTACCGTTTTTCCATTGATAAACGAAAGTATTTGTCTTTTCATTTTCGAAGATTCCATGCTTCATTTTCTGCGTTTCATAGTGTTCCTGATACAAAGTATTCGCAATAAATGTGATGGCTTTTTTGGGAACAATTTCTTTAATGAAAACCACACCGCGCTTCCATTCGTCATTTTCAGAACGTTTCACATAAAATCTCAGATTCACTTCTTCAAAATCGACATGAAACGGAACTTTTAATCCTAAAACTTTTGTCTCTTTAAAAAGAAATCCGACTAAGCTCACATAACATTTGCCGTTCCAGATGTCAATCTCAGTTCCTGCTGGAAGATATTTTTCCAGAATTTCCCGATCAACCTCATAATTAAATAAGGCTAAATTTTTCCATTGTGCATTTAAGAAATTCATATTAAGTATTTTTTAAATTTTTAAACTTTCAGAAATAATTGAAAGTTTTGATTAAATTTTTTTATTTCATGATTTTCATCACAAGTTTTCCCAACCAATTATCATTAAATTCAGTGATTTTATCTAACATATTATCTGCTTTCAAAACAAAATCATAGAGTTTAGAAGTCTGGTCTACAAAATGTTTTTCCTCTGCCGAATCTTTGGCCTCAATAGTAGAAACTTCTTTTAAGATTTTAAGCGCAGGTTTTATTTCTCTTTTGCTTCGCTCTCTCGAAATTTTAACGGCTAATTCGTCCAAATCTTTTTCAGCAGTAAAAAACTCTTTTCTTTCTCCGGCTTTGTATTCTTTGTATACAATTCCCCAATCCATCAAAGCGCGAAGATTCATACTGGCGTTTCCTCGCGAAATCTGTAATTCTTCCATAATATCTTCCATAGAAACAGCTTCGTTTGAGACCATTAATAATGCATGAATCTGTGCCATAGTTTTATTAATGCCCCATTGAGAACCTAAAGCTCCCCAAGTCTGAACGAATTTATTTTTTGCTTCTTTGAATTCCATAGTTCAAATGTAGGTAAAAGTTTTTAAACTTTCAAAAATAATTGAAACTTATTTAACAAATTGTAAAGTTATGTTAATTCAACACGTGAAATTTTTGATTAAATAATGATACAGCTATTTTTGTAAAAATCACATTTTATGGAATTATATTACACATTCTCGGTGCTTATTGTACTAGCATCTTTCTTCGCCTATTTGAATTTAAGATTTTTAAAACTTCCGGGAACAATCGGAATCATGATTATCGCAATGCTTGTTTCTGTTGGAATTCGCCTTTTGGGAGATTCTTATTTTCCTGATACAACAAAACATTTTTTTGATCTTATAAAAGAATTTGATTTCAATGAAATCTTAATGGGAGCGATGTTGAATTTTCTGTTATTCGCTGGTGCCCTTCACGTTAACATGTCAGATCTGAAAGAACAAAAAGTTTCGATCATGATTTATTCTACCGTTAGTGTCGTTTTATCGGCTTTGATTATTTCGTTGCTGCTTTATTATATAGCACCGTTTTTTGGCATCAATATTCCTTATATATTTTGTCTGGTTTTCGGGACCTTAATTTCTCCAACCGATCCAATTGTTGTTTTAGGCGTTTTAAAAGAAGCAAAAGTTCCTAAGAGAATAGAAACCAAAATCGTTGGTGAGTCCTTGTTTAATGATGGGGTAGCGGTAGTAATGTTTGCCGTTGTCTTAAAAATGGCAACCGATCCGACATTTGATATGAGTTTTAGCTCCATTACCTGGTTATTTGCAAAAGAAGGTATTGGCGGACTTCTGCTAGGAGCTGTTTTAGGATTTTCAGCATCAAATGTTATGAAGAAAATCGATGATTATAAAGTTTCGGTTTTAATAACGCTTTCTATTGTAATGGGAGGATTTCTGATTGCTCAAAGTTTACACGTTTCTAGTCCGCTGGCAATGGTTGTTGCCGGATTAATTATAGGAAATTATGGTAAAAAAGTGGCCATGAGCGAAGTGACTCAAGATTATTTGGGAAAATTCTGGGAACTTATTGATGAGATACTAAATGCAATTTTATTCTTATTTATTGGTTTTGAGTTATTATTGCTTCCAGATTTAAATAAGCAGTTACTAACAGGTATTGTGGCTATTTTTATTGTATTGTTCTCTCGTTTGATATCGATAGTTTTACCGTGGAAATTTTTCGACATATTTAAATTTTTCGGAATCAAATCGGCGTATAATAAAGGTTCTCTGATGGTTTTAGTCTGGGGAGGTATTCGTGGCGGCGTATCTATTGCGTTAGTACTTTCTATGCCTGAAGGAGAATATAAAAACCTGCTGCTTGAAGTAACTTACATTGTAGTTCTATTTTCGATTTTGGTGCAAGGATTGACTGTTGGAAAACTGGCAAAAAGAGTTTTAGAAAAGGAATAAAGAATCGGATTTTTTATCTTTTAAAAAGAATAGAAATCTTGCAGAATTGTTTAAGTTTCTATTCTTTTTTTCGACAATCTTAATTGGCTTGAAATCAGGAATAAATGTTTTTACTGTAATAGGTGAAATCATTCATTAAAGAACGAGGGATGCTTTTCATTTATTAAATGTTGTAAATAATTATAAGAACAATAGTATTGAAAATCATTATCGATATTATTTTCCATATTTTCTAGTTCTATTATGATTTCTTTATCGAATGAAAATCTTTCTTTAAAGTAGTTAATTCCAAAAATAGGATGATTGCTATATAGTTTTCCAAAAGTATAATTACTTGGTAAATCTATATATTCATATTCAATAACATTTTCTTTTTTTCTAAGATATGTGTTATTTATAGTATTTATGTTTTCAATCAAACTGCATTTAAGATTGCTTAAAAATAACTTTAAGTTATAATTGTATCTCAATGCTTGGTCTTTTAAATTATATGTTTTTAGTATGTTTTCTCGGCTAAATACAATATCAGATTTGAAATAAAAATTAAAGTTTTTACTTATTTCTTCAATTAAAATTTCAAATGTTATAGTGTCTATATTTTCAAGAATTGAATTAAGCTGTTTTTTAAACTCAGTAAAAAGTTTTTTTATTTTGTTTAAAATTAATTCAAAATTTTTATCTAGAAGTTTTATATGATTTTCAATTATTTCATTTGTTTGGTATTCTTTTGCTTGAAACTTAAAATTATTATTTTGAGCATATTTTAAATATACAATTTTACTTCTTGAAGTTTCATATCCAAAAAGGCAAAAGGATTTTAAAGCCCTATTTTGAAATCTACTAATAGGGTGACCAATTAATTCATTTCTTAATTCTCTATTTGTATTTGATGTTATATCATGGCTAAAGCCAAATGATTTGTTTAATTCGATTACTAAATCTTGCTGTAAATAAATTACTTGTAGGAGTCCAATTGAATTTAAAAAATCATTATTTAATGAAGAGGGAGATTTATCATTAATATAATTAGTTATAATTGGTAATGTGTCATGAAAATAACCAAATATTACACCAACATAATTTGTTTTTGATTCATCGTCAAAATTTAATTTTTCTCTAAAAAAGTCATATTCCCAAATATAATTTCTCCAAACACTTTCAATTAGATGTAGTTTTTCAATTGTGTTCATAATTTTCGGACTTTCTTTTATCGTTTATCTTCTTTAGAATAATTAGATTCTCCGTTAATATCAATTTCTCCACCTAAAAAATGTGGCTCACGATTTCGTAAAACATCCAAAAAAGATTTAAATCTGGAAAGATATTCTCTAAACGTTACATATTTATAACCTAAATATTCTCCTTTGTTTGCAGAATATCCAGCCGATTTTATGCCTAAACTTTGCCCTATATAAATCGCTCGGTTTAAATGATATTCTTGAGAAATTAAAGTTGCCTTCTTTATTTTGAAAATATGCTTCGCGCGATACATTGTAGAATATGTGTCAAATCCGGCATAATCGATAAAGATCTTTGTCGTGTCAACACCATTTCTGTAGCAGTAATTTTTCATTACCGTTAATTCATCATATTCTTCACGACCGTTATCTCCTGAAAGTAAGATCTTATTGATGCGTTTTGCCTTCCAAAGCATAATTCCAGCATCTAATCGGTCTTTTAAATATTTACTAGGTTGATCTCCGTTAATTCCGGCGCCAAATATAATTCCGACATCATTTTTTGGAAATTTCTTTATTGAGTAATGGATATATTTTTTGGTTGATGAGGTGATGTGATAGTTTACAGATACGATTGTAATTATTCCGATAATGGCGAGGTAAAGAAAGATTTTGAAATATTTTTTCACGGCTTATTTTGTAAGATTAAGATTTAAAAATGCGAAGATAGCTAAATTTGCTTTTGACAAAATACAATAAAAAAACCGAAGCGGAAAACTTCGGTTCTAGTATTTGAATCTCAAAGAAGCTTAGCACCTTAGAGACTTAGTATCTTAGGAGCTCTATAACAATCCAGCACGTTTCAACAACGCCTCAGGTTTTGGTTCCTGACCTCTAAAACGTTTGTACAAAGTCATCGGATGTTCAGTTCCTCCTTTTGAAAGTACATTGTCTTTAAATTTCTTTGCCACTTCAGCATTGAAAATTCCGTTTTCTTGGAAATATTCAAAAGCATCTGCATCCAGAACTTCGGCCCATTTGTAACTGTAATATCCAGAAGAATAGCCGCCTTGGAAAATATGTGAAAAAGCGGTACTCATTGCGTTTTCTTTTACATCTGGATACAATTGCGTATTTGCAAATTGTTCTGTTTCGAAAGTTTTAAGATCGGTAATATTAGTTGGATCTTGTCCGTGCCAAGCCATGTCTAAAAGCCCAAAACTTAACTGACGCAAAGTCGCTAAACCTTCTTGGAAACTTGCACTTTCTTTAATTTTCTGCACATATTCGATCGGAATAATTTCTCCCGTTTCGTAATGATTCGCAAATAATGCCAAAGCTTCTGGTTCGTAACACCAGTTTTCCATAATCTGACTTGGTAATTCTACGAAATCCCAGTAAACAGAAGTTCCAGATAAACTTGGATAAACCGTATCGGCAAGCATTCCGTGTAAACCATGACCGAATTCGTGGAATAAAGTCGTAACTTCATTAAAAGTCAATAACGAAGGTTTTGTTTCGGTTGGTTTTGTAAAGTTGCAAACGTTCGAAATATGCGGTCTTTCATTTACGCCATCTTTTACATATTGCGATTTGAAAGAAGTCATCCAGGCGCCGTTTCTTTTTCCTTTTCTTGGGAAGAAATCAGCGTAGAAAATCGAAACTAAATTATTATTTGCATCACGAACTTCATAAGTTGTAACTTCTTCGTGGTACTTATCAATATCAAAAACTTCCGTAAAAGTTAGTCCGTATAATTTTTTGGCAACGGTAAAAGCGCCTTCTAAAACTTTTTCTAATTGAAAATATGGTTTTAGTTTTTCATCGTCTAAGTTGAAAAGCTGTTGTTTTAATTTTTCAGAATAATAAGCACCATCCCATTTTTCCAATTGCTCGATTCCGTCCAGCTCTTTCGCGAAAGCGGTTAATTCGGCAAATTCTTTTTGAGCTGCAGGTTTTGCTTTCGCTAATAAATCATTTAAAAAAGAAAAGACTTTCTCTGGACTTTCAGCCATTCTTTCTTCCAAAACAAAATGCGCATGCGTTTTATAACCTAAAAGATTAGCTCTTTCGTGGCGAAGTTTTGCAATTTTCAAGACGTTTTCTTCATTATTAAAGTCGTTTTTCTGAAAACCTTCTGCGCCAAAAGCAATTGCCATTTTTTTACGCAATTCGCGATTATCAGCATAAGTTAAAAACGGAACGTAGCTTGGATGATCTAAAGTGAAAATCCAGCCTTCTTTTTCTTGGTTTTTGGCTAATAATCTTGCTGCTTCGATTGTTCCTTCTGGCAAACCTGAAAGGTCTTTTTCGTCTGTTAAATGTAGTTCGAAATTGTTTGTTTCTGCCAAAACATTTTCGCCAAATTGCAAACTCAGTTTTGATAATTCTTTGTCAATTTCTCTTAACTGATTTTTTTTGGCTTCTGGAAGATTGGCTCCGTTTCTAGAAAAACTTTTGTATTTTTTATCAAGTAAAGTTGTTTGTTCTGGGTTGAGATTCAAACTCTCTTTTTGATCGTAAACTGCTTTTACCTTTGCAAACAAATCGGCATTTAGACGAATATCATTTCCAAATTCGGAAAGCCAAGGCGAAACTTCCTGTGCAATTTTCTGCATTTCGTCATTCGTTTCAGCCGAATTTAAATTGAAGAAAACACTAGAAAGACGATCCAAAATATTGCCCGAAAAATCCATAGCTACAATGGTGTTTTCAAAAGTTGGCGCGTCTGGATTATTTACAATAGCATCGATTTCGGCTTTCGCCAATTGAATTCCTTCCTGAAAAGCCGGAACGTAATCTTCAATTTTAATTTGCGAAAAAGGCGCTGTATTATGTTTGGTATTGAAATATTGTGTTAGTACGCTCATGATGTATTTTTAGTATTCAGTGTTCAGTTTTTTAGTATTTAGTTTTATTAAGACCAAGACTGATCACTAAAAAACTGACGACTGGCCACTATTTTATTTGTTTTTATAATTTAAAATTTTCTAAATCCTGAAAATTATTCCAAAACCGAAGTAATTCAATTTTACTGTTTTCAATTCGGTAATAAAGGGAAATATGTTTGGTAATGACAACTTTGTAAACATTTCTGTAATTAGTTTTTACAAACAACACATTGTCATTTTTTAAAAGATCGATCGTGGTATTTACTTTTTCAATGAAATTTAGAACGATTTTTTCAGACCATTCTGCTTCAAGGTAATCAATGTTATTCCAAAAGTCCTTTTGAGCTTGTGGAGACCAGATAACATTCATCTATTTAAAGTATTTTGAATAACGATTTTTAGTTTCTTCCATAACCATATCATGAGGAATTCCTTCATTATGATCTAAAGAATAAATGGCTTCGTCTATTTTTTGTTTTTGAAGTTTCGAAAGACCTTCTTTAGAAGAAATTAAATCGGCTATTTCCTGAATAAGATCAGGATTATCGATATCTAAAACAATCTTAGCCAATTCTATTTTAGAGGTTTGAATATTCATTTTTTTTACTTTTTCTCAAAGTTAAGTTTTTCTTTCAAAAAAACATAATAATGATTCGTTAAGATTATTTCGCAAAGTTCCACAAAGAAAAAACACAGAGATACACAAAATCTTTGCGCTTCTCTGTGTAACTTTTGTGTATCTCTGTGAAATTACTTTTTCAAACCTTCAGCCGCTTTATTAACCGCAGCTTTCAATTCTTCTTTATAAGCAATAATAGCATCTAAAACAGTTTTATCAGAACTTCCGATAATTTGTGCTGCCAAAATTCCAGCGTTCTTTGCTCCGTTCAAAGCTACAGTTGCAACAGGAACACCGCCCGGCATTTGCAGAATTGATAAAACAGAATCCCATCCATCAATTGAGTTGCTTGATTTTACAGGAACTCCAATTACAGGAAGCGGAGACATAGAAGCCACCATTCCTGGTAAATGTGCCGCACCGCCAGCACCGGCAACAATTACTGAAATTCCGCGTGTGTGTGCGTTTTTACTAAAATCGACTAATTTCTCCGGCGTTCTGTGTGCCGAAACAATATCGACTTCAACTTCTATATTAAATTGTTTCAACATGTCAATTGCATCCTGCATAACTGGCATGTCTGAGATGCTTCCCATGATAACGGCTACTTTGCTCATTTTTTGTTTTGTTATTTTTTGTTTCAAGTTTCAGGTTTCAAGTTGTTGCTGAGACTTAATAGATTTTTTTTTAAAATTGTAAACTGCGACTAAAAAACTGACCACTAATTTTTACTGACCACTAATCACTTTAATAGTATTCTTAACCTGCTCCGCAATTCGTCTTGCTTCGTTCATATCTTCGTTTACAATCGTAACGTGTCCCATTTTTCTGAACGGACGTGTTTCTTTTTTACCATAAATATGTGGTGTAACGCCGTTCCATCCTAAAATGGTTTCGATGTTTTCATAAACTACATTTCCAGAATAACCTTCTGCACCAACTAAATTCACCATAACGCCTGCAACTTTACTGTCGGTGTTTCCTAACGGAAGACTTAAAATAGCGCGTAAATGATTTTCGAATTGTGACGTATAACTCGCTTCAATAGAATAATGACCAGAATTGTGCGGACGCGGCGCTACTTCATTCACTAAAATTTCATCTTCATTGGTTTGGAACATTTCAACTGCTAAAAGTCCCACGTGATTGAATTTTTCTGAAACGTTCAATGCAATTGCTCTGGCTTTTTCAGCAACTTTATCGTCGATTCTTGCTGGGCAGATTACATATTCTACTTGGTTTGCTTCTGGGTGAAATTCCATTTCGACAACCGGATAGGTTTTAATTTCTCCTAGCGGACTTCTGCACACAATTACTGCCAATTCGTTTTTGAACGGAACCATCGTTTCTGCAATACATTCTACATTTGGCAAATCATCCAAATCTGAAATCTGACGAATGACTTTTACGCCATTTCCGTCGTAACCAAATTCGGTGCATTTCCATACAAATGGAATTGTGATTTCATTGTTTCCAACCGATTTTTGTAAATGTGCCGGACTGTCAAATCTCAAGAAAGATGCAGTTGGAATATTATTTTCAGCATAAAATTGTTTTTGAACGCCTTTATTTTGAATTCCTTTTAAAGTCTTTGGAGACGGATATACTTTTACGCCTTCATTTTCTAATTGTGTCAAAGCTTCAAGATTGACCAATTCGATTTCGAAAGTCAAAACATCAACTTGTTTCCCGAAATTATAAACAGTTTCATAATCCATTAAATCGCCTTTGAAGAATTTGTTGCAGGCAATTTTACTTGGCGCTTCGTCACTCGGATCTAAAACGTAAGTCTGGATGTCAAATTTGCGTGTGTCGAACAAAAGCATTTTGCCTAATTGTCCGCCGCCTAATATTCCTAATTTAAAATCAGAAGAAAAATAATTCATTTTGCGTTGTGTTTTTGCAAAGATACTTTTTAATCTTTTTTTACCCTAAAAATTTTTCTGCCACGAATTACACGAATTGCTCGAATTTTTTTTGCCACAGATTAAAAGAATTAGAGATGATTTTTTTACCACAAATTTCACAAATTTTCGCGAATTATATTTTTACTAAATTAGACTTTAATATTATGCAATTTTGTACAGCGTAGTCTTAGATAAGCTTGAAGAGTTTGAGAAAAAATTTGTGAAAATTTGTGAAATTTGTGGTAAAAAAGTAACGAAAAACTTTATTTCATTTTCTTTAAAACCTCTTTAGCAACGGCTTTATAGGCGGCAGAATGATCTCCAAAATCTTTTTCAACAATAGTTTTGAGTTCGGGATGAATCCAATCGTAATAATTGCCTAAAATATATAAAGTTCTTATAGAATAGGCTTTTGTAGCAACTTTTGTATCGTTGATTAACCAGTCAAAAGACGCTTCAATACAATCCTGAAGATTTTCTTGGGATAGTTTTATGCCATTTTCGTTTTCCTTGTAATGCGATTTTACTAACAGCTGAACCACTTTTGCAATTGGACGTAGGGAGCTTTCATTTTTTAAAACTTTCAAATTCGAACAGAAAAAATCCAAATGTGGCTGCAACCAAACTAATTCTTCGTAAGATACAAACTCTAAAATCCAGCAGGCTTTGTGATTGTTTTTGTCTTGTGGCGAAAAGCATATCAAAATCAATTCACTGAAAAGTGACGGATTTTCTAAAATCTCCTGCGCTACTTCAAGACGGCTTTCTCGGCAAGGATATACGTAGTCCAGTTTTTTTTGCAATTCGATTGTCATTGTTTTAAATATTTTACACTAGGCTAAAATACGTAATTTAATGAGATAATTCCGTAGTAATTTATTGGTAATCCGGGATAATAATATCTCGGTTGTGCATTTCCAACGCCAACTGCATTTGTTAAAATCATAGAGGCATATTTTTCATTCCATACATTATTTATACCTGCATCAAAATGGGCTTTCAGTCCCGATAAAATTTCAAATTCGTAACCTGTTTTTAAATTCAAAAGAGAATAAGAATCTGAGTACGCCGAATTGGCATCGTTCATCGGAATTTTATCTGTAAATTGAAAATTGGCTGCAAAGTAAAATCCAGAGTTCATGTTTAAATTGAAACCAGCACTTGCCGTGTTTGCGGGAACTCCAGTCAATTTATTTCCAGAAAAATCATTTCCATTGTCTACAAAATCTTTGAATTCATAATTTCCGATTGAAGCTCCGACATAGGAATTTAAATTAAAAAATGAATTGATCGCCCAATTATGTTTTAATGAAATTTCAATTCCTTCATGAAATGTTTTTCCAGCATTTACACCTTCATATTGATCGTCGCCAATTCTTTTGGCAACCAATAAATCTTTGATTTCCATTCTGTAAACAGCAATTTCTGTGTAAAGTCTTTTGTTGAAAAAGTGAAGTTTTCCACCTAACTCAAAATTATAGCCCGTTTCTGGTTTTATATTTTGATTGATATTTCCTGAACTTGTCAAGGTTTCTTCGGTTGCAGGGAGTGAAAATCCTCGGCTTACAGAAAAGTAAAAAGTTCTAATTTGGTTTGGCTTAAATAGAAAAGAAATTTGTGGCGAAAAAATACCATCATAACTATAATTTTCTTTTGGAGTATTCGCGGAAGCGGGAAAATCATTCTCGAGTTCAAATTTGGTTTTATTATAATTTAAACCTGCCTGAATTTCAAATCGATCAGAAAGTAAAGTTCTAATTTGCGTAAAAACATTATAAAAATGTCTTTTCTGATTGGTTGCCGAAAGTTGGTCGCCCTCTAAACTTCCGTTTCCGTTATTTTGCTGATATAAATTTTCAAACGTATTTCCGCTGTAATTGTCTGCGAAATATTCAATTCCAGAAATAAATTGATTATTGATTTTTCCAATTTTAAAATCACCCGAAAACTGTGTTCTTACTCCAGAAGCAAAAGTATATTGGCGCAGGATGTCAAACGGACGAGGTTCGTTACTGTCTTTATAATTGATGAAAACCGAAGCTGAACTATTCAGATGATCATTAATTTTGAAATCATACGCCAATCCGGCCAAAGTCGATTTGTATTCTTTAAATCCTTTTGAGGCAACCCAGGTCGGCGCGCCTGCCTGCGGATTATTTTCAAAAGTGGTTTTGTTGATCGAACTCGGAATGTAGGCTTTTAAATAAGTATAATTAGAAAAGTAAGTCAGTTTGCCGTTTTCTTTTCGAAATAATTCTCCCGAAAGCGTAATTCCTTCGCGATTGTAAGCACTATTTTCGCGCCAGCCATCGGTTTTTAAATTATGATAACCCAGATTTAAAGAGGATTTTTTTTCGTTCAAATCAAAACTGACTCTGTTTTTTAATAATCCAAAAGAACCAAAAACAGAACTTATTTCTGTTTGATAATTTCCTTTATTAAAATTTTGAGGCGAAATCAAAATCGCACCGCCCAATCCAGCGCCATAAATACTCGAAAGCGGACCTTTTATTACTTCTAATTGATTGATATTTTGAAGATCTATATCGTCAATTACAGTTTCGCTATTTCCCGAAGTAAGCGGAATGTTTCCGTAAAAAGCCCTGATTTTATTGGTTCCGTATGGAGTTCTGGCGCCAATTCCTCGAATCGAAATTCGGGTTGTCGTAATATTTGACGATTGCATAAAAACACCTGAAATGGTATTGATGACATTACTAATATCTGTGGTATTATTTTGAAGCAATTCTTTTTCGGATAAAATGCCAATGGAAGCGGGACTATTTTGTAAATCACGATTGATATGAAGCGGACTTATTAAAACTTCTTGTAGTTTTTGTGTTTTGGTGGAGTCAATATTGTGGGTTTCTTTTTGTTGTGCAAAAATGTTTAGAGAAGCAATGATTGCAAAAAGAGGCAGGTAATTTTTTTTAAAAATCATAAAAAGGTTTGTGTTTAAACACAACTATTGATATAGAATTTAAACATAGCCCACGGTTTCAACCGTGGGAACTCGGTTTGTATATGCGTTGCGTTCCCACGGTTGAAACCGTGGGCTATATTTTGAAAATTTATGTGTTTTAAATTTTATCTCTATTCTTGGAATTTGGAATTTTATCTAGACGAATGAAAATTGGAATTTTATTTTAACACATAGAAACACAGCATTCATTGAGGCAAAAAAGGCGTTTGATTCTTAAAAGACACATAACAATCATGTGTGAAAAACGAGTTTTCTTTTATCAACTTCTTTTTAAACAATCCCGAAGCTTCGGGACTATGTCTCTATGTGTTTAAATATTATCGCATTTTTTTGGAATTTGGAATTTCAGAAAATTGGAATTTATTTTTTAAAATCCACTTTCCAAATCGTATTACTGCTGTCGTCGTTAACCAAAAGCGATCCATCGTTCATCACGGTTACAGCAACTGGGCGACCGTAAACTTCTGCTTTATTCTGATCCGAAATAAAACCAGTTAAAAAGTCTTCTGGTTTTCCTGAAGGTTTTCCATCTTTAAACGGAACAAAAAGTACTTTATAACCCGAAATTTTAGAACGATTCCATGAACCATGTTGTCCAACAAAAGCGCCATTTTTATATTTCGCCGGAAACTTATCTTTTGTGTAAAAAGCCAATCCCAAAGAAGCAGTGTGCGAGCCAACCGGAACATCAGGAACAATAGCTTTTTCTACCAAATCTTTTCTTTCGCCTTTCATTCTTGGGTCAGGAATACTTCCAAAATAAGAATAAGGCCATCCGTAGAAACCATCTTTTTTTACGCTGGTGATATAATCCGGAACTAAATCGTCTCCCAAATCATCACGTTCATTAACTGCGGTCCACAACTCTTTGTTGGCAGGATTCCAGTCCATTCCCACAGGATTTCTTAACCCTGAAGCGAAGATTTTTTCGCCAGTTCCGTCAGGATTGATTTCTAAAATGGCGGCGCGGCGAATTTCTTTATCCATTCCATTTTCTCCATTATTACTTCCAGAACCCACCGAAATATAAATTTTGCTTTCGTCAGGACTTGCTAATAAATTTCTTGTCCAGTGATTGTTGTAGCCGCCTGCAGGAAGTTCAAGAATTTTTTCTCCTTTAGTTTCCAGTTTCAGCGGATTGTTTTTATAAGGATAACGGTATAATCCGTCGGTATTGGCAATGTAGAAAAAGTCTTTTAAAACCAACATTCCAAAAGGTTTGTTTAAGCCAGAAATGAAAACTTCACGAGTTTCAAATTTTCCATCTTTATCTTTGTCTCTCAAAACCGTAATTTGATTTTTACTAGCACGCGTTCCGCTTTCTACAACAAAAATATCTTGGTTTGGCGCAATGTATGTCCAGCGCGGATTTTCGAATCCGTCAGCAAATTTAGTTACCGTAAAGCCTTCTGGCGCTTTTGGCGTAATTCCGTTTGGCCATCCAACCACCTTGCTATTGTTGGTTTTTGATTCGGTTGCATACGGCGGAGGCAGCGTAATGTCTCCAATAGCAGTTTTTACTATGTTGCTAGGCTGTTTGGCTAAAGCTTCTTTTTCTTCTTTTTTAACTTGTCCGTTACAAGCCGTCATTAAGGCCAATAATGGAATAGAAATGATGGTTAAGGATTTTTTCATTGATTTTTTGGAGTTAAATAATTATTTAACAACAATTTACTGAAATTAAAAATAGTGTCAAAAAATAATTTGTAAACATTAACTGATATTTAACATTCAGAAAAAATATCTTGATACAGCCCATTTTGATAGAAGTTGTTAAGTTCTAATTCTTTATCTTTGTCCATTATTTTAAAAAGAAAAATAATGATACAACTTCACGATAAACAATTTGTTCCGTTTATTTCGGCTAAAGAAATTGATTTTGCTTTAACTAAAATGGTGGCTCAGGTAGAAGATGATTTTGGAGATGATACGCCAATTTTTATTGGGGTTTTGAATGGCGCTTTTATGGTAGTGTCAGATTTTTTAAAGAAGTACAAAAAAAATTGCGAGGTTTCTTTTATTAAAATGGCTTCGTATGAAGGAACCGAATCGACAGAATCTGTAAAACAATTAATCGGAATCAATCAGGATTTAACTGATAGAACGGTTGTAATTATTGAAGATATAATCGATACAGGAAATACGATCGAAGAATTGAAGCATTTGTTTAAAGCACAAAATGTAAAGCATTTTAAAATTGCAACATTATTCTTTAAACCAGAAGCATATAAAAAAGATATTAAAATAGACTATGTCGGAATTCGTATTCCGAACAAATTTATTGTAGGATATGGTTTAGACTACGATGGTTTAGGACGAAATTTAACCGAAGTGTATAAATTAGCAGAATAACAAACACAACTAATATTCATTTTAAAAACTTCTGAAAAAAGAAGTAACAACACTCATTTCAATTATGATTAACATCGTTTTATTTGGAAAGCCTGGTGCGGGAAAAGGAACTCAGGCAGAATTTTTAAAAGAAAAATACAATTTAACACACCTTTCGACTGGAGATATTTTTCGTTTTAATTTAAAAAATGATACTGAGCTAGGAAAAAAAGCAAGAGTTTTTATGGACAATGGAGAATTAGTTCCATGCGAAGTAACTACTGCAATGTTAATTGATGAGGTTAAAAAACATCCAGATACAGCAGGATTCTTGTTCGACGGCTACCCAAGAACAATCAATCAGGCAGAAGCTTTAGATAAATTTTTACCAACAATTGGGTCAAGCGTAACAGCAACAATTGCTTTAGAAGCTGATGACGAAATTTTGGTAGCTCGTTTGTTAGAAAGAGGAAAAACAAGCGGAAGAGCCGATGATCAAGACGAAGAAAAAATTCGTGTGAGATATCAGGAATATAACGAAAAAACAGCTCCGTTAATTGGATATTACAAAGAGCAAAATAAGTTTCATGCCGTAGACGGTATTGGAACAATTGAACAAATTACAGAGCGATTAACATCAGTTATAGATAATTTGTAAAAAAAACCTGTTTGAAGTTAAAAGTTAAATGTTAGAAGAAAATTTGAAAGAAGTTCTGAAAAACATTTAACTTTTGACTTTTAACTTTAAACTTAAAAATGGAAATACTAATAATATTTTTTCTAATACTATTAAACGGAGTTTTCTCCATGTCTGAAATCGCGTTAATTTCGGCCCGTAAAAACAGGCTGGAAACAGCGGCGAAAAAAGGTAACAAAAGTGCTAAAACAGCACTCGATTTAGCCAATTCCCCAAACAAATTTTTATCTACTGTACAAATCGGAATTACCTTAATCGGAATTTTGACCGGTATTTATTCTGGCGATAAAATCACGGCAGATGTTGAGATTTTTGTCGGAGGTTTTGCTGCATTAAAACCATATGCACATTCAATTGCAGTAGGAATTGTGGTAGTTGTCTTAACGTTCTTTTCATTAGTTTTAGGAGAACTGCTTCCAAAACGAATTGGATTAAATTATCCAGAAGCAATTGCGAAAATGGTAGCGATGCCAATGAAAGTGATTTCGATCATTACAGCCCCTTTTATTTGGCTATTAACTACTTCAACAGATTTTTTATTGAATGTTCTTCAAATAAAACCAACTGCTGACGGAAAAGTGACCGAAGAAGAAATTAAAGCCATTATTAAAGAAGGAACAGAAGTAGGAGAAGTTCAAGAAATTGAGCAGGATATTGTTGAGCGTGTTTTCCATATTGGTGACCGAAAAGTGAGTTCGTTAATGACGCATCGCAAATCGGTAGATATGCTTCCGTTAAAAGAAAATAGAGCAAAAATAAAAGAATTAGTAATTCAGGATTTACATGCTGTTTATCCAGTTTACAATGAGAACTACGATGATATTGTTGGGGTTGTCACCTTGAAAAATATTTTTGCCAATATTGAAAACGATAATTTCGATTTATCCAAAATAACGACAGACGCGCCTTATTTGATGGAACAGACAACAGCTTATAAAGCGTTGGAAAATTTCAAGAAAACAGGTGTTCATTATGCATTAGTTTCAGATGAATACGGCGTTTTTCAAGGTTTGATTACCTTGAATGATATTTTGGAAGCTTTGGTTGGAGATGCCTCAGAATTTTACAAAGACGAATTTCAGTTAATAGAAAGAGAAGACGGAACTTGGCTTGTTGATGGACATTATTCGTTGCACGATTTCTTGACGTATTTCGAATTGGACGAATTAACAAACGATTACGAAGTAAATACCGTAAGCGGTATGATTATGACCGAACTTTCGCATATTCCAAAAGAAGGTGAGAAATTAGTGTGGCAAAAATTCGTTTTAGAAGTAGTCGACATGGACGGTGTTAAAATTGATAAAGTGCTTGTAAAAGCGCTTAAAGAGTAGAGAATTTTGTTTCAAGTTTCAGGTTTAAGGTTTCAAGTTTTGCGTAACGGCATTTAACTTTAAACTTTAAATCTGAAACTTGAAACTTTTACATAAACAAAAAAAAATGACAGAAGGGAATTTTGTAGATTACGTTAAGATATATGTTTCGTCCGGAAAAGGAGGGAAAGGATCTACGCATTTACATAGAGAGAAATTTATTGAAAAAGGTGGTCCAGACGGAGGAGATGGAGGTCGAGGAGGACATGTATATTTAGTTGGGAATAAAGGACTCTGGACATTATTTCATTTAAAATTTGCTCGTCATATAAAAGCAGGGCACGGTGGAGACGGTGGAGGAGACCGCAGTACCGGTGCAGACGGAGAAGATAAAATTATCGAAGTGCCTCTTGGAACAGTTGTAAAAGACAAAGAAACCGGAGAAACACTTTTTGAAATTACAGAACACGGAGAAAAACAGATTCTGGCAAGAGGAGGAAAGGGAGGTTTAGGAAACTGGCATTTTAGAAGTTCTACCAACCAAACACCACGTTATGCACAGCCAGGTTTGCTGGGTGTAGAAATGGACGTTATTCTGGAACTTAAAGTTCTTGCCGATGTTGGATTGGTTGGTTTTCCAAATGCAGGAAAATCTACTTTGCTATCTGTATTGACTTCTGCAAAACCAAAAATTGCAGATTATCCGTTTACGACTTTAAAACCAAATTTAGGAATTGTGGCCTACAGAGATTTTCAGTCTTTTGTAATTGCAGATATTCCGGGAATCATTGAAGGTGCTGCAGAAGGAAAAGGTCTTGGGCACTATTTCTTGCGTCATATTGAGCGTAACTCGACTCTATTGTTTCTAGTTCCTGTTGATACACCAGATATTAAAGCAGAATACGATATTTTAGTTAACGAATTGACTAAATATAATCCTGAAATGCTGGATAAAGAACGTCTTGTCGTTATTTCAAAATGCGATATGCTAGATGATGAGTTAAAAGCAGAACTAAAAGCAGAATTAGATGTTTCTTTTAAAGATGTTCCCTATATGTTTATTTCGTCTGTTGCACAACAAGGTTTGACAGATTTAAAAGATAAACTGTGGAAAATGCTTAACGAATAAGAAAAGATTTTTCTATAAAAATATAAAACCCGACAATTTTATTGTCGGGTTTTTACTTTTTGTGCAGAATACAAAAAGTAGTTTGGATTTTTACTTTTTAACGAAAATCCAAAATCATTATAATCCAAAGTTTTTAGAGATTCCGATGTTTACGGTCTTTCCAAAATTAAATCCTAATCTTTCTTCTCTAGAAGTTCCTTTTCCACTTAAATTATCATAACCAATTCCTCCAATAGAGAAATTAAGACCAAATCCTCTTTTCATATTAATAAATAAAGCGGGTGTTAAACTAGCATAAACACCTTTTGTTTTATCGATATTTCTTTCTTGGTATCCTGCTCCTAAATCGGCATAGAAAGAAAACAGGTCAGAAAGTGGGATAGAATAACGTGTAAAGGCACCAATACGGTATGCTTCTTCTCTTTCTTCTCCAGATTCTTTAAAATTAAGGATTGAACCTTCAACCCCTAAAGTCCATTTTTCAGCAAATTGGTATCCGACTTTTGGTGAAAATTCGAAAGATTCTGTTTTGTTTTCTCCAATTTTTTCTGAACTAAATCCCACATTTCCACCCAATAAAATCGATCCTTTTTGTGCATTTGATACAGTTGCTACAAATAGAGCAACTAGTAAAAGTAATTTTTTCATTTTAAATTATTTTAAATATTGCGGCAAATGTATAAGGTCAAAAATATAAGAAAAAGTGTATGTTTATTTTTAACAATGAAGCGATAATATTGATACAAAAGTTGTTAATTCTAAATTATTAAATTTAAAAATTGTAGGATTTTATTTATTTTTAATAAACACTAGATTTCGTTTTTTTAGATTAATTATTGCTGAATTCGTAAAATCGGCATCTAAGCTACTTTATATATTTCTGTTTTAACATTATTTGGCTAAAACAAACGCTAAAATGCGCTATATTCGCAACACTTAAACAAAATAACATGAAAAAAGTAATTTTATTCTTGACCATGTGCCTTGTGGCTCTTCCGGTAAAAGCCGACGAAGGAATGTGGTTTTTGATGTTTATCGAAAGATTGAACCATAGAGATATGGAAAAAATGGGCTTGCAATTGACAGCCGAAGAAATTTACAGTATCAATAATCATAGTTTGAAAGATGCAATTGTACAATTCAATGGTGGATGTACTGCAGAAATTGTATCTAACAGCGGACTGGTTTTAACCAATCATCACTGTGGTTACAACGCAATTGCAGAACTTTCGTCTGCAGAACAAAACTATTTAAAAGATGGTTTCTGGGCAAAAGATAAAAGCGCCGAAATGAAACCAAAATCTTTATACGTTCGTTTCTTCGTGCGTATGGATGATGTTTCTAAAAGAATCTTGTCTAAAGTAAACGATACTATGACAGAAACAGAAAGAAACAAAGTTATTCAGCAAGAAATCGCTTTGATCGAAAAAGAAAACAGCGAAAACGGAAAATACACTGTTTCTGTTCGTCCTTTCTTTCAAGGAAATGAATATTACTATTTTGTTTACCAAGATTATACAGATGTTCGTTTAGTGGGAACACCGCCTGAAAGTGTTGGTAAATTTGGTGGAGATACAGATAACTGGGAGTGGCCTCGCCAAACGGGAGATTTCTCTATGTTTAGAGTTTACGCTGACAAAGACGGAAATCCTGCTGCTTACTCTAAAGACAATGTGCCTTTAAAACCAAAACATTACTTACCTGTAAGTTTAAAAGGTGTTAAAGAAAATGATTTTGCTATGATTTTAGGTTATCCAGGTAGAACAAACCGTTGGATGCCAGCTGGCGGAATTGAGCAAAACATTAAATATGCTTATCCTGCGTGGGTTGAAGGTGCAAAAACTGGAATGGACGCAATGAAAAAACATATGGATAAAGATGCAACTGTTCGTTTACAGTACGCTTCTAAATATGCTTCGACTGCAAACTACTGGAAAAACCGTCAAGGAATGATCGATGCTTTAACAAAAGCAGGAACTGTTGATACAAAAGCGGCACAGGAAGATAAATTTTATGAGTGGGCAAGTAAACCTGCTAACAAAGAGAAATACGAAAATGTAATTCCGACAATTAACGATTATTACAGAGAAACAAACTTAAAAGCGCGTCATGATAACTATTTGATGCAGCTTTTACGTACTTCAAGCTACGCAACTGGACCAGCTAATTTAGGGAACGCTTTAATTGCTTACTACAAAGAAAATGATGCGAAAAAAGCTGAAATGCTTCCTAAAATCAATGCAATGGTTGAGTCTATCTATGGTGAATTTTACGCTCCATTAGAAAAAGATGTTTTAACAGCGCAATTAAATTTATACGCTTCAAAAGCTGCAGAGTACGGACTTGCTCCAGAAATTGCAAAAATGAAAACGGCTAACAATGGTGATTTTACTGCAGACGTAGCAAAAGCAACTGAGATTAGTTATTTTACAAATAAAGAAAAAGTATTAGCATTTTTAGCAGATCCAAAACCATTGGCAATTGTACACGATCCGTTGTATATTATTTCTAATGATTTATTGACAAAATACCGTTCTAAAACAGATGATCAAGCGAAAGCTGATGATGGTTTTGCAACTGCTTACCGTAAATTGGTAGAAGGTTTAAGAGAATCAAAATTGAATGCAATTCAATATCCAGATGCCAATTCTACATTGAGATTGACTTATGGAAAAGTTCGCGCTTTACCTACAGACCCTCGTAACGATGCAAAAATCAATAACTATACTACAATGGAAAGTATGGTGAAAAAATACAAAGCAGGAGACGCTGAGTTTGATTTACCATCTCGTTTGTTAGAATTGAACAAGAAAAAAGATTACGGTCAATATGCTGATAAAGCAGGTTATATGCCAGTAAACTTTTTAACTGATAATGACATTACAGGAGGAAATTCTGGTTCGCCAGTTTTGAACGGAAAAGGAGAATTAATCGGAATTGCTTTTGACGGAAACATCGAGGCAATGGCTGGAGACGTAATTTTTGATTCTAATTTACAAAGAACAATCAACGTAGATATTCGTTATGTACTTTGGATTATAGACAAATACGCTGGAGCTAAAAACATCATCGACGAATTGACGATTAATAAATAATTCTAATTTTTAGATTTTCCGCCACGAATTCACGAATTAATTAAATAAAATTCGTGAATTCGTGGCGGATTTTTTTTGTAGATGATTGACGAATTTCCCTAATCTAAAAAACGTATTTTAGAAATTGATGTAAATAAGTAGGTTTTTTATTGGTGTAATTTTTTTCGCCACGAATTCACGAATTAATTAAATGAAATTCGTGAATTCGTGACGGATTTTTTTGTAGATGATTGACGAATTTCCCTAATCTAAAACACGTATTTTAGAAATTGATGTAAATAAATAGGTTTTTATTAGTGTAATTTTTTCCGCCACGAATTCACGAATTAATTAAATAAAATTCGTGAATTCGTGGCGGATTTTTTTTGTAGATGATTGACGAATTTCCCTAATCTAAAACACGTATTTTAGAAATTGATGTAAATAAATAGGTTTTTTATTAGTGTAATTTTTTTCGCCACGAATTCACGAATTAATTAAATGAAATTCGTGAATTCGTGGCGGATTTTTTTGTAGATGATTGACGAATTTCCCTAATCTAAAAAAACGTATTTTAGAAATTGATGTAAATAAGTAGGTTTTTTATTGGTGTAATTTTTTTCGCCACGAATTCATGAATTAATATAATCTATGCATATAGATTTTAAAAATAATTCGTGAATTCGTGGCGAACTTTTTAATTCACTTTAACTCTAATCCCTTTTGTGTGACTTGTAAATTCTGGTGCGTACATACTTTCAATTGTTGTAACTCCGTTCGAGAATTCTCCGCTGTTATTTACTCTTATATCATATTCTAAAACATACGTTCCTTTATTGATTTGATCAAAGAAGAAATGTGTTGCAGCATCTTTTGTACTGATATAATATCCTAAACGATCTTTGTATTGATATTGTGAAAGTACATTTACAGGTTCAAAACAAGAAGCGCGCATATCTTTCAAATGAATATATTCTACATCTTCTTTAGAAGAAATAATTAATCTCACGGTTACTAAATCTCCAGTTTTTAATGGGTTTTTAGGCGTTATTTTTTCTAATTCATTTCCTTTTAAAGTATTTTTCTTCAAATACAATTCTTTTGAAACCGATAGAACAGCACCTTTATTGGTTTTTATTTTATCCAAATCTTCAAAATACTGCCAATAAACACCTCCAAAACCTGGAACTTGCGATTTGTTTTGAATTTGGATTGAAGCCATTTCTTTTTTCACTTCATCAGCCTTCCAGTTTAGTTTGATGTATCCTGTTTCGGCTTCTTTTTCGTTTTCGGCTAGTTTTTTGGTAATGATTTTTTCATCTCCCAATTTTATAATCGTATTATCTTTTACCGAAAGCCAATCGGTACCTTGCATCAATAATGCATAAATCGCTTCGGTTGTTGATTTTGTTGTCGGCCAGTTTTTGGTTTGTTTGTTTTTTAATAACCAGACTTTCATTGCATCGACAGATTTTTTATCGTTGCTAATTTCGGCGAAAGCCTCAATTAATAATGCCTGAGTTTCAATTGGTGCCTGATACCAATACCAACCCGATTTATTGGCAATCCAATACATTCCCCAATCTTCATTATTGGATGAAGTTTCTTTTAAACTTTCAATAATTTTTTTAGCGCTTTCTTTTTCTCCAAAACGATTCAAAGTCAAAGCAGCTAAACCTTTTTCATAAACAGAATAATTCAGCCAGTCTTTTTTAGCGGTTTCCAGATATACTTTTGCTGTTTTCTTCAAAGTATCCGACAAAGGATATTTTTCTAAATAAAAACTTCTGGTATACAAATAATGCAAATCAGAATACGGATTAATCCAAATTAATTTATCGCTTGCTTTTAAGTTTTGGGTTCTTGTTTTATGATATTCTAAAAATTTGCCATCTAAGAACGGAATTCCTGTTTTGGCAATATCATCAGTTTTTGCAGTGCTGGTTTTACTTAGTTTTTCCAAATGACCTAAACCTGCTAAAATATGTCTCGTGATATATTCACTTTCATAATCGCCGCCGAACCATACAAATCCGCCAGACGGTTTTTGCTTTTGTTTTAATTTTTCGAAAGTCGCTTCCTGAGAAGTTTTCATTTTATCTAAATCAAATAATAGCGCCAGATTTTTTTTCTTTTCGTCTTCGGTTTGAGCATCTTTTAACCAAGGCGTTTCGGCTAAAATCAATGATTTTAATTCTTCATTTTCTTCCAGTTTAGAAATTGGTTTTCCATTTTTTCTCCAATCATCAAAAACATTGGCAATTTTCGGATTACTCGAAATAATTTCAGAAGCCAACGCATTGGCATAAAAACGGGCAAAAGTCTGTTCGGCGCATTCATGTTCGTATTCCATTAAATACGGCAATGATTGAATGGCAATCCAAGTCGGATTAGAGGTGTATTCTAACGTAAACTGATGATTTCTTAAAGTGGACGAAT
Source organism: Flavobacterium ustbae (assembly GCF_003946915.1). Classification (GTDB taxonomy): domain Bacteria; phylum Bacteroidota; class Bacteroidia; order Flavobacteriales; family Flavobacteriaceae; genus Flavobacterium; species Flavobacterium ustbae. The sequence continues at coordinate 30,250 of NZ_RPOC01000009.1, forward strand.
TATTATTCTTTAAATTCTCAAACGTATATTCTTTCGTTGAATTCTCACGAACCCAAATCGGAATGCTTTCTGTAACCAGCATATTATTCGTTAAAACAGGAAGAATGCTTTCTTCTCCATCCGAAAAATTACCAGATTTGGCTACTATTTTATATTGAATGCCTTGCAATCCTTCTGGAATTGTAATTTTCCAATTTGCAGTTGTGTTACCGTATGCCGAAATCGTAAAGTTTTTAATGTTTTTTGCGTTGAGCATTTTCGCATCAATTGGCTGCATGGTTACAGCATCAAAAAACTGTAGACTTGCAATTCCGGTTTTCGCTTCAGCGGTTACATTTGAGATTTTAGCACTAATTACAATCGTATCTTTTTCTCTAAAGAAACGTGGAAAATTTGGCAAAACCATCAATTCTTTTTGGGTCACAACACTTTTCTCCAAATAACCTGAAACCGCATCTTTATTATGCGCCAGCAAACGAAGCTTCCAAGCCGTTAAAGCTTCTGGAGAAGTGAAATTGAAACTTACTTTTCCTTTTGAATCTGTTTTTAAGTGAGGGTAAAAGAAAGCCGTTTCAGAAAGGTTTTTTCTGGCTTTTACTTGGGTTAGAGCTTCGAGTGATTTTTTGGTTGTAATGATGACAACGCCATTTGCGGCTTTGCTTCCATAAAGAGCAGTTGCTTTAGCGTCTTTTAAAACATCAACAGAAAGGATATCTGCTGGATTTATAACGTTTACTGCACTTTCTGATGAAACTTCTCCATCGACGACATACAACATAGATGTTCCGCCAACGGTTGAGCTTAAGCCTCTAATGACTGGTTTAACAAATTTTACTGAATTAGCTTTTTTATCACTAGATGAATAATTGTAAACAGCGTTGTCTTGTTGAACTTCTTCATTTGGAGCTCCAGCTGGTGGAGGTGCGCTAGCAGCCATGACCGCATCAGCCTCTCCTTTTATCATTTCACTGCCCACTTTTTTATCTTTTAGATCCATTATTGTTACAGCTGCATAACCATATGTACTGTTAGTAAAATCAAATCCGAACCAGTTTAATTTTGTTTCTTCGTTTCGAAATTTAATTTCTTGTTGCAATTCATTTAGATTTCTGATAGAAGTGTAGCTTTTCTCAAAACCTATTCCAGATCTGAAATTTGCACTATTGTAACGATATTGATCTATAATTAAGTTTTGCCAGTCTTTTTGGGTAAATTGATCTAATGAGCTGTCGTACATTGAGGCCAATACTTCTGCTTCGGCGTTTGCATTAGTGTTTTTTAATTTAAACGACCATTTTTCATTGTTTCCAGGTTCAATTTTATTTCTAAAACTTTCTACCAATAATTCTAGTTTAGATTCGTCAGTTTTTAAAGTGCTTTCTATTTCATCTACAAAAATTTCATTTTCAAAAATACTTTCAAAACCCAGGCGTACCGATTTTTCGAATTCTTTCTGTAACGGAATTTTGATTGTCATTTGGTTATTTTCTAAATGATACGTGTTTTCAAAATACCTTTTATTTTCGTAATTGCCGCTTGCCATAATATAAAGCTCTGGAATTACAGAAGATAATTGGACTTCTATAAAGCCATCTTTTTTAGGATCGGCATTTATTTGTGTTGCAGTAAATAATTTTCCGGGATCAAATTTGTCTTTACTTTGTTTAATTTGGAAAACTGAAACCGCTTCTATAAGATTATTAAATGAATCCTTTGAAGAAAAAACAATTTTATAATTTCCTGATTTGTAATTTGAAATAAAGTCAAGTGCTAGAGTTTTTTCTTTTTCAGTATCAATTTTTTTAGAAAAGACTAGAACATCATTTGTTTTTTCTGCAAACTCATTTTGCCTTTGTTCATAAGGAAATAGTCGTTCAAATTCGGATGCTGAAATTGTTTCGATTTCTGGTTTTTCAAAGATTGGATTTTTGAATTTATTCTTAAAAGTATTCATAAAATACAATTTAATTTCTCCTTTTGTCGCAACAAATTCTCCGTTCAAATTGGTACTCGTAAGCGTGATTTTATTTTTATTTTTTGTATTGATGCTATTGGGTACACCAGCATTAAGGATCAAATCATGATAGCCTACTTTTATTATAGTTTCAGAAGAATGTGTTTCGCCGTTAATATCAGTAATAGTTGCATTAATTCTATAATTAAAAACAGGCAATTGCTCTTTTACGGCATTTGTGGAAGGTTGCGCCACAAAATCAATGACAAATTTTCCAGAAGCGTCTGTAGTAGTTTCTCCAGTAGCTATAATTTCATTTTGCTCCTGACCGTAATAATTTCTAAAATAACTTAAATAGCGCGTAACTGTATACGTAACTTTAGCATCAGAAATGTTGCTTCCTGCAAAAGCTTTCGCAGTTCCTTTTACTTTAACAGATTGATTGACTTGATAACTTTCTTTTTTAGCATCAAAATCTACTTTAAATTTTGGGCGTTTGTATTCTTCAACGCTAAAACTCGTTTCGGAGTTTTCTAATGTAACATTATCCCAGAATACTGAACTTGGTTTAGTTGCATTATCAGGTTTCTCAGCCTCTATATTAAAATAGCCAGTTAATCCGTTTTTAGGCAAATCGAATTCACCTGAAAAGGAACCAAATTCATTTGTTATAACATCAAATTCTTTGATTTTCTGATAATTGGAATCTTTTATAGTTATTTTAAAAGAAGTTTGAGCAACTACGTTCGTTTTATTATTCTGTTTTTGAAAGGCAATACCTTTGTAATAAACCTTTTGCCCCGGACGATAAATGGCACGATCTAGATAAAACTCAACTTTTCCATTTAAAGTTTTATCCTCGTCTTTTTTATAGTGTTCTGCATATGTAACATAATTTTCTTCTGGAATGATAGTGTCATTTTGTATTGAAAATTCGGTTTTGTCGTTATATCTGTAATTGCTAGTGCCAGTGTAAGTAGCTAAACCATTTGAATCTGTTTTTAAAGTATAATTTTTTGTTTTTATGTTAACATTTTCAAGAGGTTTACCTGTTTTTCGATCCAAAACCTGAAAAATTTGTTTACCGATTTCCTTATAAGCCAATACACTAAGATTTGAAACGGTAATAATTTCAGAGGCAAATGCTTTCTGTCCATCTACTTCGGAATCACTTTCAAAATAAACTAAATAAATTCCAGTTTCTAATTTTGGTAAAAGAACCTCAGTAGTATATTCAAAGAAGTCATTTTTGTTTTGAAATTCATATTCTTTTGATGCAATTTTAGTTCGATTTTTTATGAAAGCATCTGTAAGACTGTCAGCTAGATATCTTGCATTTGTTATTTCCTGTAGCTTTTTAGAATCTATTTTGTAAAAAGAAATGTTTAAACGATTTAAGTTTTTATAGGTTATAAAAGCTCTGGTGTTTTCATTATTGTAAATGTATTTTTCCATCTGAACTTGCATCGTTTTCCATACAATTTGTCTTTTTGCCTGTTGCGCTTTTTTTGCGGTGTTAGACTCATTGTCCAGTTTTTCAATTTGGTCTAATATTTTTACAGCATCAATATTATAAGTTGGATGCAATTGTTTTGAAGCCTGTTCGTGTAATATCGTTGCTTTTTTGAATAAGATTTTTTGAGTTAATAGCTTATCGGTAGATTTTTGTTCTAATTCATTCAAGACGGTCATTAGATCATCTTTTGAATTCGTTAGAAAGCCACTGATAAACTCAATGCGATTAAATCGATTTTCTAATGAAGGATTATTTAATTCTGACTTTTGATAAAGAGCCAAAACCTTTCTGAAATTTTCTTCGGTTATAAAATTAAGATCGAGCGTTAAAAAAGTGTCAGAATTTCCTAATAATTCATTCGAATACTTGTCAATCTGGCTATTGTCGATTTCCCATCTTTTTATTTTTGAGGTAAAAAAATCGATATTTTCCTTTAGTAAATACTCATATAAGTTTTCATTTTTGATTTTTTCTAAAGTTAGAAATTCGAAAATAGCCTGATAATTTGCTAAAGGTGTTGTTTTAAGAATAGCCTCATTTTCTAACGTTTTATCAAAAATAGCAATTACTTCTTTTTCGGAAGTAAAATTAATACTAGCTTCTTCCTCTTCAGGAATGTCAATAACAGCCGAAGTCGTATCAACAACTGCGATTCCGTCAACAGCTGCAGTATCTATTGTCGATGCGGCACTGTCTACCACCGCAGCTGCACTGTCAATAATGAAAGCAGCTTCGTCATAATTAGAATAATGATTTAGACATTTAGCATAAATAAGATTTAAGATTGCTTTTGAAGGAATTGAAACGCGGGAAATATCTTTTTTTAGATTATTTAAAATTTTAGTTTTTGCATTTTCATCCACCACTTGTAAATACTTAGACTGATAAAAAAAAGATTTTATCATTTGAACTTCGTCTTTTTTTGAAACCGCTTTTTTATAAATTTTAGCAACAGCTTCGTTTGCTGATTTTATTTTGCCTTCGTTTTCAAGTTCATTTACTTTTTTCCATTTTTTGTCATTTTGCTGTGCAAAAAGAGCTGTAGAAAATAGCAGTAGTACAAATAATATTTTTTTCATAAAATGAGTTTTAATCTAAAGATGTTTAAATTTTGAAAAAGGTTGGGAATAGCAGCAAATTATTTGCAAATAATTTTCGTACAAAGTACTAATTTATCTCAAAAACAAAAAGTTGCATTCTATATTTCGTTATTTTTGAGTTATGAGAAAGCTGCTCCTCTTTTTTTTATTAGTTCCAATTTGTCTTTGGGCACAATCTACTTTTGATAAAGCGGAGAAACTTTATCATAATAAAAAATATGACGAAGCTGAAATTCTTTTTGAAACGGTCTTAAAAACAAAACCATCCGATATAAAAACCATAGAATATTTGGGCGAAATTATGGCTCATCAAAAAAAGTGGGTAAAAGGAGCTGAATACTTTAAAAAACTAAAAGAATTAAAACCAACAGAAGCCGATTATTTTTTTAAATATGGAGGATGTCTCGCCATGAGAGCAATGGAAATAAATAAAATAAAAGCACTAACCCTGGTCGATGATATGAAAGAAGCTTTTGAAAAAACAATTCAACTCGATCCAAAACACATACAAGCTAGGTGGGCATTGATTGAATTGTATTTGCAATTGCCCGGAATCTTTGGCGGAAGCGAGTCTAAAGCAATTTCCTATTCTAATGAATTATCACAATTTTCGCCTGTAGACGGATATTTATCCAAAGGAAGAATCGATGAATATTTTAAAAGATATACATTGGCCGAAAAAAATTATTTGAAAGCAAATGAAATTGGCAAATCAAAAGTCACATTTCAAAAATTATATAATTTATATTTGAACAAATTAAAAGATCCAAAAAAAGCACAGGAATTAAAACGAAAATTCGAAGCATAAAATAGAAATCTCAAATTGCAAATTCTAATATTTTTGGAATTTGCAATTTTAAAAAAATTGAAATTTTATAAATGAAAACACATTTCATCGCCATTGGCGGAAGCGCTATGCACAATCTAGCATTAGCATTACATAATAAAGGATATCAAGTTACAGGAAGCGACGATGCTATTTTTGAGCCTTCAAAATCAAGATTAGAAAAAAAAGGAATTCTTCCGGCAGAGTTGGGATGGTTTCCAGAAAAAATAACTGCTGATATTGATGCAATTATTTTAGGAATGCATGCAAAAGCGGATAATCCTGAATTGTTGAAAGCACAGGATTTGGGCTTGAAAATTTATTCGTATCCTGAATTTTTGTACGAACAGTCTAAGAATAAAACGCGTGTTGTTATTGGAGGTTCACATGGAAAAACAACAATTACATCGATGATTCTTCATGTTATGAATTACCATAATATTGCAGTAGATTATATGGTGGGAGCACAGCTGGAAGGTTTTGATACGATGGTACATTTGACGGAAGAAAATGATTTTATGGTTTTAGAAGGCGATGAATACTTATCTTCGCCAATTGACCGTCGTCCTAAATTTCATTTGTATCAGCCAAACATCGCTTTAATTTCTGGAATTGCTTGGGATCATATTAATGTTTTTCCAACGTATGAAAATTATGTAGAGCAGTTTGAGATTTTTATCGAAAAAATTACGAATGGCGGCATTTTGGTTTACAACGAAAATGATCCTGAGGTAAAACGTGTTGCAGAAGCGGCAACAAATCCGATTAGAAAAATTGCTTATTCGACTCCGGAATATTCAGTGAGCGACGGCGTAACTTTACTAAAAACTCCAGAAGGAGATATGCCAATTGAAGTTTTTGGAGCACACAATTTGAATAATCTTGCAGGCGCTAAATGGATTTGCCAAAACATGGGCGTTGACGAAGAAGATTTTTACGAAGCAATTGCAAGTTTTAAAGGCGCGTCTAAACGTTTAGAAAAAATCGCTGAAGGAAAAGGAAAAGTAGCTTACAAAGATTTTGCACATTCGCCGAGTAAAGTGGCCGCGACAACAAAAGCCGTAAAAGAACAATATCCAAATAGAACTTTGGTAGCTTGTTTAGAATTGCATACTTACAGTAGTTTAAATGCTGCGTTTTTAAAAGAATATGAAGGCGCTCTGGAATATGCCGATGTTGCAGTAGTTTTCTATTCGCCAGATGCGGTAAAAATTAAGCAATTAGAAGAAGTAACATACGAACAGATTGCGACTGCATTCAATAGAAAAGATTTGATTATTTATACCAATCCAGCTGAATTTAAAGAATACTTATTCAACCTGAATTTAGAAAATTCTGCACTATTATTAATGAGTTCTGGAAATTACGGAGGTTTGAATTTTGATGATGTAAGAGGGTTGGTTAATTGAGATAATTAGTTAATTAAAAAATTAGATAATGTGCCAATTGCTTTGCAGTTGGCACTTTTTTATTATCTAATTGGCAAATTATCTAATTGAGAAATTTTCTCATTTTCTAATTCATTTTTCGTATTTAAAATGTCCAACTATCTTATATTCAAATAGACAATCTTCCAAAACTTGTCCGTTGCCCACATTGTGTACAATTAGGTTTCTTTTTCCATCTTTAGATTTTTTGTTCGTTACAATTCCAATATGTGGCAATTTGTCATTTATCATCCAAGTTACCAATTCTCCAGTTTTATATTCTTTAGCATTTTGAGTTACAGGTAATTTAATTCCTTTTCTTTCAAAAAAAACTTCAAGATTTGGAACTCTCCTGTGATCGATATTAGTATCGGTTTTCGTCATTCCCCATTTTTTCAAATTTGGATAAAGGGAAAAATTTTCAATAATATCTTCATGAATTTCTTTTTGCAAATCAATATTTAAAATGCGATACGATCGAATTATAACATCTGTGCAAACCCCTTTTCCTTTTGGGACATCGCCATTTGGATAATCGATTTTTTTATAGTAAGTAGGGTCATAATCAATTGACGGATCGATTATAGAAATGGCTGCTTTTGATAGCTTTTCAGCAAATGTTTTTGGTTCAGCATAATTTGAAACTACTAGAGTTTTCGATTGTTTTTGCTGACATGATATGAAAATTAAAAAGAGAAAACTGATTTGTAATGGTTTCATTTTCAGAAGTTTTATTTTTAAAGATTCTAATTTTTGAAAGCAAATTAATTTTTTGAAAGATTTTTCTTGTATTTGATATATATTCGCTTCTAAAATTTTTATGATTATGGAGGTAGGGCATTTTACGATAAGGGACTGGTCAGAAGATGATAAGCCTCGCGAAAAATTAATGCATAAAGGAAAAGGCATATTAAGTGATGCCGAATTGATTGCGATTCTGATTGGTTCTGGCAGTCGTAATGAATCGGCAGTAGATTTAAGCAAACGTATTTTAGCGAGTGCCGGAGGAATAAATGCTTTGGCAAAATTATCTATTGCTCAGTTAATGAAATTTAAAGGAATTGGCGAAGCAAAGGCAATTACAATTATTGCTGCGCTAGAACTTGGAAGGAGGAGAAAGACAGAAGAAATTCCTGAATTGACAAAAATCACTTCCAGTAAAAAAGCTTTTCAAATCATGCAACCTATAATTGGAGAATTAATGCATGAAGAATTTTGGGTGCTTTTTCTGAATAATTCTAATAAAGTAATTTCCAAAGCGCAATTAAGTAAAGGCGGCATAACGGGAACAGCAGTAGATGTTCGTTTAATATTTAAATTGGCACTTGAAAATGGCGCCACAGGATTGATTTTGTGCCATAATCATCCATCAGGAAGTTTGTTGCCAAGTGAGGCAGATAAGCAGATTACAAAGAAAATTCGTGATGCGGGCAACAATTTAGATGTTAAAATTTTAGACCATTTGATTATAACTGAATCAAAATATTATAGTTTTGTAGATGAAGGAATCTTTTAATACATGAATACCAATATTACCGACATCTTTTTTGACTTAGATCATACGCTTTGGGATTTTGATAAAAATTCAGAAATGGCTTTTGATCGTATTTTTAAAAGTAAATATCAAGAAATTATAACTCAAGATTTTATTAAAGAATATATTCCCATCAATCAAGAATGCTGGCGTTTGTATCAGAATGATAAAATTACGCATCAGGAATTACGTTATAATCGTTTGAAGTTTTCTTTTGATGCTTTGAATTATGTAATTTCAGAAGAAAATATTTTGGCAATTGCAAACGATTATATCGAGTATCTTACTGATAATAATTATCTTTTTGATGGAGCACTCGAGGTTTTAGAATATCTAAAACCAAAATATAATCTTCACATTATCACAAACGGATTTGCTCAGGTACAAGACAAGAAAATTAATAACGCTTCGCTTGGAGGTTATTTTAGCACTATAACAAATTCAGAATTAGCCGGGGTTAAAAAACCAAATAGTATTATATTTGATTATGCATTAAAATTGGCCAATACTTCAAAAGAAAACAGCATCATGATTGGAGACGATTTTGAAGCTGATGTAAATGGAGCGCTAAATGCAGGTTTGGATGCTATTTTCTTTAACGAGAAAAAATTGGATGTTTCTGGAGATTATAAACAGATTAACCATTTATTAGAACTAAAAAAATATTTATAACGATGAGAATTAAACTTTTATTAACTGCCATTTTATGTTCAGTTGCTGGATTTGCGCAGTCTGTTAATGATTACAAAGCTGTAATTGTGCCTTTAAGATATGATTTTATTAAAACAGATAATCAATACCGTTTGGCTACATTAACGAAGTCAAATTTATTAAAAGCAGGTTTTGAAGCTTATTATACAAATGAGCAATTGCCAGACGGACTTACAGACCGTTGTCAGGTTTTATATATTGATGTAAAAAGAGATAATGCATTTTTAGTGACTAAGCTCTTTGTAGAATTGAAAGATTGTTTCGGACAAGTTGTATATACATCTGAAGTAGGTAAAAGTAGAGAGAAAGAATATGATGTTGCTTACAAAGAAGCTCTAGATAATGCTTTTGCATCGATTTATGCTTTACATTATAAGTACAGTGGTAATCCTGTAGCAGCTGCAAAGGTGCCACTTGCACAAAAAAATACTGCCGAAACTTTAGCAGCGTCTTCTGCTATTGCTCCTGCGGCAGCGGCAGTAAAAGTAGCGCCAGCAAATACAGCAGTTGCAGCTACTTCGCCAGATTTAAAAGATCCAAATTTATTATATGCTCAACCAACAGAATCAGGTTATCAGTTAATAGATAAAACTCCAAAAGTGGTAATGAAGCTTTTCAAAACTTCTCAGCCAAATGTTTACATCGCAAGTAAAGATAATGTTCAAGGTTCTTTAATTTTAAAAGAAGATGGACAATGGTATTTTGAGTCTTATCAAAATGATAAATTAGTTTCAGAAAAAATTGTAGTTAAATTCTAAATATAAAATATGGTTTAATAACCGTATTTATCTTTCCAGCGGTTTTTTAAAAATTCGCGGGTACTGTTCTCTCTAGAATTGTTTCCGGGATTGTAAAGAACCGTTTTTTTTATGGCATCTGGCAAAAACTCTTGTTCTGCAAAATTGTTGGCGTAATCGTGCGAATATTTATATTCATCTCCATATCCTAATTCCTTCATTAATTTGGTAGGTGCATTTCGCAAATGAATAGGCACAGGCAAATCACCTGTTTGTTTGACCAATTGCTGCGCATTGCCTATAGCCATATAAGAAGCATTGCTTTTAGGAGAAGTTGCCAAATAAATAGCACATTGGCTCAATATAATACGGCTTTCTGGATATCCGATAGTGGTAACGGCCTGAAAAGTATTATTGGCCATTATAAGTGCAGTTGGGTTAGCATTGCCAATATCTTCACTGGCAAGAATAAGCATTCTTCTAGCAATAAATTTCACATCTTCGCCACCCTCAATCATTCTCGCTAGCCAATAAACAGCTCCGTTTGGATCGCTGCCACGAATAGATTTAATAAATGCAGAAACAATATCGTAGTGCTGTTCGCCAGTTTTGTCATACAGAACTGTATTTTGCTGTACCAATTCTAAAACACGGTCGTTGGTAATAGTAATGTCATCTCCAGCAGAAGCATTAACAACAAGCTCAAACACATTTAAGAGTTTTCTTCCGTCACCACCAGAAATACGCAGTAAAGCTTCTGTTTCTTTTAGGTTTATTTTTTTTGTCAATAAATAGGTGTCGGTTTTCATTGCACGCTCTAAAAGAGCTTCTAGATCGGCTTTTGTAAAAGCATTAAGGATATAAACCTGGCAACGTGACAATAATGCAGGAATCACCTCAAAACTTGGATTTTCGGTTGTAGCACCAACCAAAGTTATCCAGCCTTTTTCTACTGCCGCTAAAAGCGAATCTTGCTGTGATTTACTAAACCTGTGAATCTCATCAATAAATAGAATAGGATTTTTAGCAGTAAAAAGTCCGCCGCTTTGTTTTGCTTTTTCAATAACATCACGAATATCTTTTACACCAGAATTTATGGCGCTCAAAATGTAAAAGGGTCTCTTTGATTCTTGAGCAATAATTTGTGCCAATGTAGTTTTTCCTGTTCCCGGAGGACCCCAGAAAATCAAGGAAGGAATTATTCCTTTTGAAATTTGCTGTGTTAGAGAACCAGTTGGCCCAACCAAGTGCAGTTGGCTTATATAATCTTCTAATTTTTGCGGACGAATACGCTCTGCTAAAGGTGCTTCCATATTACAAAATTACTATTTTAAGATTTAAATTTCATCCATTCAAAAGTTAAAACACTTCAAAGAGACAAGGATTGTTCCGATTTGAGACAATTCTTTGCTTTGTGTATGACAAATTATCAGTAAAATATTTTTGGAAAGTTTTTTGAGTTCAATAAAATATTATTTTATAAAATATGAGCGATACTAATTTTAAGTTTTCCAATTCGGTAGTTGCACTGCCGTTATTTTTTGTCCTTTTTTTATGGATAGTATATTGGCTTCAGATTCGCTTTGATTTTGATTTTTATAAATACGGAATTTATCCTAGAGACCTTTTAGGACTTCGAGGCATTTTGTGTAGTCCATTTATTCATGAGAATTTAGATCATTTATACAATAATAGCATTCCGCTTTTGATACTATTGGCAGCCATGCAGTTTTTTTATCCAAAACAGACTTTTGGTGTTATTGGTTACGGCATTATATTTTCAGGATTAATTACCTGGGTGGTAGGAAGAGAGAATTTTCATATTGGCGCCAGCGGATTGATTTATGTTTTGGTAAGTTTTATTTTTTTTAAAGGTATTCAAACTAAATATTACAGATTAGTAGCGTTGTCCTTAACTGTGATTTTGCTTTATGGCGGAATGATATGGTATGTTTTTCCAGATGTAGATCAATCTATTTCTTGGGAAGGGCATTTGGCGGGTCTTATAACTGGTTTTGTTTTGAGTTTTTTTTATAAAGCACCCGAATATGCAAAACCAATTGTTTATGATTGGCAGCGACCAGATTTTGATGCCAGCAACGATCCTTTTATGAAGCATTTTGATGAAAACGGAAATTTTGCTCCCATTTCGTATGAAGATCAAGAAGAACATATTGAATATTTTTCAGCAAGTCATCCGGTAAAGTATATCTTAATCAAAAAGACAGATTCAGATGAAGAAGCGGACAAGTGATTTTCTTTGAAATAAAAAGAGTAAATTTGTTATGCTAACAATTTAATTTTGAGCATTATGAAAATAAATTTTTTAGTTTTCTTCTTATGTTTGATTTGTAATTCAAAAGTTATTGCTCAATGTGAAATAAAAAATATGGTGCAAGCAGATGGAAGCATGTTGTACTATTTTGAGCCTGCCGTTTTTTATACAACAAAATCAAAATCATTAAAAATTAATATTGTTACCGACAAAGAGCATTATTTTGTTGCTTTACAACCTACACCTTTTCCAGAAAAAAAAACAGGTAAAAAGATTAAAGACGATTTAATAATTCATCTTGCAGACAACAAAACTTATAAGTTAACACATTACGATACAGCATATCGGCGTAACGATTCTATAATGCAAGTTCTTTATTTAATAGATAATAAAGATATCGAGGCGTTTTCTCATTATGAGGCTGTCAGCGCGGAAATCAATATGCAGGGGACTGAATTTGTGAGAAGCTACAACTTTAAACTTCATAAAAATGCTATAGTAGAACAGCTTAGGTGTTTTTTTAAGAAAGACGAAAACTAGTTTATTCGTTATCGTTTACTTCAGGATGTCTTTGATGTTGAATTTTCTTTTGAAGATTTCGAAAAAGATTATTGAAAGAAATAGACAGAGAAGCTGCATTTGTGGTTTGATTTCCTTTACTTCTTGGGAGATATTCATTACAATACGTTAGCTCAACCTGAAAATCATCTGAAAACAAATAACCAGCCCCAATATTTAGTCGATTCCGATCAAAGAAGCTCTCGCCTGTAACTTTAGCTCCAGACTTGAAATAAATCTCGTCAGATGCAATTGCATATACAACACCAGCTCTTAAAAATTTGCTGTTAATGGGCCGCATATATTTAACCTGCTGACGATATCTAATGACATTTTCATATTCATTATCTCCATTTTTCATATGGCGAAATTCAGTGCGCATTCTTGTGCTTAAAGTATAGCCAGTTTTATGAAAATAATAAATACCTTGAAGAGCAAAACGCCATTCGGGAGATTCGAACTGTCCAATTTCAGGAACATCTCTATTATTGTAATAAGCTCCAAAGGCAGAAAATTTCCATCTAGGAGAGTAGTAGTAATGTCCCCAACCTCTTATAGATCTTTGAATGGTATTTTCGAATAAATTTGGTGAAGATGCAGTGCTGCTGTAAGTCGCTGCTACATCTATTTCAGTTGCCCACTTTTTGTTTATAGTTTGATTAAACTGAAATTCATTCCAAAACTGATTGTACGTAGTATTCTGTCCGTAGCTGTTTGTAATTAGTAAAATTACAAACAGGCATCGGAAAATGGTAACTTTTAATTTTGAATTAGATTTTGAAAGCATTAATTAAAGGTATTTAATTATTTCATTCGCATCTTAATCTCAATTTATTAGATTCTTTGTCGAACAGCTTCGTATAAAAAAGCGCCGCAGGCAACAGATACATTTAAAGATCCAATTGAGCCAAACATTGGCAGTTTTGCCTTTTCATCAACTATTTTTAAAACAGAAGGATTAATTCCTCGATCTTCAGATCCCATAATGATAGCCAATGGTTCTGAAAGCGATATATCGTATATGTTTTGATCTGTTTTTTCAGTAGCAGCAACTGTTTTGATTCCAGAACCTTGCAAGTAGAAAATAGCATCTTTTATATGTTCCACTTTACAAATTGGCACATTGAATACGGCACCTGCAGAAGTTTTAACGGTATCTCCATTTACAGGAGCAGAACCAGCTTTTTGTACAATTATTCCATTTACGCCAGTACATTCAGCTGTTCTAATAATGGCACCAAAGTTTCTGGCATCTGATATCTGATCTAAAATAAGAAAAAGAGGCTTTTTACCGGACTCAATTGTAGATTCTACCAGATGTTCTAAATCCATAAAGCCAATAGGAGAGATCGTTGCTACAGCACCTTGGTGATTGTTTGGAGTTAGGCGATTCAGTTTTTCAACAGGAACATACGAAAAGTTAACGTTTGCACGTTTCATCACTTTCATTAAATCTTTCATAAGCTCACCAGAAATATCTTTCTGGATGAAGACTTTGTCTACTTCTTTTCCTGCCTGAATTGCTTCTATAATGGCTCTAATGCCAAATATTTGATGTTCTTTTTCCATTGGACAAATATAGGTAATATGTTTCTATAAAAAAACCGCCCTGAATTAACAGAGCGGTTTAAGTATTTATCTTGGTTTAAATAAGAATTATTTAGCCCAGATTAGTTTAGTGTCTAATTCGTCTCCACCAATCGCATCAGCAGCAGCTTTTACATTTTCACCGTTCAATTGTTGTAAGTTAACTGGGTAAGTAAATCTAGCAGGCATAGCTGTTAAATTGTTCAATGCAACAAATGTATATGTTGTTACTCCAGCTTGTGGTACATTGAAAGCGTAAGACTGACCTGGTTGAAGAATGGTATTAGGGAAACCTGTTCTTCTGTATTCAGCATAAGCTTCGTAAGGTTGCATGAAAAGAGCGATATACTTTTGGTTAAGTACGTTTGCTTGGTTCGCCGCTGGAAGAGTCGCTATGAAAGCATTAATCTTAGCAGCAGTAACTCCCCAACGAGCCATAGAAGCTCTTACTCCGTTTACGTAGTTTGTATTACTCCATCCATTAGCCTCAGATAACAAGAACTCAACTTCAGCATACTCCATTAAGATTTCTGTATAATCTTGTTTCAATACATTTGAACTCCAGAAAGAAGTACCAGGTCTTTGTCCAGCAGCTTGTGCACTAGTAATACCGTAAGGCATACCAACATACTGAGTTAAGTCGTCTGTTTCAGTGTAGCTTGCAGCCTTCACAGCAGCTTTATTTGCTGTTTTAGGAGCTGCATATTTTTGTAACCTTGGGTCAACTCCAAAATTTCCTAAATTTCCTTTTAACAGGTCAACAAATGTGTTAGACATAGCAAAGTCAGTTCTGTTGTCAAGATAAAAATCTCTGTAGAATGGACTTGGAAGGATATCGTCTTTTTGGTATTTTAAACCAACAGTGTCTTCATTAGAAGTCATAACACCTCCGGCAATTGCCTCAGTAATATGAGTTTCTGCTCCAGGTACAACTCCTTTTACTCTTGTAGCGATACGTAATCTTAAAGAGTTAGCAAATTTGAGAAGTTTTGCTGGACTTCCAAAAAGTTCATCTCCTTTTGTGAAAACTGTCGTTTCGCTAGTTACAACCATAGCAGCAGCTTCTTTTAGTTCTTTTAAAAGATCTGCATAAATCTTTGTTTGTGAAGCAAATTTTGGTTTAAGGTATTTTTCAATTTGTAACGCTTGAAAATCAGGATCGTTATTACCATAAGAATAGTAAGGAACATCACCGTAAGCATCTACTAATTGTAAAAAAGTATAGGCTAACATTACTCTAGCAGCCGCAATCTGATTGTTTGGATTGCCATAAGCTGCATTTGCTAACTTAGTATCAGGATTGGTATTTAGATCAATAATTGTTTTATAGTCCAATGCTGTCACATAGTAGTTAGCATATAAACTTTGGTTTGTTACTTCTCTAAACTGAAAACGATCCTCCTCAGTATAATTTCTTTGTGCAGAGTATTGAACCCAAGGTAATGCCATTCTACCCGAAGAGAAACTTCCTCTTGAATCTGTCATTAAGTTATAATTGGCACCATTGAAAAGCCCGAAAGTTGTGACCTGATCTATTTCTGGGGTATTTGGATTTTTGTTGATTTGCTCTAAGTTATCATCACAACTTACTGTAGTAGTAAGTAATGCCGCAGCTGATAATAGCGATATGAATATTTTTTTCATCTTATTTTTTTTTAGAATTTTAATTCTAGGTTCATTCCGTATGTTCTAGTAGATGGTAAAGAACCTCCTTCTAGACCTTGTGTGTTACCACTACCATATGAAGCCATCTCTGGATCCATTCCTTTCCAATCTAATCCCCATGCAAATAAGTTTCTCGCGAATAAAGAGAATCTAATATCAGCAAATGGTCCGATGATCTTTTTAGGTAATTGATACCCAAGAGTAACCTCTCTTAACTTGATATAACTAGCGTCAAAAACGTTTAATTTATCAAGACCGTAGTGTTGTTGAGCCCAAGCTTGTCCAGGTAATACAGAAGTGTTTGGTGTTCCATCTTCGTATACAGCATCGACTACAATACCATTCTCTCTAATTCCGTTAGCAGCTGTTGGTTCTAACATACCAGAATAGTGACCCCACATGTGTGAAGTAGAGAAATAGCTTCCACCTTCTTGCATATCAATCAAGAAACCAAAGTTTAAATTTTTGTATTTAAAGTTATTTCTAAGACCCATGTTGTACTTAGGAGTAACAGTTCCTAAAGATTTTTGAGCTGAAGGAATATAAGCTCCGTCAGCATCAACTACTTTGTTTCCATTTGCATCATAAGTAAAGTCAGTTCCGTAGATTTGGCCGTATGGCTGACCAACTACAGCTAATAATCTAGCCTGGAATGGTGCGTTTGCAAGTGTTAACTCGCTTGTTCCATCAACAAGTTCTAATAATTTGTTTCTGTTTTGAGCAAAGTTCCAAGTGATATCCCATCTGAAATCTTGTGTTCTAACTGGGTTGATTGTTACAGTAGTTTCAATACCTTTGTTTTCTAATTTACCAGCATTGAAGTTTTTAAAGTTATATCCAGTAGACGCATCAACTTGAATAGGTGTAATCAAATCCGTTGTAACAACATCATAGTAAGTAAAGTCTATTCCTAATCTTCTGTCAAATAAGCTTAGCTCTAAACCTACCTCTGAAGTAGTTTTTAGCTCTGGTTTTAAGTCTGGATTTCCAGCAGTATTTGGCTGGCTATATCTTGGGTCATTTTGGAAAGATGTACTAATAACAGCGTAATTAGCCAATGCATAAGTTGCAGCAGCATTACCTGCTTGTGCCCAACCTCCTCTAATTTTACCATAATTTAACCAAGAAATGTTAGTTAATTCAGAGAAGATGAAACTACCCGTAACAGAAGCATAGTTAACAGGTTTGTTTACTGTACTAAACCAATCTTGTCTGTCTGTAACCTCTAAGAATAGGAAATCATCATAGCCTAAAGAAACAAAACCGTATAAACTATTTGTTCTTAGTCTATCATCCAAGTTAGTAGCTTGAGCAGGACTTGCACTATTTGCTAAGTTGTAGATGTTTGGAAGTGATAAACCTCCAACAGTTGTACCGGTAACTCTTGTAAAGTTATAGTTTCTTCTGTTAGCTCCAACAAATGAATTAATGCTGAACTTATCGAATTTTTTATCGTAGTGTAAACGACCCTCGTAGTTGAAATCTGTTAAAGTCCTAGAACTTTGAGTGTAGCTTGAAGTAGCTTGTGAACCAATTGCTACTCTTTCTGTGATATTCAAGTTGTAGACGTCAGCGTACACATTACCTACAGCGTATAATTCTGGGGTGAAGTTGTATGTAAGTTTTCCGTTACCGTAAATTCTGTTTCTAGTATCATTAGATGTATTCTCGTAGATGATCCAGTAAGGGTTGTCAGAATAGTTAGGTGTTGCGTCATCCCAAGCGATTCTGTTCCAAGATCTTTGAGCGCCATTTGCTAATTTATAGTCTTTTAATTCATTGTAATCCAATTGTCTTTGACCCCATTGGAAGAATTTTTGTCCTAAACCATTGTCACCGTATCCAACCTCAGGTCTGTTGAAACCTCTTGTTTGAACGTAAGTTGCCATCCCTTCTACTTTAAGTTTGTCACTTAATTTAGCATTAGCATTGATAGAGAAAGTATTTTTTGTTAAAGATGAATTTGGAACAATACCTTCTGTTTTTTGGTTAGCAAAAGAGAATCTAACTCCTGCATCTTGCATAGATTTTGCGAAAGAGATAGAGTTGTTTCTTGTAATACCAGTATTAAAGAATGATCTTACATCATTTTGTGGATTTACCCAAGATTTTTCTTTCAAGTAATCATTAGAAAATTCTGGATCAAATGCATTCCAAGGTAAATACTTTAAGTTTGCATCGTATTTTGGTCCCCAGCTTTCGTCAGTAGCATAGTCTGCAATGTTGTAAGTTTGTCCATTAATAACTTGTTGTTGCATAGTTGAAGAGCTACCTCCTCCGTATTCATGCTGTAAGTTTGGCATGATGTAAACATTTTCGAATGTAATACCTGTGTTGAAAGCAATTTCAGCTTTTCCTCCAGCTTTTTTAGCAGATTTAGTAGTATACAAAATAGCACCGTTACCAGCTCTACTTCCGTAAAGAGCAGCAGCAGGACCTCCTTTAAGTACAGTTACAGATTCGATATCATCTGGATTAATATCCGCAGAAGCATCTCCATAATCTCTACCTCCAGCACCTCTTTGAGTATTTGTAGTGTTGTAGTTACCATTGTCTAACGGAATACCGTCAATAACGATCAAAGGTCTGTTTTCACCTGTTACAGATCCAACACCTCTAAGTACAACTCTTGTAGAACCTCCCATTGTAGAAGGAGAAGTTACTTGTAAACCTGCAACGTTACCAGATAAAGCTGATACCGCGTTAGTTTGTCCTCCTTCGCTAATAACGCTGCCTTTTAAATCCTGAGCAGCGTAACTAATAGATTTTTTCTCTCTTTTAATACCAAGTGCAGCTGTAATTACTACACTCTCTAATTCTACAGAAGCGTCAGATAATTTAACGTTTACTGAAGTAGATGTTGCAGCTATTTCTTGAGTTTTCATCCCAATGTAGCTAAATACCAAGATTTGGCTTGGTGCGGCTTTAATAGAAAATTTACCATCAAAGTCAGTTTGTGTTCCTGTTTTAGTTCCTTTAACTAATACACTTACACCTGGTAGAGGCATTCCTGCATTGTCAGAAACTGTTCCAGAAACAGCTCTTTCTTGCGCAAATGTCAATTGCGCAACTAGTACTAATAAAAGCACTAGGAATCCATTGAACTTTAGTTTCATTTTTAAATATTTTGAATTAGTATCGCAAAACTCTTAATAATTTGTTAACTTTCCTAATAAAAAAAAATATTTTTTTGGTAAACTTTAAAATTTAACATTATAACATATGTTTACGATAGTGTTATATAATTGTATTTCTTGTTGATTTTGTTGTCCATTTGTGAGGATAATTCGTAAAATTCCACTTTTTGTTTGTATTCCTGCACCTATCCCGATTCCTATTAAATTCTTAATTTTTTTAGGATTTGAAAAATCGGTTAAGTCTTGATATATAGCATAATCGGCCACAGAATGAATATATGCGCTTTTTGAAAACATATATCTGTATTCTGTAAGAATGGCAGAGTAAAAATTTGCTTGAAGACTATTTTCGGAAAAGCCTCTTATAGAATTCATTCCGCCAAATCGAAATAATTCATTTGAAATGTAATTTTTACTGTTTAAATAAAAATTTTGCGAATTTATATTAATGAAATTTCTTTCGTTAAGTTCAAAATTATAAGAAGCATTCACATTTATGTAAAATTGTTTGCTCGGATCTGCCGTTTCGGGATCGTTGTTTGTTTCTCGTTTGCCAAATCCTAGAATTGAGTATAAAAAAGTTTTTCCAGGCAAGAGGCTGTTGTTGGCATCAGTTTTTTTGTACTCGTAACTCGATGTAAAATATGAATTGTTAAAGTCGCTAATTGTAGAGTTGTTGATGTTCTGAATATCGCTTGATTCTGTGGATTGATAACCTAGATAAAGTTTAGAATAATAGTTTAGATGATAAGCCAGATTGAGGTCTGTTTTTGTGTTTTGAAAAGTACTGTCTTGTTTAAAGATGTTTAATTGTGCTTTTATGCCAAGAGAAGATTGAAATAAGTAAGGAATTTCAAGTTTGGTATTGAAAGTTTTCTGTTGATTTCCATCGCTTTTCCAGTAAAGGGAAAATTTTTCAGCAGCTCGAATTGTATTGGTTAATGAAATGTCTAAATAACCATTTAAAATTAGTTTTTTGTTTTCGTCATTTGAAAAGCCTATGTAGCCGTCAAAACTGTTTGCTTTTCTTTTGTCCAGATAGGCGTAAATTTTGGTAGAGTCTGGAGTAAATAAGATTTCGGGATATTTAGGTTGAGAAACAAATTCAAAACTATTAATGTCATCATAAAGGTTTTTAACTGTTTCTTGGTTGAAAGTCTTTTTCACATATTTTTTGTTTAATTGTTTTAATGCGCCCTTAGGAAAATAATCTTTCAAATTGTGATTTGTATAATTTATGATAATTGAATTTACCGTTCGTTTTTTTTCGGAATCAAAATTTAAGTCAGCATAAATTATCGAATTCTTTTTTTTGATATTTTCAAGTTTGATTTTGGAAAATGCGTAACCGGCTTTTTCGTTGTTTAATGTTTCTTGATGGAGAAAGTTTTCAAGCTCTGTGAAAGGTATAATTATGCTGTCACTTGACGTTTTTTTTGAACTGGAAAAAAAACTATTTATACCTATATATATATGTACTTCTTTTATCCTTGTTTTTAAGTCTAGTAATACATTGTAAATACTGTCATTTATTTTCTTGTTTTCTAGTACTTTGCAGTCTATAAAGCCTTGTTTTGTGAGCTTGTCTAAAGTTGTTGAAATTTCACTGTTTAAGGATTTTATATTAGGGTGTTTTTTGATATATGAAATTGAGTCAATTGTTTGATTTTGCTTTTTATTGATTCCGTTAATAGTAAGGAAAAAAGATTGAGCAAAACAATTTGTTGAAATGAGGAAGATCAATATATATGTTAGTTGTTTCAAATGCTATTTTTGTGTTAGTCAAATCTAAAGCAAATATCTAATGTTTCTTTGTGAAATCATAGATATAAATAATGTTGTTGAAAATTAATGATTTAACGTTTGTATAGTGAAAAATATTTTATACATTTGCAACCCCGTAAAAAGCGGGAATTTAATAAACATAATAATTTTTAGTATTAATTATGCCAACAATTCAACAATTAGTAAGAACAGGAAGAACTCAGATCACTAAGAAGAGTAAATCGGTTGCTTTAGATTCTTGTCCTCAAAGAAGAGGGGTTTGTACGCGTGTTTACACTACTACACCAAAAAAACCAAACTCTGCAATGCGTAAAGTTGCGCGTGTACGTTTGACAAATGGTAATGAGGTGAATGCTTACATCCCAGGAGAAGGACATAATCTACAAGAGCACTCGATAGTATTAGTGCGAGGTGGAAGGGTAAAAGATTTACCAGGTGTTAGATATCACATCGTTCGTGGAGCGCTTGATACGTCAGGTGTTGCAGGAAGAACGCAAAGAAGATCTAAGTACGGTGCTAAACGCCCAAAAGAAGCAAAAAAGTAATTTAAAAACTTTTAAGAAAAAGACATGAGAAAAAGAGCGGCAAAGAAAAGACCACTTTTACCGGATCCAAGGTTTAATGACCAATTAGTAACGCGTTTTGTGAATAACTTAATGTGGGATGGTAAGAAATCTACAGCTTTTAAAGTTTTTTATGATGCAATTGATATCATTGAAACTAAAAAACAAAATGATGAGAAAACTTCATTAGAAATCTGGAAAGATGCTTTAACAAACGTTATGCCTCACGTAGAAGTGCGTAGTCGTAGAGTTGGTGGAGCTACATTCCAAATTCCAATGCAGATTCGTCCAGACAGAAAAATTTCTATGGCAATGAAGTGGCTAATACTTTATTCAAGAAGAAGAAATGAAAAATCTATGGCACAGCGTTTAGCTTCAGAATGTTTAGCAGCTGCTAAAGAAGAAGGTGCTGCAGTTAAGAAAAGAATGGATACTCACAAAATGGCAGAAGCTAATAAAGCATTCTCTCACTTTAGATTTTAATTCGTAAAGAAATGGCTAGAGATTTAAAATATACAAGAAATATCGGAATCGCTGCTCACATTGATGCTGGTAAAACAACAACAACTGAGCGTATTCTTTTTTATACTGGAAAGTCACACAAAATTGGTGAGGTGCACGATGGTGCTGCAACAATGGACTGGATGGCTCAAGAGCAAGAAAGAGGTATTACAATTACTTCTGCTGCTACAACTTGTACTTGGAACTTTCCAACTGTGCAAGGTAAAGTTATTCCAGAATCATTACCATACCATTTTAATATTATTGATACTCCTGGACACGTTGACTTTACTGTAGAGGTAAACCGTTCTTTACGTGTACTTGATGGTTTGGTTTTCTTATTTAGTGCTGTTGATGGTGTTGAGCCTCAGTCAGAAACTAACTGGAGACTTGCTGATCAGTATAGAGTTCCTCGTATGGGATTCGTAAATAAAATGGACCGTCAAGGTGCTAACTTTTTAGCTGTATGTGGACAGGTTAAAGATATGTTGAAATCGAATGCGGTTGCAATTACTTTGCCTATTGGTGATGAGGCTGACTTTAAAGGTATTGTTGACTTAGTTAAGAATCAGGCTATTGTATGGCATGATGAAACTCAAGGAGCTACTTTTGATATCGTTGACATCCCTGCTGATATGGTTGATGATGTTAAGCATTATCGTTCTATTCTTATCGAAGAAATTGCTACTTATGATGAGAATCTTTTAGATAAGTACATGGAAGATGAGAACTCTATTACAGAGGAGGAAATCAACAATGCATTAAGAGCTGCGACAATTGACATGGCAATCATTCCGATGCTTGCTGGTTCTTCTTTCAAAAACAAAGGAGTTCAATTCATGTTAGATGCGGTTTGTAAATATTTACCATCTCCTTTAGATAAAGAAGGTATCGAAGGTATCCATCCTGATGATGCTGAATTATTAGAAGAAGATCAAACTAAAATCTTGCGTAGACCAGATGTAAAAGAGCCGTTTGCTGCTTTAGCATTTAAAATTGCTACTGACCCATTCGTAGGTCGTTTAGCTTTCTTCCGTGCTTACTCTGGGCGTTTAGATGCTGGTTCTTATGTTTTAAATACTCGTTCTGGTAACAAAGAGAGAATTTCTCGTATTTACCAAATGCACGCTAACAAACAAAATCCAATCGAATTTATTGAGGCTGGAGATATTGGAGCTGCTGTAGGATTTAAAGATATTAAAACTGGAGATACTTTGTGTGATGAGAAGAGTCCAATTATCTTGGAATCTATGAAATTCCCAGAGCCAGTAATTGGTATTGCTATTGAGCCTAAAACTAAAGCTGACGTTGATAAGATGGGTATGGCTTTGGCTAAATTAGCTGAAGAAGATCCAACGTTTACTGTAAGAACTGACGAGGCTTCTGGTCAAACTATTATTTCTGGTATGGGTGAGCTTCACTTAGATATCTTAGTTGATCGTATGAAACGTGAGTTTAAAGTGGAGGTTAACCAAGGTGAGCCACAAGTTGAGTACAAAGAGGCGTTTACTAAATCTGCTCAACATAGAGAAACTTACAAAAAACAATCTGGAGGTCGTGGTAAATTCGGTGATATCGTATTTAGAATCGAGCCTGCTGATGAAGTTGATGGTAAAGTTCCTGTAGGATTGCAGTTTGTTAATGAAGTAAAAGGTGGTAACGTTCCTAAAGAATATATCCCTGCTGTTGAAAAAGGTTTCCGTGAGGCTATGAAAACAGGTCCTTTAGCGGGATATGCTGTTGATAGTTTGAAAGTAACTTTATTAGACGGATCTTTCCACCCTGTGGATTCTGATGCTCTTTCTTTTGAATTAGCGGCTAGAATGGGTTATAAAGAATCAGGACGTGCTGCTGGAGCTGTTATTCTTGAGCCAATCATGAAAATCGAAGTTATTACTCCTGAAGAAAATATGGGTGATATCGTAGGTGACTTGAACCGTCGTAGAGGTCAGGTTAATGACATGGGTGATAGAAATGGTGCTAAAACTATCAAAGCTGATGTGCCTTTATCAGAAATGTTTGGTTATGTAACTACATTAAGAACATTATCTTCTGGTAGAGCTACTTCAACAATGGAGTTTTCTCACTATGCAGAAACACCTTCTAATATTTCAGAAGAGGTAATCAAAAAAGCAAAAGGTAACGCTTAATTTTAAGAAAATGAGTCAAAAAATCAGAATAAAACTAAAATCTTACGATCACATGTTGGTAGATAAATCTGCTGAAAAGATCGTAAAAACAGTAAAAACTACTGGAGCGGTTGTAACAGGTCCAATTCCGTTGCCAACTCACAAAAAACTTTTCACTGTATTGCGTTCTCCGCACGTTAACAAAAAAGCGAGAGAGCAATTTGAAGTAATGTCATACAAGAGATTGATTGACATTTATTCATCTTCATCTAAAACTATTGATGCTTTAATGAAACTTGAATTGCCAAGTGGAGTTGAAGTAGAGATTAAAGTATAATTTTTTTATATTTTTTCATATAAAAAGCGAGACAGAAATGTTTCGCTTTTTTTGTTTTTTCAAAGATGTTTTTTGGTGTTTAAGTTTGTGCTTTTTTTCTTCATTTTTGTTTTTTATTTTTTATAATTCCCTTTGTTTTAAAGCGATGCGAGTCTTTTGTGTTGTTGTTTTGTTAATTAATTATTAAGTGTGGAATGATTGTAAATTGAAAAATTAGCCTTAAGATTTTTGCTTGAAAAGATTGTTTTTGATGTTAGTTTTGAGCTTGGATTTTGATTATGAGCGATTTAATTTTTGTAACTGTTTGGTATATTCAATTTTAATCTCTACTTTTGCACTCCCTGTTTGGAAATTTCTGTTATTTCCAAATTGAAGGGAATTTTAGTAATTAATAATTAATATTTATGTCTGGGTTAATTGGTAAGAAAATCGGCATGACTAGTATTTTCGACGAAAACGGGAAAAACATTCCTTGTACAGTAATCGAAGCTGGACCATGCGTTGTTACCCAAGTCAGAACCAACGAGGTTGACGGGTATGAAGCGTTGCAACTTGGTTTCGATGACAAAAACGAGAAACATTCTACTAAAGCGGCTTTAGGTCACTTTAAAAAAGCTGGAACTGTTGCTAAGAAAAAAGTCGTTGAATTCCAAGATTTTGCAACTGAACAAAAATTAGGAGATCTTATTGATGTTACTATTTTTGAAGAAGGAGAATTTGTAGATGTACAAGGTGTATCTAAAGGTAAAGGTTTCCAAGGTGTTGTTAAACGTCACGGTTTTGGTGGTGTTGGACAAGCTACTCATGGTCAGCACAACCGTCTAAGAGCACCAGGTTCTGTAGGAGCTTCTTCTTATCCATCTAGAGTATTCAAAGGAATGCGTATGGCTGGAAGAATGGGAGGAGAAAATGTAAAAGTTCAAAACCTTAGAGTTTTAAAAGTAGTTGCTGAAAAGAATCTACTTGTTGTTAAAGGATGTGTTCCTGGTCACAAAAACTCTTATGTAATCATTCAGAAGTAATGGAAGTAAAAGTATTAGATTTCAACGGAAAAGATACTGGAAGAAAAGTTCAACTTTCTGATTCAGTATTCGCAATTGAACCAAACAATCACGCTGTATATCTTGATGTTAAGCAATATCTTGCTAATCAAAGACAAGGTACTCACAAAGCTAAAGAAAGAGCTGAAGTAACTGGAAGTACACGTAAGATTAAAAAACAAAAAGGAACTGGTACTGCTCGTGCAGGAAGTGTTAAGAGTCCATTGTTTAAAGGTGGTGGAACAGTTTTCGGACCAAGACCAAGAAGTTATTCATTCAAATTGAATAAAGGCTTAAAGAGATTAGCTAGAAAATCAGCTTTCTCAATCAAAGCAAAAGAGTCAAATATCGTGGTTCTAGAAGACTTTAATTTTGAAGTGCCAAACACTAAAAATTTCATTAACGTTTTGAAAGCTTTAGGGTTAGAGAATAAAAAATCATTATTTGTGTTGGGTGAGTCAAATAAAAACGTATATTTGTCGTCACGTAATTTAAAGGCTTCAAATGTCGTAACTAGCTCAGAATTAAGCACTTACGCAATATTAAACGCTAATAATTTAGTGCTTTTAGAGGGTTCTTTAGAGTTAATTGAAGAAAATTTAAGTAAATAATAGGAATATGAGCATCATTATTAGACCTATAGTAACGGAAAAAGTAACCAAAGAAAGTGAAGTTCTAAACCGCTTCGGATTCGTTGTTAATAAAAAAGCAAACAAAGTTGAGATTAAGAAAGCTGTTGAGGCTGCTTATGGAGTAACTATCGTTTCTGTTAACACAATGAATGTGAGGCCAGATAGATCTACTAAATACACTAAAAGTGGTTTAATCAGTGGAAAGACAAATGCATACAAAAAAGCAATTGTTCAAGTACAAGAAGGAGAAACAATTGATTTTTACAACAATATCTAAGATAGAAAAATGTCAGTAAGAAAATTAAAACCTATTACCCCGGGTCAGCGATTTAGAGTTGTGAATGGTTATGACGCTATTACAACTGATAAGCCGGAACGCTCTTTGATAGCGCCGATAAAAAACTCAGGAGGTAGAAATAGTCAAGGAAAGATGACCATGCGTTATACGGGTGGTGGTCACAAGCAGAGATATCGTATTATTGATTTCAAAAGAACTAAAGATGGAATTCCAGCTACAGTGAAATCAATCGAATACGATCCAAATCGTACTGCGTTTATCGCTTTATTAGCTTATGCTGATGGAGAGAAAACTTATATTATCGCTCAAAACGGATTGAAAGTTGGTCAGAAATTAGTTTCTGGACCAGAATCTCAGCCTGAAATCGGTAATACATTACCTTTAAGCAGAATTCCTCTTGGAACTGTTATATCTTGTATTGAGTTACGTCCAGGACAAGGAGCTGTTATTGCTCGTTCAGCTGGAACTTTTGCTCAGTTAATGGCAAGAGACGGGAAATATGCAACAATTAAAATGCCATCTGGAGAGACAAGATTAATCTTGTTAACATGTTCGGCTACAATTGGAGCTGTTTCTAATTCTGACCACCAATTAGTTGTGTCTGGGAAAGCAGGTAGAACAAGATGGTTAGGAAGAAGACCTAGAACTAGACCAGTAGCGATGAACCCAGTTGATCACCCTATGGGAGGTGGTGAAGGACGTTCTTCTGGAGGGCACCCACGTTCAAGAAACGGATTGCCAGCTAAAGGTTACAGAACTCGTTCTAAGAAAAACCCGAGTAACAAGTATATCGTAGAACGTAGAAAGAAATAATAAGATATGGCACGTTCATTAAAAAAAGGACCTTTCGTTCATTATAAATTAGATAAGAAAGTTCAAGAAAACGTAGAGAGTGGTAAAAACGCAGTAGTTAAGACTTGGTCTAGAGCTTCTATGATTACTCCAGATTTTGTTGGGCAAACAATCGCAGTTCATAACGGTCGTCAATTTGTACCAGTTTACGTAACAGAAAACATGGTAGGTCACAAATTAGGAGAGTTTTCACCAACTAGATCTTTTAGAGGTCATGCTGGAGCAAAAAATAAAGGTAAAAAATAAAAGAAGCAATGGGAGTTCGTAAAAGAGAAACAGCAGATGCGAGAAAAGAGGCTAATAAGTCTATCGCTTTCGCAAAATTGAATAACTGCCCTACTTCACCTAGAAAAATGCGCTTAGTAGCGGACTTGGTAAGAGGTCAGAAGGTAGAAAGAGCACTTAACATTTTAAGATTCAGTTCTAAAGAAGCTTCAAGAAAATTAGAAAAACTATTATTATCTGCAATCAATAACTGGGAGCAAAAAAATAGTGAAGGTAATTTAGAAGAAGCTGGATTATTTGTTAAAGAGATCAGAGTAGATGGTGGAATGATGTTAAAAAGACTTCGTCCAGCTCCACAAGGTCGTGCACACAGAATAAGAAAACGTTCTAATCACGTAACAATCGTGCTTGGAGCTATCAATAACACACAAAGCAATTCTTAAGCAGCATGGGACAAAAGACAAATCCAATTGGAAATAGACTTGGTATCATCAGAGGATGGGACTCAAACTGGTATGGTGGAAATGATTACGGCGATAAATTAGCTGAAGATCACAAAATCAGAAAGTATATCCATGCTCGTTTATCAAAAGCTAGTGTATCTAAAGTAATCATCGAGAGAACTTTAAAGCTTGTAACCGTTACTATCACTACTGCTAGACCTGGTATCATTATCGGAAAAGGTGGACAAGAGGTAGACAAGTTAAAAGAGGAACTTAAGAAAGTTACTGATAAAGAGGTTCAAATTAACATTTTTGAAATCAAAAGACCTGAGTTAGATGCTTATCTTGTGGCTACAAGCATCGCTCGACAAATCGAAAGCCGTATTTCTTACAGACGTGCAATCAAAATGGCTATTGCTGCTTCTATGCGTATGAACGCTGAGGGTATCAAAGTTTTGATTTCTGGTCGTTTGAATGGTGCTGAGATGGCGCGTTCAGAGGGTTTCAAAGAAGGTAGAATTCCTCTATCAACTTTCAGAGCTGATATCGATTATGCTCTTGCTGAAGCTCATACTACTTACGGTAGAATGGGAATTAAAGTATGGATCATGAAAGGTGAAGTTTACGGTAAGAGAGAACTTTCTCCACTTGCTGGAATGGATAAAAAACAATCTGGTACTGGTGGTGGTAAAGGTGGAGATGCTCCTAGAGGCAAATCTAACTTTAACAAAGGCGGTAAACCAGATGCTCGTAAAAGAAAGTAAATTTTTAAACTAAAGAAAAATGTTACAGCCTAAAAGAACAAAATACCGTAAGGTACAAAAAGGTAGAATGAAGGGTAACTCTCAAAGAGGGCATGAACTTTCAAATGGAATGTTTGGTATTAAATCTGTACATGAAGATGGAATGTTCTTAACATCTCGTCAAATCGAAGCTGCACGTATTGCTGCAACTCGTTACATGAAGAGAGAAGGACAATTATGGATTAAAATTTTCCCAGACAAACCTATTACTAAGAAGCCTCTTGAAGTACGTATGGGTAAAGGTAAAGGAGCAGTTGAGTATTGGGCTGCTGTTGTTAAACCAGGAAGAATTATGTTTGAAGTTGGAGGAGTTCCATTGTCAGTTGCAAAAGAGGCTTTACGTCTTGCAGCTCAAAAACTTCCAGTAAAAACTAAGTTCGTCGTTGCTAGAGATTTCGAAGCATAATTTATATTTATTATGAAACAATCAGAAATAAAAGATCTTTCTGCAGCGGAGTTGCAAGAAAAGCTTAGTCAAACTAAGAAAGTATATGCTGACCTAAAAATGGCTCATGCTATCTCTCCAATTGCTAACCCACTTCAAATTAGAAGCGTTAGAAGAACAGTTGCAAGATTGGCTACAGAGTTAACTAAAAGAGAGTTACAATAATTGTATTCTGCTGAAAGATGGAAGAAAAAAGAAATTTAAGAAAAGAAAGAATTGGTGTTGTTACTTCAAATAAGATGGATAAATCTATCGTTATTGCTGAAGTAAGAAAAGTAAAACACCCATTATACGGTAAGTTCGTGTTGAAAACTAAGAAATATGTTGCACACGACGAAACAAACGACTGTAACATTGGAGATACTGTAAGAATTAGCGAAACGCGTCCTTTAAGTAAAACAAAATGTTGGAGATTAGTTGAAATCTTAGAAAGAGCTAAATAATTATGGTACAACAAGAATCAAGACTAAAAGTAGCAGATAACACGGGAGCTAAAGAAGTTTTAACTATTCGTGTTTTAGGAGGTACTAAAAGAAGATATGCCTCTGTTGGTGACAAAATTGTAGTTTCTATCAAAGATGCAACTCCAAACGGAAACGTAAAAAAAGGAGCTGTTTCAACTGCAGTTGTTGTACGTACTAAAAAAGAAGTGAGAAGAGCTGATGGTTCTTATATCCGTTTCGATGACAATGCATGTGTTCTTTTGAATGCTGCAGGAGAAATGAGAGGAACTCGTGTTTTTGGTCCGGTAGCAAGAGAACTTCGTGAAAAACAATTCATGAAAATTGTATCATTAGCACCAGAAGTGCTTTAATTCGTTTTTAAGATGATAAAGCTAAAAATAAAATCAGGAGATATCGTAAGAGTTATTGCTGGAGACCATAAAGGTGCTGAAGGTAAAGTTTTACGTGTTTACCGTGAAAAGAACAAAGCGATCGTTGAAGGTGTTAACATGGTTTCAAAACACACTAAACCAAGTGCTAAAAACCCTCAAGGTGGTATCGTTAAGAAAGAGGCTTCTATTCAAATTTCTAACATTGCTTTAATTGATCCTAAAACTAAGGAAACAACTAGAGTAGGTATTAGAGTAGAAGGAGATAAGAAAGTAAGATTTTCAAAAAAATCTAATCAAGTACTATAGTAATGGCATATACACCTAGACTAAAAGAAGAATATAAGAGTAGAGTAATCTCTGCTCTTAAAGAAGAGTTCGGATATACAAACGTAATGCAAGTTCCAAAACTTGAAAAAATCGTTTTGAGCCGTGGAGTTGGTGCAGCTGTATCTGATAAAAAACTTATTGACTATGCAGTTGATGAGTTAACAAAGATCACTGGACAAAAAGCAGTATCTACAATTTCTAAGAAAGACGTTGCGTCTTTCAAATTAAGAAAAGGGATGCCTATTGGAGCAAAAGTAACTTTACGTGGAGAAAGAATGTATGAGTTTTTAGATAGACTTATTACTTCTGCTTTGCCACGTGTTAGAGATTTTAGTGGTATTAAAGCTACTGGTTTCGACGGAAGAGGTAACTACAATCTTGGAGTTTTAGAGCAAATCATTTTCCCAGAAATTGATATTGACAAAGTAAATAAAATCTCAGGAATGGATATTACTTTTGTTACTACTGCAAAAACAGACAAGGAAGCAAAGTCATTATTGGCTGAATTAGGATTACCTTTTAAAAAGAATTAAGACATGGCTAAAGAATCAATGAAAGCCCGCGAGGTGAAAAGAGAGAAAACGGTAGCTAAGTATGCTGAGAAGAGAAAAGCTTTATTAGAAGCTGGAGACTACGAAGGATTACAAAGATTACCTAAAAATGCTTCACCAGTTCGTTTACACAATCGTTGTAAATTAACAGGTAGACCTAGAGGTTATATCCGTCAATTCGGTATTTCACGTGTAACTTTCCGTGAAATGGCTAACAATGGATTAATTCCAGGTGTAAAAAAAGCCAGCTGGTAATTTAAAAAAGTTTATAAATTGATTAAAGGTTCAGGAAGCAGAGTGCTTCCTGAAAACCATAATCGCAATCAAATACATATGTATACAGATCCTATTGCAGATTATTTGACTAGAGTTCGTAACGCTGTGGCTGCAAACCACAAAGTTGTTGAAATTCCAGCGTCTAATCTAAAAAAAGAAATAACTAAGATCTTATTTGATCAAGGTTATATCTTAAGTTACAAATTTGAGCAGAACACTGTACAAGGTTCTATCAAAATTGCTTTGAAGTATGATAAAGATACTAAAGAGCCTGTGATTAAAGATATCCAAAGAATTAGTAAACCTGGTTTACGTAAGTACGCAGGTGCTGCCAAATTACCTAGAATCCTTAACGGATTAGGAATTGCTATTGTTTCTACATCAAAAGGTTTGATGACAGGAAAACAAGCTAAGCAATTAAATGTGGGTGGTGAAGTAATTTGCTACGTATACTAATTTAAAACACTAGATAAAGATGTCAAGAATAGGTAAAAGCCCAATTGTAATCACTGCTGGTGTAACTGTAGAAGTTAAAGACGGTATTATTACAGTAAAAGGAAAAAAAGGTCAACTAACTCAGGAGTTTTCGGACGTAACTGTAAAAGTTGAAGGTGATCAGGTTATAGTTGAAAGATCATCTGATTATAAAGACCAAAGAGCAAAACACGGATTATACAGATCATTAATCAACAACATGATTATTGGTGTATCTGAAGGTTTTACTAAAGAACTTGAATTAGTTGGAGTTGGTTATAGAGCTTCAAACCAAGGACAGAAATTAGATTTAGCTCTTGGATATTCACACAATATTGTTTTAGAAATTGCTCCAGAAGTAAGTTTAGAAACAATATCTGAAAAAGGTAAGAATCCTATCGTAAAATTAACATCGTTTGATAAACAACTTTTAGGTCAAGTTGCTGCGAAAATTAGAAGTTTCCGTAAGCCTGAACCATACAAAGGAAAAGGTGTTAAATTTGTAGGTGAAGTATTAAGAAGAAAAGCAGGTAAATCAGCTTAAAATATAAGATTATGTCATTAACAAAATCTGAAAGAAGACAGAGAATTAAATTCAGAATTAGAAAATCGGTTAGTGGTTCAGCTGCAAGACCTAGACTTTCTGTATTTAGAAGTAATAAAGAAATTTACGCTCAAATCATTGATGATGTAAATGGAGTTACTATATTAGCTGCATCTTCAAGAGAAAAAGAAATAGGAAAAGGTACAAACGTTGAAATCGCTGCAGCTGTTGGAAAACTAGTTGCTGAGAAAGCGTTAAAAGCTGGGATTGATACCATCACTTTTGACAGAGGTGGATATTTATATCACGGTCGTATTAAATCATTAGCAGAAGGCGCAAGAGCCGCTGGACTTAAATTCTAATATATTATGTCTAAATACAAAAATGTAGAATTGGTAAAACCTAGTGGTCTTGAATTAAAAGATCGTCTAGTTAGTGTTAATCGTGTTACTAAAGTTACAAAAGGAGGTAGAGCTTTCGGTTTTTCTGCTATTGTAGTTGTAGGTGATGAAAACGGAGTAGTTGGTCATGGATTAGGAAAATCTAAAGACGTTTCTGAAGCAATTGCGAAAGCAGTAGAAGATGCTAAGAAAAACTTAGTTAGAATTCCTTTGAATGGACAATCTGTTCCTCACGAACAAAAAGGTAAATTTGGTGGTGCTCGTGTATTCTTAATTCCTGCATCTCATGGTACAGGAGTTATTGCTGGTGGAGCTGTTCGTTCAGTTCTTGAGTCAGTAGGTATTCACGATGTATTGTCTAAATCTCAAGGATCATCAAATCCACATAACGTAGTTAAAGCAACTTTTGATGCTTTATTGCAAATGAGAAGTGCTCACACTGTTGCAAAACAAAGAGGAGTTTCTTTAGAGAAAGTTTTTAAAGGTTAATTAGGAAATTATGGCTAAATTATTAGTAAAACAAGTAAGAAGCAAAATCAACTGTCCTCTTTCTCAAAAGAGAGGTTTGGAAGCTTTAGGTCTGCGTAAAATTGGACAAGTTGTGGAGCATGAGTCAAATCCTGCTATCCTTGGGATGATAAACAAAGTTAAACACTTAGTTTCTGTTGAAGAAGCTAAATAACAAATACTGTTATGAATTTAAGTAACTTACAGCCTGCTGAAGGATCTACGCACAATCAGAATAAAAGATTAGGTAGAGGAGAAGGCTCTGGAAAAGGTGGTACCGCTGCAAGAGGACACAAAGGAGCTAAATCTCGTTCTGGTTATTCTAAAAAGATTGGTTTTGAAGGAGGACAGATGCCACTTCAAAGACGTGTACCTAAGTTTGGTTTCAAAAACATTAATCGTAAAGAATACGAAGGTGTTAATTTAGATACTCTTCAATTATTGGTAGACAATGGTGCAATTACTGATTCTGTTTCTATGACAGAATTTGTTGCAAATCGTTTGGCTACTAAAAATGAAATCGTTAAGATTTTAGGTAGAGGAGAATTGAAAGCAAAATTAAAAGTAACTGCCCACAAATTTACTGCTACTGCAAAAGCTGCTATTGAAGCTGCTGGTGGAGAGGCTGTAACTATATAACTTATCTATTAAGATGAAGAAATTTATTGAATCAATAAGTAATGTTTGGAAAATCGAAGAACTAAGGAATAGAATCTTAATTACTTTAGGATTGCTTTTAGTATATCGTTTTGGAGCACACGTTACGCTTCCTGGAATTGACGCAACGCAATTGACTGGTTTAGCGGGACAAACTAAAAATGGTCTAGGATCTATTCTAGACATGTTCACCGGGGGTGCTTTCTCTAAGGCTTCAGTTTTTGCCTTAGGTATCATGCCTTATATTTCTGCGTCTATTGTTGTTCAGTTAATGGGAATTGCGATTCCATATTTACAAAAACTTCAAAATGATGGGGAAAGTGGTAGAAAAAAGATTAATCAAATCACTCGTTGGTTGACAATCGCTATCACATTGGTTCAAGGTCCAACTTATATCTATAATTTATACAGAACATTGCCTAGTAATGCATTTTTGCTAGGCTTTAATTCACCTGAATTTTTGTTCTCTTCAGTTATCATTTTAGTTACTGGTACAATTTTTGCTATGTGGCTTGGTGAGAAAATTACAGATAAAGGTATTGGAAATGGTATTTCATTGTTAATTATGGTTGGTATCTTGGCTCGTTTA
This sequence comes from Flavobacterium ustbae, assembly GCF_003946915.1. Taxonomy (GTDB): domain Bacteria; phylum Bacteroidota; class Bacteroidia; order Flavobacteriales; family Flavobacteriaceae; genus Flavobacterium; species Flavobacterium ustbae. The sequence goes on from NZ_RPOC01000009.1 coordinate 64,491, forward strand.
CCGCAAGCTTTTATTCAAGAGTTTACAACGAGAGTTACCAATAACAATGGAGGTCCAATGTTATTAGTTATTGAAATTATTGTGTGGCTGTTAGTTATTATTTCTTGTGTTCTGCTTACAATGGCAGTACGTAGAATTCCAGTTCAGTACGCTCGTCGTACAACAACAGGTGACTATGAGCAAGATTTAGCAGGTGGTAATAGACAATGGATTCCTCTAAAGCTTAATGCTTCTGGAGTTATGCCAATCATATTTGCTCAAGCAATTATGTTTATCCCTGCAGCTGTGGCTGGATTGTCTAAATCAGATACATCACAATCTATTGTTGGTGCATTTAGTAATATGTTTGGTTTCTGGTATAACTTTGTATTTGCAACATTAATTATTGTATTTACATTCTTTTATACTGCAATCACTGTACCTACTAACAAAATGGCTGATGATTTAAAAAGAAGTGGTGGTTTTATTCCTGGCGTTCGTCCAGGAGCTGAAACTTCAGACTTCCTAGATAAAGTGATGTCTTTAATAACTTTCCCAGGATCTTTATTCCTTGCTTTGATTGCTGTGTTCCCAGCGATTGTTGTAAGTATTATGGATGTACAACAATCTTGGGCTATGTTTTTTGGGGGTACCTCATTAATAATTATGGTTGGTGTTGCAATAGATACTATTCAACAAATCAATTCATACTTGTTAAACAAACATTACGATGGTTTAATGAAGACTGGTAAAAATAGAAAAGCGGTAGCTTAATATATTTATGGCAAAACAATCAGCAATAGAACAAGACGGATCAATTATTGAAGCATTATCTAATGCAATGTTCCGTGTAGAGTTAGAAAATGGACATATCGTAATTGCTCATATTTCTGGAAAGATGCGAATGCATTACATCAAATTATTACCTGGTGATAAAGTGAAGTTAGAAATGAGTCCTTATGATTTGTCAAAAGCAAGAATTACTTATCGATATTAAAGGATATTCACTATGAAAGTTAGAGCATCAGTAAAAAAGAGAAGTGCCGAGTGCATTATCGTGCGTAGAAAAGGGAGACTGTACGTAATAAACAAAAAGAATCCTAGATTTAAACAAAGACAAGGATAATTATGGCAAGAATAGCAGGGGTAGATATCCCAAAAAACAAAAGAGGTGTTATCGCACTTACCTATATCTTCGGATTAGGAAAAAGTAGAGCTATTGAGATTTTAGAAAAAGCTCAAGTAAGCCAAGATAAAAAAGTTCAAGATTGGAATGACGACGAAATCGGAGCAATTCGTGAAGCTGTTTCATTTTACAAAATTGAAGGAGAATTACGTTCTGAAATTTCTTTAAACATTAAACGTTTAATGGATATTGGATGTTACAGAGGTATTCGTCACAGATCTGGTCTTCCGTTAAGAGGACAAAGAACTAAAAACAACTCAAGAACAAGAAAAGGTAAAAGAAAAACTGTTGCTAACAAGAAAAAAGCAACTAAATAATAAGTAATATGGCTAAAGCAACTGCAAAAAAACGTAAAGTTATCGTTGAATCAACGGGTGAGGCTCATATTTCTGCCACTTTTAATAACATTATTATTTCTTTAACTAATAAGAAAGGTGAAGTTATCTCTTGGTCTTCAGCTGGTAAAATGGGTTTCAGAGGTTCTAAAAAGAACACTCCTTACGCAGCTCAAATGGCAGCAGAAGATTGTGCTAAAGTAGCACTTGAGGCTGGATTGAAAAAAGTGAAAGTTTATGTAAAAGGACCAGGTAACGGACGTGAGTCTGCTATCCGTTCTATTCATAACGGTGGAATTGAAGTTACAGAAATTATTGATGTTACTCCAATGCCACACAACGGATGTCGTCCTCCAAAAAGACGTAGAGTTTAATTTTATTTATTTATAGTATAAACAAGGTAGAACATAGATTATCGAAGGATTAGACCTGAATTCATAATTTCTACCTTAAAATTTTTTTTAAAATGGCAAGATATACTGGTCCTAAAACCAAAATCGCTCGTAAATTTGGCGAGGCAATCTTCGGAGATGATAAATCTTTCGAAAAAAGAAATTACCCACCTGGACAACACGGGATGGCTAAAAAAAGAGGAAAAAAATCTGAGTACGCTGTTCAGTTAATGGAAAAGCAAAAAGCTAAATATTCTTATGGAATTTTAGAAAAACAATTCAGAAATTTATTCGAAAAAGCATCAGCGACTAAAGGAGTAACTGGTGAAGTTTTATTACAATTATGCGAAGCAAGATTAGATAATGTTGTTTTTAGAATGGGAATTGCTCCATCTAGAAGAGGTGCGCGTCAAATCGTTTCTCACAGACACATTACTGTAAATGGAGAGGTTGTTAATATTCCTTCTTACCACCTTAAGCCTGGTGATAAAGTTGCAGTTCGTGAAAAATCTAAATCTTTAGAAGCTATCGAACGTTCTTTATCAAATTCAAGTCATGTTTATGAATGGATTACTTGGAACAATGATCTTAAAGAAGGAACTTTCGTTTCTGTACCTGCAAGACTTCAAATTCCAGAAAACATTAAAGAACAATTAATCGTAGAGTTGTACAACAAATAATAATTGACTTAGTCGAAATTTATGGCAATATTTAATTTTCAAAAGCCCGATAAAGTTATCATGATCGATTCAACCGATTTTGAAGGTAAATTTGAGTTTAGACCTTTAGAACCTGGTTACGGATTGACAGTTGGTAATGCACTTAGAAGAGTTTTGCTTTCAGCGTTAGAAGGTTATGCAATTACATCTGTTCGTATCGAAGGTGTAGATCATGAGTTTTCTACTATTTCAGGTGTTGTTGAGGACGTTACAGAAATTATCCTTAATCTTAAGCAAGTACGTTTCAAACGTCAGATTGAAGATATCGATAATGAATCAGTTACTATTTCTGTTTCAGGTAAAGACCAATTAACAGCAGGTGATTTTCAAAAATTTATTTCAGGTTTTCAAGTTTTGAACCCAGACCTTGTTATCTGTAATTTAGATTCTAAAATCAAATTGAACTTCGATTTAACAATCGAGAAAGGTAGAGGATACGTTCCTGCTGAAGAGAACAAAAAACAGAATGCTGCAATTGGAACGATTTTTACAGATTCTATTTTTACTCCGGTAAAAAATGTAAAATATGCAATCGAAAATTTCCGTGTAGAGCAAAAAACAGATTACGAAAAATTAGTTTTTGAGATCAAAACTGATGGATCTATTAATCCTAAAGATGCTCTTACTGAAGCTGCTAAAGTTTTAATTCACCATTTCATGTTGTTTTCTGATGAAAGAATTACACTTGAGGCTGACGAAATTGCACAAACAGAATCGTATGATGAAGAGTCATTGCATATGAGACAATTGCTTAAAACTAAGCTTGTTGATATGGATTTATCTGTGAGAGCATTAAATTGCTTGAAAGCGGCTGAAGTTGATACACTTGGTGATTTAGTATCGTTCAATAAAAATGACCTAATGAAATTCCGTAATTTTGGTAAAAAATCTTTAACTGAACTTGATGAACTTGTTGCAGTTAAAAATTTAACTTTCGGAATGGATTTAGCTAAATACAAATTAGATAAAGAATAAACCACTTCGTATTTTGCTCTCCAAAGAGGATAGAAGCAAGATGAAGGTTTTAAAAAACACGTCATGAGACACGGAAAAAAATTCAATCACTTAAGCAGACAGACTGGACATAGAAAAGCTATGTTGGCTAATATGGCTTGTTCTCTTATCGAGCACAAGCGTATTAACACTACTGTTGCTAAAGCTAAAGCGCTTAAACAATTTGTTGAGCCTTTAATTACAAAGTCAAAAGAAGATACGACTCACAATCGTCGTATTGTTTTTGCTTACTTACGTAACAAATACGCTGTAACTGATTTGTTCAGAGATGTTGCTGCTAAAGTAGGTGACCGTCCAGGAGGATACACTCGTATCATTAAAGTTGGAAATCGTTTGGGAGATAACGCTGATATGGCGATGATCGAACTTGTTGACTTCAATGAACTTTACAACGGAGGTAAAAAAGAAGTTAAAAAAGCGAAAAGCCGTCGTGGTGGTAAAGCTAAAAAAGCTGAAGCTGCTGCTCCAGAAGCTCCTGCTACTGAAACAGAAACGACTACTGAAGCTTCTGAATAATTATGAGAGTAATCATTCTATAATATTAAAGGATAAACTAATTTTTAGTTTATCCTTTTTTTTTGATTTTTTTAAATCTGTAAAAATGTAACTTATTTAAAATGGTAGGTTTTATTTTTGCGAATGAAAGTTTTAAAAAATCTTGGAAGCGCTCTTTTAAAGAAGTAAATTTGCAAAATATCTAATTATTATTGAAGCTTTTGAGTTTCATACCAATTAAAAAAACAATACAAATTAAAGAATGAAATACACAACACGACAAAGCGCCATTTTATTACTAAGTGATGGAACTATTTTTCATGGGAAGTCTATCGGTATTAGCGGTAAAACTTTTGGTGAAGTTTGTTTTAATACTGGAATGACAGGATACCAAGAAATTTTTACAGATCCTTCGTATTTTGGTCAAATTATGGTTACTACTAATCCGCATATTGGGAATTATGGTATAAATGATTTAGAAGTTGAATCAGACAGCGTGAAAATTGCTGGTTTAGTTTGTAAAAATTTTAGCTTTAATTATTCGCGTGAAGGCGCTTCAGGAAGTTTAGAAGATTATTTTGCAAAACAAAATTTAATCTGTATTTCTGATGTTGATACAAGGGCGTTAGTAAGTTATATTCGTGATAATGGCGCAATGAATGCCGTAATCTGCACAGATGGTACTTCAATTGAAGATTTGAAAAAAGAATTGGCAAATGTTCCAAATATGGAAGGTTTAGAATTGGCTTCAAAAGTTTCAACAGCTGAACCGTATTTTGTTGGAGATGAAAATGCTACTTATAAAATTTCGGCACTTGATCTAGGAATTAAGAAAAATATATTAAGAAACTTTGCTAAGAGAGATTGTTACATCAAAGTTTTTCCATACAATACATCTTACGAAGAACTGACTGCATTTAATCCTGATGGTTATTTTTTGTCCAATGGTCCTGGAGATCCAGATCCATTGCATGGGGTAATTGATGTAGCTAAAAAAATTATTGCAGAAGATAAACCTTTATTCGGAATTTGCTTAGGTCATCAAATTATAGCTTTGGCTAATGGAGTTCAGACTTATAAAATGTTTGGTGGGCATAGAGGAATTAATCATCCGGTAAAAAATCTTCTTACAGGTAAAGGTGAGATTACTTCTCAAAATCACGGATTCGCTGTTAAAAGAGAAGCATTAGAAGGTCATCCAGAATTAGAGCTTACGCATATCCATTTAAATGATGACACTGTTGCAGGTATGCGTATGAAAAATAAGAATTGTTTTTCAGTACAATACCATCCAGAGGCAAGTCCTGGTCCACATGATTCTTCTTATTTGTTTGATCAATTTGTGGAGAATATAAAAACTAGTAAAGTCTAAAACGATGTAGTTAATAAATAAAGGTGTTTAATGACTAAAATGGGTTTTTAGTATCAAATATTTTTATACTTTCGAAAAAAAAATATAATTTATTAATAAAAAACAAAAATAATGAGTATTATAATTAAAGTTCACGCAAGACAAATTCTTGATTCTAGAGGTAATCCTACTATTGAGGTAGATGTAGTAACTGAAAATGGAGTTTTAGGTAGGGCTGCGGTTCCATCTGGAGCTTCAACTGGAGAGCACGAAGCTGTTGAATTACGTGATGGAGGTAAAGCTTATCTAGGTAAAGGTGTTTTGAATGCAGTGAATAATGTAAATACCGTTATTGCTGAAGAATTAGTTGGAACTTCTGTTTTCGAACAAAACACAATTGACCAATTAATGATTGATTTAGATGGAACTCCAAACAAATCTAAATTAGGAGCTAATGCTATTTTAGGAGTTTCTTTGGCTGCTGCAAAAGCTGCTGCTAACGAACTTGGTTTGCCATTGTACAGATACGTAGGTGGTGTTTCTGCTAATACATTGCCAGTTCCGATGATGAACATCATCAATGGTGGTTCTCACTCTGATGCACCTATCGCATTCCAAGAGTTTATGATTTTCCCAGTAAAAGCAACTTCTTTTACGCATTCTATGCAAATGGGAACTGAAATCTTCCACAGCTTGAAAAAAGTGTTACACGACAGAGGTTTAAGTACGGCTGTAGGTGACGAAGGAGGTTTTGCTCCAAACTTGGCTGGAGGAACAGAAGATGCTTTAGATACAATTAAATTAGCAGTTGAAAAAGCTGGCTATTCTTTCGGTGACGAAATTATGATTGCTCTTGACTGTGCTGCTTCTGAATTTTATGTGAACGGAAAATACGATTACACTAAATTTGAAGGAGAAACTGGAAAAATCAGAACTTCTGAGGAGCAAGCGGATTATTTAGCTGAACTTGCGGCTAAATACCCAATTATTTCTATCGAAGACGGTATGTACGAAGATGATTGGAATGGATGGAAATACTTAACTGAAAAAATTGGTGATAAAGTACAATTGGTTGGAGATGATTTATTTGTAACTAACGTTGAGCGTTTATCTACAGGAATTCAAAAAGGAATCGCTAATTCAATCTTAGTAAAAGTTAACCAAATTGGTACTTTAACTGAAACTATTGCAGCTGTAAATATGGCTAAAAATGCAGGTTATACTTCTGTAATGTCTCACCGTTCTGGAGAAACTGAAGATAATACAATTGCAGACTTAGCTGTAGCTTTAAATTGTGGTCAAATTAAAACTGGTTCTGCTTCTCGTTCAGATCGTATGGCTAAATACAATCAATTATTAAGAATTGAAGAAGAATTAGGAAGCACTGCTTATTTCCCTGGTTTAAATGCTTTTAAAATTAAATAATTTTACGAGTTATATATTAAAAAGAAGCCATCTGTTATTGCAGATGGTTTTTTTTTGGAGTTTTAACAAATTCATAGCAGTATTCTTTTTTTAATTAGTCTTAAATTCATTAGATTTGGTAAATTATTATTTAAAGAATTATTTCCAAGATATTATGTCAAAAATAGCTACATTAGAAATAGACGGTAAAAAAATTGAACTTCCGGTAATCACAGGAAGTGAAAATGAATCGGCTATAGATATTAACAAATTACGTGATTTAACAGGTGTTATTACAATTGACCCAGGTTATAAAAATTCTGGTTCTTGTACCAGTGAAATCACTTTCCTAGATGGAGAAGAAGGAATTTTACGTTACAGAGGATATTCAATTGAAGATTTAGCAGAAAAAGCTAGTTTCTTAGAAGTTTCTTATCTTTTGATTTTTGGAGAATTACCTACAGCTGCTCAATTAGAAGATTTTGAAAATGGTATTAAAAAACATTCTTTGGTAAACGAAGAAATGAAAAATATCATTGATGGTTTTCCAAAAACAGCTCACCCAATGGGAGTTTTGTCTGCTTTGACAAGTGCTTTAACAGCATTTAATCCTAAAGCAGTAAATGTTGATAACGAAAAAGAAATGTACGAAGCTATTTGTAAAACAATGGCGAAATTTCTTGTAATAGCTACATGGACTTACAGAAAATCAATGGGTTATCCTTTAAATTATTATGATAATACAAAAGGATATGTAGAAAGCTTTATGCAATTGATGTTTAAATTGCCTACAGGACCTTACACTGCAAATCCTGTTATTGTAAATGCGCTAGATAAATTGTTTATTCTTCATGCTGATCATGAGCAAAATTGTTCTACTTCTACAGTTAGAATGGTAGGTTCTTCTCACGCTGGTTTATTTGCTTCGGTTTCTGCAGGAGTTTCTGCACTTTGGGGACCACTTCATGGTGGGGCAAACCAGGCGGTACTTGAAATGCTTGAAGAAATTAATAAAGACGGTGGAGATACAGATAAATTTTTAGAGAAAGCAAAAGATAAAAATGATCCATTCCGTTTAATGGGATTCGGACACAGAGTTTATAAAAACTTTGATCCAAGAGCTAAAATCATCAAAAAAGCAGCAACAGAAGTATTAGAAACTTTAGGTGTTGAAGATCCGATTTTAGATATTGCAAGAAAATTAGAAAAAGCAGCTCTTGAAGATGAGTACTTCAAATCAAGAAACCTATATCCAAACGTAGATTTTTATTCTGGAATCATTTATAGAGCTTTAGGTATTCCAACAGATATGTTTACTGTAATGTTTGCTATTGGAAGATTACCAGGTTGGATTGCACAATGGAAAGAAATGCGTGAAAATAAAGAGCCAATCGGCAGACCAAGACAAATTTATACAGGACATCCTCTTAGAGAATTTAAGTCTAATAAATAAAAAACGAAAGCTTCACTTAACTGTGAAGCTTTTTTTATATTTGCTCAAAATATAATAAAGTTATGTTGCAATTAAATGTAAAGAACGAAACGTCTCGCCTTCGTGCTGTAGTTCTTGGTTCTGCTGTTCATAATGGGCCAACTCCAACTATAGAAGAGGCTTATGACCCTAAATCATTGGAACATATTAAGGCAGGAACTTATCCTGTAGAAAAAGATATGGTTGATGAAATGGATGCTTTTAATGCTGTTTTTCAGAAATATGATGTAACTGTATATCGTCCGGAAATGATTGAAAACTACAATCAGATTTTTGCAAGAGATATAGGTTTTGTAATTGATGACACTTTTGTGAAATCTAATATTCTTCCCGACAGAGAAAGAGAGCTAGATGCAATTCAATATGTAATCGATCAGATTAATCCTTTAAAGGTTGTTCGTCCGCCAGAAGAAGTGCATATCGAAGGTGGAGATGTAATGCTTTGGAATGATCATATTTTTATCGGAACATATAAAGGAAGCGATTATAAAGATTACATTACGGCAAGAACAAATATGCATGGTGTAAATTATATTAAGTCGTTATTCCCAAATAAAATTGTAAAAGAATTTGATTTAGTAAAATCTAAACTTGAAGCAAGAGATAATGCATTACATTTAGACTGCTGTTTTCAGCCAGTAGGAAAAGATAAAGGTATTATATATAAAAGAGGTTTTCGTGAAGAAGCAGATTATTTGTATTTGGTAAATCTTTTTGGAAGAGAAAACTTATTTCATATTGAAAGAAATGAAATGTATAATATGTTTTCGAATGTATTTTCAATTGATGAAAATGTAGTGGTTTCTGAAAAGAATTTTACTCGTTTGAATAACTGGCTTCGTGAAAATGGTTTTACTGTTGAAGAAATTCCATACGCCGAAATCGCAAAACAAGAAGGATTGTTGAGATGTTCAACTCTGCCATTAATTAGGGATTAATAATTGTTTCAAGTTTCAGGTTTCAAGTTATGCATGTGAAACCTGAAACTTGAAACTTGAAACAAAATAAAAATGAAACAAACAACAAATGCTATCGTAATGATTCGTCCAGTTGCATTCAGAATGAATGAACAGACGGCTGTAAATAATTATTATCAAAAAGTATTAGACGGGCTTTTGCCAAGTACTGTCAATGCAAAAGCGCAGCAAGAATTTGATACTTTCGTTGAAAAATTACGTGCTGTCGGTGTTGATGTAACGGTAGTTGATGATAATTTGGAAACCGATACTCCAGATAGTATTTTTCCAAATAATTGGGTTTCTTTTCATGAAAATGGAGATGTGGCACTTTATCCGATGTTTGCTGAAAATCGTCGTCAGGAACGTCGCGAAGATATTTTGGATACTTTGGAAGAAAAAGGATTTGAGATTACAAATATTATGGACTATACTTCTGCAGAAGAAGATGGAATTTTTTTAGAAGGAACAGGAAGTTTGTTGTTGGATAGAGCCAATGGTAAAGCATACTGCGCATTATCACCAAGAGCAGACGAGGAATTGTTTATTGAATTCTGTGAAGATTTTGATTATGCTCCTGTGATTTTTGAAGCTTTTCAAACTGTAAATGGTGAGCGTAAACTAATTTATCACACCAATGTTATGATGTGTTTAGGTGAAACCTTTGCGGTAATTTGCGCCGATTCTATTGACGACAAAAAAGAGCGTAAAATGGTTTTGGATAATCTGAAAGAAGATAAGAAAGAAATTATTTTAATTACAGAAGATCAGGTAAATAATTTTGCTGGAAATATGCTGGAAGTTCGTGGGAAAGATGATAAGAGATATGTTGTAATGAGTGCATCTGCACATCAGAGTTTGACTCCGAAACAAATTGCCCAGTTAGAAAATCATGCAGAAATTTTAAGCTCAAGTCTCGATACAATTGAAGCTTGCGGCGGTGGAAGTGCCAGATGTATGATGGCAGAAATTTTCTTGCCAAGAAGCTAGGATTTCAAAAGCTATAAAATAGAAAAGGGATGAGAGTTATTGAAATTCTCATCCCTTTTTTGTTTTACTAATTAATCTTGTAAATTAAAAATTTCCTTTAATAATATTCACAATAGCGCTCACTATATATTGAATGCCAATTGAGATTACGATAAAGCCGACAATTCTTGAGATAGCAACAATTCCAGAGGCCCCTAAAATTCTAGCCAGATAATGTGCGCTTTTTAAAATGGCAAAAATAGCCACAGCGATAGCAAGAATTGCTAACGAAGAAATTATGATTTCGTTTATTTGATGATGTTCTTGATAGAAAGCAATTAAAAGCGACATAGATCCTGGACCTGCAAGCATTGGTATTGCTAATGGGGTGAGTGCAATATCGTTTCTGTGTTGCGCTTCATTTTCAATTTTTTTGTTGATTCCTCTTTTCTTGTTGAATTTTCCAGAAAGTAAAGAAAATCCAGAATTTACAATTACGATTCCTCCTGCAATCCTTAAGGCATCTATGCTAATTCCAAAAAAAGTTAAAACATATTGGCCAATAAAATAAGAAACCAGTAATATGATAAAAACATTGATTGCTGTCCAAAGAGAAATTCGGGATCTTTCTTTTTGGGAGTCATGCTGGGTTAATCCAACAAAGATTGGTACTGTACCAATCGGGTTTAGTACTGAGAACAAAGCGGCAAATAAGTAAATAAATAATTCCATATTATATTGGTTAGTGAAGTAAAAGTAGTTATTTTTTGATGCTTTTACATTAAATTATGTTATGATAATATTTTTATTGCTATTGATTATGAGTCAAAGACATAAAGCTAAATCGTTCTTTTTGATTATTTTTGCAGTCTAAATAAAAATTATGAAAAGTAAAAAAACATTAGTTCTTGGAGCATCTACAAATCCAGAGCGTTATTCATACAGAGCGGTTAATATGTTGGTAGGTAAAGGGCATTCTGTATTGGCAATTGGTCAAAAAGCAGGTGAAGTTGCTGGAGTGAAAATTCAAACAAAGGCTATTCCCATTAAAAATATAGATACTATCACTCTATATTTAAATCCAGCTCGTCAAAGAGATTATTACAATTATATAATCGAAGCGCAACCTAAAAGGGTGATTTTTAATCCTGGTACTGAAAATCCAGAATTATATCAATTGTTGGATTTAAATAATATTGAAAAAGAAGTGGCTTGTACATTAGTTTTATTGGCTACAAGTCAATATTAAAAGTTGACTATAGTTGTAGAAATAGATTTTAACTGTAACTATTGCCTTTAGGATGTAATTGTTTAAATATTGAAAAGAGTATTATTTCATAATATTCTTTCAATATTGTTAAGCCTTGAATTTAATGGCTTTAATGTAGGCTAAACCATTAAAAGTATTACTTTTGTCGTCATGGAATTTTCATCAAAATTAATTGAAAAAGCAGTAAGCGAAATGTCGCAATTGCCAGGTATAGGTAAGCGTACGGCACTTCGGCTAGTTCTTCATCTATTAAAACAGCCGAAAGAACAAACTGGTTTTTTGTCTCAAGCATTGTTGAATATGCGGGAGGATATTAAGTTTTGTGGGAGTTGTCATAATATTTCGGATACTGAAATTTGTGAGATCTGTGCCAATCCAGTAAGAAATCATGAAACTATATGCATTGTAGAAGATATTCGTGATGTTATGGCAATCGAAAATACTGGGCAGTTTAAAGGAATATATCATGTGCTTGGAGGTAAAATTTCGCCGATTGAAGGAGTTGGACCCAATCAATTGAATATTTCTAGTTTGGTAGCAAAAGTGAAATCTGGAAATGTCACTGAAATTATTTTTGCGTTAAGCTCAACAATGGAAGGAGATACAACAAATTTCTATATCTATAAACAAATTGCAGATTCGAAGATTATAATTTCAACAATTGCGAGAGGAATATCTGTTGGAGACGAATTAGAGTATGCAGACGAAATAACACTAGGACGAAGTATTTTGCATAGAGTGCCTTTTGAAAAAACATTTAAAAATAATTAACTAAACCCCAAATAGACTTAGGTTTTCTGAATATTAAGGAAGACTGTATTTGCAATAAATTTGAACGAATGACGAAAACAAGCTTTTTTCTATTCTTATTAATTTCAATATTGTTTACCTCATGTATTCCGATTAAAGATTTGGTTTATCTGCAGGACAAAAATGATTCTCGTGAGCAAACATCAATTGCAGCAGTAGAATCAAAGCCATATCGACTACAGGTAAATGACATTATTAGTGTTAATATAAAAGCAATCGATCCAAAATTGGTTTCTATATTTAATGCAACAGAAAGTCAAGGCAGTCAAACTTCTAAATCAGAATCAGGTTTGTATTTTGACGGGTTTACAGTTGATGATCATGGGAATATTAGAATGCCAATTTTAGGAGAAATTAATGTTATTGGATACACTCTTGAAGAGGTTAGAGTAAAAATTGAAAAAAAACTACTGGAAGAATATTTTAAAAGTGAAGCCAATATTTTTGTTACAGTCAAGTTAGCTGGTTTTAGATATACTATAAATGGAGAAGTTGGAAGTACTGGAACAAAAACATTATTTAAAGATAATGTAACCATTTTAGAAGCTGTTGCAAATGCAGGGGATATTACTACAGTTGGTAATAGAAAAGAGGTAACGGTAATTCGTCAATCACCTACTGGGGTTCAAATGCACAATATTGATCTAACTGATGTCAACGTAATGAAATCACCTTATTATTATTTACAGCCAAATGATTATATCTACGTAAAGCCATTGAAACAAAAAACATGGGGAACAGGACAGACAGGAATACAGTCTATATCTACAATAATCACTTTGCTGTCATTGGCTACAACAGTTTATCTAATTATAAAATAAACAGATTTTAAAAATGTTAGACATTAAAGATTTTTCCATTTTTGAAAATCATTCACATTTTGATTTTAAAGGATTTCTGTTGAAAATTGCAAGTTACTGGAAATGGTTTCTTGCAAGTTTAATTATTGCATTTACAATTGCTTACCAGATTAATATTCGTAAAGAAAAAATTTACGGAATGCAGACCATGATTTCTATAAAAGAAGAAAGCAATCCTTTTTTTACATCTAATACAAGTTTAGTCTTCAATTGGGGAGGAATTTCAGATCAGGTAAATGGTATTTCTACAATTCTCCAATCTAGATCTCATAATGAGTTGGTTGTTGATAAACTTCAATTCTATATTGATTATTTAGAGCAAGGAAAATATAATCTGATAGATTCTTATGGAGCTGTGCCATTTTATATTGATATTGACAAGACAAAAGGACAGCTTGTAAGTACATTAATCAGCATAAAGTTTTTAAGTGAAAACGAATATCAAATTCAAATTCCATTCGAAAATAATTCTGTTTCGCTCATTACTTACAGTAATAATTCTTATAGCAATACGTCAGTACAACCTGTAAATTTTATTAAAAAGTACAAAGTAGGCGAACGTGTTAATTTGCCATTCTTAAATTGGAAACTGCAAATAACAGATAATCCGGGTTTTTACAAAGGGAAAGAGTATTTTGTCAAATTTAACGATTTTGACGGAACTGTGTCTAGATATAGAGGTGTAAATGTAGATACAGGAAAAGGCGGCGGGTCATTACTGACTTTATCAATGCAGGGAACAAATAAATCAAGAATGGTTGATTATTTGAATTCTACTGTAAAAATGCTTATTAAAATACAATTGGATGGCAAAAACCAATTTGCGACAAATACCATTAGATTTATTGATAGTACACTAGTGGCTATGGAATCTCAGCTTAAGCAAACCGGTAATGAATTAAAATCTTTTCAAAAAGATAAAAATATTTACGAAATTGAAGATGGGGGAGCTAAGGTTTCAGAAAAGATAATGGATTTTGATATTCAAAAAGATCAATTAACTAGAAAAATAGCCTACTACAATTCTTTAAAATCTTATTTAAATAGCAGTACAGATTATTCAAGATTGCCAGCACCTTCAGTTGCAGGAATTGAGGATCCTAATATTGTCGCGAGCGTTTCCAAACTTATTGCACTTTCTACACAAAGATCTGAGATGGCTTATGCGGTAAAGAGTGAAAAAATATTTAAAGATTTTGATAATCAGATGGCAGCAGTAAAAAATGTTCTCCAAGAGAATATTCTAACTGCAAAAGCTTCATTGCTGTATGACTTATCTTTGGTAAATGCAAAAATTGGCCAGGCAGAAAGTACTGTTAAAAAGCTACCAGCAGAACAGCAAGAATTGTTGAAAATCAAAAGGAAATACGATTTAAATGATAATATTTATACAGAATTTCTTCAAAAGAGGAATGAGGCTGAAATAGTTAGAGCATCTAACTTATCAGATATCCACTTTATTGACCCAGCAAAAGATATCGGTGATGGTTTAATAGGGCCTAAGACTTCTGTAAATTACATAATGGCTTTATTTTTAGGTATTTTAATTCCGTTATTGTTTGTCTTAGTGATTTTCTTCATTAATAATTCAATTCAGAATAGTGAAGATATTAGTAAATTGACTCAAATCCCATTGCTTGGTGTAGTAGGTCTTAATAAAGATTCAGGCAGTATGGCGGTTTTCGAAAAACCAAAATCAGCACTTTCTGAGTCATTTAGAGGAATACGCTCTTCACTTCAGTTTTTATATAAAAAACAGCAAGTTAGCGGTTCAAAAACCTTAATGATTACTTCATCAATTAGTGGAGAAGGGAAAACATTCTGCTCTATAAACATAGCTACAGTTTTTGCATTAAGCGAAAAGAAAACAGTAATTGTTGGATTGGATTTAAGAAAACCAAGATTAGCTGATGAATTTCAAATACAATCATCATTGGGAGTTGTAAATTATTTAATAAGGCAAAATACTTTAGAAGAAATTACGAATTCGACTCCAATTCCAAATTTGGATGTAATACTTTCAGGGCCAATTCCTCCCAATCCGTCAGAGTTAATTTTAAGTGATGCAATGAAAGAATTGATTGACGAACTGAAGCAGAAATATGATTATATAATTTTAGATACTCCACCAGTTGGTTTAGTGGCAGATTCCTTAGAATTGGTTCAGTTTGCAGATGTAACTCTGTACATTGTAAGACAAAATTATACTAAGAAAGATATGATAACGTTGTTAAATACCAGACTTAAGCGTGGAGAGTTAAGCAATGTGAGTATTGTATTGAATGGTTATGAAAATAAAGCCAAATATGGAAGTGGTTACGGATACGGATATGGTTACGGAGCATATTCGAATGGTTATCACGAAGAAGAAGTTAAAGATGGATTCTGGAAGACATTTTTAAATCGAATTAGAAAAAGCTAAACTTTGAGAAATGGAAAGTAAAATAAAAAATACAATTTTAATTACGGGAGGAGCTGGATTTATTGGTTCAAATTTGACTGAGTATTTTTTGGCTTTAGGTTATAAAGTAGTTTGTCTTGATAATTTTTCTACGGGTCATCGTCATAATTTGAAAGATTTTTTAGACAATTCCGATTTTAAATTAATCGAAGGAGATATTCGAAATTTAGTTGATTGCAATTTAGCGGTTGAAGGAGTGGATTATGTTTTACATCAAGCTGCCCTTGGCTCTGTTCCTCGTTCGATAAAAGATCCAATTACGACAAATGATGTAAATGTTTCTGGTTTTTTAAATATGCTTACAGCGGCACGCGATGCCAAAGTAAAACGATTTGTATATGCAGCAAGTTCTTCGACTTATGGAGATTCTCAAGGATTGCCAAAGGTTGAAGATGTTATAGGAAAACCATTGTCTCCTTATGCAATTACTAAATATGTAAATGAACTGTATGCTGAAATTTTTAGTAAGACATATGGATTAGAAACAATTGGGCTTCGTTATTTTAATGTTTTTGGAAGAAAACAAGACCCTAATGGAGCTTACGCAGCTGTAATTCCAAAGTTTGTAAAGCAGTTCATGAATCATGAAAGTCCGATAATCAATGGTGACGGAAATTATTCTCGTGATTTTACATATATAGATAATGTGATTCAGATGAATGAATTGGCAATGACTTGCCAGAATCCTGAGGCAATTAATACGATTTATAATACTGCATTTGGCGATAGAAACACATTAAATGATTTAGTTAAATATTTAAAAGAATATCTATCTGAATTTGATTCAAAAATAAAAGATGTTCCAGTCATATATGGAGAAAATAGGGCTGGAGATATACCACATTCGCTGGCAAGTATAGAAAAAGCAAAGAAAAATCTAGGTTATAATCCAAAATATTCTCTGAAAGAAGGATTAAAAGAAGCTGTTGAATGGTATTGGAATAATTTAAAATAAAATTAAGATCAAGATAATATAGATCAAATGAAAATTACAAAAATTTGCTGCATTGGTGCAGGATATGTTGGAGGACCTACAATGGCTGTTATCGCTCAAAAATGTCCGCACATTCAGGTTACAGTTGTTGATTTAAATGAACAAAGAATTGCAGATTGGAATAATCCAGATCCTGAAAAAATTCCAATCTATGAGCCTGGTCTTTCTGAAATTGTGGCAGAAGCAAGAGGAAGAAATCTATTTTTTTCTACAGATGTTGATAACGCAATAGACGAAGCGCAAATGATATTTATTTCTGTAAATACGCCAACTAAAACTTATGGAAAAGGGAAAGGAATGGCTGCTGATTTAAAATATATCGAGTTGTGTGCAAGGCAGATTGCACGAGTTGCAAAACAAAATAAAATTGTAGTTGAAAAATCTACTTTGCCAGTTCGTACTGCCGAAGCGATTAAAAGTATTTTAGACAACACCGGTAATGGAGTTCAATTTCAAATCTTATCAAACCCAGAGTTTTTAGCAGAAGGGACGGCGGTAACAGATTTGTTAAATCCAGATAGAATATTAATTGGCGGAGATACAACCCCAGAAGGTGAAGAGGCTATTAATTCATTAGTAGAAGTGTATGCAAATTGGGTAAGTAAAAATCAAATTTTGACAACTAATGTCTGGTCATCAGAACTGTCTAAGCTTACAGCAAATGCATTTTTGGCACAACGTATTTCTTCAATAAATGCAATGTCAGAACTTTGTGAAAAAACAGGCGCTGATGTAAATGAAGTAGCTAAAGCTATTGGTATGGATAGTAGAATTGGACCTAAATTCTTGAAAGCTTCTGTTGGATTTGGAGGTTCTTGTTTTCAAAAGGATATTCTGAATTTGGTGTATATAGCAAAATCATATGGGTTGGATGAAGTTTCAGATTATTGGGAACAGGTTATTATTATGAACGATCATCAAAAAAGAAGATTCTCGAATAAAATTGTTCAAACATTATATAATACAGTAGCAGATAAAAAAATCGCATTCTTAGGTTGGGCGTTTAAAAAAGATACAAACGATACCAGAGAGTCTGCTGCAATTTATGTTGCTGATGATTTAATAAATGAACAAGCTAAAATCTCTGTTTATGATCCAAAAGTTTCTAAAAATAAAATGCTAAGCGATATGGATTATTTAGAAACGCGAACAAAAGAGGAAAACCTAAAATCTTTAAACGTTTTTGAGAATGCATATGAGGCATGTAAAGATGCACATGCGATTGCCATTTTAACAGAGTGGGATGAATTTACAACGTACGATTGGAAGAAAATCTATGATTCAATGCATAAACCAGCCTTTATTTTTGATGGAAGAAATATTTTAGATGCTAAACAATTAGAATCAATTGGATTCGTTTATAACGGTATTGGATCATAAAGATAGTTTTGTATTTGTAAAGATAAATGAAAGAGAATGAATTGGTACGTGGTATATACAAAACCCAAGTGGGAAAAAAAAGTAGCAGATAAACTTAATGGACTGGGAATAGAATGTTATTGTCCTTTAATTACTCAGACAAAACAATGGTCAGATCGTAAAAAGAAAGTTGAAATGCCTCTTTTTAATTCTTATGTTTTTGTTCAGTTATCAGATTCAGAGCGAAATCAAGTATTTCAGGTTGCTGGAGTTGTCCGCTATCTATTTTGGTTAGGAAAGCCAGCAATTGTGAAAGATCAGGAAATTGAAATTATAAAGAAAAGCCTTAACGCTGCAAATATTTGCGATATATCAGTTTCTTCTATTCAAGTAGGAGATAGAATTAAATTAGATTCAGGTGCATTTAGTAATCAGAGTGCCATAGTTCAGGAAGTTTCAAATAACTATTATATACTAGTCTTAGAAGCATTAGGATGTGTCCTGAAGATAAAGTACAAATGAGACTAAAAATCAAGCAATAAAACAGAAGAGAAAGTTTTTTTAAAGATTTTTTCTTCTGTTTTTTTAATGTGTATTTATTTACACTCTGATTAGTAGGTTGTTGTAAAAGTTTGTGTTTAAACAGCATAATCGTTTTGTAAGAATTACGGGAAACCGTATTGAATTACTAGACTTATTATGCTATATTTGCCGAAAATGATTAATTTAGGTATCTGAGTCAGAGTTTTGTGACTGAGAACGGCGAAGCCGTGAGTTTTAATGACCAGAAATAAATTAAAAAATTATGAAGTTGGAAAAAAAAGTGAAAATTGCAGTTATTGGTTTAGGTTATGTAGGATTGCCATTAGCTCGATTATTTGCTACAAAATACCCAGTAGTAGGATTTGATATAAACGAATCTAGAGTAAATTCCTTAAAGTCAGGAATTGATACAACTTTAGAAGTTGAAAATGAGGTTTTAAAAAAAGTTTTAATCGAAAATTCTAATGAAGAAAACGGATTGTTCTGTACTACTTCTTTAAAGGAAATTGAGGATTGTAACTATTACATTGTTACAGTTCCAACACCAGTAGATAAAAATAACAGACCAGACTTAACTCCATTATATAAATCAAGTGAAACTGTTGGTAAAGTTTTAAAAAAAGGAGATATCGTTATTTACGAATCGACAGTATACCCAGGGGTAACGGAAGAACAATGTGTACCAGTTCTAGAACGTGTTTCAGGATTAAATTTTAATGAAGATTTTTTTGCAGGGTATTCTCCTGAAAGAATCAATCCTGGAGATAAAGAACATACAGTTGAGAAAATCTTGAAAGTTACTTCAGGTTCAACTCCTGAAATTGGTTTAAAAGTAGATTCGTTATATAAATCCGTAATTACAGCAGGAACACATCTTGCGCCTTCAATAAAAGTTGCAGAAGCAGCTAAAGTAATTGAGAATTCCCAGCGAGATATTAACATTGCTTTTGTTAATGAGTTAGCGAAGATATTCAATTTAATGAATATTGATACACAAGAAGTCTTAACAGCAGCAGCAACAAAATGGAATTTTTTACCTTTTAAGCCAGGGCTTGTTGGAGGACATTGTATTGGCGTAGATCCTTATTATTTAGCACAAAGAGCACAGGAATTTGGTTACCATCCTGAAATAATTTTAGCTGGAAGACGTTTAAACGATAGCATGGGTGAATACGTTGCTTCGCAAATAGTGAAGTTAATGATAAAAAAAGGCATTTCTGTAAATGGAGCCAAATTATTAATGCTTGGGATTACTTTCAAAGAGAATTGCCCAGACGTGCGAAATACTAAAATTGTCGATGTGATAAAAGCTCTAAAAGATTACGGCATAACAGTAACTGTTTTTGATCCTTTAGTTAGTACTGAAGAAGTAAAAAAGGAATATGGATTAGAAACAGTTAACGTTTTACCTGTAGAAAAATTTGATGCTTTAGTATTAGGTGTAGCACATTCGGAATTTCTGAATATTAATTTTTCAAGTTTACAAAAAGACAAAAGTTTAATTTACGATGTAAAAGGAGTTTTAGGATCTTTAGCAGACAATAGGCTTTAGTTTTAAAATTCATTTTTTATTTAAAATATATGAGTTCAGATAAATCTATCATACATGTAATTTTAACGGGGGGAGTTGGAAGTAGATTATGGCCTCTTTCTCGTAAAAGTCGCCCTAAACAATATCTCGAAATATTTGATGGAAAATCTTTATTTGAAATGACTGTTGAGAGAAATAGTCATTTAGCTAATAAAGTAATGGTGGTAGGAAATGTTGATAATCATCAATTGAGTGGTCATGTAATGGATAAAACTAATACATCATATATAAATATTATTGAAGCAACACCAAGAAATACGGCTGCTGCAATTGCTTTTGCTGCTTTTGCCTCAAATCCAGATGATATTTTAATTATTACTCCATCAGACCATATTATAGATCAGATGGATAATTATAATCAGGCAATATCTGAAGCTGTTGAAAAAGCAAATGAAGGATTTATTGTTACATTTGGTGTTATACCAACAAAACCCGAAACAGGATACGGTTATATCGAAGCAAGAGGAGACAATGTTATTTCTTTCAGAGAAAAACCTAATGAAACAACAGCAAAAGAATTTATTGCAAAAGGCAATTTCTTATGGAATAGCGGAATGTTTTGTTTTAAAGCAAATGTTCTTTTAGAAGAATTAAAAAAGTTTCAGCCAGATGTTTACGAAAAATCTAAAGCCGTTTGGGAAGCAAATAAAGCCGGATTTTTAGATTTAGATTTATCGATGGAAATTCCTTCTATAAGTATAGATTACGCCGTAATGGAAAGAAGTAAAAAGATTAAGGTAGTACCTGCTTCATTTTCATGGTCGGATTTGGGATCATTTGAATCAGTATATGATTACTTAATATCGAAGGGGCATCCTATTGATTCTAAAGGTAATATGGTTATAGGATGTGATAAACATACAACCTTTTTAGGTTTAAAAAACACCATTTTTGTTTATACAGAAAATGCGAATTTAATTTTACAGAAAGAAGATTCGCAAGATGTAAAAGATATATATAACGAATTAGAAAGACAAAATTCAAATTTATTAAATTAATATAAAGCATTTCAAATGAAAAAAATTCTAATAACTGGCGGTGCTGGATTTATTGGTTCTCATGTGGTTAGACGTTTTGTGAATAAATATCCAGATTATCAAGTTTACAATTTAGATGCCTTGACATATGCTGGAAATTTAGAGAATATTAAAGACATTGAAAATAACTCTAACTATAATTTTATTAAAGGTGATATTGTAGATGAAATATTTGTAAATGAGTTGTTTTCAATGCATAATTTCGATGGAGTTTTACATTTGGCTGCAGAATCTCATGTAGATCGTTCGATCGAAGATCCATTAGCATTTGTGAAGACAAATGTAATTGGGACAATGAATTTGTTAAATGCAGTCAAGAGTCAATGGAAAAATAATTTTGAAGGCAAGCGCTTTTATCATATCAGTACTGATGAAGTTTATGGATCATTAGGAAGTGAAGGACTTTTTACGGAAACTACTCCATATGATCCAAATTCACCATATTCTGCATCAAAAGCCAGTTCAGACCATTTTGTAAGAGCTTATGGTGAAACTTATGGGTTACCATATGTATTAACAAATTGTTCTAATAATTATGGATCTTATCATTTTCCAGAAAAGTTAATTCCTTTATTTATTAATAACATTATAAATAATAAGCCTCTACCTGTTTACGGCGATGGAAATTATACAAGAGATTGGTTATTTGTTGAGGATCACGCTGCCGCAATAGATTTAGTTTTTCATGAGGGGAAAAATCATGAAACATATAATATTGGAGGATTCAATGAATGGAAGAATATAGATTTGGTAAAATTATTATGCCAGATTATGGATGAAAAATTAGGTAGAGAAGAAGGGACCTCTAAAGAATTGATTACTTATGTGAAAGATAGACCGGGTCATGATTTGAGATATGCTATTGATGCTTCTAAAATAAATAGAGAGCTTGGATGGAATCCTTCTGTAACTTTTGAAGAGGGCTTGGAAAGAACAATTAATTGGTACCTAAATAATGAAGAATGGTTACAAAATGTTACTTCAGGAGCTTATAAAGATTACTACAAAAAACAATATTCTTAAATAAACTTATTTGATTAAGATTAAATGAAATCAACATGAAAAAAATAATATACGTTCTTATTCTGTTTTTTACTTTTCTGTTTTCTTATAAAGTAACAGCTCAAGATATTCTAAAAAGTAAAGACTTAAGTACAATTAAAGTTGATTATTTATCTGATGATGACTTGGCTAAAATTAGTGCTCAGCTTAAAAGTAATAATGCTACAATAGAACAAGTTGAACCAATGGCACTATCGAAAGGAATGAGTCAGACGGAGTATGATAAATTAAAGATTCGCCTTAACGAATATAGTTCAAAAACGAGTAAAAATGCAGATAAACCGAAAATTACGGAAAGCAAATCTGAATATGGAAGAAAACAGGACAAAATTAATAATGAAAAAGTCAAAGATTCTGCAAATGTTTTAATTTTTGGTTCGGAATTATTTGATAATCCAACTTTAAATTTTGAACCAGATTTAAAGATGGCAACACCTATGAATTATATTCTAGGACCTGGCGATGAACTACAAGTAAGTGTTTATGGTGTTCAAGAATATAATGCGTCCCTACCGGTAAGTGTTGAAGGTAAAATTTCGATTGAATATGTAGGACAGATTTCGGTATCTGGAATGTCTATTGAAGCAGCCAATCAAAAAATAAAAGCTGCGATTGCAAAAGTATATAGCACTGTTCGTTCTGGGCAATCTCAGGTAAGCGTTAGTCTAAGCCAAATAAGGACAATCAAAGTAACAATTGTTGGAGGTAAACAGCCTGGAAATTATTCAATTTCTTCTCTGGCTACCGTTTACAATGCTTTGCATTTAGCTGGCGGTCCTGGAAAGAATGGAAGCTATAGAAACATAGAATTAATTAGAAATAATAAAGTATACAAGAATGTTGACATATATAGATTCTTAGTTAAGGGAGATCAATCTGATAATGTTAATTTGAAAGAAAATGATGTCATTAGAATTCCAGCATATAGTCAACGTGTTACCATGGAAGGTGAAGTAAAACGTCCAGGTATTTTTGAAATGAAAAAGGGAGAGACTTTTTCAGATTTGTTAAATTTTGCATCGGGTTTTAATGAATTTGCTTATACGGCTTCTGTAAATGTATTACAGAAAACTGGTAAAGAATTTAAAGTTCATGATATAAATGAAAGTGAGTACAATTCTTATTTTCCACAGTCGGGAGATGTTTTTAGAATTACAAAAATTTTAAACCGCTTTGAAAATAGAATAAAAATAGAAGGTGCTGTTTTTAGACCTGATTATTACTCTTTTATGGAAGGAATGCGTGTATCTGATCTTATAGCAAGAGCTGAAGGGTTAAAAGAAGATGCATACAGTAAAAGGGCGAGAATAGTTCGTTTAAAAGCTGATTTAACTACAGAGATTGTTAATGTTGATTTGACTAATGCATTGTCTGGAGATTTAAGTGCAGATATTGAATTGAAAAGAGAAGATATAGTAACTGTTTATTCTATTTTGGATTTTAGAGAAGAATATAAAGTTACCATTGACGGAGAAGTAAAAAATCCTGGAGTTTATGATTATTTAGAAAATTTAACTCTAAATGATTTAATTGTTCAGGTTGGTGGTTTGACAGGTTCTGCATCTAAAAGAGTAGAAATTGCTAGAATGATAAAATCAGATCAAATAGATGATTCAGATCCAAAACGTATTGAGTTGGTTCAATTTGAAATTACTACAGATAACAATGAGCAAGCTAAAAATTTTATTCTCAAACCTTTTGATGTAGTTAACATCCGTAGAATTGCAGTTTATGAAAAACCAGAAATGGTAGTTATAAAAGGTGCTGTTGTATATCCTGGAAAGTATGTTTTAGCAAATAAAAAAGAAACTGTTTATAATGTTGTAATGAGAGCTGGTGGGCTTACATCTGTCGCTAATTTAGAAGGAATGAAAATTCTTAGACCAATTAAGCAAGATCAAATAGAGCAATTAAAAAGTGTTGATTTGAATTTATCAAAAAATGATACTTTAAAAGAAAAATTAACAAAAAAGTTAGAAGAAGAGTTGAAATTCTCTACTATTCCAATTAATTGGGAGAAAATAGTAAAGGATAAAAATCACTTCTCAAATGTTACATTATTTCCTGGTGATGAAATAGAAGTTGCAGTGTATAATGAAGGAGTAAAGGTTACTGGAAATGTATTATTGACATCAGAAATACCTTATAGAAAAGGAAAGGGATTCAAATATTATATTAACTCTGTTGGAGGAATTGACAATAAAGGATGGAAAAAGAAAGCATATATTATCTATCCTAATGGTAAGGCTGATATTACTAAGTCTTTTCTTTTTTTTCGTTCTTATCCTACGGTAGAGCCTGATTCTCAGATTGTTGTTCCTGAAAAACCAGAGACAAAAAAAATGACTACTGGAGAGTGGGTTAGCATAGGTAGTGTAATAACGAGTCTAGCATTATTAATTGTTACAGCATTTAAATAGAATATTTTGATCGATAATAAAAATTCAATTGAGGGTGAAATTTCTTTAAAAGAAATGCTTAATAAATTTAGAGAGTGGTATAATTATTTTCTTTTAAAATGGAAAATAATTGTTTTGGGAGGTATTGTTGGTGCTCTTTTGGGATTGTCATTTTCGTTTATAAAAAAGCCTATTTATACAGCGACCTTAACATTTGCGATAGAAGATGATAAATCAACGTCTGGTTTAAGCGGTGCATTGGGTTTGGCTAGTAGTATTGGGTTAGACATCGGAGGAAGTGGAGGGAGTGTTTTTTCTGGAGCTAATTTGACAGAATTGTTTAAGTCGCGTAGCATGGTTGAGCAGACTTTATTAACTCCAGTAGATGTTAAGGGAAAATTTATTTCATTAGCAGAGATGTATATTCAAAATAAAAAATGGAGAAAGCGTTGGCAAGAAAATTCTAAATTAAAAAGTATAGAGTTCTTACCAAATGGTGAACGTAAATATTTCACGAGAGTTCATGATAGTATTTTAGGATTAATTTACAAGGATTTATCTTTGAATAATTTAGAGATTGGAGTGAAAGAGAAAAAGTCTACAATTATCAATATTGATATGTCTTCTACTGATGAATTGTTTGCTAAATATTTTACAGAAGCACTAGTAAAGCAGGTATCTAGTTTTTATATAAATACTAAAAGTAAAAAAGCCAGAACAAATATGGCAGTTTTAGAACATCAAGTTGATTCTATTAGAAATGAACTTAATGGTGCGATTACTGGCGTTGCGATAGCAAATGACGATACTTTTAATTTGAATCCCGCACTAAATGTGAAACGGGCTCCATCTGCAAAGAGAGAAGTAGATGTAAGAGCAAATACCGCTATTTTAACGGAATTAGTTAAACAGAGTGAATTGGCAAAAGTTACTTTACGTAAAGAGACACCTTTAATTCAAATTATCGACTCTCCAATATTGCCCTTAGCTAAAGAACGTTTTGGCAAAGCAAAAGGCCTTTTTTTGGGTGGCGTAATAGGTGGTTTTTTAGTGATGCTTCTACTTTTTTTTAAAGAATTTTTTAAACAACAGTTTAAATGATAATAATGTTTAAAGAATGATAATCTTAATTTGCATTCTTTGTAAGTTTTAATGGAAAATTTAAATAATAATAATAATAATAATAAAAGAATTGCTAAAAATACTCTTTTGCTGTATTTTAGGATGATGCTAACAATGTTTGTATCACTATATACAGTGAGAGTAATATTGAATACTTTAGGTGTAGTGGATTATGGTATTTATAATGTTGTTGGAGGAATTGTGGTGATGTTTTCGTTTTTGAGTAATAGTATGGCAACAGCATCTCAACGTTTTTTTTCATTTGATTTAGGCAGAAATGATATACCCCAATTAACAATAACATTTAGTATGACAATAATTATTTATATAATTATTGCGCTAATTATTTTATTTTTGGGAGAGACAGTTGGGTTATGGTTTTTAAATTCACAAATGGTCATTCCGCCTGATAGAATTATTGCAGCAAATTGGATATATCAATTTTCAATTTTATCATTTTTAGTAACAATATTTACTGTTCCGTTTAATGCATTGATTATAGCTCATGAAGATATGGGCACATATGCATATGTGAGCATTGTTGAAGTGATTTTTAAATTATTGGTAGTCTATTTGTTGTTTTTGTTTTCTATTGATAAGCTTAAATTATATGCATTTCTTGTTTTTGCAACTACATGTATTACTAGTGCAATTTATTTTTTCATTTGTAAAAAAAAATATAAAAATATAAAATTTAAACTTCTTTGGGATCAAAGTTTGTTTAAAACCCTTACATCTTATTTTAGTTGGAATCTTTTTGGAGCGGTTGCAGGGGTTCTTAATAATCAAGGGATTAATATTTTGCTAAATATTTTCTTTGGGCCAATTGTTAATACCGCAAGAGGTATAGCTTATCAAGTCAGTTCTTCTGTAAATCAATTTGTAATGGGATTTACTACTGCTGTTAATCCACAAATTATAAAATATTATTCAAAAGGCGAAATTAAAGAAATGCTTTCTTTAGTTTTTCAAAGTTCGAAATATTCATTTTTCCTTATTTTTACTTTGTCTATGCCAGTTTTATTCGAAACTAATTTTGTTTTGAAATTATGGCTTAAAATAGTGCCAGATAATGTAGTCGTCTTTACTAGGTTAGTTATTATTTGTGCACTGATAGATTCTTTTTCGTATTCACTACAAACTTTAGCACAAGCAACTGGACGAATAAGATTATATCAATCATTAGTTGGTGGAGTAATGCTACTAAATCTACCGATTTCTTTTGTATTGTTAAAAATGGGTTTTTTAGCTGAAAGTACAATGTTTGTTTCCATTTTTATTTCTATAGTTTGTTTGTTTTTACGATTATATTTATTAAAAGGAATGGTTGATTTTCCTGTAAATACATTTTTTAACGATGTTATTAAAGTTATTTTATTAATAACTATTATATCCATTATAAGCCCTTTACTTATTGTACTTAACATGAATGAAAGTTTTCTTAGATTCATTACAATTGGATTAGTATCATTAACAAGTGTTTTAATTAATATTTATTTATTAGGACTTACAAAATTGGAAAAAAAAATAGTAATATCTTTTTTTAAAAATAAAATTTTAAATTATCAAAAATGAATGTAAAAGAGCTTGTTAAGAGGTTGATGCCAGAAGTAGTACTAAACAAGGTTAAAATTTTAAAATTTACTAAGATTAGTAATCGATTTTATAAGTACGATTCGGATAGATTTCTTAAGCATTCAAACGTTTTAACTAAATGGAATAATCCAGAAAAGTTACTTGGACAAATAATAGTAGAGTATCATGCTATCGAGAAAGGTCTCGCTATGACTAATATGCGATTGGGTTTTGGTAAAAATGTGTTAATTGATTTGGTAAACCATTGTATTTTATTTAAAAATTTGTTTGGAACTGATAGAGAACAATTCAAATATGCACTTAGGGTTATTGCTGAATATAAATCTGTTCATAGAAATGAGAAATTTGATTTAGAAGATGATTTAATAGATCTAATAGATAAATTATTGTTGAAAGAAGAAGATTTGGAACCTTCAGAGCAGATTTCAATGACAAAAGAATCCTATTTAGAGCATACTTATAGTTCTTTTGAAAAGTTTTCTTCGAATAGAAAAAGTCTTAGAATGTTTGAAGGAAGTGTTAAAATAGAGGATATAGAAAAAGCTGTTTCATTAGCGCAAAATGCACCATCGGCATGTAATAGACAGCCTTCTAGAGTCTATGTGTTGCAAGAAAAAGAACTTATTAAAAAAGCTTTAGAAGTCCAAAATGGTAATCGTGGGTTTGGACATTTGAGTGACAAGGTAATTGTTTTAACGGCTGAATTAGGCGGGTATTTAAGCATGAATGAAAGAAACGATGTTTATGTTAATGGTGGGATTTATGCAATGAACTTGCTTTATGCCCTTCATTACTATCAAATAGGAGCTTGCCCACTTAATTGGTGTGCTTCTCCAGAACAAGATTTAAAGTTGAGAGAAATTTTCGAGATTAAAGAATCCGAAACTGTTATATTGATGATAGCATGCGGAGGAATTCCAGATAATTTTAAATTAGTGACATCTCATAAAGATAAATACAAAAATATTATAAAAGTTATTTAAATGAAAGTTGGAATATTAACGTATCAACGTGCCCACAATTATGGGGCTTTGCTTCAAGCCTATGCTCTACAATCTTATGTTAGATCACAAGGCCATGAGGTAAACATGATAGATTATTGGCCAGAGTATCATGCGCAGGATTATAAACTAATTCCTTATTTTAAGTCTATAAGTTCTTTAGGTAAGATCAAATCAATTGTAATATTGATGATAGGTCTTAGAAGAATATTACAGAGAGCATATGGCTATAAGAAATTTATGAAACAAAATTTTAACTTATCATCTAAAGTAGCTTATCCTACGGAGAGCAGTATGAAAGATATAAATTATGATTTAGTAATATACGGTAGTGATCAAATTTGGAGACGTTCAAATTATCCACTTTTTAAAGGTTTTAGTGATGTCTTTTTTGGATTTTATCCGATAAATGCCAGTAAGAAAATAACTTACGCAGCAAGTATGGGGATAATTAACGTAGACGATCAGGATAAAATATATTTGGCTAAAATGCTAAAAAATTTTGATGCCATTTCTGTTAGAGAAGAAGAGTTAAAAGAATTGGTTGAAGAAGTAATTGAAGAAAAAGTATCTTTAGTATTGGATCCAGTTTTTCTTTTGACAAAGAAGCAATGGTTAAGCTTGAACAATTCTTCGGAGCTGCCAAAGAAAAAGGAAAAATACATATTTTTTTACCAATTGACTCCGTCTGAGGAAGCAATCGAATTCGTAGATAAACTAAGTGCTCATTACGGTTATAAAATAATTGAAGTAAGAGGAAGAGTTGAGCCTCTTTTATTTGAAAAAAGATATTATCAAACTGCTAATCCAAATGATTTTATAGATTTGATAGCTAATGCAGAGATTGTAGTTTCAACTTCTTTTCATGGTGTCGCATTTTCATTAATATTTGAGAAAGAATTCTATGCTCTTGGAATGGGTAAAAATTCTGGACGAGTTCAGACCTTATTAGATAATTTAAATATATCCGAAAGGCTTTTATCTCATACTAATTTGCCTAATACTAATGATAAAATTAATTATGAGGTTGTTAGTTTAAACTTGCAAAGATTAAAATTGCATTCAGAAAATTATATTTTAACAAATTTGAATAATTGTTAAATTAATAATGGAGACGAAAATTAAAGTTTTATACTTAATAAACCATACTGTACCGTATGGAGCAAATAAGGCATTACTAAACGTACTTGATGAAATAATTGAGATGGGGGTTTGTCCTACTGTAGTTACGGCTTTTGATGGAGGGATATGTTCTGATTTGGATTTTAGAAAGATCCCCTATGTTATAATTCCACATGTTTTTTCAATTTATCCTGAATTGAATTCATTTAGAGATTATATGCTTTTTTTTCCTCGTTTAATACGTGATTGTATTATCAATGCTATAGCGGCTTTTAAATTAAGCTCTTTGGTAAAAAAAACTAATCCAGTAATTATTCACACCAATATAGGACCAGATCATTTAGGATTTTATGTTGCAAGGAAACTAAACATACCTCATGTTTGGCATATTAGAGAGTATCAGGATTTGTTTTTTAATATGCGTCCGATTTTTTCAATGAGAGGATTTAAAAGAAAACTTCAATCATTAGAAAATTTTCCAATAGCAGTTACCAAACAGATCTATGAACATTATTCTATGAATAATAATGCGAAGGTTATTTACGATGGAGTTATGAGAAGTAATGATTTTAGGTTTGAGTCAAATAAAAACAACTATTTTTTGTTTGTTGGACGTGTTGAAGAAGCAAAAGGAGTTGGTGTATTAATTAAGGCTTATATAAAATTTTGTAAACTAAATTATGATTTTGATCTTTATCTTGCTGGAGATGTAGCAACGAATTATAAAAAAGAATTAGATGATATTATTAATAAAGAAGGACTTTCTGAGAAGATTCATTTTTTGGGATTCAGAAGCGATGTTAATGATCTAATGGCTAAAGCAACTGCTTTAATAGTTCCTTCTCGTTTCGAGGGTTTTGGATTTATAACGGTTGAAGCTATGTTTAATGGTTGCTTAATAATTGGACATGACTCTGGAGGCACCCAAGAAATATTAAAAAATGATAATCTTGGAATTTTATACAATGATTCTGAAGATTTAACAATTGCTTTGAAAACACTTGTGTTTAATGGAATTGAAAGTTATTTCCCAATAATTAAAAAAGCACAAGAAAAAGCTTTATCTCTTTATTCTAAGGAAGAAAATGGAAATCAAATTTTCAAATTTTATAATGAAATTTTAAATAAAAGTAATAATAAATGAAAAGACTAATTAGAGTATTTGTAGAGAAGATTCTGTTTTTTTTTCATTATGTATTTTCTCCAAATCTTTTTAAAGGTTTAAATCGCACGTATAATGTATTATATTCTATTTGGATTAGAAATGAATTTAAAAAATCGGGTAAAGGATTTTTTGTTTCATCTCCACTATATTTAGAAGGAGGGGAATTTATAAGTGTAGGGATGAATTTTGGTTGTGACCAAAGGTTGCGTTTAGATGCGCTTGACTCTTTCTTAGGAGAAAAATTTACTCCTTGCATAGAAATAGGAAATAATGTTTCTATTCAAAAAGATTGTCACATAGGTGCTATTAATAAAATTGTAATAGGTGATAATGTTTTAATAGCTAGCAAAGTTTATATAACAGATCACTCTCATGGAGAAATAACAGAAAAATCTTTAATACTTGCCCCAGCCCAGAGAAAATTGTATAGTAAAGGATCGGTAATTATTGAAGATAATGTTTGGCTAGGCGAGGGAGTGGTAGTTTTACCAAACGTAACAATAGGAGAAAATTGTATTATTGGTGCAAATGCAGTAGTAACAAAATCAATTCCAAAAAATTGTGTAGCAGCAGGAAATCCTGCACGTGTAATTAGAGAAATTAAATAAATAATGATTAAAGAAGCAAGAGTTATAGCGTTTTATTTACCTCAGTATCATCCAATTCCTGAAAATGACGAATGGTGGGGTAAAGGTTTTACTGAATGGACAAATGTAGGCAAAGCAAAGTCTCTTTTTAAAGGGCATTATCAACCACGAATACCTGCAGATTTAGGATATTATGATTTACGAGTTCCAGAAACACGTAAAGCTCAAGCAGATATGGCTAGAGAATATGGTGTTGAAGGATTTTGTTATTGGCATTATTGGTTTGGAAACGGTAAAAGATTAATAGAACGTCCATTTAATGAGGTTGTGGTATCTGGCGAGCCTGATTTTCCTTTTTGTTTAGCTTGGGCAAACGAAACGTGGAAAGGATTTGCACATGGATTAAAAAATCGAAATGTTTTAATTGAACAGCAATATCCAGGTAATAAAGACTATATTGCTCATTTCTACGAAGTGCTTCCTGCATTTAAAGATAAAAGATATATAACTATTGAAGATAAACCATTGTTTATGATTTATAAATCATTGGGAAATGAAGAAGTTAAAACTTTTATTGATGTTTGGCGTCGATTAGCATTAGAAAATGGACTGAAAGGCATTCATTTTGTTGGGCATACGACAGAAGTTTCTGAAATGGAAACTATTTTTAGCTGGGGTTTTGATTCTGTTAATGTTATCAGACTTCATGATTATGCTAAATTTGGTAGAGGTTTTTATCAAAGATTAAAACAAAAACTTTTAAATATTGTTTTAGGATTACCAAGAGTATATTTGTATGAAGAAGCAATGAAATATTTTAATGGACCAGAAGATGTACAAGAAAATGTATTTCCTGCAATATTTCCTAATTGGGATCATTCTCCGAGAAGTAATAAAGAAGCTTCAATTCTTCATAATTCTAATCCAGAACTTTTTAAAAAACACGTAGCTAAAAGTGTTGAATCAGTACGAAAAAAGAGTAAAGAGAATAAGGTTATATTTCTGAAATCATGGAATGAGTGGGCTGAAGGAAATCATATGGAGCCTGATTTGAAGTATGGTAAGAAATATTTAGAAGCATTAAAAGAAGTGTTATGCAAATAAAAAGAGTTTTAATTGTTTTTGGAACGAGACCAGAAGCTATAAAAATGGCACCATTAGTAAAAGAATTTAAAAAGTATGAAGATATTTTTGATACTAAAGTTTGTGTAACGGCACAACATCGTGAAATGTTAGATCAGGTTTTGGATTTTTTTGAAATTACACCTGATTACGATTTAAATTTAATGAAACCAGGACAAAATTTATTTACTCTTACTGCGGATGTAATTTCTTCAATGAAACCTGTTTTAGATGATTTTATTCCTGATTATGTTTTAGTTCATGGTGATACTACCACCTCAAGTGCAGCGGCTTTAGCTAGTTTTTATTTCGGAGCGAAAGTTTGTCATATTGAAGCAGGTTTACGAACGAATAATAGATTGTCACCGTTTCCTGAAGAAATGAATCGCCAGATTACAGGACGCTTGGCGGATATACATTTTGCACCAACAGAACAATCGAAGTTAAACCTTTTAAAAGAAAATGTTGATCCTGATTTTATTTTTGTAACAGGAAATACTGTCATAGACGCTCTCCTTTATGCTAAAGACAAAGTAGAAGAAATTAATGATGAACAAATAGAATTCCTGAAATCTATTGTTGATCCTACTAAAGATTTAATATTGGTTACGGGACATAGAAGAGAAAATTTTGGAGAAGGATTTATTAATATATGTAACGCAATTAAACAAATAGCATTGGAACAAGATGTCCAAATTTTTTACCCAGTTCATCTTAATCCAAATGTTCAAAAACCAGTTAATAATGTGCTGAAGGACATTGAAAATGTTAAATTAATATCTCCTTTAAATTATCCAGCTTTCGTTTGGTTGATGAAAAAATCAAAATTGATTATTACTGATAGTGGTGGAGTTCAAGAAGAGGCACCAAGTTTAGGAAAACCAGTATTAGTTATGAGAAATACAACGGAGCGTCCAGAGGCACTAAATGCAGGAACAGTAATATTAGTAGGAACTGATACAGCGGAAATTATTCATCATACGAAAAAATTGCTAATGAATAAGGATTTATATAATCAAATGAGTACCGCGCACAACCCATATGGGAATGGGGAAACATCTAGAGAAGTCTTTGAAATTTTACTCAAACTAAGTTCTAATTGATTTTTTTAATTCTAGAAAATTTATTTGTACTTTATTACAAAATAATAAAATTATAGGTTAATAATATTTTAGTTTAACTTAATATTGCTTCGATTTTATAATATGTTTATCAAATTATTTTAATGTTTTATTACCTTTTTTTTTTATTTTGTTGTATCTTTTTATTTGTGATTAAAGAAAAAGAGCAGAAGCTAACAGTATTCTTTCTGCTTCTTTTATGTTTTTTTTTATGTTTTGGCTATACAACAGGTTCTGATTGGCCCACATATGAAAACTTATACGAAGCAAGTACAGATGAAGATAAATCCTATTTATTCTTGTTTTTTGAACCTGGATTTGTTTTCTATATAAAGCTGTTTAAAAGCCTTGGAATTGCTTTTTTTCCGTTTCTAATTTTTACAAAAATTTTAGTTTATATTGTAGTTATAAGTTCTCTAAAATTTTATTGTCCCAAAAATACATTTTATTTATCATTATTGTTTTATATATCATGGTATGCATTTTTTTTGTTTATAGATAATCCACTAAGAAATTTTATTGCAATTGCAATTTTTTTACGCTCTTTAAAATATTTAAGAGAGCGAAGATTTATTCCATATTTATTTATGACTTTGTTAGCTATGTCATTTCATGTCTCAGCTGTAATAATGCTGATACTTTATTATTTTGCAAATAAAAGCTATAAAACTAATAATATTGTTTTTTTTTATATTGTTACAAACATTATACTGCTAAGTAAAGATTTGATTTTTTCAATTGTGAATTTTTTGTTTTCATCAGTACCAATTGTTGGCGCTAAGATTGAAGGGTACGCGGCAGATAACGTTAATGCAGAAGGGAAATTATTGTCAATGGGATTAATTGTGCATACTCTCATATTTATTTTGATTATTTTAGGGAGGAAAAGAATCGAAATTCAGGAGAATGGAAAATTAATTTTTATGTTTTCTATATTATCAGCAATCCTATTTAGATTAGGTTTAACAATTACGGTGTTTGGAAGATTTCAATTATATATAACAGTATTTTATGTAGCTGCTATTGGAATTATTTATTATGCTTTTGATCTTCGTTCCAGAGTTTTTTACCTCTTATTCGTATCAATTATAAGTATTATTCCTTGTGTAAGTTATTTAATTAAAGATTCAAGATATATACCATATACAAACTATATGTTTTTTTTAGATACTAATTTAACATTAGAACAACGAGAAAGTTATAATAATAAAAATTCAGATTTTAAGAGTCTTGAGTAAAAATTTAATATAAATTTAGTAATTGTAGTATTAAAAATTAATGGAAAAACCTAGAATATTGTATATAATGCATGTTCCATGGGGATGGATAAAACAAAGGCCTCATTTTTTTGCAGAATATTTAAATAAAGATTTTGATTTAAATGTTGTTTATAAAAAACCATTGAAAGTATCAAAAAGTAATCTAATAAATGAAAAAAATAATGGAATGTCGATTTCCTCTTTTTTTATTTTTCCTTTTCAAAGAATACCAGTTTTAAAACACCTTAAGTTTTTAATAAAAATAAATGATATTCTTATTAGAATGCAATTGCCTTCATTAAAAAGGTACGACTCTGTGTGGGTAACCAGTTGGGCAATGTATAATTTGATTTATAAAATTTTGCCTTCAAATGTTAGACTGATTTACGATTGTATGGATGACGAATTAGAATTTGCTGATGTTAAGAACAATCCAGTTATTTTTAAAGAAGCAATGCATATGGAAAAAAATATTATGCAAAGAGCTGACATTGTATTTTGTTCTTCAGAATATTTAAAAAATAAGGTTTTAAAAAGAACAGGAATTAATAGAAATGTTATTGTAGTAAATAATGCAATTGGAATCCCTAATCATTCTACAGAAATAAAGCGAAAAGATATTTTTGATGCAATTAGTTCTATCAATAATTCCTTTATGTATGTTGGGGCTATTTCATCTTGGTTTGATTTTGAGTCAATTCTTCATGTGTTAAAAAAGAATGGGGAGGTTTCATTTTTATTATTAGGACCAAGTGATGTGCAAATACCAAAACATGATCGTTTACATTATTTTGGAACCGTGGACAGAGCCGATATGTTTAAATTAATGGAAAATGTCTCAGGATTAATAATGCCTTTTAAATTAAATGAATTGATAAGATCGGTTAATCCTGTTAAAATTTATGAGTATATCTATATGTCTAAGCCTGTTATTGCAACTAGATATTCTGAATCAGAATTGTTTACGGAATATATTTATCTATATAATGGTAAGGAAGAACTTTATAATTGTATTAACCAGATAATTAACAACAAGTTAACAGTGAAAAAAACTGATTCAGAGAATAAAGAATTTGCTCTTAATAATACCTGGGAGGTGCGTTATAATCTAATAAAAGATAGTATGACATAATTAAAGTATTTTTTAAATTAAAAAAAACTAGGACACCTTTAAAAAATATGAATATGAAAGTAAGCGTTTGTATGGCTTCTTACAATGGAGAAAAGTATATAAAAAGTCAGATTTCATCTATTTTAGATCAGTTAGGAAATAATGATGAATTAATAATATCTGACGATGGTTCGTCAGATCAGACTATAAATATTATAGAGTCTTTTAATGATGAAAGAATTATTTTATTAAATCATAAACAAAATAAAGATTCCAGAAAAAATATATATGCACATTACCTAGTTTCATCAAATTTTGAAAATGCATTAAAATCTTCTTCGGGAGATTTTATCTTTTTGGCAGATCAAGATGATATTTGGGTCGAAAATAAGCTTGATATAATGTTGCCTTATTTAAAACAATATTCGACTGTAATGAGTGACTGTTCAATATTTGATGAAAAGAATGTAATGATTTCAGACTCCTTTTTTAATAATAATATTAATTTGCCCCGAGGTCTATTTTTAAATATCAGTAAACCTCTTTATCATGGTTGCTGTATGGCTTTTAACAAAGCTGTCTTAGATTTAGCATTGCCATTTCCAAAAAAAATGATATTACATGACAATTGGATAGGAATTTTATCGGAAAGATTTGGAACTGTAAAATTTATAGATGATAAATTAGTTAAATATAGAAGGCATTATGAAAACTCGTCCTTTTCTCAAGGGAAAAGCAAAAACACAATAATTTTCAAAATTAGATATCGACTAGAGCTTTTTTCGCAAGTATTAAAAAGAATAATTTCGATTAAAATTAAAAGAAAATTTATTAATAATATGGAGCATAAATATTTAAATTGAATTTAAAAGTGATAAAACAACATAAAATTAGCGTTGTAATGTCTGTTTATAAAAATGATAATGTTTCATTTTTTGAAGATGCAATTGACAGTCTTTTAGAACAAAGTTATCTTCCATCGGAAATTATAGTTGTTGTTGACGGGGCTGTTAGTATAGAGATTGAAAATTTATTACGCCAATATGAAACTAATGAAATTTTTAAGATTATTAGATTACAACAAAATAAAGGGTTGGCAAATGCTTTAAATATTGGTATTTGTCAAGCTTCATATGAGTTTGTTGCAAGAATGGATTCTGATGATATATGTTTTAAAAACAGGTTTGAGAAACAAATTGAATTTATTGTAAAAGAAAATTTGGATATAGTAGGTTCTCAAATAATTGAATTTGGAAATGATATTAATGATATAGTTTCTATAAGAAAAGTTCCTCTTGAACATAATGAAATGGTCAATTTTATGAAATTAAGAAGCCCATTCTCGCATCCAACAATTTTATTCCGTAAAGAGGTTTATTCTGTTTTAAATGGTTATGATGTTCAAATTTTCCCAGAGGATTATGATTTTTTCGTTCGTGCATATTTAGAAGGGTTTAAATTTGGAAATGTCAATGACAGTCTTTTATGGTTTAGATTAGGTGCTGACCGTTCAAAAGCAATTAAAAGAAGATGGGGACTTGATTATGCAAAAAATGAAATGAAATTGTATAGGAAGTTTCTAAATTTGGGATTTTTCAGTTATTCTGAATTCTTTAAAGTTGTTTGTTTTAAGATTCCTCTACGAGTTTTACCATTTAGCCTTTATAAATTAATTTATTTTAAAGTTTTAAGAAATAATAATTAATTATGAAAATTCTCATAACTGGTGCTTCAGGTTTTGTAGGTAAAAACTTAGCGAATTATCTATCTTATAATTCTTTTGATATTGTTAGCATAACATTGCGTAATTCAACTTGGAAAAGAAATTTTAATGGTGATGCAATTATTCACCTTGCAGGAAAAGCACATGACACAAAAAATATAAGTAATGCGTCTGAGTATTTTGAGATTAACACAGATTTAACAAAAGAATTATTTGAAACCTTCTTAGAGAGTGATATTAGGGATTTCATTTATTTTAGTAGTGTGAAAGCAGTCGCTGATACAGTTGAAAATATCTTAGTGGAAGATGTTATGGCTAATCCTAAGACTCCTTATGGACAATCTAAACTTAAGGCAGAAGAATATATTTTATCAAATAAAATTCCGGAGGGCAAAAGAGTTTTTATTATTAGACCTTGTATGATTCATGGCCCTGGAAATAAAGGAAACTTAAATTTGCTTTATAATGTCGTAAAAAAAAGAGTTCCTTATCCATTAGGTGCATTTCAAAATGAAAGATCATTTCTAGGAATTGATAATCTTAATTTTATGATTAAGGAAATTCTTCAAAATAAAGAGATAAAATCAGGAGTGTATAATTTTTCGGACGATGATGTACTTTCTACAAATGAGCTTGTAAAGATTATATCAGTAGTTTTGAATAAAACCAATTTAAATATTTCTATTCCTAAACCTTTGATAAATGGGATTGCAAAAATTGGTGATATTATTAAGCTACCATTAAATTCTGAAACTATTCAAAAATTAACTGAGAATTATAGAGTTTCAAATCAGAAGATAAAAATGGCAATTGGAATCGAAAAATTGCCTACTACAACAAAAGATGGACTTGAAAAGACAATCAAAAGCTTTGTCAAATAATCAATTTATAGCAAGCTAAAAAGTATTCAATTTCAATAATATATTGTCAAATCAAATTTTCAAGTAAATATTAAGTAAGGTACTCTTTTAATAATTTATGAAAATAGCACTAATAACAGGAATTACAGGTCAAGATGGATCATATTTGGCAGAATTATTATTAGAAAAAGGATATATGGTTCATGGTGTAAAAAGAAGAGCATCTTCTTTCAATACACAAAGAATAGATCATATCTATCAAGATCAACATGAAACACATGTAAACTTTAAGCTACACTATGGCGATCTTACGGACTCAACAAATATTATTAGGATCATTCAAGAAGTTCAGCCTCACGAAATCTATAATTTGGGTGCGATGAGCCATGTAAAGGTTTCCTTCGATTCGCCAGAGTATGTCGCAAATGTAGATGGTATAGGGACATTAAGAATTTTAGAAGCAATACGTATATTGGGTTTAGTAAAGAAAACCCGAGTCTATCAAGCCTCAACATCTGAACTATATGGCGGGTTACCAGAAAATAAAAACGAAAATGGTTTTTATGACGAACACTCACCTTTTTACCCTCGTTCGCCCTACGGAGTAGCTAAAATTTATAGTTTTTGGATTTTAAAAAACTATAGGGAGGCATATGATATGTATGCTTGTAATGGAATTTTATTCAATCATGAATCACCACGTAGAGGAGAAACTTTTGTAACTCGCAAAATAACTATGGCCGTAGCAGCTATTGCATTAGGAAAACAAGATTGTTTATATTTAGGAAATTTAGATGCCCAAAGAGATTGGGGACATGCTAAAGATTATGTAGAAGCAATGTGGCTTATTTTACAGCAAGGTTCTCCTGAAGATTATGTAATTGCTATGGGACAAACGACTTATGTTCGTGATTTTATTATAATGGCATTTGCAGAGGTAGGAATTGATATTGAATTTAGAGGAGAAGGAGTAAATGAAAAGGGATATTTGATTGCATGTAATAATCCTGCATATCAAATTGAACTGGGTAAACAGATTATTGCCGTTGACCCACAATACTTCCGTCCAACAGAAGTTGATTTGTTAGTTGGAGATTCAACAAAAGCAAGAACAAAATTGGGTTGGATCCCAAAATATAGTTTAGCTGATTTGGTTCGTGAAATGGTTACAAGTGATCTAAAATATGTACAAAGAGAGAATTAGATAAAGGTATTTGTCATGGTAATCGAGAAATTATATTTATGCAGTTAAATGATAAAATATTTGTAGCTGGTCATCGGGGTATGGTAGGATCAGCTATTTTAAGAAGATTAAAAGCCCAAGGATTTACCAATTTTATTTTAAAAACTTCCTCAGAACTTGATTTAAAGAACCAACAAGCGGTTGCAGATTTTTTCGAAAAGGAAAAACCAGATTATGTTTTTCTAGCTGCGGCAAAAGTTGGTGGTATCATTGCAAATAATGCTTTTAGAGGAGATTTTATTTATGAGAATTTGATGATACAAAATAATGTAATTCACCATTCTTATTTAAATAAAGTTAAGAAGCTTATGTTTCTTGGATCTTCATGCATTTATCCTAAATTGGCGCCTCAGCCTTTAAAAGAAGAATACATGCTTACAGGAGAATTGGAACCTACTAATGAACCTTATGCAATTGCCAAAATTGCAGGAATCAAAATGTGTGATGCTTATAGAGATCAATTTGGATGTAATTTTATATCAGTAATGCCTACTAATTTGTATGGGTCTAATGATAACTATGATTTGAATAACTCGCATGTCCTTCCAGCAATGCTTCGAAAATTTATTACCGCTAAACATAACGGAGATACTTCAATAACTATTTGGGGAACCGGAAGGCCTAAAAGAGAATTTTTGCATGTAGATGATTTAGCTGAGGCCTGTTTGTTTTTGATGGAAAATTATGATGATTCAGGTTTTATAAATATTGGCGTTGGTCAAGATATTTCGATTTTGGATTTAGCAATTTTAGTGAAAAAAATTGTGGGATTTGAAGGTGAAATTTTAAACGATGCTTCTAAGCCAGATGGAACTCCACGCAAGTTGATGGATGTGTCTAAATTAATTGCTCTTGGTTGGAAAGCAAGGATAACTTTAGAAGAAGGAATTCAAAAAGTTTACGATGAAATCAAATACTCTAATTGGGATTAAAATTTAAATAAGAATGCAATATACAGTACTACTGTTAATTTTAATGATCTTAATGCTTCTTTACTTCAAAGTAGCAGATCGTTTTAACATTATCGACAAACCGAATCAAAGAAGTTCTCATACTGAAGTGACTTTACGAGGAGGAGGAATTATTTTTTGGTTTTCTTCTTTATTATATTTTATGCAAAATATAGAATCTAATTATTTTTTCTTTACAGGAATTACATTAGTTAGTTTAGTAAGTTTTTGGGATGATATTCAAAGTCTTTCTAACAAGATTAGAATTTCGATTCATTTTCTTGCAATAACATTAATTTTCTTAGATCTCAACTTGTTTACACTTATGCCAATTTGGGGAGTTATTATATCTTATGTACTTGCAATAGGATTAATAAACGCTTATAATTTCATGGACGGTATTAATGGGATAACTGGACTTTATACTTTAGTTGTGCTTGGATCTTTATTATATGTTAATGCCAAAATTCAATTGTTTACAGATGGAAGCTTCATAAAATATGGAATGATTGCAAGTCTTGTCTTTTTATTTTTTAATTATAGAAAAAAAGCCAAATGTTTTGCAGGCGATGTGGGCAGTATTGCGATTGCTTTCTGGATTATTTATTTAGTTCTAAAATTAATTTTAAATACAAATTCGATTATTTGGCTTTTATTTTTGGCTATTTACGGTGTTGATGCCGTTTGCACGATTTTACATAGGCTCTATTTAAGGCAAAATATTTTTGAAGCACATCGTTTACATTTTTATCAGATCTTAAGCAACGAATACAAAATACAGCATAGATTAGTTTCACTGTATTACGCATTAGCACAGATTGGAATTTCTATTTTAGTAATATTGCTTTATCAAAAAGTAAATGATTACTTATTATTTGCTATAATAATTTTTCCGTTACTTTTAGTTTATTCATTAAAATTTTACTTAATAAATAAAAGTAAATTAAAACTAGAAATATGAGTCCAGAGGTAATTCAAGGAGGAAATTTTTCAGATCATCGCGGTACTATTTCATATGTTAATGATTTTAATTTTGATGTTATCGAAAGATTTTATATCATAACAAATTCAGAAGAAAATCCTGTTAGAGCGTGGCAAGGACACAAATTGGACGCAAAGAATTTTTATTGTGTAAGCGGTTCTTTTAAAATTCATTTTATAAAAATTGATAACTGGGAAAATCCTTCAAAAGATTTAAATATTGAAACAGTATTGGTTAATGAATTCGATAGTAAGATAGTTCATATTCCTGCAGGTTATGCAAATGCAGTAGAGTCATTAGAGAAAAACTCGAAATTAATATCATTTTCTACTTTACCATTATCAAATGTAAAAGAAGATGATGCGAGATATCCCGCTGATTATTGGAAATTAAATGGGTAGGATTTATTTATCCTTATCGCAGCAAAGTGGTCTCGAGGGAGAATATATCGAGAAAGCATTAAAATCTAACTGGATTACTTCAGGAGGGCCAAATGTAAATGAGTTTGAAGAAAAACTTGAGAATTATTTTGAGAATAATTCCTTTGTTGCGGCATTAAATTCTGGTACATCTGCTATTCATCTTTCATTAGTTCTATTGGGAGTTCAGCACGGTGACGAGGTAATCTGTCAGAGCTTAACATTTTCGGCATCAGCTAATCCAATTTTATATCAAGGAGCAATACCTGTTTTTATTGATAGTGAGCCCGATACTTGGAACATATGTCCTGATAATCTTGAAATTGCAATAAAAGA
This sequence comes from Flavobacterium ustbae, assembly GCF_003946915.1. Taxonomy (GTDB): domain Bacteria; phylum Bacteroidota; class Bacteroidia; order Flavobacteriales; family Flavobacteriaceae; genus Flavobacterium; species Flavobacterium ustbae. Next base: position 106,888 of record NZ_RPOC01000009.1, read on the forward strand.
TAGAATTAAAAAAGGGCGAAAACCAAAGGCAATAATAGCAGTTCACTTGTATGGCATGCCTTATAAAGTAGATGAGATTCATGCCATTGCTGATCGTTACGATATTCCAGTTGTTGAAGATAGCGCTGAAGCGTTGGGAAGTTGTTACAAAGGAAAAAAATGTGGTGGATTTGGCGAATTTGGAATATTGTCATTCAATGGGAATAAAATAATTACTACTTCAAGCGGTGGAGCTTTAATTTCTAATTCAAAAGCTTTAAAAGAAAAAGCAATTTTCTATTCGACACAGTCTAAAGATGATGCAATTCATTATCAGCATAGTGAAATTGGTTATAACTATAGAATGAGTAATATTTGTGCAGGCATTGGTTTAGGACAAATGAAAATACTTAGAGAGAAAATCGATTCAAGAATAAATAATCATTTATTTTATCGAGAACTATTTTCAACTATTGAAGAAGTTGAACTTTTTGAAGTAAATAGCGAAGATTATTTTTCAAATTATTGGTTAAATATAATATTATTGAAATCTAACGAAGTCAAAAATAATTTGTTGCAAGCTTTTGAAGATGCAAACATTGAAACTAGACCAGTTTGGAAACCGATGCACTTGCAGCCAATTTTTGAGAGCTATCCTTACTATGGAAATAATATAGCAGAAGAGAAGTTTGAAAAAGGACTTTGTTTGCCATCTGGTTCAAATCTTACAGAAGAAGATAGGGACAAAATAAAAAACGTTGTAACAACTTTTTTTAATAAAAATAAAAGAATTATTGTAAAATGAAAATTGAAAAAACATTTATAAAAGATTTAGTAATAGTAGAGCCAACAGTCTTTGGAGATGAAAGAGGCTATTTTTTCGAATCTTATAGCAAAGCTAAATTTGAAGAATTAGGAATTAATATTGATTTTGTTCAGGACAATCAGTCATTTTCCAAGTATGGAACCTTGAGGGGCTTACATTATCAAAATCCTCCTTTTGCACAAACGAAATTAGTACGTGTTTTAGAGGGCGAAATTATAGATGTTGCCGTAGATTTAAGAAAAGATTCACCAACTTATGGGAAAGCATTTAGTATTTTATTATCGGCAGAAAATAAAAAGCAGCTACTTGTTCCCCAAGGTTTTGCTCATGGGTTTTCGGTTATAAGTGAAACGGCTTCAGTAATGTATAAATGTGATCAGTTTTATAATAAATCTTCTGAGGGAGGTGTAAAATATGACGATCCGTCTCTGAATATTGACTGGGGTATGAATTTAGAGGATGCAATTGTGTCAGAAAAAGATCAGATTCTGCCTTTTATTGAAAATTGTAATAGTTTATTTTAATGAAAAAAATTCTTGTAACAGGGTCAAATGGGCAATTAGGATCAGAACTTTCAGTTTTGTCATCAAACTACCCACAATATGAATGGGTTTTTGCTGATAGATCAAAAATTACTTTAGATAACTTAGATCAATTACCTATTCAATTAAATGAAACACAAGCAGACGTGATTTTAAACTGTGGCGCATACACTGCGGTTGATAAAGCTGAGACAGAAAAAGATTTGGCTTTTACAGTCAATTCTTTGGCAGTAGAAATAATTGCAAAATTTGCTTCAGAAAATAATATTAAGTTAATCCATATTTCTACAGATTACGTTTTTGATGGGACTTCTTCTGTTGCATTAGATGAAGAAGCATTAACAAATCCTATAAATGTTTATGGTGAAAGTAAATTGGCAGGAGAAGCTGTATGCATGGAGCAAAATCCTGATTCGATTATTATAAGAACTTCTTGGGTTTATAGTAAATTTGGAAATAATTTTGTAAAAACAATGCAGCGTTTAATGCAAGAAAGAGAAGAAATAAACGTTGTAAATGATCAGATTGGCTCCCCAACTTATGCAGCTGATTTAGCACAAGCAATGATTGATATTGTTAATTCTTCAAATTGGATTCCTGGAATTTATAATTATTCGAATGAAGGCGAAATTAGCTGGTACGAATTTGCAATAAGTATTAAAGAACTTGGGAATTACAGTTGTAAAGTAGGAGGAATTCCATCATCTGCATATCCAACTCCGGCAAAACGTCCCAGTTATTCATTATTAAGTAAGTCGAAAGTAAAAAAAATATATAATTTAAATGTTCCATATTACAAGGAAAGTTTAAAAAAAATGTTCATTTAAAAATCTAAGATCAGAATTTTTGAAATTAGAAACCTAAAAATAAGATTATGAAAGGAATTGTTTTAGCTGGAGGTTCAGGCACAAGATTGCATCCGTTAACGTTAGCAGTAAGCAAGCAATTAATGCCTGTTTATGATAAACCAATGATTTATTACCCATTGTCAACTCTGATGATGGCAGGTATTAATGAAATTTTGATAATCTCAACTCCTCATGATTTGCCTCATTTCAAAAAACTTTTAGGAGATGGAAGTGCAGTAGGCTGTAAATTTAGTTATGCAGAGCAACCAAATCCAAACGGATTAGCTCAAGCTTTTGTAATTGGTGAAGATTTTATAGGCAAAGATAAAGTAGCATTGGTACTAGGAGATAACATCTTTTTTGGAACAAACATGCAACAACTTTTAAAAGATAATGCCAATCCTGATGGAGGTGTTGTTTTTGCTTATCATGTTTCAGATCCGGAAAGATATGGAGTTGTTGAATTTGATGAAAACAAAAATGCAATTTCAATTGAAGAAAAACCTGTAGAGCCAAAATCTAATTATGCCGTTCCAGGCTTGTATTTTTATGACAATTCTGTTGTAGAAATTGCAAAAAATATTAAGCCAAGTGCGAGAGGCGAATACGAAATTACAGATGTTAATAAAGTCTATCTTGAAAAAGGAAAATTGAAGGTTGGAATATTAAGTAGAGGTACTGCCTGGTTGGATACAGGAACATTTAATAGTTTAATGCAAGCAGGACAATTTGTTCAGGTAATAGAAGAAAGACAAGGACTAAAGGTTGGCTGTATTGAAGAAATTGCATGGAGACAAGGTTTTATTGATGATGAACAGCTGGAGATATTAGCGCAACCTCTTTTAAAATCGGGATATGGGACATACTTAATTGACTTTTTAAAACAAAAGAAAAAAAGTGTTAAAATTTAATTTGTATCTTTAACTAATTATATAAAACCTTTAATTTGTATTTTTGTATAAAAAAAAACAATTACAGGTACATAAAAAAAACAAAATTGAATACAGACAAGCCAAATAATATAACCTCTCTGTTATATAAGACTTTTTCGCCAAGAAATCTTCGGGCAAATATCAATAATCTAAGTTATTTGCCTAGATGGATTATTGTAGCTATAGATGTAATGGTTTTGGTCTTTTCGTTTTGTCTTACCTATTTGCTATTTGAAGGTACGGCAATAGGATATGTTATTACCTCTCATAATTTTTACTTTGTTACAGGGTTAATTATGGCCAATGTGTTTTTTTTCTGGCTTTTTAGAACATATTCAGGTATCATTAGGCATTCATCATATATAGATGCAATAAAATTATTGTTCTCTCAGATGTCTGTGCTAGTGTTTTTCTTATTTATAAATTTAGTATATGAGCTATATACTGGGCATAAGGCTTTTTTGAATACGGCTCTTTTTATTAATTTGGTTTTGTCCTTTTGTGGATTATTTCTGTATCGTGTCGTTGTAAAACAGACATTTGAAATGTATTTTTCGGAAAAAGCGACTAGCAAATTAATTAGAACAGTAATTTATGGAACAGATGCCAATGCAATTTCTGTAGCAAATGCATTAAAATTTGAAAGCCCCTCTCGTTTTAAGATAGTTGGTTTTGTTGATAAGAATAATCAAAATGCGTCTAAACGTATGTTAGATTTGCCAATTTTGATTTTGAGAAAAAAACTCCCAGCACTAATGCGATCAGTTGCCGCTGAAGGCGTTATTATTGCAGATAAAAGTTTAACTAAAGAAGAACAACTTATTATTGTTGATCAATGCTTGGAGTTTAATTACAGAGTATATACTGTACCGTTAATTTCAGATTGGGAAAATCAAAAAGAGATTTCCCAGAAAGTAAAGAATATTCAAATTGAGGATTTATTAGAAAGAAAGCCTATAGTCCTAGATAGTAGGTCAATTTCGAAGCAATTAAAAGATAAGACAATTTTAATTACAGGAGCTGCAGGATCAATTGGAAGTGAAATTGTTAGACAAGTTTTAAACTTTAATCCTAAAAATGTTATTGTTTTAGATCACGCAGAAACTCCTTTGCATAATTTATGCTTAGAGACTCAAGCTTTGAATTCTAGCACCAAAATTGTAGCAGTGATCGCAGATGTACGAAGTAAAAAAGCACTTGAGAAAGTTTTTAAAAATTACAATCCGCATGTTGTTTTTCATGCAGCTGCTTATAAGCATGTTCCTTTGATGGAAGAGAATCCTTCACAAGCGATTCAAACCAATATTAAAGGAACTAAAAATCTTGCCGATTTAGCCTGTAAATATCATGTAAAGAAATTTGTAATGGTTTCTACAGATAAGGCGGTAAATCCAAGTAATGTAATGGGTGCCAGTAAGCGTATTGCAGAAAAGTATGTACAGTCTTTATTTTTAAAAAATCAAAAAGAAAACGTAGAAGGTGGTACGAAATTTATAACTACGCGTTTTGGAAATGTTTTAGGTTCAAACGGATCTGTTGTTCCATTATTTACAAAGCAAATTGCAGAGGGCGGACCAGTAACAATTACGCACCAAGACATTATCCGTTATTTCATGACAATTCCAGAAGCTTGTCAGCTTGTATTAGAAGCTGGAGCAATGGGCAATGGTGGTGAAATTTATATATTCGACATGGGAAAACCGGTTCGAATTATTGATTTAGCTCGAAAAATGATTAAACTTGCAGGCTTTATACCAGATAAAGAGATTAAAATTAAAATTGTTGGTTTAAGACCTGGAGAAAAACTTTACGAAGAATTGCTAAATGATACATCAAAGACTCTTCCAACATACCATAATAAAATTATGATTGCGCAAGAAATTCAAGATGAGTATGAGAATCTTCATATTGATGTTGATGAATTAATTGGTATCGCTGATTTTTATGAAAATGATGATATTGTTGCTAAAATGAAAAAAATTGTTCCAGAATTCAAAAGTATGAATTCAACGTTTGAAGTTTTAGATAAATAATGTACGATATTTCTATATTTAATATATAATAAAAAGGTGTTTTTTAAACGCCTTTTTACATTTTTTACACAAATTATAAAATGTTAAAAATCTTGTTAATATTTTAAATTAAGATTTTTAAGCTCTTTTAAAATGGATTCTAAAAACACAAATGACTGGCTGTTTGAAATAACACCCAAGAATAAATTTTTATCGCTTAATTTTAAAGAAATTTGGCAATATAGAGATTTATTAATGCTCTTTGTAAAAAGAGATATAGTTACAGTTTATAAGCAAACTGTTTTAGGCCCTCTTTGGTATTTAATACAGCCTTTATTTACAGCAATTACATTTACAATCGTATTCAATAATATGGCAGGAATTGAAACAGGAACAATTCCTCCATTTTTATTTAATCTAGCTGGAATTACTGTTTGGAACTATTTTACAGCTTGTTTAAATGGCACTTCAGATACTTTTAAAGCTAATGCAGGAATATTTGGTAAAGTTTATTTTCCACGTATTATCACTCCACTTTCAGTAGTATTTTCTAATTTATTAAAGTTCGGAATTCAATTCATTATTTTTATTTCATTTTATATTTTTTATTATTTAAAAGGTTATGACTTGAGCTTTAGTGCTTATGTCATTTTTTTTCCATTTTTAATTGCTATTATGGGAATTCTAGGACTTGGATTAGGAATGTTGATTTCTTCGATGGTTACAAAATATAGGGATTTTAGTTATTTGGTTGGTTTTGGTATTCAATTACTGATGTATTTATCAGCTGTTATGTATCCAATGCAATTAATTAAAGCAAAACTGCCAGAATATGGATGGATAGTTGAATTTAACCCCTTAGCATATATCATTGAGACAGCCCGTTTCTTGCTCTTAGGTATTGGTGAAATATCAATTCTAGGGTTGGTATACACATTTGCAATAACAATGTTAGTCTTTTTTATTGGTGTTTTGGTCTTTAATAAAACTGAGAAAAGTTTTATCGATACAGTTTAACTCTAAATAATTATAATTAGGGTTTATTTTAAAGTTTATAATTTATATTATAGTTGGAAAAAGATATCATTTTAAAAGTTGAGAATATCTCTAAACAATATCGTTTAGGGAAAGTTGGAACTGGTACATTAAGTCATGATTTAAACAGATGGTGGCACGAAATACGCGGAAAAGAAAACCCTTATTTAAAAATTGGAGATACTAATGATCGTTCCACAAAAGGGACATCAGAATATGTTTGGGCCATAAAAGATATAAGCTTCGAAGTGAAAAGGGGAGAAGTTCTTGGCATTATTGGCAAAAATGGAGCAGGAAAATCAACACTTTTGAAAATATTGTCTAAAGTTACTGCACCAACAACTGGAAGTATAAAATCTCGAGGGCGTATTGCGTCCCTTCTCGAAGTTGGTACAGGTTTTAATGGTGAAATGACGGGGCGTGAGAATATTTTTTTGAATGGGGCAATTCTCGGTATGACCAAAAAAGAAATTTCCTCCAAGCTTAATGAAATTATAGAATTTTCCGGCTGTGAACGTTATATAGATACGCCAGTAAAAAGATATAGTTCTGGAATGACAGTTCGATTGGCTTTTGCAGTTGCGGCATTTTTAGAGCCTGAAATTTTGGTTATCGATGAAGTGCTAGCTGTTGGAGATGCTGAGTTTCAGAAAAAAGCTATTGGGAAGATGCAGGATATTTCTAAAGGTGAGGGGAGGACTGTTCTTTTTGTAAGTCATAATATGGCAGCTGTAAAAAGTCTATGTACAAGAGGAATTGTTTTGGAATATGGAAAGGTTGTTTTTGAAGGAAGTATCGATAATTGTATGCAGAAATATCTTGAAAATGAGAATTCAACAGCACATCGAATTTGGGAGAAAGCAAATGTGAAAATTCCAAAAGCAGATTTCATACAATTAATTGAAGTAAAAGTTCTCGATAAGAAAGGGCAGGTCTCTTTAAATCATAGTATTTTTGAAGATATAACTATCGAGTTCACATATGAAATTTTAAAAAAAGGAGAATTGTTTACACACGGATTTAATTTATTCAATGTAGAAAATATTCACATATTAAGTTCGCATGATAAAGAGTCAGAGACATTAAAAAAACCTCTTTTGGAAGGAATATATAAAAAGGCAGTAGTTATTCCTGGCAACCTTTTAGCAGAAGGAAGTTACTCATGCAGCTTTGCAATAATGAGATATAATCCCTTTCATGTTGAATTTCATGAATTAGAAGTAGTTAGTTTTAATATTATTGATGAGGTTAGTACTAATACTGTTAGAGGAAACTATTCAGGAGGATTTCCAGGTATTGTTCGTCCACTATTAAATTGGAAATAAAGAGATAAATTAAAGATGAAAAATTGGACTGGGGAAAGATTAGAAACCTTTATATTAACAAGAGATGCAATTGAACATTTGCATAGATATGCGATCGTAAGTGATTACATAACGAATAAAGTAGTTCTAGATATAGCCTGTGGAGAAGGATATGGCTCTAATTTAATGAGTAAAGATGCCTCATTTGTTTACGGTGTTGATATAGATGATGACACAATAGGTAAAGCAAAACTAAAATATAACGAAGAGAATTTAGAGTTTAGAGTTGGTAGTGCAGATAAAATACCTCTTGAAAGCAACAGTGTTGATGTTGTTGTAAGTTTTGAAACCTTAGAGCATCATGATAAACACGAAGAAATGATGTTAGAAGTGAAAAGAGTTTTAAGAAAAGATGGAATACTAATTATTTCAACTCCTGATAAATTGCATTATTCTGATGACAGAAACTTTAATAACAAATTTCATATAAAAGAATTATATAAAAATGATTTTAAGGAATTAGTATTAAGGCATTTTCATAAGATGCAATTATTGACACAAGTGTATTGTGGAGGTATATCTAGTATTCAAGATGAAAGTAATCAAATGGAAGTGAATGTGTTTTCAGGAAATTATTCAACAATAAAAAACGAATTTATTAAACCGCTTTATCTTATAATAATTGCTTCCGATACAAATTTTGTAGAACAAAAAAAAACTATTTTTAATGGCGATAAGATACATGAAATAGATATAATATCTAAGATGAGAAATAGTAACTCGTATAAGTTAGGACACTTTATATTAATTCCATTTAAAGCTTTAAAGAGGAGATTTAAATAAATGTTGGCTATAATTATCCCATTTTATAAGTTATCATTTTTTGAACAAACATTACAATCTTTAGCTAATCAAACTGATAAGAGATTTAAAGTCTATATCGGAAATGATAATAGTATTGAAGATCCAATTGGAGTATTAGAAAAATTTAAAGGACAGTTTGACTATGATTATCATAAGTTTGAGACCAATTTTGGAAAAGATTCATTGACAAAACAGTGGAAACGTTGCATCGAATTATCATCAAATGAGGAATGGATTATGATTTTAGGAGATGATGATGTATTAGGCAATAATGTTGTAGAAGAATTCTATAAGAACTTCAATAAGTTCAAAGAAAGTAGCAATGTAATTCGATTTGCAACAGTTTCTCAAAATTATAAAAAAATGGAAGTTTCAGAAGTTTACTCACATCCTATTTGGGAAAAAGCGTCACATTCTTATTTTAGAAGATTTAAAGGCTTAACAAGAAGTTCTTTGTCTGAATATGTATTTAAAAGATCAAGCTATAATAGGAAAAGCTTTTATGATTTCCCTCTAGCTTGGCATAGTGATGATTGGGCTTGGCTAGAATTTTCTGAAGGGAAACCAATATTTACAATTAATGAAAGTGTAATAGGTATTGGTTTTTCACAATTTAGTTTGTCAGGAATGAACAGTAATCAGGAGTTAAAAGATCTTGCAACAATACAGTTTTATAAAAAACTCATCAAAGAGAAACTTGGTACGTTTTCTAGACACCAAGCATTAGAATTATTAATGGAATATGAGATTCTTATAAAGAAAAAGAGAAAATTAACTGCAGGGGAATGGTTCCTTTTATCACGCAAATACAGCGTTAATTTTAAAACAGTTTCTTTTTTTAAACTTGTTAGGAGAATTTTAATTTCAATTAAGAAATGACAAATCCTTTAGTTTCAATAATAATTCCAACTTACAATAGAGCACACTTAATTAGCGAAACATTAAACTCTATAATTGCCCAAACTTATCAAAACTGGGAATGTATAATAGTTGATGATAGTTCAAGTGATAATACAAAAGAAGTTTTGCAAAAATTTCTTGAATCAGACAATCGATTTCGATATTATGTTAGACCACAAGATAAAACGAAAGGCCCCAATTCATGTAGAAATTATGGATTTGAAAAAAGCAAAGGAGCTTTTATAAACTGGTTTGACAGCGATGATATCTTATTTGAAAACGCTGTAGATTTAAGACTTAAAAATTTTAATGATGGTGTTGATTGTGTTATTGCAAAATGTGAAATATTTGATTCTTTATCTGGATTAAAACTATTTGAAAATACAATATTATCATCAGGAAATGTTTTAAAGGATTATTTCATAGGAAATATTACATTTTATGTTTCCGGCCCAATTTGGAGAAGAAGTTTTTTAGAAAAACAAAAAGAATTGTTTGATGAGCGAATTAGATATTTGGACGATTGGGATTTTAATCTAAGAATGATTTCCCAAAATATAAATATTAAATTTTTGGATTTACCAGTTTTTGGATATAGATTTCATAGCCATTCTTTATCGAAACAAATTGAGCATTTCAATATTGAAGAATTTAAATCGGAATGTTTAGCCCGAAATAAACAATTAAAACTACTTTCAAAATCTTTAACAAGGAATGTTCAAGTTAGAAACTTTGTTTTAGAAAGACATAAAGTATTTTTGAAAGAAGCAACAGTAAAAGAAGATAAAAACAGGCTATGGTTCTTAATAAAACTAATCTCATTGCAATTCAGATTTAAGAAATTTAAAGATCTATTTAATACACTCGTGAATTACATTTTTAGAAAACATTTAGTAAAAATCATAACTGATGGAAACTGAAAAAATAAATGTAATTCCTAAGATCATTCACTACTGTTGGTATGGTAAAAAAAGAAAACCAAAATTGGTGAGGGATTGTATTAAATCTTGGAAAAAACATTTACCAGATTATGAAATTATAGAATGGAACGAGAAAAATTCTGATTTAAGTCATCCTTTTGTAAAAGAGGCATATCGATTAGAAAAATGGGCTTTTATAGCAGATTATATTAGACTAAAGGTACTCTATGATAATGGGGGAATTTATTTAGACACAGACATGATGCTATTAAGTTCTCTTAATGATTTTCTTAATAATGAATGTTTTTTTGGTGCAGAAGATAAAGTAATTATTGGTACGGCAATCATAGGAGCCTTGAGAAATAATGAATTTATAAAAGAATTTCTTCATTGTTACGATTTTATTAATATAGATGAAGGAGTAGATTGGCATGAAAATGTGAATACAATTATGGTTACTAAATTGTTTAAATCTAGATTTGGCTTTAGCGATTCTTTTGTCAAAAAAATCTCATATAACGCTATTGTTGTTTATCCCATAAGTACATTTTATCCATTTCCTTTTGCAGAAAAAAAAGATGTTTTAAATTATAAAATGTATATTCAAGAAGAAAGCTGTGGCGTTCATTTATGGGTTGGATCCTGGATTGTATACAATGAATTTAAGTTTTTAAGAAATGGAGAGTACAGAGAAGGCTTCAAAATTATCTATAAAAAAGGGATTTTTAAAAACTTAAATTTCAAATATTTTAGAAAAGCTTTGTCGGCGATTAAAGAGTCATTAGCAAAATAATATTCTGAACTAAATTTTAAATTACAGAAATTAAAATATTAAGATTATCATTTCATTAAATGGAACCTGCAAAATATCATATTACCGTTTTATTATGTTGCTATAATAGTGCTAATCGATTACAGCCAACTTTAGAACATTTAGCTAAGCAAAAACTGAGGCAAGATATTAATTACGAAATTTTACTTATAGATAATAATTCTAGTGATAATACATCTGAAACTGCTCTAAAAATTTGGAAAGATCTGAATTCAAAGGCTGAATTGAATGCAATTTCAGAACCAGTGGCCGGTTTATCTCATGCACGAAAAAAAGGGGTTAATTGTGCAAAAGGAGGGCTAATTGTCTTTTGTGATGATGACAATTGGCTAGAAGAAAATTATCTGCAAATTGCTTTTGATTTTATGCAAGAGCATACGGAAGTTGGGGTTTTGGGAGGTAAAGGTATCGCTGTTAGTTCTGTGGAATTTCCTGATTGGTTTACAACTTATCAGGGAGATTATGCTGTAGGAGTACAAGCTATAGAAAGTAGCGACGTAAGTAACAGGGGTTATGTATGGGGTTCTGGAATGGTAGTTAGAAAAGATGAAATCCTGTCATTATATAATGCAGGTTTTAAAGGATCTTTAACGGGGAGAAAGGGACCAGATATTCAAGCTGGCGATGATTCTGAAATATGTAAATGGTATTTAATAGTGAGTAAATCTTTATATTATAATGAGCATTTAATTTTTAAGCACTTTATTGAAGCATTTCGTTTAACAGTTGAATACAATAAAAAATTAAATCAAGGTTTTTCGCAATCGCATACTACTTTAAATCAGTATAATTTTATAATAAATGTATTGAAAAGAAAAAGAATGTCTTTCTTGAAAATAGTATCTTTTTTGATGATATTTTTATTGGAAAAAAACCGTGTAAAAATTGCTTGTCTTTTAGAAATTTTAAATAAAACCTCTATAACATTTCATAAACCAACTAAAGAGATTTTAAATTCAAGAAAAGCTTTTCTTCAAAATGAAAAACAGAATTAATAAAGTTCATTAGGAACTAATAATTAATGGCCCAAAAAAACAATGATTTTGTTAAAGCTTAAGGTTGTTAAGATAATGCTATAGTCATGGAAAAAAAGTTTGTATTACAGGCACTAACTTTTATAAGGAAATTAAAAATCAAAATTTTTGGAAAGCAATTGAAAGTTTTTCAAATTCTTCCACAATATTCTTATCAACAAGCTTCAGATATTATAAGAGAATCTTTGGAGTTTGATAAACCTTGTATGATTGCTAGGTTTGGAAGTGTTGAACTTGATTGTTTAGAGTATATTAGGAAACTAGAAAAATCTTTGATCAGTAGAAGTTTTGAATATATTAAGGGAGATATTGATTTAATAGGAAGAGAAACGAATGTAGAATATTGTATGCAAAATAATGCAGGTTTTTTTCCTACTGATGAAGCTAGTTTAAAAAAATTTTCCAAATTAATGTTAGACAGCATGAAGGATTTGGATATTTTAGGATCTTGGTTGCATAAGGAGAAAATATTTGAAAAAGAACTTGCACATGTTAGAACAGTAGGATTAGGTGATTTGGAGCCGTATCACCATGAAAATCCATGGAGTAAGGTTTTGAAAGGGAAAAAAGTTTTGGTGATACATCCTTTTGAAGTTAGTATAAAATCACAATATAGTCGTCGGGAATTTTTATTTGATAATATAGATGTATTACCAGATTTTAAATTGATAACATATAAGCCAGTGGTATCTTTTGCAGGTAATAGTTTGGTTACTGGATTTGAAAGTTGGTTTGAAGCCTTGGAATTTATGAAAAGGGAAATTGAAAAAATTGATTTTGAAGTTGCTATAATAGGCTGTGGTGCTTACGGGTTTCCATTAGCTAGTTATATTAAGAAGATAGGAAAGAAGAGTGTGCATTTAGGAGGAGCAACACAGATTTTATTTGGCATTAAAGGAAAAAGATGGGAGCATGAGTCTTTTAATGATTATTGGATTAGACCATCGCCTGAGGAAAGACCGGAAAATTTTAAACATGTCGAAGGAGGCTGCTATTGGTAGAATGTTAAAAAAAATGTGATGTACAAAATTTCTATTATTACAATTAACTATAACAATTTGGGAGGCCTAATGGCAACAGTAACAAGTGTAAAAAAACAAACTTGGCAAGAGTTTGAATATATAGTTATTGATGGAGGAAGCACTGACGGAAGTAAAGATTTTTTGGAATCAGAAAGTGAATTTATAGATTTCTGGTTAAGTGAAAAAGATTCTGGAATTTACAATGCCATGAATAAAGGGATCAGTGTCGCCAAAGGTGAATATTTACTTTTCTTAAATAGTGGGGATCATTTCTTCAATGAAAGGATTCTCGAATTAAATAATATTTATTTAGTTGAAAAAGATTTAATTTGTTTCAATTTGCAAATGGTCAATAATGGTGTTTCTAAAATTGCTAAGGCACCATCAAATTTGCCTTTTTCCCATCTATACATAAGTTCATTACCGCACCCATCAACTTTTATAAAGAAAGAATTATTTAATGTAGTAGGGCTCTATGATGAAAATCTAAGAATAGTTTCTGATTGGAAATTTTTTCTCTTAGCCTTATTTAAGTTTGATTGTACCTACTTAAAGGTTGAGGAGACTCTTTCGACATTCTATTTAGATGGAATAAGTTCAATAGAAGATTATTCTGAAGAGCGAAATTTAGTAATGAAAGAATATTTTAATGGGTTTGTTAGGGATTATGAAGATTTAATTCAAAGTAGGGAATTCGTAAATTCAAATCGTTTTAAAATGTTAAAAGAGATAGAGAAATCGATCTTAGGGAAAAAGCTAATGTCGTTGGTTTTACGAACATATATTATGCTGTTTTCTAAAGAAAAGCTAAAAAAAATATTGAGCTAAATTAAATTTCTTAAAATAAAATGATCGATGAAAGGCCTATTGTTAGTGTAGTAATCCCTTGTTTTAATGACGAAGATTATATACAAGAAACAATTCAATCTGTATTATGCCAGACTTTTCAAAATTTTGAAATTGTAATTGTTGACGATGGTTCTAATGAATCTACAAAACAACTTTTATCGACTTTAATTAATGATAGGATTAAAGTAATAACGCAAAATAATAAAGGTCCGAGCTCTGCTAGAAATGCTGGCTTTGCGGCAGCTAAGGGAAATTATGTATTAATGATTGATGCTGATGATACGTTCGAAATATCTTTTTTACAAAAAGCAGTTAAGATTTTAAATGAAAATTCTGTTATTGGAGCTGTTTCAAGTTATTGTAATATGTTTATAGAAAATCACGAAGTGATTTATCATCATTATCCCAAAGGAGGAAACTTAAAAGATTTTTTATTTGATAACAATAGTGTTTCATTTGCTTTAATCCGAAAAGAAGCGTGGCAAGATATTGATGGCTATGACGAAGAAATGACCAATGGATTTGAAGATTGGGAGTTTTGGATTAGGATGACAAAAAAGCAATGGGACATATATGTGATTCCGGAATTGTTATTTAACTATAGAAAAAAAACTAGAAATTCAGTTGATTTAAAATCTAAATTGTACTATAGAGAATCTAACCTAAGTTATATCTATAAAAAACATCAGGATTTATATAGGAGTCATTTTAGTGAAGTGATTGATTTTTGGACAGACCTAGCTCAACGTCATAAACGTAATGAAATCAAATATAAAAAATCATTAGAGTATAAAATTGGAATGGTAATTTTGTTTCCGGTAAGAATGATTAAACGAATATTTAAAATAAAATGATTGCTCCTTTGGTCACAGTTGTAATACCAACTTTTAACCGTAAAGATTATATTGAAACTGCGATTAGGTCAGTAGCTGAACAATCTTATGCAAATATTGAAATAATAGTAGTAGATGATGGCTCCAATATCAATTACGCAGAATCAATTTGCACCAATTTTTCGAATTGTAAATACTATTACAAGGAAAATGGAGGTTTGTCTTCTGCAAGAAATTATGGAATCAAGCTTGCTAAAGGAGAATATATTGCTTTTCTTGATGATGATGATTTTTGGGAAACTTCAAAAATAGAAAAGCAAGTGAAAATATTACTAGAAAAACCTTTCGTAGATTGTGTTCATAGTTCGGTGGCAGTAGTTGATGAAAATGGAAAAGCCAATGGAAAATATTATGGAGCATCTGACAATAAAATACATAAACGTTCAGGATATGTTTTTTGGAATGCGCTTGGAGTTTGGGTAGTTAAATCACCAACACCATTAATTAGAAAAGAAGTTTTTCAACCCGATTTACTGTTTGATGAACGAATTAAAGTTGGTGAAGATGTTGATTTTTATCAACGTATGTTTTTCAGGCATAAAGTGCATTATATTAATGAACCATTGGCATTTTATAGAGAATATAAACATAATGGCAGATTATCTACACAGCACGAAAAATATATAGGAATTGAAAAAAAAATGTTTTTAAATTTTAAGAACATGTCTATCAAAAATCCTATTACACTGCATCTTATAGCTATGAAATTG
Source organism: Flavobacterium ustbae (assembly GCF_003946915.1). Taxonomy (GTDB): domain Bacteria; phylum Bacteroidota; class Bacteroidia; order Flavobacteriales; family Flavobacteriaceae; genus Flavobacterium; species Flavobacterium ustbae. The sequence continues at coordinate 122,390 of NZ_RPOC01000009.1, forward strand.
CTCAACACTGCTAAAAATAAACACAATAATCTATATCCATCAAAACCTTTCATTATTAATAAATTCAAGTTTTATTTTCGACCAGTTTATTGTTTGCAAAATATGTTGAAGGAATGACCATTTTGTTTATAATGACACTAATTAAAATTTTAAATTTCATTTAAAACCTGATCAAAATTCTAATACTATGCGAGTAGGTTATAACCCAAATAAAGATAGAGCTCAGCAACCAATTGATTTTTTTCATCAGGTAATTATTCCTGTTTACATTCCAAATAAGGAAGGATATTTTAAGGATAGTTTTCAGATTCTAAAATATTGCTTGGAATCGTTGTTAAGGACATCCCATTCCAAAACATTTATAACTTTAGTTAACAATGGGAGCGGAGCTGATGTAGTTGACTACCTAGCTGAATTGCACCGAAAAGGAACGATCCAAGAAATAATTCATACAGATAATATAGGTAAACTTAATGCAGTTTTAAAAGGTATTTCTGGTCACGATTTTTCTTTTGTTACCGTTGCAGATTGTGATGTTTTATTTTTAAATAATTGGCAAAATGAGACATATAAAGTTTTTGAAAAATTCCCAAAAACCGGTGCAGTTTGTCCAACACCTTCTTCGAAATCTTTGAAAAATTTTACTGCAAATATTTGGTTTGATTTATTTTTTTCAAAATCGCTTTATTTTTCAAAAGTTAAAAATCCACAAGCATTAGAGATGTTTGCAAAAAGTATAGGTAATAATGAAATGTATAATGATATACATTTAAGTAAATATCTTACAGTTATCAATAAGAATTTTAAAGCTGTTGTGGGAGCAGGACATTTTGTTACAACGTATCGTAAAGAAGTATTTGAAGAAAACAATTTAAAGTATTCACATTTCATGCTAGGCGGAGGCAGTGAAACAGATATATTAGATTATCCAGTGGTAAAGAAAGGAATGTGGAGACTTTCTACAGCAGATAATTTCGCATATCATTTAGGAAATGTTGAAGAAAGCTGGATGAAAACTACGCTAGAAACTATACAGCCAGATGAGACTGATTGTCTTGAAAGTAATTTTTTACGCCCAATTCAATCTTCAAGAATTTCCTTTCTTTTAAAATATCAATTATTCTCCAGAATTATTTTGCAAAAGAGAATATGGCGTTTTGCTTTAAAACTTAAGGGACTTTCAAATGAGGAAGTAAAAAAATATTCTTTGTAATGAATTATAAAAATGTAAAAGTAATTTTGATTTCTCAAGTAGCCTTGCCTTATTCATATATAGGTAGCTGGACAACTTTATATAAAAACTATATTGACTCGCAATACAATCAGATTGACTACATTATTTGCGAGCCACCCAAAAGTATTTTTAGTAATGTAGAATATAGTTTTGTGAAAAATAACTTCATAACAAAATTGTTTAGAAAGTTCACAAAAAAAAGATATCTATCCTATACAATTGCTTTGGATAAAATTGTAAACAATGAAGAAAAGTTTATTATTCAAATTGTAGATAATTTTTATATAGTTGAACATATTGTGCATTTTTTGAAGAAGAGAAAAATTCGCGATAATTGTTATATCCAGTTTTTTTACCATAGTTATCCGCCTTTTTTTGACAATCAAAGAGCTAATACTTTTTTTGAATCAATAGATGAGATGATTCTTTTAACTTATAAATCGTACTTAGCTCACAAAGAATACTATACATCTTTCCCAGTTAAAGTTTCGATTTTACATAACGGAATCGATAATAAGAAATTCTTTAAAGTTGATAACTCAACAAAAGATGAGTTAAAAGAAAAATTTGGCGTAAAGAATAAAAAGATTTTTGTGTGGTGCTCGCAAGATCGACCAAAAAAGGGATTGCACATCATACTCGAAGCATGGAAAAGTGTAGCAATGAAATATAAAAATATTGAATTATGGATTATAGGCTGCGAATCTAAACCGGAACAAGAAGGAGTTAAGTTCTTAGGTAAAATTAAGAATGATGATCTGGCAATATACCTTCAATGTGCAGATTGCTATTTATTCTCTTCTTTATGTCAAGAAGGTTTTCCGCTAAGCTTAACTGAAGCACTTCATTCGGGTTGTTATTGCATTGCTTCAAATGTAGGTGGGGTATCTGAAGTTATGGGGAATGGAAGATTTGGCAAATTGATCGAAGCTCCAAATTTCCCGTTAATTTGGGAAGAAGCCATCGTTGAATTTATAGAAAAGCCATTAAAGTTTGATTCTATTCCAGAATATTTATATACTAAAGAAAAATGGAATTTAGGGATCAATGAGATTATAATTAATGCAAAAAACAGGCTCAATCAATGAAAACAATTGCCATAATTCCTGCAAGAGGAGGTTCTAAAAGGATACCCAAAAAAAACATTCAGTTATTGGACGATTTGCCACTAATTGCACATTCAATTATTTATACAAAAGAAAATAAAGAGATAATTGATGAGGTGTATGTTTCGACAGATAATAACGAAATCAAACAAATTGCATTACAATTTGGAGCAAAAGTTATAGATCGGCCAGAATCTATTTCGGGAGATTTGGAGCCAACTGTTTCAGCTTTAAAACATGTTTTAGAAAATATAGATTCTGATGAGATTGAAAATGTAGTTTTATTGCAACCGACAAATCCGCTACGTCCTGAAAATTTATTGCAGGAAGCTTTTGAAAAATTTCAAATAGAAAACAAAGACAGTTTATTCACAGTTTCAAGAAATCACCAAAAGTTTGGAAAAATTAACGATGATAAATTTACACCATTCAATTATTCTTTTGGGCAGAGAAGTCAAGATTTAGAGCCACTTTACTTTGAGAACGGACTTCTTTATATTACAAAAAAGACTCTGATATTGAATAGTATAATTATTTCAGAAAATGCATTACCATTCGAAGTAAATCATATTTTTGCACAAGTTGATATTGATACTCTAGACGATTTAGATTATGCGAGATATCTATATCAAAAGAAATAATAAAATCCCAAATCTAATAAATTGATGAATCCATATATAGAAATTGCGGGCCGAAAAGTAGGACCAGATTTTCCACCATTAGTAATCGCCGAAATCGGAATTAATCACGAAGGATCTTTACAAGTAGCCAAAGAAATGGTCGATGCAGCTCAAAGAGCAGGAGTTGAGATTGTAAAGCACCAAACCCATATTGTAGAAGATGAAATGTCTGGAGCAGCTAAAAAAGTTATTCCTGGAAATGCAGATGTTTCGATCTATGAAATTATGGAAAGATGTTCTTTAAATGAAGAGGAAGAATTTGAATTAAAGAATTATGTTGAGAGTAAAGGAATGATTTTTATTTCTACTCCTTTTTCTAGAGCAGCAGCAGAAAGATTAAAAAAGTTTGATATTCCAGCTTATAAAATTGGTTCAGGGGAGTGTAATAATTATCCTTTATTGGAACACATTGCCTCTTTTGGAAAACCTGTAATTCTTAGTACAGGTATGAATACTATTGAGAGCGTTCAAAAAGCAGTTGCTATTTTTGATAAACATAATGTTCCTGTTGCGTTATTACATACAACTAATCTTTATCCAACCCCGATTCACTTAGTGCGTTTTGGAGCAATGACGGAACTGCACCAAGCTTTTCCTGATAAAGTGTTTGGATTAAGTGATCATACTTTAAATAATAATGCTTGTTTAGGTGCAGTTGCTCTTGGTGCTAGCATTTTAGAAAGACATTTTACAGATCATATGCAGAGACAAGGACCAGATATTGTTTGCAGTATGGATGAGAAAGCCTGTAAAGAATTAATAGTTTCAAGTGCAGAAATTGCCTTAATGAGAGGCGGTACAAAAAAACCAGCCGACGAAGAGCAAGTAACTATTGATTTCGCTTTTGCAACAGTTTGCTCTATTACTCCAATTAAAAAAGGAGAAGTTTTATCAAAAGAAAATATTTGGGTAAAAAGACCAGGCACAGGTAAGATTTTTGCAGAAAATTTTAATGCATTGATTGGTAAAACAGCATTAAGAGATATTGAAAATGACGAACAATTAGATTTTACTGATTTTGAGTAACTTTTCTAGAAAAATCCTTTTTCTAACTGGAACGCGTGCAGATTTTGGAAAAATAAAATCATTAATTCAAACACTTGAAAGAGAGAATGAATTTGAGGTTTTTATTTTCGTAACCGGAATGCATCTTCAGGAAGTATATGGATATACTCTGATAGAAATTGAGCGTTGCAACTTTAAAAATGTATTTACCTTCGAAAATCATACCCATGAAAGCACAATGGATTTGACGCTGGCAAAAACCATTGAAGGACTTTCTAATTATTGTAAAGAAATAAACCCAGATATGATTGTTGTACATGGTGACCGAGTTGAAACTTTGGCGGGTGCAATAGTCGGTTCTTTAAATAATATTCTAGTAGCTCATATTGAAGGAGGTGAAATTTCTGGAACAGTTGATGAGCTCATTCGTCATAGCGTAAGTAAGTTGAGCCATATCCATTTTGTTTCTAATAAAGAAGCAGCAAAAAGGCTGATTCAAATGGGAGAGGTAAAAGAATCTATATTTACAATAGGTTCTCCAGATATCGATATTATGTTTTCGGGAAATCTACCTTCTTTAGAAACGGCAAAAAAATATTATGAAATTCAATTTGATCAATACGCAATTGTAATGTTTCATCCCGTAACGACAGAGTTTGCTTCGATGAAAAAATATGCGATCGATTTTGTGGATTGTTTATTAAATGACGATCATAATTATGTTGTTATTTTTCCAAATAATGATTTAGGAAGTCAATATATTTTGGATGAATTTGAAAGATTAGAAAAAAATAACAGATTTAGGGTTTTTCCTTCACTTAGATTTGAATATTTTTTGACATTATTAAAAAATAGTCAGTTTATAATAGGAAATAGCAGTGCCGGAATTCGCGAAGCTCCCTATTACGGAATTCCAATTATAAATATAGGAACGCGCCAGCAAAATAGAGCTATTCATGCAGATATTATGAATGTTGATTATTCGAAAGAAAGTATAAATGATGCACTTTCAAAAATTGATTTTCATAAAATTAATGTTTCAAATAATGATTTTGGATCAGGAAACAGTAACGAATTATTTTTGCAATCATTAAAGAAAAACGATATTTGGCAGCTCAATCATCAAAAACAATTTAGAGATATATAATTCTGACTTTATCAATACCACCTAAAAATATTTATGTTTTTTAATTCTATAGCATTTGCTATTTTTCTACCAATCGTTTTCTTTCTGTATTGGTTTGTTTTTAACAAAAACAAAAGCACACAAAATGCATTGCTAATTGTTGCGAGTTATTATTTTTACTCTTGTTGGGATTGGAGATTTTTATTCCTACTGGTTTTTTCGACTTTCTTAGATTATTATACTGGAATTCAAATTGAAAAAGGGAAATCTCAAAAAAGCCGAAACTTTTGGTTTTGGCTCAGCATTATAGTTAATCTAGGATTTTTAGGAGTATTTAAATATTATAATTTCTTTGCCTCTTCATTTGCTGAGCTATTCACTTCTTCAGGTTTTAAAGCAAGTCCAATTTTACTGAATGTTATTCTCCCAGTCGGAATTTCATTTTATACTTTTCACGGACTTTCATATGTAATTGATATTTATTTTAAGAGAATAAAAGCCGAATATAATTTTGTGGATTATTCCTTATTTGTAAGTTACTTTCCCCTTTTAGTAGCCGGACCAATAGAGCGCGCGACTCATTTATTGCCACAGGTAAAAGTTAAAAGAGAATTCAATTATCAAACAGGCAAAGAAGGCGTCTACCAAATTATTTGGGGATTAGTCAAAAAAGTAGTTATTGCAGATACGTGTGCGCCTTATGCAAATGCTATTTTTGATAATTATACTTCAATGAACTCATTCTCACTTATCGTGGGGGCTATTTATTTTGCTTTTCAGATTTATGGAGATTTTTCGGGATATTCAGATATTGCTTTAGGAGTTTCAAAACTATTTGGTTTGGACTTATTGCGAAACTTCAATTATCCCTATTTTTCGCGAGATATAGCTGAGTTTTGGCGCCGTTGGCATATTTCCCTTTCTTCGTGGTTTAGAGATTATTTGTATATTCCTCTGGGCGGAAGCAAAGGCGGACTTTGGATGAAAATCAGAAACACATTTATAATTTTTGTAGTTAGTGGTTTTTGGCACGGAGCAAACTGGACTTATATAGCTTGGGGATTCATAAATGCGGTTTATTTCTTGCCGTTACTTTTATCAAACAGTAATCGTAATAATATGGATGCCATTCAATTGAAACTCAATTTTGATTCGGTCAAGGTATTTGCCAGCATATTATACACATTCTTATTGACTTGTATCGCATGGGTCTTTTTTAGGGCAAGAACAATAACAGATGCGGTTTTATATCTTAAGCGAATTATAACAAGCAAGGATTTTAGTTTTCAGTATCTCGATAACGAACGTTATAGTTATGAATTGTTATTGATGATTGGCGTATTTGTTTTGATAGAGTGGAACAGTCGTTCAAAAATAGAACCCATTTCAGGAAAAATGAGCATTTTAAAAACTGCCTTAGCTATTTTAGTAATAATTGCTTTTGGAACTTTTTCAGATTATAAAGAATTTATATACTTTCAATTTTAATGAAGAAATTTTTAATCTATACAGCAACGATTGTTTTAATAACAATGCTCATAGCGTTTCTTTTAGACGGAATCTACACGTATGTCTTTATGCAATCTAACGAAAGAGGAAAAATCGAGAAAGTTTTTAATTCAAAATCGCAGCAATACGATGTTGTTATTCTAGGATCTTCAAGAGCAAATAATCATTTTGTGGCTCAAATGTTTGAAGACAAAGGATTAAAAACATTTAATTACGGAATGAGCGGAGGACATTTATTTGAAGCATCGTTGATGCTGAAATTAATGCTGGAGAGAAAATACGAAATAAAAAACATCATTCTTGAAGCCGATTTAAATCTTTCTAATGATCAAGAATCGGATGGAGTTTCTGCAAAATTTTTACCATTTATTCATAATTCTGAAGTAATAAAGCAACATTTTGCCTCGCAGAAAAATTTTAACGAGTTGTACTATATCCCATTTTATAGATACATAAAATATGATGGTAAAATTGGTTTTCGAGAAGTCTATAAAATTGCTTCAAACGAAAAAACAAATACTATAGATAATTTAGGATATTATCCGCTACAAAAACATAAAAACGGCAATATGAAAAATAATATTGTCAATTTAAATCCGTTGCCACACAATAAATATTACGAAGAAATAAAAAGCCTTTGCAAAAGTCACAACATTAATTTTATTGCAGTTATGACTCCAATGTGTGAGAATGTCGAAGGAATGAACTATTTTGATAAAGTAAAAAAAGCTTATCCGGAGATTCATAATTACGAGGGTGTAGTTGTAGAAAATAAATATTTTTCATCTTGCGGACATATGAACGATGCTGGGGCTAAAATTTTTACTACAAGAATATTAAAAGATTTTTTTTGCAAGAAAATAGAATGAAAAGAGGTAAAGTTTTATTATTGTTTCCAGACGGTGTTGGTATTAGGAATTATCTTTATTCAGATGTATTTAAAGATTTTAAAGGAGAGCTAGTTCTTTTTCATAATTTCGATTCAGAAACTATCAAGGGAATTGAAGAAAATACTTTAATTAATAAAGACATTGTAATTCCAGATTATAGAGAATCTTTTAAGGAAAAATTTCTACGCGAATTAATATGCCTTTCAAGATTGTACTATAATGATTCCAAAGTTGGTAATCCAACATTATTAACCAATTGGAATTGGAATCAAAAGTCATTTGCTAAAAAGAGTTTTTACAAATTTATTCAGTTTTTAGCTCCTCATTTTAAAAATTATTCTAGTATTTTAAAACTCGAGAAAAAATATCAAAAAGCTATTCGCCAAAATATTTTTTACAGTGAGGTTAAAGATATTTTAAGCGAAACGAAACCTTCAATTGTTTTTTGTTCACATCAAAGAGCATTAAAAGCAGCAACAGTATTTAGTGCCGCTGCTGATTTGAATATTCCGACAGCAACCGTTATTTATTCGTGGGATAATTTACCAAAAGCACGTATGGCTTTACGAGCAGACAACTATTTGGTTTGGTCAGATTACATGAAAAATGAACTGAATCTCTATTATCCAGAAATAGCTCCACAGCAAATTTATGTAACAGGAACTCCTCAGTTTGAATTTTATCAAGACTCGGATAATATAATTAATAAAGAAGTTTTTTATAAAAGATATGATTTAGATCCTAATAAAAAAATTATATGTTTCTCAGGAGATGATACTAAAACATCTCCTGATGATCCATATTATTTAAAAGATATTGCGGAGGAAATTACCAAAGCGGATTTGCAACATGAATATCAAATCTTATTAAGAAGATGTCCCGTAGATTTTTCGGGCAGATTTGATAAAGTATTAAAACAATATAAGGATTTAATCAAGGAAGCTCCCCCACTGTGGTATTTCACCAAATCAAAAGAATGGAATTTAGTATATCCATCAATTGATGATGTCAAATTATTAGTTAGTACTGCTTTTTATTCAGATATAGTAGTTAATGTTGGCTCAACAATGGCGTTCGATTTTGCGATGTTTAATAAACCGTGTATATTTATTAACTATGATCAAGAAAATAAAACAGTAAATGATTGGTCTGTAAAAACAATTTATAACTATCAACATTTTAGAAGTATGCAAGATGCAAAAGCTGTTATTTGGTTAAATAGTAAAGAGGAAATAGTTAATAAAATTACTTTGCAAAAAAAATGCAGTGAAAGTATGCTAGAATGGAAAGACCTTATATTGGAAGACTATAAGAATTCTTCCAAGAAAATTCAAAATGTTATTAATATCAATTTATAATGCACATCTGTTTCTTAACAAATGAATTTCCAAAAGAAGGATTCCCGCATGGCGGGATTGGTAGTTTTGTTAAAACACTTTCTGTTGCATTGGTCAGAAATGGAATTAAAGTTTCAGTTGTCGGAATTAATTATACTCCAGAAACAGAAACTCAAAATATTGAAGGTGTAAATGTTTATCGATTAAAACCAAATAAAACAAAAGGATTATCTTGGTATTTCAATTCTGAGGCGATCAATTCAAAACTTCGAGAAATTCACCAAGAGAATCCTATTCAGATTGTTGAATCTTCAGAACTTGGGCTTGCGTTTGTTTCTAAAATAAAAGGCATAAAATATATTATTAGACTTCACGGAGGACATCACTTTTTTGCCGAAAGTGAAAAAAGAAAGATTAATGAATGGAAGGGATTTCAGGAAAAAAGGTCATTTAAGAAAAGTGATGCGTTTATTGCTGTTTCGCATTATGTAAAAAATCATACGGAGAAATATCTAAGTTTTAATAATAAACCTATAGCTTATATAAGTAATCCTATAGATACGGAGTTTTTTAAACCCAAAGTAACCGAAAAAGAATATAAACATAGAATTGTTTTTGCTGGTACAGTTTGCGAAAAGAAAGGTGTGCGCCAATTGATTCAATCTTTTCCATATGTAAAAAAAGAATTTCCAGATGCAACTCTTGAAATTTATGGTAGAGATTGGTTTTTTCCAGATGGAAGTTCTTATATCGAGATGTTAAAAGAAGACGAAATATCGCAATTAGGTAAGCTAGGAGAAGATATTCATTTTAATGGAGCAGTTTCTTACAGCGATATTCCGAAAGTATATTCAGAAGCTTCTGTATGCGTTTTTCCGTCACATATGGAAACGCAAGGTTTGGTAGCGCCAGAAGCCATGGCCATGGAGAAAGCAGTTATTTTTACAAAATACGGCCCTGGACCTGAAGCAATCGAAGATTTTATTACGGGACTATTGTGTGATCCGCACAATCCGAAAAATATTGCAGAGAAAATTATTTGGGTATTTTCTAATAAGCAAGAAGTAAAAAAAATGTGTTGCAATGCTAGAGAATTTGTACTAAAAAAGTATAAGCTTGAAGAAATTGTCTATCAAAACATCAGTGTCTATAAAAATAAGTTTTTTAAATAATTATCATTATCTGAAATGCTTTTTTGAGAACAAAAATTAATTTTAAATAGGAAATAATCTTAAAATGAAAATCGGAATACTAGTTTATAGAATGTCAAATGTTGGAGGAGTTCAAAGAATTACAGCTGAAAAAATTAATTCATGGATTGAAATGTTTGGTTATGAAGTTGTTTTGATAACTAAAAATGAAATAGAGGGTCCTTTTTTTTACGACATAAATCCGAAATGTAAACGTTACAATCTTAGTATGCCTGCCAAATTAAGCGGAGGGGTCAAGCAATACATAAAAAACATACCTCAAGGATTTAAGTTTTTTCTTAAACTCAAAAAAATAATAGAATCAGAAAAGATTGATGTTCTATTTACAAATATGATAGGAGTAGATATGTTAGCAGTTCCTTTTGTTAAGACTGGAGTTCCCAAAATCCATGAGATTCATGGATCTGGTTTTGTGCATAATAAAAAAGCTTGGATTTGGAAAAGCCTAATTGTTAACAGATACGAAAAATTTGTAGTGCTAAATGAAAACGAAATCGATTATTATCCGCTGAATAATATCGCAGTAATACCTAATTTTATTTACAGTTCAGATTACAATTATTCTAGACAAGATAAAAAAAATATTATAATTACGGCTGGCAGAATATCAAAAGAAAAGCAGTTTGATCATTTAGTAGATATCTGGTCTATAATTGCTTCAAAATATGATCAATGGGAGGTTCATTTTTATGGAGCTGGGATAACAAAAGCTTTGGAAGAAAAGATTCATGCAATGGGTTTGCAACAAAGCTTCAAAATATTTCCATCAACAACAGAGATAATAAGTAAAATGCAAGAAGCGAGCATATTTGCCTTGGTTTCTGCTACCGAAGCTTTTCCGATGGTTTTGTTGGAAGCTATAAATGCAAAGTTACCTATTGTTTCTTATGATTCGCCACATGGACCGAAAAGCATTATAACTGATGGGAAAGATGGTTTTATTGTGCCATTGAATGATAAAACAGCTTTTGCCGAAAAATTAGAATTGCTTATTAATGATGAGTTGCTTAGAGAAAACTTTATTGAAAACCAGAAAATTAAATTGGCTGTTTTTTCCAAAAAAAGGGTTATGACTCAGTGGAACGATTTAGTTTTGGAAGTTTTGAGTAAAAAGAAATGACTTTAAAATTTTAATAAAAAATCTAAGAAGTGAGAACAATTTTAATTGCACATAATTATACCGAAAATTCTTTTGCGGCTATGAGTTATCATTTAGCTCATCATTTAGCAGATGTAGGTAATAGAGTTGTTTTTATATCGCATAGACCATTTTTTAAAGAAACTCAAATAATAAAAAAGAAAAAAGGAGAAATAATTATTTGTTCGTGGGCTACAGAAAGAAGGCCTACTTCATTTGCTGACATCTTTTGGTTTGCTAAAATTTATCTAAGATATAAACCTGAAATCGTAATTGGGCATTTTGTAGGAAATAATATTTCTATTTTGTTTTCTAAATTATTGTCAGTTGGAAAAGTAAAAACTTTGGCTTATTATCATACTTTAACAAATCAAATTTTAATAGATAGCAATAAAAAAAAAAGCATTCAAAGCTTACTGTTTTTTAGGAAGAGATTGTTCTATAAATTATTTTGCGATTTAATAGTATGTCCATCTGAATTTGCAAAAATGGATTTAAAGTCTTTTCATAACGTTAATAAAGGTATAGTTGTTCTAAATCCTATGATGGATAGATTTGTAACAAAAGATAAAAATATAGAAAACACTATTGTCATTTCATATTTAGGAAGATTAGAGAATTCTAAAGGTGTTTTAGATATGATTAACGCATTTATTGAATATAAATCTAAAAACTGTAGAAGTAAAATCGTTTTGAATATTGCTGGAAGTGGGTCTAAGTCTAAGGAAGTGGCCCAGTTAATATCTGGTTTAGAGTCAATCAGTTTTTTGGGAAATTTACCATATAATGAAATTGATGGATATTTGAATAAGAGTCATTTTGCTATAATTCCTTCAAAATTTGATGCCTTTAATATGGTAGGCATAGAAGCGATGATGAATGGTACTCCATTATTGATTTCTAATACCACAGGCTTATCTAATTATTTATTAGATGGAAGAGAGTGTTTTAAATTTGATTCAACGATAAATTCAATGATTTCACTGTTTAATCAAATAGAAAAGAAAGAATTCAATTATGAAGAAATGAGTAACAGTGCAAGAGCAACTTATTTAGAGTTATTTAGTTTGGAAAGTTATTACAAATCCATTTCAAAAATTTTATAATGAAGTTCGCCATTATCACTAATGTTATTCATATTAAAGAAGAAAACCAGTATTTCGGTTATAGTCCCTACATTCTCGAGATGAATATTTGGTTGCAATATGTCGACGAGGTAATTATAGTTGCTCCACTTTCAGAATCAAAAATTAATTCATTACAATCACCATATAAATTTCATAAAATTAATTTTTATAAAGTTCCAGATTTCAATTTTGTAAATGCAGGAAATAGTTTTAAGGCACTTTTTAAATTGCCTAGTATCTTTTGGAACATTTTTCAAGCGATGAGAAAAGCGGATCATATCCATTTAAGATGTCCAGGAAATATGGGACTGCTTGGGTGTATGGTTCAAATATTATTTCCTTCTAAGAAAAAGACAGCCAAGTATGCTGGAAATTGGGATCCAAAAAGTAAACAACCTTTGACATATCGTTTACAAAAATGGATTCTGAATAATACATTTTTATCTAGAAATATGCAGGTTCTGGTTTATGGAGAATGGGAAAATCAATCCAAAAATATTAAGCCTTTTTTTACGGCGACTTATTCTGAATATGAAAAAGAAAATCTTTCAAAAAGCTGCATAAAGTTAGAAGCGACTTTTATTTTTGTGGGAAGTTTAGTTTCTGGAAAAAATCCAATGTATGCGGTAAGAATTATTGAGCAATTAAAGAAAAATGGAAAAAATGCTTTGCTTCATATTTTCGGTGAAGGAATTGAACGAACAAATTTAGAAACTTATATAAAAAATAACCAGCTTGAAAGTTTGGTTTGCTTGCATGGTAATCAAAATAAAGAAACAGTAAAGCAATTTTACAAAGAAAGTCATTTTGTTATTTTGCCTTCTAGAAGTGAAGGTTGGCCAAAAGCTGTGGCTGAAGGAATGTTTTGGGGATGTGTTCCGATTGTGACTAAAGTTTCATGTGTTCCTTTTATGATAGATTATGGAAAAAGAGGGATTTTATTAGAAATGGAATTAGAGAAAGATTTAGCCCAAATTGATGGTGTTTTTTCTGATCAAAACTTATTTACACAAATGAGCGAACAAGCTTTAGAATGGTCACAGAACTTTACAGTCGATCAATTTGAACGTGAGATTGAAAAAATGATTGTAAAATGAGAATTCTCCAATTAATAGATTCTCTAGAGGCAGGAGGAGCCGAAAGAATAGCCATAAGTTATGCAAACGCTTTAGTAAACAAAATAGAATTTTCAGCTCTAATAGCAACCAGAAAGGAAGGTCAACTACGTAATCAATTAAATAGCAATGTTTCTTATCTATTTTTAGATAAAAAAAAGACAATTGATTTTGGCGCTATTTTTAGATTACGAAATTTCATAGTAAAAAATAAAGTTAGCATTGTCCATGCTCACAGCTCTTCTTTTTTTACTGCAGTTTTAACAAAATTGATTCTGCCAAAAATTAAGATTATTTGGCATGATCATTATGGACCGAGATCCACGCAATCAAGAAAAGAAAACCTAGCTTTAATTTTTTGCTCCTTCTTTTTTTCTTCCATTTTTGTGGTCAATATGCAATTGAAAGAGTGGAGTGAAAAAAATCTGTTGTGTAAAAAAATCTTTTTTATTCCAAATTTTGCATTGTTTAAAGACAAAATTCAAAAAGTAACAGTTTTAAAAGGAACAGAAAATAAGCGTATAGTTTTTTTAGCCAATCTTAAAAAACCTAAAAATCATATTGCTATTCTTAACGCTTTTTATGATTTGAAATTAAAAGATTTAGACTGGACTTTGCATTTAATAGGTAAAGATTATCTAGATAATTATTCTCAAATTTTAAAGGATTTTATAAAGGCAAATTCTTTAGAAAATCATATACATTTGTACGGAAATAGAAATGATATTCAATATATTTTATCGCAAGCTTCTATAGGTGTTTTGGCTTCTACAGATGAAGGGTTTCCAGTTACTCTGCTTGAATATGCTTTAGCAAGGTTGCCTGTTGCATCAACGAATGCGGGTTATTGTTCAGAAATTATTGATGATGAGGTAAGTGGGGTATTATTTGATCCTTTAAAGGAATCAGAAATTAAAAAGAAATTAACTAAGATCATAGAAAACAAACCGTTTAGAAACAGACTTGCAGAAAATTTAATGCAAAATGTTAATAAAAATTATTCAGAAGAAATGGTGATTGAAAAATTAGTAAGGTTATATAGAAAATAAAAAGATGCAAAAAAAATCATTATCATATCTAGTCCTTGTTTTGTTGCATGTAGTCATAGGGCTGGTTATTTTTGTTGCTCCTTTTTTATCTAAAATTTATGCACTCTTAATACCTGTCTTAGGTCTTTCAATTGTTATTCGAAATCAGAATAAAAATAATGAAGTAATTTTTGTATCCGCATATTTAGTAGGAGCTGAGGTTTTTCTGAGAATGACAGGGGGAAATTTTAATAACGAGTATGTAAAATTTCTCGTTATATTTTTTATGATTATAGGAATGTTCTATAGCAATTTTTCAATGAGATCATTCTTATATGTTGTTTTTTTGTTTTTATTAATTCCTGGAGCTCTAGTTGTATCTTCTGTTGAAGATGTCAATTTTGATATTAAAAAAGCGATAGTCTTTAACTTGTCGGGATCATTATGTCTAGCAATTGCCTCTATCTATATGTATAAAAAGAGATTGCTGTTTTCGCAACTACAGAATGTCTTGCTAGCACTAGGTATGCCGATTATCTCAACGGTTATATATTTGTTTTTATATAATCCTAGTGTAAAAGATGTGGTTACAGGTACTCAGTCTAATTTTGAAACTTCAGGAGGATTTGGACCTAACCAAGTATCAACGATTTTGGGACTTGGGATGTTCATTTTTTTTTCACAATTGATTCTTTTTTCAAAATCAAAGAAAGAAATAATTATAAATTTTGGAATACTTGTATTTGTAAGTTATCGTGCTATTGCAACTTTTTCACGGGGAGGTGTAATTACTGGAGTTTTAATGATTTTTTTCTTTTTTCTTATGCTTTTTTCTTTTTCAAACAATAGGGGTAAAAGGAAAATTCTTTTAGTATTTTTATTTGCAGGCATTCTTGGAGCAGGTATATTTTCATATACATCATTACAAACCAATGGAATGATTGAAAAAAGATATGCGAATCAAGATGGTAGAGGAAGAGAGAAAAAAGATCGGCTAGGGGGTAGAGAAGCTGTTATTGATACAGACTTGAAATTGTTTTTAGACAACCCTGTTTTGGGTATTGGAGTAGGGATGGGAAAAGAGAATAGAAAAGAAACTTTAGGGCAAGCTGTAGCCGCTCATAACGAAATTTCTCGTTTACTCAGTGAGCATGGTTTGTTTGGTATATTTAGTTTTCTTATTTTACTTTTAGTGCCATTCACTCTCTATATAAATAATAGACAGCACCTTTATTTTTTCTCTTTTTTTCTCTTTTGGCTTCTTACAATCAATCATGCGGCACTAAGAATTGCGGCACCTGCTTTTGTGTATGCACTATGCTTGCTGTCTATCCAAATTAAAATTCCAGAAAAAACAGAAGACGCTATTAACTAGATTCATTTTTTATAATACATTTGCCCTCAAGTTTAAGCCCCTAACAAACTGAAAAATAATGTCATCAAAAAAGAAAATGCATTTCGAAATTTCAGAAAGAAGAATATTGCTTCTTTCTTTCGATGCCGTTTTTATTTTATCTGCTTTATATTTATTAAGCTTACTATTCGACTATAATTATTTTGATTTTGATGTCAATAGCTCATTAAGCATTCTTGTACTATTAAGCTATCTTTACATTTTTGGAGTAATTTTCGAGATCTATAATTTGCAGGTTGCAAGTAACCATCTTCAGATTCTGCAGAATGTTGTTTTTACTGCTACAGCAACTGTTTTAGCTTATTTATTTACACCAATATTATCGCCAGTACTTCCAAAACAAAGGTTAATCATATTAATATTTTATTTTACAATATTAATTACACTGTTATTATGGCGTTTGTTTTACTGTTATTTTCTGGCTTCTCATCGTTTTTCGCAAAATGTGGTGTTAATTTGTAATCAAAACGAAGTTGAAGAATTAGTTTTAGGGCTCGAAAACGTTGATCCGCATTACAAAATTATTGGTTTTGTAAACTCTGACTCTGTGATAGATGAAAACTTAGATTTTCATTATGTAAACGAAGTAAAAAAGGAAGATTTAGAGCATTTTGTATCTGCACATAATGTTTCAGAAATTATTATCGCTTCACAAAAAACAGATGGTATTACTCCCGATTTATATCAGCAATTGCTTCATTTGTTAGAAACAGGAAATATTATACGTGAATACACACAAGTTTATGAAAGTAAAACACAGCGAATTCCTGTTCATTATATAGAAAGAGACTTTTATAGGTTTTTCCCTTTTAGCAGAAGCAATAACAATAAACTCTATTTGTTTTTTACCAGACTTATAGAAATCTTACTTTCAATTGTAGGTCTCTTAATTTCACTAGTTTTTATTCCAATAATTTTTCTGTGTAATATTTTCGCAAACAAAGGAAGTCTTTTTTATACGCAGGAAAGAGTAGGGAAAAACGGAGTGATTTTCGAAATTTATAAGTTTAGAACAATGACAGAGAATTCAGAAAGCAATGGTGCTGTTTTTGCTGCTCAGAATGATAAAAGAATTACTCCCTTTGGAAAATTTATGAGGAAAACTAGAATTGACGAATTTCCTCAGTTTATTAATGTTTTAAAGGGAGATATGGGCATAATCGGTCCAAGACCCGAACGTCCTTTTTTTGTTGAAGAAATTGCAGCCGTAATGCCTTTTTACGAAACGCGTCATGTAATTAAACCTGGACTTACGGGCTGGGCGCAAGTCAATTATTCGTACGGAGAATCAATAGACGAAAGTTTGATTAAACTTCAATACGATCTCTACTACATCAAACACAGAAGTGTTTTTCTTGACTTGAGTATTACTTTCAAAACCATTACTACGGTTCTATTTTACAGAGGACAATAATATTTTAGATTATAATCGGGATTGGTTTTTTGTTACGAATTGCTGTTCGTACTAAAACCACTCCGCTTGTAATGATTAATGGTAAAGTGATAAAAAAATGCGCTTTGTTAATCAAAAATAAAAAGTAAATTACTAAAAGTACAAAGTTGATTAGCGAAAATCTATAAGTCCATAATTTGTTTTTAAAGATGGAAAACAAAATTAAAACCAATAAAAGCGGACTGAATAATAGAACATTATAATTCATTGCCAATTCTTGGTGGAAGGAATAAAATCCCATTGTAACAAAAAAGATCCCCATTAATCCTAGAATTAAAAAATAAATATTGTCAACAATTTTATTTTTGGCAAAAATTACAAGCAGTAAAATAATAATATAGCTGTAAATATTATTCCACCATGATTTAGGGGTTTCTTTGGCAAATTCGATCAAAGTTTTAGTAGACGAGACCAAAGGCTGATTGTGAAATTTAATTTTCTCTACACTGTCTTTTAACTCAAATGGCAGAAAAATTCTATCTGCCGATTGATCTACTTTAGTGCCAAAAATAATGCTAGTGCCTAACTGGTCATAAAAATGTCCATTAAAGTAAGGAAACAAAACAGAGCGGTAAGAAATGGTAGTGTCGCCTTTTTTCGTAATCACATTTTCACCGATCGATTTGTTGATTACATCTACAACCATCGAAGTGCAATTTCTATCTATAAATTTGTAGGTGTAGTAGCGTTCTTCAGAAAAAAGAGCTTTGTTTAAGTTGTCAAATATTTTTTGTTTTGTAGCTAGCGGAATTTGAAGTTCTTGTTCGTAAACACTTCTTTTCTCGGTTGTATAATCATTTATAAAATCAGAAAATGGATGTGTAATGATAAAATACTGTAAATCTCCTTTTGCAAATTTTGCTACAAAATTGGGAGTTCTAAAGTCAAAAGCGCCATAATTGTAAACTAGATCAATAGCATTCACAGGGTCAGAAACTCGAACAGCGGTATGTCCAAAATAAGAATAAGTTTCGTTGCCCAATCCGCAGGTCAAAATACTTATTCTAGCATCTTTAGATAAAGCCAAACTTTGACTGAAACCAATAAAACTGGATAAGAATAGTAAAATAAAAAGTGCTTTTTTGAACATGACAGTTTTCATGATTTAAAATTTTAAATGCTTTATGGTTTTAAATTATTATCTAAAGATACCTAAATCTACTTTCAAGGAAAAAATATTAGAATACAATGCTGTGCTTTGATTTCCTAAATCGGTTAGAGCGTAATCAATTTGTATGCCTTTATACCTAAAGCCTAAACCAATATTAGGTTGAAAATTTATTTTTTCGGTATTATCCAACTGCATCACATTCTGAAAATTTCCTGCGCCAGCTCTAACGAAAACCAAATCGGTATAGCCAAATTCAAACCCTAGAGCTGGGTCTATACTTACTACTTTTGATGAAATGATATCGTTTGTCTGTTCAAAACGCATATTCAAATTTGCGGCAGTTACAAGACTGCATTCATTATGAAAATCAAATCTTTTTGAAACTCCCAATTGCGCTTTTGGCAGCGTTATTTCTGTGCTTTCTGGCAATTCATTATTCTCTCCCGGAATTGCATTGGCGATTTTTTCGTATTCTTCTTCATCAATATTCCAAACATTATAAGTTGTGGTAATATCGCGAAGCATTAAACCGAATTTCCAGTCATTTCTTTCAAACTGAAGTCCGACATCAAATCCAAATCCCCACGAATTGGCAAATTTTCCAATTACTCTTCGAATCACTTTTGCATTAACGCCATATTGAAATCCTTCGATGGGAAGTTCTCTAGCATAAGAAAATGTAAAACCATAATCTGCTGTAGAAAACAGCCTGATTCTATTGTAATCAATGTTTCCTTGACTGTCGATTAATTGCGTGGTGTCCATAATATCGTCTACTCCGAAACGAATCATCGAAATTCCCCAAGCACTTCTCTCGTCAATCGGGCTTGCGTAGCCAATATAATCGTATTGCGCAATATTGGCAAAGTAACTGGCGTGCATTAAAGAAATTTGATGATCTTCTAGATGCGTCAAGCCTGCGGGATTCCAGTAAACAGAATTTACATCAGTTGTAGAAGCAGTAACGGCACTCGCCATTCCAAGAGCGGCGGCATCGACTCCAATATTCATAAATTCATTCGAATATTTTCGAACGGTTTGTGCATACTGAAAAGTACAACTCCAAAAGAATAAAAACACTAAATATTTCTTCAACGTGTATGTTTTTGCAGATCGAGGCCTGTTTTAAATTTTTATCAAAAATATAATATTTTACTCATCTAATAAGTCCCTTTGCCTAAATATTCCGAAAGTCGAATTTAGAAATAAAAAACTATTGAAAAAACTCGTAATCCATAGAGTTATTATACTAAATTTGTTCTCTGCCATATCAAAATTTTAAGCTATGAATATCAAAAAGCACATTCCAAACCTAATTACATTAATCAATCTTTTTTGCGGTTGCGTTGCAATTGTTTATGTGTCTAAAGCTATCAACTCTTCTGACCCAACAAAATATTATGAAATGGCTTTTTATATGGTTTGCTTGGGAATCTTTTTTGATTTCTTCGATGGCTTTTTTGCCAGATTATTTAAAGTTTCAAGTCCACTTGGATTGCAGTTGGATTCTTTGGCAGATATGGTAACAAGTGGAGTAACTCCTGGATATGTTATGTACAGCATGTTTACCAATAGCGCGCATGAATTAGGAACACATTCAGCAATTCCTTTTTTAGGGTTTATCATTACTTTAGGATCGTGCTATCGTTTGGCTAATTTCAATATTGATACGCGCCAGACAGATTCTTTTATTGGACTGCCAACACCGGCAAATGCCTTATTTATTTTAAGCCTTCCTTTGGTAATTTCGTTTTCAGATTCTTTGATGATTCTGGAAATTTTAACCAACCAATGGGTTTTGTTGATTATAACATTGTGCAGTGCTTATATTTTAAATGCTGAAATTCCATTATTTTCTTTAAAAATTAAAAAGTTCAGTTTTAAAGAAAATGCACTTCAAATTGTGTTTTTGATTATTTCGGTGCTAATGGTTATTTTGCTTCAATACACTGCGATTCCGTTGATTATTACTTTTTACGTGTTGTTGTCAATTATCAATAATCTGTTTCTGAAAAAGTAATTTTGTTTAATGGCAAGAAAGACCACTTATCGTAAAACATATTCAAGAAAACCCGCTGGGAGATCTTTCTTGAGCAAAGTTTTTCGTTCAATTTTATTGATTTTTTTCGGACTTCTATTCATTGGGATCATTTATCATTATCGCAAAGGACTTGCCTATTATTTAGGTTTTAGAACAGAAAAAGTTCTAGAGGAAGATGAGGTTGATAAGCATCTTTCTGATGTACGAAATATTCGGGTTCTTGAAAATCATAAAGGAAAAGTAATAGGAATTGACGTTTCTGAATTTCAAGGTAAAGTCGACTGGGAAGAAGTCGAAATCTTGGATGAAAAATACCCTGTTCAATTTGTTTTTATTCGTGCAACAGCGGGGAATGATCGTGTTGACAGACAATTTAAAAGAAACTGGGAAGGCGCAAAAGAAAATAAAATCATGCGTGGCGCTTACCACTATTATCGTCCAAACGAAAATTCGATCGAACAAGCCGATCTTTTTATCAAAACAGTAAAACTGCAAAAAGGAGATTTGCCTCCGGTTTTAGATATCGAAAAATTGCCTAAAAATCAGTCTTTAGATAGTCTTAAAGTGGGATTAAAACGCTGGTTAAATAAAGTAGAAAAACATTATCAAGTTCGTCCGATTATTTATTCTGGAGAAAGATATTATTCGGATTTTTTGAAAGAAGAATTTAGCGATTATCTTTTCTGGATTGCCAATTATAATTTCTACAGAGAAAAAATTGAAGACGATTGGCTGTTTTGGCAGTTTACAGAAAAAGCTTCTTTACCAGGAATCGAACATCGCGTTGATGTTAATATTTATAACGGCGATTTAGAACAATTGCATTTTATAACTGTAGAGTAAGGTCAGTGGTCAGTTTTTTAGTGATCAGTTTTATTGACTGTTTGAAAGTTGACAGCATTCAGTTTTTTAATTCTCAATTAGTTTTAAACTGAATACTAAAAAACTGACCACTGCTCACTAAAATTAGAACTCTAATTTCTTCTTACGAAGCTCGAAGTTTTGTCCAAGGTAAACGCGACGAACCATTTCGTCTTCTACCAATTCTTCTGGAATTCCTGCTTTAAGGATTCCTCCTTCGAACATTAAGTAGGTTTTATCGGTAATCGCTAATGTTTCCTGAACGTTGTGATCGGTAATTAAGATTCCGATGTTTTTATTTTTTAACTGCGCCACAATTCTTTGAATATCCTCAACCGCAACAGGGTCAACTCCCGCAAAAGGCTCATCCAATAAAATAAATTTTGGATCGGTTGCCAATGCGCGCGCAATCTCTGTACGACGGCGCTCACCTCCAGAAAGTAAATCGCCTCGGTTGGTACGAATATGCTCCAAACTGAATTCTTCAATTAAACTTTCCATTTTAGCGATTTGCTCTTCTTTAGAAAGTTTAGTCAATTGCAGAACGCTTAAAATATTGTCTTCGATGCTTAATTTTCTAAAAACAGAAGCTTCTTGGGCCAAATAACCAATTCCTTGCTGTGCACGTTTGTACATTGGGTAATCGGTAATATTCAAATCGTCAAGATAAATGTTTCCTTGATTTGGTTTTACCAATCCTACAATCATGTAAAAAGACGTTGTTTTTCCAGCTCCATTTGGACCCAAAAGCCCTACGATTTCTCCTTGATTTACTTCAACAGAAATTCCTTTTACAACACTTCGTCCTTTGTATGTTTTTATTAAATTATCGGCTCTTAGCTTCATTTTTTAAGTTTAATCGTTTAATCGATAAATCGTTTATTCGTTGCAAATTAACAAATAAACGATTCAACAGTTAAACGTATTAACAATTATTTATTTCCCGGCTTCTTCAAGAGCTTCCCAGAATTCGTAAGCTCTTCGTAAATGAGGAATTACAATTGTTCCGCCAACAAGAGTTGCGATTCCCATTGCTTCCATCATTTCTTCTTTAGAAACACCTTCTTTATAACTCGTTTCTAAATGGTATTTTACACAGTCGTCACATCTTAAAACAGTCGAAGCAACAAGACCTAAAAGTTCTTTTGTCTTTACATCAAGAGCGCCTTCTGCATAAGCATTGGTGTCAAGATTAAAAATTCGCTTTACAATTTTATTATTGTCAGCAAGCAGTTTTTCGTTCATTTTAGAACGATAGTCGTTAAATTCTTGAACTATATCAGACATTTTCTTTCAATTTATTTCTATAAACAATTTTCGAAATCAGAATACTTACCTCGTAGATAATAAGCATTGGTATAGCTACAATAGTCTGACTTACAACATCTGGTGGTGTTACGATTGCGGCAACAATTAGAATAATTACAACAGCATATTTCCAATATTTTCTTAAAAATTCAGGAGTTACAAGTCCTAATTTGGTTAAGAAGTAGATAATAATTGGAAGCTCAAAGAACAATCCGCTTGCCAGAACGCTCGTTTTAACCATTCCCATATAAGACTCTATGGTAAACTGATTGACCACTACTTTACTCACAGAGAAAGTAGCGACAAAGTTTACAGACATTGGAATTACAACATAGTAGCCAAATATTACTCCTAAAAAGAAAAGCAATGAAGAAGAGAAAATAAAAAGCTTAGCATTTTTACGCTCTTTCTCATACAGCGCAGGACTTATAAATTTCCATACTTCATAAAGAATATAAGGGAAACTCGTGATAAATCCGACTAAAATACACATCCAAACAAAGATATTGACCTGACCTTCCATTTCTGTATTTTGAATTATAAAATTCAATTCTGTAATACAAATGCTGTCGGCAAATCCTAATTGATGAGATAGGTCGCAAAACCATACATAGGTAAAAAATGAAGGTTTTGTAGGTGCTAGTATTATTTCGTCAAATAAATAATCACTAAAAAAATAAGTCACAATTCCCATTATGATAACTGCAATTGTGCTTCTAACTAATAACCATCTAAGTTCTTCAAGATGATCCAAAAATGACATCTCGCCAAGATTTTTCTTTGCCATTATACGATTCCTTCTTTTAAAATGTCATGTAAATGTAAAACTCCTTTGTATTCTCCATTATCTGCAACGATAAGCTGTGTAATAGAGAAATCTTCTAAAATATTTAATGCGTCAACCGCCATAGTTTCTGAAGAAACTACTTTAGGATTTTTAGACATAATATCCCGCGCAGTTAAGTCTGCAATAGTATCTACGTCGTTTAGCATTCTTCGGATGTCTCCATCCGTAATAATTCCGATAATTTTATTGTCTTCGATAACTGCCGTTACACCCAATCGTTTTTCGGAAATTTCGAAAATTGCTTTTTTAATTGATGTATCTGGCGTAACACTTGGTTTTAAGGAATGCTCGATCATGTCTTTCACACGTAACAATAGTTTTTTGCCTAATGCGCCGCCTGGATGATATACGGCAAAATCCTCAGGTTTAAAATCGCGCATTTCCATTAAACAAACCGCAAGAGCGTCTCCCATAACAAGTTGTGCTGTAGTGCTGTTTGTTGGTGCTAGATTAATTGGGCAAGCTTCTACAGTAACGGTAGTGTTTAAAATATAATCTGAACCTTTTGCTAAAAAAGAAGTTACATTTCCTGTAATCGCAATTAAAGTGTTTCCGAATCTTTTTAATAAAGGAACCAAAACTTTAATTTCAGGACTGTTTCCGCTTTTAGAAATACAGATAATGACATCATCATTTTGTATCATTCCTAAATCGCCATGGATTGCTTCTGCCGCATGCAAAAACATAGAAGGAGTTCCGGTTGAGTTAAAGGTTGCCACCATTTTTTGCGCAATGATCGCACTTTTTCCAATTCCAGTTACGATTAAACGGCCTTTAGTTTTGTATATGTGTTGGACAGCTTCGTAAAAATTTTCGTCCAAAAAATCAATTAGTTTTGTAATTGCTTCACTTTCAGAGAGTATTGTTTTCTTGGCAATCGCCAATATATTTTCTTTTGTGATCAAAACAGAATATTTAAAATTTGTATGTATAAAAGAAAGTTGTATCTTTATGTGTTGCAAATTTATACAAAATACAGTTAATATAGAGAATGAATTCAAATGAAATTGAAATACATAAAGAATTAAAGAAGTATTTCGGCTTTAGCCAATTTAAAGGCTTGCAGGAGCAAGTCATTACGAGTATTTTAGGTAAAACCAATACATTCGTAATTATGCCGACCGGTGGTGGAAAGTCTCTTTGTTACCAATTACCGGCTTTAATTCAAGAAGGAACAGCAATAGTTGTTTCTCCTTTAATTGCTTTGATGAAAAATCAGGTTGATGCAATTAGAAGCCTTTCGTCTGAAAATGGAATTGCACATGTATTAAATTCCTCTTTAACTAAAACGGAAATTGCTCAGGTTAAGAAAGATATCACTTCTGGATTGACCAAACTTTTGTATGTCGCCCCAGAATCATTAACAAAGGAAGAATATGTGGCTTTTTTACAAAGTGTTCCAATTTCTTTTGTAGCCATTGATGAAGCGCACTGTATCTCTGAATGGGGTCATGACTTTAGGCCAGAGTACAGAAATCTGAGAAATATAATTAAGCAATTGGGTAAAGTGCCAATTATTGGTCTTACCGCGACAGCAACCCCAAAAGTTCAGGAAGACATCCTGAAAAACCTTGATATGTCTGATGCCAATACTTTTAAAGCATCATTCAACAGGCCGAACTTATATTATGAAGTTCGCACAAAAACGAAAAATATTGAGTCGGATATTATTCGATTTATCAAACAGCATAAAGGCAAATCTGGAATTATTTACTGCTTAAGCCGTAAAAAAGTAGAATCGATTGCCGAAGTTTTACAAGTAAATGGAATTAGTGCTGTTCCGTATCATGCAGGTTTAGATGCTAAAACTCGTGCCAAACATCAAGATATGTTCTTGATGGAAGACGTAGATGTGGTGGTGGCAACAATCGCATTCGGAATGGGAATTGATAAACCAGACGTTCGTTTTGTAATTCACCACGATATTCCAAAATCACTAGAAAGCTATTATCAAGAAACAGGTCGTGCAGGACGTGACGGAGGAGAAGGGCATTGTTTGGCTTACTACTCTTATAAGGATGTAGAAAAGCTAGAGAAATTTATGTCTGGAAAACCAGTTGCCGAACAAGAAATTGGTTTTGCACTTTTACAGGAAGTTGTGGCTTACGCCGAAACTTCGATGTCGCGTAGAAAATTCTTGTTGCATTATTTTGGTGAAGAATTTGACAGCGAAAACGGAGAAGGTGCCGATATGGACGACAACGTTCGCAACCCGAAACATAAAGTGGAAGCGAAAGAGCAAGTGGTTAAACTGCTTGAAATTGTTCGCGATACCAAACACATTTACAAATCAAAAGAAATTGTCTTTACTTTAATTGGGCGAATTAATGCTGTGATTAAAGCACATAAAACCGATACGCAGCCTTATTTTGGTTCTGGTTCAGACCACGACGAAAAATATTGGATGGCATTGTTAAGACAGGTTTTAGTAACTGGACTATTGTCAAAAGATATTGAGACATACGGTATTATTAAAATTACTCAAGAAGGATTAGATTTTATCAAAAATCCAGTTTCGTTTATGATGTCTGAAGATCATGAATACACAGAAGCAGACGACGAAACAATTGTAACTGGTGGAAAATCTTCTGGAACTGCAGACGAAGTCTTGACAGGAATGCTTCGTGAACTTCGTAAAAAGGTGGCTAAAAAATTAGGAGTTCCGCCATTCGTAGTTTTTCAAGATCCGTCGATTGAAGATATGGCTTTAAAATATCCGATAACGATACAAGAATTATATAATATTCATGGTGTTGGTGAAGGAAAGGCTAAAAAATACGGAAGCGAATTTGTTGCGTTAATTAGCCGTTATGTAGAAGATAATGATATTATTCGTCCAGACGATTTAGTAGTAAAATCTACGGGAGTAAATTCTGCCAACAAATTATATATCATTCAGAATATTGACAGAAAACTTTCGTTGAATGATATCGCCTCCGCCAAAGGACTAACGATGGATGCGCTGATCAAAGAAATGGAACAGATTGTGTATTCTGGTACAAAACTAAATATCAAATACTGGCTAGACGATATTTTAGATGACGATCAGCAGGAAGAAATTCACGATTACTTCATGGAATCAGAATCGGATAAAATCGAAGATGCCCTTAAAGAATTTGATGGCGATTACGATATTGACGAATTGCGTTTAATGCGTATTAAGTTTATTAGCGAGGTCGCGAATTAATAAAGTATTCAGTGGTCAGTTTTTTAGTGTTCAGTATTCTCTGCAAACTAAAAAACTGACTATTTTATTTAGGAGTTTTACTGAACACTAAAAAACTGATTACTGACCACTATAAACTTCCCCTCGATGCGGTTTCAAAGCATCTCTTACTTGAATCATATTTTCATCGGTTACTACCATAAATGCTGTTGCATGCATATCGTTTACAATATTAAAACCCGTAATATTTAAAGGAAGTTTTTCGATAACAATATATTCTTTCAAATGAATTTCGTGATGTTCGGCTGTTTTAGCAGAAGCCGGCCCGCGGAAATCCCAAATTAGTTTTATTTTTCTAGACATTTTTTTTTTTAAGGTGCTAAGGTTCTAAGTTGCAAAGGTACAAAGACTATTTGAAAAAAGGTGCGGAGGTTCTATGTAGAGACGCACCGCAGTGCGTCTAACGTACTGTAAATATTCGTTGCGTTAATGTATTACGAATAATCGTTGTGTAGACGCACTTCGGTGCGTCTCTACGATATGCTTTATGTAAAATAAATCTTTTTAATCCAAATAATCTGTGGCTAAAAAATAAATAATAAAGATTTTAAAATGATAAAATCAAGGTGCAAATTTTAGACTGAATATAAAATCTCATTTCAAAATAGTACTTTTGCATGTTCTTTTCATAGAAAGAAAAGCTAATAGAATAAAAAAACAAAAATGCCTAAAGAACTTTTACTTCAAGTTACACCAGAAATTGCTGCAAACGAATCATTGCTAAAAGACCATTTGTCTAAGCAAATCAAAGTTTCTGTACAAGAAATTCAGCACGTTTCGATTTTAAAACGCTCTATCGACGCACGTCAAAAAGCGATTAAAATCAATTTGAAAGTTCTTATTTATTTAAAAGACGAACCTTTCCAAGAAACCAAAATTGATCTACCTATATATAAGGATGTTTCCAATTCGCAAGAAGTAATTGTGGTTGGAGCAGGTCCAGCCGGACTTTTTGCTGCTTTGCAATTAATCGAATTAGGTCTAAAACCGATTGTTTTAGAACGAGGAAAAGACGTTCGTGGCCGCCGCCGTGATTTAAAAGCAATCAATCGTGAGCATATTGTAAACGAAGATTCGAATTATTGTTTTGGCGAAGGAGGAGCAGGAACGTATTCTGACGGAAAGTTATATACGCGTTCTAAAAAACGTGGAGACGTTACGAGAATTTTAGAGCTTTTAGTGGCTTTTGGAGCTTCAGAAGATATTTTGGTAGAAGCACATCCGCATATTGGTACCAATAAACTTCCTAAAATTATTGAAGACATCAGAAATAAAATTAGGGAATTTGGAGGTCAGGTTTTATTCGAAACCCGTGTAGATGATATTTTAATTAAGAATAATGAAGTTGAGGGAATCGTAACGCAGAACGGAGATAAAATTCACGCCAACAAACTGATTTTAGCAACAGGACATTCGGCGCGTGATATTTTTGAATTATTAGATAAAAAGAAAATTTTAATAGAAGCAAAACCTTTTGCTTTGGGAGTTCGTGCAGAACATGCTCAGGAATTAATTGACAGCATTCAATATAGCTGTGATTTCCGCGGAGAACATTTGCCGCCAGCGCCCTATTCAATTGTAAAACAAGTCAACGGACGCGGAATGTATTCGTTCTGTATGTGTCCGGGAGGTGTAATTGCGCCTTGTGCTACAAGTCCGGGAGAAGTGGTTACCAACGGTTGGTCGCCTTCAAAACGTGATCAGTCAACAGCAAATTCTGGAATTGTAGTCGAATTGAAATTAGAAGATTTTAAGCCTTTTGCTAAATTCGGAGCTTTGGCAGGAATGGAATTTCAAAAAAGCATCGAACAAAAAGCGTGGCATTTGGCGGGAGAGACTCAAAAAGTTCCAGCTCAACGAATGATCGATTTTACAAAAAGCAAAGTTTCAGCAGATATTCCGAAAACTTCTTATGTTCCCGGAACAACTTCGGTTGAATTAGGACAGGTTTTTCCAGGTTTTTTAACTCAGATTATGCGTCAGGGATTTCAGGATTTTGGAAAATCTATGCGCGGTTATTTAACCAACGAAGCGATTTTGCATGCGCCAGAAAGTAGAACTTCATCGCCAGTTAGAATTCCGAGAGATCCGATGACTTACGAACATTTACAAATCAAAGGTTTGTATCCTTGCGGAGAAGGTGCAGGTTATGCCGGCGGAATTATTTCTGCTGCAATTGATGGCGAAAAATGTGCCTTGATGATTGCGGAATCCTTGAAATAATTGGCTTCAGGTTTTTTGGTCCAGTAAAGATTGTTATCTTAGTATTCTGATTTTAATAGAATATTCCCCAAAGATGACCATACAAGAAATCGAAAAAAAATACCAATTTGAATATCCTCTCCTATACAAACAATTAGATGCCGATGGTATGCTAGATGTTGGAGAATATGGACCAAATTGGTATACGGATATCTATCCTACTTTAAAAGACAATCCGCCTTTGCTTTTGCATTCGTATGATTTTGAATCGCTGAATTTAAAATCTGTTGCAGAAGAAATCGAAGAACTTCAAGATCCCGAAGATTATCGAAATATTAATCCAGAATTTAAGTTTATTCCGTTTGCTAAAAGTGGCGGCGGCGATCATTATTGTTTTTTCTTAAACGAAGAAAATAATGGAGATGTACCAATTGTATACGTTTGGCATGATATGAATGAGGTTAATTATCTGGCTAAAAACCTTCAGGATTTTATCTTCAAAGTTTTGTTGATTGATATGTCAAAACAAGATGTATACAATGAACTGACCGATGAAGAATTTAGAAACGATATCGAATCGGTATTTAAATCGCACAAAAAATATCTTACCGATCGCCAAAACGAAATTTTATCGGCTATTCTAAAACGAGAAATTGTAGATTATGAAATCAACGTTTCTCCAAAAATAGTAGAATCGGCGAGAGGATTATTGACAGATCATGAACTGGAATCGATTGTCAACGAAGTTATTCCTTTTGATAAAATGAATCAGAGTTTTAAATATTCTAATGATTAATATTTCTCATGAGCTTTTTCTCCAATTTATTTAATAGAAACAACAATCCAAAATCGATAATTTCCTTTGATATTATTGAACCTATTTACTCGTATTTATATAAGGAACAGTCAAGTATTGAATTTAAAATGAAAGGAATTCAAGAAGATGTACTCGTAAATTTATATTACTTTCCGGGTTCGTTGGATCATGAAGAAGGAAATGCAGAAATTAAAAAAGCAGGCTTTAATAACGCTTATGAAGTCTTAAATGAGCTTTATAAAAAAATGAATATTGGAGTTTTGACTGATGAAATGATGCAAGAAGGTTTAGAATATGATTTTATACATATTCAGTTTTATTCTGAGCCAACTCCAGAAGAGAAAAAGTTCTTTAAACGTTCGATAAAAAACTTCGTTATCTTTTTTTGCTGTACCAATAGTTTAGAAATAAACGATTTTAAAATGCTGTATTCTGGAAGACATTTTTTCGATTATACGAAAGGATTATTGGAGAGTGAAGTTATAGATGTAAATAATCCGAAGAATGAAAGCGAAGCAATCGGAGTTCGAGATTTCAAATTGGTTTTGCAGGGAATTTGCCAGTATTTAAATATTGAAATTCCAAAAACGGTCGAACTTCCTTCAAATGAAGATTTATTAGGGAACGAAGAAGCGACAGAAGAAACTTTTCAGGAATTTATAAAACTGGTTTCAAGAGGAAATATAGAAGATAAAGAACTGAAAAAAGAAGCTCAAAAGCTTTTTAAAAACTATCAAAAACAAGCTGAAGAATATCACGATACTGTTGAAGGTCATTTTGCTTTTTTCGAAAGTATTAATGCTTGGAACAGCGATTGGAAATTTGATCCAGAAGATGCCGAATATTTTATTTCTGAATTAATTGGCCAAGATTTTACTTTCGATTATCCCGAAGAAACCTATAGTCATGATTTGTTTCCGTACATTCAGTCAGAGTTAGAAAAATCAAATCTGGAATTATTGACCTATGAAACGTTTGGAGATAATTATTTGTTTTTTGTCGCCAACAAAGATGAAGTAGAAAGAATCTTAGAATTATCAGAATTGACTAAAATTGAAATTAACCAATTGTGAGAGTTAGCCACGAATTCACGAATTTATTTAAAAAACTTTGCGTATAGATTTGAAAATAAAAATTCGTGAATTGCTTCGCCTGTTCGCTATCGCTCGAGTCGTGGCGAAAAGATTTTTAAGGAATCAATATGATTTTTCCAGTGCTTTTTCTGCTTTCCAGATAATCATGCGCCAGTTTTCCTTCTGATAATTTGAATGAAGTCGGTTCTGAAAGTTTGATTTTTCCTTCTGTGATCCAACTGAACAATTGCGTTGCTCTTTTAATTCTTTCTTCTTTAGAATTCAAATAACTCCACAAATCTCCTCCAGTTAAAGTTTTAGAACCGTCCATCAACATTCTCGGGTCTACAGGTTCAGGATCGCCGCCTGCCATTCCGAAGAAAACCACTTGTCCGCATTCTTTTGTTACTTCAAAGCTTTCTTTTAAAGTACTTCCAATACTATCATAAATCACATCAACACCATTGGGAAGAATCTTAAAAACTTCCGATTTCCAATCGTCATTATAAAGAAAAACATGATCTGCGCCTTGTTCGAATCCGATTTTTGCTTTTTCTGGCGATGAGGTTAAGCCAATAACAGTGGCGCCCAAAAGTTTGCTGATCTGCGTAAGTATTTGTCCAACGCCGCCAGCAACTGCGTGTATTAAAACAGTTTCTCCTTTTGCAGTTTTGTGACTGTCTGTAGCGAGATAATGAGCGGTTAAACCTTGAAGCAAAACAGAAGCAGCAGTTTCAAAAGAAATACTTTCAGACAACGGAATAATGTGATTTACATTTACCGCTACCAATTCTGCATTGGCAAACGGAGCGTCGGCAAAAGCCACACGATCGCCAACTTTATATTCTGAGTGATTATTGGCATCAACCACAATTCCTGCGCCTTCATAACCCGCAATAAAAGGCGGATTTCCTTTTAAATGATAATTTCCTTTTCGTCGGTAAACATCAGCAAAATTTAATCCGATGGCTTTCATTTCGATTAAAATTTCGTCATTTTTTAAAACAGGGTTTGGTATTTCTATATATTCTAAAACATCAGAATTTCCAAAAGTGGAAAAAGTAAGTGCTTTCATTTTTTAATAATTTTAAAATGTAAAGTTCGGTAAAAAGTAAAAGCCTCTATCAAATTTTAATAGAGGCTTTGTGTTTTTTTTCGCCACAGATTATTTGGATTAAAGAGATTTCTTTTACATGCAGATTATCGTGGAGACGCATTGCAGTGCCGTCTAATCTATTGCAGAAATTCGTTGCGTAGACGCACTGCAGTGCGCCTGTACAGAAAAAACTCAAAACCTCAGAACGTTTTTTTAGCAATAGACTTTGTACCTCTGTCACTCTGAACCTTTGAACCTTTAATAAAAACCTATATTTTAGGAAACTTCATGTCATTAAAAGTGCTTTTTTGTTTGGCTAAAGCTTCAATATCCTGCCATTTTCTAGGAGAATCTATAGAAAGGTTTTCATAAGAATCTTTAAGCATTAAAATATCGTCTTCGATACGAACCCCGATATTCCACCATTTTTTATCACATTTGCTGTTTGCCGGAATGTAAATTCCAGGCTCAACAGTTAGAATCATATTTTCTTTTATAAGAGTGTTTGGTCCTTTAAAAGTTCCTTTGTCATGAACATCCAGGCCCAGAAAGTGTGAACATCCATGAGGATAATACAATTTTACATCTTTCGGATCTGTAATAATTCCTAATTTGATTAAACCTTTTGCTATAACATCTTTAGCGGTTTCATTAAGAGCGATAAGGGGAGTTCCTGCTTTGCAGATTTTAAAAACAGCTTCCTGCGCGTCGTAAACAATTTGATAAATGGCTTTTTGCTCTTCGGTAAATTTTCCGTTGGCCGGAATTGTTCTGGTCACATCTGCAGAATAGCCGTGATATTCAGATCCAACATCCATTAATAATAATTGATTGTCAATTTTTGTGGCGTTATTTTCCCAGTAATGCAATATGCATCCGTTTGCTCCAGCGCCTATAATTGGTGCGTAACCTTCAGCTTCAGCTCCATAATGTTTGTGGATATAACTATGGATTCCGTCAGCTTCGTTTTCACTCATATCTGGGCCTACCGCTTTCATAACTTCGTTATGGGCGACACAAGAAAGTTTGACTGATTTACGCATCAAAACCAGTTCTTCTGGAGTTTTGATTTCTCTAAGCGAGCTCGTAATATCCATAAAAGATTCAAGCGGTGCTTTGTCGTCTGTGTTTATTGATGCCTTTTTTTTGAAAGTCTCAAGTAATCCAAAAAGATCAAATCCGCTTTGATCATTACGAACATCTGTTGGAATTTTGTCATAGATTAGTTTGTCGAATTTTTTGAAATCGATAGCAAAATCTTTAAAATCTTTTCCGTTATAAACTGTTGTAAACCCAAGTTTAGCTTTAGCGCCTTCAATTCCTAAGCGTCTTCCTGTCCACATTTCGTGAGCTGCGTTTTTTTCTCTAACAAAAAGAACTTCATTGTATTTTTCAGTTCCCTGCGCTTCTTTAAAAATCAATAATACAGCATCTGGCTCTTTATATCCGGTTAGATAATACATATCAGGATTTGCGTGATAAATGTAATCGATGTCTCTAGAAAACACTCTTTCTGGATAGGAGAAAACAACAGCAACCGAATTGGCAGGCATTAAAGCTCTAAATGCTTCACGGCGTCCTTGGTGGAATTCTTTTGGTAGATAATCTGTTGGAAGGTTTTCTTGCGAATGAACAAACGGTGCTGTCAATGCAAATACAAACAAAAATAGGAATTGTTTCATTTTTTGGTTTTTTGTTGATGATTTTGGTTTTTTGATTGATGCAAATTACAAAAAAAATGAAATCATGTGCTTGAAATTAAATCTTTGATTTCGAAAAGTTTAATAAAAATACAGTAACTTAGAGACAGCAATATAGATTTAGGGAGGAATCTAAATTTGTATAAGACGGCTAACTAGGCATGAATATTGAGAAAAGAATTTTTATAGAATTATTTTAATCTTCAAAAACAAATTATAAATCTTTAAAAATATATTTTTATGAAAAAATACACACTTGCAGTTCTTTCAATTTTAGCATTATTTTTTGCTTCATGCAAAGCATCAAAAAGTGCTGGGAATGCTGACGATCTATTTGGCACAACTTGGGAATTAGAATACATTTCTGGACCAAGAATTGCTTTTGAAGGATTGTATCCGAATAAAAAACCGCAAATTACTTTTGACCAGAAAGAAAAACAAGTATATGGTAATAACGGTTGTAATGGTTACAGAGCTCCTTACACTTTAAATTCAAATTTATTGACTTTTGGAGAGCCGGGCCCTGCAACACTCATGTTTTGTGATGGTGGCGGAGAGCAGCAGTTTTTACAACAGATGAAAAAAATTACTAGCTATGAAATTGACAAAGACGGAAAATTAAACTTAATTCAAGGCGATGTGCCAATGATGAGATTTAAAAAAGTAGCTAAACAATAGTTTTGTAATAAGAAAAAAAAACAAAAGCAGATGATTGGTTTCATCTGCTTTTTTTATTCGGTAAGATTATTTATTTTTTGCATGTTTTTGCTAATGATATTTTTATCAGAATCTGTTTTAGCAAGATTTAAAGCATTTTCAAAATGATTTAATGCCTTTTTAGAATCAACTTGTAGGTAGAGATTTCCAAGTAAGGAATAGTAAAAATGATTATCGGTCAGGTTTAATTTTTCGGCTTCGCGAATGGCTTCTTCATTGCCTTCTACTTTAGATAAAGCATACGTTCTATTTAAAGCTACAATTGGAGAATATTCTAAAATAATTAGATTATTGTACAATTCGAGAATGTTTTGCCATTTTTCAATTGTATCATTTTTATTGGTATGCCAATAAGCAATTCCAGCTTCGAGATGATATTTTGAAAGCGTATTTCCAGTTGATGATTTACTTAAGAAATAAGTTCCTCGGTCTATCAATTCCTGATTCCAAAGTGATTCATTTTGGTCTTCGTATAAAATAATTTCTCCGTTTAAGCCGGTTCTAGCTTCGAATCTTGAAGAATGAAAACACATTAATGCCATTAAAGCATTGGTTTCAGGTAGATTCGTGTTTTTATTTTGAATCAGCAAATAGGTAAGGCGCATGGCTTCTGTACAAAAATCTTTTCGTAAAGTCGTATTTTGAGAAATAGAATAATAACCTTCAGAAAAGAGTAGATAAATAGTTTTTAAAACCGTAGACATTCGGTCTTGTATTTCAGAAAGATTCGGGTTTTGGATCTTAATGTTTTCTTCTTTCAGTTTCTCTTTGGCGCGGTTAATTCTTTTATAAATAACCTCCTTATTAGATAAAAAAGCATCGGCAATTTCGCTTATTCCAAAACCGCACAATAAATTAAGAGCCAATGCAATTTGAGCTTCTTCAGAATTACTCGGATTACAAACCGTAAAAATCATCGCGAGCTGGCTATCTGCAATATTTTGATCCGATAAATCGATGTCAACTTCAGGGTTTTGGAGCGGTGCATTGTGTTTGATTTCGCTAACTATTTTGGTTTCAAAAATAGTGTTTCTTTTCAGGTAATTTTTAGTTTTGTTTTTGGCAACCGTATACAGCCAGGCAGTTGGGTTTTCTGGAGTGCCTTTTATAGACCAAGTTTCGGCAGCAGTGAGAAAAGTATCGCTAACAATATCTTCGGCAATTTCGATATACTGAATGCCAAATAAGCTGCAGAGTACCGAAACTATTTTTTGATATTCTGTTCTAAATAAATTAGGGATAATTTCTTTGTTCTCCATACTATAAAGCAAAATGCCTAAGTAAAGATACAAAGGCATTTTGATATTAATTACTTCAAAATTAAACAGCCATTCTGATTTCGACATTTCCGCCAAAATTCAAAACTGGACATCCTTGTGCAATTTCGGCAGCTTCGTCATAATCTTTTGCTTTGATAATGATTAATCCGCCGATAGATTCTTTAATTTCGACAAAAGGTCCGTTTGTAACTCCTTTCGAGTTTACCAGTTTTCCTTGACCGTCCCAACGCTGTAAAGGTCTTGCCAGTTTATCCTGAGCAGCAAGGCTTCCGAACCAGTTTTGCCATTGCTGCAAATGCTGTTGCAATTCTTCTGGAGACGGCTGTTCTTCTTTAGTTATAAAATCTCTTCTGAAAATCAATAAAAACTCATTCATTTCGATATGTTTTATAAAGATTAATTTGCTTTTTATGTTATATAAAGTTAATTGTTTTTAGAAAATAAAAACCAATTATCATTTATCCAAACTGACCCACTCTGTAAGTTCCTGGAGTATTAGCAAAAGTAATATTAAGACGATTCCAAGCATTGATTGTTGCAATAGCAAGAGTAAGATCTACTAATTCCTGTTCTGTAAATTCAGCTTTTGCAATTTCATAAATTTCGTCAGAAACTTCGCAGGCATTTACTGCTTCCGCGAAAGCAAGAGCGACTCTTTCTCTCTGTGTAAAATAAGGAGTTTCTCTCCAAGCACTTAATCCGAATAAACGCTGTGTAGTTTCGCCATTTGCAATTGCTTCTTTAGAATGCATGTCTAAACAATAAGCGCAACTGTTTATTTGAGAAACTCTGAAATCTACCAATTCAATAAGAGATTTTTCGATTGTTGCTTTTTTCAAATAACCAGTAATTCCAAATAATGTACTAACTGCTTTTTGACCTTGTTCGAATAAATTTAATCTAGCTTCCATGATGTATAATTTTTTAAATATTTATACTCTAATAACAATCGAACTTTGAGTATTGGACAAAAATCTGAAAAAAATAAAATAATTTTAAGATCTCAATGTTTATAAGCCTTTAGCGAATAAAAAAACCGCCCATTTTTTGTGGACGGTTTATAGTGATGCATTACTATTTATTATTTCTTTTTCATTTTGTCTTTAAAAACCTTTTCGAATTTTTCCAGTTTCGGCTGAATTACCATTTTACAATACGGCTGGTTTTTATTATTCGCATAATAATTCTGATGATAATCTTCGGCTTTGTAAAAAACTTTAAAAGGTTCCACTTTTGTCACAATTGGGTTGTTGTAAACTTTGGCTTTGTTTAGTTCGGCAATAATGCTTTGTACAGCTTTTTTCTGTTCTTCGTTTTTGTAGAAAATTACCGAACGGTATTGCGTTCCGACATCTGCACCCTGACGATTTAAAGTTGTCGGATCGTGAACGGTAAAAAAGACTTTGAAGATTTCGTTAATATTTGTTACGGTTTTGTCGTAAATAATCTGAACCACTTCAGCATGACCGGTTGTTCCTGTGCAGACTTGTTCGTAAGTTGGATTAGCAATTTTTCCTCCAGAAAACCCAGAAACTACAGATTTTACACCGTCTAGTTGTTCGTAAACAGCTTCAACGCACCAATAACAGCCTCCGCCAAGCGTAATCGTTTCAAGATTTGATTTCTTGCTTTGTGAAAATCCATTCAGCGAAAGCGCAAAAAAGAATATTAAAAGTATATTTTTCATAATGAGATTTTTGTTTAAACACATAGAGACATAGCTTTTTGGAATCTTGATAAAGGCGTTTCACTTGACTAAATTCACATAGTTCTATGTGTGAGAAACGAGTTTCTTTAGGTTTTTCTATTAAGGATTTTATAATTCTATGTTTCTATGTGTTTTAAAATTTTTAAACTTGACAAGCTTAACAGTAAATATTTATTTAGAATCAGGAATAAAATCAAGAGCAATAGAGTTCATGCAGTATCGTTTTCCTGTTGGTTCTGGGCCATCGTCAAAAATGTGACCTAAATGTCCGCCGCAGCGGCCGCAAAGTGTTTCGATTCTTTCCATTCCAATAGAATTATCTTCTTTAAAAACAATGCTTTTTTTGTTTTCCTGTTCAAAAAAACTTGGCCATCCGCAGCTGCTCGAAAATTTAGCTGTCGATCTAAACAGCAAGTTTCCGCACGAAGCGCAGTAATAAGTTCCTTTTTCGTCCGTATTCCAATATTTTCCTGTAAAAGGTCTTTCGGTGTCAGCTTCACGCATTACCGCATAAACATCTGCGGGTAAAACCTTCTTCCATTCGACATTGCTTACGTTTAGTTTTGTGGTATCTGTATTAGAATAATAAGGATTTTCGGGTTTACTGATTTTGTTTTCCATAACGGTAGTTTTTGCAGGCTGTTTTTTGGTGTTTTGTCCGCAGGCTTGTAAAACAAAAAGCGGAATTAAAAAACAAAGACTGAAAATTAAATTTTTAGATTTCATAAATTCTTGGGTGCTAGTAGTCTGAATTTCAAAGATACGTCGAGATTTAGCTTCAAATTACAGTCCGAGTTATTATTGAGATTTTTTTAAGTGTGTTTTAACTTTTTATTAGTTACGTAAAAGAGCACAATGTAGTTTTTATGTCTTAATTTTAACAGCTTTTAATTTTTAGCGTAAAATAGAGTATTGTAAATCAGTAAAATAGAAATTTAGTCTGAAGCTTAGCTTTTGACAATCTTAATTAGCATTTTTAAGCCATTTCTTTTTTCGTATTTTTGTTTCCTTATGACAGAAGAAAACGTAATCCTAGTTAATCAAAACGATGAACAGATTGGCTTAATGCCAAAATTAGAAGCACATGAAAAAGCGCTTTTGCACCGTGCATTTTCGGTTTTTATTTTAAATAGTAAAAACGAAATTATGCTGCAGCAGCGTGCTCATCATAAATACCATTCTCCTTTGCTTTGGACAAACACTTGCTGCAGTCATCAGCGTGAGGGTGAAACCAATATCGAAGCAGGAAGCCGACGTTTATTTGAAGAAATGGGTTTTAAAGCAGAATTAAAAGAGCTGTTTCATTTTATTTACAAAGCGCCTTTTGATAACGGCTTAACAGAGCATGAACTGGATCATGTTATGATTGGTTATTATAGTGATGAACCCAATATAAATCCTGATGAAGTAGAAGACTGGAAATGGATGAGTATTGAAGAGGTTAAAGCAGATATTGAAAAACAGCCCGAAATTTATACCGTGTGGTTTAAGATCATTTTTGATGAATTTGATCATTATCTCGAAGACCATAAATTATAGCCAAACTAACCAGAAGCATAAATGAGAGTAACCATATCAAGAAAAGCACATTTTAATGCTGCGCATCGACTACATCGAAAGGATTGGTCATTTGAAAAAAACGACGCCGTTTTTGGAAAATGCAATAATCCTAACTTTCATGGTCATAATTATGGTTTAACAGTAAGTGTTACAGGAAAGATTGACCCCGAAACTGGTTTTGTTTTAGATGTGAAAGTATTAGCGGACATTATACGAGAAGAAGTAGAAATTCCGTTTGATCACAAAAATCTGAATCTGGATGTTCCAGAATTTGCAGATTTGAATCCAACTGCAGAAAATATTGCAGTTGTGATATGGAATAAAATTAGACAGCGAATTCACACTGACTTTGATCTTGAAGTTGTGCTGAATGAAACGGACCGAAATTTTGTAACTTATAAAGGAGAATAAAAAATGTCATTAAAAATAGGAGATATAGTTCCGAATTTTACTGCGAAAGACAACAATGGAGAACTTTTTGAAAGCCAAAGCGTTTTAGGAAGAAAGCCCTTGGTGATTTACTTTTATCCAAAAGATAATACGCCAGGCTGTACAACTGAAGCTTGCAGTTTTCGGGACCAATATGAAGATTTTAAAGATCTGGGAGCTGAGGTAATTGGTATTAGCAGCGATAGTGTAAAGTCACATCATAAATTTGCTGCTAAACATAAATTACCTTTTATTTTGCTTTCTGATCAAGATAAAAGGTTAAGAAAACTTTTTGGTGTTCGCAATAGCCTTTTAGGACTTTTGCCTGGACGCGTTACTTATATAATTGATAAAAATGGTTTGGTGATTTCGATATTTGACAGCGCAAATGCGGCAAAACACATACCGAGA
Source organism: Flavobacterium ustbae (assembly GCF_003946915.1). Classification (GTDB taxonomy): domain Bacteria; phylum Bacteroidota; class Bacteroidia; order Flavobacteriales; family Flavobacteriaceae; genus Flavobacterium; species Flavobacterium ustbae. The sequence continues at coordinate 162,150 of NZ_RPOC01000009.1, forward strand.
GCCTTAGATATTGTTAAAGAATTAGTATTGTAAATTACCAAAATAGTATCAGATTAGAATTAATTAAACAAATATATTAGCCTAAAAACATGAGTAAAAATTTATACCCTTTGCAATTTGAACCGATTTTGAAAGAAAGAATCTGGGGAGGAGAAAAACTAAAAACAATTCTGAACAAGCCAATCGCTTCTAATATCACTGGCGAAAGCTGGGAATTGTCTACTGTACAAGGCGATGTAAGTGTGGTTGCAAATGGAATTCTGAAAGGAAAATCTTTAATGGATCTGATTGATGAAACACCAGATGCTATTTTAGGAACTAAGGTTTATGAAAGATTTGGAAAACAATTTCCGTTGCTTTTTAAATATCTTGATGCAAGAGAAGATCTTTCTATTCAAGTTCACCCAAATGATAAATTAGCAAAGGAACGTCATAATTCATTCGGGAAAACCGAAATGTGGTACGTAACACAAGCCGATGCAGACTCTAGAATTATTGTGGGTTTTAAAGAAGATTCAAATAAAGAAGAATATTTAAAACATTTGCACGATAATACTTTGGTTTCTATTCTAGATGATGTAAAAGCAAAACCTGGAGATGTTTTCTTTTTAGAAACAGGAACTGTTCATGCCATTGGTGCAGGTTTGGTGGTTGCAGAAATTCAACAAACTTCTGATATTACCTATAGATTATACGATTTTGATCGTGTAGACGCACAAGGAAATAAAAGAGAATTGCACGTAGATCTTGCATTAGATGCCATTAACTATAATAAAGTAGATACACAGAAAAAATATGAGACAAAAACTAATACGTCAAATACAATAGTAGATTGTCCTTATTTTACAACTAATTTCCTTCCGTTAGAAAATAAATTAGAAGTGGCTAAAACTGGAGAAACATTTACAGTATATATGTGTATTGAAGGTAATTTCGAAATTGAATATGACGGATTCAAACAAGCTTATAAAAAAGGTGATACCGTTTTGGTTCCAGCTGCGATAAATGCATTTAGCTTAAGCGGAAACGCTTCAATTTTAGAAATTTACATTTCTTAGCATTAAATTTAAAGATAATATGTACTTTTGCAGACGCAAATTAAAATAAAAAGAAAAATGGCAAACGTTAAGAATTTAAAGAAAGACATCAACTTCGTATTAGGAGATATTATTGAGGCAGTTTATTTGTTTGAGATGTCAACAACAGGAAATCCAACTCCAGAAACGAATGCTTTAGTCGATGAAGCTATTGCTGCATTTGATACTTTGATTACAAAAGTGAACGCTAAAAACGTTGAAAATAAAAAAGCACATTTTAAACAAATCAATGTTGAATTAGAACAAACTGCTAATCAATTGATTGAAAAAATCAACGCACTATAAGCGAAAAAAAGTGTAAAAAAGTGCAATTTTATTTTGGAGAATTGAAAATCCGCTTTATATTTGCACCCGTAATGAGGCCGATGTAGCTCAGCTGGCTAGAGCAGCTGATTTGTAATCAGCAGGTCGTGGGTTCGAGTCCCTCTATCGGCTCAAACGGAAACCATTCGCGTCGGCGAATGGTTTTTTTGTTTAAATAGAGAGTGGTGCGAAATTTTTTTTTGGAATATTAAAAAACATTTCTATCTTTGCACTCGCAAAATAGGCCGATGTAGCTCAGCTGGCTAGAGCAGCTGATTTGTAATCAGCAGGTCGTGGGTTCGAGTCCCTCTATCGGCTCAAAAACCATCACAGAAATGTGGTGGTTTTTTTTATGCCTAAAAAGTAAATTCCAAATTCCAACTGATCTCTTTGTAGAAGTTTCAGGCTTAAATAAGTTTTTGAAAGGTTTTTTAATTGGCTTAAATAAGCAGTTTTTGAAAAGAACATGGTGTTGATGAGCTTTTGTGTTCTTCTTCGTTTTTTATTGCTATATAAGCCTTATTTTCTTTTAAAAAATTATAAAAAAACGCCCTGAATTTTCAGGACGTTTCTTGATTTATTCTGCGGCTGCTGGAGCTTTTTGTTCTTCTTTTTTAATATCAGCTACATATTTTGTTAGTTTCTTTCCGTAAAGTGATTTTGCTACTTTTGGAGTCATCGATTTTTGAATCGTATCTAAAAATTTAGTGTTGATATCGTAAATTTCGGCTAGAGCAATATAAGGTGCTACTTCGTGATCTTTATTGTTTATAGCAAAGTTTGTAGCGTATAAATATCTTCTTTTGATGTTTGTTTGTTGTTTCGCTTCAATACTATCTACAGCTTTTTGGTCTTGTCTTTTTAAAGCTTTAAATCTTGCTTCGACCATTGACAGATTTTCGTCAATAAAACGAGAATTTACTTTTTTGTATTCTTCGTATAATTCCTGATTTTTGGAACCCGTAATTTTTGCGTTTGCAATAAAGTTGTCTAGATTGGTTTCTATATTGATGTTTCCTGGTTCAGCAAAAAACAAAATGTTGTTATCTAAAGAATTTGTCACACCTCGATCTAGAAATAAATAAAGCATTTCAGGAGATTCTAATTTGATGTCTCTTTCAAAAGTTGGATTTCCGTCAATTTTAATGCTGTCAATAGCAACAAGAGAAGTGTCAACAAATCGTTGGATATATAATGTTCCGGTTTTTAAGCCTTTAATGTTTCCTGTGATGTGTAAATTATCAGCAGCAGCTTCTTTTTTGCCGCAAGATGCTAAGACTGCAAGAGTAACAAAAGCAATTAATGTTTTTTTCATTGGTTTTTGAGATTTTGGTGCAAAATAAAGAAAATAGTTTAAATGTATAGAGGTGGATGTTTTATTTTTATAAAAAAAATAAATCCCAATCTATTTCTAAATTGGGATTTTAAAGTAGTGCAGGAAAAGGTCTTACATTCTCAAAATGAAAGTAGAGCCATTCTCATGTGTATAAGTATAGGTTTCGTCGCATTCGTTGTTTCCATAATCTATTCCGCCGTTTAAAATGCCACCTTGAACTTTCAATTGGCCTTTAGAAGCAAACAAACAAGAATATTTTTTAGTTATAGGTTCTTTTACAGTCAAAGTAAGTGTTCCGTCAGTTGATGTTGTTACTGTATGTGTACCTTCTGTTATTTCGTAAACATTGTCAGTTAAAACAAATGGAGTGTCCACGCCTGCAATTTGTTTAGTAGTATAAGTTCCAGAATTGGTATAAACCCCTCCTTGCAAATCGGTTAGTTTTCCGTTGCTCACTTTTCTAGTCCATTGCGGTACAGTAGGAGTAGTTGTTGTGTTAGTGTATTCAATAGTTCCTTCTAGTTTGAGGTCGTTTATGGAATAATTAATTCTTTCAATTGTCATTTTGCTTCCTGTTTCAGTAATGGGTCCAGAAAGCGTTACTTTTAATTGTCCTTTTCTTGTAAGGTTGTTTCCGTCTTTGCATCCTGCTGTTCCAAAATCTGCTAAAAAGACTTTAGGATAATCTTCACCGCTTGGAGTAGAAACTGTAACAGTTGCGCAAATTAAAGGAGGTGGTGTTTCTGTAGTTTTTCCGGTAGTTGAGGTATTTGTGCTGATTAAAAGGCCGGTGTTAAGATCCATTCCGTTAGAAGCATCGATCGCAACTGAAGCTCCAATGCTTGTTAAGTCTGTCGAAACGGTTTGTTCGTTATTGTCGCTTGAACAAGAAACATACAAAAGTGCTGTAGCACAAATAGTTGTTAGTAAAATGGTGGTTTTTTTCATAAGGTTCTTTGTTTTGGATTAGATTAATAAGGCAGTCAAATGTAATAAAAAAAACGAATTACAATTAAAAAATCCTGTAATGGTATTTTACAGGATATATAACGTTTTTTTGAAGTAAAAATTATGATAGGGATTCTAAGAAAAGATTTAAACCGATTTGTAATAATTGCTTTTGGCTTTTCTAATTTTTTTATATTCTTCCCAATTAAATCGGTTTAAGAAATCGGCAGCATTTTGAGCGCCTCTAATAAAAAGGTCAATTTTTGCATCGTCTGTCAGATTAAAGTTGAGCCAATTATGGCTTCCGGTGTCAATGTATCCAATTAAGTTTTTAAAGTCTGGATTTTTTTGCAGAAATTCAGAATCGTAGCCATAACGGGCAGTGTCAAACAAAGAGCTAATTAAGTTAGAGAATTTTTCATTTTTATTGATTTCACTTTTGTCGTAACCCAGTTTGATGCCAAAAGTGGGAGATGCGGGTACATTCATATTCTCGTGAAAAATGTCAATTGGAAAGTTTGAGATAATGCCGCCATCCATAAACATAACTTCTGATGGTACAGATGTTCTCAGGCAGGTTGCATCATTCCATTTATTCCAAGCATCGACTCCTGTTGGGATGTTTTTTATTTTAAAAGGTGTAAAGAATAACGGAATCGACATCGAAGCTCGAACAAAATCAGCTGGATTCTGAACGTCTGGGTTAGAGTAAAATAAGTCAATCATTTTTGGGAAAACAATTTTGCTTTCGGTAGTAATATCTGCTGTAATTATGGCCATTTGGCTCCAATGGTCTACTCGCGTATATTCTTCTTTGTCGCCTTGGTTTAAACGATTTACTCGATATAATTTGTTTTTATCCGAAATTCCTTTTTCTCTTAAAGCTTTCAAATCGGCATAATTTTTTATTCCTTTTTGCGAAAGTAGATTGGTCATCCATTGATGGAAATTATTTCCAGGATTTAACCCTAAATCATCTTTAAAATTATCCACTACCTGACAGCCTTTCATTATTAATTTTAGATTTCCGGCATCACTGAGCAAAGCATCAATAAATTCGCGGGCATCATGATCGCCATCAACAAAATCATATAAATTTTTGTTGCATAAACAGTCCAGAATCCATTCCGATTTTTCTATGTCGCATGTTCCTGCGGCCGCCATCAGCATCGTGTTAATACTTCCCGCTGAGGTTCCTGCCAGACTTAAAAAACGAATTCCCATTTTTTCTAAAACATAAACATAACCGACCAAAGCAATTCCGAGCACACCGCCACCTTCCTGTACAAGATCGACATATTGGCAATTATTGTTGTCTATTATGTCAGAGAATTTTTTGTCTTTTATCTGTTCTTTTAAATCTTTAATAATTGCTAGAATTTCTCCATTTTCTGTAAACTTTCTTTTATCCATGATTTCTAGAATTTTGATTGAGTTAATTTGTTGGTAATCAAAATTATCTAAAGAATGTGTTGGAGAAAAGGGGAGAATGCCCCTTTTTTGAAGGGTGATTTTAGGCTAAAAAAAAATCCTGCAAAACTTAATTTGCAGGATTTTAAAAATATATTTTCGAATGCTTATTTAATCATTTCAAAACTTCTTTTTACAAAAGCAGTAAGCGCTTCACCTTTCAATAGGTTTTGAGACAATTTAGCTAAATCTAAAGCTTGTTTTACTAAATGTTCTTGGTGCGTTTTGTCTTCAGTGTTTAAAATGCTTGAAGCCAAATCAGAATTTGTATTCACAACCAAATTGTACATTTCTGGCATGTTGCCCATTCCGAACATTCCGCCGCCAGTTTGGCTCATTTCTTTCATTCTACGCATAAATTCTGGTTGCGTAATAATAAATGGGGCTGCCTGAGAGTCCATAGCTTCCAATTGAACAGAGTATGCTTTTGGAATATAAGCCTCTAAAGAAGTTTTTAAAGCTGCTTTTTCGTCATCAGATAATTTAGAAATAGCATTTTCTTCTTTTTTAATTAAGTTGTCAATATGGTCAGAGTCAACACGTACAAAAGTTAGGTCGGTGTTGTCATTTTCGATTTTCTGAATTAAATGTGAGATAATCGGAGAATCTAAAAGCAATACTTCGTAACCTTTATCTTTTGCTGCCTCAATGTATGAGTGCTGTGCGTCTTTGTTTCCTGCATAAAGAACAACCAGTTTACCGTCTTTGTCGGTTTGTTTTTCTTTTAAATTCTCTTTTAATTCTTCTAAAGTATAGTATTTGTCATCTACCGTTGGGTATAAAACAAATGCGCCTGCTTTTTCGTAGAATTTATCTTCAGAAAGCATTCCGTATTCTAAAACGATTTTAATATCGTTCCATTTTGCTTCAAAATCTGCACGGTTTTCGTTAAATAAAGCTTTTAATTTATCTGCTACTTTACGAGTAATGTAGTTTGAGATTTTCTTAACTGCTCCATCTGCCTGTAAACCAGAACGAGAAACATTTAGTGGAATATCCGGAGAATCAATTACACCTTTAAGCATTGTCAAGAATTCAGGAACAATTCCTTCCACGTTATCGGTAACGTAAACTTGGTTTTGATACAGCTGAATTTTGTCTTTCTGGATCTGCATGTCTGAACCCAATTTAGGGAAATACAAAATACCAGTTAAGTTAAACGGATAATCTACATTTAAATGAATGTTGAATAACGGATCTTCAAATTGCATTGGATACAATTCTCTGTAGAAGTTTTTGTAATCTTCATCAGACAATTCAGAAGGCTGTTTGGTCCATGCTGGATTTGGGTTGTTAATGATATTGTCAGTTTCAACAGTTTCATTAACGTAATCTTCTGGAGCATCTTCTGGTTTTGGAAGCGTTTCAGTTCTTGTTCCAAATTTAATTGGAATAGGCATAAACTTGTTATACTTATTCAATAAACCGCTAATTTTAGAATCGTCTAAGAACTCAAGAGAGTCTTCTGCAATGTGAAGAATGATTTCAGTTCCGCGTGAAGTTTTGTCAGCAGGTTCTAACGTAAACTCTGGACTTCCGTCACATGTCCAATGTGCAGCTGGCTCATCTTTGTATGATTTTGTAATGATTTCAACTTTTTCAGCTACCATAAAAGCAGAATAGAAACCAAGACCAAAATGCCCGATAATTCCAGAATCTTTTGCAGAATCTTTGTATTTGTCCAAAAATTCCTCAGCACCAGAAAAAGCGACCTGATTAATGTATTTTTCAACTTCATCAGCAGTCATACCTAAACCTTGATCTATAATGTGGATTTTTTTACCTTCTTTGTCCACTTTTACCTCAATAATCGGGTTGCCGTATTCTACTTTAGCTTCGCCAATACTAATAAGATGTTTTAATTTTAAAGTAGCATCAGTACCATTAGAAACAAGCTCGCGCAAGAAAATTTCGTGGTCGCTGTATAAGAACTTTTTAATTAAGGGAAAAATGTTTTCTACTGAAACATTAATTTTACCTGTTGCCATATTTTTTAATTTTTTGATTTAATTTGATGATTTTCACTTGTTCAAATAAAATACCAATTTTATTATGGGTGACAAAATGTCTGAAATGTTAATTTTGAAAGAAAATAAATAGATTGTAAAACAAAAAATAACACAACCAGTCGTATATTTGTGGTACAATAATTGTTAAAAAGCAAAATATTAATCTATAAAAAATTGTAAAAATGAAGAAGAGTATTTTTATATGTTTGATTGCCGTGATGTTTTTCGCGTGTAAATCAGCTTCGTCGACAGCTTCAACAGACACAACGCTTTCTACCAAACTTGACAAATCGACTCAAGTGGCGTTAAAAGGAAATTGGGTGCTTACCAATGTTTCTTATCCAGGTTCTGATTATATTAAAGTAAATTCTTTTGATTTGGCAGATTCAAAATGTTTTATTGGAAGTACTTGGAGCTTTGTTTCTAATAATAACAAAGGAACAATGGCTTTAACTTCTCCTAGCTGTACTGCATTTTCTTCTCCAATTGTATGGAGTATCAACAATCAAGGTTTATTTGTGTTAAAAATTCTTGATGCAGGCGAAAAAGCAAAAAAAGTAAGAGATGGCTATTTGCTTAAAGTTTCAGGTGTAACTGAAAGTTCATTTCAGTTAATCGATAATATCAATGTTGGAGGTCAAGTAAAAGATGTGACTTATCAATTTCAAAGAGCTAATTAATATTTTAAAGATATAAAAAATGAGAAAGATAACGGTTTTAGGTTTAAGTAGTTTAATGGTTATTGCTAGTTTTTTTGCTAGCTGTGATTCAGTGAAAAACGCAAATAATACACAAAAAGGAGCCGGAATTGGTGTAGTTGCTGGTGGTGTAATTGGTGGTATTTTGGGTAACAATTTAGGAAAAGGCGGAAACGCTGCTTTAGGAGCTGCAATCGGAGCTGCTGTAGGTGGTGGAACTGGAGCTTTAATTGGAAACAAAATGGATAAGCAAGCCCGTGAAATCGATCAGGCATTACCAGGCGCTTCTGTAGAAAGAGTTGGAGAAGGAATTCACTTGACATTAAATGAAAATGCGGTGCGTTTTGATACCAATAAGTCAACTTTGACTTCTCAAGCAAAAGCAAATTTAGATAAATTAGTTCCTGTATTTAATGACTACGGAGATACAGATATTCAAATTTTTGGTTACACAGATAATACTGGAAAACCAGAATATAACTTGACACTTTCTGGACAAAGAGCTGCTTCTGTGCAAGCTTATTTGGTTTCAAAAGGATTAAAATCAAGCCGTTTCAAAACTTCAGGTTTAGGAATTGCAGATCCAATTGCAACAAATGATACTCCAGAAGGAAGAGCGCAAAACCGTCGTGTTGAATTCTCAATTACAGCAAACGATAAAATGGTAAATGACGCAAAAGCGGAAGCTGGAAAATAATTTCAGATAAAATAAAATATAAAAAAAGCTGTTTCATAATTGAAGCAGCTTTTTTTTGACTTTAGAAATTAAACATTGTAAATTTGACGTCTCATATTACAACTCATGCTCGACATACAAAATATATCTTTTTCGTACACCGAAAACCCCGTTATAAAAAACATTTCTTTTTCTATTGAAAAAGGCCAGAATATTGCCATTATTGGAGAGAGTGGCTGCGGAAAAAGTACGCTTCTCAAGCTTATATATGGATTATATGATCTGGACGAAGGGAAAATTTTTTATGAAGATAAACCAGTTTTGGGGCCAAAATTTAATTTGATTCCCGGAATGCCATATATGAAATACTTGGCTCAAGATTTTGATTTGTCTCCTTATGAAACCGTTGCAGAGAATGTAGGTAAGTTTCTATCAAATGGTTTTGCAAACATGAAAAAGCTGCGTGTTCAGGAATTATTAGAAATGGTAGAAATGGATCAGTTCTCTAATGTTAAGACAAAATTTTTAAGTGGAGGGCAGCAGCAGAGAGTAGCTTTGGTAAGAGTTTTGGCTTTAGAACCTGAAGTGATTTTATTGGATGAGCCATTCAGTCAAATTGATGCTTTCAGAAAAAATGCACTGCGCCGTAATTTATTCCGTTACTTAAAACAAAAAGGTATTACTTGTATTATTGCAACACATGATAGTACAGATGCCTTGTCTTTTGCAGATCAAGCCATCGTAATGAGGCATGGAGAAGTACTGATAAAAGACGATCCATCAAAAATATATGAGGATCCAAAAATTAAATATGTGGCTTCTTTGTTTGGAGAAGTTAATGAAATACCTACTCATTTATTACTATCGTATGCAGATGAAACTCATAAAACACTAGTTTATCCGCATCAATTTAAAATGGTTTCGGAATCAAAACTAATGGTAAAAATTAGAAGAACCTATTTTAGAGGAAGCCATTATCTGATTGAAACAGTTTATAAGAGGCAACTGATTTTCTTTGAAAGCGAGATCGATTTACCGATTGAGCAAGAAGTGTTTTTGGCATTAAATTATTTATAAAAAAAGAAACCCGATAATTAATTTTATCGGGTTTCTTTTTTGGAATTATTGAAAATTAATTTTTTAGATATTTTTCTAAAAACTGATCCTGTTCCCAAAGTAAATGAAGAATATTTTCTTTGGCTACATAGCCATGGGATTCTTTTGGCAGAATGACCATTCTGGCAGGTGCTCCCAATCCTTTTAAAGCCTGAAAATAACGTTCTGTCTGCAAAGTAAAAGTTCCAGGATTGTTATCTGCTTCTCCGTGAACTAATAGCATTGGGGTTTTCATTTTTTCTGCATTCATAAAAGGTGACATGGTATTGTACACCTCTGGAGCTTCCCAATAGTTTCTTTGTTCAGACTGAAATCCGAATGGAGTAAGAGTTCTGTTGTAAGCACCGCTTCTTGCAATTCCGCACGCAAAAAGATTAGAATGCGTTAATAAGTTAGCCGTCATAAAGGCTCCATACGAATGTCCTCCAACAGCAACCTTTTTACGATTAATATAACCTAAAGCATCAACGGCATCAATCGCCGCAGCGGCATTATCAACTAATTGCGAAACGAAGTTGTCGTTTGGTTCTGTAGTTCCTTCACCAATAATTGGAAATGCAGCATCGTCTAAAACCACATAGCCTTTTGTAACCCAATATACAAACGATCCGTAATATGGAAATGTAAATTCGTTTGAGTTTTGAGTCGATTGAGAAGCGCTGTTTCTATCTTTATATTCTGCAGGATAAGCCCAGATCAATAGTGGCAATTTTTCTTTTTTCGTTTTATCATAACCAGCAGGAAGATATAAAGTTCCAGAAAGTTCCAAGCCATCTTTACGTTTGTATTTGATAACTTCTTTGCTCACATCTTTTATACTTTCAAATGGATTTTTAAAATAGGTTATCGGAATTAAGCTGTTTTGTTTTTTAATGTTTCTGAAATAATAATTAGGATATTCTGTTTTAGACTGAATCTGAACCAGAACTTTTCCTGTTTTAAAATCTTCAATTTCTATAATATCCTCTTTTTTATCTTTATAAGAAGAAGTATAAATGCGTTTTGATTTTAAAGTTTCCAGATTAAATTCATCCACAAAAGGAAATTGGCCTTCTTTGGTGTAGCCATCGCCAATTCTGTAAAGATTATTTTTTTCAATAGCCAAAACATATTTGTTATAAGCATTTTTTCTTGTTTCAAAAATTCCTGGATCTGAATAAACATCCTGAGAATTTCTGTCGGTAATTAATTTAAGTTGCTGACCGGTTTTTGACGGATTTATTAAATAAGTTTTACTATTTCTCGTGTCGTACCATTCGTCTGAAAGAACTGCAACTTCTTCAGTTCCCCAAATAATGTCGCTGAAACGTTGAGGTGTTTTAACTAAAGAAGAAGCTTCTTTATCAAAAGGCGCATCCCAAAGAAAGATTTCGTCTCTAAATTCAACTTTATTTGCAGGATCTCCTTCGTCTAGAGCAACCACGTAAGATAATGTTGCAGGTTTGTCATTTCTCCAGGCCATTTCTCTTTTCCCTTTGCGAACAGCCATAAAACCTTTTGGCATAATCTCGTTAAGAGAAACGTCATTTACGGTTTTGATTTCTCTTCCGTTTAAATCATAAACAATAGTTTTAGAAGGAAATCTGTTTAAAGGAACTACATAAGAAAATGGTTTGTGAATAGTGGTTAACATAATATAATTGCCATCAGGAGATATTCTTTCTCCGGCAAACATAGCGGCGTCTTTAAATAATACTGCGTCACCATTTAATTTGACTTTATACAATTCAGAAGTTATGCTGGTTTCAAAATTAGCTTCATCATTTTTGTTTTTCAACATGTCAGGATAAGTTCTATTTTGCGATTTTTCTCCTGAAGTGTTTGAAATAATTGGGCCTGTAGGTAAATCTTTTTTTGAATCTAAAAGTGCAGGTCTGTTTTTAGGAAGCATTTTTACCAAAATCGTTTCACTGTCAGAAAACCAGTTAAATGGATTTCCCAGATTAGCATTTACTGTTGCTTCTGTAAGTTTTACCGCCCCTGCTGTTGCTACATCTAAAACCCAAAGTTGTACTCCCGAATTTGTAGTGTGAGAAAACAGAATTTTTTTGTCATTTGGCGACCAGAGAATATTTGTAATTTTCGGATTTTCCGGAAGACCTTTTACTTGAATTTCTTCTTTTCCGTTTATTTTTCGTAATTTGAGATTCGTTACATACGTTACTGTGCTCGAAATATTAGTAATGGGATTTATTCGTAAACCCGCTAAACGAACTTCTTCCTGATTTAGGTCGTCTAAGGTTTTATAAGTATTTCGATAAAGTAAGAGCATGTTTTCTTTTTTTGTATCCATAGATACCGAAGGAGCTCTTTGATAATCTGCAAGATCTAAAATAGATTTAGACGGTTTTTGATAAGTTAAGTTCTCCTGAGCAAAAGAGCAGAAACTTATATTTAAAAGTAAGAAAAGCGTAACCTTTAATTTCATAGTTTGAATTTTTTTGGTTTGTAAATGGTATTCAAATGTTTGTCTAATTTACTTTTGTCTTGTTACATCTCAATCTTTAATTTTTAACTTTTTTCAGTAATTACAGTATAAAATTGCCTTTTCAGAAAGTAAATGATTCTTATAAGCTGTATAATTAAAATATAATAAATTGCCAATTACGAAAAAAATAGTATTTTGTGTACGTATATTTTAAAGTATGCGTAAATTTGCAATCCAATTTTTTAATAAATAATAATAGATTATGTATCATTCAAAAATAGCTGGTTTAGGATATTATGTTCCTTCTAATGTGGTGACTAACGATGATTTGTCTAAGATAATGGATACGAATGATGAATGGATTCAGGAAAGAACTGGAATTCAGGAAAGAAGACACATTATTCGTGGAGAAGACACTACTACTTCAATGGGAGTAAAAGCAGCTAAAATTGCAATCGAGCGTTCTGGCGTTGCCAAAGAAGATATTGATTTTGTAGTTTTTGCTACATTAAGTCCAGATTATTATTTTCCAGGACCAGGTGTTTTGGTTCAAAGAGATTTAGGTTTAAGGACAGTTGGAGCATTAGACGTAAGAAATCAATGTTCTGGTTTTGTTTATGCAATTTCTGTTGCAGACCAATATATTAAAACCGGAATGTATAAAAACATTTTGGTGATTGGTTCTGAAGTTCACTCAACTGGATTGGATATGACAACACGTGGACGTGGGGTTTCTGTAATTTTCGGAGATGGAGCAGGAGCAGCAGTTTTAAGTCGTGAAGAAGATGTAACAAAGGGAATTTTATCTACACATTTGCATTCAGAAGGAGAACACGCAGAAGAATTGGCTCTACAAGCACCAGGAATGGGAGCGCGTTGGGTAACAGACATTATTGCAGATAATGATCCGAACGATGAAAGTTATTATCCTTATATGAATGGACAATTTGTATTTAAAAATGCTGTAGTTCGTTTTGCAGAAGTAATCAATGAAGGTTTGGAAGCAAATGGATTGCAAGTTTCGGATATTGATATGCTGATTCCGCATCAGGCAAATTTGAGAATTTCGCAATTCATTCAAAATAAATTTAAATTGACGGATGACCAAGTTCATAACAATATTCAGAAATACGGAAATACAACAGCAGCGTCTATTCCGATTGCTTTAACTGAAGCTTGGGAACAAGGAAAAATCAAATCTGGAGATACTGTAGTTCTAGCAGCCTTCGGAAGTGGATTTACTTGGGCAAGTGCAATTATTAAATGGTAAAATAATCATCTTACATTATATTTTTTTTAAAACCTGTTTCTTATTTGGAGCAGGTTTTTTTATAATTTAGTGTTGGAAATTAAATTGCAAAATTTTTGTCATTCTGAGGAACGAAGAATCACACAAGTTCTATAACATTGTCGAATTTCTAGTGAGATTCTTCGTTCCTCAGAATGACAAATCAAAGAAATTAAATTATTAAATGAAAAAAAATCAACTCGAAATAGCTTGTTTTAACTACGAATCGGCATTAATCGCTCAAGAAAATGGCGCGGACAGAATTGAACTTTGTGAAAACATGAAATTGGGAGGAACTACGCCAAACTCGATTTTGGTATTAAAAGTTCGCGAAAGTCTAAATATAAAAATGCATGTTATTATTAGGCCTCGAGGTGGCGATTTTGTTTATTCTGATGAAGAGCTAACAGAAATGAAACAAGATATCAAGCAATATAAAAAATTAGGTGTTGACGGTTTTGTTTTTGGAATCTTAAAAGATGATGGAAAAATAAATAAAAAGCAGAATAAAGAATTAGTGCATTTGGCGCATCCGCTTTCTTGTACATTTCATCGCGCTTTTGATATAGTTAAAAATCCAGAAAAATCTCTTGAATCAGTTATCGACTGCGGTTTCAAAACAATTTTGACTTCTGGTCAAGGAGTAAATGTCGAAGAAGGAATTTTAGCTTTAGCAAGACTTCAAGAATTGGCGGGAGATCGAATAGAAATTATGCCCGGCGGAGGTCTTCGATCTTCTAATATCAAATTGCTGCAAGAAAAATTAGATTTGACTTTTTACCATTCATCTGCAGTGACAGACGATTCTGAAACGGCAAATCCGGAAGAAATAAAAGAATTGCGTAATTTTTTATAATTGCATAAAAATAAAAAAAGTCTGGAGTTGGCATACTCCAGACTTTTTTTCTACAAGAAATTATTCAAAATATTAAAAAATCTTTTAAAAAGAGAATTAAAACATTCCACCGCCACCTTTATTAGTGTTATCATCTCTTTGTTTACGCTGTAAATTTTTGATTTTTCCGCCTCCAAAGTTGTAAGTCAGACCAACATATACCGTTTGGCTTTCCCATTTAAACTGACCCGCTTGCGGATAAGGATACATCGTGTCAAAGGCATATTTCATAGTATTGAAGACATCATTAAAACGAACACTTAAATTCATTTTGTTATCTAACAATGTATAACGTGTACCAATATCCATTTTATACATTTCGTGACTATTGTTTTGAAGTCCGTTTGTAGCACCTCTATAGAATCCGAATGCTAAGAAACTTAAACGTTTATTTACTTTAAAATTAGAGTTCATACGTCCGTTGAAAGCAGCAACTGTAATTTTACGATCGATTGGGTTACTTGTATTAGTCGCTGGGTCGTATAAGAACACAATACCTTGCTGATTAATACTTGAGAAATCAATAGAAGGCTGAATATCCCACCATTTTGTAATTTTATAATTGAACGAAAGTTCAAATCCGTAAGCCGTATTATGATCGTAGTTTGTAAACGTCATAATCTGTTTTTCTTTATTAGGGTCTGCAGGATCAGGATATAAGATTCTACTGATCTGATCGTTGATACTTCTCACAAAAACGCCAGCTGTAAAACTTCCTTTTTCAAGAGTTTTAGTATAATTTAGTTCTACAGAATTTGTAAACTGAGGTCTTAATTCTGGATTTCCTAATGAAGTAACCAACGGAGTGGCAAATTCACGAATAGGTTTTGTCTGCTCTAAACTCGGACGGTCTACACGACGGCTATAACTTAATTGTAAAGTATTTTTCTCGTTTAAGTTGTACGTTAGATAAGCAGATGGATATAAGGTAATATAATCATCATCAAATGTAGTTTGTCCGTAATTTAAGTTAGCTTTAGCTTTATAACTTTCAAAACGAGCACCTACTTGATAACTGAATTTTTTGAATTTTTGTCCAAATGTTACATAAGCAGAGTAAATGTCTGTATCATAAGTATAATGAGACGTTTGGTCTTCAGCAGGAAGTAAAGGGTTTCCTGTTGTATAATCGTTGCCTGTTCTTGTAATTCTGGCTTCTGCTCCAGCTTCAAGAGTTGTTTTTTCGTTTAACGGATTAACATAATCAACATTTATAGTGCTTAATTTTCTAGTTCCTTTTAGAAAATCATTGTATGCAATATCTGAAGAAGTGTTATCAGTATTGGTCGTTTGAGTATCAAAAGAAGCATGTTGCGTTTCTTTATTATCACTATAATTGGCTTCAAAATCTAAAGTATGGCCTTCTTTTTTGAAAATGTGCTTGTAGGCCAAATTGTAGGTTCCAACTTGATCTGGTCCCCAATATTTTGATTTTTGAAAAATATTAGAAATATCAGAATTAGTTACATTATTGTAATCAATATCAGTATCTACAAAACCTTTACCATCAGATCTGTTTTGGTTGGTATAAATAGATAAAGTGTTATGATCATCAATTAAATAATCCATTCCAATTTTATATAAGTACGATTCATTGTCATTCAAGACATCAATTTTTTGAGTAATATCTTGATCAAATCTTTGAATAAAACCATCATTTTGATAGGTTCCAAAATTCTGTCCTACATTACCAAAGAAATTTACTTTTCCGGTTTTATAGTTTAAATCTAAAGACTGATTGTATTTTGCTGTTTTACCAAAAGTAATACCTCCGCTGTAAGATCCGTTAAAACCTGTATTGGCATTTTTATGCAAAATAATGTTGATGATTCCAGACATTCCTTCTGGATTATACTTCGCACTAGGATTGGTAATAAGCTCAATTTTTTTAATAGAAGTTGATGGAATCTGTTTCAGCAACTGAGCAGGGTCAATGTTTGTAGGGCGTCCGTCAATTAATACACGAACGTTATCATTTCCGCGCAGCGAAAGTTTTCCATCCTGATCTACATTTACAGACGGAATATTGTTCATAATATCCGATGCCGAAGCCCCAGCGGTAGTTAAATCTTTTCCAACGTTTACTACTTTTCTATCAATTTTTTGTTCAATTGTCGAGCGTTCTGCAACTATATTTACACCTTTTAGTTGCGTTGCTTCTTCTTCTAGAGAAACATTAACAGTTGCCGTTTTTTTGTTATCGCTCAAAAGTACAGAACCAATATATTTTCGAAATCCAATGTATTGAATTTCGATAGTGTAGCTTTTTAAAGTAATATTTTTAAAAGAAAAGTCTCCATTGTCGTCTGTATTTACTCCAGAAATTACTTTTCCATTTTCTTTTAGCGAAACTGTGGCATAAGAAATCGGCGCATTATTAGACTTTTCTGTAATTTTTCCAGAAATACTACCAGTATTCTGAGCTTGTGCTGTTGCGATTATCCCCAATAATGCAAACAGAAAGAATTTTAATTTCATGATTTTTTTACTGATTATTTTTGATTTGATTGATGATGATTTCGTTTTGTTAGTTTTCTTTTTTTTCTTTTTTCGTGACATCAACAAAAATTGAAGTCACTATGTAAGACTCTTTTACATTTGATATGTTACAAGAAATTAAATAAAAAAAAGAAAATTTTTTCTCATTAGCTGTTTTGTAAGAGATTAGGCTTTTGGTTTTTTGATAATTTTAACAATTAAAAAAGGTGCTTTTTTGTCAAATCAAAATTCATTTCTTGAATTTAATATGTTTTTGATTTTCTCTAATTGATGAATAAGCAGTATCTTTGCTCACTTTAAAATAAGTTTACATGTCATTACAACAAATTCTTACACCTTCTATACAAAAAGCATTACAAGCATTATTTGATGTTACTGTTGATAAAATCGAGTTTCAAACTACTAGAAAAGAGTTTGAAGGCGATATCACAATGGTGATTTTTCCTTTACTGAAAGTGATTAAAAGTAATCCAGCAGAACTGGGAAATAAAATTGGAACTTATCTGGTTGAAAATGTTTCAGAAGTGGCTCGCTTTAATGTAGTTTCTGGTTTCTTGAATATTGTTATATCAGACAGTTATTATGTGAATTTCTTTAATGGAATAAGAGATCAAAAACAATTTGGATTTGTAGAGCCTAATCCTGCTGAAAAGGCAGTAATGGTGGAATACTCTTCTCCAAACACAAATAAACCTTTGCACTTAGGCCACGTTCGTAACAATTTGTTAGGTTATTCTGTTGCTGAAATTTTAAAGGCTTCTGGTAAAAAAGTATACAAAACACAAATTATCAACGATAGAGGAATCCATATTTGTAAATCGATGTTAGCTTGGGAGAAATTCGGAAACGGAGAAACGCCTGAAACTTCTGGTTTAAAAGGAGATAAACTAGTTGGTAAATATTATGTAGAATTTGATAAAGCATACAAAAACGAAATTAACGGATTGATTGAATCTGGTAAAACTGAAGAAGAAGCAAAAAAACAGGCTCCGATTATTATCGAAGCTCAGGATATGCTTAAGAAATGGGAAGCAGGAGATGAAGAAGTGATTTCGCTTTGGAAAAAAATGAACGAATGGGTTTATGAAGGTTTTGCAACGACTTACACTAATCTGGGAGTTAATTTTGATAAATACTATTACGAAAGCAACACTTATTTATTAGGGAAAGATGTTGTTCAGGTTGGTCTAGATAAAGGTGTTTTTGAAAAAGATCCAGACGGTTCTGTTTGGATTGATTTAACTGATGAAGGCCTTGATCGTAAAATCGTATTACGTTCAGATGGAACAGCAGTTTATATGACACAGGATATCGGGACAGCAATTCAGCGTGTTAAGGATATGCCAGATGTTGGCGGTATGGTTTATACTGTTGGAAATGAGCAGGATTATCACTTTAAAGTTTTGTTTCTAATTCTAAAAAAATTAGGTTTTGATTGGGCTTCAAATCTGTATCATTTATCATACGGAATGGTAGATCTACCGTCAGGAAAAATGAAAAGCCGTGAAGGAACTGTTGTAGATGCAGATGATTTAATGCACGATATGACTGCAACAGCAAAACAAATTTCAGAAGATTTAGGAAAACTAGATAGTTATTCTGCTGAAGAAAAAGCAAAATTGTATAAAACAATTGGTCTTGGAGCTTTAAAATATTATATCTTAAAAGTAGATCCTAAGAAGCGTATTTTATTCAATCCCGAAGAATCTGTAGATTTTGCTGGAAATACAGGACCATTTATTCAGTATACGTATGCCAGAATTAGATCGATCATAAGAAAAGCAGATTTTGATTTTAGTACTAAAATTGAAATAGAAGAATTGCATGAAAAAGAAAAAGAACTGGTAAAACAAATCGAACTTTTTCCAGAAATAATTCAAAATGCCGCTCACAATCATAGTCCAGCATTAATTGCCAATTATACCTACGATTTAGTAAAAGAATACAACTCTTTTTACCAGTCAGTACATATTTTGGGTGAAGTTGATTTGACCAAAAAAATATTCAGAGTGCAGCTTTCTCAAAAAGTTGCCGAAGTTATAAAATCTGCATTGGATTTATTAGGAATTGAAGTTCCAGAGAGAATGTAAGAATTTAATTCATAAAGAAACAGAAGCCAATAGTTGTAAAACTATTGGCTTTTTTTATTGTTTTTTTGGCTTTAGTGATCTTTTTGAGATAAAATTTCCAGTTAATTTTGCCTTGGCTTCTGTGGAAATTACGATGCAGGTAATAGATTATTAAGTCAATTCTACTATTCGTTTTTAACTATTTTGAATTAGTAACCCTTTTAGTAAAAATGAGCAGAATAAAAAACCGTCTATTATAGATGGTTTTTGTTCTTATTGCATATTCTATTTGTTTTTTCTTTCCTAAAATAATTTTATTCACTAATTGTATCATCATTTTATTTGTAGTATAAATATTTCATATATTTATGTTAAAAGTAAATGTATTCTTGTTAAAATTATTTAAATTTTTTAAGTTCGCCCTCAAATTAAAAACAAAAAATAATGAAACAAAAATTAAAAGGATTTATGATGCTTTTTTTTGTTCTGATTTTACAGTCAAGTATTGCTCAGGAGAAAATAATTGCAGGAGTGGTTTCAGATAATGCGGGAATACCTTTGCCGGGTGTCAGTGTATTAGTTAAAGGAACTAAATTGGGGACACAAACCGATTTTGATGGAAAATATGTAATTAAAGCATCATCAAATCAAGTGCTAGTGTTTACTTATATAGGAATGAATACTAAAGAAATTGCAGCAAATTCATCTGTAATTAACGTAAAAATGACAGATGCTGGAGCACAAGAACTGGAAAGTGTTGTGGTTACTGCATTAGGGATTAAACGATCTGAAAAATCTTTGGGATATGCAGTTTCAAAAATTAATTCTGATGAAATAACAAAATCGGGAGAACAGAATGTTCTTCAAGCATTAGCAGGAAAAGCAGCCGGAGTTCAGGTTATTGGTACAGGCGGTACTCCAGGTGCATCAAGTAAAATTATTATTAGAGGGGTAAATACAATACTAGGAAGCTCAGATCCTTTAATTGTTGTAGATGGAGTTCCTATTGATAATAGTACTAGCCAAACATCAGCAGGTGATAATCCGTTTAATGCAAATCTTTCAGGTATTAATAATTCTAATAGAGCTCTAGATATTAATCCAGAAGACATTGAAAATGTATCTGTTCTTAAAGGGCCTGCTGCTGCAGCTCTTTATGGAGAACGTGCTGGAAATGGGGTTATAATTTATACAACTAAAAAGGGTAAAGCTGGAAAAGGACTTGGTATAGATTATACCACTTCACTTGCTATTGATAAAGTAAGTCAGCTGCCAGCAAGACAATCGAAATATGTTCAAGGTACAAGTAATACTGCAACATCAATTAATTCAAACACACCGCAAAGTTGGGGGCCTTCCGCTGAACAGTTAGGAGTACCAATGTATGATAATGTTGGCAACTTTTTTAAAGAAGGATTAACTTTTACAAACAACTTGTCTTTTTATGGCGGAGATGAGAAAGCTACTTATAGAGCTTCCTATGGAAATGTTACTCAAACGGGAATGATTCCAGAAACAGGATTGAAACGAAATACACTTAGAGTAGTAGGAGATCTAAAGTTAAGTAACGAATGGAAAACAGGAGGAAGTTTACAATATACGCACACCACTAATACCTTAGCTCAGAACGGAAGTAATTCTTCGGGTGTTATGCTAAGCTTAATGCGTTCTGTAGGAAATTATGATTTAAGGAATTATATGGATAGTGAAGGAAATAATTTAAACTACATTTCTTCATATGATAACCCATATTTTACTGTAAATGAAAACCCTGCAACGAGCGATGTGAATAGAGTTTTTGGAAATATGTTTCTAACCTACACCCCTGCTACATGGTTGTCTTTGACAGTAAAAGGAGGAATAGACGCATACTCGGACTACCGCAAGCAGATCTATGCTATTTCTTCTAATGGTGATAATCTAGCAGGAATAGGAGAAGTGGCTTTCAACAATATTAACAATAAGCAATTTTATGGTGATCTTTTAGCAAATGGTTTGTTGCCATTAAAATCGGAATGGTTGAAGATAAATTATACTGCAGGTCTTAATTTACGTTCATCGCAAAATTCAGATGTTTTTTCAAGAGGTAAAGAACTTGCTGTAAGAGGAGTTTATAATTTATCAAACGCAACTCAGCTATATACTTCGAATGAAGAAAGTAATATTATGTCGAGAGCAATTTTTGGACAATTAGAATTTGATATTAAAAATCAGTTATTTATAACAGGTTCTGTTAGAAAAGAATGGTCTTCAACTTATGGTACAGATGCAAACAGTGCTATATTCCCAGCTGCATCTGCTTCTTGGGTGTTATCAAATTCTTTTACCTTGCCAGAATGGACTACTTTTGCTAAAGTAACTTATGCGTATGGTGAAGTGGGTATTGCACCAGCTCCTTATAGAACAATTAGCACATATTCTCAGCCCTTTATGACGGATGGATTTACGGATGGATTAAGTTTTCCGTATAATGGAATTAATGGAATGGCAGTTTCTGGGCGATTAGGGAATCAACAATTAAAACCGGAAAGGGTTTTAGGTCATGAAGTTGGTTTAAATACTAAATTTTTTGAAAACCGTCTGACATTTGATATTAATCTATACTATAAAACCTCTAAAGATTTATTAATAGATGTGCCATTGCCACAATCAAGTGGTTTTGCTGTTGTTTACCAAAATGCAGCAGAGCTTGTAAATAAAGGGATTGAAGTAGAATTAGGTTACAATGTTTTTGAAAAGCGCAATCCTTTTCAATGGAATATTAATTTGAATTGGGCTAAAAATGAGAACAAAGTCACAGATATTTCTGGAAATCTAGATGAAATTAGTATTGAGACAGCTTTTGGATCAATTGGTTATTATGCTGTTAAAGGACAGCCATTGGGAAGTTTTTATGGTACAAAATGGCAACGAAATGCCAATGGACAGAAAATAATTGGAACAGATGGTTTGCCATTATTGCAAAGCGAAATTGGAAATCTCGGTAATTCTGCACCTAATTGGACAGGCGGAATAAGAAATACCTTTTCATATAAGAGAGTTACAGTATCAGGTCTTTTAGATTTTAGACATGGAGGAGCTGTTTACAATGGAACATTGGCAAGATTACATAATTTTGGTGTATCTCAAGCCTCTGCAGATAGAGAACACACTTATATTGTTGAAGGTGTTAAACAAGATGGTACTCCAAATGATATTGCTATTACTGCAAAAAATTATTACCAAAAATATTTAGGTGACGGTGGAGGTGCTGCAGAAGAAGCAATAACAGATGTTAATTGGATTAGACTGCGTGACGTAACCTTAAGCTATGATTTTAATGTGAAGAAACTAAGTGTTTTTAACTCTGCACAATTATCTTTTACAGGAAGAAATTTATGGCTAAATACAAATTATAAAGGTGTTGATCCAGAGACTAGTTTGACTGGTGCGGGTTCAAGAATTAATGGATTAGATTATTTTAATAATCCGGGAAGTAAATCATTTATAATGAGTCTTAAAGTAGGTTTTTAAATTTAAAATAACAGAAATGAAAAAATATATTAAAAGTGTAGTTCTGGTAGCCATAGGTTTTGGTATGCTGGTGGGCTGCCAATCTGAATTAGACAACTTTAATGAAAATCCTAATTCACCTATAGTAACTACTCCTAGTTTATTATTGGCAGGAATGGAAGTTTCTACTTTTTCGACACATACAACAGGATTAATTAGAATATCAAATATTTTTGATCAGCATCTTGCTGGTACCAGTGTTGGTCAGTTAGGAGATATTCAACGTTACATAGTTTCTGAACAGGATGTAAACAATGAATGGAATACTTTGTATAGCACAACTTTAATGAACGGTTATTTGTTAAACCGTGATTTTGCAACTTCACACCCTTATTACAATGGTATTGGCCAAATATTAACAGCTGTTAATTTAAGTTATGCAACAGATTTATGGGGGGATGTTCCTTATGATGAAGCTTTCAGAGCAAATGAGGGAGTTAAAAATCCAAAATATAATACGCAACAGGAGATTTATTCAAGGCTGCAGATGATTTTAGATGATGCTATTGTAAATCTAGAAAAACCAGTTTTAAGTAATAATTCAGTTCCAGGAAATGATGATTATATTTTTAATGGTGATACTAAAAAATGGATTCAGATTGCATACGTTTTAAAAGCACGATTTGCATTGAGATTAACTGAAGTGGACTCAAATTCTGCTCAAAAAGCATTAGATTTTATTAGTAAATCTGGAATAAGTTCCAATGCAGATGATGCAAATACTTTTTTTACAGGAACTTCAAACGGGCTTAATCAATGGTATGCTTTTGGTAAAAGTCGTCAAAACTATTTAAAAACTGGCGCTTATTTTGTAAACTCTTTAAAAGATGATAACGATCCGAGACTGCCTTTTACAATTGCGCTTAGTACTCCAAAATCTCCTTTATTGCCAACTTATGTTGGTAATGAGCCTGAGGATATTGATACGGTATCTTCTTCTTACATTGGTTCTGCTTTTGCAAGTCCTGCATCGGCTATTGGAATAGTGACGTACGCAGAAGCTAAATTTATTGAAGCAGAAGCTAGGTTTAGATTAGGGCAAGATGCAAAGCAAGCATTTGGGGATGCTGTAGCGGCTTCAGTTCTAAAAATTACAGGAAATGCTGCATCACCAAATTTCTTAAGTTTAACAACTTCATTAGTTAGCTTAGAGTCAATTATTAAGCAAAAATATATTGCTCTCTTCTTAACTATGGAGCCTTACAATGATTATAGAAGAACTGGATTTCCTGCGTTAGTTCCAAATCAAAATTCTAATACGAAACTTATTCCAGTAAGACTTCCTATACCATCAGATGAAAGGCAATATAACCCGAATGCTACTGTTGTTAGTAATGTAACGACTCATTTATGGTGGGATAAATAATGATTGTAACAATTTTAATTAATAAGTAAATTGTTTACAGTTTTGTCTGTGCCTCAGTAATTAAATAAACAAAAAAGCCGGAAGTTTCAAAACTTCCGGCTTTTTCATAACAACTAATTCTAATTATTTAACAAATTTGTCAATGATTTTATCTGTTTCTGCTTTTGCAGTATCTGGTTTTAAATCAAATAATAAAGAGTAAAGTGCTTTTCTTTCAACTTTAGCTTCTAGGTTTAAATCTTTATGTCTGTCAAAAAGAGTCTGCCATTTGTCACGAACATTTTTCCATAAAGCATTGTTCGCAACCCACCATTTTTGAGCAGCCTGACATTTAATGTCTGGAACTTTAGTATAAACATCGAATCCTTTTTCTTGAGCCAACAATACATCTTTTCCAGCATCGTCACGAACCAATTTGTCATTGTCTTGCTCATGATTCCATCCTGTAGAAGTTATTTCGTGGATGTTTCTTCTTTTCAAAACATTGTAATCGTTACGTTTAGTTTGTTCTCTTCTTGGAAGTGGTGCATCTGCTACGTTTGCCCAGTAATCTTTTCCATCAACATGTACCCAAGTCGAAGAACCTTCATATCTCGGACTATCATCTACCTGATATACTTTTTGAGTCCACTGGCCTTTTACGGCTTTTTTATCTAATTTTTTATATTTCCAAGAATTTCCTTTATCGAAACTATATAAATCTGTGTTTTCGTATAGCCAATCTTGTCTCCAGTGCTTGATAATCATATCATCACTTACAATTAGTAAATGCTGCATTGATATTTTGTTAGGAGTGTCTTCTATTAATTCTACCCATTCTAAAGCAGATTCATGTTTTGTCAGAGAAGGTTTGTAAGTAAGAGTATCTTTTGGATAAGAAAAAGTTTCTGTGAAATTAAACTTTACCTCGTAACAACCACACATCGATTTAATTGATTTAATGTCTTGTTGTTTTTTGTCCTGACTAAATCCAAGACCACATATTAAAGCCAAAGCGGCTGACATAAAAAGGCTTTTTGAAATCATAACTTAATGTTTTGTTTTTAAATTTTTCGCAAATATATAAATTTAATTTAGAACAATTAAAAATAATCATATATTTGCACCGATTATTAAGATTGAATAAAAATAATGAATTTTAAAATTACTTTTTTTACTGTTGCATTGTTTTTTCAAATCTCTTTTTCTCAGGAGGTTAAAAAAGATAGTGTTAAAACAAATGAATTATCGGAAGTTAAAGTAACTACTGCAACTAGAACAGAAAGAGTTCTTTCGTCATTGCCTTTGCCTATGACAGTTATAACATCTGAAGCTATTATGAAGTCTGGGGTTACAAGATTAAATGAGATTTTAAGTGAACAAACCGGTATTATTTTAATTCCAGATGAAAGTGGTTTTGAAGGAATTCAGATGCAGGGATTGGATGCTGCTTATACCATGATTTTGATTGATGGAGTACCTCTTGTAGGAAGAAGTGCGGGTGTGTTGGACTTGTCAAGGGTTTCTGTGGGAAATATTGAAAGAATCGAAATTGTTAAAGGAGCTTCTTCTGCATTGTACGGCTCTGAAGCAATGGGAGGAGTAATAAATGTAATCACGAAAAGACCGAAAAAGGATATGTTTTCAGGAAGCCTTTCTTATCGTTATGCAACTTTTAATACTAGTGACGCAAATACTAATTTATTGTGGAAAAAGAAGAAATTCGCCGCGAATCTTTTTGCTAATTTTTATTCTACAGATGGTTATGATTTAGATAAAAGTATAGCATTAAAAAATGTAGAGCCATTTTATAATTTTACTATTCAGCCTAAGATCTATTATGATTTTTCGGAGAATCTAAAGCTAATTGTGAATAACCGTTTTTATGATATGAAAATGGATAACGTCGCAATTATTAATTCTGAAAATTATAAAGGTGATGCAAAGGAGAAAGAATGGAATTCGCAGATTAAATTTGAACATAAATGGAATTCAAAACTGTATTCTGAATATGAATTTTACACTACAAATTATAAAAACGATTCGTTTTTAAATGATCAAAATAATATTCTTTTTGAAAGCGCCTATTATAATCAGTGGTTAATTAGACCAGAGATTAGAACAACACTCTCATTGGGAAATGATAAACTAACAGGAGGAGTAGGATTAAATTATGAGACTTTAGACAGAACTTATTTTGAAAAAAGTGTCAATTTTAATTCACAATATATTTACCTCCAATATGATTATAATCCTACAGAAAAATGGAATTTGCTTGCTGGATTTAGATATGATAATCATAGTGAATACGCTTCGCAGTTTAGTCCAAAATTAGCTGTAAACTATAAAGTTAATGAAAATTTTTCGCTGAAATCTTCTGTAGGTTATGGATATAAAGCACCAGATTTTCGCCAGTTGTATTTTGATTTTACAAATCCTTCAGTTGGATATACTGTCATGGGATACAATGTTGCCGAAGACCGTTTAAATCAACTTGAAGAACAAGGACAACTTTTGTCAAGAGTAGATGGAGTGAATTTTATTGAACCGCTGAAGCCAGAAAGTTCAATAAACATTAATCTTGGAACTTTTTATAAAAAAAACAAACTAAGATTAGATGTAAATGCTTTCTATAATTCAATAGAGAATTTAATAGATACTCGTGTTGTGGCTCAAAAAAGTAATGGTCAGAATGTCTTCAGTTATTTTAATATAAGTAAAATTTTTACTTATGGTTTAGAGTTTAACTCAACTTATGATTTTACAAAAGAATTCTCAGTTTCATTTGGTTATCAGTATTTAACAGCAAAAGATAAATCTGTTTTGGATAATTTCGAAGATTATCAATACATCAGAAGCTCTGATTTACAAACAATTCAAATTAAAAAATCGGACTACTTTGGACTATATAACAGATCAAAACATACCGCAAATGTTAAGTTTGCGTACACAATTCCTAAAATAAAAACCGACATTAATCTACGTGTTTTTTACAGAAGTAAATACGGATTATTTGATACCAACGGTAACCAAATACTTGACAAATATGACACATTTGTAGATGATTATTTCTTAACAAATCTATCAATTTCAAAATATATCGGAGACAAATTTATGCTGCAAGCAGGAGCAAATAATTTGTTTGATTTTACAGATCCTAGTCAAATTAGTAATCTGGCCGGTAGACAATTTTTTGGACGAATTCAATATACTTTTTAATCAATATTTATTTAAACCTTTACAAAAATGAAAACAAAATTCTTAAAACTTTCTCTTTTAGCATTATTTATTTTTACAGCTTCTTGTAGCAGTGACGATGATAATAATGAAGTAATTCCAGTTGTGACTACAAAAGTTTCTAATCTTGATGCATCGGCAACAACATTTACAAAGTTTAGCTTTTCAGAAAATAAAGTAGTAACAAACGATAATTGGGATATTGCTTTTAGTAAAACTACTATTCTGGTAAATGGTGGAGTTAAAAAAGCTGACACAGAACCAAACAGAACGGGTTCTGGTGCAGTTAGTATTGTTTCGAGCACGTTTGCTAACGTAACGTTATTCCCTGCAGCATCTACCTTTGCTCAGGATGGAACTGCTGCTTATGCAATTCCTACGGGAAGCGGAAATGGATGGTATAGTTATAATATGACAACTCATATTATATCTCCAATTGCAGGAAAAGTATTTGTTGTAAAAACACATGATGGTAAATATGCAAAATTTGAAATCTTAAGCTATTATAAAGATGCGCCAGCAACTCCAAGTTTAGAATCAGCATCTTCGTTTTATACTTTTAATTTCGCATATCAAGCAAACAGCACTACTACTTTTTAATAGCAAAATTATTAGCCTTGGATAAATTTTATTCAAGGTTTTTTTTTAATCAAATAATTGATATTAAAATGAAAAAGTTTATTTTTGGATTGATTCTTGGTTTTTTTTCGCTTTTATCTTATGGACAGTTTAAGATATCAATTCCATATATGACTGTGAATGGTGCGCTCGCTACATCAATTAATTTTGGAGCAAATGTTTCGACATTGAGTGTTGTTTTGTCGGTTGACATCACATCATCAGTGATGCAAAGTGACAATGCACCAACAGGAGATTTGACAATTTATTATAAAAGAAATGTAGCTTTGTCACCAGTTATTGCAAATGGAGGGAGTGCTACAGTAGTTTCTTTTTTAGGAGCGCTGAAAGTTACAAAACCAATTACAGTAACTTTAAACGCTAGTGAGTTTGATGCTTCAGGAGGATTTTTGTATGCGGAATATAAAAGTAGTTCTAATGATATATTTAAGAGTTCTGATAAAACTATTACAAAGACGGTTTCTCCAACAAATCCAACAAATCCAACAAATCCAACAAATCCAACAAATCCAACAAATCCAACAAATCCTCGGCCAGCATGGAACACAGTAGTTGAAAATCAAACAATAAATGAAGGTAGTACTGCGCAATTGCTTGTTGGAGGTGATGCTAGAGAGAATTTTAAAAATCATGAATTAGTTGCTTATCAATGGAGATCAAGTACTACTTCTACGCTTGATTCTCAGTTAATTCCTATTGAAGGAGCTACAGGTAAAGATTATCATCCAGGGATACTTAATAAAAATACATATTTTAAAAGGTTTACTACAAATAAACTTCATATTCATGGAGTGACTACTAGTGATGGCACAAGAGCAAGCAATTTAGTTACTATAACGGTAATTCCTGCCCCAGAATTAAAAAATAATGTTATTACACGAGAGGGTTCTCTTGTTAAAGGGAGCTTGCCAACTGGAGGAACTGGCTCATATAGGTATTCATGGATGTTATGGGGGGGAGAAGAACCTTATGTGTTTCCTGAGACTGGACAAAACTTGGAACTTACAGAAGATATATATAATTATTTAAATTGGTATCCAAATTTAATTATTACTAGATCTGTGACTTCAGGAAGGCAATCAAAAGGTAGTAATCAGGTTTTTGTACCAACTCTTTCTTTACCAATATCAAATATAGAAAATAATACTATCGTAATAAATGGTTATCAAGTTACTGGTAGCAAACCTACAGGGGGGGGAGGAGATTATAGGTATTCTTGGGTTTTGGTTAGTCAAGAAGATCCTATTTTCTTTGATGAAACTACTAAAGATTTAAATTTGGGGTCGTATTCTCGAGCGATTAGTATACTACGGACTGATCCATTTGCAAAATTGTTTAGACAAGTGAGATCAATAAAAACTTCAAATAGTAATACTATAAGTTTGTATGGTGTTTCTGCGAAAAGAGTGATAACAAGTAATGAATCCACAATTGTTGACTTGGTTGTATACCCAAACCCAACATCAGAATCAATAAACTTCGCAACCAATTTCACTACAGATAAAGACATTGAAATTGTATTGTATTCTGAAAAGTTAGGAAATGAAAAATCAGTTTATAAAGGAAAAGTAACGCCAAATCAAGTAGTAAATTGGAAAATTCCTTCAAACTATCAAAAAGGACTTTACTTCTATAAAATTCTTTCAGAGAATAAAGAAGTTAAATCTGGTAAACTAATGTTCAATTAAACAACACTAAAAATTTAGTTAATCATTAGCTTTGTTTTTTTTATTTTTTTTTTGATTCAAGAGGTTAGATTTTCTAACCTCTTTTTTTTGTTCTACTTTCCTGTTAAAATGAAATAGAAATAAAATGTTATTCTATCTTTGCACAAATTCTGTTGCAATAAATTAACCATTATTTAATTGGTTTAATTTTTGAATGCAGTCCTTCATATTTTTATAATTATTAAGTGAATACAAAATCTTATTTTTTTCAGTCTTTTGCGATCGTTGCTTTGGCACTGGTTGCTTTTATTGGATTTAAACAAATCCTTCCAGACAAAATATTTTCGGAGAGTAAGTTAGATTCTAAAAATATATTAATTGACAGTTTGCTTTTAGAATCTGTTGCTGAAGATTCAGTTGCAATAGATGACGATAGTGTTGCGGCAAACGAAAGAGCACTTAATAAACAGAAAATTGTTTTTGATCAAACTGAAGAAGGAATAGAGTTTCCTGCCGAAACATTCGAAAATTACAAAGGATATCAATACCTGATTTCTTTCTATGAGAAATTGTATCAGCTAGAAAAAAATCCTCAAAGCAAGGTTAGAATCGCTTATTACGGAGATTCTATGACCGATGGAGATTTAATCGTTCAGGACGTTCGTACCAATTATCAAGAACGTTTTGGAGGGAAAGGTGTTGGCTTTGTTCCTATCACTTCAGAATCTGCAGCCTCAAGGGGTTCTGTAAAATCAACTTATTCTAAAAACTGGAAAACGCAGTCTTACTTAAATGTAAAAAAACCAACAAGTCCTTTTGGGATTAACGGACATGTGTTTTTTGCAAATGATAAAGCCAATTTAACTTGGGTTCAGTACGAAGCAGGACTTAGCAAATACTCTACCTCTTTAGACAATGCAACCTTATTTTATGGACGTTCATCTAAAGTTGGAAAAGTGAATTTCATTATAGGAAAAGATACTCTTAAGAAAAGTCTTTCCCCAAATAATTTAGTCAACACCTTAAAGGTTTCATCTGGAAGTGTAAAAGCCTTTAAAGCAAATTTTGTGCAAGCCGATTCTATTCCGATCTACGGATTTAATTTTGATAACGGATCAGGAGTTCACGTCGATAATTTCTCGCAGAGAGGAAACTCGGGACTTCCGATTTCTATGTTCAATGCAGATGTGATGAGAGCTTTTAATAATTCTTTGAAATATGACCTGATTATCCTGCACTATGGAACCAACGTTTTAAATTACGGAACAAAAAATTATTCTTGGTATGAAAAAGGAATGACCAAGACCGTAAATAAAATCAAAGAATCTTTCCCTGGAGTTTCAATTTTAATTGTTTCAACTGCAGATAAATCGACAAAATATGATTTGGAAATGAAAACCGATTCTGCCGTGGTACCGTTAATGAAAGCACAAAAACACTATGCACTTGAAACGCACGCTGGTTTTGTGAATTTATATACTTTGATGGGAGGAGACGGTTCTATGATTAAATGGGTTGACGAAACTCCTGCAAAAGCAAATAAGGATTACACGCACTTTAATCAGCGCGGCGCAAAAGCAATTGGTAATTTGCTTTACGGACAATTAAATAAAGGTTACGAAGAATATAAAGTGCTCAGACAAAAAAGAGATGCTGAAGGGACTAAGCCAAAACCAGTTAAAAAAGCCAGACCCGATTCCGTTTCGGTAACAAAAGACAGTGTATGATAAATAAACTTATTTTTTTCTTTTGTTGTCTTTTTTTTGCAACAAATGAAAAAACGCCAAAAACAGACGAACATCCAATACCCAAAAGTATGATTCAAAAAGCAGATTCTGTAGCAATTGAAGCTCCTTCTGATGGACAGCTTTATAATGCAAAAGTACTGAGCGATTTTTTTGAGAAGCTAGAAGAAAATGAAGATCATAAAAATCAAAAAATCAATATAGTACATATTGGAGATTCGCATATCCAAGGAGATTTAATGACCAATGAAGTCAGAAAAAAACTGCAGCAAAAATTTGGAAATGCAGGACGCGGTTTAGTATTTCCGTATCAATTGGCTAGAACAAACGGCTCTTACAATGAACGTTTTAAATCTAACAGAACTTGGGAAAGCTATAGAAACATTCTTCCCGTTAAAAATAATCCGGTTGGTTTATGCGGAATTGGGCTTTGGAGAGATACTGGCGGATTTGTAGTAGAGATGAATGTAAAAGATCCGGCTTATAAATTCAATACCATTAAAATTATTACGCCTCAAAATCAGAAAATGTTCGATTTGGCCGTTTCGTCAAAAATCAATTCTATTCAGACAACAGAAAGAAGAGTTATAATACACAAAATTAAAAAAGGCGAAGTTCTAGGTACAATTGCAGACAAATACAATGTTTCGATTGCCGAAATTAAAAGAGATAATCGCTTAAAATCTAACAATATTAGAGCAGGGCGAACATTAAAAATAGCAACAAACGAAACCAGAGCAAAGACTGTTTCAATGTCAGAATTTGTTCCGTTAGCGATAGAGTCCGACTCGTATTCTCATTATTATAATTCGGATAATGCTTTAAGCCGAATTTTCTTGATTCCGAATAAAGAAGCGGAGGATTACGAACTAAGCGGAATTGTTTTAGAAAAAGATGCACCAGGAGTTATTTATAGTGGCATTGGAGTAAACGGCGCAAAATATTCTGATTATAACAAGTATCCATTATTCTTTGAACAACTAAAGTCATTGCACCCAGATTTGCTGGTCTTTTCATTAGGAACAAATGAAAGCTACGATCACTTAAACGCAGAAAAATATATTAATGAATTGCGAGAATTTATTAGCAATATAAGAGCGCAAAAAATAAATGCACCGATAATTGTAATGACCCCTCCACCATCTTTGCTGAGAAGAAAACCAAATATTTATATTAACCAGTACTCAAGACAAATTATTGATATTGCTCAAAAAGATGATTTTTCGGTTTGGGATTTGTACGAAGAGTTTGGCGGAATGAGTGGAATCAAACAATTAAAAGTGCAGGGATTAATAGGCCCGGATTGGGTTCATTATTCCAAAAAAGGATATGAGAAACAAGGGAAATTGTTTGCTCAGGCGGTTTTAAAATCATATGATAATTTTAAATTAAAGAATTAAGTTGACAACAATAGAGAGCATTAATAATTGGTTTATTCAAAACTTTGGTGCCATTACAATAGAACAAGTTAAGAGTTGGTTTGTTTACGATCCCGACGAAAAGCTTTTATTTAATACCGGTCTATTCTTAGGTTTATTTTTAGTGTTCTATTTTGTGTATGGTTTTTTACGCAAAACATTTTATTTGAGATTAACGTATGTTATTCTCTTCTCCCTTTTCTTTTATTATAAATCAAGCGGAATTTACTTTTTGCTGCTATTGCTTTCATCGGTAGTAGATTACGGATTGAGCCAGATTATTTATAAAGAAAGCCGGGATGGAGTAAAAAAACTATATCTGGTGATAAGTGTGATTTTGAATTTGGCGCTTTTGGGCTATTTCAAATACATGAATTTCCTGATTGTGACATACAATGATATGTTTAGTGGAAATTTTGCACTTCATAATGTTTTCTTGCCTGTTGGAATTTCGTTCTATACGTTCCAATCAATGAGTTATATTATTGAGATTTATAGAGAAGAAATTAAACCAACAAAAAATTATATAGAGTATTTGTTTTTCGTTTCCTTTTTCCCGCAGTTAGTTGCTGGACCAATTGTTCGTGCAAAAGATTTCCTGCCACAGATTTATCAAAAATTAAACCTGACGAAGCAAGATGTAAACAATGCTTTGTTTTTGATTATTGGCGGATTAATTAAGAAAACTGTAATCTCAAATTATATTTCAGTAAACTTCGTTGATCGTGTTTTTGATACGCCGCTGAGCTATACTTCCTTTGAAAACTTAATGGCTTCTTACGGATATGCCATTCAGATTTATTGCGATTTTTCTGGATATTCAGATATGGCAATTGGTATTGCATTATTGTTAGGTTTTAAATTACCAGCCAACTTTAGAACGCCGTATAAATCAACTTCGATAACCGATTTCTGGAGAAGATGGCATATTTCACTTTCGACTTGGTTAAAAGACTTTTTATACATTTCGATTGGAGGAAACAGATCGGGATCTTTCGCAGGATATTTATTTCCAAGTTTATTCTTTTTCGGATTATTACTTTGGGGAATGTCTTGTTACAATGAAAGTATAATTCCGCTTATCATTGCAGGAAGCAGTATTTTAGTTTTCTCTTTGTCATTTTTGCTTTCAAGCAAAATAAAACAAACTTTGGTAACCAATTTCAACTTGTTTACTACAATGCTTTTGGGCGGTTTATGGCACGGAGCAGGAGCGCAGTTTATAGTTTGGGGTGCATTGCACGGATTAGCTTTGGCAGTTCATAAAATTTTTATGGAATTTTTTACATCAAAAAAAGACAAAAGACCAAACTTCTTGTGGCGATTTTTTTCTATCCTAATCACATTCCATTTTGTGGTTTTCTGTTGGATATTTTTCCGCGCAAGAGATTTCGAAACAGCATTGCAAGTAATCAACAATATTGGTCAGTTAACATTCGAACCAGAACTTTGGAAAACAATTGTTTTAGGATATAAAAATGTATTCGGCTTAATGCTTTTCGGTTACGTTTGGCATTTCTTACCAGAAACATTTACAAACGGAATGAAATCTGTTTTTGACAAAACACCTTTACTAATAAAAGCAATAATCTTAGGATTTGTTTACTGGATAGTTTACGCAACGGCCGTTGCAGGATCACAGCCATTTATCTATTTTCAGTTCTAAGCTAAACAAATTAATCTCGCAAAGTCGCGAAGTCGCAAAGTTTTTCTATTCTTTGCGACTTTTTTGTTTCCCGCAGATTCAGCAGATTCAGTAGATTAATTTTTGATTTTTGAAATAGAAATCTGCGTTATCTGCTTAAATCATTTTAAATCTGCGTGAAATAAACTTTGCGCCTCTGCGTCTTTGCGCGATTTTTATTTTAGAAAAGTTTTTTAGTTTCCTGCAGATTCGGCAGATTTAATTTTGATTTTTTAAATCGAAATCTGCGGTATCAGCTTTAATCTTTAAAAATCTGCGTGAAATAAACTTTGCGCCTCTGCATCTTTGCGCGATTTAAGTATTAGAAGAAAAACTTTGAGCCTCTTCATGACAAAACAAAAATCTGACGCAAAAATAATTCGAAAAATTAGTGCAATTCGTGGCAAAAAAAAACTTCGCACCTTTGTGCCTTTGCAACTATGAACCTTAGAAAAAATAAATTGCCTGAAATATCTAATTAGATTATCTTTGCACTTCATATAAAGAAAATGATATGTTTGATAATTTAAGTGATAAGTTAGATAAAGCGTTCCATATATTAAAAGGACACGGTAAAATTACAGAAGTAAACGTAGCCGATACCTTAAAAGAAGTTCGTCGTGCTTTACTTGATGCCGACGTTAACTTTAAAATTGCTAAAGATTTTACAGCCAAAGTAAAAGAAAAAGCAATTGGTCAGGATGTATTAACGACACTTCAGCCAGGACAATTATTGGTGAAGTTAGTAAAAGACGAACTTACCGAATTAATGGGAGGAGATGTTGCAGGAGTAAATCTTTCAGGAAATCCGACAGTAATTTTAATGTCTGGACTTCAAGGTTCTGGTAAAACGACTTTCTCTGGGAAACTAGCAAATTTCTTAAAAACAAAGAAGAATAAAAAACCACTTCTTGTAGCGTGTGATATCTACCGTCCAGCGGCGATCAATCAGTTGCATGTTGTTGGAGACCAAATAGGTGTTGAGGTTTACTCAGAACCAGAAAATAAAAATCCTGTAGAAATTGCTCAAAACGCAATCAAACATGCTAAAGCAAACGGATTCAATGTTGTAATTGTCGATACAGCAGGACGTTTGGCAGTAGATCAGGAAATGATGGACGAAATTGCTCGCGTACACAAAGCAATTCAGCCACAAGAAACATTGTTCGTTGTCGATTCTATGACAGGACAAGATGCTGTAAATACAGCAAAAGCATTCAACGATATCTTAAACTTTGACGGAGTTATTTTAACTAAGTTAGACGGTGATACTCGTGGTGGAGCAGCACTTTCGATCAAATCAATCGTAAACAAACCAATTAAATTTGTTGGTACTGGAGAGAAAATGGAAGCAATTGATGTTTTCTATCCAGAACGTATGGCTGAGCGTATCTTAGGAATGGGAGACGTTGTGTCTCTTGTTGAGAGAGCTCAAGAACAATTTGACGAAGAAGAAGCTAGAAAACTTCAAAAGAAAATCGCTAAAAACGAATTTGGTTTTGACGATTTCTTAACTCAGATTCAGCAAGTGAAGAAAATGGGTAATATGAAAGACTTGGTTGGAATGATACCAGGTGCTTCAAAAGCCATGAAAGATGTTGAGATCGAAGACGATGCTTTCAAACATATCGAAGCGATTATCTACTCGATGACACCAGCAGAAAGAAGCAAACCAGCCTTAATCGACGTAAAGAGAAAAGCCAGAATCGCAAAAGGTTCGGGCACAAAAGTCGAGCAGGTAAATCAGCTTATGAAGCAGTTTGACCAAATGAGTAAAATGATGAAGATGATGCAAGGCCCAGGCGGAAAAAACTTAATGAAGATGATGGGCGGTATGAAAGGAATGCCAGGTGGAATGCCGGGAATGCCAAAATAAAAATAATAAAAGTTTCAAGTTTCGGGTTTCAAGTTATGAAACAGAAATTTGAAACTTTTTTAATTCAATAAATATTAAGTTTCGCATTTAACGTGAAACATGAAACATTAAACTTGAAACAAAACAACAATGCAGCTACTAGACGGTAAAAAAACATCTAACGACATTAAAAACGAAATTGCAGCCGAAGTTCAATCTATAAAAGCAGCCGGAGAAAAAGTACCTCATTTGGCAGCAGTTTTAGTGGGAAATAATGGAGCAAGTTTAACTTACGTAGGAAGTAAAGTAAAATCATGTCAGGAAATCGGATTTGATTCAACTTTAGTTTCTTTACCAGAAACCATTACAGAAGATGAGCTTTTAGCAAAAATCAAAGAGCTAAACGAAGATGATAACTTAGACGGATACATCGTTCAATTGCCTTTGCCAAAACATATCGATGAGCAAAAAATCTTATTAGCAATCGATCCAGATAAAGACGTTGATGGATTCCACCCAACGAATTTTGGTAGAATGGCGCTTGAAATGGAAAGCTTTATTCCGGCAACACCATTCGGAATTATGGAATTGTTAGAGCGTTACAAAGTAGAAACTGCAGGAAAACATACCGTAGTTATCGGAAGAAGCCACATCGTAGGTCGTCCGATGAGTATTTTAATGAGCCGTAAAGGAAATCCTGGAGACTCAACTGTTACCTTGACTCATAGCCGTACTAAAGATTTAGCAGAATTCACTAAAAACGCCGATATCATTATCACTGCTTTAGGAGTTCCAGAATTCTTAAAAGCAGATATGGTAAAAGATGGCGTAACCGTTATCGACGTTGGAATTACACGTGTAGACGACGCATCAAACCCAAAAGGATATGTTATTAAAGGTGACGTAGATTTTGACGGAGTTAGTAAAAAAGCAGCATTCATTACGCCAGTTCCAGGTGGAGTAGGACCAATGACCATTGCAATGCTTTTGAAAAACACTCTTTTAGCAAGAAAAATGAGAAGTGCAAGAAGTCAATAATTTTTTGCATAAAAAACATATACTGTAAAGTCTAATTAACCGTAAGATTCGCAAAGATTTTTAAATTTAAGTTTTTTCATAAATATAAGTTCGCAAAGCTAAATCAATAAAGCTTTGCGAACTTTCTATTTTTAGGGGCTTTCCTAAATAAAAATCTTTGCGCACTTTGCCGTTAAAATTATTCGCATTTTCAAGGATCTCTATTTACACTGAACACTAAAAGCTGAACACTGAATACTTTCTATGTGTTTAAAAATTTTGCGTAGACCATTTTAATATATTATTAATGCCATAAACTTTTTCCTTCTAAAAATAAAGGATACTTTTGCAACACTTTAAAAAACACTTCTCCACAATGGACGATTATGATTCGTTAGTATTTAATTAAAAGCAGCAATTGAAATTTCAAGATGCTGCAATAAACACGTAGTATTTTGAAATGAAAGCCTTTTACACAAACAATAACGGATTGGTAGAAATTCAAAAATGGATTTCAAATTGCTGGATTCACATCGAATCGCCTACAGAAACAGATAAAAAATATTTACTAGAAGAACTTCAGATTCCTGAAGCATTTTACAACGACATCGAAGATATTGACGAAAGACCCCGTATCGAAATCGAACACGGCTGGACTTTAATCATCATGCGTATTCCGATAAAAAGCAGTGATGTCAAACTCCCTTTTCAAACCGCACCGCTCGGAATCATTTTTAAAGATGATATCTGCGTGACAATCAGTTTTTATAAAACAGAAATCATAGCCGATTTTGTGCAATATTCAAGACGCAAAAACATCGAAATCGAAGACAATTTCAATTTAGTTCTAAGACTGCTTTTGTCTTCAAGCGTTTGGTATTTGAAATATCTAAAACAAATCAATCAAATGATCAAACTTGCCGAAGACAATTTAGAAAAATCAATCAAAAACGAAGAATTGCAAGCCTTACTTCAAATCGAAAAATGTTTCGTATTCTTCATTACTTCATTAAAAGCCAATGACGTTTTATTCCAAAGAATCAAAAATCTAAAAGCACACAAAGCCAGTTATGATCCAGAATTGCTAGAAGACGTCGAAATCGAATTAAATCAGGCGCAAGACACCGCCAATATCTATAGCAACATCTTAACCGGAATGATGGACGCATACGCCTCTGTAATCTCCAATAATATGAATAATATTATGAAGCAGATGACCTCGATTTCCATCATTTTAATGATTCCAACCCTAATTGCCAGTTTGTACGGAATGAACGTGCCAAACGGTCTAGAAGAAAGCAAATACGGCATCTGGATTTTGCTTTTCGTTTCGATATTCCTTTCCGTTGGCGGCGTTATGTTATTCAAACGCAGAAAATGGTTTTAAATACAAATTAAAAATATTCTAAAAATTCCGTTCATCTAGAAATGGACTTTTGTTTTTATAATCTGGGCGTGCCCCCGATGCGTCGAGAGGGCAAACATACTTTGTCTTTATACGCCCTCTCAACGCATCGGGGTCGGGCTATCCGCGCTACTTCGGTAGCTA